>NZ_JACXAC010000010.1 GCF_014699055.1 Hymenobacter armeniacus
GGCGGCTACCCGGGCGGCTACCCCGGCCGCCCGGCCGGTGCCGTGCCCGGCGCAGCGCCCGGCAGCCAGCCGGCAGCCCCCGCCCCCGGCACGCCCACCGACTCGACCCGCACCGCACCGGCGGCGGTGCCCGGCACCCTGCCCGGACTGCAAGCCCCCACGGCTCAACCCGCCGATACCACGCGCCGCCCGGCCACGCCGGCCCCGGCCCAGCCCGGCAATCTCATCAACGCACCCGCCAACGCGCCCTCGCCGGGCACCACCACGCCCAACGGCACCACGCCGGCCGGCAGCCCCGGCGGCCGCCCCTAACGGCTAGGCGTTGGCGTTAGCAGAGAAAACGTCGTGCCGGGCGCAACCGAAGCAAACAAGCTGCTTCACCTGCGCCCGGCATGACGTTTTTGTTTCTTCGTGCCAACGCGCCGGCCGACGCCTACTTTTGCCCGGCGCTCATTTCCCCCGATGCCTACTCCTCCGCCCACTCCCGTAGCCGACCAAGACGCGCATTTTTTGCAGCGCCTGCGGCCGTCGCGCCTCATTTTGCCGGTGGCGCTGGGGCTGCTGGTGGTGGGCTACCTCTTTTGGCGCAGCTATAAGCCCGGCGACCTGGCCCCGCTGGCCCAGGCCGACTGGCGCTGGCTGGCCGCGGCCGTGCTGGTGCTGGCCGCCCGCGACCTAGGCTACATCTACCGCATCCGCCACATTGCCGAAACCGAGCTCACCTACCGGCAGGCGCTCGACGTGATTATGATTTGGGAATTCGCGTCCTGCGTGCTTCCCTCGGGGCAGGGCGGCACGGGCGCGGCGCCGTTTATTCTGGAGAAAGAAGGCATTCCGCTGGGCAAAGGACTGGCCTACATCATGGTCACGGCCCTGCTCGACAACCTGTACTACGTGGTGATGGTGCCCCTGGTGGTGCTCATTGCCGGGGCCGGGCTCTACCCACACGAGGCCTTGCAAACCGGCTTTGTGGCCACGCTGCGGGTGGCATTTGGGGTGAGCTACCTGTTTGTGACGCTCTATGCGGGGCTGATGCTGTACGCCATTTTCATCAATCCCAGGTCGGTGCGGCGGCTGTTGGTGCGGCTGTTTTCGCTGCCGCTGCTGCGGCGCTGGCGGCGCACGGCCTACCGCCACGGCCAGGAGATGGTGCGGGCCTCGGGCCAGCTGCGCGGCAACGGGCCGGCCTACTGGTGGCGGGCCAGCGTGAGCACGGCCTTCGTCTGGACGGCCCGCTACGCCATCATCGGCTGCCTCATTGCCGCCTTTGTGCCCATGGATTCGGGCACGTTCCTGTTCATTTTCGCCCGCAACATCACCTACAAAGTCATCCTGCTGGTGGCCATCACGCCGGGCGGCGCGGGCATTGCCGAAGGCGCCTTTCCCACGTTTTTTGGCAAGTTCATCGGCACGGCCACTATGACCAGCTTCCTGGTGTTCCTCTACCGCATCGTGACGTATTACCTATACCTCGTGCTGGGGCTGGTGTTCCTGCCGCGCTGGGTGACGCGGGTATTTGCGCGCGGAGGCAAGGAATAAGAACCTACCGCTAGGCTGGGATTACAGAACGGCAATACGTGCTGAAAACTGTAGCGGCACGGCGCTTACGCCTCACTTTGCGGGTCGCTGGTAGGTTTGCCAGAACTCGGGGCGGAATTCCGTCAGCGTCAGCTCGTCCAGCTCATGGCCCACAAAGCGGGGCTCCAGCTTGGGATTGGGCGGCGGCAGGGCGGTGCCAGCCGGCAGGTCGGCGAAGTATTCGTCGCAGATTTTCTGGGTGTGGAACGCCGAGCCGCCGATGACGCGGCCCACGCCCACGCCCTTGCCGATGCTGCGGCGCACGTGGTAGCGCCCGTTGGCGCCCTTGGCGTATTCCACCACGTGGTCGGTGCGCGAATCTGTGAGGATGGTGTTGTATAGGTGGGCCACGAAGTCGTGCTTGGGCGCGTGCTTGTGGGCCACGGCGTTCCATTTCACGGTGTCCATTTGCCACAGGGCCTGGTAGCGGGTCACGGCGTAGTCGCGCTGCTGAATTTCCAGCTGGCCCGAATAGCCGGCTTCGAGGTAGGTGCCGGTGCTGCGGTGGGTGGCGCGCTTCACAGCGAAGCTCAGCAGGTACACGGTTTCACCGTCGCGCACCAGCACGCTGTCGAGGCGAAAGCGGAACTTGCCCACGGTGCTGGTTTTGAACAGGGGCGAGATGCGCACCGGGTCGGCCGCCGCGGCATAAAAGCCCTGGCCGCTTTCCACGATGTCACTGGCGCGCATCCGCGCCGCCGGGCGCTTCAGCACGTGGGCCTCCTGCACCCGAATCTGGTGCTGCGGGCCCCAGCCCATGAAGCCGCCGTTCCAGTTGCGGTAGCCGCCGGGCTCAAATGTCTGGCTCACGTACTCCGATTCGTAGCGCACGGTGTCGAAGTTGATGACTTGCCGCCGGGTGTAGAGCTGCGCCGAGTAGTCGGCCTGCTCGTAATTCTGCGGGGCGGCGGCCAGCACCTTCTTCATAATCTTGCGCGGGTCGAGGCTTTCGCCCCGCACCTGCACGCCCGCCAGCTCGTAGGCCGCGGGCTGTAGGTAAACCGTCAGGGCGGCAGCCGTGGGCGTCGCGCTGGCCGTGGCGTAGCCCACGCTGCTCACCGCCAGCCGCCCGCCAGCCGGCACGCCCAGCGCAAAGCGCCCCTGGCCGTCGGCCACCGTGCCCACGCCCTGGCCCGGCACCGCTACCGAGGCATAAGGCACCGGCGCCTTGGTCTGGCGGTCGAGCACCACGCCGCGCACCGGCACCACGGCGGCTCCGGCGGTGGCGGCGCGCACGCGGCGGGGCACTGCGGCCGGGTTCCGGCTGCCCGGGCCGCTATTGGCAGAGGCGCTGTCGGCCGGGGCGGGCAGGGCGGCGCTGGCGGTAGCGCGGGCCCCCCGCGGCGGGTGCACCTCGCGCAAAAACAGAAAGCCGTCCACCGCCTCGCTCCAGGGCGCGCGCATGGGCGTGTAGTCGAAGGCGTAGGTGGTGAGCTCGCGGCCGGGCGCGTCGTGCTTCAGGCTCACGAAAGCGTAGTCGGCCGGCTGGGCCAGCAGCTCGGCTTCGAGCGAGCCCGCGGCCGGCACGGGCACCGGCCGGTAGCCCATGGCCGGGAAACCGTGCGAGCCGCCGCCGGCCAGCGTGCCCAAAATGTACACCTGCTCGGGCCCAAGAGCCTCTTTCACGAGGCGGCCCATGGGCCGGTAGGCTTGCAGCTCGGCGGTGTCGAAACGGTCGGTGCGGTTGGCCAGGTGCGGCAGCGCGGCCCAGCACACCACTTTTTCCTGCGGGTGCTGCTGCACGTACCACAGCAGGTTGGCGGCCATCTGGGCATCGCGCGGGTTGCTGTCGAGGGCCTTAAACTCCTGTTCAGTTTTCGCGGTGGGGTCGTGCTCGGCGTAGTCGCGGGCCTGGGCCAGCAGGCTGCGCAGGGTTTGCTGCCAGAAGGCGGCCTCGGTGCGGCGCCGGGCATCGGAGCTGGCGGCAGCTTTGGCCACCTGTTTCGTGGCTTTGGCCATTTCCGCTTCAAACTCGGCCAGCGTGGTGGTGGGCAGAAAGGTGAAACGCTCGCCCATGAAGCCGATGACGCTTTCAAGGTAGTCGTAATTCAGCAGGGCCGCGCTCTTCTGCGGGGCCAGAAACGCCTGCAAGTCATCTACCAGGTCGCCGCCGTACTCGCCGCTCAGCTGCGGGTCGAAACCGGCCACGCGCAGCCCGTTTCGGCCCACCAACGGCAGCACGCCCTGAAACTCCTGCGCCGAAGTCCACACCCCAAACACGCTGTTGCCAAGGGCTTCCCGCGCCGGCCGGCCGGCTTCCAGCGCCTGCTGGGCCTTGTGCAGGTCATAAAACCCGCTCTCGAAAGCCACCGTGGTAAAGCCCATCTGCTCGCGCAGAAAGCGCAACAGCCGGATTTTGGCCTCGAACACGTTGCCTTCGCCGTGGGTGGGCTCGCCCAGCATCACCACCCGCGCCGGGCCGATTTCGGCTTTCAAAAAATTCAGGTCCCGAAAATCGGTGTCGGTTGGGGCAATGCTGCGCACCGCGTGGGTGGGCAGGGGCGCAGGGGCCTGGGCGTGGGCGAATGCGCCCGCCAGCAGCAGCGCCCCCGCTAGGGCCGCCGCCTTGCAATCAATCAGCATGCGTAGCAGAAAAAGGTGGGAAGGCTGCTTGGTGCAGCCCGGAAAGTGGCGGCAAGTTACTGGCCTTTTCCCGCCAGGCCCGAGCTTGAGCCCAACTGTTGAACAACAAAAAAGCCCCGAACCACAGTGGTTCGGGGCTTTTTGTAGAATTGGCGGCGATGCCTAGTCTTTTTCCAGCATCAGCGTGGCGCCGTCGGCGGACTTCAGCGTGAGCTTGTCGTCGGTGAGGGTTTCTACGGCGAAAGTGTTGGCCGTAGCGCTGCCTTCGGGGGTGAAGGTGATGGTTTTACCGGCTTGGTCGAAGGTGTACTTGCCCGACACGGCACCGGCGGCGCCGTCGGTCATGGTGTAGTTGCCGTTGGCAAAAACGTGGAGCTCCTGCTGTTTTTGCGCGTCAGTTTGCTTTACTTTGTCGCCACTGGCATCGGTTTCCTTGGCAGTTTTCCATACCTTGCTATCGGTGCCGTACAGCATATTCACGCCTTCTACCTTGCCTTTGTCGTTGCCACACGCCGTGACAAACAACGACACCAACAGCAACAGGCTGGCGAAATAACGGAGCGAAAAAAGGGACTGAAGTTTCATGAGCACAAAAAGAAGAATGGTGAAAGAATGAGAATGCCTGCGGTCGCAAACTCGTCGGCTTACGGACCCGCAAGCAAAAGAGTTTACGCCGCAACTTCGCCTGAGCCGGCCCGTATATGGGCCCTGTTGGCTACCCCCTCGGGGCGGCTCATTCAAATTTTTTTTCATCAAACGGAACAAATCCATGGGACTCTTTGATTTTCTCAGCGACAAAGGCGAGCAAAAACCCGTAGAGCCCGCAGCGAAGCCGGCTGCTGGCGGCACTGATTTTTTCGGAAACGCGGCCAATGCCAATCCAGCCGCCGCCGGCGATTCGTACACCGTGGTAAGCGGTGACTCGCTGTCTAAAATTGCCAAACACCACTACGGTGACGCCGCCAAGTGGCATCAGATATACGAGGCCAACAAGGCCACCATCGGCAGTAACCCTGACCATATCGAAGTCGGTCAGGTGTTAACCCTACCTAGTCTCTAGGTACTTTTTTGCAGAAAAAAGGTGAGAAAAGCCACTCTGTTTCAGGGTGGCTTTTTTGTGTTTGGGCGGGTCCGAAAACGGCCAGCGAAAAAATTATTTCGCCCGCCTCGCTTGCCCGACCAAAAATTTCTCTCGTACATTTGCCCTCACCAACCCGGTACTCCCTGCTAACGGCGGGAAGTTTTACGTTTTATACAGAAGCGGCGAGAGACTAGGCTCCCTGACCCGCTGGCAACCTTCCTTCCTGTGAAAGGTGCCAATTCCTACCCACTGCGGCGTTGGCCGCGCTGGGGCATATGACTCGAGTGCCATGGAAAATTCTTCTCGTTTCGCCTTTCCCAACCCGACTCCTGCGGCTGCTTTGCGCGCTGGGGCTTCGGGTTTCTCTGTTTCGGCCTTGGGCCGTTGCATGCCGGCCGCGCCGTTCGCCCGAATGCGAATGTACTGTTGCTGCCCGTGTTGTTGCTAAGCTGATTTCGGCTTAGGCACCCCCTCCCCTCTTTTCTGGATTTTCTGGTGGCTTCTCGGGGCCGTCGCGCGCCTTTTCGGCGCGTTCGGCGCGCACCGGGCCACCGCTTCAGCACGGGCACACGCTGGGGGCTTGCTGCGCTTCAAGGGCTTGTTGACAAGCTGATTAGCGCCTTTTCCAATCAACTCATTCCGGTTTTTCAACCTTCAACCATTCCCCCATTATGTCCGCTCAATCCCTGCACTTCGAAACCCTGCAACTCCACGCCGGCCAGCAGCCCGACCCCACCACCGGCTCGCGCGCGGTGCCCATTCACCAAACCACCAGCTACGTGTTCAAGAATGCCGAGCACGGCGCCAACTTGTTTGCCCTGAAGGAGTTCGGTAACATTTACACCCGCCTGATGAACCCGACCACCGACGTGTTTGAGCAGCGCGTGGCGGCGCTGGAAGGCGGCGTGGCCGCGCTGGCCACCAGCTCGGGCCAGGCGGCGCAGTTCATTGCCCTCAACAACATCCTGCAGGCCGGCGACAACTTCGTGAGCACGGCTTTCCTCTACGGCGGCACCTACAACCAGTTCAAGGTGGCCTTCAAGCGGTTGGGCATCGAGGTGCGCTTCGCCGACGGCGACAACCCGGCCTCGTTTGAGGAGCTGATTGATGAGAACACCAAGGCCATCTACCTCGAAACCATTGGCAACCCCAGCTTCAGCATTCCCGATTTTGAGGCCATTGCGGCCATTGCCAACCGGCACGACCTGCCGCTGATTGTGGACAACACCTTTGGGGCGGGCGGCTACCTGTTCCGGCCCCTGGAGCACGGCGCGCACATCGTGGTCGAGTCGGCCACGAAGTGGATTGGCGGGCACGGCACCAGCATCGGCGGCGTGATTGTGGACGGCGGCACCTACGACTTCGGCAACGGCAAATTTCCGCAGTTCACCGAGCCCAGCGAAGGCTACCACGGCCTGGTGTTCAACGACGTATTCGGCAAGGGCGGGCCGTTCGGCAACATCGCCTTCATCATCCGGGCCCGGGTGGAAGGCCTGCGCGACTTCGGCCCCTCGCAGAGCCCATTCAACGCTTTCCAGCTGCTCATCGGCCTCGAAACCCTGAGTCTGCGCGTGGAGCGCACCGTGGAAAACGCCCTCAAAATCGCGACCTGGCTGGAGCAGCACCCGCAGGTGGAAAGCGTGAACTACCCCGGCCTGCCCAGCAGCCCCTACCACCGCCTGGCCCAGAAATACCTGAAGCGCGGCTTCGGCGGCGTGCTCTCCTTCCGCATCAAAGGCAGCAAGGAAACGGCCACGCAGTTCATCGACAACCTCAAGCTCATCAGCCACCTGGCCAACGTGGGCGACGCCAAGACGCTCATCATTCAGCCTTCGGCCACCACGCACCAGCAGCTCAGCGACGAGGAGCAGCTGGCCGCCGGCGTCACGCCCACGTCGTTGCGCCTGTCGGTGGGCATCGAGCATTTTGAAGACATCAAGGCCGATTTGCAGCAGGCGTTCGACGCCATCGGCAACACCGCCGGCCGCCCCGCCGAGGGCGACGCCGTGGCGGAGCCCGAGCTGGAGCACGCCCAGCCGCTGGAAGTGTAGTTTCTGGTTGTCAGTTGCTCGTTGTCAGTTGTTAGCCTCAGACTTCTTGCCAAACAAACTGACAACCAATAATTAACAACTGACAACTGACAAAATTTGGTCGATGCAGAACCAGCCCACGGGCGGGCCCACTTTCCTGCAGTTTGTTGGAGAAAGATGGGGGTGAGATACCAAGGGCCGGTTTCGTGCGCTGGTTCTGCAGCGGCTTTTTTTACTTGATGACCCATGTCAGACCATATTTTTCACCTGCCCGACCTGCTTCTTGAAAGCGGCGAAACCCTGGCCGGGGCCCACGTGGCCTACCGCACCTGGGGCCAGCTCAACGAGGACCGCGCCAACGTGGTGTGGGTGTGCCACGCCCTCACGGCCAACGCCGACGTGCTGGCCTGGTGGCCGGGGCTGGTGGGGCCGGGGTGCTACTACGACCCCGCCGAGTACTTCATTGTGTGCGCCAACGTGCTGGGCTCCTGCTACGGCAGCACCAGCCCGCGCGACCCGGACCCCGCCACGGGCCGCCCGCGCTACCAGCACTTTCCGCGGCTGACCATCCGCGACCTGGTGGCGGCGCACGAGGCCCTGCGCCAGGACCTGGGCCTCACCGACATTCACACCCTGATAGGCGGTTCGCTGGGCGGGCAGCAGGCCTTGGAGTGGGCCGTGCAGCGGCCCGATTTGTTCGACCACCTCGTGGTCATTGCCACCAACGCCCGGCACTCGGCCTGGGGCATTGCCTTCAACGAAGCCCAGCGCCTGGCCATCGAGGCCGACCCCACTTACGCCGCCGGCCAGCCCGGCGGGGGCGACGAAGGCCTGCGGGCCGCCCGCGCCGTGGCCCTGCTCAGCTACCGCAGCTACTCGGCCTACGCCGACACCCAAACCGACCCCGACGACGACCACCTGCCACACGAGCACCGCGCCAGCAGCTACCAGCGCTACCAGGGCGACAAGCTAGTGGCCCGCTTCGACGCCTATAGCTACGTGGCCCTGAGCCGCAGCATGGACAGTCACAACCTGGGCCGCGGCCGGGGCGGCGTGGCGGCGGCGTTGCGCCGCATCGGGGCGCGCACGCTGGTGCTGGGCATCACGTCCGACGTGCTGTTTCCGCTCAGCGAGCAGCGCGAGCTGGCCGCTCACATCCCCGGGGCAATGTACGCGGAGCTGGACTCGCGCTACGGCCACGACGGCTTTTTGCTGGAAACAGCCGGCATTACGCACTTCCTGGAACGGTTCTACGCGCCCACGTTCGTGCATTAATTCTTGACGCAGCGATGCCATTAACTTAGAAGAAAGTCCCTTCAGTGGCTTAGAAAGCCGTCGCTGAAGCACAAATCCCGGCAGATTAGCACAAAGACCAAAGCACTGGTACAAACACACTTTGGCCGGCACAAAGAGCGTGGCCTTGGTACAAGCTTGCTTACGAAAGAGCTGCCCAGGGACCGACGCCCGACCATCTCATAATCAAAGAAATGAACCCAACCCAACCGCCCCTGCGCATTGGCCTCATCGGCTTTGGCTGCGTGGGGCAGGGCTTCTACGATATCGTGCAGCGCCAGCCCGAGCTAGGCCTCACCGTGACGCGCATTGCCGTGAAAAGCCCCACCAAACCCCGGACGCTACCCGCCGAGCGGTTTAGCTTGCAGGCCGATGACCTGCTGACCGACCCCGAACTGGACCTTCTGGTGGAAGTAATTGACGACGCGGCCGAGGCCTTCCGGCTGGTGAGCGCGGCCCTGCGCCAGGGCCGCCGCGTGGCAACGGCCAACAAGGCCATGCTGGCCCGGCACCTGCCGGAGCTGGTGCGGCTGCAGGCAGAGTGCGGCGGCACGCTGCTCTACGAAGCGGCCGTGTGCGGCAGCATTCCCGTCATTCGCACGCTCGACCAGTATTTTAGTCACGAGCCGTTGCGCGCGGTCAGCGGCATTTTCAATGGCTCCTCCAACTACGTGCTGACGCGCATGGGCGAGGACGGCTCCGACTACGGCCCCGCCCTGGCCGAAGCCCAGGCCCAGGGCTTTGCCGAAACCGACCCCGCGCTCGACATGGGCGCCTTCGACCCGCGCTCGAAAGCCGTGATTCTGGCCGCCCACGCCTACGGGGTTTTCCTGAACCCCGAACAAGTGCTGAACCTGGGCATCGAAGGCGTTGGGGCGGCCGACATTGCCCGCGCCGCCGCGCACGGCCGCAAAATCAAGGTGGTGGCCGGCTTGTACCGCTTGCCGGACGGGTGCGTCACGGCGCTGGTGACGCCGCAGCTGGTGGGGCCGGAGTCGCCGCTCTACGCCGTGGACCGCGAGTTCAACGGCGTGGTGCTGGAGGCGGAATTTGCCGGCGCGCAGTTCCTGCGGGGGCGGGGCGCCGGGGGCCACCCCACCGGCTCGGCCGTGCTGGCCGATGTGCTGGCGCTGCGCCGCGGCCTGCGCTACGGCTACGCGAGGCAGGCCGCGGCGCCAGCCGTTCAGCTTACCCAGGGCCTGGCCGTGGAAGCCTACGTGAGCCATCCCGACGTGGGGGCCCTGCGCGAGGTGCTGACCTGGCTGGAACTGCCGCCCGAAAGCTTGCGCACCGATGAGCACGGCACTTACGCCACCGGCCCCGTGGCGCTGGAGCAGCTGTTTGCCTGGCGCAAAGAGCTGCGAGCCAACGGCGTGTTTGTGGCCCGCCTGCACGAGGTGCCCACTGCCGCCGCCGCGGCCCACGCCTGGGCCCAGGGCACGGCTGAGCTGGTCTAATCAGGAAGCCACGCAAGACAAGGGGCGCGATTCAGCTGAATCGCGCCCCTTGTCTTGCGTGGCAAACCAAGTCAATTTTCCTATTTAAATTCCAGTCGCAGCGCCGGCTGGCCGGGAAACTTCAGGAAGTAAACGCCCGGTTTCAGGGCATTGCGCAGCAGGCTCAGGTCGTGGGCCTCGGGGCTGATGACGCGCACCACGCGGCCGGCGGCGTCGAGGAGCTGGGCCTGCAGGGGCAGCAGCAGTTCTTTGGGCAGGGTCAGCTGCACGGCGTCTTCGGCCGGCACGGGGTAGGCCTGGGCGGCCGGGGTGGCGCTGGCCCTCGCAGTGGCAAGCACGGTGCCGGCTTGCGCTAGGCTGGGCCGCAGGAAGTCGCGGATGGCGCGGAAGGTGGTGTCGGCGTAGAGCAGGCCGGGGGCGGTGGTGCTTTCGAAGGGAATGTGGCCGGCCCGCGACAGGCGCACCAGCGTGTTGCGGATGCCCACCTGCGCGGCGCGCGGGTGCAGGCGGCCGCTGCCGTACACGTACTTGGGCGGCAGGCTGCTGCCCACGCGGCCCTGCAGGTAAGGCACGGTGCCGTCGGCGGTGCCGTGCACGCTGAGCAGCGGCGCGTTGCCGGGTTCGATGAGGCTGGGGTTTTCGGTGGCGCCGCTCAGGTTGAGCACGGCCAGCGGCTGGCTGCTGTAGCCAGGGTTGCCGCTATTGCCTTCGATGCCGCCCAGCGCCGCAATGCCCACGTAGGCGGGCACTTCGCTGGCTTTGTCGAGGTAGCCTACTTCCAGGGCCGCAAAGGCCCCGGCCGATGAACCGCCCACGGTGATGTAGTTGGGATGCACCCGGTAGGTGTTGGTGGTGGCGGCGTCTTTGCGGAAGAAGCGCACGGCCGCCCGCAAGTCCTGCATGCCGCGAATGGCCGACTTAGCGATGTTCACCGTGTCGAAGCCCCCGCCGATGATGGTGCCGAAGTCCAGCAGGCGGTAGTCGATGCTGGCCGTGACGTAGCCCAGCCGGGCAAAGCGCGTGCACACGGCCACCATGTAGGCATCTGTGCGCGAGCCCGTGATGAACCCGCCCTGGTGCGCAAAAATGATGACCGGCCGCCGGGCCAGCGCATCGCCGGTGGGCTGGTAAATGTCCATCAGCAGCTGCTGGGTGGCACCGGCCGAGTTTACGGCCGAGCCGAAGTTGACGCCCGAAGTCACGGTTACGTTGGCAAACACGGGCTGGTAGTAGCGGCCCTGGGTGGTGTCAATGACGGCCTGCGCCGAGGCCATGCGCGCGCCAAACAGCAGCAGGACGAAGCAGATAAACAGTGTTTTCATAAGAAGCTAAGCAACAACAGAAATGTGGAAAGTGGCCAGGTCAGCCACGGCGCTTACCGCACCGCTACCGGCCAGGGCCGAGTTTGAGACGAAACAGCTGGTCAGGGCGCAAGTTCCGGCTTATTGCACCACCACGCGGCGCACCAGCGGCAGGCCCGCCACGCGCAGGTGCAGCTGGTACACGCCCGGCGCCAGGCCGCGCACGTCCACTTCGCCGGCCAAGGCCTGGCCGGAGGCCGCGAGCGGCTGGCGGCGCACCGTTTGGCCCAGGGCATTGGTGAGCTCGGCCACGGCCGGCACCCGTTGGCCCGCAGGCAGCGGCAGCAGCACCTGGAAGCTGCCCGAAGCGGGGTTGGGAAACACCTGCAGCTGGGCGGCCAGTGCCTGAGCGGGGCCGGTGGCCAGCACGCCAGCGGCGCTTAGCTCCAGGGCAAAGCGGCCGGGTGCCGTGGTGCCGGCCATGGTGAAGGCATACCGTGCGCCGGCGGCCAGCGGCGTGCGCGTGCCCGTGAGGGCGTCGGTCAGAGTGAGGGCGCCCGCGGCGTAGTTGGCCAGCTGGACAGCGGTGAGCACGTAGGCGCCCGGCTGCGGCACGGCCACGGCCAGCGGCACGGTGGCGGGCGCGCCCACCACCGGCAGGCCGTTGATGGCCAAGGCCTCGCCATTGGCCAGCGTGGCCAGGTTCAGGCCGCTGGGGTTGGGCATTTTGGCGGCGTCGAAGGCCGCGTCGGGGCTGGCCGTGGCGCCGGCTTCCTGGTAGAGGTAAGCTTCGTCGGCGGTGGCGGGGGCGGCACCCGCTGCGGCCAGGGTGAGGCGCAGGCGGGGACGGGCATCGGTGGTGCCGCGCTGCACGGTGGCCGCGTTGGCGGCCGCGTAGTCGGTGATGCGGGCGCTAAGGGGGAAGGTGAGCGTGACCGGCGTGTTGGCCAACGACCGCACGAAGAAGGCTTGCCCCAGCGGGACGGTGGCCCCGGCGCCGCCCACGCCGTTCACGTAGGCGCGGTAGTTGCCGCTGTACTGGCTGGTGCTCACGAAGATGTACATGGCGCCGCTCAGGCCGGCGGGGATAGTCACGGCGTCCCAGTTCAGGCCCGCCGGGAAGGGGTTGCCCAGGAAGTGCCAGCCCGCGGTGGGCGTGGCCGCGGCGGGCAGCGTCACGGCAATGTCTTCGTTGTTGCGGGAGAGGGGGCCGGCTAGGCTTAGCGTTTGGCCGGCGGTAATGTTCAGCGTAAAGCCCTGGCCGCGGTCGAAGCTGGTGAGCGAGCCGCCGGGGGCCACGGGCACGGCCCAGCCTTTGTCGAACTCCGAGTAGCTGGTAGCCGGCGAAGTCAGGGCGCGGGCTTGGTCGTAAACGAAGATGTTGGGGAAAGGCCGCACCAAATCGGGGCGGGCCGCCGTGTTGTAAGCGGGGTTAAACTCGGGCGTGAAGGCCGGCGCGCTCACGCTGGTGAAGCCCCCAAAGTCAAACGGCAAAGCCAAATGACGGTAGCCCGGGCCGGGGTTCACGCTGGGGTCGAGGTAGCGTTGGAAGGCCACGCTGCTCCGTAGCGTGGCCGCGCCGGGCGTCACCAGGGCGGTGCCCGTGGGGCCAGAGAGCAGCGTGAGCTGCTGGCTGTTGAGCACCTGCCCGCTGGTGGGCAGGAAACGCTGCTTGATGCTCAGCCCATTGGTCAGTTGCACGGAGAGCGAGCTGGACACATTCACTTCAAAATCGCGCACCTGACCAGGCAAACCCGAGCCGGTGATTTGGTTGGCAGTGCCTTCGTACACGTACACGGCATCGGAGCTGAAGGTGCGGCTGCCCGTGTTGCGAATGGCCCCGGCGGCACCGCTGGCCGCAATGCCATCCGGGTCACAAATCCGCAGCGCAGCCCCGGCTTGCAGGTCGAAGCTGCCGGGCCCGTCCACCACAAAGCAGTTGGTTTTGAGCGAGCCCGGCGTTTGGCCGCTCAGGCTTTTGATGACCAGCGTGCCGTAGACGGTCACGTTGCCGCTGAGCGTGGCCTGGCCGCTGTTGATGGTAATGTCCTGATAGGAGCCGGGCGCCACGGCGGTGTTTGTATTAATGACCAGGCTGGGCAGCACCGGGGCCACAAAGGGCGCCAGCAAGGGCCGCAAAAACGCCCGAACGTCGCGGAAAGTGGTATCGGCGTAAGCTGCCGAGCTGGGGCTGCCGGTGCCGGCGCTCTGCACCGGATACTGCGGGATGTGGGGCGCCTTGCTGAAGCGACGCAGCACGTTGAGCACGCCCACGCTGCTGGCGTAGGGGTTCAGCAGGCCGCTGCCAAACACGTACTTGGGCGGCAGCCCGGCCCCCACCCGGCCTTTGAGGTAGGGCACCACGGCATCGGCGGTGCCGTGGGCGCTGTAGAGGGGCGCGTTGCCGGGCTCGATGATGCGGGGCGGGTTGGTGGCGCCGCTCAGGTTGAGCACGGCCAGCGGATAGCTGTTGTAGCCGGGGTTGCCGCTGTTGCCCTCGATGCCGCCCAGCGCGGCCAGGTTCACGTCGGCAGTTACTTCGCTGGCCTTATCCAAATAGGCCACTTGCAGGGCCATGAAGCCCCCGGCCGAGGCGCCGCCCACCACAATGCGGCTGGGGCTCACGCGGTACACGTTGGCGGTGGCGGCGTCCTGGCGAAAGAAACGCACGGCGGCGCGCATATCCTGCATGCCGCGGATGGCGGCCCGGCTCACGTTGGTGGTGTCGAGTGGGAAGAACAGCAGCCGGTAATCGATGCTGGCCGTGACGTAGCCCAGCCGGGCAAACTGCGTGCACACGGCCGTCATGTAGGCATCGGCGCGCGAGCCCCGCACGAAGCCGCCCTCGTGGGCAAAGATGATGACCGGTCGCCGCCTGACCGTGTCGCCGGTGGGCTGGTACACGTCCATGAGCAGCGGCAGGGCCGTGCCGAACACGGGGTTGGTGGTATTGCCGTACACCACGCCCGAAGTCACGGTCACACCCGGGAAGACGGGCTGGAAGTAACGCCCGCCGGTGGTGTCGATGGGGGTTTGGGCGGCGGCCGGCAGCCGGGTGCCGAGCAGCAGCGCCAGGGCCAGGAGTAGCAGGTGTTTCATAGGGTCCGGGAAAGCGGTGAGCGGAATAGGCTAAAGCTACGAACTTGACGAAGAATGCCTGGCCGGGGTTGGGGCCGGGCCCGAACTTTGGCCGAAACCCGCCAGCGGCGGCAATGCCTGACCGGCGCGGGCATTGCTTTCTTTGCGGCGGTTAATCTTCCTGCCCATGCCCGTTACCTTCCCCCCTGCCCTGCAAGCCGGCCACCGCGTGGCCATCGTGAGCCCCGCCCGCAAAATCTCGGCTGCCGACCTGGCCCCCGCCATCGCCACCCTCGAAAGCTGGGGCCTGGAAGTGGTACTAGGCGAAAGCATTGCCGGCGACTTCCATCAGTTTGCCGGGCCCGACGACCTGCGCCGCCGCGACTTTCAGCAGCAGCTCGACGCCCCCGGCATCCGGGCCATTCTGTGCGCGCGGGGCGGCTACGGCACCGCCCGCATCGTGGACGGGCTCGACTTCACGGCCTTCCGCCGCGCCCCCAAGTGGGTGGCCGGCTTCTCCGACATCACCGTGCTCAACGCGCACCTGCTGGCCCTGGACCACGCCAGCATCCACGGCGTGATGCCGGTGCTGTTTCATCAGGCAGGCGGCGAGCTGGCCCTAGAAACCCTGCGCCGGGCTTTGTTCGGCGAAGCTTTCCAGCCCATTACGGCCGCATCCCACACCCTCAACCGTGTTGGCACGGCCACCGGCGAGTTGGTGGGCGGCAACCTCAGCCTGCTGCAAACCATCACGGGCACGGCCTCGCAGGCCAGCTTCGCGGGCCGCATTCTGTTTCTGGAAGACCTGGACGAGTACCTCTACCACGTCGACCGCATGATGCTGCACCTGCACCGCAGCGGGCAGCTGCAAGGGTTGGCTGGGCTGGTAGTCGGCCACTTCTCCCAAATGCGCGACAACGCCATCCCCTTCGGCGTCACGGCCGAGGAAATCATCGACCGCTACGCGCAGCTGTACAACTTCCCGGTGGCGTACGGCTTCCCCGTGGGCCACGAGGCCGATAACCTAGCCATGGTGGTGGGCCAAACGGTGACGCTGACGGTAGACGCCAGCGGTGGACGCCTGACGGCGTAGGCCTGCCCAGCGTGGGGCAAGCCGAATCCTAGCGCCGCCCAGGTCACCCCAGTTTCCCCAGCGTGTTGTACACGGCGTCGATATGGCTCTTCACCACCTCCAGGGGCAGGCGCGACAGCGCCAGATACGCGGCGTGAAAGCGGCGCAGGCTGAACCCGGGGCGGTGTTCCAGCTGCGTTTTTAGGTCTTCGATGACCTGGGCACCCACTTTGTAGCTCAGGCATTGGCCGGGCCAGTTGGTGACGCGGTTGATTTCCCGTTCGGCAATGTCCTGTTGGCCGGGCACGTTGGCCTGCCAGTAGGCCAGGGCCTGGGCGTGGGTCCAGCCCCGGTCGTGAATGCCCACGTCGAGCACCACGCGGGCCGAGCGCACTAGGTCCCATTCCCACTTGCCCAGCTCGGCCTCGGGCTGCTGGTACAGGCCCAACTGTTTGCCCAGGTACTCGACGTAGCACCCCCAGCCCTCGGCGTTGCCGGAGTAGAACGTGAGGGCGCTGAGCGGCGAAAGCGGCCCGGCTTTGCGCTGCAACGACGACTGGTAGTGGTGCCCGGGAATGCCCTCGTGCTCGAAAATCCACTCCATGGCGCGGGTGTTGTGGCGGCCGCTGGCGAAGTTGAAATCGAAACTGCCCTCGCGGTAGATACCGGGCGGCGTGGCCGGCGTGGCGCCCTCCCAGAGGCGGATGCGCAGCGCCGGCACGGCCGTGTCGGCGAAAGCCACCGGCAAGTGCGCCCGCAGGCGCCGCTCCAAGGCACGGTAGCGTCGAATGATGGCGGCCGTGTCGGTCAGCACAAACTTGTCCGACGCCAGGTAGCGGTAGAAACCGGCGCTGTCTTGTCCGTAGCCCATTTGGCGGCGCAGGCGGCGAATTTCGCCCTGCACCCGGACCACCTGCTGCTGCCCAAAAGCAAACAGCTCGTCGGCCGGGCGGCCCGTGCTGGTGTACTGGCGGGCATAAAGCGCGTACCAGGCGTGGTGGTTGGGCAGGGCGGCCAGGCCGGTGGCGGGCACCGCGGCATTGGTGCGCCGAAAGGCCGTTTCCAACGTCACGCGCCGTAGGTTTTGGGCGGCTTCGTAGGCCAGGTGGTCGTAGGTAATCTGCTCGGTGAGGCCGAGGCCGCCGCGCTTCACCGCTGCCAGCTGCCGCTGCACGTTCAGAAAGAAATCGTGCTGGCGCCGGAGCTGCTCGGCGGGCGGAATCTGCCGCAGGTTTTGCTGGAAGTCGAAGGTTTGCTCCGGAATGCGCAACTGCTGGTACCCGGCCAGGTAGTCGGCCGCCAGCCGGCTTACCGTTTGTGCCGCCGCGGGCCGGGCCACGCATCCCAGCAACAACCACAGCAGGAGTTTCAGAATACACTTTTGGTTCATGGGCATCGGGATGTGGAATTTCACCAATGACGCCAACTTCCACCAATAACTGCTTGGCGCCCACTACTACCCGGCGCAAACGCCATAGTGCTGCCTTGCGCAACGCCAAGCTACCCAACGTTCACATGCTTGAGGCCGGGCAGAATCTGCGCCTGCCCGTGCGACGGGCTTGACACCAAAAACGGCCGCCGGGTTGCCCCGGCGGCCGTTTTCAGGTCTAATACAAGGCCGCGCTGGCTAGTCGATGTACAACACCTGCACCATGGTCTGGCCCACGGCCTTGAGCGTCTTGCGGTCGATGATGCTCATGTTGTCGGTGGTGGCGTGGTGGTAGGCGGGGAAGTAGTCGTCGCCGTAGGTGGGGTGGTCATAGATGTCGAGCGTGGGAATGCCGGCCCGGTTCGTGTACACGTGGTCGTCGGTGATGCCGCCGGTGTCCTGGAAGCGGAAGAAATCGGAGTAGCCCAGGGTAGCGGCGGTGTTCCAGATTTTGTCGAGCGGGCCGCGGGCGTTGGTGCGCGAGGTTTCCTCGCGGGTGAAGGTGCCGCCCTTGGCGCCCACCATGTCGAGCAGCACGCCGTACTCGGCCTTGTAGCCCACGGGCAGCAGGTTTTTGGACCAGTACTGCGAGCCCAGGCACCACGAGTCGGTGCCGCTGCCGTCGAGCTGGTTTTTCACGCCCTGCTGGGTGCCTTCGTCGTGGCCCCAGTCCTCGGCGTCAAAGAAAATGAAGTCGATGCCCACGTTGGGGGCCAGCGAGTCGGGCTGCTGGCTGAGCACCCGCGCCATTTCCAGGGCCACGGCCACGGCGCTGGCCCCGTCGGAAGCGCCGTCCATGGGCTTGTTTTTCTTGGCCGGGTCCTTGTCGGCATCGGCGAAAGGCCGGGTGTCCCAGTGGCCGAAGATGGCCACGCGCCGCGCCGCCGTGGGCTGGTACTGGGCAATGATGTTGCGGGCTCGGATGTTGGTGCCGTCAAACGTCATCGCATTGAACGGCTGCTCCATCACCTTCAGGCCGTAGCCCTTCAGCTTGCGCACCAGCCAGTCGCCGCAGGCCACGTGGGCCTTGGAGTTGGGCACGCGCGGCCCGAAAGCCACCTGCTTGGCCGTGAACGCGTAGGCCGAGTCGGCGTTGAACACGGGGGCCTTGGGCAGCTTGGGGGCGGCGGGGGCGCTGGTGTCCGCCGTTTCGGGGGCCTTGGTTTTGTCGGGGCAGCCGGTGAGAACGAGCAGGCCGGCCAGCGCGGCCAGGGGAAAATAAGATTTCATGCTTTTTCTGTCATCCTGAGCGCAGCGAAGGACCTTATCGCGTCAGGGTTATTGGATAAGTAGCTCGACCGGCGCCAGCGTGATAAGATGCTTCGCTGCGCTCAGCATGACAGATTTACTCCTCGCTGTAGGCCCACTCCACGCCGGCTTTGGTGTCTTTTATCACAATGCCCTGGCCTTTGAGGGCGGCCCGAATCTGGTCCACTTTGTCGTAGGCTTTGTCGGCCTTGGCTTCGGAGTAAAACCCGAGGGTGAGGTCGAGGAGCTGCTCGGCGTTGGCGCGGGGTTCGTCGCGCAGGCCCAGCACGTCCTGCACCAGCATGCGGTAGGTGGCGGCGGCGTGGGCCAGGGCTTGGCGGCCCACTTCGGCCAGCGCGGCCGGCGTGGCGGCCAGGGTGTTGAAGCGCTTGAGCAAGTCGAACAGCGCGGCCAGGGCGCGGGGCGTGTTCAGGTCGTCGTTGAGGAACTCGGCGGGCTTGGCGGCCAGGGCCAGCAGCTGTTGGGCCGCGCTTTCCGACACTTCTTCGGTCACCTCAGTGGCCGTTAGCTTGTCGAGCAGCCGCAGGCCGTTCATCAGCTTGCGGTAGCCCTTGCGGGCGGCCTGCAGGGCGTCGTCGCTCACGTCCACGGGCGAGCGGTAGTGGGCCTGCAGCAGGAAGAAACGCACCACCATGGGCGAGTAGGCCTGCGACAAGCCGCCCGTGGGCCCCACAAACATGTCGCCGAGCAGCACGAAGTTGCCCAGGCTCTTGCTCATCTTGGTGCCGTTCACGGTTATCATGTTGTTGTGCAGCCAGAAGCGGGCCTCGTCGGTGTGGGCGTGGCTGCCCTGGCTCTGCGCGATTTCGCACTCGTGGTGCGGAAACATCAGGTCCAGGCCGCCGCCGTGAATGTCGCTCAGCTTGCCCAGGTACTTGCGGCTCATGGCCGAGCACTCCAGGTGCCAGCCGGGGAATCCTTCGCCCCAGGGCGAAGGCCAGCGCATGATGTGCTCGGGCGCGGCCTTTTTCCAGAGGGCAAAATCCAACGGGCTGCGCTTCTCGCTCTGGCCTTCCAAGTTGGCGCGGGTGCCGGCCAGCTGGTCCTCAATGCTGCGGTTCGAGAGCTTGCCGTAGCGTTCGGACTCGTTGTACTTGGGCACGTCGAAATACACCGAGCCGTTCACCTCATAGGCCAAGCCGTTGGCGATGATTTCCTCGATGACCTGAATCTGCTCGATGATGTGGCCGCTGGCCTGGGGCTCGATGTCGGGCGGCAGGCAGCCCAGGGCCAGCATGTGCTGGCGGTAGCGGTTGGTGAAGTGCTGGGCCACCTGCATGGGCTCAATGCGGGCGGCGCGGGCGGCTTTCTCCATCTTGTCTTCGCCGGTGTCGGCGTCGCTTTCGAGGTGGCCCACGTCGGTGATGTTGCGCACGTAGCGCACCTGATGGCCCAGGTGGCGCAGGTAGCGCGTCAGCACATCGAACACCACCGGGCCGCGGGCGTTGCCCAAATGCGCCTCGCTGTACACAGTGGGGCCGCACAGGTACACGCCCACCTGGGGCGGGTGCACGGGCTGGAATTCTTCTTTTCGGCGGGAAAGCGTGTTATAGAGCGAGAGCGGCATGGGGAATCAGTTAACAGTTATCAGTGAGCAGTTAACAGGTTAAAAAACTACGCAAACAGCACTGACAACTGCTCACTGATAACTGTTAGCTGTATTTATGCGCGCGGCCACTTGACCGCAGGATGGAATAGAGGATACGACAAAGTTGCTGACAATTGTCGTGGAGGGAAAGGAATAGCTTCTCCTCCATGTAGCCAGCCGCCTGCAACAGCCGAAGCCAGTAGCTTGTCTCTCGAGCTTCTTTATAAGCAATGGAAATCTTGCTGGTGAAATCCGCCGTCGAAATAGCACCCGTTGCTTCTTCTGCGTTGGCACCAATGGAAGTAGCGCTGCGAACCAACTGCTTGGAAACGACAAACTCTCGCTCGTTGGTTTGCAAGTGGCGATGAAACTTCATCATCCGCACCGCGAAAGCAAAGGATTTTTGCAACAATGGCCCGGCTTCGTGCTTTGGCGTGTCCATACGTCAAAACTACTCGGTTATCAGTTAGCAGTCAGTCAGCAAATGCTTCCGTGGCCCACTGCCAACTGTTCACTGCTCACTGTTAACTGTTAACTGATACAGCGCTTCTACTGGGAAATGGTCGCTCCATTTCACTTCGCGGTGCACCTGGCAGCCCAGCACCCGCCACTGCGGGCCGGCAAACTGCTGGTCGATGCGCAGCAGGGGCAGGCGGCCGTTGTAGGTGGCACCGATGCCGAGGCCGGCGGTGGCCCAGGCGTTCTGCAGGTGGTCGGCCAGCTGGTCGTAGGCGTAGGAATAGGGCAGGTCGTTGAGGTCGCCGGCCAGAAGCACGGGGTAGGGCGAGCGGGCAATGCGGGCCAGCACCGTGTCGACCTGGGTGCCGCGGGCCACCGCGCCGTTGCGGAAGCGGCGCAGCAGGTTGGGGGCTTTCCGGCGCAGGCCGTCGCGGCTGCCGGTGGCGGCGGCAATGTCGGCATCGGCCATGCTCATGCTTTGCAGGTGCAGGTTGAACACGCGAATGGTATCGGGGCGGCCGTGGCCGGTGCGGGCGGCGGGGCGGGCCACGTCGGCCCACATGGCGTGGTTTTGCGTGAGCTTGCCGAAGGAAATGGTGCCCCGGCGCACGATGGGAAAGCGCGAAAAAATGGCCAGCCCAAACTCGGCCCCGATGCTGTTGGTGAGCGTGACCGACACGAAGGCGTGCCGGCCGCTGCCGCGCCCCAGGTATTCCTCGGTCCGGAAAATGTCTTTGTCATTGCGCGAGCCGTGGGGCTCGTTGTAGAACTCCTGCAGGCACAGCACGTCGGCCGGACTGGCGGCCAGCCAGCGAATGAAGCCCGTGGAAGACGCCATGTCGGGGTCGCGCAACTGGGCATACACATTGAAAATGCGCACGTTGGCCGACAGCAGCGAGACTTCCGTGGGGTGCACCTCATAAAACTGCGAGGCCGGCACCGGCGCCTTCGGCAGGGCGGCGTTGCGCCGGCCCACGGTGCCGGTGGCGGGCGGCAGCTTGTTGGCCCGCGGCAGGTGCAGGGCCAGGCCGCGCTGCAAGTGGGGCCAGGTGAGGCCCAGCACCAACAGGGGCAGCACGGCCACGCGCCAGTTGCGCCGCAGCCAGTACAGCGCCAGCAGCAGCGTGCACACCAGCGCCACCGGCGTGGTGAGCGCCCCAAACAGCACCGGCCAGAACGCACCAGTCGGCACTTGCTGGCAGGCAATGGCCAGCAGCAGCCAGCCCAGGGTAAACACGGTTATTTTGAAAGCGAAAGAGCGGCGCACGGCACTGGCAAACGAGCCCGCAAAGGTAGCGGCAGGGCCCGCAAGCCGCGGCGGGGTGGCCGCCTTTATGTTCGCGGTGCGGGGCCGCCGGAAAAGGTGCACGAATCCTGCGCAACCTTGCACGAATTTTGCGTTTGCGCGGTTTCGGCTGCAACGAATTGGGCTCTTTTCCCGGTCCTCCGTTTCGCGGCTCCTTTTTATTCCTTTCCTGCCTCTGGCGCTTCTATGCCTCTACTTTTCCGCTTTAGTTTCCGGCCGTTGTGGTCGTTGCCGCTGGGTGTGTTGCTGCTGACGGCCGGCCTTGGCCGGGCCCGGGCAGCCGGCGGCGAGCCAGGCGCCCCCAGCCTCGAATTCATTCACAACAAAGGCCAGTGGGAAGCCCCCGTGCGCTACGAAGCAGCTCTGCCCTCGGGCCGCCTGTTTGTGCAGCGCGACGCCCTCACCTACGCCTTCGTGGACCCAGCCCTGCTGCGCCACCACCGCGAGGCCACCGGCCAGGCCCCGGGCGGCACCCGCGCCGCCACGCCCACTGTGGTGGCGGCCCACGCCTACACGGTGCACTTTGAGAAGGCCAGCGCCCGCGCCAGGCTCACGGCTGATGCGCCCACGGCCGGCACCCGCAACTATTTCGTGGGTGCCGACCCCAAGCGCTGGGCCAGCGACGTGGCCGCCTATCGCCGCCTGCGCTACGAGCAGCTCTGGCCGGGCATCGACCTGACCTTGTACGAAAACGCTGGCCAGCGCCTGGAGTACGACGTGCTGCTGGCCCCGCACGCCAACCCCGCCCGCGTGGCCCTGCGCTACGACGGCGCCAGCCGCCTGAGCCTCGACGCGGCCGGCAACCTGGTGGTGAAAACCACGGTGGCCACCGTCACGGAGCAAGCCCCGCAGGCCTGGCAAATGGACGCGGCCGGCCGGCAGCAGCCGGTGCCCTGCCGCTACGTGCTCAAGGGCAGCACCGTCACGTTTGCCCTGGGCACCTACGACCACAGCCGCGCCCTCACCATCGACCCCACGGTGCAGTTTTCCACGCTCACGGGCTCGGCGGCCGACAACTGGGGCTTCACCGCGACCTATGACAACGCGGGCAACCTGTATTCGGGCGGCATTGCGTTCGGGGCCGGATTTCCTACCACCACCGGCGCCTACCAGGCCAGCTTCAGCAGCCTCGAAGACATGGCCCTCATCAAATACAACACCACAGCGCGCGGCACGGCGGCACGGGTATGGGCCACCTACCTGGGCGGCAACAGTTCTGACTTTCCGAGCAGCCTGGTGGTGAACGCGCAAAACGAGCTAGTGGTGCTGGGTAGCACGTCCTCTACCAACTTTCCCACCACGCCGGGGGCGGTGCAGCGCACGTTTGGGGGCGGCACGTCGCTCAATCCTTTCAACGTGCTCAACGCCAGCGCATCGCCGCAATATCTCATGCCCAACGGCGCCGATTTGGTGGTGGTGCGCCTCGACGCCAACGGCAACACGCTGCGGGCCAGTACCTACCTGGGCGGCTCCGGCAACGACGGCGTGCTGAACGAATATTCGGCCACGGCGTCGAATTACGGCGACGTGTTTCGGAGCGACGTGGTGCTTGATGGCAACGGCAACGTGTACGTGGCGTCGTCGTCGACTTCGACCAACTTTCCGGGCCTGAGCCAGGGCTTCAACGCCACCTTCCGGGGCGGCAGCTCCGATGCGCTGGTGTGCAAGCTCACCGCCGACCTGAGCACCGTGGCTTGGGCCGGCCTGCTGGGCGGCACCGGCGCCGATGCAGCCTATTCCATTCAGCGCGACGCCCAGGGCCGGGTGTATGTGTGCGGCGGCACCACGTCGCCCACGCTGCCGGGCACGGCGGGCGCCTACCGCTCCGCGCTGCAGGGCAACGTCGACGGCTTTGCGGCCCGCGTGAGCACCGACGGGCGCACGCTGGAGCGCGCCACCTTCGTGGGCACCAGCAGCTACGACCAGGCCCAGTTTTTGCAGCTCGACGCGGCCGGCAACGCCTACTTGTTTGGCCAAACGCTGGGGCAATATCCCGTTACGCCGGGCCTCTACACGGTGGTGGGCGGCCGGCAGTTCATTCAGAAGCTCAGCCCCGACCTCACGGCCAGCATCTACAGCACGGTGTTTGGCAGCGGGCGCTCCAGCATCGACCTGGTGCCCACGGCTTTTCTGGTCGATGAGTGCGAGCGCATCTACGTGGCGGGCTGGGGCGGCGAAGACACCGGCGGCTACCTGCAGGGCACCACCTTCGGCCTGCCCGTGACGGCCAACGCCTTCCAGCGCACCACCGACGGCTCCGATTTCTACCTGGCCCAGTTCGGGGCCGGCATGAGCAGCCTGCAGTACGGCACCTACTTCGGGCAAAACGGCGGCGGAGCCGAGCACGTTGACGGCGGCACCTCGCGCTTCGACCGGCGCGGCATCGTGTACCAGGCGGTGTGCGCCAGCTGCCGCGGCACCCAGGGCTTCCCGTCCCCGCCCGACGCCGGCACCTACACCACCCAAAACGGCAGCAGCAACTGCAACAACGGGGCCTTCAAGATGAACTTTGAAATCATTCAGGCCGACCCCGGCCCGCGGCGCTTTGTGTGCGTGGGCAGCGGGCCGGTGGCCCTGAGCGGCACGCCCGCCGGCGGCATCTGGACCGGGCCGGGCGTGCAGGCCACGGCCGGCGGCGGCTACCAGTTCGAGCCCGCCGCGGTGGGCCCGGGCCAGTACGGCCTCACCTACACGGTGACCTCCACGGGTACCTGCATCAGCACGCGTAGCGTGCGCTACGTGGTGGCGCCGCCCGTGGTGCCCACGGTGAACCCCATTCCGCCCCAGTGCACCACCGGCCAGGGCGCGGCCCTCACGGCCTCGGTGCCGGGCGGGGTGTGGAGCGGGCCGGGGGTGTCGGGCAGCATTTTCCTGCCGGCCGCGGCCGGGCCGGGCACGCACACCATCAGCTACACCGTCACGGACTCGCTGGGCTGCGGCGTGGGCACGCGGCAGGTGGTGGTGACGCGCCCGCCCACCGTGGTGCCGGGCCGCGACACCACCCTGTGCGCCGACCTGCGCCAGCCCTTCCAGCTGCGCGGCTACAGCCCGGCGGGCGGCGTGTGGAGCGGTACGGGCGTCACCCCGAGCGGCTTTTTCACGCCCCCGAACACCAACAACCGCGGCGGCGTCTTCACCCTGACGTATACCGTGACCGAAGGCCCCTGCCAGACCACGGCCACCCGCACGGTGGTGCTGGCCCCCACTTCCACCCAAGACGTGGGCCTGAACCTGCCGGTGTGCGAGGCCGTGCCGCAATACGCCGGCCTGGCGCCGTTCAAGTGCCAGCTCTCGCCGGTGCTGCTGGCGCCCCGGGCCACCTACCTCTGGGATTTTGGCGATGGCAGCACCAGCACCGAGGCCGAACCCACGCACGTGTACGAAAAGCCGGGCTCCTACCGCGTGCAGCTGCAGGCCCGCTACGGCAACTGTGAGGTGCTCACGGGCTTTGCGCCGGTGGAGGTGGGCGCCGTGTTCGTGCCCAACATCATCACACCCAATGGCGACAACCAGAACCAGACCTTCCGGCCGCGCATCGGCTGCAAGCCGGCGTCGCTGGAAGTGTTTTCGCGCTGGGGCCAGCGCGTGTACCAAACCGATGAGTACCGTAACGACTGGGACGCCAAAAACCTGCCCGACGGCATCTACTATTTCCTGCTGCGCGACGCCGACGACCGGCGCGTGAAGGGCTGGGTGGAGGTGCGCCGCTAGCCCGGTCAGGTTGCTGTTGCCCGTTCGGCCGCTCCGCAACCCGGGGCGGCCGAACATTTATATTTACTTTCCCACCCGTCCTTTATTCTGTTGTTGATGAAGCTATTTCTACTTGTAGCTGCGGGCGTGCTGCAACTGGGTTTCGGCACCGCGGCCACGGCCCATACCACGCCCCCTACCCGCCCCGAGCGCACGCTGGAATTTGTGGAAAACAAAGGCCAGTGGGACGAGCGCGCCCGCTACGTGGCCGCCCTGCCCGGCGGCCGGCTCTTTGCCGAGCCCGACGGCCTCACGTTCTCGTTGCTGGCCAGTGGCAGCCTCGACCGCCCTGGCCACGGCGCCCACAAAGAGCGCCGCCCCGCCGCCGACAGCCTGCTGCACGGCCACGCCCTCACGCTGCGCTTCGAGGGCGCGGCCCCGGCCACCATCACGCCCGCCGAGGCCACCGAGGAGCGGCGCAACTACTTCCTGGGCCAGGACCCCACGCACTGGGCCACCGGCGTGCGTGGCTTCCGCGAGTTGCGCTACGCGGGCCTGTGGCCCGGCGTGAACGCCCGCGTGTATGAAAGCACCGACCAGCACTTAGAATACGACTTTGAAGTGGCGCCCGGCGCCCGCCCCGAGGCCATTGCCCTGCGCCACGACGGCGCCACGGGCCTGACGCTGGATGCCGAAGGCAACCTGCTGGTGCGCACCAGCGTGGGCACCCTTGTGGAGCGCGCCCCGCAAGCCTGGCAAACCACCGCCCGCGGCCGACGCCGGGCCGTGGCCTGCCGCTACATGCTGACCGACGGCACCGTGCGCTTTGCCCTAGGCCGCTACGACCAGAAATTGCCGCTCGTCATCGACCCCGTGGTGGTGTTTGCCAGCTATACCGGCTCGACGGCCGACAACTGGGGCTTCACGGCCACCTACGATACGCAGGGCAACCTCTACTCCGGCGGCATCGTGTTTTCGCTGGGCTACCCGGCCAGCCCGGGCGCTTTCCGCACGCAGTTTTCGGGCGTCATCGACATCGGCGTGATTAAGTACCAAACCAGCGTGAGCGGGCCCGCCGCGCGGGTGTGGGCCTCCTACATCGGCGGCGGCAACGCCGACTTTCCCACGAGCCTGGTGGTGAACAGCCAGGGCGAGCTGTTGCTGCTGGGCGCCAGCTCCAGCAACAACTACCCGACCACCGCGGGAGCGTTGCAACGCACATTCAATCAAGGCTTTTACACCGACCCCTACGGCTACGGCTTCGATTACGCCCTGCCCAACGGCTCCGATTTGGTGATAACCCGCTTCAACGCCAACGGCACGGGACTGGTGGGCTCGACCTACCTCGGAGGCTCGGGCAACGAGGGCGTGCTGCCCCTGAACGTGAACACCACCGCCCAGCTGGCCCACAACTACGGCGACCCGTTTCGGGGCGACATTCTGGTGGACGCGGCCGACAACGTGTACGTGGCCAGCAACACGTCTTCCAGTGATTTCCCGCTGGCCCGGGGCTTTAACACGACCTACCGGGGCGGCGCCACCGACGGCCTCGTGCTCAAGCTCAACCCCACCCTCACGGCCCTTACCTGGGGCAGCTACCTGGGCGGGGGCGCTTCCGATGCCGCGTATTCCATTCAGGTGGAGCCCACGAGCGGCGACGTGTACGTGACCGGCGGCACGCTAAGCTCCAACTTTCCCACCACGGCCGGCAGCCTGCGCCCCGCGGCCCTGGGCGACGTCGACGGCTTTGTGGCCCGCATCAGCGCCAGCGGCACCGGTCTGCTGCGCGCCAGCTACCTGGGCACGCCGGCTTATGACCAAAGCTATTTTCTGCAATTGGGCACCGATGGCGGCGTGTACGTGCTGGGCCAGACCGCCGGGGCCTACCCCACCACGCCCGGCCTGTTCGTCACGCCCAACGGCCGGCAGTTCATTCACAAGCTCGACCCCAACCTTGGCACCACGCAGCTGGCCACGGTATTCGGAAGCGGCCGCAACAGCATCGACCTCGACCCCACGGCCTTCCTCGTGGACCGCTGCGACCGAGTGTACGTGTGCGGCTGGGGCGGCGTGCTCAACGACAACCTCGGCGGCGGCGAGCCCTACCTGGCCCTGAACGGCACCACGGCCGGGCTGCCCGTCACGCCCGGCGCCCTGCAGCCCAACACCGACGCCAACGATTTTTACCTGGTGCAATTTGCCGCGGGCCTGGGCAGCCTGGCCTACGCCACGTACTACGGCGACACCACCGGCACCGACGACCACGTGGACGGCGGCACGGCCCGCTTCGACCCGCGCGGGGTGGTGTACCAGGCGGTGTGCGCGTGCGGGTTTGGCTCGGGCTTTCCCATTCCGCCGGGGGCCAACACCTATTCCACCTTCAACCCCAGCGGCAACTGCAACAACGCCGCCTTTGTCTTCAACTTCGAACCCAGCATCGCCAACGCCGGCGCCGACCAGACGGTGTGCGCCACGGCCGGCCCCCAGCCCCTGGTGGGCAACCCCACGGGCGGCACCTGGAGCGGGCCGGGCGTGACGGGCAGCCTGGCCACGGGCTTTTTTTTCACGCCCTCGGCGGCGCTGGTGGGGGTGCAAAGCCTCACGTATACCGTGCTGAGCTCGGGGCTGTGCACCACCACCGGCACCCGCCGCGTGACCGTGACGGCGCCGCCCACGGTGGCCATCACGGCGGCGCTGGCCAGCACTTACTGCACCCCGGGCATCAATAATCCTGCCCTGCCGGTGGTGCCCCTCACCGCCGCGCCCGCCGGCGGGGTGTGGAGCGGCTCGGGCGTCATCAACGGGGGCAGCACGGGATTTTACTTCAACCCCAACAGCGCGCCGGGCACCTACCAAGTCGTTTACACGCTGAGCGTGGGCGGCTGCGTGGTGCAGGACAGCCGCACCGTGGCCATCACCCGGCCGGTAGCGCCCGTGCTGCCCGCCGACACCGTGCTGTGCCCCGGCAGCACCCAGCGCTTTGCCCTGCGCGGCAGCCCGGCCGGCGGCGTCTGGACCGGCACGGGCGTAACGGGCAGCCCGGCCACGGGTTTCTTTTTCACACCGCCAGCGGGCTTTGTGGGCCCGGCCACGCTCAGCTACGCGGTGAGCAGCGGCGGGTGTTCGGCCTCGGCCACGCGGCGGGTGTCGGTGGCAGCGGTGCCCACGCTCACGGCTACGGCAGCGCCGGTGCCCTGCCCCGAAGCCCGCCTGGCGCCTCTCACGCTGCGCTTCACGGCCGGCGCACCGGCTGCGGGCACCAGCCTGAGCTGGGACTTTGGCGACGGCACGCAATCGACGGAAACTACGCCCACGCACACCTACACCACGCCGGGCAAGTACCAGCCCGTGGCACGCCTGCGCTACAACGGCGACCGATGCGAAACCCAGCTGGCCCTGCCCGCGGTGACCGTGCTGCCGCGCAAAATCCCGAACATCATCACCCCCAACGGCGACCCGCTGAACGAGACGTTCAAGCTGGGCCCCGACTGCCCGCCGCGCCTGCAAATCTTCTCCCGCTGGGGCCAGAAAGTGTTTGAAGCCGCTGCCTACCGCGACGACTGGAGGGCCGACGGCCAGCCCGACGGCGTGTACTACTACCTCATCACCTACCCCGACGGCCGCCAGCTAAAAGGAATGGTGGAAGTGGTGAGGTAAGGGTAAACAGCTCATTTGGCAAGGAGCAGCGGCAGGCGCTCTGCTAGCCAGCGCAAGTCGGCCGGGCCGGGCAACAGGTCCGGCCAAGTGGCGCCGATGGCGCGGCGGAAATGCGCCAGCAAGTACCCCGCCGTGGCCACGTAAGAAGCCGACATGCCCAGCGCCGCGCCCACCATGCCTAGGCGAGGCACCAGCAGCAGGCAGGCCGGCACCGTCACGGCCAGGCCCAGCAGGGCGGCGCGGTTGTTCACGCCATACCGCGCCGTGCCGCTGAAGTAGGAACTGGCCTGCATGGCGGCCCCGTAGGCCAGAATGCCGGGTGCCAGCGCCAGAATAACGCCGTGCGCCGCCCCAAACTCCGGTCCGAAACACGCCGCCAGCCAGGCCGTGGGCACGGCCGCCAGCACCAGCACCGCGCCCGCCGTGGCCAGCAGCGTAAGCCGGCTGCCGCGCAGGGCCGCGTGGGTTTGCTCGCGCTGGTTGGCGGCGTTCACCAGCGCCACGTACTGAATGAGGGCCGTGCTGCGCGGTATCAGCCAGATGGCCTCGGCCAGGGCCACCCCCACCGACAGCACGCCCAGCGCCCGGGCACTGGCCAGGTACGCCACCGCGTAGTAGCCAAAGCGGTAGTTGGCGAAGGTGAGCAGGTTGGAAAAATGCGCCCCCCGGCTGTGGCGGGCCAGCTCGCGGGCCACTGCCCGGCGGCGGGCCCGGCGGCTGCCCCAGGCATCGGGCAGGCGCAGCAGCAGCCCCAGGCTGAGCAGCCAGGGCAGGCCGTAAGCTAGGTAGTTGGCGTAGTAGTAGGCGCGCACCTCCAGCCAATGGGCCGCGGCAAATGCCAGCGCCAGCGCCAGCGCCAGCAGCGCGGCCTGGGCCGTTGTGAGCACGTTATACGCCTGCTCGTGCTTGCGCCCCAGCAGCAGAAACAGGTTGATGGACAGCAGCACCTGCACCAGCGTCACGGCCGCCAGGTGCAGCACGTAGGCGGCCGGCACCGGCCGCAGCAAGCCCACCACTGCGGCCCCGCCTCCGCTCACCACCACGGCCCAGCCGTAGGCCGGCAGCAGCAGGTGCCAGGCATTGCGGCGCGGCACGAGGTATATCAGCGACGAGCCGCCCACCAGCCCGGCCAGCAGCACCAACCCCGACATATCGGTGAAAAACAGGCTGACCTGCCCGCGCCCCGCGGCCCCCAGGTAGCGTGCCGTGAGCCACACCACCGCAAAGCTGAGCCCCGCCGTGAGCACGCGCGCCGCAAAATGCTGAAGAATGCGTTTGAACATGGGCTCTTTTTCAGGCCACGAAAGAACAACAGAAACCCCCACTCCCCGCCGCTGCGGAGGCAGGAGGTGCGGCGCTTCAGCGGCCCAGGGCCCGGCGATACAACTCGCCGAACTGCCGCCCCACCGCCTCTACCCCAAAGCGGCTGTTTACCGCCGCGGCCAGTGCGGCTGCGTCCGTCGGCTGGGTTTCGGCACGGGCCAGCAGCTGGCCGAGGGCCGTAGCCAGGGCCGCCTCGTCGCCGGCCGGCACCAGGTGGCCAAACGGGCTGCCCTCGGGCACCAGCTCGGGCACGCCGCCCACGCGGGTGGCCACCACCGGCAAGCCGCTGGCCTGCGCCTCAATGAGCACGCAAGGCAGGTTCTCGACGTTGGAAAACAACACGAAGCCGGTGGCCTGCCGCATTTCGGCCGCCACCGCCGGATGGGCCAGCTTGCCCAGAAACACCACCGTGCCATCGGCCAGCAAGCCCAGGCCGGCGGCCTGCTGGCGCACCTGAGCTTCGTCGGGGCCGTAGCCGGCAATGCGCAGGCGCAGGCCCGGCCAGGCGGCGCGCAGGCCGGCCACCGCCCGCAGCAGCCCGCACAGGTTTTTGGCCGCTTCGTTGAAGGCCGCCACGTGCAGCAGGGTGCGCGCCGGCCGCGGCGCGGCAAGGTTGCCGGGATGAAACAGCGCGGTATCCACCACGTTTGGTATCACCGCCGAAACCGAATTGTGGGCCCCCAGCGCGGCCAGGGCGTCGCGCAGGTTGGCGCTCACCGTGTGCAGGGCCGCCGCCCGGCGCACCACGGCCGCCGTCAGCCAGCGGCGCAGGCCCGATATGCTGGCCGCGCGCGGCGGCAGGTAGCGCGTCCAGTGCTCCGTCACGATGAACGGGACGCCGCGCACCGCCCGCAACGCCCAGGCAAACAGCCCCGTGCGCAGCAGCACGTGCACGTGCACCAGGTCGGGTCGCTGGCCGGCCCAGTGCCGCCGCAGCTGCCGGCAGCCGCGCAGCAGGCACCAGTAGTACAGCAGCAGCTTCAGCGGCTTGTCGAGTAAGGCTAGGCCGGTGGGCGTAGCGCGGTAGTAATAGCGCAGCGTGGGCCAGGGGCCGCCGAAGTCCTCCTCGGCCTCAATCAGACGCGGAATGGGGCCGCGCGCCACGGCCGCAAACAGCACGGCGCCTTCCACTCCGCCGTGCGCCGCAATGGCGGCCACGTGCCGGCCCACAAAGTCGCCGTCCTGGTCGTCGTAGCGGTTGGGATACCACTTGGGCAGGTGCAGAACGCGGAGCGGTTTCAAGGGAGGACGCAAAAAGAGGCGCGGCGAATTTGCTACAAAGTACGGCCGGGGCCCTTACTCATTTTCTGCCGCCGATGCGCCCCGCTGTATCAAAAGCGCCACCGGGCGCTTGCGCGGCCGGAGTTGCATGCTGCGCTGGCCGTTACCTTCGTCATTGCTTGTTAACGCGCCGGTGGCGTATTTCCCCGAAGGACTGCGGCCTCCCTGGCGCCGCTTATTTACTTGATACCATGCTCATTTCCATGACCGGCTACGGCCAGGCCCACCGCGAAACCGATACTTACACGGCCACCGTCGAACTGCGGTCGGTGAACTCCAAAACCCTCGACCTGACCCTGCGCCTGCCCCGCTTCCTGATGCCGCACGAGCTGGAAATCCGCAACGCGGTGGCCAAAGCCCTCCTACGCGGCAAGGTGAACCTGAACCTCGATTTTATGCGCCCGGCCGCCGCCCGCGCCGCCACCACGCTCAACAAAGAAGCCCTCGTAGCGGCCTTCTACGAGCTGAAAGCCGTGGCCGCCGGCTTGGGCGTGCCCGCCGGTGAGGAAACGCTGCTGGCCGCCTTGCGCCTGCCCGGCGTCATCCCCACGGCCTCCGAAGTGCGCGATGCCGAGCCCGCCGCCGAAGAAATCACCTGGCCCGAGCTGCAGCCGCTGCTCACCGAGGCCCTGGCCGCCATGCAGCAGTTCCGGCAGGACGAAGGCCAGACGCTGACCACCGAAATCCTGGGCTACGTGGCCACCATCCGGCAGCAGCTGGCGGCCGTGGAGCTGCACGACCCCGCCCGCATCGAGCACGTGCGCCAGCGCCTAGCCAGCCATTTGGCCGAGCTCACCAGCCACGAGCAGTTCAACGCCACGCGCTTCGAGCAGGAGGTGCTGTACTACATCGAAAAGCTCGACATTGCCGAAGAAAAAGTGCGCTTAGCCGCTCACCTGGCCTATTTTGAAGAAGCCGCCCACCAGCCCGACGAAGCCGTGGGCAAAAAGCTGGGCTTCCTGGCCCAGGAAATCGGCCGCGAAATCAACACCATCGGCTCCAAGGCCAACGATGCCACCGTGCAGCACCTGGTGGTGGGCATGAAGGAGGAATTGGAAAAAATAAAAGAGCAGCTCAACAACATTCTTTAGCCACCCATTGCAGTGGCAGTGGAGTAAGTTACGTTCGCCGGGAAAGCAGCCTCATTCATCGAAAATCAGGCTTAAATTGAATTATATTAATAAAATTTACAATACAACAAATGAAAAAACAGCAAGTCCAGTAGCTGGCAGAGCTTTTGACCAGCTACTTTGGCACGGCCTCAACTAGCCGAATGTTAGCACTTTATTGGATTAGTGCCATGCCCTGTTTTCATTTGTAGAAAAATTTTTCTGATATTTGAAAGTTCAAAGTTGGATATTTGATTATTGTATCTAACTTGGGTACTCAAATACCGTTTTAGTTACCACCCCCTATTCCGCCATTAGTATGAAATCTACATTTTTACTCTGTATTCTGGGGCTCTTTCTTACGGCTGCCCGGCCGCTATCCGAGATTGAGTTGGTGAAGAAACGCGTGCTCAGCGAGCGGGTGGAAATCCTGATTCCCAAGGGCTTTGAGGTGATGACCGAGCAGCAGATGGACTTTGCTTACGCCAAAGCCCAGAGCCGCCCGAGCGTGATTTTCACCAACAACAACCTCATCAGCCTGGCCTTCAACTACAGCGACAACGACGCCGACCAGGACATGGTCGACATCTACGCCGCTTCGTTTGGCAAGACTTACCACAAGCAGTACAAAGACGCCACCTGGTTTGGCGACGGCGTCAAAAACATCAACAATCGCAAGGTGGGCTTCCTCGAGTTTATGAAGCCCGAAATGGGCCACGAGGTGTACACGCTGGTGTTCTTCACCGACGTGGAAGGCAAGCTCATGATTTGCACCTTCAACTGCGCCGACCGCCAGAAGCCCGAGTGGGAGCCCATTGCCAAGCAAATCATGCTTTCGCTGAAAGCCAAAGGTTAGGCCGCCAGCAATGTATAACAGCCGATAGTCGGCAGCCGAACGCAGGTTCGGCTGCCGACTATTTTTTTGCGCGGTGGGCAGCGCCTTCTGCGTTGAGAAAATCGCGCACCAAGCCAAAAGCGCCCGCAAAGCCAGCCAGCGACAGGGCCGCGGGCTTGTCGTTCACGTCGTGGTAGGCCGGGCTGCCGCCGCGGGTGTAGAGGAAAAACGCCGGCACGCCGGCTTCCGAAAAGGGGTAATGGTCGGAATTGGCGGCACGGCCGCGCGGGGCCAGGGCCGGCAAGTAATGGTGGGCGTTGTTGAGGGCCAACAGCCGCTTGTAGGGCGCTTCAAACACGCGGCCGTTCACCACGGTAGCGCCCTGCTCGCCGGTGCCCAGCAGGTCGAGGTTGACCAGAAACTTGATGTTGCGCAGCGGCACCAGCGGGTGGGCCACGAAATAGTTGGAACCCACCAGGCCCGCCTCCTCGGCCCCAAACAGCAGGAACACCACGGAGCAGGCCGGCCGGTTTTCGGGGCGGGCGTAGTGGGCGGCCAGTTCCAGCAGCAGGGCCACGCCGCTGGCATTGTCGTTGGCGCCCGGGAAGTAGGCCTTGGGGCCCATCATGCCCAGGTGGTCGTAGTGGGCCGACACCACGAGGAAGGAATCAGGCTGCGCGGTGCCGCGCACCACGGCGGCCAGGTTCTGGGTTTGATAGTTGCGCAGCAGCTGGGCCCCCACCCGCACCGTGCCCCACACGGTGTGGCCCTTGGCGGTGCCAGTTGCGGTATCGCCAAAAATGGCCTTATCGAGCCACAAGGGCACTTTTTCGGCCAGCACCTCGACGCGCGGCTGAGGTGCTTGCTCGACAGCCAGCGAGGCGGTGAGCTTGGGCACCACCGTGATGAACGCCGCCGCCGAGTTGAGGCGCTGCTGCAGCAGGGCCGGCAGCTGGGGCAGGCGGGCGGCGTCGGCCGCGCGCATGAGCAGCACGCGCTTGCTCCAGGGCACCAGCAGGTAGCGGGCCTGCACGGCGGCTTTGGTGAACGCCATGGTGTCGAGCAGCAAAATCCTGCCCTTGGCGGTGCCGGAGCCGGAATTGGGCGCTGCAATGCAGGAAGTGCCGGCCCGCCAGCCGGTGGCCAGCTTGGTGCCGTCGGACTGGATGGCCGCGCTTACCTCGCCGGGAAAAGTATTCACGTCGAGCACGAACGGCTGGGTGTAGTTGGGCGCCAGCGGGGCCAGCTTGAGGGCGCGCAGGCGCTCGCGCAGGTAGGCGGCGGCGGCGTGCTCGCCCTGCTTCACGTAGCCGCGGCCGTGCAGCTCGGGGGCGGCCAGCTTCTTGATGGTGGCGCGGGCGCGGGGCAGGTTCTGGGCCGGGGCCGAAGAGGCGCCCAGCACGGCCGCCCCCACCAGCCCCAGGCAGGCCAGTGCCCGCCCGCGGGACGAACGCCCGGCCCAGGCGGTGGCCGCGCCCACGGCCAAGGCAGCGCCCAGGCCGTCGCTCAGCAGGTCGGTCCACTCGCCGTGGCGGCCGAGGCGCATGGTCAGCTGCAGCACTTCGATGAGGGCCCCAAACAGGAAGCTGGCCGCCAGCACCGCCGCGCCGGCGTGGCGGGCCAGGCGGGGCCAGCGGCGCTGCCGGCGCAGCGAAAACCAGCTCAGCCCGGCCAGCACAAAAAACACGCCCGCGTGGGCGGCTGTGTCGAACGACAACAGCTCCCACACGGGCGTGCGCGGCATTTCATCGGCAGGCGTGAGCGTGAGCGCCAGCACCACGGCGGCCCAGCTGAGGGGCAGCGCGGCGTAGGCGCGCGGGGAAGAAACAGGCAATGATTTGTGCAAGGGTTCGGTAAACATCGCGGCGCCCAAGCCAAAACAGTGCCGGCTCTTAGGCCCCTACCAGCTCGCCGTAGGCGTCGGCGGTCAGCAGGGCGTCGAGCTCGGCCGGGTTGGCAATGGAAATTTTTACCATCCAGCCGTCGCCGTACGGGTCCGAATTCACGGTTTCGGGGGCATCGGCCAGCTTGGAATTCACCTCCAGCACGGTGCCGGTGATGGGGCTGAACAGGTCCGAAACGGTTTTCACGGCCTCCACCGTCCCGAACACGTCGTGCTGGGCCACGTCTTTGTCGAGGGTGTCGATGTCGACGTACACAATGTCGCCCAGCTCTTTCTGCGCGTGGTCGGTGATGCCCACGTAGGCAACATCGCCTTCAACGCGAATCCATTCGTGGTCCTTGGTGTAGTGGAGGGTGGCGGGCAGGTTCATATATGGCGGAATGGTGGGTTAATGGAGTGGTGAGTTGGTGGGTCAAAAGTACACATTCAACTCCATCATCAGCCCACCGCTCCACTACCGCTTACTGCGTGAGGCTGTAGCGGAGCTGAATGCCGCCTTCGCTGGTGGAGTTGCGGAAGGCGTTGCTGATGCGCGGCGTGGTCACGGTCTGGCTGTAGTACAGCTGCAGGTTGAGGCGCGTGTTGAGCAGGTAGTCGATGGTGGGGCGCAACTGCAGCGTTTTCGAGCCGTTGGTGATGGTGCTGCTGGGGCGGCCTATGTTGGCGGGCAAGGCCGCGCCGCCCGTACCCTGCGTATTCACGGGGTCGTAGGTCTCGATGATGCTGCGCTGCACCGTAATGTTGTCGCGAATGCTCAAGTCAAGGCGGGCGGTAAGCTGGTTTTTCAGCACGCGCTGCTCGCCGCCCACCTTGAAGGGCAGTTTGAGGCTGTTGGTGGCATAGCCGAAGCCGATGATGAATTCGGTGGTCGACAGCTCCGTCACCTGGGCGTTGGACGTGTTCAGCACCACGGCGCGGTCGGTGCGGTATTCGGCGCGGCCGGTCACCTTGCTCACCGTCTGGAAATTGACCCCGATGAGCGGCGCCAGGCGCTCCACAATGCTCACCTGCCCCAGAATGTAGTAGGGAATGAACTGGCCAGAGGTGGGGCTGCGCTGGGTGGGAAAACCGCCGAGTTCGTCGCTGTACACGTTGGCCGTGGTGTAGCTGCCCACGCTGTACACCGACGAATAGGCGTGGTTGAGGGTGAACGAGCTGAAGTAGCGCTTGATGAGCGGCAGTTGGGCAAAGCCGTTGTAGTCGACACGCCAGTTGGGCAGCGGCAGTAGGGCGAAGGGATTGAATTTCTTGGCCTCGTACCCGTCCGACGACTTGCCGTGGTAGGCGTCGATGAAGCTTTGCACCAGCACGTCCTGCGAGTTGTAACCGTAGCCTGCATCGGGGTTGACGTTCGGCCCCGTGGCGGGGTTGGCCCGGGCCAGTCGGTCGCGCACAATGCCACGGTTGTCGATGAAGCGCTGGAAGGCCTTCGACGACTCCCCGTTGGCGCTCAAATCGCCAAACAAAGTCTGAATGGTGATGGTGGACGTGCTGAACGAGCCCGTGCCCAACGACTGCGTCACGATGGGCGCATTGGGCGCCGCTACGAGCGTTATCGAATCGATTTGCCGGCGGTAGTAGGCATCGCGGTTGCGGGCCAGCTGCCGGCGCGCGTCCAGCTGAATGTTGAAGTCGCGGAAGGGCTCCAGGGCCGTGCGCAGGGTCAGGGTTTCGGTCAGCAGCGAGCTGAGCGGCGTGTTAAGGTATTCGCTCTGAGGAGTGTACCAGCCGTTATCGCGGGCGCGCTCATAGAGGTCGGCCAGGCTGGGCTGCTCGCCTAAGATAAAGCCCAGGCCCGGCGCGGTCAGGTCGCGGTCGAGGCCGAACACCTTGGTTTTGGGCAGGTAGCCGGGCAGCAGCGTGCCGTTGGCGCGGGTGTAGGTGAAGTTGAGGGAGCGAGCCGTCATCAGCGAGCGCAGCACGGCTTTTACAAAGCGGTTTTTCTCGCGGGTAGTGTCGGCCGCGGCGGGCACGGCAGGCGCACCGGGAGCCGCGCGGGTGGGTCGGGGCCGGTCCACGGGCGGCGGAGCGTTGTTGATGATGTTCAGGAACTTCACCTTGTTGTACAGCTTCACCAAGTCAATCTTGCCGTTGGCGCTCAGCTCGGCGTTGTTCTGGATGGTGTTGCCCAGGTTCAGCTCTTTCGTATCGGTATTGTCAGGATTGGTGGGGTCCGCCAACGCCGTTTGTCCCAGCGGCGAGGCTTGCCAGCTGTAGGTGGCCGCGTAGCGGGTGTCGGCGCTCAGCCAGTCGGTGAGCGGAAACTTGTCGAGCGGCAGGCGGTAGGTGAGGGCGGCCACCTGCGTGAAATTGGTGGTGCGGCCGCCGCGCAGCAGGTTTTGCTGCAGCTGCTCGCGGTTGCGAATGGCCTCATCGCTCACACCAATGGTGCGCCCGGTCCCTTCGTCCACCACGCCGCGGTTAGTGGCGGTATAGTCGAAAATCAGGCTCTTGGTCAGGTCCCACTTCAGGTCGTAAATCCGGCTGATGTAGAACGACTTCTGAATCACGGGCGCGATGCCATCCGTCGAGGGCAGGGTGCCGGCCGTCAGGATGCGCTGCAGGAACCGCTCGTTGTAGCGCCGGTCGATGTCGGTGCGGAACGAGAAGCGCGAGGGCAGCGGCGTGAAGTTGATTTCCTTGAAAATCTTCAGGTACGGGTTGTCCAGGGCCTTGAAGTTGGCCAGAGGCGTGTAGTTCTTGGGCGTGGTCTGGTACACGTAGGCCAGGGCCGCGGTGTAGGACTTGGTGTAGTCGCGGTCGGTGCGGATGTCGGTGTGCAGGCGGTCGGTGAGCGAGTAGCTCAGGGCCACGTTCTCGATGTCCCAGGGCTTGGGCTTGGCCAGCGGGGCACCGGGCTTGGCGGGGCCGCGCTCCTTGCGCACGTTCAGCACCGAGATGCTGCGGCTGGTGGTTTGGTCGATGACCTTCTTGCGGTACTCGGCCTGGGCAGCAGCATCTATAACGCCATCTTTCTTGAACTTCTGCAGGCTTTGCTCCAGCTTGGTGTCGGGGTCGAGGGGGTCGTAGAGGGGCGAGCGGGTTTCCTGGCCAATCTGCAGCAGCACCGGCACGCGCAAGTGCAGCTGCTCGGGCAGGAACTTCTCGGCCGCCACCGTGGCGTTGAGGTCGCCGCGGAAAGTGTTGTCGATGGCGCGCTGCTGCACCTTGTCCTGCAGGCCGCCAAAGCCCACGCTGGTGTAGCTGCCGGTGGCCGTGATGTTGGCCAGGTCGGCCAGCTTCACGTTGAGGCGGGCCGTGGCCGCGTAGCCGGCCTGCTGCTCAAAGTCGAACACCCGGAACTCGTCGGCCCACAGGTTCACCGTTTTCGAGGTCTGGCTGGGGTCCGCGTTGTCGGTGATGGGGTTCAGAATGCCCAGCATCACGCCCTGCACCGCCGAAAAGTCGGGGTTGCCCACCACGGTGATGGTGGCGCCGTTGGGCAAGTTCACCGTAAACGGCACCAATAAGTTCACCGTGGACTGCTGGTTGCGCTTGGCCTTGGCGTCGATGAAGTCCTGGAAGGCCACGTCCACGCGGTTGGCCACGGGCCACACTTCGTCGGGGCTGGTGCCGGTGCGGGTAAGCTCCAGGGGCAGCGAATATTCGTAGTAGTTCTGGGTGTAGTCGGTGCCAATGCGCAGGAAGGCGCGCACCTCGCCGTCGCGCATGCTGGGGTCTTCGCTGTCGCCGTGCAGGAACAGGCGCAGGCGCTTGTAGCGCAGCATGTTGATGGTGATGTTTTTGTAAGCGGCCTTGGCGTAGCCGTCGCGCAGGTTCACCACGGCCAGGCGCAGGCTCTGCTCGTTTTGCAGGCGCGAGGTGCTGCTGCTGCCGTATTCTTTGTCGCGCTTGATGTCGGGGGGCGACACGTAGGGAATGCCGCCGCCCTGCGCCACGCCGTTTTCTTCCACGCTCACCGTCGACACGTTGAAGGCGTCGGCGTCGGTGAGCTGGTTTTGGGGCGGCACCGTGCCCGAACGGTTATCAGTAATGCGGTAGTTGTAGCGGCGCCACTGGTTAGCCACAAACTGGGGCTGCACTAGGCGCAGCACCACCGGCTCCTGCCAGCCGGTCATGTACATGCGCAGGAAGCGAATCGACTTGAAGCCAAAGGGCTGCGTCGCGCCGCGCACCGTGGGGTTGTCGCGAATCGGAATCCGGAACTGGTACCACGTCACGTTGTCGCCCCCGATGTTGTTGGTCACCTTGTCGATGATGTAGTTCGAGCCCACGTCCAGCGTGCCGGGCCGCAGGCGCATGCGGTACTCGTAGTAGCGCTCCACGTCCTGCACCACGTTGTCACGGTTCAGGTCCTCTTTATCGGGGAAGGCCGTCGAGCTCAGCTGGCTGTTCTCGGGCGAGTTGCCCTCGTAGTTGTCGTAGTTTTTGTAGCGGCCCAGCAGGTTGGTGTTGCTCTGGTCGTAGCTGGGGTCGAGGTGGTGGCGGAAGTTGTCGGCCGAGGGGTCGGGCAGGTTCACGTAGGCTGGGCCGTACGGCAACTGCCCATTTGCGCCCGCAGCTTTGGCCCGCTCCTGGTCGTCGTTCACGCCATCGAGGCCCACGTCCTGGGCAGTGCGGGCGCCGGGCGCGGCGTTGAAAGCATCGGTCAGAAACTGCTGGCGCGTCACGATGCCGTAGGGCGTTTTGCGCGAGACGCCGGTGGTGTCGGCCCCGGGCACGGGCAGGCCGTTCTCGAACTCGTGCTGGTTGTTGTCCTTTAGCACGTCCTCGCTCACGTTGCCCAGGTTCACCACCAGGTCGCCGCCATTGACGTTGGGCGCGTTGGTGCCGTCGGTGTCGTACACGTTCACGCGCTCGGCGGGCGCATTGGGGTTGCTGTCCTTCAGAAACGGGTCCATCAGCCAGAACTCCAGGTATTCGATGTTGGCGTTGTCGAAATCCGTGTCGAAGGTGATGGCCCGGCTGATGCCCCCGAACTTGTTCACCAGGCCCGTGGCCGTGGCCTCGGTGCCCGTAAAGAATTTGCCCGCGTTGTCGATGCTCGGGTTGTAGTTATAAGGGCCGCGCTCCTTCGGGAAATACGCCAGGTCGAAGGTGTACTCGAAGCCGTTGCCGGTCGAGCCCAGGTCCTTGTTCGGAAACACCTCGTCGCGCTTCACCCCGCGGGTGTAGTGGTTGGCCAGGTCGGCGCCGTTGATGTTGGTGGGCACGTTGGGCCCGCCGGTGTAATACGCTTGGTCGATGGTGTACCAGGCCAGCTTGGCGCGCTGGTAGTTGTAGGCCAGCCCGCCCACGCTGCTACCCTGAATGGGCAAAGGCGTCGAAGCCAGGCGCCAAGCCGGAATGCTGGCCAGCCCGCCCAGCGTGTAGGGCGTGCGGGCGTTTTCGAAGTCGTCGATGTACGACACGCCGTTTTCGCCGTTGCCCAGCTGCGAGCGGCCCGGCAGCAGCTTGGCAAACTCCCCGCTGAAGGCCACGGTCGAGATTTCCTTGGTCGAAATCAGCGGCAGCATGTCGAGGTACTTGGTCAGCACCCGGCTTTCTTTCCGGATGCTGCCGTCGAGGCCGACGATGGTGTTGTTGCCCGGCTCGTCGCCGATGTTCACGCGGTTAATGCCCGGCGCCTGGTTTTCGAGCAGGTGCAGGGCCGTGCCCCCAATGTTGGCGTCCTTGCTCAGCTTGTAGTCGAGGCGCACGCCCACCAGCTTGCGTGGCTGCACCTGCACCAGGGCGTTTTTCTCGAACTCTACCCGCAGCTCGTTGGCCGAGTTCAGGTAGGCCGGGTTCAGGATTTTCACCTTGGCCTGGTCGTAAAATACCTGGTAGTCGGTGCCTTCGGTCAGCAGCGTCGAGCCCGAGCGCACCCGCACCGAGCCCTGCGCAATGCCGATGCCCGGCAGGCTAATCTCGTCGGAGCTCGACCCTCCCTGGAAGCGCCCGCGCAGGAAAAACTTGTCCTTTTCCTGCACCTGCTGGGCGTCGCTCTGGGTCTGGTTGTACAGCTCCGGGTACACGTACTTGGTTATCAGGTCGGGCTCACCGGCCAGCTGCGTGGCCAGATAGGAGCCAAATGGCTGCACGTTGGGGAAAATAATCTTGCCCAGTTCCGGGTCGATGGTCACGCCCGGGAAGTAGTCGAAGTTGCCGTCGGGCAGCTTGTCGTTGTTGGAGTTCACGTGGTCGAGGTTCAGCACCTCAATCAGCGGGCGGTTGGCCAGGCGGGCGCCCTCCTTCAGCGAAATCAGGTCGACGCCCGTTGCGTCGTCTTTGTAAATGATTTGCAGCTGGAAATTGTCGCGCTGCAGCTGCGAGGCGTTCAGGGGATAGATGTTTTTCATCATCAAATCCCAGGTCGGCGTGTTGCCGGTGCGTAGGTTGGGGTTGTCGGGGTTCTGGCTGAAGTCCGTTATCAGGCCCACGCCGGGGTTGCTGGCCCGCAGCATCTTCAGAAACACCACTTCCTCGGGCCCGCGGGTGCTGTAGTCGTCCTGCGTCTCCCCTACTTTGTAGGTCTTGCCGTTGAAAATGTACTCGTAGCTCACGCCCAGCACCTGGTCGGGCAGCAGGGCCGTGTTCAGCGAGATGTAGCCCAGCTGGGCGTTGAAGGTGTATTCGCGGGTGTCGAGCTTGCGGGCGCGCACCCGTTCGTAGTCGATGTTCTTGCTCAGGCCCTGCCTGGTTTGCAGGAAATCATCCACGCGCAGGTTGTCGCGGGCATCGCGGCTGCCGTTCACCACCACGGTCTGGTATTCGGTGTTGGCCTTGTTGTCGGCGGGCGCCTGAACGCTGGGCGAGCCAATGCGGTACTTCGCGCGGTACAAGCGCGACGGCTCAGCCAGGTCCATGAGCGTCACCACGTTGCGCAGGTTCTCGGTGGTGCGGTTGTCGTTGGTCACGTACACCTCCAGGCGGTTGATGGTGATGCCGCTCTGGATGGTGGGCAGGTTGCGCAGGGCCTGGTCGTACCGGTCGCGGAAGAACTGCGACAGGAAAAAGTGCCGGTCCTTCTCGTACTGGCTCACCTTGATTTCGTACTGCCGGCTCTGGGCGCCGTTCTGGATGCGCACCTCGTCGGCGGTGCCGCGCACGGTGGCGGCCACGGCCGTTACGCCCAGGTTGCCAAACTGCATCTGGGTCTTGATGCCGAACAGGTTCTGGCCGCCCTGCACCAGCGAGTTGGTGAGCGGCAGGCTCACGTTGCCCAGGTCCACCTTGCGCAGGATGTCGGTTTCCTCGCCGGCGTAGTCGAACTTCATCTGGTTGTCGAAGTCGAACGACGCCTTGGTGTCGTAGTTGAACACCAGCTTGAGCTTGGTGCCGATTGCCCCGGTCAGGTTGACGTTGATGTTCTGCTCAAACAGAAAGTCGCCCACGCTCTGCTGGCGCAGCGTCAGCGCGGGGTTCTCGTTTTTGTTAAAGCGGCCGCCAAACTTCATCGTCACCGAGCCCGCGGGCCGGATGTCGACGTAGCTGCCCCCGAAAATGCGGTTGGCAATGGGCCCGAGGTAAATTTTGGGTATCAGGCGCTGCGCCTGCGGGGTGCCGGGCGCGGCGGCCGGGCCGGTCACGCCGCCCTTGGCTTTTTCGCGGTAGTAGTTGGCCACGGCCTGCCGGCGCTGGTACTCTTCGTACTCCTTGTAGCTGAGCACGCTGGGGTCGCGGTAGTCGATGTCCTTCCCGACTTTTTCTTCTACGCTGAATTGTTTCAGGCTGTCGTCAACCTGCACGTTCAGTTTTACGTTCTTAGGCAACGGCAGCACCAGCGGCGAGGTGCGGCGGCGCTGTCCGAAGGGGCTGCCCGGCCGGTCCTGGGCCCGCACCCGCGGGCGCTTGCTGGGCTTGTACGGCCCCGTGGTATCCACCACCGCGCCCTTGGGGCGGGGGGTGTCGAGGGCAAGGGCGCGGCTGGCGCGCAGCCACGCTCCACCGAGGCGCGCCGAAGCCATGGGCGAGGCCTGCGCCCACCACGCCACCAACGACGCAACCACAACGACCGACGCGGGGAGTAATTTCTGACCGGATTTCAAGCAGGATAAGTGGATAACGACGCCGGCCAAACGGCCCGCACCAAGCACGGCATTTTACGGAAGGTAGCAAGTCGGATGAGGCAACCCGTGCAGCAGCGCGAAAGCAATTTTCGCGCCGCGACTCAATGCGACTTCAAAGCAAATTTAATCAATTCCTCCACGCTCAGGTCGCTGCCGTGTTTCTGCTGAATCTGGTCCAGTTGCTTCTCGGCGGCGGCCCGCGCAAAGCCCAGGGTCACCAGAGCCTGCAACGCTTCGGCGCGGTGCGTATTGTGCTGGCGGGCCAGGGGCACGGTGTCGACGCCGGCTTTGGCCAGCAGTTCGTCTTTGCGCAGCTTGTCTTTGAGTTCCAGAATCACGCGCTGGGCCGTCTTGGGACCCACGCCTTTGATGGCCTGAATGGCCCGCACGTTCTCGTGCACGATGGCGTCGCGGATTTCGCCCACGCTCATGCTGCTCACCATCACGATGCCCGTGCCCGGCCCGATGCCCGACACCGAAATCAACTGCATAAACAGCGCCTTTTCGTTGGGGTCCAGGAAGCCGTACAGCGTCTGCCCGTCCTCCTTGATGTGCTGGTAGGTGTAGATTTTGGTGGCCGCGCCCTCGGCGGGCAGCTTCGAGTACGTGGCCAGCGAAATGCGAACTTCGTAGCCCACGCCGAGAATGTCGACGATGGCTAAGGTGGCGTCTTTGTAAGCTAGTTTACCGTCGAGGTAGGCAATCATAGAGCGGGAAAGGAGGAACGAGAAAAGCGCTTCAGTAGCTAGGCAACACCCGGAACGGGGTTTTCCCTCCCAAATTTACTGGCTTTTCGGCCAAAAATTTTGGGCAAAATGAAGAAGTTGTGAAGCAGTTGGGCAGGTCAACAGAATCAGGCAAAAAGAACGTCATGCTGAGCGCAGCCGAAGCATCTCCACAGCGCAAGTAATCGGATTTACTATTGCGGGTGAGATGCTTCGGCTGCGCTCAGCATGACGTTCCTATGTTTGTTGAAAAACGCCGCCCCTACAGCGCCTTGCTGCCCATCTGCGCGTCGACCACCGCAATGGAGGCCATGTTCACGATGTCGCGCACGCTCGCGCCCAGCTGCAGGATGTGCACCGGTTTGCGCATGCCCATCAGCACCGGGCCGATGACTTCGGCGCCGCCAATTTCCTGCAGCACCTTGTAGGCGATGTTGCCCGACTCCACGTTGGGGAAGATGAGCGTGTTGGCGCCCTTCTCGGCCAGCGGCGAAAAGTCGTAGTGCTCCTGCAGCAGCTGCGGGCTCAGGGCCACGTTGGCCTGCATTTCGCCGTCGATGAGCAGGTCGGGAAAGCGCTGCTTGGCCAGCTCGGTGGCGCGGCGCGTCTTCTCGGGCAGCGGGCCGGCGTTGGAGCCGAAGTTGGAGTAGCTGATGACGGCAATGCGCGGCTCGGTGTCGAAGAAGCGCACGGCGCGGGCCGTCAGGCCGATAATCTCCACCATTTCCTCGGCCGTGGGGTTGATGTTCACCGTGGTATCGGCGAAGAAATATGGGCCTTTCTTGTGCTGAATGATGTACATGGAGGCCACGCGGCGCACGCCGTCCTCGGTGCCCACCACCTGCAGCGAGGGAATGATGCTTTTGCCGTAGTCCTTGGTGAGGCCGGTGATGCAGGCATCGGCCTCGCCGGTTTCCACCATCATGGCCGCGAAGTAGTTGCGCTCGCGCATCAGCCGGCGGCCTTCGTACAGCGTCATGCCGCGGCGCTGGCGCTTGCCGTAGAGGATGGCCGCGTACTCGTCGCGCTTGGCGTCCTGCTTCAGGATGTTGATGATTTCGCAGCCCTCCAGGTCGAGGCTGTTTTCGCGGGCAATGGTTTCGATTTTCTCCTGCGGGCCCAGCAAAATGGGAAAGCAAATGCCCTCGTCGCGCAGAATCTGGGCGGCTTTGAGAATCTTGTAGTTGTCGGCTTCGGCAAATACCACGCGCTTGGGATTGGCGCGGGCGGCCGAGGTCATGCGGTTCATCAGCTTCTGGTTCACGCCCAGGCGGGCGCGGAGCTGGTCTTCGTAGGCCGTCCAGTCGGTGATGGGCGCCTTGGCCACGCCGCTTTCCATGGCCGCCTTGGCCACGGCCGGGCTCACGGTGGTAATCAGGCGCGGGTCTAGCGGCTTGGGAATCAAGTAATTGCGTCCAAAGGCCAGCGTATTGTCGCCGTAGGCCTTGTTCACCATCTCGGGCACGGGCTCTTTGCTCAGCTCGGCCAAGGCGTGCACCGCCGCCAGCTTCATGGCCTCGTTGATTTCGGTGGCGCGCACGTCCAGCGCCCCCCGGAAAATGTAGGGGAAGCCCAGCACGTTGTTCACTTGGTTGGGGTGGTCGGAGCGGCCGGTAGCCATGATGAGGTCGTCGCGCGTGGCCATGGCCAGCTGGTAGCTCACCTCCGGGTCGGGGTTGGCCAGGGCAAAGACGATGGGGTTGTCGGCCATTTTCAGCAGCAGGCCGGCGGGCAGCACGTTGGCCGCCGAGAGGCCCAGGAACACGTCGGCGCCCTCTAAAGCTTCCTCCAGATTATTGACGGCCCGCGTGGTGGCAAACTGCATCTGAATGGGCGCCAAGTTGGTACGCCGCTCGTGGATGAGGCCGTCCTTGTCGAACACCACAATGTTTTCCTTCTTGAGGCCCAGCGCCAGGTACAGCCGCAGGCACGACACGGCCGCCGCGCCCGCCCCGCTCACCACTAGCTGCACTTCGTCAATCTTCTTGCCCACTATTTCGAGCGCGTTCAGCAGCGCGGCCGAGGTGATGATGGCCGTGCCGTGCTGGTCGTCGTGCATCAGCGGGATGTTCATCTTCTCGCGCAGCTCCGTCTCGATGCGGAAGCACTCCGGTGCCTTGATGTCTTCCAAGTTGATGCCGCCAAACGTGGGCTCCAGCGACTTCACAATCTTGATGAACTCGTCGGGGTCGGTGGCGTCAATCTCGATGTCGAAGCAATCGATGCCCGCAAACTTCTTGAATAGCACGCCTTTGCCTTCCATCACCGGCTTGCTGGCGGCCGGGCCGATGTTGCCCAGGCCCAGCACCGCCGTGCCGTTGCTGATGACGGCCACTAGGTTGCCCTTGGCGGTGTACTTGTACACGTCGTCGGGGTTTTCGGCAATGGCTTTGCAGGGCTCGGCCACGCCGGGCGAGTACGCCAGGGCCAAGTCGAGCTGGGTGCTTACGGGCTTGGTGGGAATCACCTCAATCTTGCCGGCGGGCTCCTGCGAATGGTAGTTGAGGGCGTCTTGTTTATTTATTTTCAGCATAGCGAAGGCCCGGGCGGTGCCGGGCGAGGTTCAGACTGCAAGTTGGGGCATGCGGGCTTATGTCGGGCGCGTCGGGCAAAAAAACAGCGCCCCGCGTAAGCCACGCGAGGCGCCGCCGGACGCGAAGTCCGCACAATGATTATCGGAGCGGCACCTCGTTGAAGACGCCGTAGAGCTTGATATCGGCATCGGAGCGCGGGTCTTGCGACGGCGGCACCGGCGTGCTCAAAAAAGAATAAGGGTTCTTGGCCCGCCGCACGAGCAGCGTAAAATTGCCGGCCAGCAGTTGGCGGCCCGCGTCATACGCCGTGACGGTAAAGGTGGCGTTGTCTATCACCTGCCCGTTGCTGGAGTAGAAATTGCTGGCCGAGCCCGAGAGCGGGCGCAGGTATTCCACCAGCACGTCGCCCAGGCCGGGGTTGGGCTGGGTGCCCACGGCGTAGGTGCCCACCCAGCCGGCTTTCATCTTGCTTTTGGGCATGATGAACCGCAGCTGGTCGGAAGCAAACGGGCTGTTGAACGCGAATTCGATGCGGTCGGAGTACTGCTTGGCGATGGGGTTTTCGGCCAGGTACGAGGCGCCCCGGGCGGGCGTGGCGTCGTAGTACGTCACGGCCACGTTCACGGTGGCTTCCTGGGCCGGCGCGGGCGGCGGCGGGGTAGGTTCGACTTCTTTTTTGGAGCAGCTCAGCAGCAAAAGGGTCGTAGAGCAGATGAGGGAAAGGGTTTTCATGGCACAAAGATGGGGGTTGGGCTGCTGCCCTTTCCCAACTCCTGTGCCAGGCCGGGCCTGTTTGCCCGGTTAGCGGCCCGTCTTACTGCTCAGCTCTGCGGCACCAGCAGCTTCTGGCCCAGCTTCACCTCGTCGGAGGTGAGGTGGTTCACTTCGCGCAGCTGCTGCATGCTCACCCCAAAGCGGCGCGAGATGTTGAAGAGGGTGTCGCCGGGCTGCACGAGGTGCACTTTGCCCGTCAGCTCCGCCTTACGCGAGTCGGCCTTCGTGGCTGCAGCCATGGCCTTCTCCGTCGTTCTCGGATGCCGACGCGGTGCCGCGGCTTCCACGTCGGCCGGCGCGCTGAATACCAGCCGCTGGCCCTGCACCACGTTTTCGGAGGGCAGCTTGTTCCAGGTCACCAGTTGGGCCACGCTCACGCCGTGCTCGCGGGCCAGCTTGGTGAGGTTGTCGCCCCTGCGCACGGTGTAGGGGCCAGCCGGGGCGGCGGCTTCGGCAGCTGTGGTTTCGGCGGCGGTGGGCTCGTCGGCCTCTTCGGGTTCGGCCGCCGCCACGGCTTTTTCGGCACGCTTGGCTTCGGTGGCCTGCGCCTGAGCGGCGCGACGGGCGGCCACGCGGGCCTGCGCCTCAGCCGCCGCCTGCTGAATGGCCTGCCGCTGCCGAATGGCCACCAGGCGGGCTTCCTGCAGCTTTTCCTGGCGCACCAGCTCCTGCACGCGCGCCACTTCGCGGGCGTTGGCCTCGGCCTGCTCCTTGCGGGCAGCCGCTTCCTCAGCCGAGGCCACGGGCCGCACGGGGCGGGGCGTTGGCGCCACGGCCACGGCTTCCACCGGGGCTTTGGCCGTAGCGGGCGCGGCGGCCGGCAGGGGCACAAACACCACCAGCTGCTTGCCCGGCTTCAGGGCTCTGCCCTTGGGTAGGTCGTTCCAGCGCCGCAGCTGGGCCTGGCTGACGTCAAACCGCTCAGCCAGGCTGGCCAGCGTTTCGCCGCGCTTCACCTTGTGGGGCACGCGGCGGAAACGCGGTGCTTCGGCCTCGGCTTCGGCGCGCGGGCCGCCGCTGGCGGCCAGCAGCTGCTTGCTCTGCCAGGGCTCCACGCCTTCCAACCGGGGCGGCAGCGCGGCCAGGGCTTGCGGCAACTCGGCCGTGGGCTGGCAGTAGTCCAGCAAGGTGTTGCGGTCCACATCGCCCAGGTGCACCGCCGCTGAGGCCGGGAAGCGCACTACATAGGGCCGGTAGCCCGCCGGCAGCGCCGCCCGCCGCAGCTCCGGATTGAAGCGGGTGAGGTACAGGGAATCTGCGTAGCCGCAGGCGCGGCTCAGGCGGCGCAGGTCGAAGGCGCGGCCGCGCAGGCCCAGGGTGTCCAGCGCCTCGGCGTATTGGTATTGCAGCTTGTCGGTACGCAGGCCGTGGGCTTCGGCGTACTTCATGCTGTACATGATGGCCGTGAAAGTGGGCACGTAGTTGCGCGTTTCGGCCGGCATGTGCGGGTACAGGTCCCAAAAAGTCTTTTTGCCGGTGCGGCGCATCACGCGCTGCACGCTGCCAGCGCCCCAGTTGTAGGCGGCCAGCACCAGCTCCCAGTCGTGAAACACGCCGTAGAGGTAGCGCAGGTGCTTGCAGGCGGCCTCGGTGGCTTTTTCGGGGGCCATGCGCTCGTCTATCCACTCGTCGCGCTTCAGGTTGAGGTCGCCGGCGGTGGGGCCCATGAACTGCCAGAGGCCGGTGGCCCCCACCGGCGATTTGGCCGTGGGAATCAGGGCCGACTCCACCACGGCCAGGTATTTCAGGTCGGTGGGCAGGTTGTACTTGGCGAGGTATTTCTCGAAGATGGGGAAGTAGAAGTTTTCGCGCTCCAGCACGCGCTGCATGTAGCTGCGGTTGCGGGCCGTGAACAGGGTCACGTAGGCCATCACCGAGTTGTTGAACTGGTGCGGCACGTCGGTCTCGAAGCAGCCCACGCGGTCGCACACTAGGTCGCGCAGGGTGGGTGGGGTGCGCAGCCATTCCAACCGGGCCGAGTCGACCTGTTGGGGCGCGGCCACCAACGAATCGGGCTGCAGCTCCAGGCGCACCCGCACGGTATCGCCCAACAGCGCTGGCATCGTGGCATTTACCCGGCTAGCCGAGTCCGGCTGCGGTACTTGCTGGGCCATGGTTTTCGGCAGCGGCAGCAGCAGCCCAAGCAGCCCCAGGCCCAGCCAACGGCGCCGGCCATGAGGCATTTTCACGTGCTTAATCCCTTGCTTCATAGCACTAAGATAGGCGATGGGTAAAGAAGTTGTAGAGATGAAATGAAAATTTCCTTACGCGCGGCAACAAGGTTTGGGTGACAGCCAGGCAAAAAAATACCCCGGCCAGCAGGCCGGGGCATTTGTCAAGCGCAACACGGTTTCGGCTTTACGCCACTACTTCCTCCGTGAGCGTGCTGGCAAAAGCCAGCAGCTCGGCCTCTCGGAAAGCACCGGCCATCACCTGCAGACCGATGGGCAGGCCGGCGGCGTCCTCCCCTACCGGCACCGAAATGGCGGGCACGCCGGCCAGCGAGGCCTGCACCGTGAAAATGTCGGCCAGGTACATCGAAACTGGGTCCTGCTTCTCGCCCAGCTTGAAGGCCGTGGTGGGCGTGGTGGGCAGCACAAGGAAATCGTACTGGCGCAACAGCTCATCGGTTTTCTCCTTGATGAGCCGGCGCACGCGCTGAGCTTTAGTGTAATACGCGTCGTAGTAGCTGGCGCTGAGCACGAAGGTGCCGAGCAGAATGCGCCGCTGCACTTCGGCCCCGAAGCCCTGGGCGCGGCTCTTTTTGTAGAGCGACTCCAAATCGGTGGCATCCGGGGCGCGGTAGCCGTACTTCACCCCGTCGAAGCGGCCCAGGTTGGAGCTGGCTTCGGCCGTGGTGAGGATGTAGTAGGTCGGAATCATGTAGTCGAGGTAGGGAAACTCCACCGCCTCCACCACGTGGCCCTGGCCGCGCAGTATCTCCAGCTGCGTTTCCAGCGCCGCCTTGATTTCGGGGTTCAGGCCTTCGCTGTCCACGGCGTCGGCGATGTAGCCGATGCGGTAGTGCGGCGCGGGCGTGAGCAGCTGGCTGTAGGCCGGCACTTCGCGCTGGCTGGCGGTGCTGTCCATGCCATCGGGGCCGGCCATTATTTCGGTCAGCAACGCCGCATCGGCCACCGAGCGGGTGATGGGGCCAATCTGGTCAAACGACGACGCAAATGCCACCAGCCCGTAGCGCGAAATGCGCGAGTACGTGGGCTTGAAGCCCACCACCCCGCAAAACGCGGCCGGCTGGCGCACCGAGCCGCCCGTGTCGGACCCAATTGAAGCCAGGCACATGTCGGCCTGCACGGCCACGGCCGAGCCGCCCGACGAGCCGCCAGGCACGCGGGAAGGGTCGGCGGCGTTGCGGGCCGGGCCGAAGTAGGAGGTTTCGTTGGAGCCGCCCATGGCAAATTCGTCGCAGTTCTGGCGGCCGATGAGGATGGCGTCGGCGTCGAGCAGGCGCTGCACGGCCGTGCCGGTGAAGAGCGACTTGAAGCCGTCGAGCATCAGGCTGCTGCTTTGCAGCGAATGCCCGGCGTAGGCCAGCACGTCTTTGATGCCAATGACCATGCCGGCCAGCGGCCCGGCAGTGCCGGCCGCCAGCTTGGCATCCACGGCGTCGGCCTGGGCGCGGGCCTCGTCGGGCCACACCTCCAGGAAGGCGTTGAGGGTGGGGTTCTGGCGCTCGATGTTGCCCAGGTAATACTCAACGAGCTGGCGGCAGGACGTGGTGCCCGCCGCCAGCTCGCTACGAACTTCGGATAAAGACTGAAAACGCTTCAAACTACTTGCAGATTAGGTGCGCCCAAAGTTAGGCATCAGCGCTAGGACTGGCATTGGCCGGAATGTAGGGCTGCCGGGGCTGGGTACCTTCCGGGGCCATGTTGGGCGGCAGCTGGTGCGCCACCGGCGGCGCGGGTTCCGGGGCCGGGCTGGGCTCCGGGATGTTGGGATGCTGCAGGTACTCGGCATCGGCCGTGGGAGCCACGTAGGCGGGCGTGGCCCAGGGGTCGAAGCCGGAACCAGTTTCCGCGTTGGGCGCGGGCTGGGGCGCAGGGTAAGGGTTTTGGGGGCCGTAGCCGTTTTGCTGGGCGTAGTTGTTGGGCTGAGCCGGCTGACCGGCCTGCTCAAACTCGCGCCGGATTTCGGTACTGGCGTCTTTGAACTCGCGAATGCCCTTGCCCAGGCCCCGCGCCAGTTCCGGAATCTTGTTGGCGCCAAAGAAAATGAGGATGACCACCATGATGAGAATCACCTCCGAACCACCGATATCACCAAACATACGAAAGGAGCTTAATGGGTAAAATAGAGTGACGAGCCGGCCTTACTGGCGCGGCTGGCCGTTGGGGTCGTTGGGGTTGTAAGCCGGCGGAGCGGGCTGCTGGTAGCCCTGCTGCGGCGCGCCTTGCTGCGGATAGCCCGGCTGCGGGTACCCTTGCGCGGGCTGCTGCGGGTACCCCTGCTGGGGGTATTGCTGCTGATAGGGCGGCACCGGCGCACCGGGCTGGTCTCGGTACTGCGGCTGCTGCTCTTCGGGCTTGGCGGTGGCGTCTTTGAACTCGCGCACGCCCTGGCCCATGCCCCGAAACAGCTCAGGAATGCGCTTGGCCCCAAACAACAGGATGATGACGAACAGGATAAGCAGAATTTCGGTGGTGCCGAAGCTGCCGATTAGAAACAGGGGATGATGCATGAGCGGGTGGGCGCCACGGCCCGGTTTGGGATGATAAAAGAGGATATACGTAGCCGAACGCCGTTTGGAGTACCAAAGATACCCGATAGGAGGTGTTTGCTGAATGAAGCTGCCGTTTGGTAGATAAAGCGCGGGGGTTGACCGGCCACTTGCTGCGGTTCAACGGAAATACTGCAGTGCGCTGAAACTCATATCTTAGCTTTGTACACTCCGCATGCCGCCCTGCCTTCTTGATTTACCCACAGGTCGAAACCGCATCTTACCAACCGCTGTGAATCCTTCCTTAAACGCTACCCCTCCCGATGATACCCTGCGCCAGGTAAACGAAGCCGACCGCCTCGAAACGCTGCACAGCTACCAGGTTCTCGACACGGGCCAGGAGCAGGTGTTCACCGACATCGCGCAGCTTTCGGCTTTCATTTGCGGCACGCCCATCTCGCTGGTTTCGCTCATCGACGACAGCCGCCAATGGTTTAAAGCCCACGTGGGCCTCCAAACCCAGCAGACCCCGCGCGAGCACGCGTTTTGCCAATACGCCATGCGGGCCAGCGACGTGTACGAAGTGTACGACGCCACCGCCGACGCGCGATTTGCCAACAACCCCCTCGTGACCAGCGACCCCAATATTCGCTTCTACGCCGGGGCCCCGCTGCTCTCGCCCGAAGGCCAGCCCCTGGGCACGCTTTGCGCCATCGACACGGTGCCGCGCGTGCTCACCGCCGACCAGCGCGATGCCCTGCGCATTCTGGCCCGGCAGGTAATGGCCCAACTAGAGCTGCGGCGTGTCCGGCTGCAGCTCGAAGACGAGCGGCAGAAGCTCGAAGGCGTGCTGCGCATGGCCAACCACACCGGCGACTCGCTCTACGCCAACAACCGCACCGAGATATTCGTGAAGCAGGACCAGCGCCTGGTGCGCGTGCTCACCGCCGACCTGCAGTACATAGAAGCCCTCGGCGACTACGTGAACCTGCACACCACCCGCGAGCGCCTCACCATGTACGGCACCATGAAGGACCTCGAAACCAAGCTGCCGGTGCGCGACTTCGCCCGCATCCACCGCAAATACATCGTGCGCCTCGACCGCATCGTGTCCATCGAGGCCGACGCGGCCCTGCTCGACGGCGTGCGCGACGGCTCCGGGCCGCGCACGCCGGTGCGCGTGCCCATCGGCAGCTCCTACAAGGCCGGCTTGCTGGCTCGCCTCAACCTGGTATAAGCCCGGCCACGGCCGGGCTTTGCGCCCAGCCAAACGCGCCGTTCGCCGGTTCACACTGGTCGTTCACCGAGTTGCCCGGCAAGGCACTAGCCAAGGCTGCCATCTTTGTTTCGGTTATCGGTTGGGGCTGCTAGTAGCCGCTTCTGCCGACAGCTAAGTTTGTTTTCATAGCTCAGAAAGACACCGCGCTTTGCTCGGTGTTTTTTTTTAAAGGTTGGTGTTGAAAAGGCCCCTCGATGTTCGGCAAGCGCACTGCGTTTGTCGAACATCGAGGGGCCTTTTCGATTTTTGGCTCGTGGGGTTGGCTACTTGCGCCCCAGCCAGTTTTCGGGGTTCAGGTTGGCCGAGTTGTGCCACACCTGAAACTGCACCTCGGAGGTGCCCTCGGCCGACGTGGCCACCGTGCCGATGACCTCGCGGGCGCTCACGCGCTGGCCTTCGTGTACGCTCACCGAGCGCAGCTTGGCGTACACGGTGAAGAAGTCGCCGTGCTGAATCATGACGATGGTGTTCATGCCCGCGATGTTGGCGATGGTGAGCACCTTGCCGTCGAAGCAGGAACGCACGGCCTCGCCTTCCCCGGTCTGAATGTCGATGCCGCGGTTTTCGACGGTTACGTTTTTCAGCACCGGGTGCGGGTGGCGGCCAAAGTGCTGGCTGATGAAGCCGCGGCTCACCGGCCACGGCAGGCGGCCGCGGTTGCCGGAGAAGGACGAGGACGCCAGCGCCGTTTCGGGCGTGAGGGCGATGCGCACGGCGCGGCGGTCGGCGGCTTTCTCGGCGGCGGTTTCGGGGGCGTCGCTTTCCGGGGCGGCGGTGGGGTCGTCATCGGCGGCGGCGGCCGAAGCGGTTTCGGGGTCGCGGCGCGGGCGGGCGGGGCCGCCGC
>NZ_JACXAC010000011.1 GCF_014699055.1 Hymenobacter armeniacus
GACATTCCGATTCAGTACGTGTGCTGGAAGCAGAACACCACCATCACCTACTCGGCCACCGAGCCCGACGGCGACTCCGTGGTGTACTCCCTGGCTGCTCCTCTCCGCGCCTGCGGCACCCCCGTTACCTACAACACCTTTCCCGGCAGCGCGCGCGTGACCAAAATTCTGAGTCAGAATCCTCTCTGCGTGTATGACTTCCCGGGCTTGCCGACTGGCCTTTACAGCCCGACTAACCCCATCCAGCTCGGCTTCGACACGGTGGGTACCTGCCCTGTGAAGACCGGGGTGGTGCGCACGCTTACCTTCAACCAGCAGGCCCGCACCCTGTCCTTTGTACCGGGCGTATTCGACGCCACGGCTCTACCGAACTCGGGCAACAACAAGTACCAAATTGCCGTGCTCATAACCGAGTACCGCCGCATCAACGGCGTGCGTCGCGTCATCGGCACCGTGCGCCGCGAGGCCAACATCATCGTCATCAACTGCGGCCCGAACACCACGCCCAACCCCGTAACGGCCACGCCGGTAACGCCCAAGTCGGGTACCCAGACCGTGAACACGACCGATACCACGCGCATCGACGTGCGGACCTGCAACTACTCGCGTGTGGAACTCAACTTCACCGACCCCGACAACCTGAAGACGCCCAGCGCCAACCAGCTGCTGACCGTGACGCTGCCGGCCAACATCAACACCGACCCCAACCTGCTGGACTCGGGCGACGTGGGCACCTTCAGCCTGACCGGCAATGGCACCACCAACCCCCGCGGCGTGTTCTTCTTCCAGCCTTCGCCCACCACGCTCGGCCGCACCATCCGCCTCAACATCCGCGTGGAGGACAACAACTGTCCCATCAAGGGCGTGCAAAACCGCGTAGTGGTAATTCGCATCTACAAAGGCTTTGTGGCCACGGCCTCGGCCATTGTGGGTGCTACGGGCATCGGCAACACCACGCCGGCCTCGAATGCCATCTGCCCCGGTGGCTCGCTCACGCTGCAGGGCGGCGTAGTTCGTCCGGACTCGATTCGCCGCATCGCCACCAACACCACGCAAGCCCAGGTATACACCTACCAGTGGTCGGTAGCCAATGCCGGCGGCAACGGCCTGCCCGCTGTGACCACCAATCAGCAGATTGTGGTGAGCCCCACTGTAACGACCCGCTACCGCCTCACGGCGTCGCCCACGCTGGGCTTTGCTCAGGGCTCTTGCGGCGACACCACTTCCATTGTGGTGCGCGTGGTGCCCCAGCCCGTGGTAGCGGCCACTGCTTCGGTACCGTCGGCTTGTATCGGCGCTCAAGTAACGCTGCGGGCCACTGCCACCCGCCCCACCGGCACCGGCAGCAACCTCAATGACACCTACACTTATACGTGGAGCGGCCCGGGTATTACCGCCCCTAACAATACAGGCGCTACTATTCCCGTGACCCCCACGGCACTTGGTGTTAATACTTACACCGTTACTGCCCGTGGCGCATCGCCTTATGCGTGCACCGCTACCTCCACTGTGCAAGTGCTGGGCCTGGCCGTCATCACCGCCAAGTTCGCGGCTGACTCGACAGGCGCGGCTGGCAAGTACAACAACCGTCCGCCGGTGACCTTCACCTTCACCAACCAGACCACGCCGGTTGTGGGCGCGGCCGGTGCTCCTACCACCTATGCCTGGACGTACCAGCGCTTCAAGGACTTGAGCAACTCTCCTGTGGCCGACCCCGTCGTGAACTTTAGCACGGCAGCTGCTCCGGCCCCGCTGAAGCTGACCCAGGCCGGTTACTACCGCGTGCGCCTCACTACCTCGGTGACCGGCTCGGCCAACCCCTGCGGCACGCTGGTGGCCGAACGCATCGTCTTCGTGCCCGACCTGCAGGTGCCGAACATCATCACGCCCAACGGCGACGGCCAGAACGACTTGTTCCGCATCTCGTCGGTCAACAGCACGACCAGCAAGCTGGAAATCTTCAACCGCTGGGGCCGTAAGGTGTACGAGCAATCCAACTACGCCAACAACTGGGGCGGCGACAACCAGCCCGCTGGCGTGTACTACTACCTGCTCACCGACAACAAAGGTGTGCAAACCAAAGGCTGGGTAGAAGTGGTGCGCTAAGCGCTGCTCACCTTCCGCATCCACCAAAAAAGGGTGCCGCGATATTCGCGGCACCCTTTTTTGTTTTGTCGTGAATGCGTCCGTGAGGCTATTAGGCGAGGCGGTGGCGTTCGTTTTTGATGGCGTTTTGAATGTTCCAGGCCACTTGGTGACGGAAGGGGTGCATGCGCACCGGGCATTCGGCCATGAGGCACAGCGAGCAGGCTGCAAACGTGCAGGGGTCGGCGTGCACAAACATTTCTACATCAACCGCAAACCGTTCTTTGATGAGCTCCTCGATGTCGAACAGCTGAGAATGCACTTCTTCGAGGGTGAAATAATAAGGCATCTGCATGTGACAGTCAATGTGCAGGTTGGCGCCGTAGCGCTGCACGCGCAGGTTGTGCACGTCAATCCAGGGGGCCCGGCGCTGGGCTTGCAGCTCGGCGATGACCTCGGCTACAATGGCCGTATCGGTTTCGTCCATTAGCCCCGACACCGAGCGGCGGAGCATGCGCCAGCCGTTCACCAGAATGAAGCCGCCCAGCAGCAGCGCTGCACCGGAGTCGAACCGCACCATGCCGGTGGCCGCCACCAGCACCAGTGCCCCCGACGAGACAATGGACGTGAGGGCGTCGATGTAGAGGTGCTGCCCGTCGCCCACCAGCGCCACCGATTTTAGGCGCTTGCCGGCTCGCACCAGCATCAGGCCCACGCCCAGGTTGACCACCGCGGTGCTGGCCAGCAGCAGCACGCCCCAATCGGGCCGCGCCACGGGGTGGGGGTGCAGCAGCCCGCGCGAGGCATGGTAGAGAATGAAGGCGCCGGCCATGAAAATCAGCCCGCCTTCGAAGCCCAGCGAGAGGTTTTCGATTTTGCCGTGGCCGTAGGGATGGTTTTCGTCCTTGGGCAGGCTGGTGAGGTAGAGGCTGTAGAGCGCAAAGCCGCTCGTAAACACGTTGATGATGCTCTCCAGCGCGTCGGTGAGCACGGCCTGGGAGCGGGTGAGATAATAGGCGTAGAACTTAACGGCGACCAGCCCGACGCTGACCACAAGGGACAGCAAGCCAAAGCGGCGCTTGGTGGTGGAATGATTCATGCAAGGCGGTTTTCGGGGCAAAGGTCGGGCAGCCAACGGCAACAGTGAGGCCACCCCGCGTCGCCAACGGCCGTAGAGCAATTGCCAAGTCGGCGGCAACACGCCAGACAGGGCGGATAATTCGCGCCGCGTAACGAAACCTTTTCTGGGAAAATCTGTATTTAAGGCGGTCGAAAATAATTTTTAGGCTGCCCTAAAAATATACTAACTTTGTATTGAATCAACCGCTTACCGTGCCACCTTCCACGCTCACCGATACCAAAGTCGACCCCATGGACGCCGGCTGGCGTCATCCGCGCCGCGCCAATTCCCTGAGCGAGGTGTATGCCAGCATCAAGGTGCCGGGAGCCGACGCCTCCTTTTGGCGCAAGCTGATGGCCTTTTGGGGGCCGGGCCTGATGGTGGCCGTGGGCTACATGGACCCCGGCAACTGGGCCACCGACCTGGCCGGCGGCTCGCGCTACGGCTACACGCTGCTGTCGGTGGTGCTGGTTTCCAACCTGTTTGCCATGCTGCTGCAGCACCTGGCCGCCAAGCTGGGTATCGTGACCGGGCGCGACCTGGCCCAAGCCTGCCGCGACCATTACTCGCGGCCCATTAGCCTGATGCTGTGGATTTTGTGTGAAATCGCCATTGCGGCTTGCGATTTGGCCGAAGTCATCGGTTCGGCCATTGCCCTGAACTTGCTGTTTGGGCTGCCGCTGGCCTGGGGCGTGGTGCTCACCACGCTGGACGTGCTGGTGGTGCTGTTTTTTCAGAACAAAGGCTTTCGCATCATCGAAAGCATCGTGGCGGGCCTTACGGTGCTCATTTTCGGCTGTTTTCTTTACGAAATCATTGTGTCGCGGCCCGATTGGGTGGCCCTGGCGCACGGGCTGGTGCCGCAGCCCAAAGTCATTACCACGCCGGGCATGCTGTACGTGGCCATTGGCATTCTGGGCGCCACCGTAATGCCGCACAACCTGTACCTGCATTCCAGCATCGTGCAAACGCGGGCCATTGAGCAGACCGAGGCCGGCAAGCGCATGGCCATCAAGTTTGCCACCATCGACTCGACGGTGGCCTTGTTTGTGGCGTTTTTCATCAACGCGGCCATTCTGGTGCTGGCGGCGGCCACCTTCCATCACCACGGGTTGTATGAGGTGGCCAAGATTCAGGACGCCTACAAGCTGCTGGCGCCGGTGCTGGGCGCAGGCGCGGCCAGCGTCCTGTTCGGCGTGGCGCTGCTGGCCTCAGGGCAGAACTCGACCCTGACCGGCACGCTGGCGGGTCAAATTGTGATGGAAGGCTTCCTCGACCTCAAGCTGCGGCCTTGGGTGCGGCGGCTCATCACGCGGCTGGTGGCGGTGGTGCCGGCCCTGGTGGTGGCCATTGTGTACGGCGAAAGCGGCACGGAAAAACTGCTGGTGTTCAGCCAGGTGATACTGTCGATGCAGCTCAGCTTTGCGGTGGTGCCGCTGGTGCTATTCACCAGCAGCCGGGCCAAGATGGGCGTGTTTGTGAACCGGCCCGTGGTGCGCGTGCTGGCGTGGTCGGTATCGGCCATCATTCTGGCCCTGAATGCCTACCTGCTCTGGCAAACTGCTGTGGGCTAGAGCGGTGAAGGAAGAAACAGTGAGCAGTTGCTACGCTTGCTCTACTGTGGATGAAGCACATCATTAAACCCGGGCAATGACTCCGGAGGGCCATGAAACACTTGCTACTTGCGCTGCTGATGCTGCCCCGGCTGCTGTGCGCCCAAACGGGCACGCTGCGCGGCACCGTGCGCGACGAGCAGCGGCGGCCCGTGCCGTATGCCAGCGTGGTGCTGCCGGCCGCCAGCCTGGGCGCCACCGCCGACGGGGATGGCCGGTTTGAGATAACCGCCGTGCCGGCTGGTCCGGCGCGGCTGGTGGCCAGCGCGGTAGGCTACGCCACGGCCACGCGCGCCGCCACCGTGGCCACGGGCGCCGCCACGGACGTGCAGTTCACGCTGGCGCCCGCGGCGGCTGCCCTCGCCGATGTGGTGGTGACGGGCGTGAGCCGGGCCACCGAAGTGCGGCGCAGCCCCGTGCCCATTGCCACGCTGGGCCGCCGCGAAATCAGCCTCAACGCCAACACCAATGTGATTGACGCCGCCGTGCGCGGCATTCCGGGCCTGAGTGCCGTCACGACGGGCCCCAACGTGTCGAAGCCCTTCATTCGCGGGCTGGGCTACAACCGCGTGCTGACCCTCTACAACGGCCTGCGCCAGGAAGGCCAGCAGTGGGGCGATGAGCACGGCGTGGAAGTGGATGGCTACGACATCGAACGGGTGGAAGTGGTGAAAGGCCCCGCCAGCTTGCTCTACGGCTCCGACGCCGTGGCCGGCGTGGTGAACCTGCTGCCCGCCCTGCCCAGCGGCCCCGAGGGGGAGCTACACGGCGACGCCCTGGCCGAGTATCAGTCCAACAACGGCCTGGTGGGCAATTCGCTGGGAATCAACTACCAGAAAAACGGCTTTCAAACCAGCTTCCGGGCCAGCCACCGCCTGGCGCGCGACTATCGGAATAGCGTGGACGGCCCCGTGTACAACACCGGTTTCCGGGAGCTGACCCTGACTGGGATGGCCGGCGTGAGCAAGCCCTGGGGCAGCTCGCATTGGTACCTCACGCTCTACGACAACCGCCAGGAAATCCCCGACGGCAGCCGCGACTCGCTCAGCCGCCGCTTCACAAGGCAGGTGTTTGAGAGCAGGACGGACGACATCAAGAACCGGCCCTTGGTAAGCGACGAAGACCTGCATTCCTACACCATTGCGCCGCTGCACCAGCGCATTCGCCACTACCGGGTGTTCACCAAAACGCAGGTGCGCCTGGGGGGCGGCGAGCTGCACCTGCTGTTGGGCGCGCAGCAAAACCAGCGCGAAGAGTTCAACCACCCCACGGCGCCGGCCCAGGCGGGCCTGGCCCTGCGCCTTACCACCTACACCTACGACGTGCGCTACCACCTGCCCACCTGGCACGGCCTCGAAGCTAGCCTGGGCAGCAATGGCATGGGCCAACTCAACCGCCACCAAAACGCCACTGATTTCCCCATTCCTAACTACGATTTGCTGGACGCCGGCGGCTTTGTGCTGCTGAAGAAGGCCTTTGGCAAGCTGGAAGTGAGCGGCGGCATGCGCTATGACACCCGGCTGGTGACGTGGCAGGACTTCTACGTGGCGCCCAACCCCGCCACCGGTTTCGATGGTGCCGGCGGACCCCGTACGCCCGATGCCGCGCTGCAATTTCCGGCGTTTCGGCAGCGCTACCGGGGCGTGTCGGCCAGCCTGGGGGCCAGCTACGTGGCCACCGAGCGCCTCACGCTGCGCGCTAACCTGGCCCGCGGCTACCGCGCCCCCAACATTCCCGAAATCGGCTCCAACGGCCTCGACCCCGGCGCCCACATCGTGTACCTCGGCAACCGCGGCTTTCAGCCGGAATTCAGCTGGCAGCAGGACGTGGGCGTGCTCTGGCACCAGCCCGAACTCGACGCTTCTGTGGAGCTGTTCCACAACTACGTGCAGAACTTCATCTACCAGGGCCGCTTGCTGAACGAGGCCGGCCAGCCGGTCATTATCGTGCCGGGGAATACTACCTACCAGTTTCAGCAGGCCGCCGCCCGTCTCTACGGCCTGGAAGCCAGCCTGAGCTGGCGCCCGGCCGCCCTGCCCTGGCTGGCCTGGAACAGCAGCGCGGCCTACGTGAACGGCCAAAACGCCGCCTCGACTGCGCCCGAGCACCTGGCCGCCGCCGCCCGCTACCTGCCCCTCATCCCGCCGCTGCGGGCCCGCACCGAACTCCGCGCAACGCTGCCCGCGCACACCGGCCGGCTCACGGGTACCTACTTCCGGGCCACCGTGGACGGCAGCGCGGCCCAAAACCGTTTCTACGCCCTCGACAACACCGAAACTGCCACCGCCGGCTACGCGCTGCTGGGCCTGGGCGCGGGCACCACCTACACCAACCGCGCCGGCCGCGGCGTGGCGCAGCTCATCGTGCAGGTCGATAACGTGTTCGACACGGCCTACCAGGCCCACCTCAACCGGCTGAAGTACTTCGAATACTACGCCGGCTCGCCCACCGGCCGCACGGGTATCTACAACCCCGGCCGCAACGTGGGCGTGAAAGTGCTGGTGCCGTTTTAGAAACCAACCGGCTGGGGTGGGCCTGGGCCGAAGAAATGATGCGGAAACGGTACCGCCCGGGCCTTTCTGCGTAGACGGCCGCATGAAGCACTTTTTCTGGCTGCTAATCCTGCTGCCCACCTACGCCTGGGCGCAGAATGACCACAAACCCACGCCCTACGACTCGGCCCATTTCAGCTGGCGCAAGCCCGTGCCGCGCGACCGCCTGCGCGAGCTGCAGCCCGACCGCCCGGGCATTACCGAAAGCCCGTTTACCGTGGATGCCGGCCATGCCCAGGTGGAAATGGACCTGCTGCGCCTGCGCAACAGCGGCACCGGCGATGAGCAGCGCGAACGGGAGCTGAAAGTGGCCTACACCATGCTCAAGTTCGGCCTCGGCCGCCGCACCGACCTGCAGCTGGAAGTGCCGCTCTACGCCATTGCCAAGCAGCGCGCCACCGAGGCCACCGACTGGGAGGAGCGCCACGCCGGCTTCGGCGACCTCACCTTGCGCGTCAAGCACAACTTCATCGGCGACGACCAGCAGGGCAAGTTTGCCATGGCCGTGATTGGCTACGTGCGCCTGCCCAGCGGCGGCGCGGTAGGAGAGGGCGCCCCCGAATACGGCGTGGTGCTGCCCGTCGACATCGAGCTCAGCGACAAAGCCAACCTCGAAGCCCAGCTGGAAACCGACCTGAACTACGACCGCGACCAGGACCAGCGCTACCTGCGCTTCGTGCCCTCCACCGCCTTGGAATACGACTTCACGGAGAAGCTGGGCCTCGTGACCGAAGCCGTGGCCATGTGGAACACCGAGCAGCGCCGCTGGCAGGCGTCGGCCAACATTGCCCCCATTTTCAAGCTCACCCCCAACCTGCAGCTCGACCTCGGCACCCACCTGGCCCTGAACCGCCTCAGCGACCACGAGTACTTCGTGGGCTTCACCTTCCGCCGCTAAACGCCGCGCCCTTGCCTATCTTTGCCCCGCCAAGGTGCCAACCCCCAATCGCGGGGCGCGGCTGAAAAGGGAATCCGGTACGAAGCCGGAGCTGTCCCCGCAACTGTACGCTCCACATCGGGGTGGGCCTCAATGCCACTGTTCGGCGCCGGTTTTTCACGTGAAAAATCGGCCAGGAATGGGAAGGCGGCCCACTCGGCGGAGCAAGCCAGGAGACCTGCCCGGGCGTTCACAGGTTCAGCATTCGCGGAGGACGAATGGAGAAAGAAAGCAGCGGCCGCCCTCGGGTGGCCTCATTACCCCTGTTTTTCGGCCTCGGTCTGACGCTGGTCGGCTTCTTTCAGGAAGCGGGCTGACGCCGGATTTTGAATCGAATTTTCTTAACCGAGAATTTGATTCGGATGCTAGTTGCCCTTTTGCACACACGCCGGCTGGCCGGGCTGCTGGCCGCGGCCATTGCCGTGGCGCGGGCGCTGCCGGCCCAGGGGCAAGCCGCGGCCGATACCCTTACCGGGCAAAGCCACCGGCTGCCCGACGTGGCGGTGGCCGGCAGCAAGCCCAGCCGCTACGCCCTCGGCACGCGCCAGCTGGTGCTCGATTCGGCGGCCCTCAGCCAGTACCGCACCGGCACGCTGGCCGAAGCTTTGGCGGCCCGCGCGCCGCTCTACCTTAAAAACTACGGGCCGGGGCAGTTGGCGTCCATCAGCATTCGGGGCACGTCGGCGCGGCACACCGCGGTGCTCTGGAACGGGTTCAACATCAATTTCTCCTCGTTGGGCGAAGCCGATTTCTCGCTTTTTTCGGTGGGCGGCAATACGCAGGTGCGCGTGCAGCCCGGGCCCGGCGGGGCGCTGTACGGCACCGGCGCCATTGGCGGCGCGGTGCTGCTGAGCGGCGAGCCTGCTTTGGGCGGAGGGCTGCGCGGCAGCGTGCAGGCCGAGGGCGGCAGCTTTGGCCAGGGCGCGGGCAGCCTGGAGGCCAGCTACGGCGCGGCGCGGCTGGCCCTGCGCACCACTGCCTTGTATCGCGAAGCCCAAAACGACTTTCCCCTTGGCCCGGAGCAAAACGGGGCCGCGGCCCCGCGCCAGCCCAATGCGGCTTTCCGGCAATGGAATTTTACGCAGGATGCGCGCCTGCTGGTGGGCACCGGCGGGCAGCTCAGCCTGGCCGCCTGGCTCACGGGGGCCAACCGCCAGATTCAGCCGGCGCTGGGCGCCGCCAACCGCCACGGCCTCGAAACCGACCACAGCGCCCGGCTGCTGGCCGCTTTCCGGCAGCGGCTGGGCCGGCGCTACGAGGGCACGGTGCGCGTGGCCTGGCTGCACGACCGCCTCGTGTACGGCGACGACACGCTGCTGCCGCAATACACCACGCTGAGCACCACCCAGGCCCAAACCGAGCATTCATTTACGCTGGGAAATAAAATCAGCCTGCAGCTGGGCGGCGAAGTGCAGCACTTTGAAGCAGTGGCCGACGGCTACGAAAGTCGCATCCGGGAAAACCGCTTGGCGGCCTTTGGCCTGCTGCGCTACGATGCCACGCCCACGCTGCGCCTCACCGCCAACCTACGCCAGGCCGTTGTGCCCGACCAGCGCCCGCCGCTGGCGCCCACCGCCGGCGCCGAATGGGACCTGTGGCAAACCGAAACGAACACCATCACCCTAAAAGCCAGCGCCTCGCGCAGCTACCGCGCCGCCACCCTCAACGAGCGGTACTACCGCCCCGGCGGTAACCCCGGCCTGCTGCCCGAAACCGGCGTGGGCTACGAGGCCGGCGCCGTGTACGACCACCAAGCCGCCGGCCCCGCCCGCCTGCACTGGCGCACCGAACTCACCGCCTACCGCCAGCTCGTCGATAACTGGGTGCAGTGGATACCGGGCGCCGGCGGCTTTTACTCGCCGCGCAACCTGCGGCTGGTGCGCACCCAGGGCCTGGAAGCCAGCACAGCGCTGGATTGGAAGCGGCCGCGCTATGAGGCCGCCGTGCGGGCCAGCTACGCCCTCACCCAAGCCCACAAGCAGCAAGGCTACCTCGGCGACGACGACCCCCTGGACACCCAGCTGGCGTACGTGCCGCTGCACGGCGCCACCCTCAGCACCGAGCACACTTGGCGCACGCACTGGCTGCTGAGTGCCAGCGGCAGCTTCAGCAGCTACCGCTACACCACGGTGTCGGCCAACGATTTTTTGCCGGGCTATTTCCTGCTGCAGGGCAGCGTGGGGCGCCACCTGACGGTGGGTCAGGCCCGGTTCACGCTGCTGGTGCAGGGCTACAACCTGACCAACACCCGCTACCAAACCTACGCCGGCCGCGCCATGCCGCCCCGCTCGGCGGTGCTGAGCCTGCGCGTGGCCTGGCGCTGATTTTCAACATCCATTCACATTCATTTTATGAAACGCAATTCCTTTCCTTACCTCTCCGCCGCCGGCCTGCTGGCCTTGCTGACAACGGCTTGCAACCCCGACAAAGAAGTCATCAGCCCGGAGGTGCCCACCGTCACCAACGCGGTGTACGTGGTGAACGAAGGCACCAGCAACGGCGCCATCAGCCTCTACAACAAATCGACGAAAACGGTGGTGCGCGACGTGTATGCGCCGGCCAACGGCAACAAGCGCCTCGGCCCGTATGTGCAGAACATGACCATCGTGGGCGACAACGCCTACCTCGTGGTGAACGGCGCCGACTCGGTGCAGGTGGTGCGCCTGGCTGATTTCAAGCGCACGGTGGGCATCGGCGGCTTTTCGCAACCGCGCTACCTGCTGGCTGCGGGCACCGCCAAAGCCTACGTTACGGAGTGGCAGGGCAGCTTCCCGGCCTACTCCGCCGGCCGGGTAGCCGTGCTGAACCTGACCACCAACACCATCGGCAAGCGCCTGACGGTGGGCGTGAACCCCGAGCAGATGTTGCTGGTGGATAACAAGCTGTACGTGCCCAACAGCAACGGCAACACAATCACCGTCATTAACACCACCACCGACGCCGTAGAATCGAGCATCGACGTGCCCGACGGGCCCAAAAACCTGGTGCGCGACGTTAACGGCAATATCTGGGTGCTGTGCAGCAAGTACGGCGCGGCGCAGGACTTCCTCGTGCGCTTCAGCCCCGCCCAGCCCACGCAGCAAACGCGCATTGCCTTGGCCAGCGACTACACCAACGGCAACCTGCGCACCAACACCACGGGCTCCACCATCTACGTGTCGCTGGGCACGGGTACTTATGCGCTCGACCCTCAGGCCACGGCCCTGACGGCGAAGCCCCTCATCCGCCGCAATTTCTACGGCCTGGGCATCGACCCGCAGGACAACACCATCTACGCCGGCACTTCCACCTTCACCGGCGACGCCAAGGTGATTCGCTACACCGTGGCCGGCGCCCCCATCGACTCGTTTGGCGTGGCCGTGGGCCCTAACGCGTTCTTGTTCCGCTAGCATTGCCCTGCCTTTCTTTCTGCAAAAAAATAAACCCCTGCCCGGTTCGGGCAGGGGTTTTTCGTGGGGCAGGGGAGGGCCCGGCAGTTAGTCGGCCAGGCCGTCGTGGTTGCGGTCTTTGGCGTTTTCGGCGGCTTTGTACAGCTCTTTGCCGGTGGGCTGATGCGGGCCATTGGGGCGCTGCACACCCGCCGTCACGGAGTCGCCGTTGGCCACGCCGTCGGTGGGGGCGGCGGGGCCTTTCTTGGTGTAGCCGCGTTCCACGTTGGTATCGCCTTCTTTGGTGCCCGAGCTGCAGGCGCTAAACGTGGCGGTGAGGGCGCAAGCCACAGCGAAGGGGCGGAGGAATGATTTCAACAGCATGAAAGAGCAAATGTGAAGGGGTTGAGGGATGCGACGGTGCAAGGTAGAAAAATAACTTCCCGCCGCGCAACCCGAACCGTAGGCCCGGGGTACGGTTGTAGCGACAGGAGCCGCTGCAAGGTTGCGCAAAGTTGCGCTTCGGCCCCACTCGCCTCACTTACTTCTTGATGCCCAGTTCCATCCCTTCGCCTGCCTTCACCTACGCCGAGTTTCGCCAGCTGGTGAGCACGCTGGCCGCCGAGCGCCGCACCAGCGGCCCCGACCAGAACCCGGCCTTCGTGCGCTTCACCGACCAGAACCAGGCCCACCTCGACCGCGCCTACGCCGTGCCGTTGCTGCCGGAGCTGGTGGCCCGGCTCGCCACCCTGGCCCTCCCCGAGCAGTGGCTGGTGCTGGGCGAAGCCTGGTGCGGCGACACGGCCCACACGCTGCCCATACTGGCGCACCTGGCCGAAATGAGTGCCGGCCGCGTGAGCCTGCACGTGCTGCTGCGCTCCGACCACCCCGCCCTGATGGCCGCCCACCAAACCAACGGCGGCAACAGCATTCCCAAGCTCATTCGGCGCGACGCCGCCACCGGGGCCGACCTCGGCGACTGGGGCCCGCGCCCGGCCGAAGCACAGGCGCTGGCTCATCAGCTGCACGCCGATAAATCCTTGCACACCAACCAGATAGTTAAGACCATGAACGCTTGGTACGAGGCCGATAATGGCCAGGCCGTGCAGCGCGAATTGTTGGCCCTGCTGAGCTAAGGCCTTGACCCAAGCATTTTTTGCGCTATTTTCACCCTCCCAATTCCCTGCCGTATGCCGCTGCCGTTGCGCCGTCGCCTCCAAAAACACGTTGCCGCCTGGCCCTGGCAGCGCGTGGGCGTGCTGGCCGGCGTCAGCTTGGCGTTGGCACTAATGCTGATTGTTTATTTGTTTGGGGTGAGCGACCATTTTTTTGGTCGACTTTTTTCTGCCTTTCTCGTACTGTTCTGGCTGCTGGCGGTCACGTTCCTGGCCGTGGTCCCGTTTGTGACGTGGGCCACGGGGCATTGGTTCGGGCGCGGCTGGGCGGAGGTTTCCACTCCGGCGCCTCGCCCGCGCCGGACTGCTGCCGGTTCTGCAACGGCTCGTTCTTATTCTTCACCGGCTGCTTCACGGCGGCCCGAAATCAGATAAAGCTCTTGAAAACCAACCTACTGCATATCAAGAATATGGTGTGCCCCCGGTGCGTGGAGGCCGTACACAGCTTGTTGGAGCGGGCCGGCTACCGGCCCAAGGCCGTCACCTTGGGCGTGGCCGAGCTCGACGAAACCACCCCCGCCGACCCCGAAGCCCTGGCGCCGCTGCTGCACGCCGCCGGCTTCGAGCTGCTGCGCGGCCGGGCCGAGCAGCTCACCGAGCAAATCAAGGCCACGCTGGCCGAGTACCTGGAGCACCTGCGCACGGCGCGCTCGCCGCTCACCACCTCGGCCTTCCTGACCGACCGGTTTGCGGCCACTTACTCGCACCTGAGCAAGGTGTTTTCGCGCACGGCTCACCTCACCATCGAGAAATACCTCATTCGCCTGAAAATAGAGCGCGTGAAGGAGCTGCTGAGTTATGGCGAGTTGACCCTGAACCAGATAGCCGACCAGATGCGCTACAGCTCCGGCCAGCACCTGAGCAACCAGTTCCGCCAGGTGACGGGCTACTCGGTGAGCGAATTCCGCCGCCTGATGCTGCCCGAGCGCATGTCGCTCGACGCGCTGGCGTAGGAAGTTGACTGGCATAAAAAAAGCGCCTTCCCAACCAGGGAGGCGCTTTTTTTGTGTTACTACAGTTCGGCTTATGCCGCGTAGGCGCGGCAGGCTTCCAGGCAAGCCTGGCAAGCTTCGGCGCATTGCTGGCAATGGTCGTGCTGGTGCTGGGCGCATTCGTCGTGGCATTTCTGGCAAATCTCGATGCATTCGCGCAGCACGTGCTGGGCGTGGTCGGAGCCGCGGGCAATGAAGGCGGCGGTAAGGCGACAGACGTCGGCGCAGTCGCGGTCGAGGCGGATGCAGGGCACCATCATCTTGGGGTCGTTTTCGTCGAGGCAGGCGTCGGCGCACAGCTCGCAGGCGGCGATGCAGCGGCTGAGGGCGTCGAGCACGGCGCGGTTGTCGCGGCGGGTGCGGGGAGAAGCAGTGGGCATGTGCATGGCAGTGAGGAATGAGGTGATAAGGAAGGCTTGATGAGCAGCCGTTTCTTGGTTTACGCGCCAAATCGGCTTCGGGACGTGCACAATTTGCCTTCCCCGCTCACACAATTCGGGGCTGACCCCGGGATGCTGTAGGTTTTTGGTAAAATGATGCCTCAACCATCGGGCACGCTTTGGGGTATTAAGAGGGATTATTCTCGCTATTTCCCTTGAAGGCAATGCTATTTCTTAAGCAATTGATAACGGCCGGGCTACTGGCCGCCGTGCCGTGCCTGACGGCCGCCGCGCAGGACCACGAGCACATGGGCATGCCCATGCCGGCTCAGCCCAAACCCAAGCCCAAGCCCAAAGCCACACCTGCCAAACCGCGGCCGGCCGCGCCCAAACCCGCCGCCGCGCCCCAAAAAGGCAAAACGGTGGTTTCCCCGGCCGCTGCTCCTGCGCCCCGCACAGCCCCGGTTGCGCCGGCCGATACCAGCCAGCACGCCGGCCACGAACACCTGATGCCTGGCATGAACATGGGCAGCGCCACGCCCGTGGATTCTGCCAAAACCGGCCAGATGCACCACATGAACATGGCGGGCAGCGGCCACGATATGGGCGCCATGGGCATGGCCCACGACAGCAGCATGCACATGGGCGGCATGAGCCACGCCTTCTCGCGCCGCCTGCCCATGAACCGCAACGGCTCGGGCACGAGCTGGCACCCCGACGAAACGCCCATGTACATGTGGATGCAGCACAAGGGCCCCTGGATGCTGATGTATCACGCCGGCGCCTACGCCCGCTACACCAGCCAGAACTTTAACAACAGCGGCAAACGCGGCCACGCCAACGCTATAGACGGACCGAACTGGGGCATGGCCATGGCCCAGCGCGAAATTGGGGCCCGCGGCCTGCTCAACCTGAGTTTGATGGTGAGCCTTGACCCGCTGACGGAGACGCGCGGCGGCTACCCGCTGCTGTTCCAGACCGGCGAGTCGTACCGAAACCAGCCGCTCATCGACAAGCAGCACCCGCACGACCTGATTTCGGGCCTGACCGTGGGCTACACCCACGCCGTGAGCGAGGACGTGGACGTGAGCCTCTACCTGGGCTACCCCGGCGAGCCGGCCATTGGCCCGGTGGCCTTCATGCACCGCATCTCGGCCATGCCCAACCCCGATGCGCCCCTCTCGCACCACTGGACCGACGCCACGCACATCACCTTCGGGGTGGCCACGCTGGGCGTGCGCTACAAGCAGTTTAAGCTGGAGGGCAGCAACTTCACGGGCCGCGAGCCCGACCAGTACCGCTACGATTTCGACCGGCCGCGGGCCGACTCCTGGGCCGGCCGCCTCAACTGGAACCCCACCAGCAGCCTGGCCCTGCAGGTGAGCCGCGCCTTCATCAAAAGCCCCGAAGACCTGCACCCCGAAGACGACGTGACCCGCACCACCGCCAGCGTGTTGCACAGCCGCACCTGGGGCGAGCGCCGCTACCTGGCCTCGGCCCTGGTGTGGGGCCTCAACGAAGCCCACGGCGGCAAGGAGCACGCCCTGCTGGCCGAAACCAACCTCACGCTGGGCCGCCCCACGTTCTACGGCCGCTACGAGTTTGTGCAGAAAGACAGCGAGGAGCTGGATTTCTACGCATCAGGGCCCGCCGACCAGCCGCTGGACATGGTATTCAACATTCACGCCCTTACGCTGGGGGCCAGCTACCGCTTGGCCAGCTTGGGCGGCCCGCGCGGCCCCGAACTGAGCGTTGGCGGGCAAATGACGGGCTATTTCATTCCCCAAAACTTGCAAAATGACCGGTACGGAATTGGGTACGTAGGGCCGGGCTACGGCAAGCTGCCGCTTTCGGCCTCGGTGTACCTGCGCCTCACTGCCCCGTGGATGAGCATGAAAGGCATGGGTTCGGGGCGCATGGGCGGCATGAAGATGTGAGCCGGCCCAAACGGCTGGCGAGGCCGCTCAGGGGCGCCGTCCGTAGTACCGGGCGGCCCGCCACGCTATGGGCAGCCCGATGCACGCCATCAGAATGCCCATGGCCATGGCCGCCGACGGTAGGTTGAAGGGCCGCGGCGGAATCCGGGAAGCCGGCACCACCAGCAGGTTCATAATGGCCCATACCACGGCGCCGTAGAGCAGGCCGACCAGCAGGGGCGGCAGCTGGCGCAGCAGCGACCACCGCGGGTAGAGCCAATACAACACCAGCGCCCAAGCGCAGGCAATGCCGTAGTGAAACACCAGCCCGGCCAGGGCCATGCCGGCCCCGCCAGCCAGGGCCGCTGGCCCAAAGAGGCCGCTGGCCACAAAGCGCAGCACGTTGACGGGTGGCTTGTGGGCCAGCAGCACGTATTGGGTGCAGGCGGCCGCGATGTCTAGCGTGCCGGCCAGCAGGCCGGTGAGCAAGGCCGCCGCCACCCAGCCCGTGCGCCGGGCGGCAGGCGAAGGAAGGAGCGAGGTTTCCATATAGAAAAGTAGCGTTTCTCAGGGAAAGGTTGCGCAAGGTTCCCGGCCCACTATCTCCGACCTTTGCCGGGAAATGAACCCCGGGCGCTCTGGCCGGGTTACTTGCCACTGTGCCTACTGCCTCGCCCCGCATCCTGCTGCTCACGCCGCCGCTCACGCAGCTCAACACCCCGTACCCGGCCACGGCCTACATCAAGGGCTTTTTGGGCGGGCGAGGGTACGACGTGACCCAGGCCGACCTGGGCCTGCAGCTGGTGCTGCGGCTGTTTTCGGTGGAGGGGTTGCGGCGGGTGTTTGCCGAAATTGAAGCCGGCGGGTTCGACCTCAGCGACAATGCGCGGCGCATGATGCGCCTGCAGCACCGCTACCTGGCCACCATCGGTCCGGTCATTCGGTTTCTGCAGAACAAGGACCTCACGCTGGCCCCGCGCATCTGCCACGGCCGCTTCCTGCCCGAAGCCAGCCGCTTCGACCACGTGGCCGACCTTGAAACCGCTTTCGGCACCATGGGCCTCACCGACCAGGCCCGCCACCTGGCCACGCTCTACCTTGAAGACCTCGCCGATTTGCTCAAGGAGACCGTGGGGCCGCACTTCGGCTTCTCGCGCTACGCCGAAAAGCTGGCCCTTTCAGCCACCAGCTTCGAGCCCCTGCACCACGAATTGGAAGCCGCCCCCGGCTTGCTCGACCGCATGCTGCTGGAGGAGCTGGAGCCCTTGCTGGCGCGCGTGCAGCCCGACGTGGTGGGTTTCACCGTGCCCTTCCCCGGCAACCTCTACGGTGCGTTGCGGCTGGCCAAGCACATCAAGGAAATCAGCCCGGCCACGGCCACCATCATGGGCGGCGGCTACCCCAATACCGAGCTGCGCACCATTCAGGAGCCCCGTTTTTTCGATTACATCGATTACCTGACCCTGGACGATGGCGAAGGACCCTGGCTGCGCCTGCTGGAATACCTGGGTGGTTTGAACGAACAAACAGAACGTCATGCTGAGCGCAGTCGAAGCATCTCTACCGCGCAAGTAATCAATACAGATAGCAACGAAGCGGTAGAGATGCTTCGACAAGCTCAGCATGACGTTCGAATAGACCACAGACAGCTCCAACGCACCTTCCTGCGCAACGCGGCGGGCGGAATCGAGTACATCAACCACCCGCACCCCGACGTGCCGCACCACGAAGTGGGCACGCCCGACTATTCCGACCTGCCCCTCACCGAGTACCTCTCGGTGCTGGAAGTGCTGAACCCCATGCACCGCCTCTGGAGCGACGGCCGCTGGAACAAGCTCACCGTGGCCCACGGCTGCTATTGGAAGCGCTGCTCGTTCTGCGACGTGACCCTGGACTACATCAGCCGCTACGAAACGGCCCCCAGCACCCTGCTGGTCGACCGCATCGAGCAAATCATTCGGCAAACCGGCCAAACCGGCTTTCACTTCGTGGACGAAGCCGCGCCGCCCCTGGCCCTACGCGACCTGGCCATTGAGCTGCTCAAGCGCCGCGTGCCCATCACGTGGTGGGGCAACATTCGCTTCGAAAAAACCTTCTCAGCCGACCTGTGCCGGCTGCTGGCTGCCTCGGGCTGCATCGCCGTGAGCGGCGGGCTCGAAGTGGCGTCCGACCGCCTGTTGGCCCTCATGGAAAAGGGCGTTACCATCGCCCAGGTGGCCCGCGTGGCCGATGGCTTCACCCAGGCCGGCATCATGGTGCACGCCTACCTCATGTATGGTTTTCCCACCCAAACGGCGCAAGAAACCATCGACAGCCTGGAAGTGGTGCGCCAGCTTTTCGCCGCCGGTGTGGTGCAGAGCGGCTACTGGCACCGCTTCTCGATGACCGCCCACTCGCCCGTGGGCAAGAATCCGGCGAAGTACCAGGTGCAGGCCATCGGGCCGGCGCCCGCCGGCTTCGCCTGGAACGACCTCTGGCACGACGACCCCCTCGGGGCCGACCACGAGGCCTTCGGCCCCGGCCTGGCCAAGTCGCTCTACAACTACCTGCACCACGTGGCCCTCGACGAGCCCCTGCATACCTGGTTCGACTTCAAAACGCCGCGCCCCAGCACCCCGCGCCACCTCGTGCAGCAGGCCCTGCAAGCCCCCGAAAAGCCGGATTTTGCCCGGCAAAACCAGCGCCTGTTCTGGCTCGGCAACGCCCCCGATATTCGCATTGAAGCGGGCAAAAAAGCCCCCCGCGCCGTGCTTACCTGCTACGAGCAAGCCGAAGACTTCGAAGTAAAAACCACCGAGGCCGCCGGCCGCTGGCTGCACCAGCTGCTCACGCAGCTCAGCCACGACTACGACGCCAAAGTGCTGCTCAAGGACGCGGCGGCCGGTTTTCCAACGTCGGAAGGCCCATTCGAAGCATTTCTGCAAAGCCCGGCTTGGGCGTTGCTGCGCGAAAAGGGCTTGCTGCTGGTATAAAAGCCGGGCTTGCCTCCGCCGTTACTTCCGCGGCAGCCACTGCAGCACGTCTTCCGGCAGCCCCGCCCCAAAGCTCGGGCTGACATCGCCCGGCACCAGCAAATCGGGCCCCGTGCCGCGATACACGCGCACGGTGCCACGCCGCCCGCCCAACACCCGCTGGAGCGCCGCGGCAGCTCGGGCGTTTCCGCCACCATACAGGCCCAGCACCGGCACTCGCTCCGCCTTCATATTCTGGAAAGCCGCGCGGCTGGCATCGTCCAACTGCGCATTCTGAGCAATGAAAAACGATAGGTGGAGGTTGCGCGCATCATTAGGGCGCATTCTCCGTTGTCTCAGGCTCCGCGATATGGGGAGGCCCCCTACATATGCTAGGGGCTGAGTCCCGGCGGCCCACACTCCCACGTTGGCCGTGTCGACCCCAGGGGCGTAGTGCAGCACATCCAAGGCGTTTTCTAAAAAGCCAACGCTGGATACGGTTGTGTCGGGGGCGGGGAGCAGCAGCGTCACAATGCCGTTTCGAGCCAGCGCGTCGGCCCACAGGGCGGCAGTAGGGGAGGTGCCAGAATCGGGCAGCAGCACCAAGGCGGGGCCGGGCGTGCTGGTATCGGCCGGAGCAAACAGCCAAAACGGACCGTTAGGCCCGGGCGATTTCTCAACCCGATACGTACGGGGCCGGGGCGTCCCGCGCTTCAGCAGAATGACGGGCATCGTGACCGAATCCAGCGCCAGGGTACCGCGCCAAAAATCCCCGTCCTGCGTGAGGGTGAGCACGTGGCCGGGCCGGGCCGGGCGGCGCAAAGTCAGTCGGCGGTTGGCAAACAAGATGGTGTCGGCCACGAAGCTCAGCGTGCCAACAGCGGGTACGGTCAGTTCGGCCTCGTAGTGCCCCGGGCTCGGGTGGTTGATGTCGAGCGCGGCCCGTAGCTCGGGCTGCTGGGCTGGGCTGAGGCTGCCTTCAAAATGCCCCACGGGCGGCGGAGTGGCCTGCGTGTCGGCGCTTTGTTCCGGCTGGCAGGCCACAATGCTCAGCGCCATGCCCAGTAGCGCCGGCCACAAGCATAAGCGGGCGGGCAGCTTGCTGGTCGAACAGAACGCGGGGGGAAGAAGCATGCGCAAAAGTAGCGGGTTTAGCGCCCGGCCAGGCCCTTGCGCAAGATGAGGTCGATTTGCACGTCCTGCCCCAGCCGGAATTCGTGCTGCCCAATTTCCCGAAACCCAAACCGCTGGTAAAAGGCCCGGGCTTTGTCGTTCTTTTCCCACACGCCCAGCACCACCGCCGTACAGTGCAGTTGCTCAGCCAAGGCCAGAATGCCGCGCATCAGCGCCGCCCCCAGGCCCGTGCCCTGCCAGTCGTCGCGCACGTACAGCCGCTCAATTTCGAGGCGTCCGGCCGGGTTCTGCCCCTCCGCGAGGCCCAGCAATGAGTTGTCACGCAGCTTGGCATAGCCAACCAACTCGTTCTGCATGTGGGCCAGCAAAAAGGTGTTTTCGCGGTCTTGCAGCTCGGCCAGTTGAATGTCGGGCCCGAAGTTCTCGGCAAGATAGGCGGCCATGTCAGCTGGGGCATTAGAGGCCGCAAAGGTGTCGTGAAACGTTTGGCGGCCAAGGTCAGCCAGTTGGGCCGCCGTAGCGGCGTTGGCCTTGGCCAAAGAGATGCGCAGAGGAGATGACATGAGACAAAGGTCGCCCGCCGGGCGGCGAGTTACAGCATTTCGTTGGTGTTGGGGTCCCGGCGGTCGCTTTCGCCGCGCCGCATGCGCAGGCCCATGCGCACCAGCAAGCCACTGGCCAGCAGCCCCACCAAATACGCCGAAAGCAGCAAAGCCGGCGCACTCTGCGCGCCATTTACGTACCACATGTACACGGCTACGTATACCTTCAGCAGCATCCCAATGCCTAGCAACACTCCGCTGAGCATGAGCAGCAAGCCGACCAAACGGCGGGTAGGCGGAGGTAGGGGAGGAGTGGGCATAGCGTTCGGCTAGTACGCAAAGGCCAAAGTTGGGGTTAGTGCCAGTTGCTAATCCGTTTCCTTAACGTAATTTTGATACACCAAGCCACCCTGCGAGAGTAGCTCAGTTGGTAGAGCATCAGCTTCCCAAGCTGAGGGTCGCGAGTTCGAACCTCGTTTCTCGCTCATTGATTAACAGCCACTTAGCTTCATTGCTAGGTGGCTGTTTTGGTTTTGGTGCATACGTTGGTGCATACAAGGGTATGCTAGATAGTTTGTTCCCCTCTATTTTGCCGAAGGGTCAGGGTATTCGCGATTGCTGCCGCCTATCAGGTAAAAATCAGCAATGATGTTGGCCACGACTGATGTTGCCAGACCATAACGTTTTCCTTGTATTTTAAAGTAAGCTGCATCATCTGTCATTGACGGAGTGCCTTCTTCATAGTATTTGTATGATACAGGGAACATAACATCTAGTTGAGATAGGAAGGTGTGCTGTCCTAAGTCGTTGTAACGCTCTTCAAAACTTTGAATCAATTGCCTTGCTGTATCAATCCCAACACTATGCTTAGTAGCGACCAAAACAATAATCGGGTAAGTCTGCCAATGCCTTGGGTCTTGTTTAGCTAGCTTGTGCTTCCCTGCATTAGGGTCTTTTTGCTCTTTTTCTATTTTCGCTTTAGTGTTTACTGAAGCGTCACTGTGCTCACAGGCAGTTATAGTAATACCAAGCCCGAGTGCCCAAATGCAGTTTATTATATTCGTTGTTTTGAATGTTTATAAGTATGCTGATATCCAAATGTACTGACTTCTCTGACTTAGCTCCGTACATTGCCTGTGACTATTCACGAATCATTAGCTATGGATGCCCTTTCCAATCTTGATGGACAAAACCTCCTAATGCCAATGGCACTAGATGCCGATGGATATTTTGACCGGCAATGCCCGTCAGAGGATTGCCGGTCTCATTTTAAAGTCCTTATGAGCGACTGGAAAGGCATCTTCAAAGATGAGGCAGTTTTCTGTCCGTTCTGTAAGCACGAAGCACCCTCTGTAGAGTGGAATACCGAGGAACAAGCCAAGCAAATAAAAAGTCAGGCAATTGGCTATATCAGTACCGTAGCTATGAACCACGCTGTCGATGTTATACGAGCAGCGTTTAAGGGCACTGGAAGTGGATTTTCTTCACCCGTGCCTCACCCCAATAGAAAGACACAGATAACGGTAAAAGTAAATGCTCCTGGGCTAGCTGCTAAACACATTTTTGTTCCTATAACAGCTACAGAAGCATTCACTCTAAAGGTTAAATGCGAGGAATGCAGCGCCCATTATGCGGTTATCGGCAGCGGGTTCTTTTGCCCTAACTGCGGGCACAATTCAGCCGAACAAACCTTTGATGATGCCTTAAGGAAGGTTGGCGCTAAGTTGGACTATACAACTCTAGTGCGCGGTGCAGCTAAGAATGCTAACCAACTTGACGAAGGCGAACTAGTAGCCCGTTCCCTCGTTGAAACTGCCTTATCTGATTGCGTCAGCGCACTTCAGCGACTTTGTGAGGAATCATTTAAGCGACACTTTCCGAGCGAAGCAGCTCCTTTCAACGTTTTCCAGCGTATTGACGAAGCAAGCGCATTATGGCATAGAAAACTAGGGATAGGTTATGATAATTGGCTATCTGATGCGCAACTACAGGAAATGAAGATGCTGTATCAGCGGCGGCATCTGCTAGCCCACAGCGAGGGAATGGTAGATGACAAGTACCTGCAAAAGAGCCAAGACAATTCCTATAAGGCCGGCCAGAGGATTGTAGTAAAAGAGAAGGACGTAAGGGCGCTGATTGACTATGTGAGTACAATCGCAAACGGCCTCAAAGGTGCTATGCCAAGTGTCTGAAAATATGGCGTGTGCCTACCCAAATCGGCCAAGCCTACTATTCCGCAAGCCCCGGCCCATGTGGGAAAGGCAATCTGCGCAACCCGGTGCATCCAACTCAAACCGCCCCCGGCCCCAGCAAGCAATTCTGAACGAACCTGTGTAGCCTAGCAGGGCCGGTGCTGATGGGTAGATGCACCACCCGCTACTGAAGCTGCTACGTGCTTCTGCGTAACTACTAGGCAAATGCCACTATTTGCCCGTTCTTCTCTATACACACGACCTGTAGCTAAGCGGCCACTTTACTGCGCAATAATGCCAGCCTATTTGTAGCGCAACCCGCAATATTTTAAGCCGTTGCTTTGCATCTAGTGTTTGTACTCATCATAACGGCTTTGCAAGGCCATTGCAGTTGCATTTCGCCCGCTTCTGCCGTGGTTGTTGGCCCGCAAACCCCATTGCTATGGCTATTCCCAAGCTATGCGGCAGCCTTTGAATACGGAACCACGTCGAATAACTGATACTGCGCCGCTGAAGAAATCCACAACCTACGCTTGGCATTGTTGCGCGGGTTGCTAGCAGCATTGCGGCACCGCTTGCCCGCCGCTCCATACAGGGCCTCACTGCAGAACTTCGACTTGTCCGACTGGCCCGATATGTCACGGCTACACGTCTGGCAACGGCGCGGTTCTGACACCGGTTCTACTACTCTATTCAAGGTGTTAATTCCGGTAAGTAGCAGCCCCGACGAGGTAGCGGTGAACCCGGTTAATTCCGGGATAGGTTGGGGCGTTTCAAGTAGGCGTTCCCAGCCGGTTGCTATTCCGTTGCTTGCTTCACTGGCTAGCAGGTCGGGGCAGTGTTTGGCAACTAGCTCCCGGTACTTGGCGCGGTTCTTTCGCAAGCTCTCCGGGTGTTGCTCGTTCAGGTCGTGCCAGTAGATGAAGTTGGCCCCTACCGTCAGGCGTTGACGTTCGGTTCTGGTGAGCGTAGCAGGCAGACTAGGGGCTGCAAACAGGACGTTGGCAAAGGCTCCTTCCAACAGCTTCCCGAGTGCCGCTAGTGGCTTGGGTTTCGTGAGGTCGGCTAGTGTGGCAATGCCCGCCTCAGCAAGCAAGACCATCCGGGTTGCCTTCAATTCTACCCGAAGCAAAGGCCCCGGCGAAGCAAATCCCATTGCCATTAGATGAAGTTCTTTGTCGTACAGCTTGAAGTAGTATTGCTGAGCCACGGCCGTTCGGTAGCAGCCTTTGCCGTTGAATTGCTTCAAATCAAGCGCACTTGTTTTATAGAGTACGCCCCGCCGCAATAGTTGAGCCGCCGAGGTGGACATTGGCACGTTCAGGCCAAACTCCAACGTTCGCAGTGCCGCTACCTCTGCCTTGAAGCCAAACGTGTCGGACAGGTCAGTTATGGCCTCGCATACCGCATTCAAGTGGAACGGCCCGCCGTTGTGTTGCCCATGCCAGAACTTGTGCAGGCTGCCGGTAAGCTCTGTATATCCGTTCCGGTGAATCCGCAGCTTCATATTCCGATGCTCTGCTTCCCGCCACGACTGGCATTCACCCGATTCGTGGTCGGTGGGCGTGAACAAGGCCAGCCCCGACGTTCCCAGCGTGCCATCTGGCAGCGCAATTTTCAGGTAGTCAACCACGGCCCTAGTCGTTGGTGGACGTATAGACCTCGCGCTTGCCCTCCGCTACCCATTGCATCAAGTCGGCCCGGTTGAAATGGAGCCGGTTGCCACGCTTGCTGTGAGGAATGTCGCGGGTTGCTACCAACGCATAAATGCGCGGCTTACTGAGGCGCGTTACCTCTTGCGCTAAGGCCATGCCGCCCACCTCATCGGCGGCTTGCTCCTGGCTGAGCTTGTTGAGAATTTGCAACGCCAGAGCCTCTAGGTTGCTGAGCCTCGAACTGAGACTTTCGAATGGATTGTGCATCGACTTGTTGTTGAAGTTTAACAAGTCAAAGTTCCGGCGAGGGGTAGGGCGGTAACCGGTTACAACCGGTTACGCAATCCTTGCCTCAATCATACATATTTCATTTTCAGCTCTCTGCCTCGACTTGTCGCTTAGCTCTGGTAATGCTTCCTGAATCCGTTTAATCATGTTGCGGCCTTTGGTCGCAGTCTCGTTATCAAAGCCGGTTCGGTTGTTAGGGGTTGAATATTTAGAATACTCATTATACAACTTGTCGCCGCTGCTGTGGCCTGCTTGCAATGCCATTTCGTTAGCTAGACTACCACGTTGCAGGCGCTTGCCTTCGTAAACCAATACCAAGGCTGCGGCCCCTAAGCTGAGTTTCTTCTTGTCAGTCTTTTTAGTGGTCAGGGCAGCGAGTGTTTGCGTTGTTGTGGCATACTCGATGCGTCGAGCCTTCACTTGCCGTTGCGCCGCCTGTAGCACGTTAAGAGCGACTTCGTAGGGTACCACTGGCCGGCCGGGAGCAGCAACGCCAAAGCGAGTAACAAAGACGTTGGTAGCCGGCTTGGTCTCGTCCCAATGAAGAAAGAACGCCTCCACCTGTGCGCGGTCTAGCTGCCCTATTCTAACCGCCTGTCCGGTGCCATCAATGCTCCGTAGCGCATAGTTGCTGAGATAGGTTAGCAGCGTGTCGAGCACTTCTGTAAGTTGGTCGCAGTCCACTTCATCGGCCTCATCCAAGATGCTGCTGATAGCCGCTACTAGATGCGGCCCGCCGTTGGCTACAGCCTGGGCCAATGCAAACAGGAACTTGGGACTATAAAGGCTTGGGGCTGGTGGCAGGACTTTGCCGTATTCGCCTGAGCCGCCGGTTATGATATTATCTGCCTCGTCGCGGGGCAATCCTCTGGGCTGATAAGTGGGCGTTGGGGCGGGGTTGGTTAGTTCTTCCTGCCAGCCCGTTTGCCATAGCCTTGCCCAATTGTCGTATCGCTCCGCTTCGGGGCCAAAGTGCTGCACATAGCTACTTTCCGCATCAGCAGCGGCTTCTTGGCGTTGGGTTAGCCGCTCGTCATAAGAAGCCATAGGAGTGCTGCTAGGTAGATTCAGCTGCCTATTCCAGTAGGCTTGCGAATGCCGAATCTACCAAATCCGAACCGAATGAATCCAGATACACCGCAGTAGTCGCTTCGTCCCGGTGCCCGAGTGCCTGACTAATCACGCCCACGGCCTGCCCGTTCAACTTCAACGAGGTAGCAAACGAGTGCCGGGCTACATACGTGGTAAGGGGAATAGTAATGCCCACCATTTCTCCCAATTTTTTCAAATCCTGATTCACTTGCCCCAATACCTTATGAAGCCGGTTTTTGACCTGATTGGGCGTCTGGTGTAGGTTGGCATCAAGGATTGGGAAAATGTAGCTATCCAGCGTCGCGAAGGTGAGAGGCTTGTAGTAAGCCAGAATAGCAGCCATTGGGGCCATTACACCCACCGAGAACTTGCCGCCGGTTTTCTGCCGCACGTAATCAATGCGCTGTTGGGTGCCCGTTAGCGTGTCGCTCAGATTGCGCCAGCGTAATTGCCCCAAGTCCACGAAGTTGATTCCACCGCAATAGAAGGAGAACATAAACACCTCCTTTGCCAGCCGCAGCCGGTCAGTGGTTGGGTTTAATGCTTCTATGCGGCGAATAGCATCGCGGGGTATAGCGCGTTTGGTTGTGCTTACGTCAAACTTGCCCACCTGCACCTTGTGCTTCTCCGCAACGGTGCGGGCGAAAGGATAAGCCGTTTCCTTCATCAATCCGGCCGCAATTGCCTTGTTCAGCACTGCCCGCAGCGTCCGAAACCGCAGCGACAAAGTAATTTCTGTGATGCCGGTAGCGCGTAGGGTTTGCTCCCATTCCTGACAGAAGGCCGTGTTTACTCGGTCTAGTGGAATGTCGTAGCGTTCCACCCAACCTGCCCAAGCTTCATCCTTGCCCCGGCCAGTGGGCGGCATTGGTGCATCTGCTTCGGCTCCTACAAACTTCGCTAGTTGATTCCGAAGGTCGCGGTAGACAGTCGCGTTGCCCTCCTTGCCAACTTTCTTGTAGCCTTCGCTCAACTCGATGCAATACGCTAGTAGCTTCACCCGCCGCGCTGCTTTGCGGCCCTCTATAGCCTTTTTTAGCACTTCCTCAGCGGTGTGCGGTTCGTCTTCACTTGCCTTAGTGTCAGCGGCCTCTTTGTACTTCTTTTCCCACCGTTCCAACTCGTTTATTAACGCCTCCCGACTCTTTTCCGGGTAGCTCTTGCGAATAGCGTCCCGGTAGCCCGACTTCTCAGCATTCCAATACTTCGGGTGCAGGGAGAGGCCAATTGAGCGGCATGTCTGAACCCGGTTCTTCGTGATGCGAATCTGAAACGGGTGCGAGCCATCGGCCAGCGTCTTGCCCATCTTGTAAAAGACCTTGACAGTAGCCTTACCCTCCTTGTGTTCGGTTGTCTTGCTCATATTGTATGCACCGGGGCGGTGCATACACCGGTGCATACAAATGTAGGGAATGAAGTGATAAGGACAACGAGCAATAATAACTAAATCCCTGTTTTTGGCCTGTTTATAGCATTTTTGATGAATGGTAAACTATGCCAATTACCCCGGTTCCATAGCTTCCCAAGCTGAGGGTCGCGAGTCCGAGCCTCGTTTCTCGCTCATTCAGGAACAGCCATTTAGCCTCTGCGCTAGGTGGCTGTTTTTATTTGCAGCAAAAGGCAAGTTGAATAATTGTTATGAATTAGCTTTCTTAGAGAAAAGCGCAAGTACTATTACAAAGGGTGTTACATTGAGAAGCAGTCGTTAGCACCTGCGAACATTTGCCTCAACTGATAATCGATTCTCTTTTAAATATGCTATTGGCTTCTTTTTAAAAGAGAGAAAGGCAATAGCAAGTGGCCTTAAGTGAAATTGAATGCCCTTGGTCGAATCTTGGTTTAGGGCGCCCGTTCCCGGGCCGCGGCGGGGGGGAGGGGGGTGGGGTGGGCGGAAACGCAACCGTCCCCGGGCCGCTGGGGAAAGCGGCGCGG
>NZ_JACXAC010000001.1 GCF_014699055.1 Hymenobacter armeniacus
GCCGCCAACCTTTTCCTTGCCCGTCCCCGCGCCGCTTTCCCCAGCGGCCCGGGGACGGTTGCGTTTCCGCCCACCCCCACCCCCACCCGCCGCGGCCCGAAAGGCCCGGGAAGGCCTGCCCGCTTTTCGCCCCGCGCCGGCCGGGGAACTATACTACCCTGCTCCTACGCTGCCTAGCGCCCTACGGCATTTTGGAAACTGGACAATAATTTCGAGAAAAGAATGAGGAGATTCTTTTGCAGTATGTTTGGTCAGGTGCAGTTCATTTGTAAATGATTCACTGTTTTACCAAAGTACTTTAGGAATATATCATGCAGTTATTATATCCGTGGTTTTTGTTGGGGCTGGGAGCGACTATTATTCCGATTATTATTCATTTGCTGCAGTTGCGAAAGCCGCAACGAGTTCTTTTCACCAATATTGCGATTATCCGAGATGTTGAACTCACGACGGTTCGTCACCGGCGGGTTCAACAACTACTGATTCTATTGGCCAGGATATTGGCTATATCTGCTCTGGTGGTGGCGTTTTGTCAGCCTATACTGCCGGTAAGGGACGAGGGGCGCGGAGCAGTGAGTCAATCAGTTGCTATTTGGATAGATAACTCTTTTAGCATGCAGGCGCCGCAAGCCGCTGGTGAGCGGTTGTTTGATGGCGCGGTGGGCCAAGCCAAGATATTGGGTCAAGCGCTTGGTCAGTCAGGAAATATTCGACTCAAGCAAGCAGGTAGGAGGACGTTATCTAAAGATGCTTATTTGGATGAGCTTGCTAATCTGCGTTTAAGCGGAAAGACGATTCGTGCTAATTCAGGGGATAATTCTGAGGGTAGCGTTTACATCTTTTCAGATTTTCAGCGCAACCAGTTTAGTGCTAAAAATATAGAGGCATTAGCGGAAGGAAAACAAACGTTGTTGGTGCCCATGGTGGCTGAGCCAACGGGCAATGTTTATGTTGACAGTTTGTGGGTAGAAGACGCTTTTGTGCGAATGCGTACCAACGTGGGGATGCACATCAGAGTCAGAAATGGCGGGAATGCTGCGGTGAATGACTGCCCGGTGAAGGTATACCTTGGGGCAAAGCAGGTGGCAGCTTTTCGGGTGGCCGTTGAGCCTGGGAAGTCGGCGGTGACGGTGGTGCAGGTTCAGTTGGCAGATGCCGGGACCGCGCTGGGGCGCGTGGTGATTGAAGAGCAGCCCGTGACTTTTGATAATACTTATTATTTTACTCTACAGCCAGCTGCTGCTATTCGGGTGGTCGAGATTGGGGAGGAACCCGCTACTGAACAGGCCTACGGTAACGAACCCTTGTTTGCCTATGTCTTCGCAAAAGCCGGGAGGGTGGATTTCGGTGTGTTGAAGCAGGCTAACTTGGTTATTGTGCGTGAGCTGGGGGGGATAGATGCCGGATTACGTGAAGCGTTGGGCCAAGTGGTGAGGCGTGGAGGAAGCGTGGTGGTAGTACCTACGTCGGGCAAAACGGCGAGAAACTCATACCAAGCCTTGTTTAAGGAACTTGGGATTGGGGAGGCGCAGTGGGAGAATGGCGCTGCAGTGCCTGAATTGCGGGAAGTGGCTATGCCGAGCGGTCAGGAACCGTTTTTTCGAAACGTATTCGGGGCGCAGCCGCGGGCGGTGACCATGCCCCGCGTTGCGCCGGTATTGCGATGGGCGCGAACGGGCACTGACATTCTGCGGATGCGGGACGGGGAAAGTTATCTGGCAGAATTTGCGACGGGCAAGGGAAAAGCATACGTGTTTTCGGCACCACTGGCGCGCCCTTATTCGGACTTTGCAGAGCACACGCTGTTTGTCCCGGTAATGTACCGGCTGGCGATGTTGAGCTACCGTAACGAGCAGTTGCCTGCTTATCGGTTGACGCAGCCTGGACTGAACCTGCAACTGCCGGAGCAGTCGACAGTGGCCAAGGGGGCCGGTTCTGCTGCGGATGAAGCGGGCATCCGGCTAGTGAAGGATAGCCTGGTGCTCATTCCCGGACAGCGTCGGCAGGGCAATGAGGTGCGCTTGGAATTACCGGCAGGCATGGACATGCCCGGGTTTTACCAAGTGCGGCGCGGGGAGAAGGTGCTGACGACTTTGGCATTTAATGCCGACAAGGCAGAATCTGAGCTGGCGGCATACTCGGCAGATGAGTTGCGTCAGCTGATTGGGCCCAACCACCCGAACATTCGCGTGGTGGAAAGCGGCGCCGACGGTGCTGGCTTGCGGGCACTGCAGGCCGAGCAAACGGGCACCCCGCTGTGGCGGTATTGGGTGCTGCTGGCGTTGCTGGCGCTGCTGGCGGAGGTGCTGCTGGTACGCTTCGGGCGGCGTGGAAACGGGGCACTGGCTCGTCCGGCTGCGGCGGCATAGCGCGGCGGGCACGATGGCCGGGTGCGGCGAACCTGCGCACGCGCGTAACTTGCCGCTTCAATCAACTGGTGACTCATGGCCGTTTCCTCCCCTGAACCTGCTTCTCTCTACAGCCCCAATCCGGGCAGGCTGGTTGTTGGCTTGGCGCTTCGCTTCGGCATTGGGGTAGGGCTGCTGTGTGTGCTGTGGATGGTGGGGCTGCAACTAACTGGCAACAACGGCTTTGGCCCCAAGCAGTTGCTGGCCCAACTGCTCGTGCCGATGGTGGCCGTGGCCAGCCAATGGATGCTGCGCCGCACGGTGAAACCTAGCAAGCCTGGTTTGGGCCGTTCCCTGGGCGTGGGCGTGCTGACGGTGCTGCTGGCGGCGGTGGTTTCGGCCGTGGGCACGCTGGCGTTGGCCGCGGGGGCCGGACCAACGGCCGTGGCCCGGCACCGCGCCGAGGTGAAGGAAATTGTGCAGGCGCAACAACGGCTGGCCGACAAAGGAACGTTGACGGCTGCGCAGCGTGCACAGCAACTGCAAAAGGTGGATGGGCTGACCGTGGGCGACATGGCCAGCAGCAATTTCCTGCAGGTGCTGGTGCTGGGGCTGGTGCTGGCGGTGCCGGCGGGGATATTTCTGCGAGAATAATTCTTTTTACCTTTCGCCTCACATTTAACTCACTGCCATGGAAGCCAATTCTACGCCCGTTACCACCACCTCCGTTGCCCTGCGTTACGGGCTGCTCACAGGGTTGGTAAGCATTATTGTGTCGTTTGCGCTCAACGTGCTGCACCTGGAGCAAAGCCCTGCCCGCTGGTTGTCGCTGTTGATACTGGCCGGCGGTATCTGGCTGGCGCAACACTTTTATAAGCAGCACAACGGCGGCTACATGAGCTACGGCGAGGGCATGGGCATCGGCATGCTGCTGGCGTTGGTGTCGAGCGTAATCGGCGCCATTTTCTCCTACATCTACGTCAGCTTTGTGGACAACGACGCGATTACGCGGATGCTGGACAAGGCCCGCGCCGACATGGAGAGCCGGGGCGGCGTATCGGACGAGCAAATCGACCAAGCCATGCAAATGACGGCTAAGTTTATGACGCCGGGATTCATCGCGCTATTTGTGGTGCTGTTTTCGCTGCTGTTTGGACTGGGTCTTTCGCTGGTGATTTCGGCTATCGTTAAAAATTCCAAACCCGAGTTTGAATAAATCAGCCACTGCTGCCTTTCCGGTGGAGATATCCATCGTGATTCCGCTGCTCAACGAAGCAGAATCTTTGCCGGAACTAACCCGTTGGATTGCGCAGGTGCTGCGCCCGCGCGGGCTGACCTATGAGGTGATTTTGATTGACGACGGGTCGACGGATACTTCTTGGGAAGTGATTGAGGCGCTGGCGGCCGACGATGCGGCGCTGCGGGGCATTCGATTCAACCGCAACTACGGGAAGTCGGCGGCGCTGAACGTGGGGTTTGAGGCGGCGCGGGGCCGGGTAGTGTGCACCATGGACGCCGACCTGCAGGACTCGCCCGAGGAGTTGCCCGAACTGTACCGCATGATTGTGGAAGACAAGTTCGACCTCGTGAGCGGGTGGAAGCAGAAGCGGTACGACCCGCTGTCGAAAACCATTCCGACCAAGCTCTTCAACGGCGCCACGCGGCTGATGTCGGGCATCCAGCTGCACGATTTCAACTGCGGGCTGAAGTCGTACGATTCGCGCGTGGTGAAGAGCATCGAGGTGTACGGCGAGATGCACCGCTACATTCCCGTGATTGCCAAGTGGAACGGCTTCCGCAAGATTGGCGAGAAGGTGGTGCAGCACCAGGAACGCAAGTACGGCTACACCAAATTTGGCCTGGAGCGGTTCATCTTCGGGTTTCTGGACCTGCTGAGCATCACGTTTGTGGGGCGCTTCCGGCGGGCACCGATGCACTTTTTTGGCACCCTGGGCACGTTGTCGTTCATGCTTGGGCTGTTGATAACCTTGTGGCTGACGGGCGAAAAGGTGTGGCTTTCGCTGCACAACCTGAAGGCGCGGCAGGTGACGGAGCAGCCGCTTTTCTTTCTGGCCCTGACGGCCGTGGTGGTGGGCGTGGTGCTGTTTGTGGCGGGCTTTCTGGGCGAGATGATACAGCTCAACGGACCACGCCGCAACGATTATCTGGTGCGCGAAACCGTGAATTGATTTTTTCACCTGGCGCGCCGGAGGGTAGCAAGCTGGCTTATGAGAGTAGTGATAATTGGGCCGGCGTACCCGCTGCGGGGCGGGCTGGCAACGTACAACGAGCGCCTGGCGCGGGCGTTTAAGCAGGCCGGCGACGAGGCGCGCATCGTGACGTTTTCCCTCCAATACCCGGACTTTCTGTTTCCCGGCCAAACCCAGTTCAGCACCGAGCCCGGCCCGTCCGATTTGGAGATTGAAGTCAGCCTGAACTCGGTGAACCCGCTTTCGTGGTGGCGCGTGGGCCGGAAATTGCGGTCCGAGCGCCCCGACGTGGTGATTTTTCGGTTTTGGCTGCCCTTTATGGGGCCGGCGCTGGGCACGGTGGCGCGGCTGGTGCGCGGCAACGGCCATACCCGCGTGGTGGCCATCACCGACAACGTGATTCCGCACGAGAAGCGGCCGGGCGATGGGCCCCTGACGCGCTACTTCCTGAGCGCCTGCCACGGCTTTGTGACCATGAGCCGCAGCGTGCTCGACGACCTGCGCGGGCTGGGCTTCGGCACGAAGCCGGCCCTGTACCGGCCGCACCCGCTCTACGACAACTTCGGGCCGATTAAGCCCAAAGCGGAAGCCTTGGCCGCTTTGCACCTGGCCGACACAGTGGGGTATGTGTTGTTCTTCGGCTTTATCAGGGCCTACAAAGGGCTGGATATTTTGCTCGAAGCCTGGGCCGATGCCCGCGTGGCGGCGCTCCCCATTAAACTGATTATTGCCGGCGAATTTTACGAAGACGCCGCGCCGTACGAGGCGCTCATCCGGCAGCATGGTCTTGAAGGCCGGATTGTGCGCGCCACCGATTTTATTCCAAACGAAAAGGTGGTGGATTATTTCTGCGCGGCCGACCTGGTGCTACAGCCCTATAAAAATGCCACGCAAAGCGGCGTGTCGCAGATTGCCTACCATTTTGAGCGGCCCATGCTGGTAACCGATGTGGGCGGCCTGGCCGAGCTGATTCCGGCCGGCGTGGTGGGCTACGTGGTGCCGCCCACCCCAACCGCCATTGCCGATGCCATCGTGGATTTTTACGCCAACCGGCGCGAAGCCACCTTCACCGCTGGCGTGCGCGAGCAGAAGAAGCAGTTTTCGTGGCCGGTGATGGTGGCGGCGCTGAAAGAAGTGGCGGGCAAGCAGAGGTAATTCACTCCATAAACTACGTTGCTCATGAACGCTGCCACGCCAACCGATTCTTTCGAAGCATTCATTGCCGCCCTGCCGGCTGAGCGGCAGGAACCGGCGCGCCAGCTGTGGCAGCTGGTGCGCGCCACTGTGCCGGCGGGCTACACCGAACACATTGGCCGGAAATTCCTGGAGTTTCGGGCGGGCAAGGAAATGTGCTTGGCCTTGGCCAACCAAAAGAGCTACCTCAGCCTGCACGTGATACCCGTGTACATGATGCCGGGCTTGCGCGAGCGGTTGCTGGCCGCCGCGCCGAAGCTAAAAATGGGCAAGGGCTGCCTGAACTTCAAACGCCTGGAGGAACTGCCGACGGCGGCGCTGGCCGAAGTCATCGCGGCTACCTCGATGGCTGATTTTCTGGCGCAGATGCAGGCGGCGCGCAGTGCCGGGCGTGCAACAAGCTAGGCGGCGGCCGTCTTGAGCGGCACGCTTTCGCGCACGGCGGCCAGCACCTTTTCGGCCGGCAAATCCTCCATGCAACTGGTGCCCAGGCGGCAGGTGCCGCGGTAGAAGCACACACACTGCTTGTCGGGGCCCACGAGTTGGCCGCGGCCGTACAGGTCGAATTCGTGGGAGTTGAAGATGTTGTTCATCAAGATGGTGGGCTTGCGCAGGGCAATGCTGATGTGCATGCCCATGGTGACCTGCGTCACGATGCCGTCCATCTGGTGCATCAGGTTGATGAACTGGGGGAGGGGGAAGGTGCCCAGGTAGGCCGCGCCCGTGGCGGCGTGCAGCTCGCGGTTGCGGGCGTCCTCGGCCTCGCCGCCCAGCAGCACGGGCGTGTAGCCGGCCGCCTGCAGGCCGTGGATGAGCTCAATCCACTTTTCGGTACTCCAGAGGCGGGTGGTCCACCGGTCGCCGCAGCCGGTGTTGAGGCCGATGCGGGGGCGGGCGGCGGGCAACGCAGCCCAGTAGTAGCCTTTGTCCTCGTGGGTGTCGAACACGTATTCTTCGCCGCGGAAATCGAAGCCGCAGAGCTCGAAGATTTCCTGCACGTAGGGCTTGGTGTTGGCCAGGCTGGTTTGGTCGAACACGCCGGTGAGGAATTTGTGCTCGGCCAGCTCGTTCACGGGCCAGGCCACGCCGTCGTAAGGGCGCAGGGCGTAGCCGTATTTCTCTTTGGCCTCGATGGTGTTCAGCAGCACGCAGGCTTCCTTTTCCTTGTCGAGGTTGATGACAACGTCGAACTGGCGGCCCTGCAGCTGCAGCGCGCTGGCGAAATCGAACTTCAGAATCTCCTCAATCTCGCCCTGGGGCAGAATGGCCGGCGTATGCGTGAGCCAGGTGATGTAGCAGCCCGGCCGCTCCTGCCGCAGGCGCCGCAGCAGCGGCGTAGTCCGGATGACGTCGCCGATGGCCCCGAGCTTGATGATGAGCACGCGGCTGGTCACGGGCGCATACACGGGGCAGCCCTCGCACACGTAGCCGTCGGTTTTGTTGGGACGGCAGGGCAGGTCGCCGCGGAAATGGCGGCAGTCGGGGTTGACCAAGGTGTGGTGCAGCAAGTGGGGCACGGCGGCGAGGGGCAGGAGATGAAAGGGCAAAAGTAGCCCGACGGGGCTTACAAGCCCACGCTGAATTTGCCGTTGCTGACCGACTTGGAAGCCCCCGTATTCGGATTAATGCCCGTGAACGTGAACGTGCCGGTCACCTCGGTAGCCGACAGCGCCGTGACCACAATGGTGCCCGCCCCCGTCACCGTGCCCGAGCCCGTGGCACCGGCAAAATACACGCCCACCGTGCCGCCCGAGCTGGCGGTGTAAGCGGCCGTGGCGCTCGAATTAGGTCCGAACGTGTAGGTGCCCACGGCGTTGGGGAATTCCAGCGAAAGAAAGGTGGCACTGCCCGGGACGGTGCCCGACACCGAGAGCGTGTTTGAGAACTTCTGCGACTGCAGGGTGGTGGTTTTTAGCGTGGCGCCGTCGGCGGTCCAGCTCATTTCGCGGGTGGGTGCGGCCGCCGGGTCGTCTTTCTTGGAAGAAGAGCAGGCCGCAAGTGAAGTGAGCGCCACTAGCAGGGCCGCACGGCTGAAAAAGGAGCGTAGGAACATCGGCGTTGGGAAGGGAATAGAGGAAGTGGTAGTTAATGCAAATTGCCGCTACCGGCCCACGTAGCTGTGCGGGGTCACGCCTCGCAGCTCGGCCCTCACGCTCTCGCTCACGTCGAGCCCGTTGATGAACTCGCCGATGCTGGCGGCCGAAATAGCCTCGCCGGTGCGGGTGAGGGCCTTGAGGGCGTTGTAGGGGTCGGGGTAGGCTTCGCGGCGCAGGATGGTCTGGATGCCTTCGGCTACCACGGCCCAGTTGGCTTCAAGGTCGCGGTGCAGGGCCGTTTCGTCGAGGGCCAGCTTGCCCAGGCCGCGCTGCAGGGCGCCCAGCGCGATGAGGATGTGGCCCAGCGGCACGCCCAGGTTGCGCAGCACCGTGGAGTCGGTGAGGTCGCGCTGCAGGCGCGAGATGGGCAGCTTGGCCGCAAAGTGTTCGAGCAGGGCGTTGGCCACGCCCAGGTTGCCCTCAGCGTTTTCGAAGTCGATGGGGTTGACCTTGTGGGGCATGGCTGACGAGCCCACTTCGCCCGCCTTGATGGTTTGCTTGAAATAGCCCAGCGAGATGTATTGCCACACGTCGCGGGCCAGGTCCATCAAGATGGTGTTGAGGCGCTTGAGGGCGTCGCAATGGGCGGCCAGGTGGTCGTAGTGCTCAATCTGGGTGGTGGGGAAAGAGCGGGCCAGGCCGAGCCGGTCGTTTACAAACGTAGTGGCGAAAGCGTGCCAGTCGGTGCCCGGGTAGGCCACGGCGTGCGCATTAAAATTGCCGGTGGCCCCGCCAAACTTGGCCCCGAACGGAATCTGGGCCAGTAGGGCCACCTGGGCGTCGAGCCGGGCCACAAACACGGCAATTTCCTTGCCCAGGCGGGTGGGCGAGGCGGGCTGGCCGTGGGTGCGGGCCAGCATGGGCACGGCGTCCCACTCCTGAGCGCGGGCGGCCAGGGCGTTGCGTACCTGGGCGTAGGCCGGCAGCAGTACGCCCATCAGCGCGTCGCGGAAGCTGAGCGGAATGGCTGTGTTGTTGATGTCCTGCGACGTAAGGCCGAAGTGGATAAATTCGACAAACGCGCCCAGACCGAGCTTGGCAAACTCGTCGCGCAGCCAGTACTCCACCGCTTTCACGTCGTGGTTGGTCACGGCTTCGTGGGCTTTCACCGCTTCCGCGTCGGCTTCGCTGAAGCCCTCGTAGAGGCGCCGCAGGCCCGGGAAAGCGTCGGCCGGCACGGCTTGCAGCTGGGGCAGCGGCAGCTCGGCCAGGGCGATGAAATACTCGACTTCGACCAGCACGCGGTAGCGGATGAGGGCCATTTCGGAGAAGCGCGTGGCCAGGGGAGCCGTGGCGCGGGCGTAGCGCCCGTCGAGGGGCGAGAGGGCGGTGAGGGGGCTGGGCATGGCGCAAAAGTACGGGCCAGAAGAGCGGTGCCGCGCGGCTGGCTCCCCATTGCCAGAGAAGAGGCGTTGCCGCGGCGGCAGCTGGCGCCGCCGGGCAGGGCGAGAGCCCATTGAACGATACGCAGGCAGTTTGCATTTCATCCTTTCGGCCCGATTATCCGACCCGTCGAGGGCCGGCAACCGGGGCTAAGCCCCTCAGCCGTTGCGGAAACGGCGGCGCCCCCGGCTTTGTGGGTAGCCGAGCCGTCCGTTCCGGCGTCGCAGCCGTATTCCTGCTACGCCTGCGTTTTCCTTACCTTTGGCGTTGGCTAAGCCGCCCACTTTATTGATTTCCGTGCGCATTTCCCCTTCCACCAAACGACTTGTATTCGGCATTTTAGGCGGCCTAGCGGTGCTGCTGCTGCTGGCATTTGCCGTGTTTCAGTGGAAGCGCCAGCAGCTGCTGGACTACGCGCTGAAAGAGGTTAAGGCCAAAATTGAGCGCAAATACCCGGTCATTCTCACGCTGGGGCCGGCCAAGTTCGCGGGCTTCAAAACCGTTGAAATCGCGGGCCTGGGCCTGGTGCCCACCGCCAACCCCACCGATACCCTGCTCACCGCCCGCCGCCTGCAGGCCAGCCTGAGCGTGCGCTCGCTCTTCGCCGGCCGCCCGGTGTTCAGCGACCTGCAAATCATCACGGCCCGCCTCACGCCCCACAAAACGGCCACCGCCGATAACTACGGCTTCCTGATTAAGAAACAGAAGCCCAGCGCCGCCCCGCGCGACACCACCAAAGGCACCAACTACGGCCTGCTGCTGAACCAGGCCCTCGAAACGGTGTTCGACAACGTGCCCGGCGAAGCCAATTTCAAGGATTTCACGGTGAGCTACGCCAGCCTGCGCCACACAGCCATGCTGCGCCTGCCCGAGCTCAAGATTCAGGACGGCGACATCAGCGGCAGCCTCACGGCTACCATCGACTCGGTGGCCAACCAGCTGGGCATCAGCGGGCACATCGAGCCCGGCGACTATGCGCTGAACGCCAAGGTGTTCGGGATAGGGGGCTCGGTGCAGCTGCCCTACGTGCCCCGCCGCTTCGGGGCCCTGGTGAGCTTCGACACGGTGCAGGTGCGCCTGGACAGCAAGGATTTTGACGACGACGACACCGGCGGCACGCTCACGGTGCGCGGCTCCCTGGCCGCCCGCAATTTTAGCCTCTACCACCCCAAGCTGGCGGCCAACGAAATTGAGGTGAAGCGCGGCGGGCTCGACTTCGTGGCCAAATTGGGCCGTGGCACCGCCGCCCTGGAAAAAGGCAGCCAGATTACGGTGAACAAAATCGTGCTCTACCCCGAAATCAGCGTGCGCATGAAGCCCAGCCGGGCCGTAAGCATCAACGTGACGTCGGCCGAGACGGAAGCCAACGACTTCTTTGCCTCGCTGCCCACCGGCATTTTCGACGAGGTGCGCGGCACCCAGGGCACCGGCACGCTCACCTACCGCATGAGCGGCAGCCTCGACATGGCCCAGGTCGACAGCCTGAAGTTCGATTCCAGCCTCAAGGGCAAGAATTTCAAGCTCACCAGCTTCGGCGAAGAAGACCTCAACAAGCTGAATACGCCCTTTGTGCAAACGGTGTACAACGACAAGGGCGACTCGGTGCGCACCTTCGTGGTGGGCCCGCCCAACCCCGATTTTGTGCCCTACAACGAGGTGTCGCCCTACCTCATTCACGCCATCACCACGGCCGAAGACCCGCGCTTCTTCACGCACAAAGGCTTCATGGAGAAGGCGTTTGTGAAATCGGCCATCCAGAACATTAAGGAGAAGCGCTTTGCCCGCGGCGGCAGCACGCTCAGCATGCAGCTGGTGAAGAACGTGTTTTTGACCCGCCAGAAAACCGTGGCCCGCAAAATCGAAGAGGCCCTCATCGTGTGGCTGCTCGAAAACACGCACTTGGCCAGCAAGCAGCGTATGTTTGAGGTGTATTTGAACATCATCGAGTGGGGCCCGAGCAAGTACCGCTGGCCCAGCGGCAAGCGCGGCGTGTATGGCGTGAAGGACGCGGCCCTGTTCTACTACGGCAAGCGCCCCAGCGAGCTGAACCTGGCCGAAAGCCTCTACCTGGCCAGCATCATCCCCAAACCCAAGTACGCGCGCTATTCCTTCGATGCCTACGGCGACCTGCGCCGCAGCACCCGCTACTTCTTCCGGCTCATTGCCGACATCATGGCCACCCGCGGCCTCATCACGCCCAACGACCGCGAGAACCTGCCCTACGGGCTGAGCCTCAACGGTCCGGCGCGGCAGTACATGCGTTTCTCGGCTCGCCCCGACACCACCCGCGCCACCGTGGCCGCCGATTCGAGCCAGTTTGAGCCCCTCAACCTGATTGACCTGCTCAACACCGGCGCCGCCGCCCCCGACGCGGGCGTCAACTCCAACGCCGCCGACCCCGAAGCGCCCAAAGCGCCCAAGTAGCCGCCCGCCAACAGCACAAAAAAGGGGATGAGCCACGGCGGCTCATCCCCTTTTTTCTGGCTGAAAAAACGGCTTATTCCACCGCAATGCGGCGTGCCACCGTGCCCGAGGCATACTGCACGCGCAGCAGGTACACGCCGGCGGGCAGTCCCGCCAGGTCCATGGTTTGCTTGGGGGCGCTGCCCGCCGCCTGGTGGCGCACGGTGCGGCCGAGGGCATCGGTGAGGTCGAGGGCAATGGGGCGGGCGCTGAGGTCGGGGGCAATGTGCAACTGGCCGTGCGCCGGCACCGGCCAGGCAGCGGTGCGCTCGGCCACGGCGGTGGGCGCTTGCACCGCCAGCACGTTGGCGGCCGTGATGCGGGCCACGCCCACGCGCGGCAAGCCGGCCACACTGATGAACTGGCCCGCCAGCACAATGGCGCCGTTGGGCTGCACCTCCACGGCGCGCACCACGTTATTGGGGTTGGCCGTGGGGCCAAACGAGGTGTCGAGCTGGCCATTGTCGAGCACCCGCGCCAGGTTGACGAGCGTGCCGACGCCGGGCACGGTTGCATTAAAATTGCCGCCCAGCAGCACGCGGCCGTTGGGCTGAATGGCCAGCGTGCGCACCGTGCCCGCAAGCACGGTGTTGGAAAAAAAGCTCGGGTCGAGCGCGCCGGTGGCCAGCAAGCGGGCCACGCCGTAGCGCGACAGACCCCCGACCTGGTTGAAGTAGCCGCCCACCAGCAGCCGGCCATCGGCCTGCTGGGCCAGGTCGAACACCTGCCCCGGCGCGATGGTGGTGCTGGCAAGCGTGTAGGCCGTGGTGTTGAAAAAACCGGCGTCGAGCGCGCCGGTGCTTTCGTAGCGCACCACGCGGTACACGGAGCCTTGCGTGCCCGTCCGGAACCGGCCCGCCACCACAATGCGGCCATCGGACTGCACCAGCACGGCATTGGCGTCGGCGGCGTTGCCCAGCGTCCCGTTCACAACGGGGCGGGCAAAGCTGGGGTCCACGGCGCCGGTGCTCGTGAGGCGCACCACCCCGTTGAAGGAAAGCCCGTTGGCCGTGCCGCTCAGGTAGCCGGCCACCAATATGCGGCCGTCGGCCTGCACGGCCAAGCCGTTGACGGTGGACACGTAATAGCCGGGCCCCGAAACGAAAGGCGTGAACGTGGCATCGGGGGCACCGCTGGCGTCGAAGCGCAACACGCTCAGGGCGGTGCCGGCCAGCACCTTGCCGTCGGGCTGAAGGCGGAGGCTGGTCACGGCGTCGGACAGCGCGCCCGTGGCGGCCCCGAATGCGGCGTCGAGGGTGCCGTTGGGCAGCAGGCGCACCAGGCGGTGCACGGGCTGCCCGTTCAGCTCGGTGAAATCGCCGCCGAGCAGCAGCTTGCCGTCGGGCTGCAGGGCCAGGGCGCTGGCAAAGCCCGGGTTTTGCAGGCGGGGCAGAAAGGCCGTTTCGAGGGCGCCGGCGGGCGTGAGGCGCACCACCGGCTGCTCCAGGTTGTTGAACGTGCCAAACTCGCCGCCCACCAGCAGGCTGCCGTTGGGCTGCAGGCCCAGCGTGGCCGGGGCCTGGCTGGGGCCGGTGCCCACCTGAAAGGTCAGGTCGGCGGTGCCGTCGGGGTTGAGGCGGGCCACGTGGTTGCCCACGGCCCCGGTGAAGTAGCCGCTCACAATGATTTTGCCATCGGCCTGTAGCAGCACGGCGGGGTCGGAGGAGCTATTCGACACGTCGCCGTCCTGAAACAGCGACACCGCAAAGTTGGCGTCGAGCCCGCCCGTGGGTTGCAGGCGTACCAGGCCCGCATACGCCGTGGCGCCGGCGCCGGACAGCGCCAGGTAGCCGTTTGCCAGCACCTTGCCGTCGGGCTGCAGCACGAGGCCTTCTACGAACGAGTTGGCCAGCAGGGGCGAGACAAAGGAGGCGTCGACGCTGCCGTTGGCATTCAGGCGCACCAGGCTCTGCGTGAACTGGCCGTTGAAGCTCGTGAAGTCGCCGCCAATCAGGATTTTGCCGTCGGGCTGCACCGCAATGGTCTCCGGAAACGCCCCCGCCCCGAAGCCCGTGCCCACGTTGAACGTGGCATCGACGCTGCCGTTGGCGTTGAGGCGCACCACCCCGGCCGCCGGCACGCCGTGGTAGGTTTCAAACGACCCAGCCACCAAAATCTTGCCGTCGGGCTGCACCGCAAAGGCCTGCCCGAAGCCGTAGCCCTGGCTGCCGCTCGGGCCCGCGCCCCCGCCAAAGCTGGCGTCGGCGGTGCCGTTGGCGTTCAGGCGCAGCAATTCGGGGCGCGTGAGGCCGCCGGCCGTCACCGTGTTGCCATTGCCCACCAGCAGGTACTGGCCCGTGGGCAGGCCCAGCACCTGCGCCACGCCCCCCACGCTGCCCACGTTCTGCGAAAACGGCAGGTCCACGTTGCCCAGGTCGTCGAAGCGGGCAAAGGAGTTGGCGGCCGCGCCGTTGGCCCGCGTGAAGTAGCCGCCCAGCACGCGCTTGCCGTCGGCCTGCGGTGGCCCCATGTAGTACACTTTGCCCGTGGTGTAGAGCGAGAGGGGAGAAGTGAAACCCGGGTCCAGCGTTTGGCCGGCCGCGGGTTGGCAGAAGCGCAGGCCCAGAAGAAATCCCGCTGCTAGGAGTCGAAGTGTTTTCATGCAGGCATGATGGCGTGGGGGTGAAAAAGGTTGTCCGGCCCGGGCAAAAGGTGCCCGCCCGCTAAACTTATTCTTCGCGCTTGGGCCACAGCACCGAAGCCAACGTGCTCAGCAGCAGCAGGCCGCCCACCACGCCCAGCGCGTAGGGCATGGGAATGGGCAGCACGTTTTCGAGCAGAATCTTGCTGCCGATGAATACCAGAATCAGCGACAGGCCGTAGTGCAGGTAGTGGAACAGCCGCATCAGGCTGGCCAGGGCAAAGTACATGGCCCGCAGCCCCAGCAGGGCAAACACGTTGGAAGTAAACACCACAAACGTGTCGCGCGTGATGGCCAGAATGGCCGGAATGGAGTCGGCGGCAAATACCACGTCGGTGGTTTCCACCATCACCAGCACCACAAAGAGGGGCGTGGCGAAGCGCAGGCCTTCTTTTCGCACGAAGAACTTGCCGCCTTCCAGCTGCCGCGTGATGGGCAGGTGGCGGCTCAGGAACCGCACCACAGGGTTGTTTTCGGGGTCTATTTCGGCCGACTCGCCGGCCACGCCCATCTTGATGCCCGTGTAAACCAGGAAGGCCCCCAGCAAATACACCAAAAAGTGAAACTTGGCCAGCAGCGCCCCGCCCACCAGGATAAACACGGCGCGCAAAATCAGTGCGCCCAGCACGCCCCAAAACAGGATGCGGTGCTGGTACTGCCCCGGCACTTTGAAGTAATTGAAAATGAGCAGGAAGACAAACAGGTTGTCCACGCTCAGGGCCTTCTCCACCAGGTAGCCCGTCAGCCATTGCAGGCCGGCCTGGTGGCCCATGGTGCGGTACACCAGCACGTTGAACCCCAGCGAGAGCGTGACCCAAAACACGCTCCAGCCCAAGGCTTCGCGCAGCTTAATCTCGTGGGCTTTGCGGTTGAACACCAGCAAATCGAGCAGCAGCAGCCCAATGACGAACGCCGTAAAAGCCAGCCAAAACAGGGGAGTGTTTTCCATGCGCCGGCGCAAGATACGCCGTGGCCTCGGCTGCGGCTATGCCTTGCCCACGGGCTTGAGCGGGTGCAGCCAGCTGCTCACCTTCATTTGCAGCACGCCGAAAAAGGCTTCCTCCACAATGCCTTTCGACATTTTGGAGGTGCCGCGGGTGCGGTCGGTGAAAATGATGGGCACTTCCTTGATGCGGAAACCCAGCTGGTAGGCCAGCCATTTCATCTCAATCTGAAAAGCGTAGCCCACGAAATGGATTTTCTCCAGCTCGATGGCGCGCAGCACCCGCGCCGTGTAGCACTTGAAGCCGGCCGTGGCGTCGCGGATGGGCATGCCCGTGACGAGGCGCACGTACCACGAGGCGAAATACGACATGAGCACCCGCGACATGGGCCAGTTCACCACGTTCACGCCCTGGATGTAGCGCGAGCCGATGGCTACGTCGTAGCCCTCCTGCGCGCAGGCGTCGTAGAGGCGCACCAGGTCGTCGGGGTTGTGCGAAAAATCGGCGTCCATCTCGAAGATGTACTCATAGTGGCGCGCCAGCGCCCACCGAAAGCCGTGGATGTAAGCCGTGCCCAGGCCCTGCTTGCCGCTGCGCTCCTCCAAAAACAGCCGCCCCGGAAACACCGCCTGCAGGCCGCGCACGATGGCGGCCGTGCCGTCGGGCGAGCCGTCGTCGATAATCAGCACGTCGAAAGCCCGCGGCAACGACATCACCTTGCGGATAATCAGCTCCGCATTTTCGCGCTCGTTGTAGGTGGGGATTAGGACGAGGCTTTCGCTCATGGGGGCAAAGATAGGGTTTCGCGGTACGAAGCTGCATGGTAGCGCGGGCCCCTGAGCGGCTTTTTGCCAAGCTGAAAAGAAGCTATAAAGGTATTTGGAAGGCGCTATGCCGGCAAACGTCCGGGCAAGGGGCTATTGCTCAGCGGCCAACTGCTCGGCCGTGCGGCGGGCGTGGCGCACGCAGTCGGGCACGCCCACGCCGGCGCGCCAATTGGCCACGGCCACAATGCGCTCGGCTTCCAGCTCGGCCGCGGCCGCGTGCGCCCCCACTATGCGCTGGTCGAACTGCGGAATGCTGCGCGGCCAGCTGTAGCGGAACTGCCAGCGCGGGGCCCCCGTGATGCCGTACAGCTTGCTCAGCTCGGTGTGCACGGCGGCTTTCTGGGCTTCCTCGGGCTGCCGGGCGGCGTCTTCGTACTGCGCGCCGCCCACGAAGGTGGTGAACAGCACCTGCCCGGCCGGCACGCGGTTGGGGTAGATGCTGCTGGTCCAGATGGAACCGGCCGCGTAGGTGCCTTCCACTTTGGGATTGAGCGCGCCGAAGCCGTTGAGCGGGTGCGCCACGGCGGCCCGGTCGTAGGCCGAATACACGGCGCTCATGGGCGGGTAGTGCACGGCCGCCAGCGCCGCCGCGGCTTGCGGAAACAGCGGTTGCAGCAGCGGCGCCACCGCATAGGTGGGCAGCGCCAGTGCCAGGTGCGAGTAGCCGGGCGCCGCTTCCAGCCCCTGCGGCCCTTTCAATTCCAGCTGGTAGGTGCCATCGGCCGCCCGCGAAATGGCCGTGACCGTGGTACCCGCCTGGTAGCCGCTGAGCCGGGCCGCCAGCGCATCGGCAATGGTTTGAATGCCTTTTTTGAGCGTGACGATGCGGCGGCGGCCGGCGCCTTTGCTCGTTTTGGCAAAGCCGCGCAGCACCGAGCCAAACTGCTGCTCCAAGGCCGCCAGCTGCGGAAAGGTCTTGTGGATGAGCAGCTGCTCGGGGTCGCCGGCGTAGATGCCGGCCATGAAGGGATTGACGGCGTAATCCACAATTTCGGGCCCGAAGCGGCGGCGGAAAAAATGCGCCACCGTTTCCTGCGGGTCGAGGGGCGCGGCGGGCGTGCGGAATTCTTTCAGCAGTTGCCACTTCGCTTTTAGGCTGAAAAAGCCGTTGGTGAGCAGGCTGGGCGGGGAACCGGGCAGCACCTGGTAGCGGCCGTCGCGCAGCACGTAGCGGTGCTGGCTCACGGCGGCCGCGTCCTGAATCTGGTCGGTCAGGGCGAGGTCGGCCAGCAGCTCTTCCAACTCGGTGCTCATCTGCAGCGAGTTGGGGCCCACTTCCAGCAGGTAGCCTTCGGGCGTGGGCAGGCTGTGCAGGTTGCCGCCGGGCCGGGTATCGGCCTCAAACAGGTCGTAGGGCACGCCGGCCTTTTGCAGGTACCAGGCCAGGGTGAGGCCGCTGATGCCCCCGCCGATGATGCCGATTTTCATAAAGTCGTAGCGCAAATGAGCCTGCAAAGTTCGCCCGTAGCTTTGCTGCAATGACAACAAAAAACAAAGCCATATTTCTGGACCGCGACGGCGTGCTGAACGAAGAAATTGGCACCTACGTGTGGCAGCCCGAGAAATTCATCATCTGCCCCGGCGTGCCCGAAAGCCTGGCCCGGCTCAAAGCCGCCGGCTACCACCTGATAGTCGTCACCAACCAGGCCGGCATTGCCAAAGGCCTCTACACCGCGGCCGACGTGCACGCCTGCCACGCCAAGCTGCAAGCTGCCTGCGGCGGCATCCTCGACGCGCTGTATTTCGCCGACGCCCACCCCAGCGTGAGCGAATCCGTCCTGCGCAAGCCCAATTCCGGCATGCTGGAAAAAGCCATGGCCCGCTTCCGCCTCGACGCGGCGCAGTGCTGGATAGTGGGCGACCGCCTGCGCGACATGGAAGCCGGCGCCGCGGTGGGCGTGCGCGGCATTCTGGTGGGGGAGGAGGAAAACGCGGAAGGATTCGCGCCGCACGTGGCCGATTTGCGGGCGGCTACGGCCCTTATTTTGACTGCATAAATGCAACAAAATCAAGTCATGCCGAGCACAGCCGGGGCATGACGGACGAAAAAGGCCGGCTTTCCACGCGGGAAGCCGGCCTTTTCATTTCAACTCCGATGCTTACTGGCGCTCTACTTGTTGGGCAGTGCTGGCCGTGATGGGCGAGGAAACGCGGTTGGCCTCCTTAGTGCTGCTGTAGGCGGGGCACTTCTGGCGGTTGCAGGCGCCGAGGGTGAGGGCGGCAGCACAGGCGGCGAGCAATACGAACTTTTTCATAATTTATATTAATACGGGTGAGGGATGACGGGCTGAGCTTCAAAGATAAGCAGGGAGCTCAATATTTCGCTACGTCTTCCTAACGCCGAAATTGAATTATTCGTATCCGAGGATGCGCATCATGCTGCCGGCTTCCTGCTGGGGCGCAAAAACGGTATCGGTGAGCGTGCCATCGGCGGCGCGGTCGAGAATGACGTGCTGCGGGGCCGGAATGAGGCAGTGCTTGATGCCGCCGTAGCCGCTGAGGCTCTCCTGGTAGGCGCCGGTGTGGAAGAAGCCCACGTAGAGCGGCTGGGCATCGGCGGGCTTGCGCTCGGGCAGAAACACCTGGTAGATGTGCTTCTCGGCGTTGTAGTAGTCCTGCGAGTCGCAGGTGAGGCCGCCGAGCTGGCAGCGCTTGTACGATTTCTGCCAGCCGTTCACGGCCAGCATGATGAAGCGCTGGTTCAGGGCCCAGGTGTCGGGCAGGTTGGTGATGAACGAGCCGTCAATCATGTACCACAATTCCTTGTCGTTCTGCAGCTTCTCGTCGAGAATGCTGTAGATGATGGCGCCGCTTTCGCCCACCGTGAAGATGCCGAACTCGGTGAAAATGTTGGGCTCGGGCACGCCTTCTTCCTTGCAGATACGCTGAATGGTGCGCAGAATCTCGGCCACCATGTAAGGGTAGTCGTACTCGGGCTGGATGCTGGTCTGGATGGGGAAGCCGCCGCCGATGTCAATCGTGGTGAGGGTAGGGCACACCTTGCGCAGCTCGCAGTACTTGTGCACGAAGCGGCTCAGCTCCGACCAGTAATAGGACGTGTCCTTGATGCCGGTATTGATGAAGTAGTGCAGCATGGTGAGCGTGAAGCGCGGGTCGTCCTTGATGCGCTGCTCGTAGAGCGGAATCACGTCGGCGTAGCGCACGCCCAGGCGTGAGGTGTAGAACTGGAAGCGCGGCTCCTCGTCGGAGGCCAGGCGCATGCCCAAGTTCACCTTCTCATTTACGTGGTCGTGGTAGTACTCGATTTCGTTGGGCGAATCGATGATGGGCATGCAGTTCACAAACCCGTCGTTAATCAGGTCGGCGATTTCCTTCTTGTAAGCCTCGGGTTTGAAGCCGTTGCAGATGATGTGCTTCTGCTTGTCGACCTTGCCCTGGGCGTGCAGGTTGCGGATGATGCTGATGTCGAACCACGACGAGGTTTCGAGGTGGATGTCGTTTTTCAGGGCCTCTTCCAGCACGAAGCGGAAGTGCGACGACTTGGTGCAGTAGGCGTAGGAATAGGAGCCGGTGTAGCCGGTTTTCTCAATGCCCTCGGCAAACCATTGCTTGGCCCGCTGAATCTGGGAGCTGATTTTGGGCAAATACGTGAGGCGTAGCGGAGTGCCGTATTTTTCCACGAGGCCCATCAGGTCGATGCCGTGAAATTGCAGCTCGTGGTCCTGCACGGTAAAGTCGGCCGTAGGAAAGTCGAAAGTCTGAGAAATGAGGTCGTGGTACGTATCCATTCGGTTTTGAAAACGGCGAAAAAGCCCGACCTTTGCGGCGGGCCGTACAAAAGTACCGCCGGGTCGGGATAACGGCCGGGAACCGCTTGATGTTCTCCCGCTATCCCGCCTCGCATCGTGACGATGGAATATTAGCGACTTGGCTACGGCAGATGCTTCTGCCGCAAGGCAGCGCTCGAAGTGTTTCTAGTTGTCAGTTGCTGGTTGCCAGTTGTCAGGTCGTTCATCGATTCTAACAACTGACAACCAGCAACTGACAATTAAAATCCTTGGAACGATGCCGCCATCCTGCTATCCCAAATTCCCACCCTCCGATGAAACGCATCAAACTTCTGGAAGTCCGCTCCGAGCTCGGGGCCGGCACCCGCGGCTCCGGCATGGGCATCGACGCCCTGCGCGTGGCCTGCCTCAACAAAGGCTCCGACTATTTCCGCCGGTTCAACTCCGTGGTGGTGCCCGATTTGAACCACGTGCTGTTCGATAAAACGCCGTTCCCCTTCGCCAAGCACATCGACGCCATCTACACCGTGCAGAAGGGCATTGCCGCCGCCGTGGAGCAGACCCTGCGCTTCGGCGAGTTCCCGCTGGTGCTGGCCGGCGACCACAGCTCGGCCAACGCCACCATTGCCGGCATCAAGGCCGCCTACCCCACCAAAACGCTGGGCGTCATCTGGATTGACGCCCACGCCGACATTCACTCGCCCTACACCACGCCCAGCGGCAACGTGCACGGCATGCCCCTGGCCGCCTCGCTCGGCGTCGACAACCTCAAACACCAGCGCAACATCCCCGACGCCGAAACCATCTTCTTCTGGCGCCGCCTGCAAAACCTAGGCGAGCCCGGCCCCAAACTCAAGCCCGAACACCTGGTGTACGTGGTGGTGCGCGACACCGAAGAGGAGGAAGACGCCCTCATCGAGGAACTGGGCATTAAATGGATAAAGCTGCCCGAAATCAAGGCCAAAGGCTCGCGCCGCCTCACCCGCGAGATTTACGAGCACCTGCGTTTCTGCGACCTGGTCTACATTTCCTTCGACGTCGACAGCCTCGATTCGAGCTTCAGCATCGGCACGGGCACGCCCGTGGAAGACGGCCTCTACCTCTCCGAAGCCGAAAACCTCTGCCAGGACCTGCTGGAAAACGACCGGGTGGTGTGCTTCGAAATGGTCGAAATCAACCCCACGCTGGACAACGGCAACACGATGGCCAAGAATGCCTTCAACATCCTGGAAAAGGCGACGGATGCCATTGAGAAGCGGCTGCGGCTGGAAGAGGTGGTGAGCCGGTAGCGGCGCCAGCGCAAGCTTCGGTTTGGTATTCAACCGTTGGGACAAAGCAGCGCGGTAAGAAGCCGAACCGTGCTTCCTCTTTTTTTGGAGAAGAGGACAGGGGGTGGGGTTCTCGTGAGAACGTACCTTTGCCCCGTGCAACAGTTAGAATCCTCCCTCAAAACCGCCCTGCAAAACGCCGCCCAGGCCGTTTTTGGCGTTGAAGTTCCCACCGCCAGCCTCACGCTCCAGCCCACGCGCAAGGAGTTTGCCGGCAGCTTCACCCTCGTCACGTTCCCGCTCACCAAGGCTTTGGGCAAAGGCCCCGAGCAAATCGGCCAGGCCCTGGGCGAGTGGCTGAAAACCCACGAGCCCCGCGTGCGCGGCTACAACGTGGTGAAAGGCTTCCTGAACCTCGAAATTGCCGATGCTGAGTGGCTGAGCCAGTTTGCGCAGCTGCGTGCCCAGCCCGCCACCGCGCCCGTGGCCACCGACGGCCCGCGCAACGTGGTGGTTGAATACTCCTCGCCCAATACCAACAAGCCCCTGCACCTGGGCCACCTGCGCAACAACTTCCTGGGCTACTCCGTGGCCGAGATTCTGAAAGCCACCGGCGCCACCGTCACCAAAGCCAACCTGGTGAACGACCGCGGCATCCACATCTGCAAGTCGATGATTGCCTACCAGCACTTCGGCCACGGCGAAACCCCCGAGCAGGCCGGCATGAAGGGCGACCACCTCGCCGGCAAGTACTACGTGCTGTTTGAGAAGCACTACCGCGAGGAAATCAAGCAGCTCGAAGCCGAAGGCGTGGCCACCGACATTGCCAAAAAACAGGCCCCCCTCATGGCCGAAGCCCAGCAGATGCTGCAAGCCTGGGAAGCCGGCGAGCCGGATGTAAAAGCCCTCTGGAGCCAGATGAACGGCTGGGTGTACGAGGGCTTCGACGAAACCTACAAAACCATTGGCGTCGATTTCGACCAGTACTACTACGAGTCCGAAACTTACCTGCTGGGCAAAGAGCGGGTGGAAGAGGGCCTGACCAAAGGCGTGTTCTTCAAGAAAGAAAACGGCTCGGTGTGGGTCGATTTGCAGGCCGAGGGCCTCGACGAAAAGCTCCTGCTCCGCGCCGACGGCACCAGCGTCTACATCACCCAGGACCTGGGCACGGCCGAGCTCAAGTACCAGGATTTCGGCTACGACAGCAGCATCTACGTCATCGCCGACGAGCAGAACTACCACATGCAGGTGCTGCAAGCCACGCTCAAAAAGCTGGGCAAGCCCTACGCCGACGCCATCCACCACCTTAGCTACGGCATGGTGGATTTGCCCTCGGGCAAGATGAAATCGCGCGAAGGCACCGTGGTGGACGCCGACGAGCTGGTGCGCGACGTGGTGGCCGCCGCCAAAGCCGCCACCCTCGAAAAAGGCAAAACCGAAGGCCTCAGCGATGAAGAGCTCGAAGAACTCTACCACATGCTGGGCCTGGGCGCGCTGAAATATTACCTTTTGAAAGTGGACCCCAAGAAGCGCATGCTCTTCAACCCCGAAGAGTCGGTAAGTCTCGAAGGCCACACTGGCCCATTCATTCAGTATTCACACGCCCGCATCGCCGCCATTCGCCGCAAAGCCACCGAGCTGGGCATTGACGAATCGGCCGATTGGAGCGGCATTGCCGGATTGGAAGCCACTGAGCAGGAGCTGATTCAGGAACTGGCCCGCTACGCTTCCGTGGTCGCCGAAGCTGCCCGCAACCTCTCGCCTGCCGTCATTGCCCAATACGCCTACGACCTGGCCAAGGCCTACAACCGCTTCTACGCCGAAGTGTCGATTTTCCAGGAAGCCGACGCGGCCAAGCGCAGCCTGCGGGTGGCGCTGTCGGCGCGGGTAGGGGAGCAGATTAAGGCCGCGATGGGCCTGCTTGGCATTCAGGTGCCCGAGCGCATGTAATTGCCAGAACGATGTAGAGACGCGACACTTCGCGTCTCCCTGCTGAACGATGACAGCAGAACCACCTGCCAGAGGCGCCGACGGGGAGACGCGAAGTGTCGCGTCTCTACAATCGTTCAATTTGACTAAACTATGAAAAGTATTGCCGTGTACTGTGGTTCCAGCGCCGGAACCAACCCGAATTACATCACCCAGGCGCAGGCCCTGGCCAAAGCCATGGTGGCCCGCGGCCTCACGCTGGTGTACGGCGGCGGCCGCGTGGGCCTGATGGGCACCATCGCCGATGCCGTGCTGGCGGAAGGCGGCCAGGTCATCGGCGTCATCCCCGATTTTCTGGATGCCAAGGAGCTGGCCCACAAGGGCTGCACGGAATTGCACGTCGTAAAGTCCATGCACGAGCGCAAGCTCATGATGGCCGACCGCGCCGATGGCTTCATTGCCATGCCCGGCGGCTACGGCACCCTCGAAGAGCTGTTTGAGGTCCTGACCTGGGGCCAACTCGGCCTGCACCAAAAGCCGGTGGCCCTGCTCAACGTGGCCGGCTACTACGACCTGCTGCTGCAATCCCTCGACCGCATGCGCGACGACCAGCTCCTGCGCGCCGAAAACCGCGCCCAACTCCTGCAGTCGGCCGACCCGGAAGCGCTGCTGGCCCAGATGGCGGCCTACCAACCGGTGCAGTTGGAGAAATGGCTGACGCCGCCCACCACCTAAGGCCGGCGCCATTCGCTTGCTCGCCACCTGGCGGCACCCCTGCGCAAACCCCCGACCCGCGCTACCAGCCAAAACCCTATTGACCTTCGGCTGGTTACGCAGGCAAATGCTAATTCCGTACCTTCAACCCATGAAAAATTCCCTTATTCTCACCCTGGCCGTGGCCGCCTCGGCCCTGGCCTTTACCGTCGCTAAGCCGACCAACCCCGCTGCCATGACACCCGCCAACGAAACCGCCAAACCGGCCCCTTCCGTGTACGATTTCACGGTGAAGTCCATCGACGGCAAGGACGTGAAACTGAGCCAGTATAAGGGCAAGAAACTCCTCATTGTGAATACGGCTTCCAAGTGCGGCTTCACCCCGCAGTACAAGGAGTTGGAGGAGCTGTCGAAGAAGTACGCGGGCAAAGTGGTGGTGCTGGGTTTCCCCTCCAACAGCTTCAACCAGGAGCTGGCCTCGAACGCCGAAGTGGCCTCGTTCTGCGAGAAAAATTACGGCGTGACGTTTCCGCTCTTCGAAACCGTGGCGGTGAAAGGCGACCAGGCAGCTCCGTTGTACAAGTACCTGTCGGACAAGACCAAGAACGGCGCGGTTTCCGACGCCCCGAACTGGAACTTCTGCAAGTACCTGGTGAATGAAAAAGGCCAGGTGGTGAAGTTTTACGGTTCGAAAGTGACGCCCCTGAGCCCCGAGTTGCTGGCCGACATTGCCAAGTAGTTTTTGCTTTATCATGACTTGAAAGAACGTCATGCAGAGCGCAGCGCAGCATCTCGCGTGCCGCACTAATGAATAATCGTTGACCGATTCGATTAGTGTTGCAACGAAGCGAGCAAGATGCTTCGCTACGCTCTGCGTGACGTTCTTTTGCATTCTAAAATTACCCCTTTGCCCATGTCGCCCTGGATTTCCGCCTTCCGCCCCCGCACACTGCCGCTGGCCCTGGCCAGCATCCTCACGGGCGGTTTCCTGGCCAAAGCCAATGGCCACTTCGACGGCCTGGTGGTGGGCTTGGCGGCCCTCACCACCATCCTGCTCCAAATCCTCAGCAACCTGGCCAACGACTACGGCGACTCGCAAAACGGCGCCGACAGTGTGCACCGCCAGGGCCCGCAGCGTGCCGTGCAAAGCGGGGCCATCACCCCCGCGCAAATGAAGCGCGGCATGTGGATTTGCGGACTGCTGGCGCTGGGCAGCGGGCTGGCGCTGCTGTGGGTGGCGCTGGGCGCGGCCGGGCTGGGGTTGTTCTTGGGATTTCTGGCGCTGGGGCTGGCAGCCATCTGGGCGGCGGTGAACTACACGGCGGGCGCAAACCCCTACGGCTACGCGGGGTTCGGCGATATTTCGGTGTTTCTGTTCTTCGGCATCGTGGGCGTGTGCGGCACCTACTTCCTGCAGGCCCGTAGCCTGCCGCTGCAAGTGCTGCTGCCCGCTGCCGCGCTGGGCTGCTTCGCCACGGCTGTGCTGAACGTGAACAACATCCGCGACATCAACTCCGACGTACTGGCCGGCAAAATCACCATTCCGGTGCGGCTGGGCGCGGTGCATGCCCGGCGCTACCACTGGCTGCTGCTGCTGCTGGGCCTCGGGTGCGCCACGGTGTTTGTGGCGCTCACCTACCATTCGCCCTGGCAGTGGCTGTATGCGCTGGCCGTGCCGCTGTTTGCCTTCAACGCCATTCAGGTGTGGCAGCGGCAGGAATCGATGCAGATAGACCCGCTGCTGAAGCAAATGGCCCTGAGCACGCTGGTGTTCACGGTGCTGTTTGGCGTGGGGCAGGTGCTGGGGTAGGCACGCCGGAACCACTGAGAAGTGCTTCGCGGCAGGCATTATCGCGGCGGCTATTCCGCAAGCAACTGCTTTCGTGGAATTACTCGGCTTTGCTTACCTGACGTAGCGACAGCACGCCGGGAACCTCCACCGGCGCCGGCAAGCTGCCCGTGCGCGCAAAGCCGGCCCACAACTGCCGCACCTGCCGGGCCGCCTCGTTGAATTCTGCCCACTTGGTTTGCCCCAGCAGGGGCGTGGCGGCCCAACTGGCCTCGGTGCCCAGCAACAGCGGCAAATCGATGGTATGAGCCGCGCCAAACGGGCTGCCCGTTGGCTGAAAATGCACCAAGAAATGATAGGCCCGCCCGCCCGCCTGCGCGTGCCGCCGGGCAAAAGCAATGGCCGGATGCAAGTAAATGGCGTTGGAACTGAGCGTGGTGAGGAGCCGCACCACCGGCGCTCCGAGCAGCGGCAGCCGCAGCAGCCGGTTGAGCGACGGCTCAATGACGGCAAAAAAGCGGGTTTCCTCAGCTGTGGCGCCGATGAGGACGTCGAACTGCGGGGCCACCGCCGCCCAGGTTTCCTCCACAGCCGTTTCGGGTGGCAGGGGCGGGGCGCCGTATTGCGGGCCGAAAGGCATTCCGCTCTTCAGCCCAAACCGGCGCACGCTTTTCGTCACGGAGCTTTCGCGGGCCAGCACTTCCCCGACAGGGCCAAGCGCCGACAGCGGGCCCGCCGCGGCCACCATGGCCCGGCTCATGGCGCGGCGGTGGCGCGTGATGCCCAGCGGGGCACTGTGCAGCACCACCCTTCGGAACAAGCTGCTCGCCTCGGCCGTCAGCATGAGTTGCGCAATGGCATCGGCGCCGGAGGAGTGGCCCAGCAGCGTTACCAAGGCGGGGTTACCGTGCAGCCCGGCAATGTTGCGCTGCACCCACCGCAGGGCCTCCAGCAGGTCTAGTAGTCCCAGGTTGGGCGGCGTGCCGCCTTCGCTGCCCAGGAAGCCCAGCAGGCCCAGCCGGTACGTTACGGCCACAAATACCACGCGCTGCTCGGTCACCAGCGCGGTGGGGTCGTAAATGGACAAGTCGCCGGCTCCCGTCACGTAAGAGCCGCCGTGTACCCACACCAACACGGGTAGTTGCTCGGCCGGGTCAGCATCGGCCGGCAGCGTCACGGACAGCCGCAGGCAGTCTTCGCTGAAGGTTAATTCCTGGTACAAATCACCCAGCACTTCATCCAGCCGGGCATCGGCCACCTGCGGGCACGCCGGCGCGGGGGCCGTGGCCACAATGGGCGACGCCGCCACCGGCTCCGGCTCCGGATACTGAAACCGTTTGGCGCGGGCGTACCGGATGCCGGTAGCGCGCACCACCCGCCCGTCGCGCCGGGCCACAATGGTGCCGGCCGCGGTCTGGAATTGAGGAAAATCCGAAGGATACATACGGAGTGGTTGACGGAGCTGCACACAAAAGCGCCCCGGTACGCCACCCGCCCGGCCCGCAGAAGGGCGCTGGGCGGCGACGTGCCGGGGCGGCTCAATACGCCTTCCGGTTACTCGGCGGCGGGGCTGGCAGCCATGGGAGCGGTATCACCGCCTTCGGGCTTGGGCCCGCGCTTGCGGTTGCGGCCACCGCGGCTGCGGCGGCGCTCGCCTTCGGCACGGGGCGGCCGGGCCTCGCCTTCGGGCCGGGGCTCGCGGGGCGGACGGGCTTCGCCTTCGGCACGAGGTGCGCGGGGCTCGCGGGGCGGACGGGCCTCGCCTTCCGGGCGAGGGGCGCGCTCGGGGCGGGGGCCCCGGTCGCGGCGCTCTTCACCTTCGGGGCGGGGCGGGCGCTGATAGGGCACGGCCGGGGCCTGGCCGGCATCCAATGCCGCGAGGGCATTTTTGGCGGCGGCCAGACGCTCCAGGTGCTTGGGGTCTTTGGGGTCGGGCGCGTCGCGGCGGGGCTTGCCGCCGTCGCGGCCACCATCCCGGCCGCCACCTTCGCGGCGCGGGCCCCGGTCACCTTCGGCGCGGGGGCCACGGTCGCGGCCGCCGCCACCGCCGTGGCCGCCGCGGGCCGGGCGGCCGCCAATTTTGCCTCCCAGGCCGGCAAAGCGCTTGGGGTCAAACTCGGGCGCTTCGCCCAGGCCCAACTGCTCGGTGATTTTCTGTTTCTCGATGTCGCGCTCGATGAGCTTTTCAATCTTCACCACCCGGTCCTGGTCCTGGTCCGAGATGAAGGTGATGGCCGTGCCTTTGGTGGCCGCGCGGGCGGTACGACCAATCCGGTGCACGTAGTCCTCGGCCGCGCGGGGGATGTCGTAGTTCACCACGTGGCTCAGCGAGTCGATGTCGATGCCGCGGCTGAGCACGTCGGTGGCCACCAGAATGGGGAACTGCTTGTTTTTGAAGGCCCGCATGATTTCCTCGCGCTCTTCCTGGGTGCGGTCGGAGCTGATGCCGCGGGCTTCCACGCCCAGCTTGTTCACCGCTTTCACGATGCCGCCCACGGCCGCTTTCTGGCTGGTGAAGAGCACCATGCTCTGCACGTCCTGGGTTTTGATGAGGTGCTCGAGCAGGTAAATTTTCTGGCGGTCGTAGGCCATGTAAAACTGCTGGTCGATGCCGGCGGCGGGCTTCGACACGGCCAGCCGGATTTCGTCAGGATTTTTGAGAATCTGCTGCGAGAAGTCGCGGATTTTGCTGGGCATGGTGGCCGAAAACAGCAGCGTCTGGCGGTCCTTGGGCAGCTGGCGCACAATGTTCAGGATGTCGTCCGAAAAGCCCATGTCCATCATCTTGTCGGCCTCGTCCAGCACCAGGTACTTAATCTGGTCGAACTTCACATAGCCCATTTGCAGGTGGGCAATGAGGCGGCCGGGCGTGGCAATGATGATGTCGGCCCCCGAAGTAAGAGCGCGCTTCTGCTGCTCCCAGTTCTCCGATTTGCCACCGCCGTAGATGGCTATCGAGCTGGCTTCCACGTAGTAGCCGAAGCCCATCACCTGCTCGTCAATCTGGGTGGCCAGCTCGCGGGTGGGCACCAGAATGAGCGTGGTGGTGTGGCCGTGCTTGGCGTGCGAAATCTTGTCGAGCAGCGGCAGCAGGTAGGCGGCGGTTTTGCCGGTGCCGGTTTGGGCGCAGGCAATCAGGTCTTTGCCCTCGATGATTTTGGGGATGGCCTGCTCCTGAATGGGGGTGGCCTGCTGGTAGTTCATGGCGTCGACGCCGGCCAGCAGGTCGTCGTGCAGCTTGAATTCGTGAAACGTCAAGGTTCAGCTAATAAGAGTTGTAAAAGGCTGACCGTGATGCCGTGGCCAGCAAACCGCTTGATTTGAGGTAAAGATACGGCGGAGCCTGTCTCTGCGCACTGCGCAGCCCGGCTGCGCGCGGCATCACTTTCTTTACGAATTCCAACGCCCGCCCCATGCCCATGCTCGACCGTTTTTCCGCCCAGGCCGCCGACTACGCCCGGTACCGCATCGACTACCCCGCCGAACTCTACGACTGGCTGCTGCCCCAGGTAGAAAGCCGCGAGCGGGCCTGGGACTGCGCCACCGGCAACGGCCAGGTGGCCGTGGTGCTGGCCGAGAGCTTCGTGCGCGTGGATGCGACCGACCTCAGCTCAACGCAGCTCGCCCAGGCCACGCCCCGGGCCAATGTGCACTACCAGCCGGCCCAGGCCGAGCACACGCCCTTCCCGCCGCAGCGCTTCGACCTCATCACGGTGGCGCAGGCGGTGCATTGGTTCGACCACGCCGCCTACCACGCCGAAGTGCGCCGCGTGGCCCGCCCCGGCGCCTTGCTGGCCGAATGGGGCTACAACTTCTGCCGCACCGACAGCGCCGCCCTGAACGCGGCGCTCGACCGCTTCCACGACGAAACCTCGGCGCCGTACTGGGACGCCAACCGCCGGCACATCACCGAAGAATACGCCCGCATTCCCTTTCCGTTTGCCCATGCGCAGCACGCGCGCTTTGCCGAAAAGCGCCGGTGGACGGTGGCCGACATGCTGGGGTACCTGGGCACGTGGTCGGCGGCGGCCAACTACGCCCGGCAGCACCACGGCGCCGACCTGACGGCCTTGGTGGCCGACGAGCTGCGGCAGCTGTGGGGGCCGGGGGCGCGGGAAATCACCTTCCCGGTATTTGCGCGGACCGGGCGGGTAGAATAATTGGCGCATTGCCGCGTTAGCCCGCCCAACCAACTGCTTTTAATGACCAACCTGGCTACTCAACTGCAGGCCATAGGCCTGTTTTACCGCAGCGTGGCGCCGTTTATGCTGGGCATTTCGGGGCTGATGCTGCTGGCCGTGCTGCTGCCGGCCCTGCGCGAAGGCTGGGGCGAGGGCCTGCTGCCCGCGCTCATGCTCACCAAGCTGGCCACGGCGCCGGTGGTATGGTACCTGTCGGAGCAGTTGCGGCCGGGGCAATACTGGTTTTATTTCAACCTGAACGTGTCGCGGCGGCGGTTGTGGGGCGGCGTGGTGGCCCTCGATGCGGTGCTGTTTCTGGGCGGTGCCTTACTCCTGCGCGCGGTGCTGGCATGAGTAAATTCCATGTAAACCAGTCTGGTGTGCAGGTGCTGGAGGCCGATGGCATTCGCATCGTGTTCGGGCAGCGGCAGGTGCTGGCCAGCATCTACCTGCAGGTGCAAACCGGCCAGATTGTGGGCCTGCTGGGCCGCAACGGCAGCGGCAAGTCGGTGCTGCTGCAAACCATTTTCGGGGCCCGGGCCGTAGCCGATGCCTCCGTGCGGGTGAACGGCCGGCGCGTGGTGCCCGCCTTCCGCGAGCCGGGCCTGCTCAACTACCTGCCGCAGGAGGCGCTGGTGCCGCCGTCGCTCTCGCTGGCCAAGGCGGCCCGGCTACTGGGCGTGGACGTTGACCAGGCCACTGCCCGGTTTCCGGAGCTGCGTTCGCAGCTTGGCAAGCGGGTGGGAGAGCTGTCGGGCGGGTCGGCGCGTTTGGTGCAGGCGCTGCTGCTGTTGCACCAGCCCACGGCTTTTTCGCTGTTCGATGAGCCGTTTTCGGGCGTGATGCCGGTGCACGTCGAAACCCTGGCCGAAGAAATGCAGCGCCTGAAATCACGCAAAGGCCTGCTCATCACCGACCACCGCTACGCCGAGGTGCTGCCCCTCTGCGACGTGGTGTACCTGCTGCACCAGGGCCGCCTACTGAAGCTGGAAGGCGACGTGCGCGGGCAGCTGCGCGACCACGGCTACCTCGCTGCCTGACCTAACTTGCGGGCGCGGCGGCGCAGGGCTTGCCTTTTTTCAGCCTCAATGCATATGTCTCAGTTGCCTCCCTTTGCCCATCTGCGCGTGCTGGAGCTGGCTTCGGTGCTGGCGGGCCCGCAGGTGGGGCAGTTTTTTGCCGAGCTGGGGGCCGAGGTCCTCAAAATAGAAAGCCCCGTCGGCGACGTCACGCGCACCTGGAAAACCAGCGCCGAAACCGCGGCACCGGCCACCACGGAGGCCTCCGTTTCGGCGTATTTCGCGGCGTCGAACTGGGGCAAACAGTCGCTGGTGCTCGACCTGACCACCGCCGCCGGGCAGGCCGCCCTGCACGCGCTGGCCGAGGGGGCCGACGTGGTGCTGGCCAGCTACAAGCCGGGCGACGCCGAAAAGCTGCGGGCCGACTACGCCACGTTATCGGCCCGCAACCCGCGCCTGATTTACGGCCACCTCACCGGCTACGGCCCCCACAATCAGCGTACCGGCTACGACGCCGTGCTACAAGCTGAGGCCGGCTTCATGCACCTCAACGCCGCCGGCGCCGGCCAGCCGCCCCAAAAAATGCCCGTGGCCATGGTCGACCTGCTGGCCGCGCACCAACTCAAGGAAGGGCTGCTGGTGGCCTTGTGGCAGCGCGAGCGCACCGGTCGGGGCGCGTTGGTGCAGGTCGACCTGCTGAGCAGCGCGCTGGCGTCCTTGGCTAATCAGGCGGCCACGTACTTGGTCACCGGCCACGACCCGCAGCCGCTGGGCTCGGGCCACCCCAGCATTGTGCCCTACGGCACCGTGTACCGCGCCGCCAACGGCCGCCAGCTGGTGCTGGCCGCGGGTTCCGACGGCCAGTTTCGGCAGCTGTGCGCGGCGCTGGAACAGCCCGCCTGGGCGGAAGACGCCCGCTTTCAAACCAACGCGGCCCGGGTGCAGCACCGCGCCGAGTTGGAAGCGCTGCTCACCCAGCGCATCGGGGCCGTAGACGGCGACGTGCTGCTGGCCGAGCTGGAGCGCCGCGGCGTGCCGGCCGGCGCCGTGCGCTCGGTGGGAGAGGCCCTGGCGCATCCGTCGGCCGCGGCCATGCTGCTGCCCGCGTCCGGGAATGGCCCGGCCGGCCTGCGCACGGTGGCCTTCCGGGGTTCGGGGTGGTCGGCCGTGGCTGCCCTCGGCCCGCCGCCCGCGCTGGCCGCGCCGCCGCCGGCCGAGCCGGGCTTGTAACTATGGCCCGGCTTAGTTGCGTACCCCTGCAGGACGCCCTAAGCACGGCGCACCGCTGCTGGCGGCGTCCGAGCGTTGTTTTATTTCTCGCGCCGCCGTTTTCCGGGCGTAATTCTTTTCACATGGCCAAGTCAACCACCCAACGGGGCACCGAGCCCGAACTGTTCGCCCCCGCCGAAACCGCCGCCACGCCGGCGCCCGAGCAGCCGGCCCCGGCCAAAAAGAAAGCCAAAACCGCCAAAGCCGCCAAGCTCGCTGCCACCGCCGCGCGCGTGCCGTCCGAAGCCGGGCACAGCGGCGCCACGGCCACCAACAACCAGCCCACCGCCGAAGCCGGCTCGCCCACCGAGGCGCCCGCCGACCGCCTCGACCAGATTTTTGAGGGCCTCAAGCAGAAGTCGGTGGCCAAGCAGGCCATCTACCGCAACACCCAGGCGGCTTTCGACTGCCTGCGGCTGGTGTCGCAGGAGTTGGTGGTGGAACTCAGCCGCAAGCTCACGCCCCTCGATTCGAGCGTGGTCATTGAGTACCGCTCCATCAACGACATGGAATTCCACATCAAGTTTTCGGGCGATTTGCTGGTGTTCGTGATGCACTCCAACGTCGTGACCTTTCCCGACGACTACGGGCCCATGCCCAGCGCCTACGTCAACGCCGACTTCCGGCGGCGCTTCTTCGGCCACATCATGGCCTATAACTTCATGGCCGACAGCATCAAGTACCAGCGCATGAATGACCCGGGCTACTTGGTGGGCCGCCTGCTGGTCAACATCGAAAACCACTACTACCTCGAAGGCGTGCAGCAGCTGGAGCTGCCCGACAACGACATGTCGGACAACATCATCAGGCCCGACGCCATGCGCCTCTTCGTGGAAAGCGCCATGATTGCGGCCGTCAACAACGACCTCATTGCCCCGCTGCTGCCCGAAATCCAGAAAATCAGCGTCAAGCAGAAAGTCGAAAACCAGCAGGTGAGCCGCGGCAGCAAGGTGGGCTTCAGCTTCTCGCACCAGCAGGTGCACGAGGGGTAAACCCACCGGTCATTGCGAGCGCAACGAAGCAATGACCGGTGCGCTACTTCCCGTAGCCCACTTTCTGCCGCACTTTGGCCAGCACGCCGGCGCCGTATTCCTGGGCGCGTTTCGCGCCGATGGCCAGCGCCGCATCCAGCTCCGGCAGGTTGTTCATGTAGAAGTCGAACCGCTCGCGCTCCACCGCAAAACGGCGCAAAATCAACTCGTACAGCTCCTTTTTGGCGTGGCCATAGCCGTAGCCGCCGGCTAGGTAGTTCTGGCGCATCGTCTCAACCTCGGCCGGCGAGGCCAGCAGCGAGTAGAGCTTGAACGTCACGTCCGTGTCCGGATTTTTGGGCGCTTCGAGCGGGGTGCTGTCCGAAATGATGCTTTTCACGGCTTTCAGCAGCTCTTTTTCGGGCGCAAAAATGTCGAGGATGTTGCCGTAGCTCTTGCTCATCTTGGCGCCGTCGGTGCCGGGAATGGTCATGAGCTGCTCGTCGACGCGGGCCTGGGGCAGCACCAGCGTTTCGCCGTAGCGGTTGTTGAAGGCGCTGGCAATGTCGCGGGCAATTTCCAGGTGCTGAATCTGGTCTTTGCCCACGGGCACCACCTCGGCGTCGTAGAGCAGGATGTCGGCCGCCATCAGCACCGGGTAGGTAAACAGGCCGGCGTTCACGTCCGAGAGCTTGTCGCTTTTGTCCTTGAAACTATGCGCGTTGGCTAGCATGGGGTAGGGCGTAAAGCAGCTCAGGTACCAGGTTAGCTCGGTTACCTGCGGCACGTCGGACTGCCGGTAGAAGAGGTTTTTCTCGGTGTCGAAGCCGCAGGCCAGCCACGCGGCGGCCACGGCGTAGGTGTTGGCGCGCAGCAGCTCGGGGTCGCGCACGGTGGTGAGCGAATGCAGGTCGGCGATGAAATAGAGCGAGTCGTTGACCGGGTTTTTCGACAGCTCGATGGCGGGCAGGATGGCGCCCAGCAGGTTGCCCAGGTGGGGGCGGCCCGTGCTTTGGATGCCGGTAAGGATGCGGGACATTGCGTAGTAGCGAGTAACCAATAGCGGCTAGCCATTGGTTGATGAATGAGCGAGATAAGCGCGCAGGCGCGCAGCCGACCGATGGCCGTGAGCGCGCAAAATTACACGCTGACGTTCTCCACGGCTTCTTCCTGCAGCTCGGCCGTTTCTTCCGGGCCCAGGTAGCGGTCAATTAGAAAATGCGCCAGGTAGAGCACCGGCGTGAGTAGAATGGCCGCCGCGAATTTGTACCAGTAGTTGGTGTTGGCCACCGAGATGACCTGGTCGAAGCTCCAGTTGCCGAACAGGTAAAACGCCACGTAGAGCACCACAAACGAGTCGACGAGCTGCGACACCAGCGTGGAGCCCGTGGCCCGCAGCCATACGAAGCGCCCGCCCGTGGCCCGCCGAATGGCCGCAAAAATGGTGGCATCGAGCACCTGCCCCACCGCAAACGCCACAATGGAACCGGTGATGATGCCCAGCCCCTGCCGGAAAATGCTTTGGTATGCAAAATCGATGTTGAACGGCCGGCCCAGGTTGTCGGTTTTGTTCACATCGAGCCAGAATGCCGCCGGCGGCAGTTTGGTGGTGAGGTAGATAACGCCGAAGGCGAACAGGATGAGGGCCATGGTGAGGTAGCTCACGCGCAGCACCCCGGCCTTGCCAAAATACTCGTTGATGATGTCGGTGGTCACAAACACCACCGGCCAGATGAGCACGCCCGCCGTGAGGTTGTCGTCGCGGCCCATCAGCGGCAGCAGCGAGAATATTTTCACCCCAATGATTTCGGCCAGCAGCGCATTCACGATGAAAATGCCGCTCAGCACGAGGTACAACTGCTGCTTTTTGTGCGCGAAGGGAGTCATGGGTAAAGCGTGGTCGGCGGGGGCGGGGAACAAGCGGGTTACAGGCTCACCAGCAGCCCTTCGGTGGCCAGCTCGGCCGACGGAAACAGGGCGTGGGCCTCGTGCAATAGCGGCTCCAGCGCCTTGTAGCGGCTGGAGAAGTGCCCCAGCAGCAGGCGTTTGGCGTGCGCGTCGAGGGCCAGCTGGGCGGCCTGGCGGGCGGTGCTGTGGTGGGTTTGGGCGGCGCGCTCGCGCAGGTCTTCCAGAAACGTGGCCTCGTGGTAGAGCAAGTCGACGCCTTGAATGAGGCCGGCCAGCGCGGGCGTATACAGCGTGTCGGAGAAGAAGGCGTAGCGGCGCGGCACCGGCGGCGGGCCGGCCACGTCGGCGTGGCGCAGGCCGGGCTGGGTGGCATCGGCTTCGAGGTCGAGGCCCTGGGCCAGGCGCGCCAGCTGCTCGGGGCGCAGGCCGGCGGGAAGTCTGTCCTTCAGCAGGTTGGCCCGACGGGGCTTTTCTGCAAACAGGTAGCCCGCGCACGGAATGCGGTGGCGCATGGGCAGCGAGGCCACGCTGATGGCGTCGTCCTCGTACACCACGGCGTGGGCTTCGGTATTCACGGGCGTAAACTCCATGGCGAAGGCCAGGTGCATGTTCGAGACGCGGGCCTGGGTGATGAGAACCTCGTCGAGGCCGGGCGGGCCAACGATGCGCAGCGGCTGGGTGCGCCCTTGCAGGTGCATGGTGCCCAGCAGCCCAAACAGCCCAAAATAATGGTCGCCGTGCAGGTGCGAGATAAAAACGGCCCGCAGGTGGTGGGGCCGCACGCGGTGCTCCAGCATCTGCCATTGCGTGCCCTCGCCGCAGTCGATGAGGTAGGACGCCGCGCCCACCGTGAGCACCTGCGCCGTGGGGTGGCGGCCCGCCACGGGCGTGGCCGAGGCCGAGCCCAATATCTTCAGCTCGAAAGTCAAGGGTTAGCGGGTAGCCGTTAGCCTGTTAAGTGAAAAGGAGGACGATGCAGGCGCCATGGAAAAGAAATTGGCTGTTGACTGTAGCACTCCGCGAAGAAGGCTAACAGCTAACAGCCAATAGCTAGAAGCTAAAAAAACCTACTCCTTGTCGGTCAGGTCGCGCTCGATGGCGTGCAGAAACACGCGGTCGATGCCTTCTTCTACCGTGGGCAGGATGTGCAGCACCGACTCCAGTTTGCTGATGGTGATGAGCTTCAGCACATGGTCTTGCAGGCCGGTGAGTACCAGCAGGCCGCCCGTGGAGTTGCACAGCCGGTTGGCAATCAGAATGGAGCTGAGGCCCGACGAATCCGTGTACTTCACGTTGGTGAGGTCCAGAATGAGGTTGTTGATGCCTTCAGCGTTCAGCTTCACGAACTCCGATTTGAGGTCGGGCGCAACGGTGGTGTCGAGCTTCTTCTCCTCAATGGTGATGATGGTGTAGCTTTCTTTTTTATCAATCGTGTACTTCATACAGCGTAAGCAAGGAGAGTAAGGGAACGGCGAAGGTAAATAAAAAACCCAAAATCTTGGGTGAAGCCGGCTAATGTTTTGCGCCGGAGCGTAGCCCGGCAGTAAGCGGCCCCGCAAAGGTGAGCGAGGCCCAGGTAGATTGCCAATCGGCGCGGTCGCGCAGTCGGGTAGGAGCAGCCGTCATGTCCACGGCCGCCAGCAGGTAGGGGCCGGGTCCGGATAGTCGTAACAAGATTCGGCCGTTTTGGTTGGCGCGGGTGGTGAAATGCGTGGTGGGCAGCCCGCCCGGCTGGCGCTGCCACACCTGCACGGCCGCCCCAAACGCGGGCTTGCCGGCGCGCAGCACCCGCACCGTGAGCGACTTATCGGCGGCTACGCGGTAGGGGTTTTGCTCGGGCACCAGTTCCAGGGGCAGGCCGTAGACGTGCCGCCAGGCCGTGTCGGCAAGGGCAGGGGCGGGGTCGCCCACGTGCACCAAGGCTTTGGCGCAGCGGCGGTAGGTTTCGCGGCCGGGCTGGGCCATCTGGTCGTTTTCCTGGCGCAGCTTCAGGGCGTAGTCCAAGCCTTCTTCGCGCAGGTAGGCCGTGAATTCGGCCGCTGGCAGCTCAAGAAAGGAGTTGGTGGAACGCATGAGCAGCATGTGGGTGCCGGGCTGCGCAAAGGCGAAGCCGGTGCGGAAAGTGTCGGTTTCGGCGGCGTTTGTGGGGGTGAGGTCGGTGGTGTCGGCTGGGGTGGGGCCGTAGCGCACGAGGCGCAGCACTTTAGTGGCCTTGGTGGTCCAGGGCTTGCCCGCAAAATCGGCGCCGATGAGGGGCCGAATGCTGACCGTGGCGCCCGGCGAGAGGTGGAAGCGCGGGGCCTCGAGCCAGAACTCGTGGGCGAGGCTAGCGGTGGTAAGGCTGCTTGCAAACAGGGCCAAAACGACAAGATTGGTGCGCATAACCTAAGTAGGGAATGAAGATAATCGCAGTCGGTTTCGCACTAGCCTGGGTAGGTTTGCAATTAACATGGCATTGGCCGGGGCAGCGCGTTGCAACGCCAATTCTTCTTGCTCGTTGAGTTTTCTTAACTCATCTAGCGAGACTTCATGTAAATATTCGTATTCGCGGCCTTCAAAAAAATACGTGTAGTGCGCCGTGAATATCTTTTCTTCATCGTCTGAACGGGAAGCACAAGGCTTGACGCGTGCACAAATAGCCGGTGCTACCTGTATATCGTCGGCAATAGCAATGGATTGGGTGCAATAAGAAATGCCTTTACGTAGCATTTGCAGGCCGCTGACCAGACAACTGATGGTTGGAATTAGGGCCCATAGTGGATACGGAGCGCCAGAAGTCCCGCTGATACGAGAAAAACGGGGTTGATTTTTAACGTACTCAACCTGAACCGCAGTGCCTGGTGCTACGGTGTGCGAACTTGAATAAGAATGGCCCTGGTATAGGTGGCCTGCTGTTCGAAAGCGGTAGTTGATTTCCCAGATGGACTCTTCATCATCGCCATCTGAGAGGCTAGTAAGGTTAGCGCTGGTTATAATGCCCGACGTTTGCGCAACGGGCTGGGCAAGAAACCACACGCTTGAAAAATCTACTATCGGCCAGAGAAAGCATGTCAACACTACTCCGGTAGCGCTAAAGGCCAAGCCAGCTAGAAAACTGAGGCTGCCAAAGAAAATTTGCAGCTTTTCGCTCAATGTCAGTCGCATGTCGGCACACGGAGAAAGTCGGGCATCAACTTACTGCCGTTCCAGCGCCAGCGCGTAGGCCCGGTCGTAGTGCACGCGCAGGTTTTTCCAGTCGAAGAGCTCGGCGGAGCTTTCCACGGCGTTGCGCTGCATGATGCGCTCGCGGCGGTTGAGCAGCACGAAGTCCCACATCATGTTGCAGAGCTCTTCGGCCGACTCGTCGAAGGATTTTTCCTGGCGGTGCACCACAAAAATGCCTTTTTGCTCGGGCTCGGGGATGGTTTCGAGCACGTAGTCGCCGAAGCCCGACAGGTCGGAGGTGATGGCGGGCACGCCGCGGGCCACGCACTCGAGCGGGGTGTAGCCCCAGGGCTCGTAGTAGCTCGGGAACACGCCCAGGTGGCAGCCGCGCACAAACTGTCCGTACTCCATGCCCAGCAGCGGCGAGGCCGGCGACACAAAGTCGGGGTGGTACACCATCTTCACCCGGTCGTGCTTGTGGTTGAGTAGGTTGGCCCGGCGCATGAAGTTCAGGATGTCGTCTTCCTGGTCGTTCACTAGGTTGTGGGTGATGACGGGCGGCAGGGTGTTGGTCTTCCAGGTTTGCAGGGTGCGGCGGTAGCGCAAGCGCCAGTAGTCGTCCACCATGGAGCTGAGTTCGGGCAGCTTGTGGTCCTGGCTGGCGGCGGCGGCGTAGAACAGGCGCTCGCCCACTTGGCGCTCAATGGCCTGGCAGGTTTCGTGTACTTCATCGAGCAGGGCGCGGCGTTCCAGCACCTGCGGGTTGATGCTGGTGTAAGGGCGCTTGGTGATGAAAAACATTACCACCTGGCCTTCCATGCCGCTTTGCTGCAGGCGGTGGTTGAGGCGGGCCAGGGCTTCCAGGGTCAGGTCGAAGCCTTTGTTGTGGTACTCGTAGCGGCCGGAGGTGAAGAAATACAGCGTCTTGTCCAGGTCGAACGCATACGACTGGAAAAAGTGCGCCATCACGAATTCATGAATCTTGGCCTTGTACTGCTGGTGCAGGTTCTGGAACTCGTGCAGGGCCACGAAGCGCTCGATGTTGAGGCCGTTGGGCAGCACCGCGTCCGGAATTCGGTCGAGCAAGTAGATGCACTCGCGCACCGTCAGCTCGCTCACGGTGGTGAACACGTGGCTGCCGTGGGCGGCGGCGCGCTCCATTTTCACGGCGGGCTCGATGTTGAAATGCCGGGCCTCGTTTTCCCAGTTCACCCACATGAGGTGGTCGTAGAAATCGGGGTCGTTCATGGCCAGGTAGCGGCCCAGCAGCGTGGCGTGGGTGGTGAAGAGCAGGTGGGCAGGCACGTGCAGGCGGCGCAGCTCCGGAATGGCCACGCCGGTCATCCACTCGTGAAAGTGGCCCAGCAGGCGTTGCGCGGGCGTTACCTGGGCCGCCACGTGCTGGAAGAAGATGGTGGTGAGGTGGCCGAAGGCGATGACCTGATGCAACAGGTCGTCGGTATCGGGCGAGGGAATACCGTGGCGCTGCCACAGGTCGGCTTTCAGCTCGCCCAGTTTGGGGTAAGCCTGAAACGGGTTGATGAGCACCACGCGGGGCCGGCCCGTCACCAGCCAGGTGCCGTAGTTCACGTCGTAGCCCTGGGCGCGCATGGTGCGCACGGCCGCCCCAAAGGGGTCGGAGGCGGTGTGCACGGTGAGGTCGTCGAAGGGCTCAAACTCGCCCTGGGCCATGTTCGGGAAATACGGGCCTAGCAGGCAGTACCGGTTGCCCCAGGCGGGCATGGTGGCGGGCACCTTGGAACGAATGACGGTGTAGATGCCACCCACCTGGTTGCAGACCTCCCAGGCCACTTCAACGAGCAGCGAATCGGGAAAGAGGGCTTCGGGGGCGTTGGGGGTGGTTTGCATAGGGGTGGGCACGGGAGGGCGGGGGCTAAGAACGCGGCGAAAGGTAAGCCGGCCGGCGCTGTAGATGCCACTGCGGGCCGCCTTTTTTACGGGCGTCGGCGCCCGGCCTAAACTTCGACCCACCAAGTCTGTTACGGGCCTTGCAATTTCTCATGCATTTCCCTGCCCGCATTTCATGGCCGATTCCACCAACGTGCTTGCCCTCGAAACCCCCATTTTGCCGGTGCTGGCCCAGCGCCGCAGCCCCCGCGCCTACAGCCCCCAACCCGTGCCGCCCGAAGCCCTGCGCCAGGTTTTTGCCGCGGCTTCGTCGGCGGCTTCGTGCTTTGGCGAGCAGCCCTGGCGCTACCTGGTGGGCGCGCAAGCCACTAGCCCGGAGGCGTTTGCCGGCATCTTAGCCAGCATGGGCGAGTTCAACCAGGTGTGGGCCAAAAACGCGCCCGTGCTGGGCGTGAGCATTGCCAAACTCACGTTCTCGCACGACGGCAACCCCAACGCCTGGGCCCGGCACGACGTGGGCCAGGCCACGGCCACCCTGGCCATTCAGGCCACCGAGCTGGGCCTGCAGGTGCACCAAATGGCCGGCTTCTCGCCCGATAAGCTGCGCGCCGCCTTCAGCATTCCGGCCGACTACGAGCCCGTGGCCGTGTTCACCCTCGGCTACCCCGGCGACCCGGCCAGCCTGCCCGATGGGCTGCGCGAAAAAGAGCTGGCCCCGCGTACCCGCAAGCCGCTGGCCGAGTTTCTCTTCGAAGGCGCCTGGCCCGGACTGGCCGAGGAGCGCTACGACCAGGCGCCCGTGTAAGACTTTTCACGTCGCCGTCGGCACGCAACGGCCCGTCTCGCTGCGCCAAAAGTGCCGCAAGACGGGCCGTTGCGTGCCGATTTTACAAGCCAAACCTAGTGCAGCGGCCGCTTCTTGATGATGCCGCCGTGTGCGTCGTCGATGCCGTACTGCACCACAAACGCATTGGGGTCGATGCGGCGGATTTCGGCGTGCAGCTGCGGCAGCTCCAGGCGCGTAACAACGGTGAACACGATGTCGCGCTCATTGAGCTGCTCGCCGCGCTTGCCGAAGCCGGCCTTGCCCTGGTAGAGCGTCACGCCCCGCCCAAGGCCCTCGGTGATGGCCAGCCGAATGGTCTCGCTGTGCTCCGACACGATGGTGACGCCCGTGTACTGCTCGATGCCGTTGAGCACAAACTCCATCACGCGCGACGCCGCGAAGTAGGTGAGCATGGAGTACAGCGCCGGCTCGGTGCCGAGCACCCACACGGCCACGCCAAAGATGATGACGTTGAGAATCAGAATGATGTCGCTGACTTTGAGCAGCGTCAGGTGGCGGCTCACGAGCAGGGCGGCTATCTCGGTGCCGTCGAGCACGGCGCCGCCGCGCATGGCCAGCCCAATGCCCGCCCCAATGAACACCCCGCCGAACACGGCCGTGAGCAGGCGGTCGGGGGTGATGTCGGGGAAGGGCACGAAGGCCAGCACCAGCGCCAGCCCGCCGATGCCGATGGCGCTGCGCACGGCAAAGCGGCGGCCCATCTGGCGGTAGCCCAGCGCCACAAAGGGCAGGTTGATGACCAGAATGAGGGCGGCCAGCGGCAGGTGGAGCAGGGCCGCCAGCAGCATCGAAACGCCCGTCACGCCGCCGTCAATGAAATGGCTGGAAAGCAGGAAGGCCTTGAGGCCAAAGGCTGCGGCAATCACGCCCGCGATGATAAAAGCCGCGTTTTGGACTTCGGAAGCGGGGCGATTGATGGTAGTGGCAGGGGTGTGGGCCATACGGCAAAGGAAAGGCAAATAGGAAGAAACACCGCCCGAACCCGGCGTTTGGGTGGCGAAAGGGCTTTACATTTTGGGCCGAGAAAAGCAAAAATGCCGCGTCGGCAGTCACACTTCTTGAGCGTGACTGCCGGCGCGGCACGGCGTTGGGAGTATTTCCCAAGCGCCCTAATCCTGCGACAAAATGAGCACCGCATACGGCGCCACGCCGATGCTGCCGTGCCAAGCGTAGCCGTCGTATTCGCCCGCTTCGGCGTCTAGCCCGAAGCTGTCGAAGTCGGAGAACTCGCCGTCGTAGCCGCGCCAGTCGCTGTTGAAGCGCACCGTCCAGTGGCCGGGGCCGGGCAGGCCGATGGTATAGGCCTCGTGGGCCTGATTGGCGAAGTTGGCCAGCACCACGGTGGTGTCGCCGGGGCCGCCGTCGCCGTCGGCCCAGCGGGCGAAGGCCACCAGCTTCTGGTCGTCGTTGACGTGGAACACGCGGGTGTGCTGTCCGCCCAGGCCGCGCGTGAAGCCATGGAAATTGCGGCGCAGCGCAATCAGGTCGCGGTAGAGGCGCACCAGGCCGGCGCGGGTTTCCACGTGCGCCCATTCCAGCGGCTCGGCGTCGTTGAACTCGCCGGGCGCCAGAAACTCCTGGCCCTGAAACAGCATGGGAATGCCCGGCGCCGTGAGCACCAGCGCCGCGCCCAGGGTGGTGCGCTTCTTGGCAAAATAATGGTCGGCCGCGCCGGGCATGATTTCCTCGGCCACGCGGCTCTTGCCGTTGGCCACCTCGTCGTGGCTTTCGGTGTAAATGACGCGGCGGAAGGCGTCGCCGTTGTAGCTCACGGCCAGGGCGGCGGCCACGGCCGGCATGTTGCGGTCGGCGTCGTGGGCGGCGGTGAGGGCTTCCACCACGGGGTACACAAACGAAGAATCCCACTGCGAATCGAAGCCCTGGCCGCCGTTGACCACACTTTCGGTGATGCCGGCGTTGCCGCGCATGTCTTCGGCGATGGTGATTTTCCAGGGCATGGTCTGGTCGATTTCCTCGTTAATCCAGCGCATCAGGCTCCAGCCTTCGGGCAGGTCGGCGCCGGGGTCTTCCTCGCCGTGCACGTTGCGAATGAAGGCGATGGCGTCGGCGCGCAGGCCGTCGACGCGGTATTCCTGCAGCCACATCAGGGCGTTGTCGCGGATGTACTGGCGCACCTCGGGGCGGCCGTAGTCGGGGCGGTTGTGGCCCCAGGGCGTTTCGGCCTTCCAGTTGTTGTAGAAGTAAATGCCGCCGCCGTCGTTCTCGCTCCAGCCGTCGAATTGCCAGAGGTCGAGGTCGCCGGGGCCGAAGTGGTTGTACACCACGTCGAGCACCACGGCAATGCCGTGCCGGTGGGCCTCCTTCACCAGTTCCTTGAACGCCACGGGCCCGCCGTAGTCGCTTTCGAGGGCAAACGGGTTGGAGGGGTTGTAGCCCCACGAGCGGCTGCCCGGAAACTCGGTGGCCGGCAGCAACTCGATGCAGTTGATGCCCAACTCGCGCAGGTAGGGCAGCTTTTCGGCCACGTCGGCGAAGGTGCCCACGCGCTCCTGGTCGGGGGCGTTGAAGGTGCCCACGTGCAGCTCGTAAATCACCAGCTCGTTCCAGGCCGGCATCTGGAAGTTGTCGTCGGCCCAGTCGAAATTCGGGTCGTGCACCACCGAGGAGCCGGCCGAGTTGGTTACCTGCCGGGCGTAGGGGTCGTTGCGGTCGAACTGCTTTTTGCCGTTGGTGAGGCGGTATTTGTATTCGTCGCCGGGCTTGGCGCCGGGCACGTCGGTGGCCCAGTAGCCGTCGGCTTCGTGCTGCAGCGGGTGCTGCTCGGGGTTCCAGTCGTTGAACGAGCCGATGACCGCAACGGTCTCGGCGTGGGGCGCCCACACCCGGAAGGTGGTGCCGCCGGCGTGGGGCACGGCGCCCATGCCGGGCTGGGGGCCGGACGTGGCGGCAGGCTGGGAAGCAGAAGCTTTGGAAGCGGTTTTGGCGCGGGGCGCGGGTGCGGAAGCGGAAACGGTAAGCATTGAAAAAAGCAAAGCCACACTGCCTAGGCAGCCGAAAATGCGGCCGATGCTGAACAGCTGGTAGCTCAACCATACGAAGCTGCCAAACTTTTGGCTAGCTTGCACCGGCGCAGGGCGGGCATGGCCTGTCAATCAGACCGCTAGCTGCCGCCTTCCTGCCGCTGCATTGCTACTGCTTGCTGATTTACGGCCATGAACATCGCCCCGCCTGCCGCACCCGCCGAACGCATCACGCTGTACCACCGCCGCCACGCCCGGCAGCAGGTGGGCAAGTCGTTTGGGCATTTTGGGCCGGCCGTGGTGCTGCTGTTCGGCATTGCCCCGGTGCTCAGCGGCGAGGAATCCTTCACCGCGTTGCGGGCGCTGGAAGTACTGATAGGCGCCGCCTACCTCGCGCTGATGGTGCGCGAGTGGGTGCACCTGCGCCACCACCCGCACCACCGCGAGCCCGTGGCGTGGCTGGAGCTGGCCGCGGCTGCCATTTTGGCCCTGGAGAGCTACCACATCTGGCACCGCCACCACGAAGCCGCGCTGGCGGGCCACCCGCACAAAACCCCGATTCTGCCGCTGCTGTACGCCGGCACGGCCGTCATGTTTGCGGTCATGGCCTTCCGCATGAAGGAGATGGACGGCCGGCGGTTTTTGCACCTGCACGGCAGGGGCTTTGCCCTGCGCACCAACCGGCTGGGGCGCAAGCACGAGCTGCGCTGGGCCGAGGTAGCCGCCGTGGAGCCCGACGGGCCCGCCGACGTGCTGGTTCGCTGCACCAACGGCCGCGCCCGCCGCATTTCCTTTGCCCACCTGCACGAGGGCGCCGCGCACCGCGACCGCCTGCTGGCGCACGCCGCCGCGCAGCTGGACGCCGCGCCAGCGGCGGACTAACGTGCGCCGGACGGCAACTTCAACGGGCAGTTTGGGGTTTTGAGGGTAATCTTTGCCCTGCGTTTACCCTACCCAATGCCCCGTCCCAAACCCGTTGTTTTTGGCCTCTACGGCTGGTCGCCCGACTACGGCTTCCGCTACATTCACCCCGCCAACCGGCGCTCGTTTGAGCTGCTGGAACCCGTGGGCAAGCTTTTCGAAAAAATCGCCGAAGATGAGGAGGGCGAGTGGCTCACCATTCGCTACGACGAGCAGCAATTCCTCGTGCGCCCCGAGCTGTTTAAGGAAATCTACCACAAGCCCCCGTTCAGCTTCGGCGATGCCGTGGAGGAAGTGACGCCCCAGCCGGGCCAGTACCGCCACTTCGGCCACGTGTCCGACGTGTTCTGGGACGAAGCCAGCGACACGGCCACGTTTCAGATTGTGGAGCGCAAGCGCAAACTGCCGCGCATTTTCCAAGCCAGCGAGCTGCGGGCCGATTAAGCACGACCAATTCCCCTCCTTGCCAAGGAGGGGACGCCGCCGCGCAGCGGCGGCTGGGGTGGTTGTGGCGTTGAACGGCGTTGCCCCCTGGCCGCTGTAAGTCGTTCTACGCCATAACCACCCCCGTCCGAGCCTGCGGCTCGAACATCCCCTCCTTACCAAGGAGGGGAGTTATAGCCCCACGGCAATGCCGGTGATGATGCTGATAATGCCGATTACGACCAGCCCGAGGTAGAGTGGCCAGGCGAATTTAAGCCAGTTTTCGAAGCGCACGCCGGTGGCGGCCAGCATGGCCATGAGCGTGCCGTTGGTGGGCGTGATGAGCTCGCAGAGGCCGGCCCCGTACTGAAACGCCAGCACCATTACCTGCCGGGAAAGGCCGATGAGGTCGGAGAGGGGCGTGAGCAGGGGCATGGTGAGCGTGGCCTGGCCGCTGCCGCTGGGCACGGGCACGTGCAGCGCGGTTTGCACCGCCATCATGCCCAGGGCCGCTACGGATACGGGCAACTGGCCCAGCGGCGTGGCCAGGCCGTTCACGATGGTGTCGACGATGTTGCCCTGCTCCAGCACCACGAAAATGGTGCGGGCAAAGCCGATGAGCATGGCCGAAAACGCCATGTCGCGGAAGCCCACCACGAAGCCCTCGGCCGTGCCGGTGGCACCCAGGCCACCCAGCAGGCCCGCCGCCACGCCCAGCGCAAAAAACAGGGCGCCCATCTCCTCGAAGCCCCAGCCCTGCTGCACCACGCCGTAGGCAAAGTAGCTGAAGGCCGCCAGCAGCAACAGCAGCACCAGGCCGTGGCGGCCGGCGCCGCGGGTGTCGGCCGCTACCTCGGCGGCGGTCAGTTCCACGGGCACGCGGTGGCGCTGGGCGTGCCGGATGGTGCCCCACAGCCACAGCGCCAGCGCCGGCACCAGAAACGCCAGCCGGTAGGCCCCACCCGAGAGCAGCGGCAACTGCGCCAGCTTCTGGGCAATGCCCACCTGAAAGGGATTGATGGGGCTGAACGAGGCCCCCACAAACGCCGCCCCGGCGCTGGCCGCCACGGCCGTGAGGGCCGGAAAGCCCAGCCGCCGCATCAGCACCAGCAGCACCGGCACCAAGGCAATGATTTCCTCGCCCATGTTTTCGAGGGCGCCCATGGTGGCAAACAGCAGGCCCACCAGCGGAATGACGAGCACCTGCCGGCCCTGGGTTTTCAGCAGCAGCCAGTCGACGCCGTGGCGCAGGGCGCCGGTCTGGTCGACCACGGTGAAGGCACCGCCGGCCAGGAAGATGAGAAAGACTACGCCCGCGGCATCGGCCAGGCCCTTGGGCAGGTCCACGAGCATGTCGAGCGGGCCCACGGGCGTGGCGGGCACGCGGTGGTACGACCCGGCCACCACCACTTCGCGCTGGGCAACGGGGTCTTGGCGGCGGTCGAAACGGCCGGCGGGCAGCACGTAGCTAAGCACCGCGGCCAGCACGATGAAGCCCACCAGCAGCACCAGCGGGTGAGGAAAGCGAAAGGTGTTCATGGCACAAAGTAGGCCGCCGGCGCACGAACTTTGCAAAAGCGTCGTTTCGCTTTGCCATGACCTTCGCCGAATTCAAAGCCCTGCACCAGCGCCGCCAGGCCGAGCACCTGGCCCGGCACGGCACCCGCCTGGCCGAGCGCCAGGAAGACAGCTTCGACCTGGTGTTGTATGCGGTGGAAGGGTTTTATGCCGAAACCTGGCGCAGCCGGGGCGAGGAGCACATCCTGTTCATTCACGTGTTTCAGAAGCCGGCCGGGCTGGGCGACTACCTGCGGCTGATGCAACTGCCTGCCGGCCTCTAAAGTCCTTGCGCCGCCCCGGCACCGCTGCCGCGAGGCTTTCCAGGGGAAAATATGCGCGTTTGGGTTCTGATTCTACTGTTGCTGGCGGGGCCGTCGGCGCCGGCCCGGGCGCAAGCCGGGCGGGCACTGCGTACCCCGGCGGAGTTTGGTTACCGCCAAACGGTAGTCATGTTTGGCCGCGACAGCGTGCAGGTGCTGCTGCTCTCGAAGCCCGGCGAAGAGCAGCTGAAGAAACCCTTGCTGCTGTGGGTGCAGGGCTCGCTGCCCATGCCGCTGGTGCTCTACGACCAGCACGGGGCCTACCCGGTATTTCCCTTCCACCCCTATAAAGTGCTCGAAGGCTGCCATCTGGCCATCATCAGCAAGCCCGGCCTGCCGCTGACGGCCGACGTGACCAGCCAGAACCCCAACGAAATGTTCCGGGAGCACCAGCCGCCAGCCTACTACTGCGCCCGCAACTACCTCGACTACTACGTGCGGCGCGATGTGGCCGTGCTGCGCTACTTCAAAAAGCAGCCCTGGGTGGACGCCGGGCACGTGGTGGTGGGCGGGCACTCCGAGGGCAGCACCATAGCGGCCCACCTGGCCGCCGTGCCCGGCCTGGTGAGCCACGCCGTGTACCTGAGCGGCAATCCGTTGGGCCGCAATATGTCGATGCTGGCCGAAGACCGGCAGGCCCAGGACACGGCCGGCGTGGGCCGCACCTTCCGGCGCTGGCAGGCCGCGGTGGCCGACCCCACCCGCGCCGACTGCCTGGGCGACGACCCGCGCAACAGCATCGGCTTCGGGCGCGCGGTGCTGCCGGTGCTGCTGCGCACGCGGGTGCCCGTGTTCGTCGGATTCGGCACGCTGGATAGGGGCGTGGCCGGCGACGACTACCTGCGCCTGGAGGCCATTCGGCAGCACCGCACCACCTTCACGTTTCGGGAATATCCCGGGCGCGAGCACAACTTCTTCGGCTTCAAAAACGGCCTAATCAACTACGACGACTTTTACTGGGACCAGGTGGGCGAGGATTTTCTGCGCTGGGCGGGCTTGTGGCCGCGCTAGCGCCGGGCGGGGCTAGTTTTCCAGCCGGTCCACGTCGGGGAACTGGCCTTTGGTCTGCATGAGGTGTAGCTCGAACCGGCTGAGCGAAGCAACAACCCGTTGCCGTACCTGGCGGGAAAAGAAAGCGGGGCGGTGAACGTAAAAAACCGGTCGGAAGTGGTGCGTCACCACTCCCGACCGGTTTAGAACCGCCCCGGGGTGGTTCCGACCCACTCCCGACCGGTTCGGAACCACCCTGGACCGGTTTAGAACCGCCCCGGGGTGGTTCGGAACCACCCTGGACCGGTTCAGAACCACTCGGCAGTGGTTGGAAACCACTCCGGACCGGTTCCGCACCACCCGGGACCGGTTCCGCACCACCCGGGAGGGGTCCGGAACCGGTCGGGGGCGGGGCTAGGCCGTGGCGGGGGCCGCTTTGGCGGCTTTGGCGGCGCTCAGGCGGTTGGCGTAGCGCTTTTTCATGATGGCGAGGGGGGCCTGCACGGCGGCGGTTTCGCCGTTGTCCCGGCGCAGGTCTTCGTACACGTCGTCGGCGGTCACCATCACGTCGGCGCCGGCCAGGCGGTAGGTGTCGCTCACTTTTTGGGCCATCGGCCCGAGCACGGCCGGGATGCCGCGCAGGCCGTCCATGAGGGCCACGTCTTTCTCGAACTCGGCCAGGTCGAAGGCGCGGCGGGTGAAGCCCGGGTCGGCGCGCACGGCGTCGAGGGCGGCCTGGGTGAAGGGCACGCCGTCGAAGCCGATGTTGCGCAGGCCGCGGCTTTCCTCGGGCTGCAGGGTGATGAGGAAGGGCATCAGGTCCTGGACCTGGCGCAGAAGGTCGACGATTTTCTTGGCGTCGGCGGCAGAAAGGGTTTCCGAGATGCGGTTGCCTTGCTTCATGGGAATGGGGTAAATGGGTAAAAGATGGAGGAAAAAATGCCGGGCTGGGGCTCCCGGCCCGGTGCGGGTGTAAGTAGCAGGATGTCCTATTTTTCGATGCGCAGCTGCTGGCGACTCAGCACCTCATTGCCGCGCAGGATGTGCACGAAGCCGGAAACACAAACTGCACGGTGCGGGTGGCCACCTTGCTGGCCAGGGGGCTCACCGTGACCAGCGTGCGCTGCTCTTAGGGCGAGGCGGGCCGGTTGGGGGCGTCGTAGAGCTGCCCGTTGCTGACCGTGACGAGGCCCGCCGTGCCGGCGTCGTCGCGAAACCGGTCGTAGCGGGCCAGAAACCCGCTCACCGGCTCGGCGCAGTAATTGACAGCGGTGCCGCCCCCACCGGAGGGCGGCAAGACAACCGACGTGGTAGGGGCAGCCGGCCGTTGGGCGTGGGCTTGGCGGGGCAGGGCAGCGGCCACGGCAAGCCCGAATAGTAGCCATTTTTTCATGGTACAGTTGGGAAAGGGTTGGGAAAAAGAAAAGATTTACTGCTTGCGGTCAAAGCGTCCGCTGGTAATGGTTACCGTTTTATTTGGGTTAGACTGATTGACAGCCGTGAACTCGAACGTGCCGGCCGAAATACCCTTTTGAACGTTGGCGTATTCCAACACCACTTGGCCAATATGTTGGACATCGGTTCCATATACTTCCACGGCATTATCCGAGTAGAGCACCGCGTGATTTAGCGCGTACAAGTCACTGGTTTGAGGATAATACCCCGTGTTTTTATTCAATAGATACGTCCCTACTTTTTGGGAACGGAAGAATAAGCTCACGGTAGTGTTTTTACCGTTCATCTGCCCATTTAAGTCGATTGTGTAAATGCTGTCAAAAGAAAATCCCCCCCTCAAGGCTGGAATAGGATTGCTCAGCAGGCTGCCCCCGTACTCAGCGGCCACGAACCGCTCGCCGTTGATGAGGCAGCCGCCGGTGTTCTTGCCTTCGTGCGTGGCCGGGGGCAGGCCGGCTTCGGGGTCGTCTTTTTTGCATCCAGCGGCCAGCAGCGCGACTAGCAGCAAGGAGGAGAATAGCTTATTCATGGCGGGAAAGAATTAAGAATGAAATGACACACTAAACAGGATTGACGCAGTGAAAACCACTGGTCAGCTACGCCTGATTCAGACAGCGAGAGAATATCCGTGGAAGCGCGGCGGATGCCCGCGAATGGCAACAAGCCCTTGGGCGCGTTGGCCCGGGCTCCTTACCTGGGCGCGGCCGGCACGGCGGGGCCCATTCAGCGGGCCGCCGCTGCTGCGAAAAGCAGGCGTTTGTTTCATGGCGAAGGATGGGTAGAATCCGGAATGCCGCAGGGCCGGCCTGTAGGGCGCCAGCTTTTCTCAAACGTAGCCGATTTGCCTGCGATACGCGAATAAATATATTTGCCAATCAGACTTTTATAGGGTGTTATCGAAGAAATCGCAGACGGGATTTTGCCCTTGCAAAGCACGTGCGGGCCATTGCATAAGGAAAAGGTTGGGACTTTAGAGTCGCCGGTTAAAAGCAATTTGGTAACATGGCTCGCTGGATGGGTGCCACCTCCCCAACAGCCGCGAAAAAGCTCCGCCACCATCGCAACCGGGGCTTCGGTATAGATGGAGCGGCGCAGGCCCCTGGTGCCTGACGGAGTAAGACGATTCAGCAGTAAAAAAGTCCGCCCCGGGCATCGCGCTTTTCTGCCGACCTTGCCGCCCATGAACCGCCTCCTGCCACTCGCCTTCGCTTTGGTCAAGTTCGTGTCGGGCTACTTCCTGCTCAGCCCGCAGTACGATTTGCAGCGTGACGAATACCTCTACCTCAACCAGGGCCGACACCTGGCCTGGGGCTACCTGGAAGTGCCGCCGCTCATTGCCGCGCAGGGCTGGGCCACGCTGGCGCTGGGCGGGGGCGAGGGCTGGGTGCACTTCTGGCCCTTCCTGTGGGGCGCGGCCACCGTGTACCTGGTGGTGCGGCTGGCCGGGCGGCTGGGCGGCGGGTGGTTTGCGCAGGCGCTGGCCGGCACGTGTTATCTGGGTACAGCATTCGCGCGACTCAACCTGCTCTTTCAGCCCAACTCCTTCGAAGTCTTTGGGTTTGTGCTGGCGCTGTATGCGCTGGTGGGCTACCTGCAGCAGCCGCGCCCGCGCTACCTGTACCTGCTGGGGGCGGCGTTGGGCCTGGGCTTGCTGAACAAGTACACCACGCTGTTTTTCATCGCCGCGCTGGGCGGGGCGCTGTTGCTCACGCCGGCCCGGCGCCTGCTGCTCAACCGGCATTTTTGGGGCGCGGCGGGGCTGGGGCTGCTGCTGTGGCTGCCCAACGCGGTGTGGCAGGTGCAGCACGGCGTGCCGTTTCTGCACCACATGGCCCTGCTCAAAGCCAGCCAGCTGGTGCACGTCGAGCCCGCCGATTTCTGGAAAGCACAGCTGCTGATGAACCTGCCCGCCGTCTGGGTGTGGGCGCCCGGCCTGCTGGCCCTGCTGCTGAGCCGGGCCTTTCGGCCGTACCGAGTGGTGGGCTGGGTGGCCGTGCTGGGCGTGGGCCTGCTGGCCGTGCTGCACGGCAAGGACTACTACGCCCTGGGCTACTACCCGGTGCTGTTTGCGTTTGGGGCGGTGTGGTGGGAGGCCTGGCTGCGCCGGTTCCGTTGGAAAGCGGCGTTGCAGCCCGCGCTGGTGCTGGTGCCGTTGGTGTTTCTGGTCTTTTTTGCGCCCTTCCTGTTTCCGGTGCGGGGCCCTGCCGAGATGGCCGCCCTGAGCCCCACCTACGCCAAGCTCGGCCTCTACCGCTGGGAGGACGGCGAAGACCACGCCCTGCCCCAGGACTACGCCGACATGCGCGGCTGGCGCGAGCTGGCCGCCAACACCTGGGCCGCCTACCAGTCCTTGCCCGCCGAAGCGCGCGCCCACACCCTCATTCACTGCGCCAACTACGGCCAGGCCAGCGCCATCAACTACTTCAACCGCGGCCGGGCATTGCCGCCGGCCCACAGCCTCAACGGCAGCTTCATTTACTGGTACCCGTCGCCGGCCCAGCTGGCGGAGTGCCAGGCCATCCTCATCGTCGACGACGAGCCCGACGACGACCTGGCCCCGCATTTTGGCAGCTACCGCCGCTTCGGCGCCGTGGCCGACCCCTACGCCCGCGAGCGCGGCACCGCCGTCACCATCGGCCTGCGCCCCGATGCGGCGGTGCTGGCTCAGGTGGCGCAGGAGCACCGCGCCGCCTTGGCCGACTGGGAAGGCCCGAAGTAGGGGCAGGGCTTGCCCCGCCTTACATGTCAAACGGAAACTCGGCCAGGCTTTCCCAGGGGCCGTTGCGGTAGGCCCACAGGTGCAGCCCCGTGCCCACGGCCGCAAACGGCGCAAACGCCGGCTGCAGGGCGGCCAGCAGCTGCCGGGCGTCGTCGGGCGTCACCTTGTTTTGGATGGTGACGTGGGGCTGCAGCTTCTGCTGGTCTTGCGGCGTGAGCACGGCCGCAAACTCGGTTTGGAGGCGGCGGTGCAGGGCGCGTAGCTCGTTGTTTTCGAGGGTGAAGGCCACGCCGCGGCCCAGCGAGCGCAGCCCCGTGACTTGCAGCGGAAGCGGGGCCTGGGCGCGGCACAGGGCCCCCAGCCGCGCGCTGATGCCGGGCAAGTCGTCGCCCGGCAAATGGTGAAACAAGGTGAGGTGGGCCGCCAGGTAGTTGATGCGGGGCGGAAAGTGCAGGCGACGCAGCTCGTCGAAGTACGCCTGGGATGCTTCGTCCAGCATCAGGGTGAGAATGAGCGGGGCAGGGGCGGCTAAGTCGGGCATTAGGTGGCTGAGAAAGGGTCGGGGAGGAGTACGCAGGCACGAGGGCAACAGCTGCGGAAGAGCCGGATTTAGCTTGTTTTCAAAGATGATTTTTCTAAAAGAAAAGCCTCTGAAAACTGGTTTAAGGCCATTTCTACGGACTTTATTTCGGCTGAAAAGCGTTGACGTACCATCCGTCACCAACCCGATAGTATGCTCAATTCCGGCCCGCTTATTTCGCTTTCCGACGCCCTGCTCACCGACGTGCCCACGCCGGCCCTGGCGCCCCGCACGCACTCGGCCAAGCTGTGGCTGCCCCAGCGCGTGGTGTTCACCCCCGACGCGCTCGACGAAGAGTTTGGCCAGCAAATTCTGGCCCGCGTCTCGGCCCAAAACCTGGAAGTAGAGCTGCTGAAAAGCAACCGCCTCACCGGCCTGCGCGACCCCGGCGGCGACGTGCGCGCCACCTACCGCACCGCCAAAAACACCCTGGCCGTGGTGAAGGCCCCCGCCGGCGCCCTGCGCCTGCAGCCCACCCCGCCCTCGGCCGACTGGCAGCTCAACCTCGCCGAAGGCTGCCCCGCCCACTGCCAGTACTGCTACCTGGCCGGCTCGCTCAGCGGCCCGCCCGTGGTGAAGGCCTTCGCCAACCTGCCCCAGCTGCTGGCCAACACCGCCAGCTACGAGCGGCCCGGCCGCGTCACCAGCTTCGAGGCCAGCTGCTACACCGACGTGCTGGGCATTGAGCACCTCACCGGCAGCCTGGCCGAAGCCGTGCGCCACTTCAGCCAGCGCGAAGGCGCCCAGCTGCGTTTCGTGAGCAAGTACGACCACATCGACTCCCTGCTGGCCCTGCCGCACCGCGGCCGCACGCGGGCCCGCTTCTCCCTTAACGCCGAGCCCGTGGCCCGGCGCCTGGAAGGCGGCACGGCCTCGGTGGAAGCGCGCCTGCAGGCCATGCGGCGGCTGGCGCTGCCGGTGGCCCAGGGCGGCGCCGGCTACCCGGTGGGCGTGGTGCTGGCGCCCATCATGCCCATTCCCGACTGGCAGCAGCACTACACTGAGCTGCTAGACCGCCTGCAACAAGCCTTCGATTTCGACTGTGACCTTACCGTGGAGTTCATCACCCACCGCTTCACGCCCGGTTCCAAAGACGTGTTGCTGCAATGGTACCCCAACACCAGCCTCGACCTGGCCGAAGAAGGCCGCGCCGTGAAGCGCAACAAGTTCGGCGGCCTCAAATACGTGTACCAGCCCGAGCAGATGAAGGCCATGAAAGCGTGGTTCTACGCCGAGTGGCAGCGCCGCTTCCCCGCCGCCCCGGTGCATTACTGGACGTAAGCGTGAAGCCTGCCATTGCGAGCGCAGCGAAGCAATGACTGGGCCGGTTCTTAATTCTTCATTACGGCCAGCGTTATTTGCCGCATGCTTCCCTACACCCTCGTCATTCAGCATGCGGCCCAGGTGCTGACCCTGGCCGGCGGCCCCGCCGACCGCCCCCTGGCCGGGCCCGACCTGCACAACTGGACCATCATCGAGCGCGGCTACGTGGCCTGCCGGGGCGATAAAATCGTGGCCGTGGGCCCGATGGACGAGCTCGACCTGGCCCACATCACGCCCGAAACCCGCTTGCTCGACGCCTCCGGCCGCGTGGTAATGCCGGGCCTGGTGGAGTGCCACACCCATCTCGTGTTTGGTGGCAATCGGGCCCATGAGTTCGAGCGCAAGCTGCGCGGCGAGTCTTACCTCGACATCCTGGCCAGCGGCGGGGGCATCCTGAGTACCGTGCGCGCCACCCGCGCCGCCCCGGAGGCCGAGCTGCTGGCCAACGCCCTGCATCACCTCGACGGGTTTCTGCGCTACGGCGTGACCACGCTGGAGGCCAAAAGCGGCTACGGCCTCGACCGCGACACCGAATTGCGCCTGGTGCGGGTGGCCCGCGAGGCCGGCCGCCGGCAGCCGGTGCGGGTGGTGCCCACCTTCCTGGGCGCTCACGTGGTGCCGCCCGAGTTCAAGGAAGCCGGCCCGCGCGCCTACGTCGATTTCATTCTGCGCGAAGTGTTGTCGGACCTGAAAGGGGAAGCAGCCTACGTCGATATTTTCTGCGAGGCGGGCGCATTTCTGCTCGACGTGGCGCAGTATTTCCTCACGCAGGCCCACAAAATGGGCTTCGGGCTAAAAATTCACGCCGAGCAGCTGCACGACCTGGGCGGCTGCGAAATGGCTGCCGAGCTGGGCGCCACCAGCATCGACCACTGCGACTACCTCACGCCCGACGCCGCCGGCCGCATTGCGCGCCGCAGCCAGGGGCGCACCGTGGCGGTGCTGCTGCCGCTGGTGCCGCTGTTTTTGCGCCAAGACAAGTATGCGCCCGGCCGCGCCTTCATCGACCAGGGCCTGCCGGTGGCCGTGAGCACCGATTTCAACCCCGGCTCCTGTCCCAGCAAAAACCTGTGGCTTGCCATGTCCCTGGCCTGCCTCAAAATGGGCTTCACTCCCCAGGAGGCCGTGGCCGCCGCCACCCTCAACGCCGCCTGGGCCCTCGGCCACGCCGCCGACTGCGGCAGCCTGGAGCCCGGCAAGCGCGCCGACCTCCTGCTGCTCAACGTGGGCAGCGTGGCCGAAATCCCGTACTGGCTGGGCGAAAACCCGGTGCGCGAGGTGATTGTGGGCGGCGAGCTGCAATAAGTTGCGGGCCCGGTAGAAGCCACCAGGAGGTAGAGACGCAACATGTCGCGTCTCTACCCTGTTCAGCCTCGCTGCTTAGCGCCAGTCGTAGGACACGCCCAGCAGCACGCCCGCGCCCAGCAAGTGCCGGGGCGTGAGGCCGGAAACCGGCTTCGCCAGGGAGTTGAGGAAGTACGTGGCGCTGGGCTGGGCCAGCAGCTCCAGGCGCGGGGCCACGCGGTAGCGCACGTCGAGCCCGCCGCTGAGCGACAGGTTGAGCGCGCGGTTGGGGCCGTCGGCGCCCGGGCCCCAGGCGTGGCGGGCCGCGTCGGAGCCGGCGCTGTTGCCGCCCAGATAAAAAGCGGCATCGGCCCCGCCGCTGAAGGCATAGCTGAGTTTTTTGGTGGCCCCGAGAACGTAGCTCAGCCGCACCGGCACCGTGAGGAAACGGTAGGTATCGCGGTAAGTGCTTTGCGTGAAGACGTAAGTGGTGACAGGTGGCCGCGGGTTCGATACCACCACCGGCGGAATCGACGAGGTAATGGCTTTTACTTCGTCATAAGTCCGCTGAAGGGCGTATTCCTGGTAGCCCAGGCCGGCGCTCAGGCTCCACCGGCCGCTGAGCACGCGCCGCACTTGCAGCGCCAGCGCCAGGCCAGTGCCGGCTTGTTCCTGCTGTTCGCGCACGCTACCTGCCGTGTCAAACGACCTGATGGTGTTTGGCGTTGGCGAGCTAGGAGCGTTATATGCTAGGTCATTGGATTGGCTGAGGTGCCGGTAGGTGTAAGCTGGTCCGCCCACCACCTGCACTGCCCAGCGGCGCACAGGCACCGCCGGGAGCCGAGGCAGCGTGTCGGCCGGCAGGGCCAGGCGCAACGCTGCCATCTCCACGGGCGACAGCGTTGCGCGGCGCAAGGCCAACGGGCTCGTCCACGTGGATGAAGCTGCTTCGCGGCTCGAAATCCCGGCGTCGGCCGCTGCCTGCGTGCTGCCCATTTCGCCGTTGGCTAAGCCGCTCTGGCTGCCTGGCGTTGCTCCGATATCATTCATGCGGCCCGCCTCCTCAGAAGCGGCCGCACGAGGCGCAACCACCGCCACCGTGACAGCGGCAACGTTCACCGGACGCCCGGCCGGGCCCGGCCGGGCAGCACTTGCCGCTTCCTGGTCTTCTGTCGCTGGCTTGACCAGCGCGGCGGCAAAGCGGCGTTTCCGGGCCGAACGGCCAACCATAGCTATTCCCTCCGTGCGGCCAGTCGCGGTTTTCACGGCCGGCCGCGAAGCTGCCGTAATAGCGCCGGAAGCGACTACCGCGCCAGTACTACCAGGTCCAGAAACCGGTCCGGTACCATCCCCAGCCACAGCATTCCTTGGCGTAGCCGTTCCCGGCGCCGCTTCCCCGGCCGCTGCAACGGCTGGAGTTGCGGACGTTGGCGCACTGGAAGAGGCTGCATCCGAAGCCGGCGCAACGCCCGCCACGGGCCCCTCGCTGGCTGAGCCTGAGCGCGCGGCATCGGGCGCCTGAGCAGTGCCCGGCTGCACTGTGGCCAGCTGGTTTTGCTGGTCGGCCCGCCTGGCCGCCTGCTGCGCCAGCTCGCGGCGCTGGCCCACGCGCCACCACTGCCAGCCGACCGTTCCCACCACGGCCAGTAGCAGGAGCAGCAGCGCGGCGGCCGTGCGTTTGTGGCTGCGCTTGCGCAGCTGGGGCGCGGCCACCGGCGGCGGAAGCTGCGCCCGAATGTTGGCCCACAGCGGCGCGGGCGGCTCCTGGCCGTGGTCGGCCAAGCGGCGGCGCAAGGCATCGTACAGGTCGTCGGGTTCGCGGTCGGTCATGGCAATTGGGGGTGATGGTGGGCCGCCAGGCGGGATTCGAGCAGGCGGCGGGCCCGGGCCAGCTGCGATTTGCTGGTGCCTTCGGCAATGCCCAGCAGTTCAGCAATTTCCTGGTGCGAGTAGCCCTCCACGGCGTAGAGGTTGAGCACCGTGCGGTAGCCGGGCGGCAGCGTGGCCAGCAGGGCCAGCAGGTCGTCGGCGGCCAGCTGCTCCACGGCCGAGGGCTCGGGGGCGGGCAGGTCGGCCGCTATTTCGTCCAGCGCCTCGCCGCTGGGGCCGGGGTGGCGCAGGCGGTGCTGCTCCAGGGCGTGCAGCGAGGTGGTGACGGCAATGCGCCGGGCCCAGGCTTCGAAGGGGCCCTGGCCGCGGTATTGGTCGAGGCGGGTGAAAATTTTAACGAACGTGTTTTGCAGGGCGTCCTCCGCTTCGGCCCGGTTGGGGCAATAGCGCAGGCACACGCCCATGAGGCCATAGGCGAGGCGTTGATAGAGCCGGTGCTGCGCGGCCGATTCGCCCCGCCGGCACGCCGCCAGCAAGGCCTCATCAACCGGGGCAAGGGAAGGCGGCATGCAGTAAAAGTGTGAAGACGCCGGGCTGTACAGCCCCCGGCATCTGAACCCATGACCGGCGGCCGGCCGGCGCGGTTGCGTGGCCCCTAAGTTATTTTGAAAAATTCACGCGCCGACGCCCCCGAACCATGCGGCCAAGCGCCCGCCGCCGTATTCTTGCCGCACCATTGCTGCCTCGCCTAACCTGCCCCCACGCCATGCGCTACTTCCACGTCGACGCCTTCGCCCAAACGCCCTTCACCGGCAACCCCGCCGGCGTGTGCCCGCTCGAAACTTTCCCGCCGGCCGCGCTCATGCAGCGCATCGCCGCCGAAAACAGCCTGGCCGAAACCGCCTTCATCGTGCCCCGCGCCAGCGCGCCGGCTGAGTACGACATCCGCTGGTTTACGCCGGCCGTGGAAATCGACTTGTGTGGCCACGCCACGCTGGCCTCGGCGCACGTGCTGTTCACGCACCTGGGCTTCTCGGAAGCGCAGGTCACCTTTCACAGCCAGAGCGGCCCTTTGCGGGTGGCCCGCGAAGCCAATGGCCGCCTCACCCTCGACTTCCCCTCGCGCCCGCCGCAGGAGCTGACCAGCCACCCCACCGGGCTGGCGGACGGCCTGCGCGCCACGCCGCTGCACGTGCTGGCCGCCCGCGACCTGCTCGTCGTCTTCAACACCGAAGCCGAAGTACTGGCCCTCCGACCCGACTACGCCCGCATTGCCGCGCTGGAGTACGTGGGCGTCATCGCCACCGCGCCCGGCAGCAATGGCATCGATTTCGTGTCGCGCTTTTTCGCACCCCGCGTGGGCGTGCCCGAAGACCCCGTGACGGGTTCAGCGCACAGCACGCTCATTCCCTACTGGGCCCAGAAGCTAGGCAAAACCGAATTAAGAGCCCGGCAGATTTCGCCTCGTGGCGGGGATTTATGGTGCCGTCTGCGCGGCGATAGGGTGGACATCGGCGGCTACGCGGTGACGTATGCGGCGGGGGCGCTGCTGGTGGAAAACCAGTAGAATTGGCCGTCGGTTGAGGTTCGGACCGTATGGTCTTAAGTTACAACGTTTGTGAAGACGACCTGAGCAATGAAGCCAGTTTTACCCCTGATTTTAATAGCCAACAATGCTGTTATTTTGGTGACGAAAGGTGATGATTTACGCACCGCATCGGCTCGGGAATTGCTGAGGAAAGACCCAATTAACGAGCGATTCTTCGACGCAAGCGGCAGACTGTGGGAGTCGGAAGTTCGTTCCGGTAGTTTCAAGCCTACGCTTTTAAATCGAATTCTGGCCCATACTTTCTACAACCCTACGCTGGAAGTAAGTCGGACTTGGAAACAAGCGGGGACTTACGCGCTGGAAGAGTTGAAGACGCAGATGCAGAACTGCATCGATAAAGACGATGACGTACTAACGCAGTGGGTTGACGCAACGTCGTTGAAAGCCAAATTAGAAAAATGCCGACAGTTTTCGGACATTGTTACCATGTTGTCGGCCTACGTATTTGAGCCGGACGAGGAAAAGATATGGCAGGAATTCCCGCTTGACGAATAGCCCATGAGCATGCTGGTAGACGTGAGAAGGTTCGGTCCTGAAACAATGCCGGAAGAGTTAGTCGAAGCTTCCAAAATCACCAGAAAATGGTTGAGGACGATTGACAATTTCGACCAGTATTTAAACGCCCGGACCCATCAACTTCCCAACGACCTGAACGCCACATTGCTGGCCGACTTTTTTGCATTCATTATAGATGAATTGAATTACCAGGAAATCCTCCACCAGTACTCGGCCAGGCTCTCGGAGAATCGAGAAAGCTTTGTGGTATTGCTGGTGGCGGCTGACCGGGATTGGTTGCTCCGGCAAGTGGCCCGACCCGATTTTCTTGCACGTTTCACCGCGTTTTTGGCGGACTTAAATGGGGAGTATTACGACTACCAAAGCGCTGAAATAGAAGAGGTAATTGCCGGCTTTGAGGCAATGCTTCGCCGCGTTGACGCACAGTCGGGGCTGGTGGTACGCATTGGCTAAGCCCTCAGACTACCAGAAGCTTGCAGCCGGCGTGCGCAAAGGGCTTACCCCTTCGCCGGCGCCTTCTTCTTCGCCACCCCCGTGCTCGCCCCCAGCCGCTCGGGGTTCTCGGCCAGGAACTTGCCCCAGCTTTTGCCGCCGCTCACGGTGGTGTTGTTGCCCTTCATGTAATGGTGGCAGAGGGCCACGGCCAGGGCGTCGGTGGCGTCTAGAAACTTGCTGGCTTCGGCGATGGGCGGCAGCTTCAGGGTCTGGCGCAGCATGTGGGCCACCTGCTCCTTGGTGGCCGAGCCCGAGCCGGTGACGGACTGCTTCACCTTGGTGGGGGCGTACTCCACGTAGGGAATCTGGCGGGAGAGGGCGGCGGCAATGGCCACGCCCTGGGCCCGGCCCAACTTCAACATGCTCTGTACGTTGACGCCGAAAAACGGGGCTTCGATGGCCAGCTCGTCGGGCAGGTACTCGTCGATGAGCTCCAGCATGCGGTCGAAAATCCGCTTTAGCTTTACGGCGTGATTCGACCCCAAGGCCTTCATATTGATAACGTCGTAGCACAGCACGTCGACCCGCTGGCCGCGCACCTCAATCAGGGCGTAGCCCATAATCTGGGTGCCGGGGTCGACGCCCAGAATGATTTTGGGCAGCAGGTCGAGGGCAGGAGCGGGGCGGGGGCGTTGGGGGGCAGGCATCTCTCACAAAGTTACGACCCCGGCCAGCCCGGGGCCGCCGCCGCGGCGCGGTCCCGCTCCAACGCAATACCGGGCCCGGAAGGTCCGCGCGGCCCAAACTTGCCAGAGCCCGCGCCCCGCCGTGCCCGGCAGTGGCGCCGGCTGGTGTTCTGGGGCAAAATTGGGGTCACGCTGCTCACGTTGGGGCTGCTGTACAACAGCATCTTCGCGGCGCCCGACACGGCCGCGGCCTGGCGGCAGCTGCTGGCCACCACGCTCAGCGGGGCCGGGCGCGGCCCGGTGCTGCTGGCCCTGGCGCTGGTGCCCCTCAACTGGGGCCTGGAGGCCTGGAAATGGTACCGCCTGGCCCGGCACCTAGAGCCCGTCACGTTTGGGCGCAGCTTCCGGGCGGTGCTGGTGGGCCTCACGCTGGGCTTTGCCACCCCCAACCGGGTGGGCGACTACGCCGGCCGCATCATCGAGCTCAAAAGCCGCCGCGTGAGTGCGCTGGGGGCTGTTTTTCTGGGGCGCTATTGCCAGCTGGTGGCCACGGTGCTGGCGGGCGTGGCGGGGTTGCTCTATTTTTTGCTTTCGTTTTACCTGCGCGGCTACCCGGCGGCGGGGCTGGGCGTGGTGGGGTCGGCGGTGCTGCTATGCGGGCTGGTGCTGGTGCCGCTGTACCGGTCGCGGCTGCTGCTGGCGGCGCTGGGGCTGTGGCGGCCGCTGCGGCGGTTTCGGCCGGCGCTGGCCATCATGCCCACCTACCCGGCGCGGGCGTTGCACGCGGTGTTGGCCATTTCGGGGCTGCGCTATGGGGTGTTTTGCGCGCAGTTTCTTCTGCTGCTCAGTGCCTACGGAGTGAGCTCGCCGCTGGGGTCGGGGCTGGCGGCGGTAGCAGGCACGTTTTTGCTGAAGTCGTTGGTGCCGTCGCTCAATGCGCTGGCCGACGTGGGCGTGCGGGAGCTGTCGGCCACGCACTTGTTTGGGCTGCTGGGGCAGCCGGCGCTGCCGGTGCTCTCGGCCAGCCTGAGCTTGTGGGTCATCAACATTGCCCTGCCCAGCGCGGCCGGCCTGCTGCTGGTGCCGGGCCTGCGGGTGCTGCGCGAGAAGCGCGCCGGCCGATGATGTGGGCAGAAATGGCGCTGTTGGCGCTGCCGCTGCTGTATGCGGCGCTCATGCTGTGGCTGCGCGGCGGCTGGGAGCAAAATTGGAAAAGGCAGAAGGCAGAAAGCACCAACGTGGCCGCGGCCAGCCCAGCCGCCGGGCGCGGCAATGGAGAAGCTCTTGCGCCCAGTGAAGCCCTTTTCTCAGTTGCTGCTGACGGGTTAACCGACCCGGCGCCGCTCTTCTCCGTGCTCATTGCCGCCCGCAACGAGGCTGCCACGCTACCCCAGCTGCTGCAGGATTTGGCCGCGCAAACGCTGCCAGTCGCCGCGTTCGAAGTCCTCATCGCCGACGACCATTCCACCGATGCCACGGCGGCCTTGGTTACAGCTGCCGCGGCCGAATCAAAATTCCGCTTGCGCCTTGTTTCGCTTGCCGAAGGCCAAACTGGCAAAAAAGCGGCCCTGCAGGCAGCACTGCAAACGGCCCGCGCCCCCTGGCTGGTGTGCACCGATGCCGACTGCCGCCTCGGCCCCCACTGGCTGGCCGCCTACGCCGCCGTGCTCCAGCGGCAGCCGCAAGCCAATTTCATCAGCGGGCCGGTGTTGCTCACGGGCCCCGCTACTTTTTTTAACGACCTCATGGGGCTGGAGTTTGCCGGGCTGGTGGGCGTGGGCGGGGCCTGCCTGGCCCGCCAGCAGCCCACCATGTGCAACGGCGCCAACCTGGCCTACCGCCGCGCCGCCTTCGAGGCCGTGGGCGGCTTCGCCGACAACGCCCACCTAGCCAGCGGCGACGACGAATTCCTGCTTCACAACATCCACCGGGCGTTTCCCGGCACGGCCCTTTTTCTGGCCGATGCCGCGGCCGTGGTGCGCACCGCCGCCCCGCCCACGCTGCGGGCGCTGCTGCGCCAGCGGGTGCGCTGGGCCAGCAAGTGGCGGTACTATCAAAGCCCCGCGTCGCGCCGCCTCGCCGTGCTGGTGCTGGGCGCCAACGTGGCGCTGGCCGCCGGGGTAGGAGTGGGGCTGGCATGGCCGGCGCTCTGGCCGTGGGTGCTGGCGGCCTGGGGGCTCAAGCTGGGCGCCGACGCGTGGTTTCTGGCCCCGGTGCTGCGGTTTCTGGGGCGGCAGAAATGGCTGTGGCTGCTGCTGCCGCTGCAAGTGCTGTACGCGCCGTATGCGCTGGCTGTAGGCGTGGCCGGCCTGCGCGGGGGCTACCAGTGGAAGGGGCGGGCCGTGAGGTAGTTAGCGGCCAAAGAAAAAGGCCGTAAAAAACTGCTTCGGGGGCCTTGGATGGTAAATTTGCCGCATATATATTCCACCTCAACCCCCGGTACTCATGCGGTTCAATTCGGTTGGTTTCGCCCTTTCGGTGGGCATGGCGTTGATTGTCGTGCTGATTGGTTTTACCCTGTTGAGCGCGGCCGGGCTGGCCGGGTTTTCGGCGCAGGACGCGTCGGTTGGCTTGACCGAAAATACCCCGGAAAATATGCCGAGCTGCGGCGTTGTCGATTCGGCAAACGCTTCGGTTGTGGTAGCGGCTTTGTCGCCGGACGAAGCCAAAATAGCTGCCGCGGGCGACGCCCTGTTCAAAAGCAATTGCGCGCAGTGCCACGCCGTGAACGAAGTAGTGGTGGGCCCCGCCCTGGCCGGCATCACCAAGCGCCGGCCCATCTCCTGGCTGATTCCGTGGGTGAAGAACTCCAGCAAAGTGGTGGCCAGCGGCGACGACTACGCGGTGGCGCTGTTCAACAAATTCAACAAGCAGCAGATGCCCTCGTTCAACTTGTCCGATAAAGAAATCAATTCCCTTATGGTTTATATCATCTGGGCAGAAGGCCAGTCGCCACAGGTAGCGGTAAATTAAAAGCGAAGCCGCCCGCCCGGCTTACATTTGCCCAACTACCTTCTCACGCCAGTTCCCATCCGTGACTGACCCCGAATTCGACCTCCTCGACGAGCTGTACTTCGTCACCCCGTTTAGCGCCTTGCTCCAGAAAACCGGCCTGCCGCCGGCCGAGCTCGAAGCCCAGCTGCGCAGCCTGTTGGAGCAAGGACTCATTCGCAGCTATTGGCCCGACGTCGACACCGAGCTGGCTTACGAAACCACCTCGTTCGGCGCCATCGCCCGCGACGCCTCCTACCTGGCCTCGAAGGAAGGCCTGCTGCAGCACAACACCCGCTAACCATGGCCGCAACGGCAGTGACGCCCGCTCCGGCCCCTGCGCCCAGCGCGGCCGCCGTGGCCCGGCCGCCGGGCTACTACGTGCGCCAGCGCCTGTGGCAAAACCGGCCCGCCGTGGCCGGCCTGGCCTTTATTGCGCTGTGCACGCTGGTGGCGCTGCTGGGCTACTGGATACTGCCCGACAACTCGCCCAACGCCAGCCACGGCTTCGTGCAGATTCAGAAAGAGCGGCCCGGCCTGCGCGTGCAACTGCTGCGCCAGCCCTTGCCCGACTCGGCCCGCAACTCGGCCGGCGCCGACAACCTCTTCGCCACCTGGCTGCACGGCCGTGAGCCCGACCTGCAGGAAACGCCCATTGGCGGGTATGAATTTTCGGGCGACTCCATCATCCTGAAGCCGCTGGGCCAGCACTCGGCCGAGGCGGGGCGCCCGCGCCGGCTGGCGCTGGTGGCCGTGACGGGCCACGCCGGCCCGCGCGCCGCCCTGCAGCAGGAAATCCGCGAAAAACACGTCGTCACGCGCAGCTACGTGCTGGGCACCGACAAAGCCGGTCGCGACGAGCTGAGCCGGCTGCTGCTGGGCACGCGCATTTCGCTAGGCATTGGATTGGTGGCGGTGCTCATTTCGCTGGCGCTGGGCATGGCCGTGGGGGCCGTGGCCGGCTACTTCGGCGGCTGGGTCGATTCGTTGCTGCTGGGGCTGATGACGGTGGTATGGAGCATTCCGGGTATCATGCTGGTTATCGCCATTTCCCTGGCGCTCGACAGCAAAGGCGTGTGGGTCAGCTTCGTAGCCGTGGGCCTCACCATGTGGGTCGACGTGGCCCGCGTGGTGCGCGGCCAGATGTTGAGCTTGCGCTCGGCCACTTTTGTGGAAGCCGGCCGCGTGCTGGGCCTGCCCACCTGGCGGCTCATTGCCCAGCATTTGCTGCCCAACATGCGCGGGCCACTCATCGTGCTGGCCACCAGCAACTTTGCGGCGGCTATTTTGCTCGAAGCCGGCCTGAGTTTCCTCGGGCTGGGCGTGCAGCCGCCCGCGCCCAGCTGGGGCCTCATGGTGAAGGAGGGCTACGACCTGCTGGGCACTGAAGCCGGCCTGTGGCTCACGCTGCTGCCCGGCACGGCCATTTCGCTGCTCGTGCTCAGCTTCAACCTGCTGGGCAACGGCCTGCGCGACGCCTACGACCCCAAAACGCCCGTGGCTGCTTAAGTTTGTAGCCCCGTTCGCCTTTCATGCGCGTTTCACACGGGGTGCTTACCTTGCTGTATGGCTTCCGCCCCTCTTTCTTCTGCTGAGCCCCTGGCCGATGCGTTGAGCACCCAGGTCGCCATGCGCGACGACCAAATCAAGCAGTTGCGCCGACAGCTGCTGCTCAAGCAGTTCGAGCTGGATACCGTGCTCGGCGTGGCCCACGACATGACCGCCCGCGACCACACCGTGGACGAGCTTTATCACATGCTGCGCCTCACCCTGCAGGGCCAGCGCAACGTGGTGCAGCTGCTGCTGTTTGCCCGCGAGGAACACGGCTTCCAGGTGCGCGTGGCCCTGGGCTGCGACCTCGCCGACGCCGAAAAGCTGGAGCTGACCCAGCACCTGTGCGACGGCGGCGTGACCCAGCCCCAGGCCGTGGAAGACCTGCACCTCGGCGAGGCCTGGGACCGGTACGAGCTGGTGATTCCAGTGCTGCGCCAGAAGCAGGTGGCGGCCTACGTGTTCGTGGGCGGCCTGCGCGACAACGAGGTGCGCCAGCAGCTCATTCCGTTCCTCGGCTCGCTGGCCAACACCCTGATTGGGGCCGTCGAAAACCGCCGCCTGCAGGCCCAGCGCGTGGCCGATGCCGCCGTGCGCAAAGAGATAGAAATTGCCCAGGAAGTGCAGGCCATGCTGTTTCCGCGCAGCCTGCCCAACGATGCGCACCTAGCCATCGAGCGCAGCTACGTGCCGCACACCGAAATCGGCGGCGACTACTACGACGTGGTCGAAATCGATGCCCACCGCCTGCTGCTGTGCGTGGCCGACGTGAGCGGCAAGGGCGTGCCGGCCTCGCTGCTCATGTCGAACTTCCAGGCCGGGCTGCGCACGCTGCTGCGCCAGGGCGTGGAGCTGGCCACCATCGTGCCGGAGCTCAACCACTTGCTGTTTCGCAACTCCGGCGGCGAGAAATTCATCACGGCTTTCCTGGGCATTTACGACCGCCGCACCCGCCGCCTGCAATACGTGAACGCCGGCCACAACGACCCGCTGCTGCTGCTCGACAACGGCACCGTGAACGCGCTTAAGCACGGCACCGTCATGCTCGGCATCATGGAAGAACTGCCCTTGCTGCGGGTGGGCGAAGTCGAGATTCCGCCGCATTCGCTGCTGCTGCTCTACACCGACGGCCTCACCGAAGTGTTTGACGCGCACAACAATGAGTTTGGCGAAGAGGGCGTGCTCGACGTGTTGCAGCGCAACCGCTACCTGCCGCTGCCCAAGCTGCACCAGGAACTGCTGCGCCGCATCAACGCCTTCAGCGCCCACGACGCGCAGTTTGCCGACGACGTGACCATTCTGAGCTGCCGGTTTAAGTAGCGCGAACCGCCGGTTCGTGCTTCGCTAGGCCCGCAATGCCGGTTGCTTGTCGTCTTCCGCTTCCGCCAGCCAGCTTTCGCTGCGAATGAGCAGGGCGATGCAGATGAAAAACACCGGCCCAATCTTGTCAACTTCCACCAACTCGTTCAGGGTGAGGTGGAACACGATGACCACCAGCGACAACGTGGCCGCCAGCACCACGCGCCGCACCTCGGGCTGCTGCTGCGAGCGGTGATACAGGCGCTCGGCTTTGAGCAAGGCCGTGGCAATGAAGATGACGAACAGCAAAAAGCCCGGGATGCCCTGCTCGGCCAACTGCAGCAGGAAATAGTTGTGCGTGGTCGACTTTTCGGGGTTGTCGCTCACGTAGGTGCGGAAGCTCTTCACCGTGTAGCGCTTATACTCGGGGTAGAACGTGGCGGCGCCGCTGCCCACCAGGGGCTTTTCGGCAATCATGCGGGCGGCCGCCACCCAGCGGTACACCCGCTCCATGCCCGACACGTCCTGCAGCTTGTAGGTGGCTTCGAGGTGCTTCTCGAAGTTTTTGCCGTTGAAGATGGTGCGCTCGTAGTTGGGCGCAAATTCCATGTAGTTGTCGCCCGAGGCAATGTGGGCCACGCTTATGGCCGTGGCGGCGGCCACCAGCACCAGCACCACCCGCGTGAGGCGCAGGCGCATCACCGCAAAATACAGCGCCGCAATGGGCAGCGACAAGATGGACGCCCGCGTGTAAGACGTGAGCAGGCCAAACAGCAGAATGCCCAGTGCCACCCGCCAGGCCAGTCGCGGCCCCGCCTTGGTGGCGGCGCGCTGCGCAAACCAGCAAAACGGAATCAGCAGCGCCAGCATGGTGGCGTAGATGACGTGGTTGCGGAAAAACGGGTGCAGCGCCCAGTTGATGTCGGCGAAGCTGAAGCCTTTGGTGGCGTGCCGGCTCACCACGTAGAGCACGCTCAGGCAGGCCCCGGCGGCGTAGAACCCGGCAAAGCGCCAGGCATTGGCCGGCCGGCGCACCATCAGCAGCGTGCCCAGCAGGAACGGGGTGAGGTACCACACCTTGGCCAGCAGGTACTTGATGGATTTGACCGAGTCGACGGAGAAAAAGCTGTCGACGGCCGTCCACAGCAGCATCAGGGCCAGGATGACGACCAGCGCGTTGAGCCACTCGCGGCGCGGAATCAGGCCGTTGGCGGCCCCCAGCAGCAGGCTCGCGCCCACGCAGCCCGTGAGGGCCAGCATGAGGGGCTCGGAGGGCACGTCCATGCTTAGGCCGCCAAACAGGCCGATTTCCTGGGAGAATGGCAGCAGGAAAAACAGTAAGTAGTATATGCAGCGCCATTCCACCAGGGCCACCAGCAGGGCCACGGCCAGCAAGGCCGGGAGCAGCAGCGCCGGCATGCTCAGCAGGGCCGCCCCGGCGCCGCCCAGCAGCAGCACGCCGATGAAAGCCATGAACAGTAGCTGCGGCCCGTCGAAAGACTGGCGCAAGCGGCTTAGCAGGTTGGGAACCGAGGGGGTCACGCCGGGCGGGCGGCGCTGGGCCGGTTGCGGCGGTAGAGCTCCAGCAGGGCGATGAACATCACCGACAGCACGAACGTGAGCACCACCGACCCCACCACAATCAGCCAGCGCACGGGCTTGATTTTCTTGGTGGCCGGGTAAGCCTTCTGCACCACGTAGATGCTCGAAAGGTGGCCCCGCAGGCTCAATTCGGCGGTTTCGAAGGCCGAGCGGGCGCCGATGAGGCGGCCCTGCAGGTCGGCCACGCGGGTCGTGAACATGCTCAGCGAGTCGGTGCCACGCACGTAGCTTTCCAGGTTGATGAGGTTGCCACCGTCGGCGCGGGTGAGGCCGCGCAACGCGCGCCGCAGGCCGGCCACGTCGCCGCCGCTGGCTTCGGCTTTGCGCAGGGCCGCCTCGGTTTCAATGAGCTGCTTCACCATGTAGCGGCCTTGCATTTCGAGGCCGAAGATGCCGTAGCGCTTGCGGGCGCCCACCAGCTCGCGGCGGCTGCGCTCGAAGCTGGTGCTCAGGTACTCGTAGCGCTGGCGGTATAAGTCAACCACCTTGCGGCGGTTTTCCAGCGTGAGCTGCTGGTTCACCGAGTCGATGGCCTGCACGAGGGCGTTGGCCACCTGCGCGGCCAGCTTTTTGTCTTTATCCATGAACGTGAGCTCGATGGCGTCGCGCTCGTTATGCACAATGGACAGGTTGTCGGAAAATTCCTTCAGCACGAAGTTGTCGGTCTTGTCATCGCCAGGCGCGCCGGCCTCATAGTGCCGATAGAGGTCGAACTTCCGGATGATGAGCTCGGCCACCGGTTGCGACTCGCCGATGGTGATGACGCGGTCCAAGTCCTCGGCCCGGCCGCTGAGCTCCAGCTTGTTGCGCAGCTGCGCGTTTTCTTCCAGCAGGCGGTCGGGGTCGGCGGTCTGGGGGTTGGTGGGAATGAAGATGGCGGTGGAGCGGTACACGTTGGGCAACAGCAGCGCCACCACAATGCTCACGACGGCGGCCAGCGCCACGGCCCCGGCCACTAAGTATTTCCAGCGGTTGATAATGGGCCCCAGGCCCACCAGCGAGAAAGAAGGTGCAGACATACAGAAAAGAAGGTGCCTACGTCCGTTCTTTAAAATGGGGTGGAAGAAGCGGGAGGGCGGCAGGCAAAGATAGCCGGAAAACGGCCCCGTCCGGCACGTTGCGCGGCCAGCCCGGCGCGGTGCGTAGCTTTGCGAGCCCGGCCCCGGGCGCCGGGTATTCTTTCCCGTCCTTAGCTACCTCGTCGGCATCAAACGGTTTTTTGGCAATATCAGCTTCGTCGTCCTGCTCAACCTGCTGGTGAAACCCGGCTGGGTGGTGGTCGAAAACCTGGTGCAGGACCGGCTCGGGCACGCCACGTTCGGGCTGGTCACGGCCCTCTCGGCCCTTACGCTGGTGGTGGCCGCCCTTTCCGACCTCGGCCTCACGCCCTACGCCGTGCAGCGCGTGGCCGCCGAGCCCCGCTTCATGGCCGAAACCTTCCCCACGCTGCTGCCCCTGCGCGGGGCCCTCAACTTTGTGGCGCTGGCGGCCATGGTGGGAGTGGGCTGGGTGCTGGGCTACCGGGGCATGGAACTGGTACTGCTCGGGGCCGTGGGCGGAGCCCTGCTGCTGGCCCAATATGGGCAGTTTTTGCGCGGCACCCTGCAGGCCCACCAGAAATTCAACACCGACGCCGTGCTCTCGGTGCTCGAAAAATTCGTGCTGCTCGGGGCCGTGCTTGTGCTCTTGCCCATCGGCCTCACGCTGCCCAACTACGTGGGCGCCCGGCTGGGCGCCGCGGCCTTCACCGCCGTGCTCACCTACGGGCTGATGACGCGCCTGTTTGGCCGCGTGAAGTACCGCTGGCAGGGCCCCGTGGCCCGCACCGCCCTGCGCGCCAGCCTGCCCTTCGCCCTCATGACGCTGCTGTACGGCGTAAACGAGCGCATCGACATGGTGATGCTCGAACGCCTGGCCTCGCCCACCGAGGCGGGCTACTACGCCGGCGCCTACCGCTGGGTCGACGCCGTGATGATGTACGCCTGGACGGTGCTGCCGCTGTTTTTTGCCAAGTTTGCCAGCGTGCCGAAGGATGCCGGCGCCCAGCGGCAGCTGCTCATGTTCGGGCAGCGCATCGTGACCTTGCCCATGCTGTTCATCGTGGCCTTCGTGCTGTTTAGGGGCGAGGTGGTGTTTTGGCAGTTCAGCCACAGCACCCCGGCCGAGGTGGCGCGCATGACGTTGTGCCTGAAAATATTGTTCCTCAACGTGCTGGTGCACGCCTTTTTCGCCATCTACAGCACCCTGCTCACCAGCACCACCCACGAGCGCGCCGTGAGCTGGCTGGTGGCCCTGAGCATCTTCCTCAACATTGGCCTGAACCTGTTTTTATTGCCCCGCTACGGCGCCGTGGCGGCCTCGCTCGACACGCTGCTGTGCGCCGTGGCCGTGTCGGGGGGCTATCTGGTGCTGGTGGTGCGGCGCACGGGCGTGGGCGTGCCGGTTCGGCTGTTGGCGCGGCTGCTGCTGGCCTTTGGGCTGCTGTGCGGCGCGTGGTACGGGCTCCAATACGGCCTGTATCTGCGCTGGTGGGTGGAGGCCGGCGTGATGGCCGCGGTGTTTGGGCTGATTGTGCTGGGCACCGGCCTGGTGCAGCGCAAAGAGATTGGGCAGTTGATTCCGAAACGATAAGCGGTTCACCGAAAAGGTCGTCATGCTCATCTTGCGTCCGCGCAGCCGAAGCATCTCTACCTTAGTACTATATAATTTACTTGCGCAGTAGAGCTGCTTCGGCTGCGCGAACGCAAGATGAGCATGACGTTTTGAATACTTTAGCCCAACCGCTTCACGTCGCCGTCAACACCCGTTTCCTGCTGCCGGGCGCCCACCTAGAGGGCATCGGGCGCTTCAGCTATGAGACGCTGAGCCGGCTGGTGGCCCGGCACCCGGAGGTCACGTTCCACTTTCTGTTCGACCGGGCGTTTGACGCGCGCTACCTGTTTGGGCCCAACGTGGTGCCGCACGTGCTGCGGCCGCCGGCCCGGCACCCGTTTTTGTTCGTGGCGTGGTTTGAGGGGGCGGTGGCGCTGTGGCTGGCCCGGCACCGCCCGGCCGCGTTCCTGAGCCCGGACGGGTTCACCACGCTGGCCACGGCGGTGCCGCGCGTCACGGTGATGCACGACCTAGCCTTCGAGCACTTTCCGCTCGACGTGGGCCTGCTGCAGCGCAAGTACTACCACTTTTTCATGCCGCGCTTTGCCCGCGCCTCGCAGCAGCTGGTGGCCGTGTCGGAAGCCACCAAGGCCGACCTCGTGCAGACCTACGGCATTCGGCCCGAGAAAATCAGCGTGGCCTACAACGCCCCGGCCGAGCTGTTTCGGCCCCAGCCGGAGGAGGCGCAGCGTGAGGTTCGGCGCCGGTTCAGCCACGGGCAGCCGTATTTCTTGTTCGTGGGCGCCCTGCAGCCGCGCAAAAACCTGGGCAACCTGCTGCGGGCCTTCGACCTGTTCAAGGACCAGCCGGGCACGGCCGAGGCCCAGCTGCTCATCGTGGGGCGCAAGGCCTGGAAAGCCGGGCCCATTCTGGAAGCCTACCAGCAGATGCGACATCAGTCGGCGGTGCATTTCACGGGCCGCGTGGCCGATGCCGAACTGGCCGGCCTGTACGCGGCGGCGCGGGCCACGGTGTACGTGCCGTATTTCGAAGGCTTTGGCATTCCCATCGTGGAGGCGCAAGCCAGCGGCTGCCCGGTGCTTACCTCCAACCTGAGCTCAATGCCCGAAGTGGCCGGGCCGGGCGGCGCCGAGCTCGTGGACCCGCACTCGCCGGCCAGCATTGCGGCCGGGCTGGCCCGCCTGTGGCCCGACGCCGGCCTGCGCCACCAGCTGGCGGCCCAGGGCCGGCAAAACCTGCGCCGCTTCTCGTGGAGCCGCAGCGCCGACGTGCTCTGGGAAGCCGTGTTGCAGGCCATCGGCAGGAAACAGTGAAGGATTGGTAATCAGAGAGACCCGCGCTTAAAATTTCCTTGGCTTTCCGGCCAATTGATTGACAGGCGCGCGCCTCTGCGCGTTACTTTTGTGGCTGCTTATGGCGCGTCTGCATTCCTACAACTTCACCCACGTGCTGCTGCCCCAGCTGGCCTGGCGGCGCCCTGGCTCGGTGCGCACCGAGCTGAGCGACCCCTTCCTGGCCCGGGAGCTGCTGCACTACGTGTGGGACAAAGCCGCCGAAAATCTGCCCGCCGCCGACAAAGTGGCGCCCCGCGGCCTGCGGCTAAGCTGGCACGAAGTGGCCGGCCGCGCCACGGCGCTGTTTCACCTGCCGCCGCCCCAGGCCACCATGGAGGCCTATTTCTCGGCGCTGGTGTACGAAGAAGACGAGCCCGCCGAAACCGAAGCCGAGGAAATCCGGCCCCGCTATTTCACCCTCGAAGCCACGCTGGGCCTGAGCGGCCCGGCCGGCGCGCCCACCGTGGTGAGCGAGTGGGTGGGCGAGGTGCACCGCCAGCTGGGGCGCGGCCCGGCCGCCGGCCAGCCCGGCACGGCCGCGGCGTTTTTGGCGGTGCTGGCGGCCGTGCTGGGGCCCTTGCCCGACACGGAGGTGCCCTTTATGCACATCGTGCGCTCCTGATGAAGATGGGTTCCCGGCTCGAAGCGGCGCTGCTCACGCGGCCTCCCCAACTGCTGCACGCCCTTTTTCCCGGCTGCGAGTGGACCGGGCCGCCCGCCACGCCCGCCGGCGGCCCGGCCATCTACCTGACCTTCGACGACGGCCCCATTCCCGAGGAAACGCCCTGGGTGCTTGAGCAGCTGGCCGAATACCAAGCGAAAGCAGCCTTTTTCTGCGTGGGCGAAAACCTGGGCCGCTACCCCGACATTGCCCGCAGCGCCCTGGGCGCCGGTCACCGCCTCGGCAACCACACGCACCGGCACCGCAGCGCCTGGAGCTTGTCGCGGGCTAACTACCTGGCCGAAGTGGCTGAATGCCAGGCCACCATCCAGGCGCTGATGACAGAGCACGGCGGAGCTGGCGAAAACGCGCCGGCGCCGCTGTTTCGCCCGCCCTACGGCCGGCTCACGCGGCCCTTGCTGCCGGTATTGCAGCAGCAGTATCGGGTCATCATGTGGTCGGTGCTCACCCGCGACTACGACCCCACCCTCGGCCCCGACGACTGCCTGCGCTACACGCTGGCCGCCGTGCGGCCCGGCGACGTGCTGGTGTTTCACGACAGCCGCAAGGCCAGCGCGCGGCTGCGCTTCGTGCTGCCGCGCGTGCTGGCGCACTTTGCCGAGTTGGGCTACCAATTTTTGGCGCCGTGAGCGGCTTGCTGCTGGGCTTTCTGCTGCTGTGGCTGCTGGGGCTGTGCGTTGCCGCCTGGCGGTTTGCTACCCGGCGCGGCGCGCAGCCGGCGGTGCCGCTCCCCAGGCCGCTGCCGCGGGTGAGCGTCCTCATTGCCGCCCGCGACGAGGAAGCGGCCCTGCCGCGCTGCCTGGCCAGTCTGCGCACCCTCAGCTACCCGGCCGAGCTGCTGGAAATACTGGTGGGCGACGACGCCAGCACCGACCGCACCGCCGAAGTAGCCGCGGCGGCCATGCGGGGCTTTGCGGGCCAGTTTCGCGTCATTCCCATCACCGAAAACCTGGGCCAGGCGCGTGGCAAAGCCAACGTGCTGGCCCACCTGGCCCGGCACGCCACCACCAGCTTTTTCTTCATCACCGACGCCGACATTCACTTGCCCGGCGGCTGGATAGAGGCGCTGCTGGGCCACGCGGCGACGGGCGTGGGCACCGTCACGGGCATCACGGCGGTGCGCGGGCCGCGGCTGTTTCATCGGCTGCAGGGCATCGATTGGCTGCTGTCGCTGAGCCTGGTGCAGGTGGTGAGCGAGCAGGGGCGCCCCGTGACGGCCATGGGCAACAACATGCTGGTGACGCGCGCCGCTTACGAAGCCGTTGGCGGCTACGAGGCCGTGCCCTTTTCCGTGACCGAAGACTACGCCCTGTTTCAGGCGGTGGTGGCGCGGGGCTTTGGCTTCCGGCACGTATTCAGCACCGAGGCGCGGGCCGATTCCTTGGCCATGCCGAACTGGGCGGGCTTGCTGCGCCAGCGCCGCCGCTGGCTGCGCGGCGTGGAGGCCCTGCCGCTGCGGCTGCGGCTGGAGCTGCTGTTCTTCAGTGGCTTCTGGCCGGCGCTGGCGGGGCTGGCGTGGGCGGCAGGCGTGGGCCCGGCGCTGGCGGTGTGGGGCACCAAAGTGCTGGTGCAGGGCGCGCTGGCGCACCTGGGGCACCGGCGGGCGGGCCTGCGCCTGGCGTGGTGGTGGTTGCCGCTGTTTGAATGTTACACGCTGGCGCTCACGTTCAGCCTGGTCGGCTTCCGCCTGTTTGGCGGCGCCGTGGTCTGGAAAGGGCGGCGCTATACCTGAATAAAATTGAAGGGTGCCGGACGTTACCACGCCATTTCCACTCATAATTTTTGACGCATAACCTCAATAATATGCACCTCACCGATTCGCACGCTCACCTTTATTCGGAACAGTTCAAGCCCGACCGCCTCGACGCCCTGCGCCGGGCTCAGGACGCGGGCGTGCGCACCATCGTGATGCCCAACGTCGACCACAGCAGCATCGACGCCATGCTGGAGCTGGAGGCGCAAGCCCCCGAAACCTGCTTTGCCATGATGGGCCTGCATCCGTGCTCGGTCACGCGCAGCTTCGAGCAGGATTTGTACGAAGTGGAGGCTTGGCTGGGGCGCCGGCCCTTTGCCGCCGTGGGCGAAGCCGGGCTCGATTTGTACTGGGACAAAACCCTGCTGGCCGAGCAGCAGGAAGCCCTTCGCATTCAGCTGGAAATGGCAAAAAAGCACCAGTTGCCAATCGTGCTGCACACCCGCGAGGCCTTTGCCGAAACTGCGGCGCTGGTGGAAGCCGCCCAGGACGGCACCCTGCGCGGGGTGTTTCACTGCTTCTCGGGCACGGCGGCGGAGGCCGAACGCGTCATCGGCCTGGGCTTTAAGCTGGGCATCGGCGGGGTGTCCACCTTCAAAAACGGCGGGGCCGACCAGTTTCTGCCGGGCATTGACTTGCAGCACCTGCTCCTCGAAACCGACTGCCCTTACCTGGCGCCCGTGCCGCACCGCGGCAAGCGCAACGAGCCGGCTTACCTGCCCCTGGTGCTGCGCCGCGTGGCCGCCCTGCTGGGCCGCCCCGAAGCCGAAGTGGCCGAAGCCACCACCCGCAACGCGGCCGAGCTGTTCAATCTGTAAGCAGCCAAGTAGCGTGCGGGATGGCCGTCATGCTTCGACAAGCGCAGCATGACGTTCTGGCTATGCCTGGGCCACGTCTTTTTCGAGGCGGTGGAGCAGGGTTTCGATGTGGTCGGCGTAGGAATTGATTTGGTCGAGGCCGGCGCGCGACTCCTCAATTTGGCCGCGGCTGTAGCGGGCGGCCAGGTCTTGGCCGGTTTGCAGCATTTGCTGGAGCACGCGCTCTATTTCGCGCACGTCGGAGTTGGCGCCCACGGCGGGCTTCACGGTGCTTTGAAGCCACTGGCCCAGCGGGTTGTCGCGCAGCGAAAACAACTCGGGCTCGGCCTCGCGTACCCCGTAGAGCACCGAGCGCAGCCGCGACTTAAACAACACCTGCTTCACGCGGGCTTGCTGAAAGTCGAAAGAGGAGAGGGCCATGCGGGGAGGGGTAAGCGAAATAAGAAGAAAAGGGAGCGGCCTCAGGCGGCCAGGCTAGGCGAGCCTAGTTGCCGGGGACGTCGTTGAGGCGCTCCAGGGCCTGGCGGGCCAGCACGAAATCGGTCACTTCGAAAGCAAAGACCATGATGCCGGCGGGTTGGTTGTTTTCGCGGAACTGCTGGTAAATGAAGTTGAAATAAGAGTCGCGCAACTCCTTGCTGGCGTCGCGCTCCAGCTGTATTTTCAACTCGTTGCCGAAGTAGGTTTCGCCGGTGCGGTACACGTTGTCGAGCAGGTCGATGAGGCCTAGCTCGCGCACCTCGGGCAGTACTTCTGCCACGCTGTGGCCCACCAGCTCGCGGTGCGGAAACAGCTGCTGGTACTGCGGGTTCACGAACTCGTAGCGGTGTTCGGGGCCGCGCAAGATGCAAATCATGGCCGGCGCCTGCATGAACAGGTTGTGGTAGGTCTCGCGCTGGTTTTCGGCCTTGCGGTACAGCGTGTGGGCCTGCTCCGAGAGCATGCCCTGTTGCTCGTTGGCCTGCAGCAGCTCCTGCACCATCTGGCGCTGCTCGTGGATGTCGGTGGCGCCGCCCACCCACATGCTGATGGTGCCGGCCGCGTCGCGGCGGGGCGTGGCGCGCACCAAAATCCAGCGGTACTGGCCGTCGTGGCGGCGCAGGCGGTATTCTACCTGGTACAGGTCGCCGGTGTCGACGGAGCGCTGCCAGGTGCTGAGCACGCGGCTGCGGTCGTCGGGGTGGATGCTGTCGACCCATTGCACGCCGATTTGCTTTTCCAGCGGGTGGCCCGTGAAGTCCAGCCAGCGCGAGTTGAAGTAGTCGCGCTGCCCCTGGGCGTCGGCGGTCCAGATGAGCACGGGCAGGTTTTCGAGCACGAAGCGGGTGCGGTCCTGCTCCTCGGCCAGCGCGGCCTGGGCCTTGGCGGCTTCCTGAGCAGCGCGTAGCTGCTCGGTCACGTTCTGGGTGCGCTGCAGGATGTACTGCAGCCGGCCCTGCTCGTCGAGCACGGGGTAGTGCGTGGCTTGCCAGTACATCTCCTCGAAGCCGCCGCCCTGCTCGGCGGGCTTGGCCAGGTCGTAGCGAATGACGGGCATGGCGTGGGGCTCCAGGTGCTGGCGCACGTGCTCGTGCGAGGCCGCGATGATGTCGCCCTGGTTCTGGTCGACGGACGGGTAGGCCTCGAACAGGGTGCGCCCCACGGCCTCCTCCCGCGATTTCAGCGACACGGCCACGTGGCCGTCGGTGTTGTCCAGAATGGTCGCGTCGGGCGCCATGAGCAGGAAATTGTCCGGCAGGGAACGGAACAAGCGCTGATAATCAACGGGCGTAGCGGAAGCAGTCATCGTAGCGGGCAGGGGCAGCCTGAGAGCAAAAGTGGACCGGCAGAAATGTGTGCCACATGAACTGCCGAAAAACGTACGTAAAGCTACCGTCTCCGAGCGGAATGCGCATTACTCCCCCGCGGTTTTTTGCTTTCCGACCCCGGCTAAACCCTGCGGCACCAACGCCGTTCGCGCTTTTGTTGTTGTGCTTGGCGCGGGCCCGCGGCCGGGGGGCGCGTCAGGCGGCGCGGTGCTCCAGCACGTAGCCCACGCCGTTGAGCGTATGGATGAGCTTGGGCGAGAAGTGCTTGTCGATTTTGCTGCGCAGGTAGCTCACGTACACGTCCACCACGTTGGTGCCGGTGTCGAAGGCCAGGTCCCACACCTTGCCCACAATTTCGGCCCGCGTGAGGGCGCGGCCCTGGTTGCTCATGAAGTATTCGAGCAGGGCCAGCTCGCGCACCGTGAGGTCGATGCGTTTTTCGCCGCGCTTCACCACTTTGCTGTGGCTGTGCAGCTCCAGGTCGGCCACTTTCAGCACCCGCTCGGCGGGCGTGGTGCCGAAGCGGCGGTGCAGGGCCCGCAGGCGCGCGGCCAGCTCCCGCACTTCGATGGGTTTCACGAGGTAGTCGTCGGCGCCGGCCTCAAAGCCCCGCAGCTTGTGGTGGGTGGCGGCCATGTCGGTGAGCATGAGCACGGGCAGCTTCTCGTATTCGCGCCGGATGCGGGCGCAGAGCTCGAAGCCGTCCATCTCGGGCAGGCGCACGTCGAGGATGACGGCCGAGTAGCGGGCCGTGGCCAGCATTTGCTGCGCGGCGGTGGCGTCGAGGGCCACAGCGGTTTGCATGCCGTAGGCTTCGAGGCCGCTGCGCAGGTAGGAAACGACAGGCAGTTCCTCTTCTACAATCAATACTTTCATCCCAAATCAGGCTAATTGGCCCGCGCCCGCAGGCCGCCGGCCGTGAAAATTCCGGGGAAAAGCGCGGCCCGCGGGCTACGGCACGCCCAGGGCGTCGTCGTTGTCGAAGGGCGGAATGGCGATGACGGCGCCCGGCCCGCCCGCGTGCACGGAGTAGATGGAGGGCGCCTGGTAGAGCTCGCCGGGCAGCTTGCGCAGGCCCTCGGGCACCACCTGGTAGCGGAAAATGGTGTCGTACTCGGCAAAATCCTTGCGCACGTCCACCTCCAGGTCGCGGATGGTGCCGCCGTGGATGTCGTAGACCCAGCCGTGCAGGTGCAGGGGCGCGCCGCGCCGGTGCGCCGCCTGCACGGCGGCGGTCTGGTGCAGGTTGTACACCTGCTCGATGACGTTGAGCTCGACCAGGCGGCGGTAGCGCTCGGGCTCGGTTTCGAGGCTGCCCAGCTCGTGCTGGTGGCGGTGCATCACCTCGCGCACGCTGTTGAGCCAGCTCGTGACCACGCCGGCCTCGGTGTTTTGCATGGCCGTTTTCACGCCCCGGCAGCCGTAGTGCCCGCACACGATGATGTGGCGAATCTGCAGGGTTTCGATGGCGTAGTGCAGCACCGAGAGCAGGTTCAGGTCGGTGCTCACCACCAGGTTGGCCACGTTGCGGTGCACAAACACCTTGCCCGGCGCCGTGCCTGTTATTTCGCTCACCGACACGTGGTTGTCGGAGCAGCCGATGAACAGGAACCGGGGCGCCTGCTGGGCCGCGGCCTCGAAAAAGCGCGGGTTGCGGCGCAGCTTCTCGGCCACCCAGTTGCGGTTGTTGTCGAAGAGCTTGTAGTAGGCCTCGAAGTCGGCTTCCTTGCCGCTCACGTGGGCCTGCTGGGCCACGGTTTGGGCGTAGTCGTCGCCGCGGCGCATGAAAATGAGGTCGATGTTGCGCTGGCGGGCCGTTTCGCGGTAGTTCTCGATGGCGTTTACCACGTCGCGGTCGATGAAGGCCGAGTTGGTCGCGTCGATTTCCACGGTCGAGTCGGCGGGCACGTCCTTCAGCACCGACAAAATGCTGGCCTTGTTCAGAAACGACACGTGCTCGCCCAGGCTGATGCGGGTGTGCTCCTGGCCCTGCACGGTGTAGCGCTGCGCAAAATGGGCGTTGCGGTGGGTTTCGCGCAGAATGAAAAACAGCCCCGCCAGCGCGCCAATGCCGATGCCGATGAGCAAGTCCGTCAGCAGGATGGCCACGATGGTGACCACGAAGGGCAGAAACTCGTTGAGCCCCGCCGCAAAGGTTTCGCGGAACACGCTCACCCGGGCCAGCTTGTAGCCGGTGATGAGCAGGATGGCCGCCAGCGCCGCCCACGGCACCAGGTTGAGCAGGCGGGGCAGCAGCAGCACGCTCAGCAGCAGGAAGGAGCTGTGCACCAGCGCCGCCAGCTTGGTGCGCCCGCCGGCGTTGATGCTCACCGAGCTGCGCACAATGACCGAGGTGAGCGGCAGGCCGCCCAGCAGGCCGCTCACCAGGTTGCCCACGCCCTGGGCCTTCAGCTCGCGGTTGGTGGGGGTTTTGCGCTGCAGCGGGTCCAGCTTGTCGGTGGCTTCGATGGAAAGCAGCGCTTCCACGCTGGCCACCAGCGCAATGGCCACGGCCGAGGTATACACGTTGGGGTTGGTGAGCTGCGAGAAATCGGGCAGCGTGAACAGGCCCGCAAATTCGGCCACGCTGCCCGGCACGGGCAGCTGCACCAGGTGCGAGCCCGACAAGGCAAAGGCCGGGTTCAGGGCCCGCGCCGCTTCGTTGAGCAGCACGCCCAGCACCACGGCCACCAGGGCCGCCGGAATTTTGGACAGCACCGGGTGGGCGCGCAGCCCCGGCCGCTCCCAGGCCAGCAGCACGGCCAGGCTGGCCGCCGCAATGGCCACGGCCGTGCCGTTTATCTGCCCGACGGCGTGCTCGACGAGGGCCGCAATGTTGCCGCCGGTCCACGGAAACAGGGCCAGCGACTCCACGGCGTCGAGGTCGTAGCCCAGCAGGTGGGGCAGCTGCTTCAGGATGAGGATGATGCCGATGGCCGCCAGCATGCCTTTGATGACCGAAGTGGGGATGAAATTGCTGATGAAGCCGGCCCGGGCTACGCCCAGCGCCACCTGCAGCAGGCCGGCCACGCAGATGGCCAGCTGCACGGCTTTGAAGGAGCCCAGCGCGCTCATGCTGCTCACCACCACCAGAATCAGCCCGGCTTCGGGTCCCGAAATGCTGACGGCCGAGCGGCTGAGCACGCCCACCACCAGCCCGCCCACAATGCCCGCGATGATGCCCGCAAACAGCGGCGCCCCCGAGGCCAGCGCAATGCCCAGGCACAGCGGCACGGCCACCAGAAACGACACCAGGCCACCCTGCACGTCACTTTTGAAATAGGAAAAATCCCAGTCGCGGGGAGGGGTGGGGGTGGTGGGCATAGGCTGGAAAAAAGGCAAAGCGGTGCCGGCACTGCCCGAAGGCAGCGAGGCGCAGGATACCGTGGTGAGAAAAGTGGCCGCTGGGAACTGGCGGGCCGAGCGGGGAAGAAGCTTCGGGCGAAAAAAAGACACGTCCGTCTGCCGTTGCAGACGACTAGCTTTCTACGACAAAGGTAGAAGCGGGGTCTACGGCCGGGATTAAAGCCGAATTATAAGTTTATTAGAAGCCGATTAAAGGTTTATTAAATTCTTTTAAGAATCGGCTAATGGGATTAAAACGCGGTTAAGTCCAAAACAATTGGGGTTTCGCCCGGGCCCGCTTCGTCGGTCCCGCCGCCCCCGACGTGGCGCCTCACCCCCGGCCCCTCTCCCAAGGGAGAGGGGAGCCGGACGATTTGCGTTAAAAGGCGCGAATGAAAAGTTAAAAAGGGACGTCTTGGGCCTCCGCGTGCTTTCGGCTCCGCTGTTTTTTAACCCCAAACCTTTGACTCTTAACTGAAGCCGCCTTGGCTCCCCTCTCCCTTGGGAGAGGGGCCGGGGGTGAGGCGCCACGTCGGGGGCGGCGGGACCGGCGGAAACCTCCTGAACGCCCAACCACCCGCTCCGACGGTTCAGCCCTCCGATACGACGCTTCGGCAACAGGAACTTGAGCCGGGGCGGGGCCGCCCGGCACCTTTGGACCAGTACTTACCCGCTGGCTCCCATGAAAACTTCGCTACTCTCGCTGCTGCTGCTGCTCAGCGCCCCCGCCGCTGCCCTGGCCCAAGCCGCACCCACCGAGGCTCGCCCCGCTGCCCACGCCGCCACCCAACTCTCCGGCACGGTGCGCGACGCCGATGGCCAGCCCTTGCCCGGCGTGAACGTGTTTCTGAAAACCACCTTCGACGGGGCCAGCACCGACTCGCTGGGCCGCTTCCGCTTCCGCACCGACCAGCCGGCCGGGCCGCTCACGCTGGTGGCCACCTTCGTCGGCTACGAGCCGCTGGAAGTGCCGGTGGTGCTGGGCCAGGGCGCCGTGGTGCTGCCCGGCCTCAAGCTGAAAGCCAGCCGCGCCGCCCTCGGCGACGTGGTGGTGACGGCCGGCGCCTTCGAGGCCAGCGACGAGAAACGGGCGGCCGTGCTCAAGCCCCTCGACATCGTGACCACGGCCGGCGCCCTCGGCGACATTGCCGGGGCGCTGAACTCGCTGCCCGGCACCACGCGGGTGGGGGAGGAAGGCAAGCTCTTTGTGCGCGGCGGGGCGGCTTCGGAAACCAAAACCTACCTCGACGGGCTGCCCGTGCAAACGCCCTACGGCGGCTCGGTGCCCAACGTGGCCGCGCGGGGGCGGTTTTCGCCCTTCCTTTTCAAAGGCACCGTGTTCAGCACGGGCGGCTACTCGGCCGAGTACGGGCAGGCCCTGAGCGCCGTGGTGGCCCTGAACTCGACCGACTTGGCGCCCGAAACCCAGACCAGCCTCTCGCTGATGAGCGTGGGCGGCAGCCTGGCCCGCACCCAGCGCTGGGCCCGCACCAGCCTGGCCCTCACCGCCGACTACACCAACCTGGCGCCCTACTTCAACCTGGTGCCCCAAACCTTTGGCTGGGAGAAAGCGCCCCAAAGCGCCGGCGGCTCGCTCAAGCTGGCCCACAAAGTAGGGGAGGCCGGCATGCTGAAAGTGTACGGCACCTACAGTCGCCAGCGCTTGGCCCTGCGCCAGCCCGACGCCAACCCCGAGTACGCTGCCGGCCACCCCGTGGCCCTGGCCAACGACAACGCCTACCTCAACGCCAGCTACCGCGCGCCGCTGCGCCGCGGCTGGAGCCTGAACACCGGCCTGGCCCTGACCCAGGACGACAACCGCGTGCGCCCCGATGCCCAGTCCGTGAGCGACCTCGACCGCTCCGCCGTGGCCCGGTTGGTGCTCACCAACGACTCGGCCAGCACCTGGTTCAACCTCAAAATGGGCCTCGAAGGCTACGCCCAGCGCTACCGCCAGCAGTACCAGGCGGCGGCCGAAACGGCCCCGCTGTTCCTGGGCGTGGACGAGCAGCGCGGCAGCGCCTTCCTGGAAAGCGAGCTGGTGCTGAGCCGCAAGCTGGCCGGCCGCGTGGGCCTGCGGGGCGAATACTCGGCCCTGCTGCACCGCTCCAACGCCGCCCCGCGCCTGGGCCTGGCCTACCAAACCGGCCCAAACAGCCAGCTCTCGGCCGCCTGGGGCTATTTCTACCAAAGCCCCACCACCGACCTGCTGCGCATCAGCCACGCGCTGCAGTTTGAGCGCGCCGAGCACCTGCTGCTCACCTACCAGCGCCAGGTGCAGCAGCGCACGCTGCGGGCCGAAATCTACCAGAAGAACTACGCCCAACTCACCACCTTCAGCGCCGCCCAGCCTTACAACCCGGCCACCTACCAGAACGCCGGCAGCGGCTACGCCCGGGGCCTCGACGTGCTGTTTCGGGACCGCACCACCTTCAAAAAGGCTGATTATTGGGTGAGCTACGGCTTCGTGGACACGCGCCGCCAGTTCCGGCAAGACCCCACCGTGGCCGTGCCCACCTTTGCGGCCCGGCACAACCTGAGCGCGGTGGGCAAGTATTGGGTGCAGCGCCTGCACACGCAATTCGGCTTCACCTACAGCTACGGCAGCGGCCGCCGCTACCACGACCCCAACCGGCCCGGCTACAACCAGGCCAGCCTGCCCAGCTACCAGGACCTGAGCTTCAACGCGAGCTACCTCACCAACTGGTTTGGCCAGTTCACCATCGTCTACGTGTCGGCCAGCAACGTGCTGGGGCGCAACAACGTGTACGGCTACAACTTCGCCAGCCAGCCCGACGCCAGCGGCCAGCTCCGCAGTGTGGCCGTGACGCCAGGGGCGCCGAGGATGCTGTTTGTGGGCGTGTTTATTTCCATCAACAAGAGCCGTAAAGTGGACCTGAACGAGCGGCCAGACTGAAGGGAGGGTGGCACGGACGGCCGCCTCACCCCCCTTCTAAACAATCCACTTCTAAACAATCCTCACCCGGCCGCAGAATTATATATCTCCCTTGTAAATAATTCCGCACCCCGCACCCCGCCCCCTGCACGAAGCCGACGCCGTTTTGCTTCCCTGCTGCGCACCGAGTTGGGCCTAACGGTCTCCCTTACCGGCAAACTGGCCCTCACGCAGGAGTGGAAGGCTTGGAGCACGGCCCTGGGCAAAGCCATTGGCTGCCCGCTCAGCCTGCCCGAGAAAGGGGTGTGGCAAGCGCACTTCGAGCAGCATAAGCAGCGCCATGCCGCCGCCCGCCACCGCCTGGCCCGGCTTGATGTCGACCTCGACCAGCTGGTGTACCGGCTTTACCAGTTCACGCCCGCCGAATGTGTGCTGGTGGATGGATTGGCCGGAGCGTAAAGGAGCATCAGGTGATGGTACTCCGGCTGCAAGTTGGAGTCGAATAGATGTAATTCTATATTCGCAACGGGTCGAGCCTGGGCAGACATTTCTTGGGCCGGACTTATGCAATGACGAATAGCCCTTCTACCGAGAAAAAGCGCATAAAATTGCAATTTTGGGTGGGCGCCGGCTTGGTGTGGCTGGGGATAGTGTTGCTCCTGCATCACTACACGATGATGGGCCCTTTAATTGATAAAGCTCTAGCGGATGCTGATAATTCAAGGCTTCAAGCTTGGGTGTTGCCCTTTTTTGTGATGTTCGCCGGAGGGATTGTGATTTTGAAGTGGGGCTTTGGACCCGCTAGCCCTCTTGTCTACGGACACGGCCCTACCTTCTGGTGGTTGACGGCGCTGCTGGCCGTGGTGGTATTCGGGTTTCACTTCGCCTTTACCCGGCTGGCGCTGCCGCACCTAGTCACGGCCTCCGCGGGCACTGCAGTTGAGGGGACCACTGCGGCCGCCGGGGTAAGCGTCAAAGACGCCGCCGAGACTATTGCCAGCTACCTGCAAGCCTTCGCGCTGGTGGCGGCCGGCGTGTATTTCGTTTACCGTATGTACACCGGCTGGTTCATTCTCAACCTGAGCTTGGAACTGGACCTCAAGCGCCACCCCCTCACCGAGCAGCACGACCTGCTTACCGTCACCATCAGGATGGAAAAGGGCAGCGTCGACACGCTATGGCTTACTCGGGTGGATTGCAACGTGATTGTCCTGAACGGGGAATACACCGTGGGCAGGACACCCACTCCAGAACCGGAAGTGGCGACCATGAATCCCCGCGTCGAAGAACTGATTCAAACTGTTGGGAAAAAAAAATCGTCGGTTCTGCAGCCTCATTTGCGCTATGAGCAGGCTCCCCCGGCCACAGAAGATGAACAAGTTAACCCCGAGGATTTTGCCTTGAACATCGCACCCGGCGAAAAATACAGCTACGCCAAGGCATTCCTAGTGCCCGTGGGCTGGGTTTGCCAAATTGAGGCCGTGGTAGCCGGCAAACGGCCACTGCTTGGAGGCAAGCGCCAAGCCCAATGGCGAGCCGTGGCCATATCGGAACCGCGGCCCCTCGAAAAAAAGACAAACGGAAGCCCTGCGGGGGCGTAGGCCATTTGCTAGATATGCCGAAACACCCTACAACTAGCGCAGGGTGTTTTTTGCTTAAGCGTTTTTTTCTTCATGGGTTGCTCATGGGGCGCTCCACCAAGTTTGCTGGTAGTCAGTTGGCGTGGGCACGCGCCCACTACGGCCTGCGCCAGCGCGAACTCGCCGACTTGCTCGGCGTGGCGGATTCGCTGGTGGACCACTTCTAAGCCGGCCGCCGCGCCAACCTGCAGCTGAGCAGTAGCGCCGTGAGCGGCGTCACGGCCTATATCGCCGATGTCGACCAAGTCGACACCCAACTGGCCACCCTCGACGCGGCCATTCAGGCCGTGACGGCCCGCAAAGCCGTCCTGCCCAGTAGGGTGTCCGCAGCCGAGCCTACCGTCCACAAACATGCGGCTGCCCCTATCGGAGGCAAACGCATGTTTGTGGGAAGCCAAGGGCGCTTTTAGAGTTATTTCCCAAACCGGTATTGCACGCCCAGCGCAGCGCTGCCGGTAAACTGATAGTAAGTACCCCAGTGCATGAGGTCGTGGTTGGTGGCGAAATCGAATTTGAGCCCAACATGCGGCGTGAGGCGGTAGCGCAGGCCCAGGCCGGCGGTCAGGAGCAGGTCGTCGAGCGCGCCTCGGTAGGAATAGGGGGCCGTTTGGAAGGTGCCCGATGAGTCGTCGCCCCCGGTGCCGCGGGAATAGTAGCTGCGGTGTATCAGCGTGAGTCCGCCCAGGGCATCGACCTGGAAGCGGTGCTCGGGCTTGCGGGTGAGGGTGTAGCGGGCCAGGGCCGACACGGAGGTGGTGCGCAGCGTGGTGGTGTTGGAATAGGCGTAGGTGTAGTAGGTAGGCCCGGGGCCACCCGCGTTGACAAAGTACTGGGCGTCGTAGGTGAAGGACTGGGTGCTGCCGCTGTAGGCCGCGCCCAGCTCCAGGGCTAGGCGCGGGCGCAGCTGGTAGCCCGCCGTGAGCTGCACCGGCACCCGGAAGCCGGTGTCGCCATTTCGACTGCTGAGCAGGTTCTGATAATTGCTGTGGTAGGCGGCCAGGCCCACGTAGAACCGGGGAGCGGCCGGGGCGGGCTCCGCACTTTGGGCGCGGCTGAGGAGGGGCGCGGCGAGTAGCAGGCCGCTGAGTGCAAGTCGGGGTAATGCCATAAGGGAAACAGTGGAAAGCTGTGGAATTGTCGGTGAGATGCCCGTAACGAACAAAGCGTTGCAAGTAAGGTGCGGAGTCGTTCATTATTTCTGCCGGCGGCCCTGCCCGGCTGTTCCGACGCTTCATCGGTCGCAATCGACGCTTCGGTAAGGAGAATTTTCGGGCGCTGGGCGGCGCGGCCACCTTTGAGCCATTCAATCAGGAAAACCTTCACCAACCCCCCCCGTCATCATGAAAACCGCCCTGCTCACCCTCGCCCTCGCCGCCGCCTCGCTTGCCGCTGTGGCCCAGACCCAGCCCGCGCCTGCCGCCACCGCCGCGCCGGCCGATGCCTACACCGCCATGCTGGGCGCCACCATTGCCGAGCAAAACGCCATCACCCAGAAGGCCGACCTGCCCGCCAACCTGGCCAAGCTGGAGCGCGCCGCCAGCGCCCGGCCCACCGACTGGCTGCCCCGCTACTACCAGGCCCGCGGCTACCTCAAAATGGCCTTCGGCGGCTCCGACAGCGACCAGGCCGACAAGCTCCTCGACCAAGCCGATGCCGCCCTGGCGCAAGCCAAAAAGCTGCCCGGCGCCGACCAGGCCGAAGTGCTGGTGCTGCAGGCCTACATCTACCAGGGCCGCATTCAGGCCGCGCCCATGACGCGCGGCGCCCTCTACACCGGCCGCGTGCACGAGGCCCTCGACCAGGCCCTCAAGCTCAGCCCCGACAACCCGCGCGCCTACCTCGTGCTGGCCAACGACCTGTACTACCGCCCGGCCATGTTCGGTGGCGGCGCCGAGAAGGCCAAGCCGCTGTATGAGAAAGCCAAGGCCTTGTTTGCCGCCTTCAAGCCCGCCACGGCCCTGAGCCCGAACTGGGGCGAGGCCACCGCCACGGCCACGCTGGCCCGCATCAACGGCACCGACACCACCACTGCGGCCACCAAATAGGCCCGGATGCCGGCGCGGACTCGCCGAGTCCGCGCCGCGCGTCTGCTGCCCCACTTATTCCTTACTTTGATGCCGGCTTTCTCCCTCTCCCTGCCCGTGGCCCAGTCCGACACCGTTCCGCAGTTTTCCAACGGCTACCTGCCCGTGCCCAGCTCCCGGGCCGGCATGTGGAAGGCGCTGCGCATCCTGCTGCTCATTTCCACGGTGCTCACGGTGCTGCTCAACCCGGGCTCGCTCACCGATGCCAAACGGCTGGCCATCACCTTCGCCATCACCCTGGCCTACAGCGGCGGGCTGTGGTTTGCGAACGGCTTTGCCGTGGACTGGCTCGACCGGCGCATCAAGTGGGCCGAGCGGCCGTTGCGGCGCCTGCTGCTCACGCTGGCGGTGTCGATGGGCGGGTCGGTGCTGGTCATCCTGCTCATTCAGGCCGTGTTTTTGGTGTCGATGGGCGAGTCGTTGCGGCTGCTGTGGCGCCCGCAGATGTACGGGCAGGTGCTGGTGCCGCTGGCCATCACGCTCATCATCTCGCTGTTCAACCACAGCCGCTCGTTTTTCGTGAACTGGCGCGAAGCCGCCGTGCGCGTCGAACGCCTCGAAAAGGAAACGGCCGTGGCCCGGCTCGACTCGCTGCGCCGGCAGGTCGACCCGCACTTTCTCTTCAATTCGCTCAACGCGCTGACGAGTTTGGTGGAAGAAAACGACCCCGCCCGGGCCGTGCGCTTCATCCGGCAGCTCTCGCAGGTGTACCGCTACGTGCTCGACAGCGAAAGCCAGGAGCTGGTGCCGCTGGCCGACGAGGTGAAGTTTGCCGAAAGCTACCTGTACCTGCAGAAAACCCGCCTCGGCGACGCCCTGGCCGTGGAAATGAACCTGCCGCCCGCCGCCCTGGCCGGTTTCTACGTGCCGCCCCTGGCCCTGCAGCTGCTGCTCGAAAACGTCATCAAGCACAACACCGCCTTCCAGGCCGACCCCTTGCGGGTGAGCGTCGGCCTCGACCCCACCGCCCAGGCCCTGACCGTGCGCAACACCCTGCGCCCGCGCCGCCTGGCCCCGGGCGAGTCGTCGGGGCTGGGGCTGAAAAACCTGGCCGCCCGCTACGCCTTCCTCACCAACCGGCCGCTGGTCGTGCAGCAGGAGCAGGGCGAGTTTGTGGTTTCTTTGCCGCTGCTGTTGCTGTGAACGGCCCCAATAACAACGTCATGCCCCTCCGCGCCCTGCTAGTCGAAGACGAACCCCTGGCCGCCCGCCGCTTGGCCGACCTGCTGGCCCGCCAGCCCGAACCCGTTCAAGTCCTCGGCACCGCCGAATCGGTGACGCAGGCCGTGGCCCTGCTTGCGAGCACCCAGCCCGCGCCCGACGTGCTGTTTCTCGACATTCATCTGGCCGACGGCCTGAGCTTTGAGCTGTTTGAGCGAACCGAGGTGCGCTGCCCCGTCATTTTCACCACCGCCTACGACCAATATGCGCTGCAAGCCTTCAAGGTGAACAGCGTGGACTACCTGCTCAAGCCCATCGACGAGGAAGAGCTGGCCGCCGCCGTGCGCAAGCTGCGCGAGCGCCTGCCCACGGCGCCGCAGCCGGCTCCCGCCCCGGCCTTCGACCCCGCCCTGCTGGCCCAACTGGTGCAGCAGATGCAGCAAACCCCGCCCGCCGCCAGCTACAAATCCCAGTTTGTGGTGCGCGTGGGCGAGCACCTCAAAGTGGTGCCCGTGGAGCAGATTGCCTACTTCTTCAGCCTCGAAAAAGCCACGTTTCTGCAAACCACCGAGGGCCGCAAGTTCGTGGTCGACTACACCATGGACCAGCTGGAGGGCCTGCTCGACCCGCGCCGCTTCTTCCGCCTCAACCGCGCCTACCTGGCCCAGCAGGCCGCCATTCACGACATCATTCACTACACCAACTCCCGGCTGCAAACGGTGCTCAAGCCCACCGCCCCCGATGCCCAGGTGCTGGTGAGCCGCGAAAAAGTGAACGTGTTCAAAAGCTGGCTGGACAGGTAGCTTTAGAGCGAAAAGAACGGTCATGCCGAGCGCAGCCGAGGCATCTTGTTTGGGATGGTATTCCTTTCGCTTGGGTTACTACCTCACGCGAGATGCCTCGGCTGCGCTCGGCATGACGGGCTTATTGCTAGTTGTCTACCCTTCCAGCCAGGCCTTCACGGCGCCGGCTTTCTCGCGGCTCACCAGCACTTCCTCGGCTGGGGCGGGGTGCAGCTCCACCAGCAGCTTGCCGCCAAAATGCGGGTGCAGGCGGCGCACGGCGGGCAAGTGGGCAATGACCTGGCGGTTGAGCCGAAAGAAGTGCGCCGGGTCGAGCAGGCTTTCGAGCTGCTCCAGGGTGTAGTCGAGCACGAAGCGGCGCCCGTCGGCGGCCACCAGCGTCACGGTCTCGTTGCGGCTGACGAACCAGGCCGCCTCGGCCACGGGCAGCGGCAGCAGCTGCTCGCCCTGGCGCACCAAAAACCGCGCTTTGTAGGGCCGGCCGGGGCGGGGCAGGGCGTCCAGGAGGCGCTCCAGGTTGGAGGAGGCCGGCGGAAGGGCGGCGCTGTCAGCTTTGGCCAAGTCCGGGGGCGGCGCAGCGCCGGGCCACTGGCGCAGCTTGGCCAGGGCCGCCTGCAGCTCGGCCAGCTTCACCGGCTTCAGCAAATACGCCACGCTGTTGGCCTGAAACGCCCGAATGGCATACGCATCGAACGCGGTGGTGAAAATGACCGGGCTGGGCACCACGGCCTGCTCCCAGATTTCGAGGCTGAGGCCGTCGGCCAGCTGCATGTCGCTGAGAATGAGGGTGGGCGCGGGGTTGGCGGCCAGCCAGGCCAGGGCGCTGCTCACGGTGTCGAGCACGGCCACCACCCGCGCTTCGGGCGCGGCCTGGGCCACGAGGCGCTGGAGGCGCTCGGCGGCCGGGTATTCGTCTTCGAGCAGCAGAATGGTCATGGCAGGCGGGGGGGCGGGGCGGGCAGCAAGGGCAGGTCTACCACAAAGGTGCCCCCGGCCGCGCGCGTTTCCACCGGCTGCGGGGCCCCCAGCAGGGCGTAGCGGCTGCGCACGTTGGCCAGGCCCGTGCCGGTGCCGGGCGCCAGGCCCGCGGTGCGGGGCCGCCACGTGTTCTCAACGTGCAGCGTGTCGGGCGCTTCGGGGGCGGCGCTGAGGCGCAGGTGCAGCGGGTGCTCGCGCGAGGCCACGTTGTGCTTCAGCGCATTTTCCACCAGCAGCTGCACGCTCAGGGGGGCCACGTGGCGGGCCAGCGCGGCCGGCGTTATCTGCGTTTCCACCACCAGGTTTTCCCGAAAGCGGGCTTTGTGCAGCTCCAGGTAGGTTTCGACGAAGGCCAGCTCCTCGGCCAGGGGCACCGTGGCGCGGCCCTGGGCCAGCAGCACGTAGCGGTACACGTCGGCCAGGTGCTCCACAAACTGCTGGGCCGGCACGTTGTCGGGCTCGATGAGCGCGGCCAGGGTGTTGAGGTTGTTGAACAGAAAATGCGGGTCGAGCTGGCCCTGCAGGGCGTCGAGCTGGGCCTGGGTAGAAGCGCGGGCCAGGTGGTCGGCGCGGTGCAGGTTGGCTTTCCACTGCTCGAAGAAGTACATGGCTTCGTAGAGCGTGAGCACGCCCACGGTGGGCACCAGGCTGAAACGAGTGCCCTGCCACAGCGCGGCCGGCGTGAGCGGAAAGTAGGCGGGCCGCAGCCAGTGCAGGGGCAGCGTGAGTACCACCGTGGCCGCCGACGTGACCAGCAGGGCCAGGCCGGCCAGCACCCAGAGGCGGCGCGGCGTTTGTTCGGGGCTGGGAAAGCGCTCGAGCAGCCACCGCCACAGCTGGTAGTTGCTCAGCCAATAGCCCGTGGTGAAATACAGCGAAATCAGCCAGCTCACCAGCACGTCAGCCCCGCTCTTGTCGGGTTGGCCCACAAGGCTGAAGGCCGTAATCACCGCGCTCAGCAGCGGAATGCCTAGGAGCACAAAACGGCGGTCATTGCGGCGGAGCATGGCGACAAGCGAAAGGCCGGCAAGTGCGGCGCGGGTAAAAATAGCCGGTTTGCTAGTGAGCGGCCCACAGCGGCCGCCCGGCCATTGCCAGGGCAAACGTGCCGGCCACCAGCGCGGCGTAGAGGGCGGCCCCCGTCCAGGTGAGCTGCGGTGCCCAGCGCGGCGCCCAGCTGCTCAGCAGCCAGCCCAGCAGGGGCAAGGCCTGCAGCGCGTGCATACCCAAGAAGTGCGCAATGCGCAGGTCGCCGGCGCGGGTGCTCCAGCCCAGGCCGGGCAGGCCGGGGCCGCCGTCGGGGGCGCCCACGGTGTGCTGCAGGTTGTGAATCATCATGCCACCCAGCACGCTGCCCACCAGAAACACCAGCAGCCCCAGGCGCACGCCCCACACGTAGCCCGCCGGCCCGTGCAGCGGGTGGCGCCACACCAGGTACAGGGCCCACACCGTCATCAGCGTGTTCACCAGAATAAAGATGCCCATCAAGCTGAAGAGCGCGCCATTCAGCGCCGAGTTGGTGTTGTAGTGCGAGGTGGTGCCGCGGGCGGCCTGCCCGAAAATCACGGCCTGCTCCACCAGCATGCTCACGGCCACGCCCCAGCTGAGGTAGAGCACGCTGCGTTGGGCGGCCTGCGGCAAATCGGCCAGCAGCCAGCCCAGCGTCCAGGTAAAGGCGATGATGGACAGCGAGAACTTCAGGGGTTTGAGCCAGGCCGGGGCGCCGGTCACCAAGCGGTGGTCGAGCAGCAGCCCGGCCACGGCCAGCACGGCCAGGGCCACGTTCAGCCAGCCGGTCCAGGAGAGCACGGGGTTCACGCGGTGCAGCACCCGCAGCGCCGAACCCACCGAGGTGAACACGGAATCCGCCGAAGCATCCGACGAAAAGAGCGAGGTTTGAAGCAGAGCAGTTTTCATGATGCGCAGTAAAAATGGAAAGTGAATCTGGAACCAGGGCCGCCTCAGCCAAGGGCGCGCAGCAGCGAGAAAGCGCGCAGTGCCGCCAGCCAGGCCAGCAGGTTGAGGGCCAGGCGCAGGTAGTTCAGCCGCAGCCACCAGCCAATGAGCCGGCTGGGGCTCGCCCCGGGGGCAGCGCGTTGCAGGCGCAGGGCGGTGGGAATGAAAAAGGCGAAGGTGCCCAGGCGCTCCAGCAGCGTGAGCAGGGCCGCGGCCAGCCACCAGGCGCGCAGCGGGGGCGGGGCCTGCCAGCTGGCCACCAGGCTCGCCAGGGTGAGCAAGGTGAGCGGCAGCGTGGTGACCATGCCCCAGAACCGGCGGCCCGTGTCGAGGTCGCGCATGGCGTCGCCGTTCACGGCGTAGCCCGTGGCCGTGCGGCCGAACCATTGCGGCAGCACAATGCGCGTTTCAAACAGGCCGGCGCCGGTGGCAAGGCCCAGGTTCACCACGAACAGCCACAGCAGAATTTCAGAAACAAGACTCATGGAGCGAAATGCAGGGGGACACAAGCAAAAAAATCAGGCCGCGACTTCGGCGGCGGGGTAGAATTGCCGCAGGCCGAAGTATAGCAGCAGCCCCACCGGCCCGAACAGAAACGTGAGCGCTAAGCAGGGAATCAGCAGCCCGTGGGGCACGCCGCGCCGCTGGGCGTCGCGCAGCTCCCAGGCCCCCGTCCACATGTCGAAGCAGAGGTAGTGCACCCAGCCCGCCAGCAGCGCCCACGGGTCGCGAAACAGCGCCGCTACCTCGGCCAGCGAGCCAAAGCCGCCTTCGTGGCCGTGCGGTCCCAGGTAGTGCGCCGTGATGAGCGCGGCGTAGACCAGGGCCAGCAGCAGGGGCAGGGCCCCGCTCAGCACCACGGCGCGGGTGCCGCGCCAGCGCGGGGCCAGCACCAGCAGGGCCCAGCCCAGCAGGGCCACGGGGTTGGCGAGGGAAAACAGGAAGTCGGGCGTGGGCATAAGCGGCTGATGAGTTGCAATAGCTGGCTCAAACTTACGTTTTGGCCGCGCCGCCCACCCGCGCAATCGGGGCGAAACGACGGATTTGGCGGGTCAGGCAGCCGTTGGGTAGGGGCGAAGCAACCCATTGCAAGCCGGCCGAATCCTACCTTTCCAATCCTTTTTCCATCGTCACGCTATTCGCATGCTCCTTTCTCTGCCCGCGCTGGCCATGGGCGCCGCGCTACGCCTGCTTCCCGCGCCACCTACCACGGCCACGCTCAGCGGCCACCTCGCCCACGCCCCGGCCGGCGATTCAATTCGGCTCGAATACCACCAGCACCTCTATCACCAGCGGGTGCGCACGGTGCTCAGCCCCGGCGGCGATTTCAAGGTGACGGTGCCGGATTTGAAAGGCATCACGGGCATTACGTTTTCCTATGCGGGCCAGCGCACCAGCCTCTACCTCGCCCCCGGCGATGATGTGCGCATGACGCTCGACTTCCCGAACTTCGACGAAAGCCTGCAGTACACCGGGCGCGGGGCCAATGCCAGCAACTACATGGCGCAGGCGCTATGGAAATTTGAGTTTAGCCCGGCCCGTGCGCCGCGCCCGGCGTCCACGGCCCGGCCCACGCTCGCCCAGATGCGGCAGGAAACCGACGACAACCGCCAGGCCCGGCGCAGCTTCCTGACCACGTTCGCCAAGGCCCACCCGCTGCCCGCCGATTTCGTGCGCGACCGCACCCTCGACATCGACCTGACCTGGGCCCACCGCCTGCTGCTGTATTCCGGGGGCTACCCCGCCATACCGGCCACGTATTTCGACTTTCTGCAGCAACTGCCCCTGAAAACATTTGACCAGTACCTCGGCGACCGGGGCCTCAACGGCAACATGGCCGTGATGAACTTTCTGACCAACTACAATTACCGCCTCGCGCCTTCGGGCAAACTCAGCACCGACCCCGCCGAATCCCGCCGGCACTACGCCCAGGCCCAGGCCGATTTTGGCCCCAGCACGGCCGCCCTCGACCGGGCCATGTACCAGTTCTACAGCTGGAAGCTCGATACCGACCTCGATGGCGTGCTAGCCGCTTATCCCACTTTCCGCACCCACAACCACGACTCCACCATGGCGCGCGACCTGCGCGTCCTCATCGGCCGGCAGCTGGCGGTGAAGGTGGGCAACCCGGCCCCGGCCTTCGCGCTGCTGAACCACGAGGGCAAAAACGTGTCGCTGGCGGAGCTGCGCGGCAAGGTTATCTACCTCGATTTCTGGGGGACGTGGTGCGGCCCGTGCATGCAGGAAATGCCCGCCAGCAACGAGCTCAAAAAGAAGTTTGAGGGGCGCGACGTGGCCTTCGTCTACATCTCGGTGCGCGACAAAGAAGACAAGTGGCAGCAGGTGCTGGCCGCCGAGCACCTCACCGGCCCCAACAGCATTCACCTGCGCAGTCCCGAGGGCGACGACGTGGCCAACCGCTACCAGGTAACGGGCTACCCCACCTATTGGCTCATCGGGCGCGATGGCCGCATCATCACCCGCTCGGCCCCGCGCCCCAGCGAAGGCCAGAAAGCCGCGGCTGCCATCACCGCCGAGTTGGCCCGATAACCACCGGCCGTCAACGCGGTTACTATCCGGCGGCGGCCGCCACCCGCTGGCCAGTTTTTACGTATTTGGCACCTATGTCTTTGTTTTACTATCTGTTGGGTGGGCTGCTGCTGACTGCGCCAGCGGCATTGGCCCGCCCACCCGCTGCCGTGCCCCGCGACACCATCAAGGGCCGGCCGGCTGTTCCGCGCCTGCCGCGCAACCGGTTTGTGGCGCAGTACGATTCGCGCTACTCCATCATCAACCACCACCTCACCACCATCAACGGCCTGAAGCTGGGCCTGGAGTTCAAGAGCCGTTTCCGCACCGGGGCGGCCATTTATTTCCTGAGCACCGGCGTGCCCACCCGCCAGGCCAAGCCCGACAACGCCGCCGAAGACGCCGACGCCCAGCTTCGTTTTCGCTACCTGGCCGCCTACGCCGGCTACGTGCTGCTCGAAAAGCCCCGCTGGGAAATCAGCGCCAACATGCAGTTGGGCATGGGCTCGGTGTACGTGCTCTACGAGGCCGACGACGGCGACCTCGACAAAACCCCGCGCGACTTTCTGGGCGTGGTAGAGCCCGCCCTGGCGGCGCAGTACCGGCTGCTGCACTGGGCCGGCTTCGGCACGGGGCTGGGGTGGCGGCAGCCAATGTTTGTGCCCCGCGCCGTGCAGAAAGAGCTCAACGGACCGGTGTTCTACCTGCGCGCCAACGTGTTTTTGGGCGAATTGGTGAAGGTGCTAAAGCAAAAGGACCCGCTTTTCTCGCAGGAAGGGCTGCGGCGCGACTAGCCCTGGGCAGTGGCCCTCGCCCGCCTACAAGCTGCGCAGGGTGCCTGCCCGGTCGAGCTTGCCCGTGGCCGTCATCCGGAATTCGGGCACGTAGCGCAGCTGCTTGGGCTGCTCGTAGCGGCCCAGGCGCTCGGCCAGCAGCGTTTGCAGCCGTTGTTCGGCCTTAGGCGCCAGGGCGGGGCCTTCGATGAAGGCCGTTACGGCCTGGCCGAGGCGCTCGTCGGGCTGCCCGGCCACGAAGCAGCGGCGCGACTCCCCGATTTCGGCCAGGGCCACGTCGAGCACCAGCTCCACTTTTTCGGCCGGCACCTTCACGCCACCCGAGTTTATCACAAAATCGGCCCGGCCCAGCCACTCGAAGGTGTGGGCGTCGAGCAGGTTCACCCGGTCGTTGGTGATGATGAGCTGGTCGTCGGTCACGTCGCCGCGCAGCGTGAGGCAGCCGCGCTCGTCCTGCCCCGCCGCAATGCCCGTGAACACCCGGAACGTGTGGCTGGCCTCGGGGCCGCTGAGGCGGCGCAGGGCCACGTGGGAGCAGGTTTCGGTCATGCCATAGGTGAGGTACACCGGCACGCGCAGCGGCTGCACCTCGTGCTGCAGGGTGGCATCGGCGGGCGCGCCGCCTATCAGAATGGCCTTCATCTGGTTGAGACGCGGGGCCAGGCCGGCGGCCAGCACGGCCTTCATCTGCAGGGGCACAAAGGCGGCGAAGTCGAATTCGGCCTCGGCCGCCACGTAGGCAAACGGGTTGGCGTGCGGCTCCACGATGGTCAGGTGCATGTTGCGCTCCAGGCCGCGCACCAGCATCATCATGCCGCCGATGTATTCGCAGTTGAGGCAGACCAGGGCGCGGTCGCCGGGGCCGAGGTCGAAGTAGTCGGCCGTGCGCCGGGCCGAGGCCTCTAGCTGCCGCCGCCGCAGCGTGATGGGCGTGGGCGTGCCCGTGCTGCCCGACGTGGTGAGGCCGAACTCCTGCGTGCCGCTCAGCCACTGCCGCACAAAATCCAGCACCTTGGCTTCGTAGCCATTCACCGGGGCATCGAGCTGGGCGGGGTATTGTTGGATGGCGGCGTAGGCGTATTCGCGGCCGTTGAGCAGGAGGGACGTGGGCAGGGCAGTGGTCATGCGGCAAAACTACTTGCGCGCCGCCGGCTGCCGCGGCACCCGGGCAGAACGTTGCCCGGCCTCAGCTCAGCAGCCACCGCTGGTAGGCGTGGGCCGAAGGCGCCAGCCGCCAGCCCAGGGCCAGCAGCATGGCCGCGCCGGCCGCCAGGTCGAACCACGAATGCGTGAAGGCGTAGGAGCCCAGCATGGGCAGCGCCACCAGCGCGGCCAGGCTGTTGCGCAGGAAAATGCGGCCCAGGTAAATGCGCAGGTTTTCTTCGGCGGGCCGGCGCAGGCTGGGGCGCATGCGCCGGTACAGGGCCACCAGCACCACGGCCAGGGCCGGCACCAGCGCCACCAGGCTCAGCAGGGCGGGCCAGGTAGCCAGCTGTGGCTCGGTGCTGGGCCCCGCGGCGGCGTGCGTGCCGGCTGCCAGCACCGCGCCCGCCATCAGCAGGCCCTGCACCGGGTAGTGCAGCCAGTGCACCCGGCGAACGTAGCGAATGGCGCGGTGGAAGTCGGCGTCGGTCATGGCGGTTGAGGGGGCGCCGCCGTGGGGGAGGCCGCCCCGGGCTGGGGCGAAACACTTGACTTTGCGGCAAATAATGGCTAATATAGGTTCTCCATCAAGCTCTTCCGCCATGAACTCCCACCCGCAAAGCCCGACCCCCGCCGCCCCGGTTTCCAACCCGCAGCCCCAGGCCCTCACGCCGGAGCAGCAGCAAGCCCGCGCCCAGGCCAAGGCCGAAAAAAAAGAGCGCAAGCACGAGCGCCTACGGTTTTTCTTTGGCTGGTGCGAGGGCTGCCGGGCCTTTGGGGAAGGGTTTTAGAGGGACGCCGGTCGCCCGGTCGGCTCGGCGGTGGGCGCGCGAAATCTTTCCACGGCGATGACGGCCACGAAGCCTGCCGCATACGTGAGCAGGTCGAGCCAGGAAAAAGCCGAGCCCAGCACCACCCGGGCCAAGGCCGAATGGTGCAGCCCCAGCCACCGCAACCAGTGAAAATATTGTCCTGCCTCCACCGCGCAGGCCACCAGCAGGGCCAGCCACGCCAGCGGCCACACGCCCGCCTTCAGCACGCTGCGCAACAGGCAATACACCAGCACCACCGCCAGCATATCGCCGACGTACGGCCGGACAACCGCGTCGTGCACGTAGCGCGCAATACCTATTTCAATCAGCAGCACGCCCACGCCCGCCCAGAAATAGCCTTTGCGAAACGTGAGCATGGGTCGGGGCCGTGGTAAGTGGGGCGGCCAGAGCGGCCGCGGCAAATGTAGTTTGCCCACAAAAAAAGGCCCGCACCGAAGTGCAGTCCTTTTTTCTGCATGAGTAATACCCCGCCGCTACGGGAATTTCGGGAATTTCGAGAAGTCCGGCTGGCGCTTTTCCATGTAGGCATTGCGGCCTTCCTTGGCTTCGTCGCTCAGGTAGTAGAGCAGCGTGGCGTTGCCGGCCAGCTCCTGAATGCCGGCCTGCCCGTCGAGCTCGGCGTTGAACGACGACTTGAGCATGCGCAGTGCCAGCGGGCTTTTTTGCAAAATCTTATGGCACCAGGCCACGGTGGTTTCTTCCAGCTGCTCCAGCGGCACCACCTTGTTTACCAGGCCCATGTCGAGGGCTTCCTGGGCGTTGTACTGGTCGCAGAGGAACCAGATTTCGCGGGCTTTTTTCTGGCCCACGATGCGCGCCAGGTAGGAGGCCCCGAAGCCGCCGTCGAACGAGCCCACGTTGGGGCCGGTCTGGCCGAAGCGGGCGTTTTCGGCCGCAATGGTCAGGTCGCACACCACGTGCAGCACGTGGCCGCCGCCAATGGCCCAGCCGGCCACCATGGCCACCACGGGCTTGGGAATGGAGCGGATTTGCTTCTGCAGGTCGAGCACGTTGAGGCGGGGCACGGCGTCGTCGCCCACGTAGCCGCCGTGGCCGCGCACGCTCTGGTCGCCGCCCGAGCAGAAGGCCCGGCCGCCCTCGCCGGTGAGCACCACCACGCCGATGTCGGTGCGGTCGCGGCAGATGTTCATGGCCTCAATCATCTCCTGCACCGTGAGCGGCGTGAAGGCGTTGTGCACCTGCGGCCGGTTGATGCTGATTTTGGCAATGCCGCCGTACTGCGTGAAGAGGATTTCTTTGAACTCCTTTATGGGCGTCCAGCTGATTTGTTCGGGCATGTTAGGTTCGCAGTTGGGGTTAAGAAAAAGCTTGTTTCACCGCGGCGCGGTATTGCTCAAAAAACGCCGCGTTGGTTTTAGAATCCGTGAAGACTTCCAGCACCGCCGCGCCGGTTTCGGCTGCAAAGAAAACCGGCAGCGCGGCTTCAAGTTCAGCAAATGCCGAAACCGGGAAGTAGCGCAGGTTAAAATCGCGCGCCGTGTTCTCGGCCGTGAGGCGCTGGCGGGTTTCGAAAAACTCGTCCAACTCCGGCTGCTGGCGCGGCCCGTCGATGATGCGGAAAATGCCCCCGCCGTGGTTGTTGAACAGCACCACCCGCAGGTTGGGCGTGGGGTAATTGTGCCAGAAGGCGTTGCGGTCGTAGAAAAACGCCACGTCGCCGGTGAGCAGCACCACCGGGCGGCCGGGCTGGGCCAGCGCCGCGCCCACGGCCGTGGAGGTGCAGCCGTCGATGCCGCTGGTGCCGCGGTTGGCAAACACCTCGATGTGCCGGCCGTGCGGCAGCCCCAATATGTTGGCGTAGCGCACGGCCATGCTGTTGGCCAGGTGCAGCGCGGTATAAATAGGCAGCGCGTTTAGGGCCAGTCGAAAGGCCGAAAACTCATTGAACTCTGGCATCGGCCGCGCAAAAAAGTCGGCCAGTAACTGGGTTGCGGCGGCATCGGCCTTGTGCCAGGCATCTCCCAGGCCGGCCGGCCACCCACCTGGCGGAACCGAGGACAACCAGTGCGTGGCACCGGTGGGCGTGCCCGATTCGGTGGAATTGGCCGAAATTTGAATAGCGTAACCGACCTGCTGCGGCACGTCGGCGGGCGGCAGCTCCGCCGTGGCCAGCGCCTGGAAGAACGTGGCTGGTTCCAAGCGAATGATTTTCGTGGTGCGCCGAAACGTGTCCGACGCCGGCCCGCTGGCTTGAACGTGCCAATGCTGCTGGGGGGCTGCACCGCGCAGAAATAGCTTAAGGGCTTTTGAAATCAACGACTGCCCAAATGTAATAAGCAAATCTGGCTGCAACGCGGCTTTTTCATCGGCCGACAAGCCCGCCAGAAACACATCATGCCGATGCAAAGCAAAATCGTAAGCGGGATTTTCGGCGGCCGAACCGTTCAGTATTTCATCATGCAAAAGGTCCTGTTCGCCGCTCACGTTGGCAATGACGTCGGCAATTACCGGGAAGCCATGCTCGGCGGAAAGCGTGCGCAGCGCAACTTCCAAGTCGGCATCGGCTCGGTGTTGGCCGGCCACAATCAGCACGCGGCCGGTGGCTTTGGCGTCCTGCAGTGCCCCTGGCAAGGAAATGCCCGCTGGAAAAGGGTAGTCCGTGTCGCGAATGATTTTCACGTCCTGCTCGTAGTGGGCCTCTTCGCCGGCTTTGGGGTAGAAGGGCTCGCGCAGCGGCACGTTCACTTGCACCGGGCCGGCGGGGTAGGTGCCGGCCAGGTTGATGGCCTCGTTCACCAGGCGCTCGGCGTGCCACTTGGCATCGGCGTGCGTGGTGTCCACGGGGAAATCAAACGCGCCCTTGGCGTGGCGGCCGTAGAGGTTTTGCTGCCGAATGGTTTGGCCGTCGAGCTGGTCTATCCACTCGGGCGGCCGGTCGGCGGTGAGCACCAGCAGCGGCACCTGCTGAAAAAACGCCTCGGCCACGGCCGGCGCGTAGTTCAGCCCCGCCGAGCCGGAGGTGCACACCAGCACCACCGGCCGCCGGGTGGCCTGCGCAATGCCCAGCCCAATGAAGGCCGCGGCGCGCTCATCGGGCACCACCCGCAGCCGGCCCGCAAACGCCGGGTGCCGGGCAAAAGCCAGCGTGAGCGGCGCCGAGCGCGAGCCGGGCGAAAGCACCACATCGGTAATGCCGTGGCGGGCGCAGATTTCGGCGATGTTGTAAACGGCCTGCATAAGGTCAGTTATCAGTTAATAGTTAGCAGTAAGCAGAGGTCAGCGGCAATTTGGCTAGCATGGAGCGGTATTTCTCCAACTGTTCACTGCTCACTAATAACTGTTCACTGTAATACCGTGGCTACGGTTTCCAGCTTCATTTCGGTTTCCTGCCACTCGCGCTCGGGGTCGGAGTCGACGGTGAGGCCGGTGCCGGCGTAGAGGATGGCTTCGTCGTCGCGCAACTGCAGGCAGCGCAGGTTCACGTAGAGGCGGGCCACGCCGGCGGCCCCCACGTTCACGGGGCCCAAGAAGCCGCTGTAGTAGGCGCGGTCGTAGCCTTCGTGCCGCTCAATGAAGTGCATGGCGGCCTGCTTGGGCATGCCACCCACCGCCGAGGTGGGGTGCAGCAGGCGCAGCATGTCGGTGCCCAGGTTGGGGAAGGGCACCTGGCGCAGGTTCACCTCAAAGTCGGTGCGCAGGTGCAGCAGCTGGCCGGCCACCACGGTGCGCGGGCCGGTTTCGTGGTACTCGCGCAGCCGCAGCTGCTTGAAGCAGCTCACGATGTAGCGGGCCACCAGGGCTTGCTCTTCGATTTCCTTTTGGCGCCAGATGGCCGTGCGCGGCGTCACCTCGGCCGTCACGGGCTGGGTGGCGGCCAGCGCCATGGTGTGAAAGGTGCCGTCGGCCGTCACTTCGGCCAGCACCTCGGGCGTGGCGCCCAGCCAGGTGCCCACGCCCGGCACGCTCACCAGCGACACAAACGCCCGCGGGTACTGTTCCGTGAGCTCCAGAAACGCCGCAAACGCATCGAAGCCGGCCGGCAGGGGCCGCCGCGCCGCGCGCGAAGTCACCACCTTCACCACTTCTTTGGCTTCGATGGCAGCCACGCCTTCTTCCACCAGATGCGTGTACTCGGCCTGGGTGGCGGGGTGGGGCGCGGGCTGGGGGCTGCGGTGCCAAGCCAGGTGCTCCAGGGGGGCGGCAGCCAGCCAGGCGGCCAGACCGGGGACGATGTAGCTGGCGGCGGGGGCCACCGTCACGGCGTCGGGCTCGGCCACGTCGTAGCGCACGTCGGCGGGCAGAAACAGGGCCGGGTTGTGGTCGGAGTCTCTAAAAGGAAAAAAGGCGAAGCCGGCCGGCGCCTGGGCGTCCAGGGCCGGGGGCAGGCCGGTGAAGGACGCTTCGAGGCTGCGCGCCACCAGCAGGCGCGGGTGCTCGGCGCCGGGCTCGCGCCACAAGGCCAGCGGCCGCCCGGTGCGCAGCGCACCCGCCGCCAGGTGCCGCAGCCGGGCTCGCGCGTCGAGGCCAGCCGCCGCGGCGGGCCAGCGCAATTGCCGAAGTTCGAGGGCCTGCATCTACGCTTGCTTTTCGCCGCCGGGCAGGTCAATCACGGCCATGGTGATGCGGCTGAGGCACACCAGCGCCCCGGTTTCTTCGTGCGTGATGCGGATTTCCCACACCTGCGTGCTGCGGCCCACGTGCACCGGCGTGGCGCGGCCGCGCACCCAGCCGTCGCGCACGCCCTTGAGGTGGTTGGCGTTGATTTCGAGGCCCACGCAAGCCTGTTTCGTGCGGTCGACGCGCAGGGCGGCGGCGATGCTGCCCAGCGTTTCGGCCAGGGCCACCGAAGCCCCGCCGTGCAGCAGGCCCATGGGCTGGTGGGTGCGGCCGTCCACGGGCATGCGGCCTTCGAGGGCGTCTTCCGACACGGCCGTGATTTCGATGCCAAGGGCGTGGGCCAGGTTGGGCCGCGAGTCCGTCCAGCGCTTCACTTCTTCCAGGGTCATGGGGCAGGGGCAAGGCTGCTCAAAAACGCAAAACGGCCTTCGAACAGCGGGTTGAGGGGTAGGGGGCCAACGGCCGGGGCTAAAACCCCGTACTTTGAACGATTGTTGACGGATTGTACCGCAAAACTACCACGCAACGTGAGGCCCCGGACCATCTTCCTGCTGCGCCACGGCCAGACCGATTTCAACGTGCGCGGCATCGTGCAGGGCAGCGGCGTCGATTCGAGCCTGAACGACACCGGCCGCCGCCAGGCCGCGCAGTTTTTCGCGGCCTACGGGCACGTGCCCTTCGATAAGGTGTATACCTCGGCCCTGCGCCGCACCCACGAGTCGGTGCAGCAGTTCCTCGACCTCGGCCTGCCCCACGAAGCCCATGCCGGCCTCAACGAGATAAGCTGGGGCGTGCGCGAGGGCACCCGCATCACGATGGAAGAAGACGCCGAGTACCGCCAGGTGCTGCACGACTGGGTGAACGGCCGCACCGATGCCCGCCTGACCGGCGGCGAAAGCCCCGACGAAGTAGCCGCCCGCCAGCGCCCCTTCATCGAACTGCTGAAGGCGCGCACCGACGAGCAAACTGTGCTGGTGTGCATGCACGGCCGCGCCATGCGGGTGATGCTGTGCCAACTGCTCAACTACCCGCTCAGCGCCATGGAGGGCTTCGAGCACAGCAACTTATGCCTGTACAAGCTGGAGTACACGGGCACAGTGTTTACGGTGAAGAATTTTCTGGACGTGGCACATTTGCAAGCCGCAGAGTAGAGAGCAAAATTGTTTCGCCAGGCATTGCACTGTCATCCTTGCGAAAGACTCGCGCATTGCCCGGCTAAAAACGAGCATTGTCGTACGGACACTCGCGAGACGCAAACATTGTCTGGCCAACTTTTCGGGCTAATTTTGGCCTCCTCAATCCAAGCGCGACAAATCTGATGGCCGAAATCATAAAAATGCCCAAAATGAGCGACACGATGACCGAAGGGACCATCGCGGCCTGGCTCAAAAAGGTGGGTGATAAAGTTAAATCCGGGGACATCCTGGCCGAAGTCGAGACCGACAAAGCCACCATGGAGCTGGAGAATTACGAAGACGGCACCCTGCTCTACATCGGCCCCAAGGAAAAAGAATCGGTGGCGGTCGATGGCATTCTGGCCATTGTGGGCAAGGAGGGTGAAGACTATTCGGCCCTGTTGTCGGGGGCTCAGGGCGGTGCTGCCGCGCCGGCTCCGGCCGCGGCGCCCGCGCCCGAGGCGCCCAAGGCCGAAGCCCCGGCGGCTCCTGCGCCGGCCCCGGTAGCCCCGGCGCCAGCGGCCACTCCCGCCGCCCCGGCCAATGGCAAAAAGGCCACCGTGGTGCGCATGCCCAAAATGAGCGACACGATGACCGAAGGCACCATTGCCGCCTGGTTGAAAAACGTGGGCGACAAAGTGAAATCGGGCGACGTGCTGGCTGAAGTCGAAACCGACAAAGCCACCATGGAATTAGAAAACTACGAAGACGGCACCCTGCTCTACACCGGCCCCAAAGCCGGCGAAGCCGTGGCCGTGGACGGCATTCTGGCCATCATTGGCGAAGAAGGCGCCGACATTCAGGCCCTGCTGGGCGGCCAGAGCGGCGGTGCCGCCGCCGAAGCTCCCGCACCCGCCGAAGCGGCTGCTCCGGCCCCGGCTGCTGCCCCCGCTGCCCCGGCCCAGCCAGCCGCGGCCGCGCCGTCGGCCAATGGCGGCCGCATCCTGGCCTCGCCGCTGGCCAAAAGCATTGCCAAAGAAAAAGGCATCAACCTAGCCCAGGTAGTGGGCTCCGGCGACAACGGCCGCATCGTGCAGCGCGACGTGGAGAACTTCCAGCCCGGTGCTGCTCCGGCCGCGCAGGCGGCTCCGGCCGCGGCCCCCGCCCCGGCTGCTGCCCCGCAGGCTGCCGCGCCCGCCGCCGCGTCGGCCCCGGCGTCCAGCGCCCCGGCTTCGACCGATGCCTACACCGACACGCCCGTGTCGCAGATGCGCAAGGTGATTGCCAAGCGTCTGTCCGAGAGCTTGTTCACGGCCCCGCATTTCTATCTCACGATGGAAATCAACATGGACAAGGCCATGGAAGCCCGCGTGAAGCTCAACGAACTGTCGCCGGTGAAGCTGAGCTTCAACGACCTGGTGCTGAAATCGGCGGCCATTGCGTTGCGTTCGCACCCCGCGGTGAACTCATCGTGGCTGGGCGACAAAATCCGCCAGAACAAGGTCATCAACATCGGCGTGGCCGTGGCCGTGGACGAAGGCTTGCTGGTGCCCGTGATTCGCAATGCCGACCAGAAAGGCCTCGCTACCATCGCCAACGAGGTGAAAGAGCTGGCCGGCAAAGCCAAGAGCAAGAAGCTGCAGCCGGCCGAGTGGGAGGGCAGCACCTTCACCATCTCGAACCTGGGCATGTTCGGCATCGACGAGTTCACCGCCATCATCAACCCGCCGGATGCCTGCATCCTGGCCGTGGGCGGCATCAAGCAAACCGCCATTGTGAAAGACGGCCAGCTGGCCATCGGCAACATCATGAAGGTGACCTTGAGCTGCGACCACCGCGTGGTGGACGGCGCTACCGGCGCGGCCTTCCTCCAGACGCTGAAAAGCCTGCTGGAAGACCCCATGCGCTTGATGATTTGATTTTTTGGTTGTCAGTTGCTAGTTGTCAGTTGTCAGGTCATCGTAAGCTGGCCCGGCAACTGACTTCTGCTTTTACCAACAACTGACAACCAGCAACTGACAACTAACCTTATGACCAGAATTCGCTCAACAACCGTCCTCGGCATCCGGCACAACGGCGAAATTGCCGTGGGCGCCGACGGCCAGGCCACCATGGACAAGCACGTGGCCAAAAACAACGTGCGCAAAATCCGCAAGCTGGGCGAGGGCAAGGTGGTAACCGGCTTTGCCGGCTCCACGGCCGATGCCTTCATGCTGCTCGACCGCTTCGAGGAGAAGCTGACCAGCTACGGCGGCAACCTCAAACGCGCCGCCATTGAGCTGGCCAAGGACTGGCGCAAAGACCAGTACTTGCGCAAGCTCGAAGCCATGATGGTGGTGGCCGACAAGGACGAGCTGCTCATCGTGAGCGGCACCGGCGACGTGCTGGAGCCCGACTCCGACGTGGCCGCCATCGGCTCCGGCGCCATGTATGCTCAAGCAGCCGCGCTGGCGCTCAAGAAACACGCGCCGCACCTCTCGGCCCGCCAGATGGTGGAAGAGGGCCTGCACATTGCGGCCGACATCTGCATCTACACCAATCATAATTTGATGATTGAGTCGCCGAGCTAGGCGAGCCGTATGAATAACCCGAACGTCATGCCTCGGTTACGCTCGGCATGACGTTCAACCCAATCTCGAAAACAACCCAATTCCCTCGCAATGCACATTACCAACTTCATCCGCCACCATTTCCGCCACTTCAACGCTGCTGCCCTCGTGGACGCGGCCGATGGCTACAACAAGCACCTCGCCGATGGCGGCAAGATGATGATAACCCTGGCCGGCGCCATGAGCACCGCCGAAATGGGCATCCAGCTGGCCGAGCTCATTCGGCAGGACAAGGTGCAGATTATCAGCTGCACCGGCGCCAACCTGGAAGAAGACATCTTCAACCTGGTGGCCCACGACTTCTACGAGCGGGTGCCGCACTACCGCGACCTTACCGCCGCCGACGAGCACGAGCTGCTGAAGCGCCACATGAACCGCGTGACCGATACCTGCATTCCGGAGGAGGAGGCCATGCGCCGCATCGAGCACACCGTGCTCAAGCACTGGGAGAAGGCCGACCAGGCCGGCGAGAGCTATTTCCCGCACGAATTCTTCTACCAAATTCTGAAGTCGGGCGACCTGGAGCAGTACTACCAGATTGACCCCAAAAACTCGTGGATGCTGGCCGCGGCCGAGAAAAACCTGCCCATCATCTGCCCCGGCTGGGAAGATTCCACCCTCGGCAACATCTACGCCGGCCACGTCATTTCGGGCGACATCAAGAACGTGCACACCATGAAGACGGGCATCCAGTACATGATGTACCTGGCCGACTGGTACACCAACACCGCTACGGAGGAAAGCAAAATCGGCTTCTTCCAGATTGGCGGCGGCATTGCCGGCGACTTCCCCATCTGCGTGGTGCCCATGCTGCACCAGGACTTGCAGCGCCACGACGTGCCGCTGTGGGGCTATTTCTGCCAGATTTCGGACTCGACGACCAGCTACGGCAGCTACTCCGGCGCCGTGCCCAACGAGAAAATCACCTGGGGCAAGCTGGGTGAGAAAACCCCGAAATTCATCATCGAATCGGACGCTACCATTGTGGCGCCGCTGGTGTTTGCCATCGTGCTGGGGCAGTAGGCTCTGGTTTCGGCATGCAGAAAAGGGCCTTTCCCATGCGGAAAGGCCCTTTTTGTTTGTAAGGTTTACAACGGGGCGAGCTTGCGCCCTGCGCAGCTCGGTTAGCCAAGTACGTGTTGGGCCAGCACGCGCTGCACGTCGTAAATGTTGACCTGGCTGTTGAATTTGCGCGTGATGCTGGGCAAGGTTTCGCTCGACACCCAGATTTTCAGCTCGGCATCCAGGTCGAGGTGGCCGGCGGTTTCGATGCTGAACCGGGAAATGCTTTTGTATGCCACCGAGAGGTACTCGGCTTTCTTGCCCGTCACGCCCTGCTTGTCCACCATAATCAGGCGTTTGTTGGTGAAGATGAACACGTCGCGCACCAGCTTAAAGCCAATTTCGATGGTTTCGCCGCTGGCCAGCAGCTGCCCGTATTCGTTGGTCAGGTCGGCGGGCTGAACGGTGCCTGCGTTCTCAAGAAGTCCAGAAAAGAAGCCCATGAATGTGAGGAGTGAAAAAGTGGATGAACGGCGGCAAAGGAAGCGAATCCAAGACATTCTCCTGCTTGGGAAATTCGGCAACAGGAGTGAATCAAAAGGAAACCCTGCCCGCGGTTGACCGGCAGGCAGGGTTTTGCGGGAATCATTCCTTCGACTGGCTGAGCTAGGCCATGACCAGCTCGGTAGCTTCCTGTGGCACCTCCACGGCCGCAAACGCCTGCTCCAAATCCAGCATCAAGTCGCGCGGGTCTTCCACGCCGATGCTGAGGCGTATCATTTGGGCGGTGATGCCCATCTCGGCCTGCTCGGGCACCGAGATGTCGGAGTGCGTCATGGTGGCGGGGTGCTCGGCCAGGCTTTCGGTGCCGCCCAGGCTAACGGCCAGTTTGATGAGGCGCAGGGCGTTGAGGAAGCGGAAGGCTTCGGGCTCGCCGCCCTTGATGTCGAAGGAAATCATGGAGCCGGGCGAGAGGCAGTGGCGGCGGTAGATGTCCTGCTGGGAGGGGCAATGCTCGAGGTGGGTGAGGTAGTAGGTGCGCGCCACCAGCGGGTGCTGGCGCAGCCAGTCGGCAATGGTGTGGGCCGACTGGGCGGCGCGCTCCATGCGCAGCTTCAGGGTTTCGAGGGAGCGCATGAGCATCCAGCCGGTGTTGGGGTCGCACATGGTGCCCATGAAGGTGCGCATGGCTTTAATCTCCTTCATGAGGGGCTTGCTGGCCAGGGCCGCGCCGGCGATGAGGTCGGAGTGGCCGCCCAGAAACTTGGTGGCCGAGTAGAGCACCACGTCGGCCCCGTGCTTGAGCGGGTGCTGGAAAACCGGGCCCAGGAAGGTGTTGTCGACCACCAGGCGGATGGGATTTTCCGGGGTGCCGTGCTGGCGGGCCAGGGCGGCGCAGGCTTCCAAATCCACGAGGTGGTTGGTGGGGTTGGCGGGCGTCTCCACAAAAATCATGGCCAGGCGGCCCTGCTCGATGCCGGCCACTTGGGCGGTGAGCTCCTCCGGGGTGGCGGTGGGGCGGAAGCCCACGGCGGTGATGCCGAACTTGGGCAGCACGTTCTTGAGGAAGAAATCGGAGCCGCCGTACACGGGCTCGGAGTGCAGCACCACGTCGCCGGGTTTCAGCAACGCCAAGAGCGTGGTGCTGATGGCGGCCATGCCGCTGGCGAAGCTGGCCGCTTCTTCGGCGCCGTCCCAGAGGGTGAGGCGGTGCTCCAGGATTTCGAGGCTGGGGTTGTTGAGGCGGGAGTAGATGAGGCCCATTTCCTCGTCGGGGTTGGCCTGGCGCAAGCCGTAGGCCAGCTCGAAGTAGGCCTTGCCCTGCTCGGCGCTGCTGAAGACGAAGGTAGACGTCTGGAAAATAGGAGGTTTGATGGCGCCCTCGCTCCAGGCGGGGGTGTAGCCGTAGCTCATCATCAAACTTTCGGGGCGCAGCGGTTGGCCGCCAATGTGGGCGTGGTCGTGGAGGGTGGGCATGAAATGGGGGTTGGGTGGGAGGGAAGATTAGGGCGGCGAAGGTAGGATTTTGTTTTGAGAGGCAACAAAAAGCCCGTCGCTGGGGCAGCGGCGGGCTTTGAGGATTCGGCAGCGGGAAGGGGGCTAGTGCGTGGCGGCCGTGCGCGGCGTTTTGGCCGGTCGCAGGTCCGGCCGCTCGTGGAGCACCTGCACCGTGAGCACGGCGATGCACACCACCGCCGCTACCAGCAGCACCCCGAGCTGCAGCAGCGAGATGCCCAGCGCCCGGCCGTAGCGCCGTGCCGCGGTGAAGGCGGGGGCGGCCAACAGCAGCTGCGCGTTCACCCAGAACGTGTACACCAGCGTTGGGATAAAAACCAGTTGCGAGGCCAGCCCCAGGAACGCCCGGTTGCCGGCCAGCAGCGCAGGCAGCATCACGGCCAGGTTGATGACGGTGAGGGTACCCCCCACGAAGCAATTGGCCAGCAGCACCTCGGCGTAGTTGTAGCCGGCCCGCCGTAGCAGCCACCACGCCACTAGGCTGTTGAGCGGCATGAGCACCAACTGCATTAGGTAAGGGTGCTTCACGGTGATGGAAAGGTAGCGGTCCATTACCACCGACATGAGCGCCTGCGGGGGGGCGCCCGCCGCGGTGGACTGCGCGGCCATCATGGCGTGTTGCAGGTCGAGTTGGAAGGCCGACATGACCAGCGCCGACAGGCCCACCAGCAGCAGCAGGTAGCTCACCGGCCGGAACTGCCGCGTGCGCTGCCCAGCCAAATACCCCCGGATGGTGAGGCCGGGGCGGGTCAGCAGTTGGTAAAACGTATACACCAGCCCCTTGTCGACGTGCCAGATGGAGTGGGGCAAGTCATGAAACAGCAGGTGTTTCAGGGTGATGCGGTGCGTGGCGGCCGCCTGTCCGCAGTGGGCGCAAAACCGGTCGGTGAGGGCCGTGCCGCAATCGAGGCAGTGCGTGGGGTGGGCGTGGCCGGCGGGCAGGGTGGGTGGGGCGGCTTCGGTGGCCGCCACGGCTACCCAGGTAGTCGTGATAGGAGCGGAAGTGAGTTCCATTTTTGCAGGTGGTAAGGCAGTAGGGTGATTCAAAATAAAGCACAAATGGCCGCTGGGGCAAGCACGGAGTGCGTGCAGATTTCGACCAGGCAGCGTATCTGAATGGGCAGGTGCAGGCCATCTGTCTTCATGAGCCTTTTTTGCACAAGTCAGCCGCACGCTGACAGAAACTTTCGGCACCGATAAGTTCAATTTCCTTATCAACAACGCCGGCACTGGCCTCTACGCGCCCTTTGCCGGAACCACCGAGGCGCAGTTCGACGAGGCCATGAACATGCACTTCAAGGGGCCCTTTTTTCTCACGCAACAGGCGCTGCCACTGCTGCGCGACGGCGGCCGCATCATCAACATTTCGTCGGGGCTCACGCGCATCATCAAGCCCAATTCCTCGGCCTACGCCAGCATGAAGGGCGCCATGGAGGTGCTGACCCGCTACCAGGCCAAAGAGCTGGGGGCCCGGGGCATCGCCGTCAACATGGTGGCGCCCGGGGCCATTGCCACCGACTTCGGCGGCGGCCGGGTGCGCGACAACCAGGAACTGCAAAACCACATTGTCTCGCTCACGGCGCTGGGCCGGGTAGGCCTGCCCGACGACATCGGCCCGGTGGTGGCTTTCCTCTGCACCGACGATGCCCGCTGGATAACCGCCCAGCGCCTGGAAGCGTCGGGCGGACAGGCTATTTAGCCCGTCCGTCGTTGGCCTCGCCGCTGTTTTGGCCTAGCGGCGAAGGCCGGCTCATCAGCAAAAAAGCCTTCCTGCGTTGGCGCGGGAAGGCTTTTTTGCTGATGGGTGACGGTAGAGAGGACCGCAGAATGGGCTACTGGCCCATTTTGCGGTGGCGGTAGGAGTCGACCTGCTGCCGCAACACGGCCAGCAGGCTGCCAAAGCGTTGCTGGGCTTCCTTTTTGCTTTCGAGCCGTTGCAGGCGCGTGTTTATCAAATCGGAAAAGTCCTCTACGGTGTAGGTACGTTTCGGCGCGGTAGGCACGGGGCGTGGGTCAATAGATTGCCGGGCAAAATAGCGGAAGGGCTGCGGCTGCGTATGCGCGCAGCCCTTCAAACTTAGCAGGTAAAACCCGAAAACCTAGAAACGGAATAGCGGCCGTTCCGGATTCCAGATGCCCCACGGAATCATAAGCAGCACCAGCAGCAGGGCCACGCCGAAGTAGAGCAGGGCTTTGCGATGCTTCTGGGTGCTGTCGGCGGTTTTCTTGACGGCGATGCGCCCCACCTGGGCCACGATGGCGGCCAGAATCATCACGACCACGTGCTCCATGCCGAAAAAGCGTTTGGTGGGGTCCTGCATCGCCCCGGCCTCCTTCATGGCCTTCAGGCCCCAGGGGCTCAGCCCAAAGTACAGCCCCAGGCCGATGAGGACCTGCAGCCACATGAAGCCCGAAAAAGCGGCGCTCATGCCGTTGTCGGCGCTCACAAAAGGCCGGCGGCCCGAGTAGCCCACGAAAGCGCGGTACACGGCGATGAGGCCGAAAATGACCACGAACCAGCGCGACCAGGAGTGCAGAGAGAGAAGGATTTGGTACATAAAGAGAGAAGAAGGGTGAACAAAACAGGCACAGCGCCGCCGCGAAAGTAGCGCCGGCAGCGGCCGTTTGCCTCAATTGGTGCCCGCAGGGCTGGCACTGCCCGGCTCAGGCCGCCGGTGGCCGCTGGCGCGCCGAAGCCTCCTGTTTTTCCTCGGCGGCCCGCTCGCGCATGGCCACAAACAGCGCCACAAACACCGAGAAAAACGGCACCACCATCCCAAACGCAAACCAGCGCCAGAACGAGCGGCCGTAGTTGTAGGCGATGTAGCCGGTGATGGGCGCAAACACCAGCAGCGAAACCGCGAAAACGAGAACGAAGCGAAGAAACACAGCTCAGGGTTGAATACGGAGTGCAAGCCCGGGGCCCGCCAGAATGTTTAGCGCACCTTGCCGCGCTTCACCAGGTAGGCGTAGAGCACTTTCTCAAACGGCTCGCGCACGTCGACGGGCACGAAATCGATGCGCAGCTGCCCGCAGCGCTGGGCCAGCTCCTGCTCGTAGGCCGTCATGGCGGCCCGGTACTGTTCCCGCACCTGCGAGGGCTGCAGCTTGATTTCCTGGCCGGTTTCCACGTCTTCAAAAATGTAGGGCCGCTCGGCAAAGTCGAAGTCGGCTTCGGTGGCGCGGTCCAGCACGTGGAAGAGCAGCACTTCGTGGTGCTGGTGCTTGAGGTGCTGCAGGGCGGCCAGGGCCGCTTCCTGCTCGGCCGCGCCGCGCCCCAGCATGTCGCTGAAAATGATGACCAAAGAGCGTTTCGGAATCTGTTGGGCAATGGCGTGCACGGTGCCGGCCACGTCGGTGCCGCGCCGGGTGGCGGGCACGGGCGGGCGCTCCAGCAACTGCTGCAGGGCCAGCAGCAGGGTGTGGCGGTGGGTGCTGGTGGAGCGCACCGGCGTCTGGAGCTCCACGGTGTCGGCGAAGGTGACCAAGCCCACGGCGTCGCGCTGGCGCGTGAGCAGGGTGGTGAGCGCCGCCGCGGCCAGAATGCTGAATTTCAGCTTGTCGTGGCCCGGCGCGGGGTAGTACATGCTGGGGCTCACGTCGAGCAGCAGGTGGGCGCGCAGATTGGTTTCCTCTTCGTAGCGCTTCACAAACAGCTTGTCGGTGCGGGCAAACACTTTCCAGTCGATGTGGCGCGTGCTTTCGCCGGGGTTGTAGAGGCGGTGCTCCGAAAACTCCACCGAAAAGCCGTGGTAGGGCGACTGGTGCAGGCCGGTAATGAACCCGTCGACCAGCTGGCGGGCCAGAAATTCGATGTTTTCGAAGGAGCGGATGGCGGCGAGGTCGATGGGCATGGGGTGGCAGGTGGGGGAGTGGGCCGTAAAGAACGTCATGCTTCGCCGTGCGCTGCACGGCGTTCCGTTGTCCCGCTCCTGATAGCAACACCCGGCGCGCCCCCGCCGTTTATCTTTACCGCACAATTCGTAAGTTGGCCGTCACAATCAACCATCGACGCTATTTCCCACCCATACCCCCAACCCATCCCTGTGGACGACCGTCACGACCAGGAAGAAATTTATTCCCAACGCATTAAAGCCGGCAAGCGCACGTATTTCTTCGACGTGAAAGCCACCCGCGGCCAGGACTACTACCTGACCATCACCGAAAGCAAGCGCCGCCAACACGGCGACGACTCGGTGAGCTACGAAAAGCACAAAATATTCCTCTACAAGGAAGATTTCCTCAAGTTTGTGGACGCCCTGCAGGACGCCGTCGACTACGTGCGCGAAGAATTGCTGACCCCCGAAGAGGTAGCCGAGCTCGACCGCCCGCGCGACTACGACGACCGGGACCAGCCCCGCCGCGATTTCGACCGCCCCGCCTTCGACCCCAACCGCAGCGACGACAGCTTCTAAATGGGTGATTAACGGGTAGTGGTTACCGGTTAATCTCTCTACCTTTTTTCAACGGCGCGAATGGATGAACGTCCGTTCGCGCCGTTTTGCTGTAGCAGCGTGCCGTACCTTTGCGGCCGAATGGGCTAATTCCTCATTCTTAATTCTTCATTATTAATTCGAAGCAATGGGCCTCCGCTGCGGTATCGTCGGCTTGCCAAACGTCGGCAAATCGACTCTTTTCAACGCTCTTTCTAACGCCAAGGCCGAATCGGCCAACTACCCGTTCTGCACCATCGAGCCCAACGTGGGCGTCATCACCGTGCCGGATGAGCGCCTGCAAATCCTCGAAGCGCTGGTGAACCCCAAGCGCGTGCTGCCCACCATCATCGAGTTCGTCGACATCGCCGGCCTCGTGAAGGGCGCCAGCAAGGGCGAGGGCCTGGGCAATAAATTCCTGGCCAACATCCGCGAAGTCGACGCCATCATCCACGTGGTGCGCTGCTTCGACGACCCCAACATCGTGCACGTGGCCGGCGGCGTCGACCCCGTCTTCGACAAAGACGTCATCGACACCGAGCTGCAGCTCAAGGACCTGGAGAGCGTGGAAAAGAAGCTGCAGAAGTCGGAGCGCAGCGCCAAAGCCGGCGACGCCGTGGCCAAGAAAGAAGTGGTGTCGCTCCAGAAATTCAAAGCCGCCCTGGAGGCCGGCCAGAACGCCCGCGCCGTGGCCGCTTCCGAAGACGACCTGGCCGCCATTGCCGACCTGCAACTGCTCACCGTCAAGCCCGTGATTTACGTGGCCAACGTGGACGAGGCCAGCATCGCCAGCAACGGCAACCACCACGTGGAGGCCCTGCGCGAGCACGTGAAAGCCGAAGGCGCCCAGGTGGTGCTGGTGTCGGCCGCCATCGAGGCCCAGATTGCCGAGATGGAAGACCCCGAGGAAAAAGCCATGTTCCTGGGCGAATACGGCCTCACCGAGTCGGGCCTGAACAAGCTCATCCGGGCCAGCTACGAGCTGCTGAACCTGATTACCTACTTCACTGCCGGCGTGCAGGAAGTACGGGCCTGGACCATCCACCGCGGCGACAAAGCGCCCGCCGCGGCCGGCGTCATCCACTCCGATTTCGAGAAGGGCTTCATCCGCGCCGAGGTTATCAAGCTACCCGATTACCAGGAATACAAAACCGAAGTAAAAATCAAAGAAGCCGGCAAAATGGCTGTGGAAGGCAAAGACTACGTGGTGCAGGACGGCGACATCATGCACTTCCGGTTTAACGTGTAGGTTGCGCAAGAAGGATTTTATTCTGACGGCGTGCATAATTTAAACGCCCCAACCGGTATTCGGTTGGGGCGTTTTTATGTGTTCAGCGAATGGGATTTAATATCAGCGTATGCGGCGGAGTTGATTCGGGTTGCGAAGGCAGTGATGTTTTCATCAATAGGTCTTACTACAATTTCGTCGCCAGCTACGACCTGTTTGAGGAAGAATCTGTGCTTGTAAAAGCAGGTGAATACGCTGGTTTGGACCTACATCCGCTAACCAACGTGGCTTACCTTGATGGTTTTGAGGAAGGCGACGAAGCAGAAGTTGAGCAAGACGTAGACAAACTGCTCACCCTTGTCAACGCATTCATAGCTAAGGTGAAGAGTGAACCAAGCATGATTGATAAAATCAATTATAAAGCCAAGGCCTTCCAATACAGCATGTGGAAGGACTATTTCCATTCCGGAGGGATATTGGAAGACCTTGAAGCCCTTTCACAAGCCTTAACCCACTACAAAAACGCAGGAGAAAGCAAAGTGTTTTTCGGGGTAGGCTAGTAGTGCTTGCCTGCCCCGAAAAATTATTTCCCCGCCACTTTAAACAACGTCCCCTTCGGCAACTGGTCGGTCGTTTTCATACCGTTGAGAATGGCCATTTCCTCGTAACGCTTGCTGGGGATGCCGTTGGCGGCCAGGGCGGAGGCCAGGGTGGTGTTGCTGGCCGCGGCTTTGATGCGGATGTGCTCGGGCTGGCGGTTCAGCTTGCTGGCGTCGGTGAGGCGGGCGTAGCCCTGGGCGGCGCGCTGGAACTGCGGCGCGTAAGTACCAAAGCTGGAAGCCGCGGCCAGGCCCACGAAGGCATACACGGTTTGGCCGTCCTGAATGAGCTGGGCCAGTACGTGGGCCGGTGTGCTCTGCTGGTCTGAAGCGGCCTGGTCGCCTTCAATCACCATGGCGGGGAAGCCGTTGATGGTGGTTTTCTGGGCCTGAGCCGATTGCAGGCCGATGGATTTGGCCAGCGACTGCGCGGCGGCGTCCAGGGTGCCGTTGCCGGCGCCGAGGAACACCAGCAGGGCTTTGCCGTTGGGCTCGGCCATCTGGAACTGCTGGGGCGAGTTCTGCGACTTCCAGCCCGAGGGGATGGGGAAGCGGAACTTCAGGTCGGGGTGGTAGAACACGCCGCCTTCCACGAAGCCCTGGCGCGGGTCTTCGCCGTAGTTCAGGCCCTCAATGGCTTTCAGGTACTGGTTGCGGTTCACGGCCAGGGCACGGCCGCCGGCCGCCTGCTTGGCTTGGGCGGCCAGGCCTTTCACGCGGGTGTAGCGGTCGGCCGAGTTGGGGTGGGTGCTCAGGAAGGTGGGGATGCTGCTGCCGCTCTGGGCCTCGGTGCGTGAGAGCGTCTGGAAGAAGTCAGCCATGTGGCTGGCGTCGTAGCCAATTTTGGTGGAGTACTTCACGCCCAGGGCGTCGGACTCGTTCTCGTCGTCGCGGCCGTACTTGAGCATGCCCAGGCCCACCACCTGCTGGGCCACGCCGCCCACCGACTGCATCACGCGCGGCGCCAGCACCGAGCCCAGTATCATGCCGATGCCGGCAATGGTACTGCGCGTTTGCTGCTTTTTGCCGTGCTGGGCGGTGATGTGGCCCAACTCGTGGCCGAGCACGCCGGCGAACTGGGCTTCGTCGTTGAAATACGCCATGATGCCGCGCGTGAAGTACACGTGGCCGTCGGGCGTGGCAAAGGCGTTGATGACGGGCGAGTCGACCACCGTGAAGCCGTAGTCGCCGGGGCGGTCCGAAATGGCCGTCATCTGCTTGCCCTTGGCGTCGATGAGGTTTTGCAGCGTGGCGCTGTTGTAGAGGCCAAACTGGGCAATAACGGCCGGGTCGGGCTTGGCGCCCTGCAGGGGCCGGGCGGCGGGGGTGCTGGGAGCGGCCGGCGTGCGCGCGGCCCAATCGGTGAGGCTCGAAGAGCTGGCCAGGGGCAGCAGGAGCAGAAGGGCGGCACCGGTGCGCAGCCCGCGGATAATGGGATTAGGCATGGGAAGAAAATTAACAAATGGAGCCGGCGCCAACGCGACAGCCGAGCTTGCAAACGCAGCAACATATATAGAGTTGCGCAGGCGGCCTGGCCCACTCAATCCAATAGTAATGCCACTTATTTGCCCACCACTTTGATGAGGGAGCCGGCGTTCACCTGCTCGTTGAGCTGCATGCCGTTGAGAATGGCCAGCTCTTCGAGGCGTTTTTCGGTCATGCCGTTGGTGGTGAGGGCCTGGCGCAGGTTGCTGCGCAGCTTCAGCTTCACGATGCGGATGCGCTCGGGCTGGCGGTTGAGCTTGTCGGGGTCGGTGAGGCGCTGGAAGCCTTCGGCTACGCTGCTGAACTGCGGCGCATAGGCGGGGAAGTCGGCCGGGGCCGCCACGCCCAGCAGCGCATACAGGCTTTTGCCGTCCTGAATGATGTGGCCCAGCACGCGTACGCCGGCCACCTGCTGGCCGGTTTGCGGGTCCTGCTGCACCTGGTCGGCCACAAACACCAGGGCCGGGAAGCCGTTGATGGCGGTGCGGCGCGGGGCTTCGCTGGCTTGCAGACTGAGCTGCTTGGCCACGGCCTGGGCGGCTTCCTCGGGGGTGGCGCCGGGGGCAGGCAGCAGGATAAGCAGGCCCTTGCCGGCCGGGTCGGCCATCTGAAACTGCGAGGGCGAGTTCTGCGACTTCCAGCCCGCCGGGATGGGGAAGCGAAATTTCAGCTCGGGGTGATAGAACACGCTGTTTTCGACGAAGCCCTGCTTGGGGTCTTCGCCGTACACTAGGCCGTCGATGAGGCGCAGGTACTGGTCGCGGTTCACGGCCAGCTTGGGGTTGCCGTTGGCCTGCTTCCATTGGTCGGCCAGCTGGTGCACGGTGTTGTACCGGTCTTCGGGGTTGGGGTGGGTGCTCAGGAAATCGGGGATGGCTTCGGCCTTCGACTGCTGCTGCTGGCGGGCCAAGGTCTGGAAGAAGTCGGCCATCTGGCTGGCGTCGTAGCCGATTTTGGACGAGTACTGCACGCCCAGTTCGTCGGACTGCCGCTCGTCGTCGCGCCCGAATTTCAGGAACAGCAGCTGCATGCCCTGCATGGCCTGCTCGCCAAACTGGGCCAGCCGGGGCGAGGCTATCATGGCGCCCATCAGGCCCACCTGGCCGATGATGGAATTGGTTTGCTGCTTGGCCGAGTGGCGGGCCGTGACGTGGCCGATTTCGTGGCCCAGCACCCCCGCAAACTGCGCTTCATTGTTGAAATGCGCCATGATGCCGCGCGTGAAGTACACGTAGCCGCCCGGGATGGCGAAGGCGTTGATGATGGGCGAGTCGACGACCCGAAACTGGTACTCGATGTTGGGGCGGTGCGACACGGCGCCCATCTTCTTGCCCTTCTCGTTGATGAAGGCCTGAATTTTTTTGTCGTCGTAGAGGCCCATCTGGGCCGTCACGGCGGGGTCCGACTGCTGGCCCATGGCCAGCTCCTGGCCTTCGGACACCAGCATGACCTCCTTTTTGCCCGTGACGGGATTGGTGGCGCAGCCGGCAACCCAGAGCAGGGCCGCCGCGCCCAGGGCGACAGGAAAACGTTGTTTCATGGGTGGGAATGGGTAAGGCGTGAGCGCAGCGGCCGGGCAGCGCCTGCGGAAGGGCTGGCGGCGTTAAGGGCTCAAACGCAGCCCACCCGGCGGGGTTATCCGGCGGCCTACTGGCGGCTGTTCATGCCCACGGTCTGGTAGCCAATGAGCAGGTCGGTGCGGGTGCCGGGCGGGCGGTAGTACACCAGCAAGTCGTACTGGTTTTCGGTTTGCTGGTGCGAGCCTTCGAAATACACTTCGTCGGGCGCCGCGCCGCGGGCGCCGGCCACGGCGAAATCGTAGTTGTAGTACCCTTGTTTGAGCAGGGCGTGGCCGGTGTAAAGCTGCTTGGCTTCGTCGTAGGCCAGCCGGAATTCGTCCTTGAGCTGCCAGTCGGTCATCGCCCCGAAGGCGTATACCGGGCCGGGGGCCAGCTGGTCGGCCTTCAGCTGAAAAGTCACGTCGAAATAGTCGGCATTGGTGGCGCCGTTGCCGTACTCGCGGCTCTCGAACACGCGCTGGCCATTGGCGTCCTGGTACTGGTTGTAGGCCAGCTTCTGGCGCGAGGTTTCGGGCTGCAGCTCCACGGCCGTGGGATTGGCGCGCGGGTCGACGTGCAGCACGCCCAAGCCCACGCTCTGCGCCGCGCGGGTGTCGAAGTAGCGGTACTCGCTCAGGCCCGGAAACGCGTTTTCGAAGTTGAAATACTGGTATTCGAGCCGGCGCTCGGCGTCGCGCACGAAGGTGGGGCGCAGGTTGACCTTGGCGTTGTCCCAACGGAAATTCTGGCGCAGTATCACCTTCACTTCGGCCGCCGGGTTCACCAGGTCCACGCCCGCGTAGCCGATGGCGAAGTCGAGCTGCTGCAGGGTGTAGCGCTCCTGCCCGCCCACCACAAAGCCGGGCTTGAGACCCACCTGCACCTGGTTTTCATACACCAGCAGCCGGCGCGACACCACCGGCGCGCCGCCGCTGTTTTGCACCACCAGCAGGTAGTTGCCGCTGATTTTGACGCCCGGCGCCCGCAGGCGGTAGTGGAAATACGGCACCTTGGTGCCCGTGCCCACCCGGTAGTCGGTGATGAGAAACTCGTTTATCTCGTTCAGAAACTGCATGTCGGTCAGCACCGAAGGCTGCCAGTCCACGTCGCAGTGAATGAGCTTGGCCGTGTAGCGCTGGCTCTGGCCGCCCAGCACGTCGAACTCCAACACAATGCCCTGACTCTGGCCCAGCGGCACCACCGGCGGCTGAAACACCTCGTTGGGCTGGCCCGTGCCCACGTAGCACTGCACGCTGCGCACGTCGGGCGAATAGGTGTAGTCCGAGTAGCGCAGGGTTTTGTCGGCGTAGTATTCCGGGGGCTTCTGGGTGCCGGCGCGGCCAGCGTTGGGGTCGGTGATGGGCGTGCCGAGCGGCACACAGGCAGTGGCCAGGAGGAGGGAGGCGAAGGGAAGGAAACGCATGAGGCGAAAGTACGGCGGTCCCACCCGTTGCTGCAGCAGCCGGTTGGGCAAAGCTGTTCATTGTATCGATACACGGCCTCTGTTGCAACCCCAGCGTCGAAAACGGGCGCGTGTTTCCGGCGGGCTGCACCATTCTGGTGCGGACCACGGAAAAATAGCGGGCAGACCCGGCACCGCTTACCGCGTTTCAGACGCATTGCTTCGGCTGCGCCCATCTGCTTATTCTCCCCAGCCTTAGTTTGAAAAAAGCTGAGTGAAATCGCCGAACGGGCAACGCTTTGTATCAACCGTGGGGGCTGGCCGAATTGTAGTGGCGGCCACTCATTGCCTTGAATGGCCGCAATAATTTTGCTGGCACGGCAGCCGGCTTTTAGCTTTGGCGCAAAGCCGACTAGCTTGGCTAGTAGTTGGCTTTCATGTCCCCATCGAGCTTCTCCGCTTTAGCGAGGCGCGATGCATATAAAGTACTTTTAATTTGCCTCCATATGCGCCTGCCCTTACTCCTTGTCTGCGCCCTGTCTTGTACTGCTGCGTTTGGCCAAGCCGGAAATTTTAAAACCGGCGAATTGGTAAGTGTAAATGCGTACGGCGTCTCGTTTGAAGCAACCGTCTTGGAAATTGCTCAGGGCAAATACAAGGTGCATTACGAAGACAGAGATTCACCCGATGAATGGGTGGCGGCTGATAAAATCACCAAGTTCAACGCCGGCAAAACCGCCGGGGGACCGGTCAGGGGCAAATACATCTGCAATTTGCTTTCGCCCACCGGGTGGTATTATTCCGGCACGTTTGAAATATGACAAAAGAACACCTACAAATACCTGACCGGGTTGAAGGGCACCGGCGCGTTCAAGTACGACGAAACCACTCGCAAAATTACCTGGCTCAGCGGCGACCTGAAAAGGCCAGGAATTTCCGGCGAATACACCAATCTGCTCCCGGACGGCCCCCGCATCACCCTAATTTTCCCGAAAGGAAAAAGGGTCGGTGATGTGCAGCAATGCATTTGCAAAGAGCTGTATAAATAGCCTCCAAACGGCCGTGCTTCCAACCCATGCCTGCGGCCTGCTTACACCTCCGCCAGCATTTCCCACCGGTCGTTTAGCTGCGCCAGCTCCTTTTTCACCTGCTCAAATTTCACCGTTGCGTCTTTTAGCTGCGACGCGTTTTCATAAATTTTGGGGTCGGCGAGCTGCTTTTCGTAGCCGGCCAATTCCTTTTCCAATACGTCGATTTTGGCTTCAACCTCGGCCAGCTCTTTCAGGGCTTTTTTCTGGTCGGGCGAAGAGGTTTTGGCGGGCGTGGCGTCGGCTTTTTTCTCCTCCTTGGGCTGGGGTTTGTTGGCCGAAGGCGAGGGCAGGCCGGCTTTTTTGGCGGCTTTCTCGCGGTCTTCCTGCCACTGCTCGTACTCCACGTAGGTGCCGGGGTATTCCTTCAGCTGGTAGTCTTCGATAAACCAGATTTTGGTGGCCACGTTTTCCACGAAGTACCGGTCGTGGCTGATGACGATGAACGTGCCCTCGTACTGCTCCAGGGCCTGGATGAGAATATTTACCGACACCATGTCCAGGTGGTTGGTCGGTTCGTCAAGCAGCAGGAAGTTGGCTTCCGAAATCAGGGTTTTGGCCAGGGCCACGCGGCTTTTCTCGCCGCCGCTCAGCACCTTAATTTTCTTGAAAACTTCCTCGCCCGTGAACAGGAAAGAGCCCAGCACCGAGCGCAATTCCATGTCGTTGCGCTTCGAGCCGGCCTCGCTCATCTCCTGCAAAATCTCGTTGTCGAGCGTCAGGCTTTCCAACTGGTGCTGGGCGTAGAACGACATAATCACGTTGTGGCCCAGCTGGTGCTTGCCCGCCGTGGGCGCCTCGGTGCCCGCCACCAGGCGCATGAGCGTCGATTTGCCCTTGCCGTTGGCCCCAATCAGCGCGATTTTGTCGCCGCGCTCGATGTGCACGTTGGTGTCGCGGAAAATCAGCTTCTGGTCGTACTTCTTCGTCACGTGCTCCATGCGGAGGATGTGGCGGCCGGGCTCGACTTTGAAGGTGAATTTCATGTTGATTTTGGCCGCGTCCTGGGCCACGTCCTCGATGCGCTCCAGCTTGTCCAGCGCCTTCACTCGGCTCTGGGCCTGCTTGGCCTTGCTGGCCTTGGCTTTGAAGCGCTCGATGAACCGCTCGGCCTGCCGAATCTGGGCCTGCTGGTTCTCAAAAGCGCCTTTCTGGATGGCGTTGCGCTCCTCTTTCTCTTCGAGGTAGTAGCTGTAGTTGCCGGCGTAAGGCACCAGTTTGCCGCCCAGCACTTCCACGGTGGTGTTAGTGGTGCGGTCGAGGAAGGCGCGGTCGTGGCTCACGATGATGACGGCGCCCTCGTAGTCGGCCAGGTAGTTCTCAATCCACTTAATGGAGGGCAAGTCCAAGTGGTTGGTGGGTTCGTCAAGGAGCAGGAGGGAGGGCTGCTGCAGCAGGATTTTGGCCAGCATCACGCGCATGCGCCAGCCCCCCGAGAAGCTTTTCAGCGGCTTCTGCAGGTCTTCGGTCGAGAAGCCCAGGCCTTCCAGAATTTCCTCGGCGCGGGCCTGCATGGTGTAGCCGCCCAGCGCCTCAAACCGTTCCTGCATGGTGGCCAGCTTGTCCACCAAGTCATCGGAATAGTCGGTTTCGAACTGCACCAGGATTTCGTCAATCTTCTTCTGCAATTCCAGCGCTTCCTCAAAGGCTTGCATGGCCACGTGCAGGATGCTCTCGTGCGTGTCGTAGCTCAGCAAGTCCTGGTTCAGGAAGCCCAGCGTCACGTCCTTGGCCATCGAAATCGAGCCGCCGTCGGCCTTGTACTCGCCCACCAGCAGGCGCAGCAAGGTCGATTTGCCGGTGCCGTTGAGGCCGATGAGGCCGATTTTGTCTTTGGGCTTGATGTGCAGACTCGCGTTGTCGTAGAGCGTGCGGGAGCCAAAGTGGAAGTCGAGGTCGGAAATGGAAATCATGGGGTCGGGGGTATTCAGGGGCAAAGGTACGGAACCCCGGCCCGGCGTTTTTCGCTCCCGCCCGATTTCTGCCCGCCTTTTCCGGTCGGACGGCTACGCCGTTGGACCGCGAGGGGGCTGGTGCTACTTCGGCAGCGGGGCCTCGTCCTTGCTCTCGCTCAGCTTCTGGGCCAGGGCCTGGGGCACGCCCACGTTGTCGAACAAGCCGCTCACCACGCCCTGCCGCCAGAGCGTGAACACCGAAAAGCGCGGCTCGCGGGTCGAAATCATCTTCCCGGTCACCAGCTCGCCGCGCTTGCGCGGGTTCTGGTCGCGGATGACAATGACGTTGACGGCCTTCGAGATGACGCGCTTGAGCAAGGGCTTCTTGATTTCTTCGTCTTTGTAGCCCAGCAGCCGCAGCTGCAGTCCCGAGTATTCGGCCCACATGGTGCCGGTGGTGCCCCGCCGGCTGGCCTGCATGTCGAAGCGGATGCGGTGCACGTCGCCTTTCTTAAACTCCACCAGCCGCGTGGGCACCGTCATGGAGTTCAGGATGTTGAACTGCCCGGCCCCGAACGTGCCCCACACGCGGTGCCGCCCCAGCGGGTCGAGCGTGTACATCGACACTTGGGCGTCGAGGCGGCACCGGTTTTGCAGGTACGTGGTGGCGCGGCCCGTGAGCGGCGTGGCCGGCGTTTGGCGCTTGGGGTCGTTGCTCAGGTTGAAGAAGCTGCCCGTGAAGCGGTTGATGCTCAAGGTTCCGGGCAGGGGCGTGAGGGGGCTGCGGTACCTCGTGGCAAGGGTGCCGCTCACGATGTCGAGCCGGCGCACGTCCACCGTCATGGGCAGGTTGCGCATTTCTTCGGGCGAAATCTTGGAGCGGTTCGGGTTGATGGGGCCGCGGCCGTCGGAGGCAATGCGCACTTCCGGCCGCTGCACCGTCACGCGGGCCACCCGCACATCGGCGCGCCGCACCAGTCCGGCAAATTCCAGCCCGCTGAAAGTCAGGGAAGGAATTTTCACGCGGACGGCGGGTACCTGGTAGCCCTTGTGCAGGTTCATGCCCACGGGCGAGTATTTGGGGACCAAAGCCATGTTCTCAAACCGAAACGTCTGGGCGTCGGTGTCGAGGCGGGCGCGCTGGCTGCTGGCCCGGTAATAGGGCGGGTCAAACGGCGCCGAAATGAGGCCGGAACTAGCCTTCCAGGCCCGCGCGTAGGCAATGCGCCGCGGTTCCAGCGCCGCCAGCGAGTCGATGCGGATGCCGCGTCCGGTCAGGTCTATGTCGTTGATTTCGGGCGAATGACGCAGGCCGCCAATCTGCAGGAAGCTGCGCCGGATGCGCAACTTGGCCAAATCGGTGCGCCGCACGGCTTTCGAGAGCAGCTTCCACACCGGCGGAGGCGCCTGTTTGGGCGGCGTGAAAATGAGCCGGGCGTTCTCTAACAGCAGCACCGATGCCCGCAGACGTCGCCGCCGCTGCACCTCGGCGGCATCGAAGCCGCGCAGGGCGAGGGTGGGCAGAGTCAGGTCGATGCGCACCGCACCGGGCGTGCCTTGGCCCGGCCCTGGCGGCCGCACGCGCACGGCGCGCAGGGCCAGCGTACCGGCCGAGGTCGACAGCTTTAGCCCGCCCACCTGCACGGCGTGGCCCGCCACCGTGGCGTTGCTGCGGCCCAGCCCCAGCGTCCAGGCCTTGGCAAAAAGCACCCGCCCGGCATTGGGAACGGTGCCGGAATCGACGCGAATGGCAGTTCCGGCCACCTCAATCGTGCGAATAACGGAACGCAGGGCCTCGTCTTTTACCTGCAAAAAGCCCTGGTGCACAACCAAATGTGCCAGGTCAAGCCTGCGGGCAAAAGTACCGAAACCGGCACCGCCCGCAGCTTTTTTAGCCGGGGGCACCACGGTCAGCCGCGGGGCCTGCAGCAGCAGCGAATCGGCGCGAAACGTGTGCTGGTGCAGCAGGCGGGCCGCGTTCAGCCCGGTGAGGCGCAGGCGGGGCATTGCCAGGCTCACGCGCGGCAGGTTGCCCGGCACGGCATTCCCGGGCTGTACTTCCACGGAATCAAGCTGAATTTCCTGGTCGGCGGTGGCCACTAGCAGGCCCTTGAGCTGCAGGCGGTGGCCTTGTGCCAGCCCCTGCGCCTGCTGCAGCTGCAGGCGCCAGGCGGTGGCGTAGGCCAAGCGTTGGGTATCGGCCGCGCCGGCGGGGCTAATGAGCAGGTCGTGCGCGCTCAGGTCGGCGCGGCGCAGGCGGGCGGCGGCCGGCGTGCCGGGCAGGTACTGCGCCTGCGTGTGCAGCAGACCGAGGTAGCCGATTTCCAGCCCTTTCAACTTGAGCGGCAACTGCTCGTGCAGGGGCTTGCCGGCGTTGCGGGTCGGGCGTCGGGCCAGGGCCAGCACCTGAATGGCCACCGAATCAAGCACGATGCTGTCGACGGGCACCACGGCTTTGCGCAGCAGCGCCAGCAGGCCCACGCCCGTAACGTTGAGGCGGGCGGCGTCGAGGCGCAGGCGCGGCAGGGTGTCGGCCACCTGGGCGGCGGGGCGCAGGCGCACGTTCTGCAGGCGCATGGCGCGCTGCCAGAGGCTGGTTTCCAGCGCCCCGATTTGCAGGCGGTACTGGCCGTGGGTTTGGGCAGATACCTGTTGTTCCAGCTGGCGGCGCAGCCAGGGGTCGAGGTAGTGCTGCACCACCAGCGCCGCGCCCAGCAGCAGCGCCACCACGCCCAGCAGCCACCACAGCCACTTCGGGGCCCGTGCGGGCGCGGCCGGGGTCGGCGTAGGCGACGCGGAAGAGGGAGCGGTAACGACGGTTTCGGGCACGAGAGCAGGGCAAAGGGTATCGTAACGCGAAAGGCGCCGGCGAGGATGAGCCGCGGCAGGCGAAGTCGATAAAGACCGGCATTTTGCCGACCGGTGCACTGAGAAGAATGCCGCAACGGCACCAGTTGTTTTGCACCATGGGCTGCCCGCGTGCTGTATTTTTGGCGCCATGGCTACTCCACTTGCTTCCGACGCGTTGGGCACGGCCGTACTGGCCACGGTGCGCCACGGCTTTCAGTCCTCCAAAAGCCTGGCCGACCGGGCGTTGGCCCAAATCTCCGACGCTGAGTGGCTGCACCGCCCTGCGCCCGGGGCCAACAGCGCCGCCGTCATTGTGCAGCACCTGGCCGGCAACCTGCGCTCGCGCTTCACCGATTTTCTGACTTCCGACGGCGAAAAACCAAACCGCCGGCGCGACCAGGAGTTTGAAGAGCCCGCCACGGTGGCGTCCATTGCCCCGCTGCGAGCCGAGTGGGAAGCTGCCTGGCGCGTCCTTTTCGACTTGCTCGACGCCCTGCAGCCCGCCGACCTGCTGCGCCCCGTCACCATTCGGGGCGAGGCGCACACGGTGCTGGCGGCCCTGCAGCGGCAGCTGACGCATTATGCCTACCACACGGGTCAGTTGGTGCAGCTGGCCAAGGGCCTGCGCGGCGCGGCGTTCCAGTCGTTGAGCATCCCGCGCGGGCAGAGTGAACAATTTAACCGGCAAATGCCCCAACACATTTAATGTCAACTGGTTTTCAACAATCGGCCGCGGTTTTCGGCGCGCCGCCGGCTTCCTCCGTACCTACTGCCATGCTTGCCATTACTTCGTTGCTCAGCCCGCCGCACGTGTCGCGCATCAACACCATCATCAAAAGCCTGGAAGAAAAGTTTGGCCTCGACGACGTGCAGGCCACCCTCGACCCGCACCTGACCTACCAGCTGGCCGGTGTCAAAAAGCTGAGCTCCCTGAAGAAAGTGCTGGCCGACGTGGCCGCCACCACCGAGCCGTTTCCGGCCTTCACCACGGGCCTGGGCGTGTTTCCGGGCGAGCGGCCGGTCATCTACATTCCCGTGCTGCGCTCCGATGCCCTCAACGCCCTGCACCGGCGCATCCGCGAAGCCACCGCGCCGCTCTGCCTGCGCACCGACAAGTTCAGCGGGCCCGACTGCTGGCTGCCGCACATCTCGCTGGCCCTGCACGACACCACCCCCGACCTGCTGGGCCCCGTGCTGGCCTACCTCAACCAGGAAACCTACAACCTCAAAATCATCATCGACAACCTCGCCATCCTGCGGCAGGAGGGCGAGCTGTTTGTGCGCGAGGAAGTGTTTGAAATGGGGGCCAAGGTGCTGGCGTAGTCAAGGCTTAAAAACCTGTCATTCTGAGCGCAGCGAAGGATGACAGGTTTGTTGTTGCTCAATCACCGCTACTCTGCCGTGGGCGGAATCTGGGTGCCGTTGTCCAGGCTCTGCCACAGGTATTTGCAGGCCAGGGTGCGGTAGGGGCGCCAGGCTTCGGCAATGGCGAGCATGCGCTTTTGCAGGGCGCGGCCGGTTTCTTCCAGGCCGTAGAGGCGGCGCATGGCGTTCTGCACGCCCAGGTCGCCTTCCGAAAACACGTCGGGCTGGTCGAGGGCAAACATTTGCAGCATCTGGGCCGTCCAGCGGCCCACGCCCCGAATGGCGGTGAGGTGCTGGGTAAAGGCTTCTTCGGAAAGGCCGGTGAGGTGGTCGTAGTCGAGCAGGCCCCGCTCGTTGTATTCGGCAATGGCCTTGAGGTAGCCGGCTTTCTGACGCGAGAGGCCCACGGCGCGCAGCTCGTCCTCGGTCAGGGCCAGCACTTCGCGCGGCTCGGGGTAGCCCTCCGGCGGAAACAGGCTCTGGAAGCGCTTCCAGATGGCCGCCGCGGCTTTGGTTGAAATCTGCTGGCTCACGATGGCGCGCAGCAGGGCCAGGTACAGGTCTTCGTGCGGGCGCGGGTGGATTTCGCGGCCCGCGGCAATCAGGGCGCCCAGCCGCGGGTCGGCGGCGGTGAGGTGTTCGATGGCGGCTTGGTTGAGCATCAACGGCAACGGAATGGTGGAAGTGGAAGACTACTCCAGCAGGTCTTCGGGGTGAACGGGAATCAGGATGATGTCGAGCGGCCGGCCGGTGGGGGAGAGGCGCACGCCCGTCAGGTTGCCGCCAAACACGGCGCCCGTGTCGATGTAGAGGGCGTTGGTGGCTTTGTCGAACTTGGGCTCGCCTTGGGGCATGGGCGTGTGGCCTACCACCTGCAGCTGGGGCAGGCGCCGGAGCGGCGTGCGGGTCCACAGCAGGCCGTCGGAGCTGTCGGGGTTGTAGGCCTGGTCGGAAGTGCCGATGCCGGCGTGGCTCACCAGCACGTGCTCGTTTTCCCAGAAAAGCGGGCGCTGTTCCAGCCAGAGCAAGTGCCAGGCCAGCAATTCGGGCCGGGCGCGGTATTGGTCGGCGGTGCTGCGGCCGCCCCAGCGCAACCAGCCGGGGTAGGGGCCATCGGGCCCGAAATGGTGCAGCAGGGCGTCCTCGTGGTTGCCCATGAGGAAGGTGGTCGAGTCCGGGTATTGTTCGCTCAGGCTGCGGGCCAGCTCCACCGTTTCCGGAATGTAGGCGCCCCGGTCCACCAGGTCGCCCACCTGAATCAGGAACTCGGTGGCGGGGTCCCAGCGCTTCAGCAGTTCCTGAAAGGTGTGGAAGCACCCGTGCACGTCGCCGATGATGAACAAATTCATAAGGTCAGAACGTCAGATGGGTGGTTTGGGTGCCGGGGCTCATCAGTGCGCTTTGGGGGCGACGGCGGCCCCGGTGGCCGGGCTCGGCTGGCCCACGCCCAGCCAGCGCACCAGCGGGCCAATGGTCAGCCCTTGCCCCACAATCGAAAACACCACAATCACATACGTCACGCCCACAATGAGCTCGCGCGGCATGGTGGGCGGCAGGCTCAGCGCCAGGGCCACCGAGAGGCCACCCCGCAGGCCGCCCCAGGTGAGCACGGCCACGCCGTGGTCGGAAGGCCGAAACGTGGGCATCAGCCGCAGAAACACCAGCGGCACCGACACGGCCACCCAGCGCGCCAGCAGCACCACCACAATGGCCGCCAGCCCCACCAGCACCGTGCGCCCCGGAATGTCGAGCACCAGCACTTCCAGCCCCATCAGCACAAACAGCAGCGCGTTCAGCACCTCGTCAATCAGCTCCCAAAACTTGTCCACGTAGTCCTGCGACTCGTTCGACATCACCCCGCGCTGGCGGCTGAAGTGGCCCACCAGCAGGCCCGCCATCACCATGGCCAGCGGCCCCGAGGTGTGCAGGCGGGCCGCCAGCGCCGTGCCGCCGGCCACCAGGGCCAGCGTCAGCAGCACCTCCACCTGGTAGTTGTCGATGGTGCGCAGCAGCCAGGCCGCGCCCAGCCCGAGGGCCGTGCCCAGGGCCAGGCCGCCCAGGGTTTCGCGGGCAAACACGGTCAGCGCGTGCCCCACCGTGAAGTCCTGCGGGCCCAGCAGGGCCACCTCCAGCGTCACCACAAACAGCACCACGCCCACGCCGTCGTTGAACAGCGACTCGCCCACGATTTTGGTTTCCAAGGACTTCGAGATGTTGGCTTTGGTCAGAATGCTGAGCACGGCAATGGGGTCGGTGGGCGAAATGAGCGCCCCAAACAGCAGGCAGTAGATGAAAGGCGTGGGCAGCCCGAACAGCGGCAGCAGAAAAAACATGGCCGTGGCCACCAGCACCGTGCTCACCGGCGTGCCGATGAGTGCCAGGGCGCCCACCGGCCAGCGCAGCTTGCCCAGCCGGCCCGCATCGACGTGAATGGCCCCCGCAAACAGCAGAAAGCCCAGCATCACCTGCATCACAATGCGGCTGAAATCGAGCTTGCCCACCACGCCGGCCAGCTGCAGCACGGGCTGCACGTCAAACTTGGCCAGCAGCACCAGCAGCAGCGACGCCGCCAGGCCCAGCACCATCAGCCCAATGGCCGGCGGCATGCGCAAAAAGCGGTGGTTGAGGTAGGCAAAGCCGGCAGCCGTGACGAGCAGCAGCGCCAACGCGTTGTATAAATCCATCAGCAGTAAGGTAAGTAAAGCCGCAGGCGCCCCGTCGGGGCGAGCGGCGCAACGGGCAACAACATCAACTGCCCAGCGCCCCCAGCGCCGCTTCCACGCGCGCCAGCATGGCATCGTCCACGTCCAGGTGCGTTACGAAGCGAATCCACTGCGGCCCAAAGCTGCTGGCCCGAATGCCCTGCCGCTCCAGCGCCGCCAGAAACTCGGCCGCGGGCTGGCTCTCGTGCAGCCGGAAGATGACGAGGTTGGTTTCGGGCGCCAGCACTTCGGCCACGTAGGGCTGGTCCTGCAGCACCGCCGCCAGGCGAGCGGCCCGCCGGTGGTCGTCGGCCAGGCGCGCCACGTTGTTTTCCAACGCGTAAATGCCCGCCGCGGCCAGGTAGCCGGCCTGCCGCCACCCGCCGCCCATCACCTTGCGGATGCGCTTGCACTTCTTAATAAACGCGGCCGAGCCCAGCAGCACCGAGCCCACCGGCGTGCCCATGCCCTTGGAAAGGCACACCGAAATCGAGTCGAACAACTGCCCGTAGTCCTCGCTGCGCTGCCCCGTGGCCACCAGCGCGTTGAAAATGCGGGCCCCGTCGAGGTGCCGGGCAATGCCGTGCCGCGTGGCCACGTCGCTGATGGCCCGCAGGTCGTCGAGCGAGTAGCAGGTGCCGCCGCCGCGGTTGTGCGTGTTTTCGAGCGAAATGAGGCTGGTGGTGGGGTAATGCACGTTTTCGGGCCGAATGGCGGCTTCCACTTGCGCTGCCGTCACGCGCCCGCGATGCCCCGGCAGCAGCGCCACCGAGGCGCCCGAGTGAAACGCAATGCCGCCCACTTCCCACAAATAAATGTGCGACGTTTGCTCGCAAATCACCTCGCTTAGCGGCTCGGTGTGGGCTTTGATGGCAATCTGGTTAGTCATGGTGCCCGAGGGGCAAAACAGGCCGGCTTCGAGGCCGAAGCGGGCGGCGGCCATTTCTTCGAGGCGGCGCACGGTGGGGTCTTCGTCGTACACGTCGTCGCCCACCGGGGCGGCAAACATGGCTTCCAGCATGGCCGGCGTGGGCCGCGTCACGGTATCGGAGCGCAGGTCGACAAGGGGAAGGGCAGAGGAAACGGTCATGGCAAAGAGTTAGACAGAAAAGCAGAGGTCGGAAAAAACGCGCTGGGTGGGCCACGCAGGCCCGCAGGCAAAAGTAGCCCCCAATCGGCCGGGCCGTTGCCGGGCCCCGAAAGCGCAGTAATCCAGCAAAATGCCTCATGGGCTTGCACTTTCAAAATGAAAGCCCTACTTTTGCCCTCCGTTTCGTAAGCTTAGACTTTAACCATCCCGGCACCATGTCCGTTACCCGCCTCAAGCGCAAGCACCGCAAGAACATTGCCCGCGCTAACAACAAGCAGCACATCATCAAGGAATTGCTCCGCACGCCCGTTCTGAAAAACGTGGACATCGAGGAGCTGAAGTCGCGCTTTGCCACCACCGGTGGCGTGGCCGGTGCCGTGGCTGCCGTGAAGAAAACCGCCACTGCCGCTGCCGAAAAGGTGAAAGAAGTGGTGGCCGACGCCGTTGAAACTGTGAAAGAGGCCGTAACGCCCGCCACCGACGAAACCGCCGCCAACGCCGAAGCTTTCGACGACGCCGAAGCCGTAACCAAGCCCGTGAACGAAGACGGCCAGGAAGGCGAGCACCCCAAGCCCGAAATCGCGCTCTAATACCGCCGCCCGTGCCGAGTGAGCGGAGCCATCCGGCCCGCGTTGCGCGGCCAGTGCCCCATAAGGTGAAAAGCCCCAGCTCTGCAAACGAGCCGGGGCTTTTTGGTTTGCGGGCCGCGCTGGGCCAGCGCTAGCTGGCCCGCTTGCCCAGCTCCACGGCCTGCAGGTCCACCACCCGCCCGGCTTCGATGCCGAAGCGCAGCAGCGTGCGCACTTGGTGGAAGCCGTGCCGTCCGGCCGCGCCCGGGTTCAGGTGCAGCAGGCCCAGCTTTTTATCCGGCATCACCCGCAAAATGTGGGAGTGGCCGGTGATGAACAGGCCCGGCCGTGCCTCGGCCAGCAGGGGCCGGGCGGCGGGCGCGTAGTGGCCCGGGTAGCCGCCAATGTGCGTAATTAGCACCCGAAGCCCTTCTATTTCAAAGCGTTGAACCAGGGGCTGGGTGCGGCGCACGTCCGTGCCGTCGATATTGCCGTACACGCCCCGAAAGCGCGGCGCTAAGGCCTGCAGTTCGTCCACCACGCGGGCATCGCCGAAGTCTCCGGCGTGCCAGATTTCGTCGCAGCCGCGCAGATGATGCGCGATTCGCTCGTCGAGGTAGCCGTGGGTGTCGGAAAGCAGGCCAATGCGTGTCATGGCGCAAAGATGCAGCGCTCCGGCAAATCGGCCGGGCCCCGTATCTTGCGCCCGCTGCCCAAAGCATTCCTCTCAATTTCTTTCTGATTTCGGCGGCCCCGTTGCCCGTTATCGTTTCCCCAAGCCGCTTTTTCCGATGAATATTTTCATCAACGACATTCCGCTGGTCATCAAAAAACTCAGCGAGAAAGTGTACAAGCACAAGTTCGACTTGGTGCTCAATCCCGACGATGACTTCACGTCGAAAGACTTGGTGGGCGACGTGCTGGTGAAAGACGCCGGCCCGCTGTTCATCGACCGCCTTCTGCGCCTGATGGAGGTGAAAAAGCTCAAAAAGCTTAAGTCGCTGACCATGCTGGTCAAAAAGAAAAAGCACGTCATCCTGCACCTGAAAGACCAGTTCAAAATTGCCAAAGCCGGCGGCGGATTGGTGGTGAAAGGCGACCAGGTGCTCATGATTTACCGCCTCGGCAAGTGGGACCTGCCCAAGGGCAAGCTCAAGAGCGACGAGGACACGGCCGCCGGCGCCTTGCGCGAGGTGGAAGAAGAAACCAACATCAAGCTCGAGCTGGGCGAAAAGCTGCCCAGCACCTGGCACAGCTACGCCTACAAAGGCAACAAGATGCTGAAAAAGACCAATTGGTACCTCATGAAGTGTCTCGACGACAGCCTCATGAAGCCCCAAACCGAAGAGTACATCGAGGAAGTGCGCTGGATGTCGCCGCAGGAGGCTCTGGCCAAACTCGAAGATTCCTATGCTTCCATTGCGCTGGTGGTGCGGTATTACCTCAGCCATATGACTGGGAAACAAGCCAAAGAGGCGTCCGCCACCGGAAAATAGCAGTATATTGCGGTCTATGCGACCGATTCTGGCAGGGCTATTGGCTACGGTAATGGGAATGGGCGCTTGTTCGGGCTCGCACGAGCCCCAGCGCGTCGTTGCGTCGCGCGCCCCGGCCGGCGGTCCTACCCAGCCGGGCGTCGACGTGCCCGCCTTGCTCAACCTCAGCATTGATGAGATGAACGCGCGGGTGGGACCGGCGCTGCCGCTGCCCACCGACTTTGTGGACCCCACCGTGACCGCCCAAAGCCAACGCAGCGGCGCTTTAGACTCAATGGCCCTGTTTCGGAGCCGCGGGCTGGCCATGATAGTGGCCTACGACCACCGGTCGCGGGAAGTGAACGACCTGTTGCTGCTGGGCAGCAACGAAAGCGACCTCATGAACCGCGCCCGCCTGCAGCTCGGTGCCGACCGCTACCTCGTGCTGCCGGTTTTCCAGGTGCGGCGGCCCACCCAACTGCTGGGCCTGCGCGTGCTGCCCGTGGCCCTCAATCAGTAGGCCGGTCGGGCAGGCATCAGCGGCCGAGCGGCGGCATGGGGTAGGGCAGAAAAGCATCCACGTTGCCCCCGAAGCGGTGAATGTCGCGGATGATGGTGCTGCTCACCGACCCCAGGGCGGGCGAGGTGAGCAAAAACACGGTTTCCAGGCCGGGATTGACGTGCTGGTTGCCGTAGGCAATGGGCTTTTCGTATTCGAAATCGGGGCTGTTGCGCAGGCCGCGCAGCAGGTAGCGGGCGCCCGTCTCGCGGGCAAATTCCGCGGTGAGGCCCTTGAACGTGCGCACCGATACGCGGGGCTCGTGCTCGAACACCCCTGCGATGAGGCCCACCATCTGCTCCACGGGCAGGTAGCGCTGCTTGCTGCTGTTGGTGCCAATGGCCACGATTACTTCGTCGAAAAGCTCCACGCCGCGGCGCACCACGTCGAGGTGCCCGTTGGTGAAGGGGTCGAAGGAGCCGGGGAAAATGGCAATGCGGGGCATGGAAATTAAGTTGGCGTTCAGCAGAAATGCAGGCTGAACAGGTCGAAATACCGGTACTCGAACACGTCGTTGAGGCGGTAGCTGTACTGCACGTTGCCGGGGCGCGGGCCAAAGCGCACGTTGCGCACGTAGGTGCGCAGCAGGCTGAAAATGGCCGAATCGGGCATGAGCTCGCCCCACACGGTCACCTCGTCCTGGTCGGGGTCGAGGTGCAGCTCCTGCATCACGAGGATGGTGTAGTACACCACGTCTTCAGCCGTGGTGCAGGAAAACACGTTGCAGTACTCCAGGTGCTGGCCCAGCACCACCAGCGTCAGCTCCTGCGGGCCGGGGTTGAGGTAGAGGCGGCGCGGGGCCGCGGCCCCGCGCTGGTGCACCAGGCCGGCCAGCAGGGCGCTGGTGTGGTGCAGCAGGCGGCCGCTGGCGCCGTGCGTGGCCGTCAGCCAGTCGGCCTGGCGCGCATCGGCGGCAAACACGTTCACCAGCTCCAGGCCCGGGTGGGTGGTGTGGCGTACGGTTTCGGTGGGAGAGGGGGCGTGGTGCAGGCGCAGGGCCGCTTCTTCGTCGCCGGGCCGAAACAGCGGGGCGGGCAGCAGCGTGAACCCACGGCCCGTGACGGCGAGGCGCACGGCGTTCCAGCCACGTTGGCCCAGGCAGTCGTGCTGCGCGGCCAGCGCGTCCAGCCCCCCCGCAGCCAGCGGATATTCTTCCAGCAGCACAAACTTGTGGCGCTCCACGTCGACGGCGGCCAGCTGCAGGCGCGTGGGGCTGGCCAGCAAGTACAGGTTGTAGGCCCCCAGATTGCCGGGGTCGAAGGTTTCGTCGCGCAGGCGCAGCAGGGCGCCGGACGTGGCCGCCGAAGCGGAGGAAGCAGAAGAAACGGAGGCAGGCACGAATTCGAAGCGAAACAGGCCCAGTGGCCGGGGCTAAAGATAACGCTTGAGTCGGTGAGGAAGGCAGAATGCGCGCGGAAGAATTGGGGGAAACCCCGTCATTCTGGGTGCAGCGAACGGCCGAGCCACGTTCGCACGAGTCGCGGAGGACAATGGCTGGCGCCACTGCCGTCCTGCCTCACACGAAGCGCACCTGCGGCACAAACACGTCGTCGGTGCTGAGAATGTGCTGCAACACGGGATGCACCTGGGCCGGGGGCAATTGCAGCAGCTGCCGCGGCGTGAGCCAGGCCAGGTCGACGAGCAGTTGCTGGTCGGTGGCGTGCTCGGGGTCGTGCCCGAGCTGGGGCTGGGCGGCGCCGTCGGCCAGCACTTCAAAAAACAGTTCCAGCGCCTGCAGCTTATCGGTGCTGAATTCGTGCAGGTGCAAAAAACGGCCTACCTGCACCGTGAGGCCGGTTTCTTCGTGAAACTCGCGGACGAGCGCCGCCTTCAGGCTTTCGCCAAACTGCCAGCCGCCGCCGGGCGGCGACCAGAATGGGGCGCCGTGGGGCAGCAGGCCCCGGTGGCCCGCCAGCAGCAGGGCCCCGTCGCGGAGCAGCAGCCCGCCAGTCCGCACCCGCACGCGGCCCGCATAAGCAGCCAGCAGGGCGTCGGGGGAGGAGGGAGAAGAATCAAACATGAGCGTGGGGTGGTGCGGGGCGCATCCGAGCGGCAGGAGCGTCTCCGTGTACGGCTAACGCCGACCAACCGACATTGTTTTGGACCTACTCTCAAAAATATTAAGCCCGACAGTGCGGCGCTAGGTGGTGTGGCGGCGCTGGCGCCACCGCCGCAGCCGGCTCAGAATGACGCCGACGAGCACCACCACCAATCCCGCGGCCAGCAACGGCAGCAGCAGCGTGAGCACGACGCCGCCCACGGCCACGGTGTTTTCCACGGTGGCGAGTACCGGGTTGGCCAGGCCGCCCGTGGTGGCCGTGGAGGCGCCGCGCAGCAGGGCCGTGCCGGACTGCACCAGGCCCGCCGTGCCGCCCCCCACCAGCACGCCCAGCGTCCAGCGCAGGGTGGGGTCGAGGTGGGGCAGGGCCGAAGTCATGAGAATGGTGCCGGCCACAAACGACGCCGGCGTGGTGAGCGTGTCGAGCAGGTGGTCGACCACCGGGAGGTAGTACCCGGCTATTTCCACCAGCGTGGCCACGGCCAGGGTGAGCAGCGCGGCCCGGCTACCGAGCCATTCAAACCCGCTGGCCGGCGCCAGGTAGCCGGTGCGGTACGCCACGCTGGCCGCCAGCAGCGGCACAAACACCCGGAAGCCGCTGCACGCCGACAGGCCCAAGCCTAGCGCGACTGCCACCGCATACTGCATTGCCGAAACGTGTTCCATTGTAGGGGCCGCAAAGGGGAAAGGGAAATAAACGCGCCGGGGCAGACCACCGGCCCCAGGCCAGTACCTTTGGCCTGCCAAAGCGCAAAGTGCGGCGTACGCCCTCGCAGAGCTGTTTTATAGTATTAACTAGTTCTAGTGTCAGTGCCAAAGTACAAGGCCGCACAAAACAAGGGCATTCCATTTTTCTTTCAAGCAAACATAGCTTTTTCTTCGTGTCAGTCCACCCTTCTGAAACTTCTGCCGCTGCCCAAGACCTTGAAGCCCGCATTCGCCGCAAGCTCACGCGCCAGCGGTTCATGCACCTCATCGGGGCCGATTTGACGGTGATAATCCCAGGGCGCGTCGAGGCCGAGCTGACCCTGGGCGAGCAGCACCAGCAGCAGCGCGGCTTCGCGCACGGCGGCCTCATCGCCACCATGGCCGATTTGGTGGCCGGTTTTGCCGGCGTCACCCTTATTCCGGACGATTACGGCCTGGTAACCTCCGACTTAAAGATTTCTTACCTGCACCCCGGCGTGGGCCAGAAATTAAAAGCCATCGGTTGGGTGTTGAAAGCCGGGCGCCGCCTCCAGTTCTGCGAAGCGGAAGTGTGGTGCGACGACCTGCTCATCGCCAAAGCCAGCGGCACGATGGTGGTGATTGAGCCGCAAGGCTGAGGCCTCTTTCCGCGGCCGGCGTTTCATTTTAGTAGTTAAAGCATCCATGCTCTCCCTCCGCACCCCCTCGGTCCGCGACTATTTCCCCTACGAACCCACCGAGGACCAAGCCCTGCTGTTCACGCAGCTCGACGCTTTTTTGAAAGACCAACTGCCGGGCCGCAAGATTTTTGTGCTGCGCGGCTACGCCGGCACCGGCAAAACCACCGTGGTGAGCGCCTTGGTGCAGTGGCTGCACAAGCTGCAGCGCAAGTACACGCTCATGGCGCCCACCGGCCGCGCCGCCAAGGTGATGGCGGGCTACGCCGGCGTGCCGGCCAGCACCATCCACAAGAAAATTTACCGCCAAACCTCCGGCGCGCCTTCCGAGCGGCTCAACTTCCAGCGCCAGCCCAACCGCGTGGAGCAAACGCTGTACATCGTGGACGAGGCCTCGATGATTTCGGACGAGAAAGCCTTCGGCGAAAACGGCCTGCTCGATGATTTGATGGGCTTCGTGTTTGAGAAAACCAGCAACAAGCTCCTGCTCATCGGCGACACGGCCCAGCTGCCGCCGGTGGGCCAGCTCCTGAGCCCGGCCCTCGACCCCGACTTGTTGGCACACCGCTTCCGGGCCACGGTGGGCAGCGTGGAGCTGCGCCAGGTAATGCGCCAAGCCCAGCAGTCGGGCATCCTGGTGAACGCCACCGAACTGCGCGAGGAGCTGCGCGAGGAGGCGCCCAACATCCAGCTGCACACCAAGGGCTTCCGCGACATTTTCAAGATGGGCGGCGACAAGCTGGAAGACGGCCTGCGCTGGGCTTACCGCAATTTTGGGCACGAAAACACCACCATCATCTGCCGCTCGAATCGCAACGCCAATCAGTACAACCAGCTCATCCGGCGGGCCTTGTTCGACGCCGAGGAGGAGATTGAGGGCGGCGACTACCTCATGGTGGTGCGCAACAACTACTTCTGGCTGCCCAAGGAATCGGAAATCGGCTTTTTGGCCAACGGCGACTTCCTGGAAATCCGCAAGGTCATTCGGCGCGAGGAGATGTACGGCTTTCATTTTGCGCAGGCTCACGTGCGCCTCGTGGACTACCCCGACGAGCCCGAGATTGAAGTGAAGCTGCTGCTCGACACGCTGCACACCGAAAGCCCCGCCCTGCCGTCGGACCGCAACAACGCCCTCTACCTGGCCGTGAGCGAAGATTACGCCCACCTCAAAACCAAGGCCGAGCGCTACAAGGAAATGCGCAAAGACCCGTACCTGAACGCCCTGCAAATCAAGTTCGCCTACGCCCTGACGTGCCACAAGGCGCAGGGCGGGCAGTGGCAGGCCGTGTTTGTCGACCACGGGTTTCTGAAGCCCGACGAGCCCTTGGCCGGCGAGTTTGCGCGCTGGTTGTACACGGCCATCACGCGGGCCTCGGAGCGGCTCTTTCTGCTCAATTTTCAGCAGAAGCTCATCAGCGACCCCGTGGAGGAAGAGTAGCCGTGGCCGGCATGGCCTCGCCGCGCGTGGTTTTGGGGGCCCGATGGAATGAAACCGTCCGGCTTCGGGTTCCTTCAACTTCATGGGTTCTTCAGGGGACGCGGCTAGTTTGGTCGTAAATTTGTGAGTCCCTGCGAAACCACTAAATTTGTTATAACCCAACCCTTCTCAACCAATCGTTAACAAGCCTCAACTCATGAAAAAAACCTTGCTCCTCGCCCTGAGCCTGACGGCTGCCGCCCTCTCGGCACAAGCCCAGGCCCCGGCCGCCAAAGCTGGCCAAACGGCCGGTCCCGCCATCACGTTCGAAGAGTCGAAGTATGACTTCGGTTCCGTGGTGCAGGGCGGTACCGTGGACCATACCTTCAAGTTCAAGAACACCGGCACCGCGCCCCTCATCATCTCCAACATCGGCGTGAGCTGCGGCTGCACCACCCCGGAGTGGACCAAAGAGCCCGTGGCACCCGGCAAAACCGGCACCATCTCGGCGCACTTCAACTCGACCGGCAAAATGGGCATGCAGAACAAAGTGCTGACCATTGAGTCGAACGCCACCGCCGGTGCCACCACCGTGTCGCTGGTAGGCGAAGTGAAAGACCCCACCGTGGCCTCGAACGCCGCTCCCGGCATGAAAGTAGAAGCTTCGGGCGGCGCCTCGGTGCGCACCGACGCCAAAAAAGTGAAAGAGAAAGCCGGCGACACCAAGGTGAAAGCCAAGGTGAAGTAAGCTTCGCGCTGAACAAAAAAGGGCGGCCCGCATCAGCGGGCCGCCCTTTTTTGTGCCCAACGGCCGGGCTGGATTTCTACAGCTCGCGCACGGCCAGCACCAGGCTCAGCCAGCCGGCCACAAACAGCAGCCCGCCGATGGGGGCCACCGCGCCCAGCTTGGTGATGCCCGTGAAGCACAGCGTGTAGAGCGAGCCGCTGAACAGCACAATGCCGCCCAGCCACAGCCAGCCGGTGGTGCCCAGGCTGCGCAGCTCGGGCCGGGCCGCCCACAGCACGCCCACGGCCAGCAGGGCCAGCACGTGGTAAAACTGATAGCGCACGGCCGTTTCGAAGGTGTCGAGGCGGCCGGCTTTGGCCAGCGTGTCGTGCAGGGCGTGGGCCCCGAAGGCACCAATGGCCACGCCCAAAGCACCAAACACGCCGGCGAGTTGCAACAGAAGTCGAGCAGTCATAATAAGTACAAAAAAGGTAAGCAGAACGAGCCGCAAAGGTACGCCGGGCTGCCGGCGCGGGCTCAGATTTGCCGCTTCAGGCGCAGCGACACGGTGTGGAGGTCGCCGTTTTGCCGGCGCAGCACCATAAAAAGGGAGCGGCCGTCTTCGGACCGCAGCATGCGGCTGAGCTGGGTGAGCGAAAAGCCCTCGGCGGGCAGGAAATTGATGCTGAGCAGCTCCTCGGTGGGTTCGATGCCGGCCACGTAGGCCGGCGAGTTGGGCTCGACGCGCAGCACCACGAAGCGGCGGTAGTCGGGGCCGGTGGCCAGCAGGTCGAGGCCGCACATGTCGTGCTCGAAGGGCTCGTTCAGGCGCACGTTGGGGCGCAGCAGCAGGCGCTGGTGCGGGTAGTCAATGACGAGGGAAAAGCGCTTGAGCAGCTCGTAGCCCACGTTGCCGTTGCGGGGCACGTCCACGCGGCGGTGCACGTCGGCCTCATCAGGGAACGAGGTAAGCACCGACCGGAGCTGGTGCCGGCCCAGCTGCAGGGACGGCACCCGGCCCAGGTAGCCGCGCACCACGCCGCCCAGGCCCTGGCCGAGCTCGGCAGGCAGGCGCCGGGCGGGGCCCCGCAGGCGCGGGTCCGAATCGGTTTCGAGCGAGAGAGCGTGGCTGGCGCCGGTGTCGAGCACCAGCTTCAGGTCCATGGTCAGCGAGTCGTTGAGCTGCACCGGGGCCGTGAAATAGGCCTTGCCTTTTTCCAGCTGCAGCGGCAGGCTGGACCAGCGCCGCCCTTTGGGGGCCTGGTAGGTGGCCGGGTCGCTCAGCACCATGTTGAGCTCTTCGGTGTGCAGGGCCACCACAAAGCTGCGAAACAGCTCGGAGCCCAGAATGCCGTGAATGGGCGTGCCCACGTAGCCCGAGAGGTTGAGCACGTCGCTTTCGAGCACCAGCGGGGCCAGGCAGGGGGCCTCCACGCCGCCGAGGGTCACGCGCACGTCGCTGGTCTGGTAGGCCATCAGGCCAATGTCGGAGCCGCCCGCGCCCACCACCCGGTACCGCTCGCCGTGCTTCAGGCCCAGCGAGTCGGCCACCTGGGGGGCCGTGATGATGGTGGTGGCCACGCCCGTGTCGAGCAGAAAGTTAAAAGGCCCTAGACCGTTGAGCTGGCAGCTCACCACCAGTAGGTTGCGCTGCACCTGGATGGGCACTTTGACTTCGTGCCGTTTGGGGTTGCGAAACACAAACGGCGCGGCGGCTGGCTGCGCGTGCGCAAGCTGGCCCATTTCCCCGCCAAAGACGAGGAAAACCACCAACCAGATGATGCGCGCAACCAGCATGGCCAAATAAGTGCTACCGAGGCGGTAAAGTAAGCGCAAAGACACGCCACCACCGCAACGGCCGCCTCAGCCCGGCAGCTCCCAGGTGCCGGCCGGGTCGTAGCGCAGCGCGCCGCCGCCAATGTGCAGGGGCGCCGCTACGTTGTTGTGGTAGAGCTGGCCCGTGCCCAGGCCCTGCGCAAAGCCGCGCACGTCGTATTCGCCCGTGAGCTGGGCCACGGCGTTGAGGCCGACGTTGGACTCCAGCGCCGACGTAATCCACCAGCCGATGCCGCGCGCCTCGGCCAGCGCAATCCAGCGGCGGGTGGCCGCGTGCCCGCCCAGCAGCGTGGGCTTGAGCACCACGTAGGCGGGGCGCACCGCGTCGAGCAGCGCGGCCTGGCGGGCGGGGTCTTCCACGCCGATGAGCTCTTCGTCGAGCGCAATGGGCAGGGGCGAGGTGCGGCACAGCTCGGCCAGGGCCGCCGGTTGGCCGGCCGCAATGGGCTGCTCGATGGAGTGAATGCCGAAGGCCGCCAACTGCGCCAGCTTGTGCGGGGCATCGGCCGGGGCAAAGGCGCCGTTGGCGTCCACGCGCAGCGTGAGGCGCTCGGGGCCGGCCGCGGCCCGGATTTCGGCCAGCAGATTCAGTTCTGTTGCAAAGTCCAGGCTGCCAATTTTAAGCTTCAGGCAGCGGTAGCCGGCGGCCAGCTTTTGCCGAATCTGCTCGCGCATGAACGGGGCGTCGCCCATCCACACCAGCCCGTTGATGGGCAGCGCGGCCTCGCCCCGGCTGAAGGCGTTGTCGTAGAGCTGCCGGCGGCCGCCGCGGGCCAGGTCGAGCAGGGCTGTTTCGAGGGCAAACACCAGCGACGGCAGCCCCGGGCCCACAAAACCCGGGGCCTCGGCCACGGCGAAGGCCGCAAACGCGCCGGCGTTGAACCGCTCGCAGAGCCGGGCCACGGCGGCCGGAAAATCCGGGCCGTATTCGGGGCTGAGGCCGGCCAGGGGCGCGGCCTCGCCCAGCCCCCCGGCGGCGGGGCGGGCGTCGTCGGTGAGGTGCAGGTACCAGGCCACGTGTTCGGCCAGCGCCCCGCGCGAGGTGCGGGCCGGAAAGTTGAAGCGCAGGGCGCGATGCAAAAAGCGGAGGCGAAGCATGCCGCAAAGATGCGCGACAAGCTTCGCCTCCGCAGTCGGAGAGTGCGTTGCTTTTACTTGGTGGCCGAGGCGTTGGTCTTGCCCCGGCGGCTCACCAGGCCGCCTTTGCGGCCGGCGTCGCGGGCTTCTTCGGTCGAGAAGCGGTGGCCGCGGCCGCTGGCGTGCGAGGCTTTGCCGCCTTCGCTGGCAATGCGGCGCTGGGTTTCGGGGCTCATGGCGGCAAAACCGCGACGGCTTTTGGTGCCCACGCGGTTGGCAGGGCGAGTGGCCGACTTGGTGGCGGCGGGGGCGGAAATGGAAGCTGTTGCCATAGTAGTGGTGTGAGAAAGCAGTGAATGAAAACAATTACCTGACGCAATGGTAGGAATTCATGCGTCGTAATCCTACCCTGATTCAAGGGTTTAGTTGTGATTTAGAGGGTAAAAACATATAAATACCACTTAGTACTGAGGAGCTTCTACGTAGTAATTGGCGGGGCCTGCGTGTTTATGTACGCCGTTGCGGCGAGTCGCCGCGGCCACATTTCGCCGGGGGGCTGCAACCTGAACGGTGCTACGCCGGTTAGTGGACCGGTGCCCTCCTGTGGGCGCCACCGCTTTATGCCCCAACTCGACGTTGCGCCGGTGGCCCCCGTGGCCACTTCCTGGCTGGCCCGCTACCACGCCGTGCGCGCCCAAAGCCAAGCCCTGTGCGCGCCCCTGCTGCCCGAAGACACGGTGGTGCAGCCCATGCTCGACGTGAGCCCGCCGAAGTGGCACCTGGCCCACACCACCTGGTTTTGGGAAACGTTCTTGTTGAAGGAGTACGCGCCCGGCTACCAGCTTTTTCACCCGGATTACGCCTTTCTGTTCAACTCCTATTACAATTCGCTGGGCTCGCGCGTGAACCGTGCCGACCGGGGCACGCTCTCGCGTCCGCCGCTGGCCGACGTGCTGGCCTACCGCGCCCACGTCGACGACGCCCTGAGCACGTTGCTGGACGAGCGCGCCGACGAGCTGCCCGCCGCGTTTTTTGAGTTGCTGGAGCTGGGCCTGCAGCACGAGCAGCAGCACCAGGAGCTGCTGGCCACCGACATCAAATACATTCTGAGCACCAGCCCGCTGGCGCCGGAGTACTTGCCCGCCACGCAGCTGCCGGCGCCTGCGGTGCACGCCGCGCCGGCGGCCTGGCTGCCAGTGCCCGGCGGCATCTACCGGGTTGGCTTTCAGGAGGAAGGGTTTTGCTTTGATAATGAGCTGGCTGCGCACGAGGTGCTGGTGGCGCCTTTCGAGCTACAAAACCGCTTGGTGACCAACGCCGAATACCTGGCCTTCATCGAAGCCGGGGGCTACCGCGACTTCCGCTACTGGATGGGGGAGGGCTGGGACCTGGCCCAGGCGCAGGGCTGGGAGGCCCCGCTGTATTGGGTGCAGAAAGACGGCCAGTGGCACCGCTTCACGCACCACGGCCTGCAGCCCGTGGACGGGGCCGCGCCGGTCACGCACGTCAGCTTCTACGAGGCCGACGCCTACGCCAACTGGGCCGGCGCCCGCCTGCCCACCGAAGCCGAGTGGGAAACCGCGGCCCGGCACTTTGGGGCCACGCCCGCCCGGGGCACCTGGCTTGAAAGCAGCCGCTTCGACCCCCAGCCGCTGCCCGCCGACGCGGACCCCGCGCAGTGCCACCAGCTGCTGGGCGACTGTTGGGAATGGACCTACTCGGCCTACCACGCCTACCCCGGCTACGTGCGCGCCGCCGGCGCCCTGGGCGAGTACAACGGCAAGTTCATGGTGAACCAGCTGGTGCTGCGCGGCGGCTCCTGCGCCACCCCGGAAAGCCACATTCGCGTGAGCTACCGCAATTTTTTCCACGCCGACAAGCGCTGGCAGTTCACCGGCATCCGGCTGGCCCGCTGAGGTAGTACGTGTTTCTTTAGGGCTTCCCTCAAGTGAGGGAGGCCCTTTTGTCCTCCTTGCCCGGCGTCGCCCGGGCGCCCTTGCAATCCTTCTGCTGCATGACCACTTCTTCTCTGTTGAATCCTTCCGTAGCCGAATTGGCGCAGCACGTGGCCGAAGGCCTACGCAAAACGCCCAAGGCCTTGTCGTCGATGTATTTCTACGACGACGCGGGCAGCCGCCTGTTCCAGCAAATCATGGACTTGCCGGAGTATTACCCCACGCGGGCCGAATTTGCCATCTTTCGGGAGCACGGCGCGGCGCTGGCGGCGGCCCTGAGCCCGGGGGCGGGCCAGGCGTTTTCGCTGGTTGAGCTGGGCGCCGGCGACGGGGCCAAGACCAAGCTGCTGCTACGCGAGCTGCTGGCCGCCGGCACCGAGTTCACCTACGCGCCGGTCGACATTTCTTCGGGGGCCATGGCGGGGCTGGTCGACACGTTGCGGCGTGAGCTGCCGGCCCTGCGCGTGGCGCCGGTGGTGGAGGACTACGCCACGGCCCTCACGCAGCTGCGCACCTGGCCCGGCAGCAAGGCGGTGCTGTTTCTGGGGTCCAACATCGGCAACTTCGGCCCCAACGAGCGGCTGAATTTCCTGCGCCAGCTGGCCGCGCCCCTCGCGCCCGCCGACCGCCTGCTCATCGGCTTCGACCTGCAGAAGGACCCGCGGCGCATCCGCGCCGCCTACGACGATGCCCAGGGCGTGACCGCCGCTTTCAACCTCAACCTGCTCACCCGCCTCAACCGCGAGCTGGGCGCCGATTTCGACCTTGCGCACTGGCAGCACTACACCGATTATAGCCCACTCACCGGCGCGGTGCGCTCTTTCCTGGTGAGCACCCGCGCCCAGCAAGTGCGCTTTGCGGCGCTGGACGAAACCGTTGCGTTTGCCGCCTGGGAGGTCATTCACACCGAAAATTCGTACAAATTCACGCCGGCGCAAATCGAGGCCCTGGCCGCCGAGGCCGGCCTGCTCGTGGTGCAAACCTTCACCGATGCCGCCGGCGACTTTGCTGATGTGGTGCTGGCCGCCCAGCCCGACTAACCTGCCATGAACACGCCCCTAGCGACGGTAAGCCTGGCCTCGGGCTACGGCCATTTTGCGGTGCCTGATGTGGCCCTGCACGCCGCCCATGCCGCCCTGGCCGCCGCCCACAGCCAGCATACGCCGCTGGATGTGGCGCCCCCCGCCGGCCGGCCCGAGCTGCGCGAAGCCCTGGCCCAGCGCTACCGCCAGCGCGGCGCCCCCGCCGTAGCGGCCGAGCAGGTGGTGGTGACCAGCGGCGCCAAAACCGCCCTTTTTGCCGTGCTGAGCGAAGTGCTGACGCCCGGCGACGACGTGCTGATGCCCACGCCCAATTGGTTCGGCTTTGTGGAACTGGTGCACCGGGCCGGCGGCGCGTTGCGCACGCTGCCCCTGTCGGCCGCCGGCGGGTACGCCCTCACGCCGGAGGCCCTGCGGGCCGCGCTCACGCCGGCCACCCGGCTGCTGCTGCTCAGCAACCCCAACAACCCCACCGGCCGCGTGTATTCGCGCGCCGAGTGGGCCGCGCTGCTGGCCGTGACCGCCGACTTTCCGGCGCTGTGGGTGCTCAGCGACGAGATTTACGAAGGCATCTGCTTCGGGGCCGAGCCCGTGCCCACGCTGCTGGCTTGGCCCGACCCGCACGGCCGGCACGTGGTGGTGAGCGGCTTCTCGAAGTCGCTGGCCCTGGCGGGCTGGGGCGTGGGCTGCCTAGTGGCGCCGCCCGAGCTGGCCCGCGCCGTCACGGCCCGGCTATTTGCCACGGGCGTGGCGGTGCCGGTGCCCAGCCAGGCCGCCGCCCTGGCCGCCACCCGCCACGCCGACGAAATCAGCCAGGCGCTGTGCGCGCAGCTGCGGCCCAACCGCGAGCGGCTGCTGGCTGCGCTGGCCGCATTGCCGGGCGCCCCAACAGTGGTGGCTCCGGAGGGCACGTACTACGTTTTTGCTGACTTTACCCGGTTTCTGGCGCCGGGCCTGCCCGCTGCCGAGGCCTCAGCACAGCTGGTGCGCCGGCTGGCGGAGGCGGGTGTGGAAGTGGTGGACGGCGCCAGCTGGGGCGCCGCGGGCTTCGTGCGGCTGTCCTATGCCGTGGCGCCCGAGGCGCTGGAGGTGGCGGTGCAGCGCATCGGCTCCGTGGTGGCGCCGGCGCAGGACTAGCCGCCGGTTTTCCGGGGCTTGGCGGCGGTCCCCGTACCTTTATCGGCCTGTTGAAGGCGAAAAATATGTTGCAGAATATCCGGCCGCACCTGCGGCCCACCTTGCTGTTGGCCTACCCCGTGGTGCTCTCCCAACTGGGGCACATCCTGGTGGGCTTTGTCGATTCGGTGCTGGTGGGGCGCACGGGCACGGTGCCGCTGGCGGCCGTGAGCCTGGGCGTGAGCAGCACCACGGTGCTCATGATACTGGGCATTGGCCTGAGCATGGGCAGCGTGCCGCTGGTGGCCTCGGCCCACGGGCGCCGCGACCTGCCCGACCTGGGCCGGCTGCTGGCCTCTTCGGTGTGGCTGAGCGCGCTGGCGGGCCTGCTGCTGGCCGGGGTGGGGCAGGTGGTGCCCTACCTGTTGCACTACCTGGGCCAGTCGCCGGAGGTAGAGGCCCTGGCCGCGCCGTGGGTGCGGGTCATCAGCTGGTCGCTGCTGCCACTGATGGTGTACCAGGGCTTCCGCGAGTTTGCCGAAGGCCTGGGGCTGACGCGGCAGGCCATGTGGCTGTCGGTGCTGGCCAACGTGGTGAACGCCCTGCTGTGCTACGCCCTGGTGTTTGGCCACTGGGGCGCGCCCCGCATGGGGCTGATGGGGTCGGCCTGGGCCACGCTCATTGCCCGCGTGCTGATGGCGGTGCTGATGGCGGCCTACGTGCTGCTGGCGCCGCGCCTGCACGAATACCGCGCCGCCGTGACGCGCTGGCTGCCCGACGCGGCTACGCTGCGCCGGCTCTTCGACATCGGCGCCCCCATCGGGGTGCAGATGGCGTTTGAGGTCGGGGCTTTTGCCGCTTCCGCCATCATGATAGGCTGGCTGGGCGCCACCACGCTGGCCGCGCACCAAGTGGCCATCAACCTGGCTTCCATTACCTACATGGCGGCCAGCGGCATTTCGGCGGCGGCCACCATTCGGGTGGGAAATCTGCTGGGGAGCGGGCAGCTGGCCGAGGCCCGGCAGGCCGGCTTTGCGGCCTACGTGCTGGGCTTTGCCTTTATGGGTGCGATGGGGCTGCTGTTTGTGGTGGCCCGGCACGTGGCGCCGCTCATGTACACCCACGACCCGGCCGTGGTGGCGCAGGCGGCTTCGTTGTTGCTCATCGCCGCGCTGTTTCAGGTGTCGGATGGCTTGCAGGTGGTGGGGCTGGGTGCCTTGCGCGGGCTGGAAGACGTGAAGGTGCCCTCGGTGGTGGCGCTGCTGGCGTATTGGGCCGTGGCGTTGCCGCTGGGCTATTTCCTGGGGTTCCGGCTGCACCTGGGCGCGCCGGGCGTGTGGACGGGCCTGCTGGTGGGCCTCAGCATTGTGGCCGGCGTGCTGCTGCTGCGCTTCCGCCGCGAAACCGCGCCCGGTGCTCCGCTGCCAGCGGCCGCGCGAGCCGCTGCGCCATAGCGCGGGAGGGAAAGCCAAGCGCAAGAGAAATTCAGAAAATAGGCTAATTTTAGCGCGGTCATTGGTTTAAATGCGCTGGCGCGCAGTTTAATTAGTACTTATCCATTATTTCCTATGTTCTCTTTTCTGACTTCGTTCCTAGTTGTGGCCAGCTGGCTGCAAGCGCCCGCCGCCAAGCCTGCACCCGCGGCCAAACCGGCCGCGGCGCTCATCGAATGGTCGGCCACGCGCCCGCTCACGGTGGCCGACTTTCTGGGCCGGCCCGGGCCTTCCGACCGGCTGGCCGCCCTCACCACTTCCGACCTGAAGGCCGACGCGGCCTGCCGCGACTTCGTGTTTTCGAGCACGGTGCACGCCACCTTCAACCCCAACACGTCCTGGATTCGCAACCCGGCCGCCATCACGCCCGCGCTGCTGCGCCACGAGCAGGTGCATTTCGACATCACGGAGGTCTACGCCCGCATCATGCGCCAGAAGCTGCTGGTGTTTGCGGCCAAAGCCAACTGCGAAAAGCTCCAGCCGGGCTTCAACAACGTCACCAAGCTGGTGTACGACCAGTGGGACCGGGAGCAAAACCGGTACGATGCCGAAACCAACCACGGCCTCAATACCGCCAAGCAGGACTATTGGGAGAAGCAAACCCAGATTAAGCTGGCCCAGCTCGCCACGTTTGCCTCGAAGTAGCCGGCGCTTTGCATAACCGTTCTTAAGATGTCTGCATCCGATTTAACCTGGGCCGAATTTGAGCGCGTGGACCTGCGCGTGGGCACCATCCTCGAAGCCCGCCCTTTTCCGGAGGCGCGCCGGCCGGCCTACCAGCTGCTCATTGACTTCGGCCCGGAAATCGGCCTGAAAAAGTCCAGCGCCCAAATCACGCACCACTACACGCCCGACACCCTGGTGGGCCGGCAAGTGCAGGCCGTGGTCAATTTTCCGCCCAAGCAGATTGGAAAATTTCGCTCCGAAGTGCTGGTGACGGGCTTTGCCGATGCCGACGGGCACATTGTGCTGGCCGCCGTGGCCGGCCCCGTGCCGAACGGCAGCCGCCTTATTTAGCCAGCGAGGCCGCGTTTTCGGGCAGGGCCTGGGTGGTGGGGGCCACGGGGCCCACTTTGGCGGGTTCCAGCTTTTCGGTTCGCTTGTTCAGCGTGTCGATGACGGCGCCGTAGATTTCGGACAGGTCCTTGCCGTGGATGCCGTAGTAGCGGTAGCTGCGCTGAAACGCCGAATCGGTTACCTCGCGGTTCCAGAGCAGGGCCTTGTGCTGGGCCTGGTACAGGGCGCGGGCTGAGTCCTGCGGCAGCCGGCTGTTTTCGACGCGCGCTTCGAGCACGTGCAGGTCGGCCAGCAAGCGTATCATTTGGTCTTTGGGCAACAGGTCGGCGGGCTTGGTCGGCTCTTCGGGGCGCTGGCAGCCGGGGCTGGCCAGTAGGAGCGGGGCCAGCAGCAGGCCCAGGCAGCGACGGCAGAAGGTTTTCACGGGCGCAAAGTTACGCCCGCGCCGTAGCTTCGCGGAAGGTTGACAGACTCAGCGGACGTCCTGCGCATCTGGCTTCCGCGCAGTCGAAGCAGCTCTAGCGCAGCAGTGGGTGAGGCATTGCGCGGCTGAGATGCTTCGACTGCGCGCCGCATGACCTTTTATGCCTCCTTCCGGCCCCTCTATGACCACCCCTCTCACCGACCTGGTGCGCCGCCTGCGCCACCTCGAAATCCGCATCCGCAAGGCGGTGGAGGCCCAGCTGCAGGGCGATTTCCACTCCGTGTTCAAGGGCACGGGCCTGGAATTCGACGACGTGCGCCTGTACCAGTACGGCGACGAAGTGCGCGCCATCGACTGGGCCGTGTCGAGCAAGGGCCACGGCACCTTCGTCAAAACCTACAAGGAGGAAAAGGAGCAGCAGGTGCTGGTGCTGCTCGACGTGAGCGCCTCCTTGGACGTGGGCGACGGCCAGCGCCGCAAGCTCGACGTGGCCCGCGACATCGCGGGGCTGCTGGCGCTGTCGGCGGCGCGGCAGGGCTCGGCCCTGGGCCTATTCGCTTTTTCCGACCAGAAGGAGCTGTATTTGCCGCCGGCCAAAGGCTCGCGGGCCGTGTATGCGCTCATCAACCGGCTGTTTTCGCTGGTGCCGGCCTCGCGGGGCACGGGCGTGGGCGCGGGCATCCGCCAAGCGCTGGGCCTGCTGAAGCGCCGCAGCCTGGTGGTGCTGATTTCGGACTTCATCGACGGCAGCTACGAGCGCGAGCTCACCATGCTGGCCCAGCGCCACGACCTGATAGTGGTGCAGCTGCGCGCCCCGCGCGAACGCCGTTTTCCGGCCCTGGGCATCATTCCGCTGCGCGACGCCGAAACCGGCCAGGTGCGCTGGGTCAACACCTCGTCGTCGGATTTTCGGGCCAGCATCGAGTCGGTGGCCGACCGCCAGGAAGCCGAGCTGGTGAACCTGTGCCGCCGCACTCGCACCGGTTTTCTGGCCCTGAGCACCGAAGGCGACTTCGTGCCGCAGCTCGTGAACTTGTTTCGCCACCGCCAACAGTCCGGTCGCCGTGGGTAAAGATTTTCGGTTCTCGAGAAGGGGCAGGCCGTCGTGCTTCGCGGCGCTTGGCATGATGGCATTCTTGGCATTCAGCACCGCTGTAATGGCCCAAACCGCGCCCTTGCCTGCACCCGAAGGCCGTTTTCTGAAGGCCACCGTGCTGGTGGGCGAGCCCCTGGACTACGAGCTGCGCTACGAGCACGCCCCCGACTTGGAAGTGGTGTTTCCGGACTCGCTGGCCCGCTTCGCGCCGTTTGAGTACGTGGGCAAAACCTATTTCCCCACGCGCACGCGCCGCGGCCGTAGCCTCGACCGCACCGTATACCACCTGCGCACCTTCCGCCTCGATTCGGTGCAAACCCTGGCCCTGCCGGTGGCCGTGCTCCAAGGCGACGATACGCTGAGCGTGCTGCCCCCGCCCAGCCGCGTGCGCCTGCGCCGCACCGCGCCCGTGGCCGCGGGCCAGCAGCTGCCGGCCTTGCGCCAAAACCTGGCGCTGGTGCCCGTGGAGCCGGTGTTTAATTATCCCTACTGGATTGCGGGAGCCTTGGCGGTGTTTCTGCTGCTGGCGGGCAGCGCGGCGCTGTTTCGGCGGCCCCTCACGCGGCGCTACCAGGCCTACAAGCTGCGCAAAAACCACGGCTACTTCCTGGCGCAGTTTGCGCGCCACGTCGAGCGGTTCGACTTGTCGCGCTCGGCCACCAACGTGGAGCGTGCCGTGGTGCTCTGGAAAAACTACCTCGCCGGCCTCGAAAACAGCGGCCTGAACTCCTTCACCACCCGCGAAATTGTGGCCTATTTCGAAAACGACGCCGACGTGCGCAAAGCCCTCACGGCCACCGACAAAGTGATTTATGGCAACCTGCAAAGCGAAGACGCCAAGGAGGTAGACCGCGCGTTTCAGCGCCTGCGAGGCTTTGCCGAGCGCCGGTACGCCTCGGTGGCCCAAGTAAGTTAGGCGAGATGGGGGAGGCGCCTCACGTTCGCCTCACCCCCTGACCCCCTCTCCCAAGGGAGAGGGAGCACCGGTCCTGCGCTTGCGTCTGGCTCCCCCTCTCCCTGAGGAGAGGGGGCCGGGGGGTGAGGCGAACGTGAGGCGCCCCGCCAGAACGAAGCAAGCCAGCTGCTTTGCGGCGCACTGCCTGCCGTTCTGGCGGCATGACGTTCTTTTGCGGTTCGTATTCCATTTCAATTGAACGACCTATTCAACCTTTTGCGCTACGCCACGCTGGCCAGCTACCAGTGGCAGCAGCCGCGCTTGCTGCTGCTCATGCTGGCCGTGCCGCTGCTGTTTGGGCTGCGGCGGGTGCTGGCGCGGCGCCGGCCGCGGGTGGGCGTGGCCTTTGCGCCCGGCGCGCGCCCGCGCGACTGGTCGGCGGCGCTGCGCTTTTTGCCCGATGTATTGCTGGGCTTTGCCCTGTGCTTTGGCATTGTGGCGCTGGCCCGGCCGCAGCGTACCGATGAGCGCGTGGAGCAGTCGGGCCGCGGCATCGACCTGGTGCTGGCCCTCGACGTGTCGGGCTCGATGGAAATCGAAGACCTGCGCCCCAACCGCCTCGAAGCCGCCAAGCGCATCGCCGCTGACTTCCTCAAAACCCGCGTGGGCGACCGCCTGGCCTTGGTGGCGTTTGCGGGCGATGCCTATTCACTGGCCCCCCTCACCACTGACTACGACCTGCTGCGCGAAGACCTGAGTGGCCTGAAAGTGGGCATGATAGCCAACGACGGTACCGCCATTGGCACGGCGCTGGGCGTGGCCACCAACCGCCTGCGCGAGTCCACGGCGCGCTCGCGGGTGTGCATCCTGCTTTCCGACGGCGAAAACAACGCCGGCAGCCTCGACCCGCTGCTGGCCGCGCAGCTGGCGCACGCTTTCGGCATCCGCATCTACACCATCGGGCTGGGCAAAGACGGTTTTGTGCCCTACGGCAAGGGCCCCGATGGCCAGCAGCGCTACGTGCAAACCCGCCTCGACGAAACCACCATGCGCCAGTTGGCCTCGGCCGCCGAAGGGCGGTTTTTTCGGGCCACCGACACGGCCGGGCTGCGCGAGGTGTTCAACCAAATCAACCGGCTCGAAAAGTCGGAAATCAAGCAGCTCCGCTTTCGCAACACCAAAGACTTCTACCGGCCCTACCTGTGGCTAAGCATCGCGCTGTGGCTGGCCTGGCTGGCCCTGAAAAGCACGTTTCTGAGCAACCCGCTGGAAGACTAAAAATTAGTGAGCAGTTAACAGTTAACAGTGAGCAGTGTCGCCCCGTCTGCTGCTGAATTGTTCACTGTTAACTGCTCACTGTTAACTGAAAAATATGTCCATCGCCGATAACATTCACCGCATCGAAACCGAATTAGCCGGCACCGCTGCTCGCCTTTGCGTCGTCACCAAAACGCACCCCGTCGAAAAGCTGCAAGAGGCGTACGACGCCGGCGCCCGCTGCTTTGGCGAAAACCGGCCCCAGGAAATGGCCGCCAAGCAGCCCCAGCTGCCCGCCGACGTGGAGTGGCACCTCATTGGCCAGCTGCAAACCAACAAGGTGAAGCTGCTGGCGCCCTTCGTGCACACCATCCAAAGCATCGACAGCTTGAAGCTGCTGCGGGAAATCGACAAGCACGCGGCCGCCAACAACCGCACCATCAACGGCCTGCTGCAATTCCACATCGCGCAGGAAGAGACCAAATCGGGTCTGACGCTGCCGGAAGCCGAGGAAATACTCAAATCAGAAGACTACAAGCAGCTGCGGCACGTGCGCCTGACCGGCGTGATGGGCGTGGCCACCTTCACCTCCGACGAGGCCCGGCTGCGGCAGGAGTTTCGGGAGCTGCGCGGCTACTTCGAGCGCCTGAAAGCTGCGTATTTCGCCTCTGAGCCCGCATTCCGCGAAATATCAATGGGCATGAGCGGCGACTACCGGCTGGCGGTGGAGGAGGGGAGCACCCTGGTGCGCGTGGGCAGCGCCATTTTCGGCAGCCGGGGCTAGCCGTGCCCCTGAGCCGCAACGCTCTCCGCCGGCTGCCGGAAACCACGCCGACGCAAGCGCAGCGGTAGAAATTCTCCTATCTTCCGTCCTCCGACTGCTGCCTTAATTCCCCCCAATGTCCACCGCTACCTCGTCTTCGCTGCCCCCGCCGGCCATTGCGGCCAACCAGCACATCTACGACGACTACTTTGAGGAAGACTTCACCCGGACGGTGGACGACAACATTCTGCAGCTGCTCGACCGCGTGTGGTTTCGCTCCGAGCTGGTGGGGTTCGAGAACTTTCCGCAGCGCAACCGCCCCGACCGGCCCCTGATTTTTGCTTCGAACCACTCGGGCATGGCTTTCCCCTGGGACGCCATGGTGGCGCTGTCGCACCTGTTTCGGCACCTACCCAAGCACGACTCGCTCAGCGACTTGCCGCGCCCGCTCTCGGCCCCGCTGCTTTCGCAAACGGCCCTGATGAACCCTTATCTGGTGAAAGACTTCTGGAAGAAATGCGGCTGCGTGGACGCCACGACGCTGAATTTCGAAACCATGATGTACTACCAAGACCATAACCTGATGCTGTACCCCGAGGGCGTGCCCGGCATCGGCAAAGGGTTCAACCGCAAGTACCAGCTGCAGCGCCTGGCCACCAGCATGGTGCGCCTGAGCCTGCAGCACGGCACCGACATTGTGCCCTTCTACACCATCAACGCCGAATACCTGAATCCCTACGCCTACAGCTGGGATTGGGTCAACAACCTGACCAAGAAAATCGGCATCCCGTTTTTGCCGCTCACGCTGCTGCTGCTGCTGGTGCTGGTGCAGCCCTGGGCATTCTACCTGGCGTTTCCGGCCAAGCTCATCTTCGTGATGGGCACCCGCATCCGCCCTTCTGACCTCACCGCCAAAACCACCGGCGAGCTCACCCGCGAAGACTACCTGGCCCTGAGCGAGCAAATCCGCCAGCAGATGCAGGCCGAGATGAACGCCGCCGTGGCCGCCTACGGCCAAAAACCCTACCGCTGGGGCGAGCTCTGGCAGCGCATGAAGGAAAACCGCCGGTTTTTCCCGTTCTTCCTGCCCTTTGCCTGGCCCGCCATGTTCACCGAATTTGAACGGCTGTATGTGAAAGAAGGCAAGCGCAATTTTCGGATGAAGCTCGACCAGCCCGGCGCCTGGTTGCGTATGCTGTGGCGCAACCCCATTACGCTGGCCTACTTCGTGCCTTTGCTCGGCTGGATTCCGCTGGCCATCAAAGGCTACCGGGGCAATAAACTGGGCCAAAAGCCGTAGTTGTTTTGTACGATGTAGAGACGCACACTTGCGTCTCATCGTTGAACGATAACCGTCCCACGCCCCATAACTGCGCGGCCGACTAGACGCAAATATGCGTCTCTACGCTTCCCATCCTCCTCTCCCAAATCCCACCCAATGCCCTCGTTTCAGCACTTACTGCTCAAGCAGCTCCTCACCGCGGCGGCCGCGCCACTGGCCCGCCGCAAGCCCAGCGTGGGCGCCATGCGCCTGGCCATGGAAGCGGGCTCGCTCTTCCAGTTCATGCCTTGGCACGTGCACCTGGAGAGCCTGAAGCTGGACAACCGCCTGGAAGCCGAGTGGCTGCGGCCGCGCGGCGCGCACCCCACGCGCGTGCTGCTCTATTTGCACGGCGGCGGCTACGTGCTGGGCTCGCTCAACACCCACCGCAGCCTGGTGGGGAGCCTGGCCCAGCGCAGCGGGCTCAACGTGCTCACCATCAACTACCGGAAGGCGCCCGACCACCCGTTTCCGGCGGCGCTCGACGATGCCAAGCGCGCCTACCGCTGGCTGCTGCGCCACGGCCACCAGCCGCACGACATTGCGGTGGCCGGCGACTCGGCCGGGGGAGGGCTGGCTTTGGCGCTGCTGCTGGCGCTGCGCAACGCCGGCGAGGCCCTGCCCGCCGCCGGCGTCGGCCTCTCGCCCTGGACCGACCTCAACCTGCCCATCACGGCCCTGCGCCGGGTAGCCCGCGAGGAAGGCCTGCTGCTCGAAGCCTTGCAAATGCGCACCTGGGGCCCGCTCTACGCCCGCAAAACGCCGCTCACGCACCCGCTGCTCTCGCCGCTGCAAGCCGACTTGCACGGGTTGCCGCCGCTGCTCATCCAGGTGTCCACGGCCGAAGTGCTGTACGACGACGCCCTGCGGTTTGCCGACAAAGCCCGGGCCGCGGGCGTGCCCGTCACGCTGCAGCCCTTTGATGGGCTGGTGCATTGGTGGCACTTGTTCTGGCGCATCGTGCCGGAAGCCCGCCAGGCGCTCGACCAGGTAGCCAGCTTTCTGGAGAAAACATGGGCCGCGCCCGAAGCCGAAAACAGCGCCACCGGCGGGCGCAGCCGCACCTTGCGCCCGCAGCCGCGCCGCCGGCTGGCGGCCTAGGCAGCGAGGAACCCGCGGCGCATTATCAGCAGCCGGAGCAGGGCTGAATGAGAAAAAATAGCGCTCAGCTAAATGATTTTGAGCACTTTTGCAGAAATACGGCGTACAAGACTCAACTATATTGCAGAGTGTTCGTAGGTTTGCACCAGAAATACTCGGCTTGCATACTACTTGTGGCCGTCAACTCGTTTTCCCTCAGTTGCTTCGCGTTTAACCCTTTCACTTCAATCCCCTTCAACCCCATGGAAGATTTGTTTAAAAAGTTCGTCAATGCCGGCGTCGGCTACATTGCTCAGGGCAGCAAGACGTTGCAATCCACCATTGAGAAGCTGGTGAAGGACAACAAGATGACCCAGGAGGAAGGCAAGAAAATCATCGACGACCTGATGAAGAGCGGCGAAACCAAGCGCGCCGAACTTGAAAAGCAGTTTCAGGGCCTGGCCGAGCGCGTGAAAAGCACCGTGGGCCTCGGCGACTCCAAGTTGAAAGCCAAGCCCGCCGCCAAAAAACCGGCCGCTAAATCGGCTTCGGCCGCCAAGCCGGCCAGCAGCGCCACCGCCAAAGCCGCTGGCGCCACCAAAAAGGCGGCCGACAAGGTGAGCGCCGCCGCTGGCTCGGCGCAGAAATCGGCCGCGGCCAAAGCCGGCGCGGCCGCCAAGCCGGCCGCGAAGAAGCCCGCCGCCAAAAAGCCCGCCGCGGCTTCGACCAACGGCGAAAGCCAGGCGTAAGCTCGTCGGTTGAAATTTGACAAAAGCCCCGTTTGCGTTTCGTGAACGGGGTTTTTCGTTGCTAATCCGGCGCTGGCCCGAGGAGCGGCCGGCCCAAAGCGCTACATTCGCTGTCGATGTTCAAAAACACGATTTCTAACCTGTCCCGGATTCGGCAAGTGGCCGAGGTGCTGCTGCGCTACGGCTTCGAGGACGTGGTGACCACCACGCCGCTGCGCCGCCTCGTGAGCCAGGCCCGCCGCCTCAACTGGCAGCGCGCCGACCGGCAGGTGTTCGAAACCACGCGCTGGGAGCGGGTGCGCCTCATCATTGAGGAGCTGGGGCCCACGTTCATCAAGCTGGCCCAGGCCATGAGCAACCGCGCCGACCTGCTGCCCGAGGCGCTGATTGACGAGTTTGAGAAGCTGCAAAGCAACGTGCCGCCCTTCGAGACGGCGCTGGCCCGCCAGATTATCGAGGAAGAGCTGGGCCGGCCGATTACGGAGGTATTCAGCGAGTTCGACGACACCACGCTGGGCTCGGCCAGCATCGGGCAGGTGCACCGGGCGCGGCTGCTCACGGGCGAGGAAGTGGTGGTGAAGGTGCAACGCCCCGGCGTGCGCGAAAAAGTGCGCTCCGACCTGGCCTTGCTGCACGAACTGGTGCGCCTGACCAGCGGCTTCCTGCAAAAGCAGGGCCTGGCCAACCCGCAGGACATCGTGGACGCCTTCGAGCGCAGCATGAGCAAGGAGCTGGACTACACCGCCGAAGCCCGCTCGATGGAGCAGTTTCGGAAGCTCTACGCCGACTACACCACGTTCTACATCCCGAAACCGTTTCGGGAGCTGAGCACGGCCCGCATCCTGGTGATTGAGTTCGTGAGCGGCTGCAAAATCACCGACAAGGCGCAGCTGCAGGAGTGGGGCCTGAGCCCCGAAGCCGTGGCTGAAAACGGCATGGACATCTACCTGACGCAGATTTTCGAGTTCGGGGTGTTCCACGCCGACCCGCACCCCGGCAACGTGCTGGTGCGGCCCGACGGCACGGTGGTGCTCATCGACTTTGGCATGGTGGGCCGCCTCACCAAGCAGCAGAAATACGCCTTTGCGGGCGTGTTCATCGGCATGGCGCGGCAGGACGCGCGCAGCATGGCCCTCAACTTCCGGCGCCTCGCCCTCACGGCCGAAATTCCGGACATGCGAGCGTTCGAGTCCGATTTGAGCCAGCTCATTGAGGACTTCGCCACGCTCGACGTGAAGGAAATGAGCATGAGCGACTTGGCCGACGCGCTCCAAACGGTCATTTATAACTACAAATTGCAGGTGCCGGGCGCGGTGTTTCTCATTCTGCGGGCGCTGGTGATTCTCGAGGGCATCGGCAAGGTGCTGCATCCCCGCTTCAACACCTTTGAGTTTGTGCGGCCCTACGGGGCCAAGATTATTCGGGAGCAGTACTCGCGGCAAAACCTGCTCAGCGAGGCCGAATACACGGGCACGCAGCTGCTGGCGCTGCTGCAAACGTTGCCGTCCGACGTGCGCCAGATTGTGCGCAAAATCAGCAAGGGTGAGCTGCGGCTGAAGTTCGAGCTGGTGGGTTACCAAACCCTGCTGCGCAAGGCCGACCAGCTCGTGAGCCGCACCATTCTGGCGCTGCTGAGCGTGGGCGGGCTGCTGTTTTCGGGCCTCTCGCTTGTGGGCCGCTATTCGCCCGACATGCCGTACCACCGCGGCGTGCCCGAAATAACCTGGTGGAGCTTGGGCGCCACGGGTTTCATGCTGCTGGTTTTGCTGCTGCTCGGCACCGGCCGGCGAGAGAAATAAGGCCGCAGGCAGCGATGACATCGAGGCAAAACTGCCATTAATCACGCCGCAGACGGACTCTTTGCTTCAACAGATAAAGTCCTTTATTTTATCAGTTTTAATGAAATTAATTACTGATAATTAATGTGTTACTACTAACAAAGCGGCGTTTGCTAAAGTCCTGAAAAATGGAATTTAACGTTGCCTGCCGGTTTGTTGGACTTCTACCTTTCCGCTGTCTGTCGCTAATGACAGAAGTTAATCCCAGCGGAAAACCCCATGAATACCGTTACCCTCGGAGCAGTCCAGCGCTATTGCGTTACTCTCTTTGCCTGCGCCCTGCTTAGCCCCGGCTTGTCCAGCGCCCAAGGGCGCGGCAAAGCGCCCGAGCAGCTCGCGGACGAGACCTATGACACCCAAAAACACCTGACCGTGGCCGTGACGAAGTTTACCGAGGCGCGTACGGCGCTGGCGGGCTTCATTCGGCAGCGCGCGGTGCGGGTGCAAAAGCAGGAAGAAACCCCGGAGCAGCTCATTGCCGAATTTGCCCTGCCCGCGCCGTACCTGCTGCCGCTCGATTCGCTGGCCGCGTCGCTGGGCTTTGTGGTTGAAAACAACGTGAATGCCCACGACCTCAGCGGCCGCACCGGCGAGCTTCGGGCCGAAGAAAAGCGCACCACCGACCAGATAGAGGGCATGCAGCAGCAATTGGCCAAAGGCACGGGCACCCCCGAAGAGCGCACCAGCCTGCGCCGCGACCTGGACCGCGCCACCGAACGCCTGCTGAGTGTGCGCGAGCAGCAGGCTTACATCGCCGGCCACGCCCGCCAGGCCTACGTCACGCTGCGCCTCTACGACGAAATCAGCTTCCCCACCGGCAACCGCCGCATCAGCTTCGTGAACATGCCGGGCGTGGAATACGCCTACCTGCACCTCGACAGCCCCAAAGCCGGGCTCACCGCCCCTGCCTATTCGGGGGTGGCCCTCAAGTACCTCGTCACGCGCGGCAAAAGCTATTTGAACGTGGGCATGTACCGCCCGGTGAGTGGCAACACCGGCGAAGAAGATTTCGTGAACGAGCTGTTTGTCATCAACTTCGGGCAGGATTTTTACCCGCGCAATTTCGGGCGCGGCCGGCGGCGCTACTTCAATCTCTACACCTGCTACCAGCTGGGCGGCTTCATCCTGAACCGCAACAATGACCGGGGCACCGAATTCATCCCCAACCTGAACCTGGGCGTAGGCGTCGAAATTTTTAAAAGCAAGCACGTGCTGCTCGACACCAAAGCCAGCTACTTTGTGCCGCTGCACGACCACAGCCGGGACCTGCGCGGCGTGCTGGGGCAGGCGGCGTTCAACTTCGTTTTCTGATAGGGAGTAGGGGGCAGGCGGGTAGAGACGCGTATTCGCGTCTTGGCGTCGAACGACCGACGTCTTGACCTGCTACCGCCCGTTTTTGTACTCGCTTCCGCAATTATTTGGCCTTGAAGCATTGTAGCCGCGCCGGGCGGGCCCGACCTTTGCGGCGTGGGCGCCATTTCTGCCCGCGTGCCTACATGTCTGCTTCGTTATTCGGCCGCGTAATTCTTGCCTTTTTTGGTATTTTACTGGGACTGATGCCACGCATTGCCACGGCCCAAACGGCCCCGACCGGCGCGCCTGTGCTGCGCGAAGCCAGCCTGCGCACCGACACGGCCGCCTACTCACTCAGCCGCAATACGGTGCTGGTGCAAGGCACGCCAACGCTCTACTTCTGGTTTCGGCGCGACGATGAGACGCTGGAGCTGCGCCTGTACCCGGCCAATACCGCCAACGCCAAGCCGCTGCGCCTGCGCCGCACGCCCGACTACCAGCAGCTCGATTCGCTGACCAAAGAAGCCGACGGCGCCTTCCGCACCCGGCTCAAATTTCAGAACCTGACCAGCAGCCAGTTTCTGCGGCTGGTGGTGGAGCAGGCCGCCGACTCGGCCGGGCGGGCGCCGCTGCGGCAGGTGGTGCCGCTGCTGCCGCTGGCGCGCACCTCGTTGGCCCTGCGCGTGACGGACAATGAACTGTTTGTAGGGGAGGAAAAGGTGTTTGAGCTCACCAGCTCCAACCCGCGCAACGTGCACGTGACGGGCGAATGGGTGCGCGGCCCTGAGTTCGACTACCGCCTGGTGGCCGAAAGCAACGGCATGCTGCGCCTGCACGTGCTGCCCAACCAGCTCGGCAACCGCACCCTGCAGCTCAAGCTGCAAACCGAGCGGCCCACGCTGCTGCCCGGCAACAAGCTCAGCTACCAGCTGCCGGTGCTGAAGCAGGAATTCAACGTGAAAGCCAGCCGCCTGCGCTTCCTCTCGCCCGACCAGCGCAGCGTGACCATGGACGACGTGAGCCGCCGGCGCGGCGTGGAGTTGATACTCGACAACGGCCGCAGCTTCGAGCTGCACCGCACTTATCGCATTGAAGACCAAGAGGAGCCAGGCGGGGCGCTCATTGCCGAAATCTACACCCGTCAGTACCTGAGCAACGACCGGGTGCTGTGCTATTTCCGCCCCTACAACACCCACCGCCAAACTGCCGGCTACCTCTACATCAAGGAAAACGACGCCCCGCGCTACCTCACCAACCTCGACATCACGCCCCAAACCGTGATTCGGAACGTGCAGGTGCTGCACCGCGGCGGCGAATGGACGCCCGGCCTGAGCGTGAGCCCCGGCGAAACCGTGGACGTGCGCCTCGAAGGCGAGGGCCTGCAAAAGGCGCGCGTGTCGTTCGAAGACCTGCCGGTCATTCCTTCCGATTCGTCGGTGCGGACCGACGCGCGGCTGGTGTACCGGGTGCGGGTGCCGGTGAATTTCGACAAGCGCAAGAGCACTATTTACAACCTGGGCCAGCCCACCGGCTATGCGCTCAGCGTGCGCGAGTTTCAGCGGCCGCACCCCTTGGATTTTGTGTCCGTCACTTACGGCGACGCGGCCCGGCAAATCACGAAGCTCAACGGCCCGGTGCTCTACGACGGCACCATTCGCGACGTGGTGTTTCAGTTCAATCCGGCGGGCATCGACCAGGGCGAGCAGCTGTTTGGCAAGCAGTTTCTGAGCTTCGAAATCCGCACCGTAAATGCCAAAGGTGATTTGGTGGAGCTGCGCAACATCGACAACGTGGTGATTTGCCCCGGCGACAATTCGCCCCGCGCCGCCTTCTACGCCGACAAGCAGTGCCGCACCGACCCGCTGAGCCTGAACTCCATCCTGAGCCGCAAAACCTACGACCTCGACGAGTGGAGCCGCATCCTGGTCACGGTGAAGCACCAGGCCAGCCAATACGGCGAACCCGGCTACACCCAAACCGTGGAGCTGGTGCTCAAGCGCCGCTACAAATTCGACATCGACGTGAGCTTCCCGGCCGGCCTGCTCACCCGCAAGGAGAAAGAAGATAAGTTCGGCGACCTGGGCGGCATCTCGCTGGCCACGCTGGCGCAGTTCAGCTTCTACAGCCCCAACAAAATCAACCGCTTGCGCCCCTACAAAATCGGTGCCGGCTTCGTGGCACTCAACGCCTTCAACCTCGGCAGCAGCACCGCCAACCGCGACTTGGGCGTCGTCATCCTCGGCTCGGTGTACCCCACGCGGCGCGAGGCCAAGTTTACGTTTCCGCTCTACCTGGGCGGCGGCTATTTGCTGGGCACCTCACAGTGGTTTTTCATGCTGGGGCCAGGCATTGGGGTTCGCCTGTAGCGCAAGGTTTCGCGAGGTTAAAAGAGGTTTCGCAAGGTTTGACGTGCACTTGGCTTCAAAGGCCATTGACGAGGCGAATGATGTGGTCGCGCAGGGAGGATACGTTAAAATTAATTAGTAGACCCAGCTTCAGCTGCGAAAGGTGCAGGTAATTAAGTAATTGTTTGCTGTGCATCGGGGCCAATTCCATCACGGATTTCAATTCGATGATGACTTTTTGTTCCACCAGTATATCCAGCCGAAAGCCTACTTCCAATCGGATGCCATCGTACACGACGGGTAGTGCAACCTGAGTTTCGACGAGTAATCCAAGCTTTCGCAACTCATGCGTCAACGCCGCCTCGTAGACTGACTCATATAAGCCGGGCCCCAAAGCAGTATGCACTTTAAAGGCTGACCGCATGACGTGCCCAGCAATTTCATTTTCGTGCATAATAAGCGTTGCCAAAACGTAATGGTGAAAAGGCGAAAACCAATTTGAATTAAACAGAAAAAAGAGGTCCCGTAAGGTCTGAATTAACATCAACCTCGCGAAACCTCTTTTAACCTTGCGAAACCTCGCGCTATTGCAGTTTCATATCCGCAATTATCGCCTGAATCTTTTCGTGCGCCAGCCGTTGCGCCAGGTCAAAATCGACGGCTGATTTCAGGGGCTGCTTCACGCTGAAATAGAACTTGATTTTGGGTTCGGTGCCGCTGGGGCGGGCCGAGATTTTGCTGCCGTCTTCGGTCAGGAACTGGAGCACGTTAGAGCTTTCCACGCCGGTGTCGGTGGCCAGGCCGGTGCGCAGGTCGTGGATGCGGCCGGTTTTGTAGTCGCGGATTTCCACCACTTTCAGGCCGGCGATTTGCTGCGGCGGATTGGCGCGCAGACTGGCCATCATCTCCTGGATTTCCTCGGCGCCACGCTGACCTTTTTTGGTGAGGGAAATCAGGTCTTCCACGTAGAGGCCGTACTGGGCGTACATTTCCACCATTTCCTGGTAGAGCGTTCGGCCCTTGTCTTTGGCCACGGCGGCCATTTCGGCCACCAGCGCGCAGGCCGAGATGGCGTCTTTGTCGCGCACAAAATCGCCGATGAGGAAGCCGTAGCTTTCCTCGCCGCCGCCGATGTACGTTTCGCGTCCTTCGAGGTCGCGGATGAGGCCGGCAATGTACTTGAAGCCGGTGAGCGTGCGGTAGCTCTTCACATTGTAGTGGCGGGCAATGTCGCCCAGCACTTCGCTCGTCACGATGGTGTAGACGATGTAGTCCTTCGGCGTGGCCTGCCCGGCGCGGTGGCGGGCCGATAGCAGGTAGTTGGTGAGCACGGCGGCCGTCTGGTTGCCGTTGAGCAGCACCCACTCGCCCTTGTCGTTTTTCACGCCCACGCCCACGCGGTCGGCGTCGGGGTCGGTGGCCAGCACGATGTCGGCGTTGGTGGCTTTGGCTTGGTCGAGCGCGAGTTGCATGGCGCTTTTCTCCTCCGGGTTCGGCGACTGCACGGTGGGGAAGTTGCCATCCGGCGTGGCCTGGGCTTCCACCACGTTCACGTTGGTGAAGCCAAACTCGCGCAGCAGGCCCGGCACCAGCGTGATGCCCGAGCCGTGGATGGGCGTGTACACGATGTTCAAATCGTGCTGCCGCTGAATGGCCGCGGGGTCGATGCTGAGCTGCTTGGCGGCGGCAAAATACCGGGCGTCCAAATCAGCGCCGATGCTGACGATTTTCGACGGGTCAGCCTCGAATTTTACCTCGCTGGGGCTGGTGATTTTGTTGACTTCGGCGATGATGTTCTGGTCGTGCGGCGCCACTACCTGCGAGCCGTCGTTCCAGTACACTTTGTAGCCGTTGTATTCCTTGGGGTTGTGCGAGGCCGTGATGACGCAGCCGCTCTGGCACTGCAGCTCCCGAATGGCAAACGACAGTTCCGGCGTGGGCCGCAGGGCTTCAAACAGGTACACCACGATGCCATTGGCCGAGAAAATGCCGGCCGCAATTTCGGCGAAGGTGCGGCTGTTGTTGCGGCTGTCGTGGGCGATGGCCACCTTGATTTGCTGGCCGGGGAAGCTCTGCAGCAAGTAGTTGCACAGGCCCTGCGTGGCCATGCCCAGCGTGTAGCGGTTCATGCGGTTCGAGCCCGGGCCCATGATGCCGCGCAGGCCGCCCGTACCAAACTCCAGGGTGCGGTAGAAGGCGTCGGTGAGCTGCTCGTCCTGGCCGCTGGCCTGCATCTGGCGGATGGCGGCCTGGGTGTCGGCGTCGTAATCGGGCGTGAGCCAGGTGTCGATGGTGTGCTGAACTTCGGGGGTGAGGGGCATGGGGAGAAAGAATAGGGATTGGTAAGCCGGAAACGGGCCGTAAAGGAAAGTGTTTTGCCGGAAACGGCATGCCGGTGCCGGGCTCATTTTTCCGGCGCCTGACATCCAGGCCGCGCGGAGCTAGCGAAGCTCGATTTTGCGCGAGAAGCTGCCGGCCGCGGAATTCACCTGCAACACGTACAAGCCCGCTGCCAGGCCCGCCACCGCCAGCTCCTGCGTGGAGCTGCCGGCCGGTAAGCGCCCGTGGGCCACGGCGCGGCCCTGCAGGTCGCGCAGCTCCAGGGCGAGGTCGTCGGCGAAACCACCGGCCCGCTCGATGCGCAGGGTGTGGCTGGCGGGGTTTGGCGCTACCGCAAACAAGCTGGCTTGCGCGGTGGCCGCGGCCGTGGGCACGGCCGGGGCCAGCCAGGGGCGCGTGTTCAGGGCATAGAGCCGCGCCGGAACCGTGACAAAGGAATTTACCTGCTCATTGGAGATAAACACGCGGTATTGGTCCACAAATGTCAGCCCCTCGGCCTGTCCGATGAACAGGGCATTGGGCAGCTCAATCCGGCGTTTGTTGCCCTTCAAATACTGCCCGCCCCGGAAGTCCGACAGCAGCCACAGGAACGTGGCGCCGGTGCTGGCGTTGTAGCCCAGCAGTGCCGCGCCGGTACCCGCGGGGTTGAGGTCGGCGGCCGTAATCAGCCCGTTCACGTTGAAGCTGCCCTTGAAATGCGCCACGTAGGTGCCGGGCTGCGCCGGGATGGTGTAGTACTTGGTGCGCAGGTCGGCCCAGTTCTTCGTGAACAGGTGCAGGGAATCGTTGGCGTAGAAAAACGCCTCGCAGTCGAAGTTGTGATTGTTAATGGCCGGGGTGAAAGTGGTTTGGTCGGGGTAGCTGAAGTTGATGGCTTGCGCCGTCACGGCCACCGAAGGCCCGGTGCCGATGTCGGCTTTGGCCACGCGCAGCACCCGCAAATCGCGCCGGTCGCCGTTGTTGTTGCCGAAGTCGCCCACGTAGAGGTACTGCGCATCGGTGGCCAGGTCTTCCCAATCAATGTTGATGGTGTTGGTGATGACGACGTGCTGCACCGCAGCGCCCGAGGTCGAATCAATCTTGTAGAAGCCGGGCGTGTTGTTGCTGTCGTTGTGGGTCCACAGGTTGCGGTCGGTGTATTGCAGCCCCGAGCTTTCGGGCACGGCGCTGCCCAGCGGCGTTTTGGTGATGAGCGGGGTGCTGGTGGTCGGATACAAGCACGAGCCGTCGTTGACGGTGGCGGCCGGGTTGTAGTTGGTGGCGCGCGGGTCGGTGCAGCCGCTTTGGGCCCGGGCCGTGAAGCAGGCCAGCGCCAGCAGCAGGAGCAGCGAATGAGTAGCGGTTTTTACCATACCAAAAGCACCGTTAAGTAGCCCCAAAAAAGAACGTCATGCTGAGCGCAGTCGAAGCATCTCTACCGCAATAGTAATGAATTACTTGCGCAATAGAGATGCTTCGACTGCGCTCAGCATGACGTTCATAAGTCACACCGAACGGGCTGCGAGAGCCTACAAGTTGCCCCGCAGCGCCTGCTCGCGCTCGATGCTCTCAAACAGCGCCTTGAAGTTGCCTTTGCCGAAGCTCTTGGCGCCTTTGCGCTGAATGATTTCGTAGAACACCGTGGGCCGGTCTTCCACGGGCTTGGTGAAAATCTGGAGCAAGTAGCCTTCCTCGTCGCGGTCCACCAGCAGGTTCAGGGCTTTCAACGATTCCAGGTCTTCGTCGATAGCGCCGATGCGCTCCAGCAGGTCTTCGTAGTAGGCGCCGGGCACCGTGAGGAATTCCACGCCGCGGCGGCGCAGCTCGGTCACGGTGGCGCGGATGTCCTTGGTGGCAATGGCGATGTGCTGCACGCCGGGCGAGTGGTAGTAGTCGAGGTACTCCTCAATCTGCGACTTCTTCTTGCCTTCGGCGGGCTCGTTGATGGGGAATTTCACGTAGCCGTTGCCGTTGGATACCACCTTCGACATGAGGGCCGAATATTCGGTCGAAATGTCTTCGTCGTCGAACGTGAGCAGGAGCTTGAAGCCCATCACGTCCTCGTAAAACTTCACCCACTGGTTCATTTCGCCCCAGCCCACGTTGCCCACGCAGTGGTCCACGTGCAGCAGGCCCACCGGGGCGCCCTGGGGCACGCCGCTGCTCTTGGCCACAAAGCCGGGCATGAACGGGCCCGTGTAGTTGGTGCGCTCCACGAAGGTGTGCACGCTCTCGCCGTAGGTGTAGATGCCCGAGAGCGTCACGCTGCCGTGCTCGTCCTCAATGGTGTAGGGCTCGAAGGCCGATTTGGCGCCGCGCTTGGTGGTTTCTTCCCACGACTTGCGGGCGTCGTCCACCCACAGGGCCATCACCTTCACGCCGTCGCCGTGCTGGGCCACGTGGCGCGTGATGTCGGAGTCGGGCAGGAGGGAGGTGGTGAGCACCAGCCGGATTTTGCCCTGCTGGAGCACGTAGCTGGCGCGGTCGCGCAGGCCGGTTTCGGGGCCGGCGTAGGCCACCAGCTCGAAGCCGAACGCGGCCTGGTAGTAGTAGGCCGACTGCTTGGCGTTGCCCACGTAGAATTCAACGAAGTCGGTGCCTTTGAGCGGGAGGAAGTCCTGGGCGGGCTGGGCCAGCACTTCGGGCGAGGTCATGGTTTGCATGGGCGCGGTTGAAAGGGAAATGGGTGGGGGATGAACGCAGTAAAAATACGGGTTTGATTGGTTATGCGCTCCATTTGGCGGATTGGCGGGCTGCGTCGGCCGCGGCGCCGCGCAGGTTTGGCAATTCATTCCCATTTTTGTGTCCAATCATCTGCCTTAGCGCCACCCAATGAATACCGAAGAACTGAACCGCGCCCTCGTGGCCCTGATTGAGAAGAAAGCCGAGCTGCACACCCTCACCTACGACGACGCCCGCTACGACGACGTGGAAGAAGCCCTGCACGACCTCGAAGACGACTTTAACGACGAGTACGGCGACTTCCTCGAAACGGCGCTCGACAAGGTGCACTCCGACCTGAAGTCGGACACCGACGTGCTGCTCCCCACCGCCTACCTGCCCAGCAACCCCAATTCGACGCCCTCGCCCAAAGAAGGCGTGTGGGTGGATTCCGAGAAATACCCCGGCAAAGAAGCTCGCATCACGCTGGTGCCCAACCCCGTGCGTATCATGTTGACCGTAGGCAAAAACGTGCAGCAGGAGCTCTGGAAAGCATAAGGCTGCCGGTTTCTTGACGAAAAACAGAACGTCATACGGAGCGCAGCCGAAGCCTCTCTACCACGCAACTAATTCATGCGTGCGGTAGAGGTGCTTCGGCTGCGCTCCGCATGACGTTCTGTTTTCACAATTCCAAATAGACCAATATGCTCTACCGCATTGCCGAGCCCGCCGACTGGGAGCACGCCCAGCAGACCGGCTTCTTTGCCAGCCCCGACCTCGCCGCCGAGGGCTTCATTCACTCCTCCGAGCAACATCAGATTCTGGAAACGGCCCGCCGCTACTACGCGGGCCGCACCGATTTGCTCTTGCTGGAATGGGACGAAGCGGCTCTGGCCGCGGCCGACGTGCGCGTCGAGCGCGAATGGGTGGCGAGCCGGCAGCAGCATTTTGCCCACGTGTTCGGCCCGGTGCCGCTGGCTGCCACTTGCCGCGTCTGGCCCCTTGAGACCAATCAAGGGGGAGAATTTCGGTTGCCGTTGGAGTTGCATTCGGCGGGCGAATAAATTTTTAAAGTCCGGTGCAACCCCCGCGCGGTGCGGCGCATCTTCCGCCCAGAAGCAAACCTCTAAAACGTTCCGTTTTATGCTGTCTCTCTACTTGCGACCGTTGCGCTGGCTGGCCTTGGTGGGGCTGGCCACGGCCTGCGCTCCCACCTACCAGCTGGGCTTGAAACCCGTCAAATCGACCGGCCTGTTTGCCGAGGGCCGCGAGCAGGCCCAGGCCGTGGCCGACAGCGTGGAAGTCCGGCTGAGCTTTGTGTGCTACGAGGCCAACCGGGTGGTGTTCGAGGCCGAGTACCGCAACCCCACGCGCCGCTCGCTGGTGGTCGACCCGGCCGCGTTTCAGTACGAAGCCAACCGCCTGCCGGCCCCCGCGGCCGAGCCCAAAGCCAAGCGCCCCAAGCCCCTGCCCGGCGCCGAAGTAACGGCCGCCGTGGCCGCCGCCAGCATGTCGCTGCCCTTGCCGCCGCTGCCGCCCCAGGCCGTGGCCGCCTTCGACCCCGAACCCGAAATCAGCGCCCTGAAGGCCAAAGCCGATAAGGAAGCCGAGAAGGCCTCTCGCTTCGACTGGCTGGGCCTAGGCCTGGCCGCTGCCAGCCTGGCCACCGACGTGGCCAGCATTGGCAAGCGCGAAACCGCGGCCCAATACCAGAACCGGGTGGCCATTCACGACGCGGCCGTGGCCTACAACGTGATTTCCAGCGCCACCAAAATCGAGCACGCCGTGGCCGCCGAGGTGCTGCAGCAGCGCGCCGCCCTGCTGCAGGACTACGCCCTGCGCAAAGTGACCCTGGAGCCCGGCCAGCAGGTGCGCGGCTACCTCTACTTCCCGCGCTACGACGCCGCCGACGGCTTCGTGCTGAAGGCCCCGGTGGGCAGCACCGTGGTGCCGCTGGAATTTGCGCAGGTGCGCACGCGGCAGTAAGCGTTAGGCCAGAATTCGATGGAAGGCCCTTGCAGCGATGCGAGGGCCTTTTTTTATGATTGAACTGAGCCGCCGGTAGGTTTCCGTAGCTGCTGCATGGGGCTGTGTAGGGTAGGGGCGCATGCGCGCGACATTCTGGGAACGTTGCCGGCAACGTTCCCGCTACTATTTATTCCATTTTGCATTGTTTCTATGAGCTCGGCCTTCACCTTTAGCCGCTGTCTTACGCCGCCATGGGCGGGGCAGGCTACTGGTTTTTAACCCAACGCTGTGCTATATGAAACAACGCTTTACGCTTTTGGCCTTGTTGCTGACCGCGCTGCTCCTGCTGGCGCAAGGCGCCCAGGCCCAGGCCTTCGACCTGGTAGTGGCCAAAGACGGTTCGGGCGCTTACCGGACGGTGCAGGCCGCCATCAACGCCGCTCCCACGGGGCGCACCACGGTTTTCACCATTTTTATCAAAAACGGCAAGTACCGGGAGAAACTGACGGTGCCCGCCAACAAGCCGTTTTTGCAATTCGTCGGGGAGAGCGTGGCGGGCACCGTGCTGACCTGGAACGACGCCAACACGCCCACGTTTCCGGGCAACTCGGCCAGCGTCATCATCAATGCTTCCGATGTCAGCGCGCTGAATATCACCTTCGAAAACTCGTACGGGGATGCGCCGCAAGGGCTGGCCATGTACATCACCGGCGACCGGGTGGCGTTTAAAAACTGCCGTTTCCTGGGCGGGCAAGACACCATGCAGCTCAACTCGCAGGCCGGCAACCGCAGCTATTTCAAAGAGTGCTACATCGATGGCGTAGTCGATTTCATTTTTGGCGCCGGCCGCGGGCTGTTTGAAAACTGCATCGTCTACCCGCGCACCCGGCGCGACGGCGGCAGCGGCGGCTATATCACCGCCGCCAATACCCAGCCGGGCCAGGCCTACGGGTTTGTGTTTCGCAATTGCACCATTCCGGAAAACCGGGGCACGACCACCTATACCCTGGGCCGGCCCTGGCAGAACGACCTGGGCTCGACGCCAACCGACCGCTCGGCCTCCCGGGTAGTGTGGCTGAACACCACCATGGGCAATTCCATCAAGCCCGCCGGCTGGCAGGTGTGGGACGCGGGCACGGTGACTAGCGTCATTCAGTACGCCGAGTACAAAAGCCGGGACTTTAGCGGCAACCTGGTGAATACCAGCCAGCGCGTGCCGTGGTCTTTTCAGCTCGCCGACGCCGACACGGTGAACTACACCCGCGCCGCCGTGCTGGGCAGCTGGGACCCCTGCACCGTGGTGCCCAACTTCTGCGGCCATCAGGACCCGGCCATTGCGGTGTCGAATTTCCGGGCCGTGAAAGGCAGTGGCCCGGCCCCGTCGGCCCTGACCTGGAACAGCAGCTGGCTGATTGCGGGCGTGCAGTACCAACTGTTCCGTAGCTCGGCGCGCCGCGGCACCTACACGCAGCTCTACAGCACCACCTCCTCGGTGGCCGCCAATATCAACTTTGGCACCACGGACCCCATTCCGTCGCCGGGCACGTCTTATTTCTACTACGTGCGGGCTTCCAAAACCGGCCTGGCCACGCACGTAACCGATACGTTGGAGATTTCGAGCACGCCCACCATTTTCACCTCGGGCACCACGCAGGCCTTTCTGCAGGGCGGCACGCCACCCTCTGCCGCCCAAAACCTGCTGGTGAGTGCCGAGAACCTGACGGGCGCCGTCACGGTGACGCCACCGGCCGGATTTGAGGTATCGGCGAACGGCGGGGCAACGTGGTTTGGTAGCGCCGCGCCACTCGCTTTGGCCCCCGGCAGCGCCGGCGCCGTGGCCAGCACCACCCTTAGCGTGCGCCTCAACGCGGCGGCCGTGGGCACCTACGGCGGCAATCTGACGCTGGCCAGCGCCGGGGCCGCCACGGTCAATGTGCCGGTATCGGGGCTGAAGCAGGCCGCGGCTTTGCCCCAATCGGTGGTGCTGCAGTGGTGGCCCATGGCCCGCAGCAGCCAGGACAGCGCCGCCGTGCGCGTGGCCGCGCTGCAAGTCAGCACGCCCACGCTGCGCAAGTTCGTGCTGTCCAGCGGTTCAGCGGCGGCCACCATCCCGCCGTATTCCCGCACCTACGGCCAGGCGTTTGCGCCCGTGGCCGACGGCGGCTGGACCACCGCCCTGGGCGGCAACGGCGGCAACCTGAACCGGACGTACTACGAGCAATTCACCATAGCCCCGAGCGGAGGCAGCGCCGTGCGGCTCGATTCGGTAGTATTCAACGCCTACGTTACGGGCTCGGTGAGCAACACCAAGCTGGCCGTGGTGTGGTCGCGCAGCGGTTTCGCCACCGACTCGGCCGACGTGACCGGGGGCAAAGGTCCCGGCGGCATTCTGCTCAGCTCGGCCAACGGCGGGTTCGCGACGCCCATTCTGACCACCAACACCAGCGCCGCTTACCGCCTTGCGCTGGCCGGCGCCACGGGCCTCACGCTGGCCGCTGGGCAGCGGCTCACGTTCCGCGTGTACTTCAGCTGCGGCTCCACCACGGTCACCACGCGCTTCGCCACCCTGAAAAACGTGCAGGCGAAGGGCGAAGCCAACCTGGTCAGCGGGGCGCGCCGTGCAGTGGCGCAGCCCCTCCAGCTCTACCCCAACCCCGCCACTGCCCAGTGCCTGGTGATGCACCCGGCCGCCAGCCGCGAGGCTAGTATTGCGGTGTATTCATCCCTGGGGCAGCGGGTAGCCACGGTGCCATGCGCGGCCGGGGCCCAGCAAACACTCCTCAATCTTACTTCCTTGGCGCCAGGCTTTTATGTAGTGCGATACACGGGTGATAATGAGCAGTTTGTCGTGCCTTTGCGCAAAGAGTAGCGCCCGGGTTCGTGCCGTGTGGCGGCGCGGTATAAGTGAAAAAGCAAAGTGGGGAATGCGCAAGCCAGCCGGCTTGTGCATTCCCCGCTTCCGGTTGAAGGGCATTTGAAAAAGCGGCTGGGATTGCAGCCGATGGCTCCGAGGAATTAGCCGAGGTCCGCCAGCTCCAGCCAGCGCAATTCTTTCTCCTCCAATTCTTCATTCAGGGCCGAGAGCCGGGCGCCCCAGGCCGCAAAGTCCTGCGGCGAGCCGCTGCCGCCGTTCAGCTTGGCGGTGATGTCCTGTTTCTCGGCTTCCAGCGCCGCCATGGCTTTTTCGAGCTGCTCGTACTCCTTTTTCTCGGCGAAGGTGGCGCGGCGCTTCTGCGGCGACGGGGCTACGGCGGTGCTCACGGCGGCCGGCGTGATGGCGGCTTTGGCGGCGGCGCGGGCGGCTTTGGCAGCTTTCTCTTCTTCAATCAGCGCGGCTTCGGCTTCGCGCTCGGCGAGGTACTCGCGGTAATCGGTGTAGTTGCCGGGGAAGTTGAGGACGGCCCCGCCGGGCTCCAGCACGAAGAGGTGCTCGGCGAGGTGGTCGAGGAAGTACCGGTCGTGGCTCACGATGAGCAGGCAGCCGGAGAAGTGCAGCAGGAAGTCTTCCAGGATGTTGAGCGTGCCCAGGTCGAGGTCGTTGGTGGGTTCGTCAAGAATCAGGAAGTTGGGGTTCTTGATGAGCACGCGCAGCAGCTGCAGGCGGCGCTTTTCGCCGCCGCTCAGCTTGCTCACCAGCGTGTACTGCTGGGCCGGCGGAAACAGGAACAAATTCAGGAACTGGCTGGCGGTGAGCACGTCGCCGTTGGCCAGCTCCACCACTTCGGCCACTTCCTTCACGATGTCGATGACGCGCTGCGAGGGGTCGAATTCCAGCTCGGTCTGGGTGTAGTAGCCAAACACGGTGGTCAGGCCAACGTCGATGGTGCCGGAGTCGGGCTGCAGCTTGCCGGTGAGCATGTTGAGCAGCGTAGACTTGCCCGCGCCATTCGGGCCCACGAGGCCGATGCGGTCCTTCTTCTTGAACACGTAGCTGAAATCATCCAGCACCACGTTGTCGCCGAAGCGTTTGTTCAAGTGGCTGGCTTCGATGATTTTGCCGCCCTGACGGGTGGTTTTCACGCTCAGCTCCACCTGCTGCTTGCTGAGGTTGGTGCTGGCCTTCTCTTTGGTGACGTAGAAGGCGTCGATGCGGGCTTTTTGCTTCGTGCCGCGCGCCTGGGGCATGCGGCGCATCCACTCCAATTCCTTCTTGAAGAGCTGGCGGGCCTTTTCTACTTCGGTGGCTTCGCGCATTTCGCGGTCGGCTTTTTTCTCCACGAAGTAGGCGTAGTTGCCTTGGTAGCGGTACACCTGGCCCTTGTCGAGCTCCACGATTTCGTTGGCCACCTTGTCGAGGAAGTACCGGTCGTGGGTCACCATCAGCAGGGTGAGGGTGGGGGAGGAGAGGCGATTTTCAAGCCACTCAATGGTGCTGAGGTCCAGGTGGTTGGTGGGCTCGTCGAGCAGCAGCACGTCGGGCTCTTCGATGAGGACGCGGGCCAGGGCCACGCGCTTGCGCTGCCCGCCCGAGAGCTGGGCCACGTTGCGGGTGAGCAAGTCGCCGAGGATGCCGAGGCGGCCGAGAATCTGCTGCACCTGGGCTTCGTAGTCCCAGGCGTTGAGGGCGTCCATGCGCTCAAGCACGCGCTGCAGGTCGTCGGATTTGTGGTTGGGGTCGTTCACGACGTGCTCGTACTCCTGAATGGCCTTGAGCGTGTCGTTTTGGCTGGCGAAGATGGTTTGCTCCACGCTCAGGCTTTCGTCGAACACGGGGTTCTGGCCCAGGTACGTCACGCGGATGCCTTTGCGCACGCTCACCTCGCCGGTGTCGGGGGCTTCGAGGCCGGCCAGCACCTTCATGAGGGTGGTTTTGCCGGTGCCGTTGATGCCCACAAAGGCCACGCGCTGGCCTTGGTTGAGGCCGAAGTTGAGGTCTTTAAACAGCCAGCGGTCGGCGTAATTCTTCGAGATGTTCTCGGCGGATAACAGGTTCATAGGCCGCAAAGGTACGGCCGGGGCGGGCGGGGTTGGGTTTGTATATCGGTTGGCAAAACAGCCGGCGGGCGAATCAATGCCTTCTCAGGCAATTTATAAAACCCTGTCACGTTGTTTTTCTATACAGGCTTATGTTTGCCTTTGCACAAAATCAACCACATGAAATTTCTACCCTTACTTGTCTGCCACCTGTTCCCTATCGTAAGTATTTACGCAAGAACGTCACCACTCACAGAAGTAGCTGATTCAAGTCTTTATTTCGGCAAAAAGCCTTTAGTAAAGTCAGTTAAATTAACCAGCTTCGAGCGTTATCAGTGGGACGCTAGTGTAGATGCATCCTTTATTCTACCCTCCTTTTATCAAGTATATGCTACTGGTTACTACGGAAATACTGCCTACGGTTACGGAAACGGCCTTAACGCCTACGGCTATGGGTCGGTGTATAACGGAGTATATACGTTCGCTAACACTCGCTCGACCCGGCTAATGTTTCGTAAGAATGAATCGGTCATGAATGCCACCAATATCCCGGTGCGCAAAGGGGCCTACCGGGCCCAACTTTATATAGGTGGAGGGTATTCGCAGACTTCGAAGGATTCTGTACAATTCAGTAACAACGTAGGTTCAGTAAACTATTATTTCCCCAAAAGCAATACGAGCTTCTCAATTGGAGTGGGGCTTGGTTATGAATGGCAGCACCAATTGGGTCGGTTTCAGCTAATTTATGGATACGACGTGTTTGCGCGCTACAACAGTGCTTCCGATACAGGAACTTTTCGCAACGGCCGAACTGCTCCTGATGCTACTTCTACAGACAACCATTCTTTTAGTGCCGGCGTGGCACCCTTGGCCGGCGTGAAATATTTTGTGAGTTCGCAATTTTCAATTTCATTCGAATCAACTTATTCCATTGGGTATTATAGCAGTTCATCAAGTTTCACTGGTCCTATCTATGGTGTGTTTGGCCGAAGCTATAAGGAGCAAGGCATTAGCTATGGTCTTACACCGTTGTCAGCTATCAACGCTACGTTTCACTTCGGGCAAACGAACCCCTAGCAGCATTTAATAAGTAATAAGTGGCGCGGATTTGCCGTTCCTTCCGCGGCGCCCGACACGCCCCGCCGCGGCGGGGGCGGCGGGGCGCACCGCCACCACGGGGCGTGGGTGAGCGCCCACAGCGCTACTCCGTGGTTTTGCCGTCGAACCGGGTTTCGTGCTGCTCGGCCTCCCGCTTGGTGGCCCGCACCACGCCGTCTTGGTGCTGCGGGGCGGCGTAGATAGTGTACAGTTTCAGGGCCTTGGTCGGGCTGGTGTTGATGACGTTGTGCGCAGTTCCGGCCGGCGCAATCACGGCGTCGCCGTCTCGCACCAGGTATTCGTGGCCGTTGACGACGCACTTGCCGGTACCCTCTTCGAAGCGGAAAAACTGGTCGGCGTTGGGGTGGGTTTCGCTGCCGATTTCCTCGCCGGGCTTCAGGCTCATGAGCACCAGCTGCAGGTGCTGGCCGGTGTAGCGCACGTGGCGGAAGTCGCGGTTGGCGCGGGTGTCCTGCTCGATATTGCTTTTGAAGCCCTGCTTGTGAGGCGGTGGGGTGCGCAGCACCGCGTTGCGGACGGGCGAAGCGGGCGGGATGCCGCCATTGGCTTCGCCGGATTTGGGTTGGTCCGAATCAGCGACGCACGCCGATAGGAAAGCCAGTAGCACGGGTGTTAAGAAGGTGGTTTTCATGGGCCAGGCATTGAGGTTGCAAACGCCCTCAATATGCGTTTAGGCCAATGCGTTGGGTATGCGCGGGGTCATGAAAACCACTGATTTTGCTTAGGGTGCGCGGCTTTGGCGTGTGCGCTGCCGGGGGTAGAGACGCAAGGTATTGCGTCTCTACATCCCGGCGCCCTTCGCCGGTTCCAAGCCCCAGTTGCGGCCTTTTTCCACGGCGGGCACGCCTTTTTCCAGCCACACGGGCGCGGGGGCGCCTTTCAGGTAATGGTCGAAGAACTGCAGCTCGCGAATGGAAATGTCCTTGCGGTTTTCGCGCTTCAAGAGGTTGTGGGCCTCGCCGTTGTATTGGAGCAGCCATACGGGCTTGCCCAGGCGGCGCAGGTCCGTAAACATCTCGATGCCCTGGTACCACGGCACGGCCCCGTCGGCGTCGTTGGCCATGATGACCACCGGCGTCTGCACCTTGGGTAGCGAGAAGAGCGGCGAGTTGCGGAGGTAGGCGTCCGTCTTTTCCCAGAGCGTGCCGCCGATGCGGCTTTGGGTGCGCTCGTACTGGAACTGCCGGCTCACGCCCGATTCCCAGCGGATGCCGCCGTAGGCCGAGGTCATGTTCACGACGGGCGCGCCGGCCCAGGCGGCGGCGTACAGGTTGGTTTGGGTGATGAGGTAGGCCACCTGGTAGCCGCCCCAGCTCTGGCCCTGAATGCCGAGGTGGGCACCGTCGACCCAGGGGTTTTTCTTCAGCGCTTCCACGCCCGAGTTCACGTATTCCACGGCTGAGGGGCCGGGCTCGCCCACGGTGTAGCTGATGTCGGGCGTGAAGACGAGGTAGCCGTTGCTGGCAAACATGGCGATGTCGAGGCGCGAAGGCGTGGGGGCCGGGGCCTGGTAGCGGTAGATGCCGTCGGACAGCTTTTCGTAGAAGTACGAAATCAGGGGGTACTTCTTCGCGGGGTCAAAGTTTTCGGGCTTGTAGAGCACGCCGGTGGCCTTGTGGCCCTGGGGCGTGGTCCAGTGCACCAGCTCGGCCGTGAACCAGTTGTAGTCCTGCTGCTGGGCGTTGATGGCGCTCAGCTTGGTCTCTTTGCGCAGGTCGGTGCTCACGTACACGTCGGCCGGCTGGCTCACGCTGGACTTGGTGTAGAGCAGCGTGCCGGCGTTTTTGGCCTGCATGAGGGGTGAGTAGCTCACGGGCCCTATGGCCACGAGTTGCGGCGCTTTGGTGCCGGCTATGGCTTTGCGGTAGTAGCCCCACTGCTTGGTTTCGGTATTTTGGGCCAGCAGTAGGAGCTCATCTTTGGGCTCGATGAACTTCTTTTTCTCCACCGGAATGCGGTAGCGGAAGGTCAGCTTGCCGGCGCGGCCCAGGCCATTGGTGAAGTTGACGGCGGCCCCGGTTTTGGGGTTGATTTTCCAGATGTCGTACCGGTCATACACCAGCACGGCCCCGTCGTTTTTGGTCCAGGCGGCCACGCCGTAGGGTTCGGGGTCGGTGGGCGAGTCGTTTTCTTCGTCGGTGAAGGAAACGGGGAGCTGGCCGGTCAGGTTGGTGGTGCGGCGGGTGGCCGCGGCGAAGGAAAACCAGGCCTTGGCCGCGTCGTCGTACCACAGGGCGTAGTCGCCGTTGGGCGACAGCTGAAACCGGCTTTTGAGGGCCTGCGGGTTGATGGCCACGCGCTGCCCGGTGGTGGTAGAAACCAGAAACGCCTGCCGGCGCGCGGCGCCTTCCCACTGCGCCGCAATACGCTTGGCCGTATCGGTGAGAGCCAACACGTACTCGGCGTTGGTGTTTTCGGCCAGGAAAGATTCACGCAGGTACTCGTCTTCGAGCTGAATAAACAGATTGCCGCGCTTGGGGTAGAGCACGGCCAGGTAATTGCGCTGCAGGTCCTTCTTCAGGTTTTTGAGCTGCGTGGGCTGCAGGTAGTCGTCCTTGTAGTTCCAGATGTCGAGCTTGGCGTGCTCAAACTCTACCAGCGAGGTGTCCTGCGGAATGGGGTCGGGGGCGGTGCCGAAAAACAGCTTCTCGCCGTTGTCGCTGAACTGAATTTTGCCAAAGCCGCTCGGCGACCAGTTGGCCTTCAGGGTCTTATCGCCCGGCCGCAGGATGATGGCGGCCGAGTCGATGGCGAAGTTGGTGTAGTACAGGCTGAACGGCTTCACCAGGGCCTTCTCGGGGTGCTTCTCGGCCGCGAAAGCCAGCTGCTTGCCGGCTTCGTCGAACGCCAGGTTTTTGTAGGTGCCCTTGCCGCTACTCAACTTCCGAAGGCTGCCGCCCGGCACGTCGAACGCATACAGGCCCGACTGCACGTCCTGGCTGCCTTTCGGGGCCAGCACGGCGAAGGCCACGCGGTTGCCCGGCTTGCTGATTTGGTAATCGGTCACGGCCGCAAACTCCCGGCTGCTGCCGGCCGGCAGGTTGAGCACGGTGAGAGGCGCGCCGGCTTTGTTGGCGTCGAGCAGGCCGTCGGTGAGCTTCTTGAGGGTGTCGGCCGGGGCTTTGGGCTTGGCGTCTTTCAGCACCGGCTTGTTGCCCAGGAAGGCCAGCACCGCAGCTTTTTCGGCCAGCTGCCACGACTTTACATTGGCATATTTCGTGAGCTTGCCGGTTTCGAGGGCATACACGCCCAGCGAATCTTTGGGCATGTCGTCGGGCTTTTTCTTTTTGATGCGCGCCTGCCGCACCAGCGCGTAGGGCGGCTTAATGGAAAACGCCACAAACCGGGAATCGGCCGAGAAAGCCGCCGAGTCGCCCCGGCCAATCTGGGCCAGCTGGCGGTTGCCGGCCGTTTTGATATACAAGGTGCCGTCGCCCTGCTGGGGCTTCACCTGGTAGAGCACAAACTTGCCGTTGTTGCTGATTTTGGGGTTGACGACGCTTTCCCACCGGTCGTAAACGGAATGGTCGAGCGGCTTTTTGGGCGTTTGCTGGGCCAGGGCGGGCACTTGGCAAACCAGCGCGGCAATGAATAGAACGGACTTGGGCATAGCTGGAAATGGGATTCTTCCCAAATATACCTCCAGCCCCCGCTGCCGTTAGCCCTCGGCCCGCAGCACTTCCAGCGGCGAGCGACGCAGCACCTCCCGGCTATTGAACAGCCCAATGGCCGCCGTGAGCACCGTGACCAGCGCGGCCAGGCCCAGCAGCGGCAGCAGCGCCGGCCCGAAGCTGGCACTGAACACCCACACCGCCAGCGCCCAGGCCGCCAGCAGCGCCAGCCCAATGCCCGCCAGCGCCGCCAGCAGGCCCAGCAGGCCGTATTCGACCAGCGTGATGCGCAGAATCTGGGCCCGGCTGGCGCCCAGCGTGCGCAGCAGCACGCTTTCGCGCACGCGCTGGTAGCGGCTGATGACCACCGAACTGCTGAGCACCAGCAAGCCGGTGAGGATGCTGAAGCCGGCCATGAAGCGGATGACGAAGGAAATTTTGCCGATGAGGTCGTCCAACGTCTGCAGAATCAGGGCCAGGTCGATGGCCGACACGTTGGGGAATTCCTGCACCAGCCGCTGCTGCACGGCCGCCAGCGCCGCCGTGTTGGGCGTGCGCGTGAGCAGCACCGTAAACTGCGGCGCCTGCTCCAGCACGCCCGCCGGAAACACCAGCAAAAAGCTGGGCTGCACCCGCGCCCGGTCAATCTCGCGGGTGCCGCCGATGACCACCCGCATGGGCGCGCCCTGCACGTTGAAGTCCAGCGTGTCGCCGAGCTTGAGCTTGGCGCGCTGCAGGTAGCCGGCTTCTACCGAAATGCGCGGGGTGCCGTCGGGGGCCAGGCCGGGCAGGGTGCCGTCCACCAGCTTTTCGGAAGAGTTGAGCGAGTCGCGGTACGTGACGCGGTACTCGCGGGTGAGGGCCCAGGGCGGGATGCCGGTGGTGGTGTCCTTTTTCAATTCGGCCACCGAGCGGCCGTTGATGGCCTTCAGGCTCATGGTCACGATGGGCACCCGCTGCAGCACGGGCAATTGTTGCGCCTTCAGCAAGTCCTCGACGCCGGCCCGCTGCTCGCGTTGGATGTCGAACAGCACCAGGTTGGGCTGCTGGCCCTGCCCGGCTATCTGCACACGGCCCAGCAGCAGGGCTTGGGTCAGGAAAAGCGTGGCCAGCAGGAAGGTGCCCAGGCCAATGGACGTGACCAGCGTGAGGGTTTGGTTTTGAGGTCGAAACAGGTTGGCCAGGCCCTGCCGCCACACGTAGCTCCAGCCGGTGGGGAAGAAGTTGCGCACCAGCTCCATTAGCAGGCGGCCCACGGCGCCCAAGGCCACCACCGCCACCAGCAGCCCCGCGCCGAAACCCAGCGCCGTCTTCCAGCTCTGGGTTTGCTGGTAGGCAAAGGCCAGAATGAACAAGCCAATGACGGCCATCACGAGTCCGCGCCACGCGTCGGGTTTTTCCGCCTCGTCTTCAAACGCCGTGCGCAGCACCCGCAGCGGCGACACCCGCCGCACGCTCAGCAGCGGCAGCAGGGCAAACAGCACCGCCATCAGCAAGCCCGTGGCCAGGCCGGTCAGCACGGCCGGCCACGAGACACTCACGGTGATGTCGACGGGCAAAAAGTCGCCCAGCACGCGCGGCAAGAGGCCCTGCACCGCTGCGCCCAACAGCGAGCCCAGCACCGCGCCCACCAGCCCCAGCCCCGCGGTTTGAATCAAATAAATGAGCAGCGCCTGCCGGCCGCTGGCGCCCAGGCAGCGCAGCACGGCCACGGCGGCCAGCTTTTCGCGCACATACAGGTTCACGGCGCTGGCCACGCCCACGCAGCCCAGCAGCAGCGCCACAAAGGCCACCAGGCTGAGGTAGCGGGTGAGGTCGGCGAAGGCACGGCCGGTTTGCTCCTGGCGGGTGGCCACGGTGTCGGCGTCGATGTCGGCCTTGTCGAGGCGGGTTTGCAGCGTTTTCACCACGGCCGCCACGTCGGTGCCCGGCGCAAATTGGTAGGAGCGCCGGTATTGCAAGCGGCTGCCGCGCTGCACCAGGCCCGTTTGGCGCACCAGCGCAAGCGGGATAAACACCGTGGGCGCCACCGCCGTGCTGATGCCCGACTGTCCCGGCGTCTTCAATACCCGCCCGATGATGAGCAGCCGCACCTTGCCCACCTGCACCGAGTCGCCCACCCGCGCCCCAAACTGGGCCAGCAGGGCATCGTCGACCAGCGCGCCCGGCGCGGTGCTGTCCTGCACGAAGCGTTGGGCGGCGGTGCGCGGCTCGGTCTGCCAGTCGCCGTAGAAAAAGCCGCCGTCGCGGGCGCGCACCTGCACCAGCCGCACACCCCGGTTGGGCCGAAACTCGACCATGGAGGCAAAGGCCACCTCGCGGGTGCGAGCCGTGCCCAGTTGGTTGAGCGTGGGCCGCAGCTCTTTGGAAAACCCTTTGCTGCCGGTCAGCACCAGGTCGGCCCCCAGCAGCTCCCGTGCCTGCCCGCTGATGCTGCTGGCCAGGTTGTCGCCAAAGGAATTGATGCCCACCAGCGCTGCGATGCCCAGAATGATGCTGGCCATGAACAGCAGCCGCCGCGCCCGGCTGCGGCGGCTGTCGCGCCAGGCCATGCGGAAAAGCCAGGGAAAAGCGGGGCGAGAAGCGGGAGGAGTGGGGGAGGGCGTCACGGGAAGGAATGTAAAATTGGGGGCGCGGCATGGCAGTCAGTGAAACCTGGGTTACCACTGCATCAGCGGAGGCATAGACGTAGAAAGTAGGCCAGTCACTTTAAGCAGCTGTTCCGACAACGGTAACGGCCTGCGCGAAGTTGGCCACTGAGGCTGTGCGTTATTTAGCGCCTAGTGAGTTGCTTAAGGCACAATGCCGCGAATAAATTCGGCCAGAAAATGAAATCAAGGGTACTGTTTTCGCAAATGATGGGTCGGGTGGGGTGTTGGCTAGCACTGTTTGCCGGTTTCGTTGGGTGCCATTCGGCGCGGGTAGTGCCGGCAATTAGCAGCGGCCAGCCGTCTGCCGGGGTTCAACTGCCGGAGAAGCCACTGGTTCGCGTGCAAGGCCATTTTTATGGTCCCCAAGACTCCTTAACGGTGGTTCCAGGGGTGGCAGTGGACTTTAGTTGCTGCGGAACTGATGCGGCGGTGCAGCACTGGCGCGACACCACCAAGGTCGATGGGTCGTACCGCGTGGCCATGCCTGCGGGCCGCACTTATCTGGTGGCCCTAAGCAAGGATGGTGAAAACATCGAAACACAGGAGTTTCCCGTGCCGGAATCAGCTACTGATTCAGTCGTTGTTAAGAATTTCTATCTGAATTATGATGGGCCCGAAAATCCGGAGCGTTGGTGGCCGAACATTTATTTCGCTATCCGGCGGTTTGACTTACAACCAACGAGCCTGACCACGATGGACAGCGTTATCCGGCGGTTGAATGCTACTCCCAATTCGGGTCTGCTGGTAGAAAGCCACGCCGAGCCTTTCGAGGTTCCTGGTGGCGAGCCCGACCCCGAACGGTATTTGCTGCGTCTCGGCTGGCGCCGGGCTGAGGCCGCCTATACCCATTTGCTGAGAAAAGGCATCTCGGAAAACCGGCTGGTCAGCTTTAGTTACGGTGCCAAGCGGCCCGCCGCACCCGACGACTCTCCTGAACATCGTCAACTCAACCGCCGGGTTGAATTCAAAACCGTAGGGCTTGAGTTCATCCCATCAAAGGAAGAGAAACTCCGGCTAAATGGCTTGTCAAAAACGCCCGCTCATCTAACCAAAACACCCGTCTCTAAGAACCTGAAGCAAGCGTCCGGCCGCCGCGCAGTTCCACCAAAGCCCGTTTCTTACCCAAGCAAGAGCCGCCGCTGAAAAGCGGCTTTAAGCATCAAAAGCTGCTGGCGATGCTATTGACCTAGCCTCAGCCCAGCACTTCCTCCACCACTTTGCCGCCGCGCAGCCGCAGCGTCCGCTGGGTTTTGGCGGCTAGCTCCAGGTCGTGGGTCACCAGCACAAGGGTGGTGCCGGCCTCGCGGTTTAGCTCGAACAATAAATCAACCACTCGCTCGCTGGTGTCGGGGTCGAGGTTGCCGGTGGGCTCGTCGGCGAAGAGCAGGGCGGGGCGGTTGGCGAAGGCGCGGGCCAGGCTCACGCGCTGCTGCTCGCCGCCCGAAAGCTGGGCCGGGTAGTGGTGCGCGCGGGCGGCCAGCCCCACGCGGTCGAGCAGGGCCAGGGCCGTTTGGGCGGCGCCGCGCTGGCCGCGCAGCTCCAGCGGCACCAGCACGTTTTCGAGGGCCGTGAGGGTGGGCAGCAGCTGGAAGTTCTGGAAGATGAAGCCCACGTGCTGGTTGCGCACGGCCGCCCGCTGGTCTTCACTCAGGTGGTCAAGCTGAATGCCGTTGAGCCACACGCTGCCCGCGGTGGCGCGGTCGAGGCCCGCGCAGAGGCCCAGCAGCGTGGTTTTGCCCGAGCCTGAAGGCCCCACGATGGCAAACGTGTCGCCGGCCTGCAGCTCGAAGCTGACGGCGTGCAGCACCGTGAGCTCGTGCCCGGCGCTGGGGTAGGTTTTGGTGAGGTTGTCGACGCGAAGAATGCTCATGCAGGGAAAGTCTAGGCAATATTTTTGGCGGCCAAACGTCGGCCGGGGGCGTTTCGCCGTTTGGTGGTCGGGGAGGGGCCGGCCCCCGGCCCGCACACGTAACCGGGCCACTCGCCGTTCGTTACGGGTAGCGAAGACGCATAGCCCTTCCCCATGTTTTGTAGTCCTTACGGCTTCCTGCCCAAAACGCTGTCCATGAATAGAGTTAGTTCCTCGTTTGCCGCCGCCTTTTTCGCCCTCGTGCTGGGGGCGTGCAATTCCAACCCGCCCGCCGAGCAAGCCACCGCCCCACGGGCCGCCGCCCAACGCCCCGGCGCCGAGGCCGCCACGCCCACGGGCAAAAAGCGCCTGCTGTTCTTCGGCAACAGCCTCACGGCCGGCTACGGCGTCGAACCCGAGCAGGCATTCCCGGGCCTGATTGGCCAGAAAATCGACTCGCTCAAGCTGGGGTACGAAGTCGTCAACGCCGGGCTGAGCGGCGAAACCACCGCCGGCGGGCTCAGCCGGGTGGGGTGGGTGTTGCGTCAGCCCGTCGACGTGTTTGTGCTGGAGCTGGGCGGCAACGACGGCCTGCGCGGGCTGCCGCTCACCGCCACCCGGCGCAACCTGCAGGGCATCATCGACACGGTGCGGCGCCGCAGCCCCAACGCCCAAATCGTGCTGGCCGGCATGCAGATACCGCCCAACCTGGGCGTCAGCTACGCGGCCGACTTCAAAGCCATTTACCAAGACCTGGCCACCAAAAACAACCTCGTCCTCATTCCGTTCCTACTAGATGGCGTGGGCGGCGACCGCAGCCTCAACCAGGCCGACGGCATTCACCCCACGCCGACGGGGCACCGCATTGTGGCGCGCACGGTGTGGGCGGTGCTACAGCCGCTGCTTCGATAGGGTAAGAGGGTATGGGGGTAGGAGGGTAGGAATTGATGCACAACAGCTGCCATACTTAGGATAACTCTTACCCTCACACACCCATACCCTCTTACCCTACTTTTATATCACCCGCAGGCCGTCCACGTTCACTTCGTCGCGCAGCAGCTCGAGGTTGCGGTAGGCGAGGGGCCGGCCGGCGTCGGTGCTGAGGTCGGGCAGGGCGGCGCGGGCGGCGTCGAGGGTGAGCTGGGTGAGCTTGCGGGCGCCGAGGTATATGGCCACGGGGCGGCCCTGGCGGGCGTCGTGCGCGGCCAGCGCGTGGTCGATTTCGGCCAGAATGGTGCTCATGGCAAAGATGTGAGCTGAAAAGTAGGCGGAAATATACCGAGATTTCCAAAAACCCACATGCCCGGGCCCCGCGGCGGCGTGGCGCGCCGGCCTACCTTTGCGCCATGACAACTGCTGCTTCTGCCTCGGCGCTGGCCGCCCGGCCCATTGGCATGTTCGACTCCGGCATCGGCGGCCTCACCGTGGCGCGGGCGGTGGCGCGGCGCCTGCCCCACGAGCGCATCGTGTACTTCGGCGACACCGCCCACCTGCCCTACGGCGACAAAAGCGCGGCCGCCATTCAGGCGTATTCCGTCAAGATTTGCGATTTGCTGCTGCGCCAGCATTGCAAGCTGATAATGATAGCCTGCAATTCGGCCTCGGCCGCGGCCTACGAGCTGGTGCGCGAGTACGTGGGCTCCAAAGCGCGGGTGCTGAACGTGATTGACCCGATTGTGGCGCACCTGGGCCGGGCCTACGCCGGCCGCCGCGTGGGCCTCATCGGCACCAAGCAAACGGTGAATTCCAACGTGTATAAAAAGAAGGTTGACGAGCTGGACGCCGGCGTCGACCTGCACTCGCTGGCCACGCCCTTGCTGGTGCCCATGATAGAGGAAGGCTTTTTCCGCAACTCCATCAGCGACGACATCATCGGCACGTATTTGAGCAACGCCGCGCTGGCCGACATCGACGCCCTGGTGCTGGCCTGCACGCACTACCCGCTCATCAAGGAGCAGATAGCCCGCTACTACGCCGGCCGCGTCGACGTGCTGGACGCTTCCGACGTGGTGGCCGCCGATGCCGAAGCCTACCTGGCGGCCCACGGCCTGCTGGCGCCCCCGGCCGCCGCGCCGCCCGCGCATCACTTCTACGTGTCGGATTTCACCCGCTCGTTTGAGGAAAGCACGCGCATCTTTTTCGAGCAGGAAGTGCACCTTGAACATTATCCGCTCTGGGAGTAATCACGGGCAACCATTTGCCCCGCCGCAAGGTCATTTTGGCGTAACTTTCCAGTGGCCGCGCCGGCCTACCTTTGCCGCCGGTACCCCTGCGTTTTCATCACTTCTTCATTTTCCTATTTCCGTTCACTTTTACTCCTTCTGTATGAAGCAATTCTTCGCTGGCAGGCTACTCAAGTGCCTGATGTTTCTGGTGTGCCTGTGGCCCATGCTGGGTTCCGCAGCCCCCTTCACTCCCGGTAACCTGGTGGTGGTGCGCGTAGGCGATGGCGGCGCGACGGCCCTCTCGCCCGCTGCCGCCCCCACCTTTCTACTAGAGTACACGCCGGCCGGTGTGCTGGTGCAAACCATCGCGCTGCCCACGGCCGCCGCTGGCAACAACAGCATTCTGACCAACACCGGCTCGTCGGGCTCTGATGCCCTGCTCACCCGCTCGGTGAACGGCGCTTACCTCGTGCTCACCGGCTACGACGCCGCCGTGGGCACCGCCTCTTTGTCTGGTACGGCCTCGGCCGCCAACAACCGCGTTATCGGCCGCATTGCCGCCGACGGCACCTTCGACACCAGCACCCGCCTGAGCGACGGCTTTAGCGGTGGCAACATCCGCTCGGCCGCTACCGTCGACGGCACCACGTTCTACGCCGTGGGCTCGACCGGCGGCGTGCGCTACGCTCCGCTGGGCAACCCGGCTTCCGGTACCAGCACCGTGGTGTCGGCGGTGCCTTCGAACAACCGCGGCGTGGGCATCTACAACGGCAACCTGTACGTGTCCTCGTCCACCACGACGGGCGGCAACTTCCTGGGCATTTCGCAGGTGGGCACCGGCCTGCCCACCGCCACCGGCACTACGACTACGCCGCTGCCGGGCTTTCCTAGCACCACGGGCCCCAGCCCCTACGGTTTTTACTTTGCTGACCTGAGCACCACCGTTCCCGGCGTGGATGTGGTGTACGTGGCCGACGACCGCACCACGGTAGACGGCGGCGTGCAGAAGTGGAGCCTGGTGGGCGGCACCTGGACGCTGAACGGCGTCATCACGGGCGCCACGGCCACCACGGCGGGCCCGGCCCTGCGCGGCCTCAACGGCAGCCTCATCGGCACCACGGTGAACCTGGCCACCAGCTCTTCGACCAACCTGTACTTCATCACCGACAACGCCGGCTACAACGCGGCGCCCAGCAACCTGGTGTTGCCCGCCTCCGTTGCCACGGCCGGCACCAACGCCAACTTCCGCGGCGTGGCCTTTGCGCCCGAGTCGACGGTGGCCGCGCCCACCATCACCAGCTTCACGCCCACCGCGGGCGGCCCCGGCGCTACCGTTACCATCACGGGCACTAACCTGATCGGCGCCACGGCCGTGACCCTGAACGGCGTGGCCATCACGGGTTTCACCGTGGTGAACGCCACCACCATCACCTTCACCGTGCCTGCCACGGCCACGTCCGGCACCATTGCCGTGACCACGCCCGGCGGCACCGTGACCAGCACCGGCACCTTCACGTTTAACGCGCCGGCCGCTGCGCCCACCATCACGAGCTTCACGCCCACCAGCGGCCCCGTGGGCACCACCGTCACCGTGACGGGCACCAACTTCACGGGCGCTACCGGCGCCACGCTCAACGGCACGGCCGTGACCAACTTCATGGTGATGAGCGCCACGTCGGTGATGTTTGACGTGCCCACGGGCGCTACCTCCGGCACCATTGCCGTGACCACGCCGGCCGGCACCGGCACCAGCACGGGCACCTTCACGGTGAGCGCCCCGGTGGTGACGCCGGTGATTTCGGGCCTCTCGCCCACGGCCCAGGTGGCCGGCGGCCCGGCCGTGACGCTCACGGTAACGGCCACGGGCATCACGCCCACCACCACCGTTAACTTCAACGGCATTTCTTACACCCAGACCAGCAGCACGGCCACGACCGTGACCGTGACCATCCCGGCTTCGGTGCTGGCCACGGCCGGCAGCTTCCCCGTGACGCTGACCAACTCGGCCGGTACTTCCAATGCCTTCACCTTCGTGGTGAGCAACCCCAGCACGGCTGGCGCTTTCGAAACCTTTGAGGCCGGCACCAAGACCAGCTACACCGCCGGCACCGTGACGCTGACCAGCGGCGTGTGGAACTTCGCCAATGCCCTTATCGGCGACTCGTTTGCCGACAAATTCAACGGGCTGAAGTCGGCCCGCCTGCGCACCGGCGGCGCCATCAGCATGAACTTTGACAAGCCCAACGGCGCGGGCACCATCATCATCAACTCGGCCCTGTACGGCACCGACACCGGCGCGTCGTTCCTGCTGGAAATTTCGACCGACGGCGGCACCACCTACACCACCGTGCCCGGTGCTCCGGCCGCCCTCACGGCCACGCTCACGCCCTACACCTTCGCGGTGAACCAGGCCGGCAACGTGCGCCTGCGCATCAGCAACACCGTGACGACTACGACGGCCACGGCGCCCCGCATCATCATCGACGACATCTCGATTTCGGATTTTGTGGCCCCCAACAACCCGGTGCCGGTTATCACGACCATCTCGCCGAACTCGGTGCAGGTGGGCTCCAACGCGACCATTACCCTCACGGGCACGGGTTTCACCAGCGCTTCGAGCGTTATTGTGACCGGGGCAACCATTCCGACCACGACCATTCCGAGCACGTTCGTGTCGGCTACGCAAATCACCGCTACGGTGCCCGCTGGCGCTCCGGCAGGCACCTACACCGTGACCGTGGTGAACCCCACGCCCGGCGGCGGAACTTCCAACGGCGTGACGTTCACGATTGTAACCCCGGTGCCCACCATCACCAGCTTCACGCCCACCACGGGCGGCCCCGGCACCACGGTGACCATCACGGGCACCAACCTGCTGGGCGCCACGGCGGTCCGCATCGGCTCTTTCAACGTGCCCAACTTCTCGGTGGTATCGGCCACGAGCATCACCTTCGTGGTACCCAGCGGCACGGGCAGCGTGACGGGCGTTATCACGGTGGTAACTCCCGGCGGCACGGCCACCAGCACCGGTTCGTTCAACCTGGTGTCGGCGGCGCTGGCCAGCCAGGCCCTGCCCGGCCTGCTCGTGTACCCGAACCCGGCTGCTGACCGCGTGACGGTGAGCCTGCCCTCGGCGGGCGCTGCTACGGTGGCCCTGCGCGACCTGGCCGGCCGCCTGGTGCTGGCGCCGGTGGCGCTTGGCGCCGACAAGCAGGTGCTGCTGCCCGTAGGCCTCGCGGCCGGCGTGTACATGCTGGAAGTGCGCCAGGGCGAGGTGTTCGCCGTGCGCCGCATCCAGAAGAACTAACGGTTCTGCACAGTTGCCCGGCCGTTGTTGGCTGGGCTGGTAGAGAAAAGCCCCCGCTGCTGCGGGGGCTTTTTTTGTGGCCGAAAGCCGGCTGCGGCATCGTTGTCGGGAACGATTGCGCAAGTAAAATGGGCGCAAGCTTTGGCCTGGGCGATAAATGGTCGGACTTTTAATAACCCAATTCACCCCTGCCCCCCGCGTAGCAATGACCACCGACGCCACTTTTGAATCCAGCAAGCCTTCGTTCGTGCCCGATGCCGGCGCCCAGTGGGAAACCACCGGCCCCGGCGTGCGCCGCAAGGTGCTGGCCCACGGCCCCGACCTGATGCTGACGCGCGTGGCCTTCGAAACCGGCGGCGTGGGCGCCCGGCACAACCATCTGCACGCCCAGCTGAGCTACGTGGAAAGCGGCTCCTTTGCCTACACCATTGCCGACGAGACGCAGACGCTGCGCGCCGGCGACAGCTGCTACGTGCCGCCGCTGGCCTGGCACGGCGTGGAGTGCCTGGAAGCCGGCGTGCTGGTGGACGCCTTTACCCCACGGCGCGACGATTTTCTGTAAGCAACGCCGCGGTCAAACGGCAAAGCCGTTGGCCCGGTCGTCATAGCACGCGAGGCGGCCGAACGGCAGCCGTTGAACGACATTTTTTATTAACAATCACGCCATTGCCGCCCGAACGGCGTGGCCTTCGACCGGGTTGGTGGTTTCGCCGCCGGACCGGTCCCCGAACCCCTTCGCCTACTTTTCTACGCCCCATGAAAACAACTGCCTTGCGCCTGCTGGGACTGGCGTTGCTCTTGCTGCTGAGCTTCTGGCTGCTGCCGGCCCGGGCCCAGACCGTGACCGTGGCCGCAGATGGCTCCGCGAATTTTCGGACCATCCAAGAGGCCATCAACAGCTTGCCGGCCACGGCTGCCCGGCCACGCACGGTGTACATCAAAAACGGCACTTACCGCGAGAAGGTGTACGTGGACGGCAAAGCCAACCTCGTGCTCAAGGGGCAAAGCGAAAGGGGCGTTGTCCTGACCTTTCCGCAGGCCCGCGACATGTGGCTGTGCGGCCCCGATGCCAAGGCCGACGACTGGGGCGTGGCCACCCTCAACCTGCGCAACAGCCCCGACATCACCCTCGAAAACCTGAGCGTGGTGAACAGCTACGGCTTCAACGCCGCCGGCGAGGTCACCATTGACTGCCCAACGGCGCCCGGCGGCCAGAAGAAAGTGAGTAAAAACGGCCACCAGATGGCCCTGCGGGCCCTCCCCGGCGCCACGCGCCTGATAGCGCGGCACTGCACCTTCCGGGCCCTGGGCGGCGACACGGTGAGCCCCTGGGACACGGAAGCTGGCGCCTACTATTTCAAGGACTGCACCATGGAGGGCGGCGTGGATTTTTACTGCCCCCGCGGCTGGGCCTACGCCGAAAACTGCCGTTTCATCTGCCATAGCAAGGAAGCGGCCATCTGGCACGACGGCTCGGGCAGCCGCGACTCGAAAACGGTGCTGCGCAACTGCTCCTTTGTTGGCGACGACGGCTTCAAGCTGGGGCGCTTCCACCGGGAGGCGCAGTTTTACCTGGTCGATTGCACCTTTGCCCGGAACATGGCCGATGCCGACATCTACCACGCCGTTTCGGGCCCCGGGCCCAAGCAGTGGGGCCGCCGCGTGTACTACGCCAACTGCCACCGCCAGGGCGGCGACTACGCTTGGCACCGCGACAACCTAGCCACCGTCGAGGGCGCGCCGAAGCCCAAAGACCTCACTGCCGCCTGGACCTTCGGCGGGCGCTGGAACCCGCTGACGGGCGCCGTGGCCGCAACGGCCCCCGGCGTGCCCGCCGCACAGCTCGACACCACGGCCGAAAAGATGCTGCTCTACCAGCGCGCCGTGGGCGGCTGGCCCAAGGCCTTGGGCGAAGTGAAAATCAACTACGCCGCCCGCCTGAGCGAGGGCGCCCGCGCGGGCTTGCTCGACAGCAAGAACCAGAACGATGCCACCATCGACAACGACGCCACCACCCGCGAAATCCACTACCTGCTCAAAGCCTTTCAGCACACCCACAACCCGGCCTACCGCCAGGGCGCCGAAAACGGCATCCGCTACCTGCTGAAAATGCAGTACCCCAACGGCGGCTTCCCGCAGTTTTACCCCGACCTGAGTGGCTACCGGCGCGAAATTACCTTCAACGACGACGCCATGATTCGGGCCCTGGGCGTGCTGCGCCGCGTGGCCCGCAAGGAGGAGCGCTACGCCCTGGTCGGCCCGGAGCTGGTGCCCCTGGCGCAGGCCGCCGTGGCCCGCGGCGTCGACTGCATCCTGAAAACGCAGGTACTCCAGAACGGTCGCCCCACCGCCTGGTGCGCCCAATACGACGAAGTGAGCCTGCTGCCCGCCAAAGCCCGCGCCTTCGAGCTGCCTTCGCTGAGCGGGGCGGAGTCGGTAGGCATCGTGCGCTTCCTAATGGACGAACCCGTCACGCCCGCCGTGAAGGCCTCCATCGAGGGGGCCGTGTCCTGGTTTGAGCAGGTGAAAATGCCGGGCTACGCGCTCAAGGAAATTGCCGCCCCGCAGGAGAAAACCCACCGCGACCGGGTGATTGTGCCGCAGCCCGGCGCCACCCTCTGGGCGCGGTTCTACGAGTTGGGCACCAACCGGCCCATCTACGTGGGGCGCGACAGCCAAGTGCATTACCAACTCAGCGAGATTGAAAACGAGCGCCGCGCCGGCTACGTGTACGCCAGCACCTGGCCGGCCGAACTGCTGCAGAAGGAATACCCCGCCTGGCAGAAACGAGTGGCCGCAGCCAAATAGGCAGTTTGGACGTGTATCTATAATGTAGAGACGCATATTTGCGTCTCGTTGTAAGCGCCGTAGAGGGTGCGTTTCCCTATTCAAGAAGGCGCCAGACGTTCAACGACGAGACGCAAATATGCGTCTCTATACAACCTCGCGCTACAGCTTTTCTTCCAGCCAAAGGTACCCGGCTGCCAGCAGAAACAGGGCGAAAAACCACCCCGCCGGCCAGGGCTGAGCCACAGTTTCACTTGCCACGGCCGCGCCGGGCGCCGCCATGGCTTGCTGAACCACTGCCAGTTGGCGTTCCTCTCGTTCCGGCCCAGCCCAGGCGCCGGCTGGGTACACGTAGAACGAATGCGTGACGCGCCCCGGACCAGTGAGCTTGTGCCAGCCCGGTGCCTGCGGCCAGAACTGGGCCGTGCTCCATTCGGGAAGGCGGGTGTCCTGGCGCAGCGCCAATCGGACAGTAGGCCCTGCTGAAAGAGCCCGAACGGTGGGCTGGCTTTTGGGAAAAGCAGCGGTGAGGTGCAGCAGCAGCGGCTGCTGCGGGCGCGGCCAGCGCGTGCCTACCTGCCAGGCGGCTTCGGTAGGAGCGGGGGGCCGGGCGGCCGTCAGCAGGCGGTTCCAATAGGAGCGGTAGAGGTCCGGGCGGCCTTGCAGCCCCCACGGGAAGGTTTCGGGCACCAGCGATACCGCCACAAATCCCAGCCCCACCCGCCGGTTGGCGGCGGCCACGGCCTGGCCCGGGCCGCTGGCCAACGGCTGCAGGCCGGCCGCGGGCCGCAGTTGGGCGGGCAGCGCCGCCCGGGCCCCGGCCGGCGCATCGGGCCAGGTGAGGGGCTGGGCCGAAGCCTGTGCGGCCGCCCGGGGCAACACCGCAAAATCAGTCCGCCCCGGCACGCTGCGCGGGAGCGGCCCCGCTTCGGCCACCACCAGCAGGCCGAGGCGCCCGGCCGTGATGGCGCCTTGCAGCGCGCCGGTTTCGGCGGGCGTCAGGGCTGCCAGGGTAGCGGCATCGGCCACCACGATGGCGTAGCGGGCCAGCAGGGCCGGCGTGAGACGGGCCAGGTCGGTGGCCGGCTGGTTCACGAAATCGGTTTGCACCAAGCCCCGGCTTACGGTGGTGCGCAAGGCCACGGGGTAATGCGTTTCGGCGAGGTAGTTTTTCAGGTACTTGAACTCAAACGACGGCGTGGCGGTGAGCAGCAGCACCGCGGGCAGCGGCGGCGTGGTCACTTCCAGGGGCACGGGCTCAGCCGCGAGCTGACGGCCGCCGCGGCGCAACTGTAGCTCGTACAAACTCAGCCCCCCTGTTTTGGGCTGGTAGCGCAGCCGGAAAGGCCCGCCGCCCGCCGGCACCCGCACCGAGTCGCGCACGGTGCCAGCCGCCAGCAGGCAGGCCCAGGCCGGGGCATCAGCCTTGGGCAACAAGGCCGTGCCTTCCACCCGCAGCACGTCGCCCAAGGGCAGCTTGCTTTCCCATAACGCGGTGCTGAACCCCGCCGCGGCCGCCTCCGGGTGCAGCCTGATGGGCATATTGCCCAGCATCGGCAGCTCGGCCGCCGCCAAGCCCCGCCCGATGACGTGCAAACCCTGCAGCTTGGGCTGCTGCTCGGCCAGGGTTAGCAAGGAGTTGAGTGGTCGGGTTTTGTTGGGAGCAGTCAAGTCGCCGTAGCGCCACACCGGCGTGCCAGCACCCAGCCGCCGGAGCAATTGCCGCAGCGTATCGGGCGAGTAGTTGGCCGTGAGCAGAATGGCCTGGCCGCGCGCCGCCGGCACCTGCCGCGTGGGCGGAAAGGCCGTGAGCCACAGCGCCTCGGCCGCTACCAGCCCCGCCAGCGCCCGCAGCATGCGCCGCCGATGCCCGCGCCAGGCTTGCGCCAGCAGCCCCAGGCCCAGCAGCACGCAAAACCCCAGCAAAACGTAATAGGCAGTAGATTGGGCCATGATAAATGGGGGCATGCTAGCGGCTTAACTCCTGGAAATAACGCCGGCCCAGCCGGTCGGGGGCAGCCGGCGGCACGGGCACGGGGCTGGGCGCGGCCAGCAGGTCGGTGAGGGCGCGCTCCACGGGCAGGCGGCAGTCGGGGCAGGTGGGGCGGCCGGCGCGCACGTCGGCCACCAGCTGGCGCAAGGCTTTGAGGGCCGGCAGATACAGCCCCGGCCGCTCCAGCGCCGCCCCGGCCAGCACCGAGCCAGCTTGCTCCAGCACCGGCGCCTCGGCCGGCCGGGCCTTGGTGCCGGGCGCGTGCGCCGCGAGCCAGCGCAGGGCGGCCCGCACCGCCGGCTGCGACACCGCGGCCGCTACCTGCTGCTGGCGGCGCGGGGCGGCCGCGCCCTTCAGCTCGCCGGTGAGGCGCAGGGTGGCTTCGGGCATGGGCGGCGGCGTGAAGCCGGCTTTCTTGACGAAGGCGCGGGTTTGCTGCTGCACCTGCTTCAGCAGGCGCAGGGCGCGGTATTCGTAGGGGCGGGCCGCCGCCAGCTGGCCGGTGCGCAGGCGCAGTTCGGCCGCCCACATCTCGTCGAGCACGGCGCGCAGCTTGGCTTTCACGGCGGGCTCCAGGAAGTCGGCGGTTTCGGCGTCGTCGTGCTTGTGCATGTAGGGGTCCATCAGCTCATCGGTTTCGGCCGTGGGCGAGGCTTTGGCCGAAGACGCCGCCAGGGGCGCGGCGTGGTCCTCGTGCGGGTGCTCGTCGGGGGCTTCGGCGGTGGGTGGGCCGGGGGCCTCTTCCTCTTCGGCAATGGGCGAGTGCGGCGCCGACCCCATGGCCTGCTCCGATTCTTCGCCCATAAACTTGCCGTAGCGCAGACGCAGCGTCTGCTGGTCGAAGCCCAGGGCGTTGGCGCGGCTGGCCACGGTGGCCGCGTCCAGCTTCGGCTTTTCGGCAATCAGCTTTTCGGTGTCGATGATGATTTGGCGCTGGCTGCGGAAGTAGGCGGGGGCCACCTTCACGCCCATGCCCACGTCGGCGGGGCTGTCGGCTACGGCGGTGTCCTGCCACTGCACCAGGTAGGCGTCGGTGCGGGAGGTGTGGCCGGCATTGTCGCGCGCCGTGAGGTAGAAGTACAGCTCATCGCCATAGGTGAGGCCCAGCCTGGGCAAGTTGAGTGCGCCGGTGAGGCTGGCCTGGGCCGCGCCGCCGCGCAGGGCCGCCGTCAGGTCGCGCCGCACCTCCCGAAACTTCACCGCCTCGCCCTGGCCCTGGGCCACGGTGATGACCATTTCGGCCCGGCTCAGGCCGTAGTCGTCGCGTGCGGTGGCGCGCACCGCTACTTCGGGCCGCTGGCCGTAGGCCTCCACCAGCGTGTAGGGCTTGGGGGTTTGAATGCGCAGCACCGGGGCCTGGTCGGCCCGCACGTCAATGGCGTAATCGTCGGACACGGTGCCGCCCAGCCGCAGCCGGTAGAGGGTGGAGGCGGTAAGCGTCAGCTCCGTGTAATACCGTCCCGGCTGCCCCGCTACCGGTTGCATCGGCTGCCGGAGCCGGCCAATTTCCAGCGTCGGTGCCAGCCGGCCCGCGCGGCTCACTCGCACCTGCCAGCGCACCCGCGACCCTTCCGGGCACTGAAAAGATGCCTGCGCCGGCCCGAACGCCGCCTGGCGGGTGTAGGCCGGCGGCGTCACCAGCAGTTGGGTTTCGGCGATGCGGGCGGGCGCTTGGCCCGCCACGGTGGCCTGCTTTTCGGAGAAATGTACCGCCACGGCACGGGGCGCGCGGCCCGCTTGCTTGGCGGGCCACCACCACGCTACAGCCGCAGCCAGTAGCAGCAGCCCGGTAGCCCAAACCGAGCGCCGGAACGAAACCGGAATGGTCAGCCGCCTTTCCTCCTGCAATACGTGCAGCCGCTGGCCCACCCGGCGCTGCTGAAACCGCTCCAGCAGGTTAAGCTCATCGGCCCCGCGCAGCAGCAGGCCGACGCTATCCTCCAGCTCCGGAAATTGGCGGTCGAGCCGGGCCGTTATCACGGCTGGGCGTAGGCGTCGCAACGGCCACAAGAGCCAGACCCCTATGCCCAAGCCGACGACGGCCGCTGCTGCCAGCATCCCGCGGCTGGCCGGCCAGCGTTGCGCCAGCAGCCCCAGCAGCAGGGCAGCCGCCACCGCTGGCAGCAGCACGGTCGCCGCCCGCCGCCACGCATAGCTATGCCGCACCGCGGCCAGCCGCTGGCGGGCTTGGGCACCAGTCATGCTGGCGGAAGCTGATTCTAAGGCCTGGCTCATAGCGGCGTGATAATGGCCCGTTTTTCCCGGCGGAAAGCCAGCAGGCGTTCGAGAGCGAATAAAAGTCCCGCGGCCAGCACCAGCCAGGGGCGCAAATCGGCCGCTTGGAAAGCAGTAGGCACTGAAGTCGTGGCCAAAGCCGCTCGCGGGCCGGCTTCGCTTCCGCGGGCAGCCGGCAGCTGCGCAGGGTCCAGCGCCCGCTGGTCGAGCGCCGCCAAGGCCTGGTCGGTTGCCGAGGTGGCCGCCACCTGAACATCGACCGGCGCCGGGCGCAAAAGCGCCAGCAGGCGGGCCGGCAAAGCTGGGTTGTCGGCCAGGTCGCTCCAGCCAGGGTTTAGACGGGTGTGCAGCCGGTACAGCGCCCCCTGGCCCAACGGCCGGACCGAAAGAACTGCCCGGCCCCGGCCATCGCGCCAGAGCGGCTGGTCGGCCGGCGCCGCGCCCTCGCCGTCGCGCCGGAGAATATGAACCGGCGCTTCGGTGGCCAGCTCCGGCACCAGCCGGGCGTCGTCGGCCACTCCCGGCGCGGCAGCTTCCTGCCAGACTTGCGCGCCGTTTTGCGCGGCCACGCGCCATTCCTCGGGCAGCGGCTCATCGGTCAGCCAAAACAGCCAGTCAGCGCCCGGGCGAGGTGGCACCGCGCTCAGCCGAATGGTTGGCGCCACCGCAAACCCCACCGCGGCGGCCCGCAGCGCTGCCTTCAGGTAGCGGGCCTCGGCTGCGTAGCCCGGCGCGGCATATAGCTCAATAACCAGCGGGGCCGCAGCAATGGTAGTCGCTGGGCCAACTCGCTCACCGTCAGCCGGCCGGGCCGGCACCAAGGCCGCCGGCTTGCCAGCGGTAGCTTGGTAGCGTAGCGGCGCCAGGCCCGGCACCCGAATTTTCTCACCGCTGCTCCGGGGCACACCTGCAGCGGCTCTCCGGAAAGTCGTCTGCAATTCCGTGCTGCGGCCAATGGTCAGGTACAGGCTGTCGCCGCGCTGAGTAGCGTCCTGCAGCCAGGCGGCGCTGGATAGGCTGGGCAGCGTCTGCCAGGTGATGCCGGAACGCAAGGCAGGGTGGGGGCCCTGCACGCTGCGTAGCGCCGCCGGCGTCAGCACGTACAAAGGCTGGCCGGCAAAGGCGTCGGCCGCCTGTTGCACGCGGGCCCAGCCGAAGCTGCCGGCCCGCGGCCCGGCGCTCAGCAAACGGGCGCTGTCGCGGGGCCCGGCCGCCTGGGCCCGCCACGCCGCCTCCGACATTTTGGGAAAGCCCGTCGTCAGCCAGCGCAGCCCGTAGCCCCGCCGCCGCAGCGAGTCCACCGTAGGCCGCAGGGTGGCCAGAGCGGGGTTGCCCAGCACCTCGGGGCTCAGCAGCACCTGGCCCCGGCCGCGCGGCCGCGCGCTTTGCCACACCGGGCCGGCCAGCGCCAGTGCCAGCACCGCCAGCAGCGCGGCCCGCAGCAGCAGCAGCCCAAGCTGCTCCAGCCTCAGGTTGCGCAGGCGGCGGTTGGCGCCCGCGGCCAGCCAGCGCAGGCTGCCCACCGGCACCTCGCGGCCCGGCCGGCGGTTCCACAAGTGGATGGCCACCGGCACCAGCAAGCCCAGCAAAGCCAGCAACGCAGAAGGGGTGAGCAGGGTGAGCAAGGCGAAAAGGGAAGGTGTAGAAGGTAGGAAAGTAGCGCTTGGCCAAACGGATTTCGGCCGAATCGGGGCCCATCGCTACGTGGCATTGCGGCGGCGCAGAAACTCGCGCATGGCGCCGTCCAGCGGTTGGGACGTATTGAGTAAGTGGTAATCGAATCCCTGACGGCGGGCGGTTTGGGCGGTTTCGCGCAGCCAGTGCTGCAGCTGTTGCAGGTAGGCCGCGCGCTGCTGGTCGGCATCAAGCTGAATGGTTTGGTTACTTTCTAAATCTCTGAAAGTAATCGGGCCTTTGTAGCTGAATGAAAGCTCGTTATGAGCTGCTGCATGCAGCAGCAAGACGTCGCCGCTCACGGCCCGCAGGCGGGTGAGCAGGGCTTGGATTTCGCCGGTTTCCTCGTACAGGTCGCTCACGCACACTGTGAGGGCCCGCTGCCGCCGGGCCGTGAGCGGGGCCAGGGTAGCCGCGTCGGGGAAGTGGCCGGCGGCCGTGGCCGTTTCGAGGGCGTGGTAGAGGCGCGGGAGCTGGCGGGCGTCGGCGCGGGGCGGCAAGTGGCGCAGGCCGGCAGGGCTTAGCACGGTCAGCCCCACGGCGTCGCCCTGCTGGGTGGCCAGGTAGGCCAGCGCGGCCAGCAGCAGCCGGGCATAGTCGAGCTTGGTGAGGCCGTTGTCGTCGCGGTGGTTCATGCTGGCGCTGGCGTCCAGCAGCAGGTGCACCGTCAGGCTGGTGTCGACCTCCGACTCGCGCAGGTAGTACCGGTCCGAGCGCGCCGCCAGGCGCCAGTCGAGGCGGCGCAGGTCGTCGCCGGGCTGGTAGGGGCGGTACTGGCTGAACTCCATGCCCGCGCCGTGGCGGCGACTGGCGTGCGCGCCGTTGAGGAAGCCCTCGGCCGCTTGCCGGGCGGCCAGGGACAAGTTGCGCAAGCCGTGCAGGAGTTCGGGAGACAGCATGAGGTAGCGCAAACTTTTAGTCCGCGAATCAGGGATTGAATGCAAAGACGCTTACTTGGGCCTGAAAGTCCGCGCTACACCTTCACTGCTTTCAGCAGCTCCGCCACAGCGTCGTCGGCCGTCAGGTTCTCCGCTTCGGCGTTGAAGTTGAGCAGCACCCGGTGGCGCAGCACGGGCGGCGCCAGCGTCCGGATGTCCTCCAGCGTGGCGGCAAAGCGGCCGTGCAACAGGGCCCGCGCCTTGGCGCAGAGGATGAGCGCCTGCCCGGCCCGCGGCCCCGCGCCCCAGCGTCCATACGCCTTAATAAAGGCCACTTCCGACGTGGCCGGCCGCGTGGCCCGCACCAGCCGGTTCACGAAGTCCATGAGCTCGGGGCTGAGGCTGACCTGCCGCACCAGCGCCTGCAGCGCCCGAATGTCGGCCCCGCCCAGCACTGGCGAAACCGGCTGCCCCGCCGCGCCCGTGGTGCCGCGCAGCACCGCCAGCTCCTCGTCGGCCGTGGGGTAGCCAATGCGCACATAGAGCAGAAACCGGTCAAGCTGGGCTTCGGGCAGCGGGTAAGTGCCGCTTTGCTCGATGGGGTTTTGGGTGGCCAGCAGGAAGAAGGGCTTGGGCAGCGCGTGCTCGGTACCGGCGTAGGTCACGTGGCCTTCCTGCATGGCTTCGAGCAAGGCGGCCTGCGTCTTGGGCGGCGTGCGGTTAATTTCATCGGCCAGCACCAGGCTGGCAAAAATGGGCCCGGGGTTGAACTTGAAGGAGCGGCGGCCCGTGCCGTGGTCTTCCTCCAGCACCTCGGTGCCCAGGATGTCGGTCGGCATCAGGTCGGGCGTGAACTGGATGCGGCGGAAGGGCAGGTCGGTGGCCGCCGCCAGGGTGCGCACCAGCAGCGTTTTGGCCAGGCCGGGCACGCCTTCGAGCAGGGCATGGCCGCCGGCCAGCAGGGCCACCAGCACTTCGTCGAGCACGGTTTCCTGGCCCACGATGACCTTGGCAATCTCGGCCTTAAGGACGGGCAGCTTGGCCAGGAGGGCGTTTACTTCTTGTTCGGTCATTCGGTTATCGGGAGAGGAAAAGGCACGTCATGCTGAGCGTAGCCGAAGCATCTTGCGTGTGGTAGTAATTCAATTTTCACAACATCTGTGATTTAGTGATGGCACGCGAGATGCTTCGGCTACGCTCAGCATGACGTTTGCCCGTCATTCACGTCAAGGCATACAGCAGGATGTTCACCCCAAACTTGGTGTTGTCTTCGGCCAGAAAGCGCTTGTTGCGAAAGTCGTAGTCCCACTCGCAGCCGTAGTCTTTGTTGGAATACAGCACGCCGATTCGGCCCTTGATTTCGATGGCTTTGAGGTAGTCGTGCACCAGGTCGTCGCCCCAGCCGTTCAGCTCAAAGCCGGTATTGGGCGGGCCGTCTTTGAAGGTGAAAAACTGCGAGTAAATCGGGTGGGTTTTGGGGATTTTCTTGAGGGCGCCGGCGCCGAAACACTGCCGCATCTGCTCCTCAAAGGAGCGGGCAAACAGGCCGTCGATGTCGTGGTTGCAGTCGTCCACAAACACGAAGCCACCGTTGCGCACGTACTGGGTAAAGTTCTGTTTTTCAGCGCTTGAAAACTGCACCAGCCGGTGGCCGCTCAGGTAGCAGAAAGGGTAGTTGAACAGCTCGGGGCTGTCAAGCGCCACCACTTTTTCCTTGGGGTCGACGGGCACGGTGGTGTACTGCACCAGCGAGTGCAGCAGGTTGGCGGGCATGCGCTCGTCCACCGCGTCCCAGTCGCCGGAGTGGTACTTCAGGCGCACAAAAGTGAAAGGGGCAGCGGGCACAGAATGCAGTAGCTGAAAAAGGGTGTAATGGACTGGCACTGAAGCCGGAGCGGAAAGGCCGCGCGCCAACAAGGAATAATTCCCACTCGTACTACGTTGGAAACAACCGCTGGTGGAATTCCATCGGCCCGTATTCTACGCTCTCGTTATGCATTTTGCTATGAAAAAGCTCCTCGTTATTGGTCTGTTAACCTTATTCATCACGCCCTTCGCGCACGCCCAGTTTGGGGTGAAGGGCGGCCTGAACGTGGCCGAGCTCACGGGTCGCGACGGCGAAAGCGCTTCGTACAAAGCCTTTTACCACGTTGGTGTCTTCTACCAAGCCCACTTGCTGGGGCCACTTTCCATTCAGCCCGAAGTGCAGTACTCGCTGCAGGGCGGCAATCTGAAATCGGCTTTCACCAACTACGACAGCCAGCTGCACTACCTCACGGTGCCCATCTTGGCCAAGCTCACCGTGGGGCCGGTCTTCGTAGAAGGCGGGCCGCAGTTTGGCGTGCTGCTCAATGCCGACCAGTCGGGCAACATGCAGGTGGGCCTGGCCGAAGACGGCACGCCCGCCTACGGCAACGTGTCGCGTCCGGCCACGGGCAGCTTCAAGCGCGGCGACTTCAGCCTGGTGGGCGGCGCCGGCCTCAAACTGGCTTCCAACTTCTCGCTGGGCGCCCGGCTGGTGGCCGGCCTCAACGACATCAACGACGTGCAGAACCTGTCCGGCATCAACGACCCGCGCCTGCAAAACCGCGTGTACCAGGTATACGCGGCCTTCCAGTTCGGCGGCGGGAAATAAGCAGCGTGGACTCGGTCCAGTCCACGCTGCGTTCTTATACCGCGTCGGAGAGGCTGGTGAAGGTGAAGTCCCGGATTTTGAGCGGCGGAATCAGATTGCCGCCCAGGCGCACCGGCTTGCCGATGGCTTCCAGGTTGTTGAGCATGATGACCGGGCTCTCGTTGAAGCGGAAGTTCTTGATGGGGAACTTGATTTGGCCGTTCTCGATGTAGAACGTGCCGTCGCGGGTCAGGCCGGTATACAGCAGCGTCTGCGGGTCGACGGGGCGGATGTACCACAGGCGAGTCACCAAGATGCCTTTGGCCGTGCCCTTGATGAGGTCGGCCGTGCTTTGGGTGCCGCCTTCCATTATCCAGCCGCCGGGCGGGGGCAGGTCCGGAATGCCGGCCTTCTGGGCCCAGTAGCGCGAGGAGTAGAGGTTCTTCACCACGCCCTTTTCAATCCAGGTCACGCGTTTTTGCGGGCGGCCGTCGCCGGCAAAGGTGATGTCCGGAATCTCGGCGTTCATCGGGTCCGAGTAAATCGTCACCCGCTCGTCGAACAGCTTTTCACCCTTCTTGTTGCCGCCGCCCTTCTTGCTCAGGAAGCTGCGGCCTTCGTCGGCTGAGCGCGCGTCGAGGCTGCCCATGAGCACGGCCATCAGCGAGGTGTCGACGTTGGAGAGCAGTGCGTTGGGCTCGAGAATGACGGTGTACTTGCCGGGCTCCAGCGCCTTGGCGTTGACCGACGACGACGCCTTTTCGGCCGCGATGCGGGTCAGCCGGGCCGCGTCGAACTTGCTGGCGTCGGTGTAGTCGGCGGCGGCGTAGCCCGAGCCTTTGCCGTCGGGCGTGCGCACCGTCACGCTAAACTCCACGTTGGTGTACTGCTGGTAGGCTTCGAGGCCCTTGCTGTTGCGCTTGGCCACGAAGCCCGCCATGTCTTCCAGAAAGCCGGCCGACGTCACCTTGCGCTGGTCGCAGAGCGCCGTGCTGGCGCCCACCTGCCGGGCCCGGTAGTCGGGGTCGATGGCGGCGGTGCTGGCCGCAAACGCCTTGGTGCTTTCGGTGTATTGCTGCGGGCCCAGCAGGGGCATGTACTCGGGGCTTTCGGGCGCGAGCTTGGCAATTTCTTCGGCCCGCTGCACGCAGCGGCGCAGGGTGGCGTCGTCGAACTCGTTGCAGGTGGCGGTGCCGCTTTTTTTGCCGAAGTAGCTCGTCACCACCAGCGACACGTTGTCGAGGGCGCCGGCCGTGCTGATGGTGTTGCGGGCCGAGCGCACGTTGCCGCCGGTTCGGCCGTTGAGGGTGGCGTCGCACTCGTCGGCCGTGCTAAAGCTCAACACCTTTTTGAGGATGGTCTGGGCTTCGTCTTTAGAAAGAATGGGCATGAGTTGATGTGCTGATTTGTTGATGAGGTTCAGGCCGTCATACTGAGCTTGTCGAAGCATCTCTCCCGCGCAAGTATTCAGTTACTTACCACAGGCGAGATGCTTCGCTGCGCTGTGCATGACGTTGAGGAGTTAGCCGAGTTTGCGGGCGGTGTTGATGACGTTGACGCCGTTGAAGCGCGTGGTGGCCGAGCCGTGGCTCACGGCCGAGCTTTGGGAGGGCTGGCCCTTGCCGTCGTTGAAGGCGCCGAACAAGCGGTAGTCGGACTCGTCGCAGATGGCGGCGCAGGAATTCCAGAACTCCTGCGTGTTGGCCTGGTAGGCCACGTCCTCGAGCATGCCCGTAATCTGGCCCTTCTCAATGGCGTAGAACACCTGCCCGCCGAACTGGAAGTTGTAGCGCTGCTGGTCGATGGAGAAGGAACCGTTGCCGGCGATGTAGATGCCCTTATCAACGCCTTTAATAAGCTCGTCGACGCTGAGCTTGGCCTTGCCGGGCTGCAGGCTCACGTTGGGCATGCGCTGGAACTGCACGTCCTGCCACGACTGCGAGTAGCAGCAGCCGTCCGATTCCTTCTGGCCCACGATGTGGGCCTGGTCGCGAATCTTTTCGTAGTCGACGAGTTTGCCGTCCTTGATGAGGTCCCAACGTTTGGTTTTGACGCCTTCGTCGTCGTAGCCCACGGCCCCGAGCGAGCCGGGCTGCAGCTTGTCGGCCACGATGTTGACCAGCTTCGAGCCGTAGGGGATGCCCTTGGCCTTCCACTCCAAGGTAGCAAAGCTGGTGCCGGCGTAGTTGGCCTCGTAGCCCAGCACGCGGTCGAGCTCCAGCGGGTGGCCCACCGATTCGTGGATGGTCAAGCCCAGGTGGTGGGGGTCCAGCACGAGGTCATATTTGCCCGGCGTCACGGACTTCGCCGTCAGCTTTTCCTTCACCTGTTTGGCCGCGGCGGCCACGTCTTCCAGCATGTCGTAGCTGTTCTTGTAGCCCACCACGTTCGAGCCCGCGGGGCCGGCTACCTTGTCGGCTGCCTTGGCCGAGAGGTATTCGTAGCCCAGGCCCATGGGCGAGCTCAGCGACTGCCGGGAGCGGAACTTGCCGCTGGCCCGGTCGATGGCCGTGACGCTGAACGTGGGGTAAATCCGGTGAATGTCCTGGTCGATGTAGGAACCGTCGGTGCTGGCAAAGTACTTCTGCTCGTTCACCTGGAACAGGGCCGAGTTAATGAAATTCACGCCCAGGTCCAGGGCTTTGGCGTTGACGCCCAGCAGCAAATCTACTTTGTCCTTAATCGGGACTTCAAACGCGTTTTGCTGGATGGGGGCTTTCCAGGCCACTTCGCCGTGGCCTTTTTCGGGCGCCAGCTGCACCTTCTCTTTTTGCACTTTCGAGTTGGCCTTGGCAATCTGCACGGCCAGCTGCGCGGCTTTCGCAATGCCGGCTTCGGTCACGGTGTTGGTGGCGGCAAAGCCCCAGGTGCCGTTGGCGATTACGCGCACGCCCACGCCGTAGCTCTCCGTGCTGGCGATGTTCTGCACCTGCTTCTCGCGGGTGAAGATGCCCTGGTTGAGGTAGCGGCCAATGCGCACGTCGGCGTAGGAGGCCCCGGCGGCTTTGGCCGCGTTCAGGCCGGCGTCGGCCAAGCGTTTTTTCTGGGCGGCATCGGCGCCCGGCTCCAGCAGGCGGGCCGGGTCCACAAGGTCGCCGGCGAAACCCGGAAAGCTGGGTAAGAACAGGGCGCCGGCCGCCAGGCCGGAAATTCCCACAAAGTCGCGACGTTTCATTGAAGGGTACTGAAGTGATGAAGGAGTGGCGAGCCGAAGCAGCGCAAGGCCCTGGCTAAAGTAGCGGTGAGAACCGACGGGTTGCTTTACACCGCGTCGGAGAGGCTGGTGAAGGTGAAGTCCCGGATTTTGAGCGGCGGCACCAGGCTGCCGCTCAGGCGCACCGGCTTGCCGAGGGCTTCCAGGTTGTTGAGCATGATGACCGGGCTTTCGTTGAAGCGGAAGTTTTTCACCGGAAACTTAATCTGCCCGTTCTCAATGTAAAACGTGCCGTCGCGGGTCAGGCCGGTGTACAGCAGCGTCTGCGGGTCGACGGCCCGAATGTAGTAGAGGCGCGTCACGAGAATGCCCTTGGCCGTGCCCTTGATGAGGTCGGCCGTGGTTTGGGTGCCGCCTTCCATTATCCAGCCGCCGGGGGGTGGAATGTCGGGGATGCCCGCTTTCTGGGCCCAGTAGCGCGAGGAGTACAGGTTTTTCACCACGCCTTTCTCCACCCAGGTCACTTTCTGTTGCGGCCGGCCATCGCCGGCAAAGGTCAGGTCGGGCACGTCGGGGTGGGTGGGGTCGGAGTAGATGGTCACCCGCTCGTCGAACACCTTGTCGCCCTTCTTGTTGCCGCCGCCTTTCTTGCTCAGAAAGCTGCGGCCCTCGTCGGCGTTGCGGGCATCCATGGCGCCCATCATGTTGTTGAGCAGGTCGATGGCCGCGGCCGGCTCCAGAATGACGGTGTACTTGCCCGGTTCCAGCGCCTTGGCGCCCACCGACGACGCCGCTTTGTCGGCAGCCACGCGGGTGAGGCGGGCGGCGTCGAACCGGGCCAGGTCGGAGTAGTTGGCAATGGCGTAGCCCGAGCCCGTGCCGTCGGGCGTGCGCACGGTGATGGAAAAGTCGACGCTGCTCAGCTTTTGGTACGCCTCCAGGCCCTTGCTGTTGCGCTTGGCCACGAAGCCCGACGAGTCGCTGAAAAACGCGGCCGACGACAGCTTGCGCTGGTCGCACAGCGCCATGCTGGCCCCAATCTGCTGGGCCCGGTAGTCGGGGGTGATGTCGGCGGTGCGCTGCACAAACGAGCCCGGCGAGGCCAGGTATTTCTGCGGACCCAGCAGGGGCACGTACTCCGGGCTTTCGGGCGCCAGCCGGGCAATTTCCTCGGCCCGCTGCACGCAGCGTTTCAGGCTGGCGTCGTCGAATTCGTTGCAGGTGGCCAGGCCGGTGCGCTTGCCGAAGCGCGACTGCACGGCCAGCGACACGTTGTCGGAGGCGCCGGCCGTGCTGATGGAGTTGCGGGCCGAGCGCACGTTGCCGGCGCTGCTGCCGTTGAGCGTCGCCTCGCACTCGTCGGCGGTGCTGAAGCTGAGTACTTTTTTCAGGATGTCCTGAGCCTCGGTTTGCGAGAGAAGGGCCATGTTATTGTAGCGGTTAGCCCAGCTTGCGGGCGGTGTTGATGACGTTGACGCCGTTGAAGCGCGTGGTGGCCGAGCCGTGGCTCACGGCCGATACCTGCGACGGTTGGCCTTTGCCATCGAAGAAAGAGCCGAAGAGTCGGTAGTCGGACTCGTCGCAGATGGCGGCGCAGGAATTCCAGAATTCCTGCGTGTTGGCCTGGTAGGCCACGTCCTCGAGCATGCCCGTAATCTGGCCCTTCTCAATGGCGTAGAACACCTGCCCGCCGAACTGGAAGTTGTAGCGCTGCTGGTCGATGGAGAAGGAACCGTTGCCGGCGATGTAGATGCCCTTATCAACGCCTTTAATAAGCTCGTCGACGCTGAGCTTGGCCTTGCCCGGCTGCAGGCTCACGTTGGGCATGCGCTGGAACTGCACCGAGTCCCAGGAATCGGCGTAGCAGCAGCCGTCGGATTCGGTTTGCCCCACGATGTGGGCCTGGTCGCGAATCTTCTCGTAGTCGACGAGCTTACCGTCCTTGATGAGGTCCCAACGTTTGGTTTTCACGCCCTCGTCGTCGTAGCCCACCGCGCCCAGGGAGCCGGGCTGCAGCTTGTCGGCCACGATGTTGACCAGCGGCGAGCCGTAGGGCAGGCCCTTGGCCTTCCACTCCAGCGTGGCGAAGCTCGTGCCGGCGTAGTTGGCCTCGTAGCCCAGCACGCGGTCCAATTCCAGCGGGTGGCCCACCGATTCGTGGATGGTCAGGCCCAGATGGTTCGGGTCCAGCACGAGGTCGTACTTGCCCGGCGTCACGGACTTCGCCGTCAGCTTCTCCTTCACCTGCTTGGCCGCCAGGGCGGCATCGGCCAGCATGTCGTAGCTGTTGCGGTAGCCCACGAGGCCGGTGCCGGCGGGGCCCGCAATTTTGTCGGCCTCTTTGGGCGTGAGGTACTCGTAGCCCAGGCCCATGGGGGCGCTCAGCGCGTCGCGCGAGCGGAACTTGCCGCTGGCCCGGTCGATGCTCGTGACCGAAAACGTGGGCCAGATGCGGTGCACGTCCTGGTCGATGTAGGAGCCGTCGGTGCTGGCGAAGTACTTCTGCTCATTGATTTGAAAGAGCGAGGAGTTCACGAAGCTGGCGCCGTTGTCGAGGGCCCGGGCGTTGGCGGCAAGCAGCAGCTCCACCTTTTGGGCCACTGGCACCTCAAAGGCATTTTGCTGAATGGGCGTCTTCCAGCTCACGTCGCCGTAGCCTTTTTGCGGAGCCAGCTGCACCTTCTCATTTTGCACCTTGGCGTTGGCTTTGGCAATGGCCACGGCCAGCTGGGCGGCTTTGGCCAAGCCGGCCTCGGTCACGGTATTGGTGGCGGCAAAGCCCCAGGTGCCGTTGGCAATCACCCGCACACCGGCCCCAAAGCTTTCTCCGCTGGCGATGTTCTGCACCTGCTTCTCGCGGGTAAAAATGCTTTGGTTGAGGTAGCGGCCGATGCGCACGTCGGCGTAGGAGGCCCCGGCGGCTTTGGCGGCGTTGAGGCCGGCATCGGCCAAGCGTTTTTTCTGGGCGGGGTCCAGGCCCGGTTCCAGCAGCCGGGCGGGGTCGACGGGCGTGACGCCCCGGCTGGGAAAGGCGGGCAAAAACAGGGCGCCGGCCGCCAGGCCGGTCAGTCCCACAAAGTCGCGTCGTTTCAAAGCAGCGTAATAATTCGGGAATAGCGAAAGGAGATTCGTAAAGATGGGCACAAATCTTAATGGAAAAGACAGCAACCTGCCCATTGCGTTGCGCAGTTGCCAAAAAAATACCAACATGGCCCTGCTTCGAACCCAACAGGCACAAAAAAGCCCTCGAAACGCCCGGCATCGCGGGTGGTTTCGGGGGCTTTTTCGTGCTAAAAATCAGCAGAGGGGAGCAGGAGCTTACTTGGTGGGGCGCCAACTGATGGTCATGCCCGGCGTGCCGTTGCCAAAGTAAGTGGGCGACAGTCCCACGTCGCGCCCGATGGACTTGCGGCCCCAGCGGTTGCGGTGGCTTAGGTAGGCCAAGTGGGCCGACAGGATGCCGAAGCCGGCGCCGGCCACCACGTCGCTCTGCCAGTGCTTGTCATTAATCATGCGCAGGGCGGCCACGCTCGTGGCAATGGTGTAGGCGCCGATGCCGTACCACTGGCTTTTGTCGCGAAACTCGGTGTGCACGATGCTGGCCGCCAGAAAGGCCTGCGCCGTGTGCCCCGACGGAAACGACAGGTTATCGGACCCGTCCGGCCGGGTTTCTTTGGCCAGGTATTTCACGGCAAACGTGGAAGCCAACATGATGGCCTCACCTTTGGCAATGATGAGCAGCGTATTGATGCGGTCGTTACGCGACTCTACGCCGGCCAGCGCCACGGCCGCCAGTTCAAAATAGGGGGCAATAATCAGCGTGTTGTCAAATCCGGTGCTCACGGGCCGGAACTGCTTCTGCACAAACTCCCGGTTTCGTTGGTTGACACCCGCGTCGCCCTGCGCCGTGATGGCGCCGTAGGTGATGAGCACCGCCGGGATGGCCACGGCTTTCACCAGCTTGCTTTTATACCAGGGCGCTTTTACGGCCGAAGAAACGCCGCCGGGGTTAGCGTATTTCTTAGTGGTGTCGGTGGCCGCCGGAGGCGCGGTGGGCACCTGCGCGAAGGCTGGGCCGATGCTGGCCGTCAGCAGAAAAAATGACGTGAGGAAGGAGAACAGTTGCGAGCGCATGAACAGAAGAAAGCGTAATGGAACGGAAGGTGCTACGGGCTTCTACGGAGAACGCAACATTAACGTAACATTGGCGGCATCGAAACCGAGGATTTTTACGCGCTGCTGCCGAAATGCACAAAAAAATGCCCCTGCTCAGCAAGCAGGGACATTGCTGAAGGCGCCGCCTACCTGAGGAGGCTACTCCCAGCCGCCGCCCAGGGCTCGCACCAGTGCTATGCTGGCGCCCAGCAGGTTGCTTTGGGCCTGGGTGAGCAGCGTGGCCGCATCCAGGGTTTGCCGGTCGGCGTCCACCACTTCAAAATAATTGGTGAGGCCGGCGCGGTAGCGCTCCTTGGTGAGGGCGCTGGCCAGGCGGGCGGCGCGCAGGGCCCGGCTGCGAGCCGCTACCTGGGCCTGGTACTGGCGCACGTCGGCCTGGCTGGTTTCCACTTCCTGAAACGCGGCCAGGGCGGCCTGCCGGTAGTCGGCCACCAGCGCGTCGGCTTCGGAGCGGGCCACTTGCTCGTTGGCGCGGTTGCGGCCGCCGTTGAACACGGGGATGCTCACGCCCCCGCCCACGTAGTAGGTGTAGCTGTCGGATATCCGGGCCAGGTCACCCAGCCGGGCGCTTTGCGGGCCCAGAAAGCCGTTCAGGCGCAGGGTGGGCAGGCGGGTGAGCTTGGCCACGTCGACGCGGGCGCTGGCGGCGGCCAGCCGGCGCTCGGCTTGCTGCAAATCGGGGCGGCGGGCCAGCAGCGCGGCGGGCAACGACGCAGGCACCGCCGGGACCGGCAGCGGCCCGGCCTGCGGCGGCAGCGCGTAGCTGCTGGCGGGCACGCCCAGCACCGTGGCCAGCGAGGCCTCCAGCCCCAGGCGCTGCCGCCGGGTTTCGGCCACGCTGGCGTCGATGTTGGCCAGCTCGGTTTCGGCGCGGTGCACGGCAATCTCGTTGTCGACCCCGGCCTGGAAGCGGGCGCGGGTGAGCTCCAGGCTGCGTTGGCGGTCGGCGCGCGCGGTATCGAGCACCTGCAATTGCGCATCAAGCCCGCGAATGCCGAAGTAGTAGGTGGCCGCATCGGCCGTGAGCGACAGCTGCACGGTGCGGCGGGTGGCTTCCTGCACCTGCGCATCGGCTTCGGCGGCCCGCACGCTGCTCCGGATGCGGCCCCACACGTCCACCTCGTAGCTGGCGTTCACGGGAATGTAGTACTGCGTCTGCACCACGCCCAGGTTGCTGGTGCCCAGCGCAAACGGCAGCGGCCGCGTGGCCGACAGCCGCGTGCGGTACACCTGCGGGTCCACCGTCACCAGCGGCGCGCGGTAGGAGTTGGCCACGCGCACGTTGGCGCGGGCGCTTTCTACGCGGGCCACGGCCGCTTGCAGGCTGTAGTTCTGGGCGGTGGCCTGCGCTTCCAGCGCCGTCAGGCCGGGGTCTTTGAACAGCGACCACCACGCACCAGGCGCCGGAGGCTGGTTCACGGTGGGCGGCGTGCTGCTGGCCACGGGCGCGGGTGGCGTGGCGGCCGTGAGGCTGTCGGCGGTGTTCTTCCAGGCCGTAGGCGTGGGCAGGCTGGGCGGTGCGTAGCTGGGCGGCCGCACGCAGCCCGCCAGCAGCAGCAAGGTTAGTAATGGGGAGAGGCGGAATGTCATTGCAAGGCAAGGTCAAAACTGGCGGTTATGCTGAGCTTGTCGAAGCATCTCGCGTGCGGCAACAATCAAGGCCGCATGCAACGAAGCGGTAGAGATGCTTCGACAAGCTCAGCATGACCGCACTTTCATAACTGATTACTAAGCCTATTTCACCGGCGACGACACCCGCGGGGCATCCGGGTCGTTGGGCCGAGGCTTGGGCGGGGGCGGGCCGGCCGGCTTGGCGGGCGGGGTGAAGGCTTTGGTTTGCACGGCCTCGCCTTCGGTCAGGGTTTCGGCGGGGTTGAGCACCAGCTGCTCGCCGCCTTTCAGGCCCTGCGCCACTTCCAGCTGCGAGCCAAAGTCGCGGCCCGTCACAATGGGCTGGTAGTGAATCTTGCCGGCTTGCACCGTGGCCACGCGGGCGTCGGTGCCGCCGGGCACCAGCGCATTGGCCGGGATGATGACGCTGGGGGCCGTGCGGGGCAAATGAAACCGCACCTGGGCGTAGCTGCCCGGCCGCAACTCGCCGCGGGCGTTGGGTACCTGTACTTCGGTGAGCAGCGTGCGGGTGCTGGCGTCGAGGGCGCCGGCGTCGCGCACCACCTTCGCTTTGAAGGCGCGGCCCGGAAACTCCGGCACGAGGTAATCGGCTTCGAGCCCGTTTTTGATGGCCGGCGCAAAGTTCTGCGGCACCTGCACGTAGGCGCGTAGCTTGTCGGTTTGCTCCACCTTATAGAGCTGCGAGCCGGGCGCGTTGCTGCTGCTCACCAGCGTGCCCACTTCCACGTTGCGCTGCGTCACGATGCCGCTAAACGGTGCCGTGATGCGCCGAAACGCCTGCTGCGCCAGCAACTGCTGCACGGCGGCCTGCTGGGCCGCGTACTGCGCCCGGGCCGCGTCGAGCTCCTGCTTGGAGATGGCGCCGGGCAGGGCCACGCCTGCCAGGCGGTTGTAGCTGGTGCGGGCCAGGCCCAGGTTGGCGCGGGCTTCGGCAATTTGCTGGTCGAGCTCGGGCGTGGTCACTTCGGCCAGCACCTGCCCGGCTTGCACGCGCTGGCCGATGTCGGCCGACCATGACTTCACGAACCCATTGGCGCGGGCGAATACGAAGGTTTCGCGGTTCGATTTGGTGTCGGCGGGCAGCGTGAGGGTGGTGGTATCGGGGGCAGCTTTGGCCGGGGCCACGGTCACGGTGGGGGAGGCGTTGGCTACCTGGCTGGCTTCGGCGTCGCGGGCTTTTTCCTGCTTGTGACGCGGCATGTAGCCCAACAGAAACAGCCCGCCGAAGACCACCAGCACGATGAGGATGAGCAGCCAGAACCGGCCGGAGCCGGAAGAGTTGGAATCAGACATTAGGAAGGGTCAAACAAAATTCTGGTCGTCATGCTGAGCGCAGTCGAAGCATGACGTTCGCGTACAAGTTCTTGGTAGCAAATTGTCAAGCCGCGGCATTCTGCACGGGCGCGGGCTTTTTGAGGTACGAAAACATAATGGGCACGAAAAACAGCGTGGTCACGGTGGCCAGCATCAGCCCGCCAATCACGGCGCGGCCCAGCGGGGCGTTTTGCTCGCCGCCCTCGCCCATGCCCAGCGACATGGGCAGCAGGCCGATAATCATGGCCAGGGCCGTCATCAGCACCGGGCGCAGGCGGGTGAAGCCGGCGTCCAGGGCCGCGTCGCGGGGCGAGAGGTCGGGTTCTTCTTCGCGCCGCTCGTTGGCGAAGGTGACCAGCAGAATGGAGTTGGCCGTGGCCACGCCGATGCACATGATGGCGCCCATCAGGGCCGGCACGCTCAGGGTGGTTTGCGTCACAAACAGCATCCACAAAATGCCCGCCAACGCGCCCGGCAGGGCCGTGATGATGATGAGCGGGTCCATCCAGCTCTGGAAGTTCACCACCATCAACAAGTACACCAGCACAATGGCGCCGGCCAGGCCCAGGCCCAGCCCGGCAAACGACGTGCGCATGGAATCGGCCTGCCCGCGCAGGGCCAGCGTGGTGCCTTTGGGCAGGTTCTTCTCGGCCTCGGCCAGGATTTTACGAATGTCCTTGCTTACACCGCCCAGGTCGCGGCCGCTCACGCTGGCGTACAGGTCCACGGTGCGCTGAATGTTGTAGTCCGACGCCACGGCCGTGGTTTGGCTGCGGCGAATGGTGGCAAAGCTGTTCAGCAGCTGGGCCTCCGGCTGGGTGGCGCTCGTCACGCCGATATTGCCGATTTCATCGAGCGTCGACAGCGCCCGCGGCGGCGTTTGCACGGCCACCGTGTAGCTCACGCCGGTGGTCGGGTTCAGCCACTGGTTGGGGTTGGTTTGGGTGCTGGAGGAGAGGCTCACCAGCACGTTGTTGGCGATGTCGCGCTGGGCCAGGCCGGCCTGCTGGGCCCGCACGCGGTCGATGTCGACGCGCAGCTGCGGCTGGTCAAAGGCCTGGTACACAAAAGCATCGACCACGCCCGGTACTTTGTTGATTTTGGCCCGCAGCTCGGCCGCAATTCGTCGGTTGGCCAGCTTGTCGCGGCCGGTCACCTGAATGTCGATGGGGGCGGGGAGGCCGAAGTTCAGCGTCTGGTTCACGATGTCGGCCGGCTGGAAGAAGATGGTCAAATCCGGCTGCTCCTTGCGCAGCCGCCGCCGGATTTCGTTGATGTAGTCGGCCGTGGGGCCGTGCTCTTCCTTCATGCTCACCAGGATTTCGCCGTCGCCGGCCCCGATGGTGGGGTTGTCGCTCAGCAGCAGGTTGATGGGAATCACCGGCAGGCCGATGTTGTCCAGCACCAGGTCCAGCTCCTCAGCTGGAATCACGCGGCGAATCACGCCTTCCACCTGCCGGAACCGCTCTTCCGTTTCTTCTACCCGCGTACCAGTGGGCACCCGCACGTGCAGCCGCAGCTGCCCGGCGTCCACCGTGGGGAAGAAGTTCTGGCCAATCAGCGGAAACAGCCCCAGCGAACCCACGAACAGCACCACAAAGGCCACCACTACCTTGGGCCGGTTGCTCAATGCCCAATCCAGCGCCTTGCCGTAGCCGGCCCGGAACTTCTCAAACCGGTGCTCAAAGGCCACGTGCAACTTCCAGACCCAAGTTTGGGTGATGCCGTCGGCTGATTTTCGCTCCTCGTCGGTGATGGGGTCTTCGGCTTCCTCTTCGGGCGTGCCGCTGGGATGGGCTTTTTCGTATTGCTCCCGCCGGATGCGTTCCAGGTCGCGCTCCACGTCGCTCACCGGCTGGCCGTTGCGCTGGTGCTGGCTGGGTAGGTCGGGCTCCTGCTGAGCGTGGTAAATGGGCAACTCCTTGCGCAGCAGGTACATGACCAGCGTGGGCACCAGCGTCCGGCTCAGAATATAAGAAGCCAGCATGGCGAAAATGACGGCCGTGGCCAGCGGCGCAAAAATGGCCGACGCCACCCCGCCCAGAAAAAACACCGGCACAAACACGATGCAGATGGCCAGCGTGGCCACCAGCGCCGGCGTGGCAATCTGCTGGGCCCCGTCCAGAATGCTGCGCTTGAGCAGCTTCTTCATGCCCATGTTGCGGTGGATGTTCTCTATTTCCACCGTGGCGTCGTCAACCAAGATGCCCACGGCCAAACTCAGGCCCCCCAGGGTCATGATGTTGAGCGTCTGGCCCAGGATATTCATCACAATGATGCTGACCAGAATACTGAGCGGAATGCTCGTGGCAATGATGAGCGTAGACCGCCACGAGCCCAGAAACAGCAGTATCATCAGCGCCGTGAGGGCCGCTGCAATGCAGGCCTCGATGATGACGCCCTTGATGCTGGCCCGCACAAAAAACGACTGGTCGAACAGCAGCTTGATGTTCAGGCCGGGGGGCGCGTTGGCCTGAATGGTGGGCAGCGCCTTTTTGATTTTCGAGATGATGTCGAGCGTGCTGGCCGCGCCGCTTTTCAGAATGGGGATGATGGCCGTGCGCCGCCCGTTCTGCCGCACGATGTTGGTTTGCACGGCCGCGCCCTCGTGCACAAAGGCCACGTCGCGGATGTACACCGGCGTGCCGTCGATGGTCTTCACCGGCAAGTCATTGAGCGTGGCAATGGCCTCGGGGCTGGAGTTCAGCTTCACGTCGTATTCCCGGTCGCCAATCTTGGCCGAGCCGGCCGGAATGATGAGGTTTTGCGCCAGCAAGGCGTTCACCACATCGTTGCCGCTCAGGTTTTTGCCGGCCAGCTTGTCGGGGTCCAGGTCCACCATAATTTGCTTGGGCTTGCCGCCGTTGGGCAGCAGCACCGAGGCGCCCTGCACCACCGCCAGCCCCGGCCGGATGAAGGCGTTGGCCGCGTCGAACAGGTCCGACTCGCCCAGCGTCTCGGAGCTGAGCGACACCTGCGAGATGGGCACGTTCGAGGCCGAGTAGCGAATAATCAGCGGCGGCGTGATGCCCGGCGGCAAGGCCCGCAGCAGCGTCTGGCTGATGGCCGTGACCTGGGCTACGCCCGCGTCGGGGTTGGTGCCGGGCTGGAAAAACACCTTAATCAGGCCCACGCCCTTGAGGCTTTGGCTTTCCTGGTGCTCCACGTTGTTCACGGTGGTGGTGATGGCCCGCTCCACCGGCACGATGATGCGCTGGTTCATTTCCTCGGGCGAAATGCCGGAATAGCCCCACACCACGCCCACCACCGGAATCGGAATGTCGGGAAAAATGTCCACCGCCATGCGCTGAATGGTCAACGCTCCGCCCACCAAAATCAGCAGCGCCATCACCACGAAGGTGTAGGGGCGCGCCAGCGCCAGTCTAACTATCCACATACTGCTACTTCTGCTAATGCTTGCGCGTCGCCATGGCCGCAAGGGTCTTCAACCGGATTTTGAAGAGAAATGTTGGCCTTCGGATGTGAAATTATCCCCCTTGAAACCGTTCAAACGGGTTTTCTCGACCAAAAGGGCCTAATTCATCGACTGAGGCGCTGCATTCCGATACCGACTATTTGCGCCCCCGCGGCCCAACTACTCACCTGGTCATTTCGGTATCGTTTGCAGTCGAAGGGGGCCATAGTAGCCTGAGCATTAGCTTGACGACAGTCGGGTTTGAGCGCAGGCTGATGGCTCGGTGTCGGCCGCTCTGGCCAGTGGCCGCACGGGGCGTGTGCCAACGCAGTGCTGCCAGAAAAGCCATTAAAAGCAGCCTGGCGCCGTATTTGTCGTATACGCGCAACCGGGCCGGCTTATATAGCTGCGCCGCCGGGCTTTTTCGGTTGTTTATCTATGTTGATGCGTACCCTCGGGCTTTGCGGGGCCTTATTGTTGTCGTTGGCCGCGCCGGCTCAGCAAGCAGGAAATAATGACGGCTTCCAGCGCCGCAATGGGCAGATGGTGGTGGTCCGCAACGGGCAGACCCGGCCCATGACGCGCGACGTGCATTTGCCCACCGGCGCTACCGTCACCAAAGACGGCTTCGTGGTGAGCCCCAGCGGCCAGCGAGCCGAGCTGCGCGAAGGCCAGGGCTGCGACCTGCGCGGCCGGCCGGTGGCCGTGCGTCAGTCCCCCAGCGGAAGCCTGACGTTGGGCGCACCCGCCGCCCCGGCCGCCGCGGTGCCCGCCGGGAATGCCCCCCGTAGCGTGCTCGCTGAGTTGTTTGGCGAAGGCAACAACCGCTATTTCAAGCACAAGAAGGCCAAGAAAAAACACGGTAAGGGCAAAGGCCACGGCCGCTGGAAAGGGGAAGACGACTAGCCCGGTTTTGCGGCCCGTTTCCCTTGCTTGCCCTTTTTGTTTCTGCATTTCATGGTTCACCATTTCCTAGCCAGTCCTTTTGCCGATGACGGCCGCGCCACTCAGTTCGCGGCTGTGCTCGCCGCCCTGCAGGCCGACCCCACCGATTCGCTGTTGCTGGGCAACCTGGTGCTGGAAGACGATGCCGCCCCCATCGACGCGCTGGTGGTGCGGCCGCACGGCATCACGGTATTGGTGCTGGTGCCCGCCGGCGGCCGGCTGGGCATGCCGGCCCTGGGCTACGGCCACTGGCAGCTGGGAGGCGCCCCCCTGGCCGGGGCTGAGGGTTTCGACAACCCGTTTGAGCAGTTTGTAGCCCAAAAAGCAGCCGTGGCGACTTGGCTGCGCGCCCGGTTTGGCGACGACCAGGTGAACCTTCATTTTATCAGCGGCGTGGTGCTGTTTGGCGCGCCGGTTGCGTATGCGCCCGACGTCGAGCCGGCCCTCAACGAGGCGCCGGCCTTGTTTCAGTTGCTGGGCGAGCCCGCCGACCTGCCACGCCGCCTGCGCCAGCTGTCCACGCCCGAAATCGACCTGAGCACCGCCGACCTGGCCGAGTGGGCCGCCGAGTGGGCCAGGTTTGCTGCCCTGGCGCCGTCGGAGCCGGCGCCAGGGGCCGCGCCGCCACGCCCGGCAGGTGCCGCTTCCCAGGTCGGTGAAGCCGGGCCTGTCGGCGGGTTCCTGAGCCAGAAAGCCCGGGCCTTGTGGAACTGGCTGGGGGCGGCCGACGTGCCCGACGAGGACCCGGCCTACGGCGCCTACGATGCCGCCACCGCTCGCCGCGAGGAAAAGCAGCGCCTTGAGGAGCTGCGCCGGCAAATGCAGGCCGACCTCAGCGGCCAGCTGCAGGCCCTGGAGGCCCGCGAAGCAGAGCGCGAGCGCAGCATTGCCCAGCTCCGAGCTCAGTTGGCCCAGGCCCCGACCGTGGCCGCCGACGCCACGGCGCTGGTGTCGCGGCTCAATGCCGAGACCCGCGAAAAGGCGGCCCTCGAAGCGGCCATGCAAGCCTCCCGGGCCGAATCGGCGGCGCGCAACCGCGAGCTGGACGCCAAGATTCAGCAGCTGAGCCAACTGCTGGAGCGGCTGAATACTCCCGCCACCACGCCGGCTGCGGCGCCCCAACCCGTAGGCGCCGCAGCACCCACGGGCCCGGCAACGCAGCCTTCGCAGCCAGCAGGGAAACAAACGGAAAGCTATTCTTTCCACAAGTGGCAAAAGCTGGCCAAAGGCTACTGGCTGCAGCTGTCGCGCGTGGTTCGCCAACGGCCCCGGGTTGCGGCTGTAGTTCTTTTATTGGGCGGAGTGGGGGCCTGGACATTAAGCCACCTCGGTGGTACTCCCCCCGTGCCCTTTCAGGAGAACGGGCGGTGGGGGTATGCCGATGCCCAGGGTAAGGCGGTTATCCCGGCCCGTTTCGCATCGGCCGGTCCTTTTCAGGCCGGGCGGGCTGTGGTGACTCGGGACGGGGCCTATGGCTTTCTCGACGAAGACGGCAAGGAAGTGGTGCCACCCGCTTACGATGCGCTGAACCCCTACGCCGGCGGCTACGCGCGCGCACGGGTTGGCGATGCCTATACGTATATCGATGAGGCCGGCGAGGAGTTCGACCACTACTACTTCAACGGGCTGGATTTCGCCGAAGGCCACGCCGCCGTGCTCGACCACCGCGGCTGGTACTACATCACCGGCCCCAAGGCGCCCGACAAGCCTGTGCTCTTCAAAGAAGCCTATTCCTTCGCCGACGGACTGGCCCGGGTGAAACTAGCCGACGGCTACACCTTCATCACTCCCGACTACCTCGACGACCCGCAGGAAGGCACCGCGCCTTTTGGTCGCTACGAGCTGGCTTCCGATTTTGCCGACGGAAAGGCCCGCGTCACGCAGCACGGCCGCAGCTTTCTGATTGATAAGCGCGGCGAAGAAATCGACGAATAAAATTATGGGGTGCCCAATGAGGCTCACCGAAAGAGTTCGTCGTGCCATGCTCACTGTTTGAAATTGCTGGAAACCAATGGCCAAGCCTCTCGTCTGGAATTGTCGCACACCTTGATTAACTTAACAGGCAGCTGGCCCGGTAAAGGCTTCTGGTAGGGGAGGAACAAAAATATTCTTCCGGAAACGATTGCGTCGTTGTTCCATCTCCTGCAAAACCCTTAGCTTGCGCCCCGCTTAACAATAAGGTAATATGGAAGTCCAGACTTTGAAGTATCCCGCCATACGCAATTTTGTGGCCGGCAAACCCCTCGAAAATGCCTCTACGTCTGCGATGGACGTATTTAGCCCCCTCACGGGCGAGTTGATTTCCACGGTGCCGCTGAGCGGGGCCGAGGCGCTGGATGCCGCCGTGCAGGCCGCCAAAGCCGCCTTCCCGTCATGGTCGGCTACGCCCATTAAAGAGCGGGTGCAGATTTTCTACCGCTACAAAACGCTGCTGGAGCGCGACATGAAAGCCCTGGCTGAGCTGGTGCGCGAGGAAAACGGCAAAACCATGGACGAGGCCCGCGCCGAAGTCGAAAAAGCCATTGAGCTGACCGAGTTTGCCTGCTCCATGCCGCAGCTCATTCAGGGCGAGTTTCTGGAAGTGAGCAAGGGCGTGGAAGCCCGCGCCGAGCGCAAGCCGCTGGGCGTGGTGGCCAGCATCGCCCCGTTCAATTTCCCCAATATGGTGCCCCACTGGACCATTCCGAACGCCATTGTGCTCGGCAACACCATGATTCTGAAGCCCTCGGAGCAAGTGCCGCTGAGCGCCGTCAAAATTGCCGAGCTACTGAAAGAAGCCGGCCTGCCCGATGGCGTGCTGAACGTGGTGAACGGCGACAAGGAAATCGTGGAAGCCATCTGCGACCACCCCGACATTCAGGCCGTGAGCTTCGTGGGCTCCACCAAAATTGCCAAAGTCGTTTACATCCGCGCCACCAGCAACCTCAAGCGCTGCGTGGCCCTCGGTGGCGCCAAAAACCACCTGATGGTACTTCCCGATGCCCACCTTGAAATGACGGCTTCCAACGTGGCTGCCAGCATGTCGGGCTGCGCGGGCCAGCGCTGCATGGCAGGCTCGACGATGGTGGGAGTGGGCCCCGTCGATGACATCGTAGCCAAAATTGTGGAGGAGGCGAAGAAAATTGTGGCCGGCCAGAACCTCGGCTCCGTCATCAGCAAAGAAGCCAAGGCGCGCATCGAGCAGCACATCACCGAAGCCGAAGCCGCTGGTGCCAAAGTCCTGCTCGACGGCCGCAACGCCGTTGTGCCCGGCCACGAAGACGGCTATTATGTAGGTGCCACCGTCATCGACTACGTGACGCCCGACATGCGCATTGCCCAGGAAGAAGTCTTCGGCCCGGTGCTCGCCATCATGCGCACCAACACGCTGGACGAGGCCCTGGCCATCGAAAACGCCAACCCCTACGGCAATGCCGCCGCCGTCTTCACCAGCAGCGGCAGCAGCGCCCGGTATGTAATGGACCACGCCAACGCCGGCATGATTGGCGTGAACATCGGCGTGCCCGTGCCCCGCGAGCCCTTCTCCTTCGGCGGCTGGAACGAGTCGAAATTTGGCGCCTGCGACATCACCGGCAAAAGCTCCATCGAATTCTGGACGCAGCTCAAGAAGACCACGACCAAGTGGAACCCCGAGTCGCGGGTGAACTGGATGAGCTAGAAAGGTCAAGAGAAGAGAAAGAACGTCATGCTGAGCGCAGCCGAAGCATCTCTACCGCGCAACGCGAATCAATCGATTGGATTTACTGCTGCAGTAGAGATGCTTCGGCTGCGCTCAGCATGACCTTCCTAGTGTGCTCCCCTCCTTTAATAAATAACAAACCCAACCAACACACACCACGAGAATTCCCACTCAACACGGCGCGATTCCGCCCGCCCCGTGGCGGAACGGAAGGCTTTTCTGAAGAGCGCACAATGCCCAAACAACTTGCCCGCACCGGGCCGCAGAGATAGAAGGCTGCCCAGTGTTTCGTAAGTTGTTGCGCCCAACGGAAAAGTCTTCCGCTTCCGTTTCCCCCAACCCGTTCCTTCGACCTTCATGGAAACCACCTTCGCCACCGACAAAGACCAAATCCTGCACGACAACCTCGACCACACGCTCTTCTCGTGGTCGAAGCAAACGGGCCTGAACCCCATCAATGCCGAGCGCGCCGAGGGCGTGTACGTGTACGACCGCGACGGCAAGCGCTACATCGACTTCTCGGCCCAACTCATGAACGTGAACATCGGCCACGGCGACCAGCGCGTGACCGAAGCCGTGGCCGCCCAGATGCGCGAGCTCAGCTACGTGTACCCCGGTATGATTACCAAGGCCCGCGGCGACCTCGGCAAGCGGCTGGCCGAAATCACCGCGCCTAACCTTACCAAGGCTTTTTTCACGCTGGGCGGGGCCGAATCGATTGAGAATGCCATCAAGCTGGCGCGGGTGTACACCGGCCGCCACAAGATTGTGTCGCTGTACCAGTCGTTTCACGGGGCCAGCTACGGCGCCATGAGCGTGGGCGGCGACCCCCGCAAGTTCGCCGTGGACAGCCAGGCCATGCCCGGCACCGTGCACGTCGAAAACCCCTATTTCTACCGCTGCCCCTGGTACTCCGAAACGCCCGAGCAGTGCGCCCAGCGCGCCGCCGACGCCATGGAGCGCATTATCGGCTACGAGAACCCCGGCAGTGTGGCGGCCATTGTGCTCGAAGGCGAGTCGGGCACGTCGGGCTGCATCAAGTACCCGCCCGGCTACTGGACGCGGGTGCGCGAAATCTGCGACAAGCACGGCATCCTGCTCATTGCCGACGAGGTGATGTCGGGCTTCGGCCGCACCGGTAAGTGGTTTGGCTCCGACCATCACAATGTCAAAATTGACATCATGTGCATGGCCAAAGGCATCACCGCCGGCTACCTGCCCCTGGGCGCGGTGATGGTGGACGAAAAAATCGCCAAGTCCTTCGACGATAAGCCGCTGCCGCTCGGCCTCACGTATTCGGCACATCCGGTTTCCTGCGCCGCCGCCGTGGCCGTGCTCGATATCTACGAGAGCGACAACCTGCTTGAAAACACCGTGGAAATGGGCAAGTACATGGACGAGCAAGTGGCCCAGCTCATGCGCCACCACCCCAGCATCGGCGATTGGCGCAACACCGGCCTCTTCGGCTGCCTGGAGCTGGTGAAAAACCGCGACACCAAAGAGCCGATGGCCCCCTGGAACGCCACGCCCGCCCAAATGGACATCATAAACCAAGTCGCCGCCAAAATCCGCGAGCTGGGCATGTACACCTTCGTGCGCTGGAACTACATTTTCATCTGCCCCCCGCTGACAATTAATAAGGAGGAGATTGACGAGGGTTTGGCGATTATTTCGGAGGCTCTGGAAATTGCGGACAAGTACGTGAATTAGCACGTAGCGCGGACTTTGCAGTCCGCGTCTCCGCCCTTTATAGCATCGTTCCACCTATTCGTTCCGGGACGCGGACTACAAAGTCCGCGCTACACTTCACATGTCCATTCTCCTCAAAAACGGCCGCGTCGTCACCGCCGATTCGGACGCCGTCTGCGATATTCTAATTGAAGGCGAAACCATCGTGTCCATCGGCCGCAACTTGTCGGCCGAGGGCGCGGAAGTGATTGACTGCACTGGCAAACTGGTGATGCCTGGCGGCATCGACCCGCACGTGCACCTCGAAATGCCTTTCATGGGTACTTTCAGCTCCGACACCTACGAAACCGGCACCCGCGCCGCCCTGCACGGCGGCACCACCACCGTCATCGATTTCATCCTGCAAAAGCAGGGCAACTCGCTGCGCTCGGCCTTTGAGGAGTGGAGCGGGCGCGCTACTGGCAACGCCGTGGGCGACTACAGCTTCCACATGGCCGTGACGGATTTCAACCCGAGCACCAAGGAGGAAATCAAGGACATGATTGCCGAGGGCATCACCTCCTTCAAAACTTTTATGGCTTACAAAGGCGCGCTCATGATTGATGACGCGCAGATGGTGGGCCTGATGCAGGAAGTGAAAAAGCACGGCGGCCTCGTGACGGCCCACGCCACTAACGGCGACATGATTGACACGCTCATCGCCCAGCACCGGGCGCAGGGCAAGCTCACGCCGCTCTACCACTACCTTTCCCAGCCCGAAGTGACCGAAGCCGAAGCCTCGGGCCGCTTCGCCGACATCGCCAACTACACGGGCGTGAATGCCTACATCGTGCACCTCACCTGCGAGGGCGCCCTAAACCAAGTGCGCCGCGCCACCGAGCGCAACCAGCGCGTGCTGGTCGAAACCTGCATTCAGTACCTGGTGCTCGATGCGTCGCTCTACGAGGATGAGGCCAACGGTGCGAAGTGGGTGATGTCGCCCCCTTTGCGTGAGAAAAAAGACCAGGCCACGCTCTGGGCCGGCATCAACCAGGGCCTTGTGAACGTGGTGGGTACCGACCATTGCCCCTTTATGTGGGAGCAGAAACTGATGGGCAAGGACGACTTCTCGAAGATTCCGAACGGGCACCCCGCCATTGAGCACCGCATGGAACTGCTGTTTTCGGAAGGCGTAAGCACCGGCAAAATCACGCCGCAGAAATTTGTGGAAGTCACCTCGACCAACCCCGCCAAAATCTTCGGTATGTTTCCGCGCAAAGGCACCATCAGCATCGGCGCCGACGCGGATTTGGTGATATTTGACCCGCAAAAAAAACACGCCATTTCGGCCAGTACGCACCACATGAACTGCGACTACTCGGCCTATGAAGGCTGGGAACTAACCGGCAAGATTGAAACTGTGCTACTTCGCGGTCAAGTAGCCGTCGATGCCGGCGAAACCAAGGTTTCGAAGGGCTACGGAAAGTTCGTCAAGCGCGGCAAAACGAACATTTAGGTCTGCGTCGGTCATTGCGAGTGGAGCGTAGCGCAGCGCGGCAATCCGTCCGGTCAAAACCACTCACTTTCTAAAGAGAAAAGCCCTGTTTTTTGTGTAACTTTTAGCCCTCTTTGGGTTACCTGCTCGAATTTAACTTCATCACATTTTTAAGCTTAGCGCTGAGAACAGGACGGATTGCTTCGTCGTGCCTCCTCGCAATGACAAGCTTCATTCCCACAACCAATTACAATGCCCAGAATTATTAAATCCGGCCTCATCCAGATGAGCTTGCCGATGACCGAAGGCGAAGGCACCATCGAGGAAATCAAGGAAGCCATGGTGCAGAAGCACATTCCGCTCATTGAAGAAGCCGGCCGCCAGGGCGTGCAGATTCTTTGTTTGCAGGAAATCTTCAACACCCCGTATTTCTGCCCCGGCCAGGACAAGGCCTGGTACGCCTCGGCCGAAGCCGTGCCCGGCCCGACTACGGACCGCATGGCCGAATACGCCAAGAAATACAACATGGTGATGATTGTGCCCGTGTACGAGCGCGAGTCGGCCGGCTTCCTCTACAACACGGCCGCCGTGATTGACGCCGACGGCACCTACCTCGGCAAGTACCGCAAAAACCACATCCCGCACACCACCGGCTTCTGGGAGAAGTTCTTCTTCAAGCCCGGCAACATGGGCTACCCCGTGTTCCAGACCAAATACGCCAAAGTGGGCGTGTACATCTGCTACGACCGCCACTTCCCCGACGGCGCCCGCATTCTGGGCCTAAACGGAGCCGAAATCGTGTACAATCCCTCGGCCACTGTGGCCGGCCTCTCGCAATACCTCTGGAAGCTGGAGCAGCCCGCGCACGCCGCCGCCAACGGCTATTTCATGGGCTGCATCAACCGCGTAGGCGAGGAGAAGCCCTGGAACCTGGGCCGCTTCTACGGCACCAGCTATTTCGTAGACCCGCGCGGCCAAATCATCGCGCAAGCCGATGAGTATAAAGACGAATTGCTGATTGCCGAATTCGACCTCGACATGATTGACGAGGTGCGCAATACCTGGCAATTCTTCCGCGACCGCCGCCCCGAAACCTACGAGAAACTGGTAGAACTGTAGGCGCTTGGCTAACCTAAAAACGGTCGTGCGAAGAATTGTCGGAGCATGACCGTTTTTTATTTCCTACTAATCTCGAATTAATCTGCCCCAATGGCTGAATTTTCTACACCCACCACTGAGCAGCAATTCGCGGAAAATTTCGCGCAATTGAAGCCGGTGATGAACCGCACCGAGGCGCTGTACGAGAGCTCCCGCTGCCTGTTTTGCTTCGATGCGCCGTGTATAAAAGCGTGCCCGTCGGGGATTGACATTCCGCAGTTTATCCGCCAGATAAACTCGGGCAACGACACTGGCGCGGCGCGCACCATTTACGAGGCTAATTATTTCGGTAATGCCTGCGGCAAAGTGTGCCCCACGGAAGTGCTCTGCGAAGGCGCCTGTGTGTACAACTTGCAGGAAGTGAAGCCGATTGAGATTGGCCGCTTGCAGAGCTACGCCACTACCAAGGCAATTAACAGCGGCAAACATTTGTTCGGCTCCGGCGCGGATAATGGCAAGAAGGTAGCTGTAATTGGGGCCGGTCCGGCGGGTATCTCCGCTGCGTGTGAATTGCGGGCGCTGGGCTATGGCGTCGATGTTTTCGAAGCCAAAGCGCAACCTTCAGGATTGACAGTGTACGGCGTTGCGCCCTACAAAATCACCAACGAAGAAACGCTGGCCGAAATGGCCTATCTGCAAGCGCAATTCGGCTATAATGTGCATTTTAATTCGGCTATTTCTTCGCGTGCGGAATTAAAAAAGCTGGAGGAAAAATACGACGCTATTTTCCTCGGAATTGGCCTCGGCAAAACCAACGAATTAGGTTTGCCCGGTGAGGATAAAATTAATTGCACCGGCGCAGTAGAGTTTATTGCCGAGTTGCGGCAGCATCACCACGAAGTAGCGGTGGGCCGCAAGGTAATTGTGCTTGGTGGCGGCAACACCGCCATGGACGCCGCCTCTGAATCTTCGCGCCTTGGGGCGGAAACCGTTCTTCTGGCTTACCGCCGAGCAAAGGAAGAAATGGGTGCTTACGAGTTCGAGTACGACTTGGCCAAAGGGGTAGGAGTGAGGGGTTTGTTCAACGTGGCGCCGGTGGAAATTACCGGTAATGGCTACGTCGCGGGTGTTAAATTCATTCGCACCGAAACCAAGGACGGCAAGGTGCAGGAAATTGCCGGCTCTGAATTCGTCGAGCCATGCGACATGGTCATTAAAGCCACGGGCCAAGCCAAGCAGACCGAATTTTTGAGCCTGATTCCCGGCTTGAAACTGGATGGCAAGGGCCGCATTCTTGCCAACGCGCACACTGGACAAACTTCCAATCCGAAGTACTTCGCTTCCGGCGATGCCTGGAATGGCGGTGCCGAAGTGGTGAACGCGGCGGCTGAAGCCAAGCTCACGGCGCGCGGTATTCACGCTTATTTGAGCAAGTAATTTTCTTTTCACGATACCAAAAAAGAACGTCATGCAGAGCGTAGCGAAGCATCTTTATCGCGCAAGTATTTAAATTACTCCCAAGGTAAAGATGCTTCGCTGCGCTCTGCATGACGTTCTAACAGAATATAGAATATGCCCGACCTATCCATAAATTTCGCCGGCATTAAATCGCCGAACCCGTTCTGGCTGGCTTCGGCCCCGCCCACCAATTCCGGCTACCAGGTGATGAAAGCCTTCGACGCCGGCTGGGGCGGCGCAGTGTGGAAAACGCTGGGCGTGCCCGTCGTGAACGTTTCGAGCCGCTACGGCGGCGTGAATTACCGCGACAAACGACTGGTGGGCTTCAACAACATCGAGCTGATTTCGGACCGGCCGCTCTCGCACAACCTGCGCGAGATTGAGGAAGTGAAAAAGCGCTTCCCCAACCACGCCGTCATCGCCTCGCTCATGGTGCAGAGCCGGCAGGAGTGGCACGACATCGTGCGCCAGAGCCAAGACGCCGGCGCCGACGGCTTTGAACTGAATTTTGGCTGCCCGCACGGCATGTGCGAGCGGGGCATGGGCTCGGCGGTAGGGCAGGAGCCCAAGGTGCTGCAGATGATAGTGGAATGGGTGATGGAAGTGGCCCAGAAGCCCGTCATTGTGAAGCTCACGCCCAACATCTCCGACATCACGGAGCCGGCCATGGCCGCCCGGCGCGGCGGGGCCGATGCCATTTCGCTCATCAACACCATTCAGAGCATCGTGGGCGTTGATTTGGATAAGTTCGCGCCGTACCCGATTGTGGACGGCAAGGGCACCAACGGCGGCTACTGCGGCCCGGCCGTGAAGCCCATTGCCCTGAACATGGTGAAAAACTGCGCCCAGCACCCCGATATCAAGCTGCCCATTTCGGGCATTGGTGGAATCGAGAACTGGCGCGATGCCGTGGAGCACATATTGCTGGGTGCCAGCTCGGTGCAGGTGTGCACGGCGGCCATGCACTTTGGCTTCGGCATTATTCGGGAGATGACGTCGGGCCTGGAGCAGTACATGGTGGAGAAGGGTTTCAACACCATCAATGACATGGTGGGTAAGGCGCTGCCCAACGTGCTGCACTGGGAAGACCTGAATATGAAGTACAAGGTGACGGCCAACATCAACGAGGACAAGTGCATTGGCTGCCAGCTGTGCTACACGGCCTGCGAGGACGGCGCCCACCAGGCCATCAAGCTGAACGCTGGCACCCGCGTGCCCGAAATCATCGAAGAAAACTGCGTGGGCTGCAACCTGTGCTCACTAGTCTGCCCCGTGGAGCAGTGCATCACGATGGAGCAAACCGATTCTGGAACCCAGCACCTCACCTGGAAGGAGCGCACCGAGGCCGGCGATATTCCGACCAAATTCGAAGACGAGAAAGCCGGCGGCCGCCACCACTGGGTGCCCGAGCCTGCGGCCGCATTGGGCAAGGAGCGTCACAAAACGCTGCCCGGCAAAGCACGCCTCTACTCGGGCGAAACCCAGGTGCCGGCCCAGGCCGAAGCATAAGTGCGCCAGCACTTGTAAACCTAAAAATATAATCAACAGAGAGGCCCCTTGGTAACGCGCCAAGGGGCTTTTGGCTTGATATGGGGGCGTTGGGTGGGCGTCCGTAGAGCAACAATGGAGTTGGGAACGGTTGGACTTGGCCCTTCGAAAACCACAACGGCAGGCGGAACAGGACCGTATGAGTAAAGTGCTTGTGGCTAGGGCAAACGCAACGGAAAAGTCAACTATTTCGCGCTGCCATTTGTCTGGTATACAAGTCAGATTTGTCATTCAACGTGCTCGCGCACCTTCGCCATGAAAACGAAATCAGTGATTTTTGCCTTGGGCCTGTGCTTGCTCCTGCTGAGCGGCTGCGTGGCTTCGGTGGGCACTGGCTACGACTACGGATACTACCCGCCGGCTCAGCCGTATTATCCTCGCCCGTACTATGCCCGCCCCTATTATTACACGCCCCGCCCCGCGGTGGTGGTGCCGGTTCGGCCGTATTACCGGGGCAGCTACCACGGTGGCTACCGCGGCGGCAATGGCTACCACGGTGGCTACGGACGACGCCGCTAACCGCGGCTAGCGCCCTGCAAAGTTGAAAGAGGCTGTTCGCTGACGAGGCGGACAGCCTCTTTTTTGTGCTGGCCAGTCAGAAAGACCGGATATGTGCGGCCGGGTGTTCGTTCTTTGGCAAAATCTTGAGTTTCGCTGGTATGAAGTTTTTTGACCGGGGGCTGCGGTGCCTGCCACTATTCTCGCTGGTGCTGGGCCTGCTGCACTGTGCCACGAGCCGCGCCCAGGGCTATGCGGAAGGCGTGGGCCTGAGCTACGAAGTGCTGCCCCTGAAGCTGAGCGGCCGTGAGGCCGCCTTCCGGGCCGATGTGTACCGGGCCAATGTCATTGTGCCCCTTGCCGTGTCGGCCGATAGCAGCCACGGCCTGCTGCTGGGGGCCAGCCTCGAAGCCCTTCGATTCAGCGGCGAACGGCCGGGCTTCGCCGTGAACAATGTGTATGGCTTTTCGCCGATTGTGGGCTACCGCCAACGCATTTCGCCCAGGCTGGAGCTAACCGCGCTGGCGCTGCCGGCGTTGAACTCTGACCTGCGCGACGTGCGCGCGGCCGACATCACCTGGGGCGGGGTGGGGCGGGCCACTTTTCGCTTCAACCCCCGCCGTGCGTATCGGCTCACGGTGGGCTACCGCCAGCAGTTTTATGGGCCGCAGTACGTCTTGCTGCTGGGCCTCGACTGGCGGCTGGGGCAGCGCTGGCGGCTGTTTGGCGACTTGCCCACCACGGTCAACGTCAGCTACGCGGCCGGGCCGCGCGTCAACGTGGGCTTCAACCTCAACGGTATCAACACGGCCTACCGCCTGCAGGAGCAAAACCGGTATTTTCAGTACTTGCAAGGGCACTACGGGCTGTTTGCCGAAACCTACCTGAGCCCCTACTGGGCCCTGCGGGCCACGGCCGCCTACGCCGTGACGCGGCGCCTGGAAGTGTACGCCCAGAACGACCAATGGCCCGCCACCATCGACTACATCGGGCTGGGGCAGGCGCCCACGCCGCTCAGCCCGCGCATCGCGAAGGGCCTGGCGTTTCGGCTGGCGCTGAGCTACCGGGTGCCCGCTCCGTAGGCTGGCGGCGCTTACGCAGCGAAATCGGCTGGTGTGGCGGCCTCTATGGTAGCCGCTGCAGCGGCGGGTTTCGGCGAGTCGGCGTGAATAGAGGCCGACGTATCGCGCAAGTGCTGCGGCTGGCGCCCGTTCCTAACGGCCTGAATCTCGGCCACAATGGCCAGCGCTATTTCTTCGGGCGTTTCGCCACCCAAACTCAGCCCAATGGGGCTGTGCAGCCGGTGGCCGAGCACATGGCGGCGCTCTGCTTCCGACAATTCCAACTCTTCTAGCAGGCGGCCGGCTTTGGCGCGCGGGCCCAGCAGCCCGACGTAGGGCGCGGCCGTGGGCAGCAGGGTTTGCAGCGCGGCCAGGTCGTAGGCGTAGTTGTGGCTCAGCAGCACGTGGTAGGCGGCGGCGTCGGGCTGCTGGGTTTCTAGCTCGCGCACGGGCACAACGCGCACCTCGGCTGCTTCCGGAAACCGGGCGGCGGTGGCCAGGTTTGGCCGGCCATCCACCACGGATACCTGCCAACCCAGCGACGCGGCCAGGCGCACCAGGGGCTGGGCGTCGTTGCCGGCGCCGTACACCACCAGCCGCAACGGCGGCGTCAGGATTTCCAGCAGGGCGCGCACGGGACCGGCGTCGGTCGCTACGTCCAGCACCCGCGACTGGCCCTGCGTCAGGGTGGCTTGCGCTGCCTGTGCCAGGGGCGCGGCCAGCAGGGGAGTGCCCCGCACCACGCCACCGGCCGATAGCAGCAGCCGTTGGCCCACGGCGGCCCGCAAGCCGTTGGCATCCGCCTCAAACACGGTGACCAGCACCGCCGGCTCCGGATGCTGAGCAAAGCCGCGCAGCAGCTCCATGGGGTTGTCGGGGGCGTTGAAATCCAGCGGTTCGAGCAGGATGCGCACCACGCCCTGGCAGCCGGGGCCCAGGCCGTGGCGCGGGTCGTCCTCGTCGCGGGTGTCGTACGTCACCAGCGCCGGCTCGCCCTGAAAAATGGCTCGGCGCGCCCGCTGGCGAGCATCGCCTTCCAGGCAGCCCCCGCTGATGGCGCCGGTCAGCTCGCCGTCTTCGGTGACGAGCATGCGGGCGCCGGGGCGGCGGTAGGCCGAGCCCAGCACCTCGACCACCGTGGCCAGCGCGCAGGGGCGGGCGGCGGCACGGTGGCGGTCGTAAGCAAGAAGGAGGCGTTGGAGTTCGGTCATTGCAAGCGGGTGGAGCCAGGAATACGCCTGGTGGCGGGGCTGGGTTATGAAAACCACTGGCCTGCGGAGGTGGTTTGGGCTGGCAGCAGGCCACCCGCCCAATGGCGGGTAATATTGCCTTTCATGAGCCTTAACATCCCCATCTATCAATTAAGCGCCCTGGCCGAGCCCGGTGAAAAGCCGGCGGCGGTGCTCTTTTTGGGGCCGGACTCCGCGCCGTCGCAACTGCCCATCCACCGGCCGTACCGCAGCAATTATTACAAGATTGGCTTGGTGCTGCGCGGCCGGGCCCGCCTGCAAGTCGACCTCGAAACCTACGAGCTGGGCCCCGGCTCGCTGATGGTGTTGTCGCCCTACGTCATCAAGCAGTGGCCTTCTTTCTCGGCTGATTTTGAAGGGCTGAGCATCTTTTTTACCCAGGAGTTTATCTCAGCCAGCAGCAGTCTGAACCTGAATTCGTTTGCCTTTTTCGAGCGGGATGCCCGACACGTGTTTCCGCTGACGCCCGCCCACGCCGAGGGCATCGGGGCGGTGCTGCGCAGCATTGGGCAGAAATACGCGGCGCCCCATGCCTACCGCGAGGAAATTCTGCGCAGCCTCATCCACATTCTGCTGCACGAAATCGCGCCCATCTACAGTGCCGGGCATGTTTCGGGAAGTGCCGTTCAAACGCGCAGTCAGCTCATTGCCGCTGAATTTAAGAAGCTGGCCAGCCGCCACTACGCCACCGAGCGCAGCCTGGCTTTCTACGCCGACAGGCTTTGCATCACGCCCAAGCACCTGGCCGAAACCGTGAAGGAAGTGACCGGCAAACGCGCCGTGGAGTGGCTGGCCGAAGCCGTGCTGCTCGAAGCCAACGTGCTGCTGCAAAACCCGGCCCTGAGCATTGCCCAGGTGGCCGATACCCTGCATTTTGCCGACCAGTCCACATTCGGCCGGTTTTTTAGAAACAACACCGGCGTTTCGCCGGCGGCCTTCCGGCAGCGGCTGTAGAAAGCCGTCACTTGCCCGGCCATGTGAGGCCTGCCGCACTTGGGCCCAATCTTCCCGCCGTTTGGCCCTTTCGCCGGCCTGCCGCCGGCCAGAGCTTTGCCCCATGAAAATCATCGTAACTGGTTCCCTCGGGAACATCAGCAAGCCCCTGGCCACCGAGCTGGTGCAGCAGGGCCACGCCGTCACCCTCATCAGCAGCAAGGCGGAGCGGCAGTCGGAAATTGAAGCTTTGGGCGCCACGGCCGCCATCGGCTCGGTCCACGACGTGGCGTTCCTCACCGCCACGTTCCGCGGCGCCGATGCCGTGTACCTGATGGTGCCCCCCAGCTTCGGCACGCCCGATTCGCGGGCGTACCATCAGCAAATCGGGCGCAGCTACGCCCAGGCCATTCGGGCGGCGGGAGTGCGGCGGGTGGTGCAGCTCAGCAGCTGGGGTGCGCACCTTTCAGAGGGCAACGGCGGCATTATCGGCACGCACGACGTGGAGGAAATTCTGGCCGAGCTGCCCGGCCTGGCCCTCACGCACCTGCGGGCCACCTCGTTCTATTACAACATGCTCAGCTTTATCGGCCTGATAAAAGCCCGGGGCATTATCGGCGTCAACTACGCCGCCGATACGCGGGTGGCCTTCGTGCACACGCAGGACATTGCCAGCGCCGCCGCCGATGAGCTGGCTGCCCCGGCCACGCCCGGCCGGCACGTGCGCTACGTGGCCAGCGACGAGCGGACGGCGAATGACGTGGCCCGCGTCCTCGGCGCCGCCATCGGCCGGCCCGACCTGCCCTGGGTGGCCTTCACCAACGAGCAGATGCAGGAAAACCTGGAACGCGTCGGCTTGCCTGCCACCCGGGCGACCGAAGTGGTCGACATTTACGCCAGCATCGGTAACGGCACGCTGGGCGAAGACTACGAGCAGCACAAGCCCCAACTGGGCCGGGTGAAGCTGGAGGATTTTGCCCAGGAATTTGCGGCGGCGTTTCAGGCCTAGAATTGATTAAAGATTCAAAAAAAAACGCCCCAAAACCTCACGGTTTCGGGGCGTTTTCTGTAGATATATTTTGATTTACAGCAGCTTGTCAATCGTGACGGGCAGGTCGCGCACGCGCTTGCCGGTGGCGTGGTAGATGGCGTTGGCCACGGCAGCGGCCACGCCCAGCAGGCCCACTTCGCCCAGGCCTTTCACGCCGAGCGGGTTCACCTTGTCGTCTTCCTCGCTTACAAACACCACGTCGATGTCGTGAATGTCGGCGTTCACCGGCACGTGGTATTCGGCGTAGTTATGGTTCATGTAGCGGCCGAAGCGGTGGTCCATCACCGATTCTTCCATGAGCGCGCTGCTGATGCCCCACACCACCGAGCCGAGCACCTGGCTGCGGGCCGTTTTAGGGTTGAGGATGCGGCCGGCGGCCACGGCGTTCACCACGCGCGTCACGTGCACGGTCATCAGCTCCGGGTCCACTTTCACTTCCACAAACACGGCGTTGTGGGCGTGCATGGAGTATTTGGGGGGCTTCAGCATTTCCAGCTTGGCCAGCACGGTGGAGTTTTCGGCTTCGATTTTGGGCTCGCCGCTGGCCTGCACGAGGTCGCGCAGCACCACGGCCTGGGTGTCGTCGGCGCGCAGGCGCAGCTGGCCGTTGGCGAACTCCACGTCCTCAATTTTGGCGTCTTTGAAAGCCGGGTGGTCCATTTGCTGGGCCTGTTTCAGCAGGGCTTCGCCGAGCTTGGAGCAAGCTTCTACCACCGAGTTGCCCACGGAAGCGGCCGTCCAGGAGCCGCCTTGCAGGGGCGACTGCGGCAGCGTGGTGTCGCCCAGCACAAAGGTCACGGCTTCGAGGGGCAGCCCCATACTCTGGGCCGCAATCTGCGTCATGATGGTGTAGGTGCCGGTGCCGATGTCGTTGGTACCGCTGCTCACGGTGAGGTGGCCGTCGGCGTCGAGGCTGGCTTTCACGGTGGCGGGCATCTTGGAGGCATCCCAGATGCCGCCGCCCATGCCCCAGCCCACCAATAGGTTGCCGTCCTTCATCGAGCCGGGCTCGGCGGTGCGCTTCTCCCAGCCAAATTTGGCCGCGCCCTCGGCGTAGCACTTGCGCAGGGCCTTGCTGGAGTAGGGGAGGTTCTGGGCCTGGTCGAAATCGGAATAGTTGCGGATGCGGAATTCGAGCGGGTCGAGGCCGGCGGCGTAGGCCATTTCGTCCATCGCAATTTCCAGGGCGATGGAGCCCGAGGCCGCGCCGGGCGCGCGCATGTCGAGCGGCGAAAACACGTCGAGCTTGCTCAGGCGGTAGCCCAGCTCCACGTTTTGGCAGTCGTAGAGCGTGCCGCTCCAGCCCACCACGTTTTCGGTGAAATCCTCAAACTGCGAGGTTTCGGCCACGGCCACGTGGTTGATGCCGGTGAGAGAGCCGTCGGCCGCCGTGGCCAGGGCCACGTGCTGCAGGGTTTCGGGCCGGTGGCCGAAGCTGAACATCTGCTCGCGGGTGAGCGATACGCGCACCGAGCGCTGCAGCTCCAGCGAGGCCAGCACCGCCAGAAACAGCTGGTACTGCGGCCGCAAGCCGGAGCCAAAGCCGCCGCCGGTGTACTTCGAAATCACCCGGGCCTGGTCCTTGCTCAGCCCGAAAATCTTCATCACGTACTGCTGGCTGTTGAAAGCGCCCTGCGTTTTGTCGTAGATGTTCAGGTTTTTATCGCCCAGCCACTCCACGGTGCTGGCAAACATTTCCATGGGATTGTGGTGCTGGGCGTGGTGCGAATACTGCGCTTCCATGTGGGCCACGCCCTCCTTCCAGCCCTTGCCGAAATTGCCGCGCGACTTAGGCGGCTTGTAGCCGGTTTTGCCCCGGCCGGGCTCGTAGGCCTCGTCGAGGTGCTTGGCCAGCTCGGTTTCGTGGGCCACCTCCTCGTACTCAATGTGCAGGATGGACGCCGCATAGCGGGCCAGCTCAAACGTGTCGGCCACCACCAGCGCCACGGGCTGCAGGCTGAATTTGATTTCGGCGTCGTGCAGCGGCCGGAAGGGCGAGCCGCCGGGCGCCACGTCGTCCTTGTAGCTGCGGTCGAGCCAAGCCAGCGAGGGCACGTTTTCGTGCGAGAAAACCTGGTGCACGCCCGGCAGCGCCAGCACCGGGGCGGCGTCAATTTTCGTGATTTTGCCTTTGGCAATCGGGCTGCTCACCACGTAGCCGTAGAGCAGGTTGGGCACGTTGAACTCGGCAGCGTATTTGGCGGTGCCGGCCACCTTCGCCGGGCCATCGACGCGGTTGGTGGGTTTGCCGATGTAGTCGGTGGTGTGGTGGCTCATGGGTTCGAGTTTTGGAAGGCGTCGGTGTCAACCAACTGATTCATTTCGGTGGCTTGCTTGAGGGCGCGCACGATGGCACGCTTGGCCAGCTCAATCTTAAACGTGTTGGCGCCGTAGCCTTTGGCCGGGGCCAGCACCTTGGCCGCCACGCGGCGGAATGTGTCGGCCGTGGCGGGCTGGCCCACGAGCATCGCCTCGGCCTCCTTGTCGCGCCAGGGCTTGTGGGCCACGCCGCCCAGCGCCAGGCGGGCATCTTTGATGGTGTCGCCGTCGAGCTCCAGGGCCGCGGCCACGCTCACCAGCGCAAAGGCGTAGCTGGTGCGGTCGCGCAGTTTCAGGTAGCTGAAATTCTTCTCGAAGCCCTTAGCGGGCAGGTCGAGGCCGGTGATGAGCTCGCCGGGCTCCAGGGTGTTGTCGCGCTCGGGCTGGTCGCCGGGCAGGCGGTGGAAATCCTCGAACTTGATGGTGCGCTCGCCGTTCGGCCCGCTCACGCGCACGGTGGTGTCGAGGGCGGCCAGGGCCACGCACATATCCGACGGGTGCGTGGCAATGCACTGGTCGCTGGTGCCCAGAATGCCGCACACGCGGTTGTAGCCGCCAATGGCCGAGCAGCCCGAGCCGGGCTCGCGCTTGTTGCAGGGCGTGGCCAGGTCGTAGAAATAGTAGCAGCGGGTGCGCTGCATGAGGTTGCCGCCGTCGGTGGCCATGTTGCGCAGCTGCGGGCTGGCCCCGGCCAAAATGGCCTGGTTCAGCAGCGGGTAGCGCTTTTCTACTTCGGGGTGCCAGGCGGTGTCGGCGTTGGTGGCGAGGGCGCCGAGGCGCAGGCCGCCGTCGGGCAGGTTCTCAATGGCGTCGAGGCCCAGCTTTTTGAGGCCGATGAGGTGCGTGGGCCGGGCCACGTTTTCCTTCATCAGGTCAATCAGGTTGGTGCCGCCGCCGATGTAGGCCGCGTCGTCGTGCGCGGCGTTAGCCTGCACGGCGTCCGCCACGGCCGTGGCTTGGGTGAAAGTGAAACTGTTCATTTTACTGAAATGAGGGGTGAAGGATTATTTCTTCGGCGGCTCAACCGGGGGCATGTCTTGGTTTGCCGCTCCGGCCGACCAGGCGTTGTCCTCAATGAGTAATCCTTCGTTGTTAAGCACTTCCATTACCGCGCTCAGGATATTCGAGTAGGCCCCGCAGCGGCAGACGTTGCCGCTCATCAGCTCGCGCACCTGGGCTTCGGTTTTGGCCTTGCCTTCGTTGAGAAGGCCCTGAGCCGAGCAAATCTGGCCCGGCGTGCAGTAGCCGCACTGGAAGGCGTCGTGGTCGATAAACGCCTGCTGCAGCGGGCTGAGCTTGTCCTCCGTGCCCAAGCCCTCAATGGTTTGGATGTGCGAATCCTCGTGCATCACGGCCAGCGACAGGCAGGAATTGATGCGTTTGCCGTCCACCAGCACCGTGCAGGCGCCGCACTGGCCGTGGTCGCAGCCTTTCTTGGTGCCCGTCAGGTCGAGATACTCGCGCAGGGCGTCGAGCAGGGTGGTCCAGGGCGCAATCTGGAGGGTGTGGGCCTGGCCATTGATGTTGAGGCGAACGGTCTGGGTGGGGGCCAGGGCCACCGGCGGGCGGCCGAGCGGCGCTTGGGTAACGTGGCTCATAACGTGGAAGTAAAGAAAGTGAGAGCCTGGAAAAAGCACTCGCAATCAGCGCATTCTACCCACGGCCGTATTTGGTATACGTGCCTTCGAGCCCATAATGTTGCTTGGCCTAGCCACCCGCCATGGTTTCGGGTGGCCCATATCGCGCTTGGGCCGCGCACTGTTGGCCAGGGCGAGGAAGGCAGAATTTGGGCTAATTCCCTCACCGAGAAGAACCCGCCGTTGGACCGGCAGAAAAGTATGCTCGGCTAGCCGAGTTTTTCGCCACAGCCAGGAAAAGGTAATTTCGGGATAAATAATTGGCTTTGGCCCCGTCGGTCGTTCCATTTCACCGTTGTTCCCTCCCCGATGCTCGCCAACTTTCAGCACCACTTTCGGTTTTACCTGGCGTTGATTCTTTCCGTCTTGCTGGCCGCCGGAGTGCGGCTGCAGGCCGCGCCGCTCGGGGCCGCCCCGCAGCCGGCCGAGCGCACTGCCAGCCCCGCCGCCGCAACCGAAACGTCCGGCCTTCCGGCTGCCCGCTAAGCTAGCCGGCGGCCGCGGGCCGCGCCGGAATTGCGGGCTAGGCCCTACCTTCCGGCCCCATGAAAATCCTTTTAGTTGAAGACGAGCCCTCCGTTGCGGCGTTTTTGCACCAGGGCCTCACCGAGCAGGAATACACCGTCGACCTAGCCTCTGATGGCCTTTTGGGCCTGCGCCGGGCCCAGTCCACGCGCTACGACTGCCTGATTCTGGACCAGATGCTGCCCGGCCTGAGCGGGCTGGAAGTGTGCCGCCAGGTGCGCGCCCACGACCCCGGCGTGCCCATTCTCATGCTCACGGCCCTGGGCGAAACGGACGACAAAATCCGCGGCCTCGACGCCGGTGCCGACGACTACCTCGTCAAGCCGTTTGCATTTGAAGAGCTGCTGGCCCGGCTGCGGGCGCTGGTGCGCCGCCGCACCGAAGCCCCCGCCCCCAAAGCCGTGCTGCACCTGGCCGACCTCAGCCTCGACCCCAGCGCCAAGCGCGTGGAGCGGGCGGGGCAGGCCATTCAGCTCACGGCCCGCGAGTTTTCGCTGCTGGAGTACCTGCTGCGCAACCAGGGCCGGGTGGTGTCGCGCGCCGATTTGCTGGAGCACGTTTGGGACATGAGCTTCGACACCGGCTCGAACGTGATTGACGTGTACATCAATTTTTTGCGCAAAAAAGTCGACAAAGGCTTCGAGCCCAAGCTCATTCACACGCTGGTGGGCATGGGCTACGTGATGAAAGTGGATTGATTTGCTGATGTTTTGATGTGCTGATGTGCTTTTTCGGCCTTGTGGCCGGGCAAAGGGGGCGTAATCGGAACATCGGTATCCGCATCAGCACATCAGCACATCACAAAACCAACCCATCAATCCATGTCCATTCGCCTTCGTCTGGCGCTGCAGTTCGGGCTGATTCTGGCCGTGATACTGCTCCTGTTTGCGCTGAGTGTCTACTTTGCCACGCTGCAGTCGCGGCGCGCGCTGTTCACCCAAAGCCTGTTTAAGCGCACGCTGGTGGTGGGGCACGCCTATGCCGAAGGCCAGCGCAACCAGCACGAAGGCAACCCGCCCGCGCTCTACCGCCGCTACCTGCGCCAGCTCTACCGCACCCTGCCCGACGAAGAAGGCCGCGTGTACGACCAAACCAACCGCCTGGTGTTTCGGGAAGGGCAGGGGGCGGCCAAGCCCGTGCCCATCGAGTGGCTGGCCGAGGTGCGCCGCAACGGCCGCGCCGTGCTCGAACCCGAAAAAAACTACCACGAAACCGTGGGCCTGCTCTACCGCGACCCGCGCCTGGGCCCGCTGGTGGTGGTGGCCTCGTCGGTAGATGAGGACAGCCGCCAGCAGCTGGGCGAACTGCGGCGCCTGCTGGTGCTGGGCTTATTGGCTGCCTTGGTGGTGATGGGCCTCGGGAGCTGGTTTTTTGCGGGCCGGGCCCTGCGGCCGCTGCGGCGCATGGTGCGCGAGGTCGACGGCATCACGGCCACCGACCTGAGCCAGCGCCTGACCCAGGGCGCGGGCAGCACCGACGAAATCGGCCACCTCACCCAACGCTTCAACCGCCTGCTCGACCGCCTGCAGGCGGCCTTTGCGGGCCAGCGCACGTTTGTGCGCGACGCCTCGCACGAGCTGCGCACGCCGCTCACGGCCCTCATCGGCGAGCTGGAAGTGGCGCTGCTGCAGGCCGAACGGCCCCCGGCCGAGTACCGCCGCGTGCTGCAAAGCACCCTCGACTCGGCCCGGCAGCTCAACCAGCTCACCAACGGCCTGCTTTCCATTGCGCGGGCGTCCGACGACCCCTCGCAGGTGCCCATGGCCGAAGTGCGGCTCGACGAGCTGCTGCTGCAGGCCCACGAGCAGCTGCTGCGCCGCCATTCCACCTGCCGCGTCGACCTCAATTTTGGCGATGGCGAAGACGCCAGCGCCTTTGTGGTGCACGGCAACGAAACGCTGCTGCTCTCGGCCGTGCTCAACGTGCTGGACAACGCCTGCAAGTTTTCGGCGGGCACGGGGCGGCCCGTCACGGCCACCCTCACCCGCACGGCTTCCCACCTGGCCCTGCTCGTGACGGACGAAGGCCCCGGCCTGCCGCCGGCCGACGTGCAGCAGGTATTCGTGCCGTTTTTCCGGGCGGCTTCGGCCCGTGGGGTGCCGGGGCACGGCATTGGGCTGCCGCTGGCGGCCCGCATCATGGCGCTGCACGGGGGCACGGTGCGCCTCGAAAGCGAGCCCGGCCACGGCACCCACGTGTGGCTGGAGTGGCCCCTGCCGCCGGGCAAATGAGGGCGTCGGCCTTTTAATGCCCTTTTAATTCGTCTTTAATTTCGTCTTAATAGCGGGCCCGTAACCTTGCGATGGATTCCGAAAAACAAGAAGCCGGTGCGTTTGCGCCACCGGCTTCTTGTTTTTTATCTAGTTCTATCGTTCAGGTTATCGCTCATGTCCCAGATTATTTCCACGCCCACCCGCACGGGTACCCCCATCGCTGCGCCGGCGCCTTCGGCCGCACCCGAGCCTGCCAAGGGCGTTTTTGGGACCATTGGCCAGGACGCGCCGGCGGGCCTGGTGGTATTCCTGGTGGCCTTGCCGCTGTGCTTGGGCATCTCGCTGGCCTCGGGCGCGCCGCTGCTGGCCGGCCTGGTCACGGGCATTGTGGGCGGCCTGGTGGTGAGCTGGCTGAGCGGCTCACAGCTGAGCGTGAGCGGCCCGGCCGCCGGCCTCACGGTGATAGTGCTGGGCGCCATTGCCTCGCTGGGCTCGTTTCAGGCGGTGATGGCGGCCACGGTGGTGGCCGGCGCTATGCAAATTCTGCTGGGCGTGGCCCGGGCGGGCGTCATCGGCCTGTATTTCCCGGCGGCCGTCATCCGCGGCATGCTCGCGGCCATTGGCCTGATTCTGATTCTGAAACAGATACCTCATTTCCTCGGCGCCGATACCGACTACTTTGAGGACATGGATTTCCTGCAGTTCAATGGCCTGAATACGTTCTCGGCCATTGGGGCGGCGGCCAAGGGGCTGAGCCCGGGCTCGGTGCTGGTGGGCTTCGTGTCGCTGGCCCTGCTGCTGCTCTGGGACACGGCCGCGCTGCGCCGCTTCAAGCTGGTGCAAAAAGTGCCGGCCGCCCTGGTGGTGGTGCTCACGTCCATCGGCATCAACCAACTGCTGCGTACCGTGGCGCCCGACATGCAGGTGCGCCCCGAACACCTCGTGAAGCTGCCCGTGGTGTCGTCGCTGAGCGAGCTGATGGCCCAGATGTCGTTTCCCGATTTTGGCGCCTTTGCCCGGCCCGCCACCTACGGCGTGGCCCTCACCATTGCCATCGTGGCTTCGCTCGAAAGCCTGCTGAGCGTGGAAGCCGTCGACAAGCTCGACCCGCACAAGCGCCGCACGCCCCCCAACCGCGAGCTGATGGCCCAGGGCGTGGGCAACGTCATCAGCGGCCTGCTGGGCGGCCTGCCCCTCACGGCCGTGATTGTGCGCTCGTCGGCCAACATCGCCGCGGGCGGCCAGAGCAAGCTGTCGGCCTTCATCCACGGCTTGCTGTTGCTGGCCAGCCTGCTGTTTCTGGGCTCGGTGCTGAACCTGATTCCGCTGTCGGCGCTGGCGGCGGTGCTGCTGCTGGTGGGCTTCAAGCTGACCAAGCCGGCGCTCTACCGCACGCAGTTCAAGCTGGGCTGGGCGCAGTTCATCCCCTTCATTGTCACCATCGTGGCCATCCTTTTCACCGACCTGCTGAAAGGCGTGGGCGTGGGCCTGGTGGTGGGCTTCTTCTTCATTCTGAAAGCCAACGCCGAACAAGCGTATTTCCTGAGCCGCGACACCCCCGACCACGAGCCCGGCACCCTGCACCTGCGCCTTTCCGAGCACGTGTCGTTTCTCAACAAGGCCAGCATCGTGAACACGCTGGAGGCCCTGCCCGCCGGCAGCCGCGTCATCCTCGACGGCAGCCAGTCGGCCGACATCGACCACGACGTGCTCGAAGCCATTGAGTCGTTTCGTCAGGTGGCGCCGGAGCGCCACGTCGAGCTGGAGTTGCGCGGCATACGCTCGGTGGCGGTGGGCAGCCATTAGGCCTTCGGGCCCCGCTTTTTTCTCCGTTTTCTTTTTAATTCCGTATCATCGTGCCAGCACGTTCGCTCATTTCAAAAAAGTCTCAACCCATGTCCGGAGTAGAGGAAATTCTTAGAAACAACCGCCAGTGGGTGGCGGATAAAAACGCCCAGGACCCCGACTTCTTCAAGCGCCTGGCCAACGGCCAGCATCCCAAGTACTTGTTCATCGGCTGCTCCGATTCGCGGGTGCCGGCCTCGGGCATCACCGGCACCGGCCCGGGCGAGATGTTCGTGCACCGCAACATCGCCAACATGGTGGTACACACCGACATGAACCTGCTCAGCGTACTGCAATACGCCGTGGAAGTGCTGGGCGTGAAAGACATCTTAGTAGTGGGCCACTACGGCTGCGGCGGCGTGGCCGCGGCGGCCAGCAACAAGCAATATGGCCTGATTGACAACTGGCTGACCAACATCCGCGACGTTATTCGCACCCACGAAACCGAGATTCTGCGCATCAAAGACGAGCAGCAGCGGGCCCGTCGCCTGGTGGAGCTCAACGTCATTGAACAGGTGCGCAACTTGGCCAAAACCAACATCATCCAGAACGCCATGCGCGGCGAAAACCCGCCCCGGCTGCACGGCCTAGTGTACGACATCGCCGACGGCGTGCTGAAAGACCTGCAGGTCGACAACTCCGCCGTATTCAGCGAGATGGAGCACATCTACGGCACCGAGTCGCCGGTGGAAGCCGAGGAGGAGGCCGCGCCCGCGCCCCAGTCCGAGCCGCAATCGGTAGCCTAACGTTACCCCCGTTTTCCTTTCCAAGCACCCACAAAAAAGCCTGCCGCACGTTGCGGCAGGCTTTTTTGTGGGCCAGCACGGCCGAAGCAGCGAAGAAGGGTTACTTCGCGGCTTCGATTTCGGCAATGGCTTTGTCGACCTGCTCCTTCGCCGTGGCGGCGTTGGCGCCTTTGGCCTTCTTGTCGGCAATGGCTTTCAACTGCTCGATGATGGGCTTGTCGGCGCCGTACATCTTGTACTTCACGCCCAGGCCTTTGAGGCGGCTGATGCCCTCCGCGAAGGCGGTGGCGTCGTCGAGGCGGCCGGTCATGGTGGCCAGGGGCTCTATCATGCCAAACTGGGCCTGGGGGCGGGCCGCGTCGAACTGGTCGCGCACGTAGGCCCACTCGGCCGCGCCGCCCCCCTGGGCGTAGGCCTGCATCACGGCTTGGTCGAGGGCCGCGTTGCCGTCGGTTTTCAACGCTTTGGCGCGGGCCAGGGCCTGCGCGGGCTGCACGGTGGCCAATCCCTTCAAGGCGGCGGCTTGCACGTTGTAGGACTGGCTGTTGAGGTTCTGGCTAAACCGCTTTTCGTCCTTCTTGTCTTTCAGCTGCGCCAGCGCGGCAAACATCTGGGCCCGCACGTTGGTGTTCGGCTCATTGGCAGCCAGCTTGCGCAAGGTCGGCGCGGCGGCTTTGGCCACGGTTTTGTCGTCCATTTTCAGCGCCTGCACGGCCACGCTGCGGATGCCGTAGAACTTGTCGTTGAGGGCCGCCAGCAGCACGGCGCGCGAAGCGGCGTTGGTGGTTTGGTCCTTGGCGGCGGCCGTTACAGCTTCGCGCCGGTCCACGAAAAGCGGGGCGTGGCTGTACTGGTAGGCAAATTCGGCGGCCGATTTGTTGTCGGTTTTGTTCCAGAGCAGCTTCTTGCGGGCGTCTACGTTCACCAGCTCGGGCTTGGCGGCGAGGGGCATGCTGAAGGTCTGAGTGGCTTCGGTCATGGTCACGGCCTGGTGAATGGCCTTGCCGCCCACGTAGTAGTCGATGGTGAACGGCAGCTGGAAGGGCGTGCCCGGCTGGGTCTGCTTCACCGTCACGGACTGCACTTTCTTGGCCGCGTCCCAGGCGTAGTCGATGGTCACGACGGGGTGGCCGGGCGAGTAGTACCACTGATTCCAGAACCAGTTCAAATCCTGGCCCGACACGGCCTCGAACGCCAAGCGCATCTGGTGCGCCTCGCCGTTGCCGAAGGCGTTGTCCTTGAGGTATTTCTGCAGGCCGGCGAAGAAGACGTCGTCGCCCAGATAGGTGCGCAGCATGTCCATGATGGCGCCGCCCTTCTGGTAGCTCACCAGGTCGAATACTTCCTCCTGCTGGTCGTAGTGAAAGCGCACGAGGGTTTTGGCGGCATCGCGCGGCGAGCTCAGGTAGCGGCGCAGGTAGGTGTGGTAGTGGGCGTCGGCGGCTTCCTGGCCGTACTTGTGCTCGGCGTAGAGGCCTTCCGAGAAGTCGGCCATCGTCTCGTTCACGGTGATGTTGGACCAGCTTTCGGCCGTCACGTAGTCGCCAAACCACTGGTGAAACAGCTCGTGCGCAATCACCGACTCGCTGCTGTACTGGCGGTCCAGCAGCTCGCGGTCGGTCATTTGCACCTGCTCGCCGTGCAGGGTGGCGGTGGTGTTTTCCATGGCGCCGCTCACGTAGTCGCGGGCCACAATCTGGCTGTATTTGTTCCACGGGTACTCCACGCCGAGGCGGTTGGAAAAGAACTCCAGCATGTCGGGCGTGTTGCCGAAAATCTGCTTGGCGAAGGGCGCATACTTGGGCTCGAGGTAATAATTCACCTCTTTGCCGCGCCAGGTGTCTTTGTAGATTTTGAAGTCGCCCACCGCCATCATAAACAGGTAGGGGGCGTGGGGCAGGTCCATTTTCCAGGTGTCGGTGCGCAGGCCGGGGCCGGCGGGCGTGCTGCTCACCAGCTTGCCGTTGCTGAGCGTGACGTACTTGGCGGGCACGGTCATCGAGATTTCCTCGGTGGTTTTTTGGTTGGGCCGGTCGATGGTGGGGAACCAGGCCGACGACCCCTCGGTCTCGCCCTGCGTCCAGATTTGCACCGGCTTGCCGGCCGTAGCTGAGTCGGGGTTGATGAAATACAGACCCTTGGCGTCGGTGATGGCGGCCGAGCCCTGCACTTTCAGCTCGTCGGGCTTGGCGGTGTAGTCGAGGTAAACGGTGTATTCTTCGCCCGGCTTGAAGGTGCGCCCCAGGTTGATGCGCAGGTTCATGCCGTCGGCGTAGTTGTACTTGAGCGCGGTTTGCTGGCCGCCGGTCACCAGGGCCACGGCCTTGATGTCCATGCCTTTGGCATCGAGGCGCAGCGAATCGGTGGGGTAGGCGTGGGGCTTGAGCGTGACCCACTCCTTGCCGTAGAGGTAGCGCTTGGCGTAGTCGAAGCGCACGTCGAGCTTGGTGTGCACCAGGTCGTTAATCTTGGTGGCCGAAGCACGGTAGGGCGATTCGGACTTGGCGCCGGGGGCCTGGGCATAGGCGGCGCTGGTGGCTACGAGGCCAAGCAGGCCCAGCAGAGAAAGATGTTTCATTCAGAGAACAGCGGTGAGTGAAAATGGGAGTTCGCGCGAAGGACCGGGCCGCGGCGTAGGAGTTGCTTGGCGCAGCCACGAAAGTAGCGTGGGCGCCGCGAGTCTGTGCCGCGATGCCGGGGCCGCGCTGCCGGGGCCGGGAGGGAACGGACGCGCCGAGCCGGGCGACAGTAAGTTTGTACCCTCATCAACCTCCTGCTTAATGCGACCAATTCGCTACGCTACGCCACTTTTCTGCTCATTTTTTGCCCTTAACTCGTTCGCCCAGACTGCCCCGGCCGACAGCGCCCGCAGCCTGCGCGAGGTGACGGTGTACGGCTCGCGCCTGAACCAAGTGGCTGGCCAGACGGGCCGCTACGTATCCGTAATTCCGGGCCGCACGCTGAGCCAGTACCCCGTGGCCTCGCTCGACGACTTGCTGCGCCTGCTGCCGGCACTGGAAGTGCAGAGCCGCGGTAATTTTGGCACCCAGGCCGACATCACCCTGCGCGGCTCCACCTTCAACCAGGTCCTGATTCTGCTGGACGGCATGCGGCTGAACGACCCGCTCACCGGCCATTTTGCGGGCTACTTTCCCATCACGCCGGCCGAGATTGAGCAGATTGAAGTGGTGCGCGGGCCGGGCGCGGCCCTCTACGGCCCCGACGCCGTGGGCGGCTTCGTCAACATCGTGACCAAAACCTTTGCCGCCACCCACCGCCCCGATGCCGTGGAGCTGGGCGGGACCTTCCTGGCCGGCGAATACGACCTGAAAAGCACCAACGCCGGCTTCTACGGCCAGGAAAAGGGGCTGCGCCTGGCCGGCGGCATCCTCAACAACACGGCCAGCGGCCAGCAGCTGAACCTGCCCGGCGGCGGGCGCAACGATTTTAAGCTCAATACCTACTCGCTATCGGGGGCTTACCAGATTAGCGAAAAGCTGAGCGCCGCTGCCCGCGCCAGTTTCGACCGGCGCGACTACAATGCCCAGAATTTCTACACCACCGCAGCCGGCGACCGGGCCCGCGAAACCACGGCGCGCGACTGGTACCAGGGCCAGCTGCGCTACGACTGGAACGCCCGCGCCCGCACCGAGCTGCAGCTGGTGAGCACCGCCAGCACCGACTACTACCTCTACACGCCCGCTTCGGTGGCCAGCAGCCACCTCATGCACTACCTCAACGTGCAGGGCCAGCACCAGCTCACCCTCTCGGACAAAGTGCGCCTGACCCTGGGCGGCCAGGCCGACCGCCGCGCCGTGCGCAGCAACGACCAGGGCCGCCACGCCGTGTGGCACCAGGGCGCTTTTGCCGTGGCCGGCCTCACCCCAACCCCGGGCCTGAGCCTGACGGCCGCCCTGCGCCTCGACCACGACCAAGCCTACGGCACCGAAGTGGTGCCCCAGCTCACGGCTAGCCAGCAGGTGGGGGAGAAGCTCACGGTGCGCGGCGCCGTGGGCCGGGCCATTCGGGCGGCCAATTTCACGGAGCAGTACTACTCGTCCATCCGGCCCGGCACGGTGCCCTCGGGCTTCAACATCGGCAACCCCAACCTCAGCGCGGAGCGCACCTGGAGCTACGAGGGCGGGTTCGATTTTCAGCCCCTGCCGGTGCTCACGCTGCGCGCCACTTACTTCAACCGCTACGGCCGCAACCTGATTGACTACGTGGGCCAGTCCGGCAGCCAAGTGATTGAGGCCACGGGCCTCACCAACCTCAACCCCGCCGCCACCTACCGGCTGGCCGAAAACCTGTTTGCCGTGACCACCCAGGGCCTGGAGCTGGAAGCCACCACCCGCGCCCAGCTCACGCCCCAGCTGCGGCTCGACGGCAGCCTGGGCTACACCTACACCCAGTTGGACGTGGCCGGCGACGTGGTGTCGCAATACCTGAGCAACGTGGCCAAGCAGCTGATTACCGGCAACGTGAGCCTGACGCACCGGCGCTTCAGCGTGGGCGTGGGGGGCGTGTACAAGCAGCGCGCCGGCCAGCGCACCACTCCCAGCGCCACCGTCAACGACGCGGAGCTGACGCCCAGCTACGTGGTGATAAACGGCCGCCTCGACGTGGCGCTGCTGCCCGGGCGCGTGTGGGTGGTAGGGCAGGCCCAGAACCTGTTTAATGCCCAATATTCCGACCTGCTGGGCGCTCAGATGCCCGGCCGCTGGCTAATGGCCGGCGTGCGACTAGCCCTGCGCAACTAGCGCGCACTACCTAACTCAAAAACAGCAGAAGCCCCCGATTTGGAACAAGTCGGGGGCTTCTGCTGTATCTTTGCCGTATCAATTCTTTCTCCCTGAAGGATTGTTTTTATACAGAGGCGCTGAGAGACAGGCTCTAAGACGCGCCGGCAACCACCCGCAACCGCGGGCACGGTGCCAATTCCTGACCATATAAAAACAAGTTGCCGTGGAAGCCCCCAACAACCAGCCCGTTTTTCTTGCCGCTTTTCGTGCCCGCGCCGCTGCCATGCGTTGCGTTGGCATGGCGTGTTGTTGCTGTTGTTGTCCGGCCTAACCCGCTGTAGTTTTTTCATCGCGGGTAGCCAAAGCTGAGTTCGGAGCAAGTTGGCTTCGCCGGGCCGCCGTGTGCGGCGTCCGGCCTGCCCGCCTCGGCGTTTCGGCCTCTTCCGACCCCGGCTCAGCGCCTTGCTCTGCGCAATTCCATTCCTGTCTCATGTCGGGCTTTGCCAGTTCACCACCTGCGTTGAGCAGCGTGCCCGCTTGCCTACGTTTCAACCCCGTCATTTCCATTATGTCTGCTGCTCAAAAGCCCATTGGCATCTACTTCGAACACCCCGAATGGTTCAAGCCGCTCTTCGCGGAACTGGACCGCCGCGGGCTGCCCTACGAGAAAATCGATGCCGCCCACCACCTCTTCAATCCTGCCGAAAAGGAAAGCCGCTACAGCCTCGTGGTCAACCGCATGAGCTCGTCGGCCTACCTGCGCGGGCACGGGCAGGGCATTTTTCACACGGCCGGCTACGCCACGCATTTGGAGCGCATTGGCACGCGCATCATCAACGGCTCGGCGGCCACGGCCATTGAGACGAACAAGGCCCGGCAGCTCTCGCTGTTCGAGTCGCTGGGGCTGAAGTACCCAAAGTCGTTTGTGATTAACCACGCCTCACGGGCTGTCGACGCCGCCCGCGAGCTGCGCTTTCCGGTGGTGGTGAAGGTGAACATCGGCGGCAGCGGCGCGGGCATCATCCGCTTCGACACGCCGGAAGGCCTGCAGGCCGCCGTCGACAACAACCAGATTGACCTCGGCATCGACCAGACCGCGCTGGTGCAGGAATACGTGACGCCCCGCGGCGGCCACATCCACCGCGTCGAAACGCTGGACGGCAAGTTTCTCTACGCCATGAAGGTGTACACCACCGGCGAAAGCTTCAACCTGTGCCCAGCCGAAATCTGCCAGATTCCGGAAGAGCAGTCGGCCGAATTCTGCCTGACCGAAGCGCCCAAGAAAGGCATCCAGGTGGAGGCCTTCACGCCGCCAGCCGAGGTGATTGCCGCCGTGGAGCGCATCGTGGCCGCCGCCAAAATTGACGTGGGCGGCATCGAATACTTGATTGACGACCGCACCGGCGACGTCCTGTTCTACGACATCAACGCCCTGTCCAACTTCGTGGCCGACGCCGTGAACGTGGTCGGCTTCGACCCCTACGCCCGGTTTGTGGACTACCTGGAGTCGCAGCTGCCCGCGGCGGCGCCGGCCGCCGTGCAGGCAGAACTGGCTACGGCTTAAGTCGCTTATCAGCAATCAAGAACGGTCATGCGGAGCGCAGTCGAAGCATCTCTACCGCTTCGTTGCAGCGAAGTTGACTTCTCACCAGGTAGAGATGCTTCGACTGCGCTCCGCACGATTGTTCATTATCGTTTTGTACCATGAAATTTGGATATTGGATGCCCATTTTTGGGGGCTGGCTGCGCAACGTTGAAGACGAGCAAATGCCCACCGACTGGAGCTACGTGAAGCAGCTGGCGCAGCGCAGCGAGGCCTGGGGCTACGACCTCACGCTGATTGCGGAATTGTACCTGAACGACATCAAGGGCACCGAAGCGCCCTCGCTGGAAGCCTGGAGCACGGCCGCCGCCCTGGCCGCCGTCACCGAGCAGCTGGAAATAATGGTGGCCGTGCGCCCCACCTTTCACAACCCCGCGCTGCTGGCCAAGCAGGCCGCCAACATCGACCTGATTGCGCCAGGCCGCCTGTCGCTCAACGTGGTGAGTAGCTGGTGGCGCGACGAGGCCACCAAGTACGGCCTGCACTTCGAGCAACACGACGACCGGTACGCCCGCACCAAAGAGTGGCTCGACGTGGTGACCAACGTGTGGAAGCAGGACCATTTCAGCTACCAGGGCAAGTACTACCAGGTGGCCGACAACATCCTGCAGCCCAAGCCGGCCAAGGCGCCGTTCCTATACGCCGGCGGCGAGTCGGAAGCGGCCAAAGACCTCATTTCGAGCCAGTGCGACGGCTACGTGATGCACGGCGACTCGCCGGAGCAGATTGGGGCCCGCATTGCCGACATGCGCCGCCGCCGCGAGCAGAAAGGCCTGCCGCCCATGAAGTTTGGCGTGGCCGGCTACACCGTGGTGCGCGAAACCGAACAGGCTGTGAAAAAGGAGCTCGACCGCATCACCAACGTGCAGGCCTCGGCCTCGGGCTACGGCAACTACCAGCAGTGGCTGGCCGGCACGCAGCTGGAGCAGCAGGTGTCGCTACAGGATTATTCGGTGTCGAACCGCGGCTTGCGCACGGGCCTCACCGGCACGCCCGCCCAGCTGCAGGACCGCATCGGGGCCTTCGAGCAGGTGGGCGTGGACTTCTTTCTGCTGCAAGCCAGCCCGCAATTGGAGGAAATGGAGCGGTTTTCCGAGTCGGTTATCCAGGTGCTGGCGTAAGCTGCTGCAAATGAAAAGAACGTCATGCAGAACGCAGCATTTTGCTCGCAGTCAATGCCTTCAATTGCGAAGGCCTCTTTGATTAGCGGCGGCGGGTAAGATGCTTCGCTGCGCTCTGCATGACATTCGATTATTCGTCATTTCAACGTGCCCTAACCGGCGCGTTTACCCATTTTCATGCTTAAAAAATCACTCGAGCTGCTTCGTGCCGAAGCGGCCGAAACGGGGGCTAATACCCTCAAACGCAGCCTTAACGGCATCAGCCTCATTGCCATCGGCATCGGCGTAATTATTGGAGCGGGGTTGTTTTCGCTCACCGGCATAGCCGCTGCCAACAACGCCGGACCGGCTGTGACGCTTTCTTTCGTGGTGGCGGCCGTGGGCTGCGCCTTTTCGGCGCTCTGCTACGCCGAGTTTGCGGCGCTGGTGCCCGTTTCGGGCTCGGCTTACACGTATTCGTATGCCACCATGGGCGAGCTGTTTGCCTGGATAATTGGCTGGGATTTGGTGCTTGAATACTCGGTGGGGGCGGCCACGGTGGCCATCAGCTGGTCGCAGTACCTCATCAAGTTTCTGGGCAAGTATGGGCTGCACATTCCGGCGCAACTGGTGATGTCGCCGTTTGAAAGTGCCAAGCTGGCCGATGGCAGCACGATTTCGGGGTTTGTGAACGTGCCGGCTATGCTCATTGTGCTGGCCATCACGGCCATTGTCACGCGCGGCACCAAAGGCTCGGCCTGGTTCAACGCGCTGGTGGTGGCCCTGAAGGTGGCGGTGGTGCTGGTGTTCATCGCACTGGGCTGGCAATACATCGCCCCTGCCAATTACCAACCATACATTCCGACTAATACCGGCACGTTTGGCGAGTTTGGCCTGAGCGGCATTCTGCGCGGGGCGGGCGTTATCTTCTTCGTGTTCATTGGCTTCGACATTGTGGCCACCATGGCCCAGGAAACCAAGAACCCACAGCGCAACATGCCCATCGGCATCCTCGGCTCCCTGGCGGTGTGCACGGTGTTGTTTGTGCTGTTTGGGCACGTGCTCACGGGCCTGGCCAACTACACCGAGTTCAAAAACAGCGCGGCCCCAGTGGCCATTGCCATCGAGAAGACGCCGTACGCCTGGCTGTCCTCAGCCGTGATTCTGGCCATTCTCGTGGGCTACACGTCCGTCATTCTGGTCGATTTGCTGGGCCAGTCGCGGGTGTTCTTTTCCATGTCGAAGGATGGGTTGCTGCCGCCGGTGTTTTCGCGCATCCACCCGAAGTTCAACACGCCGTTTCAGTCCAGCCTGCTGCTGGGGCTGTTCATTGCGCTGTTTGCGGGCTTTGTGCCCATTTCGGTGGTGGGCGAAATGACGAGCATCGGCACGCTGCTGGCCTTCGTGATGGTGTGCCTGGGCGTGCTCATCATGCGCCGCACCAACCCCGACGCCCCACGCTCGTTCCGCACGCCGTGGGTGCCGGTGGTGCCCATCCTGGGCATCGTGGTGTGCCTCGTGATGATGGCCTCCCTGCCCTGGGAAACGTGGCTGCGCCTCATTGTGTGGCTGGCGCTGGGCATGCTCATCTATTTCGGCTACGGCAAAAAGCACAGCAAGCTTCGCCTGGCGCAAACCGGCGCAACCAGGTAGCGGCACAGCCCGCGTCAATGCCAAAGCGTCAGGCAAATAACTCTGTTTGTCAGTTGCTTGCGTTAGTGCGTCGTGAGGCCGTTGGCATCCAGCTCGGCATCGTCGCGCACGCGGCTGAGGCTGCCTTCCAGGTCCACCACATCGTCGGCGGAGTCGCTCGTCGGCGCGGCCACGGCTTGCTTGTACACGTCCACGGCACCGCACTGGTCCAGCGCTTGGCGGGCGCGGTTCGCCTCCTCCTCGGTGGCGGCGTTCACAGTCACCACGGCGCTGTCGGCGCGGGCGGCGCTGATGTGGGCCTGGGCGTCGGCGTTTTCGTTGCCGGCAAACAGGTTGGTGAAGAAGCGGATGAAGCCCGTGCCCAGGGGCTCGGCGGGCGGGTCCGTTTCGGGCGTCAGGTGCGCGGCCCGCAGCGTGTCTTGGGTGGCCAGGTCCAAGGCAGAGCGTTGAAAGCCAGCGGCCAGCAATTGTTCAACGGCGCGTTGCGCTTCGGTAGCGGAGTGGAATAAGCCTACGACGGTGCGAGCCATGGAGCAAGGGAATGGGTGAAGGAAAAAAACGGCCGGTGTTCGGCAAAGAATGCCGGTTTGGTTTCTTAACGGCAATGCCTGGCCAAGGGATGAGGTCGCTGCCGCGTGCAGCTGATTTTCTTGGGCGGCCAGACGGAGGGCAACGGGCACGTTTGGGGTTTCTGCGATTGACTGGTTTTGAAGTGACCGTTGCAATTGCCTAAACAGTGTGCCCCACAAAGGAATACTGTATCAACTGCTTTAAATAGACGAGAAACATCGGCTTGGTGAGAGCCGTCGCTCACGGCCTAAACCGCGCCATTCGCTTGGCGTGGCTGGCGCCGGCCCCCCATTCATGCTATTTTGCACGACATTTGTCGCCTCGCTCATGCGGCACCCGTTTCGATTTTTTGGTTAAAATTTTGCAATACCCCGAACTCATTCCTTCCTACGAGCACCAGCGGCTAGCCGCTCTGCAGCCCTACCAAGTGTTGGGTACGCCCGGGCAGGCGTTGTTCAACGACTTCGTGGGCGTGGTGGCAAAGCTTTTCGACATGCCCATTGCGCTGGTGAGCCTGGTGCGAGCCGCCGATGTGGTTTTCATCGGCAACACGGGCCTGCCCGAAGCGCTGGTGGTAGACCGCGAGGACAGCATGTGTTCCGTGGCCATCCTCAACGACGACATCTCTCAATTCCCGGACATCGCCGCCGAGCCCTGCAATCTGGTCAACCCCTACGTGGCGCAACACCTGCAGCTGGGCTTCTACGCCGGCCAGGCCCTGCGGGCGCCCGATGGCATGGCCGTGGGCACCCTGTGCGTCATTGACCGGCGCCCCCGGCAACTCTCGGCCATGGAGCAGGCGCTGTTGAAAGAACTGGCCCAGGTGGCCCAGGAGCTGCTGCGCCTGCAAGCCGCCCAGGCTGCCGACCCGGCGCTCACGCCGGCGCTTCGCGCCCGCATCGATGTGCCGCTGCAGCAGTCGCTCACCCGCCTCAACACCCTGGCCGAGCTGCGCCAGTGGGAGCCTTCCGCCGACACCGAGGAGGCTCGCCGCTACAACGACTCGCGCCTGGAAGAAGCCCGCTACCTGGCCCTGACCTTGTTTCGCGAGCTGCAGGCCGTGCCCAGGCCGTAGGGCCGCCGCCGCTGCTGCCCCCGGGCCCCACCGGCGGGCGGCCGACGCGGTGGCAAAACGACCTTTTTAACACGTATTTTTGTTGATTCCCTACGCCGAAAAACCGTCGGCGCAGCTCCCAAATCAACCCGAATTCCGTGATAGTTTGCATTGCCGAAAAGCCCAGCGTCGCCCGTGAGATTGCCAACGTGCTGGGCGCCACCCGCCGCATGGACGGCTACATGGAAGGCAACGGCTACCAGGTGACCTGGACTTTCGGCCACTTCTGCCAGCTCAAGGAGCCCGACGACTACCAGCCCGAATGGAAGCGCTGGAGCCTGCACAACCTGCCCATGATTCCGGACACGTTCGGCATCAAGCTCATGCGGCGCGACGAGGGCGTGGTGAAGCAGTTTCACACCATCAAAAAGCTGGTGGACGAGGCCACCGAAGTCATCAACTGCGGCGACGCCGGGCAGGAAGGGGAGGTGATTCAGCGCTGGGTGCTGATGGAGGCCAAGTGCCGCAAGCCCGTGAAGCGCCTCTGGATTTCGTCGCTCACCGAAGAGGCCATCCGGCAGGGCTTCGCCAACCTGCGCGAGGCCAAGGAGTTCGACTCGCTGTACCAGGCCGGCAAGAGCCGCGCCGTGGGCGACTGGCTGCTGGGCCTGAACGCCACGCGCCTCTTCACGCTCAAATACACCACCTACCAAGACAAGCAGTTGCTGAGCATCGGGCGGGTACAAACGCCCACGCTGGCGTTGCTGGTGGAGCGCTGGCACGAAATCCAGAATTTCAAACCCGAGCCGTATTGGGTGCTGAAGACCGAATACCGGGGCACGCTCTTCAGCCACATGGCCGCGCCCGACAAGGCCAAGGACGCCGACGCCGCCCCCGATACCAAGAGCCGCCTGCGCGCCCTGGGCTATTTCGTGACCGAGGAAGAAGCCCGCGAAGCCCTGGAAGCCGTGCGGCCCGCCCCGCTGCGCGTGACCGATGTGGAGATTAAGAAAGGCCGCGAGTCGCCGCCGCGCCTCTTCGACCTGACCTCGCTGCAGGTGCAGTGCAACAACCAGTTGGGCCTTTCGGCCGAAGACACGCTGAAGATTGTGCAGGGCCTCTACGAGAAGAAGGCCGTGAGCTACCCACGCGTCGATACCACGTTTTTGCCCGACGACCAGTACGCCAAAATCCCCGGCATTCTGCGCGGCATTGGCTACGAGAGCCTGACGGGCCCGCTGCTGGCCGCCAAGATTCCGAAGACGCCCAAAGTCTTCAACAACAACAAAGTGACCGACCACCACGCCATCATCCCGACCGGTGCGGCCGGTCCCGGGGGCGGCATGGAAACCAGCGTCTACGACATCATTGCGCGCCGCTTCATTGCCGCCTTCTACCCCGATTGCGAGGTGAGCAACACCACCGTGCTGGCCGAAGCCGCCGAGCGCCCCTTCCGCGTGCGCGGCCGCCAGATTCTGAGCCCCGGCTGGCGCGTGGTGTACGGCGACCCCACCCAGCAAGCCGCGCCCAAGCCCGCGCCCGCCCCGGGAGCCGCCGGCGCGGCGGCCGAAGCCGATGACGACGCCGTGAGTACGGTGCTGCCCAACTTCGTGAAGGGCGAAAGCGGCCCCCACGACCCGCGCCTGGAAAGCAAGATGACCCAGCCGCCCAAGGATTACACCGAGGCCACGCTGCTGCGCGGCATGGAGACGGCCGGCCGCAACATCGACGACGAGGAGCTGCGCCAGGCTATGAAGGAAAACGGCATCGGCCGCCCCAGCACCCGCGCCGCCATTATTGAAACGCTGTTCAAGCGCAACTACATCCGGCGCGAGAAAAAGCGCATTGTGCCCACGCCGACCGGCGTGGAGTTGATTGGCCTGATTCGCAACCCTACGCTGAAATCGGCGGAGCTCACCGGCCAGTGGGAGCACAAGCTGCGCCAGATTGAGCGCGGCGAGCTGTCGTCGGAAGGCTTTTTGGGCGAGCTGTCGGGGCTGGTGCGCGAGATGGTGGCCGAAGTGAAAAACGACGGCCGCGGCCGCATGGTGACCTCCGGCAGCGCCGAGCTGGCCGTGCAGGCGGCCCAGAACGGCGGCGCCGTGGCCAGTGGCAAAGTGCCCGCCGGCATGACCGGCGGCCGCCCCGCCAAGCCCGGCGGCCCGGCCACGCTGCCCGGCGCCAACGGCCTCGGCTACTGCCCGGCCTGCAAAACCGGCCACGTGGTGCGCGGCAAAACTGCTTTCGGCTGCGTGCGCTTCCGCGAAGGCTGCACCTTTCGGCTGCCCATTGAGGTGCATGGCAAAAAGCTGAGCGACCCGCAGGTGAAAGCCCTGTTGGCCAAAGGCCGCACGCCCGTGATGAAAGGCTTTGTGGGCGCCGAAGGCCAGAAGTTCGACGCCGCCATCGGGCTCGATACCAGCTTCCAGCCCATGCTGCTGCAGGTGGCCGAAGCCAAGCCCGGTACCGCTCCTGACTCAGGCCTGATTCCGTGCCCCGTGTGCAAGCTGGGCACCATGCTCAAGGGCAAGGCGGCCTACGGGTGCTCGCGCTTCCGCGAAGACTGCCAGTTCCGCGTGGCGTTTGAGTGGGGCGGCAAGCAGCTCACCGAAACCCAACTGAAGCAGCTGCTGCGCAAGGGCGAAACCAGCGTCATCAAAGGCTTCGTTTCCAGCAAAACCGGCAAGAAGTACGACGCCGCGCTGAAGGTAGAAGACGGGCGCGTGGTGCCGGTGTTTGGGTAAGCGGCGGGGGTACATCAGGGTTGCGTCTGCGTTTTTAGCGGTATCTGGTAGTGCATCAGAATGCTTAGCTGGTAGTGCTGTTTGAAATTGGACGCCGCGTAGGGTTCGACCTGTAAGCCAGTGTGGCCTAGTGGAATATTGGCGCTGAGAAAACCCATGCCGTAGCGTGGCTCGTGTCGGGCCACCGCCAGGCCGACGAGCAGAAACCGGGCGTCATCGGCGCCCAGACCGCTGCCCAGGCTGAAGCGGGTGGTGTGGTTGCCCAGCGCCAATTGGCCCAACCCCGAATCAAACTGGGCAAACAAAACGCGCCGGACGCCAACCCACAGCTGGGCATCCGGCGCCAGCCACTCATTGTCGAGCGACGAATCGGCCAACACGGTGGCCGTGTAGCGCAGCTGGCCTAGGTGCAGACCCACGCGGTAGCCCACCGCCCACTTTTTCCGGCCGAAGCGCCCGGTCAGGTAGGGGTTGAAATCGTAGAGCCGGTTGCGGGTGCTGGCAGTGGTTGAATTGGCATCGAACGGCGCCTCAGGGGCCAAAGGCCGGAAGCCAACCTGTTGCTGACCAACCCGAATGCCTAGGCCGACGGTTTGCAGGCCCTGCGCCGACCAGGGCCGGAGTTGGTAGGCCACGCTACCACCGGCCAGCGCGTAGCGGTGGTAATACCCCACACGCCGAACCGAGTAGTTATTGCCGCAAAAAGTACACAGGAAGCTACTGCTGGTGCTCTCGTGAGTCACATCGTCCTGGTACTGGCCCTGCGTCGCTTCTATTGACATTACCAGTGAACGAGACTGCCCCATCGCCGGCGTTTCGGGCACGAGCGTCCACAGCATGAGCGTGGCCGCAATTGGAACGAATCGGGCGGAGCTGCCAACGATGAATGCGCGCAACCAATGGCCCAGCGAAGCGAGTCGAAGCGAAAGCAGGTCTGTGTCAATCATCTTGAAAGGCGTTTGGTGTTAATGCGAGCGAACGGCCAATCCGATAATCCGTTTTCAAACCAAACCTATCTGTTCGGCCCGGGAGAAGGCAACTCAATTTCTCTGGCTATAAGACTTTTCCATGCGTTTTTTGCAGATTTAAGTAGTTGGCAGCCAAAAGAATAGCCTCTTGCTTATTAGGCTTTGCAGGTCAATGAGTTTTCATGGCTCAACAAGCTGTGGCTGGGCTGCTGGCTCTGGCGCATTGTCCCTGTACCGCACGATGTTCCGCGCCATGCCCTTGAAAATGATGCCGTGGAAGGGCAGCACCGAGTACCAGTACAGGCGCCCGGCCAGGCCGCGCGGCCGGTAAGCGGCCAGCTGCTCTAGGGCATGGGTGCCGTCTTCCTGGTCAATTATTCTAAACTGCAGCCAGGCCTCGCCGGGCAGCTTCATCTCGGCGTAGAGCAGCAGGCGGCGGCTGGCTTTGTCGGCCACCAGCACGCGCCAGAAGTCGAGCGGGTCGCCGGCGCGCAGGCGCGAGGGCGAGCGGCGGCCCCGGCGCAGGCCCGGGCCGCCCACGGCCTTGTCCATCAGGCCCCGAATCTGCCAGAGCCAGTCGGTTTTGTACCAGCCCCGGTCGCCGCCAATGCGCCAGATGTTGTCGAGCACCTCACCCACGGGCCGCGTGAAAGGCACAAACTGGCGGTCGAAGAACATGCCGTTTTTCGGGATTTGAATGGCGTCCATGTAGTTCTGGCGCATGGTGCCCGAGCTGATGGCGTCGCTCCAGGAGCTCACCACCTCGTTTTGCTCGATGCGCTGGAAGGCCAGGGCCAGGGCGGCCCGGTAGCTCATGCACTCGTGCGGAACCACGGCGCCGATGCCCTTGGTCGGGTCGCACACGGTGTCGTTTTTGAGGCTTTCGACCAGGCTTTGGGCCAGCGAAAACGTGGTGCTCGTGACCAGGTACAGCCACCACGACGACAGCCGGGGCGTGAGCACGGGCACGGTCACTATCCAGCGCCGGTAGCCGCGCTCGGCGGCCAGGCCCAGCAGCATGTCGCGGTAGGCCAACACGTCGGGCCCGCCCACGTCGAAGGCCCGCCCGAAGCAGGCCGGGTTGTCGAGCACCGCCGTGAGGTAAAACATGATGTCGCGCACCCCAATGGGCTGGCAGCGCGAATTCAGCCAGCGCGGCGTCACCATCACGGGCAGCTTCTCCACCAGGTCGCGAATGATTTCGAACGACGCCGAGCCCGAGCCGATGATGATGCTGGCGCGCAGCACGGTGAGCTGCGCATTTTCGGCTTTGGCCAGCACCTTCTCCACCGCAAAGCGCGAGCGCAGATGCACGCTCAGGCCGTGGTCGTTGGCGATGCCCGAAAGGTAAATGACCTGCCGGGCGGCGGTGGTATTGAGCAGCTGCGTGAAATTGTGCGCCGACTGCTGCTCCAGCTGGAAGAAATTTTCGCTGCCGCCGCTCATGGAGTGCACCAGGTAATAGGCGGCGTCGATGTCGGTGGGCACGTCGGCCAGGGTGTCGGGCTTCAGCAGGTCGCCCTGCGCCACCGTCACGCGGGCCTGCAGCGCTTCGGGCAGGAGGTCGGCCAGCGAGAAGCGGCGGGCGTCGCGCACCAGGCACACCACGTCGTGGTCGGCGGCCAGCAGCGGCAGCAGGCGCTGGCCAATGTAGCCGGTGGCCCCGGTGAGCAGGATTTTCATAAGGCGAAGGGCAAGCGGAGTGAGAAGGGCAAGCGGAGTGAAATGCAGCAAGCGGGGGCACAGGCCCAACCAACCATGCTTTTAGCTGAACGGCAGAAAGGCCAGCTTGTTCGGCGCAGCCCCTGGCGGCGACGGGAGCAACCCCTGCATCCTCAGTACTTAATCGGCATCTTTGCGCGCATGAAACACTTCGCCGCATTCCTCGCCACGGCCCTGCTGCTGGCCACGGCCGCCCAGGCCCAGACCAAGCTCACGGCCCCGCCCCTGAGCCCCACTACGCGCATTCACCAAAACTTTTCCACCTCCTACATCGACCTCGCGTACTCGCGGCCGTCGCTGCGGGGGCGTACGGCCTTTGGCAGCCTTGTGCCCTTCGGCACGGTGTGGCGCACGGGGGCCAACACCATCACCAAAGTGCGCTTCGGCGAAGAAGTGAAAATCAACGGGCAAGCGGTGCCCGCCGGCGCCTACGCCCTGCTCACCATCCCCGACGCCAAGGAATGGACTTTCATCCTGAACCGCGACACCGCCCAGTGGGGCAGCTACGAGTACAAGCCGGCCCTCGACGTGCTGCGCGTGAAAGCCAAGCCCACCAAGCTGGCCGCGGCCGTCGAAACCATGTCCCTAACCGTGGAAAACCTGCGCCCCAACGCCGCCGACCTGGTGGTGAGCTGGGACCGCACCCAAGTGGCCCTGCCCATCACCGCCGACCCCGACCGCATGGTGATGGCCCAGATTGAGCAGGCCATGAAGAGCGAAAAGAAGCCCTACATCACCGCCGCTCAGTATTATTACAACACCGGCAAAGACCTCACGCCCGCCATCGGCTGGGTCGATGAGGCCATCAAGGCCAGCCCCAGCTACTACGGCTACTACTGGAAAGCCAAGCTGCTGCAGAAGCAGGGCAAAAACAAAGAAGCCATCGAAGCCGCCAATAAGTCGTTAGAATTGGTGAAGTCTGACAAAAACGAAGTGTCCAAGGCCGAATACACGCGCCTCAACCAAGAGGTGCTGGCCGCCGCTGGTGCCAAGAAATAGCTCGTGTCACTACACAAAAAAGCCTCGCCAAAAGATTGGCGGGGCTTTTTTGTGCGTTTCCCAGTCGAGCATCAGGGCTTCACCCAGCGGCCGCGCCACGGCTGGCCCGCCACAGTGGTTTCTACGAGGTAGAGCCCTGCCGCCAGCTGCGGGGCTTCCAGGGCCAGCGTTGCCTCGCCGGCGGGCGCGTTCGTGGTCAGCTCCAGCACCGTGCGGCCGGTCAGGTCGCGCACCTGCACGGCCAGGGTTTGGGCGTGGCGCAGCGTGAGGTGCAGGGCCGGCGCCGCGCCCGGGTTGGGGCTGATGCCCAGCGGCTGGGCAGCCGCCGCGCCGCGGGTGCCCAGCACGCCCAGCGCGCCGTTGTCGCTGATGGTTTGGGCGTACACGCCGTCATCCTGGCGCTGGTCGGCCCACACGTTCACCAGCTGGCCGTTGGCGAAGGGCAGAGTGGCAACGTTGAGTTTGGGGCTGGTTCCGGTGCTGAGCGCAATGATGCCGCTGCCCGTGGGGAAAGCCGACTGCCCCTGATAGTTGGTTTTGATGGCCCACAGGGCGCGGTTCACGGCGCTGGTGTTTTCGGTGTAGGTGATGATGAGGCCGGTGCCGGTGTCGCGCAGACTTTGGGCCGAGTAGTAGCTCGAACTCACGGCCTGCACGGGCACGCCGCTGGCACCCAGCTGGGCGGCGCCGGTGGCGGGGGAGAGGCGCTGCACCGTGAAGCCCGAATTGCTTTGGGCGCTGTTGAGCTCGTTCACCACCACCCATACTTCGTTGCGCGCGGGCACCCACTGCAGCGAGCCGCCAATGCGGGCCGTGGCCGTGCCCGTCAACACTTCGGTGCCGGTGGTGCCCCAGGGCTGGCTGCCGTCGGCCAGGATGCGCTGCGCATACATGTCGCCCAGGGTAGCGCTGGCCGGGTTGCCCGAGCCCAGCAGCACGTAGAAGCCGCCGCTGCCGTCGGGCACCAGCTCAGGGAAGGCCGCGAAGCCGATGGTTTTGTCGCTCACGCGCACCGGCGCGGCCCACACCGGCGCGCCCGTGGTGCTAAACCGCTGGGCGAAGACCGTGGACACGCCCAGCCCACTGCCGGTTTCTTCCACGTACTGCATCACCACGTCGTCGGCCCCGAAGGCGTTGGTGGTCATGGCCACGAAGCCGGGGCGGCTGTAGCGCTTCACGGGGTCTTGCACGCGCTGCACGCCGCCCAGGGCCGTGCCCGTGGGCGAAAGCTTCTGAAACGACACCCATTTGCTGGCGTGCGCCGCATTGGCTGTGCCGCTGGAATTCCACCCAATAACCACGTTGTTGCCGAACGTGACCCCAATGCTGGGCGACAACCCGGAGGTGGCGTCGGCATCAAGCAGCGGAATGCCGTTGGCGCCCCAGAGCTGCTGCCCGGTGGGCGAAATCTTGTAGGCCACGCACTGGTTGGCGCCCGAGCGGGTGTCCTGAAAGGCCAGGATGGCGTTGCCCAGGTTGTCGGTTTTGAGGTCGTAGCGGTAGAGGGCGGTGCCCTGGGGCTGGTTGCTCACCAGCAGGCCGGCAGCGCCCAGCTGGGGCCGCCCGTTCACGTCGAGCAACTGCAGGCGCATCTGGTAGTTGGTGGTGGCCACGGTTTCGAACCACGACACCCAGGTGCCGCCGTTCGGCGCCGGCGAAATGCGTGGCGTCACTTCGCCGGTGCCGGCCACGTCGCGCACGGCCAGGTTTTGCGCGGGGTTGGGGTTCCATTGCGCCCGAGCCGACAAGGCACCGAGCGCAAGGACCAGATACGGGAGTACAAATCGCTTCATAGAAAAGAGGGTTGGATAGAGTCAAAATAAAATTTGAATAGGTCAATATTGCTGAAAATAACGGCTTTGCCAATACGGGTGACCCAAACCTGAAACGCGGCTTTTCTGAGACCCACAAAAAAGCCGCGCCGCAACTGAATGCGGCGCGGCTTCCGGCTGATGACAAAGACGTTTACGGCTTCTCCTGCGTCACCATCTGCGTGAAGCTCTTGGCCGCGTTGGTGAACTCGGAGGGGATGAGCACCACCGTCGTGGTGTTGTTGTCGATGCCGATTTCCGAGAGCATCTGCATGCGGCGCAGCTCCAGCGCAATGGGGCTTTCTTCCATCTGCTTGGCGCCCTGCGTGAGCTTGATGGAGGCTTCCAATTCCGCCTCGGCCTTGATGATGCGGGCCCGCTTCTCGCGAATGGCCTCGGCCTCGCGGGCCATGGCCCGCTGCATGGACTCCGGAATTTCCACGTCCTTTATTTCGACCATCTCCACGCTCACGCCCCAGTTTTCGGTGGCCGCGTCCACAATCTGCAGCAGCGCGGAGTTGATTTGCTGGCGCTCGCGCAGCACCTCGTCGAGCTGGTGCTGCCCGATGATGTTGCGCAAGGCCGTGACCGACAGTTGATATACCGCCTGGTTGAAGTTGGCCACTTTAATGATGGCATCGGCCGGATTCACCACCCGAAACCACAGCACGGCGTTCACCTTGATGGTCACGCTGTCCTTCGTAATGGTTTCCTGCTGCTCCAAATCCACCGTTTTGGTGCGGATGTCGATGGTTTGCTGGCGCTCAAAAAACGGAATTATCCAGAACAGCCCCGGCCCGCGCGTGCCCACAAACCGGCCCAGCCGAAACACAATGGCCCGCTCGTATTCCTGCGCAATGCGCAGGCCGGATAGGAGGAGGGCAATAACAATGAGAACGATGACGAGCGGAGACATGACCGGTTGGGGTTGGTGAATTTTCAGAGGATGTATCGGCACAACCAACGAAGTATTACAACCGGTCAAGAGGCATCAGCACGCAATGCGCGAAAGTAAAATCAAAGCACATGTAGCGTTAGGCTCCGCTTTAATCAAGCGTTGTTGGATGAGATGTGTCGTCACTTGCTTAGCCGATAGACATCCTTATAGGAAGGGGCTTGCTTAATAATTTCCACCACATTGCCGCTCACATTCAAGTCGTATTCGTCACTCAGTATCAACGACCAATCAAAGTCTGCGGTCCAATAGCAAACGTTCGTGAATGTTATCTTTTTCCCATTCACGTCATAAGTGCCGCTGCAAAGCCCGGGGTACTTGGGAATCTGACTGTTGCCGCTCCATTTGCCTCCTGAAAAAGTGAGGCTCACCTGAGAAACTTGTCCGCCACCGCCTGACTGCCGCTGAAAAGTGCCGGTGTAAGTACCGTTTAAATCGGGAGTGGGAGTCGACTTCTGGCAGCTAGTTATTAGCAGCAGAAAACACACAGCAGAGAACAGTGAGAAGCGCATGGTCAGAGGCTTGGTTTCGTTGCCTGACCTGCGAGCGTAGCAAGTGGTTGCGCGCGCCTCACTATGTTTACGGAGACGCTCACTCGCTAATGGCCGCTCTTACCGCCCCACCACCGGCAGTACCGCCACGCTCTCGTGCCCGGCCGCATCAATGGCAGCCACGCCGAAAATGAAGTTGTCCTTGCTGATGGGCAGGTCGGCTGTGGTGCCGCTCACCGGGAAGCGCTGCTGCCACTGCGGGGCGCTGGTTTCGCGCACCAGCACCACGTAGCCGCTGGGCTTGGGGCCGCTGGCGGGCGCCTGCCAGCGCAGCTCGGTGCGGTTGGTGAGGTTGGCGGTGAGGACTTCGACCTTGGCCGGGGCGGCGGGTGCCAGCGCCAGCGCCGCCATAGTGGCGAGGTTGATGCCCGCATTGCGGCGCAGGTAGGCGTAGTCCACGCCTTCGGGCGTGTCGCCGTAGGCGCGGCCTTTTTCGGTGCGCAGGTCCTGGTGCTGGTGGGTGAAGTCCTCGTTCATCTCGGTGAAGCGGACGGCGGCAAAGCCCTGCTGGTTGAAGGGCGTGTGGTCGCCGCCGCGCAGGAAACGGTCGGGGCGGTACTCCAAGGCCACCTTGTGTCCGCGGCCGTAGAGCTGGGCCGTGCGCTGAATGTAGCGGGCCAGCTGGCGGCTGGGCGCGTCGTTTTCGGAGCTGAGCTGGCGGCGGATGCGGGCCTGCTCGGGCGTCTCATTAGCCGGCACGCCTTCGCTGAACACCCGCACCTGCGTGGCGTCGCTGATTTCGGGGTCGAAGCCGTGCGAGTTGCCCACGATGTCGTTGTTGAGCATCGCAATCAGGTTCCAGCCTTCTTTTTTGGCGCGCTCGGCCAGGTGGCCCGAGCCGTAGAGGCCCTGCTCTTCGCCCTGCACGGCCACAAACTTGAGAGTGCAGGGGAATTTCTGGCCGGCCAGCACGCGGGCCAGCTCCATCACCAGCACCGTGCCCGAGCCGTCGTCGTTGGCGCCGGGCGCGTCGGCGGTGGCGTTCATCACGTCGCTCACCCGCGAGTCGATGTGGCCGCTCACCAGAATCACGCGGGTGTCGGTGGGGTCGGTGCCGGGCAGGGTGGCCAGCACGTTGGCCATCAGCACGGGCTTGTTGATGCGGCGGCCGTCGGGCTTCACCGTGAAAGTGTCCATCTCGACGGTCATGCGGCCGCCACCGGCTTTGCTGTATTTCAGAAACTCGTCGCGCACCCAGTTGCGGGCCGCGCCGATGCCGCGCGTGGGGCTTTGCGTGTCGCTCAGCGTGTGGCGCGTGCCGAAGGAAACCAGCTTGCGAATGTCGGCCTCCAGGTTTTTGGCCGAGATTTCATCCACCAGCTTTTGGATTTTGGGGTCGGCCGGGGGCAGGAGCGAAGCTGGCTTGGTTTGGGCCAGGGCAACGAAGGGCGCGAGCAGGAAGAGCGAGGCGAGTTTCATGGAGGGAAGGTAGGACGTGGCTTGGGAATGGAAAGAAAAAAGAACGTCATGCTGAGCGCAGTCGAAGCATCTCTCCCGCGAGAGTAAACCGGTTACTTCCACGGGAGAGATGCTTCGACTGCGCTCAGCATGACGTTCTTGTCGCTAGCTGAACCGGTGGTTATCCTTTGCGATAGAAAGGCTCCACGGTGCGGAAGTACGGGTTCACGCCTTCCTCCGAGTTCGGGTCCAGCAGCATCAGGTCCACAAACTGGTAGGCGTTGGTCTGGCCTTGCAGCACGGGGCCCAGGTTCTGCATGAAGCTCGGGTCGGGGTTGTTGCTGATGAACGCCAGCAGCAGGCGCGGCACGTCGGGGTTGTCGGCGAGCTGCATCTGGGCCAGGTACACGCTGTCGATGTGCGGCTCGGTGGCGGCCCAGGCGGCAATGGCGTCGGCCACGGCCTGCGGGTATTCGGCGGGCTGGCTGAGCAGCACCTGCGCGTCGCCCCCGGCCGGCGAGAGCGGGCCGGTGAGCTGGCCCGACAGCAGCGCCGCCAGCTCGTCCTTGGGCAGCAGCTTGCCGGCGGGCGAGAAGGGGTTCAGCACACAGTCCTGGCCCTGCACCATCTGGAAAAACGCGTGGCCGGGCAGGCGCACGTAGCTCATGGGCGGGTGGTCCATGTCGCCGTCGGTGAGGCGCGGCACGGAGCTGAAAATGGGCAGTTTGCCGTCGTTCAGCACCTGCAGCTGGATTTCCTGGCCTTCGCTCAGCACCACTTCGCCGGGCTCGATGCCTTCCATCGGGGCGAGTATCATCAGGATTTCTTCCTGCAGCAGGGCCTGGTAGAAGGCCGGGCGGGCGTTTTCGTCGGTGGCGGCCAGCAGCAGAAGCTGCTCCAGCACGTTTTCGGGCTCGAAGGGCAGCGGCATCGGCTCCGGAATTTGGTATACCGGGGCGGGGGCCACGGGCTCGACCGGCGCCACGAACTTGGAGCCTTGGTAGCGGGGACCACCAGCAGGTTTTTCAGCGGGTGCGCTGCCGGGGTTGCCGGCAGGAGCGGGGGTAGCCGGGGTGTCGGCGGGTTTATTTTTCAGGAAGTCAAACAGGCCCATATCGGATAAGAATGCAAGTGAATTGGGGTGCAATCTACGGCGAAAAACGGGTTTGGCAGGGGCAAAACGCGGGAAAGCACTTGCTGGACACGACTGTTCTACACTTCAGGCCCTTACCGCCCCCGGCACGCCTCCAGCTGCTGCTCCACCTCCCGGATGGTGCGGGGCGAAGCGCTGTTGCCCCAGTGCGTTTCGATGAAATTGAGCAGGTTGGTGAGCTGGGCGGGGCTCAGGCCCTTTTCGCCGGGCATCACGTTGTGGTAGGCCACGCCGTTCACCACAATGACTTCCTTCTGGCCGTAGCGCAGCAGGCAGGGCAGCTCGGCGCGGTGGTCCACCAGGTAGTCGGCCCCGGCCAGGGGCGGAATCAGGCGGCCCAGGCCCTGGCCCTGTTCGCCGTGGCAGCCCGCACAGTGCTGGGAATACAGTTTCTCGCCCTGGTGGCGGTTGTTGCTGAAGCAGCTTTGCTGGAGCAGCGCCGCCAGCAGGGCCAGCGCCGCGCCCAACGCGCTGGCCGGCCGGGCAATGGCCCCCCTCATTGCCGGGCCAGGCCGGGCTTGCGGCTGTCGATTTCGGCCAGCAACACGGGCAGCTCCACCAGCAGGCGGTCCACCTCCTTGGGGTTGAGGCTGTCGTAGAGGCCGCGCACATGGCCCTGGTCGTCCACGAGGGCGAAGGTGCCGTTGTGGGCAAAGCCGCCGGGGGCCTGCTTGTCGGGGAGCGCCGCCGTAAAGTAGGCCTGGGCCAGCTGAAACACGGTGTCGCGCGCGGTGGGCTCGCCGTGGGCGCCGGTGGTGGCAAAGTGCCAGTTGCGGGCCGTGCCCACGCCCAGGCGCTCGGCGTAGTCGCGCAGCACCGGGATGGAGTCGTGGGCCGGGTCGATGGTGTGCGAGAGGAAGGCCAGCCGCTGCTGCTGGCCAAATTTCTTGTACACCTTCAGCATCTCGGCCTGCATTTTGGGGCAGATGCCGGGGCAGGTGGCGAAGAAGAAATCGGCCACGTAGGCGCGGCCGGCAAAGCTCTTATTGGTGAGCACCTGCCCGAACTGGTCGGTGAGGCGGAACGCGGGCACGGTGGCAAACACGGTGTCGGCCGGGCCGCCGTCGGCGCGGGGGCGCACGTCGCGCTCACCCATGATGGGCAACTTGACGGCTTCCTTCGGGGCCTCGGTGCAGGCGGTGGTGAGCAGGGCAGCCGCCAGCGAGGGCAGCAACAGCAGGCGTTTCAACATAACAAAGCAGGTTATTTAGAAGCGGGGGGCACGTCGCCGGCGGCGGGGTGCTCGGTGGTGAAGCGCTGGGCCGAGTCGAGGGTGGCGCGGTATTGCCGGCTCACGCCCGCCAGTATTTCCTGCTGTTGCCGGAAATAGGCCACGCGGGCCGCGGGGGCCGCCGTGGTGTCGGGGGCTTTGTACTGGTGCATCCAGTCCATCATGGCGGCATCGGCGGCCAGCAGGCCGTGGATGTAGGGCGCGGCGGCCTCGGTGTGGTAGCCCGAAAGCTTGGCCTTGTACTCGTAGAGCTTGCTGGTTTCGGCCATCAGCGAGTCGTGGCGGTTCATGAGGACCATTTCGGCGGCCGAAGCTTCGGAGGGGGCGCCCTGCTCGGCAATGGGCTGGTTGGGGGAGGAGCAGGCCGCAGCCAGGGCCACCAGGGCCAGCGGGAGGACGTTTTTCGGGGCGATGTTCACGGGGCAAAGGTACGGCCGGCGGGCGTGTGGCGCGGAACTGACGGCCGTAGGGAATGGAGGCGTAGTGCAAAAACGAAAGCCGCAAAAAACAAAATCAAAACCCCGGGCTAGCCGGTTTGAGATGCCCTTGCGTAGAGCCAGCAGGCGCTGCCTTCCCTACATCAACCACCAACTTTCCGTTTCGCTTTATGAAAACCCGCCAACTGGGCCGCTCCGGCCTCACCGTATCGGCCCTCGGCCTGGGCTGCATGGGCATGTCCGACTTTTACGCCGGCCAGGACGACGCCGAAAGCACCCGCACCCTGCACCGCGCCCTTGAGCTGGGCGTCACCTTTTTCGACACGGCCGACATGTACGGCCCCTTCAAAAACGAGGAGCTGCTGGGCCGCGCCTTCAAAGGCCAGCGCGGCCGCATCGTGCTGGCCACCAAATTCGGCATTCAGCGCGACCCCCACGACCCCACCAAGCGCGGCATCAACGGCCGGCCCGAGTACGTGAAAGCGGCCTGCGAAGCCAGTCTCAAGCGCCTCGGCACCGACTACATCGACCTCTACTACCAGCACCGCGTCGACCCGAACACGCCCATCGAGGAAACCGTGGGCGCCATGAGCCGGCTGGTGGAAGAAGGCAAAGTGCGCTACCTGGGCCTGAGCGAGGCCGCGCCCGCCACCGTGCGCCGGGCCGTGGCCGTGCACCCCATTGCCGCGCTGCAAACCGAATACTCGCTCTGGAGCCGTGAACCCGAAGACGAGATTCTGCCCGCCATGCGCGAGCTGGGCGTGGGCTTCGTGCCCTACTCGCCGCTGGGCCGCGGCTTCCTCACCGGCCAAATCAAAAAGTTTGAAGACCTGGCCGAGGACGACTACCGCCGCCACACGCCCCGCTTCCAGGGCGAAAACTTCCAGAAAAACCTCGACCTCGTGGCCCGCATCAACGACCTGGCCAAGCAAAAAAACTGCTCGGCTGGCCAGCTGGCCCTGGCTTGGGTGCTGGCCCAGGGCGACGACGTGGTGCCCATTCCCGGCACCAAACGCGTGAAGTACCTAGAAGAAAACCTGGGCGCGCTGGAAGTGCAGCTGAGCCAGGACGAACTCGCGCAGCTCGACGAGATTGCGCCCCAGGGCAAGGCTGCCGGCCTGCGCTACCCGGCCGCTATGATGGGCTCTGTGAACGGGTAAAAACTGTCAAATGTGACTGCTTTTTGATAACGAGTTGTACACCAAAAAACCCCCGGTTCTATCCCAGAACCGGGGCTTTTTACATTTTAAGATTGTCTGGTTTTGGCATATATGGAATGCCGCGGCCTGCGGCCCCGCAATGACCAAGAGGCCTAGCTCGGCAGCAGGTCAATCCAGCCGTCTTCGCTCACCACCACGGCCAGCATGGGGTACTTGCTGCTGTTGGCGTAGCGCAGGGCCGAATTGAAGCGGGCCCCGCGCGAAGAGTCGCCCTTGTCGGTGGCTAGCCCGTCGAGGATGGCGCCAATGGCGTGGCACATGCCGTTGGGCTCGATGAGCACGGCCCCGTCGATGTTGGTGACCAGGCGCAGCACCGAGGGCGTCATGATGCGCGGCACCACCCGGAAGCACTGCCGCGTGAGGCGCTGGGCCTCCTGCGCCGCGCCGGCCGTGATGACCAGAATGGTGCCGGTGGGCTGCGTGCTGGCCTTTTGGGCCAGGTCCCAGAGATAGTCGGTGCTGTCGGCGTCGAGGGTCGGAAACACGATGCGCACGATGCGGGCGAAGTTGTCGGCGGCCACGCGGCCCTGGGGCAGGCGCGGCGTGTTGCTCACCACGCGCATGAGGATGTGGCCGGCGTGGCTCATTTCCCAGCTGTAGTGGTTGGTGAAATGCACCGTCACCAGGGGCTCGTACTGCCCATCCGACTCCGGCACCAACTGGCCCAGCCCGAACACGTGCGAGGCGTCCGAAATCAGGGCCGTGTGGCCTTCGCTCAGCTCCAGCAGCTTTCGGATGGAGCGGTGGTCGCGCATGGGCACGGGCGTTTCCAGCGTGAGCACCGGCACGATGGCCGGGTGCAGGCGCCGGCTCACCAGCATGGTCCCGATGCCTTCGTCGCCCTCGTGGCGCAGGGCGGCCACGCCGTTGCAGGCATCGTAGAGGCCGTGGGTGCCCGCGGGGGCCACGCGCAGCATCAGCCGGCGGCCGGCCGAGCGCAGCAGCTCGTTGTAGTCGCGGTCGAGCACGGGCTGGTCGTTGTCTGCCGTATCGGCCTCGCGCAGCGCGCGGGCGCAGTCGTGCAGAAACTCCACCACCGTGGCGTGGGGCAGGTTGGCGGGCCGGGCGCTGGTGGCTTTGGGCAGCGAATAGTAGCCTTCGTAGCAGTCGGCCGAGAGCTGGAGCACCACCGTCACGAGGTAGCCTTGCAAGCTCACCGGCACCGAGCAGAACGAGCGGCGGTTTTCGTGCCGGCTGCGGGTGAGCTCGTGCAGCGTGGTTTCGGTGGCGCGGCACATCAGCTCGTACCAGTGCTGCTTCTCAAACCGGTCGTGGTCGTTGGGGTGCAGGTGGTACACCGAGCCTTGCGGGCCGGTGTCGGCTTCCAGGGCCGCGGCCCGGGTTTTCACTTCCCGGAAATCCTGCGGCTTGTAGCGCGCCGTGGGGGGTTCCACCACCACGGCATCGGGCTCGTCGGCCTCCTTGGCCGAGGCAAAACCGAGCAGAAAAATCTCCGGCCGCAGGTTGCGGTCGAGCAAGTTAAATACCCCCTCGGCAAAGAGTTGGGCCGAAACGCGAAACAGACTTTGGTGTTCCCACATGGGCAGATTCAAGACGGCCGGGCCTCGCTGCGGCCCCGACTTTAGGCCGAACTACGGAAAAAATGCGGGGATAGTGGTAGAACGAAACAAAATTCCTGTTTTCGTGCTTCATCCCCCGTTCAGAAATCCGTATCTTCGAACCAGCGCCGGCCCGCCGTCGGCGTTTTCCACCGCCCTTACGCACGCCCGGCCCATGCTCTTCGTCGACATGCTTTTTGTGATGGCGGTGGCCATTTCCTTCATCCCCATCCTCACCGGCTACTGTGCCCAGAGCCGGGGCCGCTCGTTCTGGCTGTGGTTTGCATTGGGCTGGCTGCTGCCGCTGGCCTCGTTTTTCCTGCTCTTCGCCCTCATCGCCCGCGAAGAGCTGGACCCCGGCCGTCGCCTGCTCGGCGAAGCCCGCCAGATTTTGCGCGAAGCCGAGGAAAAAGCCAAAGCGCTGGCTAAGGAATAGAGAAGGAGTAGTAGCTGTCATTGCGGGCGCCGCGCTCGCAACGACAAACGGCTTATCCCTGCTACAGCCTTGCCAAAATGCCCCGCGCCACCCACGCCCCGGTGCTGAAGCAGCCCTGCAGCAGGTAGCCGCCGGTGGGCGCTTCCCAGTCCAGCATTTCACCGGCCACGTAGGTGTCGGGGCGCTGCCGCAGCATCAGGAATTCATCAACGGCCGCGAAGCCGATGCCGCCGGCCGTGGAAATGGCTTCTTCCAGCGGCCGCAGCCCGGCTACGGGCAGTGGCACCGCAGTAAGCAAGGCGGCCAGGGCTTCGGCCGGGTAGGTGGCCACGTCGGGCGCCGTTTCGCGCAGCAGCGTGGGCACTGGCGCTCCCAGGTGCAGGGCTTTGCGCAGAAAATCGGGCAGCGAGGTGCCGCTGCGGCGCTGCTGGAGTTTATCCAGCAGCGCCGGCGCCGGCAAGTCGGGCTTCAAATTCAGAAACAGCGTGGCCCCGCCGGCGGCCTGCGCCTGCCGGACCTGCGGCGTAAGCGCATACACGGGCGTGCCCTCGATGCCGTATTCGGTCAGCAAGGCTTCGCCGCGCACCGGCGGGCCGTCGTTCACCCGCACACTGATGTTTTTGAGTGGGGCGCGGCCAACTTTCTGCTTGAAGAAATCCGACCAATTCACTTCTGCGCCGCAGTTGGCGGGGGCGAAGGGAGCCACGGGCACGCCAATTGCCTGCAGCAGTGGCACCCAGGCCCCGTCGGAGCCGGTTTTGGCCCAGCTGGCGCCGCCCAGGGCCAGCACGGTGGCGGCGGGGGCCAGGGTGGTATCCTGGCCGGTGGTTTCGTCGCGCAGGCGCAGGCCGTGGTCGCCCGCAAAGCCCAGCCAGCGGTGGCGGGTATGCAGCCCGACGCCCAGCTCCCGCAGCCGGGCCAGCCAGGCCCGCAGCAGCTCGGCCGGTTTGTGTGCCGCCACCGGGAAGATGCGCCCGCTGGTGCCCACGAAGGTTTTGATGCCCAAATCGGCGGCCCAGGCCCGCAGGTCGGCGGGCGAGAAATGCGCCAGCAGCTCCCGAAAACGGTGTGCTTGGGCGCCGTAGCGGCCCGCAAACCGGGCGGTTTCTTCGGCGTTGCTCAGGTTGAAGCCGCCATGCCCGGCCACCAGAAACTTGCGCCCCATCGTGGCCTGGGCCTCAAATACCTGCACGGCCAGCCCGGCCTCGGCTAGGCGCTGGGCGGCCATGAGGCCCGCCGGCCCGCCCCCGATTACGACGACTTCGCCGCGGCGCTTATGCATACAAAAAGAAGGTTGGAAAGGCCATGGCGCACCCCCGAAACGGGCCGCCAAGTTACGGCCCACGGGCGCTAGGGCTTAACCCCACCGCTGGCTCGCCCGTTAGCAAGCTCCTCTATGGGACCCTACACCATCCTCATCGGCCTGAGCCTGGCCGTGCTGCTTTCCTACGTGTTCGACCTGGCCGCGCGGGCCACCAAGGTGCCGTCGGTGCTCATGCTGCTGCTGGCCGGCATTGCCCTGAGCCAGGCCGCCGCTTATTGGGGAGGCGTGCCGGTGGCCGTGCCGCCGGTGCTGCTGCAGCTATTTGGCATTGTGGGGCTTATCCTGATTGTGCTGGAAGGCTCACTCGACCTGCGCCTCACCCGCGACAAGGCCCCGCTCATCCGGCGCTCGTTTCTGGCGGCGGTGCTCATCATGGGGGTGCAGGTGGCGGCCATTGCGGCGCTGCTGCATTTCTACGTGGGGGCCCGGTGGCAAAGCAGCCTGCTCAACGCCGTGCCGCTGGCCGTGGTGAGCAGCGCCGTGGCCATTCCCAGCGTGGCCGGCCTGGGCGGCGACAAACAGGAGTTCATCGTCTACGAAAGCACGTTTTCCGACATCGTGGGCATCATGCTGTTCAACTTCATTTTGCAGGACGACTTTGCGCAAGGCTGGTCCGTTGTCACGTTCGGGCGCGATGTACTGGCCGTGGCCGTGGTGGCGGTGCTCAGCACGGCGCTGCTGGCTTGGCTGCTGGGCCGCCTGCGCTCGCACGTCAAGTTTTTTCTGCTGTTTGCGTTTTTGGTGCTCATCTACAGCATCGCCAAAATGCTGCACCTCTCCTCCCTGGTGTTGGTGCTGGCCTTCGGGCTGGCCGTCAACAACGCCGACCAGCTGCTGCAGCACCCGCTGTTGCGCCGCTTTCTGCACCCCGAGCAGCTGGCCCGCGAACTGCATCAGCTCAAAAGCATCACCGCCGAGTCGGCGTTTCTTATTCGCACGTTCTTCTTTCTGCTGTTTGGCTACTCCATCACCCTGAGCAACTTAGCCAGCGTGAGCTTGCTGCTGCAAGGAGCTCTCATCGTGGGCGTGCTCACGCTGGTGCGCTACGTGTACCTGCGCTACGTGGCCCGCACCGACCTGGTGCCCGAGCTGTTCATTGCCCCCAAGGGCCTGATTTCGGTGCTGTTGTTCTACAGCATTCCGGCTCGTTTTCTGATAGGAGAAGTGAGCGAAAACATCCTTTTCGTGGTCATCCTGCTCACCGGCCTGCTCATGATGGTGGGCCTGCAGCTGGCGCGCAAAGCCCCGGAGCTCGGCGAGTATTGACGGGCAGGTGGCCAAAGCTCAGGCCTCGCTTTCCTGGATGAGCTGGCGCCGGTAGCGGGCCAGAATGTCGGTTTTGACGATGAAGCCCAGGTAGCGGCCGTCTTCTTCGCACACGGGCAGGGCCCAGAATTCGTGGCGGTCCAGCAGGCTCAGGGTGTGCTCCAGGTCGTCGTTGGGGCCCACCACGGCGGGGGCGGGCTTCATGAGCTCGCGCACGTGGGTGGTGGCATAGTGGGCGTCGTCGAACAGCGCGTCGCGCACCGAGTTCAGGCTCACCACGCCCAGCAACCGGCCGCCCGCGGCCACCACCGGAAACAAGTCGCGCGAGGAATGCCGGAAAATGTCGACCAGCTCGCCCAGCGTGGTGCTGGGCCGCACCGGAATAAAATCGGTCTTGAGCAGCTGGCGCGGGTCGAGCTGGGCCAGCAGGCCCCGGTCTTTGTTGGCGTACACGTCTACGCCCCGCGCCGTGAGCTTGCGCGTGTACACCGAGTAGGGCTCGAAGTACTTGGTGATGAGGTAGGAAGAGCTGGCCACCAGCATCAGCGGCACAAACAGGGCGTAGCCGCCCGTGATTTCGGCAATGAGGAAGATGGCCGTGAGCGGCGCGTGAATGACGCCCGCCAGCGTGCCGGCCATGCCCAGCACCACAAAGTGCACTTCCGGAATGTGCACCAGCCCGCTCAGGTTGATGATGCGGGCAAAGAAGAACCCGGCCAGCGCCCCCGCAAACAGCGACGAGCCGAACATGCCCCCGTTGCCGCCGCTGCCCACCGTGATGCTGGTGGCCACCACCTTCAGCAGCATGCTGAACAGCACGAGCACCAGCAGCAGCCAGGGGTTATTGTCCTGGTAAACCGAGAAAATGCTGCCGTCGGTGATGTGCTCGGGATGGCCGCGCAACAGCAATTCCACCGTGTTGTAGCCCTCGCCATAGAGAGTCGGAAACAGAAAAATGAGCCCGCCCAACGTGAGGCCGCCCAGCGCCACCTTGCTCCAGCGCAACCCCGGCCAGCGCTCAAAAAAATGTTCGGACCAGTGGTAAGTCCGAATCATATACACCGAGAAAAACGCCGTGAACAAGCCCAGCAGCACATAAAACGGCACCGCATCCACGGGCCAGCTCGTGGTAATGAGCACAAACGGCTGGCCCGCGTACAGCGCCTTCGACACCACCGTGGCCGTGGCCGACGAAATCAGCAGCGGAATGAAATACTGCGCCGGCAGCTCCAGCAGGATGGTTTCGACCGCAAACAGCACCCCGGCAATGGGGGAGTTGAAGATGGCCGCCACGCCCGCCGCCGCCCCGCAGCCCGTGAGCAGGCGCCGCCGCCGCCGGTCCAGGTGCAGCACCCGGCCGGCGTTGGAACCGATGGCCGAACCGGTGACGGAAATGGGGGCTTCGGTACCGGCCGAGCCGCCAAAGGTGACCGTGAGAAAAGCCGTCACCAATTGCGAATAGAGCTTGGAGCGCGGCACCACGCTGCCCTCGCGGGCCGTGTTGTAGATGATGGGGCCGATGCCCCGGCCCAGCTGCCCGCCCAGGAAAAACTTGGTAAACAGCACCGTGAGCGCAATGCCCACCACCGGGTAAATGGACAACGCAAACACCCGGCTGGGCTCCGAAATGCCGTTTTGGAGCATGGCCTGGCCCCAGCGCACCGATGTTTTGAGGAGTACGGCCGCCAGGCCCGCCGCCCCACCCACCAGCACGCTCAGGATGAGCATGTACATCCGTTCGCTGATGTGGCGGGCCCGCCAAACCAGCAGCGGGCGCAACAGTCGGTGAACGGCGTGGTGGGGCATAAGCGAGAGCGGGAAGTCAACGCAAAAGCATCAACGCAAAAAAAATGCCGGCAGATGAGAGGCGCGTGAAACCAACCATCGGCTTGCTGTCGGCAACGCAACGCCGGCGGCCCAAATTGTCAGGCCTCTGCTCAGGATTCGGATGCCGCGGCCGCGGGGTTGCTTCGCGCGGGCCTGGCGCCCGGGTCATTTCGCGGCCGGCACGCCCTGCAGGTAGGTGCGCTTCAGGTGCGCGCCGAGCTGTTGCAGGTTGGGGTCGTGCTCGTACAGCAGGTTGCGCCACAGGCTCTGAATGAGCAGCAGCAGCAGCTGCGTGGTCATGTCGGGGCTGGGGGTGCCCAAGTCGGTGAAGGCCTGCTTGAGCAGGCTGTCAATCGGGCTCATGAAGCGCTGGAAGTACTTCTGCACCAGCGGGCGGTTGAACTCCTTGTCCTGCATCTTCCAGAAGTCGGGCTCATCGTGCACCAGCTTGTAGGGCAGGTCGATGACGTTTTCGACCAGCACGCGCGGGTTTTTCTCCGTCAGAATGCCGCGATTGGCTTCCACAATGCGCCGAAAGCCCTGCTTGATGAGGTATTCAAACAGCTTCTCCTTGCTCAGAAAATACTTAAACAGCAGCGCTTCCGACACTCCGGCGCCCTTGGCAATGAGCAGGGTGGAGGTGCTGTCGTAGCCCCGTTCTCCGAAAAGCTGCAGGGCCGCCTGCTCAATTTTGGAATGACTGGTCATAGCCCAACCGAATATAAATAAACCGCCAAAAATCAGTCCCAGGGCCGTTTACGGTCCCATCTCGGTGGCAAGATAGGGCCCGCGGCAGGCATTTAGGGCGCACGGGCACGCAGAGACTGCGCGAATTGGCCAAAAAGTAAACCCGTCCGTGCCATTCGCACGGCGCTCGAGGTGCTTTGCCGGAAACGCGCCACTGGCCCAAAACAATACAGCCGGTTAAATCGAAGCGCGTTCGACTTAACCGGCTGTAACGTGTTGAACTCCGCATGCCGTAGCTCCTAGGACGGAGGCCCGAACGGATTCAACCATTGTTTTCCCAGGTGGGGTGGGATACACCTGGCGAAAGAGGACGTGGGAATTGGCTGCTCGGTCAACTTTATGACTGATAGCGCAACAAAGGTAGGTGAGGAGTTGCTAAGGCCATATAAGTGTTAGCTCACTATTGGTAAGCAAACACTCACTCGCCTTTTTATCAGCGCACTAAATTTCCGCTATCGAGCTAGCCTATAGCTCCATAATGTCCTCGTTCCACAGGATGGGCTCGGCTTCGATGAACTCGTTCATCATATCCACGCACTCCTGCAGGTCGAGGTCGACCACTTCCACGCCGTGGCTTTCCAGGAAAGCACGCGACTCGCCGAAGGTGCGGCTCTCGCCCACCATCACCTTCGGGATTTTGAACTGCACGATGGTGCCGGCGCACATGTAGCAGGGCATGAGGGTGGTGTAGATGACGGTGTCGCGGTAGCTGCGCTGGCGGCCGGCGTTGGTGAGGCAGTCCATCTCGCCGTGCTTGATGGCGCTGTCTTCCTGCACGCGCTTGTTGTGGCCTTGGCCGATGATTTTGCCGTCGCGCACGAGCACCGAGCCGATGGGAATGCCCCCTTGTGAACGGCCCAGGCGGGCTTCGTCGATGGCGGCTTGCATGAATTCGTCTTTGCCAGTGGGGTTTTGGTTGGTCATGGGATGGGTGTTGTTATTGGGTAAATGAGAAAGGAGACTGTCAGCCAGAGGGGAGCGAAGGACTTTCTCACGCCTGCTTTACCTGTTGCAAGTTGTTCTTTGGTGAGAAGGACCTTCGACCTCGCTTGATTCGCGACAGCTCAGGCTGACAAAACAGAAAGCACTACCGTGCGCAAATGCCCTTGTAGGGGCAATGCTCGCACTTAGTGAAGTCGTCGGTTTTGCGGATGGGCTCGGTGGGGTCGAGGATGCGCAGCACAATTTTACGCACCAGTTCTTCGGACGCGGCCACGAACTCCTGACCGCCGTCGGTGATGAAGCTGAGGTCGGCGGAGAGCAGGCCTTCGTCGATGTTGCGCAGGGAGAGGATGGCGGTTTCGGCCGTTTCGCGCTGGGCGGTGTGGGCCAGCATGAGGCGGTAGAGCCAGAGCTGGCGCACTTTGTCGGCACTGGAGGAGGCTTCGAGCAGCAGGCGCTCGGTGGCTTCGGCGGGGCTGAGGCGGTCGCGGTAGCCGCGCAGCTGCAGGTCGTTGCGCTTCACCAGGCCCGATTTGTAGTCGACCACGCGCAGGCGGCCGTCGGGCAGCTCGTCCACGCGGTCGGCGAAGCCGAACAGGCGCACGGCCAGCGGCTCCGGCTGGCCCGGCACATCCACGAAGACGGTGGCCGCCAATTCCTTTTCCAACCCAAACAAGCGGATGGGCAGCAGGCCGGGCTGCTCGGTCAGGCTTTCGAGCAGGCGCACCACGAGGCGCGTGGCCACCTGGCCGTACACGTGGTTGAGGCCTTCGTCGGCGCGGGCGTGCTTTTCGGTTTCTTCCTGGCGCAGGGCCTTTTGCACTTCGTGCGGGGCCTGCCGGATGAGCTCCGGAATGTCGTCGGCCGTGATGGAGCGCGCCTCCTGGGCGAAGGGCTGCATGAGGTTTTCCAAGGCCTCGTGCACCATGGTGCCGAAGCTGCTGGCTTCCAGAGTTTCCTCCACGGCGTCGTTTTCGTGGAAGCGGGCCACTTTCGAGAAATAGAAGCGCAGCGAGCAGGCCAGAAAATCGTTGAGGCGCGAGGGCGAAATGTTGCGTTCCAGCACGCCGCGCAGGGCGGCCAGCATCTCGGGGTCCTTTTCCAGAATGAGGTCGCCTTCGTAAGGATTGGCGCCCACTTCGGCGTCCGGGCCGGCCACCGAAACCGTCAGGTCTTCCAGCGTGAGCTGCGGGTTTTGGGGCAGCAGGTCGTTTTCCAGCTGCAGCAGAAAGCGGCTGCGCTCGCCGCTTTTCATGCCCTCGGCGCCGGGCAGCACGTGCACCAGGTCGACGCGCTGGGCGCGCTGGAGCAGGCGCCAGAAATTGTACGCCGTGATGGCTTCGGCGTCGGCGTAGGTGGGCAGCTTAAACTCGGTGAGGACGTCGTAGGGGAAGAGCGACTGCTGCTTTTTGGGCGCCGGCAGCACGCCTTCGTTGCAGCTGAGGATGATGAGGTGGTCGAAATCCAGCGCCCGGGTTTCCAGCAAGCCCATCACCTGCACTTCGGCCAGGGGCTCGCCGGAAAAGGGCAAGCGGGTGCGGCCCATCTGCTCGTACAAAAACCGGCGGAACGAGCGCACCGACAGCCGCTGCTCGCGGCAGTCGAAGGCCGAGTCGAGCTGCTTGACGAGCGTATAAAACAGGTAGAGGTATTCGGCCTCGATGCCGCCCTGCTGGTCGGCGTACACCTGTTTCAGTAAGTCGATGAGCGTGTTGCAGGCGGCAATGATGTCGTCGCAGTTATCCCAGGTTTTGAACAGCGCCTCCACGATGGGGTGATGCGCGCCGAGCCGCAGCAGCTCCTCGGCCGGCAGCAGCACGGCGTTGAGGCGCACGATTTCGCGGCAAATCTGGTCGAGCACGCCGTGGTACTGGGGCTGGTCGGCCTGGCGGTCCTGCCACTGCTGGTAGCGGCGCAGGAAGGGGTGGCTCAGTAGCTTGGTGACGGCCAGGTGATGGTAGCGCGGCACGCCGTAGCCGGTTTCGGGGCTGCCCTCGCGGATGCCGGTGAGGTGCACCTCAAACAGCAAATCGACCAAATTGAACAGCGGCGTGGCCTGGAAGCTCAGGCCCATGGTCACGTTGTAGTCGGGCACCTCGTCGGGCGGCAGGCCGTGCAGCACCGGCAGGAGCAGGGTTTCGTCGGGCAGCACCACGGCCACGGTGGCGTCGGGGTATTGGCGGCGGGCTTCGGCCAGGAGCTGGCCGGCCAGCTTGCCCTGCATGCTGGGGTTGGCCACGCCGAGGTAGCGCACGTGCCGGGGCCGGCCGCGCAGCCACTCCACGCCGCCGCCGAAGTTGTCGAGCGGCAGCTGCCACTTCTCAAAGTAGCGGCGCAGGTGCTGGCCGGCGCGGTTGGGCGAGTCTTTCTCGAGGTAAAACGGGTCGGCGTCGAAGCGCACTTCGGCCCGCCCGGCGGTGAGGAGCAAGCGAATGAGCTTCTCCTCGGAGCGCGACAAGTTGCCGAGGCCCACGAACACGTGCCGGGCTACTTCGGGCGCCGCCGGGTCCTGGATGGTTTTTTCCAGTTTTTCCACGGCCAGGCGGTAGGCCAGGCCGGGGTAGGCGAGGTGGTTGGCCTTCATGCGCCGCTGCAGTTCGCGGTACACTTGCTCCAGCTGGTCCCAGAAGCTGAAGGAGTGCGCGGCGGCGCGGCTTTTCTCGGGCAGGGCTTCGAGGTCCCAGCGCTCCAGGGCCTTGGCCTGGCTCAGGTATTCGAACACCTTGCGGGTGGGGGCGAGGTTCTGGTCGAGGTTGGAGAAGTCGCTCAGCAGCAGCCCGGCCCAGCCCACAAACTGGTCGAAATCGAGGTGCGGGTCAATGCGTTTGAGGATGTCGTAGAGCAGCAGCTGCAGGGCAATGGGCTCTTCCACCTGCACGCCGGCCAGCTCCACCATGTAGTCTTCCATGGCGGCCACGCGCGGGGCCCACAGCGGGGCGCCCACGGGCAGGTTCACGGCCAGCTCGTTCTTCAGATACACCACGGCGCGGCGCGTGGGCACCACCACCACAATGTCGGACAGCTCATCGAGCGGGCCGGAGCCGTAGCGGTCCAGCAGCTCGCGGGCCACGGTGGCGAGGAAGGAGGCAGGCGCGGCAGCGGGCGCCGTGGGGGCAGAAAAAACGTCGGAAGCAGGGCGGGAAGGCATCGGGGTAAAGATACCAAGACAGCAGCGCGAACGGTGCAGTTCGCGGGCTGGCACGTGCACCTTCGGAAATTTCCCAACAGTCCTGCCCTCGGTAAACTCCTGGCGCTGGCGTGCTAAAGCGGCTGCTCCAATTCGGCAGCCGTTTCGCCCCAGGCCACAAAATCGTGTAGAATCGCCAGCAATTCGGGGCACGTGTGGGGCCGCGGGATGAGCAGCGCCGGCGTATCGGGGGGCACGGGGCTCAGCAGGCGGCGCAGGTCGGCGGGTTGCGCCGGCCGGAACCCCATCGACCACCCCCCGAACACGCGTTTGCGGTTGGCCGCCTCGCCCAGCACCTGGCAGTTGAAATGGCGCGGGTCCAAGGCAATGCGGTTGTGGTAGAGGTGGCGCACCGCGTCGTACTCGCCTTCCAGTGCTTGCACAAACCGCCCGTCGGGCGTGAGCAGCAACAGCCCCGTGATGCCATGCTCCCGGTTGTAGCGCCTCGCTTGCTCCAACAGCGCCGACAATTCCCGCGGCTCGAAGGGCACCAGCGCCTGGCTTTGATACACGAGTTGATGCAAAGCCATGGGGCGAATGTTTAAGAACGGCAAGCAGGGCGGCGACCGGCTTCGGGCCCGAAGCAAACCCTGCCCCGATGCGCAACGCATATTGCTACTCAAAAGAATAGTGCAGTTACTACGTATAAAAATAGACTCCGTTATCGGCACCGGTCCGCGGCCGGATACTGCTTTCTGTATGGCCAAGCTTACTTTGCCGCCACACTCACTCCTGCATTCATGAAAACACGTCTTCTCCTGCCGCTGGTCGCCCTGTGCGGCACCCTATCGGTGCGGGCCCAAACCACGCCCACCGTCATTCCGGACCCCGCGCCCACGGCGCCCGCGCCCGACCCGCTTTGGCGCAAGTCGCTCAAAACCGGCCTGGGGCTGAACGAGGCCCTGCTGAGCAGCAACTGGCGCGGCGGCGGCGTCAACACCATCGGCTTCAACGCCCTGGCCAACGCCCGCGCCAACCGCAAAAGCGGCGCCCACAGCTTCGACAACGAAGCCGATTTCCTCTTTGCCTTCTCCGAAACCAAGGGCCTGGGCTACCGCAAAGGCCAAGACCGCCTCTACCTCGACACCAAATACGGCTGGGCCATGAGCACAAAGTGGGACATGTTCGTGTCGCTGAACCTGCTTTCGCAGTTTGCCCCCGGCTACAAGTACGATAAGGATGCCAACGGCGACGAGCGCGCCCGGCAAGTGTCCGATTTTTTTGCGCCGGCGTTTCTCACCGCCGCGTATGGGTTCGAGTACCGCCCCGCTCCTTATTTCCACTTGCGCCTGGCGCCCTTTGCGCCGCGCCTGACCGTCGTGAACCGCGCCGACAGGTTTGTGGACGTCCTCGGCGACACGCCCTACGGCGTGAACCCCGGCCACAGCACGCGCTGGGAAATCCTGGCTGCCCAAATTCTGGCCGAACTCGACCGCAACATCAGCCCCAACGTCAACCTGAAAGCGCGTTACCTGCTGTTTGCCAACTACAGAAACATCAACCCCCAGGAAATCGACCACCGCCTCGACGTGGGCCTCACCGCCAAAGTGGGCAAGTACGTGAACGTGGCCCTCAACGGCATTGCCCTCTACGACTACGACCAAGACGGCGCGGTGCAATTTTCGCAGGGCCTCACCCTCGGGGTGGCGTATTCGGTGCAGAATTTCGTGGACGCGAAGAAATAAGGCCGCTGCACTTATTTCTGGGTGACCACGGCCATCGCTGCCGAAAAGGTGAGTACCGAATATTCGGCTTCGTGAGCTTTCAAATACGCCAAGAATTCCCGGTGAACATTGCTCGAAACCTTAAAAATCTGCCCGCCCACGCCGTGGAATTGGTACACGCCCATGCCGTGGGCCTGTTTTGTTTTTTCGGCGAAGGCAATCAGTTCGGGCAGCGTGGTGCCGGGCTCCACCAACCAACTGGGCACCTGCATGGGGTTTAAGGTCGCAAAGTTGGTGACGATGCTGGTGCGGTCGCCACCGCCCCGCCCGAATTTCACGAGGCCGCTGCGCTGCACGCTGGGGAGGTAATCGACCGACCCGATGAGGGTGTTGTTGCACGGGTACGCAAAGGCGCGGGCGCGGCGGGCGGGGTCCAGCAGGGCCAGCAAGGCGTTCTGGGTTCGGATTTCTTCCAGAATGCGGGGCACGGTGTAGGTCTCAATGGCCACGGTTTTCGTCCAGCCCAGCTTTTCTGGGCACGGATGGAACAGGGTGTGGTTGGCCAGCTCGTGGCCGTGCGCGGCGGCGGCCCGCCAGCCCACCACGGCGGCCGGAGGCTCCCCAATCACCTCCGTGGGCGAAGAGCCGGCGATGGCGTTTAGAAAGAACGTGGCTTTTAACCCCGCCGAATCGAGCTGGGGCAGGGCCGTGGTGAGCTGGGTGTCCAGCCCATCATCGTACGTCAAGCAAATAATGGCTTTGCGGGGTTTGGTGGCCTTGCTCGGTTGTGCCCACGCGCTGGCGTGCCACAAGGTCAGCACCACAATTTTCACCATTATTCTAGCTTGCATATCCGAATATATTATAATTTTTCAGGATAGCGGTGCTGGCCCTCTGTATGGGTTTGCCACGGGCGCGCGTAGGTTGTGGCTCTTCACAAGAAGGATGTGACGTCGTGACGCCACGTGCTACCGCAGCGCGTAAATCCGCTCAATTATTTCCACCACTTTCAGGCCTTCCAGCGCATTGGTGGTGGCGGTGCTGCGGCGCTGCACGGTGTCCACCACGTTTTCGATGACCTGCACGTGGTTGGCGGCCGAGCCTTGGAAGGCGCCGTAGTTATTGGCCGGGTTGGTAGGCGCCAGTTCGGGCATGTGGTATCCTTCAATGTGGCAGTAGTCCACCTTGTCCATGTACTGGCCGGCGATGCGCAGGCTGCCGCGCTCGGCCACCACGGTAAGGGAGCTTTCGAGGTTGCGGTCCCACACGGCGGTGCTGTAGCTGAGCGTGCCGCTGCCGCCGCGCACGAGGTCGAAGGTGACGAGGCCGCTGTCTTCAAACTCGGTCAGGCCCGCGTGGGTGAAGTCGCGGAAGCGGGCCGCAATGTTGGTGATGTCGCCAAACACCCAGTACAGCAAATCGACGAAATGGCTGAACTGGGTGAACAAAGTGCCGCCGTCGAGCGCCTGCGTGCCTTTCCAACCACCGGGGCGGTAGTAGCGCGCGTCGCGGTTCCAGAAGCAGTTCAGCTGCACCAGAAACACCTGGCCCAGCCGGCCCTCGTCCACTATCTGCTTGAGCCAGGCGGCCGGGGGCGAGTAGCGGTTCTGCATCACCCCAAACACCAGCCGGCCGGTTTGCAGGGCCGTGTGCACGATGGTTTCGGCGTCGGCTTTGTGCAGCGCAATGGGCTTTTCGATGACCACGTGCAGGCCGTGGCGCAGGCCGGCCACCGCCTGCGGGGCGTGCAGCCCGTTGGGCGTGGCCACGGTGAGGACATCGGCCGCGGGGCCGTTATGCAGGTAGGCTTCGAGCGAGGTGAAAAAGGGCACGCCCGGAAACTCCGTCGCCAGGCCGGGCTGCAGGTCGGCGCGGATGTCAATCAGGGCTGCCAGTTCGGCTCCGTCGTGGCGCGAAACCAGCGCCGCGTGGCGGCGGCCAATGTGGCCCACACCGCTAATGGCAAAACGGACGGGCTGAGCCGATTTATTCAAGGTATCCAAAATACGTAAATCAACAGTGCGGCCGGTAAGAACGCCGCTGCGAAGCTAAGGATACTCCATGCACTGGCCTCTTTTTTATGCGGTTTCCGCCGAACCAAGCCCGCCTGCCACGAGCAAAGCACGAACTGGTAAATCGTTGTGAGCAAGGCAAAGAATAATGCCACTGACTCGCCGGTTGCACAACGATATGTTTCGCCTGCCGGAGGCACGTAGCTGTAGAATGCTGAATAGTAAATCCAGCCGCACAAGGAGGCAAACGCAACCAGCAGCAGCAGCTGACCAATCAGCAATTTTCCGGCCATGCGCTGCAACCAGCGAAACCCTGTATTAGTCACCATTTTATAGTTAATGCCTGCTTAAGCGGAATAGTCACCTGCTCGTGCAGCCACTAAAACCCACCTATTACTTCAGCAACATACGTCACCTGCTCTTCCGTCAGCAGCGGGTGAATCGGCAGCGACAGCACCGTGCCACATAGGTTTTCAGCAACCGGAAACTGCCCCGCCCGGTAGCCCAGGTAGGCATACGCCGGCTGCGCATGCACCGGCAGCGGGTAGTATATCATGGTCGGCACGCCGCAGCCGCTGAGGAAATGCTGCAACTCGTCGCGTCGTTCGGGTTCGTTCACCTGAATGGTGTACTGGTGGAAAACGTGCGTGCTGCGTGGGTCACGGGCCGGAATGGTGAGGCCCGGCACGCCGGCCAGGGCCGCGTCGTAGCGGGCGGCCACGGCCTGGCGGGCGGCGGTGTTAGCGGGCAGCTGCCGCAGCTTCACGCGCAGCAGGGCCGCTTGCAGGGTGTCGAGGCGGGAGTTGAGGCCGATGCGCTGGTGGTGGTACTTGCGGCTCTGGCCGTGGTTGGCCAGCTGCCGGAGCAGGGCGGCGCGGGCGGTGTCGCGGGTGAGCAGGGCGCCGCCGTCGCCGAGGCAGCCCAGGTTTTTGGAAGGGAAAAAGGAGGTCGTGCCCACTTCGCCTACCGCGCCAGCAAATGCCGTCTCGCCGCTGGCAAACCGAAACGTGGCGCCAATGGCCTGGGCGTTGTCCTCAATCAGGGCCACGCCGTGACGCGTGGAAATGGCCTTCAAGGCCTCCAAATCGGCACATTGCCCGAACAAGTGCACCGCCACGATGGCGCCCGTACGCGGCGTAAGGGCGGCTTCCACCGCCGCCGGGTCGATGTTGAAGGTATCGGGCCGCACGTCAACCAGCACGGGTTTCAGGCCCAGCAATGCCGCTGCTTCCAGCGTGGCCACGTAGGTGAAGGCCGGCACAATGACTTCGGCTCCCGCGGGCAGCTCCAGGCTCAGCAGGGCCAGCGTGAGGGCGTCGGTGCCGTTGGCGCAGGGCACGACGTGGGCGCCGCCCAGGTACTCGCCCAGCTCGGCCGCAAACGTGGCCACCGCCGGCCCCTGAATAAACGCCGCCGACGCCATCACCTCCCGCAAGGCCTCGTCGAGGGCCGGTTGCAGGGCGGCGTGCTCGGCAGCCAAATTGAGCAGGTGAATGGGGGCGGGCGGGGCGGGAAGTATCAAAGCGGCGCAGAAAACGGGGCCGCCAAAGATACTGGGCAAACTCAGGCCAGCTCGCGCAGCAGCCAGTGCAGCTTCAGCAGGTCGAAGAGGCGCAGGCTGGGGGCCGCCGTCAGCAGCTGGCGGCGCAGCGCTGGCGCTGCCGCTGCCAAGGCTGCCCGGGCCGCCCTGGCCAGGTGCAGCCGCTGCAGGCGCAGGGCCGTTTGCAACAGGCGGGAGTCGGTGCCCAAGCCTTTTTGCTGATGTACCTGGGCGAGGTTGCGCACCGCCTGTTCGCTTTTATGCAGGAAAACCGCGGCCGGTTCCAGCCCTTCGTGCAGCACGGGGTTGTCGAGGTGGCGCACCGGCACGCCGGCCGCGGCCAGCGCCTCGCCAAACTGCGTGTCTTCGTGCCCGTAGCCGGTCAGCTGTTCATCGAGCGGGTATTGCCGGAAAACGTCGGCTTGAATCAACGCGTTGTTGATTGTCAGCTGCTGGTAGGGCTGCGCTTGGCGCCCGGAAGCCGCCCGCGCTTCGCGGGCCCGGCCGTAATGCCAGCGCAGGCGCAGGGCGGGGTCGGCCGGCGGCGCAGCCCGGTAGCTGGTGCCGCCGATGAGCACCGGCGCCTGCGCGCGGGCCGCGGCGTAGCGCGCCAGAAACCGGCTGTCCGGCAATGAGCTGTCGTTGTCGAGCAGCAGCAGCCATTCGTGCTGGGCGGCGGCCGCCAGCTGGTTGCGAATGGCGGCGCGGCCCACGTTGCGCGGCAGTTCCTGGTAGTGCACCCCCGCGTGCGCGCCAAGCAGTCGATTGGCCTCGCGAAATTTCGGGTGGGAGCCGTCGTCCAACAGCAGAATTTCGACCGGGCCGGGCCAGTCGTGCCGCTGCGCCCGAAGCGAATTCACCAGCGCACCCACTTCCCAGTTATACACCGGAATCAGCACCGACAGGCCTTCGGTCATGGCAGGGGGAAGGGGAGATGAGCAGGAGCGTGGCGGCGAATGGGCGCGGGCCGGTCGATTACTGCGGCGGGCGGGCCGAATCCAGCAGTTCGCCGTCTTTGCAGGTCAGCACGCGGTGCGGATATTTTTCGAGCAGCTGGAAGTTGTGCGTAGCCATCAGAATGGCCGTGCCGGCATTATTAATCTCGGCAAACAGGCGCATGATGCTGTCCGATACGTCCGGGTCGAGGTTGCCGGTGGGCTCGTCGGCCAGCAACAGCACGGGCTCGTTCAGCATGGCGCGGGCAATGACCACGCGCTGCTGCTCGCCGCCCGAGAGGCGGTGCGGCATGCGGTTGGCCGCGGCGTTGAGGCCCACCTGGGTCAGCACGTCGCTCACGCGCTGCTGCTTTTTGGCCTTGCCCTTCCAGCCCGTGGCGTTGAGCACGAACAAGAGATTTTCGGCCACCGTGCGGTCCGACAGCAGCTGAAAGTCCTGAAACACAATGCCCAGCCGGCGGCGCAAATACGGCACCTTGCTGGCCGGCAGCTTCGCCAACGGAAAGCCCGCCACCGTGCCCATGCCGCTCTGCAGGGGCAGGTCGGCGTACAGCGTTTTCAGCAGCGACGACTTGCCCGAGCCGGTGCGACCCACCAAATAGGCAAAGGAGCCTTTTTCCAGCGCGAACGTCACGCCCTGCAGCACGGCCTGCTGCTCCTGCATGATGGTGGCGTCGTGCAGCTCAATCACGTTTTCAATCATACAGCTACAAGCTCAACGGCTGCAATTTGCCAAATTCGAGGCCCGAAATCACGGCGGCCAGCTCATTTTCTTTGCCTTCCAGGCCGTAGCGGTGCAGGTCCTTCAGCGGCCGGTCGGCCCGGAAATAGGCGATGAGCACAAACGCCTCATCCCGCAGCTGGATGTAGTCCGGAATTTTGGCCTTGCCCTTTACTTTGATGATGTACATGGTGGTGATGTGTTAATTGATTGATGTGCTGATGTGCTGCGTTTCATTGCCAGCAAAGGCAAGCGCATCAGCACATCAAAAAATCAGCACATTAAGAATTGACCTTCTTGTGGTCGGCCAGGAACGTGGCCAGGCCCTTGTCCGTCAGCGGGTGGTTGAGCAGGCCGGTGATGACGTTGAGCGGGCAGGTCACCACGTCGGCGCCAATCTCGGCGCACTGGATGAGGTGCGGCACGTGGCGCACGGAGGCGGCCAGCACTTCGGTGGGGTAGCCGTAGTTGCTGAAAATCTGCACAATCTGCTCGATGAGCTGCAGGCCGTCGTGGCCGATGTCGTCGAGGCGGCCCACGAAGGGCGACACGTACGTGGCGCCGGCTTTGGCTGCCAGCAGGGCCTGCCCGGCCGTAAAAATCAGGGTGCAGTTGGTCTTGATGCCCTTGTCGGCGAAATACTTAATGGCTTTGATGCCTTCCTTAATCATGGGCACCTTCACCACGATGTTGGGGTGCAAGTCGGCCAGCGCCTCGCCTTCGCGAATGATGCCGTCGAAATCGGTGGCAATGACCTCGGCCGACACGTCGCCGTCCACCAGCTCGCAGATTTGGCGGTAGTGCGCCATCAAGTTGTCGAGGCCGCGGATGCCTTCCTTGGCCATCAGCGAGGGGTTGGTGGTCACGCCGTCCAGCACGCCCAGCTCCACGGCTTCGCGGATGTCGTCGAGGTTGGCGGTGTCGATGAAGAATTTCATGATAAGGTCTTAGGAAACTGGGGCTTGGGGTGGCGGTCGAGGGAGGATTCCTGGCCAAAAGCCACGTTCCCACTGCCGCGAATCCCTCCGGCCCTGAAAAAAGAATCGGCCCCAAAGCTACTCATTGGCCCGCCAAATTGCGGAACAGAGCAGCGCCGGGGCCGACTGGAAAAGGCAAAAAAAAGCAAGCCAAAATCGCACCGCTACAACCACCTACCCTTGCTACCTTCCGGTCCTGGGGGAGTTCAGCAGGAGCTGGTCGTTCTGACTTGCCGCTGCAAAGATACGCAGCCAAGCGGTAAAATCGCAACTTTTCTCGCACAAAAGGGCCTTTCGCCGCCTGCGGCACTGGCAGTGAGGCGCCTGCGGTGCCGTGCCCCGGCGGCAGGCCTGCTTCTTTTTCCAGATTTCGTTGCCGGGCTGCCGGGCCCTAACCCTACCTTTGCGGCATGGAACGACTTATCATTCTGGATTTCGGCTCGCAGTACACGCAATTGATAGCCCGGCGCATTCGCGAATTGCACGTGTTCTGCGAAATTCACCCCTACACCCACGCCCCGAACCTCGTCATCAGCGACGATATTCGGGGCGTTATTCTTTCCGGCTCGCCCTGTTCGGTGCGGGAGGAAGGCGCCCCCAACCCCGACCTGAGCCACCTTCTCGGCCACGTGCCGGTGCTGGGTGTGTGCTACGGCGCGCAGCTGCTGGCCCAGCAGGGCGGGGGCGAGGTGCTGCCGGCCACCATTCGCGAGTACGGCCGCGCCCGGCTGGCCGAATTGAACGACGCCTCGCCGCTGCTCACCGGCATGCACGCCGGCTCGCAGGTGTGGATGTCGCACGGCGACACCATCAAGACCTTGCCGGCTGGCTACGACATCATTGCCAGCACGCCGGAAGTGGCCGTGGCCGCTTTCAAAATCGAAGGGCAGGACACCTACGGCATCCAGTTTCACCCCGAGGTGACGCACTCCACCGAAGGCAAGCAGCTGCTGGCCAACTTTGTGGTGAACATCTGCCAGTGCAGCCAAAGCTGGACCCCCGACCACTTCGTGGACTCGGCCGTGGCGGCCCTGCAACACACCATCGGCCCCGACGACCAGGTGATTCTGGGCCTCTCGGGCGGCGTGGACAGCAGCGTGGCGGCCCTGCTGCTGCACCGCGCCATCGGCCCGCGCCTGCACGGCATTTTCGTGGATAATGGCCTGCTGCGCAAAGACGAGTTCGAAACCGTGCTGAAGGCCTACGAAGGCCTGGGCCTGAACGTGACCGGCGTGAACGCCGCGCCCGAGTTCTACGCCGCCCTGGCCGGCATCAGCGACCCGGAAGGCAAGCGCAAGGCCATTGGCCGCACCTTTATTGAGGTGTTCGACCGCGAGGCGCACAAGGTGCAGGGCGCGGCGTGGCTGGCCCAGGGCACCATTTACCCCGACGTCATTGAGTCCGTGTCGGTGAAGGGCCCGGCCGTGACCATCAAAAGCCACCACAACGTGGGCGGCCTGCCCGAGAAGATGCACCTCAAAGTGGTGGAGCCGCTGCGCATGCTCTTCAAAGACGAGGTGCGCGAAGTGGGCGCCGCCCTGGGCCTGCCCGGCGAAATCCTGAACCGCCACCCCTTCCCCGGCCCCGGCCTGGGCATCCGCATTCTCGGCGACATCACGCCCGAAAAAGTGGACCTGCTGCAACGCGCCGACGCCGTGTTCATCAACCTGCTCAAGGAGCACGACCTGTACCAGCACGTGTGGCAGGCCGGCGCCATGCTGCTGCCCGTGCAAAGCGTGGGCGTGATGGGCGACGAGCGCACCTACGAGCGGGTGGTGGCCCTGCGCGCCGTGACCAGCGTGGACGGCATGACCGCCGACTGGGCCCACCTGCCCTACGATTTCCTGGCCGAGGTAAGCAACAAAATCATCAACCAGGTGCGCGGCATCAACCGCGTGGTGTACGACATTTCGAGCAAGCCGCCGGCGACGATTGAGTGGGAGTAACCCAATAGGTAAACCAGAAAAACCGAACGTCATGCTGCGCTTGTCGAAGCATCTCTACACCGAGAGTAAAATCAATTACTTCGGCGGTGTAGTAGATGCTTCGACAAGCGCAGCATGACGTTCTTCCTTATCATTAATAACGACAACCATGCGCTGGCACTGCCTCCAACACATGCCCGACGAAGGCCCCGGCCATGCGGCCAACTGGCTGGCTGCACACGGCCACACGCTCACGTGCACGAAGCTGTTTGAGCCCAACCCGGTATTTCCGGCGCTGCCTGATTTCGACGGCCTGCTGCTCCTAGGCGGCGCCATGAGCGTGCACGACGAAGACCGGCTGCCGTGGATGCTCGAGGAGAAAGCTTTCATCCGCGCAGCGCTGCAGGTTGGCAAAATCACGCTGGCCATTTGCCTGGGGGCGCAGCTGGTGGCCGAGGCGCTGGGGGCGGAGGTAAAACCCAACCACGCGCCAGAAATCGGCTTCTGGACGGTGCGGTTTTCGGCAAAGTCTTTGGCGCATCCGCTGCTGCAGGGGTGGCCGGAAAAGGCTGCGGTGCTGCATTGGCACCTCGATACATTCACGGTGCCGCCGGGCGCTATGCGGGTGGGCATGTCGGCGGGGTGCGCCACGCAGGGCTTCGTGTGGGGCGATGGCGTCATCGGCCTGCAGTTTCATCCCGAAATGACGGTGGCCATGGTGGAGCAGCTCATGGCCTTTGAGGGGCACGAGCAGGCCGAGGAGCAGGAGTTCGTGCAGACGGCGGAGCAGATTCGCGCCAAGCTCAAATCGGTCTGGAAGGGGCGCAAGCTACTGGAGTCGCTGCTCGCCAACTTGGTCGCCCTGCACGAAGGAGAAACGGTTGCCTCCGGCAGCTAGCTGATTTTAACGTGTTCGAAAGTAAAGGTCCATTGCGTGCCCGCCTGCCCATGGCCGGTGAGCAGCTGAAAGCGAATGGCGTGGGCCGCGCCTTTCGGCGTGATGGTGTGGGTGTCGATGTCAAGCTCGGTGAGGGCGCTGGCGGACAAGTCGAGCGGCCCCAGATTGAGCTCGCCGACGCCCTGAAACGCCAGCGTCAGCGTATCATAGCTGCGGGTGTCTTCGTTGTAAATGCCGAGTTGGAGGGTGAGGGCGCTGCGTTTGAAATCGACCGTCAGGGCATCAACGCCCATGTCGTGCAGCGAGGTTTGCTTTAGGTTTTCGAGGTCCGTCATAAGGCCAGCTTTCGGCAATTGCGTGCTTTAGAATCCCTTCGGCAGGTCAATTCCTTTGATGGTTTTGTATAAGCTCAGGGCGTTCTGGTCGGTCATGCCGGCCACAAAATCGGTGAGCAGCAGGATTTTCTCGTAGGCCGACACGTGGGCCTGGTGGCCTTCGGCGCGGAACTGCTCGGGCAGCAGCAGGAGCAGCTTGCGGCTGCGGTGGCCCTGGCTGGCATCAAAAACCGCGCAGAGGAACGCATCAAGCAAGCCGCCGAGCACCTCAAAGCCGGCGGCTTCGATTTCCAGCACCGGCCGGCTGCGGTAGAGTTGGTTGATGCTCAGGCGCTGCACTTCCTGCAAATCGACCCAGCAGCTCAGCTCCTTGATGAGCGACTGGTCGTACTCGCCGCGCAGGATGGCGGGGGCGTGCTCGGCAAAAAGCGCGGCCAGCTCCGCCACCAGCTTGCCAATGAGGCGGGCGCGGACGTAGCCCAGCTCCTCGCGCCAGTCGTGCCACTGCACGCTGCCCACGCGGCCGGCGGGGTCGTTGAGCATGCGTTTGAGTAGCGGCAAACCGGTTTCCGGGGCGATGAGGCCCAGCTTGAGGCCGTCCTCAAAGTCGATGATGCGGTAGCAGAGGTCGTCGGCGGCCTCGACCAGAAAGGCCAGCGGGTGGCGGTGGTAGAAGCCGTTGGCGGCGTCTTTGGGCAACAGGCCCAGCTCCGCGGCCACGTGCCGGAAGCGGGCGCTTTCGGTCTGGAAGTGGCCGTATTTCTTCTCGGAGGCGCCGCCCACGCGGGCATCGTCGGGCACGAGGCTGGGGCGCGGGTACTTGGTGAAGGCGCCCAGCGTGGCGTAGGTGAGGCCCAGCCCGGCGGTGCCGCTGCTGTGCGCCGCGTAGGTGTGCGTGAGGATGCGGAAGCCGGCCGCGTTGCCCTCAAAGTGCTGCAAATCGGCTACTTCTGCCGCCGTCAAATTGGCCAGGTATGGCGCGGCGGCCGCGCTCAGGAAGTAGCTGCTGATGGCGTCTTCGCCGGAGTGGCCGAAGGGCGGGTTGCCGATGTCGTGGGCCAGGCAGGCGGCGGCCACGATGTCGCCGCAGTCTTGGTCGAGGTTGGGCAGCTGGCGGGCCAGCTCGGCGTCGGCCTCCATGAGGTGGCGGGCGGCGAGGCGGCCCAGCGAGCGGCCCACCACGGCGGTTTCGAGCGAGTGGGTGAGGCGGGTGTGCACGAAGTCGGTTTCGGGCAGGGGCATCACCTGGGTTTTGCGCTGCAGCCGCCGAAAGGCCGAGCTGAACACCACCCGGTCGTAATCTTGCACGAAGGCGCCGCGAACGGGGGCGGCGCTGGCGGGCGGTAGCTGTTGGTCGGGGAAGCGGCGCTGCGAGAGCAGGCGCGGCCAGGACATCGGGGTTTCGGCGGGCATGGGGCAAAAGTAGCGGCCGCGTCGGGCGGGACACGGGTACGGTCGACTCGATTCAGTGGGAAGCGTTGGAAAGCATCGGCGAAGGCCGCGGCGGTTGCTGGGCTAAATTGCTGCGGTTATAAAACGCAGGTCACTCAATCAAGCCACTATGAACACCGCCCAACTTCTGGAAGACAGCTTGTTAATTATCTGGAACGACCGAAATGCCGACCGGCGCTTGGCCGCCATGCAAGGCGTTTACGCTGCCGATATTGCTTTTTTCGAACGGGACGGGACAGCGGCCATCACCGGGCATCGGGCGATAAATGAGCTTATTACCACGCTGCAGGCCGAATGGCCCGTCGAATTTCAGTTTGCATTGACCAAGCCCGCGCAGGCCAATCATCCGGTGCAGCTCGTCTCGTGGCGGCTGGGTGCCGCGGGGGCGCCACCGGTTGCAACCGGCTCGGATGTGGCGGTGGTCGAAAATGGCTTGATTAAGTCCTTGTACCTGTTTCTGGATGCTGCCGCCGACGCGTAAGCGCCCACATACTAGCGCGTCAAATTCTCGTCCAGCAAGCGGAAGGGGCTCAGCTTGTTCAGGTTCAGCACGAAGCGAATACCGTCGGTGAATTCCTGGCGGCTGCCGGGCAGGCCGCTGGCGAACTGCGAGCCGGCCACGGGCACGTACACCTCGAAGATGTTCCGGACAAACGGCAGCGTCACGCCGGCATCGTAGAACAGGCGCTGCGCCGTGGCACGGCCGCCCACAAACTGCTTTTCGCTAGTGGCGCCGAGGTCGGCAAACACGGCCAGGGGCAGCGCGGGCACGTCGACTTGCACGTTCAGGGAACTGAGCCACTTCTGGCTGGCCACGGGCACGAAGGCTTTGAAGGCGCCGTCGCGGTTGTCGGTCTGGTGCAGTTGGGCGGTGAGGGCGTGCGAAATCTGCTGGCGGTCGAGGAAGGCGGTTTGGCGGCGGTAGTCGGGGCTGCTGCTCAGGCCCAGCACAAAGTCGGTCTGGGCCGCGCTTTGCAGGAAACGGCCGCCGAACAGGCGCACCTGCACGCGCTTCTTGGGGGTGTAGAAACGCTGGTAGGCGGCCTCGGCCCGTAGCAGAACGGCACCTTTGTCGTTGCTTTCGGTGGCGCTGGCCAGCAGGTGGTTGAGTTCCACGTTGGCCGACCACGCCTGCAGGGCGTCTTCGTGGCGCACGCTGTAGGCGCCCGTCACGATGCTGCTGGTGCGGCTCAGGTCCTGGTCGGTGACGGAAGTGAAGGCCACCTGCACCTGCTGCTGGGGCACGTAGCCCACCCGGTGCGGCAAGATGAACGTGAAGCTGGGCTCGGTCTTGAAATAGCGCTCGAAGCGCTGCACGGTGAGGGCCGTGATGAACTGGCGCGAGCCGCGCTGGGGCAGGGCGTTGAGCTGGATGCGCCCAATGCCGTTCAACTCGTTGCGGTTGAAGCTGTACATGGGCATGAGCAGGTACTGCAGCTTCTTGGGCGCCAAGGGGTTGTTGTAGAACGCGGCCCCCAGCATGAGCTTGTCGGAAGTGTTGGCGCCGAGCACGGGCAGCCAGTTTACGGTGGCCTTGTCCCAACGCTCCACGCTGAAAAGCGGACGCAAGCGCAGCGGCTCGGAGCGGTCGAGGGGGCCGCTTTCAATCTTGAGGCGGTCGTTGCGGCGGTTGAGCTGCGGGGTGAGGTAGCCGGCGTCTACCACCACGGCGGCCACGTTTTCGCGCTTGAAGTTGAGCTGGCTCGTCACTTCTTCGTCGGCGTTGGGGTCGGTGTTGCCGAAGGGCGGCGTCCAGAGGGTTTCGAGCACGTTATTCTGGGCGTCGACCGTGGAGACGGGCACGGCCCACGGCACCGAAGAATCGGTGCGCACCAGCACCTTCACCACGTCGTTGAACACGGCCAGCGCGCTGATGTCGGCATCGTAGGGCTGCGCCGTGCCCAGAAAATCCCGGAAAAACCAGCCCAGCTTCTGCCCCGTGCTTTCCTCGAACACGGCCTGCATGTCTTCCGGATAGGGATGCTTGAACTGCCAGCGCGAATAGTAGAGCTGCATGGCGGCGTCGAATTTCTCCTGCCCCAGGTAGCCCGCCAGGTACTTCATCGACACGGCCGTTTTCTCGTACACCGTGGCCGCGTAGTTCACCTGCGTGTAGTCGGCCGAGGTGGGGCCGTGCACCGGCTGCGCCAGCCCGCGCGTGGCCAGCGCCTGGTAGGGCAGCAGGCTCAGGGCCGGGCCGGGCAGGTTTTCCAGCCCGAAGGTGTTGGCCACGGGCTTGGCCTTTTGCAGGGCGGCCAGCATGCCGGCCTGCGGGTTGGTGAGCGCCTCCACCCGGTACTGGTAGTAGGAGTTCATGCCCTCGTCCATCCACGGAAAGTCGCGCTCATTCGAGCCCAGAATGCCGTAGAACCAGTTGTGGCCCACCTCGTGCACAATGGCCTCGGGCTCGGTCACGGTCACCATGGGGTATTCCATGCCGCTGCCGGCCGAGAGGGCGCCGTCCACGGCCGTGGCGCTGGCGTAGGGGTAGTCGCCCACCCACTTCGAGTAGTTCCGCACGGCATCATTTACGTCCTGCAGGCCCTTTATCCACTTCACTGCCTGGCGGTTGGTGAACAGCACCCATGTCGAAACCACGCGCCCCGAAGGCAGCTGCACCGAGTCGCGCAGCACGTTGAAGCGCTTGTCGGCAAACCAGGCGAAATCGTGCACCCGGTCTTGCTTGTAGCGCAGGGTTTTGGTGGTGGGCGCCGAGGCCGGGAAGGCCACGTCCTTGCCGAAGTCATCGGCCGTTTTCTTCTGGGCCGAGGCGGCGGCCAAGGCAGCCATGCGGGCCTGCTCGTCGGGGTTTTGGAGCACGCCGGTGGCCCCCACCGTGTAGTTGCTGGGCAGGGTGATGCTTACGTCGAAGGAGCCGTATTCGGAGTAGAACTCGCCCTGGCTGAGGTAGGGGATGGGGTGCCAGCCGCGCCGGTCCAGCACCGCCGGCTTGGGGTACCACTGCGAAATCTGGTAGCTCTGCCCCACGTGCCCGAGGCGCGAAAACGACCCCGGCAGCTTCACCCGAAACGGCGTGGCAATGGTGGCCGACGCGCCCGGCGCCAGCGCCTGCGGCAGCACCAGCTTGGCAATGTCGGGGTTCTGGGGGTCGAATTCGAGCTTGGCCGCCTGCCCGTTCACCACGAAGCCGAGGCTGTCGATGAAGCCCCGGTCCTGGGCTTTGGCGAACAAAAACTTGCGGCTGCCGTGGCGCTGCTGCTCCTGGCCAAACGCCGTGTGGTTGTCGCGGTAGGCGTTGGGCCACAGATGGAACCAGATAAAGCTCAGCGCCTGGGGCGAGTTGTTGAGGTAGGTCAGCTCTTCGCGGCCGCGCAGGTAGTGGGCGCGGTCGTCGAGCTTCACGTCGATGGAATAAGTGACTTCCTGCTGGAAGTAAGGCACTGCGGCGGCTTTGGCCGGGGCGGCGGGCTTGGGTTTGGGGCGGCGCTGGGCCAGGGCCAGGCCCGGCAAGAGGGCCAACAGGCCGAAGAGGAAACGTTTTCTCATGCGAAACAGGAAGAGCCGGGAGTAGAGCCGCGCCCCGGGGCGAAGCTACGGCGCGCCGAAGAACAGCACGGCGAAAGGCGCCGCCGTAAGCGCCGGTTGTCCCCGGGAAATGGCATCGGTAAGCGGCAAACTTCCGTTCAACGGGGCTCACCAGCCTTTTGCTTCATGCCCAGCGAAAACTCCCTGCAACGCTTTCTCGACGCCCAGCAGGCATCTTACCCGACGGCCCTGGCCGAAATCAACAGCGGCCGCAAGCGCACGCATTGGATGTGGTACATCTTTCCGCAGATTCAGGGCCTGGGCCTGAGCGAAACCGCCCGGTTCTACGCGCTGCGCGACCGGGCCGAAGCCGCGGCGTTTTTGCAGCATCCGGTGTTGGGCGCGCGCCTGCTGGAAATCAGCCAGGCGCTGCTTGACTTGTCGTCGAACGACCCTTACCGCATCCTCGGCAGCCCCGATGACATGAAGCTCAAATCCTCGATGACGCTGTTTGCAAGCCTGCAAGTCCACCCGGTTTTTCAGCGGGTGCTCGACAAGTTTTACGCCGGCGAGCCAGACAATAAAACGTTGCGTATCATTGGCTGGTAACTTACTGACAGCCTGATGGAGCAAAAGGATAAAAACTTGATAATTGATGGGGGAGCCGTGTGGTTTGGACTCGTAATTGGCTGGATTACGGCTGTGACCTTTTATTCCACGCATAGCCATACCAGCAAAGAGCTAGCTGCCATCGTGGCCGTCATTACAGGGGCCGCCATCTCTAAACTTTTTTCGAAAACCGACACACAATTCTCGATGTATTGTGTAGGGCTTGCGCTAGGCTTTATTATCCAAGTCGTGCTTATCGCGTGCTACGGTAAAATTTGGCCCGTACTGGCAACACAACAGTAGCGCGGCTTCTTGCTACGCTTCCTCCTCGTGTGCCCGGCCCAGCAGCCGCACCGTGCCGTAGCCCACCAGCAAAAACAAGCCGAAAACCAGCGTCACACCCCAGGTGCCGGGAAAGGAGAAGGGGTGCAGAATGCGGTTCACAATGTCGTAAAACAGCGTGAGCGGGTTCGTGAGCACGTCCCAGGAGTTGAAGCGCAGGTAGCGGCCCAGGTAGATGCCAAAGCTGCTGAGCAGCAGCGCCAGCGTGGCAAACACCCAGCCCGTCCAGAAGCCCAGCCGCGCCTGCACCAGCCGCTGCATGTCCGACAGCGAAGCGTAGGCCAGCATCAGCCCGTTCCAGGCGCAGCTCAGGATGAGGGCCAGGTCGTACCAGAGCGGCACGCCGGGGCGGGCATCGAGGTGGAAAAGGTCGGTGAGGATGTAAGGGGCGTTGGGGAAAAACAGCAGCCAGGCCGCGCCCACCGGCACCAGCATGCGGGTGCGCAGCGGCGCCTGCGCAATGCCCAGCAAGGTGCTCAGGGCAAAAGGAATGACGGCCAGAAACAGGTTCCAGACCAGAAACAAAAACGTGAGGTGCCCCGTCAGCAGCACCCGTCCCATTATCAGCAACATGCTGAGCGTGAGCGAAGCGCCCAGCACGAACATCAGCGTGAGGCGGGCGCGGGAAACGGGGAGGCTGGAGAGGGACAGTGCTTGCATAAGACTAATATACGGCGGGGCCAATCGGCAGGTCTGCCAGCGGCGGCAGGCACAACTCCAAACCGACCGGGCGTATTGCCCGGCCGGGCGGTTTTCTGTGCGGCCTGCTTCCGCTGCTGCCCAAGGTCGCGTTTAGTCGCCACCGGCTGCATACCGCACCTGGGCCTGCGTCTGGGCGTATTTGGCTTGCAGCTCGGCCAGCTTCTGGCGGGCGGCCAGCAGGCTCGCCTCGCGGGAGTTGATGAAGAACACGGTGCTTTCGCCGCTCTCGAAGCGGATGAGCTCGCCGTCGCGCAAGCGTTGGTAGTTCACGGTGGCCTGCTGCTGCAGGCGCAGCTGCTCCAGCAGCGCCTGCCAGTCGTTGGCGGCAGTTTGCAAAGCGTTGGTTACCTGGCGCTGGTCGTTGCTGAGCTGGTAGCCGGCATCGCGCAGCTTGAGCTGCACCAGCTGGCGCTTAGCCCGCTCGGCCCGCAGCAAAATGGGTTGCGAGAAGCTGATGCCCAGCTTGTAGTTGTTGGTGGAATACGCGCCCGTGAACGGGCTGGGGGTGTTTTCCAGGGCAAAGGGCTGGCCGGGCAGCAGCAGGTTGTAGTCCACGCTGAGCTTGGGCAGCAGCTTGTTGAGCGCGAGGCGGTTTTCCAGGCCCAATTGCACCTGCTTGGCGCGGGTTTTGGCCAGGTCGGGGTGGCGCTGCAGGGCCTGCTCGGTGAGCTGGGCCAGCGAATCGGGCAGGAGCGGACGCCAGGCCGGCGCGGCCGGCAGGGGCTGCGGCTGCGCCGTGGGCGGCAGCTCGCGCGGGCGCCCCTCGGCGTCCCAGAGGTAGCTGGACGCCACCAAAGCGGCGTTTTGCCACTGCACGCGGGCGGCCACGCGCTGGGCCTGCCGGTTTTGCAGCTCCGTGAGGGCTTCCACCGAGTCGATGGCGGCCAGGTCGCCGGCCAGCACGCGCTGGCGCGTGGCGGCAAAGCGCGTGCCGGCCACCCGCTCGTTGGCCGAGAGCAGACGCAGGCGTTGCGTGGCCAGGGCCCATTCCCAGTAGTCCTTGCTGGCGCTCAGGCGCAGCTTGTTCAGCACCGCCCGGCGCTCGGCCTCGGCCAGGCCGACGAGGGCCTGGGCCACGCGCACGGCCGTGCGCCGCTCGTCGATGAGCAGGCCCTGGCTCAGGGGCACGCTCAGGCCCACGTAGCTCAGGCCGCTGCTGGCAGTGTACTCCTGCGGGTTCACGTAGGGGCCCACGCCCCGGTCCCAGCCGGCTTTCACGTCCACGCCAAACCAGGTGGGAATGCGCAAGGCCGTTTCCCAGTCGTGGTAATAGTCTTTGCCTTTCAGCTCTTTGCCGTAGTACTTGCCCGTGAGCGCGGGGTCGAAGGCGCCGCGGGCCTGGCGAATTTCCTGCTGGGCGCGCTCCGGGTTCAGGTTGGCCTGCCGGGCCATCGGGTGAAACTGGTCGAGCAGCGCCAGAAACTCGGCGTGGCTGATGACCACGGAATCGGCCGGGGGCGTGGGTTGGGCCTGAGATGCCCAAGGCAGCAGCAGGAGCAGAGCGGCCAGCAGGCGCCAGCCACGCACCGCCCGCAAGCCCTTATTCCTCGTTTCCATAATCTGCACTTTTGGCCTTCTTCCCATCCTTGCTGTCTTTGCCGCCCGCGTAGGCCGGCTCGGCGCCCACGTAGTTGGGCGGGAAGCCGTTGATTTGGCGCCACAGCTCATACCACACCGGCACATCGTCGAGCAGGGCCCAGCCGTACACGCCCGAGCCCACGCGCAGCGGGGCGGGCCAGGGCTCCGTGCCGGGCTCGTGCGTCACCAGAATGCGGTACTGGCCATTGGAGTCAATGTTGTCAATCACTTGCACAATGCCGCCGAAGGTGCCGAAGCTGCTGCCCGGCCAGCCCGTGAACACCAGCGCCGGCCAGCCGTCGAACTGCAGGCGCACCCGCCGGCCCACCCGCAGCAGCGGAATGTCCATGGGCTTCACGTAGAGCTCGGCGGCCAGGCGCGGGTTGGCGGGCATCAGCGTCACCAGGTCTTCGCCTTCTTTCACAATCTCGCCCTGGCCCTCCTTCAGGGCCCGCACCACGTAGCCGGTTTGGGGCGCCGTGATGAAGTAATAGCCCGCCCGGATGCTCAGGTTGGCCAGCTCGTTGCGCATCTTGGCAATCTGGCCCTCGGTGTCGAACTGGTAGCCCGTGGCCGAGCGCCGGTCGCTCTCGCTCTTGGCAATTTTGTCGGCGTACTCGGCGTCCAGCGACTGCAGCTCGATGCGCGCGCTCACCGAGTCCTGGCGCGAGGCCCCCAGCTTGTTTTGCACGGCCTGCAGCTTGGCAGTGCTTTCCTGAAATTTCAGGCGACGCTGTTCCAGCTCGGTCAGGCTCTTCAGGCCTTGCTTGTAGAGCAGCTCCTGGCGCTCCAGCTGGCGCTGGGCAATGGCAAAATCGGCGCGGGCCGCCACCAGCTCGGCGCGGTCGGAGCGCACTTTCAGGTCGGCCTGGCGCACCTTGTTGCGGGCCTTGGCCAGGCTGGCTTGCAGGGCCAGACGCAGAGCGTCCTGCTGGTTGCCCAAGGCAGCGGTTTTGGCCGTGTTTTCGCGCAGGCCGGCGATTTTGGCTTCCAACTGCTCGCGGGTGCGGGCCAGCAGCTCGGGGTCGAAATACTTGTCTTTGATTTCGACGATTTCGGCCAGCGTGTCGCCTTTTTGCACCAGCTGGCCTTCCTGCACGCGCCAGGTTTTGATGCGGCCCCCGATGGTGCTGGGCACGGTTTGGGGGCGGTCCTGCGGGCGCAGCGTGGTCAGCTTGCCGGTGGAGCGGATGTTCTGCGTCCAGGGCAGAAACCCGCACAGCAGCACCAGCAACCCCAGGCCGCCGGCCCACCGGGCCAGCGTGCGGCCGGCCCGGGGCGTGCGCGCCCGCCGAAACGCCGTGAAGCGCCCCGCGTCGGGGTGGGTTTCGGAAGTGGGATGTTCAGCGAATGGCATGATTCAGAAAAATGGGAAGGCGGAAACGCCTGTCAGTTGTGGAAGGAGGTTTTTTTAGAAGTTAAAAGGGGGGAGGCAAAATTCAAAAGCCGGAATAGGTGTATGTTGGGCTTAAGCGTTTACCCCTCAGCTTTTAGCTGAAACCTACGCGCTTAGCAGGGCGCGCATCTCGGGGGTTTGGCGCACCTCTTCCAGGGTGCCTTCGGCCACCAGGCGGCCTTCGTCCAGCACGGCCACGCGGGGCATGAGGGCCAGCAGCTCGGGCTGGGTGGTGCCCAGTATCACGGTCCAGGGCAGGCCGGGCGCCAGCAGGCGGCGCAGCACCCGCACCCGCTCGGCCAGCGAGGCGGCCGGCAGCAGGTGGTCGAGCAGGAGCAGGCGCGGGCGCCCCACCAGCGCGCGGGCCAGCAGCAGCTTCTGGGTGATGCCGGCCCCCAGCGGATGGCCCGGGCCCACCGGGGTTTGCAGGCCGCCGGGGCGGGCGTAGAGGTTGTCGCGCAGGCCCACCAGCTCCACGGCCCAGGCGGCGTCGGCGGCCGTGAGGTGGGGCTGGTTGAGGGTGATGTTTTCAAGCACCGTGCCCGAAAACAGGTGCTGGTGCGAGAGGTTGTCGCCCACGGCCGCGGCCAGCGCCTCGGGGCCGAGGTCGGCCAGGGGCAGGCCCGCGTACACTATCTGGCCGGAATACCCGTCGAGCAGGCCCGCCAGCAGCCGCAGCAAGGTGGTTTTGCCGGCGCCGTCGGCCCCGGCCAGGGCCAGGTGATTGTCTGGCCCCAGGGTCAGCGACACGTCGTCGAGGGTGGTGTGGGTGGCGTTGGGGTAGCTGTAGGAAAGGCCGCGCAGCTCCACCGCCAGGCCCGCGCCGGCCGCGCCCGCGGGCAGCAGCGCCGTGCCCGCCGGGGGCGTCACGGGTTCGAGGTCGAGCACGTGGCCGATTTTGTCGAGCGAGGTGAGGGCGTCGTACACCACGTCGAGCTTGAGCACCAGCTTTTCTACCGCCCCAATGGTGAGGATGATGACGATTTCGGCGGCCACGAACTGGCCGATGTTAATCTGCTTTTCAATCAGCAGCCAGCACCCAATGCCCAGCAGCGACGCGGTGACCAGCGTTTTGAACACTACAAACCCCCACGACTGCGTGAGCAGCACCCGGAAGTGCGCCGCGCGGGCCCCGAGGTAGCCGTTCAGCAGGTCGTCGGTGCGGCCCAGGGCCAGGCCCTGGCGGGGCGGCAGCCGGAAGCTGCTCACGGTGCGGGCCACGTCTTCGAGCCAGGCCACCACGCGGTATTTGTACTGGCTTTCGGCAATGCTGGTGCTCAGGCCTTTGGGGCCGGTGAGGGCTATCAGGCCGTACAGCACCAGCACCAGCGTGAGGCCAAAGGCGATGAAGATGGGGTGGTAGAACGAGAGCAGCAGCAGGCCAAACAATATCTGGAGGGCGGCGGCCGAGAACTCAATCAGCAGCGTGGCCAGGCCTTTCTGCAGCGTGGGCACGTCGAGCAGGCGGTTCATGAGCTCGGGCAGGTACTCGCCTTCCAGGGCCTCGGCGCGCACCTTGGGCAGGCGCACGGCAAAGTCGAGGGCCACGCGCGCCATCAGGCGCTGCTGCATGTACTCCACCAGCGTCACTTGCATGATTTGCAGGCCGCCCACCAGCAGCGTGCCCAGCACAATGAGCCCGATGAGCACCACCAGCGAGGTGCTCACGGCCCCGCTGCTCACGAAGCCAATCACCGATTGCACCCCCAGCGGCAGGCTCAGGCTGATGACCCCGGCCAGCGCCGCGTACACGTAGAGGTAGACAATGTCGGTGCGCTCGGCCGCGAAGAGGCGGAACAGGCGCTGCATTGGGGTGAGGGAATGAGAAGAAGCCATAGCAGTGCGTTAATATCGAATAAGTTAAGCCAGCGCCGCAAAGGCCAGCTGGGTCAGAAAAGCCGGCACCTGGTCGGCGCCGTCGCTAAGCGAGGGCAGGTGCTGGGCAAAAAAGTGCTGCTTGCGCGCCGATTCCAGCAGCGTGCTCACCAGGGCGTGCGGGTGGGCGTAGCGCGCGTTCACGGCCTGCACCAGGGCCACCAGCTCGGCCACCAGCTGCTTGTATTCCTGAAACAGCCCGGCCCGGTTGTCGGCGTCCACTTCCTTGGTGAGATAGGCCTTGCTGGCCTCGGCCACCACCACGCGGTAGAGGGCGGCCTCGTCGAAATCGGGCGTGGCGGGGTCGTCCACGCTGGCTTCGCACACGGCCGCCAGTGCTAGGCGCAGGCGCTGCTGCGGGTCGGTCACGTTGTGCAGGGCCACCCGCACCCGGAAGCGCAGCCAGGCCCAGTGCCAGCTCACGAGGTAGGTGAGCAGGCGATGCTTGTTTTCGAAGTAGCGGTAGAGCGAGGCCTCGGTCGAGCCCATGGCCGCGGCCAGCTTCTTAAAAGTGAAGGCCTCAAAGCCGATGTCGTCGAGCAGGCGCACGCTCTCAGCCAGCAGGCGGCGGCCCAAATCGGTGGCCTGCGGGTCGCGCAGGTACAGGTGCTGGTTGAGGTCGGGGCGAAGGGTGGGAAGCATTGGAAACAGCGTTTGTACTGCAAAATTCCGGCGCCCGGACAGCCGATGAAAGCAATACTATCATTTTTAATAGCGATTTAATCCTAGTTTAAGAGGGGTTTAATCTCGGCGGTAGCCAGCGGGGCGGGAGCGGGGCGGGGCACCGCCGCGCCGGGGTATTTATGGCTAATTTTGCCCGGCTTTCCGTAGTAGCGGAAGTCTGTTTTTTGCTTCCATGACCCCATTCCCTTCGCTGCGACCTCCGCTTCGGTGGCTGGTGGCTGGCGTGCTGCTCGCCCAGCCCGCCCTGGCCCAAACGCCCGCCAAGCCCAAGCCCCGGCCCGCTGCCCCGCCCGCCGCGGCCGACCCCGCCGCGCGCTACCGCAGCGGCAAGGCCCAGCTCGACCAGGGCAACTACGCCGCGGCCGTGGCCCTGCTGGAGCCGCTGGCCCAGCCCGGCGCCCGCTTCGCCCGCGCCGCCGACGCGGCGTACCTCGGCGCCGTGGCCTACGCCCGCCTCAAGCAGTGGCCCGAAACCGAGCAGCTGCTCAACCTGCTGCGCACCGAGTACCCCGCGTACCCCAACCTGCCCGACGCGCTGCTGCTGCAGGGCCAGGCCTCCTTCGAGCAGGAAGACTACGACACCGCCCTCAAAACCCTGGCCCAGCTGCCGGCCGATAAGTTTGTGCCCGAGCGCGAGGCCATGAAGGCCACTTATCTGCCCCGCATCAAGGAGCGCAGCACCTGGCAGCGCAACCTGCGCCGCTACCCCGACGATGCCGCCCTGGCCCGCGCCTACGCCGACAACCTCGTCGTCGGCGGCACCTTCACCGAGGCCGACCGCCCGCAGCTCGACGCCTTGATAGCGCGCTTCAACCTCGACCGCACCCGCTACACGCCGCGCCCCCGCGCCGTGGTGGCCAAAAAAGCCAGCTACAACGTAGCCGTGCTGCTGCCCTTCGAGCTGAGCGACCCCAGCTGGCAAACCGTCCGGAAAAACCAATTCGTGACCGACCTCTACGCCGGGCTGCGCCTGGCCCAGGACAGCCTGCAGCGGGCCGGGCACCCCATCCAGCTCTTCGCCTACGACACCGGCGCCGACACCCTCACGCTCAAGCAGGTGCTGGCCCTGCCCGAGCTGGCCGGCATGGACTTGCTCATCGGGCCGGTGTATAAGTCGGGCGCCAAGCTGCTGGGCCGCTATGCCCGCGAGCACCAGATTGTGTGCGTCAACCCGCTGTCGCAGGACGCGGATTTGGTGCTGAACAACCCCTGGCACTACCTGTTTGCGCCCAGCACGGCCACGCAGGGCCGGGTGGCGGCCCAGTTTGCGCTCAATGCCTTTGGCGCCGGGCGCCCCGGGGTGGTGCTGCACGAAGACAGCAAGGACGACGCCGCCTTCGCCAACGCCTACAAAGCCGCCTACGAAACCGACGGCGGCAAAATTGGTACGCTGCGCCGCTTCAACCCCGACGTGGACGAAAGCCTCAATGCCGCCTTTACCGGCCTCGACCTGGCCAACGCCAGCCACCTGGTGGTGTTTTCCGACAACCGCCGCGTGGGGCCCGCCGCGTTCAAGCAGTGGCAGCAGCTGCCCGCCGCCACGCGCCCGGCCCTGCTGTGCCCCGGCTCGTGGCTCGATAACGCCCGCCTCGACGTGTCGCAGCTGGCCGCCCCCGGTGTGTACATGCTGCAGCCTAAGTACTACGACGAGCAAGGGCCGGGCTTCCGGCGGTTTCGGCAGCTGTACCTGCAGCGCCAGCGCCTGCCGCCGTCGCTCTTCGCTAGCCAGGGCTTTGAGCTGATGCTGTACTTCGGCACGGCGCTGTTCCAGTACGGTCCCGCTTTCCAGACCAATCTCGCCAATGCCGGGGCCACGCCCGGGGCCATTTTTGAAGGCCAGAACTACACCGGCGGCGCCCACGACAACCAAACCGTGCCCATCGTCAAGCTCAGCAACCTGGAGCTGCAAGTGCTGCGGTAGAACCTTGAAATCGGCGTAATGTGAGAACGGTCATGCTGAGCGCAGTCGAAGCATCTCTGCCTCACAAGTAATGATTACTGCTGCACGCGAGGTGCTTCGGCTGCGCTCAGCATGACCGTAATTTTTAAACCTAAGACCTAATAATGCTCAACCTTACCACTTCCGCTGCCCTTTTCGAACGTGCCAAAACCCTTATTCCCGGTGGGGTCAATTCGCCGGTGCGCGCTTTCCGCTCGGTGGGGGGCTCGCCGGTGTTCATGCAAAGCGCCCACGGTGCCTGGCTGACGGACGTGGACGGCAACCGCTACGTGGATTTCATCAACTCCTGGGGCCCCATGATTTTGGGCCACGCCCCGCAGGTGGTGCTCGATGCCGTGGCCAAGGCGCTGCCGCACTCGCTCAGCTTCGGCGCGCCCACCCACCGCGAGGTAGACATGGCCGAACTGATTCGGCAGATGGTGCCCAGCATCGAGAAAGTGCGCCTCGTGAATTCCGGCACCGAGGCCTGCATGTCGGCCATTCGGGCGGCGCGCGGCTACACGGGCCGCGCCAAAATCATCAAGTTTGAAGGCTGCTACCACGGCCACGGCGACGCCTTTCTCATTGCGGCCGGTAGCGGCGCCCTCACCGCCGGCGAGCCCGACTCGGCCGGCGTGACCCGCGGCGTGGCCCAGGACACCCTCACCGCGCCCTACAACGACCTGCCCGCCGTGGAAGCCCTCATCGCCGCCAACCCCGGCGAGGTGGCCGCGCTCATTCTGGAGCCCGTGGTGGGCAACATGGGCCTCGTGGCCCCGGCCGAAGGCTTCCTGCAAGCCCTGCGTGCCCTGTGCACCGAGCACGGCATTGTGCTCATTTTCGATGAGGTGATGACCGGGTTCCGCCTCGCACAAGGTGGCGCGCAGGAGCTCTACGGCATCACGCCCGACATGACCACGCTGGGCAAAATCATCGGCGGCGGCCTGCCCGTGGGCGCCTACGGTGGCCGCGAAGACATCATGAACTGCGTAGCGCCCGCCGGCAAGGTGTACCAGGCCGGCACGCTTTCCGGCAACCCCATGGCTACGGCCGCGGGCATGGCCCAGCTTCGCTACCTGCACGAGCACCGCGAACTGTACACCGCCCTCGACGCCAGCAGCGCCCGCCTTGCCGATGGCACCCGCCAGATTGCCGCCGAACTGGGCCTGAACTACACCGTGAACCGCGTGGGCTCGATGTTCAGCCTGTTTTTCACTTCCGAGCCCGTCACCAACCTCGACGACGCCAAAAAGTGCGACACAGCTGCGTTCGGCCGCTATTTCCACGCCATGCTGGAGCGCGGCATCTACCTGGCGCCGTCGCAGTTCGAGGCCCTCTTCGTGTCCACGGCCATCACCGACGAACTGGTGGAAATGTACCTGAAGGCCTGCCGCGAGTCGTTGGTGGAAGCACACGGCTTGTAGGCCGGCGTTGGTTTTCGCGCAAAATAGGTGCCGGCCGGCCGACGTTGATGTGGCTGCCCGGCACCTATTTTCGCTTCGATTACCCGTGCGCTGAATTAATCAGCGACCTTTGCTCCATGGTAAAACAGCTTTTTCTAGCCCTGCTGCTACTTCTCGGGCCGCTGGCCCACGCCGAAACGCCGGCCCAGGCCAACAAGCGGCTTTTCGATAAAACCATCGACGAGCTAAACTTCCGGACCATGGAAACGGTGTACGACAAGTCGTTCACCCGCGGCAAGTTTCCGCTCACGCTGCGCACCGCCGCCGCCCGCCGTCAGTTCGACGGGTTTGGGACCAATACGGCGCTCAAGCAGCTGTTTATGAACTACAACGGGGTGGCTGAGCGGTACAAAAACCGTTTCGGCAACGGCCCCATGACGCTGGCCGAGTTTGAGAAACAGCTCAAGTCGGTGCTGCTGGACAAGAACTTTGAGTTCTTCATTCACAACCTGCCGCGCGACGAGCGGGTGGCCCTCATCCGGGCCGAGCAGCGCCTCATTCAGCAGGCCAGCGCCCAATTCAACGCCTCGGGCTCGGAAGAAACCGCCGCCGTGCCCCCCGCCGATACCGACGCTCAGCCCGAAGCGCCGGTGGCGGCCCCCCTCACCACCCATGACGCCGATGGCCAGGAGGCCGCCCCCGTTTCCTCCGACGAAGCCCCGCTCAGCAGCGTACCCGTTGGCGCGTCCGAAGCACCTGGCGCCGCCCCGCGCCACGATTGGGTCGACTATTTCACGCTGCTGCTCAGCCTCGGCAGCTTCCTGACCCTGCTGTACCTCACCACCAGCGTGCTGCCGGGCATGAGCCGCCGCATCAACAACCTAGCGGCCGACCCCGAGCCGGAGCCCGAGCCCCGCAGCTTCGTGAGCCGCCTGCGCCCCACCCAGTCGACGGGCCTGCGCGAAGACAGCTACGAAGACGATGACGACTTCGAGCCCACCGAGCCGGCCCGCCACCACGACGACGACTAGCGCCGTCCGGCCCCATTTTCTGCACCCCGTTTCTCAACCCCATGATTTTAACTGACCAGCAAATCCTCGCGGAAATCGAAAAAGGCACCATCGTCATCGAACCCTACGACCGCAGCTGCCTGGGCACCAATTCCTACGACGTGCACCTGGGCCCGTACCTGGCCACTTACCGCGACGAGGTGCTGGACGCGCGCAAGCACAACGAAATCGACACGTTTGAAATCCCGGAAGAAGGCTACGTATTGCAGCCTGGCAAGCTCTACCTAGGCGTGACGCAGGAATACACCGAAACCCACGCCACCGTGCCCTTCCTCGAAGGCAAGAGCAGCGTGGGACGCCTCGGCATCGACATTCACGCCACCGCCGGCAAGGGCGACGTGGGTTTCTGCAACTACTGGACCCTGGAAATCAGCGTGTCGATGCCGGTGCGCGTGTACCGCCACATGCCCATTGGCCAGCTGATTTATTTCACGGTGCAAGGCGACGTCAACAACTATTACAACCGCAAGCAGAACGCCAAATACAACGAGCGAACCGACAAACCGGTGGAGTCGATGATGTGGAAAAATAACTGGTAGCATATTCGGCGCGCGCTATGTGCGCCGGCCGATTCCGAACCGTTCGGGCTTTTCCTGCGTTTAAATGAGCAACTGAGCCGCCTTTCCTCTGGCCCGGTCCTTGCGTAAGTGTGTACCAAAACCCCACGACGATGACGACGAAATCAGCATTTGCTTCCCTGCTGCTGGCGCTGATGGCCGGCACCGCTTCTGCCCAGCAAGCCTCCCGCGCTACCACCGTGGAGCCCCAGGATAAAACCCAATCTTCGCCGCGCCTCAACCCGGTGCAGGTGCGGGCTGACCGCCTGAGCAACCAGATGGTGCGCGACCTGCGCCTCAACAACTACCAGGCCGCCAAGCTGCGCGCCGTCAATGCCGATAAAATCGCCAAAATGGCGGCCATCGAGCGTAAAAACGCCGGCAACCCCAGCCTCATCGATGCCGAGTGCAACGGCGTGTGCAAGGAGCGCGACAAGGAGTTGCAGGCTTTCCTCAGCAACGACCAATATAGCAGCTATTTCGGCTCGCGTGCCACGTACTACAAGTACGACAAGGACTACGCCGCCCAATCGGCCAGCATCCTCCTCACCAACTCGGTGCAGAACCCAGCCCCGGCCCGTGCTAACGACGCTACCATTGCGCCCGCCAGCACCAAGCCCGCCAACCGGCCGGCTGGCAACCTGGGCCGCAACGCCCGGTAGAAGGTACCCTATTTGACATACAAAAGCCCCGCCGGAATATTCCGACGGGGCTTTTTGGTGTCTGGGCGGGCCTGAAAGCTCTGGCTATTGGCCTTGTTCCTGCTTGTCGAGGTACTCCGACAGCTCTTTGCAAAGGGCACGCATCTTAGCAGCCATTTCCTTGTCGTCGGTAGCCGTCACGATATTCTCGGCCATGGAGCCGATGTTGTCGACCACGAAGCGCTTCATCTCGTCCACGGGCATGTCCTTGGTCCAGAGGTCGATTTTCATGGTGCCCACCTGCTCCCGGTCCCACAGCGCAATGTTGATGGCTTTGGCAAAGTGAATGTCCGGGCCCGCGTCGGTGGCCGACCAGCTGATGGCCTCGGGTACTTTATTGTCATCCAGCGCAATGCTGAAGCGGATTTCTGATTTTTTCATGTTTGGTAAAAATGTGTCATCCTGAGCGGAGCGAAGGACCTTACCCTTGCCGAACGATTGGCGTTCTGACTTGAGTAGGTCCTTCGCTGCGCTCAGGATGACAGTTTTAAGGGCAAGATTTAAACGTAGTTGTTCAGCATCACCGGCATTACCAGCATCAGGATGCTCTCGTTGTCGTCGGGGGTGGTGGGCATGAGCAGGCCGGCGCGGTTGGGTGTGCTCAGTTCCAGGGTGATTTCCTCCGAGTCGATGTTCGAGAGCATTTCGAGCAGGAAGCGGGCGTTGAAGCCGATTTCCATGTCCTCGCCGTCGTACTGGCAGGTGAGGGTTTCCTTGGCTTCGTTGCTGAAATCCAGGTCCTCGGCCGATACCACTAGCTCGGAGCCGGCCAGGCGCAGGCGCACCTGGTGGGTGGTTTTGTTGGAGTAGATGCTGATGCGGCGCACCGAATTCAGCAGCTCCTGGCGGTTGATGACCAGCTTGTTGGGGTTGCTCACCGGAATCACGTTCTCGTAGTCCGGGTACCGCTCGTCAATCAGGCGGCACACGAGGCGCATCTGGTTGAACGAGAAGAAGGCGTTGCTCTGGTTGAACTCCATCTTCACCGGCGTGGCCTCCGAGGGCAGCGTGCCTTTCAGCAGGTTGAAGGCTTTGCGCGGGATGATGAGGTTGGCGGTTTGGCCGGCGCCCACGTCCTGGCGGCGGTAGCGCAGCAGGCGGTGCCCGTCGGTGGCCACGAAGGTCACCTGCGAATCGGCCAGCTGCACCAGAATGCCGGTCATGGCCGGGCGCAGCTCGTCGGTGCTCACCGCAAAAATGGTTTTGTTGATGGCCCGGGCCAGCGACGAGGAGGGCATCTCAATCGGGGCCGAGCCCTTCACCACCGGCACGCGGGGGAAGTCGGCGGCGTTCTCGCCGGCCAGCTTGTAGCGGCCGTTGGCCGAGCTGATTTCGATGGTGTAAGTTTCCTCGTCCAGCGTGAAGGTCACGGGCTGGTCGGGCAGGTTCTTGAGGGTGTCGAGCAGGATGCGGGCGGGGGCGGCAATGCGGCCGGTGTCGCGGGCCTCCACGGGCAGCTCGGTTATCATGCTCGTCTCCAGGTCGGAGGCGGTGATGGTGAGCTTACCGGCCTCAATCTCAAAGAGAAAGTTCTCCAGAATGGGCACCACGGGGTTGTTCGTAACCACGCCGTTGATGCTTTGCAGCTGCTTGAGCAGCGCGGAGGAAGAGACGATGAATTTCATGGTGCGAGGCTAAGGCTAGGAGTAAGGGAGGGCAAAGATAGGGGGCGGGGTTGGGCTTTGGAAGGGCGGCTGGGATTTGCTGCCGGGATGCTTTGCACTGACGCTTAATAATAAGATGAGTTTACCCAATGCTCTTGTTTTACCTTAACTGTAGATGAAGAAACAAAGCCATCAGCGTTGGCTTTTTGCCCTTCTGAACTATAGCCCCAAGTTGTGGAAATTAGATAATTACCAGCAGACCTTAATACTCTAATCGTTTTCGTATTGCGGCCTTTTAAGATAGAATCACCTTTGGCTAGGTATTTACTGCAACCAGTAGGTACTTCCAGAGTTAAACGCTTGTTATTTAATGAAATAACTGGGAAGCTTTTGTCGTAATAGTAGATGCTGTCTATTGTGCCGGAAAATTCGGTTTGCCTATACGACAGGTGTTGAGTGTTTCTTCGAAATACAAAAAAGCCCAAGCATATAAACGACAATACAAGCAGAAAAGGAAAAGCCAAGCCGAGCAACACTGGTCTGTCTTTCATGGCGAACAATGTTCTTGCTCCTCAAATGCTATACTTTCTCTAGCATTTGAGCGAATTACTATGCACAAATAATCAAGCGCCGAACCCCGCATAACGCCGCTTGCGTCGCCACGCCCGCACGGCCCCAAACACACCCAGCAGCGCCAGCGGTGCCCCAATGTTGAGCAGTTGCCAGCGGCGGCGCTGCTCGGCCAGCTTCACCTTGTCCAAGGGGCGGAGGGTGATTTGCTTGCCGCGCACGGCGATGAGGCCGGTTTCGTCAAGCAGGTAGTCGGTGGCGTTGAGGACCAGCTCGCGGTTGGCGAATTCGGTGTTGGCGAGGCGGTCGAAGCCCAAGCGGTAGGGGTTGCCGGTTTTGGGGTCGATGTCGGAGCGGATAAAGTCGCCATCGGACACGACCAGAATTTTACTGGGCTTGGCGTTGGCCGGCTTTTCGGGCTGGAATTGCAGGGTGCCGGGCCGTGCACGGTTGGCAAAGAGCGAGGTGAACTGGCCTTCGAGCAAATACGCCACCGGCTGGAAACCCTTCTGGTAGAGCTTGGGGTTGGGCTCCAGGCGGGCGTCGTTGAAATTGATGGGCACCGGAGCGGGCAGCACGCGGGTGTAGCGCGAGGTGGTCATCAGGGCGGTTTTGCGGATGCCGGTGGCCTTCACCGTGTCCAGGTTGCCGACGAACTTCAGGTACACCGCGTCGAGGTTGCGGGTGATGGGGTGGGGGCTGAACTTGTTGATGAGCGGGTAAAGCTGCCAGGGCATGGGCTCGATTTTGGGCTTGTTGCCGTCCATGCCGGTCACGAGCGGAATCTGGCCGCTGTTCAGGTCGAGGAGCAGGTTCTGGTTCAGACGTAGGCCGTACTTGAAGAACAGGTCGTCGAGGTTGAGATTGTAGGGCGTGGCCAGGGCCACGCCGTTGCGGCTCACGCTATCGAGGTCCACCCGCAGCGCATCGACGAAAAACAGTGCCCGGCCGCCGTTGGTGATGAACTGGTCGAGCTTGAACTTTTCGTCCTCGGTGTAGGGCGTTTTGGGTTGGGCCACTACCACAGCATCGAGCGCGCTGAGGTCCTTCACCTTGCTCAGCGTCACGCGAAACACGTCGTACTGCTGCTGCCAGGTGCCAAGGATGTCGCCGGCCTGTGCGTTGGTGAGCTCGCCGTGGCCTTCCACCACGCCGATGCGCTTGCGCAGGGCCGGCACCAGCGTGCGGATGGTACTGGCCAACTCATATTCCAGCCCTTCAATGCTTTGGTTGAGGCGCACGTCGGCGGGAGCGGCCTGGTTGCCGCGCAGCAATAGCACGTTACGGTCTTTGCCGCCCACGCTCACCACCGCCCAGGGAAAGATGATTTTCTCGACGCGCTTGCCGTTTTCGGTGGCGCCGAGGTTGGTGGGTTTCAGGCCCTTTTTGAAGAGGGTGGTGTAAAAGGCATTACGCGCCGCCTCGGTGCCGCCCGCGCTGGGGTCGATGAAAATGTAGTTCAGATTGGCCCCGCCGTATACCTGAAACTCGTTCAGCGTTTCGCGCACGCCCTGCTCCAGGCGGCGGAATGCCGGCGGAAAATCGCCGGTGAGGTAGACCGTGATGGTGACCGGCTGCTTCAGGTCGCGCAGCAGCTTTTTGGTCGCGTCGGACATGGTGTAGCGCTTTTCCTCGGTCAAATCGACGCGGAAAAAGAAGCGCTGCGCGATGAAGTTAAACAGCAGCAGACCGCCCAGTACGGCGGCAAACGCCAACAGGTCGCGCTGTTTGCGCGAAGCAGGAACGGGGGCCGTGGCCGGCGAATTAGTCAACGTATTTTCCATTACCAATTGCGGCTCCGTAACACCAGCCGCGTGGCCTGCAACGCCACCGCAACCACACTGAAGAAATACACCACGTCGCGCGAGTCAATCAGGCCCTTGCTCAGGTCGCGGTAGTGGGCCGCAATGCCCAACTGGCCGATGTAATAAGCCGGGCTGCCCTCCAGCACCGAGGCCAGCGAGTCGAAGCCTGAGTAAATCAGAAAGCACCCCACCACCGCCACCAGAAACGCAATAATCTGGTCGCGGGTAAGGGCCGAAGCCAGGATGCCGATGGCCGCAAACACCGCCGCCAGCAGCGCCAGGCCCAGATACGAGCCCACCGTGGCGGCCGAGTCGATGTTGCCCTCGGGGCTGCCCAGCTTGTACACCGAGAAGTAGTAGAGCAGCGTCGGAATCAGGGCCAGCAACGCCAGTAGCAAACAGGCCAGGTATTTGCCGCCGATAATCTGGCCATCGGTGAGCGGGCGCGTCAGGAGCAGTTCAATGGTGCCGGCCTTTTTCTCCTCGGCGAAGGTGCGCATGGTGATGGCCGGGATGAGAAACAGGAAAATCCACGGGGCCAGATTAAACAGCGTCTGCAGGTCGGCGTAGCCGTAGTCGAGCACGCTGCTATCGGGAAAAACCCAGACGAACAGGCCTGTTGCCACCAAGAAAACCCCCAGCACCACGTAGGCCACGGGGGAGTTCAGGAAGGCGTTGAATTCTTTTTGAAGGATGGTAAGCATATGGCGTGAAAGCCGAAAGTTAAAACGTCATGCTGAGCGGAGCGCAGCGAAGTCGAAGCATCTCGCGTGTGGTAGTAATTCAGTCGTTACAACGTCATGGATTAGTGATGGCAAGCGAGATGCTTCGACTTCGCTGCGCTCCGCTCAGCATGACGTTCAATTCATCATTTCGTCAATTCCCCAAACACCTCTTCCAGGCTCTGGTGCTCCTGCCGCAGCCCGAGCAGTGTCCAGCCTTCCTGGCCCGCCAGGCGCGACACGGCCGCGCGCACGTCGGTGCCCGGGGCGGTGCGCAACAGCACCACCCCGCCCGGCGCCGCTTCCACGTTGCGCACGCCCGGTAGTTGCGCCAGCTTGGCAGAATCCACGGCGCCTTCGAATTCGGCGCGCACCACCGTTTCGCCGGCGGCGCGGGCGGCCAGCTCGGCCACCGGGCTGTCAGCCACCAGCTTGCCGCGGCTGATGATGAGCACGCGCGAGCACAGGGCCGTGACTTCGGGCAGGATGTGGGTGCTGAAAATGACGGTTTTGTCTTCGCCCACCTCGCGAATGAGCTGGCGGATTTCCAGAATCTGGTTGGGGTCGAGGCCGGTGGTGGGCTCGTCGAGGATGAGCACATCGGGGTCGTGAATGAGGGCTTGGGCCAGGCCCACGCGCTGCCGGTAGCCTTTGCTGAGCGCCCCAATCTGCTTGTTCTGCTCGCGGCTCAACCCCACGCGGCGCACCAGCTCACCCACGCGGGTTCGCAGGTTTTTGCCGCTGAGGCCGTGCACCGAGCCGATGAATTCGAGGTACTCGTGCACGTACATGTCGAGGTACAGCGGGTTGTGCTCGGGCAGGTAGCCCACGTGACGTCGCACGGCCAGGCTGTCGGTCAGCACGTCGTGGCCGGCCACGCGCACGGTGCCGGCGGTGGGGGGGAGGTAGCCGGTGGCAATTTTCATGGTGGTGCTTTTGCCGGCGCCGTTTGGCCCGAGGAAGCCCACAATTTCGCCCTTGCCCGCCGTGAAGCTGATGTTGTCCACGGCGTTTTGGGCGCCGTAGGTTTTGGTCAGGTTTTCAATTTCTACCATGCTGGAACTGTTTGACGCAAGAACGTCATGCTCATCTGGTCTACGCGCAGCCGAAGCATCTCCACTGCGCAAGTAATTAGGTTTGAGGTAGAGATGCTTCGGCTGCGCGTACGCCAGCTGAGCATGACGCGCTATGTTACTTCACCTGCGCCGGCCGCAGCTGGATTTCCGATATCATCGTCGTGTCCGGTGCCTCGATGGCGTGCACAATGGCGTCGGCAATGGCTTCGGGCTGCATCTTGTAAGGACTGGGCTCGGCGCCGGGTTCGTTGCCGTTGAAGTTGGTTTCCACCGAACCCGGCATCACGCACGTCACGCGGATGCCGGCCGGACGCACCTCTTTAAACAGGGCGTCCGAAAAGCCGCGCACCGCAAACTTGGTGGCGCAATAGCCGCTCATGCCGGCCGTGCCCGCCGTGGCGGCCAACGAAGCCACGTTGACAATGTGCCCTTGCTTCTGCCGCTTCATCTGCGGCAGCACGGCGCGGGTGCACAGAAACGTGCCCAGCACATTGGTGTCGAACATGGTTTTCCAGTCCTCGGTTTTGAAACCGTCGACTTCGCCCATGATGCCCAGGCCGGCGTTGTTTACCAGGATGTGGATGTCGGGCCCCTGTTCGCGCTGCGTGTTGGTGAAAGCTTCGGCCACGGAGTGCTCGTCCTGCACATCGCAGGCAAAAAACTGAAACCGGTCGTGCACCAGCCCGGTGGGGGCCGTGCGCGCCCAGCCGGCCACGGCGGCCCCGCGCGCCAGCAGGGCCTCCACGGTGGCGCGGCCTATTCCTTTGCTTGCGCCGGTAACGATGGCGACTTTGCCGGTGAGGTCCATTTATCTTTGGGAAAAGTAAGGATGCAAATGCGCTATACGAGTTTGCGGCCGCAAGTTAGCGGCCTGGGGTGGTTTGAAGGGATGCGTGCCGCCGTCCGCAGCGCGGTGGCCGTGGGGCTGGCCGTGGGGCTTAGCACCTGCAGCTCGGGGCCCGACTGCCTCAAGAGCACGGGCACCATCGTGACGCAGCAGCGGGCCGTGGATGCGGGCCTGACCACCGTCACGGTTTTCGACAACGTAGACTTGCGCCTCGTGCAGGACGCCAAAACCTACGCCGAAGTGCGCGCCGGTGAAAACCTGATTAGCGAAATCGTGCTCACGCGCAAAGGCAATTCCCTCGAAATCAACAACACCAGCACCTGCAACTGGACCCGCAGCTACGACTCGCCCCGCGAAGTCACGCTGCACCTGCCGCGCATCACCAACGTGTTTATGCGCGGCCAGGGCAACGGCAGCACCGTGGGCGAATTCGTGCAAGACACCGTTTTCTTCCACCTCATCGGGGCCGGCGACTACGACCTCACGGTGCGGGCCAAGCAGCTGTTCCTCGACCAGTACGAATTGGGCGACATCACCGTGCGCGGCACGACCGAATACATGAACTGCACGTTGGGGGGCGCGGGCCGGCTTTTTGCGCAGGGCATTACGCCGCAAAGCTGCGACGTGAAACTGACCCGCGACAGCGACGGCGATGCGCATGTGCGGGCGTCGCAACGCTTGGGCGGAATCGTGGCCGGCAACGGTACTCTGTACTATGGCGGGCCGCCTTCGTTCGTCGATATCCGAGTGACGGGCCGGGGCGGGCAGAAAGCCGAGTAAAGTTGGTGCGATGTAGGTACGCATAGCAGCATCTTGTCGTCAGCGCCGTTTGCAACAATTTTAATCGTTGTCGTTCAACGACGAGACGCAACTATGCGACTCTACAAATCGCCCAACTGCGGCCGAATCAGCAATTCCTCCACCACGGCGTGGGGCGAGAGCGAATAGGTGCCAAACACGGCCTCGGCCACGTCTTCGGCCTGCACGAACCGCTCGGCGGGTAGGTCCACGCCGGCCCAGCTGGCCGTGAGGGTGGGGCCGGGCAGCACGGCCGTGACGCGCACGCCGCTGGGCTTGAGCTCTTCGCGCAGGTTTTTGGTGAAGCCCAGCAGGGCGTGCTTGGCAATGCCGTAGGAGCCGCCGTTGGGGTAGGCCGTGATGCTGGCCGTGGAGCAGATGGTGAAAATGTGCCCCCGGCCCTGGGCAATGAAGCCCGGCAGTAGGGGCAGGGTCACGTCGTAGGCGCTGAGCAGGTTCACGGCCAGCATCTGGCGCAGCTGCGAGCCGTCGGCGGGCTCGTCCTGCAGGCGGCCGGGCACGAAGGCCCCGGCATTGTTCACCAGCACCTCCACGGGCAGACCCAGGCCCAGTACAAACGCGGCAAAGCGCGCGCAGTCGGCGGCGAGGCTGAGGTCGGCGGGAAAGGTGTGCAAGGTGGCGCCGGGAATAGCGGCGGTTAGCTCGGCGGTGAGGGCCGCTAAGTCGTCGGCCGAGCGCGCGCAGGTGGCCACCGGATACCCGGCCCGCAGAAAGCGCGACACGACGGCGCGGCCAATACCTTTGCTGCCGCCGGTCACGACAATTAATTTTTCGGTTGATTCCACTTTCTTCTCCTGATTTTACGTAAAGTCCCGCGGCGCTTCATACGTCTTGCTCCGCAACACCGGGCCCCAAACTTCGGTTTTAATTCTCACCCCACCTCATGCTAACAACTTTCGGCTCGTTCGTCCTCTTTCTGCGCGGCATGGTCACGCGCACCGAGCGGTTCCGCGTCCTCTGGAACCGCACCATCGACGAAGCCATCCTCATTGGGGTCGATTCCGTGGTCATCGTGTCCATCGTGTCGGCCTTCATCGGCGCCGTTACCTGCGTCCAGATTGCCTACAACCTTACCAACCCGCTCATCCCGCAGTCCACCATCGGCTACATGGTGCGCGAAATGACCATTCTGGAGCTCGCGCCCACCATCACCAGCATCGTGCTGGCCGGCAAGGTAGGCTCCAGCATCGCCGGCGGCCTGGGCACCATGCGCATCACCGAGCAGATTTCGGCCCTGGAGGTAATGGGCATCAATTCGACCTCGTACTTGGTGCTGCCGCGCATTCTGGCGGCCGTCCTTATGTTTCCGCTGCTGGTCATCATGGCCATGCTGCTGTCCATTCTGGGCGGCTACCTGGCCGGCACGCTCACCGGCGTGATGACGGCCCAGGATTACGTGGAAGGCATTCGCACCGATTTCATTCCCTACAACATCCTGTTTGCCCTCATCAAGGCCGTGGTGTTTGCCTTCCTGGTGTCGGGTATCTCGTCGTTCAAAGGCTACTACACCACCGGCGGCGCCCTCGAAGTGGGCGCGGCCAGCACCGGCGCCGTCACCAACTCCATCATCGCCATCCTGATTGCCGACTTCGCCCTAGCGGCCCTGCTGCTCTGATTGGTTGTCAGTTGCTGGTTGTCAGTTGTCAGCATTGGCAATGCGCAACCAGCACGAACTGCCAACTGACAACCAACAACTGACAACTATCATGATTGAAGTATCCAATATCGAAAAGTCCTTCAACGGCACGCCCGTGCTGAAAGGCATTTCGTGCGTGTTCGAATCGGGCAAGTGCAACCTGCTGCTCGGCGGCTCGGGCACCGGCAAAAGCGTGCTCCTGCAGTGCATCGTGGGCCTGATGAAGCCCGACATCGGCTCCATCACCTTCGACGGCACCGTGTACACCAACAGCAAGATTGACATCCGGCAGGAAATCCGGCGCAAAATCGGGATGCTGTTCCAGGGCTCGGCCCTGTTCGACTCCATGACCGTGGCCCAGAACGTGGAATTCCCGCTGCAGATGCTGACGCCCGAGATGAGCCCCGAAGAGCGCCGCGAGCGGGTCGAGTTCTGCCTCAAGCGCGTGGGCCTCGAAAACGCCGGCAACAAGATGCCCGCCGAGATTTCGGGCGGCATGAAAAAGCGCGTGGGCATTGCCCGCGCCATCGCGCCGCAGTGTACCTACCTGTTTTGCGACGAGCCCAACTCCGGCCTCGACCCCGCCACCAGCATCAAGATTGACGAGCTGATTCACGAAATCACGCACGAATACAACATCACCACCGTCATCGTGACCCACGACATGAACTCGGTGATTGAAATCGGCGAGCACATCATCTTCCTGCACCAGGGCAAAAAGCTCTGGGACGGCACCAAAGACGAAATCCTCAACGCCACCGTGCCCGAGCTCAAAGAGTTCATCTTCAGCAGCAGCCTGGTGCGCGCCGCCAAGCGCATCGACGAAGAAACGGAAGGCGGCATGGCTGCTTTCACCGAAGAAAGCGAAGCCGGCGGCGGCATCTAGCATTAAGCAAAACGCTACCCCGAAGCTGCGCTTCGGTCCGCAGGAGCAATACCCGCCGGGCCGAAGCGCAGCTTCGGGGTACACTTTTTATGCTCCTACGCCTGCAACAACTGCAGATGCCCCAGGTGGTGCCGCCCGTGCCAGGCGTAGAGCGCCAGCGTTTGGTCAAGCGTCGAAGTACGTTGGTTGCCGGGGTGGTAAAAAGTGCGCTGCCATTGCTCTTCGGTGAGGTGGTGCAGCAGCGTCACAAACCGCGAATGCAGCGCCTCCAGCAAGGTGAGCGACACGGTGATGGGCGTGGCCGCCACGTCTGGTAGCTCGGCCCAGGCTGCCTCCTCGTAAGGTTTAATGGTGGGATTGTCCTCGGTCAGCGCCAGCCGGAACCGCACGTAGGCGTTCAGGTGCGAGTCGGTCACGTGGTGTATCACCTGGCGGCCGTTCCAGCCGCCGGGGCGGTAGGGGCGCTCCAGGCCCACGCCGCCCACGGCCTTGGCGGCCGCCGTGAGCTGGGCCGGCAGGTCGGCAATTTGCTGAATGAGGGCCGTGTGCTCGGCAGCGGTCAGGGGGCCGTTGGGTAGCTGCGGCCGCCCAACGGGGTACTTCAGAGAGTCTTCGGATGCATTCATGTTGGCAAAGAAAGCAAAAGCGCCGCCTCTAGGTGAGGCGGCGCTTTTGCTTCTGATAAAATCGACGGCTTAAGACTTAGCCGTTGCGCTTGTTGAGTTCGTCGCGGATTTTGGCAGCCTTCTCGTAGTCTTCTTTTTCGAGGGCCTGGGCCAGCATTTTGGTCAGCTCGTCCAACGACACCTGGCCGCTGGGCTCGCGCGGCTCGGGCTGGGCCCGGCTGGGCCGCGGGGCGTCCGAATCGTCGTCCTCGTCGTCTTCGTCCTCGTCTTCCTCCACCTCGCTTTCGGCCTCGTCGAGGTCAGAAAGAATGATGCCGGCCTCGCTCAGCACGCTTTCCACGGTGTAGATGGGCACGCCAAAGCGCAAGCCGATGGCAATGGCGTCGGAGGGCCGGGCGTCGATGTCGAACGTGGTGGCGCCGTCGGAGCACACGATGCGCGAATAGAACACGCCTTCCTTCAAATCGGAAATCACCACTTCCAGAATCACCACGTGCACGTGCTCGGCAAAGGACTTGAACAAGTCGTGCGTGAGCGGGCGGTTGGGGCTGATTTTTTCGATTTGGATGGCAATGCTCTGGGCCTCGAACATGCCGATGATGATGGGCAGGCGGCGGTTGCCGCCCTTCTCGCCCAGAATCAGCGCGAAGGAGCCAGACTGCGACTGGCTGGACGACAGGCCCAGAATTTCAAGCTGGATTTTTTTCAAGGGAATGGGTACTGTGTGTCTTGGGTGGCTTGGGAAGGATGGGCAGGGCCCGGCCGCGGCCGGTGGGCAGGATGTACGTGCAAATAAAGAAAAGTCCCGGCATCTGCCGCCAAATCCTGCCCGGTAATACGGGATTACCGAAAAAAGATTGGGGGCTTAAGCCCCGGCATTCTTGCGAAAACCAGCTGCCTAAGCCCCCATTCCTTTGCAAACGAAATTAATTCAGCGCTTTAACGGCCGCCGTCAGTTTGGGCAATACGTCGAACACGTCGCCCACAATGCCGTAATCCGCCGCTTTGAAGAAGGGAGCTTCGGGGTCTTTGTTGATAACCACGATGACCTTGCTGCTGTTCACGCCGGCCAGGTGCTGGATGGCGCCCGAAATGCCGCAGGCAATGTAGAGGTTCGGCGACACGGTGATGCCCGTCTGGCCCACGTGCTCGTGGTGGGGGCGCCAGTCCACGTCGCTCACCGGCTTGGAGCAGGCCGTGGCCGCGCCCAGGGCCTTGGCCAGGTCCTCAATCAGGCCCCAGTTTTCGGGGCCTTTCATGCCGCGGCCGCCCGATACCACGCGCTCGGCCTCGGGCAGCAGCACGCCGCCGGCCTGGTCCTGCATGATGACCTGCTTGGGCGCATCGGCAAAGTCGGCGTCGCTCAGCTGGGCCGAGAAGCTGGTCACCTCGGCCGTTTTGCCGGCCTCGTGCTGGGCCTCGGTCGAGTTTTTCTTCACGGCAATGATTTTGCGGTCGCCGCTGAGCACCACGTCCGAAAACGCCTTGCCCGAAAACGCGCCGCGCTTCACCGTAAACTGGTCGCCGCTGATTTTGGGCAGCTCCACTACATTGGTGGCCAGGCTGGCCTTGAGGCGCACCGACAGGCGCGAACCCACGGCGGCGCCAATGTTGCTGTTGGCCAGCACAATGATTTTGGCCTGTTCCTGCTCAGCCGCCGTGGCGATGAGCTTGGTGTAGGCGTTGTTCACGAAGTCTTTCAGGCGCGGCTCGGCGTCGTAGAGCACTTTCGAGATGCCCTGCTCGCCCAGCTTGGCTAAGTTGGTCTCATTGGCTTCGCCCACGGCGATGGCCGTGGCGGTGGTGCCCAGCTGTGCGGCCACTTGCGCGCCATACGAGGCCACTTCCAGCGACGACTTCTTTACTTCGCCATCGGCGCATTCAACTACAACTAGTACAGACATGGTTTTATGTTTTTTGTCATCCTGAGCGCAGCGAAGGACCTTATCACGCTTGCGCCGTTGGGTTAGTTAAAGTAGACAAAGGCCGCCGTGATAAGATGCTTCCTTCGTCAGCATGACAGACGAATTAAATAACCTTTGCTTCGTTGCGGAGCAGCTTGATGAGCTCGCCGGCGTTTTCGGCGTCGATGAGCTTCACGCCCTGCTTCTTGGGCGGCAGCGCGTACTCGGCCACGGTGGTGCGGGCGGGCTCGCCCACGGCGGGCACCACTTTCAGGGGCTTGGTGCGGGCCGTCATGATGCCGCGCATGTTGGGAATGCGGGGCTCGCACATGGGCTGCTGGCACGAGGCCACGAAGGGCGTGTTGACGGTCACAATCTCCTTGCCGCCCTCAATTTCGCGCTCCAGCGTGGCGGTGTTGCCGCTCAGGTCCAGCTTCATGGCCGGGGCCACCGTGGGGATGCCCAGCATCTCGCCCACCATGCCGTGCACCTGGAAGCCGTTGTAGTCGATGCTTTCCTTGCCCATCAAAATCACGTCGTAGGCACCTTCCTTGGCGATGGCGGCAATCTGCTCGGCCACAAAGTAGGCGTCGGTGGGAGCAGCGTCGACGCGGATGGCGTCGTCGGCGCCAATGGCCAGGGCTTTGCGGATGTTGGGCTCGGTGTCGGCCTGGCCCACGTTCAGCACCGTGACGGTGCCGCTGCCGGCGGCTTCTTTCAGCTCAATGGCGCGGGTGAGGGCGTATTCGTCCCAGGGGTTAATCACGAACTGCACCCCGGCCTTGTTAAACTCCTTGTTATCGGGAGTGAAGGTGATTTTGGTGGTCGTGTCGGGCACGTTGGAAATGCAAACCAGAAACTTCATCTAAACGGGGCTTGAGTGGGCGAAAAAGCGAAAAAAAGGCTGCATGCATAACAACCTATGCGAGCTTACCGTTTCCGGAAGCCCATCTTTGTCAGGGCAAGTGCGGGGAAAAGCCGCAATTTCGCCCCAAAGGTAAACAAAACTTGCGCCCTATGAACACCCCGGCCACCCGTTTGCAGCAGCTGCTGGCTTTCTACGAAGACGACCCGACCGACGCCTTCACCATTTACGCCATCGCCACCGAATACCGGGCCCAGGAACCGGAGCGGGCCTGGGAGTTTTACGAAAAGCTGCTCACGGAGCATCCCGATTACGTGGGCACGTATTACCACGCCGGCAAGCTCCTGGAGCAGTTTGGTAAGAAAGACGAAGCCGAAAAGGTTTACCGCACCGGCTTAGCCACGGCCAAAAAAGCCGGCCAGCAGCACGCCGCCAGCGAATTGCTCCAAGCCCTGAACCAGTGCCTGGGCCTGGATTACGAAGATGATTAACGGCCTGCGCAGCACATCCGGAACGAGGCGCCAACCTGAGCCGCGCCAGTACCGTAAATTCTAATATCTGGATGTGGTAGTTTGTGCAATACCACCACGTTTTATTCCGGAATTGTATAGTAATTACGATACATAGCAGTAATAAATGTGCTTCTGCGTTCGGCGGGAAGTAAGTACGGTTTAGCGGGTAAAAAGTGCGGTTTATCGGCAAGCCCCTCGGTAGGGAAAATGTGATAAGCACCTTTGTTAACAGCTACGCTCAAAAATTTGCCCACAGGGAAATCACCTTCTTACTCTACCCGCATGAAGACGTTACCCACTACCGTAAAAGGTACTTTTTCCCCGGAATTGACCGGTCATCTGGCCGCCCGGCTGGGCGAAGGCGAAACCCGAATCCGAAAAGTGCTCGACGCCGCCGTGCCGCTGGTGCTGGGTGCAATTGTCCGGCGGGCACAGTCGGGCGCGGCCCTGCAGGTGCACACCCTGAGCCTGCAGGCCCTGCGCAAAGCTCCCGCCTGCGCCAACCCCGTGACCTGTGCCCTCGGCATGCTAGGCAGCGGCCCGGCAGCCGGCGGCGCCCTGCGGCAGGCGGAAGTGCTGCTGTTTGCGCTATTTGGTGCCGAAGCGACGCAGGTGGCCGGCCCGCTTGGTGCGTGTTCGGGAGTGCGGCCGGCTACAGCCGAGGCGTTGCTTAAACTCGTAGGAGCGGTGGCGGCAGCCACCCTCGGCCAGCATATTGCGGCGCAGCACGCCACGGCGGCCGAACTGGCCGTGGGCCTTGCAGGCCTCAAAGAACCCGTGGCGGAGTTGCTCGCTGCCACTCCTCCCGCCGTGCGTGCCATGCTGGAGCCCCTCGGCGACAAGCGCGCTCCTGGTTCAGGCCTGATGGGGGCAATGCAGCAGGAGGGAGGCTTGCGAAAACTGCACGTGCGGGTTGGTCAGTCGTTGCTGGCCTTGGTGGGCGCCGTGACGGGCGCCGCCTACTGCTGGAATGCCGTGTGCGGCGTGGCCGCGGCGACTTACTGGGCCGCCGATGCTTTGCCGGGGCTGAAGCCGGCTGTGCCGGTGGCGCTGCTACGGCTGGGCACGATGGGCATTTTCGCTTGGTAAATCGGGCCTTTCGCCGAGGCTGAGCGGCTGTTGACGGCCTAGCCGGAGGATTCATTTTATCCTCATGCGCCCCCCGTCACCTTTGTTGAGTAATCAACATTGGATATGTTTCGTGTAACCTTAGCGGCGCTTTTGGGTGCCTGGGCCCTGGCCGGGCCGGCGCCCGCCCTCGCCGCCCCCGCGGCCCCCGCCGATACCGTTCGCCTCACGCTGCCTGAAGCCGAGCAGCGGTTCTTCCAAAACAACCTGGCCGTGCTGGCCCAACAGTATAACGTGACGGTGGCCCAGGCCCAGGCTGTGCAGGCGCGCCTCATCGACAACCCGACCATTTACGTGGAGCAGGACGTGCTGCGCCGCCGCATCAGCCGGCCCACGGTGCCAGAGGGCACGGTGGGCAGCGAAGCCGTGGTGACGGTGCAGCAGCTGTTTTCGCTGGCCGGGCGCCGCAAGGCTGCCGGGCAAGCCGCTCGGCAGGGCGCGGTGGTGGAGCAGTACAACCTGCAGGACCTGCTGCGCAACCTGCGCTACCAGCTGCGCACCACCTACTACGACGTCTTCTTCAAGCAGCAGACGCTGAAGGCGTACGCCACGGAAATCAACTCGCTGACGCGCACCGTGGGCCTCTACCAAACGCAGTTCGAGAAAGGCAACATTGCGCTGAAAGAGGTGATTCGCCTGCGGGCCTTCCTCTTCACGCTGCAGAGCGAGCGCCAAAACCTGCTCAACGACGTGGCCACCGACCAAACCGACCTGCACGTGCTGCTGCACGACGCCACGGGGGCCCAGTACGTGCCCGTGGTGGACATCCGCCGCACCCGCGACCTGAGCCTGAACGGCTACTCGGAGCAGCAGCTGGTGGACACGGCCCTCGTGCGCCGCACCGACCTCAACGCCCGCCGGGCCACCCTGGAGCAGCAAAACCTGAACCTGCGCCTGCAGCAGAAGCTGGCCACGCCCGACCTGGCCGTGGGCTACACCTACGACAAGGCCGGTTCCTACATCAACAACTACCAAGCCCTCACGCTGGGCATTGCGGTGCCGCTCTTCAACCGCAACCAGGGCAACATCCAGGCGGCCAAGGCCCAGATTGCCGGCAGCAAGCTGCTCGTCGACCAGCAGCAGCTCATTGTGCAGAGCGAAGTGCACCAGGCCTACGAGCTGGCGGCCCGCAACGACGAGCTGTTTCAGAACACCGACCGCGACACGGCGCCGTTTACCCGCCTCATGGCCGGCATCGAGCAGAGCTACGCCAAGCGCATTCTGTCGGTGGTGGAATACATCGACTTCTTCGAGTCCTACAAAAACAACCTCGTGCAGCTCAATACTCTGCGGGCTAACCGTGTGCGGGCTTTCGAGCAGCTGAATTTCGCCGTGGGCAAGCCGGTGTTCCGCGCCGACCAATAACTGAATCCGAAAAGAACGTCGGGCTGAGCTGGCCGCAGCATCCCGCATAAAGTAGTAAATCAATCGATTGGATTAGTTGCGCGAGCCAGATGCTTCGGCCGGCTCAGCCCGACGTTCTACCCAAGCCATTACCACACCCCATGAACCGCACCTTTCTGGCCCTGCTGACCGCCGTAACCTTGGTTGGTTGCTCCAAAACCGAAGTCAAAGAAGAAAAGAAGGAGGGCTTCCGCCTGTCCGACACCATGATGCAGCAAATTGTGCTGGATACCGTGCGCCTGCGCCCGGTGCAGGACGAGCTGGTGCTGACCGGCGAAATTGCCACCGACGGCGACAAAACCGTGAAGGTGTACCCGCTGGTGGGCGGCGTGGTGGAGCAGCTGAAAGTGCAGCTCGGCGACAAGGTGACCAAGGGCCAGGTGTTGGCCGTCATCAAATCGGGCGAGATTGCCGACGTCCAGAACCAGACCACGGCCGCCAGCTCCGACCTGGATATTGCCCGCAAGAACCTGGCCGTGGCCGAGGATATGTTCAAGGCCGGCCTGAACTCGGAGCGCGACGTGGTGCTGGCCCGCGCCGAAGTGACCAAAGCCCGCGGCACCGTGGGCAAGAACGTGAAGCAGCTCAGCGTGTACGGCATCGGCAAGGATGGCATGTACGAGCTGCGGGCCCCAATTTCGGGCTTCATCACCGAGAAAAATGCCACCGACCACGAGCAGTTCAACAACGACAACGTGGGCAACCTGTTCACGGTGAGCAACCTCGACGATGTGTGGATTATGGCCAACGTGTTCGAGTCGGACATCTCGAAGGTGAAGGAAGGCTACTCGGCCGACGTGACCACGCTGAGCTACCCGGACAAGCATTTCCGGGGCAAGATTGACAAGGTGTTCAACGTGCTCGACCCCGACAGCAAGGTGATGAAGGTGCGCGTGCGCCTCGAAAACCCCGGCTACCTCCTCAAACCCGAGATGTACGCCCAGGTGCGCGTCGAGAACACGGAAGGGGCGAAGGCCCTGGCCGTGCCCGCCAAGTCGGTGGTGTTTGACAAGGACCGCAACTTCGTGATGGTGTACAAGGACCGCACCCACGTGGAAACCCGCCCCGTGACCATCAGCAAAACGGTGGGCGACTACAGCTATGTGAGCTCCGGCCTGAAGCCCGGCGACGTGGTGATTGCCAAAGACCAGCTGCTGGTGTACGACGAGCTGAACGACTGAATCGACAGGGCGGGAATTGACTCCGGGCAAGGGCTTTTGGGCCTTGCTCCGGGTCAATACTGCCGTTTAATTCTGCCTGAAACTCACCGTTTCTTCACTGTTAGAAACTGAAAATGAATAAGTTCATTCAAGGTATCATTGCCTTTTCGCTTAAAAACAAAGGCTTCATCTTCCTCATGACCCTGGTGGTGGTGGTGATGGGCGTGGTGAGCTACCGGAACACGCCCATCGAGGCGTTTCCGGACGTGACAAATACTGAAATCACCATCATCACGCAGTGGCCCGGCCGCTCGGCCGAGGAGATGGAGAAGTTCGTGACCGTGCCCATCGAAATTGCCCTGAACCCGGTGCAGAAAAAGGCCTCGGTGCGCAGCACCACGCTGTTTGGCCTGTCGGTGGTGAAGGTGATTTTTGACGACGGCGTGGACGACGCTTTCGCCCGTCCGCAGGTGAACAACCTGCTGCGCGAGGTGGATTTGCCTGACGGCATCACGCCCGACGTGCAGCCGCCATACGGCCCCACCGGCGAAATCTACCGCTACACGCTGGAGAGTAAAACCAAAACCGTGCGCGAGCTCAAGACCCTGCAGGACTGGGTAATTGAGCGTAACCTGAAAGCCGTGCCCGGCGTAGCCGACGTGAACAGCTTCGGCGGCGAGGTGAAGGACTACGAAATCAGCGTCAACCCCGGCAAGCTGCAGGATTTCGGCCTCACGCCACTCGACCTCTACAACGCTGTGCAGCGCTCCAACATCAACGTGGGCGGCGACGTGATAAACGAGGGCCAGCAGAACTACGTGGTGCGCGGCATCGGCCTGCTGAACAACATCTCGGACATCACCAACACGGTGATTAAGAACGTGAACGGGGTGCCGATTCTGGTGCGCGATGTGGCGAAAGTGACCGAAAGCGCCCTACCGCGCCTGGGCCAGGTCGGCCGTGGGTTTGAGGACGACAAGCTGGAAGGCATCGTGGTGATGCGCAAGGGCGAAAACCCGTCGGAAGTCATTGCCCGCCTGCACGATAAGGTGGCCGAGCTGAACTCGAAAATACTGCCGCCCGACGTGAAGATGAAAACCTTCTACGACCGGCAGCAACTCATCGATTTCTCCACGGAAACGGTGATTCACAACCTGATGGAAGGCATCGTGCTGGTCACGCTCATCGTGTTCCTGTTCATGGCCGACTGGCGCACCACGGTAATTGTGTCGGTGATTATCCCGCTGGCGCTGCTGTTTGCCTTCATCTGCCTGCGGTTGCGCGGCATGAGCGCCAACCTGCTGAGCATGGGTGCCATTGACTTCGGCATCATCATCGACGGGGCCGTGGTGATGGTGGAAGGGCTGTTCGTGGCCCTCGACCACAAGGCCCACCAAGTGGGCATGGAGCGGTTTAACAAGCTCTCCAAGCTGGGGCTGATTAAGAAGTCGGGCCGCGACATGGGCAAGTCCATCTTCTTCGCCAAAGCCATTATTATCACCGCGTTGCTGCCCATTTTCTCCTTCGAAAAAGTGGAAGGTAAGGTGTTCAGCCCGCTGGCATGGACGCTGGGCTTCGCCCTGTTGGGGGCCCTGATTTTCACCCTCACGTTGGTGCCGGTGCTGGTGAGCATCCTGCTGAAAAAGAACGTGAAGGAGAAGGACAACTTTTTCGTGCGCGGCGTGAACAACGGGGCCAACCGATTATTTCGCTTCACTTACGCCCGCAAAACGGCCACGCTCATCATCGCCTTCGTGGTGACGGCGCTGGGGCTGTACTCGTTCTCGTTCCTGGGCTCGGAGTTCCTGCCCGAATTGAACGAGGGCTCGATTTACGTGCGCGCCCAGCTGCCGCTCAGCATCAGCCTGGAGTCGAGCAACGAGCTGTGTAACCAGATGCGGCGCGACTTCCTGAGCTTCCCCGAAGTGAGCGACGTGGTGAGCCAGACCGGCCGCCCCAACGACGGCACCGACCCCACGGGCTTCTACAACAACGAGTTTCTGGTGCAGCTCAAGCACACGCCAGAGGTGGAAAAGAAGATGAAATCCAAAGCCTACCGCGAAGACCTGGTAGAGCGCATGAAGGCCAAGCTCGACAAGTTTACCGGCGTAGACTTCAACTTCTCGCAGCCCATCACCGACAACGTGGAGGAAGCCGCCTCGGGCGTGAAAGGCTCGATTGCCGTGAAGATTTACGGCACCGACCTGGCCACGCTGGAGGCCAAGGCCCGCGAGGTGTACGAGGTACTAAAAACCGTGAAAGGCATTGACGACCTCGGCGTGCTGCGCAACATCGGCCAGCCCGAATTCCACGTCGACCTCGACGAGCGCCGCATGGCCAGCTACGGCGTGAATAAGTCGGACGCCAACTCGGTGCTGGAAATGGCCGTGGGCGGCAAGGAAGCCACGCAACTCTACGAAGGCGAGCGTAAATTCCCCATCCGCGTGCGCTACGAGCCCCAGTTCCGCCAGACGCCGGCCGAAATAGCGGCCCTGATGGTGCCCACGCAATCGGGCAAAACCATTCCGCTCTCCGAAATTGCCAACATCGGCTCCGTGACGGGTCCGAGCCTGATTTACCGCGACGACAACCGCCGCTTTGCCGCCGTTAAGTTTTCGATTCGCGGCCGTGACATGGGTTCGACCATCAAGGAAGCGCAGGAAAAAGTGAACCGCCACGTGAAGCTGCCCGCCGGCTACGAGCAGAAATGGACCGGCGACTTCGAGAACCAGCGCCGCGCCCAGCAGCGCCTCACGCAGGTAGTGCCCATTTCGCTTGGCCTCATCTTCTTCATCCTGTTTGTCCTGTTCAGCAACCTGAAAGATGCCGGGCTGGTGCTGCTGAACGTGCCGTTTGCCATCATCGGCGGCATCGCAGCGCTGCTACTCACGCACACCAACTTCTCGATTTCGGCCGGCATCGGCTTTATCGCGCTGTTCGGCATCTGCATTCAGAACGGCGTGATTCTCATCTCCGTCTTCAAGCAGAACCTGGTGAAAAAGCACACGCTCGACCACAGCATCAACGAAGGCGTGATTTCGCGGGTGCGCCCGGTGGTGATGACGGCCCTCATGGCAACCATCGGCCTGATGCCGGCCGCCATCTCGACCGGCATCGGGTCGGAAACCTCGAAGCCGCTGGCCATCGTGGTAATTGGCGGCCTTATTACGGGTACCATTCTCACGCTCTTCGTGTTTCCGCTGGTGTTTGAGCGGTTTTACCGGAGCGAGCACACCAAGTACGTGCCGCTGCCCGGTGAGAAAGGCTACGTGGAGCCAGTGGCGGTGCACTAACTGCAGCGTGGACTCTGCGAGTCTGCGCCCGTTCGAACGACACCCGCCAGGCGCGGACTCGCAGAGTCCACGCTACACAAAAAAGCCCGCTGCCTCATCAGGCAGCGGGCTTTTTTGTGCTTGGCTCTTCATTCAACCCTCATTGTTTTCTCATCAACTTTTCACCAGATTCTCATTTTCCGGCCGGCAGGTAATCAAACAGACTGCCCGGGCCGCCCGCTGCTCTGTTGCTTCCCACCCCGCCCTGGCATGAATAAGTTTATTTCCGGCATCGTTGCCTTCTCGCTGAAGAACCGCTTTTTCGTCTTTTTCATGACGGCCCTGCTGGTGGCCGGGGGCACCTATAGCTACGTGCACACGCCCATCGAGGCGTTTCCCGACGTCACCAATACCCAGATGATTATCGTGAGCCTCTGGCCCGGCCGCTCGGCCGAGGAGGTGGAGCGGTTCGTGAGCACGCCTATCGAAGTGGCCATGAATTCGGTGCAGATGAAAAGCAACATGCGCTCTATCAGCATGTTTGGCCTGTCGGTGCTCAAGATAAACTTCGAGGACAACGTGGAGGATTTCTTCGCCCGGCAGCAGGTGAACAACCTGCTGAGCGGCGTGAACCTACCGGCCGGGTGCGACTCCCACGTGCAGCCGCCCTACGGCCCGACGGGCGAGATTTTCCGCTACACGGTGCAGAGCCGCGCCGGCCGCAGCACCAACGAGCTGCTGGCCATTCAGGACTGGACGGTGGAGCGGCAGCTGAAATCGGTGCCCGGCGTGGCCGACATTGCGGCCTTCGGCGGCACGCGTAAGGTGTACGAAATCAGCGTGAACCCTGCGATGCTGGCCAAGTACGACATGACGCCGCTGGAGGTGTACGACGCCGTGCAGAAGTCGAACATGAACGTGGGCGGCGACGTGATTGAGAAGAACTCGCAGAGCTACGTGGTGCGCGGCATCGGCCTGCTCACCAAGCCGGAGGACATCGGCAACATCATCGTCAAGGATATCAACAACGTGCCCGTGCTGGTGCGCAACGTGGCCAACGTGACCGAAAGCCACGCCCCCCGCGTGGGCCAGGCCGGGCTGGATGACCAGTCGGACGTGGTGGAGGGCATCGTTATCATGCGCAAGGGCGAAAACCCCGCCGAGGTGCTGGGCCGCGTGAAAGCCAAAATCGCGGAGCTCAACGAAAAGGTGCTGCCCAACGACGTGTACCTCAAAACGTTCTACGACCGCGACGTGCTGATGGACCACTGCACGCACACCGTCATTCACAACCTAATTGAGGGCATTGTACTGGTCACGCTCATCGTGCTGCTGTTCATGGCCGACTGGCGCACCACGCTCACGGTGGGCGTGGTGGTGCCGCTGGCGCTGCTGTTTGCCTTCGTGTGTTTGCGGCTGAAGGGCATGAGCGCTAATCTATTGAGCATGGGCGCCATCGACTTCGGCATCATCATCGACGGCGCGGTGGTGATGGTGGAAGGCATCTTCGTGGTGCTCGACCACAAGGCGGAAAAAGTGGGGATGGAGAAGTTCAACAAGCTGGCCAAGCTGGGGCTGATTCGGAAAACTGGGGGCGAGCTGGGCAAGGCCATTTTCTTCTCTAAGCTGATTATTCTGACCTGCCTGCTGCCCATTTTCGCCTTCGAGAAAGTGGAGGGCAAGATGTTCAGCCCGCTGGCCTACACGCTGGGCTTTGCCTTGGTGGGCGCGCTTATTCTGACGCTCACGCTGGTGCCGGTGCTGTGTTCGCTGCTGCTGAACAAGAACGTGAAGGAACGCCACAACCCCATCGTGACCTTCTTCGATACCATTGTGACCAAGGCGTTTGGCTTCACCTATCGGCACAAGCTGCTCAGCTTCGGGGTGACCATGGCCATTGTGGTGGCCGGGCTGTACTCGTTCAAATTCCTGGGCTCGGAGTTTCTGCCGGAGCTGAACGAGGGCGCGCTGTGGGTAGAAACCAAGCTGCCGATGTCGTCGTCGCTCACCGAAACCAACAAAATGGCGGCCAACTACCGCCGCATCCTGCGCTCGTTTCCGGAAGTGGTATCAGTGCTGAGCCAGACCGGCCGCTCCAACGACGGCACCGACCCCTCGGGCATCTACTACGTGCAGGCGCAGGTCAACCTCAAGCCCAAGGAGGAGTGGAAGCGCAACATCACCAAGGAGCAGCTGATTGACGAGATGGACAAGAAGCTGAAGGAGTACCCCGGCATTATTTTCAACTACTCGCAGCCCATCATCGACAACGTGGAAGAGGCCGTGGCCGGCATCAACGCCGCGCTGGCCGTGAAGATTTTCGGCAATGACCTGAAGGAGCTCGACGGCAAGGCCAACGAGGTGATGAAGGTGCTGGCCGGCGTGCGCGGCGTGAAGGACCTGGGCATCCTGCGCAACCTGGGCCAGCCCGAAATGAGCGTGCGCCTCGACCAAACCCGCATGGCCGCCTACGGCGCGCAAACCGCCGACGCCCAAACCGTAGTGGAAATGGCCGTGGGCGGCAAGGCCGCCACCCAGATTTACGAAGGCGAGCGCAAGTTCGACGTGACGGTGCGCTACCCCAAGCAGGACCGCGACACCGAAGCCAAAATCGGCGAGCTGCGCGTGCCCACCATCCGCGGCGGCAAGGTGGCCCTGAAGGAAATTGCCGACATCGGCACGGCCAACGGCCCGGCCTTCGTGTACCACGACAACGGCCAGCGCTTCATCGCCGTGAAGTTTTCCATCCGCGACCGCGACATGGGTTCCACCATTGCCGAGGCCCAGAAGAAAATGGACCAGACCATCAAACTTGGCAAGGGCTACCGCATCGAGTGGGCCGGCGAGTTTGAGAACCAGGTGCGCGCCACCAAGCGCCTGAGCCAGGTGGTGCCGGTGTCGCTGGTCATCATTTTCATCCTGCTGTTCATCACCTTCGGCAATGGCAAGGATGCCGCGCTGGTGCTGGCCAACGTGCCGTTTGCGCTCATTGGGGGCATCGCGGCGCTGCACATCACAGGTGTCAACTTCTCGATTTCGGCCGGCATCGGCTTCATCGCCCTGCTCGGAATATGTATTCAGAACGGCATCGTGCTCATCACCGTGTTTAAGGAAAATCTGCGCAAGAAGCTGAGCCTGGCCGAGAGCCTGCGCCTGGGCGTGGCCTCGCGCGTGCGCCCCGTGGTGATGACGGCCCTCATGGCCATGATTGGCCTGTTCCCGGCGGCCCTCAGCACCGGCATCGGCTCCGAAACGCAGAAGCCGCTGGCCATCGTCGTCATCGGCGGGCTGGTGACGGCCACGGTGCTCACGCTGCTCATTTTTCCGCTCATTTTCGCCTTTTTCTATCGCGAGATGAACCAGAACGGCCCGGCCCCGAAACGCCGGAAGCGGCAGCCGGAGCTGGTTGGGGCGTAGCGGCAGAACATTGTAGAGACGCAATATTTTGCGTCTCGTCGTTGCTGATGTCGTTATGGCTGCGCATCTCAGCGCGGTCTTGGTCGTTCAACGATAAGACGCAAGATGTTGCGTCTCTACTCCCTTCAACGGCGGCGCAGTTTGCGCAGCAGGGCCACGGCTTCGGGGGCGGTGCCCGTCAGGAGCACGCCCGCGCCGTAGAGCACCGTGAGCACGCTGCCGCGCATCAGCATGGTGAGCCACAGGTTGGGTAAGGTGGGCAGGGCCCAGGTGGCCAGCCCGGCCACGGCCGCCACCAGTAGCAGGCGCGGAATGTGGCCATCGAAGGGCTGCAGCCGGTAGAAATGCCACACAAACCACGTGCGCACGGTGTTGATGCTCACCAGCGCCACGCAGTACGCCAAGGCTGCGCCTACCAGTTCGTAGCGCGGGATGAGCAGCCAGTTCAGGCCCACCACGGCCGAGGCCAGGAGCACGTTGAACAGCAAATCGAAGCGGTAGCGGGGCGAGGTGACGACGATGGTGCCATTGACGCCCGTGATGCCGTCGAACAGCCGCCCAACCAGCAACAGCACCACGGCCCCTGCGCCGGCAGCGTATTCGGGCCGGTGAATGAGGCTGAAAATAAAGTCGAGGTTCAGCCCAATGCCGAGGGCCAGGTAACAGCCCACCAGGGTGTTGACACGCGTAACGCGCTGATAGAAAGCCCCCATTTTGCCCAGGTCTTGCTCCTTCCAATACTCGGCGATGAGCGAGAAGGCCGTTTTGTTGAGGGCCCGGAAGGGGAGCGTGAGGGCCGTGCTCACGTTGGTGGCCACCAAATAAATGCCGGCGGCTGCCAGGCTCACCTTGGCGCCCACCATGATGTTGTCGATGTTGAGCAGCACCGTGCCCGAGATGTTGCTCAGCAGCGCGAAGCCGCCGAACCCCAGCATTTCGCCCAGCGGCTTCACGCGCAAGGCCGCCCGGGTGGGCCGCAAATGCAGCTCGCCAATGGCCGCCGCATAGGCCACCAGCAGCACCGCCACCACCGCGTAGGCACTCGCGTAGGCCACCACAAAGCCCGCAAAGCTCAGGTAATGCGCGCTGTAGGCCAGGGCCGACCCCACGATGAGCAGGCGCAGCAGAATTTCCTGGCAGAACGACGCAAAGGAGGTGTGAAACAGCGACTTCAAGTACGCATCGAGCAGCCCACCCAGCATGATGGCGCCCGCCAGCCCCACGGCCACCCCGTAGTGCTGGCCCAGCAGGGCGGCATCGGCCGGCCCGTACCAGCGCAGCACCAGGGGCTGGCCGAGGCTCATGACCACCGTCATGGCCGCAAAGCCCAGCAGTGGCAGCCCCAGCAGCAGCGGCAGAAACCCGGCGTGGTTGCGCCCCTGGTTGCGGAAATACGGGAAATAGCGCAAGCCGGCGCTGGCAAAGCCAAACGCGCTGAGCTGGGCCCCGATGGTGGCAAACGACACCAGCAAACTCGTCAGGCCAATCTGGCCCGGCGTGAGCAGCCGCGGCAGCACGAAAATGGTGTTGGCGAAGCCAATGCCCATGCCGACGTAGGAAATCAGGGTGTTGCGGATGCCCTGGCGCAGAACGATGCCCAAAAGTGCGGGAATAAGGGAATGAGAAGGGTCGGTTTACGCTACAAAAGTGCACCCGTGGCCAGTTCTTTGCCCGTCACGAATGCTGCCCCGAGGCGCCGCAACTCCTGCATGAGGGCCGCAAACTCGCGCGGGCCGTTGAGCCGGTTGGCGGGGTCGAAGTTCTCGTTATGCCACAGCACCGACACCACCCCGCCAAACCGGGCCACCTGTTCGAGCATGGGCCGCAGCGCGGGCACCAATTCCTCGGGCGGCAACTGCAGGTAATTGGGGTGGTGCAGGGTGGCATCCATCACGTTCAGGGGGATTTCCAGAAAGCAGTGGGCCTCGCCGGTGGCGAAGTCGAACGGATAAAACGGGTGGCAGTAGGAGTGGCGAAAGCCAAAATGCTCGGCAAAGCCCAGCGTGGAGTCGAAATCAAAGCCCGCTTCCTCCACCAGCCGGGGCGTGCGGCGGGGCTCCCAGCGCAGGTAGTGAAAGCGCAGGCCGTGGGCCGGCAGCTTCAGCCGCTGCCATTCCCGCAGCAGCTGGTTGCCGTCTTTGGCCGTGCCAATGCTGCCGTGCAGGCCAATTTCGTGGCCCTGCTTCGCAAGCCGGAGCAGGCGCCGCCGCAGCGAAGTGCTCAGGGCGTAATCGGCGTTGGGCGTGCCATCGGCGCCCTTACAGTGCTCGGGCAGCAGGAAAAAAGTGGACTTTGCGCCGTACCCCGCGGTGGCCGCCGCCACGGCTTCCAAGTTGTCCCAAGCGTCGGGCCGGGCCAAGTGCTGCGCCAGCTGCCGGGCAAAAGACCAGAGCCGGCCCTGCGTGAGCGCGGCTTTGGCCGGCGCTTTCCAGGCACTGCGCAGGTTGTCGATATCGTGGGAAATGAAGGCGGCAAACGGCGCGGTCCCGGCCCAGCGGCGCGGCTGCAAGCGCTGGCCGCTGACGTGCTTCACGGCTGTTTTCAGCACGTCGAAGTAGTAGTTGACCACGGGCACGCCCACGAAACCGTATTGTTTCTGCACGCTGGCCGCGTAGGGGAAACGGCCGTGCCGGTCCCGCTCGTCCGAGAAATATTCCTGCCAGCCGCTCAGCAAGTAGAACGCGCCGGAGATGACATCGGCCCGAATGTGCGCCGTGCCTGGGCCCAGCGCGAGCAGGTCGGCGGGCGGGGCGGCGTCGAAGAAGAAGGGCACCGGCTGGCCCATCCATTCGCGCCAGTGCGGTGCGGTCGGGTAGGGCTGGCCTTCGGCGAAGAAGGTGCCGGCGCCATCGGCCACGGTGATGGCGGCCCCTGAACCGGCGTACCCAATCAAAACCGGCGCCGCTTCGGGAAAAGCCTGCCAAAAATGCCGCAGCACGTACGCTAGCCGCACCTCGGCCGTGATGGGCACGGCGGGCGCAGGCAAAGGCAGGGCAGAGGAGTGGGCCGGCATGGCCGCGAAGATAGGCCGCCGGCTCACGCCCTTAGCGCAACACTTCCACCCAGCCTTTGTAGACGTAGCCCGTGGCGGGCCGCCGCAACAGCACGAAATACAACCCCGGGGCTGCCTCGGCGCCCCAGTCGTTGCGGTAGTTCGCGGTTTGGAAAACGGCGCGGCCCCAGCGGTTGTACACGTCCAGCGCCCAGCCATCACCCTTCAGCCCCTTGATGGCGAAGAAGTCGTTTTTCTTATCGGCATCGGCCGTCACGACGTTGGGCACTTTCAGGCAGTTGTTCACGGCCACGGTGCGGCTGGCGCTCTGCTCGCCGCAGGCCGTGATGACGCGCAAGGTGTAGCGCCCCGACGTCTGCACAAGTAGCTGCCGATTGGCCGAACCGTCTGACCACTGGTAGCGGTACGACGCGCCCACGGGCCCCTGCAGCAGCACCTGGTCGCCCTCGCATAGCGTCGTGTCGGCGCCGAGCGTGAAAGCCGCCGGAACCCCCGCCGAATTAAGCCGCACCGTGCGCCGAGCCACAACCGTGCAGCCCGAGCCATAAGTTGCCGTCACGGTATAGATGCCCGGTTGCGTGATGGAAGCCGTCGCCGTGGTCGCGCCGGTCGACCACAAATAGGCGGTGGCTCCGCTGGCCGCTGCCGTGAGCGAAGTGCCCGTTCCGGGACACACCGCGGAATCGCCGCTGATGGCCAGGCTCGGCACTTGAAAAGCGCGCACCGTGCGGCGCAACACCCGCGAACAGCCCGTAGCAAAGCTGACGGTGGCCGTATAAACGCCGGGTGCCACGTTGGAAAGCGTGGGAGTAGTGGCTCCTGTGTTCCAGAGCACCGTAAAAGTAGCGGGCGAGGTTAGCGTTAGCTGCGTGCGGGCGCTGGCACATATGGTTGAGTCCCCGGTGATGTCGGCAGAAGTAATGACTCCCGGGCTCAGAATGTATTCGTTCCTGTAAACCGCATTGGGAAACAGGAGCGAGGTGCTGGACGTCGGCGGTTGGGCCACCGCATTCCAGCCCAGGTCGTTGCTGGAACGGCTGTAAGCGTTACGACAGTTTGGGCCGAGCTGAGGCCGTATGCGCAGAGCATAAGTGGTGGCAGTAGCCGGGGCCCCCACTGCGAAAACCCCAACATACGAAGGCGTAGCCACGCCCGGTGGCGCAATAGACGGCGCGCTGTTCACGGCATACACCTGAACGCCACGCGACTGGGCAGACACGCCGCTCACGATGGCCGAGTCGCCCGAGGCGGTGCCCAGTGCCACCCGACTGCCAGCCGGCCAGGCACTGGCGTAAAGGTTGGAACTCGCGTCGCCCAGCGGCGCTCCCGATAAGTGCCAATTCGTCGCCGCAATATTGACCAGGTTGCCAGTGGTTGGCACTGAGCCGTTGTCGAGGGCCGTTGAGCCGGAGGCTTGGTCCAGGCGATAATACGCGGCCAGGCTCGTGGGCGCTGCGGCAAACTTGCGGCACATGTTGTCGCGGATTTCGGCCTGCGTGCGGGCGGTGCGCCATACTCGTACCTCATCGATGTCGCCGTTAAAAAACTGGCCGCTCTGCACATCGTAGCACCCTATAACCATGGGCGTTGTGGTGGTGAGGTCCGATTGGGAAGCCGGGTAAACGCCGGTGTTTTCCAAGATGCCGTCCACGTAAATCTGCCAGGTGCTGAAGTTGCACACCCCCGCCAAGTGGTGCCATTTTCCGTCGTCAATTCGAGCCGCTGACGGGCCGGAACTCATGTAGACGCCAATCCCGATGCGGCCATTGAAATAGGCATTGCCTCCCGATACCACGAGGTGGTAGCCTTTTTCTTCAAACACGGAGTTGAAGTATTTGCCCAATATCCACTGGTAAGCGTTGCTCGAAGTCTTTATCCAGGCCTCCACCGTCACCTGCTGCGTGATGCCCCGATTGCCTGGGCCGCAATTGATGTAGCTGTTGACGCCGTTAAACGTCAAGGCATTGCCAGAGCCGGGCAAAGTTTGCGCGCGGGCGCTAAAGCCGATGACAATCAATGTCATCAATAAAAACAGGCTTGACGCCTGTTGGCGTAGCCGTAAACCAGTTAGTAGTGCGGAGAAGTGTTTCATTAACAGGTAGAAATTAGCCAAGCTAAAGGTAAGCCCAGAGCAACAACAGGGAATTTTAGTGTAGCCAATCGGCCAGTAGCGCCAACGCCAGCGCCTGGCTGCGTCCTTCGTTCGCGGTGCCTAGCGTGGCGTTGTAGTAAGCCGCCCGGCGGTAGTGGCCGGCCGGCTTCTGCGCCCGGTACCGCAACAACAGGTCCCGCAGCTCGGGCAGGTCGCGGGCCTCATCCACAAGGCCATGCGCCGCGTAGCCGTAATAGTCGTTGATAAGCGGGTTGGCGCTGAAGCGGTAGTAAATGCTGACCAGATTCAACAGCGTGGCTTCCAGGTGCGTGGAGGTGTCGGCGGCTATCAGCGCGTCGTGGTTTTGGAGAAAGGCAAACACGTTTTCCTGCCGCGCATCCGACCATCGCAGGCCGGGTAGGGCACGGCGCAGGGGCCCGAAGTCGCGCGGGTCGCTGGGGTGGGGGCGCAGCGTGAAAGAGAGGTCCGGAAATTCCTGCAGCAGAAAGCGCAGCGCCTCCGTCAGGGCCGGAAGGGGGTCGTGCACGTTGCTGGCCACGCCCACGCGCCGCACCGCCGGCGCGGTGTTTTTCAGGCCCAGGAAGGCATCGGCCTTGGGCATGCCCACCAGCTCTACGCGGCCGTGCACGGGGCCGCACTGCCGGTACTTGTCCAGCGCGTCCTGGCCTTCGAGCAGGCTCAGGTCGAAGCCCAGCGGCGGAAAGCTCGTGCTCACGCTGGCGTGCTGCACGTAGGCCGTGGGCACGCCCTCGGCGCGGCAGGCCAGCAGCAGGGAGCGGGTGTCGTCGTTGTGGTCGTTGGAGAATATTACCGCCCGCGGCCGGTAGTGGCGCAGGGCCCGCCGGTACACTTCGTAGTAGCCGATGGCGTAAAAGATGAAATCGAAAAACCGCCACGCCCGCCGGCCTTCCGTGCGCAGCAGCCCCAGCAATGCCACCGGAAATTGCCAGTAGTACAGCAGCTTGCGCCGGAGCGACAGCCGGTTCACGGCCCCGTTGTAGCGGCCGATGTTCTTGGCCTGCCCGGCGAGCAGCACGGCGTCGGGCCGCGCTTGGCGGATGAAGTCCAGGGCGTCGTAATTGTTGGCGCTCACCACGTAGAGCCACACTTTGCCGCGCAGGTCTTCCGGGTTTTTTATCGGCTTAAAGACGTTGCCCACCAGCCGCAGGCCCGCGTAGCCCAGCACCCGGGCCAGCCGCTTGAGCGGGTTGGCGGGCGAAATGCTGGCCATGGCCGCCGCCGGCAGCGTGGCAAACACGGCCGAAAAGCGCAGCTGCAGAATGTCGCGCAGCCGCGGCAGCAGGGGCAGCGTGGGGCCCGGCATTACAGCGAGTCCCAGGTGAGCGGAGTGCCCGGCTGGAGGGCGTGCGTGGCTTTGCGGCCCAGCACGGTTTCCCAGTGGCGGGGCCAGAGGCCGTCGCCGGGGCGGATGATTTTCAGGTTGTCGGTGGTGAAGGCCTCGCCCGCGGCAATGGGCTTGGCCACGTAGATGCTGCGCTTGTAGAGGCGGCTTTTCTCCTCCCCGGTCTGAATGCACAGCTGCACGGTGCCCAGCGCCTGGTGGGCGCGCTCGGTCTCAACGACCAAGGCTTTCAACTCGTGCGGCTCCAACGAAAACGCCGAGTCGACGCCGCCCTCGGCGCGGCTCAGGGTGAAGTGCTTTTCGATGACGCAGGCGCCCAGGGCCACGGCCGCCACGCTGGCGCCCACGCCCATGGTGTGGTCGCTCAGGCCAATGGGGCAGCCAAAGGTTTCGGCCAGCACGGGGATGGTGCGCAGGTTGGTGTTGGCGGGCGAGGCGGGGTAGGTGCTGGTGCATTTCAGCAGCACCAGCTCGCGGCAGCCCGCCTCGCGCAGCACCCGCACCGCGTCGTCGATTTCGGCCAGCGTGGCGGCGCCCGTGCTCACGATGACGGGCTTGCCGGTGGCGGCCACCTTGCGCAGCAGCGGCCAGTGAGCGTTTTCGAAGGAGGCAATTTTGTAGGCCGGCACGTCCAGCGTTTCCAGAAAGTCCACCGCCGTCTCGTCAAACGGCGAGCTGAAAGCCAGCATGCCGTGCTGCCGGGCGCGGGCAAACAGCTCGGCGTGCCATTCCCAGGGCGTGTGGGCCTCCTCGTAGAGCTTGTACAGGTTTTTGCCTTCCCACAGCGACTGCCCTTCCTCGTCGATAGCGAAGCCGGTGTCCATGGTGATGGTGTCGGCGGTGTAGGTCTGCAGCTTGAGGGCGTCCACGCCGGCTTCGGCGGCGGCATCCACGAGGGCCAGGGCGCGCTCCAGGCTCTGGTTGTGGTTGCCCGACATTTCGGCGATGATGAAGGGCTTGTGGGCGGGGCCCACCGGCCGGCCGCCAATTGATATTTCGGTCATTTCAGGACAAGTCAAATCGAGCCGTAAAGGTAGCGGCCGAAGGGAGCAAGCGCGGCGCCTGGGAAGGGCAGGGCCAGAGGTCGGCCCGGGCCCCGGCGGGGCGCGTTGCGGGCCGGTGCGTACTTTCGCCCCGCTTACGGGCGCATGCACCGCCTCTCCGGGTATGAAAATTCTGCTGGTCGAAGATGAGCCCCAGGTGGCGTCCTTTATCAAAAAAGGGTTTGAGCACGAAGGCTACGAACTGACCGTGGGCTACGACGGCAGCACGGGCTGGTCGCTGTACCAGCAGCAGCCCTACGACCTGGTCATTCTCGACGTGAACCTGCCGCACCTCAACGGCGTGGAGCTGTGCCGGCTCATCCGGGCGGGGCGGCACCGCGTGCCGGTGCTCATGCTCACGGCCCTCGACAGCCTGGCCGACAAGGAAGCCGGCTTCGAGGCCGGGGCCGACGACTACCTCGCCAAGCCCTTCGCGTTCAGGGAGCTGCTGCTGCGCGCCCGGGCCCTCACCAAGCGCTACGCCGAAACCGGCGCCCCCCAGCTGCTGCGCCTGGCCGACCTGGAGCTGAACCTCGACTCGAAAATCGTGACCCGCGCCGGGCGCCGCATCGACCTCACCACCCGCGAGTATTCGTTGCTCGAGCACCTGCTGCTGAACCAGGGCCGCATCGTGTCGCGCGTCGACATTGCCGAGCGGGTGTGGGAAGTCGATTTTGACACCACGACCAACATCATCGACGTGTACATCGGCTACCTGCGCAAAAAGATTGACAAAGGCTTCGAGCCCAAGCTCATTCATACCGTGGTAGGCATGGGCTATGTGATGCGGGAGCAATAACCGGTTGAGCCCATGTTGATTCGGAACAAGCTGATGCTGCGCTTTACCCTGCTCGTGCTCGGCATTCAGCTCAGCTTTTCCACGTTCATCTACCTGTTTCACGCCAACGCCCGCACCCAGCGCTTTGCCCACCGCCTGGCCAACAGCGCCACGCTGGCGGGCCGCCTGCTGGTGCGCACCCACAAGCTCGAAAACGGCATGATGGGCTCGCTTCGCCGCGACGACCTGCTCATCCTTTCCCGCGAACAAATCAGCATCTACGGCCCCGACAACACGCTACGCTACAGCAGCGACGACCACATCGACCAGGCCACCAACCGCAAGCGCCTGCGCGGGCTGGGCCCCGGCCAGCAGCGCACCTACCCGGCCGAAGGCCACCGCGAAACCATCGGCTTGTCCTTTGCGCACCCGCCGCACGGCTACTACCGCATTTTTGTGTCGGCCGAAGACCGGGTGGGGTGGACGCAGCACCGGCAGCTGGGCTGGCTGCTGCTGCTCGGCAACCTCGGGGCCCTGGCGGTTACGGTGGTGGCCGGCTGGTTTTTTGCCGGCTCGGCCCTGCGACCCATTGCCCGCATCATCCGGCAGGCCCGGCGCATCTCGGCGGCCAGCCTGGGGCGGCGCCTGTCGGAGGGCAACGGCCGCGACGAGCTGGCCCAGCTGAGCCGCGTGATAAACACCATGCTGGCCGGGCTCGAGCAAGCTTTTGAGGTGCAGCGCAGCTTTCTTTCGCATGCTTCGCACGAGCTGCGCACCCCCATCACCACGCTAGCTGGCACGCTCGAAACCGCCCTGGAGTACGACCGCACCCTGCCCGAAGCCCAGCAGAGCCTGGCCCAGGCCCTGAGCGCCGCCCGCCACCTCAGCGCCCTCACCAACGGCCTGCTCAACCTGGCCCGGGCCGATGGCGCCCTGCCGGCCTTCGCCCCCGTGCGCCTCGACGAGTGCCTCAACCAAGCCCTGGACTTTGCCCGCGCCAAGTACCCCGGCCGGGAGTGGCGGCTGTCCATCGGCGAGTTTCCGGCCGAAACCGAGGGCGACCTGTTCACGCTGCTGGGCAACGCCGAGCTGCTGACCACCGCCGTGCTGAATCTGCTCGACAACGCCGGCAAATATTCCTCGGGGCCGGTGCGCACGGAGCTGGCCTACAGCGACGCGCACACCCTGCGCGTGCGCGTGCAGGACGCGGGCCCCGGCCTTTCGCCCGAGGAGCTGCAGAAAATTTACGAGCCCCTGTACCGCGCCACGGGCGCCATGGGCCGCCCCGGGTACGGCCTGGGCCTGCCTCTGACGCAGCGCGTGGTGCAGCGCCACGGCGGCCATCTCGACATCGCCTCGGCGCCGGGGCAGGGCACCACGGCCACCATGTGGCTGCCGGCCCTGCCGCTGTAGCGGAGCCGTGGTAACGGATGCGGGGCCCGGAGCCGCCCGCACAAAGCAGGGGAGGCCGCAGCTAGCCGGCGCATGAGCGAGGCTCTCATGTTTTCTCATACGCTTCTCATCTCATTCTAATGCGGGGTCGGGTCCTTTGTGGCACGTTTCACCTGGCTTCGGCTGCCCGACCCTGATGACCCGCTCAGATGCCCGCTCTCTTAATTTCCTGACGCTGCTGCTCGGCGGCGTGCTCGCCCTGTCGCTGGGGCTGAACGCGCTGCTGATGGCGGGCTGGATTGAGGCCTGGCCCGACGACGTCAGCGCCGAACTGGCCGCCACCACCGCCGACCTGCACCAAACGCAGCGGCAGCTCGCCAGCTGCCAGCAGCACCAGCAGCAGCAAGACAGCCTGCTCACCCTCACCCGCCACCTCGCCCCCGGCCCGGCCCTGGTCACCCAGTAGCCGCCATTCTTTCACCATGATTCCAAACCCCTTGCCTAAGTTGGCGCGCCGCGTCCCCATTGCTCCCAAAAGCCGGCTGCGCACCTGCCTGCTGGGCGGCGCCCTATTCACGGCCCTGGCCGCCGGCCTGAGCAGCTGCTCGGCCGACGGCAAAACGGCCGAGCAGTCCGCCGCGCCCGAGGTGCTGCCCGTGGTGGCCCTCAAAACCACTGAGCAGGAGCTGTTTCAGGACTACGTGGCCGATGTGCAGGCCGTGCGTAACGTGGAAGTGCGGGCCCAGGTAGCGGGCTTTCTGGAGGAGATTTTTGTGGACGAGGGGCGGCCCGTGAAGAAGGGCCAGCCGCTGTTCCGCCTCAACGCCAGCGCCCACCAGAACCGGCTGAGCCAGGCCCGGGCGGCGCTGGCCGGCGCGCAGGCCCAAGCCAGCGCCGCCCGGCTGGAACGCGAGCGGGTGCGCCTGCTGGTGCAGGAAAACATCATCGCCAAAACCGAATTGGCCCTGACCACTAGCAAGGTGAAGGACGCCGAAGCCCGCGTGGCCGAGGCCCGCGCCGGCGAGGCCGCCGCCCGCCTCAGCCTGGGCTACACGCTGGTGCGGGCGCCGTTTGATGGCATCATCGACCGGATTCCGCTCAAGCGGGGCAGCGTGGTGGAGGAAGGCACGCTCCTCACCACCGTATCGGATTTGCACGAGGTATACGCTTATTTCAACGTGGGCGAGGGCGAGTACCTGCAGTACGTGAAGGCCCGGGAGCGCCACCCCGACCGCCACTCCGACTCGGTGCGCCTCACGCTGGCCGACGGCTCGGCTTACCCGCTGGCGGGCCGCATCGAAACCACCGAGAGCGAGTTCAACCCCAACACGGGCTCGCTGGCCTTCCGGGCGCGGTTTGCGAACCCGCAGCGCATGCTCAAGCACGGCGCGTCGGGCCGCGTGCGGCTGACTACCACGCTGCCAGCGGCGCTGCTGCTGCCGCAGAAGTCGGTGTTCGAGATTCAGGACAAAAACTACGTGTACGTGGTGGACCAGCAGGGCGTGGTGCACATGCGCAACTTCCACCCCCAGGCCCGCACCGGCGATTTCTACGTGGTGAAGGACGGCCTGAAGCCCGGCGAGCGGGTGGTGTACGAAGGCGCCGCCAGCCTGAAGGACGGTCAGCGCATCAGCCCGCGCCCGGTGACGCTGGACTCGCTGCTGGCGGCGCGGTAGGGATGTAGCGCGGACTTTGTAGTCCGCGTCCCCGGCGGAAACCCGAACGATACCCTGACGGCGCGGGGACGCGGACTGCAAAGTCCGCGCTACAGCGCACCGGACTCTTACACATTCATTTAGCCGCGGACTGAAAGTCGGCGCTACTGCCTATGTTCAATATCTTCATTCGCCGGCCGATACTCTCGCTGGTTATTTCAGTGTTTCTGGTGCTGCTGGGCGGGCTGGCGCTGTTCACGCTGCCCATCACGCAGTTTCCGGACATTGTGCCGCCCTCGGTGACGGTGACGGCCAAGTATACCGGCGCCAACGCCGAAGTGTGCGCCAAAGCCGTGGCCACGCCGCTGGAACGCGCCATCAACGGGGTGCCGGGCATGACCTACATGAACTCGGTGAGCTCCAACAACGGCGTGACGCTCATCACCGTGTTTTTCAAGGTGGGCACCGACCCGGACCTAGCCGCCGTGGGCGTGCAAAACCGCGTGACGACCATTCTGGACGAGCTGCCGGAGGAAGTCATCAAGGCCGGCGTGACTACGGAAAAGGAGGTAAACTCCATGCTGCTCTACCTCAACGTGACGAGCGACGACAAGGCGGCGGGCGAGAAGTTCATCTACAACTTCGCCGATATCAACGTGTTGCAGGAGCTCAAGCGCATTGATGGCGTGGGCTTTGCCGAAATCATGGGCTCGCGCGAGTACTCGATGCGGGTGTGGCTCAAGCCCGACCGGATGGCGGCCTATGACGTGGGCACCGATGAAGTGGTGGCGGCCATTCGGGCGCAGAACGTGGAGGCGGCGCCGGGCAAATCGGGCGAAAGCTCGGGGGCCGAGAAGGCGCAGGCCATGCAGTACGTGCTGCGCTACACGGGCAAGTTTTTCGAGCCCGAGCAGTACCGCAACATCGTGGTGCGGGCCAACGCCGACGGCTCGGTGCTGCGCCTGCGCGAAGTGGCCGACGTGGAATTCGGCTCGCTCACTTACAGCATGGCCTCCAAAACCGACGGCCGGCCCTCGGCGGCCATCATGCTCAAGCAGCGGCCCGGCTCCAACGCGTCGGACGTTATTGCCAACGTGAAAAAGCGCATGGCGGAGCTACAGGAAACCAGTTTTCCGCCGGGTATGAAGTACAGCATCGCCTACGACGTGTCGCGCTTCCTCGATGCCTCCATTCACGAGGTGCTGCGGACGCTGGTGGAGGCATTTTTGCTAGTGTTCGTGATTGTGTACCTGTTTTTGCAGGACTGGCGCTCGACGTTGATTCCGGCGCTGGCGGTGCCGGTGGCGCTGGTGGGCACGCTGGCCTTCATGCAGATGCTGGGCTTTTCGATTAACCTGCTCACGCTGTTTGCCTTAGTGCTGGCCATTGGCATTGTGGTCGATAACGCCATTGTGGTGGTGGAGGCCGTGCACGCCAAGATGCAGGAAAAACACCTGCCCGCCCGCGCCGCCACCTTCGAGGCCATGGGCGAAATCAGCTCCTCGCTCATTGCCATCACGCTGGTGATGTCGGCCGTGTTCATCCCGGTTTCCTTCATGGACGGGCCGGTGGGCGTGTTCTACCGGCAGTTTTCGCTCACGCTGGCCATTGCCATTGTCATTTCCGGCATCAACGCCGTGACCCTAACGCCAGCCTTGTGCGCGCTCATGCTCAAGCACACGCCGCTGGCGGAGGGCGAACAACCCAAGGGCTTGATGGGCCGGTTTTTTGCCGGCTTTAACAAGCGTTATGTCGCATTGGCGGGGCGCTACCAGGGCCTGCTGCGGGCCGTGGCCGGCCGGCGCCTAGTGACGCTGCTGGTGCTGGCAGGCTTCTGCGCGGCTACCTGGGGCGTGAACCGGATTCTGCCCTCGGGCTTTATTCCGACCGAAGACCAAGGCATGGTGTACGTGAACGTGACCACGCCCGCCGGCGCCACCGTGGAGCGCACCGAGGCCGTGCTCGACGAGGTGCAACGCATTGCCAGCCAGCTCGGGCCGGTGGAGTCGGTGTCGACTTTGGCAGGCTATAGTCTGGTGAACGAAGTGGCCGGTTCGAGCTATGGCATGGGCATGATTAACCTCAAGGCCTGGGACCAGCGCGAGCAGTCAGTGGCGCAGTTCATTGCTGAATTGGAGGAAAAAACCAAGAATATTGCCGACGCCGACATTCAGTTTCTGCCGCCGCCCACGGTGCCGGGCTTCGGCAACAGCAGCGGCTTCGAGCTGCGCTTGTTGGACAAGTCGGGCACCGGCGACCTGCAGAAAACGGCGGCCGTGTCGCAGACTTTTCTCACCGCTTTGCGGAAAGACCCGGCCATCGGCGGGGCCTTCACCTCCTTCGACCCCAACTTTCCGCAGTACCTCATTCACGTCGACCAGGACATGGCGGCCAAAAAGGGCGTGACCGTGGACGCGGCCATGAGCACGCTGCAAACACTGATGGGCAGCTACTACGCCTCGAACTTCATCCGCTTCGGGCAGATGTACAAGGTGATGGTGCAGGCCGGCCCCGAGTACCGCACGCGGCCCGACGACCTGCTGGCCCTGCACGTGAAAAACACCCGCGGCGAGATGGTGCCCTTCTCCACCTTCATCAAGCTGGAGCGCGTGTTCGGCCCCGACCAGCTCACGCGCTACAACATGTACACCTCGGCCATGCTCAACGGCGACTCGGCTCCCGGCTTCTCGTCGGGCGACGCCATTACGGCCATCGAAAAGGTGGCCGCCAAAGAGCTGCCGCGCGGCTACGCCTACGAGTGGAGCGGCATGACGCGCGAGCAAATCCTGAGCGGCGACCAGGCCCTGTACGTGTTCGGCGTGGTGCTCATTTTCGTGTACCTGCTGCTGGCGGCGCAGTACGAAAGCCTGCTGCTGCCGCTGCCCGTGCTGCTGAGCCTGCCCACCGGCATCTTCGGCGCCTTTCTCAGCCTCAAGCTTTTGGGACTGGAAAACAATATCTACGCCCAGGTGGCGCTGGTGATGCTGGTGGGTTTGCTGGGCAAAAACGCCATCCTCATCATCGAGTTTGCCGAGCAGCGGCGCCGGGCCGGGGCCAGCGTACTTACCGCCGCCGTGGAGGGCGCCGTCTCCCGCCTGCGCCCCATCCTCATGACCTCCTTCGCCTTCATCGCCGGCCTGATTCCGCTGGTGGTGGCCAGCGGCGCCGGGGCCCTGGGCAACCGCTCCATCGGCACGGCGGCGGCGGGCGGTATGCTCATCGGCACGCTGTTCGGCATGGTGCTCATTCCCGGGCTGTACGTGCTGTTTGCCTCGTTTGAAAAGGTGAAGAATCTGGAAGAGAACGAGGTAGAGGAAGTGCGCGAGTTGGTGGCGCATTGACGCCTCACCCCCGGCCCCTCTCCCCGGGGAGAGGGGAGCCAGCCGAATTGTAGCGCGGACTATCAGTTCGCGAATTGATTGACACATCACGCGCGGACTTTCAGTTCGCGCCGCGCCGCCCGCGCCGCCGTAGCTCCCCCTCTCCTTGAGGAGAGGGGGCCGGGGGGTGAGGCGCCACGCCAGAACGACCATCCCATGCGCTTACTCCCCGCCCTCCTCTCCGTCCTGCTCCTCGCTGCTGGCTGCCGCGTGGCCGCGCCCGACGCCCCCACCTGTGCCCCGGCCGTGCCCACCGCCTTCACCCAGCCCCCGGCCGACACCGCCAGCGCCGGCCGCCAGCCCTGGCGGCAGTTCTTCCAGGACCCCGCCCTGACGGCCCTCATCGACACGGCCCTGCGCCAGAACCTAGACCTGCAGGTGGCCCTGCAGCGCGTCGAAACCGCCCGCGCCAACTACCTGGCCCGGCGCGGCGCCCTGCTGCCCACCGTGGCCGCCGCCGCCTCGGCCGGCGCCGACCGCTACGGCCGCTACACCCTCAACGGCGTGGGCAATTTCGACACCAACCTCTCGCCCAACATCGACGGGCAGCAGCGCATCCCGGGCCCGGTGACGCCGGAGTTCTTTGTGGGGCTGCGCAGCTCCTGGGAAATTGACATCTGGGGCAAGCTGAAGCAGCGCCGCCAGGCCGCCTTCCTGCGCGTGCTGGCCTCGGAGCAGGGCCGCCGCCTCGTCACGACCAACGTGGTGGCTGAAGTGGCCCGCCTCTACTACGAGCTGCTGACGGCCGACAACCAGCTGGCCGTGCTCGACCGCAACATCAGCCTGCAGCGCGAGGCCCTGAAGCTGATGCGCATCCAGAAGCAGGCCGGCCGCGCCACCGAACTAGCCGTGCAGCAGTTTGCCGCCCAGGTGGCCCGTACCGAGAGCCTGGGGCACGAAGCCCGCCAGCGCGTGACCGAAGCCGAAACCGGCCTCAACCAACTGATGGGGCGCTACCAGCAGCCCATCACGCGCGGCCGGCCGCTGCCCGGGCAGGTGCTGCCCGAGCGCCTGAGTGCCGGCGTGCCGGCCTCGGCCCTGCTGCGCCGGCCCGACGTGCGCCAGGCCGAGTTGGAACTGCAGGCTACCCGCGCCGACGTGGCCGCCGCCCGCGCCGCCTTCCTGCCCGCCCTCACCCTCACGCCCTACGTGGGCTTCAACTCCTACCGCACCGGCACGCTGTTCGACCCCACCTCGCTGGCCTACGGCGCGCTGGCCGGCCTCACCGGCCCGCTGCTCAACCGGGCCCAGTTCCGGGCCGATTTCCGCCTGGCCACGGCCGGCAGCTATGAGGCCTACTACCGCTACCAGCAGAGCCTGCAAACCGGCTTTCGGGAGGTGGTGAACGGCCTGCAGGGGCTGGAAAATTACCGCGCCGCCTCGGCCGCCCGCCAGCAGGAAGTGGAGCTGCTCACCAAAGCCGTGACGACCTCTAACAAGCTATTCGTGGCCGGCTACGCTACTTACCTGGAAGTCATTACCGCCCAGCGCAGCGTGCTGGAGGCCGAGCTAAGCCTGGCCGAATCGCGCCAGCGGCAGCTGCTGCAAAGCGTGAGCCTGTACCGGGCGCTGGGGGGCGGCTGGCAGTGAGCGGCTAGCCCACCAACTCGGCCACGAATTCCGCAGTCAGTTCGTCCAGGGTGTAAATGCGGCGGTCGGCTTCGTGCGCCGCATCGGCTTCGAGGTGGGCGTAGTTGCCCCGCAGGATGCGTACTGTTTTGAAGCCCAGCGGCTTAATGCCCACGAAGTCCTTACGCGGGTTGTCGCCCACGTAAATCACCTGGCCGGGCGGTACGCCTTCGCGCCGGCAAATCAATTCAAACACGTGCGGGGCGGGCTTGGCCCGGTGGCGGCCGTAGCGGTTGGTGAGGTAGGCGTGGCGCACGTGCCGGGCTACGGCCAAGGCGGCCACTTTGCGGGCCTGCACCTCCTTGTGCCCGTCGGTGACGAGGTAGAGCGGCCATGCCGCAAACCGGGCCAGGCAGCGCTCAGCGTCGGGATAGAGCGCGAGCTGGGGGCGGTGCTGGCGGTAGTGGCGCAGGCAGGCCGCCACCAGGGTTTTGGTCCAGCGCCCGTGCCGGCGCAGCACGTTGTCGAACACCTGGCCGCGGCCCTGCTCGGCCTCTTCGGCAATCATGCCCGCGGCCAGGGTTTCGGCCGGCTGGTGCAGCAGCGGACTCAGAAACTCCGCCACGGCCCGGAAGCCGCTGTGCACGTAGCTCAGCTCGGGGTAAAGGGTATCGTCGAGGTCGAAAACGAGGACGGGCATGGCGGCTATTCGGGCGTGGGGGCCGGCATCACCACATCGGCGGCGGCGCGCACCTGGCGCAGCGGACCAGCCGCCGGACGGAAGGGGTATTGGCTCAAATCAGCCCCGGCGGCTTCCTGCAAAAACCAGAAAAACGAGTCAACGCCCGCCGCAATGCCCAGCGTGGAAGCCCCGCCAAACCGGCAATTGCACTCGATGAGGTGCAGGCCGCCATCGTCGGTGAGCAGGGCTTGCAGCACCAGCGGCCCGTAGAGGCCCAGTTTCTCCACCAGGGGCGTGAGGCGGGCCACTAAAGCGGGGTCGGTGAGCGTGGTGCTCACCTGCGATTCGCCGTGCACGATGATGTCGCGGGTGCGCGGCACCAGGCCGTGCACGCGGCCGGCGCGGTCCACGTAGGCGTCCACGCTGATTTCGCGTCCCTGGATAAAAGGCTGAAAAACTGGCTCCTGCAGCGCCTGGGCGTGAGTCAGGGCCGTGGCTTCGGGCAGGTTCAGGCCCAGGCTGAGCGAGCCGGCGCCGTGGCGCTCTTTCACCACAAAGCCGGTACTGCCCGGGGCGGCCGGCAGCGCATCGAGGCCCAGCGCGGTGGGAATGACCGGCAGGCCGTGTTCCTGCCCAAATACGGCAAATTCAATCTTGTCCAGGCAGCGGCTCACGGCCTCGGGCGGGCTCACCAGCACCGCGATGCCGGCTTCGGCCAGCGCGGCGCGGTGCCGGCTCCAAAACGCCAGCTCGCCGTCGCGCGTGGGAATGACGTGCCCGATGCCGCGGGCCTGGCATTGGGCAATGATGTCGGCCAGGTTCTGGTCGGCGGTGGCGGGCATTTGCCAAAAGTCGTCGGTGAAATGCTGGGCCAAGCAGGCGGGGTTCATATCGCCGCCAATGACATTCATTTCTGGGTGCAGGCGCTGGGCGGCGGCTTGCACGGCCCGCACCAGCGGCACCTTGGCCGCCACGCTGCTGATGAGCACGTGGCCGGGTGCCTTGGCGGCGGCCGTGGCCTGCAGGCGGGCGCGCTCGAAGGCAATGATTTCGGGAATGGCCTGCTCCAGCGTCGTGGGCGGCAGCCAGTCTATCTGGCTGCGCCACAGGTTCATGTCTGCCTGCGAGGCCTCGAAGGGAATATCCGAGGCTACGTAGGTGGCGCGCAGGTCGGGGAAGTTCTGCTTCAGCACGGCCACCACGTCGGCCACGCGCCGGGCCCGGCCGGTACCGAGGTTGATGATGCCGCTCACCGTTTCGGCCGCCGCCAGGCGCAGCAGGCCCTCGGCGGTGTCGGCGGCGTAGAGGTAGTCGAAAAACGACTCGGCGCCGTACACCGTGATTTCCTCGCCGGCCAGCAGCATGCGTACCCAGCGCGAGGTGATATCGCGGCCATTGCGCCCGTAGCCGCGGTAGATGCGCGGAATGGCCGTGCTGAACTGCGCGCCCCGGTAGGTTTGCAAAAAGCGCAGCTCAATTTCGTGGGCCAGCTTGGCCATGCCGGTCAGGTTGCGCGGCAGGATGGGGTCGGTTTCGCGCAGGCTGCGGGGCTGCGCCGGCACCTCCGCAAAGTTGTACAGCTCAGGGTCGTAGATGAGGTAGCTGCTGGCAAACACCACGCGCCGCAACGAGGGCAGGTCCTTCTGCACCGTCATGAGGTGGTGGCTGAGGCGTACGTTGTGCTGGAAATTCTCTTCCCAGAAGCCGTAGGTTTCGGTGGAGCGCTCGAAGGTGGCCGCCAGGTGGATGAACACCTCGGGCGCAAACACGCCAATTTCCTGCTCGGTGAGGAAGTTGAGGTCGCCCTGCCGGTATTGAAAGCGGGCCGGAAAGTTGGCGGGCCGGGGTTTGAGGTCGCCCACCAGCACGTCGATGTCGGCGGGCAGCGCGGCCAGCAGGCGCACCATTTCCTGGCCGATGACGCCGGCGCCGCCGCTGATGAAAATTCGTTTAAAGGGCAGAACCAAAGGCTGTGGCATAGTCGGCGGCCAGCTGGCCGTGCATCAGTGAGTCGGCAAAAGTACCCGGCGCAAGCTGCACATGCTGCCGCAAACGCCCTTCGAGCCGGAAGCCCGCTTCTTCGAGAATGGCCACGTGCGCCGGGCGGATGTCGTAGGTCTCGGTAAACAAGCGGTTGAATTGCAGGCCCTCAAACGCCACCCGCCCCAGCAGGCGCAGGTGGGCCAGAAAATCCTGCCGGTACGTGGCCGCATCGGCCGCCCGGACGGGGTCGACCAAAAACGACACCTCCGCCCGCAAATCCGGCCAGGAAATGTGCACCAGGCCGCCGTAGGCAATCAACTGGCCGGCGTGCAACAGCGAAAACAGCAGCTGCCCCGGCCGTTCCTGCGCAAACAGCGGCAGCACCACGCGCTGGAAATAGGCTTCCTGCTGCTCGGCCGTGAGGGGCTCGGCCTGGCGCAGCACCGGCAGCTGGGCATTGCGCCAGGCGCGAATAGGCTCCCGGTCCTCGTAGCGAATGGGAATGAGCTGGTAGTCGTTCCAGCGGTAGTCGGCGGCAGGGAGGGGGCGGTAGGTCATGGTTGGTTGTCAGTTGCTCGTTGTTAGTTGTCGGGTCACAAATCAACCAGCTGACATGGCTCTGACAACTGACAACGAGCAACTGACAACTAAACCCTACACCACCAGATACGAAATCAGCGGGTTGAGCGGGCTGCGGCGCAGCGCGTAGTTGGCCACGCCGAACACCTCGTCAAACGCCAGCGTCTCGCCGGGGAACTCGGGGCAGTTCAGCTCGTCGAAGGCCACGATGGCACCCTTGGTGAGGCGGGGCCGGATGGCTTCGAGGCAGGCCTTGGTGGGGGCGTAGATGTCGAAGTCGAAATAGGCGAAGGCGATGACGGTTTCGGGGTGGTCGCGCAGGTAGCGGGGCACGGTTTCGGAAGCGTCGCCGGCCACCAGCTCAAACTTGCGCTTGTGCGGAATGGGGCTGTCGGCCTCGTGCAGGGCCAGAATCTGGGTGAGGTAGTCCTGGTACTCGGGCGTCACGCCGTAGTCGCCTTCCTTCACCAGCTTGCCGTCCTTCTCGTCCACCGACGGAAAGCCGCCGAAGGTGTCGAACCCAATGATTTTGCGGTTGTAGTTGAACGGCTCGTAGATGCCGCGCAGCGCGTGCATCAGGGCCAGATTCTGGCCCCAGCGCACGCCAAACTCCATGGCCACGCCGTGCACCGGAATGATTTGCTGGTAGAGCTCGGTGAAAAACAGCAGGCGCGAGAACGTCTGCCGGTTCAGGTACAGGCCCAGGTTGTTGAGCAGCTCGGTGTTGGGAATGGGCGACTCGCGCAGGCTTTGGGCGAAATTCTCGCGGCGTGTTTGCTCGGCTACGGGCGCGCCGCTGAGGACGCTGATGGGGGAGGACATGGGGAGTAGTTGTCAGTTGTTCGTTGTCAGTTGCTAGGGTTCGTTCGTCAACTCAAATCAAAAAGACCTGACAACTGACAACGAACAACTGACAACTAAACCGGCTGCAAAAATGCCACGATATTTCGGCCCAGCCCCACGCCGGCCATGGCTTCGTAGTAGGCCGCCACGGCCGGCAGCGGCGCCGTGCGCAGCAGCAGGTTGTCTTGTTCGAGCCGGGCGCGGTGGGCGCCCGGGCCGGCGGCGCGGTTCATCACGTAGTTCGTGGCGGAGTTGAGCAAGTTGAGGTCAATGGGCTGGTCGGCAAGGGTTTTGGCCACGCGCCAGCCCGTGGCCTGGGCCACGTTGCGCAGGCCGGTCTGGTTAAAGTAGGCCAGGTGGTCGGGCAGCACCACCCAGAAAGGGCGGTCGATGTGGCCCTGCTCCAACAGGTAGTTTTGCAGGGCCGAAAAATCGTTGGGCACCTCCACCACCAGCGTGCCGCTGGGCGCCACCAGCGCCCGGCATTGCCGCAGCAGCGCGGCCGGGTCGGGCACGTGCTCCAGCACATTGTCGAGCCACAGCACATCGAACGAGCGGCCGTCGGCAATCAGCTGAGCCAGCTGCTCCACAATATCACCGGTGCGCAGGTACGCCCGCAGCTCGGGCTGAAACCGCTCCACGCTGAAGCTGCTGTAATCCAGCCCCAGCACGTCCCAGCCCTGGCGGTGGAAGTGGGCCAGCGCCCAGCCCTCGCCGCAGCCAATGTCCAGAAAAGACTTGGGCGCGGCGGCTCCCGTTTCGGGCCGCAGTTGCTCCAGCACCCAGCGCCGCAGCCGCAACTTGCCCTCTATGTGCTCCAGCTCTTCGGGCGGGTAGCTGGGCTGGTAGGTGGTGAGGCCTTCCTGGTAGTAGCGCCGGGCGTAGTAGTCGCTCAGCTCCGTCGGGCTGGGCTTGTCGATGACTTCGTAGAAACCGTATTCGTTGAGGCGCAGGGTGTTAGGTAGAGTCATGGGAAAGCCGGGCGTTAGGGCTGAACCTGGGTGTTTTGGTCGTTGATGCGCGCCAGCCAGGGGAACCGTGCCAGCAGCGTGGACAGGCCGTCGGGCTCGGTGAGCGAAAAAGTGGCGGGCAGTTGCGAGTACAGCAGGTGCAGCAGGGCGTAGTCGCTGGGGTAGTCCACGGTCAGGCGTAGGGCGGCCACGGCCGCAGGCACCGCGCAGGGCAATTCCTCCAAGCGAAAAAGCTCGGGGTGGCGGCGCAGGTAAGGCGTCACGTGCTCGCGCTCTTCGGGGCGGGTGGCTTCGGCCGCGGCGCGGCGCAGGGCCGCGGCCGCAATGACTTCCACGTTGGTGCCCAGCGGCAGGCCGGTGGTCAGGGTATAGTCGGCGCCGGTGGCGAGGTGATGGGCCACGGCCGCCCGCACAAACGTTGGGTCAATGGCCGGGTTGTCGGCCGTAATGCGCACCACGGCCTCGGCTTCCCTGCCGTCCAGTGCCCCCACGAACCGGCCGAGTACGTCGGCTTCATCGCCCCGAAATACCTCGGCTTGTAGTGCCTGTGCGGCGGCGGCCAAGGCATCGTCGGCGGTCAGGGTGGAAGTAGCCACTACCACCGGCTGGCCGGGCGCCACAAGCTTAGCCCGGGCTACCACGTGGCCCAAGATGCTGGTGGGGCCCTCCAGCGGCAGGGGCAGCAGCACCTTGCCCGGCAGCCGTGTGGAACTCATGCGGGCCTGAATGATGACGACGATACGGGCAGAATGGGTCGGGGACATGGAGCGTTAGCGAATGGTCCAGCCGCCGTCGACCACTAGATTATGGCCCGTGACAAAATCGGAAGCAGATGCACTCAGGTACACAAAAGCCCCCGCCAAATCCTCGGGCCGGCCGATGCGGCCCAGCGGGTTGCGCCGTTCCAACTCGGCCACGAAACCAGCCTGCTCCTGCACCCGCGCGCTCGGAAAAGCGCCCGGCGATACGCAGTTTACCTGAATGTTTTCGGGCCCCAGATACGAAGAAAAGTACTTGGTGAGTTGAATAACAGCGGCTTTGGCCGCGCCGTAGTGGGGCGGGTTCAGAAACTGCGGGTGCGCGTCGTAGGCGGCAAAGTCGGGCGCTACCATGCCGTACATGGAGGCCACGTTGATGATTTTGCCGCCGCCGTTTTCGCGCAGGTAGGGCAGCACCTCGCGCAGGCAGCGGTAGGCGCTGCCCGCCGAGCCGTCGAGGCCGTGGGCGAACTGCTCGTCGGTCAGGGCATCGGGCTGCTGGCCGGCGCTGTACACGGCGTTGTTGATGAGCACGTGCGGCGCGCCGTGCTGTTCGCGGATGGCACGGAACGCGGCTTGTACCGAGGGCGTGGACGCCACGTCGCAGACTTGAAAGTGCACGCGGCCGTCAGGGATTTCGGCGGCGAATTGCTCCGCAAAGCTGGCCTCATGGCGGGCCAGCACCACCACGCGGGCCCCATGCGCCAGCAGGCCCAGCACCATGGCCCGGCCCAGGTGGCCGTAGCCACCCGTCACGAGAATAAGTCGGTCTGTCAGGTCAAACAGCTTGGAATAATCGGCTAGGAGCGGGGCGGCCATGCGTAGGGCAGGATAAATTCGTCGGTGGTTTCGGCCAGCGCCAGCAGTTCGGGGCGCAGCTGCTCGGCGAGCCGCGAAAATGCGCCGGCCGCTACATTTTCCTGCAAATTAGCCGCCGAATCCACGCCCACCACCAAGCGCGCCACCCCCGGCGCGAAAGCCGCAAACTGCAGCAGCAAGGCCGGAAGCGACACGTTTGCATCCTGGGCCAAGCGGCGCAGCCGGGTCAGCTTGGGGGCCAGCGGCGCAAAGAAGGGAGGCAGGGCAGACGGGTCGCGCAACAGCAAGCCTTGCAAAAAAGCTGACCGCACGTGCACCTCCACCCCGCGCCGCGCCAGTTCCGGCAGCAGAGGTCCAAAGCGCTGGTCTAACACGTTGAAAGGCACCTGCACTAAGTCGGCATCGAGCCCAGTTTCCAGCAGCCACGCCGCCTCCTGCGGGTGGTAAAGCGACAGCCCGATGCGCTGCACCAGCCCCGCGTGGCGGGCTTCCTGCAACGCCTCCCAACCCACTGCCTGCTCCCGAAAAGCATTGAAGCTGTGAAACATGACCCCATAGACGGCAGGCTGCCGCAGCCGCGCCAGTGACTCCTGCAGCTGGTGCTGCACCTGGGCGGCCGAACCGGCGGCCAGCTTGGTCACAACTTGAAACGGCGCGGCGGCCGGGCTATGCTCGCTCAGCCAGTGGCCCAGCCGGACTTCGCTGTCGCCGTAGGCCGCGGCGGTGTCGAGCAGCGTGATGCCCGCGGTTTGGGCGGTGCGCAATACGGCGTGCACGGCCGCGTCGTAGGGGCGTCCGGCGGTGTTGTTGATGCCGTAGTCGAGCCCGAACTGGACCGTGCCCAGCGCGAGCCGGCTCAGAAAATCAGCGGAAGTCGCGGGGCTGCTAACCGGCATTATCAGCAGTCACAAACTCGGTGATGCACGCCACCACGTAGGCTTGTTCCTCGTCGGTGAGCGTGGGAAAAAGCGGGATGCTGAGGCAGTGGGCGTAGTATTCTTCCACCAGCGGGAAGTTGCCGGCCCGCCAGCCCAGGCCTTCGTAGTAGGGCATGCGGTGCACCGGAATGTAGTGCACCTGGGCAAAAATCTGCCGCGTTTTCAGGAAGTCGTACAGCCCTTTGCGGTTGGCAATTTCGATGACATAGAGGTGGTAGGCGTGGCCGGGGCGGCCGGGGGCCAGCACCGTCACGCCGGGCACCTGGGCAAAGGCGGCATCGTACTGCGCGGCCAGCTGGCGGCGGCGGGCCAGGCCTTCGTCGGCGCGGGCGAGCTGGCTCAGGCCCAGGGCGCAGTTGAAGTCGGGCAGGCGGTAGTTGTAGCCCAGCTCTTGCATTTCCATGTACCAGCCGCCGTCGGGCTCGCGCCGCAGGTCGGCCGGGTCGCGGGTAATGCCGTGGGTGCGCAGGCGCAGCAGGTGGTGGAACAGCTGCTCGGAATTGGTGGTAATCATGCCGCCCTCGCCGGTGGCAATGTGCTTCACGGGGTGGAAGCTGAAGATGGCCAAATCGGCAAACTGGCCATTGCCGCAGCGCTGCTCCCGACCCTGCGAATCGATGAAAAAGCCGCCCGGCGCGTGGCAGGAGTCCTCAATTATCCAGAGCCCAAACTCGTCGGCCAGCTGGCGGGCCTCCTCCAGGTTCACTGCCAGGCCGGCAAAATCCACCGGAATCAGGCCCGTGAAATGGCCTTTGGGGTGCGCTTTCAGTAAGGCGCGCACCTTGGCTAAGTCAATCAGCCCGGTTTCCGGGTCGATGTCGGCAAAGTGCACCTCGCCGCCGCAGTAGCGCACGCAGTTGGCCGAAGCCGCGAAGGTAAGCGGCGTGGTGATGACGCGCTGGCCGGGCTGCACGTGCAGGGCCAGGGCGCAGAGGTGCAGGGCGGCCGTGCCGTTGGCCACGGCCACGGCGTACGTTGCGCCCACGTAGGCGGCAAACTGCTTCTCAAACTCGGCCACGGTCGGGCCCTGGGTGAGGTAGTCGGCGTGCAGGGCGGCCGTTACCGCGGCCACGTCGGCCTCCGTGATGTGCTGGCGGCCGTAGGGCAGGGGGCGGGAGGGATAGAAGGACGATTCAGCCATGGAACCTGCTAAAATATTCAGACCCCAAATTCGGCGTCCACGTGCAGGCGAATTTCCTCGCGAATCTGCTCCGCGTCCAGCCATTCCTCGTTGTTGGCCGAGTCGTAGTAGAAGCCCAGCGGCACGCGGCGGCCGTTGAAATTCTGGATGAACTTCTCCACGTCCCAGGTCGGCATCGAGGGCAGGATGACGTAGTAGCGGTCCAGCTCCACGGTGCTCAGGGCGTCGGTTTCCGTAATCATGGCCTCGTGTAGCTTCTCGCCGGGGCGGATGCCCACGATTTTCTGCTCGCACTCCGGCCCGATGGCGCGGGCCACTTCCGTGATTTTGTAGCTCGGGATTTTGGGCACGAAAATCTCGCCGCCCCAGGCGTGCTCCAGCGCATAGAGCACCAGGTCCACGCCTTCTTCGAGCGAGATGTTGAAGCGCGTCATGTCGGGGTGGGTGATGGGCAGCACGCCCGTGTGGCGCTGTTGCAAAAAGAACGGCACCACCGAGCCGCGCGAGCCGATAACGTTGCCGTAGCGCACCACCGAGAAGCGCAGGTCGCGCGAGCCCTTCATGTTGTTGGCGGCCACAAACAGCTTGTCGGAACACAGCTTGGTGGCGCCGTAGAGGTTGATGGGCGCGGCGGCCTTGTCGGTGCTCAGGGCCACCACGTCCTTCACGCCGGAGTCGAGGGCGGCGTTGATGACATTTTCGGCGCCAAAAATGTTGGTTTTGATGCACTCCATCGGGTTGTACTCGGCGGCGGGCACCTGCTTGAGGGCGGCGGCGTGAATCACGATGTCGATGCCTTCGCAGGCGCGGTGCAGGCGCTGGGGGTCGCGCACGTCGCCGATGAAGTAGCGGATGGCCGGGTACTGGGCCGGGCTGAACTCCTGGCTCATTTCGTACTGCTTCAGCTCATCGCGCGAAAACACCACGAGGCGCTTCACCTGCGGGAATTTTTCGAAAACGGTACGCACGAACTGCTTGCCGAACGAGCCGGTGCCCCCCGTGACGAGGATGGATTTGTGGTTGAGGTCGAGAGCCATGAAAAAGAGTAAGCCGAAACAGGAGGACAAAAGTAGTTCAATTGGTGTTGCTAGAGAGATTGTACCCCGAAGCTGTGCTTCGGTTCGCGTCGGGAGTCGTTCAACGCGAGCCGAAGCGCAGCTTCGGGGTACACTGCCTCGCAAAACTGCCCGCCGCTCCCGACCTTCGCGCCGCAGAGCTTCTGCCGCGGCCCCGATGTTATTCAACTCCCTCCACTTTCTGGTCTTTTTCCCGCTGGTAGTCGGGCTGTATTTCGGCTTGCCGCCGCGGTGGCGGGGGGGGCTGCTGCTGCTGGCCAGCTATTATTTCTACATGAGCTGGCGGGCCGTGTATGCCCTGCTGCTGCTGGCCACCACGCTCGTGGACTACTACAGCGGCTACCGCATGAGCCAGCTGCCCACCAAGCAGGCGCGGCGGCCCTACCTCTACCTCAGCCTGGTGAGTAACCTGGGCACGCTGTTCGTTTTCAAGTACTTCAATTTCTTCCGCGACTCGGTGCTGCAGCTGGCCGAAGCCTTTCACCTGCCGCACGGCAGCGGGCCGGCGCTGGGGCTGCTGCTGCCGGTGGGCGTGTCGTTCTACACGTTTCAGTCGGTGGGCTACATCATTGATGTCTACCAAGGCCGGCTCGGGGCAGAACGGAATTTCGGGCGCTTCGCCTTATTCGTGGCGTTTTTTCCGCAGCTGGTGGCCGGGCCCATCGAGCGGGGCGGACACATGCTGCCGCAATTTCGGCGGGTGCACACCTTTGACTATGCCCGCGTGGTGAGCGGGCTGCGGCTCATGGCCTGGGGCCTGTTCAAAAAAGTGGTGGTGGCCGACCGCCTGGCCCTGCTGGTGAACCCCGTGTTCAACAACCCGCGCCAGCACCCCGAGGGCCCGCTGTTGCTGCTGGCCACGCTGGCCTTTACGTTCCAGATTTACGGCGACTTTTCGGGCTACACCGACATGGCCCGAGGCGCGGCGCGCGTGCTGGGGTTCGACTTCAACCTCAACTTCCGCCAGCCCTACCTGTCGGCTTCGGTGCCCGAATTCTGGCGGCGCTGGCACATTTCGCTGTCGAGCTGGTTTCGCGATTACGTGTACATTCCTCTGGGCGGCAGCCGGGTGCGGCCCGCCCGTGCCTATGCCAACCTGCTGGCTGTCTTCCTCATCAGCGGCCTGTGGCACGGCGCCAACTGGACCTTTCTGGTATGGGGTGGCCTGCATGGGTTCTACCTCGTGCTCAGCACCTGGGCGCGCCCGCTCAAGGAAAAGCTGGCGCACCTCACCGGCCTGGCCGGCCGCCCGCGGCTGCGGCGGGCCTGGGGTGTGCTGGTCACCTTCGGGTTGGTGGCCTACGCCTGGATTTTCTTTCGGGCCAACACTTTTGGCGATGCCGTTTTCATCAGCCGGCACCTGCTGAGCGGGTGGGACCAGCTGGGCGGGCGCGGCACGGCCACGCTGCTGCTCGAGTTCTCGCAGCACTACCGGCCCGAACTGGCCGTGGCGGCCGTCAGCGTATTGCTGATGCTGGGGCTGGAATACCTTGGGCGGGCGCGTAGCCTGCAGGCCTGGGTTTCGGCCCAAACGGCGGCCGTGCGTTGGTCGGGCTACGTGGGGCTGGCCTTGCTGATTCTGTATTTGGGCGTGTTCAACAGCACCTCGTTCATCTATTTCCAGTTTTGAAAACGCCTCAGACTTCCGCGGTTTTGAAGCTGCTGGGGCGGCTGGCGCTGCTGGCGGGCGCGGTGTTGCTGGGGGCCATGGCCCTTGGGCCGGTGGTGCTGCGCGGGCGGGTCGATGCCTTTTACGGGCGCTTCACCGGCCCACCGGCGGGCTCTCTTGTATTGGGCACCTCGCGGGCGGCGCAGGGCATCCGGCCGGCGGTGCTGGCCGGGCAGCTGGGCAGTCGCTTCGAAGGGCCGCTGCTCAATTATGCTTTCACGCTCACGCACTCGCCTTACGGGCCGGCCTACTTGCGCAGCATCCAGCGCAAGCTGCGGCCCGGGGTGAAGAACGGCCTCTTCATTGTGGCCGTCGACCCGTGGTCGCTGTCGCTCACCGGGCCCGAGGGCGTTTATCCCGAAGACAATTCCTTCATCGGCCAGCTCCACCAGGTCAGCCAAAACCCCAACCTGGCCTACCTCACCACCTACCAAACCAAGCCGCTCTACCGCCTGCTGCTCGACTACGCCACCGCCACCGAGCGCCTGCACCCCGACGGCTGGCTAGAAGTGAACATCGGCACCGACAGTGCCCAGGTGCGCGCCCGCACCGCCCGCAAGCTGCAGGACTACCGCCTGCTGGCTGCCAGCCAGCACCTGTCGTCGGGCCGCCTGCAGGCCTTGGGGCAGACCATTCGGTTGCTGCAGCAGCACGGCCGGGTGGTGCTCGTGCGCCTGCCCGTGGGCGCAGCGTTGCTGGCGCTGGAGCAGAAATACCAGCCCGGTTTCGACCAGCAAATGCGCCAGCTGGCGGCGCAAGCAGCGGCACCTTACCTCGATTACAGCAACGCCCCCTACGCCACCACCGACGGCAACCACTTGCAGCGCAACGCCAGCGGGCCGTTCAGTCAGCAGCTAGCCAGTGATTTACAAAAGGTATTACCTCGCTAACGGCTAGGGCGCAGGTTCCGCTACTTCGTACACGTATATGCGCCAGTAAGCGCGGGCATCGGCAAAGTCGGCCACGGGGCGCAGGCCGCTACGCGCCGGACTGGCCAGCCGGGCCGCGCTGAAAATGAAGCGACCTCCCATTTTGCGGAACGCCGCGGCATCCAGCGCCCAGTCCTGCACGGTGCGGACAGGCTTGGCCGGCACGAGGAAGTCACGGCCCAGCTCGTGCGAAAAAAAATAACAGCGGTTGCCCCAGGCATCGAAGTAGGTGGCCAGGGCCGGGTCTTTGGCCAGCTCGCCGGCGATGAGGGGGCGGAACTGGTGTTTGTAGCTGAGGGGGTAGCTGTTCTGGTTGCTGTCGAGGGTATAGAAGTCGTTGAGCTGCGCCACGGCCGGCGCGAAGCCGAGGCAGCCCACGCGGTAGCCGCTGGGGGCCATGCTGGTGCGTTGGGTCAGGTAGGTGTTGATTTTTTCAAACAACGGAGCAGCCACGTACTGTGCGTAAGTGGGCTGGGCCTTTTTCGGACACCCGGCCAGTTCGCGCAGGTTGTTGGTCCATTCGGCATTCATCAGCAGGCCAATGAAAAGCTGCGTGGCCACCAGCAGCGCCGCCACCGTGTGGCGCCGGCCCGGCAGCAGCCGCAGGCTCAGGGCCAGCACGCCGAAGCTGGCCAGCGGCAGCAGAAAGCCCAGCCGGGTCAGGTTGAAGGCGTGCAGCAGCGGCAGGCGGTGCTGCACCACCGCCACGGCCTGCAGCACAAACCCACAAAAAAGGGCCACCGCCACCATGCCCGCCACCCAGGGCGCCAAGCGCCGCGCCGCCACCCGCCAGCCACCCCGGCCCCAGGCCAGGGCCGCCAGCACGGCCAGCACCAGCGCCCCCCGAAAAAACTGGCTCGAATGGTACTGGCCCAGCAGCAAGAAGTTGGCCGCCGAGCGCAGGCCGGGCCCCAGGCCAAACGCCACCGTCCGCAGCAAATCGTGCTCGACGCGGTGCGACACGAATTGCTGCGTCACCAGCAGGGAATAGAACAGCGGCCACTCCACCACCACGTACATCAGCGCCAGTAGGGCCGCGGCGGCTCCCACCCGCAGCGCGGCTGCCCGCCGCCCGTAAAACGCGTCATACAAAGCCAATCCCGCCGCCGCGCCGGCCAGGAAGGGACCCACAAATACAAAAAAGGACCACACCGGAAAGGCCGCCACCAGCAGCCAGGGCCACCAGCCCCCGCGGCCCGCCCGCAGGCGCAGCACCGCCAGCAGCAGGGCGGGTTGGCCCAGCACGGTTAGTCCATACATGGAATAAATGGGCAGCGTGGCCCAGGCCACCGCCAGCCCCGCCGCCAGCCACCGCCGCCTCGGGCCCGGCAGCCAGCGCCGTCGCAGCAGCGCCCACATGCCCAGCAGCCCCAACAGCCGCACCAGCGCCTGATTGACCAGATACGCCGCCCACGGCGGAAACATCCCAAACAGCCACACCGTCGGGTTCAGCCCCGAGCGCAGGGCGTTGCGCGGCAGCCCGTTCATGATGCTGGGCATCACCGCCGTGGGCCGGTAGTCGAACACCACCCGAAACTTATTCAGCAGGTAGGGGCTGCCGATTTCGGTGTCCAGGTTGTCGTGGATGGTGATAAAGCTGTGGCTGCCCAGCAGCAGAAACGGCAGCAGAAACAGCACCAGCCCCGCCAGCGCGAGGGGCAGCGGCTGTAAGAAAGTGCGCCTGCTTCTCATCGTCTTTTGGGCCGCATGGTTAGCTGGCGGCAATTTCGGCCAGGCGCGCCGTGAGGGCGCGGCGCGAGTAGCGGTGGTGGCTCACGGCCGGCAGGTCGAGGTTGGGGTTGTGGCGCCACTGGGCTACCAAAGCTTCCAGCGTTTCCAGCATCAGGGCCGAGTTGCGGTAGGGCAGGGCCTGGCCGGCGTCGCACTCCTGCAGCAGGTTGTCGGCGTCGGACCCGGCCGGGCCCACGCACAGAATAGGTTTGTTCGCCGCCAGGTACTCAAAAATCTTCCCCGGCAGGATACCAAAATTGCGCGGCACATCCGGAATGGCCATCAGCAGCACCGAGGCGCTGAGCAGGTATTCCACCGACTTATCGTGCGGCACAAACGGAATAAACTCGGTGGCTGCCAGCAGCCCCGCCTGTTCTATTTGCCCGCGCAGCTGCGCCGATACCTGCCCCACGAACCGCAGCCGCAGCGGCACGTCCGGGTGGCGCTTGGCGCAAGTCGCCACAGCTTCCAGCAGGCAATCGATATGATACAGCTCCGTGATGGTGCCGGTGTGGGTGATGCGCAGGCAGTCCGTGGGCGGCTGCGAAGACTTCTGAAAATCCGACTCGTCGTAGCCATTGGGCAGCACCTGAAACTTGGCCGACGGCAGCTCCGGCAGCTTGGCCATAAACAGGCGCTTGGTTTCGGGCGAGGTCACCAGCACGGTATCGGCCTGCGTTAGCACCTGCCGCTCGTAGCGCGCATCGAGCCAGGACGCCAATGGCGTGTGATGCAGGTCTTTGTAGTAGTAAATGTCCGTCCAGGGGTCGCGCAGGTCGGCCAGCCAGCGCAAGCCGTGGCGCTTTTTCAGCGCCAGGCCGATGAGCTGGGTGGAATGGGGCGGCGAGGACGTGAGCACGGCATCAAACTGCTCGCCCGCGGCCAGCAGCTTTTCCACCGCGGCCAGCGCGTGGCGGTTCCAGCCGCGGCGCGGGTCCGGAATGAACAGGTTGCCGCGCACGAAGCGCAGCGCCTTTTGCATCAGGCCAGGCTTGCCCTCGTTAGCAAAGCCGCCGTAAGGCACGGCGCGGCCCGTCAGCTTCTTGTAGCTCTCGAAGGGCTCCGACGTTTTAGTTCTGATGACGCGCACGTCGGCCGGCACTTCGGCCAGCAGGCTTTCGTCGCGCACGGGATAGGTGGCCTGGGCCGGGTCCACGGTTATCACGGTGGCTTCCACGCCAAACTGGCCCAGGTGCTTCACCCACTTGAGGCAGCGCTGCACGCCGGCCCCGCCCGAGGGCGGCCAATAATAGGTGATGACGAGCAGGCGCAGCGGACGGGTGGCGGGCACGGGAGCAGGGGAGAGCAAGCGGGGCGCGAAGGTACACGCTTTGCCGGTTTTCGGCCTTTTTTGGTTACTTTTGGGGTTCAATAACTGCCTGATTTCGCGCGGCTCGTCCGCGCCCGGTCGGCTTCTTCCGTACCTCCCGCTCAACTCAGCGATTCATGTTTGATAATCTCTCCAATAAGCTCGACCGGGCCATCAAAACCCTCAAAGGTCAGGGCAGCATCTCGGAAATCAACGTCGCGGCCACCATCAAGGAAATTCGCCGCGCCCTGGTCGATGCCGACGTTAACTACAAGGTTGCCAAAGAAGTAACTGACAAAATCAAGGACGCCGCCATGGGCCGCGACGTGCTCACGGCCGTGTCGCCGGGCCAGCTCATGGTGAAAATCGTCTACGATGAGCTCACCGAGCTCATGGGCGGCGAGAAAAAGGACATCGTCATCAAAGGCGACCCGGCCGTGATTCTGCTCTCGGGCCTGCAGGGCTCGGGCAAAACCACCTTCGCCGGCAAGCTGGCCAGCTACGTCAAGAAGCAGGGCCGCAACACGTTGCTGGTGGCCTGCGACGTGTACCGCCCGGCCGCTATCGACCAGCTCAAGGTGCTCGGCGAGCAAATCGGCGTGGAAGTGTACTCGGAAGTTGGGAACAAAAACCCCGTCGAAATCTCGCGCAACGCCATCGACTACGCCCGCAAAAACGGCAAGAAGGTGGTGATTATCGACACCGCCGGCCGCCTGGCCGTGGATGAGCAGATGATGCGCGAGATTGAGGCCGTGAAGTCGGCCATCAACCCCAGCGAAACGCTGTTCGTGGTGGACTCCATGACCGGCCAGGACGCCGTGAACACCGCCAAAACCTTCAACGACCGCCTAAATTTCGACGGCGTGGTGCTCACTAAGCTTGACGGCGACTCGCGCGGTGGCGCGGCCCTCTCCATTCGGGCCGTGGTCGAAAAGCCCATCAAGTTCATCTCGACGGGCGAGAAGATGGACGCGCTCGACCTGTTCTACCCCGACCGCATGGCCCAGCGCATCCTGGGCATGGGCGACGTGATTTCGCTGGTCGAACGTGCTCAGCAGCAGTTCGATGAGGACGAAGCCAAGCGCATTGAGAAGAAAATCCGTAAAAACCAGTTCGACTTCAACGACTTCCTCGGCCAGCTCGAGCAAATCAAGAAGATGGGCAACATTAAGGATTTGATGGGCATGATTCCGGGCATGAGCAAGGCGATGAAGGACGTGGAAATCGACGACGACGCCTTCAAGCCCGTCGAGGCCATCATCCGGAGCATGACCAAGCAGGAACGCGCCAACCCCGACCTGCTCAACGCCTCACGCAAGCGCCGCCTGGCCAAAGGCTCGGGCACGGAGCTGCAGCAGGTGAACGACCTGATGAAGCAGTTTGACCAGATGCGCCAGATGATGCGCAAAATGAACAAGCTCAGCCAGACCAAAGGCGGCCTGGCCCAAATGCAGAAAATGATGGGCGGCATGCGCGGCGGTGGCGGCGGCATGATGGGGCGCTAAGCCCGCCGGCCCACGGCCACAACACAGCAAAGCCCGGGCGAAAGACCGGGCTTTTTTGCGCCGCTGCTTGTTCCAAAAGCGGAATAGGAGGGCGCTAAAGGGCAATCGTGAAACGACTTGTGGAAAAATTAAGTCGACCCGGAATCTTTTGGTGCAATTCTTGTTAGTCTCATCGTGAAAGAATAGTTTTTTAAGGTGTTTTGGTATGGAAAAGGACGCCCCCTTGGGACGTCCTTTTTTTATTTACTTACTATCAAGCACTTGCGACGAATAAATATTAGCCCAACTGAATGTTGTCCACAAAAAAGGCCGTTTTGTGGACAAATATTGTCCACACGTGGACACCCGTTGACAGACGACAATTCGAGGTAGCAAATGTGATAATGGCGGGAAAACGGCCCAAGGCCACAAGCCTTACTCGGGTTTAGCTCCGAGGTGTGGAACCAATAGCTCCTTGGCTACCGATAGGCAGCCTAATACCAAGCAAGCGTTGGCCACGAAGTACAAGACTTGATAGACGTTCGGTTCTATGCGGAAACCGAAAACAATGAACTCCACCACTTCATAAGATTGCTCACGAATCTCAAATTCTTGGAAGCTCACTTCTCCCTCCGTTGTATCAACAGCTCGTGTTAGATAGAAGAAGAGGGGGAAAGCTAATAGCCACCATAAGCGAGGCCGGAAGATTTTGCGGAGCATTATTGATTCTTGATTTTGTTCTTAAAGGCGCCGAATTGATTCTGGGTCTCCATGCCCCTTCCAAACACAAATTCTGTGAAGAAGCTCTGGCCACTGACGTTTTCGTATTCAAGGCGCATGTTATTAGGAACCCACTTCTTCAGTGCAACTTCAGCTTCTTCTTGAGTGCCGTAAAAGGGCTTCCGAAGTTGGTGTCTGTAAATAAACTCTTCGTGGACTAGAAGCGGTTGATGGTACTCACGAGGAGGATTGATGCTGTGTACGCCTACTTCCTTGGGTGCCCTAATCATGATGAGGTAGGCGTTATGCTCCGAATTGTTGCGAACGGTCACCTCGTATTCTCGGTACAATGTGTAGTCACAAGGCGGATTATAGTACTTGGATTCGGCTTTGATATACTTCTCCTTGAACACGACCTTCATGTACAACTTGGGTTGGTTGTACCGCTTCATGAAGAGCTTCATAAGCGGGTCTACGATTCTTCCAAAGAAGCCCAAGAAGGCCGATGACGTCAACATGAGTAGAATGCTAAGGGGGTAATCCTAGCGGTAAACTTACAGTCACGCTGGTCATTATCGATTGACATGAGGATGTGGATAACTAAGGGAATTTGGGTTTGGGTATGGTTCTCGCCCGGGCTTACCTTAGCTAAACATTCAAGCTATTCCACATGGACCGCCCCCAAATTCTGACTGAACTCATGCCAGTTCGCATCATTAGCTATAAACTCACGGAAGGAGGGATGCGGCTTGTGGTGGAAGCTCCTAATGAGGACCTAGCTGACACGTTTGCTTCTCTGTTTACGCATAACGTTCGCTACAGTACAATTGGGAATGGCAAAGCTGAAACCTATTTCGAGTGGGACGATGTAGAAGTTTACTCCGATACTACATGGGGGTATCTGATTTTGCCAGACCCCAACATACAGCCTAAGGTTAGCCATTTTCTGGAAAGCGATTTACGATGGTTAGAAGAGCTAACCAGCTCGTTTATCAATCTAGGGGATTCGTGGTCGGCTACCCAGATGAAGCTCGCTCAACATGCCATTAACTACCGTGACCACATCATCTTTGAAATGGAACAACGGTGGCAAGAAGTCGAAGATGAGAAGTACCCCAAAGGCAAAATTGCCCGTTTAGCGGCAGAGGAAGCCCGGAAGGAGAGACTGGAGATAGCAAACCAAGAGCGCCTAGCCAAGATGACTCCGAAGGCAAGAGAGGCGGAAAAAGAGGCGGAAAACGACCTCCCCTTCTAAGTCAGATAATTCCCAGCGCCTTCCATCGTCAACATGTCCACTTTCATCAAACTCACCAACGGCACTACCGTCAATACCTCCATCATCGGGAGTGTCCAGAAATACGAACGGTTTACTGCGCGCATGTTATCCGCGTCCTTAAACCGTCAACGAGACCCTACTGTGGAAACGGAAAAGGCAAAGGGTATACCCTCTATCCAGATGTTGGAAATCCAAGGGAAGGAGACCATACTTGAGTTCGAAACCGACGAAGCTCGGGACGCTGAGCTGAGCCGAATGGAAGCCATTCTTCTAGGTAAGCCAGAGTCAGCATTCGAGAGCTTGAGCTTGAACAAGTCTATCGTCCAGTCGGTACATGCCGCTTGGGGGTATCAGTCGTTAAAGCTTTCCATCAAGCTTGGCACTGAGGAACCCCTTGTCATCGGCATTGCGGAAGACGACGAAGTGGAAATGGAGAAGGCCAAGGCGTTTCTGGCTCATTTCGGTCTTGAGTTGCCCGTAAGCTTTGGAGACTACATGAAGGGCAAGTACGATGAAAAGGGAATGCGCAAGGACAAGGAAGCCTTCTAGTCTACTTGGTGATGGTAATCCAGCACTCGTCCCCGGCGTCCAGTTGAGCCTTCAACATGTCGGTGGTCTTGCCCGTGCCAACTAACAAGCAGCCTTCCGAATCGGTGGCGTAATTGCTCGTGTGGATACGGCTACGCGCCATAACCTGAGTGACCAACCGACATGATACTGATTGAGCTGCTGCCACGCCAGCGCCAATGTTCGTCTTAGGGAAATGAGAGAAGGCTTCAAGCAGAAATTCACTAGAATTCTTCTATCTCAACCCGACGATGTTATAGGTAAAACATGATTGAACGAATAGCCCCCACCCCTTATGCTTCGTTTACCCCCCCTCGGGGCCAGCCCTCTCTAGGTATTGAATGTGAAAGGCTCGTATCCGCGCTAAAGCCGAAGTTCTAAAAAGCTTCTTTGAACTGTGAGGACGGCTCCTGTGATTTTTTTGACAAAAATCATGTAAAACTAAGCCGTTTATAAATCTGTGTTAAAGCGGATTTTTACAGTGAATAATGCTGCTTTACATACACGGCTTTCCTATACCATAACCGGGTATTACATAGCACCATAACTCCCTTTTAGCGTCGATAACGACCCACCTTTGAGTATAGATAAGGCATCATAATATGCGAAATTAGGGCTTTGCACAGGTATTCAGTCACTTGAGATGGATGCGGACATGAACTTTTGATTAAAATTTCTCCCCAACCTACCTAATTTTATAAAAGCTGAGCAACATGGTGAAAATTCTCAAGCTTCTTCAGCGTGTTTATCAACGGTGTATGGATAGGGTTGTATAAACACTTGAACTCCTTATCTATTCCCTTGTTCGTCGCCTTCTTCAGAACGAAGATGTGTATCACATCGCTGTTCTTCTCGGTTGCTTCTCTGTACGACTTGGTGTCCAACTGCTCTCTGCTCAGATAAGGGAACATCGGAGTATTGGCGTTGAATCCAATGGTCTCGTCAAGTTCAATGAAGATGATTTTGTTAAAAGGAGCGTCCCTGTGTTGGTCTCGCTTGCCTTTTATCTTCTTGGCTAACTTCTCATTTAGTGCTTCATGTTGCGTCATTCGAGTGCCACTAATCACGATACTACAGCCATTGTATAGCGTTTGTGATGGTTCGGTTTCAAACGACACCAACGGGTTATACAAGTCTAAGTCTCGCTCCTTCTCATGCGTATTGCCTAAGTAGTACGGCACAATTTCAATGTCGAACTTGTCGGAGACGAACTTCTTTGGATACATCACGGCTAACCCTTCCTTCTCTGTCTCGCTCAGGTAATTGAGGTATAATTCTTCGACCTTGTTACGAGCCTCGTTGACTGCTGTGTGTAAGTCGGTGTTCGTTTTGAATCCAACGTGTCCCCGAAAGGCTTGGTAATTCATTATCTGCTTCTTCTCCATCATTTTCATGATTTCCATGTTCAAGGAGATGACGCTTTTGTTCACCGGTTCATTGGGTCGGAAGCATTCAACGAGGTACTTCTTACCGTCGAATTCAAAGTAGTTATCTAATGGTTTTTCGTTACCGTTACGAGTGGTGTAGGTCATGTCGCTTACGGTTTCAATATTGGCTCCCCTAAGCATCATGTCAACGTAAACCTCGAAGAGCAGTTGACTTAACGACGCGTGATTTACTTCGACTTTACCGTTCTTCGACTTTAATGCTACACTTAGCTTTCTTGATTCCCAATAGGTAATCAACTTTGCCATTTCGTTTAAAAGGTAAATATCTTTTTCCTCGTTGCTGGTTAATAGTGCTATTAGATAATTGTCAGGGTTTCTATTCTTAGTGTACGTATAGTCTTTGGCATCAAAGAAAGCCCGTAATACGAGTTCCGTATTCAACGCGTCTTGGAAAACCTTTTCGGTAGCCCGACCAGTACGGAACTTCTTGGCACTAACCATCTGCTTCCATTCAAGCAATAGGTCATTAGTCGCAAGCCTTCTTACTTTCCGGTTAATCATCTTTCAGGTCTGTTAGCGTATTAGGCAAGCTCAGCAATGATTTTATCAAGTGCGGTTTGCCGAATTACCGTATCCAAGTTAGTTCGAGAGAAACGACGAACATCTTTACCGACGTTGATAGGGTGGATGTGCTTCAGTACCTCGAACTCTTCCGGCTCAATCTCGAAGATACCACGACTCGTCTTGTACTCCCATGCCAGTACGTCACGACCTATAGAGTGACTGTCTAAGTCACGTCACATATGTCGATGACGCTTACCGTAGCGTCTACAAACGGTATCCGGTTACGTACCTGCTTCAAGATGTCTGCTTGTGTCATCACTCGTTGTCAAACACAGTGCGATTGTGGTCTAAGATTTCGTACAATACTTTATTGGCAACAATGAAATTGTTACGTTGACCATTCAACGAAACAACTGCTTTCTCCCCATGAAACAGATTGTTTCGGTAACGGTAAAGGATTGCTAATACGGCGTAGTGTGGGTTGGTTTGATTCGTGCTATTAAGCAGAGCGTTTTCAATCTTTTCCAAGCTTGCCTGAACTCTTCTGTCCAACGTAGTTGCCGGATGCAGCAAATGAAAAGTCATGTTAAAATCATCAACAGAATGTTGACGTTCGGGAGAATAATCGGTAATGTACCTTCTCCTGAAGTAATCCAATGCAACAGCGGGATTGAAGACAAGTGGATTGTTCGGACTGGCGAGCAATTCTTCCATCTTTCGATTGTTACAATTGCGTTCATAAAATCGTCGTTCGTATAGATTCCACAACATGCAAAAGTTGCTGAGCGTAGCCGTTGTCGCTTCGCTGATATTCGAATCGCGTGCCCTGCTCCGTACAAGACGATTGATGTCGTTTAAGCTTATGTCGTGTAGAATATCCGGCATTGGTGAAGATGGAAAGAGATGAAATGCAAAGTTCGCAATTTTTATGAAAAATAATGACTGAAGTTGCGATTATTTTATTAATCAAACATGTCTATCGTCAATGTTTGAAAATGACCAAATATTCTATTACTAAAACCGGCAAGCTACATGTAACCTTGCCTATCACTCTCAGCAGCTACCGCCTTATGTATTGCTGTCATGAAACGATTGTACGCTAAGAAGTATGTCTTTAGCTCATTTGCTTTATCGTCATTCTTTGTAAAGCTGCACAACTGTACTGCAGCCCAAAAGCAGGCATCATTAGCAGCCTTCAATAGTTTTAGGTGTTGTGTGGCGTCCCTAAAATCTTTGCCCTCAATTATATCTTCCCGAACTCTAATTGCATTCATAGCAACTTTATCTCCATGTGCTATGTGTGAAGATTGTTTCCAAAAGAAGTGCAATACCTCAAACGACATCATCGGTTCAATGTCTTTGTTCTTGGTCAAGTTAAGTAATATATCATTGAATGACCAGTCATTTGACAACCTTTTGCGCTTGTCCTTGCCATTCCTTGCCTCCAATTCTAACCGTTCATCTTCACTGAGAATTAACAGCCTGAATTTCTCGACATCGTTCATGTTTCCACCATTTACAAGCTTTTCTGCTTCCAAAGAAGCTCTTAGCTGTTCGATTTCTCCTATATGAAGCCAATATTCATTTAGTTTCTTTTCAACGGCTTCCTCGTCGCTTTGAGTAGTTATTATTAAAAGCTTAGATAGTACTTCTAATAGAGAACGAAATATTATTTCAGCGTCCCAAAACTTCCCTATCTTAACCAGTATCGCTACCGTTGCACTTCTATCAAGAATAAACTTGACAAGAGGCAGTATTGCATCGATGTCAACGTTGGTTTCATCAACTAGCTTTTGTACCTCGTCAACGACGTAGTTGAAAGCAGTCTTGGACACTGTAACTGTGTCGGCTTTAATAGCTTCTAAATCAACGTTTGAATCCATTTGCTCGCTTTCCTAGTGAGAATATTGCCGTATAATATTACTGTCAAACGTGTACAGTAGAACAGCAGCTAGAGAGACAAGCTGTAATGGCTCGTTGCTTTTTGCGTTTAACCCCAAAACGAATCCCGTAGCTACACAGATGGTCGTGGTCGCTACCTTGCTACCCTGTCCCCATTGTTCCCCGCTACATGCCTGATTTATCCGCTATTTGGGACGCTGCAAAGTTCGCCGCTAACGGCTTGGCTTCCGTTGGCTTCGTCGGTTATGCAGTAAAAGAGGTTCGCAAAAAGTTCTTGAAGCCTGTGTTGGCAGCAAGATTGACAGTAACAAGCCGGGTGCTCATTCGGTACGGGAAAGACATCGAACGCACCGAAACACAAGAGATACACACACCAAATGGTCTAATGGAGATAGAGCAAACGTGTCTACTTGCTCTGACCAACAATACCGAACACATTGCTTTCAAGCTTAGGTTGGTAAAAGCCGATAACATAGAGTTTAGCCCCGAACTCGACTTTACGAAGCCTATCATGGCTCACCAAACCGTTGAAAGCAACGTTGTGATTTCGACAGTCATTCCGAGGCTCAGCCACGAACATCCAGACGAGTACCGTAGCAGGGAACGCTTTCCCTTCGATGAACTCAAATTTGAGTATCGGAATGCAAGCGGTAGGAAGTATCACTTGATATTCAGACCTAACGAGAAGGACGTAAGCGATCGCAACACTTGCGTAAAAGCGTAACCGATGGCTAACGGCGTTTCGATTCCGCTTTTGCTTTTGCCTCGGCTATCATCGCTTTTCGCATAGTGTGCTTAACAGACTTAACGAGCATACCAACCAACGGATTGATAACGCTGTCTTTCCATTCCTCTTCCGTAACGATGGCTACGTTGATAGGGTAGGCACCGGGATTGAAAGCACGAGCGAACTTCCTGCCTTCATTCCACTTGCTGTAGAAGATGATGGCAAACTCGTTCAAGACCATCAAAAACGTACCGTTACCGGCATCATACGGCTCAGCAACGAAGTTGCCGATTGATTCGCTTTGGTCTTTGGGTGTAACGATAGTGAATTGAAATTGAGGAAAGTCCGCAACGTGCTCGTCGTAGTACGCTATGGTCTCGTCGGCTGTGTCCTTTAAGAAAGTGTCCAGCGTATGACGTAACGTCTCTTCAAGTTCTGGACTCAGCTTGAAGTTCTTGTAGGCATTATCGGTTGAAATCGAAGCTCTCCAAATCTGAGAATAGATGAACAGCTTGAACAAGCCGGTGTGCAGCTTCTCACAAATGATGCAGTCCAGTTCTTCCGTAATGAGGTTATACCGCTTCTCAATCGGGAAAGCGTCGGCAAAACGAGGGTTACGGTAACGGTTGTAGAAGTGAGTTGATACATAGGTCTCTAACCTGCACAAGCGAATCCTCTCACAGTTAATGCACAAAATATGGTCTTCTTTGACCGTATCAAAGGCTGGTTCACCATACTCGACATTTGCCGAATTGATTTGACCGCCGCCTTGGTTTAGCTTCCTGTCACCAAAAATGGAGCGAGTGATGAATTTCGTGTAGATGTGCGAGTTCTCAGCGTCAGCCTTGCGTTTACGGCAAAGCAAGCAGTCATCATTCTTGGTACGGGCAGCGGACATGTGAAATGGGAGAGGGGTCTTCTACAAGTTACAACAGAAACGCCGTACTTGACGCTCCTGTTAGCTGTAGTATAGCTGTGCTTCTCGTACTCGTCGTTGTAGCAATCCAGCGCCCTTCTTACCATCTGCCTTCAAATAAATTATTTGCCATATGTTAAATCTAGCTTTTCCCGCACAAAGTCAGTCCAAGCAGTTTTGTCTATGTTGAGGTATGAAGCAATTTTCACATATGACCTTGATATTACTCCGACTTTCTCGTTAGTATTTTCAGACCAGTCACTAAACCAATTCTTGCTATCCTTGATACTTTTATCTAGCCAAGCTTCCACCGCTGGCCGCTCAATAAGATTGTCATATACTAATGTATTAGCAAATGATTTCTGTTCAAATTTATCTAGCCTATCACTCACAAATATGCTTAAGTAATAGTATTCCAGCTTTTCCTTAAAAGATTTGCTTAGCTTTTCCCAAAGAGGTCTGATAAGTCTAGTAAGTTCGTTTTCTCTATCGTAATTGCCCAGCCCTTCCTGCCATGCTTCTAGTATATTTGTTTTAAACAACTCTTTGGCTTCTTCACTAATTTGGTCGTAATGTGATGAAAATAAATTGACAAATTTTGGAGATGAATAAGCCTGAAGAGATTGTTTTGTCAGTTCTGTATAATAAACTTCTGCTAAAGAGTTTAGCTCTCTCTGACTAGGTATATGGTTGTTCAATACTATGTTGAAATTAGTAAGAAAACTAAAATTCACATTATCGAAAGCATACTTATAAGCCCTGCCGTATCTTTTTACAACATAGCTGAATGCATCATCTAATTCAGCGTCATTAGCACTTATAATGGCTTGATTCAAGTCTGAAGTCGTAGTAGTGCCGCTAACTATCAGTGATATGATAGGGTTAGTTGTAGGTGAAGCGATTTTCCCCGGTAAAACTTGATTGCCTGCCTGACTATTAATATAGTTTGTGACAGGGTAATGAAGAACGTGGTCATAAGATAGTAGCTTAAATGTGTGTGTTATGTAGTCACTTATTTTAAGTTGGTTGTTAAAAATGTCATCAACATCTTTTCCGTGTATAACAATCACAGATTGACGCCTTCCCTTATTGAGCGCGTTTATGAAATTTTCTGCAAGTTCTGCTCTTGATAGAAATATACCCAAAGTGCCATGAAACTTATTTTCAACTTTACCAATAAAGCTGAAAAGCTCGGAAGCTGCCAATCCCGATTCGACCCACTTTACTTCAAGTAAGAATACTCTTCCATTTACTTCAATAGCTCCATCTATTTGTTCAGAGCTATTGTCAGCTGTGTGATAGCTTCTTCTCAGCAAGACACCTTCATCCTGAAAAACATCATTAATCAACGTCTCAAATTCTCTTCCTCTGCTCTGAAAAGCATAAAGGGATGATTTTTTCGGCATCGAATCAAGCGCTTTAAATCGATTTGTGTTATTGATGTTCATTGTGGTGTGATTATTATTTTATAAACCTTGTGGTAAATCATTTGATTCATTTGCTGCCAAATACTACGCTATACAAAAGCTTTGTAAAAAGACCGCTGATATTGTTGCGATTCATGGTCTCTCCGTTGGTAAGCTTAAGGCATGCTGCCACGAGGTAGCGTATGAGACAGCAAATTAGTGCTTGATAACCTTACTGCAATACTCCGCTCAGGCAAATTTTTACGAATTTGACTTGCCGTATTTAGCAGGTATATTTATCGGTTGGCCCTTATATCAGTGAATCCATGAAATCCCAGCAACAGGAACGATATCAGCGAATGCTTGACTACGAACGAGAGCAAGCGGAAAAGGAGTTGGTAGAGAATGCTCACTTTATAACAGCTTTCCAAGAGCATTGCAAGAGCATTGGAATCACTTTGACCAATCAGCACTTCTCATACATCACACCTATTGGCATAGTCGCCACCTATCCCAATCTGGTTGCTGCGTTGAACGAAGAGTTGAAACCGGATAAGGATAGGCTATATGATTTCATGCAGTTAAAATCAGTCTATGGCAATACTCTCATGCCGGGTGTAATGTCCAGCGAAGGTGGCAAGTTCATGCTGCTAGCCCATCCTTATTTCAGAAGAGGGTTTCATGAAGGCAACAATTTTGCTCCTGACTTTCTCGAAAAGTTTTGGCGGTTGAAGTTGCCCAGCGTACAGTCTGCTCTCGCTTTGGACCCGAACCGGGTAAGGGTGAATATGAATGCAAGGGCGTACATGGAGAAAGACACTTGGATGGGTGCCGCGTTCAACAGTGATATAGCCTCTATCCCCGATGGTCTAGTTCAACTTCGGCCCTCGCCTGAGCTTGATGAATGGGATATCAAACTAGTCTTTGCCAACACCCATATGCTGGACGTTCGATGGAGTACCGATAAAAAAGGAGTGATTAAGACTTTTGAAGCCGAAGAGTTTAAAACCATTGATGTATCGATAAATATAGATGGTGTTGACTATTTCCCCGCTAGGTACATTCATGCCGAATTTGAGCTGAACAACGGTAATTTTCGCCATCTGGATGGTGCTATTCATTTGTACACCTACGAAGAATACACTGAGCGGATAGAAGCAGACCTTCGATATAATGCGAAAAACGATTGGCAAATCAAGGCTAAGCCAGTGAAGCTTTTCAGAATCGATGGCGTGTTCAACTTGGAAGTTTGGGCAGAGCTTATCAGTCATTTCTTCACAGGTGACCCACTGATTCACGAATACTTTGAAGGGAAGTATCCTGAACATCTACAAGACTGGCTAGATGCAAAGAAGCAGCAGAACCTTTGAAATGAAATCATATGCTCTTAAGGTATAGATTTAGCTTGAGCTAACCTAACTCTTTTTGAATCATGCTTCTTGCCTTAGGCTCGTCTTGCTTGCGGATAAACACCGCATTGTGAATCGTCATAACCTTCGTAATCTGGGCTTCCACCAATGCCTTTACTGGTGTAGTGTATATAAGTCCTGATTCAATACGCTGTGCTAGCAGGCAGTTACTAGCAGCAGTTATTAGCATGCCCAAGACACGGTGAATCTACTACCAGAATCGTGTTCGTAACACCTAAATCACTTCAATCAATTTTTGCAATATATTCTGTTCGTTAAGGGTGCAATAACCTAAAATACAGTAGTTAACCATTCTTCTGTAACGGTGGGTGGTATACCTACTTTGGCCATAAATGCCTCAAGAATTAGATGCTTTACGTGTTCTACGTGCTTTTCCATCACCACAATGCTGTCGTGAATCGAAGTGAACCAAATATTTTGGCCTGTTAGCTCGACGCCAATAGTTTTGAGCATAATGCCCGCTTCGGCCTGTTGCATGTGAACGGCGAGGTCCGAGTGACTATCTGCCTTGTATTCATTCACAAGGGAGTATACATTAGGGAAGTGCTTGCCAAACATCTTGCCTTCGGGCGTTCGCTTCGAATAATATGATGTGCAAAAAAAGATGGTCCCAAAGAAGAGCTTCTTAAAGTTGTCACGCTCTTCGGTTGGTACATCAAGCAATCCCATCATGTGTTCGTAGAAGTTGCCGCCTGCCGTCAATTCGATGTAGTAGCGGACGTCTTCGGGTAGTTCCTCACCGTCGTACTCTTCCATCAAAAGTAGACTGAACAAATAGGGTTGACTGTTGCGAATATCGCAATTCACCAGTGGGGTGGTCTTGGCTTTACGCAGATACAGAAATCCACGAAGGTCACGGCTTAGGTTGGAAATGTTGGTATACACTCTTGAATCAGCATCTGGCTGCTCTAAGAAGTACGATTCATCGTTGATGTTTTTAAGGCTGGCGAGGTCTGAGTTGTACTGACTGAGAAAGCTGCTTTCTAAAAGGTCGTATAATGTAAGACCTTGATTGTATGGGTTGTAAAACGACCTTCTTGCGTCTTTTACCGTAAGTGAGTGTTCGTAACAGGGTACACCTGCATCAATTCCTGAAAAATACTTCCAACGAGAAAGAAATGATTGGTAAATAGAAATCACTTCTTGGATGGGGCTAAGGCCGTTGCACTGCGCAACATGGGTAGCCTCATGGTCATCCAATAACTGTTCGAGTGTGACGTCCTTCTTGTTAGCAGCTTGAACCAACGGGGGAATGGCTATGGCTAGCTGTTTAGAATGAGTCGCAAGACGAGCCAGTGAGGCGTCCAACTTGCTGTCAATGAATGCCACGGCTTCCCGGTACCGGATACTAAGCTGCGTTAGGTTCTTCCAAGTGGGGTCTTTGGTCCGTTTGCGCTTGTACGCTGCAGACTGCAAGTTCAGCTTGCGGACCATCGTTTCCATTTTGAAGATGTCTATGGCCACGGCTTTGCTCACGTATTCCGGAGCGATGCGGTAACCGAATGATTTCACCCCTTCAATGTAATAGTAGTCACATTGAATCAGCCCCAGTTTCACCATTTCCTTCAAGATGGGGTTGGCATAGCGTCCACCTAGAAATTCTTCCAACGTGCGGAGGTGCAGTTGGGTATATCCATCCGTACCAATCTCGCGGTTTAATACGCGCCCTTGCAGAATTTTATGGAGGATGTAATGGTACTTGTCAATATGGTCATGTATATACCGATTGGGATGACCAACTGATGTTAATATGAGAGCAATGTCTATTTTCGACGGCACTAAAAATTGGAATAATTTCAAAAGGTAATTTGCTGATAGCTTAAATTATTGATAATACATTATGTGAGTGCCCCTCATTTGAAGCGAGATTAAAGCAGTTTGGAAAACCTGTCTTACGACTAGGGAATAATGTTTAAATTGAGATATCCCAGTTCCATTGCTTTCTCGTTATAGCCAATTGCTGCTTCTATTTCGGTCTTATAGCTATTCAAATGAGTTTGCTTGCCATTAATTGTAATTTGTGCAGTGAACATTTTGGAGCCCTTCCGTTGACACACGCCGATAAACCTTGAACTAGTGCCCAGCTGTTTGGAGATATTCCGGCTGTTTTGCTTGTTAGACACCCAGCGCAAATTGGTCAAATTGTTATTGGACCGATTCCTGTCTATGTGGTCTACTTTGGGATAGCGGTGAGGATTTGGGATGAATGCCTTAGCCAGCAGTTGATGAACCAAGACTTCCTTTCGTTTTCCGTCACAGCTAAGTGTTACTTGTCTGTAGCCATTCATATTCGACTGCTTCAATATTCTGCCGGTTTTGGTCCTAATGACTTCTCCATCAGACGTTATTGAGTAATGTTCATGGCCATCGATTACTTTAATTTGTTTTATTTGCATCATTTTATTGTAAGTTGATTTTAGCTTATCGTATTTAGAAATCGTGCGTCTCAGAAGTGGCACGCAGCAGTTAGGTCATTCATTAATAAATACGATAAATTGAGAAGTGAATACCTGCCTGAAGGCTTTTTTTCGAATCAAGAATTCCACCTGCATATGGAAGGCGGAATCATTGATTCGCCTAACATCGCTTTTGGGGGAGGCGGATATAAACGTCGCCTGTGTATTCTGCTGACTGGATGAAACACCGGCTTTTATACCATCTTTTTAGTTGTGCCTTCGTCAGTCTGCGGGTATCCTTTATCCTCTGCGGGTGAATCACTAGGATGATTTCGCATTCTGCCGAATCAGCTAAGCTGCACAGGTAGTCAAGAGCGGGCGACCCACAGCCCGGATTTATGGAAGCAATCAGTTTTAAAGCGACGCGGTTGTATGCGCTAGGATTGAGCTGTATCCACACATTTTCTGATAGTAGATAGTTGTTGGCGTACCAATGCTCAAGAGAATGAAACAGGCGTTTTGCAGGAGTCAGAATTTTCTCTTCATTTGGCAACTCAACTATGAGAGGACCATTGCTTTGATTTTGACCAGAATTCATGTAATGACGATTAGGGTTGGGTTAGGGTAAAGCTTCGCCAGCCAGCTATTCGAAGCGGTTTTTTTAAGCTCGTTGTTGGTGAGGCTGCGTTGCCTTGTGTTACAATGTTACGACAATTGCCGAGCTATGTCAAGAAAAATGTTGGCAATGTACAATTCCTCTCTAGGAATTGTTACAATGTGCCTTTGCGCTATCAGGAAGGCCGATTGCGTTAAATACTGATTTTGCTCTGTGTGCAGGCCGGTAGGCGAAACATGACACTAACGGAGTGGGGCAAGGGCTGCGGCTCGTGATACCTACGAGGCTACCAGATTCGGCCACTGCTTAAAGTTCATCGCTAAGGGTACCCTTAGGGAGATAGACTTCATAGGGTAGATGCCTATTTGAAGATTTTGTGGGCTTCTGCCATCGCCACGTCGCCACGGTGTTTATAGTGCTTCTGCACCATTAACGTATTCTTATGGCCCAGCCAAGCGGCCACCGTGGTTTCGCTCACGCTCCGCTCAAAGCAGTTATTCACGAAGGTTTTCCGTCCGACCTTGCCGGTAATGAATTCGCATTTCAACCGTGTGTCGGGAATGGCGTCGGAGCCGTTGAAATTCGTCACCGTGAAGTCATATTGCAAACTCGGTACCTTCTGGGCTATCTGTCTAATCGCTTGGTTGAAGTGGTTGTTCGGGATGGGAGCGAATTCGTAGTTGTTGCGCTCCAAGATTTCTTCGGCCCGTTTGCTCAGCGGGATGCTCACCAACCGCTTTACCTTTTCTTGGTTAACCCGAAGTTCCTTGTATTTGCGGCCTTTCCAGTCCTTCACTTCGAAGACGGCGGAACGCCTGAAGCAGCCGTCTACTTGCCGTAACCCCGTTTCACAGAAGAGAAGAAATTGTTCCCGTACTCGATTTTGCAGTTCGGCCTTTAAGGGAACTGTGGCGAAGTCATCCAGTTCGTCCTTGGTCAGGTACACCACGTTTTCGTTGGCCAGCTTCTCCACCTTTTCAAATTTCTTGAAAAAGGCCGTGGGCAATCCCAAGTCGTCGGCAAAGTATTCATACACGGCTTGGAATCGAACCAGATGCCCCAAGATGCTGCTGTTGCGGCGCTTTGTTCCGTCCTTGGTAGGAGTGGTGGCCAAATAAATTTGTAAGCCCGTCACTACACTCAAGTTGACATCTTGGATTTCCAAGTTGGGGTTATAACGCTTGATGATGTTCCGAAGGTAGGTGTAGCTTCCCTTGGTAGTTTCCTTCTTCATGCTCTTGGCCGTGCGAACAAATTCGTCAATTCGGTCCGTGAACAAGTCCTTTTTCACGCCCAATCCCTTGTGTGAGCGCAGCCAATTCAAGCGTTCGTTCATGCTGGCGATTTCCGTTTCAAGCCGCGCAATATTGTCGTCAAGGGTGTCGGGGTTGGGAATTTCGCCCAGATTCAATTGCCACTCCCATTCGATTTGCTTCGTAACACTACGCTTGGGAGCCACTAACGGTAGCTGTTCCTCAATCCTTGCCTTCGTGAGTTCGTGGCCCTTATATGTGACTTCCCGCGCTGCGTCTTCCAAGTCTAGCACGACCAACCCAATGGCTTCGTTTTTTTCTCGGTGCAAGATGTCCTTGGTGGAAACCTTGCCTTGCTCCATGTTGAAGTCTTTTTTCACCACGGCCACCTTCGTGGTACGGGTGATTTCTTCCCCATTGGCGCAGCGCATCATGACGTAAACCACGCCAGAACCGTCGCGTTTTGGGGACCGGACCTTGTAATAAATCTTGTACATTCTTGAGAAGGGCGGACCAGCTCAATAGTGAGCTTGTACACAAGGTATTACTTGTCCATGAATTTGTCCACAACATGTCCACAAATAGCATTTGAAAATTGATAACCTAATGATAATCAGTGTACTTAATTGCATAAGGTGTTTTGGTATGGAAAGGGACGGCGCACTGCGTCGTCCTTTTTTTATTGTGCTAGCCGCCGGTCACGCAAAAGCCCGGCCCCACAGAGCGGAACCGGGCTTGGTTAAGGGTGTAGAGACGCAATATGTTGCGTCTCGTCGTTGAACGCAATTGCTCAGATGAATCCTGAACGGCGCGGACGACGAGACGCAACATATTGCGTCTCTACTACGGGAAATGCTACGCTTTCACGTCGTAGCGGTCTAGCATCATCACCTTGTGCCAGGCCTTCACGAAGGCTTTCACGAAGCGCGGGTGGCCGTCCTGGCCGGCGTACACTTCAGCCACGGCGCGGAGCTGGCTGTTCGAGCCGAACACGAGGTCGGCGCGGGTGGCGGCGTAGCTCTTCTGGCCAGCGGTGCGGGGTTCGAGAGTGAAAGTCATACCCGCTGGGTCGGCCTTTTTCCACTCAAAATCCGGACTGGTGAGCACCGTAAAAAAGTCGTTGGTGAGCACGCCTACGCGGTCGGTGAAGATGCCGTAGGGGGAGTTGTCGTGGTTGGCATTCAGGGCACGCAGGCCGCCGGTGAGGGCCACCCACTCGGGCGCGGTCAGCGACAGCAGTTGCGCTTTGTCGAGGAACATCTGCTCCGGGGCCACGCCCTGGGCAATGTCCTTGAAACCTTTGTCGAGGTAGTTGCGGAAGCCGTCGGCCACGGGCTTGAGCCAGTTGAACATCTCGATGTCAGTGAGTTCCTGCGTGGTATCGCGGCGGCCGGGGGTGAAGGGTACGTCGGTGGGCACGCCCGCGTCGGCGGCGGCTTTTTCGAGGGCGGCGCAGCCGCCCAGCACAATCAGGTCGGCCAGCGACACCTTTTTGCCACCCGCGGCGGCGCCATTGAATTTTTCCTGCAGGGTGCGCAGGGCTGCTACCACGGGCACCGTGCGGCGGTTCACGGCCCAATCCTTTTGCGGGGCCAGCGCGAGGCGGCCGCCGTTGGCTCCCCCGCGCTTGTCGCTGTGGCGGTGCGTCACGGCCGCCGAGAAGGCGGTGAACACCAAATCAGACACCGACAGGCCCAGGCCCATGATGTCCTTTTTCAGCGCCGCCACGTCGGCCGCGTCGATGGGCATGTAGTCGGCCAGCGGGATGGGGTCCTGCCACAGCAGGTCGTTTTCGTTGCGCTTCTCGGGGCCGATGTAACGCTCGCGCGGGCCCATGTCGCGGTGCGTGAGCTTGTACCAGGCCTTGGAAAAGGCCTGGGTGAAGGCGTCGAAATCGCCCAGGAATTTCTCGCACACCTTCCGGTATTCGGGGTCTTCCTTCAGCGCGATATCGGTAGTCATCATCATCAGCGCGTTCATCTGGCCGAGGATGTGGGCGTCGGGCGTTTTGGGCGCGTTTTTGTCCACGGGCGTCCATTGCAGGGCACCGGCCGGGCTTTTGGTCTGCTCCCACTCAAACTTGAAGAGGTTGGTGAGGTAGTCGTTATCCCACTGCGTGGGGTTGGGCGTCCAGCTGCCTTCGATGCCATTAGTCATCGTGTTTTCGGCGTTGCCGTTGCCGCGCGGGTTGTGCCAGCCCAGGCCCATCTGCTCCATCGGGGCGATTTCGGGCGGCATCCCGATTTCCTTCGAGGGCACCATGCCGTGGCTCTTGCCGAAGGCGTGGCCGCCGGCAATGAGAGCCACGGTTTCCTCGTTGTTCATGGCCATGCGCGTGAAGGTGGTCCGGATGTCGCGGGCCGAGCCCAGCGGGTCGCCGTTGGCGTAGGGGCCTTCCGGGTTCACGTAAATCAGGGCCTGGTGCGAGGCGGCCAGCGGGTTTTCGAGGTCGTAATCGGCGTCGCCGTTCTGGCCGCGCCAGCGCTTGTCGCGGTTCACCATCTTGTCGGGCGCCTCGGCCGTGCGCAGGTCGTGAATCACCTCGGGGCCCCAATAAGTAGAATTATCGGCCTCCCAGGCATCCTGGCGGCCGCCGGCGAAGCCGTAGGTAGGAAAGCCCATGATTTCCAGAGCGCAGTTGCCGGTCAGCACGATGAGGTCGGCCCAGGAGAGGGCGCTGCCGTATTTCTGCTTGATGGGCCAGATGAGGCGGCGCGACTTGTCGGTGTTGCCATTGTCCCACCAGCTGTCGATGGGGGCGAAGCGCTGCAGGGCCTCGCCGGCGCCGCCGCGGCCGTCGGCAATGCGGTAGGTGCCGGCCGAGTGCCAGGCCATGCGAATCATCTGCGGGCCATAGTTGCCGTAATCCGACGGCCACCAGTCCACCGACGTGGTCAGGAAGCTTTTGATTTCCTGCTTCAGCGCCTCCAAATCAATCTTGTTGAAGGCGGCAGCGTAGTCGAAATCCTCGCCCAGCGGGTTGGCCTGCGGGCCGTTCTGGTGCAATAGCTCCACTTTCAGGCGGTTGGGGTACCAGTCGGCGAGGGTGGGCGGGGTGCCTTCCACGCCGCCAATGCGGTCGCCGCCGAAGGGGCACTTGCCCTGCATGTTGAAGGACGCGGTGTTGGTTTTGTCGTGTTCGATGTGGAGCATGGGTATGGGAAGTTGTTGGATGTTGGGCTGGTCGGCCGTAGAAAAGGTACGGGCCTGATTATGATGAAAGCATGTAGGCGCGCAAAACCTGAAGGCGGCTTACCGTTGTGCTTACGCGCATTCGCCAACGGAGGTGCTTACTCTGCCGGGAAAAAACGTGCCCGGCCAACGGCGTTCGTACCCGGGCGGTGTAAGGGTAGGCGGGCACGACCGTCAGACAGAATAGGCCGCCAGGGGCAGTACTTTGCGGTTGCATCCCATCCCCATTTATCCGAACGAACTACATGAAACAGCTTGTTGAAAAGCACCCGCTGGCCATTCGCTGGTTTCACTGGGTCAACTTTCCGGTCCTGAGCCTGATGATTTGGAGCGGGATGTGGATATACTGGGCCAACGACGTGTACCGCATTGGCTGGGGCAACACCACGCTGCTCAAGTTCTTCCCGCAGTCGTTCTACGAGGCGTTCAACATTCCCTTTCAGCTCGCCAAAGGCATGAGCTGGCACTTCGTGCTGATGTGGGTGTTCTTCCTCAACGGGCTGCTCTACGTGGGCTACACCATTTTCTCGGGTGAGTGGCGCTACCTGCTGCCCACCCGCCACTCCTTTAAGGAAGCCATTCAGGTGGTGCTGCACGACCTGGGCCTGTCGAAAAAGCCGCTGCCGATGCGCAAGTTCAACGGCGCCCAGCAGATTGCCTACACCAGCGTCATTCTGATGGGCGTGGGCTCGGTGCTCTCCGGGCTGGCCATTTACAAGCCGGTGCAGTTTGCCTGGCTCACGCAGCTGCTGGGCGGCTATGAGTTTGCCCGCATCATCCATTTCGCGCTCACCATCGGCTACGTGCTGTTTTTCATCGTGCACATTGCCCAGGTGGTGCGCGCCGGCTGGAATAACTTCCGGGCCATGGTGGCCGGCTTTGAGGTGGTGGAAGTTGATTCCGCTACGCACGAAGTCACGGCCGGCCCCACGGCCCTGCCGGCCGCCGGTGCTTCCCTCTCCACCAACAATCTAGCTGACCGCAGCAGCCATGTCTGAAGAATCACCCGTTCCGGCTCCGGCTGAGAACTCCCAGGCGCCCTTGCGCCCCGAAGCCGAGGTGCTGGCCGAGGCCCGGCGCCGTTCGCGCCGGTCGTTTATTGGACTGGGGCTGGCCGGCTTGGCCGGCCTGGGCGGCTGGAAATGGCTCATTTCGCAGCCCGAAGACGATGGCATTCCGCGCCCGCTCCGCCAGGTGCTCGACGCCAACGGCCGCCTCAGCCACGCCTACTACAAGCAAACGCGGCTGGCACCGGAGTTTGCCCGCAGCCGTGCCCGCACTCCCCGCAAAAACGGCACCTACGGCCTCAAAACCGAGCTGGACCCCGCCACCTGGCGCATGCGTGTGCAGGGCTACGGCACCGATACGGTGCAGGAGTTCACCCTCGCTGACGTGCAGGCGTTGCCCAAAGTGGACATGGTGACCGAGCTGAAATGCATCGAAGGCTGGAGCGTGGTGGTACACTGGGCCGGCGCCCGCCTGTCCGATTTTTTGGCCAAATACCCGCTGGCCACACGGAGTGGCTACCCCTTCGACCCGCGCAACCCGCCCGCCGACCTGGCGCCCTACGCCGGCCTCGCCACGCCCGACGGCAACTACTACGTGGGCCTCGACATGGACACCGTGCTGCACCCCCAAACGTTGCTGTGCTATGAGATGAACGGCAAGCCCCTCACGCCCGAACACGGCGCCCCGCTTCGCCTCGTCACCCCCCTCAAGTATGGCATCAAGCACCTCAAGCGCATCGGCACCATGACTTTTGCCGTTGCCCGCCCCAAAGACCTGTGGGCCGAGATGGGCTACGACTGGGACTCGGGGCATTAGGCGGAAAAGCGGATGGAAGGGGCTTTTCGTCCTTGGCTGTCGTTCACCCGTTTGCCGCCTTCTCAGTGCACCACCCGCAGCTCGTAGCGCGCGGGGGAGGTGCCGGGTACGTGCCACGCGCCCACGCGGCTGGGCCCGTAGCCCAGGTTTACCTTCAGCCACTCGTCGCGGGTGGGCAGCATGCCGATGATTTCCTGTTCAAGGCGGGCCAGGTCCTGCCGCAGCTGTTGCAGGCTGTGGGCGGGCTCGGCCGGGTTTTGAGGCGGCACGCTGCCCTGCGGGGCGGCCATGGCGCGCTGAATGGCTTTCTCGGTTTCCAGGTAAGCATCTACTTTTTCCTCCAGGGGAACGAGGGCCGGGTCAAGATAGTCGAGGTTGGAAGCCATAAAAGGGAGCTTGAAAGAACTGTTTCGGGAGCAAAACGGGCAGTTTGGCCAAAAAGATACAGCGAAGGCCGGCCGCCCTCAGTTGGTGGGGGCTGTTGCGCTGGCGGCTGGCCGGTTGCGCTGGCATTTTTCGCCGCAGTATTTCACGTCGTCCCAGGTGGCGCGCCACTTTTTGCGGTACTCGAACGGCCGCCCGCAGGTGACGCAGATTTTGGTGGGCAACTGCCCTTTACGAAGTTTGGCGGGTAGCATCGAATGCGAAAATAGGACTCTGCGCGAAGCAAACCCCCGGCGGGCCCGCGAAGTTTTGGGTACTTTTCGGCCCCGAAGCCGTAAAGGGCCGGCAGCCGTTGCCGCGCCGTCGGCTCCACGGCGCCCCTGCCTTATGACCACAACCACTGCTCCCGACATTCTGGGCCAGGCCCTGCTCGACTATCACCACGGCCAAGCCGGTGCCACCGTCACGGTGCACTGCAACGTGGCCGACGACGAGCCGCTGCCCGCCGCCTACTTCTTCCGCACCGTGCTGCAGATGCCAGAGCTGGAGCGCCAGGCCCTCGACGAAAGCCGCGGGCGCGTGCTCGACCTCGGGGCCGGCGCGGGCTGCCACTCGCTGGAGCTGCAAAACCGCGGCTTCGAAGTGAAGGCCGTGGACGTGTCGGCCGGTGCCGTGCAGGTGATGGCCGAGCGCGGCGTGCTCAGCGTGGCCCGGCACGACCTGTTTGCCCCGCTGCCGCCCACCGAGCGGCCTTACGACACCATTTTGCTGCTCATGAACGGCCTGGGCCTGACCGGCACCCTCGACGGCCTCGATAGGTTTCTGGCCCATGCGCGCACGCTGCTGGCGCCCGGCGGCCAGATTCTGGCCACCTCGTCCGACGTGCGCTACCTCTACGAAGACGAGGACGGCGCCCTGCTCATCAACCTCAACGGCCCGTACTACGGCGAGGTGCAGTACACGCTCAGCTACCAAGACCAAACCGGCGAGCCTTTCCCCTGGCTGTTCATCGACGCGGCCCTGCTCAACGACGCCGCCGAGGCGGCCGGCTACACCGCCGACTTTATCGGCGAGGATGATAATGACCAATACCTGGTACGCCTCATGCCCGTGGGCAATGCGGAGAACCGGGCACAATAACCCGTAAGCAACCCAATGACCAACGCCGTCACCTACCGCACCCGCTGGGCCGACATGGACCCCAACGGCCACATGCGCCACTCCGCCTACGCCGATTTTGCCGCCGACCAGCGCGTGGCCCTGCTGGCCCAATGGGGCTACGACGTAAAGCGCTTCGCCGAGCTACGCCTCGGGCCCATTCTGTTTCGGGAAGAAACCAAATACCTGAAGGAAGTGAACATCGGCGAGGAAATCCGCGTCGACGGCCACCTAGCTTCGGCCGCGCCCGACGGCTCGCGCTGGAGCATCGTGCACACCATTTACAAAGCCGATGGCCGCGTGGCCGCCACCGTCACCGTCGAAGGCGCCTGGCTCGACCTCGACCGCCGCAAGCTCACCGTGCCGCCCGCCGAGCTGGCCGCGGCCTTCAGCGCCATGCCGGTCTACGAAGCGCCGGCGCGCTAGCCGCCGCCTACGCGGCCGTGGGCGCCGCCGAAGCAGGCCGCAGGGCTTTGGTGATGCGCCCCATTTGCTGCTGGTGGTGCAGCAGGTGGTCGAGCAGAAATTCCATCACCTGCCCAATGGTGATGCGCCCCGAACGCGGGTGCGGAAAAATGGCCCGGTTCATCAGCCGGCCCGGAAATTCATTGAGCAGCTGTTCAAACTGGCGGCGCGTGCCCGCCCAGGTCTGTCGCAGCTCCGCCAGTGTGGGCAAGTTGCCGGCATTGGTGAGAGTGGCCACGCCGCGCGGAGCCTTGTACTTGAAGCCGGGCAGGCGCAGCAGCAGGCGCACCACGCGGGCCCGCAGCCGCGTGAGCAGGCCCACCTTGGGCAGCGCTTCCTCGGCGTGTACCTTTTTCTGCACGTACTGCAGAATGTTGCTTTCGATGAACAGCAGGTGGTGCACCACCTGCGTGGCCGACCATTGCCCCGGCCCCGGTGCCCGTTCCGCATCCGTCCCCAATGCCTCGGCCGAGGCCAGCAGCCGCTCAGTGGCGCGCTCCAGTTGTTCAAATTTGAGGTGAAGCCGGTGGTTCATGCCTAGTGCTGTTAGTGTGTATTTGAACGAAGTAATTCAAATACGGAAGAAATGTACGCCACCTCCACTGTAATGTTGGCGCACCGTCTTGATAGAAATGGCGAATTGGTGAGGTGGTGGCTGCGGATAAAGAACGGCCGGTATTTGGCGTATTATCTACATAATAAAAAAGGCCTCGCTGGTATTACCTGCGAGGCCTTTTGACATTAGTTTGATGCCCAGAAGGGCCGATGATTACGCCTTGGCGTAGGTCACTTCCTTCACGGCCTTCACCACGCGGGCCACGTTGGGCAGCGAGGCTTCGATAAGGGTGGGCGCGTAGGGCAGGGGCACGTCGGCGCAGGTGATGCGGATGACCGGGGCATCGAGGTAGTCGAAGGCGCGGCGCTGCACGATGTAGGCCAGTTCGCCCGAGATGCTGGCCAGCGGCCAGGCTTCTTCGATGACCACCATGCGGTTGGTTTTCTTCACCGAGTTCACGAGGGTATCGTAGTCGATGGGGCGCACCGAGCGCAGGTCAATTACTTCGGCTTCGATGCCTTCCTTGAGGAGTTCATCGGCGGCGGCGTAAGCCACTTTCATCATTTTGCCGAAGCTCACCAGGGTCACATGCTTGCCCTGGCGCACCACGTTGGCCTTGCCGATTTCGAGCAGGTACTCTTCCTCGGGCACTTCGCCCTTGTCGCCGTACATCAGCTCCGACTCCATGAAGATGACCGGGTCGGGGTCGCGGATGGCCGACTTCAGCAGGCCCTTGGCGTCGTAGGGGTTCGAGGGCACCACCACTTTCAGGCCGGGGGTGTTGGCGTACCAGTTTTCGAAGTTCTGCGAGTGCTGGCTGCTGAGCATGCCGGCGTTGCCGGTGGGGCCGCGGAAGACGATGGGGCAGGAATACTGCCCGCCCGACATCGAATACAGCTTGGCGGCCGAGTTGATGACCTGGTCGATGGCCACCAGCGAGAAGTTGAAGGTCATGAATTCGATGACCGGAATCAAACCGTTGGCGGCGGCGCCCACGCCAATGCCGGCGAAGCCCAGCTCGGCAATCGGGGTGTCAATCACCCGCTCGGGCCCGAATTCGTCGAGCATGCCTTGGCTCACTTTGTAGGCGCCGTTGTATTCGGCCACCTCTTCGCCCATCAGGAACACCCGCGGGTCGCGGCGCATTTCCTCGGACAGGGCCTCGCGCAAGGCCTCACGAAATTGAATTTGACGCATGATTTTCTTTAGATAAACAGCGGTTTTGGGCCGTCAGGCAAAGCTACAACGGTAGGGGGCGTTGGGCCAAGCTTATCGCAACGCCTCCCGAAATACCTTGCCCTGGGCGTAGTCCTGAAATTCGAGGTCTTCTACGGCGCGCTGGGCGTAGCTGCGGTCGAGGGCCACGGCTTGCTTCAGCAGTTGGCCCATTTCGGCTTCGTTCTTTTGGCGGGCGGCCACCACGGCCATGCCGTAGACGGGCGCCGCTGCCGTGGGCCGCAGCGTTTGGGCCAGGCGGTACTGCTCCAGTGCCAAGTCGTAGCCCTCGCGCCCCACCAGAATCAGGCCTTTGTTGAGGGCGTTCTGGTAGGAGGGGCCGGCGTATTGCAGGCTACGCAGGGCTTCGTCGGGCTGGCCCACTTCGATTTCGAGCGCGGCGCGGTCGGAGAAAATCTTGCGCAGCAGCGGGCGCGGGCCGCCCAGCTTGATGGCGTAGTCGTAGTTCTGCAGGGCTTCGAGGCGGTCGCCGGCGCGGTGGTAGGCGGTGGCGGCGTGGTAGAAGAACTCGGCCGTGGGGTTGCGGTGGGCGGCCAGCGTGAAGTTGACGGCGGCGCGGTGGTAATAGGCTTTCTGGGTTTTGGGCGTCGGCTCTTTCTCGCCGCGCTGCAGCAGCACCACGCCCAGGTTGTGAAAGGCCTCCCAGCTGTTGGGGTTGTTGGCGGCGGCCACCTCGTAAATGCGCTGCTTTTCGGCCAGCAGGGGCGTGAGCGTGGCCGAGTAACGCAACTCTTCGGGCGTGAGGGCCTCGGCTTCCACCTGCTTCTCCACAATTTTCTTCGACAGCAAATACACTTCCGAGTCGTAGCGCTTGGGGGCGGTATACGTCACGGCCACGGTGCCGAAGCGCAGCACCGGGTAGATGTATTCTTCGATGTAGTCGAAATACGAAAGCTTGTGCAGCGCCTTTTCCTTTTGCTCGAACGTGCCGCGCGTGTCGTTGATGATGGACACCACCGAATCCATCTGCTCGGGCTTGAGCGCCGAGGAAGTGACCTTGCTCAGGAAGGTATCCCACTTGCGCACGTAGGCCAGGGTGTCGAAGCGAATGTTCTCGTTCTTATTGAGATACGAAAAGGTTTTGACGCGCTGCTTGTAATAGTACAGCAGCATGCGCACGCGCTTGCTGGCCAGGGCCCGGTTGTGCGCGTCGGTCGAGTCGGGCGAGTGGCCCGCAATGATGAGCACCTGCTTGGTGCGCTGGTTGGCGTCGATGAGGTCTTCGAGGGCCTGCACGTTGGTGCCCAGGTAGCCGCGGATGAACCACTTGTCTTCGTCGAAATAGAAGGGCAGCACGCGGGTGCCGCTCATGGTGTTGTTGCCGCGTTCGGGCAGCAGCGTCAGCACGGTGTCTTCGCGCGTCACCAGGCGGGCCGGGTCGGCGATGCCGCGAGCCACCAGCAGGTCGTCGTTGGCGCGCAGCACTTTGCCGTGCTTCTTCAGCTCGCGCACCTGGCCGTGGGCCAGCAGCTCGCCGGGGTTGCGGCCGGGCGTGTTCGGAATACTGAATTTCTGGGTGGCCACCAGCTGGCCTTTGTGCTCGTCATCGTACACGAAATTGCCGACGGTGAAGGCCAGGCGGCCGAGGGTGTCTTCGCGCAGGCCGTGCTCGTAGCGGTAGCGCAACAGCACTTCGTACGCGACGCCCTTGTGCAGGTGGTTGGCTGGCACCCGGGCGGTTACCTCAAAGGGAACGGCCTCGCCCGAGGCCAGGAGCGGAGCGGGGCGGGCCACCACGGTGCGGCCGGTTTCGGCCTGTTTCAGCACCCGCGGCAGGGCGCAGGCCGAGAACAACAGGGGGGCTGCCAGCAGCCATTGGGCCACGGGCCGCAAAAAATACCTCATCGAAATGTGCAACGTCGGGAAACGAAAACCTGCCCTTCAAACGTAAACGACCCAAAATTAGTCGGGTCGGGGCCGGCGAATTTACGCGGATGAGCTTGCCCTCGCCCCCGTAAGGCCTTATCTTAGCCCAGACAATCTGTATTTCGTTAGCCGCTACCGCCCATGAAACGCTTCACCGACTACCTCGAAACACAGTCTTTTGGTTTGTGCTCGGCCCTGGCCCAAAAGTGGGGCTTCAGCACGCGCAGCGTCCGGCTGTCGTTCGTGTACGCGTCGTTTTTCACGTTTGGCTCGCCCATCGTGCTGTACTTCGCCGGGGCATTCTGGATGAACGTGCGCCGGGCCATGCGTCAGCAGCGCAGCACCGTGTGGGACCTGTAGCTACCGGTTTCGACTGCAACTACACTTTTAACCGCTGACTAGCGTCCGCGCTATTCCTTCTCGGCGTCATATTCTTTGGCCTCGCGGTTCAGCTCCTGCTGTTTGGCCTGCTTGTGGCGCCGTTTTTCGCCGTTTTCAGGCTTGCGCTTTTTGACTTTCTTGGTTTTGTCGCGGTGCTTGACGTGCTTGCTTGAATGCTCTTTCTTCTTAGTGAGCGAGCGGTTGGCGTGGCCAATGCGGTGGAACCCCTGCGCCGCCACTGGGCCCAGCGAAATCAAGAACAGTAGCACCGAGGCCAGCGTCAGTAGAAGCGCTTTTTTCATCGAAATCAGAAAAGAAAAGGGACCGTGGCTGAGCGGCAAGGGCCAAATATAGGGCCAGCCGGGGTGTGCGGCCTAGCGCAGTCCCAACTCACTAAACTTGTGCTTGCCCTGGGCAAAGTAGGCCCACACCACGCTGCCGTTGTACACGCCCTGGCGCTGGGCCACGCGCAGGTGCGGCCGGGCTTCGCGCCGCTTCCGGCGCCAGTAGCCCAGCTTGCCATAAAAGCTGAAGTGCGCGCGCAGCACCGCCCACAAGTTGCCCAACTCGCCGCTTACCAGAAACTTCACCCCGGCCACGCCGTCGAGCACCAGCCGCTGCCACATGGCCCAGAGCAACTCGCCCGGCGCGGCATTTTTATATAGCAGCGCCAGGCCGTTGCGGAAGTTGAGGTAGGTTTTGCGGGGGTTGGTTTTGGGTAGGGTGCCGCCGCCCACGTGGTGCACGGCGCTGCCGCCGTGGTACCACACTTCGTGCCCGGCGTTTTGCAGGCGCCAGCAGAAGTCGATTTCCTCCATGTGCGCAAAAAACGCGGGTTCGAGGCCTCCCAGGGCTTGCCAGGCGCTGCGGCGCACCAGCAGGCAGGCGCCGCTGGCCCAGGCCACGGGGCGCGAGTCGTCGTACTGGCCCTGGTCCTTTTCGAGGGTGTCGAAGAGCCGGCCGCGGCAGAAGGGGTAGGCCAGCCGGTCGAGGTAGCCGCCGCCGCCGCCCGCGTATTCAAAATAGGTGGGGTCGGCGTGGGCCAGGATTTTGGGCTGCACGGCGGCAATGCGCGGGCTGGCTTCGAGCAGCGCGCGCAGGGGGCGCAGCCAGCCCAGGGTCACTTCCACGTCGGAATTCAGGAGCACGAAAAAGTCGCTGTCCACCTGGGCCAGCGCTTGGTTGTAGCCTTCGCAGAAGCCGAAGTTGCGTTCCAGCAGCAGCAGCTCCACCAGCGGAAAATCGCGCGAGAGCATTTCCACCGAGTCGTCGGTCGAGGCGTTGTCGGCCACGATGACGCGGGCGCCGTCGGCGTGGGTGAGCACGCCGGGCAAAAAGCGGCGCAGAAAACCGGCGCCGTTCCAGTTCAGGATGACAATGGCCACGTCGGCGCAGGCGCCAACGTTTGACACCGCGGCACTAGGCGCCAAAACCGCTCAAATCGAGGCCGGGCACGTTGGGCATCAGGCCGCTGGTTTTGCGTTGAAGCTCCTGGCGGGCCAGCTCGGCGGCTTCGTCTAGGGCTTTGTTCACGGCCGCCACCACCAGGTCGGCCAGCATGTCGCGGTCCTGCGGAGTCAGCAGCGTTTCGTCGATTTCGAGCTTAATGACCTTGCGGTGGCCGCTGGCGGTGGCGCGCACGAGGCCGCCGCCGGCTTCACCCGTGGCGGTGATGTGTTGTATTTCCTGCTGGGCCTGCTGCATTTTGTCCTGCAGCTCTTTCACTTTGCCCATCATGCCGGTGAGGTCGAATGCCATGGTATCAGTTTTCGGTTTTCAAGTAGCGTAAACAAGCGAAGCCTACAAAAGTGAGCCGCTTGCTGGTGCAAAGACGCCGGAACCCGCCCCAGGGTTCGCCGCGGGGCTTATTTTAAAATCGTGACCGAGCCCGAAGCCGTGAAGGGCGTGCCGTCCTCGTTGTTTTGCTGGAAGCGCCACACGTAGCCGCCCAGCACCGGCGCGTGCCCCTTGATGCGGCCGTCCCACACGTCGGCGCGCTGCGAGCCCCGGAATACTTCCTGCCCGTTGCGGTCCACCACCACGAAAGTGTAGTCCTTCAAATACTTGCCTTTCACTTCGAGCACGTCGTTCAGCCCATCGCCGTTGGGGGTGAAGGCCGTGGGGATGGTGAGGAACAGCCGCCGCGTCACGGTGGCAATGTTGGAGTAGCTGACCGTGCCCGCCGGCAGCCCCGCCCCGCTGATGCGGAGGCGGTAGCGTAGCACCTGTTGCGTGGTATTAGGCGACAGGTCGGTGTAGCTGTTGCCGCTCACGGCAATGTTGTCTAGCACCTGGTTGTCGGAGCTGAGGCGTTCGAGCACGTAGCTGGCCGCCGCGCCGGGAGTAGGGCCGGTGAAGGCCGACCAAGACAGGCTGGCCGTGGTGCCGTCGGCATCGGCCGGGCTGGCGCTCAGCAGGCTGGGGCAGGTGGCCGCGCTTTCGGAGGAGGTGTTGCCGCACACGTCCGTGACGCGCACCGAATAGCAGGGCGGGTTTTTGCGCAGGTCTTCCAGCGCGGTGGAGTCGCGGCGGGGGCGCAGGGTGGTGGCACTGCCAAAATCGGCGGGGCCACCGCCCGCCGCGCGACGATAGAACAGCGTGCTGCTGGCGGGCAGGGTGCCGCCCGCCAGCACCGGCCGCAGCTCCACCACGTTGCGCACGTTGAAGCTGGGCACCAGCAGCGGCTGCTGGGGCGGCAGGTTCGAGGTGGTGAGAATGGTGACGGCGTTGGAAACCGATTTCGTGCCGTTGGGATAGGTGGCCGTCACGGTGTAGGAGTAGCTGGTGCCGCATTGCACGTCGCTGTCCTCCAGGCCGCCCGAGATGGGGGCAATGCCCGTCGCGAGCACCTTGCCGTCGCGGCTCACAGTGTAGACCGCGCCCGAGCCACCAGCGTCGCTGAACAGCAGCTGGTTGCGGTTTTGCGTGGAATTGCCCGTGAGGTTGAGCGTGCATATCAAGTCGGAGGCCGCGGTGCTGAGCTGGCAGGCGTCGGTGCGCAACAGGCGGTAGCAGCCGGGCGCGGCGCTGGGCACGGCAAAAGACGTGCTGCCGGCGGGCACCGTGGCCACCGTGGCAAAGCCGCCGGGCGCGCTGGCATCGGCCCGCTGCAGGGTGTAGAAGTAGCCGGCCGGCAGCTGGCCAATGGCCAGCGTGGCCGTGCCGCCGGGCAGGGCACCCTGCAGCGTGAGCGTGGTGAAGAGCGGCGTTTGGGGCGGCAGCAGCGTGGCCACGGGCTGCGTGGCCTGCTGGCTTTCGCAGATGTTGGGCGCGGTGTAGTGGCCCACCACCGTGACCGAAGTAGCCCCACTGGCGAGTGGCACCACCGCGCTGCGCTGGCCGGGGTTGAGATTGAGCGGGGCACCCGAGCCGGATTGCACCGAGTAGTAGTCGTACACTAGGTCGGTGATGGTAATCAACGCGTTGCCGCTGGGGCAGGGCGCCACCGTAAAGGTTGGGGCGGTGTTGTCGTAGACGCGGAAGGTGCGGGTGTAATAGGTAACGCCTCCATTGCTGCCTGTGCGGTCATTGGCTAGTTCTGAAACCGTAACCATACCCACTTCGGCCCGCGTGGGGGTGTACACGTAAGGCAACTGGTTCGGCGGCTGGCAACCCGGAAACGTGGTATTGAGCCCGGGTAGCACGCCGTAATACAGCAATGTGCTGGGCACACTGCGACTGGCGCACAGTTCAAACCGTACTGGTTTTCCTACGCAAAAGGCGTCCACCGGCTGGTTGGTAGCGTTATCGATGGCCACGAACGTGCAGGGTGGCGTTACAGTGGGCGTAAAGCAAACGTTGCCGGGCTGGGCGCGCACCGCCACAAGGGCTCCCAGCCACAGGCTCAACAGAAAAAAGGAACGGTATACCAACTTCATCATCAGCGTCTGGTACGCGTAAGCATAGCGGTAGGGCGGCGCGCAAAATTCAGGCCGTGAACGGCGGACACGCGCCGCGGGCAGTCACAATACGAAAAAAGCCCCCGGCTTATTGCCAGTCAAACTTACGGACGAAGGCGGCGGCTTTGTGTAAGTCGGGGTAGAGCACCCGGTCCTGGCCCACAAACTTCACTTCCTGCTGAAAGGCGGCCACCACCCGCTCCAGCTCCTGCGAGGTGCGGCCGGGGCGCCGGAACGCCAGGGCCTGCACCGCCGTCATCAGCTCGATGCCCAGCACCTGCTCCACGTTGTCCAACACGCGGCGAGATTTGGTGGCGGCGTTGGCGCCCATGCTCACGTGGTCTTCCTGGCCGTTGCTGCTCACAATGCTGTCGACCGAAGCCGGGGTGCATAGCTGCTTGGTCTGGCTCACGATGCTGGCCGCGGTGTACTGCGGTATCATCAGGCCCGAGTTCAGGCCGGGTTCGGCCACCAGGTAGGTGGGCAGGCCGCGCTGGCCGGAAATGAGCTGGTAGGTGCGGCGCTCCGAAATGCTGCCCAGCTCGGCCACGGCAATGGCGAGGTGGTCGAGGGCCAGGGCCAGGGGCTGGCCGTGGAAGTTGCCGCCGCTCAGAATGAGGTCTTCGTCGGGGAAGATGTTGGGGTTGTCGGTCACCGAGTTGCACTCGGTTTCCACCACCTGGGCCACGTAGGCCAACGCGTCGCGCGAGGCGCCGTGCACCTGCGGCTGGCAGCGGAAGGAGTAGGGGTCCTGCACGGCGTGGCGCGGCTGGGTTTGCAGCTCCGAGCCGGCCAGCAGCTCCGAAAGGCGCCGGGCCACCAGCACCTGCCCGGCGTGCGGCCGGATGCGGTGCAGGTTGGCATTAAACGGGTCGGTGCAACCTCCAAAAGCCTCGGTCGAGAGCGCGCCAATGACGTCGGCCGCGTCGGCCAGGCGCTGGGCGCGCAGTACGCCGTCCACGGCGTAGGCTAGCATAAACTGGGTGCCATTCAGCAGGGCCAGGCCTTCCTTGGCCTGCAACGCCAGCGGCTCCCAGCTGAAGAGGCTCATGGCATCGGCGGCGCTCAGGCGGTAGCCCTGGTAGTTCACTTCGCCCAGGCCCAGCAGCGGCAGGCAGAGGTGGGCCAGCGGGGCCAAATCGCCGCTGGCACCCAGGCTGCCCTGCTCGTATACCACCGGCAGCAGCTCGCGGTTGTACATGGCCACGAGGCGCTCAGCGGTGGCGGTTTGCACGCCGCTGTGGCCGTAGCTCAGGCTCTGGGCCTTGAGGAAAAGCATGAGGCGCACGAGGGGCTGGGGCACCTCGGCGCCGGTGCCGCAGGCGTGCGACATCATCAGGTTGACCTGCAGCTGGGCGCGCTGCTCGGGCGCGATGCTCACATTATACAAGGAGCCAAAGCCGGTGTTGATGCCGTAAATCGGCTTGTCCTCGTGCGTCAGGCGCCGGTGCAGGTATGCGTGGCAGGTGGCAATTTGGGCTTTGGCGTCGTCGCCAAGTTGCACGGGCCGGCCATCGGCCAGCAGGGTGGCCAGCGCGGCCAGGGTGAGGGGCTGCGCGGGCGAAATGGTGTGGGTGGGCATTCGGGGGTGGTGGGTGAGGGGGCGGTTGGGGGTGGCTGCAAAACTAGAAGTATTTCCGCAGCCTGCCGGCTAGGGGCCCAGCGGGGGCGAGAGGATGTGAGCGGGCTTAACCATTGATTATGGTGGAATAATTTAATATATTATTAAAATAATTTTACATTCTATCCTTCCGCTATGAGACATACATCCTTCCTCCCGGCCCTGGGGCAGCTTCCATGTTGGGGAACACTGCTGCTTTTGCTGCTGGCTGGCCCGGCCCGCGCTCAGTTTCCCACCACCGCCACTGCCACGCTGTTTTTGTGCAACGCGCCCGGTAATCAGTTTGGCGTACAGGCCGTGGCCGACGGTGCGGGCGGTTCCTTCGTGCTCTGGATTGATAAGCGCAACGGCAACAACTCGGGGCCCGGCACCGGCATCTACGCCCAGCACCTGGACGCGGCCGGCTTGCCGCAGCTGGCCACCAACGGCCAACTCCTGTTTCAGAGCCGGGGCCGCGACATCGTGGGGATGAAATCCGTGGCCTGGCGAGGCGGACTGCTCGTGGCCTGGGTGCAGGGGGCGTTTGGCGCGGGCGGCGACACGGTGCGCTGCCAGTACTACAATGCCCTTGGCGTACCGCAGTGGGCGGCCCCGGCGCTGGTAGCCGCCGCTGCCCCGCCGGCAATTGCGGCGGAATCAGAAAACGCGCTCAATATCATGCCCAACGACTCAGGGGCTATCATCACCCACGCGCTGCGGCTGAACGGGGGCAGTGCCCGCTTTGCTTTCAACCGGGTGAGCGCCACGGGGCAGCGGCGCTGGCCCCTCAACTACCAGCAGGTCAACGTCAACCCGTTGGGAGGCGTGCCGGCCGACTTCTATCACACCATCGGCGACGGCGGCAATGGGTTTTACCTGGTAGCCGGCGCGGGGGGCACTGGCTCGGCCATTTTTGCCCAGCATTACACGCTGCAAGGGATACCTTGGGGAGCGTTCACGACCATTTCAGCGGGCGGCGCTTTGGTTAGCCACTCGGGCTTGCGCCTGGCCCGCGACCCCGCCAACAACCTCTACGTGGCCTGGAGCAACAGCGGTGGCGATGTGCTGGTGGCCAAAATCCTCCCCGGCGGGGCGTGGGGCTGGGCCGGGCCGGGCTACATCACCGCGAGCCCGAGCCGATTTGCGCAGGAGCTAGCCGATGCCTTGTGGTACGATAACGCCCTGTGGCTGATATGGAACGATGCGCGGGGAGGAGCAAGCACTGGCTTGCCCAACCTGCAGACGGTGACAAAGATGGACGCCGCCGGAACGATGCCCTGGGGGACGAGGGAGATTAACCAGCAAGCGGACTATTCCATCAGCCCCAAACTGGCCGGCTCGGACAACGGAGCCGTGATGGCATTCTATGCCAGCGGCACTCTCCGGGGGTTCGGCGCCCAAAAGCTTCTTACCAACGGCGCAATGGTTTTTTCCAGCGATGGAGTCGTCCTGCACACCACGGGCATGGACTGGCCCAGCACCTTCGACTACGTGCCTGTTTCGCAGCCCAACGGCTCAGTGCAGGTTTTTTGGGCTACTTCGGCCTTAAGCCCAACCGGACAGGACATCTGCGCCGTCCGCGTGCAAAATTCCGGCACCCTGCTCCGCGCAGCGCGCGCGGCCGAGTCCCTGGGCTTCGATGTTTTCCCCAATCCGGCCACGGATGGGGTGCAGGCGCATTTCCCGGCTGGAAAATTGCCCACTGCCCTGCGGTTATTCGATGCCCAGGGCCGGCTGGTGCGGGCCTTTCCCGACGCGGCGGCGTTGTCGGTGCGCGGGCTGCCGGCGGGGCTGTACGTGCTGCGGGCCACGCTGGCCGGGCAGGGGGTAAGCCGCCGCGTGCTGGTGGAGTAGAGCGGGGTAGCGACGCAACGTTTTGCGTCGCTACCCCACTGCTCACTCCGCCGTGAGGGCCGTCACCACTTCACCGATGGGCAGCACGCGCTCCACGCCGGTTTGCATGATTTTGATTTTCACGACGCCGGCCGCCGCTTCCTCCGGGCCCATGATGATAACCAGCGGAATGCCCTTGGCGTCGGCATACTTGAACTGCTTCTGCAGCTTGCTGGCGTCGGGGTACAGCTCGCTGGGGATGCCGGCGGCGCGCAGCTCGGCCAGCAGGGGCAGGGCGGCCCGGCCGCTGGCCACGTCGAAGTGCGTGATGAGGCACCGCGTGGGGGTTTCGGCCGTCACCGTGAACAAGTCCAGCGCCTCCAGGCAGTCGTAGAGCCGGTCGACGCCGAACGAGAAGCCCACGCCCGACACGCCGGACAGCCCGAAGGAGCCGGTGAGGTTGTCGTAGCGCCCGCCGCCGCTCACGCTGCCCATCTGCACGTTGTTGATTTTGACTTCGAAAATGCAGCCCGTGTAGTAGGAGAGGCCCCGCGCCAGCGTGGGGTCGAACTCCAGCCGGTCGAACTGCTTGAAGCCGGAGGCCCGCAGAATGTCCAGCACCTGGGCCAGCTCGGTGAGGCCGCGGTAGTTGGCCAGCGGCTCGGGCGAGTCGGCTTCCACGTCGGGGGTGGTGGGGCGCACGCCGTCGGGCTCCACGCCGGCCGTCACGAAGCCCGCCAGCAGGCGCTGCAGCTTCTCTTCGTAGCTGCCCTCCACGGTCAGCAGCTCAAACAGCGTCTCAATGGTCGGCGCCGAGAAGCCGCGCTCCAGCAGCTCCTTGCTCACGCCGTCGCGGCCGATTTTATCGAGCTTGTCGATGGCCACGAACAAATCCGTTTCGCGGCCCTCGCCGCCCAGCGCCTGGTAAATGTTGCGCAGCACCCCGCGGTGGTTGATTTTGATGGCGAAGTCGTGCAGGCCGAGGCCGCTCAGCACTTGTGCCATCATCAGCACGATTTCGGCTTCGCAGAGCAGCGAGTCGGTGCCCACCACGTCGGCGTCGCACTGGTAAAACTCGCGGTAGCGGCCGCGCTGGGGCCGGTCGGCGCGCCACACGGGCTGCATCTGGTAGCGCTTGAAGGGGAAGGTGAGGGTGCCACGGTTCATGGCCACGTAGCGGGCGAAGGGCACGGTGAGGTCGTAGCGCAGGCCTTTTTCGGCCACTTTGGGCAGCAGGGCTTTGCTGCCGGCGGCCAGGTCTTCGGCCGTCACGTCTTTGGCAAAGTCGCCGGAGTTCAGCACTTTAAACAGCAGTTGGTCGCCTTCGTCGCCGTACTTGCCGGTGAGCACGGAGAGGTTTTCCAGCGTCGGCGTTTCGAGCGGCGCGTAGCCAAACGACTCGAACGTGCGGCGGATGACATTGAAAATGTGCTGGCGGCGCGCCACTTGGGCGGGGCCAAAATCGCGGGTGCCCTTGGGAATACTCGGTTTTTGCATAACGCCGGCAAAGTTAGGTCGTGGCCAATGCGAAGTCATCCTCGCCGCATAAACGAACAATGTCGCATTCGTACAATATTCAAAAAATTTAATATTGTAAATTTGTCTTGAGTTGTCGCAAGGGCCGGGTTTGAGCGGCACATGGTTAGAACTGGGCAAGGCCCCGCAGATAGATATGCACATTACGGCATTTTCACCTTCGCCGGAGCTGAGCGGCTTCGTGGAGTGCTACGGGCTGTGGCACAACGACCCCGAACTCGGGCCGCCGACCGCCGCCACGGCCCACAGCCCCCCCGCCGACCTGCCCCCCTTTTCTGCCCAAGACCCGCTGGGTTTTGCCCGGCGGATGCTCTGGCTGCGGCTGCCGGGCCGAGACGAGGGCCTGAGCATTTTCTTTCGGCCGGCCGGCTTGTATCATCTGTTTGGCCTGTCCTTGGCCGAGGGGCGAACCGCCCGGGCCGGGCCGGGCGAGGCCGCGCTGGCGTTCGTCAATGCCCTGCTGCACCGCATGCAGGAGGCCGGCAGCCACGTGGCGTGGCCGGCGGCGGCCGACGAGCTGCTGCTGGCCCACGCGGCCCACACCACGGCGCTGCCCGACGCCGTTGATGCCGTGGCCGGCAGCATTTTACGGCAAGAGGGCCGGGTCAGCATCGAAGCGCTGGCCCAGGGCGTGGGCCTGAGCCGCCGGCAGCTCGAACGCCGCTTTCTGGCCGAAGTAGGCACGGCGCCCAAGCTGTACGCCAGCTTGGTGCGGTTCAACCACGCGTTTCGGCTACTGGCCGCCAGCCCGGCCCCCAATTGGCAGGACGTGGCCTACGCCTGTGGCTACTACGACCAAGCTCACCTGATTCGCGAGTTCCGGCGGTTTACCGGGCAAGCGCCCAGCGCCTTTTTCAAGGCAAACCCCGAGCAGCCCATTCCCGCCGCCTAAGGCGCGGTGCGGGCATAGCGGGCCGCATCGGCCGCCGCCGAGTCCACGCGCCATCGTTTCTTCTCACTTTTTTTCCTTGCCTAGCTATGAAAAAATCCTTGTTTTCTCAATTCTTTGGGCTGGCGCTGCTCCTGGCAGGCGCAGCGACTGCCAACGCCCAGTCGGCGGCCGTGACCACGGCGGGCTACTGGAACCTCGAAACCAACCTCACCACCCGCGACTTCACCATCGTGCGCTTCTACAACGCGCAAGACCAACTCGTGTACCAGGAGCGCATCGACGGCCTGTGCCTCAACCTGAACAGCGCCCGCCCTTTGTGCCGCAAAACGGCCGCCAAACTCAACCTGGCCCTGCAGCGGGTGCTCGACGACCCAGGCCTGGGCCAGGTGAATACCGCGCTGGTGGCCCAGCAGCTCAGCGCCGACCGCCGCGTGCAGCGCGTGTACGCCGTGCGCTGAAGCACTGCCTACAAACGGATACCCACCAAAAAGCCCCGCCGCCGGACTAAACCGACGACGGGGCTTCGCTTGCAGAAAGGAAGGCGAGAAACTACTCTTTCTTGAATTCAAATTCGCCGCCGCCCTGCTTCAACTTGAAGGTGGGCTGCTCGGGCGAGAACTCTACGCGCAGCTGGGCCGGGTCGAACTTGAACACGCCCGGGCTCACGGCTTCCAGCGTGAAGGCCGGCTGGCCGGTGGCTTGGGCCTTGAGGGCGCTGCCCTCGCGGGTGAAGGTGATTTTGAGCGGAATCTGGGCGCTTCCGTAGGTGCCGGCGTAGCGGTCGAGGTCGGCGGCTGTAGGCGCAAAGTTGGTTTTCACAAACTCGGGCTTTAGGGCCACGCGGGCGTCGCGCTCGGCCAGGGCCCAGGCCGTGTGGAAGATGAGCTGGTCGCGCCGGGCCATGGCCGGGAAGTCGATGAACTCCACATCGTCCGTGGCCTTGTGGTACTGCGGGTGCAGGCCGCTGGTATAGAAGATGATGGGCACGTTGTGCTTGGCGAAGTTGTAGTGGTCGGAGCGGTAGTAAATCTGCTCGGGGTCGGCCGGGTCGTTGTATTTGTAGTCGAGGGCCAGCGGGTTGTACTGCTGGTTGGTGGCCTCGCTCAGGGCGTTGAGCTCGGTGCTGAGGCGGTCGGCGCCCACCAGGTACACGTAGTCGCCCTTGCCCTGGTGCAGGCTGTCCACGCGGCCCACCATGTCGATATTGAGGTCGGTCACGGTCTTTTCGAGTGGGAACACGGGGTGGTCGGTATAGTACTGCGAGCCCAGCAGGCCCTCTTCCTCGCCGGTATTGGCCAGAAACAGGATGCTGCGGCGCGGACCGTGCCCCTCCTTTTTGGCCTGCGAAAAGGCGCGGGCCATGGCCAGCACGCTCACCGTGCCCGAGCCGTCGTCGTCGGCCCCGTTGAACACCACGCCGTCCTTCACGCCGAGGTGGTCGTAGTGGGCCGACACCACGAGGAGTTCGTCCTTTTTGTCGCCGCCTTCGAGGTAGCCCAGCACGTTTTCGGTGGTGAAGGGCTCGGTGTTTAGTTTGGCCTGGGCGGTGGCGGCCGCGGGCTTGAAGGGCGAGGCCACTGGCTTGCCGGCCTTGGCAACGCTCTGGCGGTACTTGTCGAGGGCGGCCGGGGTGGTGCCCAGCAGCTTGGCGCCCATTTCAGGCGACACCATCAAAATGTTGAACCCCGAACTCTTCTTTTCCGCGCCGTCGAAGGTGAGGTCGTCGTGGTCCATGAGCTGGCCAAATGCCTGGGGCACGGCCGAATAAGCCGCTGCCGTGGGCATGACGAGGATGATGGAGCGCGCGCCCAGCGGAAAAATGCCTTTGCGGCGCGCCATCAGGCCGTCAAGCGTCGCCGAAGCATACGCACTGGCTTTGCCATCGAGGCCGAGCAGCGACTTGCCCTGGCCGTTCAACGGCTCACCGGCCAACAGAATCAGGTCCTTGCCTTTGTAGTCGGCGGGCGCGGCAAAGTCTGAGTACTTGTCCTCCTTGATGCCATAGCCCACAAACACCGGCTGTAGCGGCGCGCCCGTGGCAAAAGCATCGGTCATAATGCCATAGAAATCGCGCTTGCCCTGAAACGTCTGGCTGCCCACCTTCACAGTGCTGGCGGCCAGGTCGAGGCTGGTGCGCTTCATGCCGAAGTGCTGAATGTAGGGATTGTCGGAGCCCGCCACGGGACCGGTCAGGCCGTTGGCCGCAAAGGCTTTGGCGATGTAGTCGGCGGCCATTTTCTGGCCTTTCTTGCCGGTTTCGCGGCCTTCGTACGCGTCCGAGGCCAGCACGTCGAGGTCGGCTTTCAGGCCTGCCGGCGTGATGGTTTGGGCGTAGGTCACGGACCAGTCGGTGGGCGCGGCGGCCGGCGCGGGGGTAGTGGTAGCTGCGTTTCGGCCGGGCTTAGTCTTGACTTTAATCTTGCCCGATTGGGCCGAGGCGGTGCCGGCCGCCAGCAAAAGCGCGAGGGCCAGGGGGAGTTGTTTTGACATAGAAACCAGAAAGAATGAAAAAGGTGTGCAGAGAAAGGAATGAGTAAAACCAATTCCGGGGCTGGCTGCCCGAAGCCACGGCCCCGGGAACACCTGCGCAGCCGAGCTGGGCCGGAGACTTCATCGTGCCGGCAGTCCCGGCATTACAGCACGGCGTCCCAATGCATCAGGGGCGCATCATCGCCGCCTTGGCCGACTGCTTAGAGCAGTTCGCGCTACTGCCCGCCAGACCCTGACCGCGAAACCGCTGTAGGTGCGGCAACGGGCTTGGGGAGCTGCTGCTTGAGCAACTCCTCCATTTCAGTGACCCGGCCCTGGTTGAGGTTCTCGTTCACCAGAATCACAAAGCCCACGTCCTGCCCGGGGTAGAAAGCCAGCCGCGTGTTGTAGCCCGGCGACTGCCCGTTGTGGTAGATGCGGGCCCAGCCGTCGGCGTCGGTGTCGAGCATCCAGCCCAGGCCGATGCCCGCGCCGGGGGCGGTGCGGTAGGTGAGCTGGTGGGCGAGGCGCACGGCGGGGTCGCGCTCGGCCAGGTTGGCGCGCAGGTATTTCAGCAGGTCGGCCGGGGTCGAGCTCAGGTTGGGGCCGGCCCAGTAGCCGGTGTAGGTGGGGTGGGGCTGGGGCCGGTTGGGCTGGGCGTAGCCGGTGGCGAAGCGCGCCTGCTCCTTGGCGGTCAGCACGCGCTTGGTGTCCGGCATGTTGAAGTGTTTTTGCACGTAGCCGGTCACGAGCTGTTCGTAGGGCTGCTGGTACACGCGCTCAAGCAGCAGCTGGAGCAGCTTCATGCCCACGCCGTTGTAGCGGTAGGTGGTGCCGGGCCGCGTGTCCAGCCGGAAGGTGCGCAGGTTCAGCAGCAGGCTATCGGCCGAAAACTGGTTGTAGTAGGCCATCTGCTCGGCCAGCGGGAGGCCGTCGATGCGCTTCTTTGTTTCCGGCGTGTAGTTGTGGGCCTTCACGGGCAGGCCCGAAGTGTGGTTGGCCAAATCGACGAAGCGAATGGGCTGGCCCTCCAGCTCCAGGTTGGGGAACGGGCCGGGCAGGTAGGGGCGGATGTCGTCGGTCAGCTTCACCTTGCCATCGAGCACGGCCTGGGCCAGCAGCGTGCCCACAAAGGTTTTGGCCACCGAACCCATGTCGTAGAACGTGGTGGGCGTGGGCCGGCGGCCGGTGCCCTTTTCCACCTCGCCGTAGTTATAAAACCGCTCCTGCCCGCCCTGGTACACCGCAATCGACAGCCCGGCCGCGTCGGGGTGCTGCATGTAGAGCGAGGCCGCGCGGTGCACGGCCTGGTCGAGGGCGGTTTTCTGCGGGTTGTCGGTGAGCACCGGCGCGGTGCGCCGGGCGCCGGCGGGCTGCTCGATAAAATCCGAAATGGTGTAGTCGTCCAGCACGCCCGGCGTCGCCGACACCAGCGTCACGCGTAGGTTCTGCTTTTCCCCTTTCCAGGCAAACGCGTGGCGCGACCCGCGCGCCTCCAAAGCGGCGCTGCTGCCAACGCGGCCGGTTTTGGCCCGCAAGCCGGCTAGCAGCTTAGCCATGGCGCCCAGCGGTTCAAGCTGGCGCAGGGCCGGGCTGCCAAAGGCTTCCACGCCCTGAAAGTCGCCGCGGTTGAAGCGGGCCACCAGCGTGTCGTTGAACTGGGCGTAGGAAGTGAAAGCCGTTTGCGACGCTTGGGCCTGGGCCGTAGTGCTGGCCAGCAGCGTGGCCAGTGCAAGGAATGAGGCGAGTAGGAGCAGCTTGCGCATTGGAAGCAATTGAAAAGGAGGAGACAAATGGGCAGCGAAGCTACGGTGTCAAAACTTCGTAGCCCCACCAAAAAAAAGTCCCGCCGCCTGATTTGCAGACGACGAGACCATTCGCAGAAAGAAGGAGAGAAAAGCGGGGTGGGACAGTGTTCCGAAGCGGTGCTTCGGTTCTTTGAAGATTCGTGGTGTTCGCCTGGGCCGAAGCACCGCTTCGGGGCACTGGTTTTATCAGCCGCCGAAGCCGCCGCCGCCCTGGGGCGCGGCCTCGATGCGGCCCGGCTTGGCCTTGCTGGCGCCGATGTACCAGGTGAAGCCCAGCCAGCCCACGCGGGTTTCGTCTTTGGCGTAGCGGGTGCTGGTGAGGGCGTTGGTTTCGATTTCGGTGCGGTAGGAGCTGGTGTTCAGCACGTCGGATACGCGCAGGGTGAGGGCGGCGCGGTCCGAGAACAGGCGCTGGCGCAGGGCGATGTCCATCTGGCCCCAGGCCAGCTGCCGGCCCTGGGCCGTGAGCGAGGCCGAGCGCACGTTGCCGCTCAGCTGCACGTCGAGGGTGGGGCGCAGGGTGAAGTTGTTGGTGAGGCGGGCGGTGCCCACCAGGGCCGTGCGGTTGTTGCCGATGCCGTTGCCCGCAATCTGGGCGCGGTAGAGGCTGGTGCTGGCGTTCAGGCGCCACCATTTGGCCAGGGGCTGGTTGAGGCTAAACTCGGCGCCGAGGTTGGTGGTGGTGCCCAAGTTGTCGTAGGTTTCGGCCGTCACGAGGCCGGCGCCGGGGCCGGCGAGGCGGGTGGCCATGGTGTCCACGAAGCGCAGGCGCTGGATGGAGTTGGTGGTGATGCGGGCAAACACGGTGCTGGTGATGGTGGCCTGGCCTAGGTTTAGCTGGTGGCCTAGCTCGATGTTGTGGCTGAATTCGGCCCGCAGGCGCGGGTTGCCGAGGCGGTAGCTGCGCGGGTCCTGGTAAATGGCCAGCGGCAGCTGCTGCATGAAATTGGGCCGGTTGAGGCGGCGGGCGTAGCTCAGCTGCAGGCGGTTCTGGCCGGGCTCCTTGCCAAATTCGCGGTTGATGGTGGCCGAGGGGAAGAAGTTGAGGTAGTCTTGGGCCAGGCTGCCGCGCTGCTGGATGCCCACGCCGCCCCGGATGCTGCCGCTCAGGATGGTGTACTCCGAGCGGAGGCCGGCTTGGGCGCTCCACTTGGCGCCGAGGGGCCGCTGGTAGGTAACGTACGCGGCGGGCACCAATTGGTCGGAGGTGTAGTCGAGCGAGCGGTTGGGGTCGTCCACGAAGTCGTTGGGGCGGCTTTCGCTGGCGGCGTAGCCAAACTTGTTGGCGCCGCGGTTGCCCTGGTGCTCCACTTTGGCGCCCATTTCGAGGCGGCCCTTGCCGTCGGCCAGCGGCCGGGTGTAGTCCACCTGTGCAAACTGGATGTTGGCCAGCAACTCGAGCAGCTGGCGGGTGCCGGGCTGCGGAGCGCCGCCCGAGCCGGCTTCCACGTATTGGCGCTGCACCACCGGCACGTTGGCGTCAATCACCACGCCGCCGAAGTTGGCGCTCAGCTCGCGGCCCTTGTGCTCGGCCCAGGTGCGGCGGTAGTTGCTGCCGAAGTTCAGCACTTTCACCTGCACGTCGAGGTCCTGGCGGCCGCGGGCCCGTTGCACGGGGCCGTTGTTGGTTTGCTGGGTCAGCTCCTGGCTTTCGCCTTCGATGTTGCGCTCGGTGCCGGCGTTCACGCTCAGGCTCAGGGTCTGGTCCTTGGGCAGCTGCAGGTCCACGCCGGCTCGCAGCGAGTGGTTGCGGTGGATTTCGTTGCCCGCCGCCACTTGCGTGGTGCGCACGGTTTCGGGGCCCAGCAAGGCCATTTGCTCACTGTGGCCCTTGCTGCCGTAGGTCACGTCGCGGCCGTCATAGCCGGCTTGCCAGGTGGCTTTGCCCTGCTTGCGGCTCAGGTTGAGGTTGCCGCTGTACTTGTCGGCGGTGCCGAGGTTCAGCGCGGCCGTGCCGTTGGTGCCGTTGCGGGTTTCTTTCTTGGTGATGAGGTTGATGACCCCGCCGCCGCCGGCCGCGTCGTACTTGGCCGAGGGGTTGGTGATGACTTCGACCTGCGCAATGCGCGAGGCCGGAATTTGGTCGAGGCGCTGGCCGCCGGCGCCGCCGTTGCTCACGCCGGCCGGCTTGCCGTCGATGAGGATGGTGACGTTGGAGGTGCCGCGCATGCTCACGGTGCCGTTCACGTCCACACTCACCGAGGGCACGTTTTGCAGCACGTTGGCCGCCGTGCCGCCCACGCTGCCTAGGTCTTTTTCTACGTTTATCACGCGTTTGCCCAGCTCTTCCACCACGGTGGCTTTTTGGGCCGTCACCACTACTTCGCTGAGCTTGGTGGCGGTGGCGGCCGTCATTTTCAGGCCTGGAAACTGGGCCGCGGGTGCCGCTTCGGTCAAGGTGAAGCGGCGGCGCAACGCTTTGTAGTTTAGGTCCTGCACCCGCATCAGGTAGGTGCCCAGTGGCAGGCCAGCGGCCCGGAAAGCGCCCTGCTCCGTGGTTTGGGCGGCCGTAACGAACGTGGAATCGGCCGAGCGCAGCAGCACGACGTCGGAGAACGGCACGGGCTTGCCCGAGCCGTCTTCTAGCAGGCTGCCGCTCACGCTGCCCGGGCCGCCCGTCTGGGCTGCCGCCCCCAAGGGCAGCAACAGCGAAACCAGGGCCGCGCCACGCAGCACGCGGCCGGGAAGGGAGAGGGCAGAAGCGGTGAAAAAAGTTTTCATGGTGCAGAAAATGGAAGGTGAGGTGGGTGGGGGAGTTGCCCGGCGCTGGCAGCGGCCGCGGTTCCGCTGGGTGGTGGGCAATTCGGCCGCCCAAACTCCGGTGAGTGGAAGCAACGGGCTAGCGGGTCATCTTGGGTACCCGCTTAGCTCAGCTACTGGGCTAAGAACAGAACAAATGTAAAGCAGGTACTTTGTAACGCAAGGTACTAAAGCAATAATTTTTCGTTAAGCGAAGGCTGCGCTGTGATGAACTTCTGAAAATCAATTAGTAAGCCGCAATAAATTTTTGCTGCTTCTTCCGGCTACCTGCAGGGAGCGGTGCGGAACTGCAGCTACAGATGCAAGTTGCCTCAGTAGGGTTGCCTGATATTTTCACCTTTTTCCGAGTAAAAGCAAAAAGCCCCAACCAGACGGCCGGGGCTTTTTATTGCATGAGTATCCATTTCTTGGCCGTCGCGACGGTCTCAGCGCCGCTTCACCGGAGCCTTGGGCTTGGGTTTGGGCTGGTGCACGGGGTCGGTCACCTGCTGGCCGTTGCGGTAAGTCACGGTGCGGTCCACGGTTTTGCCGTCTTCCTTGTAGTAGGTCCACACGCCGCTCTGCTTGCTGTTGCGGTACAGGCCGTTCACGGCCAGCGTGCCGTCCTCGCGGTATTCCTTAAACGGGCCCTGAATCATGCTGCGCACGTAGGTGGTTTCCTTGCGCACCTTGCCCGAGGGAAAGTATTCCTGCGCCACGCCCGCCATGAAGCCGTTCAGGTAAGGCTGCCGGCTTTGCACCGTGCCGTTTTCGTAGTAAGTGAGGCGTTCGCCCACCAGCTTGCCCTGCGGACCGTAGGTTTCCACTTTGCGGGGCGTCTTGCCATCGGGGTAAAACTCGCGCCAGGTGCCGGCCGGCCGGCCGCTTTTGTACTGCTCTTCAGCTTGTTTCAGCTGCCCGGCCACGTCGTGGTAGCGCGTGATTTTGCGGTCTTTGCCGCCGTTGGCATAGTCGGTTTCCTCGCGCAGGTGGCCGTTCTCGTAGTACTCAATGCCGTGGCCCACCAGCACGCCGTTGCGGTAGGTCATCTTCGATTTCACTTGCCCGCTCTCGTAGTAGCTGGTGGCCGGGCCGTCGAGGTTGGCCGTGCCGCTCACGGGCGCCGCGCGCTTGGTCAGGTCGTCGCCCAGCGGGTTTTTCACCGCACGCTGCACCAGCGGGGCCGGGGCGTAGGTGCTCTCGGTCTGGAGCTTGCCGCTCATGTAGTAGCTCCGGTAGCGCCCGCGGCCGTTCTTGTCGGCCAGCACTTCCACCTCAATCTGGCTGTTGGGGTAATACGTTTTGTAAGGGCCCGACAGCAGGCCTTTCGAGAAGCTGCCCTCGCTCTGCACCACGCCGTTGGGGTAGTAGAATTTCACCGCGCCGTTGGGCTGGCCGTCCACGTAGCTGATTTCGGCCTGGGTCTTGCCGTCGGGGTACAGGGCTTTGAGGGCGCCGTTGGGCTGGCCTTTGGCGAGGGTGGTGCGCAGCTTCACCGAGCCGTCGGGGTGGTAGTAGGTGATTTCGCCGTTGGGCTCGTCGTTTTCAAAGAAGCCGGCCTGGGCCACGTGGCCGTCGTCGTAATACGTTTTGAACGGGCCCTGCCGGATGCCGTCCTTATAAGTAGCCTCCAGCCGCCGGGTGCCGGTGGGGTGAAATTCCACGTAGGCCGAATCGCGCTTGCCCTGCGTGAAGCTGGTTTGTTGCTCCAGCTTGCCGTTGCGATAAAAGCGCTTGTACGTGCCCTGCGGCACGGTATCGGCGGCCACCAGGGCCGTGTACACTTCCCGCTTGTTGGTTTTCAGCGAGTCGTAATAAGAAATAAAACGCTTCAGCCGCTGGCCGTGCGAGGGCAGGGCCAGCAGCAAAAAGAAAAAAGGAACCAGGTATTTCATAGGCGCAAGAACGCAGAAAAGGGATTTTCCGTGCGATGGGAAATTGTCTCTAAAAGTCGGGCCAAAAAAAGCCCCACCGAATTTTCGGTGGGGCTCTTCGATTGTCAAAGACAGAAAAAATTACAGCGCTTCCACCACAATGGCGCTGGCGCCGCCGCCGCCGTTGCAGATGCCCGTCACGCCGATTTTGCCGCCCTCGTTCTTGAGCACGTTCATCAGCGTGGTCACAATGCGCGCGCCCGAGGCGCCCAGCGGATGGCCCAGGCTCACGGCGCCGCCGTATTTGTTCACCTTGGTGCCTTCCAGGTTCAGCAGCTTGTTGTTGGCCAGGCTCACCACCGAGAAGGCTTCGTTGATTTCGTAGAAATCCACGTCGGCGGCGGTTTTGCCGGCGTTTTTCAGGGCTTTGGGGATGGCCAGCGAGGGCGACGTGGTGAACCACTCCGGCGCCTGCTCGGCATCGGCGAAGCCCAGAATGCGGCCGATGGGCGTGAGGCCCAGCGCGTCGGCCTTCTCGCGGCTCATCAGCAGCACGGCGGCGGCGCCGTCGTTCAGGGTCGAGGCGTTGGCAGCCGTCACGGTGCCGCCTTCTTTGATGAAGGCGGGTTTCAGGCCGGGCACTTTGGCGAAGTCTACCTTCAGGTATTCCTCGTCATCTTCGATAACGGTGGTTTTGCCGCGGCTCTCGATGGTCACGGGCACGATTTCGTCTTTCTTTTTGCCGGCCTTAGCAGCAGCAGCGCTGCGGGTGTAGCTCTCGATGGCGAAAGCGTCCTGCTCCTCGCGGGTGATGCCCATTTCCTTGGCCGTGTTTTCGGCCGCGTTGCCCATGGCGTAGTCGTGGTAGGGATCCCAGAGGCCGTCGCGCACCAAGCCGTCAATCATCTGGCTGTGGCCGTACTTGGCACCGAAGCGGGCTTTGTCGAGGTAGTAGGGCACGTTGCTCATGCTCTCCATGCCGCCGGCCAGAATCACGTCGGCTTGCCCCAGCATGATGGCCTGGGCGGCAAACATGATGGCCTTGGAGCCCGAAGCGCACACTTTATTTACGGTGGTGCATTCCACGGTGTCGGGTAGGCCGGCTTTCTTGGCGGCCTGGCGGGCGGGGGCCTGGCCGAGGTTGGCCGAAATCACGTTGCCCATAATCACCTGCTCGACTTCTGCGGGCGCCACGCCGGCTTTGTCGAGGGCACCTTTCAGGGCAATGGCGCCCAGCTCGGTGGCCGACAACGACGCCAGCGCCCCGCCAAAAGACCCAATGGGCGTGCGGACAGCGGAAATAATGACAACTTCTTTGGTTTGCATACCGAAATGTTTGAAGTGGGGTGGGAGGATGAATCTGGCCGCAAAAGTACGGATTTAGAACCCCCGAACGCGACAACTGCCTAACGGGCGTTAGTCGGATTTAGTTGGTGGCACAAGTTGCTTGCACTTAGGACCTAATTACCAGGTCGGCTTATTGGGGTCGGGCTTGCGCTCGGCCGGCCGCGCCAGCTGCTGTAGGTACTGCTGCTCCTGCGCGCGCAGGGTTTCGAGCAGCTGGCGGGCTTGGGCGGGGCTCAGGTTCATGGCTTGCAGGCGCTCGCGCTGGGTTTGGAGCTGCACGTCGGCCGGGGCGGCGGTTTCGGTGCCCGGGCGGTTGCTGCGACCCTGGCCAGATTCGGCTGACGAACCGGCGCCGCGGTCCAGCCCGCGCTGCTGGCCGGGCGCTTCGCCCGTGGGCAGGGGCGCGGCGGGGCCCGAGCCGGGTGCCCGCCCCCCCGTTGCCGCCGCGCCCGGGGCAGGGGAGGGCCGCCGGTTGTCGGGTTGGCCGTCGGGAGCCGCGCGGCTTTGGGGCGGGCTGGTGGGTGGCGCGGGGCTTGGCTGCTGGTCGTTGATTTCGCCTTTGCGGTCCGTTCCTTCCTTAGTGGCCGACTGGTTGGGGGCGCTGCCGTTTTTCTCGGGGGCCGACTTGTCCGGCTTGTTCTTTGGTTGATTGGGCTCGGCCGGGGGCGGTGCTATTTGGGGGCTGTTGGGCCGCCGGGCCAGGTAATCGGTCAGCACTTCGTAGTTGTAGCGGGCGCTTTCATTGCGCGGGTCCAGCAGCAAGGCCTGGCGCAGCAGGCCCACGGCCTGGGCCAGCTCGCCCCGCTGCGCCGCCAGCACCGCCAGCTGCTGCCGGGCCACGCTGCTCAAGGCCGGGGGCGTGGCGGTCAGGAGCCGGCCATAGGTGCTGGCAGCGGGCGCCAGCTGTCCGGCCCGGGTTTGGGCGTGGGCCAGGTTCAGCACCAGGCGTGGGTCGGGCTTGGCGCGGGCGTTGGCATTCAGCGCCGCGGCAAATGCCTGGGCCGCACGCGCCGCCGCGCCACGTTGGTAAGCCACGGTGCCGCGCCGCACGGCCACGTTGCGGTCGCGCACGCCGGTGAGCAGCGCCCAGCCCGGCCCACCAATCAGCAGTAGCACCAGCGCAACGTATTTCACGGGCGAATAATGGTTAGGGTCAGGGCCACGTCGAGGGCCAGCAGCAGCAGGGCCACCGCCAGCGGGTAGCGGTAGCGGTTGTCGGCCACGGCCACGGTGCGCACCTGCTCGGCCACGCCGGGCATGTTGCGCAGCAGGCGCAGCAACGGCTCGAAGCCATTTTGCTGGTTGCTCAGCTCCACATACTGGCCGCCGGTTTGGGCGGAAAGTTGCAGCAGCGGAGCTTCGCGCAAGCGGCTTTGCACCACTTGGCCTTTGCCGTCGCGCACTAGGCCCCCGTTTAGCTTAGGTATGGTGCTGCCCTTTTCCGTGCCCACGCCCACCGTGTATACCCGCGCCCCGGCCCGGGCCAGTTCGCGCAGCACGGGCTCCAGGTTTTCGCCAAAGTCTTCGCCGTCGCTCACCAGCACCAGGGCCGTGGCGCGGGGCGTGCCGGCCTGCGGGCTCAGCCGTTTCAGCACCAGTTCCAGGGGCTCGCGCAGGGTGGTGGGCCCGGCCGGCAGCAGGCTGGTGCGCAGCGTGCGAATGAACACCTGCACGGCCGCTTGGTCATAAGTTAGCGGGCATTGTACCACGGCTTCAGCCCCAAACACCACCAGCCCCAGCCGGTCGGCCGGAAACTGCGCCACCAGCGTTTCCAGCTCGGCCTGCGCCCGCAGCAGGCGGGACGGAGCCACGTCGGGGGCGTCCATCGAGCGCGATACGTCCACCAGCAGCCACACGTCTTTGCCGGCGGTGCGCACCGGGCGTTGGCTCACGCCCAGCGACGGGCCCAGCGCCGCCGCCAGCAGCGCCGCGCCGGTGAGCAGGCGCAGCGTCAGCTTCCACCCGCGGTGGCGGGCCCGGGTGCCCAGTGCCCGCCCGGCGCGGCCCGCCCGCTGCCAGTGCCGCGCCAGCAGGCCCAGCGCCAGCAACAACGCCAGGCCGGCCGCCACAAAATCAGGATACGCCCAGGTTAGCAAACGGGAATCAATAAAAGATACGGAAGGGGCGGGGCCACGTGCCTCACCGGCAAAGGTGGCAGCGTGGGAACTCTTAAATCGTCCCAAAGATAAATTTTTCGCTCAGGGTATGGCTAATTCAGTTCCGCCCGTATATTTGCACCCGCTTCGGACGGAAGCGAAACCAGCCTGGAGAAGTGGGTGAGTGGCTGAAACCAGTAGTTTGCTAAACTGCCGTAGCTCTAAAGGTTACCGGGGGTTCGAATCCCCCCTTCTCCACTGATAATGTTGGGTTGCGAAAGCGTCCCATTGGGGCTCCACCCAGTAGGAAACTTTCTAAACTCAACATTATTTTTTTTCGGGGTGTAGCGTAGCCCGGTATCGCGCCTGCTTTGGGAGCAGGAGGTCGTAGGTTCGAATCCTGCCACCCCGACATTTTTCCCGCCCCGTTTTCGACCCCGTAGCTCAGCTGGATAGAGCAACTACCTTCTAAGTAGTCGGTCTTTGGTTCGAATCCAAACGGGGCCACTCAAAAGCCTCTCACCGCAACGTGAGGGGCTTTTTTGATTCACGGCATTCATATGGTGCTACAAGCGATTTTTGTACGTGGTCCGCGTGGCAGCCTCAGTCTATTCCGTCCGCATCGCGGCAAATCGCGCCGCGTTTACGGCCGCCGACTGACTTGCCTGTGGGCTTCGGCACGTTTTGCGGTAACAAAATGGCCCACAATCCTTATCTTGGCCACCAATTGCGGCCAACCCCACCTGCTTGACTGCCGTTTTTACCGGTCACTTGTATTTCCTCTCTTTTTTCGCCACCCCTTAATCAACCTTATAACCATGAAAAGAATCTTACTTTCCCTAGGTCTGCTGAGCTTGGCAGTCAATGCCCATGCTCAATGGACAGAGGTGAACACCACCAACTTCAGTACGTTTGCACCGGGCTTCCAAATTGATAAAGTCATGACCCTCTCTTCTACCGTTGCTTGGGCAACGGCATCGGAGGATGTGTCGGGCAGCGCTGCGAAGTACTACTTGGCAACCAACAACACGGCCGGGACCGAGTTTGAATTCGGTTCGGTGGTGGCACCGGCTCCCGCCGCCCAAAACTTCGAACTCGCCAACATTTCGGGCATAAACTCCCTCACGGCAATTGCCGGCACCTTCGGGGGGCAGTCGGGCGGGGGCGAAATCCTGCGCACGACCAACCGTGGCCTGAGCTGGACCAAGGTCAGCACCACTTCGCAGTTCGTGGCAGGCCAAGGGGGCTTCCTCGATTTTGTGCACATGTTCAATGCCACCGACGGCGTGGCCGTGGGCGACCCGACGAACGGCTATTACGAAATTCTGCGCACCACCGACGGGGGACTGACCTGGGTGCGTAACTCGCAAGCCACCTCGCCCGTTCCGCTCCCTAACTCGGGCGAAGCCGCGCTGGTGAACTCCTTTTTCACGCGTGGCAACACCATCTGGTTCACCGGCGCTACTCTGGGTTCGCAAACTCCACAGCGGGTGTTCAAATCGATTGATAAAGGCGCTACCTGGACGGCCAGTGGCCTGACGCCGCTCCTCGAAAGCATGTCTAAAATTGCTTTCAAGGACGACTTCAACGGCATCGCCTTCAACACGGTATCGAACGGTACCCAACGCACCGGTGTGAACTACATCAAAACCACCGACGGCGGTAACACCTGGTCTACCTTTACTCCTGTCAATACTGCCACCGGCAGCTTCTTCCTAAACGACATCGATGGAGTGAATGGCGTGTATTACAGCGTAGGCCCGCGCTTCCCGCAGGCTACGCCGCAAGCACCAGAGGATTTTGGCTCTTCTTACAGCTCCGACGGCATCAACTGGACCAACATGACGGTTTCGGCTGGGCGGCGCACGGGTTATTTTTTCACTCTTGACTTAATTCCTGGCACCACCCCTAACACGACGGTGGGCTACGGTGGGCTACTCACCGATGCCAACGGCATGGGAGGTGTATACAAGTTCTCTCGTACGACTACGGCCACCCGCGACGCCGCCCTGCAAAACGCCCTGACGGTGTATCCTAACCCCAGCAACACCGGTGTGTTCAGCGTGGACCTGGGCTCGACGCTGAAGGGCAGCGCTCAGCTGACCGTGGTGGACGCCATGGGTCGCCAAGTGAAGTCGCAAACCGTGAATTCTACCGCGGTGGGCTCGAAGGCTTTCACCGTTGACCTGAGCAACGAAAAAGCTGGCGTGTACACGTTGCAGTTCCGCACCGACGCTGGCATTGCCACGCAGAAAGTGGTTATCAACTAAGGGCCGGTTCTTGCTCTTGTCAAAAGGCCTCTTCCGCACCGGGAGAGGCCTTTTTTTGTGCCTGAAGACAAGGCGGTTGACGGCGCAGTTTTGGCCGCTCGAAAATGAAAAAATCCGGGGAGTAAAACCGCGAAAATTCCTGAAAATGGGATTAAATATGTACTTTTGAGTGTTCAGTACCTAGCCGCCCGTTGGACGGTTTTACGACCTGATTTAACCCCGCCCTCATGAGCGAAACAACCGAAAAAATCGTTCAGCCGGAATACACGGCTGACAGCATTCAAGTACTAGAAGGTTTGGAGGCCGTGCGCAAGCGGCCCAGCATGTACATCGGCGACACCGGCCTGAAGGGCCTGCACCACTTGGTGTGGGAGGTGGTCGACAACTCCATTGACGAAGCCCTCGCCGGGCACTGCGACCTGATTAACGTCACCATCAACGAGAACAACTCCATCACCGTGCGCGACAACGGCCGCGGCATTCCGGTGGGCTACCACGCCAAGGAAGGCAAGTCGGCCCTGGAGGTGGTGCTCACCGTGCTGCACGCCGGCGGCAAGTTCGACAAAGGCTCCTACAAAGTGTCGGGGGGCCTGCACGGCGTGGGCGTGAGCTGCGTGAACGCGCTCAGCACGGATTTGAAAGTGACCGTTCGCTCCAAAGGCCACGTGTATCAGCAGGAATACAAGATTGGCTTCCCACAGTACGACGTGAAGCAGATTGGCGACACCGACGAGCACGGTACCGAAGTCCAGTTCCTGCCCGACCCGACCATCTTCTCCGAAACCGAGTACCGCTACGACACCATCGCCTCGCGCCTGCGCGACTTGTCGTACCTGAACAAGGGCATCCGCATCACGCTCACCGACCGCCGCGAGAAAGTGGAGGGCGGCGAGTTCCGCTACGAAGAGTTTTACTCGACCGGCGGTCTGCGCGACTTCGTGCAGTACCTCGACGGTGAACAACGGCCGTCGCTGCTCGCCGAACCCATTTACGTGGAGAGCGAAAAGGGCGGCACGCCCGTGGAAGTGGCCCTGCAGTACAACACCTCGTACCAGGAAAACGTCTATTCCTACGTCAACAACATCAACACCATCGAAGGGGGCACGCACGTGGGCGGTTTCCGCTCGGCGGTGACGCGGGTGCTGAAAAACTACGGCGACAAAAACAAGCTGTTTGAGAAAGCCAAGGTGGAAATCACCGGCGACGACTTCCGCGAGGGCCTCACGGCCGTGATTTCGGTGAAAGTGGCCGAGCCGCAGTTTGAAGGCCAGACCAAAACCAAGCTCGGCAACTCCGAAGTGAGCGGCGCCGTGAACTCGGTGGTGGGCGAAATCCTGACGCAGTACCTGGACGAGAACCCCAACCAGGCCAACAAAATCATGGAGAAGGTGATTCTGGCCGCCAAGGCCCGCATTGCCGCCCGCAAGGCCAAGGACATGGTGCAGCGCAAGGGCGTGCTCTCCTCAAACAGCCTGCCAGGCAAACTGGCCGACTGCTCGGAGTCGGACCCCGAAATCTGCGAGCTGTACTTGGTAGAAGGTGACTCGGCCGGTGGCACCGCCAAACAGGGCCGCAACCGCGCGTTCCAGGCCATTCTGCCGCTGCGCGGCAAAATCCTGAACGTGGAGAAAGCGCAGGAGCACCGCATTCTGGAAAACGAGGAAATCAAGAACATGATTACTGCGCTGGGTGTGAGCTTCAACGAGCGGAAGTCGCTGGCGTTCGGCACCGACGACGCCGGCAACGAAACCGGCCCGCTGAACTTCGACAAGCTGCGCTACCACAAGGTCATCATCATGACCGACGCCGACATCGACGGCTCGCACATCCGCACGCTGATTCTGACCTTCTTCTTCCGCTACATGCGCGAGCTGGTGGACCGCGGCTACATCTACATCGCCCTGCCGCCGCTCTACCTCGTGAAGCGCGGCAAGGAGGAGCGCTACTGCTGGACCGAAGAGGAGCGCAGCCAAGCGCAGGAGGACCTCGGCCGCGGCAAGCCCGAAACGGTGAACGTGCAGCGCTACAAAGGCCTGGGTGAAATGAACGCCGAGCAGCTCTGGACCACCACCATGCAGCCCATGACCCGCACCCTGAAGCAGGTAACGGTAGAATCGGCTGCGGAGGCCGACCACCTGTTCTCGATGCTGATGGGCGACGAAGTGGCCCCGCGGCGCGACTTCATCGAACGCAACGCCAAATACGCCAAGCTGGACGTGTAGCCTAGCTTAAATGGAGAGGCCCGCTGCAAAGCGGGCCTTTCTTGTTTAATAGCAACTCGTTACAACCAGTTACAACCATGCGACAACTCATTTCTTCGGGGGCTCCTTGGGAACCACTGGTGGGCTACTCCCGCGCCGTGCGCGTGGGCAACGTGGTGGAAGTGGCCGGCACCACTGCGCAGGACGGCGACGCGGTTACGGGCGGGCCCGACGTGTATGCGCAAACCAAGCGCGCGCTGGAAAAAATTGGCGAAGCGCTGGCGGCTGCCGGCGCCTCTTTTGCCGACGTGGTGCGTACCCGCATCTACCTGACCGACATCTCGCAGTGGGAAGCCGCGGGCCGGGCCCACGGCGAAGTGTTTGGCGAGATTCGTCCGGCGTCCTCCATGCTCGAAGTGAAAGCCCTGATTAGGCAAGAGTTGTTGGTGGAGATTGAGGCAACGGCCATCGTGGCGGAGTAAGACTCGGCGCGGCCCCTGGCCAGTTGTGGCCCGCCCGGGAAAGGGCGGCAACAAGCTCGTGCCTAATTTTGGTGACGATATATTCCCAATTGCTTTACGCTAGTCCGCTATTGATGTCCACAGTGCCAAGCACTCCCGAAAACCCGGTCGTGCCCACCATTCTTGCCCGCCTGCGCGCCGAAACCCGCCCGTACCACGACGCGCTGGAAGCGGGGGCTTTCAACGAAGCCCTGCGGGCGGGCGCCCCCACGCCCACCGGTACGGCGCAGTTTCTGGAGCGGATGTATGGGTTTTTACAGCCCTACGAAGCTGCCCTGCGAGCGCACGCCGCGGAATTGGGACCCGCCTGGGAACTGCCACAGCGCTACCGTGCCCAATTAATTCTGGAAGATTTGGGCCGGCCGGCCGCCGACCCCGGCCTGCCGCTGTGCCCGGCCATGCCGCCGCTGCGCACCGTGCCCCAACTGCTGGGGGCCCTCTACGTGATGGAAGGCTCGACGCTGGGCGGGCAGGTGATTACCCGGCAACTGGAACGGGCGGGCATCCCGCAGCGGCGGTATTTTTCGGGCTATGGCGAGCGAACCGGACGCCTGTGGAAGACGTTTGGCCAGCTATTGACCGAGGCCGCTACGCCGGCCACGGCCGATGACATTGTGGCCTCGGCCGCGCTTACTTTTCAACACCTTGCTGCGTGGATAAACCAACCGTGAGCTACGCCGACGAGCGCCTGCTCGGCACGCCCATTACCCTGACCAACTGCGACCGGGAGCCGATTCACATTCCCGGCGCCATTCAGCCCTACGGCTGCCTGCTGTGCCTCGACGAGTACACCCGGCGCATCGTGCAGGCCAGCGCCAACACCGCAACCTACCTCGGCCAGTCGGCCGAAAGCTTGATTGGGGCCGACCTTTCCCAGGTGCTGGCCCCCGACCAGCAGGCCAAAGTGGAAGCGTTGTTCGACACGCTTGGCGCCGCGCCCCAGCTGCTGGGCGTCCGGCTCGACCCCGTGGCCGGGCGGCCCTACTTCAAAATCATCCTGCACCGCTACGACGGGGTGCTGTGGCTGGAGTTTGAGCCCGTGGACCAGCCCGAGGCCTCGCCGCCCGACTTGCCCTTTCTGAACGCGGCCATGGGCCAGATGCTGGCCGCGAGCACGGTGCTGGAGTTTTGCCAGCACACCGTGGACCAAGTGCGCGCCATCACGGGCTTCGACCGGGTGGCCATCTACCGCTTTGCGGCCGACGAGAGCGGCGAAGTCGTTGCCGAAGCCAAGCGCGACGACCTCGCCCCCTGGCTGGGCGTTCATTACCCCGCCTCCGACATTCCGCAGCAGGCCCGGGCCATGTACCTCAAAAACTGGCTGCGCTTCATTCCCGACGCCGGGTATGCGCCCGTGCCGCTGGTGCCGGTGCGCAACCCCGTGACGGGCCGCCCGCCCGACATGACGTACGCCGTGCTGCGCAGCGTGTCGCCCATCCACCTGGAATACCTGCGCAACATGGGCTCGGCGGCCACCATGACCATTTCGCTCATTCAGAACGGCAAGCTCTGGGGCATGGTGACCTGCCACCACCTCAGCCCCCGGCTGATAAGCTACGAGCTGCGCGACCTGTGCCAGTTCATCGGCAAAACGTTTTCGGCCCTGCTCAGCAGCAAAGAGCAGCTCGATGACACCGAGTACCAGTTGCGCATCACTGAGCGGCAGAGCGAACTGTTTGAACACGTCACGGTGTCGGGCCAAACCCATTTTGTGGACGGCCTGTGCCAGCATTTTCCCACGCTGCAGGACGTGTTTGACTGCGGCGGGGCCGCGGTGTGCTTCAACGACGAAATCACCACCTTGGGCGCTACGCCCACGCCTGACCAAATTCGGGAACTGCTGGGCTGGCTGCAGGCGCACGCGGCGGAAGACGTGTTTTCGACGACTTCCTACGCCGCCCTCAACCCGGCGGGGCTGGAGATTCGGTCCACGGCCAGCGGCATCATTGCCGCTTCGCTGGCCGATGCGCCCGGCAACTACCTGCTGTGGTTTCGGCCCGAGCAGGTGCGGACCGTGACCTGGGCCGGCCAGAACGAAAAGCCGCAGACCCTGGCCGACGGCCAGATTTTCCTCTCGCCCCGCCAGTCCTTTGAGGCCTGGAAGCAGCTGGTGGAAAACACTTCGGCCCCGTGGCGCCCCATGGAGCTGGAAGCCGCCAAGGAAATCCGCCTGCGCATTTCTGATATTCGCCTCAAAGTGTTTAACGAGTTGCAGGACCGGGCCCGAAGCCTCACCCGCCTCAACGCCGAGCTGGCCCGCAGCAACGACGACCTCGACTCGTTTGCGTACGTGGCCTCGCACGACCTGAAAGAGCCCTTGCGCGGCATTCACAACTATTCGCTGTTTCTGCTTGAGGACTACGCCGACCAGCTCGACGAAGAGGGCGTGCACCGCCTTCGCACCCTGGTGCGCCTGAGCCAGCGCATGGAGTCCCTGATTGAGTCGTTGCTGCAACTTTCGCGCGTGGGCCGCGCCGAGCTGGAACTGGAAAGCGTCGACCTCAACGAGGTGCTGGACGAAGTGCGCGACCTGCTGCAGCTGCGCTTTGAGGAAACGCACACCCAGCTGGTGGTGCGCGACCGGCTGCCCACCGTTTTGGGCGACCGGATTCGGCTGCAGGAGGTGATTAGCAACCTGTTTTCGAACGCCATGAAGTACAACGACCTGCCGGAAAAGGTCATTCGGATGGGGGAGGCCGCCGTTGACACTTTTCCGGACATAAACCGTGGCAAGTTTTACGTGTTTTACGTACAAGACAACGGCATCGGCATCGACCCGCGCCACCAGACCAATATTTTCAAACTGTTTAAGCGCCTGCACACGCCCGAAAAATACGGCGGGGGTACCGGTGCTGGCCTGGCCATTGCCAAAAAGATGGTTGAAAAACACGGCGGCGCCCTCTGGGTTGATTCGCAACCCGGCCAAGGGGCCACTTTTTACTTTACCATACCTAAATAGCCGGTACTCGTGCTTTTATCGCCTCTCAAACCCATCCTCGTTGTGGAAGACAGCGCCGAAGACTTCATGGCCCTGAGCCGGGTGTTTCGGAAACACGCGCTGCAAAACCCGGTGCTGCGCTGCGAAGACGGCGACCAAGCCCTGGAATACCTGCAGGGCTACGGCAAGGCATCGGGCTGGCCCCAAACCCTGCCCGCCTTCGTGCTGCTCGACCTGAACATGCCCGGCACCGACGGACGCGCCGTGCTCGAAATCATGAAGCGCGACCCCAAGCTGCTGTCCATTCCGGTCATCGTGTTCAGCACCTCCACCAGCGCCGGCGACATTTCGGACTGCTACCAAATGGGGGCCAACAGCTACCTGACCAAGCCCATTGAGTACGCCGCGCTGGAAGAAAAGGTCCGGCACGCCATTCAGTACTGGCTGGAAACCGCAGAGCTGCCGAAGGCATTGTAGGAACGACGGGCATGAAAAAGATTTTACTCGTTGACGACAACGAGCAAGACCGCGCCCTGTACCGGCGATTTCTGGGCCGGCACCTGGGGTTCGAAAGCATCAGTTTTGAGGAGGCCTCCACGAGCGAAGAAGCCCGGACGCGGTTTTTGGCCTACCGGCCCGACTGCGTGTTGCTCGACTACAACCTGCCCGATGCCGATGGCCTCGACATTCTGGCCGACTTGAAAGCCCTGACGCCGCCCGAAAGCCTGTGCGTGGTGATGGTGACCGGCGGCGGCAGCGAGGAATTGGCCGTGCGCGCCCTCAACGGCGGGGCCCTCGATTATCTGGTGAAGCGGCAGTTCGACCAGGAGCTGCTGGCCAAAACGGTGCTGCACGCCATCGAGAAAAACGAATGGCGGCAGTACGTGGCCCGCTACCACGAGGAGCTGCACGCCGTGAACCAACAGCTGCGCGACTCGCTGGATGCCCTGACGGAAACGCGCCACGAAATCACCCTCAAAAACGCGCAGCTCACGGCCGCCAACACCGACTTGGCCCGCGCCAACCTCGATTTGGACAACTTCGTGTACGCGGCCTCGCACGACCTCAAGCAGCCCGTCGACAACCTGCGGGGCCTGTTTGAAGAATTGCGCGGGTCGGCCACGTTCCGCGACGCGGAAGCGGCCACCGTGCTGCGGCTGGTCGATGCCTCGCTGCAGGAACTGAGCAAAACCATTCACGACCTCTCGGCCGTGGTGCAGGCCGAACGCCTCACGGGCGGCCAGCCCGCCGAAAAGGTGGTGCTGGCCGACCTTGCCAACGAGGTGCTCACGCTGCTTCAACCCCAATTGACGGCGGCGCAGGGCGTTGTCCGCACCGATTTTGATGCGCTGCCGGCCATGCAGTTTGAGCGGAGCAGCCTGCGCACCATCTTGCTCAACCTGCTAAGCAACGCCTTAAAATACCGGCATCCCGAGCGCCCGGCGCAGGTGGAGGTGCGCACCGGCTACGAAGCCGGCCAACCGGTGCTGGACGTGCGCGACAACGGCTTGGGCATCGACATGGAGCGGCACGGGGCAGAGCTATTTCAGTTGTTCCGGCGCTTTCACCCGCAGGCGTCGGCCGGCACGGGGGTGGGCCTGTTCCTGGTCAACCGGCTGGTGCAGGCGCAGGGCGGCCACATCGAGGTAGCGAGCACGCTGGGCGAGGGCACGCGGTTTCGGCTTTATTTGGGTCCGGCTGCCGGTTAACGCCCAGTTCGTGCGGAGTTGATGCATTGCCTGGCGTTAATTTGCCTGCTGGCGGTGGCGCGGAAGCCTAAAACTCCGTTTAAGCCGTTAACATCTGTTCATTCCGTGGTCCATGAAACTATTTAAGTCCGCCGACCTTATCCGCAAAAGCAAGTACATCAGCCGCGACCTCAGCTGGCTGCGCTTCAACTACCGCGTGCTCGACCAGGTGCAGGACGCCAGCCGCGGCCTGTTTGACAAGCTCAAGTTCTTGGCCATCACCAGCTCGAACCTCGACGAATTCTTCATGATTCGCGTGGGCTCGCTCTACAACTACCTCGACTACGGCAAGGAGCGCATCGATTACTCGGGCCTGCGGGAACTGCCGTTTCGGCGCAAGCTGCTGGATTTCGCGCACCGCTTCGTGAACGACCAGAGCCTGACCTACCTCAACGAGCTCAAACCCAACTTCGAAAAGCACGGCTTCAACATCCTCAAGATGGCCGACCTCACGGAGCTGGAAGTGAAGAAGGCCGACGGCTACTTCAAAAACACCGTGTTTCCGCTGCTCACGCCGATGGTGTACGACTCGTACCATGGCTTTCCGCTGATGATGAACCAGATGCTCATCTTCGGGGTAGTGACGCGCATCGGCAACGGCATTGCGGTGGGCCTCGACGGCGAGGCTGAGAAAGGGCAGGAGCGCCTCACCTTCGTGCAGATTCCGCAGAACCTGACGCGCTTCTTCGAGCTCACCCGCAAAGACAAAGTCATTTTTGTGCCCATCGAAGAGGTGGTGCGCGAATTTCTGCCGCGCCTGTTTCGCAACGTCGAGATTGTATCGGCCAACCTGTTTCGCATCACGCGCAACGGCGACTTCACGCTGGAAGAGTCGGACGACATCGACAACGACTTCATCAAGGAAATTCAGGTGGGCCTCAAAACCCGCAAGCGCGGCCGCGTGGTGCGCGTGGAAGTGGAGCCCAATGCCTCGCCGGTGCTCATGCAGGTGCTGCGCGAGCGGTGGAACATCGACAACGGCAACGTCTTCGTCATCAATTCGCTGATTGACCTGAAAGGCCTGTGGCAGATAGTGCGCCACCCCAACTTCCGGGGCAAGACGGCCAAGATGCCCGCGCCGGTGCAGCCCCTCAGCCTGCCCGAAGGCGCCGAAGAAAACCTCTTCGAGTACCTCAAAACGCACGATGTGCTGCTGCACCACCCCTACAACAGCATCGAGCCCATGGTGCGCCTGCTGGAGCAGGCGGCCGTGGACCCGCACGTGCTGGGCATCAAGCAAACCATCTACCGCCTGGCCGACGACTCCCGCGTGAGCGCCGCCCTGCTGAAAGCGGCCGAAAACGGCAAGCACGTGTCGGTGCTGTTTGAGGTGAAAGCCCGCTTCGACGAGGAGAAAAACATCCGCGAAGGCGCCCGCCTGGAGAAGGCCGGCTGCTTCGTGATTTACGGCGTGAGCAAGTACAAGACGCACACCAAGCTCCTCATGATTATCCGCAAGGAAGGGGAGAAGGTGACGCGCTACGTGCACATCGGCTCGGGCAACTACAACGAGCAGACCGCCCGCCTCTACACCGACGTGAGCCTGCTGACGACCAACGACACCTATGGGCACGACGTGTCGGAATTCTTCAACGTCATCACCGGCCACTCGCAGCCCGATGACTACGAGTACCTCATCACGGCGCCCAAGGACATGCGCCAGCAGCTCATTCACCTCATTCGGGAGGAAGTGAAGCAAGCCAAGAAGGGCCTGCCCAGCGGCATCGTGATGAAGATGAACTCGCTCGAGGACAAAGAACTCATCGACGAGTTTTACCGCGCTGCCAAGGCCGGCGTGCCCATTCGGTTTGTGGTGCGGGGCATCTGCTGCCTGCGCCCGGGGCGGCCCGGCCTGAGCGACAACATCGAAGTGCGCAGCATCGTGGGCGAGTATCTGGAGCACACCCGCCTGTTTTATTTCCACAACGGGGGCGACGCCAAGGTGTACGCCGGCTCGGCCGACATCATGGTGCGCAGCTTCGACCGCCGCATCGAAGCACTGTTTTTGATTGTTAATCCGCAGCTTAAGCGCGAGGCCATCAATATTCTCATGCTGAATATGATGGACAACCAAAACAGCTACGTTATGCGCGAAGACGGGGCGTACATCCGGCAGCAGCCCGCCCCGGGCGAACCGGTGGTGAACGTGCACCGTGACTTCTTCAAGCGCGACGAAGCCCTGTTGTCGACGGCTACGCCGGAAGGAATGTTGGCCCTGCTCGAAGTGCAGGCGCAGCGCCGCCTCGACGTAGCCGCCGCACAGCGGGAAGCCGAACAGACCGCCGCCCTGGCCGCCGAAGCCCTTGAGGCCGGCACCGACGATGCCTTTGGCGAAGGCGAGCACGACGAGGCCTGTGAAGACGATGCCACGCCCGTGGGCCACGCCGACGAAGAGGGCGTGAGTGCCGGCGCAGTGAACTCCTAACGGTCAGCTGAGTATTACGCAAAAGCCCCGACGCTGCATAGGCAGCGTCGGGGCTTTTATCGTAAAAAGCGGTTTCAGCACGTACTAGCTCGGGGCGTGCTGTCCGTCAGGACAGGGCGTTACTCCAACTCCGCGGGCATGTTCTGCAGGTCGGGCACCGGCAGCTTGGCGGGGTGGCCGGCTTCGGGGTTCATCTCGTCGAAAAAGTCTTCAAAGAGGGCCTGGAGCATGCCGTCTTTGAGGCCGATGTCGGGCACCACCATGCTGCTGACGTTGGCCCACTGCATGGCCGAGAGGTAGATGTGGCCGGCGGGCACGATGACGTCGGCGCGGTCGGGGTTGAGCATGGCCACGTTCACGCGCTCGTCCATGCTCAGATTGGCCAGGCGGGCCAGCGTGGTTTCGAGGCTGCGGCGCGTCACGGCCTTGTTGGGGGCAGCCGAGGTAAGGCTGTAGAGCTTGTTGATGTTGCCGCCCGTGCCGATGGCGCGTGTCACGTGGTACTGGCGGGCGTTGTGGCGCACCCATTCTTCCATGCGGGCCCAGAGCTCGGCTTGGCCGGCGGTGTTCTGGCCGCTTTCCTCTTCCTGCATGCGGCGGATGGAGCCGATTTCGAACGACTGGGCGGCCACCTTGCGGCGGTCGTGGTAGATGTTGAACTCGGTGCTGCCGCCGCCTACGTCGATGTGCAGGTAGTGGCGCTTGTCTTCCAGCACGTGCTCGATGACGCGGTTGATGTAGAAGGCCTCGTCCTGGCCGTCGATGACTTTGATTTCCATGCCGAGCTCCTCGCGCACGCGGGCCACGATGGCGGCGCCATTAGCGGCCGAGCGCATGGCCGAGGTGGCGCACACCAGGTAGTGGGCCACCTCGTGCACTTCCATCAGCAGGCGCAGCGAGTGCAGGAACTTGACGAACTGGTCTTCCTTGGGCTTTGAAATGTGGCCGGTGGCGAAGACGTCTTCGCCCAGGCGCATGGGAAAGCGCACGTACTCGACGCGCTTGAGGCGATAGCGCCCTTCGTAGTGCAGCACCGCCGAAATCTGACACCGAACGGCGTTGGACCCAATGTCGATGGCGGCGAGCTTACGCAGGGGAAAATGCATGCAGGAGAATCAGGTTAATCGAAAAGGCAAAGGTACGCGGAGGGCTTGGTGTTGGCCGAATCAGGGCCGGTGCTACTTGTCGATGCGGAAGCCCAGGCCAAACTGCAGCAGGCTCACCTCTTCGGAAATCTGGTAGGAAATGGCAAAGGCCAGGGTTTCGACCACCGGCGCGATGTAGACGCCGCCGCCGTAGCCCGTGTGCAGGCCGCCAGACGAGTCGCCCTGGTAGTACACCTTGCCCTGGTCGTAGAAGCCAAACACGCCGTAGTAAAACGGCAGGAAGCCGTTTTTGACCTGGCCCAGCGCCAGGCGCAGCTCGGTGTTGTAGTAGAGGCTGGCGTCGCCGCTGAAGCGGTTGCGGTAGTAGCCGCGCAGGCCCTCGCGCAGGCCAAGCGAAGCGAATTTGTAAAAGGGAATGTCGGCGTCGGGGCCGTAGTTTTTGGCGCCGCCGCCCTTCACCACCAGCGTCACCGGAATGCCGATTTTGGCCGTGCCGTAGTATTCGGCAAAGCCCTGGGTGAGGCCGAAGGTCGTTTCGTTGCCAGACAGCTGGCGGTAGGTGTCGTGCTGGGCGCGCAGGCGCACCCCGCGCCGGGCAAACGACTGCCGGTCGCGCAGGTCGAGGTCGAACACGGCGTTGACGCCCAGCAGGCGCTGGGTGCTGGAGTTGGGGCGAATGTCGGAGCTGCCCGGCGTCTGGTTCAGCACGCCGAGGTAGCTGTTGGCAGCAAAATCGGTGACGTAGTACTCGAAGGTGGGGCCCACCCGCAGCACACTGCGCTGCAGAAACACGCGCTCCAGGAAACCGTTGAGGGTGACGCCGCGGTAGCGGGCGCGGTAGAAGTTGTTGTCGTACAGGTCCTGGCTAAACGCCGTGTTGTTGCCCAGCCCAAAGAAGTTGTAGAAGGGGAAGTAATTGCCGTAGCTGGCCGTGGCCCCCGCGTCAATCTTGCCGATGGCGTAGCGGTGGCGCGTGCTGAGCGTGAGCTGCCGCTGCCCGCCCGTGCTCACTTCGCCCAGGATGGAATACTGGTTTTTGAACCCCGGCTTGCGGAAGCCCTGGGTGATGAACGTGACCCCGGCGCTGGCCGTGAAGCCGTCGTTGCGGTTGTAGCCGAGCCCGATGCTGGGGCGGTAGGTGTTGTACTCAAACTGTTCCCGGTCGTAGGCATTCACGCCCACGCGGGGGCTGGTGCGGTTGTCCGATTCGGAGCCCAGCTTGAGTTCGGTGTCGGGCACGTCGTACACTTTGGTGAGGGTGCGCAGGCCGGCGGCGCGGGAGTCGTCGGCAATCTTGTCCTTGCCGTCGCCGCCAATCACGCGCACCAGAATGCTGTGCCGGCCGCCGTCGCCGGTCACGGTGAACACGTCTTTGCCGCCCAGGCCGTAGAGGCAAACTTCCTCAGTTTCGGCGGGCTTGAAGGTGCGGTCGAACAGGGCTGCGCCCTGGGCGTTGTCGGTGTCGCCGGCCCGGTCAAACATCTGCACGCGCACCTGCCCATCGGGCTGGCGGCTCACCTGAAACACCTCGCCTTTGTTCGAGCCCACCACGTCGACGCGCTTGGCCAGCAGCAGGTAATATTCGTCAATGGCCTTCGGCAATTTCTGGATTCGGAGCTTCAACTTGCGGTTGATGTCGTTGCCGGATAAACTCTGAACTTCAGCGGGGAATTTAGCCGTGGCCTGGTCAATCACGGCCGGCGTCAGCTTGCCCTGCAGGTAGGTGGCGGCCTCCTGCCACTGCTCGCGGCTGAGGCTTTGCAGCAGGTAGCGGTCGAGGTGCCGGGCGGGCCAGTTGAGGCTCTTGAGGTCGTCGAAGTCCTCGCCAAAATTCTCGATGCTGGGCACGGCCCACTCGCGGTTGGCGAGGTAGGTGAGCAGGCCGTTCCAGAGGGTGAAGCTCTGGTCCCGGTCGCGCGGAATGGGGCGGTAGAGCACGCCGCCGTTGGCCTGCTTGTAGCCGGCCCACTTCCAGTTGTCTTCGTGCTTGCCGAAGTCGGCCACCAGCATGTCGAAGGCGCGGGCGCGGGCTAGCTGCGGCGCGTCGACCCGGTTGTCGTGGTCTTTGTAGAGCTTGCGGAAGAGGCCGAAGCTGCGCGTCACCTCATCCGAATTGCCGAAGCCGGGCAGGTTGGGCTTGGGGTCTTTGGGCGAGTCTTCGAGGGTGCCGAGCAGGCCGGCGTACTGCTCGCGGTAGGGGCCGAGCTGCTGGTTGTCGGGCAGGCGGAACAGGCGGGGCCGGGCGTGCAGAATGTCCGTCTGGTCGAGCATGTAGCCGATGGGCAGGTTGGAGTAGGGGTTGGCCGTGGCGGTGATGTCGCGCAGCACATCGGCCGCCACCGAGTTGCGCAGCTCCGGCGGCAGAATGCGGGTCACGTCTTTGTCGACGGACCGGAAAACGTACTCCGAGCTGTCGGCGGCAATGAGCTTGAGCGAGGTGGTCTGGCGGCCACCGCCTTTGCCGGTGGGGCGCAGGCCGCCTTTCTCGGTGCCGAGGTCCAGGGTGGGCACCGTCACGGGCTGCAGCCACGACGAGCGGTAGATTTTGCCAATGAAAAAATTGCGACTGGCGGTGGGCTTGTACTCCGGGCCGGGCACCACGGTGGTGCTGGCCTGAAAGGGAGCGTCGGCCTTGGCCTCCGCCACGGTTTTGGCCGTGCCGGGGCAGTCGGTGATAAAAGGGTTTTGCGGTGCCTGCGAAGCTGCGCCACCAGCGCAGGCCGACCGAAACAGGGTAGCGGTATACGCGTCTTTGGCCGGCTGGTCGTCGTTGCCGAAGGCAAAGACGTGCGTTTTCACGGTGCCATCGGCGAAGTACTCGAGGGTGGTGTAGCCTTCCTCGCTTTTGCTGTAGAGCGACGGCCCCTTGGCGCCCACGTGCTCGCTCTCCACCACGCTGCCGCTCACAATGTGGTAATTGCCCTGGAAGGGCGTGACCTGCAGGCTGTAGTCGTGGGCGGCGGCGTACACCACGCCGGGGTTGCTTTGCAGCGTGTTCAGCAGCTCTTTGCGCAGGTCCTGGTAGCCAGGGTAGGCCAGGTCGCGGGGCGAGCCCACGTTCTGGCGATAAGCGGCGTACACCGTGCCCAGCACGGGCGGGCTGAGGTGGCGCGAGAGGGGCTCGTGGCCGCCGTACACGCCGTTGGTCACCACGGGGTGGTGGCCCAGCAGCAGCACGTTCTTGTTCTTGGTGCCGTCGATGAGGTCTTGCAACTGCTCCCGAAATTCCTCCTTGGTCAGCGTCTTGCAATCGGTGTCAGGCGCTTCGGGGCGGTCGAAGGGATGCGTGAACCAGGGCGTGTTGAGGGCCACCAGGCGCACGAGTGGGGCCACGTCCACCACTTCGGGGCCGGGGCAGCCGTTGGTGGGCACAAAGGCATTTTGGCCGGGCAGCTGCTTTTCAATGTATTTCTCCAGCCGGCGCACGGCCTTGAGGCCGTCGGGGCCGGAGTTGGCCCAGTCCTTGTCGCCGGGCAGAAAGTAGATTTTGCCCTGCGGCAGGCCTTTGACGAGGGCAATGAGGGCGTCGGCGCGGGTGCGCTCGGCTTGGGCGAGGGCAGTGTCGCCTTTAGAAACCAGGCCGGTATTGCCCACGATGTCGCCGAGGTGAACCACCGTGAAAGGCCCGGTTTGCTGCTCCAGCGCGCGGCGCAATTGCTGGAGGCGGGCGGCCGGCAGGTCTTTCTGAGCGGTGTTTCCCAGCAGGAAAACGGTGTGCGCCGGCGGCGCAGTTTGGGCAGAAGCCGTGCCCGTGGCAAGCCCGAGCGCGGCCAGCGCGGAGAGAAATAGTTGGCGCATAAAGAATGAGTATGCACCGGAATACGCAAAACGCGGGGCAAAGTATGCGCGCCTGCTGGTGGGCAGCTAGTTTTCTGCGGGAGCCAGGCGGCGCGGCCGGGCCAGGCGCTGCAGCAGCAGAAGCAGCAGGCACGGCAGCCCTACCCAGCGGGCTTCGCTGGCCAGCACCCGCAAGCCTTTCAATCCCAGAAAAGCCCGGATGCTGATGGGCGAAACCCGAATGGGCCGGAAAGGGAAAAAGTAACGCTCCGGATGCCAGGGGCTGAAAAACGCCACGCCCAGGCCGCCCGTCGTCAGGGCATCGAGCAGGCCGTGCGAGGCCGTGGCCAGAAACAAAAGCAGTGCCAGCCGCCCCGCCGCGGGCCGGTGGGCTGGCCGTGCCAACTGCCCCAGCAGCGTGCCCACGGCCGCCACCACGGCCGCCGCCAGCAGCGAATGCGTAAGGCCGCGGTGGCCCCAGAGGCTGTCGTAGGGCACGCCGAGGCGGTAGCCCACCGAGTCGACATCGGGCAGGGCGGCGCACAGGGCGGCGGCCACCCAGTAGGGCCAGTGGCGGCGGTGGGGAAGCAGGAGCTTGCCGAGGGTGGCCCCCAGGGCGGCGTGGCCAAAAGCGGATGCCATCAACAGAAAAGAAAATGCGCTTGCCCCGCCCAGGCGGGCAAAGCAGGCGCGTGTGAACCCCTACCAGCGGCGGATGAGGCCAACGTGTTCGAGCAGCCAAAGGACCGCCACGATGGCCCCAATGACGAGGGCCTTTGGCCAGAACTCTCGCCAGAACGGATGCTTAGGCCACCGTGTCATCGGGCTGCCAGGTCAGAACCATGTGGTGCACGGGCAGCACCACGAACTCGCGGTGATGGCGCATGTCTTCGTGGTTGCCGAGGGCCCAGTCGAAAGCAGCCTGCTCGGTTTCGAAATCGTGCGGGGCGCCGGGCACGGGCTTCAGGGCCATGTGGTGGGTGTGGTTGACGGGGTCGGTTTCGCTGCGAAAGCCAACGAGGGTGTATTTGGTGACGATTCTGTACATGGAACGAAGAAAAAAAGAGAGGTATGAGCTTCGGGTGAACGCCGGCCCCGGCTTCAGGCGGTGAGTTCGCGCAGCACCCGGGGCACCCCCGTGCTGGCGGGCTCGGCCACGTAGCGCACGCCGCGGCGGCCGGCTTCGGGCTGGTGCGGGTCGATGACGAAGACCGGGCAGCTGGCGGGGGCGTAGTGCAGCAGGCCGGCCGCCGGATACACTTGCAGCGACGTGCCCACCACGAGCAGCACATCGGCCGTGCTCACGATTTCGGCGGCTTCCTCAATGGCCGGCACCATCTCGCCAAACCACACAATGTGCGGCCGCAGCTGCTGGCCGTCGGGCGCCAGGTCGCCCAGCCGGATGTCGCCGGGGCAGTCGAACACGGCCGTGTCGTTGGCCACCGAGCGCATTTGGTTCAGCATGCCGTGCAGGTGCAGCACCTGGCCGGAGCCGGCGCGCTCGTGCAGGTCGTCCACGTTCTGGGTGATGATGCTGACGCGCCAGCCGGGCACTTCCTCAAAGCCGGCCAGCGCCAGGTGGGCGGCGTTGGGCTGCACGGTGCGGGCCTGGGCGCGGCGCTGGTTGTAGAACTCCAGCACCAGCGCGGGGTTGCGGGCAAAGCCCTCGGGCGAGGCCACGTCCTCGACGCGGTGCTCTTCCCAAAGGCCGTTGGTGTCGCGGAACGTGCGGATGCCGGACTCGGCCGAGACGCCGGCACCGGTGAGGACCACAAGGTGCTTCATGTTTGGGGTAGGAGGGTCAGGAGGTGAGGTGCCCAATCGGAACGAAGCGCTAAAATTAACCTTTACAGCGTCACTTCGCCATCCTCCTCGCCGTGCCAGAACTTGATGCGCTTGGCCTGCACGCGGACGAGCACGATGCCGGGCGTATCAATGCCGTCTTTGAACCAGCGCTGGAGCTCGGGCAGCCAGTGCTGGGCGAGGGTGGTGCGCTGGCGGATGAGGGAGGCGGTGCCCACCACGGACACGTACAAATAATCGGGGCCAGAGAAGCCGAGGCTGACGTGGGGGTTCTCCGTGATGTCCGAAACCGTGCGCGAGCCTTCGTAGGTGAAGTAGTAGGAGTTGCCGTCATATTCCACGTCGCCGTTGTTGCTCATGGGGCGGGTGCTGAGTTGGCCGCGGCTGGTGTGGGTGGTAAGCAGGGCGATGTCGAGCTTCGCCATTTTGGCGGCGACGGCTTTGAGGGTGGTTTCGGCCATGGGGCAGGGCGGGGGAAGAAAGGATGAGAGAGGCGTACGCGGCCCGATAAGCAGTAGTTGTTACCACAGCGAAAGTCACTTGTCTGAATCCTAACGACTATAGCGTCGCCACATAAGCACCCACTGCCTCGTGGAAAAGGCGGAAGCTGTGCGATACTTCCGCCAGCCAGTGCTCAAAGCACTGCATAGGCAGAATAAATACCGTGCGCCCTCACCAATGCGCAACGCCGACAGCTGCGTCGATTGGTTGGCGGCAGGAGCCAAGCCTGAAACCAAGCGGAGGATTGGGCGGCGTCCGCATCGCAGTCACTCCGATTTTTAGAAGAACGAAAGACGCGCCGCCGCTCCCGTGACCGGAGCAGCGGCGCGTTTTTCGTAGCGCGGCAACGGATGGAGCTGCTTAAGCCACCACAGGCGCCGGCAGCTCATTCTGAAACGCAAACTCGGCCACCGGCTTGCGGCTGCGGGCGGCTTTTTCGCGGCTCAGGAAAGGCTCCTCCAGTTGCTCGGCCGCGCCCAGGTAGCCCAGGCCAATGACCACGGCCGGTTCCAGACCCTCGGGCAGGTGGAAGTCGCGGCGGACCTTTTCGCGGTCGAATCCGCCCATCACGTGGCCGTGCAGGCCCAGGGCGGTGGCCTCCAAAAACAGGGTGGCGTTGGCGGCGCCCAGGTCGTGCAGGGCGGCGCCGTTGGGCTGGCCGTTGTCGTACTGCGTTTTGGCGAGGGCGATGATGAGCACGGCGGCGTTTTGGGCCCAGGGCTGGTTGCCGGGCATCAGCGTGTCCAAAATTTTCTGGAAGGCTTCGGTATCGGCCTTGTGGGCGTAGATGTATTGCCAGGGCTGCGCGTTCATGGCGCTGAAGGCCCAGGAAGCGGCTTCAAAAACCTGATTCAGGGTTTCCTGCGCCACCGGCTGGGCCGCAAAGGAGCGCGGGCTCCAGCGGCTGCGGATGAGTTCGTGGACGGGGTAAGTAGTAGGAGCGGGTTTCATGGTTTGGTGGGCGCCTCACCCCCCGGCCCCCTCTCCCCGGGGAGAGGGGGAGCCGAGGTGGCACGGCTGCCTTGTTTAAGGGATGATTTATATCAAAGAAGATGGTGAAATATTCGGCGGGCCTCCCCCTCTCCCCGAGGATAGGGGGCCGGGGCGAGGTGCCCACCAGCACAATTAAAACTCCATCGGCACTTCCATCAGCAGCAGTTCGGCGTTGCTGTCGGCGCTGATTTCCAGCTTGTCGGTTTCCCAGATGCCGAAGCCGTCGCGGCGGTGCAGGGCCTGGCCGTTGATGGTCACATCGCCTTCCAATACGAAGGCGTACACGCCGTTGCCGGCTTTTTTCACGGCGTACTCGGCCTTAAAGCCTTGGTCCAAATTGCCGAGGTGGAACCAGGCATCTTGGTGGATGTGGGGATTGTCTCCGTCGCCCACCGGCGACACCACCTGCAGCAGCTGGTTGTGGCGGGCTTCCGGGGCAAACGTCTGCTGGCCGTAGTTGGGCTTGATGCCGCGCTCGTTCGGGAACACCCAGATTTGCAGGAATTTCACTTCCTGGTTGGCGTTGTGGTTTTTTTCGGAGTGGGCCACGCCGGTGCCGGCGCTCATCACCTGCACGTCGTGCTGGCGGATGACCGTTTTGTTGCCCATCGAGTCTTGGTGCTCCAAATCGCCGGAGAGCGGAATGGAGATGATTTCCATGTTGTCGTGCGGGTGCTTGCCGAAGCCCATGCCGCCGGCCACGGTGTCGTCGTTCAGCACGCGCAGGGCGCCGAAGTGCACGCGGCTGGGGTTGTTGTAGCCGGCGAAACTGAAGGTGTGATAAGAATTGAGCCAGCCGTGGTTAGCGTGGCCGCGGGTATTGGCGAGGTGAAGGACGGTGCGAGCCATAAGAAGGGGGCAAAGGTCAGGTGTGAATGGTGTGACAAATGTACATACATTTAATGTTTATACATTGTTTACCTGAAAAAAGTTTACGCTCTCCCCATTAGGTTGGGCGGCCTTGCCCACAGGCCAGCCGGTACCTTTGCCGGCCACCATCTTTGGCCTCCGCCCACATGATTCGTACGGTAATCTTCGACATGGACGGCGTCATCATCGACACCGAGCCCATTCACCACAACGCCTTTTTCTCCTTGTTTGCCGAGCTGGGCATTCCGGTTTCCGATGCCGAGTACGCCACGTTCCTGGGCAAATCGACCCGCAACGTGTTTCAGCTGCTCAAGCACAAATACCAGCTGGCGCCCGCTGTGGAAACCATGGTCATGCGCAAGCGCGAGCTGTTCAACGCCACCTTCGACCACGACGCCGACCTCGACCTGCTGCCCGGCGTGCGCGCCCTCATCGAAGACCTGCGGCGGCACGACGTGCAGCTGGTGGTGGCTTCCTCGGCTTCCAAGGCCACCATTGCGCGGGTGTTCGACCGGTTCGGGTTGGCCGATTATTTCACTCACCGCATCAGCGGCGAAGATTTCGAACGCTCCAAGCCCGACCCGGCCATCTTTCTGCGCGCCGCCGAGCTGGCCCACACGCCCGTCGGCGAGTGCATCGTCATTGAAGACTCGGCCAACGGCGTGACGGCGGCCAAGGCGGCCGGCATCTACTGCATCGGCTACGCCAGCGAGCATTCGGCCGGGCAGGACCTGCACCACGCCGACCGCATCATCCGGCATTTCGACGAGCTCACGGCCCCCGAAATCGAAGCCATCACGCCGGCTTAATTCTGCTCAAACGTCCAAAGGGCCGCTTTCATATGCAGCAAAAAGCCCCGCACCAGAAGTGGTGCGGGGCTTTTTGGCATCAGGCGGTTTCGTTTACTCCTTCAATAGGCGGTGCGTTTCGACGACGTTCCCGTCGGTGAGCTGGAGCACGTAGGCACCCGCGGGCAGGTGGGCAATGGGCAGGGCCTGCGGGGCCTCGCCGGGGTTGTGCAGGCGCTGCTGCCAGAGGGTGCGGCCATCCAGGCCAAACAGGGTGAGCGTGACCTGCACGGGTTTGCCCGCAAAGGTCAGGAACGCCTGGTCCTTGGCGGGGTTGGGGTGCAGGGTGGCCAGGGGGCCGGCCTTGCCGGTGGCCCGCAGGCTCACAACGGGGCTGTAAGTGGCCTGGCCGTCGTGGTCCAGCTGCCGGAGGCGGTAATAGAACGTCACATTGGGCTCCAGCTTGCGGTCGATGAACTGGTAGGCAATGCTGCGCGAGGAAATGCCCTGGCCCGCCACAAAGCCCAACTGCTCAAAGGTCTTGCCGTTGCGGCTGCGCTCCACCTGAAAACCGGTGTTGTTGTGCTCCTGCGCCGTTTCCCAGCTCAGCAGGCCGTCGGAGCCCTGCAGCGCCGCCGCAAAGCGCGTCAGCGTCACCGGCAGCGAGGTATTGCCGTCGACCACGGTGAACTGCCCAAAGCCCGTGAAGGTGGCCGTGTAGGCAATGACGCCGGTGGTGGCGCTGTTGTCGACGACGGACGTAGGGGCCACGATGCGCGCCCCACCCGAGTTCAAGGTGCCCGCCAGGCTCACGCCGTTGTCGGCTTGCAGAATCTTCAAGGTGGTTTTGTTGGCGAAGCCGGCCAGCTCGGCCGCCGTGAAGTAGAACGTGGTGGTGTGCGTGGCGGTGGCATTGGCCGGCGATGGGCTCAGCAACATCACCTTCTGCGCCCGGAAATACGTGCCTTTGGGGGTGGTCAGGGTGCTCTGGCCCGTGCCGGCCTGCGCCACGCTGGCCGTCAGGCACGCCACGGGCTGGCTGAGGTTGCTCACGCGGGCCAGCAGCTGGTACTCGTTGTTTTTGAAAAACATCTCGCCGAGGGTGGCCGGGGCGGGCGCCGAAACGGACAGGCCCGCCTGCGTGGCCACCTGGGCGCCTTTGCGGCGGCCCGTCACCACCACGTCGTCAATCAGCAGGGGCACGCCGGCCCCGTCCAGGTTGTCGTTGAACCAGATGAAGGACGGCCGGAAGCTGGTGGCCGTGCCCAGCAGGGCGCTCAGGTCCAGCCCGCTCACGGTCACCACGGCACTGCCGTTGGCATAATAGGCGTAGGGATTGAGGCGGTCAGAACCCAGGTAATAAATGGAAGAGCCGATGATGAGGCCCACGCGGCCGTAGTCGTACAGCGCCGGGCCACTCGGCGGCACGAGGTAATATTCGCCTTCCACCTTGTATTTAAAGCTCAGCCGCAGGTCGGTGTAGTCGGTTATGTCGAGCGTTGGGGCGGCCAGGATGCGCGCCGCGGTGCGGGAATTGGTGTAGGCGTAGGGCTTGGTGGCGGCGTTGTTGGTGATGTAGGCCGCGTTGCCGGACACGCCGGTGCCGCCGTTGGCGCCCACCGCCCACGTGTTCGAGCCTTGGTCGCCGTTCAGCACCAATTGGCTCCAGCCCGTGGGCAGCGCGGCGGCGGCGTCGAAGTTTTCCGACAGCAGCGTGACCGTCGAAATGGCCGTGGTGCCGATGGGAGCGGGCACGGCGTCGTTGTCCACAATCGAGAGGGTATGGGTTTGGTTGTTGACGCCCGCCGTGGCCGTGCCGCCGTTGGCGTTCACGGTGAAGCCCAGCACGACGGTTTCGGTGCTTTCCGTCAGCAGGTCGTCGGTCAGCGTCACAAGCATGCTTTGCGTGCCCGACTGCCCGGTTGCAAACGTGAGCGAGGCCGGCGAAATCGTGTAGTCCTGGCCCTGCGTGGCCGTGCCGCTCAGCGTGAACGTGATGGTCGTGGCCGCGGTCGAGGCCGTTCCCAGCCGCAGGTTTACTGCCACGGTCCGGGTGGCGGTGCAGCCGCTGCCCAGCGTGGCCGCCTCCAACTCGGTGCTTTGGCCGAGGGCAAACTCCACCGTGGGCCGGCACCCCGAAGAAGTGCCCACGCCCACGCCAAACCAGGCGTTGGTGACCTGCTGCACTTCGTTGGAACACGCGCCGTACAGCGTGATGGCGGCATTGATGGAGGCCGCGCGGGCGGCAGCGTAGTCCGAATTGGCCGTCAGGCTCAGCTCGGTCAGGTAGGCAATAGCCTGCGATTTCAGAAAGCCCAAGCCCGTCACGCTGTAGGCATTGCCCTTGTCGTTGACGCCCGACTCGCCCTGGGTTATCAGAAAAAACCATTTGTTCAGCACGCCGCTGTTGTAGTGCACGCCGCAGTTGTCGTTGAGGGTGGAGCTGGGGAAGGGGCAGCCCGCTATCGACGTGCTTTGCCAGAAGTCGCCTTCGTACGTGTCGGGGTCGCCGGCCAGGTTGGGGGCTTGCATGCTGCGCAGGAAGCCGCCCGGCTGCGCGGCAATTTCTTCGCCCAGCAGAAAGTAGCTTTTCGGCAAGCCGGAATAATTTTCCACGCAAGCCGCCCAGATGTCGCTGAAGCCCTCGTTGAGGCCGCCCGACTCGCGGGCGTACACCAGCGCGGCCGTGGCCTGGCACACGCCGTGGCCCAGCTCGTGGGCGCACACGTCCAGCGAGGTCAGCGGCCGGAAGCCGTTGGCGTTTGCCAGGGTGAGGTAGCTGCCGTCGCCGTAGTACATCGCCGAGCCCGACCAGAAGGCGTTGTCGTAGTTCTGGTTCACGTGCACGAAGCTTTTCATGTCGCCGTTGGCGTTGTTCCAGCTGCTGCGCCCGTGAATGTTTTTCCAGTAGTCGCTCACCAGCTCGGTGCCAAACTGCACGTCCACGGCGGCGTTGTCGAAGTTGGCGTTGTTGAATTCGGCGCTGCTCCAGTTGTTGTCGGCATCGGTAAATTCCACGGCCCCCGCGTCGTTGGCCGTGTTGCGGGTAAGCCGGCGGTAGTTGAGCGTGATGATGTTGTGCCCGTTGCGGGTTTCGCGCAGGCGAAAGCTCGTGCCGGTATTGTCGGTGGTAATGTTGACCCGGCCCGAATAGCGCGAGTCGCCCGCCCCGGGGGCGTTCACGTGCTTGATGATGGCGTCGCGCAACAGCACCGCGCCGGTGGCGGCGTCCACGTACACGTAGTCGCGCGAGAGCGGCTCGTCGGCGTACACGTCAAATTTCCAGGCCAGGTGCAGGCCGCCCCGCTTGTGCAGCACGTCCTCCACGATGACCAGCTCGCCGCGGGGCTTCTGAAATTCGGGGTTGCTGCCCGTGTAGCCCTGCCACACGTATTTGCGGGCGCCCACGTGGGCCATGGCCTGCTGCAGGGCGGCGGGCTCGCTCAGGCTGGCGGCGGTGGCCACGTTGTCGACGGCGTAAAACTCCAGCTGCATGCTGGCCACCTGCCCGCCGCTGGAAACGATGCGCGCCGACCCGTGCTCCACCTTGATGCCCCGGTAGTATTGCTGCACGCGCTGCACCGCCACGCCCGGTCCGGCAGCGGTGGTGCCGGCCGGGCGCAGCTGGTCGATGCCGCTTCGCAGCTGCAGCTGCTGGCCCAGCCAGCCCACCGCGTTGTCGGCCGGCAGCCCCCGCGCGCCGAAACTGATGGCGGCCTGGGCGGGTTGGCGCGGGTTGAGCTCCACCTGAGCGCCCAGCGTCTGGTTTGGCGCCTGGCGAAGGGCGGCCTGCAGCCGGGCCAGCGAAGGCGCGGGCGCGCGATCGGCCGGCTGTTGGGCCCAGGCCCCGGCACTTAGAAATAGGGGAATGAAGGCGAGGTAAAAGTGTTGTTTCATGGCCTACGCTTAAGGTTTCGGAAAAGGGCGTGGCTCCATGCGGGGCAGGCGCAGGCGAGCCACCTGCTACTCCATCGGAGGAGTAGAACTAGTATAGTAATTTCCGAATTTAAGAATATATTCCGGCAATAATGCTAATATATAATAAATATAGTATATTATTTTATAAATGTTTAGCTCATTAAGTATTTGTTCCCTGATTTGCAGTATGTTATGTACTTGTTTTTAGCAGTTCAGCCTCTGTCATCAAGTACGCTGCGTCTGCCGTCCCAGGCGTGGAGTGCATTGCTGGGCAAGAAAAGCGCGATGACGCAATCAGCCCAGGACAAAGCCGGTTAGAAGCGTCCTAGCTCCCCGTAGCCAAACGTCCATTCCGGCGTGTCGAACTCGGCCTCCGCCGGCCCCGGCACGGCAAACCAGGCGCCCAGCTTGGGGGCGGCCACGTTGCGCAGCAAGTGGATGCTCTGGGCGGGCATGTAGCTCTGGGCCAGCAGCACGTACCGCTGATGCGTGGCCGGGTTTTCGGCCACGTCGACCACCAGCACGGCGTGACCCGGCGCCCCGCCGTGAATCAGCACATCGCCGGGCTGCACAGCCGCCAGGGGCGTGGGCCGCAGCTCCCGGCTGAGCGACAGCGTGCCCGCGTAGCCAAAGGTGGGCAGCAGGTAGCGGGCCAGGGCCGCGTGCGTCGGGGCCTCGGCGGGCCGGGTGGCGGGCAGCACCTGCTCGTTTGCCACCCGAAAGGTTTTGCCGGCCACGAAGTCCGAGAACCAGAAGTCGTAACCCGTGGTGAGGTGGAAGTGCACCCGGTTGGGGTCTTGGCTGAACAGGTATTCGGCCCGCAGGCGAATCACGGCATCGGCGCACTGCTGCAGGTCTTTGGTGCCCACGTCGATGTCGAGCACGGCAGCCACCACGTCCTGCCGGTTTTTCAGGGCGCCGGTGTAGAGGCGCGCTTTCGTGCCCGCCGGCTTCAGCGGCAGGTAGCGCAGCCACTCGCCCCAGGAGCCGGCCACTACCGGCGCCCGGCGGCACCCCGCCGGGGCCGGAAACCGCGCCGCGAGCGACTGCGACGCCGCGCCCGGTGCGGCGAGCCACGGGTAGGAGAGGCCCACCGGACGCTCAGCCGGCGCGGGGCCCGCTTCCATCAGCAGAAAAGGCAGTGCCAGGGGCAGCAGCAAGCGACTGAGCAGCATACGCGAAAGCCAAAAAAGCCCGCAACGTGCGGGCTTTTTGGTAGCATTTCAACGCGGCTATAAAGCAATTATTTTGCCTTCGCCGTGGCTTTTTTCGCGGGAGCCTTCTTGGTTGCCGGTTTCTTGGCGGCGGTTTTCTTCGCGGCGGGCTTTTTGGCGGCAGCGGCTTTCTTGGCCGGGGCGTCGGCGTCCTTTTCCTCCTTGGCCGGCGCGGCTTTCTTGCCGAAACGGCCGCCTTTGGCCGGCTTGTCGGGGGTGGCGTCGGCCAGCTCCACGCAGCGCGCCAGGGTTAGCTCGGCCGGGTCTTCGCCTTTGGGAATCTTCACGTTTTTCTTGCCCGCCACGATGTACGGACCGAAGCGGCCGTTCAGCACCTGAATGTCGGGGTTTTCGGGGAAGGACTTGATGAGGCGCTCGGCATCAGCTTTGCGCTTGCCCTCAATCAGGGCCACGGCTTCCTCGGCGTTGATGGTGTGCGGGTCCTGCTCCTTGGTGAGGGAGTAGAACTTGCCATCGTGGCGCACATAAGGGCCAAAGCGGCCCAGGTTGGCCGTCATGTCCTTGCCTTCGAACTCGCCCACCACGCGCGGCAGCTTGAATAGCTCCAGGGCCTCCTCCAGCGTGATGCTTTCCAGAAACTGCCCCTTGCGCAGGTTGGCGTAGGCCGGCTTCACGTTGGGGTCCGACACGTCGCCCAGGGCCACGTAGGGGCCGTATTTGCCCAGGCGGGCCGTGATTTTCTCGCCCGTTTCGGGGTGCACGCCCAGGTCGCGGGCGCCGCTCACGGTGCTGCGCTCAATGTCCTGCCCGGCCTCCACGGTGGCGTGGAACTTGTCGTAGAAGCCGGTCAGCATCTGCGTCCAGTTTTCGTGGCCGTTGGCAATCTGGTCGAACTCGTCCTCGACCTTGGCTGTGAACTGGTAGTCAATCACCGTGGGGAAGTGCGCCACCAGGAAGTCGTTTACCACCATGGCCGTGTCCGTCGGAAACAGCTTGGCTTTTTCGGCGCCATAATTCTCGGTTTTTACTTCGGTTTTCACCTCACTGCCTTCCAGCGTCAGCACATGAAATTTGCGCTCCTTGCCCTCGCGGGTGTCTTTTTCCACGTAGCCACGCTTCTGCACTGTGCTGATGGTGGGCGCATAGGTTGAAGGCCGGCCAATGCCCATTTCTTCCAGCTTCTTCACCAGCGACGCTTCGGTGTAGCGGGGCGGGGGCGATGAGAACCGCTCGGTGGCGCTCAGCCGCTGCAGCGGCAGCACCTGGCCCACGCTCAGTGGCGGCAACCCGCGCGAGAAGCTCGATTCGCCGTCTTGGGCTGCCTCTTCCTCGTCGTCGTCTTTGCTTTCGGCATACACTTTCAAAAAGCCCTCGAAGGTGATGACCTCGCCCGTGGCCGAAAACGTGGTGCCCGGCTGCGTGCTGATGCCGATAACCGCCGTGGTGCGCTCAATCACGGCCTCCGCCATCTGCGAAGCCATGGCCCGCTTGCGAATGAGGTCGTACAGCCGCTGCTCCGACGCATCGGAACCGGCTTTTACCGCCCCAAAATCGGTGGGGCGAATGGCTTCGTGGGCCTCCTGGGCCGAGGCCGACTTGGTTTTGAAGTTGCGCTGCTGGTGGTACTCGGCGCCATAAGCCGCCGTGATGGCGGCCTGCGCGCCGGCTTGGGCTTCCTGCGAGAGGTTCACCGAGTCGGTACGCATGTAGCTGATTTTGCCGGCTTCGTACAGCTTCTGGGCCACGCTCATGGTCTGGGCCACCGAGTAGCCCAGCTTGCGCGAAGCCTCCTGCTGCAAAGTCGACGTGGTAAACGGCGCGGCGGGGCTGCGCTTGCCGGGCTTTTTGTCCAGGCTTTCAATCTGATATGTCGCCCCCACGCACCGGCCCAAAAACGCTTCGGCTTCTTCGCGGGTCTTGTAGCGGGTGGGCAATTCGGCTTCCAGCACCGCGCCGCGGCCGGCATCGAAGCGGGCCACCACGCGGTAAGCGCTGGCGCTCAGAAAGCTGGCCACTTCGCGCTCGCGCTCCACCACCAGCCGCACGGCCACGCTTTGCACGCGGCCGGCGCTCAGGCCCGGCTTCACTTTCTTCCACAACACGGGACTCAGCTCGAAGCCCACGAGGCGGTCGAGCACGCGGCGGGCCTGCTGGGCGTTCACCAGGTCCTGGTTCACCTCGCGCGGGTTGGCAATGGCGCCGAGGATGGCGTTTTTGGTGATTTCGCGGAAGACGATGCGCTTGGTTTTGGCCAGGGGCAGGTTCAGCGTTTCGGCCAAGTGCCACGAAATGGCTTCGCCCTCGCGGTCATCGTCACTCGCCAACCACACCATTTCGGCCTCTTTGGATAGTTTTTTTAGCTGCGCAATCAACTCGCGCTTGTCGGCCGACACCACGTACGTGGGCTTAAATCCGTTGGCGATGTCGATGGCGTTGTTGTCCTTCGGCAGGTCGCGCACGTGGCCGTAGCTGGAGCGCACCACGAAATCCTGGCCGAGATAGCCTTCAATGGTTTTGGCCTTGGCCGGCGACTCGACGATAACTAAATTCTTGACCATGTGGGCGGGTAAGGGGAACGACAAGCCGGTGCGGGTAGTCGGAAACTGAAACGGCCAGTCGTAGCGAAATGTTAAAATTGGCCGCAAAGATGCCGGAATATTCCTGGCCGATGCATACCTAGCAATAATCTGGCCGCGTCCGGACCGATTCAACACCCCAACCGACCGCCTGAGTTCATTGCATTTTTCGCCGAATCCGGCCTTTGCGTATTGCGGCTGAAGACGCGTAACTTCGCCTCCCGTTTTGTCCTTCTTTCCTTCGATTGATACCTATACTATATGGCTTCCCCCAAGTCTCCGCAAGCTAAGCCCCGCCGCACCCCCGAAGTGGAGGCCCCAGACGTTGACACCGGCGGGAAGCCGGACGCCGGCGCGGTGTCGGCGCTCGACGTGGTGCGCACCAACAACGACCTGACCCGCAAAAAAGGCGGCTCGCGCGGCTCCATCGACACCCAGGACCCCGGCTACGTCAACGACCAACTGAACCGGGTGCTTTACGCGCTCGACGCCTTTAAGAAAGGCGACGTGTCGGTGCGCCTCACCAAGCAAAACGACGACATCTTTGCCGAAATCGCCGAGGCGTACAACTCGATGGTGGACATGATTGCCGGCGTAGGCGGCGAGGTGTCGCGCATCTCGAAAGTGGCCGGCGTGGAGGGTAACCTCAAGGCCCGCGCCTCGTCGGACGGCGCCGCCGGCTTCTGGCGCGACATGGTGAACAACATCAACGGCCTCGTGGATAGCATCGCCGTGCCGGTACTCGAAGTGGGCAAGGTGTTGAAAAACATCAGCCGCGGCAACCTGGACGAAAGCTTCCAGATTCCGGTATCGGGCGACTTCAAGCTGATGGCTGAAACCATCAACAAAACCATTGACAACCTGAACATCTTCGCCGGCGAGGTAACCCGCGTGGCCCAGGAAGTAGGCACCGAAGGCAAGCTGGGCGGCCAAGCCTCGGTACCCAACGTGGGCGGAATCTGGAAAGACCTGACCGACAACGTAAACAACATGGCCTCGAACCTCACCGTGCAGGTGCGGGACATTGCCAACGTGGCCACCGCGGTAGCTAAAGGCGACTTGTCACAGAAAATCACCGTTGACGTAAAGGGTGAATTCCTGCAGCTGAAGCAGAACCTAAACCAGATGGTGGACTCGCTCAACCTGTTCGCCGGCGAGGTAACCCGCGTGGCCCAGGAAGTGGGCACCGAGGGTAAGCTCGGTGGCCAAGCAAGCGTGCCCAACGTGGCTGGTGTGTGGAAGGACCTGACGGACAACGTAAACAACATGGCCAGCAACCTGACTTCTCAGGTGCGGGACATTGCCAACGTGGCCACGGCCGTAGCCAAAGGCGACCTAAGTCAGAAGGTAACGGTAGATGTGAAAGGCGAGCTGCTCCAGCTGAAGCAGAACCTGAACCAGATGGTGGACTCGCTGAACCTGTTTGCCGGCGAAGTAACCCGCGTGGCCCAGGAAGTGGGCACGGAAGGCCGCCTCGGCGGCCAGGCCGTGGTACCGAACGTGGCCGGCGTGTGGAAAGACCTGACGGACAACGTAAACTACATGGCCAGCAACCTGACTTCTCAGGTGCGGGACATTGCCAACGTAGCTACGGCCGTAGCAAAAGGCGACCTGACTCAAACGGTTACCGTCGATGTAAAAGGCGAGTTCCTGCAGCTGAAGCAGAACCTGAACCAGATGGTGGCGTCGCTGAACCTGTTTGCCGGCGAAGTAACCCGCGTGGCCCAGGAAGTGGGCACCGAGGGTAAGCTCGGTGGCCAAGCAAGCGTGCCGAACGTGGCCGGTGTGTGGAAGGCCCTCACCGACAACGTAAACGACATGGCCGCGGCTCTCACCTCGCAGGTGCGCGACATTGCCAACGTGGCAACGGCCGTAGCCCGCGGCGACTTGAGCCAGAAGATGACGGTGAACGTGAAGGGCGAAATCCTGGAGCTGAAGAACATCCTCAACCAGATGGTGGACTCGCTCAACATCTTCGGCGACGAAGTAACCCGCGTGGCCCGCGAGGTAGGTACCGAAGGTAAGCTCGGTGGCCAAGCCGTGGTGCCCCGCGTCGGTGGTACCTGGAAGGAGCTGACCGACAACGTGAACACGATGGCCAGCAACCTGACCTCGCAGGTGCGAGACATTGCCAACGTAGCCACCGCCGTATCGAAGGGCGACCTTTCGCAGAAGATTACGGTAGACGTAAAAGGCGAACTGCTCGACCTGAAGGACAACCTCAACCAGATGGTGGACTCGCTCAACATCTTCGCCGGCGAAGTAACCCGCGTGGCCCGCGAAGTGGGCACCGAAGGGATTCTGGGCGGCCAGGCCAACGTGCCGAAAGTATCGGGCACTTGGAAGGATTTGACGGACAACGTGAACACGATGGCCTCGAACCTGACCTCGCAAATGCGCGACATTGCCAACGTGGCAACCGCGGTTGCTAAAGGGGACTTGAGCCAGAAAATCACGGTAAACGTGCGCGGCGAGCTTCTCCAGTTGAAGGAAAACCTCAACGAAATGGTGGACTCGCTCAACACCTTCGGTGACGAAGTGACCCGCGTGGCCCGCGAAGTGGGTACGGAAGGCAAGCTCGGCGGCCAGGCCAAAGTGCCCAACGTGCGCGGCACGTGGAAGGACTTGACGGACAACGTAAACACGATGGCCAGCAACCTGACTTCTCAGGTACGGGACATTGCCAACGTGGCCACCGCTGTATCGCGCGGCGACTTGAGCCAGAAAGTTTCGGTAAATGTCAACGGCGAGCTACTCGACCTGAAGGACAACCTGAACCGAATGGTGGACTCGCTCAACATCTTCGCCGGCGAGGTAACCCGCGTGGCCCAGGAAGTGGGCACCGAGGGCAAGCTCGGCGGCCAGGCCTCCGTGCCCGGCGTGGCCGGCGTGTGGAAGGAACTCACCGACAACGTAAACTACATGGCCTCCAACCTCACCACGCAGGTGCGGGGCCTGGTGAAAGTAGTAACCGCCGTATCGAAAGGCGACTTGACGCAGAAGCTGACGCTGCAAGCCAAAGGCGAAGTGGCCGACCTGGCCGACACCATCAACAGCATGGTGGACGACCTGAACCGCCTGGCTTCGGAAGTAAGCCGCGTGGCGAAAGTGGCCGGGGTAGAAGGCAAGCTGACCGAACGTGCCACGGTAGGTGGAGTGTCGGGCTCCTGGAAAGAGCTGGTGGACACGCTCAACCAGCTCATCGAAAGCATTGCCTCGCCAGTGCTGGAAGTGAGCCGCGTGGTGCGCGCCATCTCGGAGGGCGACCTGACCCAGCGCGTGGAAGTGCCAACCACCGGCGACATCCTCGCCATGGCCAACGCCCTTAACCTCGCCGTGGAAAACCTGAACGAGCTGCTCGGCGAAATCAACGATTCGTCGCAGATTGTAGGTACTTCGTCGGAAGAAATGGCCGGCAAAGGCCAGGAAATGAGCCGCGTAACGGTCGACGTGGCCCTGGCCATGCAGCAAATGGCCGAAGGCGCTCAGAATCAGGCTTTGAAAACCGACCAGGCCTTCAAGCTGATTGAAGAAATCATGCAGGCCACCAAGGAAACGGCCAACAAGGCCGACGTGGTGAACAAATCGGCTATCCTGGGTGAGCAAACCTCGCAGCTCGGTCTGAAAACGGTGGCCGAAGTGGTGAAAAACATGGAAGAAATATCCAGCGCCGCCTCGCAGACCTCGCGCACCATCGAAGTACTCAGCACCCGTTCGGGTGAAATCAGCAAGTCGCTGGGTGTGATTACCGACATCGCCTCGCAAACCAACCTGCTGGCCCTGAACGCCGCCATCGAAGCCGCCCGCGCCGGGGAAGCCGGCCGCGGTTTCGCGGTGGTAGCCGAGGAAATCCGCAAGCTGGCCGAAGGCTCCCGCAAATCGGCCAACGAAATTGCGACGCTGGTGGAAGACGTGAAAAAAGATACGTCGTCGGCCGCTACCGCTATTTCGACCATGGAAAACCGTGTGCTCAAGGGCAAGAACGCCACGTTCGAAGCCAGCTCGGCCTTTAAGAACATTGCCACCAGCTCCGGCGAAACGCTCCGCACCTCGCGCGACATTCTCACGGCTACCGAGGTGCAGAAAACCTCGATTGGCGACGTGGTGAAGTACGTGGAAGAAGTAGTAGCCATTGCCGAGCAGACGGCTACCGGCACGCAGCAGGTGGCCGGCACCGCCAAGCAGCTCTCCACGGCCATGCAGGAGCTGACCACCAGCTCCCAGCGCCTCACCGACATTGCCGACGACCTGCAGGCCGGCCTCGAAACTTTCCAGCTCAGCTCTTATACCTACGAGCCGGAACCCGAGCCCCAGCCCGTGCGCCGTCCCATTGCCCGCGACGGCTACCGCACCCGCGAAACCACGTACGCCGCCGAGCCGCAAAATGGCATGGCGCCTCGCCGCCGTGGCCAGCAAGTCGAGCAGGAGGCACCGACCGCCAGCAACGGCCGTCAGAACGGTATGGCCCGCCGGATGCCCCGTCACGAAGCAGAAGTCCAGACTGCCGCGCCGGCAGCGCGGCGGTCGGCGCGTCCGGCACGGGCCGAAGCACCTGCCGCCCCCGCCAACAACCCAAACCAGGCTGCCGTTGCGCGGCGTGAGGCACGGGCGGCAGCTAAGCCCGCTCCCGAGCAGCCCAGAAACGGCCAGGACAACGGCAACGGTGCAGCCAAAAAAAACGCCCCTAAGGCCAAAGCCAAGAAATAATCGTCAATCCACTGCCTAGCTTTTTATTGTTTTCCGCATGGCCGAGATTGAATTAGCCGCCGTACCCAAACCCGAACGCGCCAAACCCGCTGAGCTGGTTCAACTCATTGTGTTTCGGCTCGGCGACGAAGACTATGGCATCCGCATCGAGCAAGTAAAGGAAGTCACCGTGACTCCGGAAGTGGCTCGAATGCCCAAAACGCCGCCCTTTATTAAAGGCATTGCCAACCTACGGGGCGACATCATCGCCATTCTGGACCTGGAAGAGCGGTTTCGGCTTCGGCCGGCTGGCCGCCCCATTCCGGAGCGCAGCTACACGGTGGCCGTGGAGGCCGCCGACTACACGCTCGGGCTGATGGTACGCGAAGTGCCGCGCCCGTTCACGTTGCCCCTGAGCCAGATAGAGCCCGCGCCGGAGTTTGTGCAAGACGCCACCACCCGCGACAAATACCTGGAAGGCATTGCCAAGCTGCCAGAGGGCGGCATCATCATCGTGCTGGACATGCGCAAGCTCCTCACGCCCAGTGAGGTGATGCGATTGCCAGGCAAAGCGGCATCTTCGTAGCCGCTGAGCCGTACAACGCCGGGCCGGGCTATGTAGCCTTGGCCGTTTTCCCGTTACATTTCCATGTCACCCAATTCCATGAATAAGCGCATCCTCATCGTCGACGACTCTTTTTACATGCGCACGATGCTCAAAAACATGCTCACCGATGCCGGGTACGAGGTGGTGGGCGAAGCCGCCAATGGCGCGCAAGCCCTGGAGATGGCCACCGCCACTACCCCCGACCTCATTACCCTCGACGTGATTTTGCCCGATAACACCGGCCTCGACGTGCTCAAGAGCCTGCGTCAGTCGCAGCCTTCGGCCAAAGTGGTGATGTGCAGCGCCGTGGGCCAGGAAGTTATCGTGAACGAAGCCATCGAGAACGGCGCCCTCGCCTACATCGTGAAGCCGTTTTCGGAAGAGAAAGTGTTGGAAATTGTGGGGGCGGCGCTGAAAAGCGACTCTCCGGAACAGGCTGCCTAAGGTGCTCTTCTTCTGCCTCGTCGCAACGCCGCCACTCACCCGCAAGGGTGGGGCAGGGTTGCGCGCGGCACTGTGTGCGCAGGCCATTTCAATGACCGACGGCCTATGAAAACGCGCGACCAGGAATACCGGGAGATGTTTATGGCGGAGGCCCTGGAGTACTACGACTCCATGAGCCGACACCTGAGCGAGCTCGAACGCAACCCCAACGCGGGCCCGGCACTCAATGAGCTTTTCCGGCTCATGCACAACCTCAAGGCGAACGCCCGGGCCATGGGTTTCAACGACCTGGGAGAAGTCGCTCACCACTTGGAAACGCTGTTCGGCCTCATCCGGGACCAGGAACGGACGTTCAGCGGGTCGCTCATTCGGGTGGTGTTTGCCGGCGTAGATGCTTTGGGCAACATGATTCGGGCCGTGGGCGCCAACCAGCCCTTGCCCGATGCCACCGCCCTGCTCGAAAACCTCGACCGGCTGGTGCGCGGCGAAGAGCCCATCCTCGACGAAACCGAAGCGGCGGAAACCGAAGAGGAATCCAATAAAAAAATGGAGCTATCCGACCTGGTGTACATCCAGGTGAAGAAGCTCGACAACCTGCTCAACTTGGTGGGCGAATTGGTGATTGACCGCGACCGGATAATGACCCTGGCGCAGGAGCTCGACAACCCCGCCCTGCTGGCCACGGCCCAGCACCTGTTCCGCATCTCCGACGACTTGCAGTACAGCGTGATGGACGCCCGCCTGGTAGGCGTGGGCGTGCTGCTGAACAAGTTTCCCCGCGTGGTGCGCGATGTGGCCTCCGCCGAAGACAAGGAAGTGGAACTCACCCTGAGCGGGCAGGATGTGCAGATTGACCGCAATATTCTGCAAATCATCACCGATGCGCTGCTGCACTTGGTGCGCAACGCCGTCAGCCACGGCCTCGAAACCAAAGAGCAGCGCGCCAAAGCCGGCAAGCCGCCCGTGGGCCGGCTCACCCTTTCGGCCCTGACCGAGCGCGACGACGTGCTCATTCAGGTGGGCGACGACGGCCGCGGCATCGACACCGAATCGGTGCGGCGCAAGGCCGTGGAGCGCGGCCTGACCACGGCCAGCGCGGCGGCCGGCCTGAGCGAGCAGGCCGTATGGGCTTTTCTCTTTGAGCCGGGCTTTTCGATGGCGCAGCAGGTAACCGACATCTCGGGCCGCGGCGTGGGCCTCGACGTGGTAAAGCTGGCCCTCGATTCGCTGGGCGGCCAGCTCCGCGTGGAATCGCAGTTGGGCGTAGGCACCACGTTCACGCTGGTGCTGCCCACGTCCATTGCCGTGAAAGGCGCGTTGCTGGTGGAAGTGGAGGAGCGGCCCTATGCCGTGCCCCTGCTGCACACCGACACGGTGCTGTCGCTGCACCCCGGCCAGATTTCGGTGGTGGGCGGCGTGATGGTTACGCATTTTCAGGAGCAGTCGGTACCGCTGGTGCCCCTGCGCCAGCTGCTGTACGACGAAGGCGACGGGCCCCTGCCCCTGGCCACGCGCGACGACATCGTGGGCCCCCAGCAGGTGCTGGTGGTCAATTACAATAACCGCCGGCTGGGCTTGGTGGTTGACCGGTTTATCCGGCAGCAAAACATTGTCATTAAACCCCTGAGCAAGCCGCTGGACACCATCGACCTGTTTGGGGGAGTTACCCTGCTGGGCAGCGGGCAGGTGTGCCTGGTGCTGGACGTGCCCGCCCTGACCCGGTTGTTCCTAAACAAACGCCCCTAAGTTTTCCTTTTTTCACCTTCAGTCCTCGCTGCTGCACTTTCCCTTTCTTCGACGCTATGGATTTATCGATGACAGATTTAGAGCGAGATATAATCCGCGAGATTTTGAACATCGGCTTGGCGCGCGCCGCCGATTCGTTCGCCGTCATTGCCCAGGAGCGCGTGTTGTTGGAAGTGCCCAACATCGACCTGCTGATGAGCGAGGACATCATGCGCAAAGTGCGTGAGTACCAGTCGCGGCACGTAGCCATTCAGTCCGACATTCGCGGCGACTTCAACGGCACCACGCTCATGTTTTTCTCGGGGCAGCACATTCAGCGCCTGTCGCGGGTGTGCCTGCGGATGAACGCCCCCGAAGCGCTGGAAGTCAATGAGCTGCAGGAGTCGCTGCTGCTCGAAATCAGCAACATCATTACTGGGGCCTTGGTCACGCAATTGGCCAATATTCTGAAAGCCAATATCTATGGCGCGCCGCCCACGGCGCCGCGCGGCGACATTGCCGACATGATGCAGAACCTGCTGCCCCAGCAGCAACTGCAGCCGCTGATTTTTTCGGTTATCACGCAGTTTTCCGATAAAGACAACATGGTGGAATTGCCGCTCATGTTGTTTTTTGACCGCGTGACGTTTGCCAAAATTCTCGAAATCATTCGCAGCTACGATTTCCTGGGCAGCCAGATGTCGGCGTAAAGTAGAGTAGCGCCTTTGTTGAATGTGAACGTCATGCTGAGCCTGCCGAAGCAGCTCTACCGCAGCAGTATGTAGGTACTTGCGCGGTAGAGCTGCTTCGGCAGGCTCAGCATGACGTTCTGCTTTGGCGTATTGCACGCCCCAACCCCAATCAATCCAAATTCATCCCTTTTCCCATGTCTAAAAACGACGCGGCCTTGGCCCAAAAAATAGCTTCTTTCGACCCCAACGCACCCGGCGACGTGGCCGGCGGCCTGTTTGGCTTGCCCTTCACCCCGGAAGAGGCCCGGGTGGTGGTGGTGCCCGTGCCGTGGGAAGTGACGGTGAGCTACCGTGCCGGCACCGCCGAAGGCCCCGCCGCCATCCACGAAGCTTCCCTGCAGGTTGACCTCTACGACCCCGACCTGCCCGAGGCCTGGAAGCTGGGCTTGGCCATGGAGGCAGAAGACGAAGCCATTGCCGCCGCCAGCCGCCAACTGCGCCCCAAGGCCGCCGATTACATCGAATGGATAGAAGCCGGCGAGCCCGAAGAGGGCCTGAAAAAGCACGGCGGCGTGCCCGGCCAGGTGACGGTGGAAGGCGAAAAAATGCTGAACTGGCTCAAGGACAAAACCGGCGCCCTGCTCGACGCTGGCAAAAGCGTGGTGGTGCTGGGCGGCGACCACAGTACGCCCCTGGGCTACCTGCACGCGCTGGCCGAGCGCCACGAGGAGTTTGCCATTCTGCAGTTTGACGCGCACTGCGACTTGCGCCCGGCTTACGAAGGCTTTAAGTACTCGCACGCCAGCATCATGTACAACGCGCTGGAGCTGCCGCAAGTTAAAAAGCTGGTGCAGGTGGGCATCCGCGACTACTGCCAGCAGGAGGCCGAGCTCATTGAGACGTCAAACGGCCGTGTGGCCTTGTTTGGGCAGCGCTTTCTGAGCGACGAGAAGTTTGCCAAGAAGTCCTGGAAGAAAGTGTGTGGCAAAATCATCGCCCAACTGCCCAAAAAGGTGTACATCAGCTTCGACATCGACGGGCTGGACCCCAAGCTCTGCCCCGGCACCGGCACGCCCGTGCCCGGCGGCTTGGAGTATGAGGAAGCCACCTACCTGCTGCGCGCCATCGTGCGCGAGGGCATCCAAATTATCGGGTGCGACCTCAACGAAGTAGCCCCCGGCGACACCGAGTGGAACGCCATCGTGGGCGCGCGCCTGCTCTACCAACTTTGCAACTGGATGGCCGTATCTCAGGGCAAATTGGCGGCCAAGGGCGTGGCCGCCGAGTAAGCTTCTTTCACCTCAACCGACGTTTTTATGCTGGGTTTTATTCTCAAAATTGTGCTCACGGCCGGGCTGGTGTATGGCCTGAGCATGGTGCTGCCGGGCGTGGCCTTGGGTAGTTTTGGCAGCGCCATCATCTTGGTGCTGGTGCTGGGCGTGCTCAACGCCGTGGTCAAGCCCATCCTCAAAATCCTGGGCTTTCCCATTACCGTGCTCACGCTGGGCTTGTTCCTGCTGGTCATCAACGTCATCATCGTGAAGCTGGCAGATTTCCTCATGACGAGCTTCGACGTGCACGGCTTTTTGAATGCGCTGATATTCAGCTTGGCGCTGTCGGTGGTGAATGCCCTGGTCGACTTGGTGGTCGACTAGCGACGCGCACCATTGCAATTAAAAAGCCCCGACTGCAACTGCGGTCGGGGCTTTTTTGTGACTGGTCCGTTGGCTTCAGGCCAGACGGCGGCGCCAGCGCCGCATGGCCACCCAGGACAGCGCCGCCACCACCAGCAGCGGCCAGATGCTGACGAGACCGATGAGCAAGCTCGTGAGCAAAGTCCAGCCGGAGTAGAAAGAATCGACCAAACGGCTGGCAAACGACACCACCGGCGCGTCGTGCACCGGCTGCACCAACGGCTGGTAGCAAATGAGCGAAATGGTGGAATAAGCCACTTCGTCGTTGAGCGTTTTGAGGCGGCTTTCGGTGCTTTCGATTTCTTCGCGCACTTCGCCAATTTTGCCTTCAATCTCCAGAATTTCGCTGATTTTGCGGGCGCGGCTTAGCAGGTCGACGTACCGCTTCTCGACGGCGCGCTTGGTGGCGAGGCGGGCCGCCACGTCGGCGTGCTGGGCCGTGACGTCGTCGGTGGTGAGCTTCTTTTCTTCCACCGTGCCCAGGCCACCGAGGGCTGCCATCAGGGCCTGAAAGCGCGCCGGCGCCACCCGAATGGTCATGGCCTGCCGCCACTCGCCGTCGGTGCGGGCCTCGGTGGCGGCGCTGAGGTAGCCGCCGGTGCGCCGCACCAAGCTGTCGAGGCTGGCACTGGCGCGGGGCAGGCTGACCACCTTCAAGCGCAAATCGGCGTGGTAGATGAGCAGCCGGGCCGGAACAACGGCCGCGGTGGGCACGGGCATTGGCGGGGCTTGCACGTCGGCGGTGGCGCTCTCGCTCCGCTGGTCGGGGCTAGCGGCGTCCAGAGGCGGTGCCATCATCACGTTTGCCTGAACGGAGTCAGCAACGGCTCCGCCAGCCTCTTTTTGCGCGTGGCTGCAGCCGCACAACCAGGCGGCCAGCCCGAGGGTAATCCCAAAGGTGTAGTTCATGTTTTTTCAGCAAGTGGTGAAAACCGGACCAGTAGCCGCGCGCCTTTCGGACCAACGCACCACGAACAAAATTTAATATAGCCGTCAAGCAAGAAACTGTTTCTGCGACTGCGAGGCTTCCGCACGGCTGGTCACGCCGGCGTCTGGTGCCGCAAGCGCCACCACCGAACGCCCCCCGTTACCACGCCTGCCACCAGCAGCAGGGGCCATAAATTGGTGAGGAGTACCAAAAAGCTCATCACCACCGACCACCCTTGGCCGAACGCCTCCCGGAACTGCGGCGCAAAAGCCGGCACCGGCGCGCTGGGCGCCGCGGAAGGCAGCAACTGCCGCACGTGCAGCGTGAGCGTGGCCCACCGGCCCTGCGCGCCAAACTGCTGCAAGCGGGTTCGCGCGTCGGTCACGTCGGCTTGCGCCCGGTGCTGCGCAGCCACCAAACGCTTCACTTCGGCCGCGTTCGTCGTTTTGGCCAGCAGTTGCTGGTATTTGGTTTGGGCCGTTTGTTGGTTGGCGAGGGCAGTGGTGGCCGCCAGGACATCGGCCGTGACGTCGGCCGACGTCACGTCTTTATTCTCGACGTGGCCCAGCTTGCCCAAGGCGGCTACCAGCCGCACAAATTTGGTTGGCGGCACTTTGATGGTCATCACCTGCCGGATTTGGCCGTCGGTGCGGGTTTCGTGGGCGGTGGCCAGGTAGGCGCCGTGCTCTTCCAGCAGGCTGTCGATGCGAGGGCTGGCCGTTTCGAAATCATCCACGGCCAGGTCCAGCTTGCCTTCGTACACCACGAGGCGAGCAGCGCTGGCGGCCGTAGCAACGGATGGGTCGGGGCCCGTTGCTAGCTCGGCCGTATCGGTCATCGCCCCGAGAGGCGCGGTGTTGGCCGAAGGGGCCACGGTAGCGGTTTGCGAGTCGGGCGTGGCGGCTTGTTCCTTCGCGGATTGGCTGCACCCCATCACTCCGAGCCCCAAGAGGGCCGGAAAAATCAGGTATTTCATCGGAAATTTTTGGGGAAAGCTGAAAGTGAAAACAACCAGCGGCGCAGCTGTCCCTTTATCCTGCCAGCCCCGTGGGGGTAACCCACGGATATCAAAAAAGCCCGCCATGTGAATGGCGGGCTTTTGAGGATGCAACCTGATACTGATTGACGAGCAAGTAATTACACCCGGCGAATTTCGGCACCCATCGCGTTCAGGCGTTGGTCGATGAACTGGTAGCCGCGGTCAATCTGCTCCACGTTGAGGATGGTGCTCTTGCCTTCGGCCGACAGTGCGGCGATGAGCAGGGCCACCCCGGCCCGGATGTCGGGCGAAGTCATGGTGATGCCGTGCAGCTGCTTTTGCTGGTCGAGCCCGATGACGGTGGCGCGGTGCGGGTCGCAGAGAATAATCTGGGCGCCCATGTCGATGAGCTTATCCACGAAAAACAACCGCGACTCAAACATCTTCTGGTGAATGAGCACCGTGCCTTTGGCTTGGCAAGCCACCACCAGCACAATGCTCAGCAAATCGGGCGTAAAGCCCGGCCAGGTGTGGTCCGACACCGTGAGGATGGAGCCGTCGAGGTAGGTGGCAATTTCGTAGTGTTCCTGGGCCGGGATGTGAATGTCGTCGCCCCGGAATTCGAGTTGAATGCCCAGCTTGCGGAACGTGTCGGGAATCAGGCCCAACTCCGGAATCTGGCAGTCTTTGATGGTGATTTCGGAGCCCGTCATGGCCGCTAGGCCGATGAAGGAGCCGATTTCAATCATGTCGGGGAGCATGCGGTGCTCGGTGCCGCCTAGGCTTTCCACGCCTTCAATGGTAAGCAGGTTGGAGCCAATGCCCTGAATCTTGGCACCCATGCGCACCAGCATGCGGCACAGCTGCTGCAGGTAGGGTTCGCAAGCGGCGTTGTAGATGGTGGTGATGCCCTCAGCCAGCACGGCCGCCATCAGGATGTTGGCAGTGCCGGTCACTGAGGCTTCGTCGAGCAGCATGTGCGTGCCGGTCAGCTTGCCGTCTACCTTGATGCGGTAGAAGTCTTTGCCTTCGAGGGTGAGCTTGCCGCCCAGCTTTTCGAGGCCCAGAAAGTGGGTGTCCATGGGCCGGCGGCCGATTTTGTCGCCGCCCGGCTTGGGCAGCTGGCAGCGGCCGTAGCGCCCCAGCATGGGACCCAGAATCATGACGGAGCCGCGCAGCGCGCCGGCCTGGGCCACAAACTCCGGCGTGTCCAGGTAATCCAGGTTCACGTTTTCGGCCTGAAACACGTAGGTGTCGGTGGCCAGTTTGCCCACTTTCACGCCCATGTCGCGCAGCAGCTCGATGAGCTTGTTGACGTCGCGGATGTCGGGAATGTTGCTGATGGTGACGGGCTCGGGGGTGAGCAGTACCGCGCAGAGAATCTGGAGGGCTTCGTTCTTGGCGCCCTGGGGCGTGATTTCGCCGCGCAGCTTTTTGCCGCCGCGTACTTCAAATGCAGCCATGTGTTTAGGAGAGAGTAAGATTTGTCATCCGGAGCATTCTGCGATTCAAGCAGAGACGAAGGTCCTTGTCACGCCCGCACGAACGATGGGGGCGTGACAAGGACCTTCGCCGTACTCCAGACGACAGTAAAGAAATGAAATTACTGAGGCGGCTGCTGCGGCTCCTGGCTGCGGCCTTTCTTCCGTTTTTTGCCATTCTTGCCCCCAAAGCCGTTGCCGCGGTTGTCGCGGCCCTCGCGCCGGTCGCGCTGCTGCGAAGGCTGCGGCACAATGAAAGCCGGCGTGCGGCCCACCGGCATTTCAAACAGATTCTCGGCGTCCACCACGGCCGGGTCGAGGCGCAGTTGCCCGCCCGACAGCTCGCTCAAATGCCGCAGAATGGTCACGTCCTTGGCGTTTTCCTTGTTGTGCTGGCGGTAAAGGAACTTCATGGTGCGGCCAATCTGCACGGTGGCCTGCTCGCGTTCGGTGGTGTCCTCGATGGTGAGGGCCTTGGCAATCAGGGCTTCAATGCCGGCGCCGTAGGCGCGCAGCCGGGGCGCGGTGCGGGGGTAGGGCACGCGGGCGGGCTTCTCGGTGCGCACCGTGAGGCTGCGCAGGGGCACGGGCGCTTCCAGCGTCACTTCTTCGCCCGCCATGGCGTGCAGGTGGTTCCAGAGGCGGGTTTGCACTTCCGGCAACTCGCGCAGTGCGGGCTGCAGGCGCAGCATGAGCTGCACAATTTGCCCGGCGCGCTTGGTACGCTCGGCCACGTCTTCAATCTGGGCCAGGCCCTGAATGAGCTGGTAGGTGCTGTGCCCGTATTCGCGCACCAGCAGCTGCAGGTGGAAGGGCAAAGAATTGATATCGGTCATAAAAAACAAAAGGGGAGGCCGCCAGGGGCAGGGCTCAGGCCAAAGATAAGGCGTGTGCGTGCATGGCGGAGGTACTGGCCCGTCGGGCCTTGGCCGTGCCCGGCCCGACGGGCAACCCAGCAGGCGCTAGTGCACCCGCAGCTTGGCAAAGCTCAGCAGCAGCACCTTTTCGCCCACTTCCTCAAATTGAATGGTGGCTTTGGTGGTGCCTTGCTGGGTTTCGAGCTGGCTCACCACGCCAAACCCAAACTTGGCGTGCTCCACGCGCTGGCCGGTTTGGAGTTTGGACGTGTCCGAGGGAGTAAAATCGGCCGGCGCCACGTACTTCGTGGCCTGCACTTTACGGGGAGCGGTCGGAATGAGGTTCGAGCGACGCTCAAATACGTGCTGAAAGGGCGAAGCTTCGCCCGGCCCGGCCGAGAACTTGAAGTTGACGTACTGCGGGTCAATTTCGTCGAGAAAGCGGCTTTTCTCGCAGCTGCGCAGGTTGCCCCACTGGTAGCGCGAAGTGGCGTAGCTCAGCGTCAGTTTCTTCTCGGCCCGCGTGATGGCCACGTAAAACAAGCGGCGCTCCTCTTCGAGGTCGGCCCGCGAGGTAATCATCATCTGGCTGGGAAAGAGGTTTTCCTCCATGCCCACGATGTACACGTTGCGGAATTCCAGGCCCTTGGCCGAGTGAATGGTCATCAACGTCACGGCTTCGCCGTCCTGCTGGGCGTCCTTCACGTCGGAATCGGTGACAAGGGCAATGTCCTGCAGGAAAGCCGCCAGGCTTTTGTCTTCGCGCTCGGGGTCGTCCACGTACTCCTTGATGCCGTTGAGCAGCTCCTGCATGTTTTCGTAGCGGGAGAGGCCTTCAATGCTCTTGTCGGCGTACAGCTCTTCCAGCATGCCGGAGTTTTTGGCAATGAACTTGGCCGCTTCGAAAGCGTCTTCCTTGCCGGCTACCACGATGTAGCTCTTGATTTTCTCGGCAAAGCCCACCACCGGATTGGCCACGCGGGCCGGCATGAACTGGTCGGCATTCGCCACCACTTCCCACAGCGTGTGGTTGGCTTCCTCGGCCGTGGTAATCAGCTTGCTGATGGTGGTGTCGCCGATGCCGCGCTTGGGGTAGTTGATGACCCGGCGCAGGGCCTGCTCGTCGTTCTGGTTCACCGTCAGGCGCAGGTAAGCCACCAGGTCCTTGATTTCCTTGCGCTGGTAAAAGCTCAGGCCGCCAACAATCTTGTACTTGATGTTTAGCTTCCGCAGGGCTTCTTCCATCGCGCGGCTCTGCGCGTTGGTGCGGTAGAGAATGGCAAAATTGTCGTACGACAAATGCCCGTTCATCTTGTCTTCGAAGATGGAGTTTGCCACCAATTTGCCTTCTTCGTTGTCGGAGGCGGCTTTGATGACTTCAATCAGCGTCCCGTCTTCGTTCTCCGAGAAAACGTCCTTGCGCAGCTGGGCCTGGTTGTTTTTAATCACCGAATTGGCGGCCCACACGATATTTTTCGTGGAGCGGTAATTCTGCTCCAATTTAAACACCTGCAATTCCGGGTAATCCTTCTCGAAATTGAGAATGTTGGTGATATCGGCGCCGCGGAAGGCATAGATGCTTTGCGCGTCGTCGCCCACCACGCAGATATTCCGCTCCTTGGCCGCCAGCTTGCGCGTGATGAGGTACTGCGAGTAGTTGGTGTCCTGGTACTCGTCCACCATCACAAACCGGAACATATTCTGGTACTTATTCAGAATATCGGCGTGCTCCTTAAACAGCACGTTGGTGTTGAACAGCAGGTCATCAAAGTCCATGGCGCCGGCCTTGAAGCAGCGCTGCTGGTACTGCTGGTAGAGCACCCCGATTTTGGGCCGCAGAGCCGCCTCGTCGTCGGCCTTGATGTTGGGGTCGTGCAGGTATTGGTTGACCGAAATCAGCTTGTTCTTGGCGGCCGAGATGCGGCCCAGCACCAGGCTCGGCTTGTAGAGCTTGTCGTCGAGCTCCAGCTCTTTCACAATCTGACCAATCAGGGTTTTGGAATCCTGCGTGTCGTAGATGGTGAAGCTGCGCGGGTAGCCAATTTTGTCGGCCTCGGAGCGCAGGATTTTGGCGAACACCGAGTGAAAGGTGCCCATCCAGAGGTTGCGGGCGGCGGGGCCCACCACCTTCTCCACGCGGGCGCGCATCTCCTTGGCGGCCTTGTTGGTGAAGGTGAGGGCGAGGATGTTGAACGGGTCGACGCCCTTTTCGAGCAGGTTGGCGATGCGGTAGGTGAGCACCCGGGTTTTGCCCGAGCCGGCACCCGCGATAATCATGCACGGGCCTTCGGTTTGCATCACCGCGGCCGCCTGCGAGCCATTGAGGAGGGATAAATAATCTAGTGCCATCAGCGAATTAAGCCGCCTAGGGGGCGGTTTACAAAGATACGGCCCACCGGGGAGGGGGCCCAACGAATTTCAGGCCCCGCAGCCGGGGTTATCTTTGTACTAATGATTATTATTCAAGAAACGGTCATCTCCGACGACATCGCCGACAACTTTTTTGTCTGCAACCTCGAAGCCTGCAAAGGCGCCTGCTGCGTGGAGGGCGACCTCGGCGCGCCGCTGGAAGAAGCCGAGCTGCGCATTCTGGAGCAGGAATACGCCAACATCGAACCCTTTCTCAACGAAGCCGGCAAGGCCGCCATCAAAGCCCAGGGCCTCTACATCAAGGATTGGGAAGGAGACTTTAGCACAACAACGATTGACGACAAGGAGTGCGCTTACGCGCTCTACGACGAGCGCGGCATTCTGAAATGCGGCATCGAGCAGGCCTACCTGGCCGGCGCCACCACGTTCAAAAAGCCCATCAGCTGCCACCTGTACCCCATCCGCATCACCAAATACGACGGGTTCGACGCCCTTAACTACGACCGGTGGGGCATCTGCAACCCGGCCTGCTCGTTTGGCGGCTCGCTGGGCGTGAAGGTGTACCAGTTCCTGAAAGAGCCGCTGATTCGCAAGTACGGCGAAAGCTGGTACGGGGAGTTGGTGCGGGAGATTGAGAGCCCGACGACGGAGAAGAAATAAAAACAACTGTCATCCTGAACGCAGTGAAGGACCTTCTCACGCTCAAACGAAATGTTCGGGCGTGAGAAGGTCCTTCACTGCGTTCAGGATGACAGGACCGAAAAAGGCGAAGCCTATTCCTCCTTCACCACAATTTTCTCGATTTCGTCGTTGGCCTGAATCTGGTCGATGACGTCGAGGCCATCGACTACTTTGCCAAACACGGTGTGCACGCGGTCGAGGTGGGCGGTGTTCTGGCGGTCGTGCACGATGAAGAACTGCGAGCCGCCGGTGTTTTTGCCGGCGTGGGCCATGCTCAGGGCGCCGCGCTCGTGGTACTGGTGGCCGCCGCTGGTTTCGCAGTCAATTTTGTAGCCGGGGCCGCCGGTGCCGGGCATGCCTTTGGCGCCGGCGCGGGTGTTGGGGCAGCCGCCCTGAATGACGAAGTTCGGGATGACGCGGTGGAATTTCAGGCCGTCGTAATAGCCTTTCTGGGCAAGGTCGGTGAAGTTTTTCACGGTGTTCGGAGCGTCTTGCTCGTAGAACTCAACCTTCATCACGCCCTTTTTGGTGTGGATTTCTGCGGTTTTCATGGGAATGCGGATTTAGCGGGTAAACTCGGGTGAAGCCGCTGGGGTTTTGGCCGGCGGGGCCGCGAAGGTAAGAAAACCGGCCAGTACCGAAACAACCGGGTGGGGTAGTTTCTTCGTAAGCGCAAACGCCACATTGGCATATACCCTTCCTGCTTTTTTCACACAACCGTTTTCATGAAAAGACATTTTGCTCCTCTGCTGGCTGCTCTGGCCACTTCGCTCCTGATGGCCAGCTGCGGCAACGACAAGCCCGCCACCACCGAAACGGCCGCCAGCAACGTCAACCCCGCCGACTCGCTCGCGGCCCTGGCCGGCGACTCGGCCCGCATGGCCAAGCCCGGCGGCGTGATGGTGGACGGCGTGGCCATGACGGCCGACAAAGACATTGTGGACAATGCCTCGGCCGCCAAAAGCGTGAGCACGCTCGTGTCGGCCGTGAAACAGGCCGGCCTGGTGGAAACCCTGAAAGGCGCCGGCCCCTTCACCGTATTTGCCCCCACCAACGCGGCCTTCGACAAACTGCCCAAAGGCGCCCTGGCCGGCCTGATGGACCCCGCCAGCAAAGAAAACCTGAAGGGCGTGCTCACCTACCACGTCATCCCCGGCCGCCTGGTGGCCGCCGACCTCAAGGATGGCCAGGAGCTCACCACCGTGAACGGCGAAAAGCTGCACATCTCGGTGAAAGACGGCAAGGTGATGGTAAGCAACGGCAAAGACGCGCCCGCTACCGTGCAAATTGCCGACGTGATTTCCAGCAACGGCGTCACGCACGTGATTGACGGCGTGGTGCTGCCGCTGGCCAAGTAAGCGCCCGTTATTGCGAGCGCAGCGACGCAAGCAGTCCTGCTTCGCAGCGACTGACCAAATAATAAAAAAAGCCCCGGCTCTGGATGGAGTCGGGGCTTTTTTATGAGTTTATCGTACTTCAGAGGCTGGTCGTAAAGTGAGGAAGGATTGTGTCGCTGCGCTCGCGATGACAATGCACGCCTAATGCCGATTGTCCTCGCCGGCCAGCATGCTGAGGTAGCTGTCGTAGCGCGGGAGGGCAATGCGGCCCTGGTCCACGGCCTCGCGCACGGCGCAGCCGGGTTCGTGAATGTGCTGGCAGTTGTGGTAGCGGCACTGGCCCAGTAGGGCGCGCATTTCGGGAAAGTAGCCGGCCAACTCGGCGGGCGGCAGGTCTACCAGGCCGAGCTCTTTGATGCCGGGCGTGTCGATGATGAAGGTGCCGGGGCGCACTTCCAGCATTTCGGCGAAGGTGGTGGTGTGCACGCCCTTGTCGGAAAATTCGCTGATTTCGGCGGTTTTCAGGTCGAGGTCGGGCACCAGGGCGTTGATGAGCGTGCTTTTGCCCACGCCCGAATGGCCCGCCAGCAAGCTCACTTTGCCATCGAGCAGCTGGTCGATTTCGGCCACGCCCTCACCGATGCTGGCGGCGCAGGTGCGGCTGGGGTAGCCCAGGCTGGCGTACATGCCCGCGATTTCGGCCTGGTATTCAACCCCCTCCTCGTCGTACAAATCGGTTTTGTTGAACAGCAGCGTGACGGGAATGTGGTAGGCTTCGGCCGTGACCAGAAACCGGTCGATGAACCCAAACGACGTGGCCGGCGACACCAGCGTGACCACCAGCAGGGCTTGGTCCAGATTGGCCGCCACGATGTGGACGTGGCCGGTTTTGTGCACCGAGCGGCGCACGATGTAGTTGCGCCGGGGCTCGATGTGCGAGATGACGCCCGCGCCTTCGGCCTGGGCCTCCACGCTGAAATCGACCTGGTCGCCCACGGCCAGCGGGTTGCTGGCTTTCAGCCCCTTCATCTTGAATTTGCCCCGCAGCCGGCAGCGGTAGAGCTGGCCCGTGGCGCCGCGCACGAGGTACCACGAGCCCGTCGATTTGATGACGGTGCCGCGCTGCAGCGGGCTGGCGTCGGAAGAATGCGCTGGGGTCATGGGGCAGGGGTGAGGCCGGGCAGGGCGGCCATGATGGTGCGGGTGGCGCCGGCCTGGCCGTGCACGTAGTCGAGCAGTTGGTCTTGCAGAGTCAGGCGGAGCTTTTCGCTGTTCCAAATGGGCGCAAACCGGGCGGCCAGCTCCTCGGCGTTGGCCACCGGAAAGGCCAAGCCCAGCTCCGCCAAATCGACGGCTTCCTGAAACCGCTTGTAATTCGGCCCAAAAAAGAGGGGCAGGCCAAAAGCCGCGGCCTCCAGGGTATTGTGCAGGCCCTTGCCGAAAGCGCCGCCGATGTAGGCATAATGCCCAAACCGGTAGAGCTGGCTCAGCAGGCCGATGTTATCAATGAGCAAAACCCGGGCTTGGGCAACGGACGCGGGTTGCGCCTGAGAATACCGCACCACCAAGCCAGGAAATGCGTTTTCCACGGCCAGCAGCGTGGCCTCGTCGATTTCGTGAGTAGCCACGATGGTGCGCAGCCGCCCGGCGTAGTCGCGCAGGAGCGGGGCCAGCGTCGGCAAATCATCGGGCCAGAGGCTGCCGGCCACCAGCACCGGCGCACCATCGGCCACGAATGCTTCCACCACGGGCAGGGAGCGTGGCGCGGCCGCCGCCGTGGCCACCACCGTATCGAAGCGGGTGTCGCCGGCCACGCTCACCTGCCCGATGCCGTGCTGGCGCAACAGCGCCGCCGACGTTTCGGTTTGGGTGAAGATGTGGGCGAAGCGCGCGAGGATTTGCCGGAAGAAGCCGCCCCAGGGCTTGAAAAACACCTGCTCGGGCCGGAAAATGGCCGATACCACCACGGCCGGAATGCCGCGCCGGTGGGATTCGGTGAGGAAGTGGTACCAGAACTCGTACTTCACAAACACCGCCAGCCGGGGCTGCACCGCGTCGAGAAACGCCCGGGCATTGCTGCGCGTGTCGAGCGGCAGGTAGAAGATGTAGTCGGCCCCCGGCCAGTTCTTCCGGATTTCGTAGCCCGAAGGCGAGAAGAAGGTGAGCACCAGCTTCACCTCCGGGTGGGCCTGGCGGTAAGCTTCGAGCAGGGGCCGGCCCTGTTCAAACTCGCCCAGGGAAGCACAATGAAACCACACCCGCGGCGCCGCCTCGGCGCTCAACTCGTGGCGAATGCGGGCCAGCAGGCCGCGGCGGCCGGCCACCCACGCCGCCGCCTTGGGCACCAACGGCGCCAACAGGCGCAGCAGCAGGCCATACAGGCCCAGGGCTATGTTATAGAGAAACAGCAAGCCTCAAAATTACGCAAATGTGCCCAAGGTCATGGCCCGGCTCGGTTTAGGCTTCGGTGGTTTGTTCCCAATCGGCGGGGCAGGATTCGCCGTTTTTCTCGAAATGCTGCAGCGCATCAATCATGCGCAGGGCCTCGGTGAGGCTGCGGCCGAGGGGCCGGTCGTTCACGAGCTGATGCCGCACAATGCCGTCGCGGTCGATGAGGAACAGGCCGCGGTAGGCCAGGGGCGAGCCCACGTACACCATTTCGCCCTGCTCGGTGTAGTCGTAGTGGCCGCCCAGCACGTCGTAGTTGGCCGAAATGGTTTTGGTGGCGTCGGCCACCAGCGGATACTTCACGCCGAAAATGCCGCCCCGCTCGCGCGGCGTCAGTTGCCAGGCCAGGTGGGCGTATTGGGTATCGGTAGAGCAGCCCACCACGGCCACGCCCCGCTTTTCAAACTCGTCGAGCCGGTCCTGAAAAGCCAGGATTTCGGTGGGGCACACCCGGCTGAAATCGGCCGGGTAGAAGTAAAACAGGACGTGCTTTTTGCCCAGGTAGCGGTCCAGCGAAAATTCTTCTTCGAAGGTGCCGTCTATCACGGCCGTGGCTTTAAAAGAGGGGGCGCGCTTGCCCACGAGTACTGCCATTTATAAAAGGTTTGTTGGGATGTAGGGGCTTGTACGGAATTGAAACCAGAACGTCATGCGGAGCACAGCCCAAGCATCTCACGTGCAGCCGTACGCACGTTGCTTGCGCGGGAGAGGTGCTTGGGCCGTGCTCTGCCTGACGTTTTGATTTTAAGCATTTAGCGCCCCTTAAACTCTGGCTGGCGCTTCTCGACGAAGGCAGCCATGCCTTCTTTCTGGTCGTCGGAGGCGAAGGTGAGGTAGAAGTTTTTGCGCTCGAAGTGCAAGCCTTCTTCCAAGTGGGCCTCGAACACGCGGTTGATGGATTCTTTGGCCAGGCGGGCCGCCACGGGGCTTTTGGCGGCAATGCTGGCGGCCAGCCGGAAGGCTTCTTCCAGGTACTGGCCCACGGGCACCACGCGGTTCACGAGGCCCACGCGGTGGGCTTCCTGGGCCGAGATAAACTCGCCGGTGAGCACCATTTCCATGGCTTTGGCCTTGCCCACGGCCCGGGCCAGGCGCTGGGTGCCGCCCGCGCCGGGCATGGTGCCCAGCCGGATTTCGGGCTGCCCAAACTGGGCCGTTTCCGACGCTACGAGCATGTCGCAGGTCATGGCCAGCTCGCAGCCGCCGCCCAGCGCAAAGCCCGAAACGGCCCCAATCAGCGGCTTCCGAAACCGCCGAATCTGCTCCAGCGTGGCAAACCGGTCGTCCAGAAACATATCCACCGCCGTTTTGCCGGCCATTTCCTTGATGTCGGCCCCGGCCGCAAATGCCCGCTCATTGCCCGTGATGATGACCACGCGCACCGCCTCGTCGGCATCCAGCGCCTGCAGCGCGTCGCGGATTTCGCGAACGAGTTGCCCGTTCAGGGCATTCAGTTCTTTGGGCCGGTTGAGTTGGATGAGGGCCACACCGGGCCGCGCTTGAGGCGTTACGAGTAAGAAGTCCATGGATGAGATGTGGCGCGGACGTTGAGTCCGCGAGTGAATCAGAAAGCAATTGCCGGCTACAAGCCCGCGCTACTTGCACACAAATTGAAACGTGCTGCGCGTGCGCTGCTCCAGCAGCAGCGCCCGGCCGGCGGTGAGCTGCTGAATGCTGGCCGCGTCGTAGTTTTTGATGGTGAACAAGGTCAGCCCGGTGTTGTAGTGCAGCTTGAATTGCTCGCGCAATAAATCCAGCAGCAGGTGCACGCGGCGCTCCGAAAAATCGGTGCACACCGAGAAGCTGATGGCCGAGTTCTGCATCACGTTAATCTTGAGCTTGGCCTGCGCCAGCGCCGCAAAAATCACCGCCAGGTTCTCTTCCGAGATAAACGAAAAGTCCTTGCTTTCGAAGGAGAGCAGGCACTGGTCGGTTTTGCGAATAAACGCCGGCGCCAGCGCGGGGTGCTGGCAGTCGTGGATTACGGTGCCTTCTGCCGCGGGGTCCAGAAACGACTTTACGTATAGTGGAATGCCTCGGTCAGCCAGCGGCTTAAGCGTTTTAGGGTGAATGACGGAGGCGCCGTAATACGCCATTTCAATGGTTTCGCGGTAACTAATTTCTGGGTAGCGCACCGTGTCTGGGAAAATTTTGGGGTCGGCGTTGAGCAGGCCGGCCACGTCTTTCCAGATGGTCACCGACTTGGCCCGTAGGCAGTAGGCCAGGATGGCGGCCGTGTAGTCGGAACCCTCGCGGCCGAGGGTGGTGGTGCGGCCGTCGGCGGTGCCGCCGATGAAGCCTTCGGTTACCAAAATCCGGGCACCGTCTGCCAGGGCTTTGGTGACGAACTGTTTGGTGTGCGCTTCGGTTGCGGCCCACTCAATTTTGCCTTCGCGCCAGGTTTCGTCCGTATTCACGATAAGCTGGGCGGGCACATGCTGGGCCGCCGCGTCAGGCAAAAACTGCGCAAGAGCGGTGCTAACCAATAGGGTTGAAAACCGCTCGCCGTACGAAACCACTTGGTCATAACCCGAGTCGTACGATTCGGGCAAGTGCACCAGGTGCATAAATTTTAGCCCTTCGGTAAGGTCTGCCACGAGGTGCTGCAACTGCTTCAGCAGCTGCGGCAGGTTTAAGGACGGAATCAAGGCCGCCAGTTCTTCGCAAGCATTCTCGTGGTAAGCCGCCAAGCGGGCAGCTTGCTGGTTCCAGTCCTCGCCCCGGTACGCCAAATCATAAATCTCCTCCAGCGCGTTGGTTGTCTTGCCCATCGCCGACACCACAATCACCAGAGGCCCCTGCGGCCCAAAGTCCCGCACGATGCGGCAAAGGTTGAGAATGGCCGCCGCGTCCTTCACCGACGCGCCGCCAAATTTGTACACCTGCAAATGTTCCATCGGCGGCAAAGGTAGGCGCAGCACTAGGCTAAAATGAAAGCCCTTACCTTCCTCGGAAAGGCGCTTACAACCGCGTTTTGTGCCCCTAGGGCAAACGTATGCGCTTAAAAAAGGGCAACTTCCTACAAAAAACTACGCGGCCTGGGGAGTAGCTTTGTTGTCCGTTCCCGCCACCATTTTTTAGGATTGATATGGACCACAACAAGCTGGCGTTGCCCGTCGGCACCACCCTCGACCGTTTCATCATGCGCAAGCAGGAAGACTTTCCCTACGCCACGGGGGAGCTTTCGCAACTGCTGCGCGACATCGCGCTGGCCGCCAAAATCGTCAACCGCGAAATCAACCGCTCGGGCCTCATCGACATCGCCGGGGCCTACGGCAGCCAGAACGTGCAGGGCGAAGACCAGCAGAAACTCGACGTCATTGCCAACATCCGCTTCATCCGCGCCCTGCGCAACGGCGGCGAGGTGTGCACCATCATTTCGGAGGAAGACGACGAGATGATTCAGACCGGCAACAACCAGGGCAAGTACGTGGTGGCCATCGACCCGCTCGACGGCAGCAGCAACATCGACGTGAACGTGAGCATCGGCACCATCTTCAGCATCTACCGCCGCGTGTCGCCCACCGGCCGCGAGGGCACCGCCGCCGACTGCCAGCAGCCCGGCACCCACCAGGTAGCCGCCGGCTACGTCATCTACGGCTCCAGCACCATGCTGGTGTACACCACCGGAAACGGTGTCAACGGCTTCACCTACGAGCATTCGCTGGGCGAATTCTTCCTTTCGCACCCCGACATCTCGACCCCCAAAACCGGCGCCATCTACTCCATCAACGAGGGCAGCTCCGACTCGTTCTCGCCCGGCGTGGCCGCGTTTGTCAAGCACTGCAAAGACCAGAAGTTCTCGGCCCGCTACATCGGCTCGCTCGTGGCCGACTTCCACCGCAACCTGCTTAAGGGCGGCATCTACATCTATCCTTCCACGGCCAAAAGCCCCGAGGGCAAGCTGCGCCTCATGTACGAGTGCAACCCCCTGGCGTTCATCGTGGAGCAGGCCGGCGGCAAAAGCTCCAACGGCAGCCAGCGCACCATGGAAATCGAGCCCAAAAGCCCGCACGAGCGCTGCCCCGTCTTCATCGGCAGCAAGGAGCTGGTGGAGCAGGCCGAAGCTTTCCTGGCCCAGGAAAAGCAGGCCAGAGCGGCCGAGAACAAGGAGGCCCTCACCAAAGAGGCCCCGTTGGCTAAAAAAGCCGTGGCCAAATAGCCCGGCAGGCAGCCCAAGCCCAACAAAAAAGCCGTTTCGACGTGTCGGAACGGCTTTTTTGTTGGTGGTCAACGCGGGCCTATTCGGCCTTTTTGCGGCTCTTCTTGGCCGGAGCGGTGGCTTCGGGGTTGCCTTCGGCGGCGGGGGCCGGGTCGGTTTCGGCAATGACGCCACCCGTGCTCAGCGGCTCGTTGGCCGCGGGCTCCTCGGCGGCTTTGGCCGATTTGCGCTTGGCTTTGGGAGACGCGGCCGGGGCTTCAGCGGCGGGCGTTTCGGCCGCAGCTTCGGCCACGGGGGCTTCGGCGGGCTGGTAGGGGCGGTGCTTGCTCACGATGCCGTACCAGGTGGCCAGTTTCTTAATGTCGGACAGGTACACCCGGTCGCGGTCGTAGTCGGGAATCACGCCGGCCAGGAAATCGGTCAGCTCGCCTTCGCTCGACTTGGCCGTGACCGGCGAGGCCGCGCCGTGCTTCTGGTAAATGCGCTCAAATACCTCGGTCAGCGGCACGGTCTGGTCGGGGTCCTGGGTGTAGATGGAGATTTCCGACAGCAGCGACACTTTGTTGCGAGCTGGGGCCAGCGTCCGGGTGGCTTTTTCGTCGAGGCTTTCAACCAGGACGCCGTGGCGGGCGGCGCGCACCAAGCGGTACAGGCCGGGCATGCCGCTGATGGCGGCCAACTCTTGCAATTCGTAGGGCATTTTTGGGAATTATGAATGGGAAAATGACCAATGAGGCAGAAAAAGCCGACGCAGGCGCCGGCTTCTTCTTTTCTCATTGGTCATCCAAAATTACGAACTATTGCGCATCCGTCGCGTTCGAGGCCGTCTGGCCCAGCTTGAACACGATGGGCAGGCTGGCTCGAATGGGCAGCTCGGGCTTCTTGAACTTGAGCAGCCGCACCACGCGCAGGGCTTCTTCGCCGGTGCCGCCGCCCAGCTGCTTCACAATGCGCATGTCCTGCATGGTGCCGTCGGCGTTCAACTGGAAGCTGATGATGCACTGGCCCTGGATGCGGTTGCGCTTGGCCATCACGGGGTACTTCAGCTCCTTGCCGATGAACTCGTACATGGCGGCCTGGCCGCCTTCGTAGTACTCGGCCACGGGAATGGCCTTGCCCACCGAGCCGATGCCGGTGCCTTTCTCGCCGGGCGCCTGGCCCGCCGGGGTGGTGTTGGGGGTGGTTTGGGCCAGGGCCGGGGCGGCCGCGGCCAGCAACAGGCCCAGGGCCAGCTGCGAAACGGAACGTGCTTTCGTCATGATGATGAAATGGGGCGGGGAAACAAGAGGAGTGAGGCCCACCGCGGGCCCGAGCCCCGATGGCAATTTAGGGGCCAATCTACGCATCGGGCGCCGCATCGGCCACCCACTGTCGGTTGACTTCGGCAATAAAATCGAGCAGCTCGTCGCGCCCCAGTCCGGTTTCGGCCGAGGTGAGGAAGTGGCGCGGCAGCTCGTCCCAGATTTCGCTCATCTTCTTAAGGTAATCGGCCAGCAGGGCCTTGGTCTGGGCCGTCGACTGCTTGTCGGCTTTCGTGAACACCATCACGAAGGGAATGCCTTCCTCGCCCAGCTTTTCCATAAACTCCAAGTCGGCGGCCTGCGGGGCGTGGCGCGAGTCGATGAGCACGAACACGCACATGAGGTTGGCCCGGTGGCGCAGGTAAAAATTTATCATGCGCGTCCACTCGGCGCGCGATGTTTTGCTCACTTTGGCGTAGCCGTAACCCGGTAAATCGACCAGGTACCATTTCTCGTTGATGATGAAATGGTTAATCAATTGCGTCTTGCCCGGCGACGACGACGTTTTGGCCAACCCTTTGCGTTCGGTTAGCATATTAATAAGAGAGGACTTGCCCACGTTGGAGCGCCCGATGAAGGCGTATTCGGGCAGCGTGGGGGCCGGGCACAACTCCGCCCGCGAATTACTCGTGAGAAATTGGGCGTCGTGAATAATCATGGAAAGCAAGGAAATAGGAAATTGTCAGGAAACCCAAAATTACGACTGAATGCGGGCGCGCTTCGAATAAATAAAAGGAGTTGAATGAATTGCTATTTCCTTGGTGCGTCTATATTTGCGCGGCATGCCTGCCTTCCAAGTGGGCCGCTGCCGTAGCACTCGACCGCTGTTGGATGGCCGTTATTTCGCCAAGAACCGCTTTTAGCAAGCAAAAAACCTATCTTTGCCCGCCAGCAACCCCTCCGGTTTTGGGATTTTGGGCGGTAGGCCCGGCGGTTGGCAACGGTTACCTTATTCGCATTTGCGGATTAAAGCCTAACCCTGCCGTGGTTTTTCAGTATAAGCCCAAAATATAGTTTGCTCCGCAGCCCTTCCGGGGCTCGTTTCCTCGTACAACCCCTTCAGAAATTCTTTTTTTCAAACCTCTCCTCCAATGGACAACTTATCCAGAAGGTTACTGCAAGCGTCGTGCGCCGTTGCCCTTTCCGCCACAGTAGCCGCTCCGGCCCAGGCTCAAAGCACGCGTAAAGACCTCAAGACCGGCAACAAGTTCTTCGAGCAGGAAAACTACCGCGCTGCACTGCCTTACTACGAGAAGGTGCTTGCCAAAGACCCGAACAACGCCAAAGCGCTGTTCAACGCCGGTATTTCCTACATGTCCTTCGACAAGGAGAAAGCCAGCGACTACATCTATAAGGCGCAGAAGCTGAAGCCGAAGGTGTCGAAAGACGTGGAATACTGGCTGGGCCGGGTAGACCACCTCAACTACAACTTCGACGAGGCCGTGGCTCACTTCCAGGCCTACAACGCCACGCTGAAGAAGAACGACCAGCGCAAGGAAGAACTCGCGCAGCTCATTCAGCACAGCAAAAATGCCAAGGTGCAGTTCAACTCGCCCAAGGACATTTTCGTGAAGAACCTGGGCCCCACCATCAACACGCAGTATTCGGAGCACAGCCCGGTTATTTCGTCCGATGACAAGCTGCTCATCTTCACCTCGCGCGGCGAAAACGTGACCGGCGCGGCCGGCAAGCCCAGCGACAAGAAAAACAAAGCCATTGCCGCCGACGGTGAGTACTACGAAGACATCTTCGAAGCACGCCGCATCGACGACGAAAACTGGGAGAAGCCCCGCTCGCTGAGCGGCGTGCTCAACGGTAAAGGCCACGACGCCTCCACGCAGCTGTTCGACAACGACACCAAGCTGCTGATGTACCGCAACGACAACAACGGCGACATTTTCGTGTCGGACAAGACGGGCGGCGACTGGTCGGCCCCGAAGCCGTTGGACAGCAACATCAACTCGAAGTCGTACGAAGGCGACGCTTACATCACGCCGGACGGCAAAACCCTGTACTTCGCTACGGGCCGCTACTCCGAAGATGGCACGCTGGACCTGTACTACAGCACCCGCGCTGAAGGCGGTGATTTCGGCCCGGCCAAGTCGCTCGGCGCCAACATCAACACCAAGTACGACGACGATAGCCCGTACCTGAGCAAAGACGGCAAGACGTTGTACTTCTCGTCGCGCGGCCACAATACGATGGGCGGCTACGACATCTTCAAGTCGGAGTGGGACAGCGTGGGCCGCAAGTGGGGCGCCGCCCAGAACATGGGCTACCCCGTGAACACCCCGGACGATGACTCCTATTACCGCCTGAGCCCCGATGGCTCGTATGCCTATCTCAGTTCGTACCGCATTGGCGGCTACGGTGAGAAGGACATCTACACCATCAACTACATCAAGAACGCCAACATCCGCGGCAAGGTGTTCTCGTCCAAGGACAGCACGACCGTGATTCCGGGCGTGGAGCTGGTGTTCAGCGGTGCGCAGGCCGACAAAACGGCTCTGAGCTTCCGCGACATCACCAAGCCCGACGGCTCGTACCAAGTGGCCGTGCTTTCGGGCCGCACCTACCAGGTGGCCGTGAGCAAGGATGGCAAAAACATCGAAACGCAGGAATTCCCGGTGCCGGTGTCGACCAACGACTCGACGACCATCACCAAGAACTTCTACGTGAACTACGTGGACACGACGTCGACTTCGATGTTCGCCACGAAGAACATCTACTTCGATACCGACAAGTACAAGCTGCGTCCGGAGTCGATTACGACCCTGAACGAAATCAGCTCGATTCTGACGGCCAACCCCGGCATCAACATCTCGATTGAAGGCCACTGCGACTCGCGCAACACCGACGAGTACAACATGGTGCTCGGCGACAACCGCGCCAAAGCCGCCTTCAACTACCTGAAGAAGCAGGGCATCACCGAAACCCGCATGAGCACCGTAAGCTACGGCGAGCGTCGTCCGGCCGCGCCGAACGATTCGCCCGAGAACATGCAGCTCAACCGTCGTGACGAGTTCAAGGTAGTGGGCGGCATGCCGACCACCGGCACCATGAACAACGGCACGGGCACTACCGGCATGGGCGCCACCACGACCACCGGCACCACGACCACCACGACTACTTCGGCTCCCCTGGTGCCCGGCAAGAGCAAGGTGAAGATGGCCGACGGCACCAAGGTGAAAACCAAGGTGGACGAGGATTCGGACAAAGTGAAAGTGAAAACCAAAGGCCCCAGCGGCGACACCAAAACCACCACCAAAAACGGTGAGCTGGACGGCAAAGCCAAGGACGCCAACGGCGAAAAGACGAAAATCAAAGCCAAAAATGAGTAGTCGTTGACGCTGAGAAATTTGGGAAGCGGGCCGGGCACATTGCCCGGCCCGCTTTTTTATGGGCGCTCGGCACTCATTGCCACCGAATTGCTGGCCCCGGCGCCAACAAACCCGGCCCCTTGGGCGTTGGGAGAAAACAATTTTCCCGCAACCTTACCGTTCTTTGCGCCCCTCATGGCCGTATTACCTTATAAAGACAACTCCGCCGACAAGAAATCGCAGGTGGCCCAGATGTTTAACTCCATCGCGGGCAAGTACGATTTCCTCAACCACTTCCTCAGCGCGGGCACCGACATTTACTGGCGGCGCAAGGCGGTTGACGAGCTGAAGGCCCTGCGCCCGGCGCGCATTCTCGACATTGCCACCGGCACGGCCGATTTCGCGATTGAGACGCTGCGGACCGCCGCGCCCGACGCGCAAGTAACCGGCGTGGACATTTCGGAAGGCATGCTGGAAGTGGGGCGCCGCAAGCTGGCGGCCAAAGGCCTGGGCAACCGCATTCAGCTGGAATTGGGCGACTCCGAGAACTTGCCGTTTCAGGACGGCGAGTTTGACGCCGTGACGGCGTCGTTTGGGGTGCGCAACTTTGCCCACCTCGAGGCCGGCCTGGCCGAGATGCGGCGGGTGCTGCGGCCCGGCGGCAAGCTCGTGATTCTGGAATTCAGCAAGCCCACCGCGTTTCCGCTCAAGCAAGCGTATAATTTTTACTTCCGCCGGGTGCTGCCGGTTTTTGGCAAGCTTATTTCCAAAGACCAATCGGCCTATACCTACCTGCCCGCTTCGGTGCAGGCATTCCCCGACGGCCCCGATTTTTTGGCCATCCTCACCAAAGTCGGCTTTAAAGAACCTGCATGGCAACCCCTCACTTTCGGCATCAGCTCCATTTACACGGCGCACAACTAAAGCGCTTGGCCCTGCTGGGCCTGCTGCTGCTGCTATTGCCCTCGCTGGCCCACGCGCAGCGCCGGGCCCGCTCCAAAGCCAACCGCGGCAAGAATGGCACGCTGAAATCCATCACCACCCAAAACCTGCCTTCTTACGACGAGCGGTGGTTTCACCCGGGCATGTACGTGGCCCTCGCGGCAACGCGCTTCGACATTGAGCAGTCGCAGTACTACATCGCCACCCAAAACGTGACGGCCAACTCCATTGTGAGCCCCACGCTGGGGGTGGGCTTTATCGGCGATGCGCGCATCGGGGGGCCGAATTCGCCGTTCATCTTTCGGTTTGCGCCGGGGGTGAGCTTTCTCACGCGCAAGGTGGAATTCAAGCCGCGCAATTACCCGGTGCCCGACTCTATCGTGACGCAGGAGGTGTCGTCGACGGTGGTGCAGTTTCCCATCATGCTGAAGTACCAGTCGGACCGCCGGCGCAACGCCCGCATGTACATGATTGCCGGCATCAGCCCCAGCATTGCGGTGAGCAACCGGCGCAACGACCCCCTGCGCAACATGCTGCGGACCGCCAACAGCGACCTGACCCTGGAGTATGGCGTGGGCCTCGACCTGTTTTACCCGCTGTTTAAGCTGGCGCCGGAGCTGCGCTTTTCGCACGGCCTGCGCAATCTGCTGGAACCGCATAACGACGTGTTCAGCCGCAGCCTGCAAAGCATGAGCACCAACGCGGTGACGCTTTACATCAACATCCAGAACTAGGGTTTGGCGGTAAGTTGCTCGTGGTGATTTGTTTGTGTGCTATTGTTCACTGACCACACGTAACTACCAGCCAACACCCGGAAACCGATAACAACATTATGCGCACTGCCTTCATCACGGGAGCATCATCGGGAATTGGCCGGGCCACGGCTGTGGCACTGGCGGGGGCGGGGTTTCAGTTGGTGGTAGCCGGGCGGCGGCGCGAGCGGCTAGATGAGCTGGCCGCGCAGCTGGCCCCGGTGCCAGTGCACGTGCTGGAATTCGACGTGCGCGACCGGGCGGCTGTGAACGCGGCGGTGGCCTCGCTGCCCCAGCAGCTGCAGGCGCCCGACGTGCTGGTAAACAACGCCGGCGGCGCGCACGGGCTGGCCCCCATTCAGGCCGGCGACCCTGCCGACTGGGACCAGATGCTGGACGCCAACGTGCGCGGCCTGCTGAACGTGACGCACGCGCTGCTGCCGGGCATGACGGCCCGCCAGACCGGTTTTATTCTCAACGTGGGCTCCATTGCCGGGCAGGAGGCGTATGCCAACGGCAACGTGTACTGCGCCAGCAAAGCCGCCGTGCAGATGCTGACCAAAACCATGCGCCTCGACCTGCTGCCCACGGGCGTGCGCGTGGCCGAGGTGAACCCCGGCGCCGTGGAAACCGAGTTTTCGCAGGTGCGCTTCAAGGGCGACGAGGCGCGGGCGGCCAAGGTATACGAGGGCTTCGAGCCGCTGCGCGCCGAGGACGTGGCCGACATCATTGTGTTTATGGTGACGCGCCCGCCGCACGTCACCATTGCCGAGGTGCTGGTGCTAGCAGGGGCACAGGGCGCCGCCACCACCATCGTGCGCAAGTAAACAAGCCGCTTATTTGGCGGCCAGGCGGGCCAGCAGCTCGCGGTTGAGCTCGTGCCGCCCGGCAAACGTGGCCACGATGGGGGAGCCGCCTAGCTGCCGCAGCTGCTCGAGCTGGGCTTGCAGCTTTTCGGCGTCGATGTATTCGTCTGCGGTGCCGGCCACTACCGACAGGCGCAGGCCGTGCAGCAGGGCGTGGGCGGCCACGGCCGGCAGGTCTGGGGGGAAGCCGCCGGCCCACAGAATGAGGTGCGCCGGCCGAAACGTTGCCTGCGCCAGCCAGCGCGAAACGGTGGCCGTGCCCTGCGAAAATCCAAGCACCGTGATTTCAACCTCGGGTGGGCACGCGGCCAGTAGCTGCCCGGTGAGTTGGTTGAGGAAGTTGACGTGGTCCTCAATTTCGTGCAGGCGGTCGTCGCGCGTCATCCAGCTGGCGCCCACGCGGCCGCTGGTGCCGTCGAGGTAAAACCGGGAAAGCCCTTCCGGCGCCACCACCACTGTATCGGGGTCAGCCTCGGCGAGAAAGGCGAAGTGGCGAATGAAATACTGCGCCAGCTGCCCGTAGCCGTGGCACACCAGCCACACGCGCCGGGTGCGCGCCGACAGCTGGCCCAATTGGTGGTAGCGGGCGCGGCGCGCCACGAGAAGGTGATGCTCGGCCATCGGCGCTACAGCGTGGGCAGGTCGTCGGGCGAAAAGTTGAAGGGCATGAGGTCGGTTACGGAAGCAAACCGCAGGATGGTGCCGGCCCGGCTGGGCAGCAGCAGCGGGATGGCCCGCGACTGGCGGGCTTCGTACTCCAGCATCACCTGCCGGCAGGCGCCGCAGGGCAACGCCGGGCCGTACTCGCCCCCGGCGGGCCGGGCGGCCACCGCCATGCCCACAATGGGCGCGTGGCCGGGGCGGCTGGCGGCCAGGCCAAACAGCGCCGTGCGCTCGGCGCACAGGCCGGAGGGGTAGGCCGCGTTTTCCTGGTTGGTGCCCCGAAACACGGTGCCATCGGCCAGCAGCAGCGCGGCCCCCACCTGGAAGCCGGAATAGGGAGCGTAGGCGTGGGCCGTGGCCTCGCGCGCGGCTTGCCAGGTGGTTTGCTCGTCGGCAGTTAAGTCGGTGGGAAAATCCAGCTCTTCGTAGGCAATGAGCTGCTGGCGGGAATTGCGGGCCATGCGGATTTAATGAAGGGGCGCGAAGGTAATAATATTGCTGTGAATGAATGGCGCCGGCGTTCCGTGCCGGGCGCGGCGGCGCGTCCTACTTTTGCGGCATGAATTCCCGCCTTCTGCTCCTTGGCGCGGGCCGCTCGGCCTCGTCGCTTATTCAATACCTGCTGCGCCACGCGCCCACCGAGGGCTGGTTTCTGACCGTGGCCGATGCCAATCCTGCCCACCTGGCGCCGGTGCTGGCCGCGCACTCGCAATACGCCCGGGCCGTGCCTTTCGACGCGGCCGACGAAAACCTGCTGGAAGACTTGGTGGCCCAGGCCGACGTGGTGATTTCGATGCTGCCGGCCGTGCTGCACCCGGTGGTAGCGCGGGCCTGCGTGCGGCACGGCCGGCACCTGGCCACGGCCAGTTACGTGAGCCCGGCCATTGGCGAGCTGCAGGAGGCGGCGGGGGCCGCGGGCGTCACGCTGCTCATGGAATGCGGCCTCGACCCCGGCCTCGACCACATGTCGGCCATGCGGGCCATTGCCCACATTCGGGCGCGGGGCGGCGTGATTACGAGTTTCAAGAGCTACTGCGGGGGCCTGCTGGCGCCTGCGGCCGAGGCCGACAATCCCTGGAAGTACAAGTTCACTTGGAACCCACGCAACGTGGTACTGGCCGGCCAGAGCACGGCCAAATTCCTCGAAGACGGCCGGCCGCGCTTCATTCCCTACCAGCAACTCTTTGCCCGCACCGAAAAGCTCACGCTGCCCGAGTACGGCGACTTTGAGGGCTACGCCAACCGCGACTCGCTCAGCTACCGCGCGCCCTACGGGCTCGACGACATCCCGACCATCCTGCGCGGCACCCTGCGGCGGCCGGGCTACTGCGCCGCCTGGCACGCCCTGGTGCGCCTGGGCCTGACCGACGACGCCGTGAACCTTGACAACCCCGAAACCATGACCTGGGCCGAGCTGGTGGCGGCCTACTTGCCCGCGCCGCACGTGCCCGGCCTGGAGGTGGCCACGCGCGCGGCGCAGTACCTGGGGCTGGCGCCCGAAAGCGAGGAAATGGGCCGCCTGCACTGGCTGGGCCTGTTCTCTGACCGGCCGGTGGGCCACGCTCACGCCACGCCGGCCCAGCTGCTGGAGCGCCTGCTGAGCGAAAAGTGGCAACTGCAGCCCCACGACCACGACCTGATTGTGATGCAGCACCTCTTTGAATACGAGCTGAATGGGGCTACCCACCGCCTCACGTCGTCGCTGGCCGTGGAGGGCGACGACGCCACCCACACCGCCATGGCCAAAACCGTGGGCCTGCCGCTGGGCATGGCCGTGCGCCGGCTGGTGCGCGGCGAAATCGCCCAGCGCGGCGTGGTCATCCCGGTGGCGGCTGACCTGTATGAGCCCATTCTACAGGAACTGGCGACGGAATACGGCATCCGCTTTCAGGAACAGGAATAGTAGACCGCTACAATCTGCCCCCCGGCTCACGCGTTAGGCTCGTCCATGTCTGCGTTGCTTGCTTACCTGCGCCTTCGTGGCCGTCTGTCCTGGCGCCTTTTGGTGGAAGTGGGGTGGCTGCGCATGGCCGTGCTGGGGCCCATGGTACTGATTTTGGTGAGCCGGGCGCTTGTGCTGGCTGCCCCCCACCGGCAGGCGCAGTGGCTGGTGCCCGTAGCGCTGCCGCTGCTGCTGGCTTCGGCCCACCGGCAGCGGGCCGACCTCCGGTTCTTGGCCACCAGCGCGCCAGATTACCGGCGCTGGCTGGCCGTGGAATATGGCGTGGTGGCCCTGCCCGCGGCCTTGCTGCTGGCTTGCTTCCAGGATTGGGGCGCGGCGGCCCTGCTGCTGGCGGCGGCTCCGGCCGTGGCAGCCCTGCCGGCCGCCCGCGAAGACCGCAGCACCCGGCACCGGGCGCGCAGCCTGTTTCGCAGCGAGGCGTTTGAGTGGGTGGGGGGGCTGCGGGGCGGCGGGCAGTGGCTGTGGCCGCTGCTGGTGGCGGGGGCCTGCTGGTGGCACGCCTACCCGCTGGCACCGGCGGTGGCGCTGGCCGTCTGGCTGCTGCTGCTTGCGGGGTGTTTCGGCACGCCGGAGCCGATTACGATGCTCACGCTGGCGGGGCAACCCTCGCGGGCCTGGCTGGGCCGCCGGCTGCTGCTGAGCCTGGGCTACGCCGCCCTGACGGCCGCACCACTGCTGTGGGTGCTAGGCAGCGGGCCGGCGGGAGCGGGCGGCGCGCTGGCCGTGGGCACGGCTTGGCTGGGCTTGGTGGGCCTGCTCATTCTCGCCAAATATGCCTTTTACCCCAATGCCACTCACATTCGCACCACCCAGGCGCTGGTGCTGGGCGTGGCTTTTCTGCTGCCCGGCCACCCGTTGTACCCGGTGCTGCTGCTGGTGGCCGTGGGCGGCCTCATTTGGCAAAGCCAGCGGCGCCTGCGTGCGGTGCTGGGTAGCTGAAAGCAAAGCAGTCAGAATCGATATCCTTTTAACAGTGCATTCTTATCGGGTTCTCCATCACCTCACATGCTTGAAATCCTGGACCTGCGCAAAGCTTATGGCCCGCACGAGGTGCTGCAGGGCGTGAGTCTGGCCTTGCGCCCCGGTACCATTCACGGCCTGGTGGGGGCCAACGGCGCCGGCAAAACCACGCTGATAAACTGCTTATATGGCTTGGAAACGAGCTTTGGCGGAAGCGTGCAGGACACGGCCGGCGTGCCCGTGCGCCACAGCACCGGGCTGCTGCCCTACGAGCCCTATTTTTACCCGCGCCTGACCGGCCGCGAGTACCTGGAGTTCTGCCTGCAGGCGCGTGGCCGCCGGCTGTTGGACTTTGCGGGCTGGAACCAGGTGCTGGAGCTGCCCCTCGACCAATACGCTGACGAATATTCAGCGGGCATGCGCAAGAAGCTGGCCCTGCTGGCCTTGCTGGTGCAGCAGTTCGATTACCTCATCCTCGACGAGCCCTTCAACGGCCTCGACCTTGAAGCCAACCTGCTGCTGAAATCCATCCTCAAGCGCCTGCGCGACCGCGGCACGGGCATTTTGCTCACTTCGCACATCCTGGGCGCCCTCACCGAAACCTGCGACGAAATATCGGTGCTGGTGGCCGGGCGCATCCAGCGGCACTACCCGGCGGCCGAGTTTGGCACCCTGGAGCACGACCTGCTCGACAGCCTGCACCGCGAGAAACTGAAGCTGCTGGACGGCCTGGTATAGCGCCGCGTATTCGCGTCTCGCCGCGGAGAGTGAGCTATACGCAAGCGGCGCGCACGCCGCGACGCAACCATGCGTCCTTACAGCGCCAGGTAAAACCCGGCCAGCAGCGCCCGGAACTCAGCCGAATACGCTCCGTCATCCGTGGCGCTGCGGATGACCAACTCGGTTTCGGCTACTTGCGCCGCCTCCTGCCGGAAGCCGACGATGTGCCGCAGCGGCCGGCTGCCGGGCCGGTGCCGCACCACCAGCCGCGTGGCCGGGTGCAGGCCCAGGCCGGCCGCTTCCTGCGCAAAGACCTGCATTTCGGGCGGGGGCAGCAGCACGGTGAGCAGGCCGCCGGGCCGCAGATACGCCGCTGCAAAAGCCGCCAATGCTTCGAAGGAAAGCGTGTCGGCGGCTTCGTGGCGGGCGGTGGTGCGGGCCGCATCCGGCGAGCGCAGCGACTGCCGAAAGAAGGGCGGGTTGCAGATGATGTGGCTGAAGGGAGCTGGTTGCGTGGCCGCAAATTCGGCCAGGCCCAGCGCGTGGATGCGGATGCGCCCGGGCCACGGACTGGCCGCGGCATTGGCCGTGGCCTGCGCAGCGGCCGCAACGTCGATTTCCACGGCTTCAATCTGCACGGTGGGATGACGCTGGGCGGCCATGAGGGCCAGCAGGCCGGTGCCAGTGCCAATGTCCAGCAGCCGCGTGGCCCCGCGGAGGTCGGCGGCCGCGCCCAGCAGGCAGGCGTCGGTGCTCACCTTCATGGCGCAGGCGCCTTGCTCGATGCGGAACTGCTGAAACTGGAAGTAGTCGTTGGGCACGGCGGCGTGTACTTAACCAGCCGCCACGATGGCCTCGTAGCCCTCATCCACCAACAGACCTTTGCCCGTGGCGCTTTGCACGGCCAGCACGTCGCAACGCTCGTTTTCGGGGTGGCCGGCGTGGCCTTTTATCCAGTGGAAGGTGACCTTGCGCTGCTTGTAGATGCGCAGGAAACGGCGCCACAGGTCTTCGTTGGCTTTTTTGCCAAAATCGGGCTTGGCGGCCCAGCCAAACACCCATTTCTTCTCCACGGCGTCGACCACGTATTTTGAGTCGGACACCACGCGGATGGGCAGCTCGGGCCGCGTCACGGCTTCGAGGCCCACGATGACGGCCAGCAGTTCCATGCGGTTGTTGGTGGTGAGGCGGAAGCCCTGGGTGAGCTCTTTTTCGTGAGGGCCGTAGCGCAGAATGGCGCCGTAGCCGCCCGGGCCGGGGTTGCCGCGGGCCGAGCCGTCGGTGAACAGGTGAATCAAGTTCGTTATCAGTTGTTCGTTGTTCGTTGTTAGGTTGTTCAGGATGAAGTTCTAGACCAACAACTGACAACGAACAACGGACAACAAAATTAAAAATTGGTTTTAAACAGCTTGATGGCGATGGCCAGCAGAATCACGCCAAACACTCGGCGCAGCACGTCCTCGCCGCCTTTGCCGAGCTTGCGCTCTATCCAGGGGCTGGTTTTGAGCACCGCGTACACAAACAGCAGGTTTAGCAGGATGCCCACCAGGATGTTGGGCAGCGAGTAGGCGGCCCGCAGCGAGAGCAGCGTGGTCATGGTGCCGGCGCCAACAATGAGCGGAAACGCCAGCGGCACAATGGAGCCCGTGCTGCCCGACAAATCGGACTTGAACAGCTCGATGCCGAGTATCATCTCCAGGCCAATGAGGAAAATGACCACCGCGCCGGCCAGGGCAAAGCTCTGGTTGTCGACGCCCAGCAGCCGGAGCAGGCTTTGCCCCACAAACAGAAACGTGACCATGAGGCAGCCCGCCACAAAAGTGGCCAGCTCGGCCTTGATGGCGCCTTCGCGCTGCCGAATCTGAATAATCACCGGGATGGACCCGATGATGTCGATGACGGCAAACAGCGTGAGCGTGACCGAAAAGATGTGCTGGAGGTTGAACATGGACCTTGCAGGGTGCTGAGGAACGGCGTGCAGCGCGCAGCGAAGCATCCCGTGTGCTTTCACTGATTACTTTCTGCGAGCGAGGTGCTTCGCTGCGCGCTGCATGACCGTCAATTAGCCTGGGTATTCCTTCGCGAAAAACTGCACCAGCGCCTCGAAAGCGGCGTCGGGCACGGCGGGGAAGTTGGCGATGCGGACGGTGGTGTTTTTGAGGGGGCCGTAGCCGCTGCCCAGTTGCAGGCCGGCTTCCTTGGCTTTGCCCTTGATTTCTTCGATGAGCGCGGCGTCGCCTTTCAGGCCGACGACGGTGGTGGAGCGCGTTTCGGGGTTCGTGACGAAGGGCTGGAGCGGAGTGGCCTGGTCGAAGAAGGCGTAAAGCTTCTCGGCGCGGTCCACGAGGTGCTGGTGCACGGTTTTGATGGGCTCGCGGTCGGCCAGTACGCGGCTGAGCAGGTAGATGCCCAGCACGTTGGGCGTGTAGTTGGTTTGGTAGTTCAGCATCTGGCTCAGCATGGCCGGCAGCGCGTTGTAGTGGGCGCGGTCGTTCACGGCTTTGGCCTGGGCCACGGCGCGGGGCGACAGTATCATCACGCCCAGGCCGGCGGGCAGCCCGAAGCACTTCTGCACCGAGCCAAACCACACGTCGGCCTTGATGTACTTCAGGTTGAGCCCGGCCAGCGAGCTGGTGGCGTCCACGGCCAGCAGGGTGCCGTTGAGGCGGTTGAACAGGTTCAGGATGAAGCCTTCGCGCAGCTGGGTGGCGGTGCTGGTTTCGTTCTGGGTGATGCACACCAGGTCGGTGTCGTCGGCCGAGAAGGGGAGGGCGGCGATGTCGGGCACCTCGTCGAGCCCAAACGAGAGGCCCGTGCTGGCCGGCCGCAGGGCCTGGGCATACTTCAGCCACTTTTCGCCAAAGTCGCCGTTGTAGAGGTGGAAGGAGCGGCGCGGCGTGAGGCTCTGGGCCAGAATTTCCCAGCACTCGGTGGCCGAGCCCGTGAACAGGACGGTATAGTCCTGCGGCACGTTGAGCTTGGTTTTGAGGTCGGTCACCGTCTGGCGCACCAGCGAGGTCACTTTTTCGGAACGATGCGGGGCCGAGAGCCAGCCCTCGTCAAAGGCATCGGTGAGGTATTGCCGAACGGCGGGGTATACGGCCGAAGGGCCCGGGTTGAAAGTATACATGGGGAGAGAGCAAATGGAGAGAGGCGCCGCCAGCGCAAAGGTAGCGGCTACGCCAACCGTCAAAGGAAGGATTTTGTGGCGGTTCAGCGTCGCCCGAACGTTCTGAACACCCATTCCATTGTCTCCGCGCCCATCCTAAGGCTTCTTACCCGCGTGGTGGGCTGAAGCACATCGTGTTCCTTCCACAGCCTGGCAAGCTATTTCCGAACGTTCGCCAGTTGATGCTGGGGCACTAATCTCCATGGCTCCACCCACGCCCCCAATTACCGAAGCACAAACCAGCAGTTTTGCAGCGCTGCCAGGTATTGCCGGACCACAAATTGCGCCTGACAGGCCCCATTAAAGGCCTCCGGGGCATAAACCATGCAAGTGGAGCACAAAATCTATTTCTGCCGCACAAACGCTCAAGCCGGAGCACAACCCCGCACAAGCGCGGCTCACACCCGGAAGCCGACGCGCTTGGGTTGCTGGTTCACGAACCACTGCACGGCCAGCCGGTAGCTTTCCAGCCCGAAGCCGCTGATGCTGCCGGCGCAATTTCGGCCCAGCAGGCTTTTTTGGCGGAAGTCTTCGCGGGCGTGCAGGTTGCTCAGGTGCACTTCCACCACGGGCGTGGCGATGGCGGCCACGGCATCGGCCAGGGCCACGCTGGTGTGGGTATAGCCGCCGGCGTTGAGCACAATGCCGTGGTGCGAAAAGCCCACTTCGTGCAGCTTGTCAATGAGCGCGCCCTCGTGGTTGGACTGAAACTGCGTGAGCGTGTGCTCCGGAAAAGCCGCTTCCAGCTCCGGAAAAAAGTCTTCGAACGAGCGGGTGCCGTACACGCCGGGCTCGCGGCGGCCGAGCAGGTTGAGGTTGGGGCCGTTGATAATCAGAATGTGCATGGCAAGCCGCGCGGGGCGGAAAAAGGCGTTGTGAAAGCAAATACATCAGGGCTGCACCACCACGCGGCGCGTGAGCACGCCCGCCGCGGTGCGGGCCCGCACCAGGTACACGCCGGGCGCCACGGTGCCCAGGTCGAGCACGGCGCCGGCGGCCGCGGCAGTAGCCGAAACGGTGCCCGTCCACACGGTCTGGCCCAGCATCGACTGCACGGCCACGGCCACCGGCGCGGTGCCGGCGGCCGTGCCCTGGCTCAGGCGCAGGGTGAGCTGGCCGCGGGTGGGGTTGGGGTAAACATCGAGCGTGGCGCCTGCCAGCTGCGGGCCGGTGGTGGCCAGGCCCGTGGGTATCAGGAAGCCGGCCGTGTTGTCGAGCAGGTCGTCGCTGCTGCCCTGCACGGCGTTGGAGCCCATGCCGCGCCGGGCAAACACCTGCCAAATCAGCGCCTGATTGGCCCCGCCAAACGTGGCGCGGTCGGCGGCCAAGATGGCGTCGCGGCCGTCCAGGAAGCCGGGGCTGCAGGGCTGCAGCTTCAGGGCGTCCATCACCAGTTGCAGGGTTTTGTTGTTGCCGCCGGTGCCGGTGCTCAGGTTGGCGTCGTAGCCGTAGCGCTGAATCATGGCCCAGTTCAGGTCCCACAGCACGGTGCACCACACCAGCCCGATGTTGTGCGAGTCGTAAGGGTAGCCAAACCCGTCGTCGCCGTAGTTCACGCCGTTCACCGTCTGGCCGATGAAGGCGTAGGTGGCATTATTGGCGGCAAAATTGGTGCTGTAGGGCAGCGGCCGGATGCCCGGCCCCGAAGTGGGCTGGCTCAGGACGTAGGTGCCAATGCCTCGGGGCGTGGTGCCCACATCGCCGGGCCGGGTGGTCATCCACAGCTCAAAAAAGTCGCTCCAGCCTTCGCCCATCTGTTCGGCGTTGTCGAGGCAGTTGGGCGCGCCGGCCGGGCCGCCCGTGAGGCGCGTGCTGATGCCGTGCGCGTACTCGTGCGCCACCACGCCGTTGTCGAAGCCGCCGTTGCGGTCGGGCGGCGCGGCGGCCCCTCGCAGCGAGGCCGTGAGGGGCCCGCCGGAGGCCATGGCCGTTTTCAGGCGCTGGCCGTCGGTGCGCGTCACCATCACCAGCGGTATGCGCAGGCCCACCGTGTCGGCCGGGTCCATTTCCAGATGCACCAGAAAATCCTGGCTGTGCAGCAGCACCAGCGCCCGGGCGCCCGCCTGCTGGGCCGCGCGCAGCTTGTCGACATAGGCGCAGTCGTAGTCAAAATCGGCCACGGCGATGTTGCCGCGCACCTGGGCCGCATTGAGCCAGGTGCCGCGGCAGCCGCTGGAAGGGGTAGAAGAGCCGTCGTTGGCCAGCACCAGCGTGCCGCTCAGGGGCGCGCCCAGGGGCAGGGCCCGGCCCACGGGGGCCGGCATCGCGGCGTAGGTGCCGGCGGCCGGGCCGGAGCCGGCCACCGTGAGGGCGTTGGGCAAGAGCATCTGCCAGATGCCCAGCACAATCTCAGGATAGGAGAAGGGCGTGATGACGCCGTCGGCGGTGGGGTTGAAATAGCCTTCGCTGTAGTTCTCCCCAATCTGGGCCCGGATATAGTCGCCGCCGCCGGCCACGCCGGAGTAGTTAGTGGCCTGGAAGTTGCCGCTGGCCTCGCTGAAGCCGTAGCGCAGGCTCAGGTCGTGCATCAGGTTGGCCCAGTAAAACAGGTTGGTGAGGGCGGCTGGCTGGTTGGCTTGGGCCGAAAGCGCCGGATTGTGGGCAAAGTCGAATTCCAGCCCCGTGCCGCCATCGGGCGAAAAGCCGGGCGTGACCACGTGGTTGCCCGTCGGCGTGAAGGCGTACGCGTTGTTGCCGCGGCTGATGGTGTATTCCGGGCCGGCCGCGCCGTTGGTGTCGTGCCAGCCGAAGGGCGAGGCCACCGCGTCGGCCGGGCTCACCGCCACAGTGGCGGCGCCGTGCAGGGGGCTTTCGAGCGGTGCGGCAAACACGCGGTAGCCATTGGCCACGGCGGGGCCCTGGGCCCGCTGCGGGCTGGCAGGCGCCGACGCCGGCAGGGCCGCGCCGGCTTTTCTCGTCTCGCGAATGATGCGGTTGCGGGCCTTGAGCACCCGGCCGGTGGCGGCGTCCACCAGCACAGTCCAGGCGTCGGGGCCGGTGGCGGGGCGCACCTGCACCTGCCACGCGGCCGCCAGTGCCCCGGTGGGCCGGCGCAGGTACACCAGGGTGGCGGGCTCGGGGGCGGCGGTGGCGGGCTGACGCAGGTGGGTCAGGGCCGTGGCGGTAGCGGCGCTGGACGTCACCGCGGGCGCTGCCAGCCGGGTCACCGCGGCTCTCAGGCCACCCACAAAGCTGCCGGTGCGGCTGAGCAGCTTGCCGGCCGCGTCGAAGTGCAGGCCGACTTCGGTGCCCTGCACCGCGGTGCCGTTGAGCTGCTGGCACAGAAAGGCGTGGCGCAGGCCGTTGTGCGCGTCGGAGTAGCTACCCGTCACCACTAGGTCGTTCAGGTCGGCATCGCTCAGGCCCAGGCTGGCGGCGTGGGCCCGCACGTACTCCAGGGCTTGTGTCTGCACGGGCGAGGCAACGGTGGCGGTCGGCGCGGTGGGCTGGGCCAGCACGGGCATTGCGCCCAGCAGGGCCGCGCAAAACAGAAGCCGACGGTGGGTGGCAGTGAGGAAAAGTGGCAGCATGCAGGAAAGGAAAAGGTGAGATGGATAAGCCGTGGATGCCGACCCCGGGCGAAAGGTTGGCTCAGCTGCCGGCAAAAATGCGCCAATTTTCGGCCCCGGCCCCGGCCGCCGCCCCGGCTGGCCTACTTTTGCCCCATGACCTGGCCCCAAGCCCTGAAACAATTCGACGGCTACCTGCGCCTCGAAAAGTCGCTCTCGCCCAACTCCGTGGAAGCCTACGTGCGCGACGCCACCAAGCTGCAGCAGTTTCTGGTGTTCCAGAAGCTGCACGTGGGCCCGCTGCAGGTGACCACCGAAATCCTGCGCGAGTTTCTCACCACCTTGCAGGGGCTGGGGCTGGGCGCCACCTCGCAGGCCCGCACGCTGTCGGGCCTCAAGGCCTTCTTCAACTTCCTCATCATGGAAGACCTGCTGAAGCTCGACCCCACCGACACCCTCGAAGCCCCCAAAACCGGCCGCCACCTGCCCGACACCCTCAGCTACCCCGAGATTGAGCAGCTGCTGACCGCCATCGACCTGAGCACCGACGACGGCCTGCGCGCCCGCGCCCTGCTCGAGGTGATGTACTCGTCGGGCCTGCGCGTGAGCGAGCTGTGCGACTTGCGCCTGAGCAACATGTACGCCGACCAGGGCTTCATCAAAGTGGTGGGCAAGGGCAATAAGGAGCGCCTCGTGCCCATCGGCCGTGAAGCCCTCAAGCACCTCAACTTCTACTTGAGCGGCGTGCGCGGCCACCTCGACATCAAGCCCGGCGCCGAAGATTTCGTGTTTCTGAGCCAGCGCGGCCGGCCGCTTTCGCGCATCACCGTCTTCACCACGCTCAAGAAACTGGCCGAGCAGGCGGGCCTGCGCAAAACCATCAGCCCGCACACCTTGCGGCATTCCTTTGCCACCCACCTCATCGAGGGCGGGGCCGACCTGCGCGCCGTGCAGGAAATGCTGGGCCACGCCAGCATCACCACCACCGAGATTTACACCCACCTGGATAGGGATTACCTGCGGCAGGTCATCACCGAGTTTCACCCACGAAGCTAAGAAACAGGCGAAAGGGGAGGGGCCCGGCATTGTACCGGCCATTTTCAAGGCCGCATTGTGTAAATTTGGCCTTTATGCTTCCGTCGAATGGCCGATAACCGATACAAGAACACTCCCGCCGGCCCGTCGGCTAACCGCCCGGCCGAGCCCCGGCCCACGCGGCGCAACGAGCCCCGCGCCAACGGCCCGGCGCCCGAGCCCGCCCCGGCCCGTGCCCCCGAGCCCCGGCCCGCCGCGGCCAACGTGCCCAAAGCTGCCCGCCCGGCGCCCGCGGCCAAGCCCGCCAAGCCGCCCCGCGAGCCCCGGGGGCCCATGCCCGGCGTGGGCAAGCTGCTGGAAATCCTGCGCGACCGCCGCTTCCACCTCTTTGTGGGTTTTGGCTTGCTGCTGGCCAGCCTCTACCTCACCATCGCCTTCACCTCTTTCCTGTTCACGGGGCACGCCGACCAGAGCGTGGTGGCCTCGCTGAGCACCGTGCCGGTGAAAGAAGCCGGGCAGGAATCCGGCAACTGGCTGGGGCTGTTGGGGGCGTGGGCGGCTCAGCTCTTCATTTACAAGCTGTTTGGGGTGGCGGCGTTTGCGCTGGTGCCCATCGTGTTTTTTCTGGGGGCTAAAATCGTCTTCCGCACCGCCAAGGTGTCGGTGAGCTACGTGCTGGCCCTGGGCCTGTTCACCATGGCCTGGCTGAGCGTGCTGCTCGGCTACGTGGTGGTCACGCTGGCCACGCCCGGCGCCGACCCCGTGCTGGCCCACCGCCTCGACTTCCTGTGCGGCGGCGTGGGCTTCGAGGCCGCTTCCTGGCTCGATAGCCTCATTGGGTGGGGCACGGTGCTGCTGCTGGCTTTTGCGCTCATCTCGTTTGTGGTGTTCTTCTTCAACGTCACCAGCCTGAATCTGGGCAACTTCCGCCGCCTGAGCACCGAAGACGACGCCGACGAAGACGCCGAGCTGGAAGCCGAAATAGCCGCCGAGCAGGCCGCCGCTGCCGCGCCGGCTCCCGTGGCGCCCGCCGCCCCGCAAATGACCCTGAAAACGCGCCCCGCCGCGCCCGCGGCAGCCGTTTCAACCGCCGCCACCAACTCCGCCGCCGGCGCCCAGAACACCGATTTGGAGCTGGACAGCGACGAGCCCGGCACGGCTCCGGTTGAGTTCGAGCCCGCCCCGCGCATGGGCGCCGGCGTGGCCCTGAGCGTGGGCAGTGCGGCCCTGGCCCCGGCCGCGGCGCTGGCATCTACGGCGGCCGGCGCTGCCACGGCTGCCGCCGCCGCGGCCGTGCCGCTGGTGGCTTCCGGCCCGGCTTTTTCCATTGAGATGCCCACGGCTGAAGTGGTGGAAGTGGCGCCCAGCGCGCCCACGGCCACCATTCCCACGCCGCTCTCGCTGGCCGACCTGGCCGATGGCGACATGCCTGCCGTGGCCCCGCTGGCGCCCGCTGCCCCGGTGGCCCCGGCGGCCACGCGCCCGCTCGAAATCACCGTGCCCGGCCGCGACGACCTTGACCCCAACGCCGGCGCCGACATCGCCGCCGTGGCCGACGAAGACGAGGACGCCGACGCCATGCCCCCCGGCAACTACGACCCCACGCTGGAGCTCTCGCGCTTCCAGTTCCCCACCCTGGAACTGCTCAACGACTACGGCGTGGCCAAGGCCCAGGTAACCAAGGAAGAGCTGGAAGCCAACAAGGACCGCATCGTGGAGACGCTGGGGCACTACGGCATCGGCATTGCCAGCATCAAGGCCACCATCGGGCCCACCGTCACGCTTTATGAGATTGTGCCTGAAGTGGGCGTGCGCATTTCCAAAATCAAGAGCCTGGAAGACGACATTGCCCTGAGCCTGGCCGCGTTGGGTATCCGCATCATTGCGCCCATTCCGGGCAAGGGCACCATTGGCATTGAGGTACCGAACACGAAGAAGGAGATGGTGAGCATCCGCTCGGTGCTGGGCTCGGAGAAGTTTGCCCGCTCGGAGATGGATTTGCCGGTGGCCTTCGGCCGCACCATCACCAACGAGGTGTTCGTGGCCGACCTGGCCAAAATGCCCCACTTGCTCATGGCCGGCGCCACGGGCCAGGGCAAGTCGGTGGGCCTGAACGTGATTCTGGCTTCGCTGCTCTACAAGCGCCACCCCGCCCAGCTCAAGTTTGTGCTCGTCGACCCCAAGAAGGTGGAATTGAGCATTTTCAACAAGATTGAACGCCACTACCTGGCCAAGCTGCCCGACACCGACGAGGCCATCATCACCGACACCAAGAAGGTGGTGAACACGCTCAACTCGCTGTGCATGGAGATGGACCGGCGCTACGACCTGCTCAAGGAAGCCGGCTGCCGCAACCTCAAGGAGTACAACGCCAAGTTCATCGAGCGGCGCCTCAACCCGAAGAAAGGCCACCGTTTCCTGCCCTTTATCGTGCTGGTCATTGACGAGTTGGCCGACCTGATGATGACGGCCGGCAAGGAGGTCGAGACGCCCATTGCCCGCCTCGCGCAGCTGGCCCGCGCCATTGGCATTCACCTCATCGTGGCCACGCAGCGCCCGTCGGTGAACGTGATTACCGGCATCATCAAGGCCAACTTCCCCTGCCGCATCTCCTTCAAGGTGACGAGCAAAATCGACTCGCGCACCATTCTGGACACCGGCGGTGCCGACCAGCTCATCGGCCAGGGCGACATGCTCTTCTCGGCGGGTTCCGACCTGATTCGGGTGCAGTGCGCCTTCATCGACACGCCGGAGGTGGACCGGGTTTGTGACTTCATCGGCGAGCAGCAGGGCTATTCTGACGCCTACCTGCTGCCCGAAGTGGCCGGGGCCGACGGCGACGCCGGCAGCGGCAACGAGGAGATGGACCCTTCTGAGCGCGACACCATGTTTGAGGAAGCGGCCCGCTGCATCGTGCTGCACCAGCAGGGCAGCACCTCGCTGCTGCAGCGCAAGCTCAAGCTGGGCTACAACCGCGCCGGCCGCCTCATCGACCAGCTGCAGCACGCCGGCATCGTGGGGCCGTTTGAGGGCAGCAAGGCCCGCGACGTGCTCATCCCCGACGAGTACCAGCTGGAGCAGCTGCTCAACTCGATGAAGTAGGACAGGCTTCCGTTTGGCTACTTTTTTTGCCTCATCGCGGCATCATTGGCATTTTGGCCGGACGTTTGTTAAACGAAATCCGTATCAGGCCATCAGAGCGCATTCAACCCCGCTCACAGCTTTTTCCATCTAATGAAAAAATACCTCTCTTCCCTGTTGCTCGCGGCCACGCTGGCGCTGCCCGCCGCCGCCCAGCAGGACCCCAAGGCTGGCAAAATTCTTGACCAGATGAGCGCCAAATACCAGGCCCTGAAAGCTTTCCAGGCCACTTTCACCCAAACGCTGGAAAACCCCGGCGCGAAGGTGAAGCAGAACATCAACGGCGACATCGTGGTGAGCGGCCAGAAATTCCGCCTCAAAATCAGCGGCCAGGAGGTCATCAACAACGGCACCACCACCTGGACCTACCTGAAAAACGAAAACGAGGTCAACATCTCCGACTCGGACCCGGACTCGCAGGATATGTCGCCCTCGCAGATTTATACGATGTATAAAAAGGGCTACAAGTACACCTACGTGCAGCAAGTCACGGAAGGCGGCGAGCCCCTCGACGTGATTGAGCTGGCCCCGGAAAACCGCCAGAATGACGTGTTTAAGGTGCGCCTGAAAGTGCGCAAGAAGGATGCTTCGGTGAAAAGCTGGCAGATGTTCAAGAAGAACGGCAACCAGTACACCTTCCTCATCAAAAACTTCAAGCCCAACCCGCCCGTCGACGCCAACACCTTTGCCTTTGATAAGGCCAAGTACAAAGGCGTGAAAGTGGTGGATTTGCGGTAATCGTAGGTTGCCCTCCGAATTAGAAAACGGCCCGCTCCGAAAGAGGCGGGCCGTTTTACATTTGCTGCATGCGCGAAGATTTCTACCATTACGTCTGGCAGCACCAGTACTACGACAAGCTGAATTTGCGCACCACCGGCGGCGAGGAAATCCAGGTGCTGCGCCCCGGCCACCGCAACGCCGACGCCGGCCCCGATTTCCTGAATGCCCGCCTGCGCATCGGCGAGGTGGAGTGGAACGGCGCCGTTGAAATCCATCTGCGCGCCTCCGACTGGGCGCGTCATCAGCACCAAATCGACCCCAAATACGACCAGGTGATTTTGCACGTGGTGGCCAGCGCCGACGCCGAAGTGACCCGCACCAACGGCAGCGTGATTCCCGCGCTGGCCTTGCAAACCCGTGTTGCGCCCGAGCTGCTGGCGCGCTACCACGCCTTGGTAGAAGCGCCCGCGGCTGCGCCGCTGCCGTGCGCACCGCTGCTGCAGCTGGTGCCCGAAATCACCAAAACCATGATGACCGAGCGCGCCCTCCTGGAGCGCGTGGAGCACAAGGCCGACGCCGTTATGACCCTGCACGACAGCCTTGGGCAGGACTGGGAGGCCACCGCCTACCACGCGCTGATGGCGGCGTTTGGCTTTCAAAAAAACAGCGAGCCCCTGGCCCGGCTGGCCAAGGCCGTGCCGCTGCCCGTGCTGCGCCGCCATCGCCACGACCAACGCCAACTCGAAGCGCTGCTGTTCGGGCAGGCCGGGTTTCTTGTTGAAAATGAAGAGACGGCAGCCGATGACTACATCCGCGACTTGAGGCAGGAACACGACTTCCTGCGGCACAAATACAGCCTGGCCGAAACTGCCCTGCAGGCCCATGAGTGGAACTACCTGCGCCTGCGGCCGGCCAACTTCCCGCCGGTGCGCCTGGGCCAGCTGGCCGGCCTGCTGCACGCCCGCCCGGCCCTGTTCGACGCCCTGCTGACGGCGCAGAGCGTGGCGGCGCTCACCGAGTTTTTTCAGGCGCCGGCCCCGGAATACTGGCGCCGCCATTTCCGGCCGGGCCGCCCGGGCAAAGTGCCGGCCCTGGGCAAAAGCAGCATCGACCTGCTCATCACCAACGTGGTGGTGCCCCTGCGCGTGGCCTACGCCCGGCACGTGGGCCAGCCGGCCGTGGTGGAAAGCAGCCTGGCCTTGCTCAGCCAGCTGCCGCCCGAACACAACCAGTACACCGACGTGTACGATGCTCTTGGCTTCGCGCACCGCACGGCGGCCGAGTCGCAGGGGTTGCTGGCGCTGCACAAGCAGTATTGCGCGCCCCGCCGCTGTCTGCACTGCACCATTGGCAGCCGTTTGGTACAACAACCCCGCGTCGCTCGATGAAACTTGCTATTGCGTTGGTTCTGAATGCGGTGCTGCTGGCGGTGCTGCTGCCGTGGCTGCGGCGGCAGTGGGAGCGGGCGCCGGCCTGGGCGCGCGGGCTGCTGGCCTGGGGGCTGGCCGGGCGGCTGCTGGTGGGCGCCTGGCGGGGCTGGCACCTGGCCGACGACGCCCTGTTCATCAGCGAGCAGGCGGCCTCCGTGACGCGCCTGCTGCGGGCGGGGCAGGTGTGGCAAGCGCTGTTCACCGACGAGGTGGGCTGGCGCCAGCAGGTCATCACCTACTACGGCATGTCCAACACGCTGTTCATGGCTAAAATCCTGGGGTGGCTGAATTTGGCCTCGCTGGACAGCGGCTGGCTGAACGGCATCTACCTGAGCTTGTTCAGCTTCGTGGGCTGCTGGACGTTGGCCAGCATTTGCTTGCGGCTGTTTCCGCGCACGCCGCCAGCCGCCGCCGTGGTGGCGTTTGTGGCGTGGCCCACGGTGGTCTTTTGGGCGGCTGGCGTGGCCAAGGAGCCGCTGCTGCTGGGCAGTGGAGCCTGGCTGCTGGCCCTGTACCTGCAGTTGTTTTACGGGCCGGGCGTGGCGTCGGGCCGGGGGCGGGCTGCCACGGTGGTGGGCCTGCTAGTGTTGGCGTATGTACATTTTTTCATGCGCTATTTTTTCGCGGCGCCCTTGCTGGGGGCGCTGGCGGGGCTGGCCGTGGTGCACCTGCTGCAGCGGCTGGGCGGCGCGCGCAGCCGGGTGGCGCAGGTGCTGGTGCTGGCGGCGGTGCTGGCCGGCGGCGCCTGGGCGGCTACCCAAGTGAGCGTGGCGTTCCGGCTCAATAAATTCACCAACCAAACCATGCGCATCTACGCGCACTCGCTGGAGATGTCGGCCGCCAAGGCCCACATTGAGTACCCGGACCTGCGGCCCACCGCCGAAAGCTTTCTGCGCCACGCCCCGCAGGCGGCCCTCAATGCCTTCACCCGGCCGTGGGTGGGCGAGTCGTGGCAGCCGCTGTACGTGGCCGCTGCCCTCGAAAACCTGGCGCTGCTGGGGCTGTTTGCCACCGCGGCCTATGCCGCGTGGCGCAAGCGCTGGGGCCATTTGCCCTTCGGGCTCGTGGCGGCCCTTGCCATATTCTGCTTGGTGCTGGCCGTATTGCTCGGCCTGAGCACGCCCAACCTGGGCTCGCTGAACCGCTACCGCAGCGCGGTGCTGCCCTACCTGGTGTTCCTGCTGCTGCAAAACGACGTGGCCGCACGGGCCCTGCGCCGGCTGGGGCTGGGCAGTGGCCAGCATGCGCCCGGCGAAGAGCCGCCCGCCGCCCCGGTGCCCGGCAGCAATGCTCCTGCGACGGGCGCCGTACCTTTGTAGCTCTCCGCGACCCGGACGGCCCAGTTGCGGCGCCCGGTCCTCGCCCCAGCCCTCTGCAACCTCTTCTAATGGAAAACCCCGTTATCATTCTTGGCGCCCAAACCGTGGGCACCGCCGCCCTCGACGCTTTTCTTTCCAACGACGTGGTGGTGTACTGCCTGCTCGACGACGATAAAAAGCTGCAAGGCACCGAGCTGCTCGACGTGCCCGTGATGGGCAACACCGACGACGGCGAGCTGCTGAAATTGCTGGGCAAAAAGTGCGAAGTCTTTGTGGCCACCGACGACACCGCCAGCCGCCGCAGCCTCACCGAGATGCTGCGCAACGAGTACGAGGCCGTGCCGGTGAATGCCATTCACGAGCGCGCCAGCGTATCGAACCATGCCACGCTGGGCCACGGCAACTACGTGGGCCCCAACGCCGTGGTGGCGGCCACTGCCACGCTCGGCGACGGCTGCCTGGTGAACGGCAACGCCGTGGTGGAAGCCCGCGCCACCGTGGGCAACTTTGCCCAGCTGGGCAGCGGCGCCCTCATCGGGGCCGACGTGCAGGTGGGCGAGCAGGCTTTCGTGGGCGCCGGTGCCGTGGTGGTGGCCGGCGTCAAAATCGGCGACAAAGCCCGCGTGGGCGCCGGCTCGGTGGTGGTGGCCGACGTGCCCAACGGCCAGACCGTGTTCGGCAACCCCGCTGTGAAAGTGTAAATTATAGTTGTCAGTTGCTCGTTGTCAGCTGTTAGTCTCAGACTTCGCAGTTGACAACGAGCAATTGATAACGAGCAATTGACCATTATGGACTACCAGGTTCTTCTGTACTACTGCTATACGCCGATTGAGAACCCCGAGCAATTTCGGGAAGAGCACCACCGCCTGTGCCTGGAGCTGGACTTGCGCGGCCGCATCATCGTGGCCGCCGAAGGGCTGAACGGCACCGTGTCGGGCACCCGCGAAAGCTGCGCCCGTTACATGGAAATCGTGAAGGCCGACCCGCGCTTTGCCGCGTTGGAGTTTAAGGTGGACGACGTGGCGGCCCACACCTTCCAGAAGCTGCACGTGCGCGTGAAGCCCGAAATTGTGCACAGCAGCCTGCGCCACGTGCGGCCCCACGAGAAAACCGGCCAGCACCTGTCGCCCGAGGAGTTCAAGGCCCTGAAGGACCGCGACGACGTGGTGGTGGTCGACGTGCGTTCGGACTACGAGTACAATCTCGGCCGCTTCAAAAACGCGGTGACGTTGGACATCGAAAACTTCCGCGACTTCCCCGACCGCGTGGAGCGCCTTAAGGAGTTTAAGGACAAGAAAATTCTAACCTACTGCACCGGCGGCGTGAAGTGCGAAAAAGCCAGCGCCTACTTGCTGGAGCAAGGCTTCGAAAACGTGTACCAGCTGCACGGCGGCATCATCAAGTACGGCATTGAGGCCGGGGGCGAGGACTTCGACGGCCAGTGCTACGTGTTCGACAACCGCGTGGCCGTGGACGTGAACCGCGTGAACCCCACCGTGATATCGCGCTGCCAGCACTGCCAGCAGCCCAGCAACCGCCTCATCAACTGCGCCAACCCGCACTGCAACGCCCACCTGCCGCTGTGCGAAGCCTGCGGCGACCAGCTGCAGGGCGCCTGCTCCGAAGCCTGCGCCGCCCACCCCGACAAGCGCGCCTACGACGGCACGGGTTCTTACCCCAAGCTAAGCAACCATTACAACCCTGCCCAAGGCCTGGCCTCGTACAAGGCCTGAAACGACTTCCCTCGCTCCGTTCCCACCCCGAACACCTTCTCACCATTCCCATGATTCCCTCTTCCGAGCTCATCCTGAACCCCGACGGCAGCATTTACCACCTCAACCTGCTGCCCGACCACATTTCCGACACCATCCTCACCGTGGGCGACCCCGGCCGGGTGGCCCAGGTGAGCCGGCATTTCGACTCGGTGGAGTTTGAAACCACCCACCGCGAGTTCGTGACCCACGTGGGCTACTACCGGGGCAAGCGCATCACGGTGCTGAGCACCGGCATGGGCACCGACAACATCGACATCGTGATGAACGAGCTCGACGCGCTGGTGAACATCGACTTTGTGTCGCGCACGGTGCGGCCCCAGGAGGAGCGCATGAGCCTGCGCATCATCCGGCTGGGCACCAGCGGCAGCCTGCAAGCCGACGTGCCCCTGGGCTCGATGCTGGCCACCGAGCACGCCGTGGGCCTCGACAGCCTGGCCCAGTTCTACCCGCTGATGGAAACCGGCCTGGAAACCGAAGTAGCCACCGAGCTGCAAAAATCCCTCGGCTTGCCCTACGCGCCCTACGTGGTGCGGGGCTCCGACCTGCTGCGCGAGCAGCTGGGGGCCGGCATGGTGATGGGCAACACGCTCACCTGCCCCGGTTTCTACGGCCCCCAAGGCCGCAGCCTGCGCCTAGAGCTGCGCATCCCCAACTACATCGAGCGCCTGCAGAACTTCCGCCACCAGAGCGCCGAGGGCGAGTTCCGCCTCACCAACTTCGAGATGGAAACGGCCGGCTACTACTCGCTGGGCCGCATGCTGGGCCACGAGGTGCTGTCGCTGAATGCCATCGTGGCCAACCGCGCCACCGGCGAATTTGCCGACAACGCCGGCGCCGTGGTCGATGCCATGATTGAGCAGACCCTGCAACGCCTCGTCTGAACCACGGATTCGACGGATTTTTCGGATTTCGCGGATTTTGTGGACGATGCAATCATCTAGTTGTAATTCAAAAACAAACAGAGAAGGCCATCCCGACGGGATGGCCTTCTCTGTTGCTGTTCTTGGGTTGACATCCACAAAATTCGCGAAATCCGAAAAATCCGTCGAATCCGTGGTTCAGACGAGTTCGGCCAGGAATTTCATTGTGTCCACCCGGTCGGCGTACTCGTCGACGGGCGGCGACTGGGCTTGCCCAAACGGGTGGCTGCCCGCAAAACGCGCCCCGGCCGAAACCACGCACTGCATTTGAGCGGCAATGTCTGTCAGTTGGTCTACGAGGTCGATTTCGCTGGAGTATTCGGAATAAAAGACCATTGAAATGGGCGAAACCAGCCCCTGGCTAGGCCGGATGAGGAAGAAGCCGTTGTCGAAATGCGGCTCGTTGTTCACCAGCAGAATGCTCTTGTTGTAGTCGTAGTTGTTGTTGTACTTGTGGTGGTGCACCACCCCTTCGAAGGGCTGCAGGGCATCGAGCAGGGACACGAAGCTGTAGTCTTTGGGCACGAACAGCTTGCTCACGTTGCGGCAGCCCAGGCCGTAGTACTGGAAAATGTCGGGGCCCAGCTTGGCCAGCTCCTCGTTGGTTTCCTGCCCCGTCAGCACGGCTACGCTGGTGCGGTTGCGACGGATGATGTTGGGCTTCTTGCCGAAATAATACTCGAAGTAGCGCGCCGTGTTATCGGAGCCGGTGGCGATGAAGGCATCGGCGGCATTGAGGCGCGGCAGTACCTGCATGAAGTCCGCAAAGCGCGGCTCAATGCGGGTCAGTTCTTCCATGAGCCAGAGCATGAGCACGGTGTCGTCGGCGCTGAGCTTGGCCAGCAGCACGTGGCCGCTGATGAGCACGCACAGCATATCGTGAAAGCCCACCATGGGGATGTTGCCGGCCATCACCACGCCGATTTTGTGCACGGTGGTGGGCTCGGGCGGGTAGCGGCCGGCCCAGCGGCGCAGCGGCGCCTCGGCCAGCAGGTGGGCCAGGCCGGCGAAGGCGGCCGTCACGTTCGGGGTGTCGAACCAGGCGTTTTGGTTGCGGGCGCGGGCGGCCAGGGCCGTAAGCTCGTCGGGGGAGAGGGAGGCCAGGCGCTGGCCCAGGGCCACAAAAGCGGCAAGTCGTTCGGATTGATTCATGCAAAAGGGGAGGCCCGGCGCGCCAGGGCGACGCGCGGGCAGAGGAATTGTCAGCAAAATTGGGCTAAACCATGCAAACCCGGTCGGTGTTGGCTAATTTTGTCCGGCCAATGACCGGCGCGCGCCCGCTTTTTTACGTAAAGCCTGCTCGAACTGCTTTGGTTTCTTCACAACTTTGACCCCCCGACGCCACATGGCCATCATGATAACCGACGAGTGCATCAACTGCGGTGCCTGCGAGCCGGAATGCCCCAACAACGCCATTTACGAAGGCGGCGCCCAATGGCGCTGGGCCGATGGCACGACGCTGAAAGAAGTCACCGCCGCCGACGGCACCGTGGTAGCGGGCACGGCCCCGCAAACGCCCGTTTCGGACGAATACTACTACATCGTGTCGGATAAGTGCACCGAGTGCGTGGGCTTCCACGAAGAGCCCCAGTGCGCCGCCGTGTGCCCCGTGGACTGCTGCGTGGACGACCCCGACCTGCGCGAAACCCGCGAGCGCCTGCTCGAAAAGAAAGAATGGCTGCACATCGCCGCCTGATTTCTTGTACTTGAAAAGGAAAAGGCCGCTTCCAAAGGAGCGGCCTTTTTGGTGGCAATTAATTCTGCAAATTGCTGCTTACTGTGCCGATTCAGCCGAAGCCGCCTGCGGCGTCAGTTTTACCCCCGTGAACAGCTGGGGGTTGCTCACCGACGCAATGGGCTCGACGTTCAGGCGCTTGTCGAAGCGGCTCACGTTGGCCAGCTTGAGCAGGGTCTCATAATTGGCGGTGTGCCCGGCTTTGGTTTTGATAAAGAAGCTGTTGACCCGAAGCGTTTCGGGATTGTAGCTCACTTCCAGCGCGGTGGTGTCGCGCCAATAGGTGTAGAGGGCTTCGGTGGCGCCCGACGGGCCCACGCGGGGCGTGCGGTCGTGGTCGGGGCGAATGCTTTGGCCGGTGAGGGGCTGGGCTATTTGGTCGGCGTTCATGCCCAACAGGGCCGGCACATCGAAGGCCCGGCTCACGGGCGGCACCGCGGTGGCGGTGGGCGCATCAGCGGCGGGCTGGTCGGTGGCCGCGCACCCCAGCAAGAAACCCAGCGGCAGGAGGAAACGGTAGCGCATCAGTTCAGAGTTAAGTGAGGCAGAAGGAGGTATACGCAAAAGCTGGCGCGTGCGACCAACTCTTCTGATTGCCATCCCCGCAGCATGCGCCGGGCACGAGCGGGGCCTGCCACTTAAATTCGGCCGCCAATGAACCGCAACGGCCGGCAAACCCCTTTAGAACCGCCGGCGTGTAGCGTGGACTCCGCGAGTCCGCGCCTGCCAGAACGTTCTACCAAACGCGGACTTGCAGAGTCCGCGCTACAATTCTAAACATCATTCCCACCCACCATGCCCCACACCCTCGAAAACTACACCCTCGGCCGCTGGACGCCCGGCGCCAGCGCGCCCCAGGAAATGCTCGACGCCAGCACCGGCGAAGTCATTGCCCTGGCCAACACCGAAGGCTTTGACTTTGCTTCCATTCTGGACTATGGCCGCCGCGTGGGCAACCCCAAGCTGCGCCGCATGACCTTCCACGAGCGGGGCCGCATGCTGAAGGCGCTGGCCTTCCACTTGCAGGAAAAGAAGGAGATTTTCTACGAGCTCAGCTACCGCTCCGGCGCCACGCGGGCCGATTCCTGGATTGACATAGAGGGCGGCATCGGCAACCTGTTTGCCAACGCCTCGCTGCGGCGCAAGTTTCCCGACAAGCCGTTTTACGTGGAGGGCGAGCCGGTGGGCCTGAGCAAGGGCGGCACCTTCATGGCCCAGCACCTGCTGGTGCCCCGCGAAGGCGTGGCGGTGCACATCAACGCCTACAACTTCCCCATCTGGGGCATGCTGGAGAAAATTGCGGTGAACCTGCTGGCCGGCATGCCCGCCGTGGTGAAGCCCGCCGTGCCCTCGGCCTACCTCACCGAGGCCGTGGTGCGCGAAATCATCGCCTCCGGCATCCTGCCCGAAGGCGCGTTGCAGCTCGTGGTGGGCTCGGGCCAGGGCATTCTCGACCATGTGACCTACCAGGACGTGGTGACCTTCACCGGCTCGGCCGCCACCGGCCGCAAGCTGCGCGCCCACCCGCGCCTCATCGAAGAAGCCGTGCCCTTCACCATGGAAGCCGACTCGCTCAACGCCGCCGTGCTGGGCGTGGATGCGCGGCCCGGCACCCCGGAGTTCGACTTGTTCATCAAGGAAATCCGCAAGGAGATGACGGCCAAGTGCGGGCAGAAATGCACCGCCATTCGCCGCGCCATCGTGCCCGAAGCCTACTTGGAAGACGTGCAGATTGCCCTGGGCAAGGCCCTGGCCCAAACCACCGTGGGCCACCCGCAGGCCGAAGGTGTGCGCATGGGCGCCCTGGCCGGCCGGGCCCAGGCCGAGATTTTCCGCGAGCGGGTGCGCCACCTGGCCCAACACACGCCCATCGTGTATGGCAACTTGGAAGAAGTGGAGCTGCTGGGCAAAGAGCGCGGCGCCGACTACGCCAAGGGCGCCTTCACCTCGCCCATCGTGCTGCGCAACGACGACCCGTTCAAGCACCTCGACAGCCACGAAATCGAAGCCTTCGGCCCGGTGGTGACGCTGATGCCCTACCGCGAAACCGAAGAGGCCGTGACGCTAGCCAACATGGGCAAGGGCTCGCTGGTGTGCTCCCTGGCCACCAACGACCCGCGCACGGCCCAGGACTTCGTGCTGGGCGCCGCCACGCACCACGGCCGCATCCTGGTGCTGAACGGCGAAATGGCCAAGGAAAGCACCGGGCACGGCTCGCCGCTGCCGCAGCTCATCCACGGCGGCCCCGGCCGGGCCGGCGGCGGGCAGGAGATGGGCGGCATCCGCGGGGTGGAGCATTTCATGCAGCGCGTGGCCCTGCAGGGCTCGCCGAGCATGATTACGGCCATCACGGAAGTCTACCAGACCGGTGCCAAGCAGATAGAAAAAGACAAGCACCCCTTCCAGCACTACTTCGAAGAGCTCGCAATTGGCCAGACCTACACCACCCACCGCCACACCGTGACGGAGGCCGACATCAGTGCTTTCGCCCAGGTGTCGGGCGATAATTTCTACGCCCACGTCGACGCCACCTCGCTGGAGGGCACGCTCTTCACCGGGCGCGTGGCCCATGGCTACTACATCCTGAGCAAGGCCGCCGGCATGTTCGTGGACCCGCGCAAAGGGCCCGTGCTGCTCAACTACGGCCTCGACGAATGCCGCTTCACCAAGCCCGTGTACCCTGGCATGACCATCGGCGTGACGCTGACGGTGAAGGAAAAAGTAGGGCAGGAGAAGCGCGACGAAACCGACGTGGCCAAAGGCATCGTGCGCTGGCTGGTGACCGTGACCGACGAAACCGGCGAAACCGTGGCCGTGGCCACGATTCTGACCATGGTGAAGAAGCGGAATCAAGAGTAGAAAATTCAGTAGATTCAATTATCGAAAACACAGAGTGCCAGCCGATAGCGGCTGGCACTCTGTGTTTAACAAGGCCCGATGGGATGACTGAGGCCTTTCGGGCGAGCCATCAGGGCCGGGTAGCCTGCGGCGAGGTCAAAGACCGTCACAAGGTTTGGGGCACCCGGCTCACAAATGGCTCGATGCTCGAAATGATGGGCAGGAGGGACGGCCCGCTAGTGTTGAAAGTCATTGGCTAATCCTCGTATCCCGGCAAGCCGAGCAGTGCGACAGCGCGCTGGGCCACAGCTTTGACACTGGCAACATCCGGACCGGTGATGGTCAGGTGGCCCATTTTGCGGCCGGCGCGGGCGTGCAGCTTGCCGTACAGGTGCAGGTGCGTGCCCGGCAGGCGCAGCACGGCCGTCCAGTCGGGCTCGCGCCGTTGGCCGCTGGCGTCCAACCACACATCGCCCAGCAGGTTGAGCATGATGGCCGGCGAATGCTGACGCGGCTGCGGCAGGGGCAGGCCGGCCATGGCATGCACCTGCAAGTCAAACTGCGAGGCGTCGCAGGCGTCCAGGGTGTAGTGGCCGCTGTTGTGCGGGCGCGGGGCCATCTCGTTCACCACCAGGCTGCCGTGTTCGCTGCCGTCTTCTACCATAAAAAACTCGACGCACAGCACCCCAACGTAGCTGAGCTGCTGCGCAATGGCCACCGCCGCGTCGCGGGCCCGGGTTGCCAGGGCGGGCGGCATGTTGCCTTCGTAGGCGTGGGTAACGGCCAAAATACCGTCGACGTGCACATTGCGCTGCGGGGCGAAGCTGACCACTTGCCCGTCCCAGCCGCGCGCTACCAGCACCGAACATTCGGCGGTGAGCGGCAGCATCTTTTCCAGCACGCACGCCACGCTGCCTAGCTCCGCCCAGGCTGTGGCTAGGTCCGCGGCGTTCCGGACGCGGACCTGGCCCTTGCCGTCGTAGCCCAGGCGGGCGGTTTTGAGGATGCCGGGCAATAAGTCCGGCCGCTCATCCCGGACGGCCTGCAACTCAGCCGGCGTTTCAATCACCGCATAGGGCGCACAGGTCACCCCCGATAGGTCAGCACAGGCCACAAAGTGGGCTTTTTCCTCGATGCGGTTTTGGGCAATGCCCACCACGGCCGCGCCCGGGGCCACGGGCCGCGTTTGCGCCAGCGTCTGCAGGGCCTGCGCGGGCACGTTTTCAAACTCGGTCGTGATGGCCTGGCATAAATCAGCAAGCTGGGCCAGCCCGGCCGGGTCGTCGTAGTCGGTCTGGATGTGGTGGTGGCTCACCAGCCCGGCGGGGCTTTCGGTGTCAGGCTCCAGCACGGCGGTGAAGTAGCCCAGGCGCTGGGCGGCGTGCACAAACATGCGGCCCAACTGGCCGCCGCCCAGCACGCCCAGGGTGGCCGGCCTGCCCGCGGCATCCGTGCTGCCGGGGTAAATAGGCGTCATCGCGGCAATGTGCATGGCGTTGTTCATACCGGCAGCGTCATGGCGCGGGCGGCCTCGGTTTGGGCAACGCGAAACGCCTGCAGCTTGGTGGCCAGCCCCGGGTCGTGCAGGGCCAGCATGCTCACGGCGAACAGCGCCGCATTGGCCGCCCCGGCCGTGCCAATCGCAAACGTGGCCACGGGCACCCCTTTGGGCATTTGCACAATGCTGTGCAGCGAATCAACCCCCTGCAAATGGCGGCTGGCCACTGGCACCCCCAACACGGGCACCGTGGTTTTGGCAGCCAGCATGCCCGGCAAGTGGGCGGCCCCGCCCGCGCCGGCAATGATGGCCTGCAAGCCGCGCGGCCCGGCTTGCTCTGCGTAGGCAAACAAGTCGTCAGGCATGCGGTGGGCCGACACCACGCGCGCTTCGTGGGCCACGCCAAAATCCGTGAGAATCTGCACGGCGTGCTGCATGGTGTCCCAGTCACTGCTGGAGCCCATGACCACGCCGATGAGGGGGGGGGGAGAATCAGAGGTGGAGGAGGTACTCATAAGGTCAGGTAATTGGTCGTCCTGCTGAGCGCAGCCGAAGCATTTCTACCGCTTCGGCTGCGCTCAGCAGGACCTTCTATATTAACGTTTGTCTTTCCGTCACCAACCCATTAGCGCTCTAACAGGACCTCTGTTCCAAGAATCACCATATCCACGCTGCCTTTTAAGGTCTGGTTGATGAAGGGCGTGTTTTGGGATTTGGACTTCATAAATTCCTTCGTGAAGGTGGTTTCCGCCTCGGTATCGAACAAGAGGCAATCGGCCGGTTGGCCCACTTCGATGGCGGCCACCGGCAGGCCCATCAGGCGGCGAGGCTCTGCCGAATAGCGCTTCACTACCAGGTCCCAGCCAAACTTGCCGGGCTCGACAAAGTGGTGGTAGAGCGACACCAGCGCCGTATCGAGGCCGGTAATGCCGTTGGGCGCGCTGATGAAGTCCTGGGCCTTTTCGAACGGCGTGTGGGGCGCGTGGTCGGTGGCAATGAGGTCGAACACGCCTTCCTTGAGGCCTTCGAGTAGCGCGTCGCAATCGGCCTGCGTGCGCAGCGGCGGGTTCATCTTGTAGTTGGTGTCGTAGTCGCCAATGTGCTCGTCGGTGAACAGCAGGTGGTGCGGGGCCACCTCGGCTGTCACCTTCACGTCGCCGCGCGATTTCCACCAGCGAATGGTTTCCATGCCCAGCTTGCTCGACACGTGCTGGATGTGCACGTGGGCGCCCGCCGCCCGGGCCAGCCGGATGTCGCGGTCGATGATAATCTCCTCGGCGCAGGCCGGCGAGCCCTTGATGCCCAGCCGGTAGCTCATCACGCCTTCGTTGAGGGCACGCGGGCCGGCCAGCTCCGGCACCTCGCAGTGGCTGGCGAAGAACATCCCAAACTCGGTGGCGTACTGCATGGCCCGCAGCAGCACCGCCGGGTCGGCCGTGGTGTCGCCGTCGTCGGTCAGCATTTTCACCCCCAGCTCGCGCATGCCTTCAATCTCGGCCAGCTCCTTGCCTTCGCGGTTTTTAGTGACGCAGCCGGAGGTATACACCGGAATGCGGGCCCGGTCCCGGGCATTTTCCAGTACGGTCGCCACCGCGGTGGCCGAATCCAGGGCCGGGCGGGTGTTGGGCATCATCACCACGCCGGTCACGCCGCCGTTGATGGCGGCTTCGCTGCCCGTGGTGATGGTTTCCTTGTTCTCGAAGCCGGGGGCGCGGAAATGCACGTGGGCATCAAACATGCCGGGCAGCAGCACGCGGCCCCGCGCGTCGACGACCCGGGCATCCGCGGGAATGGCCAGGCCTTGGCCGATATCCTGAATTTTCCCTTCGACAATCAGGACATCGCTTTCGAGCAGCACAGGAGAATTTTCGGAGGCGATGCGGGCGTTTTGAAGGAGAAGCATGAAGTATTAGTTGCTGTGAACCACAAGGGGTAGTGGAGAGGAAAATGAAAAAACGAAGGCCGCGGACGCGTGCGGCGGTCAGGGCGTAATCACCGTCGAGTTGGCGCGCGGCTGTCCAGCATACGCTTCCTGCTTCGGGAAGTCGCCGCCCGGCGTGAGCCAGTCGAGCACGGCCATGCGCACGGAAATGCCGTTTTCGACCTGGTTGGTAATCAGGCTGCGCTCGTAGTCCATCACGGCGTCGCAGAGCTCCACGCCCCGGTTCACGGGGCCGGGGTGCATAATGTAGAGGCCCCGGTCGCTGATTTCGGCCAGCCGGGTGTTGGTGATGCCGTAGACGCGGTGGTACTCGCGCACGCTGGGGAAAAACTGCACGTCCTGGCGCTCCAGCTGCACGCGGAGCAAGTACACCACGTCGGGCCCCCAGGCCATGGCCGCCTCGTAGTCGGTGAAGCGGGGGATGGTGGCCGGCACGTACTTGGGCACCAACGAGCCCGGCCCGAGGTACGCCACCTCCACACCCAGCTTTTGCAGCAGCGTGCTGGTGGAGCGCGCCACGCGCGAGTGCAGAATGTCGCCGATGATGAGGACTTTCTTGCCGCGGGGGTCCGGGAATTTCTCCTTGATGGTGAAGGCGTCGAGCAGGGCCTGGGTGGGGTGCTCGTGGGCCCCGTCGCCGGCGTTGATGACGGCCGCCGTGGTCTGCCGCGCAATCATGCCCGGCAGGCCCGAGTGGCTGTGGCGCACCACAATGTAGTCGGTGCGCATGGCCTGGAGCGTCTCGATGGTTTCGCGCACCGACTCGCCCTTGGTGATGGAGGAATGGTCGACGTTGAAGTTCGTGACCTCCGCCGAAAGGCGCTTGGCCGCCACCTCAAACGACGAATGCGTGCGGGTGCTGGCCTCGTAGAACAGCATGAGTACGGACTTGCCCTCGAGGGCCGGGATTTTCTTCACCGAGCGGGTGAACAGCTTCTTAAAGGACGTGGATTGGTCGAGCAGGAACTCGATTTCCTCGCGGTGAAGGGATGCGATGTCGAGCAGGTCTTTGCGTGCCATACCAAAGCGGGGGAAAATAAGTACGTGGTCAGAATGAGAGACGGGTAAGACGAGCGGTTTTCGATGCGCTTACCCCGCATTGGCGCCATGATGTATGACTGTCTGCGGGGCAGCCAACGAACTCAGCGGGCATAAAAAAACCGTTTCGGAATCCGAAACGGTAACGGGGCAACAGGCGGAAAAACAACGGAAACAACAGCGTCAAAATCGGGAGAACCGATGGCGGCAAAGACCTTCCGGTCCTCCCGCGGTCCCCGGTCGAGCAGGGCTCCGCGCTTCATCAACAGGTGTTTTGGTTGAAGCATGACGCAAAACTACGGAATTGTTAAGCCAGGCAACTCATCCATAATGTTAAGTTATTTTTTGCATTGCTTTCCCCACCTTCTATTTCCGACCTAACGGTCTAAACCACGCTCTTTTTGTCGTGCTTTTCGCCGCTAAAAAAAAATATGGCCTGCGTAACCAATTGCTTTGCAAGCACAATCCAGCTTAACTTTAGCTCTTTATTTCGGAGGCTCAGTGGGCAAGCCACTGATTTCAGGCAGCAAGCAGCGCATGAACAACCCGGTAGTTCACGGGCTGCTTCGCTTTTGGACGGCGCCATTGGCGTCGAGTACGCTGGCGGTTAACTGGAAACACAGCAGGGTGTGGGCAGGGAAGTCAACTGACTTTCACAGCCACACTACCGGCTGGTGATTCGAAGAAGAAAAAGGCCTGCTAGTTAGAAGCAGCTAACGCTGCAAAACAAAGTGCCAGTTCATTCGAATTGATAGTGACTGAGTCGCTGGCTTTCACAAGCAGTGCCACCACAAGAACGGGTGGCTGCAGGACTGCTGAATGCAGAGGAAGCGTGGGTTGGGTCGATTGATAAATCCTTAAATGGGGACGGGCTGCATAACGACTGCCACCTTTTTTCGCCGCCATTTTTCGCTTGGGCAATAAAAAAGGCCATTTCCGTGCTGGAAATGGCCTTTTTACAAACGATTCGCGGTCTGGACGGGACTCGAACCCGCGACCTCCGCCGTGACAGGGCGGCATTCTAACCAACTGAACTACCAAACCGTTTGCCTTGGTGGAGAAGCCGTGTGCTTTTCCGCTTTGGTGTTACAAAGGTAGGGCAAGAAAACCGCGCCCTGCAAACCTGGGGCCAATATTTCTTCAAAAAGAATTCGATTTTGGGGCTTTGGGGTTGTTTCTCAGGAACATTAATTTTTGCGTGCTGCTGCAACAAAGGATGTTTTACCTTTGCCGCCCGCTCCCGTGGCGGCAGTTTGGGGTGGCGTGGGCAGGTATAAGCCCCGTTTTGCCCGCGCCGCCCGTTATTTTCGCCTTCCCACTCCCCGCAATCTTTTTCGCGCCTCATGCTCCTTGACTTTGAACAACCCATTGCTGCCCTCGAAGGCAAGCTCCTCGAAATGCAAAAGCTCGCTGCCGACAGCGACGTGGAAGTAGGCGCAGCCGTGGCGGCGCTGGAAAAGCGCATCAAAGACCTTAAGAAAGAAACGTACGCCAACCTCACCCGCTGGCAGCGCGTGCAGCTCTCGCGGCACCCCGACCGGCCCTACACCCTCGATTATATTGAGGGCATGGCCGAGAAGTTTGTGGAGCTGCACGGCGACCGTACCGTGGGCGACGACAAGGCCATGGTGGGCGGCTTCGGCGAGATTAACGGGCAAACGGTCATGTTCATCGGCCAGCAGAAGGGCCACAACACCAAGCAGCGCCAGTACCGCAACTTCGGCATGCCCAACCCCGAGGGCTACCGCAAGGCGCTGCGCCTGATGAAGCTGGCCGAGAAATTCAACGTGCCCGTGGTGACGCTCATCGACACGCCCGGCGCCTTTCCGGGCCTGGAGGCCGAGGAGCGGGGGCAGGGCGAAGCCATTGCCCGCAACCTTAAAGAGATGTTTATGCTGAAAGTGCCGGTGGTGTGCGTCATCATTGGCGAAGGGGCCAGCGGCGGCGCCTTGGGCATTGCCATTGGCGACCGGGTGCTGATGCTGGAAAACACGTGGTATTCGGTGATTTCGCCGGAGTCGTGCAGCAGCATTCTGTGGCGCTCCTGGGATTACAAGGAGCAGGCGGCCGAAGCCCTCAAGCTCACGGCTACTGATATGCAGAAAGCCGGCTTGGTCGACGGCATTGTGAAAGAGCCCCTGGGTGGCGCCCACACCGCTCCCGAGCAAATGATTGACACCCTGAAAAACACGCTGCTCAAGACGCTGAAAGAACTGGCCGCCATCCCGGCCGAAGAGCGCATTTCGCAGCGCATCGACAAGTTTTCGGCCATGGGCGTGGTGGTGGAGTAGCCGCGTTGATATAGAAAATAAAAGAACGTCATGCCGAGCGCAGCCGGAGTGTTTCTACTGGGGAAGTAACTAGTTACTCTCGCTGTAGAAGCGCGTTGGCTGCGCTCAGCATGACGTTTGCTTTTTGATTACGAACCGTTCACATCCCACCCATGAAAATCCATACCCTTGATACCGGCTTGTTCAAACTTGATGGCGGCGCCATGTTTGGCGTGGTGCCCAAAAGCATGTGGCACAAGCTGAACCCCGCCGACGCCAACAACATGTGCACCTGGGCCATGCGCTGCCTGCTGATTGAGGACGGCGGCCGGCTGCTGCTGATTGACAACGGCATCGGCGACAAACAGGACGAGAAGTTTCGGGGGCATTTTTACCTGCACGGCGACGACACGCTGGAAAAGTCTCTGCGCAAGCTGGGCTTTAGCAGCAGCGACATCACCGATGTCTTTCTGACGCATTTGCATTTCGACCACTGCGGCGGCTCGGTGCTGCGCCGGCCCGACGGCGCCCTGCAGCTGGCCTTTCCCAACGCGACGTATTGGAGCAACGAAGCGCATTGGAGCTGGGCCGTGACGCCCAACCCGCGCGAAAAGGCCAGCTTCTTGCGGGAGAACATCCTGCCCATTCAGGAAAGCGGGCATTTGAAGTTTGTCGACCTAGGCGCGGGCGTGCCCGATGCGCTGCCGCAGTTCCGCGAAATCATTCTGGCCGATGGGCACACCGAGAAGATGATGGTGCCGGTGATGGAGTACAAGGGCCGCACGCTGGCTTTCATGGCCGATTTGCTGCCCAGCGTGGGCCACATTCCGCTGCCGTATGTGATGAGCTACGACGTGCGCCCGCTCCTCACCATGCCCGAGAAGGAAGCCGTGCTGCGCCGGGCTGCCGATGAAAACTGGGTGCTGCTGCTCGAGCACGACCCCACCCACGAGGCCTGCACCGTGCAGCACACCGACAAAGGCGTGCGCCTGGCCGAAACCCTGCGACTGGCGGACCTGTAAGCCCGGTGAGGGGCTGGAAGGGGGGAGAAGTAGCGGGTTGTTGTAAAACCCGTACAAGGACAAACCTTGCCACAATCGAACGTGCAGCCCACCCACCACGCCACCACTTCAGCACCCCAGCACTCCGCCAATCTGCCTGCCCACCAGTTGGGTTTGGCCTTGTCCGGCGGGGGGGCGCGCGGCATTGCGCATTTGGGGGTGTTGGCGGCGCTGGATGAGCTGCAACTGCCGGTGGCGCAGCTAGCGGGTGTGAGCTCGGGGGCCATTGCGAGTGTTTTTTACGCGGCGGGCTTTCCGCCCAGGGAAATACTGCGGCTGCTGCAGGAAACCAATGTGGTGCGGCTGACGCGGCCGGCCTTCAGCCGGTTTGGCTTGCTGCACTTAGATGCCGTGTCGCAGCTGCTGGCCCGGCACCTGGGCACCACGGCCAACTTCGAGGATTTGCGCCTGCCGCTCACGCTGGTGGCGACGGATTTGATGGCCGGCGAGTCGGTGTATTTCAACTCGGGGCCCTTGCTGCCGCCGCTGCTGGCTTCGTCGGCGGTGCCAATTGTGTACCGGCCGGTAGAATATCAGGGCCGCCAACTGGTGGACGGCGGCCTGCTCAACAACTTGCCCGTGGAGCCGCTGCTGGGCCAGACGGGCCTGCGGGTGGTGGGCGTCAACTGCAACCCCATCAATTCCGAAGCGCGCATTCCCAACTTCCGCCGGCTCATCGAGCGAACCCTTCACCTGGCCATCAACGCCAACACCACCAGCCGCAAAGCCCAGTGCGACCTGCTGCTGGAGCCGCCCGACCTGCGCCACTACCGCCCCCTGAGCTACAAGCGCGGCACCGAGCTGTTCGACATCGGCTACCGCTACACGCTGGCGCAGGCCGATGCGTTGGCGGCGCTGCTGCAGCGGCCCTAGCCGCGGGCGTGGCGCAGCATTGTGCCCCGCGGCCCATCTTTGCAGTTGTAAACCGCCGACGGCTTCCGGTATTTCCTGGGCGCCGTTTCTCACCCTTATGTTGCCCCGCATGACTCCCCGCGAAAAATCTCCCTTTTGGTACACCATGGCCACGCTCGTTTTCAAAGTAGCGGGCTGGCACCTGGGCGAGATTCACAACCCGGAAATCAAGAAGAGCATGATGATTGCGGCGCCCCACACCAGCAACTGGGACATCATTCTGGCCCGGGCGGCCTTCTACCTGATGGGCGTGCCCGTGCGCTTCACCGTGAAAAAGGAGTGGACCGACAACTGGGCCCTCGGCTGGCTGGTGAAGGCCATTGGCGGGCTGGCCGTGGACCGCAGCAAAAACAACAGCCTCGTCGACGGCATGGTGAAGCTGTTTGACGAGCGCGACGAGCTGGTCATCCTCATCACCCCGGAGGGCACGCGCGCCTACCAGCCGCGCTGGCGCAAGGGCTACTATTTTGCCGCCCTGGGCGCCCACGTGCCCATCCGCCTGGGCTACCTGGACTATAAAAAGAAGGAGGCCGGCATCGGAGAGGCCGTGTGGCCCACCGGCGACTACGAAGCCGACGAAGCCAAAATCAAAGCGTTCTACCGCACCATCACCGGGCGCTTTCCGGAAAAGGGCGTGCGGTAGGCCAATGGCGAATTGGGCTTTTGCCCGTACCTTTTGGCCATGGAAAAGCTGGCAACGCTGCTCTGGATACTCTTTGGCCTCGGCGCCTTCGTGTTTCGGCTGATAAAAAAAGCCCAGGAAACCACCGCCCGCGAAATGCAGGAGCGGCCGCGCCGCACGCCGCACGACCCGCCCGCGCTGCCCACCGCCACTTTTCAGGAAATGCTGCGGCAAATGCAGGCGCGCAACGCCGCCGCGCCCGACACGCCCCGGCCCGTCGTGGTGCCTCCCGTGCCCCAGCCGGCGCCCCACACGCTGGCCGGGCGGCCCATGCCGCGGGAAGTGGCGCGGCCGGCGCGCTCGCAGGAGCGCACCGCGGTGACCCAACGCTCGCTGGAGGCACCGGCCACGGCGCGGCCGCACAATGCGCCCGCGCCGCCGGCCCAACGCTCTTCGGGCCTGCCGCGGGCATCGGCCCGGCAGCCGCTTCTGGCAAAAGCAGAGGCGCCTGCGCCCGTGGCCACCGCCGAAGCCGTGCGCGAAATGCTGCGCCGGCCCGAGAGTGTGCGGGCCGCCTTTGTGCTGAGCGAAATATTTGCCCGCAAATACGAATAGACGCCACACGCCGCGTTTCGCGGCTGCCCAGCGTGGGCTGGCAGACCGGTTATCAGTCCTGCGTCAGGGCGTAGGCTACGAGGTTGGCGCCCATGCGCAGGGCGGCTTCGTGGGTGGCGGGGGAGTCTTCGGGGTAGGTGCCCACGTCTTCCCAGCCGTTGCCGAGGTCGCATTCGTAGCTATAGAAGCACACTAGGCGGCCCTTGTAGAGCAGGCCAAAGCCCTGGGCGCGCTTGCCGTCGTGCTCGTGCACCTTGGGCAGGCCCTTCGGGAACTGGTATTTCTGGTGGTAAACCGGGTGGGAGTAAGGCAGCTCGACAAATTCCAGTTCGGGAAATACCTTCTTCATCTCGGGGCGGATGAATTTATCGAGGCCGTAGTTGTCGTCGATGTGCAAGAAGCCGCCGCCGGTGAGGTAGCGGCGTAAGTTGCGGGCCTCGGCGGCCGTGAAGCTCACGTTGCCGTGCCCGGTCATGTGCACGAAGGGGTAGGTGAGGAGCTCGGGCGCGTCGAGCTCCACGGTGGCCTCGTCGGGCGCGATGTTGGTTTTCAGCGTCTGGTTGCAGAAGCTGATGAGGTTGGGCAGCGAGGTTTTGTTGGCGTACCAGTCGCCGCCGCCGCCGTAATGCAGCTTGGCAATGCGGAAGCTGTAGGACGAAGGGCCGGCCGCGGTGAGCGTGAGCAGCAGCGCAGCGGTGAGCAGCAGGTGTTTCAGCATAGGAGTCGGCGCCAGGCTAGCCCTGACAGCCCTATAAAGTAACGGCCGAATCGGAAAGTTCAGGCTCCATGGCGCCGAAAAGGCGGGAATTCACGGCAACTGTTGCTCCGGAGGCGTGCGGCTGGCTGCGCCGGTTTGGCCGGTGCCAAACAGCAGAAGCGGTTGAACCGCGGGCTCCATAACAAGCCGCGTGGTCGAATCGAAGCGGCCCGCAGCAACTTTAACGCGTCCGAATTAGTAAGCGGAATCACGTTGTACTTCACGCTTGGCCCATGCATCGGCACTGTCACCTTCTTCTGCAAACCGCAACCTTAGCCCTTGCGCTGCTGCTCAGCACGGCCGCGCACGCGCAAACCAAAGTGGCCACGTACGCCGCTGGCAAGCCCGGCACCGACCAGTACGAAGAGTTAAGCTTCTGGGTGAAAGACGGCAAGCGGGGCGATGTGTACTACGTGCGGGGCAAAGAGCGCAGCGAACAGCCGGCCAACTACTTGCCCAAAACGGGCATGACCAACGGCTCCAGCTTCGCCATCCGCACGGCCGACGACCGCCTGTTCAGCATCATTCCCAGCGGCACCGCGTTGAAGGTGGCCAGCTCGGCCAACGACGCCCCCAAAACCTTCGTTTGGAAATACGAAGGCCCCGTGAACGGCGTCGGGACGTTCTGCCGGGAGTGCGCCGCCAGTTCCAAAGAAGCCATGCAGCTACTGCGCGCGTATTACCTCAAGTAGGCGCGCCCCTTGCCTTAAGTCCCGGGCCGCGGCGGCTGTTGCAGCTGCGCTGTGTGGCCGCCCGTTCAGCCAACCATGACCAACGAAGAGACGGCCGTCAAAGCCACGTATTTCAGCATTGCCGGCAACACCGGGCTGGCCTTGCTCAAGGGCTTGGCCGGCTATTTTGGCAATTCCTACGCCCTCGTGGCCGACGCCATCGAATCGACGGCCGACATTTTTTCGTCGTTTCTGGTGCTGCTGGGCATCAAATACGCCAACCGGCCCGCCGACGACAACCACCCCTACGGCCACGGCCGCATCGAGCCGCTGGTGACCTTTTTGGTGGTGGGGTTTCTGATGACCTCGGCCACGGTAATTGCCTACGAAAGCATCCAAAACATTGGCACCCCGCACGCCCTGCCCAAGGCGTGGACGCTGCTGGTGCTGGGCGGCATCATTTGCTGGAAAGAACTATCGTTTCGGGCGGTGATGAAGAAGGCGGAGCTAACCAACAGCTCCTCGCTGAAAGCCGACGCTTGGCATCACCGCAGCGACGCCCTCACGTCGGTGGCCGCGTTTCTGGGCATCTCGTTTGCGCTGCTCATGGGCCCGGGCTACGAAGCCGCCGACGACTGGGCCGCCCTGCTGGCCGCCGGGCTGATTTTTTACAACAGCTACCATATTTTTCGCCCCGCTCTCGGCGAAATCCTCGACGAGCACGTGCACGACGACCTGGTGGCCGACATCCGCCGGGTGGCCCTGACCGTGGACGGTGTGCTGGGCACCGAAAAATGCTTTGTGCGCAAAGCCGGCATGCAATACCACGTCGACCTGCACGCCACCGTGAGCGGCGACATCACCGTGCGCCAGGGCCACGAAATTGCTCACCGGCTGCAGGATGCGCTGCGCCGCGAGTTGCCACAGCTCGGCCACGTGCTCATTCACATCGAACCGCAGGAGTAAGGGGTTTTCCAACAAGGTGACGCACGTTGGTCAGCGTGCCCTGGCTCTTGCCTTTCAATTCAGGAAGGTGGCACGCGGTGTTTGCAGAACATACTTCCTTACCGTGCCACGCTGAACGCAATGCGCTTGGGCCGTTCTGCTTAGTATTGTAGCCTGCAATATTTACGCCGCTGCCGGCCGCCACGAAAACAGCCCCATGGAATTCAACAGCAAGAAGTTGGAACGCACCTCGCGCGTGGTGTATTATGCCATTTCACTCATTCTGTGCGCTTTCCTGATTTTGCTGTCCAATCAGCTCATCGGCGACCTGGACACGGCCACCACCCGCCCGGAGTTCGATGGTTTTCTGAACGCCGACGCCGTGGCGGGCCTGCACCGCCGCCAAGCCAGCCTGCAAGCCGAGGTGCAACGCCTGCGCGACCGCAACGCGGTGGTGGAGCGCACCATGCTCACGGCCCAGCAGAACTACGCCAACGAAAAGCAGTCGTTCGAGAACTGGGTGAAAACCCGGAAAACCCTGGGCTCGCCCGACAAAGACGCGGAAGTGGTGAGCCGGGCCACGCGGCTCGATGAGTTTTATAAGGTGGAGCAAGCGTGGCGGGCGCAACTGGCGGCCCGGCAGGCGGCCATCGACGCCAAAGCGCGCCAACAGGCACGGCTGGAATCGCAGTTGGAGCGGGAAAATGAGCGAGCCGGCGAGAAATATGAGGCCGCGCTGAAGCGCTACGACCTGAAGGTGTTCCTGATTCGGCTGCTGTTTGTGGGGCCGGTGCTGGGCGTGGGCATCTTCTTTTTCATTCGCTACCGGCGGCACAAGTTTTGGCCGCTGTACATGGGGTTCACCCTGTTTTCGCTTTATGCCTTCTTCGTTGGCTTGGTGCCGTATCTGCCCAGCTACGGCGGCTACGTGCGCTCAGCGGTGGGCGTGGCGCTGTCGGTTGGGCTGGGCTACTACGCCATCAAAACCTTCCGGACCTACCTGGAGCGCAAGCAGCAAGAACTGCAAGCGTCCAGCCAGGAACGGGCCAAGCACGTGCAGCTGGAAGCCGCCGAAAAAGCGTTGGAAAACCATTTTTGCCCCTCCTGCGGCAAAGACTTCATCTTGAAGAAATGGGAGTTTCCCCCGTCGGGCGATGCCAGCGCCACCTACAAGCTGGTGACGGATTTCTGCCGGCACTGCGGACTGGAGTTGTTCTCAAACTGCCACAATTGTGGCAGCAAAAACTTCAGCCACCTGCCTTTTTGCGCCACCTGCGGCGCGCGGCCCCGCTCGGCCTCGCCTCAAGCCGTGGGCGCAGAAACGGTTTAGCTTGCGTGGCTAAGCAGAAACGCGGCGTGGACTGATGGCTTACGCCTGTGGGCGCTGCAGCTGCGCCGTGAATACCACCGCCAGCGCTGCCGTTTCGGTGCGCAGCCGCGAGGCGCCCAACGTCACCGGCCGGATGCCTTTTTCCTGCGCCAGCGCAATTTCCTGCGGCGTAAAATCTCCCTCCGGCCCGATGAGCACGCAGCAGCCGGGCCCGGTGCCTACCACCTGGGTCAGGGCTGTGCGCTCGCCCTCCTCCAGGTGCGCAATGAAAGTGGTTGCCGGTGCCACCGTTGCCACAAAAGCAGCGAAGTCGGTCAGCTCGTCCAGCTGCGGCAGCCAGGCCTGGCCCGACTGTTTCATGGCACTGACGGCAATTTTCTCCAGCCGCTCCAGCTTCAATTCGCGGCGCTCGGAGCGGGCGCAGCGCAGAAAGCTGATGCGCTCGACGCCCACTTCCACGGCTTTTTCCACGAACCATTCCATGCGGTCGAGGTTCTTGGTGGGGGCCACGGCCACGTGGGTGAAGTAGGGGCGGGGTGGCACCGTTTCGTGGCCGGTGATGCGCAGCTGGCAGCGCTTGGGGTTGGCGTCGGCCACGGCGGCCTGGTAGCGCCCGCCGCGGCCGTCGAGCAGCTCCACGGCGTCGCCGGTGCTCAGGCGCAGCACGCGCACGGCGTGTTTGCTTTCGTCTTCGGGCAGGGTGTAGGTAGGGCCGTCGAGGTCGGAGGCGAAGAAGGTGTGCATGGCCGCAAAGAACGGCAGCCGGGTCCAAAAGACGATGTGCGGCCTTGGCGAGCGAAGCTCAGCCATAACGCGGCGTTTGGGCTTGGCGTACGCAAAAGCTCCCCCTTTCCAGTTCCTTCCAACATGAATGCTCCCCTGATTTCCCGCTCCCTGCACGGGATGGCCGACTACCTCTACGTGCCCACGGTGGCGGCCGCGCCGGCGCTGTTTGGCTTTGCGCACGCCCGCACCCCGGCCCGGCTGGCCCGCCTCATCAGCTGCGGGGTGCTGGCCTCCACGCTCGTTACCCGCGCCGAATGGGGCGTGGTGAAGGCCATGACCTACAAAACCCATTTGCTCCTGGACTTCGTGTCTGGCCTGGGTGCCATGGCGCTGCCCTGGCTGGCGGGCTTTTCCCGCAACCGTGCAGCTCGCAACACGTTTCTAACCATCGGGGCCGTCAGCGTTGCGGCCGGACTGCTCTCGGGCGTTTTTGGCGATGCCAAAGAAATGCCGGTTGCCGCTGAGGAGTAAGGACGCGTACCCGCGTCTCAGCGCGCGCGCCGTTCAGGCGGCTTCGTTCTTATTTCCAGCCGCCGTCCTCGTTCAACGCCGAGACGTGAGTACGCGTTTCTCTCCCCGTTTTATTCTGCCTTTCCACCTACAACTGCTTCATGAAAACCAACCTGAAAAAATTAAACGAGCAAGTCATCGTCATCACGGGCGCCACGTCTGGCATCGGCCTGGTGACGGCCCGCATGGCCGCCCGGCAGGGTGCCCGGCTGGTGCTCGCCGCCCGCAGCCAGAACGCGCTGCGCCGCTTATGCGAGGAAATAACCCAAACCGGTGGCCAGGCCATTTACGAAGTGGCCGACGTGAGCCAGCAGGCCGACGTGCAGCGCATTGCCCAGGCCGCCGAGCAACGCTACGGCGGCTACGACACCTGGGTAAACAACGCCGGCGTGAGCATCTACGGCAAGCTGGAGCAGGTGCCCATTGAGGACATGCGCAAGCTGTTCGAGACCAATTTCTGGGGCGTTGTCTATGGCTCGCTCGAAGCGGCGCAGCACCTCAAGAAAAAAGGCGGGGCCATCATCAACGTGGGCAGCATCTTGTCCGACGTCACGGCCATTCTGCAAACCATCTACTCGGCCAGCAAGCACGCCGTGAAGGGCTTCAACGACGGCCTGCGCATGGAGTTGGAAATGGACGGCGCCCCGGTGGCCGTCACGCTCATTCAGCCCTCGTCCATCGACACGCCCTACACGGTGCACGCCAAAAACTACATGGACCGCGAAGCCAAGCACGGCCCGCCCGCCTACGCCCCCGACACCGTGGCCCGTGCCATTCTGCACGCCGCCGCCACGCCGGAGCGCGACATCGTGGTGGGCGGCGGCGGCCGCGCCTTCATCGGCCTGCAGCGCTGGACGCCCACGCTCTTCGACCAGTACATGGAAAAAGCCTTCGCCAAGCAGGAAAAGGCCGACGACGCCCCGCGCCCCCTGGCCCAAAACGGCCTCGACCGCGCCGCTGGTGGGCTGCGCGAGCGGGGCAACTACCCCGGCTACACCCGCGAAACCAGTTTCTACACAGAGGCCGTGACGGCCGGCAGCCCGGCCCTGCGCACGGCCCTGCTGGCGGGAGCCGGCGTGGCCCTGGCCGCTTGGCTGAACCGCGACACCATCAAGAAACAACTGGATAAGCGGCGGCAATAGCGGCCGAAGTAGCCAAGTGAAAACGATGGGCCGAAACCGGAGCTAGAATCCATTTTTGGACCGTCGTTTTTATTTATATTTCTGCATGCAAAAGTTTACATGGGCTCTGATTGCACTAGCGAGTGCTTTTTCAGCAAAGGCTCAAACGGTCATGATTGACAGAGCCCCGAGCGGCGTGCAGAACATGCGGGCTGTGCAGGGAGGGGGCATGATGGTTTCGGTTGATACGGTCACCTCGCTCGACGCGCTCATCAAGCGACTCAACGGCAATTGGGAATTTGTTGAAACCGGCAAAGCTTATTGGATTGGCTATACCGATGACATGTATTCCATCGCGGCCCGCAAGGAGAAGGCCATCGAACCGCTGCTTGATTTTATTAAAACCTCGGCAAACGAGGGAGGCAAATTTGGCGCTGTTTACAGCCTGCACCTCATCGGAATTGACAGCCGCATAGCAGGGCGTTTTTATGAGGAGTTCACCAACAAGAAGGCGCGCCAGGCCCTGCTCTCGCTCCTGAAAGAAAAAAAACTGCAAGGCCCCGTGACGCATTTGTTGATGCGCGACCCCTGGCAGTCGGACATACCTACGCTCTTCGACGCGTTGCGGCAGCCATCGGAGGGAAATTGGGGAGTCGTCAACGCCTTGAAAATTCATTTCCTTCCCGGATTGCCGATTCAGCAGCGCATTCCGGCTGAAATCGCAGAAGTTGATTTCGCATACCCCCGAATGAAATCCCAGACGTTCAAACAGCAATTGGACGCTGAAGCTCGCCACGAAATGAGTGTGTACGATGCGCAGGTGCTGGGCATTCTACGCGCCATTCGCGCCCTCAACAATCCCATTCTCCGTGTCGAGGATTCCTTACTTGCAGCTCCCAGGTTTTGGGGAAGGTCGATGACGGAATTTGGGTGCAAAAACTGCATTGGCGTGGGCGGCAAGCGCCTGACCGTGGGAACCTTCCTGGAACACCTGGCCGAGAGTCGGGTCCAGTACTTCGTTGAAGGCAATGAATTGGTGATGTGCAACACCCAACAGGCTCAGCAGCGAATACTCGCCTGGTGGGATGCTCAGCCCGCTGCGTTCAGGACGCAGTTCAACCAAGACCAGGCCGATAAGAGGCGCGGCCACCAAGTGCGTTGGGGATTCTAGCGTCAACGGGCTGTAGCAGGCTGAAATGATGGCGCTCCATCGCAACGCAAAAGCCCCGTCGGCTGCAACCGACGGGGCTTTTTGGTGAGTGAACTACTGCGGCAACTTAGGCTTCGACTGCCACGCGGGGCGCGCCGGCCAGAATTTCCTCGTTCGCAAACTCGGCGTACTTCTTAAAGTTTTCGACAAACTTCTCGGCCAGGTCCGAGGCGGTTTTGTCGTAGGCTTCTTTGTCGGCCCAGGTGTTGCGCGGGTCCAGTATTTCGGTGGGCACGCCGGGCACGGCGCCGGGCACCATCATGCCGAAAATGGGGTGCTTGGTGAATTTCACGTCGTCGAGCTGGCCATTGAGCGCAGCCGTAATCATGGCGCGGGTGTAGGGAAGTTTCATGCGCGAACCGGTGCCGTAGCTGCCGCCGGTCCAGCCGGTGTTGATGAGCCACACGTTGATGTCGGGGTTTTCGTCCATTTTCTGGCCCAACATCTCGGCGTACTTGGTGGGGTGCAGCGGCAGGAACACGGCGCCGAAGCAGGCCGAGAACGTGGTCTGCGGCTCGGTCACGCCCATTTCGGTGCCGGCCACCTTGGCCGTGTAGCCGCTCATGAACAGGTACATGGCGTGCGACTTATCGAGCTTGCTGATGGGCGGAATCACGCCGAAGGCATCGGCCGTGAGGAAGAAAATGTTCTTCGGCGCATCAGCCACGCCGGGCTCAATGGCGTTCGGGATGAAGTTGATGGGGTAGGCGGTGCGCGTGTTTTCCGTCACCGACTTGTTGGCGTAGTCCACCGTGTGGGTGCCGGGGATGAAGCGCGTGTTCTCCACGATTGCGCCGAAGCGGATGGCGTCGTAAATCTCGGGCTCCTTCTCCTTGCTCAGGTCGATGACCTTGGCGTAGCAGCCGCCCTCGAAGTTGAAGATGCCTTCGTCGGGCGTCCAGCCGTGCTCGTCGTCGCCGATGAGGCCGCGGTTGGGGTCGGCCGAGAGCGTCGTTTTGCCGGTGCCCGAGAGGCCAAAGAAGATGGCCGTGTCGCCCTCCTTGCCCACGTTGGCCGAGCAGTGCATGCTCAGCGTGTTGTGCTCGTGGGGCAGCAGGTAGTTCAGCACGCCGAAGATGCCTTTTTTCATCTCGCCGGCGTAGCCCGTGCCGCCAATCAGAATCATCTTTTTGGTGAAGTTGATGATGGCGAAGTTGGGCTGGCGGGTGCCGTCCACGGCCGGGTCGGCCTCGAAGCCGGGGGCGCAGATGATGCTGAAATCAGGCGTCCAGGAGGTATCGGCGCCTTCTTCGGGGCGCAGGAACATGTTGTAGCAAAACAGGTTGTGCCAGGCCTGCTCGTTCACCACGCGCAGCTTGAGCTGGTAGTCGGGGTTGGCGCCGGCGTAGGCTTCGCGCACGTACAGCTCCTTGTCGGCCAGGTAGGCCACCATTTTCTGGTGCAGCTGGTCGAATTTCTCGGGCGCGAAGGGAATGTTGATGTCGCCCCACCACACGCTCTCGGCGGTGTTTTCGTCCTTCACCACAAACCGGTCTTTGGGCGAGCGGCCGGTGAACTTGCCGGTGTCAGCCATCAGGGCGCCGGTGTCGGTGAGGTGGCCTTCGCCGTTGCGCAGGGCGTGCTCCACGAGCGCGGCAGGCGTCAAATTGAGGTGAACGGTGGCGGTTTCGGTGAAGCCCAGGGGCTGCAAACGATTGTGGGCCGTGGCGGCAAGGGTGGGAGCTTGTTGCATGGCTATAAAGGGGTTAGGGGGAGGTTCTTGCGAAAGAGGATACAAAGGTAGAATTGCCAGGCCCAAGGGCACTGAAACAATTCATTTCTTTAACGGGACAAATTAAACCATGCCACCGGTGGGCCTTACATTTGTGCACCACATACGGCTAAACGGGGCCGTAGGGATGGGAATAATTTAACGCCTTGCTCGCCTAAGGTTTTCTTTGTCCCTGTTTTTTGTTGCGTCATGGCCACGGAAATTGCTCGCTACAACGGAATCTACGGCGACCACAAGGCCCAGATTTCGCACGATTACCTGCAGAGCCAGCTCATTGTGCCCCGCCAGCGCGTCACCGACTGGGGCCTGAAGCCGCACCTGCACGAAAATCTCTTTCAACTATTCTTCCTGGAGGCCGGGCGGGCTTCTTTCGGCGCGCCCGAGCCGGTGGAGCTGCGCACGCCGTGCCTGGTCATCATCCCGGCCAACACGGTGCACGGCTTCACGTTCAGCCCGCAGGTGAAGGGCCGCACCCTCACCTTATCGGAGGCCTTGCTCGACACCATTCTGCAAGCCACGCCGGGCGTGCTGGTCGAGCTGAACTCGGTGCACATCCTGTCCGATTTCAACTCCGAAGTCCGCTTCGCCGACTTGCAAGACCTGGAGCAGCAGATTCACGAAGAAATCAACTCCGACCTGCCCGGCAAGCAGCTGGCCCTGAACGGCTACTTCAAGCTGCTTTTTGTGAAGATTTACCGCCTGCTGCAGCACAACCGCCGCCAGCAGGAAAGCCCCAACCGCGCGCTGCATTACTTCCGCGAGTTTCAGAAAGCCGTGGAGCGCACCGCGCCCTTCGAGAAAAAAATATCGGAGTTTGCCCGCGAGCTGAAGATTACACAAGTGCACCTGAACCGCATTTGCCAGGCCGTGAAAGGCAAAACGGCCCAACAGATAGTGCAGGCGCACACCATTCGGCGGGCGCACAACTACCTGCTCTACACGTCGCTTTCGGTGGCCGAAATTGCCTACGAGCTGCAGTTTGTCGACCCGGGGTATTTCACCCGTTTTTTCCGCAAACAAACCGGGCTGGCGCCGGCCGCCTACCGGGCCAAAGCCTACCGGAGCGATGCCGCCAAGCCCGGCAAGGCCGAGCTGAGCGAAGGGTAGCCGGGCAATCAAGCCGCCGCCTTGCCGGGCCGGGCCAGCCCCATTAATGCCGAAACTTTCCTAGATTTACCGTGCCCGCATTGCACTACTGTTGCAATGATTGTGGTTCTGGCCTTTTCGCATCTCATTTCTCACCCCTCGTTTCCCCCTATGCAAACCATCCCCGCTCAGACCGAGCAGCCGCTCGCCGCGGAATCCACGAGCCACCCCAAGGGCCTGTACCTGCTGTTCGCCACCGAAATGTGGGAGCGGTTCAGCTACTACGGCATGCGCGCCGTGCTCGTGCTGTTCCTCACCAAGGCCATGATGATGGACAAGGCCTTTGCGTCCAAGTTCTACGGCGGCTACACCAGCCTGGTGTACCTCACGCCGCTCATTGGCGGCTTTATCTCGGACCGGTACTGGGGCAACCGGCGTTCCATCCTCACGGGCGGTCTGCTGATGGCGCTGGGGCAGTTCACGCTGTTTTTCTCGGCTTCCAACTACGGCGCGGCCGAAAGCCACGCCCTCAGCCACTGGCTGCTGTACCTGGGCCTGGGCGTGATGATTGTGGGCAACGGCTTCTTCAAGCCCAATATTTCTTCGATGGTGGGCTCGCTCTACGCGCCGGCCGACAAGCGCAAGGACGCCGCCTACACCATTTTCTACATGGGCATCAACCTGGGCTCGTTCATCGGCAATACCATCACCAGTCTCATCGGCGACACCGGCAACCCCGCCGATTTTCGCTGGGCGTTCCTGGCCTGCGGCGTCGCCATGCTGCTGGGCACGGTGATTTTCAACTGGGGCAAGGAGAAGTACCTGCACACGCCGGATGGCACCCAAGTGGGCCAGACGCCCGCCATTTCGGGCGGCGTGATGGGCGTGTACGCTTTGCTGCCCGTGCTGCTGGCCATCATCCTGGGTATTCTATGGCTCGATTCGGCCAAATTCCCCACCATTGCGCCGCTGCTGGGCGTGGCCGTGCTGGGCATCGCCTTCATGATTTTCAGCGACAAATCCCTGAGCGGGGCCGATGTCAAGGGCATCATGGTGATTTTCATCGTGTCGTTTTTCGTGGTGTTCTTCTGGGCGGCGTTCGAGCAGGCTCCGGCCTCGCTCACGTTCTTCGCCGATGAGCAGATGAACCGCACCATCTTCGGCTACACCTTGCCGGCCAGCATTTTCCAGAACCTCAACGCCATTTTCGTTGTGGTGGGCGCGCCCATCATGGCCGCCGTCTGGACGGCCCTGGGCCGCCGCGGCGCCGAGCCGCCGTCCCCCCTCAAAATGGCCATCGGCCTGGCCCTGTTGGCCGCCGGTTACCTGGTGATGTGCTTTGGCGTGCACAACCTGCAGCCCGGCGTGAAGGTGAGCATGTTCTTCCTGGTGGCGCTGTATTTCCTGCACTCGGTGGGCGAGCTGTGCTTGTCGCCCATCGGCCTGTCGCTGGTGAACAAGCTGGCCCCGGTGAAATTTGCCTCGCTGCTGATGGCCGTGTGGTTCCTCGCCAACGCCGCCGCCAACTACCTGGCCGGCTACATGAGCAGCCTCTACCCGGACCCGAAATCGAACGCCACGCCGGAAATCCTCGGCTACCACATAACCAACCTCTACGACTTCTTTATGGTCTTCGTGGTATCGGCTGCCGTGGCCGCCGGCATCCTGTTCCTCATCAGCGGCAAGCTGGCCAAGATGATGGACGCCCGCAACTACCCCGCGCCCGCTGCGCAGGCGTAAGGCAGCGTTGTTTTTCATTTTCCACCAAGAAGCCCCCGGCGCTGCTGCGTCGGGGGCTTCTTGTTTGGGGTGGGGCGGCCGCATTGTCGAGACTCGTGGCTTTGGATGGGCAACGTTTTTGGGCAGGTCGTGAGAGGAATTCTGCCGGTCTTTTATTTTGCAGGGCCTTTCAACCTACTCCTTTTTCTATGAAACAATTTCTATTCTGCTGCCTGTGGCTGAGCGTGCTGTGCGCCCAAGGCCAAGCCCCGCGCTTCTGGAACCCCGCCAGCACCAACCCCCGTTACGAGGCCTCAAAGCGTCAGCTTAGCACTCCGGCTACTACCCCAGCGGCGCTGCCTTCCGTGGGCATACAACAAAGCGCCGCGTCCACCGCGGCCCGCCCGGCTTGCTTTGAGCCTTTCGACACCACGGCCGCCGGGGGCTGGAGCAGCTTGGGCCGCAACGACGACACTTCTTTTGGGCCCGTTTCCTTAGGCTGGAATTTCTCGCTTTTCGGCGCTTTGTACAGCGAGGTGTACGTCAACAACAACGGCAACATCACCTTCGATGCGCCATACGGTTCCTTCAACGCCCAGGGCTTTCCTTTAGCCAGACCCATGATTGCGCCGTTTTGGGCGGACGTGGATACCCAAAACCCTGCCAGCGGCACCGTGTGGTACAAGGTATTTCCGGACCGGCTGGTGGTGGTATGGAACAAGGTGGGCTACTTCAATCGCAAAGCCGACAAGAAAAACACCTTCCAGCTGGTCATGAAGGCCAACACGGCCCCCGGCTTTGCGGGCAACGACGTGCTGTTTGCCTACGACGACATGCAGTGGACCACCAGCGATGCCTCAGGCGGCACGGGCGGTTTCGGTGGGATTCCGGCCTCGGTGGGCGTCAACAAAGGCAATAGCGTCGACTACATCCAGACCGGGAGATTTAACCTCAGCGGCAGCCAGGCACCGAACACTTCTTTTTCGGGCAATCCCGGCGGCGTCGACTGGCTCGACGGGCTCTGCCTGGGCTACCGCGTGCGCGACGCCGGCAACGTGCCGCCCGCCGTGGCCGGCCTGCCCGCCGGCAACGTGCTCACCGTGAACCAGGGGCAGACCGTGGTGCTACCGCTCCAGTTCTCGGGCCCGGAAACCGACGAGACGGTTTCCGTGTCGTCCAATTTCAACGGCGCAACGTTTTGCAACGCTTCGGTGGGCGTGGCGGGCAACGGCGGCACCAACCCCACGCTGACGTTCTCAGTAACCGGCGCGCCCTGCAACGTGGGCACGCGCACCATCAATTTTACTGCTACTGACAACGGCCTGCCCGCGCCCGCGCAGGCCACCTTTGCCCTCACCGTGGTGGTGAACCCGGCCAACGGGCAATGGACCGGCGCCGCAAACACCGCCTACAACAACCCGGCGAACTGGAACAACAACACCGTGCCCGCCGCCACCGATAACGTGACCATTCCGGCCGGCGTGCTCAATATGCCCGTGCTGAGTACCAGCGCCGCCGTGGGCAGCCTGACCGTGGCCACCGGGGCCTCGCTCACGCTGGCCAACGGCGGCGCCCTCAGCCTGAGCGGTGCCCTCACCAACAACGGCACCATCGGCGGGGCGGGCACTTTGCTTACCACCGGCAGCGCCGCGCAAAGCTTCGGGGGCTCCAACGGCCTGCGCATCGCCAACCTAACAGTGGGGAGCGCGGGCGTGCAGCTTGGCCGCCCGCTGGCCGTGACGCGCCTGCTGACGCTAAACGGCAACCTGACGTCCAACGGCAACCTGACGCTGGCGGCCGATGCCAGCGGCACGGCCATGGTGGTGAACAACGGCGCGGCCGCCGTGCTGGGCACCGCCACCGTGCAGTGCTACCTCGACCCCGCACTGAACCCAGGCCCGGGCTACCGCCACCTGGCCGCGCCCGTGGCCAATACCACGTTGGCCGACCTGACCACTGCCGGCTTCGCGCCCGTGGTAAACCCGGCCTACAACGGCGCCGCGAACCCCGGCCAGGTGACGCCCTTCCCCAATATTTTCTTCTACAACCAAGCCCTGGTGGCCGCCACCGGCAATGGTGCCACGGCCGACTTCGACAAGGGCTGGTTGTCGCCGGCCGCCACCACCGAGGCCATGGCGCCCGGCCGGGGCTATACCGTGAATCTGGCCGGCGGCCAGACCATCGACTTCGTGGGCACTCTGGGCAACGGGGCCGTTGCCATCGGCGCCCTCGGCCGCGGCGTGCCGGCCCAGGCCGGCTGGCACTTGCTCGGCAACCCGTACCCGGCGCCCATCAACTGGACGCAGGCCTTTGCCGGGGCCTCGGGGCTCGATAATGCCGTGCACGTCTACAAATCGAGCGGGCAATACGCCGGTACCTACGCCAGCTACGTAAACGGCGTGGGCACCAACGGGGGCACTAATATTATCGGCCTGGGGCAGGGCTTTTTTGTGCGCGCCAGCACGCCCGGCGCCACCGCCAGCCTCAACCTGGGCAACGCCGCCCGCCTCAGCACCTACACCTCGGCCGCTCCGCAGCGCGGCACCGCCGAAACCCGCCTGCTGCTCCAGCTAAGCCTGAGCGGGGCCGGGGCCACCGACCAGGCCGCCCTATACTTCGAAGCGGGTGCCACTGCGGGTTTCGATGCCGCCTTCGATGCCCCCAAACTCACGGCCGGCCACCGCGTGCAGCTGGCCCTCGACGACGTAGCCGGCCCCCTGGCCATCAGCGGCCGGCCGCTGCTCGGTAATGCGCCGCTGACGGTGCCGCTGGCCGTGCGCGTAGCCCAGGCCGGCACCTACACACTGCGCGCCGACGAGCTGCTGAACCTGCCCGCCGGCGCCACCGTGCAGCTGCGCGACGCCCTGACTGGCACTGTCACGCCGCTCACGCCTCAGGCCACCTACACCTTCACCGCCGATGCCTCGCTGGCCGGGCCACGTGTCTCGCTCATCTTCCAGGCCAGCCGTGCCCTGGCCACTTCTCCAGACCAGCTCAGCGCCCAGGTGGTGGTGTTTCCCAACCCGGCCCATCAGCAGCTGTGGCTGGCCGTGCCTGCCAGCTCGCAGGCCGTCAGTGTAAGATTGGTCAATGCGCTGGGCCAGCTGGTGCTGCGCCAGGAGCTGCCCGTTGCGCGTGGTGCCGGTGCGCAGGCCCTGGCCGTGGGTCATGCGGCGCCCGGCGTGTACACCCTCCACGTGGCCCTGCCCGAAGGCGTGGTGACAAAGCGCGTCGTTATTGAGTAGCACAAGTTGGCGTAGCTGATGGCCCAACTCGCGCCGTGCCGCTCCGTGCTCCAAACCAACAAAAAAGCCCCGCCGGCAATGCCAGCGGGGCTTTTCTATTCCTAACAGCGGGAGGCTGCCAGCGGCTCGACTTACATCATGCCGCCCATGCCGCCCATGCCGCCCATGCCGCCGTCGCCGTGGCTATGGCCGCTTTCTTTGGGCTCGGGCTCGTCCGAAATCACGGCTTCGGTCGTCAGCAGCAGGCCGGCGATGGAAGCAGCGTTTTCGAGGGCCAGACGGGTCACCTTGGTGGGGTCGATGATGCCAGCGGCCACCAGGTTCTCGTACCGGTCTTCGCGGGCGTTGTAGCCAAAGTCGCCTTTGCCTTCCACCACTTTCTGCACTACTACCGAGCCTTCGCCACCGGCGTTGGCCACGATGGTGCGCAGGGGGGCTTCCAGAGCCGTGCGGATGATGTTCACCCCCGTGCGCTCGTCGGCGTTGATGGTCTCAACACCAGCCAGCGACTCCAGAGCGCGCACCAGGGCCACGCCGCCGCCGGGCACCACGCCTTCCTCAACGGCGGCGCGAGTGGCGTGCAGGGCGTCGTCCACCCGGTCTTTCTTCTCTTTCATTTCCACCTCGGTGCTGGCACCGATGTAGAGGATGGCTACGCCGCCGCTCAGTTTGGCGAGGCGCTCCTGCAGCTTCTCCTTGTCGTAGTCCGACGTGGTGGTCTCCATCTGGGCCTTAATCTGGGCCACACGGCCGCTGATGGCGTCTTTCGAGCCCTTGCCGTTTACGATGGTCGTGTTGTCCTTGTCGATGATGATTTTCTCCGCCGTACCAAGGTATTCCAGAGTGGCGTTTTCGAGCTTGTAGCCCTGCTCTTCGCTGATAACGGTACCGCCCGTGAGGGTGGCAATGTCTTCCAGCATGGCCTTGCGGCGGTCGCCGAAGCCAGGAGCCTTCACGGCGGCAATTTTCAGCGAGCCGCGCAGCTTGTTCACCACCAGGGTGGCGAGGGCTTCGCCGTCCACGTCTTCCGAAATAATGACGAGGGGCTTGCCGGTTTGCAGCACTTGCTCCAGCACGGGCAGTAGCTCCTTCATGGTGCTCACCTTCTTGTCGTAGATGAGGACGAAGGGCGAGTCGAACTCAACCTCCATTTTCTCGGGGTTGGTTACGAAGTAGGGGGAGAGGTAGCCGCGGTCGAACTGCATGCCTTCCACCGTTTTTACTTCGGTTTCGGTGCCGCGGGCTTCTTCCACGGTGATGACGCCTTCCTTGCCCACTTTCTCCATGGCGTCGGCAATCATCTTTCCGATTTCGGCGTCGTTGTTGGCCGAAATGGTGCCCACCTGGGCAATTTCCGCCGAGTTTTCAATCTTCTTCGACTGCGACTTCAGGTTGGCCACCACGGCCAGCACGGCCTTGTCGATGCCGCGCTTCAGGTCCATCGGGTTGGCACCGGCGGCCACGTTCTTCGAGCCGGCGGTGTAGATGGCCTGGGCCAGTACGGTGGCCGTCGTGGTACCGTCGCCGGCCTGGTCGGCCGTTTTCGAGGCCACTTCTTTCACGAGCTGGGCGCCCATGTTCTCGATGGGGTCGCGCAGCTCAATCTCCTTGGCCACGGTCACGCCGTCCTTGGTGATGGAGGGGGCGCCAAATTTCTTGTCGATGATGACGTTGCGGCCTTTCGGGCCGAGGGTCACTTTCACGGCGTTAGCGAGTTTGTTCACGCCGGCCTGCAGGCGGGCGCGGCCCTCCACGTCAAATTGGATGTTCTTAGCCATTTCTGGGAACTGAAGTAAGTAAGGTTAATAGGTGTTTTGGAATCTTCGCGGACCAAGCCCGATGGCTTAGAGCACCGCGAAAATGTCCGACTCGCGCATGATGAGCAGGTCCTCGCCGTCGACGGTGATTTCGGTGCCGGCGTATTTGCCGTACAGCACCTGGTCGCCCACCTTCACCTGGGGCTTGATGAGCGAGCCGCTGTCAGCGGTTTTGCCTTCGCCTACGGCCACCACTTCACCGCGCTGGGGCTTTTCCTTGGCCGTATCGGGGATGATGATGCCGGATTTGGTTTTTTCCTCGGCGGCGGCGGCGCGAACAATGACGCGGTCGGCCAGCGGTTTCATGCTAAGTGCCATTCTGTGTGTGTTTGGGTTATGTAAGGTGGAAAATCAGAGTCTACGCCCCCTCGTCATTTCCCGTGCCAGCCCCGGAAACCTGACAAAATGGGCAGTTTTTGGGAACCCGCGTGGCAGTACCCCGGGCAAACAGACATTGTACGAGGCAAACTTGACAAGCCTGCGCCAGCCCAACCCGGCTACAAACGACAAAGCCGGCGCCTCCCAAGGGAAGCACCGGCTTTGCATCGGAGGCGCGAAAAGCGCGCGGAATTAGTTGTTTGTGGCCGGAGCGGAAGCCGGCGCAGCAGGCTGAACCGGAGCCGTTGCGGGGGCCGTGGTGGTACCGGCCGGAGCTTCAGCACCAGCGGGAGCCGGGGCGGCAGGGGCAGGAGCCGAAGGCGCCGGCAGCTTGGTTTCGAGGGCGCGCTGCTGGTTGATGCTGCGAGCGGGGCCACCGCCGGTCGACGTCAGCATGTGCGAGCCGAGCGACAGCACCACCAGGCCAATGGCAAAGCCCCAGGTCAGTTTCTCCAGCAGGTCGCCGGTGCGCTTCACGCCCATCATGCTGGCGGCGCCGCCAGCGCTAAACTGGCTTGAAATTCCGCCGCCTTTGGGGTTTTGGGCCAATACCACCAGGGCCAGCAGGAAGCAAACGAGGAGAATGAGAACGATGAGTGCGATGTACATGTAGAGAAATAAAACTAAGAGGCGATTTACGCCGAAGGTTGCAAAGATTGGATTTGGGCCGCAAAGTACGCCATTTTTTCCGGCTGTTTCACCATCAGCTTCTCATAAATCTCAATGGCTCGGGCAGTTTTGCCCTGGCGCACAAAGATGCGGGCGAGGCTTTCGGACACCAAGTCGGGCTCGGCGTGGGTGCTGCGCACGCTCAGGTCGGCCTGCGTGGTGGGCGAGGGCGGCAGCATGGCCGGCCGCGTGAGGCGCGGCTGGCGCTTCAGGAAGTTGTTGATGAGGTCGAGCGACGAGGGCAGCGCCGGGGTCGGCGGACGGTGCGTCGCCCAATGGTCGAGTAGCAGCGGGTCGGGTTCGAAGAAGGCCCCGACGGGCGGTAGCGGCCTTGCCGGGGGCTGGCCGTCGGCCCCGGCGGGCGAGGTGTTTTCGTTGGCTTCAGCCTTATCGGTCAGCAGGTTGAGCAGTTGCAAGGAGAAGCCCAGGCGGCTGCTTTCGCCGTAACCGTAGCCAACGGCCTCGTCGCCGGTGAAGGCGGCCGGGGTGAGTTCAGGGGCCTCTGGGGTAGCCCCGCTGCCCACCGACAGGAAGTCGGCCGGAGCAGCCGGGCCGGCCAGGCTCAGGGTGACGGCAGCGGCGGCCCATTCGTCTACCAGGCCCGGCAGCTCATAGGCCGGTGGGGGCGGGGGCGGCTCGGCCAGCCCGAATTCGAAGCGGGCCTCGCCTACTTCGACCGGGGGCCGGATGGCGGGAGCCTGCGGGGGCAGGTCGGGCTCTTCGGCTAGCTCGGTGGGAGTTTCCATCTCCGGCGTTGGCGAGGCAGCCGGAATATCTACGCCTTCCTGGTCAACCAGAACCGGCGTCAGGTCGGCCTCAACAGCCGCAGAAGGCGTGGGGCTGTCCTCTGGCGCAGCATCCGGCTCAGGCTCGGCCAGTGCCTCTGCAACGGGCGTCGGGGCAGGTTCCTCGGCAATCGGAACGTCGGCAATTAGCTCCGGGACTGTCTCCGTCACCGGCTCCGGTACTGGTTCCGGAGCAACCTTAGCGGGCTCGGCTTCCGGTACCGTCGGGGTAGCCTCCGTGGGCGGCGCGTCGGCAGCAGGTGCTTCCTCTGCAGCAGGGGCGGCAATTGGAATGGGCGCGGCCGGCGTCTCAACAGCAGCGGTTTCGGCGACGGGCAGCGGCGCGATGACAACGGCGGGGGCCGTAACCGGCTCGGCCGGCGCCTGGGCAACGGGCGGCTCGGCGGTGACTGGCTCGGCAGTGGGCAGCAGTGCGCTGCTGGTCACTGTTTCTTCGGCGGGCACCGCTATTTCCGGTATTGTTTCCGGCACGGGGGCCGGCTCTACTTCCTCAATCAGGCGGCGGAGCAAGGCCCGGTCGGCAGCGTAGGTGGCGGCGCGGCGCAGGCGCTGGCCGGCCAGCATGGTGCCTTGGTCGTGCGCGGCTTTGGCCAGCAGCAGGTGGGCCGTTTGGCAATACGGAAACGCCTGGGCCAGCTGCTCCAACTCGCGCACTTCCGCCTGGCCGAGGGCCGTGGGACGGGCAAGAACTTGCAAAAGCGTGGCGCGGGTCACGGGGCTAAACGGGCGTTAATAGAGCAGAAGCGAACAGGCAGATTCTTAAAATCCGCTTTTTCGGCGCAAGAATGGGGCCGCAACATTACGTCAATTTACGCAAATACCCGCGCGCTTGCGCCACAACAAACTAGGGACGAGCCAACCCCGCTTTTGGCAATTGCCTCACCGGTTGGCGCTTATCAAAACGCAGCTTGCAACCGGCTACCAGTTGGCCACCGATTTATTGAAAATATCGGTGATGATTTTGTCGGTCGTGCGGCGCACGGCGTTGGGGTCGTTGTTAATCGTGGCGATGTTGCGGTCGCCCGAGAAGTCATCAAAATTCTGAAACACCTGCTCGAAGCTCTGCTTGTCGTCTTTGGAGTTGGTGAAGCGAATCTTGACCTGGATGGTGAGGCGGTTGGAGCCGGCTTGGCTCACGCCGCCCACTTGCTGAATGGCTGCCGGGGCAAAATCATAGGCAATGATGTTGCCGTCGAACTGCAGGTCGCCGTCGCGCGGCACCAGCTTGAGGTTGGTGTTGCGCTGGAAATAGTCCTTCAAATCCTCGGTGAAGCGCTGCGTCAGGAAGGCCGGGCCCATCGGCGCGTTGTTCTGAATGGTGGAGATGGAGACGGTGCGCACCGCTGGGTCGATGTTGGTGCCATTGAAGGAGTAGATGCCGCAGCTAGTCAGCACGGTGCAAACTGCCAGCCACAAGCCGCAAGCCAGTACGCGACGCCAGTTGTTCAACTTGCTAAAGGCAAGTGACTTGTGGCTGGTAGCTTGCAGTGCCGATTCAAACTTGCTCCAGGTCATATTGCTTCAGTTTGCGGTACAGCGTGCGCTCCGAGATGCCCAAGTCGTGGGCGGCGTACTTACGCTTGTTATTGTGCTTTTTCAACGCCTTGAGTATCATCTCGCGTTCCTTCACGTCGAGAGACAGGGTTTCTTCCTCGGTTTCGTGCGGAATGTCCTCTACCGGAGCTTCGTCGTCGTAGCCGGTGGTGGGCTCCGTGTTGTAGGTGTTCGGCGCAGGCGGCAGGAAGTATTCGGCCCCGGCGCTGCCGTCAAACGCGCTGGCGGCGCCGGTATTGCTGAAGAGGTGACTGTTCTGCCGCAGCAGCTCCTGGGCCTCGTGGGGGCGCTGGCCGGTGGCCAGCTCCAGCACCATTTTCTTGAGGTCCGTCATGTCGCGGCGCATGTCGAACAGGATTTTGTAGAGCAGGTCGCGCTCGGAGTAGCCGGCCGCCGACCCTTCGGGGGCGCCGGGGCCCAGCAGCATGGGCAGGCGGCTGGTCTGGTCCTGCGGCAGGTAGGGCGCCAGGCGCCGGGCGTCGAGCTCGCGCTCGGTTTCCAGCACCGAAATCTGCTCGGCAATATTCTTGAGCTGGCGGATGTTGCCGGGGAAGCGGAAGCGCGTAAGCGCCTGCACTGCATCGGGCGTCAGGGTGATGGGGCGGGTGCGGTACCGCTCGGCCGAATCGGAAGCAAACTTGCGGAAAAGCAGGTAGATGTCCTCGCCCCGCTCACGCAACGGTGGAACCGTAATGGGCACCGTGTTCAGGCGGTAGTACAGGTCTTCGCGGAAGGTGCCGGCCTGCACGCGGTCAAGCAGATTGACGTTGGTGGCGGCCACCACGCGCACGTCGGTTTTCTGCACCTTGCTGGAGCCCACGCGGATAAACTCGCCATTCTCCAGCACGCGCAAGAGGCGGGCCTGCGTGCCGAGCGGCATCTCGCCGATTTCGTCCAGGAAAATGGTGCCGCCGTTGGTAACCTCGAAATAGCCTTTGCGGGCCTCGTTGGCGCCGGTGAAAGAGCCTTTTTCGTGGCCGAACAGCTCCGAGTCGATGGTGCCTTCGGGAATGGCGCCGCAGTTGATGGCAATGAACTGCCCGTGCTTGCGCGGCGACAAGGCGTGGATAATCTTGGAAAACGACTCCTTGCCCGACCCGCTTTCGCCGGTGATGAGCACCGTCATGTCGGTGGGCGCCACTTGGGCGGCCACCTGAATGGCGTAGTTCAGCGCCGGCGCATTGCCGATGATGCCGAAGCGGAGCTTGATGGATTGGATTTCGGAAGGTGTCAAAGCTAGCTAGTTGTCAGTTGTTGGTTGTCCGTTGTCAGAGAAGTACCTGGGGGCATCTTCGGCAACTTGTGATGCTGGTAGCAGGGAGCGGTAGTAGCGGATAAAGCCTTGCAGTAGCTTTTTGCAATCCGTCACTGCAGCCAGCAATTCCTGAAGTTCTATTTCAGCTAAATAGGCTAAATCGTGAGCTAGATAGGATTGGGTCTCTACTTCAAACAAGGAGCCCCTGGCAACAAACAGAAACTGCAGTGTGTCGCGGGTATGCTGCCGTCCGCAGCCTTCGGCGATGTTTGAAGGAATAGAAACCGCTGCCCGGCGCATTTGATTGGTCAGGCCGAACAGCTCTTCCTTCGGAAACTGTTTAGTCAGTTCATAAACTCGTTTAGTCAGTTGCCGACTTTGCAGCCAAACACTCAATTCGGTATAAGACCTTTCCATCCGATAGAACAATCTAACAACTGACAACGAGCAACTGACAACTAAACAGCCTCGCCAAGCAAAGCCGCGCCGGTGGTGCTCGTGGCCAGTACGTTCACGTAGTCGCCTTTCTGGAAGTTTTGCTTTGGAAAGATGACGACCTGGTTCTGGCTGTTGCGGCCGCTCAGGTGCTCGGCCGAGCGTTTGGATGGGCCTTCTACCAGCACTTGGTGCACCCGGCCCACCATGCGGGCGTAGCGGGCACGGGCGTGGATTTGCTGCCGGTCGATGACCTCCTGTAGGCGGCGCTTCTTCACTTCCAGCGGAATGTCGTCTTCCAGCTTGCGGGCGGCCAGCGTGCCGGGGCGCTCCGAGTAGAAGAAGTTGTAGCCCATGTCGTACTGCGCGAAGTCGATGAGGCTCAGGGTGTCCTGGTGCTCCTCCTCGGTTTCGGAGCAGAAGCCCGAAATCATGTCCGTCGAGATGGCGCAGTCTTCGCCCAGAATGCGGCGGATGGCCTGCACCCGCTCCTCGTACCAGGGCCGGTCGTAGGTGCGGTTCATCAGGGCCAGCACGCGGGAGTTGCCGCTCTGGGCGGGCAAGTGGATGTACTTGCAGATGTTGTCGTGGCGCGCCATGGTGTGCAGCACCTCGTCGGTGATGTCCTTGGGGTGCGAGGTGGAGAAGCGCACCCGCAGCGCGGGGCTGATGAGGGCCACGCGCTCCAGCAGCTGGGCAAAATTGACGTGCTCCGTGCCGTCGGCGCTGGCCCATTTGTAGGAGTCCACGTTCTGGCCCAGCAGGGTCACTTCCTTGTAGCCGGCGGCTACCAAAGCGCTGGCTTCCTGCACAATGCTGTGCGCGTCGCGGCTGCGCTCGCGGCCGCGGGTGAAGGGCACCACGCAGAATGAGCACATGTTGTCGCAGCCACGCATGATGCTGATGAAGGCCGTGATGCCGTTGGAATTCAGGCGCACCGGCGTGATGTCGGCATAGGTTTCTTCGCGGCTCAGCAGCACGTTCACGCCTTTTTGCCCGCCGTCGACCTGGCTGATGAGGCCGGGCAGGTCGCGGTAGGCGTCGGGGCCCACCACGAGGTCCACAATCTTTTCTTCTTCCAGAAACTTGCTTTTCAGGCGCTCGGCCATGCAGCCGAGCACGCCTACCAGCATGCCGGGCTTGCGCTTTTTGTGCGAGTTGATTTGCTTGAGGCGCATGCGCACCGTTTGCTCGGCCTTCTCCCGAATGGAGCAGGTATTAAGCAACACCAAGTCGGCGTTGGCGAGGTCGTCGGTAGTATCGAAGCCTTCATCGAAGAGGATGCTCGACACGATTTCGGAATCCGAGAAATTCATCTGGCAGCCGTAGCTCTCGATGTAGAGCTTGCGCTGCCGACCCGTGCGGGTAGCGGCCGTGATGCGCACCTCGCCGCTGGGCGTAGCCTCGGCAGCGGGGGCGGCAGTATCCAAAAAATCAAGAGTTAAGAGGGGCTGGGGCATAATTATAGCGCGTTTCGGCGGACGACAAAGATACAGCTTCGCTTGGTAAAATGACAGAATGGCAGAGACGAAAGCCGGGAACAGTTAGCAGAAGTCGTTACAAATTGTTCACTGCTAACCGTTCACTGCTTATTGCTCACCGATAGTTGCGCCCAGTACCTCCAGCAGGGCCTTTGCCTTCAACAGGCACTCTTCGTACTCCCGCTCTGGGTCCGAATCGTAGGTAATGGCGGAGCCGACCTGGAAGCTGAGGTAGCCCGTGTCCTGCCGGTATTGCAGCGAGCGAATGACGACGTTGAAGTCACAGTCGCCGCTAGGCCACACGTAGCCGATGCTTCCGCTGTAGAGGCTGCGCCGGACGTTTTCGTAGTGCTCGATGAGCTGCATGGCCCGGATTTTGGGCGCGCCCGTCATTGAGCCCATGGGGAAGGCGGCGCGCAGCACGTCGACCAGCGTGGCGTCGGGCCTGGCGGTGGCTTCCACGGTCGAAATCATTTGCCAAAGGTGACGGAAAGGGTAGAGGCCGAAAAGCTCGGGCACGCGCACGGTGCCGGTTTGGGCCACGCGGGCGAGGTCGTTGCGCACCAGGTCCACTATCATCAGGTTTTCGGCGCGCTCTTTCTCGTCGTGCAGCAAGGTCAGGCGCTGCTGTTCGTCTTCGGCCGGGGTGGCGCCGCGGCGGATGGTGCCTTTGATGGGCTGGGAAAGGAGGCGCGAGCCCCGCCGGGCCACAAACCGCTCGGGCGAGGCGCAGAGCAGAAACCGGTCGTGCCAGCGCACAAACCCGGAAAACGGTGCCGGCGACGCTTCCATGAGCCGCCAAAACACGTCGACGGGGTTCAGGCGAACGTTTTCGGCATAAAACTCCTGGCACAGATTCAACTCATACACCTCGCCGTTGAGGATGTCGGTGCGCACGGCTTCCACAGCGCGCAGGTAATCGGCTTTGGGCAGGCGGGGCCGCAGCACCGGCACTTGGGGCCGCTGAACAGGCGGCATGGGTTGGGCCAGAATCTGGTCGATAATCCCGTTCGTCGTCCCGTGGATTTCCACCGCGTCTTCCCGCCAGCACAGCCAGGTTTCCGGCGCGAAAAAATGCAGCCGCGGCCAGCCCATGCCGTCGGCGTTGTGGCTGGAAAGGGCTTCGATATCGTTCTTGACGTCGTAGGTAAGGAACCCGCACCGAAATACGGCCGGGGAGGCGTCTGCTTCGAGCGCCGCCAACGACTCTACTGCCTGCGCCTTCGCCGACGCCACGGCCAGGATGCGGCGGAAAGGCCCTTCCGGATAAGCCGCATCGTTGGGTTCAAAGTAGGCGCAATGCGGAAACTGCGCGGCCCACTGCACGACCCGCCGCCGAAAATCGGCGGGCAAATCGGCCAAAGAAACAAGCACAGGAGCAGCCGCGGAAACAGACACGGGAAAGCGGTTCAAGTAGAAGCCAGAGGGGACAGCATCAGGCCAACAAGCCCCCAGCGGCCGGGGTTATTTCAGCTCGCGCAGCGCCAGCGTGGCTTTGGCGTCGGTGCTGTTTTTGTATTCGTGCCAGGGGTAGCGCAGGGCCTTCTCAAAATAAAAGCGGGCCTGGGCTTTTTTGCCCGCGTCTTTGGCCATGTAGCCTTGTTGGAGCGCGGCCTGGGGCGCAAAATAATACGGCGCCTTCGGGCCGGCCACCGTTTGGGTGCGCTCAAAGTAAAACCAGGCCGAATCGAGCCGGCCCAGGCCCTGAAAGGCGCGGGCCCGACGGTAGGGCTCCTCAATGCGGTCGCGCCAGAGCGTGGTGGGCGTCACGCGGAAGGAGCGCAGCGTGGCCAGGGCCTGCTGGTTGTATCCGCCGTCGGTTTGCAGGCGGGCGCGGGTGAGGATGGGATTCAAGGCCTGCGCTTCGTGGTAGTAGTGCTGGGCGTAGTTGTCTTCCTCCACGTCGGTGGGGCCGGGCTCGTTGATTTGGGCGCGGTAGCGGGCCACCGCCGGCGGCGGCGCACCGCCCAGCCACGCCGCCAGGTAGAGCTTGAAGGCCGCATCCTTGCGGTAATGCACGCCCTTGTATTCACGCAAAAACGTCAGGTTCTCGCGTTCCGAAGCCGCGTAGTCGCCCTGGTACAGCAGCAGGTCGGCGGCCATGTGGCGCAGGTAGGGCACCGGCTGGTAGCCCGGGCCGGCGGGCCGGGTGCGGTAGGCGGCCAGCGCCGCCTCGCCGTGGTGCTGGCGCTTATTGATGCTGATGAGCAGGTAGGAAAACAGCAGGTTGTCGGGCTGCTGGGCGTGCAGGCGCTCGGCCAGGCGCAAGGCTTCCTCGGGCTTTTTGTAGTAGCCTTCCCGAATCAAGCTCAGGTAAATCTGGCTTTCCGTCTGAAAGTCGTTGGGCTGGGTGGCGGCCAGCGCCAGGTTGCGGAGCCCTTCGTTCGAGTCGGCCGTCAGGCCCAGCAAACTCAGCAGCCAGTGGTAGCCCTCGGGCAGGGAGCCCACGGCAAACTGCGAAATGCCCAGCGTCTTGCGCGCCGGCATGAAGCCCGGGTAGTGCTTCACCACGTCCTGCATTTGGCGGTAGCCGCTGCGCAGGTGGTAGCCACCCATCACCACGTGCTTGAACAGCAGCTGGCTCAGCCCCAGGTGCAGCGTGATTTCGGCCCGGGCGTAGTCGCGCAGGGCGTTGGCTGGCTGTTTATCAAGCACCTCCAAACGGGCTTCCTGCGCCTCTTCCGATGCATCGAAGCGGCTGGGGTCTTGGCTTAGAATAAGCTCGGCAAAATCGATGCAGTTGGCCACCAGCAGGGGCGAGGCCGCCTTGGGGGCACTGGCCAGCTCGGACCGCAGCAGTTCGCGGGCGGGCCCCAGGCGCAGTTTCAGCACCTCGGCATATGCCCGGCGGCTGGCGGGCGTGAGCTCACCCGCCGCGGTGGCGCTGGGCTGCTCGGCCAGTTGGCTCGGCTGCGGCGCCATAAATCCCGACACAAGCAGCCATCCGGCTGCCCAGCCAAGCGGCCGCACAAGTGCCCGGCACCTGAGTGGTGCGACGCGTAGTAAAAAGCCGGCCAACGATGCCATGGAGAAGTGTAACAAAAAAAGGAACGACGCGCGGCCGTTCCTTTTTACGATTTCAATCAGCAAGTCAGATTCGTGAGTTGCTCACCAGTCGAGCTTAGACCGCGCGGGCTTCCACGTCGGCCAGAATGCGGCCGCAGTGCTCGCACACGATGATTTTCTTGTGCGAGATGATGTCGGCCTGGCGCTGGGGCGGCACCGTGTTGAAGCAGCCGCCGCAGGCGTCGCGGCGCACCAGCACCACGGCCAAGCCGTTGCGCACGTTGCCGCGGATGCGGGTGTAGGCCGTCAGCAGGCGGTCTTCCACCGGCTTGGTGGCCTCTTCGCGCTGGGCCATGATGGTGCGCTCCTCTTCTTCGTTCTCGCCCACGATGGTGTCGAGCTCCGATTTCTTGTTGTCGAGGTCCTTGCGGCGCTCGTCCAGCTTCGACTTGGTGCCGCTGATTTCGGCATTCTTCACGTCAATCTGGTACTGCGCCTCTTTGATTTTCTTGTCGGCAATCTGGATTTCCAGGCGCTGCAGCTCAATTTCCTTGGCAATGGCTTCGAACTCGCGGTTGTTGCGCACGTTCTGCTGCTGCTCGTCGTACTTCTTGATGAGGCTTTCGGCGTCTTTGCTGGCTTGCTTGCGGCTCTTGATGAAGTCGTTCAGACCCTGAATTTCTTCGTCGAATTTCTTCACGCGCACTTCGTAGCCCGCAATTTCGTCTTCCAAATCCCGCACTTCTTCGGGCAAATCGCCCCGCACGCGCCGGATTTCGTCGAGCTGCGAGTCGAGGTGCTGCAGGGTGAGCAGGGCTTCGAGCTTGGCGGCTACGGGAACGTCGGCGGGAGCCACGGCGGCACTTTTAGCAGTCATATTGAACGGGGTTCGTAGGGGTTTCAGCGATTAAGACCGCAAAAGTACGTCCAAATCCGGCCGTTAGCAAATCCCGAAACACCTCGCCGGTGAACTGTTCGCTCTCGAAATGGCCCACGTCGCAGAGCATGAGCCGGCCCTCTGCCCCGAAAAACTCGTGGTATTTCACGTCGCCGGTCACGTAGGCATCGGCCCCCGCCGCCCGCGCCGCGCCGATGAGAAACGCGCCCGCCCCGCCGCATAGCGCCACGGTTTTAATCGGTTTCTCGAACGCCGTGTGGCGCACCACCGGCACCAGCAGCTGCCGCTTCAGCAATTGCCGGAATGCGGCCGGGGCCAGCGGTTCAGCCAGCTCACCCACCAGGCCGGCGCCCACGTCCTGGTGCACGTTTTCCAGCTTAATGAGCTCGTAGGCCACTTCCTCGTAGGGGTGCGTGGCGCGCAAAGCGCGCAGCACCGCCGCCTGCCGGTGCAGCGGCAGCAGCACTTCCAGGCGCTTTTCGGCCACGGTTTCGGGCTGATTTGCGGCCCCGATGGCGGGCTGGGTGCCCGCGCCGGGCGTGAACGTGCCGGTGCCTTCCGTCTGGAAGCTACAAGCTGCATAACGGCCGACTTGGCCCGCGCCGGCGGCGTACAGCGCGGCCAGCACGCGGCCGGCCACGTCGGCCTGCTGGTCGTCGGGCCGGTTGGGCACGTAGGTGATGAGACGAGCCAAGATACCGCTCTGCGGGGCCAAAACACGGGTTTTTAGCAGGCCCAGCTTTTCGGCCAGCTTGTCGTTGACGCCGCCGCGCACGTTGTCGAGGTTGGTGTGGGCGGCGTAGATGGCCACGTCGTTTTTCAGCGCGGCAATGATGGTTTGCTCCACCTCATTGGTCCCGGTGAGCCGCTTGAGGGGCCGGAAAATGACCGGATGGTGGGCCACCACCACGTTGCAGCCCCGCCGCACGGCCTCGGCCACCACGGCGGGCGTGCAATCGAGGGCGATGAGCACGCCGGTGATTTCGGCCTGCGGGTTGCCGCATTGCAGGCCGGCGTTGTCGTAGCTTTCCTGATAGGCGAGGGGGGCGGCGGCTTCGAGCAGGCGGGCCAGGTCTTGAACGGTGGGCATTTTTCGAAAAGAGTAAAGAGGGAGAATGACGAGGGGCGTGGCGAGCGCAGCTGAGGCGCGCCCTTATTCTTCGTTAATCAAATTGCCCAGCGTGGCCACGTAATTCGCCACGTTGGCGGCTTCGTCGCGGCTTTTATACTGCATGAGGTAGCGCGGGTGGTCGAGCACGATGACTTCTTTGAACAGGTCCAGCTCCGCGTTCAGGCGCTTAAAGAATTCGCCGTTGCGCTTGCCCAGGCTCACGGCCACGTCGCGGCGCAGGCCCAGTTCCTCCACTTGCTGGCGCAGGGAAAGCCGGATGTCCGGCCACAGGGCTTTGACGAGCGCCGGAGCGTCGTAGTAATTGTAGTTCAGTCCGTTTTTCAGCAGCACCAGCGGGTAGAGGGAGCTCACGTAGAAATGCTGGTAGAACTCCGCCGGCCCGCCCATGGCCTCAACGACTTTGTAGACGAACTGCGTGGAGGTCTCGGGCCGGCCGCGCGGCAGGTCGTTAAGGATGCCGCAGTGCTCGGCTAAGGCGGTGGGGTCGGTGAAGGCCACGCCGGTGCGGCCCATGCCCAGGCGGCCGGGGTTGATGCCCAGCAGGGCCACGCGGGGGTGGTTGTCGGCGTAAAATTTCTGGGCAAACCGGCTGAGCAGTTCTTGCACCGGCGCTTCCCGAAACGGACTCTGGGCTTCTACCCCCGCGGGCAAGGCCTGGGGCAGCGGAAACGTGGTGAGAAAGTGCAGCAAACGGTCGGCCAGCGTGGTCATGGCCCAAAAGTACGCGCCGGGTGCCGGCCAAACCCGCCGTACTTTTGAGGGCGTATGGCCCGTTTGCTGCTGTTGTTGCTGTTGCCGTTTTCCTGGCTTTATGCCGGCGTCATGGCCGTGCGCAACTGGCTGTACGACGCGGGCTGGAAGAAATCGGTGGCTTTTGCGGTGCCGCTGCTGGGCGTGGGCAACCTGCGGGTGGGCGGCACCGGCAAAACGCCCCACGTCATCTGGCTGGTCGAAGAGCTGTTGCGCCAGGGCCACCGCCCGGCCATCCTCAGCCGGGGCTACGGCCGCCAAACCACCGGCCCCCACCTGGCCGGGGCAGCCGATTCGGCCCTTACCGTTGGCGACGAGCCCTGGCAGTACTACACGCAGTTTGCGGCGCAGGCAGTGCCCGTGGCCGTGGCCGAAAAGCGCGGCCTGGGCGTGGCGCTGTTGCTGGAAGCGCACCCCGAAACCACGGTCATCGTGCTCGACGACGCCTACCAGCACCGCGCCGTGCGCCCGGCCCTGAACGTGCTGCTTACCGAATACGCCCGCCCTTTTTACGAAGACCATGTGCTGCCCGCCGGCCGCCTGCGCGAAAGCCGTCGCGGTGCCGCGCGGGCCGATGTGGTCATCGTCACGAAATGCCCGCCCGATTTGAGCGAAGCCGCACAGGCCGCGGTGGCGCAGCGCATCCGGCCGTATGCGCGGCCGGCGGTGCCGGTGCTGTTTTCGGCGTACGCGTATGGCGCACCCCGGCCGTTGGGCCAAGCGGCGAAGCTGGCGCCTCCGGCCGCGGGCCCGGCGCTGCTGCTCACGGGCATTGCGCAGCCGCAACCGCTGCGGGAGTATCTTGAGAGTCAAGGCTATAATGTCGCTCATCACGCGAACTTGCCGGACCACCACGCTTTCCTGCTGGCCGACCTCGATGCGCTGCAAGCGCATTGGCAGCCGGGCTGGCCTATTTTTACCACCGAAAAGGACGCGACGCGCCTGCAGCGCCCCGAATTGTGGGCCGGCCGGCCGGCGCTGGCCCTTCACACCTATACCATTCCGGTGCAGGTGGCGTTTTTGGGCAATGGCGCCGACGTGTTGCGGCCGCTGCTGCCCGGCCGAAGCGCTTCGTCCTGCTGAAATGATTTTAACCCTGCCGGGCTCCGGCGCATCCGATACCTGTTTGAAGGCCCCGCAACGAGGATTTTTGATGAAGTGGCCGCGGCCGATGGGCGCGCTGCTGGTGCTGCTGGCGTGGCTGGCCGCGCCCGCCGTCCGCGCCCAGGTGCTCGACGACAGCACCAAGGTGGTGTACGGGCCCAAAACCACGCGCGTCATTTACGAAGCCGAGGTGCTGCGCGACTCTACCGCCGGCACGCTGCTCGACACCACGCTCACGCACTTTCCGCAGGAGCGGTTCTGGACCCACGACACCACGTTTCAGCAGGACCTGGGCGCCGTGGGCACCGCCACGCGGCCGCTGCTCTACCAGCCCAACCTGCAGCTGGGGGCCCGCCTGGGCCGCAACGTGTTCGACAAATACGCCCGCGACGCCAGCAAGGTGCCGTACTACGACTCCCGCTCGCCGTATTCGTTTTTCCGCTACATCCAGTCGGGCGCCGGCGAGCAGGTGTTTGAGTTCAGCTACAGCCGCAGCCTGAAGAAAAACTTCAGCGTGGGCATCGCCTACGAACGCATTGCCTCAAACAAGATTCTCGCCACTATCAGCTCGCGGGCCGGCTTGGTGGAACATTCCAACCTGCTGTTTTTTGGCCGTTACCAAACCGAAGACGAGCGTTATCACCTGTTGTTCAATTTCACGAACGCCCGCCACCGCGCCGCTGAGCAGGGCGGCATCTGGCCGCTAAAAACGCGCATACGTCCGGAGGGAGCGGGCATCAACGACAGCATTCCCGGCCCGGGCAGCGAAGAAACGCCCGCCGACCTGTTCAAGTACAACCAGCAGCGCGTGTACCTCACCCAGGCCGCCAACAACGAGGACCGCGACGAACTCTATTTCACCCACACCTACCGGCTGCTGGGCCGCGGCCTCACCGTGTACCACACCTTCGACGCCAAGCGCCAGTACAACAGCTATTCCGATTTGGCCCTCCAGCGGCTTAACTCTGCCGAAAACTTCTACCCCCGCGTGCTGTACTACCCGCGGGTGCTGCGCAACACGGCGGCCATTCTCGACCGCGTGGAGTTTGCGCAGGTGGAAAACACGGCCGGGGTGCTGGGCCGCACCAAGGCGGTGGAGTACCGCCTCTACGGCCGCTACCGCACCGCCAGCCTGGTGTCGCAGGCGCTGGTCAACAACCAGGACTTCGGCGGGGCAATTAACACCGGGCTGCGCCTGGAGCAGGCCGCGCCGCGCCGCACGTTCAACGAAGTGTTTTTTGGCGGCACGGCGGCTTTCAACTACCGCACCGTCTACGCCGTGGAGGCGGCGGGCGAGCTGCACCCCGTGTCCTTCGGGCCTGCCCAGAATGGGCCCGAATATTGGGCCCGGGCTTCGGTGCGCACCGGGCCGCTGTCGGCCGAAGCCCTGAGCACGTCGTACGCGCCCACGCTCACGCAGCAGGAGCTAGTGGGCAACAACTATGAGTGGCACCACCTGCCCGGCTCGGCCACCGAATTCAGCAACACCAACACCACCCAGCTCACCGGCCGCCTGCGGCTGAAACTGCCCGACCTCGGCCTGCTCAACAAGCAGCACTTCGAAGCCAGCGCCAGCCTGGTCAACATCGGCAATCTGGTGTACTACGACACCACCGCCATGCCCACCCAGGAAACCACGGCCCGAAACCTGCAGGTGCTGTCGGCGCGGCACCAGGTGCACCTGGGCCGGGTGGCCTTCGACAACCAAGCCACTTACACCCGCGGCGGCGACGTGAACGGCCTGCGCATTCCGGCCCTGGTGAGCAACTCGCGGGTGTACTACGAGAGCTACATTTTTCGCCGGGCGATGTTTACCCAGATTGGCGCCGAAGTGTACTATCAGTCGCGCTACCGGGCCTTCGACTACAGCCCCAGCACGCAGCAGTTTCATCAGCAAAACACTTTCACCATCCGCAACTACGCCGTGGCCAACGTGTTTCTGACGGCCGACATCAGAGCCGTGTCGGTGTTCCTCAAAATGGCCTACATCAACCAGGGCCTGCTGGGCGACGGCTATTTCACCACCCCGTACTACACCGGGTACCCGCGCCGCTTTCAGTTCGGCGTGAAATGGAATTTCTTTAACTAGGAATCAGGAAATGAAAGAGAAAACCATCCTGAAATTGAAGCTGAACACCGACCCGCGCTGGGTCGACATCGCCGAGAAAAACATCGAGGACATCCTGGTCGACCACGCCTGGTGCGAGCAAAAAGCCGCCAGCACCGGCATCAGCATGATTATCCACTACCCCGAGAAAACGCGGCTAGTGGACGAGCTGACCGACCTCGTGGCCGAGGAGTGGAGCCACTTCGAGCGGGTGCTGCTGGAGCTGCGCAAGCGCGGCTATGCCCTGGGCCGCCCCCGCAAAGACGAATACGTGGTGCAGCTGCTGGCCCACGTGCGCAAAGGCGGCGCCCGCGAGCGTCAGCTCATGGACCAGCTCCTGGTGTCGGCCCTCATCGAAGCGCGCAGCTGCGAGCGGTTCAAGCTGCTCTGGCAAAACATCGCCGACCAGGAACTGAGCAAATTCTACTACGAGCTGATGGTGTCCGAAGCCGCACACTTTGTGAGCTACGTGGACTTGGCCAAGGAATACTGCGACCCCCAAGTGGTGGACGAGCGCCTGCAGGAGCTGCTGAAAATCGAAGGCGAAATCATCACCAATCTGCCCGTGCGCGACGACCGGATGCACTAAGCGCGAGGTTTCGCGAAGTGAAAAGAGGTTTCGCAAGGTTGGCAGCACGTCAACTTTGCGAAACCTCTTTTCACTTCGCGAAACCTTGCGCTATACCGCCGGCAGCACCGTCCCGCGCACCTCGCCGAATCCAATGCGCACGCCGTCTTTCTCGGCAAAGCCGCGCATGGTCACCGTGTCGCCATCGAGCAGGAATTTGCGCTCCGAGCCATCGGCCAGGGGCACGGGGCGGGTGCCGCGCCAGGCCAGCTCCAGCATCGAGCCCAGCGAGTCGGGCGTGGGGCCCGAGATGGTGCCGGAAGCGTAGAGGTCGCCGGCTTCGAGGTTGCAGCCGTTGGAAGCGTGGTGGGTGAGCTGCTGGGCCATGCTCCAGTACATGAGGCCAAAATTGGTGCGGCTGATGGTGGTTTCGGGGCCGCCGGCGGGCGTGAGGGCCACTTCGAGGTGCACGTCGAAGTTGTGCGCGCCGCTTTGCTGCAGGTAGGGCAGGGGCGTGGGCTCCTGCACCGGGCCGGGCGTGCGGAAGGGCTCCAGCGCATCCAGCGTCACCACCCAGGGCGCCACGCTGCTACCAAAGTTTTTGCCTAGAAAGGGGCCCAGCGGCACGTATTCCCAGCTTTGCAGGTCGCGGGCGCTCCAGTCGTTGAACAGGCACAGGCCGAAAATGTGCTCTTCGGCTTCGGCCAGCGGCACGGTGCTGCCCAGCTCGGTGCCGGTGCCCACCACGAAGGCCATTTCGAGCTCAAAGTCGAGCTGGCGGCTGGGGCCGAAGGTGGGCGCGGCTTCGTCGGGGGCTTTGCGCTGGCCGTTGGGCCGGCGGATATTAGTGCCCGACACCACGATGCTGCTGGTGCGGCCGTGGTAGCCGATGGGCAGGTGGCGCCAGTTGGGCAGCAGGGCGTTGGCCGGGTCCCGAAACATGGTGCCCACGTTGGTGGCGTGCTCGATGCTGCTGTAGAAATCGGTGTAGTTGTTGGGCTTCACGGGGCGCAGCATGCGTACTTCGGACTGGCGCAGCAGGCAGGCGCGCACGGCCTCTTCGTGGTCGCGCAGGCGGGGCTCGTCGTGGCGCAGCAGCTCGCTCACGCGCTGGCGCACGGCCCGCCACGCCGGCCGGCCCAGCTTCAGAAACCCGTTGAGCGAGCGGCGGCGAAACACCTTGGGCTGGGCGTCGCCCAATTCGGTCAGGTCCTCAAAAAAGCCGTACTGGCTGGCCGCGTACAAATCGAGCACGTAGCGCCCGATGGCCACGGCCAGGCGCGTGCCCCGCTCCTCGGTTTCAAACACGCCAAATGGCAGGTTTTGGATGGGAAAATCGGAGCCGGGGGCAATGTCAATCCAAGAGCGGAGGGCAGGCGAGTTGGGCGAAGTGGCCATGACGGGAGAAAGGGTACGGCGCAAAAGTAGGGCAAGGCCGTGCTTCCGGGCTGTTCAGCTTGATTGGCTGCCGTTTTTTGCAAACATTGCGTCTCCTCCTTTTCCCGCTGCTTCCTGCATGATTCACCCCGACACCGAGCTGCGTTTCATCAGTCCCGAAGTTGGCTTTGGCGTGGTGGCCACCGCGCTGATTCCCAAGGGCACCATCACCTGGGTGTTCGATTCGCTTGACCAGATTATTTCACCCGCGGCCCTGGCCCTGATGCACCCGTTGCAGCAAACCTTTCTGGAAAAATACTGCTACCGCGACCACCACGGCGACTACGTGCTGTGCGGCGACCATTCGCGCTTCGTCAACCACAGCTTTCGGTCCAGCTGCATCAGCACGGCCTACAATTGCGAGCTGGCCGTGCGCGACATCCATCCCGGCGAGGAGCTCACCGACGATTACGGCTACCTCAACCTCATCGAGCCCTTCGACTGCCTGCCCGAGCCCGGCAGCCCGCGCACCCAAGCCCTGCCCGACGACTTGCTCCGTTTCCACGCCCACTGGGACGCGCAGTTGCTCTCGGCCTTTACGGCATTCAACCGGGTTGCCCAGCCGCTTTTGGCGATTTTAGCGCCGGAGCAGCGGCGTGAGGTGCTGGCCGTGGCCAATGGCCAGCGCCCGATGGCGTCCATTTTGAACTGCTATTACCAGGAAAAAGCAACGCGGCCGTTGTAGCCCGCGCCCCCGCACGTGTTACACGGCGTGAGGACGCGGGCTACAACGGCCGCGCTGCGTAAGCAGTTGGCTTATTTGGCCTCGACGGCGGTGATTTCGGGCACGGCTTTTTTCACCGTGTCTTCCAGGCCGGCGCGGGTCATTGGCGACATGGGGCAGGCGCCGCAGGCGCCCTGCCACTCCAGCTGGAGCACGCCTTCGGGCGTGATGTTGGCCACGCGCACGTTGCCGCCGTCGGTGGCCAGGTAGGGGCGCAGGGTATCCAGAGCGGCCTCAATGCGGGGCATCAGCGGATGGTCGAAGGTAGGGGCGGTGGTGGTTTCCACGAGCATTAGGAGTTCATCTGCACGACGGCCGTTTTGGGGGCCACGTTGTTGCGGATACTGACTTGGCGGGCCACGGCTTCGGCCAGGTAGGCGAAGCGCTGGCCCACTTCAGAGGTGGGGTCGAGCACGGCGGGCTGGCCCTGGTCGCCGTTTTCGCGGATGGTTTGCACCAGCGGCAGCTGGCCCAGCAGCGGGATGTCGTGCTGCGCGGCGAGGCGCTGGCCGCCGCCTTCGCCAAAAATAAAGTACTTGTTCTCGGGCAGCTCGGCCGGCGTGAACCACGCCATGTTTTCCACCACGCCCAGCACGGGCACGTTGATTTGCGGCTGGCGGAACATCTGCAGACCTTTCTGGGCATCGGCCAGGGCCACTTTCTGCGGCGTGGTCACGATGACGGCGCCCGTCACGGGCACAGTTTGCACTAGCGTGAGGTGAATGTCGGAGGTGCCGGGCGGCAGGTCGAGCAGCAGGTAGTCGAGCTCGCCCCAGTCCACTTCGGTTATGAATTGCTTGAGCGCCGACGAGGCCATCGGCCCGCGCCACACAATGGCGCTTTCGGCCGGCGCCAGGAAGCCGATGCTCATCAGCTTCACGCCGTACTTGATGATGGGCTGGATGAGGTTTTTGCCGTTCGGGCCCTGAAACACGTGCGGGGCCTCGTTCTCCACCCCAAACATGACCGGCATGCTGGGGCCGGAAATATCGGCGTCGACCAAGCCCACCTTGGCGCCGGTGGCGGCCAGGGCCACGGCCAGGTTGGCCGTCACGGTGCTTTTGCCCACGCCGCCCTTGCCGGAGGCGATGGCAATAATATTTTTCACGCCGGGCAGCAGGTCGCCGCGGTTGTGGCGGCCGGTGGTCACGCGCGAGGTCATCGTAATCACCACGTTGGCGTCTTTGGCCACCATGGTGTGAATGGCGCGCTCGCAGGCGTCGTGAATGAGCTGCTTGAGGGGGCAGGCGGGCGTGGTAAGCACCACGGTGAAGGCGACGGTAAGGCCGTCAATCTCAATGTTCTCAATCATGTTGAGCGTCACGAGGTCCTGGCCCAGGTCGGGCTCTTCCACGTAGCTCAGGGCTTTGAGAACGGCTTCTTTGGTAATCATCATGGGGGTGGGCTAGGCGCCGGAAGGGCGGGCCGCAAAGATAACCCCGGAAGCGCCGGAGCGGTTCGGAAGATGCAAAAATGCAGGTCTAACTATCAAAAAATCTGCCTTTTCGGCTTGCAATTATTCGATATTTTTCCCACATATTTACAGGCATGCCCCTGGCAGTAATCTAAAGATTTTACACTGTTTACCTTATCTATATGCAAAACCTCGACTCTGCGAACCGTTCACTCCTTGCCGATGCCCGGGCGTTTTCCGACGGCCAGCCCGAGGCCGAGGAGGTAGTCGTGTTTGAACTTCTGGTGCCGGGCGCTGCCAAAGTGCCGCCCCAGCGCCAGTACCTCGAAGTTGCTTCGCTGGTGGTGTTGCCGTCGTCGGTGAGCAGCACCGTGCCCAGCACCATTGTCACCGATTTGCGCGTGAGCGACACCGCCCGCCGCCTCACCTGGAAAGTGACGGCCACCCTGACGGCGCCCCCCGCCCAAGCGCGGCGCCACTAGCGGCTCCGGGCGGCCGTAGCTGCTTTATTGCAAATGCTCCAGCTGGCGCGAGGCCAGCAAGCCTTCGGGCACGCTGAGCGCGCCGGTGTGTGGGTCGATGAGGCCGTTGCGCTCGTCTTCGATGTTGGTGGCCTGGGTGTACACGTCGCCCGCAATGGGGCGGGTGCGCAGCTCCTGCTTAAAGGCCTTGATGCTGTTGGTGCGGGATTCGGCGTCGGCCGGGCCGCCGTAGTCCGAAAAGCCGAAGCCGCCCCACTCGCTCACAATCAGCGGCACCTGGCGGCGGTAGAAGAACGGGTCGCCCACCACCAGGGGGAAAGCGGCCGTGCCGTCCATTTGGCCGCCCACCAGGCGGTCGAGCAACTCTTTCCAGCGGGCCAGGTCGGGGGTGTAGAGGTGGGCCGTGAGCAGGTCCGACTTTAGACGGCCGGTGTAGGAAATGTGGTGCCAGCCGTCGTTGTCGACCACCAGAAACTGCGGGTAGGCAATCTGCATGAAGTGGTAGGTTTCGACGATGTACTGGCGGGTTTCGGGGTTGGTGGCGATGTCCTGGGCGCCCCAGTCCTCGTTGTAGAGGCTCCAGATGATGATGCTGGGGTGGGTTTCGCTCAGCGTGACGAGGCGCAGCAGCTCGGCGCGGTGGTTTTCGCGGCTGCGCGGGGTGGAGCTGTGCGGGCTGGGCACTTCCACCCACAGCAGCAGGCCCAGCTCATCGGCCAGGTTGTAGATGCGCGGGTCGATGCCGGCAATGTGCACGCGCACCAGGTTGCAGCCTAGGGCCTTCATGGCGTGCATGTGGCGCTGCATTTCTTCCAGCGTGGCCTGGCCGGGCTGGTAGAGAATGCCGTCGAGGTAGGTGGGCTGGTTGTTGAGGTACACGTAGCGGCCGCGCGCCTCAATCTTGCGCAGCCCAAACAGCGTTTCAATCTGGGCGGCGTAGCCCTCGGCGTCGATTAGGCAGGCCACCAGGCGGTAGCGGTTGGGCGCCTCGGGGCTCCAGAGCTCGGCGCCAGGCACTTCCAGCACCACGCGTTGCTGCCACTGCCCGGGTTCCAAGTGCAGCGGAAAGTCGGAGGAGGCGAGCGGGGCCGTGCGGTCGGACGTGAGCGGGTCGAAGACCTGCAAGCGGATGAGGTAGTCGCCGGCATCGTGAATGCGCAGCGTCAGGTTGAAGCGCACCAGCTGGTCTTCCACCACGCTCACCACGCCCACGCGCGAGCGCAGGCGGTTGCGCTCCACGGTTTCGAGCCACACGCTGCGCACGGCCCCGGTGTAGGTTTGGTACCAGATGCCGCCGCGCTTGTACACGTGCGATTCCTGCTTGCCGCGGGGCGTCTCGGCGTCCATCGTGTCCACGATGCGCACGGTGAGGCGGTTCACGAGGTGCAGGTTCTCCTCGTTCAGCTCGTAGCTGAAAGAAGTGTACTCGCCGAAGTGCACGTCTTCGCCCTCGATGGTTTTCAGGAGCTGGCCGTTGAGCCACACCCGCGTTTCGTAGCCGCAGGCCCCAAACGTGAGCTGAATGAGGGAGCGCGCCTGGGGCTCGGCTATTTCGGGCAGGTTGAACTCGCGCTCGTACCACACCACAATTTTGTCGTGCCAGGCGGCGCCGCCCTGCTGGCCCCGCACCTCGGCCAAATGGGCTTCGACCGAGCCGGGCCACTGGGCCAGGTGCTCGTAGTTGTGGCCCAGGGCCCAGTCGTCGAGCAGGCCCACGTCTTCCGCATCGTGGGCAAATTTCCATTGGCCGTCGAGCAGCACGTGGCTGCTCATGCGCAGCACGGCGCGGGGCAAGGGATTCGTGAATTCCTCGGGGGTTTCCTCTTCGGGCCGGCTGGCCGAGAGCGAATAGTTGGATGGGTTCAGGTCCTCCATGCGGGCAAGGGTAGGGGCGCAGCGAGATAAGCTGTGCCTGACATACCCCTGCTAACGGGCATATTCATCAGAATGATGCACACCGACCCATCGAATGACAAACCGCCCGCGGTATTGGCGGCTTGCAAGTCGGCCGTTGCGCTGCGGCTAGAGCTGCACGCCCATGGCCAGCCCGGCGCCGCCGCCGGGGGCGTAGGTGGGCACCAGCAGCATTTTGTGGGCCAGCCGCTGCGGCAGCAGCTTGGTGAGCGCCGGGTAGGCGTGCCACACCGTTTCGGCCGAGAGAAAGCCGATGGCAGCGCCGGCCAGCACGTCGGTGGCCCAGTGCTTGTTGCCGAGCACGCGCATGGTGCCGGTGGCGGTGGCCACGGCGTAGCCAGTCACGCTCACCCAGGGGTATTGGCGCCCGTATTGCTCGTGCAGCAGCGTGGCCGTGAGGAAGGCCTGCGAGGTGTGCGACGACGGAAACGAGCTCAGGTCCTGGGCGTTGTAGGGCCGGGGCTCGGCGGTGATGCGCTTGAGGTGATTCACCACGCCCTGGTCCAGCTCGTGCGCCACCAGGTAGATGAGCGTGAAGCCCAGCGGCGTGCGCACGCCTTTGTGGCCGGTGGCCATCAGCCCGTAGGCCAGGGCCAGGGGCGCGTGGCGCGTGTAGTCGTCGAGGCCGTGCGCGTCGAAGCCGCTGAAAACTTCCTGCGTTTCTTCCTGCAGGTCCTGCTTGGCCTTGCACAGGGTTTGGTTGAAGGTGGGCTTGTGGGCCAGCACGCCCACGCCAATGGCCACCGACGGCACGGCCACGCGCAACAGAGCCGCGCGCAGGTGCCCGGCGGGCCGGGCCGTTACCGAATCGGGCAATGGGCGGGTGGGAGCCTGGGCGGCGGCCTGGATGCACGGCCACCCGGCCAGCAGCAAAAGCAAGCGCAACCGAATTAACATAAAAGCAGGACCTGGATGTGGATTCTAAATCTACACACGGCCGCGCCCGAAACGAAACAAAAACCGGTGAGTGGAAGGCTTTTCCCCCTGAGCAGCCGGTCTGACGCGGCCACCTGCCGGGCACAAAAAAGCCTCTGCCTGACGGGGCAGAGGCTTTGGACTGCATTCGGGCGCAGCCTAGGTTTTTTGCTTCTTCTTCTTGGCCGCCGGGAAAAGAATGTTGTTCAGGATGAGGCGGTAGCCGGGAGAGTTGGGGTGCAGGGCCAGGTCGGTGGGCTCCTCGCCCACCAGGTGCTGGTAGTCTTCGGGGTCGTGGCCGCCGTAGAACGTCCAGGTGCCTTTGCCGAGCGAGCCGTGCACGTAGCGCGCCTCGCCGGTTTGCTTGGTGTCGCCCATTATCACCACATCGGGTTTCACGAGGCTTTTGCGGAAGGCCGTGGTCTGGCCCATGAAGCCGTGAATAGTTTTTTCGTGGTTCTGGCACAGCATGGTGGGCACCGGGTCGTACTTGGCCGAGAAGGTGAAGAGCTGGAAATAATCGTTTTGCTCACCCAGGCCCCGCTCGCCGGGCTGCATGTCGATGTTGGAGTACTCGTACTCAAACGGGTTGGTTTTGAGCTGGAAGTTCTGAAAGGCCAGGCAGCGGTTAAAGTTGAGCTTGGATTGGGCCGCCGGGTCGGCGGGGTCGCCGTCGTACATGCTTTCCACCATGTCGATGCCCAAGCTGGCCAGGGCGATGTCGTAGCTGTCGGTGGCCGAGCACATGGCAAACAAAAAGCCGCCTCCGGCAATGAATTCCTGCATTTTGGTGGCCACGGCGCCCTTCATCACGCTCACCTTGGCAAAGCCGTTGCGCTTGGCGGCGGCTTCGGCGTCGCGCACCTGCTGCTGGTACCAAGGGTAGTTGCGGTAGGTGGCGTAGAACTTGCCGTACTCGCCCGTGAAGTCTTCGTGGTGCAGGTGCAGCCAGTCGTACTTGGGCAGCTCGCCCTTCAGCACTTCGTCGTCGTAAATCTGGGTGTAGGGAATTTCGGCGTAGGTGAGCACCATGGTCACGGCGTCGTCCCAGGGCTGCTTGCCCTTGGGCGTGTACACCGCAATTTTGGGTACCTTCTCCAGCTTCATCACGTCCATGTTGGCGTTGGGGTCGGCTATTTCCTGCAGGATGCCGGTGTATTGCGCTTCGCTGATGACCTGAAACGTGACGCCGCGCACGGCCAGCTCATTCTCGGCCGCCGAGCTGGTTTCGAAGGCAAACGCGCCGCCGCGGTAGTTGAGCAGCCAGTCAACGGGCACCTCGCGCTGCAGCAGCCAAAACGCCACCCCGTAAGCCTTGAGGGCTTCTTTTTGGGTGTTGTCCATCGGGATGAACACGTGGTTGGCCCGCGCGGCCAGGGGGGCGGCCACGCCGGCCACCGCCATCAGCCAAAACAAGAGAAAACGCTTGAACAGCATAAGATTTTAGCAAAAGAAACGCATGTCCGCAACGAGGTTGCGGCGCCTGTGGTTCAAGTTAGGCGTCGGCCGCCGAACTTTGGGCTTGTGGCGCATGCTTTCGCTTGCGCTTGAAGAAAGGCACAAGCCGAAGCATGTGCTACAACACCCTTGCCATGAGCCCTTTCGAAAACGTTCGCGAAGCTTTCCGTTCCATCCGCGCCAATCTGCTGCGCACCGTCCTCACGGCCCTCATTCTCAGCATCGGGCTGTTTGCGCTGGTGGGCATCCTCACCAGCATCGACGCCATGAAAAACTCGCTGTCCGAAACCTTCGCCAGCCTGGGCGCCAACTCCTTTGAGCTGCACGCCAAGGGCTACACCAACCGCTCCCGGCGTGGCGGCGTGCAGGGCAAGCAGTACCCGCCCATCGACTTTTTGCAAGCCAAGCTCTACAAAAAAGCCATGGGCGACGAGGCCCAGGTGGGCGTGTCGGCCTTCATCTCCGGCGCCGCCGAAATGAAGGCCAACGGCGTGAAGACCAACCCCAACATGCAGGTGACCGCCGGCGACGAAAATTACCTGAAAATTCAAGGCTACAACCTCGCCGAAGGGCGCACCTTCTCCCAAACCGAGCTCAGCAGCGGCGCCAACGTGCTGATTGTGGGCGACGAAATCAAGCAGAAGCTGTTTCCCAAGCAAAGCCCCATTGGCCAGTACGTGTCGGCCCTGGGCCGGCGCTTCCTGATAGTGGGCCTGCTCGAAAAAAGCGGCGGCAGCATGGGCGGGGGCGGCGCCGACCGCCTGGCCCTGCTGCCCCTCGAAACCGGCAACCAGATGCCGCGCCAGCGCGCCCTTACCTACGACATCAAAACCGCCACCGACAAGCCCGGCACGCTGTCCTTCCTCATGGGCCAGGCCACCGGCAAGATGCGCGCCGTGCGCCACGACAAGCTGGGCCAGGAAGACAGCTTCACGGTGGAAAGCAGCGAGTCGCTGGCGTCTACGCTTGATTCCATTTCGGGCAAGGTGAAGGTGGGTGGCAGCATCATGGCTTTCATCACACTACTGGGGGCCAGCATTGCCCTCATGAACATCATGCTGGTGTCGGTGACGGAGCGCACGCGCGAAATCGGCATCCGCAAAGCGCTGGGGGCCACCGCCGTGCAGATTCGGCAGCAGTTCCTCATCGAAGCCATTGTGATTTGCCTGCTGGGCGGCACGCTGGGTATCATACTGGGGGTGCTGGGCGGCAACGGCGTGGCCAAGCTCATCGGGGCCGGCTCGTTCTTCGTGCCGTGGTTCTGGATGTTCTTGGGCCTGGTTATCTGCGTGGGCGTGGGGCTGGCCTCGGGCTATTACCCCGCCAGCAAAGCCGCGGCGCTCGACCCCATCGATTCGCTGCGCTACGAGTAGGGCAGGGGCAACATGCTGAAGAAATGCATCCTTGGCGCGTGGCTTTGGGCCGTGGCCGCTCCCGGCTGGGCGCAAGCCGTGGCGGGGGCCGCGCAGGCACGCATTGCCACGGTCACGGAAGGCCGGCCGGCCAACCGATTTAAAGTTCCGCAGGTGCAGCTGGCCGATGCCGCGGTGGCCGCGCGCATCAACCGCCGCTTGGTGGCGTTGGTGCTGGGCGGCGAAACCAACCCCGCGCTGAGCGTGCGCCAGCAGCTGCGGCAAGCCGAGCGGACCTGTTGCTACGACGGCGAGAACGGGCTGGGCTGGAACACGGCCGGGCAGGGCCTCACGGGCTGCGACTACACCGTGTTGCTGAATCAGCAGGGCTTGCTGTCCATTGAGTATTCGCAGGAATTCACGGGCGCCTACTCGTGGGAGCAGGCCCGGCACGCCACCTTCGACCTACGCACGGGCCGCCAGCTGGCCCTGGCCGACCTGGTGGCCGACCCGCCCGCGCAATTGACGCGCCGCATGCACGGAGCCATCAGCCGCCGCCTGGGCGAAACCATGGCCGAGCTGCGCGATGTAGGGGACTCCACTGATTTCGAAATCGTGGCCGAAAATTTCCATTGGGACGAAACGGCGAAGCGCGTGCGGTTCCAGTCCGACCCCGGACCCGCCGAAGAAGCCCGGGCCTCCGAGCCCGATTTGGAAAGCTTCGCCCTCACGCCGACCGAATTGCGGCTCTACTACGAGCGCATGCTGCCGCACGTCCTGCTGAACTTAGAGCCCGACAACACCTACCGCTTTCCCTATTCGAGGGTGCAACCGCGAGGAGCGCTGCTGCCCGTGGCTGCAAGGGCCCGGCCGCCGAAAGCGAAGTGAGGTTGGGTGAATGTTATACATTTGCACAAACCTCATTTGTGCAACATGGTGGCCATTCCCGCTTCCGAAACCATTGACCAGCGCTTCGCCCAGCTTATTCAGCAGTTCGGGCTCACCAAAAACAGCTTTGCCATCTCGCTGGGCAAAACCGCTAGTGTGGTGCAACACCTCATCGACGGCCGCAACAAGCCCGGCTACGACCTGCTGTGCAAGGTATTTGAGGTCTACCCAAATGTCTCAAGAGATTGGCTCCTGCTGGGCCGCGGCCCCATGCTGGTGGGCGGCGAGCCCATTCCGAAGCCGACGCCCCGGGCCGTGTCTCCCACGGTCGAAGCGCCCCTTGAGCCCATCGACCTGACCGACATTGAAGCGCCGGTCAGCCGCCGCGCTGGGCCCGGCGTGGCCGGCAGCCGTCTGCAGCCCGCCGAAATTGCCGCCACGCTGGCGCTGGCGTCGGCCGTTCAGCAGCCCGCTCTCGCCGCCACGTCCGTGCTGAATGATGTGGTCCAATCCCCCCAAGCCGCGCCCGCCGCTGTCGAGTCTTCCGCTGCGCCAGTGCCCCAAGTCGCCTCCGCTACCGAAACCAGCCGCCAGCCAGAACAGCCGACTGGCTATTCGTCCGCGCAGCCTGGCGCGGTGCCGCAAAGTAATGTTGCGCCGGCCTTGGTTCCTGCTGTTGCTCCCGCCATTAATCCGGAAACCTACGTTGCGGCGGCTCTGCACGCCCAGCACATGCAGCACCAGTTGGCAATGGCCGAGATGCGCAACCAGCACCTGCTGGAGCAGCAACAAATGTTACGCGAGATGCTGGCCATGGCAAGGCAGGCCATGGTCTGAACCACGGATTCGTGCGGATTTTCCGGATTCCACGGATTTTGTGAACGGCACAAAATGCAAGTAAAAAGGCCACTCATATGAGTGGCCTTTATTTTTTAGCATTGAATAGGTTCTGAATCCGCGCCGTCTACGAAATCCGTGAAATCCGAAAAATCCGCCCGAATCCGTGGTTCAGACGAGAATGCCTACTTCCTCGGCTTCCATCAGCCCCAGGGCATTAACCGCCGTGAGGCGCAGCTTCTTCATTTCGCCCACCAGCAGAGGGTCGTATTTGGCCGCCACGCGGATGTAGTTGGGCGTGAAGCCTTCCATGCGGCCATCGGTCACGTCGTCTTCAAACAGCACGTCGGTTTCGAGGCCCAGGTGCTGCTCGTAGAAGTGGCGCTTTTTCTTTTCCGACAGGCTGCGCAGCTGCGTGGTGCGCTCGTGGCGCACCCGGTCCTGCACGCGGCCGGGCAGGGAAGGCGCCAGCGTATCGGGCCGCTCCGAGTAAGGAAACACGTGCAGGTAGCTAATGGGCAACTCGTTCAGGAACTGGTAGGTATCGAGGAAGTCGGCATCGGTTTCGCCCGGAAAGCCCACAATCACGTCGACACCAATGCAGGCGTGCGGCATCAGTTCCTTGATGCGGGCCACGCGGCCGGCGTAGAGGGCCCGGCGGTAGCGGCGGCGCATCAGGCCCAGAATCTTGTCCGAGCCGCTTTGCAGCGGGATGTGGAAGTGCGGCATGAACCGCTCCGACGCCGCCACCGTGGTCAAAATGTCGTCGGTAAGCAGGTTGGGCTCGCAGCTGCTGATGCGGAAGCGGCGGATGCCGGTTACCCCGTCAAGGGCCTTCACCAGCTGGGTAAAGTCTTCGCGGCGCTCGCGCTCGGGGCCTTGCAGGCCAAAATCGCCGAGATTCACGCCGGTGAGCACGATTTCCTTTACGCCGGTTTCAGCCAATTTTTCCACGCGTTCCACCACGCTGGCCACGCTGCCCGAGCGGCTGCCGCCCCGCGCCAGCGGAATGGTGCAAAACGAGCAGGAGTAGTCGCAGCCGTCCTGCACCTTGAGAAACGTGCGGGTGCGGTCGCCAAACGAATGCGCGGCCACGAATTCGGTGGCTTCCGAAATGGGGGAGGCGTGCACCGCGCCCGGATGGCCAGCGGCAGGCTTCTTGAAATCGGCCAGGATGTCGACGAGCTGAAACTTCTCGGCGGCGCCCAGCACGGCGCTTACGCCGGGAATCTCCGAAATCTCCTGGGGCTTGAGCTGCGCGTAGCAGCCCACGATGGCCACGAAGGCTTCCGGATTATGCTTGAGGGCCTGCTGCACCACTTTCCGGCACTTGCGGTCGGCGTGGTCCGTGACGGAGCAGGTGTTGATAACGTATAAGTCAGCCCCGGCTTCAAAGGCTACTTTTTGGAAGCCCTTCTCTTCAAACTGCCGGCCGATGGCCGACGTTTCGGAGAAGTTCAGCTTGCAGCCGAGGGTATAAAAGGCAACGGATTGGGGGGTAGGCATAGCGCCGCAAAGGTACGGCCGGGGGCCAGAATGCGCCGCCGGCCGTGGCTAGCGGCGGGCAAAGTCTTCGAGCGACACTTGTTCTAGGGCCTGGCCCAGCTTTACCTGCGCATCGGTCACGTTCACGTCGCGCTCCCAGGTGTGCCGGCTCACGTTATCGAACGTGACCGCACCGGCCGGCGAAACGGCTCCGAATCCGTTGTTAAACGTGTAGAAGGCAAACGGCGTGGGATGCACCGCCAGCAGGTTGCGGCTCCACACATACGGTGTGGCCGGCAGCCCAAGCTGCTGCAGCAGCGTGGCCGCCACATCGGTCTGCGAGCCCAGGGCGGTGATAACCTGCCCGCGGCTTTCGGGCCGTAGGGCGCCCCCGGCCAGTAGTAGCGGAATGTGAAACTTGGCCGGGCTTTGGTTGGCGGAGTGGCCGGGCAGCGGGTGGCCGTGGTCGGCCACGAGCACCAGCAGGGTGTGGGCGTACCAAGGCTGCTGCCGGGCCGCGCGCAGGAACTGCCCAAGGGTGTAATCGGTGTAGTACACCGAATTGCGAAACAGGTCCGTTTCGGACGTGCCCGGAAACTTCGTTTTCATGGGCACGTCGAAGGGCTCGTGGCTGCTCAGCGTGAACGCCGTAACGAAAAACGGCTGCGGCTGCGTCCGCAGGTCCTGCAGCACGCGGTCGAAGAGCACGCCGTCGTGGGCGCCCCATTTGGAGTTCTGCTGCGCGGCGGCAAAGTCGGCCCGCTCGGTGAGGTGCTCGTAGCCGGCCGTCTGCAGGTAGCTTTTCATGTTGGCAAACGCCAACTCGCCGCCGTAGTAATAGCCGGAGTGGTAGCCGGCCGCCATCAGCGTGCGGCAGAGGTGGGGCAGGTGCTCGGTTTTGCGCGGAAACTTGATAATGCTGGTGGTGGGCTGGTTGGGATAGCCCGATAGCAGCGACACCAAACCCTTCTGGCTGCGGTCGCCGGCCGCGAAGATGCTGTTGAACAGCACCCCCGTGCGGGCCAGGCTGTCGAGGGTGGGCGTCACGCCCTTTTCGCCGCCCACGCTGCCCACCAGCTTACCGGTAAAGCTTTCGAGGATGATGAACAACACATTGGGTCGCGGCTCCTGCAGAATGGGAGCCGTCGAATCGGCGGGCACTGGCTGGCCCACCGCAGCTGGGTACAGACCGGCCACCAGCCGGCGCGCCGTGCTGTCGGGCATAAACGGGGCCAGGGGTTTTTCCTCGGCCCGCAGCACCAGCGCGCTCATCAGGTTCCAGGGCGCGTTCAGGGCGGCGTGGTTGGCAAACGGGATGCGCGAGAAATACACGTCGCTCTGGTTGACGGGAATTTGCTGGGTGCCGCCGCGCAGGGGCACCACCAGCAGCGCAGCGTAGAGCAGGCTGGCCAGCACCGCTCGCCCGCGCCCAAACCACGCCGGCTGCGGCGCCACCGCCCCCACCACCTTTTTATATAGCCAGCGCCCGCCCAGCGCCAGCAGCGCCAGCAGCGCCAGCAGCAGCGGCAGGGGCGCGCTGCCCGCCGAGGCCGCCATTTCGCCGGGCGAGTTCAGATATTGCAAGGGCGTGTCGTCGAGCCGAAAGCCCCAGGCGCGGTACAGCTCCAGGTCGGCCACCATCAAAAAGGCCAGAAACGCACCAATCACCACCGAATAAGCCCCGACAATTCGCCCAATGGGCAGTTGCGGCAGCACACTGGCCCCCACAAACAGCAAAAAGGGCAGCACCGAGACGTAGGCCGCCGCCGAAGCATCGAGCCGCAGGCCGTATCCAAACGTGGCCAGCAGCGTGCCGATGGACAACTGCGCTGCCGCCCCGTGCTGGTAGCCCAAAAACAAGGCCCGGCCCACCCCAAAAAACAGCAGCCAGAACAAAAAGTAGCGCGGCTGAAACGCAAAGCGGTTTTTCACCCCGCAAAGATAGCCCAGCCGCTAAAGGGATGCAGAACGGGTGCAGATTAACAGCACGAGCACATCAAGTGAATAAATGAGTAAATAGGCGTGAAAAAGAAGGGTCTAAAAATAAAAATTAGTTAAATTTTAGAAAAGGTGTCTCAAAATTTAGGGGGTAGGTAGCTGAGAAAAGGTTTCATGTTTTACCTTTGCCTTCAGATTCGTTACTAACCTTTCAATTCTTCCGTCGGTACTTTCGCATATGGCCACCCTTCGCTTTAAAGCCCTCGAACTCGTCAACCAGCGCCGCCCCATCACGGTGGTGCCCGCTGCCGCCCGTCGCTCCGACAGCTACGGCCAGAACGTGTTCAACCTGGAGGCCATGCGCGCCACCATGCCGGGCGACTATTTCAAAAAGCTGCAGGCGGCCATCAAGCAGGGCGCTACCGTGGAGCGCAACGTGGCCGACGCCGTGGCTTCGGCCATGAAAACCTGGGCCATGGCCAAGGGCGCTACCCACTACACCCACTGGTTTCAGCCCCTCACCGGCGCCACCGCCGAAAAGCATGATTCGTTTTTCGACCTGAATTCCGACGGTCGTCCGATTGAAAACTTCAAGGGTTCGGCCCTTGTGCAGCAGGAGCCCGATGCTTCGTCGTTCCCCAACGGCGGCATCCGCAACACCTTCGAGGCCCGCGGCTACACCGCCTGGGACCCTACCTCGCCCGCATTTATCATCGAGACGGTGGGCGCCAAAACGCTGTGCATCCCCACCATTTTCGTGGCGTACACCGGCGAGGCACTCGACTTTAAAGCACCGCTGCTGAAGTCGCTGGGCGTGCTGGAAAAGGCCGCCGTGGAGGTTTGCCAGTACTTCGACAAAGACGTGAGCCGCGTGAACACCACGCTGGGTATCGAGCAGGAATATTTCCTGGTTGACAAGGCGCTGTACGACGCCCGCCCCGACCTCGTGATGACCGGCCGCACGCTGTTTGGCCACACCCCGGCCAAAGGCCAGCAGCTCGACGACCATTACTTCGGCTCCATTCCGGCCCGCGTGCACGGCTTCATGCTGGAGTTTGAAGAAGAAGCCAACCTGCTCGGCATTCCGCTGCGCACCCGCCACAACGAAGTGGCCCCCAACCAGTTTGAGTGCGCCCCTACCTTTGAGGACGCCAACCTGGCGGTGGACCACAACCAACTGCTGATGGACGTGATGGACCGCGTGGCCGAGCGGCACAACTTCAAAGTGCTGCTGCACGAGAAGCCCTTCGCCGGCGTGAACGGCAGCGGCAAGCACAACAACTGGGCGATGAGCACCGACACCGGCGTGAACCTGCTCGCCCCCGGCCGTCGCCCCAAGGAAAACCTGCAATTCCTGGCCTTCTTCATCACCACCATCAAGGCCGTGCACCGTCACGCCGACTTGCTGCGCGCCAGCATTGCCTCGGCTTCGAACGACCACCGCCTGGGCGCCAACGAGGCCCCGCCGGCCATCATGTCGGTGTTTGTGGGGTCGATGCTGGACTCGGTGCTTGACGAGCTGGAGCGCACCGCCAAACTGCCGCTCGACAAAGGCGACAACATTTACCTCAAGCTGGGCATCGACAAGATTCCGGCCATCCTGCTCGACAACACCGACCGCAACCGCACCTCGCCGTTTGCCTTCACCGGCAACAAGTTTGAGCTGCGCGCCGTGGGTTCGTCGGCCAACTGCTCGTCGGCCATGACGGTGCTCAACACCATCGTTGCCGACCAGCTCATCGACTTCAAGGAGTCGGTGGACGCGCTGATTGACCAGGGCAAGAAAAAGGAAGTGGCCATTGTGGAAGTGCTGCGCGAATACGTCATCTCTTCCAAAAACATTCGTTTCGAGGGCAATGGCTACTCCGACGAATGGAAGGCAGAAGCCGCCCGCCGCGGCCTCAACAACATTGCCACCACCCCGCAAGCCCTTGATGCCTTCATTCGCGAGGACGCGGAGGAACTTTTTGCCCGCCACGGCATCTTCTCCCAAGTCGAACTTCATGCCCGCCACGAAATCTTGCTGGAGGAGTACATGAAGAAAATTCAGATTGAAAGCCGCGTGTTGGGCGACCTGGCCATCAACCATATCATCCCGACTGCGTTACAATACCAGACCAAACTCATTAACAACGTGCGCGGCCTGCGCGAGCTGGGCCTCGACGACGAGCACAGCCAGGTAACCGTGGAGATGATTAAAGCCATCTCGCGGCACGTGGCCACCATCAAAACCACGGCCGACGCCATGACGGAGGCCCGCAAACAAGCCAATAAAATCGCAGACGCCCGCGAGCTAGCCGTGGCGTACTGCGAAGAAGTTAAACCGAAATTCGACCCCATTCGCCGCGCCGTAGACAAGCTCGAGCAAATGGTGGCCGACGAGGACTGGCCCTTGGTGAAGTACCGCGAACTGTTGTTCAGCCGGTAATTCAGCTCGGGACGGAATCGGGTCCGGTGTTGGGTGGGAATTCTCGCCGCGCCCCGATTGGGAAAGAGGTACCTCCGTGGGGTGCCTTTTTTTGGAAATCCGCCGCAAACGATTGCGGTAAAGTCAGGCTTCTTTTTGAGCCTTGTTCGTGGATTTCCGGGTTGATTTGGCGCTTGTTGATTCGTTGGCCGGGGCGGCCAGCAGAAGGGGGAGCCGAGGCGCTAAGGCGTCTGCTTCTTCGTCGAGCACTTCGGTGCTGCTGCCGGGGTCGGGCACGAGCATTTTCCAGGTAGCGCGGCGCAGCTCATCGAGCTTGTCCACCGCCTCGCTCACGGTGGCGTTGGCCAGCAGCTTGTCGAACAGGCCGCTGCTATGGCCCACGGCAATCAGCTTTTCAATCACGAAGGGCAGCACCCAGCCCACCACATTCGACGCCAGAGCGCCGCGCAGGCCCAGGCGCATGAGCAGGCGCACGGTCATTTGCTCCAGCAGCAGCACGCGGGCGGCGGGCAGGGCCTTATCGGCCAGAAAATCGGCCACCAGCTTGAGGTTGCCCTTTTCGACTTCGGCACGCAGCACGTCCTGCACGCTGTCGAGGGCGCGGGCGGCCAGCTGGCGAAACAGGCGGCCGGTTTGCCAGGCGGCCAGGCCGGTGAAACGAGCGGCGCCCAGCAGCGCCGGCAAAAAACGGGGTTTTAGCATGGTTGAGTGCGAAACGGGGCCGGTCCGGAATAGTTGCTTGGGTAAGGAACGCTGGCCCGCAAATTGTGGTTAAGCCGCGCAGTAAGCAAAAGTGCGCGCAGGTGAAATAATCTCTGGCTTCGCGGCCGGCAATTAAAACCTCGGCACTAGTTGCTTGTTAGACTACGGCCCAAGGCCGCGTTTTCTCTCTTGTATGTCTGATTTGCTGCTGGATATAAATTTACAACAACTACCCGATGACTATTTCGGGGGGGAATGGCAGGTTGCGAACCGTGTGCTGAACCACAACGACCCGCGCAGTCCCCTGGCGCAGGCCGTGCGCCTGGTGCTGGCGCCTGGGCAGCTGGAAGCCAAGCCCATACCGCCTGGTGAGCCGCAGACCGGCCATTGGGCCGTGATGCGCGATGAAATACTGAATCGGCCTTACCTGAGCTTTGAGCTGCCCGAAGAGGCCACCCGGGCCCTGGTGACGCGCTTGCGTCGCTCGGCCGACGGCCTGCGCAGCCAGTTGAACCTATACTTCGCGTCGGGCATGGAAATGCAGCTCGACCGCGCCTGATTCCTTTCCTTTTCGAACCCTCATTTCTCTCGTTCGTGAGTACTTCGCCCGCTGCTTCCTCTTCTGCTGCCGCCGCCCAAGGGTTGGTGGGGCCCGAACAGTTCACGTTTCTGGCCGATATGATTCCGCAACTGGTGTGGATTACCGATAATACCGGCTTTCATACCTATTTCAACCAGCGTTGGATTGATTTCACGGGTTACGACTTGGCCGACAGCGTGGGCCCCGACATGTGGAACAACCTGCTGCACCCCGACGACCGCGCCCGCGCCCGTGAGGTGTGGGGCCATTCGCTGGCCACCGGCGACTACTACCGCATCGAGTACCGCTTCAAGGCTAAAGACGGCTCGTACCGGTGGTTCTTAGGCCAGGCCTTGCCGCGTCGCGGGGCCGATGGCGAAATCGTTGCTTGGTTCGGCACCTGCACCGACATCCAGGAGCAGCGCCAGATGCGCGAGCAACTGGAGGCCGCTTATTCTGACCTCGAAGCCAAAGTGATGTTCCGCACGCTGGACCTGGAACGCGAAGTGCAGACGTTGCGCCAACAGCTGGGCCAGAAATAGGCTACTCAAGCGTTGACTTTCTTCAAAACGGCTCTTCGGAGCCGTTTTGCGTTTATGTCAGGACTAGCCTCCTTGTTTCACCACCAGTTCTTTGCCCTTTTGATGAATGCCATTGTGATTCAGCAGCCCGGCGGCCCGGAAGTGCTTGCCATGCGGCAGCAGCCTCAGCCGCAACCAGCCGCGCACGAAGTGCTGGTGCGCGTGCACGCCGCCGGCGTGAACCGGCCCGATGTGCTCATGCGCCAAGGCAAATACGCCGGCAGCGGCGACGTGAGCGGCCTCGTGCCCGGCCTGGAAATAGCCGGCGTCGTGGAAGCGTGCGGCGCGCACGTCACGCGCTGGCAGCCCGGCGATGCCGTGTGCGCGCTGCTGCCAGCCGGCGGCTACGCCGAGTACGCGGCCGTAGACGCCCGCCACTGCCTGCCCGTGCCTGCCGGCCTGAGCATGGCCGAGGCCGCCGCTTTGCCCGAAACCGTGTTCACGGTGTGGCACAACGTATTTCAGCGGGGCCAGCTGCAGTCCGGCGAAACGCTGCTGGTGCACGGCGGCAGCAGCGGCATTGGCACCACGGCCATTCAGCTGGCGCGGGCGGTGGGCAGCCACGTGGCCGCCACGGCCGGCGACGAAGCCAAATGCAGCGCCTGCCGCGAGCTGGGCGCCGACTGGGCCATCAACTACAAAGCCGAAGACTTCGAACAGGTGCTCAACGACGAGGGCGTGGACGTAATTCTCGACATGATAGGCGGCGACTACACCGCCAAAAACCTGCGCCTGCTCAACGACGACGGCCGGCTGGTGTTCATCAATGCCATGCAGGGCAGCAAGGGCGAGTTCAGCGCGCTGGAGATGATGCGCCGAAGGCTGACCATCACCGGCAGCACCCTGCGGCCTCGTTCGGCCGATTTCAAAGCCGCGCTGGCCGAGGAGGTAGAAAAACACGTGTGGCCGCTAATCGCCGCGGGGAAGTTCCGGCCGGTTATTCACGCCACCTTCCCGCTGGCCGAAGCCGCGGCGGCCCATCGGCTGATGGAAAGCAGCGCGCACATTGGGAAAATATTATTGGAAACCGGCCACTAGCCGAAAAGCAAAAAGCCCGTTCTGCACAATGCGGAACGGGCTTTTTAGCGCGATGGAAGCCAAGGACTACGCCCGGCGCCACTTAATGGTGCAGCCAATGGCTTTGGTAGAATTGGTGGTGGCGGGCTTGCCGGCCAGGATTTCGGTCATGGCGTTTTCCACGTATTTCGTTTTCACCAGCTTGGGGTCTTCGGAGTTGTCGTCGATGGCGCCGATGTAGGACACCACGAAATCGGCTCCCTTGCGGGTGAGGACGTAGAGGTGCGGCGTGCGGGTAGCGCCGTAGGTTTTGGCCACTTGCTGCGACTCATCGACGAGGTAGGGGAAGGCGTATTTCTTCTTCTGCATGTCGGCGTAAGAATCGCCGGGGGCCACGGCCGGGTCGTTGGGGTTGATGGCCACCACGGGATAGCCTTTCGGCGCGTACTTGGCGTTCAGGTCGATAATGCGGCTTTCGTAGGCTTTGGCAAAAGGGCAGGTGTTGCAGGTAAACACCACGATGTAACCCTTGGCGGCCTTGTTATCGGCCAGCGACACCATTTTGCCGTCGATGTTTTTCAGCTTGAAGTCGGCAGCTTTGTCGCCCACTTGGTAGCCGTCGGCGACGGGGCGGCTCACGAAGCCGCTGAGCAGCAACGCGAAGCAGAGGGAGAGGAAAGGCAGGAGCTTTTTCATGGCGGTGGAGCAGGTAATAAGTGAGAAATGGAAACGAATTATTGCTGGACTTTCTGCAAGGCGGCCGTGAGCTCGGCTTGCGACAGCTCTTTTTCAAATGTAAGGCGCCGCTTGGTTTTGTTGTTGACAATGAGGGTGAAAGGCAGCGCGCCCGACCATTTGGCGTCCACTTTGTCGATGAAGCTATTCGGGTCCGACTCATTCAGCAGCACCACTTCCGACTTGAGCCCGCGCTGCTTCACGAAGGGCTTCACCTTTTTATCAAGCTGCGAGGCATAGTCCATGCTCACCAGCAGCACTTTCACTTTGCGGCCCGCATTGGCGGCGCGCAGCTGCTCGAAGTGGGGCAGCTCTTTCACGCAGGGCGCGCACCAGGTGGCCCAGAAATTGACCACGTACGTGGTGTCGGTGGGCCGCGCCAGCCGCTTCTGCAGCTCCGGAAACTTGATGACGGCTACCTGCTGGGCGAAGCCGGGGGCGGCGGTGAGCAGGGCAAAAGCAAGGAAAAGGGCTTTCAAAGGTTGACCGAGGTGTAATGATTCCTGTGATTGGTTGATAGACAGCAAACCCTGGCGCGAAGTTGCGGCTGCCCGAGGCGCGCGGCCGGCTTTACCTTTGTGCGACGGCGCAACTTTCGCCTTCTGACCGTAGTTTTTGCTTCATGAACAAAACGTATTGCCCCAGCCTGACCGAGTACAAGCGCCGCGTATCCCGCGTAGTCAACATCGGCGGCCTGCCCATGGGCGGCGACTACCCCATTCGGGTGCAAAGCATGACCACCGTCGACACCATGGACACCCTGGGCTCGGTGGAGCAAACGCTGCGCATGGTGGAGGCCGGCTGCGAGTACGTGCGCATCACGGCGCCCAGCATGAAAGAGGCCCAAAACCTGCTGGAAATCAAGAAAGAACTGCGCAAGCGCGGCTGCAACGTGCCGCTCATCGCCGACATTCACTTCACGCCCAACGCGGCCGAGCTGGCCGCCCGTATCGTGGAGAAAGTGCGCGTGAACCCCGGCAACTACGCCGACAAAAAGAAATTTGAGGAGATTGAATACACCGACGCCACCTACGCCGCCGAGGTGGAGCGCATCCGTGAGCGGTTTCGGCCCCTGGTGAAGATTTGCAAGCAGCACGGCACGGCCATGCGTATCGGCACCAACCACGGCTCGCTCTCGGACCGAATTTTGAGCCGCTACGGCGACACGCCGCTGGGCATGGTGGAGTCGGCACTGGAGTTTCTGCGCCTGTGCGAGGAAGAAAACTATTACGACGTGGTGCTGAGCATGAAGGCCAGCAACACGCAGGTGATGGTGCAGGCCTACCGCCTGCTGGTGCAAAAGCTTGACGAGGAAGGCCTGCAGCCCTACCCGCTGCACCTGGGCGTGACCGAGGCCGGCGAGGCCGAAGACGGCCGCATCAAGAGCGCCGTGGGCATCGGCACGCTGCTCGAGGACGGCCTGGGCGATACCGTGCGCGTGAGCCTGACCGAGGCGCCCGAAGCCGAGGCGCCGGTGGCCAAAGCGCTGATTGACCGCTACACCGGCCGGGCGGCGTTGGCCAAGCCCATTGCGCCGCTGGTGGGCGAGGAGCCCATCAATCCCTTCCAGTATTTCCGCCGCGTGACGCGCGAGGTGGCCAACCTCGGCGGCCAGAACGTGCCGCGCGTCATCACCGATGTGTCGCGCCTGCCCAACCTGGAGTATGCCGACTTGCGTGCGGCCGGGCATTTGTATTCGGCGTTTCTCGACAAGTTTCAGATGTCGGACCTGGGGGCTGACTACGTGTACACCGGCCAGCGCCCGGCGCCCTTTATGCTGCCCAACGGCCTGAAGGAAATAGTGGATTACACCGCCTGGCGCGACGCCGGCCAGCGCGCCGACCATTTCCCGGTCTTCACGCCGGCCGAATACGCCGGGGCCCCCGCCCGCCACCCGGAGCTGAACTTCGTGTTCCAGAACCTGGCTTCGCTAACCCAGCCGGTGCTCGACCAACTGCGCGCCGACAGCACCGCCGTGGTGATTCTCTACACCGACAACGCCCACGCCATGCCGGAAATCCGGCGGGCCTTTTTCGCGTTGATGAATGCCGGCGTGACTTGCCCAGTGGTCATTAACCGCCAGTACCCAGCCCTTTCGCCCGAAGAAACGCAGCTGTACGCCGCCACCGACGGCGGCGGGCTGCTGCTCGATGGCCTCGGCGATGGCCTCGTGCTGAGCACGGAACTGCTGCCGGAGCGCAGCAAAACCGAATGGCTCAGCACCATCGAAGGCCTGAATCAGTTGTCGTTTGGCATCTTGCAAGCGGCCCGCACCCGCATGAGCAAGACCGAATACATCAGCTGCCCCAGCTGCGGCCGCACCTTGTTCGACTTGCAGGAAACCACGGCCATGATTCGCAAGCGCACCGACCACCTCAAGGGCATCAAAATCGGCATCATGGGGTGCATCGTGAACGGCCCCGGCGAAATGGCCGACGCCGACTACGGCTACGTGGGCGTGGGCAAGGGCAAAATCTCCCTCTACCGCGGCCAGGAAGTCATCAAGAAATCGGTGCCCGAAGAAGCCGCCGTGGACGAGCTCATCGAACTCATGCGCGAGGACGGTCGCTGGATTGAGAAGGAAGTAGTGGAAGAGCCGGTGGGTATTTAAATTTTAGAGTGAATGTTAGTTTAAAGTATGAGCTTCAATGCGACTGTGTACAACGTGATGATTGCCTCTCCTGGAGATGTACAGGAGGAACGACAAGCCGTCCGTGACTTGATATACGAATGGAATGCTCTCAATGCAGATGAACGAAAGCAAGTGCTTTTGCCGATAGGTTGGGAAACACATTCTGCTCCTGATATGAAAGCACCTGCTCAATCAATCATCAACGAGTCGGTGTTGGCTCCTTGCGATTTATTGGTTGGTATTTTCTGGACGCGTATAGGCACTGCCACTGCGGAATACGCAAGCGGAACAGTAGAGGAAATACAGCGGCACATAGCTTCTGGCAAGCCAGCAATGCTATACTTTTCTGAAGCGCTTGTTAAACCAGAAATCAATATCAGTAAGCAGTTCAAGCAACTTCAAAAGTTTAAAAGCTATTGCCAGCCTAAAGGATTGTATGAAGGGTTTTCAAGTTTAGATGAGTTTAAAAGAAAATTTAGAAATCAACTCCAGATTAATATAAAAAAGTATTTCCCTGTTGCTGCTGTTCCCGCTTCTAACCATTTGCTAAGTCTTGTGAAGTCTAGCGAGAAATTGGAATTGAGCATTGACGAACAAAGTCTTTTGCAAGAAGCAGCCCAAGATTCTCGCGGAATAATTCAACGTCACCGAATTGCTGCCGGAACATATATTCAAACGAACAGAATTAATTTTATTAAGGAACAATCGCCAAGAGAGATAGCCAAATGGGATGCTATAATCGGCTCTCTTGTTCATAAGGGCTTATTCAAGCCAGTTGGCTACAAAGGAGAAGTGTTTGAGGTTACTGCAGCTGGATTTGAAGTCATCGACAATTCTAAATAATCTGATTATTTACACTTCTCCTTGCGCCGCGTGTCGATGATGTGCGCAATTTTCCAGCCGTCGGCCAGCTTCACCAACTGGAACGAGTCGTAGCCGCAGTGGCTGAATTTACTGCCGAGGTAGAACTCGTACGGCGTCCACACGCTGGCCAGGTTGGCGTCAATCAGCACCTGCTCGAATTTTATCCGCTCGTCCCATACTTCGGCGTGTGGCGTGCCCACGGCTTTCAGGAAGCCGTTGATGTTTTCGGTTTGTAGCGCCACGGGCTGGCCGGGCCGACCGCCGATGCCGTGGAAAACGGCGCCGGGCGCCAGCGTTCGGCGCACCAGGGTGCTGTCGCCGCGCCGCATGCCGTCGAAAAAGGCGGTGACGGTTCGCTTCACGGCCTCCGTTTCGGAAGGCGCTTGTTGGGCGTTGGCAACGAGGGCCGGCAGTGAAAGCACAGCGGCGAGCAGGAGAGAAGTAGCGAATTGGGGCATAATGGCTGGAGTTGCGGGAGTATAGGCGAGGAGCCAAGGCGCAGGTTGCACGGCAGCCCAGTAGGTTGATGTTTAACGTGTTTTACCTAGCAAATCCGGGCTTATCGCAAATCATTCTGGCGCGCCCCGTGTTATCTTTCCGAACCCAAACCTGCCTCGCCATGAACGGTAAAAACCTGTTTAACTTCGGTCCCGCCCTCGGTTATTTCTTCCGCGGCAACGACCCGAACCGCAAAACCAATTTCAACCTGAAGACCATGCACTTCATCAATAAGCTCAGCTTGGCGATGTTTCTGGTGTGCCTAGTGGTGATGCTGTTCCGCTACGTGCTCTAACCTGCGGACGGCCCGATGAACATTGAAGACTTCCGCGATTACTGCTTGCTGAAAGCGGGCGTGACCGAGGAAACCCCATTCGGCCCCGAAACACTGGTGTTCAAAGTAGGAGGCAAAGTGTTTGCCCTCACCGACATCGACACTTTCGGCAGCATCAACTTGAAGTGCGACCCCGAGCGGGCCGTGGAGCTGCGTGAGGCGCACGACTACGTGCTGCCCGGCTACCACATGAACAAGAAGCACTGGAATACAGTGCTCATCGGCACCGGCGTTCCGGAAAGCCAGCTGCGCGAGCTGATTGACCATTCGTATGAGTTGGTCTGGGTTTCCCTTCCCAAGGCGGTTAAGGCAGCTTTGGAAATGTAGAGACTCATATTTGCGTCTTTACAGCCCACGCAAAAGCCCCGCCGGATTGCCGGCGGGGCTTTTGCGTCAACAGTAGATTACTGTCCTACTAAGAACACGGCGTTGCCGAACATCAGCTTGCCGCCCTGCCAGAAGGCGCGGAAAAGCGGGTTGTCGCCCAAGTACACCACGGAGCCGCGGCCCAGGTCCTGGGTGCCCACCACGAAGGTGTCGGTGAGTTCCTTGCGGGCTTTGGTGCCGGCGAAACCGGCCGAGTAGCTGTCCTTCTTGATGACGCCCACGTTCCAGCCGCCCTTGTCGAGGAAGCGGTAGCCCAGGGGGTTGCGGATGAGGGCGAAGTAGTTGCTACCGTAGCCGAAGGCCAGCGGGTGGGTGTTGTCGAGCTGCACGCGGTACACGCTGCCCTGCACGGCCTCTTCGGCTTCCTCGCGCTCCGAGTCGCCGTAGCGGCGCAGCAGGCGGTAGGGGTTTTGCTGGTTGGCCTTGCGCACGGCCACCGAGTCGACGGCTTTGGTTTTCAGCAGAAAGTCCTTCTTGTTGGCCAGGAATTTGGCGGCGCCTTCCAGGGCAATGAGGCGGCCGCCGTCGCGCACCCAGGCCTTGAGGCCTTCGAGGGCGCGGTCTGAGTAGATGTCGCTGTAGTTGCCGTTGGGCAGAATCAGCACGTCGTACTTCTGCAGCGACACGCGGCTGAGGTAGTCGGCGCCCAGCACCGTGAGCGGGTAGCCGAGCTGCTGCTCAAAGAAGTGCCACACCTCGCCAAACGCGGTGGGGTCGACGCCGGGGCCGGCCACCACGGCCACGTTGGGCTGCTTCACGAAGTGCACCGTGCTGGAGCCCAGGTCGCGGCCCGTGGTGGAGAACCCCGATTTCACGGCCACGACGGTGGTGCCCGCCGAGTCGGCCTGGGCGCGCACCAGCTGGTCGAAGCGGGCGCCGAGGCCTTCGTTGCCGGTGCGGGTGATGATGAGGGTGCCGGGCGCGTACTGCTGGCCTTCCGACTCAAATGCTTTTTCGGCGTAGCGCACCTTCACTTTTTGCTGCAGCAGGCGGCTCAGGAAACGAATGTCTTGCAGGCTGTTCCAGCGGGCCAGGTAGGCGTAAGGGCGGTCGGCGGAGGCGGCGCTGCCCTTCACCATGGCTTGGCTGGGGGCGGCGCCCGAGGCGTCGAGGCGGCCGGGCAGGGCGTAGGCTTTCAGGTTGAAGGCGTAGGGCAGGGCCCAGGAGGTAATGTCGTAGGTGAGCGAGTCTTCGAGCTGCGACTTGGGCTCGAACAGCACCTTCACCAGCGTCGACTTGGGCTGGTACATGCTGATGACCACGTCGCGCGGCTCCACCTGCACGTTGTCGGTTTTGCCGGTGGCGTAGTTGTAGCCCTTGGCTTTGCTGCGCTTGCTGGCGAAACCGTACTGAATCTGGTTGCGGTCGAGGTATTGGGTGAAGGCGCGCAGCTGGCCGGGGTCGTTGCCGGCCGACAGCACGTAGGTTTTGTAGTCGCCCTGCGGCTTGCTCCGGGCCGTGGCGAAGTAGCTCTGGAACTCGCGCAGCAAGTCGTCGTGCCGCTCAGCGGTGGCCTGGATAGTGGCGCGGCTGGCAGCGTGGTGGTGGGCAATTCGCTGGGCCAGCGTCAGCGTGTCGCCGTCGAGGCGGGCGAAAGCCAGGCCACCGGCGGGGCCGCCGCCCTGCTCGTAGGTCATGCCGATGGCGCCGTTGAAGCTGGGCCAGGTGTCGCCATAGGTGGGCGCGTAGAGGTCGTACACCTCGCGGGTGAAGTACAGCCAGTTATTCTTGTCAAACGCCACCTTGTTGTAGTCGCCCAGGATGCCCTGAAACTTGCGCTGCCACGGCGTAATGTCGGCGTGGTAGGGCTTGGCCGCGGGCGAGAAATAATACGTGTTGTTGGGGCCCATCTCGTGAAAGTCGGCGTGCACGGCCGGCAGCCACTGGTTGTAGAGGGCGATGCGCTGGCGGGTTTCCTGCTGGGTTTGCCAGGCCCAGTCGCGGTTCAGGTCGAAATAGTAGTGGTTGAAGCGGCCGCCGGGCCAGGGCTCGCGGTGCTCCCAGGAGTCGGGGTTGGCGTTGGGGCTCTGGTTGCGCACGCGGTTGTACCAGTTCACGTACCGGTCGTGGCCGTCGGGGTTGATGCAGGGGTCGACGATGACGACGGTGTTTTTCAGCCAGTCCTGCACTTGTTGGTCCTGCGGGTTGGCCAGGTCGTAGAGCACCTGCATCACGGCTTCGGAGCTCACGGCCTCATTGCCGTGCACGTTGTAGCTCAGCCAGCACACGGCCGGCTGCTGGCGCTGGGCGCTGCCGCTTTCCAGGCCGGCCAGGCGCAGGTTGTTGTGGCGCACATCTTCCAGCTTGCCGAAGTTGTCGGCGTTGGCAATCTGCACCACTTCCAGCGGGCGGTTTTCGTAGGTTTTGCCGTAGGGCACCAGCTTCATGCGGCCAGGCGAGTGTGCCACCACGTGGGCCACGTAGCGCAGCATCTCGGCGTGCGGCGTGAACTGCGAACCGAGCTTATAGCCGAGGAACTGGTCGGGCGACAGGAGCGGGCCGGCGGCATCGGATGTTTGGGCGCGGCTGTTCAGGCCGATGCTCAGCAGCAAACCCAGTAAGCACCACCGGTGGCGCAGAGCTGCCGCTGGGCGGGTTAAAAATGAAATCATCAATGAAAAGAAAATAGGAGAGCAAAAAAGCGCGCCGCGAAGCGACACCTCAAAAGTATCACTCCGCGGCGCGCCGCGTATGGCCACATGAGCCGCTGCTACACCACCACGTTTACCATGCGGCCGGGCACCACAATCACCTTTTTGGCGGCTTTGCCCTCGCCGTGCTTGGCCAGGAAATCAGAGGCCAGCACGGCGGCTTCGATGTCGGCGGCGGTGGCGGCGGCGGCAAACTGCATCTGCTCGCGCACCTTGCCGTTGATGGCAAGCGGGTAGGTCACGGTGTCTTCCACTAAGTATTCTTCGCGGAACTCGGGGTAACTGGCCGTGGAGATGCTGCCGGCCGCGTGGCCCAGCTCCTGCCATAGCTCTTCGGCCAGGTGCGGGGCAAACGGCGACACCAGCAGCACCAGCGGCTCCAGAATGGCGCGCTTGTGGCACTTGAGGGCCGTGAGCTCGTTCACGGTAATCATGAACAGGCTGACGGAGGTGTTGAAGCTGAACTTCTCGATGTCTTCCTGCGCCTTCTGGATGGCGCGGTGCAGCACCTTGAGCTCGGCCGGCGTGGCGGACTCGTCGGTCACGGCGAGGGGGCCGTCTTCGGGGTGGAATAGGCGCCAGAACTTCTTGAGGAAGCCGCCCACGCCGCTGATGCCGTTGGTATTCCAGGGCTTGTACTGCTCCAGCGGGCCGAGGAACATCTCGTAGAGGCGCAGGGCATCCGCGCCGTAGCGGCCAATCAGCACGTCGGGGTTCACGACGTTGAATTTGGACTTGGACATTTTCTCAACTTCCCAGCTACAGAGAAATTGACCATCTTCTGTCACAAATGCAGCCGATTTGTAGTCATCTCTTGACGAACGGAATTGTTCAAGGTCTAGTACGTCATTCTCGACCAAATTCACGTCTACATGCAAGGCTGAAAAACTTGCTTTACCGTCTCCACCTACGTTATGGATTTTCAACTTTGCATTAAAGTCGGGGTACATCAAACGAGCGGATTTCTCAATCTCTTTCACTTGATTAAAAAAGTCGATAACAGCGGGGTTATTCGTTTGGTCTAGAGTGACATCTCGAAGCGCTTCCCGAATATTTTTGGATACATAGATGCTCGGCAAAAGCTCCATGTGCTCGTCACTGTTTGGGTCATTTGTATCCCATGTATGCCATAGCCTATACACAAAATTCGACCGGCCCAGAATCATGCCCTGGTTAATCAGCTTTTGAAAGGGCTCATTGCCGCTCACGAGGCCCAGGTCCTTCAGGAACAGGTACCAGAAGCGGGCGTAGAGCAAGTGGCCGGTGGCGTGCTCAGCGCCGCCCATGTAGAGGTCCACGGTACCCCAGTACTGCTCGGCTTCTTCACCCACGAAGCGCGCGTCGTTGGTGGGGTCCATGTAGCGCAGGTAGTACCACGACGAACCGGCCCAGCCGGGCATGGTGCTCAGCTCGTAGGGGTATTTGCCTTTGTAGAGCCAGTTTTGGGCACGGCCGAGGGGCGGCTCACCGGTTTCGGTGGGCTTGTACTCATCGATTTCGGGCAGCACCAGCGGCAGGTCGCTTTCGGCGATGCCGTAGGCCGTGCCGTCCTTGTAGTAAATCGGAATGGGCTCGCCCCAGTAGCGCTGGCGGCCGAAAATGGCGTCGCGCAGGCGGTAGTTCACCTTGCCGCGGCCCAGGCCTTTCTCTTCCAGATAGGCAATGAGCTTGGCGGTGGCTTCTTTGTAGCCCAAGCCGTTGATGAAGCCGGAATTGATGTAGTGGCCTTCCTTGGTGGGGTCGGCTTGCTGGTCGAGGTCCTTTTGCGCGTCGGAAATGGCCGGAATGGGCAGGCCGAAATGCTTGGCAAACACGTAGTCGCGCTGGTCGCCGCTGGGCACGGCCATCACGGCGCCGGTGCCGTAGCCGGCCAGCACGTAGTCGGCCAGCCAGATTTGCACGGGCTCGTTGTTCACCGGGTTCAGGGCATACGCGCCCGTGAACACGCCCGATACGGTTTTGGTATCGGCCATGCGGTCGCGCTCCGAGCGGCGCTTGGTGGCGGCGATGTACTCGTCGACGGCGGCGCGCTGCTCGGGCGTGGTGAGGGCGTCCACCAGCTCGTGCTCCGGCGCCAGCACCAGGAAGGTGGCCCCGTAAATGGTGTCGACGCGGGTGGTGTAGACCTTGATGTGCGCGTTGTCGTGGCCCTGCACCGGGAACGTTACCTCGGCCCCGATGCTCTTGCCAATCCAGTTGCGCTGCATCTCCTTCACCGCGTCGGGCCAGTCGATGGTGTCGAGGCCCTGCAGCAGGCGGTCGGCGTAGGCCGTGATGCGCAGGTTCCACTGGGGCATGAGGCGGCGCTCCACGGGGAAGCCGCCGCGCTCCGAGAGGCCGTCCTTCACCTCGTCGTTGCTTAGCACCGTGCCCAGGCCGGCGCACCAGTTCACGTAGGTGTCCTGCTGGTAGGCGAGGCGGTAGGGGTGCACGGCGGCCAGCTTCTGCTGCTCCGAAAACAGCGCCCACTGCCCGGCCGTGAACACCTGGCGCTCGTCGGCGTCGCCGGCCGCGTTGATGCCTTCGCTGCCGCTCTCGGCAAAGCGGGCGGTGAGGGCCGTCAGGGGCTCGGCGCGGTCGGTATCGAGGTTGTACCAGGAGTTGAACAGCTTGAGGAAAATCCACTGCGTCCACTTGTAGTAGCCGGGCTCCGAGGTGCGCACCTCGCGGCTCCAGTCGTAGCTAAACCCCAGGCTGTTGAGTTGCTTGATGTAGGTGTCGATGTTTTTCTCCGTCGTGATGGCCGGGTGCTGGCCGGTCTGGATGGCGTACTGCTCGGCGGGCAGGCCGAAGGAGTCGAAGCCCATGGGATGCAGCACGTTGAAGCCCTGCAGGCGCTTGAAGCGCGACACAATGTCGGAGGCAATGTAGCCCAGCGGGTGCCCCACGTGCAGGCCCGCCCCGGAGGGGTAGGGGAACATGTCGAGCACGTAGTATTTGGGCTTGTCGGAGTGGTTCTGGGCCCGGAAAGTGCTGTGCGCTTTCCAGTGGGCTTGCCACTTCTTTTCGATTTCTTCGGGGCGGTATGCGGGCATCTTGCGCGGAGTTTATTCCAGGCAAAGGTAGGACGTAGGAGAAAGTAGGGCGAAATTTGTTGTGACGACTGCAGCCGTAGCGCCTCACCCCCGGCCCCTCTCCCACAGGAGAGGGGAGCCAGCCGACTTCGATAGGAGCAGAACCGGTGCCTCTTTCCTTCGGGAGAGGGCCCGGGGGTGAGGCGCCCCGATTGCACGACGCCCCCATTTGTCCCGATACCCCGCCCCCGATGGCCCGCATTCCCAAAGAATTAGTTGACCACATCATCCAGACCGCCGACATCGTGGAAGTTGTCGGCGACTTCGTGCAGCTCAAGCGCAAGGGCCAGAATCTGTGGGCCCCGTGCCCGTTTCACAACGAAAAGTCGCCGTCATTCTCCGTAAACCCGGCCAAGAGCCTGTACAAGTGCTTCGGCTGCGGCAAGGCCGGCGGCGTGGTGCAGTTCGTGATGGACGTGGAGGGCACCAGCTACGTGGAGGCCCTGAAATACCTGGCCAAGAAGTACGCCATCGAGATTCAGGAGGAGGAAAAGACGCCCCAGCAGCAGCTGGAGCAGAACGAGCGAGACTCGCAGTTCATCGTTTCGGACTTCGCCAAAAACCACTACCACCGCCTGCTGCTCAACTCCGAGGAGGGCATGAGCATCGGCTACGGCTACCTCAAGGAGCGCGGCCTCAACCTGAGCACCATCCAGACGTTCGAGCTCGGCTATTCTCTGGATGCCTGGGACGACCTGATGAAAGCCGCCGAGACGGCCGGCTACGACAAGAAATACCTGGAGAAAACCGGCCTCACCGTCATCCGCACCGACGACCAGGGCAAGGATACCGGCCGGCGCTACGACCGGTTCCGGGGCCGCGTGATGTTCCCGATTCACAACATCAGCGGCCGGGTGGTGGGCTTTGGGGCGCGCACGCTGAAGCGCGACGACAAGATGGCGAAGTACCTCAACTCGCCAGAATCTGAGATTTACCACAAGTCCGACGTGTTGTACGGGCTATTTCAGGCCCGGCAGGCCATTCGTACGCAGGAGGTTTGCTACCTGGTGGAAGGGTACCTGGACGTGCTGAGCTTGTACCAGGGCGGCATCAAAAACGTGGTGGCCTCGTCGGGCACCTCGCTCACTGAAGGCCAGATTCGGCTCATCAAGCGGTATTCCGATAACGTGACGGTGCTCTACGACGGCGACGCGGCCGGCATCAAGGCCTCGCTGCGCGGCACCGACTTGCTGCTCGAAGGCGGCCTGAACGTGCGCGTGGTGCTCTTCCCCGACGGCGACGACCCGGACAGCTATATCCGCAAAGTGGGCGACCAGCGCTTCACCGAGTACATCGAAACCAAGAGCCAGGACTTCATCTCCTTCAAAACCACGCTGGTGGCCCGCGAGGCCAGCAACGACCCGGTGAAGAAGGCCGAGGCCATCCGCGACGTGCTGCACAGCATCGCCAAAGTGCCCGACGCCATCAAGCGCCAGGTGTTTTTGCAGCAAACCTCGGCCACGTTCGGCATCGACGAGCAGGTGCTCATCACCGAGTACAACAAGCTTGTCAAAACCGCTTCGCAGAAGGCGCCCGGCGGCAGCGGCAACGCCGGCAGCTACGGCCAGGGCGCCGGCAGCGCCAACACCGGCTTTCCGCCCAGCAACAACCCGCGCTCGGCCCCGGCTCCGCGCCCGATGACCGACGAGGAAGAGGCCGAAATGCTCATGTACGGCGGCCACGAAGCCACCGTGGAAATCCTGGGCGCGGGCGCCAGCTTCCAGCCCTCGGCTGCCAAAGCCGAGGCCGACGACGACACGCCCGACATGCTGCAGGTGTGCGAGCGCGAGGTGCTGCGCCTGCTGGTGCTCTACGCCGGGCGCGAGGTGGAAGAGGAAATCAGCGTGGCGGCCTACCTCATGGGCCAGCTCGGCGAAAACCCGTTGCAGAAGCCGCTCTATGCCGAAATGTGGGAAATCTGCCGCCAGGAATTGCTGGCCGGCCGCTTCCCCGACGCCCGCCTGCTGGCCCAGAACGAGCGCGAAGACATCCGCCAGCTCATCACCGACCTGGCCACCGAGCGCTACGAAATCAGCCCCAACTGGCGCACCAAGGAAATCTACGTCTTTAACGAAGTGGACCTGCCCAAGCTGGCCTGCGACAACGCCGTGCTGCGCCTCAACAAAGTGCACGTGCAGCGCGAGCTCGACCAGTGCCTCGAAAAGCTGCGCCACCCGCTGGACGACGTCGAGATGTTCGAAATCCTCGGTGACATCAAGCGGCTGAAGGAACTCGACAACGAGCTGGCCGGGCTGCTGGGCACCGTGGTGGGCCGCACGGCGTAGGATTTGGCCGTCCGTAATCGGCGATAATGAGGCGTCGTGCTTCGACAAGCTGGCATGACGTTCCTTTGAGGTCTCAACCAACCCCATGCTCCGACAACTCAACATCAACCGGCTGCTGCTGGCCATTGTCCTGACTTCGCTGAGTTTGGTCATCGGCATGACGGGCTTCATGGTCATCGAGCATTACCACCCGGTTGATGCCTTTTACATGACCGTGACCACCATTGCCACGGTGGGCTTTGGCGAAATTCACCCGTTTTCGCAGGCGGGGCGGCTATTTGTCTCCTTTTACATTCTTTACAACCTCGTCGTGGTGGCCTACCTCGTGTCGGTCATGTCCTCGTTTATCTTTGACGGCGAGCTGCGCAAGATTTACAACATGATTCGGACCGACCAGGAAATCAAGCGCTTTAGCGGGCACGTCATCGTATGCGGGTTTGGGCGCAACGGGCGCCGGGCCTACCAGGAGCTGCGCGCCAACGGCGCCCGCGTGGTGGTCATCGAATCGGACCAGGAGCTGATGAAAAGCATCACCAGCGGCAGCACCGGCGAGGACTACGACGGCGACGGCCTGCCCGGCGGCGGCATCTACACCGTGTTTGGCGACGCCACCACCGACCTCGTGCTGAAGCAGGCCGGCGTGGAGCGCGCCTCGGCCCTCATCACCTCGCTGCCCAAAGACGCCGACAACGTGTTTGTGGCCCTCTCGGCCCGCGCCCTCAACCCGCGCCTGAAAATCATCGCCCGCGCCTCGCTCAAAACCTCTGAAAGCAAGCTGCTCTCGGCCGGGGCCGACTCGGTGGTGATGCCCGACGAAATCGGGGGCTCGCACATGGCCAAGCTGGTGGTGCGCCCCGAGGTCATCCGCTTCCTCGACCTCATTTCCGGCCTCAGCGCCGACAAACTGCGGCTGGAGGAAATGAGCTTTGAGCAGCTCCGGCGCGATTTACACGGCCGCAGCATCCGCGAGCTCGACGTGCGCTCCATCACCGGCGCCACCATCATCGGCATGCGCACGGCCGCGGGCTCCCTTATGGTGAGCCCGCCCGTGGACTACGTGCCCGCGCCCGGCGACGTGCTGCTGGTGCTGGGGAGTGAAGAGCAGATTGAAACCTTCGAGGTGCGCTTCCGGCAGCTGTAAGGTCGCGCGGAATGCACAGGAGCGTCAAACTCCCCTCCTTACCAAGGAGGGGATGTTCGAGCCGCAGGCTCGGACGGGGGTGGTTAACGTCGTTGAACGACTGGCGGCTGCATCGTTTGGGTGCGTTCAACCGCCTAACCACCCCAGCTTGCGCTTTGCGCAAGCGTCCCCTCCTTGGTAAGGAGGGGAGTTGGCCGCCAATTTCCCATTCTTCCGGAAGCGCGGCCTCCTTCTACCTTTGCCGGCGCTATGCACATTCTGCAACTCTGTCCGCGCGTGCCTTTTCCGCCTCATGACGGCGGCGCCATTGCCATGTACGACGTGGCAGCGGGCCTCGTGCGGGCCGGGCACCGGGTCACGCTGCTGGCCATCAACACGCCCAAGCACCGCCAGCCGGCCGACGCCCTGGCCCGCCTGGGACCCAATTTGCGGCTGGTGCTGGTGGATGTTGACACGAACATTTCGGCCTCTAAAGCCCTCAAAAACTTCCTGTTCAGCCGCCAGCCTTACAACGTGGAGCGGTTCATCAGCCCGGCGGTGGGCGAGAGGCTGCTGGAAATCCTGCGCACCGAGAAAGTGGACATCGTGCAGATGGAAGGCACCTTCGTGGCCTGGTACGCCGAGCTGCTGGGGCGCCAGCATCGGGCCGATTTTCGGGTGCCGCCGCTGGTGCTGCGCGCCCACAACGTGGAATACACCATTTGGCAAATGCTGGCCGGCCGCGAAACCAACCCGCTCAAGCGCGTTTTCCTGGGCACCATTGCCCGGCGCTTGGAGAAGTTTGAGCGGCGCTACCTGCGCCAGTTCGACGCCGTGGCCGCCATCACCGAAGACGACGCCCAACGCCTGCGCGCCCTGCACTGCCCCGAGCCGGTGGTGTTCATTCCCGCCGGCGTCGACCTCAGCCGCGTGCGTCCCGACTCGTCGGTGCAGCCCAAGCCCCGCACCTTGTTCATGATTGGCTCGCTCGACTGGCTGCCGAATCAGGAAGGGGTGGAGTGGCTGCTGCGCGAGGTATGGCCCACGTTTCACGCCGAATTTCCGGACGTGGAGCTGCACCTTGCCGGGCGCAACGCCCCCGCGCACTTGCTCAATCGGAAAGGTGAAAATGTCATCATGCACGGCTTTGTGGAATCAGCCCCCGCCTTTATGCAGCAGTACGAGCTGATGCTGGTGCCGCTGCTGAGTGGCGGCGGCATGCGCGTGAAAATTGTGGAGGGCATGGCCTTGGGCAAAGCCATTTTGAGCACCACGCTGGGCGCCGAGGGCATTGTGGCCCACAACGACGAGAACCTGCTGGTGCGCGATGGCGCGGCCGCCTGGCTCGACGCCCTGCGCGCCTGGTACCGCGGCGAAATCGACGTGCGCGGCATTGGGGCCGCGGCCGCCCGCACCGCCACCAACGTCTACGACAACGGCCGCGTGGTGCAGCGCTTTATTGACTTGTACGAGCGCCTGCTTCTGCCCGCGCCGGCTGGCACGCCCGCCCATTCGCCGCCCGCATGAAGCTGCTTGTGCTCCTCTCGCGCTTCCCGTACCCCTTGGACAAGGGCGACAAGCTGCGCGCCTACCACCAATTGCGCTACCTGGCCGAGCGCCACGAAATCTGCCTCTTTGCCCTCAGCGACGAGGAAGTGACGGCCGAAGCCGACGCGGCGGTGCGGCCCCTGTGCCGGGGCGGCCTCACGGTGCACCGGCTGCACAAGCCCGGCATCGCGGCCAACATGGCACGGGCCTTGGCCACGGGCCGGCCGCTGCAGGTGGGCTATTTCTACGACGTCCAGGCCCAGCGCAAAGTCGATGAGCTGCTGCGCACCTTCCGGCCCGACCACGTGTACTGCCAGCTCATTCGCATGGCCGAATACCTGCGGCCCCACGCCGGCACGGTGCCCATGACGCTCGATTACATGGACGTTTTTTCGGCTGGCATGGCGCGCCGGGCCACGCAGGCGCCGCTATGGCAGCGGCCGGTGTTTGCGTTAGAGGCCCGGCGGCTGACGGCCTACGAAGCCGAGGCCTTTGCCTGGTTCCGGCACCACACCATCATCAGCGACCAGGACCGGCAGCTCATTCAGCACCCGCGCCGCAACGACATTCGGGTGGTGCTCAATGGCATTGACACCGAGAATTTCCAGCCCATGCCGGAGGTGGCCAAGGAATACGACGTGCTGTTTTGCGGCAACATGAGCTACCATCCCAACGTGGACGCAGCCGTTTTCCTGGCCGAGGAAATCATGCCGTTGGTGCGCGCGCAGCACCCCGGGGCGCGCCTGTTGGTGGCCGGCACCACGCCCGCGCCCCGGGTGCTGGCGCTGGCTTCGGCGCACGTGGAGGTGAGCGGCTGGGTGCCCGACATTCGGGCGGCGTATGCATCGGCACGGGTGTTTGTGGCGCCCATGCGCGTGGGCACGGGCCTGCAAAACAAGCTGCTCGAAGCCATGGCCATGCAGCTGCCGTGCGTGACCACCCCGCTGGCCAACAACGCCCTGGGCGGCACCGACGGCCAGGAATTGCGCGTGGCCGAGTCGGCGGCAGCCCTTGCTCGGGTCGTCTCGGAGCTGCTGGCCGACCCGGCTTCGGCCAGTGCTCTGGCCCGCCGCGGGCAGGCGTTTGTGAAAGCCCGCTACACCTGGGCCGGGGCCACGGCGCAGCTGGAAGCACTGTTCGGCTAGGGCGCCGCGCTACGGGCTAACTTTGCGGGCGCTGCCGCTGTTATGGCCCGAAATACCCCATCCCATGCTTGATACCATCGAATCCGCCATCGAAGACATTCGCGCTGGCAAAGTTGTCATCGTAGTCGACGACGAAGACCGTGAAAACGAAGGCGACTTCATTTGCGCCGCCCGGTCGGCCACGCCCGAAGTCATCAATTTTATGGCCACGCACGGCCGCGGCCTGGTGTGCGCTTCGCTGCCCGAGCAACGCTGCGAAGAGCTGGGCCTCGACCTGATGGTGGGCCACAACACGGCCCTGCACGCCACGCCCTTCACCGTATCGGTCGACCTGTTGAAGAACGGCGTGACCACCGGCATCTCGGCCTCCGACCGCAGCAAGACCATCCTGGCCCTTATCGACCCCGCCACCAAGCCCGAAGAACTGGGCAAGCCCGGCCACATTTTCCCCCTCAAAGCCCGCAAAGAAGGCGTGCTGCGCCGCGCCGGCCACACCGAAGCCGCCGTGGACCTGGCCCGCCTGGCCGGGTTTGAGCCGGCCGGGGTGCTGGTCGAAATCCTGAAGGAAGACGGCGAGATGGCCCGCCTGCCCGACCTCGAAATTGTGGCCAAGAAATGGGGCCTGAAGCTAATTTCGGTGCAGGACCTCATCAGGTACCGACTTGCCACGGAAAGCCTCATTACCCGCGAAATCTCAGTGAAGATGCCCACCGAGCACGGCGATTTCGACCTCTATGCCTTCACCCAAAACTCCAACGGCGCCAAGCACCTGGCCCTGGTGAAGGGCGACATCAGCGGCCCCGAGCCGGTGCTGGTGCGCGTGCACAGCTCCTGCGTGACCGGCGACATCTTCGGCTCGTGCCGCTGCGACTGCGGCCCCCAGCTGCACCAGGCCATGCGCCAGATTGAGCGCGAAGGCCGCGGCGTCATCGTGTACATGAACCAGGAGGGCCGCGGCATTGGCTTGCTCAACAAGCTGAAAGCCTACAAGCTGCAGGAGCAGGGCCGCGATACCGTGCAGGCCAACGAGGAGCTGGGCTTCAAGAGCGACGAGCGCGACTACGGCGTGGGCGCCAGCATCCTGCGCGACCTAGGCGTGCGCCAGATGCGCCTGCTCACCAACAACCCCCGCAAGCGCACCGGCCTCATCGGTTACGGCCTCGAAATCGTGGAAACGCTGCCCATCGAAATCCACGCCAACCCGCACAACGAAGCGTACCTGACCACCAAGCGCGACAAAATGGGCCACGAAATCATGCGAAAAGTACCCAGTGACGCCCCAGAAGCTGCTTAAGTTCTTCGTATGCCCAAGAAAAAAGGCCGGCCGAAATGCCGGCCTTTTTGCTTGGGCGTAACCAGTGCTTGGGAGTAGGCCCGTCGCTTGGAGGCCGGCATGGCTAGCAAGAGACGGGTAAGGACCTTGGCTGAATGGACAACATCGGGGCATTTGAGAATATTATTTCCAATGCTTTCAGTTACGCTGCCTATTTTCACCCATTATTCTTTCCTACTACCATGAAAACAACCCTACTTACTTCGTTAGGGCTCACCTTGCGCTTGGGTGCGGGGCTGGCCCTGCTCTGCCCGTTGCCCGAAGCCGCCGCCCAACTACCCACGGCGCCCACCAAGGTGTGGGACCGGCGCTTTGGCGGCACTTCCACCACCTGCAGCGGGGAAGATGCCCTGTTTACCCTGGCCGCCACCCCCGACGGGGGCTGCCTGCTGGGCGGGCGCTCCAGCTCCGACGCCGTGGGCGACGTGTCGCAGCCGAACTGGGCGTTTGGGGCCGATTTCTGGGCCGTGAAGGTGGATGCCCAGGGCAACAAGCAATGGGATGCCCGTTTTGGCGGCACCCAAATAGAAACCCTGCAAGCCATCTTGCCCACCGCCGACGGGGGCTACCTGCTCGGCGGCAGTTCAGATTCGGGGCAGGACGGCGACAAGTCGCAGCCCAGCCAGGGCGGCAACGACTTCTGGCTGGTGAAGGTGAACGCGCAGGGCGTCAAGCAATGGGACAAGCGGTACGGCGGGCCCGGCAGCGACTACCTCGCGGCCATCCAACCCACCCCCGACGGCGGCTACCTGCTCGGGGGCAGTTCGCAGTCGGGCAGCGGCGGCGATAAAACCGAAGCCAGCCGGGGCAGCAGTGACCTGTGGGTGGTGAAGATTGACGCGCAGGGCGCCAAGCTCTGGGACCACCGTTTTGGCGGCAGCGCCGAAGAATATTTTGCCGGCATGAAAGCCACGCCCGACGGAGGCTGCATTTTGGGCGGTTCCTCTCTCTCTGGGCTGGGCGGCGATAAATCGGAGCCAAGCCACGGGTCAGTGGATATTTGGCTGGTGAAGCTGGACGCCACCGGCACCAAACAATGGGACAAGGCCCTGGGCGGCGCGGGCTTCGATGGCCTCGGGGCCATTCAGGTGCTGCCGGGGGGCGGCTATCTGCTCGGTGGTAATTCGCAATCAAACATTGGCGACGACAAGTCGGATCCCCACAAGGGCGGTGGCGATATGTGGCTGCTGCGGGTCGACGCCCAAGGCACCAAGCTATGGGACCGCACCTACGGCGGCGCAATGGGCGAAAGCATTACCAGCTTAGCGCTGATGCCCGACGGCGGCTACCTGCTGGCGGGCAGCTCCAGCTCCGGCGTGGGCGGCGACAAAACCGAGCCCAGCCAGGGCGACGGCGACTACTGGGCCGTGAAGACCGACGCAGCCGGCGTGAAGCAGTGGGACAAGCGTTTTGGCGGCACCCTCAACGATAACCTCCTCGCCGTGCAACTGGCCGTGGGCGGCGACGTTTTGCTGGGGGGATTCACGGCCTCGCCCATTGGCGGCGACAAAACGCAAGGTTGCTGGGGCAACGTTGACTATTGGGTGGTGAAGATGACAGCGGGTGCGCCGCTGGCCGCGCAGCCGGCCGTGGCCGCCCAGGTGGGGCTGTACCCCAACCCGGCCCGGCACCAGGTAACGGTGCGCTTGCCTGCCGCTTACGCCCAGCAACCGGTGGCTGTCACCGTTCACAACGCCCTCGGCCAACTGCTGCGCCGCACCGCCCTCACGCCCACCGGCACAGTGCCCCTGGATGGTCTTGCGCCGGGCGTATACGAGGTGCGCCTCGCTTTACGGGAAGGCGTCGTTTCCAAGAAGCTGGTAATAGAATAGCGTTTTGAGCTGAACAGTATTGCCCAACCTGCTGCCGGTTGCGCTGGCTATAACCAGAAGGTTTTGACCCGCTAATCGATACTCGTTTGGTGCCCTCCGCAGCCTCAATCTGCGGGCTTCGGCGATGAGCCGAGGGGAAGGTAAAACGGAACTTGCCCCAGCGGGGCGACATGCAATGAGTGTCGCCCCGCTGGGGCAAGTTCTGCTATAACAGCTACGTTGCTACACGCCCGCCAGCTGCTGCCGCAGCATCGTGAGCAGCGACTGGGCCGCGTATTCCACGTTCAGCGCCCGGCCTCGGTCCAGCACGTATTCGCGGCTTATGGTGTGGGTGGCGTCGGCGTAGGCCAGGCACACGGTTCCTACCTTTTTGGTGGCCGTGGCGCCGGTGGGGCCGGCAATGCCGCTGGTGGCCACGGCCACGTCGACGCCCAGGCGGCGGCGGGCGCCCTCGGCCATCTCGCGCACGGTGGCCTCGCTCACGGCGCCGTGCTGAGCCAGGGTTTCGGGCTTCACGCCCAGCTCAGCCTGCTTGATGTCGTTGTGGTAGGCCACGATGCCGCCCCGGAAGTAGCCCGAGCTGCCCGGCACGCTGGTGAGGCGCTGCGCCACCAGGCCGCCGGTGCAGCTTTCGGCGGTGCCCACGGTGAGGCCCTTGGCCAGTAGTAATTGGCCGATGGCGGCTTCAATGGTGGTTTCCTCTTCAGCAAAAATGTACTCGCCGATGCGCTCACGCAGGGCGGGCAGCAGGGCCAGCATCCGGCCGCGCAGGTCGGGTTGGCCGTCGGCGGTGCCGGTGAGGCGCAGGCGCACGGCCCCGAAGCTGGGCAGGTAGGCCAGCTTGATGTTGGCGGGCAGGGCATCTTCCCAATCGGCGATTTTCTGGGCCAGAAAGCTTTCGCCCAGGCCGGCCGTCATCACCACGACGTGCTCGATGGGGGCGAGGTGAAACTGGCTTTGCAGGCGCGGCAGCACGTGGTCGGTCATCAGGCGCTTCATCTCGAAGGGCACGCCGGGCATGCTCACAAACACGGTGCCCTGGTCGTTGAACCACATGCCGGGGGCCGTGCCCACGGCGTTGTGCAGCACTTCGCAGTTGGCCGGCACCAGGGCTTGCTGGCGGTTCACGTCGAGCATGGGGCGTTGGAAGCGCTGGAAAATTTCTTCTACGTGGCGCAGCGTGGGCTCGTGCATCACCAGCTCGGAGCCGAAGTAGCGGGCCAGCACGTGCTTGGTGAGGTCGTCTTTGGTGGGGCCGAGGCCGCCGGTGATGAGCACCACCTGCGCCCGCTGCCGGGCCTGGTCGAGGGCCGTCACTATCTCGTCGGCGCGGTCCGACACCGACGAAATCTGCCGCACGCGCAGCCCGATTTTGCCCAGCTCCTGGCCCATGAAAGCCGAATTGGTGTCGATGACCTGCCCGTACAGCAGCTCGTCGCCAATGGTCATGATTTCGACGTCGGGCGGGGCGGCGGGACTGGTGGAAGAAACCGAGGGGGCGAGGAGCTGGTCGGGAGAGGGCATGGGTTTGTCGAAGAAAATAGGTTTGGCCGCAAAATTGTCTTCAATTTGCAAGCGCGACGGTCCAAGGACAGCCATAGGGGCTTTCCGGTTTTCCCGTTTCGTCAGTTTATTCCATGTTTACGCGCATTGCCGGTCCGTTGCTGGTAGCTGGTTTGCTGGTAGCGGCTACGCCCGCCGCTCAGGCCCAAACCAAAACCACTACCAAGAAGACTACAACCACCAAAACCACTACGCAAACCGCCGCCCAAAAGGCCGCCGCCGCCAAAGCCGCAGCGGCCAAAGCGGCCGCTGCCAAAGCCGCCGCCGACAAGGCCGCCGCTGAGAAAGCGGCCGCCGCCAAAGCCGCAACCCCGCCGCCCGCGCCGCTCACCGAAGCCCAGGCCAGCGCCGGCGTCAAGGAAGCCCTCAACAAAGGCATCGTGAAGGCCGTGCAGTTTGCTTCGGAGCCCGACGGTTTCAACCTGAACGACGACATCCACATTCCCTTCCCAGAAGATGCCATTCTGATGAAAACGACCCTGAGCAAGTTTCCGGGCATGAACACGGTTATCGGCACCTTCGAAACCCAGCTCAACCGCGCCGCCGAGGCCGCCGCGCCCAAAGCCAAGGATATTTTTCTCAATGCCCTCTCCAATATCAGCATCACCGATGCCCTGACGCTGGTGACCAGCGGCTCGACCGATGCCGCCACGCAGTTCCTGCGCAAGTCGACGGAGGCCCAGCTCATCGCCGCCTTCAAGCCCGACATCACCGCCGCCATCGACCAGGTGGGCGCCGGTGCCGCCTACAGCAAAATGACCAGCCAGTACAACCGAATCCCGCTGATGACGCCCGTGCAAACCGACCTTTCGGCCTACACCACCCAGAAAGCCGTCGACGGCCTGTTCATCCTGCTGGCTCAGGAAGAAGCCAAAATTCGCAAGAACCCGGCCGCCCGCACTTCCGACATCCTCAAGCAGGTATTCGGCCGGAAGTAAGGCTCGGGCCACGGCCCGTCACTCACCAAAAAGCCCCGGCTGGATATCCAGCCGGGGCTTTTTGGTGAGTGACGGGCCGCGCAAAGCGGGTTCGTTTAGTAGTCGTCGCTGTCGAAGCTGCTGCCGCGGCGGCTGCCGCGCCCGCTGCTGTAGCCCTCGTCGTCGTCATCGTCATCGTCGGCGAAGTCGTCATCGTCGTCGTCGTCGAGGCTGGTGAAGCCGCCGCGGTCCGAATTTTCGGCCCGTTCCGCCTCCACAAACTCTTCTTCGGTCATGTTGGCCAAGTCCAGGGCTTCATCGTGCGACGAGCCGGTGTCCGTCCACATCAGGTAGTCGGCGTATTTGGCCGAAAGGCGGTCTTCGGAACTGCCCAAGGCAGCGGCGCCGCCTTTTTTGGCGTAGGAGTCCAGGGAATCGTCGTCGTCGAGCAAGTCGTCGTCCAGGTCGTCGTCATCTATCATGGCCGGGGCGGTAAGTTGGTGAGGTGAAAAATTTGCCTGAGGTGGTCGCGAAGATACGGAGCAGGCCCATTTTCAGTTGGCCCCCGGCGCTACTTTATTGGGTAAAATAGTTGCCTTATAGCAGCCAGAGCCTGTTTTGCAACCACTTATTGTCTCACCCCGCTGGCCAGCAAAAGGCCGTAGCGGCTCAGGTGCCGCAGTTGAAATATTTGTCGTAGGCCGACTCCGGAATCAGGCTCAGCCGGCTCAGCACCTTGATGGGCAGGCGCAGCAGCTTCAGCAAGCTGTAGCTGTTGGGGTAGTCGTGAAAGGTTTTCGGGGGGGCGGCCACTATCTGCTCAAATTCGGCCCGCGTCAGGCCCAGGCGCTTGATGCAAAGCGCAATTACGTTTTCGTCCTCAATCGCATTCACGCGCGAAATGCGGTCCAGGGCCACCTCGCGGCTCATCTGGCCCGAGCGCACCAGGGCGGAATAGTTGAACAGGCGCCGGTCGATGTTGAACTTGACGCGGTTGAGGTAATAAATCAGGCTCTGGTACAGGTCGTCGGCGTAGTGCGCGCCGGGGCTTTTCCAGCCCAGCTCATTCGTGATGATGTCGTCCACTTCGGTGCGCACGTAGTCGAGGTGGTAGAGCAGGGTCACGGTTTTGATGCGCCGCACAAACGTGTAGTAAAACATCTCCTTCAGGCCCAGGTTGAAGCCCGGGTCGGCGGGGCGCCACGGGCGCAGCGGCACCGTGCCAAACTGCTTGTGCACCGCCCGCAGGTATTTGCCATCGAGGAAGTTCCAGCTCAGCGGGGCAATGCCTTCGGTGCGAAACGACTGCCCGATGACGAGGTGTTGCACGTTTTCCTTGGCCGCCACGCCGTAGAGGGCGGTGGCAATGCCCAGGTCGGTGCCCTCCTCCATGTCGGGCACAGAAGCCTTCAAAAACGCAATTTTGAGGTCCTTCGACTCGCGCCAGTCCGAGGTGATGGTGCGCAGCTCCACGCCCAGGCGCTGGCAGGCGCGCACCATGTTTTCGCCGGCCACGGGGTTGCCGAAGCCGTCGTTGAAATGCACCGCCAGGGGGCGCAGCTGGAGCTGCGTGACGCAATACCACAAAGTGTAGGTGCTGTCGCGGCCGCCGCTCACGCCCAGCACGCAGTCGTAGCGACGGCCGCGGCCGGCCCGGCGCATTTCGTCGGCCAGGCGGCGCACGGTGCGCAGGCCCGCTTCGCCATTTGGGAAGGCCTGCTCCATGCGGTCGTGCACGTCGCAAAAAGAGCAGGTGCCGGCCTCGTTAAAGGTAATGCCCGGCACGGTGGTGTCCATCAGGCACCGGGTGCAGCGTTGGTGGTCGTCGCTGGGAAGGGCCGAAACGTACTGTTCGGCGGGATGTACCTGGGTAAGCAAGGGGCGGAGAGTAAAAGTGGGGGCTGCGTAAAAAAACGGGTGGGTGGCAGCCTATATGACCGGAAGAGAGCGGATTAGCCAAGTAGAAATAGGATAAGAGCGGGGTATCGGAGCCTAGTACGCAGAACACTCACGGCAGTTCGTCGAAGCGGTAGCCTTTGCGCTGGAGCATCAGGCCGATGTCGGTGCCGCGTTCGGGGCGGTGGGGGCGGGCCAGGTCGGCCACGACCAGTTGGCCGGCAAACTCGTTGAACGCACCCTGTGCCCGCACGCCGTTGGCGTCGACGGCCAGGGAGCAGCCCACGCTTTTTTTGCCCTCGTAGGGCCCGCCCACGATGTAGCCCACCGAGGTGGTGCTCACCACCACCACGTTGTAGAGCTTGGCCAGGATGGAAAACGGCTTCACCCATTTTTCCTGATAGGGGTCGTGCTCTTCGGTGATGGAGTAGTCCACCGTCCACGACGCCGGGGCAATGATAAACTCGGCGCCCATGCGGGCCAGCGTGTGCCCGATGGGCAGGCCGTCGAGGTAGTTGTCGGCGCACACGTTCACGCCGATTTTACCCAGGGGCGTGTCCACCACGTTCAGCGTCTGGCCCACGGCGTAGAACGGCTGCTCCACGGCCAGTAGGTTGATTTTATGGTATTTGACGATGATTTCGCCCTGCGGGTTGATGAGAATGGCCGCGTTGTAGTTGCGGCCGTCGGGGGCACGCTCCGTGAGGCCGGCGCACACGTAGAGGCCGTGCTCGGCCGCAGCGCGGCACAGCACGTCGCTGAAGGGGCCCGGAATGGGCTGGGCTTCGTAGAGGGCGCTGGGGTGCGTCCAGGCAAAGTCGAGGGTTTCGGGCAGCAGCACCAGGTCGCACTGCTGGGCCGCGGCCTGGGCAATCTGCTCCACGGCGCGGGCCAGGTTGCGGGCCGGCTCGCCGCCTTCTACCAGCAACTGGCCCATGCCCACCCGCACCGTGCCCAGCGCGGGTGCCGACGGCTCGGGTGCCGGCGCAGCTACTGGTACCGATTTGCGAAAGGAGAAAAGCGCGGCCATAGGCGGAGCGAACACATCATTATTCGTGGAAACGTAAGTAAGGTACAAAGTCGGGATTAAACTTTGTCGCTCAATTTATGTCGCCAAGCAAAGATAGAAAAGCGCCAGAGGGCAGAAATTAAAGCTGGGTTAAAACTGAATATTCGATAGTCATCTGATGTTTAGGGCGCCTTATTCCTAACGGTCAGGGGCTACTGCAAAGAAATAGGCGTAGCCAACCACTGCCGGGATAGGCTACTAAGCGGGCGCCTTGGGCACCATTCCCCAGCGCCCGCCTGGCGCTTTGGTGGCCCGGGTGCGCGGTGCCCCCGGTTCCAATGCCTATTTTTGCCTTTCTGCTTACTGCTTAATTCTTATGTCCCTCGCCACCACCTACTCGCCCACCGACGTTGAAGCCAAATGGTACCAGCGCTGGCAGGAGCAAGGTTTCTTCAAGGCTTCGCCAAACCCCAAGAAGGTCCCCTATACCGTTGTGATTCCGCCGCCCAACGTGACGGGCGTGCTCCATATGGGGCACATGCTGAACAACACCATTCAGGACGTGCTGGTGCGTCGCGCCCGCATGCAGGGCAAAGAAGCCTGCTGGGTGCCCGGCACCGACCACGCCAGCATTGCCACCGAAGCCAAGGTGGTGGCCTTGCTGAAAGAGCAGGGCATCAGCAAAACCGACCTCACCCGTGAGCAATTCCTGGCCCACGCCTTTGAGTGGAAGGACAAGTACGGCGGCATCATCCTGGAGCAGCTCAAGCAGCTGGGCGCCTCCTGCGACTGGGACCGCACGCGCTTCACCATGGAGCCCGACCTGACCGAGGCTGTGCTCCGCGTGTTCGTCGACCTCTATAACAAAGGCCTGATTTACCGCGGCGTGCGCATGGTGAACTGGGACCCCGAGGGCCGCACGGCCATCTCCGACGAGGAAGTGATTGCCAAGGACGTGCAGGCCAAGATGTACTACCTCAATTATGCTGTGGTAGGGCAGGAGGGCCAGTTTCTGACCGTGGCTACGTCGCGGCCCGAAACCATCATGGCCGACGTGGCCGTGGCCGTGAACCCCAACGACCCGCGCTTTGCGCACCTGGCCGGCCAGAAAGTGCGCATCCCGCTGCTGGGCCGCGAAATCCCGGTAATTTTTGACGAGTACGTGTCGATGGATTTTGGCACGGGCGCGCTGAAAGTGACGCCGGCGCACGACCTGAACGACTACGAGCTGGGCGTGAAGCACAACCTGCCGGTTATCGACATCCTGGCCGACAACGGCACGCTGAACGAGAAGGCCGTGCTCTACGTGGGCCAGGACCGGTTTGCCGTGCGCAAGCAGATTGCCAAAGACTTGCAGGAAGCCGGCTTGCTCCAGAAAATTGAGGAATACGCCAGCATCGTGCAGACGTCGGAGCGCACCAAGGCCGTGATTGAGCCCAAGCTCAGCCTGCAGTGGTTCCTGAAAATGGAGCACCTGGCCAAGCCCGCGCTGGAAGTGGTGGAGAACGATACCATCAAGCTGCACCCGCCCAAGTTCAAGAACATGTACCGGGCCTGGATGGAGAACGTGCACGACTGGTGCATCTCGCGCCAGCTCTGGTGGGGCCAGCAGATTCCGGCGTACTACCTGCCCAACGGCACGTTCGTGGTGGCCCTCACCGCCGAGGACGCGTTGCAGCAAGCCATTGCCCAAACCGGCCAGGCCGACCTGCAGCTGAGCGACCTGCGCCAGGACGAGGACGTGCTCGATACCTGGTTTTCGTCGTGGCTGTGGCCCATTTCGGTGTTCGACGGCTTCAAAGACCCCGACAACGCCGACATCAACTATTTCTACCCCACCAACGACCTGGTGACGGGGCCGGACATCCTCTTCTTCTGGGTGGCCCGCATGATTATGGCCGGGCTGGAATACCGCCAGGAAGTGCCGTTTAAAAACGTGTACCTCACCGGCATTGTGCGCGACGCGCAGGGCCGCAAAATGAGCAAGCAGCTCGGCAACTCGCCCGACCCGCTCGACCTCATCGCCCAGTACGGCGCCGACGGCGTGCGCACCGGCATGCTGTTCTCGGCCCCGGCCGGCAACGACCTGCTGTTCGATACCAAGCTGGTGGAGCAAGGCCGCAACTTCTCTAATAAGCTCTGGAACGCCTTCCGACTCGTGAAAGGCTGGGAGGCCGACGCCACGCTGCCCTTCGTGAACGCCAAGCCGGTGGAGTGGTTCAATGCCAAGCTGCAGGCCGCCATCGTGGAGATGGACGACCATTTCGAGAAGTTCCGGATGTCGGACGCGCTGATGACCATCTACAAGCTGGTGTGGGATGATTTCTGCGCCCAGTACCTGGAGATGGTGAAGCCCGCCTACCAGCATCCCATCGACGCCGAAACCCTGCGCCACACCACGGCCTACCTCGAAACGCTGCTCAAGCTGCTGCACCCCTTCATGCCCTTCATCACCGAAGAGCTGTGGCACGAACTAGCCGAGCGCGGCACCCGCGACTACGTGACCGTGGCCCCCTGGCCCCGCGCCACCGCGCCCGCCCACAGCGCCGAAACCCTGGCCAACATGGACAAGGCCCTGGCCATCGTGGCCGGCATCCGCTCGGTTCGCAACCAGAAGAACCTCGGCCCCAACAAGCCCCTCGCGCTGGTGGCCAAAACCGACGACCCGCAACTGCTCACCGATTACGACGGCATCATCCGCAAGCTGGGCAGCATTTCGGACGTAAGCTTTGCCGACGCCGGCCCCGCCGCCTCGGTGAGCTTCGTGCTGGGCGGCAGCGAGTTCTTCATCCCGCTCGAAGGCCACATCGACCTGGCCGCCGAGCGCACCCGCCTCGAGAAAGAGCTGGAATACGCCCAGGGCTTCCGCGACTCGGTGCTGAAGAAACTCGGCAACGAGAAATTCGCCCAGAACGCCAAGCCCGAAGTTTTGGAAAAAGAGCGCCAGAAGCTGGCCGACGCCGAAGCCAAAATTGCCGCCTTGGAGCAAGCGCTGAAAGGGTTGTAAAAAAAGGATTGTCAGTAAAAAAGCCGCTTCCGACTCTCGGAAGCGGCTTTTTGCTTGTAGGAGATTAATTGCCGAAATCATTCTGACGACAACTGTCGTTATATTTACGACAAGTGTCGCAACGCGCGGTCCTAATCTGTTCCATTCTAGCTGCAATACCATGACCCCGTATGCTTTTGTTGATGTGTTGGGCGGCCCCTCGGTGGTGGGCGAGCCGATTGCCAGCGACTTGCAGCTGGTGGACGTGATTCAGCGGGGATTGCGGCGGCAGGCGCTCGACCACTTGGCGCGGCGCTCCCACTTGCCGCTGCCCGTGCTGGCGGCGGCCGTCGATTTATCGGTGCGCACGCTGCAGCGCTACACGCCGGCCCAGCGCCTCAAGGCCGATGCCACCGACCGGCTGGTGCAGCTGGCCACGCTCTACGCCGAGGGCTTCGACTTGTTTGGGGAAGACAAATTCCGCCACTGGATGGAGTCGTCGATTCCGGCCCTGGGCGGCCGCAAGCCCGTGGAGCTCATTAACACCACCGTGGGCATTCGGATGCTGCGCGACATCCTCGGGCGCATCGAGCACGGCGTTTTTGGGTAGGGCATGGAAGTTTTCCGCCTGGCCCGCTACGCCCGCCGCCACGACCTGAGCGGCTACGGCGCCTACCTCTATGGCGGCCGCTGGAACCTGCCCGGCCTGGCCCTGCTCTACACCGCCGAGCAGCGCGCCATGGCCCTGCTCGAAACGCTGGTGCACCTGCCCGTAGAAGACCTGCCCGACGACATGTACCTGCTGACGCTGGACGTGCCCGACGACGCCAGCCGCGAAGCCCTCACGCCCGCCGACCTGCCGCCCGACTGGCAGCGCCTGTCCATGCCGCAGCCCACGGCCACCATCGGGCACCAGTGGCTGCAGTCGGGCCGCAGCCTGGCGCTGCAGGTGCCTTCCGTGGTGGTGCCGCAGGAGCGCAACCTGCTGCTCAACCCCGCGCACCCCGAGTTCATCCGGGTGCGGCTGCTCGACGCCCAGCCGTTTCACTTCGACGAGCGGCTCCGGAAATAGCGGCTGGGTTGCTATTGCGGTATGCCGCCCGGCTGCTTCTTCTGCAGCGGGGCCAACTGATTCTGCAGCTGAAAGGTTACTTTCTGGCAATCAGCGAAGCGCTGCTCCGATGCCTGTAGGGCTTTTTGGGTAGCATCGAGCTGTTGGTAGAGGTAGCCAATGAGGCCCAGGGCTAGTACCAGGGCGCCGAGGTAAATGATGTTCTTCATGACTGAGTAAAAAACTGTCATCCTGAGCACAGCGAAGGACCTTATCGCGCTGGAACATCCTGGCGTGATAAGGTCCTTCGCTGTGCTCAGGATGACAAATTGGGTTGCTTAAATCGCCGTGTTCGGGTCGAACTGCTCCAGGTAGTCGGCCACCCGGCGCACGAACATGCCGCCGAGCGAACCGTCGACCACGCGGTGGTCGTAGCTGTGGCTCAGGAACATGAAGTGACGAATGCCGATGAGGTCGCCCTGCGGCGTCTCAATCACGGCCGGCTTCTTCTTGATGGCGCCCACGGCCATGATGGCCACCTGCGGCTGCATGATGATGGGCGTGCCCATCACGTTGCCGAACGAACCCACGTTGCTCAGCGTGTAGGTGCCGCCTTCGAGGTCGGCGGGCGTGAGCTTGTTGATGCGGGCGCGGTTGGCCAGGTCGTTCACCTTCTTGGTCAGGCCGTTGAGGTTGAGCTGGTCGGCGTTGTGGATGACGGGCACAATCAGGTTGCCCGAGGGCAGGGCCACGGCCACGCCAATGTTGATGTCGCGCTTCTTCACGATGTAGTCGCCGTCCACCGACACGTTGATGTTCGGGAAGTCCTGAATGGCGCGGGCCACGGCCTGAATGAAGATGGGCGTGAAGGTGAGGTTTTCGCCCTCGCGCTTCTTGTAGGCGTCCTTGTGCTTGTTGCGCCAGTTCACGATGTCCGTCACGTCGGCCTCCACGAAGCTGGTGACGTGCGGCGAAATGCGCTTCGAGTCCACCATGCGCTGCGCAATCATCTTGCGCATGCGGTCCATCTCAATCAGCTCCTGGCCGCCGCTCACGCTGGGCGCGGGTTTGGACGCTGCGGCGGGCGCCGCGGCCGCGGGCGCGGCCTGCGGCTGCGGCGCCGACACGGCGGCCGGCGCAGGAGCGGCGGGCGCCGCCGCAGCCGGTGCCGAAGCAGCCGCCGTAAACGACGGCTTGCCGGCGGCCACGTAGTCCAGAATGTCTTTCTTGGTCACGCGGCCTTCCTTGCCGGTGCCGGGCAGGTATTCGAGGTCGGTCATGCTCACGCCTTCTTCGCGGGCAATGCTCAGCACCAGGGGCGAGAGGAAGCGGCCGGGCTGGTGCTCGGCACCGGCGACGGACGCGGCCTGCTGGGCCGCCTGCGGGTCGTGGGGCTCGGGCAGGTACGGCACGGCAACTGCGGCGGCCTCGGCGTGCTGGCCGTTGCTGGAAGGAGCGGCGGCGGCAGGAGCGGCGGCCCCGGCGCTGGCGGCATCGGTTTCCACCACGGCAATGGGGGCGCCCACGGCCACTACCTGGCCTTCCTGCACCAGAATTTCCTGCAGCACCCCGGCGTGGATGGCCGGCACTTCGGTGTCCACTTTGTCGGTGGCCACTTCCAGCACCGATTCGTCCTGCTCAATCGTGTCGCCAACTTGTTTCAGCCATTTCAGGACGGTGCCTTCCATGATGGATTCGCCCATCTTGGGCATCGTCATTTCCACTCGTGCCATAGGTAAGGAGGAGTATTTTGGTAATAGGGTGGGGTGGGAGTTTAGAGCCGCAAAGGTAGCCAGAAAGCGCAACGCCTCCGGTGCGCACGGCACCGGAGGCGTTGGCGAACTTCAGCATCGCCCCACTGGCGGCGAAGCGCGAGCTAAGCGGCTGGCTGCCACTTCATCTCACGGTGATGGTGAACGTGTAGTAGCCAGTGGTCCGGCCCAGCGACGTCCCCGTTCGCTCGAAAGCTACCTTCAGCAACGCCTCCCGGCACAGCTCCTCTTGCCGTTTCGAGACGGAGCTGCTGACGGGCACCACGCTTTCAATGCGCCCGTTTTTATCCACCACAATCCGGAAGCGGACAGCCCCGGAAGCTTCATCGACGACTGCCGGCATTGGAGAACTGGCGAAACGCCAGCCCGACGCCCGGTTCGCACTGTCCAGCAGCAATGCGCTTGGCCTTCGGCCACTCGGGGCATTATCAAGCGGGCGCGGTGCTCCGGCCGGTGCCGCCGTTTGGGCCCGGGCCCCGTGCAAAGGAGCCGCTAACGTCACCACCAGAAGGATTAGAAACTTCATCGTAAAAAACAAAGATGTGGACCGAATAACCGCCGCTTACGCCACCGTAGGAACCCAAGTAGGCTGGCGGTTAGCAGGCAGAGACACTTGCGGGCTTACTGCTGCGGCGCAGAATGGTCTCGTGCCGTGTGGTGGAAATGCCGGCGCCGCAGTTTGCGGCGGATATCGCGCGGCAAACCCCAGCCTTCCGCGTAAAGCTTGAGCACTTCCGCTTCGCGGGCCGGGCTGTAGCGGCCCAACTGCAGCAAACCCACCGCCAGGGGCACCCCGCCCAGCACGGCGGCCGACGCCACGTCGCTGCCATTGGGCTGTGGCGCAGCGTAAAGCGGATTCCCTACTGCCGTGCCCGCGGTGGCAGTGAGGCCCGTGGCCGTCCATCCTTCGCCACTGCCGCGTTTCTCCCGAAACAGCTTGTGCACCGCAAAAACGGTGTCGCGGCCTTGGGCGAGACCGGGCATGGAAAAGCCCACCAACAGGAGCAGCAGAAGCAAGGGAGCTTTCATTGGGGAGGAGAAAAAGCGCAGTTAAAACTCTTTTCAAGAGCTTTGGCTACGCCCGGTAGTTGCAAGCGCGCCGGCCAAATCCCACCACAATTTATTCGCTGACCGAGATGTTGGGAATTCCCTGCTCGGCGAGGTCCCCGCCCGTTGCGGCCGGCGCCGTTTGATACTTCGAGAAGCAAATGCTGCGGTTCGAAGCGTAGCGGTTGGTGGGGTCGTTGATGATGACAACGTGCGCGAACGTACCAAACTCCTTGCCCTCGTACAGTAAGGTTTGCTTAATGCCCAGGTCGGGTTTGTTTACCACGTCCACGTAAATGCGCCGGCCTACGCCTTTCGGTCCGGGCTTCGCATACAGCACCGTGGTTTCGATGCTGCCGGTGCACGGCGCATCGCAGGCGGTAAGCATCAGCGCAACGCATGCCCACAGCGCGCTTGTGAAAAACGGATACCTGAATCGAGCCATAAAGTGACGGCGCAGAAGCAATGTCAAGACTGATAAAACGCGCATGCAAACAACCGCAAAAATAAAACGCCCGACCTCGAAAGGCCGGGCGTAGTTGTTAACAACCCGATTGGGTTAAACCACCGAAAAGTCAAACGTCTCCAGGAATTTCGTGGTGAAATTGCCCGCTTTAAAATCCTGGTCGTCCATCAGCGCCAGATGGAAGGGGATGGTCGTTTTCACGCCTTCCACCACGAACTCGCTCAGGGCGCGCTTCATTTTCACGATGCACTCTTCGCGGGTCTGGGCCACGGTGATGAGCTTGGCAATCATCGAGTCGTAGTTCGGCGGAATGGTGTAGCCGGCGTACACGTGCGTATCGACGCGCACGCCGTGGCCGCCGGGGATGTGCAGCGTGGTAATCTTGCCCGGGGTGGGGCGGAAGCCGTGGCGCGGGTCCTCGGCGTTGATGCGGCACTCCATAGCGTGCAGCTGCGGGAAGTAGTTTTTGCCCGAAATCGGAATGCCCGCGGCTACTTTAATCTGCTCCTTGATGAGGTCGTAGCTCACCACTTCTTCCGTCACGGGGTGCTCCACCTGGATGCGGGTGTTCATCTCCATGAAGTAGAAGTCGCGGTTTTTGTCCACCAGAAACTCGATGGTGCCCACGCCCTCGTAGCCGATGCTGCTGGCGCCCTTGATGGCGGCCGCGCCCATTTTTTCGCGCAGGGCGTCGGTCATAAAAGGCGACGGCGACTCTTCCACCAGCTTCTGGTGGCGGCGCTGGATGCTGCAGTCGCGCTCCGACAAGTGGCACACGTGGCCGAACTGGTCGCCTACAATCTGAATCTCGATGTGGCGGGGTTCCTCCACAAACTTCTCCAGGTACATGCCGTCGTTGCCGAAGGCCGCCTTCGACTCGGTGCGGGCGTCGTCCCAGGCCTTCTGGAATTCGTCTTCCGAATTGATGACGCGCATGCCGCGCCCGCCGCCGCCCGCCGTGGCCTTCAGCATCACGGGGTATTTGATTTTGGCGGCGATTTTCTTGCCTTGCTCGGCGCTTTCCAGCAGGCCATCGGAGCCGGGCACGCAGGGCACGCCGGCTTTTTTCATGGTGTCCTTGGCCGTGGCCTTGTCGCCCATCTGGTTAATCATCTCGGGCGAGGCCCCGATGAACTTGATGCCGTTTTCGGCGCAGATGCGCGAAAATTCTGCATTTTCCGACAAGAAGCCGTAGCCGGGGTGAATGGCGTCGGCGTTGGTGATTTCGCAGGCCGCAATCAGGTTGGGCATGCTCAGGTAGCTGTCTTTCGACGCGGGCGGGCCAATGCACACGGCCTCATCGGCAAACTTCACGTGCAGGCTTTCCTTGTCGGCAGTCGAGTACACGGCCACCGTTTTGATGCCCATTTCCTTGCAGGTGCGGATGATGCGCAGGGCAATTTCGCCCCGGTTGGCGATGAGTATTTTCTTGAACATGTGGGTGGGATGTCAGGTGTAAAAACTGTCATCCTGAGCGGAACGAAGGACCTTATCAAGTGAGAACGTTTTCCGCTCGTCGGTGATAAGGTCCTTCGCTCCGCTCAGGATGACAAATTGGGGCAACTATTCAATCAAAAACAGCGGCTGGTCGTACTCCACCGGCGAAGCGTTTTCCACCAAGGCCTTCACAATGCGGCCGCTTTCCTCGGCCTCAATCTCGTTGAACAGCTTCATGGCCTCGATGATGCAGATGACCTGGCCTTTCTCCACCATGTCGCCCACTTGCACAAACGCCGGCGCATCGGGGCCGCTGCTGCGGTAGAAGGTGCCAATCATGGGCGCCTTGAGGGGCTTGAAGTTGCCGCCGGCGGCTTCGGTGGGGGCGGCAGCGGCCGGTGCGGCGGCCGGGGCAGCGGCCGCCGGGGCCAGAGCTGCGGCCGGAGCCGGGGCGGGCGCGTGCACAGCGGCCGGAGCGGCGCTCATCACGTGCTTGGTATTGGGCTCCCGCTGCACCGAAATCTTGAATTCTTCGGTCTCAATGTTCACCTTGTTCAGGCCCGACTTGGCGATAAAATCAAGCAGCTCTTGCAGTTCTTTGGCTTTCATGGAGGCGTCCTTTTTGGGCGAGTTTGACATTTTTAGCTATTAGCTTATATGTTAGAGCGTCGGCCAATGGCCCGGGCCGCATGCAGGTCCTGGCCACTAGCCGACGGCTTAGAAAAAAGTCTACTTCACGCGCTCAACGTAGCTGTAGTCGCTGGTTTTGATGCGGATTTTGGTGTCCACGTCGATGAACAGCGGCACCTGAATGCGTGCGCCGGTTTCCACCGTGGCGGGCTTCAGGGTGTTGGTGGCGGTGTCGCCGCGCAGGCCGGGCTCGGTGTAGGTCACCACCAGGTCCACGGTGGTGGGCAGTTCGGCGGTGAGGGGCATTTCGGTTTCGGCGTGCATGAGGATGGTCACGTCCTGGCCTTCCTTCATCAGGTCGGCAAAGGGCACCATCTCCTCGGGCAGCACCACCTGCTCGAAGTCTTCCTTGTTCATGAAGGTGTAGCCGTAGTCGTCCTTGTAGAGGAACTGGTGCGGGCGCTGCTCCACGCGGGCCGTTTCCACCTTCACACCGGCGTTGAAGGTGTTGTCGATGGTGCGGCCGGTTTTGATGTTGCGCATTTTGGTGCGCACGAAGGCGGGACCTTTGCCGGGCTTCACGTGCTGAAACTCGGTGATGACGTGCAGCTCGTTGTTGTAGTTGAGAACGAGCCCGTTGCGGAAGTCGGCGGTTGATGCCATGGGGTTAAGCTTTTAAGCAAATGGCCGGAAGCCACTGGCTTGTTGGTGGGGAATTCTGTTTAGCCGAAGCCGGAGAAAGCCGTCAGCGTTCTGATTGCTGAAAAAAGGGAAAGCCGTCAGCAGCTACAAAGCTAACGGCTTTCAGTTACTTACCCGCGGCGACGTTGTCGCCGTCGTAAGCCCATTTGAGGTAGATGGAGCCCCAGGTGAAGCCGCCCCCGAAGGCCGCCAGCACCAGGTTGTCGCCGCGGCGCAGCTGGCTTTCGTAGTCGGCCAGGCACAGCGGGATGGTGCCGTTGGTGGTGTTGCCGTAGCGGTCAATGTTGAGCATCACCTTTTCCGGGCCCACGCCCATGCGGTTGGCGGTGGCGTCGATGATGCGCTTGTTGGCCTGGTGGGGCACCAGCCAGGCCACGTCGTGCTTGCTGAGGTGGTTGCGCTCCATCACCTGGGCGGCCACGTCGGCCATGCTCTTCACGGCAAACTTGAACACGGTGGCGCCTTCCTGGTAGATGTAGTGCTCCTTGGCGTCCACGGTTTCGTGGGAGGGCGGGCGGCGGCTGCCGCCGGCCTTCTGGTGCAGATAGGCCTCGCCGCTGCCGTCGGTGCGCAGCACCTGGTCGAGGATGCCGAAGCCGTCGGTGCTGGGTTCGAGCAGCACGGCGGCGGCGCCGTCGCCGAACAGGATGCAGTTGGCGCGGTCGGTGTAGTCCACGATGGACGACATCTTATCGGCCCCCACCACAATCACCTTCTTGTAGGTGCCGGCCTGAATGAACTGGGCGCCGGTGGCCAGCGCAAACAGGAACGTGGAGCAGGCCGCGTTCATGTCGTAGCTGAAGGCCTTGGTGATGCCCACCTTGTTGGAAATGATGTTTGCCGTGGCCGGAAACAGCATGTCAGGCGTGGTAGTGGCGCAAATCAGCAGCTCCACGTCGTCGGGGTGGGTGCCGGTTTTGTCGAGCAGGTTCTGCACGGCCTTGATGCCCATCACGGAAGTGCCTTGGTTGTCGCCCTTCAAAATCCGGCGCTCCCGGATGCCGGTGCGCGACATTATCCATTCGTCGTTGGTGTCCACCAGCTTCTCCAGCTCGGCATTCGTCAGCACATAATCGGGCACGTAGGCGCCCACGCCGGTGATGGCAGCAGTAATCTTCATACGGGCAAAAGTAGGCGGGGCAAGCGAGAGTTAGGTATTGGGGCCGAAAATGGCCCTGGCCTTCGCGGCAGGCGCGGACGCGGAGCCGGCCGGCAGGTAAAAAAAATCCGGCCGGAGCCGGAGGTTTTTTCACCACCGCGGGGCACGGGTCAGGTTTTAAAAGTAGCCTTTATTTGGTCAACAATGCCCGATTCGGCCATGTTGAAGCCCTGCACCAGCATGTTGCAGATGGCCAGCGGGGTGCTGCGGCCGTGCCCGATGATGGCGTTGTCGTTGATGCCCAGGATGGGCGAGCCGCCCACGGCCTCGTAGTTGAATTTGTCGAAAAACGGGTCGTGAATGTGCTTCTCCTCCATCATTTCGTAGATGGATTCGGCCATTTTCAGCAGGATGTTGCCCGTGAAGCCGTCGCACACAATCACGTCGGCGCGGTCGTTGAACATGTCGCGCCCTTCCAAATTGCCCACAAACTGCACGTGCGGGTTGGCTTTCAGCAACTGGTATGCGGCTTGGGTGAGGGGCGTGCCTTTGCCCTCTTCCTCGCCCAGGTTCACCAAGCCTACTTTGGGGTGGGCGATGCCCAGCACGTACTGCGCGTACAGCGAGCCAAGCTCGCCGAACTGCTCCAGCATTTCGGGCTTGCATTCGGCGTTGGCGCCCACGTCGAGCAGAATGCCGAAGCTGTCCTTGAGCTTGGGAACGAAGTTGGCAATGGCCGGGCGAATGACGCCGGGCACGGCTTTCACCGTGAGCATGGCGCCCACGAGCATGGCGCCCGTGTTGCCGGCCGAGCAAAACGCGTCGACCTCGCCGGCCAACAGCATTTTATAGCCCACGGCAATGCTGGAGTCCTGCTTTTGCTGGAAGGCCCGGGCGGGGTGTTCGCCCATGTCGATGATTTGCGATGCGGGCACAAACTCGAGGGCGGCACCGGCCGGGCCCGCGGCCTGCAGCAAGGGCCGCACGGCATCTTCCTGACCAATGAGGACGATGGTGGCCCGGCCGGCCAGCTGCTCGGCCGCCTGCAGGGCACCCGCCACGGCGGCTTGGGGGGCGAAGTCGCCGCCCATTGCGTCGAGGGCTATTTTCATGTACGAGGTGTTTGGATGGTCAGCGGAAAGAGTAGTTACCAAAAGTCCGGCCCCGCTGGCTTATAAAAAGAGCGAAGCCGGACCGTAGGGCCGCGAAGTAACAACCAAACGCGCTTATTCGTCGTCGCCGGTGGCGTCGGCAGCCGGGGCTGCGGTCGTTTTCGTGTAGTTTTTGATGGCCAGCTGGCCGTTGTGGTACAGGTCGCCGTCGACCACGTAGGCCTTGTGGCGCAGGTGCAGCTCGCCCGTGTTGGGGCACAACGTCACGGCCTTAGGGGTCAGCTTGTAGTGCGTGCGACGCTTGTCGCGAACGGCGGAAGAGGTGCGGCGCTTAGGATGAGCCATTGTAAGGGGAAATTTAGAGGATTAAGTTTTTGAGTGATGAGTTGGGGAGCGACTCGGGGCGCTGACGGATTCAGTTCAGGTTTTTGAGGGCGGCCCAGCGCGGGTCGGCCGGCTCGTCGTCGTCGGGGCCCTCGTTTTCGTCGCGGGTCGTGAATATGAGCTTGGTTTCGGCGTCGGGGTTATCGTCCTCCTCGTTTTGGAAGCGCGGGTGCAGCTTCTTCATGGGCAGGGCCAGGCCGATGTAGTCGTAGAGGTGCTGGGCCAGCGGCAGGGTCTGGGTGTCGGGCGTGATTTGCAGCACGTTGTCGTCCAGCTCCTTGTTCTCGTCGCCGAAGCGCACCAGCAGCTGCTCGTCAATGTCCAGCGGCTGGTCGAACTCGTCGAGGCTGCGGTCGCACACGAGGCGCACCGTGCCGGTGATGTGGAAGTTGAGCGTAATGAGGCGCTCGGTTTTGATAAGCTCCACGTCGGCGTGCAGGTGGCCTTGCTCTACCAGCGGCTCCTCAAACAGGGCGAAAAAGTCGGGACCCAGCTCGAACTCAAAGTGGTGCGTTTTCAGCGCCAGTTTGACGAGATTGATGTCGTATTTGCTTTCTTTTTTCACGGTCGGCTGGATAGCAGGGGGCAAAAGTAGTGAAAATCCGCCTTTTTGCCAAAAAACACGGCCAACTTTCTCTCCAACAACCCCTCCCTACGCTAGCGCGCGGAGCGGGGTTGGGCCGCCTCCCAGCGTTGTTTCCACACGTCGCAGGCCAGGTACACCGCCGCTCGGAACGAGGACTCATCGGCCTTGTACTGCCCGGCCAGGCCGTAGGCGGTGCCGTGGTCGGGGGAGGTGCGCACCACCGGCAGGCCGGCCGTGAAGTTGACGCCGCGCTCAAAGGCCATGAGCTTGAAGGGAATGAGGCCCTGGTCGTGGTAGAGCGCCAGCGTGGCGTCGAACTGCCGGAACTGCTGGGTGCCGAAGTAGCCATCGGCCGGAAAGGGGCCTACCACGAGGTGGCCCTCCTGCACAAACTGCTGAATGACGGGCACCACCAGGTCGCCTTCTTCGCTGCCCAGCAAGCCGTTTTCGCCGGCGTGGGGGTTGAGGCCGAGCACGGCGATGCGGGGTTTTAGAATGCCAAAATCCTGCTTCAAAGACTTCAGCAGCAGGGTGATTTTGGTGCGCAGCAGCTCGGCGGTGAGCTTGGCGGGCACGTCTTTGAGCGGCACGTGGCCGGTGACGGTGGCAATGCGCAGGCCCGCGTCCTCGTCCACCAAGAACATGAGGCTCTCGGGCGCGCCGAAGAAGCTGGTCAGAAACTCGGTGTGGCCGGGGTAGCGAAAGTTGTCGGCCTGGGTGTTGTCCTTGCTGATGGGCGCCGTGACGAGGGCGTCGAGCTTGCCGGCTTTCAGGTCGCGGCTGGCGGCCAGCAGGCTTTCGCGGGCGGCAGCGCCGGTAGCGGCCGAGGGCTGACCGGGGGCCAGCACGAAATCCTCTTCCCAGCAGGTCACGGCGTTGAGGCGGCCGGGGGCAATGTCGGCCGCGTCGCGCAGCTGGCGCATGGTGAGGTGTTCCGCGTCGGCCGGAGTGGGGAAATCATCAAACAGCGCCGTGGCCGTGCCGTAAATGACGGGCGTGCAGATTTTCAGCAGGCGCTCGTCGAGCAATGTTTTGTAGATGACTTCGGGGCCGATTCCGGCAAGGTCGCCCACGGAAAAGCCGAGGCGGGGGAGTTGGTGGGGCATTGCGTTAGTAGGGGAAGAACGTCATGCAAAGCATGGCCGCTCTATTGTTAATCAGCCAATTGATTGGTCAGAAACTCGTACAGCAGGCGCACGCCCACGCCGGTGCCGCCCTTGCCGCGGTAGCTTTCGGCGGCCGTGAGGTAGGCGGGGCCGGCAATGTCGAGGTGAATCCAGGGGTAGCCTTCGATGAAGCGCTCCAGAAACTTGGCGGCCGAAATGTGGCCGGCTTCGCCTTTGCCCAGGTTGCTGAGGTCGGCGATGTCGGACTTGATGTGGTCGGCGTACTCGTCCCAGAGCGGAAACTCCACCAGGCGCTCGTGCACGGCGTAGCCGGCGTCGCTGAGCTGTTGCATGGTAGCAGGTGCGGCGGTGCCCATGGAGGCGGAGGCTTCGGTGGCCAGGGCGCGCACGGCGGCGCCGGTGAGGGTGGCCAGGTCGATAACCAGTGCGGGGTCGTATTTCTTGGCGAAACTCAGAGCGTCGGCCAGGAGCAAGCGGCCTTCGGCGTCGGTGTTTTTCACTTCCACCGTGAGGCCGCTGTGCATGGTGAGGACGTCGCCGGGGGCGTAGGCCAGGCCGCCGGGGCGGTTGTCGGTGGCGGGCACCAGGCCGATGACGTGCAGCGGGGCGTTGTTTTTGGCCAGGGCGAAGAGGGTGCCGGCCACGGCCGCGCCGCCGGCCATGTCGCACTTCATCATGTCCATGCTGTTGGGCGTGGGCTTGAGGCTGAGGCCGCCGGTGTCGAACACCACGCCTTTGCCCACCAGCACGTAGGGCTTTTCGTTTTTGGCACCTTCGGGCTTCCATTCGAGGATGCTGAAGGTGGGCGGCTCGGGCGAGCCCAGGTTGACGGCGAGCAGGCCGCCCATGCGCAGGGCTTCGATTTTGGGCAGGTCGAGGATGTCGGTGGTATAGCCGGCCTGGTCGCCCGCTTCGGCAATGCGCTCGGCCAGCTGCACGGCGTTCAGCTTGTTGAGCGGGGCGTTGACGAGGTCGCGGGCCAGCATCACGCCCTGCAGCAGGCCGTCGAGCTCGGCGATTTGGGCGGCGGTGGCGGCTTCGCCTACCAGCGTGACCTTGGTCAAGGCCGGGGCCTGGCGCGACTTGTCATCGGTTTTGTAGCCGTCGAAGCGGTAGGCTGTCAGGGCCAGGCCCTCGGCCAGGAGCAGGCCGGCGTTGGGAACGTCGCTGAGGTTGTGAATGAACACCTCAGCTACTTTTTCGGCCTTGAGCTGGGTGTGCAGGGCGTGGCCGCTGCGGCGCAGGGCTTCGGCCACCTGGGCGGGCGTGGGCTTATCGGCCAGCACCACGAAATAGTGGTGGTGGCTGAAGTGGTTGAGGTGAACGAGCTTCTGGTCGTCGGCCAGGGCGGCGGCCACGTACTGCCGGGCTTCGGCCGAGAGGTCGCCGGCCGCGTCGGCGGGCAGGGCGGAGGTGCCGGCGGGCAGAAGAAATACCTGGGTGGCACGCTCCGGAGCGGATGTGGCGTGAGTGAGAACGAGGGACATGAACGTGCGAAGCTGAAGTAATGCGGCTGCTAAGGTAGCCGCAGACATCGCAACCGCGTTAGTGGAAGGCCAGGCGGCCGGACTTGTAGGCTCGGCGTGCGGGCGAGAGGCTGTAAGCCGATGCGCCCGTGCGTTACACGTTGCCTCCCGAATGCTCCCTCAAAGGAACACCTTGCGCAAAGCCCACAGGCTCCACACAATGACCATCAGGCCCACGCCTATAAACATCCAGCGGGTGGGCATGCGGCCCGCCAGCCGGGCCGCCAGCGGCGCCGCCGCCACGCCGCCCACGATGAGCCCGGCCACAATTTGCCAGTGCGACAGGCCGCGCATGGCGAAAAACGTGAACGCGCTGGCAAACGTGACAAAAAACTCGGTGATGCTCACCGTGCCGATGACGTAGCGCGGCGTGCGCCCGTTGGTGATGAGCGTGCTGGTGACCAGCGGCCCCCAGCCGCCCCCGCCAAATGAGTCGAGGAAGCCCCCGGCGCCGGCCAGCCAGCCCGCGTGCCTCACCTTGCGCCGCCGGTCGGCGCGGCCGAAGGCGCGGGTGAGGATGCGCACGCCCAGCACCAGCAAGTACAAGGCCAGCAGCGGCTTCACCCAAGCGGCGTATTCTTCGCCGAAGCGCGAGAGCAGATAAGCCCCGCTGATGGAGCCGGCAATGCCGGGCAGCAGCAGCACCCGGAAAAGCTTTTTGTTGACGTTGCCGAAGCGGTAGTGGTGGTAGCCTGAGGCCCCGCTGGCAAACATCTCGGCGGTGTGAATGCTGGCGCTGACCGCCGCCGGATTCAGCCCCAACGACATCAGGCTGATGGCCGACACCACGCCGTAGCCCATGCCCAGCACGCCGTCGATGAGCTGCGCGACGAACCCCACCGCGACAAACGCATAGAACGTGCCCGACGACGTGAGCCACTGCACCGCCTGCGGCCAGGTGACGTAGTACGACAGAATGTTGAGCAGAATGAACCCCGCAAACGCTACCAGCGAGCCCGTGGCCATGCGCCGCCAGTAGGCCGTGGCCGGGGCCTCGTAGGCCGGGCCGAGGGCCCGTTGCGGCGCTGCGCGCTGGGCGCGGGAGGGGGCGGCTGCGAGCGTGGTTTGTCCTTCACCTGCTTGGGATGAAGTGGGCAAGTAAATGCTGCTCTCGGCAGGGGCACCGGCCACGTGGGCGAGCATGCCCCGCCCGGTGGCGGCGGCGCTGATGCGGCGGTTGAGGGTGGGGTCGTCGGTGGCCGCGAAAACGAGGGCGTGGCCTGCCAAGTCCGTTTCCTGGAACGGGCGCTCCAGCAGCCGCACTCCGCCGTGGCGGCTGGCCAGCTCGCGCAGCGTGGGCAGCAGGGGCGCGGCCACCACCGTGACCATCGCGGCCGAGGCGTTGTGCAGGAGGGCGGTAAGCAGTTCAAGCGCGGCCGGGCCGCCGCCGGCCAGCAACACCCGAACGTGGGCCATTTGCAGCAAAACCGGTAGCGGGGGCTGCGGCGGCGCCCCGGAGCCAGCGGCCCCGGCGGCCTGCGGCGCCGGAAGAGGATGGTCCATAAGGAAGCTGTGCAGCACAATATCGAGTGTAAATATCAACTGGAAAAGTTGCGGTGGCGGTTTGGGATTGCTCGCAGGGCGGGAGGTGGGGCCCCAAGGCCGGCTGGCGCCGGGCACCGGCCGGCGCGGCTGCTACCTTTGCGCCGCTGCCGCGCCCCAAGCCGCGGGGCTTTTCTTCGTGGTAAGACCCAAAAAACACCTTGGCCAGCACTTTCTGGCCGACCCCAATATTGCCCGCAACATCGTGGCCGCGCTGCAGCTGCCCGACGGCGTGCGCGAGGTGCTGGAAATCGGCCCGGGCATGGGCGTACTCACCCAATACCTGCTCCAAAACCCGGCCTACCAGACCAGCGTGGTCGAAATCGATACCGAGTCGGTGGCCTACCTGCAGCAGCACTACCCGGCGCTGGACAACCGCATTTTTGCCACCGATTTTCTGAAGCAGAACCTGAGCGAGCTGTTTCCCGGCCAGCCGCTGGCCATCATCGGCAACTTTCCCTACAACATCAGCAGCCAGATTTTCTTTGCCGTGCTCAACAACCGCCAGCAGGTGCGCGAGGTGGTGGGCATGATTCAGAAGGAAGTGGCCGAGCGCCTGGCCGAGCCGCCCGGCTCCAAAACCTACGGCATCCTGAGCGTGCTGCTGCAGGCCTACTACCAGATTGATTACCTGTTCACGGTGCCGCCGCACGTCTTCAACCCGCCGCCCAAGGTGGAATCGGCCGTGGTGCGCCTCACCCGCAACGCCACCGAGCAGCTGGACTGCGACGAGAAGCTTTTTTTTCGGGTGGTGAAGCAGGCGTTTCAGACGCGCCGCAAAACCCTGCGCAACGCCCTGAAACCCTTCGGCCTGCCGCCGGAGGCCACCACCGACGCCATCTTTGAGCGCCGCGCCGAAACGCTGAGCGTGGCCGACTTTGTGGGACTGACGCAGCGCATCGGCCAGCACAATGCGGGCCTGAGCGCGGCGCTGCCAGACCTCAGCCTGAACGACCTTTCGGAATAATTCCACTTTTCACCTTCCCCCTCACTCTCCTCGAATGAATAAGCTGCTACTCGGCTGCGGTCTTCTGCTCTGCTCCTTCACCGTGGCTCCGGACGGGCCGTGGTTCAGCGGCAAAATCGTGTACAAAAACTCTTTTGCAACGCTCACCGGCCAGGACATTACCGATAAAATTGCGCCCGTGATGGGCAGCCAAAACCTGTATTACATCAACGGCGAGAACTATAAGTCCTACACCGAGAAGAAGCAGCTGTTGGAGCTTTACACGGCAAAAACCAACGAGATGCAGTACTTCATCAACGGGCAGAAAAGCGTCATTGATGCGGCGGCCAACGCCCCGGCGGCCGTGGTGAAGCCCCTGACCGAAAAAGCCACCATTGCCGGCTATGCCTGCCAAAGCCTGCAGATTGACGCCGACGGCAACACCACGGTCTACTATTACTCGCCGAAGCTGCGGGTCAATCCGGAGTTGTACAGCAAGCACCTGGCCGGCAACTGGTATGCGTTTTTGAAAGCCAGCAAGGGCGCCCTGCCGCTGAAATTTACGATGACCGACCGGAAGCAGGGCTTTGTGATGAACTGCGAAGCCACTTCGATCGAAGCCATGGCGCTTCCGCTGAGTGAGTTTACGCCCGAGGCGCCGGCTCGCTAATTCACCCCTCCATGAGCACCTGCCTCGTCGTCGACGAAATGCATCCCTCGCTGCTGCCGCTGCTGGCCGAAATCGGCGTCGAGGGCGACTACCAGCCCCACCTCACCGCCGCCGAAATTCCGGCGGCGCTGGCCGCCCGGCCCTATGAGGGCCTGATGGTGCGCAGCAAGCTGCGCGTGACGGCCGCCCTGCTGGCCCACGGCCCGCACCTGCGCTACGTGGCCCGCGCCGGGGCCGGCGTCGACAACATCGACGAGGCGGCCATGGCCGCCGCGGGCGTTACGCTGCTGAATGCGCCCGAGGGCAACCGCGACGCCGTGGGCGAGTACGCCGTGGGCCTGCTGCTGGCCCTGCTGCGCAACATTGCCCGCGCCGACCACGAAGTGCGCCAGGGCCAGTGGCGCCGCGAAGCCAACCGCGGCGAAGAAATGGGCGGCAAAACCATCGGGCTGTTGGGCTACGGGCACATGGGCCGGGCATTCGCGCGCCGCCTCGGCGCGTTTGGCTGCACGGTGCTGGCCCACGACCACGACCCCGCCGTGCCCGCCGATGCCCACGCCACGCTGGTGAGCCTGCGCGAACTGCAGGCCCGCGCCGACGTGCTGAGCCTGCACATTCCGTACTCGGCAGCCAACCACCATTTCGTGGACGAAGCGCTGCTGAAAGGTTTTGCCAAGCCCGTGTGGGTGATGAACACGGCCCGGGGCGAAGTGCTGGACCACGCCGCCCTGGTGGCCGCGCTGCAAGCCGGCGCCGTGCGCGGCGCCGCCCTCGACGTGCTCGACAACGAGAAGCTCAACACGCTCACGGCGGCCCAGCAGGCCACCTTCGATTATCTAAAAACGGCCCCCAACGTGGTGCTTTCGCCGCACGTGGGCGGCTGGACTTTTGAGAGTTACGCCCGCATCAATGAGGTGTTGGCAGAGAAAATTCGGGCATTCCGGGCCCAGGCCGACGGGCCGACGGTGGGGAGCTAATTGGTTTTGCGTATCTTTGCTGTGAACCTAAGAAGGGAGAACGGTTGGCAGTGCCAGCCGTTCTCCTTGCTTTTTAGCCAAACCGTCAAGCATCTACTCCTATGGCCAGCACCATCAATTATTACACCCCGGAAGGCCTGCAAAAACTGAAGGACGAGCTCCAGGACCTCAAAATCCGGGGCCGGGCCAAAGCTGCCGAAGACCTGCGCGAAGCCCGCGACAAAGGCGACCTGAGCGAAAACGCCGAGTACGACGCCGCCAAGGACGCCCAGGGCTTGCTTGAACTCAAAATCGCCAAGCTCGAAGAGGTGGTGGGCAACGCCCGCCTCATCGACGAAACCAACATGGATTTCAGCAAGGTGCTTATCATGAGCAAGGTGAAGCTGAAGAATCTCAAGAATAACATGGTGCTGAATTACACCCTGGTGGCCGAGGAAGAAGCCAATCTGGCGGCCGGCAAAATCTCGGTGAAGTCGCCCATCGGCAAGGGCCTGCTGGGCAAATCGGCCGGCGACATGGCCGAAATTGTGGTGCCGGCCGGCAAGCTGCAGTTTCAGATTCTGGAGATTTCGCGCTAGGCGGTAGCCGGCGGTTGCTCGTGGTCAGTGGTTAGGGCAGTGCCGGTGGGCGCTGCCCTACTTCTTTTTAGGCACCTGCCGGCGCGGGCCTGGATGTTCTCGTTTATTTGCATCAGCGACCTGACAACTCACCACAATCCTGCCCATGCCTTCTATTTTCTCCCGCATCGTTTCCGGCGAATTGCCGGCGTATAAAGTGGCCGAAGACGGCCGCCACCTGGCGTTTCTCGACATCACGCCGCTGGTGGAGGGCCACGTGCTGGTCATTCCCAAGAAGGAAATCGACTACATCTTCGACCTGACCGCCGACGAGCTAGCCGCCCTGCACGTGTTTGCGCAGCGCGTGGCCAAAGGGCTGGGCGCCGCCGTGCCCTGCAAGCGCGTGGGCGTGGCCGTGATTGGGCTGGAAGTGCCGCACGCGCACATCCACCTGGTGCCGCTCAACAAGGTGGGCGACATCAATTTCACCAGCCCCAAAATCAAGGTGCCCGAGGCGCGCATGCAGGAGCTGGCGGCCGCCATTGCCGCCAAGGTAGATGGCGGCAGCGGCCTGAGCGAGGAAAAAGCCGGTGCCGCTCCCGCCTCGGCCGCCGCTGTGCCGCCGGAGCTGCAACGGCAAGTGGCCGGCCTGCATTTCATGAGCGAGTCGGAGGCCCCGCTGGAGGCGGTGGCCTACGCCGCGCCCGGGGGCGAGCTGAGCAACGCCGCGCTGCTCAAGCTGCTGGGCGAGCCCGCCGATGCCAACGTAGAAACCGTGGAGCTCACCCACTTCCTGCGCAACCACACCGCCGACGATGGCGTGCTGGGCGATGTGGCGCTGGCCAACCGCTACAAAGCCCTGCAAATGTTCCTGAAGCAGGAGCTGGACGGCACGCAGGTGTACCGCGTGGGCACGGGCCCGCAAATCCACGCCTACGCCCTGGGCCGGACGATGGACGGCACCCTGGCCGGCTTCAAAACCGTGCTGACGGAAACCTGAGCGCAGTTGCCTGAAAAACTGTAGTGGTGCGAAACGCAGGGCCAATAAAACGATAACCGCTGTTGTGATGAAGTTGCGCGCTGCCGCTGGGGTTGCTTGGTTGCTGCTGTCGGGGTGTGTCCCGCAGGCTTTCGAGCTTGCCGATTACCGAAGTCACCTCACGGCTGAAGAGAAGCAGCAGCTGGCCACCGGGCAGCCCATCGAGAAACTGCACGTCTCGTACTGGCGTTTTTTCCCGAAACAGGTGTACTGGCAGGGAAAATTGCACGTGCAGCCAGCCGTGAAAAACACGTACAAGTTCACGAGGCTGGGGCATTGGCAGCAGTTTGATGAGCATGGCGGGCTGCTGGCCGACGCCGAGTACCAGCCGAAAGGCAGGTGGCTGACCGGCTGGGAACGGCTGTATTATCCGGCCGGGACGCTCAGCGCCGATGTGGCCGTGCAGCCCGCGGTGCTCAATGGCGACTCGGTGCAGGAAACGCGGATAGTGAATTTCCGGCACGGCAACAATGCCGATACATCTTTTGTGGAGCGCTGGTATCTCAAAGACGGCAAGTACTTGCGCCCTTCCTTGCGGTCCTTCGATTTGGCCGGCCGGCGACCCGTGCCGAAAAACTGGAAAGGCGCGCCCTAACCCACATTGGGCAAAGCGCAACTGGCGGAAAGAGTGAGAAATGCAACGGCGGCAACAATTCCGGGTCTGTGCGCCGAAGCGGTTGCTTTCGGCTGCATCATGCGGCTGTTGTATTCTTCTCCTATGCATCGACTTATTCTCCTCACTTTCCTTGTTCTACATACCGCCGCGGCCTGGGCTCTGAAGCCCAACCGGGTCTGGATTGTCACACCCGATTCGTTGGGCATGCGCTACCAGACCGTGGCCCTGACCACGCCCGACCACGTGCAGCTGACCGGCTGGCTGATAGAGCCGGCCGTGGGCGCGACGGACCGCCACACCACGATGGTGGTGGCCTACGGCGATTTCGGTAACATGTCGAACGAGCTATACCAGGCCCAGGCGTTGGCGGCGGACGGCTACCGGGTGTACCTGTTTGACTACCGGGGATTTGGGCACAGCGCTGATTTTGCCATCGACGCGCAGCGTTTGTACTACCATGAGTTTGCCGTGGATTTGGGCGCCGCGCTGGCCGATGCGCGCCAGCGCTACCCGCGCAACCGCACCGGCATCATGGCTTTCTCGATGGGCTCCATCATGGCCAGCGAGGTGGCGGCCACGGCCCCGCACTGCGATTTTCTGGTGACCGAAGGCTATGTGGCCAGCCCGCAGCGGCTGGTGGCCTATCAGCTGCAGAGCCGGAATAAAGTGGTGAGTTTGCCCGCGGAAGCCGCTGCTTATTCGCAGTACGCGCCCCGCATCCGCTGCCCGTGGCTGCTGATTGGCGGCACGGCCGACAAGCACACGCCCCTAGTCGACTCGGTGGCGGTGGTGCGCGATGCCCCGCGTGGGAAGCGGCGCCAGGTGCTGGCTTTTGAGGGCGAGCACCTGCAGGGCATGGTGGTGCTGAGCGACGTTCGCTTCGGCGATAAGTACGTGAGTGAAGTGAGCCGCTTTCTGGCGGCGGGCAAACGGCGTTAGGCTGATTCTGGAGTGAGCAGCCTGCCATTGGAAGTACGGAAATAGCGGCCTGCAGCCAGTCGGTGCAACTTTTGGGAAGGAGGGGCGGTCAGGCCGAAAACAGGAGGTCCTGCTTTTCACCCCGCCCAATTCCATGAAAAAACTGTTTGCACTGCTACTCGCTGGCTTTGGCCTTGCCTCCTGCAACCATCAGCCGTCGCCGCCGCTGGCCACCGACGAGGTGAATGTGCTGGTCGGCAACGCCGGCTACGTAGCCGCCACGGGCCACGCGCCCACCACCGCCAGCACCGAAGACGAGCGGGTGCAGGCCCACCTGGCCTACGCCGAGCACCGGCTGCGCCAACAGCCCGCCGTTGGCCTCAGCCCCGCGCTGGCCCAACGCCGCGCCCGCCTGCTCGACCTGCTGCACCGCTACTGGGTGGCGGGCGTGTTTCCGCGCAACTACGACCACCCCGAAGGCCGGCGCCCGTGCTTCATCGACCGCGACGGCCGCCTGTGTGCCGTGGGCTACCTCGTGGCCGAAACCGCCGGCCGCCCCGCCGCCGAGCGCATCAACCAAGCGCACCAGTATGACCTGATTGCCGACATGCGCACGCCCGTGCTGGCCGACTGGGTGAAAACCTCGGGCCTGACCCGGGCCGAGTGCGCCCTCATTCAGCCCACCTACGGCACCCCGCCGCCCACCGAAGCCGAGGTGAAAGCCTACGCCGTGGGCTCGGCCGTGTGGGGCGGGGTGAACGTGATGCTAAGCGCGGCCAACGCCAGCCAGTTCAACCGCCCCGATGCGGGCAAGGGCGCCGCCTACGCCGGCGTGCTGAGCGGCACCGGCCAGCTGCTGACGGGCGCCCTGCGCCTGCCCAACGACGTGCGGGGCATCAATTGGATAGGGGGCACCACCTACGGCACCGAGCGCACCATTTCCTACCTCAACATCGGCATGGGCACCGCCACGCTGGCCCTGAGCGCCTGGAACCTCATCAGCCACCGCAACGCCGCCATGAAAAATACCGCCGTGGGCGTGGTGAGCTTTCCCGGTCCGGAAGGTGGGAGCGGGCTGTCGCTGACGCGGCGGTTCTGAGCTATTCGGCGCGGCCGCTGTCCACCAGCTTTTGCAGGCGGGCCTGCACGGGGCGCGGCAGGGCGCTGAGCAAATCCAAACCGGAGGCGGCTTCGATTTTATCCACCGAAGTCAGGTATTGCCGCCAATCGGGATTCACGCCGTTGTCGTTGGGGGTATCCACGGCCAGCACGCGCACGGTGGGGTCGGTGGCGAGGCGCTGGAGGTCGTTGGTGCCATCGGGCAAGATGACCATGACCTTCCAGATGCGGGCCGGCACCGTGACGCGGCCCTGGTCGATGGTCTGGAAGAACCCGTTGGCGCCGGTGCCGCCGCGCCCGTAGTTGCCCATGATGACGTAGATTTCCTGGCCGCGCTGCACCTGCGAGCGGCCGTACTCTTCGAGGTGGGCCCAGGTTTGCTGGTTGTTGTGGGGGGCCTGCGGCACCATGTTGGTCATCAGGAAAGTGGCCGCGTTGGCGTCCAGGTCGGCGGTGCGGTCGGCGCTAGGGCAGTTGTGGCCTTTGTCGAAGCCGGAGCGGGCGTAGCTGGCGGGCGTTACCTGGTAAAACTGGCGGGGCAGGGCGGGGTCGGGCCGGAAGTTGTTCTGGCGGGGCGCTTCGCCGAGGTCGGCCCGGTCGATGTGCCAGCTCACCCAGGTCGGAATGCCGCGGTTGGCGTTGTAGCCGATGGTGAATTCGGGGTGCACGAGCAGGTAGTTCGTCGCGTTGGCGGGGTCGGAAGTGGCGCCGCTGGGGTTGCCCAGGGCCATGTTCGCGTCGTTCGGGTCTTGCGCCACGCCGGTGCCGCCCGGCGCTTGTGGCGTGGCCGGGGCGGTGGCCGCGGGCGTTTGCGGGTTGTTGCGGTTTTCGAAATAGCCGCCCGTCACGCCCGTAGCCACGGCGGCTGCCGGGCCGGCGGCCGTTTCGAGCACAATGTCGTCGATGTCGAGCCGGTTTTTGGGGCCGCTGGTTTTTCGTATTTCAAGCCGAATGGGCTCATTGGCCAGCCCGGCAAACATGTGCGTTTTCAGGGCCGGGCCGCTGGTGGTGACGGGCGCGCCGGTGCGCGCAAACGTGCGCCCGCCGTCGCGGCTCAGCCACAGCTCCCAGGTGCTGGGCCCGTCGGTGCCATAGGCCGCGGCCGAAATGCTGATGCGCCGCACCCCGGCTTTGGCGTCGAAGCGCATGGCAATGCGGCCCAGGTTGCGCAGGCGGGCCGCCCGCTCGCCGTGGGCATGGTCTTGCGGGCTGCTGCCGATGAGGGCATCCTGAAAGTGCCAGAGGCCCGTGGCCAACGGCTCGTCGGCATCGTCGTAGCTGCCCTTGCTGCCGGTCTCAAAGGTTTCGGGAAAAGGGCTGGCGGCGGGCGCCTGGGCGGTTAGGCGTTGGGGCGGGCGCGAGCTGGAAATCGTTTCGGCAGGCTGCTGCGAGCAGGCCAGCAGGGCAAAAACGGCGGTGAGCGACAGGTAGGCGGAAGCGTGCATGAGGCGAAGATATGGGCCCGGTAGTGGTCGCTGGTTTTTCGGGGGCGCTATGCTCGTTGGTGCTTATGTTTAGCCCGCAATCAGCCACTTTCCCTTCATCTCCCTTTACTTGTATGGAAGAAAACCAGTTAACGCCGAACAACAAGCCGGATTACCACGCAGTCGATGACATCACGCCGACGCGCAAGACGGTGACCATTTCAGTGGAAGAAGCCGCCGAGGTGCAATCCCGCTTTTTTGCCCAGGTGTATGGGTGGATGACGGCCGGCCTCGGCCTCACGGGCGGCGTGGCCATGCTGGCCACGTCTTCGCCCGCCCTCATGGAATTCGTGTTCGGCACGCGCTTCGTTTTTCTGGGCCTTATCATCGTCGAACTGCTGCTCGTTGGGTTTCTGTCGGCGCGGGTATTCGACTGGAGTGTGGGCAAAGTGCAGGCCGCGTTTGTGGGCTATGCCGTGCTAAACGGCGTCACGCTGAGCTGTGTGTTTCTGGCCTATACCTCGGCCTCCATTGCCTCCACATTTTTCGTCACGGCCGGTACGTTTGGCGTGATGAGCCTCTACGGGTACTTCACCAAGCAGGACCTTTCCGGCTGGGGCAAGCTGCTGAGCATGGCCCTCATCGGGCTGGCCCTGGCCATGGTGGTCAACTGGTTTTGGCAAAACTCGGCACTCTACTTCATTTCTTCCTTCGTGGGCGTGCTGCTGTTCGTGGCCCTCACGGCTTACGATACGCAGAAGCTCAAGCAGCTGGCGCTGTTGGGCATCACCGAAGGGGAGGAAATGAGCAACAAAGCCTCCATCATGGGCGCCCTCATTCTCTACCTCGATTTTGTGAACCTGTTCCTGTTTCTGCTGCGCATTTTTGGTCGTCGGCGGTAGTCAGTCACCTTTTTGCCAAAACCAACGCCCCACCGGTCTTTCCGGTGGGGCGTTGGTTTTTTAATCCTGGCTTACGAACTACACGACAGCGTGGCGCACCCCGGCATGTCCCAGGCCCAATCCGGCCGTTTGGCCGCAAACTCCTCGTACTCGGGCTGCTCGGCAAAAGGCGTTTTCAGGGCCTGCATCAACTTGTTCAAATACGACAAATCGCCCTTTTCCGCGGCTTGAATGGCGTTTTGCGCCAAGTAGTTTCGTAGCACGTATTTCGGGTTGGCGGCCAGCATGCCGGTTCTAATTGCTTCCGGGGCTGCGGGTTCCTGTCGCAGGCGGGTCAGGTAGCGGGGCAGCCAAGCCAGCAAGGACGCGTAGGCAGCATTGGGAAAAGGGGTGTAAGCGGCGGCGGTCAGCAGCTCCTGAAAACGGACATCTTCGTCGTCGGCGGTGGCCAGCAGGTCGGGCGCCACGTGCGACAGCTGCCGGAAGAAGATGGTCATGTCGACACCGGCTTCTTCCAGCGCCGCCAGCAGGTCGTTGAAGAGCTGCGCATCTTCTTTCGGCGCCCGGTGGGTGAGGCCCAGCTTGCCCAGCAGCAGGCGGTAGCGGGTGCTGGCCAGCGTTTCGGTGTAGCGGGCGAAGCCGGCGCGCAGGTCGTCGGGCTGCGGCACCAGGGGGGAAAGGGCTTCGGCCAGCCGCGCCAGGTTCCAGAGCGCCACCTGCGGCTGCTGACCAAAAGCGTAGCGCCGGTAGCCGAAGTCGGTGGTGTTGGGCGTCCAGCCGGGGTCGTAGGGCTCCAGCCAGCCGTAGGGGCCGTAGTCGATGGTAAGGCCCAGGATGGACATGTTATCCGTGTTCATCACGCCGTGCACAAAGCCCACGCTCATCCAATGGGCCACCATCACGGCCGTGCGCCGGCAAATTTCCGCATACCACGGCACGTACACGGCCGGGCCGGGCGCGCCAAATTCGGGGTAGTGGTGGCGGATGACGTAGTCGGCCAGGGCGCGCAGGTTTTCCATCTCGCCGCTGGCGGCAAACATCTGAAAGTTGCCAAAGCGCACGAACGTGGGCGCCACCCGCGCCACAATGGCGCCGGGCTCGGGCCGCTGGTTGCCGTTGTAGAACATGTCGCGCACCACCGCGTCGCCGGTGCCCACCAGGCTGAGGGCCCGGGTGGTGGGCACGCCCAGGTAGTGCATGGCCTCGCTGCACAAAAACTCGCGCAGCGACGAGCGCAGCACCGCCCGGCCATCGGCCCGGCGGGAGTAGGGCGTGGGGCCGGCGCCCTTCAGCTGCAGCTCCCAGGTGCGGCCGTCGGCGCCCGTGAGCTCGCCCAACGACATGGCGCGGCCGTCGCCGAGCTGGCCCGCCCAGTTGCCGAACTGATGCCCGGCATAGCGCGCCGCAAAGGGCTTCATGCTGGCCAGCACGCGGTTGCCGGCCAGCATTTCCACCTCCGGGCCGCGTGCAGCCGGGCGTTCCAGGCCGAGGGTCTGCGCCAGCTCATCGGACCAGGCCAGCAGGTGAGGGTCGGCCACGGCGGTGGGCTGCACGCGGGAATAGGCGTAGCCGGGCACCTGCCGCGAGCCCGGGGTGGGGTTATCTTCGCCGCGCAGCTCGTCCACGAAGGAGTTGCTGAAAGCGGCGTTTGCTAAGGAATGAGTGGGCATAGGTAAAGTGGCATAATGCAGGCCGGGTAACGTTCGTCTCACAAACGCTTCCGGGGCGGGCAAGTTCAGCCGCTGCGGCAGGCGTTGGCCACGTGTGAGGTTACAAAAATGGCCCACAGCCGGAGCTGTGGGCCATGCGCAAGGGCAGTGCGGCAGAGCTTTACAGCGGTACCGTGGTCCCGTTCTGCTTGAGCACCTGCGAGAAAAACAGCACATGGTAGGGCAGGGCCGCTTGCCAATATTCCCAGGTATGGCCGCCGGGGCGCTCGGTGTAGTCGTGCGGCGTGTGGTTGTACACCAGGCGGCGGTGCATTTCGCGGTTGATTTCTAGCAGGCCGTCGTCCACGCCGCAATCGAAAATGAGGGGCAGGCCGTTGCGGTGAATTTGGTCGACCATGTTTATCACCGAGTTGGCGCTGAAAAACGTGGGGTTGTCGGCTTCGGAGCCCAGGATGGGCGTCAGGTTCTTGGTGCGCCAGGCCGCTTCTTCCGGCGTGAATTTGCGGTTGGCGCTGCTCAGCTCCAGGGCGCCGCTCATGCTGCCGGCGGCGCAATACAAATCGGGGTGGCGGGCCGAGAGGGAAAGCGCGCCGTAGCCGCCCATCGAGAGGCCGCTGATGACACGGCCCCGGCGGTCGCGCACGGTGCGGTAGGCCTGGTCCACGGCCGGAATGACTTCCTTGGTGAGGTAGGTCTCGAACTTGCTGTCGGCCTTCACCGGACTGTCGAGGTAAAAGCTGAAAGTTTCACCCTCGGGGTTCACGATAATCAGGTTGTACTGGTCGGCCAGGCGGTGCAGCAACTGCTTGTCGGGCGTCTTGCTCAGCCAGTTATCGAAGTGGCCCCAGGCGCCGTGCAGCAGGTATAGCACAGGATAGTTGGCCTTCTTGTTTTTGGCGTAGGATGCGGGCAGCACCACGGCGGCGCGGTACGTTTTGCCCATGGCCGCGCTCGGAATAGCCAGGGTATCGACGCGGGCGGCGCGGGCGCTGAAAACGGTGAGCGAGAGCGCGAGTAGCAGCAGGAGGCGCATGGGGGCGGGAATGAAGTTTTATATCAATGAAATGCTGCGGTAAGGCTCAACGGGAGAGGCGGACAGACCGTGCTGCCGGGGCACCTCACCCCCGGCAGCACGTCGCAGGTGCGGCTCGGCCTACCGAATAAACACCGGCCGAATCAGGTTCTCAAACGTGAAAATTTCGTCCCATTTTTCCTGCGTCAGCAGGCCGCGCTCGGTCACGGCGATGTCGTGCACCGACTTGCCGGTACGTAGGGCCTCTTTGGCAATTTCGGCCGAAGCTTCGTAGCCGATGACGGGATTTAGTTGGGTGACGATGCCTATGCTGTTGCGCACCAGGCTTTCGGCGTGGGCCTTGTTGGCCGTGATGCCCACCACGCACTTGTCGCGCAGGGTGCGGCAGGCGTTGGTCATGTAGCTGATGCTGGTGAAGAGGGCGAAGGAAATCACCGGCTCCATCACGTTGAGCTGCAGCTGGCCGGCCTCGGCCGCCATGGTCACCGTGAGGTCGGCCCCGATGACGTAGAACGCCGTCTGGTTCACCACCTCCGGAATCACGGGGTTCACCTTGCCCGGCATGATGCTGGAGCCCGGCTGCAGGGGCGGCAGGTTGATTTCGTTGATGCCCGTGCGCGGCCCCGAGGACAGCAAGCGCAGGTCGTTGCAGATTTTGGAGAGCTTCACGGCCGTGCGCTTCAGCACACCCGACAGCTGCACGTAGGCGCCCGTGTCGTAGGTGGCCTCGAACAAATCGCCGGCCAGGCTCAGGTTCAGGCCGGTAATCTGGCGCAAGTGCTCGGTCACGGCTTCGGGGTAGCCGGTGGGCGCATTGATGCGCGAGCCGATGGCGGTGGCGCCCATGTTGATTTCGTCAATCAGCCGCCGCGAGTCGTCGATGCGCAGCAATTCCTCGCGCAGGTTGGTGGCGAAGGCCCGGAATTCGTCGCCCATGCTCATGGGCACAGCGTCCTGCAGCTGGGTGCGGCCCATCTTGAGGATGTCACAGAATTCCTCGCCCTTCTGAGCGAAGGCGTCGGCGAGCGCGCCCAGGGTTTCGCGGTAGCCCACCAGCTTGTTGTTGAGGGCGATGCGGAAGGCCGTGGGGTAGGCGTCGTTGGTGCTTTGCGAGCAGTTGACGTGGTTGTTGGGGTGGCAGTACTGGTACTCGCCCTTCTGGTGGCCCATCAGTTCGAGGGCCACGTTGGCGATGACTTCGTTGGCGTTCATGTTCACCGACGTGCCCGCGCCGCCCTGAATCATGTCGGTCAGAAACTGGTTGTCGAACTCGCCGGACGCCACCCGGTCGCAGGCCGCGGCAATGGCTTCAGCGATGTTAGCGGGCAGCACGCCGAGGTCGCGGTTGGCCAGGGCGGCGCCTTTTTTCACGTAAGCCAGGGCCTGCACAAACAGCGGCTCGGCGTTGATGGGAATGCCGGTGATGGCAAAGTTCTCCAGCGCGCGCAGCGTCTGAATGCCATAGTAAGCGGTGTCGGGCAGGGTGCGTTCGCCCAGGAAATCGTGTTCGATGCGGGAGGTAGTCATGCGGGAATTTTCGGTGAGGAAAGAGAAGCTTGTACGGATTGGCCGAACGGCGGGGCAAACCTACGGCGGCGGTTGGCAACGTATCGGCTTTGCAGTGTTCCTTTGAGGGAAATGACGGGGTTTAGAACGGTGTAGAGACGCGACATTTCGCGTCTCAGCTTTTGCGCCGTTCAAACGCCTTGTTCAACGCCGAGACGCGAAGTGTCGCGTCTCTACACCGTTCTAAACCCCGCTTATGAAACTCCGCTACTTGCCCTTGCTGGCCCTGGCCGTTGCCAGCTGTTCCCACGCCGATAAAACCACCGGCACGGCCGGCGCCGATGCCCGGTTCGACGCCTTCAAAAACCAGTTTATCGAAGCGCTGTGGCGGCAAAACCCTGAATACGCGTCGTATCAGGGCTACCACAAGTACGACTCGCTGCTGGTGATTCCGAACGAGGCCCAGCGCCAGAGCGACGCCGCTTTTACCCAGAAATACCTCACTGCGCTGGGCGGTTTTGGCCTCGACAGCCTTTCGCCCAACAACCAGATTGACCTGCGCCTGCTGCGCAACGAGCTGCGGTCCCAGCGCTGGTACGCCGACACGCTGAAAAGCTGGCAGTGGAACCCCGCCAGCTACAACCTGGGCGCCTCGGTGGGCGACCTGCTCAACGGCCGCCACTACCCGCTGGACCGCCGCCTGCGCAACATTTCCGACAAAATCAGCCGCGCCGCCGAGTACTACGCCGCGGCCCGGGCCAACATCAGCAACCCCACCAAAGAGCACGCCGCGCTGGCCCTCAAGCAAAACGCCGGTGGCCTCGCGGTGTTCGGCAAAGCCCTGGCCGATTCGGTGGCGAAATCGGGCCTGAGTGCCGCCGAAAAAAAGACGATGCTGGACCGCGTGGCCGCCGCCCGCACGGCCGTGGAAGGGTACATGAAATTCCTGGAAGGCAACGTGCTGCCGGCCGGCAAATTCCGCCCGTTCCGCATCGGCAAGGAGCTGTTTGAGCAGAAGTTCGCCTACGACATTCAGTCGCGCTACTCGGCCACCGAGCTCTACCAGGAAGCCCAGAAGCACAAGGTCGCGCTGCTGCACGACATGGGCCGCCGCGCCGCCCGCCTCTTCCCCAAGTACTTCCCCGGTCAGAAAGCGCCCGCCGACACCCTGGCCCTGATTACCACCGTCATCAACCAGCTCACGCTAAAGCACGCCCCGCGTGAGGGTTTTGTGGACGCCGTGAAGCGCCAGATTCCGACGCTGGTGGCTTTCGTGAACGAGCACAAGCTGCTCACCCAGGACCCCAGCAAGCCGCTGGTGGTGCGCGAAACGCCGCTCTACATGCGCGGCAGCGGCGCGGGCGCCAGCGTGTCGGCCCCCGGCCCCTACGACAAGGGCGCCAACACCTACTACAACGTGGAGCCGATTCCGGCCGAGTGGACGCCCGCCCAGGCCGAAAGCTACCTGCGCGAGTACAACGACTACACCCTGCAGATTCTCAACATCCACGAGGCCATTCCGGGGCACTACACGCAGCTCGTGTACGCCAACCGCTCGCCTTCGCTGGTGAAAAGTATTTTCGGCAACGGCGCCATGGTGGAGGGCTGGGCCGTGTACGCTGAGCGCATGATGCTGGAAAGCGGCTACGGCAACAATTCCGACGAAATGTGGCTGCTGTGGGACAAATGGAACATGCGCTCGACGCTAAACGCCATTATCGACCACGCCATTCAGGTGGACAACATGAGCGAAAACGACGTGGTGAAGCTGCTGCGCCGCGAGGGCTTCCAGGAAGAAGCCGAGGCCCGGGGCAAATGGCTGCGGGCCACGCTCAGCCAGGTGCAGCTCAGCAGCTACTTCACGGGCTACACCGAGATTTATGCCCTGCGCGAAGAGCTGAAGCAACAGGAAGGCAAAAGCTTCGACCTGAAGTCTTTCAACGAAAACTTCCTGAGCTACGGGAGCGCCCCGGTCAAGTACATTCGGGAGCTGATGCTGCGGCCGGCGGCGGCGCAAAAGCAATAGGCCGGGGCTGACGGAATTTTTTCGTTTTGCGGTATGTATGGGCCGCGAAACGTTTTAAAATCCGGATTTCGACTTCTTGTATGTTTGAATTCTTACGAAGCACCGTCGTTGACACCGACGACGAAGGCCTGCGCCGCATCACCCACGAGCGGATGAAAGTGTTTGCCAAGTTCACCGCCGAAGACTGCCTCACCTGCAAGCTGCTGGGCCCCGGCTTCGCCAAATTTGCCGACGATGAGGAGTACCAGGGCATCTTGTTCGTACGCCTGGCCTCCGACGAAAACCCCGTGGCCAAGCAGCTCATGAACCAGCGGGCCGCGCCTTTCTTCGTGAGCTACTGCCAGGGCCGCATTCTGGAGTGCGACACCCGCGAAACCGACGCCGACGTGCGCGCCCAGCTCGACCGCCTGCGCGCCTTCATGCCGCACACGGCTTAGCCAGCCGTACCCCCAAGCTGCGCTTGGGTCCACCCAAACCGCCCCCCAACAAAGCCCACCGGGCCGCAGCACAGCTGCGGGGTACAATCCGCTACCTCGGCGGGCTACCTTTGGGCATGTTTTTTCTGCTCTCCAAACTTCTCGACGTTGTTTTATTGCCCGCCGTGTGGCTCCTGGCGCTGCTGCTGGCCGCCCTGGTGGCGCTGCAGCCCCGCCGCCAGCGGCAGTGGCTGGTAGCGGCCACCGTGCTGGCCCTGCTCTGTACCAACAACGCTCTGGTGAACGAGGCCCTACTGGCCTGGGAAAAGCCACCCGTGCCGCTGGCCGCCCTGCCCGCCCACGCCGATGCCGCCGTGCTGCTCACCGGCATCACCTCCGTCGACAAGTCGCCCCACGACCGGGTGTACCTCAACGCCGGCGCCGACCGCCTCACCAACGCCCTGTGGCTGTACCGGGCCGGGCGTGTGCGCCGCATCATCGTGTCGGGCGGCTCGGGCGCGCTGCAGCAGAAGGCCCACACTGAAGCCGCCGACCTGACCGCCCTGCTGCGCCTGGCCGGCGTGCCCAACGCCGACATCATTCAGGAAGACAGCAGCCGCAACACCCGCGAAAACGCCCTGTTCACCAAGCGCCTGCTGGCCGGCTACCCAGGCACCGACACGCTGATTCTGGTCACGTCGGCGTTTCATCAGCGGCGCGCGCTGGGCTGCTTCCGCAAAGTGGGGCTGCAGCCCATCAGCTTCCCAGCCGGGTTCCGCAGCTCCGACCGCAAGGGCACGCCCGACTACTGGCTGGTGCCCAACGCCGGCGCGCTGGAGAATTTGAACGTGCTGATTCACGAAATCAGCGGCTGGCTGACGTACAAAGCGCTGGGGTATCTGTAGAGTCGGGTAGTTGAAATGCCGTTTCCCTGAACGTTCATTCAGCTAATGGTCAGTATCTTCAGCCTTTCACCTTTTCTTTGGTTATGAAACTCGAACCACTTTTCCTACTGGGCCTGACGCTAGTGGCTCTAGGCAGTCCTGCTTCCGCTCAAACAACGCCAGCTCCTGCACCCAATACCTCCCTGGGGAGAGGAGCCCCTCACCCCAAACGGGCTGCCGCTTCCCCGCGCACGGTCACGGTGCCGATGTCAGCCGTGAAACTAGACACCGCTGCCTTTCGTCGCGGACGCCCCGCTGACGCCATTCTACTTCGCGTCCAGGACCTTCCACCTTATCGAAAAACTAAAGGAGGAAGTCGTTCGAGAAACTAAAGGAGGAGGTCGTTCGAGCATCCGCTCCTTTTAGCAAACCTTACTGTACCAAGCCAGCTGGGTCCAGCGTCAGTAGCAAAAAGCATATTGTTGCGTGCGTTGAGTTAATGAAATCCGTCTACGAATCACAGTTTACGAAAAGCACGGAGTAGATGAGTCTCGTAAACTCCTGCAAAAGCGAGAATCACTCATGATGGGGCACTGCCGTAAGCAACCATTCAAACAATAATCGCCCCTGCCCGCAACTGTCTATTCGACTTTACGGCCCTCATTACCGGCCTCTTTCCCAACCCAAATAGACTTCTGGTTGACAAACTCCCGGATGCCCAGATACGACAGCTCCCGCCCGTAGCCGGACTTCTTCACGCCGCCAAACGGCAGCTCCGGCATCGACTTCACCAAACCGTTCACGAACACGGCGCCACTTTCTATCTGGCGGGCCAGGTCTTCGCCCTTTTTGGCATCCCGCGTCCACACTGCCGCGCCCAGGCCGAAGCGCGAGTCGTTGGCCAGGCGCACGGCATCGGCGGCGTTTTTGGCTTCGAGAACGAGTGCTACTGGGCCGAAAAACTCTTCGGTGTAGGCGCGCTGGCCGGGTTTGACGTTTGACAGAATCATGGGCCGGAACAGGGCGGTGCCGGGCTTGGCCTGGCCGCCGTGCAGCTCCACTTTGGCGCCCTGGGCCACCGAGTCGTTCACCTGTTCGGTGAGCTCGTCGGCGAGGTCGGCGCGGGCCATGGGGCCGTACTGAGTGGCCGGGTCGAGCGGGTCGCCGGGGCGGAAGGCCAGCAGGTGGGTTTTCAGCTGGTTGATGAAGTCCTTGAGCACGGGCTTCTCCACAATGAAGCGCTTGGCCGCGATGCAGCTCTGACCACTGTTTATCATGCGGCTCTGGGCGGCGGTTTTGGCAGCTAGGGCCACGTCGGCATCGGCCAGCACAAGGAAAGGGTCGGAGCCGCCCAGCTCCAGCACCATTTTCTTAATGTGCTGCCCGGCAATAGCCGCCACCGAAGCGCCCGCGCCCTCGCTGCCCGTGAGCGTGGCGGCGCGCACCCGGTCATCGGCCAGCAGCTTCTCCACCAAATCTGACCCAACTAGCAAGGTGCGGAAGCAGGCCGGCGGCAGGCCCGCGTCGTGGAATATTTTCTCCAAAGCCAGGGCGCACTGCGGCACGTTGGAAGCGTGCTTGAGCAGGCCCACGTTGCCGGCCATCAGGGCCGGGGCGGCGAAGCGCACCACCTGCCACAGTGGGAAATTCCAGGGCATGATGGCCAGCACCACGCCCAGGGGCTGGTAGCTGATGAAGCTGCGGCCGGCGTCGGTGTCGATGAGCTCATCGGCCAGGAAGCCCTCGGCGCGCTCGGCGTAGAAGTCGCAGCAGGTGGCGCACTTCTGGGCTTCGGCGCGGCCGTCGGTCACGGGTTTGCCCATTTCGAGGGCCATGAGGCGGGCCAGCTCGTCCTGGCGCTCGCGCAGCAGCGCGGCGGCGCGGCGCAGCACGCCGGCCCGGTGCGCCCAGGTGGTGGCTTGCCAGGCGGCCGCCGCGCGGTGGGCCTGGCCCAGAATGCGCTCGGTTTTGGCCCAGCTGAAGGCCGGGAAGCGGCGCAGGCGGCGCCCGGTGTAGGGGTTGAGGGATTCGATGGGCATGGCGAGAACTGAAGAAGGGGCGGGGGAGAGTGAAGTGGCCGGCCCGCGGCGCAAATATTCGTTCAACTTACATGGGCTTAGTTCGGTTGCGTATACCGTCGGGGCCGTATAGCGCTATTTGCGGTGGCTGCGCGTATTTTCGTGCACTTCCGGTGGTGCCGGCTTCGGCTTCATTTTCTCACTTTCAGTCACTCCTGTGTCGGATACTCCTTTAATTTCCCTGCCACCCGCCGCCGAGGCGGAGCTCGTCCGGCGCCTGCAGGCGCGCGACGAATCGGCCATGACGCTGTTCTACGACCGATATTCGGCCGCGCTCTACGGCGTCATCTTCCGCATCGTGAAGGCCGAAGACGAGGCCGAGGACGTGCTGCAGGAAGCGCTGGTCAAAATCTGGCACGCCTTTGCCAGCTACGACCCCGGCAAGGGCCGCCTCTTCACGTGGGTGCTCAACATTTGCCGAAATCTGAGCATCGACAAAATCCGCTCCCGACAGCACCGCGTAGGTAGCCGCACTCAGGGACTGGACGATAGTCTGACCGCGCAACGCCAGGCAGCGCCAACGGCCTTCCGCCCCGAGCACATTGGTTTGCAGGAAATCACCCAAAAGCTGGTTCCCGAACAACGCCAGATTATCGACCTGCTCTATTTCGAGGGCTTCACCCAGAGTGAAGTGGCGGAGGAGCTCAACATCCCGCTGGGGACGGTGAAAACCCGCGCCCGCACTGCCATCAAAGTCCTCAGCAAACTTATTCGCTAAACCAATCGTGGAAAACATCCAAGACTATATAGAATCGGGCATCCTGGAGCAGTACGCTCTCGGAGAGCTTTCGCCGGCCGAGCAGGCCGCCGTGGAAGGCATGGCTGCCCGGCACCCGGAGGTCCGCGAGGAGCTACAGCAGGTTCAGCTTGCCTTCGGCGTGTACGCCGAAGCCCACGCCCTGACGCCGCCCGCCGGCATGCGCGAGCGGGTGCTGCACAACGTGATGGCCCAGATTGCCGCGCCCGCCGCCAATTCGACCCCCAACGCCTCGCTGCGCGCCGACGTCGATGCAGTGGCTCAGAATCCCACTGCGCCTGTTATTTCGACCCAACCCGTTGGCTATGGCGAGGCCGTGAATCGGACGCTCACGCCGGCGGCTGAGGCCCCGGCGCGCTCCCTGTGGGCCATGGCCGCCTCGGTGGCGCTGCTGCTGAGCCTGGGCGCCAACTTCCTGCTGTATTCGCGCTGGAAAGACGCCAGCTCCGACCTCGTGGCCCTGCAAAACGAGAAGGCGCGCTTCGCCACCACCACCACGGTGCTGAACCGGCAGGTGGGCGACCTGCGCCAGGAAAACCAGGTGCTGCGCAACGACGAATTCCGCGCCGTGGCCCTGGCCGGCACCAAAACCGCGCCCACGGCCCACGCCCGGGTGCTGTTCAACCCGGCCACGCACAAGGTGTACGTCGACGTGAAAAGCCTGCCCGCGCTGCCGGCCGGCAAGCAGTACCAGCTGTGGGCCCTCGACAAGGGCAAGCCGATTGACGCCGGAGTGCTGACGGCGGCCACCGCCACCGGCGAAGGCCTGCAGGCCATGAAAGACATTGCCAGCGCCCAAACTTTTGCCATGACCGTGGAGCCCGCCGGCGGCAGCGTGAACCCGACCCTGAGCACGATGACGGTGGTTGGGAACATCTAGCGGCCACTCCTCCCAAAAACGGAAAGCCGGCTGCTAACTTGCACCGGCTAACCGCTTCCCGAACGTTACCGCCCGTTAGCCAACCCGGCCGATGGGCGGTAATTGTTTATTCATCAAACAGGTAATTCTGAGTTTATGCACGGCACCATTCTTACCCTGCTCAAGCGCTACGTGCAAACGCAATACGACCACAGCACCTGGGTGAAGCTGATGGAGCTTTCGGGGTTGGAGCACCTCGAGTTTGACCACAAAACCGCCTACCCCGACGAGCACCTGTACGCCCTGGTGGGCCACGCCGCTGAGATGACGGGGCTGTCGGCCGGCGAGCTGCACGAGAAATTCGGCGAGTACCTCGTGCCCGACCTCATGTACATGTACCAGAAGCTGCTGAAGCCCGAGTGGAAAACCCTGGACATGCTGGAACACACCGAACTCACCATGCACCGGCAAGTGCGCCAGGAGCACGCCGAAAACGCCCCGCCCGTGCTCGACGTCACCCGCCTCGGGCCCAACGAGCTGTACATCGACTACGTGTCGCCGCGCCGCATGGGCGGGCTGGCCGTGGGCATTGTGCGCGGGCTGGCCGCCTACTACGACGAGGCCGACCGCATCGACGTGATGCCCACCACCACCGAAGACGGGCAGCGAGTACGCATACACGTGCGCCGCACCTAACGCACGCCACACCTTTTATTTCTTCCCAACCCCGCCAACACATGAGCAGCTACTATAACCCCGCCGACCTCGCCAAATTTGGAAAAATCAGCGACTGGCAGCCCGAAATGGGCCGTAAATTCTTCGACTACTACGGCGAAGTCTTCAAAGAAGGTGCCCTGTCGGAGCGCGAAAAGTCGTTGATTGCGCTGGCCGTGGCGCACGTGGTGCAGTGCCCGTACTGCATCGATGCCTACACTTCCGACGCCTTGCAGAAAGGCGTGGACGAAACCGAAATGATGGAAGCCGTGCACGTGGGGGCCGCCATCAAGGGCGGGGCCACGCTGGTGCACGCCACCATGATGATGAACAAGGCCAAGGAGCTTTCCATGTAACTAGCGGCGCCCGGCCGGTTTTATCGAGTCTATGTCGTTTGCCTTCGTCGCGTCTTCCTGCCTGCTACTGGGCGTTTTCGGCCTGAGCGGCTGCGGCCCCGATTCTGTGGGGGAGGCGCGGCCCTCGGCGGCCTACCGCCGCATGCTGCAGCTGCTGTACAAGCACACCGTGCCCACGGTGGCGCCCGCCGCGCTGGCCCGCGCCCTGGCCGGGCCCGACGCCCCGCTGCTGCTCGATGTGCGCACGCCCGCCGAGTACGGCGTGAGCCACCTGCGCGGTGCCCAACTGGTGCCGTATGACGCGGTGGCCACGCAGGATTTTGCGGGCGTTGACCGCCGCCGCCCGGTGGTGGTGTATTGCTCGGTGGGCGCGCGCAGCGAGCGCCTGGGCGAGCGGCTGCGCAGCCTGGGCTTCGAGCACGTGAGCAACCTCTACGGCGGGCTGTTTGAGTGGGTGAACGAGGGCTACCCGGTGGTGAATGCCCACGGGCCTACCACCGACGTGCATCCTTACTCAGCGCTTTGGGGCGCCTGGCTCAGGCGCGGCCGCAAGACGTATCAATAGCAGTTCTACCTGCTAATATTGGGGGGCGTCAGTCCGTACTCCCCGTTGTCGCGTATGCATTCGCCCGCCTTGGCGCATCGCCTTTTCGATGGTGCCGGGGCCAGCAGGTGCCTGCGCCGTTTTCATTTCATTGTTTTCCATGCCACGCTCCCCTTACCGGACGGCTTTTTTTTCGCTTCTGCTCAGCACTGGCCTGGCCGGCTGCCAAGCGCCTACCAACGAGCAGGCCGCGGGCCGGGCGCCGGTTTCGGCGCAGGCCCTGCAGGCGGTGCTGCCGCATTTCGACCAAAACTGGGCCATGCGCAAGCTGTGGGAAGACGGCCTGGCCGAAGTGGCCACCTACGACGCCGAGCGCGTGGTGTACAAAAAGCCGCGCCGCTTCGAGTACACCATGATTACGGTGAAGGAGGAATTCAACCAGCAGTTCAACGTCAAAACCGACGACTACAAGCGCCAGGACTTGTTCCCGGTGATGAAAATCAACCAGTTCTGCGCCATTCCGGCCGACCAGTACCCGTACCACTACCTGACGTCGCTGTTTTTCCGGCGCGACCAGCCCGTGGCGCTCTACAAAATGACCACCTCCTCGCAGGAGTGGTGCGGCAACACGTTCAAGTCCATCATCGACGACGGCGTGAACTTCGAAATGTGGTACCACTCGTACTGGGACGGCGAAGGCAGCAGCAACCGCGACCTGCGCCGCGACGTGTTTTTGGAAGACGCCTTGCCCTACACGCTGCGCAGCCTGAAATTTGATTCCCGGCCCGCTTTCAGCCTGGTGGTGATGGACCTGCAGCAAACCAACCGCGCCAAGCCGCCGGTGTACTACCAGGCCCGCCTCAGCACGGCCGACGTGCCCGCCGACAAGCAAAACCCGGCCGCCTGGCGGGTAAGCATTCAGCTGGCTCCGGACAAGGCAAACACCTACCTCTTCGCCAAGGAATACCCCAACCTGCTGCTGCACCAAAGCACCTGGGACGGCCGCACCCTGCAGCTGAAAGGCGTGCGCCGCTACGCCTATTGGCCCAAATAAATCGGAATTCGGGCTGGGCCGCCGCGACTGCTTGGCTACTGATAATGGCTACGGCGCGGGAGCGGGCCGTCGGGCCAGCTCCCAGGCCAGCACGGCATACATGCCGGCGTATTCCAGCGCCACCAGCCACAGGTTTTCGGCGTAGGCTGGCGTGCGGTAGGCAGCGTAGGAAAGCACTGCCAGCCCGCCCCACACCAGCGCGTAGCGAAACCGCGTGAACACGCCAATGCCCACCAGCAGCGTGAGGTACCACGGGTGCACCGTGGTGGCCAGCGCGTAATAGCCCGTGAGCAAGAGCAGCAGCGTGGCCGGCAGCGAAGCCAGCGTGGGCCGCCGCTCGCGCCAAGCCAGGGCCAGGCCCAACAGCCCGCTTAAAAAAGCCAGGGCCGGCCCGATAACGGCAATTTGATTGTAGGTAGTCAGCCAGTAGCCGATGGGCCGGAGCAGGTAGTACACGCTGGCGTTGAACTCGAAGCTGCGGAAGTATAGCTTGAGGCTGCGGGCAATGTTCTCGAACAAATCAACCGACAGAAACGGGCCAAAAAGCACCGCCAGCGCACCCAGCGCAATGGCCGCATAGGCCGCCACGCGCCGGACGCCCAGGCGCCGCACCAGCAGCGGCAGCACCAGCAGCGGCAGCAGCTTGGTGGCCACGCCCAGCCCCAGCGCCCCGGCCGAGGCCGCCCACTTTTGTCGGCTCAGCAGCCACAGCGCCAACAGGGTGAAGCCAAAAACCACCCCCTCGAAGTGCAGGTTGCCGGTAAGCTCCACGATGACGAGCGGGTGCAGCAGGTAGTGCAAGGCGCGCCGCGCCGGCCAGCCCAGCACGGGCAGGAGCGCCAGCAGCAGCCAGGCCGTGCCCACCTCCGCCAGCAGCACAACCGCGCGCAAACACGCCGCAAACCCTGCCTCGGACGTGGGGAAAAGCCGCGCCGCCGCGCCAAACGCAAACTGGCATACCGGCGGATACACCGAGTAGTAGTGCGGCGAGTTGAGCTGCCGGTACAGCTGCTGCAGCTCGGGCAGCAGGGCGGCGCGGCGGGCGGCATCGGGCACGGCGCGGCGGGCGCCGTTGGCAATCAGCTCATCGGGCCGGAAGCGGAAGGGGTTCACGCCGTTGGCGACCAGCAGGCCGTCCCAGCGGAAGCGGTACACGTCGTCGGACAGGGCCGGCTGGGCCGGCAGCCACAGCAGCCGAAACGCCAGCGCCGCCGCCAGGCCCCAGCGCACCGGCAGCCGGCTGCGCAGCAGCCAGGCATAGGCTGCCAGCGCCACCGCAAACAGCCCCAGCAGCTGCCCAAACTGCGGGCGGGGCGTGGCGTAGGCCAGGGCCGCGTAGGCGCCGCCCGAAAGCAGCAGCGCCGCGCATTGCGAAAGCGAAGGAAACTTAGCGGGCATGGCGCACCGAGTAGTAGAAAATGGCCGCGAAGCCCAGCGTCAGCAGGCTGTGGAAGGGCAGCAGGCCGAAGTCGTCGAAGTAGATGCCGGCCCCCAGGCCAAAGGCAAAATACGCGGCCAGCAGGCCTTCGAGGGCCACCAGCGGGCCCATGCCCCCCGTGCGGTAGCGGCGCCGCCGGGCCACGGGCGCCGTGCCGGCCTTGGGCGTGCGCACAAACGGGGTGCGCCGGCCCAGCCAGCCCAGTATCACGGCGCGGGCGTTGTGCAGGGCCAGGCCCATCGAAACCGACAAAAACAGCAGAAAGAAGCCCGGGTAGCGCCACAGCGGCTTATCGGGGTGGGCCAGGCGCCAGGCCGAATAGTAGTAGTAGATGAGGGGCGTGAAGCCCACCAGAAACACCGACGCCAGCTGAAATACCACCTTGTACTCCCGAAACTGCGCCCGCACAAACACCAGCGGCACGCTGAGCAGGGCCATGAGCATGATGACGACGTACACCGAGCTGTTGAGCAGGTGAAACGAGGCCTGCAGCTTCACGCCCAGCGGCTGCGCCGAGCGCCACACGGGCCCCAGGTGCTTGTGGGCCGTCTCGGCCGCGCCCTTGGTCCAGCGAAACTGCTGCGACTTGAGGGCGTCCATCACGGCGGGCAGCTCGGCGGGGGCCACTATTTCGGGGCGGTACACGAAGCGCCAGCCGCGCAGCTGAGCCCGGTAGCTCAGGTCGAGGTCTTCGGTCAGGGTGTCGGTGTGCCAGCCGCCGGCGTCGTCGATGCAGGCGCGGCGCCACACGCCGCCCGTGCCGTTGAAATTGATGAAAAAGCCCGCGAACGTGCGGCCTACTTGCTCGATGAGAAAGTGCGCATCGAGCCCGAAAGCCTGCAGGCGGGTGAGCAGCGACTCGTTTTCGTTGAGGTGGCCCCAACGCGTTTGCACCACGCCGATGCGCGCGTCCTGCAGGAAGTAGGGCACGGTGCGGCGCAGAAAGTCGGCCTCGGGCACAAAATCGGCATCGAAAATGGCCACGTATTCGCCGTCGGTTTCCAGCAGCCCATCGCGCAGGGCGCCGGCCTTGAATCCCTCGCGGTTGGTGCGATGCACGTGGCTGATGCGCAGGCCGCGGGCGGCGTGGTGGGCCACGCGTGCGGCGGCCATGGCCACGGTGGCGTCGGTGGAGTCGTCGAGCACCTGAATGTGCAGCAATGCAGAAGGGTAATCGAGGGCGGCCGTGGCGTCGATGACCCGCTCCACCACGTTTTGCTCGTTGAAGAGCGGCAACTGCACCGTCACGCGGGGCCAGGCGGCCGGCGCCGGGGGGGCGGGGGCGGGCGGGGCAGCGTAGGCGCGCCGGGCCAGGCGCGTGAGTTGCCACTGCCCCACGCTAAAGCCCAGAATAAATAGCAGGCACAGCCCGTAGAGCACCACCAGCAAAAGAGGCAGAACGGGCATCAACGAGAAAGCAACAAAGAGTGGAGTAATCTAAAAACGTTTGTCATCCTGAGCGGAGCGAAGGACCCTATCACGCCTGCGCCATTAATGAGGTTAGTGTTCAGTCGTGATAAGGTCCTTCGCAAGCTCAGGATGACAGACGTTTGCGTAATGCATTACCAATACCGGAAAATGGTCCATAGAATTTTGTAGCCTGCCCCCAGCGTGCCGCGCACCGTGCCCGACACCTTGCTGGTGCCAATGCGCTTGCGGTAGCGCACGGGCACTTCCACCACCCGCAGGCCCTGGCGGAAGGCTTTCACCTGCATTTCCACCGTCCAGCCATAGGTTTTGTCTTCCATGCCGATGGCCAGCAGGGCGGGGGCGAGGACGGCGCGAAACGGGCCCAGGTCGGTGACGTTGCCGCGGTAGCGCAGGTTGAGCAGCCGCGCCGCCAGCCAGTTGCCGAAGCGCTGCTGGGGCAGCAGGGCGCCTTTTTCGCGCTCGCCCAGGGCCCGCGACCCTATCACGAGGTCGGCCTCGCCGCGGAGCAGCGGCGCCAGCAAGTCAGGCATCTGGTCGGGGAAATCGGAGTGGTCACCGTCGAGAAATACGACGATGTCGGGCTGCTCGGATTGGGGCTTGCCGAAGACGTAGGCCATGCCCGCCAGGCAGGCGTGGCCGTAGCCGGGGCGGCGCTCGTGCAGCACGGTGGCGCCCCCGGCCCGGGCCGCGGCGCTGGTGTCGTCGGTCGAGTTGTTGTCGACCACCACCACTTCCTGCACCAAGCCGGCCGGGATTTCGGCCAGCACCAGGCCGATGGCGTTGGCTTCGTTGTGGGCCGGAATGATGACGCTGATGCGGGGCTGGGGCATGAAAAGTGGAAAACAGAAGCGCGCTGCGGCCACTCAAAACGGGGCGGCCGGCGCGATATGAACCACAAAGATGCCGCCGCCGCCCTTAAGCCGCACGGTGCGGCCCAACGGCTTCGCCTTAATTGACGGCGGCCCCGCCACCGCTAGCGCGGGCGGGGTGGTCTGTTTCCAGTAATTTGACTAATGTGCCGGCAGCACCAGCACCGGCAGCTTGCTGGCCACCATCACCTGGGCCGTGACGCTGCGGTGAAACAGGGCGCTCATGAAGCTGCGGTGGCGGGCCACGAGCACGACCAGGTCGTAATCGGCCGGCTGGGCGGCTTCCAGGATGGCCGTGGCGGCGTGACCGTCCACCACCGTGCGGCACTGCACCGGCGGCAGGTCGGCCAGCAGGCTCGTGCGCGTGACCGACTCCAGCACCTGGGGCGGCAGCTCGTCGGGGCCGGTTTCGGGCACCACGTGAAACACGGTGATGTTGGCCCCCAGGGCTTTGAGCAACTGGTGGGCATTGTCGGCGTGTTCGCCGAGGGCGAACGGGTGGCCATCGACGGCCAGCAGCACGCGGCGGGGCGGGGCCGTGGAGCCGACGCCGTGGGGCACCACCAGCATGGGGTAGGGGGCGGTGCGCAGCAGGTCGAGCGAGGTGGTTTGCACCAGCTCGTCGGGCGTGTCAGAATAGTCGGGGCGGCCCAGCACCACCAGCAGCGGGTGGTGGCGGCTGATGGCGTCGGCCACGGCAAAGGCCACGCGGCCGCGGCCCACCTCGGCCACCACGGGCACGGGCAGGTTGCGGGCCACGCTGTTGAGGGCCAGGTCGATGGCTTCCTGGCTCAGGTTGGAGATGCCGCCCGTGAACAGTTCGGGGTCGAGCACGGAGTCGCGGCGCACGTGCAGCAGCACCAGGCGCGCGTTGAGCGGATGGGACAGGTTGGTGGCGTAGTCCAGGGCCTTGTTGGCGGCCTGAAAAAAATCGGTCAGGATGAGCAGCGAAGGGTCCATAGTCCAACCAGGAAAAGGGTGTGTTCGAACACAAAGGACTAGGGCGCTGACTGCTAAAGCACTGCGCAACATTAGCCAGTCGCTTGATTATTGTCATGTTTTGCCGGCCGGGCTTGGGGAAAAATTGCAGGAGCAATTCACTTCACTTCCCAGGCCGTGGACAGCAACCGGCAATCCCTCGGGGCTGCGCGCTGCGTCGCGGGCTTGAAGCACCTGTGCTCACGCTGGAGCAGGCCGGCGCGCGCCACCAAGGCCTGTTCGAAGGGCTGTGAGCGGGGCCGGGATTTCCGCTGCCCACCTTCCACTCTAAACCGCACCTGACTATGAAACCGCGTCTTTTTCTGGGACTGCTTTGGGGGCTGAGCTGCTGGGGACAGCTGGCCGCCGGGCAGCAGCCGATGGTCATTATTCCGCCAAGGGCACTGCCGCCGGTCGATGAGCTGGTGATTAGCAACGTGAACGTGGTGGACGTCGATTTGGGCGAAATCGAGCCGCACCGAAACGTGGTGATGCGCGACGGCTTCATCATTTCGGTGGGCAAATGGGTGCCCGCCGGCCGGGGTGTGCCCACCGTCGACGGCACGGGCAAGTACCTGGTGCCCGGCCTCTGGGACGGCCACACCCACGCCCTAGCCTCGGCCGACGACGAACGGGTGGCCCTGCCGCTGTACGTGGCCCACGGCATCACCAGCATCCGCGACGTGACCACGGCCCGGCCCCTCAACGACCTGCTGCGCACCCACCAAGCCCTCGAAACCGGCCGCCGCGTGGGCCCGCGCATCGAGCTGGCTGGCCCCGTGCTCGACGGCTCGGACGATGGGCGCAGCGGGCTGGGCCTCGCGGCCACCCGCGCCGAAGGCCGCGCCCAGGCCGAAAGCCTCATCAAGGCCGGCTGGTGCAGCCTGCAAACCGGCCCGCTGCTCTCGCGCGACGCCTTTGGGGGCATAGCGACGGTGGCCCAGGAGTGGCGCGTGCGCGTGGCCGGTGCGGTGCCCGAAACCGTGCCCGTGCGCGACGCCATCGGGGCCGGCCAGGGCGGCATCGAGCACCCCGACAAGCTGCTGCTGGCCTGCTCCAGCCGCGAGGACGAGCTGGTGCAGGAGCGGGCGCTGGCCCTGGCCGGCCCCCGGCCCCTCGCCACCTTGCAGAGCCGCATCAAAGCCCAGCAGAAGGAGGTGGTGGCCAGCTTCAGCCCCAGCCGCTGCGCGGCCCTGGCCCAGGCGCTGGTGCAATACCGCACGGCCGTGCTGCCCACGCTGGTGACCCAGGATTTCGACCTGCGGCGCGACCCCGACCCGCAGGACCCGCGCTTCCGCTCGGTGCCGGCCAGCGTGCGCCAGCAGTGGGCGCTGGCCGCCCGCGAGCGGCCCCACCTGTCGGCCGGCAAGCTGGCCCGAATCCGCGAGGTCGATTCGTTGCAGCGCAGCATGGTGGCCACGTTCGGGCTGCTGGGCGTGCGCCTGGTGGCGGGGTCCGATGCGGGCTCGGGCACGCCCAATCTCTTCCACGGCGGCAGCCTGCACGACGAACTGGAGCGCTTGCAGGCCATCGGCCTCACGCCGGCCGAGGCCCTGCGCGCCGGCACCGTGAACCCCGCCATGGCCACCGGACACGGGTTTGACATGGCCCGCATCCGCGCCGGCTATTTGGCCGATGTGGTGCTGCTCAACGGCAACCCGCTCGACGACATCCACAACCTGCGCCTGATTCAGGCGGTGGTGCTGCGCGGGCGCCTGTTCGACCTGCCTGCCCTGGCCGGGCTGGCCACCGAAGCCGAGCAGGCCGCCATGCAGCAAAATGTGGCGGCCCAGACGGCCACGGCCATTCGCTAAGCGAAAAGTGAACCATCCTTCAATTCCTGTGCGATGAACACCAAACACTCCTGGCTGCTGGGCTCGGCGGCGCTGGCGGCCGGCTCGGCCGCGGGCCTGCTGCTGAGCCGGGCCGCCGGGGCCCGCCGCCTGCACCACGACGTGGAACGCCTTTTTGCCGACTCGACGGCTGTGTCCCGTCACATTTACCGCGAGGCGCAGCTGGTGGGCCTGCCCGCGCCGGTGAAGCGCTACTTCCGCCAGGTGCTGCGCGACGGGCAGCCCTACCTGCGCGGCCTGCGCCTGCGGCACAACGGCCAGTTCAAAACCGACCTGAAGAAGGGCTGGACGCCCATCACCGGCGAGGAATACCTGACGGCCAGCCCGCCGGGCCTCATCTGGCAGGGCACTACCAGCTTGTTTACGGCCCGCGACGAGTACGAGGACGGGCGCGGCCAGCTCACGGTGAGCCTGCTGGGCGCGGTGCCCGTGCTGCACGGCAGCGGCCCGCACTACGACCAGGGCGAGCTGCTGCGCTGGCTGACCGAGGCCGTGCTGCTGCCCACCAGCCTGCTGCCTAATGACGAAATCTGCTGGGTCGACCTCGACGACGACTCGGCCCGGCTGCTGTGCACCCACCACGGGCAGTCGGTGTCGTGCATCATTCGCTTCAATCAGCAGCACGAAATAGCAGAGTGCGAGGCCCTGCGCTACCAGGGCGAGGCCGGCTTGCAGCCCTGGATTGGCCGCTTCATGCACTACCGCCACTGGCACGGCGTGCGCGTGCCCACCGTGCTCGAAGCCAGCTGGGTCATCGACGGCCACCGCCAGCCCTACGCCCAGTTTGCCGTGCAGGAGCTGGAATACGAGCCCCTGGAGCCGTTTTGAGTTGGTTTACTCGGCCAGCCACCAGCGCCGGGGCGGGCGCCGGGCCACCAGCCGGAACTTCTGCACGGCGTATTGCTCGATGTGGGCCAGGGCGTCGGCCACCGAGTCGGTGAAGGTGAGCAGCTGCAAATCGGCGGCGGCCACCATGCCCTGGGCCTGCATGTGGGTGAGCTGGGCCAGCAGCGGCTGCCAATAGGCGCGCCCCACCACCACGACCGGGAAATCCAGAATTTTGCGCGTCTGGATGAGGGTGAGGGCCTCCATCAGCTCGTCGAGCGTGCCAATGCCGCCGGGCATAATCACAAACGCATATGAATACTTCACCAGCAAGACTTTACGGACGAAGAAATAGCGGCAGCTCAGCCACTTGTCGAGGTAGGCGTTGGGGTGCTGCTCGGCATTCAGCACGATGTTGCAGCCCACCGAGGGGCCACCGGCTTCGCGCGCACCCCGGTTCGCGGCTTCCATGATGCCCGGCCCGCCGCCGGTGAGCACCGTGAAGCCCTGTCGGCTCAGGCCCGCGCCCAGCTGCCGGGCCAGCTCATAATATGGCGAGCCTGCCGCCACCCGCGCCGACCCGAACACCGACACGCACGGCCCCACAAAATGCAGCACCCGAAACCCGCGCATAAACTCCCGCAGCACCGTCCAGAGGAAGCGCAGCTCGCGCCGCCGGCTGCGCGGCCCGGCCAGAAACCGGCGCTCGTCCTGGTCGGGGCGGCGGGGGGCGGGTGGGGGTGGGGTAGGCATCGGCGAAGCAGCGTAAACAGCGAAACCAGGAGGCCACGGGCCGCCAAAGGAACAACATTTTAGCAAGAAATCAGCATCGAAATCCTGCACGGTCAGCCGTTCCGCACCAGCCGTTCTCCACCGAATTTATTCTCCGCCGATGGTCCCTAACGCTTCGCCTGCTCCTGTGCCCGTGGCCGTGCCCCGCCGCCGCCGCCCGCGCCCGGGCTTCTGGAAAAGCCTGGGGCCGGGGCTGATTACGGGGGCCAGCGACGACGACCCCTCGGGCATTGCCACCTACTCGCAGGCCGGGGCCGCGTTCGGCCTGGCCACGCTCTGGACGGCCCTTTTCACCTTCCCGCTTATGGCCGCCATGCAGGAAATGTGCGCCCGCATCGGGCTCGTGACGGCCCAGGGCCTGGCCGGCAACCTGCGCCAGCACTACCCGCGGGCGGTGCTGGTGGGGCTGCTGGGGCTCACGTTTCCGGCCATTGTGCTCAACATCGGGGCCGATTTGGAGGGAATGGGCGCGGTGGCGCACCTGCTGGTGCCGCAAGTGCCGGCGTTCCTGTTCAGCATCCTGTTCACGGGGCTGCTGCTCGTGGCCATGGTGCGCTGGCCCTACCGGCGCATCGCGGCCGTGCTGAAGTGGCTGTGCGCGGCCCTGCTCGTGTACGTGGTGGTGCCCTTTCTGGTGCGGCAACACTGGGCCGACGTGCTGCGCCACGCCGTGGTGCCCGAGCTGCGGCTCACGCCGGCTTTCGTGGGCATGCTGGTGGCGCTGCTGGGCACCACCATCTCGCCCTACCTGTTTTTCTGGCAGGCCGACATGGAGGCCGAGGAAATGCACCACCACCGGGGCCGCGCGGTGGTGGTCGATAAAAGCCTGCTGCACACCATGCAAACCGACGTGAACGTGGGCATGCTCAGCTCCAACGTCATCATGTTTTTCATCATGCTCACCACCGGCACGGTGCTGTTTCCGGCCGGCCTGCGCGACATTACCACCGTGGAGCAGGCGGCGCTGGCGCTCCGGCCGCTGGCCGGCGAGCAGGCCTATTTGCTGTTTGCGGCGGGCATTATTGGGACGGGGCTGCTGGCCATTCCGGTGCTGGCCGGAGCCCTGTCGTACGCCGTGGCCGAGGCCCTGCGCTGGCGCGGCGGGCTCGACCGCAAGTTTCGGCAGGCGCCCGGGTTCTACGCCACCATGTTCGTGTCGCTGGTAGCCGGCGTGCTGCTCGACGGCCTGGGCATCAGCCCGATGCAGGCGCTGCTGTACGCGGCCATGCTCTACGGCCTCACTGCCCCGGTCATGATTGCCATTGTGCTGCACCTGGCCAACAACAAGGCCGTGATGGGCGAATTCACCAACGGCCTGGCGGCCAATGTGCTGGGCGGGGCCGCGCTGGTGCTCATGAGTGGCGCCGGCCTGCTGCTGCTCCTCTTCCAGCTGGCACCCTGACGGAAATTCTCGCCCTTCTGGCTCTCTTTTTTTCGATTTTATGAACGTCACCGCTTTCAGTGTGCAAGGGTTTGAGCGCAGCTTTTTGCAGCGCGCCAACCAGGCCCGCCACCAGCTTACGCTGGTCGATACGCCCCTCGGCGCCGACACTGCCCACCTGGCGCAGGGGTCGTTGGCCGTTAGCATCTTCACCCGCGACGATGCCTCGGCCCCGGTGCTCGGCAAGCTCTGGGATTTGGGCGTGCGCTACCTGGCTGTGCGCGCCACCGGCACCGACAACGTGGACCTGGCCGCTGCCCGCCAGCTGGGCCTGCGCGTGGCCAACGTGCCCGAATACTCGCCCTACGCCGTGGCCGAGCACGCCGTGACGCTGATGCTGGCCCTGTGCCGCCACCTGCGCCAGGCCGACCAGCAGCTGCGGGCCAACGACTTCCGCCTCGACCACCTCATCGGCTTCGACCTGCACGGCAAAACCGTGGCCATCCTGGGCGTGGGCCGCATCGGCGGGGTGGTGGCGCGCATTCTGCACGGCTTCGGCTGCCAACTGCTGGGCGTGGACGTGCAGCCCAACCCCGACCTGACCGCGCAGTACGGCCTGCGCTACGTGCCCCTGGACGAGGCCTGCGCCCAGGCCGACATCATTTCGGTGCACACCCCGCTCAACGCCGACACCCAGCACCTCATCGACGACGAGCGGCTGCACCGGATGAAGCGCGGCGTGATGCTCATCAACACCGGCCGGGGCGGCGTGCTCGATACCGAAGCCGCCCTGCGCGCCCTCAAAAGCGGCCAGTTGGGCTTTCTGGGGCTCGATGTGTACGAGCGGGAAAAGCCCCTCTTCTTCGCCGACCACAGCCAGGAGCTGCTGCTCGACGACACGTTTGCCCGCCTGCTCACTTTCCCCAACGTGCTGCTCACCGGCCACCAGGCCTACCTCACCCGCGAGGCCCTCACCAACATTGCCGACGCCACCGTGGCCAGCCTCTCGGCCTGGGGCCTGGGCCGGCCGGCCGCGCACGAGGTGGCCGCGCCCGTTGCGCAGCAGCAGCTCGCCACCTAATCATTTTCCGTCATTGCCATGCCGTTGCTTGCTTCGCCTCCGCCCGCCAGCGTGCAGCCGCCCACCGCGCCGCTGCCCAAGCCAGTTTCTGGCCTAACCACGGCCGAAGCCCAGCGCCGCCTGCGCGAAACCGGCCCCAACGTGCTGCTGACCGCCGCGCGCGACACGCTGCTGCGGCTGCTGCTGCGGCAGTTTGCGAGCGTCACGGTGCTGGTGCTGGCGGTGGCGGCGGCCGTGTCGGTGTTTACCGGCGACTACTTAGAAGGCATTGCCATCGGGGCGGTGGTGCTGCTGAATGCGGCCATTGGCTTTGCGCTGGAGTGGCAGGCCCGCGCTTCGATGGATGCCCTGCACGCCCTCGATGTGCCCCAGGCCCGGGCCCTGCGCGACGGCCAGCCCCGCCGGATTCCGGCCGCCGAGCTGGTGCCCGGCGACGTGCTGCTGCTGGAAAGCGGCGACCTGGTGCCCGCCGATGCCGACCTGCTCGAAGCCCACCAACTGCAGGTGAACGAGTCGGCCCTCACCGGCGAGTCGCTGCCCGTGGCCAAAGCCCCTGGCGTGGCCCCGGCCGAAGCGCCGCTGGCCGAGCAGCGCCAGCGCGTATTCAAGGGAACGGCCGTGGTGGACGGCAACGGCCGGGCCCTGGTGGTGGCCACCGGCATGCGCACCGAGCTGGGCCACGTCACGAAGCTGGTGCAGAGCACCCGGCGCCCGCCCACGCCCCTCGAAGTCAAGCTCGATGTACTGGGCAAGCAGCTCATCATGCTCACGGGCGCGCTCACGCTGGGCTACGTGGGGCTGGGCTGGGCGCAGGGCCAGCCGCTGGGGCAGGTGCTGAAAACCGGCGTGGTGCTGGCCGTGGCCGCCATTCCCGAAGGCCTGGCCATTGTGGCCACGCTGGCCATGGCCTTTGGCACGCTGCGGCTGGCCCGGCGGCACGTGCTGGTGAAGCACCTGCCGGCCGTGGAAACGCTGGGCAGCACCAGCGTCATCGTGACCGACAAAACCGGCACCCTCACCCAAAACCGCATCGAAGTACACTCCGTCTGGCTGCCCGAGGGCCGGGCCGATGTGCCCCCGCCGGCCGGCGCCCCGGGCACCGCCGCATGCGCCGCCACCGGCGTGCTGGCCGGGCCGGGCTTTGCGCATGTGCAGCTGCTGGCGGCCCTGTGCAACAATGCCACCTACCATCCCACCGACCCCAGCCGCACCACCGGCGACCCGCTCGAAATTGCCCTCTGGCAGCTGGCCGGCACCCCGGCCGATGGCGCCCTGGCCGCCGCCATCCGCCTGGCCGAGCAAGCCTTCAGCGCCGATACCCGGCTGATGGGCACCGTGCACCAACTGGCCCCCGGCCGCTGCCTGGTGGCCGTGAAGGGCGCCACCGAAGCCGTGCTGCCCCACTGCCGCCACCAGTGGACGGCCGCCGGCCCCACGCCGCTGTCCGGCGAAGAAAAAGCCCTTTGGTTGGTCAGGGCCGAAGAATTAGCCGCCAATGGCCTGCGCACGTTGGCCTTCGCCAGCGCCGAGTGGCCCGAGCACCCCGGCCCCGATTTCGTGCGCGACTTGGCCTGGGTGGGCCTGGTGGCGTTTCTCGACCCGCCCCGGCTGGAAGTGGCCCCCGCGCTGGTGGCCTGCCGCACGGCCGGCATCCGGGTAATCATGGCCACCGGCGACCACCCGGCCACGGCCCGCACCGTGGCCCGGCAGGTGGGCCTGCTCGATAACAATGACCCCGGCGACGTGATAACCGGCACCGAGCTGCCCGACCTGCTGCGGCACCCCAACGGCGCGGGCCGCCGCCGGCTGCACCACGCCCAGGTGTTTGCCCGCGTGAGCCCGGCCCAGAAGCTCGACCTGATTACGATGTTTCAGCAGCACCACCAGGTGGTGGGCATGACCGGCGACGGCGTGAACGACGCGCCCGCCCTGCGCCGGGCCGACATCGGCATTGCCATGGGCCAGCGCGGCACCCAGGTGGCCGCCGAAGCCGCCGACCTCGTGCTGCAGGACGACGGTTTCGGGTCCATTGTGGTGGCCATTGAGCAGGGGCGCATCATTCTGGCCAACATCCGCACCTTCCTGCTCTACCTCATGTCGTGCAACCTGAGCGAGGTGCTCATCGTGACCAGCGTGGCCGTGCTGCACCCCGGCGTGCCGCTCTGGCCGCTGCAAATCCTGTTTCTGAACCTGCTCACCGACGTGTTTCCGGCCCTGGCGCTGGCCCTTGGGGCGGGGCCGGCCGGCCTGATGGGCCACCCGCCCCGCCCGCCCAAAAAGCCCCTGCTCACCGGCGGCGACTGGCGGCGCACGGGCCTCTACGCCCTGGCGCTCACCGTCGGCGGGGTGGGGGCCTTCGGCTTCGCCCGCTGGGAAATGGGCTGGTCGTTCGATGTCTGCAACAACGTGCTGTTCTACCAAATGGCGCTGGTGCAACTGCTGCACGTGTTCGATTTCGCGGCCGACCACCGCACTTTTCTGCGTTCCGAGGTCACCCGCAACCGCTACGTGTGGGGCGCCTTGGCCCTGTGCGGCTCGGTGCTGACCGCTACCTACCTGGTGCCCGGCCTGCGCGCGCTGCTGAACATCGGGTCGCTGCCCCCCATGGCGTGGGCGCTGGTGGCCGGCTTTGGCCTGCTGTCGGTGCTGCTGGTGCAGGTGGGCCGCTGGGTGGCCGCGGCCGGCAAGCACCCGCTGGCAGAAGTGGCCTAAGCAGCCGATGATACCGCGTGCTAGTGCCTGCGCCATCCCGCTGCCGGCCCGGCAATAGGCGGGGGGCTCGGCGAGGGCTGCGCTGATGAAAATCAATTAAAAGCCTAACCGTCATCAGGGAATCGCTTGGGGAAGTTGCCGAATTTTGAATGACTCACTTCCCGAAGCTTGGGCGACGTGCCATTCATTTCGCACGGTCAGAGCGAATAGGGCCTGCGCTTAATTATTCGGTGCCGCCAGCCCGCTTCCGGGCCCGATAGTCCAGCGGCAAACTGTGGCTGGCTGGGCTTTTCCTCCCGCTATTATTCCATCCCTGAATGCTATGCAAACGCTGGAATCTCCGCCGCAGGCTTCGGCCGGCACGGCCGCCGATGCCGACATCACGGCCGCCATCAAACGATGTTATCTGACCAAAAGGGGAGTAGCGCCGCACCTGATTGAGGTGAGCACCAAAGCGGGCATTGTGGAGCTAACCGGCGCCACCAACAGCCTGCTCTCGCGCCACCGGGCCGAGGAAATTGCCCTGGCCGTGTGCGGGGTGCGCGGCGTGGTGAACGAATTGGTGGTGAACGGCCCCGACGTGCCCAGCCCCGAGCTGCACCAGCACGTGCAGCAGGCCCTCGCCGACGACCCCGTGGCCCGCGACTACAACCTGCGCTGCACCGTGTCCGACGGCATGGTCTGGCTCACGGGCACGGTGCGCTCCTGGGCCGAAAAGCAGCTGGCCCTGCGCGTGGTAGAGGGCGTGCGCGGCGTGCAGCACATCGTGGACGACCAGCTGCGGGTGTGCCGCGAAGGCCCGCCCAAATCCGACGCCGACCTGACCCGGCAGCTGCTCGAAGCCCTCGACTGGGACATCCGGGTTAACAGAAACCTGGTGCAGGTGCGCACCGCCGACCGGATGGTGCACCTGGCAGGCACCGTGGGCTCGCTGGCGGTAAAGCGCCGCATCGAGGGCCTGGCCTACGAGCTGGGCGCCAGCCGCGTCGACGGCCGCGACCTGTTGGTGGCCCGCTGGGCCCTGGGGCCGGGCATGGGCCGGGAGGAAGACCTGGACCGTTCCGACGAGGCCATTGCCCAGGCCGTGCGCGACACCTTCGACCGCGACCCGCGGCTGCGGGAAGAGCTGCCCCAGGTGGAGGTGCAGGCCCACGCCGGCGCCGTGACGCTGCGCGGCACCGTGGGCAACCTGCGCGCCTGCCGCAGCGCCGCGCACGACGCCGGCCAGGTGGCGGGCGTGCGCGAGGTGCACAACCTGCTGAAAGTGCGCCCCACCCGGTTCTGGTCCGATGCCGACCTGCGCCAACGCGTGGCCGCGGCCCTGCAGCGCGACCCTTACCTGCACGGCTTCCACTTCAGCGTGACGGTGCTCAACAGCCGGGCCACGCTCCACGGCTGGGTGAGCAGCCGCTTCGAGCAGGAGCAGGCCGGCGAGCTGGCCTCGGGCGTGAACGGCGTGGTGGACGTGGAAAACCGGGTGGCCGTGTGGCCCGACGGCCACCACGCCGCACAGGCCCTGGCCGGCCACCTCACCGGCAGCCTCCGCCCGGCCGAAAAGCCCTTGCCGGCCGCCGAGCTGGTGGCGCGCATTCGCGCCCGCTACGCGTGGTCGGTGTGGCTGCACAACCAGCCCATCGACGTGCGGGTGGAAGAAGGCGAAAGCCGCGTCACCCTCACCGGCGCCGTCGATACGGCGCAGGCCCGCGAGCTGGCGGTTCGCGAAGCCTACGAGCAGGGTGCCACCGAAGTCGACAACCACTTGCGGGTGTGCCCCACGCCAGAGAAACGAACGGTTTTATCGCCCACTATCTAACCTAATGCCGAGCCAATGCAGACTTCCTCCCCGCCGCCTTTCTTTTTCGCTTTGCGCCGAGCCGGCGCCCAGGATATGTCCATCAGCCCCAGCACGCAGCAGTGCAGCCAGGAAGCCGATGCCGCCATGGCGTTCGATGACTGGGGCGGCTACTCCCCGCAGCCCGGCAGCCCGCGGCGCGCTACCGCCCCCGGCGCCGAACCAATTCCCACCCTGGCTGGCCTGCGCTAGCCGCTTTCTTCTACATCCGTCATGAGTGCTTCCATTGTTGTGCTGACTGATTTTCTGGCCGTAGCCAACCGGGCGCTGTCCTACGCCGCCGGGCTGGCGGTGCCGCTGCAGGCCCACCTGGTGCTGCTGCACGTGCGCCACGATGGCCTCCTGGCCCCGGCCGAATACCGCCGGCACTACCTGCAGCGCGAGGAGCGCAAAACGGTGCACGCGCTCTACGAGCTGGCCGCCCATCAGCCCGTGATGACCGACGTCGACATTTCGGACGAATTTCTGTCCGAGGCCGTGAAGGAATCGGTGCGCCAGCACCACCCGCTGCTGCTGGTGCTGGGCCGGCCCGGCTCGGCCACGGCGCCGCAGGAAATCATCATGAGCGCGGCCATGGACCTGCTGCGGCAGGTGCCCCATCCGCTGCTGGTGGTGCCCACCGTGGGCTGGCAGGACGCGGCCCTGCCCCGCCGCCTGCTGCTGGCCGTCGACGGCGAGCCGTTCCACCTTTTTCCGCACCAGGACGTGCTTCACCGGATGCTGCAGGCCACCCAGGGCACGCTCGATGTGGTGCACGTCACCGTGCCCGACCAGGTGCGCCCCGATGCCGCGAAGATGCTCAGCACGTTGCGGCAAACCGGCCTCACCGAGGAACCGCTGCCGCTCGACCGGCTGCACGAAATCAACCAGTCCGACATCGTCGGCGGCGTGCTCGGCGAAGCCGCCCGCCAGCAGGCCGACCTGCTCGTGGTGGTGGCCCGGCGCCACTGCCTGCTCGGCAGCCTGTTTCACCGCAGCGTCACGGCCCAGCTTATTCAGGAAAGCATGGTGCCGGTGCTCGTGTTTCCGGCCGAGGACTGAGCCGGCCGCACGGCGCCGCCCCTGGCTTTCCTGCTTCATCCTCTTACGCTTCCCCGCATGGCCCTCTCTTTTTTGATACTCACCAACTTATCGGAGACGGCCAAAAAAGCAACCCGATACGCCGCCGTGCTGGGCAAGCCGCTGCACGTGCACCTGGCGCTGCTGAGCCTGTACCAGCCCCCCGTGCTCGACCCCGACCTGCTCACCGTGACGGCTGCCGAGGCCTTCCGCAGCCAGGCCGAAACCATGCAGGAGCTCCAGGTGGCGGCCCAGGACCTGCCCGCGCCGGCCGAGGTGCAGGTGTCCATCGGCACGCTGCACGATGCCGTGAGCGAAGCCGTGCACCGCAGCCACCCGCTGCTGCTGGTGCTGGGCCTGAGCGCCGAGCACAACCCACTCGAGCACTTGCTGCACCACCAGGCCCTGCCCGTGCTGCGCGCCACGCACCGGCCCCTGCTGCTGGTGCCCGAAGCCGCGCCCCCGCCGTGCCTGCCCAGCCGCATTGTCATTGCCACCGATGCCGAGCCGCTAATGCTCAATGCGTTGTCCCGGAACCTGGCGCCGCTGCTGGCGTCCTGGCCGGCCCACTACACGGTGGTGCACGTGCATGCCCGGCGCGAGCAACTGGCCATGCCCGGCCAGATGGCCCTGGCCGACGTGCGCGCCAGCGGGCTGCTGCCGCCCGGCACGCCGCTGGAGTTGTACGAAGAGCACCACCTGGCCCCGGCTTCCGGGGTGCTGCAAGCCGTGGCCGATACCGCGGCCGACCTGCTGATTCTCATTGCCCGGCCGCGCAGCTTTCTGGGGCGGCTGTTCCACCGCAGCATCACGGCGCAGGTGCTGCGCCGCAGCCCGGTGCCGGTGCTGCTGCTGCCGGCCGTAGCCGCCGAAATGGTGGATTGACCCTTCAGGCGTCATCCGTGAAGCGGGTGTTAGGCCTGAAGCCAGTGCCTTTCGTCTCACTTTAGCCGTTGATTGTCATGGTTCCCAACCTCGTAGTGCTCACTGATTTTTCGCTCGCTGCCGAGCGGGCCCGGTCCTACGCCGCCGTGCTGGCCGCGCCGCTGAAGGCCGAGCTACACCTCGTCCACGTCTTTTTGCCCATGCCCATCGGCACCGAATACGGCATGGTGGTGCCCGTGATGGACGACAAGTACGTGCCCGCCGCCGGCCGCTGCCTCCAGCACGTGGCCGACGTGATGCCCGTGCCCGCCACCGCCGAGATATTGGAGTCGGACTGGCCCAGTGCCATTGAGGAAGTCCTGGCCAAGTACCAGCCCATGCTCGTGGTGGCCGGGCTCACGGCCACCAGCAATTTCCTCGAAGAGTGGTTCAGCAACCGCGCCGTGGCCCTGCCGCACCAGATGGGCTGCCCCCTGCTGCTCGTGCCCGAGCACCTGCCCGATGCCGCCCTGCACCCGCCCCACCGCCTGGCCCTGGCCGTGGAAGACCGGCCCTTCCGGCTGGCGGCCACCACCAAAGTCGTGCGGCCGCTGCTCGACAGCCTCGACCTGGAGCCGGTGGCCGTCACGGTTTTGCCGGACGAAGAGCGGACCGGCGGCTGGGATGGCCTGCGCGCCGCCCAGCACAGCGGCCTCACGGCCGGCGCGGCCACCTGCGGCCTGCACAAAGTGGTGAGCAACCTGCCCGGCTCCGGCATTCTGGAGGCCGTGAGCGACCTGCACGCCGATGCGGTGGCCCTGCTCGACCAGGGCCATGGCTGGGCGCACAAGCTCTTCAGCGGCAGCGTCATCAGCTACGTGCTGCGGCACACCCACGTGCCGGTGCTGCTGCTCTCGGCCCAGGTGCTTGACGCCGAGCCGGCGCCGGTCGAAACCCTTGCATTTACGCCGACCAACTGATGAAACCTGCCCCCGCCATGCCCCTTACGCTCATCGTTTTATCCGGTTTCTACGAGCCCGCCCGGCACGCCATCCGCTACGCCGATACGCTGGCCCAGGCCGTGCACGGCCAGTTGGTGCTGCTGCACGTCAACCGCGCCTCGCTCTTCGACCCCTACGAGCTGGTGGGCGCGGTGGGGGAGAAGTACCACCGCCAGGAGCTGGCCGCCCAAACCGACACCGTGGCCGCCCTGCGCCAGCTGGCCCACACCCTGCACAGCCCCGCCACCGTCGAAATGGCCACCGACCTGCTGCCCGACATCGCCCACGAACTGGCCACCCGCTACAGCCCGGCCCTGTTCGTGCTCGGCCAGCCCGACGAGGACCACCCCGACCACGAAGGCATGGCTGCCCTGTGCGCCGAGCTGCTGCGGGCCGGCCACTACCCGGTGCTGGCCGTGCCCACCACGGCGCCCACCGACCAGCCGCCGCACCGCTTCCTCATCGCGGCCGACCGCGAGCCGTTTGCCCTCGGCCCGGCGGCGCAGGCGTTGCGCCCCGTGCTGGCCCTGCTCGGCACGGCCGTGGTGGTGGCCCACGTGTCGGAAGGCGTGGTGGACGACGACGGCTGCGCCGCCGCCCTGCACGCCGTGCGCCGCAGCGGCCTGGTCGAGTTTCAGACGCCCGAGCTGCGCGGCTACCTCGACAGCGACTACGCCGAAGGCCTGCTCACGGCCACGCAGGACGCCGCGGCCGACGTGGTGATTACGCTGGTCCGGCAGCGCAGCTTCATGAGCGACCTGTTCCACCGCAGCGTGACGGCCCGCTTGCTGGAGCTGTGTCCTGTGCCGGTGCTGGTGCTGCCCACCGCCGCCGAAATCCCGCAGGCAGATGCCTCCGCGGCGGCGTCAGCCCAAGCTTAACGAGCTATAGCCGGCACGAAGAAAATGCTGCCCTAGCCCGTGTCTCTGCTGCTGGGCACCAGGGCGTTTGGCATCAGCATGTGGCGGCGCGAAGTAGCTAACACGCTCATTGTGGCGCTGCCGGTGATGGGCCATCTGGGCGCGGGCTGGCTGGGAGGCTACAAGCTGCTGCACGCGCGAGCAACCGCTTGATTATCAAATTGGGCGATGACCGGCTGGACCATGATTTTAATCAGCCGGCCGATTGAGAAAACGCAGTGCGGTGGCGCGGTGGCGCGGATAGTTTTGGGAAGAATAAAAACCGGCTTTGCGCGGCGCAGGGCGGCGGTTTTAGCCATTTTCAACCCCAACCACTCCCAGTATGGCACCCGAACCATTTGCCCTGTTTTTTCAGGATTTGACCAATGACAAAGTGGCGCTGGTGGGCGGCAAAAACGCCTCCCTGGGCGAGCTGTACAACCGCCTGAGCGCGGAGGGCATCAGCGTGCCGAACGGATTTGCCCTCACGGCCAAGGCGTACGAGCTGTTTCTGAACGAGAACAACCTGCGCGAGCCGCTCACCGCTCTGCTGGCCAAGCTCGACACGCAGGAATTCAGCAACTTGGCCGCCATCGGCAACGAGGCGCGGATGATGTTGCGCGTGTCCCGGCTGCCCGATTCGGTGAGCCTGGCCATTGCCGATGCCTACCACCAGCTGCGGGCCGGCTACGAGCACGAAATTCAGGTGGCGGTGCGCAGCAGCGCCACGGCCGAGGACCTGCCCACGGCCAGCTTCGCCGGGCAGCACGACTCGTTTCTGGACGTGCGCAGCGCCGATGCCGTGCTCGACGCCTGCCAGAAATGCTACGTGTCGCTGTTCAACGACCGCGCCATTAAGTACCGGGTGCAGAACGGGTTCGACCACCTGAAAGTGGCGCTGTCGGTGGGCGTGCAAACCATGGTGCGCTCCGATTTGGCCTCGGCCGGCGTGGCCTTCACCATCGAGCCCGAAACCGGCCACGACAACCTGATTTACCTCACCGCCAGCTGGGGCCTGGGCGAAAACGTGGTGCAGGGCGCTGTAAACCCCGACGAGTTCTACCTCTTCAAGCCGGCCCTGCGCACCGACAAGCGCGCTCTGGTGCGCAAGAAGCTGGGCGACAAGGCTAAAACCATGCGCTACGCCACCGACGCCGGCACCACCGGTATCAAAAACACCGACACGCCGGCCGAGCGCCGCGCCGCCTTCGCCCTCACCGATGCCGAAGCCGAGCAGCTGGGCCGCTGGTGCCTGCTGATTGAAAACCATTACGGCATGCCCATGGACATCGAATGGGCCAAGGACGGCCTCAACGGCAGCCTCTACATCGTGCAGGCCCGGCCCGAAACCGTACACCACGGCCGCCGGGCCTTGCGCCTGCACGAGTACCACCTCACCGAGCGCGGCTCGCTGCTGGCCACCGGCAAGGCCGTGGGCAGCCAGATTGTGTCGGGCGTGGCGCGGCTTATCGACTCGCCGGCCGACGGCCACCGCCTGCAAACTGGTGACATTCTGGTCACGAACAGCACCAGCCCCGACTGGAACGCGGTGCTGAAAAAGGCGTCCGTCATCGTGACGAACCAAGGCGGGCGCACCAGCCACGCGGCCATTGTGGCGCGCGAGCTAGGCCTCTCGGCCGTGGTGGGCACGCTCGATGCGACCCTGAAAATCCGGGACGGGCAGCGCATCACCGTCTCTTGCGCCGAGGGCGACGAGGGCCACATCTACGAAGGCCAATTGGCCTGGGAAGAGCACGAAATCGACTTGGAGCACCTCGTGCAGCCCCACACCAAGCCCATGCTGATTCTGGCCGACCCTGACCGGGCGCTCACGCTGGCCCGCTACCCCAGCCAGGGCGTGGGCCTGCTGCGCATGGAGTTCATTATCAGCAACGCCATTCGGGTGCACCCCATGGCGCTGGTGGCCTTCGACCAACTCACCGACCAGAAGGCCCGCGAGGAAATCATGGCCCTCACCGCCAATTATGCCAGCAAGCCCGAGTATTTCATCGAGCAGCTGGCCCAGGCGCTGGGCTTCGTGGCGGCGGCATTCTACCCGCGCGAAGTCATCGTGCGCATGAGCGACTTCAAGACCAACGAGTACGCCAACCTGCTAGGTGGAAGGCAGTTTGAGCCGGAGGAAGAAAACCCGATGCTGGGTTTCCGGGGCGCGTCGCGCTATTACAGTCCGCAATATCGCGAGGGCTTCCGGCTGGAATGCGCGGCTCTGGAGCGCGTGCGCCACGACATGGGCCTGACCAACATCAAGGCCATGATTCCCTTCTGCCGCACGGTGGAAGAAGGCCAGCGCGTGGTGGCCCTGATGGCCGATTTCGGCCTGCGCCAGGGCGTCGACAACCTGGAAATCTACGTGATGGCCGAAATCCCGAGCAACGTCATTCTGGCCGAGGACTTCGCCACGGTGTTCGACGGCTTCTCCATCGGTTCCAACGACTTAACCCAGCTCACCCTGGGCCTGGACCGCGACTCGGCCATCGTGAGCGGGCTCTTTGACGAGCGCAACGAGGCCGTGACGCGGCTGCTCTCGCAGGTCATTCGCACGGCCAAGGCGCACGGCCGGCCCATCGGCCTCTGCGGCCAAGCCCCGAGCGACTACCCGGCTTTCGCCCAGTTCCTGGTCGAGCAGGGCATCGACAGCATTTCCTTCACGCCCGATGCGCTGCTTAATGGAATGGCGAATATGGTGAAAGCGGAGGAAGTGGTGGCCGATGAGTACCCGTAGCTGAACGATGAAAGAACGTCATGCTGAGCGGAGCGCAGCGTAGTCGAAGCATCTCGCTTGTGGCAGTAAATCCATCGTTGAAAAAGGGTTAGTGGCGGCACGCGAGATGCTTCGACTGCGCTGCGCTCCGCTCAGCATGACGGCCTCTATGCCTCCAACGACAATATAAAATATTCCCAACCCCATGCCCGACACCTCGCTACTGGCCGAAACCGGCGAAATCACCAGCTTCGCCGGGCGCTTCTTCCGCGAGGGGTTTCGGCCGCGCTACGAGCTGGCCGAGTTGCTGCACCAGTGCTACGTGGTGGGTTATCAGTCCTTGCCGATGGTGGGCATCACGGGGTTTATCATGGGCATGGTGCTCACGCTGCAAAGCCGGCCCACCATGGCGCAGTTCGGGGCCGAATCGTGGATTCCGACCATGGTGGGGCTCACCATCATCCGCGAGATGGGGCCGATTATCACGGCGCTGATTTTCGCCGGCAAAATTGGGTCCAGCATCGGGGCCGAGCTGGGCTCGATGCGCGTGACCGAGCAGATTGACGCCATGGAAGTGTCGGGCACCAACCCGTTTAAGTACCTGGTGGCCACGCGGGTGATGGCCACCACGCTCATGCTGCCGCTGCTCACGATTCTGGCCGATGCCATTGGACTGTATGCTTCTTATCTGGGTATCAACATGAAGGGTACGACCACGCTGGCGCTGTTCGTGAACAACATTCTGAGCGGGTTGACCTTCGGCGACGTGCTGCCGGCCTTCATCAAGACCTTCTTTTTTGGGTTCGCCATCGGGCTCATCGGGTGCTATAAAGGCTACTTTTCCGACAAGGGTACCGAAGGGGTGGGGCAAGCGGCGAATTCGGCCGTGGTGGTAGCCTCGCTGGTCATTTTCCTGCTCGATTTGGTGGCGGTGCAAATCACCGGCTTGCTGGGACTTAACTAACGCCAACCCGCCATGCAGCCCGAATCCATCACCCAGGAAATGCCCCGCCCCGCCGCCGCCGCCGCCGCGGCCGAAACGGTGCTGACGGTGGATAAAGTCAGCAAGTCGTTTGGCGACAACCACGTGCTGCGCGACTTTTCGCTGGCGCTGCACCGGGGCGAAAACGTGGTGGTGCTGGGCAAGTCCGGCTCGGGCAAGTCGGTGCTTATCAAGTGCATCATCGGCCTGCTAACGCCCGATGCCGGCCGCATCACAGTGCTGGGCCAGGACGTGGCCGCCCTCGACCACGCCGCCATGGACCGGCTGCGGGCCAAGGTCGGCTTCCTCTTCCAAAGCAACGCCCTCTACGACTCGATGACCGTGCGCGACAACCTGCTCTTCCCGCTGCGCCGCCACTGGCTGGCCCACGGCCCGGAGGAAGAGGACGCGCTGGTGCTCCAGGCCCTCGATGATGTAGGCCTGGCCCAGACCGCCGAGCTGCTGCCGGCCGAGCTCTCGGGCGGCATGCGCAAGCGCATCGCGCTGGCCCGCACCCTCATCCTGCGCCCCGACATCATCCTCTACGACGAGCCCACCACCGGCCTCGACCCCGTGACGGCCCGCGAAATCGACCACCTCATCCGCGAAGTGCAGCAGAAATACCGCACCTCGGCCCTCATCATCTCGCACGACATGAACTGCGTGCGCCTGGTGGCCGACCGCGTGGTGCTGCTCGTGGACGGCCGCTGCTATGCGGAGGGTACTTATGACGAATTAGCCAGGAATATGGACCCTAAAGTGAAGGAGTTTTTTGCTTGAATACGCTCAACGATTGACCTCACCCCCTGACCCCCTCTCCAAAAGAGAGGGGGCACCGGTATTGCACTTGTAGCGTGGACTCTGCGAGTCCGCGCCTGCTAGAACATCGACATCCTTCGCCAAGACGCGGACTCGCAGAGTCCACGCTACAAGTCGTCAGGCTCCCCTCTCTTTTGGAGAGGGGCCGGGGGTGAGGTCCCGGCGTCAGGCGAAGCGGTAGAGATGCTTCGACTGCGCTCAGCATGACGTTCCTTTTACTCACCACTCACCACTCAACACTACCCCCATGCCCCAACGCCCGACCGGTAACTATGTAAAGCTGGGCCTGTTCGTGGTCGTGGGCCTGGCGTGCCTGCTGGTGACGCTGTACTTGCTGGGGCGGCAGCAGAGCTTGTTCAGCCGCGGCTTTGTGGTGCAGGCCGATTTTCGGAACGTGTCGGGCCTGCTCACGGGCAACAACGTGCGGCTGGGCGGTATCACCGTGGGGACGGTGCGCGAAATCAAGCTGCTGAATGATACTACCGTGCGCGTGGCTATCAACCTGAACCGCGACGCGCAGCCCTTCGTGCGCCGAAACGCGGTGGCCGCCATCGGCACCGACGGGCTGGTGGGCAACACCATCATCAACCTCACGGCCGGGCGCGGCGCGGCCCCGCCCGTGCAGCCCGGCGACCAGCTGCGCACCCGCCGCCCCGTGGGCATGGATGACCTGCTGAGCACCTTTGACGTGTCGAACAAAAACCTGGTCAGCATCACCCAGGACCTGCGCCAGGTGACCGCCAGGCTCAACGGCAGCAAGGCGCTCTGGGAGTTGCTCGACGACCGCACCCTGGCCGACAACCTGCGCCGCAGCCTGCGCAACGCCGCCGGGGCCTCTGCCCAGCTCGGCCAGGCCACGCGCGACGTGGCTCAGCTCACCGGCGGGGTGCGGCGGGGGCGGGGGCCGCTGGGCTACCTGCTCACCGACACGGCTTTTGCCGGCCGGCTGGGGTACGCCTCGCGGGGCCTGGCCGGCACTTCCGACACGCTGGCGGCCCTGGTCGGCAGCCTGAAAGGGCAGGTGGCCCACGGCGCCGGCCCCGTGCACACGCTGCTCACCGACACCGCCGCCAGCCGCCAGCTGCGCCTCACCCTGCAGCACGTGGAGCAGGGCACGGCCGGCTTCAACCGCAGCATGGACGCCCTGCAGCACACCTTCCTGCTGCGCGGCTACCTGCGCCGCCAGCAGAAAAAACAGGCTCGCGAAAAGCAGGCCCGTGCTGCCATGCAATAGGCGAATGGGGACAACGGCCGCAGGTGGGCTGGCCGGTTCAGTGCCCGCGCGGCGTTGCTCCTCAGGTGGCGATGCGCGCGGCGGGCATGGTTTTCAGCAGCCAGTGGTAGAGCTTTTCCGCATCGGCCCGGTGGAACAATTCGGTGCCGGGGTTCAGGGTGGCGGCCGTGCCGCAGGCCACGCCCAGGCGCACGGCCTCGCGCAGGGGCTGCGCGTGCACCAGCGCGTGCACCAGGCCGGCCACCAGGCTGTCGCCGGCGCCCACGGTGCTGCGCCGCTTCACGGCCGGGGCCGGAATGTGGTCTTCCCACTCGGGCGTAATCAGGCATGCGCCCTGCGCGCCCTGCGACACCACCACAATTTCGCAGCGCCCCGCCCGCATGAGCTGCCGGGCCACGGTGGGCACGCTGGCGCTGTCGAGCTCGGCCTCGCCGGCCAGGTGGCTCAGCTCGCCCAGGTTGGGCTTGATGAGGTAGGCGCCGGCCTCGATGACGGCGTGCAAGGCCGGCCCGGAGGTGTCGGCAATCACCTTAATGCCCATTTCCCGGGCCTGGCGCACCACTTTGGTGAGAAAGGACGGGTGCACGCCCGCCGGCAAACTGCCGCTGATGACCAGGTACTCGGGCCGGCGCACGAACTGGTGCAGCACCTCCAGCACTTGCAGCTGCTCGCTGGCGGTGAGCGGCGGCCCCGGCATGCCGAAGCGGTATTGCTGGTTGGTGTTCGTGTCGACGACGACAAAGTTTTCGCGCACCGCGCTTTTGGTCGGAATAACCCGCGAGGCAATGTTTTCGGCCGCGAGCAGGGCTTCGAGCTGCGCGCCCGTTGGCCCGCCCGCCGGGTAAATGGCCACCGATGGCGTGCCGAGGCGGCGCAGGCCCCGCGACACGTTGATGCCCCCGCCGCCGGGTTCGGCGACGAGCGGGGCGCAGTGCAGTTTCTGGTCGGGCACAATGCCGGCCACGGCGGTGCTTTTGTCCAGGGCCGGGCTTAAGGTGAGGGTGGCAACAGCTGGCATGAGTGCAAGGAAAAACAGTGAAAAAGGAAAGGTGAACGGGATACTATTTTCGGGGCACCCGTCACCAGGTTTACTGCGGGGAGGCTTGGGGGCGTCTGGGCTGCGAACTTGCCGAGGCGGGCCGGCGGCCCGCAGCCCCGCTCAGGGGCCAACGGCCGGATTGTTGGGCGCCAGCCAGTCGACGCCGCGCCGCAGCCACTGCTGGGTTTGGGCTTCGGGCGAGCCGGGGGTGGGGGCGTGGTTGTAGTGCCACTCCGCCCGCGGGGGCAGGCCCAGCACCATGCCTTCGGGGTAGCCGGTGGCGGGCTCGAAGCGGCCGGGGTGGCCCGTCGCAAGGGTGAACTCGGCGCAGCGGGCGCGCCGCACCTGCTGCCAGCGTTTTTCGGGTTCGGAGTAGGCCAGGTGGGCGTTTTGGCCCATGAGGGTGCAGTAGGTGCGGCCGTACACCTCGCCCACGTCCTGCACAAAGGCCAGCAATTCCTCAAACAGGCCGTCGGGGCCCACCCGCAGCTGGGGGAAGTGCAGGCCGCCCACGCCCCGGGTTTCGCCCCGGTGGGGCAGGTAAAAATGCTCGTCGGCTTCGGCCTTGAAGCGGGCGTAGTAGCCGGCATCGTGGCGGTTGCACACGGCCTGAATCTGGGCATGAAACCAGCGGGCCTGCGCCACGTCCACGTACACCGGCGTCAAATCGAGGCTGCCGGCAAACCAGGCCTCGCCCGTGCGGGCTTCGAAGTAGCGCAGGCTCAAATGCGAAATAGGCACCATGGGGCTGCGCGGGTGCAAGCCCGCCGTGATGCCGGTGGCAAAGTAGCTCCGGTCGTTGAGCTGCAACTGCTTGACCAGCGGCTCGCTCATTTCGTCCCATACTTCCGAAAAAATCACGCTGCCCTTCTCCAGCACGGCCCCGTGCTGCAGGGCGCGGGCCAGGCCGCCGCCGCCGCCGGGGTGGGTCCATTCTTCGTGCCGAAACCGGCTGCCGCCCCCGTCCGCCGTTTCCAAGCGGTGGCACAGCCAGTCCTGAAATTGCCGCATCCAGTCGGCGGCCCCCGCACGCGGCCGGAAGGCCGACGGGGGAATCACGTTGCTTTTCATCGTTTTTGCATCTGCGTAAACGGGCGCCGTAACCACTGCAAGCTCCCGCGGGCACCGCTCGTTTGGCCGGGCCAAGAGGCGGCGGCCTCAAGCCGAATGAGCTAACCGGTAACAGCATAAAGCTGCTTGATTTTCAAGGCCAATGCGCTGATAAGCATCATTCCGCGGCCTGATTCCACTCAGTGAGTCCGCGGTAGGGGCGCTACCACTGGGGGTGGCGCAGTTTTTCGGGTTGCAGCACGTGCACGCTTTTCGCCGTGAGCTCAATCAGGCCGTCTTGTTTGAACTCGCTCAGGGTCCGAATCAGCGATTCCGGCGTGGTGCCAATCACGGCGGCCAAGTCATCGCGCGAGAAATGGATGACGTGGTGTTCGTCGGTGGTTTGTTCGTGCAGCCGCAACAGCGTATCGGCCACGCGGCGGCGCAACGAGTCGTAGGCCATGCCCAACAGCAGCTGCTCCCGCTCCTCGACCTGCCCCGCCAGCAGCCGCACAAACTGCTGGCCGACGGCCTGGTGCTGGAAAAGCAGCTGCTCAAAATCTTCTTTGGGAATGTAGAGCAGCGCGGCGTCTTCGAGCACCACGGCCGAGTCGGTGTGGAGCCGCTGCTGCAACAGCGGCAGGTAGCCGAAGAACTCGCCGGGGCCGTACACGCCCGTTATCAGTTCCTTGCCCGCGGCCGTCCGGCGCACGGTTTTCACCCGCCCGCTCTGCACGAAGTAGAGCCGGGCCGCCTCGTCGCCTTCGGCGTAAACGAATTGCTTCTTGCTCACGGGGTGCGGCCGGCGGTCGGTGGTGAGGCTGTGCAGGTTGCCCACCGCCCGGGCGTCGTTCAAAAATTCGTGCAGGCCCTCGGGGGCACGCAAATTGTAGGACGGCTGCAGCTGCTGGAAGCGGCTCAGCCGGCTGCTGATGGCGCTCAGCAGCTCGGTTTCCTCAAAGGGCTTGGTGAGGTAGTCGTCGGCGCCGAGCTCCATGCCGCGGCGCAGGTCGGCGCGCTCGGTTTTGGCGGTGAGGAAAATGAAGGGCACGCCCTTGAGCTGGGGGTTCTGGTTGAAGATGTGCAGCACGCCGTAGCCGTCGAGCACGGGCATCATGATGTCGCACACCACCAGGTCGGGCGGGGTGGCCAGGGCTTTTTCCACCCCGATTTTGCCGTTTTCGGCGGTCAGCACCTCGTAGCCGGCCAGCTCCAGAATCTCGGCCGTGTTGTTGCGCACGATGTCGCTGTCCTCAATCAACAAGATGTTTTTCATGGGGCAGGGTAATGGTGACGGTGGTGCCCACGCCCAGCTCGCTGCGCAGGGCCACGGTGCCGCCCAGCAGCTCCACGTAGCGGCCCACGATGTAGAGGCCCAGGCCGGTGCCGGGCAGGTTGATGGCGTTGCGGGCCCGGAAAAACCGCTGAAACAGCCGGTCTTGGTCTTCGCGGGCAATGCCCATGCCCTGGTCCTCCACCGCCACGCACAGCCGGCAGCCCTGAAGGCTGGCGCGCACGGTGACGGTGGTGTTCTCGCAGGAGTATTTGAGGGCGTTGCTGAACAAATTCACCAGCACTTTGCGCAGCAGCGAGGCGTCCAGCCACAGGGGCGGCAGGCTTGGCAGGGCCAACTCGATGCGCTGGCCGGGCTTGCGCAGGCCCGCGGTTTCGGTGATGGCCTCGTGCAGCAGCGGGGCCAGGTCGAGCTGTGCGGTGTGCACTTCCAGGCGGCCCTCCTCGATTTTGCCCACCGAGAGGAATTCCTCCAAAATGTCGGTCAGGTGCTTCACCGAGGTGCGAATGCGGTCGTAGTGGCGCTGGCGCTTGTCTTGCTGCTCGGCGCCCGCGTACTTTTCGAGCAGCACCACGGAGGTGAGCACGGCCGTGAGCGGCGTGCGAAACTCGTGAGAAGCCATGGCCACGAAGCGCGTTTTGAGTTCGCCCAGTTCCTGCTCCTGGGCCAGGGCCTGGCTGAGCTCGCGGGTGCGCTGCTCCAGCTGGGCCAGGGTGGTTTCCAGGTCGTGGGTGCGGTCGGCCACTTTCTGCTCCAGCTCGGCATTGAGCTGGGCCACGCGCCGGTGCTGGGCGTGCAGCTCCTGCTCGGCCGTTTTCTTGAGGGTAATGTCGATGACGTAGGCCACGACGAACAGCTCCGCCTCGATGTGGAAATAGCTCAGGCTGACTTCCACGGGGAATTCGGACCCGTCGCGGCGGCGGGCCAGCAGGTCGCGGTTGTGCCCCATGGCCCGCATGGTGGGCCGCGCGTTAAACGACTCCCGGAACTGCTCGTGGCGGTGGCGCGTGGCGTCGGGCACCAAGGCCTCGATGCGCTCGCCGAGCAGCTCCCCGTCGGGGTAGCCAAACAGCTGGCGCGCTTTCTCGTTGGCGAGCACAATGTCGCCGGCCCGGTTGCACATGATGATGCCGATGGTGGCGTGGCTCACCACGGCCTCGAAGCGGCTCATGCTTTCGGCCAGGCGGTGCTCGGCCAGGTGCAGCGGGGTGGTGTCGGCGAGGCGCACAAGAAAATAGGGCTGATTTTCAAACCAGAGGCAGGTAAGCTCGACGTGGGCCCAGAAGCACTCCCCCGACTGCCGCTGCATTTCCGAGTCGAATTCTTGGTAGCCCTCGCGCAGCACTTTTTCCCGGAGCTCGGCCCATTCATCGGGCGCAAAGCGGGTGCCGCGCAAGGCCCGCGCCGGCTCGTCGTACAGGGCCTGCGCCGACGGGTAGCCCAGGAGCTGGTAGCCCGCCGTGTTGACGTGCGTGAACCAGCCCTGTTCGACATGGTACAAGCCCACAAACTCTTTGCTTTGCTCAAAGAGGATGTCTGTCAGCGGATTACGGTAGCGTTGGGCTGGCATGGGCAGCCGCAGACTGTTGTCTTACGTTGTTAAAAGGTAGCAATAATCAATTGAATATCTATTATTGAATATATTTTGAGTAATACTAGCTCAGCCGTCTTGTTGCCGTCAAGGGTTCACAATCAGAGCGGAGGTAAGGGCAAAAAAATATTATATTACTACCATTCCCGGTCGAAGGGCAGAACGTAGCCGACCTGCAGCATCAGCACGTCGTTGTAGGCGCGGGGCTTGGCGGCCGCGCCGGCGGGGTTCAGCAGCGGCGTCAGGCCCCGGTTGAGGCGCAGGCCAAGGGCGAGCCCGCCGCGGGTTTGGTAGCCCACTCCGCCCACAATGCCCACGTCGAGGCTGGTCAGGTCGCCCCGGTCGGTGCTGGTCGCCGACGTGGCCTTGTCCGGCGCGCCGGTGGAGTAGCGGGTCGTGGTGTGCGTTTCGGCGTTGGCGTGCACCAGGAAGCCCAGTTGGGGGCCAAATTCCATAAACCAGCCGCCCACGTTGATATTCGCCAGCATCGGCACGTCCACGTACGTCAGCACCCGGGTCTGCTCGAAGGAACACTGCTTTTCGCCCGTGGCCAGGCCGGCGGTGCGTTCGCCCGCAAGACGGTAGCCGCGCAGGTTGAGCAGCAGCTCGGGCTGCAAGGCCACCGCGCCGTGCTTGGACAGGGGGATGCGCAGGGCCGCGCCGGCGTGGTAGGCCAGGTACCGGCTGTCGAGGCGGGTGGTGTAGTCGGGGCCGGCCAGCTGCTTCAGGTCGTCGCCGGCCAGCCCGGCGTAGGTGCCGCCGATTTTGAGGCTCACTTTGGGGGGGCCTTTGTCTTGGGCCTGCGCCGCGAGCGGCAGCGCGCCCAGCCCGAGCAACGCGCCCATTTTCAGCAACGCAAGCGCCCCGGCCCAAGCCGGGCGTCGGGTGGATGTCTTTTTCATGGCCCATGGAAATGGATGACGGTGGCGCGCTAAGCGCGGGGCTGGCCCTGGGCCGGCCCCGCACCGTCGCGGGCCTCACATTCTGTTAATAGCCGTTGAAAACGGCTTCGCTGGTGGTGCGAAGCTTGTTGTTGACGCTGCTGGCGCCGCCGGCCAGGGCGCAGTGAATGGCTAGCTGGGCCTGGTGCCAGTTTTCGATGTTGCCGCGCAGCGTGGCCTGCCCGTTCTTCACGCTCACCTGAAGGTTGAGGTCGTGCAGGAAGGCGTTCCAGTACAGCTCCTGCCGAATGGCTTGCTCAATGGCCTGGTCGAGGTTTACGGCGTGGGTGAGCGTGCCGTCCTGGCTCCGGCCAAACCAGGCCGGGGCATTGGCCGTGATGTGCAAGTGGTTGTCGACCTGCACCACGCCGCTGATGCCGGCCGCCACCTGCTCGGCGTGGGCGGCCTCGAAGTGGGTGGGCACGCTGCCGCTCAGGTTGACGGTGCTGTTGTAGGCCAGCACCGTGATGGGGTAGCGGCCCACGTAGGGGTCGCGGGTGAGGGCGGCCTGCACGTGGTTGCGCAGCTTCACGTCGTCGAAGGGGCCTGCGGGGCGCACTTTCAGGCGGTTGTTTACCCAGCTCACGCCCACCACGTTGCGGGCGTCCTGCTCGGCGGCGCGCTTGGCGGCCAGGCTGTTCACGGTGCCGGTCAGCGTCACGGTGCTGCCCTGCACGGTCACCGTGGGCTCGAAGGAGAACACCCGCGGGTCGTACACGAAAGCGTCGCGCACGGCCTGGGCAATGTCGGTTTCGGAGTGGTAGGCGTACTTGTCCTGCCGCACGTCGTCGCTGGGCACCCAGGGCTCCACGCGCAGGTCCTTGCTGTCCACCGCTTTGGCCGCGCCGGCGCTCCAGGCAATGCCGATGACTTCGCTGCGCTCCAGGGCGCTGCCTACCACGCCGCTCAGCTTCACGGCGCCGTTTTTCACGCTCACGCTCACCAGGCCGGCGTGCACGCGCACGTTCCAGCGCAGCAGCTCGCGAATGGAGGCCGCCATCTCGTCGTCGGGCCGGGGCGTGAGGGCCGGCACGTAGGTCAGGTGGTCGTCGACGCGGCGGATGCCCCGCACGCCCTTCACCACGCGCAGCACCTGCTGGCGCTCGGCGTAGCTGCGCACGGTGCCGCGCAGCTCCACCTCGCCGGTTTTGGCCAGGCACTCGATGGCCAGGCTCTGGGTGGCGGGGTTGGTGGCCAGGGCTTCCTTGAGGTCGGCCAGCAGCTTGGCGTCGGGCACTTCCGGCGTGCGAATTTCCAACTCGTTCACCACGCCGCGCACGCCGCGCACCAGCTTGGCAATTTCCTCGGCCCGGTCGAGGGACAATAGGCTGTCCGTAAAGCCTTTGAGCGTGACGATGCCCTCGGTGGTGCTCACGTCAATCCAGGTGGCCGACACGCCCTGCCGCCGGCTGTAGAGGCGTTCGATGGCGGCCGTGATGTCGTGGTCGGCCAGCAGTTGCTTGGTGGTGGGAATGCTTAAGGTGCTCATGGTCGGAAAGGAAAAATGTGGATGGGAGGACGAGGCAACGAGCCCAGCCGCGCCGCCACGGCCGCGCCGGAAACGTGGTCAAAATTATTCGTTCGCTGGCCCCGGTTGCATGACGATGCTCAGACCGGTGCTTGATTCAGGTCATTGAACCTTAAGGCAAAGCGGAAGGAATTCATGGTTTCGCCGAGCCTCAGTTGAGGGCCGGCACCAGCAGCAGCGGCAGGGCCCGGGCCTCTATCAACTGGGCCGTGACGCTGCGGTGGAACAAGCTGCCCAGCAGGCTGTGGTGCCGGGCCACCAGCACCAGCAGGTCGGCGTGCCGCTCCGCGGCGCCCTGCAAGATGCCCTGCGCGGTGTCTGGGTGGTAAACGACGTTGGTCCAGGTGCCTTCCGGCACCGGGGCGAGGCCGCTGTGGCGCACCGAGTGCACGGCCCGGTGCCTGGCCCCCGCGCCGGGGTCTTTCTGGTCGGTCACGAAGAGAAGCTCGAGCGTGGCCCCCGGCCGGGCCAGCAGCTCCGGCACGAGGCGCGGGTAGTCGGGCAGCGTGAACTCGTGGCCATCCACGGCCAACAGCAGGCGGCGCGGCGCAAAGGCGGGCGCGCCGCCGGGCGGCAGCACCAGCAGCGGGCAATGGCTGTGGCGCAGCAGGTCGAGCGCGGTGCTGGTCACGACCTCGATGGGGGCCGCCCCCGCGTGGGGCGTGCTCAGCACCAGGGCCCACGGCCGCTGCTGGCGCACAATGCCTTGCACCGCCTCGGGCAAAAAATCGCCGAGCACGACGATGCTGGCGGGCACGGGCTGCTGGCTGGCCAGGTTTTGGAGCGCCAGCAAGGATTTTAGCTCGCGCCGCCGGGTGTGCTGGCCGGGGTGCTCTGCGGGTGTGGGCTGCGCATCTTGGCGCAGGTGCAGCAGCACCAGCCGGGCCTGCAGGGCCTCGGCCAGGCTGGCGGCGTACGGCATGGCCTGGCCGCCGCCGGGAAACAAATCGGGAAGGACGAGCAGCGCGGGCGAGGACATGGCGGGCGCAAAAAATAGGTTAGAAAGAGCCGGCGTAGGGCCCCAGTGCGTCGGTGTTGCGGGCCAGGCCAGCGGCCTCGGTCAGCGTGTCGTCGAGCGGGGCGTCGCCGGGCGCAGGCCGCGGAACATCAGATGGCCAGGGTGTTGCATCGGCTTCAGCATCGGCGGGCGTTACCGGTGGTGCGGCCCCATCGGGCGGAGGCGGGGTGGCATCGGGCGGGGGCTTTATGGGAGAAGGAACCTGCATGGCTGGCCGGGCAACCCCAGTGCGCCAGACCGCACCGAGCCGAATCAGCAGCGGCAGCCGGCCGGCCGACCTGCCGTTGCCCGCAATTTTTTCTTGTCCCGTTTCCCACGGGTGCTTTCAACAACCCTTGCTTGCCGCCCACCACCTGCCGGGCCGCTGCCGCTTGGGCACAACCAGCACCGCTGCAATGCCGGCCGCTCGTCCTGTTTCGCGCCTACGCTGCCGCCAGCGCGGCCGGCTGCTGGGGCGCGTGGGCACCCGTGCCCAGCCGGTGGAACTGCCAGTAGGCCCGCATCGTGGCCAGGTTCAGGACGTGGCCTTTGGCTTCGGCGGCCACCAGCACGTCGAGGGCCTCGTCGAGGCTTGTTTCCAGCAGGCGGCACCAGCGCTCCAGCTGCGAAGCGGTGAAGAGCGGGGCTGCGTCGCGCTGCAGGGGCCGGCCGGTGTAGCGGTTGCCCAGCAGGGCTTGTTCCCACCAGGCGCATTCGCCGCCGTCGGGCGCGTGGTGCGGCCGGGGAAATGCGCGGCCCAACAGGGCGTCGCCCGCCACCCGGTGCGCAAACTGATGCACGAAACGCCGGCATTGCAGTGGGCTAATGCAGTCGGAAAAGCGGGGAGTCAACACGACGAAAAAGGGGTTAGGGCCTGCCCGCAGCGGGGGCTAAGCCAGTACGTCCAACAATCAACACGGGCCAACTCACCAGAGAATCAGCCGCCAACCTCTGTATGTTCAAACTCTCCCAAAGCTGCGAGCTAGAAGCCAAAAGCCCTTCGCCCGCAGCAGGAGTGAGTGCTCGATATAAAAATACAGCGGTGCCGAAACGGGTGGGTTGACGACAATCAGCCAGGCCGCTGATTGTCGTCATGCTGAGCCTGCGGGGCGCCCGGCAGTTCCGGTGGCCGGGAGCGTCGCCGCGTGCAAGATGGCCAGCGCTTCCTCGTCCGTCACTTCGCTAAAGTCCTGGTAGTATTGCCCGACGGCCCGGAAATCGAGCGGCGCCAGCAGGCACACCACTTCGTCGGCGGCGGCCTGCAGCTGGTGCAGCCCCTCGGGCGACGCTACTGGCACGGCCACGATGACGCGCGCCGGCTGCTCTTTCCGCACCAGCGCGATGGTGGCGAGCAGGGTTTGGCCGGTGGCCACGCCGTCGTCGACGACGACCACCGTGCGGCCGGCCAGCGGCTGGGGCGGGCGGTGGCCCAGGTAAGCCTCCCGCCGGGCTTTCAGCTTGGCCTGAATGGCGGCCACCCGCTCCGTCAGCCAGGCGTCGGGCACCTCCACGTGGGGGCTGAGCACGTAGCCGTACTCGCTCACGGCCCCGATGGCAAACTCGGAATTATGCGGGTGCCCCAGCTTCTTAATCAGCACCACGTCGAGGGGCCAGCCGAGGGCCTGGGCGATGACGACGCCCATGGGCAGCGCGCCGCGGGGCACGGCCAGCACCACGCCGGGCCGGCCGCGCAGGTGCTCCAGCCGCTGGGCCAGCAGCCGGGCCGCCGCCTGGCGATTAGCAAACCGGGTTTCCATCGCAAAAGGGAATTGTATGAAAGCGTCAGCTCAGGTACCGCTCGTACCAGGCCGTGGCGGCGGCGGCCACGGCTTCGAGCGCGCCGGGCTCCTCAAACAAGTGCCCCGCCCCGGGGATGAGCCGCAGCTCGCTGGGCGGCCGCAGGGCCTGCCGGGCCCGTTGGTTGAGCTGGACAACGTCCGTGTCGTGCTCACCAACCAGCAGCAGCGTGGGGGCCGACACGCTGGGCAGCACGGACAGCACCAAATCGGGCCGGCCCCCGCGCGACACCACGGCCCGGACCCGGGGGCCCAGCTCGGCCGCCGCCGCCAGGGCCGAGGCGGCCCCGGTGCTGGCCCCGAACAAGCCCAGCGGCAGCTTGGCCAGGGCCGGCTGCTGGCGGGCCCAGTGCGTGGCTTCCACCAGCCGGTGCGTGAGCAGGGGAATGTCGAAGCGGGTGGCGTAGGTCTCGTCCTCGGCCGGGGTGAGCAGGTCGAAGAGGAGGGTGGCCAGTCCGGCCTGGGCCAGGTGCCGGGCCACGGCGCGGTTGCGCGGGCTGAGCCGGCTGCTGCCGCTGCCGTGCGAGAAAATCACCAGCCCCGCGGCTTGGTCGGGCACTTCCAAATCGCCCGGCAGGATGAGGTCGGAAAGAACGAGCTGAACGGTGTGGGTTTTCATGGGGCCGGCGGTGAGGTGAGGGCCTGAATGGCGGCTAGCGCGGTTTCGGGGTCACTGTATAGGCTGAAAGAGGTAGGGGCGGGGCCTGCCCCCGCCCGCCGTAGAATGGACTCGGGAGCTTGGCGCGAACGACGGGCGGGGGCGGGCCCCGCCCCTACATCCGCGGACCCCGATACGGCGCTAAATAAACCGGCTGTCCTCGGTGGAAACATGACCGGCATTAGGCAAAAGGGTGATTTTGCTTATGGCGTGGTGACTTGCCTGTCAGTAAGTTAGTTGAACCAAGCAAGGGCCGGCGGAGTGCTCCGAAAACAATCTTTCAGCCCCGCCGGAAGTTGAGGCTTTGCCCAAACCTCTTTTGCGTTTGACAATGGCACCTGCATTTCCCACCCACCCCCTGCGCCAAGCGGCCGACCTCGGCCCCGTACTGGCGGCCATTGGCGATGCCCGCGTGGTGCTGCTGGGCGAAGCCTCGCACGGCACCCACGAGTACTACACCTGGCGCACGGCCCTAAGCAAGCGCCTGATTAGCGAAAAAGGCTTCCAGTTTATTGGCGTGGAAGGCGACTGGCCCGACTGCTTCGAGGTGAACGCGGCCATCAAGCAGGACGCCGTGACCTACGGCTCGGCCGCGCAATTGCTCCAAACCTTCAACCGCTGGCCCACCTGGATGTGGGGCAACTGGGAGATTTCGGCCCTGGTGGAGTGGCTGCACCGCCACAACCTAAGCCAGCCCGCCGCGCGCCGCGTGGGCTTCTACGGCCTCGACGTGTACAGCCTCTGGGAATCGCTGCAAGCCGTGCTGCACTACGTGGAGCAGCAGGGCGACGGCGCCCTGACGGCCGCCCGCCACGCGTTCCACTGCTTCGAGCCCTACAGCGCCGACCCGCAGCAGTACGCCCGGGCCGTGGCTTTTGTATCGGAAGACTGCCAGGACGAGGTGGCCGGCCTGCTGCGCACCATGCGCCGCCAGGCCGCCGGCCGGGCCTACGCCAGCCTGCCCGAGCGCGAGCAGGCCTTCGCCGCCGAGCAAAACGCCCTGGTGGCCGTGAACGCCGAGCGTTACTACAAGGCCATGCTGCGCGGCGGCGGCTCGTCGTGGAACGTGCGCGACCGGCACATGATGGAAACCCTCGCCCGCCTGCTGGAGCTGCACGGCCCCGGGAGCAAAGCCATTGTGTGGGCGCACAATACCCACGTGGGCGACGCCCGCTACACCGACATGCGCCGCGACGGCGAGGTCAACATCGGCCAGCTGGCCCGCGAACAATTGGGGCGTGAGCAGGTGTTCAGCGTCGGCTTTGGCTCCTACGAGGGCAGCGTGGTGGCGGGCAAGGATTGGGGCGCCCCGCGCGAGAAAATGGCCGTGCCCCGCGCCGTGCGCGCCTCCTGGGAACACCAGCTGCACGAGCAGCTGCGGGGCGACAACGCCGTGCTGCTCTCCGCCGAGCTGCGCAACCACTCCAGGCTGCAGCAGCCGGTGGGCCACCGCGCCATTGGGGTGGTGTACCGGCCGCAGTTCGAGCAGTTTGGCAACTACGTGCCCTCCCTCATCCCCGAGCGCTACGACGCCTTCCTGTTCCTCGACCGCACCCAGGCGCTGCACCCGCTGCCCACCACCCCGCAGCCCAACGTGCCGCCGGACCTGTACCCGTGGGGCGAGTAAGGCCGGTTGGGCCACTGACCGAAAGCGCAGGCCGCCGTGGGGCAGCCTGCGCTTTTGGTTGGAGTTTCTATGTCGGTTGACTTCGCCCTTTCTCATGGCATCAAGTCAGCGCTCAGTGCTGCACTTGTAGCCGCAGCTGTTCCACCTGGCTGCCGTGCAGCAGCCGGCACAGGTACACGCCGTTGGGCAGCGCGGCGGTGGGCAGGGTCAGGGTTTGCCAGGCGTCTCCGGTGGGCGCGGGGGCCTGGAGCGTGGCCACCAGCGTGCCGTACTGGCTGAATACCTGCACCTGCACCGGGCCGGTCGCGGGCAGGCGGTAGCGCAGTAGGGTAGCAGCCCCGGCCGGATTAGGATAAGCTTCCAGGGCCACCGGGGCGCTGGTCGCGGGGTCGGTATTTGGGCACCCCGTGTGGCGGCCGTACTTCACCGTGCCGTAATCGACAAGCTTGGGGCCATAGTCGGAGGCCCAGCCGGTGGCGTAAGCATCGCCCTGGGGGCTGACGGCCAGCGCGGTAGCCGTAGCGGTTTTGTAGCCCGGGTGACTGGCGAGGCCCAGCCACAGTTCATGGCCCCGCTGCTTGTCGTATTTCACCGTGGCATAAATTGACCGGAAGAGATAAATGGCCGTGCCCGTGATGTATACATCTCCGGAAGCATCCAAGGCAACGTCAACGGGTATTTCGTCCGTGTCCTCGGGAATGCCGCTCTGAACCTGAGGGCCAAAGTACCGCGCCACCCACCGCTGCTGCCCCGTGCGCGAGCCGTACTTGACCGTGGCGTAGTGCGGGCTGATGGTGCTGCCGGGCAGGAGGGGGGGCGCATCCGGGGCCCGCAAGCCATCGGAGGAACCGGTCACGTAGGCATTGCCGGACGGGTCCACGGCGATGGCGACGGCGTTATCGGCAGAAGTGGCCGTTTCGGCGTAGCGGGTCACCCAGAGTGGCTGGCCGGTGCGCTCGTCGTACTTCACGGTGGCGTAATCGGCGTTGCCGGCGGCGTTTTGCGAGTTGCCCGTCACGTACACGTTGCCCGCCGCGTCCACCGCCAGGTCCTTGGCCAGGTCGTCGTGCGCCGGGGTGCCGCCGAAGCGGCTGGCCCACTGCTGGCGGCCCGTGCGCCCGTCGTACTGCACGGTGGCGTAGTCGTAGTCCGCGGCGCAGTAGGAGCTGCCGGTCACGTACACGTCGCCCGAGTGCGTGAGGGCGATGCCCACGGGCGTGTCGGTGGCGTTGGCGGGGCCGTTGTAGCGGGTGCGCCATTCGGTCCGGCCGGTGGCCCCGTCGTACTTGATGGTCACGTAGTTCACGCCGCCAGTGGCCTCCACCGAGGAGCCGGTCACGTAGGCGTCGCCGGCGGCATTCACGGCAATGCCAACGGCATTGTCGTTGCCATTGGCCGGGCCGTTGTAGCGCGCCAGCCAGCGTTGCTGGCCCGTTCGGGCGCTATACTTGATGGTCAGGTAGTCGAAGTTGCTGCCGTTGGAAGAATAGCCCGTGACGAAGACGTTCCCGTTTCGGTCCACGGCGAGGGCCGTGGGAACGTCGTCTTGGTGGGCCGGCCCGGAGTAGCGCGCGGCCCACAGCTGCTGGCCGGTGCGGGCGTCGTACTTCACGGTGACAAAGTCAATCAGCTCGTTGTTTTGGTAGTTACTGACCGTGCCGGTGACGTACACGGCGTCGTTGCCGTCCACGGCCATTGCCGTGGCTCGGTCGTCCCCCGATACGTCGCTGTTGTAGTGGGCCAGCCAGGTTTCGGAAACCTGGCAGCTGGGGGGAGTACACCCGCCCGAAGACCCCGAATCGGGCTGCGATTGGGCGTGGCCGGGCTGCGTGAGCAGCAAGCCCGCGGCTGCCAGCAGGCAGCGAGTAAAATAGTGGTGCATGAGCGTACGGGTTTGGTGAATAGAAAAAGGGGTTCAGACTTGCTTTGGGGAATGACTGGCGCTGGGCATTGGGGCACTACGCCCGCAGCATCAAGCGGCTAAGGGTGGCCGGGTAGCCGGGCGCATCCGGGCGCACTGGCCCGCACGGCGGTAGCTGGCAAGCATCACGGCTACTCATTGGGCAGGGCAAGAAAGCCGGCAACAAACCGAAACAAAATGATTGAAATCAGACTGTCAATTGATTATGCTTTCTGCTTGCTTGCTCCGGACTGGAAGCCGCGTGCGCTGAGCTGGCCCTGCAAATGCCGCAGGGGGCTGGAACAGGCGGGCCGCGGCCGACCGCTGTTCCTAATTAGGCAAATGCCTGATGCTAATCATGTTCCGGAATTTATCCCCGACGCAGATTTGCGCTTTTCCCACTGGTTGCGCCCCGCTTCACCGCGCCGCTATTTATACCACCTCATTCCCGTGCCCCATGCAACAGACGTTTGTGGTCATGACCGATTTTTCGGACGCCGCCCAAGCCGCCCTGTCCTACACCGCCCGCCTGGCCGCGCTGGTGGAGGGGCGCGTCATCCTGCTGCACATCTTTGAAGACCCGCTGGCCGTGGCGCTGGAATCGCCTTTGGTGCTGGCGGCCGGGCGCCTGCGGTTCCGGCCGCAAACCAGCCGCGCCGCCGTGCTGGCCGCGCTAGCCCACGAAGCCCAGCAGCTGCCCGTGCCGGCCGAAGCCGAAACCGCCGAAGCACCGCTCGGCCCGGCGTTGCACCGCCTGCTGGCCCACCGCTTTCCGCAGCTGCTGGTGCTGGGCCGCGCCCACGCCCACGCCTGGTTCGAGCACCTGCTCACGCTGTCGCACCAAGCGGTGGTGCTGAAAGAAGCCCACGTGCCCGTGCTGCTGGTGCCAGAAAATTGGCACCGGCCGGAGCTGCCGCGCCGCGCCGTGGTGGGCGCCGACGGCGCGCCCCTGACCCTGCAGCCCGCCTGCCTGGCCGTGGCGCCGCTGCTGGCCCGGCTGCGGCTGGCCGCCACCGTGGTGCACGTGGCGGCCCACGCCCACGGCCCCTCCCGCGCCCCCGAGGCCCTGGAAGCCGTGCGGCAAACCAGCCTCTTCGGCCCGCTGGACGACAACCACGTGTACGACCTGCGCGAAACGGCCCCGGTCGCCGGCCTGCTGCAAGCCGTGCAGGAGCTGGACGCCGACCTGCTCGTGGTCATGCCCCGGCCCCATTTTTTTCCCGGCAACCTGTTTCACCACGACGTGACGGCCGAATTGCTGCGCACCAGCCCCGTGCCCGTGCTGGTGCTGCCCGCCGTGGCGTAGCGCCCGGCCTGCGTTATGTAAAGGGGAAGTTGGTAAAGACAGTATATTGAATAGAGTATAATCGGTAAACGGCCCTGCTCAACCAGCCCGCTACAGCGTGAAGGTGAGGCCGGCCGTCCACACGGACAGCGCCCGCGAGTCGACGTCGTCGGCGGGCAGGTTCACGGGCACCACGTAGCGCCAGCCGGCGGCCAGCTCCAGCTTGCCCACGGTGTAGCGCACGGGCACCGAAAGCTCGTAGTCGACCACGCTGAAACGGCGCACGTTGCGCACCTTGGTGGTGCCGTTGCGCTTGTCCAGAGCGGCTTCGGCGAAGGACTGCGTGCCGGCCGCCACGCTCACCAGCGGCTCGATGGTGAGGTAATTGTCGGCCCCAAAAACGTGCGGAATCTCAAAAGAGCGGGAGTTTTCTAAGGTCAGAAAGGCGTCGCCCTTGCTGGTGGACTTCCCAAACAAGTACGTGGCGCTCAGCCGCGAATACACCACGCCCCAGTCCTGGCCCAGGGCCGCGTCGAAGGCGTTGTTGACGTTGGATTTGACCAGCTGGCTGTTGGTGGGAAAGAAAAACCGCGAGTAGCTCACCGACACGTCCAGCGTGCGGCCGAAGTCGTGGTCCCAACCCACGGTCAGGTCGGTTTCGTCGAGGGCCGCGGGCGTGTTCAGCAGGTTATACAGGCCCAGCGTGCCGAAGAGGCCGTTTTTGGCGGTGTAAGTAAAGTCGGCGGTGAGGTAGGGGAACGCCACGGCCTGCGAGCGGCCGAAGTAGGTGGAATTGCTGCCGTAGCCGAGGGCGGCGGAAAAGTTGCGCGTGGGCGCGTCCGTGGCGGCGGTATCGGCGGGTGCGGGGGCGGCCGCGGCGCGGGGCGTGCCGGCCAGCAGCGCCCCGGCGAGCAGTAGCACCGAACAGGTAGCGGAAAAAGTCAAAATCGAAGAAGAAAAAAGAAGCAAGGTAAAGCCAAAAAAGCCTCTCCGACAGTTGCGGAGAGGCTTGGAATGGGAGGCGGGGCGCCGCCGGCCGGCTAGTGCTGGCCGGCGCGCATGCCCTTGTGGCGGTGCTGGCCGCGGTGGCTGCCTTTCTTGCGGTGCTCGCCGGCGTGGGTGCCTTTCTTCTGACCAGGACGGGGGCCGGGTCCGGGTGCAGTCTGGGCCAGGGCGGCAAACGAGCACAGGAGGGCCAGGGACAACGTGAGGAAGCTTTTCATGGGAAGTAAAAATGAAAGAGGTTAGCAAAAAGGAGAAGTGAGCGGGACGGCCAATTACTTGACTTTGTGGCCGCCGTGGTGGCCATGGTGGCCGTGGCGCCCGCCGTGATGGCCGCCGTGGTGGCCTTTGGGAGCGGTTTGGGCCAGCGCGGCAAAGGCGCACAGCAGGGCCAGGGCGGAAAGCGTGAGCTTTTTCATGGGAATAGTGGGGGTTTGGGTTAGAAGACGATTCAAACCTACCCCGCCAACATGATGCGAACATGATAAGCGCGCAGCCTGCCGCGCCGCCGTCAGCCGGCGGCCGGAAACGTGAGCAGAAACGACGTGCCCAGCCCCTCGATGGAGTTGACTTCCAGCCGGATGCCGTGCAGCTCGGCGATGGTGCGGGCAATGCTCAGGCCGAGGCCGTAGCTGTCGGCATCGGCGGCAGCGCCCTTGTCGAAGGGCTGGAACAGGCGCGGCAGCTGCTCGCGGGCAATGCCGAGGCCGGTGTCGCGCACTTCAAGCACATAGCCGCCAGTGGGCGCGGGTCGGCCCAGCAGGTCGATGCGGCCGCCGGCGCGGTTATACTTGATGGCGTTGCTCACCAGGTTGTAAATCAGGGTAAAGAGCAGGCCGCGGTTGGCGTTTTTGACTTCAAAATCGGGCGCCACGGCTTGGTGCAGCGTGAGGCCGAGCACGGCCAGGCGGTCCTGCACTTCCTCGCACACTTCGGCCACTAGCGGGGCCAGGGGCACGGTTTCGGCGCGGGCAAACTGGTCGTTTTCAATCTTCGACATCATCAGCAGCGCCTTAATAATGGTGCGCAGCCGGTGCACGGTGCGCTGCGACTCCACCACGCGCAGCTGGTTTTCGTCGCTCAGGCTCTCGTCGGCCAGCATGTTGTCGAAGCGGTATTGCAGGGCGGCCAGGGGCGTGAGCAACTCGTGCGAGGCTTCGGCAATGAACTTACGCTCCTTCGAAAACGAAGCCTGAATGGTGGTCATCATCTCGCGCAGGCTCTCGTCGAGGTAGCGGAAGTCGTCGGTGCTGGTTTCGATGGGCGCGAAGTTGAACGCCGCCGGGTGCTGCGCATTCTTCAGCCGCTGCCGGATGATGGTGTAAAACGGCTCCAGCAGGTAGCGGAAAAACGCCACGTCGGCCAGTGTGGTCAGGGCCACGGCCACCAGCAGAATGTACAGCGCATAATGCCGGAAATTCCGCTCCGTTTCGCCGATGCTGCCGGTGCTGCGCCCGATTTCGAGCAGGTAGTTCTGGCCCGCATCGGCGAAGGAGTAGCTCAGCACACGGTACTCCACAATCTCGTCTTCCACGGCCCGCTTGGCGTCCTCAATGCCGCTGATGCTGGGGCCGGGCGGAATGGCTTCCAGGGAAATAAATTCTTCTTTCAGCAGGTTGTAACTGCCGTAGGAAGATTCCTCTTCGGTGATGAAGGCCGAGATGCCGTTGCGCCGAATCAGCTTGAGCACCTTTTCCTTCTTCTGGGCCAGGCGTTGGTCGGTGCTCAAGCGGGCCAGCCGGCTCATGGCCAGCGGCAGCGCCCCCACCAGCACCAGCAGAATGGCCACCCGCGAAAGGGCATTGAAGAGGGAAAATTTGGTGCTGAGCTTCACGGAGAGCAGTTAATAAAATCGAAAAGAACGTCATGCTGAGCGCAGTCGAAGCATCTCTACCGCGCAAGTAATCCAATCGCCAGGATTTACTACTGCGGTAGAGATGCTTCGACTGCGCTCAGCATGACGTTCTACATTGGTGCAAAAGCAACCCCCTACAGCCGCGCCCGGTACCCGATGCCGCGCACGGTTTCGAGCCAATCCACGTCGGCGTGCTGGCCGAGCTTTTTGCGCAGGTTCTTGATGTGGGCGTCGATGTAGTTGGAATCGAAGCCCGACTCCGGCAGATTGCCCCAGATGTGCTCGGTGAGCTGCAGGCGCGTCATCACCCGGTTTTTGTGCAGCACGAGGTAACTCAGTACGTCGAATTCCTTCACCGACAGGCTTACTTCCTGCCCGCCAAAGAGCAGCCGGCGGGCCTGCAAATCCAGCTCAAACGGCCCCACGGCCGCCAGCGGCTTGTGCAGCCCGAAGCGCCGCCGCGTGATGGCGTGCATGCGGGCCAGCAGCTCGGGCAGCGAGAAGGGCTTGGCCAGGTAGTCGTCGGCGCCCAGCTCCAGGCCGCCGATGCGGTCTTTGACGGCCCCGCGTGCGGTGAGGATAACGAAGGCGGCCGTCAGGCCCTGCTGCTTGGCCTCGGCCAGCACGGTCAGGCCGTCGCCGTCGGGCAGGCCCAGGTCGAGGAGCACGAAGTCGAAGGGCGTGTCGGCCAGCTGCACGCGGGCCTCACGGGCGGTGCGGGCCACGGTGCAGGCAAAGCCCTGCTGATAGAGGAAAAGGCCCAGCTCGCGGGCCAGCGTGCGTTCGTCTTCGACGATGAGAACGGTCATGGGAAATCCAAAAGGGCGCGATTTAGTGGTGCCGGCCGTGGCCACCGCCGTGGCGCGGGCCGCGGGCGCGGCGGGCCGCCCGCGCCGCCTGCCGGTCGTTGGGCTGGCCGTTGGCGTTGAGGCGGCGCGGCTTGGCCTGGTGGCCGGCGCGCGGCACGGCCTTGACGGGCGCTTCGCCCGGGCCCTGGCCGGGCTGCTCGGTTTGCGGCGGCAGGGCTAGCTGAATCACGGCAGGTTGCTTCGCTCGGGCAGCGCTTGCTGATAATAAAGTGCTTAGCAGTAGTATAATGCAGAAAGAATATTTCATAAAAATTTACGCTGGATAACTGGCGAAATAAAAGGGATAGTACTTCCTAGAACCGTAGCTAAAACACCTATTGTGCGACTGTCAACATGGGGAATGCGAGCAGGCGCTAGTCGCAAGGAGAAGCCCTCGGGGACCTTTCAGCGCAAAGGTATATTCCGTGCATGAGGCCAACATGATAACCTCCAGGCGGGACTTAGTAGGGCGAGGCCGGCAGCTCGCGCCCGTCGGTGCTCGCCAACCGTGGAAGTAAGCGGGTGCCGCTACGCTGTCTGTATCATCTCACGTTGTGGATGAAAATGAACCACATACAGCCCCATTACCCAGCCCACCGAGCCTAGCCAGCCGGCCAGCACATCGCTCGGATAGTGCGCGCCGAGGTACACCCGCGCCGCGCCCATGGTGCCGGTCCAGCCCGCGCCCAGGGCCACCGCCGGCCAGCGCCAGCGCGAGGGCCAGAGCAGCACCACCCCGCTGGTAACCAGCGCGGCCGAGGCAATGGCGTGCCCGCTCGGGAAGGAGTAGGCAGTGGCCCGAAACGGGGATTTCATCAGCGGGCGCCACTCGGCGGGGCGGGTGCGGCGGAGCAGGGTTTTGCCGGCCAGCTCCAGCAGCCACGCGCCGCCCATGCCCGCGCCCACCAATCCGGCCTGCCAGCGGCGGTGCGTCAGCAGCAGCCCGCCCGTCAGGGCGAGGCCCACGGCGCCCATGCCCACCGGGCCGCCCACGCGCGACAGCCGCGTGGTGGCGGCGTCGAGAGTGGCGGTGCGGTGGGCTTGCAGCCAGGCAAACAGTTTTTCGTCGGGGGCAAAGCCTTTTTGGCTTCGGATGTGTTCGGCCAAGCGGATGCAGGCCAGCCAGGGCAGCGCCCAGCCCAGGGCAAACAGGGCCGCGCGGGGCCACCAACTGGTTGCCGGCTGGCCGCGCGGGGCAAGGAAAGTGAATGTCATGGCAGGCTTTAAACGGCCTTCTCAGCACCTGCGCTACACAGAACGGTCGTGCTCATGTGGCGTGCGCGAAGTCATAACCGCTTTTACAGCCCAACGCGAGTCCACCCAGCGGGTTGCTCCCGCGGCGAAGCGGCTTCACCGGCGCGACCGTCCGTTAACCGCGGCCCTATTCATTCACGCTACTTACTGCCCGCGCTGCGTGGTTGCTGGGCAACCGGCTGTTGAGCAGAGGCTTCGAGCGGGGCCAGCAGCTGCACCAGTTCCGATACCTGCGCGTCGTCGTCGCTGCCGTAGGCGTTGATGAGCACGCCCTTCGCGCCGCTGTCCGACTCGATGGCGTAGACCACGCACTCGTCGGCCGGGTTCGATTCGCCCTCGAACCGGTACACTTCCCGGATGTGAAACCGGTCCGGATTCAGGCCGATGTCCAGGCTGGGGTCGGGCTGTTGCGGGCCGGTCAGGTTGAAGTCGTGCACGTAGCCGCGGCGGGCCAGGTCGCGCAGGGCCGCGCTTTCCGAAGCATAGGTTTGGGGCTGCATGGCATTGAAGGTTGGGGGAGAGAAGCTGATGAAAAACCAAAGGGCTATCTACAAACCGGTTTGCTCGTTCTGCAGGTCGAACACGTCGCCGCCGGCGTAGCGCGAATCTTCCACGGCGTAGGCGGCGTGCAGCTGGGCTTCGGGGCCGCCTTCGGCAATGAGGGCCGCGGCGGCTTCGCGGGCCGGGTCGGGGGGCGGCGCGGGCGCCTCGGCCGGGCGGCCGAAGGTGCCATAGCGCGGGGTGCCGGCGTGGGCCTTGATGGCCGGTTCGGCGTGTTGCGCCGGTTGCGGCCGGTATTGTTCAGAATTGGGCGTCGCTTTCATGGCGAAAATAGCTGAAGTGGAAACAACTGATAGCTGATTGAAAAACAGGACTTCCTTAGTCGGACTCCTCCACTGGCAGCAGCAGCACCGGTTTCGGGCTGTGGCTGATGACCTGGGCCGTGACGCTGCGGTGAAACAGCCGTCCCAAGAAGCTGCGCGGCCGGGCAATGAGCACCACCAAATCGGCCCGCGTGTCGGCGCAGGCCTGCAGGATGCCCTCGGCGGGCGGGTAGTGCACCCGCTGGTAGAAGGCCACGGGCGTGTTTTCGGGCAGGAGCATGCTGGCCCGCACCCTGGCCCGCACCAGCTGCTCCGCAAATTCGAGCGACTCGTCTTCCTCGGCCAGGTGGGCCACGGTGTAGGTGGCCGTGCAGGCGGCCAGCAGCGGCGCCAGGTGCCGCGCGGCCGAATTGGGGGTGAAAGGGTCGGCATCGAGGGCCACCAGCACGCGCTTGGGCAGCACGGGCGCGGGCGCGGCCTCGGGCACCAGCAGCAGGGGCAGGTGCGTGGCCCGCAGCACGGGCAGTATCTGGTTGTGAAGCAGGTGGTCGAGGAAGCCGTGCTCGGCGCTCAGGCCCATAGCCAGCAGCAGGGGCTGGTGCTGCCGCACGGCGGTGGCCACCGCGTCGGCCATGGGGCCGGCGGCTTCCTCCACCACGGCCGGGCTGGGCAGCTTCCGGGCAATGGCCCAGAGGCCGTCGAGGCGCTCGTTGCGCTCCTGGGCGGCTTCGCGGGCTTCCATCATGGCCAGTTCCGGCGCCAGTAGCACCGGGTACACATTGAGGGTGGCAAGGTTGAGCAGCGTGACGTGGGCGTGCAGCGGCGCGCCCAGCTTGGCGGCGTAGCGGGCCGCCCGCTCGGTTGTGGCCGACACGTTGGCGAGTACCAGGATGGAGGGAGTCATGGCGATGAGTTGACAGAAAAAAGGGGCGGCGCTGACGTACGCGGTGGCGCCAGGGGCGGGCAGAATGATTGAACATCATGTTGCTGGAGCAGGGGCGTCTTCGCAGCGCCCGTGCCGTACCGTTTCGGGGCCGCTCAACCACCCGGCCCCCTACCCACTCCCTCAGTCCTCGGCCGGCAGCACCAGCACCGGGATGGGGCTTGCCTGCACCAGCCGGGCCGTGATGCTGTGGTGGAACAGGCTTCCCACGAAGCTGTGGTGCCGGGCCACCACCACCAGCAGGTCGGCTTCCAGCCGCGCCGCTTCGGCCAGAATGCCGGCGGTTACCTGTGGGTTGTAGCGCTCGTGCAGGTGCAGGGGCGCGTCGAGGGTGTCTTCCACGAGGTCGTTTTGGGTCACGGTTTCGAGCAGGGCGCTGGCGGTGGGGCGGGCGTGCTCGTCGTCGGTGATGTGGATGATTTCCAGGGTGCCCTGCAAGGCTTGCAGCAGGCGGTAGATGGTGTGGTGCTGCGCCCCGACGTTGAACGGCTCCCCATCGACGGCCAGCAGCAGGCGGCGGGGCGGAAACTGGTCCCAGCCCGCGGCCGGCACCACCAGCAGCGGGCAGGCCACGCGGCGCAGCAGGCCCGTGGCCGTGCGGGCCACCAGTTCCACCGGCGCGCCCTCAAAACCGGGCTGGCCCATCACCACGAGCAGCAACTCCCGCTCGCGGGTGATTTCGCGCACGGCGTCGGAAAGCGGGTCGTCGGAAATGTCGACTTCAGCGGGCACGGGCTGGTCCGAAGCCAGCTTTTCCAGCGCGTAAAACGTTTTTTGCTCGCCGGCCAACGTGTGGTAGGCGGCAAACTCGTTGGGCGCCAGCAACGAGTCGTGCTGCGCGTGCAGCAGCAGCAAGTGCGCTTTTAGGGGCACCGCCAGCCCGGCCGCGTACGACAGCGCCCGGTTGGAAACGGCAAAAAAATCGGTGAGGACGACGATGCAGGGCGACATGGCAAAAGGCAAAGAAGGGTGGAACCCAGGGGTGGTTTAAGCGTGCGCGGGGATGCTCACTTTCAGCTCGTTGTTCACAAAGCGCGCCCCGGCCTCGTAGGCTTCGAAGCCGGCCTGCTCGCGGTCGAACCAGGTATCGACGGTGCCGGTGAGGGTGGCCACGCCGTTTGCCACCTGCACGTGCACGTCCTGATGGTAGAGGCCCGCCGACCACTGGTGGCGCCGCCGGATGCGCTCGGCCAGGGCGTGGTCGGGGTCGGGCTGCGGGGTGGGGCGCAGGCCCTGGGCGGGCGGGCCGTAGGGGCGCAGGCCGGTGGCGCAGGTGGCGCCGGTCACTTCGAGGCGGTTCACCACCTCGGCCACGCCGGTGATGCCGGCGGCCACGTCGGCGGCGTGCTCCTGCTCGAAGTGGTTGCCCACGCGCCCGTCGAGGTACGCTTTGCCGTTGTACACCATGGCTTTAACCTCGTAGTCGCCCACGTAGGGGTCGCGGGCCAGCGCGTCCAGCACGTTCTGCCGGATTGCCGCGTCGGGCTCGTGGTGCGGGGGGCGCACTTTCAGGCGGTTTTGCACGTCCCACACGCCCACCACGTGGCGGGCGTCCTGCTCGGCGTCGAGCTTGGCGCGCAGGTTGCTCACCGTGCCGGTGAGCGTCACGTAGCCGTGGTACACGTGCACCTCGGGCTCGTACGAGAGCACCCGCGGGTCGTAGCGGAAGGTGTCGCGCACGGCCCGGGCAATTTCTTCGTCGGTGCGCGGGGCGAACTTCTCGCGTCGCAAATCGCCCACCACGGCCCAGTAGGCCACAAACAGGTCGTGCGCGTCTACCTGGCTGGCGCCCGCCTGGTAGGCCACGCTGATGATGCGCTCCTTCTCGGCCGCCGAGCCCACCGTGCCCGACAGGTGCACTTCCCGGTTGGCGGTGTGCACCTCCACCAGCGTGCTGTTCACCCGAATGTCCCAGTCGAGGATTTCGCGGATTTCGGCGGTGATTTCCTCGTCGGTATTCACGTTTTTGCCGCCGCGCACCCGCAGGTGAGCTGCGTCGATGCGGCGCACCCCGCGCACGCCGCGCAACACGCGCAGCACCAGCTGCAATTCGAGCCAGGTTTGCACGGTGCCGCTCACCTTCACGGTGCCGTCGGCCACGAGGCAGGTCACGTTGTAGTCGGCGGTGGCGGGGTCGTGGGCCAGGGCGCGCTCCACGCGGCGGCGCAGGTCGGCGTCGGGCAGCTCGGGCGTGCGGATGTTCAGCTCGTTTACCACGCCGCGCACCCCGCGCACGGCCAGCGCAATTTCCTCGGCGCGCTGCCGCGACAGCAGGCTGTCGGTGAACCCCGTCAGCTCCACGATGCCGTGCTGGGTGCCGACGTCGATGAGGTGCGCCGACACCCCGCGGCTGCTCAACAACAGCGTTTCGATGGCGGCCGTGATGTCGGCGTCGGCTACTTTTTCCTGCGCGGCGGGCGGGGTGGGGTGTTCAATGGTTTCCATGGGCTGACGGTGATTAGCAAAACAGAAGGAACCAAGCCACGCCCGGCTCAGGCCGTGGCCCGGGGCGGACGCGGGCGCCCGCCCGCCGACACCGCCAGCGTGATGAGCGTGGCCAGCAAAAGCACCGCGCCAATGAGGTTCAGAATGGCTTGAATGAGAATGCCCATGGCGTAGGGGGTGGAGGCAGTGGAACCGCCGTCATGGCCCGGCCGAAGCGGCAGGCCTGGTGCAAATTTCCACCAGACGCGCTGGCAAGGCATTGAATTTTATCAGCGCATTGCCTGATTTTAATCACCGCCTCCGCCTTCGCAGGCAGAAGAAAGGCCCAATAGTGCCCAGCTTGCTGTGCAATGATTACGAACAGGCAACTCCCTGATACACATCAGGCGCCGGGCCGGGCACCGCGCAGATATTCACGGCGTGAAGCAATTTTCTAAGACGCCATGATGCCGTTCGTTGCCCGACTGGATTTGCCTGGCCAGCCCGGTAGCCTCCTGCTGGGCAGCGAGTCATTCGGCGCTTTAAGCCGGGAACTGATGAGAGAATACTCGCTGCTGTACCGCACCGACTCGCGCCTGCTGGTGCTCCTCTTGTTCGGCCTGCTGCTGCTCCTGACCCGGGCCGGCCTGTGGGAGGGCCGGCGCCGCAAGCCCTACGCCACCAGCACCAACGAGCAGTCGGTGGCCGTGGCCTCGCTGCTGGCCTTGCAGGGCCTGCTGCTAGCTTTCTCGTTTTCGATGGCTTCCGACCGGTTTCAGGTGCGGCGCGATGCGCTGGTGGCCCTGGCCGCGAGCTTTCGCACGGCCGTGCTGCGGGCCAACCTCTACCCCGAGCCCGAGCGCACCGGCTTTCGGCGGGAGCTGCACCGCTACCTGGACGCGCGCATCGCCTTCGGCGAGGCGCCGTACGATTCGGTCATTATCAAAGGCACCTTGGTGCAGGCCGACACGGCCATCAACCAGGTGTGGCGCCGGGTGGCGCGGCTGTCCTTCGACCGTCGCTACGACATGGCCACCGACAAAATGGTGGACGCCCTGAACGAGGTGACGGCCCACGCCATTGCCCGGCAGGCCTCGCTGCGCGCCCACGTGCCCGATGCCGTGGTGTACATGCTGTTCATCATTGCCCTCATCACCGCGTTTTTTTCGGGCTACGTGAGCGCCAACCGGGCGCGGTTCGACTGGCTGGCCGTCGTCACCTTCCACCTGATGGTGGCGCTGGTGGTGTTCATCACGCTGGAGCTCGACCGGCCCCGGCGCGGCATCATCCGGCCCTCCGACGTGCAGGAAATCCTGGTCGACCAGCTGCACCTGTTTTAAAGCGGTTTGGGCGGGTCGAAGCCGGGCGCAGCGTACCCCGAAGCTGTGCTTCGGCTCGCGTAAGGGCTTCAGGCACTTTTAGGGAAGCCTCTGATTCGGGTGTCGTTCTGCCGAAGCACAGCTTCGGGGTACAGGCGCACAGCTCTACCAAAAGCGGTTGCAGCTAAAGTGGCCCGCTTCAGGCCGGTTCCAGCACCTGCATTTCCTGCAGCAGCTGCTGCACCCGGTCGGGCTTGCCAAAGACGTAGAGCGTGTCGTGCAGTTGAATGATGCCGTCCTCGTGCACCACTTCCAGCATGCGGCCCTCGCGGCAAATGCCCATCAGGCAGAGGCCAAAGCGCCGCCGCAGCTCGGTTTCGGAGAGTTCGGCGCCCCCCAGGCAGGTGTGGGGGTCGGCCTCGACGGGCACGGTGGCCACCTCGGCCCCGGCCAGCCCCACGTGGATGCTGGCCCATGCCGCCCGGCTGATGGAGTGCGGCCGCAGCATGGCGTGGCTGCCGTGCCGCAGCTCGCCGATGACTTCCTCGATGGTGGGCAGCGGCACCAGGAAGCGGGCCAGCACGTGGGCCAGCACTTCCATGGAGGTTTCCTGCTCCTGGGCAATGACTTCGGTGGCGCCCACGTGGTAGAGGTTGCGGCGCTCGTACACGTAGAGGCTGCGCACCAGAATGCAGCCCACGGGGTTGAGCCGCCGAATGGCCGCCACGGCCCGCAGCGAGGCCGCCGGGTCGGAAATGGCCACCACGATGACCCGGGCCCGGGCCACGCCCAGGTGCTCGAGCACGTGCTCGTGGGTCACGTCGCCGTAGAGGATGCGCTCGCCGCGCTTCAGGCCGCGGTGCATCTTGTCGGGGTCGGCTTCGAGGATGATGTAGGGGACGTGGGCAAACTTGGCGGCCCGCGCCAGGTTGCGCCCGTTCAGGCCGTAGCCCACGATGACGAGGTGGTCGAGCAGGGGCGGCGCTTCCACGGCCACGGCCGGCACGGCGGGCTTGGGGCTTGTGTGCAGGCGCTGCTCCAACTCCAGGGGCCAGGGCAGGCGCATCACCCAGTTCACCACGGGCCGGGCCAGGGCCAGCACGCCGGGCGTGGCGCACATGGTGAGCACCGAAATGGCCAGGAAAATCTGGTAGCTGTCGGGCTTGATGAGGCCCGCCTGCAAGCCCGCCCGCGAGAGCACAAAGGCGAACTCGCCCACCTGCGCCAGGGCCATGCCCGTGAGCAGCACCTCGTTCACCGGCGCGCGCAAAAAGACCGTGGCCACCGGCGTGAGCAGCATTTTCAGCAAGATGACCCCGAGGGTGAGCAGCACAATCTGGACCGGGTGGGCCAGCAGCACGTGCACGTCGAACAACATGCCGATGGACACGAAAAAGAAGCTGGCAAACACTTCCCGAAACGGCAGCACGCTGCTCACGGCCTCGTAGCTGTACTCGGATTCGGAGATGATGAGGCCGGCCAGAAACGCGCCCAGCGCCAGCGAAAGGCCCGCCTGCTGCGTGAGCACGGCCACCCCCAGGCAAGTGCCGATGACGGTGAGCAAAAACAGCTCGCGGCTGCGGGTGCGGGCCACGGCCAGCAGCACCTTGGGCATGAGGTAGCGCGCCCCGAGGCCCACCACGGCCACCACGGCCAGGATTTTGGCCACCATCAGCAACAGGGCCAGCGCGGGGCTGCCGGTGGCCTGGCCGCTCAGCAGCGGGATGAGCAGCATCATGGGCACCACGGCCAGGTCCTGAAACAGCAGCACCGCCAGCACCATCTGCCCGTGCACCGATTCCACTTCCATGCGCTCCTGCATGAGCCGCAGCACAATGGCCGTGCTGCTGAGCGAGAGCAGAAACCCCCAGAAAACCGACGAGCTAAACGAATTGCCCGCCGCCATGCCCAGCACCGCCACGGCCGCCACCGTGAGGCCTACCTGCAGGGTGCCGCCCAGGAAAACCGCCCGCTTGATGCGCCCCAGGCTCTGCACCGAAAATTCGAGCCCGATGGTGAACATGAGCATGATGACGCCCATCTCGGCCACGCTGTCGACCTTGGCGGGCAGCTTCACCAACCCCAGCGCGTAGGGCCCGGCCAGCATGCCCGTCACCAGAAACCCGATAATGGACGGCAGCTTGAAGCGGTTGAACAGCAAGGTCACGCCCACCGACAGCAGCAGGATGACCAGTAAATCGTAGAGCAGCGAATAGTTCATGGCGCGCAGCTTTGGGCAGGCGCGCTACCGGGCTCGGCGCGCCCACAGGTTGGGGAGGCAGGCCATTGCCGGGCATTCATCCACACACAAACCGCTTCACTTCCGAAACGGCATCCAACAGCCTATGAAAACATTGTAGATAAGTAGAGGCTATACATCATAAGCTATAAATCAGAACATTCACGGCGCAGCTCGGCTAGGCCGGACTCAGCGTTTTGCGCTTGGCGGGGGCGGGCAGGGGAGCGGTGCCAAGCTTCTGAAAGGACTTGTGCAGCTGCTTCACCAGAAACTTGGCCGCCGCGCGGGTGGCCTTGCGGTTGCGCACGTTGCTATTCGTTCAATAGCTTGGTGAACTTATGGCTCAGCTTGCGCACGGTGTTCACCAGCGGTTTTTCGAGCTTACGGGCGTATTTGGCGTTGAGTCCGCTCAGGTTGGCCTGGATGTCATTGGCCAGCCGAATCTGCAATTGGTGCGGGTCGGTTTTCATCGGGAATGGGCATTAGGGAGGAGCTGCAACCTGGCCGGAGCTCGGCTTGGAAGCAACTGGGGTAAGATAAAAAAGCTGGACAGCGTCGACCATGAGCAAAATCAGCCCTGTGCTTGATTACAATCTTGGCCTATGACAACAATCGAAACCTCAATTGATTAAGGTCATGGTTTGCGGCGTGGCCCGGGCTGAAATTGTGGCCAAAACACGGTGCCCCGGCACAACCGGCCGCCTGCTTGTCCATGAATCTCAACTGGTACTCCCGGCTTGGTCGGCTAACTGGGCTGCTGCTGCTGGTGGCCGGCTGCCGCGACAAAGCCGAGCGGGTGAAGCCCGTGTGGTCGGCCATTTCAGAGTCGGTGTACGCGGCCGGCACGGTTAAGAGCGGGCGGCAGTACCAGGCGTTTGCCACCGTGGGCGGGGTTATTCATGCGGTGCTGGTGCGCGAGGGCGACTCGGTGCGGGTGGGCGCGCCGCTGCTCTCCATCGCCAGCGACGTGCCCCGGCTAACCCAGGAAAACGCCGCCCTGGCCGCCCGCTACGCCGACCTGCGGGCCAACCAAAGCCAGCTCGATGAAGCCCGCCAGCGCATTGCCCTGCAACGCCGCACCATGCAAAACGACCTGTTGCAGCTCACCCGCCAACGCCAGCTCTGGCAGCAGGCCATCGGCACCAAGCTCACGCTGGAGCAGAAAGAGCTGGCCTACGCCGCCTCCAAAACGGCCTATGAGTCGGCCGTGCTCAGCTACCAGACGCTCAGGCGGCAACTCGACTTTGCCGCCGCGCAGGCCCGCAACAACCTCCAGATTGCCCGGCAGCAGGCCGGCGACTACCTGTTGCGCAGCAAAATCGACGGCGTTGTCTACCAGCTCTACCGCGAAAAGGGCGAGGCCGTGACGCCCCAAACGCCGCTGGCCCTGCTCGGCGACGCCCGCCACTTCGTGCTCGAAATGCAGGTCGATGAAACGGACATCGTGCAAGTGCGCCCCGGCCAGCTGGTGCTCGTGACGCTGGATAGCTACCAAAACCAGGTATTTCAGGCGCGCGTCACCCGGGTTTCGCCCATGATGAACACCGGCAGCCGCACGTTTGAGGTCGATGCCGCCTTCGTGCGCCAGCCGCCGGTGCTCTACCCCTTCGTGAGCTTTGAGGCCAATATCGTGCTGCAAACCAAGCCTAGGGCGCTGCTCATTCCGCGCCGCCTGCTCCTGAACGACTCCACGGTGCTGAAAAGCAACGGCCAGCCGGCGCGGGTAAAAACCGGCCTGCGCGACTATCAGCAGGTGGAAATCCTGGCCGGCCTCTCGCCCTCCGACGAACTCATCGACCCCGCCCCATGAAACTGCCCCTGCTCTACGACGTGGCCCTAGCCCTGCTGCGGGCCCGCGGGCGCCAAACGCTGGTGGCGGCCATCGGCGTCACGTTCAGCATCACCATGTTTATCGCGCTGCTCAGCTTTATGTCGGGCCTCAACCAACTGCTCGACGGGCTGGTGCTGAACCGCACGCCCCACGTGCGCCTCTACAACGAGGTGAAGCCCGACCCGCAGCAGCCCGTGGACCGCTTCACCGGCCCTGGGCCGCACAATTTCATCCGCTCCATCAAGCCCGCCGACGAGCTGCCGCGCATCCACAACGTGGCGGCCATCCTGGCCGCGCTGCGCCGCGACCCGCGCGTGCGCGGCGTGGCCCCCAAAACCCAGGCCCAGGTGTTCTACAACGTGGGTACCATCGACCTCACCGGCACCGTTAGCGGCATCGACCCCGAGCCGGAAACCCGGCTGTTTGCCTTCGGCGACTACGTGGTGGCCGGCAACCCCGCGAGCCTGCAAACCGTGCCCAACAGCATCATCCTGGGCAAAGCCGCCGCCGACCTCATGCTGGTGGGCGTGGGCGACGTGGTGCAGCTCACCACCGTGAAGGGCAACCGCGTGCAGCTTAAGGTGGTCGGGCTGTTTCAGTCAGGCCTGCTCGAAGTCGATAAAGTGCAGAGCTACACCTCGCTGGCCACCGCCCAAAAGCTGCTCGGCGAGGCCAACAACTACATCACCGACCTGCAAGTGAAGCTCCACGACTTCACCCTAGCCCCCCGGCTGGCCAAAGAATACGCCCAGCTCTACGACGTGCAGGCCATTGACATCCAGACGGCTAATGCCGACTTCGATACCGGCAGCTCCATTCGCACGCTCATTTCCTACGTGGTGGGCGTCACGCTGCTCACGGTGGCGGGCTTTGGCATTTATAACATCCTGAACATGATGATTTACGAGAAGATGGACACCATTGCCATCCTCAAGGCCGTGGGGTTTGCGGGGGCCGATGTGCGGCGGCTGTTCGTGGCGGTGGCGCTGGCCATTGGGCTGTCGGGCGGGGGGGTAGGGCTGCTGTGCGGGCTGGGGCTGTCGGCCCTCATTGCGCAGGTGCCGTTTCACCCGGCCTCGCTGCCCACGGTGCACTACTACCCGGTCAATTCGGACCCGATTTTTTACGGCATTGGGGCGGTGTTCTCGGTCGTTACCACGTATTTGGCGGGGTTTTTTCCGGCCCGCAAGGCCAGCCAGATTGACCCCGTCGTCATCATCCGCGGCAAGTGAGATGGACACGCCCGCCCTCGAAGCCCGCCGGCTGACTAAGTACTTCGACGACCCCGTGCGGGTGCAGGTGTTGCACGACATTACGTTTGCGCTGGGCCGGGGCGAGTTTGCGGCCGTGGTGGGCAAGTCGGGCTGCGGCAAATCGACGCTGCTCTATCTCCTCTCCACCATGGACACCGTGTACGAAGGCGAGCTGCTGATTGACGGCGTGCCGATGCGGGGCAAAAAAGAAGCCGAGCTGGCCCACGTGCGCAACGCCCAAATCGGCTTCGTGTTCCAGTTTCACTACCTGCTCAACGAGTTTACGGTGCTGCGCAACGTGATGCTGCCCGGCGAAAAGCTGGGCAAATTGTCGCGCGCCGAAATTGAGCACCGCGCCTACGAAAAGCTTCAACTCCTGGGCATCGAAAGCGAAGCGTTCAAAAAGCCCAACCAGCTCTCGGGCGGCCAGAAGCAGCGCGTGGCCATCGCCCGCGCCCTCATCAACGACCCGCTCATCGTGATGGGCGACGAGCCCACCGGCAACCTCGACAAGAAAAACGGCGAGGTCGTGTTCGACACGTTCAAGGAGCTGGCCGAAACCTACCACCAAGCCCTGCTCATCGTGACGCACGACCCCGAGTTTGCCGCCCGCACCCACCGCATCATCGAGATGGAGGACGGCCGCATCATCAATGGGGCGTCGAATCAAAAATAAACCCAGGTCATGCAGCGCGCCGCAAAGCATCTCGCGTGCTTCGTTGGCGGGCAGGCGTGGCGCCTCACCCCCGACCCCTCTCCCAATGGAGAGGGGAGCCAGATGGCGCACGCGAGAAGCTGCGCGGCGCGCTGCATGACCTGGGCTTCAGTCAGCCAAACTCTCCCTTAGGCCATCATCACGCGCCCGTCGTCGGCGTGGTGGTTGCGTTGGTGCAGCGTGAGGTAGGAAGTGACCAGCAGGGCCAGCGCCACGAACGGTACGGCCCGGTAGCTCAGCGGGTCGCCCACGCTGGAATGCGCGATGATGGCCGAAATGAACGTGATGCCGAAGCCGGCGTAGGCCCATTCCTTCAGGCGCGCGCCTACCGGGAACACCAGCGCCGCCACGCCCAGCAGCTTGGCAACGGCCAGCTCGACGCGGAAATAGTCGGGGAAACCCAGGTGGTGGAACATCTGCGCCATGCTGGGCTGCACCAGGTAGGCAATGGCCACCACCGTCATCATGGCGGCGAGGATGAGGGTAGTGGCCCAGTAGGTGAAATTGGCGGTTTTCATGTCAATTACCGGCTGAAAAAAGTGAAACAGACGCTGCCCGGGCCGCCGGAAGGCGGGTTCCGCGGTCGGCAGACCGCCCGGCAGCAGCTGATTCAAAAATGCATTTCCACCCCGTCCAGAGGCATGACGCCGGTGAGTTATTTGCCTGATTTACATCAGTAAGCATTGTGCTGATATCCTGCCCAGTCCCCGCTACATATCGTGCACGGCCTGAATCACCAGCTCCGGCGTGAATTCATACACCCGGATGGCGCCGGTGGGAATTTCCATCGCTTCGACCTCGGGCACGCTGAGGCCGTCGAGCTGCATGCGCAGGGCGCGCAGCGTGTTGCCGTGCGACACCACCAGCAGGTTGCGGCCGGCCCGCAGGGCAGGCACCAGCGTGTCGTCGTAGTAGCGCACCACCCGGTCGAGGGTGTGGTGCAGCGACTCGCCCGCGGGCGGGGCGTCGTCGTAGCCGCGGCGCCAGCGGGCCACCTGCTCGGCGCCGTATTCGTGCACGGCTTCCAGCTTGTTGTGGCCCTGCAGGGCGCCGTACATGCGCTCGCGCAGGGCATCGGTGGCGTACACCGGAATGGCCGGCTGGCCGATTTCCTCTAAAATCAACTCCAGCGTGCGGAACGAGCGGAGTAGCGTGGAGCAGAAAGCCGCGTCGAAGCGCAGCCCGTGGAGCTTGCGGCCGGCGGCGCGGGCCTCCTCCTCGCCCTGCGGCGTGAGGGGCACGTCGAGCCAGCCGGTGAAGACGTTGGCCAGGTTGGCTTCCGACTGGCCGTGGCGCACCAAAACGAGGAGAGGCATATTGCTGGAGGTGAATGCGTTAGAATGTGAGGGTGCGGGCCAGCTTTTCGAGGTTTAGGCTGCGGGCCGAGGCGTCGAAAATGCGGCGGTAGGCGCCGTTCTGGTCGTACAGGTCTTGGTGCTGGCCGTTTTCCACCACGCGGCCCCGTTCGAGCACGTAGGTGCGGTCGGCGTCCACAATCTGGGAGAGGCTGTGGGAGATGATGACCACCGTGCGGCCCTGCTTCAGCGCGTCGAGGCTGGCCTTGATTTGCTCGGTGGTCACGGCGTCGAGGCTAGCGGTGGGCTCGTCGAGGAAGATGATGGGCGGGTTTTTCAGGAACAGCCGGGCAATGGCGATGCGCTGCTGCTGGCCGCCCGAGAGCTGCTGGGCATCGGTCTGGTAGCCGTCGGGCAGCTGCATGAGCTGGTCGTGCAGGAGGGCTTGGCGGGCGGCGTCCTGCACCTGGGCCGGGGTGGCGCGCAGGTTGCCGTAGCGGATGTTTTCATCCACCGTGCCCTTGAAAATGTGGTTTTTCTGGAGCACCAGCCCGATGCGCTCGCGCAGGGCGTGGGTGTCGTAGTCGGCCAGCGGGTGGCCGTCGAGCAGGATTTCGCCGCGCTGGGGCTCGTAGAATTTGCAGAGCAGGTTCACCACCGTGCTTTTGCCGGCGCCGCTCAGGCCCATGAGGGCGGTGGTTTTGCCCGCTTCGATGGTCAGGCTCACGTCGAACAGGGCCTGGGTGCCGCTGGGGTAGCTGAAATCGACGTGGCGCAGCTCGAAGGTGCCACGCAGGTGGGCCGGCGGCAGCGGGCCGCTGGGCTCCACGGCCTCGTCGGCATCCAGCAGCTGGAAAAAGGCCTCGGAATAGGTGTGCACCTCGTTCAGCTCGTCGTACATCTGGTGGAGCTGCCGGATGGGCGCCGACACGTTGTGGAACAGCATGCTATTGAACATGATGGCCCCGATGGTGAGCTCGTGCGTGAGCACCAGGTAGGCCGTGAGCACGATGATGAACACCAGCCCCACCTGCTCCACCAGCGACTTCAGCCCGTTGAACAGGAAGTTGGTTTTGCGCATCCGCAGCTGGGTTTCGCGCAGCTCGTGCTGCAGGTGGTCCTGCTTTTCCTCCTCGTACGCCTCGCGCACGAAGCTTTTGATGACCACCGCCGACTCCATCAGGTTCAGCAGGCCGTGGTTTTTGTCTTCCTTGAGCTGGCGCATGCCACGCCGCACGCCGCTCAGGCGCACGGCCTGCCGGTAGCTCAGCCAGAAATATACCGGCAGCACGGCCAGCGCCACCAGCCCCACCCGCCAGCTGGCCGCAAACATGACCACCAGCGACACGGCCGCCGCGGCCAGCAGCGGAAAAATATCGATAAACAAGTCTTGCACCAGCTTCATCAGCGCGTCCACGCCTTTGTCGAGGCGGGTTTGCAGGCGGCCGGTCTGGTTGCTGCCGGCCGCGTAAAACCCCAGCCGGTAGGAGAGGATGCGCCGCACCGCGTCCTGGCTCAGCGCGCTCGACACGTACACCCGAATTGCCTCCCCGAAGTAGCTCTGGCCGAAATCAATGGCCGCGTTCAGCACCTCCTTGGCCAGCAAAATGCCGCTGATGCCCAGCAGCAGCGGCATGCCAACCTTCAGGCTCTGGCCGTGGTGCAGCAGCGCCTGCACTTTGTCCACGGTGTAGCGCAGCACAAACGGGTTGACCTGCGCCGTGAGCGAGCCCACCAGCGTGAGAACCAAGGTGCTGACCACCAGTAACCGGTAGGGCCGCACGTACGGAACCAGGCGCCGAATAATCTGCCAGATGCTCAGGGCCGGCGGGGTGGGGAAGTTCATGGGAGCACAAGCCGAACAAGGGTAAAACTGACCACGCCAACCCGCCAAACCCGTCCCGCCCGCTAGCGGCCCGCCAGCAGGCGGGGCACGCTGCGCAGCAACAGCAGCGCCACCACCCCGCTCACGGCCACCAGCGGCACCACCGACCGTCGGATGGGCCGGAACCGGCTGCGGCCCGCTCGCAGCTCGATGTAGCCCACCGGCTGCAGGGCCACGCCCCCGCCGCCCCCGCTGCCGGGCCCCTGCGGCCCCGTGCCGCTGCCCCCGCCGAAGCCATAGGCGGCCCGGGCCACGGGCACCACCGTCACGCCGTCGCGCTCCACGGGGGCGCCGTAAATGGTTTGGGCCGTTACGGAGCTGCTCAGCAGCTGGGCCAGCCGCTCTACCGTGGAGGGAGGAGGGGCCGGTATGGCGGCGGGTGAAGTTTCGGCAGTGGCCATGGCGGGCGAGGAAGGAGGCGTCGAATTCATCATTCAATAGGGGTAAATGGGCTGAGCATAAGTTTATCTGCCAGGGCGGGTGAATATTTCTGCGGCATCAGATGAGAAATTCATCCTCCAGCCTGGGCATGTTCAACTTCGCGGGCCGCTTGGGTGCCCGGCTGCGGGCCTGGCGGCTGGGCACCACCAGCACCGGCACCGGGCTCCAGTGCAGCATGCGCTTGGTGACGCTGCGGTGCAGCAGCTGGTCGAGGAAGCGACGCGGGCGGGCCAGTAGCACCAGCCAGTCGGCCTGGGTGGTGGCGATGGCGTGCAGCAGGCCCTGCTCGGTTTGGGTGGCATAAAACCCCTCCACCGTGGGCGTTGGAACCGATTCGGGCAGCAGGCCGCTGGTGCGCACGTGGTGCAGGGCGGCCGTGCACACGGCATCGTCTTGCAAGGGCGAAGCCGTCACGACCGTGACTTGGGTGGGTAGCAGGCGCCGCAGCAGCAGCTGGGCGGCCCGGGCCCCGGCGTGCAGGGCAAAGGGCTCGTCGTCGGTGGCCACGGCCAGGTGCTGGGGCAGGTCGGGGCCGGCGTACACTTCGGGCACCAGCAGCAGGGGCAGGTGGGCGGCGCGCAGCTCGTCCACCACCGCCTTGCTCAGCTCCACATCGGCTTCCTCGTCGGCCGGCCGGCCCAGCACGAATAGGGCCGGGGCGTGGCGCCGGGCCGCCTCGGTGAGAATGTGCTTTAGCAGGCCGGTGCCCAGCTCGACGGTGGCGGGCCGGTGCAATTCCTCGGCCAGCTGCCGCAGGTCCTGGCGCAGCTCGCGGGCTTCGGCGGCGGTGTGTCGCAGCGGAATTTCGGGGTACTGCGCGGCCAGCTCGTCGATGTGCAGCAGCACGAGCGGGGCGGCCAGGTGGTCGGCCAGCTCGGCGGCAAAATGCAGGGCCCGGCGGCTTTCCGGGAAAAAATTGGCGAGGACGAGCAGCGACGGCACGGCGGTTTTTGGCACGACGGGCGCCGCTGGCAAGCGCCGTTGCCGGCGGGATTTTACGGGCGAAACCATGAGGCAGAAAGGTTAAAGTGACAAACCGGCATCAGGCCACGGTGGGCAGCACCAGCACGGGCACGGGGCTGCGGCGCAGCACTTGCGCCGTCACGCTGCGGTGGAACAAGCTGCCGAGGAAGGTGTGCGGCCGGGCCAGCACCACAATCAGCTGCGCGCCCAGCTCCCGGGCCGCGTGCAAAATGCCGTCGGCCGGGGCTTCCTCGCGCACTTCGTAGAGGCTGTTATTGGTGAGGGGCCCGAACAGCTGCGCGCTCATCACCGACTTCAGGGCCACATCGCCGTGCGAGGGGCCGTGCACTTCCGGCGCCACGTGCACCACGGCCGTGGTGGGTTGCAAGGCATTGAACAGCTCCTTCAAGGGCCAGGCCGGCGCGGCCAGGGTGAAGGGCGCGCCGTCGGCGGCCACGAGCAGGCGCTGCGGCAGCTCGGTTTCGGCCCAGCCTTCGGGCACGAGCAGCAGCGGGTAGCGGGCGGCTTGCAGCGCCGGCACCACCTCGTGGGGCAGCAGGCGGTCGAGCAGCGCGGGGTGGGCGGCGCGGCCCACGGCCAGCAGCAGCGGCTGGTGCTGGCGCACGGCTTTGGCCACGGCCGGCCCCAGCGAATCGAACGAGAGCTCGGCCTCGGTGGGCACGGGTTGCTGGCGGGCCATCTGCTGCAAATCGGCCCGGATGCGCTCGCGGCCGGCCAGCTCGGTGGCGGTGGTGAGCACCAGTTCCTCGGGGTCGCGCAGCGGGTCGATGTTGAGGTACACGTGCAACAGCACCAAGCGGCCGTGCAAGCGCGCGGCCAGGCGGGCGGCGTAGCCCTGCGCCTGCGCAGCGGCTTCCGACAAATCGGTGAGCACAACAAAAGCCCGTTTCATGGCAAGGGAGGGTTGGGCCGGGCAGCGCTCGGCGGGTGATGTTGAGTGTGATGATAGCGGGGCCAAGCGCCCAGCGCGCACTAGGCCATGGCGGGGTGGTGCAGCATTTCTTTGGCGCGCTCTACCTCGGCGGCGGTGCCGTGTGCCAGCAGCAAAAACTTGCCGGCCTTGAGGTCCACCTCGTACTGAATGGCCTCGTGCTCGGGAATGCCCATGCTCACCAGCGCGGCGCCCAGGGCACTCACGCCGCCCACCAATGCGGCCCCTTCCAGCGCGCCCACCAGGGCCGACACCACCGGCCCGGCCAGCAGCAGCGGCCCCAGGCCGGGCAGCACAAACATGGCCGAGCCCAGCAGCAGCCCCCAAATGCCGCCCCAGAAGGCCCCGATGCCGCCCCAGGTTTTCATGCGCTCGCCGGTGGTGTAGAAGCCAAGCACCTTTTCTTCGGTTTGATAGTCGGCCCCCACAATGGACAGCTTGCGCATGTCATAGCCGGCCTGCTGAAGCTCTTTCACGGCGGCTTCGGCCGCTTGGTGCGTGTCGTACACGGCCACCACTGTTTCGTTGCGTTTCATAGCGAGGAAAGTGGAAAAATGCAGAAGGAAGCGAGGACGGGCGGCCAACCCAATGAGGCTTCAGGCCCGGCCCGAGGGCGGGCAGCCGGCAATGGCTGCCCGTCCATTTCGGGTTAGTGGCCGTTGTGGCCGGCGTGAATCGGAATCTGGTGCTGCGTGGGCTTGTGGCCGTTTTTGGGCACGTGGATGTGCAGCACGCCGTTGTCGAAGGAGGCGTCAATCTTGCCGGGGTCGGCGGCGCCGGGCAGCTGAAACGAGCGCGTGAACGAGCCGTAGGAGCTTTCCACGCGGTGGTACTGGCGGCCGTCGGTTTCCTTCTCAAACTTGCGCTCGCCCGAAATCGTGAGGCAGCCCTGGTCGAAGTTGACCTTGATGTCTTCCTGCTTTAGGCCGGGCAAGGCGGCCTCGATGTCGTAGCTTTTCTCGGTCTCGTAGGTGTCCACCTTGGGCGAAAAGGCCGTCAGCTGGCTCCGGGTCATCATCGTGTCGTTGAAAAACCGGTCGAGCATGGTGCTGAACGTGGCCGGCATCATGTCAAAAAACGGGTCCTGATACTTTTGAAGCGTTGTCATGGCGTTTGAAAGAGGTTAGAAGTTGGAGTAAGGTGAATGGCCGTCGTTGTAAGGCCGGGCGCAAGGAGCTCATCGTCAATCCTCGGTTAGCAGCCGGTCGGGCCGCAGGGCCAGGTTGGGGGCGGGCCGTGTTGAACCGGGCGCGGCCGGGTGCCGGGGCCGCCGAACCAGCGGCCAGAGCGTCAAGGGCCAGAGGTTCCAGCGGCCGGCCACGGTGCGCGACCAGTCGCGCAAGCCGGCCGTCAGCCGGGTGCGGGCGTGCCGGCCCGAAGCCGGCGCCCACAGCAGGCCCGCCGTGAGCCCGGCCAGCATGCTGGCCCCAAAAGCCGACCACTGCGCCAGGGCCGGCCGCCGCACGCGCGGCGGTGTTACAGGAGTTTTCATAAATGCTCAGAAAAAAGGTGAATCCGCGGCGGCAGAATCGGCCGCACGCGGGGCGGGGCACAGCCGCCCGCCTCAGCTCGGCAGGGCGCGGCGCGTGCTGATGCCCAGCAAGTGGTAGAGCGGGCAGTAGCCAAAGGTGCCCGTGCCCAGCAGCAGCGTGGCCACCACCAGCCAGAAAAGCAGCGGCTCGCCGGTCCGTTGCTGTTGCAACAGCACCCCCACAATGATGACCGCCAGCAAAATGCGCAGGCCGCGGTCGAGAGAACCAACGTTTTGTCGCATGATTGATAACTGCTTAAATGAGTGACAGGCTTGGTTTTGCCAGCAGTAGCCTGGCGGTGTGGTGCCGTCGCCGGCGCCGCTTCCCACCCCCGCCCAGAACCGCGGTTCGAGCCGGCCAACAAGCCGCAGGGGATAAGGCAAAGTTCTGAGCACCAGCCGCCGACGGGCATGATGCCAATCAGCGCAACCGCTGATTCTGGTCATGGAAGCCCGTGGCGGCCATCACCGGCGGCGCAGTGCCGCTTTTTCGGGGGAAAAGCCCGTGGGCGAGAACATACTGGCGGTCGTCGTTGTCTTGCAGCCGACGCACTTTTCGGGCTCCTGAAACTGGCGCTTGTTTCTGCAGAGTGCTCAAAGCGGGAAATGCGCGTGGCACAATCCGGTTATGAGAAAACCGCCGTTTTCCCGTAACAACGCCCAACTAACTCTAACATCGATGCTTAAAATAGGAGACAAAGCCCCTGACTTTTCGTTGAAAACCGGCAACGGCAGCACTTTCAACTTAGCTGACCACCAAGGGCAAAAATCAATTGTCCTGTACTTCTACCCCAAAGACGACACACCCGGCTGCACCGCCGAAGCCTGCTCGTTTCGCGACCAGTACGAGGATTTCAAAGACCTTGGCGCCGAGGTGGTGGGGGTGAGCTCCGACAGCGAAGCCTCGCACCAGAAATTTACGCAGAAGCACCGCCTGCCCTTCGAGCTGCTGGCCGATGCCGACGGCAAGGTGCGCAAGCTCTACGAAGTGCCCCGGGCCCTGCTGGGGCTGCTGCCCGGCCGCGTCACGTTTGTGATTGACAAGCACGGCGTGATTCAGTACATCTTTAATTCTTTGAGCGGCGCCACCGACCACGTGAGCAACGCTAAAAAGGTGCTGGAAGGCCTGCCGGCTTAGCCGCAGCGCACAGCCCATACTGGCGCCAAAGGGAAAATTTTGAGTACCGGCGGCAGTTTTGACGTACACGCCAATTCACCGATTGAATTGGCGATGCCTCGTTTTCTTCTGCTTCTGGTGCTGCCCCTGCTGCTGGCGGGCGCGCCGGCTTCGGCCCAAATGGCCCCGCTCAACGCCACGTTGGACGGATACGACTACCCGTTTCCGGTCAGGGTTTTGCCGCTGCGCATTGAGGGCCAGGCCCTGCGCATGGCCTACATGGACGTGCCCGCCACGGCCCGGGCCAACGGCCGCACCGTGGTGGTGCTGCACGGCAAGAATTTCTTCGGGGCCTACTGGCGCGAAACCATCCGGGCGCTGGCGGCGGCGGGCTTTCGGGTGGTGGTGCCCGACCAGATTGGCTTTGGTAAATCCGACAAAGCCGACATTCACTACTCATTCCACCAGCTGGCCCGCAACACGAAGCGCCTGCTCGATACGCTGGGCGTGAAAAAAGCCGTGGTGGTGGGCCACAGCATGGGCGGCATGCTGGCCACCCGCTTTGCCCTGCTGTACCCGGAAACCACCGAAAAGCTGGTGCTCGAAAACCCCATCGGCCTCGAAGACTACCGCGTGGGCGTGCCCTTCCAAACCGTGGACCAGGCCGAGGCCACCGAGCGCAAGAGCACGGAAGCCAGCATCCGCAAGTACCACGCAACGTATTACCCCAACGGCTACCCCGCCGCCCACGACCAGTGGCTGCTGCCGCTGGCCGCCCAAACCCAGAGCCCCGATTTTGCGAAAGTGGCGCGCGCCAACGCCCTCACCTTCGACATGATATACCAGCAGCCGGTGAGCTACGAATTCAGCCACATTGCCGTGCCCACGCTGCTCATCATCGGCCAGGCCGACCGCACCGTGGTGGGCAAGGCCCTGGTGAAAGACCCCAAAACGCTGGCGCAGCTGGGCCAATACCCGGCCCTGGGCCGCCGCACGGCCGCCCACATCAAGGGCGCCCGGCTGGTGGAGCTGCCCAACGTGGGCCACATCCCGCACCTAGAAGCGCCAGCGCAGTTCCACCAGGCCTTGCTGGCCTTTCTGCGATAGAAGGCGCTGAGGCTGAGCGGGGCGGGCGAAAGAATGGCCTAAGACGTTGGCACACGGAGAAGCTTAGCGCAAAGAAAAACCGTTGATGGCACGCGTGCTTGGATGCAGCGGCAGTACCATTTGTCAGTAAATGAGCCGTTAGCCTTGGCGTATGCATCAGCTTGTTTGTAATTTTGCGGCTTGAAACAACGGGCTGCACAACGCCGGCCGTCACCAACATTGCTACGCTTTCTGCCGCCATGTCCGACTTATTTATAGAGATGTTTAAGCGTGCGCAGCAGGAAAAACGCCTGCTTGGCGTGCGCACCACGCAATCGGAGGGCCGCTTCTCGGTGGGCTACGTCATCAACTTCAGCGACGAGCTGATGATGATGCGCGTCATCAACCGCGACGGCATGCAAACCGGCATCCAGTCCTTCAACCTGGAAGAAATTTTCCAGCTCGATTTCGACGACCGGTACATCCGCAACATCGAGCTTAAGGAAGACAACCTCGACAAGGTGTACGCCGGCATTAAGTCGCCCGCGTTTATGGAGCAGGAATACCTCAACATCCCGCTGCTGTTGTCGCGCGCCATGGAGGCGGGCCAGCTCGTGTACCTGACCTCGCAGGTGGGGGCCGATTTGTACGGTTACATCCGGCAGTTCACGGAGCAGGAGCTGCTGCTCGAGTGCTACACCGAATACGGCGAGCCCGACGGCCTGACCGTGCTGCGCGTCGAAAACATCCGCAGCTTTGTGTGGAGCGACGAAGACACCCGCATGATTGAGCTGCACCTCAAGCGCCGGCAGCAATAGAGTTAAAGACTCGCGTAGTGGTTAGGAAAGGATGCGCAGCGAGTCGGCGTGAATCAGCTGCGCGCCTTGGTAGCGGCCTTGGCGCGGGCCGTTTTCCAGGTTGAGCACGCCGCGGGGGCAGGCCGTGCTGCACAGGCCGCAGCCCACGCACGCGGCCCGGATGATGGGCTCGCCGCGCTGGGCGTACTGCTTCACGTCGATGCCCATCTCGCACACGTTGGAGCAGTTGCCGCACGAGATGCACTGCCCCCCGTTGGTGCTGATGCGGAAGCGGGAAAAGTGCTTTTGCAGCAGGCCCAGGTAGGCCGCCATGGGACAGCCGAAACGGCACCATACCCGCGAGCCCATGATGGGGTAGAAGCCCACCCCAATCACGCCCGAAAACACCGAGCCGATGGCGAAGCCGTACCACTTGGCTGCCACGGTGCCGGCCTGGCCCAGCAGGGTGCCGCCCGTGGCAAAATGCACCCACAGCAGCGCCGTGATGGCTACGATGATGCCCAGGATGGGGTAGATGAGCCGCACTTCCCAGCGCCAGGCGGCGCGGCTTTTGTCGGAAAGCTGGCGGTAGGGGTCGCCGGCGGTTTCGGCCAGGCCGCCGCAGCCGCACACCCACGAGCAGTACCAGCGCTTGCCGAAGAAATACGTGAGCACCGGCGTGGCCAGTAGCGACATCACCGCGCCCCAAAACACCATGAATATGCCCAGCCCGCCGTTTTGCAGCAGCGACGTTACGGTGCCCGGAAACAGGTAGTCGTACTTCAGCGGCCAGAAATACGAGAAATAAAATTCGGGCTGCTGAAAAAACAGCAGCACGCCCGGGATGAGAAAGGCAAACCCCAGCTGAAAAAACATCACCGACGCCGTGCGGATGAGCTGGTAGCGCGAGTGCCGGTATTTCCAGAGGGCCCGGCCGCCCATGAGCAGCACGGCCAGCGTGTAGAACGTGCCGTAGAGAAACCACTGGTCGGCGGGCCGGGCGCGCAGCCACTGGCTGAACCCGTCGAGGGCGTGCACCAGGTGGTCGAGCGGGCCGAAGTGGCCGTGGCCATCGTCGCCGCTGTACCAGTAGAGCACCACGTAGAACCCGGTGAGCACTAGCCCCGTGACCCAGGCCACGGCGCCGCGCCCGGTGCTGGCGCGCAGCCACAGGTTGTGGTGCTGCACTCCGGCGGGCGCGCCGCCAAATTTCAGCCAGCTCCAGGCCAGCGTGCCGCCGCTCACCAGCGCCAGCGCCAGGTAGAACCACAGGCTTTGACGGCCGGCGTCGGCATCGGCCAGGGCCAGCAGCAGGGCCAGCAGGCCAGCCGCCACCACGGCCAGGGTGAGTTTTTCGGCCGGGGGCGTGGCGGGCAGCGGAGGCGCGGTGGTCATGTTGGCTTTTGGAAATGGTGGTAATGGGGTGTCCTGCTCAGCAGAGCGAGGGATGCAAGCACTTTCTTGGCGGTACCTTCCGGCGGCCCCTTAGTGATGGTGGTGATGATGCGTGTCGGGCTTGCCAAACACATTTTTCAGCGTGCCCAAGATGTAAAAAGCCGTCCAGCACACGTAGAGCCAGCTAAAGCCCTCGGGGGTGTGGCCCACAAAAAAGTGCAGAATCAGGTGCGCGCCGGCGCTCATCAGCAGGCCGGTGAGGGCGATGAACTGGAAGCTGTTGAGGGCCGAGGGGCGGTATAGCTTGGAGAAATCCACGGGAAAAGGGTGGGGGATTAAGTGGTGAACGGCAGGCGCAGGCCCCAGAGGCCTTTGCGCTGCTTCAGGGCCACGGGCAGCTGCGGAAACTGCCGGCGGAACGCCGCCAGCACGGCCGGCTCGTGCTGCGGAAAAAACTCGGGGTCAAAATTAGCCGCGCCCAGGTGGGCCAGCACGGTGGTCACGGGCGCCTGCGCCAGTATCCACTGCTCGCACACGGCCTGGCGCAGGCGCAGCCCCAGGGCGTTGAACCCCAGTACCGCGTGCGGCGCACCGGCCCGGAAGTACACCCGCAACGCCGCCCGGCCCGACGGATGTTCCCAGTAAAAGCTCTCGACGCCCGGCACCGGACCGGCGGGCGCCTCGCCGTAGGTCTGGTACTCCAGGTTGAAGAACTTGGCCGAGTTGAACCACACGCCGCGCCGGTAGGCCGTGGGCTGCCCGCACAGGGTGTGCGCCACGGTTTCGCCCTGCATGCGGCCCGTGTACCAGAGCTGCTCGATGGGCACTTGGCCGGCGCCGGGCCGGCGGTGCTGGGCGCAGTCGCCGGCCGCCCATACGTTGGGCACGCTGGTGCGCAGGTGCTCATCGACGAGGATGCCGCGGTCGGTTTCCACGGCCGGGTCGGTGCGGGCCAGGGCCAGGTTGGGGGTCACGCCCACGGCCAGGCCCACCCACTGGCAAGCTATTTCCTTGCCGGCGGTGGTGCGCACGGCCCGCACGCGGCCCTGGGCATCGCCCAGAATTTCGCGGAGCTCGGTGCGGTAGCGCACCGGCACGTGGTTTTCTTCAAACTGGCGGTCTACCAGGTTGGCTTCTTCCGGCGGCAGCACCGAGGCCCAATAGTGAGCGTCGCGCACCAGCACCAGCGGCTCGATGCCGCGGGAGTGGAGCATTTCGGCCAGCTCCACGCCGATGAGGCCGCCGCCCACCACCACGCCCCGGCTGATGCCGTGCGTGTCGCGGGCCATGGCTTCGAGGTCGGGCAGGCCGTAGAGGCCCTGCACGCCGGCCAGGTGCTGGCCGGGCCAGTCGGGGCGGCGGCTTTCGGAGCCGGTGGCCAGCAGCAGCTGGTCGTATGCTAGGGTGGTGCCGTTGTCGAGGGAGAGGCGGTGCTCGCGGGTGCTGAGGGCCGTGGCGGTGGCGTGCACCAGGGTAAGGCGGTTTTCCTCCCAGAACCAGTCTTCGTAGGGCTTGATGTCCTGCGGGCGCAGGTGGCCCATGTACACGTACATCAGGGCCGTGCGCGAGTAGTGGTGCGGGCTTTCGGCCGATACCAGCGTGATGCGCGCCTCGGGCCGCAGCCGGCGCACGGCCAGCGCGCACGAAACGCCGGTGATGCCATTGCCAACGATAACCAGGTGCATGCGGGGAAGGTGAAGGGCCAAAGGCCAAATGTAGAGTTTCTGCTGCACCCAGGCGCCGGCCACTGCCGTGCTGGAAACGGGCGGGTGCATCTACGCAGGCCCGCGGGGCCGTGGTTTGGCCGGCGGCGTAACGGAAAGCCGGGGGCTGCGTAAGCCTTTCAGCACCCAACACCTCCACTTAACCTCGCAGCCCATGATTCCCGATAATATTTCCGGCGACGGCACCAACCCGAACGAAGGCGAACACGCCGACATCACCGAAAACAAAAACTTCGTGAAAAACGAAGAGCTGGAGCGCCAGAAAGCCTACCAGCAGGACCAGAGCAACAACAAGTCCAGTAACGACCCCTCGGCCGCCCGCAACACCGGCGCCAACGGCTACACTCAGCGCAGCAACCAAAAAGACCAGCTCGAAAACCTGCACATCGGCGGCTCCGAAACCAGCCCCCAGGGCGGCAACGACCACGCCCACGCCGGCGAGCAGGCCCAGGGCCCGGGCTTTGAAGCCGAGGGCAGCTACGAGCTTGACCACAACCTGCGCACCCGCGACCAAGCCTTTGGTGAGAAAGCCGCCACCGGCAAGCCCACGCCGGCCGGCAACAGCGAAAGCATCAGCGACGAGTAACGGCCCCGCTACCCGCGCCGGCAAAAGCCGCTTCGCCGCCACCTGCCCGGGTGGGGCGGAGCGGCTTTTTGCATGCCGGGACTGGCGAAGAAATAAAGTGAAAAAGAAAAAACCGCGCCGATACCTTGATAACGCGGCAAAAGCTTAACTTGCCGGACATATCCGATACAAGAGTATTAGGATAATACCCATTCTGTGTCTTTTTCTTTTCCCACCCTTACGCTAACCAGTCGTTACGATGAATCCGGACAATGTACCCAACGTTGAAAATGAACCTTACGACCCCAATTTTGAGGCGCAGGACGAAGAACTAGCCTCGGGTGGCAACAACAAGCTGCTCTACATTCTGGGGGCCGTGATTCTGGCCCTGGTGGTGGGCTATATTGCCCTGCCCAAGGGCGGCGGCAGCGGCCTGGCCAGCGTGACGCCCACCTTCATGCTCGACGATGCCGCCGTGACGGCCACCGCCCCCACCGCCGCCGACAGCATTGCCGCCGGCCTCAAAGCCGCCCCCACTGCCGAAACCGCAGAAGAGGTGGCAGCCGCTGAGAAACCGGTGGCCAAGCCCGCTACGGCTCCCAAGCCGGTAGCGGCGGCCGCGGCGGCCCCAATTGCCGCCGCGCCGGCCGCGCCGGCCCCGGCCCCGGTAGAAGCCGCTCCGGTCCCTGCGCCCGTGGCCGCCGCAGAGCCCGCCGCGCCCACCACCGTCACGGTGTCGGGCAAGATTGAAAACGAAATCGGCAAGCCCCTGGTAGGGGCCACCGTGCTGCTGCGCGGCAGCAGCAAAGGCACCAGCACCGACGCTAACGGCAACTACACCCTGGAAGTCCCCGCCGGCACCGACAACACCCTGATTTTCGGCTACGGCGGCTACGAAGACGAAGAAATCCGCAGCCGTGGCAGCCAGCCCGTGAACGTGACCCTGACCCCCCGCGCCAAATCGCGCCGGCGTTAAGCCGCTCCAGCTGCGCAACGCAAAAGGCCCGGACTTTCCTAGGAAAGTCCGGGCCTTTTCATGTGAACAGGGGATGGGACTACGCGCCAGTATTCCCAAACCGGCGGCCAAACAGGAAGTATACCGGTAGGCCCAGCGCCATCAGGCCCAGGCCGCGGCGCGAGAACTCGGCCGTGTCGGGCGCGATGAGCAGGATGATACAGAACGTGGTGGCAAGCAGCACGTAGAGGCCCGGTACCAGCGGGTAGCCCCAGGCGCGGTAGGGGCGGGGCGCCTCGGGCCGGGTGCGGCGCAGCACGAAAATCCCGATGATGGTGATGACGTAGAACAGAATCACCGAGAACATGACGTAGTTGAGCAGGTCGCCGTAGCGGCCGCTCAAACACAGCACGCAGGCCCAGAAGCACTGAGCCCACAGGGCGCGGCCGGGCACGCCGGCCCCGTTCAGCCGGGCCAGGCCGGGGAAAAACAGGCCGTCTTTGGCCATGGCGAAGTAGGCGCGGGCGCCGCTGAGGATGATGCCATTGTTGGCCCCGAAGGTGCTGAGCATGATGAGCACGGCCATGACATAGGCCCCGGCGCGGCCCAGCACCGACTCGGCCACGGCCGTGGCCACCCGGTCGTCGGTAGCGTACTGAATGCCGCGGCCGGCCAGCGTGGTGGCTTCCGGCGAGCCGTGCAGCGGCAGCACCAGCAGGTACACCACGTTGATGAGGATGTAGAGCGCCGTCACGATGGCCGTGCCGATGGCCATGCTGCGCACCAGCGTCCGCTCGGGGTTCTGAATTTCTTCACCCGCGAAGCCGATGTTGTTCCAGGAATCCGACGAAAACAACGAGCCCGTCATGGCCATGCCGATGGCAATGACCAGCGCGCCGCCGCTGATGGGCAGGGTGGGCGCGTTCACGCCCGGTGCGGCCGAGCGGGTGGCCGACCACAAATCGGCGAAGTTGGCGGCAATGGCTTCGTGGTTGATGCCCAGGGCCACGCCAAAGATGATGAGCAGCGCCAGCGCAATGAGCTTGGTGCTGCCCAGCACGTTCTGAATGAGCTTGCCCGTGCGCACGCCCTGCGCGTTCAGCGCGGTGATGCCCACGATGAGCACAATGGCCAGCAGCTGCACCGTGCTGAATTCAAACGCACCCACGCTAAACAGGGCGTTTTTTACACTGAAATACGGAATCAGCACGCCGGTAAACTTGGCAAAAGCTACGGCCACGGCCGCAATCACACCGGTCTGAATGACGAGAAACAGCGACCAGCCGTACAAAAAGGCCGTGAGGCGCCCGAAGGCTTCGCGCAGGTACACGTACTGCCCGCCCACTTTGGGGAACATGCTGGCCAGCTCGCCGTAGCTGATGGCGCCCGCCATGGTGATGAAACCCGTGAGCAGCCACACCACCAGCAGCCAGCCCGCGCTGCCCACCTGCCGCGCAATGTCGGCCGAGACGATGAAGATGCCCGAGCCTATCATGCTGCCCGTCACGAGCATAATGGCGTCGAAAAGATTGATGGCGCGCTTAAAATGCGGCTGGTCGGGTTGGGGTTCGGTCATAAAGCCAGGGAATGAAGCCGGGAAGATAGAAGGCTGAACTGAATGAATGCTCGCTACCGTCGCCGGCCCTGGCTGGCTGCGCCGCTGTAATACGTCCGCTTCGACAGTTAAGGCTTGGCTTTGAAGCCGGCGGCTAGTCGGCCCATCGCGTGCTTATTGCCGAGCGCGGCGGCTTGTCTCCAGTAAATTTCGGCAGCGGATACTTCACCGAATTGCAGGTACAAATCGCCCCGTTCGAAGAGGAGGCTGCCCTTGCCCTTGTACTGGGCCTGCAGCTGGGCGTAGAGCTGCTCGGCCTTGGCCGCATCGCCCGTTTTCTCGTAGAGCACGGCCGAAACGAATTGCGTAGTGCTGTCGGAGGACAGGCGGTTGGCCTCGTCGGCATCCTGGCGGGCGCCGGCCGCATCGTGCAGCTTGCAGCGCACCAGCGCACGGCTGGCGTAAGCCAGGTTATAGCGTTTGTTTTGGCTGACGAGGGCGTTAGCGGTGCGCAGGGCGTCGGCGTCGCGGCCGGCCACCATCTGCGCGAAGGTCAGCCATAGGGCATAGTCTTTTTCCTGCGGCGCCAGTGTGTTGGCTTGGGCAAAATCGCCGATAGCCTCGGGCAAGTGATTGGTCGCCAACTGACCGTAGCCGCGCAAGTAGAGCAGGGATGCATCTGCGGGCGTTTGCTGCAAGGCAGCGGTGAGGTCGGCCACCGACTCGGCGTTACGGAACGTCTGCGAATTGGCAAAGCCTCGGTCGGCCAGGTACGCCCACGTATTCGGCTGAAGACGCAAAGCTTTGTTTAAATCGACCAAGGCGAGCGCCGCGTGCGCTTCGGTGTTTTCGTTGAGGTGGCATTCGGCGCGCAACGCCCACAGGTCGGCGTTTAGGCTGTCCTGCCGTAGGTGCTGCTCAACTTCGGGCAGCAACGCGGCAAACTGGCCTTTTCGCAGCAGTCGTCGGGCGGGTCCATTCAATGATTTTAACACGTTGCCCTGCGCTGCGGCCGGTGCGGCACCCACCCAAACAAGGGCGCCCAGTAGGCCAAGCGCGGCAATACTACGGGCCAGGAAAAAACCAAAACGCATCTATAAACATTTAAAAATAAAAATGATAGCATAAATTAACTGTGCCGAAGCTAAAACTCGCTGCGGTCGTACCAGCTGCGCATGCGCCAGGGGTCGTTGCGGTTTTTGCGCACCAGCACCAGGCGGGCCGTGCCGGAGCCGGAAAACCGCTCGTTGTCGCGCTGCTCGATGGTGAGCAGGAAGGACCGTTCCACGTTCACCAGCGTGTCGGAGGCCAGCGTGTCGGACGTGGGCAGGTACTGCGTCCACTGCAAGTTGGTGGAGCGGGCGGCTTTGAAGAGGCGGTAGGTAGTGTTGGCGTCCACGTCGCGCGTCCAGCTGCGGTCCACGTTGGCGGCAAAGTCGTGGTAAGTGAACTTGAACTTCGGCGACAACAGCTGCCCGTAGAGCGTGGAATCGCGCAGCTGGTAAGCGGCCCGGAAGCGGTCGAAAAAGCCCCGCACCGTGACGGGGTTGCCCAGCAGCGCGTTCTGGTCGGTGGGCACCTCGTCCAGGGCCGGCGCAAACGGGTTGCAGGCCGGCACCGTCAGCATCAGGACAATGCCCGCTTGCAGCAAAACCGGAAATGACAGGCGCAACGGCTTCATAGGCCGAAATATACGAATTGGGAAATAGGGAAAAAGAGAGATGGGAAGAAGGAGCAGGCAATTAGGTGAGAGGACAAAGGAGGAACGAACGTCATTCCTCGGCGGCGCTCGGCATGACGTTGCTTCTTTATCAATTCTCCCAACTTTATCAATTCTTCCAATCTTACTCGCTTCCCACCTCCCCACTTAATGCGAGCTGAAATATTTCTTTAAATCCGTCCAGCACAGGCCGGGCATGGTGCGCTGGTCGCGCCAGGCCACAATGCGCCACTCGTTGTTGCGGCGACGCAGGATGAGGCGGATGTTGCCCTGCAGCAGCCCCGCGTGGAAGGCCGTGTCCTGCTGCGTGACCTGCAGTTGGTACAGGGCCGATACTTCCACCGAGTCGGCGGTGTAGAGCTGGTCGCGGCGGTCGGTGAGGGTCAGCGTGTTCTTGACGCCGCTTGCCGTGCGGCGGCGCAGGCTGCTGAAATAGGTGGTTTCCTCGGGCACGCTCCAGTTGGCAAACAGGGCGGGCGAGGAGCCGGCGCTGGTGGGGTCGGGCACGAAGCGGTAGGTGGGGCCGCTGAAGGTGCGCTCGTAGTTGGCCACGTTCACGTTTTGCACGGCCGTGGTAAAATTGGCCAGCAGAATGTCGATTTGGGTGGGCTGAATCCACTCGCTGCCAGTGGCCGACGGCTCGGGCTCGCGCAGCTGAAAGCAGGCCGGCAGGGCCAGCACGCCCAGCAGCCCGGCCCAGCGGCGGGGGCCCGACAACAACGAAAACAACGGGCGGGGCGGCGTGGTCATTTCTGGTGCTTGATACCGAACGGAAAGATACGCTCTGATTTCATGCGCGGCCGCGGCGGCGGGCGTACTTTCGTCGCCCGTCATCCGCTTCCTCCCGCATGTCCCGAAAGCTTCTGGCGCTGTATACGGCCCTCTTGCTGCTGCTGGCGCTGGCCACGTACGTCTACTACCGGCGCACGCTGGCCGCTGTGCCCGTCGACCCCTACGCTCTGGTGCCCGACGATGCCGTGCTCGTGCTCAGCACCCACGACCACCCCACGCTGGTGCGCCACCTCCAGGAAACCGAGCTATGGGACAACCTCACGGCCGTGCGCTACTTTCAGCAGGCCGCTGGCCACCTGGCCCTGGCCGACAGCCTCAGCGGCGGCAACGCCCGGCGCCGCAACAGCCTGCTCACGCTGCTGGGCCGCAAGCTGGTCATCACCTCGCTGCACGTCACGGGGCCCGGCGAGTTCGACGTGCTCTACCAGATTCCGCTGGTGCGGGTGAGCGAGTACCGGCAGGTGCGCAGCCTGCTCGAAACCCTGGGCCGCGACGGCCGCTACCGCCTCAGCACCCGCGAGTACGAAGGCCAGGAGCTGACCATCCTCACCGAGCAGCGCAGCGAGTTCAGCCTCACCGTGCTCAATTACCGCAACCACCTGCTCATCAGCGCCAACGGCGGCCTCGTGGAGGCCGTGGTGCGCCGCCTGGCCCACCCCGACGCGCCCACGGTATTGGCCTCGTTCGGCTCGACGGACCTGCTGAAGCTGCGCGGCGTGGACGCCACCGTGCTGGTGAACTACCGCCGCCTGCCGCAGTTCCTCGACGTGCTGTTTCGGCGCGATGCCCACGGGCAGTTCGACCTGCTGGCCGGGCTGGCGTCGCAGGGATTTCTGGGCGTGAAGCTGGCGGGCAGCCAGGCCTTGCTGCAGGGGTTTTCGACCCCGGAAACTACCCACAGCAGCCTGCAGCAGCGGCTGAGCGGGCAGGCGCCCCAGCCATTGGGCCTCACCGATATGTTGAGCACGCGCACCGCGCTGGTGCTGCACCTGGCCGCGCAGCCGGCCCGCACCTGGCCCCGGCCCACGTCGTCGGCAGTCGATTCGCTGGGGCTGGGCGCGGCGCTGGACAGCCTGCGGGCCACGCTGGGCGGCGAAATGGCGGTGGCTTATCTGGCGGCTTCCGCGCCGGGCAGCCGGCCCGGCCGGCTGGCGCTGGTGCGCTGCCCGGTGCCGGCCCGCACCGAGGCCTGGCTGGCCCGCCTGCGCCGCCTCAACGGCAACTCGCCGGCCTTCACGCGGGTGGGGCCGTACCAGGTGCACCCGGTGGGCTTTTCGGAAGCGGCCGTGCTGGGCCCACTCCTCGACCCGGCCCGGCCCAACGCCGTGGAAGTAGTTTCGGGCGCCGGGGTGATGATGGGCAATTACCTCGTGCTGTCGGACGAGCTGACCCTGAACGCCTACCTGGCCGATGTGGTGGCGGGGCGCACCTGGGCGCAGTCGCCGGCGCAGGTGTCTTTCTTGCAAGAAACCCAGCCCCGCGCCCGCCTGAGCATCTTCATCGACACGCGCAACAGCTGGAACGCCTTGCTGGGCGTGCTCACGGAAGAGCGACGCGCCGGCCTGCTGCGCAACGAAGCCCTGTTCAAGCGCTTTCCCCAACTGGCCTTCCAGCTGGTGCCGGCCGACAACGAGGCCGCCCCTGATGCGCAGTACTTCACCCAGCTGCTGCTGCACCACCCCAACCTGGGGCCCGCCACCGCCCAGGCCGGGGGCGCCGCCGCCAACGGGCGCGTGCTGGCGTTTAAGCGGGGGCTGGTGGGCACGCCGGTGGCCCTGCCCGCGCTGGGCACGCGCATTCCGGCCGTGGTGGTGCAGGATTCGGCCCAGGCGCTGCACTTTGTGAGCGCCGACAACTCGGTGGTGTGGTCCGACACGCTGGCCGGGCCGGCCGTGGGCACCACGCAGCTGGCGGCCGGGGGCGGAGTGGCCGGCGGCCTGCTGCTGGGCGCCGGCCACCGCCTGCACCTGCTGGCCAACGACGGCCGCGACGCGCCGCCCTTCCCCCTGAACCTGCCCGACACCCTGCACCTCACCGACCTGACCGTGGGCCCGGGCGGCCCCGGCGAGCCGGCCCGCCTGCTGGCCCGCACGGCCGGCAACGAGCTGCGCCTGCTCGACGCCCGGGGCCGCGAGTTCCGCGGCTGGCAGCCCAAGCGGCTCGACTTTCCGCTGGCGGGGCGCCCGGCCCTGCTGAATGCGGGCGGCCGCACCGTGGTGGTGGCCCCCCTGCAAAACGGCTACGTGTACGCCTACGACGGGCAGGGCAACCTGTTTCCGGGCTTCCCGCTGAGCCTGGGAGCCCGGCTGGCCGGCAACCTGCTGGTGCAGCCCGGCACCACGCTGGCCCGCACCCGCCTCACCACCGTCAACCAGCACGGCGAGCTCATCACCTTCAACCTCAGCGGCGACGTGCTGAGCCGGAAGCGCATTGCCACCTGGAGCCGCACCGCCCGCTTCCGCCTCGTGCCCGACCTCAGCGGCCACAGCTTCGTGCTCACCCGCGAAGACGGCAGCCAAATCGATGTGTACCTGCCCACCCAAGCGGCGCCCCTGTTCACGCAGCGCTTCGTGACCTCGGGCGAGCGGCTGGTGCAGTTTTTTGATTTTGGCAAAAACCACCGGCTGGTGGCCATCACCGAGCCCGGCCCGGCCCACGTGTTTCTGTACGATGCGCGGGGCCAGCTGCTGGGGGGCGAGCCGCTGCCCAGCACCGGCACCGGCGTGGCCCTGAGCTACGACGCCACCACCGACACCTACCAGCTGGCCCGCTTGGTGGGCCGCGAGCTGCGCCGCACCGAATTGAAGGTGAACCTGTAAACAATTAGCAATGAACTCAGCCATTCGCACCGGCCTCGTTGTCGGCAAGTTCTGGCCGCCGCACTGGGGCCACCAGCTGCTGTTGGAAACCGCCGCGGCCCAAGTGGCCGAGCTGGTGGTGCTGGTGTATGCCAACCCCGATTCGGCCCGGCACCCGGCGGCGGTGCGCGCCGAGTGGCTGCGGGCCCTGTACCGGGGCGACGAGCTGGCCGACGGGCCATGCATTGGCGCCACGCCGCTGCGCGTTTTCGCCCTTTCGGCCGCGGCCGACGGCGTGCCGCCCGATGCTGCCGACGACCATACGCAACGCGAGTTCGTGAAGCAGTGGCTGGCCCGTCAGGGGATGCAGGTAGACGTCGTGTTCAGCAGCGAAGCGTACGGGCCGGGATTTGCCGCCCACTTGGGCGTGGCGCATGTGGAAGTGGATGCGGCGCGGGCCCTGGTCCCGGTTTCCGGCACGTTGGCGCGCGCGAACCCGGCCGCGGCGGCCCGCTACCTGCACCCGCTGGTGGCGGCGCAGCTGGGCGCGGTGCCGCCGGCGCCGGTGCCGCGGGTGGTGTTGCTGGGGGCCGAAAGCAGCGGCAAAAGCACGCTGTGCGAAGCCCTGGCGCAGGCCTGCGGCACCGCCTGGGTGCCCGAATACGGCCGCACCCTGCACGAGCAAAAAAACGGCAACCTCGACTTCGACGACCTGCTCTACATTGCCCGGCGCCACGCCGAGCTGGAAGACGAAGCCGCCGAGCGGGCCCGCGGCGTGCTGTTTTGCGACACCAACGCGGCCACCACGGCGCTGTATTCCTACTACTATTTTCACCGCTGCGACCCCGCGCTGCAGGCCATGGCGGCCGTGTGTGGGCAGCGCTACGCCCACACTTTCGTGTGCGCGCCCACGGTGCCCTTCGAGCAGGACGGCTGGCGCGGGCCCGAAGCGCTGCGCAGCTTTCAGCACGGGGCCATTCTCATGCAGCTCGATTTTTACGGCATTCCCTACACGCTGGTAGAAGGCACCGTGACCGAGCGGGTGGCGCAGGTGCGGACAGCACTGGGAGATGGACTCGTACAACGATAACCGGTACCTGTTATCGTCCATTCCCCAAACGGGCTTCCTTAGCGATTGGTGAGCCAGCCTTTGCGGTAGAAGTACACGAACTGGCCGATGACCACCAGCACCATTACCCCGATTACCACGGGGTAACCCCAGGGCTGATAGAGTTCGGGCATGTTGTGGGGCAGCAGGTGGCCCTGGTCGTCGTGGCGCTGAAAATTCATGCCGTATAGCCCCACCACAAAACTCAAGGGGATAAAAATGGTGCTTATCATGGTCAGCACCTTCATCACCTCGTTCATGCGGTTGCCCTGGTCCGACAGGTAGAGGTCGGTGAGCGAGGAAATGTTGTCGCGGTAGCTTTCGGCCAGGTCGAGGGCCTGAATGGCGTGGTCGTAGGCGTCGCGGTAGAAGATTTTGAGGGTTTCGGGCATCACTTCTTCCGGCAAGCGCAGGATTTCGGCAATTTTGTCGCGCTCCGGATACACCAGCCGGCGGAAGCGCACCACGTCTTTCTTGATGCGCAGGATGCGGTTGAGCAGGCGCTTGGGCCGTTTTTCGGCAAAAATGGCTTCCTCCAGCCGCTCGATGTAGTCGCCGATGGCGGCCATGGTGGGGTAGTAGTGGTCGAGCACCACGTCGGTGAGGGCGTAAGCCAGGTAGAGGCTGGGGTGGCGGCGCAGGGTGCTGAAATTGCTGCGGATGCGCACCCGCAGCGAGTCGAGGCAGTCGTCGTAGTCGTCCTGAAACGAGAGCACATAGTTCGGCCCCGTGAAAATGGACAGCTGGTCGTCGTCGATTTCCAGGTTGGAGGTGAAGTCGGTCATGCGCGACACCATGAAAAGGCGGTGCTCGTCGAACACTTCCATTTTTGCCCGCTGGTAGTCGTTGAGCACGTCTTCCATCTGCAGGGGGTGCAGGCCGAAATCCTGCATCATGCGCTCCAGCAGGGGCAGGTCGTTGTAGCCGCGCACGTCCACCCAGTGCTTGAGCTTGGGGTGCGTGCGCATGTACTCCAGCAGTTCGTCGTAGCGGCCCGTGAACTCTTCCTCGAAACAGGTGGTGTCGTCGTACGACGTGAGGAAGAGGCGGGGCGGGAGGGCGCCTTCGTGCACGTTGAGGGTGCCGGGGCGCTGGCCCACTTGCTGCTCCCGGGCTTGGCGGGTGGCTTCGCGGTCGGTGATGAAGCCGTCGGACGGCGTGGATTGCGGGTCCAGGGAAGGCGAGGGCTTGGGCGACAAACGGGTTGGTGTCATGCGGCAAAGAAAAACGAATCAACGGAGCAGCTTGCGCCCCTACGCAGGGCCGGGGGCCGAAGATGCCTTCAGCGCCTAGAATGGCATGACCAGCGGAAGTAAAACAGCATTGACCTGTTCCGTGCCGTACTTTGCCGGCCCAGACTCGAAACACACGGTTGAAAAAAACGGATTCATTGGCGGAAGCAACCACGGCGGCGCACCCCGCGCCGGGCTTGGCCGTGTGGCTGGCCGAGGGCCCCGCGCCGCCCCGGCTGCCGTTGGCGTTTGAATCATTTCTGTACCTGCGGCCCGAACACCAGGCCTTGCAAGCCGGTGCCCCGCCCGTCCTCAGCTTCTACGTAGAAGACCCGGCCCAAGCCCGCACCATAGCCCAGCTCCACCTGAGCCTGGATGCAGCGGCGGGCGCCGCGAGCAGCCCCGCGCAGGCGCCGTTCGGGGCCGTGCAGCTGGCGCCCGGCGCCAGCGCCGCCGCCGTGCACCTGCTCCTGGATGCCGCCGAAGCGCAGGCGGCCCGCCATGGCCTGCGCCGGCTGGCCCTGCGCGGCTACCCCTTCGCCTACGACCCGGCCGGCGCGGCCACTCTCGCCGAAGCCCTGCGGCAGCGTGGCTACCGCGTGGCCCTGGCCGAGCAGAACTACCACCTCGACCCCGCGCGCGACTACGAAGCCCACCTGCACCCCTCGGAGCGGCGGCGGCTGCACAAGTGCCGGCGCCACGGCCTGCACTTCGAGCAGGAGCCGCCCTTTCTGCTGCCCGCGGCCTACGAGTTCATTCGGGCGTGCCGGCAGGAGCGGGGGCAGCGCCTGTCGCTGCCGCTGGAGCGGGTGCAGGCGCTGTTTCGGGCGTTTCCGCGCGAGCATTTCCTGTTCTCGGTGCGCCAGCCCGACGGCGAGTGGGCGGCCCTCACCGTGGCCATCCGCGTGAGCGCAACGGCCTTGTATAATTTCTACCCCGCCAGCCCCCTGCGCTGCAACTCGCTAAGCCCGGTGGTGCTCCTAAATGAGGGCCTGCACGCCTTCGCCCGCGCCAGCGCCCTCACCGTGCTCGACCTCGGCACCTCCACCCTCGACACCGGCCCCAATGCCTCGCTGCTGCGGTTTAAGCGCCACCTGGGCGGCGTGGCCGGACTGCGCCTGAGCTGGGAAAAGGCAGTGGGGTAGCGGAAAGAGAGGAAGCAGGAAAGGAGAAACGCTGGCTTAGGAAGGAGGGAGTGTGTCGTTCTTTGTGGCAATGGCCGCCATTTCCTCCACAGCCAAGACATTCCTGCGCGGTTCGTTGGGCACGGGCGTGGCCGTAGCGGCCCGGGGCGCGGGCGCTTTGGTCATCAACAAACTGTTTGCCACCTACGCGCCGGCCGGCGGCCTCACGCTGCTGGCGCAGTTTCAGAACCTGATGGCCTTGCTCACGGCCCTGCCCAACGATGGCGTGAACGTGGGCGTGGTGAAATACCTGGCCCCTCTCCAACCCGGCAGCCCGCGCCACCGCACCTGGTTAGGCGCCGCCCTGGCCCTGAATGCCCTTGCGCTGCTCATAGGCGCCGCCATGCTGGCCGGCACGGGCCTGCTGGGCTGGGACTGGCGCAGCGTGCCGGTGTTTGTGCTGGGCATTGCGTTGGTTACCGGCCAAAGCCTGGCGGGGGCCGCGCTGTTGGCGGCGGGCCGCCTGCGGGCGTACATCGGGCTGGCCGTGACGCTGGCGGCACTGGGCACGGCGGCCGTGGCGGCCACGTTGCTGCGGGGCGCCGCCCTGCCGCAGGTGCTGCTGAGCTACCTGCTGGCCCAGGGCCTGACGCTGCTGCCGGCCCTGTGGCTGGCGCGCCGGGCCGGCGTGCTGCCGAAGTGGCGCCCGGCCGCCCCCGTGAGCCGCACAGCCCTGCGCGGCCTGGGCCAGTTTCTGCTGATGGCCGTGAGCTCCCTGCTCTTCGGCCGGGCCGTCGACTACGTGCTGCGCGACCACCTGCTGGCCACCTACGGCCCCGCCCGCACCGATTTGTGGCAGGCCGTGGCCAAGCTTTCCGACAACTACACCATGGTATTTGGGGCCGTGATGAACAGCGTGTTTTACCCGCGCCTGTCGGCCCTGGCGGCCCAGCCGGCGCAGGCCCGACACTACTTGCGGGGCGTGCTGGCCCTGCTGGCCCCGCTGCTGGCCGCCGGCCTGGGGCTGGTTTTTGCCTGCCGCAGCTCGCTGCTGCCGCTGTTGTTTGCCCCGCGCTTGCTGGCGGCCCAAGAGCTGCTGGCGCCGCAGCTGCTCGGCGACTGGGCCAAATTCCTGAGCTGGGTGTTCATCTACCAGCTCATGGCCCGGGCGCGCACGTGGCCTTACATCGCGGTGCAGGCCGCGTCGGCGGTGGTGTTTGCCGGGATGCTGGCCCTGCTGCTGCCACGGCTGGGGCTGGCGGGGGCGGTGTGGGCCCACGCGGCGCGCTACGGGCTGGTGCTGGCGGTGTGCGTAGCGGTGTATCTGCGGGGCCCGCGGGCCCGGCAGTGATAAGAAAGAAGCCCAACAAAAATCCCCGGCACTGCGCAGTGCCGGGGATTTTTGCAATGATACATGCCGCGCCCTTGCCCGCAGGCCGGCCGCGCCGGTGCTTTCTTACTGCACCACCAGACGCTTGACCAACGTTCCCTCCCGGGCCAGCAGGCGCAGGCTGTACACGCCCGGGGCCAGGCCGCTCAGGCCCAGCGGTACGCCCTGGGCCAACGCCGCCGGCGCCCACTGCTCGCGGCGCATCAGCTGGCCCAGGGCGTTGCGCAGCTCGCCGGCCACGGGGCCCTGGGGGCGCAGGCCCGGCAGCTGCACCGTGGCCGTGCCGCCCGCCCCGGCCGGGGTGGGAAACACGGCCGGGGCGGGCGGCAGCGCGCGCTGGGCGGCGGTGGCCAGGGCGAAAGGAAAGGCCACGGCCGTGGCCGTGCAGCCCAGGTTGTTGGTGACGGTGAGGCGCACGGCCGTGCCGGCGCCGGCGGCGTAGCGGTGGGGCGGGGGCGTGGGCCCGTCGAAGGCGGTGCCGTCGCCGAAGTCCCAGCGCCAGCGCAGGAGCTGGGCGTAGCGCGGGCCGGCGCCGGTGAGGGCGAAGAAGCGCAGGCTGTCGCCGCCGGCGGTGGGGGCGAAGCCCAGCGCGGCCTGCGGCGGCGTCTGGCAGAGGTTGGGCACGTAGGGGCGCTCGGCCAGCTGCAGGCGCATTAAGGCCAGCGTGTGGCCAAAGTCGATGCTTCCGCTAACGGTAAGCTCGCCTCGTGTGCTCAAGTCCCAATCGCCGTAGGGCTCGTCGGTGGTGGGGGGGGAGGTGAATCGCTGCCAGGCCACGGGTGCGCCGCCCACCCCGTTGGGCTGATAGACGGCCATGTACAAGTCAGTAAATACATCCAGCCGGTTAGGGGCCAGTCGTGAGCCCTGTACCAAGGCGCCCCCGCCGGCCAGAGCCAGGCAGCGGTAAAATACAAAGTTGGGCACTGCGGAACCGACCGGGGTGCGCTGCTGCCACTGCACGCGGTTCAAGCTGTCGAGTTGCAGCAGCCAGCCCTGCTGTTGCTGGCTGTTGGCTAGGCCGATGACGCCGCACAGCAGTAGGCCACCGTTGGCGCTCGGCCGCACGTCGGTGAACTGGTCGTAGTCGTTCGGCAGGCCGAAGTAGCGCGAGCCCAGCGTGTCGCCGCTGGCCGTCAGGCGCAGCACCCAAGCATCGGGCGCCACCAGATTGCCGCCGCCGGTCATGGGCCGCGACTGGTAGCCGGCCAGCGCGTAGGAGCCGTCGGGCAGAGGTACAAACTTATCCAGAGAGGAGTAGGCCCGCCCGAGGGTACGCTGCCAAACCACCGCGCCCGTAGAGTCAAAGCGTGACACGATGGCCACGGGTACGGTGCTAGTACCAGTAAATGCCGTTTGGTGGGTAAGTAGGCCGCCGCCATCAGGTAAGGCCAGCAACTTGTGATGGCCGGTAGAAGAACCATTGACGGTGAAAAAGCGCGACCACCGAATCGTACCAGTTGAATCGAGCCGCGCTATCATGTTGGCTTCCAACTGAGGCACCCCTTGCACCTCGCCACGGGTGCGCGAGCCCGTGACTAAGAAATCGCCGCCTGGCAGTAGTGCTAGGGAAGTATAACTGTAACCCGGTGGGAATGGTCCTTGCGGCAGAACCCGACGGGTGCCAAGGTCCCGTTTGGTCCTGACCGTATTACCTTGATTATTATAAAACCACAAGGCTGTTGAACGGTCATAAATATTTCCCGTTGTTGTGGAGGTTAGGCCAACGCCCAGCAATCGATTGGCTGAAAAGCGATGTAGCTCAGCGATGTAGCCACCGGGTGGGTATTGGATGGTTTTCAACCAAACTCGGGTGGGCTGGGCAGAGGCGGAGAAGCATCCTGTGAGCAATACCAGGGCGAAAATGGTAGAAAGTAAGTGTTTTCTCATAGCAATCAGGAAGGTTGCTTTCCGGCATTCAGCCTGCGGAAAGCGGTAGAATTGGGATGCGCAAAAACCGTGCTTTACACCTGCGCAGACAGAAAATAGACGCGCAGAGTAGGCCGCATCCTACTTCGCGGCTGGCCCGCAAGGGAAAAGAAACCGCGGGCCGGCTTTTGAAATTTGCCGGGTGTAGCTCCGTTTTCTGTGCGTCATTTGCAGCCCGCATGTCTGATTCCTCCGTTACGCTTCTTCCCTCTGCCGCCACGCCGCCGCTGGTCACCATCGTGGCGCTGTGCCACAACCACGCGCCCTTCCTGCGCGAGGCCCTGGATTCCATCCTCGCCCAAACCTACCCGCACCTAGATGTGTGGCTCGTGGACGATGCCAGCACCGACGGCAGCCCCGCCATCCTGCGCGAATACGCCGCCCGGCAGCCCGGCTGGCACCTGCTGCTGCTGCCCGAAAACGTGGGCAACTGCCGCGCCTTCAACCAGGCTTTCCGCCAAACCCGGGGCGAGTTTGTGATAGACTTTGCCACCGATGACGTGCTGCTGCCCGAACGCATTGCGCAGCAGGTGCAGGTGTTTCAGGCCGCCGATGCCAGCGTGGGCATGGTCTATTCCAACGCTGAATTGATTGACGAGCAAAGCCAGCTGCTGGGCCTGCACCACCGGCCCGACGGCGCCGGCGGGCTGCGGCCCCGCCCCGCCAGCGGCTGGGTGCTGGCCGACGTGCTGGCCCGCTACTTCATCAGCACGCCCACCATGCTCATGCGGCGCGCTTGCCTGGAAGCACTGGGCGGCTACGACGAAACCCTGGCCTACGAGGATTTCGACTTCTGGGTGCGGGCCAGCCGCGACTGGCAGTTTGTGTACCTCGACGCCCTGACCACCCGCAAGCGCAAGCACCCGCGCAGCATGAGCGCCAAAGCCTACCAAGCCCACGACCCTTATTTGGCCTCTACCATTCGGGTGTGCGAAAAAGCGCTGGCCCTGGTGCGAACCCCCGAGGAACGCGCCGCGCTGGCCATCCGCGTGCGCTGGGAGCTGCGGCAGGCCGCCCGGCGCCGGCGCCACGCCGAGGTGCGGGCCTTGTATGAGTTGCTGCGCCGGGTAGCCCGGCCGGGCCTGCCGGAGCGGGCGTTGGCCGGGTGGAGCGGGCTGTTTGCGCCCAGCGCAAGTTAAGTTTGTCATTATTCTACTCGCGGGCTCTGCGGGTGCCCGCTCGCTGATGTCTTTGCCTACCAACCCTGCTTCGCCCGACTCTTCGCTTCCGCAGCTCCGCGTCGATGGCCAACCGGTGCCGCACCGGGTAGAAGGCCGCCCCGCCGCGGCCGAAGACAACACCGTGCTTTTGTCCAGCGACGTCGACCTGAGCGCGCAGGCACCCTGGGCCACGGCGGGCTTTGCGGTGGTGCCTGGCTTGCCCGGGGGCCTGCAGGCCGCGCTACAGGCGGGTTTAGCCGAGCTGTTGCGAGAAGCGTTGCGCAACGTGGGCTGCGCCGTGGCGCCGGATTTCGACATCAGCCAGTACCACCGCGTCATCGGCGACGATGCCCAACGACACCTGGCCGTCATCGCCCAAACCAAGGCCTACGAGCTGGCGCGCCTGCGCGTGGCCCCCGCGCTGCTCGAAGCCCTGGTGAGCGCCGCCTGCGGCCAGCCGGTGCGGGCCTACAACCCCAACGTGCAGGAGGCGGTGTTTCACTTGCGCATTGTGCGGCCTCACCGCGCCGACCAAAACCCGCTGCACCGCGACGCCTGGCTGCCGCGCTACCGCCACGCCCTCAACATTTACCTGCCGGTGGCGGGCAGCACGGCGCAGTCGTCCTTGGCGCTGGTGCCGGGCAGCCACCACTGGCCCGAAAGCGCCGTGGAGCGCACGGCCGGTGGGGCCATTTTCCACGGCGTGCCCTACACGGTGCCCGGCGTGCTGCGCCCCGCCCGCCCGCTGGAGCTCATGCGGCCCAATCCCGGCCCCGACGAAGTGCTGGTGTTTTCGCCCTACCTGCTCCACGGCGCTGCCGCCAACCTCAACCCCGACGCCACCCGCGTGTCGCTCGAAATGCGGTTCTGGCGGGCTTGATGGTGTCTCACTCCGTTTCTTAGCGGCTTCATTCGTTATTGCCGCCGTGTCGAGTTCTTCCCGTATTGCCGTTTTGTTGCGCGTGGTGCTGCTGCCCCTGGGGCTGATTGGGGCCACAGTGGCCGGCCTGGGCAGCTATTTTGAGGCCAACGACGACATGGCGCTGGCCTGGCTATTTTCCGGGGTCATTGCGGCAAAGCCGGTGGCGTCGGTGCCGCTGTATTTTCACGGGTATGGGCACCTGCTGGCGGCGGCATATGCTGCGCTGCCTGCGCTCCCGTGGTTTGGCTTGCTGCTTGGATTGGGGCTGAGCGTGGCCACGGTGCTGGTGTTCGCCGTGCTCGACCACGTGCTGCGGGCGCGGTGGCGTGGCGTGGCCGGGGTGGGGGCGTTGGTGCTGTTTTTCGGGCTGGCCTGGCTGGAGCATTGGCTGTGGTTCAGCTACGTGCGGGTGGGGCTGCTGCTGGCCGGTGCGGGGGTGCTGTTTGCAGCCCAGCGGCCCGGGCGACGCGGCACCCTGGCCGTGGGGCTAGCGGTGCTGCTGGCGGCCTGGCTGATGCGGCCCAGCCTGGCCGTGATGGGGTTTGGAGCGGCCCTGCCCGCGGCGTGGTGGCTGGCCGGCAGCTGGCGCCGTGCCGCCCCCGTGTTGCTAGGCGGAGCCAGCATACTGGCGCTGGCCACGGCCGTAGCCGCCTTCCTGCAAACGCCTGAGCAAGCCCACACCCAGGCCCGCGACCGGTATTTCGCCCGCATTCTCGACTTCGACCAGCTGCAGCCGCGGCCCCGCTACACGGCCGACAGCCTCGGCACGTCCGCGGTCAGCCTGTGGCTGATGGGCGACTCCACCCTCGTCAACGAAGCCCTGTGCCAGCGGGCCTACCGCTTCGATGCCCGTAGCTTCTACGGCCGCGAGGTGCCGGCCAAGCTGCGCCTGCGCGCCGGCTTGCTGGTGCGCGACTATTTCCCCGTGCTGTTGGTCCTGGCGGCTACTGCACTGGCCGTGTGGCGCCAGCGGAAACGGCCTGTTGCGGTGGATTTCTGGCTGGTGCAGGCCGCTTATGTGGGGGCGCTGGTTTTCCTGGCCGGCGTGCTCAAGCTGCCGCCGCGGCTGGAGCTGCCCCTGCTCGATTTCTGGCTGCTGGCCAATTTGGTGTATGTGCTGCGGCCGGCCGCGGCCGGTAGCCGCGGCATGCCCGGCCCAGTGGCCGCCGAACGCACCTTTCCGCTTTGGCAGTTGCGGGGCGCAGCCTTGCTGGCTTGCGGCGCGGTGGCGCTCTACGGCGTCAAGACCTGGCACCGCCACCAGGTGCTGAGCGCCGAGCGCCGTCGTCACGAAGCCGCTCTGAGCGTGCTGCGGCACCGGGGCGCCGGGGCCGTGCGCATCGTGGCGGGCCCCAACGACTTCCTCAAAAGCCTCTCACCGTTTCGCGCCTACTCGGTGGGGCCGGGCCCCGTGCTGCTGCTCAGCGGCTGGCCCTCGCACGATGCCTCCCAGGCCCGCTTGCGCCGCGCCCTCAGCGGCACCGCCGACCAAACCGAATGCCTGCGCCGGCTGGCTCGCCTGCCCACCTACAGCGCGCCGCCCCGGGCCCTGTGGGTGCTCACGCCCGAAACCGCGCGCTGGCTCGCCCGGCGGTTCCGCTTCGATGGCGCCCCAATGCTGCTCTACCCCGAGGGCTCACCATTGGCCAACGACACGGCGCTGGCGGCGCGCGTCTACCACATTCAACCGTGGCCAGAACATTGATTTTTGGTTTGCAAAGGCTGGTTTGAGCCTTTTTTGCGGCCCTAATGCCATAATCTTATACCCGGCCCCCTACGGTTGGGGCAGACCTTTGTTGCGCGAAAAGCGTTTCTTTCACCACCCCCTCACGTTTTTCGCCTTTTCTTATGCAAACCTCCATTTCGATAACCCGCGGCGAAGTCCTTCAGCAGATGGAAGGCTACCTCAAGGAAAACATGAGCACCTTCCTCAAAAGCGTGGAAGACAGCTGGCAGCCCGCCGACTACCTGCCCGACTCGCGCCGCGACACGTTTTTTGACGAGGTGAAGGAGCTGCGCGAAAAAGCCAGCGGCCTGAGCTACGACCTGCTGGCCGTGCTCATCGGCGACACCATCACCGAGGAAGCCCTGCCCAACTACGAGGCCTGGTTCCACGAGCTCGACAACATCAACCGCGACCGTAACAACGGCTGGGCCGAGTGGATTCGGGGCTGGACGGCCGAGGAAAACCGCCACGGCGACCTCCTGAACCGCTATTTGTACCTGAGTGGCCGCGTCAACATGCGCGAGTTCGAGGTGAGCACCCAATACCTCATCAACGATGCCTTCGACCTGGGCACGGCCAACGACCCCTACCGCGCCTTCGTGTACACGAGCTACCAGGAGCAGGCCACCAACATCTCGCACCGCCGCGTGGGCCAGCTGGCCCGCAAGGCCGGCGACGACCAGCTCTCCAAAATCTGCGGCATGATTGCCGGCGACGAAACCCGCCACGCCCGCGTGTACAAGGCTTTTGTGAGCAAGATTTTCGAATTGGACCCCTCCGAAATGATGCTGGCCTTCGAGGACATGATGCGCAAGAAAATTGTGATGCCGGCCCACTACATGCGCGAAATGGGCGTGGAGATGGGCAAAACCTTCGGCCACTTCACCGACGCCGCCCAGCGCCTGGGCGTGTACACCAGCGCCGACTATACCGACATCCTCGACTCGCTCATCACGGATTGGAAGATTGAGCACATCGGCGGCCTGACCGGCGAAGCCGAAAAGGCCCGCGACTACATCATGGCCCTGCCCAACCGCCTGCGCCGCGTGGCCGACCGAATGCCCGTGCCCAAGCTGGAATACAAGTTTAAGTGGATTGATTAGGGCCTGCTTTATGTTGGGTGCTACCCCTGCGCCCCACCTGGTTCTGCCGGGTGGGGCGCTTTATTATGCGCTTCCGGCATATACAAATCAGGGAAATGTCAAGAGTGACCTTGGTTGCCCCGCAGCCTTGTGGTAGGCAATGCTAAATTCAATCTGTTGGAGCTGCGCAACGGTGTTTTCGAGTTAATCACGGATTTAACACAATGGCAGCTTCATGCCGAAATCCGAAAGCACGCACCTACCCGTAACTTGCCCGTATGAATGCGTGGCGGTTATTCATTGCTTATGTGGGGGTGTTGCTGCCTCTGCTGGGCCGCGCCCAGCCGGCCCCCGCCAACGGCTGGCAGCCCGACGCAGGCTTGGGCGGCTTGATGCTGCGCACGCTGGTGTCCACCGCCGAAGGCCTGCTGTGGGTGGGCACCGACGACGGCGTGTACCGCTACGATGGCACGCGCCTCGTGGCCCTCAACGCATTGCGGCGGGATGGAGCAGTGCTACCTGCCGTGCCGTGCAACCACCTGTTGCCGTTGCCCCAGGGCCAGCTGTGGCTGGGCACCGAAGCCGGCCTCTACCGCTTCGGCCCCACGGGCCGCCTGGAACCGCTGCCGCTGCCGGCGCCCGATGGCAGCAGCCACGCCATAGAAGCCGTGGTGCTGGCCCCCGGCGGCCGGCAAGTATGGGTGGCGCAGGCCCATAGCGGCCTGCGGGCCTACACCCTCGCGGGCCAGCCCATTGGTCCTTTGGTAAAAAATAGTGACGAACTGCAGGAGACGTGGCCCGCGCCGGATGGCAGTTTGTGGCTGGTCAGCCATGGCGTTACCCGGCAGCTAAGCGCCGGGGGGCAGGAACTGGGTAGATGGCACACGGCCCCGCAGGCGTGCCTGCGCCCCGCATACGACCCCCGGGGGCAGCCCTGGCTGCTCAGCACCGCCGCCGCGTACCGCGCCGGGCCCGGCGGCCGGCTCGACGAGCAGAGCCGCTGGGATGAGAGCCCGCCCGAACAGGGTGCGGCGATGGTGCGCAATGCCGCCGGGCCCACCGTGCTGCTGCAGCGGCAGGTGCTACAGCTCGAGTGGACCCCCGGGCCCGCGCCGCGGCTGCGGGCGCGGTTTGCCCTGCCGCTGCCGTTCCGGCCGCCCGCCGCGTGGCGCGGCCAACTGCAACCCGACCACGCCGGCCACTGGTGGGTGTTTGATATGGGCACCCACGGGTGTTGGCAATGGGCGGCGGCGGCGGCTTTTATTCATGCCCTGCCCGGGCCCGACGGCGCCCCCTACAGCGTACGGGCCAGCGTGCGCCTGCCCGATGGCCGCCTGCTGGTGAGCAGCTACGGCAAAGGTATTCTGACCCAGGCGGCGGACTCGCCGCTGGCGCCGTTGCGGCGCTGGAAGACGGCCACCCTGCCCGCCGGCAACGCGCCCGTGCTAATGGGCCTCGTGCCGGCCCCGCTCGGGCCCGGGGGCAGTTGGCTAGCCGCTGGGGTGTTTCCGCTGCTTCAGTTCAACCTGCGCACCGGGGCATTCAACCGCCTGCCCATGGCCGGCCAGCCGCAGCTAGAGCCCGGCGTGCGGGCCCTGGTGCGCGACGCGGCCACGCACCGGGTGTGGGCTGGCACCCCGCTGGGGTTATTGTATTACGATGCGGCCTCTCGGGCCTACCGGCCCTATCGGGCGCCCGGCCAACCTGCCACGGCCCCCCCGCCGCTGGCCGGGCGCCTCATCGAGGCCGTGTGTCCGGATGGGCAGGGCCACCTCTGGCTGGCTACGCCCGAAGGCGTGGAGCGCCTGACGCTGGCCACGGGCCACCGGGAATCCTTTGGCCCCCAGGCGCCCGCCGCCCGCCGCGTGGCCGTGGACGGAGCCCGCTGCCTGTATCTGGCCCCCGATGGCCGGCTGTGGGTGGGCACCCATGCCCATGGCTTGGCCGTAATTGACCCGGACGGCCGGGGGCGCATGGCCCTGTCGCAACACCAAGGGCTGCCCAATGCCCCGGTGGTCACCATCACGCCTAGCGCAGGAGGATACTTGTGGTTGGGTACCTACCAAGGACTGGTGCGCTACCAGCCCGCCAGCGGCCGGCTGGCCGTTTTTACTACGGCCCACGGGCTGGCCTCCAACGAATGCAACAGCCAGGCGGCATCCGTCGACCCCCGCGACGGCTCCCTGCTGGTGGGGGGCGTGGCCGGGCTGCACCGCGTGTACCCCGACCGGGTGCCCGGCACCTCGGCCGTGCCGCCGCGCCTGCTGCTCACTGGCTACACCACCCTGGCCACCGCGGCCGAAGCCAGCCGCCCCTACTACTTGCTGGCCGCCGACTCCTTGCCCGCGTTGCAGCTGGGCCCGGGCCTGCCGCTGGTCGATTTGCAACTGGCCCTGACCAACAGCCTCGACCCCGGCCAGGCCCGCTATGCTTACCGGTTGCGCGGCTGGCTGGCCGACCGCTGGCTGGGCCTGGGCACCACGCCGCAGCTGCGCCTGCAAGGGCTGCCCCCGGGCAACTACACCGTCGAAATCCGGGCCGAGAGCGGCCAGGGCGTCCGGGCCGCCAACATACTGCGCCTGCCCCTGACCGTGACGGCCGAGTGGTGGAACCGCCCCCTCACCTGGGTGCTGGCCGCCGTGGCCGCCAGCGCGGCCGTGTATGGCTGGCAGCGGGCCCGCCTGCGCCAGCTGCGCCGCGAAAACGACCTCCGGGCCCGGCTGGCGGCCGACCTGCACGACGAAGTGGGTTCGCTGCTCACCCGCGTGACCATGCAGGCGGAGCTGCTGCACGCCCTCGAACAAGGCCCGCCCGCCCGCCTCGCCACGCTGGTGGAGGACAGCCGCGCCGCCGCCAGCACCGTGCGGGACATCATCTGGAGCGTGGATGCCGGGGTTGACACCCTGGCCGCGCTGGTCGACCGCATGCGCGACCACCTCGACGCCACGGCCCGCGCCACCGGGCGCGAGCTGCTGCTCGACGAGAACCTCCCTACGGGGCCGGAGCAGCCGCTGCCGCCCACGCTGCGGCAGCACACCTACCTCATCTTCAAAGAAGCGGTGACCAATGCCCTGAAATATTCGGAACCGGGCACGCCCATCCGGGTCAGCCTGGGCTGCACGCCGCTGCTGGAGCTCCGCATCCGCAGCACGGGCGCGGGAACGGGCGCCCCGGGCCGGGCCGGGCAGGGCCTGCGCAACATGCGCCACCGCGCCGCCCTGCTGCGCGCCGAGCTGACCGTAGGCCCCGTGCCCGGCGGCTGGCAGGTGCGGCTGCGGCAGCGGCCGTAGGGGCGGCGTGCCCTGTATAAGCCGGAACGTCATGTCGAGCACAGCCGAGACATCTCGCGTGCAGCAGTAGCCCAATCGTTCAAATAGCTTGGTTACCGCCCCGCGCGCGATGCTTTAACTACGCTCAGCATGACGTGCGGGCTTGCAACGGGCTGTTTCTATAAATCGCCCTTGGCGGCGCGGCTGAGCAGCTCGCCGCGCGAATTCACCCGCAGCTTCTCGTAGAGGCGCTTCACGTAGGTGTGCACCGTGTCGGGCGAGAGGCTGAGGCGGGCGGCCACCTGCTTCTCGCTGAGGCCTTCCACCAGCCCTTGCAGCACCTGCTGCTCGCGCCCCGAGAGCAAGCCGGGCTGCTGGCTGGGAGCGGGCTGGAAGTGCTGCAGGGCCTTGCGGGCCACAGAAGGGGAGAGGGCCGCCCCGCCGTTGAGCACGTCGAGAATGGACTGCTTGTACTGGGGCAGGCTGGTGGCGTTTTTGATGACGTAGCCCGTGGCCCCGGCCCGCAGCGCCTGGAAGATGCGCGCGGGGTCGTCGTGCATGGTTTGGAGCACGATGTCGGTGGCGGGCAGGCGCTTTTTGAGCGCGGGCAGGGCCTGGAGGCCGCTTTGGCCGGGCAGGCTCACGTCGAGCAGAATGACGCGGGGCGGCAAGCTCACGTCGAGCTCGGCCCAGAGGGCTTCCATCGAATCGACCACGATGGGGCAGGTGAATTCGGGCTGGTAGCACAGGTATTCGCGCAGCAACTCGCGCACGCGGGCATCGTCTTCCACGATGGCCAGGCTGATGGGAAAGGCGGAGGCAGTCATAAGCCCCGCAAAGGTGCGGCCCGATAGGTTTTCTGCCCGGCCGGCCGTGTCCCCTGATTAGGGTACGGCGCTGGTGCGCGGCCCACCCGGCCCGGCCCAAACCTTTGCTGCTGCCGGCCCGGCCCCTTTCGCCCGGGGCCGGCCTGCCCGCAGCTGCCCTCCCAGGATGACGCCGACGACCTTTCCAAACGCAGGTGGCGACCGCCGAAAAGCCCACAGAGTAGGCACCGTATCTACAGTTCTTTTTACTTATGAGTCTGAAGTTCAACCTCAGTACGTTCACCAGCCTATTCCCCGACGCCACGGTCAGCAGCGACCACGTGATGTACGAGGTCGAAGACTCCAACTATCGGGTGTACAACCCCAGTCTGAGCGGCACCACGCTCACCATTAAAGTGGACCACATCCGCGGGGGCGCCACCGACGACCACGCCGTGCTCACCCTCGCCTTCGACGGCGGCACGGCCAGGCTGACCAACCTGCAGGCCTCCTGGACCACCGGCAACGACGGCTACCAAATCCCCGACGTGGTGGTGAAAGTGGTGGACGACACCGCCGAGCTGCTCGGGGCCATCGGGGCCATCGAAACGGCCGGCATCTCCGAGGAGGCGGCCCAGGTGGCTGTGGCGGCGTTCGACGGCTTTTGCAAGCTCTTCAACAAGCTCTCGCCCCTCATCGTGGGGCTGAGCGACGACGGCGGCCGGTTTTATACGATGGCCGTGGTGTGTCACACCGTGAACCGCGCGTGCAGCAGCATGAGTGTCAATTAATTCTTCCCCCGTTGTTTTTTATTCCCATGGCTCTCAGCTTCAACCCCACCACCTACGCCCAGCAGTTGGACGCGCAAAGCGGCATCACCCTCAAGAACACTGACAACGGCCAGAGCGGCTGGCTGCCCAAAGACTCGACCAGCCCGAGCACCAACAACCTGGTGCTGGAGTACGTGTACCAAAAGGACAGCAACGACGACAAAACCAACTACCGCACCTGGTACCCGGAAACCTCGCTCATGAAGGACGGCGCGGGGCTAATCGTGTCGGCGAAAATCGACCACATCCGCGGCGATTCGCTCGACGACCACATCATCCTGATTTGCGGCTTCAACGCCGCCGCCGAGCTGGTGGTGGCGCAAGCGTCGGTCCAGATTACCAAGGACTCGAAGTATAACCAGACTGTGCCGCCCCAAACCCTGGCCATGGCCCGCAACGACCCCGGCAACATCGACAACCTGGTGTACGACTTGCTGCACGCGGTGGACTTCCACGACTACGGCCGCAACACCATCGACACGGCCGTGAAATACAGCATCATCGCTATTCGCAAATCGGTGACGAAAGCCTGAGCCCGCCCGGAGCCGGCCCCCGGCAGCGGGAGGGCCCCCGGGAGCAGGCCCCGCGCCAATCGGCCGTGTCCCCTGAACAGGGGACACGGCCGATTGGCGCGGGCACCGGGCCAGCCGAAACTTTACGGCCTCAAACAATCCCCTTCGCTTTTGTTTATGAAAGGACTTTTACCCTGGCTGGCGGCCGCCGCCGCCGTGCTTCCCCTCGCCGCCCAGGCCCAGAACGTGGGCGTGGGCACCGCCACCCCCAACGCCAAGGCCGCCCTCGACATCACCTCCACCACCAAGGGCCTGCTCATTCCGCGCCTCACCCAGGCGCAGCGCCTTGCCATCAGCGCGCCGCCCGATGGCCTGATGATTTTCCAGACCGACAACACCGCCGGCTTCTGGTACGCCTTCGGGGGCAGCTGGGTGAACCTGCCGAGCGCCGGCGATAACCTGGGCAACCACACCGCCACCCAGGACCTGAAGCTGGCCGGCAACGACTTGCTGCTGGCGCCCGCTGCCGACGACAACAACAAGCTGGCCTACGACGCCACCACCGCCGGCGGCCCCGTGCTCACGGGCGCCACCGGCGGCGCGCTGGGCTTCCGCAGCGCGGGCGCCACCACCTCGGTGCTGAACTGGAACAATACCGGCACCGGCCGGGTGGGCATCGGGCTGGCCAGCGGCGTGAGCCCAAGCCGCGTGCTCGATGTGGGCGGCAACGTGCGCCTGCGCGGCCTCAGCACGGTCGGCTACGTCACCACCGACGCCAACGGCAACCTGAGCAGCGTGGCCGTTCCGGCCGAGCAAACCCTGGCCCTGAGCGGGCAGACACTCAGCATCAGCGGCGCCGGCGGCAACTCCGTGACCCTGCCCGGCGCGGCCGGCCCGGCCGGCGGCGACCTGGCCGGCACCTACCCCAACCCCACGGTGGCCGCCAACGCCATCACCAGCGCCAAGCTGGCCGATGACGCCGTCACCATTCCCAAGCTGGCCGCCACCGGCACGGCCAGCGCCACCACCTACCTGCGCGGCGACAACACCTGGGCCACGCCCGCCAGCAGCGGCTGGGACCTGAACGGCAACGCCATCACCGGCGGCAATTTCCTCGGCACCACCAACAACGAGGACCTCCTCTTTAAGCGCAACGGGACCGAGGCCTTCCGCGTGGCCGCCAACGGCCGCGTCACCCTCGGCGCCAATACCTACGCCGGCCTGTCGCTGATTCTGGGCTTCAACGCGGGCGTCAACTTCAACAGCCCGAGCGGCACCGTCGAGGGGGCCACTTTTCTGGGGGCCAAAGCGGGCGAGAAGAGCCTGGGGGGCGACAACACCTACGTCGGGTACCTGACGGGCACCAACAACACGACGGGGACCTACAACACGGTGGTGGGGTCCCAGGCCTTCGCCAACGGCCTGAACAGCAGCGGCTCCAGCAACGTTGCCATCGGCTACGACGCCCTTAGCAACGCCAGCCTCTTTACGGGCAGCAACAACGTGGTCATCGGGCCCGGGGCGGGCTACGACATGCGCACCAACAGCAGCAACATCGTGCTGGGCAGCAGCGCCAATGCCGCAAACGGCCTCTACGACGCCTACGTCATCGGCAACAACGCGTCCGTCACCCAAGGCAACTCGCTGGTCATCGGCGCCGCCGCCGGCAATAACGACGCCGTGAACGTAGGCATCGGCCTGTCGGCCCCCACCAGCACCCTGCAGGTGAAGGGGACTTTTGCCGTGGGCGTGCAAAACAACTACGGCGGCGGCACCAGCGGCAGCCCCAACGCCCTCGACCAGGGCTCGAACCAGCAAACCGACCTGAACGCCGGCTACTACGGTCTGGCCCCCGCCAGCACCAGCTTCCAGTACTTCCGCCTGCCCAACGCCAGCACCTGCGTGGGCCGGGTGTACTACCTGCGCAACAACAGCAGCTCGGTGGCGGCCATCCTTATCGTGAGCAGCGGCCAGCTCATCGACAGCGCCGCCAGCACCGGCACCCAGCAGTACACCCTCACCACCACGGGCTCGGCCAAAACGGTCATTGCCGTGTCGGACGGCCAGAATTGGACCATCATGCGGACGGGCAACTAAGGCGCAGAATTTCTCAACAGCTCATGCGAAAATTGCTAACTCTGCTGGCCGGCAGCCTGCTGCCCTTGCTGCCCGCCGCCGCCCAGGACCTCACCAACGCCAGCGGCGGCCTCACCGTGGAGGCCGGCGCCACGCTCTACGTGGGCACCGGCGGCCTCAGCAACCAAGCCGGCGCCACCCTCACCAACGCGGGCGCCCTGCGCGTCGAAGGCCCCCTCGTCAACGCCGGCACCCTCGGCCTGAGCACCGGCACCCTCGAAGTGCGCGACGACCTCACCAACACAGGCACCCTTGCGCCCGGCACCAGCGCCGTCACCTTCAGCGGACCCGACGACCAGCTGCTCACGCCCGGCGGCGCCACCCTTTACCAGGTGGTGGTGAACAAAACCACCGCTGGCACCAACACCCTGCGCCTCGCCGCCGACCTCACGGTCAGCAATGCCCTCACCCTCACCAGCGGCCTGGTGAACACCAAAAACGGCAGCACACTCAGCACCCTGCGCCTGCCCAACGGCGCCACCTTGGGCGGCGAAGCCCCCGGCCGCTACGTGCTGGGCAAGCTCGAAATCACCCGCAACGCCGTGGCCGGCAGCACGGCCGTTGATTTCGGCCTCGGCGCCGTGCTCAACCCCGCCGGCCAGAACCTGGGCACCGTCGTCGTCACCCGCCGGGCCGGCCTGCTCACGGCCGCCACCGCCGCCACCCCAGATGGCAGTTTCGGCCAAAACTTGGCCAACAGCAGCCTCAAGGGCATCGACCGCATCTGGACCGTGGTGCCCGCCACCCAGCCCAGCGCCGCCGTGCAGCTCACCCTGAGCTGGCCCGCCGACAACGACAACGGCCTCACCAACTTTGCCCAGGCCCGCGGCTGGCAGCAGGCCAGCGCCGGCCAGCCCTGGGCCCCCGTGGGCGCCGCCACCAACGCCAGCACCCGCAGCCTCGCCCTGAGCCCCACCGTCCTCAATCGCTTCACCGTCAGCAACGCCGCCAACCCCTTGCCCGTCACGCTCGTCGATTTTACGGCGCAAGCCGAGGGCCCGGCCGCCGTGCGCCTGCGCTGGGCCACCGCGTCGGAGCTGAATAACGTCGGCTTCACCGTGGAGCGCAGCCTCGATGGCCACGCGTTTGCCGCCATTGGCACGGTAGCGGGCGCGGGCAGCAGCACCGCCCGCCACGACTATTCGCTGCTGGATGGCCAGCTGCCCGTCGGCGCCCTGCACCTCTACTACCGCCTGCGCCAGCTGGATGCCGACGGCACCGCCAGCTACTCCACCGTGCGCACGGTGAATTTCGCCGGGCCGGTCCGACCTGATTTCGTACTCTACCCCAACCCGGCCCAGCGCGCCACCACGGCCGCCGGCCTCCCCGCCAACACCCTCGTGGAAGTGCTGGACGCCACCGGCCGCCGCGTGGCCCGCGCCCTCACGAATGCCACCGGCACCGCCCACCTCGCCCTGCCCGAACACCTGCCCACCGGCGTCTACGCGGTGCGCACCAGCACCGCCGCGCGCCGGCTGGTGGTGGAGTAAGAACGGCTCACTAAAAACAGAAAAAGGCCGCTTCCCAGAGCCGGGAAAGCGGCCTTTTCGCGCTCCGCCCCAACGGCCCTAAGCCGCAGCCGTAACCAACGAAGCCGCGGTTTTGGCGCTGGTGTGGGCCGCTTCCCAGCCTACCAGCGCCGCCTTGCGGTCGGCGCCCCAGCGGTACTGGCCCATCTCGCCAGTGCCGCGAATGACGCGGTGGCAGGGGATGAGGTAGCCCACGGGATTGGCCCCGATGGCGGTGCCGGCGGCGCGCACGGCTGCTCCGTTTTCGGCCGCGGCCGCCAGCTGCGAGTAGGTGCGCAATTCTCCTTCGGGAATGCGCAGCAACGACTCCCAGATTTTGAGTTGAAACGGCGTGCCTTTCAGGTGCAGGTGCAGCCGGTCGGCGGGCTGAAACGCGCGAGTAAAAAAACGCGCAACCGTTGCATGACTGTCGGCGGTGGTGGCCGCCAGCACGGCGTTTGGCCATTCCTGGCGAAGCTCGGCCACCGCCGCGGGCGCGTCGTCGGTAAATGCCAATTTGCAGATGCCTTTGGGCGTGGAAGCCACCAGGTAGGTGCCAAACGGGCATTCGCCGAAGCTGTACTGAATGACCAAGGCGGCCCCGCCGTGGCGGTATTCGCCGGGCGTCATGGCCTCCAGGGTCACGAACAAATCGTGCAGGCGGCCGGTGCTCGACAGGCCGGTTTCGTGGGCGGCTTCGGCCACGGAGGCCTGCTCGCGCAGCATGTGCTTGGCGTGGTCGAGGCTGAGGTATTGCAGAAATTTCTTGGGCGACACCCCGGCCCACTCCTGAAACTTGCGCTGGAAATGGAACGGGCTCCAATGAGCCCGCTCCGCTACTTCTTCCAGACTGGGTTGGGCTTGAAAATTGGCGCGCAAGTGGGCCAGCGCGGCGGCGATGCGTTGGTAGTCAGTCATGGCATAGAGGGTTCTGATTGACTACAAAATTCACGCCTATAGCCCGCGCCCGAAACCCGGTTCTTGCGCACTTTGGGCGTACTTACTTTTCGATTTTGACCCCTTTCCAGAACGCCACGCGGCCTTTGATTTCCTTGGCCGCGTCTTTGGGCTCGGGGTAGTACCAGGCCGCGTCCTTGTTTTTTTCGCCGTTCACGTTGAGGGAATAGTAGCTGGCGCGGCCTTTCCAGGGGCAGGTGGTTTGGGCAATGCTGTCCTCAAAAAACTCTTTTTTGATGGCGTCGGCAGGGAAATAGTGGTTGTTTTCAACCACGACGGTGTCGTCGCTTTCGGCCACGACCGTGTTGTTCCAGATGGCTTTCATGGGTGGGGTAGGCCCGCCGGGGGCCCGCAATGGGGGTGAGGGTGTAAAATAGACCAAGTGCCCGGCCGTAGCTTGGCCGTAGGAAATGAACATTGGCCGCGCCGTCGTTGTTTTCTGAGCCTATCCTGAAAGAAGAATATTATGGCCGTTGGCTTCCGCTTCCGCGATTTTGTGCCCGAAGACCAGCCCGAAAAGGGCTTCGAGTCGTTGTTTAAGCTGTTCATGCAGCTGGTTACCATCACCTCCGGCGACGTGGGCGAGGCGCTGTCCTGGCTCAACGAGCTCGACAAGCAGTACGGCCTCACCGACGACAATTACGGCATGGGCAATTTCATTGATGACCTCAAGAAAAAGGGTTACATCGATGAGAATGAGCAGGAAAAGGGCGAATTCAAGATTACGCCCAAAACCGAGCAGGGCATTCGCAAGAGTGCGCTGGAGGAGATTTTCGGCAAGCTGAAAAAGAGCAGCACAGGCAACCACCGCACGCCCCACACCGGCCAGGGCGACGAACAAAGCACCGACCTGCGCGAATTCCGCTTTGGCGACTCGCTGGAGCAGATTCAGATGTCCGAATCCATCCGCAACGCCCAGCTCAACCACGGCTTGAGCGGCGACGACTTCATGCTGACCGAGGGCGACCTGGAAGTGCGCGAAAACGAGCACAAGTCCCAGACCAGCACCGTGCTGATGATTGACATCTCGCACTCGATGATACTCTACGGCGAGGACCGCATCACGCCGGCCAAGAAGGTGGCCATGGCCCTGGCCGAGCTGGTGAAGCAGAAGTACCCCAAGGATTTCCTCGACGTCATCGTGTTCGGCAACGATGCCTGGCAGATTGAAATCAAGGACTTGCCCTACCTGCAGGTGGGGCCCTACCACACCAACACCGTGGCCGGCCTGGAGCTGGCCATGGACCTGCTGCGCAAGCGCAAGACGCCCAACAAGCAGATTTTCATGATTACCGACGGCAAGCCTACCTGCCTGAAAGAAGGCAACGGCTATTACAAAAACGCTTTCGGCCTCGACCGCAAAGTGGTGAACAAGACCCTGAACCTGGCTGCCGCCGCCCGCCGCGTCAAAATTCCCATTACCACGTTCATGATTACCTCCGACCCGTATCTGCAGAAGTTCGTGGAGGAATTTACGGAGGTGAACCAGGGCAAGGCGTATTATTCCGGCCTGAAAGGGCTGGGGCACCTGGTGTTCGAGGACTACAAAAAAAACCGGCGTAAGACGCTGTAATTTCCATTTTTTTCTGTCATGCTGACGAAGGAAGCATCTTATCACGGTTGCTTTTGTCAGCTCTCATAATGCAAACGGCGCGGACGTGATAAGGTCCTTCGCGCTGCTCAGGATGACAACTAAACCCCGTTCATGGCCAACGACCAGCTTCCAACCAACCATTTTGCCCACATCACCACCCTGGGCCAGCTGAAAAAGTCTGGCTACAAATCCCGCTCGGTGAAGGCCGAGTTGCGGGAAAACCTCATCCGCAAGCTGCGCGTGAAAGAGGACGTTTTCCCCGGCATCTTCGGCTACGACGAAACCGTGATTCCGGAACTGCAGCGCGCCATCCTGGCCGGGCACCACATCAACCTGCTGGGTTTGCGCGGCCAGGCCAAAACCCGCATTGCGCGCCTGCTCATCAACCTGCTCGATGACTACATGCCCGTGGTGGCCGGCTCGGAGCTGAACGACGACCCGCTGCAGCCGCTGTCGGTATTCGCCAAAAACCTCATTGCCGAGCACGGCGACGCCACGCCCGTGGCCTGGGTGCACCGCGACGAGCGCTACACCGAGAAGCTGGCCACGCCCGACGTGTCGGTGGCCGACCTCATCGGCGACGCCGACCCCATCAAAGCCGCCACGCTGAAACTGCCGTACTCCGACGAGCGGGTGATTCACTTCGGCCTGATTCCGCGGGCGCACCGCGGCATTTTCGTGATTAACGAATTGCCCGACTTGCAGGCGCGCATCCAGGTGTCACTGTTCAATATTTTGCAGGAAGGCGACATCCAGATTCGGGGCTTCAAGGTGCGGCTGCCGCTCGATATCCAGTTTGTCTTCACGGCCAACCCGGAGGACTACACCAACCGGGGCAGCATCGTGACGCCGCTCAAGGACCGGATTGACGCGCAGATTATCACGCACTACCCGAAATCCATCGAAATTGGCAAGCGCATCACCAAGCAGGAAGCCCGCATCAAAGACGAGCAGAAGGGCATGGTGACGAGCAACGAGGTCATCCACGACCTGGTGGAGCAGGTGGCCGTGGAGGCGCGCGGCTCCGAGTTCGTGGACGCCAAGTCGGGCGTGTCGGCCCGCCTCACCATCTCGGCCTACGAGCAGGTGATTGCGGGCGCCGAGCGCCGGGCGCTGGTGAACGGCGAAAGCAACACCTACGTGCGCCTGGGCGACTTCATTTCGGCCGTGCCCGCCGTGACGGGCAAGGTGGAACTGGTGTACGAGGGCGAGCAGGAAGGCGCGGGCATCGTGGCTGAGAAGCTGATGGGCAAGGCCATCCGCACGCTGTTCCTGAACTACTTCCCCGACCCCGACAAGAGCAAGAAGCTCAAGAACCGCCCTTCGCCCTACAAAACGGTGCAGGAGTGGTTCGGCAACGGCCATACGCTGGACTTGCTGCACGACGCCAGCACCGAGGACTACCGCAAGGCCCTCGACCAGGTGCCCGGCCTGCGCGACATCGTGACCGAGCTGCACCCCAACGAAACGCCCGAGCACACCTACTTCCTTATGGAATTCCTGCTCCACGGCCTGAGCGAGCATAGCCTGATTTCGCGCAACCGCCTCACCAGCGGCGCGCAGTTTAAGGACTTGCTGTCCTCGATGTTCACCATGCCCAGCTTTGGGGATGATGACGACGAGGACGAAGAGGAGGAGAAGCCGCGCCGCCGCCGGTAAACGGCACCGGCTGCTGTGAATGCAAAGCCCCGCTGTCGCCTTTGGGTGGCAGCGGGGCTTTTTTGTGGGCCAGGCAGCTTGCGCGCCGTCCACTGCGTACACCCCGCGACCAATTTCCTTCCCATGAAAAAAATCGCGCAAGTCACCCTGCTCTTTTGGATAATGAAGATTTGCGCGACCACGCTGGGCGAAACCGCCGGCGACCAGTTGGCCCAAACCATGAAGGTGGGCTATGGCACCAGCTCGCTGATTCTCATTGGGTTGTTTCTGGTGGTGCTGGCGGGGCAGCTGGCGGTGTCGCGCTACATTCCGGCGCTTTACTGGGCCACCATCCTAGCCACGAGCACGGCCGGCACCACCATATCCGACTACATGGACCGCACCCTGGGCCTGGGTTACGCCATGGGCTCGCTGCTGCTGGTGTCGCTGCTGGGGCTGATTCTGGGCTTGTGGTGGCTGCGCGAACGGTCGTTGTCGGTTACCGACATCCGGACGCGCACGGGGGAGGTATTTTACTGGGCGGCCATTCTGGTATCGAATACGCTGGGCACGGCGCTGGGCGACTTCTTGGCCGATGATTCCGGGTTGGGCTTCGGCGGTGGGGCCCTGCTGATTGGCAGCGCGCTGGCCGTGCTGGTGCTGGCATATTATTTCACCCCCGTGTCGCGCGTGTTGCTGTTCTGGCTGGCCTTTGTGCTCACGCGGCCGTTTGGGGCCACATTCGGCGACTTGCTCACCAAGCCCACCGAGAAGCAGGGGCTGGGCTTTGGCACGCAGGGCGCGTCGCTCATTCTGTTTGGGCTGCTGGTGGCGCTGGTGCTCTACGAAACCTTTCGGCGTAAGCCAACGGGCGCGGGCGACACGCTTGCTCCGATTCGCTAGGGTGGTTTCTCGTTTCGTGCTCTCGGCCGTCATTTAGCTACTGATTACGTACAGCCCCGAAAGTCCGCGCCATGTTCCCCCGTACTCAGTCCGCCCCTTCTTCCTTCGACGCCGACGAGCGCCTGCGCTGGGTCGAGCGCATTGCCCGGCTCATGGACAGCCAGTTCGCGCTGCCCGGCACCCGCTTCCGCTTCGGGCTCGACCCGCTGCTGGGCCTGCTGCCTATAGTCGGCGACTTATCGACCACCGTGGTGTCGGTGGCCTTGCTCCTGACCATGTTCCGGCACGGCGCCAGCGGGGCGCTGGTGGTGCGCATGGCCTTCAACATCCTGCTCGATACCGTAGTGGGCGGCATTCCCATCCTCGGCAACCTGTTCGACTTCGCTTATAAAAGCAACGAGCGCAACGTGGCCCTGCTGCGCGCCCACTACGCCGAAGGCCGGCACACCGGCAGCGGCAAGGGCCTGGTGCTGCTCCTGCTGCTTTTCCTGGCTGCGGTAGTGGCGCTGGTGGGGTGGGGCAGCTACGAGCTGCTGCGCTGGGGCTGGCATTTCTTCAATCAATAGCCACCTGCGGCTTAAAATGTCCTGTAAAAGCAAAAAAGGCTGACCCGAAAGGTCAGCCTTTTTTGTTGTCAGAAGAGCGAAGGCTTGTTGGCGTTACTGCCAGGTATCGTTGCGCACTTGGCTGGTGCCGGTGGGCGTGAACACGCGGTTCGAGCCGCCTTCGTAGAGCACGTTGCCGGCCGCGTCCTTGCGGATGTATTTAAACTGCACGCTCGTGCCGCTGGTCAGGTTGATGGTGCCGCTCCACTTGGGGTAGGCCGCGCCGCTGAGCTTGATGGCATTGGCCGTGTTCCAGGCGCCGAGTTGGGCGGTGCTGCCCAGCACGTACACGTCCTGGCCGGTCACGGTGTTGCTGTAGGTCACGTTGAACTGCACGGCCGTGGTGCCGGTGGCGGGCGGCGTGGTGGTGCCGCCGGGCACCCACACGGCGTAGGAGCGGGCCCCCACCGGGAACACGGCGTAGCCGCTGGCGTTGGTGGTGATGCTGCCCGCGTTGTTGCCGGTGGCGTCGGTGAGGGTGGCGTTGGCGAAGGGCGTGGTGATGCCCTTGCTGGCGGCCGTGCTGCCGTCGTTCAGCAGCAGGAGCAGGCCTTTGTGGGTGGCGTCGCCGGCGCGGGAGTAGGCATACACGTTGGCGTCGTTCACGCTGGTGTATTCGTTGGCCGCGCCGTAGGCGTTGGCCTTGCGAATGGCGATGAGCTTCTTAATCTGCGCGCCCAGGCCGTATTCGTAAAAGTCGCGGTAAAACACGCAGGGGTAGCCTTTTTCGCGGGTCAGGATGTAGGCGTAGGCCAGCATCTTCAGGTTCACCACCGGCGAGTAGAGTGCGCCGCCCTGCTGGTCGGTGTCGTGGTTGTCGACGAACGACACCGACAGCGGCCCGTTGGCCTCGGTGAAGCCCGCAAACTGCAGGCCGCGCATGTCCCAGGCGCCGTTGCCGTTGCTCATGTCCTGAAACGTGTAGTGCAGCGGCACGTCGAAGAGGCTGGTGCGGCCCCCGGTGGCGGCGGCGTAGTTGTTCAGGTCCGTGAGGTTGCGGAACCAGGCCTCGCTCACGGCAAAGCGGCCGCTGGTGCCCTTCACCGCGTCCAGCCACTGGTTCAGGAAAGGCGTGTAGATGTGTTTGGTGGCGTCGAGGCGGTAGCCATCCAGCCCAAGCTTGGTCGTAATCCAATTGCCCCAGCTGATGGTTTCGTTCACGTTGGCCGTGTTGCCGTTGTATTGGATTTCCGAGCCGAGCAGGTTGTCGTAGGCGTCGCCGTTGGCGTAGGGCTGGAAGTCGTAGGCCTTCCACTGGTACCAGCCGTTGTTGGGCGCCTGCTGTGTGGCCGTGAAGTTGCCCCAGTGCCACTGGTAGCTGCTGTAGGTGTTGCCCCGGCCGGGGTAGGTGAAGCTCGTGTACACGTTGTACTGGCCGTTGGCCAGCTCCTGCGCATCGGCCGAGGTGAAGTGGTTCATCACCATGTCCTCATACACCTGCACGCCCTGCCCGTGCAGCGCCCCAATGGCGCTTTGCAGCTGGGCCAGCGTGCCGTAGCGCGTGGCCACGGTGCCTTTCTGGTTGAACTCGCCCAGGTCGTAGCGGTCATACACGCCGTAGCCCACGTCGAGGGCGCCCGAGCCTTTGTAGGCCGGCGGCAGCCACACGGCCGTGATGCCGGCCTGGCCGAGCTCGGTGGCTTTGCTGCCCAGGTTTTGCCACCAGGTGCCGGCGGGGGTGGTGGTGGGCACGTCCCAGTAGAAGCCCTGCATCATCACGCCGTTGGCCACGGTGGCGTTGGCGGTGGTGGGGGCCACGGCTACGGGCAGGCCCGCGTTGGGCTGGGTGGCCTCCTTGGCGCAGCCGGCTAGCAGCAGGCTGGCAGCGAACGAAAAACGGGTGACCCCGCGCAAAAAGTTTGTCATAAAGTGGTGGGAATGGTGAATGTTGGCCTCCAAGGTAGAGCGCCACTCCCAAGCCACTGACGTGCAGAATTCTGGCTTTTTAGAAATTAATAAAAGTCAGTGCAAACGATTGCATCATTGCCAGTTTTCATCTGGCTGAGATATTCGTAATTGCAATTTTTGTAAAAACCTCCGCAAAATATTTTCTGTATGCCAAGCATTGGTGCGAAACGGCTGCAGAAATTGTGTTTTTATTGCTAGAAGAAATTGCACGCTGTTTTTTCGCCTGCTGTTGTCGGCATCATTGCGCTGCTGCTCAAGCGGGCGCTCAGCGCGCCGCTTCCACGCGGCCTTGGCCCAGCCAACGCACCACCGGGTAGCGGTTGTGGCCCGGCTCGTGAAAGGCCGAGTTCAAGTACACCCATTCGAGCTGGGCAGGGCCGTTGGCAGCAAAGGCGGGGTTGTCCTTTTTGAGCTTTTCCAGCCGGTCGCGCAGCGGGGCGTCGCGGCGCAGCAGGTCGGCGGCCAGGTCCTCGAACACGTAGTCGGAGAAATGCTCCTTTTGCTGCAGCACGCTGTCGAAGAAGCCCCAGGCAAAGAACGAGTCGGTGGCCTGCGGCTCCAGGGTTTCCATCAAGTAGCGAATGGGGGCCGCGTTGTTGAGGTACACCACAAAGTCGCCGGGCTGGAAGCTGGCGGTTTCACGCACCGTGCGCAGCCGCACCTGGCTGTGCACGTAGTGGCCCTCGAAGGGCTTGGAAGTGGTTTTAAAATCTTCGAAATAATAGGTTTCAACCGGCACCGTCACCTCGGTGGCCAGCGGCTCCAGCGTGGCCCCGTTGCGGCGCAAAAGCTCCACCACTTCGGCCCAGGCTCTGGGAATGAGGTAGGCGGTGGGCCGGGTGGCCGATACCGTTGGCAAAAAAGTGTTGAAGTACTTCACCGGCCGGATGAAGGGCGCGGCGCGGTCGTAGTAGAGGCGGGGCTGGCCGCTCACTTCGCTGGGCTTCGTATTGCCCTCGTAGCCGCGAAACTGCACCGTTTCGTATTGGCTGTCGTCCAGCTCCCAGCCCAGAGGAAACCGGGTTTGGGCCGCCATGTCGGCGGCGGCCTGGGCGCGGGCTGCCGCCAGCGCGGGCGCCTGCTGCCCCACGGTTTCGAGCATGGTTTTCAGGAAGTCATAGGTCGAATGCACGCGGGGCGCGAAGGCCTTGAGCATGTGCGTCTCGGGCATGAAGCCAATGGTGTTGAACAGGGCCGCGTAGCCCGTCGAGTACCGGGGCGTTTCCAGAAATGCCTGCAAGCCACTTTCCGGGGTTTTGCCCTCAAAGTCCACGTAGGGCGTCATGGGCCACTTCTTTTGCTCCATGCCCTTGTAGAGAGCCGGCAGCAGCTGGCCCTGCAGGTAGGTGCCCAGCGCCGGCGCCAGCTTGCTGTGCTGGGTGGCAATGAGCGTCATGGTGTACTGGTAGTCGGCGCCGTTGGAGGTGTGGGTTTCCACAAACACATCGGGCTGCCATTTCTGAAACAGGGCCGCAAACGAGCGGGCGTTGCGCGATTCCTGCTTGATGTAGTCGCGGTTCAAGTCCAGGTGCCGGGCGTTGCCGCGGAAGCCGTATTCGGCCGGGCCGTTCTGGTTCACGCGGGTGGTGGCGTTGCGGTTCAGCATGCCGTCGATGTTGTACACGGGCACGATGACCACCGTCACGTTGCCCAACAGCTTCTGCAGGTTTTTCTGCTGCATCAGGTCGCGGGCCAGCATCATGCTGGCGTCGATGCCCTCGGGCTCGCCGGGGTGGATGCCGTTCTGGATGAACAGAATGCGCCGGTTTTTGCGGCGCGTGCTGGCCGGGTCGGCGTCGCCGTCGGGGCTGAGCACCACCTCGTGCAAGGGCAAGCCGGCGTCGGTGGGGCCGGCCTCGGCCAGGTGCAGGTGCTGCGGGTAGGCGGCGGCCAGCTTCTGGTAGTAGCCGATGCACTCCGCATAGGTGGCCGTGGTGTTGCCGGCGGGGTCGTTTTCGAAGGGCGTGCGCCACGCGGCGGCCGGCGGAGTGGGGGAAAGGGTCATCAGCGAAGCAAGAAGGAGAGCAAACATGGCCGCAAATTCACTCCAAAACCCGAACCACGCCCTACGCGCGCCGTACCTTTGGCCGCATCACCCATTTGCTGCTTCATGTCCGACGCCCCCGCTCGCCCCCTGATTCTGGTTTCCAACGACGACGGCATTACCGCCCCCGGCATTCGCCACCTCGTCGAGATTGTGCAGGCGCTGGGCGCCGAAGTAGTGGTGGTGGCCCCCGACGCCCCGCAGTCGGGCATGGGGCACGCCATCACCATCGGCCACGCCCTGCGCCTCACCAAAAATCCGGTCTTCGGACCCGACGTGGAGGCCTACGAGTGCTCCGGTACCCCGGCCGACTGCGTGAAAATCGCCAAACATTACGTGCTAAAGGACCGCACGCCCGACCTCGTGGTGTCCGGCATCAACCACGGCTCCAACGCTTCCGTGAACGTGCTGTATTCGGGCACCATGTCGGCGGCCATTGAAGCGGCCATTGAGGGCCTGCCCGCCGTGGGCTTTTCGCTGTGCGAATACGGCCCCAACGCCGACTTTTCGCACGTGGCCGAGTGGGTGAGCCAGGTGTGCCGCCACGCCCTCACGCACGGCATTCCCACCGGCACGGCCCTGAACGTGAATATTCCCAAGAACTCCGACACGCCCATTGCCGGCCTGCGCCTGGCCCGGCAGGCCCGCGCCAAGTGGCAGGAGGAGTTCGACCGCCGCCTCGACCCTTACCAGCGGCCCTATTACTGGCTCATCGGCTCGTTCGTCAACCTCGACCACGGCACCGACACCGACGAGTGGGCGCTGGCGCACAACTACGTGTCGGTGGTGCCGTGCCAGTTCGACCTCACCGCCGCCCACGGCCTGGCCCACCTCAGCCAGCAGTGGCAGCTGCCGCTGCCCATGGCCACCGAGGACGCCTCGGCACCCCAGCCCATTGCGGCCCAGGACTACGGAGTGGCCGCGCCGGAGTAGCCACGGGTAGTCCGCTCGGGGCCGTCAGGAGCCGGCGTGGTGGCGGGCAAGGCGCTTCGGGGCCGGCAGGGGCCGCACCAGCTTGGTGGGCATGGGCACGTGGGCCGCTTTGCGCACCACCACGGGGTGGGCGGTGGCCGTAGTTGCGGTGCCGGCACCCAGCCGATGCACGGCCACCAGCTCGACGGTCACGGCGATGGCGACGACGAGCAACAGGCCCGAAATCAGTAGTTTCAGCAGAATTTGCACGGGGAATTCCATAACTCCCCGAAGTTACTTTCACTCCTATGAAGAGGGCATGAACCCGACCGCCGACCCGGCTTCGGGCCCGAACTCCAGCACAAACGCCGTGCCCTGGCCCAGCTCCGACTCGGCCCGAAGCGTGGCCCCGTGAAAGCTGGCAATGGTTTTGGCAATTGGCAAGCCCAGGCCGTAGCCCTCGGGCGAGCCCGGCGCGTTGGCGTGAAAGCGCCGAAACCGGTCGAACAGGTAGGGGAGGTGGTCGGCCGCAATGCCCGGGCCGGTGTCTTCCACCCGCAAGGTGTAGCTACCCTCGGGCCCCGCCCGCCCCACCACCCGGATGTGGCCGCCTTCGCGGTTGTATTTAATGGCGTTCGACAGCAGGTTGCGCAGCAGCGTGTGCATCAGGCTGGCGTTGGCCCGCGGGCGCACGTCGTTGCCGGTCAGGTCCACTTCCAGGGTGATGTCGCGCTGCTGGCGGCGGTCGTCCAGCTCCTCGGCCACGTCGGCCACCACGGCGCCCAGCGCCACGGGCTCTTCGCGCAGGTACTGCTCGTTTTCGATGTTGGCGATGAGCAGCAGCGTGCGCACGGTGTTGCGCAGGCGGTAGAGCGTGCGCTGCGATTCCACAATCTGCTGGGCGTGCACCTCGGGCAGGGTGGGGTCTTGCAGCATGTTCTCGAAGCGCGACTGCAGGATGCTGGCCGGGGTGAGCAGCTCGTGGCTCACGTTGCTCATAAACTCCCGTTCTTTGGCGAAAGCCGACTGCACCTGCCGCATCAAGGAGTTCAACCGGTCGTCGAGCCGGCGGAAGTCAGTGGTATCAGTTTCAACGGGTTCAAAGTTAAAATCCGACGGCTGGCGAATGCCCCGCAGCTTGCGCACGATGAGCTCGCGCAGAGGGGCCAGCAGGTAGTGCGCCACGGCGGCGTCGGACACCACCGTGAGCAGCGTCGCGGCAATGAGCACCCACAGCGCCAGCTGCCGCAGGGTGGCCGTGAGCAGCTCCACGGTTTCGAGCGAAGAGCCGATTTCGAGGCGAAACGCCCGCCGGGCGGCCCCGCCGGGCGGCCGGGCAAAGCTCAGGATGCGGAAGTCTTCCACCTGCTCGTCCACCTGCCGGGGCTCCTCGAAAATGCGCTCGGGCGGCAGCGGCGCGCCCGCCGGCAGCGGCGTCACGGTGATGTATTCCTGCTTGAAGATGTTGTAGTCGGCGTAGGTTTCGGCGCGCTCGCCCCGCTCAAACGCCACCAAACCGTCGCGGGCAATGAGGGCCAGCACCCGCCGCTGCTGGTCGCGCAGGCGGTAGTCGGTGTGGGCCACGGCCACGCGCTGCACAATGGGCGGAATGACCAGCACCCCCAGCAGCACCAGCAGCAGCTTGGAAACGGCATTCGAAATGGCCAGCTTGGCTTCGAGACGCATCTTTTGGCAATGGATGAATGAGTGAATGGGCGAATGGGCGAAGACAACAGCGGTAGTGCTACAGCCCATCCGCCCATTTACTCATTCGCCCATTCGCCCATTGCCAACTACTCCGCCGCGCGGTAACCAATGCCGCGCACCGTTTCGAGGAAGTCGGCCGGGCCGAACTGGGCCAGCTTCTTGCGCACGTTCTTGATGTGCACGTCGATGTAGTTGGAATCGGAATCGTCTTCCAGCACGTTGCCCCACAGGTGCTCGCCCAGCTGCAGGCGCGTGAGCACGCGGCCGCGGTGCAGCAGCAGGTAGTGCAGCAGGTCGAACTCCTTTTTGGTGAGGGGCACTTCCTGGCCGCCGTGGCGCACCAGGCGGGCGTTGGGGTCCATGCTGAAGCCGTGGCCGAAGGTGATTTCGGGCCGCTTCAGGTTGAATTTGCGGCGCGTGATGGCCTGCATGCGGCTGGTGAGCTCCAGCAGCGAAAAGGGTTTGGGCAGGTAGTCGTCGGCCCCGAGGTCGAGGCCGCGAATGCGGTCGTCGAGCGCGCCCCGGGCGGTGAGGATGATGAAGGAGGCCTCCTGGTTTTCGTTGAGGCGGGCTTCCTTGAGCAGGTCGAGGCCATCGCCGCCGGGCAGGCCCAGGTCGAGGAGCACGAAGTCGTAGCTGCTCACGTACAGCTTCTCCGAGGCTTCGGCGTAGGTGTAGGCCGAATCGACCAAATACTGGGCCTGGAGCAGGAATTGACGCATTTCCTGGTGCAGGCTTTTTTCGTCTTCGATGAGCAGGACGTGCATGGCGTGGGGCGGGTAAGGGGCGGAATGAGGTTAACGGGTGCAACATACGCCACGGCGGCCTGAAGCGCACATGAAGCAAATTCGCGCTCCGGCAGAAAACCATTCGGGATTGTGGCGTAATTTGCTCGGGCAACCCGTAGCCCATTCTTCTCCCATGACTGCACGTTTTCCTTTCCGTTTTCTTGTTTTGCTGGCCGTGTTGGCCGGTTTTGCCAGCCGCCCGGTGGCCGCCCAAACCAAAGCCGCCCCTAAAACCAAGGCGAAACCCATCGTAACGACGATTTACATCGTGCGCCACGCCGAAAAGGATTCCACCTCTAACCCCGCCGACCCCACGCTGTCGGCCGTGGGCCAGGTGCGGGCCCAGGCCCTGCGCCAAGCCCTGGAGCGCCGCCACCCCGCCGCGCTCTTCACCACCAACACCATGCGCACCCGCGCCACCCTGGCTCCGCTGGCCGCCGCCACCAAGTTGGAACCCAAGGAATACGACCCGCGCCGGGGCCGCGACCTCGCCGACCTCATCCTGAAAGAGTACGCCGGCAAGTCGGTGGTCATCGTGGGCCATTCCAACAACGTCCTGTCGCTCGTCGATGACTTTGGCGCCGTGCCGCCGGTGGACGAAATCGGCGAAAACGAATACGACTACCTGTTCACGGTGCGCGTGGCCGAGGGCGTGTCGCCCACGGCCGAAGTGCGCGGCTACGGCGCCGAGCGCAAGCCCGCCGGCAAGACCAAAGCCGCTCCGGCCGCCATGGCTCCGGTGGCGCCCATGAAGTAATTTTCGATTTTTCGAGTGTTTGCGCGGGGCACCGACGCGGCCGGACGGGCCGGGCCGGTGCCCCGCCGTACTTTCGCGTTTGCCCGGCGCGACTTGCCGGCGTAATCCGGTTTCGCCCCATGCCCAACCTCGCTCTCAAAACCTTTCTGTGCGCCAGCGCTGCCCTGGTGCTCGGCGCCCCAGCTACCCACGCGCAATCCCGCAAAAAAGCCCGGCCCGCCGTTGCCGCTCTCGCGGCTGCCAAAGTGGACCGCACCGACTCGGTGGCGCTGCGCAAAATCTTCGACGAAGCCCTGCTGCGCGGCGAGAGCTACGAGAACCTGCGCTACCTCACCGGCAACATCGGCCCGCGCCTGTCGGGCTCGCCGCAGGCCCAAATGGCCGTGGACTGGGGCAAAGCCACCATGGAAAAAGCCGGCTTCGACCGCGTGTACCTGCAGGAGGTGATGGTGCCGCACTGGGTGCGCGGCAAGGAAAAGGGCGAAATTGTGGGCAACAAGGGCAAGGAAATCAAGGTGCCGGTGTGCGCGCTGGGCGGCTCGGTGGGCACCGGCGGCAAGCTCAAGGCCGGCGTGGTGGAAGTGCACAGCTTCGACGAGCTGAAAAAGCTGCCCGACGCCTCCGTGAAAGGCAAATTCGTGTTCTACAACCGGCCATTCGACGACGCTCTGATTGAGCCAGGCGCCGCCTACGGCCGCGCCGGCGACCAGCGCCGCAGCGGCGCCATCGAGGCAGCCAAGCGCGGCGCCGTGGGTGCCCTGGTGCGCTCCCTCACCAGCGCCCGCGACGACAACCCGCACACGGGCACCATGCAGTACGACCCGGCCGTGGCCAAGGTGCCCGGCGCCGCCCTCAGCACCAACGCCGCCGACCAGCTCAGCCAGCTGCTGAAAGCCAACCCCGAGCTGCAGTTTGAGCTGGAAATGGAGTGCACCACCCTGCCCGACGAGAAAAGCTACAACGTGGTGGGCGAAATCCGGGGCAGCAAGTTCCCGCAGGAAATCATCACCGTGGGCGGCCACCTCGACTCCTGGGACCTGGCGCAGGGCGCCCACGACGACGGCACCGGCTGCGTGCAAAGTATTGAGGCGCTGCGCCTGCTGCGCGCTGCTGGCTACAAGCCCGAGCGCACCGTGCGGGCGGTGCTGTTTATGAACGAGGAAAACGGCGCCCGCGGTGGCAATGAATACGCCCGCCTGGCCGCTCAGAACAAGGAAGTTCACGTGGCCGCCATCGAGTCGGACGGCGGGGGCTTCACACCGCGCGGGTTCGGGTTGGAGTCGGACGCCGCCACCCTGGCCAAAGTGGCCAGCTGGGCGCCGCTGCTCAAGCCTTATAATGTCGACGACATCACCGCCGGCCACGGCGGCACCGACATTGAGCCCCTGAAAGCTGCCGTGCAGCCCAAGGCCCTCATCGGCTACAAGTGCGACTCGCAACGCTATTTTGACATTCACCACACGGCCGCCGATACCTTCGACAAGGTGAACCGCCGCGAGCTGGAATTGGGCGGCGCCAGCATGGCCTCCCTGATTTACCTGCTGAGCAAATACGGGCTGTAGCCGGCGGCCGTCACCAGCAAACAAACCGGCCAGCGGATGGGTCAGGAGCTAGGAAACGTGAGAACCCAACTGTGAACAAAAGGTCTTTTAACAAGCTGTGGCGATGCCTGGGCGCGGGCGTGCTGCTGCTCCCGGCGCTGGCCCGGCCCGCCGCCGGGCAGGGGAGAAGCGCCGAGCCCGTGGCCCGGTACTGGGTGACGCTGCGCGACAAAACCGGGGTGCGCTTCGACGCTGGTCAGTACTTCTCGGCCGAAGCACAGGCCCGCCGCGCCCGCCAGCACTTGCCCGCCTTCGATGCCACCGACCTGCCCGTGCGGGCCGATTACGTGGCCGCCGTGGCCGCTGGCGTTGACACCGTGACGCTGGTGAGCCGCTGGTTTAATGCCGTGGCGTGCCGGGCCACGGCCGCACAGGCGCGGGCCTTGCAGAAATTGCCCGGCGTGCGGGCTGTCAGCCCGTGGCCGGTGCGGCAGGCGCAGGCGGCGCGGTTTTCGGCGCCCGCAGCGGCCGCGGCTCCTACCGGGCCGCATCCTCCCAAACCATTGTCGGCCAACGACTACCTGCTGGCCCGACGGCAAACCGCCCACCTCGACGGCCCGGCCCTGCGCGCCGCCGGCCTCGATGGGCGCGGGATGCGCATTGCGGTGTTTGACGTGGGCTTTCGGGGGCTGCCCGACCATCCGGCGTTTCAGCAGCTGGTGGCCGACAAGCGCATTGTGGCCACCCACGACTTTCTGCGCAACAGCGACAACGTGTTTTTGGGCGGCAGCCACGGCACCGAGGTAATGGGCTGCCTGGCCGGCCGCCTGCCCGGCCGGCCCGAGAGCCCGGTAGGCCCCGCCCTGGGCCTGGCCCCGGCCGCCAACTACCTGCTGGCGCGCACCGAGCAACTGCACCGCGAGCGCTACGCCGAAGAAGAAGCCTGGCTGGCCGCCGTGGAGTGGGCCGACCGCCTCGGGGCCGACATCATCAACTCGTCGCTGGCCTACACGGAGCAGCGCTATTTTCCTGAGCACATGGACGGGCGCCGCAGCCTGATAGCGCGGGCCGCCAACCTGGCCGCCCGCAAAGGCATGCTGGTGGTCAGCGCCGCCGGCAACGACGGCGACAACGACTGGGTGCGCATCGGCACGCCGGCCGATGCCGACTCGGTGCTGGCCGTGGGCGGGCTCGACCCCGAAACCGGCCTGCACGTCGACTTCAGTTCCTACGGCCCCACCGCCGACCGCCGGCCCAAGCCCAACGTGGCGGCCTTCGGCATTGTGCTCACCACCACCACCGACGACTACGAGCGGCTGGAAGGCACCTCGTTCTCGTCGCCGCTGCTGGCCGGGCTGGCGGCCTGCCTGTGGCAGCAGCAGCGCCAGCTCACGGCCATGCAGCTGTTTCGGGCCCTGGAGCAGGCGGCGGAGCTGTACCCGTATTACGACTACGCGCACGGCTACGGGCGGCCGCGGTTTGCGCGCTTCAGCCCGGGCAAGGGCTTGCTGGCCGCCGCACCTTCTTTCGATTTTGTGCCGCACGACAGCTTGGTGGCTGTGGTCATCCGGGCCGAGGCGGCCGTGCGGCCCGCCGAGGTGCTGCCGCTCATGGCCGACCAAAACGGCGCGGTGCTGGCGGCCGAACTGCTGGCCGATGACAAGGCCCCGGCCGATGGCAACACCCCCCGCGTGGGCCGCGAGCAGCCCGTACCCGGCGGCAGCACCCCGCTGGCGCCCCTGCCCGAGCCCAACTACCCGGCCTACCTGTACTGGAACCTGGCCGACCGCCGCGGCGTGCTGCACCGCTACGAAGCCCGCGCCGTGACCCAGCGCCTGGTGCTGCAGGTGCCGCGCCGGCTGCTGCGCGGCGGGGAGGTGCTGCGGGTGCACTTTAAGGGCTATACCGGAAGCTATTCAGAATGAGCAAGGCAATGGCATCCTACTTTCAACGCAAGGCCGCCGCGTCAAGGCACCGGATGGTGATGCTGACGGGCTTGCTGCTGGCCCTGCTGGCGCGGCCCGAGGTGCGGGCCCAGCAAGTGCTGGTGCAGGCCAACGTGGCCGACGATACCATTAAAACCACGTTCGGGCCCAACCGGCGCTATTTCGCGCACGGCTACTTCGGCTACGGGCTGCTGGCGGGCAGCGCGGGCACGCCGGTGCGCTACGGGCTGGGCTCGGCCGAACTGCGGACGGGCGGGCGCCTCAAGGTGCGCTTCTCTCAAAGCCTGGCCCTGAATTTTGACCTTGGCTACGCCTACCAGCACCTCGACCTGGACCAGACGCCCGGCAAAACCGTGCCCACGCCCACGCTGCACCGCCGCGAAAGCCTGGGCCTGCATCAAGTGTATGCCGAAACCAGCCTGCGCTTCAATGCGGGCCGGCGCGGCAATTCGGTGGGGCGCTACCTCGACCTACTGGCGGGCGGCGGCTGGGTGGCCGGCACCAGCCACACCACCGAAGACGAGCCCGGCCCCGGCATCGGCTCCGTCGAAACCACCGAGCGCGGCTTGCCCTACCTGCGCCGCTGGACCGGCACCGGGGGCGCCCGCCTCGGCATCGACCGTTACGCCCTTGTGGCGCGGCGCCGCTTCACGCCCGCGTTTGCACCGGCCTACGCTGCCTGGCCCGAGCTGCCCCGCTGGGTGCTGGGCCTGGAAATCGGCCTGTTTTAGCGGCGATGTGCGGCCCGCTAAATCTTCGGGCTGGGGTTTGTCGTAAAAAGTGCGCTGGCCGCGTGGCGGCTGGTGGCGCGTATAGCCATAGCGCCATTTTCCTCCCTTACCTTCGTGCATCCGGCCACTTCGAGCGCCGGTATTTCTACATGAAAACTCCTTCCTTTAAAGCCGCGGCCGTGTTAGTGCTGGCCGCGGGCCTCGTTCAACTTTCTTCCTGCGTCAGCACCGAGCGGGAAGTGAGCTCCTCGTCTGCCGACCCACGCACTACCTACACGCCGCCGCCGGCTGGCTCCCGCGTGCGCGTGAGCAACAAGACCGTGCTCAACACGGTGAGTACCACCCACGCTTTCTCGAACCCGGCCGCGCCCGACAACTTCATTTTGCAGCTGCGCGGGCCCCGCGTCATTACGGCCCAGGCCCACCTCATCGTGACCAACAGCAAGGGCGACACCCTGCGCCACGAAGTGCTGCCGGCCCGCGCCCTGCTTAGCGAGAAGGCACTGGCCGACCCGCGGGCCGCCAGCGTGCGCGACCAGGAAATTGCCATTCTGCAGGGCATGAACAACTTCTTTGCCGACGGCCACTTCATTCAGCCGGCCGTGGCGCCCGGGGCCGAGCAGCCCGCCGAGATGGACACCAAAACCTGGGCCGCCCTGCGCGAAGACCCCGCCACCGTGGGCTTCGACTTTGTGGGCGCCGGCGGGGCCGAGCACCGCATCGCCTTTGCCCGCAAGCTGGGCAAAGCCGTCATCATCAGTCAATAACAGGCTTGAAGAAGCTTGATTTCCTGAAATTCCACCGTTTCTCTGTTGCTTTTCCCCATGAAGTTCTTTCTTTCGTTCGTTGCCGTTTTAGTGGCCATCTTGCTGTACATCCGGTTTGTGCCTTCGGCCCCCATCAACCCCGTGCTGCCCGTGGAGCAGGGCCAGGAAGAAGTGAATGGCCATAACTCCGAAGTGCCCAAGGGTTCGGGCGAGGAGGAAGAAGCCGGCGAAGAAAACCACAGCAGCACCAGCATCGCGCCCGTAGCTCCCGGCCAGACCTACGGCGCCGCCATCAGCCCCGACGGCGCCCTGCCCATGACGGCCCTGAATACCGCCCTCGGCGCCCGCGACTCGGCCCAGGTGAAGCTGGTGGGCAAGGCCTCGGCCGTGTGCCAAGCCAAAGGCTGCTGGATGACGCTGCCCACCGCCGACGGCAAAGAAATGCGCGTCCGCTTCAAGGACTACGGCTTTTTTGTGCCCAAAGACCTGAGCGGCCACGACGTGGTGGTGAGCGGCTGGGCCTACCGCAGCACGGTGCCCAAGTCGGAGCTGCAGCATTACGCCAAGGACGCCGGCAAGTCGGAAAAAGAAGTTGCCGCCATCACTCAAGACGAGCAGCAGCTCACTTTTATGGCCGACGGCGTGCGCGTGGTGAACTAACATTAGCCCCTGAGCTTGAAAGAAGTAGAAAGGCCACCCGCGGAGGTGGCCTTTTTTGTTGCGTAACGCAAGTAAAAACGCTGGCGTAGCTTGCGCCAGTAGAATCCCTGACCTCTTTTGCCCCCATCTGGCGCCCCACTCATGCCCGATACCCCCGACGTTCACCAGCGCATCCTAGCCCTCACCGAGCGCCTGCACCACCTCAACCACCAGTATTACCAAAACGACACTTCAGAAGTATCGGACCAGGAATTTGACCAACTGCTGGCCGAACTGCAGCAGCTCGAAGCCGCGCACCCGGACCTGGCCCAGCCCAACTCGCCCACGCGCCGGGTGGGCGGCACCATTACCAAGCAATTTCCGACGGCGGTGCACCGCTTTCCGATGCTCAGCCTGGGCAACACGTACTCGGAGGACGACCTGCGCGAGTTCGACGAGCGGGTGCAGCGCGGGCTGGAAGGCGCGCCCTACAGCTACGTGTGCGAGCTGAAGTTTGACGGCGTGGCCATGAGTTTGAGCTACGAGCACGGCCAGCTCACGCAGGGCGTGACGCGCGGCGACGGCACCCGCGGCGACGTGGTGACGGCCAACGTGCGCACCATCAAAACGCTGCCGCTGGCCCTGCGCCCCGGCCCCGACCAGCCCCAGGATTTCGAAGTGCGCGGCGAGGTGTTTATGCCCCTGCCCGTGTTTGCGGAGCTGAACGCCGAGCGCGAGCAAAACGGCGAAGCCCTGCTGGCCAACCCGCGCAACGCCGCCAGCGGCACCCTCAAACTGCAGGATTCCAGCCAGGTAGCCGCCCGCAAGCTGCGCTTCTACGCCTACGCCTTGCTCACGCCGGGCCGCCATTTCAGCAGCCACAGCGCCGCCTTGGAAGCCCTAAGCCGCTACGGCCTGCCAGTATCGGATACCTGGCGCCGCGCTTCCGGCATTGAGGAAGTGCTTGATTTTGTGCACCACTGGGCCAAAAAGCGCTTTGAGCTGCCCGTGGCCACCGACGGCATTGTCATTAAGGTAGACGACCTGCGTCAGCAGGACCAGCTGGGCTACACTGCCAAGAGCCCGCGCTGGGCCATTGCCTACAAGTACCCGGCCGAGGCCGCCCGCACCCGCCTCAACGAAGTGATTTACAACGTGGGCCGCACCGGCGCCGTGACGCCCGTGGCCATGCTCACGCCCGTGCCGCTGGCCGGCACCGTGGTGAAACGCGCCACCTTGCACAACGCCAACCAGATTGAGCTGCTCGACCTGCGCCTCGGCGATACCGTTTACGTGGAGAAAGGCGGCGAAATCATCCCCAAAATCACGGGCGTTGACCTCTCGGCACGTCCTGCGGAGGCTGTTCCCATCCAATACCCCACCGAGTGCCCGGCCTGTGGCACGCCGCTGGTGCGGCCCGAGGGCGAGGCCCATTTCCGCTGCCCCAACGAGCGGGGCTGCCCGCCGCAGCTCAAGGCACGGCTGGAGCACTACGTGTCGCGCAAGGCGCTGAACATCGACGGCCTGGGCGCCGAAACGGTGGGCCGCTTTTTTGAGCTGGGCATGGTGAAAACGGTGGCCGACATCTACGACCTGCCGGCCCGCCGCGCCGAGCTGGTGACGCTGGAACGCCTGGGCGAGAAAAGCATCGACAACCTCATTGCCGGCATCGAGGCCAGCAAGCAGGTGCCGTTTCCGCGGGTGTTGTTTGGGCTGGGCATCCGCTACGTGGGCGAAACCGTGGCCCAGAAGCTGGCCGCGCACTACCGCAGCATCGACGCCATGATGGCGGCCTCGGCCGAAGAAATGGCCGCCGTGCCCGAAGTGGGCGGCGTGATTGCCGCACAGGCGGCGCACTGGTTTCAGCAGCCCGAAAACCGCGAGCTAATTGAGCGCCTGCGCACCGCCGGCGTCCAGCTGGCCGTGACCGGCGAGGCGCCAGTGCCGGCCTCCGACCGGCTGGCGGGCCTCACCTTCGTGATTTCCGGCGTGTTCGAAAACCACAGCCGTGACGAGCTGCAGCAGCTCATCATCTCGAACGGCGGCAAAATCACGGGCTCCATCAGCAAGAAGCTGAGCTACCTGGTGGCCGGCGACAACATGGGCCCCGCCAAGCGCGAAAAGGCGCTGGGCTTCAAAGTCCCCATCATTTCGGAAAGCGAGCTGATGGCGCTGCTGCCCAATCCGGACGAAGCCCCGGCCGCTGATGAAGCCATTGATGCACCAGCTACTTCGGGGCCTGGCGTGCAAGGGTCGTTGTTTTGATGCCGATTAGTCACATAAAAAAAGGCCCGTACAGAAGCTGTACGGGCCTTTTTTTGTGCTACGGGTTTTAATGAATTGAATGCGTAAGCCAAAAAATCAAACCGGCCAGCAGCACCGTCAGCAGCGCAAAAATGATGACGACAAGTCTGTCATTAAGCCGGCCTAACGCCATTCGAATGCCGGTTACCAGCGAGGCTTCCAGCAGGAAAAATGGCAGCGGTAGCAGAGCCCCGGGCACGATGAAGTAGGTGTTGTGCATCTGGATTTCCAGCGAAGGCCGCAACAACTGCTTGAACCCGAGTAACCAAGCCATAAAGAAGAAGGAGAACCCCCAGCAAGCCAGCAACCACGCTGCCTCCACGGCGATTCTCCTTCCCACAGGCTGAGGTGGCTTGGTCACTTAGAAGCTCTGCACGATGTTGTTGCGCAGCGTCTTGGGCGACCAGTAGCCGCTGGCGATGATGCGGCGGATGGTGAACAGCGGGTCGTTTTGGTCGCGTTTCTCGGCCAGCGAGAAGGCGGCCACGAAGCCGCGCTTCTTCAGCTCCGGGAAAGCCTGCGGGTTCCAGAGGCCGAAGGGGTAGGCGAAGTAGGTGATTTTCTTGCCCGTGATTTCTTCCAGAGTTTTGGTGGGCTTGTCGATTTGGGTTTCCCAGTCTTTGCCCTGGTACTTCTTCACGTTGTGGTGGTCCCAAGTGTGCGAGCCGATGACGTTGCCCTCGTCGGAAAGCTGCTTCACCATGGCCTTGGTCATGTAGTGGGGGCGGCCCAGGCTCACGGTCATCACGAAGTACATGGCCTTGTAGCCGTACTGGTCCAGCGTGGGCCGGGCGATGGTGAACTGGTCCAAATCCGTGTCGTCGAACGTGAGCATGATGGGCTTGCTCGGCAGCTTGGCGCCGGTGGTCATGTAGGCGTAGAGCTGGTCGGGCGAGACGGTGTGGTAGCCCGAGTCGGCCAGCATTTTAATCTGGGCTTTAAACGCGGCAATGGGCACAATGTAGTCCTTGGCGCCTTTGGAGTCACGCGCGGTCCAGTCCCGAATCTGGTGGTAGCACAGGATGGGCACCTGCGGCCGGGCCAGAATGGCGGCGGCATTGCCGGCGCTGGCGGCCGGGATAGTGGAGGGGTCGGGCGCGGGCACGGCGTTGGCCTCGTCGGCCGCGGTGGCTTTGGTGCCGGAGGTTTCGGCGGCGGCCGGGTCCACGGCCTCCACAGTGGCGGAGCTGGTGGCGGTTTCGCCGGTGGTGGCAACTTTGGAGTCGCAGGCAGCCAGCGACAGCGCCGCTAGCAGGAGGGAAGCAGAGGGAAATTTCATGGCAACGGGGCCGCGTCGCACGCGTCCGCCCACGCGGGCGGCAGGAAAAACGAGAGTAGTCGCCGGCAATGGCGCGCCGGGTGCGTGCGACGCACCCCTACCTTTGCACAAAACTACTTCCCAAAGCCCGGCATGACCAACACAAATTCCCGCCTTCCGCTCTTTCATGGCACCGGCGTGGCCCTCATCACCCCGTTCACTTCCGACTTTACGGTGGACTACGCGGGGTGGCGCCGCCTGCTCGATTTCTGCATAGAAGGCGGCGTGGACTACCTCGTGGTGAACGGCACCACCGGCGAGTCGCCCACCACCACGGCCGACGAAAAAACCGAGCTCCTGCGCATCGCCAAAGAGCACGTGGCCGGCCGCGTGCCGCTGGTGTACGGCATCGGCAGCAACGACACGGCCGCCGCCGTGGAAGCCCTGCGCACCACCGACCTCGACGGCATTGCCGCCGTGCTGTCGGCCAGCCCGGCCTACAACAAGCCCAGCCAGGCCGGCCTGGTGGCGCACTACCACCGCCTGGCCGACGCCAGCCCTGTGCCCATCATTCTCTACAACGTGCCCGGCCGCACGGCCTCCAACATCACCGCCGAAACCACGCTGCGCCTCGCGCACCACCCCAACATCATCGGCATCAAAGAAGCGAGCGGGCTGATGGAGCAGTGCCTGACCATTGCCGCGCGCAAGCCTAAGGACTTCCTGCTGCTCTCCGGCGACGATGTGCTGACGCCGGCGCTCATTGCCTGCGGGGGCGAAGGCATCATCTCGGTGCTGGCCAACGCCTTCCCCAAGCGCTTTGCCGACCTGACCCGCGCCGCCCTGGCTGGCGATTTTGCCACGGCCCGCGAAGGCCTGTTCCGCCTGCTGCCCCTCAACCCGCTGATGTATGAGGAGAGCAACCCCGTGGGCGTAAAAGCCGCCCTCGAAGCCCTGGGCGTGTGCGGTGCCGCCGTGCGCCTGCCGCTACTCGAAGCCACCGAAGGCCTCAAGGAGCGGATTCGGAAAGCACTGTAAGGAAGCGCGTGTCATTGCGAGGCTGCAGGCCGTGGCAATCCGTCCTGTTCTCAGCGACCAGCCCAATATTGTGACAAACCTAAAATGAAAGCCCCGGCACTGCGCAGCGCCGGGGCTTTTTGGTGAAGGGAGGTGTCTGGCCTTGTCAGGACGGATTGCTGCGTTGCGCTCGCAATGACCACTTAACTCACCAACCGCTGGCCAGCACGTCGGCCACGTGCAGGCACTTGAGCGGCAGCTTTTCGCGCTTGATGTAGGATTCCAGGTGCATGAGGCAGCTCACGTCGGTGCTCACGATGAAGTCGGCGCCGGTGTCGAGGGCGTGTTCCACTTTCTGCTGAGCCATGGCCACCGAAATGGCCTCGAATTTCACTGCAAACGTGCCGCCGAAGCCGCAGCAGGTGCTGGTTTCGGCCATTTCGATGCGTTTCAGGCCGGCTACGCCATCGAGCAGCTGGCGCGGCTGCGGCCGGATGCCGCACTCGCGCAGGGCCGAGCAGGAGTCGTGGTAGGTGTATTTGCCTTCCAGCCGGGCCCCGGGTATGGCCGTGATGCCCAGTACATCCACCAGGAACTCGGTGAGTTCGTGGATGCGGCGCTGCACGGTGGCGCAGGCGGGCTGCTGGGCGGTGCCAGCAAATAGCTCATTGTAGCTGTTGCGGACCATGCCCACGCAAGAAGCCGAAGGACTGACAATGAAGCGCTGGTGGTCCTGCGCAGGCGCGGCGAAATCCTGGAGAAATTTCCCGGCCACCGCGCGGCTTTGGTCCTGGTAGCCGGCGTTGTAGGCCGGCTGGCCGCAACAGGTTTGGTCGGGGTTGTAGTTGACCTGCACACCCACGCGTTCGAGCACCTTCACCATGTTCAGCGCAGTGGCGGGGTAGAGCTGGTCGACGAAGCAGGGAATGAAGATGTCGGCGGTTGTAGGCATGGCCGGGTCTTGTCTTAATGAAACGCAAACACCCCGGTCGCGGCCTCCCGGGCCCGGGCAAACGCCGCCAAATCCAGCCCGGCGTCAACGCCGCGCTCAGCTAAAAAATCCAGCAGGTTCTCGGTGGCCATGTTGCCGGTCAGTTCATCGGCGGCCATGGGGCAGCCGCCGATGCCGCCGATGGCGCCATCGAAGCGACGGCAGCCGGCGTCGTAGGCGGCCGTCACTTTTTCGCGCCAGGTGCCGGGCGTGGTGTGCAGGTGCGCCCCAAACTCGATGGCCGGAAACGCGGGAATGAGGGCCGAAAACAGCGGCGCAATGATAGCGGCGTTGGAGGCCCCGATGGTATCGGACAGCGCCACGATGGGCACACCCAGCGCCGCCAGCTTTTCGGTGAAATCCGTCACGATTTCCGGGCTCCAGGCATCGCCATAGGGGTTGCCGAAGCCCATCGACAGGTAGGCCACCAGCTGCTTGCCGGTGCGCTCGCAGAGGTTGTGCATGGCGGCCACGTCGGCCAGCGCCTGCTCGGTGGTCTGGTTGGTGTTGCGCCGCTGGAAGGTTTCCGACACCGACAGCGGGAAGCCCAGGTAGGCAATTTCGGGATATTGGGCGGCGGTTTCGGCGCCGCGCTGGTTGGCCACAATGGCCAGCAGCTTGGTTTTGGTCCTGCTCAAGTCGAGGCCGGCCAGCACTTCGGCCGTGTCGCGCAGCTGCGGAATGGCTTTGGGCGACACAAACGAACCAAAGTCCAGCGTATCAAAACCGACCTGCAGCAAGGCGTTGAGGTAGGCGGTTTTGGTGGCCGTGGGGATAAAGTCGGGGAGGCCCTGCATGGCGTCGCGCGGGCATTCGATGAGCTTCATGGGCGGGGTGAAGAAGGCCGAAATGGGAGCGTAAAGGTAGTAGCCCGGTCTTGCCGTGGAAGGGCTGTTGGCCGAACTACCACCGGGTGCCCGGTGTTTGGAGGGATGCTATTTAAGATGGATGAAGTAACTCCCCAGCCGATGCCCCGGCTGCTTGCCGGCTTTTTATGGCCCGCGCTATTCGGCGTGCTGCTGGGATTGGCCGGCTGCAGCAAGCCGCAAACCCTACAGGCCCTGTTTCAGAAAGCCACCCCCCACGAGGCCTACGCCCGCCAGCTGCACCAGGCGGGGCTCGACCGGCGCCCGGCCGGCCGTACCTGGCTGGCCGCGGCTGACAACGCCCTGCGCGACTCCCTAGTGGTGACGCTGCCCTTTGCCGAAACCGGCTATTTCCGGCCCGAGCGGCCCCTGGCGGCCAGCTACCGCTACGCCGTGCGCGCCGGCGAGCAGGTGCACGTGAGCCTGGCGGTGGCCCCTGGCGCCAGTGCCCGCGTATTTCTGGACGCTTTTGAGGTGGAGCCGGGCCGCGTGCCCCTGCCCGTTGCCAGCGCCGATACCTTGGTGCTCGATTTCCGCTACCGGGCCGAAAACGACGCCCAGCACTTGCTGCGCCTGCAGCCCGAGTTGCTGGCCGCCGGCCGCTACACCCTCAAAGTAAGCCGCGAGCCCAGCCTGAGCGTGTTCCCCGTGCAGGGGCGCACCGATGTGGCCGTGGGCAGCTTCTGGGGTTCGGACCGCGACGGGGGCGCCCGCCGACACGAGGGCATCGACATTTTTGCGCCGAGAGGTACCGCCGCCGTGGCCGCCGTGGCGGGCTACGTGACGCGCACCGGCGAAACCCCGCTGGGCGGCCGCGTGGTGTGGCTCACCGATGCCGAGCACAACGAGCACCTCTACTACGCCCACCTCGACCGGCAGCTGGTGAGCCCGGGGCAGCGCGTGCAGCCCGGCGATACGCTGGGCCTAGTGGGCAACACGGGCAATGCCCGTACCACGGTGCCGCACCTGCACTTTGGCATCTACCGCGGCGGCCGCGGCGCCGTCGACCCGTTTCCCTTCGTGCGCCGCGCCGAAAGCCCCGCCCCGGCCACGCCGGGCCCCGACCGCCGGGGCGACTTTGTGCGCCTGCGCGAAGCGGCCTGGCTGCAGCCTACCTCGGCCCCAGTCAAAGGAGCCGGCCGTGTGCCTGTAGCCCGCCTCACCCCGCAGGAGCCGCTGCTGGTGGTGGGCCAGCAGGGCGCGGCCCTGCGGGTGCTCACGCCCGGCGGACAGGCCGGCTACGTGCTTGCCAAAGCCGTGGTGAGCGCCAAAGACGCGCCCTTGCGGCGCCTGAACCTGGCCGCCAGCAAAGAGCTATTGACCGGCCCGGCGAGTGAAGCGCCGGCCGTCGGGGCCCTGGCCGCGCATGCGCCGGTGGCGGTTTTGGGTCAGTCTAAAGCTTACAGCTTGGTTCGCGGGCCTCAGAATGAAATTGGCTGGATGATTTTATAATAAATTGAAATTCATCCATAAGTTGTAGGCTGGCTAATGCTTGAGTAGAACCTTTGAATAGGTCAGCTTGCCGCCTTTGTCGTAGTACTCTGTCTTGACCAGGCCCACTGTCGGGTCATAATAATCGACCTGCCGGCCTGCGCTTTTGAGGACGAGGTCGGCGCGGGCGGCGGTGGCCAGCTCGCGCTGGCTTTCCACCACGTAGCAGCGGAAGGTGCCAGCGGGCACGGTAACGGGTGTGGGGGCGGCTTTCACCTTGCGGTCGCGCACGGTGGTGCTCACCTTGGCAATGGCCACCGAAGGGCTGCTCACCTGCACCACCACGCCGCCATCGGGCAGGCTGCTGCCCACGGTGGGGTTGTTGGGCCACGCCAGGGGAGTGCCGGTGTAATTTTTAAGACGCTCGCGAAACGACTTCAACCCGTCGTAGTTGATTTCGGCCAGGCCGTCGGTAAACGTGGTGTCGCGGCGGCAGAAGAAGGTTACGTCCTGCTGCTGCTGTACGTGGTTGGACAGGTCGTAAAGCCCGCTTTTCAAGCGCACGGTGGTGCTCACCAGCGTTTTTTTCTTCTTCGAGGTCGAATCAGTGCTAATCTTTACCACGCGGTACCGCCAGGTGCCAGTGGACTTGCCCTTGGCGTCGAGCAGCTGGTATTCAAGGTTCTGGCCCTCGCGCAGCCCGAAGGGATGGGCGCAGGATGCGGCCGAAACCTTTTGGAAGGAGAGCAGCGACAAATCGGCCGATGAAGGAGCCTGAACGCTGTCGCGCGAGGGTTGGGCCGGGCCCGGTACGGCCAATAAGTTGAGAAGCAGGCAGGCTACGACGCGAGGTGCGCGGGGAATAGGGTAGTGCATTGCGAAAGAGTTGGTAGGGTGAAAGTAGGCAGCAGCTTTCGATTGGGAGGGGCCCCGCCTACGGCAACCCGTTTTGGCGCGTTGCGTTAGCGGAAGCGGGCCCGTACTTTGCGGCCCTGCTGCACCCGCGGGTGCACACTGCTACACCACTTATTCCACAATCATGCCCGAAACCTCTTCTTCTAACTGGGCCGACATGGCCGCTTCCTTGCTGGGCAAGCTGTCGGGCGGCGTCGAACTCAGCTGTGCCTTCGAACAAATGGAGCTCCAGGTGCCCAACCCCCAGAACCCCAGCGCCCCCGCCGCCACCTGGAAGCTGAACGGCTCGGTGCGCATTCGCACGCGCGGCGAGCAGCCCTCGGGCGGCGCCCCCCAATTGCCGGCCAGCCCCTCCGAGCCCGGTGCCTAGCGCCCTCGAAATCGACGCCCAGCTCGTCATCACCTGGAACGGGCACCCGCTGCAGCTGGCCGCGGCGGGTACCTACCTCATTCTCAATATTCCGAGCCAGCAGGTGCTCGACCTGCTCACGGCCGGCCCGCCCAAGGCGCCAGGGGCATCCAAAGCCCCCAAGCCGCCCGGCCCCGACCCGCTGCAGCAAATCAACGACCTGGCCCGGCAGCTGGGCTGGGTGCTCGACCTGCGCGTGGGCGGCAAAACCTACGTGACGTTTGGCGTGCAGCGCAGCCCCAAAATCACGCTGAATGCGGTGCTGGGCAAAATCGGCTCTTTCTTTAAATAGCGCGGTCTTGAGGGGGGGCTAAATTCGGGCTTTTTGCAACTAATTTTTTCCCGATTAGTTTGGAGAGTGTACCCCCTGGCCCGCCTCCATGAGTTCCGAACTAAACCCCAAAAACCGGGTAGATGCCCGCCAACGGTCCTCGACGTTTGGGCGCATCGAACGCATGCCGCCCCTGGTCATGGCGCTGTATTTGGCGCTTATGGCCATCAGCGTCATGTTTGTGGTGCTGGTGGCGGCTTACGTGGTGGCCCGCCTGCAAAGCGGGGTGCCCACGGGCCTGCACCCGCTGCCGCGCTACTTCTCTTTGAGCACCATCGTGCTGGTGCTCAGTAGCTACACCATGGCGCAGGCCCCGCGGCTGTATGCGCAGGACGACCTAGCCAGCCTGGGCCGCTGCCTGGGCGCCACGCTGCTGCTGGGCTGTGTGTTTGCGGGGCTGCAGGGGCTGGGCTGGCGCGAGCTCCTGGCGCACGGCGTGCCGTTTGGTGGCCCGGGCAGCAAGAGCAGTGGGCAGTTCATCTACCTGATTTCGGCCCTGCACGTGGCGCACCTGCTGGGCGGCATGTTGTTTCTACTGGCTTTTTTGCTGCGTGTGTTACACAACGGGCGCGACGCCGTGCGCACGCTGGTGTTCATTCGCAACCCGTACTATCGGCGGCAGCTGCAGCTGTTGGGCACCTACTGGCACTTTATCGATGTGCTGTGGGTGCTGCTGTTTGCGGTATTCCTGTTTCTCTACTAGCCCGGCTGCTGCGCTAGGGAATGACTTCGAGCCAGCCCCGGAAGCGGCGGCCGTCGGTGTAGGTGATGTAGTAGTAATAGATGCCTGTACTGCCCTGGCCGGGCCAGCGAAATTCCCGGTCGGCCGACTCGAACACCTGCTGGCCCCAGCGCGAAAAAATCTTGATGCCAATGAACTGCGAGTCGCAGAAGTTGGGCGGCAACTCGGGCAGGCGGAACTCGTCGTTTTGGCGGTCGTTGTTGGGCGTGATGATGTTGTAGAGTTTCACGGCCACCGTGTCGGGGCTGCGCACCCGCAGGCGCACGCGCTGCTGCTGCGGCAGCGGGCGACAGGTGGCATCAATGAGTTGGAACGTGACCACGAGGTCGCGGTGCAGGTTGGCGGCCGCGCAGCTCACGTCCCAGTGAAAGGTGCCCGTGGCCACGCCGCTGCCATTTTGGGCCTCAAAGCGCATGCCAGCATTGCTCAGGTCGAAGCCTTCCTTGCCTTCGAGCGTGTTGCCGGTGGCTATCAGGGTGAGGCCGTCGCGGTCCGGGTCGACGCCCGTGAAGTGCGCCGTGTATTGCCGGCCCAGGGGCAGCTCCACCAGCGGCAGGTCTTCGCCGGGCTTATTCGCGGGCAGGTCAGAGGTAAGGGTGGGCGCCCGGTTGCTGTACTTCACCACAAACGGCACGCTTTGCGTCACGGCCTGGCGGCCGTTGCAGGGCTGGGTAGCGGCGGCAAACTGAAACGTAAAGACCGAGTCGGGTCCCACCGCCCGGCAGTCGACCCGCCAGGTGAAGCGCCCCCGCTGCTCGCGCCCCGAAGTGCCCTGCGACAGGGTGGCGCCCAGGCCGGTGGGGCTAAAGCCCGCGCCGGTCATTTCCAGCTGCACGGGGTCGTTGTCGGGGTCGGTGCCGGTGAGGTCGAAGCTCACCAAATCGCCGATGCGCACCCGGATTGGCCGCGTAGGGCTGGCCGTTGTGGTGAGCTGCGGCGGGGAGTTGGGCGGCGGCACGGCCGTGAAAGCCACGCGCACGGTGTCGCGCTTGGGTAGGCTGCAGCCGTCGTCGCCCACCACCACATCCAGCAAATACACCTTGCCCTGCGAGTTCAGGCACTCCGGGAAGCACAGCGTGGCCGTGAGGGTGTCGGGCGAGCCCGGGCTGCGCACCGCCCCGCTCGAAGCGGTGGAAAAGCTGGGCAGCAGGCCCGTAAAGTTGACCGGGCTGAGCGACAGCGTCAGGCGGGAGTTGGGGTCGGGGTCGGTGAAGCGCAGGCGGACGCAGTGGTTGCCGCCCGGCACCAGTCGCAGCGTGTCGCGCTTGGGGCGGTAGGGGGTTGGGTTGCCGGGGCTGGGAAACAACACCAGGTTGGGCTTGGTGTTGGGCGAGCAGTTGAGCACCATGAGCTGAAAGTCGCGGCGCGACTCGCCGATTTTTTCGCCCTTGCGGTACTCGGAGCAGCGCACGCCAAACACGAACAAGCCCAGGTCGGTGGGCCGCACGGTGAGGCGGCCGGTGGCCCGGTTGATGCTCAGCGTAGGACTGCCCGGAATCTGGTTGAGGGTGCTCAGGCCACCGCTCCAGGCAATGGGCGCGTAGGGCGCCGGCTCGGCCGAGGCCGGCTTCGGCGTGTTGGTGTTGGAGTGGCCGTTGAGGGGCGTCACCATGTCGTAGACCAGCGAGTCGCCGTCGGCGTCCTGGCCGCCAAAGTCGTAGTAAAACAGCTCGTTGCGGCAGGCGTAGTCGGCCAGGGGCGGGAAAATGCGCGGCGTCGAGTCGTAAAACGGCTGGCCGCGGCGCACCACCGCCGGAAACTCCAGGTAGAAGGCCTGGGCCGCATTGCCGGGCGCCACAATGTTGCTGATGCTGTTGTTGCGGCAGCAGCGCTCCACCGCCACGTAGTAGCCCTGCACGCTGCTGTAGGTGCCCGGCGGCAGCGTGATGACCTTGCTGTACACCAGCCGCCGGGTGCTGAGCGTGGGCTTGGCACAGGCCGGGTTGGTGTAGTTCACGAAGGTGTTGCTGGTGAGCGGCAGCACCACGTTGGCCATGCGTTGGTTGGTGGCTTTCTCGAAGATGCTGGCGGTCAGGTCGGCGTCGAGGGCGCTGGCGCTGCCGTTAGCTGCGTCAAAATACAGGTTGAGCAGCAGCGTGTACGTTTCGCCGCTGTTGTGCACCAGCTCCATCTCGCCGCCCACGATGTGCGTGGCCTGCGCCGGGTGGGCCATCCCCAATAATCCACTCAGCAGCACCAAAAGCAGCCGCGCCGCGCCCGGCAGACGAAGGGGGATGGACATGGGTAGCGGAAAAAGCGTAGAAAATCCTGAATTAAGCCGAAATATACGCCCGATGCGGCCAACTTCCGGCATGCTGGCCCGTTTGCCAACGGGTTGAACCGCCGTACCTTGGCCCAGGCAAAGCCCGGCTCACCAACCGCCTCCTTTCCCTTATCACTGCCATTCAATTTTTTATATGCGTCGCTTCTTCTACGCTTTTCTCGCCCCGTGTTTGTTGTGGGCTGCGGCCCCGCTGGCGGCCCAAACCGTGCCCGTCGCCACCGGGACTAGCCTGCTACCCCGGCCCGACCAGGATGCCGGTTTGCTGTGCGCCAAAGCGCACGTGAACGCCGCGGCGCGCACGGCCACGTCGTCGGTGCGGCACCGCGCAAAAATGGAGCGCTACGACGTGAAGTACTATAAGCTGGACCTGGCCATGGAAAACAACTCGCTGAACGTGGCCGGCTCGGTGTGGATGCGCGTGCGGGTGCGCGGCACCCAGGCCCTCGATTCGCTGGCGTTTGAGCTCTACCAGGCCCCGACCGGCTCGCCCGCCGGCACGGCCACGCTGCTCATCGACTCGGTGGTGGTGAACGGGCGGCGCTCGCCCGGCATCCGGCGCAGCGGCAACGACGCCACCGCCGCGCTGGCCCAGCCGGCCGCCGTGGGCACCTTGGCCGATGCCCGCATCTATTACCACGGCACGGCCCCGAGCGGCAACTCGGCCGCCATCGGCAACGGCCTGAGCACGGCCAGTACCGTGCACCTCGAAACCAACTCCGGCTCTAATACTTTTCCCTACAACGTCACGTGGTCTCTGTCGGAGCCGTTTTCGGCCCATGAGTGGTTTCCGTGCAAGCAGGTGCTCACCGACAAGGCCGATTCCTCCGACGTGTGGGTGACCACCACGCTGCCCAACAAAGTGGGTTCCAACGGCGTGCTAAACCGCACCGTACCGCTGCCCAATAACAAGGTGCGCTACGAGTGGAAGTCGCGCAATCCCATCGACTACTACTTGATTTCGGTGTCGGTGGCGCCCTACGTTGAATATCTCACCTTCGCGCACCCGGCCGGTGGGCCGACCGTCCCCATCGTCAACTACGTCTACAACCAGAGCTACCTCAACTTCTGGCAATCAAGCATCGACCGCACAGCGGGTTTCATTGAGAATTACTCGGCGCTGGTGGGACTCTATCCTTTTGCCAACGAGAAATACGGCCACACCACGGTGCCCATCTACGGCGGCATGGAGCACCAGACCATGACTTCGCAGGACGGCTTCGAGTTCACCCTTACGGCCCACGAGCTGTTTCACCAATGGTTTGGCGACAACGTGACCTGCGCCACTTGGGAAGACATCTGGCTGAACGAAAGCTTCGCCTCCTACGGCGAGTACCTGTCGCTGCAGGCCTTTGGCCAGCCCGGCGACGCCCGCTACTGGATGAACACCGCCCACTCCTATGCGCAGTCCTCGTCGGGCACCATCTACGTGCCCGATACCACCAACGTAAACCGCATTTTCGACTACTTCCTCTCCTACAAGAAGGGCGCGGGCGTGGTGCACATGCTGCGCTACCTGTTGAACGACGACGCCAAGTTTTTCCGGGCGCTGCGCACGTACCAAACCCAGTTCCGTGGCTCGACGGCGCGCACGGCCGACCTGCAGCGCATTTTCGAGGCCGAGGCCGGGCGTCCGCTGGGCTACTTCTTTCAGCAGTGGTTTCGGGGCCGTGGCTATCCCACGTTCAACGGGCGCTGGAACCAGGGCGGCAACAACTTCGTGCTGCGCGTCACCGAAACGGCTTCGGTGCCGGGCACCACGCCCTTCTTCGAAACCGACGTCGACTACCGCCTCTCCTTCTCAAACGGCACCACCCAAACCGTGCGCCTGCACCAAGCCAACCCCACCGAAACCTACCTGCTGACCGTGAATGGCACCGTCACGAGCGTGGCCGTCGACCCCGACCAGTGGGTGCTCGACCTGCCAGCTTCCGGCGCCGTGCGCGACAATACCCTGCTCGCCACGCAGCCAGCCTCGAAAGCACCGGTGCTGGCCCTGTTCCCCAACCCGTGCCGCGACGAGCTGCAGCTGCCCGGGGCGCCGGCGGCCACGGCCCTGGTGCTCGATGCCACGGGCCGCGTGGTGATGCGCGAGCGCATTCTGGCCGGCCAGCCCCGGCTCAACACCCGCACCCTGGCGCCGGGCCTCTACCACCTGCGGCTGCTCAGTGGCAGCGGCGAGTTGCTGGGGCAAGGCCGTTTCGTGCGCGAGTAGCTTTCGCCTAAACAAAAAAAGGACGCCGGCGCATGGGGCCGGCGTCCTTTTTTTATGTGCTAACTGCGCCTCAAAACGTGTCGTGGTATTCGCGGATGCGGGCCTGGGTGGCCGGGTCGGGCATCGGGGCATCGAGCAGGCTTTTGAGCAGCTCCTCAAACGAGCCGGCCGGCGTGAAGCAGGGCTCCAGCATGGCGTTGGTGGCGAGGCGGATGAAGAAAGGTTCGCCGTTGAGGGCCACCAGGTCGATGGTGATGAGGCCGAAGCGCTGGTTGCAGTGGCCGGTGGTGGGGCAGTCGGTGGGGTTGGGCTTGAAAAGCTGTTTGAGGGTGGTTTCGGTGTGGCCGGCGCGCTGCTTCACGCCGCGGTCGGCGCAGGCGCGGTGGTAGCCCAGGGCCAGCACCCGTTCGCCCAGGTGCTCGTAGAAGTGCCGGAAGTTGCCCGGCCCGATGCTGTCGTCGAAGAACAGCAGCACGCCCTGGCGGCCGCTTTCGCGCAACGGCTCCACGCGCAGGCCGCGGCTGCCGCCGGCCCCGCCTTTGTGCAGGTGGTAGGCCTTGTAATACGGTCCCAGCCAGTTCAGAAACACGCGTTGCTCCACCCAGCGGGCGTGCCGGGCCGCTTGGCCCGGCGACAGCTTCACCGAGCGCCACGCGGGGCGAGCGGTGCCGTGCGGCCGAAATAATTTCTGGAGAAAATTGAACAAGAGCGGAAGCGTTAATGGAGTCGAAACACCGGCTGGGGCAAATAGTTTAGCGGGCTTGGGTGGGCACGGCGCCGGTTTGGGCGCGTGCGGGGCCGGTTTTGTCCGGCGCTTGCCGATATCGTGCCACATGCAAAAGCCGGCCCCCGAACGGGAGCCGGCTTTGCGGTGTTTCCGGCACTGGTGTGGCGGCCGGGCTTACTTCACGCGGGTCCAGGTCTGCGACTTGCCGATGAGCGAAAAGCCGATGTAGCCCTTCACTTCCATGGAGTTGGCGTTTTCCATCTTCATGTAGCAGGAGTAGGTCTTGCCGCTTTCGGGGTCGTAAATTTTGCCGTCGTCCCACTTGTTGTCGTCGTCGTACTTAAAGCCTTGCATAAACACCAGGCCCAGACGGGGGCGGTTGCGCAGCTTGGGGTCGGGGTTTTGCGAGTCGGTTTTGGGCTTGCCGGTGGCCGGGTCGTTGGGCACGGTCAGGCTCACGATTTTGCCGCACAGCTTGTCGCCGCACTTGTAAATCTCAAACGTGGCCTTTTTCTCTGCATTCGTCCAGATGCCCAGCGGCGACATGGTTTGGGCGGAGGCCATGCGGGCGACGCCCAACACGAGAGCAACGAGCAGGAGCAGTGTTTTTTTCATTGTTGAAATGAGCAAGAGGTGGGTTTGAAGGGAAAAGGTAAGCAAAAAAAATCCGGAGGGCCCGCCGGCAACGTTTCCACCGTTAAGGCAAGTTTACGGCCAAGTTCTGAAAGCCCAGCCGGCAATTATAAAAATAGGGTTGAGGCTAAAATAAATAGCACTGTTAATCAGGCCTAAAGCCCTGCTGAGGCCTGATTTCTGCAAAATTTAGCCGGCAAATTTTGAACCTTACCGCCCGCTATTAACTTTACCGCTCAGTAGTGAGTGCTACGGCCTTGCTCAAGCAGCCCTAAGGTGCTGGGCCGCGCGAGCAAGTGTTATGTCGAACGTAAAGAAAGGAGGTACAAAATGTCTAGTAGTCCCAACCAAATCCTGCCAAGCCTGTCGAATGTCGTACGCTTCACCGCAGTACGCGCCTAACAACAGCTTCGTGGGGTAGCTCCTAAGGCTTCCCACATTCGGCCAGGTCTTATCTTGAAAGACGCCGGAACTGTACCCCAGTTTCGCCGCTTGGTAAGATTTGAAGGATTAGATGCCCGGTTTGTCCAGTCGCCCTTCAGTGGGACGGCAGAGACAGGCCGGGCATCGCTGCGTTTGGGCGGGTCGCTGGCGCACGCACGCACTCATTTTCGGGCGCTTGCCTTAACCGGGGTTTTGCGCTTGGCGGCGGGGGCTACCTGCTTTTTAGGCGCCGCTTTTTTGGCCACTGTCTTTCTGACCGCCGGCTTTTTGGCTGCTACTTTCTTTGCGGTGCGCTGTGGGGCTGCCGAATGCGCCACCGGCTTACGGGCCAGCGTTTGGGGCAGCGCCGGTGCCGGGGCGGGCAAAGCGTCGACGGCCACCTTGCGCGCGGGGAGCGCCGCTACGGGCGGCGCCTTGGCCGCCGGTTTGGTGGTGGGCGCGGGCCGGGCGGCCGCCAGGTTTTGCTGGCCCAGCACGCGGCGCACCTGCATGAAGCGCCGCTCGTAGTCAGAATTCTCTACCTGGCTGACTTTCACGAAGGGCTCGCGGCGCGAGGAGGAGGCGTGCACAAAGCGCAAGGGCGTTTCGCCCCGCCGCGAGATGACGATGCCCGCGTGGCCCGGCGTGGTGCTCGGGTTGGCGGTGCCCGTAAACACCACGATGTCGCCGGGCTGGGCTTCGGCGCGGGGCACGGGCCGGCCCACGTCGATGAGCAGGGCGGTAGAGTGCGGCACGGCCACGCCGAAACGCGCAAACGTGTACATGATGAACCCCGAGCAGTCGAACCCCGTGAGCGGCGACACGCCGGCGTAGACGTAGGGCGTGCCGCGCTGGGCCAGGCCAAAGGCCACCACGCTGTCGGCGGTGGCCGCCAGGCCGGGGGCGGGGGCTTCGCGCAGGGCCGCAAAGGAAGACGTGAGGGGAGCCGTGCCGGAGCTGCCCTCGGCCGGGGCCGGGGTAGCCGTGGTGTGGGGGGCAGGCGTGCGGCTCAGGCGGGGCAGCACCAGCGCCATGGCCACAATCAGCCCCACAAAAACCAACCAAACGATGCGCATATATCCGTCGTCAACAAATTGTGAAAGGCACGATAAGCGCCACCATGGAGCCTAACGGCGCGGCCGCCCCGTAGGTTGAACGGTTTCGACCGGCGTACGTTTGTGCTTGTCTTTCCAATCAAACATCATACATGCTCAGAAATTCAACCTTGATGCTTTGCCAGGCCGCTGCGGCCCTGCTGTTGGCCGGGCCCGCCCTGGCCGCTACGCCGCCCGCGGCCGCGGTGCCCACCCTCCGCTACAGCCTCTCGATGCCCGCGCCCCAAACCCACTACTTTGAAGTGAAAATGGAGCTGGGGGGCTTTCCGGCCGAGTACACCGACGTAAAAATGCCCGTGTGGGCGCCGGGCTCGTACCTGGTGCGCGAGTATTCTAAAAACGTGGAGGGCTTTCAGGCCCGCACGGCTGGCGGGCAGGCCCTGGCCGTAGAAAAGCTCAATAAAAACACCTGGCGGGTGCGCCACCCCAAGCAAGCCAACTTCCAGGTGAGCTACCGGGTGTATGCGTTCGAGCTGTCGGTTCGGACTTCGTTCATGGATGCCGACCACGGCTACCTCAACGGCAGCAGCGTGTTCATGTACCCGGCCGATAACAAGATGCTGGGCAGCACCGTGGCCGTGCAGCCCGCCACCGGCTGGACGCAGGTGAGCACGGCCCTGCGCCCCGGCCCGGGCAAGTTCACCTACAAAGCCGCGAGCTACGACGAGCTGGCCGACTCGCCGATGGAAATCGGCACCCACAAAGTGTTGGAGTTTACGGCCAACGGCACGCCGCACCAGGTGGCCATGTACGGCACCTACCAGGCCGATGACGCCAAAATAGTGGCCGAAATGAAGAAGGTGTGCGAAGAAGCGCACCGCGTGGTGGGCCAAAACCCCCTGGACCATTACCTGTTCATCGTGCACAATTTGGAGCGCGGCGGCGGCGGCCTGGAGCACCTGTACTCCACCACGCTGGAAGTGGGCCGCACCGTGTACGGCACCGACGCCGGCATGAAGTCCTTCCTCGGGCTGGTGGCGCATGAGTATTTCCACCTCTGGAACGTGAAGCGCATCCGGCCCAAAGCGTTGGGGCCCTTCAACTACGACGAGGAGAACTATACCCACATGCTGTGGGTGAGCGAGGGCATGACGGAGTACTACTCCAAACAAATCCTGGCGCGGGCGGGCGTGCTCACCCGCGACGAGTACCTGGGCCGGCTGGCCAACGCCATTGCGGAAGTAGAAAACACGCCCGGCAACCGCATTCAGTCGGCCGCGGAGTCGAGCTTCGATGCGTGGATTAAGTACTACCGCCCGAACGAGAATGCCAACAACACCCAAATCAGCTACTACTCGAAGGGTGACCTGATTGGCACCTGGCTCGACCTGAACATTGCCGAAGCCACCAAGGGCCAGAAGCACCTCGACGACGTGTTCCGGCTGCTCTACGACACGTATTACAAGAAAGCCGGCCGGGGCTTCACCGACCAGGAGTACCAGGACGCCGTGGCCACGGTGGCCGGCCGCCGCTTCGATGACTTCTTCAAAAACAGCGTGTACGGCACCAAGCCGATTGACTACGCCACGGCCTTGGGCTACGCGGGCCTCACGCTGACCAAGGCGCCCCTCACCACCACCGGCACGCTGGGCGCCAATTTTTCCAACCGCTCGGGCAAGCTGCTCGTGACCAGCGTGGTGCGCGACGGCGCCGCCTGGAACACCGGCCTGAATGTGAACGACGAAATCCTGCTCATCAATGGCGCCGCACCCAGCGAAGAAACCGTGAAGTCGCTGGTGAGCGGCTCGGTGGGCAATGAAGTGGCCCTGCAGGTGCGCCGCGACGGCCTTCCGCGCGACTTGAAAATCAAGATGCTGGCCAACCCGGACGTGAAGTACCAGCTTCAGCCCGCGGCCAGCCCCTCCGAGGCGCAGCAGAAAGTGCTGGCCAAATGGCTGGGTAAGTAAAAACTGACCCGACTCTGTTAGGGCAAGAGGCACAAAGAAGGCCGGCAATGCGAAAGCGTTGCCGGCCTTCTTTGTGCCTTATCGAACCACTTCCACCCAGCCTTTCCGGGCCGGGCCGCCGTCGGCTGGCTGAAGCAGGTAGAAGTAGGTGCCGCCCGGGCTGTCGGCGCCCCAGTCATTCTGGTAGTTGGGGCTGTGGTATACGCGCTGGCCCCAGCGCGTATACACCGTCAGCGCCCACGGGCCGCGGTCGGGCTCATCGATGACAAAAAGGTCGTTGTGACGGTCGTTATTGGGGGTGATGATGTTGGGCAGCAGACTGGCCAGTGCCGGGTTGGTGCCGGTACCGGTGCCGGCACTGCCACTCCGATTCAGGCGAATGCTCACATTGTTGTCGTTGCTGTTGGCCGACAGGATGTCCAGGTCCCCATCGCCGTCTACGTCGCCCACGGCCACGCCTTGCGTGGCCCGGCCCACGCTCACGCTTTGGCCCGCACTGAAGATGCCTTTGCCGTTGTTGAGCCCAATCAGCACGCTGCCGGGGCCACCGCCGTTGGCGTTCGAAGCCAAGAAGTCCAGGTCGCCATCGCCGTCCACATCCCCCAGGGTCACGCTGAATGCGCCGTAGCCGGATATATTGTTGGTGGCCACGTCCTGGCCGCCGCCGAAAGTGCCGGTGCCGTTGTTCAGGCGGACGCTAATGGCCCCGTTGGCGTTCGGGCTCGACGATAGCAGGTCCAGGTCGCCGTCGCCGTCCACGTCGCCCACGGCCAAGCCAAAGGGATTGGCGGCAACGCTCACAAACGAGCCGGCACTGAAGTTGCCGCGGCCATCATTGAAGCCGATGCTTACGGTGCTGCTGTTGCTGTTGGCCACGAGATAGTCCAGGTCACCGTCGGCGTCCACATCGCCCACCACCACGTTGTGCGGGTTGCTACCGGCGGCCACGTTCTGGCTGCCACCGAAGCTGCCTTGTCCATCGTTGAAACGGATGCTCACGCTGTTGGAGCGGCCGTTGGCGGTTAGCAGGTCGAGGTCGCCATCGCCGTCTACGTCGCCCAGCGCCAGGCCGTAGGAGCCGGTATTCACAAACACGCTTTGGGTGCCACTGAACACGCCCTGGCCGTTGTTGAAACGCACGCTCACCGAGGTGCCGGTGTCGTCGCTGTAGTCGGGGGCCAGCAGGTCGAGGTCGCCATCCCCGTCCACGTCGCCGAGCGTCACCGAGCGCACGTTGCCGCTCACGCTCACGTCGCGGCCGGGGCCGAAGGTGCCGCTGCCGTTGTTCAGGCGCACGCTGATGGGGCCGCGAAAGTTGGCCGTAACAAAGTCCAGGTCGCCGTCGCCGTCCACGTCGCCCACGGCCACGGTGATGGGCTGAAACCCAGAAGCCGGGTCAGAGCCGGGCGCGAAGGTGCCGTTGCCGCCGCCGACGGCCACCGTGAACTGGCCCACCCGCGGCTGCGCCAGCGCGCCGTTGCTGCTGCTGGCGCCCCGCGTGACGGTATAACTCACGGTTTCGCCCGGCGAGAAGGGGGCGCTGCCAGGAGAGAAACGCAGCGCGTTGCCGCTCACCACGGCCGCGGCGGCGCCCTGTGCGCGTTGGCCGCCCCGCAAGCTGCTAAACACTTTTAGCGAGCCCGCCGAAGTGTTCAGCAGCGGCTGATTGAAGGTGACGGCCACCGGGCCCGAAGCCGGAGCGGCCAGGAAGTTGGCCGCCGGCACCACCGACGTGATGGCGGGTAGCTGCGCGAGGGCTGCCTGGGGTAGCAGCAAGCCAACCGGCAGCCATTGGCAACGGAAAGGGTACAATCGAAACATAAGCGTAGGCTAAAGCAGTGTTGGGCCAAAACAAAAGCCCCGCACAGGTTGCGCGGGGCTCTGGGTCTGTCAGCAAACGAGACTGCTCACAACTTATTACAACGGCTGCGGGCTACTTAATCCGTTTCAGCGCCACTTCGCGCACCGGCGCAATCACCAGCGGCACTTTCTCCACCTTCACCGACGACGTGTCGAGGCCAAAGTACTGGTCTTCGGAGGCAATGAACTGGCGGATGTAGAAGTACGCCTGCATGACGAGCTTCTCCAGGGTGGGGAAGTCGTTCTCGATGCTCAGGAATTTCTCCAGCACCACGAAGCGGAAATCGCCCGTCACGTGCTGCTTGCTCAGCGACTCGTAGCGCGAGGTGATGTCAACTTCTTTGTTGCGCACCAGGTCCTCAATCACCTTGCGGAAGTACAGGTTGATGCGCTGCTGCACCCGGAAACCCAGGCGGAAGTTGATGCGAAACACGTCGTCCTTGGCCACTTCCGTCACCTTATACTCCATGGTATAGGGCTCGTCGGTGGTGTCGACGTGGATGAACCAGTAGATGTCGGCCCGCTTGGGGCGCTTCTGGAAGATGGAGTAAATGATTTTCTGCTCGATTTCCGAGCTGCGCTCGGCCGAGGTCAGGAACACCAGGTGGGTGGAGTACTTCGGGATGGAGTCGTCGTCGCTGAGCTGCTTGAGGGCATCTACGTAAGGTTCCAGGCGCACAAACTCGGTGAGGCGGCGCTTGATGTAATACGCTTTGAGCCACACGTACATCACGCCCATGAGCGTGCCGCCAATGGCCAGCGACACCCAGCCGCCGTGCGGAAACTTAATCATGTTGGCGATGAGGAACGAGCCCTCGATGAGCCCATACACCACCGCAAACAGGATAATCAGCGGCAGCGCCACCTTCTTCATGCGCAGCCACATGCACAGCAAGATGGTGGTCATCAGCATGGTGAGCGTAATGGCTAGGCCATAAGCCGCTTCCATGTTGGTCGACTCCTGGAAGTACAGCACCACCCCGATGCAGCCCAGCAGCAGCAGGCGGTTCATGCTGGGCACGAAGAGCTGGCCCTTCACGTCGGTGGGGTAGTTGAGCTTCACTTTGGGCCACATGTTCAGGCGGATGGCCTCGGCCACCAGCGTAAACGAGCCCGTGATGAGGGCCTGCGACGCAATGATGGCCGCAATGGTGGCAATGCTGATGCCGATGAGCAGGAACCATTGCGGCATGAGGGCATAGAAGGGGTTGCGGCCGTTGAGCTTCTCGCCCAGGTGGCTCAGCAGCCAGGCGCCCTGGCCCAGGTAGTTGAGCAGCAGCGTGCTCTTCACAAAGGTCCAGCTGATGCGGATGTTGCCCTTGCCGCAATGGCCCAGGTCCGAGTAGAGCGCCTCGGCCCCCGTGGTGCACAGAAACACCGAGCCCAGCAGCCAGAAGCCGCTCGGGTACCGCACCAGCAGGTCGTAGGCGTAGTAGGGGTTGAAGGCCTTCAGGATGATGGGGTTCTGCACAATCCAGAGCACGCCCAGTACCCCCAGCATGCTGAACCACAGCAGCATGATGGGCCCAAAGGCTTTGCCCACTATCTGGGTCCCAAAGCTTTGGAGCAGAAACAAAGCCGCAATGATGCCGATGACGATGTAAACCACCATTTCCTGCGTGAGCTGCGGAAAGACGTTTTTCAGGCCTTCCACCGCCGACGACACCGAGATGGGCGGCGTAATCACGCCGTCGGCCAGCAGGGCCGAGCCGCCGATGATGGCCACCGCCGACAGCCACGCTCCCCGCCGCCGCACCAGGGCATAGAGCGAGAAAATGCCGCCTTCGCCGTTGTTGTCCGCGTTCAGCGTGAGCAGCACGTACTTGACGGTGGTTTGCAGCGTGAGCGTCCAGATGACGCAGGAAATGGCCCCGAGCACCAGGTGCTCGTCAATCTGGTCGGGCACAATGGCGCCCTTGAGGATGGACGACATCACGTAAAGCGGCGAGGTGCCGATGTCGCCGTAGATGATGCCCAGGGCAATGAGAAGCCCCGCCCCTGAAATGGCGGTGTGCGAGTGTTTGGAATCCATATTACTGATAACGAGTTGCCGCGGCCGTGAGCCTGTAACTGAAATTCGGCGCGCGAAGGTAGCAGGCACACCGATGCCGTGAGCCTACCACTGGCCGGGGATATTCGGTTATCAACTGATAGTTAGTGGATTATTGTTTTCATAATCCACTGCTTCAGCTTGCGCAGCCAGGGCCTCCTGCCGGCGGGCTTCGTCGGCAGCGGCCAGCAGGGCGGTGGCTTCGCGGGCGGCGTGGTCGTGCACCCGGAAGATGCGGCGGTTGGCTTCGGCCACTAGGCGCTGCCAGGGCGGCGTTTCGCCGGGCAGCGCAAAGTTTACCGCCTCGCGCCCCAGGCGGTGCAGGCGCAGCCGGTTGGTGCCCCGGTGGCCGTAGGCCAGCAGCAGCGCCGTGAGGGCCATGCCCAGCATGGCGGGACCGGTGTGCAGCCAGTTTTGCAGAAAGGCAATCATGACCGCGGCCAGGCCCAGGCCGCCCAGCAGGTACCACAGTATCCATTTCACGGGGGCCACCTCCACGCGTTCCAACTCGCGCAGCAAAAACTCCTGGCCCCGCACGGTGAAGGACGTGTCGGTGAGGCTGACGCGGCCGTCGTCGCTCACCAGCGGCGGGAGCGGGGGCAGCGGGGGCGGCATGGGCACCGGGGCAGCCACCGGTGGGGCATAGGCCGGGCCAGACGCCGGCGCTTCGGCGGGTGCAGTCAGCAAAGCGGCCCCGGAAGGTTGTTCCGGGGCCACGGGGGGCTGGTCAGCGGGTGGCTGGGCTTCGAGGTCTTTCATGGGCTCAGAAACAGCCGGTTGGGTGCTGGTGGGCCGGTGCCACACGGGCACGGCCGTGGTCGTCGGGGCGAAGCCGGCATCCGGCTTCGCCCCGACGGTCCCTCAGTTGTTTACTTTCAGAAGTTCTACGTCGAAAATCAGGGCCGTGTCGCCGGGGATGTCGCGGCCTGCGCCGCGCTTGCCGTAGGCCAGGTCGGAAGGGATGTAGAGGCGGTACTTTGAGCCTTCGCCCATCAACTGCAGGGCTTCGGTCCAGCCCGCAATCACGCCGTTCACGGGGAAGGTGGCCGGCTGGCCGCGCTGGTAGCTGCTGTCGAACACCTTGCCGTTGATGAGGGTGCCGTGGTAGTGCGTCGTTACCGACGAGCGCAGGGTGGGCTTTTTGCCGGTGCCTTCGGTCAGCACTTCGTACTGCAGGCCGCTGGGCAGGGTGTGCACGCCGGGCTTCTGGGCGTTTTCGGCGAGGAAGGCTTCGCCTTCGGCTTTGTTGTTGTTCATGGCGTTGGGGTCTTGGTTGTCGTCATCGTCTTCGGCGCCGCCCATCTGCTCCTGCAGCTGCTGCATGGCGGCCTGCATCTGCTCCTGGGTGAGGCGGCTGGGGAGGCCCTGCAGGCCTTCCTTGAGGGCACCGGCCAGCACGTCAACGTCCAGGTCGAGGCCCTGCTGGGCAAAGTTGCGGGCCAGGTCGCGGCCAATGATGTAGCTCACCTGAGCCTGGTGGGAATCGAGATTCATAGATGGGTAAAAAGGGAAATGGGGCAGCGAACAATCCGGGCCGGAGCCGGCGCTGCCGGTGAAAGAATAGCTGAACGGGGTACGCCGTTCGGGGGCCAAAGTTCCAAAAGCCGGGCCGAAGCTTCGGCGTCGGCCGCATTGGCCGATGCTATAACCAAAAAGCCCGGCGAATGGGCCGGGCTTTTTCATAAAATAGGGGCGGCACGGGGCCGTGCCGGGGCAAATGGCCCTTAGCAGTAGTGATGGTGGTCGTCGTCGCCGTCGAAGAAGAACGTCAGGTCGAGGTCGGCCAGTTTGGCAGCCAGGTAGCTGACGCCGCCCAGCAGCAGCAGCGACGAAAAGGATAGCGCGGTGGTCTTTTTCATAATGGTTAGGCCGGAACAGGCCGGTATTGTTTTACTGGTGCAAAGATACGCACAACGGCGTAAAATGTTATGCATGCAGCATAAAAATTGGCCCAATGTCACGAAAAGGAATGGAAAAGGGACATTTTCAAATATGTATTACGTAGCGGAGCCTCACTTTTGCCTGGTCACCTTAACTGCATCATACTCATGGAGCTTCGCATTGAGAACTTGTCTAAGACCTACGCCAACGGCGTGCGTGCCCTGCACAACGTCACGCTCACCATTCCCAACGGCATGTTTGGCCTGCTGGGCCCCAACGGCGCCGGCAAGAGCAGCCTGATGCGCACCATTGCCACGCTGCAGGAGCCCGACAGCGGCAGCATCCGGCTCGGCAACATCGACGTGCTGCGGGAGAAGGACGCGGTGCGCCGGGTGCTGGGCTACCTGCCCCAGGAGTTTGGGGTGTACCCCAACGTGAGCGCCGAAGTGCTGCTCGACTATTTCGCCGGGCTGAAAGGCTTGCGCGACGCCGCCGAGCGCAAGGCCGCGGTTGAAAACCTGCTGCAGCAAACCAACCTGTGGACCATGCGCAAAAAAGCCGTGGGCGGCTACTCGGGCGGCATGAAGCAGCGCTTCGGCATAGCGGTGGCCTTGCTGGGCGCGCCGCAGCTCATCATCGTCGACGAGCCCACGGCCGGCCTCGACCCCACCGAGCGCAACCGCTTCCTGGACTTGCTGAGCGAGATAGGGGAGAACGTGGTCGTGATTCTCAGCACGCACATCGTGGACGACGTGACCGAGCTGTGCCCGAACATGGCCATCATTGCCGGCGGCGAAGTGGTGGCCACCGGCTCGCCCAACGACGTGATTGGCGAAATCCGCGGCAAGGTGTACCGCACCAAAACCGAGAAAGCCGCGCTGGCCCAGTTGCGCAACGAATACGAGGTGATTTCCTCGAAGCTGGTGGCCGGGCAGCCCATTGTGCGGGTGTTCAGCGAGGTGCCCATCAACGGGCAGTTTCAGCCGGCGGAGGCCACCCTGGAAGACGTGTACTTCCACCGCCTGGCGCGGCGGCAGCAGCAACCGGTAACGGCATAATGTTCATATAAAGGCATAAGGGCCATGTTTTTCCATACGCTCCGCTTCGAGCTGCGCTACCGTTTCGCGCAGCCCACCACCTACCTCTATTTTGGGGTGTTTGCGCTGTTTGCGTTTTTGTCGCAAACCGTGGACGACTTCGGGTTCAATTCCAGCCCGAAAGTGCACGTGAATGCCCCCGACGCGCTGGCCAATCTGTATTTCATCTCGTCCATCTTCGGAATGTTCATCACGGCGGCGCTGCTGGGCACGCCCGTATACCGCGACGACAAGGACCAGATGACGGGGCTGCTCTACACCACGCCCTTGCCCAAGCCAGCTTACCTGGGCGGGCGCTTCCTGGGCTCGCTGCTGGCCATGTGGTTTATTACCTGCGGCACCACGGTAGGGGCCTTGCTGGGCATGCTGGCGCCGTGGGTAGATGCCAGCAAGCTGGGCCCCGTGCCGGGGCTGGGGCTGCTGGCCCCGCTGCTGGCGGCGGGCTGGGTGAACGTGCTGTTTGCAGGGAGCTTGTTTTTTGCGGCTTACCTGCTGCTGCGCTCGCCGCTGGTGGTGTATCTGGGTGGCATTGTGCTGTTTGTGGGGTACCAGCTGTCGTTGCAGTTCAGCGAGCGGGTGACCAGCGACCACCTGTTTGCCATGCTCGACCCGTTTGGCTTTGTGGCCAAAAACCTGGACGTGAAGTACTGGACCATCGCCGAGCGAAACACGCAAGTAGCCAATTATTTGGGCGGATTCTTGATTGAGAACCGACTGTTGTGGAGCGGGGTGGGGCTGGCGGTGCTGCTGGTGTCCAGTGTGTTGTTTCGGCTGGCGCTGCCGCGCACCCGTGCCGGCAAGGCGGCGGCCGAGCCAGCTCCGGCCCTGGCTACCAGCGCGGGCTTGCAGCGCACGGAACCGGCTTTTGGCCAGGGCCTGAGCAGCTGGCAGGTGTGGCGCCTGGTGCGGGTGCAGGCCCTGAACGTGCTGCAGGCGTGGCCCTTCCGGGTGCTGGCGGTGCTGGGCACGGTGTACGTGCTATTCAATTTCTACTGGACGTATCACGACCCCATTCGCGGCACCTCGCTGCCGGTCACGTACCAGGTACTGAACCTGATAAATGAAAATTTTACACTCTACCTGCTCATTATCATCACCATTTACGCCGGTGAGCTGGTGTGGCGCGAGCGGGACACGCGCCTGCAGGGCGTGTTCGATGCCTTGCCTTTTGCCACCTGGGTGCCGTTTGTGAGCAAGCTGCTGGCGCTGGTGCTGGTGGCGGCCGTGCTCACGGCGGTGCAGTCGGTGGTGGGGCTGGCCGTGCAGGCCTACCTCGATGCGAGCCTGATTGAGCCGGTGCTGTACGTGAAAAACTTTGTGCTGCAGCTGGCCACCGTGGCCGTGCTCTGCGCCCTGGCCCTGGTGGTGCAGACGGTGGCGAACCAGAAATACGTGGGCCACGCCCTGATGCTGGTATACTACGCCGTGGTGTTTCTGCTGGCCGATGCGCTGGGGCTGCACCACGCCCTGCTCAAGTTTGGCGCGCCTGTGCCCTACACGTATTCTGACATGAACGGCTACGGGCACCTGGTGTCGCCGCTGCTGTTCATCAACCTCTATTACCTGGCCGGGGCGGCGCTGCTGGCGCTGCTGGCCAGCCTGCTGTGGGTGCGCGGCAACGATACCGGCGCCCGCACCCGCCTGCGCCTGGCAGCACAGCGCCTGCGGGCGCCGGGCCTGCGGCCGGCCCTGCTGGTGGCCGGGCTGGCCGTGCTTACGGCCGGCGGCTGGGTGTTTTACAACGCCAACGTGGTGAACGAGTTCGTCACGCCGCGCGGGCTGGAGGCGCGCCAGGCCCGCACCGAGCGCACGTACAAGAAGTACGAAAACCTGGCCCAGCCCAAAATCGTGGCCCTGGCCCTGCAGGCCGACCTGTTTCCATCGGCCCGGCCCCGGGGCTACCGGCTGCGCGGCCGCTACACGCTGCTCAACCAAAGCCCGCGGCCCCTCGACACGCTGTTTGTGAACTACGACCCCAGCCGCAGCATTCGGGCCACGCTCACGCCCGGCCGTCCGGCCAGGGTGCTGCTCGACGACCCCGTGGCTGGCATCCGCATGTACTGCCTAGCCCAGCCGCTGGCGCCCGGCGACTCACTCGACCTGGCGTATGAGGAAGACTACCGCGCCCGCGGTTTCACTTCCCGCATCAAAGGCACGGGCGTGTTCGACTGGGCTGCGATTTCGCCCGAAGACCGCCTGACCGAGAACGGCACCTTTCTGGACGTGAGCAGCCTGCGCATTGGCTACCAGCCCGGCGCGGAGATGGACGAAGACGACGCCCGCAAGCGCCAGGGCCTGGCGCCCAAAGCCCGCGCCCTACGCCTCACCGACCCCCGCGGCCGGCAGCGGGCCCAGTTTGCCCGCGACGCCGACCGGGTGCGCTACTCGGCCACCCTCAGCACCGACCCCGACCAAGTGGCCGCCACCGCCGGCACCCTCGAACGCGAATGGACCCAGGGCGGCCGGCGCTACTTCCAGTACCGCATGAACCAACCCATCTGGCCCATCGTGAGCATTCTGTCGGCCCGCTACCAGACCTATAAAACACAGTGGCAAAACCCGGCCGGCGGCGCGCCCGTGGCCATCGAAATCTACTACGACCCCCACCACCGCGCCAACGTGCGCCGCATGGCCCAGGCCCTGCAAGACGGCCTGCAGTACTACACCAAGGCTTTCGGGCCCTACCAGTACTCCCACATCCGGCTGCTGGAGTTTCCGCGCTACAAGTCCTTCGCCCAGAGCTACGCCAACACCATTCAGTTTTCGGAAAGCGCCGGGTTCATCAGCGACCTGCGCGACCGCAACGCCCCGGACAATACGTACTTCATCACCAGCCACGAGCTGGGCCACCAGTGGTGGGGCCACCAGATAGTGGGCGCCGACGTGCAGGGCGCCAGCGTGCTGGTGGAGTCGCTGGCCGAATACTCGGCCATCATGAACGCCAAGCACGCCTTCACGCCCAACCAGATGCAGCAGTTCATGCGGGGCGAACTCAATGCGTACCTGCGCGGCCGCCGCTCAGAACGCAAGAAGGAGCTGCCCCTGCTGCTGGTGGAAAACCAGCCGTACATCCATTACTACAAGGGCGGCATGGTGTTTTATGCCTTGCAGGACTACCTGGGCGAAGACAGACTGAACGGCGCCTTGCGCGAGTTTCTGGCCGCCAACCACCAGACCAAGCCGCCGTACGCCACGTCGGCCGACTTGCTGGGCTACATTCGCCGGGCCACGCCCGACTCCTTGCAGTACGTGCTGCACGACATGTTTGAGACAATCACGCTCTACAAAAACGAGCTGAAAGCCGCCCAGTACACCCGCCGGCCCGATGGCCGCTACGACGTGGCCCTCACCATCAAGGCCGAAAAGGTGCGCGCCGACAGCCTCGGCAACGAAACGCCCACCCAACTGGCCGACTACGTGGACGTGGGCATCTTCGGGCCCGACCAGGCGCCCGGCGAGAGCTGGGACGTGCGCGGCAAAGCCCTGCTGGTGCAAAAAGTGAAGCTCACCAAGCCCGAAGAAACGCTGCACTTTGTGGTGAGCCAAAAGCCCGCCAAGGGCGGCATCGACCCGTACCAGAAGCTGATTGACCGGTTTTATTACGACAACGTGAAGCCGTTGGAGGAGAAAAAAGCGGGCTCAAAGGCGGTGGCGGTGAAGTAAGACGACCACCTCCGTCATGCAGAGCGCAGCGAAGCATCTCGCGTGTGGAAGCAAATAATACTTCTGCACGCGAGATGCTTCGCTGCGCTCTGCATGACGGACTTTATTCCTCGTTAATTCCAAAGCCTGTCACTTCACGCACCTCGCCTGCGGCCAAATCGCCCAGCCAGATGCTGCCCACCCGCACGCGCACCAGCCGCAGCGTGGGGAAGCCCACGGCCGCCGTCATCTTGCGCACCTGCCGGTATTTGCCTTCGGTGAGGGTGATGCTGACCCAGCTGGTGGGCCCGTGCCGGTCGTCGCGGATTTTGCGGGTGCGCGGCGCGAATGCCGGGGCGGGGTCGAGGCGGCGGGCCTGGCAGGGGCTGGTGCGGTAGCGCACGTTGTGGATGCCGATTTCGACGCCGGTGCGCAGCTGCTCCACGGCCGCCTCGTCAATCAGGCCGTCGACTTGGGCGTAGTATTCTTTCTCAATCTTTTTGCTGCGCACCAGCTCGCTCGTGCGGCCGTCGGTGGTGAGCAGGAGCAGGCCCTCGCTGTCTTCGTCGAGGCGGCCAATGGCCATGATGCCCTCCGGGAAGTCGTGAAACTCGCCCAGCTTCTTCTTTTTGGCCTCGCCCACAAACTGGCTCAGGTAGCCATAGGGCTTGTGAATGAGAAAGTGGCGGTGCGACATGGCGGTGTGGGCCCATCGGCCTAGCGGGCGGAGTTTTCGGTGAGCACCAGCAGCGAATAGCCGCCCAGCAGCTTGCTGCACAGCCGGGGGCTGAGGGCGTAGAGCGCCCGCCGCAGCAGGTGCGTGAGCCGTTCCTTGGCCGACCAGTGTTTGTAGCGCGGCTCGGTGTACATCTTGTCGAGCACCCGGTAGCCGTAGTCGGCCAGCACGCTCAGGATAAAGTCTTCGGTGAAATTGTGGATGTGGCCCACCCGCGCCTTCGACTCGATGAGCATCTGCTCGCGCAGCAGCGACCACAGGCTTAGGTCGAGCGGAATGTGGAACAGCGTGTAGCGGCCCGCCCCGGCAATGTCCTCCAAAAACTGAAAGTAGTTGGGCAGGTGCTCGATGACGTCGATGACCAGCAGCAGGTCGAACGGCTCGGCCACACCCGTGTTGGTGAGGTCGCGCAGCTCGAACCGGAGGCGGGCGGTTTGCTTGGGGCGCGCTAGGGCCAGGGCATCGGCCGAGATGTCGTAGCCGGTGAAGCGGCTTTCGGGGAGCTGCGCGGCCAGCTGCACCAGCACCTCGCCACTGCCGCAGCCCACTTCCCCAACGGTGCCTGTGGGCACGGCGTTGCGGCGCAGCAGCCGCAGGATTCGTTCGGCTTTAAACGGCGCGTCTTCCTCGTGCCAGGTCGGGTTGTTGGCCAGGTAGGTGCGGTCGTTGTAAATATCCTGCATGGCGCAGCGCGGAAAGAAAGGACAGGAGGGAACAGCCCGCAAACTTAACAAGGCCGCGCCGGCCGGCGTCGCGGGCTGCCCGCTGGCGCCCGGCTACTTTTTGCTGCCAGTGGCCTGTTGCCCGGCTTTTATCTGCTGGGCCACGTCCACCATGGGGGCCACCCAGATTTCCTTTTCGTGGGCCTTGAGGTAGCGCAGCAGCTGCCGGTGCGCCGGCAACGACACGTTCAGCGAATGCCCGCCGCCCACGCCGTGAAACAGAAACACCAGCAGCGTGTGCGAGGCTTGAGCCTGTTTCACAAGGTCGATGAGGTACTGGCCGTCTTGCCCATTGATGGAATACGCATCCACGTTGTCAAGGGCCACCTGGGCGGCCGGCTTCAAGCCCGGCGTCACGCCGCGGGCGGCCACGAAGTCGTTTTTCAGCTGCTCGTAAAACATCACGCCGCCAATTTGCCGGTCGCCGCAGGGGTAGGCGAAGGTGCGCGCGGTTTTGCCGTCGATGGCCGTGAGCAAGGTGTTGTTGGCGCGCACCTCGTCTACGGCGCGGCCCACGGTGTATTTGCTCAGGTCGTGGTCGGGCGTCACAAAGCCGCGGCCCGGCAGGCTGCCGTCGCAGGGATGAAACAGGGCGTGGTTGCCCAGCTCGTGGCCGCGCTTGGCGGCCTGGCGCCATTCGGGCAGGCGGCGCGTCACCACCGGCGACGAGCCGATGAGGTAGAACGTGCCCCGGAATTTGGCCGAATCCAGCGCCGGCACCACGTTGTCGAGGTCCACGTCGATGGCGTCGTCGTAGGTCAGCACCACGGCGCACTGCTTGTTGTTCCAAGCGGGGCTGGTGGTTTGGGCCCGCAGCGTGGCGGGGGCGGCCAACGCCAGCAGCCCCAGGGCCAGCGCAATCGTATCGATAGGTTTCAGCATAAGACAGAAATGGCCGAAAGCATCGGTGCTTTCGGCCATTCACTTGCAAGTTTAGCACCTGCGGCTTCTTTATCGAACTACCGGCCGCGAAATGCCGCGCGGTTATTTCAGTTCTTCCACTTCCACGCGGCGGTTGCGGGCGTCGGGCGACGGGAACAGCGGGCGTGAGTCGCCGTAGCCCACCGTGCCGATGCGCTCCGGGGCGATGCCGGCTTTCACCAGGTATGCCTTCACGGCCTCGGCGCGCTGCTCCGAAAGCACTTGGTTTTTGTCGGGTTCGCCCACGCGGTCGGCGTGGCCCAGCACGCGCACCTTCACCGCGGGCCGGGCCCTGAGCTCGGCGGCCAATTGCTCCAGGGCCGGGCCCGATTCGGGCAGCAGCTCCGGCTTGCCCACCCGAAACAGCACCGTGGGCAGCACCACGGGCTTGTCGGTGAGCAGGGGCGCGGGGGCCGGCCGGGCCGTGTCGGGCGGCGCCACAGTGGGGGCGGGCGCGGGCGCCGCCACCGGCGGGGCAGGCGGCGGCGTTTTGGGCGCCTTGCCCTTCACCGTGATGGTGATGGGCACCACCGCGCTCTGGCTGGTGGGGTAATAGCCCTGGGTGAGGTAGAAAGTGGTGGTTTTGGTGAGCTTGGTGCGGTAGGTGTTGCCCGTGTTCACGGGCTGCTTCAGGTCGGCGTCGGCGTACCACAGCACGTTACGCCCCGAGACGCGAATGCTGCTCTCGGCCCCGGCTGGCACCGTGGCTGCCGACTTCAACTTCACGCGGTAGAGGGTGAGCGTGCCCACGTCGCAGGAGCCCACGGGCCGGTAGGTGGCGTGGCCCGTCAGCTTCTCAAGCGCCGCGTCGTAGGTGAAGGTGATGGAGCCGTCGCACCAGAAGTTGAAGGGCGTGCGGCCGGTTTCACTGAGCTTGTCGCCGTGGTCGAGCTTGAGTCCGGTGGCCGTGCGCGTGCCCTTCATCCGGAAGGTGACCGATACGGCCGGGTTGCCCCCCACTTCCTGGTACAATACGCCAAATACGGCGTTGCCCTTGCTGGTTTGAAGCCGCAGGAGCGCCGGCCAATAGGCCCCCGGCTCGCCGGTTTCGGCTTCTACGCCCTGCCATACGCCCGTCAGGGATTGGGCTTGCACGGGGCCGGCCAGCAGCAGGGCCCCGATGCCATACCAAATGCTGCGTCTCATGGGCGCAAAAGTAAAATTGCGGCTGAAAAATTGCGAAATCCCGGCGCTCGCGCAATTGGCCTACCCCAGATACGCCATGTCTTCGGCACTGAGCTGAATTTCGGCGGCTTTCACGTTCTCCCGCAGGTGCGCCAGCGACGACGTGCCCGGAATGGGCAATATCCAGGGGGAGCGGTGCAGCAGCCAGGCAATGTTCAGCTGCGCTTCCGAAACGCGGTACTTCTGCGCCAGTTCGGCCAGCTTGTTGCCGGCCTTGGGCAAGCCGTGGATGAGCGAGAAAAACGGAATGAGCGGAATGCCGTGCTGCTCGCAGAGGTCCAGCACTTCCTCGCCGCCGGGGTTGGCGCCGTGGGGCAGCTGCACAGTGGTGCGCTGGGCGTAGCTATACATGTTTTCGACGGTGGCAATGGGGCCCAGCTGCAGGCCGGCTTCCAGCTCTTCGCGGGTCACGTTGCTCAGGCCCACGTGCAGGATTTTGCCTTCGCGCTGCATCTCAAACATGGCGCCCAGCTGCTCGGCCAGGGGCACCGGGCCGTGGCCCATCAGCCGCAGGTGCACCAGCTGAATCTGCTCCTGCCGCAGGGTGCGCAGGTTGTTGTCGATGCTGGTGCGCAGGTTTTCGGGGGTGTTGAAGGGCACCCAGCTTTTGTCGGGCCGGCGAGTGGCGCCCACCTTGGTGCAGATGACCAGCCCGGCCGGGTAGGGGTGCAGGGCTTCGGCAATGAGGCGGTTGGTTACGTCTTCGCCGTAGTAGTCGGCGGTGTCGAGGAAATTCACGCCGCTGGCCACGGCGGTTTTCAGGATTTCCAGCGCCTCGGGGCGGTTGGCGGGCTCGCCCCAGATGTCGGGGCCGGTGAGGCGCATGGTGCCGTAGCCGAGGCGGTTGAGGGTGAGCGGGTGGGCGGAGTGGGGGGCAATGGTGATGGTCATGCCCTTGCAGACGCTCAAACCACGGTTTTGTTTTGAAATAATCGGAGAACTCTCCGCCAAAGCCCGTTTTGTGTATAGGTTTTACTCGCCCCCAACGGCCGCGGGTGGGCTGGCCGTGGTGAGGGTAGCCCCGGCGCTGGCGGCCACTATAAACACCACCGCCAGCCATTGCCCCAGGGTGAGCCGCTCGCCCAGCAGCAGCCAGCCCGAAATGGCCGCTGCCACCGGCTCCAGGCTCATCAGGATGCTGAACGTGCGCGTCGGCAGCGTTCGGAGGGCCTGCATTTCCAGCGTGAAAGGGAGCACGCTGGAAAACACCGCCAGCAAGGCCCCCAGCAGCAGCAAGTGCGGCGTAAACGCCAGCAGGCTGCCGCTGGCCACTCCAAACGGCAGCACCGGCACCACGGCAAACAGCATGCCCACGGCCACGGCCTGCGCCCCGGGCAGCACGGCGGCGGTGCGCTGGCCCAGCACGATGTAGATGGTCCAGCATCCGCCCGCGGCCAGGGCAAAGCCCATCCCCAAGAGGTCGACCCCGGAGCCGCTCCACGGGGCTATCAGGGCAATGCCGGCCGCGGCCAGCACCGCCCACACCACATCTACCCAGCGGCGCGCCCCCGCCAGGGCCAGGCCCAGCGGCCCCACAAATTCCAGCGTGACGGCCAGCCCCAGCGGCACCCGCGCCAGCGCGCAGTAAAACAGAAAGTTCATGGCGCCCAATGCCAGCCCGTATGGCACCACGGCCCGCCACTGCGCGCCGCTCAGCCGCCCCAGTCGGGGGCGCACCACCGCCAACAATATCAGCGCCGACAGCCCAATGCGCGCACTGGCCGTGCCCGCCGCGCCGAGCACCGGAAACAGCCCTTTGGCAATGGCCGCCCCGCCCTGCACGCTGACGATGGAAAGCAGCACGGCCGGCACGGCAGGCAGGGCAAAGCGCGAAGAAGTAGGCATAAACCGCATATGAAAGCCGCAGTGGCAAAAAACTACCCCAGCCGCTCCTGAAACGCCTGCAGAAAGAGGCCCACGTGGTAGCCATCGGCCAGGCCGTGGTGCACGTTGATGGACACGGGCATGAGCGTGGCGCCGCCCTCGGCATAGGTTTGCCCCACCGAAATCTTGGGGCAGCTGTCGGGGTGGCCGAAGCTGCGGGCGTGCGTCAGGCCGGTGAAGCGCACCCACGGAATGGCCGAAAAATGAATGACGTCGGGCCGGCCGGTTTGCTCGTTCAGGCGCAGGCCGGGGCCGGCTTGCACGGCCGCAATTTCGGCGTTGGCCGCGGGGAGGAAGTCGGCCAGCTCGGGGTGGTGCTCTATGAAGGAAAACCCAAAGGTGTTATCGGCCCGCCCGATGGTGGCCGAGGCATGAATGCAGTCGTAGCAGACCACCTGGCCGTCTTCGATGCGGTAGCGGAAGGCATCCACCTGGTTCACGGCGTGCAGGGCTGCGTGCAGGTAATACAGGAAAAACGGCACGCCCAGTCGCTTGGCCTCGGCCAGGGCGCGGGTACAGTCGACGGTGGCCACCAGGCCGAAAAAGGGCTCTTCGAACGCGGAAAAGAAGGCAAAATGCTCGCGCCGGTTCCAGGTAGTGAGGTCAAGGAAGTGCTTCATGGGCCGGCAAAGGTCGGGGATTCTGGCCGGGGTAGACACCCCGCGCCCCACAGAAAGCCGTTGCGCCCCGAGCGAAGCCCGGCAACGGCCTTACGCCACGCGGATTACCACCTTGCCTTTGGCGCGCCCGGTTTCGAGGTATGCTATGGCCTCTTTGGTGGCTTCGAAGGGAAACACCTGGTCTATCACCGGGCGCACGGTGCCGGCGTCTACGAGCGCGCTCAGCACGCGCAGCTCCGGGCCGCTGGGGTGCATCAACAGGAAAGAGTAGCTCGCGTGGTGCTGTTTCGCGAGTCGGCGCACCCGGAAGCTCAGCAGCCCCAAAGCCTGTTGCATAAACCAGTTCATGCCCTGGTCTTTGGCAAATTGCGGGTCGGGCGGCCCGGCCACCGACACCACTTTGCCGCCGGGTTTCAGCACCCGAAACGACTTGTTGAGCGCGTCTCCGCCCAGCGTATCCAGCACGAGGTCAAACCCGTTTAGCACGGTTTCGAAGGCCTGTTTCTTGTAGTCAATCACCTGGTCGGCGCCCAGGCCTTGCACCCATTCCACGTTGGGCGTGCTGGTGGTGGTCGCCACGTGGGCCCCCCAGTGCTTCGCCAGCTGAATGGCCATCGTGCCGACGCCCCCCGAGCCCGCGTGGATGAGTACCCGCTGCCCGGGCTGTAGCTGGCCCACCTCGCGCAGCGCCTGCCAGGCCGTGAGCGCCACCAGCGGCAGGGCCGCGGCTTCTTCCATGCTGCTGCGGGCGGGCTTGGGGGCCACGGCGCCTGCGTCGACGGCCACGTATTCGGCAAAGGCCCCCATGCGGTCGATGTCGACGCGGGCATACACTTCGTCGCCGGGGCTAAACTGCGTCACGCTGCTGCCAACCTTGGCCACCACGCCGGCCGCGTCGTTGCCCAAAATATGGGGGAACCGGAGGGGCAAGGCCAGCCTGAGCTGCCCGTCCCTGATTTTAAAATCGACCGGGTTGACGCTGGTCGCTTTGATTTGAATCAGCACATCGTTCGGCTTCACCAGCGGCTCTGGCAGGTCCACTGCCTGAATCTCCTTGTTGCTCCCGTAGCGAGTTAGTACGTAGGCTTTCATGCGGCTTGCGCTAAAGTGGGGTGCCTGCCACGCCGGCGCCGGCGGGGGTTTGCACAAGGTAGGGCAGAAGCGCTTGCCAGGTAATGCTTTGTGTAAACAAGCGCCAAGCCCGGCCCGGGCGGCGAAGGCGGGGCCTGTTCGTCAATTCGCCTCGGGCTGAATGCCCTGCTTGCTCTTTTTGAGCACCGGCAATTTGGCTTTGCCCTTGGCCCGGCCTTTCCGGAAGGTGATGGTCCAGATGCTGTCGTAGTCGTCGTCGGGCCATTCTAGGGGGCCGGCAATGCCCAGGGCTTCGGCAATGCGCACAATGTTGTGGTGCTCCCACACCAGCAGCACGGTGCCGCGGTGGCGCCGCAGCTCCTTCACCAGGCCCTTCACTTCGTCGGGCGCGTAGTCGCTGTTGATGGTCAGGTTGTGCTGCACGGCGTAGGGCAGCACGGTTTGCATCATGCGCACGCGGGTGGTTTCCTCCTTGTCGGTGCCGATGCACGGCACGTAGGTGAAAGCGGGCGGCCGGGGCAGCAAGTCATTGAGCACGTCGGGCAAGGCCAGCGCCCGCTCAAGCCCGGCCGCCGAAAGGTTGTCGCCCTCGGTGGGCTTTTCGCCGTGCCGGATAATCACAATCCGAAGCAACGGGCCTTTGGGCACGGGCGGTGCTTTGGGGTGAACGGGGTTGAGGTGGTAGAGCAGAAACAGCTTGGCTCTGTCTATTTCGGTAAAACGGTCTATCATCGGGCTAGGCGTATGAAGGAGCCGCGAGCCCGCCGGCATTCGCCGCAGGGCCGGGGGCCGCAGCGGCATACTTGCCTGGCCGGCGCTGGGTTGCAAACCAACAATTTGGGCGCGCCGGCCGGAGCGGCTCATGTGGGCTGACGGCGCTCGATACGTTGGCAATATTCTGTCAATGAGTAAATTGATTTTGGCCATTGTGCCAACTTATGACTTGTTACGCCCCGAATTATAATTTGAAGCGCGACGTAGGGGCCAGGCATGGTGCTTTGCAGCTACTTCTCCCGACCTGCACTCACCCTGGGCTGCTGCCTTCCGCACAGGCGGTCTGGAGCAGGCTCGTTTTCACCATCAATTCCTACGCCCGTGCCTGCATTCCCCTCCTTGATTCGAAACCTACTTCGACCCCAGCAGCTGCCGCATTGGTGGCAGGATGCGTTGCTGGCCCTGCCGCGCGTTGTGTGCGGCTACCTGCTGACCGCCGATTTCGGCGCGGCCAAATTCGGCCTGCCCTGGTCGCCGCCCGACAACAACCTGGGCTTGTTTGAGGTGGCCTTCTGGTTTCCGCAGGACGTGGCGGCCTACGGCGGCATCTTCGCCATGTTCCCCAACTTCTTTGCCTGGATGGGCGCTTTCAGCGAAGGCATCGGCGGGCTGCTCTTGGTGCTGGGGCTGCTCACGCGCCCGGCCGCTTTTCTGGTGTGCTGCACCATGCTGGTGGCCGTATTCATGCAGCAGTTTCAGAATGGCCTGTGGAACATGCTGCCCGCCCTGGGCTTTCTGTGGGCGGCCCTGCCGGCGCTGGTGCTGGGCTCCGGCCGCTTCGGCCTCGATTATCGGCTGACGAAATCGGCTATCGGCCGCCTCCGGCCCGGCTTGGTGGGGCTGGCGGCCCTGCTGCTACCCGGCTGCGTGCAGCCCGCCCACGACAAAACCGTGGTGTATCTGCTCGACGTGAGCGGCCATCCCAAGGTGCAGCAAGTGGGCCTCCGCGGCCGCGACAAACCCCTGAGCTGGGACTATGACCTGCAGATGACGCCCATTATAAAAGACAGCCTCTACCGTGCCGTCGTCACCACGCACACCGGCTACAAGGTCACGGAAGTAAAGTTTGCCATCAACGGCGACTACGAATTGAAACAAAAGGCGAATCGCCGCATCGAGTTCGGTCCCGCCGATACGACTGTGTACCGGGCGCGGTTCGACGTGGTGGCCCAATAGAATTGTTTGGCAACGGTTTACCCCGGCGCTTTTCATTTTTCCGCTGGCCGGCGCGCAAATACCAGCCAGTTCGACTGCCGGGCCGTGTCCGTGCGGCGGCGGCCCAGCTTCACTACCTGGCTGCCGGCCCGGTACCAGCCTTCGTCCCAGCCGCCCATGTCAAGATACAGCGCCTTGCGCGCCCCCAGTTCCAGCAGGTCGTCGCCGAATTGCTTCATCGTGAGGTAATCGGATACACTTTCTACCACTGCAAACTGCCGGTTGGCCAGCTGCACCAAGGCGCGGCGCTGAAACACGCTGCCGCCGTCTGCGTGCACATTTCGGCCCTCAAATACCAGCAGTTCCTGCAGCAGCAGGGTGCCGTGCTGCTGCCGCACGCGCTCCAGCTCAGCACCGGGCACCGACTGTTTGTGGGGTATTCGGACAATAGTAAGCGAATCGCCGACCACCGTCAGCGCGCCATCCAGAAACCACACTGTGGCTTTGGGCTGCAACACGCGGCCATTGCACACCAGCAGGTCCAGCGGCTGGTCGGTGTCCAAATCGGTGTAGGCCGCGGCCACGCTGAGCTGATTGCGGCTATCGGCCGCATCGGGCCGAACAGTGACCACCCGAATAGCCAGGCCCTGCGGGTGAAACACCGAATACTGATGGCCCGCAACGGTGGTCCGGCCTTCCAGCCGCACTTCCTGCGCGGTGTGTGAGGAGCAAGCGCCCACCAGTCCAACCAGCAGCCCCAGCAGGCTGCATTTTCGCAGTAAGTTCATAGGGCCGGGGACGGATAAGGCAGGCGTTGCAAGGGCTCAAACCAGCTTGGCTAGCGAAAAATTGTGCTCAGGCGCTAGCTCAGGGCGAAATTCATCCTGCCAAACGTCGGTGATACCTGCTTTCACGCAGAATCATAGCCCGCCACCGTTGAAGCTTCGGGTGACCCAGCGCCCGTCCCCGTGCCCTTGGCGCCTCTCCAAGCCGCTGAGGAAGCTGGGCGTGTTTATGACTGTACCAGGTGGGAGCGCTGGGACTTTGCCCTAATACACACGAAACCTTGTCTCCCTAACTTGGGGATAGCAGGTAGTTAAATCTTCAGTAAAAGTGCGATTTAAAAAATACATTCATTACTTCATCTTAAAGATACATTTTGTGCATAAAGTTTTACATATCCATGCCCAAAATCCATATAACCAGGGACGACTGAAACCCTAAAGTACCCTTTAATACAATAGTTGCCATACTTCATTTCATACACGTATCTATTCAAAGATGGATGGCCCAGCACCTCGTAATTGTTACCATTAATAGTGTCTTTTCCTTTGTTCCTAACTAAGAAAGTAATTAGTTGGTCGTAATTGACTTTATCCCCGTTATCATAAAATTCTGTTCCTACACGTATTTCCTTGCTATTCAAGTAAATGTCTAAATAAACTATCTGCTCGTCGTTTAATTCTATGAATTTATTAAATGAATCTCCGATAGTGTTACTGGTAAATGATTTCAGTTTAGATTTTTCAATTGGAATCGAAGGAGAAATTAAATACTCCTTATCAATTTTCCTTTTCATCCAACCTCCGCCTGCATCTTCCCAAGATGAGGTGTCACGATATGTTTTATTAAAAGGTTTGTTTTTAATGCCTGAGAGGCCTAGTTCATTGTACTTGACAAATGCGTAAATACAAAGGCTTAGTAATGATAATACTAAGCACCCATAAACAATAGATTTAATAATAGTATAGCTTTCATCATGCTTCAACTTAGTAAAGAGAGGCTGCGAAATTAAATGCCTAAAAAATACAAAAATTAAAACAAGGCCTAGGCCACCTATACCCGTATATTTGAGCACGTCCACCATATTTGAAATGTTTTTTTAATCCAAGAACGCAACTATTTAGTGAATGAACTTTAGGTTTATAGATAAATAACTTTATGAAAAACACACATTATGAAAAACACACATTCTAATAATGTCTCTGAGCCAATGTTTTGTAGGAATCAGTGCTACAACAGCAATGTAGCACTGATTCCTGTTTAACTAAAACAATGATTCCTTACATATTCCGCCGGTACTGCCCGCCGACTTCAAACAGCGCGTTCGTAATCTGGCCGAGCGAGCAGAACTTCACGGTTTCCATCAGCTCCTCGAACAGGTTTTCGTTGCGCACGGCCACTTGTTGCAGGCGCTTGAGGCGGGTTTCGGTCTGGTCGGCGTTGCGGGCGTGCAGGATGTTGAGCATCTCGATTTGGTACTGCTTTTCCTCCTCCGTGGCGCGGATGACTTCGGCCGGCACCACCGTGGGCGAGCCCTTCGACGAGAGGAAGGTATTCACCCCGATAATGGGGTACTCGCCGGTGTGCTTCAGCATCTCGTAGTGCATGCTTTCCTCCTGGATTTTGCCGCGCTGGTACATGGTTTCCATGGCCCCGAGCACGCCGCCGCGCTCCGTGATGCGGTCGAATTCGAGCAGCACCGCTTCTTCCACCAGGTCGGTCAGCTCTTCGATGATGAAGGAGCCTTGCAGCGGGTTCTCGTTCTTGGCCAGCCCCAGCTCGCGGTTGATGATGAGCTGAATGGCCATGGCCCGGCGCACCGATTCCTCGGTGGGCGTGGTGATGGCCTCGTCGTAGGCGTTAGTGTGCAGCGAGTTACAGTTGTCGTAGATGGCGTACAGCGCCTGCAACGTGGTGCGGATGTCGTTGAAGTCGATTTCCTGGGCGTGCAGGCTGCGGCCCGAGGTCTGGATGTGGTACTTCAGCATCTGGCTGCGGGCGTCGGCGCCGTACTTCAGCTTCATGGCCTTGGCCCAGATGCGGCGCGCCACCCGCCCAATCACGGCGTACTCCGGGTCGATGCCGTTGGAGAAGAAGAAGCTCAGGTTCGGCGCGAAGTCGTTCACACTCATGCCCCGACTCACGTAATATTCCACAAACGTGAAGCCGTTGCTCAGCGTGAGGGCCAGCTGCGTGATGGGGTTGGCGCCCGCCTCGGCAATGTGGTAGCCCGAAATCGACACCGAGTAGAAATTCCGCACCGCGTGCCGGATGAAGTATTCCTGCACGTCGCCCATCAGGCGCAGCGCAAACTCGGTGCTGAAAATGCAGGTGTTCTGGGCCTGGTCTTCCTTCAGAATGTCGGCCTGCACGGTGCCGCGCACCTGCGTCAGCGTCTTGGCCTTGATGGTGGCGTACACGTCGGCGGGCAGCACGTCCTCGCCCGTCACGCCGAGCAGTAGCAGGCCCAGGCCGTCGTTGCCGGCCGGCAGCTCGCCCTGGTAGCGGGGGCGGGCCACGTTTTTGGCTTTATAAATCTGGTCGATTTTGGCTTCCACCTCCGCTTCCAGCCCGTGCTCTTTAATGTAGAGCTCGCACTGCTGGTCGATGGCCGCGTTCATGAAAAACGCCGCCAGCGTGGCCGCCGGCCCGTTGATGGTCATCGACACCGACGTGCTGGGGTTGGCCAGGTTGAAGCCCGAATACAGCTTCTTGGCGTCGTCAAGGCAGCAGATGCTCACGCCCGCGTTGCCGATTTTGCCATAAATATCGGGCCGGTGGTCGGGGTCCTCGCCGTAGAGCGTCACCGAGTCAAACGCCGTACTCAACCGCTTGGCGGGCAGGCCCATGCTCACGTAGTGGAAGCGGCGGTTGGTGCGCTCCGGCCCGCCCTCGCCGGCAAACATGCGCGTGGGGTCCTCGCCCTCGCGCTTGAAGGGAAACACGCCCGCCGTGTAGGGAAACTCGCCGGGGAAGTTCTCCTGCATGGCCCAGCGCAGGCGGTCGCCCCAGCCCGAGTAGCGCGGCACCGCCACCTTCGGAATGTCGTTGCCCGACAGCGACTTGGTGTGCGTCTTCACCCGGATTTCCTTGCCGCGCACCGAGTACACGTACTCCGGGTTGCGGTAGTTTTGCAGGGTGCTTTCCCAGTTTTCCAGAATGGCCTGGCTGTCGGCATCGAGCCGGCGCAGCTGCGTCTGCTTGTTTTTGGTGAATTCCTCCACCATGCTGTCGGAACTCTTCTTCTCGTCGCGGTAGTGCTCTTCCAGCTTCGCAAACGCGCCGGCCACCTCGGCAATCTGGGCCTGCTCGCGCACGCGCTGGTCGTAGGCACGGTTGGTTTCGGCAATCTCGGAGAGGTAGCGGGTGCGGTGCGGCGGGATGATGTAAATCTTCTCCGAATCCTCGGCGCTGGTTTCCAGGTGCGAGGCGAAGGTGGCGCCGGTCTTGGTTTCCAGCATCTTGAGTACCGCCCGGTATAGCCGGTTCATGCCCGGGTCGTTGAACTGCGAGGCAATGGTGCCGAACACCGGCATCTGGTCCGTGGGCGTGTCCCAGAGGCCGTGGTTGCGCTGGTACTGCTTGCGCACGTCGCGCAGCGCATCCAGCGCCCCGCGCTTGTCAAACTTGTTCAGCGCAATCACGTCGGCAAAATCGAGCATGTCGATTTTCTCCAGCTGCGTGGCCGCGCCGTACTCGGGCGTCATCACGTACAGGCTGGCGTCGGAATGCTCGATGATTTCGGTGTCGGACTGCCCGATGCCCGAAGTCTCCAGAATAATCAGGTCGTAGTTGGCGGCGCGCACCACGTCCACGGCATCCTGCACGTAGCGCGACAGCGCCAGGTTGCTCTGCCGCGTGGCCAGGCTGCGCATGTACACCCGCGGCGAGTTGATTGCATTCATCCGAATCCGGTCGCCGAGCAGCGCGCCGCCCGTCTTGCGCTTGCTGGGGTCGACGGAGATAATGGCAATGGTCTTCTCGGGAAAGTCCATCAAAAACCGCCGCACCAGCTCATCTACCAACGACGACTTGCCCGCGCCGCCCGTGCCGGTAATACCGAGAATGGGAGCGGGGCGACGGTTGCTCAGATTCTGATTCTGTTCGTTTTCGCTGGTTTGAAACGCAACCAGCAGGTCGCCTTTCACCCGCTCGAACTCTTCGGGGAAGTTCTCCGCCGCCGAAATCAGGCGGCCAATGCTGCGGGCATCTTTCTCTACCACGTGGCCGGCCTCACCGTTCAGATTCTGGCCGGTCGGGAAGTCCGCTTTTTCTAGCAAGTCGTTAATCATACCCTGCAGGCCCATCGCGCGGCCATCATCCGGCGAGTAGATGCGGGTGATGCCGTAGCCCATCAGCTCGGCAATCTCGGTGGGCAGAATGACGCCGCCGCCGCCGCCGAAGATTTTGATGTGACCCGTGCCGCGCTCCTTCAGCAGGTCGTGCATGTACTTGAAGTACTCGTTGTGCCCGCCCTGGTAGCTGGTGATGGCAATGGCCTGCGCATCCTCCTGAATGGCGCAGTCCACGATTTCCTGCACCGAGCGGTTGTGCCCGAGGTGAATGACCTCCGCGCCGCTGCTCTGAATGATGCGGCGCATGATGTTAATAGCGGCGTCGTGCCCGTCGAACAAAGCGGCGGCAGTGACGATGCGAACGTGGTTCTTCGGTTTGTAGGGCGCGGTGGGAGCGGGGTGCATATTTGAGGGAGTAGCGCGGACTTTCAGTCCGCGACCGTGAGGGTGGAAAACGTGTGCGAAGGTACGAAAAAGCCCCGGCGGGGGCGGCCGGGGCGCGTTCTTACGAATCGAGTCTAATCAGAATCCGGTTTGCCAAGCACCGTTAGGTTCAGTAGGTCTTCCAGATTTCCCTGCTTCAGTAAATCAGCAATGGTGGCTTCGATGCACTCGCGGGTAAGCTCCCGGACAAAGAGGCCGGGAGGAATTTGGTACATGCCGTTCAAATGTTCTTTGTTCTCAGTGTCTAGTGCCACAACAGTTTCCAGGAAACCATAAGTCCAGACGTTGATTCCGTAGTGCCGCCCATCCGGCAAATCCACGATGACGTTGCAAGCCTCATTTTTTCTATCCCAAGCGATACCTGTTACAAAGGCGTCTGTCCCGGCATCCCATCGGCTCGAATAATCCACGTGCTCAAATTCCAGCCAAAGCGTAAAATCGTGCATAGTTTTGATTAAAGGCGCAAGTACGAAAAACGCCCCAGCTTTTCGGCCGGGGCGTTTCAAAATCAGATTATAAAAACCTACTGCCCCTGAATGGCATCCACGCCGGCCTGGGCCACGGCGTGGTCGTCCTCCACGGTGCTTCCCGACACGCCGATGGCGCCAATGACGCGGTTGCCCGAATCCATAATCGGGATGCCGCCGGGGAAGCTGATGAGGCCGCCGTTGGAGTGCTCAATGTTGTAGAGCGGGCCGCCGGGCTGGGCCAGCTTGCCGATTTCGCCGGTGGGCATGTCGAAGAAGCGGGCCGTTTTGGCTTTCTTGATGGAGATGTCCAACGACCCGAGCCAGGCGTCGTCCATGCGGGCGAAGGCGGTGAGGTTGGCACCGGCGTCGACCACGGCGATGTTCATTTTGACGCCCATGTCAAGGGCTTTCTGGTGCGCGGCCTTGAGGGCGGCCTGGGCTTGTTCGAGGGTGATACCCATGGGAAGGAAGGGGGTTATGATGGTTTGGCGCATGGCAACAATGCCAGCCCCGGGTTCCCAACCACTGCTGATGCGGAATGTTCCAGCCTGCTTCCCCTTTGCGGTCACAGGATGGACACCGGGGGGCTCAGGGCAACCCGCCAGGCCACGGCGCCCAGCACCGCCAGCAGAATGAGCCCCCAGGCGATGTGCGAGGGCTGGGCGCGCTTCACGGTGGAATCGAATGGGTCGTTGACGCAGCCCAGGATGAGCGGGAATATCAGCAGGCCCATCATCAGCAGGTGCAGGGCCTCGTGCATGGAAAAATACGGCAGCTTGGAGAGGCCGATGAAGACCCCGCCGCCCACCCAGGGCCACATCAGCGTGTAAATAACCATGCGCTTGCGATTGGCAAACTTCATCACCGTGTGCGAGTCGTGGGCCTGCAGAAACGCCACCGAGCCCAGGTGGCCCATACCCAGCTGAATGAGGCCCGCCACCAGCGCTACCACCACGTCGGCGGCATTGCCCAAGCGCAGCAGCCAGTCCGTGACGTACCAGGAGCCCTCCTGGCGCAGCGAGTCGGCCAGCAGCGCGCCAAAAATGGCGTTGCAGGCATGAAACGCCACCCACAGCAGCAGCAGCTTAAACAGGCCGGGATGGGCGCGCTCGCGCTTCCAGTACCACCAAAACGCCGCCACCCCAATGAAAAAGCACACCAGGGGCCCGATGCCGTACACGCCCAGCACGGCCAGCTGCCACCACTCGCGGTCGGCCAGCGTGTACACGATGCGGCTGGGGTCCCACAGCCCCCGGATGCCCAACAGGCGCGACATGGCCACCTTGCTACCCTCGTGCGCGGCCCACACGCCGTAGTACGCCAGCACATAAATGGCGGTGCTGTTGAGCGCGGCAATGAGGAACTTCTGCCGCGAGTTTTCGGCAGAAACGGGGGAAAGCGTAGCGGTTTGCGGTTGCATAGGCGACTGGCAATACGTGTTTATTAACAGGTAATCGACAAAACTACGGTGCTTGGGGCACTTATACTACCCGGCCAGCCAAGGCCTTTGGGGCCGCCAACTGGCTTTTGCGCCCCGTGTTTCGTACCTTCGTGCTCTGAAAAACCGCCCTCTGTGAAGAATATCCGCAATTTTTGCATCATTGCCCACATCGACCACGGCAAAAGCACCCTGGCCGACCGCCTGCTGGAGTTCACCAGCACGGTAGCCAAGCGCGACATGCAGGCCCAGCTGCTCGACAACATGGACCTGGAGCGTGAGCGGGGCATCACCATCAAGAGCCACGCCATTCAGATGCAGTACCCCTACAAAGGGGAAATCTACACGCTGAACCTGATTGACACGCCCGGCCACGTCGACTTTAGCTACGAAGTGAGCCGCAGCATCGCCGCCTGCGAAGGCGCCCTGCTCATCGTCGACGCCTCTCAGGGCATCGAGGCCCAGACCATTTCCAACCTCTACCTCGCCATCGGGGCCGATTTGGAAATCATCCCGGTGCTCAACAAAATCGACCTCCCGCACGCCATGCCGGAGGAAGTGACCGACGAAATCGTGGACCTCATCGGCTGCAAGCCCGAGGACATCATCCACGCCTCGGGCAAGGCCGGCATCGGCATCGAAGACATCCTGAACGCCATCTGCGAGCGGGTGCCCGCGCCCAAAGGCGACCCGGACGGCCCCCTGCAGGCCCTGATTTTCGACTCGGTGTTCAACTCCTACCGCGGCATCGAAGTGCTGTTCCGCATCAAGAACGGCACCATGAAGAAGGGCGACAAGCTCCGCTTCATGGCCACCGGCAAGGAATACGGCGCCGACGAAATCGGCATTCTGGGCCTGAACCAGGAGCCGCGCCAGGAAATCAGCGCCGGCAACGTGGGCTACCTCATCTCGGGCATAAAGGAAGCGCGCGAAGTGAAGGTGGGCGACACCATTACGCACGTGCACCGGCCTACGCCGGAGGCCATCCAGGGCTTCGCCGACGTGAAGCCGATGGTGTTTGCCGGTATCTACCCGGTCGATACCACCGAGTACGAAGAGCTGCGCTCCAGCATGGAAAAGCTGCAGCTCAACGACGCCTCGCTGGTGTGGGAGCCCGAAACTTCGGTGGCCCTGGGTTTCGGTTTCCGTTGCGGCTTCTTGGGCATGCTGCACATGGAAATCGTGCAGGAGCGGTTGGAGCGTGAGTTCAATATGACGGTCATCACCACCGTGCCCAGCGTGCAGTTCCACGCCACCGGCACCAAGGACCAGCTGCTGACCATCAACGCGCCGAGCGAAATGCCCGAGCCGAACCTAATTAAGCACATCGAGGAGCCTTACATCAAAGCCCAGATTATCACGGCTTCGGAGTACGTGGGGGCCATCATCACGCTGTGCATGGACAAGCGCGGCATCATCAAGGGCCAGAGCTACCTGACCTCCGAGCGGGTGGAGATGAGCTTCGAGCTGCCGCTGTCGGAAATTGTGTTCGACTTCTTCGACAAGCTCAAGTCCATCAGCCGCGGCTACGCCTCGCTCGACTACGAGCTGATTGGCTTCCGCGAGTCCGACATGGTGAAGCTCGACGTGATGCTGAACGGCGAGAAGGTGGACGCCCTCTCGGCCATCGTGCACCGCTCCAAGAGCTACGAGTGGGGCAAGCGCCTCTGCGAGAAGCTGCGCGAGCTGCTGCCCCGCCAGATGTTCGACATCGCCATTCAGGCCAGCATCGGCCAGAAAATCATTGCCCGCGAAACCGTGAAAGCGTTGCGCAAAAACGTAATCGCGAAGTGCTACGGTGGCGACATCAGCCGCAAGCGCAAGCTGCTCGAAAAGCAGAAAGAAGGCAAAAAGCGGATGCGCTCGGTGGGCTCGGTCGAGATTCCGCAAGAAGCCTTCCTGGCGGTTTTGAAAATCGATTGATTTGAAAAAAGCGGCTTTCGGGCCGCTTTTTTGTTTTGTCATCCTGTGCGCAGCGAAGGACCTTATCACGGCTGCCTACTCGGGATTTCATTTAATTGAGCGGCGCGGACGTGATGAGGTCCTTCGCTGCGCTCAGGATGACCGGTAAACCATGAGCCTAACCACCACCTCCAACCTCATCGACGGCAAGCAAACCGCCGAGGACATCAAAGCCGAAATCGCCGCCGAAGTAGCCGCCCTGAAAGCGGCCGGCAAAAAGGTGCCCCACCTGGCGGCCATTCTCGTGGGCCACGACGGCGGCTCCGAAACCTACGTGCGCAACAAGGTGCTGGCCTGCGAGCGGGTGGGGTTTGCCTCCACGCTGCTGCGCTACGAAGACGACATTACGGAAGCCGAATTGCTGGCCAAAGTCGACGAGCTGAACCACGACCCGGAAATCGACGGCTTCATTGTGCAGCTGCCGCTGCCCAAGCACATCGACCCCGAAAAAGTCATCGAAGCCATTCGGCCCGAGAAGGACGTCGACGGCTTTCACCCCATGAACATCGGCCGCATGGTGGCCGGCTTGCCCGCGCTACTGCCCGCCACGCCGTCCGGCATTGTGGAGCTGCTGGCCCGCCAGGGCATCAAAACCAGCGGCAAGCACTGCGTGGTGATTGGTCGTTCCAACATCGTAGGAACGCCAGTTAGCATCTTGTTGGCTAAGAACTTGGATACGGCAAACTGCACTGTCACTTTATGCCATTCGCGGACGCAGAACCTGGCTGAAATCTGCCGCACGGCCGACATCGTGGTGGCCGCCATCGGCCGGCCGGAGTTTGTGACCGGCGACATGGTGCGGCCCGGCGCCGTGGTCATCGACGTGGGCACCACGCGCGTGGCCGACGCGACCAAGAAGAGCGGCTACGTGCTCAAAGGCGATGTGAACTTTGCCGAGGTGGCGCCTTTGGCCTCGGCCATTACGCCGGTGCCCGGCGGCGTGGGCCCTATGACCATTGCCATGCTTTTGCTGAACACGCTACGCGCGGCAAAGGGCGAAATTTACCCCCGGTAGGCCGGCTGATTTTTTGGAATATTAGGTTATAGTGGGCCGAACCTGTACTTTTAAAGTCCGGCCATGGAACAGTGCGTCCCATTGCCAGCGTTACGGCTGTTCGGCATTCCGGCACCCGCATTAGTATGATACCTGTGACTTTACTTTCTTCTGAAATAATTGCACCATTTGGTGAAAGTGCTGGCCTGTCCAGCGGCGCCCTGCTGCCGGTGATGGAACAGTTTTATACCATTCAAGGCGAGGGATATAACACGGGCCGCGCCGCCTATTTTATTCGCCTGGGCGGCTGCGATGTGGGGTGCCACTGGTGCGACGTGAAAGAGTCGTGGGACGCCGACGCTCACCCGCGGCAGTCGGTGCCTCAGTTGGTGGAAGCCGTTTTAGAGCATGCGGGCCGCAACGTCGTCATCACCGGCGGCGAACCCCTGATGCACGACCTGGGCCCGCTCACGGCCGCACTGCAAGCCGCCGGCTGCCGCACCTGGATAGAGACCTCCGGCGCGCATCCGCTGTCCGGTACCTGGGACTGGGTGTGCGTGTCGCCCAAAAAATTCAAGGCCCCGCTGCCGGAAGTGCTGGCGGCAGCGCACGAGTTGAAGGTAATAGTGTTCAACGGCACCGATTTTGCCTGGGCCGAAGAGCACGCCGCGCAGGTTCCCGGCACCGCCCGCTTATACTTACAGCCCGAATGGAGCCGTGCCGCCCGCATGACGCCCGAACTGGTAGAGTATGTGAAGCAGCACCCGCAATGGCAGGTGTCGCTTCAAACCCATAAGTATCTTGACATTCCATAGCGTACCCTATGCGTCGCAAAAAAGTGTTGGGGGCATTGCGCCTCGGAGTGATGTGGGCGTTGTGCCTGGGCTCGGCTGAAGTAGCAACCGCCCAGTTGCCGCCCAAAGTGCAAACGCCCACCAATACCAAGGCGCGGGCCTTACTGGAAAAAGCGCAGCAGCAAACCAAGGAGCGGGACTTCGTAAAGGCCGTGGAATCCCTCAACCAGCTCAACGAGAAGTTTCCCTCGTTCGGGGAGGCTTTCCTGCTGAAAGGCTCGTTGCTGAAAGCCATGGGCGACAACCGCGGCGCCTTCACGGCCTACCGCAACGGCCTGGCCAAGGTGACTCCCGATGCATCGCACGCCTCGGAGTACCAGCTGCTGGGCGACCTGGCCCTGAGCTACGGCGAGTACCAAACCGGCCTCGACGCCTACAAGCAGCTGATGAAGGTGGCGCCCAAAACCCAGAAAAACCTCGCCAAGTCGCAGCGCCAGCTGCTCACCTGCGAGTTTGCGCTGGAAGCCATGAAGCACCCGCAGGGCGAAGCGCCCGTAGCCCTGCCCGCACCGCTGAACAGCTTCAAGTTCCAGTATTTTCCTGCCCTCACGGCTGATAACCGCTTCCTGCTCTTCACGGGGCGCCCGGCGGCCAGCAGCGGCGAGGACCTGTACGTGAGCCGGCAAAACAAAGACGGCTCGATGGGGGCGCCGGTGCCCATTTCCCCGGCCATCAATTCCAGCTACAACGAAGGCGCGGGCTCGATTTCGGGCGACGGCAAAACCCTGGTTTTCGCATCGTGCGACCGGCCCAAGGCCATTGGCAACTGCGACCTGTACATATCGCGCCGCACCGGCAATAACTGGAGCGCCCCGGTCAACCTGGGCATCAACGTGAATTCGACGGAGTGGGACTCACAGCCCTCGCTCTCGGCCGACGGTCGCACCTTGTACTTCACGTCTACTCGCCGCGGCGGGCAAGGTCAGGAAGATATCTATGTGACCACCCTGCAGCCCGACGGCAACTGGAGCGTGGCCCAAAACTTGGGCACCCCCGTGAATACGGCCGGCAAGGACATGGCCCCGTTCATTCATGCCAGCGGCACCACCCTATATTATGTGACCGACGGGCTGGTGGGCATGGGCGGGCTCGACGTGTTTCGGTGCGAAAAAAGCGCCGCTGGCGCCTGGAGCGAGCCTCGCAACCTGGGCTACCCGCTCAACACTTTCGAAAACGAGGCCTCGCTGTTCATCACCTCCGACAACCAAAAGGGATTTTGCTCGCGCAGCCGTGCTACCGAAGAGCCTTCCGGTGGCTACCGGCTGGCGCGGGAGCGGCCCGTGGAGCTGTTCAGCTTTGCCGTGCCCGCGCCAGTGAAAGCGCGCGAAACCAGCACTTACACGCAGGGCCGGGTGTTCGATGCCAACACCAAGAAACCGCTCAAGGCCGAGGTTAAGCTCTACGACCTGGACACCGACGTGCTGACGCAGTTTGTGACCTCCGACCCGGAATACGGCGACTACACCGTGGTGCTCAACGAAGGCCACCATTACGCCATGTACGCCGCCGCCGACAAATACCTGCTCAAAAGTCTCAGCTTCGACTATTCCGACCAGCACTCTTTCAACCCGCTCACGCTGGACATCTACCTGGAACCCGTGCGGGCCGGCCGCTCCGTGGTGCTGAACAACCTGTTTTTTGACACCAATAAGTACGAGCTCAAGCCGCAGTCGCGTACCGAGCTGAACCGGCTTATCGAGTTTCTGCGTCAGTACCGCGACGTGCAAATTGAGGTATCGGGCTACACCGACAACGTGGGCACGCCCGAATCGAACCTGCAGCTCTCGCAGCGCCGGTCACAGTCGGTGGTCGATTACCTGTCCGGCCACGGCATTCCGCTCACCCGCTTGCGTTCCAAAGGGTACGGCGAAGGCCACCCGCTGGCTCCGAACGATACGGAAGCCCACCGGCAGCTCAATCGGCGCATAGAATTACACATTCTGTAAGCGCCGCCCGGCCCCGGCCATTGAGTTAAAGCGTTACTGAACAACCGCTATTTCACTTAAAGCAAGGCTTTAAAGAAGTGAAAATTTAATATGATTCGCACCAAAAAAAATATGGCTCGCCCGATGGCGAGCTTTTTTTTTGCCTCATTGCGAAGTTTTTAAAATTGTTATTATGTATCAAAAAATCAGGTGTTTATGATTGTCGATAAAAATGCGGTGATTAAAAAAGTGCCAAAAAAATGTTTTTCGGTGCAAGCGAAAATTCTCATTACGTTTGGTCAGGTCAATCGACGAAGGTTGGCCCTTCACCTTTTCTCCAAACCCATTTACCCATGAAAAACCTCTTCCTGGCAACCTGCCTCTCGGCCGGCCTCTATGGCGGCTCGGCCGCCGCCGGTCCGGGCGATGGCTCGTACTCGCAGGCCATGATGACCCGCGCCACCACGCTGACGCGCGCCCTGGCCCGCCACATTCATTTCAACGAGGCGCAGTACCTCGCCGTGAAGCAGCTGCACCTGAACATGCTCACCGAGCGCCGCGACCTGGAGATTTTGCTCAACGGGGCCAGCGCCGAGGAGCGCGACACGCGCCTGGCCGAAGCCCAGCAACGCTACGAGTTTGAGCTGGCCAGCCTGCTGCAGCCCCAGCAGCTGGTGGCGTACCAGTCGCTGCGCAACAACTTCACCGCCCATCGCCTCAAGTAAGCCTTTGGCTACAGCCCCGCTGCGACTGGCAGCGGGGCTGCGGCACCGCGCGCCATGAAATACTTTGAATACCGACTGCTGGACACCGTGAGCGGATTTTTCAGCGGCATCGATTACCAGGAACTCACCAATCACCTGAATGCCTTGGGGCGAGAAGGGTGGGAGGTGGTTTCGGTAGTGGACACCATCTTTACTTCGCACCGAACCCGCGGACTGCTCATTACCCTTAAGCGCGAAATAGTGGCTTAGCGCAAGCCCTTTGTGGACATTTGAACGCAAAAAGCAGAGCCCTGAAACGAATTCGTTTCAGGGCTCTGCTTTTTGGTTACCCGAAGGCCTTTAAGCGCGGGCGCTGAGTTCGACGTAGTCGCGCTCCAGCTCGCCGGTGTAAATCTGACGCGGCCGGCCGATGGGCTCTTTGTTCTCGCGCATCTCTTTCCACTGGGCAATCCAGCCGGGGAGGCGGCCCAGGGCAAACATCACGGTGAACATCTCGGTGGGGATGCCCAGGGCTTTGTAGATGATGCCCGAGTAGAAGTCCACGTTCGGGTACAGCTTGCGGTCGATGAAGTATTGGTCGGTGAGAGCGGCCTGCTCCAGCTCCTGTGCGATTTTCAGCAGGGGGCTGTCTTGCATGCCGAGGGCTTGCAGTACTTCGTCGGCGGCCTTTTTGATGATTTTGGCGCGCGGGTCGAAGTTCTTGTACACGCGGTGGCCAAAGCCCATGAGGCGGAACGAGTCGTTCTTGTCCTTGGCCTTGGCGATGAACTTGCTGGTGTCGCCGCCGTCGGCCTCGATGGCCTCCAGCATCTCAATCACCTCCTGGTTGGCGCCGCCGTGCAGGGGTCCCCACAGCGCGTTGATGCCGGCCGAAACCGAGCCGTAGAGGCTGGCGTTGGCCGAGCCCACGAGGCGCACGGTGCTGGTGGAGCAGTTCTGCTCGTGGTCGGCGTGCAGGATGAGGAGCTTGTTGAGGGCGCTTACCACCACGGGGTTGATTTCATACTTCTCGGTGGGGAAGCTGAACATCATGTAGAGGAAGTTGGCGCAATAGTCCATGTCGTTGCGCGGGTAGTTCAACGGATGGCCCATGTTGTTTTTGTAGGTCCAGGCCGCGATGGTGGGCATCTTCGCCAGCAGGCGAATGATGTTCAGTTCCATCTCCTCGGGGCTGAGGTCGGGCGACACGCTCTGCGGGTAGAAGCCGGTGAGGGCGCAGATGAGCGACGACAGGATGGCCATGGGGTGCGTGGCCGAGGGGAAGCCGTCGAAAATTTTCCGCATGTCCTCGTGCACCAGCGTGTGCTTGGTGATTTGGCCGCTGAAGTTGGCCAGCTCGGCTTCGGTGGGAAGGGCGCCGTAAATCAGCAGGTAGGCCACTTCCAGGAAGCTCGACTTTTCGGCCAGCTGCTCGATGGGGTAGCCGCGGTAGCGCAAAATGCCTTCTTCGCCGTCGAGGAAAGTGATGGCGCTTTTGGTGGCGCCGGTGTTTTTGTAGCCCGAATCGAGGGTCACGTAACCGGTTTGGTCACGCAGCTTGCCGATGTCAAACGCCTTTTCGTGTTCGGTGCCTTCAATGACGGGCAACGTAATGGACTTGCCGTCGAGAATGAGTTCAGCAGATTCTGCCATGGGCGGGAGGAATGGGGAAATAATACGGTGCGAAACTAAGGCATACGCCGTAAGCCGGGAAATTTTGGGGCCGGCCGCCGCGCCATCACTACAACGGAAACCCGCGCAGTGTTTCTAAAATGGCCGCAAAAAAAGCCCTGAGAGCCGATGGCAACGATTGCGAAGATTTCGAGCTGCCAGCGGTTAAAAGGAGATTAAGCCAGTCCTTACTTGCCGATGCAGAATTGCGTGAAGATGCTCGTGAGCAAATCTTCGGACGAAATCTCGCCCGTAATCTCGCCCAGCGCGGCCAGGGCATGGCGCAAATCGGCGGCCAGCAGCTCGGTGCCGCGGCCGGTGTCGAGGCCGGCCTGCACGGCCGCCAGGTGAGCCGCGGCGGCTTCGAGGGCGCGGGCGTGGCGCACGTTGGTCACGATGGTGGCCGAAGCCGTGTTTTCGAGCGCCGAGCCCCGCACCTGGCGCACCAGCGCTTCCTGCAGCCCCTCCAGGCCCTGGCCTTGCCCGGCCGCCAAGAACACCAGCGGTGTTTCGGGGCCCGCCGCGTCCGGAATCCGAAATGCAGAAGCGAAGGCCGCTTGCGCATCGGGCGTAGCCAGGTCGGTTTTGTTGCCCACGGCCATTACTGGCAGGTCGAGCCCCTGAGTAAGTTCCCTGATTTCAGCCTGCACTTCTTCGGGACTCATCTGGGTCAGGTCGAATAAGTAGAGCAGCAGCGCGGCTTTGCTGACCCGCTCGCGAGTGCGGGCCACGCCAATGGCTTCCACTTCATCGGCCGTATCGTCGCGCAGGCCAGCCGTGTCCACGAAGCGGAACCGGAGGCCGTCGATGCTGACTTCGTCCTCAATAAAATCGCGCGTGGTGCCCGGAATGGCCGAGACAATGGCGCGTTCCTCGCGCAGCAAGGCGTTGAGCAGCGTGGACTTGCCGGCGTTGGGCCGGCCTGCAATCACGGCGGTGATGCCGTTTTTGATGACGTTGCCCAACTCAAAAGAGCGCAGCAGGCCGGCCACCACGGCGCGCACTTCGGCCAGCAGCTGGGCCAGGCCGGTGCGGTCGGCAAATTCTACGTCTTCTTCGCCAAAATCCAGCTCCAGCTCCAGCAACGCGGCAAACTTGATAAGCCGGCCCCGCAGCTCGCGCAGCTCCTGCGAGAAGCCGCCGCGCAGCTGGTTGAGCGCCACGCGGTGGCTCAGGGCCGAGTCGGCGGCGATGAGGTCGGCCACGGCTTCGGCCTGGGCCAGGTCCATGGCGCCGTTCAGAAAAGCGCGCTTGGTGAATTCGCCGGCTTCGGCCAGGCGGGCACCGCGGCGCAGGAGCAGGGCCAATACCTGGCGCACCACGTAGTCGGACCCGTGGCAGCTGATTTCAACCACGTCTTCGCGGGTGAAGGAGCGCGGCGCGCGGTACAGCGCCACCACCACTTCGTCGACGATGCTGCCGCTGTCGGGGTCGCGCAGGGTGCCGTAGTGCAGGGTGTGCCCCGCCGCTTGGGTCAGGTTTTTTTTAGAAAACACGGCGGCCGTGAGGTCCACGGCTGCGGGGCCCGACAACCGCACGATGGCCAGGGCGCCCGCGCCCGGCGGCGTGGACAACGCCACAATGGTATCGGAGAAAAGCGCTTGGGCCACGACAGGTTTTGGTTATGCCGTTACAAACAAATTACGGCTGACTTCGGCTGAAATAAGCGCCGTTCGTTCGCGGTTGATTCGGATTTCAAAGGAGTTATCAAACGCCACCTTATCCAGCACTTCAACCAGCGCGCCGAGCTGCAGACCCACCTTGTCGAGGTATTGCAGAAACGGCGCGGAGGTGTTTTTAACAGCGGCCAACGTGCCGCGCTCGCTGGCCGAGAGGTCGGCCAGCAGGCGGTGGGCGGGGCGGCGCATGGCCCCGTCTTCGGCCGGTATGGGGTCGCCGTGCGGGTCGAGGGCGGGGTGGCCCAGGAAGGCATCGAGGCGGCGCATGAGCAGCGGCGACTGCACGTGCTCCAGCTCTTCGGCCACTTCGTGCACCTCGTCCCAATTAAAACCCAGCTGCTGCACCAGAAACACCTCCCACAACCGGTGCTTGCGGATGGTGAGCAGGGCCAGCCGCTGGCCCTCGGCCGTGAGCTGCACGCCGCGGTATTTCTCGTAGTTCAGCAGGCCCTTGTCGGCCAGGCGGCGCAGCATGTCGGTCACCGAGGCGGCGCGGGTGTCCAGCGCGGCCGCAATGCGGTTGGTGCTGACGCCCGTGGTATCGGGTTCGGCCTCGGCCAGCTTGAAAATGGCTTTAAGGTAATTTTCCTCGGTGTGGCTAGGCATGAACTAAGCTTGCGGCTTGTTAACTACCATTTAATCAGCGCCGAGGCCCAGGTGAAGCCGCTGCCGAAAGCAGCGAGGCACACGAGGTCGCCGCGCTTGATTTTGCCTTCCTGCACGGCTTCGCTCAGGGCGATGGGCACGGAGGCGGCGGTGGTGTTTCCGTAGCGCTGGATGTTGCTGAACACTTTGTCGTCAGTCAGGCCCATTTTCTGCTGCACATACTGCGTGATGCGCAGGTTGGCCTGGTGCGGGATGAGCATGTTGACGTCCTGCGGCTGGTAGCCGTTCTGGTCCAGCGCCTCTTTGATGACCTGCGGGAAACGCACCACGGCGTGCTTGAACACATTTTGGCCGTTCATGTAGGGGTAGAGGTCGGCTTGGTTGTCGAGGATGTACTGCACGCGGTTGTCGCGGTTCGAGCCGGGCTCTTTCACGATGAGCTCTTCGGCAAACTCGCCTTGCGAGTGCAGGTGCGTGCTCAGGATGCCCTGGCCTTCGGTGGTGCTGGGGCGCACCACCACAGCGCCGGCGCCATCGCCGAAAATCACCGAGACGCCCCGGCCTTCGGGCGACTTATCGAGGCCCGAGGAGTGAATTTCGGAGCCCACCACCAGCACGGTGTCGTACATGCCGGTGCGCACAAACTGGTCGGCCACCGACAGGGCGTACACGAAGCCCGAGCACTGGTTGCGCACGTCGAGCGCGGGGCAATTGTTGGTGATGCCCAGCTCGCGCTGCAGCAGCACGCCCGAGCCCGGAAAGAAATAATCGGGCGAGAGCGTGGCAAATACTATCATCTGCACGTCGTTGGCGTCCACGCCGGCCATTTCCAGGGCTTTGCGGGCGGCGTTGGCGCCCATGTTGGCGGTGGTATCGGTGCCTTCTTCAAACCAGCGGCGCTCCTGAATGCCGGTCCGCTCCTGAATCCAGGCATCGGAGGTGTTCATCATGGTTTCCAGCTCGGCGTTTTTCACGACACGGCTCGGAACGTAGTGGCCGACTCCGGCGATGTAAGAATGACGTAGCGTTGCCATAAGAAGGGTAAGTGGGGGTGGGAATACTGCGGAGAAGCGCGAAAGAGACAAGAACCTGACCAACAACCAAGCTGCCCGGTTGACGCAAAATGGGCGCAAAGGTGGCAGGTTAAACGAGAGAATCCAGCAAAAGCCACAATTTTTTCCCTTCGCCGGCCCACAGCGCTTCGGCCGGAATCCCGTTGGGGTAAAAATTGGCGGCTTTCAGGCGAGCCACCAGCGCGGCCGCGTCGGTGGGTTGGGAGAAGTCGACGGGCAGGCCTGCGCCGTGCTTCTGCAACTCTTCCAACCACAGCGGATTGGGCGTAGAGAGGACGGGCAGGCCGTGGGCCAGGTATTCAAACAGCTTGGTGGGGCGGCAGCGTTCCGTGCTGGGGTGGGGCCGGTAGGGCAGCAGGCCAAGGTGGCTGCGGCCGATTTCGTTCACAATTTCGGCGTGGGACACCGGCATCCGCCCGCCTCTGAGCGTAAGCCAGTCCGCATTGGCCATCACCTTGCCCTGCAGTTGCCGCAGCAACGCCGGCTGCTGGCAAAAACCGATGATGGTGAGCTGCGCTCCGCCGGGCCAGGCCTGCCGCAACTCCTGGGTGAGGGCAATGGCTTCCCACACGCCGTTGAGCTCGGAAATGGTGCCAGAATAGAGCAGGCGCAGCGGCTCGCCGGGCGGAGGCAACGGCAGGGGCTGCCGGCGCAACGCTTCGCCGGGCTGGGGCTGGTATTTGTTTTCGAGCACTTGCACGCGGCCCGGCAGTAGCTCCGCCAGAAACGGCAGCTCCACCGCGTAGCTTTCCTCGGCCAGGATGACGCCCGCCGCCCGACGGGCAGCCACGCCTTCAACCCAGCGCAGCCCGGCGGCCAGCCAGCGGCGGGTGAGGCCTTGGTACACGTGCTGGGTGCTCACGTTCAGCGCGTAGTTTTCGCGGATGTCATAGAGGAATTTGCGGCCCGTGCCCAGCGCCTGCCAGAGCAGCGTGAGCGGCAGCAGCTCCGGCGCGTGCACGATGACCAGGTCCGGCTTCAGCACCCGCAGCAGACGCCAGTAATGGCCCTGTGCCCGCAGCCGGGCCATACTGAGGCGTGAGCCCCAGAAGATGCCGTGCGCCGCTAGGCGAGGAAAGTAGTTTTGTACCCAGTCATGCTCCAGGCCATCGAAGCTGCTGCGTCCGGCCACGAAAACCTGGGAAGTGGGCCGCTCCAACAGCGTGTGCGCAAATTTGCCCAGCATGCGCGTGTCGTCTACCGGTTTCAGCACGGAGGCCAGCAACACCACGAAAGAAGACGGAAAAGAAGCGGACACGGCCCAAAGATGCTGGTTTTGCCAGGAGCATACAAACGGCCATGCGTAGCGCTGAAACCAAGGAGCCGTGTTTTAAGGGCCGGTCAATTTGGTAGAAGCGGCCCGGGTCGTTGATAGCATCCAATGCGCGATTGGCAGCTGGATGACATTTACTGGCTTGGCTCAACAAAATCCCTATTTGAGCACCACCGAGCGCTGGTCGCTCACGAGTATTGTGAACACGCCCAGGCCGCCCTGCACGGTGCTGCGAATGCGGGCCGGCTGCGCAAACGGGTTGCCGTTGGCCGAGATGGCGCCGCGCACGCTCTGCTGGAAGTTGTAGTAGTCGGGCTCCATGTGGAAGAGCGTGGCCGTCATGGTGTCGCCGGGCGTGAAGCGGTAGGTGGTGGGAAAGGTGTACGACTGGCCGTCGAACACCTGGTCGCTCACCAGGTAGTCGCCTTCCGAGTCGTTGAGGTCGCGCTGGTTGGTGAGCAGCAGGCGGTAGTAGTCGGCGGTGCCGGCCGGGTCAGTGAAGCGGGTGACGAAGTTGAAGCGCTGTTCAGGGCCGTTCACGCCGTTGGAGGCGTAGCGCACCGTGTCGATGGGCACGAACGTGGGCACGCCGGTGCTGCCCGTCACATGGTGGCCGCGCGTGTCGCGCACATCCAGCCCAAAACGCTGCCCCGGCTGCATGGCCAGCGGCGCCGTGCCAATGTGCGTGAACACTTTGCGCGTCAGCGGGTCGATGCCCGGCGCGAACTGCAGTGGCACCGACTGCCCGCCCGGCAGCGTGAGCCGCACCGTCACATCAACCGGCACCTGGATGGTGATGCCGTTGATGCCCAGCCCCAGCGTGGGCACGGCCGCCGTGGGCAGCGTGATGACGGGCTGCCCGGTGCCGTCGGCCTTCGAGGGCAGGTAGGTGCCCGACTCCACCACCGTGAGGCGCGGCACCTCGCCGGCGCGTAGGTAGCACTCCACCACCAGCTCGGGCGTGTAGGCGGGCAGCACCACGTCCACCTCGTTTTCGAGGTTGCAGCCCGCGGCCGTCAGCAGCAGGCCCCCGAGGCTCATTTGGATAAATAAACGCTTGCTAAACATCGCCACGGCTTAAAATTTAAAATTGTAGGTGACCGACGGGATGATGGGAAACAGCGACACCTGCTGCGCCGTGAAGCCGTCGATGAGGTCGGTGTTGGGGTTGCGCGAGATTTCGAAGTACACGAAATAGGCGTTGCGCCGGTCATAGGCGTTGTAGATGCTGAAGGTGAGGTCGCGCTCGGTGCCAAAGCGCACGGGGCGCAGCTTCCACACCACGCCCAGGTCGAGGCGGTGGTAGGGGATGAGGCGGTAGGTGTTGCGGTCGGGGTACACGGGCACCGCCAGGATGTCGCCGCCCGGCACGTTTTGCAGCGGGAAGCGGCCGGCCGGCAGCGTGGTGGGCGCGCTGCTCGTGTACACGAAGCTGGCCGTGAGGCTCAGCCGCGTGTTGAACTGGTGCAGCACCACCACGTTCAGGTTGTGGCGGCGGTCGTAGCTGGGGTAGTAGTCTCGCCCGTCGTTAATGCCCGGCGTGCCCCGCTGCGGCCCGAACCGGCGCCAGCTCCAGGCCAGCGTGTAGCCTATCCAGCCGGTGGTTTTGCCCTTTTGCTTTTCCAGGTACAGCTCGTTGCCGTAGCTCCAGCCCTTGCCAAACAGGAACTCCTGGTCGAGGTTGGGGTTGGCAAAAATCTGGGCGCCGTCGCGAAAATCGACCTGGTTCTGCGCCCACTTGTAATACACCTCATCCGTGAGCAAAAACTTGCCGCCGAACAGCAGCCAGCTGAAACCTGTGCTCACCTGCTGCGAGCGTTGGGGCTTCACGCTCAGCCGCGAGGGGTACCAGATGTCCGTCGGCAGCGAGGCGCCCGTGTTGCTGGCCAGGTGGGCGTACTGGTACATCAGGGCATAGTTGGCTTTCAGCGAGAGCTTGTTGCTGAGGGCGTAGCGCGCGGCCAGGCGCGGCTCCAGCCCGCCGTATACCTGCCCCGCGTCGTTGCCGAAGCCGCTCAGCCGCAGCCCCAGCTCGGCCTGCAGCTTGTCGCTCACCTTCCAGTTGTCGCTGGCGTAGAGGCCGCCCTCCAGCGCGGTGTAGCTGATGTTGTTGTCCACGTTCAGCGAGTTGTCGGCCGTTTCGACCTGCAGCCGGCCCACCCCGAAGGTGTGGTGCGTAAAGCTGGCCCCAAAGCGCACATTGTGGGCCGGGTTCAGGTCGTAGTCGAAATCGACACGGGCGTTGTAATCCCGAATGGTCGAAGTCAGCCCGAACGAGGCTACGTCGACCTGGCTGCCCAGCGAGTAGCGGTAGCTGGTCAGGCCCACTTGCGTGTTGGCCGTGAGGCGGGGCGAAAACGTGTGCTGCCAGCGCAGCGTGCCCAACGTGTTGCCCCACGCAAAGTCGGCCTGCAGGTTGCCGAATGAGTTGAAACCGAACACGTCGCGCCCCAGGTAGCCGGTGGCAAACACCTGGTCTTTCTCGCCCAGCGTGTAATTGGCCTTGGCGTTGAAATCCTGGAAGTAATAATCCGGAATGGGCCGGTAGCCTTCCGTGCCTGCGTTGGCCCGGTTGATGGCACGCGTGAACACGTCGAAGTAGGTGCGCCGCGCGCTCACGATGAACGAGCCCTTAGCGGCTTGGCCGTCGGCGCGCTTGCCCAGCGGCCCTTCCAGGCTCAGGCGCGAGGCAATGAGCCCGATGCCGCCCGTCACGGTGAATTTCTCGCGGCTGCCCTCGCGCAGCTTCACGTCAATCACCGACGAGAGCCGCCCGCCAAACTGTGCTGGGAAGCCCGACTTGTACAAGTCCACGCTCTGCACCGCGTCGGAGTTGAACACCGAGAACAGCCCGAACAAGTGGTTGGGATTATAGATAAGCGCGTTGTCGAGCAGCACTAGGTTCTGGTCCGAGGAGCCGCCGCGCACGAACAAGCCGCTGCTGCCCTCGCCGCCGCTTTGCACGCCGGGCTTAAGCTGCAGGGTTTTGAGAATGTCGACCTCGCCAAACAGCGCCGGCAGCAGCTTGGCCTCGCGGATGCTGAGGCGCTCCACGCCCATTTGCGTGGTCACGAGCTTTTCCTCCAAGGTTTGCTGGCCTTGCACCACAACTTCGGTCAGCTCGTTGGCATTGGGCGCCAGCGTGAGGTCGCGCTGCTGGCTACGGCTTAGGTTCACGCGGAAGGTCTGGGGCAGGTAGCCCACGAAGGACACCGTTACGTTTTGCGGCCCCGCGGGCACGTCGAGGCGGTAGCGGCCGTTTTCGTCGGTGGCCGTGCCCAGGCCCAGGGATGGCACCGCCACGGTAGCGCCCGGCAGGGCCGTGCCATCGGTGCCGCGCACCTGCCCGCTGAGCACGTGCCGCGCCTGCGCCCAGCCCAGCTGCGGCGCCAGCAGCCCAATAGCTAATACAGTGGCAGCCCGGTAGCTGGTGCGTGTCATGGTTGGCATCTGCTTATTCTACTGCTAATTATTTGTCCCGACTAGCGGCTAGTTCTCGTGTGCTGCCCCGCCGCCTATGCTTACCCCGCCCTGTTTCTTCATGCATTCTTCATGTTGCTAAACGCGTAACCAGCCCGAATGTTGAGCGACGTTTTGTGGTAGGAGCGGAGCCCGCCCCCCGCCCCTCATTGAACGATTAGGCCGTCAACCGCTCAATGACCGGGCGGGGACAAGCCGCGTCCCTATATCGTTCTATCTTGCCCGCCGCGCCCGATGCCGGTACTGGCACCGCCGATAGCCCCCGCAATGCTAATTTTGCAGCCTCTAAAACGGCACGCACATCATCCGGCCAATCCATCCCTTGTAATGTCCGACCTCCAAACCCAAATTGAAGCCGCCTGGGCCGACCGCGCCCTGCTTCAAACCCCCGAAACCAAAGCCGCCATCGAGCACGTCATCGAAGAGCTCGACAAAGGCCGCCTGCGCGTGGCCGAGCCGCCGCAGGACCGCACCAACGAGTGGCAAGTGAACGACTGGGTGAAGAAGGCCGTGATTCTGTATTTCCCCATCCGCCAGATGAGCACCCAGGAAGTGGGCCCCTTCGAGTACCACGACAAGATGCTGCTCAAAACCGACTACGCCGGCCAGCAGGTGCGCGTGGTGCCGCCCGCCGTGGCCCGCTACGGCGCCTACCTGGCCCCCGGCGTCATCCTCATGCCCAGCTACACCAACATCGGCGCCTACGTGGGCGAAGGCACCATGGTCGACACTTGGGCCACCGTAGGCAGCTGCGCCCAGATTGGCAAAGGCGTGCACCTGAGCGGCGGCGTGGGCATCGGCGGCGTGCTGGAGCCTGTGCAGGCGGCCCCCGTCATCATCGAAGACGGCGCCTTCATCGGCTCGCGCAGCATCCTGGTCGAAGGCTGCCGCATCGGTGCAGAGGCCGTGATTGGCGCGGGCGTCACCATCACCGGCAGCACCAAAATCATCGACGTGACGGGCGCTGAGCCCAAGGAGTACAAAGGCTACGTGCCGCCGCGCTCGGTGGTCATTCCCGGCTCCATTACCAAAAAATTCCCGGCCGGCGAATATCAGGTGCCTTGCGCTTTGATTATTGGCCAGCGCAAGCCGAGTACGGATTTAAAAACGAGCCTGAACGACGCGCTGCGTGATTTTGGCGTGAGTGTATAATTAAGCACAAATGACATTCAGAATAGATTACGGGCAACTGCTTCGGAATTGGGTGCTGTTGAATTTGTTTGCCGTGGCTATTGCTGTTGGGGGCATATTCTACAAGGAACCCCATCACCACTTCGCCTATTCTGACTTTTACAGCGCGGCAGGCTACTCCAATTTTGCTTTTCTGGTGCTTCTGGTGTTCGAAGCCCCGCTGCTGTTCATCCTGATTGATGAGGCGGCAGGCGAGGTGAAATACCAACGGCTATTTCGCAACATCTCGGCAGTAACCCTTAATTATGGTCATGTGACTGCTGAATTTACTACCCGATACATAAGCCGTAATAATTCAGCAAAGGTTTGGGCATTGTACTACAATGGTGATGAGCAATTCTATGTGCACATACACAATGGCTGGACCGAAAGGAAACTAACCGCTATTCATAATTTGGTTAAGCATGTGGTTTGACTAATAAAAAAGCCCGCTCATAGGCGGGCTTTTTTATTGTTGGCACAGCGCAATTAATTATACACCTGCCTTCAGTTTCTCCCCAAACAGCGCCTTCACTTTTTCCACCTTGGGGCGGGCCACAAACTGGCAGTAAGGCTCGTGGCCGTGCAGGTTGAAATAGTTCTGGTGGTAGTCCTCGGCCGGGTAAAAGGCCGGGGCAGGCAGAATCTCCGTCACCACGGGGTTGGGGAAGGCTTGGTTGTCGTTGAGTTTCTTCTTGTACTCCTCAGCGAGCTGTTTCTGCTCCTCGTTGTGGTAGTAGATGCCCGAGCGGTACTGCGTGCCCACGTCGTTGCCCTGGCGGTTGAGGGTGGTCGGGTCGTGGGTTTTCCAGAAGATTTCAAGCAGCTCCTTGTAGCTGATAACGCTGGGGTCGAAGGTGATATCGATGACCTCATTGTGGCCCGTGAGGCCGCTGCACACTTCTTTATACGTCGGGTTGGCAATGCGGCCGCCGGTGTAGCCCGATACCACTTTCTCGACCCCTTTCAGGTTTTGAAAAACGGCCTCGACGCACCAGAAGCAGCCGGCGCCAAATGTTGCATGTTGCATGGGGAGGAATTTATGTCGTTGGTGTTGGTAACAACGCGGTAGACGCGGCCCAGGTTATTTCCTTACAGGTTTTTGAGCGGAAAAGCACAAGTTTAAAAGCCCGTCATGCTGAGCTGGTCGAAGCATCTCTACCGAGGAAGTAAATGAATACTCTTCGCGGTAGAGATGCTTCGACCAGCGCAGCATGACGGGCTTTTACCAAACCAGTTGCCTACTTCCGGAACCGCTCGGCCACCACCAGTTCTTTGGAGCCTGCCGTGTATTGGTAGAAGCCCTCGCCCGACTTCACGCCCAGGCGGCCGGCCATCACCATGTTTACCAGCAAGGGGCAGGGGGCGTATTTCGGATTGCCCAGGCCCTCGTGCAGCACCCGCAGAATGGCCAGGCACACGTCCAGGCCAATAAAATCGGCCAGCTGCAGGGGGCCCATGGGGTGCGCCATGCCCAACTTCATCACCGTGTCAATTTCTTCCACGCCGGCCACGCCCTCAAACAGCGTGATGATGGCCTCGTTTATCATCGGCATCAGAATGCGGTTGGCCACGAAGCCGGGGTAGTCGTTTACCTCGGTGGGCGTTTTGCCCAGCTGGCGCGCCAGGTCCATCACGCGCGCCGTCACGTCGTCGGAGGTGGCGTAGCCGCGAATCACCTCCACCAGCTTCATCACCGGCACGGGGTTCATGAAGTGCATGCCAATCACCTGCTGCGGGCGCTTGGTCACGGCGGCAATTTTAGTGATGGAAATCGACGACGTGTTCGAGGCCAGGATGGCTTCGGCGGGCGCGTGCTGGTCGAGGTCGCGGAAGATTTGCAGCTTGAGGTCGACGTTTTCGGTGGCAGCTTCCACCACGAGCTCGGCGGTGGCCACGCCCTCGGCCAGCGAGGTGTAGGTGCGCAGGCGGCCCAGGGTAGCGGTTTTGTCGTCTTCGCTCAGGGTGGCCTTGGCCACCTGGCGGTCGAGGTTTTTGGTGATGGTGCCCAGGGCCCGGTCGAGGGCCGGCTGGCTGATGTCGATGAGCGAAACAGCAAAGCCGTGCTGCGCAAAAACGTGGGCAATGCCATTGCCCATGGTGCCGGAGCCAATAACGGCGACGTTCATAAGAAGCGGAAAAAGAGTGGGTGGGAGTGCTAAAACCGGGCAAATGCCCGATGGTTGCAAAGCTACGCTGCCGTTAGCAACTGCCATTTTTGTTTGCATCCAGCTAAATATTTTTTCAATTATTATATCTTTTTCAAAACACCCCCGTACAAGGCCACATAGTTGTTTCTTTCACCTCCTTCACACACTCTAGCCATGGGCAACCTCCTGTATATCATCGCCGTCATTCTCATCATCATCTGGGCTATTAGCTACTTTGGTGGCTACTACACCGGCGGCATCATCCACACGTTGCTGGTCATTGCGATTATCGCCGTACTGCTGCGTGTCATCAGCGGACGAAGCGCAGTCTAACGCGCCCCGTTGGGTCAAACTTAAAAACACAAAAAGGCCGTGCTGGCAACAGCACGGCCTTTTTGTGTTTGATGCTTTACGAAATGGCAGTTACTTGCCGATGTTGAAAAGCAAGCTGAAGCGCACCACCAGGCCGGGGTAAAGCGAATAAATGCTGTTGTCGAAATTGTAGAGGCCCACAATGTCGAACGCGGCCTTGTCGCCAATCTGGGAGCGGTAGCCCACGCCGGCCAGGGGCGTGCTCACCGTTTTGTTAATCTTCGACAAGAAGCCCTGGCCGTCTTCGCCCAGCAGTTGCGCGTTGGTTACTTCGTACTCGGCGTGCAAGAAGAATTCTCTGTACACGATGAACTGGGCAAATGCTTTCACGCCCACGCTGCTGGTCGAAATGCTGGACGCGCCCGCCGCGGTAATGGCGTAGCCATCGGGCACGGAGTAGCTGCTGTAAGCGTACGAAATGCCCGGACCCACCGCCAAGCGGTTGTTGAGGCGGAAACCTAGCGCCGGGGCCGCGCTGATGTTGAATTGCGAGAGCTGGTTGTAGGACGAAAAGCCCAGGCCGAAATTGGTGTAAATGAACTTGCGCGTCGGGGGCTCATCTTCGGCACCGCCCGCCTTGGTGGCCTTGCGGTTGGGGAAATCGAGGCCCGAGGGCGCGTCGGGCGAGGGTTGCGGCGCGGGGTAGGTGCTGGCGGGCTCCGGGGCAGGAGCGGGCTGGGCCGTGGGCGCCGGGGCCGGCTCCGCGGGCCGGGGCTGGGTGGCCGGCGGGCCGGGAGGCGCCGAGTTCAGCACGGGCTTGTCCTGCGCCTGGGCGCGGTGGGCGGGCAGCAGGCCGGCAACCCCGGCAAGCAACAGCAACGGAAGCAGATGGCGTTTCATGCTCAAAGGAACGAAAAATGAGGAATAAAAAGTGAGGAATTACGGCCTGGGAATTCTCGATTCCTCATTTTTCATTCCTCAGAACAACCCGTCGGCGCTAGGCCAGCTGGTACATCTTCTGGCGCTGGGCTTTCAGGGTCTCATCGGCCAGGTACTCTTCGTAGTTCATGCGGCGGTCGATGATGCCGTCCGGCGTCAATTCAATGATGCGGTTGGCCACGGTGTCGATGAACTGCAAGTCGTGCGAGGCGAAGATGAGCGAGCCGGTGAAATCCTTCAAGCCGTTGTTCAGGGCCTGAATGCTTTCCAAATCCAAATGGTTCGTGGGGTCGTCCAGCACCAGCACGTTGCCGCTTTCCAGCATCATTTTCGAGAGCATGCAGCGCACTTTCTCGCCCCCGCTCAGCACGTTGGGCTTCTTCTGGCTTTCCTCGCCCGAAAACAGCATGCGGCCCAGCCAGCCGCGCACAAAGCTCTCGTCTTTCTCCACCGAGTACTGACGCAGCCAGTCCACCAGGTTCATGTTGTCGGCCTGGAAGAAGGCGCTGTTTTCCTTGGGAAAGTAGCTAGGCGTGATGGTGGTGCCCCACTTGTACTCGCCTTTGTCGGGCTTGGCCTCGCCAAAGATGATGTCGAACAGGAGGGAAGCGGCGCGGTCGTCGCGGCCCACAATGGCCACTTTATCGCCCTTATCAAGCGTGAACGACACATTCTTGAGCACCGACTGCCCATCTACCGTTTTGCTCACGCCTTCCACGGTCAGGAGCTGGTTGCCAGCTTCGCGCTCGGGCTTGAAGGCGATGTAGGGGTAGCGGCGCGACGACGGCTTGATTTCTTCCAGGGTCAGCTTTTGCAACAGCTTCTGGCGACTGGTGGCCTGCTTCGATTTCGAAGCGTTGGCCGAGAAGCGACGCACAAACTCTTCGAGTTCCTTGCGCTTGTCTTCGGTTTTCTTGTTCACGTCCTGGCGCTGACGCAGGGCCAGCTGGCTGCTCTCGTACCAGAACGAGTAGTTGCCGGGATACATGGTGATTTTTGAGAAGTCGAGGTCGGCCATGTAATTACACACGGCGTCGAGGAAGTGGCGGTCGTGGCTCACCACAATCACCGTGTTCTCGAAGTTGTCGAGGAAGTTTTCGAGCCAGAGCACGCTCTCGGCGTCGAGGTTGTTGGTCGGTTCGTCGAGCAGCAGCACGTCGGGGTTGCCAAACAGGGCCTGGGCGAGCAGCACACGCACTTTTTCGCTGGCGCCGAGGTCGGCCATCAGGCTGTAGTGCTTGTCTTCGGTGATGCCCAGGCCGGAGAGCAATTCGGCGGCCTGGTAGTCGGCGTCCCAGCCGTTCATGTCGGCAAACTCGCCTTCGAGCACGCCGAGGCGCTCGCCGTCGGCGTCGGTGGCCGTGCCGGCGTCATACTTGGCGTAGAGGGCGTCCTTTTCCTTCATCACCTCGGCCAGGCGCTGGTGGCCCTGAATCACGGTTTGCAGCACCACCTGGTCGTCGTAGGCAAACTGGTTCTGCTTCAGCACGGCGAGGCGCTGCCCGGCGGGCATTTCCACCGAGCCGGTGTTGGGCTCAATCTCGCCCGAAAGAATTTTCAGAAACGTCGACTTGCCCGCGCCGTTGGCCCCGATGAGGCCGTACACGTTGCCCGGCAGAAATTTGACGGTGACATCTTCAAACAGCACGCGCTTCCCGTAGCGCAGGCTCACATTGGTGGTGGAAATCATTCAATCAGAAAATAGTAGCTCACAAAATCGGCGGCGCAACGCGCAGCAGGCCTCAAAATTACGCAACAGGACGCGGGCCCGAATCGGGGGCCCGCAAGTAGTTGGCGGCCTTCGCGAAAATAACTCCCCAGCCAGGCAATTAGTGCCCTCGCCATGCCTTGGCTACCGGAGGGCCGAGACCAGGCAAAACCTCTTGGGCACCGAGCTAGTATAAAATACCAGCGAACCGGCGCAACCGGCGTTTTCTCACCCTTAAAAGTACCAACTGGCCATGGCTGACAACCAATTGACTTCCGAATCTAATGGCCTGCGCATGGGCATTCTCACGGCTGTGGTGCTGGTGGCCTACACCGGCATTGCTGCGCTGGCAGGCTTCCTCGACAAAATTGAAGCGGGCACGCTCGACATCCTTATTCTCGCCGCCGGCGTGGTGATGGCCATTAAGCGCCTGAAGCGCAGCTGCGGCAACCGTCTTTCTTATTTTTCGGGCTTCAGCACTGGCATCATCACGGCTCTGGTGGCATCGGTGATACTGGGGGCGTTTTTCTGGCTGCTGGGCGGCATCAGCCAAGCGGCCATTGAGCGCATTCATGCCCGCGACCTGTTTGGGGCTGACCTCGGCGTGCTCATCGGAGGCCTCGGTATTATTCTGCTAGGCACCATGACGGGCGTTATTACGTCGCTGGTTGCCATGCAGTACTACAAAAGCCCTGACCATCAGCCGATAGCAAGCCTGGATTAAAGCTGGTATTTTTCGAATAACATTCTGAAAAGGGTCCCGAAAGGGACCCTTTTTTTGGTACAATTCCAATAGATTGAAAAAGTCCTTATAATAAAAGTTAGATAAAACAGAAACTAAACATTATCTTTCGGACGTTGTCGGAAAAGCCTACCCTTTTTCAGGTCAAAAGATTGTTTGTTATGTCTAAGTCCTTCCTTTTTGCTCTGGCCTTTTTGCTTGCTTGCTCGACGTTTTCGGCACATGCGCAAATGGCAGACCGTTTGAGTGAACACCCGTCATTCGGCAAAGCCGTGACCAAGGATGCCGAGGCCATCACCCGCGAGATGGCCAACCGCCTGCGCCTCAACGAAGGCCAGGTGCTGCGTCTGCTCCCCATCAACCGCACCAAGCTCGTGGGCCTCAACAGCATCAACCGCGAGTATAAAAACGACGAGACCACCCGCGCCGCCAAGGCAGCGGAGCTCGAAGCCCAGTACGAACAGGAATGCAGCCGCATTCTCACGCCTTCGCAGCTGAGCCAGTTGCAGCAGAGCAACAGCCAGCCTGCCCAAGCGCCCGCAAACTCGGGCAATGGCCTGGGATAGTCAGCTTACTAACGTCTCATGAAAAAAAGCCCTCAGCACTCGCTGAGGGCTTTTTTTATGGCCTGCGTTACGGCGTGGGGGGCGAAAGTGGGTCGGCCAGGACTTCGGTGACGGTGCCTAGGGGGCCAAAGCGTAGGCTAAGGCAGGGCGCGCCCGAGCGCTCGTGGCGCGCTTCGCATTGGGTACCGGGCTCCAGGTAGTAGTAATACACTTTCTCGGTGCCGGCCCGCAGCTCCTCTTCGTCGGGCTGGCCCAGCAGGGCGGTTACGTCGTTGGCGCGGGCTTCGTAGAGCTGCTCCTTCTGGCGCAGCAGCACCGGCACGGCGGCGCGCCGCTGGTTGCGGCAGGCGTAGGGGTCGGCGCGCCAGGCAGCGCCGTCGAAGCCGGGCAGTTCCAGCAGGGCGTGGCCGCACCCGCTAAGCCCCAGCGTCCCCAGACTCAACAAAATTGCACCGCGTCGATATACTCTCGCCCACATAAACTTTAACATTACCAGGAATAGCGGCGTAAATGTTGCGTTCAAATCAGAAAACAGCCCAAACTAAGCACTAAATTTGGCACGAATGTGTACTAGGCTTCCGGTAAAGTAATTGAACAATCAATAGGTTTAGTGTCGATGCGTTTTCGTGCAGTCATTTTTGGTTTGTTGGCGGGGGCCCTGTTGCCGGCCTTTGGTGGGGAAGCGCAAACCGTGCCGGCCGCAGCCCTGTCCAGGTTGCCTGCTCCCGCACAGCGCGCCTATTACCAAACCGCATTTGAACAGCAAACGGCGCAACTGTACGCCAAGCTGGGCCTGGGCAGCTCGGGCCTGCCGCTCACGGTGTTTCGCGAAGGGCTGGTGGGCTATTACAACCTGCGGCCCGCGGGCAAACGCGCCAGCGCCCCGCCGGTGCTCACCCTCATCGATTTCAGCCGGCCCAGCCAGCAAAAGCGCCTGTGGGTTATCGACGTGGAGAAAGCCAAAGTGCTGTTTCATACGCTGGTGGCACACGGCAAAGCCAGCGGCGCCGATGTGCCGCTGGCGTTTTCGGACCGCAACGGCTCCGAGATGAGCAGCCTCGGCTTCTACCGCACGGCGCCCACCACCTACACGGGCAAGCACGGGCTGTCGCTTAAAATCAAGGGGCTGGACCCCGGCTTCAACACCAATGCCGAAAGCCGGGCGGTGGTGGTGCACGGCGCCGAATACGTGTGCGAGGACTTTGTGAAAACGCACGGCCGCCTGGGCCGCAGCCAGGGCTGCCCGGCCCTGCCCGTGGCCGAAACGGCCGCCATTGTGAAGACCATCAAGGGTGGGAGCGTGCTGTACCTGCACGGCCCGGCCCGCGCCGGCTACCGCTCGCGCTGGCTCAACCTCGACACGGCCGTGGCGGCTTTTGCGGGCATTCATAAGGTGGGCTAAGGCCCCCAGCCGCTGCGGCAGAATAACCAGAACGAAAAGGGTGCGTTAAAAGCGCATCGGGCCGGGCCCGATGCCGGCTGCCTGTGGCCGGACTCCACTTTTACCCACCCTTTTCTTCTCATCCATGCGACTCAATCTCCGCTTTATCATTGCCATCATCGTGGCGGCGGTTTCCCTCTTTGGCTACTACTTCAACACCTCGAAAAACGAGGTGACCGGCGAAACCCAGCACGTGAACATGAGCGCCGAGCAGGAAATTGCCCTGGGCCTGCAGGCCGCCCCCGAAATGGCCGCCCAGTACGGCGGCGAAAGCCCCGACGCCCGCGCCACGGCCGCCGTGCAGCAGGTGGGCCAGAAAATCATTGCCAGCACCAAGGCCGGCAAGACGCCCTACAAATTCCAGTTTCACTTGCTGGCCGACGACCAGACCATCAACGCGTTTGCGCTGCCCGGTGGGCAGGTGTTCATCACCCAAGGGCTGCTAAAAAACCTGACTTCGGAAGCGCAGCTGGCCGGCGTGCTGGCCCACGAAATCGGCCACGTGGTGGGCCGTCACTCGGCGGCCCAGGTGGCCAAGTCGAACCTGACCCAGGGCCTGGCCGGCGCGGCCACCATTGCTTCTTACGACCCCAATAGCCCCGGCAGCTCGGTGGCCAAAGCCGCCGTGGCCGCGGCCATTGCCAAGGTCATCAGCCTGCGCTTTGGGCGCAACGACGAGCTGGAGGCTGACAAGCTGGCCGTGGACTTTACGCCCCAGGCCGGCTACGACCCCCGCGCCATGATTCAGGTGATGAAAATGCTGGAACAGCAGGGCGGCCGCAGCTCCACGCCGGAATTTCTTAGCACCCACCCCGACCCGGGCAACCGCATTGGCGAGTTGCAGAAGGAAATTGCGGCGGAGTTTCCGCAAGGGGTGCCGGCTGGGCTGAAGGAGTAGTCCGAACCACGGATTCGTGCGGATTTTTCGGATTTCGCGGATTTTGTGGACGGCACATATGCCGGCAACCAATAAGTAAAAAGGCCGCTCATTGAGCGGCCTTTTTGTTGCATGCTATTCCGAGATAATCGTCTGCAAAATCCGCGAAATCCGAAAAATCCGCACGAATCCGTGGTTCAGAAATTAGGCGGGGTTAAGTTTTTGAAGTGGCCGTTCAGGCGCACCCGTTCTTTGAGGCGCTCGGTTTCCAGCACAATGGGCAGGATGGTGTCGAGGTGTTCGCGCACCATCTCCTGGCGTTCCAGTTCGCTGGTGGTGGCTAGCAACTGGTATTCCTGCTCGGTGCTGAAGCCAATGTGGTGAGCCACGTCGAAGATGCTGTAGTCGGGGGAGAGCTCCAGCAGCAGCTTGCGCAGGCCCAGGGCCTCGTAGAGCTGGCGCACCTGCACCGTGATGATGTCGCGCAGCACGGGGTCGGCCTCATTGTCCTGCATCACGTCTTCGACCAAGCCGCCGGCGTAGAGCTTGCCCGGCGCCTGGCGGTAGAACTTGTTGATGCGGAACACGCCTTCGGCTTTGGTGCGGATGTCGAGCTCGCCGCTGGAATAGGTCTGTTCCACGCTCACGAGGCGCATTTCGGTGCCCAGCTCGCTGAGCGAATTGTCGAGGTAGGGCGGAATGCCGAAGGTGGTGTTTTGCTCGATGCACTCGCGCACTAGCTGGCGGTAGCGGGGCTCGAAGATGTGCAGGTTGAGTTTCTCACCCGGAAAAACCACCAGATTGAGCGGGAAAAGCGGCAGCAGGCGGGCCATGAGCGAAGGGCGGGTAAGAAGAAACGTGAGCAGTAGCGTAACAGCCAATGCCCGGGGTTGGGTTTGGCCCGTCGGCCAAAGCAGGGCCCGGATTGCCCGAAAGGTAGGCGGCAAAGCCGAAACCACGATTGAGACGCTACTTTTGCGCCGATGTCGTCAGAAGCGTTGATTCCCGATTTGTCGTTGTTGTTGAAAAAAGCCGGGCGCCTGCTGCTGCAGGTAGTGGCCGCGCTGTTTCTGGCCTCGGTGGCCTGGGTGCTGATGTACCGTTGGGTGGCCCCGCCCGCCACCTGGCTCATGCTCGACCGCCGGGCGCACGCCCCCATCGGGCTGGGCTACTACGGCATTCAGCCCGAGCCGCGCCACATCAACTACCAGTTTCGCACCCTCGACGAAGTTGCCCCGGCCGTGCCGCTGGCCCTGGTGGCGGCCGAAGACCAGCGCTTTCTTATTCATCACGGCTTCGATTTCGACGCGCTGACCAAAGCCGCCAAACGCAACTGGAACGGCGACGGCACCCACATTGTGGGCGGCAGCACCATCTCGCAGCAGGTGGCCAAAAACGTGTTTTTGTGGCACGGGCGCAGCTACGTGCGCAAGGCCGCCGAGGCCTATTTCACGGTGCTGATTGAGTTTTTGTGGAACAAGCGGCGCATCATGGAGATGTACCTGAGCGTGGCCGAGATGGGCGACTGCACCTTTGGGGTGGAGGCCGCCAGCCAGCGCTATTTTGGCAAGTCGGCCAGCCGCGTGACGCCCGCCGAAGCCGCCCTGCTGGCCGGCGTGCTGCCCAACCCGCTGCGCTTCCGGGCGTCGAACCCGGGGCCGGTGGCCCGCGCCAAGCAGCAGCGCGTGATGCGCAACATGCGCCGCCTGGGCGGCGTCACCTACGTCAACACCCTTCTCAACAAATAGCCATGATGCCGTTGTCGTCTGCTTCTAACTGGCTGCTCCGGGCCGGCGTGGTCTTCGGCCTCAGCGGCTGTGCGGCCACGGCGCCCGCGGCCCTCACGCCGCAACGCGCCGCTGAGGCGCAGCAGGCCATCCGCCAGGTGCTCACCACGCAGGCCGCGGCTTGGAACCGGGGGGACATTCCGGCCTTTATGGAAGGCTATTGGAAATCGGACTCACTCGTCTTCATTGGCCGCAAGGGGCCCACGTATGGCTGGCAGCCCACGCTCGACAACTACGTGAAAAACTACCCCACTGCCGCTGCGATGGGGCAGCTCGATTTCAGCGATTTGCGTATCACCATGCTGGCGCCCATGGCAGCGCAGGTGGTGGGGCAGTGGCACCTGGCCCGGCCGGCGGCCGGCGACGTGGGCGGGTACTTCCTGCTGGTGCTGCGGCAGGTGGACGGGCAATGGAAGGTGGTGGCCGACCACACGAACAGCGCGCAGTAGGTGCGATTATAAAAACGCGACACCGAGTGTCTCAGCGTTAGCGTCGTTTACGCGTTTGGTTCCACGCATAGGCGGACGTTACCCCACCAGCCCCAGCCCCGCCGCGTGGGCCGCGGCCGCGGCATAGTCGGCCACCAGCAGCATGGGCACATCCTCACGACCCAATTCCTCAATAATCGGTCCGACCAGGGCGGCGCGTTCCGGCACCTGCACGTCGCGGATGTAGATGGCGCGAATGCGGCCGGGGTGGCGGCGCACCACTTCGCGGTAGATGCGGGCGTCTTCCTGGCCGCTGTCACCGCAGAGCACGAAGGGCAGGGCGGGGTAAGTGGTCAGGATGTCGTCGATTTCGTGCAGCTTGTGGGCGAAGTGAATGGCGGCCGAACCGGAGATGCCCGCCGGCACGGGGGCCTTGGGGCGGGCAATGCTGAGGTCGCGCAGCAGGAGCGGGCCGGTGGGGATGTCGTGCAGCTTCAGGAACTCAGCCAGCAGGTCGTAGAGGTTCCAGGGGCTGCTGCTCACGTAGAAAAAGGGGTTGTCGGGACGGCCGGTGCGGCCCTGCTGGAGCCGGCGGTAGAACTCGGCCACGCCTTCGAAAGGCTGTTTGGATTGGGCGTTGCTGAAGAGCACGCGCCCCAGCATCTTCACGATGTTGGTGGCACTGGTTTCAAACACCGTGTCGTCGAGGTCGGAAATCACGCCAAACTCGGCGCTGGGCGGCGGCACCAGCACATGGGCTTTGGTGGCAATGGCCTCGGTGGGCAGCTTCAGAAACGTGGGCAGCCGGGCCACGCGCACGGGCACGGGGTACCAGAGGTAGTCTTCGGGTGCGGGCAGCGCCTGCGGCTCGATGACGAGCGTGAAATAGCCTTCGTCGTCGGTGCTCACGAGGTGCTGGCTGCTGTCGGGCAGCTCGGCCACCAGGTCGGCTCCGGCCACTTCGCGGCTGTTGAAGCGGCGCACCATGCTGCGGAAATTGCGCCAGGGCGAATCGGTGGCGGTGGCGGCGGTCAGGCCGGGGTCGGCCAGCAGGCGGCCTTTGATGTAGAACTTCCGGGCGGTGCCGTAGCTGCGGTAGGCGTCGATTTGCAGGGGCCGCAGCCAGCCGCGGCGGGCCGAGAAGCGGGTCAATAAGTGGTCGGACCACTCCGAAATGTTGGACAGGGCATTGGGCAGCTTCATGGGGCAAACCTACGGCCGGCAAGCCGTAGCGTGTATTCTGCGAGTCGGCGCAATCCGAAGCGGTGAAGAAAATTCGACCAGGCGCGGGCTCGCAGAATCCGTGCCTGGGCTGGTCGGCCATGCAGCGGGCTTTTGCGTAGAAGCTCAACCTTGAATTCCCGTTCCCTTCGCTGTTCCATGTCCACCGCCACCGCTGCCCAACCCAAAACCCGCAAGAAAACCCTGCTGCCGCAAGACGAGGCGCACATCGTGTACAAAGACCCCGCGCGGCAGGCCCAGATGGCCGGCCTGCGCTACGCCACCGACCAGGGCAAGGGCATCAGCCGCAAAGCCACGCGCACGGGCAATTTCGTGTACCACGACGCCCAGGGCCAGAAAATCACCGACCCCAACACGCTGGAGCGCATCAACAGCTTTGTGATTCCGCCGGCCTGGACCGACGTCTGGATTTCGCCCTCGGCCAACACCCACCTGCAAGTGACCGGGCACGACACCCTGGGCCGCAAACAGTACCGCTACCACGCCGCCTGGGACGAAATGCGCAGCCTCACCAAGTTTTCGCGGCTGCGCACCTTTGGCGAGAAGCTGGCGCCCCTGCGCGAGCAGTTCAACAAAGACCTGAAGCGCCCCGGGCTCGACCGCGAAAAAGTGGTGGCCTTGGTCCTGACGCTCATGGACCAGTCGTTCATCCGGGTGGGCAACAAAGAATACGCCAAGAAAAACGGCAAATCGAAGCCCAGCTACGGCCTCACCACCCTGCGCGACCAGCACGTGGCCATTGACGGGGCCGACGTCAACTTTGCGTTTGTGGGCAAGAAAGGGGTGCCGCACGACGTGACCCTGCATGATGCCCGCCTAGCGCGGCTGGTGCGCAAGTGCAAGGAAATTCCCGGCCAACACCTGTTTCAGTACTACTCGGCCGATGGGCAGCGGCACGCGCTGGAGTCGGGCGACGTGAACGAATACCTGCACCGCCACACCGGCCTGGCGCTTTCTGCCAAAGACTTCCGCACCTGGGGCGGCACCGTGAAAATGGTGGAATGCCTCGAAGCCGTGCTGCGCGAAGAACCCGAGCTGGCCCCCGAAAAGGTGATAAAAAAGGCCGTGAAAGACGTGGCCGCCGGCCTGGGCAACACGCCCACGGTGTGCTCCAAATACTACATTCACCCGCAGGTGGTGGAGCTGTTTAAGTCGGGCCAGCTCATCGAATACCTGCGCAAGCACGACGCCGAAGCCAAGGCCGGCGACCTGCTTTCGCCCATTGAGCGCCTGGTGCTGAAAATGCTGGAACAGGCCTAACCGGCGACCGGCTACTCCTCGGCGGGCAGGTCGTAGGCGTGCTTGGCCGGGGCGCTGCCCTGCTCGAAGCGCAGGCCACGGGCGCCTGTGGGCCCGCGCAGCTCGTCGGTGCCCGGGCCGCCGTATACGCGAATGCGGGGCCGGGAAACCGCAGATGCGCCGTGCTCCTCCACCACAAAAACGTCGTCGCCTCCCAGCCCTTCGAGCTGAATCTGCTGCGTTTCGGCGGGCAGAAAAGTGCGCTGATACAGCCGGCTGGCCGACTGGGCGGCAGGGCCGGCCCCGTACACGGCCACCACGGTAGAATCGGCGTAGCGGTGTATCTCGAACCGCTCGGCCCGAGCCGTGCCGCCGATGTACGGGCGGCGTGCCAGGCGCAGGTACCAGCGGTCGGCCAGAGCCGGCAGCTGGGCCCGCCGGCTTTGGAGCGCGGCCGTGAGGCGTGGGCCTTCCAGCGCGTAGGCCGAGGCGGGTAGGCGGCGTAGGGCCCGTGCCACCAGGGTATCGGGCAGGCGCTGCTGCAAAGCCTGGGCCGCCGCCCGAAACTGCGCCCGCGTCAGTTGGTTCAGGCCCCGCTCATCGAGGTATTCGCCGTTGGAAAGCAGGTTTTCCTCGTTGGGAAAGTGCGCCGAAAACGTGGTCCAATGGCGCACGGCAACGTGCCCGATGAGCCACCCCAGCACCCCGTCGTCGAGGCGGTAAAACACCATGTCGCGGTCCTTGGGCAAGGGCGCAATGGTGGTGGCCCCGCCGCCCGAAGTGGCCAGCCAGTTCCACTGGCCGGGGTGCCGGTCCCAGTCGCCCAGCCAGGCATCGAGCAAGCGCGCCCGAAGTAGGGCCGGCTGGTCGAGGCGTTGGGCGGGGGTTGAAAAGACTTTTTCGAACGCCTCTTTGCTGCCCAGAATGTCAACTTTTTTCCCTTCGGACACCGGCGAAGACGTTTTTTCTTCTAGGTACGCGAGCTGGCCCCGGAACAGCCGCAGCGAGTCGCCCTGGAAGGCCGGGTCGTCGGGCCGCACGTAAAACAGGCGCGGCGAGGTGTGCGGCACGCCGGCCGCCGCCGCCAAGGGCGGCACCACGAGCGCGGCATACGGGTTGGTCGACGACACATTGTCGCGCAGCACGTTCACCAGGAACGTGTTGCGCAATAACTCGGGCGTGGCCCGAATGGGGTCTTTGTCGACGGTGCGCAGCACGTAAGCCCGGCCATCGGGCGCCAGCAGGTTCAGGCTGGTGCTATTGAAGCCACCGCCCACCTTGCCCGGCCGCAGCCGGCTCGGGGAGAGCTGCAGCACCGGCACCGTGACGGGGGCCGCCCAGGTGGCCCGGTGGTGGCGGCCCACCAGAGCACCGTAGAGGCGGCCGTGGCGGGCGTATTGGCGGCCCGCCGTGACGCCCCGCACGCTGTCGGCGGTGGCGGGCAGGGGCTGGGCCCGCGCGGCATCGGGGCGGGCGTCGGGCTGAAAGAAGTTCTGGCGGGCGCAGCCGCCAAGCAAGCCGCTCAGCGTTCCAAAAGCCAACAGGTATACGGGTAAGCGGGGCGGCATCAAGGGCAAGTTCAACAAAACGGTCGAGCCTTGAACGAAGGCCGCCCGAAAATGGCTGGTGGGAAAGCGCGCGGGGCTAGTCGTCATTCAGACGCTCGTAAGCGCGGTAGCTTTTGCGGGGCAGGCTGGGCCGGCGGGCATTGGCGGCCGTCATGTCGGAAGCTTCGTCATAGAGACGCAGGCGCCGGGCGCTGCCGCTCAGCTGCAGGCGGTCGTGCCCGGCCCCGCCGTAGAGGCGCAGCGGCATGGGCCGTGCCGTGCCCACGGTGGAAATTTCGAACACGTCGTCGCCGCCCAGGGCGTCGAGGCTCAGCTCGTGGGTTTCGGACGCGAAATAGGTGCGCTGGAAGCGCAGGGAGTCGCCCGCGCTGTGCCGGGCCAGGGCGGCCGAAAACACACGCACGGTGGTGGAATCCGGGTAGCGCTTCACCACAAACCGCTCGGCCTGGGCCGTGCCGCCCAGCGTGGGCGCATGGGCCAGGGTGAGGTAAAAGTCATCGGCGGCGGCGGGCAGGGCGTTGCGGCGCGTCTGCAGGTAGGACGTCAGCCTCGGCCCTTCGAGGGCATACACGGCCGGCGGCAGCCGGTGCATGGCCCGCTGAATGAGCGTGTCGGGCAGGCGCCGCTGCAAATCGGCCGCCATGCGCCGGAAATCGGCCCGGGTGAGGGCGGAAAGGCCGCGCTCGTCGATGAACCGCGACTGCTTCACGAGGCCGGGCACGTAGCCGTAGCTGGCTTTGAACGTATGGAACTGCGGCGCGATGAACCGGCGCGAGGCCAACCACGGCACGAGGCCGTCGTCAAAGCGGAAATATACCTGGTCACGGTCTTTCGGAATGGCCTGATAGCGCACCCGGCCGCCGCGCTCCCGAAAGGCGGCCCATTGCCACTGGCCTTCGTGCCGGTCCCAGTCGCCAATCAGGAGGTCGAGCAGGCGTGCACGCAGAAACGCGGGCTGGTCGATGCTGTGCGAAGGGTGGGTGTACACTTGCTTCAGCATGGCCTCGCCGCCCAGGAAGTCGCCGGCGCCGGCCAGGTCGGGGGTGCGCGACGCCAGGGCGTCGTACTTCTCTTCGAGCAGGGCCAGCTTGCCCCGAAACCGCTCCGAACCTTCGCCCAGGCCAGTTTCGTCGGGCCGCACGTACACCAGGCGGGGGCAGGCGTGGGGCACCCCGGCGGCGGCGGCCAGCGGCGGCACCGTGAGGGCGCCGTAGGGGATGGCGGCAGAGGTGGCGTCGCGCACGGCATTCAGCAAGAACGTGTTGCGCAGCACCTTGGGCAGGGTTTTGCTGGGCTCCTTGTCGAGGGCGCGGAGGGCAAACTCGCGTTTTTGCGGCCCTTCCAGCGTCATGCTGATGCTTTGGTAGCCGCCGCCCATCTTGCTGGGCTGCAGGCCGCCGGGCACGGCCGTGGCCAGCCGCAGTACCGGGGCCGTGACGGGCGCGGCCCACACGTCGCGGTAGTGGCGGCCCCAAAACCAATAGTAGGTGGGCCAGTGGCGGCTGTAGTGCCGGCCCGCGGCGGCCTGTACGGAGTCGGCCCCCGGGGGCAGCGGGGCCGTGCTGCCCACGCCCACGCGGGCATCGGGCTGGAAATAATCGCGCCGGGCGCAGCCGGCGTCGCCCAGGCCCAGCAGGGCCAGCAGGCAGGCAGCGGCGGGGGAGAGGCGCAAGGAAAAAAAAGGCATCCAGGAAAAAAAGGCAGGAAGTATGTGCCTTTAACGCAACAGCGCGGCAAAAGTCGGCCCGTGATGGTCAGTGGCATAACCGTAGCGCCGGGGTTTGCAGTATACACGGGCTCACACCTGGTCATCTGACCCGCCCAGCGGCGCACCGGCCCTGAAAAAAATGCCACGTTTGTTTCGGATGTCTCGCGGAGGGTTGCTACGGGTATGGGGCACGGTGGCGGGCGCCGCCGCGGCCGTGGGCCTGGGGCTGGCCGGCTGCTCGCACACCGCGCCGCCCGGCAGCGCCCTGGCCCAGTGGGCGCCCGATTCGGCCACCGTGAAGCTGGCCGCAGGGCCCCAATACGCCCGCGGGCCGGTGTGGCGGTTTTTCTGGGGGGAGCACTACCGCAGCTTGTGGGCCACGCCCGTCACGGTGCCCGTCATTCGGCTGGCCCGGGCCGAGCTCGATAGCCTGACGCCCATGCGGGCCGGAGGCAGCTACCAGAGCCGCACCCTGCGCCTGCGCACCGCCGCCGGCCACCAGCTGGTGCTGCGCTCCGTGGACAAAGACATGAGCCGGGCCCTGCCCGCCGGCTGGATGCGCAACTGGCTCAGCGGCCTCATGCGCGACCAAACCAGCGTGTCGCAGCCCTACGGTGCGTACATCGCCGCACCGCTGGCCGAAGCCGCCGGCGTGTACCACGCCAACCCGCGCCTGGTGTACCTCGCCAACGACCCCGCGCTGGGCAAGTTTCAGCCCGGCTACGCCAACGCCCTGTACCTGCTGGAAGAGCGGGCCGAGGGCGACCAGGAACATCAAGCCAGCTTCGGCGGCTCGCGGGCCATCTTCAACTCGCACCGCATGCTGGCGGCCCTGCGCCAGAGCCCCAGCTACCAGCCCGACGCCCGGGCCTACCTGCGCGCCCGCCTGCTGGATATGTGGCTCGGCGACTGGAGCCGGCGCGAAGACCAGTGGCGCTGGGCGAGCTTTCTGGAAGGGGGCGGGGTAGTGTTCCGGCCCATTCCGCGTGACCGGGACCAAGCCTTTTTTCGGTTCGATGACGGCGTGCTCACGCGGCTGCTGTCGTGGTTTCTGCCCAAGTTTCAGAGCTTTCACGCCACCATCAAGCCGGGCAGCGTGGAAGGCCTCACCCGCACTGCCCGCGCCCTTGACCGCACGCTGCTGAGCACCCTGAGCGCCGAAGACTTTCGGCAGGAAGCAGATTCGCTGCAGCGGCGCCTCAGCGATGCCGCCATTGCGCAGGCCCTCACGGCCGGCCCCAAGGAAACACAGGCGACCATTGCCGAGCAGCTGGGGCCGGCGCTGCAGGCACGACGGGCGCAGCTGCCGGCCGTGGCCCGGCGCTATTTTGAGCTGCTGGCCGAAGAAGCCTGGGTGCCCGGCACCGACCGCGCCGAACGGTTTGAGCTGACCGGTGCCGGGCCGGGGCAGCTGCGGCTGCGCGTACTGGCCATTCGCCCGGCGCGGCCCGATAGCCTGATTTCAGAGCGGGTGTATGCCCAGCACGATACCAAAAAGCTGAGCCTCTACGGCCTGGCCGGCAACGACGTTTTCACGATAGACGCCGCCGCGCCCGGCATTGCCGTGGCCCTGTACCCCGGCGAAGGCCAGGACCGGGTCGTCCTGCCCGCTGCCGCGAAGGCGGAGGCCGCAAAGCCCCTCATATTGTGGTACGGCCGGCCCGGCAGCCCCGCGCCGACCTTACCGGGCCTCACCGTGGAGCAGGACCCCGAGCCGTGGCTCAGCGCCACGGCGGCCGGCTGGCTGCGCCGCTACAACCTGCAGGATTAGCCCCGGCCCACAAGCCCGGCCATGGGGTCGGCCCCATCCAGCGTGCCCGTGCTGCTCAGCACCTGAAACCGGGCAAACAACTCCTCGGCGTACCAGTTTTCGCGCCGCGTGAGCTGGATGACCTCGCGGTGGCGCACGTCGCGGTAGGCGTATTCTTGCATGGCTTGGGCTGATTCCCACACGCTGAACGTGGCCTGCCGCACCACCGGCAGCTCGCCCAGCCCGAGGGCGGCGCGCACGCCTACTGCGCCGGCCAGGGCCGCGCTGGTGGGCTCCACAAACTGCCAGAACCGCCGCGTTTTCGCCCAGCGAATACTGGCCCGGGTGAGCACGGCCACCGGCGCCGGGGCCGACGCCGGAAGCGGGGCAGCTTCGTAATCGAACGGGCGCTGGCCGTCCCACAGGCCCTGCGCCTTGAGGGGGGCCAGCTGCAGGGTCCACAGCTCGGCGCTGCGCTGCTGATAGGTGGCCCAGAGCGGGTGCTGGCCGAAGAAATCCTCGGCCGCCGCTGCGTCATCCCACACGGCCATGAAGCCGTAGCGGTCGAGGTTGGGCCAAAAACCGAAGCCGTTGCGGGCGCCGCTGCCCAGTAGCTTGAAAAAGCGCAGCCCCGGCACCCGGGCCAGCTTTGCGGGCGACGTGCCCATTTGGGCCAGGCCCCAACGCCGGCGGCCGGGCTGTAGCGTAAAAACGGTGAGCGTGGTGAGGGGCATGCAACTGAAAAAACAAAGAAACGCCGCGCGGCATAGCCCCGCGGCGCTGAAACAACAAAAAAAGGCCGGAATTGCTTCCGGCCTTTTCACGGGCTACGCGCGGGGCGCGGTTATTTGGGAATCACCACCGACTGGCGGTCGGCGCTGGGCTGGTCCCGCTCGCCGGTGATGACGGCTTTGGCGTAGGTGTAGGCCCGCAGCAGCGTCGAATTGGGCGAATCCCAGAACTCGCCCTTGTCGATGGTCACTTTCAGCAGGGCAATGTTGGGGTCGTCGGAACCTTTGGGGAACCAGCCGCGCAGGCCTTCGCTCCACAGTTCCTTGATTTTGGCGCGGTCCGTCACCACTTGGGCGGTGCCGGTGATGGCCACGTAGAGGTTATCGTCGGGCTTGGAGTAGCCCAGGTTGACGTGACGGTCCTTTTGCAGCTCGCCCACTTTTTGCGAGTCTTGCTCGGTGAAAAACCAGAGCGTGCCATCTTCCTCCGGCTGCGAGGTATACATGGGCCGCGAGTGCAGCTCCGTGCCGTTTTCGATGGTCGTCATCATGGCAATCTTGATGTCCTTGATTTTATCGACGAGCTTGGTTACGTCGTGGCTTACGGCAACTTGGTCGGCCATGGGAGTAGGTGTTTTGGAAAGAAAAATGAGAAAAGAAGTACTGGGCTTACGGCCTGAGCCGCTGACTTGTTTCCTACGGTTGGGACAAACGGGCCGCTTGGTGGTTGTATCGGCCATGAACTTCCTGGCCCACCTCTTGCTCTCCGGCCCGCCCGCCGCGGCCCACTACGCCGACCTGCTGGTGGGCAATTTCATTGCCGACTCGGTGCCCGGCCGCCAGCTTGAAAAGTACCCCGCCGCCGTGCAGGCCGGCATCCGCCTGCACCGGGCCATCGACACCTTTACCGACCAGCACCCCGTGGTGCGCCGCAGCACCCGGCGCCTGCGCCAAGCCGGCTACGGCAAATACGCCGGCGTCATTTCCGACGTGTTTCTGGACCACTTCCTGGCCCGCGCTTTCGAGGATTACTCTGCCGAAGCGCTGCCCGAATTTTCCCAACGCGTGTACGCGCTGCTCACGGCGCGTCGGGCCGACATGCCGCCCCGCGTGCAGCACTTCCTGCCCTACATGACCGAGCACAACTGGCTGCAGGGCTATGCGCAGGTCGAAGGCATCCGGCGCGCCCTCTCTGGCCTGAGCCGCCGGGCCACGGCCGGCTCGGGCATGGAAACAGCCACGGCGGAGCTGGAGCGGAACTATGCGGCGTATGAGGAGGACTTTGGGGAATTCTTCCCGCAGCTCCGGCAGCACGTGGATGCGTTTATCACCATGGTATAGAAACGCGACACTTCGCGTCTCTACACCGCAAAAAGCCCCGGCACTGTGCAGTGCCGGGGCTTTTTCGTTTAAGGGATGGTCGTTGCGGTCGCAACTACCGCCGGGGGCTTGCCTAGTGGTGGTGGCCGCCTTCGCCGTGTACGTGGCCGTGGGCCAGCTCTTCGGCGGTGGCGTCGCGCACGTCCTGCACTTTGCCGGCGAAGTGCATCACCATGCCGGCCAGGGGATGGTTGAAGTCCATTTTCACGCCCGTGTCGCCGATGCTGACCACTTTGGCTTGCATGTGGTTGCCTTCGTTGTCGGCCATGGGCAGGAAGTTGCCGGGCTGCAGCATTTCCTCGTCCAGCTTGCCGTCGATGAGGAACACCTCTTTGGGTATTTCCACCAGGGCCTGCTCGTCGTAGTCGCCGTAGGCCTGGTCGGGGGTGAGGCTGAACTGGAATTCGTCGCCGGGGTTTTTGCCGTCGAGCTGCGACTCAAATTCCTCGGGCAGGCCGCTGTGGCCGAAAAGGAACACCATGGGCGAGTCGGCCTCGGCCGATTCCACCAATACTTTTTCCTGGTTTTCGTCGGTCACGCTGAGGTCGTAGGTGATGGTGACGACTTTGTTGTCGCTGATTGCGGCCATAAGAGTGCGGGCCGGGCAAGCCGGCCGGGGAGTGGGTGGTAAGAAAAATTTACGGGCAAGATAAGTACGCAAAACCCGGCGGCGCAGCCACCCCCCGCCCGGGATTTTGTGGGCGGGCCGGGCGAGCGGGCCGTAACCTCGTCCTTCTCGCTGCGTTTAGCCGGCTGGTGGCGGCGACTTCGCGTTGAGCGCCACGCCCTTCTTTTCTCTCCTTTCCTATTCTTTCCTGAGTGTATGCGCAACCTGATTCCGGTGCTGCTGAGCGGCGCCCTGCTGGCCAGCTGCCAGTCGAATGACCCCAAAACCGAACGCGAGGCCGTGAACAAAGAGGCCGTGGTGAAGGCCGATGCCGACAGTGCCGGCGCGTCGGCGCCCGCGGTGCCCACCATCGGCAGCCCCAAGCTGCTGTTCACCCTCGACGACGCCCACAACACCCCCGACGGCCTGGCCCTGGCGCCCAACGGCCACCTCATCCTGTCGGTGCCCAACCTGGCCGATAACAGCCAGCCGGCTTCGCTGATGGAGATTGTGAACGACTCGCTGCAGCTCTTTGCCACCAACCTGCCGGTGGAGCCCACCACCAAAAAAGCGGCGCCCATGGACTTGGCGTTCGGGCCCGACGGCAACCTGTACTACGCCGAAAACCAGTACGAAAACAGCAAGGATTTCAAATCGCGCCTGATGAAGGTGCAAATGAAAAATGGCAAGCCCGGCGCCATCACCACCGTGGTCGACAATTTCGCCCTGGCCAACGCGGTGGTGTGGAAAGGCAACACGATTTACGTGACCGACAGCCAGTGGGACATGCCCGACAATGACAAGGGCAGCGCCGTGCTGCGCTTCACGCTGGCCGAGCTGAACAAGGGCGTGGTGCATCTGAAGCCCAAAACCAAAGACCCGCACGTGCTGGCCACCTTTAGCACCACGGTGAACGAAACCGGCGTGGACAACGGCGCCGACGGCCTGGACTACGACAGCAAAGGCAACTTCTACACCGGTTCTTTCGGCGACGGGCGCCTCTACAAAATGACGCTGAAAGCCGATGGCAGCCTCGCCAAGCAAGAAATCCTGACGCTGCAGGGCAAGCAGATTCCCTGCGTCGACGGCCTCATCATCGACCGCAGCACCGACAAGCTCTACCTCTGCAACTCGCGCGAAAACGCCATCGAAGTGGTGGACCTGCGCAACAACAACGCCGTGACCACCCTGGCCCAAAACGGCGATACCGACGGCACCGGCGGCCTCCTCGACCAGCCGGCCGAAGTCCTGCTGAAAGGCAAGCGCCTTTACATTTCCGATTTCGACAAGCCGGAAAAGAAGTTTGTCAACTCAAAATCGGACGCGCCGCACACCATGTCGGTGATTGACCTGCCGTAAGAAAGTAGGGTTGAGACTAGCAAAAAGCGGGGCCGCGTCCAAGGTGTTTTTCCTGTGGCGCGGCCCCGCTTTTTATGCTTTCGGTAAGTTCAGCGGATGAATGTTTTTTTGCAGAGGCGCACCCACTTGCCCTCGTAAGCGCTGCATTTGCTCGGTAAACCCGCCGCAAAAGCCAGCCCCCGGCCCAATGGCCCGCGTAGAAATGGTAGAACCTTCCGCCATTTCCCATGCCCCTGCACCCCGAGCTAGACAAAAAACTCAGCAAATCCTTCGAGCCCAAAACCAGCATCGACGACGTGTTTAAAGGCTACGACATCACCTTTCTCACCAACGAACACGGCGAGCCTGTGACGCTGTTTTTCGGCAAGCGGCGGCCCGATGGCCTCATCGTCGGCGAGCGGTACACCCGCACCATTAAGCGAGAACCGGGCAGTCTGGCCGTGAAGCACAGCCACTGGGACAACCGCGGCAAAATCATGCGCTGACTAAGAACGAGCGTTGAGATGCGACACTTCGCGTCTCGACACCCGCTAATCCTGCAGCTCCCAGGCCGTGCGGTAGCCCCCGATGCGCTCGATGTACTCCAGCATGGCTTTGAAAAACGGGTGCGCGCTAAGCGTCGACGAGTCGCCCACGAGCAGCAGCTTGCGGCGCGCCCGCGTCATGCCCACGTTCATGCGGCGGATGTCGCTCAGGAAGCCGATTTCGCCGTGGTTGTTGCTGCGCGTGAGCGTGATGGCGATGATGTCGCGCTCCTGGCCCTGAAACGAGTCCACGGTGCCCACGCTCAGCATGCGGTGCTCCAGGAGGCCGGCCAGCTCGTCGTTGCCCTCAATGGCGTCCTTCAGGTAGTTGATTTGGGCGCGGTAGGGGGCTATCACGCCGATGGTGAGCAGGTCTTCCTCGTGGTCGGCGGGGTCGTAGGGTTCGAGCAGCTGCGCCAGGCGCTTGAGCAGCAGGCCGGCTTCTTCGGGGTTGGCGGTGGAGCGGCTTTCTGGGATGGTGATTTCCTGGAAGCCGAAGCCGGCCGTGTCCAGAAACTCCACCGGCAGGTCGGGCGCGAAGCTCAGGTCGTACTCGTCCAGGCCGGCGTGGCGCACGCTTTCGTGGGCTTCCAGCTTGCCTTCATAAAATTGTTCCGAGCTGAATTCCATAATCTGCTCGTGCATGCGGTACTGCACCGTGAGCATGCGGGCCGTGGCCGGCTGGCGCTTGATGCACTTCTCGAACAGGGTTTCGCGCAGGCCGTCGCGGGCGGCTTTCTCGCTTTTGACGGTGGGCGGCAGCTGGTGGTGGTCGCCGGCCAGCACCACGCGGTTGGCCTTGGCGATGGGAATCCAGCAGCCCGGCTCCAGGGCCTGGGCGGCCTCGTCGATGAACACCGTTTCGTAGGTCAGGTGACGGATGTTGCGGTTGGCGGCGCCCACCAGCGTACAGGTTATCACCTGCACCGATTCCAGCAGGTCTTCGGTGATGTAGCGCTCCAAATCGTCGGCCTGCTGAAACAGCATGCGCGCCTCTTCCTTCAGCTGGCGGCGGTGCTGCTGCTCCTCGTAGCCGAAGTTGCGCACGTACTTGCTCGCGGTTTCGCGGTACTGCTCGGCCGTTTGGCGCATCGAGCGCAGCTCGTTGTAGCTTTTGTGGGCCATCACTTGGGCGTCGAGCGTGTGCTCCAGCAGCAGGTCCGACACGCGGCTGGGGTTGCCCATCCGGATGACGTTGACGCCGCGCTCGGCCAGCTTTTCGGTGAGCAGGTCCACGGCCGTGTTCGAGGGCGCGCACACCAGCACGCGCCGCTCGCGCCGGATGGTTTCCAGAATGGCCTGCACCAGCGTGGTGGTTTTGCCGGTGCCGGGCGGGCCGTGAATGATGGCCACGTCCTGCGCCGCCAGCACGTGCCGCACGGCGGCCAGCTGCGAGGCGTTCAGCGGGCTGGGATAAAACAAGTCGGTGGATTTTTCCTCCCGAAAACGGGCTTCCTTGGCGCCCAGCAGCACGTCGCGCAGGTGGGCGAGGCGGTCGCCGTAGGCGCCCATCACCTTGCCCAGGGCGTAGTCCATCTCGCGGTAGCTCACCTCGTCAAACGTGAGGTCGATGCCCAGCTTGCCGCCTTCGAGCACCCAGTCGGGCAGGTCTTCCTTGGTGGTGGCCAGCAACAGCTTGTTGCGTCGCACGCTGGTAATCACCCCGCTGAGCGTGGGCCGGTCGGTGGCCGAGCGGCCGGGAATGTTGCCAAACAGCGAGGCGTTTTTGCCCACCTGAAACAGGTGCAGGCCCTGCTGGCCGGCCGGGCGCTCCAGCTCGAGCACCACTTTGCCACCAAAGCCAATTTCTTCCTTGGCAATGGTGACGGGGTACCAGGTCAGGCCGCGCTGCTGGCGCTCGGCAATGCTGGCCTTGGCGTTTTTAATCTTGAATTGCTCCAGGTCTTCCTTTTGCTCCAGCTGCATGAGGGCCTGGGTGTGGCGCAGCTCTTTTTCGAGGGCGTAAGGGTCGGTGGGGGTGAAGGTGGTATCGGACAAAAGAATGCGGGTTGATTTCGTTGGATGAATAACAACGAAAACGGAAAATGAGTGGCCGAAGGTCAGGCGCTTTTTCGGAAGCCCGGGGGCTTTAGGCAAAAAAGTCGTCCGGGTCGGTCTGGCTGAGGTATTTCTGCAGCTTGGGCAGCGAGCCGAAGTAGGGGAGCACGCACGCCAAAAACTCGTCGGCAATGGCGGCGTTGCTGGCATAGGCCACGAAGGCAGTGCCGCTTTCCGTCAGCTCCAGCTCGTTGAGCAGGGCAGGGGCATGCTCCTCCACGATGGTTTCGAGGTGCTCGGCCCAGGAAGCCGGCGTGCCTCCGTAGCCGAAGTGTTGAAACAGCCGATAATACTCCTCCAGTCCGCCCACATCGGCAAAAATGACCATCTCGTACTCGGGCGAGATGGGCGGTGGGGCGGTGGCCAGCTGAAAAGGAAACGTATCGGACATGCGGCGAAGGTACGTCCGGCCCGCAGCGCGGACTTGCCGTTCGCGTGAGAGCTTCGGGGAATAGGGTCGGTTTCGGCGCCGACTAAAAGCCCGCGCTACTGGCTCCAGGTGCGCACGTAGCGCTGCTGCGGGTCGTAGCGCCGGGCCTGTTGGGCCACGTCGAAGGCCGTGTCGCGCACGTCGGTGCCGGTGCCGGCGATGTACTTCCAGTTGCCCCAGTTCGAGGCCGCGTCGTGGTCGATGAGCTGGTGCTCGAACCAGGCCGCGCCCCAGCGCCAGTCCTGGTGCAGGTCGTGGATGAGGTAGCTGGCCACGTTCTGCCGGCCGCGGTTGCTCATGAAGCCGGTGGCTTCCAGCTCGCGCATGTTGGCGTCCACAAAGGCATTGCCGGTGCGGCCGGCAGCCCAGTCCTCAAACACCGCCCGGTCGGGCCGGGTGGGCTTGGGCAGCTGCTCGCGCAAGCCGCGCCAGCGGAAGAAGTCGGGCCCGGTCCGGTAAGCCAGCAGGCGGAAATAGTCGCGCCACAGCAGCTCCAGTCGCAGCTGCATGGCCCCTTTGCTGCGGGCGCCGTGGGTGGCATCGTAGTCGTCGATGGCCGCCCAAATCTGGCGGGCCGAGAGGCTGCCGTTGGCCAGCCAGGGCGAAAACTTGGTGCTGAAGGCCTCGCCGAGCATCTGGTTGCGGGTGTCGTCGTAGCGGCCAATGAGGTGGCGCTCCACGGCGTAATTGTGCAGGCGGGCCAGGCCGGCGGTTTCGCCCCCGCCCAGCGCGGGCAGGGCCGAGCGGCGGTCGGGGCGAATGCGAATCAGCGAGGGCTGACCAAGCTTGGCGGCTATCAGCCCAGCAGTGGGCAAGGGCGCGGGCGCGAACCCCTCGGGCAGCGTCGGCAGCCGGCGCGGCGCGGGCAGCGGGGGGCGCACGCTCATCTTCGAAAAGACATCAAACCGAAACTTGCTGAACGAGTACGGCAGGTTGCGAAGCGGAATGGGCAGGTCGTTGGGGTGTAGCAGGGTGAGGGTCTCGAAGCGGCGCAGCGGCACTTGCGGCCCTAAAGCTGTTACCAGGGCGTCTTCGGCTTCGTCTTCTTCAGTGGTGTGCTCGGTGCTGGCATACACAGCCTGCGCGCCCACCTGCCGGGCCAGGGCGGGCAGCACGTCCTCGGGCCTCCCCACGACGAAGTGAATGCCGGAGCCCAACGCGGCGTAGCGTTGCTGCAAATCGGCCAGCGTTTCGAGCAGGAAAGCCATCCGGTGCGGGCCGGTGCGCGGCAGGCCCAGGTAGGCATCAGCGCCCAGCTGCACGGGGTCGAAACAGTACACGGGCAGCAGGGTAGTGGCGGCGGCCGCAGCGGCGGTCAGAGCCTCGTTGTCGTGCAGGCGCAGGTCGTTGCGCAGCCAGTAGAGAACAGTCATGCGGGAAAACGGAACAGTTTGCCAGCCTAACAGGCATCACCGGGTTTCTTCCCGCAAGCCGTCCCGATACCGGCTACTTCCGCCGGCGGCGCAGCGCCACCAGCAGGCCCACGCACACCACCGACAGCCCGGCAATGAGGGCATCGCGCACGAAGTGGCCCTGCTTGGCCTCGGCCACTTCGGCTTCGAGGTCGCGCTGCTTGGCCGTATGCTGCCGTTCGCGCTGGCGCAGGTTTTCGGCCTCGTTCTCCAGCTCCGACAGGCGCTGGGACGTCACGTTGCGGTCGCCGCGGCTGGTGTTTTCCAGCTGGGTGGTGGTGGCCGCCAGGCGCACCGACGTGGTTTTGGCTTCCTGAGCGGTGCGATTGAGCACGTCCACAATCTGCTGGTCTTTGTCGACAATGCCCTGCAGGGCATCCACCACTTCCTGCAGGTCTTTCTTCGAGGGCTTGTTCCCGAACAGGCTGTGGCGCTGGGCACTGGCTTCGGCGTAGCGGCGCGTGAGCACCGCCCGCTCGCGCAGCAGGCCGGGCAGAGGGCTGTCGGGGTTGACGGCCGCCGGGGCGGCATCCTGGGCAAAAACGGGGGCAACGGGCGCTGCCGCTAACCCCAGCAGCAGCGCCAGCGCGGCGGAAAAACGGCGTTTGGCAAGCTGGGGCGTACTTTTGGGCTTTGATAGCAAGGAAAAAGGGAAGGCAACCATCATCAATAGACTGGGCATGAGAAATAGAACGTGGGTGTGGCTGGGCGTAATGGGAGTGTTGGCCACCGGGTGCAGCAGCGCCCGCAAAGCGCCGCCCTTGTACGGTGGTACGACAACCCTGCCCACGGCGGCTAACGAAAGCGGCAGCGCGGTAGTGCTCCCCTTTGTGGTGCGCGACGTGAGCGACGACGAAACCTACGGCTATTCCGAAAAGAACCCCATTCGCGTGGGCGGCGGCCGCTCGGCCGGGGTGCGCAACCAACTCCGTTACCTCAACGCGCTGAAAGGCCCGCAGGGCCAGGCCGTTACCTACGAGCGCAAGGCCAGCTGCTGCCCGTTCCGCACGCGCCGCGGCGTGGTCGACAACTCGGCCCTGCTCGACGTGTACGCCGTGACCTGGACCGGCAACCCCACGCCCGTCACGCTCTACCTCAACATGTACCGCGGCGGCAAGCTGCTGGCCCCGCGCGGTTTCACCGGCGCCCAATAGCAGGCACTCGCTCGCTGGAGAAGGCTGAAAAAAGCAGTACTTTTAACAGTCTGGCCCTCGTTTCTCGCTTCTATGTCTGCCCCATACTACGCACTTCTGGCGGCACTGGCTGCTGCCCCCGCGGCCGCACCCGCCGACCAGCTACCCCAGCTGCGCAAGCTGCTGGAAAAAGTGCTGCGCGACGAATGCAAGCACCAGAACACGCCCTTTGTCGACCTGAGCCAGGCCATCGGGCAGGTGGCTTTTCAGCGGGGGCTGCCCGCCGCCCTGCGCAGTCAGCTGCAGGCCTTGCGCCTCGCCGCCAATCTGGTGCTGCACGAAAGCTACGCCGGCACGCCCGCCGAGGTAGCTGCGGGTTTCGCCGCCGTGGCCGCGCTGGTGCTGCACCTCACCGGCGAAGTGTACGAGGGCCCGCGCTTGCCCGAAATCCCGGAAGCGGGCCCGGAAATGCCCGCCTTGCCGCCCGTTGGTCCCGCCGGGTTTGTGCCCGCCGAAAGTGCCCAGCCCGGCGCCACCTGGCGCGTCATCGTGCTGCACGTAGACGAGCCTCGACAGGAAATGACGGTGGAAATGGCCACCCCGGCCGACGGCTGCCCGGCCGCGCCTTTTCAGCTGCTATTGCCTGAGGCTTACCACAACCTATTCCCGCTGGCGGCGGCGCTGCATCCTACGCTGCACCTCATCGGGCCGGTGCTGCAGGCCGATGGCCGGGTGTGCCCGCGTCGGGTGGTGCTGGAGCCCGATTACCTAGTCAGCGTGACTACGATTGCCGAGTGCGCCCAGGCCACGGCCACCATTCCGGAGTGGGCGCTGATGAACGCCTTTCTGCCCGATGATACTTCCCGCCCGCTGGTGGTCGGAAACCTGGTGAACTTGCTGCTGGATGAAGAAGTGAGCCACGCCGCCCAGCAAGCCGAGATTGCCACGCTGGCCGATGCCGGCGCGGTAGCTGGCATCGGCCAGCGTGTGGTGGAAGAGTTCGACCTGGAAAAGTTTTTCAAGCAGCGCCTGTTCCGCGCCGCGCCGCTGGCCATCAGCACGCTGCCCGAGTTTCAGACGCGCACCGGGGTGCCCGAATTGCTCAACGACCTGCGCCGCCACCACCGCACCCTGCGCGAAACGCGCGTGCAGGGCTTTGTGGCTCAGAGCCGCACCGGCTACCAGCAGGAGCCCCTGCGCTTGGCCGACTGCTTTCTCGAACCCACCTTTCTCTCGGCTACCTACGGCCTGCAGGGCCGCCTCGACCTGCTGCACGAAAGCGCCACCGGCTACGACTTGGTAGAGTTGAAAAGCTCCACCAAAGTGCCGCACGCCGAGCCCTGGAGCAACCACGCCGCCCAGGCCCAGCTCTACCGCCTGCTGCTCGAATCGGTGTTTGGGGCCGACGGCGAAACGGCCGGCCGGGGCCGCACCAGCATCCTGTACTCCAACGCGGCCAGCGGGCAGCCCGCCGTGCGCCGCGTCGACCAGAATCAGGAGCTGATTGACCGGCTGCTCTCGGCCCGCAACCAGCTGGTAGGCATCGAGCTGCAGCTGGCCCGCGCCACCGGCCCCGTGCAGACGGCCCGCCTGCTTGCGCCCGTGCTACACCCCAACCTCACGGCGCTGCCGCCATTTGGCAAGGCCAAAGCCGAAAAAGTGGCCAACGCCTGGGCCGCCGCCGAACGCGTGGAGCGCGCCTACTGCCTGGAGCTGGCCCGCTTCACCGCCCGCGAAATGCGCCTCACGCTGCTCGGCGACGAGGCCCGGCCCGGCGATGCGGGAGGCCAGGCCGGCCTCTGGCGCCTGCCGCAGGCCCGCAAATTCCAGAACTTCAGCCTGCTCGATGACCTGGTGCTGCTGGAAGACAACAGCAACTCCCCCGACGACGCCCGCGACGGCCTGGGGCCGCACCTCATTTTTCAGCGCCCCGCCGAAGGCCGCGAAGTAAACTTCCGGGCCGGCGACACGCTGATTCTTTATCCTCGTCGGCGCCACCTCCGCGATGGCGCCGCGCTTGACCCCGGCAACAAAACACTTTCCGTGCTCGATGCCCAAGTGGTGAAGGTGGTGCTGGCCGAGGACCTGAGCGCCGATGGCCGCGTGGTGCTGAGCGTGCGCAACCGCCGCATGGCGCCGCGCTACCTGCAAGGCCACTCGCATTGGGCCCTCGAGCCCGACACCTACGACACTTTCCGGCGCGAATGGGCGGGATTGTCGGCGTTTCTGAGCCTGGCGCCGGAGCGCCGCAAGCGCCTGCTGGGCCGCACTGGCCCCCGTGAACCGGAGGAGTGGGGCCCCGGCGCGCCCCCGGCCACCTCGGCCAAAGAAGTGGTGGCCCGGGCCCTGGCAGCTCCCGATTGGTTTGTGCTGTGCGGCCCGCCCGGCACCGGCAAAACGCGCGCCGTGCTGCGCGAGCTGGCCGTCAATCTGTACCAGGAGCACAAACAGGTGCTGCTGGCGGCCTATACCAACCGCGCCGTGGACGAAATCTGCGAGCAGCTGGTCGAGGCTAAGTTGCCGTTTATTCGGGTGGGCTCGCGGCTGGGCACGGCGCCCGCGTACCGCCCTTACCTGCTCGACAACATGCTGCGCGACTGCACCAGCCGCCAGATGGTGCGCGGCCGCCTCACCACCTGCCCGTTCTATGTGGGCACCGTGGCCAGCCTGCTGGGCAAGCCCGAGTTATTCATGCTCAAGCAGTTCGATTTGGCCGTGGTCGACGAAGCCAGCCAGGTGCTGGAATCGCCCATGCTGGCCCTGCTGGCCAAAGTGCCCAAGTTCATCCTCATCGGCGACCACCGCCAGCTGCCCGCCGTGGTGGCCCAGGAACCCGAAGCCAGCGCCGTGGCTCCCGAGGTGGCCAAGCTGCTGCGCGACGAACTGGGCCTCACCAACCTGCGCAACTCTTATTTCGAGCGCCTGTTCCGGCGCGCCGAGGCCCACTGGCCGCACGCCCACGGCACCCTGGCCGACCAATACCGCATGCACCAGGAGCTGGCCGTGCTGGTGAATGAAGACTTCTACGAAAACCAGCTGCGCTGCCCGCAGCCCTGGCAGGCCGCCGCCCTCGACCGCGCCCACTGGCCCGCGCCGGCCGATGCGTTTGCGGCCGCGCTGCGGGCGCAGCGCGTGGTGTTTGTGCCCACCCAGCGCCTGCCCGAAGATTTGTCGATGAAAGAATCGGCGCAGGAAGCGGAGCTGGCCGGGCAGGCCGCCGCCTACGTGGCCCGGGGCTACGGGGCCGATTTTAACCCCGAAACCACGCTGGGCATCATCGCCAGCTACCGCAACCAGGCGGCCCGGATTCGGGCGCGGCTGGCGCAGCTGGCGCTGGAGCTTGACTTACCGGGCCTCACCCAAGTCAGCGTCGACACCGTGGAGCGCTACCAGGGCAGCCAGCGCGAGGTCATCATCGTGAGCTTCTGCTGCCACCACGAGCACCAGCTGGAGCTCATGGTGTCGCCCGACGAAAGCGGGCGCGTCGACCGCAAGCTGAACGTGGCCCTCACGCGGGCGCGCCAGCAGCTGGTGCTCCTCGGCAACGAGGACGTACTGAAACGGGCGCCGCACCACGCGGCCCTGTTGGCCCGGGTGCGGCGCCCGCTCTAGGAGTCAGGCCCGAAAGGACGCTTATTGCACGTCCACCAGCTCCACTTCAAAGCGCAAGACAGAGTTGGACGGAATGGTGGGCGGCACGCCGCGCACCCCGTAGGCCAGCGCCGACGGAATGATGAGCTGGGCTTTTTCGCCCTTGCGCATCAGCGCGATGCCGGCATCAAAGCCCAAAATCACCTGCCCACTGCCTATCACAAACTGAATCGGAACGTTATTGTGCTGCGAGGAAGCATCGAAAACGGTGCCCGTCGCGTCCATCAGGTGGCCGGTATAGAGCACCGACACGGTTTTGCCGGTGGCCGCGGGCGTCCCGCCGGGGTTGGCCAGCACGGGCAGGTAATACAGGCCGGATGCCTGCTTTTGGGCCGTGGTGATGTTATTGTCGGTCAGGTATTTCTTGATGAGGTTGTCTTCCACCACGGCGTTGTCCACCACTTCCACCTCGAAGCGCAGCACGGAATTGGCCGGGATGCTACCCACGGCGCGGTTGCCGTAGGCCAAGGCCGACGGAATGAGCAGCTCAGCCTTGTCGCCAATGTGCATCAGGGCCACCCCTTCGTCAAAGCCGGCAAGAATCTGGCCGGCGCCCACGGTGAAGGAGAGGGGCACGTTGTTGTGCTGTGAGGAGGCGTCGAACACCGTGCCGGCGGCGTCGAGCAGGTGGCCCGTGTAGATGACCGACACCGTAGTGCCGGTCTTCACCTGCACGGCGCTGGAGTTGGTTTGCACGGGCAGGAAGTACAGGCCCGAGGCTTGGCGCCGGGCGGTGGTGATGTTGTGGTCGGCCAGGTATTTCTTGATGAGGTCGTCATCGATGCCGCTGTAATCCTTCACTTCCGGTTCGTCTTTCTTGCACGAAGTGGCGAAAAAGCTGGCCGTGGCCAATAGGGCGAGAAGCCACAAACGGGGCAAAACTGCTAAATAGGGAATTTTCATGGGCCGTTTTTTACTGGTAAAAATAGTCACGCGCACCGCACTTCCGGTGCCGCGGCACAGCACACAACCCCAAATATTGGTTTAAATTCCCACCCTACGCGGCCCGCCGACGCAAACCGGTAGGCGCGCCCGCTCGGTGAAACGGGCAGCTGCCGCGGCTGGGCGGGGGCGTGACCTCGGCCGGCTGCGCATCCAAATCCTTGATGCGGTCGCGGTACTCGGCGGGCAGCATGGCGTTTTTGGCCCATTGGCTCAGGGCGAAGCTCCTCGTGGCCCGGTACAGCGCCAGCGGCGGCCGCAGCCAAGCGCCATCGGGCAGGCCCAGCCACCCGCGCACGCTGGGCGGCACCACCATGCCCTGCACCCCGCGCAGCAGCTGGAAGCGCGCCCAGCCCAGATGCCGCTCATATTGGCGGTACAAATCCTCGGTGTAGGAGCTCAGCAGAGTGTTCTGCGCCAGGTGCTGCTCCCGGGCCAGCCGCCACGCCGCGTACCCGGTGGGCAGCTCCGAAATGCCCATGCGCCGGCCCACCCGACCAAACACCTCCACGATTTCTTCGCGCTCAGCGGCCGTGAGCGGGCGTTCCAGCACTTCAAACGCGCGCATGGAGTAGGCAATGAGCATGAACAGTACGTCGCGGTAGGCCCAGTCCGGAATGGCGTGGCCGCGCTTGGCCTCCACGGCGCCGTGAATGGCGGCAATGGTGTCGATGGCCTGCTCGGCCGCGGCTTGATCGGCAAACACGATGCGGCGGGCGTAGTCGACGGTAGAGAACAGCCGGCCCAGCGGGTCGGAGGGAAGCCTTCCGGTGAAGTACAGCCAATCGACCGCCTTATTCAGAGCAAACTCAGCGGCAGCCCCGGCAAAAATGAAGAGTATCGTATCGGCCGAACCCCAGATACGGCGCACGATGGACGAAGGAGCTACGAAGTGTTGCATGTCTTTAAAAAGAACTTTGTAATTCAAAGTTACAATTCTTTTTGACATTTCAGCGACAGGTGCTAAGTGTCTTGGCTGTAGAGACGCAATATTTTGCGTCTCATCGTTTGAGCCTTTTGGAGAAGATAAAACACTATAGAAACGCGTCTTCGCGTCTCGGCGACAGAACTATGAGGCCTGAATTGGTGAGCAAAAGGTCCAAACACCAGCGTTGCTCACTATTCCTCCTTGCGGCGCGGACGATGAGACGCAAAATATTGCGTCTCTACACTGGTTCGAAGGTGTCGTTAAATGCCGAGACGCGAATACGCTTCACTACATCGTTTCAAACCGCATTTAGCGGCTGCCCACGGCCACGTCCTCCGTTGAAATGGCCCGGTCCTTCGGCCGCTTGTAGAAATACAGTATCAGCAGCGGGAGCAGGGTCAGCTCGGCCACCACGCCGAACAGCAGCGTGAGGCCGATGAGCAGGCCCACGTAAAAAGTGCCGTCGAACTTGGAAAACAGCAGCGTGCTGAAGCCGCCCACCAGTATCAGCGACGTGGTGATGACGGCTTTGCCGGCCAGCAAGTAGGTGCGGCGCACGGCCCGGAAGATGTCGGGCTCTTTGCCCAGCGTGAGGCGCAGCTTGCTGATGAAGTGAATGGTGTCATCGACGGCAATGCCGAAGGCAATGGTGAAAATGATGCTGGTGCTCACCTTCATGTTCACGCCGGCCAGGCCCATCACGCCGGCCACGATGATGATAGGCAGCAGGTTCGGAATGAGTACCACCACCGTCATGCGCAACGAGCGGAACAGAAACAGCACGATGAGCGTGACCATCAGCACGTCAATGGCCATGCCCTGAATCATGTTCAGGGTCAGGTTTTCGTTGTTTTTGTCGATGAGGTTGGACGAGCCCGTGAGGCGGGTGCGCAGCACCGTGCTGTCGACGGTGGCGCGCAGGTGCCGGCGCAGCGCGTCATTGAGCGCATCGGCCCGGATGCTGCCCACGTCGGACATGCGCCCGGTGAGGCGGCCGGCCGAGCCGTCGGGCAGGGCCAGGGCGCTGAACTCGGGCTTTTTGCGAAACTGTCGAAGCTTGCCGCGCAGCTGCTGCAGCTCCAGCGTATCGGCGGGCAGGCGGTAAGCCTCCAAGCCGCCGCCGTTGAGGGCCTTGCGCACCGATTTCACCAGCGTGACCGGCGAGGCCGCGAAACGCAGGCCGTAAGTTTCCTTAAGGTAGGCTTCGATGCGCTCGGTTTGCCGCAGCACGGCGAGGTCGTAGATGTCGCGGCCGGGCGCCGGCTTCAGCTCGAGCTCGAAAGGCCGCACGCCGGCAAACTGCCGGTCGAAAAAGGCGAAATCCTGCCGCACGGGGTCACTTTTCGACAGGTCATCGAGCAGCGAGGAGTTGATGCGCACCCGCGTGCTCAGCCCAATGGCGGCGGCCAGCACCAGCCCGCTGAGCGTGAAAATGAGGCGGCGGCGCAGCAATACGGTGCGAAACAGGCGTCCCAGCACGCCGTCCCAGCTGTGGCCCTGGCGGCGCGGCTCGCGCAGCTGGGGCCGGCCCAGCAGCACCAGCATGGCCGGGAGCAGCGTGAAGCTGAGCACAAACGCCAAGATGACGGCAATGCCCGTGAACAGCCCGAAATTGTGAATGGGCTTGATGGTGCTGGTCATCAGCGTAAAAAAGCCCAGGCTGGTAGTGAGCGCCGACAGCCCCGACCCAAAGCCCGATTCCTTGATGGTGACGCGCAGGGCATCTTTCTTGCTGGCGCCGTAGCCCAGCTCGCTCACGTAGCGGCTGATGATGTGGATGGTGTCGCTCATGCCCACCACGAAAAGCATGAGCGGCAGCAGGGCCGTCATCAAATCGATGGTGACGCCGCTGGCGGCCATGATGCCCAGGCCCCACAAAATGGCCCCCAGTACCACCACCAGCGGCAGCACCACGCCCCACCACGTTCGAAACGTGAGCCACAGCAGCCCCGTGACCAACAACACCGACAAGGACATAAACACCACCAGCTCCCATTTCAGCCTGTCCACAAACACGGATTGCGCCACGATGCGGCCCGCAAAGTGCACCCGCTCTTCGGGCAGGTGCAGCCGGGCCATGCCCGCGCGCAGGGCCGCAAAAAGCGAGTCGCCGGGCGGTTTTTCGAGGTCGGGCGTGAGCTGTAGCACCAGCGTCACGGCCCGGGCATCGGGGCTGAACACGTTGCCCACCAGGCCGGGCGTGCGGTAAATGAGGGTGGAGTCGTCGGCCCGGCGGGCAGGCTCGTCGGGGTGCAAGTAGGGCAGGTTAAACACGCCCAGGCCTTCCACCACGGTATTGGCCAGGGTGGTGGGGGAGGTGACGCTGCGCACTGAGGCCTGGCGCCGGGCCAGTTGGGTGAGGGAGTCGACCTGCCGCAAAAAGCCCGGGTCGAACACGGTGCGGCCGGGGGGCGCTTCCATGCCCAGCAGCAGGTAGTCGTTGTCGTTGCCGAAGCGCTGGGTGTAGCCCTGGTAGTAGTCCAGGTCGGGGTCGCCGGCGGGGTAGAAGTCGTTGAAATTGTAGTTGAAACGCAGCTGGGCGACGAAAAACCCGCTCAACACGGTGAGCAGGCCCAGCACGAGCAGGGTGAGGTGGGCGAGGCGACGAAGGGGCATGGAAGGACGCGCGCAGGCGCGCAGGCCTGCATGTTTCAAATCAGCAACGCCGCCGCGGCTCTCGGAGCGGTTCGGGGCCGTGGGGTGGCGTAGCTATCAGCAACGCCCCGATTTCCGCAATTGTTTCGGCGGGCCGGCTGTTTCGGGCGGGGCGGCGAACCAGTCCGGGCAGGCAGCCGGCCGGGCCGTATTACTTTTTTAACAAGGACTTATAATTATAGCAGCAGAAGGTTTTTGTGCGTGAAAGCGGCGCGGCGGGGGCGCATCTTTGTGGTTGACTTTCCCACTCAGGATTAATGTATGCTATGAAAAGAGGGTTATTCCTTGCTGCTGCTTTCTACTGCCTCCTAGCTTCGGCCCACGCCCAAACGCCCAGCCACGACTTGGCCAAAGCCATTCTGAAAAACAACCCGGCCGCCGCCGAAACCCTGCTCAGCGCCGGGGCCAACCCCAACGCCGCCATCGAAGTAGTGCCCGGCTTCCCCACCACCTACCTCATCACGGCGGCTTCCAACAACAGCCTCGACTTGGTGAAGCTGCTGCTCAAGCACAAGGCCCAGGTAAACCAGGCCGACGCTTTTAAGGCCACTGCGCTGATGGCGGCCGCTGGCAAAGGCAACAAGGCCATGGTGGAGCTGCTGCTGGCCAGCGGCGCCGACGCCCGCGCCAAAGACGACGACGGCAAAGACGCTCTGGCAATGGCACGGGAAAGCGGCAACGCCGAAGTGGTGGCCCTGCTGGAGCAAAAGCTGAAATAGCCGGCCGCAAGTAGCGCCGCGCCGGCGTATATTAGGGCCTGAAACCACCGCGTTTTTCTTTCCTCACCCCTTCAATTCAACGTTATCCATGAAGAAGTCCCTGCTCGCCCTTGCCCTGTTTGCTTTCGCCGGTTCCACTGCTTTCGCGCACGACGGCCACGACAAAGACGGCAAAAAAGGCAAGAAAGCCGCCTGCACCACCGAAATGAAAGCCAGCTGCAGCAAAGACATGAAAGGCAGCATGGCCGGCGGCCATTCGTGCTGCATGAAAGGCGGCAAAACCGCTGCCGCGAAAACCGAAGCCAAAACGACGGTTGCCGCCAAATAGCCTTCGCCCGCAGCCCAGACCGCTGCCTAAGAAACCAAAAGCCGCTTCGGAAACGAGGCGGCTTTTTTAATGTCAATAAATTCTTATGTTTACCTAGTTTTCTACTCAAACCAAAATATATGGAGCTTATTGACCAACTAAGTAACCTGGCATCGCGAGTCCAGAAGCAACTTACACATATTCAAACGGAAGAGGCCACTAAAACCGCCTTAGTGATGCCGTTCATAAATGCCCTTGGCTATAATGTTTTCGACCCAACCGAAGTGGTTCCAGAGTTCATCTGTGACATTGGCACTAAAAAAGGTGAGAAAATTGATTATGCCATAATGCGAGACGGTAAGCCCATTATTCTTATTGAATGCAAGCACGTTGGCGCTGAACTAAATATTAATCATGCCAGCCAATTGTTCAGGTATTTTCATGTCACAGAAGCCCGAATTGCTGTTCTGACAAATGGACTTGTATATCGTTTGTTTACAGATTTAGAGCAAGCCAATAAAATGGATGAACGTCCATTCTTAGAGTTTGACCTTGCCAATTTCACTGAAGGCGATGTAGCTGAGATTAAAAAACTCAGTAAAGCGGCATTTAATATTGAGGACATGCTTTTTGCTGCCTACAACCTCAAATACATGCGGGCTTTCAAGAAGTATTTTGATGAACAATTCACTCAGCCCTCCGCTGATTTCATCAATTTTGTTTCAAAACAAGTGTATGAGGGCATTCTAACGCCTAAGCTGAAAGAGCAGTTTAGCATTTTAGTTCACCGCTCATTCCATCAGTTTCTCAATGATAAAATAGCCATGCGCCTGCGTTCGGCTATGATTGATACCAGTGGGCAAGGGCCTTTGGTAAACGATGTGCCTTCAGCGCCGCCGATTGAGTCTATGGGTGCTTTGGATGCTGAGGGCAAGGACAAAGACATCGAGACGACTGTTGAAGAAACCGAAGGCTTCATGATTGTGCGGGCCATCTTGCGAAAGACCGTTCCCGTGAACCGGATGGTAATGCGAGACGTGCAATCGTACTGCGGGATATTGCTGGATGACAATAATCGCAAACCGATATGCCGGTTACACTTTAATAGTGGCAAGAAATACGTCACCCTCTTCGACGTGGAAGGCGGCGAACGTGTCGATATAACTTCGCTGGATGATTTGTATGGTATGGCTTCTCGAATTCGAGCTGCCGTTCAGAAGCATGAAGCCAAGTTGGCCGTTTAGCCCACGAAAGTTCTTCACACGAAACGAAAGTTCTTCACACGAAACCGAAAGCTGTCCACCTGGGCAGCTTTCGTTATTTTTGATGCTCGTGTTACATCATCTTCCATGCGCCAATACCAAGCCCTGCTCCGCCACATCCTCGACACCGGCACCGTGAAAACCGACCGCACCGGCACCGGCACCGTGTCCATCTTCGGGCCGCAGATGCGGTTCAATCTGGCCGAAGGCTTTCCGCTGGTGACGACCAAGAAGGTGCACCTGAAGAGCATCATCCACGAGCTGTTGTGGTTTCTCCAGGGCGACACCAACATTGCCTACCTCAAGGAGCACGGCGTGAAAATCTGGGACGAGTGGGCCGATGCCAACGGCGACCTCGGCCCCGTGTACGGCCACCAGTGGCGCTCCTGGCCCGACGGCCGCGGCGGCCACATCGACCAGATTGCGCAGATTATCCACCAGCTTCGCACGCAGCCCGACTCCCGCCGCATCCTCGTCTCGGCCTGGAACGTGGCCGAGCTGCCCGACATGAAGCTGCAGCCCTGCCACGCCCTCTTCCAGTTTTACGTGGCCGACGGCAAGCTTTCCTGCCAGCTCTACCAGCGCTCGGCCGACGTGTTTCTGGGCGTGCCCTTCAACATTGCCAGCTACGCGCTGCTCACGCTCATGGTGGCGCAGGTGGTGGGCCTGCAGCCCGGCGAATTTATCTGGACGGGCGGCGACACGCATTTGTACTCCAACCACCTGGAGCAAGCCCGCCTGCAGCTGGAACGCGAGCCGCGGCCGCTGCCGCACATGCGCATCAACCCCGAAGTGAAGGACATTTTCGGCTTCCGCTACGAGGACTTTGAGCTGGTGAATTATGACCCTTGGCCGGCCATAAAGGCGCCGGTGGCCGTATAATGCCACGGGCCCGCGCTACCCAAAGGCTCGGCGGCCAAGCCTCGATATTGCGAAGAGTAGATGAAGCGCTGGGTTTCTGGTCTTATGGTGTTGGCGATGGTCATGGGGCTGGCCCGAGCGGCCAGCGCGCAAAAGGGCGGCCGCGCGCTGCCCCGGGCCAACACGGCCCTGCGCACGCAGCCTGTGCCGGCGCCGGCAGGCTCGCTGCCTTTGCTGCCCCGCTTCTGGCACCTGGCCGATTCGGCTGAACGGACAGACGCGGCGGAGATTTTTCAGCAGTTCCTCCGGCAGTTTATTCAGTATCCGGTCCTTGCCCTCAAGGCGGGGGTGGGTGGGGTCATTTACGCCATGCTCACGGTGCTGCCTGACGGGCGCGTGAGCAGTATTTCCGTTACCCGGCGCGCCTTGACCTCAGGCGCGCCGCCCATCAAAGCCGTGCTGGCGCTCGACGCGGAACTGCTGCGGGTGGCTTGGCAGCTGCGGTTTAAGCCCATGCTCGTGCGCCCCGATAGCGCGGCCAGCGCGGCTGCTGTCGATGTGACCGACGTGCCGGAGCGAAGTGACAATGCAAACGAGACGGAAAGCGACGACAGCATCGACGTGACGGAAGCCCCCGCCGCCACTTCGATACCGGCAGATACCGTTACCATCCATTTTCAGTTTGCGCCGCAGTAAGGCCGGGAGTGTGGGAGCCGAGCATTCCTTCATCGGCCTATCCCTGAAGACCGTAGGCTGCCAATGAGGCTGCAAGTGGGTTGACTTTACAAACGGTCCGAGTGCAAAAACGTCAGGTTAGGCGGAGCAAAGACTGCTTGGCCAATGGCCAGCACCGCTCGCACCGAGGCCACATTTGCCGTGAATGCGGCTTCCGCGGCCAGCAGCTCGGCGGGTTTGAATAGACCCTCGCGGCACTCCACGCCCGCCGCCCGCGCGGCCCGCAGCACCTGCGCCCGGCGCACGCCCGCCACGCAGCCCGTTTCGAGCGCGGGCGTAAACAGCACCCCGTTTTTCAGCCAGAAAATGGCCGCGGCGCCCGCCTCGGCCACGTGCCCGGCGGAATCGCACAGAATGATTTCGTCGAGCCCGCGCTGCTGCCGCTCGTGGGCGGCGCGCACGTAGAGCCACGCCTGCGGGCCTTTACAAAAACACAGTGGGGAATAAACAGAGCAGGTTTCGAGCGCAAAATCGGCCTTGTCGATGGGCGTATCGGCGGGCACGAAAGCTTCGGCGGTGGCCAGCCATTCGGCCGCGTCGGTGGGCGGGGTGTAGCGGCCGCCGCCGGCACGCCACAGCTGCAGGCGCAGGCGGGCGGCGGGCAGCTGGCTGGCCTGGGCGAGGCCGGCCAGGGTCGTTTCCAGGGCTTCGGGCGTGGCCAGGGCGGCGGGTAGCGCGAGGTAGAGCGCGGCGGCGGCCTGCCGCATCCGGGCGTGGTGGCCGGCCGCCAGGCGCAGGCGGCCGTTGGCGAAAATCAGCGTTTCAAAGAACCCGTCGCCGAAAGCCAGGCCACGGTTGGGCAGGGGCAGGGCGGCGGCGGGCAGCAGTTCGTTGTTGAGCAAAAGCATGGGCCAAAGCTAGCGCCGGACCACGCGGTAGGGCACGCGTACTTGAAAGGTGGTGTCGCGGCCCCAAAGGCGTGCGCGAATCGTGCCGTGCCATTCGGCTGGTCCAGTATTAGCCGGGGCCGTAAAACCCACTATTCCCGCGCCGTCGCTGTCGATAGGAATGGGCTGCTCATTGCAATACATGCGAATAGATGGGCTTAGAAGGCTTTTAATTAGCAGCAAGCGGGCGCAGTACAAGGCGCCCGGTGCCACCTGGTTTGATTGGACCAAGGCCACTGCCACCACTTTCGCCCGCGGTTCCTGCCGCCCTACCTGCTGGGTGAGGTACTGAAGCGTGCGGGCCTCGGCCGCTAATAAGTCGTTTTCTACTTGAGCAAGCCCGGCCAAGGCCATTGCTGGGGAACCAGTAGAATGAGACGGTACGGCCAACCGAGTCGGGTCAACCGAATTGAGCCGGTGGAGGCTGTCGCCGTAAATTGCCAATTGCCGACGCAATACATCAAAGGCCGGTTGGTATGTATGACGCGGCTGTTCAATCCATGTCGTTTCGCCGGGCCGCACCTGAACCAAAGAATCGACGGAGCTAGCGGCACGTAGCACAGCCAGCCGCAACGCATGGATTTTGCGGAGCAGGGTGATGGTGCGCCAGCGCAGGGCTTCGGTGGCCGCGAGAATCGCGACCTCGTGGTTTTGGTATCGGTTTTTTTCAACGGCGTAACGCATAAATTTAACTGCGTAATCAGCGCGTTGCGCAGCCTCTGCGTTAGTTTCGTTCAGCTGCTGGCTCAGCAGCGTCAATTCCTGATTCAAGCATGCTTGTTGGGCATGCTGCCAATAAAAGCTCAACCCCGTTGCTACTAACGCCAATACGCCAGCCAACAGAACGACAGCACGGCGAATCATGGCGTTGGCGGGTTATTGATGAAGTACGGGACCGTCAGTTGCCAGACCGAATCGGCGGCGTAGGGGTGCGCTTCGGGGTAGGCCAAGGCGTGAATGGTGCCCCGCCAATGTGCCCGCCCAGAAGCCCGGCCGGCTGACTGGGCCGACACCCGCAACGTAAGCAACGACCCTTCGACCAAGGCTGGGGCCAACGCCTTACCGTTCGCGGAAACGCTGGTGTAGTAATAATGCAGGTTGTTGTCTCTGAGAAACAAGCGCGCGCGGTAAAGTTGGCCCGGCGTTACCGTTTCCGATTCGGGCGCGGCAAACGCCTGAATGGGGTCGTACCAATCGACGGTGCGACCGGATTTCTCCGCCACGTAGCCGAGAGCCTTGGCTCCCGTGCGCCACACTTGGGTTTCGAGCCGGTTGAGGCCCGCCAACGTGACTGGCAAGGGCTGGCGATGACTAAAAACAGCTGCCAACTGACCATCACCGGCGAATGACTGCAGGGTTGCCAGCAGCGGCTTCGCAGTGCCATAGGTTACCTCCGCGTAGCTCACCAGTTGCTTGCCTAATCGCGCAGCGGTACTGGCCTTAATACCGCTGTTGCTACCAGAGCGTGGGCTTTCGCCGGACGCTAGGCGAATCTGGTGTTGCAGGTCCCGGAGCGTATCGGCCAGTGATTGGGTGCGCTGCACAATCAGTTGGCTGGCGGCGAGCACTGCCAAATCATATGGCTGGCTAGCATTGAGATGGGTGTAATAGTTGATGGCGCGCACCGTCGTGGCCATTCCTGCGTCAGTCTGCTGGTTATGCTTTGCCAAGCGCATTTCCAGGTCGGCCAGCTGTGCCAGTGTGGCCGCTTGCTGCTCTTCTGCTTGATGATAAGCATAGCCGCTGGCCAGCAAAACGCTCCCGAGCAGCAGTATAAACAATAATCGAACGGGTTTTTTCATTGCCTTAATGCAAACAAACACTGTCCTACACCAACGCAAACTTCTTCCCCGGCATTGCCCGCACCACGCCCCGAAACTCCAGCCCCAGTAGCAGCGAGGCCACCGCGTAAATGGCCAGCTGGGCTTGCCAGGCAATGTCGTCCATGTGCAGCTCGCGGCCGGGCGCGGCGGCCAGCACCGTGACAATGGCGAATTCCTCCGGCGTAAAATCGTCGGCCGAATAGGAAGGAACCGCCCTGAACTTGCCCGACTGGTGCAGGGCCGCGTCCCAGTTCAGGAGCTGCTCCAGGTCCAGTGGCTCGGTGTACATGGCCGCCTTGTTGCTTTTGATGAGCGCATTGCAACCCGCCGAAGCCTCGGAGCCCAGATTGCCGGGCACGGCCAACACGTCGCGGTCGTAGCTCAGGGCCAGCTCGGCGGTGATGAGCGCGCCGCCTTTTATGGCCGCTTCCACCACCACCGTGCCGTCGCTCAGGCCGGCGATGATGCGGTTGCGGGCCGGGAAATTGTAGCGGTCGGGCGGCGTGCCGAAGGGGAATTCGGTGAGCAGGCCGCCTTGCTCGCGCATTTTCTCGGCCGTCTTCTGGTGGGTGTGCGGGTAGATGCGGTCGAGGCCCGTGGCCATCACGCCCACGGTTTCGAGGCCTTCCTGCAAGGCGGCGCGGTGCGCGATGATGTCGATGCCATAGGCCAGGCCACTCACTACCAGGGGCCGGTGCGGCACCAGTCCACGCACGATGCGCTCGGTTTGCTCGCGGCCGTAATCGGTGTTTTTGCGGGTGCCCACCAGGGCCACACTTTTCGGCGCGTTCAAGTCGGCCGTCCCTTTGTAGTAAAGGATGGCCGGCGCGTCCGGAATCAGCTTGAGGCGGCTGGGGAAGCGCTTGCTGGTGTAAAACAAGATTTCGACGCCGTCTTTTTCGGCTTTTTTTAGGTCGGCTTCAGCTTTGCGAAACGCCTTCTCGCGCTCGGGGCCGGTGAGGGCTTTCACCGTGGCCTCGCCCACGCCGGGAATGCGGCGGAGCTTACCGGGCGGCATCATGAGCACGTTTTTGGCCGAGCCGCCGTAGCTCATCAATTGGCGCGTGAGCTGCGGGCCAATGCCGGGTAGCAGCGTGAGGGCCAGCTCGTGGAAGAGGGTGTCGTCGGGGGAAGAATGCAGCATTAGGCCTCAGGCGTGGGGTCTGGGTCGGCTTTGCCGGCGGCTTCAACTTCCTTTTTCAAGCTTACCAGAAACGCGCGCACCTTCTCCAGGCTCTGCACCACATCAATCTTCTCTTTCAGCTGCGGGCCCTTCTGCTTGAGCATGTCGCGCGCGCCAGGAATGGTGTAGCCGCGCTCTTTTACCAAGTGATAGATGGTGCGAAACACCTCGATGTCCTGCGGGGTGTAGAGGCGGTTGCCCTTCTTGCTGCGGCGCGGGCGCAACTCGTCAAACTCCGTTTCCCAGAAGCGCACCAGCGACTCGGCCACCTTGAATTGGGCGGCCACCTCGCCGATGGTGAAGTACTGTTTCTCGATGCTGCGCTCCTTATACGGCATATGGCTACCTTTGCAAATACTCCGAAAAGTAGCCTAAAATTCGCAGCCATGCGCAGTTGCGGGCTGATTGGGCGGAGATAATCCAACGGTATCTTCTCATTCGTCAACGTTCGGTTGGCGCCTAGCTTCATGTCACTCCCCACCGCTTCCACTGTTCGCCAGCAGTTTCTTGATTTCTTCGCCAGCAAAGGCCACCACATCGTGCCCTCGGCCCCGATTGTGGTGAAAGACGACCCCACGCTGCTGTTCATCAACAGCGGCATGGCCCCGTTCAAAGACTATTTCCTGGGCAATAAGCCCGCGCCCTACAAGCGCATCGCCGATACCCAGAAGTGCCTGCGCGTGAGTGGCAAGCACAACGACCTGGAAGAAGTAGGCTACGACACCTACCACCACACCATGTTCGAAATGCTGGGCAACTGGAGCTTTGGCGACTACTTCAAGAAGGACGCCATTGCCTGGGCCTGGGAGCTGCTCACGGAGGTGTACAAGCTGGAAAAAGACCGGCTCTACGTCACCTATTTCGAAGGCGACCAGGCCGACGGCACCGCCGCCGACACCGAAACCCAGAACCTGTGGCGCCAATACACCACCGACGACCGGATTTTGCCCGGCAACAAGAAGGACAACTTCTGGGAGATGGGCGACACCGGCCCCTGCGGCCCGTGCACCGAAATCCACATCGACCTGCGCTCGGAAGATGAGCGGGCCGCCAAGCCCGGCCGCGCGCTGGTGAACGCCGACCACCCGCAGGTGGTGGAAATCTGGAACAACGTGTTCATGGAATTCCAGCGCCTGGCCGACAAGTCCCTCATCAAGCTGCCTGAGCAGAGCGTGGACACCGGCATGGGCTTCGAGCGCCTGATGATGGCCGTGTCGGGCGTGAAGTCGAACTACGACACCGACGTGTTCCAGCCGCTCATCCAGTTCATTGCCAAAGAGGTAGGCCTGGAATACCACGGCACCGCGCCCGCCACGGTGAACGACCAGCCGGCCACCGAAAACGAGAAAACGGACATCGCCATCCGGGTCATCGCCGACCACATTCGCACCATCGCCTTCACCATTGCCGACGGCCAGCTGCCGAGCAACGTGAAGGCCGGCTACGTCATTCGCCGCATCCTGCGCCGGGCCGTGCGCTACGCATTTTCGAGCCTGAACCAGAAGCAGCCCTTCCTCTACAAGCTGGTGCCCGTGCTGGCCGACCAGATGAAAGGGATTTTCCCGGAATTGCACCAGCAGGTGCCCTTCGTGCAACGCGTGATTGAGGAAGAGGAGATTTCCTTCCTGAAAACGCTGGAAACCGGCCTGCGCCGCCTCGACGCGCTGGAAGAAAGCGCCCGCGCCAACGGCGGCGTCATCGACGGCAAAACCGCGTTTGAGCTGAGCGACACCTTCGGCTTTCCGCTCGACCTCACCGCCCTCATTGCCCGCGAAAAGGGCCTGACCGTGGACGAGAACGGCTTTAAAAAGGAGCTGGAGCAGCAGAAAAACCGCAGCCGCAACGCCCAGGAAACCGAGCAGAGCGACTGGGTAACCGTGACCGAAACCGATGCCCCGAACGTGTTTGTGGGCTACGACCAGGACGAGGCCACGGCCCGCCTGCTGCGCTACCGCAAAATCGACAAAAAGGGCAAAACCGAGTACCAGCTCGTGTTCGACCAGACCCCGTTCTACGCCGAAAGCGGCGGCCAGATTGGCGACACCGGCTACTTGGAGTCGATGCTGAGCAAGGTGCGCGTGATTGACACGAAGAAGGAAAACGACCTCATCATCCACACCACGCTGGATTTGCCGCAGGATTTGGAAGCCGAATTCCTGGCCCAGCCGGACGTGGTGCGCCGCAACCTGATTCGCAACAACCACACGGCCACCCACCTGCTGCAGGCCGCCCTGCGCAACGTGCTGGGTAGCCACGTGCAGCAGAAAGGCTCGCTGGTGAACGAGAAGCTGCTGCGCTTCGACTTCTCGCACTTCACCAAAGTGACCGACGAGCAGCTGCGCGAGATTGAAACCATCGTGAACGAGCGCATCCGCCAGCAAATCCCGCTCGACGAGCGCCGCAACGTGCCCATTGCCGAAGCCAAAAACCTGGGCGCCATGGCCCTGTTCGGTGAGAAGTACGGCGACTTCGTGCGCGTTATCACCTTCGACAAGGACTATTCGGTGGAGCTGTGCGGCGGCCTGCACGTGCAGAACACCGGTAGCATCGGCTACTTCAAAATCACGGCGGAAAGCGCTGTAGGCGCCGGCGTGCGCCGCATCGAGGCCGTGACGGCCGGCGCGGCCGAAGCCTACGTGGACGCGCAGCTCGACCTGCTGGCCCAGGTGCGCGAAAAGCTCGGCAACCCCCAGCATTTGCTCACCGCCTTGGAAAAGCAAGGCGATGAGATGGCCAGCCTGCGCAAGCAGCTGGACCAGCTCACGCAGCAGCAACTGGCTGCCCAGCGCCGGACGCTCCTCACCCAAATCAAGCAGTTGCCCAACGGCTTGCACTTCCTGGCTGCTGCCGTGCACGCCGGCTCCGCCGATTCGCTGAAAACGCTGGCTTTCGAGGTGCGGCAGGCCGCGCCCGCGCCGCTGGCGGTAGTGCTGGGGGCAACCATCGATGGCAAGCCCCAGCTGGCGGTCATTTTGGACGATGAAACTGCCAAGGCGGGCACGCTCAACGCCAGCACGCTGGTGCGCGAGCTGGCCAAGGAAATTCAGGGCGGCGGCGGCGGGCAGCCGTTCTTCGCCACGGCGGGCGGTAAGAACGCGGAAGGGCTCAAAGCCGCCATTGCCAAGGCCGAAGAGGCGGTGAGCAAAGCCCTGTAAGCAGCCAGCAAATCGAATTGGGCGGCCGGTTTGGCGATGGAGCAAGGCGTATGCTTTAGCTTCGTCAAACCGGCCGCTTCGTGTGCAGGCCATAGCGGTTTATCCATTTATTCTACCTACTCCGGCAATGCGCGCTACTCTACCCGGGCTACTGATTCCCGTTTTCCTGGCTTGTGTTTCTCCAGCTGTGGCCCAAACGGCGGCCCCCGCAGCGGCGGCCTCCGCGGCGGCAGTTATCCCGCCTATCCACACGGTTTATTTCGACGCCCTGGGCCGGCCCATCAACACCGCAGAAGGGGCCGACCACCGCGAAGACATGATTTACCGCGACAGCGTGGGCGGCTCCGTGCGGGTATATTATCCGTCGGGGAAGCTGCGGCGGGTGGTGCCCTACCTGCATTTTGCCTACGGCATCAAGTACGGTTCCGAAACGAGCTTTTATGAAACGGGCGAGCTCAAAAGCCGCTGCGAGTATAAAGTTGACGGCCCCGTGGGCTACTACCAGCAGTTTTATCGCAACGGCAAGGTCCGCTTCCGCACGCCCATGGGCAACGACTTGCCTAAAGACGCCCAAGGCGAAGGGTTCGGGCCAGACGGCCTGCCTTTTACCGCCGCTTATAACAAGGAGCATTCCAAAATGCCGGCCATGCGTGGGGGCGGGGGCGACGCCGCCATTGTGCAGGCCGTGCAGCAAGCCGTGCGTTACCCAGCGGAAGCGTTGCGCTCGCAGATTACGGGCCGGGTGCTCGTTAGCTTCATGGTCGACGATTGCGGCTTCGTCCGCAACGTGCGCATTGTCAAAACTCCCTCGCCGGTTTTTAATGCCACGGTGCTGTCGGCGGTGGCGTCCCTTGGCCGGCTGACACCCGGCGAGCACGACGGCGAAACAGTGGACGTTTTCTATACCGTGCCCATCACGTTTTCCATTCGGTAAGTCTGTTGCTGCGTAATTATTCAGCTTCTTTACGGGAAATCTACCCGTCTCAAATGTATTTTCGATTGTTGCTGGCCGCCAGCATGGCCTGCGTAACCGCCGTGGCCCACGCCCAGGCCTCGCCACCTGTTCAAACCCCGACACCGCCCGCCGAAACCAAATATTTCGACGCCGACCATCACCAAGTTCTTACGGAAGCAGGGGCCGCGGAGAAACGCGTCACTACGTTTCGGGACACCGTTGGCGGCACCGTGCGGGCGTTTTACCTGCCGTCGGGCAAGCTCAAGCTATTTACGCCTTACGCCGACCTGCGCCATTCATTGCGCCACGGTACGGCCAGCGAATATTTCGAAAATGGCCAGCTACGCTTTCAGGCCACCTATAAGGCGGGCAAAGTGGTGGGCGATTTGGTGACGTACTACGCCGACGGGACGCTGAAACGCCGCGACCACCACGCGCCCGACCAGCCGACTTCCGGCGAATGCTTCGGGCCCGACGGCAAGCCGGTCCCGTACTACCCTTACGAGCAGATGCCGGTGTATTCCGTGGCGCCCGGCGACCAAGCGGCCGTGACGCGGGACGTGCAGCTCAACACCCGCTACCCGGCCGTGGCTCTGCGGCAGGGCGTCTATGGCATCGTGAAAGTGAAATTTGTGGTTGGCAAAGACGGGCAGGTGAAGAACATCGCGCCCGTGGAGCCGGCCAAAGACGCGGTGCCGGCCAAGCTAGCCACTGGCTACCGGGCCCTGCAAGATGCCGCCGTGAGTGCCGTGCAGCAGCTCAAGTCCTTCGCGCCGGGCCGGCAGGACGGCGAGCCGGTGTCGGTGTCGTTCACGGTGCCGGTCACGTTCCGCATCAAATAGGAAAAACGGCAAAAAAATAGGGGCGAGGGGTTGGAGAACTGCCGGCAAGTGGCAACTTTGTTTTAGTCCAATTCCCACAACTTCAACTCATTTTGCTTATGCGCTTTTTTACCCAACTCGCAGTTGGCTGTGTTTTCTCGGCCTTAGCGCTGCCCGCTGCGGCCCAAACTTTTTCGGACCCGGCCAGCTACAACAACGCCATCGTGAACGAGCAGGTGGAACTGCTCAAGAAAAACCTGCGCTACATCAGCAAGGCCGCCCACAGCGAAAACGACCGCAAGATTGAGAACCGCCGCCTCGAAGTGGTGGAGCAAAACAAGGTGGCCGTGGCCAACGTGCAGCGCATGCCCGCCGCCTACAAAGGCAACACCGAGCTGCGCACCAGCGCCCTCAACGCCTTCAAGACCATGCTGGAGGTGTACTCGGCCGACTACAAGCAGGTGAACGCGCTGGCCGCCACCCGCACCGAAAGCTTCGAGGCCATGCAGCGCTATTTCGACGCCCAGGAAGTGGCCGAAAAGAAGCTGGCCGTGGTAGACGACAGCGTGAACGCCGCCCAGAAGCGCTTCGCCAAGCAATTCGGCATGAGCATCGAGAGCAGCAAAGAGTCGGCGAAGCTGGCCGAGTACACCCGCCAGGTGTCGGCCGTGAACAAGTACCAGCACCAGGTTTTTCTGCCGTATTTCCGGGTGCAGAAAGCCAGCGCCAAGCTCACCGACGCCCTCAACTCGCAGGACGCCGCTGCCTTCGAGGCCGCCCGCGTGACCCTGGCCGCCGAAGCCGAGAAATCGGCCGCGGAGCTGTCGGCGGTGCCGGCGTTTCGGGGCAAGGACGTGGCCTACCGCAACGCGGCCCGCGACTTGGCCAACTTGTACGTGGTGATGTGCGCCAAGCAGTTTGTGCAGATTGCGGAGCTGTTGAAAAACAAAGACCACCTCACCAAAGTCGACGCCCAAACCATCAACAACAACATCAACGCCTACAATACGCAGAACCAGAAGTTCAACGAAGCCTACAACAAGACGTCGGCGGCTTTTATGGACACCTACGTGCCGGTGATGAACGACTAACCCGCTGCCGGAAGTCACGACTTGAGAAGCCAGCCGTTGCCATGCAGCGGCTGGCTTTTTTGGGGTGATAAAAATGGGTTGGCGTGCCCCCCGATTTCGATGGCTTTCGTACCTTACAGGTACACTCCGACGCCTCCGCCGTACCGGCGGGAACGCAGGCCGGTAAATTGCTGCTCAAATCTGAACTTCTGTGAAAACCACTTCCATTTGGTGGGGCTGTTTGCTGGGGCTGCTGCCGCTGGTCGGGCACGCCCAGGTGGCAGAAGGCGCGCCCGAAGCAGTGCCCGCGCCCGAACCACCGGTGGTGGCGCCCGCACCGCCCCCTGCGCCGCCGCAGCCGCCGGCCGTGTTCTACGCTGCCGACTTTACGCCCAGTACTTCGGCCGATTCGCTGGCGTATTGCGCCGAAACTACGTTTCGCGACAGCGTGAGCGGCGTGACCCGGGTGTATTATCCCTCGGGCCGGCTGATGCAGTACCTGCCGTATGCCGACGTGAACCGCCGCGTGCTGTACGGCACGCTCACCACCTGGTACGAAGACGGCTCGATGAAAACCAAGGAAGACTACGTGCGCGGCGTGCGCCACGGCGAGCTGCTCACCTATTACCCCGACGGCGCCCCCAAGCGGCGCGACCAGTACGTGAACGGCAAGTGCGGCGTGGGCTCGTGCTATGCCCCCAACGGCACGCTGGTGCCCTATTTTGCTTATGAGCAGCTGCCGCTGTACCCCGGCGGGGGCGAGCAGCTGGTGAAGGAGCTCAGCAAAGCCATCAAGCTCAACAAGGAGGAAACCGCCGCGATGTACCGCCTCAACCAGCGCGTGATGTGGTACCAGGGCAACTTTCGGCGCGAGGTGAAGGTGGAGCTGGCCGTGGCCCCCAACGGCCGCGTGACCGATGCCCGCGTGGTGCAGGGCACCGACGAATTTCTAAAAACCGCCGCCCTGCGGGCCGTGCCGCAGCTCAAGCGCCAATTTTTGCCCGGCCGGCGCGACGGCCAGCCCACCGCCAGCCTGCTCACCGTGCCCATCTACTACGATGTGATGATGAACCGGCAATCGCCCTTTCCCCAGCGCGGCTACCCAATGTACCGCACCCGATAACCGGCCGGGCTCATCGGAATGGAGCGAGCAGGGGAGCTGCCCGCGCCGGCGGTGGTGCCCGGCGTTGCCGCAGCCGTTACCTTTAAGGCCTGATAGCCTTTAGTACCCCGCTTTTTTAGATATGGACGAAGCCACCCTTGCCAAGTACCAACCCGTCATCGGCCTCGAAGTACACGCTCAGCTGCTCACGCACAGCAAGATGTACTCGTCGGACGAGAATGAGTACGGCGTTGCGCCCAATACCAATTTGTCGGTCATCACCCTTGGCCACCCCGGCACGTTGCCCAAAGTGAACCGCACGGCCGTGGAATTTGCCATGAAAATGGGCCTGGCCACCAACTGCCAGATTCGGCGCGACAACCTGTTTGCCCGCAAAAACTACTTTTACCCCGACCTGCCCAAGGGCTACCAGATTACGCAGGACAAAACCCCGATTTGCTACGACGGCCACGTCGACATTCGCCTGGCCGACGGCAGCACCAAGTCCATCGGCATCACCCGCATCCACATGGAGGAAGACGCGGGCAAGAGCATGCACCTGGCCGGCGAAACCGAAACCCTGGTCGACCTGAACCGGGCCGGCGTGCCGCTCATCGAGATTGTGAGCGAGCCCGACATCCGCACCGGCGAGGAGGCCTACGCGTATTTGATGGAAATCAAGAAGCTGGTGGAGTACCTCGGCATTTGCGACGGCAACATGGAAGAGGGCTCGCTGCGCTGCGACGCCAACATTTCGGTGATGCTGAAAGGCGCCGAGAAGTTCGGCATGAAGGTGGAGGTGAAGAACATGAACTCCTTCCGCAACGTGCAGCGCGCCATCGCCTACGAGGTGGAGCGCCAGATTTCCATCATCGAAGCCGGCGAGGAAGTGGACAGCGAAACCCGCGGTTTCGACGCCGCCAGCGGCACCACCAACGGCCAGCGCAGCAAGGAAACCCTCAACGACTACCGCTACTTCCCCGAGCCCGACCTGCCGCCGCTGGTGATTTCGGACGAGTGGCTGCACCGCGTGGCCGCCGAGCTGCCGGCCCTGCCGCAGCAGCTCTACTCGCGCTTCACCGGCGAGCTGGGCCTGAGCGACTACGATGCCTCCGTGCTCATCGACCAGAAGGACGTGGCCCTGTATTTTGACGAGCTGGCCCGCCTCACGCCCAACGCCAAAGCCGCCGCCAACTGGGTGATGGGCCCGGTGAAGAGCTACCTCAACGAGCGCGCCCTCACCATGGCCGACTTCCCGCTCGACGCCGCCCAGCTGGCCGGCATCATCGAGCTGATTGACGCCGGCAAGCTGAACTACTCGGTGGCCAGCAAGCAGTTGTTTCCGCACCTGTTGGAGCACCCCACCGCCAACGCCACCGGCGCTGCCGAAAGCCTCGGCCTGCTCCAGAAGGCCGACAGCGGCGAGCTGGAAGGCCTCGTGGCGCAAGTGCTGGCCGCCAACCCGGCCAAAGTGGCCGAGTACCGCGCCGGCAAGAAGTCGCTCACGGGCATGTTCATGGGCGAGCTCATGAAGCTGACCGGCGGCAAAGCCGACCCCAAGCTGGCCAACCAGCTGCTGCGCACCGCCCTGGAAGGATAAATAACCCCGATTATGTAACGGCAGGCAATAAACATTTTCCGGCAGCTGTTATTGAACGTCAACCCCGAAGAGGTTCGTTAGGAAGCTGCTGGTTAGTCATGCGCCGCCGCCGAACCCATTGCCCACTGTCAATTGCCCTTTGCTCCAAATGCGCCATCCTATGATTAAATCTGTTTTCCTTGCCGCCACCGTGCTGGGCATGGCCAACGCCTGCCAGAACGCGCAGGCCGCCGACGGCTACGAGGTGTCGGGCCAGCTCAAAAACGCCCCCGCCGGCACGGTGCTGCATTTGTCGGAGCTCACCTCCAACCAGTTTGTGGAGAAAGGCCAGGCCAAAACCGACGCTTCGGGCAAGTTTACCCTGAAAGGCACGGCCCTCACGCCCGGCATTTTCCAGCTCAAGCTCGACGATGCCAACCAGGTGCTGCTGCTGCTCGACAACAAAACGCACGTGCAGCTGAGTGGCGACGCCAAAAGCCTGCCCATGTCCTACACCGTGAAGGGCAGCAAGGACGCCGAGCTGCTGCGCCAGCTCACGCAGGTGATGCAGGGCAGCCGCGGCGAGATGGAAAGCCTGGGCCAGCGCTACAACGCCGCCGGCCAGGCCGGCAAAACCAACGAGATGAAAGCCATCGAAGGGCAGTACATGACGCTGCAGGCTCAGAATTCGGCGAAAATCAAAGGCCTCATCCGGCGCAATGCCGGTTCCGTGGCCAGCGGGTTCGCGGTGGGCGCCTTCCTCAATCCGGAAGAAGAATTCGCGTTTGCTGACTCCGTGGCCGGCGTGCAGCGCAAAGCCAACCCGTCGTCGCCGTTCACGAAGGAGCTCACGGCCCGCTTGGAGCCGCTGCGCGCCACCGCCCCCGGCACCCAGGCCCCGGAAATCAACCTGCCCACGCCCCAGGGCAACAAGCTGGCCCTGAGCAGCCTGCGCGGCAAGTACGTGCTGATTGACTTCTGGGCCAGCTGGTGCGGCCCTTGCCGCCAGGAAAACCCCAACGTGGTGAAGGCCTACAACCAGTTCAAAGACAAAGGCTTCACCATCTATTCGGTGTCGCTCGACCAGGACAAGGCCAAATGGGAGAAAGCCATTGCCGCCGACGGCCTGACCTGGAACCACGTATCGGACCTGGCCGGCTGGAACAGCGTGGCGGGCGCCGCCTACGGCGTGAAAGCCATTCCGCAGTCCTTCCTGATTGACCCGCAGGGTAAAATTATCGCCAAAAACCTGCGCGGCGAAGCCCTGGCCGCCAAGCTGGCCGAGGTGCTGAAAGTGAAGGCCAACGTAAATTAAGGCCCCGGCTCGATGGCTACATCGTCGGGCCAACAGACCCTAATAAAAAAGCCTCTCCAGCAATGGAGAGGCTTTTTTATTAGGCAAACATGCGCTGCAGACCGGGCCAAAGCCGTTTTTTTAGGCTCACGTCGTACTCCACCAAATCGACGGTGGCCGACGCTAAGTAAGCCAGGTTGAGACTGGGGAAGAGTACGGGTTCGTAAATCTGAGTGTTGCGAATGGTCGTGTCGAGCAGGTTTTTGCCGAAGGCGATGATGTGCGTGGCGGCCAGCTCGCGGCGCAGGTTGGCAAGCGCCACCGGCAGGTCCGATTCCACGTTCACCAGCACCACGTCGGCCATTACCATGTTCAGCGCCTGCAGCATCTTGTTGAGGAACACGTTGCGGTGCAGCTTCACAAACTGCTCTTGCGGCAGGCGGAACAGCAGCACCACGCCCTGCGCGTTGTCGCCCAGCGTGGTGAATGGCGTGAGCATTACGGGCGGCACGTTGGCGGGCGCGGGTGCCGCGGGCGGTGCGGCCACGGGCGTCGGTTCGGGCAGGGCTGCGCCGGCCAAGCGGCCGGCCAGCTGCACCTGGCTGGCCGTGGGAATGGATTTGGGCAGGCCGGGGCGGGCCACCGGCTTGTCCAGCGGGTTGGTTGGCTCGGGCCGGTTGGGCGGGGAGGGCGCGGCGTTGACGGGCGCGGCCACCGGGGCCGCCGGGGGCGTGGGTGCCGCCGCTTCGGCGGGCACGTAAAGCGTCACGTCGGTGTAGAAATTTTGCAGGAAAGCCAGCTTTTCGGCAGACATGGCAAACGGGCTAAGTGAGGCAGCGAAAATACGCTTCGGCGTCGGGTTTTATTCGAGCGCAAACAAGGCTTTCAGCTCTTTGGCTTCGGCGGGCTGCATGCGGCCGGCCAGCACCAAGCGCAGCTGGCGGCGGCGCAGGGCGCCGTCATAGAGGCGAATTTCCTCTTCGGTTTCGGGCACGGCTTCGGGCACGTCGATGGGGCGCCCGGTCTGGTCGACGGCCACGAAGGTGAAGAAGGCCTCGTTGGTTTTCATCTTGGTGCCGCTGGGAATGTCTTCGGCCCACACATCGATGTGCACTTCCATGCTGGAGCTGAAGGCGCGCGTGACCTGGGCCTGCAGCGTCACGACGTTGCCGAGGCGGATGCTGTCGCGAAACGACACGTTGTCGACCGACGCCGTGACCACGATGCGGTTGGAGTGCTTCTGGGCCGAGATGGCGGCGGCGATGTCCATGAGGTGCATCATGCGGCCGCCCATGAGGTTGTTGAGGGTGTTGGTGTCGTTGGGCAGCACCAGCTCGGTCATGATGACGAAGGAGTCGGCGACGGGTTTTTGCTTGCGCATAAGGGGCAACGGAACGGATGAAAAGCTGCAACACCGCCAACCGGCGGGCAGCGGCCTCGCAAAGGTACGGCCACCCAAGCGGAGGGCAGCCCAGCAAAAAGCCCCGCCGTGTACACGGCAGGGCTTTGCGGGCATTCACCGAGGAGTAGGCCGGCTCTATTCCACGGTCAGCTTCGAGGTGTAGAGCTCGCCGTTGAGCGTAATCCGCACCACGTACACACCGGCGCGCAGGGCGTGGCCAGCCGGGGTAAGGGCGAGGGCGTGCTGGCCCGCCCCGTAGGTTTTGGCGGGCAGCGTGAGCACGTCGCGGCCCAGCACGTCGGTGAGGCGCACCTGCACGTCGGTGGCTGCTGCCAGGTTGAAGTGCACGGCGGTTTCGCTGGTGAGCGGGTTCGGGAATACGCCAATGCCGCGGCTGGCCAGCGCGTCGGCGCGGGTGCTCAGCGGCCCCGACACGCGCAGGTAATCGAAAAAGAAGTTGTTGCCCGCACTCGTACCGTTCACCATCTGAAAGCGGACTTTCACCCCGCCGCCCTGAAATTGGGCGGGCACGGGCACCGACAGCGTTTGCCAGTCGGTTGCGGCAGCGGGCACAAACCCGTCCACGGGCCCGCGGCCCTGGGTGTTGAGCGCGGCGGCGTCGAATACCGTGGGCACGGTCCAGGTAGCGCCGCAGTCGCTGCTGAACGATACCCGCAACTGACTGTCGTCGGTGACGGTGCGCAGGGCGTAGGCCCGCGCAAAGCTCAGCGTGGCGTTGCCGGGCACCCCGGCCAGGTTGATGTTGGGCGTGATGAGCGTGGTGGTGGTGCCGGCCGGGTACGTGCGGTTGGTGACAACCAAGTAAGCCGTGCCATCGGCGGGCGTGGCAAGGGTCTGGCGGCGCCACACAAACGACGCGGAGGTGGCACCGGCGCTTGTCGTGCCGGAGGTTTCGTAGTTGCGCAGGCTGGGCGACGGAAACAGCACGGGGAAATTGGGGTCTTCAAACGACTCGGCAAACGGCGCGGTCTCGCCGCCCGTGGGGCCTTCCACCTTGATGAAGCTGGTGGCGGTGCTGCTGCCCACGGCGTTGCTCACGGTCTCGGTCACGGTGTAGATGCCGGCCGTGGGGTAGGTCACGGTCACGGTGGGGCCGCTGCCCCGGTTGGGCGTGCCGCCTGGCATGGCCCAGGTGTAAGTCACGGCGCCGCCGGCAGTCGTGAAGTTGGAAGAGTAGTCGCGCAGCACCACCGGGGTATTCACGCACACGCTGGTGCCGGAGCCGGGTGCCGGGCCAAACGCGGCAATGGGCGCGCAGCTGGGAGCCACAAAGCCGTCGTTGGTGCCCGTGGCCGCCAGATTGGCCGCCGAAACCAGCACGGAGCGGTTGGCGGCCAGCACCGCGCGCATCAGCGCGCGCTGGCCTTGCGTAAACATGACGGCGCAGGAGGCGTAGTCCATGTAGTTCTGCACGTTGGCTATCGGGCCGCAGGGCGCGTAGCTGAGGTTGCAGTTGAAGGTGCCGTCGGTGGGGGGCGTGTCGGCCACGTTGTCGGTGCCGGTGCAATTGCCGGTGCCGGGGTCGTTGGTGCTGCCCCAGGGGTGGGCCAGGCCAAAGTAGTGGCCGATTTCGTGGGTGGCGCCGCGCAGCAGGGCCCGCGAGGGGTTGCTGGTGCCCTGGTTGCCGAAGTAGTCGTTTCGGACCACGAAGCCGTCGCGGGGGTTGGTAGGCTGGTTGGGCGGCGACACGTAGCCGACCGTGAAGCCGCCGGCCGTGGCCACGCCGATGCTGTTCACCACCCAGATGTTGAGGTATTTGCTTTGGTCCCATACCCCCACGGCTTGCACGGAGCCGTTTTGCGGGTCGTTGGTCAGGTTGGGCAGGTAGTGCCGGGTGATGCCGGTGGTGCAGTTGCCGTTGGGGTCTTTTTTGGCCAGCCGAAACTGAAAGCCCACCGAAGCCGCAATGGGCCGAAAGAGCGGAATGATGGACGCCGTGTCGGGGTTCAGCTTCTGATAGTCCAGGTTGAGCTGGTCGATAGCGCTTTGCACCTGTGCGTCGCTGATGTTGTCGGTGCCGCCGGCGTGAATCACGTGCACCACCACCGGTATGGTCACGTCGGGGGTGGCGGTGGGGCCGGCGGCCGTGCGCAGCTGCGCCTGGCTCGCGGCTTCGAGGCGGCGGTAGAAGGCCTGCTGGGCCTCGTGGGCGCCGGGGTGCTCCGCAAAATACCGTTCCTGTTCGGCTGTGGTGCCGCACCAGTTTGCGGGGCGGGGGGCCTGCACGCTTTGCGCGCGAACCCCGGTGGTGAGCAAGGCCAAAGCCATGCCCAGCACCCGGGAGTAACGTTGCATTGACATAGAAAAAGGGAAAGGGGTGGAAAAGTCAGGTTGCCGTAAACCATGTCAAATGGCAGCCTTGACCTTTCCACCCCTTTCCTCTTTGCCCCAATGCGGGCTCAGAATTCGGGGCTCAATAACAGTGCGCTAGGTCAGGGAATCACCACTTTCGATGTCCAACGTGCTGCGGCAGTGCGCAGTTCAACTACATACACACCAGGAGCCGGCCGGGTTGCGCCCGCGGCCAGCAGCGGTAAAGATTGGGCACCCGGGCGGCCGGTGGCCAGCACCACGGGCTGCACCAGGCGGCCCACCAAGTCGGTGAGGCGCAGCTCCACGGGCCCGCTCGCCGTCAGGTTGAATTCAACGGTGGTTTCGGCCGTGAGCGGGTTGGGGAAAACCCGCAGCGCGCCCGCCGCCGCCGCGTTGCGGCTGGCCAGGGCGCTGGCCAGGCCAATGCGCACGTTGTCGAGGTACAGGGTGTTGCCGCCGTTGCTCACCATCTGAAAGCGCAGCTGGAAACGGCTGGTGAGGTAGGCGGCCGGAATGGGCAGGCTCAGGCGCTGCCAGTCGGAGGCGACGGTGGGGGTGAAGCCGAACACGCGCAGCGTGTCGCGGGTGTTGAGGTCGGTGCCGAAGAAATTGCGCTGGGTTTGCCAGGTCTGGCCGCAGTCGGTGCTGAACTGCACGCTCAAGTACTCGTTCACGACGGTGGGGCGCAGGGCGTAGGCCCGGTCAAACGTGAGCACGGGCGGGTTGGCCGCCGTGAAACCGCTCAGGTTGACGTTGGGCGAAACCAAACGCGTTTGGGTGCCGGCCGGAATCAGCGAGCTGCGCACGGCCACGCAGGCCGTGCCGTCGCTCACTTGCAGGGCGCCGGGGGAGGCGCTCAGGCGCAACCAACGGGCCGCGCCCGACGTCGACGACGACGAAGTTGACCAGTTGCGCAAGTCGATGCCCGCGAAGTTGGAGGGGAAATTGGCGTTTTCGAACGACTCGGCCACCGGCGCAATCAGGCCAGCGTTGCCGCCTATCACCTGCATCAGGCCGGTGCGGGTGGTGCTGCCGCTCACGCCGTTGGCCGTGATGGTCAGGGTCACGTTGTAGATGCCGCCCGTGGGGTAGGTCACGGCCGGGTTGCGCTGGTTGCTCGTGCTGGGCTGGCCGCCCGGAAACTGCCAGGCGTAGGTGGTGCCCGGCGCGGTCAGGTTGGCGTTGTAGGAAAAGTCCTGAAACGACACCGTGCTGCCTTCGCAAATGACCGTGGCGGCGGGCAAAAAGGCCACCGTGGGCGCGCAGTTGCCGCCCACAAAGCCGTCGTTGGTGCCCGTGGCCAGCAGGTTGGCCGGCGTGGTGAGGCGCTGGCGGCAGCTCAGCTGCAACGAAGCCCGCATCACCGCCCGCTGCCCCAGCGTGAACATGCGGGTGCACGACGAGTAGTCCATGTAATTCTGCACGTTGGCCAGAATGGGCTGGCTCGTGGCCGGGTCGGTGCAGGGCGCGAAGCTCAGGTTGCAGCCGCCCGAAATGCCCGTGGTGTTGGGCGTGTCGGCAATGCCGTCGTCGATGCCGCAGTTGGAGGCCAGGCCCGGCGTGTTGCTGCCGCCCCAGGTGTGCGGCAGGCCGAAGTAGTGCCCGATTTCGTGGGTGAGGGAGCGAGTGGCCAAGTTGCTGCCGCCCGAAGTGCCGATGCTGCCAAACTGCGCGTTGCGAATCACGATGCCGTCCACGGAGCCGCCCGAGCAGGGCAGGTAAGCGTAGCCGCCGGCGCCGTTGGCGCTCACGCACACCCACACGTTGAGGTAGCGGGCCTGGTCCCACACAATAAGGCTTTTCACCCGGTCGTCGCCGATGTTGGTGTCAGTGGAGTAAGTGCGCGTGATGCCCGTGGTGCAGTTGCCGTTGGGGTCTTTTTTGGCCAGGCGCATCTGGAAGCCCACATTGGCGTAGCGCGGCCGGAAAAACGGAATGACGTCGGCCGTGTCGCGGTTGGTTTTGCTGAAGTCTTCGTTGATGACGCGCACGGCGTCGTACACCTGCGCATCGGTGACGTTGCTGCTGCCCCCCGTGTGAATGATGTGTATCACCATCGGCACCGTCACGTCGGGCGTGGCCAGCAGGCGGGCCTGGACCGCGGGCGGCATGGCGGCCACCCGGCGTAGAAACGACTGGTATTCCAGCGCCGCGCCGGGCTGCCGGGCAAAGGCCGCCTGCTGGGCGCTGTCGAAGGCGCAGCGGAAGCCGGTTTGGTGCTCGGGGTAGCGGCGGGTGAGGCCGGCGGGGGTTTGGGCGGTGGCCGAATGGCCCAGGGCCACGGCTGTGCCCACGCCGAGCAGCCAGTGCCGGGCAATGCGTAACAGTTTCAGCATACGTTCTGAAAAGAGGGTGGAAGAAGAGCAAAAGCGGCGCCGGGACTTCGAAACCGGGTGGAGCACAGGCCCGCGACGGCCGCCATTGCCGAGCAAGTTACGCCCGGCCGGCTGCTTCGCTCACCCGCCGCCCTTAGGAGGTGCGCCAGCCGCTGGCCCCGAGCAGCGGCACAAACCGAAACTCCTCAAACTCTTCGCGCACGAAGCTTTCGGGGCCTTCGCGCGTCACGCGCACCATGCGCTGCGTCTGGTTGTCGCCCACGGGTATCACCAGCCGGCCGCCAATCTGCAGCTGGCGGAGCAGCGCCGGGGGCAGTCCGGGGGCCCCGGCCGTCACCAGAATGCCGTCGAACGGCGCGCGGGCAGGCAGGCCTACCGAGCCGTCGCCGCAATACAGCTGAGCCCCGCCGGCGCCCAGCGCCGCCAGCCGCCCCCGGGTGCGGGCATACAGCGTTGAGTTGAACTCGATGCTGTCGACGTGGGGCGTGAGCTGCAGCAGCACCGCGCACTGATAGCCCGAGCCCGTGCCCACTTCCAGCACGCGGTGGCTGGGCTGCACGCCCAGCAGCTGCGTCTGAAACGCCACCGTGTAGGGCTGCGAGATGGTCTGACCCTCGCCAATGGGAAACGCCTTGTCTTGGTAGGCGTGGGCCTCGAAGGCGGGCTCGAAGAACAGGTGGCGCGGCACCGTGGAAATGGCCGTCAGCACCCGCTCGTCGTGGATGCCGCGCTGGCGCAGCTCGCGGGCGAGGGCGCGCCGCTGGCCCTGGTGGCGGTAAGTGTCCGGAAGCGGTGTAATGGCGAGAGCGGGTTGGGTGGTGGTCGAAAAAAAAGCCGGGCGGCCGTCAGCGGGGCGCGGCAGCCGCAAATGGGCAACGGCCCTACCTTTGCGCGGCGCGGTTTTTGTCCTCAGGCCGCTAAAATACTACCTCGTCCGCCGTTTTGCAGCTCGTCCGCCGTTTTCAATACATCAAACTGGTCGCCGCCGATTTCGGCGCGGCCCTGCTGGCATGGATGTGCTTCTACCTCGTTCGCAAATACTTGCTGAACGAGCTGACGGGCTACCGCTTCACCGAAGGGGCCCTGTTCGACCTCACCGGCTCGGCCATTTTCATCGCCGTATTCTGGACCTTTCTCTACACCCTAGTCGGGGAATACCGCGACATCTACCGCAAGTCGCGCCTGGGCGAAATCATCCGGCTGGCGCGGGTGTCGTTGCTCGGCGCAGTGGTCATCTTTTTCACCCTGCTGCTCGACGACCAGGGCGTGGTGAACTACCGGGCCTACTACAAGACGTTCTCGGCGTACTATCTGCTGCACTTCTTCATCACGGGCATTTTGCGCACCATTGCCGTGAGCAGCGTGCAGCGCCAGATTCGCAAGGGACGCATTTCCTTTCCCACCTTGCTGGTGGGCTCCAATGCCTTGGCCTTGAGTACGTTTCATGAGCTGGCGCGGACCAGCCGGCACCTGGGCCTGCGGCTGGTGGGCTTTGCGCCCGTCGGCGACACCATCGACCCGGGCCTGGCCGCTGAGCTGCCCGCGCGCGGCTCTTACCAGCGCCTGCCGGCCCTGGTGCGGGCCCTCAAGATTGAGCAAATCGTCATCGCCATCGAGCCCAGCGAGCACCGCCTCATTCAGGACATTCTGACCTTGCTCGACGGCACTCCGGCCCGCGTCAGCATCCTGCCCGACTTGTACCAGATGCTGCTGGGCTCGGTGAAGGTGAACCACTTGTTTGGTACGCCGCTCATCGAAATCAAGCAGGATTTGCTGCCCCTGTGGCAGGTCATCCTCAAGCGCCTCATCGACATTGTGGGCTCGGCGCTGTTTCTGCTGCTGGCCAGCTGGGTGTATGCCTTTACGGCGCTGATGGTGAAGCTGTCGTCGCCCGGGCCGGTGTTTTACCGGCAGGAGCGGATTGGGCGCAACGGGCACCCGTTCCGCATCATCAAGTTCCGGTCGATGTACGTCGACGCTGAAAAGGCCGGCCCCGCGCTCAGTTCCGACCACGACCCGCGCATCACCAAGTGGGGCCGCTTCATGCGCAAGGTGCGCCTCGACGAGCTGCCCCAGTTCTGGAACGTGCTGAAGGGCGACATGAGCATCGTGGGCCCGCGGCCCGAGCGCCAGTTTTTCATCGACCAGATTGTGAAAATTGCGCCGCACTACCGCCACCTGCACCGCGTGCGCCCCGGCCTGACATCCCTTGGCCAGGTGAAATACGGCTACGCCGAAACCGTGGCCCAGATGGTGGAGCGCCTGAAATTCGACATTCTCTACATCGAGAACATGAGCCTGGCCATGGACTTCCGCGTGCTGCTCTACACGCTGAAAATTATTATCGAGGGGCGGGGCAAATAAACATGTCGGGTAAGCCGGCCGGCGGCAACCAGTACTACCCGTGGTGAGCGGCACCGGGTGGTGGAATCGGCTTGCCCGCAGCCGTTGCACAAGGCTCGCCGGCAGCGGGCGCGGGGCCGTACCTTTGCACGTGCCGGCCGGAACCTTTCAAGCTCCGGGTGAATTGCACCACCAATATGAATACCGAAGTAAAAGGAAGAGTACTCGTCGCCATGAGCGGCGGAATTGACTCCAGCGTGGCCGCCGTGCTGCTGCACGAGCAAGGCTACGAAGTGGTTGGGATGACCATGAAAACCTGGGACTACGCCAGCGCCGGCGGCTCGAAGAAAGAAACCGGCTGCTGCTCCCTCGACAGCATCAACGACGCCCGCGACATTGCCGTGACGCTCGGCTTCCCGCACTACATCATCGACATTCGCGACGAATTCGGTGATTTTGTAATTGATAATTTTACCGACGAGTACCTGGCCGGCCGCACGCCCAACCCCTGCGTGCTCTGCAACACCCACATCAAGTGGGATGCCCTGCTGCGCCGCGCCGACCAGCTCGGCTGCCAATACATTGCCACCGGCCACTACGCCAACATCCGCAAAGACGCCGAAACCGGTCGCTTCGTGGTGAGCAAGGGCCTCGACGAAAACAAAGACCAGAGCTATGCCCTGTGGGGCGTGAGCCAGGAAAGCCTGAGCCGCACGCTGTTTCCATTGGGCGGCATGCGCAAAACCGAAATCTACGACGAGGCCCGCCGCCGCGGCTTCACCGAGCTGGTGAACAAGCCCGAGAGCTACGAAATCTGCTTCATCCCCGACAACGACTACCGCGGCTTCCTGCGCCGCCGCGTGCCGGGCCTGGAAGCCCGCGTGGCCGGCGGCAACTTCGTGACCAAAAACGGTCGCGTGATTGGCAAGCACGAGGGGTATCCGTTCTACACCATCGGGCAGCGCAAGGGGCTGGGCGTGGCCCTGGGCTACCCGGCGTTTGTGCTCGAAATCCGGCCCGATACCAACGAGGTGGTGCTGGGCAACTACGACGAACTGGCCAGCACGGCCACCGTGGTGGGCAAGCTCAACATGGGCAAAGAAGCCAGCCTGGCGGGCCGCGGCCTAGTGCCGGCCGTGGTGAAAGTGCGCTATAACCACGACGGCGCACCGGCATTCTTGGAAGAAGTCGACGGCAAAATCCGGGTGTATTTCGAGGAGCCCGTGCACGCCATCACGCCCGGCCAGGCCGCCGTGTTCTACGACGGGCAGGATGTGCTGGGTGGCGGCTGGATAGAACGGCACGTAATTGGCGAAATCCCCTTACCTTTTGCGACTCCGGCGGAAGCCGGCAGCTAACGCCTCATTTCCCCTGTCTATCGGTTTGCGTATGCATCACAAGCTTTCCTTCCTTTCTGGCGCCCGCTTTCTTGTGCTTTCCGGCGTTGGGCTGGCGCTGGCCGCCGGCCTGCCCGCGTGCAAAAACGAGGTGGACGTGACGCCGCAAACCGACAAGGCCTACTACCCCGTGGCCGTGGGAAACTCCTGGACCTATGCCGTGGCCGACACAACCTGGAGCGAAGCCAGGCTGGTGAACCGGGTGGTGGTGCCCAGCGTGCCCACAGTGAATGCCTTCAAGCTGCGGGAAACCATTACGGAAACATTCACCGACGCCGCGGGCAACAAGGCCTACCGCCTGGTGCGGGCCAAGATGGTGCCGCCCTCTACGGCCTGGGTCGACGACAGCGTATTTGTGCTCACGGCCAACGACCAGTTTGTGGCCCTCAGCCGCAACAATGTGCGCACCGTTGAGCTGGTGTTTCCGGTGAAGGACGAGGGCACGTGGAACCTCAACGCGTTTAACAACAGCGCCCAGGATACCGTCACCAACCAAACCCGGCAATATACCCGGGTGGGGCAGGCCTACACCACCGGGGGCGGTGCCACGGGCTTGCCTGGGAAGGCCTACAGCACCACGCTCACCACCAACAACACCGGCACTGCCGCCGAAAACAGCCTCATCAAGCGTAGCGGCTACCAGCAGGTGTTTGCCAAAGGCATTGGGCCGGTGTTTCGGCGCCGTTTCAACAAGAGTTTTTTCAATTACCCCGACCCCAACAATACGAGCGTCCAGATTTACGTGGACGGCTCTTATTTTGGCGCCCGCACTCGCCACGAAACCTTGATTGACTACGTGGTAAAGTAGGTTGTTTTCTTTTTCGCATTCATCGCCTCAGCTCATTTCTATGGCGCTTTCGACACGTAAATGGTTAGGGTTGGCACTGCTGGCCGGGGCGCTTGAGTTGCTGGCGGCGGCTCCTGCTGCGGCGCAGGGCACGGTGCGGCGCCACCTGGTGTACTTCCGCGACAAGGCCGGTACGCCTTACTCCGTCACCCAGCCGCAGGCCTTTTTGTCGGCCCGCGCCATTGCCCGCCGCACCAAGCAGGGTATCGCCGTGCTGCCCCGCGACCTGCCCGTGAACCCGGCCTACGTGACGCAGGTGAAAAACCTGACCGGCAGCCCGCAGGTGGTGTACACGTCGCGCTGGTTTAATGCCGCCGTGGTGGCCTGCGACTCCGTCACCCTGGCCCGCATCACGGCGCTGCCCATTGTGCGCAGCGCGGCCACGCTCAACCGCAGCCAGCAGAAATTCTCGCCCGCGCCGGCTCCCGTGCAGGTTCCGCCAGTGGCCGCCCGCGGCACGCTGGCCACCCGCGCCCAGTACGGCCCGGCCTACCAGCAGGACCGGCAGATTGGCGCCACGGCCATGCACGACGCGGGCTTCCGCGGCGACGGCATGCACATTGCCGTGTTCGACGCCGGCTTCCCGGGCGTGAACCAGATTCCGGCCATGCAGCCGCTATTTCAGGAAAACCGGCTGGTGGCCACGCGCAACTTCGTGGACGGCGGGAAGAATGTGTACCTGCGCAACAGCCACGGCACCAACTGCGTGTCGGCCATTGCGGCCAACCAGGCCGGGTTCTACATCGGCACCGCGCCCAAAGCCACGTTTCACCTCTGCATTACCGAAGACGTAAACTCGGAGCATCCCATCGAGGAAGCCAACTGGCTGGCCGCTGCCGAATACGCCGACTCGGCCGGCGTCGACGTCATCAGCTCCTCGCTGGGCTACACCACGTTCGACGCCCCGTCGCGCTCCTACACCTACGCCGCCATGAACGGCCGCACGGCCATCAGTTCGCGCGCGGCCACCGTGGCGGCCCGCGTGGGCATGGTGGTGGTGAGCGCCGCCGGCAACGAAGGCAACAATTTCTGGCGCTACATCTCGGCCCCGGCCGATGCCGACTCCATCATCTCGGTGGCCGCCGTCGATTCGATGGGCAACAAGGCCGGGTTCAGCTCTTTTGGGCCCTCGGCCGATGGGCGCATCAAGCCCACGCTGGCGGCAATGGGCCAGGCGGCGGCCGTGCTCTCGCCCAGCGGCGCGGCGTTTCGCGGCAACGGCACGTCGTACGCCTGCCCGGTGCTGGCGGGCATGGTGGCCGGCTTTTGGCAGGCCAACCCCACGCTCACCGCGCAGCAGGTGATTGCGGCCCTGCGCAGCACCGCGTCGCAAGCCAACAACCCCGACAACAGCCTCGGCTACGGCATCCCAAACTTTGTGACGGCCTACAACGCCCTGCACCCCACGGCGCCGCTGGCCGCCACCGCCAGCAGCCCCACCGCCGAGGCCCTGGGCCTGTACCCGAACCCGGCCGGCGAAGGGGCCCTTACGCTGGTGCTGCCCCAGGACCTGCGCGGCCAGCCCCTGACGCTGCGCGTGCTCGACGCCCGCGGCGCGGTGGTGGCCCAGCAGCGGCTCAGTGCCAGCACCAGCAGCGAGGTGCCCGTGCGAATGGGACGCCTTGCCAAGGGCGCTTACACCTGCGAAGTAAGCGCTGGCACCACCCGCCGTACCGTGAAATTTGTGCAGCAATAAGCTCACGTTTAGGAAGTAAAAAAAGGCCCGCGCATGGGCCTTTTTTTATGTGGTTTTGACAGGATATTCACTTGTTTTTGAGGCTGATATTTTGTAATTTTAAAGCATCAATTAACCCCGTTTTATTGCAGTAGAATGTTGCAGATGATGATTACCAAGCGCATCGGGCGCCGTCAGTTCCACTTCACCGTGCAGGGCAGCAACCTGCACGAAACCGTGGCGGAATACGACCGGCTCAGCTTCCCCGATGTGGCGGCCTGTGGCCTGTGCGGCTCCGATAATCTGGACCTGACCAGCCGGGTGGCGCAAGGCAAATACAAGTACACCTCGGTGAAGTGCCTCTCGTGCCGCGCCGACCTCACCTTTGGCAAAAACAAGGACGACGACCAGAGCTATTTCCTGCGCCGCAAAGAAACCGGCGAACTCGATTGGAGGGCGCTGGACAAAGTCGAGAAGTAAAATCCTTTTTCCCGTCCGGCGGTTTTATTCACAGAACGGCATTCCGGCCACCGGGTGCCGTTCTTTGCGTTTTAACTGACTCTTTCGCTGCGTCCGGCTGCTTTCCGGCATTGGCGCAACGCTCGGGTCGGCCCCATCACCGTCATTTTGCCATTCATGTTTACCGGAATTATCGAAGCCCTGGGCACCGTCGTTGCCGTCGAAAACCAAGGAAGCAACCGCCATTTTACCGTCAGTTCGCCTTTTGCGGCGGAGCTGAAAATCGACCAGAGCGTGGCGCACGACGGCGTGTGCCTCACCGTGGTGGCCGTGGATGCAGCCGCCGGCACGCACGTCGTCACGGCCATTGACGAGACGCTGCGCGTCACCAACCTGGGCCAGTGGGCGCCCGGGCGCCACGTCAACCTGGAGCGCTGCCTGGCCGCCACGGGCCGCTTCGACGGACACATTGTGCAGGGCCACGTCGATGCCACGGCCACTTGCTTGAGCGTGGAAGACCAGCAGGGCTCCTGGCTGTTCCGGTTCGGGCACGAGCCGGGCCCCGGCCGCCTCACCGTCAACAAGGGTTCTATCTGCGTGAACGGCACCAGCCTGACCTGCTTCGACAGCACCGACGACGGCTTCACGGTGGCCATCATCCCGTACACCTACGAGCACACCGGCTTCCAGCAGTTGCGGCCCGGCGATACCGTCAACCTCGAATTTGACATTGTGGGCAAGTACGTGGCCAAGCTTCTGGCCCAAAACGCCTGACAACTTGCGGGAAAGCCAGCGCGTAGGAAGAATTCCACCTTTCCACGTAAACCCCTTTCCATCATGTCGAAGCGCGAATTGAATGAGCCCAACGAGGGCGACAAACGCTACATCCGCCGGAACGAGAGCGGCCAGATTGAGCACTCGGTCGAGCTGCACAAGTCGCTGTCTCAAGACGACAAGCACAACTCGAAAAAGACCAGCAAGCCAGGCCAGGGCGACCGCGGCGACGGCCACACCGGCAACCGCAGGCCCGCGAAATAAAAACTGCTCAGAAAAGCCCGCCGAGCAATCAGCGGGCTTTTTGCATGGTGGCCAGCGTCGGCATCGGGCGGGAGTCGGGGGCCGGGGCCGATTCAGAAAAAAAATGCTGGGCCTGCTGCAGGGCGCGGGCATCGTCCTGAATGTCGTTGGGCCGCGAACCGGTGCCGTAGAGCATGCCGCCCCAGCGCATGTTCATGTACCGGGCCGTGAGCACGAGGCTGTCTTCGAGGGGTTGGGTTTCGGTGCGGTCGCCGCTGCTCACCACGATGGACCACAGGGTTTTGCCCCGCATGGCCTCCCGAAAGTCCAGGTTGGGCGTGCGCAGCCAAGCGCTCCAATAGTCGAGGTAGTGCTTGGCGTGCACGGGCAGGCTGTACCAGTACAGCGGCGCCACCAGCACCAGGTCGGTGGCGTCGAGGGTGGCGTCGAGGAGGAGCAGGGCGTTGCCGGTGGGCGTGGGGTAGGGCGTGTGGTGGCGCAGGTCGACGAAGTAGGGCAGCGGGTGGTCCTGCAGATGAATCCAGCGTTGCTGGGCACGGGGCGGCAGCGAATTAGCTGCGCAATAAGCCAACTGCTCGGAATTGCCCATGCGGCGGGTGCTCGAAAGCAGGAAGAGAAAGCGGCGCGCCGGATTGCTCATATTCAACGATTCTTACGCTTTTTCAGGCCAACGCTGGGATTGCCAATGCCGAAACACCAACGCGGCGGTCCAGCCCAGCACTCCCCCAATGGCGGCCCCGCCCAGCACATCGGTAGGGTAATGAGCGCCAAGATACATACGGCTATATGATAGTACAGCTGCCCATAGGAATATGACAATTTTTAAACCTCGAAATCTTTCCGTGGGCAGCGTGACGGCCATGAACACGGCCAGCGCCATGGAGTTGGCCGCGTGCGACGACAGGAAGCCAAACTGCCCGCCGCAGCCATCGGGCAGGTGCAGCTGCGTAAAAATGGCCGCGTCGTGGCAGGGGCGGGGCCGCCCGAAAAAAGGTTTGAAAAGCCGGCTGGTGATGCTGTCGGCCAGGGCCACGGCTGCCACCACCAGCGGCAGCAGCACGGCCGCCCGCCACCGAAAATGGTAAACGAGCCAGCCAATGAGCACGGCGTACACCGGAAACCACACCGTGCGGTCGGAGGCCAGCACCATCACGCGGTCCAGCCACGGCGCATGGGCGTGGTTGATGGCCAGCAGCCACGCCCGGTCAAGGGCATTGATGGCCTCAAGCATCGGCCAGCCAGTCTACGCCCTTCCGAAGCCAGGCCAGGGTGGTGGCCTCGGGCGAGCCAGGAGCCGGCGGAGCGGGATTGTAGGCCCAGCCGGTGCGCGGGGGCAGGCTCATGAGGATGCTTTCGGTGCGGCCCCCGGTTTCGAGCCCAAAGCGGGTGCCGCGGTCGAAAGCCAGGTTGAACTCGGCGTAGCGGGCGCGGCGCAGGGTTTGCCAGGCTTCTTCGCGCTCGCCGTAGGGCAATGGGTGGTTTTCGGCCATGAGCTCAGCGTAGAAAGGGCCGAACAGCTCGGCCACGTCGCGCATGAAGGCAAACAGCTCCTCGGCGGTCCCGTCGGGGCCCACGGTGAGGCGGTCGTAGAAAATGCCGCCCACGCCGCGCGTTTCCTGGCGGTGGGGCAGGTAAAAGTAGTCGTCGGCCCAGCGGGTAAACTTGGGGTAGTACGCCGGATTGTGCCGGTCGCACACGGCCCGGAGCCGCTCGTGGAAGCGGCGGGCCTGGCCCTCGTCCACATAAATGGGCGTCAGGTCGATGCCGCCGCCAAACCAGGCCTCGCCGTTGCCGGCCTCGAAGTAGCGCACGTTCATGTGAATGATGGGCACCCGGGGGCTGCGCGGGTGCAGCACCACGCTCACGCCGGTGGCGTAAAAATGCGGGTCGGGCATGTGCAGCTGCCGGGCAGCGGCGGCGCTCATTTCGCCCCACACTGCCGAAAAACCCACCCCGCCTTTTTCCAGCACGCGGCCGTGTTCCAATACTTTGGAGCGGCCCCCGCCGCCGCCCTCGCGCTGCCAGGCATCGGTCAGGAAGTGAGCGGAGCCGGCGTCGGCCGTTTCGAGCTGCTGGCACAGGCGAAGCTGGAATTCAGCCAGCCAGGCTTCAATTTCGGGACGGACGGTGGGAGAGGCGGTTGGATTCACTGAGAAATCGGGGAAGTTCGGACGGGCCGGGCGGGCAAAGGTCTGCCAAAACAGACCCCGCAGGCCAAAAAAAGAGGTTCGGGGCCCGGCGCAAAGATACGGACGGAGGCCGGGCGTACTTTTGTGGCCTCACCCGCCACTTGCCCTGATGTCTGAATTCGCAGCTCCCACCGCTTCCGATACCACCGACCTTTCCAACACCCGCGTGGCCAATGCGGCTGCGGCCGCGGCGGCCGCCTTTTCGGCCAGCAGCCACGCCCCGGCCCCGGCCGTGGACCGCTACCTGCTGCGCCGGGCCTACCGCCTGATGCACACCGCGGCCGCCATGGCCGACCTCTACGAAGAACAAAAAGCCATTGCCGCCCGCTACGTGCACGCCACTGCGCGCGGCCACGAAGCCGTGCAGCTGGCCGCCGCCTTCCTGCTCACCGAAACCGACTTTGCCGCCCCCTACTATCGCGACGATGCCCTGCTGCTGGGCCTGGGCCTGCGCCCGTATGAGCTCATGCTGCAGCTCATGGCCAAAGCTGGCGACCCGTTCAGCGGTGGCCGCACCTACTACTCGCACCCCTCGCTACGGCGGGCCGGGGTGCCGGTCATACCGCACCAGAGCTCGGCCACGGGCATGCAGGCCATTCCGGCCACGGGCGTGGCGCACGCCATCAAGTACTTCGAGTCGCTGACGGCGGAAGCGCTGGCGGGGGCCACCGAGGCAGTGAAGCAGAACCGCGAAAGCCTGGTGGCCAACCGCTCGCTGAGCTTGTGCTCGATTGGCGACGGCGCCATGACCGAAGGCGAAGTGTCGGAGGCGCTGCAAATGGCCATTCTGCATCAGTTACCCATTATTTATCTGGTGCAGGATAATGATTGGGGCATTTCGGCCACCGGCCGCGAGATGCGGGCCATGAATGCCTACGAATTTGCGGCCGGCTTCCCCGGCCTGCGCCGAATGCAGGTAGACGGCGCCGATTTCGGCTCTTCTTACGCCGGCCTCACCGAGGCGTTTGCCCACGTGCGGGCCCGGCGCGGGCCGGTGCTGGTGCACGCCAAATGCCCCCTGCTGGGCCACCACACCAGCGGCGTGCGCCGCGAGTGGTACCGCCACGACCTTGCGCATCATCAAACGCAGGACCCCCTGCCGCGCCTGCACCAGCAGCTGCTGGCTATGGGCTTTGCCGAAACTGAACTGGAAGAGTTGCGGGCCGAAGCCAGCGCCACGGTGCAGGCCGACTGGGCCGAAGCCCTGGCGGCGCCCAACCCCGACCCGGCCACCTTTGCCGACCACGAATTTGCGCCGCCCGCGGTGACGGCCGAGGCCGGCGAGCGCAGCCCGGCAGGCGCCGAGAAAGCCCTGATGGTGGACGCGGCCCTGCACGCCGTCGACGACATTTTGCGGGAGTTTCCGGAAGCCTTGTTCTACGGGCAGGACGTGGGCGGCGAGCTGGGCGGCGTGTTCCGCGAGGCCGCGTTGCTGGCGAAAAAGTACGGTGATGGCCGCGTATTTAACACGCCCATTCAGGAAGCTTACATCGTGGGCAGTACGGCCGGCATGGCGGCCGTGGGGGCCCGGCCCATTGTGGAAATCCAGTTTGCCGACTACATCTGGCCGTCGCTGAACCAGCTGGTGGAGGAGCTGTCGAAATCCTGCTACCTCACCATGGGCAAGTTTCCGATTCCGGCGCTTATTCGCGTGCCCATTGGGGCCTACGGCGGGGGCGGGCCTTACCACTCCGGCTCCATCGAGAGCACGCTGCTCACCATTCGGGGCATCAAAGTGGTGTACCCCAGCAACGCCGCCGACATGAAGGGCCTGATGCGCGCCAGCTACCTCGACCCCAACCCCGTGGTGATGCTGGAGCACAAAGGCCTGTACTGGAGCAAAGTGCCCGGCACCGAAGACGCCAAAACTGCAGAGCCCGCCGCCGGCTACGTCATTCCGTTGGGCCAGGCCGCCGTGGCGCAGGCCGCCGACGCCGAGAAGCTGCGCCGCGGCGAAACGGCCCTGGTCGTGACCTACGGCATGGGCGTGCATTGGGCCAAAACCGCCAGCCGCGAGTTTCCCGGCCAACTCGAAATCCTGGACCTGCGCACCCTCAACCCGCTCGATTTTGAAGCCGTAACCGCCGCCACGCGCCGCCACGGCAAAGTGCTGGTGCTGACTGAAGAGCCCTTGCTCAACAGCTTTGCCGAGAGCCTGGCCGGCCGCATTCAGCGCCACTGCTTCGAGTCGTTGGACGCCCCGGTGTTCACCTTGGGCGCGGCGAATCTGCCCGCCATCGCCCTCAACGTGGAGCTGGAACGCCAGATGCTGCCCAGCGCCGAGAAAGTTGCCGTGGCCATTACCGAGCTGCTGGCCTATTAGTCAGTTAATCTTCCTGATACAAAAAATCCCCGGCACTGTAGAGTGCCGGGGCTTTTTTGTATTGCTTGGGTATCGGAGCACAAACTGCTTGGTTGTTCCAACCGCAGGGCATTCGGCCTCCCTGTTTAAAATGGATAGCCAATGCCGAGGTTGAAGGCAATCGGGTTGGCGCTTTTGTTGAAGTTGCGCAGCGCCCAGGTTTCGCCTGCGGGAGCGGTGGGGTCGTAGATTTTGGTGGCCAGGTCGAGGCGCAGGATAAGGAAAGTGAAATCGAAACGGATGCCGATGCCCGTGTCCAGGGCCAGCTGGCGGTAGAAGGAGTTCAACTGGAACTGCGCATTCTCGCGTTTGTAGCCGTTTTCATCCTTACGCTCCTGCAGGCCCCACACATTGCCAAAATCAGTGAATATGGCTCCTTTAATAAAGCCGTAGATGGGGAAGCGGTATTCGGCGCTGCCTTCGAGCAGCAGCTCGCCGGGCTGTTCAGTAAGGTAGTCGCGCGAGCCGTTGGAAAGGCGGGGCGTGTAGCCCCCCGGGCCCAGGCGGCGCGGCTGCCAGGCTCTCAAGCTGGTGGAGCCGCCCGCAAAAAACGACTTGTCGTAGGGCACCACAAATTCGTCGTCGGTTTTGCTGAGGGCGTGCACCGCGCCGCCATTGAGCCGCCACACAAAGTTGGTTTGAGGCGAGAGGCGGTAGTAGCGTCGGTAGTCGACGCTGATACGGGCAAAGTCATATACGTTAAGTCCGGTTTCATCAAAAAGTGGACGGCGGTACAAGCTCCGCGTGAGCCCGCCAAACTCAACGGCCAGTCGCAGGTACTGGGCATTGCGGGTTTGATTGAAATCGTTGGAATTGTACAGAGATGTGAAGCCGAAGCTGGGCTCCAACTGCTTGTTGAACGAACGATACAAAGAGGAGCCTTCCGTGAGCTTCAGGTCGTCCAGCCGTTGTTGAAACGCCTCGCTGGGGTCGGAATTTACCAACGTCAGCACCACGGGCGAAAACACGTACTGGTGAAATGCCGAGCGCTGCCAGATGTAGTCGAAAGCAAACTCGAAGTTTGAGCGGGTATATTCCGGGCGGTCCACGTACGTTTCTGAAAGCGTAAACCGGGTTTTTGGATTGTATTTCGTCAGAAAATGGTTGGTGCGAAATGGTACCAGAAACTGTGGCAGCGTGAGCGACGCCGTGGCACCAAACTGCTTGGTTAGTACCGACTGCTGCGTCTGGTTTTCGGTGGCCACCCGCACCAATTGCCCTTCCAGGCCTGCGCGAATGCCAAATTCCAACACCTCGGCCCCGCCAAACGGGTTCCGTGTTTTCAGGCGCAGGTTTAGAAAGGGACCGGCTAGGTTGGCCACGAAGGTGGCGCCAAACTCGTCGTTGATGGCGTATTTGGGCGCCGGGGCGGCGTTTATGATGGCGTTGAGTTCACCCGTGGTAGGATGTAGGCCGGCGCTGTCGGCGGCGGGCGGGTCGGCCACTTTGCGGTAGCTTACCGTGCTGAAGCGGAACATGTCCAGGTTGGAGAGCAGGCGCTGGGTTTGCTGGGTGCGCAAGAGGCTGTACTTCTGGCCTGGCCGCACCAGCACCTTGCGGGCCAACAGGCTGGTACTGAATTCCTGCTCGTAGGCCGCAAACCGGACCGAGTCGGTGACCGTGGTGTCGGTGCGCAGGCCCAGGCTGGGGCGAGCGCGAAGGGCGCTCACGGTGCCGGCCCGGCGCAGGGTGTCGCCGGTGGCGCTGCGCAGTGTGCGGCCAACGCCGGCGTCGGTCACGAAGCGCACCTGCCGTATCCGATACACGCGGTGGCCCTGGCCAGGGCCGGGGTTTGCTATGAAGGTGCGCAGGCGCACAGTGAATTTCTCATAGCTCGTGTCGGCCTCTAAGGTAATGTATTGCGGGCGGAAATCGAAGTAGCCCGCGTTCTTGAGCAAGGTTTCGAGTCGGGTACGTTCTTGACCGATTACGTCCTCGTTATACCGCTCGTTTTCGTGCAGCAGCGTGGCATTTTGGCCCTGGCGCACCAAAGCCGCCACCCCCGAATCGGGAATGCTGGGCGGCTGCAGGCGGTAGAGAAACGGCCGGTTTTCGGCGATGTTGTACGTCACCGTGACCCGGCGGTAGCGCTTGCTCACGTCCAGCGAATCGGAACTGCCTTTGTGCAGCCCACCCAGGGCGCGCAGCAAGATGCCGCGCCGGTAGCGGGCCGTATCGGTGGCCGTGACTTTGGCCCGGAAAAAGCCCTGCGAGTGCAGAAACGTCGTCATCTGCTCCACGCTGCGGCGGGTCAGGGCCGTGTCGTACACCACGGGCGCCTCGCCCAGGCGCATGATGGCGTTGCCCTTGTCGAGCGCCAGCTGCTTGCGGTTCACCTTGCGCTCGCGGCGGGCCAGCAGCTTGCCCAGTTCGGCCGAGTCGGTGCCGGCGGCTTTCAGGCGGGTCGCGTAAGTGGTCTGAATCTCGTGCAGCTTGTTTTTGATGCGCACCGAGTCGTAGAAGTTGTAGCCCAGCTGGTAGATGGCCAGCTTGGGCGGAAACCGGGTGTTGGGTTTTTGCTGGGCCAGGGACTTGAGCCGTTCTTTGTCGGCCTGCTCCACGCCTTTTATCTCGACGCGGCTCAGCAGGCGCTGGCCCGGCCGCAGCAGTTTAAACGGCGAACAGGCCACCAGCAGGGCCAGCAGCAGCGGCCCCAGTCGGCGCCCGGCCCGTAGCTTTGAAGAATAGGTCGACAACAATGGTTTCAAAAGCACTAGGCAAATACGTGCAGTCGCTGCACCAAAAAAAGTACCGGCAACGCCACGGCGCGTTTCTGGTGGAGGGAGGCAAAAGCGTGTTGGAGCTGCTAAGTTCTGGCCTGGAAACCGAACACCTGCTGGCCACCGCCGAATTTGCTTCCCAAAACCGTGCCCTGCTGCCGGCCCGGCTGCTCACCGTGGTGTCTGAGCACGAGCTTACCCAGCTCGGCACCCTGGCCAACAACACCACCGCCCTGGCCGTGGCCCGCCTGCCCACCGAGCCGCCGCTGCCTCCAACGCTGCCGGCGGGGGCTTTGTTGCTGGCCCTCGACGAAGTGCGCGACCCCGGCAACCTCGGCACCCTGCTGCGCCTGGCCGACTGGTACGGCCTGCCCGGCGTGGTGCTCAGCCCCGGCTGCGCCGACGCCTACGCCCCCAAAACCGTGGCCGCCACCATGGGCGCCTTCGCCCGCGTGCCCGTGTGGGAGCGCGACCTGGCTGCCTGGCTACCCACGCTGCCGCCCGAAGTGGGCATTTTCGGCGCCGACCTGACCGGCGACAACGTGCACCGCCTTGCGCTGCGGCCCGCCGGCGTACTCGTGATGGGCAGCGAATCGCACGGCCTCACCCCGGACGTGGCGGCGGCCCTCACGCGGCGGCTGCACATCCCGCGCGGCCCCGGCGGCCAGGCCGAAAGCCTCAACGTGGCCATTTCGGCGGCCATTTTGCTGGATAATTTTTTTCGGGGCGTAGCGTAAAGAAGGTATGCGGGCCAGGCGTAGGGGGGGCGGCCAATGCGTTAAAAAAGCGCCTTCAGAAATTTTCCGAAGGCGCTTTTTCAAGTTGTCCTGCCGCGCTAGGCTTAGAAGCCGATGATGTTCAAGCCGAAGGTTAGGAGATGGGTCTGAGGGCCTTTGCCTTCCTGAAACAGCTCGTTCATGTTGTACTTGGCGAAAAGCTGCAGGGCGTGGAAGCCGATTTCGCCCTGCACCCCATACTGCCAGTTGTTGAGATTCAGCGGGCCGGAGATTTTGTCTTCGTGCTTATAGTCGCTGCCGGCCACCTTGTATTCGGTTTTGGTATTGCTGGCCAGGCGGTAGCCCCCGAAGCCGCCGATGCCGGCCGAAAGTGTGCGTTTGTCTTCCTTATTGCGCAGCTGCAGGCGCAGCATCACGGGCAGGTTCAGGGTGCCGATGTAGAGCTGGGCTTTGTCGATTTGCTTGGCATCGGGGGCGCGCTCCACAAAGGTGGCGGTGCTGCTCTGCATCCACTGGTCGTTACCGTTCAGCTGCAGGTAGTTGCCGCCGAACTCAGGGCCAAAGGTGAGGGCCAGCTTGGAGCGTTTGGTGTAGTGTAGCGCCTGCACGTAATCAAGGCCAAAATTAATGTAGGTCGAGCCCCAGGTGCTGAGCGAGGGCGTGACCAGCGCTGCCGTCGAAGTTGAGTTCACCAGAGTGGTGAGGCCAATGTCGAAGCGCAGGTCCACGTGGTGACGGTCGTAGGCGTTTTCGCGCTTCAGCGAGTCCTCTTTGGTCTTAGCCTTGCCGTTTTTGCTGCTGATTTCGAAAGAGTTTTTGCCGTCGCCGTCGTTGTAGGTGGTGATGCCGAACTTCTTGTTCAGGTACACCTGCGTTTTGGTGGGGCCTTTGGTGCCGTCGGTGCCAGGCTTGTGCGCCGTGATGCGGATTTCCTCGGGCAGGTTCTGGCCGGGCTGGTCCTTGTCGGGGTAGAAGCGCATCGTCACCTGGTTGGTGGTGCCGGCCTTGGCCGCCGCCTCGGCCTGGGTGATGTAAGTGGCCAGGCGGGTCGTGAGCGAGTCGAGGTGGTAGTTTTTAAGCTGGCGCAGTTGAGCGGCGTCGCGCACCGTCACGGTGAGGGTGGCTTTGTTGGGCAGGCGCATCACAATGGTGTCTTGCACCGTGGCGGGCACGGCCAGGCGGGCGGCGCGGGCCTCGTTCAGGCCCGCGGTGAGTCCGGAAAGCAGCAGAAAAAAGGGGAGAAAAGCGCGTTGCATGATTTCTAAAAGAAGAAGGGTGAATTACAATTGAATGGATTTGCTGACGGTGCGGCCCGCCACCGTGGCCCGCACGGTCAGGTTTTCGGGTAGGCCGGCCACTTCGGCCAGGCTCACCCGCTCGCCCCGCACCAGGTTGCCGGCTTGTTGGAGCAGGCGGCCGCCGAGGCGGCGGCGGGCGGCGGGCGCCTCGCTCGATGCGACGGCCGAGGAGCTGGTTTGGGCCAGCCGGGCCGCCGAGGCATCGCCGGTGCGCACGTCCACCGTTATCAGCTCGTGGGTGCCCACGGGGACGATTTCCGGCGTGGTGGCGGGCAAGGTTTGGGCGGCCACTACCGGGGCCGGGTCCGGGGCCTGCCGCCGCTCGTCAGCAGCGATGGCCGGGGTCGGCTGGGCAGTGGGGCGAGTAGCTGCGCGGGCCACGAGGGGGGCTTGTTCGGGGGCTGCGTCCAGCCGCCGGGCGGGTCCTGTCAAGTGGCGGGGCGACTGCTCGGAAGCTGCCTGGCCGGCCTTTGATGCGGTAGATGCGATGTCGGAGGGGCGGGTTGCCCGGAGGGTTGCATTTTTTTGCACAGATTCAGCCAGAATATTTTTCGTCTGCTCAACCGGCTTAGCGGCCGCGATGGAGGCCGTTTTTTCGGCTTGCTCCGCCATGCCCGCGCCCTGTGGCAAGTCCGACGCTGCGGTTTGAGCTTGCTGGGAAGCAGCCGTCCCGCCCGATTTCTGCGACGCAACGGTGCCGGTGGCGGGAGTGCCGGCGGGAGAGCCCAACCACAGCTTTGTGCCACCCACCACTAAGAGCAGCGCCACAGCGGCTGCCAGGGCCATGGGCCACCACGCGGCGGCGCGGCGCTTGCGGGGCCGCAGGTGCTCGTCCTCGAGGCGCTCCCACAGCTCGCGCCGGGGCGGGGTGGCGTGGGCGCTCAGCCGCTGCCGAAACAGCTCGTCGAGGCGAGCGTTGGGCGCCGGGGCGGCGGGCTCGGCGGGGGCAGCGGCCTGCAGGCGGGCCCACAGGTCGTCGGCCGGCGGCGTGGCGTGGCCGTCGAGCTTCTCGCGGAATAAGTCGTCGATATCTTCGGGAAACATAGGTCTGTTTAGTTGCTGGCGATGGCAGAAAACTGAACCCGCCGCTGCAGCATGGCGCGGGCCTTGCTCAGCTGCGATTTGCTGGTGCCTTCGCTGATGCCCAGCAGCTCGGCAATTTCCTGGTGGCCGTAGCCTTCCAGGGCGTAGAGGTTGAAGACGGTGCGGTAGCCCGTGGGCAGAGTGGTGAGCAGCTCCATCAGGTCTTCGGCCTGCAATTGGGTGTCGGCGGTGGCGGCGGTAGTGGCCAGGTTTTCGGGTTGGGCAAAATCTTCAAACGACACCGTCATCATCTCGCGCTGGCGCAGCTGCATTAGCGCCTCGTTTACCATGATGCGGCGCACCCAGCCCTCGAAGCTGCCCTCGAACCGGTAGGTGGGCAGGGCCCGGAACATCTTGGCAAACCCCAGGATGAGGGCTTCCTCGGCGTCTTCGCGGCGCTTGAGGTAGCGGCGGCACACGGTGAGCATGAGTCCGGCCAGCCGGTCGTAGAGCTGGCGCTGGGCCCGATGCTCGCCGCGCACGCAGGCAGCGATGAGTTCGGCTTCGTTCACGGTAAGGGTGGGCAAAACGCAGAAAGGATGGTGAGTTAGCGCGGCAGATGCCGAAAGGGAAGCCGGGGTTGCCTGGCCTGGTAAAAATATTATGCCCGCTTCGTCGCACCGTTATAAGTCGCCCAGGCGGCGGCCTTGTTGGCGGCCCAGGCGCGGGTGCTTGGCTTGGCCCACCACCTGCGCGGCGTAGATGCCGTGGTGGCCCGAAAGCAGGTAAGCCACCACGCACGTCAGCCCCAGGTACACGCCGGCCTTCGCCCCGAACAGCTCCAGCCCCATGAGGGTGCAGGCCAGCGGGGTATTGGCCGCCCCTGCAAACACGCCCACAAAGCCCATGGCCGCTAGCAGCGCCACCGGCAGCGGCAGCACCACCGCCAGCGCGCTGCCCAGCGCCGCACCAATGAAAAACAGCGGCGTCACCTCGCCGCCCTTGAAGCCGCAACCCAGCGTAAGGGCCGTCAGGGCCAGCTTCAAGGCCCAGTCGGTGGGCGGGAGCGGATGCCGGAAAGCCTCAACTATCATCGGAATGCTCAGCCCGCTGAACCGGTCGGCGCCCAGGCCCCACAGCAGCAGCGCCAGCACCACGCCGCCCACCACCGGCCGCAGCGGCGGGTAAGCAATGAGCGCAAACCAGCGCCCCACCGCGTGCGTGAGGCCCCCAAACAGCCGCGCCACCAGCCCGCACAGCCCACCCACGAGCAGCGTGCATCCCAGGCCCAGCGGCGTGAGCGCCAGCGCCGGCAGCTCGGGGTAGGGCGTGTGGCCCACGCCCCAGGCCCGGGTCACGGCATCGGCCACCACGGCGGCTAGGAAGCTGGGCACCAGCGCCTCATACCGAAGGAAGCCCAGCAAAAAAACTTCCAACCCAAACACCGCGCCCGCCAGCGGCGTGCCAAACACCGAGGCGAAGCCCGCGCTCATGCCCGCCACCAGCAGCAGGCGCCGGTCGCGCGGCCGCAGCCAGCGGCGCAGCTGGTCGGCCAGGGCGCCGCCCATTTGCACCGCCGTGCCCTCGCGGCCCGCCGAGCCGCCCGCCAAGTGCGTGAGCAGCGTGCCGCCCAGCACCAGCGGCACCATGCGCAGCGGCAGCGTCTGGCTGGGCCGATGGATTTCGTCCAGAATCAGATTGTTGCCGCGGCCGGCCCGCTCGCCGTAGTAATGGTAGGCCAGGCCGATGACCAGCCCGGCCACGGGCAGCAGCGCCAGTGCCCAGGCGTGGGCTTCGCGCCAGTGCGTCACCCAATCCAGCCCCACCAGAAAGCCGGCCGAGGCCGTGCCCGCCAGCGCACCCACCACGGCGCTAATCAACAGCCAGCGCAGCAAATACAGCGCCGCCGAAGCGGTGCCTCGTGTTTGAAAGCGGGGTAAGAGAAAATCGGAAAAGGGAAAGCGAGGCGGCACGGCGCGAACGTAAGATGAGCTGGTCGGCCCGGCCTGCGGGGCCGTCCGTTCGGTAGGAATCATCAGCGCGGAGCGGGGGCTCCGGCGGTTCGCGGTGGAAATCCATCACCGTTGGCAGGGGTGGCAAATATAGCGCAAGGCCGGTTTTGGGCCGCTGCGGCGTTATTTCCGGGCCGCGCATCGGTTATTTGCCGGGCCATCGCCCTTTTGCCCATTCCCTTTTTTCCATGGAACTGCTCACGGTCACCAACATTAGCCTGACGGAACAGGGGAATGAAGTGTTGCGCAACATCACGTTTTCACTTCCTGCCCACCGCAAGCTGGCCTTGGCCGGCGAATCCGGCACCGGCAAAAGCACCTTACTGCAAATCATTGCCGGCCTCACGCAGCCCAGCACCGGCGAGGTGCGCGTGCAGGGCGAGCGGGTGCGCGGGCCGGTCGAAACGCTGGTGCCGGGCCACCCCGGCGTGGCGTATCTGTCGCAAAAGTCGGACCTGCCGCATTCGCTGCGCGTGGAGCAGGTGCTGCGCTACGCCAACAAGCAGCCGGCCGCCGAAGCGCAGGCCCTGTTTGCCCTCTGCCGCATCGACCACCTGCTCACGCGCCGCACCGACCAGCTCTCGGGCGGCGAGCAGCAGCGCGTAGCCCTGGCCCGCCTGCTACTAGGCGCCCCGCGGCTGTTGCTGCTTGATGAGCCCTTTTCCAACCTCGACCGGGTGCACAAGCGCACGCTGCAGGGCATCATCGAAGAATTGGGGCCGCACCTGGGCATTACCTGCCTGCTGGTGTCGCACGACGCGGCCGATACTTTGCCCTGGGCCAATGAAATTTTGGTGCTGCAGCGCGGCGAAATGGTGCAGCGCGGCACGCCGGCAGAGGTATATCATCGGCCCGTAAATGAATACACGGCGGCGCTTTTTGGCGATTACAACCTACTGCGCGGCGCCGCGCGCCAGGCACTGGGCCCGGTTCCGAAGTCGCGCCGGGGCCCGGCAGGCGGTGCGCTGCTGGTGCGGCCCGAAAGCTTTGTTCTTGCCCGTGGGGCCGGCGGGGTCCTCCCCGGCGTGGTAAGGACGGTGCGGTTTTACGGCAGCTACTACGAAGTGGAAGTGGCGCTGGCTGAGGAAACAGTGCGCGTGCGCCAGGGCCGGGCCGAGGTTGCGCCCGGCGATGCGGTCAGCCTCACCCTGGCCAGCGGCAGTGGCTGGCCCATCAACTAAATCGGGCCCCGACTTCTACCAAATGCAAAGCACCGGCCCTGTGTAGTGCCGGTGCTTTGTCACGTGTGCATTGGGCGATGCCCGGTGCTTGCTGCTTAATACTGTCCGATGGACAGCAGCACCAGCGTGCAGGCTTCTTCCGTTTGGATGCCGCGCTGTTGGGCCAGGCGTTCCAGCTCCGGATTTTCGGTGCCGGGGTTGAAAAGGATGCGCTTGGGCTGCAGGTCGAGGATGTAGTCGTACCAGGCGGGCTGGTTTTGCGGGCCCACGTAGAGCGTGACGGTGTCGATGTCTTTTTCCTGAGGGCGGTCGGTGCGAATGGGCAAGCCGGCCACTTCACCTTTGCGAATGCCCACCGGCACCACTTCATGCCCGTGCCGCTTCAGCATGTGGGCGGCCCGGAAGGAATACCGGTCAGGATTGTCGGAGGCGCCAAGAACGAGGGTCTTTTTCATGGATGATGCGATGCTAAATGAGGAAATGCCACCGGGCCGTTTGTCGCTACACTGGTAAGAATAAGGCCGCCAAGCCCGGTGAAGTGCCGCTGCTCAAGCCGGGGATGTGGTGGCCTGAGCGCCGGTTCTTGCCTTTTACGACAAAATCGCGAAAACCGCTTCGGCGCACCGTTCGCCGTCCATGGCCGCCGATACAATGCCGCCCGCGTAGCCCGCGCCCTCGCCGCACGGAAACAGCCCCGCCACCTCCGGGTGCTGCAGCGTGGCCGGGTCGCGCGGAATGCGAATGGGGGCGGAGGTTCGACTTTCCACGCCCACAATCTGCGCGGCGTTGGTGGCGTAGCCGGGAATCTTGCGGCCGAAGTCCTGAAAGCCTTGGCGCAGGCGCTCGGCCAGGTTGGGGCCCAGCACGTCGTCCATGCGCACCGACACGAGGCCGGGCTGGTAGGAGGTTTCGAGCAGGCTGGCCGATGTTTTTCGTTTGAGGAAGTCGCCTAGCAGCTGGGCCGGCGCCTGCTGGGTGTTGCCGGCCGCCGCGCAGGCCCGTTGCTCCAGCGCCTGCTGAAACCGCAGGCCCGCCAGCGGGCCGTGCTGGCGCAGGTCGAGGTCGGCCAGCTCCATGGCGGCCACAATGCCGGAATTGGCAAAGCGGGAGTCCCGGCGGCTCGGCGACATGCCGTTCACCACCACCTCGCCCTGGGCCGTGGCCGCCGGCACAATGAACCCGCCCGGGCACATGCAAAACGAAAACACGCCGCGCTGCTCGCCCTTCACCTCGGTTTGGTGCACCAGCGAGTAGGAGGCGGCCGGCAGCAGGCCGCGGTCGGTGCGGCGGTACTGGGCCTGGTCAATCAGCGCCTGGGGGTGCTCCACGCGCACGCCCATGGCAAAGGGCTTGGCTTCGATGAGCACGCCCCGCTGGTGCAGCAGTTCGTAGATGTCGCGCGCCGAGTGGCCCGTGGCGAGAATGGTGGCCTGGGCTTCCAGCGTTTCGCCCGCGGCCGTCACGACGCCGCGCAGCCGGTTGCGGTCGAGCAACAGGTCCGTCACCCGCGTTGCGAAGCGCACTTCGCCGCCGGCCTCTATGATGGCTTCGCGCAGGGCCTGCACCACGGCGGGCAGTTTGTTGGTGCCGATGTGCGGGTGGGCGTCCACCAGAATATCGGGGGTGGCGCCGTGCTGCACCAGTCGGCGCAACACGCGGCCCACGTCGCCGCGCTTGGTGGCGCGGGTGTAGAGCTTGCCGTCTGAATAAGTGCCGGCGCCGCCTTCGCCAAAACAGTAGTTGGAATCGGGATTTACCAACTGTTCCTTGTTGATGGCCGCTAGGTCGCGCCGCCGCGTGCGCACGTCGCGGCCACGCTCCAGCACAATGGGTTTCAAACCCAGTTCCAGGCAGCGTAGCGCGGCAAACAAACCAGCCGGCCCGGCGCCAACTATCAAAACCTTAGGTGTAGTTGATTTAACATTTGGATAAACAAACCAAGGGCCAAACAAGTCACGTGGTGGTGTATTTGTGTAAACATCGGCCCGTAATCTAACTTGCGCTTGCCGGCCCCTTGCGTCAATAGAACGCTTTTTTAAATGCACAAAGTCAGCTTCGCCAGCTCTTAGACCAGCGTGTTTGAGGATGGCTTCGTAGCGAGCAAACTCATCAAAGGCCACTTCAGGGCTAAGTAAAAGCTCAACTTCTTTTTTAAACATATGTGTAAGAAAGGTATTTATCCTTTTGAGAAACAAGTGGTTCAAATAAACCAAAGCAAAGGTACGAACATACCGAACCCTGCACTTCCTTAGAGACAACCCAGAACCAGCGTGAGCCCCCGTAAGATTCACTGCTGTCTGTTCACTGTGTCGTGCCTATACCCTGCCCGAAAGCATCCTATGCTTCGCGCTTTCGTTAGTTTGCCGCATGGCTGATATTTCAACTGCTTCCCCGGCGTCGCGCTTTCGTTCCATTATTAGCGGTTCCATTGGCAACTTGGTCGAGTGGTACGACTGGTATGCCTATTCGGCATTTGCCCTCTATTTCGCGCCCATATTCTTTCCCAACGGCGATGCCACGGCCAAGCTTCTGAATACCGCGGCCATTTTTGCCGTGGGTTTTCTGATGCGGCCCATTGGCGCATGGCTGCTGGGGGCCTACGCCGACCGACACGGGCGGCGGGCTGCCTTGCTGCTGTCGGTCCGGCTCATGGCCGGTGGCTCGCTGCTGATTGCGGCCACGCCGGGCCATGCGCGCATTGGGGTGGCGGCCCCTGCCTTGCTGCTGCTGGCCCGCCTGGTGCAGGGCATCAGCGTGGGCGGCGAATATGGTACGTCGGCCACGTACTTAAGCGAGATGGCCGGGGTTCGGCACCGCGGTTTTTGGTCCAGCTTTCAGTACCTCACGCTCATGGGAGGGCAGTTGTTGGCGCTGCTCGTGCAGTTGGGCCTGCAGCAGGTGCTGAGTCCGGCCCAGATGAGCGAGTGGGGCTGGCGGGTGCCGTTCGTGATTGGGGCTTTGGCGGCGCTGGGCGCCTTGTACCTGCGCACGCACATGAGCGAAACGGCCGCTTTTGAGCAACACCGGCAGGCCGCGGATGCCAGCGCGGTGCCGGGCGTTCGAGCCTCGGTGCCCAGCCAACTTCGGGTGCTGGCGCAACACCCCAAGGCCGTGCTCACGGTGGTGGGCCTCACGCTCGGGGGCACCCTGGCTTTTTACACTTACACTACTTACGCGCAGAAATTCCTCGTGAATACCTCGGGCTTCAGCAAGGAAGCGGCCACGCTGATTTCGTTTGGCGTGATGGCCGTAGCGCTGCTGTTCCAGCCACTGCTGGGCGCCATTTCCGATAAGGTGGGGCGCCGGCCTGTGCTGCTCATGTTCGGCGTCGGGGCCACGCTGGGCACGGTGCCGCTGCTACGCCTGCTGGCCAGCACGCACGACGCCTGGGTGGCGGCGGGCCTGCTCATTGCGGCGTTATTCGTGGTGAGTGGCTACACGTCCATCAGCGCCGTTGTCAAAGCCGAGCTGTTTCCGACCGAAATCCGGGCCCTGGGCGTGGGGTTACCGTTTGCGCTCACCGTGGCCATTTTTGGCGGCACAGCCGAGTACGTGGCCTTGTTTGCCAAGCAGCGCGGGGTGGAGGAGTGGTTTTACTGGTACGTCACGGCCTGCGCGCTGCTGTCGCTGGTGGTGTACTGGCGCATGAGCGAAACCCAGGCCGAAAAAGGCCACCTGGTGGATTAGGCGCGGCCAGAGCACGCGTTATTTTGACTCAGCGGGCGTCGGCGGTGTGCCGGCAAAGCCGTTGGCCAGCTTGCCCAGGTCGATGTGCGACCGGGCGGTGTTGGTGTACACTTCGGTGAGCATGCCCGACAGCGCTTTGGCCACTTCCGGCCCACTGCGCGCCATGGTGCCCGAGATGACTCTGTAGTAAAACGCGGCGAGGGCGTCGCCGTCCCACATGCCGCGCAAGTTGTCGTGCAGGGCGCGCGCCTGCTCGAGGGAGGTGTCGATGATTTTCTGGTCAGTTTCGGTCATGGGGCGGTGCGCGGTGCGCAGTGGATGCCCTTAGGTACGGCCGGCTCCGCTGCGGGTTGGGGCAACCGGGGCTGGCAGGCGCCATAACGCAGCAATGGCCGGCAGCGCGCCAAGCCGAAGCTTGGTGGTGCGCTGCCGGCCATGCGGCCAAGGGAACCGGGCTGCTAGTGCGCGCCCACGCCTTCTTCGAGCACGCTCTCTACCCAGCCTTTGCCCCAGTCTTCGAGCTCCTGGGCGCTCCAGAGCTGGGGGTAGAAGATGCGGCGCTGAAACTTGGGGGGCAGGTAGTTGCGCCAGTTGGTGCCACCGGTGGCGGCCACGTCGGTGGGGTTGCGGTGCAGGTAGCGCACCGCCGATTTGAAGTGCATGAGCGGCCAATTCACGTTCACGCTCACGTCGAGCTGGCGCATGGCGCGCAGCAGGCGCGGGTGGTGGCGGTCTTCTTCGGGCAGACGCTGCACTACGGCCCACACGTTGCGGTCGTGGTAAGCTTCGGCGTGGCGCACGAGGTCGGCGGTGTATTTTCGCTCGAACTCAATCAGCGTCAGGGCCTTGGCGCCGCTGGCCTCGATAGTGGCGCCGGCTTTCCAGTAGATGCAGCCCAGCAGCTGGTCGAAATCGTGGGCCGAAGCCTCGCCCAGGGTCTGGCGCTTCACTTGGTCGGTCAGGTTTTCGAGGGCGGTGCTGGCAATCTCAATCATGCGGTACTGCACGCTCTGGAAGCCCGAGGCCGGCATGAGGGCCATGCGAAAATCCAGAAACTGCTGCTTGTCCATGCCGTCGACCATCACGTCGAACGAGTCGATGAGGTTCTCGAAATAGCGGTTGATGCGGCCCAGGCGCAGTACGACCTCGCCCAGCGTGGGCTGTTGAAGGTCGCCGATTTGCTCGTACTCGCAGAGGCAGAGCTTGAAATACAGCTCCGAAATCTGGTGGTACATGATGAAAATCCGCTCGTCGGGCAGGTTGGTGAGCGGGCGTTGAAGGGAAAGTAAAGTGTCTAGCTCGATATAATCCCAGTAATTGATGTACTTGGCGTGGTAGAGTCCTTCGAGGTAGGCGGCCAGGTCCTGGCCGTCGGGAACGTATTTTTCCTGCAGCCGTCGGAGTTGGGCCAGTACGGCAGGGGAAAACTCGTCCGGGGTGGGAAGGTCGGACATAAGAAAAAGGGGTAATGGTGGGAGGGAAATGCCTGGGTGGAGGCAGGGCAAATATCGACAAAAACCTGAGGTTGCAAGCCACGGATTTAGGCGGCGTGCCGAACATTTAACTACGGTAGCGGTTAAGCGGCATTTTGGCGGCGGGTTTTGGCTCGGGCGCGGGCCGGCGCCGGGCGTTGGAAGGGCCGCGCGGCGGTAGATTTGGGGGCCGTCCGCTACTTTTAAGCCCCCAACCGTAGAGCGCGGCGCAAGTCCATGGCCGAAAAATCCAGCATTTTTGATATGATTGGTCCCGTGATGATTGGGCCCAGCTCGTCGCACACGGCTGGCGTGGTGCGCATTGCGCGCGCCGCCATTCGCATTCTGGGCGCCGTGCCCACCGAGGCGGTCATCACCTTCTACAACTCGTTTGCCCGCACTTACGAAGGCCACGGCTCCGACCGCGCCATCGTGGCGGGCCTGCTGGGCTACGCGCCCGACGACACCCGCATCCGCACGGCCTTCGACCACGCCGCGGCGGCCGGCCTGCGCTACACCTTCCAGAGCGTGGGCAATGCCTCTACCATGCACCCCAACACCATCAAGCTGAACTTGCTGGACGGCGCCACCGGCCACCGCGTGGAGGTGGTGGGCCAGAGCCGCGGGGGCGGGGTCATCCGCGTGGTGGAGGTCGACGGCTTTCCAGCCGATTTTTCGGGCGCGCTGCACACGCTCATCATCGATGCCCACGACGTGCCGGGCTCCATTGCCTTCATTGCTTCCGTCATTGCCCACGACCAGTGCAACATCGCCACCATGTTTGTGAGCCGCAAGGGCCGCAATGATGCGGCCCGACAATTCATTGAGATGGATAGCCCCATCAAAGAAATAACCCTGCAGTACCTGCGCCAGCTAAGCTGGGTGCAACGCATCACCTACATTCCCACGCTGGAATAGGAGGTGGGTAATAAAAATGACGAATTGCCGATTACAACCCTGCTACTTCCGCATAAAACACTTTTCTGCAAAATGAAACGACGGACTATTCCCGCTTCGATGAAGCACGGGCTCCTGGCCGGCTTGGCCGGCGCGTTGGCGCTGGCGCCGGCGGCCCGGGCCCAACAAACGCCGGCCGTGCCGGGGGCGCCGCCCGCGGCGGCCCCCAGCGGCACGGCGCAGGCCCTGCCCACCGGCCCCTGGTCGCTGCAAAGCGCCGTGGATTATGCCCTGGCCCACAACCTCAACGTGCGCTTGAGCGAGCTGCAGGCGCAAAACAACCAGCAGGTGCTGCGCCAGAGCCGCGCCGCGCTGCTGCCCTCGGCCAACCTGAGCGGCTCGCAGTCGTGGCAGTACGGCACCAGCGTGAACCCGCTCACTTACGAGTTTCAGAGCAACACCGTGCGGGCCAACAACTTTGCTGGCATTGCGCAGCTCACGCTCTTTCAGGGCTTCCAGCTGCGCAATACCATTCGGCGCAACGACCTGGATTACCAGGCCAGCTTGGCCGACATTGAGAAGGCCCGCAATGATTTGAGCCTGAACGTGGCGTCGGCGTTTTTGCAGCTGGTGCTGGCCCAAGAGCTGGTGCGCGCCAACCAGACGCGCGTGGAAAGCGACCAAGCCCAGATTGCCCGCACCAGAATTTTGCTCAAAGCCGGCAGCATTCCCGAAAGCACCTTGCTCGACAGCCAGTCGCAGCTGGCCACCGACGAGCTGAACGTGGTGACGGCCCAGAATCAGGCCGATTTGGCCCGCCTGTCGTTGCTCCAGCTTATGAACATCGACCCGGCTAACGCGGCGGGGTTTGCCATTGAGGTGCCCCAACTGCCCGACCCCGACGAGGAAGGCGCCCTGGCGCTGGATTTGAACGCCACTTACCAGACGGCGGCCGGCCGGCTGCCCGAAATCCGGGCGGCGGAGCTGCGGGTGCAAAGCGCCCGCCGGGGCACCGACCTGGCCCGCGGCGGCTATTACCCGCGCCTGGCCCTCACGGGGCAGGTATTTTCGGGGTATTCGTCGGTGCGCACGGTCACCTCGGTTGGCAACGACTCGACGGCCCGCCGCACCACGTTCTACGTGAACAACGGCGGCGTACAGACTCCGCTCACCGTGACCACCTATCAGCGCAATATCCTGAGCCTGCCGCAGGGGTTCTGGGACCAGCTGAACCAGAACCTGGGCCAGCAAATCCAGTTTCAGCTCAACATTCCCATCCTGAACGGTTTGCAGGTGCGCACCGGCGTGCAGCGCGCCATCATCAACGAAAAGGCCCAGACCGTGCGCGCCGAGCAGGCCCGCCTCACCCTGCGCCAGAGCATTGAGCAGGCCTATGCCGATGCCCGCGCGGCCCAGCTGCAATACGCTGCCGCCAAGCGGCAGGTGGTGGCCCTCACCCTCACGCAGCGCAATTCGGAAATCCGCTTCAACAACGGGCTGCTGAACGGCACCGAGTTCAACATCGCCAAAAACAACCTCAACTACGCCGAGTCGAACCGCATTCAGGCCAAGTACAGCTACATTTTCCGGCGCAAGGTGCTCGATTTCTATCAGGGCAAGCCGCTGGCGCTGTAAGCGGCCCGGGCGCGGGCCCACTTCCCTCACACTTTCTGCAAACTGAATACCTACTTACTGAACAGATTACGCTTTCATGAAAAATAACCGTTTACTCTTCATTCTGCTCGGCCTCATCGTGGTGGGCCTGGTGGGCTACACCATGGCCAAGAAAAAAGGCTGGGTGGGCAAGCCCAGCGGCGTGGAAGTGCTGGTGGCCAAGGCCGGCCCCACCACCATCGTTGAGAAGGTGAGCGCCTCGGGCAAGGTGCAGCCCGAAACCGAAGTGAAAATCTCGCCCGACGTATCGGGCGAAATCATTGAGCTCTACGTGCAGGAGGGCGACTCCGTGCGCAAGGGCCAGCTGCTGCTCCGCATTCGCCCCGACAATTACCAGGCCCAGGTAAACATGCAGAGCGCCCAGGTGGGCACCCAGCGCGCCAACGTGGGCCAGGCCCAGGCCCGCCTGCAGCAGCTGCTGGCCTCGGCCAAGCAAACCGAGCTGACCTACCGCCGCAACGCCTCGCTGTACAAGCAAAAGGTGATTTCGCAGGCCGACTACGAAGCCAGCCAGGCCGCCTACAACGCCTCGCAGGAGGAAATTAACAGCGCCCGCCAGCAAATCCGGGCGTCGCAGAGCACGGTGAGCGCGGCCTCGGCTTCGCTGGAAGAAGCCCGTAAAAACCTCAACAAAACCACCATCTACGCCCCGGTGAGCGGCACGGTGAGCAAGCTCAATGTGAAAAAAGGCGAGCGCGTGGTGGGCACCACCCAGATGGCCGGCACCGAAATCATGCGCATTGCCAACCTCAACAACATGGAGGTGCGCGTGAACGTGAACGAGAACGACGTGAACAACGTGAACCTCGGCGACTCGGTGGAAGTGGAAGTAGACGCGTACAGCAACCAGGACGAGAAATTCCGCGGCCTGGTCACCAACATTGCCAACACCGCCAAAGACGCCCTCACCGCCGAAGCCGTGACCGAATTTGAGGTGCGCATTCGCCTGCTGCCCGAAAGCTACAAGCACTTGCTGCGCACCGTGCGGGGCCAAACCATTGTGCCCTTCCGCCCGGGCATGACGGCCTCGGTCGACATCATCACCGACCGCAAAAGCAACGTGCTGAGCGTGCCCCTGGCCGCCGTGACCACTCGGTCGGATTCCTCGGCGCTGAAAAAGAACGAGAAGAACGCCGAACGCGTGAGGGGCGCGGTGGTGGCTGCTGACGAAAAAGGTGGCCCCAAGCCCGAAATTCAGGAGGTGGTGTTTGTGGTGCGCGACGGCAAAGCCGTAATGACGCCCGTGAAAACCGGCATCAGCGACTTCCAGAACATCGAAATCCTGCGCGGCGTGAAAGCCGGCGACCAGGTGGTAAGCGGCCCCTTCCGGGCGGTGGCCAAAACCCTCAAAGACAAGGCAACGGTTGACATTAAAGACGAAAAGTCTCTCAACAAAGAAGCCTTGAAAGACGAGTCGAACGAGGACAAGTAAGCCCTGTTTCGCCTCCTGCAGCGTCATGCTTCGCGAAGTCGAAGCATCTTTACGGCCAAACCAAGCCTCGCTTGGCAAAGCGGTAGAGATGCTTCGGCACGCTCAGCATGACGTTTTGCTTTTTTCTCATTGCCCTCAATTCCCACCCACTTGGAAAAAATCGCCATGCTCGGCGGCGGCTCCTGGGCCACCGCCCTCACCAAAATCCTCAGCGAAAACGGCGCCCGGCTCGACTGGTGGCTGCGCTCGAAAGACGACGTGCAGCACCTGCTGCGCACCCGCCACAACCCGCGCTACCTCTCGGCCGTGCAGTTTGACCTGAACCGCGTGTACCCCACCACCGACCTCGAAGATGCCATCGAAGAGGCCGACTGGCTGGTGCTGGCCGTGCCGGCCGCCTTCGTGCAGCCGGTGCTCGATAAGCTGGACCGCGACGCGCTGAAACACAAGCGCGTGGTGTCGGCCATCAAGGGCATGATTCCGGGCAAGAACCAGCTCGTGACCGACTACGTGGCCGAGCGGTTCCGGCTGGGCCGGCACCAACTGGGCGTGATAGCCGGGCCCTGCCACGCCGAGGAAGTGGCGCTGGAAAAGCAGAGCTACCTCACCATTGGCTCGCCCGATGCGGGCCTGGCGCTGGAGTTTTGCGAGCTGCTGCGCAACCGCTTCGTGAGCGCGCACCCGGCCGCCGACCTCGACGGCATCGAATACTGCGCCGTGATGAAAAACATTATTGCCCTCACCGGGGGCATTGCGCACGGCCTGGGCTACGGCGACAACTTTCTGGCCGTGCTGGTGAGCAACGCGGTGCAGGAAATCCGCCGGTTTCTGCAGGCCATCAACCCGCAGCCGCGCGACCTTTCGGCCTCGGCCTACCTCGGCGATTTGCTAGTGACGGCGTACTCGCAGTTTTCGCGCAACCGCACCTTCGGCAGCATGGTGGGCCGCGGGTATTCGGTGAAATCGGCCCAGCTGGAAATGAACATGGTGGCCGAGGGTTACTACGCCGTGAAGTCCATCCACGAGCTTAACAAAAAGCTCAAAGTGAACATGCCCATCACCGAAGCGGCGTTTAATATCCTTTACGAACGAATTGCGCCGGCCGTGGAGCTGGAGATTTTGAAGGAGAAGCTGCGCTAAAACGTCCTTTCGCCACCACGTCACTCGCCCATGATAAATTGGCTCCCGCTCGCGCTGCTCACGGCCTTGTGCCTGGCGCTCTACAACTTTTTCATCAAGCTGGCCGCCAATCACCTGCCGCCGGCCGTGGGCGCGGTGGTGCTGCAGCTGGTGGCCGCCGCACTGGGCGCCGCTTGGCTGCTGAAACTGAAGCTGGCCGGGCAGCCGCTGAACGTATCGGGCAAAGGGCTGGCGCTGGCGGCATTGGCGGGCCTGGGTGTGGGTTTGGCTGAAATCCTCACGTTTGTGGTGTTTCAGCGGGGCGTGCCGTCGTCGGTGGGCACGCCCGTCATTGTGGGCAGCTCGGTGCTGCTTACGGCCCTGCTGGGGCTGGCAGTGCTCCGCGAAACCCTGGCGCTGCCGCAGGCCGTGGGCTTGGTGCTGGTGGTGGTGGGCATTGCGCTGCTGGCGCGGAGCTAGCGCGTGGCAGCGCTTATAAATCCTCGTTGAGGAACCAGTACGAGGGCATTCCGGCCGGTGCGGGACCGGTTACGGGCACGCGGTAAATTTCCACCTCGGTGTTGCGAAAAGCGGGCGCAAAATCGAAACGGGGCTGAAAATAGCCCCGCTTATCGGGGAAGGCGACTACGTAGGGATACGCCCGGCCGGGCACGGGGCGCCCATCGAGCTGCCAGGGCTGGCCGGGCAACTCCGACCGAAAATAGAGTCGCAAAAAGATGCTGTGCGTGGGCTCGGGCACCAGCACGGGGCCGTGCGGCTGCTGTGAGAGCCAGGCATAGGCCGCGTGGTAGTCGGCATTGTGCTGCTGCGGGATGCGGTTGTCGCGCCACAGGCTCACAAACTGGTAGCCCAACCAGGCCACGGCCACCAGCACCAGCGTGGGCCGGAAAGCCTTCCACTGGCGCACCCGGGGGTGCTGCAGCAGCCACTCCAGCACCATGGCCAGAATTACGAAGAAAAACAGGGCTTTGTAGAGCAGCGTGCGGCCCGGCGCAAACACGCGTTGGGCAATGAGCAGTACGTAGGGAACTGCGCAAAACCAGAACGCGGCGGGCGCCAGGCCCAACCACCAGGCGGCATGGGCGGCTGGCAACTGCCCTTTCCGGGCGCGTTGCAGCAGCAGCAGGGCAGTCACGCCGCCCACGAGGGTGAGCAGGGCTCCGGTCTTAATCTGACCCACCAGAAACCCTTCCGTTTCCCACAAATAAGCCGGCAGGCCCGCCACAAACTCGGCAAAGGGCCGCGGGGCCACGAAGCCGTTGCCGAAAAAGATGGCCGGCCCCGAAACAAACAGCACCGGCGAATAGAGCAGGAGGGTAGCGGCCACGGTTAGGCCTCCCGTAACCACTAGCCTCAGCAGGTTAATCTGGGATTTTTGGCGCAGAAAGCTCAGGCCAAGCCAGGAGTAGGCCGAGGCAATGACCACCGCGAAGGTGGGCACGGCATACGCCCCCGCTACGCCGCTGAGTACCAGCAGCGCCCACGCGGCGCGGGGTGCCCGGGTTTTGCCGGCCAGCGCCAGCGTGACGAAAAACATGACCCCGGCGCAGCCCGTCAGCAGCCAGTAGCCCCGCCCCACGGACGAATGATACACGCTTAGCTTGGAGAGGCTGAAGAGCAGCACCGCCACCGCGGCCGGCCGAAATGCCAGCCGACGGTGCAGCAGGCCCACCAGCAGCAGCACCGTGACGGCCGTGGTAGTAAGCAGTACTGGCAGCCGCATGGTCCACCAAAAGCTTGGATTAACGTGGTAAAACGCCCAGCTCAGCACGTTGGAGAGCACGTGGTTGTTGGGCAAGGGGTAGTAGCAGGCCGTGACGAACAAGCCCTGACTAACAAAGAGGGTATACGATGCCGCGTCATCGTATTCGGGCGTCACGGAAGCCAGGCTGAGGTAGGCGCGCAGCCCCGTGAGAACAGCCAGCCCCCACGCAGCCCAGCGTTTCTGGCGTGGGCTCAACGATTGTATGGTGTGCCACAGCGAGCCAGCGGCGGCTAGCAGACTCAGCCACAGAGCGCGAAGCTCCTGGCGTCCGGCCGGCAGGGCGGCTAGTAAGGTGGCCGCCGCGCCGCACCCGGCCGCCAACGCAGCCAGTAACTGCCAGGTGTGCGTCAGCTCCTGAGCCGTGAAAGGCCGGGTACGCCAGGTGTAGAAAGGGAAGATGGCATCCAGCTGCCGCGCCTCCTGCCAGGTGGTGTGGTGCAGAATGAATGCTGCGTACCCGGCACATAAGCCCAGCAGCACGAGTCCGCAAAGCAGGAAAAAGGACCACGCGAACGGCGCGGGCTCAGCCTGCGGTGGGGTGGGTGAAAACGACTCGGTAGGAGTGAGCAAAGCGGGCGGCATGTTAGTTGGGGAGGTGCGCGCGCACGGGGCGCGGAACTTGAATTGCAGCTGGCAGGCGATAAATAATGACCATCTCGTCTGCGTATCCAGGCTGCAATGGCAGGTTGCTGGCCCACGCGGGCCGGGTGGCCGCCTGCTCTTTGCCCCACACCACGTAGCGCACGGGGCCGGTGGGCGCATACTGCAGGGGCAGGGGGCGGTGGGCTAGCAAGCTCAGGTGGTAGAACAACAGGCCGTGATAAGACGCACCCACAAATACCGGCCCGGCCGGCTGATGACTGAGCCAGTTGTACGCCCGCGTGACTTTTTGCGTCTGGGTCCGGCTGCGGAGCAATACCGGCACTTGGGACCTGATTGCCGCAAACTTCACCACAAAAATCCCAAGCAGCAACCCACCAACCACCGGCCTGAGCCCGCGAGGCGACTGGTGCCGCCAGGCCCAATCGGCGGCCAGGGCCAGCAGCACGTACAGAAAGTAAGTGGTGAACAGCAAGACGCGGGCCGGGATGTAAAACTGCCTGGCCAGCATGACGGGTGCAGGCAGCACGAGCAAGGCCCAGCACAGACCCGCCAGCCAACGGGTGTCGGGCCCGACGCCGGGCCGGGCCAGGAGTGCAGGCGTACCCACTGCCACTGCCGCCCACAACAGCAACGCGCCGCGGGGTGGCCCGTACAGCAGCCCCGCCGTCTCATACAGGTAGGCCTTGCCGGAAGCTAGGAAGTCCGCCAGTGAGTGCGCCTCCAGGTAGCGGTTTGCCAACAACCGCTGCCAACCCGAAATGCAGCCCACCGGGTAGTAGAGCAGCGCCGTGAGCAGGCCAATGGCCGCGAGTGCTGCAACGGTCTGCGCAAGCAAGGTCTGGCGCGAAGCACCGGAACGCGCGCCTGCTACCAGCAACCCGGCCGCCAGCGCCAGCAGCGGCACGGCAAACGTGGGCACGGCGTATAAGCCAGCGGTGCAGCTCAGTATAAATGTTGCCCAAGCCAGCCGCCGGCAAGGGCGATGAGTGACCAGGCAGAACACCGCAAAAAATGCCGCCAGCAGGCCGGTGAGCTGCAGAAAATAGCCCCGCCCCGACGCCGCATAGGTGAGGCTGACGGTGCTGAGCCCAAACAGAGCCGTGGCCAGCGTGGCCACCCGAAACCCGCGAAAATGCGTGAGCAGCAGGTAGCCCAGGCCCATGCCCGCCGTAGCGGCGAGCAACGAAGGCAGCCGCATAATGAGCCGCACTTGGCCCGGCAGCAGCAGCTTCAGCGGCCAGCACAGCAGGTTGTACAGCACGTGGTTGTTGGGGATGGGGTAGAAGCTGGTGATGGCCACAGGCCCTTGGTGCACAAAGGCATCGTAGGAAACCAACTCGTCGGGGCTCAGCGAGTCGGTCAGCAGCCAGCCCAGCTGCAGGGCCAGCAAGCTCACCAGCACCGCTGCGCCCAGTGCCCTTTCACGCTTCGTCAGTCTAACCAGAGTGCGTTTCAACACGAGTCGCACCTGAGCCATTTCCTGGCCCAAAAGGCGAAACTCTTCCCGAAACGCATCCATCCGAAGCAAGGCCACGCTGACTAGCGCGCTACCGCCTGCCACGGCCCAGATACCTCCTCGGAGCAATGCCAGTTCACCTTGCGCAGCCGGCAGGGCAAGGAACTGAGGCCCATCGGGGTAATACTCAAAATAGGCGACTTGCCCGAGATGCGCCACTGCCGCCTGTGCGCCAAAGCTAAATACCAGCGCCAGCAGGACACTTACGCCCAAGGCTCCCAGCGCGGCCACCAGCAGAATCAGGCGCATGCGGCGGCAGGATTAATGGTGGGCGGGCTGCAGCGTGGGCAGTGCGCCCAGCGCTTGCAGCTCCGCCCACACGCGGTGCACGGGCAGGCCCATCACGTTGAAATACGAGCCCTCGAGGCGCGTCACGCCCACCATGCCTATCCAGTCTTGCGCGCCGTAGGCCCCGGCTTTGTCGAAGGGCCGGGCAGTGGCGATGTAGTGGGCAATTTCGGCCGGGCTCAGCGGGCGAAAGTGCACCGTGGTCTGGTCCGAAAACACGGTTTCGCGGCCGTCGCCGCAGCGCAGGCACACGCCCGTGAACACGTCGTGGGCGCGCCCCTGCAGCCGGGTGAGCATGGCTGTGGCCTCGGCTACGTCGGCGGGCTTGTTCAGCACGTCGTCATCGAGGCACACAATGGTATCGGCGGTGAGCACCACTTCGTCGGGCGCCAGGCCGGCCACATAGGCCGAGGCTTTGCGGGCGGCCAGGTATTCGGCCACTTGGGCGCGCCGAAGGTGCGGCGGGAAGTCCTCGTCTACGTCCACCAGCCGCACTGCGTAGGGCAGGCCCAGGTCGGTGAGGAGTTGGCGGCGGCGGGGCGAGTTGGACGCTAGTATCAGTTTCACGAAGGCAGGAGCGGGATGTGGAAGTAGTCGGTAAACTCGTTGCCGGCTTCGTCGTCGGCGATGCTGCTGAACAGGAAGCCGCCGAGGGTTTTGGGGTAAAAAAACGTCGATTTAGGCGGCATCACGGCGCCGGAGTGGCATACGGCTTCCACCTCGGCCATGCTCACCTCGTTCACAATGAACGCCGCCTGGGCTTCGCCGCGGTCCACGCGCTGCAGGCACTCGGCAAAGCTGCGCACGTAGGCCACGCCCGGCCACGCCCGCTGGGCATCGGCCCCCACAATGCCCAACACCCGCTCGAAAACAAAATAATGAAGCACCGTCAAGTCGAGGGCTTTCACCTCGTCGGTGGTCGGCCAGCTCAGCTGGGCGTGGGCCTCGGGCTTCAGGCGGAGCTTGTAGGCCTGCCCGCCGGTGTAGAGCCCAAAGGCCCATGGCTTGCCGGCGATGATTTCGGGCAGGTCGTTGGCGTCTTCTTTGGGCGTCACCACGAAGAACTGCTCCAGCTGGGGCAGCAGGGCTGCCATGCGTTGGCCCGTGGGCACTTCCAGCAGCAGCCGGTGCGTGGGCAGAATGCGCAGGTCATCGGCCGCCGCGTTGGTGAGGTACATCAGGTGGTAGTTCCAGGGCTCGCGGCCGGTGGCTTCGCCGCCCGCGGCCAGCTCGCGGGCCTGCCGATAGGCCAGGGAACCCTCGTAGCGGTGGTGCCCATCGGCCAGAATGACTTGCCGGCTGGCCAGCACCTGCTGAAAGCGCCGGATGATGGCTGCGTCCTGAATCACGGCCAGCACGTCGCGCGCGCCCTGGTAGTCTTCTTCGGTTTCGTAGAGCGGCGAGCGCATGGCTTCGTCCAGGTAACTTTCCAGTTCGAAGTCGTCGTCGCGGTACAGGCCGTGCGTGGCGCTGGTTTGAAACTCGGTGCGGGCCAGCAGCTCGGCCCGGTCGTTCACCGAGGCCGGCAGCGTGTTCTCGTGCCGCAGCACCACGCCCTCGTCCCAGTCGTAAGCCCGAATGTGGCACATGAAGCCTTTGCGGCAATACTCCCGCGTGCTGCCCGGCAGCCGGAAATATTGATAGTAGGCATAAATACCCGGCAGCTGGTCTTGCCGCAGCACGCCCGTGGTTTTCCATTCCTGCAGGCGCTGCGCCGCGGCGGCGGCGGCATCGTCGCCGCGCGGCACCGAGAGGTGAATCGAGTTCAGCGGGTTGCGGTACAAGGCCTCGCGCTGCTTTGGCGACACCACGTCGAACAGCGGCGAAACAAAGTCATCGATGTGGGCGCTCAGCGTTGGGTTGTAGCGCCAGCCGCGCAGGGGTTGAATTTCGGCCAAGGGGATGCAGTGAGGCATGAAAAAGAAGGTGGAGGACAGGTGCGGGGCAAAGTCCTCAAGTTCCATTGGCTGCTTGATTTACGGGGCCAAGCGGCTGCGCTGCCAGCTGCCACCGGCCAGCTCGTACACGATGCGGTCGTGCAGACGGCTCGGGCGGCCTTGCCAGAACTCGATGCGCTGGGGGCGCAGAATGTAGCCGCCCCAGTGCGGGGGGCGCGGCAGCGGGTCCTGGTCATGAAACCGGTCGGCCACCTCGGCTTCGCGAGCTTCCAGCTCTTCGCGGCTGCCAATGAACTGGCTTTGGGGCGACGCCCAGGCGCCCACCTGGCTGCTGCGCGGGCGGCTCTGAAAATATTCGGTCGACAGCGCCTCGGGCGCCTTTTCGATGCGGCCTTCCACGCGCACCTGTCGCTCCAACCCGGGCCAGAAAAAGTTGATGGCCGCCAGAGGATGGGTTTCCAACTCCTGGCCCTTGCGCGAGTCGTAATTGGTGTAAAACAAAAAGCCGGCGTTATCGGGCAGACCTTTCAGCAGCACCACCCGCGAGGAGGGCTGTCCGGTGGCCCCCACGGTGCTTAGCGTCAGCGCCGTGGGCTCGTCTACCTGCGCCGCCAGGGCCTCGTCGAGCCACACCCGAAATTGGGCCACCGCATCGGGCAGCACATCGGCTTCGGACAAGGTGCGTTGCGCGTAGGTTTTGCGCAGGTCTGCTAACTGTGGGTCAATCATGGCGTTTTCTATGCTAAGCCGTTCCGGATTGGACAGCTGCCGTGGGCGTTACGTACAAGCCAAAAAGGAACATTTTTGGCCAGGCTTCAGTCTTACCTTACCCACGTGGCCGGAGCAAGGCGGTGCAAGTTACGACCGACTCCAAAGGCTGGCGCGCCGCCGCGCCGCTTTCGGCCTCATCGCCCTTGGCGGTACAATGAGCCAGCAGTGGCCCGCAACTCCACCTTCTCTTCCGAACTAAATATGCGTCCCGGTACCCTCCTCATCTCTCAGCCCTTTCTGGGCGACCCCAACTTTGAGCGCAGCGTGGTGCTGCTCTGCCGCGACGAGCCCGCAGAAGGCACGTTCGGCCTTGTCCTCAACCGCCAGACCAACCTGACCCTGGGCGATGTGCTCGACCTGCCTGCGGAAGTGGCCGCGGCCGCGGGCGCCTTGCCCATCTACGTGGGCGGCCCCGTCGAGCCCAATACGCTGCACTACCTGCACCGGCGCGCCGACCTGCCCGGGGCCGTGGACCTGGGGCAGGACGTGTACTGGAGCGGCGACTTTGAGCTGCTGCTGGGCCTGCTGGGCAGCGGCGTGGTATCCGGCGACGAGGTGCGCCTGTTCGCGGGGTATTCGGGCTGGTCGGCGGGCCAGTTGGCCGCCGAAATGCAGGGCGATAGTTGGATACGGCACCCCGCAAGCGCCGGGAAAGTGTTTACTTTGGCATCTGATGCCTTTTGGCGAGACATTTTGCGGGAAAAAGGCGGCCGCTACAAGGTGCTGTCCAACTATCCCGTCGACCCTCGCCTGAACTAATGGGTTGCTGAGGCCCTAAATTTGTTTTATTCCACTCTTTTTTTGCGCGCTGCTCTGGCCTCCACGGTGAGGCTGGCTTTTACGAAGTTCTATGGCTGCTGAAGAAAACCCCACTGCCCCGCAAGCCGGCGGCGCCGATGCGTCGGCGGAAGACCGGATGACCATTTTGCAACGCCGCCTGGCCGAGATTCAGGGCCGCGCTGCCGGTACGGAAACCCCCGCATCTGGCGCGAGCCAGACCGAGCTTCCCGCGCAGGGCTCGCCCGCCCTGCCCGAGAGCGAGCCCGCCGGTGCCGGCACCGCCGAACCCGCGCCTGATGCGCCGGCGGCCCCCGCGCCTGCTAGTGCCCCGGCCCCCGGTACCCCCGAAGCCGCTGCCGCCGCCGAAACCGCCGCCCACGTGCCCGATTCGGTGACGACGGATGGCCACGACATGTCGGCCCCGCAGGCACGTGCCGTAGCCCACTACGGTGCCGAAATGGCCGTGCCGGCGGAAGAGCCAGCCGTCACGCCTTCGCCCGAAGCGCTGCCTGCCCAGGAGCAGATTGCCAGCGCCAAGCCGGCGCCCATAGCCGACCCCGAAACCAGCCTCAGCGGCACCGGTGACGCGGCGACGGTAGAAGACACTGCCCCGGCGCCCACCGTGGCCCTGCACGCAGCCGAAGACTTGGAAAACGCTTCCGAGGGCGTGGCACATCTCCCGACGTCGGAAGAAACCCCGTTGAACGCTGCTCCGGCCGACGTGGCTGCCATCGACGCGGGCCAGGAGCCCACGGGCGAAGCCGGCAGCGCCGACAGTGCGGAGCCGGAAGCCACCGAACTGGCAGTGCCCGATTTCACTTCCCTCGACCTGCCGGCGCAGGCGGCTTATCTGGTTGACCTGATTCGGCGGCCCGATGCCCGCCGGCACCGCAAGCAGATTCAGGACCTCACGCGCCAGTACGAAGCTAATGTGGGCTTGGCCCGCAGTGCCGCCCGTCAGAAGTTTGCCGAAGGTGGCGAAGGCGCCGAAGCTTTCGCCTTCCAGCAGCCCGAAGGCCACCAGGAGCTAAATAAGGCCTTGCAGGAATTCCGCGAAAACCGCGCGAAAGACGCTAAAGCTGAAGACGCCAGCCGCGCCGACAACCTCATCAAGAAGCGCCAGCTGCTCGACCAGCTGCGCGGCTTGGTAGAAGCGGCCGAAACCAAGGACAGCTCGGCCAAGCTGAAGGCCCTGCAGGCCGAGTGGAAGGCCACTGGTGCCGTGCCGCAGTCCGACAGCCAGAGCATCTGGGACACCTACCACGGTTTGCTCGACATCTACTACAGCAAGCAGGGCCAGTTCCTGCAGATGAAGGACCTCGACCGCCGCCGTAATCTAGAGGCCAAAGAAGCCCTCATTAAGCGCGCCGAGGCCCTGGCCCAGGCGCCCGGCATCAACAAGGCGCTGGATGAGCTGACCAAACTGCACGAAGACTGGAAGAACATCGGCCCGGTGCCCAACGACCAGCGCGAGCCGTTGTGGCAGCGCTTCATTGCCGCCTCCGATGTGCTCCACCAGCGCCGCAAGGAGTTTGTGGACCAGCGCTCCACCCAGGAGAAAGCCAACTTGGTGGTGAAGCAAGCCCTGCTGGAGCGTGTGCTCCCTTTCGCCACCTTCGAAACCGACCGGGTGAACCTGTGGCGTTCGAAAACCGACGAGTTGCAGGAAATCAAAGCCGAGTGGGAGGCCGCCGGCCTCGTGCCGCGCGCCCAAGCCGATGCGTTGAACAAGCAGTACTGGGCCGCCTACAAGGCGTTTTTCAACCGCAAAAACGAATTCTTTAAGTCGCTGGACAATGAGAAATCGGCCAACGTGAAAGCCAAGCAGGCGCTTATCGACCAGGCCGAAGAAGCCCAGAATAACCCCGACCACGACGCGGCCCGCCAGGTTATCATTCGGGTGCAGAAGGAGTGGAAGGAAGTGGGCCGCGTGCCCGACAAGCTGGCCGACAAGCTCTGGCACCGCTTCCGCGCCGCCTGCGACGCCGTGTTTGAGCGTCCCAAGCAGGAAGCCCGCCAGCGGGAAGAGAAAGTGCAGCAGGCTTCGGTGGAGCAATCGGCCCATCTCGATAAGATTGCCGAGCAGGTGAATGCCCTCACGGCCGACAGCCCTGGTTCGCTGGAAGGATTCCGCGAAATTCTGGCCGGCTGGGCTACTGAGTTTGACCCCACCGACGAGCAGCCCACTCGCGGCACCGCCGACCGCAGCGAGGAGCAACTGCTCAGCCTGCTGGGCAAGTACCTCGACCACGTGCCCGGCCTGAGCTACGACGACCGCACCAACCTGTTGTTCCAAACCGAAGTGGCCCGCCTCAAAGCCCGTCCGCACGCGCAGCAGCAGCTCACCCGTAAGGAAATGGCCCTGCGCAAGGAAATCAACGAGCTGGAAAACGATGCGGCCACCCTGCAAACCAACCTCGATTTCTTCGCTCGCTCGAAAAATGCGAACCAGCTCCGCGAGGAGTACCAGGGCCGCATCGCCGAAGGCCAGAAGCGCATCGAGGCCCTCAAAAAGCAACTGAAAATGATTCGCAGCTAAGGCGCGTATCACACCCCAGAAAATCAGAAAGGCCCGCCGAAAATTTCGGCGGGCCTTTTTTTGGGAAATAGTCGGGTTTTGGCTGGCATAAGTGTGGCACCCGGCGTACTTTTGTGCCACCAAACAGCCGCCTTAGCTCAGTTGGTAGAGCTTCTGACTTGTAATCAGAGGGTCGTTGGTTCGAGTCCGACAGGCGGCTCACAGGTAAAAGCCCGGCAAACATCTTCATCTGGAAGAGCGTTTGCCGGGCTTTTTCGCTGCTGTGAAAGGCTTTATTTTGGGCGCCACGTCACGCTCATGCCCATGCCGCCCGAGGGGCTCCAGAGGGGCATGGCGCTTACGTCGCGCCCTATGGGCTTGCGGCCCCAACGGTTGCGGTGGGAGAGGTAGGCCAGGTGGGCCGAAAGGATGCCTACACCGGCGCCGGCCACCACGTCGCTCTGCCAGTGCTTGTCGTTTATCATGCGCAGGGCGGCCACACTTGTGGCTATGGTGTAGGCGCCGATGCCGTACCACTGGCTTTTGTCGCGAAACTCGGTGTGCACGATGCTGGCCGCCAGAAACGCCTGCGCCGTGTGCCCCGACGGAAATGACAGGTTGTTGGATTGGTCGGGGCGTTCTATTGCGGTGAGGGTTTTTATCACGTACACGGTAGACAGCATGATGGCCTCGCTTTTGAGTACAATAAGCGCCAGGTTCACCCGGTCGTCGCGGGAGTCGACGCCAGCCAGCAGTACGCCCCCAATTTCGAGATAAGGCGCCCATTGCAGGTAGTCGTCGACGTGGGTGCGGTAGCTGCCAAACACGCGGCGGATGTCATTGTGGGCATCGTAGGAGCTGTAGAGGCCGTGGCCGTTGATGGTGCTCGCGCCATAGCCAATGAGCACTGCTGGCACAATGGCCGCCCGAAAGCCCTTGCTTTTGAGGAAGGGCTTTTTGCCCTGCGAAACGCCGCCGGGGTTTTCGTACTTGTGGGTGGTGTCGGCTGGGGCCGGTTGTGGCGTTTGGGCGTTGGCTTGTTCGGGCAATGCGCCCAAGGGCAGGAAGAAAGCCACGGCCAGGAGCTTTCGGATGAGTGGGGTCATAGCAGAGAGGGTTTCTTGGCGCGAAGTAAGCAGGCGACGGCGCTGCGGTCTGGTTTTTCGATGGGGCAGGAGCGGGGAGAAGCGCGGGCAAGGCTGTTCCAGTACTTTTGCCAGGCCGTCTTACGCGGCACGCGGCTTGCGCGCCGAAGCGCAGCCGCGCTTACCCTGATTGATTTTTCTAGTGGATTTAATTACGAAAACCGCCGCGTTCGTGGAGGAGAAATTTACCGGCGAAGGCAGTGGCCACGACTGGGCACACATTCGCCGCGTCTGGCTGATGGCGCGCCACTTGGCCCAGGAGTCGCCGGCAGCCGATGCCGAAGTCACGGAACTCGCCGCGTTGCTGCACGACATCGCCGACTGGAAATTCCACGGCGGCGACTACGAAGCCGGGCCGCGCGCCGCCCGGGAGTGGCTGCAAACCCAGGGCGCTGCCGAAGCGCTGATTGCGCGCGTCGAAACCATCATTCGGGAAGTGTCTTTCAAAGGGCTGGGAGTGGCCACGCCGGTTTCGTCGGTTGAGGCGGCGCTGGTGCAGGACGCCGACCGGCTCGATGCCATCGGCGCCGTGGGCATTGCCCGGGCGTTTGCGTACGGCGGCCACAAAGGCCGCGCCCTGCACGACCCCGCCGTGGCTCCCGTGGCGCACGACAGCTTTGCCAGCTACCAGCAAAACACCGCGCCGACGCTCAACCACTTCTATGAAAAGCTGCTGCACCTCAAAGACCGCATGCACACCGCTGCCGGCAAAGCCGTGGCGGAGCAGCGCCACGCCTACATGGAAGGCTTCGTGGCCCAATTTTTGGCCGAATGGGACGGACAAGCCTGATGAGTCCGGCGCGGCCTGATTGTTCGGGGGCCGTCGCTCGCCACAACTGCTACCTTTGCGCCATGAAGTTGCTGCTCCGTTTGTTTTCGTCTTTGTTGCTGCTGTTGGCCGTGGGCTGCCGCACGTGCCCCATCGAGTCCTGCCACACCCGCAAGGTGCACCTGCACAGCGGCGTGAAGTACCACGGGCAACCCTTCTGGAAGATGCAGAACCCAGCCATTGGGCAAAAAATCAAGACTTACAATCCCAAAGCCGGGAAGAACCCGCAGGACAAGAGCAAGACGTTGAAATAGTCCTACTCAATGTCCCAAAAAAGGCCACAGCGCTTGTCGTTGTGGCCTTTTTGTCGTATCTTCGCGTGCGTATAAAGAACCATTCACCCTGCGGCTAAAAAGTCCCTTTTAAGGGTATTTACTTGGTCGCCTATCAACCCCCTCAATGGCGGAAGGCGAAAAAATCATTCCGATTAACATCGAAGACGAGATGCGGGGCGCCTACATCGACTATTCGATGTCGGTTATCATCTCCCGGGCCCTGCCCGACGTGCGCGATGGCCTGAAGCCCGTGCACCGGCGCGTGCTTTACGGCATGAGCGAGCTGGGCGTGGGCTACAACAAATCCTACAAAAAATCGGCCCGTATCGTGGGCGAGGTGCTCGGTAAGTACCACCCGCACGGCGATACTTCCGTGTACGACACCATGGTGCGCATGGCCCAGGACTGGAGCCTGCGCTACCCGCTCGTGGACGGCCAGGGCAACTTTGGCTCCGTCGACGGCGACTCGCCGGCCGCCATGCGCTACACCGAGGCCCGCCTCAAGCGCATCGCCGACGAAATGCTGGGCGACCTCGACAAAGACACCGTCGATTTCCAGCCCAACTTCGACGACTCGCTGGAAGAGCCCAGCGTGCTGCCCGCCAAATTCCCGAACCTGCTGGTGAACGGCACTTCGGGCATTGCCGTGGGCATGGCCACCAACATGGCCCCCCACAACCTCACGGAAGTGGTGAACGGCATCATTGCCTACCTCGACAACCCGGATATCACCGTGGCCGAGCTGATGCAATACGTCACGGCGCCGGACTTCCCCACCGGTGGCATTATTTACGGTTACGAGGGCGTGAAGCAGGCGTTCGAAACCGGCCGGGGCCGCGTGGTGATGCGTGCCAAAGCCACCTTCGAAACCACTAAAACAGGCAAAGAGCAAATCGTCGTCACCGAAATTCCCTATATGGTGAACAAGGCGTCGATGATAGAAAAAACCGCGGCGCTCATCAATGACAAAAAGATTGAGGGCATATCGGACATGCGTGACGAGTCGGACCGCGACGGCATGCGCATCGTCTACGACCTCAAACGTGACGCCATGCCCAGCGTGGTGCTGAACAATCTGTTCAAATACACGCAATTGCAGAGCTCCTTCGGTGTCAACAACGTGTGCCTGGTAAAGGGCCGCCCTATGACGCTGAACCTGCAGCAGCTCATCCACTACTTCGTGGAGCACCGCGCCGAAATTATCATTCGCCGCACCAAGTACGAGTTGGCCGAAGCCCAAAAGCGCGCCCACATTCTGGAAGGCCTGCTCATTGCGCTCGACCATTTGGATGAGGTAATTGCCCTCATCCGCGGCTCGCGCGACCCAGAAGTGGCCCGCGGCCAGCTCATCGAGCGTTTCGCGCTGAGCGAAGTGCAGGCCCGCGCTATTCTCGACATGCGTCTGCAGCGTCTCACCGGCTTGGAGCGCGACAAGATTGTGGCCGAATACAACGAGCTGATGAAGCTCATCGACTACCTGAAGTCGGTACTGGAGTCAGATGTGTTGCAGCGCGGCATCATCAAAACCGAACTGGAAGACATTCGCGAGCGGTACGGCGACGCCCGCCGCACAGAAATCAACTACCAGGGCGGCGACTTCTCGACGGAGGACATGATTGCCGACGAATCGATGGTCATCACCATCAGCCGCGAAGGCTACATCAAGCGCACCAACTTGGACGAGTACCGGGCCCAGGGCCGGGGAGGGGCCGGCTCGCGCGGTGCCATCTCGAAGAAGGACGACTTCACCGAGCACCTCTTCGTGGCCACCACGCACGAGTACCTGCTGTTCTTCACCGAGCTCGGCCGCGTGTTCTGGCTGAAAGTATACGAAGTGCCGGAAGGAGGGAAGGCTACCAAGGGGCTGCCCATTCAGAACCTCATCGAGATTCCGCGTGAAGACAAGGTTCGCTCGGTGCTCAACGTGCGCGGCCTTAAAGACCCCGATTACCTCGAAAACACTTTCCTGATGTTCTGCACGGAGCAGGGCACCGTGAAGAAGACCCCGTTGGAAGCGTATTCGCGTCCGCGCACGGCGGGCATCAACGCCATCACCATCAACGAAGGCGACCGGATTCTGGACGTGCAATTGCTCACGCCCAACGCGGAGGTGATTCTGGCTTCGCGGACGGGGCGCGCGGTGCGCTTCAACGAAAGCGAAGCTCGTTCCATGGGCCGTTCGGCAGCTGGCGTGCGGGGCATTCGCCTCGAAGACGTGCCCGGCAACCGCGTGGTGGGCATGGTGTGTGTGGCCGACCCCACGCAGGAACTGCTGGTGGTGAGCGAAAACGGCTTTGGCAAGCGCAGCCAGCTCGAAGAGTACCGCGTGACCAAGCGCGGCGGCAAGGGCGTGCGTGCCATGAAGCTTACCGAAAAGACGGGCAACCTGGTGGCTATCAAAGACGTGAATGATGGCGACGACCTGATGATTATTAACAAATCGGGCATCACCATTCGCCTCCGTATGAGCGACTTGCGCACCATTGGTCGGGCCACTCAAGGCGTTCGTCTCATCAAGATTAGCGCCAACGACGAAATTTCTTCCGTGGCCAAAGTAGAAGCAGAAGAGAAAGACGAAGAGGCCACCAGCGCTGCCTTGCTGGTGGGTGCCGAGGGCGCAGTAGGCGCTGACGGCACGCAGGCCAGCGTTGGTGTTTTGGGCCCGGAGGCAGACGATGCCGATGAGCTGGATGACGACGAACTGGACGAGGAAGAAGACGACGATTCCGACGATTCGGATGATGATTCGGCAGAAGAAGCCGATTTGGCATAATTGCTGAATAGGAGCGAGGCGGTCCATTTGGGCCGCCTCCTTTATTTTTGGCGAACTCAAGGCCAGTTCCGTTCGTTTCGGCTGCGTTGCTGGCTTATCACTCACTTACCTTTTTCCTTTTTCCGCTCCGTTTGTGGTGGCAGCTATCATAGCACAGGCTACACCGGCACCACGAAGGGCACATTCCCAACATTTATGAAGAAGACTTTTTTGACCTTCGCGATTGGTGCTTCGCTGTCGGCAGGCTTGCCGGTTGTTGTTTCCGCGCAAACTTCGGCCGTGACCAATGCGATTCTCAATCAGCGTTCCGGATTGCTCGACAAGGCTCGCGTGGAAATCGATAAAGCTATTGCGAACGAAAAAACGAGTGGCAAGGCTAAAACCTGGTACACGCGCGGTGAAATCTACCAAGGTATGCTTGAAAGCCCGATTTATGGCAAGCAGCTGCAGCCTGGCGAGGGCCTGCAAAAAGCCGTTGAATCGTATAACAAGACGATTGAGTTGGACTCGAAGACCGGTGAGTTTGGTAAGCAGGCTGTCGCCAAGATGGACAACCTCTACGGGTTCGCCTTCAACGATGCGGTGAACAGCTACAACGCCAAAGACTACGACAAAGCCATTGCCAGCTATAAACTAGCTTCGCAGCTCAAGCCGCAGGATACCACCGCCGTATTGTATTCAGCGTATGCCTACGAAGCCAAGCAGGACTATGCCGGAGCCAAGGCGAGCTATAACCAACTGCTCGGCATGAACTACAAGTCGGCCACCTTGTACACGCGCTTGTTGCAAATGGCCAAACAGCAAAAGGACGATGTCGAGGCAGCCAAAGTGCTGCAGCAAGCCTTGGCAGCCTACCCGAACAACAAGACGTTCATGCTCGAGGACCTAAATCTTTCGCTTGCGTCGGGCAAGGGACCGGAAGCGTTGGATAAAATCTCGAAAGCCATTGCTGCCGACCCGTCCAATTCGAACCTGTATGCTGTGCGTGGGTCAATGTATGACCAGCAGAAGAAGTCGGACTTAGCGCTGGCGGATTATCGCAAAGCGGTCGAGCTTGACCCCAACAACTTTGATGCTCAGTTTAACCTAGGTGTCTACAATTATAACAAAGCTGCCGATGCGTATACCAAAGCCAGCAAGATGGACCTGAAGGCGTATCAGGTTAGTGGCAAGAAACTGGAGTCAGAAGGCAAAAAGTATTTTGAAGCTTCGGTGCCTTATTTTGAGAAGGCGTTGCAGTTACAGCCTGACGACCGCAACACTCTTGCTTCGTTGCAAAAAGTGTATTTCCGTCTTGGTCGCACTGCGGATTCTGAGCGCCTAAATGCTAAGCTTCAGTCGCTTAAAAAGTAAACACAAGGACTTATAGTGGGGGAGCCCGGCTGCGAATGCAGTCGGGCTTTTTCATTGGTTAAGTGATTGCCCGAATTTTTATGACTCATAACTTAACATAATATAAATTATAAGACAATTTTAGATTTGTTTGCTGACTTGGCTAGTGTGTAGAAAAATAAGTCAAGAGTTATTCAATGGTTATGAATTAGATGTTACTTCAGGTTTGAAAATACAACCAGATTCGCGGCTCTTTGAAACTAGTTATCTAAGTGGATGATGAGCCGACCTGCTGTCATAAGTAAGGGCTTTTGCTTCAGATTCATTTGCCGACCAAAGTTTTGAAACACAGCTACAGTATATACATCTATTCCTGAAGCATCATTGTGTTTTAAAAAGCCGTAACGCGCAAAGAAGGCATAAGAGATTGATTCAATTGAGTATTTTTTCCTTCAGCGGAATGCAGACGGGTTTTAAGTGGTTGGTTTCTCGTTTATGCTCCTTCACTTGCTTTTCTGCAAAGAGACTTCGTTGAGTCGTTTACAACCGGTTTCATCATGTATCGCTTAGTCCAAGCAAAGGCAAATTACAATATGATGGATGCAGTACAAAAAAGTTTAAAAAATGAAGAAATTTTATACTTATAAATACTTTTTATATAAGCCTAGATAATATGATGCCTATTGTTGTAAAGTTTATCATGCAGTAAATTAGTATCTCATGTTACAGGGCTGCAACAGATGCTCTAGAAAAACAGAAATTATATGCTGCTAAGAAGTTTTAATGTTTTGTTACTTTAACACTTTCAGGCCGTAAATAGACAAATTTAAAGCACATAAATTAGGACCACCAGTCCTGCTAAAATAAAGTACGACAAATCACACTCGTTAGCAATAAATAGTATATAACACTGTCCATTTTAAACTTTTTTATACTTTGAATCCTTTATATCTCATCATCAGTAACAAGCATTAAAACAACCTCGAATGCCAAAACTTATAGACTACCCCAGAACCTCTTATGCTGGCGCATGGGAACTAGCAGAAGTCGTAGACGACACCGGAGGCAAATGTGCCATAGAAACTGCAGCGAAGAAGCTCAACCGCAAGGTGAGCGGTTCATTTAAAGCCATCATTGGCTCGGCCGTGAAGTTTGGGCTCATGACAAGCAAGCGGGAATTGCTAAGCACCACAACGCTATTTAAGCGCATAAAACATGCATACGACAAAAAAGAGGAACTCCTCTTTCATCGTGAAGCATTCCTCACACCCCCACTGTTCACGCAACTGTGCCGAAAATTCCGCTCTCGTGAACTCCCGGTACAAATGCTTGACGTGATGCTTATCCGGGAATTCGGTGTAGAAGAAATTAACGCACAAGGGGTAGCCAAAGCGTTTGTGGAAGGATGCCGCATGGTAGGCCTTCTAGACGAACACAATATGGTAGCGGACATTGATGCTCTGGCAGCCCAACAGCCACCGCGTCGGACACTGTCGAATCCAGCCCCAGCTCCAAATTCATTTCGTTCAACAAATCGCACTGAAGAAGAGCAATCAAACGGCATCGCCAAAAGGCCGCACGCAACGGAAGATAGTTCCATCCTAACACTGCCTTTTCAACAGGAAGGCACATTGAACTCAACTCTAAGCGCTGCAGCCACTGAACAAAACACGCACCATAGCGATGCCATCGCCAGCTTATTTGGCTTGTTACCAACGTTGCCCGAAAACGGCACTACGAACTCGACAGATAGCGACCGCCCCGCAACAACAGCCGGACCAACGGAAGATGTCGCGCCCCACATGGCCATGCCGAAAACGCCTGTTTTCACTCCAAACGCCATTGGCACCACTGAGTATCAGTTGCAAGTGAGCGGCCCTGGGGTTAATACACTACTTTCAATAGTGGAGGAAGAAGACGTAACTATTGCCATCGCCTTGCTGGAAAAAATTCGCCGTCAACTTCGCAACGCATAAATAAAAGGGCAGCAGCCGGACCATCGTTTAACTGACGGTCTGGCTGCTGCCTTCTTTACTGTTGGCATTTGGCAACTTACTTTCCCGTCAGATGGCGGGTGCTGGGGGTGCGATGACGTTGCTGCAAAACCTCAAGCACCTCGCTGAAAGACACGCCCGTGCCAACCAGCAACACCACCAGGTGATACAACAGGTCGGCTACTTCGCCTTTGAGCCCTTCGTGGTTACCGGCTACTGCATCAATGACGGTTTCAACGGCCTCCTCTCCTACTTTCTGGGCAATTTTGGCTATGCCTTTCTGGAAAAGCTGCACCGTGTACGAATCCGGGGTGCGTTCCGGAAAATGCTTCCGCTCGCTCACCAACCGCTCCAACTCCACGAGGAATCCGATGGACGCTGCAGGAGCCTGCAGTTGCTGTGGCTGCTCAAAACAACTCGTTGTGCCGCGGTGGCAAGTTGGCCCAGCGGGAATTACTCGAATCAGCACCGTGTCGGCGTCGCAGTCGATATGACTGCTGACAACGGTGAGGAAGTTTCCGCTGGTTTCGCCCTTGGTCCAAAGTCGGTTTTTGGAACGGGAAAAGAAGGTTACCCGCCCATCGGCCTGCGTACGTGCCCACGCTTCTTCGTTCAGGTAGCCCAACATGAGGACCTGACCGGTGTCTGCATCTTGAATCACGGCGGGAGCCAAGCCCGTTGCAGAGTCGAAACGCAAAGAGACGGGCGCTGGCAAGTGGGTTTCCATGTTTACAGATTTGTGCATAGGGATGAAAGCAAAAAAGACACTGCTACTGGTTTGCCGTTACAATCGCACGGGAATGCCAGCCTGGTGCAGATAACTTTTCAGCGATGGCAACGACGTCTCATTGAAGTGAAAAATGCTGGCTGCCAGCGCGGCGTCAGCTCCACCGCTTTGGAACACTGCCGTGAAGTCGCTGGCCTGCCCTGCGCCGCCAGACGCAATCACGGGTACGGGCACGGCATCGCTCACGGCACGGGTAATATCCAAGGCAAATCCGGCTTTGGTGCCGTCGTGGCTCATCGAGGTCAACAGCAGCTCCCCGGCACCCAAATTGGCGGCCTCCCGGCACCAGGCCACGGCTTCCCAGCCGGTGGCGGTGGTCCCGGCGCGGGTCATCACCTGCCACTGATGGTCGACGAATCGGGCATCAACCGCCACCACCACGCACTGCGAGCCAAACCGGCGCGCCAGTTCCGACACAAATGCCGGGCGCGCAAGCGCTGCCGAATTAATAGAAACCTTGTCGGCGCCGCTCAGCAGCAGGGCTTCCACGTCGGCCACGCTGCTGATGCCGCCACCCACGGTAAAAGGAATATCCAGCACCCGCGCCACCTCCCGCACCAGCTCAGTCAGGGGCTGCCGCCGCTGGTTGGTGGCCGTAATGTCGAGGAAGACCAGTTCGTCGGCTCCCTCGCGGGCATAGCGTGCGGCCAGGGCGACGGGGTCGCCGGCGTCGCGCAGGCCCTCAAACTGGATGCCCTTCACGGTGCGGCCGTCGCGCACGTCGAGGCAAGGAATCAGGCGCTTTTTTATCATGGGGGTATTCTTAATGAGTAGCCAGCCGGATTGCGCCGCGCTGGTGGTTACAAAAAGCGGCGCAAATCAGCCAAGGCAATGGTGCCTTCGTACAGGGCTTTGCCAATAATGGCACCGTGCATGCCCGCCTCGGCCAACTGCTCCACATCCGCGACCGTGGTCACGCCGCCGCTGGCGATGAAACGGGCCTGCGGGAATTCCTGCAACAGCCCCTGGTAGCGTTGCAACGAAGGCCCCTGGAGTAAGCCGTCCTTGCTTACGTCGGTGCAGATGAAGGTGTGGCCACCAGCCTCTAAATAGCCGGCAATAAATTCGGAGAGCGTAAGCGTGGCCTTGTCGGCCCACGCGTTTATCATAATGTGCTGGTCCTTGAAATCGGCCCCCAAAAAGATGGTATCGGCGCCGTAATGACGAAGCCAGGCGCTCACCGTGGCCGGCTCACGCACGGCCAAACTCCCTGCCGTGACGTGCGCGGCTCCGGCCGCCAGCACCTGCGTCAGGGCCTCGGTGGTCTGAATGCCCCCGCCGGCATCAATGTCGAGGCTGGTGGCGCGGGCAATGGCTTCCAGTACGGCCAGATTAACGGGTTGGCCCGCGCGGGCACCGTCCAGGTCTACCAAGTGCAGGCGGCGCAGGCCGGCATCGGCAAAACGCTGCGCCATGGTCACCGGGTCGGCGTCGTAGGTGGTCTGGTGCGCAAAGTCACCGGCGCTGAGGCGCACGCAGCGGCCGTTCAGTAAATCGATGGCGGGGATAATTTCCAAGGCAGTGCGAAGAAGGCAACGGAGCTAGAGCTCCAAAAAATTAGACAAAATGCGGGTGCCAACGGCGCCGCTTTTCTCGGTGTGGAACTGCACCCCATAGAAATTAGCGTGCTGCACGGCTGCGCTGAACGGCGCGGGGTGAGCGGCCTGCGCAATGGTGTACTCGCCCACCGGCGCGTAGTAGCTGTGCACGAAGTACACGTGGTCCTGCTCGGTGAGCCCAGCAAAAAGCGGGCTTTGCAGTGCCTGCAGGTTGTTCCAGCCCATGTGCGGTACTTTGTGCTGCGCATCGGGCACGAACCGCCGCACGTGAAACGGCAACAGGCCCAACAGCGTGGTGTCGTTTTCTTCGCTGTGCTGCCCCAGCAGTTGCATACCCAGACAAATGCCCAAAAAGGGTTGTCGCAAGCTGGGCAATACCTGGTCGAGACCGGCTTCCCGCAGGGCCGCCATGGCCGAAGCAGCCTCCCCTTCGCCCGGGAAAAGCACCTTATCGGCTTTATTCAGTACTTCGGGGTCGCAGGTAAGTGTGGGCACGGCCCCTAGTCGCTCCAGCGCAAACAGCACCGATTGCACGTTGCCACCCTTGTAATCAACTACCGCAATTTCCATAACTATATATTAGCACCATTTGGACAAATAACTACATCATCACATTTGTGTAATACCTACAAGATGCCTTTGGTGCTTGGAATGCTCACGGATTCGTCGCGTTGCAAAGCCATCTTGATGGCCTTGGCAACGGCCTTGAAGATGGCTTCAATCTTGTGGTGCTCATTGTCGCCCTGGCAGGAGATGTTGAGGGTGGCACGCGCGTTATCGGTGAACGACTTAAAGAAGTGAAAGAACAGTTCGGTGGGCAGGTCCCCTACCCGCTCCCGCCGAAATTCAGCTTCCCACACCAGCCACGGACGACCGGAGAAGTCGATGGCGGCCTGGGCCAGGGCTTCGTCCATGGGCAACAGGAAGCCGTAGCGGGCTAGGCCGCGCTTGTCGCCCAGGGCCTGCGAGAAGGCGGTACCTAATGCCAGGGCAGTGTCTTCTACGGTATGATGTTCATCGATGTGTAAATCCCCCTTTACACTAATGGACATATCCACGCCACTGTGCCGACCCAGCTGTTCCAGCATATGGTCGAAAAAACCGAGGCCGGTTTTGATGCTGGTCTGGCCGCTGCCGTCCAAATTAAGCTTTACTGAAATATGAGTTTCGTTGGTGTTCCGCTCAATGACGGCAATGCGCGCGGGGTACCGCAGGAAATGGTATATGGCTTCCCAACTGGTGGTGGTGAGCGCAGCCCGCGCATCGGGCGTTTCGGACAACAGAATGGCCTGGCTCCCGAGGTTGGCCGCGAGTTCCACATCCGTGAGGCGGTCGCCGATGACGAAGGAATTGGCCAGGTCGTAACCATTTGCGGGGTCGAGGTATTGCGTCAGCATGGCGGTGCCGGGCTTGCGGGTGGGCAGGCCCTGGTGCGGAAAGCTGCGGTCGACGTGCTCGGCAGCAAAATGGATGCCCTCGCCGGCCAGAATTTCCTGCATCAGCCGGTGCGGCGGCCAGAACGTTTCTTCCGGGAAGCTGTCGGTGCCGAGGCCGTCCTGGTTGGTCACGAGCACAAGCTCGTACTCGGGCAGTTCGCGCGCAATGCGCGCCAGGGCGCTGATGCAGCCGGGAAGGAAGGCAAATTTTTCGAGGCTGTCGACCTGCTGGCTGGGTTGCGGCTCAATCAGAATGGTGCCGTCGCGGTCAATAAACAGGGCCTTTTTCACTAGGGTAAGAATATCAGTATGGGAGGTAAACTTGGCTGCGCCGGCGCTAGTGCACGGCCATGGTGGCCGGTTGGCCGGCTTCTATTTCGACCAGGGCTTGCAGGAGCCGGGCATTTTCGCTGGCAGTTCCCACGGTGAGGCGCAGGCAATTGGCGCAGCCGGGCTGGGTGGTGCGGTTGCGCACCACAATGCCGCGGGCGCGCAGCTGGTCATAAATGGCCGTGGCGTCGGAAGTGAAGCGAACCAGGAGAAAGTTGGCGTCCGATGGAAAAACGTGCTCTACCATCGACAAGCGAGGCAGCTGTTCGGCCAGATAGGCTCGCTCCTTCAGCAATTCGGCCTGCATGGCTTCCAGCCGGGGCGCGGCGGCCAGGGCGGCCAGCGCGTGCTGCTGGGTAGCGGCCGAAATGTTGTAGGGCGGCTTGATTTTGTTGAGGTAGGCTATCAGCTCGGGCGCGGCATAAGCTACGCCCAACCGCAGGCCGGCGAGGCCCCACGCTTTAGAGAAAGTCTGCAGCACCACCAGCCGGGGGAATTCGGCCAAACGCGTGGTCCAGCTCGGCCCCGCCGCAAAATCTGCGTAGGCCTCATCGACGATGACCAGACCGGGGAATGTCCGCAGGATGCGCTCCAGGGCGTCCTGAAGCAGCAGGTTGCCGGTAGGATTGTTCGGCGAACACAGGAAGACCATTTTTGCCTTCGAGCGAGCCAGCGTATCAAACGCCGAATCTGGCATCTGGAAGTCGGGCGTCAGGGGCAGGCGCTCCACGCGCACGTCGTTGAGGTTGGCCGCCACTTCGTACATGCCGTAGGTGGGCGGACACACCACAATGGCGTCCTGGCCCGGCGTGCAGGTGAGGCGCACCAGCAGGTCGATGGCCTCGTCGGAACCATTGCCCAGGAAGATATTGTCCGGCTTCACGCCCTTCAAACGAGCTAAATCGGCCTTGATGGCGCGCTGGTGCGGGTCGGGGTAGCGGTTGAACTCGTCGGGGCCCACCGAGCCCAGGCTGTTTTCGTTGGCGTCCAGCATCACGGGCGCCATGCCCTCAAATTCGTCGCGGGCCGAAGAGTACGGCTGCATGCGCTCCACATTGGGCCGAATCAAACCGGCATAGGGGTTAGTGCCGACGGACGCTGCCTCGGCGGAGGCATTCGTAGCGAGGGCAGCCAAGCGCAGCGAAACGGCGCGGGCGTGGGCGGCCAGTCCTTCGGCTTCGGCCATGGTTTCCACCACCGGACCCAGCGCCTGCAATCCCGCAGCCGAGAGCCGCTGAAACGTAATTTTTTTAACGAAAGAATCGAGCGACACGCCGCTGTACTGGCGGGCATAGCCGCTGGTGGGCAGCGTGTGGTTGGTGCCGGAGGCGTAATCGCCCACCGCTTCGGGCGTGAGGTGACCCAAAAACACCGAACCGGCATTGGTGACCTGGTTGGCCAGCGCGTCGGCGTTGTCGGTGGACAGGATGAGGTGCTCGGGCGCGTATTGATTAGAGAATGCCAGCATGGCCTGGTCGTCGGGCAGCAGCACGGCGCGGCTGTTGGCCAGGGCCTGGGCCGCCACGTCGCGCCGGGGCAAGGTGGCCAGCTGGCGCTCTACTTCGGCCTGCACGCGCACAATGACTTCGGCGCGGCTGCTCAGCAGCACCACTTGTGAATCGGGCCCGTGCTCGGCCTGCGACAACAAATCGGCCGCCACGAACACCGGGTTGGCATGACCATCGGCAATCACCAACACCTCCGACGGACCGGCCGGCATGTCGATGGCCACGCCGTGCTCAGCGGCGGCCAGCTGCTTGGCTGCCGTGACGTAGCGGTTGCCCGGCCCGAAAATCTTGTCCACCGCGGGCACGGCAGCGGTGCCAAGGGCCATGGCGGCCACGGCCTGGGCACCACCCGCTTTCACTACGGTGCGGATGCCGAGCAGCTGCGCCACGTAAAGAATAACCGGGCTGACGGTGCCGTCGGGCTGAGGCGGCGTGCACACCACGATTTCGGTGCAACCCGCCAGCCGAGCCGGCACGCCCAGCATCAGCAGCGTGCTAAACAGCGGCGCGCTGCCGCCGGGCACGTACAGGCCCACCCGCTGCACGGGTACCGCGCGCCGCGCGCAGCTCACCCCGGGCATGGTTTCTACGCGCAGCTCGGGCTCACGCTGGGCGGCGTGGAAGGCTTCAATGTTGGCTTTCGCTTGGCGGATGGCGGCCTGCAGCTCGGCTGGCACTGCCGCCGCTGCGGCCGAAAACTCGGCCGGTGACACCAGCAGACTGCTCAGCGCGGCGTTGTCAAGCTCGCTTGCCAGGGCTAGCAGCGCGGCGTCGCCTTCGGCTTGCACGCGGGCAAAAATAGCGCGTACTCGCGCGGCCACCTGCGGAGCTTCGGCAGCGGCCGGGCGCTGCAGCAGGGCGGCCCAGGTGCCGGGGTCGGGATAGGAATAGACTTGCATGGCGGCTAGGCAATCATTTTTTCGATGGGCAGCACCAGGATGCCTTCGGCCCCAACGGCCTTCAGCTGACTGGTGATGTGCCAGAACTCGTCTTCCTGCACCACCGACTGCACCGACACCCACCCGGGCTCGGCCAGCGGCGTCACGGTGGGCGACTTGATGCCCGGCAGCAGACGCCGCACTTCGTCCAGGGCGCTCAGGGGCGCATTCAACAGGATGTACTTGCTGCGCTTGGCGCGGCGCACGGCCTGCATGCGGAAGCGCAATTGCTCCAGCAGGTCCGTTTGCTCCGGGCTGAGGTTGGGCTGCGCGATGAGCACCGCCTCGGACCGAAACACGGTTTCGACTTCGCGCAGGCCGTTGCCGAGCAAGGTAGAGCCGCTGCTCACAATGTCGCAGATGGCCTCGGCCAGGCCGATGCTGGGCGCGATTTCCACCGAGCCGCTGATGGTGTGCAAGTTGGCCTGCACCCCTTGCCCGGCCAGGTAGCGGCCCAGAATGTTGGGGTACGAGGTGGCAATGTTCTTGCCCTGCAGCGCGGCCACCGAGGCGTAAGCGTCGGCGCGGGGCACGGCCAAGCTCAGGCGGCACTTGCTAAAGCCCAGGGCTTCGACCTCGAGGTCGGGGAAACCGGCTTCGACCAGCACATTCTGCCCCACAATGCCGAGGTCGGCCACGCCGTCCTGCACGTAGCCGGGAATGTCGTCGTCGCGCAGGAACAGGATTTCGAGCGGGAAATTGGTGGCTTCGGTCTTGAGTTTATACGAGCTGCTGATGAAGCTGATGCCGCATTCGCGGATGAGCGCAAGGGAATCCTCGCTCAGGCGACCGGACTTTTGAATGGCTAAACGTAGCATGAAGGAAGGGGGCGGGCAGTGCCGGCAGGGGGCACGTCGTGGTTCTTACTCCGGCACAACCGGTTTGGATGCAGAACCTCCCGAAAAATGAAGAAAAAGCCCGGCGCTTGCTCGCCCCGGTGCGCGGTGGCGGAGGCACGGGCGGCCGGTGCTAGGCTAGCACCCGGCGCACAGCCCGGCCCCCCACAGATGGTGGTGATGGCCGTGTACCCCAACCGCTGCGCCAGCCGCAGCGGCGGCGAACGAAGAAATAAAGGAAGGGGCGTTGGTGGCGTTCATTGTGGCCGCAAAGGTAAGCACATTTGCCAAACTGGCAAACATTAGCCACACAGAGTATCCAACTCCATACAGTTAAGCCTGAAATGCTGATAAGTACATAACGCGTTACCTCGCGAGCGGGCCGGCTGCTAAAAACGCGCCACGACGCGCAGGTTCACCAGGCGCTGCGAGAGGTAGCTTGGCACCGAATACGTCACGCCGTTCACGTCCTGCAAATAATTGTAGCCGGCCACGTTGTTGGCCGCAAACACGTTGAGGATTTCCAGCCCCAGCCAGAGGCTTTCGAAATCGTAGAAATGCGCTTTGGGGGCGTTGGTGTTTTTCAGGCTTACCACTTTGGAGAAGCCCAAATCGACGCGGCGGTAAATGGTGGTGAGGGCATCGGTGCCGCGCAAATCGGGCTGGTTGGGCGGGCTGAACGGCAGGCCCGTGCCCAGTACCAGGTTCACGTAGCCGCGCACCGAGGGGTTGTTGGGCAAATGGTCCTGGAAAAAGACGCCCAGGTTCAGGCGCTGGTCCTGGGGGCGGCGGATGAATCCCTTGGCCTCCCGGCCCACTTTCTTGCCGTCGGCATCCACCACGTTGGCCGAGTCGCCGGCCACGTTTTCGCGGGTGGTGAGCACGCCGAGGCTAAACCACGACTCGGCGCCCCGCACAAACTCTCCGCTCAGGCGAGCGTCGAAGCCGGCGGCGTAGGCGCGGGCGTTGTTTTTGGCGAAGTAGCGCAGCCGCACGTTGTCGATGTCGTAGGGCACCACGTCGGTGAGGTACTTGTAGTAGGCCTCCCCGGTGAACTTAAACGGCCGTCCAAACTGCTGGAAGGAAATTTCCTTGCCCACGATGAAGTGGTAGGATTTCTGGGCCCGCAGCTCGGGGTTGAGGTAGGCTTGCTGCACGCCCTGGGCAATGGTGGTCTGGTCGCGCAGCTCGCGGTAGAACGGCGGCTGGTAGTACACGCCCACGGCGGCTTTGAACGAGCGGTTGGGGTGCAGGCGGCTGATTTGCGAGTACTGCACCCGCGGGCTCACCACCAGCTGGCCGTTGGTGGTCCAGTAGTGCACGCGGGCGCCGTAGGTGAGCGTGCGCAGCGTGTCGAGGCTCCAGGTGTCCTGCACGAAGCCCTGCGAGCGGGTGCTGAGCAGGCTCAGGTCGGAGCGCAGGCGCAGGCGGCGCGCATCGGGCACGTAGTCGGCCGAGTCGGCGAAGCTGTACTCGTCCAGGGTGTCGCTGATTTTTTCGCGGCCGATTTTGGCGCCCCAGCGCACCGTGTGGCTGGGCGCCGCAGTCCAGCGCCCCCGCGTTTCGGCGGTAAAAATCTGCGCGTCGAGAAAGTTGCGCGAGTGCTTGAACTGCGAGCCAATGTCGCGCTGCCGCACGGCCTGGTTGAATTCCAGCGACTTCGGGTCGCGGTTGATGGCGGCAAACGTGTACGCGGCTTCCACGTCGCGCAGCTCCGACTCGCGCGAAACCAACGCCGAGCCCAGCAGCTCCATCTGCAGCCGCGAGGAAAAATCGTGCTTCAGGTTGAGCCCGCTTTGGTAGGTGTCGAACTGCATGCGCTCGCGGCCATCGTAGGCGATGAAAACGCGCGTGAGCTGGTTGGGGCCGGTAGAGAACGTAGCCTCCCCGGTTTCGGGCGAGAAGCGGTAGTCGTTGTGCGCCACCACCCCCAACAGGCCCAGCGAGGTGCGCTGCATGTCATCCTTATTGCCCAGGCCGATGGTAACCAGCGCCTGCGCGTCGTAGAACGTGGGGTTGTAGCCGCCCTGCGACTGCTTGAGCGACCGCAGCACGTACTGCGCGTTTTTGTAGCGCACACCCGCCAGATAGCTCACGCGGCCGTTGGCGGAGCGCGCCTCGGCGTGGGCCGCGCCGCCCACCAGGCTGGCGGTGAGCGAGGCGGCAAACTTCTCGGGCGTTTTGTACTCCACGCTCAGCACCGAGGCCAGCTTGTCGCCGTACTTGGGCTGCCAGCCGCCGCTGCTGAACTCCACCTGCTTCACCAGGTCGGGGTTGATGAAGCTCAGGCCCTCCTGCTGGGCCGAGGTCACCAGAAACGGCCGGTAAATCTCAAAGCCGTTGACGTACACCAGGTTTTCGTCGTAGTTGCCGCCGCGCACGCTGTAGGTGCTGCTCAGCTCGCTGTTGGAAACCACGCCCGGCAGCGTTTTCAGAATAGCGTTGAAATCGCCGAATGCCGAGGGAATGTCTTTAGCTTGGCGCGGGTCGATGTGCGTAATGCTGACCTGCTCGCGGGTGTCGGCCTGCTCCGAGCGCGCGGTCACCTTCACGGCGCTCAGCGCTTTGGTGTCGAGCCGCATGGTCAGCGCGAAGGGCTTGGCGGCGTCGGCCGGCAGGCGCAGGGGGATGCGCAGGGGCAGATAGCCCAGGCGCCGCACCACCAAAAAAGTATTCTGCCCACCCTCGCGCACGCGCACGGTCAGCGTGAAATTGCCCTCCGACGTGGTGTTGGCGCCGCCCGGCAGGCCCTCCACTCCCACCGCTGCCAGCTCCAGCGGCTGGCCGCTGGCGTCGCGCAAGGTGCCAGTCAGCGTCACGGCGGTGGTAGCGGGAGTTTGGGCGGGCAAGGCCGCGGGCGTTTGCGCCTGCGCCGTGGGGCCAGCCACCAGTACCACCATCACCCCACAAGCCGAAGCCTGGGCCCACAAGGCGCGTCGAAATTCCCTCATGAATGAACGGCGGGATAGAAATGGGAAGCTATGGAGTTGAAACGCACGGCAAGACGCGCTATTGTTGGCGACGCCCGCCTTCGGCCTCGTCCGACAGCACCAGGCCATTCAAATGCTCGCGCAAGTTGGCCAGGGCCGCCACTGGGCCTTCGTGGGCGCTGAACACAAAATTGCCGGCCACCAGTACGTCGGCTCCGGCTTCTACCAGCGGGCCGGCGTTGGCGATGCTTACGCCGCCATCCACTTCAATCAGGGCTTCCGAACCGCAGTCGACCAGCAATTCCTTCAGCATGGCCACCTTTTTCAGGGTATTCGGAATGAAGGCTTGGCCACCAAAGCCGGGGTTCACCGACATCACCAGCACCACGTCGAGGTCGGCGGCAATGTCTTCCAGCAGCGCCACCGGCGTGTGGGGGTTCAGGGCCACGCCGGCGCGGCAGCCCAGCTGCTTGATTTGCTGCACCACGCGGTGCAGGTGCGGGCAGGCCTCGTAATGCACGGTGATGCCGGCCGCGCCGGCGTCGCGAAACGCCGCCAGGTAGTGCTGGGGCTCTTCTATCATCAGGTGCACGTCGAGCGGCTGCTTGGCGTAGCGGGCCACGGCCTGCAGCACGGGCAGGCCAAAGGAGATGTTGGGCACGAAGCGGCCGTCCATCACGTCGAAGTGCAGCCAGTCGGCGGCGCTGGAGGCCAGCCGCTCGGTTTCGGCTTGCAGGTTGGCCAAATCGGCGGCCAGAAAGGACGGGGCCAGCAGCGGGGCGCGGCGAGTTGAGTTCATGGTGGCGAAGATACAGCCGCCCGGCACTCCCCTGGCGCGCCAGAGCGCGGCCCCGCCCCTACTTTTGCGACAGGCTACTCGTTTGGCTTCCCCTCACCCGCTTCGGCCGCCCATCTGGTTCCGAACCCACTTCGCTGTTTCCCTTGCCCCACCTCGTTCCCCTCCTCATTCGCGGCATCAACAACCTCTCCGATGCCCGCTACTGCGCCGGCATGGGCGCCGACAAGCTCACCTTCGTGCTCGACCCCGCCCTGCCCGGCGCCCTCGACACCCGCACCGTGAAAGAGCTGGCCGGCTGGGTGGCCGGCGTGGAGCTGATTGGGGAATTTGACCAGCTCAGCGCAGCCGAAATCAACGCCGTGGCCGCAGAGTGCGCCCTCGACGCCGTGCTGCTCCGCCGCCCGCGCCCCGAAGCCGAGCTGGCCGAAATCGCCCCGCCCGTGTACGTGGAGCTGGCGGCTGAGGCAATGCAACACGCCACCGAATTCTCGTCGGTTCCCGTTGGCTGGGTAATGGAGTTGAGTGCTGAAACAACAGCCACAGACACCGCTGCCCTGCACGCAATCGCGCAGCAGCGCTCCCTGTGGCTGGGCCCGGGCCTGAACCCCGACCTCGCCCACGAGCTGGCCACTCAGCTTCCGCTGGCCGGCCTCAGCTTCCCGTCCGGCGACGAAGTGAAGCCGGGCCTGCGCGATTTTGACCAGCTGGAAGCCGTGTTCGAGGCCCTGGAGCAGGACTAGCTCAGCCGGAACTGCACGTACTTGATGGGCACGCCCACGGCCCGGTACTTGCCCTCGAAGTTGGTTTGAATGGCCTGGGCTTCGATAAATTCCGCACCGGTCTCGGCATACAGGTCGCGGGTGAAACGCTCCACGCGCGCACCCGGCCGGGCCGCCAGGGTTTCCAGCGTGTATTCAAACAAGCCCTCGTTGTCGGTTTTGAGGTGCAGCAGGCCATTGGGCGCCAACAGCTGCTGGTAGAGGTCGAGGAAGCGCGGCGAGGTGAGGCGGCGCTTGATGTCGCGGTCGCGCGGGCGCGGGTCCGGAAACGTAATCCAGATTTCGGCCAGCTCGCCGGCGCCAAACTGGGCCGCCAGTGCCTCGGCGCGCATCCGCACAAAACCCACGTTGGTCAGGCCCATTTCGGTGGCGCGGGTGCTGCCCCGCCAGATGCGCTCCCCTTTGATGTCGAGCCCCAGAAAATTGCGCTCGGGGTAGCGCTGCGCCAGGCCCACCGTGTACTCGCCCTTGCCACAGCCCACTTCGAGCGTGAGCGGGTGCGGGGCCCGAAAGAAATCGGTGCGCCATCGCCCGCCCAGCTGCTCGTATTCCGGCTTTCCGGGCTCAATAATATCCGGACGGGTGGCGTTGTCGTTGAAACGCTGCAGTTTAACGCGAGGCAAATCGTAGAAATTAACAGGTAAACAATAAAATCAGGCAGCGTACAGCTCCTCCACTTCCGCCACCACAAAGGTGCTTCCGCCGATGAACACCACGTCGTCGGGCTGAGCGGCCCGGCGCGCCGCGGCCACGGCCTCCCGCACCGACCCGTAGGTGTCGCCATTCAGGCCCAGCGCCGCAGCTTGTTGCCGCAGCTCGGCTGCCGGCAGCGCCCGCGGAATGCTGGCGGCACAAAAGTAATAGGTGGCCTCCGGCGGCAGCAGGGCCAGCATGCCGGCCACGTCCTTGTCGTTTACGGTGCCAATGACGAGGTGCAGCGCCCGGTGCGGCACGCGTTGCAGCTGAGCCATCACCATGCGCAGCCCGGCCGGGTTGTGGCCCGTGTCGCACACCACCAGCGGCCGCTGGCCGATGATGCTCCAGCGGCCCCGCAGGCCGGTGAGCTGCGTCACTTGGCGCAGGCCGGTGCGCACGGCCGCCTCCGTGATGCGAAAGCCCAGGGCCCGCAGCTCATCGAGGGTGGCCAGCACGCCGGGCACGTTGTACTGCTGGTAGTCGCCGGGCAGCCCCAATTCGGCGTTGGGCAGGTAGGGCCGGCCGTGCTGGGTCACGTGGAGGGGGCGCAGGCCGGTTTCCGGCGCGGGCTCGCCGGCGAAGGTGGCCTGGTAAATCTGGTCAGCCACCACCAAGTGCGCGAGTTTGGCCGCGGCTTCCCGTTCAAACACCGCCGCTACCTCGGGCTGCGTTTGGCTGATGACCACGGGCACGCCCTGCTTAATAATGCCCGCTTTTTCGGCCGCAATCTCCGGCAGCGTATTGCCCAGCAAGGCTTGGTGGTCGAAACTGATGTTGGTGATGAGCGAAACCAGCGGGGTGATGATGTTGGTGGAATCCAGCCGCCCGCCCAGGCCTACTTCGATGATGGCAATGTCAACGCGCTGCTCGGCAAAATAGGCAAAGGCCAGCGCCACGCACATCTCAAAAAACGAAGGCTGCACCTGCTCAAACAGCGGCCGCCACTTGGCCACCCACTCCACCAAATATTCCGGTTCCAACTCTTGGCCGTTTACCCGAATGCGCTCCGTGAACTCGCGCAAGTGCGGCGAAGTGTACAAGCCCACCTTATAGCCGGCCGCCTGCAGCACCGCCGCCAGCAGGTGCGAGCTACTCCCCTTGCCGTTGGTGCCGGCCACGTGCACGCTCCGAAACCGGCGCTCCGGGTTGCCCAGAGCCTCGGCCAACACCAGCGTGTTGCCCAGTCCCTTTTTGATACCAGCAGCCCCCACCCGCTGAAACATGGGCAGCTGCTCGTAGAGGTAGTTCAGCGTTTCAGAATACGTCATAATAGCGTGATGGCAGGCCTAAAATTACGAGTCATTCGCAGCCTGTCAATAAAAAGCCCCGTCACCAAATCGGCAACGGGGCTCGCAAAGCTGTTCGGTGCAAGCTCTACTTGAAGCGGTACGTGATAAAGCCGGTCGCTCCTTCGGTGCCGGAATTGGTACGGCGGAACGTGGCATTCAGCAGCGCATCGCGCACCAAACGCTCCTGGGCTGGCGACACGTTACCGGACACCTTGGTGACGCTTTCTACGTCGCCATCTTCCGAAATTTTGATTTTAAAGCGAATCATGCCCGGGTTATCGTCAATCGATTCGGGCCGGGGCGTGCTGTCGAAGGCCCAGCCGCTCATTTCCAGCCCACCGCTGCCGGGGCTGCTGCCACTGCCCCCACGACCCGGGGCGCCGTACAGGGCCTTCGCATCTAGCGAACCATTGGGGTCGCCCTGGTCGCCCACGGTGCCGGGACGGTCGCCGTTGTTGTTGCCGGTGGGCGTGTTGCTGCTGCCGTTCACGCCGTTGCCGCCACCGGTGGCGTTGCCCTTGGGCGAGAACGTCACGGCCACCTGCCGCTTGGGCTTGGGCGCCACTTTCACTTCTTCCTTGGGCGGGGCGGGGGTTTCCACGGGCGCTTCCGAAACGGGGCTTTCCTCGGCTTCGCTGGTGATGATTTTTTCCTGCGAGGGCGGCGTGGGGTCGGGCGTGGCCGCGGCGGCGGGGCGCGGCTGCGGGTCGGGGCTGGCCACGGGCGGGCGGCTGTCTTCGCGGTTCGGCGAGTTGTTGGCCGTGGCCATGCTTTGCACGTCGCCGGAGCCCGCAGGGTCGAGGCCGTAGTTCAGTTCCACGCCATCGCCGCCACCCAGCGGCTGCAGCGGGGGGTTGGGGCCCTGGAACACCATGAAAATAAACAACAGCAGCAGCACCCCGTGCACAACCAGGGTGCCAATCAGGCCTTCGCGCCGGTGCGGTTCTTGATAATCAATAGCCATGGGAATGATACGCTAATCGTTCGGATGACGGCTTACTTGCCGGCTGCTTGCTGGGCCTGGGTGGCCATCACCATTTTCAGCTTGAGCCGGTTGCCAATCTCCAGAATGTCAACCAGCTTCTGAACGTTCAACGAATTATCCACGCGCAGCACCACCGTGGGCTGCTCCTGGGTGGGCGCCGAGCCCACCAGGGCCACCAGCTCCGATTCCACCGCAGTGGGATTCACCGGCTTTTTGTTCACGTAATACACGCCCGCCGCATCCACCGAAATGGTGATGGGCTGCTTCATCACCTGCTTGCTCGACTTGGCATTGGGCAGAAGCAGCTTGATGACGTTGGGGTTTACCAGCGTGGAGGCAATCAGAAAGAACAGCATCAGGAAAAACATGATGTCGTTCATGGCCCCGGTTTCGACGTGCGAGGTAAGGCGGTGGCGGCGGGAAAGGTTCATTGGTTGATGTGCTAATGAATTGATATGCTAATGTGCTGAAGACTGAATGTTAGTTTCAGCACATCAGCACATTAAAGAATCAGCAAATCAATTAATTGTCCTGGAGAATGTCCATGAACTCAATGGCCGAGTTTTCCATCCGGAACACCATGCGCTCAACCAGTATGCTCAGCCAGTGGTAGCCCACGTGGGCGATGATGCCCACGATGAGGCCCGTGGCCGAGGTCACCAGCTTCACGTACAGGCCGTCGGCTACCTGCGGAATGCCGAACTCCTTGGTGGCGGCGATGGAATAGAAAATTTTGATAACCCCGATGATGGTGCCCACGAAGCCAATCATGGGCGCAATGCCGGCGATGATGCCCAGGATGCTGATGTTCTTTTCGAGGCGCGCAATTTCAATCTTGCCCACGTTTTCCACGCTGGTTTCAATTTCCTTGAGCGGCAGGCCGATGCGGCGCAGGCCTTTTTCGACCATGCGGGCCAGCGGCGAGGCGGTTTGCGCGCACAGCAGCTTGGCGCCGGCCAGGTCGCCCTTCACCATGAGCGAGCGGATGCCGTTCATGAAGGTGTCGGGGTCGCCGGCGGCGCGGCGAATGGTGAAGTAGCGCTCGATGATGATGTAAACCGAGAGGATGGAAAGCGCCACCAGCGGAATCATAATCCAGCCGCCGCGCAGCAGCAGGTCGATAACCGGGACGCTGGTGCTGGCAATGGGCGCAGCGGTAGTAACAGTATCGGCAGCGGTGGGAACCACCTGCAGGAAGAATGCGGACATGAAAAGGATTAAAATTTCAACGTATTGTAGTCGCAGTGCGTGCTCACGCGCAGACGCTGGGCTTCGCGCTGGGCCGAGGCCAGGTCGGCGTAGTCGCCGGCCGTGAGGCGGAACAGGCGGCTGCCAAAAGGCGGCAGGATGATGCGGGCATTATGACCGTTGCGGGCCAGGATTTTGCGGCCCTTTTCGGCGTTGGCTAAGCTGCCGTAGGCGCCGGCAATGACGTAGTAACGCCCTGTGCGGTTTTTAATTGTAACCGAGTTGGTGGCCGCGGGGGCTTTGGCCTTAGGCAGCGCGGGCGCAACCGCTGCCGGAGCAACGGCGGGCTTGGCAGCCGCAACCGGGGTTTCCACCGTGTTGGCCAAAGCTTTGGGCTCAGTCACCGGCGTTGTTGCGGCAACAATAGCTGCCGGCTCTACTGTCTTGGCGGTCGGGGTCTCCAGCGTGGGGATGGGCTGCGCCACAGGGGCAGCGGGCGCCGAAGCTTCCGAAGCATTGAGCGGCGTCAGGCCTTCGGCAGCCGTTTCGGCGCTGGTAAAGGTGCGCTGGCCCAGCGTAGCCTGCTGGGGTTCCGACAGGGAGGCGGCACCCGAAGTGCGCTGCTGCGCCCATTCCAGCTTGGGCAGTTGATTTTGCCACTTGGCCGAAACCATATTGCGGTTCACCAGAAACTGGTAGTTGGCCAAAAAAAGCAGCCCCGCCGCCAGGGCAATGATGCCGCCCGGCAGCAGGCGCGCCACGCGGGTGCGCCGCGTGGAGGCGCCGCGCAAAGCCGGCTGCGGGCGCTTGCTGCGGGCGTCGTTGGCTCGCACGGGACGCGCCACCAACTCGGGCAGCCCATAAGCCGAGGCCAGCAGGTTGTCGGAACCGGTGTATTCGAAAGCCAGGCCACGGCCGGCGGCGCGACGGAAAATCCCGATGCCGGGCAGTTCGGTGCGGTTGGTTTCGTCGAGCTCCTGCTTGAGGCCGGCCACGGCAGCGCGCACGGCTTCGCGGGCTTGCGCGATGGGCAGGCCCAGGTGCTGGCTCAGGGCGTCGACGAGCAGGCCGTCGTTGCGGGTCAGGGCTTGGTTGAAGGCCACCAGCTTGGTAGGCGGGCCCAGGGCCTGGCGGCCGGGCTGCACGCGAGCCGGCGAAGCATCGGCCACCAATCCTCCAAAATCCGGAATAATCACGCAGTCGTGGTCGCGGAGCAAAGGACGGATGTGGTCGGCTAAATGCATTGTATCAATTAAAAATTATGAGTTAACAGCGGCGAGTCATCGGGTTACGGCTCATTGCGTTAGCTGCAATTTGCTTCGTAACCGCGGACCTGTTTCTGTCACCTCAGAAAGTGTAGCTCGCGCCGCCAATGACGTTAATGCCCTTCACCGGATAGCCGTAAAAGCGCTGGTATTGGCGGTTTGCAAGGTTATTACCCATTACAAAGATGGATATTTTTGGCGTAATGCGGTAATCGGCGCGCAGGTTTAGGTCGATGATGGGGTCGGTGGCCCGGTAAAAATCGGGCACGCGGGCGGCGCCCGCCACGGAGGCCGGGCGGTAGCTGATGCCGTAGCTGGCCGAGAAAAAGTATCCTTCTACGCCCACCATCAGCTTCTCAAACACGTTGTAAGTGCCGAAAACCGAGGCTTGGTACTCGGGCCGGTGAAACGGCTGGGGCAGGTTTTTGAGGGCGTATTTGTTGAAATCCATCCGGGTGCCGAGGCGGAATTTTTCAGCAGCGTTGTACAGCAGCTCACCGTGCAGGTTGAGCACGCCGGTGGCGTTCTGGTCGTACACGAGGTCGAAGCGGCTGGGGTCGATGGGGTTGTTGAGGTAGAAATAGAGGTTGCGGTCGCGGGCGTAGGTGGCGCGGGCGTTGAACTCGAGCCCGCGGGCCGGCGTGGAGGTGAAACCCGCGTAGATGGTGGGCCCGCGGTGCGTGTCAGCTACGTTCAGGCCGCGGTTCAGCCAGGGGTTTTCGGTGGTGAGGTCGTAGCGGGTCACGCGCTGCAAAGAGCCGCCCAGGCCCGCATACACCATAAATTTCTCGGGCTCGATGGTGTAGCCCAGGCGCACGGCGGGGTAAATCACCGCCTTGCTCACATTGGTGGCCGTGTCGGAGGAATAGCCCAGCGTGGCGCCTACCGAAAAGGCAATGTTGTTGCGCATAAACTCATAGGCCGGCGTCGCCTGCACGAAAGTGCGCGTGCGGGTCACCTGCTCGGCGGCCACGTTTGGCTTGGCCGGGGCCAGGTCTTTCTCGGCAATAAAGGACGCTTCGCCGTTCAGCGTGATGCGGCTCGACTCGCCCAGGGCGTAGCCCAGCTTGGCGTTGAGGCGCACGTCGTTTTCGTTGGCGGCAAAGATGTCGCTCCAGTAGCGGTAGCCCAGGCTGGCGTCGTACTGCAGCACCTGCTCGGGGTCGCGGTTGTGGGCGTACCCCTTCACGGCAAAGCGGTTGAATACTTGCTTGATGTCGCCGGCTTCGGGCGTGGCCACGGGCGTGCCGTTGGCGGCCTTTTCGTAGCCATAGAAGTTGTAGCGCTCCCGGCCCAGGTCCAGGTTGGCCCCGAAGGCCGCGGTGCCGCGGTACAGCTCGCCCATGAGGTGGGCACTAGTTTCGGCCACACTGGAGTTTTTCCCGTCCACGGGGCCGTTCAGGGAGTTGACGTGCTTGATGTCGAGGCCGTAGGCGTGGTCGGTGTTGCGGGTGCTGTGGAAATAGCCCCGGCCGTAGAACGTGCCGTAGTTGCCGATGCCCACTTTCACCAGGTTGCCGGTGAGCGGCGTGGGCTCCTCGGCCCGAATGGTCAGCACCTTCACCGAAGGATTCAGGCGGTCGGCCGGCAGGCGAAAATCGGAGAAGGTGTAGGTGACTTTGCGCTCGGTCTGAGGCGGCGCCGGCAGCGCGATTTTGGAGAAGTTGCGGGTGGCTTCGGGCAGCTGGTTCACCCGCTCCTTCACGATTTCAATCTCGGCCTCTTCAATCTTGCCCGTGGTTTTGCCCTTGGTGGGCTGGGCCATGGCGGCGGGCGCGGCGGCCCCCACCAGCACGACGGCCAGGGCCAGGCCTGCGCCCCGGCGCGCTTTCGACGACGTATTATTAGTTGACAAACGCTTCATCAGCAATCAATTATTCAGTGAGTAAATGCGCCGATGTTAGCGCTGGGTGGCCGTATCGGCCGGGGCGGTGGTGGTGCCGCGCAGGTTGGTGCGGGGCACGGCGGCTTTGCCCTTGGTGGGGGCCGGCGTGGAGGCCGGCTTGCCAGTGGGCGCAGGCGTTTTGGCCGGGGCCTTGGCGGGTGCCTTCGGAGTGGTTTTGGGCTCGGCGGGTTCTTCGGGCTGGTCGGCGCCCAGGGTTTTGAGGCGCTGCTTGGCCGCCTCGACCACTTCAGCCACCGGGAAATTGTTGTCGATGAGCGAATTCAGCGTGCCGCGGGCTTGGAAGTTGTCGCCTTCGGCCGCGTACACATCGGCCACCAGCAGGAAGGCCCGGCCCTGCCACAGCGCGTAGCTGCTGTAGTTGGCATTCACCTTGAGGGCGGCGGCAATGGCCTCCTCGTTTTTCTTTTGCTTAAACAGCGTCTGGGCTAGGAAATACTGGGCTTCGGCGCCGTTCACGTCGTTGGGCGCGGCCGTGACGGCGGCAGCCAGCTCGGTCGCGGCCTGGTCGTAGTTCTCGGCCCGGTAGCTGGCCTTGCCCAGGTACAGCAGGGCGGCATTGGTGGCGTTGGCGGTGGCGCCGGCCTGGGCGCGCAGCTCTTCGGCCACGCGGCGGGTGCCGGCGTAGTCGCCCACTTCGTAGAGGCTGCGCATCTGGCCGAGGGTGGCGTTGGCCACCTCGCGGCGGTTGGTGCTGGCGCCGCGCAGGCGCTCGTAATATTTGGCGGCCTCGGCGTAGTTCTTGTTTTCGAACTCCAGGTCGGCGAGGCGGCCCACGGCGCGGTTCAGAAACTCGCTTTTGCCTTCGGTCACCACGTCGCGCAGGCGAGCCAGGCCCTGCTGCCGGTCGCCGGTTTTCACGTAGGAATCAGCCAGGAAGAAGCGGGCATCCGGCCCCAGGGCCGACTGCGGGTACTGCTTCAAGTACGACTCCAGGCGCAGAATGGCGGGCTTGTATTTCTCAGCCAGATACAGCGACTTCGCCGCTTCGAACTCCACGCTTTCGGTGGCCTTGCTGTCGGGGTTCTGAATCTTGAAAGAGGCCAGCGCTGCGTCGAACTCCTCGGTGCGGCCCAGCGCCGTCAGGCTCTCCTGCAGGCTATAGATGGCCTGCGAGGCAGCTTCGCTGCGCGGGTAGTCCGTCAGCACTTTCTGGAAGTCGGCCACGGCTTTTTCCTGCTGCTGCAGGTTGGCGTAGGCCACGCCGCGCTTTTGCAGGGCCTGCGGCATAAGCGGGCTGTTGGGGCGGTTGGCAATCAGCCTGGTGAAGCCGTCCACGGCCGGCTGGTACTCGCCGGCCTCAAACGATAGCTGCGCCTGCTGAAACACCGCCTCCTCGGCGTAGCGCGAGTTGGGGCTGGTTTTGAGTAGGGCCGCGAGGGTCGAGCTGGCTTCGTCGCGGCGGCCCATCAGGCCCAGCGTGCGGCCTTTTTGGTAGTAGGCGTAGTCTTTGTCGGCGGCATTGGCCTTGATGACCTTGTCGTACAAATCCAGCGCTTGCTGGTAGCTTTTGGCCACGTAGTAGGTATCGGCCAGGCGCAGCGTAGCGTCGTAGTAGTTCGGGTCCGAAGGTTTGGCGTCGATGTCGCTCACATAGGCCTGGAACTGCGGCCGGGCGCGGTCGTACTGCTTGGTGTTGTAGTAGGCATAGCCCAGGCCGTAGCGGGCTTTCTGCTCAAAGTCGGCCTCTTCGGGGCTCACGCCGCCCTGCCGGGCCGAGCGGGCCGCCGCTACGTAGGCCGTGATGGCCTCCTGGTACTTCTGGCCCACGCTGAAAATTTCGCCCCGCAGCACCTGGGCCGCCGCGCGGAGGGCGTCGTCGGCCGGGTATTTCAGCGACTTGTCCAGCAGCGGCAGCGCCTCGGAGTAATTGCCGTTGTTGTAGAGCGTGGCGGCCTGCGAGTAGGCCACGCGCTGGTAGGTAGCGTCCAGCTTGGCGCTGCGGTCTTCCAGGCCTTCGAGATAGGTCAGTGCCTGGTTGTAGTCGGTCGAGGACAGGAAGCTGTTGCTCAGCAGGTCGTCGACGATGGGCTGGTTTTTGGAGCGGGGAAACTTCTTGCGGAAATCGCGCAGCACGGCAATGGTTTCGGGCAGATTGCCCTGCTCGTACTGCACCTGGCCCAGCTTGAGCGTGGCGTTTTCGGCAATGCCCTTGTCAAACGTCGACTGCCGCGCCGCCTCAAAGGCCGTGACCGCCTGCGGCTTCTGGTTGGTCTGCAGGTAGCTCAGGCCCAGGTGGTAGGCGGCATTCTGGCCCAGCGAGTCGCGGCGCACGGCCACGTTGCGCAGGCTGGCTATGGCGCCCTTGAAGTCGCCCATCTTGTAGTTGGCAAAGCCAATTTTGTACTGCAGCGCCGGCTCAATTTTGCCCTTGTGAATGGCCGCGTACTTATCGAAGTTTTCGGCCGCCTCCTTGTATTGGCCTTTCTGGTAGTAAGCGTCGCCGAGCAGCAGCTGGATTTCGTCGGAGTTCTGCGGCGGCGGGGTGTTTTGCAGGGCCTTGGTGGCGTAGCCTATCAGGCCGTCGAAGTTGCCTTCGCGGTAGTAAATCTGGGTCATAACGGCCGGCACCACGAGCTGGTAGGCATCGTTCTGCTCGGCCACGGCCAGGTCGGTGCGGGCCGCGGCGTAGTCGCCGGCGCGGTAGGCCAGGTAGCCCGCGTAGTACGAGCTGGCGTACTTGTACTGGCTTTGCACCTGCTTGTTGCGGTCGAAAAGCAAGCGGGCCTTCTCGTAGTCCTTCTGCTCAAAATAGCTGTAGGCCAGCTTGAAGTCCGACTCGGCGCGCTGGTCGTTGCTGAGGTTGTCGGGCGCTACCTTCTGGAAGTAGCGGATGGCGGCCTCGTAGTTTTTCTGGTCGAAATAGAACTTGCCCAACTCGAAGTAGGCCGCCGCGGCGCGCGGGTGGGCCGGGTGCTGCGCCGCAAAATCGAGGATGAGGCCTTCGGCGTCGGGGTGCGAAAGGTAGAGGCCGCTCACGGCCACGTAATACTCGGCGTCGGCGGTGCGGTCGCGGGCCGCGGCGCCGCCCTGGCTGGTGTGCACCGGCTCGATGGCCAGGTACTGCCGAAAGGCCTCCTGCGCGGCCCCGTACTGGCCGCGGTCAAACAGCTCCAACCCTTCCTGAAAATGCCGTTCGTCGGACGCAAAAACCTGGGACTGCTGGGCCTGCGCTGCCAGCGGGGCCGCCGCGCTCAGGGCGGCGGCTAGCGCCAGCCGGGGAAATAGCTTCATGTAAATACCTTGCGTGGAGGGGCCGCACCGGGCCCGGGAACTGGCCAAAAGTAGCGATAAAAGCCCGTAGGTTGCCCCGCCAACGGCAAATAAGAGGTTTCATTGCCAACCCGGGGCCACAGCGGGTTACTTAGAAGCGGCAGTAGTCCACGCTACCCGTCATCTCGGCCCAGCGGGCCGACAGAAATTTGGCGTAGGCCAGCGGCGTCAGGCCATAGGCGCCCAGCGCGTACCCTTCGTTCACTTCCACTACTACGGTCGCGCCGGTGGCGGTAGCCGCTACGTCCAGCGCAAAAGCCGCCGGCGCCTCGGGCAAATATGCCGCCAGGGCCTGCTCCACTACTTGCCGGTCGAAGTGGGCACGCCAGTCGCCTTTGTACGGCCGCACATCCAGCACTTGGCCGTAGCGCACAAAGCAGCGCCATTCGGCAACCATTCGCACAGGGTCGGCACACCACACCTGCGTATCCTCATACTGGTCGCCACACCCCACCAAGTCCCCGATTCGGCGCACCAGTACGCCCGTAAACTTCTTGGTTTGGTGCATCGGCTTCACAAATACCGGCCACAGGCTGGCATCGGCCGCCACGGCATTGATGGTACTCTGCCACAGCCGCCGCCCCAGAAACGGGCGCAGCGCCGCCGGGTAGCCCAGTTCGGGCGGTACCGGCCGGCCCAGCGCCCGCAGGCTGGCCCGCACGGCCGCAATGTGGCCCACCACCACCTCATCCGGCGCATGCTCGCACACAGGCTCGGCATCGGTATAAGGCACGATTTCCCAGCCCATCTGCTGGAAGCCGTCCATTGCCAGGTAGTTGTTGACGCTTTGCGGAATGCCGCGATGGAAGTGAATGTGGGCGCGCATGAGAGCTTGAACTAAACGACTGACGAAAGTACAGTTGCCGTTGGATGACGTTTTGGGGCTGTTGATTGACTTGCGGGGCCATTGAATGAATTTCCGGGGCCATTGGATGCCTTGCGGAACCGTTGGACGCGTTTCCGGAGCCGTTGGATGCGCTATCAGATGCGTTGAATGCCTTGCGGAGCCGTTGGCTGTCTGAAATGACTTCGTGGTCCCGAACCACGGAGGGGCGGGCCCCGCCCCTACAACAAAGCCCCGGCAGCAGGTGCTACCGGGGCTTTTTCCAATTGAAGCGTCGTTCGACTACTTGAACTTGGGCACGTTGGGCAGGTTCAGGTTGCCGTTTTTGTAGCGCTTGTAGAGGTACGCGGCACCGGCGGCCAGCAGGGCGCCTTTGACCAGGCTGCCGCCCGTAGAACCACCGGCACGCGTGCCGTCTTCGTTTGTGCGGCCGCCAAACAGGCCGGCAATCATGCCACCAAGGGTATTGCTCATGAGTGAAATCAGGTTTAAAGTGAAATACCCGCCTTCTACGCCCCCGCCGGGCCGGTTGTTACCCCAGCACCCCGGCCGGCACCGGATGCAATATCAGCCACACCAGTTCCCGCAGTATTTCGGCGTCGTCCATCGAGCCGCTTTCGATGCCCTTGCTCTGGGCATCGGCCCGCCGGATGTCGTGAATGATGCCCACCACCCGCTCTATCGGGTAGACGCGCAGGGCCTGCTGATATTCCTTCTGGGCAAAGCTGTTCATGATGCCCAGGCTTTTATACACGCCATCGGGCGGGTTGGCGCCGGCCTGATGCAACACCAGCAGCTTGGTAAAGAAGTTGAACAGCAGCGTGAGGTTCGGAATCAGCGGGTTGGCTTTGGGATTGGCGGCGAAATAGCCCAGAATGCGGTTGGCCTTCAGCACGTCGCGCTGCACCAAGGCTTTTTGCAGCTCAAATATGTTGTAGTCCTTGCTGATGCCCACCAGCCGCTGCACCAGCTCTTCGTCGATGGGCTGGTTGGGCTTGAGGTTGAGCACCAATTTGTCTACCTCATTGGCCAGCCGGCCCAAATCGGCCCCGATGTACTCGGCCAGCATGGCGGTGGCCTGCCCCGTGATTTGCAGGTTGCGCGCCCGCACGTTGGCCGTGAGCCACTGCGGCACCTGGCTGTCGTAGAGCTTTTTGCTGGTCATCAGCACGGCCGGCGAGTCCTTGCCCGCGAGCAGCTTGCCCAGCTTCTTGCGGCTGTCGAGGGTTTTGTGCTTATAGCAAAACACCAGCACGGTGCTGGGCAGCGGGTTTTTGAGGTACGCCTCTAGAAAAGGCCAGCTCCGCTCCTGCTCCAGGTCGGCCACGGTCTGGGCTTCCTTCACGATGACGACTGAGCGTTCGGCCATCATGGGAAAGCGCTTGGCTTGGCCCAGAATGGCGGTCACATCCACGTCCTTGCCGTACACCACCACCTGGTTGAAGCTGCGCTCGTGCTCGGCCAAGGCCGTTTTCTCAATCAACTCGGCCACCACGTCGATGTAGTATGGCTCTTCGCCCTGCAAAAAATACACGGGCTGAAACTGCCGTTGCTGCAGCTGCTTGAGGATGGCGTCGGCTTCCTGTATCAAGGGGGGAATGGGTGAATGGCTGAATGGGTGAATGGCTTGGGCGTTCCATTCTTTCCGTCTGGCAAAGGTAAAGCCACCTAGTACCTTTGGGGCCACGTTTTGCGGGTGAAACCGTTTTCAATTCACCCATTCACCCATTCAGCCATTCCCCCCTTGAATCTCCTTGAAGAACTAACCTGGCGCGGCATGTACCACGACGCCATGCCCGGCACCGCCGAGCACCTGGCCACGCATGCCCCCATCACCGGCTACATCGGCTTCGACCCCACCGCCGCTTCGCTGCACATCGGCAACCTGGCTACCATCATGCTGCTGGTGCACCTGCAGCGCGCCGGCCACCGCCCGGTGGCCCTGGTGGGCGGCGCCACCGGCATGATTGGCGACCCCAGCGGCAAATCGGCCGAGCGCAACCTGCTCGACGAAGCAACCCTGCGCCGCAACCAAGCCGGCATCCAGGCCCAGCTCGAGAAGTTTCTGGATTTCTCCGAAGGTCCCACCGGAGCGCTGGTCGTGAACAACTACGACTGGTTCAAGGACTTCGGCTTTTTGCAATTTCTGCGCGAGGTGGGCAAACACCTCACCGTGAATTATATGATGGCCAAGGACTCGGTGAAGCGGCGCATTGGCGGCGGCGAGGACGGCGACAGCAGCGGCATCAGCTACACCGAGTTCAGCTACCAGCTGCTGCAGGGCTACGACTTCGTGCACCTCAACAAAACCCTCGGCGTGACCCTGCAAATGGGCGCCAGCGACCAGTGGGGCAACATCACCACCGGCACCGAACTCATTCGCCGCATGGCCAACGCCGAAGGCACCGAAGCCAAGGCCTATGCCCTCACCGGCCAGCTCATCACCAAAGCCGACGGCACTAAGTACGGCAAGTCCGAAACCGGCACCGTGTGGCTCGACCCCGCCCTCACCACGCCCTACCAGTTCTACCAGTTTTTCCTGCGCGCCGAAGACGCCGACGCCCCGCGCCTCATTCGCGTGTTCACGCTGCTGAGCCAGCCGGAAATCGAGGCCCTCGAAGCCGAGCACGCCCAAAACCCCGGCCTCAAAACCCTGCAGAAAGCTTTGGCCAAGGACGTCACCATTCGGGTGCACTCCGAAGCTGCCTACGAGGCCGCCGTGGCCGCGTCCGAGGTGCTGTTTGGCAAAGGCGGCGACCTGAGCACCTTGGCCGAAGCCACGCTGCTCGACGCCTTTGCCGGCCTGCCGCACCTGCGCGTGCCCCGCGCCGCCACCGCCGACCTCAACGTGGCCGTGCTGCTGAGCGACGCCACCGAAAAGCAGATTTTGTCCTCGCGCGGCGAAGCCCGCAAGCTCATCCAGTCCAACGGCCTGAGCGTGAACGGCGCCAAGCTCACCTCGCCCGAAACCCCGGTCGCCGACCTGGCCCCGCTGCACGGCAAGTACTTGGTGGTGAAAAAGGGCAAGAAGGACTACTTCCTGGTAGAATTGGTGTAGAGAAGCCGCGCGTCAGGCGGGCACCGCCCATGCCCAACGCGCCCAGGCACCACAAAAAAAGGCCCCGCCAATTGGCGGGGCCTTTTTCGTCATCTACAACATTCGCCGAATCCGGCGAATCCGTGATTACTTCTTTTTGGCAGGAGCAGCTTTCTTGGCAGCAGCAGGAGCAGCCTTTTTGGCGGCGGGAGCGGCCTTCTTGGCACCACCGGCAGCAGGAGCCTTGGCGGCACCGGCAGCGGCGTTCTTGGTGTTCTGCACCTCGGTGCGGAACGCCTGAGCCATCGTCTTCAGCTCCTGCATGCCTTTGCGCACGCGGGTGCCGGCGGCAGCGTTCTGCTTGTCGTAGAATTTCGAGAAATCGTCTTCCAGCGACATTACGAGGTCCTTCAATTTACCAAAGTTGTTCATTGGGGTTTGGGGTTTGGGGGTGAAAAATGAGCGTATTAAGCGGTTAAGCCGGCCCTAATATACAGGGATTTCAAATGCAAGCAAGTTTTTCACTTTTTTTTCAAAACCCTCTTCCCGGCTTTCAGAGGCCGATTTTCGGAAAAAAAACCTTGATTCCAGCAAGTAGCGCTAAACCCCTTAGCTTAGAATAGTTCAAAAACAAAAGCGCCGACTCCCCTCTCGGGAAGCCGGCGCCATGTGCCTTGGCGGGCCGTTTTAGGCGGTTTGCGTGGCCGCGGGGGCTTTGCTGTAAAGACCCTTATCGAGCTTGGTCGCCACGGCCTCAAACGCCGCAATCGTTTCTTGTACGTCTTCCAGCGTGTGCACCGCCGTGGGGATGAGGCGCAGCATAATCACGCCCTTGGGCACCACCGGATACACCACGATGGAGCAGAAAATGCCGTGATTCTCGCGTAAATCGAAGGTTAGGGCCGTAGCGTCGGGGATTTCGCCGTTCAGGAACACGGGCGTCACCGGCGACTCGGTGGTGCCGATGTTGAAGCCTTTTTCCTTCAGGCCGCTTTGCAGGGCGCGCACCACGGTCCAGAGGTTTTCGCGGTATTCGGGGTGGTTGCGAATCAGCTCCAGGCGCTTCAGGGCACCAATTACGAGGGGCATGGGCAGCGATTTGGCGAAAATCTGGCTGCGCATATTGTAACGCAAATATTCAATAACGCTTTCCGGCCCGGCCACGAACGCGCCGATGCTGGCCATGCTCTTGGCGAAGGTGTAAAAAATTAGGTCTACGCCCTCTACGCAGCCCAAATGTTCGGCCGTTCCGGCACCCGTGGGGCCCAGCGTGCCAAAACCATGAGCATCGTCGACGAAGATGCGGAAGTCGTACTTTTTCTTCAACTCCACGATTTCGCGCAGCTTGCCCAGGTTGCCTGACATGCCGAACATGCCCTCCGTAATCACGAGGATGCCGCCGCCGGTTTCGTCGGTGAGGCGCTTGGCGCGCTCCAGCTGCTTTTCGAGGTTGGCGATGTCGTTGTGGGGAAACACGAAGCGCTTGCCCTGGTGCAGGCGCACGCCGTCGATGATGCAGGCGTGCGACTCGGCGTCGTACACAATGGCGTCGTGGCGGCTCACCAGCGCGTCGATGATGCTCACCACGCCTTGGTAGCCGAAGTTGAGCAGCAGGGCGCTGGGCTTGTGCACGAAATCGGCCAGTTCATTCTCCAGCTGCTCGTGCAGGGTCGAGTTGCCGCTCATGATGCGCGCGCCCATGGGATAGGCCATCCCGTAATCGGTGGCACCTTCGCGGTCGGCCTGGCGCACTTCGGGGTGGTTGGCGAGGCCCAGGTAGTTGTTGAGGCTCCAGGTCAGCACTTCTTTGCCCCGGAACATCATGCGCGGCTTGATTTCGCCTTCGAGCTTGGGGAACGTGAAATAGCCGTGGGCGTAGTGCGAGTGCGAGCCAAGCGGGCCGCGGTTCGCCGAAATCCGGTCGAAAATATCCACTGAAAAAACGGTATGGAGGTGAAGTAAAGGGCGGTAAACAGGTAAAAGGGCTGATTTTCAAAAACCCAATACCTGCCTAATCACAAAGGTAACCCCGGGCCGCCGTTGTACATAATTTGGGCTTAATAACGGTTTGGCAGGGCCGATGTTTGAGGAGGGCGCGCGCTTAGCCCGTTTCTTTGTGCCAGACTTTAGCGAAACAGCGCAAATCCGGCCCTCGGGCGTCGCTCCCCTTTGCCCGACGGCCGGATACGCTCACCATTCTCCGCCCCACTCCCACCCATGAAAAAAATCTCCAAGCTGCTCGTCGCCAACCGCGGCGAAATCGCCCTGCGCGTGCTGCGCTCGGCCAAAGAAATGGGCATTGCCACCGTGGCCATCTACTCCGAGGCCGACCGCAACGCCCTGCACGTGCGCTACGCCGACGAGGCCGTGTGCGTGGGCCCGCCCGCCTCAAAAGACAGCTACCTGCGCGGCGACAAAATCCTTGAAGTGTGCCGCGCGCTGGGCGTCGACGCCATTCACCCCGGCTACGGCTTCCTGAGCGAGAATGCCGGCTTTGCGCGCATGGTGCGCGAGGCGGGCCTAATTTTCGTAGGGCCTAGCCCCGAGGCCATGGAAATCATGGGCGACAAGCTTTCGGCCAAGCAGGCGGTGCAGGCCTACAACATTCCGCTGGTGCCGGGCACGGCCGAAGCCATTTCGGACGTGGCCGCCGCCAAGCAGATTGCGCAGGAGGTGGGCTTTCCCATTCTGATTAAAGCTTCGGCCGGCGGCGGCGGCAAGGGCATGCGCATCGTGAACGATGCGGCCGAGTTTGAGGAGCAGATGCAGCTGGCCATTAACGAGGCCGTGTCGGCGTTTGGCGATGGGGCGGTGTTCATTGAGAAGTTCGTGACTGGCCCGCGCCACATTGAAATCCAGGTATTGGGCGACGAGCACGGCAACATCGTGCACCTGTTCGAGCGCGAGTGCAGCATCCAGCGCCGCCATCAGAAGGTGATTGAGGAAGCGCCTTCGTCGGTGCTTACACCCGAGCTACGCGCCGAAATGGGCCGCTGCGCCGTCGACGTGGCCCGTGCCTGCAACTACGCCGGGGCTGGCACGGTGGAGTTCCTGCTCGACGACAAGCGCAATTTCTACTTCCTGGAGATGAACACCCGCCTGCAGGTGGAGCACCCCGTGACGGAGCAAATTACCGGCCTCGACCTGGTGAAGGAGCAAATCCGCGTGGCCGAGGGCTACCCCCTGCCTTTCGCACAAGAAGACCTTACCATCACCGGCCACGCCCTGGAGCTGCGCGTGTACGCCGAAGACCCGCAAAACAACTTCCTGCCCGACATCGGCACCCTGAGCACCTACGTGCGCCCCCAGGGTCCCGGCGTGCGCGTCGACGACGGTTTTGAGCAGGGCATGGACATTCCGATTTACTACGACCCGATGATTGCCAAGCTGGTCACCTTTGGGGCCGACCGCGCCGAGGCCATTGCCCGCATGCTGCGCGCCATCGAGGAGTATAAAATCACGGGCATTGAAACCACGCTGGCCTTTGGTACCTACGTGCTGACGCACCCCGCCTTCGTGAGCGGCGATTTCGACACCAACTTCATCAAGGACCATTTCACGCCCACGACACTCGCCCCCGCCGCGCCGGACGAGGCCACGGCAAAAGTAGCCGCCGCGCTGGGCGCCATGCTGCTAAGCGAGAAGAAACCCAAAACGGCCGCCGCAACTGGGGAAACGGCCGGCGCGGAGGGTTCGTCGGGATGGCGTCGGAACCGGCTGGGCGTGCGGTAGGCCGCTTGCTGCTTTTCTATTCTATTAAGTCTATAAAGCGAAAAGCCCGGCATAAAGCCGGGCTTTTTTATGGGCAGTACCTTTATAGTAAATCGTTCTCCTTTAGGGTTGCCAAGAGTTGACGCGTAAATCAGACGATGCCCACTAGCCCTCTTTAATCCGCGGGTCAAACGCAAAATCCTCCCACCCCACAATCTTCACTTGCCCAAAATCCGGGTGGCGGGTGTTGAGCACGTAGTTGTGCTCGTGGGCAATGATGGACGAGGGCACGCGCAGCACGGCCGCCGTTTGGCGGCGGTACCAATCATCACCCAGAGGCTGACAGCGGGCGTAGTGGCGCGGCAGCTGCCACTCCTCGGGCATTTGGGCCAGCGTCAGCTCCTCGACGGCTAGCGTGTCGGGCACTTCAATGCGGATGACTTTGAAGAGGCTGTTGAGGCCTTCGCCGCTGCGGTGCACCACGTTTTCGAGGCAGGCCAGGGCGCGGCTGCCGGCGGCGTAGATGACCAGCTGGCCGCGCAGGTTCCAGCGGCCGGGGTTGCCGGAGGCGACGAGTTCACCGGCGTATTTAGCCAGGCAGATGCGGTAGATTTCCACTCTACGCCAAGTCGCCGTGGGCGATGCGGTCGACCTCGTCGGCCACCAGGTCGATGCCGCCGCTGGTTTCGAGCAGGGCCAGCGGCGGCTGGTTGTCAAGGCCGTAGGCAGGCTTGTCGAGCCAGCGGCGGAAGGCCGCCAGGGCGCCGAACACTTCTTCGCCCTGGCGGGCGAGAGCCAGCAGTTTGAGAACTTGCTCGCTGGCGGCGGGGCCGAGGCGTTTTTTGCCCTCGCGGTAGGCGCGCAGGGTTTTGGTGGTGGTGTGCAGCAGGTTGGCCAGTTCGTCGGCGCTGAGCTTGAGCAGGGCGGCCACATCGAAGGCAATTTTGGCCGGCACGCCGCTGCGGGCTTCCATCACAAGGGCAAAGGAATCGGCCACGGTGGCTTGCAGCCCCCGCAGGGCGGGCGAATACACGGCGGTGGGCGAGGTGGCGGTGGCAGTCATGGGAGCAAAATTAATTCTTTCCCAAAGATGGGAAATATTTCCCTGACAACGGGGAAATATTTCCTTTAGTTTCAGGACAACCGTGGCAGCAGGCGCGTGCGCTGGCCAACCCATGCCCTGCTGGCACAATTCGGCATGCTTGCCCCGACAAAGACGACGCGGCCCGGGCGTAAATTGTTCGGCAATCGGTGCCGCTTAGCGAGCTTGCGCACCGTATGTGCGCCTAATTTTCGACGTTTCCCCAATGGTTTTTCAGAAACAGCTGCGGCTGCCGGCCATGCGCCGGGGCTTCCACCTCATCACCGAGTACGTGTTGCAGGAATTGCCCGAGCTGGCGCGGGTGCGGGCCGGGCTGCTGCACGTGTTCATTCAGCATACCTCGGCTAGCCTCTGCCTCAACGAAAACGCCGACCCCACGGTGCGCCACGATTTTGAGCAGTTTTTCAACCGCGTGGCTCCCGAAAACGCCCCCTATTTCCGCCATACTTCCGAAGGCCCCGACGACATGCCGGCCCACCTGAAAGCCGCGCTACTGGGCAGCAGCGTCAGCATCCCAGTCACAAACGGGCGCCTCGCACTGGGCACCTGGCAAGGCATCTACCTGGGCGAGCACCGCGACCACGGCGACCGGCGCGCGCTGCTGCTCACCCTAATGGGCGAGTGAGCACCCGCGGAGACAGCATGAATGCAAAATGCCTGAAAAAAAACCGGCCCGGTTGCAAGCGCAACCGGGCCGGTTTTTATTGCTAAGTCCGCACGGGCGGCGCCGGAAACGCTAATGCGCTACAGCAAATCCCCTACCTCGCGCACGCCCACCGGCCGCGCGGCAGTGAAGCCCTCGCCAAACTCTACCCCGATGATGTGACCAAACTCCCGCGCCCGCGCTTCCATAAAGCGGCTAAAAGCCTGGCTGGAAAGGTAGGTTTGCGGCGCGTCCAAATCAGGATTGAAGAACTGGGTTTTAAACGCCTGAATGGCCTCCCACTTCTTTTCCCAATACGGCGTGATATCGACCACGAAAGCCGGCGGCAGCTGGCGGTCCTGAATGTAATGGTACACGTTTTTGGGGCGCCAGGCCTCTTGGGGCTGGCCGTCGTCGCCCAGGGTTTCAATCATGCGCAGGCCGGCCAAGAAACAGGCGTCAATGGCCAACTGGGCGGCGCGGCCGTGGTCGGGATGGCGGTCCGAGATGGCGTTGGCCAGCACCACCTCGGGCTGGTAGCGGCGAATGGCGGCAATGAGCGGCAATTGGTGCTCCCGGTCGTTGCGAAAAAAACCATCGGGCAGCCCCAGGTTCTCCCGGATGTCAATGCCCAGAATCTTATTGGCAGCGGCGGCTTCTTCGGCCCGGGTGGCCGGGGTGCCGCGCGTGCCCAGTTCGCCCCGGGTGAAGTCAACGATGCCCACCTTTTTGCCAGCCGCCCTGCTGGCCAGCAGGGTGCCGGTGCAGGACATTTCTACATCATCGGGATGGGCCCCCAGAGCCAGAATATCGAGTTTCATTTAGTTGGTGGGTGAGGGTTGTCCGGTGCCAAGCGCAGTCGAAGCCAAACGGCCTGCCAGCCGACAACGAGTTCTTACTTAATCCGCAGCTTTTTGCCCGGTTGCAGGGTTTTCACGCCGGGGTTCAGCTTGCGCAGGGTGCTGACGCGCACGCCGTAGCGTTCGGCCACCTCCGAGAGCGTATCGCCCGAGCGCACTTTGTGCGTCACCGTTTGGCGGGCCCGCGAGGGCTGGCTGCGGCTGCCACTGCTGCGGTGCCCCAGCGCCCGGCTGTAGTAATTGAAGAGCTGCGAGGTGATGGTGAAATTGTCTTTCCGCAGCTTGTAGCCGGGAAAATCGTACATCAGCACCGGGTTGATGGGGTTGCCCTGGTAACGCACCTCAAAGTGCAGGTGCGAGCCCGTGCTGCGCCCCGTGCTGCCGCCGTAGCCGATGAGCTGGCCGGCCTTTACGAAAGTGCCCACCGTCACGAGGGATTTACTGAGGTGGCCGTACACGGTTTCGAGGCCGTTGTAGTGCCGCACCAGAATGTAGTTGCCGTAGCCGCCGCCGTCCCAGGCCTGAATGCGCACCACGCCGTCGAACACGGACTTCACCGAGTCGCCGGTTTCCAAGTCCAGGTCCATGCCGTAGTGCCAGCGGTAGCCCCGGAAGGCAAAGCCCGAGGTGATGGGCGTGGTCACGAGGGGCATTTTGGCGTAACGCTGCCGCGGCGGGTCGGTGAGGCGTAGCTTCAGCGAGTCGCGGTAGCTGCGGCCGTCCACGCGGTAAGGGTTCACCCGGTGCGTGTCCCAAATGGAGTAGTAGCCCGCCACCTTTACCCACGACGAGTCGATGAGCACTTCCTCCGACATCTCCACGATTTCCGTGCCGCCGTCGTTCAGCGTCGTGGTGTCTTCGCTCACAATGCTGAGCTTCTTGGCCGGGTTGAAGTAAATGGACTTCGCAGCGTCGGAATTCTCGTCGGGAATTTCCTCGGTTTCGATGACCGTGGTCGTATCGGGCCGCACGTAGCGCATCTTGGGCGTCTTGATGCGGAAAAAGTCGGACCGGCCCGACGTGTTGCCGGCCTTGGCCTTGGTACGCGGCGGCTTGCGGCGCTGTGCCTGCGCCGGGGTCAGCCCGGCCAGGCACAACAGCAGGCCCAGCACCAGCAGCGCCGGGCGCCAGTAAGTTGTTTTCAGGAAAGTCAAAAGCGAACAGAAAAAGGCTTCCGGCGCAACCGTGAAGCAGTGCGCCGTAGTGCCGTTTGGTCTAAACAAAGCGTGTTAGAAAAAACGAACCACAAAGCTCGTCTTTTCTAACACGCCTTCACTAACTCAACAAGGCAAATTTTAGTGTATGCCCACGGCCGTCAGGTAGCGCTCGGCGTCGAGGGCCGCCATGCAGCCCGAACCGGCAGCCGTCACGGCCTGACGGTAGGTGTAGTCCTGCACGTCGCCGCAGGCAAAAACGCCGTCCACGTTGGTCTTGCTCGTGCCCGGAATGGTTTTCAGGTAGCCTTGCTCGTCGTGGTGCAGGTACGGCTGGAAAATCTTGGAATTCGGCTCGTGGCCGATGGCCACAAAGAAGCCGGTCAGGGGAATTTCCTTGGTTTCGTGGGTCAGCAGGTTTTTCACCCGCACGCCTTCCACCGAGTGCTCGCCCAGAATCTCATCCGTCACCGTGTTGAACAGCACCTCAATCTTGGGGTTGTCCAGCACGCGCTTCTGCATGATTTTCGAGGCCTTCATCTCGCCTTTGCGCACTATCATGGTCACCTTGCTGGCGAGGTTGGCCAGGTAAGTGGCTTCTTCGGCCGCCGTGTCGCCGGCGCCCACAATGGCCACCTCCTGCCCGCGGTAGAAGAAGCCGTCGCACACGGCGCAGGCCGATACGCCCGAGCCGTTCAGTTTGGCCTCCGACGGTATGCCCAGCCATTTGGCCGAGGCGCCGGTGGCAATAATCACGGCGTCGGCCGTCAACTCGGTGGTTTCATCAATAGTCACGCGACGCGGCGTCACCGAAAAATCAACCGCCGTGGCAATGCCGTAGCGGATGTCGGTACCGAAGCGAGCGGCCTGCTTTTTGAGGTCTTCCATCATTTCGGGGCCCATAATGCCATCGGGGTAGCCGGGGAAGTTCTCCACGTCATTCGTGATGGTGAGCTGGCCGCCGGGTTGCAGGCCCATGTACATAACGGGCGCCATGTTGGCGCGGGCGGCGTAAATAGCGGCAGTATAACCAGCCGGACCGGAGCCGATAATCAGGCACTTAATGTGTTCCATACGGGAGCGCAGGCTTCCGCTTGCGCATATTAAAGTCGATGTGAAAGGCACCCGCGAAAGCAAGTGCTACAAAAAACCCCAACCTTACAGCCGGGGTTTTTCAACAACAAAACTACGCAGAAGTTAGCCCAGATACGGCTTCAGCGCTTTCGAGCGCGAGGTGTGGCGCAGGCGGCGAATGGCTTTCTCCTTAATCTGGCGCACCCGCTCACGGGTCAGGTTAAACTTCTCGCCGATTTCTTCCAGCGTGAGAGCGGCTTCGCCGTTCAGGCCGAAATACAGCGTAATCACGTCGGCTTCGCGCTTGGTGAGCGTGCTCAGGGCACGCTGCACTTCCTTGCGGAGCGAGTCGTTCATCAGGGCCATGTCCGGCGACTCCTCGTCCTCGTTTTCGAGCACGTCGAGCAAGCGGTTTTCTTCGCCCTGCACAAACGGCGCATCCACCGACACGTGGCGGCCCGAGATTTTCAGGGTGTCCACCACTTCGGAAGTGGTCAGTTCCAGCACTTCGGCAATTTCCTCCGGCGACGGCTCGCGCTCAAACTTCTGCTCCAGCTCCGAGAAGGATTTGCTGATTTTGTTCAGCGAGCCCACGCGGTTCAGGGGCAGGCGCACGATGCGGCTCTGCTCGGCCAGGGCCTGCAGGATGGACTGACGAATCCACCACACGGCGTAGGAAATGAATTTAAAGCCGCGGGTTTCATCGAAGCGTTTGGCGGCTTTGATAAGGCCGAGGTTGCCCTCGTTGATGAGGTCGCCAAGGCTCAGGCCCTGGTTCTGGTATTGCTTGGCCACCGACACCACGAAGCGCAGGTTGGCCTTGGTCAGCTTCTCGAGCGCCTGCTGGTCCCCGTCGCGGATGCGCTGGGCCAGCGTCACCTCTTCGTCGGGCGTGAGCAAATCAACCTTGCCAATCTCCTGGAGGTACTTGTCCAGCGACTGGCTTTCGCGGTTGGTAATCTGCTTACTAATTTTTAGCTGTCTCATGGGACTAGGTAAGAACGATATCTGATGGGGTTATACGTAAGAAAAAGCCGCCCGGCCAGTCCCTAAGTCAGAGGAAGCCAACAGACTCCCCCTGACATTAGTTCGGCGCTGGGGCGTCTGGCTAGGCTTTCGCCTCGCCGTTGCTGGCGGCGGCGGCCTCCGGCTTCGGCAGCAACACCTTGCGCGAGAGCCGGTATTTGCCCGTTTTCTTGTCGATTTCCACCAGCTTCACGTCGATATCCTGGCCCACTTCCAACAGGCCTTCCAGCGTCTGAATCCGCTCGTGCGTCACTTCCGAGATGTGCAGCAGGCCGTCTTTGCCCGGCATAATCTCCACGAAAGCGCCATAGGGCTGAATGCTGCGCACTTTGCCTTTGTACACCTCGCCCACTTCGGGCTGGGCCGCGATGGCGCGGATGCGGTCGATGGCGCCCTGCATGTCCTCCTGGTTGGAGGCGTAGATGCTTACGTGGCCCTTCTCGTCCTTCTCCTCGATAATCACCGTGGCGTTGGTATCCTTCTGAATCTGCTGAATCACCTTGCCGCCCGGCCCGATTACGGCACCGATAAACTCTTTGTCGATGAGCATCTTGTGCGAGCGCGGGGTGTGAGGCTTCAGCTCCGGCGCGGGGGCCGAAATCGTCTTGGCCATTTCGCCCAAGATGTGCAGGCGGCCCTCCCGCGCCTGGTGCAGGGCAGCGGTCAGAATCTCGTTGCTCAGGCCCTGGATTTTGATGTCCATCTGGCAGGCGCAAATGCCCTTTTCCGTGCCGGTCACCTTGAAGTCCATGTCGCCGAGGTGGTCCTCGTCGCCGAGAATGTCGCTCAACACGGCGTACTCACCGGTTTCCTTGTCCTGCACCAGGCCCATGGCAATGCCGGCTACGGCGGCGCGAACCTTCACACCGGCGTCCATCAACGCCAGCGAGCCGGCGCACACCGTGGCCATCGAGCTCGAGCCGTTCGACTCCAGGATGTCCGACACGATGCGGATGGTGTAGGGGTTTTCCTCTTCCGAGGGCAGCACTTGCTTCAGCGAGCGCATGGCCAGGTTGCCGTGGCCGATTTCGCGGCGGCCGGCGCCGCGGTTGGGCTTCACCTCGCCGGTCGAGTAACCGGGGAAGTTGTAGTGCAGCATGAACTTCGAGAAGCCCTTGGTCAGCGGCTGGTCGATGATTTGCTCGTCGAGTTTGGTGCCCAGCGTGGCAGTGGTCAAGCTCTGCGTTTCGCCGCGGGTGAAGATGGCCGAGCCGTGCGCGCCGGGCAGGTAGTTGATTTCCGACCAGATGGGGCGGATTTCGGTGAGCTGGCGGCCGTCGAGGCGCACCCGCTCCTTCACCATCATGTCGCGAATGGCTTTCTTCTCAGCCGAGCTGTAGTAGCGGCTGAACATCTTCATGTCCAGTTCGGGCTGCTCCGCAATCAGCTGCTCCAGGAAGGCCTTTTTCACCAGCGAGAAACCTTCCTTGCGGCCGGCTTTGCTGGTGTTGCCGCTGCGGGCCACATCGTACGCACCTTGGTAGATGGCGTCATGAATGCGCTTTTTCAGCTCTTCGTTCTCCTCGTACTTGGGGTACTCGCGGGTGGGCGAGTCGGCGGTGCGGCCCACGGCCGCCGCCAAATCAAGCTGCAGCTGCACCTGGGCTTTGATGGCCTCGTGGGCGAAAGCAATGGCCGCTACCATTTCTTCCTCGCTCACTTCGTGCATCTCACCTTCCACCATGGCCACCGAGTCGCCGGTGGCGCCCACGATGAGGTCCATGTCGGCGCGAGCCAGGTCCGAAGTCTTGGGGTTAATCTGGAACTGACCGTCGATGCGCGCCACGCGCACTTCTGAAATTGGGCCGGCAAACGGAATATCCGAAATAGCCAGGGCAGCCGAGGCGGCCAGGGCGGCCAGGGCGTCAGGCTGCACTTCTTTGTCGGCCGAGATGAGGTTAATCATCACCTGCACCTCGTAGTGGTAGTCTTTGGGGAACATCGGCCGCAGGATGCGGTCGACGAGGCGGCAAATCAGGATTTCGTAGTCGCTCAGGCGGCCTTCACGGCGCTGAAACGAGCCGGGAATCTTGCCGGCCGAGCCGAATTTTTCTTGGTAGTCCACCGACAGCGGCAGGAAGTCAACGCCTTCGCGCTGGCTGGGGGCCGACACCACCGTGGCCAGCAGCATGGTGTCACCGAGGCGCACCACTACGGCGCCGTCGGCGAATTTGGCCAGCCGGCCGGTTTCGATGGAGATGACGCGGCCGTCGGGCAGCGCCAGGGATTTGGTAATGGCTTGGGGTTGGGACATCAGCGGGGTTTGCTTGGAAAAGCGACAGCGGGCGAGCAGCCAAAAACGAGCGCCGCCAGCGGCATTCGTTACTCAGGGGTATTCTACAGCAACATGGCGCCGAAGGAAAACAGTGCCCGGGGCGGCCTCGGCGCCAAACCGACCCGAACAAAAAAAGAGTAGGGAACCTTCGTTGGAAGGCTCCCTACTCTCAGACTCTGGACTTACTTGCGGATGCCCAGCTCCTTGATGATGGCGCGGTAGCGGTTGATTTCGCGGTGCTGCAGGTAATCCAGCATGCGGCGGCGCTTACCTACCAGCTTCAGCAGGCCCAGGCGGGTGCTGTGGTCCTTCTTGTTCACCTTGAGGTGCTCCGTCAGGTGGTTGATGCGGTGGGTGAAGAGCGCAATTTGCGACTCAGCCGAACCGGTGTCGGTTTTGGCTTTCTGCAGGCTGTTCTTTTCGAAGATGGCCTGTTTTGCTTCGGTAGTCAGAATCATCGGTTGATAGGTGTTACCCCGTCTTAGATTGTGAACGTGAAAAAATGTTGATTGAGTACCCCACACATTGGGGTGCCGCAAAGGTACGCAATTTTAAAACAGGATAAAAGCACGACCCGGGATTTTTAACCGCGGCCGTGCCGCTGACGAAGATTAGCTCACCAGCTCTTCTTCCGGCTCCGTGATTTTGCGCAGCGCCGGGATGCCCACGCGCTGCGGCAGGCGGCGCCAGAAGTCCAGCTCCAGCAGGCCGGAGTCGTTGTAGGCCTGATAGAGAAAGAAGAGACCAGCCGGGAGCAGCACCAGGTTCGAGAGCCACATGCCAATGCCCACGGGCATCACAAACTCGCGGCCGTACTTCTCACCCATGATGCTGAGCACGTAGTACACGATGAAAAACAGAATGGAAATGAGGATGGGCACCCCCAGGCCGCCTTTCTTGATGATGGAGCCCAGCGGCGCACCAATCATAAACATCAGCAGCACGGCCACCGATTGCGTGTACTTGCGGTACACCTCGATGCGGAACAGGGCCGAGTTGCGGGCAAACTCGTCCAGCCGCTCTGCCGTCGAGGTGGCGTACGACTGCAGGTTGCGGGCCCGGTTGACGGCCTGCTGAACGATGGCTGCCGAAACCGCGGGCAGCTTGCCGGCGGGCACTTGCAGGCCTTCCACTTTGCGGCTGGCAGCCCGGCCGGTGGTGTCGAAGCGAATGTAGGCGTAGTAGCTGTTCATTTGCCGGGGCAGCTGCTGCTCTTCGGTGCGCAGTCTTTTCTGCACCGAATCGGTGGCGTAGTGCAGCTGCGGGATGTTGAGCATCATCCGGTTTTGCTTAAACAGGTCCTCCTTGGTGCGGTTCATGCCGAAGGAAGCCAGCGAAAACGTGACCATGTTGTGGTCGAATGCCTGGCGCACAAAGCTGGCCCCGGCACGGTCCTGCGCATCGGGCTGCTCCACGTAGTTGTGGCCGTGAAACAGCTCCAGCCCCAGATACCCGCCGTTGAAGCGCGTGAACATGCGGCCCGAGTCGGCGAGCATCACCGTGGCGTTGCCCGACTTCTGCGTGTGGTCATATATCATGACGCCATGCAGCTGGTCGCCGTTTTCGCCCGTTTTCTTGTCCACCTTGATGGTGTAGCCGGGAATGCCGTTGTAAAACACGCCTTCCCGAATGTCCAGGGCCAACTTCTGCTGGCGCACGTCCCACAGCAAGCTGTAGGCTTTCAAGTTGGCGCGCGGCACGATGGTTTCGTTGAACCAGAACGCTCCAACGGCCAACGTCAGCGTGAGCAGCAGCACCGGCCGCAAAATGCGCGTGAGCGCAATGCCCGACGCCTTGATGGCCGTCAGCTCGTGGTGCTCGCCCAAGTTGCCGTACGTCATCAGCGACGAAAGCAGCACCGCCAGGGGCAACGACACGGGCACAATCAGCACGCTGAAATAAAACAGCAGTTGCAGCAGCACGGCCGTGCCCAGGTCCTTGCCGATGATGTCGTCGAGGTATTTGAGCAGCGTGTGCGTGAGCAGAATGAACTGCACCACCGCAAACGTGAGCAGGAAAGGCCCGGCAAAGGCCTTTAGAATGAGTTTGTCGAGCTTTTTGAGCATAGAACGCAACGCTGAGCAGTGGTTTCAGCTCAGCCCAAAACGACGGAGAAAGAGAAAAAGTACCAGCCGGTGGTGAAAAACGCCGCAGCCACCACCCGTAGCCGGGGCTACCCTCCTACCTGCTCGCGCAGCTTGCTCACCAGGCCTTCCCACATTTCGTGCTGCTCGTCGGCGTCTTGAGCCAGCGAATAATCCACTACGCGTAGATACACTTCATCCGTTACCTGCGAAGAGTCCAAGGTAAATTCCAAAAAATTGGCATCCGGCACGGACTGGCGGTGCTCGTCGAGGAAGACAAAACGCACGGCGCGGTTCAGGCGCTGGCCCGTAATCTCGGCGAAGTGGTTGTCATTATCCCAGATAAAATTGAGGCGTTGCCCCTCCACGTAGCGCACGTCGTCGCAAAACCATTGCGAAAGGCCCGACGCCGTAGCCAAATACGGGTAAAGAATTTTGGGAGAAGCGTTGATGGGAAATTCCACCACGAAGCGCGTTTTGGACTGAATATCAGGCGAAGCCATAAATGAAAAAACGAGGGCGCCCGAATAACAACCGGCGTAAACCAGCGGAGCGCAGGAGAAATACTGTGTTTTTAGCCCCAAACCTTGTTTTGGGGCCGATTATCGCGTTACCTTTGCACCCACAAAACCCGGCGGGGTAGCTCAGTTGGTTAGAGCACAGGATTCATAACCCTGAGGTCACGAGTTCAACTCTCGTCCCCGCTACTTCAAAAACCGTTTTGGCCGTGTGCCGAAGCGGTTTTTTTGTGTTGTGCCGGGTTGTGGCCGGCGAACCGCCGTGGCGGCGGGCGCGGCTTGTTGGCTTGCGCCGGCCACCGCCCGAAACCGGGTTGCAAGGGCCCAAAACAAGAAAACGCTGAACCCGGGGTTCAACGTTTTCTTGATGGATAACGCCCGGAAGGGGTTACTTCACTTTTTCCACGATGCCTTTGAAGGCTTCGGGGTGGTTCAGGGCCAGGTCGGCCAGCACTTTGCGATTGAGCTCGATGCCGGCTTTTTTCAGGCCGCCCATCAACTGCGAATACGACAGGCCGTGCTCACGAGCGCCGGCGTTGATGCGCTGAATCCAGAGGGCGCGGAACTCGCGCTTCTTTACTTTCCGGTCGCGGTAAGCGTAGAGGAGGCCTTTTTCAACGGCGTTCTTGGCTACGGTCCACACGTTTTTGCGACGGCCGTAGTAGCCCTTCGCCAAACGCATGATTTTCTTACGGCGGTGGCGCGAGGCCACGTGGTTGACACTTCTTGGCATAACCTTGAGAGTTTTTGGCAGCCGGCGACGGGGTTAAGGTCTTAGAGCCGGAAGCCTGGTGAAATTTTAATTACAGACTAGAGACTAGAAATTCAGCATCTGGCGCACGCGGCTCATGTCGGCGCTGCTCACGAGGCCGGCGTGGGTCAGGCCGCGCTTCTGCTTGGTGGTCTTCTTGGTCAGAATGTGCGATTTGAAGGCGTGCTTCCGCTTCACCTTGCCCGTTCCGGTGAGCGAAAAACGCTTCTTGGCACCGGATTTCGTCTTTACTTTCGGCATTGTAGTGGTTGTTGGAGGGTTGGTTGTTGATTGTTGATTGCTCACCGACCAGGGGTCGGGAAGCCATCCGCAACCGGGTAAAATCTATTCAGCGTCGGAAGACGCCGGGGCTGCTTCGGCCGCCTCAGCAGGCTTGGGAGCTTTCTTCTCGGGTTTGGCGTCGGTAGCAGGCGCCGGCTTGGCAGCGGGTTTGGCCACGGCCGCGGCTTTGGGCGCGAGGTAGAGGAACATGCGCTTGCCTTCGAGCTTGGGCAGTTGCTCCACTTTGGCCAGGTCCTCGAGGGCCTGCGCAAACTTGAGCAGCAGAATTTCGCCCCGCTCCTTGAACACGATGCTACGGCCCACAAAGTGCACGTAGCTCTTGATTTTCGCGCCTTCGCGCAAAAACTCCTGGGCGTGCTTCACCTTGAAGGCGAAGTCGTGCTCGTCGGTGTTGGGGCCGAAACGAATTTCCTTGAGGACGACCTTGGTCTGCTTGGCCTTCAGCTCGCGGGTCTTCTTCTTCTGCTCGTACTTGAATTTCGAGTAGTCGATGACGCGGCAAACGGGCGGCGTGGCGGTGGGCGAAATCTCAACGAGGTCGAGATTCTGGTCCTGCGCCATCTTGCGGGCCTGGTCGATGGAATACACGCCTTGCTCCACGTTGTCGCCAACAAGGCGCACTTCGCGAGCCGTGATTTTCTGGTTGATTTTGAACGGCTCTTCCACCTGCTGGCGGGGCACGTACCGACGATTCGGGGCTGCTATGGTTTGGTCCTCCTGCTAAAAAAGTGGCGGGGAATGAGATTCTTGGCTGTTTCGGCCTGGTAAGGCCTGGCAATCAGGGGGCAAATATCGGCATTTTTAATTGGAAAGGCAACTACCGCCACCAATCTATTTGTGGGTAGACACAAAAAAAGAACGTCATGCTGTGCCTCCGCTCAGCATGACGTTCTTTTTTTGTGTCAGGCAATGCCTTACATCACCTCGGCCATCTGGCTTTGCACGCTTTTGACAAACGCTTCCAGCGGCATCGAGCCCAAGTCGCCTTCGCCATGCTTGCGCACGCTGATGATGTTGTCCTGGGCTTCTTTCTCGCCGACCACCAGCAAGTAAGGAATTTTGCCCATCTCAGCGTCGCGGATTTTGCGGCCGATGCGCTCGTCGCGGGCGTCGACGGTGCCGCGCAGGTCGCGCTGCTCCAACTGGGCTTTCACCTGCTCGGCGTAGTCGATGAACTTATCGGAAATGGGCAGCACGATGAACTGCTCAGGTGTGAGCCAGAGCGGAAAATTGCCGCCGCAATGCTCGATGAGCACGGCCACGAAGCGTTCCAGCGAGCCGAACGGGGCACGGTGAATCATCACGGGGCGCTGCTTGGAGTTGTCGGCGGCGGTGTATTCGAGGTCGAAGCGCTCGGGCAGGTTGTAGTCGACCTGAATGGTGCCCAACTGCCAGCGGCGGCCGATGGCGTCGCGCACCATGAAGTCGAGCTTGGGGCCGTAGAAAGCGGCTTCGCCGTACTCGGTGACGGTATTGAGGCCTTTTTCGAGGGCCGCTTCCTGAATGGCGCTTTCGGCCTTCTCCCAGTTCTCGTCGGAGCCTATGTATTTGGTTTTGTTGTCAGGGTCGCGCAGCGAAATCTGGGCGGTGAAATCGGGGAAATCGAGGGCTTTGAGCACGTAGAGCACGATGTCAATCACCTTCATAAACTCCTCCTTCACCTGGTCGGGGCGGCAGAAGATGTGGGCGTCGTCTTGCGTGAAGCCGCGCACGCGCGTCAGGCCGTGCAACTCGCCCGACTGTTCGTAGCGGTACACGGTGCCGAATTCGGCGAGGCGCACGGGCAGGTCGCGGTAGCTGCGGGGCTCGGTTTTATAGATTTCGCAGTGGTGCGGGCAGTTCATCGGCTTGAGAAAGAATTCCTCGCCGGGGTTGGGCGTTTTGATGGGCTGGAACGAGTCGGCGCCGTACTTCTCGTAGTGGCCGCTGGTCACGTACAGCTCCTTGGCACCGATGTGGGGCGTGACGACGGGCGAGTAGCCGGCTTTCACCTGGGCGCGGCGCAGGAACTGCTCGAGGCGCTCGCGCAGGGCGGTGCCCTTGGGCAGCCACAGGGGCAGCCCCGCTCCTACTTTCTCCGAAAAAGCAAACAGCTTCAGCTCTTTGCCCAGCTTGCGGTGGTCGCGGCGTTTGGCTTCTTCGAGGCGTTCGAGGTACTCGGCAAGGTCCTTGGCCTTGGGGAAGGTGATGCCGTAGAGGCGCGTGAGCTGCTTGTTCTTCTCGTCGCCGCGCCAGTAAGCGCCGGCCACGTTCATCAGCTTCGCGGCCTTGATGGTGCCGGTGTCGGGGATGTGCGGGCCGCGGCAGAGGTCGGTGAAGCCGCCCTGCGTGTAGAAGGTGATGTTGCCGTCTTCGAGATTTTCGAGCAGCTCCAGCTTGTAAGGGTCCTGCTTCTCGGTGAAGTAGGCGATGGCGTCGGCCTTCGAGACCTCTTTGCGGATGTACTGGCTTTTGTTTTTGGCCAGCTCCAGCATCTTCTTCTCAATTTCGGGAAAGTCTTCGCTGCTGATGCTGCGGCCCTCGCCCAGGTCGACGTCGTAGTAGAAACCGTTTTCGATGGCCGGGCCGATGGCCAGCTTCACGCCGGGGTACAGCGCTTCGAGAGCTTCGGCCATGAGGTGGGCCGAGGAGTGCCAGTAGGTGGCTTTGCCGTTGGGGTCGTTCCAGGTGAGGATGCTGACCTGCGCGTTGTTGGGCAGGGGGCGGTGCAGGTCGCGCACTTCGCCGTTGACCGTTACGGCCAAGGCGTTGCGGGCAAGGCCTTCGGAAATACTGGCGGCCAGGTCGTAGCCGCTGGCGCCGTCGGCGAGCTCGCGCTGCGAGCCGTCGGGGAGGATGATGTTGAGCATAATCGGTGGCCCGCGGTGAGCGCAAAGCCGGCGCAAGTTACGGCCAGCCGCCGGAGAAACGAAGCCCCAGCAGCCAAAAGCCTTGTCCGGTGGGTGCCAGGGCACTTACCCGCCTAAAAGCATCGTGCCGCACCAGTCAGGTGCCAGGGCTCTCATTTGCCGTCCCGGTGCCGGGCTATAGCCCCGCGCTACGGGGCGCCAGTGCTTCCACCGGCGCGGGCCGGACGCGTGGCGCGGCCGGACGGCGGTAGTAGTAGCGCGGCCCCGTGCGCAGGCTATCGGGCAGGGACGCCTGCACCTGCTCATTCGTTTTCCAGACTTTAAACGTCCAGTGGGCGTTGCCGGGGTTTTCGGCCACCAGCTGGCGGTATTGGGCCAGGGCTTCGGGCAGGCGATGTTGCGATTCGAACGCTTCGGCCAGCAGGGCGCGGGCTTCGGGCAGGCGCGGGTTGCGGCGCAAGGCCCGAACGAGGTGCTGGATGACGGCTTTGGGCTGGCGGGCTTTGGCCGCGGCGAGGCCCAGGCGGTAGTCGGCGCGGTATACGGTGGTGTCGAGGGCCAGGGCGCGGCGGTAGTACCACAGGGCGCTGTCGGGGCGGCCCTGCAGCTCCAGCTGGCGGCCGTAGTCGTAGCGTAGCAGGCCCGAGGTGGTGTCGAGGCGCATGCCCAGGGCGGCGTAGCGGGCGGCATCGGCCGGAATGCGCCACGCGTTGAGCAAAAAAGCCAGCTGGTGCAGGATTTCGGTTTCGTGGGGGTCGCGCGCCAAGGCATCCTGCAGGTACTGCACGGCGGTGGAGGTGTCGGCCGTGGCGGCGTAAGCCAGGCCTTTGTAGAATAGCGCGGCGGGCTGGTCCGGGTCGAGGCGCAGGGTGCGGTCCAGGTTGTCGAGGGCGGCGGCGTAGTTGCGGGCCGCGAGGTGGGTTTCGCCCACCAGCAACGGCAGCTCGGGGCCGCCAAAGCCGTGCTCGGCGGCCTGGCGGGCAGCGGCGAGGGCCTCTTGCAATTGCCCGATGGCTCGGAACGCCCGGGCTTGCAGAAAATACAGGTTGCCGTCGGCGTCGTCAATTTCCAGGGCAGCGGCGATGTCCGTCAACGCGGCCCGCGGCTGCCCCGCCGCCAGGCGCAAGGTAGCCCGCTTGGCCAGGAGGGCCACATTGCGGGGCGCGCGGGCAATGGCCCCGTTCAGCTCATCGGCTTGCACGCGCGGCCCGCTTTGCACCGTGGCCAGATTAACCAAGGTATCGGGCCTTTCGGCGGGGCCGGTTTGGCAGGCCGTGGCTAACGCAAGCACCGGCAGCAAATTCCGCGGCAAGAACCGGAAGCACGGCATAGGAGGAAGCACGGTGGCCATTTAATAGAAAGAGCAAAGCCGCTCCCCACAAAAATACAAACGGCAAGTTGGGCCTAGCGGCCAGCCGCCGTCCTTTTCGGGCCCGACTCCTTTTTACCAACTGAATCTGCCGGCGGCGGCACTTTATCAAGCGCAGGCTCGGGCGCTGACGCAGGGCTCGGCTTTGCCGAACGGCGGGCATCGGCGCGCTCCAGCGGCGGCAGCATTTTGCGGCAAAGGCGACTGATTACGAGGTCGTCGCTGGTGATGGGAGGAATTTTCTCCGCCTCCTGCAGCACCTCAATGGCCCGGCGCCGGCGCCCCTGGTAGCGGCACATCCGGGCCAGGTCGTAGCAAAACTGCAGGTTTTGGGGAGCCATTGCATGCGCTTTTTCCAGATGCTCGATGGCCTCGCGGCTGTCGCCGCCCTCGGGCACGCCGCCCAGCACCAGCTTGCTGTAGAGGCGCTCCAACAGGTTGTAGTGCGCCACGCGGTATTGCCAGCGGCCCAACAGCTGCCAGGCCTCGGGGAGGTCGGGGCGGCGCTCGGTGGCCAGGTACACGTGCGAGCGCAGGTCGCGAAACGCCGCCAACCGCGCCCCGGCGCTGTACAGCGTGGCTTGGTTGAACAGGGCCAGTGCTTCGGCGTAATTGCTTTCGCCCCCTTCGGGGCGCAGCAGCATGGCGCGGTCGGCGTACTGACGGGCAGCGTTAAAATAGGCCGATTTGCGGGTTTCGTCGGAGTAGCGGTTGCCGATGCGCACGCTGAGCACGGCCGACTGCCACAGTGCGAGATAGTGCGTGGGCACGGTGCTCAGGATTTCTTGGTACACGGCCAGGGCTTCCGACTCTTTGAACTGGCTGATGAGGCTAGCGGCTTGGAACAGCTTGGCCCGAACGGCGGGCGGGTCGGGCGCGGGCGCGGGTGCCGCCACGCGGGCAGCCGGCGCCCGGCGCTTGGCCGGCTGCGCCCGGGCCGGGCCCGACATCAGCACGCCCAGGAGCAGAGCGGGCAGCCACCAATGTTGTTTAAACCACTTCACCAGACAAGCCAAAAACGGAATACGCGAATTTGCGCAAAGAACGGCAAGGTGCACCCAGGGTTGGCACACGCCTGCGTTCGACGCAGATTACCTTAAGGCAACATGCCGCGCAACGCTTTCTAGTAAACCCGAAGACCGGGCCCGGAAATTCCGGACCCGGTCTTCGGGTTTGGCAATTGGCACGAAGCCGAGAGCCGGCTTAAAACAGCCCCAGCTGCGCTTTGGGCCGTTTCAATAGCTCACGGGCCTGGGCCACTTCGGCATCGGTAACGTCGACCGGGCCGGTTGGCTCGGCACGGGGCGTTTCGGTGGCCGCGGCAGAGTCGCTGGTTTTGGGTGCGGCGGCGCGCTTTTTGGCCACTTCGCGGCGCTGGGGCTCGGGGCCTTCGTCGGTGAGCAGGGCCACGGCGTGCACCTTGAAGTAGTTGAGCTTGTTGCCCATGGCCTTCCAGCCCTTCACGTCGATGAATTCGTGCAGGGCAATTTTTTCCTTTTCCTTGTCGGCCTTTTTGTCCCGTTGCAGCGTCACTTCCACCAGCGGCTCGGGGTTGGCCGTCACGGCCAACAGCTTCGAGCCTTTGGTTTCGGAAATGAATGTAAAACGCTTGCTGAGCGTACTGGTTTCCACTTTGAACCGCTTGACGTAGTGCACCTTGGTTTCGCCGTCCATGTACACTGCCGAAAGCGCCACCTCGGGCTCAAATTTGCGTAGCAGCACAATATTGGGCACATCGTAGTGAATGGCCGGGTCGGGCGGCGTCAATTCGTAGCTGCCGTCTCTGAACACCACCAGCACCGTGTTGTCGGTGTCGAAGGTGCCCAGGTAGCGGCCGTGGCCGGCCGTGTTGAGGCGGCCCACCACGCTGTCGAAGAACATTTCGCGGCCGCCGAGCGTGGAGTCGCCCAAGGCTTTCTGGGTGATTTTCTTGATGGGCTGCTTGGTCACGATGTTGCCCATCGAGCCCTTGCCCTTGATGGCGAGGTCGGCGAAGTCGAAATCAAACTGCTTCACCCGCGCCGGCGCCTTGTCGCTGAGCTGAATGCTCACGATTTCCGACTCGGAGTTAGGATTGGCCGTGAGGTAGAGCGTCTTGGTGCCCTTGGTGCCTTTGGTGAGGTCGTACACCTTGTCGCGGGTGATGCCCGACACCAGGAAGCGCTTGGCGAATGAGATGCCCGAGGCACCGTCGAGGTACACCATGTTGTACACCAGCCGGTCGTCGTTCTTGTTGTACACACCCACGTGCAAGATGTCCTTGCCCACGAAGGTCTTTTCCGCGATTTTGCTCACCGTGAACGTGCCGTCGCGCCGAATGGCGATGATGTCGTCCAGGTCCGAGCAGTCGCAGATGGTGACGGCGTTTTCGTCCTTTTTCAGGCCGTAGCCCACGAAGCCGTCGGCGTAGTTCACGTACAGCTTCTGGTTGGCCACGGCCACCTTTTGAGCCGTCACCACGTCGAAGGTGCGGAGCTGGGTTTTGCGCTCGCGGCCGGCGCCGTACTTCTTCAGCAGGCCTTTGAAGTAGTTGATGGCGTAGCGGGTGAGGTTGGCCAAATGGTCGGCCACCTCGGCCATTTCGGCCTCCAGCTTCTGAATGTATTCGTCGGCCTTGAAGCCGTCGAACTTCGAAATGCGCTTGATGCGGATTTCGGTCAGGCGCGTCAGGTCGTCCTCGGTAATGGCGCGGCGCAACAGGATGCGGGTGTCGTCGGCCCGGGCCTTCTCCCCTTCCACGCGCACAAATTTCTTCAGGCCCTTGTCAATCGTTTCGAGGATTTCCTCCCAGGTTTCGCACTCCTCAATCTTGCGGTAGATGCGGTTTTCGATGAAAATCTTTTCCAGCGAGGCGTTGTGCCACTTTTCCCACAGCTCATCCTGGCGGATTTCCAGCTCGCGTTCCAGCAGCCGCACCGTGGCCTTGGTGCTCTGGCGCAGCACGTCCTCCACCCCCACGAAGCGCGGCTTGTCGTCGATGATGACGCAGGTGTTGGGCGAGATGCTGATTTCGCAGTCTGTGAAGGCATACAGCGCGTCCATGGTCAGGTCGGGGCTGACGCCGGCCGGCAGCTGCACCTGGATTTCCACGTCGGCGGCCGTGTTGTCGACCACCTTTTTAATCTTGATTTTATTGGCCTCCGACGCCTTCACGATGCTTTCCATCAGCGCCGTGGTGGTGGTGCCGTAGGGAATGTCGCGGATGACGAGCATGGTCTTGTCGACCTTCTCGATGGTGGCGCGCAGGCGGATTTTGCTGCCGCGCAGGCCCGAGTTGTAGTTGCTCACGTCGCAGAGGCCGCCGGTCGAAAAGTCCGGAAACAACTGCACATCATGGCCCCGCAGCACCTCGATGCTGGCCTCGCACAGCTCGCGGAAGTTGTGGGGCATAATCTTGGTGCTCAGGCCCACGGCGATGCCTTCCACGCCCTGCGCCAGCAGCAGCGGGAATTTCACGGGCAGCGTGGTGGGCTCGCGCTTGCGGCCGTCGTAGCTGAGCTGCCACTCGGTGGTGTCGGGGTTGAACACCACATCAAGCGCAAACTTGCTCAGGCGCGCCTCGATGTAGCGGGGCGCGGCGGCGCCGTCGCCGGTGCGCACGTCGCCCCAGTTGCCCTGGGTTTCGATGAGCAGGTCTTTCTGGCCCAGGTTCACCATGGCGTCGCCGATGCTGGCGTCGCCGTGCGGGTGGTACTGCATGGTCTGGCCGATGACGTTGGCCACCTTGTTGAAGCGGCCGTCGTCCATCTCCTTCATGGCGTGCAGAATGCGGCGCTGCACGGGCTTGAGGCCGTCCTCGATGGCCGGCACGGCGCGCTCCAGAATCACATAGGAGGCGTAGTCCAGAAACCAGTTCTGGTACATGCCGCGCACGGTGGCCACGTCGTGAATGGTTTCGCCGGGGGCAAACTTGGGCTCCTCCTCGGTTTCGGGCTCGGTGATGAGCGGGGCCTCTACCTCGGGCGAAAGTTGGCCAAACAGGTCGGCGGCGCCGCCGGAAGCTTCCGCGGCTTCGGCATTGGCGGCTACACCGTCCCCGTCGACGGGCAATTCGGGCTCTTTAGCATCGGCCGCGGCGGCCGGCGAGAAGGCCGCCAAATCAAAATCGACCGAATCGCCGGGCTGCAGAAATTGTTGGTCAAGCGAATCGGAATCAGGAGTATCGAGAGGTGCCACGAGGTAAGCGAATGAGGTCGGCGAACTGCCGTCAAAAGTACCAGAATCAGCGCGGAGCGCAACTATTTACAAGCAAGGGAACAGACAGAAAGTTCCCAATAATTTTAGCCGCTCCAATAAAAAACCATTGGAAGCAACCCAGCAGAAAAAGCGTTATTTAGCCCAAATTACCGAAATTTATCAACCCGAAGCAAGCTAAAATAAATAGCCAAGCTAAAGCTTCGCTGTCAGACCTTAAGTGCCAGCGTGTGCTGAATCGGCCACGCACGAAAAAAGCCCGCGCCAAAGGTGCGGGCTTTTCCGTGGAATTTGCCGACTAGTCTACCCCTAGTCGACGGTCCAAACGTACGCAAACTTTTGGTTATATACCTAATTTGCGCCGCATTTTTTTACTTCAGTGACCAGCTGCGGTATAAAATTTGAGTTAGCGAACGATTTCAACCCAGCCCTTGGATTCGATGTTGCAACCGGGCTGCCGAATCAGATAATGGTAGACGCCGGCCGGCAGGTCGCTGCCAGTCCACTCATTGCGGTAAGCCTTGGTTTCGTACACCAAGCGGCCCCAACGGTTGAACACCTTGAGTTCGGGCGTGCCGTACGAGGCCGGCACTTTGAAATTGGCATTCAGGTTGTCGCCGTTGGCCGTAAGGATGTTAGGAATTTGGAAGGTTTTGCTCAGTTTCACGTTGAATTCAACCACGGCCGGGCAGAGCAGGCCCTGGTCGATTTCGACCCGGTAGCGGCCGGGCGAGGTCACCGAGATGCTGGGGCTTTTGGCACCGGTACTCCAGTTATAAGCACGGCCGGAAACAAAGGGTGTGAGACGGGCCGGGTCGAGCACCAGTTGCTGGCCGCAGTCGAGGGAATCGATAACGGTGCGTACCGGCCGCGGCACAGCGTTGCCGATGGTGTATTCAATGGTGATGGGGCAAGCTTGCCCCGCCTGCTGCACCTGCACACTATACTTGCCAGCCGAGGTCACGGTCAGGGTCGGGGTTTGGGCGCCATTGTTCCAGGTGAAGGCGCCGCCAACCACCGGCGGCGACAAGCGGGCCGGGTCGAGCACCAGCTGCTTGCTGCAGCCCAGCGTATCGAGCGCGGCGCGAATGGGCGCGGGCGCCATCACCATCACCTGCAGGCTGAGGCTGGCCGTGGCCGGCCCGCACGAGGATGCGGCGTTGCGGCGCGTGGCCACCAAACGGGCCGTGTAGGTGCCCGGCGTGGCATAGGTGTGGCGGGGCGCTTTGGCTGTGTCCAGCGGAGAGCCATCGCCAAAGTCCCAGCTGTAGGTATTGGAGCCGTTGGTGATGTTGACGAATTGCAGCGCGTACGGCGCGCAGCCGGCGGCCGGCGGCTGCACCACCAGCTGCAGGGCCGAGGTGGCCGTGGGCGCCAGGTCGAACTTGAAGGCGGCGCCGTCGTTGGAAGAGGTGAGACCCGCCGAGAAAGCACCGGGCGTAGTGCCAAAGGCTTTTCCAGTGTTGCAGGTAATGTGGTACATCACGCCGGCGCGGGTGAGGTAGTTGGAGGCCGCGTAGTGCAAGTGAGTGGCAAAAGAAGGCCCTTGGCTGGAGTTCAATTCCCCAATGTAGGTGCCGTAGAGCAGCGAAGTGGCGTTTTCGCCCAGCACGCACAGGTACAGGCTGCGGGCTTGCTGCGAGTACGCATCGGGCGTGCGCGGGCAACCGGGGTTGGCCAGTGCGCCGGCATAGGCACTGAAGTAGAGGCGCCCGCAGTTATCGCGGCCGAAGCCAGTGAGTACGTTGCAGCCGCCCAGGGCTTGGAAGCCGACCACGGAGATTTGCGTGGAGAAAAGCGTGCTGCTCAGGGCCGGGGTCAGGCCGTGCACGAAGATGCCGGTGGTGCCGGACACGTACGCGCCGTAAGCGCCGCCGGTGCGCAGGTAAGTGCCTTCGCTGGCGCCGCCCACCAGCACGTTGCCGCTGGCATCGAAGTCAAGAAAACGGGCCACGTCGTTGCTGGTAGTGCCCAGAAAAGTCCCGTTGAGGCGGCTGCCGGTGCTACTGTACCGCAGCACAAAGCCGTCGTTGCTGTTGAAGCTGGAGCTGCTGCCTGGGGCCGTGGCCAGCAGGCCGCCAGCGCCCACCGGGAAGTTAGTGCTTTGGGTGGCGCCGCACACGTACACGTCGCCGTTGGGCGCCACTTTCACGTCGTGGGCGCGCTCGGCACTGCTGCCGCCCAGGTAGGTAGACCACCGCAGAGACGTCAGCGTGGGCGACAAACGCGTGAGCACGCCGTCGGCGCCGCCGCCGGAGGTATTTTGAAAGGCGTTGACACGCGGGTAGTCGATGGAAAAGCTGGTGCTGGCCACCAGCACATCGCCGGAAGCCGGGTCGGTGGTGATGCTGCCGGGAATCAGCGACGTGGAAGCCGCCTCGTCGCTGGTGCCGCCCAGAAACGTAGAAGCCAGAATGCCGGTACCCGTAGAATTAATCCGCGTCACCACGAGGTCGCGCCCGCCGTTGCCGTTGTTGAGGGTGCGGTCGTAGGCGCCGTTGGTGGTGGGGTAATCGGTGGAGATGGTAGAGCCCAGCACCAGCAGCTCGCCAGCGGCGTTGATGTCGAAATCGAGCGGGTAGTCGTCGACGTTGACGAAAGTGCTCGTGCCCCCGCCGCCTAGGTACGTGGCATAAATCAGGCTGTTGCCGGCGGCCGAAAGCTTCGAAATGCCGATGTTTCCATATGCAAACGTTGACTTAATGGCGCCCAGCGTGACGGGGTAGCCGCTGCCGAGTACGTAGCCGCCGGTGTACATATTGCCCTGCGCATCGGCCACGGTCGTATTGGCCGACTCGCCGCCCGGCGAGCCGGAGTAGGTCGAAAACACCAGCACGGGGTCGATGACCAGGCGCTGGGCCGGGTTGTACTCTTTGCCCAGGGCAAACGTGACCTCGCGGCCGCTCAGCACAAAGCGGCAGGGCACGGCCCGCCGCTGGCCGCTGGCCGAGAGTTGCCAGGCCACGGGGGCCTGCTCGCGCACCTCGCCCACGCTGGTGCGCAGCTGCAGGTGGCCTTCGGGCGTGACGCTCAGGCCGTCGAGACCGTCGTAGCGCAGCCGGATGGCGGCCGGCCGGGCGCCGGGCGCCAATTCAAAATCGTATTCGAGCTGGCCAGTGCCCTGCTGGTGCCAGCGCAGGTCCACGCCCGGGTACACGGCCCGGTAGCGCACGTCGGCAAACAGCGGCACGGCCGCAGCCCAGTGGGCGGGGTCGTTGCCCAGGAAATAGTTGCGGTAAGCGGTTTGCTTGCTTTCGCCAACCATGGCCGGGGCGGCCGCCGCGCCCACCATCGTCACGCGAAAGGCGTGGCTGGCCACCGGCTTGCGCTCGGCCAAGGGCGCATCGGCGTGCGAGAGGCCGGGGTACAGGTGATAGGTGAAGGCGTTGTTTTCGAGGTAGAGACGGCCGCCGGGAATGTCGACGGCGTATTTCACCCGGGTTTCCCACTGGCCTTTGTTGGCCACGAAGGGAAGCGCGGCCGTGGGAGCCTCGGCGCGCACCGCGCCCACAGCCCCTAGTAGTGGTAGAAGTAGAACAACCTGTTTGGTAAATGTGGTCATTTATGGAAGGAATAAAAATTTTTCAAAGCTACTTGCTTTGAGTGAGTAACGGCTCAATAATCGCACCATTGCGTGGCTTTTTAAGAAAATTTTTTAGCCAAGGAGTCGTACCGTTAAAAAACCGAAAAGCCCCTGGCTGCTGCCAGGGGCTTGACCGTGCGGACCTGCCACGGGTTGCACAGGTCTGCTATGCTTCGGCTGGCACCTCGGCCGCGGGCAACACGTCGCTGGTGATGAGGTCTTTTTCGAGGCGCAGGTTTTCGATGATGAATTCCTGGCGGGCGGGCGTGTTTTTGCCCATGTAGTAAGTGAGCACCTGTTGGATGCTGCGGTCCGACTGCAGAATTACCGGCTCCAGCTTGATGTTTTCGCCGATGAACTTGCCAAACTCCTCGGGCGAAATCTCCCCCAAACCTTTGAAGCGGGTGATTTCGGGGTTGCGGCCCAGCTTGCGCATCGCGGCCTGCTTTTCCTGCTCGTTGTAGCAGTAGATGGTTTCCTTCTTGTTGCGCACCCGGAACAACGGCGTTTCGAGGATGAACACGTGGCCGTTGCGCACCAGGTCGGGGAAGAACTGCAGGAAGAACGTAAGCAGCAGCAGGCGAATGTGCATGCCGTCGACGTCGGCATCGGTGGCCACCACCACGCGATTGTAGCGCAGGTGCTCAATGCCCTCCTCGATGTTGAGGGCGTGCTGCAGCAGGTTCAGCTCCTCGTTCTCGTACACAATTTTTTTCTTGAGCCCAAAGCAGTTCAGCGGCTTGCCGCGCAAGCTGAACACGGCCTCCAGTTCCACGTTGCGGCTCTTGGTGATGGAGCCCGATGCAGAGTCGCCCTCGGTGATGAATAGCGTAGTGAGCAGTTCCTTTTCGGCGCCGTCCTTGGCATTTTCGCCCAGGTGGAAGCGGCAGTCGCGCAGCTTGCGGTTGTGCAGGTTGGCTTTTTTGGCGCGCTGGTTGGCCAGCTTTTTCACGCCGGCCATGTCCTTGCGCTCCCGCTCGCTCTGCTCAATGCGCTTGCGCAGGGCCTCGGCCACGGCGGGGTTCTTGTGCAGGTAGTTGTCGAGGTTGTCCTTGACGAAATCGACGATGAAGCCGCGCACCGTGGGGCCGTCCTCACCCATGTTCACCGAGCCGAGCTTGGTCTTGGTCTGAGATTCAAATACGGGCTCCTGCACGCGCACCGAAATGGCGGCAATGATGCTAGCCCGGATGTCGGAAGCGTCGTAGTCTTTTTTGTAAAATTCGCGCACGGCCTTCACCACGGCTTCGCGGAAAGCGGCCAGGTGGGTGCCGCCCTGCGTGGTGTACTGGCCGTTCACGAAGGAATAATACTCTTCGCCGTAGTCGTTGCCGTGGGTCATGGCCATCTCAATGTCCGGCCCTTTCAGGTGGATGATGGGATAGCGCAGGCTTTCCACGTCGGCCTTGCGGGCCAACAGGTCGAGCAGGCCGTTTTCGGAGTAGTACTTCTGGCCGTTGAAGTTGATGGTCAGGCCCGCGTTGAGGTAGACGTAGTTCCAGATTTGATTTTCGAGGTACTCCGGAATGAAGCGGTAGTTCTTGAAAATCGTGTCGTCGGGCTGAAACACCACCAGGGTGCCGTTGCGCTGGCTGGTTTTCTGGGGTTTGGGGTCGCTCACGAGCTTGCCCTGGGCAAACTCGGCCGCCTTCATGGTGCCTTCGCGCACGCTCTGCACCAGGAAGTAGCCGCTCAGGGCGTTCACGGCCTTGGTGCCCACGCCGTTGAGACCCACCGACTTCTGAAACACCTTGGAGTCGTACTTGCCGCCGGTGTTGATTTTGCTCACCACGTCGACCACCTTGCCCAGCGGGATGCCACGGCCGTAGTCGCGCACTTGCACGCGGCTGTCCGAAATCTTGATGTCGATGGTGCGGCCGTGGCCCATCACGTGCTCGTCGATGCAGTTGTCAACGACTTCCTTCACCAATACGTAGATGCCGTCGTCGTAAGCTGAACCGTCGCCGAGCTTGCCGATGTACATGCCCGGGCGCAGGCGGATGTGCTCGCGCCAGTCCAGCGAGCGGATGCTGTCTTCGTTGTAGCCGTGGTCGGGCGCTTTGGCGGGCGCTTCCGGGGCTGCGGTAAGTAGTTCGTCGTTCATTGGGGCAACTGTTCGCCGGTTTTCGGGTAAAATAACGCAGAAATAAGCGGGAGGGCAAGAATTATTGCCAGCCCGCTTAGCAACCACCCGCTAATTTAATTAGTTCGCCACTACCCCGGCCCGGCCCGGGCTCAGGCATTTTTTCTTGCTCAAGCGCTCAGCTTGTTCCATTACCAGCCCCGTCAGCCATTTTCCATGTTCCCTCCTCTAATCAGCCGCGGCACGCCCCGCCCCCATCCCACCCAACATTCGGCCGCGCCCGCCGAGGCCAAGCTGGCGCCGGTGGTTCACTACACTTTTTTGCTCATTGGGCTGTCGCTGCTGGTGTACGTGCTGCACAAGCTCGACGGCATTTTGCTCCCGCTGTTTTTTTCGGCGCTGCTGGCCACGCTGCTCCTGCCGCTGGTGACGCGACTGGAGGCGCGGCGCTGGCCGCGGGTGCTGGCCATTCTGGTGGCCATTCTGCTGCTGGTGGGCGGCATCGTGGGCCTCATCATCCTGTTCGGCTCGCAGATTCTGGATTTGAAGGCCGAGCTGCCGCTCATTCAGCAGAAGCTGGTGGTCATGTTTGACCAGGGGCAGCAATGGCTGCACGACAAGTTTGGAATGCGCGTGATGAGCAAGGACGAACTCATCGACTCCTCGCTGAGCTCGGCCAAGAAATCGGCGGGCGGCTTTCTGGGCAGCACGCTCAGCACCACGGCCGGCGTGCTCAGCGTGCTCACGCTCATTCCAATTTACATTTTCTGCTTTCTGTACTACCGCGACCACATGCGGCAGTTCATGTTCCGGTTTGTGGCGCCCGACAAGCGCACCGGCGTGCTGCACACCATGGACAGCATCCAGACGGTGGTGCAGGCCTACATCTCGGGCTTGCTCACGGTGATTGTGATTGTGGCCGTGCTGAACGCCATCGGGTTGCTGCTGCTCAACGTGAAGTTTGCCATCTTCTTCGCCATTTTCGCGTCGGTGCTGGCCGTCATTCCCTACATCGGCATCATGGTGGGCGCCACCATTCCGGCGCTGATTACGCTGGTCGAAACGGGCTCGCCGGGCAAAGCGGCGGCCGTGGTGGGCGTGTTCGTGTTTGTGCAGTTTTTGGAAGGCAATTTCATCACGCCCATGATTACGGGCTCAAAAGTGAGCATCAACCCCATGGCGGCCATCATTGCCCTCATTTTGGGGGGCGAGCTGTGGGGCACGCCGGGCATGATTTTGAGCATTCCGCTCACGGCCGTGCTCAAAGTGGTGTTTGATGCCAACAAGACCACCGAGCCCTGGGGTTTCCTGCTCGGCGACGTGACCGACGGCGAGGAAACCAAGAAAGACAAGTCGGACGACAAGCCCGGGTTTTGGGGCAAAGCCTGGCACATGATTAAGCGGATGTGAGGCCGGGGACAACCCCGGCCAAGAGTTGGTAGTATAGTTTACCATCCTTTCCATTCACCAACCCCATTTCTTTCCGATGGATACTGCCAATAATTCCAACCAAGCATTCAGCGAATTGCTCGCCATTGCGCACACCGGCGCCAAAGGCTACCAAGAGGCCGCCGAAGGTGCCAGCAACCCCCAAATCAAAGCCGAGCTCAGCCAGCTCTCGCAGCAACGCGCGCAGTTTGAGTCGCAGCTGCAGCAGCAAGCCAACCGCCTGGGCGTGGCCGGCGATGCCGTGGGGGGCGTAGAAGCCGCCGTGACCGAAGCCGCCGCTGCCGTGCACCGCGGCTGGATTAACCTCAAGTCGGCCATTACCGGGCAGAGCGACTCGGCCATTCTGGGCGAGTGCGAAACCGGCGACGCCACCGCCCTCACGGCCTACGAAGCGGCGCTGAAATCGAACCTGCCGAGCGACGTGCGCTCCGTAGTGGAGCAGCAGCACGGCCAGATTCTGGCCGCCAAAAACAAAATCACCCAGTTGAAAGGCCAAGTCAAATAATTTAGTAAACAGTTAGTAGAGAGCAGTCAACAGGACGTTTATTTATCCTAACGCGAACTGGTCACTGCTCACTGATAACTGACAACTGAAAAAAGGCAGCCTAGTAAGGCTGCCTTTTTTCATGCAACCTTCTGCCGGGCTAAGTTTGTTAGCTTTCCTACCGACCACCTACTGCGCCGCGATTTGTACGCCATCATCGACCTTGAAACCACCGGCGGGCAGCCCACCCAGGACCGCATCACCGAAATCGCCATCTACATCCACGACGGCGAAAAAATCGTGGATGAGTACGCCACTTTGCTCAACCCCGGCCGGGCCATTCCGCCGTTCATCACGCAGCTCACCGGCATCACCAACGACATGGTGAGCGACGCCCCCAAGTTCCACGAGGTGGCCAAGAAAGTGGTGGAAATGACCGAAGGCTGCGTCTTTGTGGCCCACAACGTGCGGTTCGACTACTCGTTTTTGAAGAAGGAATTCGCCGACCTGGGCTACAACTACTCGCGCAAAACGCTGTGCACCGTGCGCCTCTCGCGCAGCCTCATTCCGGGCCAGCCCAGCTACAGCCTGGGCAAGCTGTGCCAAAACATCGGCATTCCGCTGCAGGACCGGCACCGCGCCGCCGGCGATGCCCACGCCACGGCCCTGCTCTTCGGCAAGCTGCTGAAGATTACCAACGAAAGCGAGGACCTGCCCCACGGCACCAACACCAGCCACACCTTGGCCCGGGTGGATGCCCTGGCCCCCGCCGGCCGCCGGCCCGACGGCACCAAAGCCCCCAAGCCCAAGCGCGTAGCGGCGATGCAGGAGGCCATTCGCACGGCGCTGCTGCCGCCGCTGGTGTCGCCGGAGCTGGTGGCCAGTCTGCCCCAGGCCACGGGCGTGTACTATTTCCACAACGAGGCCGGCGAGGTCATTTACGTGGGCAAGAGCATCAACATTTACAAGCGCATTCAGCAGCACTTTGCCATCGATGTGAAGTCGCGCAAGAGCTTGGAGTTTAAGAATTCCATTGCCGACATTACCTGGGAGTTGACTGGTTCGGAACTGGTGGCGCTGCTGTACGAGTCGCACCTGATTAAGCAGATGAAGCCGGCCTACAACCGGGCCCAGCGACGCTCGGTGTTTCCGGCGGGCATCTACCTGCGCGTGGATGAGCAGGGCTACAAGCGCTTGGCTTACGGCCGTGCCGATGCCCGCAACGCCGAGATTCCCATCATCGCGCTGGGCAACCAGTATAAGGCGCAGGGTTTTTTGTACCACAAAGTGGCCAAGTACAACCTGTGCCAGAAGCTGTGCGGCCTCTACAAAACCACTGGCCCCTGCTTCGACTACCAAGTGCACCGCTGCCAGGGCGCCTGCGTGGGCCAGGAGCCGCCCGAGAGCTACAACCAGCGCGTGGACGAGGCCATCGACAGCATCAGCTACGAGCACGAAAGCTTTGTGGTGATTGGGCCGGGCCGCACGGAGCTGGAAAAGAGCATCGTGCTGGTGGAAAACGGGCGCTACCGCGGTTTCGCATTCGTCGACGAAACGTTTTCAGCCCGCAAGTTGGCCGATTTCCGCGACGTGATTCAGCCCTACACCGACAACAAGGACATTCAGCAGATTATCCGGCAGCACTTGCGCACCAAGCGGAAAGGCGAAAAAGTGAAGGTTTTTGGGTAGGGTTTGTGTCGGCCATGAAAAAAGCCGCTGCAGAGATTCTGCAGCGGCTTTTTTTTATGACCAGGAATTTTCAGGCTTACTTTTTCCCGGCCAGAATCTCGTCCACCACCAGCGGGTCGAGCAGCGTGGTCACGTCGCCGAGGTTGCTGGTTTCGCCCTCGGCCACTTTGCGCAGGATGCGGCGCATGATTTTGCCGGAACGGGTTTTGGGCAGGCCCGACACGAGCTGAATCTTGTCGGGCTTGGCGATGCGGCCAATCTGGGCCACCACGGCTTCGATGATGCTGGCCTCGGTGCGCTGGATGTCGATGTCGGTGGTGGGCACGCCGTTCTGGCAAATGACGTAGGCGTAGATGCCCTGGCCTTTCACGTCGTGCGGGTAGCCCACCACGGCACTTTCCACCACAAACTCGCTCTCGTTGATGGCATTTTCGATTTCGGCCGTGCCGAAGCGGTGGCCGCTCACGTTGATGACGTCGTCGACGCGGCCGATGATGCGGTAGAGGCCGTTTTCGTCGCGCCGGGCGCCGTCGCCGGTGAAATAGTAGCCGGGATAGGGCTGGAAGTACGTTTGGCGGGCGCGCTCGTGGTCGCCCCAGGTGGTGCGAATGACGCCCGGCCAGCTGCCTTTGAGGGCGAGGTAGCCCTCCTGGTCGTTGCCTTCAATTTCGGTGCCGTCCTGGTTGAGTAGCACGGGCTGCACGCCCGGCAGCGGCAGGCCGGCGCGGGCCGGCACCGAGGGCGTAATGCCGGCCATGGCCGAAATCATGATGCCGCCGGTTTCGGTTTGCCACCACGTGTCCACGATGGGGCAGCGGCCCTTGCCCACGTGCTGGTGGTACCAGTGCCAGGCTTCCTCGTTGATGGGCTCGCCCACCGAGCCCAGAATGCGCAGGCTGTGCAGTGAATACGCCAACACGTGGTCGATTGGCGCGCTCATGAGCGAACGAATGGCCGTGGGCGCGGTGTAGAAAATGGTGACGTGGTGCTTGTCAATCACCTCCCAGAAGCGGCCCGGCGACGGAAACGTGGGCACGCCCTCAAACAGCAGCGTGGTGCCACCGGCCAGCAACGGCCCATACAGCCCGTAGGTGTGGCCCGTGACCCAGCCAATGTCGGCCGTGCACCAGAACACGTCGTTTTCTTCCACCTGAAACACGTTGCGGAACGTGTAGTCGGCCCACACCATGTAGCCGGCCTGGGTGTGCACCACGCCCTTGGGCTTGCCGGTGCTGCCGCTGGTGTAGAGGATGAACAGCGGGTCTTCGGCCACCATTTCGACGGGCGGGCAGTCTTTGGCCACGTCCTTCACCTCGTCGTGGTACCACACGTCGCGGCCGTCCTGCCACTGCACGGGCCAGCCGGTGTGCTCCACCACGATGACGCGGCGCACGCCGGGGCAGCTTTGCAGGGCTTCGTCCACCACGCCTTTCACCGGAATTTGCTTGGCGCCGCGGTTCAGGCCGTCGGCGGTGAGGACGAAGGCCGCGTCGGCGTCGTTGATGCGGTCGGCAATGGCCGTGGCCGAGAAGCCCGCAAACACCACCGAATGCACCGCCCCGATGCGGGCGCAGGCCAGCACGGCCACGGCCAGCTGCGGAATCATGGGCAGGTAGAGCACTACCCGGTCGCCTTTCTGCACGCCGTTTTTCAGCAGCACGTTGGCAAACTGGCACACTTGCTCGTGCAGCTCGCGGTAGGTGAGGCGCAGGTGGCGGGTTTTGGGGTCGTTGGGCTCGAAAATGATGGCCAGCTTGTTGGCGCGGGTGGCCAAGTGGCGGTCCAGGCAGTTTTCGGTGATGTTGAGGCGCGCCCCGTCAAACCAAGTGCTGGTGCCGGCCGGCGAAAACTCGCCGCCGCGCACGGTGTCCCACTTTTTGCGCCAGGTGAAGGGCTCGGCCGCTGCTGCCCAAAAAGCGTCGGGGTCCTGAACGGAGTGCTGGTAATCGGCGTGGTATTCTTCGAGGGTGCGGGTGCGCGTGGCGGACATGGACAAAGACTAGGTGTTGGGCGTTGGGAAGGGATAAGGCGGAAGCCCCCTAAGGAATGCGCAAGAATAATGGGTAAGTCCCCTTTTCTAAGCAGCCGTCGTGCTTTCGAAGGCCAAACCGATGCCGCGCCGCATCAGGCCAGCCCGGATTTCGTCCAGAATGAGCGGGTCGTCGATGGTGGCGGGCAGGGCAAACGCTTCGCCGTCGGCCAGCTGGCGCAGGGTTTTGCGCAGAATTTTACCGGAGCGGGTTTTGGGCAGGCGCTTCACCGCCACCGCCTGCCGGAAGCAGGCCACCGCGCCAATGCGGGCGCGCACCGCCGCCACCAGCTCCTGCTCCAGCGTCTCCTCTCCTATCATGTGGCCGTCCTTCAGCACCACCAGCCCCACGGGAATTTGCCCTTTCAGGGCGTCGGCAATGCCCAGCACGGCGCACTCGGCCACGGCCGGATGGGCGGCCAGAATTTCTTCAATCTCACCGGTGCTCAGGCGATGGCCGGCCACGTTGATGACGTCGTCGACGCGGCCCATGATGTAGGTGTAGCCTTCCGTGTCGCGGTAGCCGCCGTCGCCGCTGAAGTAGTAGCCGGGAAAAGGTTCGAGGTAGGCTTGGTAGCGCTCGGTGTCGTTCCAGAGCGTGGGAAAGCAGCCGGGCGGCAGCGGCAGCTTCACGGCCACCAGGCCGGTGATGCCGGCGGGCTGGGGCTGGCCGGCTTCATCGAGAATGTGTACGTCGTAGCCGGGCACGGGGTGGCCGGCGCTGCCGGCGCGGGGCGGCGGCATGCCTTCCAGCCCGGCCAGGGTGGCCAGCATGGGCCAGCCGCTCTCGGTTTGCCACCAGTGGTCGATGACCGGCACGCCCAGCACCTGCCGGGCCCACTCGTAAGTAGCGGGGTCGCAGCGCTCGCCGGCCAGAAACAGGTGGCGCAGGCTGCTGAGGTCGTACTGGCGGGCCAGCGCGCCATCGGGGTCTTCCTTCTTGATGGCGCGAATGGCAGTGGGCGCCGTGAACATTACGCTGGCCCGGTGCTGGCTGACGAGGCGCCAAAACGTGCCCGCATCGGGCGTGCGCACGGGTTTTCCTTCAAATAAGACCGTGGTAGCGCCGCGCAGCAGCGGCCCATACACGATGTAAGAATGGCCCACGGCCCAGCCGATGTCGGAACCGGTGAAGATGACTTCGCCGGGGGCGAGGTCGTAGATAGCTTCCATGCTGAAGCGCAGGGCCACGGCGTGGCCGCCGTGGTCACGCACCACGCCCTTGGGCCGGCCGGTGGTGCCGCTGGTATACAGAATGTAGAGCGGGTGCGTGGCGGGCACCGGCACGGCCGGCACGGGTTCGGCACGCAGCAAAGTATCAAAATCAACATCCACCTCCGGCTGCAGCTCGGCCTTCACAAACGGCCGCTGGCACACCACCACGTGGGCCGGCTGGTGCGTGGCGCTGGCCCGGGCTTCGTCCACCAATGGCTTGTAGGGGATGATGCGGTCGAACTCCATCCCGCCCGAGGCACAAACAATGACCTTGGGCCGGGCATCGTCAATCCGCACGGCCAGCTCGTGCGGCGCGAAGCCCCCAAACACCACCGAATGAATGGCCCCGATGCGGGCGCAGGCCAGCATGGCCACCACGGCCTCGGGCATGTTGGGCATGTAAATGATGACCCGGTCGCCGAGCTGCACGCCCAGTTCGCGCAGGCCGCCGGCAAAGCGGGCGGTCAGGTCCAGCAGTTCGGCATAGGTGTAGGTGCGCAGGGTGTGGGTGACGGGCGAGTCGTAAATCAGAGCCGGCTGGTCGGCGCGGCCGTGCTGCACGTGGTAGTCGAGGCAGAGAAAGGCAGTGTTCATCTCCCCATCCGCGAACCAGCGAAAATGCCCGTTTTCGTCCTGGCTGAGCACTTCCCGAGGGGCTTTGTTCCAGTGCAGGTGAGCGGCCTGGTTGGCCCAGAAGCCCGCCGGGTCGGCGAGGCTGGCGGCGTGGGCCGCGGCGTAAGAACAAGCTCGTTTCATGGCGGGTGGGAATTTGATGAGAGTGGGGAGCACGGCGTCAATTTAGTAAAAAACCCGCCGGGCGCAGTGCCCGGCGGGTTTTTAATTCCCAGCCGCTCAGCCTACTCCATGATGCGCACGTTGCGCGAATCCTTCATCAGGGCCGAGCCAATTATCCAGCACAGGGCGGCAATCAGAACCGGATAAATCAGGCCCGACAGAGCCGCGTGTTCCTTGAAGAATGTGCCCGCGGGCTGGGCTTTGGCCCACACGGCTATCCAAGTGGCCACCAGCGGCACGAAGCCGCCGAAGATGCCGTTGCCAATGTGGTAGGGTACCGAGAGCGAAGTGTAGCGCACTTTGGTGGGAAACAGCTCGACCAGATAAGCGGCGATGGGACCGTACACCATGGTCACGAACAACACCAAGCAGAAGGTGAGCACCGTCATCATGAACAGATTGGGCGCCAAGGCTTTCGACACGGCTTCTACGGCTTTGCCAGCGGCGTCGACGGTGGCGGGGGTTACTTCGGTGAGGGGGCCGGCGTAGGCTTTCAGCCCATAGAAAAGCGGCACCGTGAACAGGGCCGCGCACAGCATGCCGGCCATGATGATGCGCTTGCGCCCGATGCGGTCGGAAAGCGAGCCGAAATAAATGAACAGCGGCGTGGCCAATACCATACTGGCCACCAGCACGATGCTGGCATCGATGAGGTCCAGCTTCAGCGCGTTCTGCATGAAGGAATAGGCGTAGAACTGGCTGGTGTAGAACACCACGCCCTGCCCCATAGTGGCCCCAAACAGCGCAATGAGCACCAGCCGACGGTTCACGGGGTTCAGAAACGAGTCGCGCAGCGGACTGGTGCTGGTTTTGCCCTCAGCCTTGGCTTTGGCAAACAGCGGCGACTCGTGCAGCTGCTTCCGGATGTAGTACGAGGCCACAATGAGCACGCCCGAGAGCAGGAACGGGATGCGCCAGCCCCAGGTCTTGAAGTCGGCGTCGGGCATGGCTTTTTTGGTGAGCACGATGACCAGAATGCTCAGGATGAGGCCGGCCGTGGCCGTAATCTGGATGTAGCTGGTGAAGTAGCCGCGGCGCTTGTCGGGCGCGTACTCGGCCACGTAGGTGGCGGCGCCGCCGTACTCACCACCCAGCGCCAGGCCCTGAAACAGGCGCAGCACCAGCACGATGGCCGGCGCCACCCAGCCGATTTTGTCGTAGCTGGGCACCAGGCCGGTGGCCACGGTGGCCCCGCCCATCATCAGCAGCGTCACCAGGAAGGTGTATTTGCGCCCAATCATGTCGCCGATGCGGCCAAACACCACCGCCCCGAACGGCCGCACAATGAAGCCCACCCCAAACACGGCCAGCGCCCCCAACAGGGTTTCCTCAGGCTTGCCCTTCGAGCCAAACAGCACCGGCCCGATGATGGCCGCCAGTGAGCCGAAAATGTAGAAATCGTACCACTCGATAACGGTTCCGACCGATGAGGCGGTGATGACCTTCCAGATGGTTTTTTCGTCGACGCTGTTGTTATCGTGCGCCGCCGGGGCATCCCCCACGTCGGGCGAGATGGGTAAACGTTGTTCCATGTAGTTCGCAGCCTGATGGGTAAATGGGAATCCGGGCGGCAACATACAACCCAATGGCGAACGGAATTGGGGAGATAGGTGCGGAAGTGCAATGAAATGCGCCGAAGCCATGCCTGCCGTTGTGGCATAGCGGGCATTTTTGTGGCTCGTGTTTGCACAATGCCCTGAGCATCATCTGCTGCGCTATTTCTCTTCCGCCAGCACGGTGGCCAGCAGCGCATCCACCGCCAGGCCCAAGCGGCGCAGGTCCAGGCGGGCCAGCGTATCGGAAGCCTCGTGGTAGCTGCGGTTGCGGTAAAAGGCCGTATCGGTGAGCAGCACGGCCGGGTAATCGAATTTCCAGTAGTTGAGGTGGTCGGAGAAGTCGATGCCCGGCAGCCAGGCCGGGGCTTTGAAGCGCTTCACCGGCAGGGCCGCGGCCGCCCGGTAGTGCCGCGCAAACCGCCGGCCGAAACGGCCGTTGCCGAATTTCTGGGCCACGGTCACGTAGTTGCCCCGGCTGCCGTAAATGAATTTTAGCGGCCAGATGGGGTAGCGCTGGGAACCCCGGCGGTCGTCGAAATAACCCAGCATTTCGAGCGATACCATGCCCCGCACCGGTACGCCCGCCGCTTTGAGCGAAGCCGCGTGCACATAGCTGCCCATTTGCGGGGTCCGGAAAAACGGGGGTTCTTCCAGCGTGTAGGCCACCAAATCGATGCGGTACGGCACTGTTTTTTCCTGCCCGAGCAGACGGGCCAGCTCTAGCAGGGCCGCCACGCCGGTGCCGTTGTCGTCGGCGCCGGGCTGGTCGCCGCACACGTCGTAGTGCGCCCCGATGATGAGCCGGGGGCCGTCGGTGGGCCCAAACGAGGCGGTGACGTTGCGGTAGGTTTGGCCCTGCACCGTGTAGGGCTGGTCGGCCACGGCGTAAGCGCCGGCGGTGCGAAGCTCGCGCCCGATGAAAGCCGCCACCGATTCCAACACCACGGGGTGAACGTAGTTGCGCGGCTGTGGCGTGCCGGTGAGCACCCGCAGGTGCTGGCGCAGCCGGGCCGTGTCGGCCAGCGGCGCGGGGTTTTCGGTGGCAGCCGCAGCGCCGGGCGCTAGCAGGCACGCCAATAGTGCCGGGAGAAAAAACCGCTTCATGCAGCCAAGCTACTTAGCTTTGGCCACCCAAGCTCGGTGCATCGCACGCAAACTCTCATGGCCTCCCTCCTTCCCGTATTCCACTCCCTCACTCCTTCCGACCTCAAGCCCAGCGAGTGGCACCCGTTTATGGTGGGCGCCGTGGCGCCGCGGCCGGTGGCCTTCGCCAGCACGATTGATGCCGAGGGCCGCGTGAACCTGAGCCCCTACAGCTTCTTCAACGCCTTTAGCGCCAACCCGCCCATCCTCGTGTTCTCGCCGGCCAACCGCGTGCGCGACAACACCCAGAAGCACACCCTGCAAAACGTGCGCGAAGTGCCCGAAGTCGTCATCAACATCTGCGATTTCGCGCTCGTGGAGCAGATGTCCTTGTCGAGCACCGAGTACGAGAAAGGCGTCAACGAATTCACTAAAGCCGGCCTCACCGAGCTGGCCTCCGAGCAGGTGCGCCCGCCGCGCGTGGCCGAGGCCCCGGCCGCTTTCGAATGCGTGGTGGAGCAAATCATTGAACTGGGCCAGAACCACGGCGCCGGCAACCTCATCATCTGCCGGGTGGTGCGGGCCCACTTCCGCGAGGATATCCTGCTTCCCGACGCCACCGGCATCGACCCGTTCAAGCTGGACGCTGTGGCCCGCCTCGGGGGAGACTGGTACTGCCGGGCCAGCGGCGCCAGCCTCTTTGAAGTGCCCAAGCCCAACCGCCACATCGGCATCGGCTTCGACCAATTGCCCGATTTTATTCTAAATTCCGACGTGCTCACCGGCAACGAGTTGGGCCGCTTGGCCAACATTGAGCGCGACTCCCTGCCCACGCCGGAACAAGTCGAGGAATTTAAATCCGAGCCGATGGTAGCCTACCTATTGAACAAGCACCGCGACGATGCGCTGGAACTCAAGAAACAATTGCTGCAGTTGGGTCGGCAGTTTCTGGCGGAAGGGCGGCTGGTAGAGGCGTGGAAAACGTTTCTACTTTCCTGAACGGAAGACCACAGCCGCGACTAGCCGATGGCCTTTCGTACCCAGGGCTGGTACACTTTTTCTAAGTAGTAGGACGCCACCACCGTGACCAGAAGAAACACCGCCAAGCGCACGCAGTAGGTAAAGCCCGAGCCGGAAAAACCCTGGTACGAGAGAATGAGCGTGAGCAAGGGAAAATGAACAATGTACAACCCGTAGGAGATGCTGCCTAGCGGCACGAGCCGCTTGATGGCCCGCTTCGAGAAGTGCTCCAAGCTCGCCGGAAATAGGAAAAACACCAAGGAAATGCTGTAAAACAGCCCGATGAAGAACAGCGTAATGAGCGGGTTCTTGTCGGCTTCTTTCAAGTAATGTACGAAGCTCAGGGCGGGGAAAAGCGTCATAAAGCCGAGAATGGCTTTGCGGTGCTTGAACCGGATGCCGGCAAACACCGCGACCATCAGCGCGCAATACGGCAGATATGCGAAATCCTGAAAAACCATATACGCATCTTGGCTTTCCGGAACTATACTCAAGTCTTTCCCAAGAAAGAACAGTAGGGCACGGTGCAGTAACGCAGGGGCGGCATCCAAGGCCCCCAGCGTCAGGAACAGAAAGACCAGACTGACCATGGCGGCATAGGAGGCAGCGCTTACATCGGGCCGGGAGTGCCTGGCCAGGACCAGCCCGCACAGCCAGAACGCGAAGCCAAACGCATAGGTGGGCACCAGGCCCATGGCAAAGGCCGGAAAAAAATAAGCCGTCACCACTCCCAGCCCCACCATGGCAACTGCAATGACCGTCGGATTCAGCCTGAAATAAGAAATAGGGATAAACAACAGGTAAAAAAAGACTTCATAGCTGAGCGACCACGACGGCGAAATAGCGTGCAGCACGGGCGCCGTAAGCCCCTGCGTCAGGGAGAAATGACTGAATACGGTTAAAAGCGAAGGGTTTCTGACGAGCACCAAAAAAACAAACAGGATGCAGACCAGATAGATGGGGTAAATCCGAACGAACCGCTTTTTCAAATACAGCAGAATGGTATCCTTCTGTAGCGCCACGGCGTGAGCCTTGCCAATGACATAGCCCGAAAGCACAAAAAACAGCAGCACGCTCAAATGGCCCGGCGCGGCGTACGTCCAGATGCCGGTGGGGTGGTACGCCGGGTCAAGCGTGTTTAGGCTGGTGTGCACTGCGTGCGACAGTACCACCACGAGGGCGGCCACTCCGCGCAACGCTTCCAGGTCGAAGTTGAATTTGCTTTTGGCGGAGCTGGAATTCTCCAGCGCGGGAGTTTCCAGTACGGCACATTCCGTATTATTCAAAGGAGAAATATAATTCGTGTAACTCATTACATATCTTTTTCAAAAACAAAAAGACTGCAAAACTAATCCTGCTTTACTTATGCTAAGTATACCTCTACTATTTACTTACTTAATAAAACTACCCGGTAACATATTGTGTCATGTAACCGGGAAATAGTATAATCATCGCCTAAGACTTTAAAAAAAACACCGTCCTTAATTCCGTACCGCAATCAACAATCCCAGCTCCTTATACCGCATGTTGAATTTCTTCGCAATCATCGCATTGGTCAGCGAGCCGCGGTAGATGTACACGCCACTGCGGAAATGCTCGTTGGTGAACAGCACTTCGTTGATGCCGCCGTGCTGGCTGATTTCCTGCAGGATGGGCGTGAAGATGTTGCTCAGCGCGTTGGTGGCGGTGCGGGGCACGCGCGAGGCGATGTTGGGCACGCAGTAGTGCACCACGTCGTACTTGCGGAAGACGGGGTTGCTGTGGCTGGTCATCTCGCTGGTTTCGAAGCAGCCGCCTTGGTCAATGCTCACGTCGATGATGACCGAGCCGGACGACATCGTGGCCACCATTTCCTCGGGCACCATGAAGGGAATGCGGCCGTCTTCCACGGCCAGCGCGCCGATGACGACGTCGGCCCGCCGGATTTGCTGGCTCAGGGCAAACGTATCCAAGGTACTGGTGTAGAGCTGCATGCCCAGGTTGTGCTTGAGGCGGCGCAGCTTGTAGAGGTGGTTGTCGAACACCTTCACCTCGGCCCCGAGGCCGGTGGCGGCGCGGGCAGCGTACTCAGCCACCGTGCCGGCCCCCAGGATGACCACCTGCGACGGCGGCACGCCCGTGATGCCGCCCAGGATGATGCCCTTGCCCTCGTTGGAGCGGGCCAGGTATTCGGCCGCAATCAGCATCACGGTCGAGCCCGCGATTTCGCTCATGGCGCGCACCACGGGGCGGGCACCGCTAGGGTCTTTCATCAGCTCGAAGCCGATGGCGTTGATTTTCTTGCGCGAAAGCGCCGCGATGTATTCCTGGGTCATCGAGCCCATCTGCAGGGCCGAAATCAGGGTTTGGCCGGGGTGCAGCAGCTCAATTTCTTCGAGCGTGGGCGGGGCCACTTTGAGCAGCACGTCGGCCTTGTACACTTCGTCGGCCGAGTAGGCTATCTGGGCGCCGGCTTCGGAGTAGTCGTGGTCGGCGTACTTGCTGGGCTCGCCGGCGCCGGCTTCCATCACCACTTCGTGGCCCGCGCTCACCAGGTGCTGCACGGCTTCGGGGGTGAGGCCGAGGCGGTTTTCCTGCAGCGAGGTTTCGCGGGGCAGGCCAATGAAAAGCTTGCGCTTCCGGGTTTCCACGGCCAGCATCGATTCCTGGGTGAAATAGGCGCGGCTGGTGGCCAGGGACTCAAAACCGGATGGTAGCTGCTCGGGCATAGGTTCAGGTAGCAAGTATCAATTAACAGGCATCAGGTGGGGCCGGCCGGCTAACGGGGCGGGCGGCAGGGCAACGGCAGGCTAATTGATGCGGGGCGGGCAAGTTACGGGATAAGGTGCAGGTGGATTTCACGGGCTTCGGGGCCCACCACGTCGATGCGGACTTCGAGCCGGGGCGTGGGCAAAAGCGGGCCCACCCGGGCGGGCCACTCCACCAAGCAAAGATACCCCGAATCGAGGTACTCAGCGGCCCCCATCTGTTCAGCTTCGCGCAGGGAGTCGATGCGGTAGAAATCGAAATGATACACGGGCCGCTCCTGCGCGTCGCGGTACTCATTCACCAGTGAGAAGGTGGGGCTGCTCACGTCGTCGGCCACGCCTAGGGCGGCGGCCAGGGCGCGGATGAGCGTGGTTTTGCCGGCGCCCATCTCGCCCTCAAACGCCACCACGGAACAGTGAGCGGCTTCGATGGCGGCCTGCACCCGGCGAGCGGCCGCGGGCAACTCGTCTACAGAAGAAACGGCAATGATTGAGGGAAGCATGGCGCAAAAATACCGGCAAAGCCGCAGCAGCGGGCCGCCGCTTTGGATAAATGCCGCGGAACCTGCAACTTTATGCTTTGCGGCAGCGCCTAACGTCATCAGCCAAAAGAAACTACGCCTTCTTTTGCGGCCGGTGATGAGGCGAGGCAGCATTTGCCTTTCTATTTCTACCCCGTGCGTTTTTCTACTTTTTTGCCGTTCCGGTGGCGGGTCGGGCCGTTTTGGTGTATTGCCCCTTGGGCCGGGCTACTCCTACTCGCCCCCTGGGCCGGCGCGGCTCAGGCCCAGGCCGTGGCGCGGGGCACGGTTTTGACCGGGGCGGGAGGCGCTGTTCCCTTTGCCACTATTGCCCTGCACCGCGCCGCCGACTCGGTGGTGGTAAAAACCGAGTTCAGCGACGAGCGGGGCGTTTTTTTGCTGGAAGGCCAGGCGGGCGGCCGCTACCTGGTTTCGGCCAGCCAGGTGGGGTACCGGCGCGTATGGAGCGCGGCATTTTCCCTGCCACCAGACGGCCTGGTGCTACCTGCCCTGCTGCTGCAAGCCAGCGAGGCCACGGCCCTGGCCGGGGTGACGGTGCAGGCGCGCCAGCCCTTATTTGAGCATCACCCCGACCGCACCGTGGTGCACGTGGCCGACAGCCCTTTATCGGCCGGGGCCACGGCCCTCGACGTGCTGGGCCGCTCGCCGGGCGTGGTGGTGAACGAGGCCATTGCCCTGCGCGGCCGGCAGGGGCTTCTGCTGCTGGTAGACGGCAAGCGCCTGCCCCTGGCGGGCGTCGACCTCACCGAATACCTGCGCGCCCTGCCCGCCGAGCAGCTCCAGACCATTGAGCTCATCACCAACCCGCCCGCCCAGTACGATGCCCAGGGCGGGGCCGGGGTCATCGCCCTCACGCTCAAAAAAGACCTGCGCCTGGGCACAAACGGCACGGCCAACGCCAGCTACGGCCGGGGCGAATACGGCAAGCTCACCTCCGGCTTTACCCTGAATCACCGCAGCCAAAACGTCAACTTTTACGGCTCCTATAGCTACACCAATCGCAACGACTTTGCCCGGCAGGAATTCTACCGCCAATACGAGGCCCTGGCGGGGCTGCCGGCCGCCAGCAGCGACGTGCTGGGCAAGCGCATGCTGTACCTGCGCTCGCACAGCGCCAAGGTGGGCGCCGACTTCAATCTCACGCCGCGCACGCTGCTGGGCATGGCGCTCACGGGGCTGCTCAGCCGCACCACCACCGCCAACGACACCCAGACGCGGCTGTACGACGAAGGCGGCACGCCGGCGCTGTGGTACCGCTCGCTGGTGGCACAGGAAATAAAGCGCCCCAACGGCAGCGCCAACCTCAACTTGCGGCACGCTTTTGCCGACTCGGCGTCGGCCGCCAGCCTAACGGCCGATGCCGACTACGCGCAGTACCGCACCACCCGCGCCCTCGACCTGCGCACCAGCTTTCTGGAGCCAACTCTTGCACCGGCCCTGCTCACGGGCGAGCAGCGCAGCGACCTGACCATTGGGGCCCTGAAGCTAGACTACAGCCGCCCCCTGCCCCACCGCAGCCGCCTCGACCTGGGCGGCAAAAGCACGCGGGTGACCTCCGCCAGCGCGGTGGCTTTTCTCGAGAACGGCGTCTTTGCGCCCTCAATATCGAGCGCCTTCGACTACTATGAAAACGTGAACGCCGCCTACGCCAGCGTGCGCGGCGGCCGCGGCAAGGCCAGCCTGCAGGCCGGCCTGCGCGCCGAGCAAACCACCATTCGCGCCACGCTCGCGGGCGAGGGCATGCGCGAGCGCCGGTACCTGCAGCTGTTTCCCACGGCCTCGGTTCAGGTGCAGCTGGCCGCGCAGCACGCGCTGGCCCTGGCCGCCGGCCGGCGCATCGACCGGCCCAACTACGCCCAGCTAAACCCGCTGCGGGCCTACGTCGACGCGGTTTCGTACCGCTCGGGCAATCCCTACTTGCTGGCCCAGACCAGCTACAACGTGGACCTGACGCACACCTACCGCCAGAAATTCAGCACGGCTCTCAGCTACGCCCACACCCGCCAGCCCATCGTGACGGTGGTGCAGCCCGCGCCCGACGGCAGCCGCCAGGTAGTGAGCCGCGAAGTGAACCTGACCAGCCAGGATTACCTGGCTCTCACCCTGACCGCGCCCGTGGAACCCACCAAATGGTGGACGCTCTACGCCAACGCCATTTTCTACGTGTCGCGCTTTCGCGGCGAGCTGGCCCGCACCCTGCTCGACCGCCAACAGCCGGCCTGCCAGCTCACCGCCAACAATACGTTCAGCCTGCCCCACGGCTGGTCGGGGGAGCTGAATGGCGCCTTTCAGTCGGGCGAAATCTGGGGCTTTGAGCGCGCCCGGTCCCGCGGGCAGCTGCTGCTGGGCCTGCAGCGCAGCTTCTGGGACAAGCAGGCCACCCTGCGGCTGAACGTTTCGGACGTGCTCTACACGTCCGTTTTGCGCTCTACGTCGGTGTACACGTCTTTTTCCGAAAGCTTTGTGACCCGGCAGGACACCCGCGTGGCAACGGCCGCCTTCACCTACCGCTTCGGCAACGGCAAAGTGGCCGCCGCCCGCAAGCGCGCCGCCGGCGCCGAAGACGAGCTGCGGCGGGCGGCCGGGCAATGATGCCGCAGGCGTCATTTACCTTCGCGGCCAATGCAGCTTATATCCGGCTGCTTCCCTTCTATGCAAGTATCCAAGATGGCCGCCGGCCTGAGCGGCTCCGAAATCATTCGCATTGGCAACCAGGTAAGCGAGCAGGTGCGCCAGGGCGCTAACATCTGCAACCTGACCATCGGCGACTTCGACCCGAAGATTTTTCCCATTCCAACTGAGCTAAACGAAGGCATCACCCGGGCTTACCAGGCCGGGCTGACCAACTACCCGCCCGCCGCCGGCATCAATGAGCTGCGCCAGTCGGTTTCCGACTTCCTGAAAACCCGCCAGGGCCTGGAGTATGGCCCGAATGACATCCTGATTGCCGGGGGCTCGCGCCCGCTCATCTACGCCACCTACCGCACCCTCATCGACGCCGGCGACCGGGTCATTTTCCCGCTGCCCAGCTGGAACAACAACCACTACTGCCACCTCACCGGCGCCACGCCCGTGGCCGTGCCCACCCGCGCCGAAAACAACTTCATGCCCACGGCCGCCGACCTGGCCCCGCACCTGCCCGGCGCCACGCTGCTGGCCCTGTGCTCGCCGCTGAACCCCACCGGCACGGTGTTCACCAAAGCCGGCCTGGAAGAAATCTGCGACCTGGTGATTGCCGAAAACAAGCTCCGCGGCGCCGATGAAAAGCCGCTCTACATTCTCTACGACCAGATTTACTGGCTGCTCACCTTCGGCAGCACCGAGCACCACGACCCGGTGAGCCTGCGCCCCGAGCTGCGCGACTACGTCATCTACATCGACGGCATTTCCAAGTGCTTTGCCGCCACCGGCGTGCGCGTGGGCTACAGCTTCGGCCCCCCGGCCATCATCGAGAAGATGAAGTCCATTCTGGGCCACGTGGGCGCCTGGGCTCCAAAGGCCGAGCAGGTGGCCACCGCCCACTTCATGCCCGAAACCGAAGCCGTAGATGCCTTTCTGGGTGAGATGAAAACCAACCTGCAAGGTTCGCTGCAAGCCTTGTTTGACGGCTTGAAAGAGTTGCAGGCCGCCGGCTACCCCGTCGACGCCGTAGCCCCGGCCGGCGCCATCTATCTCACCATCAAAATCGACGTGCTGGGCAAAACCGCACCCGATAGCACCGTGCTGGCCACCACCGCCGAACTCACGTCCTATTTGATTTCGGAAGCCAAGCTGGCGCTGGTGCCCTTCAGCGCGTTTGGCTCGCCGGCGTCGGAGCCGTGGTTCCGGGCTTCGGTGGGCGCCGAAACGGTAGACTCGATTCAGGCGGCCCTGCCGCGGCTGCGGGCGGCGCTGGACAAACTCAAATAGTTAACTTGACCACCCCAAAGCAAAGAAGGCCGCCTCATAAAAGGCGGCCTTCTTTGTTCTTAGAAACTCTTTCAAATTACCCCTTCGGGGTGAGCGTCACATACGGGATGATGCACTCTTCCAGCGAAATGCCGCCGTGCTGGAACGTGTCCTTGTAGTAGTTCACGTAGTAGTTGTAGTTGTTCGGGTAGGCGAAGAAGTAGTCGCCGATGGTGAAGACGTAGGCCGTACTCACATTTTCGCGCGGCAGGAAAATGCTTTCCGGCTTGCGCACCACGTACACGTCGCGCGAGTCGTCGAAGCCCAGATTCTTACCGTGCTTGTAGCGCAGGTTGGTGTTGGTGTTCCGGTCGCCCACAATCTTGTAGGGGCGCTTGCAGCGGATGGTGCCGTGGTCGGTGGTGATGATGAGCTTGCCTTTTTTCTCGGCAATCTGCTGCATCATTTCATACAGCGGCGAGTGCAGGAACCACGAGCGGGTGATGCTGCGGTAAGCCGACTCGTCGGCGGCCAGCTCCCGAATCATGGCCATGTCGGTGCGGGCGTGCGAGAGCATGTCCACGAAGTTGTACACGATGACGTTGCACTTGTAGTTGTTGTGCAGGTTGCTCATCTTGCCCAGCAAGTCCTTGCCAGCCTGCAGGTTGGTCACCTTGTTGTAACTGTACTTGGCCTTCTGGTTGTTCTTCTGGAAATTGATTTCCATGAACTCGGCCTCGTGCAGGTTTTTGCCTTCGTCGTCGTCGTCGGTCACCCACAGGTTCGGGTATTTTTTCTGAATTTCGCCCGGCATCATGCCCGAGAAAATGGCGTTGCGCGCATAGGCCGTAGTCGTCGGCAGAATGGCGTAGTACATCTCCTCGCTGTCCACCGTGAAAAACTCGGTGATGATGGGCTCCAGCACTTTCCACTGGTCGTAGCGCAGGTTGTCAATCAGCACGAAGTACACGGGCGTGTCGCCGGTAGCTTTCAGCGTCGGGAACACCCGCTCCTTGAACAGCTGGTGCGACATGAGCGGGGCGTCCTTGTCGTCGCCGTTCACCCAGTCCTCGTAATTCTCCGTGATGAAGCGGCCAAAGTAGGTGTTGGCCTCGTCCTTCTGCATGTTGAAGACTTCGGCCATGCTCTTGCCTTCGGTCTCGTTGATTTCGAGCTCCCAGTACACCAGCTTCTTGTACACTTCGGCCCACTCCGAGGGCGAAAGCCGGTCGGAGAGTTGCATGCCGAGCTGGCGGAAGTCGCGCTGGTAGCCCGAGTTGGTGGCTTCGCTGATGAGGCGCTTGTTGTCGAGCACCTTTTTCACCGACAGCAGAATCTGGCTGGGGTTCACCGGCTTAATCAGGTAATCGGCAATTTTGGCGCCGATGGCCGACTCCATGATGTGCTCTTCCTCGCTCTTGGTAATCATCACCACGGGCACGGTGGGCCGGATGGCCTTGATTTCGCTCAGCGTTTCGAGGCCGGTGAGGCCGGGCATGTTTTCGTCGAGAAACACGAGGTCGTAGCTCTTTTCCTGAATTTCCTCGATGGCGTCGGCGCCGCTGTTGACGGGCGTCACGTCGTAGCCTTTTTCCTTGAGAAACAGCAAGTGCGGCTTGAGCAAGTCGATTTCATCGTCGGCCCAGAGAATGGTGGTTTGTTGCATAGTAAGGGACTTGGGGTCTTGGGGACTTCGCGTACGCTGACCTTCGGTGGGGGTGTTGATTTCAGTAGGTAACGTAAGCCGGCCCGAATAGATATAGCGAAACGACGCTACGGGTTGCAACCGCGTTTGGGGCGGAGTGTTGAGCTTGCCCAAACGACGGGGCGTAGTTTCGCGTTCAGTCATGGACGGACCGCGGCTGCAAATGTTGCCGGTTTATCGGCAGCAGCGCCGCAACTTCGCTTTCCGTTTTCGGCCCGTCATCCTGCCCCCGCCCCCACTGTGAACAAAAAGAAAATCTTCAACGACCCCGTCTACGGCTTCGTCACCATCCCCACGGAGTTCCTGTTCGACCTGATTGAGCACCGCTACTTTCAACGGCTGCGGCGCATTCAGCAGCTCGGGCTCACGGGGTTTGTGTACCCGGGGGCGCTGCACACGCGCTTTCACCACGCGCTAGGCGCCATGCACCTGATGAGCCTGGCCCTGCGCACGCTCAAGGACAAGGGCGTGAAGATTTCGGCGGCCGAGGGCGAGGCGGCCATGGCCGCCATTCTGCTGCACGACGTGGGCCACGGCCCCCTCTCCCACGCCCTCGAGACGGCCATTTTCCAAAATGTGCCGCACGAGCAGGTGTCGGTTTTCCTCATGCAGCGGCTGAACTTGGAGTTTCACGGCAAGCTGGGGCTAGCCATTTCGATGTTTGACGGCACGTACGGCCGGCCGTTTTTTCACCAGCTGGTGAGCAGCCAGCTCGACATGGACCGCCTCGATTACCTCAACCGCGACTCCTTTTATACCGGCGTGGAAGAAGGCCGCCCCGGGGCCGACCGCCTCATCAAGATGCTGCGCGTGCACGACGAGCGGCTGGTGCTGGAAGAAAAAGCCGTGTACTCGGTCGAGAACTTTCTGGTGAGCCGCCGCCTGATGTACTGGCAGGTGTACCTGCACAAAACCGTGACCTCGGCCGAGCAGATGGTTATTCGGGTGGTGCAGCGGGCCCGCGACCTGGCCCGCCAGGGCGTGGAGGTACCCGCCAACAGCTGCCTGGGCTACTTCCTAGGCCGCGCCGTGAGCCTGGCCGAGTTTGAGAAGGACGACAAAATCCTCAACCACTTCGTGGAGCTCGACGACTACGACATCTGGTCGGCCATCAAGACCTGGGCCGGCCACCCCGACACCGTGCTCAGCTACTTGGCCAAGAGCATCCTGCACCGCAACCTGCTCAAAATCGTGCTGGCCCCGGAGCCCTTCGACGAAGATTTCCGCCTCGGCATTCGGGAGCTGATTGAGGAAAAATTCAACCTTTCGCCCGAGGAAGCGGCCCTGCTGATGATATCGGGCCGCCTGAGCAACAGCGCCTACAACGCCGAAAGTCAGGAGCCCATCGAAATACTGACCAAAAAAGGCGACGTGGTGAACGTGATGGAAGCCTCCGACCTGCCCAACATCCGCGCGCTCAGCCAACGAGTCGAGAAGTTCTACATCTGCTACCCGAAGGAAATAGTTTAGGTGTCAGTTGTTGGTTGTCAGTTGTCAGGCATCTAGGCCGAGCACGCCCCCGTGCATTGGCCGGAACCTGACAACTGACAACCAACAACTGACACCTATTTTTGCCGCCTATGGAATTTACCGTTCAGCAAATCGCCGAAGTGCTCGGCGGCACCGTGGAGGGCGACGCCTCCCAGCGCATTTCCAGCCTGGCCAAGATTGAAGAAGCCCAGGCCGGCTCCCTTACTTTCCTCTCCAACGCCAAATACGAGCCCTTTTTATACGAAACCGGGGCCTCGGCCGTCATCGTCGGCCAGAACCAGGAATTGCGGCAAGCCGTGAAACCCACGCTGATACGGGTTGAAAACCCTTACACGGCCTTCAGCCAGCTGCTGGAGTTCTACGCGCAGGCCACCCGCACCGGCAAGCGCGGCGTGGAAGAGCCTTCGTTTATCGGCAAAAGCTCGGAAATCGGTGCCGGGCACTACCGGGGGGCTTTCTCCTACATCGGCGAGCAGTGCAAGCTGGGCGACAACGTGCTGGTGTTCCCGCACGCCTACATCGGCGACCGGGTTACGATTGGCGAGGGCAGCGTCATCCACGCGGGGGCCAAAATCTACCCCGATACCGTCATTGGCAAGTTCTGCGTCATCAAAGCCGGCGCCGTGGTGGGCTCCGATGGGTTTGGCTTCGCGCCGCAGCCTGATGGCTCCTACAAGGCCATTCCGCAAATCGGCAACGTGGTGCTGGAAGACTACGTGAGCATCGGCGCCAACGCCACCGTCGACTGCGCCACGCTGGGCTCGACGCGGGTGGGCCGGGGCAGCAAAATCGACAACCTCGTGCAGCTGGCCCACAACGTGGAAATTGGCCGCAACACCGTCATCGCGGCCCAAACCGGCATCGCCGGTTCGGCCAAAATCGGCGACCAGTGCGTGCTGGCGGGGCAGGTGGGCATGGCTGGCCACGTCACGCTGGCCAACAAAACCACCGTCACGGCGCAGTCCGGCATCGGCAAAAACGTGAAGCAGGAAGGCACCATCCTGCAGGGCTCCACGGCCTTCGACTTCAAGCAAAACCAGCGCGCCCAAATCGTATTCCGCCGCCTGCCCGAGCTCGAGCAGCGCGTGGCGCAGCTGGAAAAGGCAAAAAACGCGACGGAAAAGCCCTAGCTTTGCAGCTTCTTAGTTGTTCGTTGCTAGTTGTCAGTTGTTAGGCTACCAGGCTTTAAACGACTAACAACAAACAACAAACAACTGACAACCAATGAAATGAACGACAAGCAACACACCATTCAGGCGCCCGTGACGGTGCGCGGCATCGGACTGCACACCGGCGTGGAAGCCACCATGACGTTTTGCCCCGCGCCGGTGGGCCACGGCTACAAATTTCAGCGGGTCGACATGCCCGGGCAGCCCATCGTGGACGCCGACGTGGACAACGTGGTGGACCTGAGCCGCGGCACCACCATCGAGCAGAACGGCGCCCGCGTAAACACCGTGGAACACACCCTGGCCGCGCTGGTGGGCCTGCAGCTGGACAACGTGCTCATTCAGCTTTCCGGCCCCGAGCCGCCCATCATGGACGGGTCGTCGGCGGAGTTCATTAAGGCAATTGAAACCGTGGGCCTGCAGGAGCAGAACGCGCTGCGCAACTACTACGAAATCCCGGAAAGCATCCGTTACGTCGACAACGCCCGCGGCGTGGAAATTGCGGCCCTGCCGCTGTCCGACTACCGCCTCACGGTGATGGTGGACTACAACTCGCCGGTGCTGGGCTCGCAGCACGCCACGCTGGCCGACATCAACCAGTTTGGCGACGAAATTGCCTCGTCGCGCACGTTCTGCTTTTTGCACGAGCTGGAAATGCTCTACAAAAACAACCTCATTCGCGGCGGCGACCTCTCCAACGCCATTGTGGTGGTCGACCGCGTGGTGAGCGACGACGAGCTGACCGACCTGGCCAAAATGCTGGGCAAGCCCCGCGTGTCGGTGAAGAAAGAGGGCATTCTCAACAACGTGGACCTGCGCCACAAAAACGAGCCCGCCCGCCACAAGCTGCTCGACCTCGTGGGCGACCTCGCATTGGTGGGCCGCCCGCTGAAAGGCCAGATTCTGGCCGCCCGCCCCGGCCACGCGGCCAACGTGGCTTTTGCCAAGCGCATTAAAAAGAAGATGCTGGAGGCCCGCAGCAACCCCGTGCCAGTGTATGACCTGAACCGCGAGCCGGTGATGGACATCAACCGCATCATGCAGGTGCTGCCCCACCGCTACCCGTTCATGATGATTGACAAGGTCATTCACCTCGACGACCAGGTGGTGACGGCCGTGAAAAACGTGTCCATCAACGAGCCTTTTTTCCAGGGGCACTTCCCCGGCAACCCGGTGATGCCCGGCGTGCTGCAGATTGAAGGCCTGGCCCAAACCGGCGGCATTCTGGTGATGAACACCGTGCCCGACCCCGAAAACTACTGGCAATACTTCCTGGGCATCGAAAATGCCCGCTTCCGGAAGAAGGTGCTGCCCGGCGATACCATCATTTACCACTGCCAGCTGCTGGCGCCCATCAAGCGCGGCATTGCCAAAATGCGCGGCCAAGCTTTCGTGAATGGCAAAGTGGTGTGCGAAGCCGAAATGAGCGCCGCCATCGTCCGCAAAGACGCCTAATTTTTTAATTAATAATTAAGAATTAAGAATTAAAAATCACTGGCAACTCCTTCGCCATGGTCTTCAATTTTTAATTTTTAATTCTTAATTCTTAATTCCAAAAAGAAGAATGCTTTCTCCCCTCGCTCACATTCACCCCGATGCTCGCCTCGCGCCCGGCGTAACCGTTGAACCGTTTACGACCATTGCGGCCGATGTGGAGATTGGCGAGGGCACCTGGATTGGGCCCAATGTGACCATCATGAGCGGGGCCCGCATCGGGGCGCACTGCCAGGTGTTTCCGGGCGCCGTGATTGGGGCCGTGCCGCAGGACTTGAAGTTTGCGGGCGAGCAAACCACCGCCGTGATTGGCGACCACACCGTCATTCGGGAGTGCGTGACCGTGAACCGCGGCACCGTGGACCGCGGCGAAACCCGCGTGGGCAGCCACTGCCTGCTGATGGCCTACGTGCACATTGCCCACGACTGCGTCATCGGCCACCACTGCATCCTGGCCAACACCGTGCAGGTGGCCGGCCACGTCGAAATCGGGGACTACGCCATTGTGGGCGGCTCGTCGGCCGTGCACCAGTTCGTGAAAATCGGCGCCCACGCCATGATTTCGGGCGGCTCGCTGGTGCGCAAAGACGTGCCGCCGTACGTGAAGGCTGGCCGCGAGCCTTTGTCCTACGCCGGCGCCAACTCGGTGGGCCTGCGCCGCCGCGGGTTTTCGGAAGAAGCCATCAACCAGGTGCAGCAGCTGTACCGCACGCTGTTTTTGGGCGGCCTGAACAACCACGACGCGCTGGCTCAGATTGAGCGCGAGCTGCCCGCCACGCCGGAGCGCGAAACGGCGGTGGGCTTTGTGCGGGCGGCCACGCGTGGCATCATCAAAGGCCCCAAGCGCGGCCGTACCGACGGCAGCGAGGCCGAATAATCTTTCTTGTTCAGTTGCTACTCACCGCCACCGGCCTGGGCAAGCGCTTTCAGCGCGACTGGATATTCCAGGGCCTGACGCGCACGTTTCGGCCGGGCAGCGCCACGGCCGTGCTCGGGCCCAACGGTGCCGGCAAAAGCACGCTGCTGAACACCCTTTCGGGCCAGCTGCTGCCCACCCAGGGCGAGCTGACCTATGAGCTGGCCGGCCGTGCGGTGCCCGTGGAAGACGTGCCCCAGCACCTAGCCTACGCCGCCCCCTATCTGGAGCTGCTGGAAGAGCTGACGCTGCTGGAGCTGCTACAGTTTCACACAAGTTTCAAGCCTCTGCGGCCGGGCATCACGCCGGACAAGCTCATCGACGTGATGTACCTCGAAAACGCGCGCCAGCAGCTGGTGCGCGAGTTCTCATCGGGCATGAAGCAGCGCCTGAAACTGGGCCTGGCGCTCTATGCCGCCGCCCCCCTGCTCCTGCTCGACGAGCCCACAACCAATCTGGACGCAACGGGGGTGGCCTGGTACCAGGAGCACGTGCAGGCCACCCGCGCCGGTCGTACGCTCCTGCTCAGCTCCAACGTGCCAGCCGAATACGCTTTCTGCGACGAACAATTGCTGGTGACAGATTTCCAGAAGCGCTAAGGCCGGGTGTCTGATGCCAAGCTAGCTCCAGCCAGCCGCACGGCCAGTTGCTCAATGTCAGCCCGCCGAGCCAACACGGCCAGCCACTCGTCTGGAATCGCAGCTTCACCGTAGGCCAGGCCCGCGAGGCCACCAGCTACAGCGCCGGTGGTGTCGGTGTCGTCGCCGAGGTTCACAGCGGCCAGCACCGTGGCGGCGTAGGTGTCGTGCCGCAGCAGACACCAGAGGGCTGCTTCGAGGGTGTGGACAACGTAGCCGGAAGAAGCAATTTTGCTTTCCGGTTGGTCAGGCAATGCCCCGGAAAGCACCCAGCGGTAATACTTGTCCTCCACCACGGCCGGTATACTGCCGTGTTCGAGCCACTGGTTCGCTAGCTCGCGCATGGCGGCATAAGCATCGGCGGGAGCTAAACCGGCCAGCAGCCCCCGCGCCACCAGCAGATAGATGAAGCAGCCCAGCGTAGAGCGCGGGTGCCCGTGTGTGACGCTGGCCGCGTTTTCGGTCAGAATCCAAGCGGCATCTAAGTCGAGAGTTTCGGTCCGCCAAGTTTCATGGAAGGCCAGCGGCAGAATGCGCATGAGCGCGCCGTTGCCGTTGTCCTCCTCGGAGCGGGGGCCGGCGGCCGTGGGGGTAGTGCCGCGCCGCAGCCGGTTGATGGCCGTGCGGGTGGTATTGCCCACGTCGAAAGTCTTGCCGTGGGCAGTCCAGTAGGCACTATCGAGCCAGTTGATGCTGCGCCGGGCGAAGTCGGCCAGGTCGGGCGCGGCCGTGCGGCCAGCGGGCAAGGCCAGGGTTTCGGCCAGGCAGAAGGTGAGCGAGGAGTCGTCGGACCAAGTGCCGACGGGCTGGTGGTGGGTTCCAAAAGCGCGCATCCCGGTCACGGGGTCTTTCTGACGGGCGGCGCGGGACAAAAACTCCACCGGAACGCCAAGGGCGTCGCCCACGGCCAGGCCCAGCAAGGCGGCACGGACTTGGGTGGAAAGGGTTGCAGTTGACATGGTCGGCATGGAAGGGACGAAAAATGCGCGAAGCTACTACCGCGCGCCGGTCAGCTCAGCCGTGAGCAGCACCGCGCAGCCGGGCCACAGGCGCCGCTGCCGCAGCCCGCCAAAACCGGCCTGCCGCAGGGCGTGGCGCAGCTGCCCTAGGTCGAAGCCGCGCCGGAGGTAGCCGGCCAGCGCGGCATGCACCGCGGCGGCCGGGCACAGCCACCGCACCACCGGCATCAGCGCGGCCAGGTACGCGGGCAACAGCCGCCGCAGCCAGCCCCGCGCGGGCAGCACCACTTCGAGCAGGGCCAACTGGCCGCCCGGCCGCAGCAGCCGGGCCGCCTCGCGGGCCAGCGCGGGGTAGGCGGCCGGGTCCAGGGTTTTCAGCCCGAAAGTGCTGGTAACAACGTGCGCCCGGCCCGCGGGCAAGCCGGTGGCCAGCGCATCGGCCGGGTGCAGCGCCAGCCCGGGGCCGGCCGCGTGCCGGCTGGCCCGGGCGAGCATGGCGGCCGAAAAATCGACGGCCGTGAGGTGCAGGCCGGACCCAAGGCGGCGGCTGAGGGCCGGCCACAGGTCGGCGCCCCCGGCCATCAGGTCGACCACCTGCACCCGATGGCCGGGGGCCGGCGCGTGCAGGCCGTGCGCCAATTGCTGACGCCAGCGGCCCAGCATGCCCCCCGACAACCAAGGCGCAAAACCGTAGGTGGGCGCCATGGCATCGAACAGAGCCCGCACCCGGGCGGGAGCATAGGCCGAGCTGCCGGTTGTGCGCGGCGCGACGCGGATGCCGGGGGAGCAGGGCCTTTCCATCGTCTTATTCATGAGTGCGGCTAGCTTCGGCCTGTTCTTTCAGGGTAGCCAGCACCTGGCCGTGCATGGTATCGAGCAGGTAGTCGCTCCAAAGCTGCCAGTAAAACTGCGGGCCAATGGAGTGGCGGTACACCGTGCGGGCTTCGAGCAGCGTGCGCCCGCCCGGCAACGGCTGCAGCCGGAACGTGCCGCTGTCGACCCGAAAAAACCCGTGCAGGTGCGGCGCGTGCACGCTGGGGTACGGGCTAAGCTCGCGCATGGGCGCGGGCATGCTGGGCGGCGGCACGGCAAACGTGAGGCTGCGGCCGGGCTCCCACCCCACCACCGGCAAGTGGGCCAGGCCCTGCGAGTAGCGGCACACCAGTGTGCGGCGGCCGGTGGCCGAATCGAGCGCGAAAGCCGTGCGCGTGGGGTACACCACGCCCGCCCGAAACCAGGAGTTGGCGGCCGGGTACGTCACGGGGCGCATCAGCACGGCCCACACGGCGGCCGGCGGCGCGTTCACCACTCGCTGCGTCGTCACGCGCCGAGGCAGCACCGGGGCTGGGTGGCGCACCTCGTACTCCTGCGCGGCCGGGTACAGCAGCACCACGGCGGCCAGCACGGGCAGGGGCCGGCGCGGGCCGCGCATTTCCACCACCGCCTGCCCCAGCAGCCCGCCAACCAGTGCCAGCACCAGGGCAAAAGGCAGCGCCATCAATACGCAAATGATGCCTTCGCCCCCCGAAGAGATGAGCAGCAGCATCGAAGCCAACACCGCCATAATGGCCACCACCGCCCACGAAACCGACCACACGCCGCCTGCTCGCTCGGGCTGCTTCCGCCGGTACAGCAGCACCGCCACGAAGCTGCAGATAGTGGGCGACAGGCAAAACAGCGTGGCCCCATACGACTCGTACCGCCGCAGCGACAGCCACATCAACAGCGTGCCCAGCACGCCGGCCACCAGCGCCGTGCCCACAATGGCCAGCAACGCCGAGCCCCAGGCACTGCCAGACTCTTCCTCTTCGGGCTGATGCGCGAAGGCGGTACCGGCCGGCTGTTCCGGCGGGGTCTGAAACGACGCAAAGGGCGGGGCCGCCGCCGGGTCGTTCTCGATGGGGTTGGGTTCGGTCGGCTCGGGTTGGTTCTCGGACGGCAGCATATGATAAACCTGAAAGAGTGAACAAAACGGCCAAGCCGACCGCCGGGCGGGTACTACATAAACAGCTTCAGAAACGTGTTCCAGAACCAGCTTTTTTCGGCCTGCATGAGGCGTGTGAGCAGCTTGTCCGACACGGTGGCCAGCTGCTGAATTTCGGTGAGCGTGGCGTGGAAGACCCGGTATTCAGCATCGGCGGGGTCGCCGGGCAGGGCCGCGAGCTGGTCGAGGCTGCGCTTCATCTGGTCGAGCTCGCGGCGCTTGCGGGCCCGGATGATGCAGCGCGTCACCTGCAGCATATCCTTCTCGGCCACGAAGTATTCGCGGCGCTCGCCGGGCCGCAATTCCTTGTATACCAATCCCCAATCGAGCAGCTCGCGCACCGTCATGCTGGCGTTGCCGCGCGAAATGGTGAGCTGCTCCATGATGTCTTCGGTACTGAGGGCGGCTGGGCTCACCAGCAGCAGGGCGTGCACCTGGGCCAAGGTTTTGCTCACGCCCCAGCTGCTGCCCGACACGCCCCAAAGGTGAATGAACTGGGCGCGGGCTTCGGCCAGCGAGGGCACGGGATTGGAATTAGTGGGTTGCATGAGTAGTCGTTAGGAATGAGGCAGCAGCTCCTGCAGGGCCGCTTCGCAAGCTGGGAATTCAAACTGAAACCCCAGCTCCAGCAGCCGCTGCGGGTACACTTTGCGGCTTTTGAGAATCAGCTCGGTTTCGGTGCGCAGCACAAAGGCCCCGATTTCGAGCAGCCATTCGGGCTGGGGCAGCCGCAGCCAGGGGCGCAGCTGCCGGCACAGCAGGGCCATAAAGTCGCGGTTGGTGAGCGGCTGCGGGGCGCACAGGTTGAAAGCCCCAGCCGCCGCGGGCGCGTGGAGCAGGAATTCGACGGCTCGGCAGAAGTCAGCAATGTGGAGCCAACTCATCCATTGCCGGCCGTGGCCCTGCGGCGAGCCCAGCCCCCACCGGGCGAGCCGCGCCATCACCGGAAATGCGCCGCCATCGCGCCCCAGCACAATGGCCGTGCGCAGCACCACTTTGCGCGTGGCCGGCGCCGGGCAGGCGGCAAAAGCTGCCTCCCAGGCCCGCGCCACTTCCACCGAAAAGCTTTCGCCAATGCGGCCCATCGCCTCGGTATTGGCAGGCTGCTCGCCGGTGGTATCGGCGTAAATGGTGGCGGTGGACGAGTTGAGCCACACCCGCGGCGGCACGGCACAGGCCGCCACAGCCGCGCCAAGCACACAAGTGCTCTCGACGCGGCTGGCAATGATTTCGCGTTTGTTGGCCGCCGTGTAGCGGCAGTCGACGCTCCGGCCCGCGAGGTTTATCAGCGCGTAGGCCCCCTCCAGCTTGGCGGCCCAGGAGCCAAGGGAGCAGCCATCCCAGCGCACGTAGTTGTCGAGGCTAGGTGCCGCCCCCCTCCCCAACACAACCACACGGTAGCCCCGCTCCCGGAAATACCGGGCCAGATGACGGCCCAAAAACCCGTTTCCTTCGGCAATTACCATTTTCGGCTGTGGCATACACGGCGGCCCGGCAAATGGCGCAGTCCCGGGACATTCCGGCCGCGCTTGCATCGGACGAGCAAATGTATCACAAGTTTCAATAATTATTGAAACTTGTGATACATTATTTTAAATATTTTTTCATGTTTAATCATTAAGCACTTGTGTAGAATACCCGCCGCACCCGGCGCAACAGTTTCTCAGTAGAATCCTTATCAGGTGCTTCTGGCAATACGGACCTTGCAAAAGCTGCTTCCACCCGCACCACAAGTTGCTCTGCTTCGGCCACCAGTTCTTCGTACTCAAACGCCCCCCGCCGGATTTGCAGCAGGAACTCCCGGTTCGGCCGACGAACGTGCAATTGGCCACTAACCGCAATTTCCTCGGCCATTTGCAGCAGCCGAAACACGTGCAGCATGTTTTTGGCGTCGTAGTTTTTGCCGTGCTGCACGGTATTCTGGTAGCGCTCGGCGTTGCGCTTTTCCACCCATTCCCAGTATTCGCGGAATACGCGGCAGTAGGTGCTGTAACCATTGCGGTTGAAGGACAGATACGCCACCGGCACCTCCCCTTTCGGCACGGCCGACAGCTGCACGCCCTGCGAAGTTTCCGGGTCGCGCACGAGGCCGCGGTAGCCGTGGGCGCGCCCGGGCGTGGCATCCACGAACAGCGCGTACAAATCGGTGAGATGCGGCACGTTGGCCAGGCCACACTGCGCGGCTTGGTAGCCCTGGCGGGCCAGCCAGATGGTCACGGGCTGAGCGCCAGCTCCCACCGTCACGTAACAGAAATCTAGCACCGACTTGCGGGCCGGGGGCTCGGGGTGGTTGATTTTCTTATTCAGCCCTTTGGCTTTGCGGATTTGCGCCACGGCGTACTCGGCAAAGCTCTGGCGGCAGAGTTTGGAGAGAAAATCCCGGGCCTGAAATTCCGCAAACAGCGGGTGCTGGTATACAACGCAGTCGGCCGGCGTGCCGAGCAATTCGAGCACGGTGGGGTTGTTTTTCAGCAGCAGCTCCACGAAGCGGCGCAGCTCATAAAACACCTCGTCGTTGGTTTCATTGGCCACCTGCGGCACGTAGTCGAGGCCGAAAAAATGGTCTTCAGGCAAAATGAAGACGCCTTTTACATCGGTATCGGAATGCGGCAAATGGGTGCCGTAGGCCCGGCTCCCGCTGATGGCTTCGAAAATAATTAAGTTCTGCACCCGTAAATCGGCAATGGTCAGCATGGCTGCTTTGCTATTTAAAAAGTTGCGAATGCCTCCCCAATCAGCGCCTGAAACGATGCGTCCAGCTCGCTGGCTACAGCGCCAAGCCGTAGCACCGGCAAGGTTTCCCGCGCCACCTGGCCCGCCGCTAGCTCGGCTTGCAGGAATTCCACCAGCGCGGCCGGGGGTGGCACCCGGGTCTTTTCGTCGGCGGTGGCTTTATGGGCCATCAATGCATCTACATCAACTTGCAAATCAGCAGGTAATAATTGCCGCAGCGGCGCGAATTCCATGGGCGGCAGTGCGTGCCGCTCCCGAATCCAGCGGGCCGCCAGGGCCGAACGCAGCGCGTAGAACAGCCGTTTTAAGCGTACGTCGGAGCCGGGCAGGTTTTCCTCCACCCCGCGCCGCAGCTGGCCCAGGTAGTGGTGCAGGCCGGCTTTCAGGTTGAAGGCAGTGGGCAGCAGCGGCTCCAGCCGGGCCCGAAAGTCGAGGGCCTCGTGGTACAGTACCGGCGACTGCAGCCACTCAAACACCGACGCGTTGGAACCGCGCAGCAGGCGCAGGGCCTTGCGCAATTCCCAACCGGCCAGGTCCAGTTCGTCATCAACGGGAAAATTCAAGGTGTCGCGCCCTTCGTCGAGGGTGAGATACCAGGCCGGCGGGTGGCAGTAAATGAACCGCACGTCGAAATCTGAATCGGGCGAGGGAAAACCCCAGGCCCGGCTGCCCGACTCGCAGGCGTACAGGATGCGGATGCCGTGCGTGGCTTCGAGCTGGCGGAAGGCGGTTTGAATGCGGGCAAGCATGCGGAAAACATTGGGGAAGGGTCAGGCAACAAGGCCACGAAAGTAGCACCAGCCGCCACGCCACCTATTTTAGCAGGCTCAACTTCTCAGCCGGCTGTGGGCCGCGGCTCTTCTCATGCACAAAGGACGACTCGAAGCGTTCAGCGACGGCGTGCTCGCCATCATCCTCACCATCATGGTGCTGGAAATCAAGGTACCGCACGGGGCCGATTTCGCCGCCCTGCGCCCGCTGCTGCCCGTGGTGCTCAGCTACGTGCTCAGCTTCATATACATCGGTATCTATTGGAACAACCATCACATGATGCTGGCGGGCACGAGCAAGGTATCCGGTGGCATTCTGTGGGCCAATCTGCACCTGTTGTTTTGGCTGTCGCTGGTGCCGTTTGCTACGGGGTGGATGGGTGAAAACCACTTCGCCAAGCCCGCCATGGTGCTCTATGGCGTGATATTGCTGATGGCCGGCGTGGCTTACTGGATTTTGCAGAGCCGCATCATCGCCCTCGAAGGACCAAATTCGACGCTGGCCCGCGCTGTTGGGCGCGACTTCAAGGGCCTGTCGTCGCCCCCACTTTACGTGGCGGGCATCGCGGCCAGTTTCTGGAACCCGTGGGTGGCGGGCGGCATCTACGTGGCCGTGGCGCTGATGTGGCTCATCCCCGACCGTCGAATTGAGCGCACGCTGGTGGAGAAAAGTGATGGGAAACACGTTGGTTAACAGCTGTCAATGTGAAATTTTGATTAACAATACAGAGGAAGTAGTAGCACTTCCATTAAAAAAACTCATTGAAAATCTAATCAACCGGCTTATGACAGAAGATATTACTATAGAACGCCCAGGCGGCCCGATACAACTACTGGGAGGTAAACATGCATCTGCTCTATTATTAAATGGAAAGCTAATTCAATTTACATTCCTTAGAGAAGTTGGCTCCACCTGGCGATATCAAATAGCTAAAAATATCACTGAAACTGATATCATAGCAGAGAATCAATTTCGAAATTTTGTTAAATACGGTTTCCTGCAGGCCGAATCAATACAAAGCCAGTTCGCCTATATTATTAACAAGCTTGCAATAGGCAAGTATCGCGTTGCAATTGAATACATCGATGCTGGAATTGAACTTCTTGAGCCTTGCTTAACCTCGCAAAACTTTACTCCCAAGAGTGATTATTTCCATTTTGACACTTATGGTGCATTGGCTTAAGTCATTGCGACTCAATTACTCACCGATGAAAATATCATCGAAGAATACATCGAGCTAATCAAGAAAAATGTTGAGCCAATTGCTGTTGTTATTTCAACCGAAGACGCTTACAATACTTTCCTTCTTGATGGGCATCATAAATTTATAGCCTACTCCAGGCTCAAGCGTCCAGTTAGGGTTTTGAGAATAGTTATGCTGGGCCCTTTGCCTATTGATAGAAAATTGGGTTTGGAATTACTATCAATGAGCGGAAGCCGTAACGCAGAATACAGAAGCAGGTTTCTCGACCAATAGAAAACCAACCAAAACTTTACAGCCGCGGGTCCACCGCTTCGCTTTCCAGCGCTAACACGCCGAAGACGCACTGGTGCACGCGGCGCAGGGGCTGGCCGGCCACGAAGCGTTCGAGGCCCTCGACGCCGAGGGCGAACTCGCGCAGGGCAAGGTTGCGCTTGGCTTTCACGTTGCGCTGGCGGAGGCGGTCGAGGTGGCCGGGCAGCAGGTAATCGGGGCCGTAGATGATGCGCAGGTACTCGCGGCCGCGGCACTTGAGGGCGGGCTGGAGCAGGCCGCCTTTGCCCTGGGGGATGAAGTCGTAGGGCTTCACCACCATGCCTTCGCCTCCGGCGGCGGTGAGGTCGGTCCACCACTGGATGGCGGCTTCTACTTCGGCGGGGTTGGTGAGGGGGACGACGCGGTAGGGCGTGGCGCGGAGCAGGCCGGGGTCGGCTAATGACAACGTGCGCAGGGTTTCCATGTGCCAGGCGTGGTCTCGGTCGAAGTAGGTTTTGCCTTCAGTGGCTAATAAATGGAAGGGGGCCAGCTTGAGGTCGTCGAGGGAGTGCACGGGCCAGCAGTAGCGGCGGTAGGCGTCGGCGTAGTGGGTGGCTGCCTGGTGGCGGGCGGTGGTGCGGGCCAGCAGGGCTTCGGCGCCGTCGAGCTGGCGGGCGGCGGCTTCGGTGAGGGCGGCTTCGACCTGGGGCAGGGCGGCGAGGGCGGCGGCGGCCACGGCGGCGTACTGGGTTTTGACCAGCTCCTGGGCTTTGGCCGACCAGGGCAGCAGTTCGGCATCGAGGCAGACCCAGTCGGTGTCGAATTTCTCCCAGAAGCCGGCCGTGCTCAGGGCGTCGCGCAGGCGGGCGAGGAAGGCGGTTTCGAGGGCGGCGTCGGTGAAGAAGTTGCGGCCGGTGCGGGTGTAGACCTTGCCGATGCCCTCGCCCACTAGGCCGAGGCGGCGCTGGATGGCGGCTTCGTCGCGGCCCAGCACCACCACCACGCGGCTGCCCATGTGCTTTTCTTCGCACACCACGCGCTCCACGCCGAGGCGCTTGTAGTAGTCGAAGGCTTCGGCGGGGTGTTCGAGCAGGTCGGGCAGGGCCGAGGTTTCGGTGGGCGACATGGTGGGCGGCAGGTACAGCAGCCACTTGGGGTGCAGGGCGAAGCGCGACATCACCTCCAGGGCGGCCACGGCGTTGTCTTCGCGGATGGTGACGCCGCGCATGAGCCGGGTTTCGATGAACTGCTTGCCGGTGACGTCGCGAATGTCGAGCAGGTCGTCGTTTTCGTGCTGGGCGGTGGTGCTTGGCGCGTTTTCGGCGGCCAATTCATTTTGGGCTTGCAGCTGGAGGGCGCGGTAGTTAAGCGGGCGCACGGGCTCGGAGTATACCTGCGCGGCGGGCACGGCCACGAGCTCGCGCTCGGGGTAGCGTAGGGCGGTGAGGCGGCCGCCGAACACGCAGCCAGTGTCGAGGTCGATGGTGTTGTTGAGCCATTCGGCGTCGGGCACGGGCGTGTGGCCGAAGGCGACCATGGCCCGGCCCCGGTACTCGCGGGCCCATTCGTAGCGCACGGGCAGGCCAAATTCGTCAATCTCGCCGGTGCTTTCGCCAAACAGCGCGAAGGCCCGCACGGCCCCCGAGCCGCGCCCCTGCATCTCCTCGGTGAGGCCGGCGTGGGCCACCACCAGCTTGCCGCCGTCGAGCACGTAGTGGCTCACCAGGCCGTCGAGAAAGCGGCGCACGTCGCTTTTGAAGGCTTCGGGCTCGGGTTCGAGCTGGGCTAGGGTTTCGGCCAGGCCGTGGTTGATGGTGACGTTTTTGCCATTGAGGTGGCGCAGGAGCTTGATGTCGTGGTTGCCGGGCACGCAGAGGGCGCTGCCGTCGCGCACCATGCTCATCACCAGGCGCAGCACTTGCGGGGAGGCCGGGCCGCGGTCCACGAGGTCGCCGAGGAAGATGGCCTTGCGGCGCGGCCCGTCTGCCGATTGTAGAGACGCGACCCTTCGCGTCTCGGCGTCCGCGCCGCTAGAATCGTTGGTTGCCGCATCGTTCAACGAAGAGACGCGAAGGGTCGCGTCTCTACCTACCAATGGGGCGGTCACCCGCACGCCCAAATCCCGCACGTCTGTAATCGACTCTTCCGTAATCTGATAGCCCAGTTTCTCCAGCAGCGCGCGCAGCTCCTCGTAGCAGCCGTGCACGTCGCCGATGATGTCGAAGGGGCCGGTTTCTTCCTGGCGGTTGTTGTAGAGGCGGTCGCGGGTGATGGACTGGATGGCGTCGATTTCGCCCACGTTGCGCAGGTGATGGATGTGCCGGAAGCCCTCCTGTTTGAGGTTGCGCAGGCTGCGGCGCAGCTGCTGGCGGTGGCTGGCGATAACGTGCCGGCCCAGGTGGCGGCGGTCGGGGCGCTGGGCGTTGCGCTCCTGGGCCACGGCATCGGGCACATCGAGCACGATTGCCACGGGCAGCACGTGGTATTGGCGGGCCAGGGCCACCAGGGGCTTGCGGCCCTCCTCCTGCACGTTGGTGGCATCGACCACGGTGAGCAGCCCGCGCTTCAGGCGCTTGGCCACCAGGTAGTGCAGCAACTCAAACGCGTCTTTGCTGGCCGATTGGTCGTTTTCATCGTCGGCCACCAGGCCCCGGCAGGCATCCGACGACACGATTTCCGTGGGCTTGAACAAGCGCCGCGCAAATGTGGACTTGCCCGCGCCCGTGCTGCCAATGAGGAGGATAAGGGAAAGTTCGGGGACCTTGAGGGTATCTTGGGGCATAAATAGTGGCAACAACAGCGACAAAAGACATTTTAAGAAATCAAGCAATAAATGAGCTACGACCTCTACTTCTACAAACGCCAGAATCAGCAGATTTCCGAAAGTGACATCAGTGACTACTTAACAAACAATTTGTGCCCAGCCAATGAGCAAGGAAATCAGTGGTTTTATGAGAACGATGATACAGAAGTCTACTTCTCATTTGACTTGAACGAACCTGAAACCGACCCAGAGGCTATTGAGCTTGAAACAGTTTTAGATTTTGATTACACTCGATTCAGTTTCAATCTGAATTTTTTACGTCCAGATTTCTTTGGTCAAGAGGCGTTTTTGTTTGTTGACCAAATGATTAGCGACCTCAGTCTGTATGTTGTAAATCCTCAGTCTACAATTGATGAAGAATTTCCAACGCAACCTGGAGAAGCTGAGCTATACAGGAATTGGTCAGAAATCAACGCTAGACATTCAGCGCATTTTTATGAGGAATTAGAACTCAATTATTATCCACTTCCTGCCTCAAATGCGGTTTGGAAACACAATTTCAACAAGAGGCAAATACAAGACGAACTAGGCGAAGAATACTTTGTGCCAAAGGTGATGGTCCTGCAAACTGTTGCTGACAAGCGGATTATTACCCTGTCCGTGTGGCCCGAAGGTCTGCCCATTCTAGTGCCGCAGGTAGACTATTATCTCCTGGTCAAGAAATACAGGAAGCTCTTCAAGGAGGTAGAAGAATCCGGGCTTATTTCAGCAAAGACATTTCAAACGCATTTTGGAAGTTTTGTTAGTAATTCTGACGCTGGCAAAGTCATTCACCCATCCAATGCGAACAGCTTGCAAAAGCTATTCAACTCAATTAAATTCGATGGGGATGTTTCTGGTTTTGCAGAGAAACTACCATTTGAAAAAATGGTCAACGTCATTCCCGCAGACGATGAAAATGGATTCTCGCAGAAGATTACGACTGTTCTAGATTAAACACCGCCATCTGCGAGGGCGCGCCCACCCCTGCCACCTCCTCTCCCATCCCCACCAGCCGCACCTGATACCTGTGCCGCTCCGCCACGGCGGTGGCCCAGGCCGCAAACTCGGCGCGAGACCATTCGAAGCGGTGGTCGTCGTGACGGAATTCGCCGGCGTTGAGCTTTTCGAAAAGCTGGTTGTAATCGGCGTTGGGGGTGGTGACGAAGACGTGCGCCGGGCGGGCCTGGCCGAACACCACGGCTTCGAGAGCGGCGAGGCGGTTCGGGTCGAGGTGCTCGATGACTTCGACAAGGGCCGCCGCATCGAAGCCGGCGAGGCGCTCGTCGCGGTAGAGCAGCGAGCCCTGGATGAGGTCGAGGCGGGTGCGCTGGCGTGGGGGCATCTCGTCCAGGTGCAGGCGGCTTGCGGCGCGGGCCAGGGCCTGGTGCGACACGTCCATGCCGAGGATGTACTCGATTTTGGGCTGGCGCAGAAGCAGGCGCAGCAGCTTGCCTTCGCCGCAGCCCAGGTCGAGCACGCGCTTGGGGGAGAGCTGGTAAATTTCGTGGGCGACTTGCTGGAGGCGCTGGTCGTGGAGCGAAAGCTTGGGCTGTAGCGTGGACTCTGCGAGTCCGCGCATCGCATCGTTCGGCTCTGCCACTTGCGGCTGCACAGTTTCTACAGAGCCGCTTTCTCCGTCCTCCATGCGCGGACTCGCAGAGTCCACGCTACGGTCCTCCCCTTGCATCAACCGTTCCAGCGTCGGGTTCACGTAGGCGGCCAGGTAGCGCAGGTAGCGGCGCGTGATGAAGCCGCGCTCCGGGTGCTGGGGCAGCCAGTCGCCGCCGCGATGCAGCAGTTTCTCGGCCTCATACTCGCCGATGTAGTAGTGCTTGTCGTTATCGAGCACCGGGAGCAGGACGTAGAGGTGCGTGAGCACATCCTGCAGGCGCAGGCCGGCGTGGCGCAGGTGCAGGGTGTAGTAGGGGCTGTCGCCCCACTCCGGCACTGTCGGGTCGAGCGGGGTGGTTTCGATTTCCACCTCGTAGCCCAGCGGCTCAAAAAGGCGGCGCGGCCAGTCGGGGCCGGGCGCGGATACTACGGCCACTTTGATAGCTAGCGGCAGGACTTGGGCAGGCAGGTCGGGCTTGTCTTTGCAGGTGCCGTTCATGGCCGTACCAAAGGCTTTGCTCAGGGCAGCGCTCAGGAAGGACGAGGCCACGTAGGGCCGGTCGTTCACGTATTGCTCGAGGGCGAAGCCTTCGCCGGAGGCGCCGGCCCGGCCCCGCACCAGACTGATGGGGTCGAGGTCGAGGAGCAGGGCGGCGGTACAGCGCTCGGCGGTGGCTTCGGGGTAGAAGATGTGGGCCTGGCCGCCGGCTACTTCGAGGCTTTGCAGCCGCGCCGGGTTTTTGTGCAGCAGGTAGCCCAAGTCGGTGGCGGGCTGGTAGGTGGTGGAGATGGTGAGCAGCATGGCGGAGCAGGAAGTGCGAAGAGCCGAAAGTAGCACCGCGGCGCACGAAGCAAAGTTTTTTTGGCCATCCCGAAATAGGTTTGCGTACTCAATAGCCGTTTCCCTGTTGATGTCCTCTGTCTTTTAAGCAGCCGCACGTGTCCGATTCCGTTTCCCCTGCCGGCCCCACCGGGCCCACCCTCAACGATTTTGCCAGCTTCTATCTCTACGGCCTCACCAACAACCCGTACCAGCAATCCACTGATTTTGATAGGTTTGGAAAGCTGTATAACCTCGTCATCGGGGCGCACGGGGGCTTTAGCATCGCCAGCTCATTTCATCCCTACCAGCTGGTGAGTCCGGCCGGCGTATCGGTGTGGTACGCGGCCTACGCGCAGTTCTACTCGCAGCCCAACCGCGTCGAGATGTTTGGGGAAATGACGCTGGAACAGGCCAAGTTTGTGGTGACGCCCCCGGATTCTTTTGCGGCCTACCACGTGTGGCCCGACAGCCGGCTCATTCACGCCGAAAACCCCATTTTCAGCCAATACATCCCTTTTGTGCTGCCCTTTCTGGTGCGAAAAGACCCCGCCGCGCTGCGGTGGGACGCCGAAATATCGGCCGCGCAAGGCGACAAGGAGCGCCTCGGCTGGTACCACGACGCGGTGAACGAGGCCATCAAATTCATACAGCCCTCCCCTTCTTTCGTGCTCGGCTTCGAGGAATTCGACGAGCAGCACCCCGAGCGGGTAATTGAGAAATTCATGAGCTGCCGCGACATGCTGCGGGCGCTTTAAGCAGCTGAGCCGGGCGCGCGCCTAGCGCTGGCCTTACTGCTGGCGCAAGGCGGCGCTCTGGCCCAGTTTCGCGCCAACCGGTGCGCCGCTCAGAAAATCCCGGTACCAGCGCCCGGAGTCTTTCACGATGCGCTCCTGGGTTTCGTAGTCGACGTGGATTAGGCCGAACCGGGGCCCGTAGCCTTCGGCCCATTCAAAGTTATCGGTCAGGCTCCAGGCAAAATACCCGCCCACGTTCACGCCTTCCCGTTGGGCCCGCAGCACCTGGCCGATGGCGGCCTGGAGGTAGGCGCGGCGGGCTTCGTCGTGCACCCGCCCGCCCGTTGCCACATCCGGGAAGGCTGAGCCGCTTTCCGTGACGAGCAGTTTTGGGGCATTGGGGTAGGCGCTGAACTGTTTCAACATGTGGTAAACCGACTCTGGGTAAACTTCCCAGCCCATGTCGGTGTGGGGCACGCCGCGCTGCTTGGCGGACACCAGGGCGGCCCATTGCAGCGGGAGCCAGGGCGAGAATTTCACCACCTCGCGGGTGTAGTTCTGCACGCCCCAGAAGTCGAAAGCGAAGGCCATGCGCTGCTCGTCGCCGGGCTTCTGGTAGCGCTCCAGCAGCCAGCGCAGGGCGGGCAGCTCGGCCACGGGGTAGCCCAGGCCCAGGGCGGGCTCCACAAAAAAGCGGTTCAGCACGGCATCGGCGCGGCGGGTGGCGGCTTCGTCGTAGCTGTTGCCGGGGCGGTGCGGCGTGAGGAAGGAGCAGGAAAACGTGGTGCCGATTTGGGCCGCTTCGGGCAACACGGCCCGCAGGGCGCGGCCACCTTCGGCCTGGGCCAGCGTGGCGTGGTGGGCCGCCGCCAGAAAAGCCCCCAAATGCCGTCGCCCGGGGGCGTGAATGCCCAGCAGGTGGCCGGCGCCCACAAACACCATGGGCTCGTTCAGCACGGCCCACTGCGCCACCCGGTCGCCCAGGCAGCGCCCCATGAGCTGGGCATAATCGGCAAACCAGCCCACTACGTCGCGATTGGCCCAGCCGCCCCGGGCCTGCAGGGCGCTGGGCAGGTCCCAGTGGTAGAGCGTGAGCCAGGGCCGCAGGTCGCGCGCCAGGCAGGCATCCACTAGCCGGTCGTAGAAGTCAAGCCCGCGGCGGCTCACGGCGCCGGTGCCCGCCGGCAGCACCCGCGACCACGCCGCGGAGAAACGAAAGTCGCTGAGCCCGAGCCCGCGGGCCAGGTCGAGGTCGGTTTCGTAGCGGTGGTAAAAGTCCGTGGCCACGCGGCCGTGCTCGTTGCGGCGGATGACGCCCTTGCGGCGCGTGAAATCGTCCCAGATGCTGGGCCCCTTGCCCTGGTGCTGCCACGCGCCTTCCGTCTGGTACGCGGCGGCGGAAGCTCCCCACGAAAAATCGGGGCCGAAATCGGGACGGGAAAACGGCTGCGGGGCCGACGGCGGGTAAAAAGCCGGCGGCAGCGGCTCAGCGTAGCGAGGCGGAAGGTGCATCATGCACAACGTGCGAAAAAATCAACTGAACGAATACTTACTCCGCTAAAAGACGTGCGCGGGAGTGGGCCCGGCCGTTGGCGGCCGGCAGCTGCTCGCGCAGCAACCGGTCTAATACGGCGGCGGTGCCGTCGGGGTAGTCAACGGCAATGGTGCGGTCTTCGTGCAGCCACTGGTCTACTGTGTCGAGGTGTTTGTCTTTCAGGCTTTTGATGACGGGCACGCCCATATGGGTCAGCGCGGCGGCGTTGCATTGCTGCTCATATTGCTGTTTCATGGGCATCACCAGCAGCTTTTTGCCCAGGTACAAGGCTTCGGCGGGGGTTTCGAAGCCGGCGCCGCACAGCACCCCGGCCGAGCGGGCCAGGCTGTCGAGAAATGCCGGGCCGCTCACCGGCCACACCCGCACGTTGCCGTGGGTGGCGGCCGTCGTGCTGTGCTTGCTAAACACCTCCCAGCGGGTGCGGCGGCTCAGGTACTGCAGGCGCTCCACCAGCAGCTTCTCTTCGTAAGCCGGCAGGTACACCGTGTAGTGGCCGTCGTTTGCGGCGCTGAGGCCGCGCACTTGCTGCCGAATGACGGGCGTGGCAATTTCGGGCGCATACGCCTGAAAATGAAAGCCGTACTGGGCCGTGCTCGGCGCGTAATGCCGCAGCACGGCCCGGCCCGCCGGGTCTTCGGACCGGGGCCGCGGGGCCAGGGGGTGCAGCACCACGCTCTGGTGGCTCAGGGCCACGCAGGGCACCCCGCGCACTTTGCAGGCCCAGCTGCTCACCGGCTCGAAGTCGCTGATGACCAAGTCGTACCGCTCTACCGGCAGCTGGCGCACTTCCCGCAGAAACGTGGCCGAATTGAACTGCCAGAAGGTTTTCACGAAGTTGATGCCGCCCTTTTTGCCAAACAAAAACCCCATGCCCTGGGCCCGGTACCTGACGGCAAAAGGCAGCGGCAGGTCGGCCGGCGGGCCGCTCACCAGCACGTCGACCTGCTCGCAACGGGCCTGCAGCAGGGGCACCACATCAAGGGCGCGGGCCAGATGCCCGTTGCCGGTGCCTTGGATGGCGTAGAGGATTCGGCCCATTTAATAGCTGCTTGTTCTTTTAGTTGGCGCGTCCTGCAAAGCACAGCAAAGCATCCTGCCCATTATGCCCATTACTACTAAGTGGTTGCAGCATGCGTGCTGCTTTGCTGCGCTCAGCATGATGTTCTTCCTATTTTATCTTCCTATTTTATTTAAGCCTTCAGCTTGAACTCGGCCAGCAGGCCTTCCAGCAGCTGCGCGGGGTTGGCGTCGGCTAGCTCCTCAGCGGCATCGGTGGCTTCTGGGTCGGGGGCCAGCTGCATGCGGGGGTCGTCGTTGAAATAATACAGCTGCCAGCCGGCTTCAGACGTGTACTCCAGGGCCGTGAGGTTTTCCACCCAGTCGCCGGAGTTCAGGTACACTACTTCCCCGTTGTGGGTGGGCAGGGCTTTAATCTCGGGCTGATGAATGTGGCCACAGGCCACGTAGCGGTACCCGTTGTCGGCAGCAATTTCGGCGGCGGTTGCCTCGAAGTTGCTCACGGCGGCTACGGCGGTTTTCACCCGCTCCTTCACGCGCTTGCTCAGGGCCACGCGGGGCCGGCCCAGCCGGGCCAGGCCGTAGTTCACGAAGCGGTTCAACAAAATCAGCAAATCGTAGCCGTGGCCGCCCAGCCGGGCCAGCCAGCGCGAGTGGCGCATGGTCAGGTCGAACACGTCGCCGTGAAACAGCCAGGTGCGGCCGTGGGGCAGGTCGAGCACCAGCTTGTTGTCGAGCCGGAACTGGCCCAGCCGGAGGCCCGCAAACTTGCGCAGCAGCTCGTCGTGGTTGCCGGTGAGGTAGTGAATGGCGGTGCCTTTGGCGGCCAGGCCGGCCAGGTAGCGCACCACCCGCATGTGGGCCGGCGGCCAGTAGTTTTTGCTGAACTGCCAGATGTCCACGATGTCGCCGTTGAGCACCAGCACCTGCGGCCGAATGCTTTTGAGGTAGCGCAGCAGCTCGGTGGCGTGGCAGCCGTAGGTGCCCAGGTGCACGTCGCTAATCACGGCCACGTGCACGCGGCGCTTGCGCCGGGGCCGGGCGCGGGCGTCGCCCGGGCCAGCCGGAGCGCCGGGCACAAGCAAGGGGGAAGCAGCCGTGCTCATGCGGCGGCGGGCTGGGCCAGACGCCCAGGGCGAGTGTGGCCGCCCCCCGTGCGGCGGGGCCGAATGGCGGGGCCGCGGCGGGCGGCGCCCCACTCGCCTCCCCCGCCCAGCGCCGAGCGCAGGCTTGCCAGCGTGCGCAAGCCGAACGCCATCCACAGCGCCACCTGAAACAATTCGTACACGAGCCAGCGCCTCAAGCGGCGCAGCCCCAGAACCAAGGCCGGAAAGTGCATGGCAGGAAGTTGGTGATGATGGTCAAATCCTGCGCTCAAAGTTCCGCCCCCGTTGTGAAGGCTTGATTACGCCGGGGTTATACTTCCGTCATCACCGCCTCGGGATGGGGCCCGGGCGGCAGCAATGGGCGGCGCCAGAAGCGGGTTTCGCGCCGCACCGTGTTAATTTGGTCGGTAATTCTTACAGCGCCGCCATTAGTTTTCATTTGTTGCTTTCCAATTGCATTCCCCCAATTATGCCCACCTTTTCCCATTTCTGCCGCCGCCTGCTGGCCCTGCTGGTCGTTAGTCTTTTTGCAGCTGGCGCGGCTCATGCCCAGCCCACCGGCAAAGCCGCCAAGGGCCGCAAGCGCTACACCTTCGCGCAGAAAGATGCCGTGTCGCCCTACGTGCAGAACGTAACCAAAAACACCGACGAGGAGCAGGACGTCGACGGCTCCTTCACCCGCCTGGGCTACCGCTCCTACACCGACCTGCTCACCGAAGTGGAAGCCCTACGCAAGCTCAAGGACTGGGCCGACACCACTTACCAGCGCCGCGTGGCGGCCATCCCACCCGGCGGCGTGCTGCTGGTCACCGTGCACCGCCAAGGCCCCAAAGGCGTGGAGCTGTCGAACCTCACGCTCACCGTCACCGACAAAGACGGCAAGGAAGTGCTGGCCCAAACCCTGGCGCCCGGCGGGGGCCGCTTCATGGGCCGAGACCTCTACCAGGGCCAGCGCCTCCTCCCCTTCCCCAAAATGGAGCCCCAGGAGCTCACCGTGAGCATCCGCGACGCCAAGCTTTACCAGACCTTCGACTACATTCTGACCTTGCCCAAGGCCCAGTAGACGCGCAAGCACCTCAGTAGCTGCACCCCGGACACGGGGCGGACTCCGCGAGAGCGGGGCCGCCCCGTGTTCTTTTGGATGGTCAGTGTTTTCGCCTTTTGAAATGTGCTCAGGACTGCTGCCGCAGGCGCACCCATTGCACGGCAATCACCGTTTTGGCGTCGCGCAGCGGCTCGGCCACCAGCGCTTCAAAGGAAAGCTCCACCAGCTCAATGTTTTCGTGTTCTTCGGCCAGCCCGCCGCCTTCGCCGGATTTGTGGCTCACCTCGGCGTAGTACACGGTTATCTCCTCCGAGCTCATGCCCGGCGAGGGCCAGATGCACACGATTTCCTCCAGCTTGTCGATTTCGTAGCCCAGCTCCTCGTGAATCTCGCGGCGCACGGCCGTTTCGGGCGCTTCGCCGCGGTCCATCATGCCGGCGGCAATTTCCAGCAGCTCGGCTTCGGGCCCGATGCGAAACTGGCGCGTGAGCACATATACCTGTCGGGCCGCGTCGTACACTAGCGCCGCCACGGCTTTGCCGGGCACAAATTGCTCGCGCTTCAGCTCGTGGCCGTCGTGCTGCACAATGAGCTGGTCGATTTTATAATGGCCGTTGAAAACGCGGTTGCGGTCGATAATCTGCATGTTCGGATTTAAGTGTTGTACCTTTGCTGTCACCAGGGCCGCCGTCGGAGCAGCCCGCTGCCCGGCTGCGTCGGGCAAAGCCCCGCGCCTCGGCTGTCTCCGCGAAGTAAGCGCACCTCACTACAATTCCTCTTCATCTCGGGAATCGGTCGGCCTCCGACGAGCCGCCCACCCTCCCCACGCCTGGCCCTTGCCGGCGTGGCCATGCCCGCCTATGCTACGGCGCAGGCTGAACCACTCATTGCGCAGGCCATTGCCTGCCACCATTTTACCGCGGCATTCTCTTTGCAGCGCCCGGTATTCCCTACTTACCCCCCATGACGTTTGACGAGTTAAATCTGATTGACCCCATTCTTAAAGCCCTCAAAGAAGAAGGCTACACCACCCCCACGCCCATTCAGGAGCAAGCCATCCCGCACGTGCTCGAAGGCAAAGACCTGCTGGGCGTGGCCCAAACCGGCACCGGCAAAACGGCCGCTTTCACCGTGCCCATTCTGCAGGTGCTGCACCGCACGGCCCAGCTCGAACGCCACGCCCCGCGCGCCATTCGCTGCCTGGTGCTCACGCCCACCCGCGAATTGGCCATTCAAATCAACGAAAGCTTCGGCGCCTACGGCCGCCACCTGAGCCAGATTCGCCACACCGTCATTTTCGGCGGCGTGGGTCAGAACCCGCAGGTGCAGGCTCTCAAGCGCGGCGTAGAAGTGCTTATTGCCACGCCCGGCCGCCTGCTCGACCTCATGAACCAGGGATTTGTAGACCTGCGCCAGATTGAGGTGTTTGTGCTCGACGAAGCCGACCGCATGCTCGACATGGGCTTCATCAACGACATCAAGCGCATCCTGCCCAAGCTGCCCACCCGGCGCCAGACCCTGTTTTTCTCGGCCACCATGCCCGGCCAGATTCAGGAGCTTGCCGCCACCATCCTGCGCCCCAACCCCGTGCGCGTGGCCGTGACGCCCGTGAGCAGCACCGCCGACACGGTGACGCAGTCGGTGTACTTGGTGGAAAACAACGACAAGCCGGCCCTGCTCCGTCACATCCTGCAAGACAAGGACATCAAGCGCGTGCTGGTGTTCACGCGCACCAAGCACGGCGCCGACAAAGTGGTGAAAGCCCTGGCCGCCAACCAGATTCCGGCCGAAGCCATTCACGGCAACAAAAGCCAGAACCACCGCCAGCGCGCGCTGTCGAACTTTAAAGCCGGCAGCACCCGCGTGCTCGTGGCCACCGACATCGCCGCCCGCGGCATCGACGTGGACGAGCTGACCCACGTCATCAACTACGAAATCCCCAACGAGCCCGAAACCTACGTGCACCGCATCGGCCGCACGGGCCGCGCCGGGGCCTTTGGCACCGCGTTTTCGTTTGTAGAAGACGAGGAGCGCGCCTACCTGCAGGACATCCAGAAGCTCATCAACCGCCAGATTGACGTGGAGGCCGAGCACCCGTTTGTGTCGGGCCGCATCAAGCCCGTGATGCTGCACGGCAACGAGCGCATCATCCGGCCCAAAGGCCCGGCCGGGCGTCCGGCCCGCTCCGGTCCGCGCGAGGGCGGCAACGGCCGCTCGGGTGGCCAGGGCGGCGGCCGCCCCAGCGGCGGCCAGGGCACTGCCCGGCCCAGCGGCGACCGCAACGCCAGCGG
>NZ_JACXAC010000002.1 GCF_014699055.1 Hymenobacter armeniacus
CGGTCGCCGCCAACCTTTTCCTTGCCCGTCCCCGCGCCGCTTTCCCCAGCGGCCCGGGGACGGTTGCGTTTCCGCCCACCCCACCCCCCTCCCCCCCGCCGCGGCCCGAAAGACCCGTTCTTGCCTTCCGCCCCGTGCGACCAGGGGGCCCGCCACTAAGAACGGGCGCCCCGAACATGCCCGCACCAAAACTTCAGTTGACAGCATAAATGAGCGTACAGTACGGATGCTTAAAGAGCAGTACTTTTGACAATGCTTTTTAACTTATCATATTATTTGTGCAAGTTTCACCTGCTCGATATAGCCGTAGTATTGATTGGTTGACGGTGTTGCTTTATGTTGGACTGGTGGGGGCCGGATGGATTTGCATTTATGCGTCTAGCTATTCACCGGATGTGCCTGACAACCCACTTACGAGCCTGAGCTTCGATAAGCTTATGGCATTTAACTGGTTTAAGCAGCTGCTGTGGATAGCAACGGCTGTTGTACTTATCGTGATTTTGTTGGTGGTGGATTACAAGGCCTACGACACATTTGCGTATGCTTTGTATGCGGGCATGATAGTGCTGCTGATAGTAACCATGTTTGTGGCGAGGCCCATTGCAGGGTCGCGTTCGTGGTTAGAGATTGGGCCTGTGCGTTTGCAGCCGGCAGAATTTGCCAAATTCACGACGGCTTTGGCAGCGTCCAGATTTATGGCGAGCATCAATTTGCGATACCAGGACTGGCGTGACCAACTGGTGCTGGCCGGGATTACCTTGTTCCCACCTTTGTTGATAGTGGCATCGAACGAATCGGGGCAGGCTTTGGTATTCGGAGCTTTGCTACTAGCATATTTTCGGGAAGGGATGTCGCCTTTAATTCTGCTGCTGATGGCGGCAGCAGGAACCATTCTGCTTTTGGCATTACTGGTGCCCAAAGTTTGGCTATTTAGCTCTTTTACGCTGGCACTGATTGCGGTATTGGGACTGAGCCGCCGGGTATTGCGGCATCATTTGCCTTTGGCAGTAGGCGTGTGGCTGGCCGTGATTGGCATGGTGGTGGGCGTGGATTTCTTTTACAACAAGGTTCTTCAGCCGCACCAGCGGCAACGAATTGAAGTACTCATCAACCCTTCGGCTGACCCGCTGGGGAAGGGCTGGAACGTGACGCAGAGCAAAATTGCGATTGGCTCGGGGGGAATGCTGGGCAAGGGTTTTTTGCAGGGCACGCAGACGAAGTTTGATTTCGTGCCCGAGCAAAGCACCGACTTTATTTTCTGCACGGTGGGGGAGGAGTTTGGGTGGTTGGGCAGCTTGGCGGTGCTGGGGCTGTACCTGACCTTGCTGTGGCGCATTATCTATGTGGCGGAACGGCAGAAGTCGGTCTTTGGGCGCACGTATGGGTATTGCGTGGCCAGCATTCTGTTTTTTCACGTGACGGTGAACGTGGGCATGACCATTGGGCTGGCCCCGGTAGTGGGCATTCCGCTGCCGTTTTTCAGTTACGGGGGGTCGTCGTTGTGGTCATTTACCATCTTGTTGTTCAGTTTGCTGGCAATTGATGCCTATCGCAAGCAGGACTTGGTGCGCTGATGAGGTCGCCGCGTGTGCCGAGCTGGGTGTGGGCCGTTGTGGCGGGCCTGCATGCGCTGGCGTTGGGGGGGGCACTGTACTTGGGCAGTTGGAATTTTCCTGATACGGACCGATACCGGCAGGCAGCGCAAAATATACGGCTTCACGGTGAGCTCTATGCCCGTCCGTGGCCAGCTCAGGCGCCAGCGGGGCAGGCTGTGCAGGAGTTTACCATACGCCCGCCGGGGTACCCGCTGGTGGTGCTGGGGTCGGGAGGGGCGGTAGGGGAGCCGGTGACTCTGCTAGTGGTGCAAAATGTGTTGAGCTTGCTCAATATTGGGCTTGTGTTGCTGTGGTGGGCGCGATGGGCCCGGCCGAGCGCCAAGGAATGGGCGATGGCGATGGTTGTTTGTTTAACATTTCCGGCGCAGCTCATTTATGCCAATGCGGTGATGAGCGAATTGCTGCTGCAGACTACGTTACTAGTCATGCTGCTGGCCGCGCTGCTTTACATCAGACGAAGTAGGACTAGCTATGCTGCTGGGGTGGTAGTAGCTCTGGTGGTGGCGCTGTTAATAAAGCCGGTCTTCTACCCGCTTGCCTTTGCCATGGGTGGCGTGGGCGCGGTGCTGGCATGGCGACGTAGAAAGCCGGGGCTGGCGGTACTGGGCGTTGTCCCGGCCGTGGTGGTGGGGCTGTATATGGGCTGGAACGAGCAGCGGACGGGCTTTTTTCATTTCTCGAGCATTACCGATATCAATTTGTTGCATTACAACGCGGCCGGCGTGGTGCGGCAAGTGCAGGGGGCCGAGGCGGAGGAAAAATGGGTTGCCGGCGTGCTTCGCGAAGCGAATGCACAACGCGATTTTGCTTCGAGGCAGCGGGTTATTCAACTGCGAGCCAAGGCGGTATTGTGGGCCCATCCGGTGGTGTATGCCCGGCAACATGCGTTGGGCATGGCTACATTTTTCGTAGACCCCGGCCGTTTTGACCTGAGCCAGTTTCTGCAGCTGGCGCCGCCGGCAGGGGGCGGGCTACTGGCTCAGGTGCGGAATGGCGGGTTGTGGCGAGCTATAGCCGGCCTGCCAGTGGGGCTGCTGAGCTGGTTGGGGCTGATTTTCCTGGCGAATGCGGGGCGTGTATGGCTGGCGTGGCAGGGATTTAGGCGGCTTGGCAGGACGGCGCCGGTGTGGCGGTATGGCCGCTGGGTGGCGCTGGCATTACTGCTATACGTGGCAGGGCTGACGGGGCCGCTGGGCGCGGCCCGCTTCCTGGTGCCGGTGTGGCCGCCGTTGTTGGCGCTGGCGCTGGCCGGGCTGCCGCGCCGCGTTATTGGGTTGGGAGGAGAAGGCGGCGCCAATGCGTGAAAACCAGCGCTAGCGCAACGCAGAATGCCGGAGCCGCCAGATAGCCCATGCGGCCCAAGTCGCCGGAAAGAAGCATGTGAATGGCCACAACGGCAAGCAGGCCAAGCTCTGCCCAACCGAGTGAGCTGAATAAACTTTCTGTGGAGCGGGCACCCTGGTTTTTTTCTAGCCACAAGGCGAGCGGAAGCACGAGAGTAAAGAAGCCAAATATGCTCAGCAACTCGCCCAAGCCTTTGGGAGATGCGGCCCGGTGCAACGAGTAAGCCACGTTGTGAAAATGGTCAAGCGCATTGGAAACCGACTGGCTGGTGGGGGCACCGACGTGGGCATCGACCCAAAAATGTACCGCAAACAAGGCGGCGAGGCCCACCGCCAAAGCTGCCAACTGCTTGGGCCAGGTGAGACTGTGGCGGCCGAACCAGAACAACCAGGGCAGCCAGAAAACGAAAGATTCCTTGGCCAGGGGGCCGAGCAGCAATGCCACTGCCAAGGCCCAGCCAGCCCCAGCGCCGCGCCGGATGGCGTAGTAGCCCAGCCCGGTTGCCAGCAGGTACAGGCTGTCGGTAAGGGGCAGGCCGGCGCCGTATACTGCCCAGCGGCTGGTGAGCACGGCCAGCATGGCCAGGCCGGCCGCTTCGGGCGAAGCACCGGTCTGGCGGGCCGCGTTGAACCAGCAAGCTCCAGCCGCCGCCAGCAGCAGGCAGTTCACCAGGTAAAAGGAAAATCGCAACGGCCATTGCCCCGCAGGGCGCTGGGGCCACACGCGGGCATAGAGCCGGGCCACGGGCGCGGCCACCGCGGCGGCCGCGGCGGGCACCAGCACGCGGTAGCGGTGCGTAACGCGCACGCTGTCGAACCGCCCCGCGGCCATGCGCAGGTAGCTGCGGGTGTCGGGCGAGTGCGAGAAATCGTAGTGCACGTACATGGGATACGCCAGGTTGGCCAGGGCGGCCACGGCCACCAGCCACGGCAGCAGCCAGCGCCGCAGCCGCGGCCCAAACTGGGACTTGCCCACTGTAGCAGGCACGTTAGGCAAACTTGCGCTCAATGAGCTTCAGCAGCTTGTTGACGTGCTCTTCCTTGCGGCTCCAGTCGTAGCGCTGCGACAGGTCGCCGCTGACGTAGGCACGGGCCTGCTCGGCGGTGGGCAATGAATCGAGGTGCTGAATGGCCGCGTGGTAGTCCATGTTTTCGCCGCCAAAAAGCTCGTTGATGAAGCTGAAGCGCTGGTTGATGGAAATGGCTTCGCGCAGGGTTTCTACCTTGGGCCCGCTCCGCTCGGCCAGGGAAGGCGCGGCGCTTGCGCGCAAGGTTTCGGCCAGGGGCGCGGCGGCGGGCTGCACCGCTTTCAGCTTTTCGTGCAACGGCACGTTGGCCGCATCAGTGTTGGGGAGCGGGCGGGCAGGCGCCGGTGGAGCAGCGGGCGGCGGAGCGGGGGCTGCAGGCGGGGCCACCGGAGCCGAGGGGGCCACGAAGCTGGGCGGAGTCACTACTGCGGGCGGTTCCGGTGCAGGCATGGCGGGCGGGGCAGTGGGCGCCGCCGCCACGGGTTCGGCAACAGGCGGTGCCGTGGTGGCCGAAACCGGCCCGTCCTCGAGCAGGTCGGCGGTGGTGAGGGGCAGCAGGGCGCTGAGCTCCGTCACAAGGCGCTGCATGGGCTGGTGCGCCTTGTAATTGGCGGCGTGGTACAGCTCGAAGCGGTGCGTGAGGAAGTCGCGGCTCAGGTCGTTGCTGTTGGGCAGGCTATCGATGAAGCCCTGGTAAAACGCCTTGTCGACGTCGATGTAGCGCAGGCTTTCGCGCAGCGTGGTGAGCGTGGGGGCCTCGGCGTTGCCCAACACGAGGCGCTGGAAGCTGTCCACGGGGTCGGCCACCAAGCCGAGCGTGTCGGCAGTGGCCTGGGCCAGCAGCGGCTCGTAGGCCTCGCGGCCCAGGCTGATGTGGCGCGACAGCACGTTCATGAACTGCGTGAGGGCAGCTTGCACGGGGGCGGCTTCAAAATCGAAGTAAGGGCTGCGCAGGCGGGCGGTTTCGGCCTGCCACTGGCCGAGCAACTGACGCACGACCAGCAGGTTGACCTGCCGCACCGGCGTGAATTTGAGCACCGCCGGGCCATCGAGCGGGGCCGAAGAAGAGTTCGCGAAATGCTGGTCGCAGAGCCGGGCGGCCAGGCGTCGGCCGTATTGGGCGCACTTGGCGAGGCTATATTTGTCGTTCATAAGTAGGCCGGTTTCGGTGGCCCAAGTTAGGCACAAATGCCCCTCCTGACGATTGAGAACCTGCCCGGCGCGCCCGTGGAAGTGCCATCCGGCGCCACGCTGCTGGCCGCCATTCAGGCCGCTGGCCACGACTGGATGCACGCCTGCGGGGCCAAGGGCCGCTGCACCACCTGCCGCGTGCAGGTGCGCACCGGCCTCGAAAACCTGAGCCCACCCACCGATGCGGAGCTGCGCTACCGTGCCGCCGGCCGCCTGCAGCCCACCGAGCGGCTGACCTGTCAAACCCGCCTGCTGGCCGGCGACGCCACGGGCCGCGTGCCGGAGGACACGAAGCTGCCCCACGTGCAGTATCTGCCCGATGGGGTATAGCCGGCGCATCAAACCAAGCCCTCTGCATTGTGGAGTTATGGCAAGCAGCCCTACCGGGAGCCGGGGCGCACACCGGGGCAGCTGACTTGGTTGCTAGCGGAAGTGCGAAAAATTACGCCGAATACAAGCGCCTGAGTGCGTGCGACTGGTCCCAAAAGAAATACTTTGGCGCTTGAGGCAAGCCGCCGCCGGGCGTACTTTAGAGCTTCCGTTGGGGCGTGGTCGTCCTGTTTGCTCACCTGTTTTTTTCGCTTGTGTTTATTGAACCCCGCGTTGGCAACCGCCACAACGCCCCGCGCCGGGGCTGGATAGAAGTGGTGTGCGGCTCCATGTTCTCGGGCAAGACCGAAGAGCTCATTCGCCGCCTCACCCGCGCCCGCATTGCGCGGCAGCAGGTCGAAATCTTTAAGCCTGCCGTCGACACCCGCTACCACGCCGAAGACGTGGTGAGCCACAACGCGGCCCGCATCCGCTCCACGCCGGTGGCCGTGCCGTCGGAAATCCTGCTCCTAGCCGCGGGCTCCGACGTGGTGGGCATCGACGAGGCACAGTTTTTCGACGACTCGCTGGTGGACGTGTGCGAGCAGCTGGCCAACAACGGCACCCGCGTCATCGTGGCCGGGCTCGACATGGACTACCGCGGCCGCCCGTTCGGCCCCATGCCGGCCCTGCTGGCCACGGCCGAATACGTGACCAAGGTGCACGCCGTGTGCGTGTGCTGCGGCGAAATTGCGTCGTATTCGTACCGCATTGCAGCCAGCGAAGACCAGGTGCTGTTGGGCGAAACCGATTCGTATGAAGCCCGCTGCCGGCCCTGCTTTCTGGGCGGCATGCAAGCCGAGCGGCCCGCGCAGGAGGTGGGCTCCACTGCCGCGCACTAAATCGACGGGCGCAGCGTTGGCAAGAACGGCCTCGTGGCCCGCTACTTCTTCATTCTGAGTTTTGACGAGCGTATGACCCACCTTTTCCGTTCTTTGCTGGCACTCGCCGGGTTGTTGTTATTGGCCGGAAGCAGCCAAGCCCAGACCGTAGGTTATGGCGACTGGCAGTTGCATTTGCCCTCCAACCGCCCCCTGCGCCTGGCCGATGCCGGCGACCGGGTGTACGTGGCCACCGAAAATGCCTTCTATTTCTTCGATAAGAAGCTAAATACCTCGCAGGTGCTCTCGCAGCGCGACGGCCTAAACGGTGTGAACGTGGCCGCGCTGGCCTACGACTCCGTATCCAAGCAAACGGTGCTGGCCTACCGCGACGCCAACATCGACATTCTGCAAGCCAACGGCCGCGTGCGCAACATCAGCGACGTGCTGCGCAAATCCATTCAGGGCACCAAGGATATCAACCAAGTATCGATTGGCGCGGGCAAAGCTTATGTGAGCACTAGTTTCGGCCTCTTGGCCATTGACCTGACCAAGCTGGAAATCAGCGACACCTATTCCAACATCGGGCCCGGCGGAGCGGTGGTAAACGTGTACGATGCGGCCGTGGCCGGTGGGGCCCTGTACGCCGCTACATCGGTAGGCCTGCTGCGCGGCTCGCTGTCGCAAAACCTGCTCGACTACCGCAACTGGACGTTGTATCAGCCGGTGCTGCCGGGCACAGCCACGCAGCGCGTCTACCATTTCGTAGCCACCGATGCCGGCCAAGTATACGCGGCCGTGGAAGGCAGCGGCTCTTCGGTGTACAAGTACGTGCCCGCCGCTAATCCAACCGCGGCTACGTGGCAGCCCGTAGCGGGCACCGGGGCCGGGCAATACCGCAGCTTGCGTAGCAGCAGCGTGGGCCTGCTCATCGTAGACGACCAGGCCGGGGTGCGCCTGCTCGGCCGCAGCGGAGCCGTGACCACGGTGGTGCCCCCAGCCGCGGGTTCCTCCTTTATTCAGGATGCAGTACGGTCGCGCGACGGCAACTATTACGTGGCCAACTACAGCCTGGGCCTGCAACGGGTGGCTCCCGGGGTGGGCAAGACGTCGGAGTTTTTTGTGGCAAACGGCCCCGAAACCGGTACGTCTTTTGGCCTGTTAGCCGATGCGCGCTCCAACAAAGTCAACGTATTCACGGGAGGCTATTCGGAGCGTTACCAGCCAAATGGGGCCAAAAATGGCTTCTATGAATACGCGGGTGGGCAATGGACCAACTACACGGCGAAAGCTTTTCCGAGCCTGACCGCCTTTCCCAACCCCACCAGCCCGGTACGCGGCACCCGCACCCCCGACGGCACCCTTTACGTGGCCACGTACGGCGGCGGCCTGTTGGAATGGCGGGGACCCGGCGATTTCCGTCGCTTCGGCGAGAACTCGCCCGCCGGCAGTCCTTTGCTGGGTACCTTTTCCAGTAACCCTAACCGCGTGGAAATCACCGATGTGGCAGCTACGCCCGAAGGCAAGGTGTGGGTGGTGAACCGCCACCTGGAAAACAACGGACGCTCGGGCCTGTCCATCTTCGACCCTGCCACCACGACCTGGCAGGTCATTCCCTACACGTTTGGCTTCGATGCGCTCGAACGCATTGCTTTGGACGACAACGGCTACGCGTGGGTGTCGGTGTCGCGCAAGACCGACGCCAGCAGCGTGGGCGGCCCGGCCATCGGCCTCTACGCCGTCGACCCGAACCCGACGTCGCCGAATGCGCCGCGGCTGTTCAACACGTCCTCGGGCTTGCCCGACAATCAGATTTACGAGCTGGCTAAAGACCGGCGCGGCTACATCTGGGCCGCCACCATCAAGGGCGTGGCGTATTTCCGCGAGCCCGAGGGGCCGTTTGCTACCACCAACGGCTTCTCGCAGCCGTTGGTGACGCGGGGCGAAGGCACCGGTTACAACGCGCTCTACAGCGAGGCTGTGCGTGCCCTGGCTGTGGACGGGGCCGACCGCAAGTGGTTCGGCACCGACCGGGGGCTCTGGCTCTTCAGCCCCGACGCCGACGAGGCGCTGCTGCACTTCACCACCGCCAACAGCCCACTGCCGTCCGACCGCATCATCGACGTGAAGGTGAACGACAAGACCGGCGAGGTGTGGGTGGCTACCGACGGGGGCGTGGTATCGTTCCGAGGCACGGCCACCGTGACGGAGGGCGACGTGAAATGCTCCGCGGTGTTCCCCAACCCCGTGCGGCCCGAATTCGCCGGCACGCTGGGCATTTCGGGCCTGGCCAACAACGCCGTGGTGAAGATTACCGACGTGGCGGGCCATCTGGTGTACGCCACCAAAGCCGCTGGCGGCACCGTGACCTGGAACCTGACCAACCCCGAAGGCCAGCGCGTCCGCTCCGGCGTATACCTGGTGCTGTCGACCGACGCCGATGGCAAAAATGGCTGCGTGAGCAAAGTGGCCGTACTAAGCAAATAGTTGTTTGGGGTGCTAACCAAGTGATTGATGCCGGGCCGAATTGCGGAAAGATTCATTGAATCGAAAGCCGCATCTGCAGGCATCAGCAAACGGCTCATCAACGGTCGGCGCGTCAACGAGATGGATTTATGCTGATAAAGACCCGAGGCCTCGTCCTCAGCTACTTGAAATACCGCGAAACCAGCATCATTGCCCGCATCTACACCGAGCGGTTGGGCGTGCAGAGCTACGTGGTGAACGGCGTGCGCAAGGCCAAGCCGCCGGGTCGCATTGCGCTGTTTCAGCCCTTCACGCTGCTCGAACTGGTGGCCTACGTGGCCAAAGGCAGCGGCGGCCTCACCCGCCTGTCGGAGTTCAGGTGCGCCGAGCCCTTCCAGACCTTGCCCTACGAGGTGCAAAAAAGCAGCGTGGTGCTGTTTTTGTCGGAAGTGGTGAGCCGGGCCGTGCGCGAAGAAGAGCAGAACGAACCCCTCTTCCAATTCTTGCACGATTCCATACTGGCTTTCGACCGTCAGACCACCGGCGCCGAAAACTTTGCCCTGGTTTTTTTGCTGGAGCTGGCCGCTTACCTCGGCTTCGGCATCAGCTCCGGCTCCGAACTTACCGACCAAGTACTGATGGCCGGCCACGCGCCCACCAGCAAGGGGGCCACCGGCCCGGCTACCCTGCGTTTGCACGAGTTCGACGGCTATTTCGACGAGCTGCTGCGCGACCCGGCCACCAGCACCATTCCCAACGGCCGCGTGCGGCACGAGCTGCTCAACGTCATCATTCGGTACTACCAGCTGCATGTGGAGCAGTTGGGCGAAATTCGTTCGCTCGATATTTTGTCGCAGGTGCTCAACTAGCGCCGCGACCAGTAGGCTTTACTGAAAGTCGACCAGTTCCACTTCAAAGCGCAGCACGGCGTTGGCCGGAATGTCGGCCCCGGCCCCGCGCGAGCCGTAGGCCAGCGGCGAAGGAATGAGCAGCACCGCTTTGCTGCCCTTAGTGAGCATGGCAATGCCCTGGTCCCAGCCCGGAATGACCTGGCCCTGGCCCAGCGCAAAGGCAATGGGCTCGTTGCCGTGCTTGGCCGACGAATCGAATTCCTGGCCGGTGGCCAGCACCGTGCCGCGGTATAGCACGCGCACCGTTTGGCCCTTTTGGGGCGGCAGGCCCGTGCCCAGCTTCTTGATGATGTAGTAGGTGCCGCCGGCCGTTTTCTTGGCCGTGGCGTGGTTTTTTTTGAGGTAAGCCTGAATCTGGGCCACGTCCTTGGCCATTTGGCCGGCAGACCGGGCTTGTTCCTGCTTCATCATTTCGGCCTGCAGCTTTTCCTGGCGGGCCATCATTTCGGGCACCGTCAGCAGCTCTCGGGCGCTGGCCAGCACCACCAGTGTATTGCCGCTCTTGCGCAGGAACGGCGGCACGGCCTGATGAAACGTGTTGGCAAATACCGTGTCGGCTTGCAGGCGAAACACGGCGCTGTCGCCGGGCAGCAGCAAGCCCAGGGCTTCTTCAATACCGCCGCGGGCGGGCTTTTCGGATAACTGCACGGGCTGCGGCGTGGGCTGCATGCGGCGCGAGTTCATGAGCACGGAGTCGCGGCCAGTCCGAAACTCCATGTACACGGTCAGCACCTGGCCCACGCGGCTGGCGTAGGGCGCATCGGACGGCGCCAGGGCCCGGGGCTGGTAGCGGCCCGCCGCGTCTTTGCGAAACAGGCGGTACTCGGTGCCCGAGGGCAGGCGGGCGTACTCGGGGCCGGAGGTCTGAGCCATGGCCGGCGAGCCCATTACGAGCAGCGCAACGGCCAGAAAAAGCAAAAAAGGACGCGTCATTAGCGGGGAATGCGAAAAGTGGTCGGTTGCGCCGGCGCCGGGCTCAGCGCACGCTCAAGACTTGCAGCTCAAACACCAGTTCGGTGTTCGGCGGAATCAGGTAGCGGGAATCGTCGTCGGGGTGGCGCACGCCTTTGGCGCCGTAGGCCAGCGCGGCCGGAATCCAGGCCCGCACGCGGGAGCCCACGGGCAGCAGCGGCAACAGCTCGTCCCAGCCGGCGATGACTTCGTGCCGTCCCACCCGGAACCGCAGCGGCGCGCCCCAGGCCTCGGTGGCGTCGAACACGCGGCCATCGGGCAAAAAACCGGTGTAGCGCACCGCCACGCGGCTGCCCGCCTTGGGCAGCGGGCCGGTGCCAAGCTCCCGGAAGGCGTAGCGCACCCCCTTCGGCGTGCGTTGTTCCACGAGCCGGGTGGTATCAGCGCCGGAAACAGGGGCGGAGGGCGTGGTGGGCACAGCCGGCTTGGCGCCGGTGTCTTGCGCCCGGGCGCTGCCCGTGGCCATTGCCAGCGCCAGCCCGAACGCGGCGCCTAGCTGCCAGCGGCGTGTTGTCCGGTGCGTCATGGGTATGGGTAGTCTATTGAACGTCAAGAATCTCTACGTCAAACAGCAGGGCCGAGTCTGGCGGGATGCCCACGCTGCCCGAGGGGCCGTAGGCCAGGCGCGAGGGCAGCAACAGCAGCTTGCGGTCGCCTTTGCGCATCAGCAGCAGGCCTTCGTTGAAGCCGGGCCGAATGGCCGGGTCGCCGGCCGTAAACACCACGCAGCCGCAGGGCGTGCGGTTGTCGGCCGAGTTGTCGAAAATGGCCCCGGCGGGGTAATTAGAATTGCCCCCCGAGGCCGGGTAGCCCGTCGAGCCGGGGAAAGCGCCGTTGCTCAGGAAGCGGCCCACGTACTTGAGCGTTACCTGCTTGCCCGCCGTGACGGCCGGGCCGTTGCCGTCCACCAGGCTCACCAGATACAGGCCCGAATTGGTGCGGGTGGCCTTGCTGGTAAGGTTGTTGCGCTGCAAATACCGTTGAATGGTGTCCTCGTCGATGATTTTCAACGTGTTTTCGCGTTCGGCCAGGTTTTTTTGGAACGACGATTGGGAGTTGCACGACCAGAAAGCCGGCGCCGTCAGGAGCAGGCCAGCCGCCAGCACCCAATAGCGCGAACGGAGCAGAAAATTTTTCATGGGGAGGAGGCAAAAAAGATTCCGGCCAACGGAGCCCGGGCAGCAGTGCCGCGTCGCCCGTTGGCCGGAATTAGAACTCAGGTAATGTAAGGATTATTGAACGTCAACAAGTTCCACCTCAAATTTCAGGGGCGAGTTGGCGGGAATGTCGGCGCCGGCGCCGCGCGTGCCGTAGGCCAGCGGCGACGGAATGAGCAGGATGGCGCGGCTGCCTTTGTTGAGCAGCGCAATGCCTTCGTCCCAGCCCGGAATCACGGCACCCTGGCCGATGGGGAAGTCAATCGGCTTGCCGGCTTTGGCCGACGAGTCGAACTCCTTGCCGCTGAGCAGCGTGCCGCTGTAGTTTACGCTCACGGTCTGGCCGCTGGTGGGCTTGGCGCCCGTGCCCGGCTTCAGCACCTGGTAGTAGATGCCCGAGGCCGTTTTCTGCATCGTGAGGTTGTTTTTCTTGATGTAGTCCTGCAGCACGGCGTCGTCCTTCTTGAACTGGGCCTGCGCTTCGGGCGTGGCGAGGGCCTTGGCCTGAGCGGCTTTCTGCTCTTCCATCTGCTTCTTGAACTCGGGCGACGCCATGCGCTGCTTCATCTGGGCGGCCATGGCGCGCTTCTGCAGTTCGGGCTGCATGGCCTGGGCCTCGGCCTGGTCGATGAGCTTGCCCGTGGTGGCCACGTACATCAGCACCACGTTGCCCCCGCGGCGCAAAAACGGCGGCACGGGCTGGCCCGATTTGGGCTTAATCAGCGAATCAACCTGGAAGCGGAACACGCCGCTGTCGCCGGGCTGGAGCAGGGACAGCGCCTCGTCGGGGGCCCCTTTTTGCTTCAGCTCCTGCAGGGGCAGGGGCACGGGCATGCCCACGTCGCGGCGGGTGTTTTGCAGCACCGAGTCCTTGCCGGTGGTGTAGCGCATGTGGCCGAGCAGGAACTTGCCGATGCGGTCCTTGTAGGTGGGGTCGCCTTCGGCGCCGATTTCGCGGCGCTCGTAGCTGTTGCCTACTTTTTTGAAAATCTTATATTCAATGCCGGACTTGGTCTTGGCAAAGTCACCGCCGTCCTTGTTGCAAGCGGTGAGGGAAGCGAAGCCCAGCAGGCCGGCCGCCAGGGCCAGCTGCCGCGCGGAGCGGGAGGAAAAACGCATGAATTAAAAAGAAGTGAAGAATCAGAAACGGTTCAAAGTTACGCCACCGGCGGCGCTACGGCGGCGGGCACGCCCGTTAATTGTTCCTTGTACTCAGGCAGGATGCTGAGGAAGCGCTCCACGGTTGCATCCAGCGTGTCGTAGCTGATGCCGCCGGCGGCGTTGTGGTGCCCGCCGCCGTCGAAATGGCGGCGCGAAAAGTCGCTCACCGAAAAGTTGCCCACCGAGCGGAAAGAAATTTTCACGGCCACGCCGCGGTCGATGAACACGGCCGCGAACTTGATGCCCTCAATGCTCAGCGCGTAGTTCACCAGGCCTTCGGTGTCGCCGGTTTTGCTTTGGTATTCACGCAGTTCGTCCTGCGTGATGGCGATGTAAGCCGTGTTGAACTCGCGGTTCACCACCAGCTTGTCCTTCAGCACGAAGCCGAGGAAACGCAGGCGGATTTCGGAATGCGAGTCGTAGATGAGGCGGTGCACCTTCGAGAGGTCCACGTTCACCTTCAGCAGCTCGGCGATGATGAGGTGCACGTTGCGCGAGGTGCTGGGGTGGCGAAACGAGCCCGTATCGGTCATAATACCCGCGTAGAGGGCTTCGCCGATGCCTTTGGTGATGAGGTCCTGGTCGCCGAGGTCGCGGATGATTTCGAAAATCAGCTCGGCCGTGGCCGCCGCCGTGGGCGTCGAAAACACAATGTCGGCGAAGCTTTCGGGCTCCTGGTGGTGGTCCACCAGCACTTTTACCCCGCTGGCCTGGCGCACGTACTCGCCGAGCTCGTTGATGCGGCCGAGGCAGCTGAAATCGAGGCAGCAGATGACTTCGGCGCGGTTCACCAGGTCGCGCACCTGGCGGTCGTTCTGGCGCTTGTCGTACACCACCACTTCGTCGTTGCCTTCCATCCAATTGAGGAAAGCGGGGTAGTCGGAAGGCGTGACCACGGTCACGTGGTGGCCCTTTTGCTTCAAGTAACCGGCCCAGGCCAGCGACGAGCCCAGCGCGTCGGCGTCGGGCTTGTGGTGGGTGGTGATAACAACCTGCTTGGGCTGTGCGAGCAGCGCCTGCAGGGCGAGGATGGAACTAGACATCGACAACGTGAATGGCCCGGCAAGGAACGGAGGGCCGGTGGCTTACAAATAATTGGGGCGGCAAAAGTCGGAAGAAATCTTGTCTTAACAACGTAGCCCCCCCGGAAGGTTCTGTTCGGCCATCCCAATGCCCGGCCGCGCTCGGCCAAGGAAAGCCACCGGCTTTGTGGCTACTTTTGCGCCACAATTAGTTTTCAACCAACCCCTCCCCAGCCCAACAATGGCCACCAACCGCACTTTCACGATGATTAAGCCCGACGCCGTCCAGGAAAACCACATCGGTGGCATCCTGAGCATGATTGAGGCCGGCGGCTTCCGCATCGTGGAGCTCCAAAAGCTTACCCTCACCGCCGAGCGCGCCGGCCAGTTCTACGCCGTGCACGCCGAGCGTCCTTTCTACAACGACCTGGTGAAGTACATGTCGAGCGGCCCCATCGTGGCCGCCATTCTGGAGAAAGACAACGCCGTGGCCGATTTCCGCACCCTCATCGGCGCCACCAACCCGGCCAACGCCGAGGAAGGCACCATCCGGAAAAAGTACGCCAAGAGCATCGAAGCCAACGCCGTGCACGGCTCCGACTCCGACGAAAACGCCCAGATTGAAGGCGAATTCTTCTTCGGCTCGAAGTAAGCGGCCCGCCAAGCGCTTTATTTGCCAAAAAGCCCGCCCTGCACGTTGCAGGGCGGGCTTTTCATTTGTGCTAAAAGCGGACTTTTTTTATACCAAATTTGTGCCGTGCCTCGTAGCTTAGCGGCTGAATCCGATACGTTTGCTGCTGGTTTCCAGCTCGGTAAAGGTATTGGGCTCGCGGTTGTAGAGCTCGGCCAGCGAGGTGGGCTCCGTGATGGGTTCCGTCTGGCCAAGCGCCGTGGCCAGGGCCTGCGCCTTGTCAGCCGCGAGCGGGCCGAAGTGGTAAGCGGCAATGAGGCGGCCCTTGCGCAACAGGGCTTTGTCGATGCGCGAGAGCTCGGTGTTGAAGGTACAGATAATCTGGATGTGGAAGCCGTCGGAGAGCAAGCCGTCGGACAGGTTCAGCAGGTTGCTCACGGCGTTGCCGCCCACCCCGTCGCGCTTGGTCAGCAGCTCTTCGGCGTCTTCGATGAGCAGGATGGAGTTGGTGTTGTCGTGGAGCTGGTTGATGAATTCCGGGTCGGCGATGCGGGCGGCCAGGTTGGGCGGAATGAAGAGCTTGGGCTTGTCGGTGAGGCCGCAGAGGTGGCGGATGTAGCTGGTTTTGCCGTTGCCGGGCGGGCCGTAGAGGATGATGATGCCCTTGTCGTTGGGCTTCTGCAGGCGCTCCACAATGGTTTCGTGGGCCGGCAGCAGGTCGTCGTTGTAGTGCGTAGCCAGGTCCAGGGCCGGAATGGTGATGGGCAGCGGGCTGAACTCCAGGTCGCCGGTGGTCAGGCGCAGCACCTGAATGCGCTTGCGCTCGATTTTGCCGGTTTCGAGGTGCGCGGTGAGCAGCGCCCGGAGCTGGGCCAGCAGGGCCGGGTCGGTTTTGGGCGAGTAATAGAGTTGCGCCGCCTGGTCGCCGTAGATGCCGCGGTCGTAGAACCACAGCAGCGCGTGGGGGCCCAGCGAGAGGGCGTGGTGTTGCAGCTCGGGGGCTTTGCCGGCTTCTTCCACGTACACCGAATGCACCACGGTGGCGCGGTCCACGTCGTGGGTTTCGGCCAGCGTGTTCAGCACGGCCTGCCGGGCTTCGACAGAGGCCAGCTGGTAAATCTCGCGCCGGGGCAGCTCGCCAAACGTGGCGTAGAACCACGCCACGGGCTGGAACCCGTGCTGCGTGTAGCTGAGGGAAAGGTCGGGGGCGGGGGAAGAACGCGGGGACGCCATGCCGGGTGATGCTGCTGGAAAACGAGCTGTAGCCGCGGGCTACGCCTGCTCCACCGAAAGCAGCCCTTCCGGGTGGGTGGTTTCTTCAGAGTGCTGCTGCGGCACGTGCTTGTGCTTGAAGATGAGTACAAACAGCACCGCAATGGCCAGCGCATAGCCCGCAAACGTGAGCCAGATGCTGTGCCAGTCCTTCACGCCGTTGGCATCGGTGAAGTAGGTTTGAATGATGATGCCGCTCAGCGAGCTGCCCAGCACGGCACCGAAGCCGTTGGTCATCATCATGAACAAGCCCTGGGCGCTGGCCCGGATGCTGGGCTGCGTCTGCGTCTCGACGAAGAGCGAGCCCGAGATGTTGAAGAAGTCGAACGCCATGCCGTACACGATGCACGAGAGGATAATCATCCAGAGGCCCGAGCCGGGGTTGCCGTAGGCAAACAGGCCGAAGCGCAGCACCCAGGCAATCATGCTGAACAGCATTACCTGCTTGATGCCGAACCGGCGCAGGAAGAACGGAATGGCCAGGATAAACAGCGTTTCGGAAATCTGCGAGATGGACATGATGATGGCCGGGTACTTCACCGTGAGGGTGTCCTGGTAGGCCGGGGTCTTGTCGAAATCGTGCAGGAATGTGTCGCCGTAAGCGTTGGTGAGCTGCAGGGCGGCGCCAAGCAGCAGCGCAAACAAGAAGAAAGTGAGCATCTTGCGGTCGCGCAGGATGGCGAAGGACTTCAGGCCCAGAATTTCCATCAGGCCCTGGCTCGACGTGTTGGTGGACTGCGGCGGGCACTTGGGCAGCGTGAACGAGTAGAGGCCCAGCAGGAAAGCCGCGCCGGCCGCCACGTAAAACTGGCCGGCCGTTTTCTCGAAGCCCAGCAGGCTCACCGTCCACATGGCCACGATGAAGCCGATGGTGCCCCACACCCGAATAGGCGGGTAGTCCTTCACCACGTCGAGCCCTTCGGTTTTCAGCACCGAAAACGACACCGCGATGGACAGCGACAGCGTGGGCATGTAGAAAATCATGTTCAGCAGTATCACCCAGAAAAACGTGCCGGGGTCCGTCACCATTGGGATAGTGCAGAGCGTGAGGCCGCCCAGGATGTGCAGAATGCCGTAGAGCTTCTCCGCGTTGATGTATTTATCGGCCACGATGCCCATGAGGGAGGGCATGAAGATGGAGGCGATGCCCATGGTCGAGAAGATGGCGCCAAACTGCGCGCCCGACCACTGCTTCGTTTGAAACCAATACGCGCCAATCGTTATCAGCCACGAGCCCCAGATAAAAAACTGGAGAAAACTCAGGATGGTCAGGCGCAACTTCGTGTTCATGCGGAGTCTGTTTAAATAAAGCGAGGTGGGAATTAGTCGCTAAAGATACACGCCAGCCCAACAGAAGCGGACGAGAAAGCCGGCCCGGGCGCTAGTCGCGCCGCCACCGGCCCGCCTGGCGCATCGGGCCGTCCCCCACCTAAATCGGGCCGGTAGACACAAAAAATGCCCTGGCCTTACAGACCAGGGCATTTTTTGGAACGATGACGCGCTACGGCTAGGCCTCGTAGGTGGGCGAGAACGTTCCGGCGGGCTGGCCGTCGGCCGTGGGGTAGTCGGTGTAGCCGTCGGCAAAGCCGTTGGGGCCGGGGGCGTAGAAGGTGGCTTGGTCGGCTTCGGCCAGGGGCTGGCCGGCTTGCAGGCGCTCCACGAGGTCGGGGTTCGAGATGTAGGCGGTGCCGAAGGCGATGAATGCGGCGCGGCCGGCGAGGTCGGTTTCGGTGCGGGCCAGGTCGCGGTAGCCGCCGTTGTAGATGACGGGGCCGGTGTAGGCGGCGTGAATGCTATCCAGCACCTCGGCCGGAATGCGGCCCGTGCCCACGAGGTGCACGTACACCACGCCGATTTTTTGCAGCTCGGCGGCCAGGTAGGCGTAGGTTTCGGCCATTTCGGGGTATTCGGCCATGTCGTTGAAGGTGCTGCCCGGCGAGAGGCGCACGCCGGTGCGGTCGGCCCCGATTTCGGCCACGATGGCGCGGGTGACGTCGAGCACGAAGCGGGCACGGTTTTCCACGCTGCCGCCGTACTGGTCGGTGCGCTGGTTGCTGTTCGGGTTCAGGAACTGCTCGGGCAGGTAGCCGTTGGCGCCGTGCACTTCCACGCCGTCGAAACCGGCTTCGAGGGCCAGCTTGGCGCTGTGGGCGTACTGTTGCACCACTTCAGCTACTTCCTCGGTGGTGAGGGCGCGGGGCGTGGGCTGGTCCTGCATCTGCTGCTGGTCGGTCCACATCTGGCCTTTGGCCGCGATGGCCGAGGGGGCGACGCCTTCGGCACCCTCGGGCAGGTTGAGGGGGTGGAACACGCGGCCGGCGTGCATGAGCTGAATAAAGATGTGGCCGCCGTGGTGGTGCACGGTTTCCGTCACGCGCTGCCAGTTGGTGGCTTGCTCCGGCGTAAACAGGCCGGGAATGCGGGCGTAGCCCAGGCCATCGGCCGAGGGCGACACGCCTTCGGAGATGATGAGGCCGGCGGTGGCGCGCTGGCGGTAGTACTCGGCCATGAGCTCGTTGGCCAGGTTGCCCAGGGCGCGGCTGCGCGTCATGGGAGCCATGACGATGCGGTTGGAGAGGGTAAGCGGGCCGAGTTGGGCGGGCTCAAATGCTTTGCTTGACATGAATTCTAGAGAAACAATGGCGCGCGTGAATCGCCGGGTTGATTGAAACGCGGTGATAAAGCAGGTAGGTACACGAATTGTTTCAGCAGTGGCTGTTGTGATTCCGTTACGTTAAAAAAAATGGAGCTGAGAAAAGGAAAAGCCCGTTCCACGGCGTGAAACGGGCTTCCCAGGTCATGTTTTCGCGCCAACTATATTATGCGCAATTCAGAAACCTACGCGGGCGTGGCTTCGGCAAAGCGACGGTTCACTTCGTCCCAGTTAATCAGGTTGAAGAAAGCCGCGATGTAGTCGGGGCGACGGTTCTGGTATTTGAGGTAATAGGCGTGCTCCCACACGTCGAGGCCCAGCACCGGAATGCCTTTGCAGCCCGAGTCGGGCATCAGCGGGTTGTCCTGGTTGGGGGTGGAGCAGATTTGCACCGAGCCGTCGGCCTGCTTGCAGAGCCACGCCCAGCCCGAGCCGAAGCGCGTGGTGGCGGCTTTGGTGAATTCTTCCTTGAACTTGTCAAAGGTGCCAAACGACTTGGTGATGGCTTCGCCCACGGCGCCGGTGGGCTGCCCGCCGCCGTTGGGCGAGAGGATGGTCCACCACAGCGAGTGGTTCCAGTGGCCGCCGCCGTTGTTGCGCACGGCCACGGGGGCCTTGGCGATGTTGTGCAGGATTTCCTCCAGCGACTGGTTTTCCATCTCGGTGCCGGCAATGGCGGCGTTGAGGTTGGTCACGTAGGCCTGGTGGTGCTTGGTGTGGTGAATTTCCTGGGTTTGCGCGTCGAACGCGGGTTCGAGGGCGTCGTAGGAATAAGGAAGTTTCGGAAGTTCGAATGCCATTAGTGAAAAGGGTTTGGGGGTGGTAAGGGTATGAAAGTGTCGAAGGTACTTAACCCGCGAAGCCGCCGCTAGGTTGCGGGCGGACCTGCGCAGAATCAAAAATAGACTATTTCCGCTTTAGGTTGAAAAAGTCCTGCATGAGGGCGGCGCATTCGGCTCCCTGCACGCCGCCACGCAGCGTGGTGCGCGGGTGCAGCAGCTGCCCGTGCCGCCGGAAACCCACCTTGGGCTCGTCGGCCCCAAACACCACGGCCTTGAGCTGGGCCCAGTAGCTGGCGCCGGCGCACATCACGCAGGGCTCGATGGTGACGTAGAGCGTGCAGTCGGCCAGGTATTTATTGCCCAGGTGGTTGGCGGCGGCGGTCAGGGCCAGCATTTCGGCGTGGGCCGTCACGTCGCGCAGCTGCTCGGTCTGGTTGTAGCCGCGCCCGATGATTTGCTTCTCAAACACCACCACCGCACCGATGGGAATCTCGTCGGCCTCCAGGGCTTTTTCGGCCTCCGCCAAGGCCTGGAGCATGAAATAGTCGTCGGTCATGTCCGGCGCTTATTTCATCACAATGGCGTTCATCACGGCCTGGGCCGTGGGCTGCCACTGCGCCTGCTCCTCGGCCGGGGCCACGAAGGTGAACACGTAGAGCTGCGTGCCCTGAATGGCGTATTGCACCGCCTGGTAGCGCTTGATGGGCGCCAACTGGCTGCCCGTGCGCCGGGCATCGGTCACGGTCGATACAAATTCAAAGTAGATAAAGTCGCGGCCATTCACGGTGCGAATGTCTTCCTTCAGGAAATCGACTTTCGTGTACAAGCGCTGGATGCTGGACTTATAAATCTTAATCAGCACGCCGTAATCGAAGCTTTCGAAGGTGGTGGGGCGCACGGCCACGCTGTAATCGACGCGCCCGCTGGGATTGGAAAACACGGCCAGCGGCTTGCGCGGCGAGGGGTATTTTACGGCAATGCCGTCGTCGGGCAGGGGCGCGAAGCCCACGGGCACGCCCACGCTCAGGCCCGAGCCCAGCTTGGTGGTGGTGAGTTTGACCGGCGGCGCAAACGCCGTGAGGCCGAAAATCAGCAGAAAAAACGACAGGAACTTCATGGCTAACGGCAACGATGCGGGGATAAAAGTAGTGCCCCGGCTGTGGGCCGGGGCACGGTGAAAGCGCGGGGCTTAGCGGCGCACGGCCGGGTACTTGATGCGGACTTTCTTCCAGTACACGTAGTTACCGGTTTTGGCTTCGACGAGGTAGGTGCCGGCCGGAATCTTGCCCAAATCAACCGGGGCGCCGGTGTTGTTGGCGGGGTCGAGCTCGGTCTGGTAAATGACCTTGTTTTTGTAGTCGGTCATCACCAGCGTGCCGGGCTTGGTGAACTGCTGCGTGAAGCTGAGCAGGATGCTGGTCGAGTTCGGCTTGGGGAAAACGTCGATGCCCGAGAGCGTTTCGATGCGCTTGATGGGGCCGTCGAGCGTCACGGCGTCGGCGGTGCCCTTCGATTTGACGACGGTGCCGGAGGCGTCCGACTTGCTTTTGGTCTTGATTTTGGTTTGGGCCTGCGCGGTGCCGGCGCACAACAAGGCCGTGGCCAGCGCGAGAGAGGGGAGGAGTTTCATGAAAAGCTGAAGGGATTGAGAGGACAAAGGAACGCAGCTACTGCCGGCCTTTGCATACTCCGTACCAAAGTTTGGGTTTCCGCCCCGCCGGGCCAATGGCTACCTTCGCACAAAAAAGCGGAACCCCGGCAATCCGTTCCATTTGTTAGAATTCGTTAAATCTGCGGTCCATGTTACGTACCCACACCTGCGGCGAGCTTCGCCCCGAACACATTGGTCAAACAGTCAGCCTGTGCGGCTGGGTGCAGCGCACCCGCGACAAAGGCTCCATTCTCTGGATTGACTTGCGCGACCGGTACGGCCTCACCCAGGTAACGCTGGAAGAAGGCGTGGAAGCCGACGCCGTGCGCGAAACCGCCCGCCACCTCGGCCGCGAGTTTGTGCTGCAAGTAACCGGCAACGTGGTGGAGCGCCACTCCAAAAACGACAAAATGCCCACCGGCGCCATCGAGGTGCGCCCCACCACGCTGGAAATCCTCAACCCCGCCAAGCTCCCGCCCTTCCTCATCGAAGACGACACCGACGGCGGCGACGACCTGCGGATGAAGTACCGCTACCTCGACCTGCGCCGCACTCCCGTGCGCAACAACCTGGTGCTGCGCCACCGCATGGCCCAGGCCGTGCGCCGCTACCTCGACGGCCAGGACTTCATCGAAGTGGAAACCCCGGTGCTCATCAAGAGCACGCCCGAAGGCGCCCGCGACTTCGTGGTGCCCTCGCGCATGAACCCCGGCGAGTTCTACGCCCTGCCGCAGTCGCCCCAGACGTTCAAGCAGCTGCTCATGGTGTCGGGCTTCGACCGCTACTTCCAAATCGTGAAGTGCTTCCGCGACGAAGACCTGCGCGCCGACCGCCAGCCCGAATTCACGCAGATTGACTGCGAAATGGCGTTTGTGGAGCAGGAAGACATCCTCGACATGTTCGAAGGCCTGGTGCGCTACCTGTTCAAGGAAATCAAAAACCTCGATTTTCCCACCGTGCCCCGCATGACCTACGCCGAGGCCATGCGCGACTACGGCAACGACAAGCCCGACACCCGCTTCGCCATGAAGCTCACCGACCTCACCGAAACGACGAAGGGCCAGGGCTTCCCCGTGTTCGACAACGCCGAGCTGGTGCTGGGCATCAACGCCGCCACCTGCGCCGCCTACACCCGCAAGCAAATCGACGAGCTGACCGAGTGGGTGAAGCGCCCGCAAATCGGCGCCACCGGCCTCGTCTACGCCCGCGTGGAGGCCGACGGCTCAGTGAAATCCTCGGTCGATAAGTTCTATTCGCAGGAAGAATTGCAGAAGTGGAAGGCGGCTTTCAATGCCAACCCCGGCGACCTGCTGTTGCTGCTGGCCGGCCCCGAAGCCAAAACCCGCAAAGCCGCCAGCGAACTGCGCCTCGAAATGGGCCGCCGCCTGGGCCTGCGCGACCCCCACTCGTTCTCGCCGCTGTGGGTGATTGACTTCCCGCTGCTCGAATTCAGCGAGGAGGAAAACCGCCACTTCGCCATGCACCACCCCTTCACCTCGCCCAAACCCGAGGACCTGGCCCTGCTCGACAACCCCGCCACCATCGGCCAGACGCGAGCCAACGCCTACGACCTCGTGATAAACGGCGTGGAAATCGGCGGCGGCTCCATCCGCATCCACGACCGCGCCGTGCAGGCCCGCATGTTCTCGCTGCTCGGCTTCACGCCCGAAGAAGCCCAGGCCCAGTTCGGCTTCCTGCTCGACGCCTTCGAGTACGGTGCCCCGCCCCACGGCGGCCTGGCCTTCGGCTTCGACCGCCTCTGCAGCCTCTTTGGCGGCTCGGATTCCATCCGCGACTTCATTGCCTTCCCCAAAAACAATTCCGGCCGCGACGTGATGATAGACTCGCCCTCGCCGATTGCCGACGCGCAGCTGAAGGAGCTGAGCATTAAGACCGACGTGGTGGCGAAGTAGTAGGATTTTGAATTGTGGTAAACGAGAAGCGGCGGCTGAGGAATCAGTCGCCGCTTTTTATTTATATCAATTCATTTAGCGGAATAGCAGTCCCGCCAAGATTCTTGATATAAAGAGCTGTATTCAACCAGTTCCAGCAAAAGCTTTCAAAGTCTCGGGCGCCACTGTAAGCACCTACATATTTTGATTCGGAGCGTAATTCTATTTTTCCGATTGATTCAAATTTGTCTGCAAACGAGCGTAGCAATTTTGGGCCAATAGCAACGACATCGAGTCCGGTTTTATACTGTCCGAATCCAGAGGGAATTTTCCTTCCTAATACTTCCACGTTGCTAATCTCTGCGATGTTGGGCTTGCTTGTTGCTGCATAAGTTGATGCAAGAAATCGGTACTCACTACGTCCTTGATGTTGAAATACCTCCATCAAAATAGCTGCACGATAAGCGCCGTCGGGAAGTTGGAATGTTAAAACCGTGTTTTCCTCAAAAATAAATTTTGTAACCAGTTTATATATTCTACGCTTGCGAGGCTTGGGATTAGGTGTTGATAGTTTCTCTCGCAGTTTTTCCAACTCGCGCTGGCGCTTTTGCCCTTCTTTTGCTCCGTTTTCATCCTGCCAGACTTTGACGCCTGCGCCGCGCGCAATTGCTTCATCAACTTCCGCAATGATGTCTTGCGTCAATTGCCCTGTTTGCCAAAGGGCTAGGGCATAAACGGTAATATAGATTTCGTAGTCGAAACCATCTTCTGCGTCGAAGGGCTGTTCAACGGCCGCTTTAATTTCTTGAATAGAAGCGCCGGCATCATACATTTCCATGAATGTGCTATATACATCGTGCGCTAAATCGCCGTCAATAATTTTTACTCCGTCTGTCGCCATCGATTTGTATCTGCTTTTTGTATACCCAACGCAATGATAGGAAGCTTTAGAAACAGAAAGCGGCGACTGATATTTCAGTCGCCGCTTTTTTATAATCGAACTACCCTGAGTTGCGAAGTGCTGACACCGCAAAACGCCCGGTTCACCGTGCAACGACCCTGACTAAACGAAGAGGCAACCGTTGCTCCTGAGGCGCCGAGTAGGTTTGTATCACTTAAACGCCTCACGACTCGCACCCATGACCAAATTTTACTTCTTCGCCGCTGTTGTTCTGTTCTGGGTTACGCTGAGCGCCTCCTTGATGCGCGTGCAGTTGGCTTCTTCGCCCGTCTACAAAATGCGCGTGCCCACCTACCGTTCCATGCCCATTCGTTCCACGGCTGTGGTGCGGGTACCGGGCGTGGCCACCACCGCTTCCTATAACTAACACCCTGCCGAGTAATTCGGAACCAACTATACATACAATCAGCACCGTAGTATCTCCCGCCAGCTATACTTCCTATTGATATAAAAAGAGCCGTGCCCGAAAGGCGCGGCTCTTTTGCGTTTTGGGCACCACGGCTGAACGGCTGCGGCGCTAGCGCCAAGCCAGGGTCTCTTTGAACTCCACCGGGTACATGTTCAGGTATTGCACGATGCGCGGGTAAGTGCTGCGGTTGGGGCTGCTGCCGTGCGGCAGCGCGTGGTGCCAAATCACGAAGTCGCCGGCCTCGGCCGCAATGGGCACGGCCAGGTCGTCCAGGTTTACCCGGCGCGGGTCGGTGCCGGGCGGCAAGTCGGCCAGCCAGCTTTCCAGCTGGCGGTGGAAGCCCGGCACGCAGCAAAAGGCACCTTGCTCGGCCGGCGTATCGCAGAGGTACAGCAGGCCTTGCGTGCCGAAGCGGAAGGGCGGTTCCAGGCTCATGTCCCAGTGCAGGTGCGGCCCCGGGAAGTGGTAGAGCTTGGTCTCGGGCGGGTTGAGGCTGGTGCGGTCGGTGGTTTTCCACAGGTCGGCGGTGTGCCACAGCTGCGCAAAAGCCTTCTGAATTCGCTTCGATTGCCGGTTGGCCAGCAGGGTAGGATGGTGGTAAAAATCCATCATAATGCCCTTGCCAATGGGTTTTTGGTACCAGGTGGCAGGGTCGAGCGGGTCCATGCCAAGCGCTTCCCACACCGCCAGCTCGGTGGCCCGCGCCTGTTCTTTCGAGACGGCGCCGCGCACCACCACGTACCCGTGCTCGTCCCAAAACGCTAAGTCCTCGGCACTCAGCACATCGGGTGCTGCTTCCACTTCGCGCAGGTTCTGCTGCAAAGCGGCCGGGTAAGGCTTGCCCATAAATAAGCTGTTGAGCCGCGCAACCTGCATCGGGTCGAGGTGGCCGCCGTTTTTGGCCAGCACCCAAGCCTCGAACTCGGCAAAAGTGGGGGCGGCATGCATCAGGTGCCGCAGGGTTTCCTCTATCGGCAGCCCCAGGCCATTCAGCAGCAGGTTGTCGAACCGCCAGTTCTGCTCTGTTGGTGCTACCAACAGGCCATTGCGCCGGGCCAGCACCTGCGACCAGTACCGTTTCAGATACATCACCCCCAGGCCACCAAGCTCCTCAGTGCCCGCCAGTGAGTCAATAGGTTTTTTCTTCAGTAGATTTTTGAACAGCATGTAACGCAGGCTTTACGGAGGCCAACCAGCGGCCGTAAATTACATAAAGCCACAAAAAAAGCGGCAACCGAACCTTCGGTTGCCGCCTATTAATCAGAGAGGGCTGCGTTAGAAGTTGCGCTCGCCCGTCTCGCGCTTGCCCAGCATCACCGAGCCCACCATGGCCGCCAGCAGCAGAATCGACGCCAACTCAAACGGCAGCGCGTATTCTTTGAAAAGCACCAGTCCCAGCCGGTCCACCATGCCGATTTGCGAATCGAAGCTGGCCGCGTCGTAGCCGGCGGGGCTCACATTGCGCAGCGCCGCCACCAGAATCAACAGTAACGAGCCGCCGGCAATGGCGGCCGCAATCTTGGCCAAGGCGGGCTTGTGGGGCTCCGTCTCTTCGTTTAGGTTCAGAAACATAATCACGAACAGGAACAGCACCATGATGGCGCCGGCGTACACGATGATGTTCACGGCCGCCAGGAACTGCGCGTTCAGCAGCAAATAGTGGCCGGAGAGCGTGAAGAACGTGAGGATGAGGAACAGCACGCTATGCACCGGGTTTTTGGCCAGCACCACGCCCAATGCACTCAGCAGGGCCACAAACGAGAGAAAGAGGAAGAGAGGGGACATGAAGGTGTCATGCTGAGCGGAGCGAAGCATCTTATCACGCTTGCGCCGCGGTGGTTAACATATTCTGACGAAGGCAGCGGTGATAAGGTGCTTCCTTCGCCAGCATGACAGGCGGTTATGCCAGTTGCGCGCGCAGCTTGTCGGCTTGCTCGGGCGTGAGCTGAATGCCGCGCTTCGAGCGGTTGTCCGGCGTCACGGGCTCCACCAGCCGGTCTTTGCCATAAATGAACTCGTCGCGCTCGAAGCGCGGCGGGGCCATTTTGTCGGCTTGCAGGTACACGGCGGCTTTTGGGCAGGCTTCTTCGCACAGGCCGCAGAAGATGCAGCGCAGCATGTTGATTTCGTAGCTTACGGCGTATTTTTCCTCGCGGTAGAGGTTTTCCTCGCCCTTCTTGCGCTCGCCGGCCACCATGGTGATGGCTTCGGCGGGGCAGGCCACGGCGCAGAGGCCGCAGGCGGTGCAGCGCTCCCGGCCGGCTTCATCGCGCTTGAGCACGTGCAGGCCGCGGAACACGGGCGAAAAGGGCCGGGTCTCGTCGGGGTAGCGGACGGTGATTTGCTTCTTGGTCGCGGCCCGGAAAAAGTGCCGCATCGTAATGGTCAGGCCCTGGAAAATGGCCGGCAGGTAAGCCCGCTCGGCGAAAGTCATGGGCTTCTTTTCGAGAACTTTGGCGCGTTTGCTAAGGGATTCCATGGTCGTTATTTAATCACGCCGAACGTAATCAGGCCGCCCGTCAGCATGATGTTGAAGATGGCCAGGGGGATGAGGATAGTCCAGCCCAGGCGCATCAGCTGGTCGTAGCGGAAGCGCGGGAGCGTCCAGCGCACCCACATGAAGAAGAAAATAAAGCCGAAGATTTTGGCGAACAAGCCCACCAGCCCGAGGATGGTGATGATGTTTTGGGCCGTCACCAGTTCCAGGCCGCGGCTCGACACCAGCCAATCGCGCAATTCGTACTGGAAGGGGAAGTTGAAGCCGCCGAAGTACAGCACGCTCATCACGGCCGACGCCACGAATACATTGATGTACTCCGCAAACAGATACAGGCCCATTTTCATGGAGCTGTACTCCGTGTGGTAGCCGCCAATCAACTCGGTTTCGCACTCGGGCAAGTCGAAAGGCGTCCGGTTGGTTTCGGCGAAGGCGCACACAATGAAGATGATAAAGCCCAGCGGCTGCTTGGCAATGTTCCAGAAGTGCCACTCGCCGGCCACCGATTGCTGCAGCGTGATTTCGCGCAGCGACAGCGTGCCCGACATCATCAGCACGGCAATCAGGGCGAGGCCCATGGCGATTTCGTAGCTAATGTTTTGCGAGGCGGCGCGGATGGCGCCCAGCAGCGAGAACTTGTTGTTCGAGGCCCAGCCGCCAATCATGATGCCGTACACGCCCAGCGACACAATGCCGAACACGTACAGCATTCCCACGTTGATTTCAATGCCCTGCAGGTGGATGATGGTATCGCCGAACTGCAGAAAATTGCCAAACGGAATTACCGCCGACGACATCAACGCCGTGACCATGGCCAAACAGGGGCCAAACACAAACAGCGCGCGGTTGGCGCCGGCCGGGAAGAATTCTTCTTTGGTGAAGAGTTTCACGGCATCGGCCAGCGGCTGCAGCAGGCCGAAGGGACCGGCGCGGTCCGGGCCCACTCGGTCTTGCAGGAATGCGGCAATTACGCGCTCAGCGTAGGTGCAATACGTGGCAATCAGCAGCGAAATGCCGAAGGTTGCCAGAACGACGAGGCCTTGCCAGCCCAGTGCGGGAAGAGTCATGTGTTGATGTGTTGATTTTTTGATGTGCTAATGTGCTGTTGGTTCCTTAACTCGTGATGTGGCCAGCACATCAGCAAATCATTCAATCAGCACATCAATCAATTAGCCATTGATGCCGCCCAAACGGAGGGGCGGGTTGCGTTCCAGCTCGCGGGTAGTGCTTTCCGGCAAGTCGGCCAGCACCTGCGGATTCACCACGGGCAACTCGTAGTGGTTGGCCGAGATAACCGAGGCGCGGTTGATGTGCGCCGGGCCTTCGAGCACCCAGTCCGAGGTTTCCTTTTTGTCGAAGCGGCAGGTGTTGCAAATCCACTCCTTCACTTCACCGTACTCGTCTTTACGGGCCGTGACGCGAAGCACGTCCTTACCTTTGTACCAGAGGGTTACCCGGCCGCCGCACTTCTCGTTCTCGCAGTTGCGGTGGGCATTCACGGGCTTCGTGAACCACACGCGCTGTTTGAAGCGGAAAGTTTTGTCGGTCAGCGCGCCCACCGGGCACACGTCGATGACGTTGCCGCTGAACTCGTTGTCAATGATGTTTTCGATGTACGTGCCGATTTCCGAGGCATCGCCGCGGCCCAGCACGCCGTGCACGCGCTCGGGAGTAAGCTGGTCGGCGGTGTACACGCAGCGGTAGCACAGGATGCAGCGCGTCATGTGCAGCTGGATGAGCGGGCCGATGTCGATTTTCTCGAAGGTGCGGCGCTCTTCCTCGTAGCGGGTGGTGCTCACGCCGTGCTCGAAGGCAAAGTCCTGCAGGCTGCACTCGCCGGCCTGGTCGCACACCGGGCAGTCGAGCGGGTGGTTGATGAGCAGCATCTCCACGATGCCTTTGCGCACATCCAGCACCTGCTGGTTGATGGTATTTTCCACCACCATGCCGTCCTGCACCGTGGTAATGCACGAGGCCACCAACTTGGGCATGGGCCGCGGGTCTTTCGTCGAACCGGCCGAAACCTTTACGAGGCAGGCGCGGCACTTGCCGCCCGAGCCCTTTAGCGGGGTGTAGTAGCACATGGCGGGCGGCACCACGCTCCCGCCAATCTGGCGGGCCGCGTTCAGGATAGTGGTTCCGTCCGGAACCTCTACCTCAATGCCGTCGAAGGTTATTTTAGCCATTGGATGGTTTTGTCATGCTGAGCTTGCGAAGCATCTTATCACGTTCGCAGTGCTCGGTTAATATCAGGTTCTGATGAAGGTAGCCGTGATAAGTTGCTTCCTTCGTCAGCATGACAGAAGTTGAAATTACGCCAACACCGGGGCGCCGCGGTAGGCCGCGCCAGGGGCAGTCGCCTCTTTGGGATTGGTCACGTGCCACTCAAACTCGTGGCGGAAATGACGCACGGCAGCCGCTACTGGCCACGCGGCGGCTTCGCCGAGCGGGCAGATGGTATTGCCTTCAATCTGCTTGGCTACGCTCACCAGTAGGTCGATGTCGTGCATCGAGCCGTGGCCGTGCTCCAAGCGGTGCAGCACTTTCTCCATCCAGCCGGTGCCCTCACGGCAGGGCGAGCACTGCCCGCACGACTCATGGTGGTAGAAGCGGCTGAAGTTCCAGGTGTTCTTCACAATGCACGTCGTTTCGTCCATCGCAATGAAGCCGCCGGAGCCCAGCATAGTGCCCGTCACGAAGCCGCCGTCACTCAGCGACTCGTAAGTCATCAGGCGGTTTTCGCCGGCCGCAGTTTTCAGAATGAGTTCTTTGGGCAAAATCGGCACGGACGAACCCCCAGCCACTACAGCTTTCAGGTCACGGCCTTTCCAAATGCCGCCGCAATACTCATCGGAGTAGATGAATTCCTCCACCGGCACGCCGAGCTCGATTTCGTAGATTCCGGGCTTGTTCAAGTGGCCGCAAGCCGAAATCAGCTTGGTGCCCGTGCTTTTGCCCACGCCCAGCTTGGCGTACTCGTCGCCGCCTTCGTTCACAATCGGAACGACAGCCGCGATGGTTTCCACGTTGTTTACCACCGTGGGGCGGGCGTAGAGGCCCTGCACAGCGGGGAACGGCGGCTTGTTGCGCGGGTTGCCGCGCTTGCCTTCCAAGGATTCCAGTAGCGCGGTTTCTTCGCCGCAGATGTAGGCGCCGGCACCGGGGTGCACGTGCAAATCCAAGGAGTAGCCCGAGCCGAGGATGTTCTTACCCAGGAAACCGGCTGCATAGGCTTCAGCAATGGCCTTTTCCAGAATGCGCAGCACGTACAACAACTCGCCGCGGATGTAGATGTAGCTGGTGCGCGCGCCCAAGGCGTAGCTGCCCGTAATCATGCCCTCGATGAGCAGGTGGGGCAGTTTCGACATCAACTGCCGGTCCTTGAAGGTGCCCGGCTCCGATTCGTCGGCGTTGCAGACGAGGTAGCGCGGCACGCCCTCGGGCTTGGCCAGGAAGCTCCACTTCATGCCCGTGGGGAAGCCTGCGCCGCCGCGGCCCCGCAGGCCCGACTTCTTCACTTCTTCCACCACTTCGTCGGGCGTCATGGTTTTGAGCGCCTTCTCCACGGAGCGGTACCCGCCGTGCTTGCGGTACACCTCGAAGGTATTGATGCCTTCGACGTTGATATGTTCAGTTAATAGCTTGCGGCCCATAGTGGTAAGCGTTGTGCTGATGGCCAGCCGATTAGTAGTTCTTCAAGGAGTTGGGCAGGCCCGTTTCTTCCCATGGCAAAATGGGACGGTGCACCAGGCTCTTCAATTCGCTGAGCATGGCGTCCACCGCTTCCGGCGTATCGAGCTGCTCGTAGTATTTCTCACGTACCTGCACGATGGGAGCGAAGCCGCAGGCGGCCAGGCATTCCACTTCTTTCAGGGTGAAGGTACCGTCGGGCGAGGTGCCGCCGACCTTAGCGCCAGTGATGCGCTCCAAGTGGGCAGTCAGCTCGTCGGAGCCGCGCAGCATGCAGGGGCCCGTGCGGCAGATTTCCAGCACGTGCTTGCCCACCGGCTTGAGGTTGTATTGGGTGTAGAACGTGGCCACCTCGTACACTTCAATCGGCTTGATTTTCAGCGTTTCGGCAACCAAGTCTTGCACTTCGGGGCTTACCCAACCGCCGAACTCGGCTTGCGCAATGTGCAGAATCGGCAACAGGGCCGACTTACTCCGGTCTTCCGGGTAGTGCGTGAGCAGGCGCTTGATTTCCGCTTGCGCGGCGGGAGAAAATTGCGGTTTGGTGGGCGCGGTGGTCGGCTCCATATCAGTCAGATTCACAGAAAACTAGGCGTCCAGCTCGCCGGCGATGACGTTCATGGACGAGAGAATGACAATGGCGTCCGACAGCGTCGTGCCCACGGCCATTTCGGGATAAGCTTGGTAATAGATAAAGCACGGCCGGCGGAAGTGCAGGCGGTAGGGCGTGCGGCCACCGTCCGAAATCAGGTAGAAGCCCAACTCGCCGTTGCCGCCTTCCACGGAGTGATATACCTCACCCACCGGGGCGTCAATCTCGCCCATGATGATTTTGAAATGGTAAATCAGGGCCTCCATGTTCTTGTACACTTCCTGCTTGGCGGGCAGGTAGTAGTGCGGCGCATCGGCGTGGTAGGGGCCTTCGGGCAGGTTCTCCAGCGCTTGCTTGATGATGCGCAGGCTCTGCCAGATTTCCTCGTTGCGGACGATGAAACGGTCGTAGGTATCACCGTTGGTGCCCACCGGAATATCGAACTCGAAGTCCTCGTAGGAAGAGTAGGGGTTCATGGCGCGCACGTCGTAGTCGACGCCGGCGGCCCGCAGGTTGGGGCCGGTGAAGCCATAGTTCAACGCCTTTTCCGCCGAAATCGGGCCCACGTTCACCACGCGGTCCATGAAAATGCGGTTGCGGTTGAACATCGACTCAAACTCCTTCATCACGGCTGGGAAGGTTTTCAGCCAGTCGCGCAGCTTCTGCAGCGCCACCGGCGAGAAATCCCGTTCCATGCCGCCCACGCGGCCCATGTTGGTGGTCAGGCGCGAGCCGCACACCTCCTCGTAAATTTCGTAAATCTTCTCGCGCTCCTGGAACACGTACAGGAAGCCGGTGAAGGCACCGGTGTCCACGCCCAGAATCGAGTTGCAGATGAGGTGGTCGGCAATGCGGGCCAACTCCATCATAATCACGCGCATATACTGCGCCCGCTTGGGCACGGTCACGCCGAGCAGCTTCTCCACCGTCATGTGCCAGCCCATGTTGTTGATGGGCGACGAACAGTAGTTCATCCGGTCGGTGAGCGGCGTAATTTGGTAGAACGGCCGGCGCTCCGCAATTTTCTCAAACGCGCGGTGGATGTAGCCGATGGTGGGCACGCCCGACACAATCCGCTCGCCATCCATTTGCAGGATGTTTTGGAAGATGCCGTGCGTGGCCGGGTGCGTGGGGCCCAGGTTCAGCGTCGTCAGCTCCTGGCTGAAGTCGTTGAGCAGGGGCATGAGCTGGCCGTGGCGCTGCGCGGCGGCCTCCTCGTGGATTTTATGGGTGCCTTCCAGCGTGTCGTTTACTGCCATGATAAGGGTATCAGGGGCCTAGCGGCCGAAAAACAGGTCGGTTTTGTCTTCGCGGGTACCGTCCTCGAGCGGGTATTCCTTCCGCATGGGGTGGTAGTCCATGTCCTCCACGTTGAGGATGCGAATGAGATTGGGGTGGCCGGTGAAGATGACGCCGTAGAAATCGTAGGCCTCGCGTTCCATCCAGTTGGCGGTGGCGTAGAGGTCGGTCAGCGTCGGCACCACCGGGTCGGCGATGGGGAAGAAGATTTTAATCCGCAGGCGGATGTTCTGCGTCAGGCTGTGCAGGTGGTAAATCATGCCCAGCTCCTTGCCCTCGTTCTCGGGGTAATTGATGCCGCACATGGTGGTCAGGAAATGAAACTTGATTTCCTGGTCCTGCTGCAAGCCGGCCACGATGTCGTGGATGCGCTCCCGCGTGGTGGTCACCGTGAGCAGGCCGTGGGGCTCCTCCACATCGGTGAACGTGGCCTCGCCAAACAACTTATGCAGCAAAGCCAGCACCCGCGCATTCTGGACCTTAATCGGGTCTTCGGCAACTGGAGCTTCGGGAGCGGCGGCAGATTCCTGAGGATTCATTCGGGGTTGTTGCTAGTTGTCAGTTGCTGGTTGTCAGTTGTCAGTTTATAAGAAGCCTAACAACTGACAACGAGCAACTAGCAACCAAGTTACTTGATGTTGTAGGACGCCAGCAGGGCCTGATACTCGGGCGCGTTGCGGCGGCGGAAAGATTCGTTTTTGGCGAGGTCCTGCACGCGCATCAGGCCGTCGAGCACTTGCTCGGGGCGGGGCGGGCAGCCGGGCACGTACACGTCGACCGGGATGATGCGGTCGATGCCTTGCAGCACCGAGTACGAGTCGAAGATGCCGCCTGAGCAGGCGCAGGCGCCCATGGCCAGCACCCAGCGGGGCTCGGCCATCTGCTCGTACACCTGCTTCACGATGGGGGCCATTTTCTTGGCGATGGTGCCCATCACCATGAGCAAATCGGCCTGGCGGGGCGAGAAGCTGGGCCGCTCGGAGCCAAAGCGCGAGATGTCGTAGTGCGAGCCCATGGTGGCCATGAACTCGATGCCGCAGCAGGAGGTGGCGAAGGGCAAGGGCCAGAGCGAGTTGGCGCGGGCAATGCCCACCACTTTCTCCAGCGAGGTGGCAAAGAAGCCAGCGCCTTCAACGCCCTCGGGGGCCTCAACCGTTTTAATTTCTGGAACGCGGGTATCCATAGGGGAGATGAGTCAGATTGGACGGCCTAATGGCCTAGTTGCCAACACCAGCAGCGCGGCAAAAGTTTGGGCGAATTAGGCTTCGTTCCAGCGCAGGATGCCCTTTTTGATGATGTAGAGAAAGCCCGCCAGCAGGAAGAACATGAACAGGACCATGGCAATGAAGCCATCGTTGCCCAAGGCGCGGAAGTTCACCGCCCACGGGTACATGAAGATGACCTCGACGTCAAACAACACGAACACGATGGCCGTGAGGAAGTATTTCACCGAAATCGGCGTGCGGGCGTTGCCTACCGACTCGATGCCGCACTCGAAGGCTTCGTTTTTTACCTTGCTGGTGCGCTTAGGGCCCACCAAGTGCGACACAATCATGGCGAACGCCACAAACGCCAGCGCCAGACCGAATTGAATAAGAATGGGCAGGTAATCAGAAGGCTGATAATTGGCAGCCGATTGAATCAAGAACATAGCGGAAAATTTAGAAGGTAGCAGCACCCGTGGGCGCTGAAGGGCAAAGGTAGCGCCTACGGGTTAGGGGCGCAATGTTAAGGCAGAAGCGGCGGCAGGTGTTTGGTAAGCAACAACCCAATTGCTGCGACAAACCGGGCATCCGACTGTAGGGCATACGAGCAAATTGGGCCGAATGCGTAAGCTCAACATTGACGGCGTTGCGTGATTTAAAAGTTGGGTTGATGTAATTTGCTAAGGATAAATACGCTTTTTGGTAGTAATTTAACTTATTATACATCGTTTCGGGGCTGTTGGGCCTGATGCGCAGTACCATTTCTACCCATGTCAGAGCGCGAAGTGCCCTTGTCCGAACCGACGTTGTCGTATGCCGACCTGGCGAAGCGCGAACACCAGCTTTCGGTGATTTTTAACACCATTGCCGACGTCACGTTTGTGTTGAGCGTGGAAGATGACGGCCGCTACCGCTTCATTTTCGCCAACAGCGCTTTTGAGAAAGCCACGGGAGTGCCGGTAGAAAAAGTGGCCGGCAGCTACGTGAGTGACGTTATTCCGGAGCCTTCGCTGAGCCTGGTGCTCACCAAATACGAAGAAGCCATCCGCACCTCGCAGCGGGTGAGCTGGCTGGAAACCTCTGACTATCCCACCGGCCGCGTGACGGGCGAAGTGAGCGTGACGCCGGTGCACGACGAAGCCGGCCGCTGCTACCAGCTGGTGGGCGTGGTGCACGACCTCACCAAGGAAAAGCAGGCCGAAGAGCGCCAGCTCCTGCTCACGGAACAACTCGTGCAGCAAAATTCCGACCTGCAGCAGTTCACGTACATCGTGTCGCACAACCTGCGGGCCCCGCTGGCCAATGCCTTGGGCTTTACCGATTTGCTGTCGCGGCTAGACAAACGCTCCGATACGTTTGACGTGTCGTTGCAGCACCTGCGCACCAGCATTCAACAGCTCGACCAGGTGATGATGGACGTGAACAACATTCTGTCGCTGCGCGACTCGCAGGACGGCTACCGGCCCGAACCCGTGCCCGTGGCCGCCGTGTGCCAGCAGGCGCTGCTCAGCCTGCAGGAGGCATTGCGGGACTGCGGCGGCCAGCTGCACAACGCCATCCCGGCAACGCTGCACGTGGCGGGCAGCCGGGCCTATTTCCACAGCATTTTCCACAATCTGATTTCCAACGCCATCAAGTACCGCTCCGACGCGCGGCCATTGCAGATTGACATAGCGGCGGCCCAGGACCCGCGCCTGGGCACCATCCTCACGGTGCGCGACAACGGCTCCGGGTTCGACCAGGAGAAGGCGAGCGATAATATTTTTCAGCTGTACCGTCGCTTTCACGGCGGCACGGGTACTGCCGGGCGCGGCATCGGCCTTTTCCTGGTGAAGGCCCACGCAGAAGCCATGGGCGGGGCTATTTCCGTTCGGAGCCGCCTCGACGAAGGCACCGAATTTACCCTTCATTTCAGGCCCCGTGCGGATGAAAACCTACCTCATTGACGACGACAACCTTGCCACCTACCTCACCGAGCAGCTCCTGCGGGCCGAAGGATTTTCCAACACCATCTGCACGTTCCAATCGGCCCAAAAAGCGCTGGACAAGCTGCTGATGCGGGCGAAGGAAAATCTGATGCCCCAAGTGGTTTTTCTGGACTTGAACATGCCCGAAATGGACGGCTGGCAGTTTCTGGATGCCCTCGCACCCTACGAAGAAGAATTGCGGGGGCACTGCGCCATCTACATCCTCACGTCGTCGCTGGCCCTGGCCGACCTCGAAAAATCGAAGGAATACGACTTGGTGGCGGGCCTGATTCACAAGCCGCTGGACAGCGGCGAAATCCGGGCCATCCAGTCGAAATTAGGAGGCGACGCGGACGCTGAATGACTCTCAGCCAGATTCACTATTGACATGAAAAAGCCGCCTCCGGTGAAAGAGACGGCTTTTTTGTGGCTAACTGACAAGGCCCTTACAACCCTTTGTCGCGGTTCAAATCCTCGGCCGGCTCCGAGCCCAGGAAGGGGTAGCGGTAGTCCGTGACGGGTACAAAGGTCTCCTTGATGGCGCGGGGCGACACCCAACGGATGAGGTTGAGTTGCGAGCCGGCTTTGTCGTTGGTGCCGGAAGCGCGGGCCCCGCCGAAGGGCTGCTGGCCCACCACGGCGCCAGTAGGCTTGTCGTTGATGTAGAAGTTGCCGGCCGAGTTTTGCAGGCTCTTGCTGGCCAGGTCGATGGCGTACCGGTCCTGGGCAAACACGGCGCCGGTGAGGGCGTAGGGCGAGGTGGTGTCCACCAACTCCAGCGTTTCTTCGAACTGGTTCTCGTCGTAAATGTGCACCGTGAGCACGGGGCCGAACAGCTCCTCGCACATGGTCACGTACTTGGGGTCTTTGGCCACGATGACGGTGGGCTCGATGAAATAGCCCTTCGACTTGTCATAATTGCCGCCGGCAATGATTTCCACGTTCGGGTCGGCCTTGGCGTTGTCGAGGTACTTGGCCAGCTTATCGAAGGACACCTCGCTGATAACGGCGTTGATGAAATTGCCGAAGTCTTCCACGTCGCCCATCTTGAAGGAGGCGAGGTCTTCCTTCACGTAGCCGAGGATTTCCTGGGCCGTGTTGGATGGCAGGTAGACGCGCGAAGCGGCCGAGCACTTCTGGCCCTGGTACTCGAAAGCGCCCCGGCTCATGGCCACGGCCACGGCTTTGGGGTGAGCCGAGTGGTGGGCGAGGATGAAGTCTTTGCCGCCGGTTTCGCCCACGATGCGCGGGTAGGACTTGTAGAGGTGAATGTTCTGACCGATGGTCTTCCAGATGTTCTGGAACACGCCGGTGGAGCCGGTGAAGTGGATGCCAGCAAAGTCGCGGTGCGAGAAAATGACGTCGCCGGCCGTGGGGCCGTCCACATACACCAAGTTGATGACGCCATCGGGCACGCCGGCTTCCTTGAATAGCTCCATCAGCACCTGGGCCGAATAAATCTGGGTGTTGGCGGGCTTCCAGACGATGACGTTGCCCATCATGGCCGCCGACGAAGGCAGGTTGCCGGCGATGGACGTAAAGTTGAACGGCGTGAGGGCGAACACGAAGCCTTCCAGGGCGCGGTGCTCCACGCGGTTCCACATGCCGGGCAGGCTCTCGGGCTGCTGCTTGTAGATTTCCTGCATGTAGTACACGTTGAAGCGGAAGAAGTCAATCAGTTCACAGGCGGCGTCGATTTCGGCCTGGAAGGCGTTCTTACTCTGGCCCAGCATGGTGGCCGCGTTGATGCGGGCGCGGTAGGGGCCGGCCAGCAAATCGGCGGCCTTGAGGAACACGGCGGCGCGGTGCTCCCAGGGCAGCTCGGCCCAGGCGGTGCGGGCAGCCAGCGCGGCGTCGATGGCCAGCTGCACGTGGCTGGCGTCGCCGGCGTGGAAGTGGGCGATGGTGCGCTGGTGGTCATGGGGCGGGGCAATGCGCTCCAGCTTGCCCGTCCGCACCTGCTTGCCGCCGATGTACATCGGAATGTCCAGCTCCAGCCCGCGCAGGCTCTTGAGCTGCTGCTGCAGCTCCAGCCGCTCTTTCGAGCCGGGCGCGTAGCCCTTCACGGGTTCGTTAATCGGGTAGGGGACGTTAAAAAAGGCGTTGGCCATAAGGGTTCGGGTTAGGTTTGGGAAGGTTTAGGGTGGGATGGGGCAAAGGTAGGATGATACTATAACAGCTATAGTGGATAGCCCACATGCCAAGGAGCATTAAATGATTCAGGGCCGACTTCAAGTTGTAACAACAAAGCATATAGCTCAGCAACATCAGCAACGTAATAGCTAGTTTGGGCTACAATTGCCAAATCTTCGTCTCCATCTTCAGCATACTTATTCAGTAGTGCCATATCAAACTCAATATCAGAAACGTGATAAAGGTGTGGTGGCTGCGCTACGACGCTCCATCTCTTAACATCAATCATGACCCAGCGTTTCTGATTGCTTGCTGATGCCCGGGCTATTGCTGCAATTGGTTTTTGCAGCATATCAATTCGATTCCAAACTTTGACTGGAATAGTTTTCATCTTTGAGATGCTACAGCCGCTTCAGCAGCTCGCGCACCTGCCGCTCCAAGTCCTGATACGAGCCCGTGTTGTGCAGCACGTAGTCAAAATTGGGGTAAGTATCCATTGATACTTCGCTGGGGTGGTTGTCGTCGCGGGTGCCGTCGCCGCGCTGCTGCAGCGGGTCGCCTTCCACGCGCAGCATGATGCCGCCGCGCGCCCGGATGGGGTCGGCCTCGTTGGCGTAGCGCACGTCAGGCACCAGCACGCAGGCATCGTGCGGCAGCGCGGCAAAGAAGGCATCGACCCACACCAACGGCTCCCACTGGCGCAGGGCTTCGCCCACCTGCTGCAGCATTTCGCCCCGGGTGCGCCGGAACGTGGGCACCAGCTCAGCCTTGCCTTTTTGCGAGTAATAGGGGGCCACGTCCTCGCCCGTGAGGGCGGCGCAGACCGATTTGATGGAGTCGCCGAACGAGCGGACCTGCCAGAGGCGTTCGGGCTGCAGCTGCTGAATGAGCCGGGCCACGGTGTCTTTGCCGCTGCCCCGGCGGCCGGAGAGGCCAATGAGGTGAATCATAAAACAATACTGAGACTTGCAACATTGAGACACGGGACATGAGAATGTAAGCAGTACTTCGTTTGCCTCCCGCTTCTCGTGTCTAAATGTCTCAAATCTCTTATTACAAAAACCCTTTCAACTCGCTCAGGCAGCTGATTTCGTGCGTGGTTTGGGCGAAGTGGCGGCGCTTGTCGGGGTTGAAATAGACCTGGTCGATGCCGGCATTGAACGCGCCCAGCACGTCGCATTCCAGGTTGTCGCCTATCATCAGGCTTTCGGCGGCCGTGGCGCCGGTGTGCTGCAGGGCGTGCTGAAACATGCGCGGGTCGGGCTTGAGGTGGCCGCTGTGCTCGGAGGTGATGACCGACTCGAAGTAGTGCGTCAGGTTCGAGGAGGCCAGCTTGGTGGCCTGAATATCGTTGAAGCCGTTGGTGATGAGGTGCATCCGGTACTTGGGCTTCAGGTAGTCGAGCACCTCGTGGGTGTAGGGAAACACCGCCGACTTCAGCGGCAGAATGTCCGTAAACTCGGCCGAGATGGTGGCGGGCACGTCGGCGTCCGGCACGCCCAACTTGCTGAGCGTGCGCGAGAAACGCACGTCGCGCAGCTGCGTTTGCGAAATTTTGCCACTCTGGTACATGCGCCACAGCGCGTGGTTGATGTCGCTGTACACCCGAATGAATTCCTCCACCGTGAACGTGCCAAACCGCGCAAAATCGTGCCGCGCGTAGAGCGTGCGCAGCGTTTCGTTGGCGTTTTTCTCGAAGTCCCACAGCGTGTGGTCGAGGTCGAAGAACAGGTGGCGGTATTTCATAAGTAGTTGTCAGTTGCTGGTTGTCAGTTGTTGGTTACCGTTTCAGAGAATCTGACAACTAATAACCAGCAACTGACAACCAATCTAAATCGAGCCGGCCAGCGCCATGCTGAGCACGCCCGCCAGCATGATGCCTTTGCACCACGCGCTGAGGTAATGAAAATGCCGGCGCCGGTCGGCGCGAATGAGCAGGCGCACCAGCTGGGCCATGGGCAGCAACACCAGCACCACCAGCCAGGTGCCCAGCGGCCAGTGGCCGCCCGCAAACAACCGGGCCGTGGCCCCCAAGGTTAGCAGCGCCAGGCAGCCCAGGAAAAAGCCCGTGACCCATTTGGTGCGGGCCACGCCCCACACCAGCGGCAGCGTGCGGCAGCCGTGCTGGGCGTCGCCCTTCATGTCTTCCACGTCTTTCACAATCTCGCGCACCATAGTGAGCAAGAAGGCGGCCAGCGCGTAGGGCCACACCACGCTGTGGCTGTCGTGGCGAGCCAGCTGCCATTGCAGCTCGGGCAGCAGCACCAGCGCCGCCGTGAGCGTGGCAATGCTGGCGTTGCCCACCAAGGCCACGCGCTTGAACCGCGCCGAATAGCCCCACAGCAGCAGCGCCGTGCCCAGCGTGACCAGCCCCAGCACCGGGTGCAGCCAGCCGGCCAGCAGCACGCCCGCGCCGCTCAGCAGCATGTGGGCCAGCATGGCCTTGCGCCGGTTCACCACGCGGCCCACCACCAGCCGGTCGGGCCGGTTGATGGCGTCAATCTTCACGTCGTAGTAGTCGTTGATGATGTAGCCGGCCGCCGCCACCAGCAGCGCCGCCAGCACCAGCGCCCCGAAGCGCGGCGCCAGCAACGACTCCCGCAGCGGCGCCTGCGGCAGCAGCAGCCCGGCCCGCACCAGCACCATGCACAGCAGCATTATCAGCAGGTTGGGCCAGCGCACCAGCGTGGGCAGGGCCGTGCGCAGCCGCTCGGCCGGAAGCGAGGGCACGGCGGCGGTGGGCGGCTTGGGCGGAAGCGGGGGCATGGCGGAGCGGGCAGGCAAGGTGCAAAGGTCGGGCACAGCGGCGGGCCGGCCGGCCGGGCCATAAAAAAAGCTTCTCCGGGAAGGAGAAGCTTTTGCTGGGGGCACCAGCCACTGCGGTGGCCGGCGACTCAGATTTTGCGAACGTTGACGGCGTTGATGCCCTTGCGGCCTTCCTGCGTTTCGAATTCCACCCGGTCATTTTGCTGCACCGTGACTCCGTTGAGGCCCGTTACGTGTACGAAAAAGTCTTCTTTCGTTTGGTCGTCGGTCACGAAGCCGTAGCCTTTGGCTTCGTTGAAAAATTTAATAATGCCGGTTTTCATGCAAAAAACGAATAATGGAAAGGAAGGAAACCGCCCGGGTAAAGGCTGCGGCAATGCCTGAAGCGGCGGGTAAAAGCCCACTTCAGGCCAGCTTACGCGGGAAGTCGGCGCCGGGTTGGCCGCGTGAGGCGGCTAGCTCGGCCGTTTATTGGTTGTCGCGCCACTCGTACACCCACTTGGCCTGGATTTGCTCCAGGTGGCCTTCGGTGGCCTGCTCGCGGGTGCCGTCGAAGTTGTCGAGGCTCAGCACCCACTCGATGAGGTCGGTGAAGCGAATGCGGTAGATTTTGGCCTCGGTGAAGTCGTCGCCGAACTTCTCGTAGAGCGCCATGGCAATGTCCTCGTGGTCGGCCCAGTGCATGGGCGGCTCGAAATGAGTCATTCTGTTGATGTGCTGATGAGTTGATGTGTTGATGTGCTGGGTGGTTGCTTTGTGATGTTTTTAGAAGCACATCAGCAAATCACCTCATCAGCACATCAAGAATTAGTGGCCCAGGAAGTGCTGGGGCGGAATGGTGACGACGAGCTGCATGTCCTTGTCGACCACGCACTGGCAGGCCAGGCGGGAGTTGATGCGCGGGTTCTCGGCGCGGTCGATGAAGTCTTCTTCCTTGTCCGAAATTTCGGGAAGGTCGTCGCCGCCGGAGTTGATGTACACGTGGCAGGTGCTGCAGCCGCACACGCCGCCGCAGTTGTGCTGCAGCTGAATGCCGTTGTTCAGGGCCACGTCGAGCACCGACTCGCCGGGGGCCGCCACGTGGGTTTGGGCCGGCTGGCCGTCGCTGAACTGGAAGGTGATGGTGGTGGCGGGAACAGACAAAACGAGAAACTTATAAGTCGAAAAAACACAGCGTTTGAAGCCGCAAAGGTACTCCCTCCCGCCCCGGCATCAAAGCTGCGCCTGAATGCTGGCCGTGAGCTGCGCATAGAGCGCCTGCCAGGCCGGGTGCGCCGCCAGTGCCGCCGCGTGCGCGGCCAGCGTGGGGGCGTCGCGGCGCACGGCCGGCCCGGTTTGCACCGCAAAGGGCGGGTTGGCCAGGGCTTTGTCCACCGTTTCGCGCACCAGCGGGGCCAACAATTCGGCCGGGAGCCGGGCCTCGGCCAGCAAAGCATCGGCAATGCCCAACAGGTGGTTGGTGAAATTGTTGGCAAACACGGCGGCCACGTGCAGCTTCAGCCGCTGGGCCGAGTCGAGGCGCAGCACCCGTTGGCTAAGGCTGCCGGCCAAATCCAGCAACGTGGTTTCGGCCGCAATGCCGCTGGCTTCGATGCACAGCGGCACCGCGGGCCAGTCGATGGCCCGGCCGGGGCTGAAGGTTTGGAGCGGGTAGAACACGCCCCCGCGAACGGCCGGCTGCGCGTCGAAAACCGAGAGCGGCAGGGCACCCGCCAGGTGTGCGACCAAGGCGCCTTCGGGCCAACTGGTGGCGGCCAGCAGCGGGGCCACGGCGGCATCGGGCACGGCCAGCAGGTACACGTCGGCGGGCGGCAGGGGAGAAGCTACGTCACCGAGTACCTGCGCGCCGGGCAACTCCGCTGCTAATGCAGACGCGCGGTCGTGGTTGCGGTTCCAGACGAATGCCACCGAATGCCCCGCCGCCACTAGCGCGGGCCCCAGTTGGCTGGCCACGCGGCCGGCCCCAAGCAAACCGATTCGTAGAGGGGTAAAAGGGCGAGTTAACATGGAAAAGGAGGCGGCTCAGGTCCTGCCGGAAGGGAATAAAAAGGCCGCTTCTGCAATAGAAGCGGCTTTTTTGTATTCAGAAAATTAGTTAGCCCACCGGCTGGGGCCGCGCCGTGCGGCTGCCCGTTTCCGCCGAGGCTTCGGTTTCGGCGGCTTCCGGGGCCACGGCGCCTTTGCCGCCGCGCTGGCGCACGCTCAGGCCAAAGCCCAGGGCCATGAGCAGCGTGCCGCTCCAGAGCAGGTTGATGAAGGGCTTTTCCATGGCTTTCAGAATGACGTAGTCTTTCTGGGTGGTGCTCACGCCGAAGGTGAATTTGCCCTTCTCGGGGTCGATGGCGTTGAGGGTGAGGCGCACGCCGAGGTCTTCCACCTCGTCGGGCACGCGCCCAATCATGCGGTTGCGGATGACGAACACCGGGTGGGCGTGGTACTGGCGCTTTTCGCCGGTCACAATCATGTCGGCCTGCAGGGCGAGGTCGCCTTTTTGCAGGTTGAGGCCGGCGGTTTCGTGGGCCGGCTCAATGGCCCGGAACACGGCGAAGTAGTCATTTAGAAAAATGGTGTCGCCCACGCTCAGCACGCTTTCTTTGGCTTCGCTCCAGGGCTTTTCCTTGCGCGGGTCGAGCACCGAGCTCACGTGCGTGTAGATGTCGTGGCCCCAGAACTTCTTGATGGCCGGCGAGGCCAGCAGGCCGCCCCCGCCCATCTCGTCGTTCACCTGGGCGCGGGGGTAGAGCGCAAACTGCTCGCCCGACTTCACGTCCTTATAATTGATGCGGTAGTAGGTGTTTTCGGGCAGGATGTTCACCGTGTCGCCCGTCTTGTAGTAAGTCTTGCCGTCCACGACGATGGGCGCGCGGGCCAGGGCCTTGTAGTCGTCGTCGGTGCGGAAGAGGAATTGCTTGTCGACGTAGCCGGGCACGCCGGGCACCTCAAAAAACTGGCCCGTGTAGGTGAGCTGGTAGCCGTGCATGGGCGTGGTTTCGTTGCGCCACAGCAGCACGTTGTCGCGGTTCAGGTCCTCGTCGAACTCCCGCGAATAGAGCAGGCCCGACACGTTGCGTGAAATGATATTCGAGTACCCCGCCGAGGCCAGGATGCCCAGCAGCATCAGCGCAATGCCCAGGTGGGCCACCGCGCCGCCCGAGAGGCGCACCCCGCGCCGCAGCAGGTTGAAGATGGTGCCGAAATTAGCCAACACCCCAAACAAACCCGCCAACGTGAGCACGATGTAGGCGGGCGAAATGGTGAGGCCGTTGTAGCGCACCAGCAGCACCGTGAGGGCCGTGCCCAGCAAGGCCAGCAGCGTGGGCGCCGTAAGGGAATTGACGACGGTTTCGCGGTTGTTGCGCTGCCACCACATAATCTGGGCCACGCCCGAGAGCAGGGCCACCACCACGCCCATCCAGAGCTGGAACTTGGAATAGTGGGCAATCTGGTCGGCGGGTAGGGCCACGTTGGTTTTGATGCCAATCAGGCCCATCAGCGCATTATACACCGGAATGCTGGTGGTGTAGAGCACCTGGAACGCGCCCAGGCACAGCACCGTGGCACCCACAAACACCCACAGCTCGGGGCTGTAGCCGTCCAGCTCTTTGGGCGATACCGGAATCTCTTTCCAGCGCGACACCAGCAGCGCAATGGCCAGCACTGTGAAGGCGCCGAGGTAAATCAGCAACTGGCCCGACAGGCCCAGGTCCGTGAACGAGTGCACCGAGGCGTTGCCCAGCACGCCGCTGCGGGTGAGGAACGTGGCGTAGAGAATGAGCACGAACGTGGCCACCACCAGCGCGAACGAGGTGCGCAGGCCAATGCGGCGCTTCTGCCACAGCACCATGCCGTGCAGCGAGGCCACCAGCACCAGCCACGGAATGTACACGGCGTTTTCCACCGGGTCCCAGTTCCAGTAGCCGCCGAAGTTCAGCGTTTCATAGGCCCAATAGGCGCCCATCACCACGCCCACGCCCAGCACGCCGCCGCCAATGAGCGTCCAGGGCAGGGCGGGCTTCACCCAAGCGGTGAGCTCACGCTTCCAGAGGCCGGCAATGGCGAAAGCGAAGGGCACCAGCGTGAGCGCGAAGCCCAGAAACAGCGTGGGCGGGTGAATCACCATCCAGTAGTTCTGCAGCAGGGCGTTGAGGCCGGTGCCGTCTTTGGGCACGAAGTCGGGGTTCATTTTCCACACCGGCAGGTCGGTGAGGAACTCGCGCAGCAGAATGAACGGGGACGAGCCCACCTTCACGCCGCCCAGCACCACGCCCAGAATCATGCTCACCAGAAACAGCTGCACGCTGCTGAACACGGCCATCACCGGCGCTTCCCACTTGCGGTTGAAGCGCATAATGCACAGGCCCAGCACCACTTGCCAGAAAATCCAGAGCAGGAACGAGCCTTCCTGGCCTTCCCAGAAGCAGGAAATCATGTACTCCACCGGCAGGTGGTTGGAGCTGTGGCTCCAGGCGTAGTAGTACTCGTAGCGGTGCGCGTGAATGATGTTGAACAAGCATGCGATTACCGAGAGCACCGCCGCGCCGTGCACGAAAAAGGCAACCCGCGCCAGCCGCAGCCAGCTCTGGTCTTCGTCGCCGAGGGCGCGGCCCCGCGAGGCCTGGAAGTAGCCGTAAGCCGCCACCAGCGCCGCCGCAAACGCCAAAATGACGCTCAAGTGGCCGATTTGTCCAATTAATAAGTTCATAAGCAAAAGATAAATCAGGCGGATACCGCCACCGCCGCGCCGGAGCGCAACACTTCGTAGCGGGCTAAAATGCGGGGATGAAAAGCGGGCGGCAGCTGCGCCCAGTCGTGCACGTTCACGAAAATAGGTAAGTTGCTGTACGTGAGTGCTTCGCGAAATTCGTTGAGCAGGCGCACCGGAAGAGCCGTCAGGTTGTGGCCACGCAACACCAAGTCCAGGTCGCTGCCTTCGTGGGCGTTGCCATTCACGCGGCTGCCGTAGGCCCACACGGCCACTTCGGGCGGCACGTGCCGGGCAACGAGTGCCTGCACCAGGGCCAGGTCTTTCGGGCGAAGGTCGAGCATGGTCAGGAAAGTGGTTTGCCGTGAAGAAGTTGCGCCAGGGCCGTGGCATCGGCCACGAACTGCGGCAGGAGTTTCAGCGTGCCTTCGGCAAACCCGACGCCGTAGTCGTGGGCCGTGGTGTTGCGGTTGTCGCGATACACCAGCCACCGCTCGGTTGCGTCGAGGGACAGCACTCCGTGCTGCGCCGCGGCCCGAAACAGGTCTTTGTAGACCAGCGCATCGGCCTGCCGGGGCGAAGCGAAATACGGCCGCAGGGCCTTTTTCAGCAGTTTTTCGGTTTGCTCGATGATGATTTCAAACTCCTTCACGCAGGCCGAACGATACAACTCGTACTCCACCGAATCGGGCGCGCTCTGCTGCAAGAGCACCACTGCCCGGTCGAGGGCCAGGGTGCAGCGAGTGAGCAGAGAAGAGTCGAGCGTTGTCATGGAAAAGGCAAATTTACCGCTGCGCCGCCGGAGCTGGCAGGGCTAATAACAACTTATCGGTGAAAAAGGCGCCCCGCGGCGGATGACACGTGATTTCGACGGCAATTTTTTCCAATCCGGCTTCCTGCCACTTGCGCACGGGCAGCTCGGCCTGCCGCCGGTCGGCGGGCTGGTTGACGAGCTGGCGCGAAAGCAGCACCTGCCCGCTGGCCGGGTTGGTAACGACCACCGACAGCCGTGCTTTGTTTGGGTATTTGCGCAGCGGCAGCTCCACCACGGCGCGGGCGGGGCTGGTGCCGGGCACGGCGGGCGCTTCGCCGTAGCCGTACCACCACTGCCGCAGCCGCGCCGGCGGCGGACTGCCCGGGGCGTGGGTGGTCACCACTTGATAGTCGTAGGTGCCGGGGCCGGGCAGCGTATCCGTTATCGTGTACGTCAGGGTGGGCTGCCCGTAAGTGTCGCGTTGCACGGGCACCAGCCGCACTTCGCGGCTGCGGTACTGGTGCACCTCGCGGCGCAGCACCCGGCAGGCGGGCGCGGCGGCCAGCGAGTCGGGCACGGTCCAGGTCAGTTCCACGACGTGGCTGGCGGTGGGCAGCACGCGGGTTGGGTTGGGCGGGAAATAGCTCACGGGCATGCCCACCGGCTGCCGGCTCACCTGCAGGGAGAATTGGCAGAAGTCCTTCAGGTAGCCGTCCACGTCCAGCAGGTAAGGCTTGCCCGAACGAAGCGAGTCCAGCGTTACGAACACGTCGTCCTGCGTGCCGAGCGAAGTGCAGCTCAAGATGCGGTAGGTGGCCGGCTGGCAGGGCATGCCCGTGAGCACCACGAGCTGCACCCCGCGCACGTCGCGGCATTTTTGGCCACCGATGTTGATGAAGTAGCGGCCCGAGGCTTTCGGCGTAAACTCAAACCATTGGTCGTTGTGGTACTCGATGCACTTGCCGGTCAGGCGCTCGTCCACGCAACTGCGCTGCACAGTGCAGCCGGTGGTATTTGATGTGACGACTTCCTCGACTTGCAGTCTGCGGCGGTTTTCAATGTTGTCGTTCGGCACCTGGGCCGCCGCAGTGGAGGCAAAGGAGGCGGCGAGAAGGAACAACAGCGTCAAGCGAACCGCAGAAAAAAGAACGTCATGCTGAGCCTGTCGAAGCATCTCTGCCGCAGTAGTAAATGCATTACTCGTGCGGCAGAGATGCTTCGACAGGCTCAGCATGACGTTCCGGGAATAAATCAACAGCCCGGGACTACTTCACCGAAGCCGTGGCGCCTTGGTTCAAATCCTTCTTCACGTACTTGCTGGGGCACTTCAGCAGGATGTTGTCGGCCATGAAGACGTTGCCCTTCATGCAGCCGGTGATGACCACCTGCTCCGAGGCGTCGAAGTCCTGCGGCTTGGGGTTGTTGTACACCACGCGCTGGGCCACGTGCAGCGTATCTACCAGCGTGAAAGCAAAGTAGTTGGGATCCGTCATGGGGTCATATTCCAGGCCCATGGGCTGCTTCGCGGCATCGCGCGGCAGCTTGCCTACCACGTGCACCTTGGTGGTGTTGCCCTCGGCGGCCCGCTGGCGAGCCTCGCCAAAGCCAACGTACACGCTGGCATCGGCGGTGGTGCTGAGGATGATGGCGGCGGCCACCGCAATGATGGCCATGATGAAAATGTGCGACTTCTTCATAGACCGCAGATGGTGAGAGTGATAATGAGTGAAAAGACTTGCCGGGGGGCTGGCCGGGTGCGCCTGTGCAACAGCGCAAGCGGGCGGCGGGTGCCCTACTATTTTTTTATTTGTTCCTCCAGGCGGCTCACCTTGCGGTCGAGCGAAATGAGGTAGAGCAGCAGGCCGGCTACGATGACGACCACCACGGCCACCACCACATAGATTTTGCCGTTGGCGCGCAGGCTGTCGGCCATTTCGGGCTCGGCGGCGGTGGCTTGGGCGAAAGCGTTGGCGGCGTTGAAGAGCAGCGTCAGCAGCAGCAGAAACAGGACCGCGGGGCGCGGCGAGAGCTTAATTTTCATCGTGTTTCAATTTCAGGAAAGCAAAACGGCTGCTGACCTGGGTGAGCCAGAAGGCAAACAAAATCCAGCCGATGACGGCGGGGTAAAACACCTGCCGCATGGTGTTGTCGAGGTCGTATTGGTTGAAGCCGGGGTTGCCGGTCTGGCCGGGGTGCAGCGAGGGGCCGCTCAGGCGCGGCAGCACAAACAGCAGCGGAATGGCCGCCGCAAACGCAAAAATGTTGTAGATGGCCGACACGCGGGCCCGCTGCTGCTCGTCGCGAAACGAGCCGCGCAGCACCAAGTAAGCGCCGTAGATGAGCATGGCCACGGCCGCGCCGTTCAGGCGCGGGTCGGGCGTCCACCAAGCGCCCCAGGTGAAGCGCGCCCACAGGCTGCCCGTGGCCAGGCCCAGCAGGCCCAGCACAATGCCGGTTTTGGCCGACTCGTGGGCCAGCACATCGAGCCGTTCGCTCGGATTGCGCAGGTAGCGGATGGAATACCACACCGACACCAGCAGCACCATAATCATCGAAAACCACATGGGCACGTGGAAAAACAGGTTTCGGATGCTCTCGTTCACGATGGGCAGCCGCGGCACCGCAATCAGAATGCCCACCGCCGAAGCACCCAGCAGGAGCAGCACCGTGAGGGACTTCCACACCACGCCGGACGTGCGCTGCTCGATGAGGAACTGGCCACCCCACACGCCGGCTACCGTCATTACCACGCCGGATACACTACCAACTATTGCCGCTGTACTCATAAGTAAATCAATAAATTAGCCGCGCCACAAAAAGGGAAACAGCAGATAGGACGTGGCGCCCACTATCATGTTCAGGGCCACCAGCGTGAGCACCGAACTCTGGCTGACGCTCCAGTCCAGCCCGTCCAAGGCATTCTTACTCACCTTGATGAGCAGCAGCAGCATGGGCACCATAATAGGGAAACCGAGCACGGCCATCAGGGTTGCGCCGTTGCCGCCGGCCTTGGCCGCAATGCCCGACACCAGCGTGAGCGTGGTGGCAAAGCCCACGGCGCCCAGCAGCAGGTTGGCCACAAACAGGCCCGGGCTCTGAATGGGATTGCCGAGAAAAACCGTGTACAAAAAGAGTCCCAGCAACGCCACTGCCGTAAGCAACAGCGTGTTGTAGAGCATCTTGGCCAGAATGACGGCCTGGGGCCGCACCAGCGTGTAGTAGTACAGCCGCTGCCCTGCGCTCTCCTGCATAAAGCCCTTGGCCACCGCATTGATGGCGGCAAACAGCAGAATGACCCACAGCAGCGCGTTCCAGGCCGGGGGCGGAGGCGTGCCGCCGCGCAGGCTGAAGCTCAGGAAGGACACAAACACCGTGCTGCCCACGTACAGCAACAGCCCGCCCAAGGCCGCACGCTGCCGCCATTCGAGGCGGAAGTCTTTGGCTAGCAGGGTGGTGATTTCGCGGAGCAGGGGCACGGCAGCAGGGGGTATTTCAGGCCGCAAAGATACGCCCGACCCGCCCTGGATTATTCCCCCACCACCACTTTTGCGCTGGCCGACTGGCCCTGCTGCGTCACTTCCAGCACGTAGAGACCGGCGGCTACGCCCCGCAACGGCAAAGCGCACTGGCCATTGCTGGGCAAGGCCAGGGTGGTGCACACCGTTTGGCCCAGCAGGTTGCGCAGGCGCAGCGTGGCCGGCGCATTGCCCGGCAGCTGCAGGTGCAGCGTGCCCTGCGCGGGGGAGGGGTAAGCGGACACGTTCAGGGGCTGCGCCGCGGCCCGGGCCGCCAGCACGATGGTGGCGCGCATCGGCATGAAATTGAGCAGGCCCAGCGCCGGCTGGTCTACCTGATGCACGATGTGGCTTTCGGCCACGGCGGCCGAATTGGTGCCCCAGTCGTTGTTTTGGGCCATCATGTTGTCGGGCATGTTCAGGTAGAAGTCGTACACCTGGCCGCCGTTGCCGTTGTTGTAGAGCAGGTTGCGGCCCACGTTCAGGCTGTCGGTGCTGCTGGCATCGCCAAAGCTCATGCTGGGACCGGGGTTGGCAGAGGTGCTGGAGGTGCGCAGCACCGTCACGCCCCAGAGGTTGCCGCGCAGCACGTTGCGGCTGGCCACGCCGGTGAGGGTGGCGTTGCCCTGCAGGTTGATGCCGCTGCCGCCGGTCTGGGCGTTGGGGTTGATGTTGTTGTTTTCGATGACGTTGCGGGTGATGACGGCCTGAATGCCCGAGCCCAGCATGGCCACGCCGTAGCGGTTGTTGGCAATGCGGTTCTGGCGAATGATAACCTGCGTGGTGCCCGCGGCCCCCAGCAGGTTCGAGACCGATACCCCGCCGGCCATGTTGTACGGCCCGCCCAGCACGCGGCAGCCCTCAATCACGATGGGCGTGGCGCCGCCAATGCCCAGGTTAATCTGTGGGTAGTTGCCGTTTTCGGTGTCGTTGTTGCGAAACACGCAGTTGCGGATGACGGGCGAGGTGTTGCGGTTGGCCGGGCTCAGCACGCCGGAGCGGGCATTGTCGTAGATGCGGCAGTTGAGGATGCGCGGTGCGCCGCCCGAGGGGCTAATGGCCCCGCTGTTGGTATTGACGGTGCCAATGCGCGACACCTGGTAGCGCACCACGCAGCTGTCGAGCAGCAGGTCGCAGTCCACGGTCTTGATGCCGCCGCCGTACTCCACAATGGTTTTGCGCAGCCGCGAGCCCTGGCTGGTGGCCGAAAACCAGAAGCTATGAAACGGCGCTGTGCTCGCCTGGGCCGTGATTTTGACCGAGTCGCGCGGGTTCACCAGCAGCACGCCGTCCACGTTCACCTGAGCGGCGGCGGCCAGGCGCAGCGTGGCGTTGGTCGTGATGGTCAGCGTATCGGTGGGGCTCAGGCGCAGGTTGCCGTTCACGGCGTACACGCCGGGGCTGGTCAGCACCACGTTGGAGCCGGTGGCGGCGGCCAGCTGGGCCAGCGTCCAGCGCACGCCGGTGCCGGGCGTTTGGTATTGCGCGCATGCGCTGGACGCCGAAAGAGCCAGCACCAAGCCGGAAAGTAGCAGGTTTTTCATAGCAAAAAGGATGGGGGTGGAGATATGCAAATAACGGAATTTAAGCCGTGAGCAGCCGCAAACGCAAAAAAGGCCCCCGGCAATCAAGCCAGGAGCCTTCCTGAAACAACCGGCGGCTACACGCTGGCTGCTAAGCAATGCCTGTTAAAAATCGTAGCCCAGCGTGAAGTAGAATTTCGGGCCTTTGGTCACGTAATCTTCCTGGCCCCAGGCCACGTCCATCTTGCCGTAGAAGCCCAGCAGGGAAGTACGGGCACCCACGCCGTAGCCCACGAGGAAGGGGTTGCGGAAGTTGATGACCGTGGCCGAGAAGTAGTTGCCCGAGGGCACCACTTTCACGGTGTTGGCCGAGTTGTCGAGGCCGAAGGGGTTGGTGCCGGAGTAGGCCGTGCCCGCGTCGGCAAAGCCGGTGAGCTGCAGGTTGCGGAAGAAGCCCGAATAGATGGGCCGGCGCGCGAAATACTGCACAATGGGAATGCGCAGCTCGCTGTTGAACAGCACGTAGCGCGGGCCGCTCCGGGCGCTGTAGTTGAAGCCGCGCAGGTTGGTCACGAACTCCTGGTTCATCACCTGGTCGGCGGCCGAGTAGGTGGGCAGGAAGCGGCTCTGGGTGTACTCGGCGTTAATCAACCAGTCGTCCATGCCGCCGATGCGGAACACCTGGGCGCGGGGACCGAAAAACTGGCCGTAGCTGGCCCGGTTGGCCCACACGATGGCGCGGCTGATTTTCTGGTAATGCCGCAGGTCAACCACAAACTTGCCAAAGCTCAGGCTCTTGTCGTTGATGTTGGTCAGGTTCAGCACGCCGGCTTTCAGGCGCGTGCCCACCACCATGTTCACCCCGGTGTTGATGCTGTTGTCGAACACGATTTCGCCGTTGTAGCCCACGTAATTGGTGCTCACGTCGTTTTCGGTCGAGGCATCGCCGAGTTGGGTGCTGGAGATGTTCACGAAGCGCGGGCCGCCGCGCACGCTCAGGTTGTGGGTGAGCGGGTAGGCAATGTTGGGCGCCACCTCGTGCCGGCCGTAACGGAAGCGGCCCGCGCTCAGGTCAAAAAAGTAGGCTTGTTTCTGGTAAGCCACGCTCCAGTCGTAGCGGTGCGTGAGGTTGGTGTATTGCGCCCGGATGTTGCTGGTGCGCAAATCAAACAAGCCAAACAGGCTGGCATCAATGCGCTGATTTTCCAGCACGTCGGTGAGCGCCGCCTTGAATTGCAGGCCCAGGCCCAGCAGCGGGTCCATGTACAGAGCCGTCGAGACGTTGTCGGCCATGAAGCGGGTGTCGTAGCGGAACGGGCCGCTAATGGGCGTAGTCGCCAGTGCCTGCGAGGCGGCCGCGGCGGCCGTGGAGGCGGCCGTAGGCGTCAGGCGCCGCCGCCGGGTTTGCGAGGGCTGCGCCGGTTCGTCTTCCTCAAACTGGTAGTCGCTGGTGTTCACGGTGCCGCTGGCGGCCTTGCGGGTGGGGCCACCCGGCGCGGCGGCCGTGGTGTCGGCCACGCCAGCCCCGGCTACCGGAGCAGGGGCGGGGGCCGGAGCCGGCTTGGGCGCGGCGGCCGCACGCGGCGGCGCCGACCGGTCCTCCAGCGTTTGTTGGCGGGCGGTTTTGGTGAGCGGATACGACGTCGTGAGCGGGTATTCGGGGTAGAGGTAAAGGATGTCGCGGGCCTGGGCCGGCGCCACAAACACCAGCGCCGACGTCTGCGGGCTGTAGTCGAAGTCCTGCGTGTTGGGCAGCCAGTTGGTCAGGATGGTGCGCTGCTTGGTTTTGAGCGAGTAGCGGTAGAGGGCCCGCACGCCGCTTTCTTCGCCCAGGTACATGATTTCTTCGTCGGAAATGGCCCGGGGCCGCGTCTCGTTCGAGATGGTGCTCACCAGCGTTTCCACCGGAATGGGCCGGCCGTCGAGGTGGTATTCAAACAGGTCGTAGTTGTTCACCACGTTCTGGAACGTGGCCGGCCGGGCGCGGCCCGCCGAGTCGAGGTAGCGGTTGGAACTGAACACGAGGCCCTGGCCGCCGGGCAAAAACACGGGCTGCACGTCGTCGAACAAGTCGTCGGTGAGCTGCTCGGCTTTCCGGCTGCCGGCCCGTAGCAGGTAGATGTCGTTCTGCCCGTTGCGCACGGCGCTAAACACCAAGGCCTTGCCATCGGGCGAGTAGCTCATGCTCAGAATCTGGTCGTAGGGCGCAAACAGCGACGCCGGCCGCGAAAACCGAATGGCCTCGCGCACGCGGCGCACCAGCCCGCGGCCGTCGGCGTCGCGCAGGCGCAGGGTCATTTCGCCGCGGCTCATTTCGGCCACGGCCACCTGCGAGTTGCCGCGCCAGGCCAGCGCGGGCAGGCGGGTTTCAATCTGCTGGTCGGGCGTTTTGTAGCCGCCGCGGCTCAGGATACGGCGGTGGCGGCCGTCGCGGTCCACCACCATCACGCGGTAGCGGCCGCCTTCGTTCTGCGCGTAGGCCACAAATTTCCCGTTGGGGCTCACGATGGGCTGCGAAAACACGTCGGCGTGGCGGTTGCGGCCGCCCTGGCGGAATTTCTTGTCCGGCTCCACCAGCGTGGCCACGGGCTGGCCGTTCAGGTCGCGGTAGTAGGCCAGCCAGTCTTTCAAAAACACCTTAAAGGGCACGTTCAGCGAAGAACTGATGCCCACTTCAATGTCGCGCGTGATGCGCGTGAGGTTCAGAATGTTCTGGATGGTGGTATAGCCGTAGCGCTCGGCCACGTAGTTCCAGATGCTTTGGCCGGCCAGCGTGGAGTTGCGCAGGAAAAACGGGGCCGTGCGGGTGCCGGTGGGGTACTGCTTGGTCATGTCGCGCATGTAGCCGTCCATGTCCACGCTCCAGCCCTCGGCCGCGTACGCCGACGCGCCGCCGATAAACCAGTCGGGCAGCTGCAGCAGGTAGCTGCTTTGCAGCACTTCCTTCAGCGAGCCGCCGTACATCATGTCGTTCAGCAGCACCTGCGTTATCTGGGTGCTGAGCTCGCGCTTAAACTCGGTCTCTTGGCCGGTGAAGGCGATTTGCACCTTGCTCATGCGGGCCAGCGGGGTTTCGCCGCCGTTCACCTGCTGCAGCGTGGCCGTGAGGCCGATGTTGCTCTGGCGCAGGTCGCCCACCGAGTTGTAAAACAGCAGCGTGGTTTTGGAGTAGGGGTAATAGCCGATGAGCGAGGTGATGCGCTGCAGCTCTTTTTCGGCGTACTCGGCGGCCCGGCGGGCACTGGCCTGGCCGCCTTCGTAGTACATCACGTTAAAATTCTGAGTGCTCAGCTGCTGCCAGTTGAACTGCTTGTATTGCACGCGCACCCGCCCAAAGGGCTCCTGCGCCGTTTGGGCCCGGGCGCCGAGGGGGCTGAGCAACGGCAGCAGCAGCGCCAGGGCTCCGAGCGCGCGCTTCGCAAATAGGGGAATGGTCATAACAGAGGCAACGAGCAAAAGCGGGTTTTCGTCCGCGGTAACGCTAAAAAGTACGCAGGAGCCGGGAAAGGTTCCGCCCGGCCCACGGCCCAACCGGGTGAATTGAAGTAAAGGCATTTAGCGCAAAAATGTTCCAACTCTGCGCATCGGAATTTCGGCCTGCCTGCCCCGCATCGGGCCCGGCCCCAATAGTAGTCAAATTACGCCAACCGGCCGCAGGGCGTTGTAGCGCTGCAGGCTGGCATCGGGCCATATTTTGGCGTGGCCTTCCAGGCAGTCGGCCAGCAGCACGGCCAGCCGCGGGGCCAGCATCACGCCCTTGGACCCGTAGCCGCCGCAAAAGCTTAGCGCCGGCACGGTAGGGTGGGGGCCCAGCAGCGGCCGGCGGTCGCGCACGGCGGGCCGCACCCCCGCCCGCTGGCCCACCACCGCAAACGGCAGGTCGGTGATGACGCTGAGCCGGGCGGCCAGCTCTTCGCGCCCCACGGCCGTGGGCCCGTCGGCAAACGGCGGCCAGCGGTAAGTAGCGCCCACCCGGAAGCGACTCTCGCCCAGCGGCACCACGTAGGCCCCGCGGTTGAGCACCTGGGCCGAACTCAGGCCGGCACATTCCACATCTAGCACGTCGCCTTGGTTGGGCGTGAGCGGCAGCCAACCAAAGTAAGGATTGCGCACGGCCGCCGCGCCCTCGCAGCACACCACGTGGCGGGCCCGCACCCGGCCCGCGTAGGTAGCGCCGGCTGCGTCGCAGGTCAGTTGGCTCCAGTCGAAAGCTTCGGGCACCAGCCAGCCGTCGCGGGCGCCTTCGGCGGCCAGCGCGGCCAGCAGCTCGCGCACGGCCACGTGGCCTCCGCCGCGCAGCCAGGCCCCGCCAAAGGGCGCGTGCACGCCGGGCAAGTGCGGGTCGGCGGTGGTGAGCTCGGCCACGAAGCCGTCCCAGGGCTGGTCGGCGCTGCGGGCCAGCACGGCGTTTTGCTCTTCAACGGAGTTGAAAAGCTTGAAAATGGGCACCTCGTGAAAAAACACCTGCCCGTAGCGCTGCTCCAGCTCGCGGTAGAATGCGCCGGCAAAGGGCAGCAACTCGGCGGCGCGCCACGAGAGGGCGAAGCGCTTGCCGGCCACGGGGTTCATGAGGCCGGCGGCTACGTTGGAGGCGGAATTGGCCTGGCCGGGGTCGTACACCCGCACGCGGTGCCCCCGCTGGCGCAGCACGTACGCCAGCGTAGCCCCGGCAATGCCGTGGCCTACTACCAGAAAATCACAGTCCGTCATGGCCGGCAAGGTAATGACGCTGCGCTTAATGAGAAATGACGCGCTGCTTACGGAAGAACGAAGCATGCTCAGGATGACCGACGGCCGCAATTCTTCGTTTCTCACCCTCCTTCCGCCGCAAGCAAAGCGGCATAAAGCGAAGCGCCGTACCTTTCGCCTTGCTCAGATACCCTGTTTTGTATGACGGTCGCCGGTTTCACGTTCAACGCATTCGCCGAAAATACCTACCTGCTCATCGACGAGGCCACGCGCCAGGTGGCCATCGTGGACCCCGGCTGCTACGCCCCCGCCGAGCAGCAGGCCCTGCGCGACTACCTCGACGCTAACAACCTGCACGTGGCCCTGTTGCTGAACACCCACGCCCACATCGACCACGTGCTCGGCAACCAGTTTGTGCTCAGCACCTGGCCGGGCACGCCCTTCCTGCTGCACCGCCTCGACGTGCCTACGCTGCGGGCCGTGCCTACTTATGCCGCCAACTACGGCTTTCCGCAGTACCAGCCGGCCGAGCCCACCGGCGAGCTGGTGGCGGGCCAGCCGGTGCGTTTCGGCGAGACCGAGCTGGAAGTGCGCTTTGCGCCGGGCCACGCGCCGGGCCACGTGGTGTTCTACCACCAGCCCACGGCCACGGTCATCGGGGGCGACGTCCTGTTTCAGCGCAGCATCGGACGCACCGATTTGCCCGGCGGCAACCATGCCGAACTGCTGCACAGCATCGCCACCGAGCTCATGACCCTGCCCGACGACACGGTGGTGTACCCCGGCCACGGCCCGGCCACTACCATCGGCGAAGAGCGCCGCGCTAATCCGTTTTTATTGAGCAATGAAGGATGAGGAAGGAACAAGTCCTGTCCGTTGCCATCCTGCATTCCTCATCTCTCATTCTTCACTGATTTTGAAAAGACATCTGCCCAACGCCATCACCTGCCTCAACCTACTTTGCGGCTGCCTGGCGCTCACCAACATTTTTGCCGGACGGCTGGAAACGGGCGCCTGGTTTGTGGCCGCCGCCGCCGCCGCCGATTTTGCCGATGGGCTGGTGGCCCGGGCCCTGCGCGTGTCGTCGGCCATTGGCAAAGACCTAGACTCGCTGGCCGACATGGTGTCGTTTGGGGTGGTGCCGGGGGCTATTTTGTTTACGCTGCTGGGGCAAGCTGCTCAGCTAGCTGATAACGGCGTTACAGACGGGGCCGCGTCCGTCGGATTTTGGGCTTACGTGCCCTACGTGGGCTTTCTGGTTAGCATTTTCTCGGCTCTGCGTCTGGCTAAGTTCAACAACGACACGCGCCAGACGACTTCCTTTATTGGCCTGCCCACGCCGGCGTGCACGCTGGTGGTGGCTTCGCTGCCCCTCATTCTGGCCTACGACCAGTTTGGGCTGCGCGAGGTGGTGCTGAACCCGCTGGTGCTGCTGGGGCTCGCGGTGCTGCTCTCGGGGTTGCTGGTGGCCGAGCTGCCGCTGTTTGCCCTCAAGTTTAAGAACCTGCGTTGGGCCGACAACCGGCGCCGGTTTCTGTTTTTACTGCTGGCGGCAGGATTATTGCTAGCGCTGCGGGCGGCGGCCGTGCCGCTGGTGGTGTTGCTGTACGTGTTGCTTTCGGTGCCCAAAACGGCCGCGCGCTAGTACGGCCCTCCACAAATCGGAACATTGCCGACCAGTCTACTGCAATAATTAGAGTAATTGATTGTTATGATGGCATTGCCGGGTGAACCTGAGGCCCGGCCGTGCTGTTGCGAGGCCACCAGACGGTGAGCCACCTACGGCAAAGCAGGTGTTAAAAAACATAGCGTGTATGCGTCCTTTTTTCCTCTTCGTTGCGTTTGTTGGGTGTATGTGGGAGGCGGCCATGCCGGCGCGCGCTCAATCGGGCGGTCAACTCACCGCCCATGGCAACATTAGGTGGGGCGGCTACGCGGAGGTGCCCGGCACTGGCGCCCGCAAACGCAAGGTGCCCACCTTCAGCGAAGCCCAACCTGTGCCGAATGAGCAGGTGGGCTGGTACAGCATGCGCCTGAGCGGGGGCGCCGTGAGCCAGGGGGAATTGATAAACCTGGTGTATGAGCCCTTTGCCGACGCCGACGCCAAGCTCTTCGACGCCAGCAAGCTGCCCACCGGGCCCGACCCGCAGCTGCGCTCCGGCACCGAAATGAAGCGCACGGTGACCTTCCTCAGCCTGCGTCCCGCCCGCCGCAACCCCCAGACCGGCCAGCCCGAGCGACTGGTATCCTTCGACTACCGCTACTCGCCGGGCAGCGCCGTGGCCGCCCGCGGCACAGCCTCGCCTGCCCACGTATACGCCCCCCAATCGGTGCTGCGTAGCGGCGACTGGTACAAGCTGGGCGTGGCCGAAAGCGGCGTGTACAAGCTCGACAAAGCCGCCCTGGCTGATTTGGGCATTTCGGGCAACATCAACCCCAACAACCTGCACCTCTACGGCAATGCCATGGGCATTCTGCCGCAGGCCAGTGCCGTGCCGCGCCCCGACGACCTGGCGGAAAACAACATCCGCTTCGTGGGCAACAACGACGCGACGCTCGATGCCAACGAGTACTTCCTGTTCTACTCGCCCGGCCCGCACACCTGGGCCGCCGATGGCGGCGTGTTTCGCCACCGCAACAACATTTACACCGATACGGCCTACTACTTCGTGACGGTCGACAACCGGCCCGGCTTGCGCGTGCCCACTGCTCCGGCCCCTACGGCCGGCACCACGCCCACCGTCGTCACGTCGTTTATGTACCGGGCCTTCTACGAGCACGACCTGGTGAACCTGCTGCACTCGGGGCGCAACTGGGTGGGCGAGGGCTTCCGCACGGGCAGCGTGCAGAAGTTCACGTTCAGCACCGTTCCCATTCCGGATTTGTTGCCCAATTCGCCGGTGCAGGTCACGTCGTCATTGCTGGCCAGCGGCTCGGCCGCCAGCAACTTCCAGCTCACGCTCAACGGCAGCAGCCTGGGCAACCAGCCCCTGGCGCCGCTGGTGGCGCAGGCGTTCTGGCCGGTGGCCACCGAGGCTACCGCTACCCGGCAGCTGTACCTGGCCAACCCCGGCACGTCGCTGGATGTGGAGCTGACCTTCTCAAGCGCCGACCCCAGCGCCAACGGCTACCTCGACTATCTCGAAGTCAATGCCCTGCGCCAGATTAAGCTGCCGGCCGACAACCTGCTGGAGTTTCGCTCGCTCAGCAACGTCGGGGCGGGCCGCCTGAACCAGTACGTGCTGGACAACGGCGCAGGCGCCACCGTGTGGGACGTGACTAACCCCCGGCGCCCCGTGCTGCGAGCCCTCGACGCCAACAACCGGTTCGTGGCTCCCTCCGACACCCTGCGCGAGTTTGTGGCTTTCCGCGAAAATGGCGCATTTGATAAAAAGGTGCGAAAATTTGGCCCCGTCAGCAACCAGAACCTGCACGCCCTCAACGCCAACCCGGCGGCTCTGGTCGACCTGGTGATTGTGACGCACCCGGCCTTTATGGGCCCGGCCACCCGTCTGGCCAACCACCGCGCCAGCCACGACCAGCTGCGCACGGCCGTGGTGACCACCACGCAGGTATACAACGAGTACGGCTCGGGTGGACAGGACGTGACGGCCATTCGCGACTTTGTGAAGCAGCTCTACGACCGGTCGCCGGCGGGCAAGCAAATTCAGCTGCTGCTGTTTGGCGACGCCTCGTACGACTACAAATCGGACCCCTACAACGACCCCAACTTTGAGCCGGGCTGGTGGAAAAACCGCGTGCCGTTCCGCGCCAGTGCCGATTTCGACGCCTTCAACCAGAACTACGTGCCCACCTATCAGTCGCGCGAGTCGCTGGCGCCCTATTTCGGTGGGGTCAGCTACGCGTCGGACGATTATTTCGCCCTGCTCGACGACAACGAGGGCGAATGGGCCGAGTCGGCCAGCGCCGAGCTGCTCGACATTGGCGTGGGCCGCCTGCCGGTACGCATGCCTCCCGGCAAATCGAACATCATCAGCCAGGCCGAGAAAATGGTGGATAAAATCATCAGCTACGACGCGGTGCCCGCGTATGGTAAGTGGCGCAACCGCATCACGCTGGTGTCGGACGACGGCGAAGGCAATCTGTTCATCAACAACACGCAGGGCTCCGACAACATTGCCAACATTGTGCAAACCACGGCCCCGGTTTACAACGTGCACAAGGTATACCTCGACCTGTATCCGCAACAGGCCGTGGCGGCCGGCCAACGCTCGTCGGCTGCCAACCTCGCCATCGACCAGTCGATGGAGCAGGGCTCGCTCATTGTGAACTACCTGGGCCACGGCGGCCCCAAAGGCTGGGCCGACGAGCAGGTTCTGACCAACGCGTCGGTGATGGCCCTGCGCAATACCAACAACCTGACCTTTTTCACCACGGGCACCTGCGACTTCAGCGCCTTCGACAACCCGGATTTTACTTCGGCCGGCGAGCAAGCCCTCACCGATAACGACAGGGGGGGCGCCATTGGCCTGTTCACGACCACCCGCGTGGTGGACGCCGGCCAGAACGCCGGCCTGAACGATGCTTACTTCCGGCGCGTGCTGCAGCCCCTCAACGGCAAAATGCCCGCCATTGGCACCGTGGTGATGCTGAGCAAGAACGATTTTCACGGCCCCGGCCTGGTGGCCGACCTCAACAACCGCAACTACACGCTGCTGGCTGACCCCAGCATGACCCTGGCCTACCCCCGGCAGACGGTGGTGCTCGACAGCGTGAACGAGCGAGTGGCGGGCCGCTGGCAGCCCGCGCCGGTGCTGCAGGCCCTGGCCCGGGTGCGGGTGCACGGCCGCGTGCTCAACGGCGGCGCTCCGAACACGGGCTTCACCGGCCGCGCGCAGGTCACCATCTTCGACAAGCCAACCACGGTGAAAACCCTGGGCGATGAGATGGGGGCCAACCCCGCCGATGCCCCGCGCGACGTACAAGTGCAGGAAAGCGTGGTGTATGCCGGGCAGGCCAACGTGGTGAACGGCGAGTTCAGCCTCATGTTTGTGGTGCCCAAAGACATCAACTACAATCTGGGGCTGGGCAAAGTCAGCCTGTACGCCTCCGACCCCACCAACCGCGTGGACGCGAACGGCTACCAGCTGAAGCAGGTGGGCGGCGCCACTCTGAATGCTCCGAAGGATACCATTCCGCCGGACATTACGCTGTTTATGGACAACGAGCGGTTCGTGTTTGGGGGCCTGACGGCGCCCAATACTACGCTGCTGGCCCAACTTAAGGATTCGAGCGGCATCAACACCACGGGCGCGGGCATTGGGCACGACATCACGGCCATCATCGACCACGACGCTAGCAAGCTGCTGGTGCTCAACGAGAGCTTTGTGTCGAGCGTGGGCAACTTCCGCGAGGGGCGCGTGACCAATCTGTTCAAGGACTTGGCCAATGGGCCGCACTCGCTCACGCTCAAGGCCTGGGACACGTACAACAACTCGGCCGAGAAGGACATTGAGTTTGTGGTGGCCACCGACGAAAAGCTGGCCCTCGACCACGTGCTGAACTACCCCAATCCGTTTGCTACCCGGACTACGTTCCTCTTCGACCACAACCTGGCCGGCGGCGAGCCCGATGAGCTTGACGTGCAGGTGCAAATCTTCACGGTGGCGGGTCGCTTGGTGCGCACGCTCACGGCCACCGTTTCCAGCACCGACCCGCACAACAAGCCCCACGACAACGGCATCGTCTGGAACGGCCGCGACGAATACGACGACCAGCTGGCCCGCGGCGTATACGTGTACCGCCTGAGCGTGCGCTCGCAGCGCAAGGGCACGGTGGCGTCGAAATACGAAAAACTCGTCATCCTCAATTAATCCGCTTTTCTTTGCTCCCGGGCCGCTAATGGCCTTCTCACCCACCTCTATGCAATCATTCGCTTTCCGTTCGCGCCTGGCGCTGGCAGTCGGTTTGCTGGCCTCGGCTGGCTCGGTGCAGGCCCAACACACCATCACCACGGCCGTGCCCATTCTCACCCTCAGCCCCGACGCGCGCGCTTCGGGCATGGGCGAAGCCGGCGTGGCCACCTCGCCCGATGCCAACGCTACCTACTTCAATCCCGGCAAGCTGGGGTTCGTGCCCTATAAGTACGCCGTGTCGGCGTCGTACTCGCCTTGGCTGCGCAACATCACCGACGACATGAGCCTGTCGTACTTGTCGGGCTACGGCAAGGTGGGGCAGCGTTCGGCCTTCGGTGCTTCGCTGATGTATTTTGACCTCGGCACCATCGACTACCGCACCGGCAACAACCTGCCCAACGGCTCTTTCAACCCCAAAGAGTACGCGGTGTCGGTATCGTACGGCCTGCAGCTGACCGATAATTTCGGCGTGGGTATTTCGGCCCGCTACATCCACTCCAACCTGATTGGGGCCGTGAACAACAACAGCTCCGACCCCGGCAACTCGGCGGCCGTGGACCTGGGCGCATACTATTCCAAGGACGTGACCATTGGCACGGGGCTCTACAATCTGGCTTTTGGCGGTGCGATTTCGAACATCGGCAACAAGATGACCTACAACGACCCCACCAACCCCAGCTTCCTGCCCACCACGCTGAAGCTCGGCACGGCCATCACCCGCGAAATCGACCAGTACAATAAAATCACCATCACCGTGGACGCCAGCAAGCTGCTGGTGCCCTCGCCGTACTACGAAGACCTGATTACCCCGGCCAACGCGGTGCAGTTGCAGCGCATCAAAGACCGCAACGACGAGCGCAACCAACAAGGCATTGTGGGCGCTATGTTCTCCTCGTTTAGCGACGCGCCGGGCGGCTTCAAGGAAGAGTTGCGTGAAATCAACATCGCCAGCGGCCTCGAATACAACTATAACGACCTGCTGTACGCCCGCGGCGGCTATTTCTACGAAGCGCCCGATAAAGGCGACCGCCAATACGCCAGCCTGGGCCTGGGCGTGCGCTACCAGGTGTTCGGCATCGACGGCACGTACCTGATTCCGACCGGCAGCAATTCGCAAAACAACCCCCTGGCCCAAACCATTCGGGTGTCGTTGCACTTCAACCTGAACAAACTGTCCGACGCGTTTGACGAAAACGGCGCCGGCGGCACCAGCGGCACGCCCGGCAACTAGGCTGCGGCCACTGCAGCCATGACCAGAACGTCATGCTGAGCGAAGCCGAAGCATCTCTACCGCGCAAGTAATTAGCTTGTTGCGCGGTAGAGATGCTTCGGCTTCGCTCAGCATGACGTTCTGGTATTCCCCACCTTCTTATGCTCTTCGAATAATGCTCGACCGTACCGTCGCCCCTCCCGTTCAGCCGCTGGCCCGCGTAACGCTGCCCGCGGCCGACGTGCTTTCTCTGCCCAGCGGCGCCCGCCTGCACGTGCTGGCCAACGACGCCCAGCCCGTGGTGCGCCTGCAGGCCGTGTTCCGGGCCGGCAAAACCGTGGAGCCGCGCCCCGGCCTGGCCACCCTCACCGCGCGCATGCTGCTGGAAGGCACCACCACCCGCACCGCCCGCCAGATTGCCGACGAAGTGGCCTTCTACGGCGCTTCATTGGAGTGCGACGCCGGCTTCGACCGCTCCACGCTCACGCTCTACTGCCTCACCCGCCACCTGCCGGCCTTGCTGCCGCTGGTGCTCGATGTGCTGCAGAACCCGGCATTCCCGACCAGCGAACTGGACCAGCTCAAAACCCGCACCATTCAGAACGTGCGCGTCGAGCGCCAGAAAACCAGCTTCCTGGCTTCGGAGCGGTTCAACGAGCTGCTCTTTGGCGCCGATACTGCCTACGGCCGCGCTTTCGACGCCGACGCCTTTCAGGCGCTCACGGCCGAGGAGGCCCGCGCTTTTCACCAAACGGCCTACTCGTTGGCCAATGCCGAGCTGTTTTTGTGCGGTGATGTGGCGGCCGAGCGCGGGCTGGTGGCCGATGCCTTCGGCGCCGGGCCAGTGGGGCAGGTGCTGGCGCCGGCCGTGGCCGCTGACGGGGCGTTTGCCCCCGCAGCCCCCAGCCGCGTGCCCGTGCCGGGCAGCCTGCAGGCGTCCATTCGCATGGGGCGCCTGTGGCCCAGCCCCACCCACCCCGACACCCACCGCCTAAAGCTGCTGGCCAACGTGCTGGGCGGCTATTTCGGCTCGCGCCTGATGCGCAACATTCGGGAAGACAAGGGGCTGACGTACGGCATTTACGCCAGCGTGGCCCCACGAGAGTCGGGCACGTCGCTGGTCATTGGCACCGATGTGAAGGGCGAAAGCGCCGACTTTGCCGTGAGCGAAATCGAGATGGAGCTGCGGCGCCTGCAGGAAGAGCTGATTCCGGCCGAAGAGCTGGAAACGGTGAAAAACTACCTGCTAGGCAAGTTTGCCAACGAGTTGTCGACGGTGTTTGAGCAGTGCGACAAATACAAAACCTTGGTGTTTCTCGATTTGCCGGCCGACTATTACACCGAGTTCGTGCAGCAGACTGAAGCCACCGACGCCGAAACTCTGCGCCGGCTGGCGCAAGAGTATCTGTCGCCGCAAGCCATGCAGACGGTGGTAGCCGGGCCTCCGGCCTAAAAAGCTTGGTACTAGTCCCATCCGCTACGACGGGCATAAAAAAGAGCCGGGATATTTCCCGGCTCTTTTCGTTGGTAGTAAGGGCTACTACCGAAACGGTCCATCCGTTACCGCACCACGTTGATGCGCCGGTTTTCTACCTTGCCGTTGGAGATGAGGCGGCAGGTATACACACCGGCTGCCAACTCGTCGGCTTTCAGCGGCACGTAGTACTCCTGGCCGCTTTGCACCTCGGCGTTGTAGAGCGTGGCCACCAGAGCCCCGAGTTGGTTGTAGAGGTACACCTGCGCTTTGCCACCTTTTTCGGTGTGGAAGTGCACGGTGCCCTGCGCCGCCATCGGGTTCGGGTAGAGTTCCAGCAGGGTGCCTTTGCCGAGGTCGGAAGCGTTGGGCCCGGCTGTTTCGCGCTTGGTGGCAGCCGTGCTGGCAGTCGTAGTAGCTGCGGCGCTATCGCTCGACAGAGCCATGCGAGCAACTGAGTTGGTGCCACTGCCCGTCACCGAGAGATAGCCACTTGTAATGCACTTGGTCACCGTTTTCGTGCCGTCCCACTTGCTGGAGTACCACACGCCGCCTGCGTTGCGGTTGATGGTAACGGCTAGCACGCTCAGAAGAGGGTTAGTCGGATGTTGGGTCATGTCCAACTGTATGGTGCAGTTACCCTCGATGCTTTGCTCAACACCGTTCACAATCTCGGCAATGTTGGCCTTGCCACTGAACTGGGCGGTGGAAGTAGCAGCCGTGATGGCTAGCACCGAAATGGCGTTGCTCTTCAGGCGATAGGTGTGCGGGTAGAGTACGCCGTTGCGAACATCCAAAGCGCCGGTGCGGTCACGGTAGCTTTTCACCGTGATTTCAACGTTGCCTTGCGGGTTCCTCAGGCTCTTGCTGTACTGAACGCCGAAGCCAAATTGCGTGGGCAGTTCTTCGGCGCCGGTGATGGCCGGTGTGGTGTTGGTAGCAGCTGCGTTATCGGCCAGCGAAGCTGGTTTGATAAATCCGGCCGCACCGTCTGGGTTAAGCGTACCACCGCCAGTAATCAAACCACCGGGAGTCGGTACAGAGATGACAACGATTTTGTCCTTGGTCGGGTCATTAGCGCTATAGTTGCCGGATACAATAACTGCAATTTCCAAGGTGGCCGTAGAGCCGTTGATGGTGTATTGGGCAGTGGCCGAAGCGGTGCCCGTGGTCAGGTCACCAGGGTTAACCAAACCAACCGGCAGGTTTTGAGCGCTGCTGATGGGCGTAAAGCCACCGGTGCTGTTGCGCACAGCGAACGTAACGCGCGCCGTTCGAATATTACCGTTGTTGCCACTGCCCAAGTTTGGGTTGTTCTTGAGCGTTGCCACCAAAGTCAGCGTAGCCGTATTGCTCGTAGCGCTGGTCGTCCAATAGAAGCTCGAGCCCGTGTAGTAAGTATCAGCTACTGGGAAGGCGTTCTGCGGCGTAATGTTAGCCGTCGTGATAGCGGTTGAATTAACTGTGTAGTTACCCGCTTCGCTGCCGCTGATGCTAATGCCGCTAACCGTTACGGTTTTGTTGTTGCCCGCATTTGCATCGCTGAAAGTAGCGCTGGTATAGGCCGCGGTAAGTTTATCGCCAGGCAACCGGTTGTCCAGTAGTGTAACCGTAGCCGTTGTCGAGCCATCGTATACCTTGTCAAGCGCACTAGCGGTTACCGTCAGCGCTTTGGGCGTGATGGTGAGTGTGCCAGCCACATATGAGATGGTGTAGTTGGCATCGGCAGCACTGCTGGCCGTGATGGTGTATGGCCCAACCGGACTGGTTATAAAAGCAGTAGTAGCGAACACAGGAACCGTGGCAGGGGCTGAGTCGCCGTTAGCCAGGCCCGTGTAAGAAGCTGTGAAGGTGGGTAATGCTGCACCATAAACCTTCGTCTTTGCATCGGCCGTAATGGTCAGCGATTTTGGCGTTATCGACAGGTTATCACCTACGTAAGAGAGAGCATAGTTGCTTGAGAGGGCCACGCTGCCTTTGCCAATGGCGTAGGTACCCACATTCTCGCCCGTAGCGCGGGTCAAAGAGCCGGTGAAGGCGTCGGCGAAGGCCAGCGTGCCCGAGGTAATCTGGTAGGTCAAAGTCGGGTCGCTGGCGCCGTAAACCTTCGTTTTGGCAGCAGCCGTAATGGTGACTGGGCGCGGGGTGATGTTCAGATTGTCGCCGGAATACGTCAGGTTGTAATTGGTGCCGGCGGTGAGCGTGCCTTGGGTGATGGCGTAGCTGCCCACGTTCTCGCCTGCGGCACGGGTCAAAGCACCGCTGAATGAGTCACCGGTTACCAAGTTGCCACTGGTCACCTGGTACGTAAGCGACGGGGCAGCATCGCCGTATACTTTCGTTTTGGCGTCGGCTTTCACCGCCAGTGCACGTTGGCCAATAACAAGGTCGGCGCCGTGGTAAGTGAGGGCATAGTTGCCGGTGAGTGCCACGGTGCCTTTATTGATGGCATAAGTCCCCACGTTCTCGCCAGCAACTGTGGCCGCTCCAGCCCGGGTCAGGTTCCCGGTGAAGGCGTCGGCGAAGGCCAGCGTGCCCGAGGTAATCTGGTAGGTCAAGCCCGGGTCCGAGTCGCCATACGTCTTGCTCTTGGCGTCGGCCGTGATGGCAATCGGACGAGCGGTAATGCTCAAGTTTGCGCCTGCATACGACAGTACATAGTTCGTATTCAAAGCTACCGTGCCTTGGGTGATGGCGTAGCCGCCCACGTTCTCGCCAGCAGCCGTGGCTGCGTCAGCCCGAGTCAGGTTGCCGCTGAAGGCATCGCCCGTTGCCAGGCTGCCGGTAGTGATGCTATACGTCAGGTCTGGGTCGTTAGCGCCGTAGACTTTCGTTTGCGGAGCGGCCGTAATGGTTACCGCACGCGTGCCAATGCTCAGGTCATGGCTGACGAATGAAAGGGCATAGTTGTTCGAGAGCGCCACGCTGCCTTGGGTAATGTCATAATTGCCCACGCTTTCACCGCTGGTGCGGACAAGGTTGCCCGCAAAAGCATCGCCGCTCACCAAGCTTCCCGTGGTTACCTGATAAGTCAGGGCCGGGTCAGCGTTGCCGTACGTCTTGCTCTTTGCATCGGCCGTGATGGTGATGGCGCGGGTGCCAATGGTCAGGTTGGCCGGCACAAAGTTCACGAAGTAGTTGTCGCCAGCCGAGAGGGTGCCTTGGCTGATGGCGTAGGAACCCACATTCTCGCTGAGGTTGGTGCGCACCAACTGGCCAGAGAAGGCCGCGGCCGCCAGCGACTCGCTGTTGGTGTACGTGAAGGTGGGGTCGGCATCGCCGTAGGTTTTAGCCTGCGCCGTGGCGGTCACGGTCAACGTTTTTGGCGTGATGCTCAGGTCAGCGCCTCTATAAGTCAGGACGTAGTTGGAGTTGGCCAACGTCGAACTGATGGCATATGCGCCCACGTTCTCACCAGTGGTGCGGGTTAGAACGCCGGAAAACGAATCACCCGTTACCAGCATGGCGGGGGTGCCGGTGGCTGTATTGGTCAGGGCGTAGGTCAGGGCAGGGTCAAGGCTGCCGTATACCTTGCTTTTTGGCGCAGCCGTGATGGTGAGGCCGAGCGGAGCGATGGTCAGGTTGTTGCCATTGTAGGTCAGGTTGTAGTTGGTGCCTGCCGACAGCGTGCCTTGGGTGATGCCATAGGTGCCAACGCTCTCGCCGGCTTGGCGGCTCAGGCCGCCGGTGAAGCCGTCGGTGAAAGCCAGCGAGCCACCGGTAATGTGGTAAGTGAAGCTCGGGTCGGTGTCGCCGTACGTCTTGCTCTTCGCATCAGCCGCCACAGTCACTCCACGCGGGGTGATGGTCAGGTTAGCCGGAGCGTAAGTCAAGTTGTAGTTGGTGCCGGCGGTAAGGGTGCCTTGCGCAATAGCGTAGCCGCCTACGTTTTCGCCCGCGGCACGGGCCAAAGCGCCAGTAAATGAATCACCGGTGGCCAGGCTGCCGCTGGTCACTTGGTAGGTAAGCGGCGGGGTGGCATCGCCGTAAATCTTGCTTTGCGCATCGGCCGTTACCGTGACAGCGCGAGTACCGATGGCAAAAGTGCTGCCCGAAGTGAACTGCAGAGCATAGTTGCTATTCAAGGCTAACGAGCCTTGCTGAATGGCATAGTTACCGACGCTCTCGCCAGCGGCACGTCTTAGGGTGCCGGTGAAGGCATCCGCAAAAGCCAGACTGCCGGAGCTGATGTGATACGTCAGCGTCGGGTCCGTATTGCCATATATTTTGTTCTGCCCGGCATCGGCGGCAACCGTTACGGCGCGTTGGCCAATGAGGAAGTTATTGCCCGTGTAGTTCAGGGCATAGTTGTCATTGAGAACAAGGGTGCCTTGATTGATGGCATAAGGCCCAGCGGCTTCGCCTGCGGCGCGCGCTAAGGAGCCCGTGAACAGGTCGCCGTTCACCAGGTTGCCGGAAGTAATCTGATAGGTCAGAGCAGGGTCGGCGTCGCCGTACGTTTTGTTCTGAGCTTCGGCAGTAATAGCCACCGCACGTGCTGTAATAGCTAAGTTGGCGCTATGGTACGTTAGAGCGTAGTTGGTGCCCAAGCTCACCGAACCCTGGTTAATAGCATGGTTGCCCACATTTTCACCACTTACACGAATTAGGTCGCCGGCAAAGGCATCGGCGAAAGCCAAGGAACCGGAGGTAATCTGGTAAGTGAGGCCCGGGTCGGCAGCGCCATACGTCTTGCTTTTGGCGTCCGCCGTGATGGCAATCGGACGAGCGGTGACGTTCAAGTTGGCCGGCACATAAGTAAGGCTGTAGTTACCACCGGCCGAGAGAGTGCCTTTGTTGATGGCATAGCTGCCAACGCTCTCGCCAGCGGCCCGGGTTAGCGCACCCGCGAAAGCAGACAAGGGCAATGGTTCACTATAGGTAAAGGTCAGGGCCGGGTCGCTGTTACCATAGGTCTTGGTCTGACTTGTGGCTGTTACAGTCAACGATTTTTGTGTGATGCTTAAGTCAGCGCCGGTGTAGCTCAGGGCGTAGTTGCTGTTGAGGGCTACGGTGCCTTGGCTGATAGCGTAGCTGCCCACATTCTCGCCGCTGGCACGCGTCAAACTGCCAGTGAAGGCGTCGCCAGTCGCCAGGCTGCCCGCCGTGACGGCATAGGTCAGTGCTGGGTCCGCAGCGCCATATGTCTTGCTCTGAGCATCGGCCGTAATGGTCACTGCCCGTGCCGAAATGGTGAACGGGGCGGTGTTATAGGCGATGCTGTAGTTAGCCAGAGCAGCTAATGGGCTTAAGGTGCCGCTGATGGCGTAAGGGCCACCAGCCACGGTTTCGCCCGTTGCCCGGCTGTAGCTGGCGCTGATGTTATCCCCCATCAAGAAGCCTGACAACGTACCAGAAAGGACGGGCTCGCTGCCACCATATATTTTACCATTCGCCTGCGGCGTCACCGAAGCGGCTTTAGCAAGGATGGTTACCGTGCTGGTACCAGTCTGGTCGTTATAGTTCGTTCCACCATTGAAGGACCAACCGACCGAAGTGCCGTTGGCGCCAGTTGCGTTGGTGTACACAGCCCCTAGCGAAAGGCCACTGTTCAGGTTTTCGTTGCCTCCGCCTGAAAGCACTACGCCGCTAGCCGTGCCCGATAGGCCATGGCTCGCGCCGTCGTAGGTGCCGGAGTAAGGAGTAACATTCACCGCGGCATTTGCCTTGGCAATTACCAATGTGCCCGTGGTATTCGTAGCTTGATAGTTGTCGTTGGTGAGCGAGGCCACCACCGTGTAGCTCCCCGCATTGGTTGGAGCCGTGGTGCTGGTGGCGTAGGTGGTGGGAGCGGTGCCGGTGTATGTTACGTTTACCCCGGTCATGCTCGTGGGGGTACCTGCCACGCTGGTCGAAGCAGTGGCTGAATGCGCCGCGCCATTGTACGTCTGGCTCAAGTTATTAAGCGCGATGCTAGCCGTGGCCTTGTCGATGGTGAGAGAACCGTTGGCCGGAGCGAAGGAATAGTTGGCAGCCGTCAGGCCGGTTACCACCGGTGTGAGTGTATAGGGAGTTGTGCTGGCGTTGACAGCGGTGGTGGCCAGACCCGAATACGAAACCGAACCGCCAATCACGCTGCTGTTGTCGCCGTTGACAAACCCCGATGGGGTGTAGGTAAAGCCCGTGTATACCTGGCCGTCGTAAGCCTTGGTTTTATTGTCGGCCGTGACCGCGAGCGTCGCTTTGTTGACGTTGATGGAAGCCGAAGCAGGCGAGGGAACGGTGTAATTGGTCTGGTTCGTGGGCGCGAAGCTCACCGATAGAGACTGCCCGATGCCGGCCGCAAGCTTGGTGCCCGCGGCGGGCGTATAGGTGAACACGCCGGCAACACTAGCCGTGGCGTTGAGTTGGGTAGCACCCAGGGCCGTGCCGTAGGTGATATCGGCCGGGTTGTTCCACGTCAGCACCGGCGTTGCCTTGGTGATGGTCAAGGTGCCAGCAACCGGAGTAAAGCTATAATTGGCAGAAGCTAGCGTGCCAATGCCGGCGCTGATGGGGTAAGGACCCACGTTAGAAGTTGTCGTGGCGGCTGTGCTCAGCGCCGGGGTACCGGTTACGCCGCTACTGGCGAGGTCTTGGCTATTTACAAAACCAGTAATGGTGGCAGTAAAGGCCGGGTTGGAGTCGCCATAAGTTTTGCTCTTGTCGTCGGCAGTAACGGTCAGCACTGCTTTATTAACGGTCAAAATACCGGTGCCGGTGCTGGTTATGAAAGAGGCATCTCCGCTGAAAGTAGCCGATACGCCGGAAGCGTAAGTCGCTGCCGAGATGCTCCCTAAACTTACGTTAGATAACGTGGCAACACCGGAAGCATTAGTTGTTGCCGTCAGAGGCACAACTGCCCCGTTAAGGACAAAGCTGATAGTTTTGCCAGCAACTCCTGTACTTGACGTCCCACTGGTTAACGTCGCGCTAAGGTTAGCTGTTCCTCCGTAGGGGCCCGTAGCAGAAGTCACTGCAAGGCTAGTGGCAGTGGCAGTGGTAGTCGGTTGCTTGAAACTGATGACGACATCATCAAAAGTAGTGGTATTGCAGGCTGTAGTCGTCCAGCGAAGCGTATAGGAATTGCCGCTTAAACCATTAAAAACAGATGCGCTGCTCGATGGAGTGATAATGGAACCTCCCGTACCAGACATGATTGACCATGCACCCGAGCCTGCTGTCCCTGGGGAATTTGCAGCCAGGTTTGTGGAAGTACCAACTACGTCCAACTGGTCTAAGCCAGCGTAGGCGGACTCGGTAACAGTTAGCTGGGATGCTAAGTCAATGACCAGGGGGGTTACATATTGGTCTGAGTAACCTTGCACGCTCCAAGAAGATGCACCGCTTATGCCTTTGGTTGCTGTAAAGCTTAGGGTAATTGTATTACTATTATTGGTTGTGCTATTAGTAATAGAATTTGCTGTACTTTGCCCGTTGTTATTTGCGTTAAACGAAATAATGGTACCCGGGGGGGGTGGACTACTAGTCGCGCTAGTAGGCAGAACAGTCCAATTGGGATTGTTGGTGCCTATGGATGTAGGTGTACCAAAAATTGCAGGTATAGTCAGTTTAATGGCACTAAGCTTTAAACTGTTATTTGATGATACGTTGGTGAAAGTAACGGTATAGTTTGTTGGTGTGTTAGAACAAACCTGACCTGGTGATATAACTGCGCGAAGGTCCGGTGACGCAGCCGCATCTGTAAACACTACCTCCGCGTGCCGCAGCGAGGACAGCCCATCGGCCGTGGCTTTCAACGTGGCATCTAATTCGTCTGCATGGAGTGGCACCTGCCAGGTGGTAGCCAAATTGCCATTCGCATCTGCCGTGGCAGTGTAAGGTTGGTGGGCAGGCGACGTTTGGTTATCATTATCTGGGTCAGCCGGATAAATGACCAACACCTGCATGGTAATGCTTTCATTTGCCTGAAAGCCGCTGCCGGTAATGTAGACCGTGGACCCAGGAGGATAGTCGGCCTTATCTGTGGCAATGGTGGCTTGTGCATGAGCATTCAGTGCGCCTAAAAGGCTCATGAGTAGCACCCATAAGGCCCCGCAGGCCCTCAAATGCTTTACCCGCGTTGTAAAAAGGTAAATCTTGTCCATGCGATGGGGTTTGAAAAAAGTTTAGAAGAAAATAGACTGAAAAGGCATAAGCATCCCAGGCTCACGTCTGTGAGCATGTTTACGGACAACAAAATCTATTTAAAATTACAGTTACAAACATAAATTAAATTTTCTATATAAAAAATTTAATTTTAATTATTTATTAAGATTATATTAAATTTTTATCCTTTTATTAAGAATAGATGAGTTTTAGTATGAAAAAGGCCTTCGGCACCCAATCAGTCGAAACTTTTGGGTGCCGAAGGCCTTCGGCAAAGGAGGGATGAAAAATGCTTAGCTGCCTACCGGCGTCTGGATGGCAGGCGGCGTGGGGTTGTACTCGGCCGTGGCCGTGCGGTGCTCGGCGCTTTTCTTGCCCTTGTCGTCCTTCACGTCGCGGCGGCTGAAGGGGCGAATGATGAGGCGCAGCGCCTGGTCGGAGCTGAAGTAGCTGAAGGCCCAGTCCACAAAGGCCACCACCTTGTTGCGGAAGCCCACCAGCGTCATCAGGTGCACAAACAGCCACGTAAACCAGCCGAAAAAGCCGTTGAAGTGGATGTTTTTGGGTAGGTCGACCACGGCCTTGTTGCGGCTCACAATGGCCATGGCGCCCTTGTTGTTGTACACGAAATCTTTGGGGGTTTCGCCACGCAGCAGGCGCTGGAGGTTGTCGGCCAAGTGGTCGGCTTGCTGCTGGGCCACGGGGGCCAGCATGGGCAAGCCGCGGGGCATGTCGTCGGTCACCATGTTGGCCACGTCGCCGATGGCGAAGACATTGGCCAGGCCCGGCACTTGGTTCCAGCGGTTTACGCTGATGCGCTTGTTGCGGGCCACCGCCTCGGCGGGCAAGCCGGGCACCTCGGCGCCGTTCACGCCGGCGGCCCACACCAGGTTTTCGGTCGGGATGTATTCGGTATCAGAATAATACGCCCGGCAGTTCTCAAAATTCTTGATGGACGTGTTCAGCATAATTTTTACACCCAGCTCATCCAAGTAGCGCTTGGCGTCGGCCTGCGAAGCCGGCGACATGGGCCCCAGCAAGGCCGGGCCGGCCTCGACCAGGAAAATCTGCATGGCGCGCAGGTCCAGCTCCGGATAGTCCTTGGGCAGCACGTGCTTGCGCATCTCGGCCAAGGAGCCGCTGATTTCGACGCCCGTGGGCCCGCCGCCCACCACCACGATGTTGAGCAGGGCCTGCTTTTCTTCGGGGTTTTCGGTGAGCAGGGCTTTCTCGAAATTCTGGAAGATGAAGCTGCGCAGGTTCAACGCATTCGGGATGCTCTTGATTTGCATGGCGTTGCGCTCGATGCTTTCCAGCCCGAAGAAGTTGGTGAGCGAGCCCGTGGCCAGCACCAGGTAGTCGTAGCGAATGTCGCCCACGCTGGTCACCACCGTGTTGGTGGTGGGCTCCACGCGGTGCACGTCGGCCATGCGGTAGAAGAAGTTTTTCTGGCCCGCAAAAATCTTCCGGATGGGGTAGGCAATGCTGTCGGCCTCCAGTGCGCCGGTGGCCACCTGGTACAGCAGCGGCTGGAAATTGTGGTAATTATTGCGGTCAATCACCACCACTTGCACCGGCGCCTTGCGCAGGGCCTTGGCCAGGCGCAGGCCGCCAAAGCCGCAGCCGATGATGACCACGCGCGGATTGCCCGAAACGGGAAGGTTCGTATCCATGAACTTGAAATAAAGCGAAGTAGAAACCTGTGCTTTACCCCAAATGTTGGCCGGAAGTTGCCCGAACGCACCCGCGGGCGCGCTACCGACGAGGTATTAGTCGTCGTTGTATTTCTTCTTGAACTCGCCGTTTTTCACCTGCTGCACCAGCTTCAGCCAGCTGAAGGGGTTGAGCAGTGGGTTGTTGGCGTAGGTGCTGGGCCCGAAGCCGGCGCGCACGTCCTGGTTGTACTGCTGGTTCTGCATGGTTTGGCGGAAGTTGGCCACCGCGCCCATGGGCTGGGTCCGGAAAATGCGGTCCATGAGCTCCTGATTGAGGTTGTCGGCGGCGGCGCTGCCTTTCTCGGTGGGCAGGCGCAGGGCTAGGAAGGCCTTCTTGAAATCGCGCTCGGTGGTGTAGGGAAACACGCGCACCTCGGGCAGCACGGTGGCGTCTTCGGTGAGTTGCACCACCACGGAGTAGCTCTGGCGCTGGTAGTCGCGCGGAATCACCACGGTGTAGTTGGCGTAGCCCAGTGAACGGATGATGATGCTGTCGCCGGCCAGCACGGCCAACGAGAAGTAGCCGTAGGCATTGGATGAGGTGCCGCGGCCGGCTTTAGGCACGTAGATGGTGGCGCCGGGCACGCCGAGCAGGCTGTCGCCGGTGGCCACGATGCCGGTAAACTGAATAATTTTGCGCTTGCCCTGGGCGTGGGCCGAGGGCGCCGCCAGCAGCAGCCCGCCCACCAGCACGAGGGCGAAAAACAAAGAGAAGCGACGAAAGCGCAAGAAGTCAGGCATGTTCAGCAGTCAAGTAGACAAATATACGGCACCCGGGGCGGGGCCCATGGTACCTTTGGGCGGAAGAACCAAGGGCGCCCGCCCCTTCACACAGACAGCAGATGCGCTTGAAACATTTCACGGTTGCTTTTGGGCAGCAACTTTTTAAATCGTTGGGCGACGAAAGCCGCGTGCGCATCCTGCACCTGCTGTGGCGCAACCAGGAAATGGTGGTGGCCGATTTGGAGCAGGTGCTGGACTTTACGCAGACCAAAACCAGCCGGCAATTATCGTACTTGAAAAATGCAGGTTTGGTGAATGTGCGCCGCCTCGACAACTGGATGTACTATTTCCTCAAGGAAGAGGCGGTGGAACTGCTCCAGGAGTTGCTCGGCTTCATGGAAAAAGACCCCCAACTGGTGCGCGACCAGCAGATATACCAAACCCTGTGGTCGAACCGCGAACTAGCCGCGTATAAGCTCCAGAACCGGCACTGGCACGGCCCGGCGTAGACTTAAATTGTGCGTACATTTTAGGTAAGAACGTCATGCTGAGAGCAGCCGAAGCATGACGTTCTGTTAACTCTTCTCCGCTTTCCTTTCCCATGAGCGAAAACCGCCGCCTGTTTGTGTGCACCAACCAAAAATCTGGGGTAGGGGAGGACGTAGCCAAAGCCCTGAAAAAGGAGCTCAAGCACCAAGGCCTCAAAAAACAGGTGATTGACGGCCACAAAGTGCGCACCCAGGTGCAAACCTGCGACTGCCTCGACCTGTGCAAAGGCTGCAAAAAAGGGCCTGGCGCGGCCCTCATCGTGTACCCCGAGGGCACGGTATACGGCAACGTGCGGCCCGCCGACGCCGCCGAACTCGTGGCCGAGCACCTCGGCCGTGGCAAGGTGCTAAAGCGCTTGCGCTGGGACGAATAATTTGACGGTGGAGATGGCGGCCGCGGGGAAAGGTCCAACCGTAGCGCGATGTAATCCGTTGATAGGGCAAATCATCTGTTCTTATCCGCCGCTCCCATGCGCTTTTCTCTCGCAGCCCTGCTTCTAACCGGGCTGGCCTTCACCGCCGCCGCTCAACCGGCCGCTCCCCCCGATTCCGTTTACACCACGCCCGGCAGCGGCCTGGCTCCGCTGGCCAGCCAGGTAAAAGGGCCCAGCTCGTTCGGGCAGTTGGGCAAAAACAAACGCCTCACGCTGCTGCCCATTCCGGTGCTGTTTTATCAGGCCGAAACGGGCCTTGGCTATGGCCTGGGTGCGTTGCTCAGCGGCCGTTTTTCGGAGGACACCCTCACGCGCCCCTCCAACGCCCGCCTGCAATACTGGACCACCACCGAGGGCCAGTCGCTCATCCAGCTGGTGCACTCGGTGTACACGCCGGGCGAGAAATTTTACCTGAATGGCGAAATCAGCGCTTATGACATCCTGCTTTATTACTACGGCAAGGGCCCCGCTTCGGCCAGCATCGATGAGTCGGAAACGGCCTATAAGCTGTTCATCATCAACCAGCGCGTGCAGAAGCAGATTGCGCCCAAGCTGTTTTTCGGCGCGCAGTACCGCTTCACCAACATCGGCAAGGTAGAGTCGCCGGGCACGAACACCGACAACAACCGCCCCAGCTCGTTTTACACCGACCCGCGTGTGACCGAGCGCGAACGCCAGGCCACCCGCATTTCGGGCCTCGGCCCGGTGATTTCCTACGACACGCGCGACGTGCCCCTGGCCGCTTTCAAAGGCGATTTGCTCGACTTCGGCGCCACTTTCAACGGCACCGGGCTGGGGTCCGACTACCGGTTTGTGCGCTACCAGCTCGATGCGCGTCACTTTCAGCCCCTTGGTTCCAACCGGACCATTCTGGCGGCGCAGTTCCTCGGGCAGTTTCATACCGGCGACGTTCCTTTCCGCGAGCTGGCCGGCCTGGGCGCCAACCTCGGCGGCACGCTCTACAATAACGCCAACCTAATGCGTGGCATCTACGAGCAACGCTTCCGCGACCGGCAGATGATTATGTTCCAGGCCGAAATCCGGCACAAACTGTTTCCCAACGGCGGCAGCGTGCTAAGCCGGTTCGATGGGGCCGTGTTTGGCGGTGTGGGCAACGTGAACAACTACATCGACAAGTTTGCGCTCAACGACACCAAAGTGGCCGGTGGCGCCGGCATTCGCTTCAACTTCATCCGCCGCGACCGGGTGAACCTGCGCCTCGACTACGCGGGCGGCACCGGCAGCAAGCCGGGCATCCTCTTCGCCATCGGCGAAGCCTTCTAAAACGCGGCCGCACGGCCTTGTTTTGCTAAACACAACAGCTCCCCTGTCACTAGGGGGGCTGTTGTGCTTTATGGCAAGCCGGCGCAAACGGAGCTGGCGAGCTTTGCCGCTGCCTGCAGCCCGGCCTGCGGCTTAGTGGGCAATGCTGGCGAAAAGCCGGGTATTTTTTGGGCTTTTGCCTGCTCGCTAGGGTCAGTTTAATTGGGTTGGTTTTCAGAACAAAGCATTCGCTTCATGGTTGTGTATAAATAATTTGTTGCAAAAAAGCGGATAAGCTGAACACTACCTTTTGGTAGCGGCAGCCGTAGCAGAGGGTTGATGGAACACGCTACCCCTTCCCGTTTTCTGGCCTCTGGCGAGGCCAGTGCTACCGCGCCGCTGGCCAACTGGCTGCTGCCCCCGCCACGCCGAGGTCGCAGCGCCACCCTGCTGCACCAGCAACTGCCTCCACCGGCACCCGGCCTGCAGGCCAGCATCATCATTCCGGCCAAAGACGAAGCCGCCAACCTGCCCGCCACCCTGGCGGCGCTAGCGGCCCAGGTCGATTTACTCGGCCATGCCTTGCCCCGAGACAGCTTCGAAGTCATTATCCTGGCCAATAACTGCACCGATAAAACCGCGGCTGTGGTGCGCCGGCAAGCCCTGCGATTTCCGCAGTTGGCGCTGCACGTGGCTGAGCTCTGCCTCCCCGCCGCCAAAGCCCACGTGGGCCGGGCCCGCCGCCTGCTCATGGACGCCGCCTGCGCCCGCCTGGAGCAGGTTGGCCGCCTGCACGGCGTCATTGCCAGCACCGACGCCGACACCCGCGTGGCCCCCACCTGGCTGGCCGCCATCCAGGCCGAAATCGGGGCCGGAGCCGATGCCGTGGGGGGCCGCATCTTCACCGAAATGACCGGCCCGGCGCTGCAGCCGCTCCGCCGCATTCAGGTGGCCGATACGGCCTACCGCCTGCTCTGCGCCCGCCTCGAACATCTTATCGACCCCACACCCGCCGACCCCTGGCCGCGTCATCACCAGCACTTTGGCGCCTGCTTGGCCCTCACGGCACGCGCCTATCGGCAGGTGGGCGGGCTGCCCGAAGTTCGCTTTCTGGAAGATGAAGCCCTGTGCCAAGCCCTGCGCCGCCACGATTTGCGGCTGCGCCACAGCCCCGCCGTGCAGGTGCTCACTTCGGCGCGTCGCCAGGGCCGGGTAGAGGTAGGGCTTTCGTGGCAGCTGCGCGAGTGGCTGCACCTGAGCCGGCAGCAGCGCGAGCCCCGCGTGGATAACCCCGTGCAGCTAGCGCGTTGTTGGCAGCTGCGGCGCCAGCTACGCGCCCTTTGGCAGGGCCGGCTGGGCGCCGACACCGATGCCCTGCTCACGCGAATGGGCTTGCCGCAGGACGCCTTGCTGCAGCAGGTGCGGCGGGCGGACACTTTTGGCGCCCTCTGGGAGTGGGCCACCGCGCACAGCCCCACGCTGGTGCTGGCCCCGGTGCCGCTGGCGGAGGCGCTGCGCATGTTGCCCCGGCTCATCCGCGAAGCCGGGACCCTGGCGCAGGCCCGGGGCCATTCAGCGCTTTTCCAGCAGGTCGAGCCGGTAGGTTTCATGGCGCTGGCCGCCCAGGTGGCGTAGGGGGCCGGCCTCAGTGGTTTTGGCCAGGAAGAATTCGTGCACGTCGTCGCCCGTCAGCGGGTAGTCGTGCACCGGCGGCGTCCAGTGCACCAGCAGCAGGTGGGCGCCGGGTTGCAGGGCACCAATTAGCAAATCAGCCGAGCGCGTCAAATCGGCCGCCGACCAATAGTAGCCCACTTCCGACACCAGAATCAGGTCGAATTGCTGGGTGGGAAATTCTGCAGGCACGTTCATGCGGCGCAGCTCTACCTGCGGCAGGGCCGCGCAGCGGGCGCGGGCTTGGGCCAGTGCGGCCTCGCTCACGTCCACGGCCAGCAGGTGGCCGCAGCGGCCCGCCAGCTGCGCCGTGAGCACGCCCAGCGAGCAGCCCAGTTCAAAGGCCTCGGCGTAGTGCGGGCGGGGCAGGGCGGCCAGCGTGGCGGCGTACTTCTCCCGCTCGTAGGGGCTGGTTTCAAAATTCCACGGGTCGCGGTTCGCCTCGTACACGTGGTCAAAATATGCCGGCGGCAGGGTATTGGGCTGGTTCTGATTCATGGGGCTACGGCTTCAAAATAGACTTCCGCCGGCACCGCGAAATGCGCCAGCATGGCTTCCGACAACAAAAAGCCGTCGGCATCATCGGTGAAAACGCCCGGCGCTACTTGCGAGCGGTGCGCTGCAATGGCGCGCCCTTTCTGGCGCAGTCCGGCTTCGATGTTGACGCGAAAGCCTTGCACATCGTCCTGCGCTGTAGGGAGGTCTTCGGGAGCGGCGCGTTCCCAGGCCCACACCAGGTATTCGAGGCGGCGGGGCGGCTGGGGCATTTCGGCTAGCGCAGCCTGCACCAGCCGGCTGGTGGCGCGGTGGTCGGGGTGGGGGTCGCGGCGCCAGGGCACCAGCACGGTGGCGGCCGCGTGCTTTTCCAAAAATGCCCGCAGCTGCGCCACGGCCTCGGCAAACCTAGGTTCGGCCACTGAGCTGGGCACGCGGCCATCGGGCAAGCCCAGCAGCAGCGGCGCGTCATCGTCCAGCCCCAGCAGGGTGAGGGCGTGCCGGAACTCGGCCTCGCGCACGGCCCGCCGGGCGGTGGCCGAAAACAGCGCGGAGTTGGGGTGCGACATGCTGCCGTCGCTCACCAGCACGGCGGCTACGGGCACGTTGGCCTGCCGCAGCAGCGCCAGCAGCCCGCCGCAGCCCAGTGCTTCGTCATCGGGGTGGGGGGCCACCACCACGGTGGGGCCCAGCGCGGCCACGAAGCCGGGCGGCCGCATCGGGTAAGTGTCGAAGGGGAGAATAGGGTCAACCAAAGAGAACGGCGGTTCAAGCACCGGCTAGCTTACGAAGTTTTTGCCTTCGAGTACGAAGCGGCCCACATCGGCCAGGGCACCGTCGGGGGCGGGCTGGCGCAGGTAGTGGGTCAGGTCGCGGTGCAGGCGCTCGAACGGTTGAGGCTCCAGCAGGCCGCGGGCGCCCACGCAGCGCTCGGCCAGCCGCAGCATGTCGAGGCAAATGGTTTCGATGGCCGTGCGCATCATGTTGGCGTACGAAACCGTGGCCTCGGCTGCTTCGGTGGCTCCGGGGCGGGCGGCGTGCTCGGCGGCACCGCGCACCCACTGGAGGCCACTTTCCAGGGAAATGGCCATTTCGCCCAGCCGCTGGCGCTGGTAGGGGTCGTCGATGCGGCCCAGGCCGCGCAAAAAGGCGCGGGTTTCTTCAAACACGGCTTCGGCCCCGCCCAGCTGCACCGCCGCAAACCGAATGGCCCCGCCGCTGAACGCCGGCTGCCGGTAATACGCGTCGGGCGGGCCGATGAGGTCGTCGGGCCCAATTTTCAGCCCCGTCAAATCGGCCCGAAAGCTGGCCGTGGCCCGCATGCCCAGCGGCCGCCAGAACGAGCGGTCCAGCGCCGGTGCCTGCTTGTCGGCCGGCAGCACAAACAATTGCCAGCCTTGGCCCTCAGGCAGCGCCCCGGTGATGAGCGGCCGCGCCAGGTGGCCCGCGCCCGAGGCAAAGGTTTTGGCCCCGTGCAGGCGGTAGCACCCATTGGGCAGGGCTTCGAGGCGCACGCCGTCGGCCGGTACTTCGGTGTTCCACACCCCGAACAGGCGCCCGGCGTGGGCATCGGCGGCGTAGCGTGCCGCCTGCGCCGGCGTGCCCAGCTGCTGAATCAGCATCAGGGCATTCACATGGCCTTCGAACACACGCCCCACGGCCAGGTTGCCCCGCCCGATGTGCTGAAGCGTCCGGAGCAGGGGCAGGGTCGCGGCCGGCTCGTGCAGGCCCGCGCCGCCCAGGGCCGGCGGCAGGGCAGCCGTGAGCAGCCCCGCCGCCCGCAGCCAGCCAAATTCCTGCGTCGGAAACGCGCCCACCTCGTCGGTGGCCGCGGCCTGGGCAAAGAGGCGGGGCGCCAGAGCGGCCGCGGCGGCTTCGGCCTGCGCGGGAGTGGCCAGGGAGCGGGGCTCGGCTGGTTCCGCGCCTGAGGCGGTTGCGTCCACGGCGTCGGGGGCAGACTCGGCGCTGGGGCGGGGTAAAAAATCGGCCGACATGGGGTTATCAGTTCGTGGTGGAAGGAATAAACTATACCGTGAAAATGCCTCCGTGGTTCAGGTTGGCCCTTGCCGGGCCCGCGCCTACGGTGGAGCTAACAATTCGGTAACCTTGGTGCTAGGAGGCCACCGGACGGGTTCCGTACCTTCGCGGCGGCAATTGTGCCCAGCTTTTTCCCTCGTTTTATGTCGTCTCGTCCCGTTCGCGCCGCGTTGCTTTCCGTGTATCACAAAGACCGGCTGGCGCCCCTGGTGCAGGTGCTGCGGCAGCACGGCGTGACGCTGTACTCCACCGGCGGCACCCAGAAATTCCTGGAAGAAGAAGGCGCCGCCGTAACCGCCGTGGAAGACCTGACCGGCTTCCCCGAAGTATTCGGCGGCCGCGTGAAGACGCTGCACCCCAAGGTGTTTGGCGGCATCCTGCACCGCCGCCACGAGGCCGGCGACCTGGCCCAGGCCGAGCAGCACGGCATCCCGCCCATCGATTTGGTGGTGGTCGACCTCTACCCGTTTGAAGAAACCGTGGCCAGCGGGGCTGATGAGCAAGACGTCGTCGAGAAAATCGACATCGGCGGCATTTCGCTGCTGCGCGCCGCCGCCAAAAACTTCCGCGACGTGCTGGTGGTGAGCAGCCGCGACCAATACGAGGCCGTGACCGAGCTGCTGACCCAGAAAAACGGCGCCACCGACCTCGAAGACCGCCGCCACTACGCCGCCGCCGCCTTCGCCACCACCTCGCACTACGACACCGAGATTTTCAAATACGTGAGCCAGGGCACGGCCGTGGCCGGCACCGCCCTGCGCCAGAGCGCCCAGCCTGCCACGCCGCTGCGCTACGGCGAAAATCCCCACCAGGCCGGTACGTTCTACGGCGACCTGTCGGCGCTGTTCGACCAGCTGCACGGCAAGCAGCTGAGCTACAACAACCTGGTAGACGTGGACGCTGCCGTGGCCCTGATGGCCGAGTTTGCCGACGGCGAGCCAGCCTGCGCCATCCTCAAGCACACCAACGCCTGCGGCGTGGCCCAGGCCGCCACCCTGCGCGAGGCCTACGTGAACGCGCTAAGCTGCGACCCGACTTCGGCTTTCGGCGGCGTCATCATCGTGAACAAAGAAGTTGACGCGGCCACCGCCGCCGAGCTCAACCAGTTGTTCTTCGAGGTGCTGATTGCGCCCGGCTACGCCGCCGAGGCCCTGCCCGTGCTCCAGAGCAAGAAAAACCGGATTCTGCTGCGGCAAAAGCCGGTTGAGTTCCCGAAGAAGCAGGTGAAGACCCTGCTCAACGGCATCATCGAGCAGGACGCTGACCGGCAGACCGAAACTGCCGCCGACTTCCGCACCGTCACGCAGTCGGCCCCCACGGCCGAGGAAACGGAGGCGCTGGTTTTCGCCGCTAAAATCTGTAAGCACACCAAGAGCAACACCATCGTGCTGGCCCGCGCCGGCCAGCTGCTGGCCTCGGGCGTGGGCCAGACCAGCCGCGTTGATGCCCTGCGCCAGGCCATTGAAAAGGCCCGCGCCTTCGGCTTCGACCTGCACGGCGCCGTGATGGCCTCCGACGCCTTCTTCCCCTTCCCCGACTGCGTGGAAATTGCCGGCGCCGCGGGTATCCGCGCTGTGATCCAGCCCGGCGGCTCCATCAAGGACGCCGACAGCATCCGGGCCGCCGACGAGCTGGGCATGGCCATGGTGCTGACTGGCGTGCGCCACTTCAAGCACTAAGCGCAGACTCTGCCCAACCTGTGACAAAGGGGGGCATCGCCTCAACTGCATGAAAAGCCCCGGCTCTACCCAGAGCCGGGGCTTTTTGCACCTGGGAAGAAAAGGTATGACCTTTCGAAGCCGGCTACAATGAGAGGATGAGTTGCGCGTTGCGCTGCGCTCCGCTTCCAACAACAGGGGGCTGTCTTTCCAAAATGCCATAACTCCGTTCATCATGCCCGCCCAAACCTTCCGTACCTTTGCCCATTATTTTGCGTTGGCCCCCACCCACGCTTCGCCTTATTGCATATAATTCAATGGGTTTCTTTAATTTCCTGACCAGCGACATCGCCATCGACCTGGGCACGGCCAATACGCTCATCATCCACAACGACAAAATCGTGGTGGACGAGCCGAGCATCATCGCCAAAGACCGCACCACCAACAAAGTCATCGCCGTGGGCCGCCAGGCCCAGCAGATGCACGAGAAAACGCACGACAACATCCGCACCATCCGCCCGCTCAAGGACGGGGTAATTGCCGATTTCCACGCCGCCGAGGAAATGATTAAGGGCATGATTAAGATGATTGACACGCGCACGCGGCTGTTTCAGCCCTCGCACCGCATGGTCATCTGCATCCCGTCGGGCATTACGGAAGTGGAGAAACGCGCCGTGCGCGACTCCGCCGAGCACGCCGGGGCCAAGGAGGTCTGGATGATTCAGGAGCCCATGGCCGCCGCCATCGGCATCGGCATCGACGTGGAGCAGCCCGTGGGCTCGATGATTATCGACATCGGGGGTGGCACCACGGAAATTGCCGTTATCGCCCTGTCGGGCATCGTGTGCGACCAGTCGATTAAGACGGCCGGCGACGTCTTCAACCAGGACATTCTCGACTACATGCGCCGGCAGCACAACCTGCTCATCGGCGAGCGTTCGGCCGAGCGCATCAAAATCGAAGTGGGCGCCGCCCTTACCGAGCTCGACGTGCCGCCGCCCGACCACGAAGTGCGCGGCCGCGACCTGATGACGGGTATTCCGAAAGTTATCAAAGTGACCTTCTCCGAAATTGCCATTGCCCTCGACAAATCGGTGGCCAAAATCGAAGAAGCCGTGCTGAAAGCCCTCGAAATCTCGCCGCCCGAACTCTCGGCCGACATTTACGAAAACGGCATTCACCTCACCGGCGGCGGCGCGCTGCTGCGCGGCCTCGACAAGCGCTTGGCCGCCAAAACCAAGCTGCCCATTCACATTGCCGAAGACCCGCTGCGCGCCGTGGTGCGCGGCACCGGCAAGGCCATCAAGGACATTCAGGCCTTTAAGGGCGTGCTGCTGACGTAATTAAAGATTAATTAAGAATTAAGAATTCAGCATTAAAAATGAGCTTGGATGGGTAGTGCCCAATCTTAGTTCGGTTTTAATTCTCAATTCTTAATTCTTAATTTTTAATTAAATCCCCGTGCGGAATCTATTTCTTTTTCTGTTTCGCTTCCGCGGGGTGCTGGTGTTTAGCTTGTTGGAGGTTGCCAGCCTGTATTTGTTTGTCACCAATAACTCGTACCAGCGGGCGGCTTTCTTCAACTCGGCCAATTCCTACGCGGGCGTGGTGCTGGAGCGCCGCACCCAGATAACGGACTACTTCCATTTAGCGGATTTGAACAAGCAGCTGGCCGCCGAAAACGCGGCCCTGCGCCAGCAGCTGTACCCGCCCGACACGATGCGGCGCGAAGCCGACTCGGTGGCCGTGCCCCCAGCCCGCACCGACTCGCTGCGGCGGGTGCGCTACCAGCGGCCAGCGGCCAAGCCCGATACCCTGCTCATCGGCCTGCAGCGCCTGCCGGCCCGCGACCCGAGTTATCCACTTATTCCGGCCCGGGTTATCAACAACCGGCTCAGCAATGTGGACAACTTTTTCACCCTGAACGTGGGCACGGCTAACGGCGTGCAGCGCGGCCTGGGCGTGGTGGCCGCCAACGGCGTGGCCGGCCGGGTGCAGGCCGTGACGGAGCACTACGCCACCGTGGCCAGCCTGCTGCACTCCAAAACCACCATTGCCTCCAAAATCAAGCGCGACGGCACGTTTGGCACCATCAAGTGGCAGGGCGACGACCCCACCCACGCCTTGCTCGACAACGTGCTGCGCGAAACCAAGCTGGTGCGCGGCGACACGGTGGTAACGTCGGGCTACAACGCGGTGTTTCCGGAAGGCATCTTCATCGGCACCATCGACTCGTTTGTGAAGGAGCCCGACAAGAATTTCTGGACCATTCGGGTGCGGCTGGGCGTCAATTTTGCGAACCTGCAATACGTGTACGTGGTGACGAGCCGGCCCAAAGCCGAGCGCGACACCGTGGAGGCCCGCGCGGGCATGCTGCCGGAAGGAGGGAAGCGCAAATGAGTGGCCTGCGGTTCTTACTGGTTCAGGTGCTGCGCTTTGCGCTGTATGCGGGCCTGCACGTGATGCTCATCAGCCGGCTGGTGCTGTTCGACCTGGGCTGGTGCTTTTTCTACCTGGGCTTTCTGCTGTTTCTGCCTTTGCGCACGCCCATTGTGGTGCAGCTGCTGCTGTCGTTTGCGATGGGCCTGACGATGGACATCTTCTACGACACCGGCGGGCTGCACGCGGCGGCGGCGGTGCTGCTGGGCTTCCTGCGACCGTGGGTGCTGCACCTGCTCACCCCGCGCGACGGCTACGACTCCACCGACGCCGTGAACGTGCACCAGATGGGCTGGCAATGGTTTGGCGTGTACCTCACGCTGCTGGTGCTGCTGCACCACACGGCGTTTTTTGTGCTGGAGCTGGGCAGCTTCCGGCACTTTGGCCTCACGCTGGGCAAGCTCTTGGTGAGCGCACTATTCACCGGGCTGTCGTTGTTGATAGTGCAGCTGCTGTTTTTCCCGGTGCGCCGGGGGCGGAATTAGTGGTTGTTTGTTTAAAAAACACGTCGTGCCGAACGCAGCATCTTGCTTGTGATAAGTAATAAGTTACCCGGGCGAGAGGCTTTGCTGTGCTCGGCATGACGCTTGGGCGTATTTGATATAGATATGCAATACTTAGAAGGCCGCAAATACGTCGTGCAGGGCATCTTCCTGGTGGTGGTGCTCGTGTTTCTTACGCGGTTGTTTTTTATGCAGGTGCTGGACGGCACCTACAAGCTGGCCGCCGACAAAAACACGCTGCAGCGCTTAGTGCAGATACCCTACCGCGGCCTGATTTACGACCGCAAAGACCAGCTGCTGGTGCAAAACGCGCCCGTGTACGACCTGATGGTGGTGCCCCGCGAAGTGAAACGGCTCGATTCGGCCCGCTTCTGCCAGCTGCTGCAGATTCCGCTCGAAGGCCTGCGCGCCAGCCTGAAATCGGCCAAAAAGTACTCGCGCAACAAGCCTTCGCCGGTGGTGCAGAACCTGACCACGCGCGACCTGGCCGCCATTCAGGACAACCTGATGGACTTCCCCGGCTTCCGCATTCAGGCGCGCATGGCGCGGGCCTACCGCACGCCCAACCTGGCCCACGCCCTGGGCTACGTGGGCTCCATCACGCCGGCGCTGCTCGAAAAGCCCAAATACGCCAAGTACCAGCCCGGCGAAAACATCGGCATTTCGGGCCTGGAATCTTATTACGAGTCCATTTTGATGGGCCGCCGCGGCGTGCAATACAAGATGGTGAACGTGCGCGGCATCGAGAAAGGCAAGTTCCGCGACGGCGAGTTCGACACGCTGTCGGTAGCCGGGCAGGACCTGCACCTGAGCATTGATGCCGAGCTGCAGGCCTACGGCGAAAAGCTGCTGGCCGGCCGGCGGGGCTCCATCGTGGCCATCGACCCGAAGACGGGCGAGATTCTGGCCTTCGTGTCGGCCCCGCACTACGACCCCAACCTGCTCACGGGCAAGGGCTCCGGCAACCGCTACATGGACCTGCTCAACAACCCCGACCGGCCCCTGTTCGACCGCCCGCTGATGGCAACCTACCCGCCGGGCTCGGTGTTTAAGCTCGTGAACGAACTGGTGGCCCTGCAGCTCGGCGTGGTGCAGCCCGGCACCGGTTTCGAGTGCAACCAGCGGCTGGTGCGCTGCACCCACCGCCACGAGCGGCCTTCCAACGTGAGCATTGCCATCAAAAACAGCTGCAACCCCTACTTCTACCAGGTGTTGCAGGCGGCCGTGCTGCGCGGCCAGGCCCCCAACAAGTACGACGACACGCACATCGGCCTGGGCCAGTGGCAAAAAATGGTGAAAACCTTTGGGCTGGGCGAAAAGCTGGGCGTGGACATGCTGCAGGAGAAGCGCGGCCTGATTCCGTCGCCTGAGTTCTACGACAAGAAATTCTTCGACAAAAAGCACAACAAGCAGCACCGCTGGAGCTACCGCAACGTGTATTCGCTCAGCATCGGGCAGGGCGAAATCGGCATCACGGGCGTGCAGATGGCCAACGTGCTGGCCACCATTGCCAACCGCGGCTGGTACTACACGCCGCATTTCGTGCGCAGCGTGGGCAACGGCGGCCCGCTGCCGCAGTTCCGCCAGAAACACTTCACGGCCGTCGATACCACGCTGTTCAAGTACATCATTCCCGGCATGCAGCAGGTGGTGGATGGCAACGGCGGCACCGGCAACCTGGCCTCGCTGGCCGAATTCGGCATTTCGGTGGCCGGCAAAACCGGCACCGTGCAAAACCCCCACGGCTTCGACCACGCCACCTTTGCCGCCTTCGCGCCGGTGAATGACCCTAAAATCGCCATCGCTGTGTTCATCGAAAACAGCGGTTTTGGCGGCACCAGCGCCGCCCCCGCCGCCGGCCTCATGATAGAGAAATACCTGCGGGGCAAAGTGGCGCCCTACCGCAAGCGCTGGGAAGACTGGGTGATGTACGGCGACTTCACCAAGCACCTACACTAGCCGGCAGGGTATTGTTCTGCCGGGCGCCTCACCCCCTGAACCCCTCCCCCAAGGAGAGAGGGCACCGGCAATGCGTAATCGTCTGGCTCCCCCTCTCCCAAGGAGAGGGGGCCGGGGGGTGAGGCGCCCGGCAGAACAATACCAACAATCCTCCGTTCTGACCGGTTGTAGCACCTCCCAAACCAACCTCCGAACACCCCATGGAATCCCTACAAGGAAAAATTGCCCTCGTTACGGGCGCCGGCAAAGGCATTGGCCGCGCCGTGGCCCTCGCCCTGGCCGCCGAAGGCGTGCAGGTGGGCCTGCTGGCCCGCACCGATAGCGACCTGCAGGAACTCGCCGCCGAAATCCTGGCCAGCGGCGGCAGCTGCGCCACCGCCGTGGCCGACGTGGCCGACCGCACCGCCGTGAACGTGGCCGTGGCCAAGATTCACCAGGAACTGGGCCCGATTGACATCCTCATCAACAACGCCGGCATCGGCAGCTTCGCTAAGTTTCTGGAGATGGAGCCCGAGCAGTGGGAGCACATCATCCAGGTCAACGTGTTTGGCACCTACTACGTGACCCGCGCCGTGCTGCCCGACATGATAGCGCGCCAAACCGGCGATATTATCAATATTTCCTCCACCTCGGGCCTGCGGGCCGCGGCCGGCAGCAGCGCCTACAGCGCCTCCAAGTTTGCCGTCATGGGCCTCACTGAGGCGCTGATGCAGGAAGTGCGCAAGCACAACATCCGCGTGTCGGCGCTCACGCCCAGCACCGTGGCCACGCCCCTGGCCATCGGCAACAACCTCACCGACGGCAACCCCGACAAGGTGATGCAGCCCGAAGACCTAGCCGAATTCATCGTGTCGCAGCTGAAACTGAACCGCCGCATTTTCATTAAGGAAGCGGGGATGTGGTCGACCAATCCATAATCATTGTTGCCGAAGGAAAAGGCCCTCGTTGTGGAAACAGCGAGGGCTTTTTGCATCATAGCTTCTCAAACGGCATATCCTGAATCGGATACGCCTTCCACTCTTTATAGTCAAAATGCCACCACTCGGCTGGCAGTACCGTGAAGCCGTGCGCTTCCATGTGGCGGCGCAGCAGGTCGCGGGCGGCGCGTTGCTCGGGCGTGCCACCGGCGTAGGCCACGTAGGAGCGGGGGCTCATTTCGTCGTATTCGCCGGTCATGGGCACCTCGCGGCCGGCGGCCACGTCCCAGAGGCTGAGGTCGACGGCGCAGCCGCGGTTGTGGCGGGAGCCTTTACTGGGGTCGGCCACAAATTCCTTTTTGTCGGGCGGGGTGAGGTCCCAGAACAGCTTGGTGACGCGCCAGGGGCGGTAGCCGTCGAACACCAACAGGCGGTAGCCCAGCGGCGCAAGTTCCTGGTTCACCTGCACGAGGGCTTCGGCGGCGGGGCGTTGCAGGAAGGCGCGGGCCTGCGCGTACACTGGCCGGCCCACGAAATTGCGGGCGGTGGCGTAGCGAATGTCTAATTGAATGGTGGGGTCGAGCTTCTGCAGTTCCACCAACTCCGGGGCGCGGAACGTGCCGGGTTCGTGCGGTGGCCGGGCCGCGCAGCTGCTGATGAGCAACACTGCCAGAGGCGCCCACAGGCGGCGAAATGAGAAGACGTGGTGGCGGAAAAGCGGCATGGCCTGAAGGTAAGCGAAGCCGTCGGGAAATGCGGATTCGGCCACTCAGCTACGGCGAAACGGCCGGTGGCGGCGGCCTTTCGCACGCGCGGCCGCGGCACTGAGCGACGCAAGCCGAGCTTCTGCCCGCTTGCCCCAACCATCGGCCGAATTACCCACTTGCTTTCCAAATAAAAGCGCAAACTTTCGGGCGCTTTACGCATTATAGAAAGACTAAGTAAAAACACCTGTTTAAGATGCAAAACCCGCACAACCTTCCCCCGGAAAATTCCATTCTGTACGAACTGAACGAGCCCGCGGCCCAATGCCCGTTCAGCAGCGGTGCCGTGAAGCAAAGCGCCGGTGGCGGCCGCACCAACCGCGAGTGGTGGCCCAACATGCTCAGGCTGAGTATTCTGCGCCAGCACGACAACAAATCGAACCCCTTGGAGCCCGGCTTCAATTACGCCGAGGAGTTTAAGAAGCTCGACCTGAACGCCGTGAAGCAGGACCTGTTCGAGCTGATGACCAATTCGCAGGACTGGTGGCCGGCCGACTACGGCCACTACGGCCCGTTCTTCATTCGCATGGCCTGGCACAGCGCCGGCACCTACCGCATCGGCGACGGCCGCGGCGGCTCCGGCTCGGGCGCCCAGCGCTTCGCGCCCCTCAACAGCTGGCCCGACAACGCCAATCTCGACAAGGCCCGCCTGCTGCTGTGGCCCATCAAGCAGAAGTACGGCCAGAAAATCTCCTGGGCCGACTTGATGATTCTGGCCGGCAACTGCGCCCTGGAATCGATGAACTTCAAGACCTTCGGCTTCGGCGGCGGGCGCGAAGACGTGTGGGAGCCCGAGCAGGACATCTACTGGGGCCCCGAAACCGAGTGGCTGGGCGACAAGCGCTACACCGGCGACCGGGAGCTGGACAACCCCCTCGCCGCCGTGCAGATGGGCCTCATCTACGTGAACCCCGAGGGCCCCAACGGCGAGCCCGACCCCATTCGCTCGGCCCGCGACATCCGCGAAACCTTCGGCCGCATGGCCATGAACGACGAAGAAACCGTGGCCCTGATTGCCGGCGGCCACACCTTCGGCAAAACCCACGGCGCCGCCGACCCCGGCCAGTACGTGGGCAAGGAGCCCGCCGGCGCCACCCTCGAAGAGCTGGGCACGGGCTGGCGCAACAGCTTCGGCAAAGGCCACGGCGCCGACACCATCACCAGCGGCTTGGAAGGCGCCTGGACCAGCACGCCCGCCCAGTGGAGCAACGGCTACTTCAACAACCTGTTTGGCTACGAGTGGGAGCTGACCAAGAGCCCCGCCGGTGCCCACCAGTGGCGCCCGGTGAACGGCGGCGGGGCCGGCACCGTGCCCGATGCCCACGACCCTTCGAAGAAGCACGCGCCCTTCATGCTCACCACCGACATCGCCCTGCGGGCCGACCCGGTGTATGAAGCCATTTCGCGCCGCTTTCACGAGAACCCCGATGAGTTTGCCGATGCTTTTGCCCGCGCCTGGTTTAAGCTGACGCACCGCGACATGGGCCCCAAAGAGCGGTACCTCGGCCCCGAAGTGCCCACCGAAGAGCTGCTCTGGCAAGACCCCATTCCCGCCGTCACCTACCAGGTAATTGACAGCGAGGACGTCGCCGCCCTGAAAGGCAAGATTGCCGAGGCCGGTTTCACGGTGCAGCAACTGGTGTCCACGGCCTGGGCTGCCGCCTCTACTTACCGCGGCTCCGACAAGCGCGGCGGCACCAACGGCGGCCGTCTGCGCTTGGCCCCGCAGCGCTATTGGGAAGTAAACAACCCGTCGCAACTGTCGACGGTGCTGAACAAGCTCGGCGGCATTCAGCAGGAGTTCAACACGGCCCAGACCGGCGGCAAGCAGGTTTCGATGGCCGACCTCATCGTGCTGGCCGGCGTCGTCGGCATCGAGCAGGCCGCGCAGAATGCGGGCCACTCGGTCACGGTGCCGTTCACGCCGGGCCGCGCCGATGCTTCGCAGGAGCAAACCGACGTGCTGTCCTTCGCTGCCCTAGAGCCGGCCGCCGATGGTTTCCGCAACTACCTGAAGCCCCACCACAAAGCGGCGGCCGAGGAACTGCTGGTCGACAAAGCCCAGCTCCTGACCCTGACCGCGCCCGAGCTGACGGTGCTGTTTGGCGGCCTGCGGGCCATCAACATCAACTTCGACCAGTCGCAGCACGGCGTGTTCACCACCCGCCCGGGGGCGCTCACCAACGATTACTTCGTGAATCTGCTCGACCTGAACACGACCTGGAGCGCCACTTCGGATGCCCAGAGCACCTTCAACGGCCGCGACCGCAAGACCGGCGCCGTGAAGTGGACCGGCACCCGCGTCGACCTGATTTTTGGCTCGAACTCCGAGCTGCGCGCGCTGGCCGAAGTGTACGCGTGCTCTGACGCTCAGGAGAAGTTCGTGAACAACTTCGTGGCCGTGTGGACCAAGGTGATGAACCTCGGCCGCTTCGACCTGGCGTAAACTGATATCAGCTGAGCAGCTCCGGTTGCTGTGATGATAAATAAAAAGGTGGCTTCGCGAGAGGCCACCTTTTTTATTTAGCAAGTTCCATGGGAGAACTACCTGAACGCGTTTAGGCGCGGAGTAGAGACGCACTATGTTGCGTCTCGTCGTTGAACGACCGGTACCACGCCGTCTAGCTCAGGCTAAACAACATCAGCAACGACGAGACGCAACATAGTGCGTCTCTACTCCGCGCCTAAACGAAAAAGCCTCCGAAGAGGCTTTTTTACAACTAATAACGTCATTTATAGAATGCCGCTCAACAAGCCCGGCGCCACACCCAGCACGATGGTGAGCAAGGCCAGAAAGGCCAGCGTAGCGGTCTGAATGCCGTCAACCGGCACGGGCGTGGCGTCAGCTTCGGCCGGGCGCAGGTACATGGCGATGAGCGGGCGCAGGTAGTAGTACAGGCCCACCATGCTCATGATGACGGCGAATACGACCAGGCCGATGTAGCCCTGGCCCGCGGCCGCAGCCAGCAGGAAAAACTTGCCGAAGAAGCCGCCCGTCAGCGGAATGCCCGCCAGCGACAGCATCGAAACCGTCATCACAAAAGCCAGCAGCGGGTTGGTTTTGCCCAGGCCGTTGAGGCCGGCGTAGTCGTCGCGCTGACGATGGTCGACCACCAGCTTCACCACGCCGAAGGCGGCGATGGTGGCGATGGAGTAAGCCAGCGAGTAGAAGAAGATGCCGTTGGCGGCATCGCCGGTCAGGTTGCCCTTGCTGGCCACGAGGCCGATGAGCAGGTAGCCGGCGTGGCTCACGCTGGAATAGGCCAGCATGCGCTTGGTGCTGGTTTGGGCGGCGGCTCCCACGTTGCCGAGCAGCAACGTGAGGGCGCACATGGCCTGAATGGTGGGCATCCAGAAGCCCTGGGCGGCGGGCAGGGCCACGGCCAGCAGCTTGAGGAAGGCGCCGAAGCCGGCCGTCTTCACCACGGTGCTCATGAAGGCCGTGAAGAAAGTGGGGGTGCCCTCGTACACGTCGGGCGTCCAGAAGTGGAAGGGCGCGGCCGATACCTTGAAGCCGATGCCAATAATCATCATCAGGATGCCGATGTAGAGCATGGGCTGCAGGCTGGCGTTGGCCGGCGTGGCAATGGCGGTGCCCAATTGCGAAAGCGCGAAGGTGCCGGTAGCGCCGTAGAGCAGCGCAATGCCGAAGAGCAGAATGCCGGTAGCAAACGCGCCCATCAGGAAGTACTTCAAGGCCGCCTCGTTGCTGCGCGAGTCGCGCTTGCGCGAGCCGGCCAGCACGTACATGCACACGCTCAGGATTTCAATGCCCACGAACAGCATCAGCAGGTGGTCGTAGCCCACCATCATGATGGCGCCCACCAGCGAAAAGAGCAGCAGGGCGTAGTACTCGGCCAGATTGGCATCGCCCTCCAGCACGTAGCTGCGCGAAAAGGGCAGCAGCACAATGGTGGTGAGCAGCACGATGCCCGTGAAGGCCACCGTGTAGTTGTCGACCACCAGCATGTTGTTGAAGTAGGGGGCGTGCCCGGCGTTCCAGTCGGCGTAATTGGCCCCGAACACGGCCAGCAGCAGCAGCATGGCGCCGGGCAGCAGCACCTTGTTCGAGCGCAGGAAGCCCAGGAACAGGTTGAGGATGCCGAAGACGGAGAGGAGAATGATGGAGGTCATGGGCTGTACCGCCAAGCTGTGCTTGGCGAGTATAAGTTAAAGAAGCACCGGGACTAAGGTTGATACCAAGCACAGCTTGGCGGTACGGGCCTATCGCCCGACCTGCGTGAGCAAACCCGTCACGGCCGGCTCCGAAATGTGCAGGAACGAGCCCGGGAATAAGCCCAGCCAGAACACCAGCGCGATGAGCGGCACCAGAATCAGCAACTCGCCGCCGGTGAGGTCGGTGATGGTTTCGGAGAAAGACGAATCGGGGCCCAGCATCACGCGCTGGAACATGCGCAGCAGGTACACGGCCGAGAAAATGATGGTGAGGCCGGCAATGGCGCCTACCCAGGCGTTGTACTGATACACGCCAGCCAGCAGGAGGAACTCGCCCACGAAGCCGCCCGTGAGGGGGAGGGCCACGGTGCTGAGCAGCATCACCAGGAAGCACACCGACAAGATGGGCGTGCGGCGCGTGAGGCCGCCCAAATCCGGGATGTGGCGGGTGCCGGTGCGGCGCTCAATGGCGTCGGCGATGAAGAACATGCCCACCACGTTCACGCCGTGGGCCAGCATCTGGATGGTAGCGCCTTGCAGGCCGATTTGGGTGAGGGAGAACACGCCCGCTGCCATCAGGCCCACGTGGCTAAGGGACGAATAGGCAATGAGGCGCTTAACGTCGCGCTGCCGGATGGCAATGATGGCGCCATAGATGATGCCGATGACCGAGAGGATGATGACCGGCTTCTGCCACTGGCTCACGCCCAGCGGCACTACCGGCAGCAGCCAGCGCATGGTGCCGTAGATGCCCATTTTCAGCATGATGCCCGACAGCAGCATGGTGGCCGGGGCCGGTGACTCAGTGTAAGTATCGGGCTGCCAGGTGTGGAAGGGGAAGATGGGCATCTTCACGGCGAAGGCCGCGAAAATCAGCCAGAACAGCCACGACTGCTCCGAGGCGCTCAGCTTCAGGCTATAAAAGGCCGACAGCTCCGATGAGTGGGCGGCCAGCGAGCCGGCCGCGGGGCCGGTTTGCAGGTACAGGTACACGAAGCCGGCCAGCATCAGCAGCGAGCCCACCACCGTGTAGAGGAAAAACTTGAGAGTGACGGCCACGCGGCGCTCGCCGCCCCAGGCGCCGGCCAGGAAGTAAATCGGAATCAGCGCCACCTCCCAGAAGAAGTAGAAGAGGAAGGCATCGAGCGACGTGAATACCCCAATCAGGCCCGTTTGCATGAACAGCACGAGGGCGTAGAAGGTGGCCGGGTTGTCGTATTTGTGCTTGAACGCGCTCAGCAGAATGAGCGGCACCAGGAAAGTGGTGAGCAGCACCAGCAGCAAGCTCAGGCCGTCCATGCCGACGTGGAAGTTGATGCCGGCCGACGGAATCCAGGCGTAGTCGAGGTTGAAGCTGCCCGAACCGGTGGTTTTGAAGGCGAAAGCGGCGTAGGCCGCGAGCGCAAATTCGATGAGCGAGGCGCCCAGCGCGAGGGCACGGGCGGTGGCTCCCTTGGTGAGCAGCAGCAGCAGCGCGGCGGCCAAAGGGAGGAAAAGCAGGACAGCAGTCAGCATCGGCAATAGCGGGAGGGCAGCAGCGGAGCCGGGAAACCGGGCCGCAAATTGACCGCAAACTTACGCATTGCCCCGCAAGGCTCCGCAGTTTTCGTGCAACTTCTACTGCCGGGCTACTTTGCGGCTCATCAGCACGCGCCCGCTGGCGTCCAGCCACTGCGCGGCATACAGCCCCGGCGCCAGCCCCGCGACGGAAACAGAGGTTTCGGCGGCAGTAGCGGATTGGCGCAGTACTTCGCGGCCCAGGGCATCGGTTAGCCGCACGGTGGCGGCGGCGTGGGCGGGCTGGCGCAGGGTAAGCACTTCGGTAGCCGGATTGGGGAAAGCCAGGAAGCCGGCGGCGTCGGCCGTGGCCGCTGTGGCGGTAGGGCGGCAGAACACGGCCATGATTCTCGTCCACAATTCGTTGTCAAACGACGACACGGCCAGCGTGCGCGGGCCCGCCGAGTTGCCCTGCCGCACCACCACGAGGCCCAGGCTGGGCACCACGTAGATTTTCTGGTCGTTTTTGCCCAGGGCGGCAATCAGGTCGGGCGGCGCGGCCGGCGTGAGCTGGCCCGGAAAATTGAGTTGCGAGCCGGGCAGGCGGTAGCTGGGCTGGCCGTTGAGCCACCAGAGGTAGCCGTAGCTGCGGTTGAGCGTCTGGCTGGGCGTGGTCATGCGCCGGAAATAAGCCGTGTCGAGAATCTGGGTGCCGTTCCAGGCGCCGCGGGCGAGGATGAACAGGCCGAAGCGCGCCATGCTGCGGGCGCGGCTGTAATACACGTCGTTGGCCCACAGGCCCGTCATGCCGAGGCGGGTGGCGAGGCGCTGGTTGGTGTATTGAGTGATGGTGGCGGCGCCGCTGGCCTGCACCAGCACGTCTTGCAGGGTGCGGTAGGCGCCGGTGTGGTAGGCCCAGCGGGTGGCCGGCGGCGCCAGGTAGAGCAGGCAGCCGGGCGTGGTGCTTTCGTTGTCGCAGGGCGCGGGCGGGGTATCGTCGAGCCCAGTCGTCATCGTGAGCTGGTGCCGGATGGTGATTTGGCGCTGCTGCGGGCGCGTGGCGCTGGTCCAGCGGCCGAGGTATTTGGAAGTGCTGTCGCTCAGGCTCAGGAGGCCGTCCTGCTGGGCCAGGCCCACGAGCGTAGCCGTGAGCGACTTGCCCGCCGAGGCCCAGTACCAGGCCGAGTCGGCAGTGTAGGTGCCGTAGTAATGCTCTACCACCAGGCGCCCGTCTTTCAGAATGAGCAAGGACTTGCTGCCCTTGCGTCCGGCAAAGGCGATGAGCGAGTCGAGCGGCGTTTGGCACCAGCCCAGGCTGGCGGGCGTGGTGCTGGCCCAGGTGCTGCCCGTGAGGGGCGGAAAGTACAGGGGCGTGGTTTGGGCCCTGGCTGGGCTCACGCAGAGCATGAGGGCGAACAGAAACCCGAGCAGTGGTAAACGTTTTTTCATCAGAGCAAAGGTCTGAACAGCTGAATAAGTAGCTAGACTTAGTGCTGCGGTTTCGGTTTAATCCTGCCAGCCGCAGCGGCTGATTTACCTTTGCGGCGCTTTCAGTAAATCATCGATTTCGCCGCTACTGCTCATGCCCGTTGTTGTTTTGCGCGATTTCCGGCCGGGCGACCAACCCGTTTTCCGGCAGCTCAACGAGGAGTGGATTTCGAAATACTTCACCCTCGAGCCCGCCGATTTGAAGGCGCTCGACCACCCCGAAGCATACGTCCTGGCGTCGGGCGGCGCCATTCTGTTTGCGGAGCTGGCAGAAAACGTGGTGGGCACCTGCGCCCTGATTAAAATGGCCGACGGCCGCAGCTACGAGCTGGCCAAGATGGCCGTAGCGCCCGCCGCCCAGGGCCAGCAGATTGGTTTCCTGCTGGGCCAGGCCGCCATTCAGCGGGTGCGCGACCTCGGCGGGGCCCGCGTGTACCTCGAAAGCAACGCGAAACTGGCGCCGGCCCTGGCGCTGTACCGCAAGCTCGGCTTTCGCGACCTGGCGCAGCCGCTGGCGTCGCCCTACGCCCGGGCCGATGTGCAAATGGAGCTGCTCCTCGCCTGATGCTGGCCCCTGCGTCTGCTACTTCGCCCGTGGTTTCCCGCCTGGCGCCCACGCCCAGCGGCTACCTGCACCTCGGCAACGCCGTGAACTTTGTGCTGACCTGGCTGCTCACGCGCCAAGCCGGCGGCACGCTGCACCTGCGCATCGACGACCTGGACCGCGCCCGCCTGCGCCCGGCGTATCTGGACAATATCTTCCGCGTCATCGACTGGCTAGGCATTGATTACGACCACGGCCCCAGCGGCCCCGACGATTTCCTGCGCCACCATTCGCAACTCCTGCACCTGCCCGAGTACAACCGCGTGCTCCGCCGCCTGGCGCAGCAGCCGGGCTTGGTGCATGCCAGCCAGCGCACCCGCACCGGCGGCCCCGATGCTGCCGTGCCGCTCGACACGCCCGGCGCGGCCTGGCGGGTGCACGTGCCCAACGGCACAGAAGTTAAGTTTCACGACGCCTGGCAGGGCGAAACCATCGTCCCGCTCGGCGCGCTGATGCCGGATTTTGTCGTCCGCAAAAAAGACGGCGTAGCGGCGTACCAAGTGGCTTCGGTGGTGGATGATTTGCGCCTTGGCACCAACTTGATTGTGCGCGGGCTGGACTTGCAGCCCAGCACGACCGCGCAGTTGTGGTTGGCTTCGCAACTTTCAGAGACACCTTCTTTTAATGCCCAGCGCATTGCGTTTTATCACCACAAATTGCTGACCGACGAGGCTGGCCAGAAGCTCTCTAAGTCGCAGCAGCGGCCTCTGGATGCAGGTGTGCTGGACCAAAAAGGAGGAAAGCAGGCGGTGTTCCGAGCCGTGGCCGAACTGCTCTACCTGCCAGCTAGCGCCAGCGAAACATTGGCAATGTTGCAGCAGGCCTTTGCAAACGGGTAGCGCTACCGCACCTCTTTCTTGAACTCCTCGGCCCAATGGTCGGCCAAGCGGGTGGGCTCCGGCAGCTTGTAGCCGCGCAGGCACGCCAGCGTGAGGCGGGTGGCCGTGGCCTGGTCGCAGCGGTGGCCGGGGCTTACGAACAGCGGCAGCACCTTGTCTTTGCTGCGAATGACCTCGCCAATCAGGTCGCCGCTTTTGGCGTCGATAAGCGGGGAAATATTGCCGCGCTCCAGACCGGGCTCTTGGAACGTGCCGGTCAGCTTCTGCTTGGCCACGCCGAAAGTGGGCATATCGAGCAGCACGCCCAGGTGGGCGGCAATGCCCATCCGGCGCGGGTGCGCAATGCCGTGGCCGTCGACCATGATGACGTCGGGCTTGTTTTCGAGCTTGGCGAAGGTGTGAATGACGTTGGGCGCCTCGCGAAAGGACAGGAAGCCCGGCACGTAAGGCATGTCGACCGGGCCGTAGTTGTACACCTTTTCCACCAGCTCCAACGACGGAAATTTCAGCACCACGAACACCGACAGGATGGTGTCGGGGGTGGGGAAAGAGGAGTCGCAGCCGGCGATGAGGCGCGGCTCCTGCGCCAGCGGCTCGGCGCGCACGCGCTGGCGCATTTCGTGCTGCTGTTGGGTGAGGCTTTGCACGAGAACGGGGTCGGGCGGCGGGCCGGGTGGGCGGTAATAGGCCATTTTTTGAGGTAGGAGTGAAGAGTTAAAAGTTGGGGCTCGGTTTCGTATTCGCCTTGAAATCCACAAATGGCGTATACGCGAGCTGTGCAGTTGGTGCCCAACTCTCAACTTCTAACTTTTAATTCCTCATTCAACCAGCATGGCGCAGTCTGAACAGCCGGCGGCCACCGGCTCCGGCCCGTGGCTGGAGCGCCGCTACAGCATCGACGTGGCCCGGCCGCGCCTGTCGCCCGCCCAACTCATGGCCCAGGTGCAGGCCGACGTGCCCCGGTTTGCGCCCGAGCTGCTGGCCGATTTCAAGAAAAAGGGCGAGCCCGAAGCCGGCCTGCGGGTCGGTTCCGAATTCGAAATCAGCATCCTGGGCCCCTGGAATGGCTGCGTGCGCGTGACCGAAGTCAGCGCCACGCACTTTGAGTTCATCACCCTCGAAGGCCACCCCGAAGCCGGCCGCATTCGCTTCGAAACCCACTACCTGGACGAACGGCCCGATGTGCTGCGGTTTGAAATCCGCTCGCGGGCCCGCTCCCGCGACGGCCTCGTGGCGTTTGCCTACAACACCACGGGCATCGGCAAGCGCGTGCAGGAGGCTACCTGGGTCGAGTTTTGCCGGCGCGCCGCGGCCGCCAGCGGCGGCCAGGCCCTGGCCGACGTGGTGGTCGAAACCCTCACCCAAACCGCAGACGACCAGCCCAATGAGCACGAGCGCCACACCTAAGCCCGCCGCCGCTGGCCCCGCGCCCTGGGAGCAGTACCGCGCCCGCCTCGAAGCCTACGCCAACGCCAAAGTCAATTACGACTTCTCGCGCCAAAGCGAGTACACCACCGAAACCGGCTGGCGCCTCGACGACTACGAAACCGACCTGCCCGCCGAAGCGCCCGGCCCACCGGAGGCCCGCGGCTCCTTCGCCGCCGCGCAGGATGTGCTGCGCCGCTACGCCTTCCCGCCGCCCGACCTCATCACCGGCATCTTCCGCCCCGATGGGCCTTTGGAAAACCGCATCATGCTGCTGCGGGCGCAGTTTCTGTTCTTCAAGTTCTACTTCGGCGTGCGGGTGAGCGGCGTGACCGACGAAGAGCGCGCCACGCCCCACGGCCCCGAGCGGGTGTGGGGCTACGGCTACCGCACCCTGGAGGGCCACTTCGAGCGCGGCCAGATTGACTTCACCATCCACAAAAACCTGACGTCGGGCGCGGTGCAGTTTCGCATCCACGCTGTGTCGCAGCCCGGCCGCATCCGTAACCCGTTCTATTGGGTGGGTTTCAAGCTGTTCGGGCGCGGGCTGCAGCGCAAGTTTGCCCGCGAGTCGTTGCGGCGAATGAAGGAACTGGTGGCCGCTGAGCTGGAAAAGGCGCCGGCCCGCCAAACCTTGCCCGCGCCGGCGGGTTAGGTAAGTCTTGTGTTTTGCGCGTCATGCTCCGGCCGCGCGGCCGCCAGATGAGCATGACGTTCTGTTACTCTTTTTACCAAATAGCTTCCCCCTAATGCTTCCTACGAAAGCCTACGCGGCCCCCGCCGCCAACATTCCTTTAGAACCCTTCAACTTCGAGCGCCGCGAAGTGGGCCCGCACGACGTGCTCATCGACATTCAGTTTTGTGGCGTGTGCCACTCCGACCTGCACCAGGTGCGCGACGAGTGGGGCGGCTCCATCTTCCCCATGGTGCCGGGCCACGAAATCGTGGGCCGCATCACGCAGGTGGGCGACCACGTGAAGAACTTCAAGGTGGGCGACCTGGCCGGCGTGGGCTGCATGGTCGATTCCTGCCGCACCTGCCCCAGCTGCCAGGAAGGCCTGGAGCAATACTGCGAAACCACCGGCATGGTGGGCACCTACAACGGCCGCGAAATCGGCACCGGCGCCCCCACCTACGGCGGCTACTCCTCGCAGATTGTGGTGGACGAGAAGTACACCCTCAAAGTATCGGAGAAGCTGGACCTGGCCCGCGTGGCGCCGCTGCTCTGCGCCGGCATCACCACCTACTCGCCCCTGCGCCAGTGGAACGTGCAGCCCGGCCACCGCGTGGCCGTGATGGGGCTGGGCGGCTTGGGCCACATGGCCGTGAAGCTGGCCGCCGCCATGGGTGCCGAAGTGACGGTGCTCAGCACCTCGCCCAACAAAGAAGCCGATGCCAAAGAGCTGGGCGCCCACAAGTTTGTGGTAACCAAAGACAAAGCCCAGCTAAAAGAAGTAACCAACTACTTCGACTTCATCATCAACACCGTGTCGGCCCCGCTCGACTTGGCCGCCTACCTGAATCTGCTGCGCCGCGACGGCACCATGATTCTGCTGGGCGTGCCGCCCGAAGCCCCGCAGGTGCACGCCTTCAACCTCATTGCCAAGCGCCGCCGCATTGCCGGTTCGCTCATCGGCGGCATTGCCGAGACGCAGGAAATGCTGGACTTCTGCGCCGAGCACAACATCATGTCCGATATTGAGCTCATCAACATCAAAGACATCAACGAAGCCTACGAGCGCATGCTGAAAGGCGACGTGAAGTACCGCTTCGTGATTGACCTGGCCACGCTGGAAAACTAGGGTGGCTTGACCGAGGTAGAGACGCAATATGTTGCGTCTCGGCGCCCGCGCCGTTCGGGAGTCGTTCTCACGTTGTCGTTCAACGACGAGACGCAACATATTGCGTCACTACCTCGGTCAATAAAAAAGAGGCTCCCGCTAGCAGCGAGAGCCTCTTTTTTATTGACAGCCAGCTAGCGGCTACTGCTTGGTGAACACATACGGGTCCTGCTCCAGCCCGTCGTTCACGCGGATTTCCAAGGTCTTCACCTTCCCGTTTTCCACCGTGAACGGAGCCGGGAAAATGCCGTAAGCCGCGTGGTTGAACGTGCTGCGGAAAATGTCGCCGTCCAGGTAATCCAGCGTGGTGGTGAGAGTGGGGTGGTGCGAGAAGCGCACGAGCAATTGTTTGCCTTTGGGCTCGACGGTGATGCTGCCGTAGACGGGGTGCGTGTAGGTGCCGGCGTAGTCTTTCAGGCTGCGGGCGGGCTTGTTTTTCTTGGCCACGCGGGCGGCCAGGTCGGCCACGTTCTTGGCGGTTTCGGCGTTGCCGGGCTTGGCGAAGCCGTAGAGCTGGCGGCTGCGGTCCACGTAGGGCACGTCCAGGTAGGCGTCGAGCAGCTGGTAGCGCAGGGCTTCGAAAAAGCTCTGGTTATCTTGGTTGGTGAGCACGGCGATGCCCAGGTTTTCTTCGGGCACGAAGCACACGTTGGTCACGAAGCCGTTGGCGCCGCCCGTGTGCCAGTAAATCTGGCGGGCGTTGTAATCGGCTGAGTACACGCCCAGGCCATAGGTGCGGAAGTGCATCGGGAGAATAGGCGACTTGCTGCTGCCCACCAGCGTGTTGCCCTCGCGGGTGCGGCGCAGCGTGGCCCAGGGCAGCACCCGCTGGCCGTTGTATTTGCCGCTGTCGAGCTGGAAGCGCAGCCAGTGGGCCAGGTCGTTGGTGCAGGAAACCAGGCTGGCGGCCGGCCCAAAATTGTCGACCACATCAAAAGGCACCGGCGCGAGCGGGCCAAAGGCCGTGGTGTAGGGCCGGGCCACGTTGGGCCGCTGCTCGGCACCGGCCGAGAGGGGGTAGGTGTTCGTCATGCCCAGCGGCGTGAGCAGGCGCTGCTGCACAAAATCCTGCCAAGTGGTGCCGCCCGTGGCCACCGGAATGATTTCGCCGGCCGTCAGGAAGCCGTAGTTGCTGTAGCCATAGGTTTGGCGAAACACGCCCGTGGGCTTCAGGTAGCGCACTTTTTGCAGAATGTCGGCCCGGCTCAGGTTGGAGTTCCAGAAAGTGAAATCGCCCTGAAAGGTCTTGGTGCCCATGCGGTGGCCCAGCACGTCGCGAATGGTGACGAGGCGCGTGCTCGCGGAGTCATACAGCCGGAAATCGGGCAGGTACTGGCGCACCGGGTCGTCGAGCTTGAGCTTCTTTTCTTCTACCAGCTGCGAGATGGCCGTGCCGGTGAAGAGCTTGGAGTTCGACGCAATGAGAAACAGCGTGTTGCCGTCCACGGGCTCGGGCTTGCCCACCGCCCGCACGCCGAAGCCCTGCGAGGCCACCACCTGCCCGTCCTTCACCACCACCACGGCCAAGCCGGGGATGTTCCAGAGCTTGAGGCCGCGTTTCACGTAGCTGGCCAGGCTGTCGCGCACGAAGGCGTTGCCGGTGGCGGGCGCCTGGGCCTGGGCGGGTGCCGAAAAAGAAGCGGCCGCCGCGAGGGCCGCCAGGAAAAAGGGAAAGCGCATAAAGCCAAAAACGGATAAATAGTGCAACAAAGCCAAAGCTAAGTCCACGCGCGCAGACGGGGTCCGCTCATGGCGCCACCCGCCGGAAACGCCCCGCCCGGTATGCATAGGTGCCGGGCGTGATGGGAGTAACCACGTAGTCGGGGCCCGACTCAAATTTCCCTTCCTGCCGCACCCGGCCGACGTACACGCGGCCATGGCGCACGGTGATTTTTCGCCGGGCATCGGCGTAGTTGCCGCCTTCCATCTCGCCATTATCGGCGGTACGCGTAGGCGAGATTTCCTCCGTAGCTCCATCCAGGCTGTGCCAGATGATGTGCGGCGGGCCCTTGAAGGAAATGAGCAGCGTGTAGTCTTCCATTTCACGCTGTCCTTGCCCGGCCATGCTCCCGCCCAATTCTATCAGTAGCTCTTGGGGAGGGCGTTGGTCCAGCTCCACGGCGCGGGCATTCAGGTAGGGCAGAGAGTTGTAGCCTTCCAGCCACGAATTCAGGTCCAGCTCCGCCCAGCGGCCTACGCCCAGCGGCCGGAAAAAGAGGCGCTTGCCGCTGTATTCGTCGGCGCTCAGCACCCGGCACCGGTCGGTCCACAACTCTACCCAACTCGCGGATATTGCTGCATCGGGCTCCAGTGAATCGGCCTCCAGCAGCACTGCCGCCCTGATGCTGTCCAGCTGAGGCCCGGTCCAGTAATCGACGGGTAGCTCAATTGGCCGCAACGAATCAGGAAAAAGCGTTTGTTTTTCGGGGCGCGCCGGTGCGGCCACGCTGCTATCAGGCCGAGCCAAGGAGGGAGCGGCCTGCGCCGCGAGCGGGGGCGGGACCGTAGGCGCGGCTTGCTCCGCTTGGCGCTGATGGCCGGATTGGCAAGCGCTGAGCAACAGCGCCAACAGGAGCCCTCCGGCGATATTCCGGCACCGTCGGCGGACCAGCAGCTTCAACATAGCGCACGAGCAAGCATGGTCGAAGCGTAATTAGTTCTACTACTTACACCACGCGCCGCATCACGGGCGCGGCGGCCTCGTCGGCGTACACGATGTGCTCGTCGCGGAAGGGCTCTTCGCCCCGAAATTTCTGGATGATGCGGGCCGTGGTGATGATGTCCTTCTGGCAGTACTTGGCGATGCGCGGCAGGTCGTTTTCTTCCCAATACACGCGGGCCACGTCGGCGCCGGTGATGTCGTCTTTGGGCGTGGGAATGCCGAAAATGGTGGCCAGCAGGTTGAGGGAGGTGTAGGACTTGCGGTCGCCGAACTTCCACAGTTCCATGGTGTCGTGGTGGGGCACTTCCCAGGGCTTTTTGCCGGCCAGGTCGAGTTGGGGCGGCAGGGGCAGGCCGTTCACCAGAATGCGGCGGCCCAGGTAGGGGAAGTCGAACTCCTTGCCGTTGTGGGCGCAGAGCGTGTATTTAGGCCGGTGCGCCAGCAGGGCCGCGAAGTCGCGCAGCAGCTGCTTCTCGTCGTGGTCGGCGAAGCTTTTCACGCGGAAGCGGGTGATTTCCTCCTGCTTGTCGTGCACGAAATAGCCCACCGAAATGCACACCACCTTGCCAAACTCGGCGTAGATGCCGGCCTGCTCAAACAGGCTGGCGGCGGTGAGGTGCTCGGGCAGGGGCTCGGGGGCCTGGGGGCGGCCGGTGTAGCCCTGCTGGCGGCGCAGGCTCTCGCTCTTGTGCTCCCAGAGGTGGCGCAGCATCTCGTCGAGGTTGTCGTGGCAGTCCACGCAGGGCACGGTTTCGATGTCGATGACAAAGAGTTGGTCGAGCGGGGTGCGGTGGAGGTGCTGCATGGCAGAAGGCAAAAGCGGTTATTGTAATCGAAGATACTGCGGCGGGCCCTTGTTCGACCAAGCCTAACGGGGCCAAAAAGCCCGCCGGGCGAGCGCAAAGACGAAGTGGCCGACAATTTTTTCCGGGGCGCTGTAATGAATCGGCGGTCCGGACGGTAAGCCCAACCAATCGAGCCAGCGCCGGAACCGTCCCGATTTATGATTTGGGGCGGCCCACATCGTGAGTTAAAGCGCGCCGCCCCCGGCCCCCGGGACCTTTGAGCAATTATTTCACCCCGCCACAGTTTACGCCATGTCCCGTCGACTCCCGCCTGTTAAGCCGCGGTTACTTCTCTCGCCGCAGGCAACCTCGTGGGCCCGGCCGTCATCCTTGCTGTCGCACCTAGCTCCTTTCCCGTTGATGCAGCGCTACCTTCTTTTTTGCTTGCTGGCTTGTTCAGCACTGTTCTCCACGGCCCGGGCGCAGGCGCCGGCCGCGCCCACGGGCACCGGCTCCCTCACCGGTATCGTGCTCGATTCGCTCAAGAAAGAGCCCGTGCCCTACGCCACGGTGGTGCTGCTGCCGCCCGCGCCCAACGACAAGCCCATCACGGGCGTGGCCGCCGACGACAACGGCCGCTTTGCCCTCACCAAGCTGGCCCCCGGCCCGGCCCGCCTGCGGGTGAGCTACGTGGGCTATGGTACCCAAACCAAGGACGTGACCATCACGGCCGGCGCCACCGATGCGGGCACGTTCCGGCTGCCGGTGGCGGGCACGGCGCTGGCCGAGGCCGTGGTCATCGGCACGAAGCCGGTGGTGGAAGTGAAGCCCGACCGCATTGTGTACAACGCCGACCAGGACGTGACCAACGCCGGCGGCACCGCTTCCGACGTGCTGCGCAAGGCCCCGCTGCTGGCCGTGGACGGCGACGGCAACGTGAAAATGCGGGGCTCCAGCAATTTCAAGGTGCTCGTCAACAACAAGCCTTCGCCCACGCTGGCCAGCAACCTGGCCGAAGCCCTGAAAGGCATCCCGGCCGAGCAGATTCAGAGCGTGGAAATCATCACGACGCCGCCGGCCAAGTACGACGGCGAAGGCACGGCCGGCATTATCAACATCGTGCTGAAAAAGGGCTCGACGCAAAAGCTGAACGGCCGCGTGAGCGCCTCGGGCGGCAACCGCAACTCTAACCTGAACGCCTCGCTCAATTTCAAGACCAAGAAGCTGGGCTTCACGTCGTCGGGCGGCACGGGCGGCTGGTACGGCCCCAACGAGTCGTCGCGCGAGCGCACCGGCCAGGACGGCTCCCGGCTGACGCAGACCGGCGCCGGCAACTACGGCGGCCGGTGGTACTACGGCTCGGTGGGCCTCGACTACGACTTGAGCGAGAAGCAAAGCCTGTCGCTGGCCACCTCGCTGAACGGCTACGGCGGGCAGGACTACAGCAGCCTGCTCTACAATCAGCAGGCGGCCGACCCGGCCAACAACCGCCTGTTTACCCGCAGCACCACCGGCCGGTTCAGCGGCTTCAACGGCGAAATGACGGGCACGTACACCAAGACCTTTGCGCTGCCCCGCAAGGAGTGGAGCGTGCTGGGCCAGTACGCCGACAACAGCGGCACGTTTGGCTACGATTTCGATGAGTTCCGGAATTCCTACGTCGACACCGGCCACGGGCTGGCCGACTACCGCGAGCGCAGCCGCGGCCGCAACCCCGGCAACGAAACCACCCTGCAAACCGACCTGGTGCAGCCCTTTGGCGAAAACCAGACCCTCGAAACCGGCTTGAAAAGCATCTGGCGCCGCACGGGCTCGGTGGCCAGCGTCACCGGCCTCACCCGCGGCCTCACGCCCGACTACGTGCCCCTGGCCGGCCGCGACACCGATTTCAGCTACGACCAGAACGTGCAGGCGGCCTACGCCACCTACACCGCCAAACTGGGCAAGAAGCTCACTCTCAGCGCCGGCAGCCGCCTGGAGCGTACGGCCCTGTCGGCCCGCTTCCGCACCACCGACACCGACTTCCAGCGCAGCTACCTCACGCTGCTGCCCAACGGCAACGCCCAGTACGCCCTCAGCGAAAGCAACAGCCTGCGCCTGGCCTACAGCCGGCGCATCACCCGCCCCTACATCGACTACCTCAACCCCTTCGTGGACCGCTCCGACCCGAACAACGTCGTGTACGGCAACCCCGACCTCGACCCCGAGCTCACGGATTCCTATGAGCTGAGCTACAACACCAACGGCAAGGCGGGTTCGCTGAACATTTCGGGCTCGGTGCGCCGCACGGGCAATGCCATCGAGTCGATTCGCCTCACGCCCGACCCCAGCCGGCCCACCGTCACGGAGCAGACCTACCGCAACGTGGCCGCCAACACGTTCTACCAGCTCAACTTTTACGGCTCGGCCAAGCCGGCGGAGGGCTGGGACATCAGCGGCGGGCCCGATTTTCAGTACATCGTGCGCCGCAGCCCGGCCCTGGGCATCGAGCGCAGCGGCTTCACGGCGGGCCTGAACTTCAATACCTCGTACAAGCTGCCCAAAAAGTACACGCTGCAGGGCTTTGTGTATAGCTCGCTGCCGTCGCCGGAGCTGCAGGGCCGTGGCGCGGCCAACCTCTACTACCAGCTGGGCGCCAAAAAAACGTTCCTCCACGACAAGGCCGACCTGGTGCTGAACTTCGGCTCGCCTTTCAACAATTACTGGGTGTACCGCAGCACCACCACCACGCCCACCTTCGGCGAAGTGAACGAGAACAAGGCGTTTCAGCGCTCCTTCCGCATCAGCTTTGCCTACCGCTTCGGCACCGAGCAGCAGGGCAAGCAGCGCAAGTCCATTTCGAACGACGACGTGAAGGGCGGCGGCAGCAAGCAGGGCGGGCAGTAGGAGGGAGGCCCCGCCCGAAAGAGTTGCCCGTCCTGCCGGCCAGTGCAGGACGGGCTTTTTGGTGGGCAAGCCCCGGGCAACCTGCGGGCCGCAAGGCGCATCTGTGGCAGCGGCTGCTGTAATGAAAAGGCGTGTGCGCCGATTTGCTGACAAACAGTACCTTGCACCATCTTTTACTTTCTGCAAAACCGCATGGCCCTCACCATTACCAACCTTTCCAAAACGTACGCCAACGGCGTGCAGGCCCTCAAAAACGTCAGTCTTGACATTCCCACGGGCATGTTTGGCCTGCTCGGGCCCAACGGCGCCGGCAAATCCAGCCTGATGCGCACCATTGCCACGCTGCAGGACGCCGACACCGGCTCCATCATGCTCGACGAACTCGACGTGCTTCGGGACAAGGACGGCGTGCGGCGTATTCTGGGCTACTTGCCCCAGGAGTTTGGCGTGTACCCGCGCGTGAGCGCCGAGGAGCTGCTCGACCACCTGGCCGTGCTCAAGGGCATCGGCAACGCCCGGGAGCGCAAGGAAACGGTGGAAGCCTTGCTGCAGCAAACCAACCTCTGGAACGCCCGCAAGAAGAACCTGGGCGGCTACTCGGGCGGCATGAAGCAGCGCTTCGGCATTGCGCAGGCCCTGCTCGGCAACCCGCGCCTCATCATCGTCGACGAGCCCACGGCCGGCCTCGACCCGGCCGAGCGCAACCGCTTCCACAACCTGCTGAGCGAGATTGGCGAGCACATCATCATCATCCTGAGCACGCACATCGTGAGCGACGTCACCGATTTGTGCCGCAGCATGGCCATCATCAGCCAGGGCCAGGTGCGCCTCACCGGCGACCCCCTCACTGTGGTGGAGCAGCTGCGCGGCCAGGTATGGCGCAAAGTGGTGGAAAAAGACGAGGTGGCCGCCACCCAGGCCGAGCACCACGTCATCAGCACGCGCCTGTTTGCGGGCAAAACCATCGTGCACGTGCTGAGCGACTCGCGGCCGGACGGCAGTTTCGAGGAAGTGAATCCGGATTTGGAGGACGTGTACTTCGCGCAGATTGCGGAGCGGAAGGTAGCCGTGGTTGCCTAGCTGTCTTTCAGTACGATGTAGAGACGCAATATTTTGCGTCTCATCGGCCGCGCCGTTGGGGTGTCGTTGGTGCCGCATCGTGCAACGCGAATTCAACGACGAGACGCAACATGTTGCGTCTCTACTTCACCAATTACCACTTCTGCAATCATGTTCCTCCCCATCTTTCTTTTTGAAATCAAATACCGCCTGCGCCGGCCGGCCACGTGGATATATTTTGGCCTGCTGCTCATCATGGGCGCACTGCTGACCTCCGCCGCGGGCGGCATCTTCGGCTCGGGCGCCAACGTGAGCATTGGCGGCGACGGCGGCCAGGTCAAGGTCAACTCGCCCCATTCGGTGGCCGGAGTCATTGCGTCGCTCAGCTACTTTGGGCTGCTCATCACCTCGGCCATCATGGGCAACCCCGTGTACCGGGATTTTGAGCACCGCACGTTTTCTCTGTTTTTCACCAAGCCCATCAGCAAGGCCGGATACCTGGGCGGGCGTTTCTGGGGCTCGTTTGTGGTGTGCGCGCTGGTGTTCAGCGGCATCGGCATCGGCTCGTGGCTGGGCAGCCTGCTGCCGGGCGTGGAGGCCGACAAGTTCGGCCCTGGCCACCTGAGCTATTATGTGTGGCCCTACGTGGTGTTTGTGCTGCCCAACATGCTGCTCACGGGCGCCATCTTTTTCGCCCTAGCCACGCTCACGCGCAACATCCTGAGCACCTACATCGGCTCGGTGCTGCTGCTGGTGGCTTACCTCATTGCGCGGTCGTTTCTGCGCGATTTGGATAACATCAACCTCGCTTCCATGCTCGACGCCTTTGGCGCCAGCGCTTCCTACTACACCACCCGCTACTGGACGGCCACCGAAAAAAACACCCTGCTCACGCCCTTCAGCCACTACCTGCTGGTGAACCGCGCCATCTGGCTGGCGGTGGGCGTGGGGCTGCTGGCGTTCTGCTACGCCCGCTTCCACTTTTCGGCCTTTGCCTCCGACAAAGCGCCTTCTAAAAAAGCCCGGCTTGCGGGGGCCCTCACCGACGGCCTGGCCGCGCCCATGGGCGGGCGGCTGGTGCTGCCGCGCGTCACGCAGCTCTTCACCAGCGGCATGAACCTGCGCCAGTACTGGAGCCTCACCAAGCTGGAGTTTCGGGGCATTGTGCGCAGCGTGTATTTCGTGGCCATTGTGGCGGCGGGCGTCATCTTCCTGTTTGTGAGCGGCTGGCAGGTGGGCAAAATCTTCGACACCAGCACCTACCCCGTCACCAACGAGATGGTGGAGCTGCTCAGCGGCACGTTTGCGCTGTTCATCCTCATCATCATCACCTACTACTCGGGCGAGCTGGTGTGGCGCGAGCGCGACGCCGGCGTGGCCCAGATTACCGACGCCCTGCCCGTGCCCAACTGGGTGCCGTTTCTGAGCAAGCTCACGGCCTTGGGGCTGGTGCAGGTGGTGCTGCTGGCCGTGGTAATGGCCTGCGGCATGCTGCTCCAAACGGTGAAAGGGTATTTCAACTACGAGCCCGGCCTCTACATCCAGACGCTGTTTGGTTTCAAGCTGATTGACTACCTGCTGCTGTGCGTGCTGGCCATGCTGGTGCAGGTGGTGGTGAACAACAAGTACCTGGGCCACTTCGTGATGGTGCTGTATTACCTGGCCACGCTGTTCCAAAGCCAGTTGGGCATCAACCACCACCTGCTCGACTACGCCGGCAACCCCTCCACGCCCTATTCCGACATGAACGGCTACGGCCATTTCGTGACCGGTTTCACTTGGTTTAAAGTGTATTGGGCGGCGGGTGCGCTGCTGCTGGCGCTGCTGGCCAACATTTTCTGGGTGCGGGGCACCGAAGCCGCCGCCGTGCGCCGCCGCGCCGAGGCCAACCGCCGCTGGGGCCGCCCCGCCTGGACGGCCCTGGCCCTGGGCCTGCTCGTGATGCTGGGCGCCGGCAGCTTCATCTTCTACAACACCAACATCGAAAACACCTACCGCACGCCCAAGGAAGTCGAGAACCTGCAGGCCGGCTACGAAAAAACCTACCGCCGCTACCAAGACCTGGCGCAGCCCCGCCTGGTGGCCGTGAACCTCAAAACCGACCTCTTCCCGGCCACCCGCACCGTGCACATCGACGGCCGCTTCTGGCTGAAAAACCGCCACGCCCGGGCCCTGGACACCGTCATCATCAACGTGCCGCAGCGGGCCCGGGTGCGCCAGCTGGCGCTGAGCCGCCCTGCCACGCTGGTCCTGAATGACACGGTGGTGGGCCTGCGCTTCTACCGCCTGGCGCAGCCCCTGGCCCCCGGCGACTCGGTGGAAATGACCACTGTGCTCGACTACGGTGAAAACGGCTTTCCCAATTCCGGTTCCAACACCGACATCGTGCAGAACGGCATCTTCATGAACAGCCAGGCCTACCTGCCCGGCATCGGCTACAGCGAAGATGGCGAGCTGAGCGAAGACGACGTGCGTAAGCGGCACGGCCTCAAGCCCAAAGACCGCCAGGCCCCGGCCACCGACCTGAAAGCCCGCCTCAGCAACGGCCTTTCGTCAGACGCCGACTGGATTCGCTTCGAAACCGTGCTCAGCACCAGCGCCGACCAGCTGGCCGTGGCCCCCGGCCGCCTGCTCAAGGACTGGACCCAGGGCAACCGCCGCTACTTCCACTACAAGATGGAGCAGCCCATGCTCAACTTCTACACCTTCCTCTCGGCCCGCTACAAGGTGTATAAGGATGCGTGGCAGGACTCGGCCGGCCAGCGCGTGGTACCCATCGAAATCTACTACCAGCCCGGCCACGAGTACAACCTCAAGCGCATGGCGCAGGCCGTGAAGGAGTCGTTTGCTTACTACACCAAGAACTTCGGGCCCTACCAGCACACGCAGGTGCGCATTTTGGAGTTTCCAAAGTATCAGCAGTTTGCCCAAAGCTTTGCGGGCACCATTCCGTTCTCAGAAGGCATCGGCTTCATTGCCAAAGTCGACCCCAACGACCCCGAGGACGTGGACTACCCGTTCTACGTGACGGCCCACGAGATAGCGCACCAGTGGTGGGGCCACCAAGTGGTGGGCGGCAACGTGCAGGGCGAAACCATGCTCATCGAAACCATGGCCCAATACTCGGCCCTGATGGTGATGAAGCACCACTATGGCCCGTACACCATGGGAAAATTTCTTGATTATGAGCTGAACAGCTACCTCAACGGCCGGGCTTTCGAGCGCAAGAAAGAAGTGCCGCTGGCCAAGGTCGAAAACCAGGGCTACATCCACTACCGCAAGGGCTCGGTGGTGATGTATGCCCTGCAGGACTACCTCGGCGAGGCCAACGTGAACACGGCCCTGCGCCGCTTCCTCGACCAGCACAAGTTTGAGACGCCGCCCTACACCACCGCCCCCGCGCTGGTGGCCGAGTTCCGCAAAGTGGCCCCCGACTCGCTGCAGAACATGGTCACGGACCTATTCGACCGCATCACGCTCTACGAAAACCGCGTCACCGACGCCTCCGTGAAGAAGCTGGCCAACGGTAAATTCCAGGTAACCATGACCGTGGAAAGCAAGAAGCTGGTGGCCGACAGCCTCGGCGCCGAGCGGCCCGGTCCCGAAAACGACTACCTGCCCGTGGCCATTTTTCCGGCCCAGGGCAAGAACAAACAGCCCGTGCCGCCGCTGCTGCTCACCAAGCGCCGCTTCCACGCCGGCACTAACAAGCTGGGGTTTGTGGTGGCCAAAGAACCCGCCAAAGTGGCCGTCGACCCCTACCACGAATTTGTCGACCGCGTGGTGCAGGACAATACCAAGGATGTGGCGCTGTAATCCCGGTTCGTTCAGAAAAAACAAAAAGCCCCGGCCGTCAGGCCGGGGCTTTTTGCTTGCTGTAAAAACGGTGCCGAACTACTTCACGCGAACCTGCTTGAGGTCGCGGTTAATCTGTTTGCGGGCGGTTTTGAGGTATTTTTTGAGCTGCTGCTTGCGCGACACCACAATCACCTTGGCATCGGCCAGGTTCACCGTCGACTCCTCGGCCGAGGCGTTGAGGGTCATTTTTTCGTCGGCGTAGCCGGCGTACGTCACCACGGCCTGCAGCGCGCCAGCGTTGGCAGGCACCGTAAACTCAAACTCGCCGTCGGCATTGGTCACGGCCATCTGCTTGCTGGCGGTCAGGATAACCACGGCGCCGGGCAGGGGGCCGGCTGGGTTTGTGATTTTGCCCACCAGCACCACTTTCTCCGAAGCAGCACCAGCGCCGGTGGTGGGGTCGTTGCTGTCCGTTTTGGCCGAGGTCAGCTCCATGTTGCTGGCATAAGCCTGGGCTTGGGTACGGGGAGAAACAAGGCCTGCGGCGAACGTCAGCAAAGAGGCGAGGAGGAAAAAGGAGGGGCGCATGATGTACTTAAAAATCGACAGCGGAGGGCTGCCATTGTTGAACGATACAAATGTAGACTTGCACCAGGGCGGGGAGCATCCTGCTTCGTCCAACGGTGGGAATTCGCCGGTGAGCGTCGGGATTCCCCTAACAGATGATAATTGGCTATAGAAATGGATGGGGCTATCATGAAAAACCCCGTCCTGAAAGGACGGGGCTCCCATTTTGAGACAGTTGTTTGCAGAGCAAAGGTGAGTAGCAGCCAGTCCCCGCGTCAGCCGAGGGAATGAGATGGTTTTTATCGTTTAGCAGAACCTTTTACGCGCAGCAAGTACAACGAGCCCATGGCCTGGACCGGGGCCAGCGTCACGACTTCTTCCTGCAGGCCGCCGTAGCCGCAGGCCAGCCGCACCACTTTGGCATCGCTGGGCACGCGCAGTTCAAATTCTCCTTCGGCATTGGTCACGGCGATGGTTTTGCTGCCCTGCAGCCACACGGTGGCCCCGGGCAGCACGCCCTGCTCGCCTTGAATAACGCCGTGAATAAGCTTGTAAGTCGGCTTGGCCGCAGGTTTTTCGTCTTCCGGGTCGGCAGTAGAAGATGCTTCCGTATTCCTGGCTACGGGCGTGTAAGCCAACTGAGCGTGGCCCGGCGTGGCCCCAAGTAGGCTGATTGCGAAAAAAACAGCAAAAGCGAAGCGGGAGTAGAAAGTGCGTTGCATTAATACAAGTATTAATTGTGTAATGCAAATGTACTACTATTTCAAGTAATCCTGCAAATTATTTTCATCATATTCCTTAAATATTTCTCTGATAAAGCCAAGTTCGGACAGTTGTCACCGCAGCTTCAGGCAATGAGTTCTGGTATGAAAGCTGCAGAACGTGCGGGAATAAGAGCCGAATAAAAAAGGCGCAGCCTCCCTGTGGAAGGCCGCGCCAACTGTGTTAATCGAAGAAATGGGAATGGGCGGCCGTTAGGCCGGCTGCCGCGCCGCGGTGTCGGCGGTGGCCGTTTCGGAGCGGCCCATCCAGCCCATGGTGCAGCGGGCGCGCATCTCCTGGCGGAATTTTTCGCGGGCGTCGGGGCTAAGGTGTTCCATGCGGCCGGCCATGCGCTGCTTCCAGGCGCGGCGCTTGGCGGCCCAGCCGCCGGGCCGCCCGCCCCGGAACCCAAACAGAATGCGGCTCAGCGCCAGCAAGCCGAGGGTTTGGGCCAGCGAGATGACCGGCAAATGGAATAGCGACGGCATCAGCCAGTTCCATAGCGCCTGCGTGGCGAGCGTGACGACGGCCACAAACAGCGCTGCAAAGAAAAAGAAACGAAGGCCGCGAAGCAGCCAGAATTTACGGTCCATGGTATTGTAGTTGTTAGTTGCGGGTTGTCAGTTGTTAGTCACCGGTGTTGAGAAAGGCATTAGGCCTAACAACTGACAACGAGCAACTAACAACTTAAAACCTAATCGGTGAATAATTCGGTGTACAGGGTTTGCAGGCGCTTGCGCAGGTGCAGCACGGCGTAGTGCTTGCGCGAAATGAGGGTTTTGAGCGGCACGCCGGTTTCTTCTTCCATTTCGCGGAAGGTTTTGTCTTCTAGCTCGTGCCACACAAACACCTCGCGCTGGGCGGCCGGCAGTTCGGCCAGCGCGTCGCTGAGGGCATCCATCAGCGTTTCGCGCAGCAGGCGGTTTTCGGGCGAGTCGTCGGCGGCCGGCAGCAGGTCGGCCAGCAGCAGGCCTTCGCCATCCTCGTTGGCCTCAGCCGCGCCGAAAGCTTCTTCGAGGCTCACCGGCCGCTTGCGGCGGTAAAGGTCGGTGATGCGGTTGCGGGCCACCCGGAAGAGCCAGGCCGCCGCCTGCTCCACGGGCTTGAGCAGCCGGTAGCTTTCCACGAGCTCGGCGAATACGTCCTGCAGGAGGTCTTCGGCCTCGGCTTCGTCGGGGATGCGACGGCGGATGAACTGCAGGAGCCGCGGGCGCTGCTGGCGCACGGCGTCAGCAATCTGGCGGTCTTGCTGGGCAGCCGTCATCGGAGCAAGGGGGGAGGGGAGCGAAAGTGCCATGGTTTTCATTCTGAACAAGCAGACGCCGGCTCCCCGAAATTACTTTAAGTTTTTTCATGCCCGGATTTCCCAGCCCGTCATGCAGCGCGCGGCGCAGCATCTTGCCCGCCACCGCTAATTCCGGTGATTGGCTTGCGTTGTGCGGGCGGGATGCTTCGTTGCGCGCTACGTGACGGGCTCATCGTAATGTATAGCCTGCAAAAACACCCCTGATTTTTCGTTTTTCAGGGTACCTTTGCCGGCCGGCCGGCTGCACTGCCTTTTCGCCGCTACTTGTGAGTATGGACCCAACCGTTTCCCAGACCATCCCCGAAGTCATTCGGACCGTTCCGCTGCAGTACTACGTGTTTTTTGCCTCGGCCTTGTTTGCCATCGGCGTCACGGGGGTGCTGGTGCGGCGTAACGCCATCATCATTTTCATGTGTGTCGAGCTGATGCTCAATGCCGTGAACATCCTGCTGACGGCTTTCTCGGCTTACCGCGCCGACCCCAACGGGCAGATTTTCGTGTTCTTCATCATGGCCGTGGCCGCCGCCGAGGTCTCGGTAGGCCTGGGCATCATCGTCATGATTTACCGCAACTTCCAGACCACCGACGTCAATCTTTTGAGCCGGTTGAAGTGGTAGTGCTGCAATAAAAGTCTGTCATCCTGAGCGCAGCGAAGGACCTTAGCACACCTGCGCCGCTTGGGAAAATACTGCTGAAAGCTGACGTAATAGGATGCTTCCTTCGTCAGCATGACAACGATTAGTCCCATGCAAGAAACCGTTCTCCCCGGCGCCAACGCCCCGTACTCCACGTTTCTCTACGTTCTCATTCCGCTGCTGCCCTTCGTGGGTTTTCTGATTAACGGCCTGCTGAACCGGAAGCTGTCTGGCACCGTGGCCGGGCTCATTGGCAGCGCCACCGTGCTGGGTTCGTTCCTGATTTCGGTGATGCTGTTCCTGAACTTCCAGTATCAGTACACGGTGCAGCTGTTTGACTGGATTTCGGTGGGCTCGTTGCAGATTCCCTTCCAGTACCAGATTGACCAGCTTAGCCTGATAATGCTGCTACTCGTGACGGGCGTGGGCTTTCTCATTCACGTCTACAGCATCGGCTACATGCACCACGACGAGAACGTGGGCAAGTTCTTTAGCTTTTTGAATCTGTTCATTTTCAGCATGCTGCTGCTGGTGATGGGCGCCAACTTCGTTATCCTGTTCATCGGCTGGGAAGGCGTAGGGCTGTGTTCCTACCTACTCATCGGTTTCTGGAACAAGAACACCAGCTACAACAACGCTGCCAAGAAAGCCTTCATCATCAACCGCATCGGTGACCTGGGCTTCCTGCTCGGCATCTTCCTGATTTACCTCACTTTCAACTCGGTGCAATACGCCGAGGTGTTCCAGAAGGCCTCGCTGGGCCAGTTTGGCACCTATGGCGTGGGCATCTGCACGGCCATCACGCTACTGCTGTTTGTGGGCGCCATGGGCAAGTCGGCCCAGCTGCCGCTCTACACCTGGCTGCCCGACGCCATGGCCGGCCCCACGCCGGTTTCGGCTCTCATCCACGCAGCTACCATGGTGACGGCGGGCATCTACATGGTGCTGCGCGCCAACGTGTTGTTCACGCTCTCGCCCGATACGCTGCAGGTTGTGGCCATCGTGGGCGCGGCTACGGCGCTTTTTGCCGCCACCATTGGCCTGGCGCAGAACGACATCAAGAAAGTGCTGGCTTACTCCACCGTGTCGCAGCTGGGCTATATGTTCCTGGCACTGGGCGTGATGGGCTACTCCACGGCCCTGTTCCACGTCCTCACGCACGCCTTCTTCAAGGCGCTGATGTTCCTCGGGGCCGGCTCCGTGATTCACGCCATGAGCAACGAGCAGGACCTGCGCCGCATGGGCGGCCTGCGCAAGGCGCTGCCCATCACCTTTCTCACGTTCCTCATCGGCTGCCTAGCCATCTCGGGCATTCCGCCGTTCTCGGGCTTCTTCTCCAAGGATGAAATCCTGGCGCATGCCTTCGAGCACAACAAAGTACTGTGGGCCATGGGCTTGCTCACCGCTTTCCTGACGGCGTTCTACATGTTCCGCCTGCTGTTCCTGGCCTTCTTCGGCGAATTCCGCGGCACGGAGGAGCAGAAGCACCACTTGCACGAGTCGCCGGCTTCGATGACGCTGCCGCTCATCATTCTGGCGGTGCTGGCCGCCGTGGGTGGCTTCATGGGCGCGCCCATGTTCACAGGCGGTCATCATTACCTGGCCGAGTATCTGGCGCCCATCTTCACTTACTCGCAGCGCCTGATGCCGGAAGTCTTTTCGGCCGAGCCCGACCACAACACGGAACTCATGCTCATGGGCCTGTCGGTGGCCGCTGGCGTGCTGGGCATCATCCTGGCCTACGTGATGTACGTGGCCCGCGCCACCCGCCCCGCCGAAGACGAGGCCCAGCGCTCGGCCCCCGAAAGCCTGGTGTACCACAAGTACTACATCGATGAGCTGTACAACGCCCTGTTCACGCGGCCGGTCATGTGGCTGTCGACGGGCCTGTACAAGTTTGTGGAAAATGGCATCATCGACCCGGTGGTGGGCTTTTTCGGCCGCGCCGTGAACGGGGGCGGGGCCCTGCTGCGCTACGTGCAAACCGGCGCCGTAGAAACCTACCTCATCCTGATGGTTATCGGCATCGTGCTCATTCTGGGCCTGAACTTCGGCCGGTTGTAGGCCAGCACATTCTTCAACACCACTGCAGTATGAAAACGTTGGTTGGTCGGCTATTGGCGGTTTTGCTGATTGGGCTTGTAGGTGCCTGCGGCCCCCAAAAACCCAAGGTGGAGGCTGACATGCGCGACAACTTTGTGGGCGAGTGGAAAAGCGCGGACACCAACGCGCAAACCCACACCCGCATCAAGCGCACGGGCGATACTTTCTACATTCACGAGGGCATCAACGACCTTGTGGGCACGTACGACCCCAACGTTGAGAGCATCATGATTGACAACGGGGTGAAGAAAGTGCCCGTGAAGTACCTGCCCGAAACCGACCAGTTGCTGATAACCGGCGGCCAGCGGGAAGCGAAGTTCTCGCGGGTGAAGTAGGCCGCTGGCGTGGCAAAAGCCACTGTCTTTGGTTCGACATTGCCTGGGCTAATGGGGCTGAGGGCTAGGCGCCTGTGCCGGAGCGGCGAGGAGGCCAAGAATTGAGGGAACAACTTTTTTAGGAAGGAAGGGTATAGCAGAGCGTCTATGCAGGCCGGAAGGCTTGGCGTGGATTTACTCATCTATTCCCACACCTAAAAATTATGTTCTCAACAACTAACCTCCTGCGTGGGTTGGCCATGGGCGGCGCCTTGCTTGGCATGGCGTCTCCTCGTGCCCAAGCCCAGACGCCAGATAGAAAAACGGCCATTAGCGCCAACGTGGGCCTGTTGCAATACCGTGGCAACATGGGCACCGATTTCTGGGACCGTTCCGAGCCCGACCTCGAAGTGGGCGGCGGCGGAGCCATCACGCGCTACCTCTCGCCCTCGTGGGACGTGGCCGTGCTGGGCTACTACGAAACCTACAAGTTCAGCAGCGAGGTGCGCGCCGGCGACAACTTCGAGGCCCGTATTGGTATGGTGGATTTGGGCTTTAAGCTCAAGATGAACAACGGCAAAATCCTCAAGGAAGAAGCCCGCATCCAGCCCTACCTGATGGGCGGCGGCGGCTTTTTCCTGTCGAATAGCGAAGGCCGCGCCAACGGGCAGACCTTTTTTAACCAGATTCGGCGCCCCGAGGTGTTCGGTTTGGCCGGCATCCGGGTGCGGCTCAGCGACGTGGTGTCGCTGGACCTGACCACGAGCCAGCACTACCCCTTCACCGAGCGCGTGGATAACCTCTACGGCAGCCCCGACGACAAGCTCTACGACCGGTTCCTGCTGCACCAGGCGGGCATCACCGTGGCCCTGGGCCAGGCCAAGGACGAAGACAAAGACGGCGTTTCGGACAAGAAAGACAAGTGCCCCGGCACGCCCGCCGGCGTGGCCGTGGACCCCAACGGCTGCCCGCTGGATAAAGACGGCGACGGCGTGCCCGACTACCAAGACAAGTGCCCCGACGTGAAAGGCCTGGCCGCCCTGCAGGGCTGCCCCGACCGCGACGGTGACGGCGTGACCGACGCCGACGACGCCTGCCCCGACACTCCCGGCAAGGCCGAGCTGAAAGGCTGCCCCGACGCCGACAACGACGGCGTGATTGACCAGAACGACAAGTGCCCCGGCACCCCGGCCGGTGTGCAGGTAGATGCCAACGGCTGCCCGCTGGATAAAGACGGCGACGGCGTGCCCGACTACCAGGACCGCTGCCCCAACCGCCCCGGTCCGGCCAGCAACAAAGGCTGCCCCGAGGTGAAAGCCGAAACCAAGAAGCGCCTGCAGGAGGCCACGAAGTACATCAACTTCGAGTTCGACAAAGCTGTGCTGCTGCCCAGCTCTTATCCGACGCTGAAAGACCTGGCCGCCATCATGACCGAGTACCCGGACTACACCCTGAGCATTGCCGGCCACACCGACAGCAAGGGCGATGACAACTACAACCTGCGTCTCTCGGATGCCCGCGCTGCTTCGGCCCGCGCCTACATGCTGAGCCAGGGCGTGCCCGCCGACCGCATTGTGTCGCACGGCTTCGGCGAAACCAAGCCGATTGCCACCAATGCCACCAAAATCGGCCAGGCCCTGAACCGCCGCGTCGAGTTCGACCTCTACCTCACCGGCGACCCCAACGCCGCCGAAGTGAAGTACGGCCCGGCCCCGACCATCACCCCCGAGCCGGTGAAAGCCGCTCCGGTGAAGAAAGCGCCGGCCAAGAAGGCTCCGGCCCGCAAGGCCCCGGCCCGGCGCAAGTAGGCTTCGGCCCACAGGCTCGTGCCCGCAAAAAGCCCGCTCAACCTGAGCGGGCTTTTTTTGTGGCTAGTACTGAACGGTTTCGATGGCAAGGGCGCAGCATGAGCAACGGACGAGCTTTCTTTCTCATCTACTTTGCCATGATGAAAACTCGCTTTCTCATGCTGGGCTTCTTCTGCGGCCTGCTGGCGCCGGCCCGTGCGCAAGACACGACGCTCACCCGCCTGCTGCGGACCAACGCCTACCCCCTGACCGCCACGGGCGCGCAGCTGGCCGGCACGGGCTGGGACAAGCTGCGCGCGAGCATTGCCGAAAGCCAACTGGTGCTGGTGGGCGAAGACCACGGCATGGCCCAAATTCCGCAGTTCACGCAAGCGGTGGCGCGCGTGCTGCAGCCGGCGGCTTTCATCACCGAAATTGACCGCTACCAGGCCCGCACGCTCACCCGCCTCACGGCCGAGCCGGGCTTTCCGACGGCTTACCTGAAGGCCAGCCCCGGGGCGCTGTCGTTTTTTAGCTGGAACGAGGAGTATGAGCTGGCCCGGCAGCTGCGGACGCAGCAAACGCAGTTCATCGGCATCGAGCAGGTGGGAATTTTCACGCCGGGCCGCTTTTATGAGCAGCTGGCCGGGCTGGTGAAAAGCAAGCCGGCGCGGGCGTACCTGCAGCAGCAAAGCACGGCCTACCAGCGGCACGACAACGCTCAGTTTCGCAGCGGTGGCCAGGCCTACAGCATGCTGGGCCAGCGCCAGTCGGCCCTCGACAGCCTGGAAACCCTCACGCGCGCCGAAAGCCCGGAGGTGCGCCGCATGGTGCAAGACTACCTGCTCAGCTCGCGCATCTACCGCAACCAGGTGAAGGGCATGGGCAATCACCAAGCCCGTGTCAACCTTATGAAGCGCAACCTACTGGAGGCCCTGCGGCCGCTGGCGCCGCAGCCGGGCCAGCCGCTGCCCAAGCTGCTCTTCAAGTTCGGGGCCAGCCACACGGCGCGGGCGCTGAGCCCCTGGGCCGGCATCACCGACGTGGGCAACCTGGCCCTGAACCTGGCCGACGCGCAGGACGCCAAGTCGCTGCACCTGCTGGTGATGGGCAAGCAGGGCACCCAGGTGGGCGGCTTCAACCCCGACGACCCCAGCAAGAACGTGGTGCCGTTCGACCTCACCAAAGAGCCTTTCATCAAGCCCTTTGCTGACCTTGCCACCGGCCCCGGGTGGCAGGTGTTCGACCTGCGCCCGGCCCGCCGGGCCCTGCTGCGCGACAAGCTGGAGGTGGCTAACCAGCTGCTGGAAAACATTATCCTGGGGTACGACTACATCGTCATCATTCCGGCGGCCACCGCCAGCCGTGGATAGCTGCCGTCCGGGAATCGGCAGTTGGGCTGCTGGGCTTGTGGTGTCTCAAAGGGCTGTTTAAGGCAGCGCGTACGTCATGGACAGGTAGTACAGCCCGCCCACGCTGGGCCCGCCCAGGTACGACACGTAGTACTGATTGAGCACGTTGCTGGCCCCGAGCTTGAAGCGCAGGCCGGCCGCCGGCGCGGCGTAGCTGAGCTGAGCATCGAGGGTGTGGTAGGCGGCCACTTCGCCGTTCACCAAAAAGGTCTGCGAGTAGTAGCCCTGCTGCCAGCGGTAATTCAGGCCGAAGCCGACGTTGTGGTAGGCGTTTTCGTTGGCCAGACTCAGGTTGTAGGCCCAACGTGGCGTGTTGAAGCCGTCTTCGAGGCCGTCGCTGGTGGCGGTGCGGTCGAGGCAGGTGTAGGTGGTGTTGGCGCCGGCCAGGTAGCCGCCGGGCAGCTCGTAGCGCAGGCCCAATGAGCCGCCGTAGTTGTACACCTGGGTTTGGGAATTGGTCCAGAGGCGGTAGCGGGCCTGCCCGGCGCGGGTGTTGAGGGCGGTGGCCACGGCGCTGAGGTCGGCGCTCACGAGGGGGGCGCCGCTGCTGGTTTGGGGCACGTAGGCTTCCACCTGGGCAATGAAGTCGCGGTAGGAGTTGTAGTAAAAGTCAACATCGGCCAGCAGCCGCCCGCCGGGGCCCAGCGCCGCTTTATAGCCCAGCTCCAGCGAGCGAATGTGCTCGGGCCGGAGGTAGGTGTAGGGGTTTTTCACCAGCAAATTCCTGTGCTGCTCCACGGCCAGCTGGGTTTTCTGCGCCGGCGTGAGCGTGGTCGAGGCATTGGCATTAGCGGCATCAGTCACGGCCTTGGTAAACGCATCGATGCTGCTACGCAGGTAGCTGTTCTCGAACACCCCGTCCGACATTACCCGCAGCCCGCCGATACGCTTCACCTGCCCGCTGTTCACGTTCGAAAACCCCTCGAACAAGCTCGGAAAACGGTAGCCCGTCTGGTAGCTCAGCCGGAAATTCTGCCGCTGCGTGGGCGAAAAAACCGCCGTGAAGCGCGGGTTGAATTTCACGTCGAAGTAGTCGTTTTTGTCGGCGCGCAAGGTAGCCGTCAGGCGCAGCTTTTCGGCCAGCAGGCGGCCGCCGGCTTGCACAAAGCCGCCCGTTTTGGCGTAGGTGAGGTTGTCGGCGAGCGGGTCTTTGCCGGGGTTGGGATTGATGAAATAATTGCCGTCGGGCACCACCACGTAGGTGCGGTGGTCGGCGCCAGCCAGCAGGTCGAGGCGGGCGGGAAAGGCGCGGCCGCCGCGCCGCAGGGCTTCGGCCAGGTTCACCTGAGCCTCGGCGTGGGCCAGGGCGGCGCGCACGCGCAGGGCCGCGCCCACGTCCCAGTTGTTAATATCCTGCAGCTCGCCCAGCTTCTGCCCAAACAAGGCCGTGCCGGGCTGGTAGCGGCCGGCGTCGGCGGCGGCGCGGGCCACGGCCTGGGCCTGAACCACCGGCTGGCCGGCCCGCACGGCGGCGTTCCAGGCGGCCGTAAAGTCGCGCTTCCACTGGTCGTCGGGCTTGAAGTTGCGGTCCAGGTTTTCGCCCATCGAGCGCAGGTTGTAGCTGCGGCCGGTGTTTTCCTGCGTGAGGTAGGCCCGCGCCTGCACCACCGGCGTGAGCAGCTGCAGGGCGTGCTGTTGCAGCACGTAGCCCTGCAGCCGGAAGCGGTTCGAGCGCTGGTACACGTTGTCGAAGCCGGCCACGCGGTAGGTGTAGCTCAGCTCGGTGGCGGGTTTCGGCCGGTAGTGCAGCGCCGCGTCGGCCTTGAGGGTGCGCAGGGTGTAGTCGACCAGGGCCTGCTCGTCGTAGCCGGTGCGGGCCACTTGGTAGGTTTTGGTGCTTTGCGGGTCGGGCGAGCTGAGCAGGGCGAAGTTGCTGCGGTCCGACGACTCGTTGCCGTAGCTGTTCACCGGGTCGCGGGCGGGGTTGTCGGCGCCCAGCAGGCCCACGCTGGCGTTGCCGGCCGGGTTGAGGTCGGTGGGGTCGTGGGCCACCCAGTCGTAGCCGCGCAGCAGCGTGCCGTTCACTTTAAAGGCCAGCTTGTCGGCCACCAGCACCCGGGCGTAGCGCAGGCTGGTTTCCGAATACGCCCGCGCGCCGGTGGCGGCGTCGCCGAGGTGGTTGATACCCACCTTCTGCTGCCCGCTCAGCCCCGCGGAGCGGAAGGGGTTGCGGGTGCTGAAATTGGCCAGCCCGTTGATGGCGTTCAGGCCGTAGAGGGCCGAGGCCGTGCCCGGCACCACTTCCACCTGCTCGATGTCGAGGTCGCTGGGCCCGAGCACGTTGCCGATGGGCCCGCCGATGTGCGGCGCCTGGTTGTCGATGCCGTCCACGAGCTGGGCGAAGCGCACGTTGGTGGTGTTGACGAAGCCCCGGGCGTTTATCACCTTGAAGCCTAGGCTGGGCGTGATGACCTGCACGCCCTTCAGGTGCTCGATGGCGTCGAAAAACGACGGCGCGGGCGTGAGCCGCAAGGCCCGGGCACTGAGCTTTTCCACCGTCACGGGCGACTGCAGAAAGCTCTCCTCGACTCGGGATGCCGACACCACCACTTCCTCCAGGCTCAGCTTTTTGCGCGTGGTGTCGGCGGGGGCGGCGGCCTGGGCGTGGGCCAGTTGCGCGCTGCTCAGCAAGGCCAGCGAAACGGCCGGGAGGCGAGAGCGAAGCAGAGCAGGAGTAGGAATACGTGTCAAATGGGCAGGAGCGAAGCGGCGTTATGTTGGCGAAGATATAACGCCTCGCTGCCTGCTAACGCTCCTGCACGCGCTTTGTTTCGGCGGCCATGAATTCCTGAAAACGGTCCTGCAGCGCCCGGAATTCGGCAATGGCCGCTTGGCCGGCTTCGGTGACGACCGCGCCGCCGCCCTTGGGGCCGCCGGTTTGGGTGCCCACCAGCGGGGTACTGGCCTGCGCATTCATAGAGCTCACCAGGTCCCAGGCGCGCTTATACGACATGCCCATGGCCTGCGCGGCCTTCGAGATGGAGCCCAGCGCGGCGATGTGCTCCAGCAGTTCGAGCCGGCCGATGCCGAGGAAGCGTCCGTCTTCGGATTCCACCCACAGGCGGCCGTTGAGGCGGTAGGTTTTGGCAGGCAGCAGCAGCGTTTTCATGGCGCAAAGATGCGGCCGGCAACCCTGCTACATGCCGCCTGGCGCCCAGCTGCATCGGTAGCCTCGCAAGCGGCGGGCGGTAGCGGCACTTGCTGGCATAAGGAAAGGCAATGGTCAGAATTTTATAAGCCGTAGGCGCCAACCGCGGCCCGCGGTGGCCGTTGGTACTAATGGGCCTCGCCCGGCCTTTTCTTCTTCCCAACCATCCTTTTCCTACAGTTTCATGGAAGTTTTCAAAACCAAAGCGTACGGCGCCAGCAATTCCATTTTCAACGGCCTCTCCGAGATGGAGATTGAGCGCCAGGCCCCCAAGGCCGACGAAGTGCACATCGACATCCTCTACTGCGGCGTGTGCCACTCCGACCTGCACCAGGTAAAAAACGACTGGCACAACACCATTTACCCCTGCGTGCCGGGCCACGAAATCGTGGGCCGCGTGGTGGAAGCCGGCAGCGCCGTGACCAAGTTCCGGGTGGGCGACCTCGTGGGCGTGGGCTGCATGATAGACTCCTGCGGCACCTGCCCGGCCTGCCGCGAAAAAGAGGAAAACTACTGCGAAGGCCCCGTGAGCTGGACGGCCACCTACAACGGCTACATGAAGCCGCAGAACAAGGATTTCAACACCTTCGGCGGATATTCGACCAACATCACGGTGAAGGAATCCTTCGTGCTGCGCATCCCCGACGCGCTCGACGTGAAGGCCGCGGCGCCCATTCTGTGCGCCGGCATCACCACCTATTCGCCGCTCAAATACTGGAACGTGGGCCCGGGCAGCAGCGTGGCCATTGTGGGCATCGGCGGGCTGGGCCACATGGGCGTGCAGCTGGCGCGGGCACTGGGCGCCACGGTCACGGCCATCACGCGCGACAAGGAAAAGCAGGCCGACGCCGAAAAGCTCGGCGCCCACGAAGTCCTGATTTCGTCGGACTCGAAGGCCATGGAGGCCCACGAGCTGAAGTTCGACTTTATTCTCATCACCATCCCCGACGCCTTCGAGGTGAACGACTACGTGAAGCTGGCCAAGCGCAACGGCGTCATCACGACGGTGGGCCTGCTGGGGCCCTACAAGGCGCCGCTCAACAACCAGGAAGTGGCCATGCACCGGCGCTCGGTGGCCGGCTCCGTCATCGGCGGCATTGCCGAAACGCAGGAGGTGCTGGATTTCTGCGCCGAGCACAACATTCTGCCCGAAGTGGAAATGATACCCATGCAGGACATCAACAAGGCCTTCGATAAAATGATGGACGAGGAAGTGCGCTTCCGCTACGTCATCGACATGGCTTCGCTGAAGGAGAAAGAATAGGCCCCCCCGGCGCGTCACCAACCGTCCTGCAGAGCGATGCCAGTATGTCGCTTTGCAGGACGTTTTTTTGGGGAATGGCCCTACTTGGCGTGTTTTTTTTCCGCCCACGGTGCCGATGCCGCTGTTGAAATACCGGTCCGCTTCGCGCACGTTTCGGCCGCCTTCAATTCCGCGGCTACGAGGGCCAAAAAAGGTCGGACGGTGCGACAATCTGCATCAGCGCTCTGCGCCGACCGGCGGGTGGGCGACTCAGGGCCGCAAGTGCTACCTTTCGCAGGCGGCAGCGTTGCCGCCCGCCATTCCTTTTTCATTCGTGCGTATGAAGAAACTCCTGCTTTCCGCCACCTTACTGCTCGCTGCCGCCGTGTCTCAGGCCCAGGATTTTCAATACAAAACCCCGCCCAAAGCCATTCAGGACCTGCTGCTGGCGCCGCCCACGCCGCGCCTGAGCCTGGCCTCCGACGGCCAGACCATGGCCCTGCTGCAGGTGCAGGACTTCCCCACCGTGGCCGAGCTGGCCCAGCCCGAGCTGCGCCTGGCTGGCCTGCGCTTCAACCCGCGCACCAACGGCCCCAGCCGGGTGAGCTACGCGGTGGGCATCAAGCTAAAAAAGCTGCCCAACGGGGCCGAAATCGACGTGAAAGGCCTGCCGGCCCAAGCCCGCATCAGCAGCCCCAGCTGGTCGCCCGACAACCGGACTATGGCCTTCGCCCTCACCACGCCCGGCTCCGGCGCCGACGGCAAAGTGGAGCTGTGGGTGCTCGACGTGGCCAGCGCTACCGCGCGCCGTCTGCTGGCCGCGCCGCTCAACGACGCTTTCGGCAACTCCTTTGAATGGGTATCGGACAGCAAAACGCTGCTGGCCCGCACCGTGCCCGCCGGCCGCGGTACCGCCCCTTCGGCCGATACCGCGCCCACCGGCCCGGCCGTGCAGGAAAGCGGCGGGGGCAAGAAGTCCGGCGCCCGCACCTACCAGGACTTGCTGAAAAACCCCGCCGACGAGCGGCTGTTCGACTACTACGCCACTTCGCAGCTGATGAAGGTGAGCCTGGCCGACGGCGCAGCCCAGCCTTTGGGCCAGCCCGGCGTCATCCAGACGGCCTCGCCTTCGCCCAGCGGACAGTTTGTGCTGGTGCGCACCCGCCACCGGCCGTATTCCTATTTGTTGCCCATCAGCAGCTTCCCGCAGCGTATCGACGTGCTCGACCTGGGCAGCGGCGCCGTGGTGAAAACCGTGGCCGACCTGCCGCTGGCCGACAACGTGCCCACCAACTTCGATGCCGTGCCCACCGGCCCGCGCAACCACGCCTGGCGCGCCGACGTGCCCGCCACCATTGCCTACGCCGAAGCCCAGGACGGCGGCGACCCCAAAGTGAAAGCCGACATCCGCGACAAAGTGTACACCCTCGCGGCGCCCTTCGCCGGGCCGGCGCAGGAGCTGGTGGCGCTGCCTATGCGCTTCGCGGGCCTCACCTGGGGTAACGATAAGCTGGCCCTGGCCGACGGCTACCGCTGGGCCGACCGCCACCAAACCACCTGGCAGCTAAATCCCAGCGCGCCCGTCGGCTCGCTCCGCGTGCTGTTCGACGGCTCGGAGCAGGACACCTACAAGAACCCCGGCACGCCCTACGAGCACCGCAACGCCCAGGGCAAATTCGTGCTGCTGACCGGCGGCCCCAGCGGCCAGAGCATCTACCTGCTGGGCCAGGGCGCCTCGCCCGAAGGCGACCGGCCCTTCGTGGATGAGCTGGATTTGGCGTCGAAGAAAATCACCCGCTGGTGGCGCTCTGAAGCGCCGGTATACGAAATTCCGGTGGCCATCCTCGATGCCAGCGGCAAGAAGCGCACGCTGCTCACCCGCCGCGAGTCACTGACCCAAAACCCGAACTACTACCTGCGCGACGCCACCAAAAAGGACAAGCTCACGGCCGTCACCAAATTTGCGAACCCCTACGCGGCCTTCGGCGGCAGCTTCCAGAAGCAGGTGTTGCACTACAAGCGCGCCGACGGCGTAGACCTCACCGCCGACCTGTACCTGCCCCAGAATTATAAGAAAACCGACGGCCCGCTGCCCACCCTCATGGAGGCTTACCCGGTGGAATTCAAGGACAAGAGCAACGCCGGGCAGGTGAGCGGCTCGCCCTACACCTTCACGCGCCTGAGCTGGGCCTCGCCCGTGTACTGGGTGACGCAGGGCTACGCTGTGCTGGCCAACGCCAGCATTCCGATAGTGGGCGAGGGCAGCAAGGAGCCCAACGACACCTACACCGAGCAACTGGTGAGCAGTGCCAAAGCCGCCATCGACGAGGGCGCCCGTCTGGGCGTGGTCGACCCCACCAAAGTGGGCGTGATGGGCCACAGCTACGGCGCCTTTATGACGGCCAACCTGTTGTCGCACTCCAACCTGTTCAAGGCCGGCATTGCGCGCAGCGGCGCCTACAACCGCACGCTCACGCCCTTCGGCTTCCAGGGCGAGGAGCGCACGTTCTGGCAGGCGCCGGAGGTGTACAACGCCATGTCGCCGTTCAACTACGCCGACAAAATCAAGACGCCCATTCTGCTCATCCACGGCGAGGCCGACAACAACTCCGGCACCTTCCCCATCCAGAGCGAGCGGTACTACGCCGCCCTGAAAGGCCAGGGCGCCACCGCCCGCTACGTGGTGCTGCCCGCCGAAGCCCATGGCTACGCCGCCCGCGAAAACCTGCTCCACATGCTCTGGGAAATGAACACTTGGCTGGACAAGTACGTGAAGGCGCCCAACCCGCCGCAGGCCAACTAAGGCCAACTCACTAGCCTGATTGAATCAGACCGTCATGCTGCGCGCAGCATGACGGTCTATTTTTGTGCAGGTACCTCATTCATGCAAACTTCCCCAACCGCCGCCCGGCCCGACGGCGCCCGGCGCGACTATTTCCCGGCCCTGACAGGCTTGCGGGCCGTGGCCGCCGGACTGGTGCTGCTGCATCATTTCAACCCCTTTGCCCCGGAGCGGTTTGGCTGGCGTCTGCACAGCCTGGCGGCCGAAACGCACATCGGCGTCACGGTTTTCTTCGTGCTCAGCGGCTTCCTCATCGGCTACCGCTACTTGGGGCAGCCGGTGGCGCTGCGCCGCTACTTCGCCAACCGCTTTGCCCGCATCTACCCGCTGTATTTCCTGCTCACCACGCTCACCTTTGCGCTGCTGCGCTGGCAGGGGAAACCGGTTTTTCTGGGCGAATACCTGCTCAACATCACCTTCCTGCGGGGCCTGTTTGAGCAGTACGTGTACACCGGCATCGGGCAGGGCTGGTCGCTCACGGTAGAGGAAATGTTTTACCTCTCGGCCCCGCTGGCGTTCTTGCTTATCCGGCGCAACGCCCGGTGGCTGTGGGTGTTGCCGCTGGCGCTGGTGGCAGTGGGCATTGGCTTGGTGCTGCTGTGCCGGCTGCACCCGTGGCACGGCTTGTTTGGGTCTTTCGATTTCCTGTTTCAGTTCACCTACCCGGGCCGGGCGGTGGAGTTTTTTGTGGGCGTGGGGCTGGCGTGGTGGCTGCGGCGGGGCGCCGGCCCTTGGGCGCCGGGCTGGCTGACTTACGTGGGCGCAATGGGCGTGCTGCTGTGCCTGGGCGCCTTGAGCCTGCTGCACGGCCCACAAATTGGCGCGTTTGGCGTGCTGCGGCCGGCGGGCATGTTCCTCAACAACGTGCTGCTGCCGCTGCTGGGCATCGGGCCGCTGCTGTGGGGGCTGGTGCAGGAAAATACCTGGCTCAGCCGGTGGCTGAGCTCACGTCCGCTGGTGCTGCTGGGCAAGAGCTCCTACGCTTTCTACCTCATTCACATGGGCGCGGTGCAGGAACTGGTGCACCGCTGGCTGGGCAGCAGCTTCCTCACGGTTCTGGCGCTGTACGGCTTGTCCATGGCGTTGTACTGGCTGATTGAGGAGCCCCTCAACCACTGGCTACGGCGTGCGCTGGGCCGCCCGGCGCCAGCGGCGCCGGCATTGGTCCGTTGAGGCCGGTCAAGCATTCATCAACCCCTGCCGCTCCATTTATGCTTCTGATTGACAAAATAGCCTGGCTGCACCTGCGCGAGGGCCAGGTCCTGAGCACCCGCAGCCGCGGCAATGACCGGTGCTACTTCCCCGGCGGCAAGCGCGAAGCCGGCGAAACCGACCAGCAAACGCTGCTGCGCGAAATCAAAGAAGAGCTGACCGTAGACCTCGACCCGGCTACCCTCGAATACGCCGGTACCTGGGAGGCGCCCGCCCACGGCCACGCGCCCGACGTGCAGGTGCGCATGGCCTGCTACTACGCCCGCTACGCCGGCGCGCTGCAGCCGGCGGCTGAAATCGAAGAAGTGCGCTGGCTGACCTACCGCCACCGCGCCGAAGTGTCGGCCGTCGACCAGCTCATCTTCGACTGGCTGCGGGGCCGCGGGCTGCTGGCGGAGTAGGCCGGCCAGCGCGGGGGCGCGGCAACCAATTTGCGGAGGCAAAGTAAAAAAGCACTCCCGAGCGGCCGAGATTCCTTGGCTGCGGGTGCTTACTCCTTCCCCGATGCGCAACACTCACCCTCTACTCCTGGCGGGCCTGGCCCTGCTGGCTGCCTGCGGCGGCCCCAGCAAAGAAGAAAAGCAGGAAGCCCAGGCCAACACGCCGGCCCAAACCGTGCAAACGCCCGCCGCCGAAGCGGTGCACCTGCCGGCGCCCTACGCCACCAAATCGGTGAGCCACCGCGTGGAAATTGTGCCCTGGCCCGCTGGCCGCACGCCCACCGCGCCGGCTGGCTTCGCCGTGGCCGAGTACGCGGGCCAGTTCGACAGCCCGCGCTGGTTGTACGTGGCGCCCAACGGCGACGTGCTGGTGGCCGAGGCCAGCACCGTCCCGATGACCATAACCAAGAAAGTGGCCGCCGAGCTCAAGCTGGACAAGTCCCGCTCCTTGCGCGACCGCAGCGCCAACCGCATCACGCTGCTGCGCGATACCAACCACGACGGCCGCCCCGACCTGCGCACCACCTTCTTGGCCGGCCTCAGCCAGCCCTTCGGCATGCTCATTCTGGGCAATAATTTCTACGTGGCCAATACCGACGGCGTGCTGCGCTTTCCCTACCAGTCGGGCGCCACCAACATCACGGGCTCAGGCCAGCGCATCCTGGACTTGCCCAAGGGCGGCTACAACAACCACTGGACCCGCAACCTGCTGGCCAGCCCCGACGGCGCCAAAATTTACGTGACCGTGGGCTCGAGCAGCAACGTGCAGGAGCACGGCACCGCCGAGGAGGTGCGCCGGGCCAACATTCTGCAAATCAACCCCGACGGCACCGACGAGAAAGTGTACGCCAGCGGCCTGCGCAACCCCATTGGCCTGCAGTGGCAGCCCGGCACCGGCGCCCTCTGGACGGTGGTGAACGAGCGCGACGAGCTGGGCGACGAGCTGGTGCCCGACTATTTCACCAGCGTGAAGGAAGGCGGTTTCTACGGCTGGCCTTACGCCTACTACGGCCAGAACGAAGAGCCGCGCCGCAAAAACGAGCGGCCCGATTTGGTGCAAAAATCCCTGGTGCCCGACGTGCCCCTGGGCGCCCACGTGGCCGCGCTCGGCCTGGCTTTTTATGACAAAGACGCCTTCCCAGCCAAGTACCGCAACGGCGCCTTCATCGGCGAGCATGGCTCTTGGAACCGCTCGCAGTACTCGGGCTACAAAGTGGTGTTTGTGCCATTTGCCAACGGCAAGCCCAGCGGCCCGCCCGAAGATTTCCTGACCGGTTTCCTGGCCGGTGGCGACTCGAAAGAGGCCTACGGCCGCCCCGTGGGCGTGGCCACCCTGCCCGACGGCTCCCTGCTGGTGGCCGACGACGCCGCCGACAAACTCTGGCGGGTGAGCGCTAAATAGCGGCGCAAAACGCCGCTCAATACGCCGGCTTGCGTAGGGTATACCGAAACTGCTTGCTCACCGTGTCGAGGTAGAACGCCGCGTGCGCACCCGTTTCCGTCTCAAAAACAATTTTGACCTCGGTGGGGCGCTGCGGGGCCCGGAAGGGAGCCATCTGCCGCAGCTTTAGCAGCTGGAGCTGGGTGGGCTGGTCGCGCGGTATCACGGCCAGCTGGCGGTGGGTCTCGTCGAATAGGTAGTAGGCGTGCGTTTGGGCGAGGTAGCGGGCCAGTATCTGGGAGCCCAAGCCGGCCTCGATGCTTTCGAGGGTGAAGGTTTTGAGCACGCGGCCGCTGGCGTCGAGCAGCGTGGCGTTGGGGCCGCGCAGGGGCACGTCTTGGCCGCGCCGGTCGTAGCCGGGCCCGTACTCCACCAGCGCTGTTTGGTCGTTGATGAGCAGCGTGCCCAGAATGGTGCGGCCCGGCTTTTCGAGCGAAGTGACGTGGCCGTTGGCTTGTAGCAGCTCGGTGCTGCTGAGCAGGGTGCGGCCATTGGCCGAGAGCGCCAGGAGCGAGTTGCAGCCGTCGGTCCAGCGGGCGAGGCTTTTGTGCCGCACGCGGCCCGTGGCGGCGTCCAGCAGCACCAGGGCCTGCCCGCCGGCGTCGCTTTCGGGCGGGTAAAAGCTGATTTCAAACGCCAGCGCATTGAACGCGGGTAGGTAGCCCGCGAAGGAAGGCGCGGTCACCTCGCTTTCCACCGCCAGGGCTTCGCTGATAAGGGCCTTGAAATCGGATTTCTTGAGCTGGCGCACAAAACGGGGCTGGCCGTTGGCCTGAAGCAGCCGGAAGGTGTACACGCCCTCGAAGCCTCTGCCGATGCTGTTTTGGGTTGAGTCGTTGGGGTCGGTGCCGGGCTGGGGCGGCGGCACGTAGCGCAGCGGCCGGGCGCTGTCGGTGCGGGCCGTGGCCAGCACCCGGAAATCCTCGGTGCCGATGCGCACCAGCGGCGGCGCCTGCACCGAATCGCCGAAGCCGGGCAGCAGGCGGTAGGGCAGGGCCGTGTCTGGGGCGACCAGGGGAGCGGGGGGTAAAACATCGGCCGGGGCGTGCCGGGGCGCACGCGTGGCCGTTTCCTGCCGGCTGGCGGTGTTTTGGTCGCAGCTGGCCAGCAGCAACATTCCGGCAACAACGAAACCAACGCGCATGGGACGGCATTTAGGCAGATGAAGCAACAAAGTAACGCCCGCCGCCGGCTACGTGCCCGGATGGCCCTATCGGCGCCCGCTGTGTGTTAATTTACCCGCATTATTCACTCAACGCCCATCCATGAAACGCAACTACGCTGCCCTGGCTGCCCTGCTGCTGAGCACCGCCGCTCAGGCCCAAGCGCCCATCAAAACCCTGCCGTACCCGCAGACGAAGAAGGTGGACACCGTGACCACCTACTTCGGCACCAAGGTGGCCGACCCCTTCCGCTGGCTTGAAAACGACCAGGCGCCCGACACCAAAAGCTGGGTGCAGGACGAGAACAAGGTGACGCAGAACTACCTGGCCCAGATTCCGTTCCGCGAAACCGTGCGCAAGCGTCTCGAAACGCTGTGGAACTACGAGAAGTACGGCGCGCCCTATAAGGAGGGCAAGTACACGTACTTCTCCAAAAACAGCGGCCTGCAAAGCCAGTCGGTGGTGTACCGCCAAGTGGGCAGCGAGGGCAAGCCCGAAGTCTTTCTCGACCCCAACACTTTCTCGAAGGATGGCACCACCTCGTTGGCCGGCCTGAGCTTCACCAAAGACGGCAGCCTGGCCGCCTACCAGATTTCGGAAGGCGGCTCCGACTGGCGCAAGGTCATCGTGCTGCGCACCGACACCAAGGCCATTGTGGGCGATACGCTGAAGGACGTGAAGTTCTCGGGCCTGGCCTGGAAGGGCAACGACGGCTTCTACTACAGCTCCTACGACAAGCCCAAGGCCGGCAGCCAGCTGGCCGGCAAAACCCAGATTCACAAGCTGTACTACCACAAACTGGGCACCCCGCAGAGCACCGATAAGCTGATTTTCGGCGGCGAGAAAACGCCGCGTCGCTACATCGGCGGCAGCGTGACGGAAGACCAGCGCTTCCTCGTGATTTCGGGCGCCAACACCACCACCGGCAACGAACTCTACATCCAGGACCTGAGCAAGCCCAACAGCCCCATTGTGCAGGTGGTCGACAACGAGAAGAACAACGTCGACGTCATCGACAACGTGGGCAGCAAGCTCTACCTCTTCACCGACCTGGGCGCGCCCAACAACCGCGTGGTGACCGTGGACGCCGCCAACCCCAAGCCCGCCAACTGGAAAAACCTGATTCCGGAAACCCAAAACGTGCTGCACGTGAGTTCGGTGGGCGGCAAGCTCTTCGCCAACTACCTGAAAGACGCCACCTCGCTCATCGAGCAATACGACATGAGCGGCAAGAAGGAGCGCACCATTGCCCTGCCCTCGGTGGGCTCGGCCGGCGGCTTTGGCGGCAAGAAGGACGAGAAGGAAACGTATTACACGTTCACGTCCTACATCTACCCGCCCACCATTTTCAAGTACGACATCGCCACCGGCAAATCGACGGTGTTCAAGAAGGCCGGCGTGCAGTTCGACCCCAGCAAATACGAGTCGAAGCAAGTGTTTTACAACTCCAAGGACGGCACCCGTGTGCCGATGATTATCACCTACAAAAAAGGCTTGGTGCTGAACGGCAAAAACCCCACGCTGCTTTATGCCTACGGCGGCTTCAACAGCAGCGTGACGCCGGCCTTTAGCACCTCCAACATTGTGCTGCTCGAAAACGGCGGCATCTACGCCGTGCCCAACATCCGGGGCGGCGGCGAATACGGCGAGAAGTGGCACCTGGCCGGCACCAAGCTGCAGAAGCAGAACGTGTTCGACGACTTCATTGCCGCCGCCGAGTACCTGAAAGCCAACAAGTACACCGACACCGACCACTTGGCCCTCTCGGGCGGCTCGAACGGCGGCCTGCTGGTGGGCGCCACCATGGCCCAGCGCCCCGACCTGGCCAAAGTGGCTTTCCCGGCCGTGGGCGTGATGGACATGCTGCGCTACAACCAGTTCACGGCCGGCGCCGGCTGGGCCTACGACTACGGCACGGCCCAGGACTCCAAGGAAATGTTTGAGTACCTCTATAAGTACTCGCCCTACCACGCCCTGAAGCCCGCCAGCTACCCCGCCACCATGGTGACCACCGCCGACCACGACGACCGGGTGGTGCCCGCCCACTCCTTCAAATTCGCCTCGCGCCTGCAGGAAACCCAGAAGGGCGACGCCCCCGTGCTCATCCGCATCGAAACCAAAGCCGGCCACGGCGCGGGCCGCTCCACGGCCCAGGTCATCGGGGAGCAGACCGACAAATGGTCGTTCATGTTCCAGAACATGGGCGTGACGCCCTACCAGAACAACTAGCCGGCCGCCCGACGGGGCCGCTTAACAAAAAAGGTCACGCCCGATGGCGTGACCTTTTTTTGTGGTCGAGTGGCTCGGTTCAGGAAAGGGCCTGCGGGGCCGGTGACGAGCCCGCGGGGCGGCTTTTGTCCTGCGGCAGCGGCACAAACTCGGCGTTGTCGTTGGGCGGGAGGGCAATGCGGCCGGCCTGCCAGTCGGCCTTAGCCTGCTCGATGCGCTCGCGGCGCGACGACACAAAATTCCACCAGATGAACCGCTCGCCCAGCGGCTCGCCGCCCAGCAGCATCAGCGTGCTGGGCTCGCGGGCCAGCAGCACCGGGTCTTGCCCCGGCGTGAAAACCAGCAGCTGGCCCGCCGAGTACACGCGGCCGGCTACTTCCACGCGGCCCTTGGCCACGTAGGCGCCGCGTTCGGGGTAGCCGCGCGGCAAGCCGAAGCGGGCACCCGCCTGCAGCACCACGTGCAGGTAAAACAGCGGCGAATGCGTCTTAACGTCGTTTTTCAGCCCGAAGGCGTCGCCCGCAATCAGGCGCATCCACACGCCGGTGTCGGTGAAGATGGGCAGCTCCTGGGGCTGGTAGTTGGCGAAGGTGGGGGCCTGCTCTTCGTCGGCTTCGGGCAGGGCCACCCAGGTTTGTATCATTTCGAGGGCGCCGCCAGCCAGCGCGGCCGGGTCCTCAAACCGCTCCGAATGGGCAATGCCGGAGCCGGCCGTCATCCAGTTCACTTCGCCGGGCCGGATGATTTGCTGCACGCCCAGGCTGTCGCGGTGCGTGACCTGCCCGCCAAACAGGTAGCTCACCGTGCTCAGGCCGATGTGCGGGTGCGGCAGCACGTCGAGGCTGGCCATTTGCGTGGGCGCCACGTCCACCGGCCCGGCGTGGTCCATGAAAATGAACGGGCCCAGCATGCGCCGCAGCCGGTAGGGAAGGATGCGTTTCACGTCGAACCCCGGCGCCAGGGCGGCCGGGCGGGCATCAACTACAAGGTCGAGCATGGCAATGCAGCAGTTAAATTAGAAGCAATATCGCGCCGTGGCAGCTCATCGCACCAGCTCAAACCAGCCCTTGTAGCGGGTACCATCGGGCAGTTGGCAGAAGTAGTAATACACGCCGGGTACATTGTTTTCGCCGTCGTAGGTATTGCGGTAGTTCGTTGACTGGTAAATCGGGCGGCCCCAGCGGTTGAAGATGGTGAGCGTGGCGTTGGGGTACTGCTCGATGTTCTCAATCACAAACCGGTCGTTCTGTCCGTCGCCGTTGGGGGTGATGACGTTGTAGAAGGCCAGGCACCGGCTGTCGGGGCTGATGCGCAGGGCGCCGGTTCGGCACTGGGTGGAGTTCGGGGCTTCCACCCGCAGGGTTGTGCTGGCGCCTTTCACCACGTCCACCACCACGCTGTTGGTGCCCTGCCCGCTCACGATGGTGCCCTCGTCGATGCTCCACTGGTAGGCCGCGGCCGGGCCGTCCACGGTGTAGTGTAGGCCGCTATTAGTGGCCCGGCAGTACACGTTTGGGCCCTTTATAATTGGGCCGGGCACTACCGTAACGGCCTGCGTAGCCGCCACCGTGGGGCAGCCGCCCGGGGCAATGCCCTGGGCCGCCACGGTGCCCGGGCCGCTCGTGGTCCAGGTCACCTGCACGGTGCGGCCGGTGGCGGGCCCCAGAACCTCGCCGCCGCGCACCGTCCAGCGGTACTGGCCAAACGCTGGCCCGAACGCGGTGTACGTGCCGGTGCTCTGCACGCAGCGCACCGAGTCGCCCCGCACGCGGGTCAGCGGGGCATCGCCCACCACGGTGATGCGGAACACGCCGGCGATGCTTTTGCTGCCGCACACCTGGTCCGAAACCGTGACCAGCACATCGTAGGGCGCGGGCCGGGCCTGCCCGCAGCCGGCCGTCAGGTGGAACGCGGCCGTTACGGTGCCGGTACCCGTGACGTCGACCGCGCTGTTGATGCTGCCGGGCACGCCTGCGCCGGGCTGGCCGTTCACGGTCGCATCGATGGGGCCGGCGCCGTCCAGCAGCACGCTGCGCACCGTCATCACGAGGGGCTGCAGGTCGGGGTCGGTGGCGGTGATGTTGAAGTCGAGGCGCTGGCCTTCGCGCACGGTGAAATCCTGCTGCGCCAGGCTGGCCGCACTAAATGCCGGAGCTTGATTGGGTGCGACCGAACAGACGCGGGCGGCAATTTGAATATCGCGGCGAACCGTGCTCAGCAGCATTTCCTGGCCATTCACGACCCGGTATTCGGACACGTCGATGGCCAGCAGGAACACACCCTGGCGCTGGCTCACGTAGCGCGCCAGCCCGGTGCGCGCGTCCAGCGCCGCGTAGCCGTTGCTGCCAAACGGCCGGGCCGCGCTGTAGCCCGGCGCGTACGCAATGGAAGAGCCCAGGCCGTTGCTGTTGGGCGCCACAAAGGCGTAGCTCAGCCGGTCGCCGTCGGCATCGTAGGCGTTGTTGAGCAGGGCATTGGTGTCGCCCACGCAAATGACATTCAGGGCCGTGGTGGAGAAAACGGGGGAGGTGTTGGGAATAGCCGGCGGCGTCATGTCCACCGTCAGCGACATGGACTGCTGCGTCGGATTCTGAATGTTCGTGATGCCGGCGTTTCGGGCCGAGGCCGCATAAAAGGCCTGGTAGCCCTCACTCACCAGCGGCAGCTCCACGACGACGGTGTAAATGCCCAGCACCACCTCGGGCACCTGCACGGGGCAGCCCGGCACCGCGGGCGGCGAGATGCTTGTCATGCTGGTGTAGCCCACAGATTGCTGGGTGAGCACCGGCATGCCCGCGGCGCGCGAGCTCACCCCGATGGTGCTGGTAGCCCCCAGGTTCGACGTGGAGGCATTCAGGTAGATGCGGGCGGTAATCTGGTAGCGGTAGGGGGTTTCTCGGGAGCCGTTCGCATCCAAATATTTGTAGCTCAGCTCGCCACCTACCAAGTGGGTGGCAGCGGCCGGCAGGACGCTCAGCAGCCACAACAGCACACCCGCAATACTGCGTATGGAAAAGTTTGACATAGCGGTTGGAAAGGGCAGTACGGTTAAAAGCTAACCATATCCCAAGCTAATGGTTAATTTTCAAACACTTTCAGTCCGTTCCATTTGACAACTTCTTCCTCTTCCTCTAACGCCGGCCCCGTGGTGCTGGCCGGCGCCACCGGCGACCTAGGTTTTCGCATTGCGCAGGCGCTGCTCCGCCGCGGTGCCGCAGTGCGGGCACTGGTCCGTCCCGGCAATCTCAAGCCCGAAGCCACCGTGCTGCGCGACCTGGGCGCGGAGGTGTTGGAAGTTGATTTTGGCAGCGTGACGGCCCTCACCACGGCCTGCGCGGGCGCGGCCTGCGTGGTGTCGGCCCTCTCGGGGCTGCGCGAGGTGATTGTGGACGGCCAGAAGCGCCTGCTCGACGCGGCCGTGGCGGCGGGCGTGCCGCGCTTCATTCCGTCGGATTTCTGCATCGACTACACCAAACTGCCGGAAGGCAGCAACCGCAACCTCGACCTGCGCCGCGAGTTCAACCAGCGCCTCGACCAAGCCCCCATTCAGGCCACGTCCGTCCTCAACGGCATGTTCACGGACTTGCTCACCGGGCAGGCGCCAGTGGTGCTGTTCGGCCTCGGCCGGGTGCTGTATTACGGCGACGCCGACCAGCCGCTTGACTTCACCACCATTGACAACACCGCCGAATACACGGCCGCCGCGGCCCTCGACCCCAGTACGCCGCGCTACCTGCGCGTGGCCGGCGAGGTGGCCAGCGCCCGCGGGCTGCAGCGCGCCGCCACCGAGGCCACCGGCCGGCCATACAAGCTGCTGCGGGCCGGCGGCCTGTGGGTGTTGGGCGCCCTCATCCGTGTGGCGCGCACGCTGGCGCCGGCCCCGGAGGAGGTCTTTCCGGCCTGGCAGGGCATGCAGTACATGCACAACATGTTTTCGGGCCGGCCCACGTTTGCCCACTTGGACAACGCCCGCTACCCGGACATTCACTGGACATCGGTGCGGGAGGTGCTGGCCGCGCGCCACGCGTAGAAATAAGCGGAGGCCGGTTGGAATAGATTCATCCGTAGGGCATTGGAAAAGGGGAGACAGCTGGTAAATGCTGAAATCAGTATCCCTCGGCTTGCTACTTGTCGTATATAGCCAATCACCCTCACCCCAACTTCGATGAAAACGATGAAAGCAATTCCCGCATTTCTACTGGCCGGCGTGCTTGCCCTGAGCGCGGCGTGCAGCAGCACCAGCACCAGCGGCACTTCCGAAACGGCCACCAGCAGCGCCGCCGACGCCCAACCCGGTGCCGCCACCGTCCCGGATGCCAGCACCGGCACCGCTGCCACCGACCCCAGCGCCGACGCCACGGCCTTCGTGAACACCTTTGCCACCATGCAGGACGCCGCATTCCTGACGAATGCCGCCAGCAGCGACATGCTCGAAATCAGGGCCGGCCAGATGGCCTCGCAGAAGGCCACCAGCGCCGACGTGCGCAAGTACGCCCAGATGATGGTGAGCCAGCACAACCAGTCCAGCCAAGAGCTCAAGGCCGTGGCCGCGCCGCTGGGCGTGAAAATGCCCGACACCATGCTGCCCGTGCACCAAGCCATGGCCGACCGCCTGCTGAACAAGTCGGGCAAAAGTTTCGACGAAACGTACATGGACCTCATGGCAAAGGCCCACCAGATGGACGTGGCCATGTTTGAGGTGAAGAGCAAAGCCGCCGAATCGCCCAACGTGCAAGCCTTTGCCACCAAAACGCTGCCCTTGCTGCGCTCGCACTATGACATGGCCAACAGCCTGGAGAAAAAGGCGAACTAGGCTCACAACTCCCCGATGTGGGAAAAGCCAAAGCCCCGGTTCGTGCAGTTGCACGGGCCGGGGCTTTTTTGTGGCGGCCGGGCACAAAAAAAAACGCCGCGAACCGGGCGCAGAGCCCAGGTTCGCGGCGTTGGCCGGTAGTGTTGCCGAAGCCTATTCGACCACCAAGCGGGTCGTTTGCACTTGGTCGGCGGTTTGCAGCTGCACCAGGTAGATGCCAGCGGCCAAGCCCTGCAGGGCCAGCTCCTGCTGCTGCGAGCCTACGCCCTGCTGCACCGGCGCCAGCTGGCGCACCGTTTGGCCCACCAGGTTCAGCACCTTCACCGAGGCGGTGGTGGCTTTGGCCAGGTCGTACACCACGCTCACGTTGCCGCGGGCGGGGTTGGGGGCCAGGGCCATGCGCAGCACGAAATCGTTGCTGGTTTTGGCCGCCGTTACTATCGAAAACGAGTAAGCCCCGGTCTGGCTGTTGAAGCGCACCAGGTAGCGGCCGGCGGTGGGGATGACGATGTTGGGGCCGTCCTGCACGCCGGTGCCCGAGGGAAAGGCGGCGGCGCCCCAGTTGATGGTCCAGGCGTCGTTGGCCCGGAATTTCACTTCGTTCGAGCCCGTAGCGGCCGTCAGTTGCAGCGTAACGGTCCAGTCGTTGCCGCCGGCCACGGTGCGGGTCATGGGCGTCGAGGCGTCCCAGCCCGTCGTGTTGGTGGCCGTGCGGGGCGTAGCCGAGCCGATGATGCCCACCGTCGTGATGGTGGTTTGCGCCTTGCTCAGCGAGGCCGAGAGCAGGAATGCAAAAAACAGCGTGGCTTTAAGAGTAAAATTTTGCATGCGTATTGGGATTAAGGGTTGAGTAGGAATTTATGTTTCAAAGCTACAACGTCTTATAATTCAGTGTATGACGTTTAGAAAAATTTTATAGTCGTGTAATTCAGCACGTTTGCGCTAACGTTTGCGCAATGCCACGGTTTTTGGCGGTTTTTGGCGTCGGGCAAAACCGGCTTTTGGCCCCGGCCAGTCTCCGCCTATGCTCTTTTTTCAGGGCCAATCGCCTACCTGGCCACCATCGTTCCTACAGCAGCGCCGCTGCTTTACGGCGGCATCATTTTTCAAATGAAAACCACTATTTGAATCTTGTTCTTTGAAATGCAAAGTTCTTTTTAATACTTTTGTGTTGCACTCATTTACGCCGCACTGGTCGTTAGCCGGCACCCGGCGGGGCAGGGGCAGACTGAGGGCGCCACCGGCCATTCACCCATCTTTTTTCACCCTTCATCCATACCAGCATGTCTCTTTCCAAAAGCTTCCTTTTTGTGGCCCTGGCTACGGCTGCTCTGCTGCTCGTTCCCGTTGTGGCCATGCAGTTCAGCGCCGAAGTGCAGTGGACTTGGTTTGATTTTGTGGTGGCCGGTGGCCTGCTGTTCGGCGCGGGCAGCCTGTTTGTGCTGGTGGCGCGCCAGGCCACCAGCACCACCTACCGGTTGGCCGCCGCTGTGGCGGTAGCCGCCGGCTTGCTGCTGGTGTGGGCCAACCTGGCCGTGGGCCTGGTGGGCAGCGAAGACAACCCGGCCAACCTCCTGTACGTGAGCGTGCTTGCGGTGGCGCTGGTCGGGGCCCTTGCGGCGAGGTTTCGGCCGCAAGGCATGTCGCGGGCCATGTTCGGGGCCGCGCTGGCCTACGTGCTGGTCACCCTCATTGCGCTGTTTGTCTGGAAGCCTACCGGCGCGGCCGCCGAGCCCTCGGTGCACTTGGCAAACGTGCTGGTGGCCAACGGAGCTTTTGCCGCCATATGGGCCTTGTCGGGCTGGCTGTTCCAGCGCGCCGCCCACGTTTCGGGCACTGGCTCGCCCCGGCACCTGGCATAAGTTTCCGCAGCGCCCACGCAAGGCCATGAACCTGACTACCCTCCTAGACCGCCGTCATGCCCAGGCCCGGCACAACCGCCGGCTGCGGTAGTTCGCGGTGTTTTGCCGGGTGGCCCTGGCGGCGGGCTTTCTGCCGTCGGGGTTTGCACCAAAGAGGCCAGCCGCTTGACCAGGCCCCCGGCGCCAAACCCCGCCAACTGGTGGGCAGCGGTTTTAGAAGAAGCGGTATCGATAGTAGCGGGTTTCGGTGGCGCCATCGGTGCGGCTGATGGTTTCGCGCGCCAGCAGGCCGTCGGGGCGGTAGGCGTAGGTGCTGATGGTGCCATCGCGGCCCTCTTCCCGGCCCTGCGAGCTGGAGATGGCGCGGCCGGCGGCATCGCGCTGGTAGGCCGTGCGCACGCCGTAGCCGGTGGCGAGCAGGAGCTGGCCTTTGCGGTTGTAGAGCAGCTTGAAATCGGGCTTGAGCGTGCCGGGCTTGAGGCCAGCCACGTGGTAGGTGAGGGCATGAAAGCCGTACTTGGAGCCGCCCAGCACGTAGCCGAGCGTTTCGGGGTGCTTCTCCACGTATTCCTGGATTTCCTTCTCGAAGGTGACCTCCCCGGATTCGACCACGCGCTTCTTCTCGAGGCGGTAGTACTGGAACTTGGGCTCGCGGGGCCGGCCGTTGGTAAAAGTGAGGTTGTCGGTGCGCTGCGTGTTTTTGCCCGGCCCCACGGCAAACTGCCGCTCCAGCTCCGTGACGGTGCCTTGGGCGTCGCGGGTTTCGACGTAGGTGGTGTCGTGGCTGGTCCAGGTGCGCAGGCGGGTGACGGGCTCCCACAGGCCGGTTTCGGCGTTCCAGCGGGTTTTGCCGGCGGGTTCGGTGCCCTCGGCCACGTAGCGGGTGTGCTCGGTGGGCAGCCAGGCCAGGTCGGCACGGCCGGTGTCGCGGCGCGAGCCGATGAGGTGGTAAGAAGTGCCCGCCACGGCCTGGCCCTTAGCATTGTATTCCCAGTCGTTGCGGTAGGAGAGCACCCGCTCCGACGCTCGTTCCTGCTGCACTGCCCGGCCGTTGCGGTCGAAGAGTTGGTACTCGTTGAGGTGGCGGGCAGTGGTGGCCCGGCCCTGGTCTGACGACTCGCTTTCCACAAATAGCTCCTTCACGCCGTGTTTGCGAAACAGCTCGGCCCGCGGCACGCCGTACACGAGGTCAGTATCGGCCGTTTCGGCCCTATCGTCGAGCGGTGCGCCGGCTCCCATCAGCACCCCGGTTAGCAGCGTGAGGGCGAGAAAAGACGTTTTCATGGCGAGGCGGGGCAAACAAATGGGAGGCTCCGGCAAAGATACCGGACGGCCCGGCCGCGGCGTTGCCCCCTAACTTGCAGCATGAAACCACGCCTACGCCATGCTTTTTCGGCCCTCGCGGCCCCGTTCTTTGCTTTTCTACTGGTGCTGCTGGCGCTGGCCCGGCCCTCGGCCGCGCAGGGCGAGGCCGAAGAAGAAAAGGTGTACACCTACGTGGAGCAGATGCCGACGCTGCCCGGCAACGGCGGCAACCAGGCCATTGTGGCCGCCATTCAGGAGCGGCTGGTGTACCCCGAGCAGGCCCGCCGCGACAACGTGACCGGCCGCGTGTTCGTCTCGTTCACGGTCACGCCCACCGGCGGCGTCAAGAGCATCAAGGTTGTGAAGGGCATCGGGGCCGGCTGCGACGAAGCCACCGTTGCGGCCGTGAGCCAGCTGCCGCGCTTCATCCCCGGCAAGCAAAACGGCCGGGCCGTGTCGGTGAGCTTCACCGTGCCCGCCACGTTCCCGCCGGCCTCGGGGGCCTCCGCCCCGGCCACCCTCGACGGCGCCCGCGTATACAGCTACGTGGAGCAGATGCCCACCCTGCCGGCCCCCAACGAGAAAACCACGCTGCAGGCCGCCGTGATGAAAAACCTGGTGTTTCCGGCCGAGGTGCGCGACGCCAAGTCGGAGGGACCGGTCCAGGTCACCTTCGTGGTAGATGCCAAGGGCAACGTGCGCGACCCCAAAATTGTGACCGGCCTCTGCCCGGCCTGCGACGAGGCCGTGCTGGCGGCCGTGCGCAAGCTGCCGCGCCTGGTGCCCGGCCAGCAAGGGGGCCAGCCCGTGCCCGTGAACCTGGCGCTGCCCCTGCAGCTCATCTCGCCCAACCACGTGTACCCCGCCGACCCCCGCGGCCTGCACGCCACCTTCCCCGCGCCCGGCGTGTACGACTACCTCAAGCGCAACCTGCGGGTACCGGCCGTGGTGGCCACCGAGAAGCTGCAGGGCCGCGTGCGCGTCGAGTTCATTGTGCGCCCTTCGGGCAAAGTGGAAGGCGCCGAGTTGAAAACGCACCTGTGCACCAGCTGCGACGCCGAAGCCCTGCGCCTGGTGAATGCCTTCCCCGCCTGGGCCCCCGCCCGCGACAACGCCGACCAGCCCGTGGCCACCCGGCAGTTCGTCGACATTCCGATGCCGCTGCCCGACCCCAACAAACCCTTCGTGGACGGCGACAAAGTGTATTCTTACGCCGAAAGCATGCCCACCTTTCTGGACGGCAGCCCCGTCTACGGGCCCAGCATTCAGCAGGCCGTGCGCTACCCCGAGGCCGTGAAGCGCGAAAACATCAACGGCACCGTGTCGGCTGAGTACATCATCGACGCCGACGGGCTGGTGCGCAAGCCGCGCATCACGCGGGGCCTATGCACCAGCTGCGACCAAGCCGTGCTCGACGCCCTTGCGCAGATTTGCCCCTGCACGCCCGCCCAGCAAAACGGCCGCCCCGTTCCCATCCAGATGCGCGTCGACGTACCTTTCACGCCCAGCTCAGTTTCGGCTGCGGCTCCCGCGCCGGTCAAAAAACCAGCTGCCAGTCCCGTCAAAAAGAAGTAGGGGAGAGCCGATGGCCTGCGTCCGTCGCCAAACCGGGCCAAGGCGCCAGCCTGGCCGAAGAAACCGGCGCTGCCCGAGCCGGCGTGCAGCCGCGCCATCCGGGCCCCGTCTGGGGCAGCCCGTGGGGCCTGGGCAAAACAATCTGGCCGGGTGGGTGGTCTTAGCGCATGCCGCTTTGCCAACAAGCAGCTCATCCATCACCCGCTCAGCTTACTGTTATGAACATTGGAATCATCGGCGCCGGCCACATCGGCAGCGCCCTGGCCGTGCGCCTCACCAGCCTCGGCCACTCCGTTAAAATTGCCAACTCCCGCGGCCCCGAAACCCTGGGCGACGTGGCCCAGAAAACCGGCGCCACCCCCGTCACGGCCGAAGAAGCGGCCAAGGGCGCCGACCTCATTGTGGTCACCATCCCGCTGAAAAACATCCCCGACCTGCCCAAGAACTTGTTCGAGGGCGTGCCGGCCGACGTGCCCGTCATCGACACCAGCAACTACTACCCCATGCTGCGCGACGGCCAGATTCCGGAGCTCGAAACCGGCGACCTTACCGAGAGCGAGTGGGTGCAGCAGCACCTGGGCCGCCCCGTGATGAAGGTGTTCAACAACATTTACGCCGACCACCTGCAGAACAAGGGCGTGCCCGCCGGCACGCCCGGCCGCATTTCCTTGCCCGTGGCCGGCGACGATGCCGCCGCCAAGCAGAAGGTAATGGCCCTGGTGGAAGAGCTGGGCTTCGACGCCGTGGACGACGGCACCCTGCACGAGTCGTGGCGCCAGCAGCCGGGCACCCCGTCCTACGGCGCCGACTTGCCCGCCGACAAGCTGCGCGAGCACCTGGCCAGCCTGGGCACCCAGCGCACGCCCGAGCAGCACGCCCAGTTCTTGGCCAACCACAACGCCGCCGAAAAGCAAATGGAAGCGCAAGGCGTAAAGCTGAAGTAGCCGTCCGCAAGTTGTTGTGATTACCCAAAAAAGAGCCCCGGCAATAGCCGAGGCTCTTTTTTTTGGGCTTTGTTCAAGACAGAGAAAGCCGAAAGTCTGGGCAGGGTAGGCCTTGTTGTGCGCGGAGCCAACGTTGCTGCCAGGCATGCTGGCCGCCTCTGTTTAGCTCTCGTGTTTTTTGGCTGCGAGAAGGCTTGCTACTGCTGCAATACGGCGAAAAGGTGCTGTTTCGGCCGCTGGCGCAAGGGGAGGAATGTGGCCGGATGCTTGCAAATGCGTTTAAATATATTTAATATTGTATATAATATGAATGCGGCGGCTGCCTGGGGTAGTGCGCCCGTGCTTGATTCTGGCTCTCTGCGTACCGCCTTCCGGCCAGGGCGGTGTAGGCCATTGCGGGACCGGTACCGCAGTTGGCTCCGTGTTTCGCTCTCGCGCTTGGTAGCTACCGAAGCCACATGCCCTGCCTTTTCTGAATACAAGTTCAGGCGCCTGCTGCAGGGCCCGGAGCCGCTTGGTACCCGGTCCATCAGCTCACGCAGCGGCCAGGGCCGCAAGCCAGTGCGCCAACCACAACACCGCCATCTGCAAACCCATAGCTTCATCCTTCATTATGAAACAACTCCATTCTTTCGCCAGCTTACTTACCAAAGGCCTGCTGCTTGCCGGCATTGCCTTGGTTGTTCCGGCCTGCTCGCAGCGGGAGGAAGTGCAGCCCGACCTGAGCACCCGCTCGGAAAGCGCGGCCAAAACCGAGAAAACCTTCTACGGCCCGGCCGTGCCGCTGGGCCAGGGGGTGGGCCGGGCCTGGGTGACGGTGAACGCCGCCGGGACGCCCACGGCGATGGGGGTCGACATATCGGCCAGGTCGGTGGCGGCGCAGGGCACGGCGCCCACCGAGCACACCTTCCGGCTGCCGCAGCAGGTGGCGGTGCCGCCTTTCGACCACATTGAAATCGGATGGAATCCCAACGGCCACGAGCCCAACAACATCTACACCCTGCCCCACTTCGACCTGCACTTCTACATGATAACGGAAGCTTTCCAGGCCACCATTCCTTTTCTGGCCCCAGTGGTGAACGGCGCGCCGGTGTTCGACCTGTTTCCGGCGCCGGGCTACTTGCCGGTGGCCTACCAGATGGGCCCCGGCCTGGTGCCCAACATGGGCGCGCACTCCGTGGACGTGCTGGCGCCGGAGTTCAACGGCGGCGTGTTCAGCAAAACGTTCATCTACGGCAGCTACCAGGGGCACATCACCTTCCTGGAGCCCATGTTCACGCTGGATTACCTGACCTCGCTGAACAACCAGACCAGTTTCAACCCCATCCCCATCCGGCCGCCGCAATACGTGGAGCGGGCGGGCTATTACCCCACGAGCTACACCATCAGCTACGACGACAGCCCCGAGCAATACCGTATTTCCCTGAACAACTTGGTGTACCGCCTGGCCCGCTAATGCGGCGCAGAAGCCACCCGGGCCACCCGTGAAACGGGCAGTGCCGGCGCACGCATCTGCCAAAGCCCGCTACCCGGAAAAAAGCCCCGTTCTGTTGCTGTTGCAGCAGGCCGGGGCTTTGTGCTGGTGGTTGCCGGGCTCGGCCCATCGGCCGGCCGTGCTGCGATAAAGCCCAAGTGTTCGTTTTCCCCGCCCGCTGCCCCCGCCGCTGAAGAAACACGGGCTTCTGCGTAACTTAGCCTTAGAAGCAGCATTGTTTCACTTCGTCATTCAGCATCTGCCCACTATGACTACCACCCTCGTTTTAGAGCCAACCAATGATGCCGACCTGCACTTGCTGCTGAGTCTGGCGCAGCGGCTAGGGGTGAAGGCCACGGCTTCGCCTCCGGTTACCACCGTTTCCGAGGAAGAGCGGCGGCGGCGCTTTTTGGCGCTGGCAGGTTCCTGGCAGTCCGACGAAAGCGGGGATGAAATCAATAAGATGCTGATGGAATCGCGGCATTTCCGCGACCGCGACGTAGAGCTATGAGCTACTATTTGTTGGACACCAACATCTGCATTCATTTCACCAAAAACGAATACGGTATTGTCGAAAAGCTGGACAGCATTGGCTTCGATAATTGCTTTATTAGCGAGTTGACCATCGCCGAAATGCTGTACGGCGTGGCCAATAGTGCCCCAACCAAGCAGGCCGCCAACCGGCTGGCGCTAAATGGGCTGCGTGCCGCCTTTGAAGGCCACATTTTGCCCATTGCGGACTGCTTCGAGCACTACGCCGCCGAGAAAACCCGCCTGCGTCGCGCCGGACGCCCCGTCGATGACTTCGACCTGATGATAGGCTGTACCGCCATCCGGCACGGCCTCACCCTTGTCACGCGCAACACCCGCCACTTTGCCGACATTTCCGGCTTGGTGCAGGAAAACTGGATTGACAATCCATAATCCCCCGCCCGCTGCCCCCGCTGCTGAGCGAAACAGGCGCTTCTAGGGTAGCTGAGGCAGGCGCCAGGAACTAAGTGGAATCTTCGTAGTTTTGGATGGTATGAAAATCACGCTGGAAGTCCCCGATAACAAAGCGGCTTTTATGATGGAGCTGCTGCAGAGCCTGCCGTTCGTGAAAGCCACGCCGGCCCGCACGAAAGCCAAGCCGCAGGACGAAACGGAGTACTTGTTGAGCAACCCCGCCAATGCCCGCGAATTGCTGGAGTCCATTGAGCAAATTCGGCAGGGCCAGACGGTGCCGATGAAAGAGCTGAGCTAATGCTGGTCAGCTTCTCCCAAAAAGCGTGGGCGCATTACCTGTATTGGCAGGAAACCGACCGCGACATTCTGCACAAAATCAATGACCTCATCAAAGAATGCACTCGCACGCCCCACAAAGGCACGGGCAAGCCGGAGGCGTTGAAAAATGAGTTACGCGGCTTCTGGTCGCGGCGCATCAATCACGAGCACCGCTTGGTGTATCAGGTGCAGGGCGAAACCCTGTTTATTGCCGCCTGCCGCTTCCACTACGAGAAGTAGACACCCCACCCAAGCCCCGCCCGCCGCCCCCGCCGCTGAAGAAACGGGAGTTGCTACAGTAGCTGTCTAGTGTCGGGGCGTGTAGTATGGAAGTGACGGAAATACAGCGACTAATTCCAGCCGAAATAAGCCCAAGGATAATTCGTGCGACGGCCTTCCAATTGCTTTTTAAGCCCGGACTCTTCTTTTTCGTGCCCTAGGATTCGGTAAAGACAAGCTAAATAATTACGGGTGTAAATGGATAATAGAGAATCATCTGTTGGTGCCACCGTTATAGCTAATATATCAGCAATAAATTCTCCGTGTTGCTTTTGTAAAACCGCTTTATCCTTTACTGAATTATTAGAGAATATGTCACTGTAAGCTTCTACAAGAAACATCAGCTGCAATAAGTTTTTAAGAGAATTATGCTGAATATGAGTCACAAATTTTTGCATAGTTTCCAAATCTCCTAACCACTTGGGCGACGTTACCTTGAAGTAATTTAGGTGAGCCAGTAAATGGTCAGGCACTAAATGCACTGCATTCGCAAAAGCTGATTGAGCAGCTTCGGTATCGCTGAAGCCCATGTAGACACGTACCAATCGAGCGAATGATTCCGCCTCTAAAATTGGCGTGCTGAAATGTTCCGAGAAATTTCGATTCGCTTCTCCCAAATAATAAGTGAACCCGTCGATTTGCTCGCCAGTTAAGGACGCTCCAACATTGGTGCCCCGGCGGTCCCAAGCAAGGAAGAGGTAGTAAGAGCCTGCAACCAACTCTTTTACTTCTGATTTTACGCTTGTAAAATAATTTCTGAGCGTCACTTCGTATTTGTCTGTTAGACAAATTCCATCTAGCAGACGAGTTAAATCTTCGCTGCCGAGAGAAAGAATAGTGCTTTCAAACTCCTTCCAGCGTTCAGTCTGAAGCATTGTAACAACGCCGAGCTTTTTGATTAAGCCGTACGAATAATCCGGAGTGTCTTTCGTAAACAGGGAAGAGCCGGTAGAGATTAGCTTATTGAAAAAGCCCATGTGCGGAGAACGAAAATGCCATACCAAAATGGCTGAGAATGGGAAGCACTTGGGCTAAAATTATGGCAAATTGTCCAATTTGGGCCATATTCTGGCTTGCGTTGTGGTCAAAAAGTCCGAAAACCCACTCTCGCACCCCGTTTGCTAGTCCCCTCGTACAAACTCCCTAACCCGAAGTACCCACTTAGAGACTAAGCAACATGGACTTTAAAAACTTCACCATCAAGGCACAGGAGGCCGTGCAGAAGGCCACCGAAATCGCCGGGGGCAACCAGCAGCAGGCCGTCGAAACGGGCCACCTGCTGAAGGGCCTCTTCCAGAGCGACGAGAGCGTCTTCTCGTTTCTCGCCAGCAAGCTCGGGGCGAACCTCAACATCCTCACCCCGCGGCTCGACGCCATTGTGGCCGCTTACCCGAAAGTGAGCGGCGGCTCGCCCTACTTCGCCAACGAGGCCGCCGCCGCCGTGCAGCGCGCCAACGCCGCCATGAAGGACATGGGCGACGAGTTCGTGTCCGTCGAGCACCTGCTGCTCGGCATCCTCGGCGGCAAGGATGCCGTGGCCACGCTGCTCAAAGACACCGGCTTCAACGAGAAAGACCTCAAAGCCGCCATCAAGGAGCTGCGCGGGGGCCGCAAGGTCACCAGTCCGAGCGCCGAAGACCAGTACCAGAGCCTGAACCGCTACGCCCGCAACCTCAACGAGCAGGTGCGCACCGGCAAGATGGACCCCGTGATTGGCCGCGACGAGGAAATCCGCCGCGTGCTGCAAATCCTCTCGCGCCGCACCAAAAACAACCCCGTGCTGCTCGGCGAGCCCGGCGTGGGCAAAACCGCCATCGTGGAGGGCCTGGCCCAGCGCATCGTGGCCGGCGACGTGCCCGAGAACCTGCGCGACAAAACCATCATGAGCCTCGACATGGGCCTGCTCGTGGCCGGGGCCAAGTACAAGGGCGAGTTTGAGGAGCGCCTCAAGGCCGTCATCAAGGAAGTGACCGACTCCGACGGCCAGATTGTGCTCTTCATCGACGAGATGCACACCCTCATCGGGGCCGGCGGCGGGGGCGAAGGCGCCATGGACGCCGCCAACCTGCTCAAGCCCGCCCTGGCGCGCGGCGAGCTGCACGCCATCGGGGCCACCACGCTCAAGGAATACCAGAAGTACATCGAAAAGGACAAGGCCCTGGAGCGCCGTTTCCAGGCCGTGATGGTGGATGAGCCCTCGCAGGAAGACGCCATCAGCATCATGCGCGGCATCAAGGAGAAATACGAGCTGCACCACGGCGTGCGCATCACCGACGACGCCGTGATTGCGGCCGTCGAGCTGAGCTCGCGCTACATCACCGACCGGTTCCTGCCCGACAAGGCCATCGACCTCATGGACGAAGCCGCCGCCAAGCTCCGCATCGAGCTGAACTCCATGCCCGTGGAGCTCGACGAGGTGCAGCGCCGCATCATGCAGCTCGAAATTGAGCGCGAGGCCATCCGCCGCGAAGACAACAAGGACCGCGAAACCGTGCTCAGCAAGGAGCTGGCCGAGCTCGGCGAGAAGCGCGACAGCCTGAAAGCCCGCTGGGAAAGCGAAAAAGGCGTCCTCACCGGCATTCAGGAGCAGAAAGAAGCCATCGAACGCTTCAAGGTGGAAGCCGAGCAGGCCGAGCGCCAGGGCGACTACGGCCGCGTGGCCGAGCTGCGCTACGGCAAAATTCAGGAAGCCGAAAACAAGCTGAAAGAGCTGCAGGACCAAGCCAACGCCAACAAAGACGGCGGCTCGATGCTGCAGGAAGTCGTGACCGCCGAGGACATTGCCGAAGTGGTGGCCAAGTGGACCGGCATCCCGGTGAGCAAAATGCTGCAGTCGGACCGCGAGAAGCTGCTGAACCTCGAAGCCGAGCTGGGCAAGCGCGTAGCCGGCCAATCGGAGGCCATCGCGGCCATCTCCGACGCCGTGCGCCGCTCCCGCGCCGGCTTGCAAGACCCCAAGCGGCCCATCGGCTCGTTCATCTTCCTGGGCACCACCGGCGTGGGCAAAACCGAGCTGGCCAAGGCCCTGGCCGAGTACCTGTTCAACGACGAAAACGCCATGGTGCGCATCGACATGAGCGAGTACCAAGAGCGCCACGCCGTGTCGCGCCTCATCGGGGCGCCTCCCGGCTACGTGGGCTACGACGAAGGCGGCCAGCTCACCGAGGCCGTGCGCCGCAAGCCCTACTCGGTCATCCTGCTCGATGAAATCGAGAAGGCTCACCCCGACGTGTTCAACATCCTGCTGCAAGTGCTCGACGATGGCCGCCTCACCGACAACAAAGGTCGGGTGGCGAACTTCAAGAACACCATCATCATCATGACCTCCAACACTGGCGCCGACATCATCCAAAAGAACTTCAAGGAGCTGAACGAGTACAACCACGACGAAGTGGTGGACCGCACCCGCGAGGAAGTCGTCGAGCGCCTCAAGCAGCACATGCGCCCCGAGTTCCTGAATCGCATCGACGAAATCGTGATGTTCCAGCCGCTCAAGCGCAAGGAAATCCGCCGCATTGTCGACATCCAGTTCAAGCAAATCCAGCAGCGCCTGGCCGAGGCCGGCATCAGCCTCGAAGCCACCGACGAGGTGCTCGACTTCCTCGGCGAGCAGGGCTTCGACCCGCAGTTCGGCGCGCGGCCCCTCAAGCGCGTGCTCCAGCGCGTGATTCTGAACGAGCTGTCGAAGGACATCCTCTCCGGCCGCGTGAGCAAAGACGCCGTGGTCGAAGCCGTGCTGGAAGACGGCGCGGTGAAATTCGAGAACGTGGAAATGCCAGCGGTGTAATTAGTTGCGTCGGTTTTGTAAATGGGAAGCCCCGTCGGCGTCGTGCTGGCGGGGCTTTCAGTGTTTGTGGTGACAACGTTTTTTGCTGCTTTGGCAATGGCCATTTGATTGGGTGGTGATGGCTGAACTGTGTATTGAGCGAGATAATGGCACAATAGGACATTATTTAATAATTAAATTATAAATAAATGCAAAAATTTACTAATAAAGTATTATAATTGTGTAGTGCATTTCACTCAGTAGGTAGAAAGCACCCTGCACTATGGTCGTGAGTGAAACCATTTCTGTAAAGGCAAGCCTCGAAGCCACTGACAGAAGGAGGAAGACAGCCGACCTGATATTCTTAGCCGTAATGGTGGTTGCGCTGCAGGGTTATTTTGTGCAAAGCCTGGGCTTTTACAGCGATGATTGGTGGGTGTTGAGCACAATTGCCGGCGCAAAAGGCCAGGGCCTAGCTACCATCATATATTATGCTTTTCACAATAACGGGTTCATTGTCAGGCCCGTGCAATGGCTTGATTTTGCAGTTTTATATTGGCTTTTTGGCGATGACCCACTGGGGTATCACATCTCCAATGCCCTGATTCTTATTGCGGGCACGCTCCTGTTTTACTTGACGCTGATGCGTCTGAAAGTGCCCCGCGCTGTCGCAGTTGCGTTGCCTTTGGTCTATGCAATGCTACCTCATTACTCTACCACACGCTTTTGGCTGGCCAGCTACTGCGCCAACATCAGCATTGTGTTTCTCTTGTTGAACTTGTACGCCGGCCTGCGGTACATAAGGGCCGCAGAAAATGCCAGGCGTTGGAATGTATGGCTGGCTATCAGTGGCTTCAGCGTGCTGGTCTGTGCGCTGGCGTATGAAGTCGCCCTGCCAATTTTTATCGTTAATTTTTATATATTATACCGCATTCAGGCCCGACAAGAGGCTTTGCGTGGCGACTCGAGCAGCAGCCCACTCAGTGCTTTGCTCTTCTGCAACGGTTTGCTGCTTGTGGCGAGCATCGCGTATAAATTTCTGCTGTCGGAAAGAACGGGCGGCTTCACTGACTCTTATTTCGGGCACATGGCCCAGGTGTTCAGAGCCGCCCTTGTAAACGATTTCTGGACGTATGGCGTGAAGCAGCCGGTCATCGTCTGGAAAATTGTGAGAGACTACAACAGCCCGCGCTTATTTGTCATCGGAGCAATACTCTTTGCGGCCATCTTTTATTATCTACTTAAAATAAGTGCAGTCACCATCAAATCGATTGACTGGCTGAAAGTTATAGGGGTCGGGGTAATAGTCTATTTTGGCGGTTATGCGGCATTTCTGGTAACCTCGAATTTCCAGATTTCGGCGGCTGGCATATCCAATAGAATCACAGTAGCGGCGGCAATTGGCGTGGCCATTTGTTTTGTTGGCGGTACCGGGCTGTTGTGTGCACTTATTAAATCGACAAAGCTCAGACGCGTTGCTTTCAGCCTGGTGCTGGCGGGGGTGGCTTGCAGTGGGTACATCATCAATTGCACGATATCACATTTTTACTCACAGTCCTATGTGCAGCAGCGGGCGGTGCTTGAAAAAATTTACGCCATCGTGCCCAGGCTCGACCACGGCAGCACCGTCCTCCTCGATGGGCAGTGTCCATACACGGGTCCAGTGCCCGTGTTCGATTGCGACTGGGATTTGAGCGGCGCACTTTCAATGCATTACAAAGACACCGTTAAAGCCGATGTCAGAACCCGGCGCATGACGTATAACGCACAGGGCGTAAGTACTTTCGTGTACAGTGGTCCGCAATGCTTATATCCTTACAGCCCAAAGTTGATGGTGTACAACGCCGAAAAAAACAGGCTGTACTACTTAACCGACCTTAAAGCGGCTACTCAGTATTTTACCTCAATATCACCTAAGCTGGAAGACTGCGCCAACGTCTTTGAAGGTGAAGGGATAAGAATTTTCTAAAGCCACTCCAACACAACGGCCCCGCTGGCAACTGCCAGCGGGGCCCTTCGTTGAGGTTGCCGGCGCTATTACCGGCTGAAATACTTTGTCGCCAGCCGCTGCCGCACGTAGCGGGGCAGGGGCTTGCCGGCGTCGTACGCGGCAATGGCCGCCGCCTCGCGGCTGCCGCTGAAGCGCAGGAGCTTGCCCACGCCAATGGCGGCCGGTACGCCGCCCAGCACGCCAATGCCCACCGCAGTGCCGCCGCCATTGCCGCCACTGTCGCCGGAGGCGCTGGCTATGGCCACGCGCCCGGCCACGGCCGCGCCGATGCCCGTCCATACGACGCCGCCGGTGCGGTGCTTGCGGAAGAGGTTGTGCAGGGCCTGCACCGTGTCGGCGTGCGTACGCATGGTTTCGGGGCCGGCCGGCTGCTGGGAGTGGGCGCTAATGCCGAGGCTCAGTACAAGGCCAGCGCTGAGTAGAAGTTTTTTCATGGACGTCGTTTGCGCCGATTTTGTAGCTGGTTGGAAATAGGACAGTTTTCCCAACAAAGCTACACGGCGGGGGCTGACGTCGGCTGCGGTCGGCGCCGCCGCGGCCTCTGGCGCCCTTCGCTACCGCAGGTAGCGGCGCAGCTGCCGGCGAATTTTGGCCGGTAAATGGCGATTGGTTTCGTATTGAGCCACAATTTTGGCTTCGCGCTTGGGGCCGTAGGCGATGAGCTGCTGAATGCCCACGCCCATCACGGGCGCCGCCACCACGCCATAGATAAAGGCAAACCCGCCAAACCCCAGGTTGAAGCTGCCCACGCCCAGGCCATAGGCCCCCCCGGAACTGGTGGGGCGGCCTTCGGCGGCGGCCGAGGCGCCGGCGGCCACCACATCGGCGGCCACGGCGCCCATGGTGAGGATGCCGCCCACTTTGCGGCGCTTGGCAAATAGGCGGTGGAGGGCGCGCACCGTGTCGGCGGCCGTGCGGCCTGCCGGAGCAGCCGCCGTGGTCAGGGCCGTGTCGGCGGGAGCGGCAGCGGGGGCGAGGGTTTGGGCCGATGCAGAACCGGCAAGCAGGACGAGGAGCAGCGTGTGGCGAAACATGGCAGCGGGGGTGAAATGGGTTGGTTGAATGATGGGACGAAGTAAGAGGGCATTTTCCCCGCTGCCAAATGTTTGCCCTCATGATGTAAAGTCAGGTTTTAAGCAGGTAAAATCTACATAAATTGGCGTTTTTAATGCAATAAGCTTATTTTTCAAGATTGTTGCAAGCAATTTGTAAAGTCTGATAAATTCAACTTTTTAGTTTAAGATGCTTTCCTGCAGGCAGGCGCTTTATCCGTTCAAACTACCCCAGCAACGTCAGAAAAAGCCTGGTTTTCTGGCGTCGGGAATAGCGGAAAAATAATTTGTCCGCCACGGCAATAAAGCTTCAGGCATCCACCATCTTTACCCTGCACTTGCCTCGATAGTGTATTAATCTGAAACACAGACACCGGGTGCCGTGGCATCCGCTTCTTGAGGCATCTCTTGTCATTACTGCTGTCCACCATTTTTCGCCACTTGTCCATTTCGCTGGATTCCCGCAATCGTTTGTTCCTCCTATTTCCTCAATTTTTCCCTTTCTCATGAAGCAGCATCTACTGTCGGCCGGCACCTCAGTCGGTTCATTTATTCAACGCCCCGCCGCCGGAGCTGTCCGGATGTGCCGGCCGCTGCTCGTTGCGGCGCTTGGCTTGTGCACGCTGGGCGCTCATGCGCAGGACCGCGCCATGTTGCGGCCAGCGGCCGAAGTGCAAGTGCCCCGGCCTGTGTCGGCGGCTGTGGGCCCAGTGCTGATGCCTGCCAAAAGCACAGCGGCCCACAAAGGCTTGGCCGCCATTAGTTCTACCGCTGCGGGCGGCAACTGGAGCGCCCCGGCCACCTGGGTGGGCGGCGTGGTGCCGGCGGCCACCGACGACGTAACCATCGTGGCGGGTGCTACCGTGACGCTGGACGTGGCCGCTTCGGTGGCCTCGCTCACGGTAGCCGCCACGGGCTCGCTGCTGACCTCGACCACCACGGCCTACGTGCTGCAAGTGGCCGGCAACGTGACCAACAACGGTATCCTGGACCTAAGTACCAGCAGCACCATTGGCTCCGACCTGCGCTTCACCGGCGCCGGCAACGCCACCTTCTCGGGCACGGGTACCACCGACCTGCAAACCGTTTCGCTGGCCAAATCGGTGCGGGCCGACGTGGTGGAGATGACTCTGCCTACGTTTACAGTGCAGGGCAGCGCCACCACGACCACCGGCTTCCTCTCCACGCGCATCACCACCAACACAGTGGACGACATGACCGGAACCTTGAAGATTTCGGGCACCGGCACGTTTAACAACCGCGTTTTCATCAACGCGGCGGCCTACTTCATTCCGGCCACCGGCGGCTTCTGGCTGAACAACCCCAACTTCACGGTGGCCGCCCAAACGGGCTCGCCCACGGTGAACGGCTTGTTGCGGATTACGGCCGGTACTTTTAACGTGGGCAGCAGCATCGGCAATTCCATCACCTTCGGCGCCAACGCCGTGTACACCATGGAAGGCGGCACGCTTACCACGGTGGGGCGCTTCACCAATTTCACGGGCGCCTCCTCTGTAACGGGCACCATGACTTTCACCTTGAGTGCCGGCACCATCAACGTGAGCACCGTAGGCAACACGTCGGCCACTCCCTCGTTCGGTGTGAACGGCACCACCACCATTTCGGGCGGCACCATCAACCTGGTGCAGCGCAGCACGGCCACCACGCCGCTCGACTACTACGTGGCGGGTACCTACGCCTACACCGGCGGCACCGTGAACGCGGGCACGACTGCCACGGCCACCAACTTCGATTTCCGGATGCGGGGCAACCTGCCCAACCTGACCATCGACAACACCACGAACCCCAAGAGCGTGCTGCTCGCCGGCCAGACCAACCCCTTTGGCACAGTACTGATTAACCCCGGCACCACGCTGAACCTGAATGGCGCCATTTTGCTGCAGCTAGGCGCTACCATCACCAACAACGGCACCCTGACCGGCACGGCCACCGGCAGCCGCCTCTACTTCCAAGGCACAACGGCCCAAAGCATCAGCGGCACGGGCACGGTGACCAGCCCCTTACTGCAAATCACCTTTCAGAACAGCAGCACGGGTGTAACGGTGGGCATGCCCATCACCACGCGCAACGTGGCCATGTTCCGCGGCAATGTCATCAGCTCCAACAACCTGACGGTGCAGAGCAGCACGACGGCGCTGGCCGTTATCTCTTTTGGTCTGACCAACCCCACCTCTTCGGCTGGCAACTTTGACGTGGCTCCCACTTTCGACGTGTCGACCAGCGGGCTGTATTTGATTTACAACCCCGAGCTGGCCGCTCGCACCACGGGCGTGGAGGTGCCGGCTTCGCGCATTCTCTACTACGCAGATTTCAACAATCCGCAGGGCATCACGGTGGCTGGCGGCGACCTGACCGTGGTGGGGCCATCGGCGTCATCCAGTTCGATTAGCCTGCTTGCGGGTATTGTAACGACTTCGGCTGGCAACCGGCTCATCAGCGGCAGCGCCACCACGGTGATGCCGGCGGGCTCGGCCACGGCTTACGTGAAAGGGCCGTTTGGCGTCACCGTGAACAGTGCAACCGCGGTATCGCGCCTGTTTGCCGTGGGCGACGCGGCCGGTTTCCGTCCGGTGCTGGTGTCGGGCATTACCACCGCGGCCGACCAGACGTTCACCGCCACGGTCATCAACGGGGCCACCGGCGGCACGGGCGTTTCGCCTGTCACCAACCTGAACCCCACGCGCTACGTGCGCCTCGAAAACACTGCCAACCTGCCCGCCACCGCCACGGTGCAGCTGAGCTACGGGGCCGATGACGTGGTAGGCAACGCTGCTACGGCGGTGGTGGCGCAGGCCCCCACGGCGGCCGGCGCTTATGCCTCCATTGGCGGCGCGGCGGCCACTACGCCCACCACCGGCCTGGTTTCGACCCTGCCCCTGACGCCCGGCAACGACTTTTTCGTGCTGGCCAACACCGAAGGTGGCACGCTGGCTTCTTCAGTGCCCGCCGTGTGCGCGGGTACCAACGCAGGCACCCTCACGCTGGCCAACAACGTGGGCACCGTGGTGAAGTACCAGGCCGACAGCGGCGCGGGCTTCGTGGACGTGCCCGGCACCAACACCGGCGCCACCCTGGCCTTCACCAACCTGACGGCTACTACTACCTTCCGCGCCGTTATTCTGACGGCGGACAACCGCACGGTGTTCTCGGCCCCCGTAACGGTGACTGTAAACCCGGCGCCCACGGCCACGCTGGCCACGACCACGCCGACGACGTTCTGCGCGGGCGGTTCGGTGGTGCTGACGGCCCCGGCCGGCACCGGTAATACGTATCAATTCTTTAATGGCACCACTAGCCTCGGGGCGGCTTCGGCTACCAATACCTTCACGGCCACGGCTGCGGGCTCGTACACGGTAGTCGTAACCAACGGAAATGGCTGCTCGGCTACCTCAGCGGCTACCACCGTGACGGTGAACCCGGCTACCACGGCGACGTTTGCTTACACGGGCTCAACCTTTTGCCAGAGCGGTACCAATCCCACGCCCAGCATTTCGGGCACTGCCGGCGGCACGTTCTCCTCGACTACCGGCCTGAGCATCAATGCTACTACCGGGGTAATCAACCTGAGCGCCAGCACGCTGGGAACTTACACGGTGACCTACGCGGTGGGCGGTAGCTGCCCCTCGTCGGCCACGGCCACTGTCACGGTGTCGAGCGCGCCGGTGGCTACTTTTTCGTACGCCAATAACTCGTACTGCGCCGGTGGCACGGCCACTCCCGCCCCCGTCTTTGCCACGGGCGCCAGCGGCGGTACGTTCTCTTCCACCACCGGCCTGACTATCGATGTCACCACGGGCGCCATCAACTTGGCTACCTCCACGGCCGGCACCTATACCGTGACCAACACCATTGCGGCCGCGGGCGGCTGTGCAGCGGCCACGGCCACCACCAGCGTGACCATCAACGCCGCCCCCACGGCTACGTTGACTGCCACCACGCCGACGACGTTCTGCGCGGGCGGTTCGGTGGTGCTCACGGCCCCGGCCGGCACGGGCAACACGTATCAGTTCCTCAACGGCACCACCAGCCTGGGGGCGGCTTCGGCTACCAATACCTTCACGGCCACGGCCGCGGGCTCGTACACGGTAGTCGTAACCAACGGAAATGGCTGCTCGGCTACCTCAGCGGCTACCACCGTGACGGTGAATCCGGCTACCACGGCGACGTTCACGTATCCGGCCGCTACCTACTGCGTGAGCGGTACCACCAATCCCGTTGCGACGGTGACGGGTACGGCCGGCGGGACGTTCTCTTCGACCACGGGCTTGACCATCAACGCCACCACGGGCGCCATCACGCTTTCGTCTTCAACGCCCGGCACTTACACCGTGACGTATAGCGTGGGCGGCACCTGCCCCTCGTCGGCCACGGCATCGGTGACGGTGACGGCGGCCCCGGTGGCCACGTTCAGCTACGGCACGGGCACGCCCACGTTCTGCGTGAGCGGCACCACCAACCCAACCGTTTCCCTGGCTGCGGGCGCCACCGCTGGCACGTTCACCTCGACTACGGGCCTGACGCTTAATGCCACCACGGGCGCCATTACGCTGGCTTCTTCGACGCCTGGCACTTACACCGTGACCAATACGGTGGCCGCGGCTGGTGGCTGTGTGGCCGTTACGGCCACGGCTACCGTGACCGTGGCTCCGGCGGCCATTGCCAACGCGGGCCCGGCCGTGACCATCTGCGGCGGAGCTACAGCTACGCTCGGTACGGCGGCCTTGGCCGGCACTACCTATGCTTGGAGCCCGGCCACGGGCCTGAGCAGCGCTACCGTTGCGCAGCCCACCGTGACGCTGCCTAACACGACCGGTGCGCCCATTACCCAAACGTATACGCTGACGGCCACCAACGCCGGGGGCTGCTCGGCCACGGCCACCGTCACCGTCACGGTGAACCCGCGGCCGGCCACGCCGACCATCACGGCCACTTACAACGGCACCACGACCACGCTCACTTCGAGCGCGGCCACGGGCAACCAGTGGTACCTGACCGTCGGCACGACCACCACGGCCGTCGCCGGCGCCACGGGCCAGACGTTGGTGCTCACCGGCACCCCGGCCCAGCTCGGCGCCTACACCGTGACCACCACCAACGCCAACGGCTGCGTCTCGCTGCCCTCCGCTGCCCTGGTGGTTACTTCTAGCGTGAAGCCGCTGGCCGGCACTTCGCTGAGCGTGTACCCGAACCCCACGCACGACGGCCGCCTCACCGTGGAACTGACCGGCTACCGCCACGCCTCGGAACTGACCGTGCTGAATGCGCTGGGCCAGGTGGTGTTCGCGGCCGCCGTGCCGGCCTCGACCGGCACCGCCATGCAAGCCCTCGACCTGACGCAGTTGGCGTCGGGCGTGTACATCCTCCGCGTGAAAACGGAGGGCGGCCTCGACACGCGCCGCGTGGTGAAGCAATAGCCTCCCTTCAGTGCTTTAAAAAGCCCTGGCCAACGCTGGCCAGGGCTTTTTTGCTTCTGGATGAGACGTATTGACCTGCTGCGCGGGTCTTTTGCCGTTCCGTAGCTTTGCAGTATGTCCGTTTTTCAGACTTACCTGCAGCTCGGCTTCCTGCACATTTGCACGCCGCGCGCGGCCGACCACCTCACGTTCTTGCTGGCGCTGTGCGCGCCCTACGTGCTGAACGACTGGCGGCGGGTGCTGGCCCTGGTCACGAGTTTCACGGTGGGGCACTCGCTCACGCTGGCGCTGGCCACGCTGGGCGTGGTGAACTTCAGTCCGGCCGTGATTGAGGCGCTGATTCCGGTTACCATCATGGTCACGGCTTTGCTCAACATGCGCGGCGCCGGCCGGCTCATTACGCGGCGGACACCCGTATTTGCTGCCGTGCCCAACGTGTTGGCCCTGGTTTTTGGGTTGGTGCACGGGCTGGGGTTTTCGAGCTACCTGCGGGCCTTACTTGGGGCCAACAGCCGGCCGGTGGAGGAATTGTTTGCCTTTAACGTGGGCGTGGAAATGGGTCAGGTTCTGATTGTGAGCGTCATCCTGCTGCTGGGGGCGGTGCTGCTGGGCAGCCTGCGCGTGGCCCGGCGCGACTGGCTGCTCACCACCAGCGGCGCGGCGCTGGGCATTGCCACGGTGCTGCTGGTGCAGCAGCTGTGGCCCTAGCGCCCGGTAGCCAGCAATGCATTGGCCAAAATTGCGAGGTTGGGGCGCAACCCTGTCGTAAATTCGCAGACCTTACCGGTCTCGGCCGTTATTCCTTTCGGTTTTCTCATTTTCATGTTCTCTATGCGTCGTTTTCTATTTGCTGGCTTGGGGCTGGCGCTGACGGGCTTGCTGCCCGCCGCTGCGCAAACCACCAACTCCGGCACCGACAAATTCGCGCAGCTCGAAACGATGCTGCCGACCCCCAATAGCTACCGCACCGCCAGCGGCGCCCCCGGCCCCGACTACTGGCAGCAGCGCGCCGACTACGACATCAAAGTCACCCTCGACGACGCCAAGCAGGCCCTCACCGGCCGCGAAACCATCACCTACACCAACCTCTCGCCCGATGCGCTGCCTTACCTCTGGGTGCAGCTCGACCAGAACATCTGGGACAAAAACTCGATGACGACGGCCACCGAGGTGAATTCGCTGAGCGACAAGGTGACCTTCCAAACCCTCGAAGGGCTGGTGGACGACTTTGACGGCGGTTTCCGTATTGAGAGCGTGACCAGCAAGGACGGCAAGGCCCTGCACACCGTCACGAACCACACCATGATGCGCGTGGACCTGCCCACGCCGCTGCAGCCGCGCCAGTCGGTGTCGTTCAACGTGAAGTGGCACTACAACATCAACGACGCCACCAAGGGCGGCCGCTGCGGCTACGAGTACTTCCCGGCCGATAAGAACTACCTCTACGAGATGGCCCAGTTCTACCCCCGCATGGCCGTGTACTCCGACAACCAGGGCTGGCAGCACAAGCAGTTCCTCGGCAACGGCGAATTCACGCTGCCCTTCGGCGACTACAAGGTGAGCATCACCGCGCCGGCCGACCACGTGGTGGGCGCCACCGGCACCTTGCAAAACGCCGCCCAGGTGATGAGCGCCGCGCAGCTGAAGCGCATGGCCGAGGCCAAAAATGCCAAGAAGCCCGTGCTCATCGTGACCCAGGACGAGGCCACGAAAGCCGAAGGCAGCCGCGCCACTGGCACCAAAACCTGGACCTACGTGGCCAAAAACGTGCGCGACTTTGCCTGGTGCAGCTCGCGCAAATTCATCTGGGACGCCATGCAAATAACGCAGAGCGGCAAGCCCGTGCTGTGCATGAGCTACTACCCCAAAGAAGGCAACCCGCTGTGGGGCCAGTACTCGACGCAGGTGGTGGCCCACACCATCAAAACCTACTCGAAATTCACCATTCCCTACGCCTACCCGGTCGCCATTTCGGTGCACGGGGCCATTGGCGGCATGGAGTACCCCATGATTTGCTTCAACGGCGGCCGGCCCGAGAAGGACGGCACCTACTCGGCCGAGCGGAAATACGGAATGATTTCGGTGATTATCCACGAAGTGGGCCACAACTTCTTCCCGATGATTGTGAACTCCGACGAGCGGCAGTGGACCTGGATGGATGAGGGCCTGAACTCCTTCGTGCAGTTCCTGACCGAGCAGGAGTGGGAGCGCAACTACCCCAGCCGCCGCGGCGAGCCCCGCAACATCACGGCCTACATGGCCACGGATAAGACCCTGCAAACCCCGATTATGATTAACTCGGAGTCGGCGCTGCAGTTCGGCAACAACGCCTACGGCAAGCCCGCCACGGCACTCAACATCCTGCGCGAAACGGTGATGGGCCGCGAGCTGTTCGACTACGCCTTCAAGACCTACGCCCAGCGCTGGGCCTACAAGCACCCCACGCCGGCCGACTTCTTCCGCACCATGGAAGACGCCTCGGCGGTGGACCTGGACTGGTTCTGGCGCGGCTGGTTCTACACCATCGACCACACCGACATCAGCCTCGAATCGGTGAAGGCCTACAACGTGAGCACCAAAAACCCGCAGGTGGAAAACGCCCGCCTGCAGCAGCTGAAGGCCGCCGCGCCGCAGTCCATCACGGCCCAGCGCAACGCCACCGACATCAAGCAGACGCTGGTGGACGAGAAGCCCGAGCTGAAGGATTTCTACAACAGCTACGACCCCTTGGCCGTGACGCCCGCCGACCAGCAGCGCTACACCGCCTACCTGGGCACCCTCACCGACGAGCAAAAGCAGCGCCTCGGCGACACCCAGAACTTCTACGAGCTGAGCCTGCGCAACGTGGGCGGCCTCGTGATGCCGGTGGTGCTGCAGATGACTTACGCCGACAACTCGCAGGAAATCCAGACCATTCCGGCCGAAATCTGGCGCAAAAACAACGCTCAGGTCACGAAGGTCATCGTGACGAAAAAGCCGGTCATCAGCTTCGTCATCGACCCCTTCCAGCAAACGGCCGACACGGATGTGAGCAACAACGCCTTCCCGCGCCAGCCCGCCGCCTCGCGCTTCGAGCTGTTCCAGCAGCAGTTCCAGGCCCCTGCGAACCCCATGCAGCAGCAAACCAGCCGCACCACCAGCCCCATGCAGAAGCTGGAACAAAAGCCCGTGGGCAGCGGCCAATAGAGCGGACCAGCTGTCATTGCGAGCGCAGCGAACCAATCCGTCTGTTCTCAGCGACTAGCTTTCTAATGTGAAAAAGCCCCGACACCGTATAGTGTCGGGGCTTTTTTGTTGGGTTTGTCACCTCTCAAAGTGGGGTGCTGAGAACTGGAAGGATTGCCGCGCTGCGCGCGCAATGATAGACAAACTACGCCCGCGGTACAGCAAAGGCCGCAACCATGAGTCCGTGAATCAGGTACTTTGGAGTGAACCCAAAACCTGCCGCCATGAATGAGTTTGACCGCATTTCCGCCGCTTCCCGCCGCGAGTTTATCCGCACGTTGTCGTTGGGAGTAGGGGCCTCGCTAGTAGGTACTTCAGTGCTGGCGCGGCCGGCGGCCAAGCCGCTGGGCGTGGCGCTGGTGGGCCTGGGCAAGTACAGCACCGGCCAGTTGGCGCCCGCGCTGCAGCAAACCAAGCTGTGCCGGCTGGCCGGCATCGTGACCGGCACGCCCGCCAAAGCCGCGCAGTGGAAGCAGCAGTACAATCTGCCCGACGCCAACATCTACAACTACCAAACCTTCGACCGCATTGCCGATAACCCGGCCATCGACATCGTGTACGTGGTACTGCCGGTGGGCTTGCACGCCGAGTACGTGGAGCGGGCCGCCCGGGCCGGCAAGCACGTTATTTGCGAGAAGCCCATGGCGACATCGGCCGAAGACTGCCGGCGCATGATAGCCGCCATGCAAAAGGCCGGCAAGAAATTCAGCATCGGCTACCGGCTGCATTTCGAGCCGCACCATCAGGAAATAATGCGTCTGGGCCAGTCGCAGGCCTTTGGTCGCATCACCCACCTGGCCGCCGACAACGGTTTTCGCTTCAACAACGACACGCCGTGGCGGGTGAGCAAGCGACTGGCCGGCGGGGGCCCGCTGATGGACATGGGCATCTACTGCGTGCAGGGCGTCATTTATACCAAAGGCCAGCTGCCGGTGTCCGTCACGGCCAAGTTCGAGCCCAAAACCAACCCCACGCTCTTCAAGGAAGTGGAGGAGGGGCTGAACTGGCAAATGCAGTTCGCCGACGGTGCCGTGGCCGACTGCCGCACCAGCTACGGCCAGAACCTGAGCAGCCGCCTGCGCGCCGAAGCCGCCAACGGCTGGCTGGAACTGCAGCCCGCCTTCTACTACGACGGCATCGAAGGCCGCACCAGCCGAGGCCCCATGAATCTGCCCAACGTGCCGCAACAGGCCCGCCAGATGGACGATTTCGCCGACTGCATCCTCCATAACAAGCCAACCCGCGTGCCCGGCGAGATGGGCCTGCGCGACATTCAGCTACTCTCCGCCATCTACCGCGCCGCCGAAACGGGTCAGAAAGTATCAACCAAAGACGTGGTGGCCGTGCTGGATAAAACCAACAGCCGCTAAGCTATTGAAGCAACGGAAACCAGCCGGTCATGCTTCGCTGCGCGCTGCATGACGACCCTGCTGACTTCCTAGCCTTGTTGCCCCTTCGGGGCCTCGCCGCCCACCATGCGCGAAATCAGCCCGTGGTCCTCTTTCATTTCGGCCCATACCACCCCCACCACGTGAATCAGAATGAAGCCGATGATGAGGTACATCGTCACGTTGTGCGTTTCCTCGGCCAGGTGATGGATGCCGCGCAGCCACGACACGTCCTCAAAAATGAGAATCAGGCCCGTGACCACCATGATGGTAATAAACAGGTAGAACAAGGCGTAGGTGGTTTTGGCAAACAGGATTTTACCGGCTTTGCTTTTGTCGGCCGGCGGGGCTAGGCGGTAGCGGCGCAGGATTTCCATCAGTCGGGCCGAAAAGCGCAGTTCCGAGGGGCCCGTGAGCTGCAAGCCCAATCGAAACACCCACAGTGCCACCAGCGTCCAGCCGAAGTAGATATGCCAGGCCCAGATTCGTTCGCTGATGATGTGGGCCAGCTCGCGTGCCTGCGGCACCGACACGTCCTTGCCCGACGACTGCAGCTCCGGCACCGCCGTTTTGGCTTTCACAATCACCTTCTGAAACAGAATGGTCATCAGCTGCAGGCTGATAAGCAGCGCATTGGCCCAGTGCCAAAACCGCAGCGTGCCGCGGTAATCTTTGGTGGGTACTTCGACGGCAGGCACAATGCGGGTATCCATCTGAAATTAAAAAGAGATTAAAAAGTCAAGAGGTGGTGGCAGCTTCTACGAAGGCGGCGGGCACTGGTTCGGTGCGGCCGGGGTATTCGAGCAGCGCCTGGGCCAGGCAGTCGAGGGCCGCCGCCAAATCGGTCAGGTTGATGACGTAGGCCAGGCGCACTTCCTGCCGGCCCAGGCCCGGCGTGTGGTAGAAGCCGTTGGCCGGCGAAAGCATCAGCGTTTGGTTGTGGTAGGTGAACTCTTCCAAAAGCCACTGGCCAAACTTCTGGGCATCGTCCACAGGCAGGCGGGCCACCACGTAGAAGGCGCCGCCCGGCACGGGGCAGGTCACGCCGGGCATGGCGCGCAGGCGGCCCACCGTGAGGTCGCGCCGGTCCTGGTACTCGGCGCGGGTGCCGTCGAAGTATGAGGCGGGCAGGTCGGCGGCGGCTTCGGCGGCCAGCATCTCCAGCACCGGCGGGCACACCCGCATCTGGCCGAAGTGGAAGGCCGCCTGCCACAAGTCGGCGTTGCGCGTGACGAGCGCGCCCACGCGGGCCCCGCAGGCGCTGTAGCGCTTCGAGATGGTGTCCACCATCACCACGTGCTGCTCGCCGCCGGGCAGGCTCAGGGCGCTGGTGGCCCGGGCACCGTCGTAGCAGTATTCGCGGTAGGCTTCGTCGGAAATAAGAAACAAGTTGTGCCGCTGGCAAAGGCCCAGTAGGGCTTCCAACTCGTCGCGCCGGTACACGTAGCCGGTGGGGTTGCTGGGGTTGCAGACGAGGATGGCGCGGGTGCGCTCCGTAATCACAGCCTCAAAATCGGCCAGCGGCGGCAGCGCAAAGCCGTCTTCGATGTGAGCCGTGACGGCCACGATATTTACCCCCGCCGCAATGGCGAAAGCCGTGTAGGTGCCGTAGAAAGGCTCGGCAATGATGATTTCATCGCCGGGATTGAGGCAAGAGAGCAGGGCGAAGTGGATGGCCTCGCTGCCCGCCGTGGTCACCATAATATCCTCGAACCGAGCCGGAATGCCAGCGCGCTGATAGTAGGTTTCGAGCTTGCGGCGGTAGCTCTCGGTGCCCGCGCCGGGCGCGTAGCCCAGCACGGTGATGTCGGCGGTGCGCACGGCCTCCAGCATTTCGGGCGGCGTAAGCACGTCGGGCTGGCCAATGTTCAGCGGGTATACAATCTTGCCCTGTTGGCGGGCGGCTTCGGCATAGGGCAGCAGCTTGCGAAACGGCGAGACGGGCATGGCCTGCCCGCGCTGGGAAACATCTGGCATACAATCAATTTAAGCCCCGGGCGGCCGCGGCCGCCGCAGCGCAGTATTGGCTAAATATAGCGGCCCCCGGCCGCTTACAAGCACTTCTTATACAGATTATAGAGAATGCGGTTGTCGGCCTCGGTGAGCGGCCCGCCCACGTTTTGCTGAATGAAATGCAGCTTGAACGCCCGAATGGCCGCCGCCAGGTCCTTGGTGTCGTAGCCAATGATGCGCAACGCCTCGCGCGGGTTGAACGTGGTGATGGGCCCATTGAGGCGGGCCAGCTGGGCGTCGACTTTGCTCGTGTCGGTGGGCAGGGGCGGGAGGGGCGCGGGGGCTGCGTCGTCGGGCGTGGGCTGGGTTGGAATAAGCAGGCGGCTGGCCAGGGCGGCCGCGCTGTCGGCCCCAAACGGGCTGGGCAGCGGGCCGGGGTCGTACCACAGGCCGAAGCCGTTGTCGGCCAGGCGCTTCCAGGGGAATAAGGCGCTGGGGTCGTTTTTGCGCGTCGGCGCAATGTCGGCGTGGCCCACAAAGTTGGCCGTGGGAATGCCGTAAGTCCGCTTCAAGCCCGTCAACACGCGCAACAAGCTGGCAATCTGCGGCTCCGAAAACGGCTCGGTGCCGTTGTTATCCAGCTCAATGCCGATGGACGACGAGTTGATGTCGGTGGTGTTGCCCCACTTGGCCGCGCCGCCGTGCCAAGCGCGCAGGTAGTCGTTCAGCATGTGAAACACCCGCCCGTCGCGCCCAATAACGTAGTGCGCGCTCACCTGCGTGCGCGGCAGCGTAAACGTCTTGAGCGTCTGGGCCGTGGAGTCCTGCGCTGTGTGGTGAATGATGACATAGTTGGGCTTGCGCAGGTTAAAATTGGTGGTGCCCACCCAGTAGGCGCCCTGCAGCAGGCTGTCGGCGCCGGGCGTGGGCACGGGCGTGGCGCGCAGAGCCTTGGCGTAGGCCTTCACCTGCGCTTTGTAGGATTTGTTGGTGGCGGCGTAGGGGTTGCGCTGGGCGGCGCAGGCGGCCAGCGCTGCCGCAGCCAGTAGCTGCACGGCACTGGCGGTCAAACGAATTTTCATTGCGGTGAAATTACGGCGCCCGAGGCCCACGTTCCACGAAAAAGCCCCCGCAACTTTCATCACGGAGGCTTCTGAGGTTTCAAACTGGCGCGCAAGCTAAGGCTCGCTACACGCTATTTGGCATACGCTACGGCGCGCATTTCTTGGGCTATAATGGTTTTAATCGGAGCGCGGCACTATATAGCGCAACCCTAGCACGTAGCAATTGGGCTATGCGACCAAGCCATTAGTTCAATTGTGTTAATTCATTCGAAAAGGCTACGGGCTTGTTAGTGCCCTGTTAATTTACAATTGCTTATAATTGGCAACGTATTATGCAGCTTTATAATCAACGTTTTGCTCATGTGCCGATAGTTATCCGAATAGACGGTAAGCAATGCCAATGAACACGCGCTCACGTTACAATAGGTGCCTTGTGTTTTTGCTCCTCGCGGCCTTACCGGGCCGTGCTTCCGCCCAACGCTCGTTCTCCCTGCTACTGGCCGGGCAGGCCCACGGCATGCAAGCCCGTTTTGCCGATGATGCGTTGGTGAGTTCCCGCCTGAGCTTGGTTCCCCAAATGCATCGGGGGTGGGGGGTGGGCACGGCGGTTAGCCTGTCGCCTAGGGCTGCCTTGCAGGCCACCGTTGCCCTGACATCCTATGGACTTGCGTTCAAAACGCAGCGCGACTACCGTGGGAATCGTGGCGACTACGCCAATGTTGCCTCCACTAGACAAGATGCTCTTGAATTCGCCTTGGTCGCCCGGCAGCATTACTATAAACTGGCACATCCCAACCGGCTTTGGTTTACGAGCGTCGGGCTGGACATGGTGTACATCGGGTCGATACTCGGCATTTCAGGTTTCTCTTTCAGCGGTTCCGACCCCACTCAGCTGAGTGGGCCGGGGATTGTCGGCTCGTTGCGCGTTAATGGGGGTAATCCGTACCGGGTGGGGCTACGGGCCGGCGTGGGCCATGAATGGGCGTTAAGTGCCCGGCACTTTGTGGCGGTGCAAGCGTTGGCGAGCATCGGGCTCCGCGATTTGCAGCGCTTCGAGCTGCGGACAGTGGTCTGGGAACAAGGCCGCACCATCGACCCGGTGTACTACGAAAATACCGTGGCCACTCGCTTTAGCTATGTGGGGGTGCAGGCCCAATACCGGTTTCAGTTAAGCAAGCCGCGGGCATCAACCGCAACCGCGAATTGAACCGATAGCCGTGCTGGCTGGTCGGGAAGCTGTCGTGGCTCCTATCCCAAGCTATTCAACCAAAAAACGCCCCCGCAACACAAGTCGCGGGGGCGTTTTCATTGCAGCAGCTGCAAGCCAAAACCTGCGCTACAGCTTACTTGGCATACGCCACGGCGCGCATCTCCCGAATCACGGTGATTTTAATCTGGCCGGGGTACTGCATTTCCTTCTCGATTTTTTGCGAAATCTCGAAGCTCAGCTCGGCGGCGCGCTCGTCGGTCACGTTCTCGGCGTCCACCATCACGCGCAGCTCGCGGCCGGCCTGAATGGCGAAGCATTGGTTCACGCCCTTGAAGCCGTTGGCCGTTTCTTCGAGCTGCTTGAGGCGCTTGATGTAGCTTTCCATCATCTCGCGGCGGGCGCCGGGGCGCGAGCCCGAAATGGCGTCACAGGCCTGCACGAGCGGCGAAATCATGGCCGTCATCTCAATCTCGTCGTGGTGAGCCCCGATGGCATTCACCACGTCGGGGTGCTCTTTCCACTTCTTGGCCATCTCCATGCCCAGAATGGCGTGGGGCAGCTCGGGCTCCTCGGTGCTCACCTTGCCGATGTCGTGGAGCAGGCCAGCGCGCTTGGCTTTCTTCACGTCGAGGCCCATCTCGGCGGCCATGGTGGCGCAGAGGTTGGCCACTTCGCGGCTGTGCTGCAGCAGGTTCTGGCCGTAGGAGGAGCGGAAACGCATCCGGCCCACCATCTTAATCAGCTCCGGGTGCAGGCCGTGGATGCCGAGGTCGATGATGGTTTTCTCGCCGATTTCGACGATTTCTTCCTCAATGTTCTTGCGGGTTTTGGCCACAATCTCCTCCACGCGGGCCGGGTGAATGCGGCCGTCCTTCACCAGCAAGTGCAAGGAGAGGCGGGCAATTTCGCGGCGCACCGGGTCAAAACCCGAGATGATGATGGCCTCCGGCGTGTCGTCCACGATGATTTCGACGCCCGTGGCGGCTTCCAGCGCGCGGATGTTGCGGCCCTCGCGGCCGATGATTTTGCCCTTCACGTCGTCGCTTTCAATGTTGAAAATCGACACGCAGTTCTCGATGGCGTGCTCCGAAGCGGTGCGCTGAATGGTTTCCAGCACAATCTTCTTGGCATCTTTGGTGGCCGTGAGCTTGGCCTGGGCCACGGTGTCCTTGATGTAGGAGCTGGCCTGAATCTGGGCCTCGTTTTTCAGGCTTTCCACCAGCTGCTCGCGGGCTTCGGCGGCGGTCAGGTTGGCGATGGTTTCGAGCTGGCGCTGCACGGTGTGCAGCTGCTCGTCGGCCTCGCGCTGCCGGGCTTCTAGCTCGGCCATGGCCTCTTCGTGGTCGATGCGGCGCTTTTCGGCCTGGGCTTCGAGCTTGTCGCGCAGCTGCTGGGTATCGGTCTGGTTCTTTTCGCGCTGGCGCTCCAGGTCGGCTTCTTTCTTCTGCAGCTGCTCCAGCTGGCGCTGGGTGGTTTCGGTGAGCAGCTTGATGCTTTGCTCTTGCTCCACCACGCCCTGGCGGCGTTCGGTCAGTTCTTGGTCGAGGGCCTGCTTGAGGCGGCGGCTTTCGGTGTCAAACTCGTTGCGCAGCGTCTTGAACTTGTTCTTCGACTGCTCCAGGCGCTCGTCGGCCTGCTTGATTTTCTCGTCGCGAAGGCGGTTGCCTTTCTCCTCGGCCTCGCGGAGGATTTGCTGAGCACGGGCTTGCGCCTCGCCCTCGTGGTCCAGCCGGGCTTTGCCGGCCAGCTGTCTACCCACCACGATGCCCGCCACAAGGGCGACCACCGCGGTCAGTATACAGTACAATATGATGGGTGACATGGAATTATGGTTTTTGGGGTGGGTGAAAAAACCATAACCAGGTAGAACAGAAGTGCCCGGGCTAAGCGGAAGCGGCCGATTGCCGCGCCGCCCAACCGGGCCAACGAGTGTGTGGGTGCCGGGCGGGGCTACGCTTAGCCCGCCAGCACCACGCCTGATAGCAGCTCGTCGAAACGAGCGAGCCGTTCGGTCAGCGCCGCATCGGTGCCATCCTTTTCCTTGCTCACTTTCAATTGGTCGGCCATGGTGGCCAGGGCGACCATGGCCAGCAAGTCCTGCTTGTCCTGAATGCCGTAGCCTTCCCGAAATTCGCGCAGCTTGTCGCCCAGCAGCCGTCCGGCCAGGCGCAGCCGTTCCTCGTCCTGCACGTCCACGCGCATGGGATAGTCCCGGTCAGCAATACGAATTTTGATGGCTAGCTCGCTCATACAGCGATGATTAGGGCTCAGGGTGAGGGGTTCAGTCGGGTTAGTCTCTCAAATAGGCAAGACACTTGTCCAGTTCGCGGATGTATTCGTTGAGGCGCAGTTTAAGTTCGTTGGCGTGGGTGGGTTCCCCAGCTATGGTGTGTACAAGTTTAACAATATTTTCCTGGTTTTGTCGCTCCTTGAGCTGCCGGTCCTTCTCGCGCACGTCGGCGCGCAGCTGCTGAATGGTGGTGTTGGCGTCGGCCAGCTCCTCGCGCAGTTCCTGATAGGCAGCCACTAAGGTGGTAATCTGCCGCTCCAGGCGGTCGAGTTGCGCAAGTTGTTGGGAGGAGGCCACGGTCGGGATTAATTTTTGGGTGAAGATAAAGCGGCGGGCCGAAAGCTACGCTTTACCCGGCACTTGCTCGCGGCTTGTGCCTCAGAGAGGTTTGCCTTTGAGAGCAGAGCAGGCGCAACGGTCCGTCAGTCGCAAAAGCCGAACGTCATGCGGCGCTTGCCGAAGCATCTCCCCCGCGCAAGTAATTGATTTACTCTCGCGGTAGAGGTACTTCGGCAAGCGCCGCATGACGTTCAATCGAGCGGCAAGCCACCCTTCGGCGCGGCTACTTCAGCGAATCCGGTGGCGCGGAGGCCATGTCGGCAATCGACCACAGGAAATCAGTCCGCAGGCGGCCTTTGAATTTGGGGCTGCCCATGTCCACATAAGTATCGCCGAGGTAACCGAGCGGGAGCATCTTTTTGGACGTGATGGCCGCGAAGGGCGTGAAGCTGGCCTCGGCGTGGCAGCTCATGCAGTTGGTGCGCACGCCCACGTCGTTGACAACCACCAAGCCGTTGGTGACCACCCGGGAGGGCTCCCGCAGGTGGGCGCTGTTGCTGAACGTGCCCGGCCCGAAACCGGCTTCCAGGTAGGGGTTGAACACGTAGATGGACTGGCCCACGCTTTGGCCGCCGGCAAAGGGCTGCACTGGGTCAATCATCTGGTAGGAGATGGCCATGGCGTAGTGGCGCGGCGCCCCCACGAGCTGGGCCGGGCGCTGGGCCACCACGCCGGGGGTGCTGGGCAGCGGGGCACGGTCGGGGTTGGGCGCCCACCACATGGTTTGCCAGGTCCAGCGCTTGATTTCTTTGGTGGTGATGTGCATGGCCACCAGAATGGCGTAGTCGCCGGCGTAGGCCACGGGCGGCGTGCCGGGGTCGAGTTCGGCGTTCATGGCCGCGGCTTCGGCTGCCGTGAGCTTGAAGTGCACGAAGTCGCGCAGGTTGTAGGTGGTGGCCGGGGTGGCGGGGGCACAGCCCGGGCTCACTTGTCCCTGGCCCTTGCCGCCGTTGGCGGTGTCGACGTACACGCAGCTCGACCATTTTTCCTGGCCGAAGGGGATGCGGGCGCTGGTGGTGCCGGTCCACACCTTCATCTGGTACAGGCCACGGCCGCGCTTGCCGCCGGGCACCACCTCGTACACGGGCTTGATGGCAATGGCTTCGCGGGGCAGCTGCGGAATGTCGCCCTGGCCTTTGTCTATCAGGCCCTGCAGCGTCGAGGCCCAAAACAGCTTGTTCTGCACGATGAAGGAGGCCGCCACCGGGTCGTAGCTCACCGATTCGAATACGTCTTCCTGCGAGTCGGCGGTCATGGCGTGGGCGCTGGCCACTTTGGCCCGGGCCTTCAGCCCCTTGCGGAAGTCCGGGTCGCGGAACAGCTGGCGGGGCCGGTTCAGCCGGCGGCGGGGCGTGGGGCGCTGCAGCAGCAGGGCCCGCAGGTTGGCTTTGGGAGCAGCCTGCTGGGCGGCGTCCACCTCGTCTTTGGTGGGCCAGGTTTCGTACACGCGCAGGGTGTCGCCGTTGAGGCGTTGGGGCGTTGGCAAGGACAGGGCCGTCCAGATACCCCAGCCGTGGCGGCTGATTTGGGCGGCGTCGCGGTTCCGAATCCAGCCGTTGATGACGCTGCTGTCTTCCGGAAAGGTAAAGCCGGGAATGCCCGGGTTGGGCAGCGTCACGGCCTGCACGTTGGGCCCGGGCCGGGCCGCCAGCTTGTCGCGGGCCGTGTCGCCGGGGGCGGCGGCCGGGGCGCTGGTCGTCGTCTCGGTTTCGGTGTTGGAAGTGTTGGACGAGCAGCTGGCCAGCCACAAACAGGCGCCGAGCAGGGTTGGTAGAAGGTATGCCTTTTTCATGGAAGCGGGTAAAAAGGTGAGCGAATGGATGGGCCAAAGCTCTGCCTTATTCAGTTGCTGTAATCAAGTATAAATACTTGATTTACAAATGGCGTAGAAACACCTGCGCCTGCCGACAAAAGGGGCAAACGAAAACGTCGTGCCAAACAAAACGAATGTTTTTCGTTCTGCTCAGCACGACGTTCCAGGCTTTGAAGTGTAGCCGAACGGGCTAGCTTTTGGCTTTCTTGGTCTTCACCTTCAGCTTGCCGTCTTCAGTCTTCTCTTTCATTTTGTCGTCCACGACGGGCGCCGTTGGCGCAGCCACCGGGGCCGCGGCGGCCGCGGGTTTGCCTTCCAAGTCGAGCTGCACCACGGGGTAGCCCAGGGCTTGCAGCGCGGGCAACTGCTTGTCGTCGCCCACCACCACGATGTACATCTTATCGGCCGGCAGGTACTGCTTGGCAATGGCCTGCACTTCCTCCTTCTTCAGGCCTTTCAGGATTTCGGTTTGCTGGTTCACGTAGGTCGGGTCGAGGTCGTACTCCACCAGGCGCGAGAGGAAGCCGGCTTTCTGCTGGCCGGTTTCGTACTTCAGGGCATCGCTCTGGCCCACCGAGGTTTGCAAGAAGGCCAGCTCCTCGTCGGAAATGCCGTTTTGGTAGTTCCGAATCTCGCTCATGAATTCCTTCACCGACGCGGCCGTGGCATCGGCGCGCACGCCGGCCTGGGCCGTGAAGGGGCCGGCGTAGCGCGTGCCCCGGAAGCCCGAGTTGGCGCCGTAGGTGTAGCCCTTGTTCTCGCGCAGGTTCAGGTTGATGCGCGAGTTGAAGGCGCCGCCGAGCAGGAAGTTGGCCAAGCCGGCGCGGTAGTAAGGGCCGGTGGCGTCAAACTTCATGTCGGTGAGGTAGCCAACCCGGATTTCGGACTGGGCCGCGCCGGGCTTGTTCACGAAATAGATGGTGGTTTTGTCGGGCTGCACACTGGCCACGTCGGCCGGAATGGTCACGTCCTTCTTCGCCCAATTCTTCAGGAAGCCTAGTTGCGAATTCAGTGTTTTCTGGTCCACGTCGCCCACCACCACGAGGTAGCTCACGTTGGGCACGTAGTATTTGTTGTAGAAGTCCTTCACATCGTCGAGCGTGAGGCTGCTCACCGAGGCGGTGGTGCCGAACACCGACGTGCCAGCGATGTTGCTGCTACCGTACAGGAGCTTGTTGTAGGTGAGGTCGGCAATCACGCCCGGCTGGGTGGCAAAGTTGCCGATGGCTTCCAGTTGCTGCTTCTTTAGGCGGGCAAAGTCCTGGGCATCGAAGCGGGGGTGCAGCAGGCGCTGCTCCAGCAAGGCCATCGTGGCGGGCAGGTTGGCGGTAAGGCTCTGCACGTTTACAGTGGTTTCGTTGTCGCCAGCGGTGGCGCTGATGCGCGAACCCAGCTTGTCGAGCGCGGCCGAAAACTGCTCGCTGCTGTACTTCTCCGAGCCTTCGTTCAGCAAGCTGGCCGTGAGTTGGGCAATGCCTGCTTTCTCGGGCATGCCCTGTTCCAGGCGATGGCCGCCGCGCAGGGTGAGGCGCATGGTCACGGCCGGAATCTCGGTGTTGCGCGTGCCCACTATTTTCAGGCCGTTGGCCAAGGTTTCCTGGTACAGCGCCGGCACTTTCACCACCGGGTTGCCACCCGAAGCGGGCTGCTTGCTGCGGTCGAAATTGTCGGTGGGCTTCACGTATTTCAATCCAGCATACTCGTCTTTCGGCGCCACGTAGCCCGCCTTGTCGGGGGTGAAGTTATCGGGCTTGGCCGCCGCTACGCCGCCCGATTTGGGAATGACGCTCAGGATGACGGCGTGCTTGCCTTTCAGGTATTTGTCGTACGCGCGCTGCACATCGGCTTTGGTCAGGGCCTTGAGCTCTCTGGTTTCGACGGTGAGGTAGTTAGGGTTGCCGAAGTAGGTTTGGTTGGCGGCCAGCTGGCTCACTTTGCCGCTCACGCTGGCCAAGCCGTTCACCACCTGGGCTTCGGTTTGGGCCTTGAAGCGCTGCAAGTCTTGGTCGCTCACGCCTCGCTTCTCAAACTCGGCCATGGTGCTGCGCATGGTGGCCTCCAAGCTGTCGAGCCCCTTGCCGGGAAACGAGCGAGCCACGAAATTGAACTGGCCGCCCAGCTCTGAGCCTTGCTGGTAGGATAGGGCCACCACCGCCTTCTGGTTTTTCACCAGGTTTTTGTAGAGCAGCGAGTTCTTGCCTTGGCCCAGAATCTGCGCCAGGGCGGTCAGCGGCAGGTTGTCAGGATGTCCTTCGGGTACCGTCGGAAACACCATTTGCAGCATCGGGAACCGGATGTTGTCGGCGTAGCTCACGTAGCGGTCGGTGGCGAGCACGGGAGCGGGGTACTTGGCCTTGGCCACGGCCGGCCCGCGTTTGATGCTGCCGAAATACTTCTCCACCAGCTTCACCACCTGGGCGGCCTGCACGTCGCCGCCCACGGTCAGGGTGGCGTTGTTGGGGCCGTACCAGCGCAGGAAAAAATTCTTCAAGTCGTCCACGTTCGAACGGTCTAGGTCTTCCAACGAACCGATGACTGACCAGGAATAGGGGTGGCCGTAGGGGTAAAGCGTGCGGCTGATAATTTCGCTGGCCTGTCCGTACGGAGCATTGTCTACGCGCTGGCCTCGCTCGTTTTTCACCGTGGAGCGTTGAATCTCAAACTTCTTCTGGCTCACCGCATCTAGCAGAAAGCCCATCCGGTCGGCCTCCAGCCACAGCCCGGTTTCGAGTTGGTTGCTGGGCAGGGTTTCGTAATAGTTGGTGCGGTCCTCGGTGGTCGAACCGTTCAGAGAGCCGCCAGCGGCCGTCACCAGCTTGAAGTGCTGCTGGTCGCCCACGTGGTCTGAGCCCTGAAACATCATGTGCTCGAAGAAGTGCGCGAAGCCCGACTTGCCAATCTGCTCGCGGGCCGAGCCCACGTGGTAGGTCACGTCTACATGCACCAGTGGGTCGGAGTGGTCTTCGCTCACGATGAGCGTCAGCCCGTTGGGCAGCACGTACTTCTCGTAGGGAATGACGAGCTGGCCGGGCTGCTTGGTCACTTTCTCCACCAGCTTGGTGCCGCCGGGCGTGGTCATTAGCGCTGTTTTGGCGGTAGGGGCCTTGGCGGCTTTGCTGGCGGGTTTTTGCTGGGCAAAGCCGGCGGTAGTGGCCAGCGCCAAGCTCAGAGTAGACAATAGTTTTAGGTTCATCCTTGCAAAAAAAGGTGGTGATTTATGAAAAAATTGTTGAAATCAGACCGCAACTTAGCAACGCCGTCGCACATGCGGCAGCAACATCAGCTGTCGCACAACGACTGCATCGGAAATACGGCCTAACGATTACAAGTTTGCAGCAACATCTGAAGCAGCAGAGGCGCCACCTTTCCCGGTAGCCGGGAATGGTGGCGCCTCTGCTCGGCGGAGCGGGGGGCGGGTATTAGCGCCGAATCACGGCTCCGGCCTGCTTCTCAAACTGCTGAATGAGCCGCTGCATCACCTGGTCGATGGCTTGCTCGCTGAGCGTTTGGGTGAAATCCTGCAGCGTGAAGCTCACCGAGTAGGACTTCTTGCCCGCGCCGAGGTTCTCGCCGGCGTACACGTCGAACACGTTGATGGAGTGTAGCAGCTTTTTCTCCGTCTTCCGGGCAATCTGTTGGAGCTGGTCGAACGTCACCGACGCATCCACCACCAGGCTCAGGTCGCGGCGCACCTCGGGGAACTTGGGCAGCTCGCGGGCCGTGAGCGTGGGCTTGTATTTCTTGCTCAGGGCGTCCCAATCCAGCTCGGCGTACCACACCGGCTGGCTCACGTCCATCTTTTTCAATACCGAAGCCGACACGGCGCCGAGCTGGGCCACGGGCTGGTTGTGCACCAGCAGCGCGAGGCCGCCGGCCAGGTAGGCGTGCTGCACCGGCTGCGAGGCCGCCCCGCCGAAGCCCAGCGCCGCCAGCACCTGCTGCACCGCGCCCGCCAGGTCGTGGAACGCCGCTTTATCCGACTTGTGCTGCCAGGTTTCGGCCGTGGCGTTGCCGGTCAGGTACAGCACCAGCTTGTTCTTTTCCTGGTACTTGCCGTTCTCGTTCTGCGCGTACACTTTGCCGAATTCGTACAGCTTCAGGTCGCGCTGGCGGCGGTTGAGGTTGTGCCGAATGATTTCCAGCCCCGAGTGCAGCAGCGTCGGCCGCATCACGTTCAGGTCGATGCTGTTGTAGTTCAGAATGCGCACCAGCGACGCCTCCGTCTCGCCTTCTTTTTCGAAGTACTGCGAGTTGGTGAGCGAGTTGGTCAGAATCTCCGAAAAGCCCTGGCCGCTGAGCAGCGAGGCAATTTTCACCCGCGTCACTTCCGGGTCGGGGTTCGGGAAGCGGGCCAAGAAGGAAGCGGAGTTGTTGGGCCGCAACGCCACGTTGTTGTAGCCGTGGATGCGCAGAATTTCCTCAATCACGTCGGCCTCGCGGGTCACGTCCACCTTGTGCGGTGGCACGGTGAGCAGCCAAGTGGCCTGGTCGCCTTGGTCGAGGTTTTCCTCGGTGATGTCGATGTCAATGTCGAGGTCGGTCAGAATCTGACGGATGCGCTCGGGCGCGATGTACTGGCCCACCAGCCGTTCCACGCGGGGCAGGCGCAGGCGCACGGTGGCCGGCTGCACAGGCGCCGGGTACTCGTCTACCACGGGCGCGGCGATGGTCGCGCCGGCCACTTCCTGGAGCAGCAGCGCCGCCCGCTGCAACGCCACGGGCACCATGTTGGGGTCGGTGCCGCGCTCGAAGCGGAACGAGGCGTCGGTTTTCAATTGGTGCGTCTGGGAGGAGCGGCGCACGGCGGCGGGGCCGAAGTAGGCGCTTTCCAGGAACACGCGGGTGGTGGCGTTGCTCACCCCTGAGGTCTGGCCGCCGAACACGCCGGCCAGCGCCATCGGCGCGCCATCGGCATCGGCAATAACCAAATCCTCGGCTTTCAGGCTGCGCTCCACGCCGTCCAGGGTCACGAATTTCTCGCCGGCTTCGGCGCGCTTCACCCGGATGCGGTTGCCGGTAATCTGGTCGGCGTCGAAGGCGTGCAGGGGCTGGCCCAGCTCGTGCAGCACGAAGTTGGTCACGTCCACCACGTTGTTGATGGGGCTCAGGCCGATGCTGCGCAGGCGGCGCTGCAGCCACTCCGGCGAGGGGCCTACCTGGACGTTTTCGAGCAGCAGACCGGCGTAACGCGGGGCCGCTTCCACGTCTTCAATCGCCACGCTGACATTGTTTGCTGCCGACTCCGGCGCCGCGAAGGCGCTCACGTCGGGCAAGTGGCAGGGCTGCTGCAGCAGGGCGCGCAGCTCGCGGGCCACGCCGTAGTGCGAGGCGGCATCGGCGCGGTTGGGCGTGAGGCCGATTTCGTACACCGTGTCGGAGCCCAGGCCGAAATACTCGGCGGCGGGCGTGCCGTTGGGCAGGTCGGTGTCAAGCACCATGATGCCGGCGTGCGACTGGCCCAGACCGATTTCGTCCTCGGCGCAAATCATGCCTTCCGAGGCCGCACCGCGGATTTTACTTTTCTTGATTTTGAAGGGCTCGCCCTGGGCGGGGTGCAGCTCGGCGCCTTCGAGGGCCACCACCACGCGCTGGCCGGCGGCCACGTTGGGGGCGCCGCACACGATTTGGCGCACGGTGCCGTCGCCCACGTCCACGGTGGTTAGGCTGAGCTTGTCGGCGTCGGGGTGGCGCTCGCAGGTGAGCACCGTGCCCAGCACCACGCCGCGCAGGCCGCCGGGGATGCTTTCCAGCTCCTCCATGCTCTCCACTTCCAGGCCCGAGCCGGTGAGCAAGGCGCCAATCTCGGCGGCAGGTTTATCGGTCGGAATGAGGGTTTTAAGCCAGTCGAGGGAAATGCGCATGATGAGTTGTCCGTTGCTAGTTGTCAGTTGTCAGGCCGCTGACGACGTGGCAAAGGTACGGCGCACCGTGAAGCTCCGTAAACGTGAATCGGTTGCGCGGGCAAGGCTGGGCTGCGCTACTCGGGTGCCGTTGTTACTCGTGAAACGACTTCTCGCCGGCCGCAATGGGCACGCGCAGCCGATTCTCGGCCGGCGGCACGGGGCAGCTGTACGCGTTGTTGTAGGCGCAGTACGGGTTGTAGGCCTGGTTGAAATCCAGCTGGATTTCCGCGGCGTCAGGCTCCGGCAGCGGGGCATCGAGATAGCGGCCGCCGCCGTAGGTTTCGCGGCCGTTGGTGGCGTCGGTGAAGGGGATGAACAGCGTGGAATCTTTGCCGTCGGCTTTGCGATAAAGCGCGAGCTGCTGAACCTGGTTGTCGACCCGAAACTTGGCCTGGCCCCAGCGCAGGTATTTCTCGGCGCGGTTGTCGCTCATCTGGATGAGGGCGGTATCGGGGGTGGCGTTGCGCGTGAGGGCGGCGTCAAGTACCAGGGTTAAATCGGCGGGGTAGTACTTGAGGCTGTCGAAGGCGGCCCGTTGCGCGGAGTCCAGCGGCGAGGTGGGCGACTGGCGGAAGGCGCGGTTTTTCTCGGCGCGGGCTTTGCGCAGCCGGGCGGCATACGCGCCGGCGTCGGGCTTGCTGCCATTCATCGAGTAGAGGATAATGCCGATGATGGCGGCCGCCAGGGCTATTTTTTTAAACATGCTTGACATTTTCAACAACGGCAGCCAACCGGCCGGGGCCCGGCGGCATCAGGTAGCCGCGCTACCTTCGGCCCTCCTGTTCTGCCTTATGCAACCACTACGAATTCTCTTCTTTCTGCTGGCCGCCGCGCCGGCCTTCGCCCAGCAGCCCGCGCCCTACCGCCCGGCCGCTCCACAAATAAACGACTTGGTGCACACCCGGCTTGCCGTGGAGTTCGATTACCCCAAGCGCCACCTGCTGGGCCGCGCGTGGGTCACGCTCAAGCCCCACGCCGCCGCTACCGACTCGCTACGCCTCGATGCCAAGGGCATGGACATCGCCACCGTGGCGCTGGTGCAGGGCACTGCGCAGTCGAGCCTGAAGTACGAATACAACCAACGACAGCTCCTCATTCACCTGAAGGAGCCGGTGCCCGCCGGCCAGCCCTACACCGTGTACCTAGAATACACGGCCAAGCCCGACGAGCTGAAGGACAAAGCCGGCAGCGCCATTCGCGGGGCCAAGGGCCTGTATTTTATCAACCCCGACAGCGCCGTGGCCGGCAAGCCGGTGCAAATCTGGACGCAGGGCGAGCCCGACGCCAACTCGGCCTGGTTCCCGACCATCGACGAGCCCAACCAAAAAACCACCCAGGAAATCTCGATGACCGTGCCCGCCAAGTACGTCACGCTCAGCAACGGCCGGCTGGTGAAGCAGGAGGCCACCGCCCCCGGCCTGCGCACCGATACCTGGAAGATGGACGAGCCCCACGCGCCCTACCTCTTCATGATGGCCGTGGGCGACTTTCGCATCACGAAGGACACGTGGCGCGGCAAGGAGGTCAATTATTACCTGGAGCCGCAGTACGCCGCCCAGGCCCGGGCCATTTTTGGCAAGACGCCGCGCATGCTGGAATATTTCTCGCAGCGGCTGGGGGTGGACTTCCCTTGGAACAAGTACAGCCAGGTGGTGGGGCGCGACTTCGTGGCCGGCGCCATGGAAAACACCACGGCCTCGCTGTTTGGCGAGCACGCCCAGGGCTCGGCCCGCGAGCAGCTGGACTGGCCCTACGCGCTGGTGGAGCGCGAAATTGCCCACGAACTGTTTCACCACTGGTTTGGCGACTACGTGACGGCCGAAAGCTGGGGCCAGCTGACGGTGAACGAGTCGTTTGCCAACTTCAGCGAAATCCTCTGGGCCGAGCACGAGTACGGCCCCGACGCCGCCGCCCAGCAGGCCGACCTCAGCCTGCGCACCTACTTCCGCGCCCCGGCCAACTTCCTGCTGCCGGTGGTGCGCCCGCGCTACGCCGCCAAGGACGACCTCTTCGACGCCGTGATTTACCAGAAGGGCGGCAACATCCTGAACATGCTGCGGGCCTACCTCGGCGAAGAGGTTTTTTTCCGGGGGTTGAAGCGCTACCTCACGCAAAACGCCTTCGGCACCGGCGAGGCCCACCAGCTGCGCCTGGCCCTGGAAGAAGCCTCGGGCCAGGATTTGAACTGGTTTTTCAACCAATGGTATTTCGGGGCGGTGCATCCGGTGGTGACGATTGACTACGCCTGGGACGCGGCCCGGAAAGTGCAGTCCGTGACCGTGAAGCAGACCCAGGCCGGCCAGCCGTTTCGCCTGCCTTTCACCATCGCCTACTACGTGGGCGGCAAGGTGCAGCACCAGCCCGTGACCCTGACCGAGGCCACCCAAACCTTCACCATGCCGCTTGCGGCCAAGCCCGAGCTGGTGAACGTGGACGCCGAAAAAGTGTTGGTGTGGCAGAAGGACGACCACAAGCCGCTGGCCGAGTTTGCCTACCAGCAGCGCCACGCCGCCCGCTACCTCGACCGCCGCGAAGCCCTGCGCGCCGCCCAGGCCCAGCCCGCCGACCCCGTGGCCCGGCAAATACTGCTGGCCGGCCTGGCCGATAAATCGCCCGCCCTGCGCGAGATGGCCGTGGAAGTGCTCGACCTTCGAAACCCCGCCCTCCGCAAAGCCGCCACACCGCTGCTGGAGAAGCTGGCCGCCACCGATGCCGCGCCGCAGGCGCAGGCCGCCGCCCTCGCGGCGCTGGGCGGGCTGAAGCAGAAAAGCTACGCGCCCCTTTTTAGCAAAGCGCTGAGCAGCCGCTCGTACCGGGTGCAGGCCGCGGCCCTGGAAGCGCTGCTGCCGCTGAGCCCGGCCCAGGCGCTGGCCCGCGCCACGGCGTTCGAGGCCGACAACAAGGGCCCGCTCACCGGGGCCATGGTGCTGGTGTATGGCCAGGCGGGCAGCACGGCGCAGTGGCCGCTGGTGCGCGCTAAATACGATGCCGCCGACCCCAACGGCCGGTTCCAGATGTTTGCCGGCCTGAGCGAAATGCTGGGCCGCCTCGACGACCCCACGGCGCTTGCGGAAGGCATCGCCCGCATCCGGGACCTGACGGTGGAATTCAAGCGCTATGTCGACGCCGGCCGCATTGTGGGCCTGCTGCGCGGGGTGCAGCAGCGGCACGCCGGCCGGCCCACCGCGGCGCTGGTGGCCGGCCTGGTAGACCAGGCCGCCGCGGCCATCGACGCCGCGAAGTAGCCGCCGCGCGCCTGCAAAAACACAAAACCGTCCTGCCGAGCCAGTTGCTCAGCAGGACGGTTTTGCGTTTTTGCAGGCGCTACTACTGGGCCGCGGGGTACCAGTTGCGCAGGCGCACATCAATTTTCTTGTCGGCGGCGTTCACCTGCTTCTTGAAGCTGGCCACGTCGCTCAGGCCGTTCTGGCCGCGGTAGTGGTAGGGGTACACAATGGCGGGCTTGAAGGCCAGCACGCCCTGGGCGGCCTGGTTCACGTCCATGGTGTAGGGCAGGTTCATGCACACAAACGCCACGTCGATGTTCTTGAGGGCGCGCATTTCGGGGATGTCTTCGGTGTCGCCGGACAGGTACACGTTTTTGCCGCCCAGCCCCAGCACGTAGCCGTTGCCGCGGCCTTTGGTGTGCGGCGCGTCGGCGGCCTCGGGCAGGTTATACATCGGAATGGCCGCCACGCTCATGCCCAGCGTGTCGAGCTTCTGGCCGTTGCGCAGCACGCGCACCTGCTTTTTGTACTCGGCCGGCAGCTTTTCGGCCACCGCCGGAGGCACCACCATCAGGGCTTTGCCCAGGGAGAGGCCGGCCAGCGTTTTGGGGTCGAGGTGGTCGGGGTGAATGTCGGTGATGAACACCACATCGGGCGCGGCCAGGCCGGTGTAGGCGGCGGCCCCGCCGTAGGGGTCCACGTAAATGGTTTTGCCGCCCCAGGTCAGCACCACGCTGCCGTGCGTGATGGGCTGCACCGTGAGGGGGCCTTTTTTAGTGGCAATCTGGTCGGCGGCGGCGCGCGCCGCGGGGGCGGCCGTCTGGGCCTGCGCGGTGAAGGCTGCCAGCGTGGCCGCCAGAAGGAGGGTAAGTTTCATCGGTCTTTTGTGGATTGAGTGAGAAGTGTGGTCAAATTTTTCCGGTGGCCGTGCCTTTTGGGAGGAACTGCTGCCGAAAAAGTGTGACCATAACCCGATTGCTCCGCACAAGTTCAGACGAAGGAAGGCACTGCCCACCCGGAGTGTTCTTATTACAATGGCTCTTTGTGAAAAAAATGAGGTGACTGAAGAGAATCGAGGTTCGGAAATGGGCTCACGCCTGTGCTTCTCCGTCGGGCATGCAATAGAGGTCCAGGTCAAAGCGGAGGTTGAATTCGCTGGCCAGGGCGTGGTAGCGGGTGTTTAGATGGACTGAGGGCGTGCTTTCGCCGTTGTCGACGTATACCCATAAGGCGCAGGAAAGCTCGGGCGTGCAGCGGTGGCAAAAGCTCTTCACGGCGTCGCGGTGGGCCTCTAGCAGGTCAAGCACGGCGGTGCATTGGTCTTCAAAGGAAACCGATTTGTCGGCGCTGGCTTCCCACACCCAGCCGTTGTAGGGCCACACGCGCGTGCCTTTGGGCCCCCGCGGCTCCCCTTGGCGCATCACCTTGGTGGGTGCAACGCCTAGCATTTCGGTGATTGCCTCGGGGGGCAGACCCTCAATTTCCCAGAAGCACAGGCGCAGGTCGATTTCGTTTTTCATAATAAGGCCCTGCACAGGGTAGGGGAATCGACAGGTTTGTAAAAACAGTCAGGGTAGCGAAAGGTGGGGTACTTGAAAGAAAGTGCCCCTGTAGGGCTTTATCGTAAATGTCGGTGTGTCATAGTCCTTCAGCTGCTGGCGCGCGTCTGCGACGCGTGCCGACTGGCACCGAGCCTGTGGCTCGCAGGTGAACAACCAATGCCGTTGAAACGGCGCTCACCTGAACCAGAGGCTCGACCCCATCAGGCAACGCGTCGCAGACGCGCGCCAGCGGCGGGGCCTTTTTGGACCTCATCTGCGTTACCAGTCGTTTCTAACCCACCGATACCACCGCCCGTCCATGTGGTGCCAGTAGGTATAGTTGCCAACCCACTGTGGTTTCTCGCCCGTGGTGGAGTGGGCGTACCCCCAGCAAGTGCTGCCGGCTTGCCCCCCGGTCAGGCATAGGAACGTCGTCGAATCAAGCCACGCCCCCTTTTCTATCGAAGACCCGTTGTGGAGGAGGAATTCCAAGCGCGGCCGGCGCAGGAAAAAATCCACGGTATCGCCGGCCTCTGCGAGCGACGACGAGGCTACAAAATACAGCCCAAAGGCCAGTAGCCCATCCACGCCGTATCCTAATGCCTGGCCCAGTGAGCGTCGTCGGGCATAGCGAACGGCAAGCCGGAACCCGGCGACGAGCGTCACAAGCAAGGCGCCGAGCGTAAAGGCTATCATATCTGAGGATACGCTCCGTGGAGCGAGCAGTCGCAACAAGCAGGCGACCGATAAGCCGCCGTAAAAAAGGGGGCGGGACCAAGAAAAGCTGGTTACGGAAGCAGAGCGGTGCATAGTACGGACACAAGGTATGCTTGGCAACCAATAGCGTGTCGCGCAATACACGTTCATCAAAACGGTGGCCTAGCTATTCACAACTACAAAATCCCCTCATCCGCGAAGCTGTAATACCCCTGCTCGGCAAAAATGAGGTGGTCCAGAATGGGCAAATCCAGGAAATTGCCGGCTTCTTTCAGCTTTTTGGTGAGCTGAATGTCGGCGCCGCTGGGGTTGCGGTTGCCGCTGGGGTGGTTGTGCACCAGAATGATGCTGCTGGCCAACTGCTCCAGCGCCTCCTTGAAAATCATCTTGGGGTCGGCCACGGTGCCGGCCACGCCGCCGCGGCTGATGGCGGTTTTGCGCATCACCACGTTGGCCCGGTTCAGCAGGATAACCCAGAACTCCTCGTGCGGCAGGTCGAGCAGGTGCGGGCGCATGAGGTTGTAGATGTCGCGCGAGCAGGTGATGGTGTTGCGCGGCGCGGCGTCGGCCTCTTTGCGGCGGCGGCCCAGCTCCAGGGCGGCCACCACCGTGATGGCCTTGGCCTCGCCGATGCCGGGGTGGCGGCAGAGCTGCTTCACGCTTTCGCGGGCCAGGGCGTTGAGGTCGTGGCCCACGCCCTGCAGCATGAGCTTGCCCACATCCACGGCCGTGAGCTTGGTGGTGCCCGAGCCGATGAGGATGGCCAGCAGCTCGGCGTCGGAAAGGGCGGCGCGGCCCTTGCTCAGCAGCTTTTCGCGGGGCCGGTCGTCCTCGGCCCAACTCTTGATGCCCGAGGCCGGGGGAGTGGGGTAGGAGGGGGCGGCAGAAGGCAGAGGGTCAAGTGGTTCCATGCAGCGCGGAGGTGGCAGAAGGTAAAATGTCTGTTAAATGTAAAGCAAAAGCCTGCGGGCCGCGTTTAAACTTGGGCGCCGCCGCTGCGTTATGCAGCGGGTGCTTTCTCCGCTCTGTTGTTAGAATATGCGAAATCCGTTTGTGTTGTGGTTGGTGTTGGGCTGGGTGGTATTGGCTGAGTGGTATGGGTATCAGGCGGTGCACACGGTGGTGCAGCACGCCTCGCCGGGCGTGCGGCGCTGGGCGTCGATAGGCTATTGGGTGCTCACGGGCGGGGTGTGGTGGCTGGCCATCTGGGCCGGCAGCACGCGCCAAACCGGCAACACCGTCCTCAAAAGCTACCTCATGAGCCTGCCGCTGCTGTTGCTGGCTGCCAAGATGGTCATGCTCATTCCGCTGCTGCTCGAAGACCTGGTGCGGCTGGGCCGCTGGGCCCTGAGCTCGGCCACGCAGCCGGCCGGGGGGGAGGCGGGCAACGCCATGCCGCGCAGCGAATTTCTGGCCAAGCTGGCGCTGGGGCTGGGCGCCATTCCCTTCGTTGGCCTGCTGTGGGGCATGGCCAAGGGCGCAACGGATTACACCGTGCGCCGCGTGACGCTGAAATACCCCAACCTGCCGCCGGCCTTCGACGGCTTCAAGGTGCTGCAGATTTCGGACCTGCACACCGGCAGCTTCAACTCCACCGAGCCCTTGGAGCGGGCCGTGGCCATGATAAACCGCCAGGGCGCCGACCTCATCCTGATGACCGGCGACCTGGTGAACAACCGCGCCGAAGAAGTGGAGCCGCACATTCCGGCCTTGTCGAAAATCAAATCCGACCTGCCCATTTTCTCCAGCCTCGGCAACCACGACTACGGCGACTACGTGGCCGAATTCCGCGACGACCGCGCCTTATGGCGCCAGAACCTGGAGCGCCTGATGCAGAACCACGCCAAAATTGGTTGGACGCTGCTCAACGACACCACCCACTTCATCGAGCGCGGCGGCGACAAAATTGCCGTGGTGGGCATTCAGAACAGCAGCTCGCACCTCAATTTCACCACCTACGGCAACCTGCCCAAGGCCCACGCCGCCAGCGGCGACGCGCCCTTCAAAATTCTGCTCTCGCACGACCCGTCGTACTGGGAAAGCCACATCCTCAACTACCCCGACATCGACCTCACCCTCAGCGGCCACACCCACGGCATGCAGTTCGGCCTAAACCTGCCGTTTCTGAAGTGGAGCCCCGTGCAGTATGCCTACAAGCAGTGGGCCGGCCTCTACGAGCAGGGCCGCCAGAAGCTGTACGTGAACGTGGGCCTGGGCTTTTTGGGCTACCCCGGCCGCGTGGGCTTCCTGCCCGAAATCACGGTGTTTGAGCTGCGTCGGGCGTAGGGAAGGCTGGCAAAAGCAGGCTACATGCTGCGCGTAGTCGAAGCGTCTGGCCGATTGTCGTGCTGAGCGCAGCGAAGCATCTTCTGCCGTTTCAACGAATCGTGCAGCGGCGAAAGGATGCTTTGCCCCGCTCCGCATGACGTGCTTGCATACCTATCTATAGCGAGAAGGAAACATCTGCCAGGCCATTGCCGTAAAGCGCCCCCAAACCCATTACGGTTGTCCTTTTATTCCCTTCTCATGAAAAATTCCCTCTTGATTCTCGCGGGCGCTGCTGCCCTTTCGCTGGCTTCCTGCTCGCAGGAAAAGACCACCGACACCACCGTGGCCGCCGGCGACGGCACCACCACGACCACCACCACTTCGACCACCACGGGCCCGATGACGGACGCCCAGATTGAGGCCCGTGCCCAGCGCATTGCCGACAAAATGGTGGCCGACATGAAAATCACGGATGAGGCCACGAAGACTAAAATTCGCACCGTGTACGTGAACCGGTACAAGAAAATGAACGACATGCGCACCCAGTACGCCTCCGACACCACCGGCATGGCCGCGGCCATGCGCCAGTCGATGGCTGAAACCGACGCTGAGTTCAAAACGGTATTTGTTGACCCCACGCAGTACCAGGCCTACGAATCGAGCCGCAACACGTACTACGAAATGGAAAACGCCGACGATTCGGCCATGTCCAACTCGTCGGACATGAGCTCGGACATGAGCTCTTCGTCGACCACCACCACCACGGACGGCAGCATGAGCTCCGACGCCAGCGCCGGCACCATGTCGGCCGATGGCGGCAAAATGAAGGTGAAAGCCGACGGCGACATCAAAATCAAAGACGCCCAGGGCAACAAAATGAAGGTGGACGGCGACGACGGCACCGTCAAAGCCAAGCCCGAAGACGGCGGCAAAACCAAAATCAAGTAGCCCGCCGGTGCCCGTGGCACCAAAACCGGAAAGCACGGGTTTGGTCGATGCAATCGGCCGAACCGTCGCTGAAAAGCCCGCGCCTGCAACGGCGCGGGCTTTTTTTGGCTCATTGAGTTGCTACTTTGTGGTAGCGTTGTGCGTATTCTGTTGATGGTAATTGAAGTAGTGCCTTGTGTGCGTGTCGTTTGGCCGCCGTGGAGCCAGCGGCTGGCCCTGCTGGCGGTGCTGTGGCTGCTGGCGCTGGGCGCCCGCGCGCAGGCCCCCAACACCGTGCGCCTGAGCGGCAGCGTGGCCGAAGCCGGCTCGCGCCTGCCCGTGCCGGGCGCCACCGTGCAGGTGCAGCGCACCCGCCGCGGCGTGGTGACGGATGCCGCCGGCAACTTCGGCCTCGACGTGCTGCCCACCGACACGGTGCTGTTTCGGGCCCTGGGCTTCAAAACCCAGCGCATGGCCATGGGCGGCACCGGGCTGTCGCAGCTGGTGGTGCGCATTCAACTGAAGCGCGACAGCGTGCAGCTGGGCGAGGTGCAAGTGGTGAGCGACCGCGCCGACCGCGCCGTCATCAACCGGGCCCTGCGCAACATCAAGCGCCCCAAGCCGCCCGTGACCAGCGCCGTGAAGCGCCCGCCGAAGCCCAAGCCCCTCTTCGCCGTCGACTCTGCCGCGCCCAAGGCGCCGGTGCCCACCATCCAAAGCCCGGTGAGCCTGATTTACGACCAGTTTTCGCGCGAGGGCAAACAGCGGCGCAAGATGGAAGAAATTGAAGCCGAGCTGAAAGCCGAGAAGCTCCGCAAGGCCCGCGCCGAGTACAACAAGGCCTTCAAGGACAACCGCGGCTACGAGCCGTAGGGCAAAAGCAGTGAGCAGTGAACCGTGTGCCAAAGAGGAATTTGCTCCCGGTTCACTGATAACTGCTAACTGATTTTACCCGTAAGCCCAAGTATGAAAATTGGGTATCCCTGCGTGAACGAGGCGATGGACTGCAGCGCCGCCAACACTTTCCGGCTGGCCTCCTACAGCGAGGAGCGGCTGGTGGCGGCCGTGACGGTCAACCTGGCCTGCCTGCGCCGCATGCTGGAATGGAACGTGGCCCAGGGCCTGCTTTTCTTTCGGATGGGTTCGGGCATTGTGCCCTTCGGCTCGCACGAAATCAACACCTTTCCCTGGCAAACCCACTTCGCGGCCGACTTCCGGGCCATCGGCGACTACATCAAGGCCCACGACCTGCGGGTGAGCTTTCACCCCGACCAGTTTGTGGTGCTGAACTCGCCCAGCGCCGGCATTGTGCAGCGCAGCATTCAGGAACTGGTGTACCAGGGCTCGATGCTGGACCTGATGGGCCTGGACGGCACGGCCAAGCTGCAGATTCACGTGGGCGGGCTGTACGGCGAGCGGGAGCTGGCCATCCAGCGGTTTGCCCAGGTGCACGCCACGCTGCCCGCCGCCGTGAAGGCCCGCGTGGTGGTGGAAAACGACGACCGGCTGTATTCGCTGCGCGACTGCCTGTACCTGCACGAGCTCACCGGCGTGCCCATTCTGTTCGACAATTTTCACCACGAGTGCCTCAACCACGGCGAGCCCATGCCCGAGGCCCTGCGTCTGGCCGCGGCCACCTGGCACCCCACCGCCGACGGCGTGCCCATGATGGATTACAGCTCGCAGGCGCTGGGCGAACGCAAAGGCAAGCACACCGACGACTTGGTGGACGACCTGTTCCGGGGCTTCCTGGCCGACCTGCACGGCCTTGATTTCGACATGATGCTCGAAATCAAAAACAAGGAAGCCAGCGCCCTGCGCGCCGTGGCCATCCTGCGCGAGCTCGAGCTGAGTGCCCCCGCCCCCAATATTCCCAGCCCGCCCCTGACCCTGCCCCCCGACCCGAACGCGCCCGCCAAAGCCAAACGGGCGAAAAAGGACGCAAAGGTCAAAAGCGAAGAGTTATAGCCCGCTGGTCCAACCCTTTTTCAGCACATCAGCACATTCCCAAATCAATCCATCAGTCCAATGCCCTCCGACCAACTTCTCGCCACCGTCAGCGCCCTCAAAAACGGCCTCACCAGCCTGCCCCTGGGCTCGGCCATGGACAACACCGAAACCTGGCAGCAAACCTTCCTGCAAAGCGGCGAGCCCGGCCTGCAGGACATTGCCCGCGAAATCGGCAACCTGCAATCGCTGCTCACCAGCGGCGCCCTGAGTGCCACGGCCATCGGCAACTCGCTCACCATGCTGGGCAACCAAACCAGCCAGCTCAGCGCCAACGCCGCGGCCGACGTGAAAAAGCCCCTGCTGGAGCTGGCCGACTTGCTGCGCAAGCATGGCAGCGACTTGCTGGCCCACGCCGAAAAAAGCAAAAAGAAATAAGCGGCCCTGGCCGCTCGTAACACCAAAAAAGCCCTGCTCATTGTATTGAGCAGGGCTTTTTCGTGCTGGATGTGGGGTGTCGGGTTAGCGCGGCACGTTGCTGCTGTGGCTGCGGCGCGAGCGGCTGGGCACCACTTCGTTGGACTGGCGGGGCTTGTCGTCGCGAATGAGCGGCTGCTCGCGCACGTCGGGCACGGCCGTGGGCGAAAGCTCGGGCGTGGCGGCGGGCAGCAGGGTCCCGCCCGTGTTGTCGAGCGGACGGCTCTGCTGGGCGTCGCGGTTGGTGGGCGTGCGCTGCATGTCGGGCGGGCCCTGGATGGTGCTTTGGTTGAGCGCCGGGTTCACGGGCGGAATGGTGGTTTGGCCCTGGCTACCGCCGCGCACGGGCGCGGTGGGGTCGAAGGGCACGGTTTGGGCCTGCGCCGAGGCGGCCAGCAGCAGGCCGGCCAGAAGGAGAAACGGTTTCATGGGGGAGGGGAAAGGAGGGACACTAAAAAACCGGCTGCTTCGGGTGAAACAGCCGGTCTTCTTGAAGCCTTACGGCGCTGAACAACAAAAAGTTGCTAGCGGGGCGTCGAGGTTTTCATCTTGCCCTTCGAAGCCTTGTCTTTCGACTTCATGCGGCCCGAGGTGCTGCTGCCCGACGTGCTGCCGGAAGTGGTGCCCATGGTGCTGCCGCTGGTGGTTCCCATGTTGCCGGTGGTGCTGCCCGTGCTGCCGGTGGTGCTGCCCGAGGTGGTGCCGTAGGTGCCCGACGTGGTGCCGCTGGTGGTGCCCATGGTGCCCGAGGTAGTGCCCATGGTACCGGAAGTGGTGCCCATGGTACCGGAGGTGGTGCCCATGGTGCTGCCGCTGGTGGTGCCCATGTTGCCGGTGGTGCTGCCGGTGCTACCGGTGGTGCTGCCCATGGTGCCCGACGTGGTTTGGGCGAAGGCGGCGGTGCTCAGGCCGGTGGTCAGCAACAGGGCGAGAAGGATTTTGGTGGTTTTCATGATAAACGAGTTGGAAATGTGGAAAGGAAGGGAGCGTTGTGGACGGGGCTTTACGGACGGGAACCGGGGCAGGGTTGCGAATCAGGCATCTTAATATTCACCGAATTAGCTATTATTCAACGCGCTTGTTGTTGATTGTCAATGCATAACATCGCCAGGGCCCGAGGTGAGCGGAGTGGGAATAAAAAAACTCCCCATTTTCCGGTAACCTTCGCCGGGCACGGCGGTGTCCACAAGCAAATACCCCAAACACCTCATCGTAACTGCGTGGACTCGCTATCGGACAATGCCTTAATGCTGCGGGTGAAAGCCGGCGACGTGGACCGCATGGGTCTGCTCTTTGAGCGCTACCACCGGCCGTTGTTCGGTTTTCTCTACCACATGCTGGGCAGCTCCACGACCAGCGAAGACCTGGTGCAGAACGTGTTCTACCGCATGCTGAAGTACCGCCACACCTTCACCGGCGAGGGCGAGTTCCGCACCTGGATGTACCACCTGGCCCGCAACGTGCTGGCCGACCACGTGAAGAAAAACCGCCACGCCAAGCACCACGCCGACGTGGCCGACGTGGCCGAGCACCTGGGCGGCGGCAGCCCCGCCGACGCCGGACTGGAGCGCGCCCAGGAAGTGGCCGTGCTGCATCAAGCTTTGGCCCAGCTCAGCCCCGACCACCGCGAAGTGCTGGTGCTGAGCCGCTTCCAGGAAATGAAGTACGGCGAGATTGCCCAGGTGCTGGGCACCACCGAAGGCGCCGTGAAAGTGCGCGTGCACCGCGCCATGCACGAGTTGAAAAGCACCTACCTCCGCATCGAAAATTAACCCGCTATATGAACTGTGACCACGTAAAAGACCAGTTGGTCGACTACCTGAGCTGCCAGCTTACCGAGCCCGAGCAAGCCGCCCTCACGGCCCACCTGGCCGAGTGCGCCGAGTGCCGCGAGGAGCTGCAAGCCACCCAGCGCCTGTGGCAGAGCCTAGGGCAGGTGCCCGTGCCGGAGCCCGGCCCCAGCGTACGCCCCGAGTTCTATGCCATGCTGGCTTCCTTCAAAGAAGAAGTGAAGGCCACGCCTGACTACTCCCTGAAAGGCCTGTGGCAGTGGTGGCTGCACCTGGACGTGCCGCGGCCCATTCTGCGGGCCGTGTACAGCCTGTGCCTGGTAGGGGTGGGCCTCATTGGCGGGTATTGGCTGAACCGCCAGCCGCCGGCCACCGACGACCAGCAGCAGATTGCCGCCCTCGCCAACGAAGTGACCCACATGAAGCAGGTGATGCTGCTCTCGCTCATCCAGAATCCTTCGGCCACGGAGCGGCTGCGGGCCGTGGGCTACACCAAGCAGCTCGACGAGCCCACCGCCAAAGTGGTGAACGCCCTGCTCAGCACCCTCAACACCGACCCCAACGTGAACGTGCGCCTCGCCACGCTGGAAGCCCTGGCGCCGCTGGCCGAAGACCCGCAGGTGCGCGAAGGCCTGGTGCACGCGCTGGCCCGCCAGGACTCGCCGCTGGTGCAAACCGCCCTGGCCGACGTGATGGTGAAGCTGCAGGAGCGCCGCTCGGTGCAGCAGATGCGCGAGCTGCTGAAGCAGCCCAACCTCGACGAATCGGTGAAAAGCAAAATCCAGGAAAGCATCCAAACCCTCACAACCGGCCGGCCCGCCGCGCCCCAATCCACTCCCCGCCATGACCAAACCCTCGTTTCGCCGCAGCCTGAGCAGCCTCTTACTCGTGCTGTCTAGCACCAGCGCCTGCTGGGCCCAGAGCAAAGAATCCACCGAAAAAATCAGCAAAGAATTCGCCTCCATAGCCGACGCCGGCAAGAGCACGCTGGCCTTGTACAACATCTTCGGCTCGGTGCGGGTGGAGGGCTACGCCGGCAACAAAGTGCTGGTAGAAGCCACCAAAACCATTCGGGCCGACGACGCGGCCACGCTGGAGCAGGGCAAGAAAGAAGCCCAGCTGGGCTTCACCCAGCACGGCGACAGCGTGGTGGTGTACCTGGCCGGGCCCTACGACTCGCGCCCCCACGACAACCGCGGCAATTGGAACCACCGCGACATTGACTACCGCTACGAGTTCGATTTTGTGGTGAAGGTGCCCTACGCCATGAACCTGCACGTGAGCACCGTCAACAACGGCTCGATGGAAGTGAAGGACGTAACCGGCCTCTTGCACGTGAACAACGTGAACGGCCCCATCACCCTCACCAACGTGCGGGGCACCACCCGGGCCCACACCGTGAACGGCAACGTGGACGCCACCTACGCCGCCAACCCGGCCGGGGCCTCGTCCTACCACACCATCAACGGCAAAATCCGGGTGAAATACCCCGCCAGCCTGGGCGCCAACCTGCACTTCAAAAGCATGCACGGCGAGTTCTACACCGATTTCACCGACGCCGAAATCCTGCCTGTGCAAGTCACCAAAAACAAGGAAGGCAAAGGCGGCGGTACCGTGTACAAACTCACCAAAGACACCGCCGTGCGCATTGGCAAAGGCGGCCCCGATTTCCGATTCGAAACCCTCAACGGCGACGTCACCGTCTCCAAAAACTAGCTAATCCACCCCTCGCAATGACTATTTCCCTCCAACTATCCCCCGTGCAAATTGCGCGTCGGCTCGCGCTGGCCTTCCTGCTCGTCGGCAGCGCCCTGGCCAGCCGGGCGCAGGACGACGCCAAGGAAACCCTGACCGTGGCCCTGACCTCGCCCGGCAAGCCCGGTACCCTGGAAGTGGGCCTCGTGAACGGCTTCATCCACGTGACCGGCTACGGCGGCAAAGACGTGGTGATTGACGCCAGCGCCCGCCCGGCCAAAAGCCGCCGCACCCCCGAGCCGCCCACGCCGCCCGGCGGCATGAAGCGCCTCTCGTCGGCAAACGGCCTGAACCTGACCGCCGAGGAAAAGAACAACCACGTGGAGATTTCCACGCAGTCGCACGCCTACCCCGTCGACCTCACCATCAAGGTGCCGCAGAATTTCTCGCTGCAACTCAGCACTGTGAATAACGGCGACATCCTGGTCGAGAACGTGAACGGCCAGCTGGAAGTCTCCAACGTGAACGGCGCCATTCAGCTCACCAACGTGTCGGGCTCAGCCGTGGCCAACACGGTGAACGGCAACCTCACGGCCACCTTCAAAAGCGTGACCAACGGTGCGCCCATGGCCTTCTCCACCCTCAACGGTAAGGTAGACGTGACCTTCCCCGCCAATGCCAAGGCCGCGCTGAAAATGAAATCGGAGCGCGGCGAAGTGTACAGCGACTTCGACGTGGCCGTCGACAAGTCGACCCCCAAAGTGACGCGCACTTCGCAAGGCGGCCTCACCCGCCTCAGCACCGACGACTGGACCTACGGCAAAATCAACGGCGGCGGCGCCGAAGTGATGATGAAAACCTTCAACGGCAACATCTACCTGCGGAAAGTGAAGTAAGGGCGGCGTATTGCTTAAAAGGCCGTCATGCTGAGCGCAGTCGCAGCATCTCTACCGCGCAAGTAGCTAGTTACTACTGCACGCGAGATGCTTCGACTTCGCTCAGCATGACGGCCTCTTGGTTTTCTATTCTAACGTCTTACCGCACCACCACGCGGGTAGTGGCGCCGTCGGTGGCGCGCAGCACGTAGAGGCCGGCGGCTAGGCCGCGCACGTCCAGGTGGTCGGTGGCGGTGGGCAGCTGGCGCACGGCGCGGCCCAGGCCATCGAGCAAGGCGCCGGCCACGGGGCGGCTCAGGCGCACGGCGGCGCCGGGCGCGGCAGGGTTGGGAAAGCAGTGCAGCGCTTCGGGGGCCGGGGCGCCGTTTTTGGCGCTCGTGACCACGCCGCGCAGGCCAACCTGGTACACGGCCACGGTGCTGCTGATTTCGTTGGCCAGCAGCAGGAGCGGGGCGCCGGTGGGGCTGTTGGCGGCCGAAACGAAGACGATGCCTTCGGGGCCCAGGTCGCCGGTGCCGGCGGTCAGGCTGCGGTTGTTGAGGTACTGCACCACGCGCGGGTTGGCGGGGTCGTTCACGTTCAGCACCACCACGCCGCCCACGCGCTCCATGCTCACGAAGGCATAGGTGGTGTCGCGAATCGTGCCAATGGTCACGCCCTCGGGCTCGGGGCCTTTGTCGTCGGAGCGGTTTTTCCGGGTGGGCGTGCCGGTGGTGTTGCTGGCGTTGAAGAGGCTGCCGAAGGCGGCATCGGTGCTGGTCACGCGCTCCAACAGGTCGCCGCTGTCGTGCACCAGCGCGCCGGTGCTGGCATTCAGAATGCTGAACGAGCGGCCGCCCAAGGCATAAATCTGGTCGAAGTCGCCGTCGCCGTCGGTGTCGCCCAGTTTGTTGGTCACGTTGAGGCGGCCCAGGGCGCTGCTGTTTTTCAGCACTGCGGCCTGTGGGAAGGCGGTGGGGTCGAGCACGTAGGCGGCATCGCCGAGGCGGTTGATTTCGTTCAGGCCGGTGTACTCGCGCGAGTCGCCCTCGTTGGCCGTGATGAGGTAGCGGCCGCCGCCCAGGCTGGCCGGCAACTCAAACGAGGCCAGGGCGTCGGGCTGGCGCATGCCGCGCACCGGCCAGTTGGCCATCAAAATGTCCGCGGCCTGGTCCGAGGCATCGAAGCTGAAACCGGGCTGGGTGTAGTCCTGGTAGCCCACCGAGCGCAGGCTGGTGAACTGCAGCGTGGCCAGGTCGAGCGTGGCAATGGCGTTGTTTTCCTGCAAGCCGATGTAGGCCGTCTGCGAGTTGGCCGACACGGCCACGTACTCGGGCTCGAAGTCCTGCGCCACGCTGCTGGGCGCGCTCGCCGGCCCGCCGTAGATGCGAATGCCGGCTGCCCGCAACGTGGCGGCCTGCGTGTTGTAGGCGCTAAAGTCCAGGGTGGTGACGCGGGCCTGCGTGACGGCCGCGATGCCGCCGGTCATGTCCACCACCGATACCGAACCCAGCGGGTCGAGGGTGTACGCGGCATTGGGCTCACCTTCGTTGGCCGTGATGACGTAGTGGCCGTCGGGCGAGAAGGTTATCATGTCGGGCATGGCGCCCACGGTCACCTGCTTGATGAACGTGCCATTTTGGTCAAAAAACACGATGCTGCCGTTTTGCTGCGGCGCCGTGTTCTCGATGGCGCAGGCCACCAGCCCGTTGCGCACGGCCACCGAGTTGATGTTGCCATACGGCAGGATGTTGATGGAGGCCACCGGCGTGAGCATGCCCGGCGTGGCGAAATTCAGGATGTCGAGCTTGCCGCCCACCGAGTTGGCCACGTACAGGCGCTGCGTGCTGGGGTCGTGGGCCACAATTTCGGCCGAGTTGATTTGGGTGCTGCCGCTGAAGGCCGTGCCGTTTTGGTAGCTGCCCAGCAGGTTGAGGCGTAGCGTGTTGGTGCGGGCAGGCGCTTGGGTGTCGTTGTCTTTGAGGTAGACCAGAAACTCCGTGGCGCCGGCCGTGAGCGTGGCGTTGCTGGGGTTTTGGAGGCGCACCGTGAAGTACTCGGTGGCTTCGGCCGTGGCGTCGTCGAGCAGGGGCAGCGTGAGCGTGGCCGTGGTGCTGCCCGGCGCAAACGTGACGGTTTGGGGGCTAGCAAACGTGAAATCGGCCCCCGCCGTGGCCGTGCCCAGCGGCGCCAGCACCGCTTGCACCGTGCTGGCCGTGGCGTTCGGGTTGCGCAGGCTAAGCGGAATGGATACCGTGCCCGCGCCTTCGGCCACGATGAGCGGCGTGGCGGCACCGGTAAAGCCCAGGTCGGGCACGGTTTGCGCCTGGGCGGTATGAGCTAGCGCAAGGGCGAGAGCAGAGGCTGCCAGAAAACGTGAGGCGTAGGAGTGTGAAAGCATGAAAGCAGGCTGAGTGAATAGTCAGCCAAAACTATCGGCGCCTCATTACCTCAACATTACAAGCGAGTTACCGAATTGCGGCGGCCGTGCGGAAGGCTTGTGCCTAAATTTTTTTGGGCACCTTGTAACGAATGGGCCAAGTCCCGGTACTCCTTTCAACTCACCTCCAATACCCCACCCGTGACCTCCACGAGCACGAGCGACGAAGAACTGATGGCGGCCGTGCGCGCCGACGACCTGGACCAACTCGTGCCCTTGTTCGAGCGCTACCACGCGCCCTTGTTCAACTACCTCACCCGCCTCACCAACGACCGCGAAACCAGCGAAGACCTTACCCAAACCGTGTTCGAGCGCATTCTTAAATACCGCAGCAGCTACCAGCCCAGCCAGCCCTTCAAGGCCTGGGTGTACCAGATGGCCCGCAACGTGCACGCCGACCACTGGCAGCGCCAACAAAAGCTGCGCGCCGCCGATGCCGACGTGGAAGACGTGGAGCGCACCGGCGCCCTGCGCGGCGCGGCCTTCTCGCAAATGCGCGTGGCCAACCATCACGACGACCTGCACGAAGCCTTGAACCTGCTGCCCACCCCGCAGCGCGAAATCCTGGTGCTGAACCGCTTTCAGGGGTTCGGCTACGAGGAAATCGGCCAGCTGCTGGGCTGCACCGCCGAGGCGGCCCGGGTGAAAGCCCACCGCGCCCTGCAGGCGTTGCGCAAAATCTATTTCGCCAATTAATCATGAAAACGCCCGAATTATCTGCCTGCCACGAGCTCGAAGCGCTGCTGCCGGCCTACGTCGAGCGTAGCCTGCCCGCCGCCGAGGCCGACCGCGTGGCCGCGCACCTGGCCGCCTGCCCCGCCTGCCAGCTGCAAGTAACCCAGCTCCGCGCCCTCACCGACGACCTCGACGCGGCCATGCCCGAAGTGCCCCGCACCGCCCTGCGCGCCAATTTTATGGCCATGCTGGAGCAGCAAAAGCAGCTGCTGACACCCGACGCCCCGGTAGCAGCCCCCACGCAGCCCGTAGCCAAGGTGGTGTCGATGTGGCCCACCGCGCTGGCCAACAACTGGATGCGCGTGGCCGCCAGCATCGTGCTTATCGCCGCCGGCGTGCTGCTGGGCCGCAACCTGAGCTGGAACGGCCGCGGCGCCGACAACGGCGTGGCGGCCAACAGCAACAAGCCGGCCCCGGTGGAGCTGGCCCAGTCCATGCGCCAGGCCTCGGCCAGCGACCGGATTCAGCTGGTGACCAACACCAGCAAGCAAACCGAGCCCGGCGACCCCACGGTGCAGGTGCTGCTCAACACCCTCAACTTCGACGCCAACCCCAACGTGCGCCTGGCCGCTTGCGAGGCCCTGTATCGCCTGCGCGAAGACCCGCAGGTGCGCGAAGGCCTGGTGCATTCGCTGGCCATTCAAACCGACCCCAACGTGCAGATTACGCTGATTGACATGGTGGTGGCCATGCGCGTGCGCCGCGCCGTGCCCCAGCTCGAAAAGCTTTCCAAGCGCCCCGATGCCTTGCCCGTGGTGCGGGCCCAGGCCGAAGCCGGCATTGGCAAATTGATATAGACCCCCTCGTTTTTCTCTCTTTCTCCGCCCCCTTTTTTCTGCACGCGGCGCCGCTCGTCGGCGCCGCGCTAAGACCTCACTTGCTTAATTTTTTCCTCTATATGAACAAGTTCATCCTCCTCGCTCTGACGGGCGCTCTGACGGTCCAGGCGGCCAACGCCCAGGAATACAAAACCAAAATCGGCGGCAAAGACCGCAAAGTCGTGCTCGAAATGCAGGGCAGCGACATCACCGTGGAAGGCATCAGCGGCGACGAGCTGGTGATAAAAGGCAACGGCTACGAAGAAGCTCCCAAGCGCGCCGAAGGCCTGCGCCCCATCTACAACTCGGCCGTCGACAACACCAAAATCGGCCTTTCGGTGACGCAGACCGACAACACGGTGCGCGTTGTGCGGGCGTCGCGCAAGGACGCCAACTACGTGATTCAGGTGCCCAAGGGCGTGAGCGTGCAGTACACCCAAACCAACTGGAACGGCGGCGACGTGACGGTGCGCGACATGGCCGGCGACCTGGAACTGAACGTGAAAAACGGCGACATCAAGCTCTCCAACGTGACCGGCCCCGTGGTGGCCAACACCGTGAGCGGCGACATTCAGGTGCGGTTTGCGCCCATGCGCCAGGGCCCCAGCTCCATCTCGACGGTGAGCGGCGACGTGGACGTGAGCATGCCCGCCAACACCAAATCCACGCTGCACCTGCGCTCGGTGTCGGGCGAAGTGTACACCGATTTCGACCTGAGCATGGGCAGCAAGGGCGACAACATGCAGCACATCGGCGGCCAGGTGGTGGACGGTACCATCAATGGCGGCGGCAACTCGGTGTCGCTCAAGACGGTGAGCGGCGACATTTTCGTCCGCAAAGCCAAGTAGCGTCCGGCTCGAGCCGAACCCTGAAACCCGGTCATGTTTCGCTGCGCGCTGCATGACGCATACACGGCGACAGCTGTACTTCAACTCTCCACCTTCCACTTCTGCAAAAAACCATCACCATGCGCCGCTTCCTGTTCCTTCTCCTCACGTTGCTGGCCGTGGCCGGCACCCACACCGCGTCCGCCCAGAAAATCATCGAAAAAAGCGTGGACCTGGCCAAAGGCCAGCGCCTGTACCTCAACCTGAAGCAGGGCAGCAGCATCCGCATTCGGGCGGGCGCCAGCGGCAAAATGACGCTGAAAGCTTCGGTGAGCATCAACCAGAACCGCCTCAACGACGCCCTGCTGCTCGGCACCGAGCAAAGCGGCGACGAAGTGAAAGTGACGTCGGAGTTTGATAAGGAGATGCTGCGCAAGGCCCAGCCCGGCGACTGCCCCACCGGCGGCTCGTACTACGGCGACACCTACACCTACCGCAGCGATGGCAAGGCCCGCGACGGCGAGAGCTACGGCCAGGTATGCGCCGTGATTGAATACGACATCACGGTGCCGGCCGGCGTGAGCCTGCGCGTGAGCACCCTCAGCGGCAACATCGACATTGCGGGCCTCACCGGGCCCATCGAGGCCAAGTCGCTGAGCGGTTTTGTGGACGTGGCCTGGCCCGCCACCCAGGGCGCCGAGCTGGCCCTAAAAACCATCACCGGCGAGGTATACACCGACCAAGACATCGCCTTTTCCTCGGCGCCCCGCAAAAACTCCATCGTGGGCTACCAGGTGCGCGGCACGCTGAAGGGCAGCGGCCCACTCGTCAAGCTCGAATCCATCAGCAACGACGTGTATTTCCGCAAGCGGAAGTAACCATTCTACACAACGGGAGTTTCCGCGCACAAGAAGACCGGGTTGGTTTTCTCGTGTGGAGAAATATGCTTGATAATCAGATGATTGTGCTGATGGCCTAAAGCAACGGGCGCGGGGCAACACGAGGGCGCTGGTCTGCAAGCTGGCGTGCCGGTGGTAGTGGCTTCGAAGTGGTTTTTGGTGAGTGAAAACAGCTCGCAAAGCCCGTCCCGCGCCGTTGTTTTTTCGCTGCACAAGCAACTCCACGGTCGCCGAATGCTCCTTTTTGCCTGCTTTTCCTTCCGTCCTATGTACCCCACCTTTTCGCTGCGCTCGTTCTTTCTGCTGGCTTTGCTGGCTCTTTCCTGGCCGGCGGCCCGGGCCCAAGGCCCGGCCGCCGCACCGGCTTCCTCCGCCACGGCGGCGCCCAAGCGCCAGCTGCAGGCCGTGCGCATCACGGAGGCGCTCAAGCTCGACGGCCTGCTCGACGAGGCCGTGTGGCAGACCGCGCCCATTGCCACCCAATTCTACGAATACGAACCCAAGCCGGGCGGGCGGGAAAAGTACCCCACCGAAGTGCGCGTGCTCTACGACGACGCGGCCATTTACGTGGGCGCCGTGATGCACGACGTCTCGCCCGATTCGGTGCTGCGCGAACTCAGCGCCCGCGACAACCTCGGCAATTCGGACTGGTTCGGGGTGTTTTTCGACACGTACAACGACCACCTCAACGGCTACGAATTCATCGTCTCTTCCGGCGGCGTGCAGCTCGACGCCCGTATGTCGCCCACCAACGGCGAAGACGGCAACTGGAACGCCGTGTGGGACTCGCGCACCGCCCTGCGCGGCAACGACTGGGTGGCCGAGCTGCGCATTCCGTATTCGGCCATTCGCTTCAGCAGTGCCCCGGAGCAGATGTGGGGCCTGAATTTTGGGCGCCAGCGGCGCGTGACGCGCCAGAAGTTTTTCTGGACCGAGGTGAAGCCGCAGGTGAGCGGCTTCGTGAACCAATGGGGCCTGCTCACCGGCCTGCGCGACCTCAAGCCGCCGCTGCGCCTCTCGCTCACGCCCTACGTGAGCACCTACGTCAACCACAACCCGCTGAACGCCGAAGGCACCAAGCGCACCACCACCAGCTTCAACGGCGGCGCCGACCTCAAGTGGGGCATCAACGAAAGCTTCACGCTCGATGCCACCCTGGTGCCCGACTTCGGGCAAGTGCAGAGCGACAACCAGGTGCTCAACCTCTCGCCTTTTGAGGTGCAATTCAACGAGAACCGGCCGTTTTTTACCGAAGGTACCGAGCTGTTCAACAAAGGCAACTTGTTTTATTCCAGAAGGGTAGGGGCCACGCCCGTAGGCTTCTACGACGTGAAAGCCGGCGCCACCGAGCGCATCGTGCGCAACCCCTCGGAGACGCCGCTGCTCAATGCCACCAAGGTGTCGGGGCGCACCGGTAAGGGGCTGGGCATCGGCGTGTTCAACGCCCTGAGCAACGATGTGTACGCCACCCTGCGCAACCGCGAGACGGGCGAGGAGCGCCAGGTGCTCACGCAGCCGTTTGCCAACTACAACATCGTGGTGCTGGACCAGAGCCTCAAAAACAACTCCTACGTCTCGCTCATCAACACCAACGTGACCCGAGCTGGCGCCACCTACGACGCCAACGTGACCGGCGGCCTGTTTCGCTTCGCCAACAAGGCCAATTCCTACGCCGTGGATGGCCGCGTGGTGTACTCCAACCGCCGCGGCCAGGTGTTTGGCCGCAACGAGGAAGTGGCCGACCGCGACGGCTACAAGTACCAGGTGGGGGTGAGCAAAATCTCGGGCAACTTCACCTGGTACCTAAACCACGGCATCGAGTCGAACACCTACAACCCCAACGACCTGGGCATTCTGTTCGGCAACAACAACATCTCCCAGGGCATGGGTGCGGCCTACCGCATCTACAAGCCGTTCTGGAAGGTGAACAACTTCTCGGTTTTCAGCGAAATCAACCAGTCGTTTCTCTACAAGCCCACCTTGTACCAGGCGTTCGGCTACTACCTCGGCGCCAACACCACCTTCACCAAGAGCTTCAACCAGTTCGGGTTCGATTTCAACCTCGACCCCGTGACGCACGACTTCTACGAGCCGCGCGTGAGCCCGCTGGGCTCCAAATACGTGCGCGTGCCCGGCAACGCCCGCCTGGTGGTGTTTGAGAACTCGGACGGCCGCAAGAAATTCGCCTACGGCTGGAATTTTGGAGTGCAGCACTACAACCTGGATGAGCGCCTGCGCCGGGCCCGCCGCACGGGCTACAGCTTCGGCCTCTACCCGCGCTACCGCGTGAACGACCACCTCACCTTCCGCTACAGCATCGACTGGAGCCTGTACCGCAACCAAATCGGCTACGTGAACGGCGGCATGGACGGCGCCGAAGCCCTCGACCAGCCCTTCCTGGGCCAGGTGATTCTGGGCCGGCGCGACGTAGCCACCGTTTCCAACGTGGTGTCGACGGCCTACACCTTCACCAACCGGATGTCGTTCACGCTGCGCCTGCGGCACTACACCAGCAACGTGCACTACCGCGACTTCGCGGCCCTGGGCGACAACGGCGACGAAAAGCCGGTGGACTACCGCCGCAACCGCGACAACACCTACAACGCCTTCAACGTCGACGCCGTGTACTCGTGGTGGTTTGCGCCGGGCTCGCAGGTCAGCATCGTCTGGAAAAACGCCGGCTCCACCTTCCTGCAGGCCGAACAGGCCACGCCGCTGTATTTCGATAACTTCAACAACACCATCAACACGCCGCACAACAACTCGGTGTCCGTCAAGGTGCTCTATTACCTCGACTACCTCACCCTGCGCCGCACCCTGAGCGCCCGGTAGCCCGCTTTGCGTTGCATAAAAAAAAGGCCCCCTGAAGTGCTTCAGGGGGCCTTTTGCTTGCGGGCGAAGGACGGTTACTTATTCACCATCAGGCGCTGGGTGCTGGTTTGCCCGCCGCCCACGTACTGGCAGAGGTAGAGGCCGGCGGGCCAGCGGCTGGCGTCTACTTCCAGCTGGTACTCGCGGCCGCCCACGGCCGGGCCCTCAAACAGGGTAGCCACCTGCACGCCCATCTGGTTGAAGACGCGCACCGAGGCCACGCCCGACACCGGCGCCTGGAAATTCACCGTCGTGCTGGTGGCCACCGGGTTGGGGAAGGCCGTGAGCACCACGTCGGGCAGCGCGGGCGCCGGGATGGAGCCGCTACCGCTGCCACTGCAGCTGCCCAGCAGGTCGTTGTGCGTCGAGCCGGGGCCGATGTGGGCGGGCACGGCGTTGGGCGAGATGCAGATTTCGTGGCCGTTGTGGCACACCAGCACCTTGGGGTTGTTGGCGTTGTTGCCGCAGCGGGCCTCCACCACGTTCAGCGTCACCGAAGCCGAGGCCGTGCAGCCGCTGGCGTTGGTGGCCGTCACGGTGTACACGTACTGGCCCGCGCTGCTGGGCGCAAACACGGGGCTCGGGCTGGTGGGGTCGCTCAGGCCGGCAGCGGGGCTCCAGCGGTAGCTGGTGCCGCCCGTGGCGGTGAGGGTGGCCGTTTGGGGGCCGTAGCCCAGGAAAATGGTGTTCGGCAGGCTTCTCACCGGCACGGCCCCCACTATGCTCACCGCGATGGCGGGTGCCGCGGCGGGCGCGGGCTGCGCGAGGGTGGCCTGGGCCGTGGCGGTGCAGCCGTTGGCGCCGGTCACGGTCACGGCGTAGGTGCCGGCGGCAAGGCCGCTCAGGTTCTGCGTCGCGGCCCGGAAGCCGTTGGGGCCCGTCCAGGCGTAGGTGGCGGGGGCCGCGGCCCCGGTCACGGCCAGCGCGATGCTGCCGTTGGCCGCGCCCGCGCAGGTGGGGGTGGTGGCCGTAGCGGTGGCGGCCACCGAGCAGCCCACCACGTTGATGGTGAAGGCCTGCATCACGCGGCCGTAGCTGTTGCCGTGGTGGTAAATGTCTTCGGCGTCCAGCGTCACGGGGTAGGTGCCGGCGCGCGTGGCCGTGCCGCTAAGGGTGGCCGTGCCGTTGCCGTTGTTCACGAAGCGCAGCCAGGAGGGCAGGGTAGTGGCCAGCACGTCGAGGCGGTCGCCGTAGGGCAGGTCGGGGTCGGTGGTCGTGATGGTGTACACAAACGACTGGCCCACCGTCAGCGCCAGGTTGCCGGGCTGCGAGGTGAAGGCCGGGGCCGAGTTAATCAGGAAGTTGAGCGTGTGCGTGGCCTGCTCGCCGTGCGAGTCGCGGGCCACAAAGGTGGCGGCGTGCGGGCCCCAGTTGGCCACGGCCGGCGTCCAGCTCAGTTGCGTGCTCACGGGGTTGGCGGCCGCCGTAGGCAGGGCGGCGCCAAAGCCGGCCCCGGCCGGCAGGCCCGTCACGCTGGCCAGGCTCACCCGGTCGGTGGCGTCGGGGTCGGAAGCCTGAATGGTGTAGCGCAGGGCCGTGCCCGGCGTCACCTGCACCACGCTGTTGTGGGCGGGCGTGGGCGGCACGTCGAAGCGGGGCCGCAAAGTCACTTCAATGGTTACCGAGGTCGTGGCCTGCCCGCCGGCCAGGTCCTGGGCCACGAAGCTGATGACGGTGGTGCCCAGGTTGGCGGCCGTGGGCGTCCAGGCAAAAGCCGTTTGCACGGGGTTGCCGTCCAGCGGCAGCGCGGGCGTGGCGGTGGCGCCCGGCGGCACGCCGTAGGCCAGCAGGTTCACCACGTCGTTGGGGTCGCTGTCGGTGGCGCGCACGCCAAACGCCACGGCCTGGCCCGGCGCCACGCGGTACACGTAGGCATTGGGCGGCGTGAGGCTGTAGTCGAACACCGGCGGGTTGGCGGTGCCCGTCACTTTCACCAGGAAGTCGACCAGAACGCTCGTGCGCCCGTCGCTCACCTTAACCACGGCGTTGAACATCTGCCCCACCGTGAGGCCCGCCGTGCTGAAAGAAACCAGGCCCGACGTGGCGTTCACGCTCATGCCCGGGGCATTGGCAAAAGGGTTGTTGTTGAAGTCGGCCGCGGAGGCCATCGAGAAGGTCAGCGCGTCGCCGTCGGGGTCGCTGGCGGGCAGTAGGAAGGTGGCCGCCGTCGGGCTCGAGGCCACGTTCACCACCGGCACCAGCGTGCTCACGGGCGAGTTGTTGCCGGAGCCCGCGTTCACCAGCGTGCTCACGTACATCACCCCGTTGGCGTTGTTGGAGAGGGTGCTCAGGCGGCAGCAGTCCGTATAATACGCCCGGAAATCGCCCGCCGTGGCGTACGTGTGCGTGATGATGGCCTCGCCGTAGAAGCTGTCGCCCGCCACGTCCACCGACGTCACGCCCAGGTTGATGATGCCGTTGGTGCCGTCGCCAAATTCCAGATTGCCGGTCACCACCGACGCGCCCACGCTGGCGTTGAGGCCCCCGAAGCTGCGGCGCCACGCCTGGCTCACCCGAAACTCTACGGTCAGCTTGGCCGGGTCGGAGGCCACGGTGCGCCACGTGAGCGAGCCGTAGCGGAAGTGCGTGGCCCGCGCCGGGCTGGCCGCGCCCATCCCAAACAGCAGGCACAGCAGCAGCACGCGCCAGCCCGTCCACCGCGACCACCGGCCCGGACCCCACGAAAGGAAATTCAACTTGTTTCCGGCAAAGTCAAAATGTTTCATATGGCTAAAAATTGAAATGAGTGAGAAATATGAATTTAAAAAGAAGAAAGGCTTGAGAAGTATAATTTTATTAAAAATGATTGATTGGAATTTTCATATCAAATTCTTGTCCATGTGCTAATATGTTAATTATTGAAGGTGATAATTCAAATGTATTAAAATTTATGCGCTAAGCAAATGAATATGATATATTCCTTTATGATTCTTAGAACAAATATCCAGGCGCTGGTTTTTGTCATATTTTGGGTTGAGGCCTAACAGGCGAGACACGGTTGCTCAGGGGCCAGCCAAAACTTCCCGAATTGTCCGACCTTTGCCGGGCCTTTCTTTTCCCGCTGTATGTCGGCCCCCTTCGCCCCCGAACTCCGCACCGTGGCCGTGACGCGCTACGTGACCCCGCTCCGCGAGGGCGGCTCCCTGCCCGCCCTGGTCGAAGCCGACGACGGCTTCCTGTACGTGGTGAAATTTCGGGGCGCGGGGCAGGGCGTGAAGGCCCTCATCGCCGAACTGATAGTGGGCGAACTGGCCCGGGCCCTGGGCCTGCGCGTGCCCGAACTCGTGTTCTGCGAGCTGAGCGAAGCCTTTGGCCGCACCGAGCCCGACGAGGAAATTCAGGACCTGCTGCGCGCCAGCACCGGCCGCAACCTGGCCCTGCACTACCTCTCCGGCGCCATCACCTTCGATGCGCTGGTGACCACCGTCGACGCCCGCCTGGCCTCCCAGATTGTGTGGCTCGACTGCCTGACGCTGAACGTGGACCGCACGCCCCGCAACACCAACATGCTGATGTGGCACAAGGAGCTGTGGCTCATCGACCACGGGGCCGCCCTCTACGCCCATCACGCCGGCCCCGAGTGGGCCGCGCCGCGCCCGCGCCCCTTTCCGCAGGTGAAGGACCATGTGCTGCTGCCCCAGGCCAGCGAGCTGCCGGCGGCCGACGCCGAAGGCCGCGCCCGCCTCACGCCCGAGGTGCTGCGCGCCGTTGTGGCGCTGGTGCCCGACGAGTGGCTCACCAACGGCGACGCCCCCGCCGCCACGCAGCGCGCCGACTACGTGCGCTTTCTCGAAGCCCGCCTGGCGGCCTCAGAAACATTTGTTCAGGAAGCCCAAGCCGCCCGCCATGCACTTATATGAGTACGCCGTGCTGCGCGTGGTGCCCCGCGTGGAGCGCGAAGAGTTCATGAACGTGGGCGTGGTGCTGCTGTGCCGGGCCCAGGGCTTTCTGCAGGTGCGCTGCGCCGTGCCCGAAGCCCGCCTGCGCGCCTTCGCCCCCGGCCTCGACCTGGACGAGGTAGCGGCGCGTCTGCACGCCTTCGAACGCATTTGCCAGGGCCGGGCCACTGGTGGTACCATTGGCCAGTTGCCCCTGGCCGAGCGGTTTCGCTGGCTCACGGCCATGCGCAGCACCATCGTGCAAACGTCGCCTGTGCATCCCGGCCTGTGCGCCGATGCCGGCCAGACCCTGGCGCGGCTGCTGGAACAGTTGGTGCTCTGAGCGAAGAACAGCAGCTGCCTGAGCGCGTGGCTTGCCCTTTTGGCTACGGTTAAGCTTATGCTTCGGCAGGGCGAGCGCGCCCTGTGGTGGCTTCCACAAATCCGTTACTTTCGTGCTGACCACTGTCCCTGCTGCCGCCCCGGCCGCTGGGTGGCCGGGCCGAAAGGCGCTGCGGGCAACCACCGGGTCGTTGAGTAAGAACGGTAGTGGGCCCGTCCGCAATGAACGCCATTCCTTCCGCTGCTTCTGTGCCGTCCGCCGCCGATTCGCTCTGCCAGCGGATAGTGCACGCCATGCCTTGGGCCGTGCTGGTGCTGGGGCACGACGGCCTGCTCCGGCTTGCCAACCCCCAGGCGGCAGAACTCCTGGGCCGCGCCTCCGAAGCCTTGCAGGGCCAGCCCCTCGCACAGGCCTTGCCCGCCGACTTCCCCGACGCCCTGCGCCAGGACCTGCTCGCCGCGCTGAGCGGGGCCGAGCCCGTGCGCGGGGAATACTACCTGCCCCACGCCGGGCGCTGGATTGAAATGACCACCGTGTCGGGCCCCGACGAGGTGCTGGTGTACTGGCAGGACGTGAGCCTGCGCGTGCAGCAGCACCAGCAGTACCGCGCCCTGGCCGACCACACCCCCGACGCCGTGGTGCGCTGGGGCCCCGACCTGCGCCTGCTCTACGGCAACCCCGCCATGGCGGCCGAAGCCAGCCGCCCCCTGGCCGAGCTGTTGGGCTGCACGATGGCCGAGATGGGGGCGCCGCTTGAGCAAAGCGAACCCTACATGGCCAAGCTGCGGCGCGTGTTTGCCACGGGCCAGCCCGAAGAGCATTACGGCCAATATACCATGCCAAAGGGCACGGTCTTTTTTCACTCGCTGCTGGTGCCCGAAGTGCACAACGGCCAGGTGCAAAGCGTGCTGGCCCTGGCGCACAACGTGACCGAGCTCAAGCGTGTCGAAGCCGAGCTGCGCACCAGTCGCGACCTGCTGGCGGCCATTTTCGACAGTTCCTCGCTGGCCATTCAAATGTTGCGCAACGTGCGGAACGAGGCCGGCGACATCGTCGACTTCGATTTTGTGCTCACCAACGCCGCCGCCGATGCCATGGCCGGCCGCCGTGTGGCCGGTACCCGCTGCCTCGTCGACTGGCCCCACACGGTGGCGTCGGGCCTGTTTGAGCACTACGCCAGCGTGGCGCGCACGGGCCAACCGCTCGATTTTGAGGACTGCTACCGCGGCGACGGCGTCGACTCCTGGTTCCGGTACACGGTGGTGCCGTTTCACGACGGGCTGCTGGTAACGGTGGAGGACATCGGCGGGCGCAAAAAAGCCGACCTGGCCCTGCAGGAGGCGCACGCCCAGCTGAACGCCCTGTTTGAGGCCGTGCCCGTGCAGCTGGGCTACTTCCACGCCGTGCGCGACGGCGCGGGCCAGCTGGTCGATTTGCGTTCGGCCGCCGTCAACCAGTCCCTGACCCAAGCCATTGCCACGCCCGTGCCCGTCCACGAGCTGGTAAGCGCCCAGCTGCCCGGCCTGCGCGAAATGCCGGTGTGGGAAATCATGCGCGCGGTCATCGAAACGGGCCGGCCCCAGCGCCTGGAGGTGTACCACGACTTTGGCCAGGGCGGGCGCTGGTTCGACGTGCAGTACACGCGCCTCGACGACGGCCTGATATCGGCGTCGCTCGACATCACGGCCCGCAAGCAGCTGGAGCAGTCCCTGCGCGAAGGCCAGGAGCTGTTGCACACGGTGTTCAACGCCAGCCTGGCCAGCTTTGAAGTGATGAAGGGCGTGCGCGATGCCAAAGGGCAGCTCGTCGATTTTGAATGGGTGCTCACCAACGACGCCGCCCAGCGCCTGCTGCAGCGGCACGACGTGGTGGGCCGCCGCTTGCTGGAAGAAGAGCCCGGCATGGGCCCCAGCGGCGTGTTTGAACGCCTGCGCCAGGCCGCCGAGCAGCAGCAGCCCGTCGATTTTGAGGTGCCCTACCCGCACAACGGCACCGAGGCGTGGTTTCACGTGGCGGCCGCGCCCCTCGGCGACGGCCTGGTGGTGACCTGGCAAGACATCACGGCCCGCCAGCAGGCCACCGCCGAGCTGCTCCGACTGCAGCTGGTGCAGCAGCAGCAGCTGGCCAATGCCGTGCTCGAAGCCCAGGAAACCGAGCGCCGCCGCATTGCCGAAAGCCTGCACAACGGCCTGGGCCAGCTCCTCTACGCCGCCCAGCTGCGGCTCGACCAGCTGTCGGTAGCCGCCGGGCCCGCCGCCTTCGCCGACGGCAAGCGCCAGACGGTGCAGCTGCTCAAAACCGCCATTCAGCAAACCCGCTCGCTCTCGCACCAGCTCATTCCCACCATCCTCGAAGACTTCGGCCTGGTGGCCAGCGTGCGCGACATCTGCCAGCGCTTCAGCACACCGGGCGGGCCGCATTTCATCTGCGTGGCCGGAAGCTTCCCCGAGGTGCCGCCTGCCCTGGGCCTGGCCCTGTTCCGCATGGCCCAGGAGCTGGCCAACAACATTGTGCGGCACGCTGGCGCCACCGAGGCCTCGCTGCAGTTGGCCGAGCGCGACGGCTTTCTGCTGCTGCAGGCCGCCGACAACGGCCGCGGCTTCGACCCCGACCTGCCGCGCCCGAATAGCAGCGGCCTCAAAGCCCTGCGCGACCGGGTGCGCCTCCTCGACGGCCGCCTGGCCATTGTCTCAGCACCGGGCCACGGCACGCAGGTCAGCATTCGCATTCCCAGCACCGCGCTGAGAGGTTCGGTCAAATAAAGTATTTATTAATAGGTAGTTAATCTGCTTATTTCGTAGGTGTACCCGGTTATGATTCGCATTATTGTAGTGGACGACCATGCCCTGGTGCGCAGCGGCCTACGCGCGGTGCTGGCCGCCCAGCCGGGCCTGCAGGTGGTGGGCGAAGCCGCGCATGGCCAGGAGTTGCTTGACCGACTCCCCACCACGCCCGCCGACGTGGTGCTGCTCGACCTGAGCATGCCCGTGCTCGACGGTGTGGCCACGGCCGAGCGCCTGCGCGTCCGGTTTCCGGGCCTAGCCATCCTCGTTTTGTCCATGCTGGCCCACGAGCACAACGTGGTGCAGGCTTTTGAAGCCGGCGCCAACGGCTACGTGCTCAAAAACGCCGATACCTCCGAGATTGTGGCGGCCCTGCACGCCGTGGCCGCTGGGCGTCGCTTTCTCTCCACCGAAATTGGCCTGGCCATGCTCCACAAGGTGACGAGCACCCGGTCCGGGAAACCCGTCGGGGCCATCACCGAGCCCCTTACGGCCCGCGAACTGGAAGTGCTGCAGTGCATTGCCGACGGCCTTACCAACGGCGAAATTGCCGACAAGCTCTTCGCCAGCAAGCGCACCGTCGAAACCCACCGCCAGAACATCATCGCCAAAACCCAAACCAAAAACACGGCCGCCCTCATCAAGTTTGCCGCGCAAAATGGGCTGCTGAAGCCCTCGCCCGCAGCGTAAGCGGGGCCGTGCCAAAAACCGAAAAACCCCGCCTGCTACTCGCAAACGGGGTTTAAAGTGGAGATGCAGGGATTCGAACCCTGGTCCAGACAAGGAAATTGGCGTGCTTTCTACGTGCGTATCCAGACTTGAATTTTCGAAGAACCTCAGGCGTCAGTCAGGCCCTTGAGTTTCCCTTAGCTGCAGTGGAGTTTCGCCCCCGCATCACAGCTCTGCGAAGGCTATTTTCTACTTACGACGCTCCGAACTCCCAGGTGTAGAAACTTACCCAGGCGGAACGATGACGTTACCTAATTCTAAACTAGGCAGCCATGGCGTACGAATAGTCGCCGGTTGTTTTTCGATAGATTTTTTGACAGGAGAGCTTCCATCAACTCCTGGCACGCTTACCCGCAATTTGCGCAAGCTGTCAATTCCGGTCATCCCCAAATGGTAAAGAACGAGTTCCGCCGCAGCGGGCCGCGAAGGTACGCGGTTATGCGAGAAACGCCAGGGGAGGCGGGAAGGTTTCCTTGTCACGCCTGTCATCCTGAGCGCAGCGAAGGACCTTATCACGGCTGAACGATGCGCAGTAACCCGTCTGTTCTCTATAAAACAGGGTTTGATTTCTACTGCAAACTGTGCCAGCGTGATAAGGTCCATCGCTGCGCGCAGGATGACAGACGGGGCCAAACCGCTTCCAAAGCCGCCCATTTCTGGGTAACTTTGTAGACAGAACTTATGGATAATTTCGTCGTTTCGGCCCGCAAGTACCGTCCTTCCACGTTTCGCAGCGTGGTGGGGCAGCAGCACGTCACCACCACGCTGCAGAATGCCATTCAGAGCCAGCACCTGGCCCAGGCGTTCCTGTTTTGCGGCCCGCGGGGCGTGGGCAAAACCACCTGCGCCCGTATCCTGGCCAAGACGATAAACTGCACCAACCTCACGGCCGAAACCGAAGCCTGCGGCACCTGCGCCTCCTGCGTGGCCTTTCAGGAAAACGCCTCCTTCAACGTGCACGAGCTCGATGCGGCGTCCAATAACTCGGTGGAGGACATCCGCTCGTTGGTGGAGCAAGTGCGCTACGCCCCGCAGGCCGGCAAGTACAAAATATACATCATCGACGAGGTGCACATGCTCTCAAACGCGGCCTTCAACGCCTTTCTGAAGACGCTGGAGGAGCCGCCGAGCTACGCCATTTTCATCCTCGCCACTACCGAGCGCCACAAGATTATTCCCACCATTCTGTCGCGCTGCCAGATTTTCGATTTCAGCCGCATTCGCGTCGAGGACATGCGCGGGCACCTGCGCTACGTGGCCACCCAGGAAGGCGTATCGGCCGAAGACGACGCCCTGCACCTGCTGGCCCAGAAGGCCGACGGCGGCCTGCGCGACGCGCTGTCAATGTTCGACCAGATGGTGACTTTCGGCGGCAACAACCTCACTTACAAAGAGGTGGTGCAAAACCTGCACATCCTCGATTACGACTACTACTTCCGCCTCGTCGACAGCCTGCTCACCGAAAACCTGTCGGCCGCCCTGCTGCTGCTCGATGAGGTGATGCAGAACGGCTTCGACCTGCACAACTTCGTGGTGGGCACCGCCGAGCACCTGCGCGGCCTGCTGGTGTGCAAAGACGCCGTGACCGTGCAGCTGCTGGAAGTGTCCGAAGGCATCCGGCTGAAGTACGTGCAGCAGGCGCAGGCCGCGCCGCTGGCCTTTCTGCTCTCGGCCCTCAACCTCATCAGCCAGTGCGACCGGGAGTTTAAGCAGGCCAAAAACCAGCGCCTGCACGTCGAGCTAGCCCTCATGAAACTGGCCTACCTCAACGGAGCCGTGCAGTTTGTGCGCGAGCTGTCCCCCGCCAACCAAAAGTCATCGTCAGATAACGGCGAGGCTAAAAAAAAAACTAGTGGCCTGAACGATGGGGGAGACGTTGCCCCGATGGCTCCGGCTAGCAACGGCTACGCGCAGCCCGCGCCGCAAGCCCCGCCAGTTTCGGCCGCCCCGGCGCCCACGGCTTCTTACGCCGCGCCGGCGGCCTACGCCACCGAGTCGGTGCCCGCGCCCTATGCCGCGGCTCCGCGCCCGGCGGCGCCCGCGCCATTGCCCATGCCCGCCGGGGCGCCCGTAGCCACCGGCCCGGCCCCCGCCGACGGCCCTGAGCCGCTGCCCGTCGAAAACGGAGTGGAGGAACTGCACGACACGCCCAGCATCGAGGACGAGCCCGCGGCCGCCATCACCGAGCGCCACCAGATGCGCGACACGCTGCCGCACGTTGAAATCGGCGTGCCCAGCTTTGAAGGGGTAGAGCCCGCGCCGCGCCCCACGCCCCAGGCCGCCTTCGCCAAAATTCCCAGCTTGGCCAGCAAAATTCCGAGTCTGAAGGACCTGAGTAGCCGCAACGCTGCCGCCGCCAGCCAGGCCGCCAAAGATGCGGCGGCCTTGGCTGAGCCCCAGCACAGCGGGCCCGTTGCCGCCACCGACCCCGCCGTGCTGCAACGCGTGTGGAAGGAACTGGCCGAGGAGCGGAAGGCCCAGGACCGCATGAGCGAGTTCTGGGTGCTGAACCGGCCCGTGGTGGCCGACGCCGAGCACAGCATCGAGCTGGCCGTCGACAACCCCATTCAGGTTGACCAGTTCAACGAAATGCGGGTAGAATTCCTGGCCGAGCTGCGCCGCCGCACCGGCAACCCGCGCCTCAACGTGCTGCCCGTGGTAAACACGGCCGCGCCCACGGCCCGCAAGCTCTACACGGCGTCGGACAAGTTTGAGTACCTGGCCGAGCGGTTTCCGGCCTTGCGCGAGGCCAAGCAACGTCTGGGCCTGGAAGCCGACTTTTAACGCAGCCTGAGCGGTAGAGACAGCACTTCTGGAGCGCATTGTAGCTTCCGGCGGGGCCATTCTGGGCGTTGTTTTTCCGCAAACGTTTGGGGAGAATTGCCTTGCGCAGACTGCGCCGGGGTTTTGGCCGGAATAATCTGCCAAGATAAGACGAAAATTCGTTTTGTATTCCCCTATCAGCCAGCTACCTTTGTTTTTTGAATCCCCCAGGTACCCGCTTACGTCTTTCGTGAAAAACAACTTTTTGCTGCTGATTCCTGCCCTGGCAGCGCTGGGTCTTGCTACGCAGTGCCAATCAAGCAAGCCAGTTACGACCGCGCCGGTTGCTACTGCTGCGCCTGCTTCCACCCCGGTCGCCCCCAAAGAATACCGCTACGAATCGGTGCCCGGCGACCCGCTGGGCGTGCGCATCTACCACCTCGATAACGGCCTGACGGTATACCTTTCCGACTACAAAGACGCCCCGCGCATTCAGACCTACCTGGCCGTGCGCGCCGGCTCTAAAAACGACCCGGCCACCGCCACCGGCCTCGCGCACTACCTCGAGCACATGGTGTTCAAGGGCACTTCGCAGCTGGGCACGCAGGACTGGGCCAAGGAAAAAGTCGAGCTCGAAAAGATTGAGGCGCTGTATGAGGTATACCGCGGCCAGCGCAACGACCCCGCCGCCCGCAAGCGCACCTACCACCAGATTGACTCGATTTCGGGCGTGGCCGCCAAATACGCCGTGCCGAATGAGTACGACAAGGTGATGGGCGCCATCGGCGCGAAAGGCTCCAACGCCCACACCTCGAACGAGGAAACGGTGTACCAGGAAGACATTCCCAGTAACCAGCTGGAGAAGTGGGCCGCCATTCAGGCCGAGCGCCTGCGCGAGATGGTGCCGCGCCTGTTTCACACCGAGCTGGAGGCCGTGTACGAGGAGAAAAACCGCGGGCTTGACTCCGACTTCAACAAGGAGTTTGAGGCGCTGAACGGCGCGCTCTACCCCACGCACCCCTACGGCACGCAGACGACCATCGGCACGATTGAGCACCTGCAAAACCCGTCCATCACGGAGATTAAGAAGTATTTCGGCCAGTACTACGTGCCCAATAACGTGGCGCTGTGCCTGAGCGGTGACCTGGATTTTGACCAGACCATTCGGCTGATTGATAAATATTTCGGCGCCATGCCGAGCAAGCCGGTTCCGGCCTTCAATGCACCGGTAGAAGCGCCCATTACGGCGCCCATCACCAAGGAAGTGCTGGGCCCGCAGTCGGAGAACGTGATGCTGGGCTTCCGCCTGCCGGGCAAGGCCACGAAGGACGGCGTGCGTCTGCGCATGCTCGACAAAATATTGACCAATGGCCAGGCCGGCCTCATCGACCTCGACCTGAACCAGCAGCAGAAAGTGCTGCAAGCCGCCTCGTTCACCGACCTGAACGACGACTATTCCACGCACGTCATTTACGGCACGCCGCGCCAGGGGCAGAAGCTGGAGGACGTGAAGGCGCTGCTGCTGGGCGAGCTGGCCAAGGTGAAAGCCGGCAACTTTCCTGATTGGCTGATTCCGGCCATCATCAACAACGAAAAGCTGGAGCGCACCAAGAGCTACGAAAGCAACGAGGCCCGCGCCAGCGCCATGTACGAGGCCTTTATCGAGCGCATCGGCTGGAAAGACTACCTGCAGCAGCAGGAAGATTTCGGCAAGCTCACCAAGGCCGACATCGTGAAGTTTGCCAACGACCAGTACGGCCAGAACTACGTGACCGTGTTCAAGCGTACCGGCACCGACCCCAACAAGGTGAAGGTGGTGAAGCCCGCCATCACGCCCGTGCCGGCCAACCGCGACGCGGCCTCGGCCTACTACAAGCAGCTCACGGCCCTGCCGAGCACCGAGCTGACTCCCGTGTTCGTCGACTACAAAAAGGACATTCAGGAAACCGAAATCAAGCCCGGCCTGCCGCTGTACTACACGCACAACGCTGAGAACGGCCTGTTCAATCTGTACTACGTGTTCGACCTGGGCAACAACCAGGACCCGCGCTGGAGCTTGGCCGCCGACTACCTGCAATACCTCGGCGCCGGCCAGTACTCGGCCGCGCAGCTGCAGCAGGAGTTCTACAAGCTGGGCTGCTCGTTTAGCGTGAACAGCGGCGCCGACCGCACCTTCGTCACCCTCAACGGCCTCGACGCCAACCTGGAGCCTGCGCTGAAGCTGTTTGAGCAGCTGCTGCACGCGCCCAAGCCCGATGCCGCTGCCCTCAAAAACATGGTGGCCGGCATCCTCAAGCAGCGCCAGGATGCCAAGCTCGAAAAGCGCGTGATTCTGAATCAGGCGATGGTGAACTACGTGAAGTACGGCCCGAAAAATCCCTTCACCAACATCCTGAGCGAGAAAGAGCTGAAGGCGCTGAAGCCGGAGCAGCTCACGAGTCTGGTGCAGAAGCTGACCTCATATCAGCATCGGGTGCTGTACTATGGGCCGCGGGCTTTTCAAGGTATTAAAGAACTCAGCGGTCATTTAAAGCCTGGTACGAACGAACTCACTCCCATTCCGAAGCATGACATTCGGAGCGTCGTTCTGGCCGAGCATAAAACCCCCGCCAAGCTCCTGCCTGCCCCGGCGGCCAAGGACTTCGCCGAGCAGCCCCTGAAGGACAAAAAGGTCTATTGGGTGGATTACAACATGGTGCAGGCCGAAATCCTGTTCCTGACCAAGGGCGACCTGTACAGCAAGGACCTGGCGCCCACGGTGGCGCTCTACAACGAGTATTTCGGCGGCGGCATGGGCAGCATCGTGTTTCAGGATTTGCGCGAGAGCAAGGCGCTGGCCTACTCGGCCTACTCCGGCTACTCGAACGCCGACAAGCTGGGCCGCTCCAACTACAACCTGAGCTACATCGGCACCCAGAGCGACAAGCTGCCCGAGGCCATGGCCGGCATGGAGGCGTTGCTCACCGACATGCCCGTGGCCGAAGCCAACCTCGAAATCGCCAAAAACGCCATCCGCAACAGCATCAGCACCGAGCGCATCACCAAGGGCAACATACTGATGAGCTACGAGCGCGCCAAGCGCCTCGGCCTCGACTACGACCTGCGCCGCGACGTGTACGCCAGCACCCAGAAAATGACTTTCGGCGAATTGCAGAAGTTTCAGCAGGCCAAGATTAAAGGACAAAACCAAGTCATCCTTGTTATTGGCTCCAAAGACCGGCTGAATTTCAAGGAGCTGGCCAAGTACGGCCAGGTGCAGCAGCTCACGCTGAAGGAGATTTTCGGTTACTAACACCCAGTTGTCAGTTGTTGGTTGTCAGTTGTCAGGCTGATGGCCACGGGGCCCCCACAGCCCGGCAATCGACGACTTCTACCACCAAAACCTGACGACGGACAACTAACAACTGACAACAAATTACCCACATGGCAGAGCAAAAAATCACCATTAAAAACGGCAAGCTGACGGTTCCGGACAAACCCACCATTCCCTTCATCGAGGGCGACGGTACGGGTCCGGACATCTGGCGCGCCTCCAAGCTGGTGTTCGACGCCGCAGTGGAAAAAGCCTACGGCGGCAAAAAGCAGCTGGTGTGGAAAGAAGTGCTGGCCGGGGAGAAAGCGTACAAGCAAACCAACAACTGGCTGCCCAACGAAACCCTCGACGCTTTCCGCGACTACCTCGTGGGCATCAAAGGCCCCCTGACCACGCCCGTGGGCGGCGGCATCCGCTCGCTGAACGTGGCCCTGCGCCAAGAGCTCGACCTGTATGCCTGCGTGCGCCCCGTGCGCTACTACGACGGCGTGCCCTCGCCGGTGCGCCACCCGGAGCTGACCGACATGGTCATCTTCCGCGAAAACACCGAAGACATCTACGCTGGCATCGAGTACATGAACGGCACGCCCCAGGCCCAGAAAATGCTGGAATTCCTGGTGGACGAGATGGGCGTGAAGAAGATTCGCTTCCCCGAAACGTCCTCGTTCGGCATCAAGCCGGTGAGCAAGGAAGGCACCGAGCGCCTCGTGCGCGCCGCCATTAAGTACGCCCTCGATAACAAGCTGCCCAGCGTGACGCTGGTGCACAAGGGCAACATCATGAAGTTCACCGAGGGCGCCTTCAAGACCTGGGGCTACGAGCTGGCCGAGAAAGAATTCGGCGCCAAGGTGTTTACCTGGGCCCAGTACGATAAAATCGTGGCCAAGCAGGGCGTGCAGGTAGCCGATGCCCTGCAGAAGCAAGCCCAGGAGCAGGGCAAGCTCATCATCAAGGACAGCATCGCCGATGCTTTCCTGCAGCAGATTCTGCTGCGCCCCGCCGAGTACTCGGTAGTGGCCACCCTGAACCTGAACGGCGACTACATCTCCGACGCGCTGGCCGCCATCGTGGGCGGCATCGGCATCGCGCCGGGCGCCAACATCAACTACCTCACCGGCCACGCCATCTTCGAAGCCACCCACGGCACGGCGCCCAAGTACGCCAACCAAGACAAGGTGAATCCCGGCTCGGTTATCCTCTCGGGCGTGATGATGCTCGACTACATGGGCTGGAAAGAAGCCGCTGCCCTCATCAACAAAGGCCTCGAAGCCGCCATCGCCAGCAAGCGCGTGACCTATGATTTCGAACGCCAGATGGAAGGCGCCACGCTGTTGAAAACGAGCGAATTCGCCCAGGAGATTATCAAGAATATGTAGTAGCTTGGCTGCTGCCTAAGCACCAACAGAAACCCCCGCGTCGGCTGCAAGGCTGGCGCGGGGGTTTTGGTTTAAACTGTAATGAGTAGAACAGCGAAAATAATTCTCTGCAACATCGCGGGGCTTATGGCACTATGCTTTCTCTTGAAGCAGCGACAGCAGGAGGTAAGTTTTCCGCCTTTAATCAGCGGGAGAGACTATTTGGAACTAAAGATTGCGGGCGTAATAGATACCATATACAAATACGATAAAGGCACTCCGATTCTTCTGGTTATAGGCAAGAGACTATATCCTAGAATTCCAATTGCATGTAAACAGTACTTAAGAAAAGGGGATTCGATAGTTAAACAACAAGATGAGCTGTATGTGAAAACATTCCGTGACAGTGGCGCTTTCGTTCAGCGCATGTCGTGGGGATATGGCGACAGCGCCTCTGCCGTTGGTTTTATTTCAGAGAGAATGATTAGGAAATAATACGCTGGATTCTCAAAATTACTGGCATACGCGCAGCACATTAGCAATGAGGTTATGGGTTGGAGCTTGATAGCAAGTATCAGTCGCAACCCCCGGCACTTTCGCCGCCCGAAGCATAGTGTAGAAAAACCTGTTTCCTGCTCTCAATGGTCATCATCAAGCTCCAGCCACTCCGGGATTTCATCGCTGCTTATCCGGATGCGCGGGCCAGCCTAAGCCAGTGGATAACCACAGTTGAGCAAGCTGATTGGGGAACGCCGAACGAATTAAAATCCGTTTACCCCAATGCGTCCCTGGTGGCCAACGACCGGGTCGTATTCAACATCAGCGGCAACAGATACCGCTTGGTTGTTCTGATTATCTACCGAGTCAGAACGGTTTTTATCCGGTTTATCGGCCCGCACAGCGCCTACGACCAGCTTGATGTTGCCACCGTTTAAGTATATTTCATTATGCTAGCTATCCAAACCATCACCACCGTCTCGCCCATTCACTCCGATGCTGAACTGGCACAGGCCCATCGCCGCTTGGACGAGCTGCTTGCTGCGAATGCGTTCGATTCGCCCATTCAAGACGTGCGAGACGAGGTGGAGGTATTAGCGGCGCTAATTTATTATTACGAGCAGCGCACGCGAAATCCGAAGGAATTCGAGGTTTAGCAAACGACCACCAAGCCCGCCGAAACAGGAGATTCTCAAATCCGTCAGCAACAAGTTCCTTGTGAATATCAACGGTCGCGGCTTCCACCTCCTCGTCCTCGTATCCATCTGCATGCTGCTGGCTGATTGGCTGCCAGAGCACTTCAAGCTGTGGTTTGTGAGCGAAACCGGCCACGTGGGCCACGGTCAAACCATGAATTGGCTAATAATAGTGCTGCTGTTCGGGCGGTGGAAGCACGCGCGCAGCCTCGCCCTGTTTGTGAACGGACTCCAGTTTTTGTTTGGTGCTCTCATTCTGTTCACTTCCTGGAAATGGGGAGGCCCGTGGCTGGGTTACAGCCTCACCACCCTGCTGCACCTCGTGGTGCTGAAGGTGCTGAACGACTCGGCTTCAGTGCGCGAGTTTTTGGAGGAAAAGCAGCTCGCCTGATTGGACTGGGGTACTGAACGGTCATGCTGAGCGCAGGCGAAGCATCTCTACCGCAGCAGTAAATCCTATCGATTGGATTGGGTTGCGCGGTAGAGATGCTTCGCCTGCGCTCAGCATGACGTTTTAGTATTCCCCCATACCAGCATTACTCGCCCGGCTTCAGGCGCTGGAAGGCGTTGTTCAGGATTTCGCCCCAAGTGGGGTGGGCCAGAATCATGTTCTGCAATTCCTGGTAGCGCAGCTTGCCGGCCATGGCCAGTTGGAACATGGTCATGATTTCGCCGCCCTGCTCGCAAAACACGGCCGCGCCCAGCAGGCGGTCGTCGTCGCCCACCAGCACTTCCACGAAGCCGTCGGTTTCGCCCGTCTGCTGGGCCCGGCCGATGGTGCGGGCCGGCAGCCGGCTTACGCGGTAAGCAATGCCCTGTTCCCTGGCCTGGTTTTTTGAGAGGCCGATGCGGCCCAGCTGCGGCTCGGTGAACACCACGTAGGGGAGGGGGCGATGCGCAGTGGTGCGCTGGCTGCCGTGTAGCAGTGCGTCGCGTACAATGCGGTAGTCGTCGTAGCTGATGTGGGTGAACTGCGGGCCGCCTTTCACGTCGCCCAGCGCATACACGCCGCGCGTGCCGGTTTGGAGGTGCTCGTTGACTTCAATGTAGCCCTTCTTGTTCAGCGTGATGGCGGTGTGCTCCAGGCCCAGGTCTTTCGTGTTCGGCTCGCGGCCCACGGCCACCAGCAGGTGGCTGCCGTGCAGGCGGCGCTCGCCGTCCTTGGTGTCCACGGTGAGGGTGATGCGGCCGTCGGCGGCGCGGGCCACGCGGCGGGCTTTGGCGCTCAGCACCAGCTCCACACCCGCGTCGGCGAGGCATTGTTCCAGCGGATGGCTCACGTCGGGGTCTTCGCGCGACATCAGCCGCGGTTTCGTGTCGACGATGGTGACGCGGGTGCCCAGCCGCCGAAACATCTGGCTGAACTCGACGCCGATGTAGCTGCCGCCCATGATGAGCAGGTGCTCGGGCTGCTCCGTGAGGCCCAGCAGCAGCGAGTCGCTGGTGAGGTAGCCGCTGTCGGCCAGGCCGTCGAGGTCGGGCACGGCGGCTGTGGTGCCGGTGTTGATGAAGACAAGCGGCGCGGTGAGCTGCTGTTCGCCGCCGCCCACCAAGGCAATGTGCAGGCTGTGCGGCGCCGTGAACCGGGCCCTTCCGCGAACGAGCGTGATGCCGTCGCGGTCTTCGGTGAGCTTGCGGTGCAGGCTGTCGCGCGAGTTCTGGCGCAGGCGGTGCATGCGCTCAATCACGGCTGGGAAATCGACTTCCGGCTCGGGCGCCTTGATGCCCAGCGCGCCGGCCGTGCGCACGTGGTGGGCGCGTTGGGCCGAGGCCAGCAAGGCCTTGGTGGGCGCGCAGCCGTAGTTGATGCAGGAGCCGCCCAGGAAGTCGCTTTCCACCATGGCCACGCGGCGGCCGGCTTCGGCCAGGGCGTAGGCGAGGGGCGTGCCGGCCTGGCCGGCCCCGATAATAATGGCATCGAATGAAATGGCGGGCATGGGGTGGTGCGGTAAGGGAATGGTTGGGCTTACATACGCTAGGGCGTGCCCGCGCGACTGAGCACGACGGTAGAAAAGCGCCGCGAAGTCCGGCAGAAACACGAACTTGCCGTATCAGGCGTTGTCTGACGTCTTTTTTCCTCTTTGTTTGCCCGTATGAAGCACTTGCTGCGCGTTGTTCTTTTTCTGGTTCTAACGGGACTCACGGGCTGCGCCTCCCTGTATTTCCCGCCGCCGCCGCACGCGCCCATGCTCACGCACCAGGGCGAGTTTTACGGAGCCGTGAGCACCAACCAGCACACTAACTACGCCCTGCAGGGCGCCTACGGCCTTACCAACCACCTGGCCGTGGCGGGCACGTTCTCGTCGCTGCACCGCAAAAAGTCCGACAAGACCGAAGACATCGACTTCGGCGAAGCCAGCCTGGGCTACTTCACCCGCCTGCCCGACAAGCGTGTGCTGGAAGTGTACGTGGGCGGCGGCGGCGGCGCCACCCGGCGCGTGGAGCGCAACGAGGCCCAACTCACCACCCGCACCCTCGACGGCAGCTTGTCCAAAATATTTGCCCAGGTAAACTACGCCCGCAAGAAGCGCGACAACATCCACCTCTTCAACCGCGACTTCCCGCTCACCTACGGCGCGGCGCTGCGCATGAGCTACATGCAGCTCAACAACTTCCGCATCGACGGCCTGCCCGCACCCGGCGAAAACAACGTCTTCTTCGAGCCCATCACCTTCACGCGCACCCAGATTGCCGGCCCCGTGCAGCTGCAGCTCATCAGCGGCCAGATTTTCGGCTTCCGCAACAACAAGTACCTGAAAGCCGCCAATTCAGTGTTTCAGGTGGGTATTGTGATTAACCTAGACAAGAACACCACGTTGGAAGAATAGCCTGCGCGCCGCGATGGCTCCCTTCCGCAACAACCAGCCGACGGCCTGCGCCTGCTTACTGAGTGGCCACCCTTAAGGTGTGTCGGCCGGCCAGCGTTTCTACTTGCAGCAGGTAGAGGCCAACCGGCAAACCTGGAGGCAGTGCTAGCATTCCGTCGGCCGGTAAAAGGACCGGAGGCAACAGCCGCCTTCCGGTCAAGTCATATAAGCTGCACCGAACCGGGCCGCTACCGGTGCCCAGCACCGCCACTCGGTCCTGCGCCGGATTGGGAAATACGCGCAGCTCCGGCAGTTGCTGGCCCGCCTGTGCAGCGGTGCCCACGCGGTAATCGGTCATGCCGATGTCATCAATGTTGATGCGAGGGTTGGTGGCGCCAGCGGTGTTGGTGCTGCTAAAGCGCAGGCGCACGTTGCCCGTTCGGTTGGCTGTGAAAGAGTAGGGTGTGAGGGTATTGGTAAGAGTAGGCGGAGGCGCCGTGCCCAGCAGACTAGTGAAAGTGACGCCGCCGTCGGTCGAGATTTCGGGTACAAAAGAAGCCCCGGTCTCGGTGGCGTAGCCCGCCGCGCTCACCGTGACCACGCCCGCGCCGTTGGGCTTGTCCACGTCCATCTCCACAAACCCGCCCCCGCGCAGCCGCGCCGATTTGAGGCCGTTGAATTTATCGGCTCCGCTGGTAGTGCCAATCAGGGCTTCGCCTAGGGTCCAGCCGCCGCTTTGCAACTGCACCGAGGCTGGTGCGTAAGCGGTTTTGGTACCGGTTTCAAAGTCCTCAAAAAAAGCGGGTGGCGCTGCCGTTACGGTGAACGGCACGGCGCTTACGGCGGCTCCGTTCGGGTTCGTCACGCTAATGAGCCCAGTAGTAGCGCCAGCAGGCACCACCGCGTAAATCTCCGTCGGATTCGGCACCCTGGGGAAAGGCGCAGCTTGCGCGCCATTGAAAAAAATGCTGGAGCCGAAGCTGTCAGGCGCAAGGTTGGTGCCGTTGATGGTGACGCTGGTGCCAACCGGTCCGCTCGTGGGCGTGAAGCCCGTGATGGTGGGCGGGCCGGGGTTGATGGTGAAAAATTTCATTCCTCCCATGGTGCTGCCCCCACCACCGGGCGGCGGGTTGCTCGCGTTGAAATAGGTAGTCACCGGGGCCGACACGCTCGGAAGCGCAACCACTGCGGTTAGCTGCGTGGAAGAAACATAGGTGGCGGTGATGCTGACGGAGCCGGCTTGCATGCTAACCGTGGCGCCCGGTACAAACCCACTGCCGTAAAAATTAACGACAACCAGGGTACCACTAAGCCCGGAAGTAGGCGCGATGCTATTCAAGATACTGGCCGGATTGGGTGTGGGAGCGGTGGTCACCGTGCCGGATACGGCAATATTTTGGGTGGGCGCCCCCAGGCTGGTGATGCTTACAGTTCCATTCACCGGGCCCAGCACGGCGCCGGTCATACGCACGTACAGCGGAATGTTGACAAATCGGCCGCCGGCTTGGGTTAGCACGATGGATGGACCAAAGCTAAAACCAGACGTCCACGACACCTCAAACCCCGCGGACGCGGTTGCTGTCACGTTGCCAGTTAGGCCGCTGCCGTTCACCGTCACCGCCTGCTGGGCCGATGGCGTGCCCACCGCTGTGGTAAAGCCGCCCAGACTGGTTGGCGCCGCCGTCAGCGTTTGCCCCCGGGCCCCCGGGCTGGCGACGAGCAGCACCAGTACCAAAAAAAAATGTGTAAACAATTGACGCATAAGCTTCCGGATATAGAAATGTTGAGTGAAAGTTAATAAAAAAGCTCCGGCCGCAAGGGTCGGAGCTTTTTTAAGAATCAAATTGATAAAGGCAGAACGAGGCCACTTGCCGCCCAACACGCGCAGCATCGTGTCACCAATCTCGGCGGGCGAATCCACCACGTGGATGCCGCACTCGCGCATGATGGCCATTTTGGTGGCTTCAGGTAGTAAGTTTTGGCTGGCTTAGGCTACATGGTTATCATGACAAATTCATAGATAAAAATATATTTTAAATAGAAATTGACCTTTTTTTGGTCGAAGCGACATCAAAAAAAAGAGCCGCGAATAAAGGACTTAAGACATACTGCTCAGATTATTTGTGCAGTACATTTGCTATTCATCCTTTCCGTAATATAATTCAACTAGCATTCCATTTGATGAAATTCAATACTATTCCGTTCAATAAACCATATTTAACGGGGGAGGAATTGCAGTATATGCAGCAATCTATTCGTTCGGGCAAAGTCTCGGGAGATGGCCTGTTTACCCACAAATGCCATACTTTTTTCGAGCAAAAATTTGGTTTTCAAAAATCATTACTAACTACCTCATGCACCTCTGCGCTGGAAATGGCAGCGCTCCTGCTGGACCTGCAGCCGGGTGATGAAGTAATTGTGCCCTCCTACACGTTCGTTTCAACGCCCAATGCGTTCATGTTACGAGGCGCCAAAATTGTCTTCGCCGACAGCACCGCCTTCAATCCCAACTTGGACGCAACGAGCCTGGAGGGCCTGATTACGCCCCGCACCCGGGCCATCGTGCCCGTGCACTATGCGGGCATCGCCTGCGACATGGACGCCATTCGGGCCGTGGCCAGCCGCCACGGGCTGACCGTGGTCGAAGACGCCGCCCAGGCCATCGATTCTTATTACAAAGGCCGTCCGCTGGGCTCGCTCGGCGAGTTGGCTGCGTTTTCGTTTCACGAAACAAAGAACATAATTGCGGGCGAAGGGGGCATGTTGGCCATCAACGCCCCGCGCTTTGTGAAGCGGGCGGAGGTTATTTGGGAAAAAGGCACCAATCGTTCGGCCTTCTTCCGGGGCGAAGTCGATAAGTACAATTGGGTGGATGTCGGGTCGTCCTTTCTGCCTTCCGACATCTTGGCGGCCGTGCTGTGGGCACAGCTTGAACAGATGGAAACCATTCAGGCCCGGCGTCAAGCCATTTGGAAGCGATACGAAGCCGGGTTGGAACCGCTGCGCCAGCAGGGAATAGGCTTGCCCAACATCCCGGCCTACGCCACTAACAACGGCCACATATTTTATGTGGTGTGTCGCAGTCTGAAGGAGCGCACCGCCCTGATTAGCACGCTGAAGCAGGCGAATATTACTCCGGCTTTCCACTACCTCTCGCTGCACCGCAGTCCTTTCTATGCCACGCGCCACGATGGCCGGCCCCTGCCCTGGGCCGACCATTACACCGATTGTTTGCTGCGCCTGCCGCTGTACTACGAGTTGAGCGATTCTGAACAGCAACGCGTGATTGATGTCATCAGCCAGTTTTATTGGAGCCAACAACTGCCACTCGTCAGGCACCAAGCGCGTCGTGTTGCTGCGGCTCTGCCGGTTGCGGGGTGAGCACCGGAGGGGCCAAGCCAGAAAAGGTGAGCAGTACCCGGCTGGACAACGCCAGAAAATACCCAAGCCAACCGGGCCACCCATAGCCGGCGCACGCCGGCTATGGGTGGCCCGGTTGGCCATTATGTGATTGAATCTTAGCGCCACGATGGTATGCGCACACTGCTGAAGGACCGAAAGCTGGTTTTTATTTTTTGTCTCGGGCTGTTGCTCCGGCTGCTGTTCATCGGATGGGGGGCGCGGCTCTATTACGGGGTTGTGCAGAGCGAAATTTTTTTTAACGGCGACTCGAAATCATTTATCTGGGCGTTTCGCAACTGGTGGCACCTGGGCCGGTATACGTTTGATTTGCAGCAGCCCGACGCCGCTTTTGGGCGCTTGCCGGGCTATCCGTTGTTTTATGGAGTTCACTACCTGCTGGCTGGCCGGGCCTGGGCCGGGCTGGCAGTAGCCTGCACGCAGGCCGTGTTCGACAGCTGCTCGGCGCTGCTCGTGTTTGGTAGCGTGCGGCGGCTGGTGATGCTTTTGGGACCGGCCGCGGGGCTGGGGGCGTGGGTGCCGTATGCCGGGGGCCTGCTCTACGCTACCTACCCGTTCACCATCGTCTGGGTACCCATCGTCGGCACCGAAACGATGGCCACTTTTCTGACTTTGGCATGGCTGGGATGGCTGCTGCGGCCGGCCCGCACTACCGGGTATTTTGTGGGGCTGGGTTTGTGGGTGGCCGCTGCTTTCTATGTGCGCGAATACCTGGGCGTGCTACTGCCCGTCACCTGCGCCTACTTGCTGGCGAGCTGGCCGGCCCCAGCCAGCGTAGCAGGGAGGGGCCGGGTTGCCGCACTCCTGCTGGTGTGCGGTACGTTTGGGGTGCTTTACGTGCTGTGGCCGGTGCGCAATTACGCGGTGGCGCATCGGCTTGTCCTGCTCAAGCCCCTCACGGCCGGCTATGCCAACTTAAATGTGGACATAGTTTCCTTTCGCAACTGGGTGCTGTGCTGGAGCCCCGACGAGGAAACCTGGCTGGATGCAGTAGCCACTTCGCGCAACGTGGCATTTCCGGCCGAAGTGTTTGCTACGGCGCAGGAAGCCCGGCAGGCCCACCGCGCCGCCCAATTGGCCCACGATTGTGGTTCGAGCTTCGCGTACCGCCAAATCCGTCCGCCCCACATCGCCCCCGGCGGAGCCGCCGAGGCCAAAGCCTGGCAGCAGCGCTGCGACGCTGAAATCGAGGCAACTTTTGTCCGGCTCAAGGCCAGCTACGTGGCCCGCCACCCCGTCCGCTACTGGTTGGGGGTGCCCGCACAAAACCTGGCCAAGGCCTTCTTCAAAGCCACCAAAGCCACTAAAAACGAGCAGCCGGGGACAAGAATAGCCAAGGCGCTGCTCACGCGCGGCTTATTTGCGTGGCGCAGCCTACTGGTGGTGCTGGGCTTTGCCGGTCTGCTACGCTACCACCGGCAGCGGGGTACGTGGCCGGTGGCTTTTTTCGTTGGGTTTATGTACTTGTTTATGTGCGTGCTGGTGCGGAAGCTGGAAATGCGGTACCTTCTACAGGCCGATGCCCTGCTGCTGGTGCCCGCTGCGCTTATGCTGGGGGGCGTGGCCAACTGGCTGCGCCCGCGGCCACAGGGCACCCGGAACCGCCAGGTTGGCGAGGGCGTTGCTTAAGCAACGGAGCTGTTTGCGGGTGGCCGCCTGCGCAGATATCCTTGCTATATGCCAGTAATAAGAGGCTGATTGCCTTGGCTAAGGAGCGAGTTGATGTGGATGGTGTAGTGCGACTCAGCTGGCAAAAAGCCTTCCTGTATTAGCATGCGCTGCACGCCGTGGTTCTGCACCTGGGTGGTGCCGTGAACCCATTTGCGCCCATGGCTCAGCGTATACTGTTTGATATGGCGCACCAAGTCGCCGCCCAGGCCGGGACTGGTGGTGCCCGGCCGCGCGCCCATCAGCATGCCGTCTCCGTATTTTTCGTGCAACGCAATAGTGGTAAGAGCAACAGCGCGGTTGTCTAGGTAAAACAAGAAGCAGGCTTTGTCCGGGGTGGTGGAATGCAGAAAACTGAGCGCCCACTCTTGATAGCCCGCCAGCACAAGTTTCGGGTCGAAAAGCGGGTTGCTATTGTAGTGCGTGTGATAATTCGCAAATATTGCTTCCACCAATTCTTCCAACGCCGGTTGGTCGTCGGCGGTGGCCCGGCGCACCACCAGCCGCGGGTTACGCAGCGGCTGAGGCGGCGAGGTGCGCATATCGCACTTGAAGGTGAGCACCGTATCGGCCATCACCAGCGGATAAGGAAGCAGCGCGCTCAACTGGGCTATTTTGTGCTGCTTGCTGGTCGGTATGCGCAGAATTGCTACGTCGACACGCTCCTCCGCAATTGTGTGCAACAGCGTTTCGGGAGCTAGTTCCGAGGCTGTGCCCCGCAGAATACGCAGGTTGAAGCGTGTGCTTTCCAGTGGGCTGTAGGCTATATTCATGAGTGAATGGTAAGGGAAGCAATGAGTGAAACGTGCGTTGACCGGTGAATAACTGCGTCAATTCGAAGCATTTATTTACCTTTTGCTGCTATGAAAACAAGAAAAATCAGAATAGTATACATCTCCTAAACACCCAATAGCAGAGGGCATCACCTATTTCCCGGGGCGTGTATCTCATTGCGTACGACGTACAAAGGCCGATTTTTTACGCCTTCGAAAACCCGGGATACATACAGGCCAACGAGGCCAAGAGCCGCTAAACCCAAGCCCCCGAGAAGCCAGACGCTGACCAGCAGCCCCTCCAGCAAAAGACCCGGCTGGCCTAGCAGGGCTCGCCCCGCCAACCAGGCCGCCGCCACCAGTGCCCCGGCCACAATCATGGTCCCTAGCTTCACCAGCAGCCGCAACGGCTTGTCGCTATAAGCAAGTACCAATGTAGAGGCCATGCGTACCAGTTGGCCCACGCGGTAGCTGCTCTTGCCATGCGCCCGCGCGGCGTGCTGCACATCCAGAGTGCCCTGCCGAAAACCGAGCCAGCGGACCTGCAGCGGAAAAGCCCGCGTGGGTTCGCGTACCTGCCGCAGCGCGGCCACCACTCGCTGATGAAAAATCCCGAAATTTCCCGTGGTAGGGTCACTCACCGGGCCCCCAAGCCAGGCCAACAGCCGGTAAAACGAGCGGCCCAGCCACTGCTTGCTGGCGGCATCCTGCCGATTGACCCGGCGGCCAAAAACGACATCCAGCCCGTGCTGACGGGCGTGCGCATATAAGTTAGGAATCTCGGCGGGTACGTCCTGCAAGTCGCAGTCCATCACCACCACCCATTCGCCCGTCGCCCGGTCGAGGCCCGCTGTAATGGCCGCATGCTGCCCAAAGTTGCGGCTCAGGTTCAGGCCCAGCAAGTGGGCGTCGGTGTTGGCCAACTCCTCAATCAAGGCCCAACTCGCGTCGGGGCTGTTGTCATTTACTAGAATAATTTGGTAGTCATTCGCAACCTCTCCCAGCGCTGCCGTTAGCTGACGGTGTAGTTCCGGTAGGGCTTCCGCACAACCGTAGACTGGAATGACCACGGAAAATGATGGTGGCTTTTTTTCTACGGGGTCACTCATCATAAGCTAGGAACTACGACAATAGCAAAAAAGGAAAGCTCCGGCAGATGCAGGAGCTTTCCTTTTTTACTTTAATTTGGTTTAAAGCTGCCTTATTTATTACCCAGCACGCGCAGCATGGTGTCGCCAATCTCGGCCGGCGAATCCACCACGTGGATGCCGCACTCGCGCATGATGGCCATCTTGGCGGCAGCGGTGTCGTCGGCACCGCCTACGATGGCGCCGGCGTGGCCCATGCGGCGGCCGGGAGGGGCCGTCTGGCCGGCGATGAAGCCCACCACGGGCTTCTTGTTGCCGGTTTCCTTAATCCAGCGCGCCGCTTCGGCTTCCATGCCGCCGCCGATTTCGCCAATCATCACGATGCCTTCGGTTTCGGGGTCGTTCATCAGCATTTCCACGGCTTGCTTGGTGGTGGTGCCGATGATGGGGTCGCCGCCGATGCCGATGGCCGTGGTCTGGCCCAAGCCGGCTTTGGTGAGCTGGTCCACGGCCTCATAGGTCAGCGTGCCCGACTTGGACACGATGCCGATTTTGCCTTTCGAGAAGATAAAACCGGGCATGATGCCCACTTTGCACTCGCCGGCGGTCATCACGCCGGGGCAGTTCGGGCCCACCATCGTCACCTCGGGGCGCTCGGAGAGGTACTGCTTCACGGCAATCATGTCCTTGGTCGGGATGCCTTCGGTGATGGTGATAATCACCTTGATGCCGGCGTCGGCGGCTTCCATGATGGCGTCGGCGGCGAAAGCCGGGGGCACGAAGATGATGCTGGTGTCGGCGCCGGCCTTCTCCACGGCCTCGGCCACGGTGTTGAACACGGGACGGCCCAGGTGCTCGGAGCCGCCTTTGCCGGGCGTCACGCCGCCCACCACGTTGGTGCCGTAGTCCATCATCTGCTGGGCGTGGAACGAACCCTCGGAGCCGGTGAAGCCCTGCACGATAACCTTGGAATTTTTATTGACCAGAACGCTCATTCGGAGGTGTTTTTGGGAAATTTGATGGTGGTGGGAGGGTGGCCCGGACGGGCAACGGTGGTGCAAAAGTAGGGCTTTTTGGGGCTAGGGCAAGGCGCTTGATGTCAATAACCAACCGCCTGTCATCCTGAGCGCAGCGAACGACCTTTTCACGCCTGCGCCGCCCGAAATGCTGCCCGCCGTTCTTCCGCGAGTAGGGCTTTCGCTGCGCTCAGTGCAACCGGCATCGCCGCATGACGACGGAAAGAACCCCGCCCCGCCGTCACAATCCTTACCTTTGCACCCTCACTTCAACCCATCCCCACCCACCTAGTTTCAATGTATTTCAACCACGTCATCGAGGCCGTTGGCCATACTCCGCTCGTTAAGCTCAACAAAGTCACCGACGGCATCAAGGGCACGGTGCTGGCCAAAGTGGAGTACTTCAACCCCGGCAACTCGGTGAAGGACCGCATGGCCATCCGCATGATTGAGGACGCCGAAAAGGCCGGCATCATCACGCCGGGCGGCACCATCATCGAGGGCACCAGCGGCAACACCGGCATGGGCCTGGCCCTGGCCGCCATCGCGAAAGGCTACAAAACCATTTTCGTGATGAGCGACAAGCAGAGCAAGGAGAAGCAGGACATCCTGCGCGCCGTGGGCGCCGAAGTGGTGGTGTGCCCCGTCGACGTGGCCCCCGACGACCCGCGCAGCTACTACTCCGTGGCCCGCCGCCTCAACCAGGAAACGCCCAACTCGTTCTACCCCAACCAGTATGACAACCTCTCGAACACCGCCGCCCACTACGACCACACGGGCCCCGAAATCTGGAACGGCACCGAGGGCAAAATCACGCACTGGGCCGCCGGCGTGGGCACGGGCGGCACCATCTGTGGCGTGAGCAAGTACCTGAAAGAGCAGAACCCCAACGTCTTCACGCTGGGGCTCGACACCTACGGCTCGGTGTTCAAGAAGTACAAGGAGACGGGCATCTTCGACGAAAACGAGATTTACCCCTACAAAACCGAGGGCATCGGCGAAGATATTTTGCCCAAGAATGTCAACTTTGACGTGATTGACCTGTTTCTGAAAGTAACCGACCAGGACGCTGCACTCATGACCCGCCGGCTGGCCAAAGAAGAAGGCCTGTTTGTGGGTTGGAGCTGCGGCTCGGCGGTGCACGGCGCCCTGGAGTACGCCCGCGAACACCTCAAAGAAGAAGACACGATGGTCATTTTGCTGCCCGACCACGGCACCCGGTACCTGGGCAAGATTTACAACGACGACTGGATGCGCGCCCAAGGCTGGCTCTAACCGAGCTGGGCCATTGCCGGGGCCGTTCCTGTGCGGTATCTTCGTGGAAGCCAGAAATAACTCTATTATCCATGTCTGCTAATTTGAACCACATTGTACTCGTTGACGACAACGAAACGACCAGCTTTCTCAACAACCGCTTGTTGGGCCGCCTAGCCGTAGCCGACCACGTGAGCACTTTCTCGCGGGCCGATGAGGCTTTCGAGCAGCTGTGGGGCAGCGCCCAGGACGGCAACTCGACGCCTGCCCCCGACCTGGTGTTTGTGGACCTGAAGATGCCCGGCGTGTCGGGCTTCGAGTTTCTGGAGCTGTACAATGCCCTGCCCCAGCCCGTGCAGGACAAAACGGTGATGGCCGTGCTCACCACCTCCATGCACGGCGCCGATACCGCCCGCGTGGCCAAGTACCCCAACGTGGAGTACCTCACCAAGCCCCTCACCGAAGAAAAGATGCTGAAGCTGCTGGAAAAGCGCTTTCAGTAAGCCTCCCGTTTACCCTCCTAAAAAAGCCCCGACTCTGCCCGAGTCGGGGCTTTTTAGTTGCCCTTCACCTTGTCGATGAGGTCCTGAAAAATGCCCGATTTCTTTTGCTTGAGGATGATGTAGCGCACGGAAAAGGCCGTGGTAAAGCGGTTCCAGTCGGCGGAGTTGAACTCGACGGTGGGCTTGAAATCGAAGGAAAGCACGATGCGGCCAAACGGCAGCTTGTACTCGGCCCCAATCAGGCCGTCGAAGCCCCAGAAGTGGCCGTCGTCTTTGTGGGTGCCAAAGTGCCCGCCGCCGCCCAGGTAATAGTTGAGGCTGGGCCCGAGGATGCCGAAGTGCCGCTCGGCCAGCACCGTGGCGCTGCGCTCGCGCTCGGAGAGCATGCCCAGCCCTTCGAGCGTGGTTTTGGGCAGCACCAACTGCTGCACGGTGAGGCCGTAGCTGCCCCCGCCGCTGCGCAGGCCGGCGGCGGTGCGGTACTTCTGCGCGGCGGCCGGCTGGGCCAGCGCCACAAGCAGCCAGCCGCTGGCGAGGCCGTAAATAAGGCGCGATGAATTCATAAATAAGGGCATGTGGAGTAGAGACGCATATTTGCGTCTCGTCGTTGAACAACCAGAACCGGGGACGTACATCGTTCAACGACGAGACGCAAATATGCGTCTCTACTCTACCGCGTCCACGAACGTGAACTGCTGGCCGTCGAACAGGCCTTTGTCGCTCAGCTTCAGGCTGGGAATGACCAGCAGCGCCATGAACGAGAGCGTCATGAACGGTGCGCCCAGCGGCGAGCCCAGCTCCTTGGCCAGGGCGTCGACGGCGGCGTAGGCCGCGGCCACCGAGGTGCCGGCCTGGTCCGACATGAGGCCGGCCACGGGCAGCGGCACCAGGATTTCGCGGCCGTCGGCGCCCACGGCGGCCAGGCCGCCTTTGGCTCCGATGACCAAGTTTACGGCGCGGGCCAGGCTGGCGTCGTCGCAGCCCACGGCGGTGATGTTATGCGAGTCGTGGCCCACGCTGCTGGCCAGCGCGCCGTGCTGCAGCCCAAAGCCGCGAATGAACGCCACGGCGGGCGCCACGCCGGGCTGGTAGCGGTTGATGATGGCCAGCTTGAGCACGTCTTCGGCCACGTTGGGCACCACCAGGCCGTCTGCGATTGCCGCGGGCAGGTCGACGCGCGCCGTGATGAGCTGGCCGTCGAAGCATTGGATGACGCGCGCGGTGGGCTGGGCCGATGCCGGGGCCGGCAGCTGGAAATCGGCCGCAGCCACGGGCCCGGCGTGGAAGTTATTAACCACCGCAATGGGTGCGGCCGGCAGCCGCGACTGGCCATTTTCGGCCACCAGCTCGCCGTTGAGGTAGGTTTGCAGCACCTCGAAATCGCGCAGGTCTTTCACCACAATAAAGTCCGCTGGGTCGCCTTCGCCCAGCAGGCCCACGGGCAGGTTGTAGTGCTTCACGGGGTTGATGCAGGCCACGCGCAGCACCTGAAACACGTCGTGCCCCAGGGCCACGGCCCGCTGCACCAGCTGGTTGATGTGGCCCAGCACCAGCGTGTCGGGGTGCTTGTCGTCGGAGCAGAACATGAGGTTGGCGTAATGCTCGGGCATGAGCTCGATGAGGGCGTCGAAGTTGCGCGCCGCCGAGCCCTCGCGGATGAGCACTTTCATGCCCACGGCCAGCTTGTCGCGGGCTTCTTCGGCGGTGAAGCACTCGTGGTCGGTGCTGATACCGGCGCTGGCGTAGTGGGCCGCGTCGTCGGCGCGCAGGCCGGGGGCGTGGCCGTCCACGGGCCGGCCGGCGGCCTGGGCAATGGCAATTTTCTGCATCACGTCGGCGTCGCGGTGCAGCACGCCGGGCCAGTTCATCATTTCGGCCAGGTAGCCAATCTTGGGGTTTTCAAACAGCCGGGCAATGTCATGGGCCGTGATTTCGGCCCCGGCCGTTTCAAACGGCGTGGCCGGCACGCAGCTCGGTGCCCCAAAGCAGAACTTGAACGGCGAATGGCTGGCGTTTTCGAGCATAAACTCCACGCCGGCCACGCCCAGCACGTTGCCGATTTCGTGCGGGTCCGAGACGGTGGCCACCGTGCCGTGCGTCACGGCCAGGCGCGCAAACTCGGTGGGCACCAGCAGGGAGCTTTCCACGTGCACGTGGGCGTCGACGAAGCCGGGCAGCACGTAGGGCAGGGCCGGGTCGGGCGTGGCCTCGTCGGTGGGGGAAATGGCCACGATGCGGCCGTCTTCGACCGAAACAATGGCGGGCTGAATGGAACGAGCGAAAACGTCAACGACGTTGGCGGTGAGGGAAAAAGACGGGGTCATGCGCGAGCGGGAGATAAAAACGACGGCCGGTGGGCGGGGCCGCAAAGAACCTTAACTTTGAGATAAAATAAGTTGGCTATGAAAAAATCCTGGTCGTGGCTGGTGCTGGTGATGACGGTGCTCGTGCTGGGCGGCAGCCTGTTGAGCGGCTGCGCCCGCCGCACCTCGCAGCAGAAAAAAACCAGCTGGTACAAGCACCACAGCCGCGGCAAGAGCGTGCCGTGCCCGTGCGGGCACTAGGCGCTATTTTGCGCCCATGAGCGGACACCTACTTTCCTGGCGCCTTGGGCGGTTCTTTCTGTGCGGTGCCTTTTGCGGGGCGCTGGGCCTCCTGCACACCCTGGCGGCCGGTGCCAAGCCCGAGCCCCGGGTATTCAGGCCGGGCCACTACCGGCTGGCCGATGGGGTTTCGCACGCCGGTAGCCTGTGCCTAGTCAGCGACAACGAGTTGCTGGTGAAGGCGGATGGTGCAGTAGAGCCGCAACGCTTTGGGGCCGTGCAGGTGCAAAATTTTGTGATTGGGGCCGATTCGTTCGCCGTGCTGCGCAAGTTCGACGTGGTGGTGAACGGCGTGCTGACGCAATACCCTTGTGCCATGGTGCGGGTGCACCAAGCCGCGGGCGGGCTGGAGCTGTATGGTCTGCAGGGCACCATGGACGTGTACAAAGCCGCACCGAGTTCGCAGGCAATGATGCTCAGTAGCGTTGGCACCGGCATGAGCTACGGCGTAGCCGGTGTTGCCGGCGGCGCCCTGCTCCAAAAAAAGACGGGCACCTATGAAGAGAAGGTGATGACGGTGCTCCTGCTCCGCACCCCTGCCCATCCGGAGCTGCAAACGCTGCAACCTCAATCCAAAGAGGCCCACGACTTGCTGCAAGCCCTCACGGCCGACCAGCCCGAGCTCAGCAAGAAAATTCGCCGGCTGTTTCCCTCGGCCTTCACTCCCGAGAAGATGGTGGAGCTGCTGGCGCAATACACGGCGGCTAAAACCGGGAAATGACGTCGGGCATGGGCTCGTGAGGGCCAATGGAAAGGCCGGCCATAATTCGGTCAGAACCACTATTATTGCCCGCTCATCCTTCCACGTTTGCCGGCAATTATGGCTTTTTCTACTCGTATTCTGCCCGGGTTCCGGGCGGGACTAACGCTATTCCTGCTCATCGGCCTTGCCCTGACTACGCCCGCCTGGGCTCAAGGCAAGAAAAAGAAGCTGCCGCCGCTGCAGCCCGGTCGGCTGCACCTCACCGATGGCCGCCTGCTGCCCGCCCAGCTGCGGCTAGAAGACGGCGACGTTCTCAAAGCCCTCGGACCCGACGGCGCCGAAAAAACCTACTCGCCCGACGAGGTGAGCAGCTTCGTGATGGGCACCGACTCGTTCACGGTGCTGCGCGATTTTTACGTCACCCTCGTGCGCGACGCCGAGCACTACAGCAGCAGCTTCATGCGGGTGTGCGCGGCCGGCGCCGGGCTGGAGCTCTACGAGTTTCGGGGCACGATGTCGCGCCAGCAGGTGAGCGGCGGCAATTTAGCCTTGGTGGGTGCCGGCCTGGCCCTGCACATGGCCGCCGGCAACACGGCCATTCCGGTGTACGGTGGCCGCCAGGAAACCTTCGTGATGACCACGGCCTGGCTGCTGCGCCGCGACGGCAACCCCCGCTGGCTCACGCTGCCCTCCGGCGCCCGCAACCTGCGCGAGGTACTTGAGCCTTTGGTGGCCGACGACCAAGTGCTGGCGGCCTCGGTGCGCTGGGGCAGCCTGCGCCGCGAAGACGTGCCCGCCCTGCTCAGCCAATACGTGGCCCGCAAAACCGCCAAAGCCAAGTCCTGACCATTTCTCCCAAGCAAGTGTCCACTGGCCTAACCGGCCCCGCAGCAAACCATGACCAAGACCTTTTTTGCCCTGCTGCTGGCCGGCGCCTTTGCCTCGCCGGTTGTGCAGGCCCAAACCAATGCCTGGGGCCAGAAAAAGAACACCTACCAGTTTGGCAAGCCCGCCGCCGAACTGCCGCGCAAGCTGCCTAAGACCGTGCCCGGCCGCATTCATCTGCGCGACGGCAGCACGGTGAGCGCGCCGCTGGCCTATCTTGACTATAACAAGGTGGTGGCCGTGACGCCCGGCGCCCCTAAAGTGTACACGCCGGTAGAAGTCAGTAGCTTCGTGATGGCGCAGGACTCCTTCGTAGTGCTGAAAGACTTCAAGGTAATGGTGGGGGCCGACGAGCAGGAGTACCGCATTGCCTTCGTGCGGGTGGGCGCGGTGGGGGCGGGGCTAGCGCTCTACCAGTTCAGGGGCACCATGAAGCGCGAAGATGCCGTGCACTACGGCGCCGTGGCCACCCCCAACGGCTTTGCCGGAAATACTTATAGGTCTGACGCCACTGAGTACGAGATGACCAAAGCGTGGATACTCAAGCGCGACGACAGCCCACAATGGCTGAGCCTCACTAAGTCGGGCAGCAACCTGCGGGCCATTGTCGAGCCGTTGATTGCCGACGACGCGCGGCTGAGCAAGAAAGTTAAATGGGGCTCCCTGACCACCGACAAGCTGCCGACGCTGCTCAACGAGTACATCGCCGATAAGAAGGCCGGACGCAACTAAGCGCTTCCCCAAGCCGGGCCAGGCCCGTGGCGCCGACAACCCCCGGGGCGGCGGGCGTGTTACTTTGCGGACTAGCCGACTGACTCCGGCCGCTTTCGTTACCCGTACCCACGTCATTGCTATGCCTGAATCCAGCCCTACGCCCCTCGAATCCATTGAACTGGCCGCCGAGCAGGTGCGCCAGCAACTCAACCTGCCGGCCTTCGACGCCGAGGCCGTGGCCCACCTCGACCATTTCATCACGGCGCAGCGGGGCGTGCTGCCCGCCGCCGAGCGCGAGGGCGTGGTGATGGCGCTGGGCTGCTTTTTGGGGCAGTGCCTGGTGCGGGTATACCACGGCGAATGGGGCACGGGCAAGGACGGCAGCACCGGCGTGGGCATGGCCGGAAGATTTTTTTTCAACCCCTTCCAACTGGTCAATTCCCAACTGAATGAGGGAGAAAGCGCGTCGGTAGCCGCTTTTTTTGCCTCGGTGCCGGCCCGTCTGAAAGCCCCGGTGCCGGTTCGTAAGGGTTGGATTTCGTAATCTTGCGGGGCCAATGGCCGCCCGCGTCGTTATGAAACAACTCGTTATCGCCATTGACGGCTACTCTTCCTGTGGCAAAAGCACCACCGCCAAGGCCGTGGCCCAGCTGCTCCACTACGCCTACGTCGACACCGGCGCCATGTACCGCGCCGTGACGCTGTACCTGCTCGAAAACCGCATTGCCTTCGACGACCTGCCCGGTATTGAGGCAGCGCTGCGCAACATCCACATCAGTTTCCGGCGCAACCGCCGCACGGGCCGCAACGAGCTGTTCCTCAACGGTGCCAACCGCGAAGACGACATCCGCCAGATGCGCATCTCCAACTCGGTGAGCGAGGTGTCGGTCATCCCGATGGTGCGGCACGCCATGGTGGCCCAGCAGCAGCAAATGGGCCGCAAGCGCGGCGTGGTTATGGACGGCCGCGACATCGGCACCACCGTTTTTCCGGACGCGGAGGTGAAAATCTTCATGACCGCCGAAGTGGAGCTGCGCGCTCGGCGCCGCCAGGAAGAGCTGGCCGAAAAGGGTGAAATCGTGCCCCTCGACGACATCATCGAGAACCTGCGCAAGCGCGACCACCTCGACTCGACCCGCGCCGAAAGCCCCCTGCGCCGCGCCCCCGACGCCGTGCTGCTCGATACCACGCACATCACCATCACCGAGCAGGTCGATTTTGTGCTGGATAGGGTGTCGTCGGCGTTGTTCGCCGCGGGCTGGGATTAAATTCGGATTAAAGGCATGGGCAATTTGTGTGCCTTGCCGCCCGGCTAATCCGTACCTTTGCCCCGGCGAACCCCTTGCCGCCGCGCGGTGTTAAACTCCCAGCATGAAGGTCACGATTGATAAAAATTCCGGCTACTGCTTTGGCGTCGAATTCGCCATTCAAATGGCCGAAGACGAATTGGCACAGGGCCACCACCTCTACTGTCTGGGCGATATCGTGCACAACCGCATGGAGGTGGAGCGCCTGCACCAGCTGGGCCTGCGCATCATCGACCGCGAGCAGCTGGCCGAATTGCACGACACCAAAGTCCTCATCCGGGCCCACGGCGAACCGCCGGAAACCTACCAGCTGGCCCTCGAAAACAACCTAGAGCTGATTGACGCCAGCTGCCCGGTGGTGCTCAAGCTGCAAAACCGCGTGAAGCACGCCTTCGACCTGAGCCAGCGCCAAAACGGCCAGATTGTGATTTACGGCCAGCCGGGCCACGCCGAAGTGGCCGGCCTCACGGGCCAGACCGGCAACCGCGCCATCATCGTGATGAACGAGGCCGACCTGGACCAGATTGACTTCGCGCGCCCCGTCACGCTGTTCAGCCAAACCACCAAAAGCACGGCCGGCTTCTACAAGATGAAGGCCCTGATGGAGGCCCGCATCGCGGCCGCCGGCGGCCAATTGGACAGCTTCGACGCCAACGACAGCATTTGCCGGCAGGTGAGCAACCGCGAGCCCGCCCTGGCCAAGTTTGCCACCGAATACGACGTGGTGCTCTTCGTGAGCGGCCGTAAAAGCTCCAACGGCAAGGCCCTGTTTTCGGTGGTGAACGCCGTGAACCCGCGCAGCTACTTCATTGAAAACGAGACGGAGGTGAACGACGAGTGGCTGGCCGGCGCGCAGTCGGTGGGCATTTGCGGCGCCACCAGCACCCCGCTGTGGCTGATGCAACAAGTGGCCGAGCGGGTGGAAGGCGTGGGCGAGCTGGCGTAAGCCGCCGGATTTATCGCCGTGCAGAGCACGCGGACCGCAAAAAGCATCGAACGTCCTGTCGGGCTTAGCCCGGCAGGACGTTTTTATGTTGGACAGTTGGGTGTAATGCCGGGCGCCCAGGCGCGATTCAACTCGTACGCTTCGGCAGCCGCAAATGCTGCCTCAGCTACGGCCTTCGACGCTTCGGCAACGGGAAGTGGCGCGGCCCCGGGCCGAAAGGCCATCTTTGACCATCAATTCCAACCAACCCCAACCCCTCAAGCTCATGGAACCCCTGCAACGCGACCCTTACCTGTGGCAGAAAGCAAAGTCCCGGGCCAAGTTTCAATCGCACCTCTTCACCTACCTGTGGGTGAACGCTTTGCTCTGGGCCATTTGGGCCCTGACGGACCGCCATCACACCGGCGAAATTCCCTGGCCCATCTGGAGCACTGCTTTCTGGGGAGTTGGGGTGCTGCTGAGCGGCTTGGCCGCCTACGGCTACGGCGGCCTGAGCCGTGAGCAGCGCACCCAGCGCGAGTACGAGCGCCTAGCACGTGAGCGGGGCGTCGCCGACCCCCTTGATAAATACCGCTAAGCAACGGCTTAGGATACAGCCCCCAATCCTTTCTTCTGCAAAAGAGAATTGAACCCGGTCCGGCCGAGGTCGGAGGGCTTTCAGATTGATGCGAGGACGTTTCGGCCCCGGTCGGAGCGCGCTTCAATTGATTTGAAAGTTCTCCGGCCGAGGCCGGACTGCTTTCCATGCCATTGGTTTGGGCGCCGGCCCAGGCCCGATAAGCGGCGGCCGGCCCTATCTTCACCACCATGAACCGCCCTCGCCCTCCCAAGCGCTTGCTCGGCCGCCGCGAGCTCATCGACTTTCCCGCCTTCGCCCTGGGCGGCGTGGAGGCCAAGGTGGACACCGGTGCCTACACCAGCGCCATTCACTGCACCGACATCCACATCGAAACCGACGCGCAGCAGCGGCCGGTGCTGGTGGTGCGCCTGCTCGACCCCGACCACGCCGACGCCAACGGCCGCCCGCTCACCTTTGCCGATTTTACCTTGCGCGACATCCGCTCTTCCAACGGCGAGGTGCAGGAGCGCTACGTTATTCGGGCCACGGTGCAGCTGTACGGCGAAGAATTTGACGCCGAATTTTCGCTTTCCGACCGCTCCGACATGAAGTACCCGGTGCTGCTGGGCCGCAGCCTGTTGCGGCAGGGCCGCTTCGTGGTCGACGTGGCCAAGCGCAACCTTTCCTACAAAGCCCTGGCCCATGCGGCCGCGCGCCGCGCCCGTCCCTGAGTAGTTTTGCGGGCCGAATGCGCCGCGTTTTTGTTGTGCCATTTCCCTTCTGTTCCTTCCGCCTTCTCTTCACTCCACGATGAAACTGGCCATTCTCTCGCGTGAGCCCAACTCTTATTCCACCAAGCGGCTGGTGGAGGCCGCGGCCGCCCAGGGCCACGAAGCCGTGGTCATCGACCACTTGCAGTGCAACATTGTGCTGGAAAAGGGCACGCCCGGCATCATTTACCAGGGCGCGCGGCTTGCCGGCTTCGACGCCATCATTCCGCGCATTGGCGCGTCGGTCACGTTTTACGGCACGGCCGTGGTGCGCCAGTTTGAGATGATGAAGGTGCGCACCGCCATCGACAGCCAGGCCATTGTGCGCTCGCGCGACAAGCTCCGCTCGATGCAGATTCTGAGCCGCGCCGGCGTGGGCATGCCCAAAACGGCCTTCACCAACTTCTCCGAAGACGTGCCCGCGATGATAGAGCAGGTGGGCGGTGCTCCGGTCATCATCAAGCTGCTGGAAGGCACCCAGGGCCTGGGCGTGGTGCTGGCCGAGTCGGCCAAAGCCGCGCAGTCGGTGATTGAGGCGTTTCACAACCTCAAGGCCCGCATCATTGTGCAGGAGTTCATTGCCGAAAGCAAGGGCGCCGACCTGCGCGCTTTCGTGGTCGACGGCGAAGTGGTGGGCGCCATGAAGCGCCAGGGCAAGGAGGGCGAGTTTCGCTCCAATCTGCACCGCGGCGGCTCGGGCACGCTCGTCAAGCTCACGCGCGCCGAAAAGGCGGCGGCGCTGCTGGCCACCAAGGCCCTGGGCCTGGGCATTGCGGGCGTCGACATGCTGCAGAGCAAGCGCGGCCCGCTGGTGCTCGAAGTCAACTCCTCGCCGGGCCTGGAAGGCATCGAGAAAGCCACCAAGCAGGACATTGCCGGCCGCATCATCGACTACACCACCGCGCTGGCCAGCAAGAAAAAAGCCAAGCCCAAAGCAAAAAAAGGTGCCAGCCAGGCCGTAGATGCGCAGTCGGACGTGCCCAGCGGGAAGTAGGCGGCTGCCTGGGAGTAAAAACGTCATGCTGCGCTGCGCGCTGCATGACGTTCGTTTTCGTTCCGTTAGCCCCCCGACCGTCCTTTACGCTTATGCCCGCGCCCGCCACTTCCTTCCACCTCAACGGCCTCACCATTCATCCCGGCGAGCAGGTGCTCACGCGCTTGGTCATTTCGCGGCTGCCCTCGGGCACGGTGATTGACGTGCCGGTGCACGTGTTTCGGGCCGTGGAGCCCGGGCCCACGCTGCTGCTCATGGCCGGCATGCACGGCGACGAGGTGAACGGCATCGAAACCATTCGGCGGCTGGTGCGGCGCGAGCTGCTGCAGCCGCTGCGGGGCAGCATCATCGCCATCCCCATCCTCAACATCTACGGGTTTCTGAATTTCAGCCGCGACGTGCCCGACGGCAAGGACGTGAACCGCTCGTTTCCGGGGTTTCCTCGCGGGTCCTTGGCCGGGCGCGTGGCCCACCGCTTCATGCGCGAAATCATGCCCCTGATTGATTACGGCATCGATTTTCATACGGGCGGCGCGGCGCGGGCCAACTACCCGCAAGTGCGCGGCCTGCTCGGCGTCGACCCCGAGGTGGACGCGCTGGCGGCGGCGTTTGCGGCGCCGTTTACGCTGCACGCGGCCCTGCGGGCGGGCTCGCTGCGTGAGGCGGCGCACGGGCTGGGCAAGCGCGTTATTGTGTACGAAACCGGCGAGAGCCTGCGGCTCGACGAGCCTGGCATTGAGGAGGCGCTGGCGGGCACGCTGCGCGTGATGCACCACCTGGGCATTGGGCCCGAAGCCCCGGCCCCGGCGCGGCCCGGCATTGTGTGCCGGCGGCACACGTGGCTGCGGGCCCGCTTTGCCGGCCTGTTCCGGTCGCACGTCGAGAATGGCCAGTTTGTGGAGAAAGGCCAGATTTACGGCTCCGTGGCCGACCCCTACGGCCAGCAGTCGGTGCGGCTGGAGTCGCCGCTCAGCGGCTACGTCATTGGTCTGAACCATATGCCCGTGGTGAACCAAGGCGATGCCCTGCTGCATATTGCCGTGCCGGAGTAGGGGAGGCAGTGCGCGGATAACGGCCGATTCCTCCACTAAGCCCAGCCTTCCGCCTTACTTTTGTTTTTTCCTCACCTGTGCATTTCAATGAAAAACCCGATTCAGCTCACCATTAACATCGTGCTGGCCCTGGCCGTGGCCGGTTTGTATTTCCTGCATTTCAACCAAAAGCCGGTGGCCCCGGCCATTGCCACCGATAAGTCGACGGCCGTGCTGGCCTCGCCGGAGCTCAACACCGCCGACACCACGGCCGCAGCGCCAGCCGAAGCTGCCTCCACCGTGGCCGCTGCCGAAACGCCGGCCCCGGCTGCCAGCAACGACGGCAAAATCGTGTACGTGGAGTCGGGCAAGATGCTGGACGGCTACCAGGGCATGAAGGACGCCCGTCGCGCGTTTGAAGCCAAAGCCCGCGGCTGGGAAAACCAGAATCAGAAGCTGATTGCCAACTTCCGCTCGGCCGTGGAGGCCTACCAGAAACAGGCGCCCACCCTCACCGCCGAGCAGCGCGCCGCCACCGAGCAGAAGCTGCAGGCCCAGCAGCAGGAGTCGGGCCAGGCCCAGCAGCGCATCCAGGCCCAGGCCCAGGAAGAAGAAGCCAAGCTGACCCAAACCGTGCTCGAAAGCGTGAACAAGAAGGTGCAGGCCTACGGCAAGTCGCACGGCTACAAGCTCATCCTGATTGCGGCCCCCAGCGGCACCATCGCCTACGGCCAGAAAGACCTCGACATCACCGAGCCGGTGCTGGCCTACCTGAACGCGGAATACCGCAAGAAGTAAGCGGTAGCAGCTGCATCGCCAGCGAAGTTTCAGCACGTCATGCGGAGCGCAGCCGAAGCATCTCGCGTGGGGTAGTAATTCAATCGACAGGATTAGTGACTCCACGCGAGATGCTTCGGCTGCGCTCCGCATGACGTTCTTTTTTTGTTGTTTTTTCGAATGCCGGAGGCAACCCCACGCGCCCAAACCCGCTCTCCAATAAATCCCGGGGCTTGCCGTTGAGGCTCTCACCAGGATATTGCCCCTGGTTCCTTCCACCTTTCCTTCTGCATGAAGTCACTTTTCCGCATGGCCGCGCTGAGTAGCGCGGCGCTGCTGGGAGCCGCTACCGCCCACGCGCAGCAAACCAACCGCTTCACCATCAGTGGGTACGTGCGCGACGGCGCCACCGGCGAGAGCCTGCCCGGCGTGGCCGTGGTGCACCCCGCCACCGGCCAGGGCACCACCACCAACACGTTCGGCTTCTACTCCCTTACGCTGGCGGCCTCTCCCGATTCGGTGCGGCTGCTGGTGTCGGCGCTGGGCTACGAGCGGCTGCGGCTGGCCCAAAAAGCCGACCGCAGCTTCACCCACGATTTCCGGCTGAAGCCGTCGTCGGCGGAGCTGGCGGGCGTGGAAGTGGTGGGCAGCAAGGAGGAAAAAGTGGCCGAAAGCACGCGCATGGGCACCATCAACGTGCCGGTGGCCCAGATTAAGCTGCTGCCCGCCCTGTTTGGCGAAACCGACGTGCTGAAGGTGCTGCAACTGCTGCCCGGCGTGCAGGCGGGCGGCGAGGGCAGCAGCGGCCTCTACGTGCGCGGCGGCTCGCCCGACCAGAACCTGATGCTGCTTGACGGCACGCCCATCTACAACGCCTCGCACCTGTTCGGCTTCTTTTCGGTGTTCAACGCCGACGCCATTAAGAACGTGGAGCTGATAAAGGGCGGGTTTCCGGCGCGCTACGGCGGGCGCCTGTCGTCGGTGGTCGACATCACGATGAAGGAAGGCAACATGGAGAAGCTGCACGGCGAGGGCGCCATCGGGCTCATTGCCTCGCGCTTCACGCTGGAAGGGCCCATCAAGAAGGACACCGCCTCGTTTATTTTCTCGGCCCGCCGCACCTACATCGACATCCTGGCCCGGCCGCTCATCATGGCGCAGGGCAATGGGCTGGTGGCCGGCTACTATTTCTACGACCTCAACGGCAAGCTGAACTGGAAGCTGGGCGCCCGCGACCGCCTCTACCTGAGCGGCTACATGGGCTACGACGAGTTTTACGCCAACGACGAGAGCAAGCGCGACAACGGCGACTACTACAAGCAGAAAAGCGCCCTGGGCTGGGGCAACCGCATTGTGGCCCTGCGCTGGAACCACGTGGTGAACGACCGGCTGTTCATGAACAGCCATCTCACCTTCACGCGCTACCAGTTCGACGTGGGCTCGACCCAGGAGGAACGCTACACCAACGGCAGCGGGCAAACGAGCACCGAAAAATTCAGCCTGAATTACCTCTCCAACATTCAGGACGTGAGCGCGAAGGTCGATTTCGACTACGTGCCCAACCCCAACCACTACATCCGCTTCGGCGGGCAGTACATCCGGCACCAGTTCCGGCCCGGCGCCCTGCAAAGCGAAGGCAGCGTCGACCCGGCCCAGAACCAGGCCACCGGCCGCCGCATCGGCGCCGACGAAGCCAGCCTCTACGCCGAAGACGACGTGAAGCTCACCGACCGCCTGAAGGTGAACGTGGGCCTGCGCCTGAACTCGTTTTTGGTGGAAAAAAAGCTGTACCCCAGCGTGGAGCCGCGCCTGGCCGCCCGCTTTCTGCTCACCGAAGACTGGGCTCTGAAAGGCGCCTACGCCCGCACCACGCAGTACGTGCACCTGCTCACCAACAGCGGCATCGGCCTGCCCACCGACCTGTGGGTGCCCGCCACGGCCAAAACACAGCCCCAAAAAGCGCAGCAGTTCAGCCTGGGCGCGGCCCGCAACCTGCGCTTCAAGGGCGAAGACTTCGAGCTGAGCTTCGAGACCTATTATAAGCCCATGCAGAACCTGATTGAGTTCCGCGAGGGCGCCGACTTTGTGGGCACCACCGACGACAACTACGAGGCCAAAATCACGAGCGGCCAGGGCTGGGCGTATGGCGGCGAGGTGTTTTTGCAAAAGAAAACCGGCAAAACCACTGGTTGGATAGGCTACACCCTGGCCTGGAGCAACCGCCGCTTCGCGGAGCTGAACCAGGGCCTGACCTACCCCTACAAGTACGACCGGCGGCACGATTTCAAGCTGGTGGTCATCCACGAGTTCAGCCCCACGCTCACGCTGTCGGGCACGTTTGTGTACGGCACGGGGCAGGCCGTCACGCTTTCGCAGGGCCGTTATTCGCTTGGGCCCGATTCGGGACCTACGTTTGAGGACTACGGCACCCGCAACAGCTACCGCATGGCCGCCTACCATCGCCTCGACCTCGACCTGAGCCACACCAAGAAAAAGCGCTGGGGCGAGGTGGTGAACAGCTTCAGCGTGTACAATGCCTACAACCGCAAAAATCCCTATTTCATCTACTTGGGCCGCGGCCAAGGCAGCGATAAGCTGAGCTACCGCCAGGTGTCGCTGTTTCCCATTTTGCCGTCGTTCAGCAAGACGTTCCGGTTTTAACGTTTCGATTTGAGTGCTCCCGAAGGCCGTCATGCTGAGCGCAGTCGAAGCATGACGGTTCTAAGGTGGGCCAGCCAACTATGAAAAACCTCTCCTTTCCGGTCTTCCTTCTTCTCGCCGCCCTCAGCAGCTGCGAAACCACCGTGGACCTGCCCGAGCCGCCGCACACGCCGCGCGTGGCGCTGTCGTTTGTGCTGGGCCCCAACCCACAGGACTCGTCGTTTCTGGACCTGTACCGGGGGCGGCAGCTCTACATCAGCAACAGCCAGAGCGCCTTCGACACCCGCCAGCTAGAGGGCCGCACCGATGCCACCGTGGACCTGCGCGACGCCGCCGGCCAGGTGGTGGAGCGCTACCGCCCCCGGCCCTCGGGCACCGACCCGCAGTCGGGCTTTTTTCTGGGCCCTCCCGGCTACTACAAGCCGGTGCTGGGTTTCCGGCCGCAGGTAGGGAAGGCCTACACGCTACGCGCCACCCTGCCGGGCTTTGAAACGGCCGAAAGCACCCTCACGCTGCCCGCGGCGCCGGTGGTGGAAAGCGGCACCTACACACCCCGTACCACGGCCGGCCCTACTTCGGGCGAGTACACGGGCCGGCTGAGCTTGGTGCTGCGCGACGACCCCGCCACCCCCAACTACTACCTGGCCTTTGCGCGGCTGCTCGACAAGCAGGGCAACCCCGGCAACTGGTCGGCCATCGAAGTGGACTACGACAGCCAGAGCAACACCGCCGGCAGCATCGGGCAGTTTGAGCTCTCGAGCCCGCAGCAGCAATACAGCATTTACCCCTTTGCCGATACCGACGTGAACGGCCAGCGCATTGCCCTTTCTTCCGACGTGCGCTTCTACACCAGCTGCTTTCCCTTCGGCCCGCGCTGCCCCCAGCCAGGATTCATCGAGGTGCACGTGAGCAGCATCACGGCCGACGCCTACAATTTCTACCTCTCGCGCCGCCGCTACTACGACAGCGACGGCAACCCCTTTGCCGAGCCCGCGCCGCTGGCTTCCAACGTGCGCAACGGCTACGGCATCTTCGGCGGGGCCACCGAGGCCACGTTCCGCATACCGCTGCCGTAATGCGCCGTTAAACCCGGCGCAGGTATTGTGGTCGAAGGGGCGTAAATTGAGTTTCAACCCTAACCGTGCGCCCCGGCGCAATGCCTCATGCGACCCCAATCCTTGTTTCTCGCTTTTGGCCTCTGCTTGTTGCTGCTGAGCAGCCACGCGGCCAGCGCCCAGGTTTCCGTCACCATTGGCGGTGGGTATTATCCGCCGCCCCGGGCCTACTACGGTCCGCGCTACTACCCGCCCCGTCCGGCGGTGGTGTATGCCGTGCCGCCGGCCCCGGTTTACTACGCCCCGCGGCCCGTGTACGTGGCCCCGCGACCGATATACGTAGCGCCACGGCCCTATTACTACCGTGGCCGTGGGTACGGCCGCCGCTGGTAGTATAGGTGCAGTTGCACAAGGCCCCGCCCGATACGGCGGGGCTTTTTGTTGGCGGCCAGTGGGGGCGCGGCGCTGTGCGTAAGTTTAGCGCCTTGTTCCCACCCACGCATTTCTTGAGTTGAAAACGACGCCTCCGCCGGCTGGCTGGGTGCTGCCGCTGGTGGTGGCCGCACAGTTTGCCTGCACTTCGCTCTGGTTTGCCGGCAATGCCGTGCTGCCGGGCCTGCTGCACGACGCTCACCTCGCCGACACGGCGCTGAGCACGGTGGTGTCGGCGGTGCAGTTCGGGTTCATTATGGGCACGCTGGTGTTCTCGTTGCTGGCCCTGGCCGACCGCATGTCGCCCTCCCAACTGTTTTGGTGGTGCGCCGTGGCCGGTAGCCTGGCCAATGCGGGCCTGCTGCTGCCCAATCTGACCGGGGCCACGCTGCTAGCGCTGCGTTTTGCGGTGGGGTTTTTTCTGGCCGGCATCTACCCCGTGGGCATGAAAATAGCGGCCGACTATTTCGAAGGCGGGCTGGGGCGCGCCCTGGGCTACCTGGTGGGGGCGCTGGTGCTGGGCACGGCCCTGCCGCACCTGCTGCGGCTGCTGGCGGCGGGCGAAGACTGGCGCGGCGTAGTGCTGGTTACCTCGGGGCTGGCCCTGGCGGGCGGGCTGCTGCTGCGCTGGCGCGTGCCCGATGGGCCGTTTCGTCGGGCGGGCGCCCGGCTGCAGGCGGGCGCCGTCTGGCAGGTGTTTCAGGACAAGCCGTTTCGGGCGGCGGCGATGGGCTATTTCGGGCACATGTGGGAGCTCTATACGTTTTGGGCCTTCTTGCCGCTGTGGCTGGCGGCGTATGCGCAGCGGCACCCGGCGGGCGGGCCGCTGGGGCCGGGCTGGGCGTTTGCCATCATTGCGGTGGGGGCGCCCGCGTGCGTGGGCGGCGGCTATCTGGCCCAGCGCATCGGCAGCCGCCGCACGGCGCGGCTGGCACTGGCCGTATCGGGCGCGTGCTGCCTGCTGAGCCCGCTGCTGCTTGGGCTGCCATTGTGGGCTTTTGGCGGTGCCATGGGCCTGTGGGGCATGGCCGTGGTGGCCGATTCGCCGCAGTTTTCGGCCTTAGTAGCGCAGGAGGCGCCGGCCGCCACCAAGGGCACCGCCCTCACGCTGGTTACCTGCCTGGGGTTTGCGCTCACCATCGTGAGCCTGCAGGCGTTTGCGGCGCTGCATCCGCAACTGGAGGCGCGTTATTGGTTCTGGCTACTGGCGCCCGGGCCGCTGCTGGGGCTGCTGGCCACGCGCCGGCCGCCCGCGCCGGAAGTGCGCTGATGCGCTGCGTTTTGCTTAATCTTGCTTTCCCGAGCCAGCCGGTTGGCCGGGGCAAGCTGTTTTTCATGAACCGTTACACCTTGTTTGTGGGTACAGCGCTGGCGCTGCTGGGCGCCGGCTGCAACCAGACGGCCCCCGTGTCGTCGGCCCCCACCGCCGCTGCGCCCGAAACGGCGGCCACGCCCGCCGCCACCGCCCGGGCCGACTCGGCCGCCGCCAGCGCTGCCGCCCCGCCCGCCGATGGCACGGTGGCCCCGCCCAAAGCCGCCGCGCCTCAGCTGGCCGAAGCCGAAACAATGAAAGCCTCCTTCCGCTTCACGCCCAGCCCCGACCCCGACGACCCCGCGCACCCGCGCACCCGCGCCCACCTCGTGCTGCAGGGCCGCCTGCCCCTCGACATCGACCTGGGCAAATTTGTGGGCAAGCCCGACGTGGTGGACGCCGCCAAGGCCAAGGCGGCTAACTTCCCCAGCGGCATGCTGCTGGGTTTCCGTAGCTACTCGGCCGCTACCGGCATCAGCCAAGACCTGGCCGTGCTGCCCGTGGACGGCCACCGCCTGCGCGTGGTGCAGCGCAAAGTGGACGAAACGGCCCCCGAGCCCGGCACCTTCGAAACCTCCCGCGAAGTTCCGCTGCCCGCCAACACCCGGGTGGTGGCCACTGCGCAGAAGTGAATAATAAGTAGTACGTTAGGGCATGAATACTTCCTCCCTGCTCGGCCCGATAAAGGGCGCCACGCGCCGCGAAGTCGGCGGCGTGCAAGTTGACGTGGTGCCCACCGGCAACGCCCGCGTGAAACGCATTGTGTACCCGGCGGGCTTCCGCTGGTCTCAACACCTAAAGGACATTGTGGGCACGCCACTGTGCATGCACGCGCACGTGGGCTTCCTGGCCAGCGGCCAGATTAGCATTCAGTACGCCGACGGAGCCGTGGAAGAATTTGTGGCACCGCAGGCCGTGGCCATCGCGCCCGGCCACGACGGCTGGGTGGTGGGCGACGAGCCGGCCATTCTCATCGAGTTCGATTTTGAAGGCGAAACCGTGGAGCGCATGGGGCTGCGCCGGGGCTAAGCCGTGCGCCCAAGCCGCCTTTGGGGCCTGACAAACATATTCAGCAAGCGCTGCCACCCTCCAAACCCAGTCTGGGGTGCCACGACGTTTGCAGGCTCAGCTGTAATGAATCCATCACCTCACCGATTAAACAGGCCGCGCTGCACGAGGTAGCGCGGCTTATTTTTTGCCCCGTGGCTGCCTTGTTGCGGCCGTATTTCATGAGAAACGCTCTATTATCTGGTCTGGCGTCTTTTGCCACTACCATGGCCCTGGGCCAGACCCCGCCCGCAACCGGCCCCGGCCCGGTGGCTGCACCCGCCGCAGCTCCGGCAGAGGTCGCTCCCAATCCGCTGACCACCTACGGCTTTGTAGATGCCTACTACGGCTACGACATCAAGTACGCCAACGGCAATGAGCGGCAGTTTTTTCTGTACTCGCACAACCGTCAAAACGAGTTTGCCATCAACCAGGCGCTGCTTGGGGTGCGCTACGACGATGGCAAGGTGCGCGGCGCGCTGGGCCTGCACGCCGGCACCTACGTGAGCGCCAACTACGCCAATGAGGACGTGGTGTTGCGGCACGTGTACGAAGCCTACGCCGGCTTTCGGCCCTTCGCTAACGCGTGGCTCGACGCGGGCATCTTCGGCTCGCACATTGGGTTTGAGTCGGCCATCTCGAAGGATAACTGGACGCTGACGCGCTCCATCATGGCCGAGAATTCGCCTTATTATGAGTCCGGTGTGCGCTTCAGCTACGAATTCAGCCCCAAGCTCACCCTGACCGGCGTGGTGCTGAACGGCTGGCAGAACATCCGCGAAACCAACCAAGCCAAAGCCCTCGGCACCCAGCTGCAGTGGAAACCCTCGGCGAAGGTGGTGGTCAACAGCAGCACGTTTTATGGCAACGAACAGCCCGACGGCGCGCCCGTGGCCCGTCGCTATTTTCACGACTTCTACGTGACCTATGCCCCGGCCGAGCGGCTGAACCTGGCGCTGGTGTTCGACGTGGGCAAGCAGCAGAGCGCGGCGCCCGGCTACGATACCTGGCACTCGGGAGCCGCCTTCGTGAAGTACCGGCTGGCCGAAAAACTCTCGGGCACGCTGCGCGGCGAGTACTACTACGCCGAGCGCGGCGTGCTGATTCAAAGCATCAAGCCCGAAGCTACCGATGCTGATTTCCGCGTGGCCGGGGGCTCGCTCAATCTCGACTACGCGCCCGCTCCCAACGTAGTGCTACGGGCGGAAGGGCGCTACCTGAACGGCGTAAACGGCCTGTTTGCCCGCCCCGACAACCCGAGTAACCAAAGCTACGGCAACCTGACCACCAGCCTGGCCATTTCATTCTAAAAAAGGGCGAAGAAGGGTAGGGGAACCAACGTATTGCGCCTTTGCCATCGAACGACTGGTGTCCTAGCAAAACCGCGCTGAACTTCCAACACCTGCGCAAAACAAGTAATGACAAAGCTGAAACTCCTATATCAGGAGCTATCAGGGAGCATGAGTTTGGCTAAAGCACTCACCTCCTCAATAACTATTAGAGCTGGACTGATAGCTGCCAGCTAGAAGATTTGGCACGTGCAAGAATTTCCGGAATGGATGTAATCAGCACCTCGCCGGTGAGATTGTTGCGCAGTGCGACGCGATGACGTGATTTTAATACTTCAGCAGCGCTTATCTCACTTTCCGTTAGCGCGAAGAAGAATCCAGAAAAATCATCTTTCACGCGGTGCTGATTAGCGGTTTTTATTTCAATAAAAACCATTTTAGGCAAGGCATCCCGCACCGAATCCGGATTATTAAAATCCACTTCTTGACCGTCTGGTAATTCTATGGCGTCGAAGCTGCTTGCCTTTATAGTGATTCCTGTCTCACGCAGAGCAGCCAATAGAATTTGCAGTCCCTTGCCACGAGGCCGCGGGACCCAATTGTCCATATCGGCCAGCATGCGGGCCTCTCCGGCTGCTCCTTGTTGGTTAGCCAGCCTTGCTAGGTGTGCCCGTTTTGCCAGTATGACCTCAACTGGTTTCATGCGTTGACTCGCTTGTGCTATCCCTTTTCCAGTACCTGCCGAATTCCGCCCAGCCCGCCGGCAATATTCTCCAGCTGCGTGAGCACGCTTTGCAGCTGCCCGCCGCTGCTGGTGCGCAGGTTGCGCACAAAGGTGGCTTTGATTTGCTGCCAACGCTCCGCTTCCGAATCCTGCAGCCAGCCCAGCAGCTCGCGAAGTTTGAGCAGGTTGGCTTCGGTGCCGCTGGTGAGGGTTTGGGCTTCGTTGTCGTAGTGGGTGGCCAGCAGGGCGCGCACTTCCTCGTCGTTCATCACGGGGCGCACTTTTTCGGCCAGCTTGGCCATGTTGCGGTAGGAGCCCTGCAGCTTGAAAGGCGGCTCGGTGCGGTACTCATTGGCCTGGGCGGCCGAGCGGATGTACTCCTCGTTCACGCGGGCCACCACGTCGCGGATGCGCAGCAGCTTTTGCAGCACGGCCACGTACTCGTTGATTTCCTCGGGCGAGTGGTTGGCTTCGAAGGAGAGGCCGGCGCTGTCGCCGGTTTCGGCCAGCTTGATGAGCGGGTACACGTCGGCCTGGCTTTTGGCGGCAAGGCGGCTGAGGACGGGGTTGGCCACCAGCGCGTTTTCGAGGTAGCTGAGCAGGAAGGTGGCCGCCGTGTCGCCGATGATGTCGCCGAGGTTGTAGATGTCGGCGCGGTTGGCCAGCATGTCGGGGATGCGGAACTGCTCGCCCGATTCGGTATAGGGGTTGCCGGCCATTACCACGGCCACCTTGCGCCCGCGGAAGTCGTAGGTGCGGGCGCGGCCCTGGTACACGCCCTCAATCTTGCGCTGGGCGTCGCACAGGGAGATAAACTTCTGCAGAAACTCGGGGTTGCAGTGCTGAATATCATCAAGATAAATCATCACGTTGTCGCCCATCTCGAAGGCCAGGTTTAGCTTCAGTAGTTCCTCGCGGGCGCCGGAGTTGGGCGCCTGGGCGGGGTCCACGCTGGTCACGGCGTGGCCAATGGCGGGGCCGTTGATTTTCATGAAAATCAGCCCCAGGCGGTTGGCCACGTACTCCATGAGCGTGGTTTTGCCGTAGCCGGGCGGCGACACCAGCAGCAACAGGCCCATGAGGTCGGTGCGTTTGTCGGCCCCCGCCGTACCGATTTGCTTGGCCAGGTTGGCCCCAATGAGCGGCAGGTATACCTCGTCAATCAGCTTGTTGCGCACGAAAGAGGACAGAACCCGGGGCCGAAACTCCGCCAGCCGCAATTCCTCGGCGAAGCGAGCCGCCAGTTCTTTTTTCAGCATCGCGAAAGCCTCAAACAGCGGCACCACCGTGGTGGCGTAGTGGTGCAGGCGCCGCCGGAACTCCGGAAAATACAGCTGATAATTCCGCTCGTGAATGCGGGCGTGCGAGCCTTGCAGGCCCGTCAGCGTCTCGCGCAAGGGCGTGCGAACGATGCGGGCGGCGTCGAACGAAGTGAGCAGCAACACCGCGCACTCATCGCGGAATTCGGACAAATGGCCTGCGGGCAACTGGTGTAAAAACGACTGCAGCCATTGCCGCACCAGTTGAAATTGCGCCGCCGGCTGGTCGGCCAGCAGCGCCACCGAAGCCTCGTATTGCTCCGTAGCATTCCGCTCCTTCAGCGACTGCCGAAACAGTTGATGCAATTCCGCCGCCTCGGCGGCAATGACGAAGGTTTCGCCGCGGGTTAACTCAAAGAATAAATAGTCGCCCGCTTCCGCCAGGTGCGCCGGCGAAAACAAGCCCGTGCCCGTTGCAAACTCCTCGATGGCCAGCTGCAACTCGCCTTTCAGATTGTCGAACTCCCGCGAGTCGGGAAAAACCTGCAGCAGCACGCCGATGCCTTGCAGCTGGTGTTGCCAGGCGGCCTTTTTCTTGCGCCCCGTGAAGCCGTGCCAGTAGAGCGCCGCCGCGGCCCGGGTCTGGGTGGAGTAGCGCAGCAAATCGGCGGTGCGAGCCAGGCGTACCAAGGCTTCGAGCAGCAGGGCCGCGTCGTGGTCGTGCACGCCTTTGAGGTAGCCCTCGGCGTAGCGCGGGGCCATAAACTGCTGCATGTGGGCGGTCAGCTCGGCCACGGTGAGGTGCGACAGCTCGGCCAACGAGAGCACCGCAGGCAGGCCATCCTGGGCGGGCGCAGGGTGCTGGGCCGCTTGCAACAGCAGCCAAGCCAGGTACTCGGCGCGGTACACGTCGGCGTTTTCCGACACCACGGTTTGGTCCCACACAGCGCGGGCGGCCAGCACGGCGGGGTCGGTTATTTTCTGAAAGAAGTTGGTGCCGGTGAGGTGGTAGTGCAGGTCGCCGTCGCGCAGCACGGCCGTCAGCTCCAGCGGCTGGGTGTTCACGGTGAAGGTGTAGGGACCGAATTTCAGGGCCTGGCCCCCATCAGTGAACAACTCGGCGCGGTCCTTGAGCTGGCGCACGGCATCTTCCTTCACCGTTTTGAGGCGGCTCTGGATGTCGTCGGCCTTCACGGGGTCGCCGAGGGTGAGGAGGTCCTGCACGGTCTGGCGCACCTTTTCCACCATCATGTCGGAGGCGAAATACCCGTTGATGTCGGCCACGGTTTCAAAGCGCCCGAGCCGGTTTTGCACCGCTTTCAGGATGCGCTCCGCCGATTGCAGCAGGGCCGAGGCGCGCTGGTTGCGGGCCTCCACCAGGCTCACCTTGCGCGACTCAAACGCCTCCGATACTTCCTCGCGCTTGCCCGCCAGCTGGCTTAGGAACTGGTCGAAGTCCGGGAATTTGCCTTCCAGCTCTTCGAGCTGCACCATGAGCTTGGTGCTGTATTCGTCGCACTTGGCGGGCGCGTCGCACAGGTCGAGGTAATTCACCAACGCCTGGTCGAGCAGCTTGATTTGAGCCGTAAATTCAGCCTGCGCTTCGGTGCCGGCCAGGGCCTGTCGGCGCCGCTTCAGCGCCGCCCGAATCTGGTTGAAGCTGGCGTAAATGGTCGAGATGTTGTCGATGATGCGCGTGGTCTGCGTGGGGTCTTCCATCGGCAGGTTGCTCACCACTTCAATCAGCAGTTCCAGCTCGCCCGATACCGCACTGGCCTGCTTTTCCTGCTCGTTGGCTTCGGCCACTTTCTGCACCTGTTCGATGGCCTCAGCGATGGCCTGCACGCGCACGGTGTAGGGCTTCAGCGCGTCATCTTTCAGCAGGAATTCCACCGTTTGGCCGGCCACGTCCTTGCTGGTTTGTTCCAGCTCGGCGGCGGCTTTTTCCACGGTGGGCAGCTCCACGTAGCGCAGCTCTTTGAGGGAAATGACCTCGCCGCGCACGGTGCGCAATTCGGCCAGCAGCTGCACGTATTCGTTCACGTCGGTGGCCGTGGTGCGCTTGATGCGGCCGATTAGCTCGTCGGCTTTGGCCAGCACGCGCTGGGTTTCGGCCCCCGTGCTTTTGCGGATGCTCAGCACCTTGTCGAACTCTTCCACGGCCGCGTTGGCCGCCTGCTGAATGTCGCGCAACGGCTCGGCCAGCGCCTGGGCGGCCGGCTCGCGCAGCCAGTGATACGTGTCGGTGAGCGTGCCCGTGAGGCGAATTAAATCCAGGTAGAGGCCGGCGTAGCTGTCGTCTTTGCCCAGCAGCGTCAGCACTTCCTGCGCTTCGGCCATGGCGCGCACTATCTCCTTGTTGCCTAGCTTGTAGAGGTAGGAGCCGGAAGTGACGGGCAGCTCAAAATCGGGCGCGACATAGGGCGTCTGCCAAATCTGCACCGCGTGGTGCTTCTTGGGTTCGTCGTCTTTGCGGAAGTAGCACAGCTCGCCGTTCTCAAACAGCGCGTAGCCGTGGCAGCTGATGGGGTTGTCGACCCGCTGCGCGATGATGTTGTAGGAAAGCAGCAGGTAGACGCCGTTGTCCTTATTGTAAAAAACGTACAGAAAATCCTCCCCGTTCGGCGACACAATTCGCTTCTCAAACAGCATGTCGCGCAACCCCTTCTCAAACAGCTTGCCCTCGCCGGTTTGCAGGTAAAATCCGTGCGGAAAAATCAGGCCCTGGTTGTCCGGCAATAACACGCAAGCCTCGGCCAGCGCATCCAGTCGCTGGGCAGTTTGCAGCTTGGAATTATACAGTAAATACCGGTAATCCTGCTCCTGATACGGCCGGATTTTCAGCAGAATGATATTGCCAACTACCGCGTAATAAATTTCCGAATCATCCAGCGTCTGGTCTTTGTCGAGCACCGGTTCGGCGTAGATGCCGCGCCCGGTAGTTGTGTTGTTTTCCACCTTGATGGTGAGGTCGCCGTGGATGGTTTCAACAAAAACCTTGTCCTCGATGCTAATGTGCGGGTGTTTGCCCGAGCGCTGCATGTCGCGCGTGGTGCGCTTCCAGGCAAATTCGTGCTGCGGTGGAAACACGTATTCGTGGTCGCTGCGGTTGTCGATGTACGTGAGCGCATCGCCCTGCAGCAGCCACTTAAACGTCTTGATGTCGTTGGCGCTTTTGCCCACCCGAAACACCATAAACAAATGGCTGCCGAGCACCGCGAATTTGACAAATTGCGTGTTCTTATAGTAGCGGTATAAATTCCGAAATTCCTCCGCGAATTGGGCGTTGGAAATTAAGTCTAACGGGAGCGGGGTAAACTCATGATTGGCGTAGGAATAGGCCCCGAAAACATCGGATAATTCCACCTCCGTTTTCAGCCCGATGACGACGTTGAAACCGAAGAGAAAACGGTGGCCCACCGGCACCATGTCCCACGGCACGCAATTGTGCTCCGTGCTGATGCGGCCCGTTCCAATCAGCTTGGTGTCGATGGCCCCGAAAACAGTCTTGCGCTCGGCGTTCAGCTTGTCGATGCGCGTCTTCAATTCGGCCCCGCCTTTTTGCAAGCGGTTGCGCAGGATTTCGTAGGTGCCGCCTTCTAATTTGACGTCCGGCGAGGACGCGGTAGTTGGTTCCATAGCAGGGGTGCCAGGGCAATGCGGGAAGTTGTGGGGATGGGCCAGGAAGAATGGCCAAAAAAACGTGTCACGCTGAGCGCAGCCGAAGCATCTCTACCGCAATAGTAAATCTGGTTACTCTTCGCAGTAAAGATGCTTCGACAAGCGGATGCCAGATGCGCATGACGGGCTGCTTTTGTGCTGATTCAGCTTACGCCAAATTCAGCGTTTTCACCGGCTTGTCGCCAATGCCCAAGGCCTTGGCCGTGCTCGTCAGCTGCGTGATGGTGTTGCGCGTCGCCTCGTCGCCGGCCTTGTTCATCATTTGCAGCAGCAGCGCCGAGACGCTCAGGTTCTTCATGTCCTCGCTATTAAGGCCGAACTGGTCCACGAAGCGGCGCAGGTTGGTTTTGAAGTCTCCCCCGCCATCGTGGCCAAAAAAAGCGTCTTTCACCGTGCCCAGTACTTCGGAGTTGTGCACGGCGCGGTCCACCATTTTGCCCTTGGTAATGGAGCCGATAATCTGGTCGAAGAACATGGTTTCGCCGCCCACTATGTCGATTTTGGCCGATTTGAGGGCTTCCGAAATGACCCCGGCCTGGGCACCGGCAATGTCTTTCTGAATGTTGATTTGGGCCAATTCCACGGCCTTGTCCTTGTCGAGGCGCAGCTTGAACTCTTCGTGGTCTTTGCCCACGCCGTCGAGCTTTTTCATGGCGTCGGCCTTGGCTTCGATGCCCTTGGCTTCCACCGCGAAGCGCTGCTCGTTCACGGTCACTTCGGCCAAGCCGCGCTTCTGGTCGGCGTCGGCTTTGGCTTCGATGACGCTGGCTTCGGCCAGGCCTTTCTCCAGGTTTACTTTGGCGGCTACCACGCCCAACTTTTCGTCGGCTTCGGCCTGGGCCGTGGCCCGCACCTGAATGGATTGGGCTTCGGCCGTGGCCGTGAGCTGCATTACGTTGGCCTCCGACTCGCCTTCCTTCTGGCGGGCGGCGGCCTTGGCTTGCATCACCTGGGCTTCGGCCAGGCCCACGGCGCTGGCTTTGCTGGCCTCGGCTTCGGCCATGATGCGCACGGCCTGTGAGCGGTGCTCGGCCGCGGCTTTCTCGGCTTCGGCATCAATGAGGGCTTGCTTGGCGCGGAACTCGGCGGCTTGCTTTTCCATCTCGGCCGTGCCCACCAGGGCGATGGTCGACTGCTCGGTTTCCTGCCGGGCTTTGGTCACGGCCACCAGTTTTTCGCGGTCGGCCTGGGCCTGGGCGCGGGTGTCCTTGATGCGCTCCTCTTCAATTACCGTGGCTTTCTCCACCGTAATGCGCTCCCGAATGATGCCCTGAATGTTCTTGCGCTCTTCTTCCAGGGCTTTTTCCTTTTCAATCTGGGCCAGGGCCACGATGCGCTCCCGCTCGTTGATTTCCAAGGAGCGGGCCTGCTCCACGCGCTCGGTTTCCACGGCGTCGGTGCGCTGCTTGTTGCGCTCGGCCACCAAAATTTGCCGGTCGCGGTTTTGCTCCGAAATCTTGATTTCCTCGTCGGCCATGATGCGGGCTTTCTCGCCCTTCATGCGCTCCTCCTGGCGCACCTTTTCGGTTTCGGCGGCTTCGCGGGCCTTGATGTTGGCAATTTCGCGGTACTGCTTTTCCTGGTTTTCGGCCAGTTGCTTTTCGAGCTGCAGAATGGTTTCCTGCGCTTCCACGTCCTGCTTCTTGATGGTTTTCTGCTGGTCGCGCTGAATTTGATTGGCCTGAATTTTCTGTTCCGACGTCAGGGCAATAATTTTCTTGATGCCTTCCGCGTCGAGAATGTTGTCCTGGTTCAGCGAGGTCAGCGGGGTTTGCTCCAGGTAATCAATGGCGCAGTCATCCAGCACGTACCCGTTCAAATCAGTGCCGATGATGCGCAGAATCTCCTGCTTGAACTGTTCGCGGGAGTTATAGAGTTCGATGAAATCGAAATGCTTGCCCACCGTTTTCAGGGCTTCGGAAAACTTGGCGTCGAACAAGCTTTCCAGCGCCAGCGGGTCGGAGGCGCGGTGCGCGCCGATGCTTTGGGCCACGTTCACCACGTCGTCGTGCGTTTTATTGACGCGGATGAAGAAATTCACTTTCACGTCGGCCCGCAGGTTGTCTTTGCACACCAGCCCTTCGGAGCCGGCCCGCGAAATGACGATGGTTTTCAGCTTAATATCCATCACCTCCAGTTTGTGGAGAATGGGCACCACGATGATGCCCGAGAACGAAACCTTGGCATCGCCCATGCCGGTGCGCAGCAGGGCCTCGCCCTGCACGGCTTTCTTGTACATCTTGGCGATGACCGCCAAAAAGCCAAGGAGAAACAGGCCGACGATAATCAGAACGGCCCAGGAAAGGGAAGCTAGCATGGGAGTAGGAGTGGTGGAATAAGGTAGGTGATGGGTGCGTTGAAATGGTTGTAGGGGAAAGCCAGGTTACTGCACTTGGTAAGGTTCGACCACGTAGCAGCGCCGCGTTGCGTCGAAGTCGATGACCAAGCCGGTGTCGCCCTTCGTCAGCGGCGTGCCGGTGCTGCGCACGTTCAGCATGAGCGGGGCCCCGTCGATGCGCACCGAGGCCTGGCCCAAGTGGCTGGAAGTGGCCGGCAGCAGCACGGTACACACCTTGCCAATGACCACCACGTCGGAGTCGTGGTCCTTTTCCAGCGCCGTGAATAGCTTCACGAAAGGCAGGGTGAGAACCTTGGCCACAAACAAACTGCCGACGAACAAGGGCAGCAAGAAGCCCACTCCTAACAGCCAGGAAGTGTTTCCGGTGTAGTGATTGACCAGTATGCTGCCCGCCCACAGCGGCAAAAACACGAAGCTGAGGAACACCATCAGCGGGATGCGGCCCAGGTTGAAAAAGGCCAGGGCGCCATTGAACCAGCTGCTATTGGCCGCTTCGGGGTGAAAATCGCCGGGGTCATCCACGTCCAAATCGAGGTCCACCGTTTTCATGTCGAGCAAACCCACTATCACCGTGAGCCAGTAGAGCAACACAAAAACCAGCAGCCCCGTGGCGACCAGATTAGGCGGAGAGACGGCGGCTTGTAAAAGTTCGGTCATGGGCGTATACAGGGCAGCTTAAAGGTAGGAGTATTCGGCCGATTCCAACGCCGGTCTGGCCCGTTTGGTCTGGTCGCCGTAGCCAAGTATTTGTTTTTAATGCGTTGAATTCTTCCCTCGTTTGCCGGCGTCATTTGCTTGTGGAGGGCGATGCTCACCGTCGCGCGGGCTTTGAGGCTTTCAGCTCGTTTTCTCACGAATGGCAGACTTGAGGGCAGGCACGCGCTGTCCCATTTGGGCAGCGGAGTGCTCAACTTAGGGTAGTCGGTGGCGGCGCGCGCGGCCTTGGCCTCTTCCGGCTGGTTTTGTGATTGGCTGTTTCGGCGCGGAAGCTCTCGTTGCGGGCCCAGAGGGTTACGGCCTTCGCCACTGCCAATCCGTGTAGGTCTTTTTTTGAAGTCCTGTTGGAGGTCACACCGGCCCTGTTCGATGAACGAATGGCCCGAGCTAGAGGGTAAAGCAGAAGAACTTGCGATGTGAACAAGGGGCTGTAGCTAAAACGATTATCCTTCAAAAGCAGAAAGCCGGGGCGAAGCAATACCATGCTTCTCCCCGGCTTTTCATACGGTGTGCTGTCCCTGCTTTGCGAAGCTGCCTGCCCCGGAGGCAGGCAGCTTCGATGATGGCCTCGCTACCGTTGCCCGCTAATTTCCTGCAGCGTCCAGGTATTGCCGTCGGGGTCTTGAAACCCGGAATATTTGATGCCGCCCAGGTCCTGAATGGCGCCCATGGCCACGCCGCGGCCGGCCAGCGCGGCGCGGGCCTCTTCAATGCTATCGACCACCAGGTGCAGGCCCCGCAGCGAGCCGGGCGCCATGGCAATGCCCGCCAAGCCCTCGGCCAGCACCACGGAACAGGCCGAGCCGGGCGGCGTGAGCTGCACCACGCGCACCGGGCCACCCGGCCGCACGTCGTGGTCGAGCCGGAAGCCCACTTGCTCGGCGTAGAAGTGCTTGGCGCGGTCGATGTCGGCGACGGGCACGGGAATGAGCTCTAGTTTAAGGTTCATCGAGGTGGGAGATGTCAGGCCGTGGCCCGTTCGTAGGTGAGGACGAGCACGCCGGTGCGGGTGGTGTGCGACGATTTTAGCGTGAAGTCCGAGCCGATTTCGGCGGTGAACAGGCGCTTGCCGGTGCCCCGCACCAGCGGGAACACCATGAGGCGGTAGGTATCAATCAACTGGTGCTGGCGCAGGTATTCCGCCAGCTGCCCGCTCCCGTAAATCAACAGGTTCTGGCCGGGCTCCTCTTTCAGTTTGGCCACGGCCGCGGCCACGTCACCCCGAATGATTTCGGCGTTCCACTCGGCGGTTTGGAGCGTGCGCGAGGCCACGTGCTTGGGCAGGCGGTTCATGAGGTCGGCGCCGGGGGCGTCGGGCATGTTGGGCCAGGCCCCGGCGAAGGCCTCGTAGGTCACGCGGCCCAGCAGCAGGGCATCGGCGGCCTGCATGAGCTCGCCCTGAAACTCGCCCAGCTCGTCGTTGAAGTACGGTTGGGTCCAGGCCGGGTTTTCCATCACCCCGTCCAGGGTGAGGTATTCGGCAGCAACTACTTTGCACATAGAATGTTGGTAAGGGAGGCGGCTACTCGCCGGAGCAGTTCCACAAATTGAACATCCACTCCGTGCCGAACCGGTCGATGAGCGTCCCGAACTTACCGCCCCAGAACATATCTGCCAGCGGGTCGACGACGGTGCCGCCCTCGCCGAGCTTGGCGAACAGGGCGTTGAGTTCCGCCTCGCTGTCGCAGTTCAGGCACATGGCAATGTTGTTGCCGGGCGCAAACGGGCGGCGCGTATCCAAGGCGTCGCAGGCCATGAGCACGAGCGGGCCAGCGGTGAGGGAGCCGTGCATAATCTGGTCCTGGGCTTCGGCGGGCAGGTGCCCGGCCATGGCCGTATCGCCGACGCGCATCAGGTTGAGCTCGCCGCCAAGGCAGCTGTGATAGAAAGTGAGGGCTTCGCGGCACGTGCCGTTGGGAAATGCGAGATGGGGGTTTAACGAGGCCATGAGCGTGGCAGGGGGGAAGAGGTGAAAGGAAAAGATGAGCGGTTGAAAAGCCCGGCAAAGGCTAAATGGCATAGGCCGGGCTGGCCGCCTCGGCTGGTGCGGCGGCCGCGGCCAGCCGCGCCCGGCCGGCCAGATACTGCTTCCACAGGAAATACATACCGAGCAGCACGGCCAGCATCACCGCAGCCGGAACAGCGGCCGCCACGCCCATGCCCGCAAACAGCACCGAGGCGCCCGCGCCCACAAAGTCGATGGCAAAGCCGGCGTAGGCCCATTCCTTCAGTGCGCGGTACTTATTTTGGAGCAGGGCCAGCGCGCCCAGAATTTTGGCCGCGCCGGTGATGTCCATGATGTAGACGGGATAGCCAAGCTGCTTCATGGCGACCACGCCGTTTTGCTCGTGCAGCAAGCCGGCGACGCCGTCGGCCAGCATCATCAGGCAGAAAAGAATGGTGAGGCCCCAGTAGAGGCGGGCGGTGGTGCGGGGTTTCATAACAAGAGGTTTTGGGGGTGAAGAAAGTTGTTTTAGTATTCCTAACTGATTTAGCAAAGGTATTAGCAAAGCTGACATGCCACAGGGGGGAATCGCGCCCAAATAGGGGGCCGAATGCGCCAGGCTTGTGCCTACATTTGGGCCATGAAGCACGTATCCATATTGGTGCCCGCCGGCGAGGCCGTGGTGGGCAGCATTGAGGGGCCGCACAAGGTGCTGTGCCAGGTAAACGACCTGCTGGCCAGCATGGGCCAGCCGCCCGCTTTCGCGGTGGAGCTGGTGGGCCTCACCCGGCACAAGGCCTTCAACCGCGGCCTGTTCACGCTGCGCGCCGACCGCCTGCTCGACGAAGACTTCAGCACCGACCTCATCCTCATTCCCGCCCCGCACGGCGACCTGGCCGAGGCCGTGGCGCTCAACCAAGAGTTTCTGCCCTGGATAGTGCGCCAGCACCGCGCCGGGGCCGAAGTGGCCAGCCTGTGCCTGGGCGCGTTTATTCTGGCCGCCACGGGCCTGATGGACGGCAAAAAGTGCGCGACGCACTGGCTCGGCGCCCCGCAGTTCGCGGCCATGTACCCGCGGGTGCACCTCGTACCCGAACAGGTCATCACCGACGAGCAGGGCCTGTACAGCAGCGGCGGGGCCTATTCCTACCTCAACCTGGTGCTCTACCTCATCGAAAAGCACGTGAGCCGCGACGTGGCCGTGTGCTGCGCCAAGGTGTTTCAGATTGACATCGGGCGCCAGAGCCAGTCGCCGTTTGTCATTTTCCAGGGCCAGAAGGGGCACGACGACGAGCCCATCAAAAAGGCCCAGGAGTTCATAGAAAAGAACCTGGCCGGCAAAATTACCATCGACGACCTGGCCGCGCTGTGCTGCCTGAGCCGTCGCAACTTTGAGCGGCGCTTCCGCAAAGCCACCGGCAACGCCGTGGCCGAATACGTGCAGCGCGTGAAGATTGAAGCCGCCAAAATGAGCCTCGAATCGTCGCAGGACAACGTGAGCGAGGTCATGTATTCGGTGGGCTACACCGACACCAAGGCGTTTCGCACGCTGTTTAAGCGCATCACGGGCGTGTCGCCGGTGGCGTACCGCGACCGGTACAGCCGCAAGCGCCCCTTGGCCGCGGCGGCCTAGGCGGGCACCAAAACGACTCGGCCCCCGGTGGCGCCGTGCGGGGCACGGGCGTCCATCGGGGGCCGAGTCATGTAGCGGTGGGCCTCGTCGCCAGGCCCACCGCTCTGGCTGGGGCGGTTAGCGGGTCACCGAGGCAATGGCTGCCGGGGCTTGGGCGGGCGTCAGTTCGGGCACCGAGATGGTGGTTTGCGGGCCTTTTTGCACCTGCACGTTGTAGCGGTACCGCTCGCGGCCCACGCGCAGCAGCACGGCATACTTACCGGCCGGCACGCCGGCAAAGTTGAGCTTGCTGCCGTAGGAGGCCTGGCGGTTTACTTCGCTCATCAGGAAGGTGTTGTGCGTGAGGCACAGCACGTCCATGCGCACTTTTTCGAGCTTGGGATTTTCGACGGTGAAGGACAGGCACTGCGCGTCGGCTTGCTTGGCTTTCACGGCGGGGCCGTCTTGGGCCAGGGCCGTGCCGGCGGTGCCCAATACGGCCAGGCCGCCCAAGAGCAGGGCCCGCAACATCGAGGCCGAAGCCAGGCGCTGAGCGCGGGTGGAGGTGGTGGCGCCAGTCAGTTGCTGGGCGGGGCGGAGGGAGAGGAAACGGTTCATGATACTTACAGAAAAAAGGTGAGGGTGAATTTTTTGCAGAAAAAAGGCGGGGCGGCAGGCGGAGAAGAGTGGCGTGTGCTACAGTACTGGGCGACGAACAGTACAAATGTATGGTAGGTACTTTGTAAAGCAAGGTACTGTTACCATGGATGTGCGAAAATTGTGATTTTACTTCCTTTACTGATTGATTATCAGCGACAAAATTTTTGAAATAATTTTGGTTGCTGTGGCGGCTGGGCGTTCTTAGGGTAACTGCAGCAGGGTGGCCGAACTGGCAGGCCATCGGTAGGGCGCTACTGTACAGAAGATGCGAACGAAAGAAAAAGGTTGCCTGAGGAGCGTGCGAGGTGGGCCGAGCGGTGCAAAACGAGGGGAGGAGGGCGCTTTCAAAAGTGGATACCGCCGCAAGTGGCAAACGTTACAGCCCGTCAGAAAAAAAATATTCAGGAGTTAAAATGATTGTGGCGAGCGCCTAGCCTGCTGTTTAGGAGCAGAATAGCGCGGGCTCCGCCGCCGTCCGCTGGCCGCCGTGCAACCGGGCGACGGTGTTGCCGGTCAGAAACCCGGAAGGCGGCCGCGCCCGGCCCCGAATTGGTTTGCCACTTTACCCTACTGCATTATGTCAACATTTTCTGCAAAAACGGCCCTGCTGGGCCTGCTGGCCGGGGGCCTGCTGTTTTCGTCCTGTCAGAAGCATGATGTGGCTGCGCCCAACCCAGCCGCGCCCGAGGCTATGCCCGTGCGGCCACTCACCGGTGCCGAGCGCAACACCGTGACCAGCGCCAACGATTTCGCCTTCCAGGCGTTTGGCGCGTTGCGCGCCGCCACGCCGGCCGACAACATTTGCATCTCGCCCTTGAGCATTTCGGCGGCCCTCACCATGGCCTACAACGGGGCCGACGGCTCCACCAAGGCCGCCATGAAGCAAACGCTGGGCTTCCAGCCGCTCACCGACCTGCAAATCAACGAGGCCTTCCAAAGTCTGTTTGCGCTGCTGGGCGGGCTCGACCCCAAGGTTACTTTCACCACCGGCAACTCCATTTGGGTGGGGCAGCAGTACCAGCTACAGGCGCCGTTTGTGCAAACCAACCAGCAGTATTTTGGGGCCACGGTGCAGCCCGTGGCCTTCGGGGTGCCGGCCACCACCGCCCTCATCAACAATTGGGTGAACACCCAGACCCAGGGCAAGATTACCAGCATCCTCAACGGCACCAACCCCAACGACGTGATGTACCTCATCAACGCGCTCTACTTTAAAGGCGCCTGGACGTACCGCTTCGACCCGCAAAACACGCGCCCCGGGTCTTTTTTCTACGAAAACGGCACCTCGGCCACCAAGAGCTTCATGAGCCTGACCACCGGCCGCTACCGCCGCTACCGCGACGCCCAGCAGCTGGTGGTGGACCTGCCTTATGGCAACCGGCGCTTTAGCATGACGCTCGTGGTGCCGCAGGGCCAGAACACGCTGGCCAGCGTAGCCGGCCGCCTCACCAACTCCCAACTTAACGCCTGGCTGGCCGCCACCGACTCGACCGGCCTGGAACTGCGGCTGCCCAAGTTCCAGCTGGCCTACGAGCAGAAGCTCAACGCCATGCTCACGCAGCTGGGCATGGGCGTGGCCTTCTCGGGCCAGGCCAACTTTGGCCGCATGCTGGCCGGTGGCTCCAGCGGCCTGGCCATCAGCGAAGTGAAGCACAAAACGTTTCTCGACGTGAACGAAGACGGCACCGAGGCGGCGGCCGTTACCTCGGTAGGAATTGTGGTGACTTCTTTGCCCCAGCCCACGTTTGTGGACCGGCCTTTCCTGTTTCTCATCCGCGAAAAATCGACGGGCAGCATCCTGTTTATGGGGCAGATGACGAATCCCTAGACGCCGCGCTGCCCACGCGCGTTTGCTGAAGCCACCATGCAGCGGCTTGTGGTTTAATATGCAGCATAGGGCATCATGAGCCGTAAAAAAGCCCCGCCATTAGCTGGCGGGGCTTTTTTACGGCTTGGCAAGTGACTATCAGCAGGCGCGCTGGCGCTGGAAGTGCAGCCGCAGCACGGTGTCTAGTTTTTCCTGGGTCAGGGGTTTGTTGATGCGGCCGGCCGCGGGCAGGCCGTCGAGGCGGGTGAGGTCGCGCGCGTCCATGGAGGTGGTGAGGACTACCACGGTGGTGGCGTGGCGCTGGGCCGGCGGCAGCCGCTGAAACGCCTCCAAAAACTCAATGCCATTCATCACCGGCATCTGGATGTCGAGCAGAATGAGGGAGGGATAGTGGGGCTGCGGCCCGGCGCCCGACTGCTGCAACACGGCCAGCGCCTGCTGTCCGTTTTCGGCCACCAGAATGCGCTCGGCCACGTCGTGGCGCTTAAGCAGGCGTTCGTTGAGGAAGTTATTGGTCGCGTCGTCATCGACCAGCAGCACGCTGGAAAGGGTGGGCATAGCTCCCAACTACGCAAGGGCACGCGGCTGGGTTCAGGCCAAATTGGGCAGCACCACCGTGAACGTGGAGCCCTGGCCGGGCTGGCTGTGCACGCGCACGGTGCCGCCGGCGTTTTCGGCCATGCGCTTCACCATGTAGAGGCCCACGCCGGTGCCCGGCACGTGGGTGTGCAGGCGCCGAAACATCACAAACAGCTTGGCTTGCTCCTCGTCGCTGAGGCCCAGGCCGTTGTCCTGCACTTCCAGCAGCACCTGGCCGTTGGGGCAGGTGGCGTGCAGCGTCACTTCCGGCGGGTGGCCGGGGCGGTGGTACTTCACGGCGTTGGAGAGCAGGTTGTAGAGAATGCTGCGCAGGTTTTTGGGCGAGAAGCGCACGGTGGGGCAGGCGCTCACGTCCACGCGGAGCTGGCCGCCGGTGGCGGCCAGGGCGGGGGCCAGGTCCTGGCGCACGGCTTCGGCCAGGGCGGCCAGGTCCACGGCTTCGGCGGGCTCGGCGTGGGCCAGCTGCAGCTTGCTCACGTCGGTGAGGTGCACCAGCGTGCGCTGGAAGCGGGCCACCGACGCGTGCATGAGGCTGAGCAGGTGGGTCACGTCGGCGTCGTGCCGCACGGGGGCGGGCAGCTGCTCTTCCAGGGCCAGCAGCAGGCCTTCGATGTTGGCAATGGGCGCGCGCAAGTCGTGCGAGGCCGTGTACACGAAGGTGTCGAGGTCCACGTTGGCGTGGCTGAGGCGGTCGTTGGTGTCGCGCAGCTCGTCGTTGGCGGCCAGCATTTCTTCGTTGATGGCGGCCAGCTCCTCGTTCAGCTCCTGCACCTGCTGATGGGCCTGCACCTGCTCGGTCACGTCCGTCACCAGGGAGTAAAAGCCCAGCACTTCGCCGCGGTGCACGTCGGGGATGTAGTCGGTGCGGATGTGCCGCACGAAGTCTTTGCGGTAAGGCATCCGGGCCTCGAAAGAAAGGCGCTCGCCGGCCAGGGCGCGGGTCATGTAGGCTTCGGTGGCGGCATATGCCTCCTCGCCCACCACCTCCCGCACGGGCCGGCCCAGCAGCAGGGCCGGGTCGCGGTTGAACCAGGTGCGGTAGGCGTGGTTGGTGAACTGGTAGCGCCGCTCGCGGTCGACGTAGGCAATGAGCACGGGCAGGGCATCGGTGAGCAGGCGCAGGCGCTGGGCCGTGTCTTCGGTGGCCTGGCGGGCGCGCATCTTATCGGTCGAATCGACGATAAAAGCCAGGATGCCGGTGGTGCGCCCCCGTTCGTCGTGCAGCGGTTGGTACACGAAATCGACGTAAACCTGCTTCGTGCGCCCGGTGGCCGGATTGAACAGCTCGGCGGCCATCTCCTTGCCCACAAACGGCTGCCCCGTGGCATACACCTGGTCGAGCAGGGCCACGAAGCCCTGCGACACTACCTCCGGAAACGCCTGCGCCACGGTGAGCCCCAACTGGGTCCGGTCGCCCGAAAGCTGCTGGTACGGCTGGTTGAAGAAAGTATAGCGGTGGTCCGGGCCTGCGAGCGTGGCAATGGAAGCCGGCACTTGCTCCAGAATCTGGCGCAGCAGGGCTTGCTGCTGCTGCACCTCGCGGGTGCGCGCGGCCACGCGGGCCTCCAGCTCCTGGTTGAGGTCGAAGAGGGCCTGCTGCGACCGGGCCAGCTCGGTGTTGGACGTCAAAAACTCGTCGTTGCTGGCCCGCAGCTCCTCGTTGATGGCGGCCAGCTCCTCGTTCAGCTCCTGCACGCGCTGGCGGGCGCGCACCTGCTCCGTGATTTCCACGGCAATGTCGACCACGCCCAGCACCTCGCCGCGCGGCCCCAGCAGCGGCTGGTACACAAAATCATAGTACGTGGTTTGCACCTGCCCGTCGCGCAGGAGCTGGGCCGGGGTTTCGCGGCCCGTCACCGGCTCCCGCGTGGTCATCACCTGGCGCAGCAGCTCGTCGAAGCCTTGGCCGCGCAGCTCGGGCAAGGCGTCGAGCAGGGGCTGGCCAAGCAGTTGCTCCGGCGAGCGTTGCCAGATGGTGCACACCTCCGGGTTGGCCGCCGTGATGCGCAGCTCCGGCCCCTGAAACAGCGCAAAGGCCACCGGCGCCTGCATGAGCACCGCCTGCAGCATGTTGCGCTCGCGCTCGGCCGCGGCGCGGGCCTCCAACTCGCGGGCCTGGCTGGCGCGCAGCTCCTGCTCGGCAGAAGTGCGCAGCTGGGCGCTGGTGTCTTCGAAGCTCACCACCAGCACCTCGCCCAGGCGCTGGGCCACCAGCACGTAGTAGCCGTCGAGGCCGTCGTGCTGGTAGTTGTTTTGGCGGCGCGCCAGCTGCCCCGAGAGAAAGGCGTCGCGGTAGAACTGAAACACGCCGGCGACTTCGGCCGTGGGGTACAGCCCCAGAAACGACTCGGCCGAGCCCGAGGGCACCCGCAGCAGGCGCTGGGCGGTGGCGTTGATGTGCACCACGGCCAGGTCGACGATGGTGCCGGAACCGGCGGCATCGTAGAGCGGCCGCAGCAGCAGCACGCCGCTCGTCGAAATGTCGAGCAGCACGCGCAGCAGGTCTTCCGCAGGGGGGAGGCCGGGCGGCAGCGCGGACGGGGGCAGGTCTGGCATCATGGCGTGGCAAAGCCGGCAATGCTCCGGCAGGGTGAGTCGGCGGCAGGGTAGAATAGGGGCTTACGCAACGGCGGGCAGTGCGGCGGTGTTTGCGCCGGGGATTAGCCTCGCTCCACAAAAATGAGGCGGTTGCTGAACGGGTCGACCACCGTCATTTCCAGGGCCGTAGGGTCGTAGAACGGCGTTTCCAGGCTGGGGCGGTTGTACTTGTAGGGCTGGGCCAGCAGCTGCTTGTGGAAGGAGGCCAGGTGCTCAAAATCGTCGATAAACACCCGCGCTCCGGGCGAGGCGTCGCCGTGGTGCTCGGAAAGGTGCAGCGTGATGTCAGCGCGCGTCACCTGCAGGTAGGCCGGGCTGCCCGCCGGCCGGTGTTCCCAATCGATGCGAAAGCCCAGCCAGTTGAGGTAAAACTCCAGGGCTTTGTCGTAATCAAAAATGCGGAGAATGGGCTTAACGGTGGCCATAGCCTAATTTTTGGTGCCGCACTCGGCGCAAAACTTTTGCTCGGGTTTCAGGGCTTCGCCGCAGCCGGTGCAGTGGCGGGCCTGGGTGTTGGCGGCGGGGTTGGGCGTGCCGCAGCTGCCGCAAAATTTTTGGTCGGCCGAGAGCTTGGCCTGGCAATTGGGGCACTGCAGCAGGGCGTCGCGGTTCAGAAAGTCGAGGTGCTGGGTGTAGTCCTGGGCGCGGGTTTTTTGGCGAATCTGCTCCTGGGCGGCCTGGGCCTGGTGGGCGCGCAGCTCCTCCTGCTCGTCGGGGGCGCAGGTTTCGCAGAGGCCGGCGCTGTGGTTCCAGCAGGCATCGGGGCACACCCAGTGGCCGCAGCGGGTGCACTGCTTGAACTGCTGCTTGCCCTCGGCCACGGCCGTTTCGAGGGCCGCGTCGTGGGCCTTGCCGCCCACCGCGCGCTGAATGTGGTATGCGGCATTCTCGGCCCCGCCAAGCCCGCCAAACAGGCTGCCGGCCGCCTGCAGCAGGCTCCCCGCAATGCCGATGGCGTTGGGCTGAAACCGCGACATGTAGCCGTTGTGGCACCGGTCGCAGTGAAACTTGAACTGGAAGCCTTTGTCGGTCGAAAGGTCGTCGTAGTTGGCAACGAACTGAATCAGGGTGCTCATAGCAGAAGGTGGAAAGGTGGCACGGGCAAAAGTAGGGAGAGCCATGGAGTTGGAGCGGTGGCTAGCTTCGCTTGGCGCCCCGGCGGCTGTATCGCGGCGCGTTCAGTATCATTACGGCCTGCTTTTGCCCCGTTGCGCCATGCCCACTGCCCCACCCGTTGCCGAGTTGCTGCGCCTGCACATGGCCCGGTTTGTGGCCCTGAGCGACGACGACTGGGGCCTGCTGGCGCCGCACCTGCAGCTGCGGCGCCTGAAAAAGCACGAGTTGTTTGCGCAGGAAGGACGCGTGGCCGGCGAAGTAGCGTTTGTGCTGGACGGCATGTTCCGGCAGTTTTACACTAAAGACGGGGAGGAGCGCACCACCTATTTCTACTTCGAAAACCACCTGATGAGTGCCTATGGCAGCTGCATCAGCGGCCGTCCCTCCCTGCTCACCATCGAGGCCCTGAGCGACGCCCGCCTGCTTTGCTTTCCCTACGCGGTGCTGGCGGCGCTGTTTGAGCAGCGCCCGGCCTGGCAGAAATTTGGGCGGCTGGTGGCCGAATACCTCGGCCTGGGCCTCGAAGACCGCATGGTGAGCCTGCTGCTGCTCAGCCCCGAGGAGCGCTACCGCGACTTGCTGACCGGCCCCCGGAAAAAAATACTGGAACGCGTGCCCCAGCACTACATCGCCAACTACCTCGGCATCACGCCGGTGAGCCTGAGCCGCATTCGCAACCGCGTGGCCAAGGGCCGGTAGCCGCGGGGCGGTTGGTTTTCTTATCTTTTGTTATCGTGGGCCAGGGGCCGGCGGGAGGAATTTTGAGCCAGTCATTCACCTCCCAATCCCTCAGCGCCATGAACGTTCTTACCAACCCCAGCGCGCCGGTCCAAACCCGGCAACGCCTCGTCATCAACGCCGCTCCGGCCCGGGTGTGGGCCGTGCTCACCCACATCGACGGCTGGGCCGCCTGGCAGCCCGACATCAAGCGGCCCCACCTGCGCGGCCCCCTACAGGTGGGCACCCCGTTCAGCTGGAAATCCAGCGGCGTGGGCATTCGCTCGGAGCTGCACACGGTGGCGCCGGCCGCCGAGTTTGGCTGGACCGGCCACTCCCTGGGCACGTTTGCCATCCACAACTGGACGCTGAAAGCCGTGCCCGGCGGCACCGAGGTAACCGTGGACGAAACCATGGAGGGCCTGCTGGCCCGCTTGCTGAAAGGCCCCCTCACCCGCGGCCTCGCCCAGGGTACGCAGCAGTGGCTGGCCCGGCTGAAGGCCGAAGCCGAGAAGTAGGGCCACGCCGGTGCAAGCCGGCCGGATGGGCTGGCAACCGCCGCCTTCCAAAGAATCGGGCTGGCCGCGCAACCTCGCCGCGGCCCCGCCGGTCAGGGCTTCGAACGGGAGGAGCCGGCTGGCCTCGCCCGCGCCTCACCTCTTTTTTCTTTTTTATGCGAGTGAAGTACCTGTTTTCGCTGGGCCTGCTGGCTGGCCTGAGCGCAGCCAGCGGCCTGGCCGGCTGCACCGAAAAAGCCGATGTGGCCCCCGAAGCGCCCTGCGGCACCACCGCCACGGTGCGCCTGTGCCTGGGCAACACCCTGATGTGCCCCACCGAGCACACCACGCTAGTGCTGGCCGACGGCACCCGGCTGCGCCCCCGCGGCCCGCTGTGGGAGGCTTACCTGCCGCAGCAGGCCAATGGCGCTACCCTACGCATTGGCTACACCCGCGGGGCTACGCTGCCGGCCGGCGACATCGCCGACGTGGAGGCCACCATCACCTGCCTGGAGTACCCCGTGATGCGTTGCGGCACACCCTCGCCCGGCGGGTGGTGAGAGGGGCGGTAGGAAGACGGGATGAAGGGCGCAACTCAACGACTGCGTTGGGAGTACATCGAGAACAAGCTGTTCCACCTTTCCTCTTCCACATGGCTACCTCCCACACCCCCGACGCCGGCGACATTTACGCCACCTTCAAGCAAGACGTGAACATGACCGCCAGCGAGCTGGAAAAATGGCTGAAAACCGACGAATCCAAGTCGGTGGGCCAAGACAGCGGCGATGGCACCAGCATTGGCCGCCACTCCGGCGAGCACATTGTTGACATTCTGCACAAGAAGAAGGCCGACCTCACGCCCGCCGACGAAGCCCACATGCACAAGGTGCACAGCTACGTGGCCCGGCACTCGGTCCAGGGCCCGCACGACAAAAAAGACATCGAAACTTCGCGCTGGCGTTACTCCCTTATGAACTGGGGCCACGACCCGCTGAAGAAGTAAACCAAAAAAGCCCCATCCAGCACGGATGGGGCTTTTTTTAGGTCGTTTCAGGGAGCCGGCGTCAATCTGGCTTGAGCGGCGTGGCGGCTGGGGCGGCCGTGCCCGCGGCGCCGGTTTTCAGGGCAGCGCCGTTGAGAGTCACGTTGTCGAATTTCACGTCGGCGTACTTGTTGGGGAAGGCGGCCTGGTCGGCGGTGGCGGTCACGTTTTTGAAGGCGATGTTGCTCACCTTGTCGGTGGGGTTGCCGTTCAGGACCGCAAACTGCTTGCACTTCACTTTCACGTTGGCCACGGTGATGTTGCGGATGGTGCCGAAGGGCTTTTCGGTGCTGCCGGCCATGTTGAAAAACTGCGTCCAGGGCGAGAGCGTGACGATGGTGCCGCACTTGCCCGTGATGCCGTCGACGGTGATGTTTTCGTAGACCTGGTAGGTGTCGGGGCGCATTTTGAAGAGCAGCACGGGCCGCTCGTTGTCCATGCGGCAGTTGCGCATGGTGATGCGGTTGGCGTGAATGCACTCGCTGCCGCAGGTGAGGGCCGCGTGCACTTCGCCAAAAGTGCAGTTCTCAATCAGCACGTCTTCGATGGGGCCGTTTTCGGGCAGCTTCTGGGCGGTGGGGCCTTTGCCGCCCTTGATGGCGATGCCGTCGTCGTTGACGGAGATGTAGCAGTTGCGCACGGTCACCTTGCGGCACACGTCGATGTCGATGGCGTCGGTGCTGGGCGCCTTCACCGGCCGGAACGGCGAGCGGATGTCGCAGCCGTCGATGAGCACGTTGTTGGACTGGTAGAGGTGGGTGGTCCAGAAGCCGGCGTTGTGCAGCTTCACGTTTTTGATGGTCACGTTGTTGGAGCCCCAGATGAACACTAGGCGCGGGCGGTGCACCTCCAGGTTGGTGGCGTACTTGCCCAGCTTCTGCATCGAGTCGCGGTAAAACCAGAACCGCTTCCAGAACTTCAATCCGTTGCCGTCGATGGTGCCGGGCCCGCTGATGGTGAAGCCGTTCACTTGCTTGGCGTTCACCAGGGCGGCGTAGTAGTCCAGCTTCTGGCCTTCCATGCGCGAGGGCACTAAGGGGTAGTCGGCAATGTTATCGGAGCCCTTCAGCTTGGCGCCGGCCTGCAGGCGCAGGTGGGTATTGGGCTTGAAAAACAGGGCGCCGCTCAAAAACACGCCCTTGGGCACCACCACGGTGCCGCCGCCAGCCGCGCTGGCCTTGTCGATGACCTGCTGAATGGCTTGGGTGCTGAGCTTGGTGCTGTCGGTGCCGGCTCCATATTGCGTGATGACGTAGTCTTTGGGGCCAGCAGGCGTTTTCGGGGGCGCGGGGGCGTGCAGCGAAAAAGCCGCCAGACAGGCCGCCAGCGGCGCAAGGAGAAGTTTCATGGGGCGGGAAATGGGTTGAACGGCGCAAAGAAGCGACCCGGCCGCGGCCGCACTGTTCTGTAGTTACCCGCCCGCCGCCCCGCCGGCGCCAGGTACCCGCGCCGGCTCGGGTTAGTTGAGGCGCTCCAGGTGCCAGGTGCCCAGGGGCGGGCCATCGGGCGCGGGGCCCTGGGCGGGGGCTAGCCGCAAGGGTGTCACCACGCCGGCCGGCAGCGTGGGCTGGTCGGGCGCGGTGAAGGTGGGGCCGCTGTCGGTGCCGGCGTCGTAGGCGCGGGCGGGCAGGTGGCGCTGCGTGGCCCACTGGCCGGTGGCGTCGAGCAGGTTTTCGTCTTCGAGGGCCACAAACCAGTCCGGGCTGGGCGCTATCATCGTCACCAGGCTCAGGCGCGGGTGGGCAGCGTCGAGGCGAATGGTGTCGGAAACGCTGCCCGGAGAGTTGAAGTAAGGCGCTTCCAGCAGCCGAAACGCGGCCCCACTGCTTTGCAGGGCGTTTATCTCGGCCCGTAGCGCCGTGTTGTTGCCGCGCTCGGCCATGTTTTTGATGCCGAGACTGGCCGGTTGGCCCGACCGGAACAACAGCGCATCGGCCCGGTGCGAAGCCCCGATAACATTCGAAAAGTGCGCCCCGGCCGGAAAGTTGGCGTGGGTGCCGGCGCTCCAGGTGGCCTCGAATGTGACGCGATAAAGAGCTGACCCTATTGCCGGCGCGGGCAATGTTTCCTCGGTGTCAGGGGCTGTGGAGCAGGCGGCCAGCCCGACGGCAAACAGCAGCGAAAGGCGATGGAGCGAACGAGGCATGGCACAAAAAGAATAAAGAGCCCGGGGTATCTGCCGGGCCAGACGCTGGCTATGTACTGCCCTTACAGGTTCAACGGTTTTTATGGCAGAGCAGCCGGGGCTGGTAGAAATGCCCCCGGACCGTCAACCTTCCCGCCACCGCCGCAGCCGCCGGCTTTCTGCGGCCTTTTCCCCAATGCCGGTACCACGCAAAACGGCCCGGAAACGCAGGGTTTCCGGGCCGTTTTTTTAGGCAAGGGGCAGGGTTAAGCTTCCACGCCTTCGGCGGCTACGGCCAGGATGGGGCTCATCGAAGCGTCGGCCACCGGCTCCAGCGCCTGCGGGGCCGCGGCCTTAGCGCTGGCGGCCGAGCTGCGCAGGGGGTATTGCTTGGCCGTGACGCCCACGCTGACGCCCTGGCTGCCCTGGAACACGCCGGTGGCCTGCGTCGTGACGCCGCCCGACACGATGGAGTAGCCCGAGGTGTCGATGATGTTGTGGTCGAGGCAGTCCTGAAACACGGACTGAATGGGGATGAACCACAGCCAGTGGCCGTTCACCTTGTCGTTGTTCCAGATGGCCACGCTGCCCTGCAGCAGCACCGCTTGCGTGAAATTGACGTCGTAGCTCTGCGTCGAAATCACCATGTCGGCCTTCACCGAGCTGTTCGCCGGCACGTTGATGGGCGAGTTCACGCTCCAGGTCTGCGTGTTGGTCTTGGTCTGGCCCTGGGTGGACGACAGCCCCAGGGTGACGGTGACTTTCTGCGAGCTGGAGGCCACGGCCGGCACGCCTTCGGTGGCCGATATCTCAATGCCCACCGACAGCGACTCGGTGATGGACCAGGTGAAGGACTGCTGCGAGGTTTGGGTTTCCTGGAAGGTGTTTTGCTGCTGCACGCTCGTGCCGTTGTCGTACCACAGTTGGTAGGCCACTTCCGAGCCTCCCACCGGCGGGGTGTTGCTGGTGTACACAATGTCCTGCACCTGCACGTTGGTCTGGTACTGGTGGTAGTTGTCGAGGAAGCTCTGGCTGCCGTAGTTGGTGCTGGCCGTAAACCGGCAGCTCGTGCCGTGCTGGCTCGAATACCAGTTGCCCCAGGCGTCGGTGATTTGCTGTAGGGAGTTCATGCGCTGTGCTGTGTAGAAAGGTGAGAAATTAGGTAATTGTCTTTCGATATGGCAAAGTAAATTGCTGATATACAGAGGTGATTAACGTAGAAATACCCACTTTTGAAAATGGGGTAATTCTACCTGCCGGGCGGCGGGTGGCCCCACCGGCCCCGCCCCGAAGCAGGGCGCCCAGGCCGCGCAGGCTCGGAAAGCCCGGCCTACTGCTGTCGGAGCATTTCGTGAAATAATGTTCAGATAAGAAGGTTACCTTGTGCTGGAAATACCACCGGTTTCCTACTCCACCTCCTGTGGAGCGCGCCGGGGCATCACCGGGCATCCTAGCGAGCTTATGCACTACTCCTTCTTACTCCTGCTCGGCGGCTGTGCGCTGCTGGCCGGCTGCGGCGCCGATGAAAAGCCGAGCCTTCCCGTGCCCGCCGCCGGCGACAACCGGAGTATCCTCCGCTACCAAATCAACGGGCAAACTTTCGAGGAAGAGGCCCGGGTGAGCTATCAGCCCGCCGCCCCGCCCACGCGCCCCTTCGACGTGCTCAACGTGGAGGCCGGCGATTCGTCCCGGGCTTCGAGCGGCGCCTACGTGCTGGTGGCCTTTCTCAAAAGCGCCGGCCGGCCCGACAGCAACTACGGCGTGGTGTCCATTCGCTACCGCAACCCGACCATCCAGCTCGGGTGGGGCATCAGCCCGCGCGGCACCCTGGCCCAGTGGAACGGCGGCTGGCGCGGCTCGTTTAGCGGCCCCGCCACCGACCAGCTGAGCGGCCCCCGGGTGGCCATCGAAGGCGAGTTCATAAACGTGCGCTGAGGCGCCGCGCGGCCGAAAAGCAAGCGGCTACGCTTTCCTGCCCACGGCTCCCGGCCCGTTTCGCTACCCCCAAGCTCATCGTCCTCGGCGGGGGCGGCTCCAAAGACGACCCCGCCGCGAAGCTGGCCGCCTAAGCCGCGAGCGAAACGCAAAGCCCCGCCAGTTGCTGGCGGGGCTTTTTGGGTGGGTAAGCGGTGGGCGCTCCCTTCTTCATCTGGGGCTTCGCCGTCGTAGTGCCTTCACAGACGTAGACGCGCAGGGCTAAGGCCAAAACACGTCTAGGAACCCTGCTAATGATATCACTGGTACCAAAGGAAATTCGATGGCCTGCAACACCTGAAAATGACGGTCGTTGGTGACGAGAAATTCGGCGCCGGCAGCAATGGCTACGTCCACGAACTTATTGTCGTCGCCATCGGCCGTGATGAGTTGCCAGTTATAGATAGGCTTCCTGAAAATGCGTATTGGGGGCCACCATGAGAATGGTAAGTACCAAGTTGGCGGTGGCGGCCGAGTAATGCTTGGTTAGCTGTTCCTCGTATTCGGTCAGAATTTCGTTGCTGACCACCCATTCAAACGCCTCGGCTTCGAATAACCGGTAAAGCCGGTAGTAGGGGCTGCGCGGGGAGATGGACGCCAGCAGGCAGTTGGTGTCGACGACGACCCGGCGCATCAGGACGCCTGATGGAGCAAGCGGTCGAAATCATCGGGAGTGTAGCCCCGCTCGTCGCTGGCGCGGGTGGCTTCCTGCTGCAACCGGGCCGAATAGTGGCGCACCAGCACCCGCTTCAACTCCAGTACCTGGGCATCGGTCATGCCGTGGCCAAACAGCCGAAGCAGGCTGATTTGAAGCTCATTCAGCGGTGTAGCAGGGGCGGTGGATTGGAACGACATGGGAAAAGCGTTTCGGTGAAAACGGCTTGGGCAACTAGGAAGTTCTTGGGCAGGTGGCTAGGTGCTGTTCAAAGATAGAAAACGGCCTACGAAAACTCGCCCACCAAACACGAGGTGTGGCTGCGTTTCCAAGGCTATACCAAGTTCACCGTCCTCGGCGGCGGCTCCAAAAATGACCCCGCCGCGAAGCTGGCCGCCTAAGCCGCGAGCGAAACGAAAAGCCCCGCCAGTTGCTGTCTGGTGGGGCTTTTTTTGTGGGGCGTTTCGTTCGTTAACAAGTGTGATAATACTATAATTTTATACTATCACTGTGTCACTGAATCAAGCTCAAAGGATATAAGCCGTCACAGGAGGAATGCACGTCAGGTTACTACCTGCCCATTTTTGCTTCTTTCCCAAACAGCTACATTAATACAATGCTTTAGTTTTGATGCAAACCTTCCTTTTTATGATAAAACAGCTATTACTACTCGCTCTAGTTGGAATAACTAGCGAAAGCGCAACTGCTCAATGGACCAACATCGGCCCAGGAGGACAGTCGCTTTCCTCCATCAGTTTCTATAACGCGAACACCGGCTACACCTGTGGGTCTGCCGGCAGTCTGTACCGTACCCGAGACGGCGGGGCCACCTGGACCTTGCTGCCGAACTTCACCACTTCCGGGTTGCTCAACCGCCTGCGGTCCGTGGCAATGGCCGACGCCACGAGCGTGCTCGTCATCTGGGAAACCCCCAGCCAGACCCAACCCACCGCTAGTTACTTAAGCATGAACAGCGGTGGCCTGTTTAATCTGCAAGACTACGGCTCCTATAACAACATGACGTTCCGCACGCCCAACATTGCCCTGCAAGTGGGAGGCGCCGGGACGTTGCGCTACAGCACGACCGGAGGGTTCCCGTGGCAGATAGTCCCTAGCGGAACGCAACAAACGTTGCGCGATTGTGATTGCCCTACGCCCATTGATTGCTTCGTGGCGGGTGACAATGGCACGGTGCGCAAAAATGTATCGGGCAACCTATTTACTTGGCAAGCACTCAATAGCACCACTTCGGCTCAACTCAATGGTATTTTCTTCGATTCTCCAACCCGAGGCTACATCGTTGGCAACGGGGGCACGGCGCTGCGCACGGTTGATGGTGGTGTAACGTGGATTCCTCTGAACCTCGGGACAACCGTCAACCTCAACGATGTGCGCTTCTTGGATTCAGATGTGGGATTTATTGCTGGGGATTTCGGAACCGTTTTTGCGACAACCGACCGGGGGGTAACCTGGCGCCGCGAAGCCACCAACACATTTGAAAACCTGAATTGCATCACGTCTGTGGGCAATGCAGCTATTGCTAATAGCACTTGGATAGCAGGAGACGGAGGCACCGTGCTCAAACGTAGCGCGGTTACGTTGGGCAATCGGAGCACGGCAGCAACTCGTGCATGGGAAGTGTACCCCAATCCTTTCTCAACGTCATTATCAATAGATGTACCTAACACAGCCGCCCAGCGTATTGAGTTAGTAATAGTCGATGCGGTGGGCCGCACGGTATTTACTCGAGAACTTTCCGGATTAGCAGGCCAGAAGGGGACTGCTGTAGCCTTGCCCACAACACTCAGTGAAGGAGTCTATGTAGCGCAACTGAAATTAGATGGGCAACTCGCACAAACTCATCAATTAATGAGGAGGCCTAATTAACATTAAATGCTGTTTAGTCAGAAGTTTTCTGAACGTGATTAGCACGCACCACAAAAAAGCCTCGCCAGTGTCTGGCGAGGCTTTTTTGTGGTGCGTGCTACGGGGCTTATTCGTCCGGCTGGCGCATGGGGGCTTGGCCGTTCTGGATGCGGGCCACCACGCTGGCTACGGATTGGTTGTATTCGGCTTCGCTGGCAAATACCGTGTGCGAAAAGGCTGGGGTGTCTTTGCGCGTCGCTTTCGGCGCAGTGCGCGGAGAAATGGCGGTAGTTGTTCGTTTTGCTACGGTAGAAGCCTTTTTGCGGAGCTCGGCCATGAGAATGAGTCGTTAGTCGGCGAATAAGGCGCGGTGGCAAAGCGTTTCAATGAAAACGGGCCGGGCAGCGGGGGAGTTCGGGGAGGTGGCTGGGTGCTGTTCAAAGATAGAAAATGCCATGGGAGAACTCGCCTACCCAGCCCGCGGTGTGGCTGCGCTTCCAAGGCTACCCCCGGCTCCTCGTTCTGGGCGGAGGCCGGGCGGCCGATGCCCCCGCCGCGCCGCCAGGCGCCTAAGCCGCGAGCAAAACGAAAAGCCCCGCCGGCAGTTGGCGGGGCTTTGGGTGCCGTGAAAGCCGCTTCCGGGCCCGCTACCGGCGCAGCCACACTCCGTGTGGGCCCGCCGACTTACCGGCTGCGGTTGTTCACATACCGCGTTAGGGCAAAAATGGGAATGCCTTGTATTTTTGGTTGGCCATTGAAGTCCTTGCTTCAGTTCTTGTGTCCAATATCCACGCTTTTACCACTATGAAGAAAAACTACGCCTGGAGCTGGCTGCTGCCGACCCTGCTCAGCCTGCCGCTGGCCGCCACGGCCCAATCGGTGGGCATTGGCACCACCACCCCCGACCCGAAGGCGGCCCTCGACATCTCGGCCACGGACAAGGGCCTGCTGGTGCCACGCCTGACGGCGGCCCAGCGCACCGCCATCAGCAACCCGCCCGTGGGCTTGATGGTGTTCCAGACCGACGGCACCCAACCGGGCTTCTGGTACTACTTCGGCGGGGCCTGGACCAGCATTCCCAACGCCAGCACCAGCGGCGACAACCTGGGCAACCACACCGCCACCCAAACCCTCAACCTGAACAGCCAGCGCCTAACCGGGGCGGCTACCTTGTCGCTGGGCGACTCGACGGCCCAGGTGGAGCTCAGCGCCAACGTGCAAGACCCCAGCGCGGCCCTGCTGACGCGCAGCAAATCCAACCGCCTCTTCAGCCGGGCCATGCTTTCCGGGTTCGGCCGGGGGCCTTATGGCCAGGACATCGACTACGCCGTGTGGGGCAACGCCTACCGCGCCGACGGCTGGGGCGGCATCTTTTCGGCGGGCAAACCCGGCGGGCCCTTCCGCTGGGTGGGGCTGGCCCAGCACCCCGGCTTCGTGGGCTCGGGTGGGGTCATCCGCATCGTGGACGGCAGCCAGGGCGCGGGCAAGGTGCTCATGTCCGACGGCGTGGGCTACGGCACCTGGCAAAACCCCAAGGCCAACGCCAACTTCGACCTCGGCCCCTACTTCCTGGTGGGCAACGGCGGCAGCGTGGGCCTGCGCATCAGCAACACCGGCAACGTGGGCATCGGCCCCGACGCGCCGCGGGGCAAGCTCGACGTGAACGGCGGCGGCGACGCCTACCTCGTGGACGACCCCAACAACGGCAGCAGCCAAAGCGTGTACCTGCCCGGCCACCTCTACCTGGCCCCCTACAGCGGCGGCAGCGGCACGGCCTACGTGCAGGCCCGCGTGCCCAGCCCCGGGGCCGGCACCAGCATCGGCCTGAACCTGCGCACCACCAACGCCGGCAACCTCGTGGAGGCCCTGGCGCTGAGCGCCAGCGGCGACGCCCGCTTCGCCGGCACCCTGGACCTGGGCCTGACCACGAGTTACACGGATTACACGCTCAACGGCAACAGCTACGGCCAGTTTACCGCCAGCTGCCCCGCCGGCACCACCCTCGTGAGCGGGGGCGGGGGCCACCGCGACTTCAACAGCGCCCAGCAGGACATCACCGTCAACTTCAGCTCCCCGGACCCCAACGCGCCCAGCTCTACGTGGCTGCTGCGCGTGAGCAACAGCAGCGGCAGCGGGCGGGCCATTCGGGTGTACTGCAACTGCGCCCGCATCCGGTAGAGGCGAGGGGGAAGGCCCAAGGCTTCGGCAGCTCACTTGCACGTCATGCTGAGCTTGTCGAAGCAGCTCTACCGCTTCGCCTGGGCCGTTCAGCGAAGCGGTAGAGCTGCTTCGACAAGCTCAGCATGACCGCCTTTTTACTAGCCGGTGTCTGCGGCGCTAGCGGGCCAGGTACTGGCGGCCCTGGGCCAGCAGGCCGGGCCGGTCGGAGAGGGCAATGAGGGCTTCCAGGGCGGCTTTTTTGTCGCGGGCCTGGGTGTAGTAGGCTTCGCAGATGCGGAAGCCGATGAAGTAGCCCAGGGCGCCGGGCTGCCCGGTGGCGGCGTCGGCGGTGGCCAGAAACCAGCGGGCTTCGGCGGGCTGCTCGGCGGCGCGGGCAAACTGCTGGCGCACGGCGGCTTCGTGCTGGCGGCCGTAGGCCACGGCCTCGGCGGCGCCCAGGCGGCCGGTGAGGCGGTAGGCCACGTACTCGGCGGCCCCTTCCAGGAGGGCGAGGGCGAGGTTGGTGCGGGCCTGGCCGGGGCGCTGCTGGCCGTGAATGATTTCGTGCACGCACACCGTGCTGATGGCGCTGAGCGGCGACACCCCGCCGCGCAGGTCGGGCCGCAGCTCGGCCAGGGGCGGGGTGGGGGTGGCGCATTTCAGCTCGGCGCCCACGTAGAGCAGCCCGTTCAGGGGCGAGCCGCCCACCTCAAACTTGCCCACGGCGAAGTAGATGTCGGGAAACACCGCGCCGGGGTAGGCCTTTTTGAGCGCCCGCGCCGCCTGCCCAATGGCCGGCCGCTGGCTGGCAATGGCCTGGGTGGCGGGCCGGATGGCCGCGAGGTAGCGCCGGTGCGTGCGCAGGGCGCGCAGGAAATCGGGGGCCTTGGCGTTGGCGGCCTCGGCGTAGGCGCGCAGGCCGGGGGTGGCGGGGGCCAGGTAGTCGCGCTCGATGACGGCCAGGCTGTCGGCGGTGCTGCGGGCGGCGGCCAGGTGGTCGAAGGCGGTCCAGAAGTGGTCGACGTCGGCCCACACCACGCGCAGGCTGTCGGGGTTGGGCTGAGGGGGGCGGGTTTGGGCGAGGGCCGGGGCGCTGGCGGCCAGCAGGCCGGCGAGTAGAAGCCGTTTCATGGTGCCAAGAAACAAGAAGAAGGGCAAAAGAACCGCTGGCCGCGCGCCGCCCAGGCACCTCGCCCCGGCCCCGGCGGCGCGGGGAGCCACGGCGGCACGCTCCGCCAGTTACAAGCAGAACCCTTCCGACGCCAGCGGGCGGGCTGCGGCGGGAAGGTTTGTGCTGCGGCGGGAAGGTTTGTGGTCCCGAAGCAAGGTTTGTGGTCCGGACTCAAGGTTTGTGGTCCTGAACGAAGGTTTCTTGTCCCGAAGCGGTTGGCGGGCGTCTGGAGCGAAGGTTTGTGGTCCCGAAGCGGTTGGCGAGCATCCAGAAACGGTTGGCGGGCGTCCGGAAGCGGTTGGCGGGCATCCGGAAGCGGTTGGCGAGCATCCGGAAACGGTTGGCGAGGGGCCGGAAGCGGTTGGCGAGGGGCCGGAAGCGGTTGGCGCGTATCGGGAAGGAAGGAGCGGCGGGTGGGGCGTAAATACAGGCCCGGCAATACCGAAATATTTGCTACGTTTGGAAATACTTCTACCCCTAACGCTCAGCGGTATGGACAACAACAAGCTCGACGCCCAACTGCGGCGCGACACCGCCACCGCCGCCGGCCTGCAAGCCGACCAGGCCCTCTACCAACCCCTGGAAGACGACATGGCTCCCCTGCGGGACGAGCACGCCGCCAACCTGGCCAAAGCCCGCCTGCTGGAAGACGCCGTGATGGGCGACGACAGCGCCACCGCCACCCAGCAAAAGGCCAGCGCCAAAGCCCAGCTCCGGGCCCTGGCGCCCCGCCTGGCCGCCGCCCTGCAAGGCTACGCCGCCAGCAAGAGCAACACCGACGAGGACCTGGCCGGCCGCGTGCGCACCTCCCGCTCCGACCTGGCGGCGGCCGGCGATGCCACCTTCGCCACCCTGGTAACCGCGCTGCTGAAGGAGGCCCAGCCCCTGGCCGCCCAGCTGGCCAAGCGCGAGTTCACGGCCGACGACCTGGCCGAAACCGCCCGGCAGCTGGCCCGCTTCGAGAAGAAGCAGGCCGGCCAGCGCACGGCCGTGGTGGCCGGCGCCACCGACCGCAAAACCCTCATCGCCCTGCTGCGGCGCAACGCCAACCTCATCAAGGAAATGCGCACGCAGCTCAAGGCCTACGAAAACTCGCCCACCAAGCACGAGGTGTGGCTGCGCTTCCAGGGCTACACCAAGCTCATCGTCCTCGGCGGGGGCGGCCCCCAAGACGACCCCGACGCAAAGAGGCCCGCCTAAGCTGCGAGCGAAACGAAAAGCCCCGCCAGTTGCTGGCGGGGCTTTTTTGGTGGCTTACGGTGTATACCTAGATGCCGATACTTTTTGTGCTTACTTGCATTAGCTCGACCTCAGGCTAACAGATGAGGAATGGTAATACTTAACACAACCCCATACAATATGGACCTGACTCAAGCCAAAGATATTGCCTCAATAGCAGCCCCTTTTGTCAAAGCAATAGTGGATGAATTTATTACGCCAAATATTAAACGACTTGCGAAGAGAAAAGGTGTGTCTATCCAGATGACAGAGCATGCTTTTGAAAATCATTTTGAGCAATATTTAATTGATTCTTATGATAAATATTCAACACCTAATATTTTGGTGCTAGGTAATCAGAAACGCCAGCTAAAAGATATTTACGTGCCTTTAGAAGTTGTAAATAATGCTGATGATAAGGTAAGTAAGGAAGAGAAGCATATTATTGATTCTTTTGAAAAAGACTTTATTCCATTTCATAAAAAAGTGCTTATAATTGATACGGCTGGTATGGGGAAGTCAACCTTGTCCAAACGTTTGTTCTTAGCTGCTGTTGAGCAACAAATAGGCGTTCCATTATTGATTGAGCTGCGGCGATTAAAGAAAGATTCAACCGTAATGGATGAGATTTTTCGTCAGTTATCAATGATTAACGAAAAGACGGACGAGGGTTTTGTTCTGGAGTTGATTAGCAAAGGAGGATTTGTTTTCATGCTTGACGGTTTTGATGAAATTGAGCATGAAGATAGAAGGGATGTTGTTGCTAATATTAGGGATTTTATAGATAAAGCACGTAAGAACTATTTCCTTTTGACATCTCGGCCTGAAGATGCTTTGACAGCATTTGGAGATTTTGTAAAGTTTAAAATTAGAGCCTTGCGTAAACCGGAGGCTTACTTGTTGCTGCAAAATTATGATTCACGCGGCGAGGTTTCAGCGTTATTGATAAAGAAACTGAAGGAAAAGGAAAACTCTAATATCGATGAGTTTTTAAAGAATCCATTACTAGTTTCTCTTCTGTTTGCAGCGTTTGAGCATAAACATACTATTCCATTAAAAAAACATTTATTCTATAGGCAAGTGTATGATGCTTTCTTTGAACGGCATGATTTAACAAAAGGGGAATCTTACACTAGAAATAAATATTCCAAATTGGAAATTGATGACTTTCACAGAATATTAAGGTTTATTGGATATCGTTCTATGGGCCTCAATAAGGTGGAATTTAGCAAGGATGAACTTGTGGCTATCATCAAAGAAGCTAAAGATTTCTGCATAGACCTTAAATTTAGCCCTTCAGATTTTTTGAAAGATATTCTGACTAAAGTTCCGCTTTTTGTGCAAGATGGGCTATACATTAAGTGGGCGCATAAATCAATTCAAGAGTATTTTGCTGCCAGCTTCATTTTTACAGATTCGAAATCCAAGCAAGGAAAAATATTATCAGCCATTACTCGTGCTAAGGGATATAGGTATATGAATACCCTTGACATATACCATAGTATAGACCCAAGTTCTTTTAGAAAATACGTAATTAATACATTTTTACAAGACTATTTGGCTGGTTTGGAAGATTTGAGGAAGATATGGCCAGATATAGACCCGGTTTCTGCTGCTGTATTACTAACCTCAAAGTATGTATTTATTAGGATTAATTCTGATAAGGTATTTTCTGAGATAAACTCTTGGAGAAAAAAACGAGGGGATGATGATATCTACGGTAGTTTGTCTGTGTTTCATGAGAACGAAGAGAAATATGACTCTCTTAAAATTTTATCTGGTCACAGGTCTGATAATGTAATAATAAACCTGCTCGCTTCTAAGAAACTTGGGTTTATAAGGCGTTATAAAATTGCTAAGAAACAAGGCGATTTGGGCCCTGAACCCACATCTGATTATAAGTTTCTAAACCTCGAATGGGGTAAGTTTTATGTGCTTTGTGCTGAAACTTGTGATGATTATTTTAAGGAAATAGACATAAACCTGTTGATAAATAGCTTCTCGAGTAGAGGTTTATTCGTGGATGAAGTAAAAGCTAATGTAGCGTTGAAAGCTATTGCCAAGGAAATAAACGAAGAACAGTCGGATGACTTCTTGATGAGTGGTATATTATGAGTTAATCAATATTTAAGGGTGGTTAATTTTTGGCTAAAATCATAGCCCAAAATATATTTCCTGAACTTTACAAGTGACCACACAAAAAAGCCTCGCCAGACACTGGCGAGGCTTTTTGTTGCTCAGGCTACGGCACCTACTCCTTCACCAGGCGTTTCACCACCGTGCCTTCCTGGGCGTGGATGCGGACGGTGTACACGCCCGTGGCCAGGCCGTTGAGGTCGATGGTTTCGGAGAGGAAACCCTGCTTGGGGCGCGTGCTGAGCTGGCGCACCGTCTGGCCCAGCACGTTCACTACTTCTACCTGCACCGGGCCCTGCTCGCGCAGGCCGGCCAGCTCCAGGGTGGTGCGGCCGGTGGTGGGATTGGGGTAGAGGGCGGTGCGGGCTTCCAGCTTGCCGGTGGTCACGGCCAGCGGCGAGGCGGCCACGAAGTTGAGGTAGAAGCGCTGGCCGGTGTAGGTGGCCAGCATCGTGAAGGCGTAGGTGGGGCTGGCGGCCAGGTTCTGGCGGCGGTTCAGCACCCGGTCTTCGAGCCACACCTGGGTGCCGGCGGGCGCATCGGCGAGCGCCGTAAGGGTCAGCTCGTGGGCGCCGTCCTGGCTCACGCGCACCCCGAGCGGAATGACGGAGGCCGTGGCCAGGTCGGGCAGGCCGTTGATGGCGAAGCTCTCGGTGCCGGCCTGGCTCCAGAGGCTGGGGCGGCCGTTGCCGTTGAGCTGCACCTTGTAGGCATCGTGCCGGGCCGAGAAGCCGAGGGCCGCGCCGGGCTCGAAGTACACCACCGTTTCATCGGCGGTGGCGGTGGCCAGGTTGCGGGCTTCGAGGCGGAGGACTGGTTTTTGGGTGTTGGTTGTTAGTTGTTTGTTGTCAGTTGTCAGTTGCTGGCGGTTGAAGGTGGGGGAGAGGTAGCTGGTGGCGCGCACGGCGTTGGTGAGGCTCACGCTGGCCGTGGGGGCGGTGGCCCGCACGAAGAAGCCCTGCATGGCGGCCAGGTCCTTGGTGCCGCCGTTCTGGCCGAGGCCGTTCACGTAGGCTTTGTAGGTGCCCGTGTACTGGCCGCTGGGCTCGAACACGTAGAGGGCATCGGCCACGCCGCTGAGCATGCCGGTGGTGCTGCGGGCCACGTCCCAGTCCATGGGCGCGGGGTAGGGGTTGCCGAGCAGGTGCCAGCCCGAGTTGGCCAGGCTGCCGCGGCCCAGGACGTAGCTCACGTTGCCGGTTTGCAGCAGGCCCGAAATGTCCACCGTGGTGGTGGGCAGGGTTTGGGCAGTGTAGCCGCGCAGGGGCAGCAGGTCCTGGGTGGCGGTGGGCACCATCCAGCCGTCGTCGAAACCGGGTTTGGAGGCGGTGAGGCGGGTTTCGTCGTACTGGAAGAAGGTCGGGAACGGCGTGGCCGTGTTGCCGGCCGTGTTGTATGCCGGGTTCAGCTCAAGCACCGGCAGGTCGTCGGCAAACTCCTGCACGGTGGTGCTGATGCCGGCCGCGCTGCGCTTCATGGGCGAGGAGTAGTGGCGGTAGCCGGGTGCCCCGCTCAGGCCCGTGATGAAGCGCTCCATGGTCGAAACGCCCGTCACCACGCCGCCGCCCACGGGGTTCACCACCATGGCGGTGCCGCTGGCGTTGCTCGTGAGGGTGAGGTGGCCGTTGGAGGCCAGGTTGCCGGTGGTCAGGGTCAGCATATGGGTCAGGAACCAGTTGTCGGTGGCCGTCACGCCGCTGCCGTTCTGAATGAACAGGTCGTAGAAGCGCGTGGGCGTGGCGCTGATGCCGCCGATGGTCTGCGGGCCGGTGCCGATGCAGTACCAGCCGAAGGCGCCGCAGTTCACCAGGCCGGTGTTCACGAAGTTGCCGAGCAGGTACACCGGGCCGTTGTAGGTCACGCCGGCGGGGTTGGCGCAATTCAGGCCGAAGAAGCGGAGTTGCTGGGTGCCGCCGCAGCTCTGGGCCACCGTGCCGTTGAAGTACACCGTGTAGGTGGCCGGGTTGAAGGGCCCGTTGCAGAGCCAGTTGCCGGCCACGTAGATGTCGCCGGCCAGCACGCAGCCCACCAGGTTGGCCCAGGTGATGTGGTGGAAGTAGCTGCGGGCCGTGGCGCCGGTGGTCGTGATGGTTTGCAGCGCCGCGCCGTTGAAGCTGACGCCGAAGCCCTGGCCGTGGAAGAGGCCGGTGTTGTTCCAGAAGCCGGCCACGGTGATGTCGCGCAGCAATTGCACGTCCACCGCGTTGGTGATGCCCACGTTGTAGAAGGCCGTCAGGACCGTGCCGCCGATGGTTTGCAGGGCCGTGCCGTCGAAAATCACCGTCTGGCTGTTGGCCAGGTAGCCGCCGTTGTTCACCCACAGCCCGCTCACGTAGATGCCGTCGAGCAGCGTCACACCGGCCGCGTTGGCAAAGGTGATATCGTGGAAGTGCGTGCGGCCCGAGGTGCAGGTGATGCTCTGGGCCACCGTGCCGTTGAAGCGGGTGCGGAAGCCGCAGCCGCAGTAGCCGCCCTGGTTCACGAAGTGGCGGGTCACGTCGATGTTCTGGCCCAGGCTCACGTTCACCGCGTTGTTGAAGGTCACGTCGTAGAAGGTGGTCAGGGCCGTGCCGGCGATGGTTTGCAGGTCAGTGCCGTTGAAGTACACCAGCAGGCTATTGGCCAGGAAACTGCCGTTGTTGGTCCAGTCGCCGAGCAGCGTGATGCCCAAATCCTGCCGCACGCTGGCGCCCGTGGCAATGGTGAAGTGGTGGAACACCGTGGTCACCGAGCCGCCAATGAGCTGGAGCACATTGCCGCCAAACGTCACCAGCTTGCCATTGGCCAGAAAGCCGCCGTTGTTGGTCCAGCTGCCGGTCAGGAAGACGTTCGAGAGCAGCGTGACGCTGGTTGGGTTGTTGAAGCGCAGGTCGAAGAAGCGCGTATTCAGCCCCGCCGCGATGGTTTGGGCGGCCGAGCCGTTGAAGTACACCAGATAGCCATTGCCGAGGAACACGCCCGCGCCGGCCCAGTTGCCGAGCACCGTCACGGCCTGCAGCAAACTCACCGAAACCGGGTTGCTGATGGTGACGTGGTGGAACGTGGTAAGTACCGAACCGGCTATGGTTTGGGCCACGTTGCCGATGAAATTGACCAAGTAGCCGTTGGCCAGGAAGCCGCCGTTGTTCAGCCAGTTGCCCCATACGCTGATGTTCTGGTTGAGCGTGATGCCCGCCAGGTTGTTCCAGGTCACGTGCCAGAACTCGTACACCCCGCCGCCCGTGAGGCCTTGCGCCCCGCTGCCGCCGAAGGTGAAGGTGTAGCCCGTGTACACGCCGCCCACCAGGTTGTAGCCGTAGAACGTGCCCAGGTTGGCGAAGCCACCCAGCAAGGTCACGTTCTGCAGCAGCCGCACGTAGGAGGTGCTCGCCACATTCCAGCCGTAGAAGCTGAGCGCCGCGTAGCCGCCCACCGTCTGCACCACGCCGGGGCCTTCGGTGCCGTTGAAGTACACCGTGTAGGTGCCTGGGTTGAAGCTGCCCGAGTACAGGTAGTAGTTGCCGGCGATGTAGATGTTGGTGGCCAAACTCACGCCCGCCGCGTTGTCGGCGTAGAAGTGGTAGAAGTAGGTCGTGGCGTTGGCGTTAATCACCTGCGCCGCCGTGCCGCCGAAGCGCACGAAGTAGCCCAGGGTGCTGCCGCCGCTCAGGTACCAGCCGTAGAACACGCCCGTGTTCACGAAGCCGCCCAGCACGTAGATATTCTGGTGCAGCGTCACCGAAATCAGGTTGTTGAAGGTGACGTTGTAGAAGTTCGTCACCTGCGTGCCGCCGATAATCTGGGCCGCCGTGCCGGCGAAAATCACCGAGTACGTACCGCCCGAGAACAGGCCGTTGTTTATCCAGTCGCCGAGCACCGTGATGTTGCTCACCAGCGTTACGCCTACCGGATTGTTGACGGTGACGGTGTAATACGTGCTGCTGCCGGTGCCACCGATGGTCTGGGCCACCGTGCCGCCGAACACCACGCCGTACGTCACGGCCGAGAAGGTGCCGTTCACCACGAAATTGTTCAGGAACACGGTGTTCAAGCCCAGGTTCACCACCGCGCCATTGTTCACGTAGGCGTTGTAGAAAGTCGTTACCGAAGTACCGCCAATCACCTGCGTCGTGCCCGTGCCGTTGAAGTACACGTTGTAAGCCGCGCCGCCCACGAAGGTGCCAAAGTTGTACCAGTTGGCGTACACGTTCAGCACGTTGTTCATCGTCAGGGTCGAGCCCGCGGTGATGTACACGTTGCCCACCTGCAGGGGGTTGGTGCCGTAGATGAACTGCGTAATCCCGCCCGTGAAGTACCAGCTGGAAGTGCTGCTGGCCAGCACCGTGCCGTTCACCGTCACGTTGCCGTACAGGTTGAAAATCCCGTTGTTGGTGAAGGTCGCGCCGTTGGCAATGGTCAGGTTTAACGCCAGTGCCGCCGTGCTGCCGGTGACAACCGGGTAGAAGCTGCCGCCGCTGGGAATCGTGACCGCGCTGGTGGCGGTGGGCACCTGCCCGCAGCTCCAGTTGCGGCCATCAAACCAGTCGGTGCTCACGCCGCCCGTCCAGGCGAAGGTGAGCGCGCCCACGGTCAGGTTGGCGCCGTTGTCGGCGCCCACGGCGGCCGGGCTGTCGGCCACCACGCGCACCCGGTAGCCGCTGCCAGCCGGGGTGCTAGCGGGGATGACGGCCGCAATGGTGCCGCTGGCCGCGCTGCTGCTCAAGGAGCCGATAAGTACCGGCGAGCTGAACGAGCCGGCGGCGTTGGAAAGCTGCACCGTGAAGGTGTTGCCGCCGTTCACGCTGCCCGTCGTCACGGTGTACGGCACCGAAATGGGCGAGCCCGGGCAGAGCGAGCCGCTCACCGTGCCCGTGCTGAGGGCCAGCACCGGCGCGCCCACCACCACCTGCACCTGCCGCGTCACCGAGCAGCCATTGATGCTGGCCGTGAAGCTGTAGGTGCCCGCGTTGGCCGCGTTGGCGCTCGGGATGCTGGGGTTAGGCTGGGTGCTGCTGAAGCTGTTCGGGCCGGTCCAGGCAATGGTGGCGCCGGCCGGCACCCCGCTGCTGCTGAACTGAATCAGCGCGCCCGCGGCCACCGGCGAGTTGGAGCCGGCCACTACGTTGGTCAGGTTCGAGATGGTCAGGTTCGCGCCGTTGTCGGCGCTGGTCAGGGCCGGGCCGGTGCTCACCAGCCGGATGCGGTAGCCGGTGCCGTCCGAGGTGCTGGCTGGCAGCGTGAAGCCCAGGCTGCCGCTGCCGGTGCCGCTAAAGTTGATGGTGGTCAGCACCACCGGCGCCGCAAACGAGCCGCTGGCGTCCGACAGCTGCGCCGTGAGGCTGCCGCTGCTCAGGCCCGCGCCAGACACGGTGTAGTTCACCGCGTAATTATTGCCGGCGCAGAACTGCCCGGAGAAGGTGCCCAGCGCCAAAGTCGTGGTCACCGGCGGGTTCACCAGCACGCGCACGCTGGCCGAATCGGTGCAGCCGCCCTGCGTCACAAACACATAGTAGAAGCCCGACGAAGCCGTGGTCAGGTTATTAAACGTCGGGTTCTGCTGGTTGCTGATGAAACTGGTGCCGCCGCTGGTGTAGTTCACATACCACTGGTAAGTGGCCGCGCCGTTGGGGCCAGCATTCAGCTGCAAGGTGCCGCCCGAGGCGATGGGCGAGTTGCTGCTGGCCGTGGCCACCAGCGTAGTGGGCACCGTCAGGTTCGAGCCGTTGTCAGTGGTGCTGGTCACGCCCGGGTTCGAGCCAATGAGGCGAATGCGGTAGCCGCTGCCGGCCGGCGTGCCTTGCGGTATCGTGGCCGCAATTGAGCCGCTGCCCTGCCCGGTGAAGGCCGCCGAGCCAATGGCCACCGGCGCGGCAAACGAGCCGCTGGCATCCGACAGTTGCGCCGTGATGGTATTGCCGCTGGCAAACACGTTGCCCGTCACCGAGAATCCAATGTTCAATCCTGTGCCGGGGCACAAACTGCCATTAAACTGCGAGATGGCCAGAATGGGCTGTGCCGACGGATTTACCACCACCGTGGTGGCCGTGCCGGGGCTCTGGCAGCCGTTCACCGTCACGTAAAGGGTGTAGGTGCCGCCGTTGCTGAGCGTGGCGTTGGCAATGGTGGGGTTTTGCTGGGTCGACGAGAAGCCGGGGCCGGTCCAGAAGTACGTCGCGCCCGCCACGGTCTGGGCCGTGAGCTGAATGGTGCCGTTGAAGGCCACCGGCGAGTTGCTGCTCGGCGTGGCCGTGGGCTGGGTCGTGATGCTCAGGTTGGAGCCGTTGTCGTTGCTGGTCACGGCCGGGCTGGAGCCCACCAGCCGGATGCGGTAGCCCGTGCCCGAAGGCGTGTTGGTCGGGATGGTGGCCGAAATGGCCCCGCCGCCCTGGCCCGTGAAGGCCGCCGACCCAATCACCGTGGGCGCCGCAAACGAGCCGCTGGCGTTCGAGAGTTGGGCCGAAATCGTGTTGCCGCTTAAGAAGTTATTGCCCGTCACCGAAAAGCCGACGTTGAACGTGGCGCCCGCGCAGCCATTAAAGCCAAACTGGCTCATGGCCAGCACCGGCACCGTGTTCGGCTGCACCAATACCCGCACGCTGGCCGAGTCCTGGCAGCCGCTGGCGTTGCCGATGTACACATAGTACAGGCCGCTCTGCGTGTTTTGAGCGTTGGCCAGGTTCAGCGTCTGGCCCGAGCCCACGAAGGCCGTGCCGCCGCTGGCGTAGTTCACGTACCAGCTGTAGCTGCTTTGCCCCAAAGGCTGCGCCGCCAGCTGAATGGTGCCATTGAACACCACCGGCGAGTTGGCGGTGGCCGTGGCCGCCGGCGTGGGGTAAACGGTCAGGTTCGTGCCGTTGTCCGTGCCGATGATGCTGGGATTGGAAGCCACCACGCGCACCCGGTAGCCGGACCCGGCCGGCGTGCGAAACGCCACCGAGTCGCGCAGAATGCCGCCGCTGGCGTTCTGGCTGATGAGCGTGCCGTACAGCCGCGAGCCGGCCGTAAACACGCCGTTGGCGTCGGAGAGCTGGAAGTTGAACACGTTGCCCGCGCCGTAGCTGGCCACGTTGGTCGAGAACGGCACCTGAATGAGCGTGCTGCTACAAAACGCCGTGGCCGAAACCGCCCCCGTGGCAATGGCCGGCGGGTAAGCGAAGCTGCCCGCCGAGCAGGCCGTGCCGGCCGGCGTGGTCACGCAGATGGGGCCGGTGGTGCCGCCCACCGGGGCCGTCACCGTCAGGCCCGTGCTCGTATTGTTCGTGATGGTGCTCACCACGGCCGGCACGCCGTTAAACGTGACGGCCGTGGCCCCGCTCAGGTTGGTGCCCACCAGCGTCACCACCGTGCCCGCGGCCCCGCCCGTGGGCGTGAAGCTGGTGATGCTCGGGCTGGCGCAGTTGAAGTAGTAGGCGCCCACGCCGGTCACGATGGTGTAGTTGCCGCCGGTGCTTTGGAACACGAGGCGCAGCACCCGCGCGTTGGTGGCGGGCGTGGCCAGCGTGCGCACCACCGGGTACACGCCGTTGGCGTTGAAGGTGGCCGTGTAAGTGTCCACCGTCGTGAAGGGGCCGGCCGTGCTGGCGGCCGTCTGAATCTGGAGCGTGAAGTTGGTGGGCGTGGCCGAGTTGGTAAACTTCAGTTGCACCTGGCTGATGCTCTGGGCGCTGCCCAGGTCGGCCTGAATCAGGGCGCCGTTGTACACGTACACCGAATTGCTCGTGCTGGGCGTGGCCGGCTCGGCGTTAAACGCCAGCTCCGGCGGGTTGCCCACCGAGCCGCCCGAGCCGTAGCTACTCGTGGGCAGCCCGGCCGTGAGGTTGGTCGAGCTGGCGCAGCCGTTTTTCACGAAGCTGCGGCTGCTCACCAGGCTCCACTTGCCGGTGGCATCGCGCGAGCGGAAGAAGATGCGGTGGGTGCCGTCGGCCAGGGCGCTGGCATCGGCCGCGAAGCTGAAGTTGGCCAAATCCTGGGCGGGCGTGGGCACCGGCACGTCGGTGGCCGAGCCAAAGCCGGGGTCGTTATCGAAATAATACTCGATTTTGTTGATGTTCGGCGCCACGGCCAGCACCGGCTCGTAGTAAAAGCTGCGCACGTTGGTCAGGCTCCACTTGCCGGTGGCGTCGCGCGAGCGCACGCTCAGGGCGTGAAAGCCGCTGCTCAGGCTGCTCAGGTTCACGGCAAAGGCCACGCCGCTCAAGTCGGTGGCCGCCGTCACCGGCACATCGATGCCGTTGCCGAAGCCCGGCTCGGCGTCGATAAAATATTCCACCTTGGTCACGTTGGCCAGGGCGTTCAGCGCGGCCGGCTCATAGTAGAACGTGCGCCGGTTGGTGAGGCTCCATTGCCCGTTGGCGTCCTGGCTGCGCACGACCAGCTGGTGGAAGCCCGCGCTCAGGCTGCTGATGTTCACGTTGAACGCCACGCCGCTCACGTCGACCCCGGCCGTCACGGGCACGTCTACCGCCGCCGCAAAGCCGGGGTCGGTGTCGATGAAATACTCCACCTTCGTGATGTTGGGCAGGGCGTTGAGGGCGGCCGGCTCGTAATAAAAAGTCCGGCGATTCGTCAGGCTCCACTGCCCGTTGGCGTCGCGCGAGCGCACCCCCAACTGGTGGAAGCCCGCGCTCAGGCTGCTCAGGTTCACGTTGAAGGCCACGCCGCTGATGTCGACCCCGGCCGTCACGGGCACGTCGGTGCCCGCGCCGGGACCGGGGTCGGCGTCGATAAAGTATTCCACCTTATTGATGTTGGCCAGGGCGTTCAGCGCGGTCGGCTCGTAGTAAAACGTGCGCCGGCTGGTCAGGCTCCACTGCCCGTTGGCGTCCTGGCTGCGCACGCCCAACTGGTGGAAGCCGGCACTCAGGCTGCCCAGCGGCACCGTGGCCGAGAGGGCCGGCAAGTCGCTGGCCGGCGTGGGCGGCAGCGCAATGGCCGTGGCCGCCCCGATGCCGGGGTCGGCGTCCACGAAGTATTCGGCGCGGGCAATGGTGGCCTGGCCGTAGCTGCGCACCGCACTGCCTATCAGCAGCAGGAGCAGCAGCGCCAGCGGCAGCAGCCAGCCATGCCCCGGCCCGTCGCTCCGCGTGGGCCGGAAGTCGTAATAGCGTTGCATAAACCGGGCGCCGCTTAGTTATTGGAGCGCGTGCCCAGCGTCACGTTCAGCGAGTTGCCGGTCACGGCCTGGTTCAGCTGGTAGATGGACGGGATGGCCGGCAGCCCGCCAAAGCGGTAGCCGTAGCCGGTGGCGCTGCCCGTGGCCCCGATGTCGACGCCGCCCTGCCCGGCGCCCACGGCGGGGTTGGTGCCGGTTTTCAGCTTGTACCAGGCGTCGAACTGGCCGGGCGCGGTGGGCGCCAGCACAAACACCGACGCCAGCGGCACGTTAACGACGTTGTTAGCGCCCTTCGTGCCAATGGTGGCAATGGTGGCGGCCGTAAACATGTTGTAGTCCCAGTTGGTGTTGGCCGTGGGCGTGAAGGTGCTGTTGAAGTAGTTGTTACGCACCGTGAAGTTGTTCAGGCTCACCGACGAGCCGATGCAGGTATTGTTGCTGAACTCGCCCGACGCGCCCACGGCCGTAATGTTGGTGCTAGCCGCGTACATGATGTTGTTAGTGATGAGTGAGTTGGTGCTCACGCTCGATTCCTGCACGCCGTAGAAGTAGTTCTGGCGAATCACCGCGCCGGACGTGTTCGAGCCATACGCCAGGTAGATGTAGCCCGAGAGCCGGCAGCGCTGCACGGTGATGTTGTTGGCGTTGATGTACCACGTCGTGTTCGACTCCAGCCCCGCCACCGTGGTGCCCGCGCTGCCGGGGTTGAAGGTGATGGTGGAAATAATGGCGTTGATGGTGTTGGCCTGCAGCGCCGGGGGCTGGTTTTCGCCCAGGAAATACCCCGGCCCCACAATGGTGAGCTGCTTGGTGCAGGTGAAAGCCGGGTACGGCGTGGTAGAGGGCTCCACCTGAATGATGTCGCCGTTAGCCGCCGCCGTCTGGGCCGCCGTCAAATCAACGTAAATGTTGGTGCCCGTCACGCCGGTGTTGTTCACCCGGCGAATGGTTTGGGCCGAAGCCAGCTGGCCGGCCAGCGCCAGCAACACGAAGAGGAGGGAAGCGGAGAGGTTTTTCATAAAAGAAGAAAAAATTGGATGTGAGCGTAAATGACTGAGCAGCACAACGGCACCTGCCCGGAGGCAGACAGTCGCCAGACCACTGCTTAGAAAGGTAAAGTTTGTATATATAGTAAAATATTTATATCCGTGCTGGCACGGATTTTTCGTCCGCTTTTCCTCCGTGCCAGCACGGATGCCGGCGTCCTCTGCACACGTCCCATCAGTTTCCCCAAAACGCCGCCGGCCCCGCGGCGCGGCCCTCGCCGACGCATCGGGAGCAGCCGCCCCGCGGGGCCGGATAAACTGTAGAGACGCAACTACGCGTCGCCTTGTTGAAAGCAGACGCCCGAGCGCAACTCTAGCGGCGCGGACGCCGAGGCGCGACTGCGCGTCGCTATTTCGTGCTGGCGGCCAGTTCGTCGGACTCGTGCACGCGCACGCCGCCGCCGTCTTCCTCGGCGGCGCGCAGCATGGCGGCGGCCACGGTGGCCCCCGTCACGGGGCGGTACTTCAGCAGCGGGCCGCGCAGCAGCGGGCGCAGCAGGCGCAGCACCACCGCCCCGATGCGCTCGCCCAGGCGGGGCCGGGCGCGCTCGCCCAGCAGCAGCGAGGGCCGGAAAATGTGAATGGCCCGAAACGGCGTTTGCCGCACGGCGGCTTCCATCTCGCCCTTCACCCGGCTGTAGTAGATGCGGCTTTCGGCGTCGGCCCCCATGCTGCTCACCACCATAAACTGCGAGGCGAAGTTGGCCGCGGCCACGGCCGCCAGCCGCACCACATACAAGTAGTCAACCTTGTAAAACGCTTCCTTCGAGCCGGCCTGCGCCATGGTGGTGCCCAGGCAGCAGTACACGTCGTCGGCAATTAGCTTGAGGCGAACCTCTTCCAGTTGGTCGAGCTCCGTCGTCACCTGCACCAGCTTGGGGTGAATGGTGGGCACGGCCTTGCGCCCCACCACTATCACCTTGGCGTATCGGCCCGAAGCCAGAAGCAACGGCAGCAGCTGCGAACCAATGAGGCCCGTGGCCCCGGCGAGTAAAGCGGTTTTTTGCATAGCGGATGGTGTGCCAAGCGGCCCTGTCAGTGCGAGCGGAGCGAAGCAATCCGTCCTGTTCTCAGCGACCAGCCCCCTGATGTGATGAAGCCTGTTGCTGCACCCGCATTCGGCATGTCGCAGCACAGGGCCGAATACCATACGCCGGAAAAAGCGTCTGGTTGAAAGGAATGTGCTGCGCCGAAGGAAGAAGGACGATTTTGCTCCGCTCGCAATAAGAAAAGGCGGCCTACTTCAACACCGTCGCTTCCGGCTCCAGCGTCACCAACCCTTGCCGAAACAGCGCCCCCAGTGCTTTCTTGAACACTTTTTTGCTCATGCCCACGCGGCGGTACACGTCCTCGGCCAGGCTCTTGTCGCCCAGCGGCAGGCGCCCGCCCGGCGCGGCCTTGAGGGCCTTGAGCAGCGTGTCGGTGGCCGATTCCACTTCGCCGTAGCCTTCCTTTTGCAGGCGCACGTCGAGCTTGCCGTCGGGCCGGATTTGGCGCAGGAAGCCGGGCAGCTGCTCGCCCAGCCGCAGCGGCCGGAACACCTCGTTGTGAAACAGCAGCCCCTGGTGCGTGCCGTTCACGATGACGGGGTAGCCCAGCTCGGTTTCGTCGGCCACCAGCAGGCGCACCTCGTCGCCGGGCTCGCCGGGGAAGGGGGTATTTTTTAGGAATTGCTTCCACTTGGCCGAGGCCACCAGCCGGTCGCTTTCTTCGTCGAGGTACACGTACACCAGCACCCGCTCGCCCACGCGCAGGTCGCGGCGCTGGTTGCGGTAGGGCAGCAGCAGGTCCTTTTCCAGGCCCCAGTCCAGAAAGGCGCCGGCCGGGCCGTGGTCCTTCACGGTGAGGGCCGCGAAGCTGTCGACCAGCGCCAGGGGGCGCAGGTTGGTGGCAATGAGGCGGTCTTCGGAGTCGCGGTACACAAACACGCGCACGATGTCGCCCACGCGGGTGCCGGCCTCCACGTACTTTTCGGGCAGCAGCAGGTCGCCGTCGTCGGAGGTGAGGTAGAGGCCGATGCTGGTTTCGCGGGCTACTTCGAGGTCGTTGTAATCGCCGAGGAGGAGGCTGGCCATGGGGTGTGGGGTTGGGAGTGAAGGAGCAAAGGTCGGGAGGAAAATGGGCGCGCAAGCCACCGGCGCGCCCAGTATCGGGTCATTATACGGCCCCAGCCGGGCCTAGGCCCTTATCTTGGCCCGACAACCGCTGCCTTATTTGCCGATGCCCCTGCCCCTGCTTTACCGATTGATTGCATTGCTGGCGCTGGGCTGCACAGCGTGCGCGGGCTCGCGCGAGTTGGCGCTGGGCGACTACCGCGAAACGCATGGTCCCGGCGTGGTGCTCTGGACGGCGAAGCACCTGCGTCTGCTGCCGGGCCAGGCATTCGAATACGACATGAGCAGCGACGACCTCGCATCGGGTAAAAATGGGGCTGGCACCTACCAGCGCCAAGGCCACACCCTCGAACTCATCTTCAACGGCCAACCGCTCGTGCGGGCGTCCACGGTCCGGCTCCACTCCCTGCCCACCGCCTCCGATTCGGTGCGGCTGACTTTTGCCGTGCGCCAGGCCGATGCCTGGGACGTGCTGCAGCCGGCCGCGGGCGTCAGCGTGGTGGTGCGCGACCAGCAGGGCCACCCCAAAGCCCAGGTGCAGACCGATTCGGCAGGCTGGGCAGAGGTGCTGCTGCCCCGGGCCTGGTACCCGTGCACGCTGAGCGTGAGCAGCATCGGCTACCAACCCTTGCAGCAAGACGCGCCTCCCTCCAGCACAGCTTATCAAGTGAGTTTACAGCCCTCAGCGGGCCGGCTATACGACGCTGGTAGTCGGCTGGAATTCAAGGTGGTGAGGCAAACCTCCTCGCAACTGGTGCTTCGTCAGGGCGCTGAAAAAATCATCCTTGAAAAAGCTCTTTAGCCAGGCCGGGCCGTTGCTTGACTTTGCGCGGTAACGGCTCGCGCCTGCCACGTCATCGGGTTTCCGGCGCCCCGGCCGGAAATAACCGGTCCACCGCCACGGCCAGCAGCGCGCCGGCCACCGGCCCCAGCACATACACCCACCAATCGGTCCAGTTGCCGCTGAGCAGGGCGGGGGAGAAGGACCGCGCCGGGTTCATGCTCGCGCCCGTGAGCGGGCCGGCCACCAGCGCCTCCAGTGCCACCGTGGCGCTGATGGCCAGCCCCGCCAGCATCCCCGCCTCCTTCGAGCCGGCCGTGACGCGCAGAATCACCAGCATCAGCCAGAAGGTCAGAAACGCCTCGATGCCCAGCGCCTGCCAGGCGCCATGCGCGGGCAGCGTGGCGCCCAAGTTGGAGCCTTCGCTGGCAACGAGTTTCACCATGGCGCTGCCCAGGGCCGCCCCGGCCAGCTGCGCACCTATATAAGGTAGCACCCGCCGCCCCGGAAACCGCCCCATGGCCCAGAAGCCGATGGTCACGGCCGGGTTCACGTGGGCGCCGCTGGTGTCGCCCAGGCTCTGAATGAGGATGAACACCACCAGCCCGAAGGCGGCGGCCACGCCGCCGTGGCCCAGGGCGTGGGTTTGCTCGTTTACCACGGCCGCGCCCGTCCCAAAAATCAACAGCACGGCCGTGCCCAGCGCTTCGGCCAGCAGGCAGCGACGAAGGGTTACCGGCTGCATCAGGCCGGGGTGTGGGCGGCGCCCACCGTGGCGCTGCGGCGCTCCAGCAGCAGGGTGTCGCGCCACTGCCCGTGCAGCTGGCCAATCCGCTCGCGGCGGCCCACCACCCGGAAGCCGGCGGCCTCGTGCAGGCGCACGCTGGCTTCGTTTTCGGGAAAAATGCCCGCCTGCAAGGTCCACAGGCCTTGTTTTTCCGATTCTTGCACCAGCGCGGCCAGCAGGGCCCGGCCCACGCCCTGCCCGCGCGCGGCCTCCGCTATATACACGCTCACCTCGGCCACACCGCCGTACACGCAGCGGCTCGACACGGGCGAGAGGGCCGCCCAGCCTAGCAATTGCTCCGGCGCACCATCGGCGGCCACCACCAGCCGGCAGGCGGCCAGGTGGCTGGCGTCCCAGGCCTCCCAGGTGGGGGGGGCGGTGGTGAACGTGGCGTTGCCGGTGGCCAGGCCTTCGGCGTAGATGGCGCACACGGCCGGCCAGTGCGCGGCAGTCATTGGAAGAATGCTCATGCGGTTGAGTGAAAAAGCCACGGATATAATCCGGCTTCAAGGTAGCCCCTGCGGCCCGAAATGGCACTCCGGATTGCGGAAGCCGCGTTAAGAAACGGTTACTGGCCCGCTAGGCGGTTTGAAACTGCGCCCGCACGAAGTCGTGGGCATAGGCCTTCACCTGCTCGCGCACGGCCCGAAACTGCGCCATGATTTCCGCCTCGCTGCCGGTGGCCTTGGCGGGGTCGGGGAAATTGTGGTGCAGTTTGCGGGCCGACGACGGGAACACCGGGCACACTTCGTTGGCGTGGTCGCACACGGTCAGCACGTAGTCGAAGGGCACGTGGGCGTACTCGTCCACGTGGTTGCTGGTGTGGGCCGAGATGTCCACGCCGTCTTCGGCCATCACGCGCACGGCGCGCGGGTTCAGGCCGTGCACTTCCACGCCGGCGCTGTACACGGCGGCGCGCTCGCCCAGCAGCTGTTCGAGGTAGCCGTGCAGCAGCTGGCTGCGGCAGGAGTTGCCGGTGCACAGCACCAGCACGTTTTTCTTATCAGGCATGAATGAATGGATTATAGTAGCAGAGCCGGAATTAGCAGCACCCGCCGCCCGGCGTGCAGCCGGCGGTTTGGAGCTGAGGCAGGGCCAGCAGCTCGGCCGGAATGCCGCAGGCATCCTGCGCCAGACAGGCCGTGTGCTTTGGCGTCAGCACGAAGTCGGTGCCGTCGAACTCCAGTCCGAACTTGCCGATGGTGGCCTGCTGGTACTCCACCTCAATGGCCAGGTCCTCGCTGCCCAGAATGCGCTCCGAGAGCTGCAGGATGTGCAGAAACTTCTGCGGCGCCAGCCGGTGGTCGTAGTCGCCGGCTTCCCACAGCTGGAAATTGGCCACGGTTTCGCGCCGCTCCACGCCGCCGCAGTCGATGAAATGCTTGTTCACCAGCCCCAGTTCCGTCACGTGGAAATGGGCCGGCAGGTGGGTGCCGTCCGGCAGCCGGAACTTCACGGCCGTTGCGTTTGCCAGGGCCTGCTTCATCTCGGAAATATTCATGGCATTGTTGGGGGAAAGGGGAAGTGGGAAAGTAGGAGCAAAGGGAAAGAGCGAAGATGCTTTTCAGCAGGCGCAGTGGGCTTCGGGCGGCGCGGGCAGCTCGGCCAGCAGGGCGCCCAGCAGGTGGCGGGCCCGGGCCCAGCCGGTGGGCGAGAGGCAGTAGCACACCCGCGGGCCGTCCACATCGCCCTGCACCAGGCCGGCGGCTTTCAGCTCCTTGAGGTGCTGCGACACGGTGCTTTGCGAGAGCGGCAGTTCCAGCACCAGCTCGCCGCACACGCAGGCCCGCCGCTGCGCCAGCAGGCGCACAATGGCCACCCGCGCCGGATGCCCCAGAGCCTTAGCTACCTGCGCCAGTTCCTGTTCCTGGTCCGTAAACGCTTGTCGCTTGTGCGTGGCCATGCTGGATGCTTGTTTATCGTCGATTTACGATTGCAAAGTTATGCTCTTTTTCTGCTTCGCGAGTCTATTCTGAATAATCTTGAAATAGTTAAATTATATTTTCACTAAACTTAACACTGACCATATTTGCAGAGTGCCAAAAACGCATACCTTTGTCGTGTTAATAAGGCCAATAAATGGCAGTGAAGGCAATTAATCTGTGTTTTGTCTGTTTAATAGTGCATTTATCATTGCTTATTGTACTTTTGGCTTTTGAAATTATTTTTATGCCGAAAAGACAATTTTAGTAAAACATATTGTATCTTTAATCCGTTAGTGCTGGCAAGCGGAAGCCCAGGTTCCGCCATTACTTACCTCTTACCCCTTTGCTTGTGATGCATTCTCTACGCTACCTCTCACTCGCAAGCCTGATTGGGCTGCTGGCCACGGGCCAGGGCCACGCACAGGCCGGGGCCACGGCCTCGCTGCAAACCGGTCCTGCCACTGTTTCCGTGGCCCCGCCTCTGCCGGCCGTGCTCAAGGCCGTGGTGTCCGCGCCCGCTTTCAGCCCCGATTCGGTGTTCATCAACCCCGAAGTGCGGCCCCAGTTCGTGGGCGGCGACAAAGCCTTCGCGGCCTACCTCGCCAAGTCCATCCGCTACCCGCAGGTGGCGCTGCAGCGCCGCATCTCGGGCAAGGTGTACGTCAATTTCATCCTCAGCGCCCAGGGCAAAGTGACCGATGCCCACGTCATCAGCGGCCCCGGCAATGGCCTCAACGACGAGGCCCTGCGCCTGGTGTGGCTGATGCCGCCCTGGGAGCCCGCCCGCGTAAACGGCCAGCCCGTGCGCGTGGCCTGCACCATTCCCATTGCCTTCTCGGCCGACCGCTAGTTCCGCTACGGCTCTGCCCCGCACGTTTACCTACTGCAATACCCAATACCAGCGCATTGCTACCTATTCGAAGGGCGGTTGTGAGCCGCGCTACTCACAACCGCCACCTTATCCTGCTGCCCTATATTCTATCCGAGTTTTAACGAGTGCTTTATATATGCTAGCTTATGGAAAAAGCCCCGGTCCTGCATAGGCCGGGGCTTTTTGCTGGCGGCGCGGCCTACTGGTACGGGGCCGTGCCCGGCGCGCCCAGGCCAAAGTCGTTGAACGTAACCGTTTCGCGGGCCGACTCGAACAGGCGCACGCCGTTGGCCGCCGTGAGGCCGCGCGGGTAGTAGCCAATCAGGATTTGGAAGGTGCGCAGGGCCGTAAACTCGTTGCGGAAGCGCATGCCCAGCCCAAAGCCCGTGTAGGGCGCCCGGCCAAAAGGCGAGCCCCCGCGCGGCTGCTCGCTCACCCAGGCGGCGTCGGCAAAGGCCAGGCCGGCCAGCCGGAAGCCCAGCAGCGAGAGCGGCGTAAACAACGTGGTTTCGTAATTCACCACGAAGCGGCTGGTGGCCAGAATGGGCGTGGCCGGCGAAAAGCCCCGCAGGCCCCGGTCGTTGGTGATGCCCTGCAGAATGTCGCCGGGCCGCCGGTTGATGCCAATGGTGCCCCGGCTGCTGAGGAAGTGCCGGTACTGCCAGTCGCCCAGGTGGTAGAGGCGCGTGAAGGAGGTGAGCTCCGTGGACAGCACGCCCTGTTCCCACTGGCGGTTTTGGTCGAGGCGCTGAAAGGCGCCGATGTCGACGGCGCCGTAGAGGTAGCCGCTGCGGGTGTTGAAACCCCCCGCGGCGATACGGGCAGCCAAATAGCGGCGCGGCACCACGCGGTTCACGTCGTAGCCGGCCGTGAGGCTGAGCAGGGTGCCCGCCGGCACGTCTTCGGTGCGGCCAAAGCCGAACAGGTACCGGTCTTTGTAGTAGCGGCGCACGGAGTAGCCCACCGTGCCCAGCAGCAGGGTGCCGTCGTGGTAGTCGGGGGTGGGCACGCCGGTGCCGGGGTCGGGCCGGGGCACGGCGCTGAAATCGGTGCGAATGAGGCGGCCGGCCACAATCACGCGGCCCGGGTTTTCGTAGCCCAGGTCGTAGGAGCGCAGGCGCAGGGCGCGGCCCACCCAGGCATCCTGCACCAGAGATTTGAGCGGGTAATACACGTAGGGCTGGCCGGGCGGGGGAGCCACCAGGGCCACGTCCTGCGAGTAGCTGTCGAAGGTGATGGCGCCGGCGTAGCGGGCGCTGGGCGAGTAGAAGTCGCGCTTGAGCGTGACGCCGCCCGAGCGGTAGTTGTTCTCGTTGCGGTAGCGCGCTTGCCCGTACACGAAGTTGCGAAACGGCGCGGTGTAGCTGCCCACGTACGACCATTGCTGCGGGGTCTCGCCGTTGTCGGTGCTCAGGCCGCGGCCGTACTCGTAGGCGTTTTCGAGCTGGTGGCCCTGGCCCAGAAAATTCTGGTCGCCGAAGGTGACGATGCCGGCCGTGGCCGAACCCACCTGCAGCCCGGCCGTGATGCTGAACACGTCGGTGGTGATGACGCGGATGTCGACGCTGTCGCGGGTGCTGCTGGTTTCGTTCACCAGCACGCGGGCGTCCAGGATTTCGGGCGTCTGGCGCAGCAGGCGTTCCGACTCGGCCAGGGCCTGGGGCTCCAGGGGCTGGCCCGGCCGAAACAGCAGCACCTGCCGGATGCGCGAGCGCGAGGTTTTCAGGTGCAGGGCATTGCCCGACTTTTCCCAAAAGCTGCGCGGCACCTTGGTCGAGTCGCTGAGGCTGTAGCCGAAGGCGTCGAGGGTGGTAATCTCGACGCGGCGCACGACTTTGAAATTGTGCTGGTCGAACTGCCGGTTCAGCAGCACGGCGTCGAGGCCGGCCTGCTCTTCCTGGCGCTGGGTGAAGTTGAGTAGGCCAGAGAGGGCCTTGCCCACGATGGTTTTGCGGCGGGAGTACGCCTTGAGGCGGTTGATGATGCGCTCCTGGTCGAAGCGCCGGCGCAGGGAGTCGGGGCGGTGCGGCAGGATTTCGTCGCTGGCTTTGAGCGAATCGGGCGGCACGGCCGAGCGCGGGTCAAACGTCTGCCCCGCCGCGGGCCGGGCGGCCCCGGCCAGCACCACAACAAGGCAAAACAACCAACCGCGAAAGCTCATAATGGGGCGCAACGCTGCAAAATACGAAAAGGAGCCGGGCCCGTTGGCCGGCCGGGCCATTCTTGCTAAAAGTCCGCGCAATGGCCGAGATATATTTTCCAGAAAAAAGAAACTATTCCCAAAAAAATTAGCTTAAGAGATATTGCCTGTTTGGCCACTGAGTATTACTTTTAAGCCCGAAAGCCAGCCCTTCCTCATGAACGAGCGCATTCAAGAGAAACTAAGCATATTAGCCGATGCCGCGAAGTACGATGCTTCGTGCAGCAGCAGCGGCGCCAAGCGCAAAAACGAGAACAAAGGCCTGGGCAACGCCGAAGGCATGGGCATTTGCCACAGCTACACCGAGGACGGCCGCTGCGTGAGCCTGCTCAAAATTCTGCTCACCAACCACTGCATTTTCGACTGCGCCTACTGCGTGTCGCGCCGCTCCAACGACGTGAAGCGCGCCGCCTTCACCGTCGACGAAGTGGTGGACCTCACCATCAACTTCTACCGCCGCAACTACATCGAAGGGCTGTTTTTGAGTTCCGGCATTTTCTCCAGCCCCGACTACACCATGGAACGCCTCGTGCGCATCGTGAAGAAGCTGCGCACCGAGCACAAGTTCAACGGCTACATCCACGTCAAGACCATTCCCGGCGCCTCGGAGGAGCTGATTCAGGAAGCCGGCCTGTACGCCGACCGCCTCAGCGTGAACATCGAGCTGCCTTCGGAGCTGGCCCTCACGCAGCTGGCGCCCGAGAAGAACTACCAGGAGATTCTGACGCCGATGAGCCAGATTCGGGACGGTATTATTCAGAATAAAGAGGAGAAGGCGCTGTTCAAGAAAGTGCCCAACTTCGCCACCGCCGGCCAGACGACGCAGCTCATCGTGGGCGCCAGCGCCGAGACGGACCTGCAAATCATCAAGCTCACCGACTCGCTCTACCAGGGCTACGGCCTGAAGCGCGTGTACTACTCCGGCTATATCCCCGTGACCGACGACGCCCGCCTGCCGCAGGTGACGCAGCCGCCCGTCATCCGGGAGCACCGCCTGTACCAGACCGACTGGCTGATGCGCTTCTACGGCTTCCAGGCCGACGAAATCCTGGACCCCGCCCACCCGCACCTCGACCTCGAAATCGACCCCAAGCTGGCCTGGGCCCTGCGCAACCGCCACGTGTTTCCGGTGGACGTGAACACGGCCGAGTTTGAGATGATACTGCGCATTCCCGGCGTGGGCGCCCGCTCGGCCAAGCGCATTGTGGCCGCCCGCCGCTTTGCCAAGCTGAACATGGAAACCCTGCGCCAGCTGGGCGTGGTGCTCAAGCGGGCCAAATACTTCCTCACCTGCGAGGGCGAGCACCAGCCCATCATCGGCGAGCTGAGCGAGCAGCAGGTGCGCCGCCAGATTCTGTTCGGCGCCGGCTCGGTGCGCTCGGCCCTCGTCACCCAACAACTCGACCTGTTCGCTCAGGCTTCTTAGCAGCTATGCACCACGACGCTCCATTTTCCAACGGCCTCCCTTCGCTGTCGAAAAGCAGCTTGGGCGGCGTGCAACACGACATCTTTTTCTCTGTCATGAAAGTCATTCACCGCCAAAACCAGCCTTTCCGCCCCACGCAGTCGTCGGATAAAGTGGCCCGCCTTTCCTGCGTGTGCCGCCTCAGCGAGCTCATGCCCCTGGTGCGCCAGATGCACGACGAGGCCCGCGCCCGCCACCAGGCCCAACTGGGCGAAGGCCAGCAGCAGGCGGCCTAGCCGGGCCCCGCAGCGGTTATTTCCTTGCCGCGGGGCGGTGCCCAAGCCACACCCAAATCGGGGCGGACGTCTGCTCGCGGCCGTGTGCGGCGTGGCGCCACGCGGCCAAAGCGCCCAATTTCGCCGAGCAGCAACTCCAGTTCGACAACAGCTCATGGCCAACATTCGCCCCCTTCGCCGGCCGCCGGCTGCTCCCGCGCCAGCCGGCAAGGCCGTGCGCCGCCCCGTGCCCGCTTTCACGGGCCCGACGCGCGACTACACCTACGACGGCACGTTTGAGGGCCTGCTCACGGTGCTGTTCACCGTGTACGACAGCAAAGCCGCGCCCAACAGCATTCAGCCCGAAGCTGCCGTGCAGGGCGGGTTGTTTGCCGCACCTGCGCCCGTCGAAACCAGCGAAACCCTGGCTGCCCGGGTGTGGGAGGGCCTGCTGAACACCATGGACGCCGAAGCCCGCACGCGCCTCTACCACGTGTTTCTGAGCGAAGATGCGGACCGGGAAATGTTGGTGTTCCGGTACGTGGACCTGGCCCTGCGCTCCCCGCAGGACATTGCCGAGAACTACGCCAACGCCGACGTGCGCCGTGTGCAGCGCCTGGCCCAGCAGATGTTCCGCGAAAAGCATCGCATGGAAGCCTTCGTGCGCTTCGAGAAAACCACCGACGAGTTGTTTCACGCCACCATCGAGCCCGACATGGACGTGTTGCCGCTCATTGCCGCGCACTTCACCACGCGCTACGCCGACCAGCGCTGGCTGATATACGACCGCCGCCGCCACTACGGCCTCTACTACGACCTCACGCGCACCGATGTGGTGCAGTTTGAAACGGCTACGGCTCCCCGCAGCACAGGCCTCTCGGCCACCGTGCTCGATGAGCGCGAGCCGCTGTTTAAGGTGCTGTGGCAAGCGTATTTCGACCATGTTAACATCCCGGAGCGCAAAAACCTGAAGCTGCACCGCCGCCACATGCCCCTGCGCTACTGGAAATACCTCAGCGAAAAGCAGCCGCGCGAAACGCGTTTCCAGCCCATCGCCAACAAGCGGCCGCCCACAGACGGCACCCTGCGGCTGCCGGCCGCTCCCCAGCCAGAAGAGTGACGCGGCCCGTGCGGGCGCGGGCAAGGCCTGCGCGCACCCGTGCCGCGGGCTCACCCGAGGTGCTGCAGCACTTCGTCGATGGTGAGCTCGCCGGCCACAAAGCGGTCGAGGAGGGCACGTTCGTACGCTTGCGGGGCGAGGGCAGTATTTTCCGTAAGGCGCAGGGCCGTCATCACCAACCGCTGACGGCCTTGCGCGGTAGCCAGCACCGAAGCCGATGGCTCAGCTTGCAGTGAATCAGGCGTTTTCATAAGGGTGCGAAAGAAGTACAGGGGCAAAGGTCGGCCCTTTTGACGCCCGATTGTTACGTATTTAAGCGGAGGTTTGAGCAGATTGTACTTATTTCTTACGTAGGTAAACCACGTAATGGGACACGCAGAAGTCCTCCTAAAGCAAGTCGGGCGGATGCCGGACAATATGCCGACACCCGCCCGAAGAGCGTGCGTACGAAACGTGTGATTTGCGGGCTTATTCGCGCACCACTTTCAAGCCCACTTGGTGGGTGCCTTGCACCAGGCGCAGCACGTAGGGGCCGGTGGCCAGCTCGCCCAGCTCGGGCAGCGCCACGGGGGTGAAACCGGCCGGCAAGTCGAGCACGCGGCGCAGCAGCACGCGGCCCAGGGCGTCGAAAAGCTGCAGGGTGGCCGGGCCGGCAGTGGCCGTGCGCACGCTCAGGGCCGTGCCGTGGTCCCCAAACGGATTGGGCGCCGCCGTGGCTGCCAGGCCCAGCGGGGCCGCTACTTTCAGCGAGCGCATGGGCGAGAAGGCGGCCGAGCCGTCGGTGTCGACCTGGCGCAGGCGGTAGTACACCACGTCGGCGGCGTAGCGGGCCAGGTCTTTGTCGAGAAGCTGGTAGCTCTGCGGCTGGGCGGTGCTGCCGTGCCCCTTCACGGTGCCGATGCGCCGGAACACGAGGCCGTCGGCGCTGGCTTCCACGTCGAAATGGTCGTTGTTTTTCTCCGAGGCGGTGGTCCAGCGCAGCAGGCCGTCGTAGTCGCCCGCGTGCTCGGCGGTGAAGGCGGACAGCTCCACGGGCAGCGGGTTGGCGGCATTGCTCACGGTGAGGCGGCCCAGCGCGGCGGTGCTGAAGGAAAAGCTGCGCGTGCTGCCGCTCACGGTGGCCGCCCGCTGGGGGCTGGCCGGCCCCCAGAGCGCCGACCCCACATCGGCGCGCCAGGCCTGGGCGCTGGCGAAGGACGTGAGGCCGTTGTCGTCGTCGGCCAGCCACTGCAGCACCACCTCCACCGGCGCGGCGGGGGCCACGGCCGTTTCCACGGTCCAGATGCGGTCGATGCCTTTGAGGCTGGCGTTGGTAAAGTTGACGCCGCGGCTCAGGTTGTCCGTCAGTAGGCCGGCCGTGCGCGTGATGCTTACCTGACCCAGGCCCGTACGGTCGAGGGTAGTGCCATGGCCGAAATCCAACACGCCACTGCCCGCCGCCCGGATGATGCGCAAATTGCCCTGCACGTACTGGCCCGGGCCTTCGCCGCTGAGCGTAGCGCCGTCGGGCAGGGTGATGGTGGCGGCGGGGGCGGTGCGCACCAGGCCGCTTTGCAGCTGCAGGGAAGTCCCGATGGTGAGGTCGGCGGGCAGGCCGAGGGTGCGCTGGCCGGTGGCGCCGGTGTTGTTCAGCACCAGCGTGGCCACGGTGGCGGTGCCGGGCGTGAAGGTTTGGTTGGTGCTGCCCGAAAACAGCAGCTTACCGCCCGACGCCAGCGTGCCCTGGTTGGTGAGGTCGCCGGTGAGCTGCACGGTGCCGGCGTTGGTGAGGGCGCTGCCGGCTTTGTTCAGCACCGTGCCCTCCACGTAGAGCACGCCGGTGCTTTGCACCGTGATGGTGGCCCCGTCGTTGGTGAGGGTTTGGGCAAAACCCGGGGCGGCGAGCAGCACCGCCGCCAGCGTGGCGAGAGAATAGTTCTGCTTCATAACCTTAAAGATGCAAGCGTGAATGAAGACAACGGGAGGCCGCAGCTATTGCAGCAGCCGCCAGCCGCTACTAAGATAAACAAAGTGCGCAATGGTGTTGGCGTTTACCGTAGCGGTGCCGGTGGCGTACGTCACCGACAGGTTTTGCGCGTCGAAGTTGCCGAGCAACAGCCCCTGGCCTTCGGTGCCGGTGCCCAGCGTCACGGTGCCGTTGGCGGCGTTGGAGCTGTTGGTGGTGTAGTAATGCACCATGGCCGTGGGGTTGAGGGTGCTGTTCGAGGCGCTGACGGTGGCGCTGGCCGTGCTGTACACGGCCGTGCCGCTGGTCACTTTCAGGGCCAGGTTGCCGGCGCCGGCTTCCACGTCGAGCTTGGCGTCGGGGGTGTTGGTGCCCACGCCCACCCGGCCGTTGGCCCGCACCGACAGCAACGTGGTGCCCGCCACGGTTTGCGCGGCCCCGCTGCTCACATCCAGCGCCGAAGCGTCGGCGTCGGTGCCGGCCACGCTCACGGCCAGGCCGTTGCGGAAGCTGCCGGTGCCGGCGTTGTGCACCATGGCCACGAAGCCGGCCTGGTTGGCGGCCCAGGCCAGCGAGCCGGGGTTGCCGCCCTGCAGGTCGGAGCCCACGATGTTCTGGCTGGTGTTGGCCAACTGCGAAAAAGGCGCCGTGGTGCCCACCCCCAGCCGGCCGCCCACGTAGCCGTTGCCGCCGACGCGGAAGCCGCCGGTTTGGTCGGCTGCCGTTTGGTTTTGAATGAAATTAGTGCCGTCGGGGACGGCCTGGGTCCCCAGCGTGCCGTTGGCGGCCACCGTGACGAGGCGAGTGTTGCTGCCCGTGAGCCCGCGCAGGCGCACGGTGCTGGTGGTGCCGGCCACGTCGAGGGTGGCGCTGGGCGCGTCGGTGCCAATGCCCACGGCCACGGCCGTGTTGAAAGGGTCGCCGAGCACCACGGCGTCGTCCTTGTCCACGCGGGCGTTGTAGCCGAGGGCGGTGGCGCGGCTGCGCTGCGTGGCGCCGTTGGTGAGGTTGGCGGCGCTGCCCACGAAGGTGTTGTAGCTGCCGGTGGTGGCCGAGGTGCCCGCGTTGGTGCCCAGGCCCACGTTTTCGCTGCCGTTGCTGTTGTACAGGGCCTGGGTGCCAATGCCGACGTTGTTGCCGCCGACGGTGCTGCCCAGGCCGGGGTCGTGGCCGATGAACACGTTGTCGGTGCCGGTGGTGAGGCTGCCGCCGGCCTGCACGCCCATCAATGCGTTGCTCTGGCCCGAGGTGATGGCATCGCCCGCGGCAAAGCCCACCACGGTGTTGTTGATGCCGGAGGTGAGCTGGTTGCCGACGTTCGCCCCCACAAAGGTGTTGTTGATGCCCGTGGGGGCCGTGGCGGCGTACATCAGGCTGCCCAGGTACACGTTGTTGCCGCGGCCGTACAGCATGGGCTGGCCGGCCAGGCGCAGCAGGCCCGAGCCGTTGATGTCGCCCGCCACGTCGAGCCGGTAGCCCGGCGCGCTGGTGCCCACGCCCACGTTGCCGGAGTTCCACTCCACCAGCAGGCGGGTGGCGTTGGCGCTGGCGTCGCGCAGGGCAAAGTCGTAGTATTCCCCGGTGGCATCGCCCGCGTTGGCCGGGTCCACGGGCACGCCCAGGTCCCACACGCGCTGGGCCGCGCCGTTGCCGGTGCTCAGACGCAGAAAAACCGGCTTGGCGTAGGCGTTGTTGCCCAAGTGCAGCAGCTGCTGCGCGTCGTAGTTCTGAATGCCCACCAAGCCGGTGGCGGCCACCCGCAGCAGGGAGGTGCCGGGGGTTCCCACCACCGCGCCCTGGCTCACGTCGAGCGCGGCGGAGGCGGGGTCGATGGCCGCAATTTTCACGGCCAGGCCCCCGAAACCACCCGGGCCGCCCACGCCGTTATTGGCATTGAAAAAAGACGCCGCGTAGCCCTGGTCGTTAAACGCCCAGGTCAGCGAGCCGGGGTTGATGCCGTAGCCGCGCGCGTCGATGATGTTCTGGCTGGTGTTGGACAGCAGCGACACCGGGTTGTTGGTGCTAATGCCCACGCGGCCGCCGGGTTTCAGGAACAGGCGGTAGTCGGCCACGTCGGTTTCCGACAAGTTCAGGCCACCGCCTAGCAGGTTCCAGTGCCACTTGGGCGCGTCAGTGTTGTTGCGAAAAAAAAGCAGTTCCGAATTGGCCCCGCCGCCTTTGATGGTGAGGCCGTTGGGCGAGGGCGCCGTGGTGTTGATGCCTACGCCGTTTTGGGCAAAGGCCGGCGCGGCACCCAGGCCCAAAGCGGCCAACAGCCAGGCGGATTTACGGGGGAAGCGGCGGGAAGAGTAGCGTTTGCGCATAGCAGAAAATGAGATGAGAAAGAGCCCCGGCCACGCGCCGACGCCAACGGCAAAGGTACCGGGAGTTCGAAATTCGAAAGACAAGAAAGGTTGAATACAGCTGCCGAAACGGCCGCTTTGGCTACTGCTCGTAAGTGATGAGGATGCGCGCCGTTTTGCCCAGCACCGAGGTCGAGGTGCTGCCGGCCCCGGCCCGCAGCACCACCCGGCCGTTATTGAAGTAAGCATAGTACAGCTCACCGGCATTGTCTGTGAAGCTCGGCGGCGAATGATTGCCGTTGCCGCAATCTACCAGCACTTGCAGGCCCAGGATTTTGCTCACGGTCAGGCCGTGGTCGAGAACGATTTGGGTGCCGGCCGTGGTGGGCATGGTGGCCGTCAGTTTCAGAAACGCCACGCTCGGCACCGTGCCCGCGGTGGGGGCGTCGCTGGCGCCGGCCACGCGCAGGTAGCCGTTCACGTCGAGCTTGGCGTTGGGCGTGCCGGTGCCGAGGCCGGCGTTGCCGGCGTTGTCGATGCTCAGGCCCTGGCTGCCGCCGTTGCCCACCAGCTGGTTGGTGCCCAGGTTGAGGTTGCTGCCCAGGTTCACGGCCGAGGTGCCGCGCAGCAGGCGGGCCCCCAACGACAGGTCGGCGGTCAGGGTGACGGGGCCGGCGCTGCTGGTGAGCGCAAAGCCGTTGAGGTTGAGGGGGCGGGTGGCCGTGTGGCTGCCCAGGTTGTCGCCGGGCAGGGTAATGATGTCGTCGGCCACGGCCAGGCTGCCGTCGGCCAGCAAGCCCAACGCGCGCAGGGAGTTGATGCGAAAGGTTTGCAGCGTGTTGGCAGCGTAGTTCACCACGAATGCCGTGGTGCCGCTCACGGCCACGGCCCGGGGCTCCTGGCCGGTGGCGGTGCCGCCGGTGGTGCCACCCGCCGTGGTGGGGTTGAGCAGAAACGGCGCAGCCGGGTTGCTCACGTCGAAGGCCTGCAGCGTGGAAGAAAACGAATTCACCACGTAAGCGCGCGACCCGTTGAGGGCGATGCCGGCCGGGCGGTTGCCGGTGGCGGTGCCGCCGGTGGTGCCGCCGGCCGTGGCGGGGTTGAGCAGGCGCGGGGCCGCCGGGTTGCTCACGTCGAAGGCCTGGAGGGTTCGGCCGCCATCGTTCACCACATACACCGTGCTGCCGCTCACGGCCACACCCCTGGGGGTGTTGCCGGTGGCCGTGCCGCCGGTGGTGCCGCCAGCCGTGGCGGGGTTGAGCAGGCGCGGAGCCGCCGGGTTGCTCACGTCAAATACTTGCAAGGTGTTGCTGCTGTTGTTCACCACATACACCGTACTGCCGCTCACGGCCAGGGCGGCGGGCCGGATGTCGGTGCGCGTGCCCATCGGCGAGGCATTGTTGACCAACGTGGGGCTGGCCGGGTTGCTCACGTCAAATATTTGCAGCGTGTTGCCGCCATTGTTCAGCACGTAGACGTAGGTGCCGCTCACGGCCACGGCGCTGGGGGAGCTGCCCGTGCGGGTGCCCGCATCGCGCGCGGCCCCGTTCAGCAGCGTGGGCTGCGCGGGGTTGCCCACGTTGAATACCTGCAGGATGTCGTCGTCGGCGTTGACCACGTAGGCGGTGGTGCCGCGCACGGCCACCCCGCTGGGGCCTGCGCCGATGAGCGTACCGGCAGTGCCCCCGTTTAGGCCGCCGCCACCCGTGCCCGGGCCGGTGCCGTTCAGCAGCACCGGATTGGCCGGGTTGCTCACGTCGAAGGTTTGCAGCGTGTTGTTGCCGTTGTTCACCACGTAGGCGGTGGCGCCGTTCACGGCCACCGCCACGGGCCCCTGGCCGGTAGCGGCGCTGCCGAGCTGGTTGGGGGCGGTGCCGGTGGGGCTGGAGTCGGCGTTGTCGAGCAGGCCCAGGGTGCCGTCGGGCAGCACCTGGGGCAGGCGCGCGCCCTCGCCGCTCAGGCCGCGCACGCGCAGGCTGCCGTTCACGTCCAGCTTCTGGGTGGGGGCAGTGGTGCCGACGCCCACATTCTGGGCCACGGCCACCCCGGGAGCTGCCAGGGCAAAGGCTACCAAGAGCAGCGAATAGTAGTTTTTCATCAAATCAGCCAGAAAACGGCCTCCGGCACCACGCCGCAGGCGACAGCAAATTTCCCGGGCCCGCCCAAGCCGCGCAAGTACATCTTGATGGGGGGCGGGCACTACCAGCGCCGGTTGCGCGCCAGCAATTCGCCCTTGGAGTTGATGTGCAGCTTGCCGTAGATGCTCTTGATGTGGCCGCGCACGGTATCGAGGCCAATGCCCAGCCGGGCTGCAATGAGCTTGTAGCTCAGGCCTTCTTCAATGGCCTGCACCACCTGTTGCTCGCGCGGGGTGAGGGGCTGCTCGGGCGCGGCGGCCGGCTGAAAGAACTTCACCACCTGCCGGGCCACCGCCGGGCTCATGCTGCTGCCCCCCTCGGCTACCGAAATCAGTCCGGCCTTGAGGTCGGCCAGCGGCGTGTTTTTCAAAAAATAGCCCACCGCGCCCGCGCACAGGCCCTGGAATATCCACTCCGGGTTGCCGGGCGGGGTGGTCAGCAGCACCACATCGGTGCCCGGCAACTGGGCCCGAATGAGCCCCACGCCCTCAATGCCCGACTTGCCGGGCAGGCCGATGTCGGACAGCACCAGCCGGGGCGGGGCCGCCAGCGTCTTAACCTGCGCCAAAAAGTCTTCCACTGAGCCCACGGCCAGCACGCAGTCGAACTCGGGCTGGGCGCAGAGGTAGGTGTGCAGGGCCTGCCGCACGGCGGGCACGTCTTCAATAATGGCAAGCGAAACGGGCATGGCACAAAAGTACCGGCCGGCCCGAGGCGCCGCTAGTACATCTTGATGGGGGAGGGGTGGGGTTAGCGCGCTGCATGACGTGCTGGCGGCTGGCAACTAGCTCACCGGCACTTCCACCAGCACGCCAAAGCCCGGCTGGCCCGGCACCGCCCCGAAGCCCGTGCGGCAGGCGCCGCCCACGGCCTCGGCGCGGGCTTGCATGTTGCGCAGGCCGTGGCCCGAGGCGCGCCCGGAGCCAGTGGCGGAAGGCGGGCCGTCGTCGGCAATGGCCAGGGTGAGGCGCTGGCCCGCGGTGCGCAGCGCCACCTGAATGTGCGCAGCCGGCGGGGCGTGCTTTTGAATGTTGGCGAGGGCTTCCTTGAAAATGAGGTAGAGGGCGCGGCGGGTTTCCACGGGCAGCACCGTGGTTTCGCTGGCGGCATCGGGGGCGAAGGTGATGGTGGCGTCGCCGTATTGCAGCACCTCGTAGGCGTGGTCGCGCAGGCGGTCGAGCAGGCTGCCCACGGCGTCGTTGCGGGCGTCGAAGCTCCACACCACGTCCTGCAGCTGGGTGGCGGCCCGCCGGCTGGTGGCGGCCACTTCGCGCAGCTGGGCCTGCTGCTGGGCCGGGGCGTGCACGCCGGCTTCGAGCAAATCGGTTTGCATGGAAATCTGGGTGAGCAGGGCGCCCACTTCGTCGTGCAAATCGGCGGAGAGGCGCGTGCGCAGGGCCAGCTCGCGGCGCAGCTGCCGGCGGCGGTATTCCTGCAGGGCCACCGCCCCCAGCGCCAGCAGCAGCACGGCCGCCAGCCCGGCGCCCAGCAGTTGGCGCTGGCTGCGCAGCTCGGTCACCTGCTGGCGCTGGGTGAGTTCGCGCACGCGGGCCTCGGCGCGGTCGGTTTCGTAGCGGGCGCGCTGCTCTTCGGTAATGCGGGTGTCGGCCAGGGCGCGCAGGGAGTCGCGCAGGGTCTGGGCGCGGGTTTGCCAGGCGTAGGCGGCGGCAAAGTCGCGGCGGTGCGCGGCCACTTGGCGCAGCACGTCCAGCGCGTCCAGTACCTGGTTCGATTCCAGGGCCTGCCGGGGCAGGGCCAGCACCTGGCGGGCGTAGCTTTCGGCCTGTGGCCACTGGCCCTGGCGCAGGTAAAAGCCGGCCAGGCTTTTCAGGGCCACGCTCAGCTCGGCGGGCCGGCCGATGCGCCGGCGCTGAGCCAGCACTTTGGCAAAGTAGTAGCGGGCCGAATCGGGCCGGTTCAGGTGTTCGTAGGCTTTGGCCAGCGTGTTCCAGGTGATGGGCGCGGCGCCGGTGAGGTGGACGCGCTGCTGCAGGTGCAAGGCCAGCCGCAGGCAGGGGAGCGCGGCGCGGGCGCTGTCGCGGTTCAGCAGCACGGTGCCCAGGTTGAGCCACGACGTGGCCAGGGCCACGGTGTCGCGCAAGGCGGTTTCCAGGGCCTTGCCCTGCCGGGTGTAGGCGGCGGCTTCGGCCCAGCGCTTTTGCTGCGCATAAATCAGCGCCAAATTGCCCAGGGCGGCGGCTTCCGAGCCCCGGTTGCCGCGGCGGTGGTGCAGGCGCACGGCCCGAAATAGATTGACGGCGGCCGAGTCGAGCCGGTTTTGCCGCGCAAACAAGATGCCCCGCGAGTTCAGAATTTCAGCCCACAAATCGGCATCCGTGCCCGCCAGCTGGTAGGCTTCGCGGTACAATTGAAACGCCTGGGCCGGCTGGTTCAAGTCGCCGTGCGCCATCCCCAAATGGTAGCGGTAGTTGGCCTGCACGGCGCTTGGTGCGGTGCGTAGCAGCGAGCCGGCCTGCTGCAGCAGGGCCAGGGCGCGGGACACGTCGCCGGCTTCGCGGTAGTAGTTGCCGCGCAGGTCCAGGGCGCGGCCGGCCAGCACCGGCTGGCGCGCCCGGCGAGCCACGCGTTCGGCTTCCTCCGCGTACTGCACCACGCCGGCCGAATCAAACGGTTCCCAGTAAGCATCGGCGATGCGCAGCAGGACGGCGGCCCGGGCCGCCCCGGCAGCCGGCGTGGCCTTCAGGGCCGCGCGCAGGCTGTCGGGAACGGGCGGCAAGGAAGCGACTTGCGCCCGTGCCGCCAATGGCAGCAGCGCCTGCAGCATCAGCCCCGAAAAAACAAGTTGAAAACGAGGCCAATGGCGTAAACGAAACGGCATGCAGAAACGGTGGTGCTAGGAAGGCGACGATTTTTTCGAAAAATAACCGTCGCCCTCCTTCTTTCCGCCTGCGGGCCTATTCCCGCACGAGCTTCAGCTGCGCGTGTTGGGCGCCTTGGTTGAGGCGCAGCACGTACACGCCGGTGGCCAGCGGTCCAAGCTCGGCCAGCGGCAGCTCGGTGCTGCCCGCGAGCAAGCTGAGGGTGCGGCTGAGCACGAGGCGGCCCAGGGCATCGTGCACGATGAGCGCGGCCGGGCCCGCCGAAGCCGTGCGCAGGGTGAGGGTGAGGGTGGTGCCCCCCGGGCCGAAGGGCTGCGGCCAGGCTTCGGCGGACAGGCCCAGCGGTGCGGCCACGCGCACCTGGCGCACCGGCGAGTAGCTGGCCGTGCCATCCTTGTCCACTTGGCGCAGGCGGTAATACACGGGGTCGGCGGCGTAGCGGGCAATGGCCTTGTCGGTGAATTGATAGTCAACGGGCTGCGTGGTGCTGCCGTGCCCGGCCACGGTGCCGATGCGGCGGAAAGCGCGGCCGTCGGCGCTGGCTTCCACCTCAAAATGGTCGTTGTTTTTCTCCGAGGCCGTGGTCCAGCGCAGCAGTGCGTCGTCGCCCAGCGGCTCGGCCGTGAAGCGCGCCAACTCCACGGGCAGCGGGGCCGAAACGTTGCTGACGGTGAAGGCGCCGAACTCCGTAACGTCGGCCGCAAAGCTGCGGGTGGCGGCGCTGCCGGGCGCGCCCTCTTTGCTCCAAGGCCCGGCCGCCGAGGCTGCCCGCCAGAGCTGGGCACTGGTACCGGGCACGAAGCCGTTGTCGTCGTCGGGCAGCCAGCTAAACGAGGCCGTGACGGCCGCCGTTGGCGTGCCGGTGGCGGCCACGGTCCACACCCGGTCAATGCCTTTGTTGGTGCCGGCCAGGTTCTGGCCAAAGCTCAGCCCGGCCGTTTGCAGGCCGGCGGTGCGCGTGACGGTGACGGTGCCCAGGCTCTGGCCGTTGGGGGTGAGGGTGACGCCGTTGGAAAAGGCCACGGGCGCGGTGCCGCTCACGGCGGCGCGCACGGCCCGCAGGTTGCCCTGCACGTAGCGGCCCGTTTGCTCGCCCAGCAGGGTGGCGCCGTCGGGCAGGGTGAGGGTGGCGGCCGGGGCGGTGCGCAGCAGGCCGGCGGTGAGGGCGAGTTGGCCGGTCACGCTCAGGTCGGCGGGCAGCAGGAGGCGGTTGGCGCCCGCGGCGCCGGTGTTGGCCACTTCGAGGTTGGCCAGCGCGGTGCCGGCCGGCGAGGTCAGGGTCTGGTCTTGGGCGCCGCTGAAGCGAAGCAGGCCCGCGCCGCTCAGGCTGGCCGCCGGGGCGGTGTTGGTGAAGTCGCCGGTGAGCTGCACGGTGCCGTCGTTGGCGAGGGCGCTGCCGGCTTTGTGCAGCAGGCCGCCGCTCACGTAGAGCGTGGCGCCCGACTGCACCGTGAGGGTGGCCCCGTCGTTGGTGAGGGTTTGGGCATTGCCAGCGGCAGAAACCAGCAGCAATGTTGCCAAGAGTGCGAGGGAAGCGAAGTTCTGCGTCATGACCTTAAAAAAACAATCGTGGAAAAGCGACGGCCAGGCTACTGCAAACGCCAGCCACCCGCCACATAAATAAAATTGCGAAAGCCACTAGTGGCCAGTGTGACGATGCCATAAGCGTACGCCACCGAAATGTTTTGTGGGTCGAGATTGCCCAGAATCAGCACCGTGTCCTCAGGCCACCCAATGGCGTGGGGGGCCGTGGTGCCAATGCCCACGCCCCCGGTTTGGGCTTGGGCCGCAGCGGGCGTGCCCAGCGCCAAGACCGCGGCCAAAAAAGAAAGAAAAGCGTGCGAACGTATCATGTCGAAAAGCAGAAAAAGGTTGGGGCCCTCCGCCCTAGCGGATGCGGGCACAGTTGCAGTAAATCATCACCGCGCGGTTGCTGCCCGACGTGTTAGTGAACCGCAGCATCCAGCCGGTGGTAGGCGAGGCGGGGTCGGGGCCCGAGTAGTTGAGCACAATGTCCCGCTGGGCTCTATTGTAGTCGCGGTGGCCGCCGCCGCCGCTCAGCACCTGGGTGCCAGCAGGGCATGTAATGCGCCATTCGCCGTGGGTATTGCCTCGCACCGAAGCGGTGTTGTTCACTGTAATGAAGCCTACGCCCACGCTACCGGCCACATCCAAGTTATTGCTTACGGTCGCGTCGCCGACCACGCGCAGGTTCTTGGACACGCGCAGGTTGTTGCCCACGGTCGCATTGTTAGCCAGGGTCGCGTCGCCGGTCACATTTAGGGTAGTAGCCACGCGTAGGTTGTTGGCCAAAGCCACGTTGCCGTTGGAAGCAATCTGCACGGCATCGGTCATGATGCCCGCGTTTGTGGTGCGCAAGGTCAGGCCAATGCTGGTGGTGCTGGTCATGTTGGGCACGCGGGCCTGCAGGTAGGCCGTGCCGCTGGTGCCGTTGTAGGGAGCCAAGAAAATGTGACCGGGCAGGTACAGGTTTTGGCTGGTGCCGTTGTTAGGATTGGCCACCAAATAGGTGTCGCCGTTGGCAACGTCGAGGCTGCCCCGTGGGGTGCTGGTGCCGAGGCCCACCTTGCCGCCCGGCTGAATGAAGAGGCTGGCATTGGCGCTCCCGGTTTCGGCCAAGTTCAAGCCGTTATTAAGTAGATTGACGTGGAAGCGGGGCGCGCCGGCGGTGTTGCGTAGCGAAAGCAGTTCGCTGTTTGTGCCCGTGCCCTGCACGGTCAGGGGCCGGTCGGGCGTGGTCGTGTTGATGCCCACGTTCTGGGCCTGGGCGGCCGTGGCCAGGCCCAGCGCGGCGACCAAGAATCTGGCCCGGCGGATGGTAGCGTGGGGCAGCCCGGCAAGTAGGATTAGCGGTGTTTTCATACAGTATGCAGAAAGGTGGAGTCAAGGGTTTGAGCCGGTAGCCAGTAGGGTTCGGTCATCCAAAGCTCCCCTAGCGGCCGGCCCCTGCCAATAAAAAGTAGCAGACGCCCTCCCGTGGTATGCGAACGGCCGGCCCGTGGTATGTGAGCCGGGGCGCGTGCTTAACTTTCGGAGCCTGCCCGTTGCGGGCCGCCCGCCGGATGCCTGCTCCCCTCCAACTCCTCATCATCGAAGACGAAGCCGTGCTGGCCCTCGACCTGCGCGCCACCCTGCAAGCCGAAGGCTACGGCGTGGTGGGCATCGCGGCGAGTGGCCCGCGGGCGCTGGAGCTCTTCGCCCAGCACCCCGTCGACGGCGTGCTCTGCGACATCCACCTGCAAGGCCCCTGGGACGGCATCGAAACCGCCCGGCGCCTGCTGGCCGTGCGCCCCGTGCCGCTCATCTACCTCACCGCCCTGGCCGACCAGCCCACCCTCGACGCGGCCCTGACAACCGCGCCGGCGGCGTATTTGCCCAAGCCCGTGTCGGCGGCCAGCCTGCGGGCGGCCCTGGCGCTGGCCTTGCACGCCATTGCCCGGCCCGCGGCGCCTGCCCCGCCCGAGCCGGCCGCCAGCGCCGACGCCCTCACCCGCGACACCATCCTGCAGCTCGAAGGCCACGTGTTCATCAAGGACAATAATCAGTTCGTGCGCATTCCGCTGGCCGATATCCTGTTGCTGGAGGCCGACAACACCTACACCACCCTCGTCACGCCCACCCGCAAATACGCCCTGCGCCTGACCCTGGGCGCCGTGCTGGAGCGGCTGCACTTTGCCCAACTCGTGCGGGTGCACCGCTCGTTTGCGGTCAACATCCAGCGCGTGGAGAGCTTTTCCGATACCGAAGCCACCGTGGCCGGCCAGGCCGTGCCGCTGGGCCGGCAGTACCGCGAGGCGTTTTTGAAGCAGTTTCAGTTTCGGTAGGGCCGGGCTGGCGGCGGTGGCTTACCAAATGGCGTCGTTCACTGGCCGGGCCGGGGCGTTGGCACCATTTCTGGCCACCTGAATTATGAGGGCCTGTACTTTCGTTGCGGGGTGGCTTTTGCCGGCCCCGAGGCGGCCCAATGGTTCGGCGCCGCTGTATTTTCCCGTGGCCATGCTTCGCCGGTTGTTGCTCGTCCTTGCCTTGTTTACCCGCCTGCCGGTGGCCGGGCAGGGGCTGCCCGCGCCCACCGACACGGCCCAGGTGCGCGCCCGGCTGGGCGAGGGTTGGCGGCTGCTGGCGCGCAACAACGACTCGGCGCTGGCCCTGAACCGGCAGCTGCTGCGCGCCAGCCAGCGGCTGCATTTCCCCTACGGCGTGGCCCAGAGCTGCCTGCAACTGGGCACGGCCCTGCGCAACGCCAGCGAGTTCGATTCCAGTTTCTACTACGCCCGGCGGGCCCAGGCCTTGTTCGAGGCCCAGCACCGGGCCGACGGCGTGGCCTGGGTGCTCAACCTCAACGCTCAAACCTACAAGCGCATGGGCGACGCCCAGGGAGTGGAGTTGCTCACGCGCAAGGGCCTGGAGCAGGCCCGGCAGGCCCTGGCGCTGGCCCGCAGCGGCCCGTACCCGGCCGTGATGGTGTCGGCCCTGACGACGCAAGGCATCATTTACCGCGACCTGAACTTGCCCGACTCGGCCCGCGCCTGCTACCAGGAAGCCATGCGCGTGGAACTGCAGCACCGGCCGGTGCCCTCGTCGCTGGGCGTGGTGTATGCCAACTACGGGCAGCTGCTGATGGACTACGACCGCAACTACCCGCCGGCCATTGGCTATTTCCGGCGGGCGCTGGTGCAGCACCGCGCCCAGCACAACCGCAACGGCTTGGAGCATGCCTACCGCCAGCTCAGCTGGGCCTACCGCCTGCAGGGCCGGCACGCCCAAGCCGTGGCCGCTGCCGATACCTGCCTGGCCCTTGGCCGCGCCATCGGCGACCCGCACCGGCTCAGCAACTCGCTCGAAGCGGCCTGCTTTGCCTACCGCGACGCCGGCCGCTACCGCGAAGCCACCGACCTGATGGAGGAGCGCCGCCTCTTGGATAACAACACCAACCGCCTGGAAAAAACCCGGGCCGTGACCCGCATCGAAGCCGCCTACCGGCTCGAAAAGCAGCAGGCCCGCATTGCCAGCCTGGCCCTGGCCAACGCCCGGAAGCAGAAAGTGCTGCTGGCCCTGGGGGTGGGCCTGTCGGTGCTGGCGGGCCTGCTGGCGTTTGGCGCCTGGCAGTACCGGGCCCAGCGGCGGGCCAACGCCCAGCTGCGCGCCACCAACCAAACCGTGGTGGAAAACAACGCCCGCATTCAGGAGCAGGCCGCGCGCCTCACGCTGCTGCTGCGCGAGCTGCACCACCGCGTGAAAAACAACTTGGCCATCGTGAGCAGCTTGCTCAACCTGCAGTCGGGCAGCCTGGCCGACCCCGTGGCCGCCCGCGCCGTGCGCGAAGGCCGCCAGCGAGTGGAAGCCATGGGCCTGATTCACCAAGGCCTGTACCAGACCGAGCAGGTGGTGAGCGTCGACATGCGGCCCTACCTCGCCACGCTGGTCGAAAACCTGCTGGCGGCTTATGGCTTCGACGAAGACCGGTTCGACTTGGTGCTGGAGCTCGACCTGCCGGCCCTGGACGTGGACCGCGCCGTGCCCCTGGGCCTCATCCTGAACGAGCTGGTGACCAACGCCCTCAAACACGCCTACGCCCGGGTGGCGCGCCCGCTGCTGCGCGTGTACCTGGGCAGCCCCGCCGGCGGCCTGCTCTTGGAAGTGGAAGACAACGGCCCCGGCCGGCCGCCCGGCTACGACACCGGCAATTCCTTCGGCACCCAGCTCATCGGGGCCCTCAGCCAGCAAATCGGCGGCGAGATGACCATGAGCAACGAGCCCGGCGCTTGCTTCCGGCTGTGGGTGCCGGCCGCCGCGGTGCTGGTAGGGTGAAGGCGCCCCAGTCCGGGGGCGGCGCTACTTCCGCGCGTAGTACCGGCTTATCAGCCACGCCGAACCGGCCAGGCCAGCGCCCAGCAGGCACACGCCAGGCCAGCCGCCGTGCGTCCAGGCCAGCCCGCCGAGCACGGAGCCCAGCGAGCCGCCCGTAAAGTAGCCGGTCATGTACACGGTGTTGAGGCGGCTGCGGGCCTCGGGCACCAGCGAGAAAATCAGGGATTGGTTGGAGATGTGCGTGGCTTGCACGCCCACGTCGAGCAGGATGACGCCCACCACCAGCCCGGCCACCCAGCCGCCGCCCAGGCCCAAAATGGCATAGGCCCCCAGCGCCAGCGCAATGCCCAGCCCAATGGTATAGTCCGGCCCGCGGGTGTCGGCCGTTTTACCGGCCAGCGGGGCGGCTAGGGCTCCAAATGCCCCAATCAGCCCAAAGAAGCCGGCCACGTCGGAGCCGTAGTGGAAGCGGGGGCCTTCGAGGTAAAACGCCAGCGTGGTCCAGAACACGCTGAAGGCCGCAAACAAAAATGCGCCCACCAGCGTGGCCCGCCGCAGCGCCGGCTGCTCGCGCACCAGCGTGCCCAGGGACTTCATCAGCGAAGCATACGAGCCCGTGAAGCTGGGCCGGTCCTGGGGCAGCTGCCAAGCCAGCAGGGCCACCAGCAGCACCATCAGCCCGGCCCCGATTTCGAACATGGCCCGCCAGCCCAGGTGCAGCCCCACGTAGCCACTCACGGTGCGCGAGAGCAAAATGCCGATGAGCAGGCCGCTCATCACGCGGCCCACCACGCGGCCCCGCTCGGCCTCGGGGGCCAGGTGGGCGGCCATGGGCACCAGCAGCTGCGGCACCGCCGACAGCAGCCCGATGAGCACGCTGGCCGCCGCCAGCAGGGCAAACGAGGGCGCAAACGCCGCCGCCGCCATGGCGCCGGCCGCCCCCAGCAGCATGAACAGCATCAGGCGCTTGCGCTCCAGCATGTCGCCCAGCGGCACCACCAGCAGCATGCCCAGCGTGTAGCCAATCTGGGTGGCAGTGGCCGCCAGGCTGGCCCCGCTGTCGGTTTTGTGAAAGGTGCGGCCGATGGCGGCCAGCAGGGGTTGGTTGTAGTAGATGTTGGCCACCACCAGGCCGCAGGTCACGGCCATGAGCCACACCAGGGCGTTGCTGAGCGGCGGCGTTTCGGCGGGCGGGGCGGGGGCCTCCGGGGCCGGCAGGGCCGGAGGGAGGGGTCGGTTTTCGATTGCGGAGTTGGACATGGAAGGAAGGCACGGGCCGGGGCCCGCGAAGGCACAAGACTCCTCCAACCGCCCAACGCGCCCGATGGTTGCACCCCACCGCCATTCGACCCCGGCGCCAGCCACCACACCTGCCGGCCCCACGGGCCGGCAACTCCGGTTGCGCCGCTGCGTTCAACCGGGCATGAGCCGAGGTTTTGTCAAGGAAGACGACGCGCAGACGCCGCCCATCATTCCGCCCCGCGCGGCGCTGCCGCCGGGCACGCCCAACTACGTCACGCCCCACGGGCTGGAAGCGTTGCGCGCCGAGCTCGCGGCCCTCGAAGCCGAGCGCGCCCAAGCCGAAGCCAACCGCGACAACGACACCGACCGCACCCACCAGCTTTCGCTCTACAACGGCCGCATTGCCCTGCTCACCGAGCGCCTGGGCAGCGCCAAAGTGGTGGACCCCGCCGGCCAGCCGGCCCGGGAAGTGCGCTTTGGGGCCACCGTCACGCTGCGCACCGTGCGCGGCGGCAAGGTGGGGTTCGAGCGCACTTTCACCATCGTGGGCGTTGATGAAGCCGACATTGCGCTGGGCAAAGTGGCCTTTGTGGCGCCCATTGCCCGGGCCGTGCAGGGCGCCAAGCTGGGGAAACCGGTGACGCTGAAGCTGGGCCCGCAGGAGGAAGTGGTGGAGGTCACGGCCATCGCCTACGCCTAGCGGTTGGCTTCCGAGAGCCAATGAAACTGCCGCTCGGCCAGCTGGAAGTGGCGGCGCTGGCGCCGCAGGGCAATGAGCACCGAATCGTTGCGCATGCGGCCGCGCAGCACCAAGTGGTTGCTGTCGGGCTGGGCGTAGCGCAGGGTGAAGAGGGGCAGCGAGTCCGAAGCCATTTTCTTGAAGGCGATGGTGCGGCTGGCCGAATCGATGGTGTAGGCGAAGTAGCCACGGCGGTAGCGCTGCCGCAGCAGGGTGTCGGGCGAGCCCACGCTCCCCGACGTGTTGGCTTCAAAAACCACGTCCTTCCAGCGCAGGCTGTCGGGCACGTTGGCCTCAAACCGCTCCACCTCAAAGAACCCAGTGGCGAGCCGGCCTTTGGCCGGGGCGCTGGCCGTGGCACTGCCCTGCGCGTATTGGTAAAGCGGCAACAAGGCAAACAGGCCAATGAATACCGCTTTGAGGGTGAGTTGGGCCACGCGCCAGCGCCAAGGCAGCGGTGCCGCCTCGGGCGCCGGCGGCGTGGGGCGGTTGAGAATAAAAAAATTGAGCAGCCGCCCGGCATCGCCCAGCAGCAAAAACACGCTGAGCACGAACAGGTGAATGGAGAAAATCTTCACCGGAATATCGTAGCACAGGTTCAGCATCATCACGTTCAGAAACACGCTGGCGGCCACAAAGGCCCCCAGCGTGCTGGTGCGCCGCCACAGCAGCAGCACGCCCGCCGCCACCTCCGCCGCCCCGGAAAACACCTGGTAGGGCTTGGAATAGCCGATGAAGTACCACGAAAAGCGCATGGGCAGGAAGTCGCCCAGCGGGGTGGCCAGCGCGCTGAGCGTGGGCGGCACCATTTGCAGGGCAAACAGCTTGAGGATGCCGTAGCCCAGGGCGTTGAGGGCCACGAAGTAGCGCACCAGCACCAGCAGCCAGCGGTAGCCCGTGTCGTAGCTGGGCCGGCGGCGGTCGAGCAGCACCCACAGGGTGGCGCCCACCACGCCCGCCAAAGCGAAAAAGCACAGCTGCGCGTAGCCGTAGGACGTGTCGCCGCTGCCGTTGAGGGGCACCAGCACGTCTTTCACGTGGAAGAGGTGGCGGTTGCCCAGGTTCACCAGCCAGCCTTCGGCCGCGCCGTAGGCCCCGGCCACCTCACCCAGGCCCGGCACGCTGGCCAGCCAGGTGAGCGGCGAAATGAACAGCAGCAGGTAGATGCACGAGAAGCAGAAGAGCCACTTGCGCCACAGCGGCCAGCGGGAAGCAGAAGGCGAGAGCGTTGCCTGCATAAACAAGTTGGAAAGGGCGGTTTGGCTGCTAAAGTATTGCATTTGCGCAATGTGATTGCAACGCTAAGGCCGGGCCCGTCCGTAAAGGCAGTGAAAGCTGTTTCGTACCGGGGCGCTCCCGGCCCGGCTGCTAACTTGCGCCGGGCGGAGCCACCGCTTTTTTACTGCATGATTGTTTACAAATCGACCGACTGGGTAGAAGCCCTGCGCCACCTGCGCGCCTCCGACATCATCCGCCTGCTGCTGAAGCGCGTGCTCTGGGTGGGCCTCTACGCCGCCGTGGTCACGGGGCTGGTGGTGAAATACGACAAGCTCAACCTGGCCGTCGACAAAGAATTTTTCTCGTTCCTGGGCATCATGCTCAGCCTGCTGCTGGCTTTCCGCACCAACACGGCCTACGACCGGTTTTATGAAGGCCGCCGCCTCTGGGGCCAGCTCGTGAACAACTGCCGCAACCTGGCCGTGCTGCTGCACGCCCGCCTGCCCGCCAACGACCACGCCAACCGCACCTACCTGGCCCGCCTGCTCTCCAACTTTCCCATCGCCCTCGACGGGCACCTGCGCCAGGGCGTGCGCTTCGAGAAGCTCGAAGAAGCCGACGCCGGCTTCGTGGAACGCCTGCAGCAGGTGCAGCACGTGCCCTCGCGCCTGTCGGCGCTGCTGCAGGAGGCGTTCGAGCGCCTGTTGCGCGAGGAAGTGCTGCTGCCCAACCACCTCATCACGCTGCAGCGCCACCACGAAGCCCTGCTCGACGTGGCCGGCGCCTGCGAGCGCATCAAGGCCACGCCCATCCCGTTTTCCTACAGCTACTTCATCAAGGGCTTTGTCACGGTGTTCATCCTCACCATGCCCTTCAACCTGCTCGATACCTACGAGTGGCTCACGGTGCCCATCACCATGCTGGGGGCCTACGCGCTGCTGGGCGTGGAAATGATTGGCGACGAAATCGAGGACCCTTTCGGCAAAGACAGCAACGACCTGCCGCTCACCCAGATTTCCAACCGCATTCGGGCCAACGTGCACGAAATCCTGGGCGTGGAGCTGCACGAAGACGTGCGCACCCTGGCTGACGTGCCCTACAGCGTGGTATTTTAGCAAGTTCCGGCCTTTGCGCGTGGCGCAGCCGCGCTACTTTTTCAGGTACGGCACCTCGCCCTTCATGTCGCGCACCAGGGCTTTGGCCAGCGCCACCGCGCTGGTGCTGGGCTTGCCGCGCAGCTCGTGGTCGAAGCGCCACACCAGCTGGCCGGTTTGGGTGTCGTAGATGTCAAGGGCGGTCTGCACGGTGTTGTCGGCCATGGGGTTGGCGCCGTTGCTGAGCACAAACACGGCGATGCTCACGCCGCCGGGCAGCAGTTGATGCATGGTGGTTTGGCCCGCCAGCACGGCATCTACGCCGAGGGCAGCGCGCAACTCGGCCATCGAGCGGGTGGGCAGGTTCTCGTAGGTAATGCCGGCGCGGGCCAGGCGTTGGTTGGTTTCGGCCGGGTTCTGAAAGGTGCACGTGGCGGGGCGCTCCGCTTGCTGGCGCATAAACTCGGCTTGGAGGGCGGCCTGCAGCTGGTAGCCCATCTGGCGGCGCTCGGCCAGCAAGCCGTTTTCGAGGGTGCTGCCCAGCGGGCGGGCGGCGCTGTCCCGGGCCCACACGCCGGCGTGCGCCACCACGTCGCGCAGCCGCTCCAGCTGCACGGCAAAAGGCAAAATGGCCACCGTGCGGTGCGCGGCCAGCGCGGCCGGGGCCAGGGCCTGGCCCTCGAAGCTGCGCCGGGCGCATCCCAACAGCCCGAGGCCAAGGCTAAGCAGCAATACAACAAGCGCAAAATGACGCATACAAGGCCGGAATTTATGCTAAAGATGCGGAGCCGTGCGGAGGTGTTGCACGCGGGCGCTGCGGCGGGCTACGGCGGGCGCACCCACGCCCGCTTCGTCGATAAGCCACCGGCAAATTTCGGAATAATAACAGGGGTTTTGCTTGTTCGGCAAGGGCGTCGCAGTTCGCCCGGCCTTATGCCACCAGCTGCCGCTTGTACGTGCCGGGCGTCATGCCTTCGTACTTCTTGAACAGCGCCTGGAAGTAGGACAGGTTGTTGAAACCCACCCGCAGGCACACGTCGGCCACGCTGGTCAGGGGGTGGCGCAGCAGGCGCTTGGCCTCGCCCAGCCGCTCCCGAATGATGTACTCGACCGGCGTGAGGCCGAACTCGCGCTTGAACACCCGGAAGAACGTGGCCTTGCTCATGCACGCCAGCGCGCTGAGCTTGTCAATGCTCAGGTTTTCGGCTAGGTGCTGCTTGATGTAGTCGACCACGGCCGCAAAGCGGTGCGTGGTGAGGTAACGGGCGTAGTCGTGGAAGATGAGCTGGCGGGCCTGGGTCTGCATCAGGCGCACCAGCAGCTCCTGCAGGGTAAAGCCGGCCAGCACGTCCTTGTTGATGTCGGAAGTGCGCGACACGGCCACCAGGCGGCCCAGCGTATCGGTCAGCTCGGGCGTGTTGGTGAGGTGGGCGTAGTCGGGGCCCTCTATCTTCCAGGGCTGGTGCACTTCGGCCCTGGGATAACGCTCATTCAGCAGGTCCACGGTGTGGCGAATGGTATCGGGCGCAATGGCCACGGCCAGGCACTGGGTGGGCTGGCACAGGCAGGCCTCGGGGAAGTCAATTTCCATCAGCTCGTCCTTCTCCACCACCACGCTCTCGCCGGGCAAATAGTCGAACGCGGCGCGGCCGGGCAGGTGCATCACCTTCTTGCCGCGCAGCATGGTGGTCAGGGCCAGCCCGTCGAGGCGCAGGGGCACCCGGTGAGCGGCGTGGTGGGTCTCGAACACGTTCAGCTCGAAGCCTTCCAGGGCATATACCGTTCGGTTTTCGACCAGGGAATGCAGGCGTTCGAGGGCCAGGGGGGCAACGGCAGCAGGCAAATGGACGCGGGAGGTCATGGCGACAGCAGCTGTGGTGAGGGAGTACCCACTCTCAACATCGGGATGGTGGCACAAGTTGCGACAATTTTAGCACTCTTTGCGACAATACCACAACCCGCCGGGCCAGGGAAAAGAGACCTTTACACCGTTTCTATTTCACCCTAATTCCCATCACAAGCCATGGCTGAAACCCTCGAACAACCCACCACCGTGGTGGCCCGCCCCCAATTTAAGTCTCACTACGACAACTTCATCGGCGGTAAGTGGGTGCCCCCGGTGAAAGGCCAGTACTTCGAAAACCCGTCGCCCATCGACGGCAAGGCGTTTACCAAAGTGGCCCGCAGTTCGAAGGAAGATATCGAGCTGGCCCTAGACGCTGCCCACGAAGCCTTCAAGACCTGGGGCAAAACCTCGGCCACCGAGCGTAGCAACATCCTCAACAAAATTGCCAACCGCATCGAGGAAAACCTGGCCCACCTCGCCGCCGTGGAGTGCGTGGAAAACGGCAAGCCCATCCGCGAAACGACCTATGCCGACATGCCCCTGGTCATCGACCACTTCCGCTACTTCGCCAGCGTGATTCGGGCCGAGGAAGGCAACGTGACCGAGCTGAACAGCAGCACCGTGTCGATGAACATCAACGAGCCGCTGGGCGTCATCGGCCAGATTATTCCCTGGAACTTCCCGCTCCTCATGGCCACCTGGAAGCTGGCGCCCGCGCTGGCCGCCGGCTGCACTGTGGTGATGAAGCCCGCCGAGCAAACCCCCGCCAGCATCATGGTGCTGATGGAGCTGATTCAGGACCTGGTGCCGGCCGGCGTCATCAACGTGGTGAACGGCTTCGGGCTGGAAGCCGGCAAGCCGCTGGCCTCGTCGCCGCGCATTGCCAAGGCCAGCTTCACGGGCGAGACGACCACCGGCCGCCTCATCATGCAGTACGCCGCCGAAAACCTGATTCCGGTGACGATGGAACTGGGCGGCAAGTCGCCTAACATCTTCTTCAAATCGGTGATGGACGCCGACGACGACTTCCTCGACAAGGCCATCGAAGGGGCCGTGATGTTTGCCCTCAACCAGGGCGAAATCTGCACCTGCCCCTCGCGCATGCTCGTGCACGAAGACATTTACGACGAGTTCATTGCCCGTGTCATTGAGCGCGTGAAGGCCATCAAGCTGGGCAACCCGCTCGATATGGAAACAATGATGGGCGCCCAGGCGAGCAACGACCAGTTTGAGAAAATCCTGAGCTACCTCGAAATTGGCAAGGCCGAAGGGGCCGAGGTGCTGGTGGGCGGCGAGGCTTACAGCCAAGAAGACGGCGCGCTGGCCGAGGGCTACTACATCCAGCCCACCATGTTCCGGGGCCACAACAAAATGCGCATCTTCCAGGAGGAAATCTTCGGCCCGGTGGTGTCCGTGACAACCTTCAAAACCACGGAAGAGGCCATTGAAATTGCCAACGACACGCTCTACGGCCTCGGCGCCGGCGTGTGGACGCGCGACGCCCACGAACTGTACGAAGTGCCCCGCGCCATTCAGGCCGGCCGCGTGTGGGTGAACTGCTACCACGACTACCCCGCCGGGGCGCCCTTCGGTGGCTACAAAGCCTCCGGCTTCGGCCGCGAAAACCACAAGATGATGCTGGGCCACTACCGCCAGAACAAGAACATGCTCATCAGCTACAGCCAGCAGAAACTGGGCTTCTTCTAGCAATGGGTGAATGAGTGAATGGCTGAATGGGTGAATGGTTTTTCATTCGCCCATTCAGCCATTTATTCTTTGCCCTTGTGTGTATTGCGGGCTTTTTCCAGTACGGAAACAATTTCTAAGTATTCGTGCTCCAACCCAGCCAGCTTATCCACCGGCACAATGTCCGCCTCCCTCAGGATTTCAAGCCATAACTGGCTTTCATCCGCTTCCTCGACGCAAACGCACAGTTTCGCGTATTGTTCCTTAGCGGAGCGGGCCCGGCACACGGCCCGATAATTTGCGGCCACCGAAGTAGCCGACCGCAGCAATTGCTTTCCTACCACTTGTGCTTCGCCAGTCTGCGGCAGACTCTGATAGAGCTTGATAACACGTAGCGCTGCTGTCTTGGTGCGTTGCCTGAACGCGTTGATAAAGCCTACCTTGGTAGAGGAATCCATGTGTCGTAATTAAAATTCATGTGTCGTAATTAAAAGGAGGCTGAACATACAATTCATTCACCCATTCAGCCATTCACTCATTCACCCATTGCTAGAAATGCCCACGCCCCGCGTCCTCGTTACCCCCGCCGCCGAAGCCACCATCGACCTGCTCCGCGACGAGCACGGCCCGCTCATGTTCCACCAAAGCGGTGGGTGCTGCGACGGCTCCTCGCCCATGTGCTTCGCCAAGGGCGAGTTTCGGGTGGGCAGCAACGACGTGTGGTTGGGCCGCATTCACGGCTGCGACTTCTTTATGAGCGCCAGCCAGTTTGCCTACTGGCAGCACACCCAGCTCACGGTAGACGTGGTGAAGGGCCGCGGCGCCAGCTTTTCGCTGGAAATTCCGTTGGGCGTGCGGTTTCTCATCCGCTCCCGGCTGTTCACCGAGGAAGAAGAAAAGGACATGGAGCCCGTATACGCCGGCGACGAAGTGCCGGAAGAGGTGTAGAGACGCATATTTGCGTCTCGTCGTTGAACAACTCGCGCTAGCTTCGTCAGACTATTTCGTTCAACGACGAGACGCAAATATGCGTATCTACAAATGGCAACAAAAAAGCCCTGCCGATATCGGCAGGGCTTTTTTGTTGCCATTCAACGCGGCTACTTCACGTTCGTCGTCGTCACCAGCTGCACGGTTTTCGGGTCCACGGTGATTTCCTGCAGGCGCTTGGCCACGGCCGGGCTCATGCTCTCCTGGTAGCGGCCCTTGAGCTGGCCGGCCAGAAACTTTTCGGAAGCCGCAAACATGGCCATGTTGTTGACGGGGCGGGCAAAGCCGTGGCCCTCGTCGGGGGCCAGCAGGTACTGCACGGGGTAGTTGCGGTCGCGCAGGGCCACCACTATCTGGTCGGCCTCGGCCTTGTTCACGCGCGGGTCGTTGGCGCCCTGCACCACCATGAGCGGGGTTTTGATTTTATCGGCCGAGGTCAGGGGCGACATGCGGGCCAGGGCGGCGCGGCCTTCCGGCGTGCCAGGGTCGGCCATGCGGGCGTACATCTGCTTGCGGCCGGCTTCCCAGTAGGGCGGAATGGCGTTGAGCAAGGTGGTGAGGTTGGAAGGGGCCACGATGGCCACGGCGGCGTTGTACACGTCGGGCGTGAAGGCCACGCCGGCCAGCGTGGCGTAGCCGCCATACGAGCCACCCATGATGCCCACGCGCTTGGGGTCGGCAATGCCCTGGGCCACGAGGTATTTCACGCCCCAGGTCAGGTCGTCCTGCATTTTGCGGCCCCACTCGCCGTTGCCGGCGTTCAGGAATTTCTTGCCGTAGCCGGTGCTGGCCCGGAAGTTGGGCGAGAGCACGGCGTAGCCGCGGTTGGCCAGGAACTGGTGCATGGCGTTGAAGCCGTAGCTGTCGCGGGCCCAGGGGCCGCCGTGGGGCAGAATGATGACCGGCAGGTTTTTCGCCGTCAGGCCCTTCGGCAAGGTCAGGTAGGCCGGAATCTCCAGGCCATCCGACGATTTGTAGCGCACCACTTTCATGTCCGACAAGTCCGCGGCTTTCAGCTTGGGCCGCGTTTCGTATTGCTTGGTGAGCTGTTTGGTCTGGCGGTCAAACAAATACGCCACCGTGGGCTGCGTGGCCGAGCTGGCCGCTAGCAGCCAGAGCCGCTCGTCGGCGGTGTTGGAGGCGGGGTACACGTCGAGCCCCGGCAGCTTGCTGCTGATGGTCTTGAAGTCGGCCTCAAACGCCTTGTCCTTCCACACGCGGCGCAGCCGGTCGTCCTCAAAGCTCACAAAAATCGGCTCGTGGGTTTTTTCCGACACGGCCAGGTTGCCCACGTCCACGCGCTTCAGCGGGTCGGCCTGGTAGGGCGTCTCCTTGCCGGTGGCGGGGTCCATCAGCACAATTTCGGCCAGGTCGCGTCCAGCGCCCATGTTGGTGGCCATGTACACGTGCTGGTTGTCTTTGGCAAAGGCGATGGCGGCGCTTTGCTCGTCGATGCTCGTTTTGTAGAAGGGCACCATTTTGTCGCCCTCCACGCGCAGCCACTCGGTGCTGCCGTCGGGGTTCGAGCGCGAGGCCAGCCGCAGCTGGTCGTTCCAGTCGAATTCCCAGGCCCCGATGCGGTCGGTGTTTTGGCGCACCAGGGTTTTTTCGCCGGTGGTCAGGTTCAGCTTGTAGAGGTCGTGCCAGGCCTTGTCGCGGTCATTCAGGCCGATGTACAAGCTGTTGGGGTCGGAGAGGGGCGCGTTGAGCAGCTGCACGCGCACGCCCTTGAGGCCCGTCAGGTCGCGGGCGGTGGGCACGGGCTGGCCGGCGGGCAGGGCCTCGGCCGGGTTCACGGCGTAGATGTTGAAGTTTTCGTCGCCGGCCTTGTCCTGGCTGTAGAGCAGGTATTTGCCGTCGCGGCTCCAGAAGTAGCTGCGCACGGGGCGGGCCTGGTCGTTGGTCATGGGCCGGGCCTTGTCGAAGGGCTCGTTCAGGCCTTTCACCCAGATGTTGCGGGTGCCGTTGTAGGGCCGGATGAACGACAGGAACTTGCCATCGGGCGAGAGCTGCGCGCCCGATATCTCAGGGTCGCCAAAGAGCAATTCGCGGTCGATGAGTGGCGGCTGGGCGCTGGCCTTGGCCGATTGCGCCGTGCCGGCGTGTGGGGCTGCCAGGGCCATGAGCAGGCCCAGGCCAAAAAGTATTCGTCTCATAAGTAAGCAGAAAAAAGGGTGAATGTGTGGGCCGAATGTAAACAAAAACGCCCGGGCAGCAAGAGCAGCCCGGGCGTTTTCAGTAGCTTCGAAAGCGGTTGGTAATTCTATATTTCCTGGAAATGGTACAGGAACGTGACCACGCCCGTGTAGGCGGGCTTTTTCTGGCCTTCTATCTCCAGCGTCACGCCCACGCGGGCCTTGGCAATGCCGCGCAGGTTGGCCACCGACACCAAGGTGGCGCGCAGGCGCACCTGGCTGTTCACGGTCACGGCCTGGTTGAAGCGCAGGTTCTCGATTTCGTAGTTCACCTGCATTTTCAGGTTCTCGATGGCCACAATCTGCTGCCACAGGTAGGGCAGCAGCGAAACCGTGAGGTAGCCGTGCGCAATGGTGGCCTTGAACGGCGACTCGGTTTCGGCCCGCGCCGCGTCGGTGTGAATCCACTGAAAATCGAGCGTGGCGGCGGCAAACTGATTAATCTGCTCCTGCGTGATGGTGTGGAGTTCGGATACGCCCAGTTCCTGGCCCACGCAGGCCTCCAGCTCGGCTAAGCTGCGAATGGTAATTTTTGACATAATAAGTGGCGTACGGTTGCGGGAAAGGCCGCAAACATACGCCACCAATCAAGTCAGGCAATCCGTCTTAGCTCCGGCCGCCAAACACGCGGCGCAGCAGCTCGGTGGTGCGGGCCACCGGGTTTTCGCGGATGTTGGCCTCCTCCTGGGCGATGAGCGTGAAGAGGCCATCCACGGCCTTGCCGGTGGCGTACTGGGTCAGGTCGGGCTGCACCTTCTGCACCAGCGGCAACTGGTTGTAGGTGGTGGCCAGCTGGGTGTAGTAGCGGGTGGCGCCCACCTGGTCGAGGCTTTTCTGCATGATGGGCGAAAAAGCCGTCACCAGCTGCGTGGAGGTGGTGCGCTTCAAAAACTGGGTGGCCGCGTCCTTCTGGCCGGTCAGGATGTTCCAGACGTCCGAAAACGTGAGGCTTTTGATGGCCGAGATGAAAATGGGCTTGGCGCTGCGGGCCGCGTCTTCGGCGCCACGGTTCAGGCTCAGCTCAAATTTATCGACCTGGCTGCCCAGGCCGATGCTGCGCAGCGTGGTGGCCACGCGCTGGGCATCGGGCGGAAAAGGAATGCGAATGAGGCGGTTGAGGTAGAAGCCATCGGGCTGCGACGCCTGGTCGGCGCCCTTGCCGATGCCTTGCAGCAAGGCTTCCTTGAGGCCGTTGGCAGCATCGGCGCTGCTGAGGCCGTTGGCGCCGGCGGTGCTGGCGCCCCCAGCGGGGGCTTTGAGGATGTTCGGCAGATTGATGCCCTTGATGGTGGGCAGCTTAAACACCTGGGCCGAAGCCCCCAGGCCCGTGGCCAGCACCAGGAACAGCGCGGAGAGAATGATTTTTTTCATGGCGAAGAGCAGCAAGAGAACACGCATAAACCGCAAAACAGCGTCGATTCCCACGAACCGGAGTCGCTGTCGGCGACTGTCGTTTGCCTTTGCAAGGCCCGTGCCGCATCGCCAATCCCGCCCAAAGCCCGGGCAGAGAGCCCAAAAAAATCGACCAATCGGCTACAGCCGGCTGAGCCGGCCGCCGTCCACCCGCACTTCGGCACCCTGCACAAACGCCGCGTCGTCGGAAGCCAGGTAGGCGATGGTGGCGGCCACGTCTTCGGGCCGGCCCACGTCGGCCTTGTCGATGATTTCGACGCCGGATTTAACGTTGGGGTTGTCCCACAGCATGGGCGTGTCGATGGCCCCCGGCAGGATGACGTTGGTGCGGATGCCCTTGGGCTTGCCTTCCAGGCTCGACGAGCGGGTGAGCGACAGCATGGCTGCTTTGGCGGCCGCGTAGGGCGCCACCAGCGGGCTGGTTTCCACGGCGTGGATGCTGGCCACGTTCACGATGTTGCCGCCCGGCTTCATGTGCAGAAAGGCCTGCTTGGTGAAGAAAAAAGCCCCCAGCAGGTCCACGTTCAGGATGCGCGTCCAGTCGTCGCCGGTCAGCTCTTCCAAGGGCTTGAATTGCATGAGGCCGGCGTTGTTGACCACCACATCGAGGCGGCCAAATTTCTCCAGTGTGCCGGCCACGGTGGCTTCTACCTGGGCTTCCACGGCCACGTTGCACAGGCTGCCCCACACATCGGGGGCGCCGGCGGCTTTCACCTCCGGCACGGCGGCGTCGAGGTTGGCCTGGTTGTAATCGGCAATGACGATGCGGGCGCCTTCGGCCGCCAGGCGCTTGCACACGGCCAGGCCGATGCCGCTGGCACCGCCGGTGATGAGGACTACTTTATCGGTAAAGCGGGTTTCCATAGGTTGGGAAGGGGTTGAATCATTGTTGGGGCGGCGCGGCCGGGCGCCTTACCCCCTGACCCCCTCTCCCCAGGGAGAGGGGGAACCAGTTTTGCTCCTGCCGGAATCGCCAGGCTCCCCCTCTCCCTGAGGAGAGGGGGCCGGGGGGTGAGGCGCCCGCGCCTACGACTCCGGCGTGGCATTCGCGGCCGTGGCCGACTTGTCGGCGGTGGCTTCTTTCACGTCCTGTTTTTGTTCGCGGGCCCACTGCTCATTGCTTTCCTTGGGCATCACAATGGGCACCTGCAGGCACACGCTTTGGGAAGGCAGCACCTGCCGCCAATCCTCAATGAGCTGCTTGTAGGCCGTGCCCACGGGGCGGATGTTGCGGTCGAGGTCGTAGAGGCCCACGGGGTTCATGCGGCCGTTGTCTTCGCGCAGGGCCGTGTCCCAGTCCACCTGGTCGGTGAGGGAGTACCAGGTGAAGCCCACCATGGGCACGCCGTCGTTGCGCACGCGCAGCACGTTGGCCCACTCTTTCCAGAGCCAGTTCACGGCCTCGTCGCCGTGCGGGCCCTGCCAGATGTTGGTTTCGGTGTGCATCACGGGCAGGCGGTAGCGGTCGTGGTACTGCGAGGTGATGACGTGGTAGCCGAATATCTCGCCCGAAGCGCGGGTGCTGCCGTCGGCCGACACCCGGTGCTCGTTGGTGTAGTAGTAGTCGTTGCCCATGATGCAGTGCCGCTTCATCTTGGTGTCGAGGAAGAAGTGGTACTCTTCGCGGGTCATGCCGTTGTCGAGCAAAAACTCGTACATGCTGGAGTTCACCCGCTTGCCGTAGTTGAGGTCGAGCGACAGAAACCGCTCGGCGTTCATGGTTTCGGCGGGCTTGATGGCGGCCGGGTTTTCGGCGTGGAAGTATTCCGACGACTCGCTCTGAATGAAAATGGCGTCGGGGCGCACTTCCAGAATGGCCTGCATGGCCAGCACGTTGGCCTTCACGATGTACTTGAGGGCCGTCACGAAGGGCCGGTCGCCGGTCAGCTGCTCGTTCCACCAGCCGTAGCGGGCCGAAAACTGCGCGCAGATGTACATCTCGTTCACCGGCGTGTAGAGCTGCACCCACGGAAAGCGCTGCGCAAAAGCCTTGGCGTACTGCGCAAACAGCTCCGGAAACTCGGGGTTCTGAAAGTTGCCAATCCAATCGGGCACGCCGAAGTGGCACAGGTCCACAATGGGCGCGATGTTGCGCCGCAGCAGGTCCTGAAAGGTCACGTCGGCAAAGCTCCAGTCGTACTTGCCCGGCCCCAGAAAGGTGGTGTGAATGGGCGGCCCGTAGCGCAGGAAATTGATGCCCAATTCCTGCACCAAATCAAAATCCTTCTGCCAAAACTCGTAATGCCTGCATTTTTCCAGCTCATCCACGCGCAGCTTGCCGTTTTGGATGGTGGGGTTGCTGTTTTCGATGCCGGTGGCGAAAAGGAACTGAGGGCCCATGGTTTTAGTGCAAGAGGGTAGGAGGGGGTGGGGGCAGGAAGTTGAACGGTAACCCGCTGGTTGGGTGGCTTACTCCAATCCGTCGCCGCGTGTTGTGTTGAAACCAGTGGGTCGGTCGTCGGCCGGCGCCCGCCCAATACTCGGGCTCGGAAATGAACTTAACCTGAATTCATGCTTCTACGTTGGCAGAAGCCTACACCGCTTTTCCCGCCGCTATGAATCCACTGGCCCACATTTTCGAACATAAAGTCGTCGCCATCGTGCGCGGTGCCCAGCCCGCCGACCTGCTCAAAATCGCCCGGGCCGTGCACGCCGGCGGCGTCCGCATGATGGAAGTGACGCTGAACTCGCCCGGCGCGCTGGCTTCCATTGAGGAAATTTCGGGCGCGATGGAAGGGCAACTGCTCGTGGGCGCCGGCACCGTGCTCGACCCCGAATCGGCCCGCGCCGCCCTACTGGCCGGCGCCCGGTTCATCATTTCGCCCACGCTCAGCAAGAAAACCATCCGCATGACCAAGCGCTACGGCGCCGTCAGCATCCCCGGCGCCTACACCGCCACGGAGATTCTGAAAGCCTACGAGTACGGCGGCGACATCATCAAAGTGTTTCCGGCCGGGGCCGGCGGGGCTGGCTATTTCAAAGACATTGCCGGCCCGCTGCCGCACATTCCGCTCATGCCCACCGGCGGCGTCTCGCTCGACAACATCAAGGGCTTTGCCGATGTCGGCGCGAAAGCCTTCGGCCTGGGCAGCTCCCTGGTCGACACCCGGCAGGCCGTGACCGATGAGTACCTGGCGCAGCTCACTGCAAAGGCGCGGGCGTTTGTGGCGGCCGTGGCGGGGTGATACCAATGGGGGTAATGGTGCTAGAGAAACGGTCAGGCTGAGCTTGTCGAAGCATCTCTACCGCAGTAGCAAGCAACACCGCTGCAACGAAGCGGGAGAGATGCTTCGACAAGCTCAGCCTGACGTTCTGATTTATCCGTCTTTAATCCGCTCATGAAAATCACCCGTTTTACCCTCTTCCAGGTGCCGCCGCGCTGGCTGTTTCTCAAAATCGAAACCGACGCCGGCCTCGTGGGCTGGGGCGAACCCGTGATTGAGGGCAAGGCCGCCACCGTGGCCACCGCCGTGGCGGAGCTGATGGAAAACCTCATCGGCAAAAACCCGCTCAACACCGAAGACCATTGGCAGGTGATGTACCGCGGCGGCTTCTACCGCGGCGGGCCCATCCTGATGTCGGCCATTGCCGGCATCGACCAAGCCCTGTGGGACATCAAGGGCAAGTACCACAACGCGCCCATTCACCAGCTGCTGGGTGGCCGGGCCCGCGACACCATGCGCGTGTATTCCTGGATTGGCGGCGACCGGCCCCACGACGTGGGCCTGGCCGCCGCCGGCATGGTGGCCAAAGGCTTCACCGCCGTGAAAATGAACGGCACCGACGAAATGAACTACGTCGACTCGCACGTCAAAATCGACGAAGTGCTGGCCCGCGTGGCCGCCGTGCGCGAGGCCGGCGGCCCGGCCCTGGGCATCGGCATCGACTTCCATGGGCGGGTGCACAAGCCCATGGCCAAGGTGCTGGCCAAGGAGCTGGAGCCCTTCCACCCCATGTTCATCGAGGAGCCCGTGCTGCCCCAAAACAGCGAGGCCCTGCGCGAGATAGCCCGGCACAGCAACATCCCCATTGCCACCGGCGAGCGCATGTTTTCGCGCTGGGATTTCAAGCAGCTCCTGATTGATGGCTACGTCGACATCATCCAGCCCGACCTCTCGCACGCCGGCGGCATCACCGAGTGCAAGAAAATCATCAGCATGGCCGAGGCCTTCGACGTGGCGGCGGCGCCGCACTGCCCGCTGGGGCCCATTGCGCTGGCCGCCTGCCTGCAGGTAGATGCCACGTGTCACAACGCGTTTATTCAGGAGCAAAGCCTGGGCATTCACTACAACAAGGAAAACGACTTGCTGGACTATCTGGTCGACGCGAAGGTATTTGAGTACGAAAACGGCTATTGCAACATTCCGGAAGGGCCTGGCCTGGGCATTGAGATTAACGAAGAATACCTCATCAGTCGCGCCGCCATCGGCCATAATTGGCACAACCCCGTGTGGCGCAACGTGGACGGCAGCGTGGCGGAGTGGTAACGGGCGCTCAACGTTTCGCCTCACCCCCCGGCCCCCTCTCCAAAGGGAGAGGGGGAGTCAGTTGAATACTTCAGAATTGTTAGTTAACTGCGTCCGCGCTGCCTTGGCTCCCCTTCTCCTTTGGGAGAGGGGGCCGGGGGGTGAGGCGCCCGTCAGAATATGGACCCAACCACCACCTTCCTCAGCTGCGACTGGGGCACCTCCTCGTTCCGTCTGCGCCTCGTGGAGCGCGAGACGCTGAAAGTGCTGGCTGAGGAAAGCTCCAAGGAAGGCAATGCCGCCACGGCGGAGCTCTGGAAACAGGCCGGGCAGCCCGCCGAGCAGCGCGTGGCGTTCTATCTGGCCATCGTCCAAACCCACTTGAAAAAGCTGGAAGAAGCCGTGAAAACTTCGCTGGATGGTGTGCCGTTGGTGATTTCGGGCATGGCATCCTCCACCGTGGGCATGCTGGAGGTGCCCTACAAGCCGCTGCCGTTTGCCACTGATGGGGCCGATTTAGCGGTTAAAATTCTGGAAGCCACTCCGGATTTCAAGCATGTCGTGGTGCTCATTTCCGGCGTGAAAAGCGCCGATGACGTGATGCGCGGCGAGGAGGTGCAGCTGGTGGGCTGCCAATTTGAGCACTCGGCCGAGTTGCAGCTGTTTCTGCATCCGGGCACCCACGCCAAGCACGTGCTGGTGCAGCAGGGCCAGGCCGTAGCCCTGAAAACCTACATGACGGGCGAGTTCTTCTCCCTGCTTTCCACCAAAAGCATCCTGTCAGCGTCGGTGGTAGAAGGCGGCAAGCTGGCGGATGGCGACAACCGGAGGTGGTTCGAGCACGGCGTGCGCGCCAGCCAGACCGCCAACCTGCTGCACAACGCTTTTCTGGTGCGCACCAATGATTTATTCCACAAAGCCAGCAAGGCGAAAAATTATTTCTACCTGAGCGGCCTGCTCATCGGTAGCGAGTGCAACGAGCTGCAGGCGAACATCCCGGCCGGCATCACGCTGGCGGGCGAGCTCGTGCTGGTCGAGCTATACCGGGCGGCGCTGCAGGCGCTGGGCATTGCCGGCCGGTGCCCCGTGCGCACCAAAACCGCCGAGGAAGTAACCCTGAACGGCCAATTTGCCGTTCTTCAACACCACCTGCATTTGCTCGCTCACCCCGAAAAATAGCCCGTCATGCAAGCCGAATCCATCCTGCCGGCGCAGGCCAAGCTGGGCGAAGGCGCCCTCTGGAACCCGGAAACGGCGCGGCTGTACTGGGTCGACATCGAAGGGCGGGCCCTGCACGTGTTCGACCCCGCCACGGGCGAAGACCGGCGCTACCCCACCGGCAAACGCATCGGCACCGTCGTGTCCATGCGCAACGGCCACGCGCTGGTGGCCCTGCAGTCAGGCATTCACGAAATCGACCTCGACACTGGCCAGCTCACCCGCCTGGCCGACCCCCTCACCGACGAGTACCTGCGCTTCAACGACGGCAAATGCGACCCCGCGGGCCGGTTTTGGGTGGGCACGTTCGACCTGCAGGGCCGCGCCCACGCCGGTGCCCTCTACCGCTTCGACCCCGACGGCAGCACCCACGTCATGCTGCGCCACGTCACCAATTCCAACGGTCTGGCTTGGTCCTTGGACCAGCGCACGATGTACTACATCGACACGGCCACCCGCGCCGTGCGGGCCTTCGCCTACGACCCCGCCACCGGCGCCATTGCCGCCCCGCGCGTCATCATCCGCATCCCCGAAGGCAGCGGCAGCCCCGACGGCATGACCATCGACGCCGAGGGCAAGCTGTGGGTGGCTCTGTGGGGCGCCGGCCGAGTGCACCGCTACGACCCCGAAACCGGCGCCCTGCTCCAGTCCGTGCAGGTGCCCGCGCCGTTCACCTCGTCCTGCGCCTTTGGCGGGCCCGAGCTGAAAACGCTCTACATCACCACGGCGCGGGCGGGCCTCACGCCGCAGCAGCTGCAGCAGTGCCCCCTGAGCGGCAATGTGTTTGCTGCCAGGCCGGGTGTGGCGGGTGTGCCGGCGTATTTCTTTGGCGGAGAGTAGGGCGAACTAAAAGTCTGCGCTACATCTCGGCCACCTGCAATTCAATGTCCACGTTGCGGCCGTGGTCGTCGGCGCAGGAGATTTTCACGGTGCCGCTGGGTGGGCGGAAAAACACCCGCTCGGTAGCCGATGCGGCCCGAAGGAACCGGTCGTTCACGTACCAGAACACCTGGTGCACCTCGCTGCCCGCCGCGCAGCTCAGCAGCATTTGCTGCTTTTCGCCGCGGTTCAGCACGTATTCGGCGTGGGCCAGGGGCGAGGTGATGGCCAAGGCCGCGCCAGCGGCTTCGTTGCCGCGCACCAGCTGGCAGGCCGGATTGTGCGGAGGCAGGCGCGAGGACGGCAATCCCTGTGCTTCCCGAAACGCCAGCACCTCGGGCAACGGGTTGGGAAACAGTTGCCGTTTGAAACCCGCCGCCGGCACGCAGGCCCGGCAGTACGAAACGGTGGCATCACCCGAAATCAACGCTTCTTTCTGGTGCTCGCAGTGCCGGGCCGAGGAGGTGCCGGGCAGGTAATAGTCGATGAGCTGGTTGGGGCAGTGCGCGCCGGGCACGAGGCCGGTTTCGGCGCACACCAGCCGGAAGTCGAGCGTGGCGGGCGGCACCGCCCAGTTGTTGGGCGAGTTGTAAGCAAGGAGGTTGAACAGGTCAAAAAGCAGGGGCGAAGCAATATCGGCCCCAGTGAGGGCGGGGCTGCCCTGGCCGCTGAAATTGCCCACCCACACGCCAATGGTGTAGTCCTGGTTGTAGCCGATGCTCCAGGCGTCGCGGCGGCCGTAGCTGGTGCCGGTTTTCCAGGCAATTTTGGGCAGGTGGCGGCTGTTTTGGTAGCCCATGGGCAGGTCGGGGCGGGTGCGCTGGGCCAGAATGTCGGTGATGAGGAAGGCGGCGGCGGGTGAGAACAGGGCAGCACGACCAGGCGCCTCACCCGCCGGCCCCCGCTCCGTCGGAGCGAGGGAGCCTGACGCCCTTAGTTGCAGGGCCCGGTACCGCCCGCCATCGGCCAGCGCGGCGTACAGCCCCGTCAGCTCTTCCAGCGTGGCCCCGCAGCCGCCCAGCACCGTGCTCAGGCCTAGCCGCGGCGCCGCTTTCGCCACAGTTTTAAAACCCGCTTCACGCAGCTTATTGGTGAAAACCGGCACGCCCACCTCAGCCAGCACGCGCACGGCGGGAATGTTGAGCGAGTAAGTTAGGGCCCGCTCCACGGTCACTTCGCCGGCGCAGCTTTTATCAAAATTCTCGGGCCGAAAGCCGCTGAAATTGGTGGGCACGTCGGGCAGCTTCAGCTTGGGCGTCACGATGCCGCGGTCCACGGCTAGGGCGTAGAGGAAGGGCTTGAGCGTGCTGCCCGGCGAGCGCACGGCGCGCACGCCATCTACCTGCCCGGCGCTGGCGGCATCCTGAAAATCGGCCGAGCCCACGTAGGCTTCCACGGCGCGGGTGCGGTTGTTCACCACCAGCACGGAGGCCTGCGAAATGCCCAGCTCGCGCAAGCGGCGCACGTAGTTGCGGGTCAGGTCCTCGGCCTTGGCCTGGGGGCTGCGGCGCAGCGTGGAACGGATGATGGGCTGCGTGGGAAACTGCGTAACCAGGCGCCGCGCCAGGTGCGGGGCCAGCGTGGGCGCCGCGTGGCGCTGCACGTCCAGCGGCTCGGCCAAGGCATCGGCAATGTCCTGGTCCGGAAACAAGTGCTGCCGCTGGAACTGCCGCAGCCAGCGGTTGCGCTCGGCCAGGATGAGGGCGTTGTTTTTGCCCAGCACCAGCACGCGCGGCTGGTTTGGGATAATGGCCAGCGTTACCGTCTGAGCCAGGGAGAGGTAGTCGGGCGGCTGCTGGAAGTAGAGTAGCGCGGCCGACTTCACCCCCTCGATATTGCCGCCGTAGGGCACCAGGTTCAGGTAGAGCTGCAGGATTTCGGCCTTGCTGTAGTGGGCTTCCAGCTGCATGGCGCGCAGCATTTCCAGCAGCTTGTTGCCGAAGGTACGCTCCTTGGGTTCCAGCAGCCGGGCCACCTGCATGGTGATGGTGCTGGCCCCAGTGGTGCGGCCGTTCCTGAAAATATTGCGCCCGGCGGCTTGCAGAATAGCCAGCGGATTCACCCCGAAATGGTAGCGGAAATACCGGTCCTCTTTATTGATAATGGCCTGTTGCAGTGCGGGAGTTATCTCGGCCAGCTCGGTTTTCATGCGCCATTTCTGGGTGGGGTTCAGAAAGGCGTGGAGCACGCTGCCATCGGCGGCCAGCACGATGGGCGAGTAGCGCGGCGCGGGCGGCAGCGGAAACAGGCGGTCGAGCAGAAAAGCGAGCAACGGCAGAACGAGTAGAGACGCATATTTGCGTCTCGTCGTTGAACGACCCGAAAAGGTGTTCGTCAACCGTTGCCAATTCATTGCTGCTTGCATTTTACCTACGACTGTTCAACGACGAGACGCAAATATGCGTCTCTGCAACCACGCATGGAGGGCGATAAATTCAATGACCGTTTTCGCATTGCTTCGGCCCGCTGGGCGGGTTATGATTACAGTCAAAATGGGGCGTATTTCGTGACTATTTGCACCCTGAATCGGGCGAGATATTTTGGAGAAATTATTCTGCCAACCGGCAATTGGGAAGAGGCTGAGCTGGCATCAACTGCGCAAGCTCGAATTGCGTGGGAATGCTGGCTTCAAATCCCCGTTCGCTTTCCGTTTGTGAGGCTTGATTCCTTCGTCGTGATGCCCGACCATGTACATGGGCTTCTGCTTTTTGATAAAGCAGATGAAAAGCGGCCTGCGCTGAATTATCAAAATACTTTTGGGCCACAACGCGAGAATCTGGCAGCCGTTATCCGCGGATTCAAAGCGGGCGTAAGTGCTTTAGCGAAGCAGCAAGGGTTGGAATTTAACTGGCAAAGCCGCTACCATGACCGGGTGGTGCGCAATGATGCAGAATTATGGAAGATTCAGCAGTACATCGCCAACAATCCAGCCCGCTGGAAACACGAGCAATACGCCGAAGACGGCCTCTTTCGGTAGAGACGCATATTTGCGTCTCGTCGTTGAACGACTGGTGACGCACCATTGCGCGTTCGTTCAACGACGAGACGCAAATATGCGTCTCTACCGCACCCGCACCACGCCGGCCCCGTTGTAGCTGTGATACTCCGCGTTATACATCGCATCCGCATTCACCGGCCCCAGCTTGAAAGTGCCTTTGCTCACGGCGCGGCAGAGGTAGTAGAAATGCTGCGGCGTGGTCGTGGCCGTGGCGAATAGATTGATTCGGTCGTCGCGCACATCTAGGTAATCGGGCGTGCTGGCGTCTTTGGCCCAATTCAGCTCGCGCAGGGCGCCGATGCGCGGGTTTTCGATTTCGAGGCCGGCGGGCAGCAGGTCGGTAATGGCCACGTTTTTAATCACCCCGGCGCCGTCGCCGGCTTCCAGGGTGAGCTTCACCACCACCAAATCGTTCTGGCGGAAGGCGGGGGCGCCGAGCGGGGCGCCGTCGCGGGTGAGGAACTGGCGGCGCACTTTCAGGTAGGAATCCTCCTCCTTCACCTGGCCGCTGGCCGAGATGCCCTCGGTTTCCCAGAAGTAGTAGAGGCTGCCGCGGCCAGCGTTGCGGATGCTCACGTTGCGGTTGGCTACGTTGCGCAGCGTCAGGTCTTTGCCGGTGAAGCTGCCGGCTGGCTTGCCGTCGATGGTGAACGCGGCGGTGGCGGTGCTGCGGGCGTTTTGGTGAGCTATTTTGCCCAGGGCCAGCAGGGCGAAGGCGCTTTCCTGGGTGTTGAGCCAGTAGGCGGCTTTCATTTGGCGGCTGAGCTGGCGGGCCATGCCGGGGATTTGCGGGTTGTTGGGGTCGGTGCTGACGAGGGCGTTGAGCATGAGGCCCAGGTCGCGGATGGGGGAGTAAAACGAGCCGTCGAGGGCGCGCTTGGCGGCCCGCTCGCTGCCGAACTTGGTGGGCAGCAGCTCGCGGAAGGCGCGCTGATTGCCGAGCAGGCTCTGGGTGCAGGCGAGCAGGAACCGGGAGTCTTCGGTGAGCAGGGGGCGGTTGGCGCGGTAGTAGCTCAGGGCCACGGGGTCTTGGCGGCCGGCCAGGGACAGCACGTAGAGCGAGTAGGCGATTTCCTTGCTGGCAATCGTGCGCTCGCGGGCAATGTTGCTGACGTCGAAGTACTGGTAGGGCTCGGTTTCGCGCTTTTTGAGGCGGAAGGCGAGGTATTTCAGCACCTTATCGAGGACGGATTTATTCACCGCGAAGCCGGCCTGCTGGGCTTCCTGCAGGAAATGAGCGGCGTAGGCGGTGGCCCACCAGTTGTCGTAGTCGCCGGCCGGCCAGTAGCTCAGGCTGCCGTTGTAGAGCTGCATGCTCTCAATTTTGCGGATGGCTTCCTGGACGTGGTAGTTCGGGTTGTAGCGCTGGGACTTAGCTGCGGCGCCGGTTTTCTGCTGCAAAGTGGCCGCCAAATCGGCGTAGTACAGCTGCGGGAAGGCAGCCGACACGGTTTGCTCCAGGCAGCCGTAGGGGTATTGCAGCAGATAGCGCAAATCCTTGCTGAACTCCGTGAGCGGCGAGCGGCTCACCACCAGCCGACTGCTGAGCGAGGTGGGCAGGAAATCGGTTTTCAGGTTGAGCGGGAGCGTGGCCCCGCCGGCCAGCACGCCGCTGCCGGTGCGCTTTTCGAGCGAGGCGGCGGGGCGAATTGGGAGGTCAATGGTTTCGGTGAAATTGTTTTTAAAGCCACCGTTTTCACGGCTGAGGTCAGGTGAAAAAACTGCTCGAATCGGCGTTGTACCGATTCCCTGTCCTACAACCATGGTAAATGGAAGTTGGAGCTCAGCATTTGGCTGTAGCACCCTTTCATATGAATTGCTTTCGGAACAATCAGGGCATTTATAATTGACGTTGGGTTTAACCTTAGACTTCTCATCGCCGAATGCCAAGAACTCTAGTCCTCTAATCGGTTTATTAGTTGTGTTGGTATAAGTAACTGTTGCTATCACAGTATCTCCAGGACTAGCAAACCGTGGCAGCGCCGTGGAAATTACCACCGGGTCGGCCACCTTCATCGTGAATTCGGCCGAGCCGAAGGCATCGTCTTTGTAAGCCACGGCCATGATGCGGAGCGCCCCGCTGAACTGCGGCACGCGTACCCGGTAGCGCACTTTGCCGTCGCCGTCAGCGGTGAGGACGCCGCTCCATTTCGAGACCAGTTTCACGCGGCGGTTGGGCACGGGGTTGGTGCGGCGTCGCAGGTCGGCGGCGTCGCCGCCGCTGCTGCTGGTGCCCAGCTCGGGCAGCAGGAAGGGGTACACGTCGAAGGCCGATACTTCCAATGCCCGTTTCTGGTAGAAGTAGGCGTGCGGGTCGGGCGTCTGGTAGTTTTTGAGCTGGAGAATGCCCTCGTCCACCACGGCCAAGGTGAGCTGGGCGCGGGGCGCGGTGGTGATTTCCACCGTTTGCCAGGTCTGGGAGCGGCTGGCGGCGGGTGCGGCAATGGTCACCGGCAGCCGCGAATCGGCTTTTTCCACGGTCAGGGGCAGGAAGCCGCGGGCCACGGTGAGGGGCAGGCGGTCGCGGCCGTCGTGGGCGCGCACGGCCGTGGCGGTGATGTACACGTTGGGCACGTGGTCGGCCTTGATGGGGATTTTCACTTCGGCCGCCTTGCCGTCGGTGCTCACGTAGAAATGGTCGAGCACGTTGGCCCGCTCCACCGTCACCAGAATGCGGCCGGCGAAGGGCGCTTTCAGCAGCAGCTTGGCGGTTTCGCCGGGGGCGTACTTGGCTTTGTCGGCCTCGATGCTCACCGCGCCCTCGTTGCTCACCTCGAAGGAATTGGCCTGCGTGTCGCCGTAGCCGTAGGCGTAAAACGACTGCGTGACGTAGCTCGTGGCGCCCGGCCGGCTCACCCGCACCTCGTATTCGCCGGAGTAGATGGGGGTGAAGCTGAAGCTGGTTTCGGCCCCCACGGCGCGGGTCTGGCTCAGAATGGTTTGCTCGCGCTGCTGCGAATTGTAGACGTAGCGGCCGCCCTGGCGCTCCAGCACGGTTTCCCAGAGCTTGCGCACCACCTTCACTTCGGCCTGGGCCGTGGTGGGCTTGCCGGCCGGCGTGAGGGCCAGCAGCTTCACCGTGAGGGCGCGCCGCGTGCCGATGAGCTCGGGCAAACTCCCGATGCCGAACATGGTGGCCTGCGTCTGCACGTCGAAGGTGGCGAGGCGGTTCACGGGCCGGCCGGTTTCGTCGAACACCGTGGCGAAGGCCACGCCTTCCAGCGTGCCGAGGTCGCGGAAATCGGGCACGGTGTAGGTGGCGGTGCCGCGGCCGGCGGCGTCGGTGGTGCCCTCGCGCACGGTTTTCTCGAAGCGCGAGGTGAGGGCGCTTTCGCTGGTTTCCTCGCCGTCTTCGCTCAGGGTGCGGCGCTTTTCGCCGCTGTTGATGGTGAAGCTGTAATTGGGGTAAGCCTTGGGCGCGAAGGACTTCTGCTTGAGCGAGAATTCGACCTCAAACTTGCGGTCGGCCGCCGGTGGGCCAAACAGGTTTACGGCCGTGATGCTGGCCGTCACATTCTGGCCCGGCCGCAGCACGGTGGGGGCGGCCGTCACGGTCACTTTCATGCGGTCCGGAATGAATTCTTCTACGCTGATTTGGCGCGAGGTCAGCAGCACGTCGTTGCCGGTCAGCACCTCCAAGGTGTAGAGGCCAGTCATCACCGTGGGCGGCAAAATGAAGCTGCTCTCGAAGCTGCCCGCCGCGCTCAGCTTCTGCCGTAAGCTGCTGTATTCCTTGCCACTGGGTAGCAGCAGCCGGATTTTCACGGGCAGGCCGGTGGGCGGCACCTTCCAGTCCTCGGTGCGAATAACGGTGTTCGTCCGCACCGTGTCGCCGGGCCGGTACAGGTCCCGGTCGCCGTACAAAAAAGCCTGGTAATGCGCCGCGTTCGAGGTCAGTCCGCCCACTTCGTAGCGCGAGGTTTCGACCCGGCTTTTGGTCAAGTCCAGAAACGAAAAGTCGGCGTCCTTCACCGCCGTAATCATGCCCAGCTGGAAGCGCTTCATGCTGGCCGCCGAGTCGAACTGCGCCACGCCAGCCTTGTCCGTGGTCGTCGTGCCAATCACCTGGTTATTCGAGCTCACGAGGTTTACCGTGACGCCGCTCAACGGCTCGGCCGTCCGAATGGAATTCGCAAATACCACCGTGCCGCCGGTGGCGCCCTGCTTCACAATTAGGCCGATATCCGTCACGGCCACCAGCTTGCTCACTTGCAGCCACTGCCGCTCGGTGTCCTGCACCCGAATGACGTACAAGCCCTTCATTGCGCCCTGAAACTCCAGCGCTTTCAGGTCCAGATTCAGCAGGCGCAATCCCCCTTCCTTGGGCAACCCGTCCACTGAAATGGTGCGCTCCGAAATCACGTTGCCGATGTTTTCGGTGTCGTAGTAGCGGAAGCTGCGGTCGATGTAGTTGCCCTCCTCGTCGGTGTTGGATTCGCGGGGCTCGTCCTCGTCGTACTCGGGGTAGCCGTACTGCTTTTCGCCGCGCAGCAGTTGCTGGATGTTGTTGGCGTAGACTTTGGCGATGGTCACCTTTACCTTCTGCACCTGGTTGATACGCAAGCCCAGGTTGCGGGCGCCCAGCGCGTCGAGGTACATGGCCTTGTCGCCGGTCGAAAAATCCAGGCTCGGCCGCTCCGCCTCAAACGACACGGCCTGGCTGTATTTCTCATTCAGCACGCCGCCCAGGGTGCCGCGCGTGCCCGGCGCCAGCGTTATCTGGTAAGATTTTCCCACCTCAAACCCGCCCTTAAGCACGAAGCCGCTTTCCACGGTTTCGACTGAAAAAGCCACTTTGGGCGATACCGTCAGGTTGGGCTCGATGTCGGGCGCGGCCACGGGCTGGTTGGTGAGCACCGTCACCACGGGCTGGCCGTTGAGCAGGGAGCCGGTCAGCTCGCGCACTTCCAGGGTTTGCTGGTCGGGCACGTCGGCCTGGGCCGTGAGGGGGGCCGTGGTGGCTATGGTGCCGCCGGCCGGTTTCAGGCCGGGGGCAATGTCGATTTGCAGCGGCGTGCCCGTCCGCACTTCCTGCTTGAAGGTGACGCCCAGCGTGGCGTCCGGCTCGGCGGTGCTGATTTCCACCGCCACCGGCTTGCCGTCCTGCGTGATGCGCAGGCGCGGGCGCAGGTCGGCGGGCCGCACGGGGTAGTTGAACACGAGGTTGGCCGCCAACTCGGCCGTGCCCGCCGCCCGCTTCGAGGCGCCGTAGAACACCTGCGGGTCGGCCATTTTCAAGTACGGCGTGTGGAAGGCCCGGCGGTTCAACGCCAGCTCCTGCTTGCCGCTGGGCAAGTTTTCCGAAACCAGCGCCGCCTTGAACACCGTGCTGGGCCGAAACGGGCTCAGCGGCGAAAACGTGAGCTCATTGGCACTCGTCCACTTAAAACGGCCCCGCACGGCCGGCGAAAACTGCACGAACTGCGTGGTGTCCCACTGGTTGAGTTTGCCGGCGTCGACCACCTCCTTGTCGAAGGTGAAGGTGATGTTGGCGTAAGGGTCGATTTCCTCCCCGTCGGTTTGCTCCTGCGCGGCCTGCTCCTGGGCCGATTTTTTGGAGCACGACGAAGCGGCCAACAGCAACAGCAGCAGTGGCAAAAGGCGGAAACGGGCCAACATGGGGTGGGGGAGGAAAGGGGGTAAATTCCGGCCGGAAGGTAGCAGAACGGTCGGAATAAGTAAGCCCTCAACGCCCCCCGTCCTTTATTCTTTTATGAGCTGCCGCGAAATCAGCACGCCGTCTACATTTATCAGCAACGTATAGGTGCCGGCGGCCCGCACGCCCAGGTCTTCGGGGCGCAGCTGGTACTGGTAGCGGCCGGGCGCTTGGCGGTTATAGCGCAGCGTTTTGATGGTGCGGCCGGCGGCGTCGTGCAGGGTGAGCACCACCGGCGCCGTGCGCGGCAGGGTGTAGTTCAGGTTCAGCAGGTCGCCCACCGGGTTGGGGTAAGTTTCCACCTCGTACTCGGCCGTGGCCGAGGCCATGCGCACGGCCGTAGCGGTGCGGTTGATAAACCAGTTCACGGTGTAGGTGTGCTGGGCGGCGTGGGTGCTGCGGCGGGTGAGGGCGGTGGTGTCCGTCACGGTGGCGCGCACCACGTGGCTGCCCACGGGCAGCTGGCTCAGGGCCACGTTGGCCGTGGTGGCGTTGCGGGCCCCGATGGCGGTGCCGTCCAGCGTCCAGGTCACTTTCAGGGTGTTGGGCAAGGGCTGGAGCAGCGTCAGCGCAAACGCCAGGTTCTGGGTGGGCGCGTTGATGTTAAGCGCGGTGGGGGAATACGCCTGCAGCGGCGAAACCAGGGTGTGAATTTTCTCCACGAACGCCTCGCGGCACACTGCGCAAAACGGGTAATTGGGGCCCAGGTATTGCATTTTGCAGCCGGCGTGGGGCTTCTTCCAACTGGGGTCGGTGGAGTGCGAGATGATGCCGATGCCGTTGAAGCCCATCCACGGGGCCCAGCGCACGGTGGTGGGGGAGGTGGTTTGGGTCATGTTGGCCGTTTCGCGGGCGTACTGCGGCCCGGCCCAGTACTCATCCGACAGGCCGGCGAACGAGTGGCCGATTTCGTGCACCATGATTTCGGTGGCGCTGGCGTTGGCCGAAGCCGTGGCCCAGGTGCCGCCCGAGCCGCCGTATTCGGCGTGGTTCACCAGCACAAACACCTGGTCGTAGCGCGGGAAACTACTGGCCAGCACCGTGCCAATGGCGGCATTGGCCTGCGGCACCAGCAGGCGGTGAATGCCCGCGTAGTCAAACGTGCTGTTGAAATAAGTACTGGCCGTGAAGGCCGGCGTGCTGGCGCAATCGGGCGCCGTGCGCGGGTGCGTGCTGCCGCTCTGCATCGACGGCACTTTGATGGCAAAGGCGTTGAAATACGGCCGATACTCCTGAAAAGGCGTTTGCCCGAAGAAGCTGGTCAGCACTTGGTTCACCCGGCTCAGAAACAGCGGCATCTCGCTGGCCTGGTAGCCATCGGGCACGAAAACCAGGTTGATGCGCTTCGTGAGCGGGCCGGTTTTTATCAACGTATCCACCGGGAAAGTCTGGGCGGCCAGCGGGGAGGTTAGGCCGGCACCAAGCAGCACCAGCAGCAAAAGGGTAGCGAGTTTCTTCATGGGGCAGGCGCTTAGGATTTGCGAGGAATGGGGATTTCGGTGAGCAGGTTGGTTTTGCCGTCCACCACTTCTTCGAGGCGGATGGCGGTGGCGGTGGGCCGCAGGGCCAGGCGCACAAATAGCTCGGCCGTGGGCACCACCACCTCGCTGCGCTGAAAGGTGCGCTGGTCGTCGGCCACGTGCTCCACGCTGCGCCGCAAGGGGTGCGCCACCCGCACCTGCGCCAGCGGCTGGCCCTGGCCGTTGAGCTGCGACACGCGCACGTTGTTGGGCACGTCGGCGTCGGGGTCCGGCGCTTTCAGGTCGCCGGGCACGGCCTGGGCCTGCAGCACCTGCACCTGGGTGCCGGCCGGGGCAGCCGTGAGGCGGCAGCTCAGAAACAGCAGCTGCGGGGCGGGGACGCTTGCTTCCGCCGCCACCGGCTGATATGCCGCCGCCGGCCGCCGGGCGCATCCCAGAAAGCCGGCCAGCAGCAGGCCACAGCCAATCATGCAGAACAAAGGGCGCATGGTGTAAATATAGACTTTAAATAATAGTCAGTTGGCTTATTTGCGCGGGCTCGCGGGCAATGCCTTATCGGGGCCAGGGCGCTTTTGGCGCGTTGAAGCTGGTTTGTGCACCGTGTGTACTGCTCCGGTATTGATTCTATTACAAATATTGTATAAATTGAATATAAACGCGCCGCTTTCCGCTTCAATCCGCAGGGCTTCTATGGTGAAAACCCCCCCTTACTCCGAGTGCTTATGCGACGACTAGGTTACTTGCTGTTGGCCTTGTTGCTGACGTTGGTAACCGCCGGCCCAGCCCGGCCGGTCGCGCCCGTTGCACCTGCCCGGCCACCGGCCGGAGGCAGCAGTAGCCGCGCGGCGTCCGACTCGTTGGCCGACCGCATTGAGGCCTTGTTGCTCGACACTGTAGCCACGCCCGGCCACCGCCTTCTGCAGTGGCACGACTTGCGCGGCACGCGCGACTTCTACCAGCGGCGGGCCGGCGCCCCGGCCTGGTGCGAAGCCTCCCGCCTCAACGCCCAGGGGCAAGCCGCCGTGGCCCTGCTGCTCGGCGCCGAGGACTACGGCTTGCAGCCGGTGAATTACCACGGCCCCGCGCTGCAGGCGCTGGCTTCGGCGCTGAATTCCCCCGTGCCTGCAGCCCGCCGCGCCGCCCTGCAGGCGCGCCTCGAAGTGCTGCTCACCGACGGCCTGCTGCGCTTTGCGCGCCACCTGCGCCGGGGCCAGCTGCGCGAGTTCACGCCGTCGCCGCTCGAAGCCGCCGATTCGGCGTTTGTGCCGGCGGCCTGGCTAGCCCGGGCCCTCGCCGCGCCCGATTTTGTGCCCGTCCTGCTGCGCTGCCAGCCCGCGCACCGCGAGTACCGGCAGCTGCAGCAGGCGCTGGCCCACTGGCGCCGGCAGCCCTGGGGGCGCGACTCGGCCCGCATCAGGCGCGCCCAGCAACTGGCCCTCACGCTGGAGCGCTGGCGCTGGCAGCCCATTGCCGATACCGGCTACGTGCTGGTCAACCTGCCGGCCTACACCCTGGAAGTGGTGCACCGCGACAGCGTGCTGCAAACCCACCGCCTCGTCATCGGCAAGCCCGAAAGCCCCACGCCCACGTTCAGCAGCCGCTTGCGGGTGTTCACGCTGGCGCCCGAGTGGCGCGTGCCCTACAGCATTGCCACGGAAGAGATTTTGCCCCGCCTGCGCCACAGCCCGCGTTATGCCGCGCGGCACCGGTTCCTGATTTATGACGCGCAGGGCCAGCCCGTAGACGCCACGGCCGTGGACTGGTGGGACGTGAACAAGAAGCGGTTTCGCTACACCATTCGGCAGCGTTCGGGGCCGGGCAACGCCCTGGGGTCGGTCATTTTTCGCTTTCCGAATCCCTACCAGGTTTACCTGCACGCCACCTACGACGCGCACGACTTCAAGCGGCCCTACCGCGCGCTGGGCCACGGCTGCATTCGCATGGAGCACCCGCTGCAGCTGGCGGCCTACCTGCTGCGCGACGCCGACAGCCTGCGGGCCACCCTGCCCACCGAGGCCGCGCTGGCCGCTGCGCCCGTGCCGCGCCGCATCACGGCCCCGCGCGCAATGCCGCTGCACGTGCGCTACGCCACCTGCGCGGTGGTGGCGGGCCGCCTGCGCTTCTACCCCGACGTGTACCAGCAGGACGAGGCCCTGCGGCGGCAACTTTTTGGGCGTTGAAGACGAGTTTACTGGGGTGGCCCGGGGCCATGTCTCTCGCACCCGTTAGCTTCGTTCCCTTATGCTCTCCCATCCGCACGAAGTTTTTCTCGAAGTGGCCCAGCGCCTCAGCTTCACCAAGGCCAGCCAGACCTTGTTCATCAGCCAGTCGGCGGTGAGCAAGCAGGTGAAGGCGCTGGAGGAGCACTACAAAACCGGCCTGTTTGAGCGCCTGGGCAGCAGCATTCAGCTCACCCCGGCCGGCCTCAAGCTCTACCAGAAATTGCTGCAGGCCAAGCAGCTGCAGCAGGAGCTGCACCAGGAAATGAGCGCGCTGAGCACCGACTTTGCGCCCAGCATGCATTTGCTCATCGGGGCCAGCACCACCATTTCGCTGTATGTGCTGCCGCCGGTGGTGTCGGCCTACCTGCGCCTGCACCCCAACCGCCAGCTCAGCCTCAAAAACCGCAATTCCGACAACATTCTGCGGGCCCTGCTCGACCACGAAATTGAGTTGGGCATCATCGAAGGCATTCACAAGGTGAGCCACGTGACGTACACGCCCCTGCTCACCGACGACGTGGTGGCCGTGTGCGCCGCCAACAACCCGCTCGAGCACCGCATCCTCGAAGTGCACGACCTGCTCAGCACGCCGCTGGCCCTGCGCGAGGCCGGCTCCGGCACCCTGGCCGTGCTGGAAGAAGCCCTGGCGCAGCACCGCATCAAGCTGGCCGCGCTGCCGGTGCGCGTGCGCCTGGGCGGCACCGAAGCCCTCAAAAACTTCGTGCGCGTCGACAACTGCCTGGCCTTCCTGCCCCGCCAGGCCGTGCTGAAGGAGTTGGCTTCGGGCGAGTTTTCGGAAGTGAAAATCAATAACTTTCCGCTCAAGCGGGAGTTCAATTTCATCCAGCGCAAAGGCACTGAGAACAACGCGCCGTACCGGGACTTCCTCCTTTTTACTAAGCGCTATTATTCCGGGAAGGCATAGGCTATTCCAAAAGCCCATCCCAAAAAGGCATACCCCGGCCGGGCCACTCCCGTACTTTGCCCCATGAAAATGGTGGCCCTCGAATCTCCTTCCCGCCTTAGCACCCTGCATTGCTCGGCGTGTGGCGCTGCTTACTCGGCGTTTGAATTGCAGCGCGTGTCGGCCTGCTGCAACGTGCCCCTGGTGGCCGATTACGACTTGTTTGAGCCGCTGGGCCGCGACATCATCGACCGGGCCGACCCTTCGATGTGGCGCTACGGCGCCCTGCTGCCCCTGCTCAACCCCGACCACAAGGTGACCCTGGGCGAGGGCTTCACCCCCCTGCTGCGCTTGCCGCGCTTGGCCGCGCGCCACGAGCTGTCCTCGCTTCTGCTGAAGGACGAGGGCCAAAATCCCACCGGTTCGTTTAAGGCGCGCGGCCTGAGCATGGCCGTGTCCAAGGCCAAAGAGCTGGGCGTGGACGGCTGCATCATCCCCACGGCCGGCAACGCCGGAGTGGCCATGGCCGCCTACTGTGCCCGCGCCGGCCTCAAGGCCGTGGTAGTGATGCCCCGCCACACGCCCCAGGCCTTCAAGGAAGAATGCTACTGGTACGGGGCCGAGGTGGAGCTGGTCGACGGCCTCATCAGCGACTGCGGCGCCCGGGTGCGCCAGCGCAACGCCGACGGTGCCCTGCTCGACATTTCGACCCTGAAAGAGCCTTACCGCCTCGAAGGCAAGAAAACCATGGGCTACGAAATTGCCGAGCAGCTCAACTGGAGCCTGCCCGACGTGCTGCTGTACCCCGCCGGCGGCGGCACCGGCCTCATCGGCATCTGGAAAGCGTTTCAGGAAATGAAGGCTCTGGGCTGGCTCGCGCCCGAAACCCGCCTGCCGCGCATGGTGGCCGTGCAAGCCAAAAACTGCTGCCCCCTGCTCGAAACCTACGCCGGCCGGCAGGCCAACTGCCACGCCTACCACGGCAGCCCCACGCTGGCCAACGGCTTGGCCGTGCCGCACCCCCTGGGCGAGGCCATGATGCTGCGCGTGCTGCGCGAATCGAACGGCACGGTGGTGAGCATCAGCGAAGAAGACATGCTGGCCGGCATGCGCGACCTGGGCCAGCAGGAAGGCCTTTTCGTGGCGCCCGAAGGCGCGGCCGTGTGGATGGCCGCCCGCAAGCTGCTCGGCACCGGCTGGCTGCACCCCGACGAAACCGTGCTGCTCCTGAACACCGGCAACGGCCAGAAATACATGGACAACGTGGCCGGCCGGGCATTCAACTAGCGGCCCGCATTGAGCGAAGAACGTCATGCAGCGCGCAGCAAAGCATGACCATGCCCTGTTCGGAGTTGGCGCAAAGGTATTGCCGGGCTACCCGCAGCCTGGCAATACCTTTGCGCCATGCGCATTCTCCACGTTCTTTCGGCTGAGTTTTTTGCGGGCTCCGTGGCCTATGCCGTGCAGCTGGCCGAAGCGCACCGTGCCCAGGGGCACCGCGTCTGGCTGGTATCGGACGCCGCCCAGCTGCCCACGGGCGCCACGCTGGTGCCGGCGCCCATCAGCAACCGCCGCTACGGCCAGCGCCTGCGCAATGCCCGGCTTATCCGCCGGCTCATTCAGGCCGAAGACATCCAGGTAGTGCACGCCCACTCGCGGGCGGCCAGCTGGGTGAGCCACCTGGCTCTGCGCGGCCTGAAAGTGCCGCTGGTGAGCACCGTGCACGGCCGCCAGCACTTGCACGCCTCCACTTCGCTTTTCGACATCTACGGCGACAAAGTCATTGCCATTTGCGGCAACCTGCGGGAACACCTGGTGGCCGAAGTGAAAATGGCTGCGGCTAAAATCGTGGAAATCCCCAACGGGGTGGCGTTTGGAAATGAAAAGGCGCCTGGCGTGGCGGTTTCATCGGCCACGGGTCCTCCCTCCGAGCTGAGAATCGCATTCATCGGGCGCTTCAACGGCGGCAAGGGCGAGCGGGCAGCGGCCCTGCTGCAGCAGGTGTTTCCGGTGCTGCTGCGCGAGCTGCCGGCGCTGCGCGTGGCGCTCATCGGCGGCGAGCTGGAGCACCTGCCCGAAGCCGGAAAAACAGCCCTGGCGCAGCTGCAGGCCGAGTTTGGTGAGCGGGTGGAAGTTGTTGGGTTCACCCGCGACGTGCCCGGCTGGCTGGCGCGCACTACGCTGGTCATCGGGGCGGGCCGGGTGGCCATAGAGGCGCTGGGCGCGGGCCGGGCGGTGCTGGCCCTGGGCGAAGCCACCTTCGAGGGCCTAGTGACTGAAGCCACGTTCGGCGCGGCCGCGGCTTCCAACTTTGGCGACATCTCGGCCCGGCAGGCACCGTCGGCGGTAGATTTTTCGGCGGTGCTGGCCGCGGCGTGGGGCTACCTGCAGGCGCCGCAGCCCGTGACAGCCGCCCTGCAGCAGCAGGTGCGGGCGCATTACGACCTGCCCACCGTGTCGGCTCGGGTGCTCGAAATCTATCAGGTGGCCCGTATGCGCAAAGCCGTTCCGGCCTTCATCCCGGTGCTGATGTACCACAAAATTCCGGACGCGCCGCTGGCCACCAAACACCAGATTTACGTCACCAAAGACAACTTTGCGAAGCACTTGGCTTATTTCAAGGCCCGTAAGCTCACGCCCATCACCTTCGCCGACTACCTCAGCTTTGCCGCCGGCGAGCGGCCGCTGAGCGAGTTTCCGGCCCGCCCCATCGTCCTCACCTTCGACGACGGCTACACGGACAACTACACCAACCTGCTGCCCCTCATGCAGCAGTACGGCTACCGCGGCGTGCTCTATCTGCTCGGCGACTTCGACGTGCGCTATAACCAATGGGACCTGGCCGCCGACCCCACCGAGCCGCGCTCCGACATCATGGACCGGGCGCAAAAAGAGGCCTTCGTGGCCGCGGGCTGGGAAATCGGGGCGCACACCATGTCGCACCCCCGCCTTACCACGCTGCCGCTGCCCGAAGCTGCGCAGGAGATAGCGCGTAGCAAAGCCGCCCTGGAAACCGCCCTGCACACCAGCGTCGTGAGCTTCGCCTATCCCTACGGCGACCTCAATGAGCCCGTGAAAGAAACGGTGCGCGCCGCCGGTTTCGCCCTGGGCGTAGCCACCGACACCGGCGGGCTCACCATTGAAGACGACCGCATGCAGGTGTTCCGCATCAACATGTTCCCGAACGAGTCGACCAGCAGCCTGTTCAAAAAAACGTCGGCCTGGTACCGCAAATACTACCGCTGGAAACGCGGCAAGTAATGTTTCATTTGAACGACGTAGGGGCGGGGCTTGCCCCCGCCCGGTCGGCAGAACCGATTCAACGATTCCGTTCAACGATTCTGTTTAATAACCGGGCGGGGGCAAGCCCCGCCCCTACGTCGTTCAACAGCCCCCTGCCCCCGGCCACTACCGCAGGGCAAAAACCCATGTGTAGGCCAGCGTACCAATGAGAAAGGCGCCGAACGCCACGCCGTCGCCGCCCAGGCCCAGTACTTCCAGCGCCACGCCTAGCACGCCCACCGCGGCCAGCCCTAAGCCAGCCCAGCGAGAGCGTTGCCAGGCCAGTGTGCCCGCCGGCAGCCGCCAGGTGCCCGCCAGCGGAAACAGCAGCCCCAGCGCCACCATGCCCAGCGTGCTGGTGCCCGGTACGGTTGGCGCCGCCAGCCGCCCGGCCAGTGCGCCCGCCGCCACCGCCAGCAAACCCAGAAACTGGTTGGAGTGCCGCGTCTGCCGCTCGCTCAGGGCCAGCCGGCCGTAGGCACTCACGCGCAGCAGGCTCTCAAAAATGACGTCGGCGAACCAACTCAGGAACACAAACAGCAGGTACACCGGCAGCAGCACCCGCACAAAGCGCACCACCACCCAGGCGCCCAGAAACAAGCCGCGCCGTGCGCCCTCGCTCAGCGTGCCCGACCAGTACACAAACCGCATGAACGTGCGGTACACCCAGTAGCGGGCCTTCAGCGCCTCCACCAGGCCCTCGCGGGCAAAGTCTGATTCGGGGTCGAGGCGTAGGGCTTCGCGGAAGTGCTCCAGGGCTTCTTTGGGGCGGTTGGTTTCGAGGGCCACCCAGCCGGCCTGGGCCTGGGTGGTGCTGCTACTGGCCGCATAGCTCAGGGCCGAGCGGGCGGCGGTGCCGGCTTCGTCGGGGCGGCCCTGGCGGGCCAGGGCGCGGGCGTGCAGGCCGTGTAGGCCCGCGTGCTCGGCGTCGAGGCCGAGGCCGGTTTGGGCGGCTTGCAGGGCGGCCTGCCACTGGCCGCTTTGCAGGCGCAGCTGGCCCAGTAGGTGGTAGTAGTCGGCGTCGTTGGGGTCGAGGGCCAGAGCGTCGTTGATGGCGGCTAGGGCCTCCTCGGACCGGTGTCGGCGGTTCTCAATCAGGGCCAGGGCGTAGAACGCGAAGTCGTATTCGGGCGCAAGGTGAATGGCCAACTCGGCTTCGGACTGCGCTTCGGCTAGCTGCTCCTGCTCCAGCAGGCACACGGCCAGTAGGGCGTGGGCCACCGGGTCGTGCGGGTCCTGCGCCAGTTGGCGGCGCAGCTCCTGGGCGGCGTGGGCGTGCCGGTGCTGGCTCAGCAGCAATTGCACGCGGGGGAGGTAGTCGGTAGCGTTTTCCAAACGAGTAGAAGGGTAGGGTGCCCGCGCGGCGGAGTGCCGGGGCCGGTCAGCAAGCTGAGTCGAATATAGCCTGCCTTGGGCAGTGGGGCCACGCGCCACGCCGCAACCAAGCCTCCGGAAACTCTGGTTTTTAGTCGTCGTCGTCGCGTTGCTCGTTCAGGTAGCGCGCAATGGCCAGCAAGCCGGACCCAACCATGATACCCGTCATCGCCGGCAAACCCAGCTGCACGCTGAGTGCGGTCAGTCCGATGACGCCGCCGATAATAGCCAGCACCACGCCCCACACTTTTAGTCGCCAGCGCCAGCGGCTATGCGGGTTTGGCGGAAGGGGGTGGCGGAACAAGGGGGCGCGCCTTGTGCGCCACCACGCCCGCGTTACCGCGCCCGTGCCCCTAATCCGGTGGAAGAGCATGCCCAGGCCAGGGTCGAGGCCCAGGGCGCGGCGTTCGGCGCCTTGGCGCTCGCTGCGCAAGAGCCACTCGGGCCACAACTGCTGGCGGCGGGCTTCCCGCAACAGCGGCACCAGCTCGGCCGCCAGGGCGGGGTTTTGGCGCAGCGCTTCGGTAAGATGGCGGTCGGCGGCAGCGGGCTGGTAGCGGTTGAACAGCACCCGGCCCAGGCGGGCGTGTACCAGGTCGCTTTCCGGGGCCACGCGCAGCAGGCGCTGGAAGTCATCGTCGGCCGCGGCCGGTTGGTCGAGGCATTCCTGAGCTAAGGCACGCCAGAGCAGGCAGTCGGCGTGTTCGGGCGCCAGCTGCAGGCCGTCTTCGGCGCAACTGATGGCCGCGTTGTAGCTGCGCTGTAAATAAAAAAGCTGGGCCCGAAACGCGTGGTAGCGAGGCTCCCGGTGGCTCAGGCGCAGGGCCTGGCGGAGGGAAATGTCGGCTCGGCGCAGCTTTCCCTGCATGCCCAATGCCTGCGCCAGCGCAAAGTGCGCCTCATGGGCGTTGGGCTCCGCCTGAATGGCCGTGGTGGCAGTGTACGCAGCTTCTTCCAGGCGCTGCTGCTGCCGGAGGGCTTCGGTTAGGGCCAGCAGGGTGGGCCAGTCGGCGGGGTCGGCGGCCAGGCGCTGCCGTGCGGCTGTTTCGGCCAGGGCGGGCCGGTGCAGCTCCAGCAGCTGCCAGATGCTAGCCAACGAAGGGAGGCTTTGCGGAGTAGGGTGCACGGAAAGGGCAGGCGGCAAGCCAGAAAGTTAGCGGTGTTGTCGCAGCAGGCTGCGGCCCAGAAAAAAGGCGATGATTGCGACCCCAGCAGGCGGGAGCTTCCATGCTACCGAAATCCAGCCCAGCAGGCCAATGAAGCCCACAAAAGCCAGCCATTTACCTGGCGAGGCTGTCGTCGCGCTTGCCAGAACATCCAGGTCCTCCTTGGTTCCGATAGCGGGAGCAGGCGGGCCGGGCTCACGCTGAAACAACGGGTCTTGCTTGGTTTTGGCATTGGCTACGGTCATGTAGTACCAGGCCACCGGCGCGCAAACAACGCGGACAAAAAAGCTCGGAACAGCAGACCAGCCTGCCAGGTAGGGGGCGCGTCCGTAATCGCCCAGGCGCAGTAGCTCCGGCGGCCAGCTTTCCCACCGCCGCGCCTGCCGGAGCAGGGGCACCAAGCTGGCGGCTTGCGTGGGCTCCAAGGCCAAGGCCTGGGCGAGGTGGGTGGCGGCAAGAGTGGCCTCGCCCCGACGCAGCAGAAGCTGGCCTATTGCGCGGTGTACGAGGCCACTGTTCGGGGCCACCGCCAGCAAACGCTCCCGGGCTGCGTCGGCGATGGGCAGATGGCCTTGTTGCTCCGCCGCCCGCATCAGCCACAACAGGCATTCGCCGTGCCGCGGGTGCAATGAAAGCCCGGATTCGGCCGCTGCCACCGCGTTGGCATATGCCTGAATGAGGAATTGCACCTGAGCTTGAAACGCGAAAAAATCGGCCTCATAAGGATTGAGCCGCAGCACTTCGCGCATGCCTTGGGCAGCCGTATGCAGGTTGCCGAGCTGCCCGTGCACCCGCGCCAGCGCAAAATGGCTGTCGGCGTTTTCGGGAGCCTGACCTACGGCGGTTTTAGCCTGGTCCAGTGCCCGCATAGCCTGTCCGTCCAAGAGCAGCGCGTCGACCAAGGCTAGCCGGGCACCAAGGTCGGTGGGTTGGCTGGCCAGGCGCACTTGGGCCAGCTCCATGGCCAGCCGCGGCCGGTTGAGCTTTAGCAGCAGCCAAATGCGCTGCATGCCGGGCAACCGCGCACTGAGTCGTTTTTTGGACGGGGTGTTCATGTCGAAATCGTCGTTGGCAGCCGGGCCAGTCCGGACTATTACATTACCCCGGCTTCTTCACCCCCAAATACACCAGAATGTCGTCGTACAGCCCGCCTTCGTTGGAGTACAGCGCGTAGTTGCGGGCCGTGGCAAACCACTCCTTGGTGCTGGGCTTCACCAGCTTGGCGGCGTCGAGCAGATGACTTTGCTCGATGGGCAGGGGGCGGCCGCTGCGCATGGAGGCGCGCAGGCACACGTCCACGGCGCCGTCTACCAGCGCCATCAGGTCGGCGCCGCTGAGGCCGGCGGTGCGGGCGGCCACGGCCGTGGTGTTCACGCCGGGCGCCAGCGGCTTGCCGCGCAGCAGGATGTCGAGGATGGCGGCGCGGGCCGGCTCGTCGGGCGGCGTCACCAGCGTGATGCGGTCGAAGCGGCCGGGGCGGCGGAAGGCGGGGTCGAGGTGCCATGGCGCATTGGTCGCGGCCATGATGAGCACGCCCTCGTTGGAGCGCGTGGCCCCGTCCAGCTCTTCCAGAAACTGGTTGATGACGGTGCGGCCCGCGCTCTGGCGCAGGTCGTGGCGGTTGGCGGCCAGGGCGTCCACTTCGTCGAAAAACAGCACGCACGGCGCCTGGCTACGGGCCAGCTCGAACAGCTGGTGCAGGTTTTTCTCGGAGTTGCCCAGCCACATGTCCAGAATGTCGGCAATGCCCACACTGATGAAGCTGGCCTGCACTTCGCCCGCCGTGGCGCGGGCTAGGTGGGTTTTGCCGCAGCCGGGCGGGCCGTAGAGCAGCAGCCCGCCGCCGCTGGCCTTGCCGTAGGCCTTGTACAAGTCCGGGAATTGCAGCGGATGAATGATTTTGAGGCGGATTTCGTCCTTCACCGCCTCCATGCCGCCAACGTCGGCGAAGTTAATTTTCGGCCGTTCCAGGCCCAGAAGCTTGTCCTGAGGGCTCGGTTCGTCCGCGTCGGGAGCGGGCGCGGGGCTGTAGCCGCTGGCGGGCACGCGGCGGGCGGGCGCGGCGGCTTCCAGGGCCTGGCCGAGGTCGCGGTCGGCCAGGCCGGGGTTGATTTCCAGTGCGTGGGCGTAGGCCTCGCGGGCTTCGGCGGGCTGGCCGGCGGCCAGCAGCAGGCGGGCGTGTAGCAGGTGGGCAGCGGCATTGTCGGCGTGCTTGTCCAGCAGTTCCTCTACTACCACGAAAGCGGCCGAATGCTTGTTGCTGGCAAAATAGGCCTCGGCCAGGCTCAGGCGCAAAGCGTCGTCGGTGGGGTGCTGGCGCAGGCCGTCGCGGCACAGGGTTTCGGCCTCCTGATGGCGGCCAGCGGCGTTGAGCTGGCGGGCCAGGTGCTGGCGCAGGGGCAGGTTATCGGGCGAAAATTGCAGGGCGTCGAGCAGCGGCTGTAGGTCGGCAGACATAGTGGTGGGCAAGGGCTGGGAAAATCGAGCCGGAAGTTAGCACCGGCCGCCGGCTGCCACACCTTCCCAAGTCCTCAGGCGGGCAGCTGCGCCAGCACCCGTTCCGCTTCTTCCTCGCTCATACCTTCAATTTCCACTTTCTTAAACGGGGCCGTGTGGCCGCTCAGCAGCGTCACGCGGCTTTTAGGCACGCCAAACGTGGCGGCCAGAAACGCCAGCAATACCGCGTTGGCCTGGCCTTCCTGGGGCGGCGCTTGCAGGCGCACGGTCAGGCTGCCATCAGCGGCGCGCAGCAGCTGGTTTTGCCGGGCATTGGGCTTGGCGCGCAGGTGCAGAATCATGGGTTGGCGAGTTGGCGGGGTAATGGTTTAACGAAATAAAGAACGTCATGCTGAGCGCAGTCGAAGCATCTCGCGTGTGGTAGTAACTCAATGAAATTGGTTTACTGCTGCACGCGAGATGCTTCGGCTGCGCTCAGTATGACGTTCTTTTTTACTTACCACCTCACCACTATCCCCCAACCCGCGCCTGGCCAAACGGGCACTGGTCGAGCACCACGCAGCGGCCGCAGGCCGGCCCGCTGAAATAGCAGCACTTCTGCCCATGAAACATGAGCGCTTCGTGGTGGTCGTACACCTGCTGGGCGTCCCAGCCGGGCGGCAGCAGCGCCTCCAGCAGCTTGTGGGCCGGGCCTTCGCCCACCTTAGGCCCAATCAGGCCCAGGCGCTGGGCCACGCGGTGGTGGTGGCTGTCGACGGGCATGGCCGGGATGCGCAGCGAGCTGAAGAGAAGGGTAGCGGCGCTGGTTTTCGGCCCCACGCCGCTGATGCTTTCCAGCCAAGCCCGGGCCTCCGGGATGGGCATGTCGGCCAGAAAATCCAGCGAGCAGGGCGCATCGGTGCCGCAGCGCTGGCTGATTTCGCGCAGCACGGCCTGGATGCGGGGCGCTTTCTGCTCGGGCCAGGTGCAGGCCCGGATGGCGTGTTGCACTGCCTCGGTGGGCGCGTCGCGCACGGCCTCCCAGGTCGGGAACGTAGCTCGCAGCTCCTGGTAGGCGCGGTGCGAGTCGGCGTTTTTAGTGCGGTGTGAGAGCAGCGCGCTCACCAGCTCGCTCAGCGGGTCTTTGGTGCTGAAAAAGCGAAACGGGGCGCCGTACTCGGCGCAGAGCCGTTCGTGCACCAGCAAGGCCTTGGCTTGGCGGGCAGTAAAATCGGTAGTCAGAGCGTCGGCCGTGGAAGCGGTTTTCATCTGCTGCCTACGCGTGCTATGTGGGTTGGGGTTATGCGACCAATACAACACAACATGACGGAGGCCCACAGAAGCACGGCTAAGCCGGTTCTGTGGGCCTCCGCCGTATGGCTTATTCTCTTTAGCGCCCCGCGTTATACAGCGCAATGGCCTGGCGCTGGTTGTTGGCCTGCTTGCTTTGCAGCACAATGGGTACGATGAGCACCGGAATGGCCGCGTACACCAGCGGCGAAATGCTGCGCCCGGCGTCGGTGGGGCGCACCGACTGCACCAAGCCGTAGATGAGCAGGCCGCCGCCCACCACGTAGGCGCCCACGGTGGCCCGCTGGTAGCGCTGGGCATCGGCCAGCAGCTGCTGGGCCCCGGCGTTGTCGGTGGTGGCCAGCATCAGGTTGCGGCTGGTCAGGTTTTGAATGGGGCCGTTGTCTTTCGAGAAATACTCGGTTTTCACGGTGCGGTAGCCGCCGTAAGGGTAGCCCCCGAAACCGCCATAGCCATAGCCGCCGTAGCCGTAGCCGGGGTAGCCAAAGCCGCCCGGCCCCGAGTTGTACTGCGTAGTGGTGATGGAATACAGGCTGATGCGGCCGGTTTTCTCGCGCCGCAGGGTCGTCTCGCGCGACGAGCCCGGCAGGTTGGTGCGCACGTAGTGCCCGGTTTCGTCTTCGTAAAACCCGACCTCGGCCAGCTCAAACTTGCGCTGCCCGTCCAGCAGCAGGTAGGAGCGGCCAAACAGCGGCGTCTTGGTTTCTACATCGTTGGCGCTGTACACCAAGCCGTTCTTCAGGCCCACCTGGAAGCGGGGCGGGCGCGTGTTGGTGCCGGGCAGCTGGCCGGCCGGCGTGGGCGCGTACACCGGTGCGGGCATGGGCGCGGGCAGCGGGGCCGTCACGGTGGCGCGGCGGGTGGTATCGGGCGGGGCCACGGGCACGCTTTCGAGCTGGCGCGGGGCCGGGGCCACGCGGGGCTTGGCCGGAGCGGGCAGGGAAGGCGGCGCGCCCAGCTGGCGCGGGCCGTCGTCTTGGGCGCGGGCGGCCGGTGCTGCCAGCAGCGTCCCAAGCAGAGCGAGGTAAAAAACGGGAATTCTCATAAGATGAACAGCGCTAATGGCCACGAGACCGAACAAGGTAGCAACGCCCGGCAAATATGTGCCAACAGAACCCACGGGCCGGCCGCGCACAACCCGTGCCCCTGCGCAAACTCTCACGGGCCGCCACAAATTCCGTCTGCCGGCCGTGAAGTTTGCGTGAATGGCCCGCTGCCCGCCAGCCTAGTTCAACAGCTTCTCCAGCAGGCTCAAACTGTCGGACAGGTCGGTGCCGGTTTCAAAGTCCAGCGGCTTGAGAATGTAGCCGCTGATGCCCAAGCTTTCGGTGTTCACGCGGTCCACGTCCATGCTCGAGGTGGTGGTGATGAACACCGGAATGTGCTGAAACTCGGGGTTGGCGCGCAGCTCGGTCAGGAACTCGATGCCGTTCATGCGCGGCATGTTCAGGTCGAGCAAAATGACTTCGGGCAGCGGGCGCAGGGCCTCGCTGCCGTTGCGGCCCAGCAGCAGGTCGAGGGCTTCTTCGCCGTTGAAGGCCGTGTGCAGCCGGTGCGGCACGTTGAATTTGGCGAAGGACTTCTCCGCCGTCATGGTATCAAAAATGTCGTCTTCGACGAGTAAAACAGAACGCATACGCTACAAAAAATAGAAGGGGAACCGGCCACGCAACGCCGGACCTGCACAAGCACAATCGGGCTCCAGGGGTTCCCGCGCTCAGGAATTTACTTCGGCCAGGTAAAAATAAACCCGGCCCCCTGGCCCGGCGCCGATTCGACCCGGATAGTGCCCTTGTGCTCGTCGATGATTTTGCGCACAATGCTCAGTCCGATGCCGGTGCTTTCGGCCGTGTGCCGGTCGCGCAGGGTCTGAAACAGCAGGAAAATTTTCTGGTGATATTCCGGCGCAATGCCCGGCCCGTCGTCTTGCACCCGAAACTCGTAGCAGCGGCCAATGTCGTGGCAAGTCACTTCCAGCCGCCCGGCCCCGCGGTGGTGGTATTTCACGGCGTTCGAGAGCAGGTTGGTGAACACCTGCTGCAGGCCCAGCCGGTCGGTCACCAGCGTGGGCATGTCGGGCCCCACGCGCAGCGTGAAATCGGGCGGCACCACCAGCTCGGCTACTTCCTGTAGCAGCTCGGCCACGTCGACGGGGGCCGGGGGTTGCGCCACGCGGCCCACGCGGGCGTAGGCCAGCAGGCCGTTTATCAGGTCTTCCAGGCGGCTGAGGCGCCCTTTCATTTGGTCGAGGTAGGTGCGGAGCTGGGGCGACAGTTCGGCCGCCAGCTCGTCCTCTATCCACTTCACGATGGTGGTCACGCCCCGCAGCGGCGCTTTCAAATCGTGCGAGGCCACGTAGGCGAACTGGTCGAGCTCCTGGTTGCGCTTTTCCAGGGCGCTGAAGCTTTCGTCTAGGGTCTGGGTCATGCGGTTGAGCGACGCCGCTAGGCCGCCAAGGTTGTCCTCGGCCGAATCGGTGATTTTGACGGTGTAGTCGCCCTGCACCACCTGCTCGGCCAGCACCCGAATCTGGGCAATGCGCCGGGCCACTTCGGCGTTGATGGCGGCCAGTTCGCCTTGCAGTCGGCGGTTGTCGGCCAGCTCGCGCACGATTTTCAACACCAGCCACACCACAATCAGCACTGCCAGCACCGCCGACACCAGCACCACGATGGGCGTGGCCGTTTCAAAAATGTCCTGCAGCTCGCTGCGCTGGGCCAGCAAGGCCAGTTCGCTGCCCTTGATGCGGGCGTACAGCGAGCGCACCTGGCGCAAAGTCTGGCGGTCGGTGTCGAGCAAGGTTTGCATGGCCGACTGGCTCATGGACTTCTTGATTTCAGTAAGCGGCCGCAGGATGTGAAATTCCTGCTCCACCAGCGCCTGCAGCGAGTCGAGGCGGGCGCGCTGCTCCGAGTTGTCGACGGTGAGGGCCCGCACCCGCTCCAGGGCCGTGGGCAGCTCGCCCGTCGCAATGCTGTAGGGGCGCAGGTAGGCCGTGTCGCCCGTGAGCAGGTAGCCGCGGGTGCCGGCTTGCGCGTCCTTGAGCACGGCCGTGATGGTTTCGGCTTCCTGCAGCACCTGGTAGGTGTGTTCCACGCGCTCGGTTTGCACTTTCAGGCCCCGAATGCTCCAGAACGAGGCCGCGGCCGTGAGCAGCAGCACGCCCACGGCCAGGGCCAGGCCGATGATGATTTTGGGGTCAATTTTCGATTTCATTGGCAGCGAAGGTTCTGGGCGCCCCTACGCCCGCGCTGCCGCGAAGGTTGGGGCCGGCGCGCGGCCGGGTATCTTTGCGCCCATGCCTTTTGCCCCGTCCGACCGCCTCAGCAGCCCCCAGAATCCCCGCATCAAGCAGCTGCTCAAGCTGCAGCAGAAATCGGCCGAACGCCGCGCCCTGGGCCTCACCCTGGTGGAAGGCCTGCGCGAATTGACCATCGCCGTAGAGGCCGGCGTGGCCGTGGCCACCATCTACACCTGCCCCGAGCTGGCCGGTGAAACGGGCTTGGGTGACCTGCAAAAACTGTTTTCGGGCAAGCGGGACGCCCCCGAGTGGTTTGAGGTGACCCGACCGGTATTTGAAAAAGTAGCCTACCGCGAAGGCTCCGACGGCCTGCTGGCCGTGCTGAAAACGCCCGCCCGCACCCTCGCCGACCTGCGCCTGCCCGCCAACCCGCTCGTCATCGTGCTCGAAGCTGTGGAGAAGCCCGGCAACCTTGGCGCCATCCTCCGCACCGCCGACGCCGCCCCCGTCGACGCCGTGCTCATCGGCGACCCGCGCACCGACTTGTTCAACCCCAACGTCATCCGGGCCAGCATTGGCTGCGTGTTCACGGTGCCCACCGTGGCCGCGCCCGTGGCCGATATCCTGGCTTTCCTGAAAGAGAAAGGCATCCGCACCCACGCCGCCGCCCTGGCGCCGGAAGCCAAGCCCTACACCCAATACGACTTTCGCGGCCCCACGGCCCTCGTTATGGGTACCGAAGCCGATGGCCTGACCCCGCAACTGCGCACCGCCTGCGACGAAACCGTCATCATCCCCATGATGGGCCGCATCGACTCGCTCAACGTGAGCGTGGCCACGGCCGTGCTCACGTTCGAGGCCATCCGCCAGCGCGGGTAGGGGAGAGGGGTTAATAAACCGTCACATCAACCCCCAGCTCCCTTGCCAGCTGGCGGGTCTCCTCGGCCTGCGCATCGGCCACCACGGTCAGGGCATAAGAGTCGGCATCCAGCGTCAGCAGCACCAGCGCCAGCCCCAGAGGCTCCAGCAGGTCCTGCAGGATGTCCAGCGCGTCGGGGCCGGTCACCGCGGTTCGGCCCGGCGCCGGTTCGCTCACCCGCATGGCCCGGCGCTGCTGCGTCAGGGTTTCGTTCAGGCCGTACACCAAGTCGGCGGCGGGGTCCTGCCAGTCGCTTTCCCACACAAGTTCTTCGGCCAGCAAGGCGTCAATCAACGCCACGGCGCGCAGTTCCGGCTCGGGCAGCGCCACCACGATGCCGCGCTCAGCCAATTCTTCCGCAAACTGGGCGTGGTAGGCGGCCGGGTTTTGCAGCACGAGCGCCAGTCGGGCGCTCACCCGCTGGGTAGCGGCGGCGTCATCGAGGGTGAAGAGTTGCACGAAGTGCTGTAAGGTCTCTTGGTTCATAACGGGGAGTTGCTTCAAAAGCTAAACGGGGGTAAAGAAAAAGGGCGCGACCGAAGCCGCGCCCTTTTCTGGTGCAATTGCGGGAGAGCAATTATTCAGCCGTCTTAGCGTAGCGCAGGCGCTCGTTTTCGTCGAGCAGAATCTTGCGCATGCGAATCGACTTCGGCGTCACTTCCAGGTACTCATCCTTCTGGATGTATTCCATGGCTTCTTCCAGCGAAAACTGGCGCTTGGGCACAATCTTGGCGTTGTCGTCGGAGCCCGAAGCCCGCATGTTGGTCAGCTTCTTGCCCTTCTGAATGTTGATGGTCAGGTCGTTGGGGCGGGTGTGCTCGCCAATTACCTGGCCGGCGTACACTTCCTCGCCCGGGTCCACGAAGAACGAGCCGCGGTCCTGCATCTTGTCGATGGTGTAGGCGGTGCCGGGGCCGGTTTCCAGCGAAATCAGCGAGCCCGCGATGCGGCCGGGGATGGGGCCTTTGTACTCCTCATAATCCACGAAGCGGTGGTTCATGATGGCCTCGCCGCCGGTGGCGGTCAGCACGTTGTTGCGCAGGCCGATGAGGCCGCGCGACGGAATGGTGAACTCCAGGTGCTGCAGGTCGCCTTTGGGCTCCATGATGGTCATTTCGCCTTTGCGCATGCTCACCAGCTCAATCACCTTGCCGGCGGTTTCCTCGGGCACGTCCACCACCAGCAATTCCACCGGCTCCAGGCGCTTGCCGTTGTCATCTTCCTTGAAGATTACCTGCGGCTGGCCCACTTGCAGCTCGTAGCCCTCGCGGCGCATCGTTTCGATGAGCACCGACAAGTGCAGAATGCCGCGGCCGAACACGAGGAAGGTGTCTTCCTTGTCCGTCACCTGCACGCGCAGCGCCAGGTTTTTCTCGGTTTCCTTGAACAGACGGTCGCGCAGGTGGCGCGAGGTCACAAACTTGCCCTCTTTGCCGAAGAACGGCGAGTTGTTGATGGTGAAGAGCATGTTCATCGTCGGCTCGTCGATGCTGATGCGCTCCAGGGCCTCCGGATTTTCGAAGTCGGCGAGGGTGTCGCCAATGTCGAAGCCTTCGATGCCCGAAACGGCGCAGATTTCGCCGCTGTTCACTTCGCTCACCTTGTTGCGGCCCAGGCCTTCAAACACGTGCAGCTCGCGAATTTTTACCTTCTTGATGCTGCCGTCGGCCTTCATCAGGCTCATGTTGGCGCCCTCGCGCAGGGTGCCGCGGTGCACGCGGCCGATGGCGATACGCCCCACGAACGACGAGTAGTCGAGCGAGGTAATCTGCATCTGGGGCGTGCCTTCCAGGGTCGGCGCCGGCGGAATCGAGGCCAGCACCGCGTCGAGCAGCGGGGTGATGTTGTCGGTTTTTACTTTCCAGTCGGTGCTCATCCAGCCCTGCTTCGACGAGCCGTACAGGGTCACGAAATCAAGCTGGTCTTCCGAGGCGCCGAGGTTGAACATCAGGTCGAACACCTGCTCGTGCACTTCGTCGGGGCGGCAGTTTTCCTTGTCCACTTTGTTCACCACCACAATGGGCTTCAGGCCCAAATCGATGGCTTTGCCCAGCACGAAACGCGTCTGCGGCATGGCGCCTTCGAAGGCGTCCACGAGCAGCAGTACGCCGTCGGCCAGCTTCAACACACGCTCTACCTCGCCGCCGAAGTCGGCGTGACCAGGGGTGTCGATGATGTTGATTTTAACGTCTTTATAGCGCACCGACACGTTCTTCGAAACGATGGTGATGCCGCGCTCGCGCTCCAGGTCGTTGTTGTCGAGGATGAGGTCGTCGAACTGCTGGTGGGCGTCGAAAATTTTAGATGCGTGGATAATCTTATCCACCAGGGTGGTCTTGCCGTGGTCAACGTGAGCGATGATGGCAATGTTCCGGATATTCTGGGCCATATGGGTTGGTTTTGCGGGTGCAAAGGTACGGAAAAAATGGCGCAAAGCCTTGTGGTAATCAATGTTTAACAACCGGCCCGCATCGGCCGCCGGCCGCATTGCCAAGCGCGTCGCCTTAAATGGCTTAGCCTTACCGTAAGGTTCCCGCCTGGTTTTCGTCTATCCCGCAGTCCGAACCCCGGCGCCGTGCCGTATGTTGACTTCCCCTCACCCCAGCCCATTCCTGCTCATGCGCTTTTCCTTGTTGCTCCTGCTCGTTTCCCTGTTCACGCTCGACACCGCCTGCTCGCAGAAGCGCGCCGACGTGGCCGCCAACACGCCCGCGCCGGCTCGCGCGGCGGCCGGCAAAACCTACTTTCAGCCCAAGCCCGTGACCGGCAAGCCCAACGAATTTCCGGTGCGGCACACCGAGGCCGAGTGGAAAAAATTGCTCACGCCCGACCAGTACTACATCCTGCGCGAAAAGGGCACCGAGCGCGCCTTTACCGGCAAATACCACGACAACCACGCCGCCGGCAGCTACTACTGCGCCGCCGACCACAACCTGCTTTTTACCTCCGATACCAAGTTTGAGTCGGGCACCGGCTGGCCCAGCTTCTACGCCCCGGCCACCGACAATAGCGTGAAAGTGGCTTCCGACAACACCTTCGGCATGAGCCGCGACGAAATTGTGTGCGCCAAGTGCGGCGGCCACCTCGGCCACGTGTTCGACGACGGCCCCAAGCCCACCGGCCAGCGCTACTGCATGGACGGCAATGCTCTGGTTTTTGAGAAGAAAAAGTAGACTTGACTGCAATATTCTAGGAAAATTCACAAAGTGCCGGCCCTGCGAGAACCACTCGCAGGGCCTTTTTCGTTGATGAATAGACAGCTCACCCTCGTGGGCATGCTGTTGCAAGAATGTCTCTCTGAGAAAAATTACAATTATTCTTCTCTTGCTATGGAAGCTACCTCTGACCCCATCGAATTTCTACAGCAGGAAATTGCGCCTACGCGCCGCCTGCTGCTCAATAACAGCCTCTACCGGAGCATTCAGTCCATGGCCGACTTGCGGCGCTTCATGGAGCACCACGTGTTTGCGGTGTGGGACTTTATGTCGCTGCTTAAGGCCTTGCAGGGCGGCCTGACCTGCGTGCAGGTGCCCTGGGTGCCCACCGCCAACTCTGCCATGCGGCGCCTCATCAATGAGATTGTGCTCGAAGAAGAGTCTGACGTGGACCCGGCGGGCCATGCCACCAGCCATTTTGAGCTCTACGTGCGCGCCATGGATGAGTGTGGCGCCGACACGGGCCCCATTCGCCGCCTGGTGGCCGCCGTAGCGGCCGGCGATACCGTGGAGCGGGCCCTGGAAGCGGCGCGCGTCCCAGAGTCGGTGCGCGAATTTGTGCTCACTACGTTCAACATCATTCGCGTGGGCCGGCCCCACGCGGTGGCCGCGGCCTTCACCTTCGGCCGCGAAGACTTGATTCCGGACATGTTCCGCCAATTGGTGGACGACCTGAGCACCCGTTTTCCCGGCCAGCTCGACACGTTCACCTACTACCTCAACCGCCACATCGAGCTCGACGAGGACGTGCACGCCCCGCTGGCCCGGCAAATGGTGCGCGAGCTGTGCGCCGACGACCCCGAGCGCTGGCTGGAGGCCCAGCAGGTGGTGGTGCGCTGTCTGGAAGCGCGCATGGCCCTCTGGGACGGCGTGAAGCTAGGAAAAACCCGCCCTGCGCTGGCGTAGGGCCACTTCCGAACCAGCCGGCCCGGCGCTGCGTTTGAAGCCTGCAGCCGCCCCTGGCTGCGCTATACCGGCGCTGGCCATGTTGAACTGTAAAATGATGGGCCTGCGCCTGGGTGCGGCCGCCAGCCTAGCGGTGGCTCTGGCGAGCTGCACGGCTACCGAGCAAACGGCCGAAACCGCTGCTCCTACGCAGGTGAATTCCGACGCCGACCGCCGCGCCATCTACAATGGCAACGGGGCGGGCACCAGCTCGGCCGTGCCCGACGCCACGCCCAACCGTGTGCGCCTCGGCGAGCAGGCCGCCGACATCAACCGCCAGAAGCGTATCGAAAGCGTAAATACCAACGACGCCAACACCACCTCGCCCGAAACCCGCATCCAGCGCCTCAACTACCCCGCACCGCTCGACACGGTGCGCCGCCCGTAGCCCCGGCGCCCATACACAAAAGCCCGCTTCTGGTACCAGAAGCGGGCTTTTGTTTGCTGAACTTTCAGCCGTGCTACGCGCTGACTTCGCCAGTGCTGGGGCTGTCGGCCGAGTTCATCACGCCGTTGGCTTCCGGCGCGGCGCTGGCCTGCGCGCGCGGCTTGGGGCCGCGGCGGGCACCGGTGGCGGCCGCTGGCTTGCGGCCGCGCGCAGTGGCAGTGGGAGCCGCCGGGGCAGTATCGGCGTCGCCGGCAGTGCCGCCGTCGGGGCGCGTGGCGCGGGGCTTGCGCGGAGAGCCGTCCTTGTTCAGGGTTTGGCTTTTTTTACTGCGGTTCTTGCCGTCGTTGGCCGCCGCGCCGTTGGCAGTGCCCGCGTTGCCGCCGGTGCCAGCCACCGAATCATAGTGCCGCACAATGGTGTGCAGGGCTTCTTCAAACATGCGTTCCGTATCCACGTCGAGGCGGCGCGTGGCTTCCTTCACTACTTCCTTCAGCTTAGCTTTCGTTTCTTTGCGGATGCGAGTCACCACCTCACTCATGCGGTTGTTCAACTCTTTCTGCAATTGCTTGGCGGCCGATTTGAGCGATTTTTTCTGGCTGGCCTTGCGGCCGGCCCGGTCATCGTCCAGTTCGGACTTTGCGCGTCCGGCATTTTTTGCCGATTTGCGGGCCGCTTTTTCTTCCGGCGTGCGTTTCGCGCGTTTTTCCGTTTGAGTCGGAGAAGCAGGTTTTTTCATGTGAAAAAATGGTTGATGAAGGTAAAGAAAGGCAGAGGAGAAGCGCTTAATTGTGCGTCGATGTGTACACGACGCGGTCAAATGTAAAATGAATTGCTTGTCAAACGGTTTCGTTGGTTTTAAGTTGATTTAAAATCAGCAGTTTTTAATGTTTCTTTCTTTTTGCGCCAATTGTTTGCGGGCGTTTTAACTGCAAATTCATTGAGTTGCTTTATTTTTCAGTTTACGTATGTCTTCACTTCCTAAACGCTACACCGTCACGGCTGCGTTGCCTTATGCCAATGGCCCGGTGCACATTGGCCACCTGGCCGGCGTTTATTTACCGGCCGATATTTATGTGCGCTACCTGCGCTCGGCGGGACGCGACGTGAAATTCATTTGCGGCTCCGACGAACACGGCGTGCCCATCACCATTCGCGCCCAAAAAGAAGGCGTGACGCCCCAGCAAGTGGTGGATAAATACCACGCCCTAATTCGCGATTCGTTCAAGGAATTCAACGTGTCGTTCGACGTGTATTCGCGCACGTCGTCGGCCACGCACGCCGAAGTTTCGAGCGGTTTTTTTACCAAGCTCAACCGCGAAGGCAAATTCATCGAGCAAACTACGCAGCAGTATTTCGACGAGGCCGCCCAACAATTTCTGGCCGACCGCTACATCGTGGGCACCTGCCCCAATTGCGGCAACGAAAACGCCTACGGCGACCAGTGCGAGCGTTGCGGCACCTCGCTCAGCCCGACGGAATTAATTAATCCGCGCAGCATGCTCAGCGGCGCGCACCCCGTGTTGCGCGACACCAAGCACTGGTTTTTGCCCCTCGACCAGTACGAGTCCTGGCTGCGCGAATGGATAATTGACGGCCACAAAAACGACTGGAAAACCAACGTGTACGGCCAGTGCAAATCCTGGATTGACCAAGGGCTGCACCCCCGCGCCGTGACGCGCGATTTGGATTGGGGCGTGCCCGTGCCGGTGCCCGGCGCCGAAGGTAAAGTGCTGTATGTATGGTTTGATGCGCCCATTGGCTACATCTCGGCTACTAAGGAAGCATTCCCCAATGAGTGGGAGACCTATTGGAAAGACAAGGATTCCAAACTGGTGCATTTCATTGGCAAGGATAACATCGTTTTCCACTGCATTATTTTTCCGGTAATGCTGAAAGCGCACGGCGATTACATCCTGCCGGACAATGTGCCCGCCAATGAATTTCTGAACCTGGAAGGCGACAAAATCAGCACCTCGCGCAACTGGGCGGTGTGGCTGCACGAGTATCTGGCCGACTTCCCCGGCCAGGCCGACGTGTTGCGCTACGTGCTGTGCGCCAACGCGCCCGAAACGAAAGACAACGATTTTACCTGGAAAGATTTTCAGGCGCGGAATAACAACGAATTGGTGGCCACGCTCGGCAATTTTGTGAATCGTGCCGCCGTGCTCACGCACAAATTCTTTGAAGGCAAAGTGCCGGAATTAGGCGAGCTGCAACCCATCGACGAGGAGGCATTCGGGCAGTTGGCCGAATTTCCCGCCAAAATCGGGGAGTTGATTGAAAATTACCGTTTCCGCGACGCCTTGGCGGAGGTATTGAACCTGGCGCGTCTGGGTAATAAATACCTGGCCGAAACGCAGCCCTGGCACCTGATTAAAACCGATGCGGCGCGCACGGGCACGGTGCTGCACGTGGCGCTGCAAATTGCTGCGGCCCTGGCCCCGGTGCTGGAGCCCTTCCTGCCCGAATCGGCGCAGAAGCTGGTTGATATGCTTGATTTCGAGTTGGGTAACTGGGCCAGCGCCGGCCGCCGTGATGCGTTGAAAGCCGGTCATCAATTGCGCGAAGCAGCCTTGCTGTTCGCCAAAATTGAAGACGCTGTGGTGGAGAATCAGGTGCAAAAACTGCTGGATACCAAAAAGGAAAATCAGTTGGCCAACACGCCCGTCACGCCCGCTAAATCGGATGTGACTTTCGATGATTTTGGCGCGATGGATTTGCGCGTGGGCACCATCGTGGCCGCCGAGAAAGTAGCTAAAACCAAAAAGCTGCTGAAGCTCACCGTCGACGTGGGCCTGGAGCAGCGCACCATCGTGAGCGGCATCGCCGAATATTTTATTCCCGAGGCGCTGGTGGGCCAGCAAGTACAAGTATTGCTCAACCTGGCCCCACGCGAAATCAAAGGCATCAAAAGCCAGGGCATGCTGCTGATGGCCGAAAATGCCGACGGTACCCTCGCCCTGATGCAGCCCGGCACGCCCGTGCGCAACGGCAGCGGGGTAGCGTAAGAAACACGTTACAAAAAGAAAGGCCGACCGCAGTACTGCGGTCGGCCTTTCTTTTTTACAAAGCGAATGTTTTTACAAGGCGAATTTGCTACTTCACATTCACCACGTTCATGGCGCGCTCCAGGCCCATGGAGCCGAATGCCAGCACGGCATCGGCGGCTTTCTCGATGCGGGTCGGCAACTCGATTAATTCATCGGCTGAAAACGGGTTCAATACATAATCAACCTGCCGGCCTTTCGGAAAATTAGCGTCGACGCCGAAACGCAGGCGGGCGTAGACATCGGTGCCCAATGTGGCCTGAATGTCTTTCAGGCCGTTGTGGCCGCCGGCCGAGCCCTGGCCTTTCAGGCGCAGCTTGCCGAAAGGGAGGGCCAAGTCATCGGTCACGACCACCATGTTTTCGACGGGAATTTTCAGCGTGGCCAGCCAGTGCGCCGCGGCTTTGCCGCTCAGGTTCATGTAGGTGGTGGGCTTCACCAGGGTGTAAGTGTGGCCCTTGTGCTTGATTTCGGTGGTGAAGGCGTGGCGACCGATTTCGAAGCGGGGCGCATCGAATTTGGCCGCCAGGAAATCAGCCACCATAAAACCGATGTTGTGGCGCGTGTCGGCGTATTCGGGGCCGATGTTGCCCAAGCAGAGAACCAAAAACTTCATAACGTTAATTCAAACAATGAGGCAGTGCACCGGGCACCGCAACTAAAAAGCCGCCCCAAAATTGGAGCGGCTTTTTGAGTATGCACTAATTCGTCCGCGAAATTCGACAAGCCAAAAAACCTATCGAACCCGTGGTGCAGAATTACTTGTTGGCAGCCATTTCGCCTTTCAGCGCACGCGGGATGGCGATGGTCGCAATCGGAGCAGCGGCGTTGGTCAGGATGGTGTAGTTCTTAGGCTCCACGGCGCCCACTTTGATGGACTTGCCGAGCTCGAGGCTGCTGATGTTCACTTCCACGTAGTCGGGGAGGTTGTCGGCGGTAGCGCGCACTTTCACTTTGCGCAGCTTGCTCACCAGCTTGCCGCCGGCCAGCACGCCCGGCGACACGCCCACGTACTTCACGGGGATGTCCATTTTCACCTCTTTGCCGTCTTCCAGCTCGAGGAAGTCAACGTGGAGGAGCATTTCGTTCACGGGGTGGAACTGGGCGTCCTGCACGATGGCGCGGTACAGGGTGCCTTCCACGTTCAGGTCCACGATGTGAGCCTCCGGCGTGTACAACAACTCGCGGAACAGGATAGCGGGCACGGAGAAGTGCACGGTGTCTTTGCCGCCATACAACACGCACGGTACTTGGGCGTCGAGGCGCAATGCCTTGGCGTCCGTTTTACCGAGATTCGCTCTTTTAAACCCTACAATCTCGAGGCTTTTCATAAAAGTGGTTCGTTAAAAAATGAGGAAAGCCGGGTTGAACTGAAAATCAGTCCAAAACGGGCCGCAAAGGTAAGGAGCATCTGCTAGATTTGCTAGCCCCGCCGCCACATTGTGCCCGGCAGCGCGCCGGCAGGGGCAGCGGGAGGGCCGGTGCCCTGGGCCCCGCCCATTCATCCTCATTCTTATTCCCAACTCATGACCAACTGCTTCTTTCTTGGCGCCTGCCTGCTCAGCGCAACGCCCCTGCTGGCCCAAACGCCCGTGCCGCCGGCCAGTGCCTATGCGCAGGACCACTACACCAAACAGGAAGTGTACGTGACCATGCGCGACGGCGTGAAGCTGTTCACGGCCATTTATACGCCCAAGGATGCCGCGGCCGGTAAGAAATACCCCATCATGATGCAGCGCACCTGCTACAGCGTGGCGCCCTACGGCCCCGGCAAGTACCCGGCGCGCCTCGGCCCCTCCGAAACCATGATGAAGGAGGGCTACATCTTCGCTTACCAGGACGTGCGCGGCCGCTGGAAAAGCCAGGGCACCTGGACCAACATGACGCCCGTGCTCGATAAAAAAAAGAGCAAAAAGGACGTGGACGAAACCACCGATACTTACGACACGGTGGACTGGCTGGTGAAAAAGGTGGCCCACAACAACGGCCGGGTAGGGCAGTGGGGCATCTCGTACCCCGGTTTCTACACGGCTTCGGGCATTCTGTCCAACCACCCGGCCCTGAAGGCGTCGTCGCCCCAGGCCCCGGTTTCGGACTTTTTCTTCGATGATTTTCACCACAACGGCGCGTTCCTGGAGTCCTACATCTACACCTACCCGGTGTTTGGGGTGCAGAAGCAGGACACGACCAGCAAATCGTGGTACGATGCCCAAATGATAAAGGCGGGCACCCGAGACGGCTACCAGTTTCTGCTGGACCTCGGCCCGCTCAAGAACGCCGATAAGTACTACGCCAACAATTTCTTCTGGCAGGAAACCGTCAACCACCCCAACTACGACGAGTTCTGGCAGAAACGTGCGCTGCCGGCGCACTACACCGCCGGCATCAAGCCCGCCGTGATGACCGTGGGCGGCTGGTTCGACGCCGAAGACCTGCGCGGCCCGCTCACCATCTACAAAACCATCGAGAAGAAAAGCCCCGGCACCTACAACACCCTAGTGATGGGCCCCTTCGGCCACGGCCGCTGGTCGCGCGAAACCGGCCATACCCTGCACAGCAACGTGTATTTCGGCGACAGCATCGCCACCTTCTACCAGCGCAACATCGAGGCCAAATTCTTTGCCCACTTCCTGAAGGGCTCGGGCGATAAAAACACCGGCCTGCCCGAAGCCTACCTCTTCGACACCGGCAAGAAGCAGTGGGAAACCTTCGCGCAGTGGCCCACGCCCGCCGCCACCCACCAGAAGCTGTACCTGAGCGCCAGCGGCAAGCTCGAGCGCGAGCCCGCCGCCACGCCCGGCACCCAAACCTTCGTGAGCGACCCGCTGAAGCCCGTGCCCTACACCGAAGACCTGAGCACCACCATGGGCTTCACGCCCTTCAACTACATGAGCGAGGACCAGCGCTTCGCCGGTCGCCGCCCCGACGTGCTGGTGTACCAAACCGACGTGCTGACCGACGACGTGACGCTGGGCGGCGAAATCATGGCCAAGCTCAAGGTGGCCACTTCCGGCACCGACGCCGATTGGGTGGTGAAGCTCATCGACGTGTACCCGCCCGACGAGCCCAACCACGACTACATGCCCAACAAAAGCATCATCCTGAGCAACTACCAGCAAATGGTGCGCTCCGAGGTGATGCCCGCCCGCTTCCGCCACAGCTTCGAGAAGCCCGAAGCCATGGTGCCCAACCAAAAAACAGACGTCGATTTCCGGTTGCAGGACGTGCTGCACACCTTCAAGAAGGGCCACCGCATCATGGTGCAGGTGCAGAGCACATGGTTTCCGTTCATTGCCCGCAACCCGCAAACCTTCGTGGAGAACCCCTACAAGGCCAACGAAAGCGACTACGTGAAGGCCACCCACAGCGTATTCGGCGAGAGCTACCTCGACGTGGAAGTGCTGCCGAAGGCAACAGTGAACCCGTAGCGTTGCAGAATGCATGCAAAAGGCCGCTCAACTACTGGTTGAGCGGCCTTTTGGCTTTTTGAAAAGCAATTGTTTACACAAACAGCGAGCTGATGCTCTCGTGCGTCACCACGTTGCGGATGGCGGCGGCAAACAGCGGGGCCAGCGTGATGACATGAATCTTGTCGTTTTCCTGGCGCAACGGAATGGTGTCGGTCGTAATCAGCTCGGTGAGCACGCTGTTGCGGATGCGGTCGTGGGCCGGGCCGCTCAGCAGCGGGTGCGTCACCACGGCGCGCACCGATTTGGCGCCGCGCTCCATCACCAGCTCGGCGGCTTTGCAGATGGTGCCGGCCGTGTCCACCATGTCGTCGACGAACACCACGTCCATGCCCTTCACGTCGCCAATCACCTGCATCGAGGCGATTTCGTTGGCGCGCAGACGCATCTTGTCACAGACCACAATTTCAGCCCCAAATTTCTTGGCGAAGGCCCGGGTGCGCACCACGCCGCCCACGTCGGGCGAGGCGAAAATCAGGTTTTCGAGGTTGAGCGACTTGATGTAGGGCGCCGTGACGGTGGCCCCGTCGAGGTGGTCTACCGGGATGTCGAAGAAGCCCTGAATCTGGCCGGCGTGCAGGTCGCAGGTCATCAGGCGGTCGGTGCCCACGCTCTGGATGATGTTGGCCACCACCTTGGCGCCGATGCTTACGCGGGGCTTGTCTTTGCGGTCTTGCCGGGCGTAGCCCATGTACGGCATCAGGATGTTGACTTTGTGGGCCGAAGCGCGCTTGGCAGCGTCTACCATCAGCATGAGCTCCATGAGGTGCTCGGCGGGCGGGGGCGTGCTTTGTACCAGGAACACTTCGCAGCCCCGCACGCTCTCGTTGAAGCTGGGACCCATCTCGGTGTCGGCGAAGCGCTGCAGGGTGAGGTCGCCGAGGGTGGTGCCGTAAGCGGCAGCAATATTTTCGGCCAGGACCTGGGAAGCACTGCCGGCGAATATTTTGACCTGTTTCATAGGGGAAGGTGCTGAGAGGGGGGATGATGCGCGAAAGGCAGCGGGCAGCGAGGGCGCCGCCGGCAGCCTGAGGGAAAAAGAGAAAGGCGCCGGCCTCTCCGACAGGGGAGAAGCCAGCGCCTTTCAGTTGCTATGCGAGCGGTGTCGTTGTCCGACCAGGGCTCGAACCTGGACTTTCTTGAATCAAAATCAAGCGTGTTGCCGGTTACACCATCGGACAATTTCCCAGCCGGCTACGTGCCGTTTGGGAGTGCAAATGTACTACTGGAAAAATTTCGGGCAAGGGTTAGAGCAAAAAAAATCTGAAGAAAAAATCAGCAGCGGCCCGCTGAATGCCCCTAAAAACTCATGATTGCCTGATTTTCACTTGTCCAGCCCGGCTGTAGGCGTGGGCCCACGGGCGCAGCTTCCTGGGCGGTGGGGTTGGAAAAGCCGCGCTTCTGCCGTAATTTTGCGGCCTGAAAAACTGCATAACTTCATCATAAATACAACCAAATGGCCAATACCGGCAAAATCACCCAGGTTATCGGGCCTGTTGTGGACGTGAGCTTCACGGGTGAAAACACGAAGCTGCCCAATATCCTCGACGCCCTCGAAGTCACGAAAGACAACGGCCAAGTGGTAATTCTGGAATGCCAGCAGCACTTGGGCGAGGACCGGGTGCGGACCATTGCCATGGACTCGACCGAAGGCCTGACCCGCGGCGCCGAAGTGCGCGACCTGGGCGCCCCGATGTCGATGCCGACCGGCGACGCCGTGAAAGGCCGCCTGTTCAACGTTATCGGCCAGGCCATCGACGGCATTCCCCAGCCGAAATCGGACGGCGCGCTGCCCATTCACCGCCTGCCCCCGGCGTTCGAGGACCTCGCTACGTCGTCGGAAATCCTCTACACCGGCATCAAGGTTATCGACTTGCTGGCCCCTTATGTGAAGGGCGGTAAGATTGGCCTGTTCGGCGGCGCCGGCGTGGGCAAGACCGTGCTCATCATGGAGCTGGTGAACAACGTGGCCAAGGCCTACGAAGGCCTGTCGGTGTTTGCCGGCGTGGGCGAGCGTACCCGCGAAGGCAACGACTTGCTGCGCGAATTCATCGAATCGAACATCATTCTCTACGGCGAGGCCTTCAAGCACTCGATGGAAGAGGGCGGCTGGGACCTGAGCAAGGTGGACCAGAACGAACTGCTGAAGTCGCAGGCTACCCTGGTGTTCGGCCAGATGAACGAGCCCCCCGGAGCCCGCGCCCGCGTGGCCCTGTCGGGTCTGACCATTGCCGAGAGCTTCCGCGACGGCGACGGCACCGGTGCCGGCCGCGACATCCTGTTCTTCATCGACAACATTTTCCGCTTCACGCAGGCGGGTTCGGAAGTATCGGCTCTGCTGGGCCGTATGCCTTCGGCTGTAGGCTACCAGCCCACGCTGGCCACTGAAATGGGTGCCATGCAGGAGCGCATCACCTCCACCAAGCGCGGTTCCATCACTTCGGTGCAGGCCGTGTACGTGCCTGCCGATGACTTGACCGACCCGGCCCCGGCCAACACCTTTGCCCACTTGGACGCCACCACGGTACTGAGCCGCAAAATTGCCGAGCTGGGCATCTACCCGGCTGTGGACCCGCTGGACTCGACCTCGCGCATCCTGTCGGCCGACGTAATCGGCAACGAGCACTACAACACCGCCCAGCGCGTGAAGGAGATTCTGCAGCGCTACAAGGAACTGCAGGACATCATCGCCATCCTGGGCATGGACGAACTCTCCGAGGAAGACAAGCAGGTGGTGAACCGCGCCCGGCGCGTGCAGCGCTTCCTGTCGCAACCCTTCTTCGTGGCCGAGCAGTTCACCGGCCTGGCCGGCGTGCTGGTTGACATCAAAGACACCATCAAAGGCTTCAACGAAATCATCGACGGCAAGTACGACCACCTGCCCGAGGCGGCTTTCAACCTGGTGGGCACCATTGAGGATGCCGTGGCCAAGGGCGAGCGCCTGATTGCCGAAGCCAAGTAGTTTTAGTTGTCAGTTGCTCGTTGTCGGTTGTTAGCTCATTCTAACAACGGCAACGAGCTGCTGAAGCCTAACAACTGACAACGAACAACTGACAAATAAACATGCATTTAGAAATCATCACCCCCGACCGCAAGGTTTTCGAAGGCGAAGTGACGTCGGCCCAGTTTCCGGGTGCGGATGGCTTGTTTGAAGTGCTGAACAATCACGCCCCGCTGATTGCCGCCCTCAAAGCCGGCCAGGTGACACTGACCGGCCCGGCCGGCCGCGAAGCCATCCGCATCGAAGGCGGCGTGGTGGAGGTGCTGCGCAATAGCGTGATTGTGCTCGCCGAAGGCGCCATGGCGTAATTACCAGCCGTTGAGGTACCAAAAGCCGTTTCTGCACCGCAGAAACGGCTTTTTTTGTGCGGCGTGGCGGCCAAACTCTGGCTGACGCGTATAGGCAATATTCTATGCTGACGTAATTGCGCCGCTATGCACAAACCCTCTGAACCCTTTATTGCCGTCGAGAACATTTACACCCACCGCCAGCGCTACGTGTTGCTGGTGGCCTCGCTGCTGGGCCTGGCGGGCCTGATGGTGGTTGGGCTGGCGCAGTACCTCACGGCTTTCCTGGCGGCGGGCATTCTGTTTGTGGTGTTTCGGCCGTGGTGGGTGGCGCTGGTGCACAAGCGGCGCTGGAACCGCCGGCTGGTCACCATCCTGCTGCTGCTGGTGACGGTGGTGGTGCTCGTGATTCCGTTCTACGCCCTGAGCTCGCTGCTGCTTGACCGGTTGATACAGTTTGCGCAGAACCCGGAGCAGATTCTGGAAGTGGTGCACAAGGTGGAACGGGCCATCGGCTTCAAGATAGCTGAGCAGTTCAACGTGCGGCAGGTGCTGCTGCAGGGCGGGGCCAAGGTGAGTGGCTGGCTGCCCACGCTGGCGAGCAGCGCGCTCAACTTTCTGGTCATCGTGGGCCTGATGCTGTTCACGATGTACTACATGTTTATGCAGGAAACCTACTTTCTGCTGGGCCTGCACCGCTACCTGCCGTTCCGCAACGAGACGCTGAAGGAGCTGGGCGAGTCGCTGAAAAACAACGTGAACGCCAACGTGCTGGGGCAGGTGGTGGTGGCGCTGGTGCAAAGCATTCTGACGGGCCTTACGCTGTGGATATTTGGCGTGCCCGATGCGCTGTTTTGGGGCGTGGTGGCCTTTTTTATGGCGTTTTTGCCGGTGCTGGGCACGCCGCTGGTGTGGGGGCCGGCGGCGCTATATCAGTTTTCGCAGGGGCACAACGGGCAGGCCATCGGCATTCTGCTGGTGGGCTTCGTCGTCATTATCAACGTCGACAACCTGCTGCGCATCGTGCTGGCTAAGCGCATGGGCGACATTCACCCGCTGGTGACGCTGGTGGGACTGGTGCTGGGCGTGGAGATTTTTGGGCTGATAGGGCTGGTGGTGGGGCCGCTGCTGGTGTCGTACTTCCTGGTGCTGATGGAGGTGTTTCGGCGCGAAAACCGGGCCACGAACAAGGCCGCGGCGGGGGAAGTGTAAAGCCGGGGTTGTGCCGACCTTTGCGGCCTAACGCCTCTCATCCCACCCATGGACCTTTCGACTATTCATCCCAAAGTCACCCCCATCTACCAAACCTCGGTTTTCAAGTTTGAGGATTTGAACGCCATCCAGGAGTACATCGACGACCCGCAGAGCCGCTACATGTACTCGCGCAACGGCAACCCCAACTCCGACGAACTGGCCGAGGCCGTGAGCCGCTGGGAGGGCGGCGCCGGGGCGGTGGCCACGGGCTCGGGCATGGCCGCCATTTTCGCGGCCTTGATGACGTATTGCCGGGCCGGCGACCACGTGCTGTGCGCGGCCGACATCTACGGCGGCTCGGCGGCGCTGCTGAACCTGGAACTGGCGCGGCTGGGCATCACGGTGAGCTACGTGCCGTTTGAGGAGCTGTACGACCTGAAGACCCACGTGACGCTGGCTACCCGGCTGCTGCTCTGCGAAACCATGAGCAACCCGCTGCTGCGCGTGGTGGACGTGGCCCGCGTTGCCACCGAATGCCACGCGCACGGGCTGAAGCTGGTGGTCGACAACACGTTTGCCTCGCCCGTACTCACCAAGCCGCTGGCCTATGGCGCCGACCTGGTGATGCACAGCGTGACCAAATACCTGGCCGGCCACTCCGACGTGACGGCCGGGGCCGTGGTGGCCCGCACGACGGAGGACGCCGCCCGCCTGCGCCAAATTGGTACGGTGTACGGCCTCACCCTGAGCCCCATGGAAAGCTGGCTGAGCGTGCGCGGTCTCAAAACCCTGCGCCTGCGCATGGCGGCCCACAGCGAAAATGCCTGGCTGGTGGCCGAGTTTCTGGACGAGCACCCGGCCGTGGAGGCGGTGTATTACCCGGGGCTGCCCACGCACCCGCAGCACGCGCTGGCGCTGGCCCAGGGCGGTGGCCGGTTTGGCGGCATGATGTCGTTTCGGCTGGCCGACGACGCGGCGGTGATAAACCGCTTCATGCAGCGCAGCCAGCGGTTTCCGTTCGCGCCTTCGCTGGCGGGCGTGGACTCGTCGTGCTCGCACCCGCTCACCACCTCGCACCGGGCCCTGACCGAGGCGCAGCGGGCCGAGCTGGGCATTACCGTGGGGCTGGTGCGCCTGAGCGTGGGCATCGAGCCCGTGGAAGAGCTGCTGGCCGACCTGGCCCAGGCATTAGAGTAAAAATTCACGCGTTTTATTCCGCCGCTGGTGCCCGAAACGCTTGGGTGCCCGGCACTTCCTGCCTACCTTCAATATAACAAATGAAGAGGCCGTCGATTTACGTAGAAGCTCGGATTCGCTGCTCCATGGAGCAGCTCTGGGCGCACACCCAGCAGCCCGAGCTGCACCAGCAGTGGGACCTGCGCTTCACCGAAATTGAGTACCTGCCGCGCCCGTCGGAGGCCGAGCCGCAGCAGTTTCTGTACACCACGCGCATTGGGTTTGGGCTGGGCGTGGCCGGCTGCGGCGAAAGCCTCGGCACGAAGGAAAAGAACGGAGAACGGACCTCGGTGCTCAAATTTTGGTCCGATGAAAAGGTGTCGCTGATTCGGGAGGGCGCGGGCTTCTGGAAGTACGTGCCAACGGAGGACGGCCTGCGGTTTTTTACGCGCTATGACTACCAGACGCGCTTTGGCGCGGTGGGGGAGTGGCTCGACCGGCTGGTGTTTCGGCCGCTCATCGGTTGGGCCACTGCCTGGAGCTTCGACAGCCTGCGGCTGTGGCTGGAGCAGGGGCAGCGGCCGGCCGTGTCGCGGGCCTTGGCGCTGATAATGGCCCTGGTGCGGTTTACGCTGGGTTTTGTGTGGATGTATCAGGGCGTGGTGCCCAAGCTGCTGTGCCCGGACACGGGCGAGTTGAGCATTCTGCAGGGCGCAGGCTTTTCGGCGGGCGCGGCGCACAGCGTGGCCTCGGCGGTGGGCGTGGGCGAAATCTTGTTCGGGTTGCTGTTTTGGGTGCTGCCGTTGCAGCGACTGGGGCCGGTGTACTGGCTGCACATGCTGGGGCTGGTGGTACTGGGCGCGGGGGCGCTATTCAGCCAGCCGGCCGTATTTGTGGCGCCTTTCAACCCGCTCACCCTGAACCTGGCACTGGTGGCGCTGGCCGCGGTGGCGCTGCTGATTCCGACGGAGCTGGTGCCCAGCGCCACGCGGTGCCTGCGCCGGCCGCCCGAAGGCCAGCGCACTGCCGCGAGCGTGCCGCGGGAAGCTCCCGTAGCCACTGCTTAACATTCACTACGTTTCCTGCCATGTCTTCCATCTATCAGCAGCAGCTGGGCGCCGATTTTGAGAAGCTGCACCCGCGCATTCAGGAGCGGCTGGGCTTTAGCAGCGGCGACCATCGCGCGTTTGTGGGCGAGGGCGTGATGGAACGGGTGTGGCACGGGCCGTTTTTCACGCAGCCGTTTTTGCGAGCGGGCCTGGCGCGCCACATCACCTTCCCCGAGACGGGGCATAATGTGCCGTTTCGCATCGAAAACTACGCGTACCAAGACCCCTTGGGCCGCGAAACCGTGACCTGGATTCGGCGCTTTCATTTCCCGGAGCACACCCGGTGCTTCGACGCAACGATGATTCGCAGCGCCGCCCGCCAGTCGATTGTGGACTACCTGGGCACCCACCAACACGTGGCCGTGGACATTGACATGGCCGTGACCGAGCGGGGCGGGCTGCGGCTGCGCTCGGGCGCGCAGCGCTTCCGCGAAGGATGGGTGGCCTTCCGGTTGCCCGGCGTGCTGGCGGCGCTGGCCGATGTGGAAGAGTGGTACGACGATGCCGCCGGCTGCTACCGCATTGAGGTGGTGGTGCGCAACCCGGTGCTGGGCAAGCTGTTTGGCTATACGGGTTCGTTTCATGCTACCTGGCGCAGCGTGGCCCCGGAACACATTCCGGCGCATGCCTTGCCCCTGCGGTACGAAGCCCGGGAATAAACTTCATTCAATTCCATGAAACTCGAACTCACTCCTGCCCAGCGGCGCGTGGAACTGGCTCGGCCCTGGGTGCTGCTGGCCCTGTACGTGGGCTGCGCGCTGGCCGGCTGGTGGTGGCTGGCCGTGCCGCTGGCCGCCGTGGTGTGCCTGGCCGCTTTTGTGATGATGCACGACGCCATGCACAATTCCCTGGGCCTGCCCAAGCCCGCCAACGAGCGAGTGCTGACCCTGGCCGGGCTGCTCATCCTCAAAAGCGGCCACGGCTTGCAGGTGACGCACCTGCGCCACCACGGCCGCTGCCTCACCGAAGCCGACCCCGAAGGCGCGCCGGCCACTTGGAGCTTCTCGCGGGTGCTGTGGCAAGGGCCCTGGCACACGCTCATGCTGCGCCGCGAGTCGTTGCGCATTGCTCCGAATACGCGCCGCATTCAGCTCATCGAAACCGGGCTGACGCTGGCGTTGCTGCTGGCTTTTGTGGTCCTGTACTGGGCCACGGGCTCGCTGGTGGGGCTGGTGTACTGGGGCGTGGCGTTTGTGATGAGCGCGACGATGCCCATCTGGGCGTCGTACGTGCCGCACCACGTGTCGTCGCGCAACCCGGCAGCGCGCACGGCCGCGGCCCTGGCCCAGGCCTGGACGCCCATCACGGCCTCGTTTGCCTTTCATCACCTGCACCACCACTACCCGCGCGTGCCCACGGCCCTGCTCTACCGCGCCGCGGCCGAGCTGCCCCCGCCGCCCGAGGAGGAGCACCACCACCACTAAGGAAAATAAAAAAGGCCCCTGTGCGTACACAGGGGCCTTTTAGGTAAATAGCCATTCGGCAATAAGCCACGGAGGCGTTGCGGCGTTTTCTTACAGCTTGTCCGACACTTGCTCGGAAATTTGGCGGCCGGTGCGCAGGGCCTGGTACTCGGCCTGCTGCGCACGAATGTTCACCTTGTCATCGAACGAAAAGCTGCCCCGGAGCTGCTCGTAGCGCCCGTTGAGGCGGCTGAGCACGGCCGAGGCGTTGGCCCAGTCGGCGGCGTTCCAGCCCGAACGGTCGCTGTGCACGCGGTCCATGAAGCGGCTGTAGGCGTCAAGCAGGCCGGTGGTGGTGAGGGTGGAAACCGTGGTTTTCTTGCGCAGGAACGTGGTTACCTGGGCATCGGTGGCCGGCCCAGCGGGCACGTCGGCCGTGGTGGGGCTGGACGTGGTGGTTTTGGTGGTCGTGGACGACGGCGCGGCGGTGCCCGCCGGCACGTAAATGGTGCGCGTGGTGCGCCGAATGACTTTGCCGGTGGCCGGGTCCAGGTCTTCGGTTACTTCGGTTTGGGGCTGCATGCCGGGGGGCACCGTGGCGGGAGTGCTGGCCGGGGCCGGCGTGGTGGTGGTTTTGGTGGGCGTGGTCTGGGCGGCGGCGGCCAGCGGCAGGGCCAGCAGGAGGGCCGCGAAAAGGCGAAGGTTTTTCATGGAAATAAAAAGATGGATGCCCCTTTAACGGCAAACACCGTGCTACGGTGTGCGCTAGGTTGGTAAACAAAAAAGCGCTACTCTTACGCCGCCGCTGATAGTCAGCGCGTGACCACTTCCGCGGTCTACCGTTTTCTCTTTTTTCTTCCCCCATGCAAGGCGCGTACTCTACCTATTTTGACAACCCCTTCCTGGCCTTGCGCATGGCGCGGCCCGCCTACAAGGCCCAGGCCGAATACGCCCTGCGGGCCGGCCGCGAGGCCGCCCTCGGCGCCGCGTTTGCCCCGCTGCTGGCCGAGCTGGAAACCGCCATTGCCGGCTTCGACGAAAACCTGACCGACCGCAACCAGCCCACGGCCGGGGGCACCGACGCCTTCCGCCAGGCCCGCGCCGAGTGGCTGCTGTTCGTGGACGACGCCATGAAGGACCACGTCACGCCCAAGCTCCGCAAGCTGCCCGTCTACGCCGACTTCAAGAAGTTTGGCAAGAGCCGGCTGGCCGAGCTGGCCCAGCCCGAGCTGTTCACCGCGTCGCAGGCCCTCGTGGCCCTGTACCGGGCCCAGCAAGCCGCCTTGCCCGCCGAGGTGGCCGCCGGCGCCCAGGCCCGGTACGCCGCCCTGGTCGCCGCCGATGCCGCCCGCGACGCCCGGGCCGCCACCATCGCCGACGCCCGCCTGGAGCTGGCCGACGACCGCGCCGCCATTGCCCGCGCCCAGCGCCGCTTCAAGGCCCAGCTGGAACTCAAGTACGACGACGCCGAGAAGGTGTACAGCTTCTTCGATTTCTCGGCGGCCAAGCTGCCCAAGGCCAAAAAGAAAGCCGCGGCCGGTCCCTCGCCCGTCCAGCCCTAGCGCGAGCTCACCGGCCGCTGCCGGTCCATTCGCAAGGCCTCCGCGAGGACTCGCGGGGGCCTTTGGCGTTGCCGGAAGCGGGCAACGAGGGCGCGCGGCCCGGTTCCGAAACACCGGAAATGCCCCGCGAGTCCTCGTTGCCCGGTTCTGGAAAATCGGGAAATGCTTTGCAAGTACTCGTGCGGCCCTTCGGCAACTCCTGAAGCCCGCCGCGAGTACCGGCCGGGCACTGCGGGTGGTGGCAGTGCGTGTTGCCGCTGAAACCTGGTGGCGTATGGCTGCGCATCCGGGCGACTCGTGGCATTCGTAGCGAGTAAGAAGGCACCGCACGCGTTACTTCTTACAGAAAAGGCGGAATAGAAAATAGACCCTTTGGCTGAACCGAATCTGGACCGGAGGCAAATCGGGTGCTGTTCCCTTTGTCATGACGTCGGTGGCGAACACGGGCTTGGGCTTTTCGTTTCCCGTTCCGCACAACGAGGGCGGCGGTCCTGCCGCGGGGTGATACATTTAGAGCCATTATGAAAACGTTCACCCAGTCCTTGTTCGCGGTTGCCCCCGGGGCCCTTGCCCGGCGCCTGTACTTGGTGCCGGTGGTCGGCATCGGGGTATTTGCCGCGTTGTATGTCTTGGCCGCGCAACGCTACCCCGGCGGTTCCCCGGCCGACCCCGCGGCCCCGGGCTTTAGCTGGCTGCACAACTATTGGTGCAACCTGCTCAACGAACGCGCCCTGAACGGCGCCCCCAACGCGGCGCGAGCCGTTGCCCTGGCCGCAATGGGCGTCTTATGCCTTTCCTTGGGCCTGTTTTGGTGGCAACTGCCCGCTTGGTTGCTCTTCGGTCCCCGCGGCGCGGCCTTAGTTCGCGGGACGGGCACGCTGGCCCTGCTGACCGCTGGATTTTTGGCCACGGCCTATCATGACGTGGCCACGACGATTGCCAGCGTCTTGGGCTTGGTTACGTTGCTGGCCACCTTTTGGGGGTTGCACCAGCGGCGGGCCCGTTTCCTGTTGGGGTGGGGAGCGGCCTGCGCCGTGCTGATTGCCGCCAACAATGTCATCTACTACACCGGGTACGCCCTCTGGTTTTTACCGCTGCTGCAAAAAATCACGACGGTCGGGGTGCTGGGGTGGATTGTCTGGATGGCCCTTGCGCTCCACCCGTAAAGCAGGGGCCTTAACGGTTATTTAAAGGCTCCTTTCCGTGAACGAAAAGAACTAGCTCTATATCTCTTGGCCAACTGGCCCCTGTAGCGCAAACCAAGTTTACGAAACCCGTCTACGATTCACGGTTTACGAAATGGCTGGTAGGGATGAGTTTCGTAAACTCCAGCCAACAACCGCCTACGCTTCCTCAAAGGAGGGTTAGCCGACGGTATCAGCGGCTACCCCAGCGCCTCGGTCAGCGCTTCCTTCACCCGGCGCAGCTCGCCTTCGCCCATGGCCGTGCCGCTGGGCAGGCACAGGCCGCGGGCAAAGAGGTCGGCGCACACGGCGCCGCCGTACACGGGCGCGCTGGCAAAGATCGGCTGCAGGTGCAGGGGCTTCCACAGCGGCCGGCTCTCGATGTTGCGCGTTTCCAGGTGCAGGCGCAGGGTTTCGGGCGTGACGGGGCGGGCGGGCGCGTCGGCGTCCGGGTCGGCGGGGTTCACCAGAAGGGTGGTGAGCCAGCGGTTGGAGCGGCTGCCGGCTGGCTCCGGCGCCAGGGCCACCGTGATGCCGGGCAGGCGGGAGAGGTGCTCGCGGTACCAGTCGAAAATCTGGCGGCGGCGCTTCACCCGCTCCTCCAGCAACTCCATCTGGCCGCGGCCAATGCCCGCCAGAATGTTGCTGAGGCGGTAATTGTAGCCGGTTTGGGAGTGCTGGTAATGAGGCGCGTCGTCCTTGGCCTGGGTGGCGAGAAAGCGGGCCTTCTCGGCCAGCGCGCGGTCGTAGGTGACGAGGGCGCCGCCGCCGCTGGTGGTCAGAATCTTGTTGCCATTGAAGGAAAACACGCCCACCCGCCCGAAGCCACCCAGCGGCTGCTGCTGCCACTCAGAGCCCAGCGCTTCGGCGGCGTCTTCCAGAATGGGGATGTCGAATTCTTTGGCCACCGCCAGAATTTCGGGCAGCTTGGCCGGCATACCGTAGAGGTGCACCACGATGAGCGCCTTGGGCTTTTTGCCTTTGCTGATGCGGTCCACAATGGCCTCGCGCAGGCGCTCCGGGCACAGGTTCCAGGTGTCGGGCTCGCTGTCGACAAACACCGGGGTAGCCCCCAGGTACACCACGGGGTTGGCCGTGGCCACGAAGGTGAACGAGGGGCACAGCACCTCATCGCCCGGCCCCACGCCCAGCAAAATCAGCCCCAGGTGAATGGCGGCCGTGCCCGAGCTCAGCGCCACGCAGTAGGGTACGCCCACGGCCGCGCAGATGTCGGCCTCAAACCCCGCCAGGTTGGGCCCGGCCGGCGCCACCCAGTTGTCTTCAATGGCCTTGTGCACGTAGTTCAGCTCGTGCCGGCCGAGGTGGGGCGGGGAAAGGTAAAGGCGGTCGTAGTCTTGGCTGCGCATGCTGTTGCTTAAGGGTTGCAAAGAACGTCATGGTAGGCGCGGCCGGCATGGCATTCTGGTTCCAGCAGGTTATTTATCTTCCACCTTGAGGGCCCGCGCCGGCACGCCCACGGCCGTCACGTGGGGCGGCAGGTCGCGCACCACCACGGCCCCGGCTCCCACTATGCTGCCCTCTCCCACGCGCACGCCCTGAATCACCGTGGCGTTGGTGCCCAGGTAGCAGCCAGCGGCCAGCCGGGCGGCGCCGCTCACGTTGGCGTGCGGCATCAGGGAGCAAAAATCTTCCAGCACGGCGTCGTGGCCCACGGTGCAGCCCAGGTTGAGCAGCACGAAGCGGCCCAGCGAAATGTCGCAGGTCAGGATGCAGCCTTGTTGCACGAGGCAGCCCTCGCCCAGCGCAATGCGCTGCTCGGGGCCCAGCACCACTTGCGGGTGCACCAACGCCGGAAACGACAGGTGGGGAGAGCTAAGGCGGCTTACCACGGCGGCCCGGCTGGCCGAGCTGCCCACGGCCACGGCCACGGCCAACGGCTCGGCGGTGGCGTTGAGGTCGGCGCTGGTGCCCAGGTAGGGGAGGCCGGCCAGGGTGGGCGTTGCCGGTGCCACGTCGTCGTAGAAGCCCCGCACGTCCCAGGTGGGGTGCGAGGCGTTGAGCTGCCGAATCAGCAACAGCACTTCACGGCCCAGCCCGCCGGCTCCGAATATGACGAGGGGGGCGCCGGTTTCGCCGGCTTCGTAGTCTGAGAAAAACAAGGTGGTCATAGGGGGCTATCTACGGGGAAACCGGGGGCGGGGGCGTGCCCCGGAAGGCCAGGGTAGTGGCCTGGCCCGGCGTGGCCACGCCGCTGCCGCGCAGCACGCGCCCGCCCGTGCGCCACAAAATGGTCAGGTCCAGCCGCCACGACAGGTTGTCGACGTACCACACGTCGAAGGCAAATTTTTCTTCCCAACTGATGGCATTGCGGCCGTTCACCTGCGCCCAGCCCGTGAGGCCGGGTCGCGCCTCGTGGCGGCGGGCCTGGGTGGGCGTGTAGAGGGGCAAGTACTCGGGCAGCAGCGGGCGCGGGCCCACCAGGCTGAGGTCGCCGCGCAGGATGTTCCAGAGCTGGGGCAGCTCATCGAGCGAAGTAGCGCGCAGCCAGCGGCCCGTGGCGGGCAGGCGCGCGGCATCGGGCAGCAGCTGGCCGGTGGCGTCGCGCGCGTCGGTCATGGTCTGGAGCTTGTAGAGTGTGAACAGGCGCCCGTGCCAGCCCGGCCGCACCTGCCGCAACAGCCAGCGCCCCCGGTTTTGGGCCGCGGCCACGGCGGCCCCGCCCAGCAGCAGCGGCAGCGTCAGCAGTAGCAGCGGCAAGGCAATGGCTACGTCGAGCCAGCGCTTGCCGTGGCGGGCGTAAAAAGAATCGGGAGTGGGCACAGCGCAAAAGTAACTTTGCGTCGCAGGCTTTGGCTTGCGCTGTCCTCATGCTCGTTTTCCCCAACGCCAAGCTCAACCTCGGCCTCTACGTCACCCAGCGCCGGCCCGATGGCTTCCACCGCCTCGAATCGGTGTTTGTACCGCTGCCCTGGACCGATGCGCTGGAAATCCTGCCGGCCGCGCCGGGCCAGCCCACCAGCATCACGCTCACCGGCCGCCCCATTCCCGGCGACCCGGCCACCAACCTCTGCGTGCGGGCCTACGAACTGTTGCAGGCCGATTTTCCGCAGCTGCCGCCCGCGCAGCTCTACCTGCACAAGGTGGTGCCCATCGGGGCCGGCCTGGGCGGCGGCTCGGCCGATGCCGCGTTCGCCCTGAAGGCCACCAACGAGCTGTTTAACCTGGCACTCATGCCCGAAGCCCTGGAAAGCTACGCCCGTCGGCTGGGCTCCGACTGCGCATTCTTCATTCGCAACCAGCCCGTGCTGGCCGTGGAGAAAGGCGACATTTTCGAGGAAATTGACCTCAGCCTGTCCGGCCTGACGTGCGTGGTGGTGTACCCGGGGCTGCACATTGGCACGGCCGAGGCGTACGCCCGCATTGTGCCGCAGGCGCCGAAATTTCCGCTGCGCGAAGCCCTGGCGCAGCCAATGAGCACCTGGCGCGACACCGTCAGCAATGATTTTGAAACGGCCCTGGCGCCAACGTACCCGGCCCTGGCCGACATCAAGCAGCGGCTTTACGAGGCCGGCGCTACGTACGCCAGCCTATCGGGCTCGGGCTCGGCGGTGTACGGGCTGTGGCCCGCAGGCGCGCAGCCCGCGCCGATGGCGTGGCCGGCCGAGTATACTGTGTGGCAGGGCGTGCTCTAAACTGGCATGGCCGGCTCCAAATCCGGCTCTTTGTCCTTCATCAGCCGCGCCACCAGCGGGTGGATGAGCACGCTGAGCACGATGAGCAACGTGCCCACGTAGAAGCCCGTGCTCATGCGCTCCCCGTTGAACTGCGGGGCGTGCAGCAGGCCCTTGGTGTGCAGCCAGTAGATGCCCGCCGCCATGGCAATGCCGTACACCGGCTCGAGGTTGATGGTCAGGTTCACGGCGAATGGGGAGAGGCGCTTCATCAACTCCACCGAGGTGGAGAAAGCATACACCGTGCACACGCCCGCCAGCAGGCCCAGCCACAGCCAGTCTTGGCCGTGCCAGGCCAGCTGCAGGCCCTTGCCTTCCGTAAAAAAACGGCTGTAGATGGGAAAGAACACCGCAATGCTCAGGCAGGCCCCCAGCATCTCATAAAACGTGAGCCGCAGCGGCGGGTGCTGCTTTATCAGCTTCGAGTTCAGCACGCTAAATAGCGCCGACAAGCCCGCCGACAACACCGCAACACCCAGGCCCAGCAGCTGGTCGAGTTCGGCCTGGCTTACCAGGTACAAGCCCACCATGGTGATGAGCCCCAGTCCTACCTCGTAGCCGCGCACCCGACGCCAGAGCAGCAGTGGCTCCAATAGCGAGGTCCACAAGGCCAGCGTGGCCAGGCCCGCCAGGCACACGCTCACCGACGACAGCCGGGCCGCCAGAAAAAAGGTAATCCAGTGCGTGGCCACCAGCGCGCCCACCGCCAGCAGGCGCACCACCTGCCCCGCCGGAATGCGCCAGGGCATGCGCCGCGCGCCCAACAGCACGGCTAGCCCCGTGGCCGCCAGCAGCGTGCGCCAAAACACCAGCTCCACCGACGGCAGCGCAATGAGCTTGCCCAGTATGGCCGTGAAGCCCCACAGGAGCACAATGAAATGGAGCTTGAGGTAGTCGCGAAGCATAGAAGGTAAGCAAACAGAACGTCATGCAGAGCGCAGCGAAGCATCTCGCTCGGAGCAACAATCAACCGAATTAGCGGTGGCACGCGAGATGCTTCGCTGCGCTTTGCATGACCGCCCAACACCTTGCCTGCTTGCGCCAGATACTACTTCGGCACAAACCGGTACAGCGCCAGCCCGATGACGCTGAACACCGTGCTGGGAACCCAGGCCGCCACCAGCGGCGAGAGGCTGCCCACCTGGGCCAGGTTGCGGCTCAGCATCACGAAAATGATGAATATGAAGGCCAGCACGAACCCCAGCGCAATCTGCCCGCCCACGCCGGCCCTGGATTTTCGGGCGCTCAACGTCACGCCAATCAGCGTCAGGATGATGATGGAAAACGGGTAGGCATACCGCTCGTATTTCTCGCTCATGTAGAGCTGGGTGTCGTCGGCGCCGCGCTCTATTTTGTCTTTGATGTAGGCGTTGAGCTGCGGCAGGGTAAGGGTTTCGGCCAGCTTGTAGTTGCTGGCGAAGTCCTCGGTGCGCAGGTTCATGGTGGTGTCGCGGGCAGGCAGGGTTTGCAGGGTTTCGTCCTGCGGCCCGCGGAAGGTGCGCACCAGCTGCGGCGACAAGTGCCACATGTGCTTGGTCGAATCCCAGTTGATGGCATCGGCCGTCAGGCGGCGGCGCAGCACGGTGCCGTCCACGGTTTCGAGGGCAAAATGAAAGCCCACGTTGCTCGTGTTGTCGTAGCTCTCCATGTACACGTAGCTTTTCGGCCCAATCTTAATGTGCACGTTGCGCCCCTGAAACCGAAATGGCAGCTTGATATACGCCCGCTCAAACGCCACCCGCGACTTGTTGCCGATGGGCAGCACCCAGCCAATAAGCCCAAAAATGAGCAGCCCCACCACCGCCCCGCCCATGGCGTAGGGCAGCATCAGCCGCTTGAAGCTGACGCCGCTGGCCAGAATGGCCACAATCTCGGTGCGCGCCGCCAGCTGCGCCGTCACAAACACCACGGCGATGAAAATGGTGATGGGCGAAAGCAGGTTGGCGAAATACGGAAACAGGTAGATGTAATAGCCGAAAATGATTTTCCCCATCGACAAATTGTGCTGGATAAAGTCATCGTTTTTTTCGGTGAAATCAATCACGCAAATCACCGACACGAGTATCACCACCGAGAAGAAAAACGCGGCCAGAAACTTCTTGATGATGTATTTATCGAGGATGTTCATTTTAAGTCAGTGAACAGTTGGCAGTGAACAGTGAGCAATGCAGAACGTAACGGATAACGGCTCACTGTTAATTGTTAACTGCTTTTATAAACGCGTCATTACCTGTTTCACCATGCGGTCTTTCCAGGGGCCAAACGTGCCGGCCAGGATTTCCTTGCGGGCTTCCTTCACCAGCCACAGGTAGAAGGCCAGGTTGTGGGCCGAAGCAATTTGCGGGCCCAGCATTTCCTTGCACTGGAACAGGTGCCGCACGTAGGAGCGGCTATAGAACGTGCTGGCGTGCCCGCCAAGTTCGGGGTCGAGGGGCGAGAAGTCGGTTTCCCACTTCTTGTTGGTGATGTTCACGATGCCCTGCGTGGTGAACAGCATGCCGTTGCGGGCGTTGCGGGTCGGCATCACGCAGTCGAACATGTCGACGCCCAGGGCAATGTTTTCCAGGATGTTGGCCGGCGTGCCCACGCCCATGAGGTAGCGCGGCTTGTCTTTGGGCAGGATGTCGCACACCAGCTCGGTCATTTCGTACATCAGCTCGGCGGGCTCGCCCACGCTCAGCCCGCCAATGGCGTTGCCGGCCCGGCCCTGCTCGGCAATGAACTCGGCCGACTTGATGCGCAAATCCCGGAAGGTGCTGCCCTGCACAATGGGGAAAAGGTTCTGCTCGTAGCCGTAAAGCCCTTCGGTGCTGTCGAAGCGCTGGATACAGCGCCGGAGCCAGCGGTGCGTCATGTCGAGGGAGCGGGCGGCGTAGTCGTACTCGCAGGGCCAGGGTGTGCACTCGTCAAACGCCATGATGATGTCGGCCCCGATGACGCGCTGAATGTCCATCACGCCCTCCGGCGAGAACAAATGCTGGCTGCCGTCCACGTGCGAGCGGAATTTCACGCCCTCTTCCTTAATCTTCCGGGTGTTGCTCAGCGAATACACCTGGTAGCCGCCCGAGTCGGTCAGAATGGGCCGGTCCCAGCCGTTGAACCGGTGCAGGCCGCCGGCCGCGCGCAGCACGTCGAGCCCCGGCCGCAGGTAGAGGTGGTAGGTGTTGCCGAGAATAATCTGGGCGTTGATGTCTTCCTTGAGCGTGCTTTGCGACACCGCTTTCACGGTGCCGGCCGTGCCCACGGGCATAAAGATGGGCGTTTCGATGGTGCCGTGGGCGGTTTCGAGGCGGCCGGCGCGGGCTTTGGTGCCCGGGTCTTGGGCGAGAAGGTCAAAAGTCATAAGCAACCACAAAGGTAGCCCAGCCGCCCGGCGTCCCGTACTTTTGCCGGCCCCTTCACGCCCGTCGTTCCGTTGCAGATACCCATACCCACTTCCCCGTTTTTCTGGCTGCTCGTGGCGTGCGGAGTGGTGCAGCTCATGTACGCCGGGTATTTCTTCTGGCCGTTTGCCAGCCGCCCCGCCGAGGCCCCGGCCGACGCGCCCGGGCCGGATGCCGAGCCGGTTTCCATCGTGGTGTGCGCCCACAACGAGCTCGACAACCTGCGCCGCCTGCTGCCCCTGCTCTTGCAGCAAGATTACCCGGCCGGCTTCGAAATTGTGCTCATCGACGACCGCAGCGACGACGACACGTACTTATATGCCCAGCAGCTGGCCCAGTATTACCACGAGAAAGTGCGCCTCGTGAGCGTGGCCCGCACGCCCCGCGGCTTCGCCCCCAAGAAATACGCCCTCACCCTGGGCGTCAAAACCACCCGCTACGCCCGCCTGCTGTTCATCGACGCCGACTGCATTCCGGCCACCAACCAGTGGCTGCGCCTCATGCAGCGCGGCTTTGCGCACGGCAGCGGGGCCGACGTGGTGCTCGGGTTTTCGGCCTACGCCGCGGCCCCCGGCTTTCTCAACCACCTCATTCGCTACGAAACGCTGCTCACCGCCGCGCAGTACCTCAGCTTTGCCTGGCGCGGCTGGCCCTACATGGGCGTGGGCCGCAACCTGGCCTACACGCGGGCCTGCTTCAACGCCACCAAAGGCTTTGCCTCGCATATGCGCCTGCTCTCCGGCGACGACGACCTGCTGGTGCAGGACGCCGTGCGCTACGGCCAGCGCATCACCGTGGTGGCCGACCCCAGCGCCCACACCCTGAGCGAGCCCGCGGCCACCTGGCGCGCGTGGTGGCACCAGAAACGGCGGCATTTGTCGGCCGGCCGGGCCTACCGCCTGGCCGACCGGTTGCGCATTGGCACGTTCGTGGCGGCAAACGTGTTGTTCTACTTCGCTACGGTCGCGCTAGCATTTTCTTCAAACAATTGGGTACCTTTGGCGGTGGTATACGCCCTCCGAACTTTGTTCATGGGTGCGGTGTATGCCCGTTTGAGTAGCCGCCTGGGCCAGCCCGTAATCGTCGGGTTGCTACCCGTGCTCGACGTGGTTTATTTTTTCCAATACCTTGCCCTGGGAATCTCGCTATTCCTCAACCGCACCCTTCGATGGAAGTAAACAATCAAGATATTCAAAAGCAGTTTTCCGCCAAAGCCAAGCACGACTTCAAGTTGATTCGGGCCGCGGTGGACAACGGCGATGAAAAGGCGTATGCCGAGCTGATGCACATCTACAAGAAGCCCGTGTACCACGTGGTGCTCAAGATGGTGCGCAACCAGGACGACGCCGAAGACCTCACCATCGAAGCCTTCGCCAAAGCGTTTCGCAACCTGCACAAATTCAACCCGGAATATGCTTTCAGCACCTGGCTGTTCCGCATTGCCACCAATAACTGCATTGATTTTATTCGCAAGAATAAAATCAAAACCATGTCGATTGACTCGGCCATCAAGGTCGACAACGGCGACGAAATCACCATCGATTTCCGCGACAACGACCTGAACCCGGCCGAGCACGCCGTGCGCAACCAGAAAATCGAAATCATGCGCCACGTCGTGGCCCGCCTGCCCGACAAATACCAGCGCCTCGTGAGCCTGCGCTATTTCGACGAGCTCAGTTACGAAGAAATTGCCACCGAGCTCAAAGCCCCGCTCGGCACCGTGAAAGCCCAGCTGCACCGCGCCCGCGAGCTGCTCTATGACATGGTGAAGCACACCAAGCAGATTATTTAAGTTGTGAAAAAGCCCCGATGCGAGTCGGGGCTTTTTTGTTGGGTTGTGGTATTGAACGATAAAAAAAGGACGCCAGATGAGCATGACCGTTTCGTGTCGTGGCAAAACCCCCAAACCGTGCACCTTTGCACCCATGAATCTTTTGCCGCACTACTTCCCCGCGCTCACGCCCCAGCAGCTTCAGCTATTTCAGCAGCTTGAAACCGAGTTTCGGGCCACCAACGAAGCCATCAACCTCGTGTCGCGCACCGACATGGACAATTTCGTGGAGCGCCACGTGCTGCACTCGCTGGGCATTGCCAAAGTCATTCAGTTTCCCAAAGGCAGCGCCGTGCTCGACGTGGGCACCGGCGGCGGCCTGCCCGGCCTGCCGCTGGCCATCATGTTCCCGGACGTGCATTTTCACCTCGTCGACAGCATCGGCAAGAAAATCCGGGCCGTGCAGTTCATGGCGGCCGCTTTGGGCCTGCACAACGTGACGGCCGAGCAAACCCGCGCCGAGCAGCTCCGCACCAAATACGACTACGTGGTGAGCCGCGCCGTGGCCCGCCTCGCCACCTTCCACCCCTGGATTGCCCACCGCTTCAAGCCCCAGGGCGTGCCCGGCGCCGGCCTTTATTATTTGAAAGGCGGCGACCTGACCGAAGAAATTGCCGAATCCGGCCTGAAAGCCAAAATCACGGATTTGAGCAGCTTTTTCGAGGAAGAGTTTTTCGAAACGAAGAAGGTCGTTTTCGTGCCTGCGAAATAAGGGGACCCATCTATCGTCCTAGGTGCAGCGAAGGGCCTTTTCACAGGTGGACTTTCAACGTGAGAACTGCCTTCGCTGCGCGGACGCCAGATGTGAGTGACAGGGCTTAATTGTTACGCCGGCACCTCCGCCGTGAGAAACTCCACCGCGCGACGTTCGGAATAATACTCGCCGTTGCTCTCCGCAAAGCCCACGTGTCCGCCGTCCGGAGGCGTTTCCAGAAATACGTAGGGCGACTGCTCGGCCACCTCCCTAGGGAAGCACGAAGCCGGCAGAAACGGGTCGTTCTGGGCATTCACCAGTAGCGTGGGCACCCGGATGCCGCTCAGGTAGCGGCCAGAGCTGGCGTGCTGGTAGTAGGCATCGGCCGAGTCGAAGCCGTGCATGGGCGCGGTGTATTTGTCGTCGAACTGCGGAAAATTGCGCAGCGACTCCAAGCCCTCCAGGTCTACCTCGCCCGGCATCAGGGCGGCCTTGTCGCGAATTTTCTGGCGCAGCGATTTCAGGAAGCGGCGCATGTACACCTGGTTTTGGGGCCGGCCAATGTGGATGGAGCTGGCCCGCAAATCGGTGGGCACCGAGAACACGGCCGCCCGCTGCACCTGGGCGGGCACGCGGCCAGCGTCCTCGCCCAGGTATTTCAAGGTGACGTTGCCGCCGGCCGAGAAGCCCAACAGGTAGGCCCGCCGGTAGCGCCCGCTGGCCAGGGCGTGGCGCAGCACGGCATCCAGGTCGTCGGTGTCGCCGAGGTGGTAGGAGCGGAGCAGGCGGTTCATTTCGCCGCCGCAGCTGCGGTAGTTCCAAGCCAGCGCGTCGAGGCCGGCGCGGTTGAGGGCGCGCACCATGCCGCGCACGTAAGGCCGCGACGCGTCGCCCTCTAGGCCGTGCGACACGATGGCGAGGCCGTCGGTGGGGCGCATTTCGGGCAGGCGGCTCCAGTCCAGGTTCAGGAAGTCGCCGTCGGGCAATTCCAGGCGTTCGCGCTGGTACGCCACGTCGGGCACGGTGCGCCACAGGCTGGGCACGATGGTTTGCAGGTGGCCGTTGAATAGATAGAACGGCGGCTGATAGCGAGACTCAGCAACGAGGGGCATGGCGCGGATAAGTGGATAAATTGAAAGAGGATAAACAGCGCGCTGGATGGAATGGAACGTAAAGTTCTCACTTCATCGGCATGCATACTAATTTAGGGGCACCAAGGCGAAGCGGATATGAGTAGAAACAGTTTAAAACCTGATTTTGGTCTGCAGTCGGCAACTTCGAATAAGCTTTCACTCAAGATTTTTGGCCGGATGGTTTGAATTTGTCGGGGGGCTTTGTACCTTTGCCCTCCCAAACACAGAACTCAAGCATAACGCTCCCCTATATTTCCTGCTCATGGCAAACCATAAGTCGGCCCTCAAACGCATCCGCAGCAACGAAGCCAAGCGCGTGTTGAACCGTTACCAGCACAAATCCACCCGCACGGCCATCAAGCGCCTGCGCGAAGCCACCGACAAAACGGTTGCCCAGGAGCTGCTGAAAAAGGTGACGTCGATGCTGGACCGTTTGGCCAAGAAGAACATCATCCACAAGAACAAAGCTGCTAACAACAAAAGCAAGCTGACAAAGCTCGTTAACGCGCTCTAGTGCGACTACGAGTTTAGCGAGGCCAGGCTGCGCCGCCCCAAGGCCTGGTCTCGCGCTCATCACAGAAGCCCCGCTCGGCAACGAGCGGGGCTTCTTGCGTTTGGCCGGGTCGTACGCTTGGTAAAATGCTCAGGTGGCGTACCTTACGGGCACTGTTCCACGTCAAGCTACCCTGAGTATGAAACACCTTTACCCGTTGGCGCGGCCGCTGCTGGCCGCGTTGTTGGTTTTTATTGGATTTGGCGCGCAGGCGCAGCAGGCGTGGCGCCCGTTTCGGCCGGGGTTGATTTACACCTTTAGTCCGGTCGCGACCACGGGCACAGCCTACACCCTAAAGCTTGATTCGGCTTATGTAACGGCCGCCGGGGACTCGGCCTGGGCCTTCAACCGCGTGATGCGCGACGTGACGGGTAAAGTGCCGGACAACGGCGCGTCTATATTCCGCAAAAGCCGTAACAATCTTTTCGGACAGCGACTGGTGTGGCACCCGGGGTCCTCGGAGTATGTGCTGGAAACCCTGACCGAGGGCACGGCGCAAGCCGGCGCCGCGCTGCGCCTGCTCCCGCGGGCCGCCGTGGGCAGCACGTGGCTGGCCAGCGGCGCTGCCGTGATGGCCACGCTGAGCAGCCGCGGCCCACAAACGGTGAACGGCCAGCCCGACACGGTGGCCACCATCACCCTGAGCACGGGGCCGGTGCTGCGGATAAGCCGGCGTTTTGGCCTGCTGGAGGGGCCGCAGTGGTTGGCGCTGGGCAGCGGCACGGCGCAGTGGCGGGCTGCGCAGGTGCCGCAAACGCTGGCGCAGTCGCCTTACTATCCCACCACGCTGTTTGGCCTGGCGCCCGGTGACGAGTTGGGGTATGCATGGCAGCCTTTTTATTTTGGGTTCTCTCCCTGTGAAGAGGGCGTGGTGCTGCGGCGCATCACGGCGCGGCAACTGACCTCTGACAGCCTAATTTTTCTGCTGCAGGAGCAGCGCCGGGGGCAGCGGTACGGCATGCCCGAGTGCAGCGGCCCCGTGGGGCCTTTCACGGACCCGGTGGTGTCGAAGCGCTGGGCTTTTTCGTTGCGCACGGGCAAGTCGCCGCAATTTGCGGCGCTGCCGCTCCTCGCTGGCGAATACGGCCCCGCCTATGCGGGCCCGAGTGCGCCGCTGGTGATGGGAAGAGTGCTTATGGGCATGCCCGCGAGCGGCTTGTGCCAGGTGCCGCTGCAGATTCGGTATCAACGGGTGTTTCTCAACCAGCTGGGAGCAGTTTCCGGGCAATATCGGCCCGGACTGGACTCGCAAGGTTGGCAGCAAACTTTTGCCGTTGCCGACCCTTCGGCTCCCGGCCCCAGCGGTGTAGGCGACGTGGCGACGTATGACCTCGGGTTGCGCTACATCCGGCGCACCCTGCCGAGTGGTTTGGTTTACACGTGTGGCTCGGCCGGTAGTTTTACGGGCCTGCTGCCCGCCCGCGCCGCGCAGGCCGCAACAGTGGCCACGCTGTATCCCAACCCCGCTCCCGATGCAGCCACGCTCACGCTGGCCCAGCCCGCCCGCGCCGGCCAGCAGTTGCGCCTGACCGATGCGCTGAGCCGCACCGTGTGGACTGCGCCCGTGGCCGCTGGCCAGACGATGGCAACGGTGCCCCTTTCCGGGCGGCCCGCGGGCTTCTACCTGCTCAGCTTGAATGGCTCTGGCTTCTCAACAACCTGGAAGCTCATCCACGAATAAGCCTATTTGCTACCTAACCGCTGCTGGTTTACTATGAAACATATCTACCCTTGGGGGCGGCCGCTGCTGGCGGCGCTGCTCCTTTTCATGGGCTTCGGCGTGCATGCTCAGCAGGCTTGGCGGCCATTTCGGCCAGGAATGATTTACAGCTACGCGCTACGCAACAGCACCAACGTCACGCACACGTTGCGGGTCGATTCAGCCTATGCCACCCCGGCCGGCGACTCGGTATATGCGTTCAACCGATTGATGCGGCGAATGGCTGGCTCTTCCGGCGCGGGCACATTTGCGAAGAGCCGCAACAACCTGTTCGGTGCGCGCATGCGCTGGACGCCCGGGCAGGGATTTTACATACTGGAAAGCGACGCCCAAAACAACGTGCAAAACGCGACGGCGCTTCGCATCTACCCGCGGGCAGGCGTGGGGCAAACGTGGGTGGCCAGCACTTCGCCGTTGATGACGGCCATTGTGCAGGCCCGAAGCCAGCTCCCTATACTGGCGGGAACGCCGGATTCGGTGGTGACCATCGAACTGCGCAACGGCACGTCCACCGCCGGGCCGCCGGTGGTGGCATTCACGCTCTCCCGTACCCACGGGTTGGTAGAAGCCACGCCGTGGCTGGGGGCGGCCGCCACCGGCACGCCGACCAGCGCGCCGCTGATGGCCGCCCTGCCGGCACCGCTGCTGCAATCGGCGTATAGCCCACTGGCCCTCTTTACCATGCAGCCCGGCGATGAAATGGGCTACTACTGGGAGCCATTCAACTACCTAAGCGGCATCTTCTGTTCCAATGCTTATACCCTGCGCCGCATCCTGACGCGGCAGCAGAGGGCCGACAGCTTGGTTTTTACTTACCGCGAACAGACGCGTTCCGAGAATTTTGGCTGGTCTATGTGCGGCGGAATTCCGGCATCGGTCACCATTGGGCCGGTGCAAACGCGCCGGATGGCGGTTTCGCTCGTCACAGGGGCCTCGCCGCAATTTCCGGCCCTGGCATTGCTAGCCGGCGAATACAAGCCGGACCCCGTTTTCACCTTTCGCCAAGGGCAACTGATGGGCGTGGGCATTATGCCCAATTTCGCCAACGACTGCTTGAGCAGTGGGAACTACTTGCCCTACACCCGGGTGTACGTCAACAGCACGGGCGGCCCAACCACGCCGCCTACCTACTCGCTGGGCATGGACTTATTCGCGTGGCAGCAGTCGTTTGGGGGCGCGCCGGGACTGGGCGACGTGTCCACCGGCGAAACCAGCATGGTGTATTACCGCCGCAGCACGGGCACGCCCCTGGTGTGCGGCTCCTTTATCAACTTCGCCAGCCTGCTGCCCACGCGTGCTGCCGAAGCTGCTTCCGTAGCCACGCTGCACCCCAACCCGGCTACCGACGCCGCTACGCTTACCTTGAATCAGCCCGCCCGCGCCGGCCAGCACTTGCGCTTGACCGATGCCCTGGGCCGCACCGTGTGGAGCGCGCCCGTGCCCGCGGGCCAAACCGCCGTGGCCGTGCCGCTGGCCGGGCGGCCCGCCGGCCTCTACCTGTTGCACCTGAGCGGCCCTGGCGCCACCGCCACCTGGAAGCTCACCCACGAGTAAGCCTTGGGTTTGCCCATAAAAAAGCCCCCGCTGCTCATGCAACGGGAGCTTTTTTGCGTTTGGCAGCGCGGGTTTAGGCCACGCTCACTTTCACCATGTTGGCTTTGCCCTTGTCCTGGATGGGCATGGAGCCGGTGTTGATGAACACGTCGCCGGCTTCGAGGTGGCCGGTGGTGGTGAGGACGTAGCGGATGTCCGTGATGGTGCTGTCGGTGCTGATGAGGCGGTCGTAGTAGAAGCTGCGCACGCCCCACACTAGGCTCAGCGCCGTGAGCAGGTTGCGGTTGTCGGTGAAAATAAAGATGTTCGCCTTCGGGCGGTATTTGGCCAGCTGGAAGGCCGTGTAGCCGTGGTGCGTCATGCCCGTGATGGCCTTCGAGCCCGTGTTTTTGGCCAGGTGGCAGGAAGCAGAGAGTACGCTGTCGGCCATGAAGTTGGGGCCGTTCGGGTCGATGGGCCACCACTTGTGGAAGAGCTGCGGGCTGCGGCTTTCCACGCTCAGGATGGTGCCCACCATCGAGCGGATGACCTCGGCCGGGTAGGCGCCCACGGCGGTTTCGGCGGAGAGCATCACGGCGTCGGCGCCGTCGAGCACGGCGTTGGCCACGTCGCTGGTTTCGGCGCGGGTGGGGCGGGGGGCCGTAATCATCGATTCCATCATTTGGGTGGCCACGATGACGGGCTTGCCGGCCGCGTTGCACTTGGCGATAATCATTTTCTGGGCCATGGGCACCTCCTCCATCTTCACCTCCACGCCGAGGTCGCCGCGGGCCACCATCACGGCATCGGTGATGGCGATGATTTCGTCGATGTTGCGCAGGCCGTCCGGCGTTTCAATCTTGGCCACCACGCGGGTGGTTTTGCCGGCTTCGGCAATGATTTTTTTGATGAAGCGAATGTCGTCGGCTTTGCGGGCAAAGCTCAGCGCCACCCAGTCCACGTCGTGCAGCAGGCCAAACTGCAGGTCTTCAATGTCCTTCTCCGTCATGCTCGGGGCCGAAACTTCCGAGTCGGGCAGGTTGATGCCTTTGCGGGGCTTCACCAGGCCGCCGTACACCACTTCCACGTCCACTTCAGTTTCGCGGTCGGTGGCCAGCACTTTCAGCTCAATCTTGCCGTCGTCAATCAGAATCATGTCGCCGGCCTTCACGTCGCGGGCCAGGCCCATGTAGATGGTGCTCAGGCGCGTGGCCGTGCTGATTTCCTTCTCGCCGCACACCAGCTTCAGCTTGTCGCCGGCCTTGATTTCGACGCCGCCGCCTTCTACTTCGCCCAGGCGAATCTTGGGGCCCTGCAAGTCCTGCAGCAAGCCCACGGAAGTGCGCATGTCCTTGTTCAGGCGGCGCACGGTGTTGATTACGCTCAGGTGGTCTTCGTAGGAGCCGTGCGAAAAATTGAGGCGAAACACATCCACGCCCTCGCGGATGAGGATGCCGAGGCGCTCGTAGGTATTGGAAGCCGGGCCCACGGTGGCCACGATTTTGGTTTTGTTGAAAACAGGATGGTTATCCATGCGAAGTGCGAAAATGTCGGTACAAAAAAACTCCCCACCTGAAAAAAGGAGGGGACAGGTTGCCCACAGTACATCGGCTGAAGTAGCAGGCGCTGAAAGAAGCAGGCCCCGGTTTGGAAGGGCTCAGCAGGGCAAAAGTCGTTTAATTAAATTGAAATGCCTATTGCCAGCGGGGCATTTGTCGGCAAGATGTCGATACCGATACGGAAAGGTCCCTATTTTGACCAACGCCCGGGCTGCTCATCACATGCCGTTTATCAGGCTTTGCCGGTTAAACAAGCCAGGCAGCTGCGGGCCAGGACGGCCCAAACTCACAGAATCAAGTTCTCCTTGTACTTGAGCGTGTTGGGGTCAAACTGACACACGTACTGCACGGCGTCGAGGGCGGCCAGCTGCTCCATCAATTCGTGGTCGGCCAGCGGCCCGGTGCCGTTGGTGACGGCCAGCAGGTAGTCGTATTCCTTAATGTCGGGCGCCAGAAAGGGCTTTTTGAGCGTAGAGGGTGCCACCGAGCGGTTGCGCAGCAGCCGGAAGGTGAGGGCCTCGGTGGCGTGCAGGTAGTGCGTGAACACGAGCCGGCCGCGGCTGAGCAGGTTCAGCAGCAGCTCGGGCTGCTTCACCAGGCGCAGGCGCAGGGCGCGGTTCAGCGTCCAGGCCAGGGTGTAGTCGCGGGTGCTGCTCACCAGCCCAAACAGGGCAAAGTCGCACTCGTAGTCAACGTCGAGGGTGAAGGTTTTCATGGCAGCCGCAAAAAGGGCACCCGCGGGCGGGCAGGGCAAAGCTACGGCCTGCGCGGGGCGGTTGCCAGCCGCGCCGCCATAATGTTGTACCCCTATTTGAAAAGCGCGGCCGTGGGTTCATTGGAAAATCTCTCGTTACTTTGTGCCGTAGTTTTCCTTAAACCCCCACGGAAATGTCTGAAATCGCAGAAAAAGTAAAGGCCATTATTATTGATAAACTGGGCGTTGAAGCCTCGGAGGTTACCCCCGAAGCAAGCTTCACCAACGACCTGGGTGCTGACTCGCTGGATACCGTTGAGCTCATCATGGAGTTCGAAAAGGAGTTCAACGTGAGCATCCCCGACGACCAGGCCGAGAACATCGGCACCGTGGGCCAAGCCATTAGCTACCTCGAAGAGCACGCCAAGTAGTATTTCGTCACCGTCCAGCATTGCGAGCAATTTGAGTTGTAGCCTTTACCCCGGTTCCTCGTTTCGTTCGGCGTGACCCCTGTTCTGCGCATACCGGCCGGCTAGCCGCCGGCCGGTTTTGCTGTTTTATCCCGCTTCATCATTCGCGCCAGTGGCGCTTGCTCTGTATGACGTCCATCCGACGGGTTGTCGTTACCGGCCTCGGGGCCATCACGCCCCTGGGCAACACCGCCCCCGCTTACTGGGAAGGCCTGCGCGCGGGCGCCAGCGGCGCGGCCACCATCACCCGCTTCGACCCCAGCAAGTTCAAAACCCGCTTTGCCTGCGAGGTGAAGGATTACAATCCGGACGCCTACTTCGACCGCAAAGAGGGCCGCAAAATGGACCTGTTCACGCAGTTTGGCGTGATTGCCGCCGACGAGGCCATCGCCGACTCGGGCCTGCTGGAAAGCGGCGTGAACAAGGACCGCGTGGGCGTGATTTGGGGCTCCGGCATCGGCGGCCTGAAGTCCTTGCAGGAAGAATGCTTCCAGTTTGAGCGGGGCGACGGCACACCGCGCTACTCGCCCTTCTTCATACCGCGCATGATTGCCGACTCTGCGTCGGGCAACATCAGCATCAAAAACGGCTTCCGGGGGCCGAATTTCGTGACGACGTCGGCCTGCGCCTCGTCGAACGATTCCATCATCGCGGCTTTCAACAACATCCGCCTCGGCCTGGCCGACGTGATGATTACGGGCGGCTCCGAAGCGGCCATCACCGAATCGGGCGTGGGCGGCTTCAATGCCCTCAAGGCCATGAGCGAGCGCAACGACGACCCGGCTTCGGCCTCGCGGCCTTATGACAAGGACCGCGACGGCTTCGTGCTGGGCGAAGGCGCCGGCGCGCTGGTGCTCGAAGAGTACGAGCACGCCAAGGCCCGCGGTGCCAAAATGTACGCCGAACTGATTGGCGGCGGCATGTCGTCGGACGCCTACCACATCACCGCGCCCGACCCCACGGGCAGCGGCGTGGTGCTCGTGATGCAGAACGCCCTGCGCGACGCCGGCATCACGGCCGCCGAAGTGGACTACATCAACACCCACGGCACCAGCACGCCGCTGGGCGACGGGGCCGAAATCAAAGCCATTGAGCAGGTATTTGGCGAGCACGCCGAAAAGCTGAACATCTCCTCGACCAAGAGCATGACCGGCCACCTGCTGGGCGGGGCCGGCGGCGTGGAGGCCGTGGCTTGCCTGCTGGCCATGCAGCACGGCGTGGTGCCCCCCACCATCAACCTGCACACGCCCGACCCGGAAATCAACCAAGCGCTGAACTTCACGCCGAACGTGGCGCAAGAGCGCGACGTGCGGGTGGCCATGAGCAACACCTTCGGGTTTGGCGGCCACAACACGTCGGTGATTTTCCGCAAGCTGTAGGCGCTCCGTTTTCTTACATGAACGGTACTCAGAACGTCATGCTGAGCGATGCCGACGCATCTCTGCCGCGTAACTAATCCTTTCGATTGAGTTAGTATTGCGGTGGAGATGCGTCGGCATCGCTCAGCATGACGTTCTTTTTTGGCCGGTTTTTCTGGCCAAATTTCTCTACCAGAATCTTAATTTTTCTTTCCCTTTGCTCGGCTTCGTTTCCCGCTTTTTTGCTTCCGATAAAGCCTTTCGGCAGGCCGTGGCAACCGTCACGGGGCAGACGCCCAAGAACGCCAAGCTGTACCGGCTGGCGTTCACGCACTCCTCGGCGGTGCGGCAGCAGCCCAGCATCGGCCGCCACCAGACCAACGAGCGCCTGGAGTTCCTCGGCGACGCCGTGCTGGGCACGGTGGTAGCCGAATACCTGTTTAAGAAATACCCTTACGAGCAGGAAGGCTTCCTGACGGAAGTGCGCTCCCGCATCGTGAACCGCGAAAGCCTGAACGGCATCGCCCTGAAGCTGGGCCTCGACAAGCTGGTGCAGCTGGACGCCGCGCAGGGCCGCGCCGCCCGCTCACGCTCGGTGAACGGCAACGCGCTGGAGGCGCTGGTGGGCGCCGTGTACCTGGATTTGGGCTATAAGGCCGCCCGCAAGTTTGTGCTCACGCGCCTGGTGAAGGGCTTCGTGGACGTGCACACCCTCACCACCACCACGGCCAACTTCAAGAGCAAGCTGGTGGAGTGGGCCCAGCGCCAGGGCAAAACCCTGCGCTACGACATCAGCGGCGAGGCCCGGCCCGGCGGCGCGATGGAGTTTACGGCCAGCGTGCTGCTGGACGAAGAAATCATTGCCACCGGCATGGGCCTGAGTAAAAAGCAGGCGGAGCAGTTGGCGGCCGAGCGCGCGCTGACGGAGCTGGGCGTCTAAAGAAACCGGGGGCAGAAGGGCATATTTGCGTTCGTTTTGCAACTCGCACGTAACCTGAGTTGCGCGAAGGCAGTTGCTTGCTAAACGCTTTACGTGTCTTATGAAAATTGCCGGCGCCGCCCTCAACCAGATTCCCATCGACTGGGAAAACAACCTTCGCAACATCAGAACGGCCATTGAGCTGGCCAAAGAAGGCGGCGTGCAGCTGCTGTGCCTGCCCGAGCTGTGCCTAACCGGCTACGCCTGCGAAGACTTGTTTCTGAGCGACTGGATGCCCGAGGCCGCGCTGACGCACCTGCAACAGGTGCGGGAGTGGACGCAGGGCATCTGCGTGGTGGTGGGCCTGCCGGTGCGCCTGCAGCACCGCACCTACAACACGGCCGCGGTGCTGCGCGACGGCCAGATTCTGGGCTTCGCGGCCAAGCAGTTTCTGGCCAACGACGGGGTGCACTACGAGACGCGCTTCTTCGTGCCCTGGCCGGCGGGTGAGCAGACCACCGTGACCTGCGAGGGCGAAACCTGGCCGTTGGGCGACCTCACCTTCGAGCACGAGGGCGTACGCTTCGGCTTCGAGATATGCGAAGACGCCTGGCGGCCCGACAACGTGCGGCCCGCCTGCCGCCTCATGGGCAAGGTGGATTTGATAGTGAACCCCTCGGCCAGCCACTTTGCCATGAGCAAAACCGACGTGCGCTACCAGCTGGTGATGAAGGCCTCGCGCACGTTCAACTGCACCTACCTCTACGCCAATTTGCTGGGCAACGAGGCCGGCCGCATCATTTTCGACGGCGAAATCCTGGTGGCGCGCAACGGCCATTTGCTGAAGCGCAACCAGCTGCTGAGCTTCAAGGAAGTGGATTTGGAGTGGGTGGACGTGGATTTTGCGGCCGAGCAGGCACCGGCCGAAGAAATCGTGCCGCTGCCCACGCCCGACGAGTACAAGGAGCTCAACCAGGCCATGAGCCTGGCCCTGTTCGACTACCTGCGCAAGGCCCGCAGCCGCGGCTTCGTGCTGAGCCTGAGCGGCGGGGCCGACTCCTGCTTCTGCGCCGTGGGCGTGGCCGAAATGGTGCGCCTGGGCGTGGAGGAGCTGGGCCTTGACGAGTTCAAGCGCCGCAGCGGCTGCTTCCCAAAAGGTGATGAGGTGGTGAAGCAGGAGGGCGCCGGCGGCAAAGCCACGCAGGTGGTGGAACAGCCTGCGCCGGAAAGGGCCTTGGGCACCAACCAGCAACTGGTGCAGCAGCTGCTGACTTGTGCTTACCAGGGCACCGTCAATTCTTCCGACGATACGTTCAACTCAGCCAAGGAGCTGGCCGATAGCCTGGGCGCCCGTTTTCATAACTGGACCATCGACGAGGAGGTGACCGGCTATGTGGGCAAAATCCAGCAGGCGCTGGGCCGGGAGCTGACCTGGAAAACCGACGACCTGGCCCTGCAAAACATTCAGGCGCGGGTGCGGGCCCCGGCCATTTGGTTGCTGGCCAACGTGCAGAACTGCCTGCTCATCACCACATCCAACCGCTCCGAAGCCAGCGTGGGCTATTGCACCATGGACGGCGACACGGCTGGCAGCATCTCGCCCATTGCGGGCGTCGACAAGGATTTCGTGAAAAAATGGCTGCGCTGGGCCGAAACCGAGCTAGGCTACACAGCCCTGCGCCACGTGAATGCCCTGCAGCCCACCGCCGAGCTGCGCCCCTTGGAGGACAAGCAAACCGACGAGCGCGACCTCATGCCCTACACGCTGCTCAATCGCATCGAGCGGCTGGCCTTCTACGACCGCCTCAGCCCCCGGCAGGTGCTGGCCATGCTGGAAGGGGAGGGCACGGGCTTCGACGAGGAGCAGCTGAAAACCTACGTGCGCCGCTTCTACAACCTCTGGAGCCGCAACCAGTGGAAGCGTGAGCGCTACGCCCCCAGCTTCCACTTAGACGACTACAACGTGGACCCGCGCTCCTGGCTGCGCTTCCCCATCCTCAGCGGTGGGTTTGCCGAGGAGCTGGCGGGCTTGTAGCACCGGGCGGGCTGACGCAAGGTGCCCGCGGCACTGGCGGCGGAAAGAAAAATGCCGGCACGCGCGCAAGTTTGCCCGGCAGATGGGGCCTAAGGCAATGTAAGTCCTGCTCGACCACTGCCGGGCACATCTTCACCGGCGTTTTAGTTTTCCTCTGTGGCGTACTCGCTTCCCTTGCTGCTGACCGACGACCCACCGGCCGCCCCGTGCCCGCTCAGCCTTGCGGCCGAGGCGGAGGCCGCGCTGGTGCTGCAGCTGCAGCAAGGCAGTGAAACTGCTTTTCGGACCCTGGTGGAGCGCTACCAAGACCGCATTTACCGCACGGTGCTGGCCCTGTTGCGCTCGCCGGAAGAAGCCGAAGACGTGGCCCAGGAAGTATTCGTGGAAGTGTACCAGACCGTGGCGCGCTTTCGGGGCGAGGCGTCGCTCAGCACCTGGCTCTACCGGCTGGCCACGTCGCGGGCCCTAAAGAGCTTGCGGAAAGCGCGGGCCCAGAAGCGCTTCGCCTACTTCACCAGCCTGCTGGGCTTCGACAATGCCGTGCTGCACGAAAAGCCCGACCATGCCCACCCGCTGGCGCTGCTCGAAGACCAGCAGCAGCTGCGACTCCTACTCGAACACGTGGCCCGCCTGCCGCCGCAGCAGCAAGTGGCCTTCACCCTGCGCCACGAGCAGGAGCTGAGCTACGAGGAAATTGCGGCAGTGCTCAGCACGAGCGTGCCGGCTGTGGAGTCGTTGCTGTTCCGAGCCCGCCAAACCCTGCGCAAACACCTATCACCGCCTTTTCGCCATGTCTAAATCAGCCCTTCGGCCGCTTTCCGACGAGGAGTGGCAAGATTTGATGCGCCAGCTGCGCGACCAGCCCCGGCCCCGGCCCCGCCCGTTCTTCTATGGCCGGGTGATGGCCCGGCTGGCCGGCCCGCCCGCCCGCGCGGTTCCGTTCGGCTGGTTGCGCCGGCCAGCCTACGCCGTGCTACTCGGCGCCCTGGTGCTGGCCCTCAGCGGCGACGACAAGGCCCTGAGCTCAACCGGCCCGGTGCCTGGCGCCGCCAGCCACCCCGCACCCTGATGGCTGCGCGGGCGGGGGCGCCCTCCACCCGGCCGCCAAGCCACACCCCGCATCGGCGCAGCCGCATGCCGGGGCCTGACTACCTTTGAAACCACTATTCATTTTCGTTGCGCATGTCGCCTTTCCTCGCCGCTGTTTTCTGGAACGTCAACCCCATCATCGCCCACCTGGGGCCGGTCACGCTGCGCTGGTACGGGCTGTTTTTCATGCTGCCCTTCGTGGTGGGCACGTTTGTGCTCACGCACATTTACCGCTCCGAGCGGGTGTCGCCGCAGTGGGTCGACGTGATTACCATTTACATGCTCATCGGCACCATTGTGGGCGCACGGCTGGGGCACATGCTGTTCTATGATTTTGAGGCGCTGAAGGCCGACCCCATGGTGGTGTTCAAAATCTGGCAGGGCGGGCTGGCCAGCCACGGCGCCACCCTTGGCATCTTGCTGGCCTGCTGGCTGTTTGCCCGCAACAACAAGTTCGACTACCTGTGGGTGCTCGACCGCATTGTGATTGTGGTAGCGCTGGGCGGTGCCTGCATCCGCACCGGCAATTTGATGAACTCCGAAATTGTGGGCAAGCCCACCACGGCGCCCTGGGGCTTCGTGTTTCCGCGCGATGCCGAACACCTGCTCCCCGTGACGCGGCCGCTGCCCGCCGGCGCCGTGCAGGTAGCCGCCGAGCCGGTGCGCTTCCAGGACGGCACCACCAGCTACCGCCTGCTGCCCGAGGGCACGGCCGTGGCGCCCGACTCGCCCATGGCCGTGCCGCGCCACCCCACCCAGATTTACGAGGCCCTGTTCTGCATTTTCCTGCTGGCCTTGCTCTACTCCATGTGGAACCGCACCAAGGAACGCACGCCGCGCGGGCAGCTGTTTGGGCTGTTTGTGGTGCTGCTGTTCACGCAACGGTTTTTGGGCGAATTCCTGAAGGAAAACCAGGTCGATTTTGAAAACGGCCGCCTGCTCAACCAGGGCCAGCTGCTGAGCATTCCGCTCATCCTCATTGGCATCTGGGTGCTGTGGCGCGCCGGCAAAGACCCCAAGAACCCGTACGGCTACGCCCCGCGCGATTTGGAGGCGAAGGAGGCCGCCGCGCTGCCGCCCACTGCCCGCTAGGCCGGGCAAGCAGCGCAGAAACGCTTTTCGTTCGTCAGGGCACCAGGCCAGTTAAACGCTTGACCTGTCGGGTTAAACGAAAAGCAGGAGGCACGGCCGCGGTGCGGGCATAGCTTGCCTGCAATCCGGGTTCACCGCCGTTCGCCCCGCAGCGGGGCCGCGTGGGCCAGGACCTTTCCTTGCCTGCATGAATCCTGCTGCTCCCCTGACCTGCCTGGTTGTCGACGACAACGAGATGAACCGTTTCAACCTGGAACACCTCATCGAGCTGTCGCCCCACTTACGCCTCACCGCTTCGTTTGCCAACGCCGTCGACTGCCTCGCGTTTTTCACCGGGGGCGGCCGGGCCGATGTGCTGTTTCTCGACATTGAGATGCCCGAGCTCTCGGGCCTTGAACTGGTGCGCATCCTCCCCGTGCCGCCGCCCGACATCATCCTCGTGACCTCGCACCGCGACTATGCCGTCGACGCCTTCGACTTGAGCGTGTCCGACTACCTGGTGAAGCCCGTGGAGCTGCCGCGCTTTCTGCAGGCGGTGCAGCGCGTGGTGCAGCGCCGCGAGGCCCCACCCGCCGCGGCCGACCACCGCTTGCCCGTCGAAACGGTCCCGGGCGCGCCGGTCCAGCACCTGTTCGTGAAGGTGAACAAGAAGCTGATGCGCATCAATCTGAGCGACATCCTCTACGTGGAGGCCCTGTCGGACTACTGCGTGCTGGTACTCGACAAGCAGAAGCTCATCGTCTACAGCACCCTGCGCCGCCTCGAGGAGCGCCTGCCCGTGCAGCAGTTTGCCCGGGTGCACCGGTCCTACATCGTTAACATGCGCCGCATTGAGGCGGTGGAAGACCACATGGTGCAGTTCGCCCGCCACGAGGTGCCAGTGGGCAAGTCCTACCAGGAGGGTTTTCAGCGCCAGCTTCGCGACTTCTAGGCTTCGCTAAGCGGCCTGCTCGGGCAGCTCGGTGGGCACGGCGGCCAGGGCCCGCTCCACCAGCGCCACCAGCTGCGTGGTCAGGGCGGGCCGCTCTGTGGCCGACTGCATGGGCCGCGGCGCTTTTTCGAGCACCGCCACCAGGTCGGTGATGCCGGTCACGCCTATCATTTCCAGGCTGGGCTTGATGTGGTGGGTGATTTCGGCCACCCGCTCCCAGTGGCCCTCGGCGGCAGCGGTCTGCAACTGGGCCAGGCTGGCCGGGGTGTTGGCCAGAAACGAGCGAATGATTTTGGTCACAAACGCGTCGCGGCCGTGGGCCATGGTGCGCAGCTTGGTCAGGTTGTAGGGGGCGGTGCTGCGGGTGGTGCCGCGCAGGGCTTCGAGCTTGGTATAGAGGTCGGCCTCTTCGAAGGGCTTGGCCAGGCAGTCGTTCATGCCGGCGGCGCGGTAGCGTTCGTTGTCTTCGCGGAAAGCGTTGGCCGTGAGGGCCAGAATGGGCACCTGCGCCCGCACGGGGTCGGGCAGCAGGCGCACGGCCTGGGTCACTTCCACGCCGCTGAGGCCGGGCATCTGAATGTCCATCAGCACCACGTCGTAGTCGTGCTGCGTGAGCAGGCGCAAGCCCTCCTCGCCATCCACGGCTTCTTCCAGCACCACGCCCCATTCTTCGAGCATGAAGCGGGCCACCTCGCGGTTGATTTCGTTGTCTTCCACCAGCAGCGCCCGCAGGCCCACCAGCGCGCCCGTGTTGCGGAAGGCGCGCGCCGGGCCGTCTTCGGCGGCCGGGGCGGGGGCGGTGGGCAGCGTGAGCACGAAGGCAAAGGTGCTGCCCTGGTTCACTTCGCTCTGCACCGTGAGCTGGCCGCCCAGCTGTTCCACCAGCGCCCGGCTGATGCTCAGGCCCAGGCCCGTGCCGCCAAAGTGACGCGTGGTGTCTGCATAAGCCTGGGTGAAGCCGTCGAACATCTGGGCCTGGCGGTCGGCCGGAATGCCGATGCCCGTGTCGATGACGCGGAACTCCACGGTGAGGTGCGTCGCGGTTTCGGCCAACTGCTGCCCGACCACCGTCACGTTGCCCTGCTTGGTGAACTTGATGGCGTTGCTGACCAGATTGAGCAGGATTTGGTTGATGCGGTAGGGGTCGCCCACCACCCAGGCCGGCGGAAACTCGCCCGGCCCAAACGCGCTGCGAAAGGCCAGCCCTTTTTCCTGGGCCTGCAGCCGGCAAGAGTGCAGGGCCTGGGCCACGGACTCGCCCAGGTTGAAGGCCACCTGCTCAAAATCGAGCTTGCCGGCCGATATCTTGGCCATGTCCAGCACGTCGTTGATGACGCCGAGCAGATGCTGACCCGAGGTGTTGATGACGCGCAGCAATTCCTGCTGGTGCGGGTCGAGGCGGGTTTTGCCCAGCTGCCGGGCCATGCCCAGCACGCCGTTCAGGGGCGTGCGAATTTCGTGGCTCATGTTGGCCAGGAAGTTTTCCTTGGCCCGCGAGGCCGATTCGGCCGCCTCTTTGGCGCGCTTCATTTCCTGCTCGGCCCGAATGCGCTCGGTGATGTCGTGCGAGTGGGCGATGACGTAGGGCGCCTGGCCCGGCTCGCTCACCAAGAAATTGCGGTAGAGCAGGTAGCGCAGCTCGCCATGGCCGCCGCGTGGGCGCACCCGCTGCACCCCCGAGGCCTGGTGCTCGTGGGCAATGCGGTGCAGGTAGTCGGCGTAGGGGGCGTGGTCTTCGGGGGGCATCACGTCGGCCACGTTGCTGCCGATGAGCTCGTCGACGGAACAGTTCAGCAGTTCGCCGAGCGCCGGGTTGGCCGTGAGCACCGTGCCGTCGAGGGTGTGGGTGCAAATCAGCGCCTGGGCGTAGGTCATCAGGTCGCGATACTGCTTTTCGCTGCGCTCCAACGTGCGCTGGGTTTGCTTCAGGGCCGTGATGTCGGTGCTCACGCCCAGCACGTGCACCGTGCCATCGGGCCGCACCAAGGGCCGCTTGATGGTTTGAAACACGCGCACCGTGCCGTCGGCCTGGGTCAGTGATTCTTCCACCATCAGCTCACGGCCGCTTTCCAGCACGGCGCGGTCGTTGGCGGCCAGCCGGGCCATCTCGCGGGCTTCGAGGCCGTTGGGGTCGAGGGCTTCGCCCGAGAGGTGGCGCGACCCCGCGCGCACGTCCTGCATGGCCGCGTTTTCAAACAGAATGCGCTGCTGGGCGTCGCGCACGTAAATCACGCTGGGGCTGGCATCCAGAATGCCCTGAATGAATTCCTGCTGCTCGCGCAGCTGCCGGCGGGTGGTTTCCTGCTCGGTCACGTCGAGGCCGTAGCCGATGACCAGGCGCACGGCGTCGCCGGCTTCGGGTACGGGCTGCAGGCGACGCAGCACGTGGCTGCCGCCCAGGGTTTCGACCCACTCGTGGCGCTGGCGGGCGTCGAGCACGGCCTGCAGCCGGGCCTGGCGCTGCTCGGCCACGGTGGTGGGCTGGCCGCGGCGGGCAATGTATTCGGCGTTGGTGCGGCCCAGCATCCAGGCGCGGGTTTCGGCGTCGGGCACGGCGGCCGGGTTCACGTAGCGGTAGCGGTAGCCGGAGTCGACCACAAAAATCTCGGCCGGCAGCTCGTTGAGGATGCTTTCGTAAAACTCCTGCTGCTCGCGCAGCTGGGCTTTGGCGTGCACGCGGGCCGTGGTTTCGGTGAAGTAGAGGTTCACGTAGCCCTCGGCGGCGAAGGGCACCACGTTCACCGTGAAAAACTGCTGGCCCACGGCCAGGTCGGCGTGCTGCACGGTGGGAACGGCTGCGGCCAGCGCCTGCGCCGCCAACGCGCGCAGCCGGCGCTGCAGCTGGGCGCGCTCGGGGCGTGCCAGGCTGCGGGCCAGGCTCAGGGCACGGGCGTTGGCATAGATGCCGCGGCCGGAGGCAGCCAGGCGCAGCATGGGGTTGGGGTTTTGGTGCGGAATGCGGGCCAGCGACTCCATGTCGACGGCCAGTTGGTGCTGCTGGGTCACGTCGCGCAGGCACAGCAGTGCCTGGCCGGGGTGGCCCACGCCCGCTGGCGCCGGCACCGTTTCGTAGGCCAGGATGCGGCCGGTGCGCAGGGGGAGCACCTCGCCGCTTGGGTCGTTGCCTGCCACCGGTAGGAGAGGCCCGCGGGCAGCCGCTTCGGCCGGCGATAGCACTTGGATAAGCACGCGGGCCCGTAGGTCGGCGGCGGGCCGGCCCAGCCAGTCGGCCGGGGCATCGGGCAGGCCGCAGAGGGCAAAAAAGCGGCGGTTGAGGGCTTCAATTCGACCATCGGCCCCAACCAGGGCCACGCCCTCCGGCAGCAATTCAAGCAACACGGCCAGTTGATGGGCCGAGGCGTCGGGAGAAGAGAGGGGGAGGGGCGTCAAGAAAAAAGCGAATTAGGTAACCGGGCCAGCTAAACGCCAATATTGGAACAGGCAGTTCGGAAAAAAGCATCATTCAGGGCCAAGGGAAGCTTTCGCTGGCCGAAGCCCGGACTTTGCTGGGCGGAACCCGGGCCCCGGAAACGCCGCAACGCTCGCGCCCGGCGGCATCTTCACAATCTTCGGCTGTGCCGCCGGCCACGGCTTAGGGCAGCGTGTATTCAAACAGCCCGCCCTGCTCGGTGCTGATGAGCAAGGTGTTACTGTCTTTAAACACAGCGCCTTCGGTTTGGCCGGCGCCGGTGAGGGCCACTTGGCGGGGCGTGGCCTTGAGGATGTCGGCCCAGGAGCTGCCGTCGAGGATGAAGAGCTCGCCGCGGCCCAGCAGCACCAAGCGGCGGCCGTCGGGGCGCAGGGCGGCGTCGGTTACTTCGCCGGGAATGGCCAGCGACGCCACTTTTTTCGCCGTGTACTCGCCGGGCTGGTCGGGCACCGAGTACACGGTGCTGGTGCTGGACCGGCCCCGGTCTTTGGTGAAAAGCCACACCTGGCCGTTGTGCCAGAGGCTGGCTTCGCAGTCGAAGTTGCGTTGCTTTTTCTTGGGCGGAAACTCGTCCTGGTCGGGGTAGCTGAAGGCGATGGTGCCCACCTTGGCGGGCGCGTCGGGCCGAAACTTGAGGATGCGCAGGTCGCGGCGCGAGCTTTCGTTGTTGCCGCAGTCGCCGATGTAGTAGTTGCCCTGGCCGTCGCGGCTGAGGCTTTCCCAGTCGATGTTGTCGGCGGGCACGTCGAGGGTGCGCACTCCTTGGCCGGTGCCGGATATTTCGTAGAGAATGGGGCGGTTGCCGTCGTCGCCGAAGCTGAAGTAGTTGCCAGCGGTGGGGGCCGGGGCCAGGCCCGAGCTTTCGGGCACCACGCCTTTCAGCGAGCCCACTTTGCGCAGGCCGGGGACTTCGGCGGCGGCGTTTTTGTCTTTGCGGCGGTCGCCGCCTTTGGGCGTGCCGTTTTCGGTTTTGGTTTTACCGGACTTTTCGGATTGGGCCTGCGAGCAAGAGGTGGTGAGCAAAACAGCCAGCGCGGCCGGCAGGAGGGGAATGAAACGCATCGAACAACAGTCAAACGGTGAACTCCTCCTATACGCAGGGCCCCGGCTAGGGTACGGGGTCGTAGCCGTGGCCGCCCCAAGGGTGGCAGCTGGCAATGCGCCGCAGCGCCAGGCGCCCGCCCCGCCACGGCCCGTACTTGCCAATGGCCTCGGCCGCATACGCCGAGCAGGTGGGCGTGTAGCGGCAGCTGGCCGGCGTGAGCGGCGAAATGAAGTGGCGGTAAAACCACACCACGCCCAGGAAAAGCGCACGGAAAAGGCGGGACATGTAGCAGTGAGTTGTGAGTAAAGAGAAGTGAGCAATGAGCAACGAAAAGAGAGCGGAGTCTTGCTACTCACTTCTCACTACTGACTGCTCTCGGCTACTTGGGTAACGCATTTAGTTCTGCTTTCCACCGCTTCCAATCGGGCAGCAGGCGGGTTTGCAGGTCGTAGAAGGCCGGGGAATGGTCGCCCACCAGCAGGTGGCAGCACTCGTGCAGCAGCACGTAGTCGAGGCATTCGGGGCGGGCGCGCACCAGCTCGGGGCTGAGGCGAATGCGGGCCGTGCGCGGCGTGCAGCTGCCCCAGCGCGTGCGCATTTGGCGCACCCACAGCGTGGGGCGGGTGAGGTTGAACTCGGCGAAGCGGGGCCATACCCGGGCCAGCGACTCGGCAAAGAGCGGCCCGGCCTGGCGGGCGTACCAGGCGTGCAGCAGGGCTTCGGCCTGGGCTGGGGTGAGCGGGGCGGGCGCGCTGAGTATCAATTCGTCGGCTTCGACGGCCACGCGGGGGCGGGCGGCCTCGGCAAAGCGCAGAGTGTAGGGCTGGCCCTGGTAGTGATGCTGGCTGCCCGCTTCGTACCGGCGGCCGGGCGCGGGCGCCGGGCGGGCGGCAAAGGTCTCCTGGTGTTTGAGAATCCAGTCGGCTTTGCGGAGCACCTGCTGGGCCACCCACTCGGGCGAGGTGCCGGCGGGGGCGCTGATGTGCACGCTGCCATCGGGCCGCACGGCGAAGCCGATGGTGCGCCGGGAGCGAAAAACCAGGGTGTAGTGCAGGGAGTGATTGCGGTAAAGCAGCGTTTCGCGGCGGGGCGCGGCGGAGAAGGAGCGGGGCATACGGTGGCAAGTTCGGCAGGGGCGCCGGGTTGCATAACCGATTTGGCCGCGAAAATAATTTCGAAACCAAGCCCGCCCAATCGGCCGCGCCGTGCTACCTTCCCGTCATGCAACACTGTTTACCCCGGTATCTTTCAATTATTGGATTCTTTGGGCTCTGCTTTGCCGGGCACGCGGCCGCGGCGCAGGGCAACGGGCCGGGCGTGCGCGGCGCCCGCGCCGCCGGCCTCAGCAACGCCTCGGTGGCCCTGAGCGGCGAGGTGTGGAGCATGGGCAACAACGTGGCCGGCCTCGGCGAGATGCAGCGGCCCACGGTGGGCTTCTACGCCGAAAACCGCTATTTCAGCGCGGCCCTCAACGTGGGTGCGCTGGCCGTGGCGCTGCCGCTGGGCCACGAATCCGGCGCCACGGCGCCCACCGACGGCTCGGCCGCGCCCCAGGCCGTGGTGCCCGCGGCGCGCACCTGGGCCCGGCACGGCGTGGTGGGCTTCGAGGCCCAGCGCTTTGGCGGCACGCTGTATAATGAAACCCGCGTGGGGGCCGGCTACGGCTACCGTTTCGGCCAAATCAGCCTGGGCGCACGGGTCGACATGCTGCAAGTGAGCATCGAAGGCCTGGGCAGCCGACGCGTGGTGCTGGGCACCCTGGGCGGGCAGATTGAGGTCCTGCCCAACCGCCTCACCTTCGGCGCCTCGCTCTACAACCTCAGCCAAACCAAGCTGGCCAGCTACCAGGATGAGCGGGTGCCCACCGTGCTCAAGGCCGGTCTGGCTTACCGCCCCAGTTCCCAGGTAGTGCTGCTGGTGGAAACCGAAAAAGACGTGGAGCGCGCCGCCAATTTCAAGGCGGGCCTGGAGTACCGGCCCGTGCCGGTGCTGGCCGCCCGGCTGGGCCTGGCCACGCTCACCGAGCAGGCCAGCGCCGGCATTGGCGTGGCGGCCGGGGCGTTTCAGATTGACTACGCGGCGGCGTTCCAGCAAGCCCTGGGCTTCAGCCAGCACCTGAGCGTGAGCAAGTCGTGGGGGCGGTGATTTTTAATTAGTAATGAGGAATTAGTAATTAAAAATTGAGGATGAGAAAAACGACTACTCTATTGCGTTGCCTTCGTTTTGCGCAACTGTTACGTCTTGGCATTGAACGGTGTACGAATGCCACTACTGCCCTAAAGCGTGGGGCAGCAGTGGCGCTGTTTTTAATTATTAATGCTCAACTACTAATTACTAATCCGCTGCAAGCGCAGGACTACGTGCGCCGGCCGCCGGATTTGGACCGCCTGACGCAGGAGCTGTTTGCCGAAATTCAGTCGGACGAGGTGCCGTACGAAGACCTGTACGAAACGCTGCTGCAGTACTACCAAACGCCCATCAACCTCAACACGGCCACTCGCGAAGAGCTGCGGGGCCTGCTGCTGCTCAACGAAAACCAAATAACCACGCTGCTGCGCCACCGCGAAGTGAACGGCGACCTGCTGAGCGTGTATGAGCTACAAAGCATTGAGGGCTACGACCTGCGCACCATCGGCCGCATTTTGCCCTTCGTGAGCGTGCTCAGCAGCAACGCCAACGCCAGCCGCGGCACGCTGTGGCAGCGCATTATCAGGGAAGACAACAACGCCCTGTATCTGCGCTACGAGCGGGTGCTGCCCGAGCGGCAGGGCTACACGCCGCCCACCCTATACCAGGGCAAGGAGACGACGCGCTACCTTGGCTCGCCCGATAAAATGCTCATTCGCTACCGCGTGAGCCACACCAAAGACTTCAGCCTGGGCTTTTCGATGGAAAAGGACGCCGGCGAGCGGCTGGTGTGGAGCCCATACAACGGGCAGTATGGAGCCGATTACGTGTCGGCGCATTTCGTGATTCAGGAGCAGGGCCGGCTGAAAACCCTGGCGCTGGGCGACTACCAGCTGCAGTTTGGGCAGGGCCTGCTGCTGTCGTCGGGCCTGGGCGTGGGCAAGGGCGCCGAGACGATTACCACGCTGCGGCGCTCGTCGGTGGGCGTGCGGGCGTATTCGTCGCTGCTCGAAAACACGTTTTTTCGGGGCGGGGCGGCCACGGTGCAGGTGGCGCCCACGGTGCAGGCCACGGCCTTTGTGTCGCGCAAAAACGTGGACGCCAACCTGCAGCAGAGCGTCGACTCGCTGGCGCAGTTCGACGAGTTTACGTCGGGGCTGCTCTACACGGGCTTCCACCGCACGGCGTCGGAGCTGGCCAACCGCCACCAGCTGGAGGAAAGCATTGGGGGCGGCAACGTGGGCTACACCAGCCGCAACGGCAACCTGGCCATCGGGGCCACGGGCGTGTTCACGCACTACGGCACGGCCATCCTCAAGCGGCCGGAAGTGTACAACCGCTTCGAGTTCAGCGGCAAAGAAAACCTGGCCCTGAGCATCAACTACAGCTACGTGTACCGCAATTTCCTGCTGTTTGGCGAAACGGCGCGCAGCACCGGCGGCGGCCTGGGCACCGTGAACGGCCTGCTGGCCAGCCTGGGCCCCACCGTGGACGCGGCCCTGCTGGTGCGGCACTACGACCCGAACTTCCATACCCTCTACGGCAACGCTTTCAGCGAAAACACCCGCAACATCAACGAAACCGGCGTGTACATTGGCCTGAAAGTGCGGCCCATTGCGCAGTGGGAAATCTCGGCCTACTACGACCAGTACCGCTTTCCGTGGCTGCGCTACCGGGCCAGCGCCCCCACCGACGGCCACGACGCCCTCATTCGCGTGGCCTATTCGCCCACCAAAACCAGCCTGCTCTACGTGCAGGCCCGCCAGCGCCTCAAGCCCCGCGACCTGGCCACCGCCGACCTCACCGCGCTGGCCGCCAACCGCGTGTTGCCCCTGCCCGGCGAGCAGCTCCGCCAAAGCCTGCTGGTGTACTACAACACCGACATCAGCACCGCGCTCAGCCTGCGCACCCGCCTGCAAACCTCCCGCCTGCGCGACGACACCAACCTGGCCTGGCGCAGCGGCTACGCCCTGGCCCAGGACGTGAGCTACCAGCTCAACCGCAGCCTCAAGCTCACGGCCCGCTACTCGCTTTTCGACGCCGACGACTACGACACCCGCCAGTACGTGTATGAGCAGGACGTGCTGCTGGCCGTGTCCATTCCGCCCCTCTACGGCCAGGGCACCCGCATCTACGGCATCGCCGAAATCCGCCTCAACCGCTCCCTCACGCTCTGGCTGCGCTACGCCGAAACCCGCTACCGCCACCAAGACACCATCGGCAGCGGGCTGGAAACCATTCAGGGCCAGCTCAGGAATGAGGTGAAGGCGCAGCTGCGGGTGAAGTTTTAAGCAACAGCTGAGGGCGCCGGCGCGTTGGGAACACCTCAGTTAAGGTGGTAGAGCAACTCGCCGGTATCTTCCAACAGCAGGGTGTGGTTGCGCGTAGGAATGAAGACAAACCCGCGGGGCCGCCGCCGAAAGTACGTGTAGGTGGCAAAGTCAATCGTCTTAACAATGCCGATGCCCACCACCAGAAAGTAGAGCGCGTTGCCGATTTTGCTGAGGTTGGTTATCTTCAGGCAAGAGGAAGGCACGGGAGGCGCGGTGTATATTTTTTGCCAACTGGCGCCACCGTTCGTCGATTTATATAGGTCGCCTGTGCATTGGTCTACGCTTGCGTACAGGTCGCCATTGGCATCGGCCAGCAGGTTATAGACGCTGTACAGCGGGTTGTTGCTGGTGCGGTTCCAGTTGAGCCCGCCATTGGTTGACTTGTAGAGGTAGCTGCCGGTATTCACCACCAGCAAGTCGCCGTTGGCCAGTTCGGTTACGTCGCGAAACCGGTCGGAAGTAGAAAGGCCGCCGTTGGCTATTCGCCAGGTTATCCCTTTGTCGGTGGATACCGACAGCCCGCCGAAGTACGTGCTTACAAAGAGTTTACCGCTAGCGGTGTACGAAATGTCCTGGAACATGCGCGGGTCGCTGATGCCGGCGGTGCGGTTTTGCCAGGTCTGCCCATTATCGGCAGAGTAGTAGAGGCCGCCTTGGGCGTTGGTCGCGCCGGTGGCCACGAATATTTCGCCCTGCGGAGTGGCCTTAATGACGGAAATAGTACCCGGTCCTGGAAAGGTAGCTTGCCGTTGCCAAGTCCGGCCCTCATCATCGGAGTAATAGAGGTACTCGTTGTAGCTCAGCCCCGCCAGTACCCGGCCGTTGGGAAGCTGGCACAACGCATTAATGCCCTGCGGCAAGCACGCTGCCGGATGCCAGCCCGAGAGGGGTTGTACGGCCGTGACTGTCGCCGCTATCGTAGCCTGGGCAACCCCCACCGAGTCGATGGCGCGCGCCGTTAGGGTCTGCGGGCCGGCGTCGCCGCTCAGCCGCCAACGGTAGTAGGCCAAGCCCTTGGCATTGGTATTTACCTGCGACAATACGCTTGGCTCGATATTGCACGTCGGCTTGTCGAATCGTACCTCGTACCCCGCCGCGGGTTGGCTGCCCCGTAGCACTTTTACAACAACGGTATCGCGCAAGATGTGTCCCACGGTGTCGCGCTGGTTGTTGCCACGCACCACGCTTATCGTGATGGTTTTATTGGCCGGTTGAGTGGGCGGCGGCTCGGGTTTGTCTTTGCCGCAGCCAGCGGCGGCCAGGAGCCCAATGGCTACCGCCCACTTACAGGAGGACGCAACAATGCGGGAATAAAACATCGAATTGGAAGAAGTACAGTGGCGAGGCCAGCAAACGGCTAGAAAATAGAAGTTGTAAACCGGCCTAGCTCTCCGTTTTCAGCAGCACTACCTGTACTTTGTCGGCGGCGCTGATTTTGCGGCGGAAATCGATGTAGCCGCTGTAGGCCGAGGCCGGCAGCTGGCCGCGCTTCAGCTCCAAGCGGCGGATGTACTGCACGCTACCGTCGGGCAGGTTCTGGTACTGGCTCGAATACACGCCGTAGGGCGTGCTGAGCTGCACCGGGGCGGGCAGGGTTTCGGGCCGGAAGCCGGCGGGCAGGTGCAGGCGCACCGTGTCGGCGTGCAGGCAGGCGTCGGTGAGCCACACGGGCGTGTGGCGCTCGCCTACCTGGGCGGGCAGGGCGGGCAGGCGGCTCAGCAGGTTGGGATTGATGAACACGCGCTTGCCGCTGGGCGCGGCAAAGCCCGGCAACGACAAGCCCAGCGTCTCGACAATGCCGGGCGCGGCCTTGGCGGGAGCGGCGGCCAGGTTGAATTTGGTGAGGGTGAAGGTGGGCAGCTTGAGGCGGTCGGTGACGTATTTCTTCTGCTCCACCGGGCCCATCTGGTGCATGAGCTGGGCGTAGCCGTCCTGCTCCTGGCCGGTGCGCAGGGTGCGGGCCGTGGCCGTAACGCCGCCCGTGGCGTCCAGGGTCAGGTCGACGCGGCGCGTGAGGCGGTTTTCGGCGGCGCCGTAGCGCGGGGTGGCCACCAGCTTGCCGCCGTCGGGCGTCACGAGCAGCGCGTGGCGGTTGCCCGTGAAGCTGCCCATGTAGCCAAACGCCTCGGTCTGGCTGGTGCATTCCAGCCACAGCGTGTCGGGCCGGCCGGCCTGGGCCAGCGGCACGCACACAATGGCGTGGTTGAACTGCGAGCTGGGAAAGTCGGCGCGCAGGTCGGGCTGGTCGGCGCCGGCGCCCACCAGGGCCACGTAGGCCGGCACGCCGGCGGCGGCCAGCAGGGCCGTGGTGTAGTTGCTCAGGGCTTTGCAGTCGCCGTAGCCGTTGGTGGCCACCGAACTGGCCGGAAACGTCTGCCAGCCGCCCAGGCCCAGCTGCACCGAAATGTAGCGGGTGCTGCCCTGCAGCATTTCGTAGATGCGCTGGGCTTTGGTGCGGGCGTCGGGGGCGTCTTTTACCAAGGCCTGCACTTTGGCCACGGTGGCGGGCGGCAGCTGGTCGCGGCCGGCGTTGAGGGCGTAGCTCCACTGGCCCAGGCCCTGCCAGGTGGCGGCGCTGCCCTTGTGGCCCTGCACCTCGAAGGTGCCGGGGGCCAGCACCACGGCGGGCGTGGTGTAGGAGAGGGGCGGGGCGTCTTCTTCCTCTTCCACGGCGGGCAGGTTGGCCAGCTGCCACAAGTAGGTTTCCTGGCCGCTAGTGCTGGTGTGCACCACCTTGCTGCCCGCCGGCAGCTGCCGCTCCTGGTAGCGTAGCGGCAGCGCCGCGGGCGTCAGCACGCGCAGCGTGGCCGACTGCACGGCGCCGCCCTCCACTTCCTGCGGCTGCCAGTCGGGGTAGAACAGGGTGTTGTCGGACACGATTTCGTACTCAAACTCCACCGTGTAGGGCGTTTGGGGCTGGCGCAGGTCGGCGTAGCGCACGCGCACGTCGGTCATGAAGCTGCCGCCGGCGTCGCCCATGCCCTGGTCGTGAATCTCGGCGGGCCGTAGTTGGTGCAGCAGGCGGCCGTCGGCGTCGTACACGGCGCCGCGCAGGTAGCTCAGGGTTCGCAGTGCGTCGTAGCTCACCATTTGACGGCCCTGGTCGTCGCCGGCCGCGTCGAGCACCGTCACCACGCGGTGTACGGTGTGCACCAGGCGGCCGGCGCTTTTCACCGTTATCACTTCGTCGTCGGCGCGCAGCACGGCGTGGGCGCCTTCGCGCAGCGCGGCAGGAATGTCGGCCACCGCGTACTTGGGGGCCGGAGCGGCCGGGTGCAGCAAGAAGCTGGTCAGGGGCAAGGCCGCCAGCAGGGAAATGAATGCTTTCACGGGGAGAAAATCCAGGGCATTAAAATAAACTGGCAGCGGCGGGCTATGCCTTCTTCTTGATAACCAGCTTTTCGGCCTGCTTTTCCAGCATGATGCGGTAGAACTCGCGCAGCTGCACGTACTCTGCGGCGGCGTACACGGGCTTGCGCAGCGTGAGGCGGCTGGTGAGCTGCACCACGCCCGGGCTCACGGCGGCCACGCTGTAGAGGAAGCGGCCGCCCTGCTCGGGCAGCTCCACCACGGCCGGCTTGGGCATTTCGGCCAGCTCGTAGCCGGCGGGCAGCGTCAGGGTGATGGTCTGGGTGTCGTCTTTGGGCGCGCCGAAGTCGACGGGGAACAGTCGGTCGTCGTGGCGGAAGGGGTTCTGGTCGCTGATGAAGTCGCGCAGCGGGCTCAGGTAGAGCGTGCCGGCGGGGGTGTTGTCGTCGGCCGGCTGGCTGAACTCGTAGTCGAGGGCCAGGGGCTTCTCCACGTTGTCGCGCTCGGCCACGGCAAATTTGGGCACCGTCCAGCCGGCGTGCGGGCGCGCCATTTCGCTCAGGTACTTTTTCTCGCCGAGGTTGGCCAGTTCGGCGCGGGCCTGGGCGCCGGCGTAGCCCGCGTGCTCCTCGTGCACCTTGCCGCTGAGGCCGCCCTTGTCGTCGAGGGTGAGGGCCACCTGCTGGTAGTGCACGTAGCGCTGGCTGGGCACGAGGCTCACCCAGCGCCCGTTTTCCGACTTGGGCATGATGAGGCGGCCGCTCTGGTTGAGGCAGCGCTCGGGCAGCACGCCGCAGGGCAGCAGCGGCTCGGTAGCGTCCACCAGCAGGTCTTTGCCGTCGGCCAGCGGCACCAGGGCCACCACGTAGTTGAAGCGGTCCAGCATGGGCTGCGACTCGTTCACGCGGCCGTGGTCGCGGGTGCTCAACAGCAGCGGGTGGGCCTCCACGCCGGCGTCGCGCAGGGCGGCAATGAGCAGCAGGTTCACGTCGGCCGAGCTGCCGCGGTGCGCGTCGTAGGCTTTGCGCAGCGAGCCCGTGGTGGAGTAGCGGTTGGTGCCGTCGTAGCGCACGGCGGCCATCACCAACTGGCGCACGGCGGCGGCGCGGGCCGGTAGCTCGGGGTACTTGGCGGCCAGCGGCTTCACCTGCTCGCGCAGGAAGTTGCCGCGGTTCATCTGCAGGCCGAAGTTCTCGTCGTTCAGCAGCTCCATGTCAATCTTGGGCCAGGTGCCGGCCACGTTCTGGTAGGCAGAGTTGGGAAACTGCAAGCCGGCCAGCTGAAAGGTGATGCGGTCCACGTAGTCGTCCGAGGTGGTCATGAAAGGCTCGTCGCGGAAGGCCGGCACGTTTTTCATGGCCCAGCGGTAGTTGGTCACGCGGCTCGTCACCACGTCGGTGCTGGGACCTTGGCGGCTGGTGCTCAAGCCACCCCCCACATCGGAGCCGCCCGAGCGAATGGAGTACTGGCCCGTCGATTCAGACTGGGTTTGCTCGTCGAGGGCGTGGTAGCCCTGCACCAGCATCTTGTAGTGGAAGTATTCCGGAATCGAGGCCCGGAACTCGCTCACGCGCACCGGAATTTCGTGTTGGAACGTCCAGTCCTGAAAATTGAAAAAGAAGTCCGACGTCACCGTGTAGTTGTACTCAATCACGGAGCCTTCGCGCACGTCGGGCAGGGTAAATTTCCGGATGCGCACGTTGGGCGTGCGTTCCTCGGTGAAGGAGGTGCCCACGTCAAGCTTAGTGGGTACCATCTTGCCGTTCACCAGGTTGTAGGTGGTGCCGCGCAGGCCGGTTATCTTTTCCTGGCGCGTGTCGTGGTGGTAGAGGGGGATTTCCACCGTGGCGGCATCAAAGCCGGCTTTCTTCAGAATCTTGATGCGCGTCACGCGCTCCGACTGCAGCTGAAAGTCGTTGTTGACGTATTCGAAACGGGTGGTGCCGAAGTCGCACAGCACCACGGCGGCGGCCGCGCTGTCCTTCACAAAGGCCGCCGCCGTGAAGTCGGCCGGGTCGGGCTTGCCGTATTTGATGGGGGCGTTCTGGGCCTGCGCCCCGAACGCGCTTAGCAGCACGGCCCCGAGGGCCGCCGCAGACAGTAAGGTTTGTTTCATGCGAAAACTAAATAAGAGTGGATGGTTGGTGTAAGGGGTTGTAAGGCAGATTATGCGTGGCAAAAATGTTGGGCGCTGTTCGGGCCGCTGCGTCTTATCCGCCGGATTTCTTTTGAATGATGAGCTTCTCGCCCTGGCGGGCCATCAGCTGGCCGTAGAGCTCGCGCAGGTTGGCGTATTCGCCGGCCGCATACACGGGCTTGCGCAGGTTGAGGCGGCTGGTGAGCTGCACCACGCCCGGCGATACGGCCGCCACGTTGTAGATGAAACGGCCGCCCTGGTCCGGCAATTCGACCACGGCGGGTTTGGGCAGGCTGGCCACTTCGTAGCCGGCCGGCAGCGTCAGGGTCACCAGCAGGGTTTCTTCCTGCATCATGCCAAAGTCGATGGGAAACGCGCGGTCCTGATGCCGAAACGGGTTTTGGCCGGGCCCGAACTCGCTCAGCGGGCTTAGGTAGAAGGTGCCCGCCGTGGCGTTGCCGGCCGGCGGCTGGGTGAACTCGTAGTCCAGCGTGAGGGGCTTTTCCACGGCCTCGGCTTGGCCCACCGTCAGCTTGGGCACGGTCCAGGAATCGTGGCGCTGCAGCAGCCCCGCCAAGTATTTCTTTTCGCCGAGGCTGGCGAGCTCGGTCCGGGCCTGGGCCCCGGCGTAGCCGCCGCGCTCGTCGTGCACCTTGCCCTGCAAGCCGCCCTGGGCATCGAGGGTGAGGGCCACCTGCTGAAAACGTACCTGGCGCTGGGTGGGCGTGAGGTCAATCCAGCGGCCCTCACCGTCCTTCGGGAGCACCAAGCGGCCCACCGAGTTGAGGCAGCGCTCGGGCAGTGTGCCGCAGGGGAGCACGGGCTCGGTGGCGTCTACCAGTAGGTCCTTGCCGTCGTCCAGCGGAACCAGGGCCACCACGTAGTTGAAGCGGTCCAGCATCGGAAATTCCTTGCTGATGCGGCCGTGGTCGCGGGTGCTGAGCAGCAGCGGGTGCGCGTCGATGCCCGCCTCGCGCAGGGCCGCGATGAGCAGCAGGTTCACGTCGGCGGCGCTGCCGCGGTGCGCGTCCAGGGCTTTGCGCAGCGGCGTCTGGGCCCGGTACCAGTCGTGGCCGTCGTAGCGCAGGGCGGCCATCACGGTCTGGCGCACGGCCGCGGCGCGGTCCACCACGGCCGGGTAGCGGGCGGCGAGGCCCGTCACCTGGTCCTTGAGCGGGCCCGCGTGGTTGAGGCGGCCCCCAAAGTCTTCGTCGGCCAGCAGGAGCGAGTTGATTTTGGGCCAGGTACCGGTGAGGTCGTGGTAGTTGTTTTCGGACCACTGCTCGCCGGTGAGCTCAAAGTCGAGCCGGTCCACGTAGTCGCGGGCCGTGGTCATGTAAGGCTCGGGGCGGAAGGCGGGCACATTTTTGCGCACCCACTGGTGCTCTTCGGTGGAGGCGGTTACGCTCAGCGTGCCGGTGCTGGTGCCCGCGCTCAGGCCCGCTCCGGTCGGCACTTTGTCGTCGAGGCTCAGGCCCACGGTGCCGAAGCGGGCCAGGTTTACGTCGAACGCCTGGCTGCCCTGGTAAATGATTTTGTACTTGTAAAACGTCGGAATGCTGACGCGGTACTCGCTCCAGCGCACCGGAATGGCCTGCTGAAACGACCAGTCCTGGAAGTTGAACAGAAAATCGGAACGCAGCGTGTAGGCGTACTCAATCACGGAGCCTTCGCGCACGTTGGGCAGCGTAAACTTCTGGATGTCGGTGGTGGGGGTGCGCTTTTCCACAAACGCGCCCGTGGCGTCGAGCTTGGTTTTCTCGATGGCGCCGTTGACCAAGTTGTACGTGTAGCCGCGCAGCGCCGAAAGCTTTTCCTGTTCCCCGTCGCGGTGGTACAGCGGAATTTCGACGGTGGCGTGTTCGAACCCGGCTTTCTGGAGGATTTTGATGCGCGTGATGCGCTCGAACACCACTTGCAGGCCGGCGCCCTTGCCTTCCATGCGCGAGCGGCCGTAGTCGCACAGCACCACGGCTTCGGCGCTGTCCCTGGCAAAGGGCGCGGCCGTCAGGTCCGGCTTGTCGACCTGGCCAAACTTAATGGGTTCGGGCTGCGCGTGGGCCGGCCCGCTGCACAACAGCGCCAGCACGGGCAGCAGCCACCGCAAGGCGCTGCATGAGAGCAGATTGTTCATGTAAAAATGGAGAAATAGGCGCAGATGAATGGGCGGGTGAATGAAGTTGTCGCGGCTCAGCCTAGCTTTTTGACCACGAGCCGCTCCGCCTGCTTTTCCAGCAGCTGGCGGTAGAGCTCGCGCAGGGTGGCGTACTCGGCGGCCGAGTAGATGGGCTTGCGCAGCAGCAGCCGGCTGGTGAGCTGCACGGCGGCGCCGGTGGCCGTGGTGCTGCACACAAAGCGGCCGCCGTTGTCGGGCAAGTCCAGGGCTTTCGATTTGGGCGTCTCGGCCAGCGCGTAGCCCGCCGGCAGCGTGAGGTTGACCACAATGGTTTCTTCGCGGACGTAGCCAAAATCGACCGGAAACTGCCGCGTCTCGGCCCGAAATGGATTGCGCTCGGGCCCGAAGTACTGCAGCGGGCTCAAGTAGATGGTGCCGACGGGGGCGCTGGCCGGGGCAAACTGGGCCACGGCGTAGTCCAGCGCCAGCGGCATGTGCACGCTGTCGCGGTTGGTCAGGGCAAAGCCGGTCACCGTCCACCCGGGCAGGAACTTGGCCACGTCGGCCGCAAATTTCTTGTCGCCGGCGGCCTGCAGGCTGGCCCGCTGCTGGGCCCCCGCGTAGCCGCCAAACTCCTCGTGCACCTGCCCGCTGAGGGCGCCGTCGGGCGCCAGGCGCAGTTGCACCTGCTGCAGGTGGGTGCGGCGGTGGCGGGGCTTGAGCTCCACCCAGCGCGAGGCCGCGGCGCTGCCGCCTATCACGCGGCCCTGCTGGTTGAGGCAGCGTTCGGGCAGCATGTCGTAGGGCAGCAGCGGGTCGGTGGCGTCGAGCACCAGTGCCTGGCCGTCGGGCAGCGGCACGTGAGCCGCCACGTAGTTGAACTGGCCGAGCTCGGGCATGGTGGCCCGCACGCGGCCGTGGGCGCGGGTGCTCAGCAGCACGGGGTTGGCCGCGAAGCCCGCCCCGCGCAGGGCCGCCACCAGCAAGAAATTGACTTCGGCGGTGTTGCCCTGGTGGGTTTGCTGGTAGATTTTGCGCAGCGGCGTCGAGGTGCGCATGCTGAACTCGCCGGTGCATTTCACGGCCTGCACCACTAGGGCGCGCACGGCGGCCAGGCGCTGCAGGGTGTTGTCGGGGGTGGGGGGCGGCAGCCGGGCTAGGTCGTCTTTCAGAAAATTGAAGTGGTCGAGCTGCTGGCCGAGCTCCCAGTCGTGGAGCAGAAACTCGTCAATTTTCTCCCACGAGCGGGCCACGTCGGTGCCGCCGTAGCTGGCCAGCTCAAAAAAGACTTTATCCACGTAGTCCGCCGTGGTGGTCATGAAAGGTTCGGCGCGCAGGGGCGGCACGTCGCGCATGGCCCAGCGGTGCGTAGACACCAGGGCTTCGGCGCCGGCGTGCTCGTCCACGGCCAGGGCCTGCTTGGTTTGGAGCAGGATTTTGTAATTGAACTGGTGCGGGAACGCCGCCCGGTACTCGCTCCAGCGCACCGGAATGCTGCGCTGAAAGTCCCAGCCCCGGAAATTAGACAGGTAGTTGGAATACAGCGTGTAGCGAAACTCAACCACCGAGCCCACCCGCACGTGGGGCAGCGCAAACCGCTGCAGCGAGTAGAGCTCCGACTTCTTCAGCAACACGCCCGTGGTCGCCTGCAGGGGCATTTGCTCCACTTTGCCATTCACCAAGTTGTAAGTGAAGCCCTGCACGTTGGTCAGGCGCTCGGCATGGCCGGGCTGGTCGTGCCGCAGCAGGGCTTCAAAGTTGCCCCAGTCCAGGCCGGACTTTTTCAAAATCTTGATGCGCGTTATCCGGTCGAAGCGCACTTCGCCGCCGTTGGGGATGCTGGCGGTGCCGTAGTCGCACAGCACCACCGCCTCGGCGGCGCTGTCGGCCACGAAGGGCGCGGCCGTCAGCAGTTGGCTATCGATGTGGCCAAACTTGACGGGTTCGGGCTGGGCCAGCGCCGGGTGCCGGGCCAACGCCTGCACGAGCAGTAGCGGTAGCAGCCGTCGCATGCTGCGAAGCAGAAAAGAAGCCGGCATCAATTAAAAAGAAAGGGGTAGACAGTCTTTGAAACCCTAAAAATAGAAGAATCTATCTGAATTTCACCAACTATTCATCTTTCTTTTTGGGCCGCTACACCACCTCTTCGGGCGAGGGTTCCGGCCGCGCTTCCGAGGCATTTTCGTGGCTCACCGGACCGGTGCTTTTCACGCTTAGCAGGTAGCCAATGGCCGCCAGCACGCACAGCAGGCTAAGGCCGTGCACGTAGGGCAACTGCGCGGCTTGATTGGCAAAAATCCAGCCCGCCAAGAGCGCGCCCAGCCCGATGCCGATTTCGAGGGCGATGTACATGGTGGCCACGCCGCGGCCGCGGTGCTCGGGGTGGCTCAGGTCGATGGTCCAGGCGTAGAGCGTGGGCGAGTTCAGGCCAGTGCCCAGCCCAAACACCACGGCCCCGGCCAGAAACACCGGCACCGACGGGCACCACACCAGCAGCGCCAGCCCCGCGGCCAGGATGCCTGCCGACCAGCGCAGCACCGGCACCCGCCCGTAGGTGTCCGACGACTTGCCCGCCACCAGCCGCACCGCCAGCGAGGCCGCCGTGTAGCAGATGTAGAACAGCCCCTTGGTAGAACCGGCCAGCCCCAGCAGCCGGCTTTGGTCGGGAATGACGGTGAGCACCGCGCCGTAGGGAAACAGGCACAGCGCCGTGACCAGCGAGGGCGCCAGCACGCGCGGCTCCAGCACTTCGGCCCATTTCAGGCGCAGCAAACCCAGGCTGAAGCGCCGCCGCTGGGCCCGGGGCAGGGTTTCGGTGAGGGTGCCCTGCACCAGCACCGAGAGCAGCGCCGCCCCGCTGGAGCAGTAAAACATGGCGTTGAGCGAGAACGTCTCGGCCACCCACGAGCCGAAGGCCGGCCCGAAGGCCATGCCCAGGGCCCCCGTCACGCCCAGCAGGCCCATGGCCTCGCCGCGCCGGGCCACGGGCACGATGTCGGCCACGTAGGCGGCCGTGCCGGTGGGCTTGAAGCCCGTGCTGAACCCGTGCAGCAGCCGCAGCGTGAGAAACCCCGACACGGTGAGCGCCCAGGGATAGAAAAAACCGCACACAAAGCACACCAGCGAGCCAAACACCATCACCGGAATGCGGCCCACGGTGTCGGCCAGCTTGCCCGAAAACGGCCGCGAAATGGCCGCCGTGAGCGTAAACAGCGAAATGATGAAGCCTTTGTACTCGGCGCCGCCCAGCCGCGAGAGGTGCTCGGGCAGCTCGGGCAGCAGCAGGTTGAAGCTGGCAAAAAACAGGAAGGACGACAAACACATCAGCCAGAAGCCGACGGAGTAGGTGCGGGGTGCGGAAGGGGCCATAGGAAGCCGCAAAGGTCGGCAGGCGCGCTCACCCGCGCGGCCAGAGAACGTGCGAGCCGGAACCATGTGGCCGGGGGCTGTGTATATTGGCCAGCCTTTACAATTATGCCCATGGAAGTCGCCAACCACACCTTCGCCGAAGCCACCACCACCGCGCCGTTCATCGACTACGCCATCTGCGTCGACGACGAGAATCGCCCCGCCCGGCACGTGGGCGACTGGCCCGTGAAGGGACAGGTCTACGCCGTGCGCGTCACCGAGGGCAAGGCCGAAGGCACCGACCTTGTGCACGTGCTCAGCTTTCAGGGCGAAGCTCCCTACTACAATGCCTTTGCGCCGCACCGCTTCGAAATCATCGAGCGCGTGTGGCTTAACTAGCTTTTTGCTGGGTAGATGATTGTAAGCCCCGGTTGCACTCAGCAGCCGGGGCTTTGCTTTTTCGGGCCGGTCAGCATTGGGCATTGGGGCCGTGCCCGACAGCATTTGGGGCAAACAAAAACCCCGCAGCCAGGCCGGCTGCGGGGTTTTATTTTAATACAACTTGCTTATTCCATCACCAGCATTTTCACCACCGTGCCGGCCTCGGTGCGCAGGTGCAGGGCATACACGCCCGGGGCAAGGCCCGTGAGCAGCAGCGCGTGCGCGGCCTGGCCGGCCGGCAACGCCTGCTGGCGCACCACCCGGCCCAGGGCGTCGACCAGGGCGGCGGTCCCGGGCTGGCGGCTCAGGCCCAAGGGCAGCTCCAACACGGCCTGGGTGCGGGCGGGGTTGGGGTAGAGGGCTACCTGGCCGGCCAATGCGGCCGGGGCAGTGCCCAGCGCCTGCTGTGCCCCCAGCACCAGCTCGAAGCGCGCGGGGCTGAGGGCCCCGGCAGTGGCCGCCGTGAAGCGGTAGGCGGGCTGCTGGTGCAGGTCGGTGAGGGTGCCGAGCTGCCGGTCGCGCAGGTACACGGGCACGTTGGACAGGTTCAGCAGCTGGCTGGCGGAGAGGGTGTAGGCGCCCGCCGTGGGCACGGCCACGGCCAGCGGCAGCACGCGCGGGCCGGTGCCCAGCGCGGGTTGGCCGTCGATGCTGAGCCGCGGGGTGCCGGCGAGGGCCGTGGCGAGGTTCAGGCCCGAGGGGTTGGGCAGCTTGGCGGCGTCGTAGGCGGCATCGAAGCTGCTGGTGGCGCCCGCCTCGAAGTACACCGTCGCCTCATCGGTGAGCGGGCTGGCCACGCCCTGCAGGCTGAGCTGCACCAGGGGGCGGGTTTCGGCCGCGCCGCGCTGGAAGGTGGTGCCATTGGGAGCAGTCAGGCGCTGGCCGTTGCGGAACGTCAGGCTGGCCGTGCTTTGGCCGGCGGCCACGCGGGCGAAGAAGGCCTGGCCCACGGGCAGCACCGGGTTGCCCACGCCGTTCACGTAGCTGCGGTACTGGCCCGCGTACTGGGCCGTGCTGCCGTACACGTACACAGCGCTTTCCAGCCCGGCGCGGTCGGCCGTGGCCACCAGCGAGTAGTCGAGCGGGGCCGGGTAGGGGTTGCCGAGCAGCTGCCAGCCGCCATCGGCGTAGCGGGCGCGGGCGCTGGTCAGGGCCAGGGGCAGGTCGCCGTTGGTGAGGGTGCCCACGAAGTCGACCAGCTGCGAGGCGCCGATGTTCACGGCGTAGCCCCGGCCCACGGCCAGCGGGTCGCTGAGGGCGGCGGGCGAGAAAAAGCCTTTGTCGAAGTCACTTAGTGCGTTGGTCAGCGCCAGGCGGCTGTCGTCGTAGCCGAATACCGTCGGGAAAGACGTCACGCTGGCGGGGGCCGCGGCCGTGTTGTAGGCCGGGTTCACCACGGGCGCGAAGGCCGCGGTGGCTAGGTCGGCCACGGTGGTGCTTTGCACCGGCGAGCTGAAATGGCGGTAGCCGGCGCCGGCGTTCTGGCCGGGGTCGATGGCGCGCTGCACCGTGGCCGCGCCCAGCACCGCGCCGCCGCTGTTCACCACCAGCGCGTCGGCGGCCACGCCGCCGCTCACGGCCGAGAGCAGCGTGAGCGTTTTGCCGTTGGTGCTGAGGTTGCCCACCAGTGTGAGCACGCCCTGAATGCTAGCCGCCGTGCCCAAGGTGGCCCCGCCCGCCCCCACGGTGAGGCTCCGGTATGCGCCGGCGCTGGCGCCGCCGAGCAACTGGTTGGCCGTGCCGCTGGTGGCCAGCGTGCCCGCGGTGGCCGTGAAGGTGCCGTTGTTGGTCAGGTCGCCGGTGAGGCTGAGCGTGCCCCCGGTCTGGCCGAGCGCCGCCCCCGCGGCGAGGGTCAGGTTTTCGGCTGTGGCCGCGCCCGCGCCAATGAGCGGGTAGCGCGGCGCCACGGGAACGAGGGCATCGGCCGTGGCCGTGGGCACGCCCGCGGTCCAGTTGGCGGCGTCAAACCAGTCGGTGCTCACCGCGCCCGTCCAGGTGCTGAGGGCGGCGGCCTCGAAGGCGCCCAGGTCGGGGGCTGCGCCGAGGTAGGGCAGGCCCACGCTCACGCCGGCATCGACGAGGCCGCTGCCCGGCGCCAGCCGCAGGGTGCTGATGACGGGCAGGGCGCCGTCGGCTTGGCGCGGCGCCCGCAGCTGGGTGGTGTCGAGGCTGAGGAAGTCGGCCGCCGTCACGCCCGCTCCGAGGGCGTTGTGGTCGAAGGTGCTGGCCGAGCGGCTAATGCTAATGGTGTCGGGATTGTTGGCCGAGCGGCCCCGGTAGCTGATGTTGTTGCGCAGCACGTGGCCGTAGCCGGGCACGTCCACCAGGTAGCCGCTGGCGGTTTTGTCCTTGCGGTTCACCATGTTGTAGTTGGTGGCGTTGTGGTAGGCCGTGTTGTTGTACCAGTAGCTGCCCGCTTGGTGGTGGTTCGAGTAGAAGCCGTTCGACTTGTTGCGCACCGAGAGGCACAGCTGCACGGTGTTGTTGGGCACCACGGCCGGAAACGAGGTGGAGGTGCCGTAGCCGCCCGCCTTGAAGCCGTTGCCGTCGCCGCGGCTCACGAAGTTCTGGGTGTAGCCGTTGTAGAAGGCCCAGCAGTTCTCAAACGTGGTGGCGGCGAAGGCCGAGATGCAGTCGTAGCCGTCGTCGCTGTTTTGCCAGGCGCGGCAGCCCCGAAACACGATGCCCGTGTAGTTGGCGTTGTTGGGGTGCGAGCCGAAGCCGTCCACGTTGCCGCCGTTGGCGGCGCCGGTGGAGTTCGAGGTGTTCACGTTGTCGTTGTTGCGGTAGGCATCGCAATTGAGCACCAAGGTGTTGCCGCCCCGGCTCAGGTAAAAGCCGATGGCCTGCCCGTCGTGCATGCTCAGGCGCTCGTAAATGTTGTTGCCGCCCGCCCCGCTCTGCGAGAAGCAGATGGACTGCGTGTTGGTGTTGGTGGGCACCAGCGGCACCCGCACGCCCACCACTTCCAGCCCCCGCAGGTGGATGTAGGAGCCCGTTATCTCAAACGCGCTGATGCGATAGGGCGCCGCAAAGGTGACGTTGGCGTTGCTAACGCCCACGTTGGGGTCGATGTTGGCGTAGTTGAAAACAGGCCGCTCGCCGGGGTAGGCCCAGTAGTTGATGCGGCCCGCCGCGGCCGAGCCGCTCTTGCTCAGTTGCGTCACGTAGGCATACGGGCTCACGTAGTTCGCTATCTGGGAGCTCTGCATCAGGTACGTGCCGCCGCGCACCCACACCGTGTCGCCGGGCGCCACGGCCACCTGGGCCCGCTGAATGCTGAGAAAGGGCTGGAGAATGGTGCCGCTGTTCGTGTCGTTGCCGGTGGGGGCCACGTAGTATTTTGCGGAAAATGCCGGGCCAAAGCTCAGGGCCAGCAGCAAGACCAGTAAGTAACGGTTTGCCATAGTGCGTAGGATGGGAAAAGTTGAGGCGACGAACCTACGCGCCCTCTTTTTCAGCACCTTCCTGCACCGTCATGGGCCGCCGCGCCCGCCCCTTGGCCACTGCGGCCCCCTGAAAAAAGCCCCGGCCAGCGGCCGCCCCATCGCCTTAGTCCAGCACCGGGCCCAGGGCCTCGCCCAGCGTCACGGCCCGGCGCAGCGACCGCCGGCAGCACTCTGCGCGCAGCAACTGGGCCACCAGGCACTCGGTGAGCTCCACGGCGCGGGCGGCCGATACCCGGCAGCGGCATTGCACCGCGTGCTGCACCCGGTCCCGAAGCTGCTCCAGGCGCCGCTGCACCAGGGCGTGCTGGTCGGGCAGCAATTCGTCGGTTTCGGCGTGGGCCAGCCGCAGGCGCGTGAGGTGGTATAGTTGCGTGGGCAGCGGCTGCGTTAGCCGCTGGTGGCAGCACGAGAGGGGAGGACACATGGCATAAAAGCTGGGCAAAAAGCGTGAACTACAACGCCCTGCGTGGCAGGATGCAGGGCTGCTATCACATAATTGTACCAAGCTGCCCCTACGGTCGGGCTTAATCGAAATAAAATTTTCGTTTTCCACAATCCGGGCGGTACTGTGCAACATTGTGGCGAAGGCCGGAGCTGCCCGCAGGCCGTGACACGCCGCCGCTCCAGCCGCTGCAGAGCTGCAGCTGCGAGCAGATGCCCGCCTTTGCGCTTGGCGCAACGCCCTAACTTGCGGCCCCCCGATGCCATCTGCGGCTGCCTCACCGCTGGCATCCCATTTCCCGCCCCCGTTCTTACGCCCGCCCCATGACCATCCTCCTGAGCTGCCTCTTGTTTTTCAATCTGCTGTGCTTCCTGCTCTTCGCCCTCGATAAGCGCAAAGCCCAACGGGCCCAGCGGCGCATTGCCGAAAACACGCTGCACCTCGCCACGCTGCCCGGCGCGGCCCCCGGCGCGTGGGCCGCCATCTGGCTGCTGCACCACAAAAACCGCAAGGCCGCCTTCTGGGGCGTTACCCTGGGGCTGACGCTGCTGCAAGGCGCGGCGCTCTATTTCGCGTGGCCTTATTTGCCGGCGCCGTTGTAGCCGCGTCAGGTGTCTGCCTGCGGGTGGCCCGGCCCGGCAGCGGCGCCTGTATTGGTGGAATCTTTAGTGCCAAAGTTGGGGCCGGTAACGACTTCCGGTGGGTCGGGGGTACGAAAAAGCCTCAGCCTCATCCGCTGCGGGGGCTGCTGAAGCTACTCCATTGAATGGGGCCCTCTCGCAGCCGTGCGCTGGCGGGAATCCTTTCTTCAGGCAATAATTGGAGCGTATTTACCCTTCAAAAAAACCTGCCCTTTCCCGAGCCTAGTTACCCGGCACAGGGGATGGCCGAAGCACGCGCAGGACCCGGCAGGGATTGCCGGCGGCCAGCACATCGGCCGGAATATCTTTGGTCACCACGCTGCCCGCCCCAATCACGGTTCGGTCGCCGATGCTGACGCCGGGGCAGATAATGGCCCCGCCGCCCACCCACACGTCGGCGCCGATGCGGATGGGTTTCGCGTATTCCAGCCCGCGGGCCCGCTCCTGGTAGTCGAGCGGGTGGGTGGCGGTGTACACCTGCACGCCCGGCCCAAACAGGGTGCGGCTGCCGATGGTCACGGCCGCCACGTCGAGAATGGTGCAGTTGAAGTTGAAAAACACCTGGTCGCCCATCGTGATGTTGGTGCCGTAGTCGCAGTAGAAGGGCGGCGTCACGTCCGGCGCCGGGCCCGCGTGGGGCAGCAGGGCGCGCAGCAGGCGGGCGCGCTCGGCGGGCTGCTCGGCGGGGGCCGCGTTCAGGGATTGCAGGAGGCCCTGGGTGCGCAGGCGCTCGGCCAGCAGCTGCGGGTCCTGGGCATCATACAGCTCGCCGGCGAGCATCTTCTCTTTTTCGGTGGGCATCGCGGCGGGCGTTATTTGGCGGCGGCGAGGGGCGTCACGGAGAAGTCCGTGAACTCGACGGGGAAGCCTTTGCCATCGGGGGCGGCGCACATCACGCCGATTTGCACCTTCCGGCCGGGCGTGGGCGGGAAGTAGGCCAGGCGCAGCATCTTGAAGTCCTGGTTGTCGAAGGAATACTGGATTTCCACGTAGTCGCCCTTGCGCAGCAGCGTCAGCCACATGGCGGCCGGGCTGTCCTGCCGGGGCACCACCGACCAGTCCGATACCTCGCGGGTCACCACGGCGCTCACGTTCTGCACCCCCTTCACGTACTCGATGCCCGTCTTAATCCAGTTCTTCTCGTCGAGCCGAATCATGAGCCCGGCCTGGTCATAGAGGTCCTTGTACTGGCCCACCACCTTCACCTTGGCAATAAAATCGCCCGGCTGCTCCTGGTAGAAGAAGTGGCCGTTGTCGCGGATGAAGCCGTAGTGGGTCACGCGCCAGAAGTCGGTGCCGCCCTGCACCTGCACCTGGAGCGTGGTGGGGGTGCTGGTGATTTTGGCCGGCGCGTGCAGCCAGTGCATGGTGGTAAAGGATTGGGCCATCGCAGCGGGGGCGGCCAGATAGGCGGCTGCCAAAAGTGGAAGGAATTTCATCAAAGGAAGCGGGAAAAAAGAATGAACATGAGCAGAAGCGGGACAGGTGACGAGCCGCTTACGAGGCCAAGGTAGCCAGTAGCCGGAACCGCCAGAAGCCCCCGCCGCTGGCGGGGCGAGGGCTGCTGGAGCTACTCTGTTGGATAAATGAGAACCCTTTGCAGACGCGTCAGCCAGAGCCTTATTTCAGGGAGTAATTTGAACGTCTTTACCTTTCAAAAAAACCACCCTTTTCCTGAACTACAGCACACAAAACGGCCCGGCAGTGTTATTGCAAAATCACACGGGCTGTCCGCGTCGCACCGCCCATGGGCAGACGGAGCGTGTACACGCCCGGGGGCAACCCGCTGACGTCGACCCATCGCCGGGTTCCGTCCACCTCCGGCCGGCGCACCACTTGGCCCAGGGCGTTGACCAGTTCGGCACGCACGGGGCCCGAGCCCAAATCGGCCGGCAGCCGCACGGCAAAGCCATTGCTGGCGGGGTTAGGGGCCACGCTCAAGACCGCAGCGGCACGCGCCCCGCCGACGGCCAAAGGCGCAAACGTGCCGGTGTTGCGCAGCACGGTCACGTCAAACAGGGAATTGGCCACCACCAGGTCCACCCGGCCGTCCCCGTCCACATCGCCCGCCGCCACCCCCTGGGGCACGCTGGTTCCCAAGGGAAAGACCACGGGGGGCGCCAACGTGCCGCCGGCCAGCCCGCGCATGATTTTGACGGTATTCGCGCCGCCCCCGGTGCCGGCGTGGGCCGTCGCCACGTCGAGTCGGCCGTCGCCGTCCACGTCCGCCAGCGCCAAGGTGCGCGACCATCCGCCCGTGCCGGCGTGGTACGTCTGGACCGGGGCAAACCCGCCCCCCGCCTGCCCGAGCAACACGCCGACCGCGCCGGCGTCTACCACCCCCAGCGGGGGCGGTCCGGGCAGGGGGCTATAAAGCGAGGTGACCACGTCGAGCCGGCCGTCCCCGTTCAGGTCGCCCAGCACGGCGTGGATGGGGGAACTGCCCCGGCCCGTCGGGTAGGTCGTCGGCGGGCCAAACCCGCCACCCGGCAATCCCAGCAGAACGTCAATGGCCCCCTCCCGGGACTGGCCAATGCTGGCGTGGGACGTGGCGCAGACCAGGTCCACCCGGCCGTCGCCGTTCACGTCGCCCAGCGACGCCCCGCACGGGTGGCTGTTGATGCCGGTGGCATACGCCGCCACGGGGGCATACCCACCGCCGGCCTGTCCGAGCAACACGCCCAGTCCTTCGTTGGTGTAGTGGGCGGCCACCAAGTCCACGCGGCCGTCGCCGTTCACATCGCCCGCGGCCACGGTGTAGGGCGAGGTGCCCGAGCCCATGGGCCAGGCCCGCGCGGGGCCGAGGAGCCCGCCCGGCAGCCCCGGCAGCACCAGCACGGCGTTGCCCCCGTAGTCAGCCAGGGCCACGTCCAACCGCCCGTCCCGGTCCACGTCGGCCAGAACCGGGCCCGTGATGAAGTAACCCGCCGGGCCTGCCAGGTACGTGGCCCCGGGGCCGAAGCCGCCGCCGGCTTGCCCTAGCAGCACGCCGACGTAGCCGGTGGTCCCGCCCCCGGGACGCGGGTAGGCAAGCACAATGTCGAGCCGGCCGTCCCCGTTCAGGTCGCCCAGCGCCAGCCCTTGGACGTTCAGCACCGAGCCGATGGGGTAGGTCGTGGGCGGGCCAAAACTTTGCCCCGCAGCTCCCTGCACCCGTCCGCTCAGCGCCAGCATCAACGCGCCTCGGAAGGCCCATTGCCCAATTGAAAAGTAGCGGTGTTGCATAAAATGTTGCATGTTATCGGCTACTGGCTTAGTCTGTGTCTCGTGCCCGCAAGCTATAATAAAACGGCCCTTCAAAGCGAATAAATCATTGACTATCTATACCCTCCTTTTGATGTACTATCAGCAGTGCCTCAAAACCAAGCGGCCATCAAGCTACCCTAGTGAGCCCGCCCCACCCCCTGCCAAAACGGCCGCCCCCCAAACCCGGCCCCAACCTTGCCCACGCCCGGGCCATGTTTGACTTCCTGAAATCCATCTCCGCCAAGAACCCCAACGCGGGGCGCGGCCCCGAAAAGCCCGCCGTGAGCGTGCGCGAGCGGGTATCGGCCCTGCGCCACCTGCCCGCCTTCCTGAAGCTCATCTGGGCCACCAGCCCCGCGCTGGCCTCCGCCAACCTCGGGCTGCGCCTGCTGCGGGCGTTTCTGCCGCTGGCCACGCTCTACGTCGGCCGCCTGATTATCGACGACGTGGTGGCCCTCACCAAGCTGCCCGCCGCCGCCCGCCAGCTCACGCCCGTGCTCACCCTTGTGGGCCTCGAATTCGGCCTCGTGCTGCTCGCCGATGCCCTGGGCCGCGGCGTGGCCCTGCTCGACTCGCTGCTCGGCGACCTCTTCGCCAACCAGTCCTCCATCCGCCTCATGGAGCACGCCGCCCGCCTCGACCTCGACCAGTTCGAAGACAGCACCTTCTACGACAAGCTCGAGCGCGCCCGCCGCCAAACCCTCTCCCGCACCGTGCTCATGAGCCAGGTGCTCAGCCAGGGCCAGGATTTCATCACCCTCGTGCTGCTCGCCGGCGGCCTCGTCGCCTTCCAGCCCTGGCTGCTGGGGCTGCTGCTGCTGGCCGTAGTGCCCGCCTTCCTCGGCGAGTCGCACTTCAACGAGCGCAGCTATTCCCTCTCGCACTCCTGGACGCCCGAACGCCGCGAGCTCGACTACCTCCGCCAAACCGGCGCCTCCGACGAAACCGCCAAGGAAGTCAAGATTTTCGGCCTCTCCGATTTCTTCATCACCCGCTTCCGCACCCTCTCCGACGACTTCTACCGCCAAAACAAATCCCTCGTGCTGCGCCGCGCCGGCTGGGGCACGTTCTTCGCCGCCATCGGCGCCGCCGGCTACTACGGCGCCTACGTCTACATCATCGCCCGCACTGCCGCCGGCAGCATCTCGCTCGGCCAGCTCACCTTCCTGGCCGGCTCCTTCGCCCGCCTGCGCGCCCTGCTCGAAGGCATCCTCAGCCGCTTCAGCTCCGTGGCCGACGGCGCCTTGTATCTCCAGGATTTCTTCGACTTCTTTGCGCTGCGGCCGCGCATTGTCATGCAGCCGCTCTACGGCGAGCGGCCCATTCCCTTTCCTCGGCCCATTCAGCAGGGTTTTCAGTTTGAAAACGTCGGCTTCCAGTACAAGAATGGTACAAAATGGGCCATTCGGAACTTGAGCTTCACGCTGCAAGCCGGCGAAAAGCTGGCCCTCGTGGGCGAAAACGGCGCCGGCAAAACCACCCTCGTCAAGCTCCTGGCCCGCCTCTACGACCCCACAGAGGGCCGCATCCTGCTCGACGGGTACGATTTGCGTGAGTATGACCCCGTCGAGCTGCGCCGCGAAATCGGCGTCATCTTCCAGGATTTTGTGCGTTTCCAGCTTCCCGCTGGGCAAAATGTGGCTGTAGGTCGCATCGAGGAGCGCCACAACCAGCCCCGCATCGAAACCGCCGCCCAGCAAAGCCTCGCCGACACCGTCATCGCCAAGCTCCCCGGCGGCTACGACCAGATGATTGGCCGCCGCTTCAACGGTGGCGTGGACCTGAGCGGCGGCGAGTGGCAGAAAATCGCCCTCGGCCGCGCCTACATGCGCGACGCCCAACTCCTCATCCTCGATGAACCAACAGCGGCACTCGACGCCCGCGCCGAATACGAAGTCTTCCAGCGCTTCAAGGAGCTCACGCAGGGCAAAACCGCTGTCCTCATCAGCCACCGCTTCAGCACCGTCCGCATGGCCGACCGCATCCTGGTCATCGAAAACGGCCAGTTCGTGGAGATTGGCTCGCACGAGGAGCTGCTGGCCAAGGGCGGGCGCTACGCCGAGTTGTTTGCGCTGCAAGCCGCGGGCTACCGCTAGCGCCGCGAATAGGCCCGAAAAATTACAAACCGCAGAATTTTTCGGGCCGGCGGCCAACGCTAAGTGCCTTAGGTTTCGTACATTGGTAATCACTTTAACCAGCCGTACGTCCTTCGCATGAAACCCACCATTACGCTTGTTATCCTCGTCGCATTGGCCTTATCCGGCTGCATGACCACCCGCGAAGCGCGGGTAGATTCCGACTACAGCTACCGCGGCAATTTCCGCCGCTACCGCACCTACGATTTCGTGACCGGCACCGGCCTCACTTCCGACAGCAGCCGCCTGGGGCAGTCGCTGCGCGAGGCCATCCAGCAGCGCTTTTTGGCCCAGGGCTACAAGCTGGCCCGCCGCCGCCCCGACATGCTGGTGAACTTCCGGGTGTACGAGGGCGACATGAACTTCCACGGCTTCCAGCAGGAAGACCTCAGCCAGTGGATTAAGCGCAACATCGAGGAAGACGACGACACGCCCCGCGAAGAGCGCCAGGGCTACCAGCCCGTGCGCCTGCTGCTGGCCGAAGGCACCCTGCTCGTGACCCTCATCGACGTAAAAACCAACCGCGCCGTCTGGAACGGCTACGCCTCGGGCGTGACCGTACCCGAAGGCCCCATGGGCGAAATCGTGCTCAAACGCTCCGTGCGCTCCATTCTGGACCGCTACCGCGTCTTCACCGAAGAATTCGCCAACGGCAACATCAGCCCCAGCGGCGCCAGCGACGCCGACCGCTAGGGAATTGCCCGGTGGCGCAAGGGAGCGCCTGTCGTTGCGAGCGCAGCGCGGCAATCCTTTCTCTCTGTGCGACCAGCCTTCTACTCTGAAAAGCCCCGGCACTGCGCAGTGTCGGGGCTTTTTGTTTTACGCGTGAACGTCATGCTTCGCTGCGCGCTCCGCTCGCAATGACAGGCGACTGCACGCGTCCGGGCTAACGCGCCATAGGGTCATGGCTTCTGCGCTGCTTCCCGCCGCACCTGAATCAGCTCGGCCGCGATGCTGATGGCAATTTCCTCCGGCGTCTGGCTGCCGATGGGCAAGCCGATGGGCCCGCGCAGCCGTGCTATTTCCTGCGCCGAAAAACCGGCTTCCTGCAGCCCGCGGCGCAGCTCGGCCACTTTGGCCACGCTGCCCATCACCCCCAGGTAGCGGAAGGAGCGGCCCAGCAGCTGGCGCAGCACCACGGCGTCGGTGCGGTAACCCACGGTCATCACCACCACGTAGCGGTGCGTGCCGGCGGGAATTTCAGCCGCCACGTTTTCGTAGTCGACCAGAATGCGGTGGTGGGCGGCGTCGTTGGCTTCCAGCGTGGGCAGGTCGAGGCGGTCGTCGATTACGGTCAGCTCAAAGTCGAGCGCGGCCAGCACCCGCGACAGCGCCAAGCTGACGTGTCCGCCGCCCACAATGGTAAGCTGGTCGCGAAAGCCCAGCCGCTCGCGGTAGAGCCACTCCAGGCCCGGCTGGAAGGCGTAGAAAGGCGTTTCGGTGGTTTCGGCGGCGGCTGTGGCGAGAGGCGTTTCGGCCGGGTGCAGCTGTAGGCCCGCCGTTGGGCCGATGCTGAGTGAGCCCGGACTGCTGGTTTGCAGATGCCTTGCAATCGCCTCAACCGTGGCTAAGTCAGCCACCGCCAGCGGCCAGAGTAACACCTCCTGCTCGCCCGAGCACATCATGCCGGAGCGGTCGGTGGGCGCTTCGCGGCGGTGAATCTGGGGGCGCAGCAGCGGCGCGGCGTCGGCTTCGCGCAGACGCTGGCGGGCCAGCTCCACCCACTTGTGCTCCATGATGCCCCCGCCGATGGAACCGGCTACTTCGTCGGGCGTCACGGCCATCTTGAAGCCCTGGCGGCCGGGGCTGCTGCCCTCGCTGCGCACCACGCACAGCAGCGCCACCGGCGTGCCGGCCCGCAGGCTGGCCGCTGCCAGGGTCCAAACGGGCAGGTCGCGGGGAGTGGCGGGCATGCGTTATTGGTTTTTGGCGCCCTGGTTAATCCAGCAGGCAATGAGGTCGCGCTCCTCCTGCGTAATCTGGGTTTTGTTGTTCTGGGGCATGGTTTTGGTCACCACCACGCGCTGCATGATTTTGTCTTTCAGACGAATGATGTCCTCCGGCGTGTCGTACACCACGCCGTTGGGTGGCGACTTGAATACGTCGTCGGTGGGGTGGGAGGAGTGGCACTGAATGCAGCGCTTTTGCACAATCAGGCTTACCTGGCTCATCGGAATTTCCTGAGCGCAGGCCGAGGCCGCGCCGGCCACGCCCGCGCCGGTTTGAGCCGGCGGGGCCGTCACAAACACCACGCCCAGCAGCACGCCCACGGCGGCCGGCAGCACCCACACGGCGGTATCGGTTTGGTGCTTTTCGCGCAGGTTCAGCCAGTGCTTCACGCCGGCGGTGCCCAGCGTGATGGCCGCCAGAATGGCCCACGGATACGAGTGCCCGAAGGTGCTGGGAAAGTGGTTGCTGACCATCACGAACAGCACCGGCAGGGTGAAGTAGTTGTTGTGCAGCGAGCGGGCCAGGGCATTCTTGCCCAGCGTGGGGTCGAGGGGCGTGCCTTCGGTGGCGGCCCGTACCATGGCCTTCTGGGCCGGAATGATGGTGAAGAAAACGTTGCCCACCATGAGCGTGCCCAGCATGGCGCCGAAGTGGATGTAAGCCGCCCGCGCGCTGAACACTTGCGCGTAGAAAAACGCAAACCCCGTGGCCAGCAGAAAGCCCACGACTTTAAACCACGGGCTGCGCACGAAGGCCGTGCGGCACAGCCCGTCGTAAATCAGCCAGGCCGCCACAAACGAGCCCACGCCAATGCCCACGCCCGCCAGCGGCGAGATGTCGAGCACGCGCGGGTCAATCAGCATGGAGCTGGCGTTGAAGTAGTACACCACAAACAGCAGGCTGAACCCCGAGAGCCAGGTGAAATACGCCTCGTACTTAAACCAGTGCAGGCTTTTGGGGATTTGCTTGGGCGCAGTCTTGTACTTCTCCAGGTAATAAAACCCACCGCCGTGCACGGCCCAAAGGTTGCCGGCCAGCTCCTCGCGCACGTTGTCGGTGCGGTTGAGGGCGTTTTCGAGGAACACAAAGTAGAACGAGGCGCCAATCCAGGCGATGCCGAAGGTGATGTGCATGAGGCGCACCACAATGTTGAGCCACTCCATGATGTGGCCCGACCAGGGCGAGTCGCGCGCCAGCACGTAGCAAATGCCCACCCCGGCGATGACGGCCAGCAGCATCAGCGCATACGAATAGCCTTCGAGTGTGAAGCCGCTGTCGCCCACCGCCCCGCCGTCGGGCCGGGTATTGGCCACGCGCTGCAAGGCGTAGATGACGCCGAGCAGCAGCAGAAACGCCAGTATCAGGAAAAGGAGGGTAACGTATTGGAGCATGTGGGGAGCAGTGGCGCGCGAAAGCAGAGAATAATCTGCCGTCATGCAGAGCGCAGCGAAGCATCTCGCGTGCAAGGGTGACTCAGCTGTTTGGTTTAGTTGCGGCACGCGAGATGCTTCGCTGCGCTCTGCATGACGGGCTGAATGGCGTTGGCCGCTTGCCCGTCGTCCAAATTAATTAAACCGGGAAAAAGCCCCCAATTTAGCGCCAAACTTCTCCTTCATGTCAACCCTCGCTTTGCGCAGCCAGCGCGTCGTCATGCCCGACGGCGAGCGCGCCGCCACCCTTCTCCTCGAAAACGGCCGCATCAGCGCCCTCCTCCCGCACGATGCTGACGTGGCCGGCGCCGAACTCCTCGACGTGGGCACCCACGCCGTGCTGCCCGGCGTCATCGACCCGCACGTGCACATCAACGAGCCCGGCCGCACCGACTGGGAGGGCTTCGACACGGCCACCCGCGCCGCGCTGGCCGGCGGCCTCACCTCGCTGGTCGACATGCCGCTCAACTCGGCGCCCGTCACCACCTCGGTGGCCAATCTGGAAATCAAGCGCGCCGCCACCCAGGGGCAGCTGCACTGCAACGTGGGCTTCTGGGGCGGCGTGGTGCCGGGCAACGCGGCCGAGATAGAGCCGTTGATTGCGGCCGGGGTGCTCGGCTTCAAAGCTTTTCTGACGCACTCCGGCATTGATGATTTTCCGAACGCCACGGAGGAGGATTTGCGGCGCGTGATGCCGATTCTGGCGCGGCACAAGCTGCCGTTGTTGGTGCACTGCGAGTTATCGGAGGACAACGACGAGTGGAAAAAAAATGACCACCGCTCGTACCCAAACTACCTGGCTTCGCGCCCCAAAAAGTGGGAAGACGAGGCCATTGCGATGATGATTCGCCTGTGTGAAGAAACCGGCTGCTGGGTGCACATCGTGCACCTGTCGTCGGCCAATTCCATTGCGCCCATTGCCGCTGCCAAAGCCCGGGGCCTGCCCTTAACCGTGGAAACCGGCCAGCACTACCTCTATTTCAACGCCGAGGACATCCGGGACGGCCAGACGCAGTTCAAATGCGCGCCGCCCATTCGCGAGAAGGCCAATAACGACCAGCTGTGGGCCGCGCTGCAGCGCGGTGTTATTGACTTTGTGGCCACCGACCACTCGCCCGCGCCGCCCGATTTAAAGCAGATGGATAGCGGCGACTTTACCACCGCCTGGGGCGGCATTGCCTCGCTGCAATTTGCCCTGCCCGTGCTCTGGACGGCCGCCCGGCAGCGCGGCGCCAGCCTGAACGACCTGGCAAAATGGCTGAGTGAAAACCCGGCCAAGCTGGCTGGCCAACACCAGCACAAAGGCAAAATTGCCGTGGGTTTCGACGCCGATTTGTTGGTGCTGGACCCCGAAAAGACGTTTGAAGTCACCGCGGACCTCATTCGGCACAAACACAAAGTGTCGCCTTACATTTGCCAGGAATTGGCGGGCGTGGTGGAATTAACTTTCCTGGGCGGTGAACAAGTTTACCAGCGCCCCAACGCCCTTCGCCTCAACCACGGCAACTTTTTAACCCGGTAGCTGGATGCAGCAGGAATACTTAGCGCGCGCGGAGCGCATCATGCAGCGCATTCAGCAATTGGCCGCCATCAGCGAGGACGCCGACGGCGTGACGCGCACCTTTGGCACGCCCGCTTTCCTGCAGGGCCGCGCCTTGGTGCAAGGCTGGATGCAGGCCGCCGGCCTGCCCACCCGCCTCGACGGCATCGGCAACCTGCGCGCCCGGCTGGAAAGCCCAAACCCCGCCGCCAAAACCTTCGTGCTGGCCTCGCACATCGACACGGTGGTGAACGCCGGCAAGTTCGACGGGCCGCTGGGCGTGCTCATGGGCCTCGATTTGCTGGAAAACCTCATTGCTCAAAAAGCTGAGCTGCCGTTTCACATCGAGCTGATTGCCTTCAGCGACGAGGAAGGCGTGCGCTTTCACACCACCTACCTGGGCAGCAAAGTGGTGGCCGGCTCCTTCGAGCCCGCCTGGTTCGCGCGCCCCGACGCGGCCGGCATCACGCTGGCCCAGGCCCTGGAAACCATGGGCGCCGAAGCGACCCAACTTGCAACGGACGCCATTCCGGCCGCCGACTGGCTGGGCTATTTCGAGATGCACATCGAGCAAGGCCCGGTGCTGTGGGAACGCAACGTGCCCGTGGCGCTGGTAACGGCCATTGCCGGCCAGCAGCGCGTGGAATTGACTTTCCGGGGCATGGCCGGCCACGCCGGCACCGTGCCCATGAACATGCGCCAGGACGCCTTGTGCGCCGCCGCCGAGTTTGTGCTCACCGCCGAGCAGTTTGCCCAGGTGCACGGCCGCGGGCTGGTGGCCACGGTGGGCAAGTTGGCCATCAGCCACGCGGCCAGCAACGTGATTCCCGGCGAAGTGACCTGCAGCCTCGACCTGCGCAGCCCCGACGAGCAGCAACTGGCCCAGGCCTACGACTACCTCCGCAGCCACGCCGAGACCGTGGCCGGCCACCGCAACGTGGCGCTGAACTGGAAACCGGTGCAGCAAACGGCCCCCGTAACCTGCGACGCCGGCCTGAACGCGCTGCTGGCCCAGGCCATTGCCGACAGCGGCCACGAAACCATTCCGCTGGTGAGCGGCGCTGGCCACGACGCCGTGCCCATTTCCTTCGTGGCCCCGGCCACCATGCTGTTTATTCGCTGCTACCAAGGCATCAGTCACAACCCGTTGGAAGATGTGGAACTGCCCGATTTGGCCGCCGCCGTGGCCGTGGCCGACCGGTTTATTTCTGAATTAATAATTAAAAATGAAGAATTAAAAATGGGCTGATGTGGCCTGAGATTCTTCAGAAACAAATTTTAATTCTTCATTTTAATTACGAATTCCAGCCATGGAAATGTCCGCCCTGACGCGCTCAGTTGTGAAGCGCAACCACGCCATCATTGCCCCCGACGGCTACATCAACAGCAACGTGCCCGGCTGGACCGGCTGCACCACCAACGTCATCATCAACGAGCAGATGGGCGCCCGCCTCTGCCAAACGCTCATCACCCTCACCGAGGCCGGCCGCGTGCAGGGCCAGACCGAGGCCTCGCAGATTTTCTTCTACGTGGTGCAGGGCAGCTGCACAGCCACGGTGGGCGGCGAAACCCGCCCGCTGAAAACGGGCGAGTACGTGTACGTGCCCGTCGGCCAGCGCTACGATTTTAGTCAGCCCGAAGCCGGTACGCAGCTGCTCACTTTCCACAAAGTGTACGAGCCGCTCGCGGGCTACGCCACGCCGGGCGTGTTTTGGGGTGAGCGGGACTACAGCAAAGCACCCGTCTACATGAACGACGAGACCCTGCGCATCCAGGAATTGCTGCCGAACGAGCCGGGCTTCGACATGGCCGTGAACATCTTCACTTACGGCCTCGGCGGCAACCTGCCAATGGTGGAAACCCACATCATGGAGCACGGCCTGATGTACCTCGAAGGCCAGGCCATTTACATGCTCGACCAGTGCTGGTACCCGGTAAAAAAAGGTGATTCCATCTGGATGGCACCCTATTGCCAGCAGTGGGCCACGGCCATGGGCCAGGAGCCGTCGGTGTACATCTACTACAAGAACGTCAACCGCTTTCCAACCGTGCTGTAATAACCAGTGGGCTTTTGCCCGTCATGCTGAGCGCAGCCGAAGCATCTCTACCGCGCAAGTAATTTCTACACCTATGAAGTTGATTGAGCGGTTACTTTCGGTGTTAGCATGGTTGCAGATATTTATATCTCCTGCTCTTATTGGCATAATTGTGGGTGCTGCTATCTGGTTAATCATTAAAGGCACATGGGGAATTATACTAGCTGCGGTGACTGTAGCAGCCGGAGTGATTGCAGGCATTGCATTTGCTGAAAAAGCACGCCGAGCCAAAGGGACCATAGAATTCATGTCGCGCCTAATTGCTCACCCAGAATTGCGTGAAAAAGAAATAACGAATGACTCTGACCGAATTAAATAACCTTCCAAAACCCACCCTCGCCGAAGCCCTGCAGAAATGCTGCGGCTCCACAGCGTGGGTGGAAAATATGGTGGCCTTATTTCCGATTGCTGACGCCGAAACGCTGCTGCACGAGGCAACAAACCAGTGGAATAAACTCAGCGAAGCCGACTGGCGCGAAGCCTTCACTCACCACTCCAAAATAGGCGGCGACGTGGCTGCCCTGCGCGAAAAATTCGCCAGCACTAGCCAATGGGCCGAAGGCGAGCAAGCTTCCGTAAAACAGGCTTCCCAAGCCACACTGGAGGCATTAGCGGCGGGCAACGCGGAATATGAGCAGAAATTCGGCTACATTTTCATCGTGTGCGCTACGGGGAAAACGGCCGATGAAATGCTGGCCTTGCTGCAAGCCCGCATGCCAAATTCTCCTGAAAACGAAATTCTAATTGCCGCCGGCGAGCAGGACAAAATTACCCGCATTCGCCTCAAAAAACTACTTGCCGCATGAGCCAGATTACTACGCATATTCTCGATACCACCAAGGGCAAGCCCGCCGCTAATGTGACCATTGCGCTGCTGCAGCAGGCCGGCGATAACTGGCAGGAAATAGCGCGCGGCGTCACGAATGCGGACGGCCGAATTGCCGATTTATTGCCCCGGGAAAAGCAGTTGGAATTGGGGATTTATAAAATGAAATTTTACACCCAGGAATATTTCGCGCAGGACAACACGGCAAATTTTTATCCCTTCGTGGAAATCATTTTCGATGTGGCCACCACCGAGCATTACCACGTGCCGCTGCTGCTGAATCCGTTCGGGTATTCTACCTACCGTGGGTCCTGAACGGTGTAGAGACGCAATATCTTGCGTCTCGTCGTTGAACGGTGACGTTGAACGACGCTATTAGAACGGTCAGAGCCGCGCCAACTAAACAACATCAGCAACGACGAGACGCAAAATATTGCGTCTCTACATCCTTTAATTCCCACCATGAAACTCAGCTTACCAGATTCCGCCAAAACTGCTCTGCTCGACGAGTTGGGCGTGGCCAACCGCCATTTCCAGCAGGTATACCCCGGCGACAAGCCCGACCGCCAGCCCGTGCACACCGTGTACGGCGGCGCTAACCTCTTCAAGGCCGATACCTGCAAGCGCATGGGCGACATCGCCCTCAACAACCTGCAGACCTACGCGCCCAACTTCGTGGAGCTGGCCCGCGTGCTGCAGCTCAAAAACCACGAGCACCTGCCCGTTCTGGAAAAAGACATCCACGAACTGACGGCCAAGCTGGATGCCATGACGGCCGATGAGCGCAAGCAGGAGCCCGCCTGGCTGGCGTACTCGGTCTACAACAAGATTGTGCAGAAGCTGCAGCGCGAAGCCGTGGAAGACTTCCGCGTCGATTTCGAGGACGGATTCGGCAACCGGCCCGATGCCGAGGAGGACGAAACCGCCGTGCGCGCCGCCCAAGAAGTGGCCAAGGGCATGCAGCAGGGCACGCTCTCGCCCTTTATTGGCATCCGCATCAAGCCCTTCACCGAAGATTTGAAGCAGCGCGGCGTGCGCACGCTCGACATTTTCCTGACCACCCTGCTGGAAGAAACCGGCGGCAAGCTGCCCGACAACTTCGTGGTGATGCTGCCCAAAGTGACCATCCCGGAGCAGATGACGACGATGGTGCGCCTGTTTGAGCTGCTGGAGCAGGCCAACGGCCTGGCCCCCGGCACGCTCAAAATGGAAACCATGGTGGAGGCCACCCAGATTGTGATGGACGAGGAGGGCCGCAACCCGCTCATGCGCATCATCCGGGCCAGCGAGGGGCGCTGCATTGCGGCCCACTTCGGCACTTACGACTACACCGCCTCCTGCGGCATCACGGCCAAGTACCAGACCATGGCCCACCCGGTGTGCGACTTCGCCCACCACATGACCAAAGTAGCGTTGGGCGGCACCGGCATTTTCCTCTCGGATGGCGCCACCAACGTGATGCCCATCGGCCCGCACCGCGGCGAAAACCTGAGCTACGCCCAGCTGCGCGAAAACCAGGAATCGGTGCACAACGCCTGGCGCCAGGCCTACCACCACACCACGCACTCGCTCATCAACGGCATGTACCAGGGCTGGGACCTCAACCCCGCCCAGTTGCCGATGCGCTACGCCGCCACTTACAACTTCTTCCTGAGCAGCTACGCCGATGCCGTGCATCGCCTGAAAACCTTCGTGGAGCGCGCCGCCATTTCCACCCTTACCGGCGACATTTTCGACGATGCCGCCACCGGCCAGGGCCTGCTCAACTTCTTCCTCAAAGCCCTGAACTGCGGCGCGATTTCGGAAGAGGAAATCCTCGCCACCGGCCTCACGCTGGAAGAGGTGCAAACCCGCTCGTTCTTCCGCATTCTGGAAGGGCGGCGCAGACGTTAAACCTCACCCCCGGCCCCTCTCCACAGGGGAGGGGAGCCTGACGGATTCCAACAAAAAAGCCTCGATGCATTCAGCAACGGGGCTTTTTTGTTGGTTTTTGAAGCGGTGGAAAGCGAAGCGGCAAACAGCCCCTCCGTGCTACAGCCAGGCGGCGCTGAGAGCGTACGACACGGCCATGATGCCCGAGAACACGGCGCTGGCCATGAAGCGCCGGCCGGTGGCCACGCGGTTCTGAATGTAGTAGTTGGCCGCCAGCGAAACCGGAGCATTTAGCAGGAAAGAGCGGCCGGCGACGGGCAACAGGGCCAGCGAAACCGTTTCGGCGGCGCCCCCGAACACGCCCAGAAACACGTAGTGCCGGGCAATCCAGAGCGGGTTGAAGTAGAGCAGGGTGAGGGCCGCGCGGCCGGTTTTGCGTAGCTGGCTGCCGTCGGGGCGGGTGGGCACCCGGGCGTCGAGCCAGCGGAAGTAGGCCGGCACCTCCGTGGAGTAGAGCAGGCCGCCCACCAGGGCCATGCCCAGCAGCCGCAGCCAGCTAAACTGCTGCAGCAACAGCGCGGCGGCGGTGTCGCCGGCGGCGTAAATCAGAAAGCCCTGGACGTGGGTGCCGAGGGGAATGGAACGGGTAAGTTGCAAGTAGGGGAGGGGGTTCGTAAAAATCGGGGTGCAAAAGTACGAAAACCCTTTCCGGCGTCATAGGTGCGGCGAAAGAAAACGGCGAGCGCACTTGTAAACGTTTGCGTAGATAAGCGTTGGTTTCGGGCCATTCCGGCGGGAAGTTTACGGGCGTTTCCGACTTCCCCAAATCCCACCCGACCGTCCTTTTCATGAATCAAAAATCCCTGCTGCTGGCCCTGAGCTGCCTGCTTACCACCACGGCGCACGCCCAGAAAAACCTCTACCACAAAGGCTGGGTCGACTTCAACAAAAACGGCCGGCGCGATGTGTACGAGGACGTGACTCAGCCGTTGGAAAAGCGCGTCGACGACCTGCTGGCCCAGATGACCCTGGACGAAAAAACCTGCCAGATGGCCACGCTCTACGGTTTCGGGCGGGTGCTGAAGGACGAAATGCCCACGCCCGGCTGGAAAAATGAAGTCTGGAAGGACGGTATCGCCAACATCGACGAGGAGCTGAACGGCGTGCGCAACACCCCCAAGGCCGCCAGTAAATACACCTTCCCGTTCAGCCAGCACGCGGTGGGCATCAACAACGTGCAGCGTTGGTTTGTGGAGGAAACCCGACTGGGCATCCCCGTCGATTTCACCAACGAGGGCATCCACGGGCTGAACCACGACCGCGCCACGCCCTTGCCGGCCCCCATCGGCATCGGCAGCACCTGGGACAAGGCCCTGGTGCGCCGCGCCGGCGAAACCGTGGGCCGCGAGGCCAAAGCCCTGGGCTACACCAACGTGTACGTGCCCATCCTGGACCCCGCCCGCGACCCGCGCTGGGGCCGCGTGGTGGAGTGCTACGGCGAAGACCCCTTCCTCATCGCGGAGCTGGGCAAGCAAATGGTCCTCGGCGTGCAGGGCCAGGGCGTGGCCGCCACGCTCAAGCATTTCGCCGTGTACAGCGTGCCCAAGGGCGGGCGCGACGGCAACGCCCGCACCGACCCGCACGTCGCGCCCCGCGAGCTGCACCAGCTGTTCCTCTACCCGTTTCGCCGCGTCATTCAGGAGGCCCACCCGCTGGGCGTGATGAGCAGCTACAACGACTGGGACGGCGTGCCCATCACCGGCAGCCACTACTTCCTCACGGAACTGCTGCGCCAGCAATACGGCTTCGATGGCTACGTGGTGTCCGACAGCCGGGCGGTGGAATTCATCTCCGAGAAGCACCACGTCGCGCCCGATTTCCTCGACGGCACCCGCCAGGCTGTGGAGGCCGGCCTGAACGTGTGGACCAACTTCTACACCCCCGCCACCTACATCAACAACGTGCGCGAGTTGGTGAAAACCGGCCGCCTGGCCCAGGCCACCGTCGATGCGCGGGTGCGCGAGGTGCTGCGCGTGAAATTCCGCCTCGGCCTCTTCGACCAGCCCTACGTGCCCGACCCCAAACAGGCCGACAAAACCGTGCACACGCCCACCGATGAGGCCTTCGCTCTGCAAGCCAACCGCGAATCACTCGTCCTGCTGAAAAACGAAAACGCCCGCCTGCCCCTGCAAAAAAGCCAGCTGAAAAACCTGCTCGTAGTGGGCCCGCTGGCCGATAACCCCGACCCCGCCATCAGCCGCTACGGCCCCTCGAACAACCCCGTGACCACCGTGCTCAAGGGCCTGCAAGCGGCGGCCGGCCCCGGCCTCACGGTGCAGTACGCCAAGGGTTGCGACGTGGTGTGCCCCGGCTGGCCCGATACCGAGCTGGTGCCCACGCCCCTGAGCGCCCCCGAGCAGCAGGGCATCGCCGACGCCGTGGCCAAAGCCCAGGCCGCCGATGTCATCGTGGCCGTGCTGGGCGAGGACGACAAAACCGTGGGCGAAAGCCTCTCGCGCACCTCGCTCGAGCTGCCCGGCCGCCAGCAACAGCTGCTGGAGGCCCTGCACGCCACCGGCAAGCCCGTGGTGCTGGTGCTCATCAACGGCCAGCCGCTCACTATCAACTGGGCGGCGCGCCAGGTGCCGGCCATTCTGGAGGCATGGTTCCCGGGCCCGTCGGGCGGCACGGCCATCGCCGAGGCGCTGTTTGGCGACTATAACCCCGGCGGCAAGCTCACCATGACCTTCCCCAAAAGCACCGGCCAGATTGAGTTCAACTTCCCCTTCAAGCCCGCCTCCCAGGCCGACCAGCCCATCGGCGGCGACCCCAACGGCGGCGGCAAAACCGCCACCAACGGCCCCCTCTATCCCTTCGGCTTCGGCCTGAGCTACACCACCTTCGCCTATTCCAACCTCCAGGTAACGCCCCGCGAAGCCGCCCCCAAAGCCCCCATCGAAATAGCAGTGGACGTGGCCAACACCGGCCCGGTAAAAGGCGACGAAGTAGTCCAGCTCTACCTGCGCGACAAGCTCAGCACCGTCATCACCTACGACAGCCAGCTGCGCGGCTTCGAGCGCGTGAGCCTGGCCCCCGGCGAGAAAAAAACCATCCACTTCACCCTCCGCCCCGACGATTTGGCGCTGCTCGACCGCAACATGAACTGGGTAGTCGAGCCCGGCGAATTCGAAGTGCTGGTGGGCAGCTCCTCGACGGATATTCGGGCGAAGCAGACGTTCGTGAGTAAGGCGGAGTAGCTCAGCGCTGCCCAACTCCTTCCCCCAAGCCCTGAGCTGCGGCAGAAACAGAAAGAGGCTGAAGCTACGGGAGCTTCAGCCTCTTTTGAGTTCAGCAAAAAATCAAATTTCTTGGCTATTTTGAACTATAGCGGTAAAATAGCCGATGACATCATTTTTGAAATCTCCTTTTGAAAAGTAGTTCGCATAATTGAATGTCAAAGTTTCTTGTGACGTCTTTTTGTCAATAATTATGCTGCTAAAGCGTGAGTTTTCTGGTTTTGTAGAAATGTGACCCTCGAAAGAATTCCAATGCTTAGTTAAAGTGAGTATGGATTTTGGAGAGTTTTTGATAGATAAGTCAGTGTCATAAATACTGCCTATTAGCACTGATGCATATATTTTAGAAAATAATTGGCTGTTGCGCAAGTTTATTATAGTTAAATCTTTAGTTAGTTCAATAAAACTCAAGTATCCAAAATAAAATTTATCAAGCACTTTTGCATTAAGGCTAGAAGTGTCAAACGCTCCTTTCTGAAAAAGTCTTTTCTGCTTTGCATCTTCAATTCTTCCTTGAGTCGCATAAAGAATTTTGTAGAATAAGTTTCTTTCTAAAATTCCCTTTTCGTTTATATAGCCCTCTGCGATTCCATCTGCAAATTCACCTAGCTTTCTTTCATAAAATATGCCGTATCTATTAAATAGAATAGACTGCAACTCAATATTGCTCTTGCTATTTGCAACTTTATCAGCGTTTGTGACAGTGGTTTGTTGATTTGTTGCTTGTGAAATGGCTTCAATTAGTTCCAGCTTATTTGCTTCGCTAGTAGGTGTAGTATCTTCATTAGTGAACGTTATTATTTTAAGCAGAACTTCCTTGTTCTCAAAAATACTTTCTTCATTTTGGAATTCATCAAGAATTCTGCTTAAAGTAAAAGATGTTTGCCCACCATTTATAATTTGAGGATTTGTGACAGTAAGTTGTGCTTTGTTTTTTTGGCCAATTTTCTCATTAATATTGCTTTCATCGGATAGCATGGTTATGCCATTGTTGTATAAAGCAAATTCATTTGTTTTCTTTCCTACGATTGATTCCCTGATAGAATTATTCACCTTTCTTCCTGTGAATTCAAGGTAGCTTCGTGGATTGAATTTTAAAATAGAATTTTTATATTTTTGCATTAATTTTGCTACTTCAACAGTAGGTACGAATAAAACTGTTATTTCACACTTGCTGTATTCCGTTTCGACAGCATAGCTAATCTTTGAGCCTGAATTTTTATTACTTAAGTCTAGGGAAATATGTAAATCTGTGGCATTGAAATATGTCCCCGAAACTACAGGATATACAAGCTGGTTATAACTTTTTTCGAAATCAAAAACTTGAGCAGGATAGCCATCAGTTAACTTTTTTAGATTACTATTTGATACTTTACTTAGATTGGCTAATATGACAACCTCATATCTGTATCTTGAAATGTCTTTTATAAGAGACAGTTTCTTTATCATTTGTTTTATCTTTCCGTTGTATTCATTGCCTTTCTCATCTTGGTTTTCGCCATCAAGTATTCTTGAAATATCCATTGCTAATATTTCCATTAGCTCTATCTCTTTTGAATTGAAATTCGATTCAGATGTTCTGAATTTAGATTGAATAAGATATATCGTTTTCGAATCTGCGTCTATATAGTATCCGTCAATTCCCCCGTCGAAGGTGTCATCAGTCAAGTAGTTCTCTCTCTCAATAAAGTCAAGCAATCCAAAGCTTACCTTTAAATATAAGTGTATGAATGCCCTCGCTCTAGCTTGATTTACCTTTTCTGTATCTTCTACAGGCGGGTGATATTTTTTAAAAGTGATAGGTGCCTCTTGACATACTTTATCCAATATATTGAGAAGTGTTGCGTATTTGCTCATTATTATCTTCTGGATTTTAATTATGGAACCTTCACTCAAACATACACATAATATTCAAATGCCTTTTATTAATAGGTAATTGAATATTGCATGTAAAGGTTTTTGTGATTCATTCTTTTACGATGCTTCAAAAAAAGCCTTCGCTGACGCTTGTGCTGTTATTCGTCGTAGTACACGCTCAAACCCCACAATCCACACCGCGCTAAGCCCGCGCCACCGCACCCGTTTCACTCACCCCCACAAACTCCGGGTACAAGCTCACCAGCACCTTTTCCGGCGTCATCGGCGCGGAGAAGGGGAGGGCCGTGTGGCCTTGGAAGGCCCGCACCGCGTCGCGCAGGGCGAAGTAGGTGCCGATGCCGTACATGAGCGGCGGCTCGCCCACGGCCTTGGAGCGCAGGATGGCTTTGGGGTGGCCCGGCGTGTCGAGGAAATGCACATCGAGCACCTTGGGCGCGGCGTAGATGTCGGGGATTTTGTAGCTGTTGAGCGAGTTGCTGAGCAGGTGGCCTTCGTCGTTGTAGGCCACTTCCTCCATCGTCATCCAGCCGATGCCCTGCACTGCGCCGCCCTCAATCTGGCCCCGGTCGATGACTTCGTTGAAGCTCTGGCCGAAATCGTGGGCAATGCGCAGGGCATCCACGGTGTAGGTGCCGCGCAGGCAGTCCACCGTCACGCTGGTGAGGGCCGTGCCGTACACGTGGTAGGCGAAGGGGTGGCCCTGGTTCACGGTGGCGTCGAAATGCAGGTCGGGGGTGGCGTAGTGGGCGTTTTCGGTGAGGGCCACGCGCTTCCAGAACGCCGACGACACCAGCTTCTCCCAGTTGGTATCGGCGGGCACGCCGGCGGCCAGCACCTGCTCGTCGTGGATTTCGAGGCCCTCGTAGTTGAGCGTGTACTCGGTGCTGGCGTGCTCGAGCAGGCGCTTGCGCAGGGCGGCGCAGGCCATTTCGGTGGCCTTGCCGTTGAGGTCGGCGGTGGCGCTGGCGGCGCTGGGGGAGGTGTTGGCGACGCGCGTGGTGTTGGTGGTTTCGATTTTGATGCGCGAAATCGAAATGCCCAGCGTGCGGGCCGCCACCTGCGCGATTTTCGTGTTCACGCCCTGGCCCATTTCCACCGCGCCCGTGCTGATGCCCACCGACCCGTCGGAGTAGATGTGCACCAGCGCCCGCGTCTGGTTCATGGGCGTTTTGGTGAACGAGATGCCGAAGCAGATGGGCATCACCGCGAAGCCCTTCTTCTTCAGCTTATTGGTTTGGTTGAACTGCTCGACTTCGGCCCGCATGCCGGCCAGGTCGAACTCGCGGGCGGCCGTGTCCCAGGCCTGCTCGGCGTGGCACATTTCGGCCGCCTGCCGGTACGAGAACAGGTCGCCCTCGCGCAGCAGGTTGCGCCGCTGCAGCTCGTAGGTGGGCAGGCCCAGCTCCTCGGCCGCCTTGGCCAGGGCCGACTCTATCACGAACATGCCCTGCGGCCCGCCGAAGCCCCGGAAGGCCGTGTTGGGCGGCAGGTTGGTGCGGCACGAAAAGGCCGTGGCCGTCACGTTGGGCACGAAATAGGCGTTGGTGGCGTGGAAGAGCGTGCGCTCCATCACGGCCGGCGACAGGTCGGCGGCGGCCCCGGCGTTCTGGTAGAAGGTGACTTCGTAGGCCACGATTTTCAGGTCCTTATCGAAGCCGATTTTGAAATCGGACGAGTAGGGGTGGCGCTTGCCGGTCATGCGCATGTCGGCCATACGGTCGAGCACCAGCTTCACCGGCTTCTTGGTGATGAAGGCGCCCAGCGCGGCCAGCGCCCCCCAGGGCGTGGCCTGGTCTTCCTTGCCGCCGAAACCGCCCCCGAGGCGCGTCACGTCCACTTCCACCTGGTGCATACCCAGGCCCAGCACCACGGCTGTGTGGCGCTGCACGGCCGTCGGCCCCTGCGTCGAGGAAATCATCCGCACCCCGCCCATCTCGGTGGGGAAGGCGTAGGCGCCCTGCGTTTCGATGTATAAATGCTCCTGCCCGCCGTTCTCAGCCACGCCCTCGAACACGTGCGCACAAGTAGCCCAGGCCGCCGCCGAATCGCCGAGGCGGAAGGTGCGCGGCGGTACAATCAACTCACCCTGCGCAGCCGCCACCCGCGGGTCGGTAATGACGGGCAGCGGGTCGATTTCGACCTTGATGAGCTTGAGGGCGGCGTGGGCCTGCGCCTCGGTGCGGGCCAGCACCAGCGCCACCGGCTGCCCCCGGAAATGCACGTGCCCCTCGGCCAGCAGCGGCTCATCGGCCACGATACCGCCAATCTGGTTCTGGCCGGGAATGTCCTGGGCCGTGAGCACGCGCACCACGCCCGGCGCGGCCAGCGCGGCGCTAAAATCGAGGCTGCGGAGCACGCCGTGGGCCAGCGGGCTTTCAAACACAGCCCCGTACAGGGTGCCCTGCTGCACGGGTACGTCGTCGAGGTACTGTGATTCGCCGCGCACGTGGCGGTTGGGGTCGAGGTGGTTCATGGGTTTAGCTTGCAAGTCGCCCTCCGCGTCAACCTCACCCCTTGACCCCCTCTCCCAAAGAGAGGGGGCACCGGTCTGTGAGGACGACTTCAGACCGAATTCGCAGGAGCAAGTCCGGTGCCCCCTCTCTTTGGGAGAGGGGGTCAGGGGGTGAGGTTGACGTCAGGAGACGCTTAAATTTAAATCAATTCATCTACCGCCAGCTCCGGCGCAAACTCCAGGAAATGCGCCCACAATAACTGACGCAACAATAGTCGCTTGTAGTCGGTGGTGCCGCGCACGTCCGAAATTGGGCTGATTTCGGCCTGCATCACCTCGTTGGCAGCGGTCACGGTTTCGGCGGTCAGCTCGCGGCCTTGTAGGAAAGCGCTGGTGCGGGCCAGCAGCAGCGGCACCGGCCCCACGCCGCCCGCCGAAACGCGGGCCGCCTGGATAATGCCATTTTCGACCCGCAGCCAGGCGGCGGAATTCACGCTGGCAATGTCGAGGTGGGTGCGTTTGGATACTTTCTCGAAGTGGAAAAAGTCGCCGGCCAGAGGGGCGGGGAAGCTGATTTCGATAACCTGCTCGTCGGCGGCTTTCGCCAGTTTTTTGTAGCCGAGGTAGAGGTCGGGCAGGGCCAGCTCGCGGGTGGTGCCGGCCGTGCCGAGCAGCGTGATGGACGCGCCCAGGGCCAGGAACATTATGGTGAGGTCACCAATTGGCGAGCCGTTGATGAAGTTGCCGGCCACCGTGCCCATGTTGCGGATGGGCGTGCTACTTACCAGCTTCAGGTACTGCGGCAGGTTGGGCAGCAGGCCGCGCAGCAGGTCCGATTCGAGCAGCTGGCTGGCCGTGGTGGCCGCACCCAGCACCACGCGGCCCGTGGTTTCGTGGCGGATGCCGCGCCGGCCGGGCTGGTCGAAAATCAAGCGCACGCCGGGCTGTTCGCGCAGCTCTTCTAGGCGCTGAACGAGTAGGTCGGTACCCCCTCCAATGAGTGAATGAGTGAATTGGCGAATGGGTGAATGGCCGTGGTCGTTCTGGTTCTGGGCGTGGCCGTTGGGCGAGGTCGACACCTGGCTGCCGCCGTTGGCGTGAACGGTAGCAGAAGCTGCTATAGCCGCTGAAGAAGCTTCCGTTGTCTGGGCTTCATTGAGGCGCAGCTTGGCGAGCTTGGCCGGGATGTCAGCGAAGTAGCCGGGCACGAATTGCTTATCGCTGAGCCAGGCCAGTGCGTTTTCGGCTGGGCGCTGTTCCAACTCGGCGGTGAGCCGGGCGGCGGCGCGCTCTAGCGACTTATAGCCCGTGCAGCGGCAGATGTTGCCATCGATGGCCGCAATCGTGCTTTTCTTAGTGGCGGGCTGGCTGCTCAGGCTGTGGCCGGTGAGCGACATCACGAAGCCCACCGTGCAGAAGCCGCATTGTGAGCCGCCTTCATCCACAATGGCCTTTTGCACGGGGGTGAGTTGCGAGCCGGCCGCGTTGATGCCTTCCACCGTCACGATGTGTTTGCCGTGGGCGTTGCCCAGCGGCGTGAGGCAGCTGGTCATGCTTTGGTAGTTCACCATCTGGCCGTCGGCGCTTAGCTCGCCCACCAGCACGGTGCAGGCGCCGCAGTCGCCCTCGCGGCAGCCGATTTTGGTGCCCTTGAGCTGCTCGTGGTAGCGCACGAAATCGAGCAGGGCGCTGGCCGGGGCCTCGCTGGTGCGAATGGGCTGGTCGTTGAGGAGAAATTCAATCATAATAGCTTGGTGATTGTGCCGTCTGTTATCCGTCTGTCATCCTGAGCGCAGCGAAGGACCTTCTCACGCCAGAACAATTTGCAGTAATCAGGTGGCGCAAACGTGATAAGGTCCTTCGCTGCGCTCAGGATGACAGGCGATTTACCCTAATACTCCGTTTTGCCTTCCAGTTCCGTCCAGGCGCGGAAACCGGCCAGGGCCTCGTCGCGCAGCAGCTGCGTCATGGGCAATTTACGGTTTTCCATGGGCCGGTCCAGTTCTTCGTAGATGAACTGGTCGTCGAAGCCAATGGCAGCGGCATCGGCCTTGGTGTTGCCGTAAAACACCCGGCGCGGGCGGGCCCAGTAGATGGCCCCGAGGCACATGGGGCAGGGCTCGCAGCTGGTGTAAAGGTCGCAGCCGTCGAGCTGGAAGGTGCCCAGTTCTTTGCAGGCCTTGCGGATGGCGTCGACTTCGGCGTGGCAGGTGGGGTCGTGGGTGGTGGTGACCTGGTTGAAGCCGCGGGCAATGATGTGGCCATCTTTCACCACCACGGCCCCGAAGGGCCCGCCAAAACCGGCCTGCATTTTTTCGATGGAAAGGCGAATGGCTTCGCGCATGAATTCGGGGTTGGGAGCTTCCATAGGTGGGGAGACGTGAAAAAGCGTTTTCCGGAAACGATTCCGAAAAACGGGCAACAAAGAACGCCACTGCGCGTGACATTCTTTGTTGCCCGCTCAGCCGCCGGCCACGGTCCGACCGCGCATGGCAAACCGCCTCCCGCGCCCGCAACGTGCTTACTGCTTAAACAAATTGGGCAGCCGCAGCTGGAAGCCCAGCGAAGGCACCACCGTCACGCCGCTCAGCGAGGTGCTTTGGCCGTTTAGCAGGGCGTAGTTGCCGTAGTTCTGGTAGAACAGCGACACCGCCGGGATGACGTAGAAGTAGCGGTAGCCCAGCTTCAGGTTCACAAACCCGCCGAACGACGAAAAATCGCGCTTCTGCAGCGTGAGCTCGGGCACCTGCACCGAGCCGTTGAACAGCTTGGTGGGGGCGAAGCCGTAGCTCACCCAGCTGTGGGCATACACCAGGCCGTAGCTGATGGCCCCGATTTCCTCCTCGGGTCCGAAGGAATTGCTGAACGTGAGCGGGATAAGCAGGTCGTAGCGCGTGGCCCGGAAATTCAGCAGCGAGTTGATGTCGGACAAGAAGGACAGCCCCGGCAGCTTGGCGCGCTGGGTGGCAAACTGCAGGCCGATGCTGCCGTAGGTGGTGCCGGTGGTGGCGCCGGCGCCGGGGTCTTCGGGCGTGCCGGTGGGGCCCAGAAACTGGTACTGGGTGTCGAAGACGTGCGAGCCGAAGGCGTACTTGTAGCCCGCGTCGAGGCGCGGCACGATGCCGTAGCGGAAGTTCAGGTCGGCGGTGGGCTGCACCGGGTCGAGCACGTAGGCCAGGGCGGCGGCCTGCAGTTGGGTGGTGGCGTCGGTGTAGTCCACCTTTTGCTGGGTCAGGGCCTGGCTGGCGGCTTCCTTCACGGCGGCGCCCGCTTTGCTGAGCGAGGCCGTGGCCACGTTGAAGCCCTGGTTGTAGCCCACCCGGAACTCGCCCTGGGGCGTGACTTTGCCGGTGGCCACAATGGCGCGCGGCGCGGTGCAGGAAGTAGCCAAGAGCAAGGCTGAAGCAGCGAACAGACCCGCCGAGCGCCACGAGGCAACACAAGAGAAAGAGATTTTCATAAGGGAAGAATAAGGAGAACGGGGCAAAAACGAAAATCAGGCCGAAAACGCCGGAACCCAGCGCCGGGCGGCGGTGTCTTTCCAACGCTTCGGCCCAACGCCAGCTGTTGTATCTTCGCGTATGCCGCTGCTGTACTTGCTGGTCAGTTATTTAACGCTGTTGGTTTCGGGGCCTGCGCCGCGGGCCACGGTCTACGTTTTTCTGGCCGATACCTGCCCCATCAGCCAGGCGGCCACGCTGCCCTTGCGCGAGCTGCACGGCCAATACGCGGCGCAGGGCGTGCGGTTTGTGGGCGTGTTTCCGGCGGCCGACGCCACGCCGGCTGCCCTGGCCGCCTTCGCCAAAACCTACCAGCTGCCTTTCCCGCTGCAAGCCGACCCTGGCCACCGGCTCACCCGGCAGCTGCAGGCCCGCGTGACCCCGGAGGCCGTGGTGCTGGGGCCCGATGGCCGCACCGCCCTCTACCGCGGCCGCCTGAACGACGCCTACGCCGCCCTGGGCCAGCACCGCCCCGTGACGCGCCGCCACGAGCTGGCCGACGCCCTAGCCGATGTGGTGGCCGGCCGGCCCGTGGCCGTGCCGCGCACCGAGCCGGTGGGTTGTTTTATTGAGTAAATTTGAGGTTAGAGCTTGCCCTATCTGCAAAAAAAAGTCGTCATGCTGAGCGTAGCCGAAGCATCTCTCCCGCAGGACTAACTCTGAATTACTTGCGCAGTAGAGATGCTTCGGCTGCGCTCAGCATGACGTTTTAATTATTATTCATGAAACACCTTTTCTCCCTTCTTTGCTTAACCGCTCTGCTGGCGGCGCCCCGCGCCCAGGCCCAAACCGGCGCGCAGGTCACGTTCAGCCAGCACATTGCCCCGCTGGTGTACCAGCATTGCACGCCCTGCCACCGCACGGGCGAGGTGGCCCCGTTTCCGCTCACCACCTACGCCGAGGTGGCCAGCCACGCCCAGACCATTAAATACGTGACGGGCACCAAGTACATGCCGCCGTGGAAGCCCGACGCCAACTACCGGCACTACCTCGACGAAAACACCCTCACCACCACCGAAATCCAGCAGATTCGGGACTGGGTCGACAATGGCATGCCGCAGGGCAACGCCGCCCAGACGCCGCCCGTGCCCACGTTCCCCAGCGGCTCGCAGCTGGGCACGCCCGACCTGGTGGTGCCCATGCGCCAGGCCTTCACGCATCAGGGCAACGGCCAGGACATGTACCGCATTTTCGTGCTGCCCGTGAACCTGCCCGCCGACCGCAACATCGCCGCCATCGAGTTTCGGGCCGGCAACAAGCGCATCGTGCACCACGTCATCATCGGCATGGACACCACCCAGCAGGCCCAGGCCCTCGACGCCGCCGACCCCGGCTACGGCTACACCCGCTTCGGGGGCTTCGGCTTCAGCCCCGTGGAAGAGGTGTTCGGCGCCTGGGTGCCGGGCATGCAGGCGCGCTTTTACCCCACGGGCATGGGCAAGAAGCTGTACCGCCGCGCTTCGCTGCTGCTCCAGATTCACTACGGCCCAAACTTCGTGACGCAGAAGGACTCGTCGGTGGTCAATATTTTCTTTGCCCGCCAGCCCGTCACGCGCTTCGTGCAAACGCTGCCGGCTATTTCGCCCAGCGTGCTCACCAACGGACCGTTTGTGATTCCGGCCAACCAGACCAAAACCTTCCGCGCCCAGCTCACGGTGCCCGCCGACGTCACGGTGCTCAGCGTGTCGCCGCACGCCCACCTGCTCAGCAAAAGCTGGAAGGTGTGGGCCGTGAAGCCCAACGGCGACACCATTCGGCTGGTGAAAATTAACGATTGGGACTTCCGTTGGCAGGGCACCTACCGCTTCACCGGCTTGCAGCGCATCCCCTTCGGCTCGCGCCTGATGGCCGAAGCCACCTACGACAACACCGCCAACAACCCGCGCAACCCCAACAACCCGCCCCAGCAAGTGACCTGGGGCGAAAGCACCACCGCCGAGATGCTGCTCACCTATTTTGAGCTGCTGCCCTACCAGCCCGGCGACGAAAGCATCGTGCTCAGCAGCCTGCCCGGCGTGGCCACCACCCCCGGCACCGTGCAAATGGCCGTGTTTCCGAACCCGGCCAGCAGCGGCGGGGCGGCCATCAGTTTCCAGCTGGCCAAGCCCGGGCCCGTCAGCGTGGCGCTGGTCGATGCCACCGGCCGCGTGGTGCGCACGCTGGCCCGCGAGAAGGCCTACCCGGCCGGCCCGCAGCAACTCCCGCTGCCGCTGGAGGGCGTGGCCGCCGGCATCTATTTCGTGAAGCTGGAATCGAACGAAGGCACGCGGAACGAGAAGCTGGTGGTGAAGTAAATACATGCTGGCGGACGCCTCACCCCCGGCCCCTCTCCAAAGGAGAGGGGTGCCAGTCGATGACTTTTTGTTTGGAAATAGTGTGGGTCCTGTGCCGTGCGGCTCCCCCTCTCCTTTGGGAGAGGGGCCGTAGGGCGAGGCGCCACGTCTGCGCAGACCTGCCCATCTTTGCCCCATGAACATCTTATACGGAGTGCCCGGCGAGGGCCTGGGCCACGCCACCCGCAGCAAAGTCGTCATCGGCCATCTGCTGGCGCAGGGCCACCAGGTGTGCGTGGTGAGCAGCAGCCGCGCCTACAAAATGCTGGCCGCTGCCTTCCCGGGCCGGGTGCACGAAATCCGAGGTTTTCACTTGGCCTACAAGGGGCTGGCCGTGAGCAAGCTGCGCACGGCCGCGCTCACGCTGCGCACCGCGCCGGAAGACCTGCGCATCAACTTCGCGAAGTACCGCGAGCTGCTCTGTGACTTTGAGCCCGAGGTGGTGGTGTCGGACTTTGAGTCCTTCACCTACCTATTTGCCAAGATGCACCGGCTGCCCGTGGTCAGCATCGACAACATGCAGATTATCAGTCGGGCCAAGCTGAACGTGGCGGTGCCCAAAGCCGAGCGCGGCAACTTCAACCTGGCCAAAAGCATTGTGCGGGCCAAGCTGCCGCACAGCCGCCACTACTTCGTCACCACCTTCTTCGACCTGCCCCTGCAGAAGGAGCGCACCACGCTGGTGCCGCCCATCATCCGGCCCGAAATCCTGGCCGCCAAGCCTTCGAAAGGCGGGCACGTGCTGGTGTACCAGTCGGCCACCACGCAGCAAAACCTGGTGCCCCTGCTCCAGCAGCTGCCCGACCAGGAGTTTCGCGTCTACGGCTTCAACAAGCAGGAAAGCTATGGCAACGTGCAGCTCTGCGCCTTTTCCGAAGCCGGTTTCATTGCCGACCTGGCCAGTGCCCGCGCCGTGGTCACCAACGGCGGCTTCTCGCTGATTTCGGAAGCCGTGTTTCTGCACAAACCCATTTGCGCCATTCCCATTCCGGCGCAGTTTGAGCAGTGGCTGAACGCGGCCGAAGTGGAAAAAATGGGCTACGGCCGCCATTTTGAGGCCATCACGGCCGACAACCTGCGCGCTTTCCTCTACGGCCTGGCCAATTTTGAAAAAGCCCTGTCCGGCTACCAGCAGGAGGGCAACGAGGTGCTGTTTGCGCGCCTCGACGAGGAGCTAAAGGAAATCGGCAGCCGCCACCTGCCGGCCGAGCCCGCGGCGCAGGAAGCCTCGTGGGGCGGAGAGTAGGCATTGCTTGGATAGTGTAGAGACGCATACTTGCGTCTCGGTGGCCGCGCCGTGTGGGTGTCGTTCAAATGTCATTGTTCAACGGCGAGACGCAAGTATGCGTCTCTACATCGTTCGCGCTACATTTACCGCATGCCCCACCGCTCCTCACGATTCTGGCCGTTGCTGCTGTTGCTGGCCGGCTGCGTTCGCACGCCCCGGCCCAGCGCCGGCCTCGCCAATAAGTACCACGACGCCACCATTCGGCAAATTGGCACGGCGCAGGACGAGCGCAACACCGCCGCGCTGCTACCCTCCCTGGCCGATTCTAACCCTACCTACCGCCGTGAGGCTGCCCTGGCGTTTGCCTCGGTGCAGGCGCCGGCCGCCGTGCCCGGCCTGCTGCTGCTGCTGCGCGATGCCGACCTCAGCGTGCGCTGCGCCGCCGCGTATGCCCTGGGCCAAATCGGCGACAGCGCCGCCGTGGAGCCCCTGCGCGTGCGCGTGCAGGCAGAGGACGACCCCGTGGTGCGCCGCTACGTGCACGAGGCGCTGGGCCGCACCGTCACGCGGCACAGCTTGCCCCAGTTGTGGCGCGTCGAAACCCGAAACGATACTGCCCGGGTGGCTGCCCTGGCGTATGGCCTGAGCCGGGCCGCGCTGCGCGGCATCGGTTCACCGGAAAGCATTCGTCAAACCGTTGCCTTGCTGAATACCCCCAAATTGCCAACCCGGGCGCGGGTGCTGGCTGCCGTGGGCCTCTCGCGCACCCGCGGGCTCGATGCCGAGCTGAAAAAGCAGGGCGAAACGACCTTGTTGCGCCTTGCACAGAAAGACCGGTCGTATGCCGTGCGGGCGTCTGTTGCCACCACTTTGGGCAAAATTGCCGCCATTCCGGTGCCCGCCGATGCATTGGGCCGGAAAGGCGCAGGCGGCGCGGCCGCCACCCTGACCCGCCTCGCCACTAAGGACGCGGATTACCGCGTGCGGCTGAGCGCCATTCGTGCCTTGCCGTTCGACCAGGAAAACTACCCGGCCAGCCGCAAAGCCGTCTTCACGGCCCTGAACCGCGACCAGCCCGCCGTGGCCCTCACGGCGGCCGAGTGGCTGCTGGCCCACGCCAAAGGCGAGTCGGGCGCGGCCCTGGCCGCGCTGGCCGATGGCAACAAGCAGGCCTCGCCGCGGGTGCGGGCGGCCCTGCTGCAAGCGGCTGTGCGCCACGCCAGCCCGGCGGCCCGGCCCAGCCTGGTCGAGACGCTGCAGAAGCGCTTCAACAGCGCGGCCGACATGTACGAAGGCTCTTTCCTGATTCAGGCGATGGGGGAGGACCCGGCGGCGTTTGACTTCGTTCGGATTCAGGCGTTTGCGCCGCAGCAGGTGCCCGTAGTGGCCGGGGCCGCGACGGCGGCGCTGCTGGCCATGCGCCGCAATCCTGATTTCCCGGTGGCCAAACAGGCCGATTTTGCCGCCGCCATGCGCCAGGCTCTGGCTGGCGGCGACGTGGCCCAGCTCGGCACCGCCGCCGAAGCCTACGCCGACGCCAAACTCTTTCCCGAACCCCAGGCCGCCGACCTCGCCGCCCTGCGCCAGGCCCAGGCCAAGCTGCGTCTGCCCCGCGAAATTGAGGCCTGGCAGGGTTTGCAGCAGGCCTTGGATAAGCTCGAAAAAAAGGCAGCGCCCACGCCGTCGCCCCTTGCCACGGCCGCCCAACACCCCATCGACTGGGCCGTGGTGCAGGCCGTGCCGCTGGGCCAGCAGGTGCGGCTGCGCACCAGCAAAGGCATTATTCTGCTGGAGCTGAAGCCCAACGAGGCGCCTGGCGCAGTGGCCAGCTTCGTGGCGCTGCTCAACGAGCATTTCTACGACAAGCTGTACTTCCACCGCGTGGTGCCCAATTTCGTGGCCCAGGGCGGCGACCCGCGCGGCGACGGCAACGGCAGCGCGCCCTACAACCTGCGCTCCGAATTTGGCGACCTGCACTACCAGGAAGGCAGCGTGGGGCTGGCCTCGGCCGGCAAGGACACCGAAAGCTGCCAGTTCTTTATCACCCACACGCCCACGCCGCACCTCGACGGCCGCTACCCCATATTTGCGCAGGTGGTGGGCGGGCTGGACGTGGTGCACAAGCTCGACATCGGCGACCAGATTCTGGGCGTGGAGCTGGTGACCGTGAAGTAGGGGCGGGGCCAAAAGCAATTGGCTTTTACTTTTACGTGATGCAGGCCGACCTGATGTATAACTACCTGAACTGGGACCCGGCCATTCACCATAGTATCGGCCGCTACCACGGCGTGCTACGGCACACGCGCAAGATTATTCGCGAAATTGACGCCCACCAAGCGCACGAGTAGCGCGGCTTTCTACGTTCCTTTCCTTTCTTTTTGCTATGAATCAAGTTGCTACGTACGCCCAGCAGCTCCAAACCCTGGTTATGCTCTACCTGCCCCGCGTGTTCATGGCCGGGGTGGCGCTGGTGGTGGGCTGGTGGCTCATCGGCTGGGCCAGCCGGCTGATTGCGGCGGCCACCACGCGGCTGGACGTGTCGCTGGCTTCGTTTCTGACCAGTTTGGTCAACATCGTGCTCAAGGTGCTGCTGCTCATTACGGTGGCCGGCATGGTGGGCTTCGAAACCACGTCGTTTGTGGCCATATTGGGGGCCGCGGGCCTGGCGGTGGGCCTGGCCCTGCAGGGCACGCTGGCCAACTTCGCGGGCGGGGTGCTCATCCTCATTTTCAAGCCCTACGTGGTGGGCGACACCATTGAGTCGCAGGGCAAGTCGGGCGAGGTGCGGGAAATTCAGATTTTCAACACCATCCTCGTCACGCCGCAGGGCGACACCATCATCCTGCCCAACGGTGCCACGTCCAACAACGTCATCGTGAACAAAACGGCCCAGAACAAGGCCCTGGTAGAGATTGTGGCCGACCTCGACAACGCCACCAACCTCGACGACCTGCGCGGCTGGGCCATTCCGCTGATGCAGGCCGACGAGCAGGTGCTGGCCGCGCCCGCCCCGCAGGTGGCCGTCACGGCCCTCAAGCCCGGCGGCATGACGGTGGCCTTCCGGGCCTACACCGCCGCCGGCCACAACGGCCCCGCCCAGGCCCGGCTCATCGAGCAACTGCAGCGCGGGCTGGCCCAGCAGGGCGTTGGCAGCCCCGTGCCGGTGCAGCACAGCTACGTGCGCACCCTGCCTAGCTAAGCCACCGGGCAGATACGCACACCCTTGTCGCATTCAGCGTAATACCACCACCCCGGGGCTTCGCCGCGCTGACCAGCGCCGAAGCGCCCACGCCGTCGACCGGGACGAGCAAAGCCACAGGCCCATGACGCACGCGGAGCTAGAACACGCATTGGCCCAGCAGCAAGCCGAGAACGCCATCTTGCGCGCGGCCCTGGCCCAGCGGCCCGCCCCCGGCCCGCCGCCGGCTTGGCCCAGCCAGGAGCAGTTGCTGCTGATGCAGGAGCTCTACACGGCCGTGATGCTCACCGATGCCCACTGCTCGGTGACGTGGGTAAACAAAGGATTTACGGCCCTCTGCGGCCTGCTGCCGCACCAGGTGCTGGGGCTGCACCCGCGCACCTTTCTGCGGCCCGGCCTCACGAACGCGCAAACGCTGAAGTACATCGAAGACGGCCTCCAGCAGCAGGTGCCGTTTCAGTACGAAGTGCGCAACCCCGGCTTCCCCGACCGCTGGATTCGGGTGCGGGCGCAGCCCCTGCACAACGAGCGGGGCGAGGTGGTGATGGCCGGCCTGCTCGAAGACATCACGGACTGGAAAAACGCCCAATCCAGCCTGGCCGAGAGCGACGTAAGGTTTCGGGCACTGGCCGAGAACGTGCCCGGCGTGCTGTACGAGTGGCGCGAGAAGACCGACGGCGCGGGCCACTTCCGCTACGTGAGCCCCAAGCTGTGCGAGTTGTTCGGCGTGCCTTCCCACGACGTGGGCCGGGTGCTGCACTACGTGCACCCCGAGGACCTGGAGCCGATGCTGGAATCCATTCGGCGGGCCAACCGCGACGGCACGCCGTGGTTTTTTGAGGGGCGCGTGGTGGCGCCGGGACAGCCCTTGCGCTGGTTCCGGGGCAGTTCGGTGGCCACGGCGCGCGACGCGGGTGGCATCACGTACAGCGGCATTCTGCAGGACATCACGGACCTGAAGCAAGCCCAGACCGCCCTGCGCGAAAGCGACCTGCGCTGGCGCCTGGCCGTGGAAGGCTTCGGCGACGGCTACTGGGAGCACGACCTGCGCACGGGGGCCGTCTTTTATTCGGCCGACTACCGCGCCATGTTGGGCTACAGCGAAGCCGAGTTTCCCAACGACTACCGCAGCTGGCACTCGCGCGTGCACCCCGCCGACCTGGAAGACGTGCTGCGAAACATCGCCACCCACTTGCGCGGCGACTCGCCCCTGATGAGCGCCGAGCTGCGGATGCGCTGCAAAGACGGCAGCTACAAATGGGTGCTGAGCCGCGGCCTGGTCACGATGCGCGCCCCCGATGGCAAGGCGCTCATGTTCACGGGCATGCACACCGATATTTCGGAGCTGAAGCAGGCGCGCGAAGCCCTCGACGCCTCCAACCGCCGCTTGACCACCGTCATTGCCAACTTCCCCGAAGGCGTGGTGCTTGAGGACGAGCAGCGCCGCATCGTGTTCACCAACGAGGCCTTTTGCCGCTTGCTCGACGTGCCCCTCACCCCGGAGCAGCTGGTGGGGCGCGAGGGGGCCTGGCTGGCCGAGGGGCTGCGGGGCGCCCTGCAGCACCCCAACCGCTACGTGGCCCGCATCACGGCCCTGCTGCTGCGCCGCAAGCCCGCGGTGGGCGACGTGCTGGCCCTGCGCGACGGCCGCATTCTGCAGCGCGACTTTGCCCCCATTTTCGACCAGGACCGCTACATCGGCCACCTCTGGAAATTTGAGGACATCACAGCCCGCAGCCGCGCCGAAGCCGACCTCAAGCGCCGGGAGGAAAAGTACCGCGGCATCATCGAAAACATGTCGCTGGGCTTGGTAGAGGCCGATTTGGACGACCACCTTCTCTACGCCAATCAGAGCTTTTGCGAGATGACCGGCTTCTGCACCGACGAGCTGGAGGGCCGCAAGCTCTCGCCGCTGCTGCTCAGCGGCGAGAGCCTGGAACTCGTGGAAAGCAAGCTAGCAGTACGCCAGCGCGGCATTGCCGATTCCTACGAAATTGCCGTGACGACCAAAAGCGGTGAGCTAAAGTGGCTGCTGGTGAGCGGGGCCCCGCTCTACGACGACGACCAACGGCTGGTGGGCTCCATCGGCATCTACCTCGACGTGACGCCGCAGAAACAGCTAGAAGCCAGTCTGCGCGAGGCCAAAGCGGTGGCCGAAATCAGCTCGCGGGCCAAGCAGGATTTTCTGGCTAACATGAGCCACGAAATCCGCACGCCCATGAACGCCATTCTGGGCATGAGCCAGCTGCTGGCCAAAACCGCCCTCAGCGCCCCGCAGGCCAGCTACCTGCACGCCATCACGGCCTCGGCCGAAAACCTGCTGGTCATCATCAACGACATCCTCGACCTGTCTAAAATCGAGGCCGGACGCATGGCCGTCGAGCATATCGGCTTCAGCGTGTGCCGCGTGTGCGCGCAGGTAGAGAAAACGCTGCAATACAAGGCCGAAGAAAAAGGCCTGAGCTTCGTGACCAGCTGCGACCCTGCCATGCCCGAGGTGCTGCTCGGCGACCCCTACCGCATCACCCAGGTGCTGCTCAACCTGGCCGGCAATTCCGTGAAATTTACCGAGCGAGGCGCCGTGCACGTGTCGTGCGCCCTGCTCGAAACCACCGCCGCGGGCGAGGCCGTGGTCGAATTCACGGTGCGGGACACGGGCATTGGCATCGACGCAGATTACTTGGCCCAGGTGTTCAACGACTTTAGCCAGGAAGACTCGTCGGTATCGCGCCGGTTTGGGGGGACCGGCCTGGGGCTGGGCATCAGCAAAAAGCTGGTGGAGCTACTGGGCGGCGAGCTGCGCATCGAGAGCCGAAAAGACCACGGCACCGTGAGCCACTTCACGCTGCGTCTGCCCGTGGGCAACGAGCACGACGTGCCCCGCAAGCCCACCGCCGACGCGGCCGGCCCGCCGCAGGACCTGCGCGGCAAGCGCGTGCTGCTGGTCGAAGACAACGCCTTCAACCGCATGCTGGCCGGTATTTTCCTCGCCAACGCCGAGCTGGACGTGACCGAGGCCAGCAATGGCCAGGTAGCCGTGGACCTCGCCCGCCAGCAATGCTTCGACCTCATGCTGATGGACGTGCAGATGCCGGTCATGAACGGCTACGAGGCCACGGCCATTATTCGGCAGGAGCTGGGCCTGCGCACGCCCATCATTGCGCTCACGGCCAACGCCATTAAGGGCGAACGCAGCAAGTGCCTCGCCGCGGGCATGAACGACTACCTCACCAAACCATTCCAGGAAGCCGAGCTGGTGAAAATGGTGTACGACTGGGTAGCCGGGCCTTTTGCAATGAGTGATGAGCCCACAGACTCGCACCCAGCGCGTGACGACGCATAATGGTTTTTACGCGTCATTGCTCGCTCATTCGCTTGCCGTTCGTTGCTAATTATTCACCAGCTTGAGGGCGCCTTCGCCGTAGCGGGCGCCTACCACCGGGTGCGCCGCCAGCAGGGCCGCCAGCCACTTCCGTTCCTCGGGCGTCAACGTCACCGCAATGGCGGCCGCGTTGTCTTCCAGATACTTCCGGCGCTTGGTGCCCGGAATGGGCACGATGCTGTCGTCCTGCGCCAGCAGCCAGGCCAACGCCAGCTGCGCCGTGCTAATGCCTTTTTCGGCAGCTAGTTGGCGCAGGCCGGCCACCAGCGGCGCATTGGCGTCGCCCACTTCCGCGCCGAAGCGGGGCAGGGCGCGGCGCATGTCTTTTTCGGCCAGTTGCGGGCCGGGGTCGGTGAGCAGGCCGCGGCCCAGCGGCGAAAACGGCACCACGCCGATGCCCAGCTCGCGACAGGTAGGCAGGATTTCCGCTTCCACGTCGCGGGTGAAAATGGAATATTCCGACTGCAGCGCCGCAACGGGATGCGTGGCCGCCGCTCGCCGCAGCGAGGCTGCCGAGGCTTCCGACAAACCCAGAAAGCGCACTTTGCCGGCCTGCACCAGCGCGGCCATGGCCCCTACCATTTCCTCCACGGGCACTGCCGGGTCGATGCGGTGGGCGTAATACAGGTCGATGGTGTCGACGCCCAGGCGCCGGAGGCTGGCATCGCAGGCGGCGGCTATGCGCTCGGGGCGCACGTCGACTTTGGCGCCGCCCGCCCCATCGGCCACAAAGCCAAACTTGGTAGCCAAAAACACTTCCTGGCGATGCGTGGCAAGCGCCTTGCTCAGCAGTTCCTCGTTGGCGCCAAACCCGTACACGTCGGCCGTGTCCCAGAACGTGACGCCCAGTTCCAAGGCGCGGTGCAGCGTGGCAATGGCCTCGCGCTCGTCGCTGGGGCCATAGGCATAGTCAGAAGCCATCGACATGCAGCCCAGGCCGAGGGCCGAAACCTGCTGGCCGGTACGGCCGAGTTCGCGTGTTTGCATGGTAGTCAACAGGGTAGGGGAGGGCGTTCGGGTAGTGGCAAAACGGTCATGTCAAAGGCCCGCCGTGTCGGGCGCCGCCGCGACACGGCGGGCCTTTGCATGCACACTTCTATTTCTCTTCGCGGCCGTGCACCTGCGCCGGGGGCGAAGTCGCTTCCACGGCCGTGAAGGCTTCCAGAATCTTGTAGGTGTGCTCGGCATCTTTGGGCACTACCCAGGAGTTGCCGGGTTCGAGCAGCACCATTTGGCCGGCCAAATGGAATTCTGCCCGGCCGCTGAGCACGTAGCCCACGGTTTCGTAAGGACGCGAGGCCGAGGCCTTGGGCTCGCCGGGCTGCTCGTTTTCCCACATGCGCATGGCCACTTGCTTGCCCGAGGCGAGGTATTTTTCGCCATCAGCGCCTTTGGGCGAGTGCTTGGAATCGACTTTGATGATGGTGGTGTCAGCCATAAGGTGTTGGATTAAGAAAGGGAGGAAGTATCTTTTGGCCGGCTGCCCTTCGGGGCGGCTGCCTGTGCGCTAACGGCCAAAATCCCCTCGCCGTTGCTGCGGGCTGCCACAAACCTTCGTTGGGCCGCGCGGTTAATCCCCCCGGTTCTTACCCTCCTTTTTCAGTGCCCGTGCTTCCCGATTCTTTTGCTGCCGAGCTGGCCCTGGCCCACGCCTCGGTGCCCGATGCCCTGCCCGGTGCCGCCTTCTGCGCCCTCGCCGACGGCTTGCTGGCCCTGCTCTTCCCGCAGCGCGCCGAGCGCCCCCTGCCCAACGCCGACGTAGTGGCCGCCGAGCTCTACCATTTCCGGTCCGAGCTGGCCGTGCTGCTGGCCAAGGTGCCCCACCTGCCGGCCCCGGCCGCCGCATTGGCCGACGAGTTCACGGCCCAGCTGCCGGCCCTGCGCGCGGCCCTGCTGCGCGACGCCAGCGCCATCTTGGCCAGCGACCCCGCCGCCCAGGGCCTGGCCGAAATCATCGGCTCGTACCCCGGCTTTTATGCCACGGCCATGTACCGCATCGCGCACGCCCTGCACCAGCGCGGGCTGCCGCGCCTGCCGCGCCTGCTCAGCGAGCACGCCCATCAGTGCACCGGCGTCGACATTCACCCGGGCGCCCAAATCGGCGCTGCCTTCTGCATCGACCACGGCACGGGGCTCGTCATTGGCGAAACCGCTGTCATCGGGGCCAACGTGCAGATATACCAGGGCGTGACCCTGGGCGCCCTGAGCGTGACCAAAGGCTTGCAGGGCACCAAGCGCCACCCCACCATCGAAGACCACGTGGTGATTTATGCGGGCGCTACCATTCTGGGCGGCAGCACGGTGGTGGGCGCGCACAGCATTGTGGGCGGCAACGTGTGGCTGACCGAGAGCGTACCCTCGCACTCGCGCGTGTATCACCGCGCCCACATCAACATTTCCCGTTCCGTAGACCCCGCGGCGGAGCTGGTGTTTTCGATTTGAAAATAGGTGAATGGGCGAATGGCTGAACGGGTGAATGAATTCCCGAGAAGCCATTTGCTCATTCAGCCATTCGCCCATTCAACCATTCATCCATCGTCAAAATGAAAGCCAATACCATTCTCGACACCATCGGCAACACGCCGCTGGTGCGCCTCAACCGTTTGTTTGCCCAGGTTCGCCCCGATGTGGAGGTGTGGGTGAAGCTGGAGCGGGCCAACCCCGGTGGCTCCATCAAGGACCGCATTGCCCTGAGCATGATTGAGCAAGCCGAGCGCGACGGCCTGCTTACCAAAGACAGCCTGATTGTGGAACCCACCTCTGGCAACACCGGCGTGGGCCTGGCCCTGGTGGCCGCCGTGAAGGGCTACAAGCTCACCCTCGTGATGCCCGAGAGCATGAGCATTGAGCGCCGCCGCCTCATGGCCGCCTACGGCGCCAACCTGGAACTCACGCCCCGCGAGAAAGGCATGAAGGGCGCCATCGAGAAAGCCCAGGAAATTGTGGCCAATACGCCCGGCGCCTGGCTGCCCATGCAGTTTTCCAACCCCGCCAACCCCAAAATCCACGCCGAAACCACGGCCCAGGAAATTCTGCGCGACGCGCCCGAAGGCTTCGACTTTCACATCACGGGCGTGGGCACCGGCGGCCACATCTCGGCCGTGACCGAAGTGCTCAAGCCCCACTTTCCCGGCATGAAAACTTTTGCCGTGGAGCCCGAGGCCTCGCCCGTCATCAGCGGGGGCGCACCGGGGCCGCACCCCATTCAGGGCATCGGTGCGGGCTTCATCCCCGACAACCTGCACGTGAACGTGCTGGACGGCGCCATTCAGGTATCGCAGCAAGAGGCCTACGAGATGACGCGCCGCGCCGCCCGCGAGGAAGGCCTGTTCGTGGGCGTGTCGTCGGGGGCGTCGCTGGCGGCCATTGCCAAGAAGCTGCCCCACATGCCCGAGGGCAGCCGCGTGCTCACCTTCTGCTACGACACCGGCGAGCGGTACCTGTCGGTGGAAGGCCTGTTTGTGTAAAGCCACCTGCCCCGAAACGCCGCTTGGGGCAGGCCAAACAAAAAGCCCGACCGGTTTCCCGGTCGGGCTTTTTTATTCACTTCTGTGGAGAATATCGGAGTCGAACCGATGACCTCTTGCATGCCATGCAAGCGCTCTAGCCAGCTGAGCTAATCCCCCAGAATTGTTGATTACCGCGGTGCCTATTGCGCTTTGGTTCGACAAAAGTACGGCCCGCCGCCGGTTTGGCAAGGCCACGGCGTACTTTTTTCTGCCAAAATCCGCAAGCCTCAAACAATCAGCCACAAAAAAAGCGGGCAGGAAAAGCTTCCTGCCCGCTTTCCGGGTCAAACCGGGCTTAATGGCCTAGTTGAAGATGTAGCGGATGCCCACCTGCGCCTGCCAGCGCGAGCCCAGGCCGCCGGTGTCGCTGCGGAAGGTATCGGTGAGTTTCACGCCGGGCGTCACCGTGTTGTCGGCGTTGCGCACCGGGTTGGTGAGGTAGGGGAAGTTAAAGTTGGGGCGGCCCTGCGCGTCGTAGCCCACAAAGGTGAGCGGGTTGGTCACGTTGGGCGTGCGGAAAGTGCCCCAGCTGCTGTTGAGCAGGTTGCCGATGTTGAACACGTCGATGCTCAGCTGCAGGGTGTTGCGGCTCTCGCCGATGTTGGTGAAGATGTCTTGCAGCAGGCGCACGTCGAGGCGGTTTTGCCAGGGGCGCACGGCGCCGTTGCGCTCGGCGTACTCGCCGCGGTGCTTGCTGAGGTAGGCGTCCTGGCTGATGTACTTGTCCAGGTCGTTCCACTGGTCGGCGGCCGAGTAGATGCCGCCACCCTGCGCCGCGTTGAGGGGAATGTCGCGCAGGGCAATTTCGGACTGGTTGCGCGGGATGTACATCAGGTCGTTGCCCGAGCCGCCCGAGCCGTCGCCGTTCATGTCGCCGGCGTAGGTGTAGGAGAAGCGGCCGGCTGGCGCAGCTTCGTAAAACAGCGAGAGCGTGGTGGCCAAGTGGTTGATGTACTCACGCTTGTACGACACCGAGGCAATGACGCGGTGCTGCTGCAGGAAGTTGGAATAGCTCAGCACGTCGGCGTTGGGGTCGCCCGATACGGGGCGGTCGCGCCAGTTGGTTTGGGCAATGGTGCCGCCGTCGTTCACCGAGCGGGCGTCGGTGTAGGTGTAGGCCACGCTGGCGTAGAGGCCGTTGCTGAACGACTTCTGCAGCTGCCCGGTCACGGAGTACGAATACCCCTTGTTGGTGTTCTTCATCAGAATGGCGTCGGTGATGACGGGGTTGGCCGCCGATACGCCGCCCTGGCCGTTGTAAATGCGGTTGGTGGCAATGAGGCTGGGCTGGGCGCTGGCGCCGGAGCCCACCGAAGCCGTGGTGTAGAGGCCGGCGTTGGGCCCGGTGGTGTTGATGGTGCCGAAGCGGTAGAAGATGGGGCGGTTGTCGGGGCCGTTGGCTTGGCCCACGGGCTGCGGCAGGTTCACGTTCTGGAAGTACACCGCGTTCAGGTCCTTGGTGTACAGGGCTTCGAGCGTGGCAATGATGCCGGCGCCGAGGTCCTGGTCGAGGGCCAGGTTGGTGCGCCACACCTGCGGGAATTTAAAGTCGCGGGCCGTCACGGCCAGGTTGTACTGGGTGTTGGCCGCGGCGCCGTTGGGGCGGTAGGCGTTCACGTCGGGCGAGAAGTAGTTGCCGGCCGTGGCCACGTCGGCGCCAGAGCGCGAAAACGAGCCAAACTGCACGCCGTTGTTGCCGGCCTGGTTCGACAGCCACACGAAGGGGATGCGGCCCGTGAAAATGCCCGTGCCGCCGCGCAGCTGGGTTTTGCGGTCGTCGTTCACGTCCCAGTTGAAGCCCACGCGGGGCGAGAGCAGGATGCTGCGGGTGGGCAGCTTGTCGGTTTCCACCTTCACGCCGTCGCGGAAGGTGAGGTTGGCCGCGTTTTGGTTGCGGGCAATGTCGGAGTAAATCACCGGCAGGTCGCCGCGCAGGCCGATGGTCACTTTCAGGTTGCTGCGGGGGCTCCACTCGTCTTGGGCGTAGAGGCCGAACTGGGCCGCCTTGGTCACGGCGAAGGGAAACGAGCCATCGGGCAGGGCCGAGTAGGAGAGCTGGTAGCGCTGCGGGTAGGCCAGCGTGCCGGTGGTGTTGGCCACGGGGTTGCCGGAGGCGTCGCGGGTGTAGCCGAGCGGGGCCGAAGCCGTGCGGGCGGCGGCGTAGAAATCGTCGAGCCCGTTGAAGGCGTAGGCGCCGTAGTAGTTGGGCGAGAAGCCGTTGGTGAACTTGTAGAACTCGTTGTAGGTGCCCACCGTCACGTTGTGCTTGCCCATGAAGATGGTGAAGTTGTCGCCAATCTGGTACACGTCCGAGTTCAGCACGTTGAAGGCCGAGAACGGCTCGTAGCCAAACGAGGTGTAGCTGTTGGCGGCGTTGATGCTGCCGCCGGCCGCCGTGCGGGCCGTGGCCGTGCCGATGTCGACCAGCGGAAACGAGCCCCCGCCGGGGCTTTCGCGGAAGTCGCGGAAGGCCGAATAGCCGGCCGTCAGGTTGTTGGCGAAGCGGCTGGTGAAGGTGCTGTTCAATTCGGCAATCACCGAGTTGAGGTTGTTGTTGATGGTGTAGTACGACGAGAAGAACGGCAGGCCGAACTGCGACTGCGAGCGGCCGATGTTCGACGGCCCCAGCGCGCCGGAGCCGCTCGGGGGCACGTCGCGGTACGACTGCAGGTAGTTGTACTTCACGCTCAGGCGGTGGTTGGCGCTGATGTTCCAGTCGATTTTGGCCGTGGCCTTGCGGCTGAAGGTGCGCAGGTTGTAGTTCTCAAAATCGCCGGGATTGTAGCCGTAGTTCGACACCAGGAAATTGCGCAGAATGGAGAGGTCGCGCGCCGTGGCGGCCGAGGTGGTGGAGTTGGCGCCGGGGGCGGCCACGCCGTCGCGGTTGGCGATGTAGTTGCCCGTGGGCGGGTCGACGCGTGTTTCCTGTTCCCCGTTGACGAAGAAGAACAGCTTGTCTTTGATGATGGGACCGCCCAAGCGGAAACCGAAGTTCTTCAGGTTGAAGTTGGGGTAGTCCTGCTTGAAGTCGCCCACTTTGTTGCCCACCAGGTTCTGGTTGCGGTAGAAGCCGTAGAGCGAGCCGCTGAACTTGTTGGTGCCGCTGCGGGTCACGGCGTTGATGCCGGCCCCGGTGAAGGAGCCCTGGCGCACGTCGTAGGGCGCAATGCTCACCTGAATCTGGTCGATGGCGTCGAGCGAGATGGGCTGGGCGTTGGCTTGCCCGCCTACCGTGGAAGACAGGCCAAACGAATTGTTGAAAATGGCGCCGTCGATGGTGATGTTGTTGTAGCCCGAGTTGCGGCCGCCGAAGCTCTGGCCGTTGGCCTGGGGCGTGAGGCGCGTGAAGTCGTCGAACGAGCGGCTGATGGTGGGCAGGCGCTCAATCTGCTCGCGCTGCACCGTGGTTTGGGCGCCGGTGTGGTCGGCGTTCATGATGGGGTCGCGGCGGCCGCTCACGGTCACCTCGCTCAGCTCGGTGTTGCTGTCGCTCAATTGCTGGTCGAAGCGCAGGTTCTGGCCCAGCGTCAGGTACAAGCCGTCGCGCACCAGGTCTTTGTAGCCCACAAACGTGACTTTCACGGTGTAGGGGCCGCCCACGCGCATATTCTGGATGTTGAAGCGGCCGTCGGCGTTGGTGGGCGCCACATACTGCGTGTTGGTGGGCGTGTGGGTGGCTATCACCGTGGCGCCGGGCAGGCCTTGGCCCTTGGTGTCGGCGATGAGGCCGCTCATGGCGGCGGTGGTAGCGCCTTGGCTCCAGCCCTGTTGGGCCGTGAGGAGTAGCAGAACCACCGCAAATAGGGTGTATATAGACAACTTCTTCATACAAAAGAGTTTGGTGAAACTATGTCAAAGAGTAGGACTGAGGCGCCCCGTGCGCTCTCCCAATTTAAGAAAAAGAAAGCCCATTTGGGTAAAGCGGAAATACGCCGCTTAACAATTACATAACAGGGCAAAAAAAGAGGCAGGGATAATGCCCTGCCTCTTTTTTGGAATTGCTTACACAGCTGATGTATTAGTTGAAGCTGTAACGCACGCCCAGCTGGCCCTGCCACCGCGAGAAGAAAGGCGCAAAGTCGTAAGGACGGTTGGTGATGGCGAACGTCGAGGGGAAAGAGAAAGTCGGCTGCGCGCCGGGGGCCGTGCTGTTCACGCGCAGCAATTCGGTGGCGTTGTTGGCCACGGTGTACTGGCGGCCCCAGTCGTTGTTGAGCAGGTTGCCCACATTCTGAATATCGAAGGTCACTTGGATGCTGTTTTTCTTGCCGCCGGCCATGAAGTTAAAATCCTGGGCCACGCGAAGGTCGATTTGATGAGTCCAAGGCAGACGCGCGGCGAAGCGCTCGGCTACCTGGCCGCGGTGCGTGCGCAGGTAGGGGTCGTTCTCGATGAAAGCATCCAATTGGTCTTGAATCTCGGTAATCGTGCGGGGGTCAGCCACACCGTTTACTGAGGGCGACTTTTGCAAGTTGATTTCGTTGATATCGCGCACGTTGCGGGGAATGTAGAGCAGGTCGTTGCCGGTGTTGCCGTCGCGGTTCAGGTCAGAATTCTGGCCGTAGATGTAGGTCAGGGGCTGGCCCGAGAGGCCTTCGTAGAACAGGGTGATGCCGGTGGCCAGCTTGTCGTTGGCGTAGCGGAAGGTGTAGCCGGCGCTGCCGATGACGCGATGGCGTTGGTCGTTGCGCGAGTAGCCCAACTCGGGGTTGTTCGGGTCGTACTGAATCTGGTTGAACTGGTAGTTCGACGAAGCGGTGCTGCTCGAGCCGCTGTTCACTTCTTTCGATTCGCCGTAGGTGTAGGCGGCGGTAGCGTTCAAGCCGTTGTTGAAGCGCTTCTGCAATTGGAAGGTGGCGTTGTAGCGGTAGCCCTTGCTGGTGTTGTCGAGCAAGTACACGTTGGTGTAGCGCTGGTCGATGCGGCGAGCGGCAGAAGAAGCGCCGTATATGGGGCGCTGGTCGGGGCCAGCGAGGCGTCCCACCGGGTCGGTCAGGTTGATGTCTTTGTAGTAGATGTCGTTGATGGTCTTGGAGTAAATGCCCTCTAAGGTAGCCACTACATCGCCGGGGAGGCGGAAATCAACGGCTAGGTTTGAGCGCCACACCTGCGGGAGCTTGAAGTCGTTGCGCACCAAGTTGATTTGGCTGGTTGGCACCGAGCTATAGCCCGTGGCAATTTCGCTAGATGTCAGTTTGATATCTCGTAGAACGGGCGAGGACGCCGTGCCCAGCACCGCCGGGTTGCCGCCGGCCGCGGGGGTGAAGGGAATGGCGGCCGTGCCGGTCTGGTCCACCGAGCCCTGAATGATACCGCTGTTGGTGTAACTGTTCGAAATCCACACGAAGGGCACGCGGCCGGAGAAGATACCGGTACCACCACGCAACTGTATTTTGGCGTTGTTGTCTACGTCCCAGTTGAAACCCAAACGGGGCGAGAACAGCAACTGGCCGTTGGGTGTATTGGTTGTTTTGTAGTCGGTGTTGAAGCCTGGGTTGGCACCGTTCACGAAAGTGTTGAACGCCGTGTTGTTGCCCGGCTTGTCGATGAATAGCGGCACGTCGACGCGCAGGCCGTAGGTCAGTCGCAGATTTTCGATGGGGGTGTACTCGTCTTGCACATAAAAGCCGAGTTGGGCAGCCTTGAATCTGGCTTCGCCGTTGTCTGCCGTGGGGTAGCTGGCCTGAATGCGAGTAGCGCGGCCTCGCTCAAAGTTCTCAATGCCTGAATAGGCTGGAACGCGGGCTATAGCGTTAGTGGTGGCAGTAGCAGGCACTGCACGGATGGAGTCGGTGGCGCCGAAGATGTAATAGCCGGCGCCGTTGTTCAAGAACAAGTTGCGGAACTTAAAGAACTCGTTGTGCGTGCCAATGGTGATGGTGTGCTTGCCGAAAGCTTTGGTCAGGTTATCGGTGACCTCCACAATGTCTTGGTCAAGCTGGTTGGCCACAGAGCTACGCTCTTGGCCCAAGTTGTAGGTATTGCCGTTGTCCACAATCTGGTATGCCGGACCGGGCGCACCCAGCACGTCGCGCGAGTCGCGGATGGCCGTGTAGGTTAGGATGAGCTTGTTGGAGAAGCCACCCGAGAAACGCGAGTTCAATTCGGCAACCGTGCTGTTGGTCAAGTTGTTGAATTTGTAGGCATTGTTGCTGAAACGCACGTTGTTGGCGGCACGTGTAATGTTGTCATCGAACGCTTTAACGAAGTTGTGGCGCAGCGTCAGGGTGGTGTTTTCCGAAATGTTGAAGTCCAGACGAGCAAAAATCTTGTTGCTTTCGGTGCGGCGCGTCAACTCGTTGCCGTAGGTGCCGGGGTCGTAGCCGCCATAGATGAGTTGGCCTGCGCGCGGGTGACCAGCAGGGTACACGGCCGTCAGCGAAGCCTTGCGGATGCGGTCAAGGTCGGCCGTGGTCACGCGCGAGTCGCCGGTGCCGGGCACGAAGGCGAGGGGCGTATTTACGCGGGCAATTTCGCCGTTCAGGAAGAAGAACACCTTGTCTTTCACCACGGCGCCGCCCACGCGGAAACCGGTGGTATAGTTCGAAAACTGGTCAGCTTTCACACGGGGCTCGGTCACGCTCTTGCCAATGGTGTTCTGGTTGCGGCCGAAACCGTAAACCGAAGCCGACAGGTCGTTGGTACCCGAGCGGGTGATGGCGTTCACGCCGGCGCCGGTGAAGTTGCCGAGGGTCACGTCGTAAGGCGCCAGCACTACCTGAATCTGGTCGATGGCGTCGAGGGCGATGGGGTTGGTGTTGGCTTGGCCGCCGGGCGTGCCCGAACCCGCCAAACCGAACACGTCGTTGTTCACGGCGCCGTCGATGGTGATGTTGTTGTAGCGGTTGTTGGCGCCGCCAAACGACGAGCTGCCGCCGCCGCCCGCCTGCGGCGTGAGGCGGGTGAAGTCGTTGAGCGAGCGGCTCAGGGTGGGCAGACGCGTGATTTGCTCGCGGCTGATGTTGGTTTCGGCACCGGTGCGGCCGGCGTTGATAACCGGGTCGCGGCGGCCGCTCACGGTCACCTCGGTCAGTTCAGTGGTCGAGGTGGTGAGGGCCACGTCTAGGCGCAGGTTCTGGCCCAGGGCCAGGAAGATGTCGCCCCGGTTTACGTCTTGGTAGCCCACAAAAGTGATTTTCACCGTGTAGGGGCCGCCCACGCGCATGCCTTGAATGTTGAAGCGGCCATCCGAGTTGGTGGGGGCCACGTACTGCGTATTCGTAGGAGTGTGTACTGCGATAACCGTGGCACCGGGCAGGCCTGCGCCGTCTTTGTCGGAAACCACCCCGCTCATGGCCGCGGTAGTGGCCCCCTGACTCCAGCCCAAGTGAGCCGTGAGGAGCATCAACGCCACCAGGAAAAAATGGCGTAAACGTGAATTATTCATACAAAAAAGAGTTGGTGAAACAGTGGGATAAGTAAAATACAGGTGAGTGCAGCAGGCAATGCAAAGGTAACGCCGGGGCGAAAGAGCCAATATTATGGGAGTTTTACCATTAACCCGGCAGGGCACATCGAAGCGTTAGCTCCGCAAAGGTAGCGGCGGAATATTACAAACGAGGCCGCACCGCGCGAATAAACCGGCTGAGGTAATAATCGGACTCTAGGCTGTTCTCCACCACCCCCAGCGAGGTCGAGGCATGGATGAAATCCACGCCTTCTTCGTCGGACACAGTGACCAGCCCCACGTGGGTGATGGCGCGGCTACCGGGCGAGGCGCCGAAAAACACCAAATCGCCGGGCTGCAGGTCGGTGCTCTTGATGGGGTCGCCCCATACGGCCTGCTCGTTTGACGAGCGCGGGATGCTGACGCCGGCCGCGCCAAACGACAATTGCAGCAGCCCCGAGCAGTCGAGGCCCAGGCGCGTGGTGCCGCCGTAGAGGTAGGGGGTGCCCTGGTAAGAACGGGCCGCCTCAATCACCGAGGCCAGCGTGCCGGTGGCGCTGCCCATGCGGGCCGGGCGCTTCACCACCTTGTTTTTGCCGCCGCTGGGCGTGGCGCTCACCACTTTCACCTTGCTGCCGGGGCGGGTGGGCGCGGCGCGGCCGCCTTTTTTCAGCCGGACCATTTCGCGGGCCGAGCGGTACTGGCCGTCGCGGTAGTTGAGCTTGCGGTGGCAGCTGGCCAGCCCGAGCAAAGTCAGCAGCAGCACCGGTAGTATCTTCGTTGTCGCCCTCCTCATTGGCCGCAAAGATAGTTTGCGCGGCCTGTTCAGTTTAACCGCTCATGCCTTTCAACGCCCTTACCCCCGAATTATTAGTGGCCTTCGAGGCCATCGTTGGCCCCGCGCACGTGCTCACGGCCCAGCGCGCCGAAGCCGCCGCCACCGCCGATGCCTACGCCGACTACGGCCGCGACCACACCGAGGACTTTCACTTTGCGCCCGACGTGGTGCTGCGTCCCGGCACGGCCGAGGAAATCGGCCAGATTATGCGCCTGTGCCACGAGCACCGCATTCCCGTCACGCCGCGCGGCGCCGGCACCGGTCTCAGCGGCGGGGCGCTGCCCATCCACCACGGCGTGGTGCTGAGCACCGAGCGGCTCAATAAAATCCTGCAAATCGACGAGCGCAACCTGCAGGCCACCGTGGAGCCGGGCGTGGTGAACGAGGCGTTTCAGAACGCGGTGAAGGAAGTGGGCCTGTTCTACCCACCCGACCCGGCCAGCAAAGGCAGCTGCTCCCTGGGCGGCAACCTGGCCCACAGCAGCGGCGGCCCCAAAGCCGTGAAATACGGCACCACCAAAGACTACGTGCTCAACCTGCAGGTGGTGCTACCCACCGGCGACGTCATCTGGACGGCCGCCAACACCCTCAAAAATTCCACCGGCTACAACCTCACCCAGCTCATGGTGGGCTCCGAGGGCACCCTGGGCATCATCACCAAAGTGGTGTTTCGCCTGCTGCCTTTCCCGCAGCAGAACATCCTCATGCTGGTGCCCTTCCGCAAGGAAGAAGAGGCCGCCGATGCCGTGTCGGCCGTGTTTCGGGCGGGCATCATCCCCTCGGGCATGGAGTTTATGGAGCGCGAGGCCATTGCCTGGTCGTCCGATTATTTGAAAATTCCGCTCACCCTGCCCGAAGACATTAAAGCTCACCTGCTCATCGAGCTCGATGGCCAGGACCTGGACCAACTTTATAAGGAGGCGGAGCAGGTGTACGGTGTGCTCGAGAAGTACGACGTGGGCGAAATCCTGCTCGCCGACAACGCCACGCAGAAAGACGAGCTCTGGAAAATCCGCCGCAACATCGGCAATTCCGTCCGCTACAACTCCGTATACAAGGAAGAAGACACCGTGGTGCCCCGCGCCGAGCTGCCCACGCTGCTGAAGGGCGTGAAGGAAATCGGCGCCCGCTACGGCTTCAAAAGCGTGTGCTACGGCCACGCCGGCGACGGTAACCTGCACGTCAACATCATTCGCGGCGACCTTGACGACGAGATGTGGAACGTGGGCCTGCGCCAGCCCATCTCCGAAATTTTTGAGCTCTGCGTGAAGCTGGGCGGCACCATCTCGGGCGAGCACGGCATCGGTCTGGTGCAGAAAGGCTACATCGGCATTGCCCTGAAAGAAGCCAATCTGGAGTTGATGCGCGGCATCAAAAAGGTGTTCGACCCGAATGGTATTTTGAATCCGGGTAAGATTTTCTAACGGAGACCTCACCCCCTGACCCCCTCTCCAAAAAAGAGGGGGCACCGGCCGTACTCCTGACGACTGAATAAAGCATCGACTTCACGAACCGGTGCCCCCTCTTTTTTGGAGAGGGGGTCAGGGGGTGAGGTCACGCCTGCACCGTCGGCAAAAACTTCGGTGCCGCGCGGTGGTGCGTGGCCTGCTCGTAGGCGTAGCCCAGCCCCAATAGTTTGCCCTCCTGATACGCGGAGCCCACGAACGACAGCCCCACCGGCAGCCCGCGTACCTGCCCCATGGGCACGGTGAGGTGCGGGTAGCCCGCCATGGCCGCCGGCGAGGAAAAATCCACCCCCGTGGAGTAGTCGCCGTTCACCCAATCGATGCACCAGGCCGGGCCCGTGGTTACGCCCACGATGGCTGCGAGCTGATTGGCTTTCAGCAGGGAATCGATGGCCTGGCGGGCGCCGCTTACGCTTTTCTGCACGGCGGCTTTGTATTTGGCGTTGCCCAGGCCGTCGGTGGCTTCGGCCCGAATAAGGGTTTCCTGGCCGAAGATGGGCATGGCCTCGGCGGCGTGGGCGTTGTTGTAGGCAATGACGTCGGCCAGGTTTTTTACCGACGCCCCGGCGCCGGCCAGGTACTTATTCACCCCGTCCTTGAATTCGTAGAGCAGCACGTCGAATTCGGCTTCTCCGAGCGGATTCACCAGTTTATTCAACTCGATTTCCACCACGGTGGCGCCCTGGGCTTTCAGGGCTTCTACAGCGGCTTTCAGCAGCTTGGCCACGGCGGGCGGGCCGTTGAGGTGGGCTTTTTCCACGCCCAGCCGCTGGCCTTTCAGCGCATCGGCTTTGAGGAAAGGCGTATAATCGGCAGCAAGGGCGGCCGGCAGGGGCAGCCGGGCCGGGTCGGCTGGGTCGGGGCCTTGCAGGGCGGCCAGCAGCAGGGCCGCGTCGCGCACGGTGCGCGCCATGGGCCCGGCCGTGTCCTGGGTGCTCGAAATGGGAATGATGCCGCTACGGCTCAGCAACCCCACCGTGGGCTTGAGCCCCACCAGCCCGTTGCACGACGACGGCGACACCACCGACCCGTCGGTTTCGGTCCCGATGGCAATGGCGCACAGGTTGGCCGCCACGGCCGCGCCCGAGCCTGAGCTGCTGCCGCTGGTGCTGCGGTCGAGCACGTACGGGTTGCGGCTCTGCTGGCCCCGGCTGCTCCAGCCGCTCACCGAGTGCGAGGAGCGGAAGTTGGCCCATTCACTCAGGTTGGTTTTGCCCAGGAGCACGGCGCCAGCAGCCCGCAGCTTCTGCACAATGAAGGCATCCTGCCTGGCCTTGTGCCCGTGTAGGGCCAGCGCGCCGGCGGTGGTCATCATCTGGTCGCCGCTGTCGATGTTGTCCTTAATCAGCACCGGGATGCCGTGCAGCGGCCCGCGCAGCTTGCCGGCTTTGCGCTCCTGGTCCAGCCCGTCGGCAATTTTCAGTGCGTCGGGGTTGGCCTCGATGACGGCCCGCAGCATGGGCCCGGCCTCGTTCAGGGCCTTGATGCGCTCCAGGTACTTCTCGCTCAGGCTACGGGCGGTTTCGGTGCCCTTCGCCATGCGGTCCTGCAGGTCGGCCACGGTGGCTTCGTGCAGGGCGAAGGGCGCGGCATCGGCCGAAGGTGGGCCGGCGGCTTCGGCCGCCTCAGCAGTCATTTTCTTATCAGTAGTGGTTTGGCAGGCCACGGGGGGCAGCAGGGCGGCCGTGAGGGCCACGCGGGTGCTTTGGTGCAAAAACAGGCGACGGTCCATAGAGGCTGGGAGGCTAAGCAGGAGCGGGGCTGCTCCGGAGGGCAATGATACAGTTGAAACCAACTCTGCGTGACCTTGCCCTCAGCCCTCGGTCAACAATGCAAACGAGAAGCGTCAGAAGGCAGCCCCACGCTCGGGATTGCCTTCTGACGCTTCTCGTTTGCGTTGCTGACTGAGTAGCCGACGCGGCGTTATTCCTGTTCGCCTTTCAGCTTGTCTTCGCCGCCGTAGGGAGCGCCGGCCGTGATGTCGCCGCGCAAGCCGCCCTGGGTGCTTTGGCCGGGGCCGTGGTCGGGCTGGCGCGAGCTGGTGGTGTTGTCGGTGTCGGCGTTGGGGCGCCCGGCGGGGGCGTTGGTGGCGGCATCGGTCGGCACTGCGTTGGTGGGCGTGTCGGAGGTGCTGCCGGCAATTTCCGTGGCGCGGGCCACGTAGCGCTGCTTGGCTTCGTCCTGGGGCACGCCTTTAAACTGGTTCCAGGAGTCCCACTGGGCCTGCGAGAGGCCGGCGGGGCCGTTGGCCTGGTCGGCGGCGTTGGGGTCTACTTCGTCGGGCTTCATGTTTACGTCGCCTTCGGTGGCTTGCTTGTAGAGGCCGTAAAGCTCGGTCATGTGCTGGGCCGCCACGTTATCGGGCAGGTTGTTGACTTGCTGGGCGGCGGCTTGAAATTGCTCGTTGAGGTTCATGGGAAAGAAAAGATGGGAAGGTGAAACGGTAGGCAGAAGGGCAGGGGCTGAGCGAAACCCCACTGGGAAGCGTGACCGCAGCGCCGCATAACCCGGCGCCGGTCAGGGGGAATTGAGGCGATTCCCTTATTCGTAATACCCCGGCACCAACCTTTAGGTTGCCGGGTCGTACTTTTGCGCGCTACTATGTGCGGAATAACCGGAGTATTTGCCTTTACCGAAACGGGTCGCCAGTCTTTGGCCAACCTGCAGGCGTCGACCGACGCCATCATTCGCCGCGGTCCTGATTCGGAGGGCCATTTTGTGTACGACCAGTGCGGACTGGGCTTTCGGCGCCTGGCCATTCTCGACCTCTCGGCCGACGGCAACCAGCCCATGAGCGACGCCGCCGGCCGCTATACCATCGTATTTAACGGCGAGATTTTCAACTTCCGCGAGCTGCGCGAAAAGCTCATCAAGCGCGGCTGCGTGTTTCATTCGCAGACCGATACGGAAGTCATTCTTCAGCTTTATATCACTGAGGGCCGCAGCTTCATCAAGAAGCTGAACGGCTTTTTCGGCCTGGCCATCTTCGACAAGGAAGAAAACTCCCTGTTCATTGCCCGCGACCGGTTTGGCGTGAAGCCGCTGCTGATTTACCGCGACGAGGACAAGCTGTTCTTCGCCTCGGAAATGAAGTCGATGATGGCGCTGGGCGTGCCCCGCAAGCTCGACTACGTGGCCCTGAGCCAGTACCTGCAGCTCAACTACATTCCCGGCCCGGCCAGCATTTTCAAGGGCGTGAAGAAGCTGCTGCCCGGCCACTACCTCTACATCAAGGACGGGAAAATGGTGGGCAAGGCTTGGTATAAAATCCCCTACGACCCCAAGAAAGTCGCCAAAACCAAGCTCAGCTACGAGCAGCAGCAGAAGAAGCTGGTCGAGCTGATGGACGGCGCCGTGCAGCGCCGCCTCGTGGCCGACGTGCCGCTGGGGGCCTTCCTTAGCGGCGGCATCGACTCCAGCGTCATCACGGCCCTGGCCGCCCGCCACACGCCCCACCTCAACACGTTCAGCATCGGTTTCAAAGACGAGCCTTTCTTCGACGAAACCAAGTACGCCAACCTCGTGGCGGCCCGGCACAACACCAACCACACGGTGTTCTCGCTCACCAACAACGACCTCTACGAGCACATCCACGACATGCTGTCGTACCTCGATGAGCCGTTTGCCGACTCCTCGGCCCTGGCCGTGTACATCCTCAGCCAGCGCACCCGCCAAAAAGTGACCGTGGCCCTGAGCGGCGACGGCGCCGACGAGATGTTTGGCGGCTACAACAAGCACATGGGCGAATTCAAAGTGCGGCAGGGCGGCGTGAAGGCCGAAGCCGTGACGGCCCTGGGCTTTGTGTGGGACGCGCTGCCCAAGTCGCGCAACAGCTTCTTTGGCAACCGCATCCGGCAGCTGCAGCGCTTCTCGCGCGGCATGACGGCCGGCGTGAAAGACCGGTACTGGGACTGGGCCAGCTTCGCCTCGCCCGAAGACGCCCGCCGCCTGCTCAGCGCCGACAGCCGCCGTAAGGTGGGCAAGAAAGCCGCCGCCAAGCGCCGCAAGGACATTCTGGAAGACCTGCACTCCGACGGCGACCTCAACGAGGTGCTGCTCACCGACATGAAGCTGGTGCTGCCCTACGACATGCTCACGAAAGTGGACCTGATGAGCATGGCCAACTCCCTGGAAGTGCGCACCCCGTTCCTCGATTATAAGGTCGTCAACTTCGCCTTCTCGCTGCCCGTGAGCAGCAAGGTGGACGCCACGATGAAAAAGAAAATTGTGCAGGACGCCTTCCGCTCCGAGCTGCCCGCCGAGCTCTACGACCGGCCCAAGCACGGCTTCGAGGTGCCCTTGCTGAAGTGGATGCGTGGCGAGCTCCGCGGCCTCATCGAAAACGACCTGCTGCGCGACGAGTTCATCGAGGCGCAGGGCATCTTCGACGTGCAGGCCATCCGCGACCTGAAGGCGCAGCTGTTTTCGCGCAACCCCGGTGACGTTCACGCGCGTATCTGGGGCCTCATCGTGTTCCAGACGTGGTGGAAGCAGTACATGGCCAGCTAATTAGCCACCTGCTACGCGCAACCAACGGCCCCTTGCCCTAACTTTGCGCGGCCAAAATGAAATTTCTCACAACCCTTTTTATATGAAAATCGCAATTGTAGGCACTGGCTACGTAGGCCTGGTGACCGGAACGTGCTTTGCCGAAGTCGGCATCGACGTGACGTGCATCGACATCGACCAGAAGAAAATTGACAACCTGCACAAAGGCATCTTGCCGATTTACGAGCCCGGCCTCGAAGAAATGGTGAGCCGCAACGTGGAAAAAGGCCGTCTGCACTTTTCCACCAACATCGGCGAAGCCATCAAGGATTGCGACGTGGCGTTCATCGCCGTGGGCACGCCTCCCGGCGAAGACGGCTCGGCCGACTTGAAATACGTGCTGGCCGTGGCCCGCAGTATTGGTGAGAACATGAACAGCTACGGCGTCATCGTGACCAAGAGCACGGTGCCCGTGGGCACGGCCGCCAAGGTGCGCGCCGAAATTGAGAAAGCCCTCGAGAAGCGCGGCGAAACCATCGAGTTCGACGTGGCCTCCAACCCCGAGTTCCTGAAAGAAGGCGCCGCCATCGACGACTTCCTTAAGCCCGACCGCATTGTGGTGGGCGTGTCGTCGGAGCGTGCCGAGGAGGTGATGCGTCGCCTCTACAAGCCCTTCCTGCTGAACGGCCACCCCATCATCTTCATGGACATTCCGTCGGCGGAGATGACGAAATACGCTGCCAACTCAATGCTGGCCACCAAAATCAGCTTCATGAATGACGTGGCCAACCTGTGTGAAATCATGGGCGCCGACGTGAACAAGGTGCGCCAGGGCATCGGCTCCGACGCCCGCATTGGCACCAAGTTCATTTACCCCGGCATCGGCTACGGCGGCTCCTGCTTCCCCAAAGACGTGAAGGCGCTCATCAAAACGGCCGAGGAAAACGGCTACCAGATGCAGGTGCTCAAAGCCGTGGAAAGCGTGAACGAGGACCAGAAATCGGTGCTCTTCAACAAAGTGAGCCGTCACTTCGGTGGCAACCTCAAGGGCCTGAAAATCGCCCTGTGGGGCCTGTCCTTCAAGCCCAAAACCGATGACATGCGCGAGGCTCCCTCGCTGGTCATCATTGAGAAGCTGCTGGCCGCTGGCTGCACCGTGACGGCCTACGACCCCGTGGCCATGCCCGAGGCGCAGCACATGATTGGCGACAGCATTACCTACGCCAAGGACGAATTTGCGGCCCTCATCGACGCCGACGCCCTGCTGGTGGTGACCGAGTGGCCCGACTTCCGCTCGCCCAACTTCGACGTGGTGTCGCGCCTGATGAAGCAGAAAGTCATTTTCGACGGGCGCAACATCTACGAAGCCAGCGAACTGAAAGCCCTGGGCTTCGCCTACCACTGCATCGGCGTGAAAACCGACCACCAGGAGCCGGTGAAGGCGTAGGTTTTCATTGCAATAAAATAGAACGTCATGCTGAGCGCAGTCGAAGCATCTCTACCGCAGTAGCAATCATTCACCCGCGCAGTAGAGATGCTTCGACTGCGCTCAGCATGACGCCCTAATCACATACTATGACTGATACCAACGAAAAAAAACGCGTTCTGATTACCGGCGGCGCCGGTTTTCTGGGCTCCCACCTGTGCGACCGGTTCCTGAAAGAAGGCTACCACGTCATCGCCATGGACAACCTGGTGACGGGTTCGCTCCAGAACATTGAGCACCTGTTCGGGCGGCCCGATTTTGAATTCCACCAGGCCGACGTGAGCAAGTTCGTGTTCGTGCCCGGCAAGCTGGACTACATCCTGCACTTCGCCTCGCCGGCCTCGCCGATTGATTACCTCAAAATTCCGATTCAGACCCTGAAAGTGGGCTCGCTCGGCACGCACAACCTGCTGGGCCTGGCCCGCGTGAAAGGTGCCCGCATGCTGATTGCCAGCACCTCGGAAGTATACGGCGACCCCGAAATTCATCCCCAGGTGGAGGAGTACTTCGGCAACGTGAACCCCGTGGGCCCGCGCGGCTGCTACGACGAAGCCAAGCGCTTCCAAGAGGCCATCACCATGGCTTACCACAACCACCACGGCTTGGAGACGCGCATCATCCGCATCTTCAACACCTACGGCCCGCGCATGCGCTTGGACGACGGCCGCGTGTTGCCGGCGTTCCTCTCGCAGGCCCTGCGCGGCGAGAATCTGACGGTGTTCGGCGACGGCTCGCAGACCCGCTCGTTCTGCTACGTCGACGACCTCGTGGAGGGCATTTACCGCCTGCTGCTGAGTGATTACCACTTGCCCGTGAACATCGGCAACCCGTCGGAAATCACCATCAAGGAGTTCGGCGAGGAAATCGCGCGCCTCACCGGCGTCGAGTTCAAGCCGACCTACCAGGCCCTGCCCGAGAACGACCCCATGAAGCGCCGCCCGGACATCACCAAGGCCAAGGAAATCCTGGGCTGGGAGCCCAAGGTGGACCGCGCCGAAGGCCTGCGCCGCACCCTGGAGTATTTCAAGGAGCACGTGAAATAAAGCTTTCGCGCTAAGGCGAAAAAGAGCAGTTGGCATAGCCAGCTGCTCTTTTTTCGTTTTCATCCCCCACTTTTGTTTTTATGGCCGATTATCCCGCTCCGCATCTCATTCATTTCCCCAAGCTTGGCGACCCGGGCATTGGGTACATCTCGGTGGGCGAAAACGTACAAGACTCGCTGCCCTTTGCCGTGCAGCGCGTGTTCTGGACGTACTATACCCCCGAAAGCATCGTGCGGGGCCGCCACGCGCACCACCGCACCGAACAGGTGCTCATTGCGGTGGCCGGCCGCATCATCGTCACGACGGAGCTGGCCGACGGCGATATCCAGATTCACCGGCTCGAAGACCCCTACGTGGGGCTTTACATCCCGCCCTGCGCGTGGCATACCATGCAGTATTCGCACACGGCGGTGCAGCTGGCGCTGGCCTCGCAGCCCTACCGCGAAGACGACTACATTCGGGACTACGACACCTTCCGCCAGACATGGGCGCCGAAAGCGTAGCCGGGCTGGTGGGTGCGCGGGCGGCCGACCTCGCCTTTTATTCGCCCTACTATTTCCTGCGGCACTTGCCCGCCAAGCGGCAGCAGGAGTTGTTTGGCACCGGGGCCGCGGCTCGCTGGGGTCGGCAGCCAGGGGAGGAAACCTATAGCGCCCCCGGCAGCACAGACGTGCGCTGGCTGTGGCAGGCGCTGCCTTGGGATTCGGCGTACTTTGGCACGCCCATGCTGCGGTTGTTCACGGGCCTGTTTGGCCCGGAAGCCTTGCCCGCGGTACTTACCCAGGCGGCCGTTGGTTTGCGCGAGCATCTGGCAGCGCGGCACCCGGCTTTTTATGCGTTCAGCATCGTGCCAGCCGAGGACGTACGTTTGTTTCAGGCTCTTACCGGCGCTGGGTGGCGCCTGGTCGAAACCCGGCTCACGTTTTACCGCAGCGAGCTGGCCAACTTTCAATTTCCAGCCTTTCCGGTGCGCGGGGCCGGAGTAGGGGACGCCGCGCACGTTGGCGGGATTGCCGCTACGGCCCGCAACCCCTACGACCGATTTCACGCCGACCCGTGGTTTGGCCTTGAACGAGCCGATGCCTACCTCGCCCGCTACGCCGAAAACACCGTGAGTGCTGGCTTGGCCACCACCGTGCTGGTGCCCGACGAGCCCGGCCTGCCCATCGATTCATTTCTGGCCATCAGCGACCTAGCGCACGACGCTGAGGCCCTCGGCACCCGGCTGTCGCGGGTGCTGCTCACGGCCGTGGGGCCAGCCAACCGGGGCTGGCACCTGCGCCTCACGGCCGAAACCCTGCGTCGGGCCCAGGCCCTGGGCCACGAAGCCGTGCTGATGACCACCCAGGCCACTAACCACGCTGTATTTCGGACGGTCGAGAAGCTGGGCTTCCGGCTCGGCGCAACTAGCCACGTATTGGCGTGCAATAGCCATTAACTTTGGCCTTTCCGTGCTGCAGCCTTTGCTTTTCAGCCCGGCGTATTTGCGCTCTTCGCCTCTCTTCTGCTATGCCCAAACTTTCCGTTATTATTCCCTGCTACTTCAACGAGGAGAATATCCCGGTTACGTCGCGCGAGCTGGTGGCCAACGAGGTCAATTTTCCGCCCGAAGTCACGTTTGAGTACGTTTTCGTGAACGATGGCTCCGGCGATGACACGCTCGGGGCCCTGCGCCGGGCCCAGGCGGAATTTCCGGGCCGCATCCGCGTGGTGGACCTGGCCGGCAACGTGGGCTCTTATAATGCCATTGTGGCCGGCATGGCCCACGCCACCGGCGACTGCCTGGCCGTCATCACCGCCGATTTGCAGGACCCGCCCGAACTGATGGCCCGCATGTATAGCCATTGGCAACAGGGCTTCAAACTGGTTATCGGCAACCGGCAGGACCGGGAAGAAACCGGTTTGTCGCAAACCCTGGCCAAAACGTTTCACTGGCTGATGAAGAAGCTGGCCCTGCGCAACATCCCCGACGGCGGCTTCGACTTCGTGTTTTTTGACCGGCAGGTAGCCACTGAGGTGCTGAAGCTGCACGAGCGCAACTCCAACGTGTTCTACCTCATGGTGTGGCTGGGGTTTGCCTACGTCAACATTCCCTACACGCGGCGCAAGCGCCAGATTGGCAAGTCGCGCTGGACGCTTTCCAAGAAGATAAAACTGCTCATCGATTCCCTGATGGCGTTTTCCTTCGTGCCCATTCGCGCTATCTCGGTGCTGGGGCTGGGGCTGGGGCTCGTCGCCCTCATTTACGGGCTCTACGTCATTGCCCTGAAGTTTCTGCATCCCAGTGAGCCGGCCGGCTGGACCACGCTCATGGTGGTGCTGCTCGTGGTGTCGGCTTTCCAGATGGTGGCCCTCGGCGTGATAGGCGAATACGTGTGGCGCGGCCTCGATGCCGCCCGCCAACGCCCGCTCTACGTGGTGCGCGACGTGTATGAGCTGCCTGGCACAGAGCTGGGTGGCCACTAGCGCGCAGTGGCAGTGGAACTAGGCCTACGGTTGCTGGTGGTGGCGTTGGGAACCCTGTGCCTGTGCTACGGCACGGGTTCGGGGTTGCTACGCTGGCTGCGGCCCGTCGCCGAAGAATTTTTCTGGAATTGCTTTCTGCGGCTGCTCAGCGGGACGGTGCTGCTCACGGCCTCCTATGCCATCTGGCAGACGCGGGGTGCCACCACCCTGCTGCCGGTACTGCTGCTGCTGCTGGGAGTACTCTACGCCCTGCGAGCCCCAGTAGGCGCCGTGCCCAGGCCCGACTTTGGCACCGCTCGCCAGCTGGCCTGGGTGCTGGCCATGGCCGGGGTGGCGTTTGCCAGCCAGTTTCTGCTGGTATACGAGCCGGGCTCGCCGTTTTTGCAAACCCCGTTTCAGGACTATGTGTACTACAGCCGCCTCACGCTGCCACTCAACCACTTGGGCATCGAAACCAATTCGTTGGAGATGCTGTACCCGCAGTTTCAGACGGCGCAGCCCTACCACTATTTCGGCATCTGGCTCAATGCCCTGACCGTGCGCCTCACGGGCTTGCCTTCCGTGTGGGTGTATTTTGTGAGCGTGGCCACCGTGCTGCTTACCATGTGCGGGGTGGGCTTTGCCGCCATCTACGCGCACTGCGGGCTGCGGCCCCGCTGGGCGGTGGTGCTGGGCCTGGCCACGCTCACCGTCACGGGTACCTGCTGGCCCTACTTGCTGCAGTACCGGGTCATACTCGACGGCTCGCTGATTGCGCATTTGCCGCTGGTGTTGCATCCCAAGCTAGCGTCCATTTATTTGTTTGAGCTGCTGGGCGTATTGCTGCTGTTGCGGCACCGGTACCGGGCCGCGGGGCTGGCTGTGGCCGCCGTGCCGCTGGCTTTTATATCAACGGCTCCGGCCATTGGCATAGGCGTGGTAGGCGTGGCCGCATACTTGTGGGCCACCCGAAAAGCTTCGCTACGGGAAGCCGTGGCCGTGGTGGCGCCCACTGCGGGCGTGGCGTTGTATTTGGGTATTTTTTACCTGTTGAGTTCCCGCACCGTGCAGCTGCCGGGCTCGGGGCAGGAAGTTGCGCTGGCCGCCATCATTCCGCCGGCTGGCGAAGCGCGGCTGGTCTTCAACATTGCTATTGGGGCCCTGCTCATCTACGTGCTGTACTTCGTTGGCTACGCTGCGCTGGTAGCAGGACTGGGGTGGCGAAATGTCACGCGGGCAACCCTGCTCGCCGACCTGCCCCTGTTGGTCTGGGCCGTAATGACCGTACTGGGAGCTGCCCTGATGCGCGCCATCGGTCATCATTTTCTCGACGCGTTTCAGTTTTTTTCCAACCCCGTGCTGCCGCTGTCGGCGGCCATCGTTGCGGTGGGGATAGGCCGCGCCGTGCAGGCCTCCCGCGTGGCGCGCCCCCTGCTGGCGGTGGCCGGCTTGGCGGCCCTGGCTTTGCTGAATGCCCGCACCGATACCACCGGCAACGGCCGCTTCTCCCGCCGGTTCCTCGAACAGGTGGGGCCGGTTTTGCGGGCGCTGCCCAACCGCGGCGGCTACCTGCTGGCCGATGCCGACTACGAGAATGCCTACATGCTGTGGGCCGACTCGTACACGGCGGGCACCTACGTCTCTAATTTTAAAAACGACTATCAGCTGCTTTCCCTCTCGGCCCTGGTGCCCGATAGCCTGAGCACCGACCCACGCTACGCCCAGGGAGCCTTGGAGGCCGTGGTGGCGCAGCGCAACACCACCCTGTACCGGCTGGCCGAGCTGCAACGCCTAAAAGGGCACCCCGTGTGCGCCGACAGCCTGCCGCTGGCGCTGGTGCGCCGGGCGCGGCTGGCATTCATCTGCGCCTCGCGCCGGGCCGTGCTGCCTGCTTCCCTGCGGCCGTTGGTGCGGGCCAGCTACCGGGATTCTACTTCTGGAGAAGTGCTGTACGTGCTGAATACTGACGGTGGGCGGAAAGCGCAATGAACTAGGTTGCTACCACGGCGTTAAGGTAGAGCGGTTCTGCTAGAAGAAACGGCGTGCCCAGGGTTGAAACCGCTTCTCCAACAGTGCCGCTGCCAGCAAGCTCAGCGCCATAAAGGCTATAAAACGCACCAAGAAGGTGTACCAGTGGCCAGAAAAAGGCTCAATCAGGCCAAAGATTTTGAGAATGGGGTAGTGGATGATGTATAGGCCGTAGGATAGAGCCCCCAATTTGATTGTCTGGGCCAATAGCCAGTCGGCCGGACCCTCCAGAACATTAGAGCGGCTCAGCACCAGCAAGAGCACGCTGAGCAAGTACGAGCAAACCGGAATGAGGTAATGCTGAAAGTGCACTGCATCGGCGCGGTTGTGGTACAGGTACACCAGCGAATAAGCGGGCAGCAGGTACAGTAAATACGTAAGCCATTTCTGGTAGGGAAAAGACCGATTGGTGAATATCAGCAACACCAGCACGCAATAGGGCAGGTACGTGAAATCGACCAAGGCAATGGCCCGCTCCACCCACGGCACAGATTCGGAAAACGACCAGCGCAAGCCGGGCAGCGCTTGCGTCACTTTCAGGTAAACGGTTTGCAGCTGGTTGGTCTCTTCCAGGCTAAAAAACAACAGGAAAGCGCTAAGCAGCTGCAGGCTGGTGTAGTGCGCCGCACCGTGCCGCGAAATATTGACCAGCACCAAGCCCAGCGTCCAGAAGCTGAACCCAAACAAATACGAAGTGAGCAACGGCGCCCCCGGCCAGTTGGCCAATAGCAGCACCGCAAGCCCGGCCAAAAAACTGCCAAGGCAAACCAGCACCGGCGACATGCGGAAGTAAGAGACCGGAATGAACAGCAGGTAGAACAGGATTTCGTAGTGCAGCGACCAGCTGGGAGCATTGGCCGAAAGCACCGGCGCAAGCAGCACCTGCGTGAACGTGAGGTTGGCGGCCGCCACTGATGCGGGAACGGCCTGACTGATGGCCAACGCCAACAACATGCTCACTAGATAGATGGGGTATATGCGAACCAGTCGTTTTTTTAGATACGGGCCAATGCCGTTCCGCTGCAGCGGGCGCTGGTTGGTGAGGCCAATGACGTATCCCGATAAGATAAAGAAAATCAGCACACTCAGGTGGCCTGGTGCCTGAAAAGCAAACACGCCCGAAGGCTGGTAATGCGGGTCAAGAGTCTGCCGAATTACCACGGTGTGCCCCAACACCACCGTGAGGGCGGCTAGCCCACGCAAGCCCTCCAACTTAAAATCGAACGTTTTTGCGGGTTTTGGAGCAACTGACCGTAGCTCGGGCGCCTGCGTAAGGTCGATATTGGATGAATTCATGATGGAGCTTTGGGATAACAGGGACGGGCTAAAGACCACAAAAGTAACCCCGAGAATTCCGACACCGTTGCAAAGGCAAGCGTAGAAACGAGGGTCTAAATGAGCACTGGATATAGCACTGGCTGGCGCTGGTGCGCCGGGCGCAACTGGCATTCATCTGCGCCTCGCGCCGGGCCGTGCTGCCTGCTTCCCTGCGGCCGTTGGTGCGGGCCAGCTACCGGGATACCCCTTCTGGAGAAGTGCTGTACGTGCTGAAATCGCGGGTGCCTTGGCTTGAAAAATAATTACGGCAACACCAATTATGATTCGCTTTACAGCGTAGCACAATTGGACTAGTAAGCCATTTTTAAGTACCTGAATACCCAGATAATTAATGCCTGAAGTAGCGATTGATTAAACAAGGTTTTTTACTGGCTGTAAAGCTTTTATATTATACAGCTTCGCTATCCTGCTTGATAAAAATTTGTGGGCTCTTTTTTCAACTCCTTCGTAAAGCACTGCTGCCAAAACGAGGTTTATGGCCAGAATCGGAATTGCCAGATATAAATCAGATGCTACCACGAATTTGCTGAGCATAAGGCCCTCCAGCAACACCAAAATAGGTAGTTGCATGATGTAAAAGCTGAAACTTATTCGGCCAAGGTATTGCATTGGCTTTGAACCTACCCATCTGAAAAGTAAAGATTTGTCTTCTTGCGCCAGCACACAAATGAGAGCCATAATTGCGGGTAGAGCCACAAAATTGTGTACCGTATAACCGGGCGCTCGGGCGCCGAATTTAGCTAAGTACAACGCCGCAAAAATTATCAGTCCAAGGGTTACTCGTTCTGATACACGAAAATTGTGTCGAAGTACAAGTAAACCGAGGATGACGCCAGCAATAAATTCTGGCAGCCGGCTGGGAGGAAAGGCATATGTGGTTTGAAACCGCACGGTGTGCTCGTGTAGCGCGTAGTAAAGCCCAGGCAGGCTGCTAGCCACCACCACGGCCACTAGAATGTACCGTAAATTGGTTCCTGATACTTTCAAAAGCAACGGCAATAGGAAGGGAAATAGCAAATAGAAAAAGAATTCGGTCGATACTGACCATGCCCCGCCGCCGTACCACAGCATTGCCAAAGATGGAAAATAAGACTGAATCATGGTCAGGTCTAGTGCCACGACAAGTGGGAAAGGAGCAGGATAATGATTCAACCCAATACTAACCGCCAAACAAAGCACTAACCCAACTAGGTAAGCCGGGTAAATTCGAGCCATTCGTTTCAACATGAAGCTCTTGTAGTATGTAGCGGTTGGTAATTCAGACGCAGGAAAGTCTTTTAGATGGGCATATGTCAGGATGAAGCCCGAAAGGACAAAAAATATGTTGACGCCTAAAGCTCCCATGCTGACAATGGTTTCTGCGGGCGCTGGTAGAAATGACAAAGGCAGCCGCAAATGAATGTGAAATACAAACACATAAAACGCCGCCAGAAAGCGCAATCCCGTTAGTCCGTCGAGTGCTTTCATAACAATGGTTTCTTCTTAAATGGCAAATAATATTGAAGAGGTGGCGTTTATTTCACAGCACTCTTTTGCGAAAAAACTTCCGCGCCTAGGTATGAAACCGCTTTTCCTTTTATAGGAAGGCCGCCGCTAAGGTGTGATGAAAGCATGGGACGGCTCAGGAATAGCAGCGGCGTGGCAAAATACCACAAAAGTAAGCCTGGGGAATCCATCCCGATAGCGACTGACAAAAAGGAAGTAGGAGCGCTGGAAAGAAGAAGGCCGGGAGATGCTGCCGTTGATGCTGCCACGGGCGGAATGGCCCTGTTATCTTTGCGGCTCACCGTTTTGCTCTCCCTGCCCTGTTCATGACCGTTCCATTTCTCTCCTTTTCCCCCCAGCACGACCCCATCCGTACGGAAATGCTGGCCGCCTTGGCCGATGTGTATGACAAACAATGGTACGTCCTGGGTGAGCAGGTGAAGGCTTTTGAAGCCGAATACAGTGCCTTCAACCGCGTGGCCCATACGGTGGGCGTGGCCAACGGCCTCGACGCGCTGCACCTGGCGCTGGAAGCACTGGGCGTGCAGCCCGGCGATGAAGTCATCGTGCCCAGCAACACCTACATTGCTACCTGGCTGGCCATTTCCTTCGTGGGCGGCGTGCCGGTACCCGTCGAGCCTAGCCCTTACACCTACAACCTCGACCCCGCCCGCCTGGAGGCCGCCATCACGCCGCGCACCAAGGGCATCATGCCGGTGCATCTCTACGGCCAGGCCTGCGAGATGGGCCCCATCATGGACATCGCGCAGCGCCACGGTTTGTGGGTGGTGGAAGACAACGCCCAGTCCCAAGGCGCCACTTGGCAAGGCGGCATCACGGGCAGCTTCGGGCAGGTGAACGGCACCAGCTTTTATCCCGGCAAAAACCTGGGCGCCCTCGGCGACGCCGGCGCCGTGACCACCAACGACGAAGCCTTAGCCACCAAAATTCGCACCCTGCGCAACTACGGCTCGCAGCAGAAGTACTACAACGAAGTGGTGGGCCACAATTCCCGCCTCGACGAACTGCAGGCGGCAGCCCTGCGCGTGAAGCTGCCGCACCTGCCCACTTGGACGGCCCAGCGCCAGGCCGTGGCCGCCCTCTACAACCAGCACCTCGCCGGCATCGGTGGGCTCCAGTTGCCGGCCGTGGCCGAAGGCGCCACCCACGTCTATCACCTTTACGTGGTGCGCACCGGCCAGCGCGACGCGCTGCAGGCCCACCTCACGGCGGCCGGCATCGGTACGCTCATTCACTACCCCGTGCCGCCGCACCGCCAGCAGGCGTATGCCCACCTCAACATCCCGGTCGGCACCTACCCAATCGCCGAGGAACTCGCCGCTACCAGCCTGAGCTTGCCCATGTGGCCCGGCATGACAGAGGAGCACGTGGCGACCGTGGCCACCGCCGTGCGCGGTTTCTTCGGCAGATAACCTCTGCCGCTCTTTCACGCTATACCCTTCCCATGTCGGTTCCTCATCTGATTGAATTCTCTAAAATAGGTTCTCCTGCCCTAGGCTACATTACAGTGGGTGAAAACAGCACCCTGCCCTTTGCCGTGCAGCGGGTGTATTGGACGTATTACACCCCCGATTCTGTGATTCGGGGTCACCACGCCCACCACGACTTGGAGCAACTGATTTTTGCCACCAGCGGCCGCATCGAGTTTGTGCTGGAAGGCCTCGACGGGAAGTCCGAGACGTTTGTCCTTGACTCGCCCAACCTCGGCCTTTACATACCCCGTTTGTACTGGCGTACCATCAAGTTTTCGCACAACGCGGTGCTGATGTGCCTGGCTTCAAAGGAGTACAGCGAAGAAGACTATATCCGTGAGTACGACGAATTCAAAGCTTTGGCCGCTAATGTCTGAGTCTTCCCCCACCGAGCGTCAATATTACTGCCACCCGCAGGCTTTGGTCGAAAGCCAAGCCATTGGGGCGGGTAGCCGCATCTGGGCTTTTGCCCATGTCCTGCCAGGCGCAACCATTGGCACCGGCTGCAACATCTGCGACCATTGCTTTGTCGAAAACAAGGTCACCATTGGCAACGACGTCACGCTGAAGTGCGGCGTCTACCTATGGGATGGCATTGTGTTGGAGGACAACGTATTCGTGGGGCCCAACGTGGTATTCACCAACGACGTGCGCCCGCGCAGCAAAAATGCGGCCTACGCCCTGTTGCCCACGGTGGTGCAGGCCGGGGCTTCGCTGGGCGCTAACTCCACCATTCTGGCTGGCGTCACCATCGGCCGCTACGCCCTCACCGGAATTGGCGCCGTAGTGACCCGCGATGTGCCCGCCTACGCGTTGGTATACGGCAACCCGGCCCGCCAGCACGGCTGGGTAGACGAGCAGGGCGACAAATTGCAGCCCGTTCCCGGCCAGCCCGGCCGGTGGCACTCGCCTGCCACCGGGGCGCATTACCAAGAAACCGCGGCGGGCCTGACACCCGCTCCCAACGCCGAGGCTGCTTTATGAGCCCGGCTGCTGCGGCACCGGGCGCCGGGCCTTTGGTTAGCATTGGGGTTGCTTCGTTCAACAACGCGGCCTATATCATCGATACGCTCGAAAGCATCCGGGCGCAAACCTACCCGCACTGGGAACTGGTGGTGGTCGATGACGCGTCCAAGGACAACTCGGCTGAACTGATAACCGATTGGTTAAAAACCCATCCGGAAGTAAACGGGAAACTGTTGGTAAACAGCCCCAACCGAGGCGTATGCCACACGTTCAACCGTTTTCTGGATGCTGCGCAGGGCAAATACATTTCTATCATTGGGTCCGATGACTTATTCCTGCCGGACAAGCTTACCGCTCAGGTGGCCTTGCTGGAAGCAGCACCTGGTCGGGTTGGAGTGGTATACAGTGACGTGAGCAAAATTGACCCCGCCGGCAAAGTAATTGTGCCCTCGGTGTACGACACGGGTCAGATTCGACCTTTCTCGGGCGATATCTGGCTGGAAATGCTCAAAACCAATTTCCTCGGCGCTATGACCGTGCTCATCCGCCGCGAATGCTTCGATAAAGTAGGCCATTTTGACGAAGACTTGGCCTACGAGGATTGGGACATGTGGCTGCGCATTGCGCGCGAATACGATTTTCTGTACCAGCCCGAAATAACGTGCCATTACCGCATTCATGGCGCTTCGGCCCTGCACAAGCGCCGCGCGCAGATTATTGAAACCAACCTGCGGCTGCTGCAAAAGCACTTGGGCGTGAGCCCCGAAGGTGACGCTATTATTGCCCGCCACCTGCGCGAGTTCTCCGAGCAGCTTTACCTGCTGGGCAGCCCCGACAGCGTGAAGTGGCTGCGCCGCAGCTGGCAGCAGCACCGGCACACCCGCGGCCTGGCCCTGCTGCTGGCGGCCCGGCTGGGCGTGCCCGCCGCCACCGTGGCCGCTGCGTTTGGTGTGCTTAAGCGCCTGACGGGCCAGGCCGGCCCGGATGCCGCCGCCGCTCACTAACCATACCATGGCACCTCACTAAATTATGCCCACTGTTCGCGGTATTCGTTTTCGCCTCGCCGAGGCTTTGCGCCAAACGGCCGACCGTCTTTTTGTGCCGCCCGGCGGCGGGTCCATCCGCGACATTGGCCTGGGCAAGCTGGGGCCAGCGGCGCCGCGCGCGCTGGTGGTCTACGTCATCCACGCCATGCCGTATTACGTGGCCAACAAGCTGGAAAGCGCGCCCATGCTCAACGAGCATTCCATGTACTGGGAAATTGCCGAGATGGTGCGGCAGCTGAACGAGCGCGGCTACGTGGTGGATTTCTACGACGTGTTTTGCCCAGAGCCCATCGACTGGCCGCGCTACGCCGCCGCTTTTGTGCAAAGCGACCGACTGGCCGAGTGCCCCCCGGAACTGCCGGTCAAAAAAGTGTTTTACTGCACCGAAAACCACTGGGCCTTTCAAAACCTGGCCGAGATGACGCGCATCAAAGCGTTTCGGGACCGCACCGGCATTTGGGTGCGGCCCGAGCGCCAGACCCGCATCAGCTTTTCCGACGAATACGCCGACTACATCACGCTGCTGGGCACGCCGTTTCAGGGCCAGCTCTACAGCGCCCGTCCCCAACGGCACCAGCTCGACATTTCCGTAGCCGCCGTGCCGCCGCACGAGCCCAAAAACGTGCCCGCGGCTCGCGCCAATTTTTTGTGGCTGGGTAGCGGCGGCGCCGTGCTCAAGGGCTTGGACTTGGCGGTGGAAGCCTTTCGCACGCTCCCCGACGCCCACCTGTACATTGCCGGCGGCATCGAGCGGGAGCCGCGCCTCTGGCAGTGGCTCAAGCCGTTGCTCGAAACGCATGCCAACCTGCACTACCTGGGTTGGGTAGACGTGGGCAAGCCGGCCTTCGCCAAGCTGGCAAATAATTGCATCGGCGCCGTGTACCCCAGCGCCTCGGAGGGTGGGGGAGGGGCGGTGGCCCAGCTGCTGCACTTTGGCCTGATTCCCATCGTGACCCAAACCGCCACGGTGCGGGCCGCCCACCTGGGCTTCGAAATACCCAGCCAGGAGCCCGATGCCATCATCGCCGCCATCCGCGAGCACGTGCGCACCATGTTGGGGTGGCCCGAGGCCGAATTGGCGCGCCGCTCGGCTGAAGTCCAAGCGTTTGCGGCTGCTCATCACACCCGTCCGGCCTACGCCGCCAGCTTCGCTGCCCTGCTCGACCGCATGGCTTTATGAGCCCAGCCGGCGGCCAACGGACCCGCCTGCCTTACCTTTGCCGAACTTACACCCCAACTCACCGGCCTCCTGAATGGCGGTTGAGGGCTTCTTTTCGTTGCTTTTTTATGTCGAAGACCCACGTAGTTATTACCTCCATTTTCGCGCCCACCAAGGCCGTGACCAAGATTGCGGCCATGCCCGAGTACCAGCTCGTGGTGGCCGGCGACAAGAAATCGCCCGCCGACTGGCAGGCCGATGGCGTGCACTACCTGTCCGTGGCCGACCAGGAGGCTCAGGGCTTCCGCATGAGCGAAAAGCTGCCGTTCAACCACTACGGCCGCAAGATGATAGGCTACCTGCACGCCATCAAGGCGGGCGCCACGGTCATCGTCGACACCGACGACGACAACATTCCCTACGACGGTTGGGTGTTTCCGGCATTTGAGGGACAGTTCGACACGGCCCCGGCCGATAAGGGCTTCGTCAACATCTATAAGAACTTCACCAGCCACCACATCTGGCCCCGCGGCTACCCGCTGGACCTGATTTTGAACACCGACCACAACCTGAAGGAGGCCGACCTGACCGCCGAAACCGCCAAAATCGGTTTCTGGCAGGGCCTGGCTGACTCCGACCCGGACGTGGACGCCATCTACCGCCTGGTGGACAACACCGAAATTTTCTTCGACAAGCGCGCCCCCATCGTGCTGCCCGAAGGCACGCTCTGCCCCTTCAACTCGCAGAACACGGCCGTGCGCCAGGAGCTATTTCCGCTGCTCTACCTGCCGGCTTACGTCACGTTCCGCTTCACCGACATCCTGCGCGGCCTGGTGGCCCAGCCCATCATGTGGGCGCACGGCTACCGCCTGGGCTTCACCGAAGCCACGGTGCTGCAGGAGCGCAACCCGCACGACTACGTGAAGGATTTTGAGTCGGAGATTCCCTGCTACCTGCATCCCAACCGCGTGATTGCGGCCGTGAAGCGCGCCATCGACCCGGCCAATACCGTGAGCGAAAACCTGCGCCGCGCCTACGCCGAGCTGGCCACCGAAAACATCGTGTCGGCCCAGGAGATTGAATTGTTGGAGTTGTGGCTGGCCGACGTGGCGGCCCTGACGAAGTAAGCTGGTTCCGATGCAGGAGTTTCCATCCCTTTCCATTGTTATTCCGTCTTGGAACCAGGGCCGGTTCATCGACCGCACCCTGCTCAGCATCTTCAAGCAGGACTACCCGGGCACCGTGGAGGTCATCGTGTCGGACGGCGGCTCGACCGATGAAACCGTGGACGTGCTGAAAAAGTACGGCGACCGGCTCATCTGGTGGTCGGCGCGCGACAAGGGCTTCGTCGACGCCGTGACCAAGGGCGTGGCCCGCGCCACCGGCGAAATTCTGGCCATTCAGAGCTCCGACGACTACTACCTGCCCGGTGCGTTCCGGGCCATGGCGGCGGCGTTTCAGCACTACCCCGAGGCCAGCTTCATTTCGGGCGGCGAATACGCCATCGACCTGCAGGGCAACGTGGTGAGCAGCAGCAGCCCCGTGGGCGACATTACGCCGCACTCCATTCTGTTCGAGAATGTGCCGCCGCAGCATGCCACCTTCGTCAAGCGCAAGTTCTTTGAGGAAACCGGCGGCATGCGCCGCGAAGTGGACATGTGCGCCGACATCGACCAGTGGTACCGCGTGGCGCACCTGGCGCCGGGCCGCTACATCTCCGACATGCTGGCCGTGTACCAGCTGCACCCCGACCAGCGCACCACCACCAGCGACAAATGGTACCCCAACCTGGTGAAAATGGTGGAGCTGTGTGAGCAGGAGCCCCGCTACGGCCAGAAGTTCCGCCTCAGCGACGAAGAGCGCCGCAACCTCTACACCTACTGGGAAATCAACTGGACCGGCAAGCGCGACATGAGCGCGGCGCGGCCCATTGCCTTCCGCAAGCTGCCCGGCCTGTTGAGCTACAGCCCCCGCACCCGCCGCATGATTTTGGGCGCCAGCGTGAACCCAATGCTGAAGAAGCTGGTTCCAACTGGTTTGCTTAACGCCATGCGGCCCGACCCGGCAACGGCCGTGGACCTGGACTGGTGGAAGGAAACTTCGGCCAGTGCCCCCAGCAATTAATTGAGCTTTTGAAATCTACGAATAACGCTATGACTAGCATGGAAAAAAACGCGAAAATCTACGTGGCGGGTCACCGTGGCATGGTTGGCTCGGCCATGGTGCGTCGCCTGACCAAGGCCGGCTACCAGAACTTAGTCACGCGGACTTCGAGCGAGCTCGACCTGCGCAACCAGGCCGCCGTGGCCCGCTTTTTTGAAGAAGAGAAGCCGGAGGTTGTGGTGCTGGCCGCCGCCAAGGTGGGGGGCATTCACGCCAACAACGTGTACCGGGCCGAATTCCTGTACGATAACCTCATGATTGAGGCCAACGTGGTGCACCAGAGCCACCTGCACGGCGTCAAGAAGCTGCTGATGCTGGGCTCGTCGTGCGTGTACCCCAAGCTGGCGCCCCAGCCGCTGCGCGAAGACGCCCTGCTGACCGGCCCCCTGGAGCAAACCAATGAGCCCTACGCCGTGGCCAAAATCACGGGCATCAAGCTCTGCGAAACCTACCGCGCGCAATACGGCTGCGACTTTATCTCGGTGATGCCCACCAACCTGTACGGGCCCAACGACAACTACGACCTGAACAACTCGCACGTGCTGCCGGCGCTCATTCGCAAGTTTCACGAGGCCAAGGAAGCCAACGCGCCCGAAGTGCAGGTGTGGGGCTCGGGCAACCCGCGCCGCGAGTTCCTGCATGTCGACGACCTGGCCGATGCCTGCCTCCACCTGCTGCACAACTACAGCGGGGCCGAGCTGGTGAACGTGGGCACCGGCGAAGACCTGAGCATCCGCGAGCTGGCCGAACTGGTGGCCCGCACCGTGGGCTACACCGGCGCCCTGCGCTTCGACGCATCCATGCCCGACGGCACCCCGCGCAAGCTCATGGACGTGAGCAAGCTGGCCGGCCTGGGCTGGCACTACCAGATTGGGCTGGCCGAAGGGTTGCGGGCTGTGTACGAAGAGTATGCCGCGCGCCCGGAGGCGGCCGTTATCCGGTAAAACCCGCCCCCCGGCTCGGCTCCTTACGCGGATATGGACATCGTCATCAAATCATTCAACCGGCCGTACTACCTCGACCGTTGCTTGCGCAGCATCTACCGCTACGTCACGGGCGACTTCACGCTGCGGGTGCTCGACGACGGTACCCCACCGGAATACCTGGACCGCATTCGGGCGCAATATCCGGCGGTGCAAATATTCTGCTCGCCGCGCTACCCTGATAAAGTGACGGCCTTGCGCCGGCACGTCGAAGGCGGTGCCCCCTTCGACCAAAAAGTAATTCCGTTTGATTTTTGGGTAGAACAGATTCGGGCGTGTTCGGACATTTTTCTGCTGATTGAAGACGATATCTGGATAACCGGCCCCCTGGACCTGGCGGCGTTTGCACAGCAAATGCAGGCCCAGCGCCTAGACATGGTGAAGCTGAGCTGGCTGGGCAACGAGCGCCTCAATGGCGGCCGCCGAGTCAACCTGCCCTCCGCGGGTGCGGCGGAGCTGGAAGAAATGGTGCCTGCCATCCCGCTATCTACCCAAACGGTGTTCCTGAACCGCTTTCGCGTGCGCTCGGTGCTGTATCACGCCCGTCTGCTTCGGTTTTGCAAGACCGATATGGAGTACCAATTGCCGCTGTACGCCTTGTACGCGGTGGCTTCGGCCTTTTTCAAGAAGGAATACTGGCTACACCTCTGGCCAATGGGTCAGGTCCAGGTTGACGAGGCCGAGCAACTGCGGCGGGCGCATTCGTGGTGGCGGCGCACGGGCGGCCGCTTTGCCAAAACCCGGCAGGAGCTCACCCGCACGTCGTTCATCACTTCGGCCACCAACGTTTTCGCTGGCGTGCGGCTGGACCCCTTTGTGCTGAACTATCTCCTGAACGAAGCCTGGCTGCGTGGCGACTTAGACGCTATGCATGATTTCCCGCAGGATTTTGCGCCGGAATACCTTCGCCCATTGCTCGATGCCGCGGCCAACGACCGCGCCACCTACGCCGAGTGGCTGCGCTGGACGGAGGAATTCAAAGGCCAGTACCGCCGCCTGGGCTGTGTCGTGGAGTAGCCGGCGCTTCCGGCGTGCCGGCCGAGGCCTAACAACTGCGTCATGACCGTGCGGTGGGCCCGTTGGCGTAATATCCCCGGCTTTTTACTATTCTCATGTTAAAACAGCGCCTGCTCGACCTGACGCAGCCCTTGCGTCAGAAAGGCTCTTTCGCTCAGAACTTCTTCGTCACGTTTTCGGGGTCGGCGGCCGTCACGGCGTTGGGCTTCTTGCTCACGCCCATCATGACGCGCATCTACCCCCCGGCGGCGTACGGGCAAATGGCGGTGCTCAACGCGGCGGTGAGCAACCTGACGCTGCTCACCACGCTCACCTACCAGAGCGCCGTGCCGCTGCCCAAAACCAAGGAAGACGCCCTGTCGCTGATGCAGCTGTCGGGGGTGCTGTCCGTGGGCTCGTTTGTTCTGCTTAGCTTGGTGATGCTGATGTTTGGCCCCTGGATAACGGCGTGGCTCGACGTGCAGGCCCTGGGCGGGTGGTTCTACCTGCTGCCTGTGCTGCTGCTGTTCTACAATCTGTCGCTGCTGCTGAGCTCCTGGTATACGCGCACCAAAGAGTTTCGTACCCGGGCCGGGGTCGACGTGGTGACGACGGTGGTGGGCCGGGCCTTCACCATTGGCTGCGGTCTGGTCACGCACGGCCACCCAGGCGGTTTGGTGGTGGGCGATGCCTTCAGCAAGCTCACCACCTTCGTGGCCCTGCTGCGCAGCGGGGTTCACCGCGAGTGGGGTGAATTGCGGCGCACGTTTTCCTGGGCGCGCGTGCGGAAGGCAGCCCATGACTTTCGGGAGTTCCCGCTGTACACGTTGCCGGGTACTTACGTCAACACGCTGTCGGCGCAGCTGCCCATTTTCTTTCTCACCAGCGGGTTTGGCGCCACGGTGGTGGGGCTATACTCGTTTTCGGTCACGCTGCTGGAAATTCCGGTAGGGCTCACGGGCTCGGCCATTGCGCCGGTGTTTTACCAGAAAGCTTCGGAGCTATTCCACACCGACCTGCCCCGCCTGCGCGAACTCACGCTCAACATTTACAACAAGTTGCTTTACGTCGGCATTGTGCCGCTGGGGCTCATCACCGTGTTCGGCGACTGGATGTTTAAGTTCGCCTTCGGGGCGCGCTGGGAAATGGCCGGGGTGTTCACCGGTTACCTGGGCTACTACTATATTTTCAAGCTTACATCGCAGGCCACTGGCAACCTCTACACGGTGCTAGGCAAGCAGCGCTACCTGCTGCTCACCAACCTGCTGCTGCTCGTGACGCGCGCTGCCGGGCTGGCCGTGGGCGTATACCTGCACAACGTGGACCTGGCGCTGCTACTGTTCGGGGTGGGCAGCCTGGCGTGCATCTTTCTCATCGACATGCACATTTTGCACCTGTTGGGCCTGCCCGTGGTGCGCATTGCGCTGCGAACCATTCTGTTGCTCGGCGCCACGCTGCTGCTGCTGAAAGGGCTACGAATTGGGATAGAATCTGTGTTTTTGAAGGCATAGCGGCCGCAGGCCCAGGGGCGCGGCCGCCGCACGGCAAGTTTCTATGGCCTGCAAAAGCGGCTTTGGGGGAGGAGCAGGCGTACCTTTGCAGGTGCTGCCGGGCCAAAGCCGCGTGGCAACTGCCTGAGCCTAGGGCCTGTGGCTGGCCGCAAAGCCCTCCCATGGCCCATAAGGCGCCTTTTCGTTTGTTTTCGTATTTATGGCTTCCCGTTGCCGGGCAACGCCACCACTTTTCGCATCAGCCGTTCTCTTTTTTGCTTTATGGAGCCATCAACCATCAACCTTTCCTATTACATCACCACTTTCAATAAACTGTCCTACCTCAAGATTGCGCTGACGGACCTGATAGAGAACCGGCAGCCCGACGAGGAAATTGTGGTGTCGGACGGGGGAAGCAAGGATGGTACCGCCCAGTGGCTGCAGGAGCAGTATGACGCCGGCCGCATTCAGGGCTTCATGTCGGCGCCCGACAAGGGCGAGGCCCACGGCGTGAACCGGGCCCTGCTCGCTTGCCGCGGCACGCTGCTCAAATGGATAAACGACGATGACGTGTTTTGCTACCCGGCCATTCGGGAGTGCAAGGAGTTCATGCTGGCCAACCCGGACGTGGACGTTATCGGCGCTGACGGCTTCGACAACTACACCGGTCAGGCGCTGGAGCTAATTGAGCACAATACGCACTTTGCCAAGTGGAAGCAGTCGAAGGAGCCCTTTGGCTTTTACGGACCCGGCCTAATGCTGCGGCGCTCGTCGTTGCCGCTCATTGGCCTCACGCACAGCCTCAGCCGCTTCGTCGACAACGAATATACTTACCGCATCATGTGTTTGCCGCTGCAGGTGGTGTGGTACCAGCAGCCCGTGTTCGTGCGCATCATCAACGAGGATAGCAACACGTTGAAATTTCTGAAAATAAAGAACATCGAAGAGGGCATCAACGACAAATACCGGGAAATTGCCACAGGCCGGCCGGTTTCCGAACTCAAACGCCAGCGGGTCATCAACTTGGTGAAGCAGCGAGTATACGGCCTGCTGCACCGCAAGTCGTCGGCCATTAAAGCCGAAAACTTTGCCCAGCAGGATTTTGCCACCACCTACGCCCAGCACCGCGCCACCCTGTACCAGTCGTTCGACCCCAAGAAGACCGAGAAGTTTACGCGCTAGCCCAACAGTACCGCCGACCTGTGGCACGCTCCTTGGTAAGGGAGGCGCCACGCCAATAGGCTGCCTCGCCAAGACGCGGCAGCTACACAAATAGTTATGAGCGAAGTACTTCCCATTGCCGTTGGGCTGATAGGCTACGGAAACGCGGGCCGCATTTACCACGCGCCGTTCCTGACTGCGCTGCCTCAGTTCCGGCTGCGCAAAGTGAGCACCCGCCGCGCGGCGCCGCTGCCCGGCGACGCCGTGCGCGTGGACAGCGCCGAAGAAGTGCTGGCCGACGAGGCCATTGAGCTGGTGATAATAGCCGCTCCCAACCATCGGCATGCCGACCTGGCGCGGGCGGCCCTGCGCGCGGGCAAGCACGTGGTGGTCGACAAGCCTTTCACCCTGAACGCTGCCGAAGCCGATGAGCTGATAACGCTGGCCCAGGAGCAGCAGCGCCTGCTCACCGTGTACCACAACCGCCGCCTGACCAGTGACTTCCGCACCGTGCGCCAGGTAATGAGCAGCGGCCTGCTTGGCCGCGTGGTGGAGTACGAAGCGCATTTCGACCGTTACCGGCCCGGCATTCTGGCGGGCTCGTGGAAGGAAGAGGACGTGCCCGGCAGCGGCATTCTCTACGACATGGGCGCCCACCTCATCGACCAGGCGGTGCAGCTCTTTGGCTACCCCCAGGCCGTAGCGGCCGACCTGCGCGTGCAGCGCCGCCACGGCGCTGCCATCGACAGCTTCGACCTCAGCCTGCGTTACCCCGACCTAAAAGTGACCCTCAAAGGCAGCATGCTGGCCGGCGATGCCTTTCCGCAGTTCACGGTGCTGGGCGAGCAGGGCTCGTTCATCAAGCGCGGGCGCGACATTCAGGAGGACGCCCTGCGCAGCGGCGCCTCGCCCACCGAAACCCCCGGCTGGGGCCGCGAGCCCGAAGCCTACTGGGGCAGCCTGACCACCGCCCACGCCGGCCTCGACCTGACGGCCGTGGTGAAGAGCGAGCCCGGCGACTACGGCCTCTTCTACCGCAACCTCTACGCTGCCGTCCGCGAAGGCGCTGAGCTGCTGGTGAAGCCCCGGGAAGCGCGCAACGTCATCCGCATACTGGAGCTGGCGCAGCAGAGCAGCCGCGAGCAGCGGCCGGTGCCCTTCGCCGAATAGCGCCGGGCGCGTGAGGCCAGCTTGTCTGATTTAGGGCAAGGCCTAACCTGCGTGACCGAACCCGGCTAGGTGGCCAGCTGCGCAAAAGCTTTTGGCAACTGACCATTACCTTTGCATTCCATTTGCACGAAAAGTGCAGCAGGAAGTTATTCACGCCTGCTGTCGGAGCAGGCACGCGCACCAACCTCTTTTATCCACCCAGAATGCCAAAATCAAGCGCCGACGTTGCACCGGCGTGGCTTGTCTTGGCAAAGACGCATGCGCTTTGCTTACCCGAAAGAGGCTGAATTTTAAGTATGAAAGTAGTAATATTTGGTAATACTGGTTTTGCTGGGCAAAACGTAACCGACGAGCTGGCCCGGCACGACGTGGAAGTGGTGGGTACTTCGCTGCGTGGCGGCCTCGACCTGCGCGACCCCGTGGCCACGGCCGCTTTCCTACGCCAGCACCAGCCCACCCACATTGTGAACTGTGCCGCCCACGTGGGCAGCCTGCACTACGTGACCAGCATGGCCGCTACGGTGGTGGCCGACAACACCCGCATGATTCTGGCCATGTACGAGGCCATTGCCCAGGAATGCCCCGGTGCCATCGTCATCAACCCCATTGCCAACTGCGCCTATCCGGCCGAGGCGCTGGTGTACCGCGAAGCCGAATGGTGGGACGGGCACCTGCACCGGTCGGTGCTCAGCTACGGCTCCAGCCGCCGCTTTCTGTGGACCACCGCCGAGAGCTTCCAGATGCAATACGGCGTACGCAGCATTCATCTGCTGACGCCCAACATGTACGGGCCCTACGACTCGACCGACCCCAACAAGGCGCACGCCCTGAACGCCCTCGTCTCCAAGTTCGTGAAAGCCGAGCGTACCCGCCAGCCCGAACTCACGGTGTGGGGCACGGGCGTGGCCGTCCGCGAATGGCTGTTTGCTCCCGATTTTGCCCGTTTGGTGTGGGAGGTGTTGCAAAACCCCGACCGCCCCGGCCTGGAGCAGCCCACCAACTTGGCCCAGAATAGCGGCCTGAGCATGCGAGAACTCATCGGCATCATTCAGGACAAGTTCAACTACGCCGGCCAGCTGGTGTGGGACACGAGCATGCCCGACGGCGCCCCGAAGAAAATCATGGACGACCACAAGTTCCGGCAAGTGTTTCCGGACTTCCAGTTTACCGACTTTACCGAAGGCATTGAAGCCACCGTGCGCTACTATGAGTCGGTTTATCCGTATTAGTCCCGCGACAGTGCCCCCTCGCTACATTTGTATCTCTAATTGACTGAGGCGTAGCCCTCAGACTTACTTACTCTTTCCTTATGAAAGTTGCTCTAATTACCGGCATCACGGGTCAGGACGGTGCCTACCTAAGCGAATTCTTGCTCGATAAAGGCTACCACGTGCACGGCGTGAAGCGTCGTTCGTCGCTCTTCAACACCGACCGCATCGACCACCTCATCAACGACGAGGACGGTAATAAAAACCCGAACTTCACCAACCACTTTGGCGACCTGTCGGATTCGACCAACTTGATTCGCATCATTCAGGAAGTGCAGCCCGACGAGATTTACAACCTCGGCGCCATGTCGCACGTGAAGGTGTCGTTTGATGCCCCGGAATACGTGGCCGACGTGGACGGCGTGGGCACGCTGCGCATTCTGGAAGCCGTGCGCCTGCTGGGCCTCACCAAGAAAACCAAGATTTATCAGGCCAGCACCTCGGAACTCTACGGGCTGGTGCAGCAGGTGCCCCAGAGCGAAACCACGCCCTTCTACCCCCGCTCGCCCTACGCCGTGGCCAAGCTCTACGGCTACTGGATTACGGTGAACTACCGCGAAGCCTACGGCATGTTTGCCTGCAACGGCATCCTGTTCAACCACGAAAGCCCGCTGCGCGGCGAAACTTTCGTGACCCGCAAAATCACGCGCGGCGTGGCGCAAATTGTGCTGGGCATGCGCGAAAACATTGCCCTGGGCAACCTGGACGCCAAGCGCGACTGGGGCCACGCCAAAGACTACGTGGAAGCCATGTGGCGCATCCTGCAGCAGGACGAGCCCGAAGACTTCGTGATTGCCACGGGAGTCACCACCACCGTGCGCGAGTTTGTGCGCTTGGCTTTTGCCGAAGTGGGCGTGGAAGTGGCCTTTGAGGGCGAGGGCGTGAACGAAGTGGGCCGCGTGGTGTCGTGCTCCATGCCCGAGTACCAGGCCCGCGTGGGCAGCATCGTGTGCCGCGTCGACCCCACTTACTTCCGCCCCACGGAAGTGGAACTGCTCATCGGCGACCCGGCCAAGTGCAAGGCCAAGCTGGGCTGGGAGCCCAAGTACGACCTGGCCGCCCTGGTGCAAGACATGGTGCAGGCCGACGTGGAACTGTTCAAGCGCGACGCCTACCTGCTGAAAGGCGGCCACAAGGTGAACTACCAGCACGAGCAGCACCAGTAAACCCGCCGGCACCCCGGCACACGAGCCGGCCGCGGAATCGGCGCAGTCCTTTCCCGCGGCCGGCTCTCATTTGCCCGGCGCCATCCGGCAATTCCTTATCTGATGCCTACAGTGTCTTCTCCCTTTGCCAAAATAACGGGGTTTTTCAGCAACCCCGTTTTTCGCAAAGCGGTGATTGGTTTCTCGGGGTCGGCGGCCATCACGGCGGCGGGCATGCTGCTCTCGCCGGTGATTTCGCGCCTGTACCGGCCCACCGACTACGGCGAGTACGCGGTGTTCAGCATCCTGCTGGGCAACTTGTCCATCGTGTCGAGCCTCAACTACTTGGGCGCGCTGCTACTGCCCAAACGCAACGACCGGTTTGCGGCCCTGGCCCAGCTCACGCTGTGGCTGAGCACGCTGGTTTCGGTGAGTTTTCTGGGGCTGCTGTGGCTGTTCGAAGACAGCATTCTGTCGTTCTTCGATATTCACAGCATCGGGAACATGGTGTACTGGATACCCTTTCTGCTGGTGGTGTCGGTGCTCTCGTCGTGTTTGCAGTCCTTATGCATTCGCGAGAATAAGTACTCCGTGCGCGCCGTGTCCGACGTCAGCGCCAACCTGTCGGGCAAGGGCTACACCATTGCGCACGCGCTGTGGTTTGGGCCTTCGCCCATCGGCTTCATTTTGGGCGACATGCTCAACCGCCTCGTGGCGGTAGGGGTGGTGCTGGTGCGCCTGCCCTTGCGCATCACCCGGCTGCTGACGGTCCCGGTCCCGTTCCGGCGCTTGTGGAAAACGGCTTATTTCTTCCGGCGCTTCCCCGTTCAGGTATTGCCCTCCACTTACCTGAACATCGTGTCGTCGCAGCTGCCCATTCTGCTGTTTAAAAAATTCAGCACTTCGGCCGAGGTGGGCTCGTTTGCGTTTGCCTCCAGCATGCTGGAGCTGCCGGTTTCGCTGCTGGGCGGGGCCTTGTCGCCGGTGGTGATGCGCGACTCGGTGCAGGCCTACCACGAGGGCGGCGTAGACCAGTTGGGGAAGTTTTGCGCGGGCTACTTCCGGAAAATATTCCTTGGCTTGGCCATTCCCTTTGCGGGCGCGGCCGTGCTGGGCGACCTCATTTTTCCCACCGTTTTTGGTGCCCAGTGGCAAACGGCCGGGGTGGTGGCCTGCCTGCTGGCCGGCTACTACGCTTTCCGCATCAACTACTACATCTTCGTGTCGGTGTATACCATTGTGCACAAGCAGCTGTACGACTTGATTTTTAATATCGTGCTGCTGGTGGCGCGGTTTTCAGCCGTCTATTTTGTGGTTCAGAGCCACGGCTTCCTCTACGCAGTGGGGGCTTACAGCGCGGTAAGCTTGGTGCTGACGGCGCTGAACTCCTACGTGCTGCTGGCCACCATGGGCGTGCGTTCCTGGCGCATTGCCATCGAGCAGGTGGCGTATTTCGCGGGCCTGCTGGCGTTGCTCTACGCGGGGCGCGAAGGCATTCATCATTTCATGGCCTAGGAAATGAAGGCACGCATCTACCGGCTGGTGAAACAGGTGTCGGACCGCGGCATTCAGGTGCTGGGTGGGCTGCGTGGCCCCTGGACGGTGGCCGACGGCCCCGTGCTCCTGCCCGCGGTGCCAGCCCAGCCGGTGCCGCTGCCGCGCAACGCCGACCAGTTGCCCGCCAGCTTTCGGGCCTTATTTGGGCACGGCATTGCCCTGGCCGAGCGGCGCGTGCATCGGCTGCGCAATGCGGTGGTGTCGTGGCACGGGGTGGTTTTTCAGCAGTTCCGGCTGTTTTTGCCCAGCGTGTGGGCCACGCCCCGCCTGCCGCCCGAATTCAACGGCACGTTTCTGCTGCGGCAGTGGATGGGCCGCCATCAGGACGTGACTACCCCGGAGGTGGTGGGCCTGGTGCACGGGCCCTGGGCCGCGGGCAACTATTACCACTGGATGGTGGACACCCTGCCGCGCCTGCTGCTGCTGCAACGCACCCACCCCGGCTGCCCGCTGCTGCTATTCGAGCCCGTTCCGGCCTACGTGCGCCAGACCGCGGCCATGTTTGGGTTTGAGCGCCTGCTGCCCTTGCCGCCCGAAACCGTGGCCAACGTGCCCGAGCTGGCCATGCCCGATTACCCGGCGCCGTCGGGCTTCCAGGACGGGGCCCTGAGCCTGGCCGCGCGCGACCGGGTGATAGAAGCGTTGCACCTCAAGGGCTTTGCTGGCGAGCGGCGCGTGTACGTGTCGCGGAGCCGGCAGCGCTTGCGCCGGCTCCTCAACGAAACCGCCATCGAGCCCCTGCTGCGGCAGTACGGGTTCGAGACGGTGTACTTTGAGGAGCTCAGCTTTGCCGAGCAGGTGCGCCTGATGACCGAAACCACCGTGCTGGTGGGCGTGCACGGCGCCAACCTCACCAACATGCTTTTTCTGCGGCCCGCCGCCGCCGTGGTGGAGCTGATGAACAACAGCACCCACGAGGCGGTATTCAACCCCTGTTATTATTACCTGGCCAACTCCTTGCAATTGAGCTACTACTGCGTGCCCTGCCAGGCCGCGAGCACCGGCGATAATTGGCAGGCCAACGACTCCGACGTAGTGGTGGAGTATGCTGCCCTGCAGGAAGTGTTTGCCAGTTTGTTTCCATCCGTTTGATTCCGTATGAAGCCGAACCTGATTCTTAGCATCAGCGACAATTATAATTTTTTCCACCTGTCGCGCTTTTTTAAATCCTTGTATAAAAGTGGGTTCAAGGGTAAGATGTGCCTGTTTGTGGGGCCCAATACCGGGGCGCACACCATCAGCAAGCTGCAGAGCATGGGCGTGGAAACCATTTCCTACAAGCCCGAATTCCCCTACATCAGCAACCCGCACCCCGACAATTTCAAGCAATTGCCGGACCCCATCCACATTTACAACTTCCGGCATTTCCTGTACTACGACTACATCCTCAAGCACGAAAACGAGTTCGGCAACGTGCTGCTGACCGATGTGCGCGACGTGGTGTTTCAAAAGGAGCCCTTCGACTTTACCATTGAGCAGGCGCTGTACGTGGCCATGGAAAGCCGGGAGAAAATCATCGGGTCCTGCACTTATAATTCGGCTTGGATACTGGCCGGCTACGGCCAAGAAAAGCTGAACGAATTGGCCGAGCACATCGTGAGTTGCGCCGGCACCACGCTGGGCCCGTTGCCGGAAGTGAAGCGCTACCTGCACACCCTGCTCACCGCCATTCTGGGGCTGAAGGATGCGTATGCCTGCGCCGACCAGGCCGTGCACAATGCCCTGCTGCACGCCGGCGCGCTAAAGCCCGTGCGCCAGCTCTACAACGACAACTCGCCCATCCTTACCGTGGGGCACGAGCACGCGTTCAAGCACGATGCGCAAGGCTACCTGCTCGACGGCCAGGGCCACCGCGCCAACATTGTGCACCAGTACGACCGCCACCCATCGCTCATGGAAATAATCGACAAGCAAGTGTTTTCCAGTCCGTTGGAGCTGTATTACCTGAAAACGCGGTTCAAGCTGCTGCCCTAATTCCGCGTCATGACCAATCCGTATTTCAGCGTCGTTATTCCGACCTACAACCGCGCCGCTTTCATCGGCGCGACGCTCGACTCGGTGCTTGCTCAGGATTTTTCGGAGTTTGAAGTGCTGGTAGTGGACGATGGCAGCACCGACAACACGGCGGCGGTGGTGCAAGCTTATACTGACCCGCGCCTGCACTACTTCCCCAAACCCAACGCCGAGCGCGGCGCCGCCCGCAACTACGGCGTGGCGCGGGCTCGGGGCGAATACGTGTTGTTTCTGGACTCCGACGACTTGCTGCACCCTAACCACTTGCGCACGCTCCGCGCCGGTATTCAGGCAGCGCCTACGTCGCCTAACTTCGTGGCTACCCGTTACGATTTTGCCCGCGACGGCCGCCGGCACCCCAGCCCCGTAGCCACCGTGCCAGCGGGCCACTACGGGTTTGACACGTTCATCGACGGCAACATGCTGGCCTGCAATTTCGCAGCCCGGCGCCTGAACCCTGGCTTGTTTCTCTTCGAGGAAGACCGCCGCTACGCGGCCGTGGAAGACTGGCTGTTTTTGTTGCAAAACACTCAACACGACACGGTGCTGTTGCTCGACGCCCTGACCGTGACCATGAACGACCACGACACCCGTTCGATGCGGGCCGACAACGCCGGCCTCATTCGGCGCCTGGAACTGGCCGGGGCATGGATGCAGCAGCACCTGACCCTTAGCCCCGAGCAGCGGCGCCGCCTGCTCGGGCGCGTGTATTACCTGTGCGCCATTCACGCTTACGCCGATGGGCACCGCGCCCCGGCCTTGCGCTACGCCCGGCAGGCTTGGCCGGGGCTTTCGCTGAGCCAGGGACTCGCCTTGGTGGCTCGCTCCCTCGTGGGCGTGGGCATGATTGAGCGGTTAAAAAAATTGCGGAGCTAAGCCAACGCAGCCGGCCCGCGCGTTTTTACGTTAGGGGTAGCATCGTTGTTCACCTGCTTTTATTTTTGTGCGAATACTTTTTATTGGTTACTGGAGCCTGCACGAGCCGCTCACCATTTCGACCATCTTCCCGCACCTGCGCTTGTTACAAGAGCGGGATGACGTGGAACACATCACGCTGACGACGGTGGAACGGGGCGTCGAAACGCAAGCCGATTTAACCCTTCGCCTGCCGTTTCCCAACACGAAGATTAGCTTTCGGCCATTGCTTTCGCGCGAGCACAAAATATTGTTGCTCAATAAAGTAGATGACTTCGTTCGTTTTCCGCGCGAATTGGCCGCTTTGGCCAAAGCGGAAGGCAGCACCGTGCTATTGGCTCGCGGCGCCCCGGCCGGGGCGTTGGCGTACTTGGCGGCGCGCCGTTGTGGGCTGCCGTTTTACGTTGAATCGTTTGAGCCCCATGCCGAATACATGCGCAACGGTGGCGTGTGGAAACCCTATGACCCGCGCTATCTGGTGCAGGTATACATGGAGCAGCAGCAGAAAAAGAATGCGTTGGGCCTTATGCCGGTAGCCGAAGCGCACCGTCGCCTGCTTATTGCCGAAGGGGTGCCGGCCCGACAGCTTGTAACGGTGCCTTGCTCGGTGAACATGGCCACTTTCGGGTTCGACGCGGCCCGGCGGGTGCGGCAGCGCCAGGCCTTGGAATATGGCAACGATGCAGTGGTGGGCATTTATGTGGGAAAATTCGGCGGCATTTATTACGAAGACGAAGCTTTCGACATTTTTGCACAGGCAGCCGCGCACTTTGGGGCTGCGTTCCGGCTCATTGTGCTCACGGCCCACCCGGCCGCCGGGGTAGAGGCCCGGCTGGCGGCCGCCGGCCTCAACCCGGCGCATTGCCTGGTGAAGCGGGCGCCGCATGCCGAAGTGCCTGACTATCTAGCTGCGGCAGATTTTGCTTTTCTGCTTTCCCGGCCCACGCCGGGCCTTTCACCCATCAAAGTGGGCGAATACTGGGCCAGCGGCTTGCCCATTTTGCTGGCCGAAGGCGTAGGCGACGACAGCGGCATCGTGGAGCGGGAGGGCGGTGGCGCTACGTTTGATTTAACCCAGCCTGAGAGTGTAAAAGCGGCATTGGTGCGGATTGAAGGGCTTCTGCAACAAACCAACCACCGGGCCGATGCCACCGCGTTGGCAGTGCGTCATCGCTCGCCTGAGCGGGCCCGCGAGGCCTATCAGCAATTTTTTGGCTGAACCGGTGCAGGACCGGGAATCTAGCATTGGCATGCTCTCACCGACAAATTAAGGTCTACTACCTTTGTGCTGTTGCTCCGACGCAAACAGGACAACGTCGCCGAGTTGCTTGGCCTGCGTCGTCAGGGTGACCGAAAACTGGGCGCTTCTCCGCCAAACAGCGGAATGGCGTGCCGGAAAAAAGCTGCGGATTCCAGCCCGTTTCTGCGCTTGTTGAGCCATTCACCTTTATGCGAATACTGTTTTTGAGTTATTGGGGCCTGAACGACGGCCTTACGTCGTCCACCGTTTTCCCGCACCTGCGCCTGCTGCAGGAGCGGGAAAACGTGTCGGCCATTCGGCTCGTGACGGTGGAGCGCGGCGCCGATGCGCAGGCCGAGCTGACGTTTGACCCCGGTTTCGCCCCTGCCAAAATCACGTTTGAGCCCCTGCGTTCCCGGCCCGGACGCAACGTTATCCTTAATAAAATCGAAGATTTCACCCGCTTCCCGGGCGAGCTGGTGCGGCAGGTAAAGGAGTTTAAGCCCGATTTTATTCTGGCGCGCGGCGCCCCGGCTGGCGCGCTGGCCTACCTGGTGTGGCAGAAGACGAAGATGCCCTTCTATGTGGAGTCCTTCGAGCCGCACGCCGACTACATGCTCGAATCGGGCGTGTGGCGCGCCTACGACCCTCGCTACCTGTTCCAGCGGCACTGGGAAAAGCGCCAGAAACAGCTGGCGCTGGGCCTGATGCCCGTAGCCGAAAACTACCGGCAACAGCTCATCAAAGAAGGCGTGCGGGCCGAGCGCATCGTTACGGTGCCGTGCTCGGTCAACGCCGAGGCTTTCGCGCCCAACGCGGAGGCGGGGCAGCGGGTGCGCCAGCGGCTGGGCTACACCGCGCCTGAAGCGCTGGTGGGCATTTACGTGGGCAAGTTCGGCGACATCTATTACGACCAGGAAGCCTTCGACCTGTTTCGCTCCGCTGCCGACCACTTTGGCCCCGGCTTTCGGCTCATCATCCTCACGCCCAATGCCGAAGCCAACGTGCGCCGCAAGCTGGCTGCCGTGGGGCTGGGCCCCGACCGCGTGTTTGTGACCAAAGCGCCGCACAACGAGGTGCCGGACTACCTCTCAGCCGCCGATTTTGCGTTTGCGCCCATTCGGCCGGCGCCTTGCCGGCTGTTTTGCTCGGCCATTAAAATCGGGGAATATTGGGCCAGCGGCCTGCCCGTGCTGGTGACCACCGGCGTGGGCGACGACTCGGCCATCATGGAAGCCGAAGGCGGCGGGGCCGTGTTCGACCTGAGCCAGCCCGGCAGCGTGCCCGCGGCCCTGACGCGGCTCGACGCACTGTTGCGCGAGCCCGATTATCGGACGCGCATCCGCGGGCTGGCCGTGCGGCACCGCAGCATCAACCGCGCCCGCGAGGCCTACGCGCAGTTGCTGCCCGTGGGCAAAACCCTCGAGTTGGCTGTGGGGTAGCGCCGGGGCTTCCCGGCCCGCGTACCTGGCCGGGAAGCTTCTATTTTTCTTTCAATAAAAGCATGTCTATTTCACCTTCCGCCGCGGCCATACCCGGTGCCCTGGTCATTTCCCTCGATTTTGAAATCAACTGGGGCGTGCGCGACCAACAGACGCTGGCCCAGTACGGCGCCAACCTGTTGGGCGTGCGCCAAGCCATTCCGGCCATGCTGGCGCTGTTTGCCGAGTTCGGCCTGCACGTGACCTGGGCCACGGTGGGCCTGCTGTTCTTTGAAACCAAAGCGGAAATGCTGGCCCACCTGCCCGCGGTGCGCCCCGAATACGCCGACCCCAACCTCTCGCCTTACCTCGTGCTCGACCAAGTGGGGGAGGACGAAGCCCACGACCCCTACCATTTCGGCCGTTCGCTCATCAACCAGATTCGGGCTACGCCGGGGCAAGAAATGGCCTCGCATACCTTCTGCCACTATTACTGCCTGGAGCGCGGCCAAACGGTGGAGAGTTTTCGGCACGACATCGAAACCGCCGTGCGGGTAGGGGCGGAGCAGGGCATGGCCTTGCGCAGCCTGGTGTTTCCGCGCAACCAGTACAACGCCCAGTACCTCGAAACCTGCCGCGCGGCGGGCATCAGCAGCTACCGCGGCAACGAGCAGTCGTGGATATACAAGGAGCGCAGCGAGGAGCAGCAGGCGCTGTACAAGCGCGGCGCGCGGCTGCTCGACGCCTACGTCAACCTCTCAGGCCAGCACACGGCGCGCTGGGCCGACATGGCCCGCAGCTTTCCCTACAATGTGCCCGCCAGCCGCTTCCTGCGGCCGTGGTCGGGGCGGCTCAAGGCACTGGAGGGCTTGCGCCTGCGCCGCATTCTGGCGGGCATGGAGCACGCAGCCAAGCACGGCGAAGTGTTCCACCTGTGGTGGCACCCGCATAATTTTGGCGTGAACCTGGCCGAAAACATGGCCGTACTGCGCCGCATTGCCCAGCATTTCCGCCGCCTGCAGGCCCGCTACGGTTTCGAGAGCCTGAGCATGGGCGAAGTGGCCGACCGTCTTTCATCGTATTCTAATTCCCCCGCCGCATGAGCGTTGCCCCAGAATTTGCCGGTAAGAAAATCGTGATGCTGGCCGGCCCCGGCGAGTCCACCAACATCCTGTTTCACGCGCTGGATGCTGAGTTTGGGGTGCATCGCATCATCGTCGAAACGCCCGTGAGCCAAAAGCAGCTGCTCAAGCGCCGGGCCGAAAAGCTGGGCTGGGCCACCGTGCTGGGCCAAATTGCCTTTAAGCTGGCCGTGGCCGGGCCGCTGGGCCGCGCCTCGCAGCCACGCCTGACGGCGCTCAAGCAAGCCCACCAGCTCAACGCCCAGCCCTTGCCCGAGGACCGCACCATCCGGGTGCCCTCGGTGAACGACCCGGCCTGCATCGCCCAGCTCCAAGCCCTGAACCCCGACGTGGTGGTGGTAAACGGCACGCGCATCATCGCCAAGCGCGTGCTCACCAGCGTGCCCTGCCCGTTTCTGAACACCCACGCCGGCATCACGCCGCTGTACCGCGGCGTGCACGGCGGCTACTGGGCCCTGGCCAACAACGACGCGGCCCACTGTGGCGTGTCGGTGCACCTGGTCGATGCCGGCATCGACACCGGCGGCATCATCGCGCAGGCCCTCATTCAGCCCGGTCCCGAAGACAATTTTGCCACTTATCCGCTGCACCAGCTCATCGCCGGCATGCCCTTGCTGAAAGAGGCCGTGCGGGCCGCCTTGCGCGGCAACATCCAGTTGCGGCCCGCGCCCGAGGGCACTTCGCGGCTGTGGTCGCACCCCACGCTAAGCGAGTATTGGGCCAACCGGCGCCGCACCGGCGTGCGCTAGGCGGGCACCAGGCGTCCGCCGGCCTGCTGGCGCTGGGCTGTGGCGGCTGTCTGTCGACGCGGCACGCTCATGCTTTGGGTGATGTACAGCCCGGCCAGGTAAAACGGCATCATCGGGATTTTGTAGCGCACCAGCGTACCGAAGTTATTCGACACGATGCCCACCGTGGCCGAAAACGCCAGGGCGAACAGAAAGCACAGCGTGAGCGACGGCGTGCTGATGATGAGCGACATCGTCTTGAAGAACCCCGAGCGGATGATGATGCGCAGGGTGAAAATCAAAAACACCAGCGCTTCCACCGCCGAAAGCAGCATGACGGGGTTTTTTACCTCCCACAAAAAAGGGCGGTACAGCGACACCACAATGGCCTGCGGCACCAGCTTCATCATGCCGCCGAGCGTACCATCCTGCTCGCCCAAGGTGTAGGCCGAGCCGTTTTGCCGGACACTCGTTTCGTACAGGTATTCGGACACGATTTTGCTGCGCTGGCCAATTACCTCCACGTCGTAACGGTCGTCGCCTTTGGTGAGGTTGGTGGCGGCGAAAAAGGCCAGACCCGCGCCGATACTCAGGAAAAAGGGCTTGGCTATGATGCGCAGCAACGGGCTCTTGATGCGCGAGCTGTTTTCGTTGAATACCCACAGCAGCGCCGCTGGCAGGAAGCACAGCAGGATATACACCTTCACCAACACGATGAAGTAGGCGAAGAAAAAGCCCATCACGGCGCAAAACAGGATGCTGCGCTTCTGAATGGCGCCTTTGTAAAAGCAGTAAAAGACCCAGCCCAGTGCCCCAATGCATAGGGAGTCTTTCATGAGCCCCGACCCCCAGAAAAATACCGAGGGCACAAACAGCGTAGCCGTGGCCAATTCCTTATATAACTGGGGCCGGATTTTGATGAAGGTGAGATACATCGCCCACACCCCGCTGAAGCTGATAAAAGCAAAGAACAGGGCAATGACGGTGTAGGTATTGCCACAAAACAGGCCGAAGAACGCCGTGATTCGAACAATGAGGTACTCCGAAGAGCCCGGCTGGTACCAGTACATGGCGGTGGTATACTTCGCCGTTTGCGGGTCGTAGGCGCCGCCGCTGGTCAGCATTAGCTTCAGGCCCGCCTGGAAAGAATCGTGGAAAGCATTCTGGATGTACGAGGCGTGCCGCCAGTAACCCGTCGTGTCGCCCCCGCCGTAGTAGTATTCGTAAATCAACCCCAGCGCAATGCCCCCGATGAACTTGAGCGTAAGGGCGGGAATGAAATAACGACGCGTGTAGGCGTTGGAAAATTTATCCCGCACCCCGTAGGCTATCAAATAGAAGAAAGCCAGAAATATTGGCGTAAGGAATAAGTCTTGTAAACTAAGCATATCAGGCCTTTCCGTTCTTTTTCAGCCACGCTTTGGCCTCCTTGTACTGCTCCGACTTGCGGTCGGCTTTGTCGGCAATGACGGCGTAGTAGCGCTTGGCGGCGGCCGTGTCTTTGTCGCGCACGGCCAGCCGGGCCAGGTTCACGTTGGCGAACAAATAAAACCCGCCGGAAGTGTCGCCGGTGCTTTCGGCAAACACGATGCACCGCTGGTAGTAGTCCTTGGCCTTGGCCAGGTCGCGGTAGCGGTTCTGCATCAGGTAGCCCAGGAAGTAGCTGGCGTAGCGCCCGCTGATGCCTTCGTAGCCGGGCATGCCCTTGTTGATTTTGTCCAGGATTTCGCGGCTCACCCGCTCGCAGTCGGCAAACTCGCCTTGGTCGTAGGCCAGCAGGGCGTAGAAGCGCTGGAAATAGCCGTTGTCGGGGAAGGTGGTGGCCAGGTAGCGCGCCACGGGCATGGCTTCTTCGGCGTTGTTTTCCTCGTTTTTGAGGATGCGCATGAGAAAAACGCGCGCCTCGGTGGCGGTGTAAAAGCCGTTGTTGGCCACGCTGCGGAGCTGTTGCATGCCCAGCTTTTTGTCGCCCTTCGGGAAGAACAGCAGCACGGGTTTCAGCAGCGGGTAGTTGTCCGGAATCCAGACGGCGTAGTAGTTGAACAGTGCCTGCCCAAACTGAAACTCGGGGCTCAGGCCGTTGGCTTCCTGGCTCTTTTTGAGAAAATTGAGTGAGCGGCGGGCACCCACGGTGGCTTTGCGCCAATCGTGGCGCTCGGCGTGCAGGCGGGCGTCGAAGCCGTAAGCGGCCGAGAGGAAGAAGCTGGCTTCGTAGTTGTTGTTGTCGGCGTCGTAGAGCTTCTGGGCCTTGGTCACGGCCGTGTCCATGTAGGCGAAGAAGGTCTTGTCGTACTGGTTGGTCTGGAAGTTGGTGGGCATGATTTTCCACCACGTGCTCAGCCCCAGCAGAAAGTACGGCATGGGGTGGTTGGGGTAGCGCCGCCGCAGGGAGCGGAACTGCTTCTCGGCCCGGTCGTACTTGAAATTGTAGATGTTGTGCACCGCGCCGTCGAGCTCGAGCTGGATGTCCTTGTCGAGCAGCAGCCAGCCCTTGGTGTCGATGGCCGAGGGAAGCACGCCCACCGTGTCGAGGGCCACCGTTTTGATGGGCGGAGGGGTGCGAATTGTATCGGGCTTCTGAGCACTGGCCAGCAGCGGCGCGAAGAGCAGCCCCAGGCAGATACAAAACAGCGAGCGCAGCATAGAAAGCGAGTAGAAAGCGGACCGGCGCCGCGGCCCGGCGAAAAGCAGACCAAAGGAAACGGGCCTGCTAAAGTACGGACTTTGGCCTAGCTTTGGGCGACAATTCCCCTGCTTATGCAATTGTTGCGCTCCCTTTGCCGCATTCAGGCACCTTCCGGCAACGAATCGGCCCTTACCCGCTTTGTGCTCGACTACGTGCGCCAGCACCAGGGCACTTGGCGGCACCAGCCCCAAGTCATCGCCGACGACCGGTTTCAGGACTGCATCGTGCTGGTGTTTGGGCAGCCGCGCACGGCCGTGTTTGCCCACATGGACAGCATCGGGTTCACCGTGCGCTACGGCCGGCAGCTGGTGCGCATCGGCGGGCCGCAGGCCGAGGCCGGCTACCGCCTGGTAGGGGAGGATTCGCAAGGACAGATAGATTGCACACTAACAATAGATGACGAAACCGGGGAACTGGGCTATGCGTTCCACCGCGACATTGACCGCGGCACCGAGCTCACGTTCTACTGCGACTTTCGCGAAACCGACACCACCGTCCAGAGCTGCTACCTCGACAACCGCCTCGGCGTGTGGAACGCCCTGCGCCTGTGCGAAACCCTGGAGCACGGCATTGTGGCCTTTTCCTGCTGGGAAGAGCACGGCGGCGGTTCGGTGGCCTACCTGGCTAAATTCATCTACGAAACCTACGGCGTGCGCCAGGCCCTGATTTCCGACATCACCTGGGTGACCGAAGGCGTGCACGCCGGCCAGGGCTGCGCCATTTCGCTACGCGACTCCCTCATTCCGCGCCGGGCCTACGTCGACCGCATTCGGGCCATCGCCACTGCGTCGGGCGTTCCGCACCAGCTCGAAGTAGAAGGCAGCGGCGGCTCCGATGCCAAGGAGCTGCAGCACGCGGCCGCGCCCTGGGACTGGTGTTTTGTGGGGGCGCCCGAAGACCACGTGCACTCGCCCGATGAGCTGGTCGACAAGCGCGACATTGCCAGCATGCTGGCGCTGTATCAGGTGCTGATGCGGGAGTTATAACCCGGGATGTGCCTATTTATCCTGCTATTTCTCAAAAGCAGGGTGGGTTATCGGGCATTACCTCCGAAATTTGCACCGTAGACCGGTGGGCTCGCTGCCTTTTTGTTCGCCCCGGGCATTACAACGGCTGCTGGTTTGCTTACGCGCCTTCGCCCGCCACCTTTCATATTGTTCCTCAAATAAGGGCCTGAAGCCCAGTACGCTATTCTATGAAAATCGCACTCATCACGGGGGCCGGGGGCCTGATAGGCTCGGAAGCGGTGGAGTTCTTCGCCGACAAGTTTGACCTGGTGGTCGGCATCGACAACAATATGCGGAGCTATTTCTTCGGCGAGCAGGCCAGCACCGACTGGAACCGCGCCCGCCTGCAGAACACGTTCGCCAACTACCGCCACCACGCGGCCGACATCCGCGACCAGGCCGCGCTCGAAGCCATTTTTCAGGAATACGCCACCGACGTTGCGCTCGTGGTGCACACGGCCGCCCAGCCCAGCCACGACTGGGCCGCGCGCGAGCCCTTCACCGACTTCACCGTCAACGCCAACGGCACGCTCAACCTGCTGGAGATGACCCGCCGCCATTGCCCCGACGCGGTCTTCATCTTCACCTCCACCAACAAGGTGTACGGCGACACGCCCAACGCCCTGCCGCTGGTCGAGCTCGAAACCCGTTGGGAAATCGACGAAGCGCACCCGTATTTCCAGCACGGCATCGACGAGCGCATGAGCATCGACCACACCACGCACTCTTTGTTCGGGGCCTCGAAGGTGGCGGCCGACGTGCTGGTGCAGGAGTACGGCCGGTACTTCGGCATGAAGACGGCCGTCTTCCGCGGCGGCTGCCTCACGGGGCCGCGCCACTCCGGGGCGCAGCTGCACGGCTTTTTGTCGTATTTGATGAAGTGCGCCCTCACCGGCGACCACTACACCGTTTTCGGCTACAAGGGCAAGCAGGTGCGCGACAACATCCACTCCCACGACCTGGTGAACATGTTCTGGCACTTCTACCAGCAGCCGCGCACCGGCGGCGAGGTGTACAACGCCGGCGGGGGCCGCTTCGCCAACTGCTCGATGCAGGAGGCCATTGCCCTGTGCGAAACCATCACGGGCAACACGATGTCGTATTCCTATTCGGAGCAGAACCGCATCGGCGACCACATCTGGTACGTGTCCGACGTGCGCCGCTTCCAGCAGCACTACCCGGGCTGGCAGTTCGAGTACGGCCTCACCGCCACGCTGACGCAGATTTTCAACGAGCTGCGCCAGCGCCAGCCCGCCCCCACGGCATGAGCGACGGCATGAAGCTGAGCGTCGTCATTCCGGCCTACAACGAGGAAGAGAGCATCGGCGAGACGCTGCGCACGCTGCACGCGGCGCTGGTGGCCGAAGGCATCGACCACGAAATCGTCGTCACCAACGACAACTCGAAGGACAACACCCTGGGCGCGCTCGAAGCCCTGGCGCGGGAAATCCCGGCGCTGACCTACTACACCAACCCCGGGCCCAACGGCTTCGGCTACGCCGTGCGCTACGGCCTCGAGCGCTACACGGGCGAGTGCGTGGCCGTGATGATGGCCGACCTCAGCGACGACCCGGCCGACCTGGTGCGCTACTACCGCACCATGCAGGCCGGCGGCTACGACTGCGTCTTCGGCTCGCGCTGGATAAAGGGGGGCCGGGTGGTGGACTACCCGGCCCACAAAAAGACGCTCAACCGCGTGGCCAACGCCCTCGTCAAAACGCTGTTTCGGCTCAAGTACAACGACTGCACCAACGCCTTCAAGCTCTACCGCCGCCACACCATGGACGGGCTCAAGCCCTTCCTCTCCCCCCACTTCAACCTCACCCTCGAACTGCCGCTCAAGGCCATCGTCCGGGGCTACTCCTACGCCGTGGTGCCCAACTCCTGGACCAACCGCAAGTACGGCGAGAGCAAGCTCAAAATCAAGGAGATGGGCTCGCGCTACTTCTTCATCATGATGTACTGCCTCATCGAAAAACACTTCTCTCGGGGCGATTTTCATAAGACAAAAGTTACCGCTTAAAACCAGCAAATGGGTATAGTTTACAAGGCAGAGCGTTGGATGGCATGGCTGTCCAGCGCTCGTTTGTTTCGGGTGTTAGCGGGGCTCAACCTCCTCGTCACCCTGGTGCTGGCAGTGGCGTCGCTGCACGCCATCACCCCCGACGACCGCAGCTCCTACATGGGCTTGGCCGAGGGCATGCTGCACGGGCGGTACTCGGCCTGGTATTTTCTGCCCGATTACATTCCGGACACGTTTCGCAACCCCGGCTACCCGGTGTTTTTGCTGCTGCTGAAAAGCATTGGCCTGCACGAAACCGGCATCCGGCTGTTCCAGACCGGGCTCTACATCGGCACCATTGCCCTCGTGTTGCGGCTGATAAAGCACTGCGAAGGCGCCAACCACACGTGGCTGGTGCGCAACCTGTTTTTGCTGCTGCTGCTGCCCAACATTCAGCTGGCCTACCTGGCGGCCTACATCTACCCCGAAGTGCTGGTGGCGTTTATGATTGCGCTTTATGGCGTGGTGGCCATCACCTGGGCCCCTTCGTGGAAACGGACGCTGACGCTGGCGCTGGTGGCGGGCGTGGTGTTCCAGCTGCGGCCGGTGTTTGTGTTCGTGCCGGTCATTCAGCTGCTGCTCGATTTCTGGCAAACGCGGCGTCAGGGCTTTTCCTGGGTGCAGGCTGCGGCGCTGCTGCTCGTTTTCGGGGCCACCATGCTGCCCTACGGCCTCTGGAACCTGCGCCACCACGGCGTGTTCAAGACGACTTCGCTGGAAGGCGGCGCCGGGGTGATGCAGATTGGCTTTTGGGCCCTGCGCATGCCCGGCTACCACGAAGGGCGCTACTGGGGCAACCAGATGGGCGACGAAGTGGTGTCCTTCACCGACACCGCTGACGTGAAAAACCACATTGCCGCCTTCAACCGCGAGTGGGACGTCATCGACGCCCAAACCAAGCCGCTGCTCACCGACGTGGACCGCCGCTACGCCGCCCAGATGTACCACTACATCCCGCCGGCCTGGCCCGACTACGGCTTCCTGTTTCCCACCTACAGCTCGGCCTACACCATCAAGCGCGAACAGCTGCTGATGAAAGCCAACGTGGCCGACATTCTGCGGGAGCCCGGCTACTATTTCAAAACGCGTCTTTACACGCTGGTGCGCCTGTGGGTGACGGGCGTGCAGCGCCCGGCCTGGCGCGCGGCCACCAGCCCCGTGGCCAAAATCAAAGTGCTGTACCCCACGCTCGTGAGCGGCTTCACCTTTCTGCTGGCCGTGGCCAGCATCGGGTGGGTGCTGCTGAGCCGGCGCCGGATGGCGTGCGCGCCCACCTGGCGGCTGTCGTTGGCGTTGGTGGTGTATTTCGGGCTCATTCACCTGCCGTTTGCCATTCAGGCGCGCTACACGGTGCCCGTGCGGCCCTGGCTTCTGCTGAGCATCGCGCTGGCAGTAGGGGCGTGGCTAACGCGCCGAACCCAGGGCGGCACTCAGGCGCTTATGCCGGCGTAAGCAGTCAGGAACTACAAAACGAAGAAACGAAGGCGAAAAAGGGAAGTGAACGATGACGGGCGCGCCGTAGCGCCCGATGGCAACTTGCGGGGCATGATAGCGGGCAAACGCGACATTGCCAGAACGCTAAGGCGTTAGCGGGTTTTGATGCAGGAATTGTAAAGGCGGCCGTATACCTTTGCTCGCATCCCTACCCAACAACATTCATTCTTCACCATCACCCTTTTTCGCCGTTTATGACGAATTACCTTTACGCAGTGCCCGCTCTGGGCATTTTCGCGCTGCTCTATACGTGGCTCCGTGCGGGCTGGGTGTCCCGACAAGACGCGGGCGATGCGCGCATGACCACCATTGCCGGCTACATCGCCGATGGGGCCATCGCCTTCCTCAAAGCTGAATACAAAGTGCTGGCCCTCTTTGGCTTGATTGCCGGGGCCTTTCTGTTTTACCTGGGCAGCACCAGCGGCAATTCGAGCCCGGTCATTGTCATTGCCTTCATCATTGGTGCGGTGTTTTCGGCCCTGGCCGGCTTCATCGGGATGAAGATTGCCACCAAGGCCAACGTGCGCACCGCCCAAGCGGCCAAAACCAGCCTCAGCGGCGCCCTGAACGTGTCGTTTTCGGGCGGCTCGGTGATGGGCATGGGCGTGGCCGGCCTGGCCGTGCTGGGCCTGGGCTCGCTGTTTATCGTGTTTTATAAAATGTTCGTGCCCAGCGGCCTGGCCAACGGGCAGGAAATGGAAAAAGCCCTCGAAGTCCTCACCGGCTTCTCGCTCGGGGCCGAAAGCATTGCCCTGTTTGCCCGCGTGGGCGGCGGCATCTACACCAAGGCCGCTGACGTAGGCGCCGACCTCGTGGGCAAGGTAGAAGCCGGCATCCCTGAGGACGACCCCCGCAATCCCGCCACCATCGCCGATAACGTGGGCGACAACGTGGGCGACGTGGCCGGCATGGGCGCCGACTTGTTTGGTTCCTATGTGGCCACTATTCTGGCCACCATGGTGCTGGGCCGCGAAGTGACGGTAACCGGCGACCAGTTCGGCGGCCTGTCGCCCATTTTCCTGCCCATGGCCATTGCCGGCATGGGCATCATCGCCTCGCTCATCGGCATTCTCTGCGTGCGGGTGAAAGAAGGTGGCAACGTGCAGGCCGCCCTCAACCTGGGCAACTACGTTTCGGTGATTGTCTCGGCCGTGGCTTCCTATTTCCTCATCATGTGGATTCTGCCCTCGGGCACGTTCACCATCCGCGGCATCAGCTTCGACGCCATGCACGTGTTTTATGCGGTGGTAGTGGGCCTGGTTGTGGGCACGCTGATGAGCATCATCACCGAGTACTATACCGCCATGGGCAAGCGCCCGGTGAACAGCATTGTGCAGCAAAGCAGCACCGGCCACGCCACCACCGTCATCGGCGGCCTGGCCGTGGGTATGGAGTCGACGGTACTGCCCATTCTGGTGCTGGCCGCGGGCATTGTGCTCAGCTTTAAAGCCGCCGGCCTCTACGGCGTGGCCATTGCCGCCGCCGGCATGATGGCCACCACGGCCATGCAACTGGCCATCGACGCCTTCGGCCCCATTGCCGACAACGCTGGCGGCATCGCCGAAATGAGCGAGCTGCCCAAGGAAGTGCGCGAGCGCACCGACATCCTCGACGCCGTGGGTAACACCACCGCCGCCACCGGCAAAGGCTTCGCCATTGCCTCGGCCGCCCTCACGTCGCTGGCCCTGTTTGCCGCCTTCATGGGCACGGCCCATATCGACACCATCGACATTTCGAACGCCGAAGTGCTGGCCGGCCTCTTCGTGGGGGCCATGATTCCGTTCATCTTCTCAGCCCTCGCCATTGCGGCCGTGGGCCGCGCGGCCATGGCCATGGTGCAGGAAGTGCGGCGGCAGTTCCGCGAGATTCCGGGCATCATGGAAGGCACGGGCCGGCCGGAGTATGAGAAGTGCGTGGCTATCTCGACCCAAGCGGCCATTCGCGAAATGATTTTGCCGGGCGCCATTGCCCTGCTCTCGCCCATCATCGTGGGCTTCCTGTTTGGCCCGCACGTGCTGGGCGGCCTGCTGGCTGGCGTCACGGTGAGCGGCGTGCTGATGGCCATGTTCCAGAGCAACGCCGGCGGCGCCTGGGACAACGCCAAGAAGTCCTTCGAAAAAGGCGTGATGGTGAACGGCAAGATGGAGTACAAAGGCTCCGACGCCCACAAGGCCTCCGTGACCGGCGACACCGTGGGCGACCCCTTCAAGGACACCTCCGGCCCGAGCATGAACATCCTCATCAAGCTCATGAGCATCGTGTCCTTGGTGATTGCGCCCCACATCGCCGAGAAAGGCGGCGAGCGCGGCATGGCCCCGGTGCAACTGGAAAACCACACCGAAGTGGCCGCCCGCCCGCACGTGCGCTACGCCGAAGTACTGGCCCCGGCCGCTTTCCGCGTCATTTTCACCGCCATGGGCGAGGTGAAATAATGCCTGCACCACGGATTCGTGCGGATTTTTCGGATTCCACGGATTATGTGGGTGATGTACAAAAAGGCTGCTCCTGTGAGCAGCCTTTTTTATGCACTTGCTCCATTTTGAACCCCAATCAGGGAGTGCGGTAACGTCCACAAAATCCGCCGAATCCGATAAGTCGGCGCGAATCCGTGCTTCCGATAGTAGCTTTGTTGCCTCATCAGTCCTTCATGCGCCGCATGGGCCATTCCCAGATTACCATCCACAACAAAGCTTTTCGCCCCTACCTGTCGGCGGCCCAACTGGATGAAGCCGTGACGGAGCTGGCGGCCCGCCTCAGCGCCGAGTACGCCGGCCGGCAGCCCCTGTTTGTGGTGGTGCTCACGGGCGGCTTCATGTTTGCCTCCGACTTGCTGAAGAAGTACACCGGCGAGTGCGAAATCGTCTTCATTCGGGTGGCCTCCTACGAGGGCACCGAGAGCAGCGGCCTGGTGCAGGAAATTCTGGGCCTGCGCGAGGAAGTGCAGGGCCGCGACCTGATTATCGTGGAAGACATCGTGGACACGGGCACCACCATGCACCACCTGCTGCCCACGCTGCTGGCCAAAGGCCCGGCGTCGGTCGAAATCGCGGCGCTTTTTTTCAAGCCGGCCAGCCTGCGGCACGAACTCACCGTACGCTACGTGGCGCGCGAGATTCCCAACGATTTTGTGGTGGGCTACGGGCTGGATTACGACGGCCTGGGCCGCAACCTGCCCGATGTGTACGTGGCCGTGTAGCCCACGCTTTTGGCGCCGATTGATTAACTTGCCCAAACCACCTCACCCTTCCCTTAGCGAAAACGCTTCATTACCCACATGCTGAATATTGTGCTGTTTGGCCCTCCCGGTGCCGGCAAAGGAACCCAAAGCCAGAAACTCATCACCAAGTACAACCTTGTGCACCTGAGCACCGGCGATTTGCTGCGCGCCCAGATTGCCCAGGGCACGGAGCTCGGCCTGCAGGCCAAAAAGCTGATGGACGAAGGCCTGCTGGTGCCCGATGAGGTGGTCATCGGCATGATTGACTCGGCGCTGCAAGCCCACAAGGCCACCGCCGGCGGCTTCATCTTCGACGGGTTTCCGCGCACCGTGCCCCAAGCCGAGCGCCTCGACCAGCTGATGCAGCAGCACGACAGCGGCATCAACTGCATGATTGCGCTGGAAGTGGCCGAGGAAGAGTTGGTGACCCGTCTGCTGGAGCGCGGCAAAACCAGCGGCCGCCCCGACGACCAGGACGAAAGCAAAATCCGCCGCCGCGTGACGGTGTACAACACCGAAACCGCCCAGGTGGCCGGCTACTACGCCGCCCAGAAAAAATTCCACTCCCTCAACGGCATCGGCGCCATCGACAGCATCTTCGGCCAGATTTGCGCCATCATCGACCAGCACCAGCCCGCCGTGCCCGAAAGCCCGGCTCAGGCCACAAGCGAGGTGAAGGCGTAACTTTACGTTTTTAACACGACCGTCAGCTTTCAACCCGACTGTCATCCTGAGCGCAGCGAAGGACCTTATCACGTTAGAAAAACCGGCCAGAACGCTTGTTCAGCCCTTATTTCAAACCTGGTAGGGTCCTTTGCTGCGCTCAGGGTGACAGTTCGTTTACAATCCATTCCCAATTTCCGTGGCTTCCAATAACTTCATCGATTACGTCAAACTTATCTGCCGCTCGGGCAAAGGCGGCGCGGGCTCGCGCCACTACTTCCGGGCCAAGGGCCTGCCCAACGGCGGCCCCGACGGCGGCGACGGCGGCCGCGGCGGCCACATCATCCTCGAAGGCAACTCGCAGCTCTGGACGCTGCTGCACTTGCAGTACCAAAAGCACGTCTTCGCCAAAGACGGCGAGGGCGGGGGCGAAAACCTGCGCTCCGGCGCCCAGGGCGACGACGTGGTGCTGCAAGTGCCGCTGGGCACGGTGGCCCGCAATGCCGAAACCCAAGAAACGATGCTCGAAATCACGGAGCACGGCCAGCGCGCCATTTTGGTGCCGGGCGGGCGCGGTGGCTGGGGCAACGACCATTTCAAAAATTCCATCAACCAAGCGCCCGAGTACGCCCAGCCCGGCGAGCCCGCCGTGGAAGCCGTCGTCATCTTGGAGCTGAAGCTGCTGGCCGACGTGGGCCTTGTGGGCTTCCCGAACGCGGGCAAGAGCACGCTGCTCTCGGTGGTGAGCGCGGCCAAGCCCAAAATTGCCGACTACGCCTTCACCACCCTGGTGCCCAACCTGGGCGTGGTGGCCTACCGCGACTACAAATCCTTCGTGATGGCCGACATTCCCGGCATCATCGAGGGCGCGGCCGAGGGCAAGGGCCTTGGCACCCGCTTCCTGCGCCACATCGAGCGCAACTCCATGCTGCTCTTTATGATAAGCTGCGACAGCCCCGACATCGCCGCCGAATACCAGGTGCTGGTGAACGAGCTGGAGCAGTTCAACCCCGAACTGCTGGAAAAGCAGCGCCTGCTGGCCATCACCAAGTCCGACATGATAGACGAGGAGTTAGAAGCCGAAATCCGCGCTACACTTCCGGAGGAGGTACCATCCATCTTCATTTCCAGCCTCACGAACAAGAACATCATGCCGCTGAAGGACATGATTTGGAAGGCGCTGGAAGAAATCCGCCGTAACGCTGCCCCCACTAAACGCCAGGGACTTGGCGAAGAGGAAGGCGACGAAGAATGGCCTTCCTAGCGCACTGGTAGATTCATGGGAGAAAATGAAACGCCTTGCGGCCCTGCTCTTTCTCCCGTGAATCAAGTCTTTTCTGTGCGTAGCCAGCAACATGAGCATTGGGATTAGCTGCGAGGAGCTTCAGTTTCTCATACGCTTCTTCGTTTCCAATGTCTGCCAATGCCCAAGTGCATTTCCGTGCTAAGCCGGAGGTGTCATCATATGCTAGATATGAATGGTAGAGTAGGGAGGCTTTATAAATCCCTTCAACTGCGCGAGCATCTTTAATACGTTGCAGGATGCCGATAATTCCTTCATGATTATAATGGCCGTCCATTTCCAGCAGTGCTAGTAAAGATGGAACGGCCCGTTTACCAAAACCTCTATCGTTTTTTAAGCCATTAGCAATTCCAATTGCTGCATCAGCTTCCTTAGCTTTTCCCGAAGCAATGGCACTTTCCATTAATGTAATGAGCAAGTTGGGAGTATCAAACGGAACAGGACCTAGTGCTTGCTCTAACTTGTCGGCAAGTATGTCGGCATCAATGAATTCAATAATCAGTTTCTGCTGTTCTTTAGTTAGGATTCTCATTGCAAAAGGCTTTGAGTAAATGTACTGAAAGCTGTGCCACTATGGCAGCCCGCGCCCCTTTGGCCCACTCCTTGCGCCCGCCACGTGACTAACCGGCTAAGCCCGTGAAAAACCCTTTCCGACGAATATTCCCCAAAATGGCTGACGAAACCACCCTGCCCCAGGACGACAACCTGACCGCCGACCCCAACCACGTAGCTGGCGAAATGACCGATGTGGACGGCGGCACCACCGACCCCGACATGACGGCTACCGGCGCCCCCGCGCCCGAAGGCACCCGCACCGATGCCGAGCTGGCCGACCTCAAAGACAAGTACCTGCGCCTGGCCGCCGAGTTTGAGAACTACAAGCGCCGCACCACCAAGGAGCGGATTGAACTGTTCAAAACCGCCAATCAGGAGCTGATGACGGCCCTGCTGCCCGTGCTCGACGACTTCGAGCGCGCCCGCAACGCCACGGCCGCCACCGAAGACGCCGGCGCTGTGCGCGAGAGCATCGACATTATTCAGAACAAACTGAACAAAACGCTGCAGCAAAAGGGTTTGACCGCCATGGAAGCCAAGGGCGGCGACTTCGATGCCGAACTGCACGAGGCCATCACCCAGATTCCCGCGCCCAGCGACGACCTGAAAGGCAAAATCGTGGACGTGGTGGAGCAAGGCTACTATTTAGGTGACAAAGTAATTCGCCACGCCAAAGTGGTGCTTGGGCAGTAGTACCTTTGTGCATTCTGCCTAAGAATAAATTTTAGAAAACGATGGCTACCAAGCGCGATTATTACGAAGTATTGGGCATCGCCAAAAACGCGGAGGGCGACGTAATTAAGTCGGCCTACCGCAAAATGGCCATTAAGTACCACCCCGACAAAAACCCCGACGACCCGACGGCCGAAGACAAGTTCAAAGAAGCCGCCGAGGCCTACGAGGTGCTCAGCGACGCCAACAAGCGGGCGCGCTACGACCGGTACGGCCACCAGGGCGTGGGCGGCAACGGCGGCGGCCCCAACATGGAGGACATCTTCTCGCAGTTCGGCGACATCTTCGGCGGCGGCGGTTTTGAGGGTTTCTTCGGGGGCGGACGCCAGGGCGGCGGCCGGCGCCAGAAGAAGGGCTCGAACCTGCGCATCAAGCTGAAGCTGGACCTGGAAGAAATCGCCAACGGCGTCGAGAAGAAAATCAAGGTGAAGCGCTACGTGGCCTGCCAGCCCTGCAGCGGCACCGGCGCCAAAAACGGCACCGACCTCAAAACCTGCCCCACCTGCCAGGGCCAGGGCCAGACCAAGCGCGTGGTGAACACCATGCTGGGCCAGATGGTGAGCAGCAGCACCTGCCCCACCTGCAACGGCGAGGGCAAAACCATTGTGGCCACCTGCGACGTGTGCAAAGGCGAAGGCCGCCAGCTGCACGAGGAAGTGATTCCCATCAACATCCCCGCCGGCGTGGCCAACGACATGCAGCTGAGCATGAACGGCAAGGGCAACTTCCCCGAGCGCGGCGGCGTGCCCGGCGACCTGCTCATCCAGATTGAGGAGGAGCCGCACGAGTTCCTGAAGCGCGACGGCAACAACATCATGTTCGAGCAGTACATCTCGTTCGTGGATGCCGCCCTGGGCGCCAACCTGGAAGTGCCCACCATCGAAGGCAAGGTGAAAATCAAGGTGGACCCCGGCACCCAGCCCGGCAAAATCCTGCGCCTGCGCGGCAAGGGCATCAAGGACATCAACGGCTACGGCCGCGGAGACCAGCTCATTCACCTGAACGTGTGGACGCCAAAAAACGTGAGCAACCAGGAGCGCGAGCTGCTGGAGAAGCTGCGCGACTCCGACAACTTCACGCCGCACCCCGGCAAGAACGAAAAGGGCTTTTTCGAGAAGGTGAAGGAGTACTTCGCGTAGTGTTAGTGGGAGGCAATCCCAGAATGGAAAGCCCGCGTCGGATTACCGGCGCGGGCTTTTTTTGTGCCGATACGTCGTGCCAACGGCAAGACGCAATTAGGCGTCTCTGCATCCGTGGACGGACTGCGTGCTCGTGCAAATAACTGCTTAGCGGGGCGTGGTGCTTTCGGCTGGGCGGCTGTGCACGGCGCCGCGCAGGTCTTGGCCGATTTGGTAGCCGAAGAGCAGGATGGCAACCCCTACCAGCAGCATGGAGCCGTAGCGCCGCCAGCCGGGCAGCGCCGGAGCGGCGGCCACGGCGGTGGTCAGAGCCGGGGCGTAGGCAAGGTCGGAGAAGCCAAAACCGAGGGCCAGCGTGCCGCAGGCAGCGGCGGCCAGCCAGTTGTGGGCCAGCAGCCAGCCGAGGCTGATGATGCCGAAAATGAGTCCGATGGCCACATTGAGCTTTTTCATGGCGCAGGGAGTGAGTTCTTTGTCAGGGCATTCATCGCGCGTCGGTGGCAGGCATTACAGGTGCCGGCCATTTTCTTGCAAATAATTTTTTGGAGAAAGCCTGTAATGTCCGGTCGGTACCGCCGATTCATTTTCCGAAACTCTTACCCTCCGCATGGCCGCTGCCACCCCGTCTGCTGATTTTGTTGCCGCGCTGCACGAGTACCAGCCGCTGCTGCGGCGCGTGGCCCGCCTCTACTGTCAGGACGCCGACGACCGGCAGGACCTGTTCCAGGAAATGGTGCTGCAGCTGTGGCGGGCGTGGCCGCGCTACGTGCCCCAGCCCAACGCCAAGCTCAGCACCTGGCTCTACCGCATTGCGCTGAACGTGGCCATCTCGAACCTGCGCCAGCGCACCCGCCGCCCGGCTCCCACGGAACTGGACGCCGAGGCCCTGGCCGTGGCCCAGGCTCCGGAAACGGGCTTCGATGCCGACGACCGCGCCCTGCTCTACCAGGCCATCGGCCGGCTGTCGGAAGTCGACAAGGCTTTCATCCTCTTGTACCTCGAAGACCGGCCCTATGAGGAAATGGCCGACATTCTGGGCATTACCCAAAACAACGTGCGCGTGAAAATGCACCGCGTGCAGGAAAAACTCCGCGCCCTCCTAGTCCCCGCCGCCCGATGCTAGAACTCGATGAACTCCGCCGCCAGTGGCAGCAGCCCGCGGCCGACGTGCCCGCCCCGCTCGATGCAGCGGCCCTAACGCGCCTGTTGGCCCAGCAATCCGATGGCATCATTGGCAAGTTGCGCCGGAGCGCCCGGTGGGAGCTGTGGGCAAACTTCGTGATACTCGGGGGGGCGCTGGCCCTGGCTGGGCTGGCGCAGGTGCTTTGGCTGCGAGTGGCCGGTGGGGTGCTGGCCGCCATCGGGGCCGTGTGCATCGTGTACCTGTTCCGAAAATTGCACCTGCTGCTCCGCATGGATGACCCGGCCGGCGACCTGCGTGCCCACCTGCTGCGCCTCGACAGCGGCCTGCGGGCGCTCATTCGCTTCTACTACCGCTTCACGCTGGCCATGCTGCCGGTGGGCGGGCTGCTGAATTTGCTGATGGTGGTATCGACCTCGAAGCGCGAAATCGGGCTGACGTCCGGCTTTGGCTTGGCGCTGGTGCTGGGCCTGGTGGTGGTATTGCCCGCGCTGCTGTATCTACCCGTGGCCAGCTTGACGAAGCGCTACCTGCAGCGCCTCTACGGCCAGCACCTCGACCGCCTCGAAGCCAACCTGCGCGAGCTGGCCGAGCCGGTGGGTTCGCGCTAGCCGTGTCGCCGGCTCCGGCTCATCCGGCTTTTTCCCCGTTCGGGGGCGTTTGGCAGCCGTTTGTGGACCGTCGGCTGGGGCGTGAGGGCCGGGCTTTATACATTTGCTCAGCGACATTCTTCTACATTTAACCCGCCAACCAACTCTTTTTTTCTGTGAAACCAATTCTGGAAGCCATCGACGTGCGCAAGGCCTACGCCAACCACGTCGCCCTCAACGGGGTGAGCCTCGCCATCCCGGAGGGTAGCATTTTCGGCCTGCTCGGGCCCAACGGCGCGGGCAAAACCTCGCTCATCCGCATCATCACCCAGATTACGGGCGCCGACGAAGGCGAAATCCGGTTCCGGGGCGAGCGGCTGAACCCGAGCCACATCGCCCAAATCGGCTACCTGCCCGAGGAGCGCGGCCTCTACAAAAAGATGAAAGTGGGCGAGCAGCTGCTCTATCTGGCCCAATTGCGCGGCCTGAGCCGCTCCGACGCCACGGCGCGCATCAAGCACTGGCTCAATCGGTTTGAGATAAAAGAATGGGCCAGCAAAAACGTGGAAGACCTCAGCAAGGGCATGCAGCAGAAGGTGCAGTTCATTGCCACGGTGCTGCACGAGCCCAGCCTGATTATTCTGGACGAGCCCTTCTCGGGCTTCGACCCCATCAACGCCAACCTGATTAAGGACGAGATTTTGGAGCTGCGCAAGCAGGGCGCCACCATCATTTTCTCCACGCACCGCATGGAATCGGTGGAGGAAATGTGCGACAACATTGCCCTGATAAACCGCTCGCGCAAGGTGCTGGACGGGCCCGTTGGCGTGATTCGCGACCAGTTCAAAACCAACACCTACGAGGTAGAAGGCAAAGGCAAGCTCATCGTGGTGCACCCCGACTTTGAAGTGGTGGAGCAAAAGGAGCGCGAAAACGGCCATTTCTATGCCCGGGTGCAGCTGCACGCCGGCGTGCGGCCCAACGACCTGCTGCGCTACCTCATCGGGGCGGTGGAAGTGGAAGCCTTCCGCGAAAAAATTCCGAGCATCAACGAGATTTTCATCCGGCGCGTGCGCGAAACCATGCCCGAAACGCTGGTCGAAGAAACCGTTTAATCCTCACCGCGAAACCCATTCATCATGGCTTCTAAATTTCTACTCGTTGCCCAACGCGAATACCTCACCCGGGTACGCAAACGGGCCTTTATCATCCTCACGCTGGCCGTGCCGCTGCTGCTGGCAGGCTTCGGCGTGTTCATCGCCAAAATTGCCAGCTCCGACAACGACACCACCGACGTGGTGGAAGTGCGCGACGATTCCGGCCTGAACGTGGCCAGCCACTTGGTAAGCACGCCGCAGCTGCGCTTCGAAACCGCCACCGGCACGCTGGCCGACGCCAAAAAGGGCTTCCAGAAAGCCAAGCACGACGGCCTAGTGTACCTGCCCGCTGGCCTCGACGTGGAGAAGCCCCAGGGCGTGCAGTTCTTCGGCAAGGGCAACATCAGCCTGAAAAAGCAGCTGGCCGTGGAAAATGCCCTCAACAAGGCGTTTTCGGAATTGAAAATGCAGAAGTCGGGCCTCTCGCAGGACCAGCTCGACCGCCTGCGCTCGAAGGTGGACCTGCAGGCCATCAGCCTCGACGAGACCGGCAAGGAAGCCGACAGCAACGCCCTGGCCACGTCGGGCACGGCGTATGCGCTGGCGCTGGCCATTTACCTGTTCATTTTCATCTACGGCGTGCAGATTATGCGCGGTGTGGGGGAGGAGAAGTCGAGCCGCATCATGGAAGTGATGCTGTCGTCGGTGAAGCCGTTTGACCTGATGATGGGCAAGATTGTGGGCATTGCCGCCGTGGGCCTCACGCAGTTCCTGATGTGGGGCCTGTTGTCGTTCGGGGTTAGCTCGGTGCTGCTGCCGATGGTGACGAAGACGGACAAGCCCAAAACCGAAGTGGCGGCCAGCCCTGCTCCCGATGCGCCAGGAGCGGCCGCAACGACTGCCGACGAGCCGCAAAGCGCCGGCGAGCGGTTCGACAAGGGCGTGGACAGCTCCACCAAAAACATGGACCCCGGCAAACGGATGAACATTTTCGCCACGCTCGGCAACTTGCCCATCGGCACCATCCTGTTCGGTTTCATCATCTACTTCCTGGGCGGCTATCTGCTCTACGGCGCGCTGTTTGGGGCGGTGGGCGCGGCCGTCGACGACCAGACCGATACCCAGCAGTTCATGTTTCCCATCACCATGCCGCTCATCCTGAGCTACATCGTGGGCGTGTCGGTCATTCTGCGCAACCCCGACGGACCGGTGGCTTTCTGGATGTCGATGATACCGTTTACCTCGCCCATTGCCATGGTCATTCGCCTGCCGTTTGGCGTGCCGATGTGGCAGCTGGCCTTGTCCATTTTCCTGCTCATCCTGGGCTTTATTGGCACGGTGTGGGTGGCGGCCCGCATCTACCGCGTGGGCGTGCTGATGTACGGCAAGAAGGTGACGTATAAAGAGCTAGGCAAGTGGATGTTCTATAAAGGGTAAACAATCAGGCTTGCCTGACGAACTTTGAACGTCATGCTGGGCTTGTCGAAGCATCTCTACCGCGGAGAGTAACCAATTACTGCTGCGGTAGAGATGCTTCGACAAGCCCAGCATGACGTTCTTTTATAATCACACCCGCTCATTCCATGCGATTCCTTCGCCTCACTAGCTTCCTGTTGCTTCTCATCGGCCTCGCCAGCTTCGTGGGCGACCGGCCGGCCTACCGCCTTTTCACCGCCACCGGCCAGGCAGCCGACTACGACCAGATGCTGGCCGAGCTGGCCCAAGCCGACGTGGTGCTCTTCGGCGAGCAGCACAACGATGCCCTGGCCCACTGGCTGGAACTGCAGGTGGCCAAAGACCTGCTGAAGCTGAAGAAGCCCGGCCAACTGGTGCTGGGTATGGAGATGTTTGAGCGCGACGTACAGCCGCTGGTGGCGCAATACGCCGTCGGCATGCTGGCCGATACGACCTTCGAGCGCCTGGCCCGCCCGTGGCCCAACTACGGCACCGACTACCGCCCGCTGCTGCAGTTTGTCCGCGACAAGAAGATTCCTGTTATCGGCACCAATGCCCCGCGGCCCTTCGCCCGGGTAGTGGCCCAGCGCAGCCTCACGGCCCTCGATAACCTGCCCGCTACCGACCGCGCCCTGCTGGCGCCACTGCCGCTGAAGGTGGACTACGACCTGCCCGGCTACAAAAACATGGCGGCCATGTTTGGCGGCGCGGGCAGCGCCCACGGCGGCGGGGCCCAGAACATCATTCAGGCCCAGGCTTTGAAGGACGCCACCATGGCCCATTTCATAGCCGCCAGCCGCCAGCCCGGCCAAACCCTGCTGCACTTCAACGGCAGCTACCATTCCGACCACCACGACGGCATTGTGGCCTACCTGCGCCAATACGCGCCCAAGCTGCGCGTGCGCACCCTGAGCGTGGTGACGCAGGAGCAGCTGCAGACGCTGGAAAAGGAGCAGCTGAATGTGGCCGATTACGTGGTGGTGGTGCCGGCCGACGCTAGTAAGACCTACTAATTCCGAGTCGCGCCACCCTCATGCTTTATGAGCCAATACGCCTTCGAAACCCCTGAATTTGGTCTTGACGAGCAAGGCCTGCACCGGCTGCGCAGTCGGTTTGCGTTTGAACACATTGGGTACTCGGAATTGCGCGAGGCCAATGTTACCAGAGGCAAATCGGTGCAAAACTGGGTCGTGCTGCTGGTGGTGGGCCTGCTCTGCCTCGGTTTTTCAGTTTTCACCGCCAATCGGCTGTTGATGTTTCTGTTGTACGGGCGTGGTCATTTTTACGTCGAAACCTTGGTAACGCCCCTCATTCCCGGCGCCATCGGGATTGCTGCCATCTGGCAGGCGCTGAGAGTGACGGACATCCTGGTGGTGCGCACCGGACGCCGCCGATTGGTTTTCCCCCTCGATACCCTGAAAGAAGGCCGAGATGCAATGGCTCTGGCAAGCTACCTCGCCAAGCGCGTGCCAAGGCAAATGCAACGGCTCAACCAGCCGTTTCAACAAATCGGAAGACCGTAACTTGCAGCCCCTATTTCAGGCAAATTGACCTTAAGGCGAATCCATGCAGGACCCCAACACCGAAAAACAAGCCCTTTTCCAGCAAATAGCCGCCCAACTGCAGCAGCAGGGCTTCACCATTGCCAAGGAAGACCCCACGCGCCCCTGGGGTGGTTTTTTCGTGATTGACGAAGACCAGGCGCAGCAATTTGCCGATACCTATTTCAATGGCCTGTCGGTTGATAACCTGCGCATTGCGGGCAAGCTGAGCCCCAAGGTGCTGGTAGTGGCGCCGCACCAGCGTCTGAGCTGGCAGTACCACCACCGCCGTGCCGAAATCTGGCAGGTGGTGCAGGGCCCGGTGGGCGTGGCCACCAGCGACACCGACGAGCAGGGCGAGGTGAAAACCCATCAGGTGGGCGAGCGCATTGTGCTGAAGCAGGGCGAGCGCCACCGCCTGGTAGGCCTGAAAGACTGGGGCGTGCTGGCCGAAATCTGGCAGCACACCGACGCCGCCAATCCTTCGGACGAGGACGACATCGTGCGCGTGCAGGACGACTTCGGCCGCTAGTCTGCGGGGAGAAGAAATACGAAAAGCCCGGCACCGCCGGACTTTTTTTGTACAGTGCAAGTCGCGTTTTTTGGAGGCGCCGCTTGGCTATTCTTCGCTGGGCTTCGCTTTTTTCAGCGCGTCGGCCAGCGACTGCTGGAGCTTGGCGCCCGAGTCGGCCGGGGCCTCTTCGGTGATGTTGTACTGCTTTTGCAGGCGCTCCCATTCTTCGATGGGGATGAAGACGCCGGTTATTTTTCCTTTGTCATCGGAGAGATATTTAATGTCCATGGGCTGAGCGAGTGAAGTGAGAAATAATAGAGCGGAAGCGACTACTCGCCTGGATGGTAAGTTTTCTCCGTGTGGGCCTTTACGTCTTCGGGGTAGAAGCGCACTTCTTTGAAGCGGCCGTTGGCGTACAAATCGGCCTGGTCGGTGAAATGCGGCGTGCCCGGCCGGCTGCTCTGGCCCCCCGTCACCACGGAGCGCGCCGTGATGCGCGGCCCGAACTCCACCACCGCCACGAAGCTGTTGCCCACGTTGCCGTAGCGCTTTTTGGTGCCGGGGTAGGTGCGCGCCCCAAACGCGGCCAGCGAGCCCCAGGCCGACGACGTAAACGCCACCGGCAGGCTGGTCTGCTGGTCGTCGTACGTTTCCTGCACCTTGCCGGTGAGGCGCTGGAAGCGGTTGACGTCGCCCCAGGGCATTTTCCAGGTGCCAAAGTCGCGGGTCAGGTCGTCGAGGGCTTCGGTGAGGGCAGCCACTTTTTCGGCCGGACTGGTGTCGGCCAGGGCAAACTTGGTGAAGCTGATGTAGTCGAGTTGCGGCTGGGCGGCGGGCACCCGGGCGCGGGCCTTGGCCAGCAGCCGCTCGGCCCAATAGATGGCCACGGTTTGGGCCACCGAGGTTTTGCTGTAGTTGTGGTTCCAGGCGCGCAGCACCTGCACGGCCTCGTCGAGGGCCGGGGCCGCGGCCTTTTCGGCCGAGGTGGGCTGGTAGGCCGTGAGCAGCGGCGGCAGCATGTCGTCGAAGGCGGTGAGGTGCGGGTCGTCGGCGGCGGCAATCAACGTGTCGAGGCTGAATACGGCTTTGCGGCTGAGCACGCGCACGGCGTTGAGGCCACGGTAGTTTTCGGCATCGGGCGCCATGTATTTCGGATACTTAGCCGCCACCGGGCTGCTGCCGGGGCCCGACACGGTGTAGGGCGTAGAGTTGCAGTTCTGAATGAAGCCGCTGGCGGGGTTGTGCACCTGCACCAGCTCGTTCACGCCGTGGAAGCCCTTCCACTCGGTGGCGGGGTTGCTGCCGTCCACGGGCTGGCTCCAGTCAAATTTGGCGTCGCGACGGGGCATAAAATTGCCGTGCCAATAGGCAATGCTGCCCTTGCTGTCGGCAAAAACCGTGTTGTTGGACGCGTTGCCGTTCAGCTTCATTACTTCCTGAAAACTGGTGTAGCCCGTGGCTTTGGTGCGCAGATACGACTGCTGCAAGGCCGCCAGCGGCTCGTTCATCATGCGCACGGCCACCCATTGCTGGTCGGTTTTCTGGCCCACGATGGGGCCGTGGTGCGTGCGGTAAATGGTGAATTCTTTGCGCAGCATCCGGTCGCCGTCGCGGTACGGCAACGACACTTTCTCTACCTGCACGGGCCGCAGTTTGCCGCCGTATTTGTAGAAAAACGCCCCGTTCTTCTTCTCAATGGCTTCCAGGTATTCGTCCATCGAGTCGGCTTGGCTGGAAGTGTGCATCCAGCCGCAGTGCTCATTAAAGCCCTGGTACACAAAAAACTGGCCCCAGGTCACGGCGCCGTAGGCATTCAGGCCCTGCTGGCTCACCATCTGCACCTCAGAGCGGAAGTAAAACGAGGTGTGCGGGTTGATGAGCAGCAGGGCGTGGCCGTTGGCCGTTTTAGCGGGCGCAATGGCGAAACCGTTGGAGCCGGTGGGCTCCCGGTCCTTCTTCTCGAAGTCGGTGTCTATCCACGGGCTGGATTTCTTCTGGCTGTAAAAGGCCTTTAGCCGCTCCATGCTCACCACGCTGATGTTGCCCCCAATGCTGCCCTCGCTGAACATGAGCGGCATCCAGGGCTGGAAGCGGCGCAGCAGCTTGGGCCGCACGGTGGGGTGGGTGGCAAGGTAGTAGTTGGTGCCCGCCGCGAAGGCGTCGAGCAGCTTCTTCATCTCGGGCGGGCTCTTGCGGTAAATGGCCAGGGCCTGGGTGCTGTCCATGAACAAGCGGGCCCGCAAGTCGTGGTAGAGCGCCGCTTCGCCGTCCACTTCGGCCTGGCGACCAATGGCATCGAGATAGTTAGCCTCTACGCGCTCAAAATCGTCCTCGCACTGCGTATACAGCAGGCCAAACACCGCGTCGGCGTCGGTTTTGCCATAGATGTGCGGCACGCCCCAGGTGTCGCGCGTGATGCTCACCTGCTGGGCCTGCTGCTTCCAGCGGGCCAGCTCCGGGGCCGTGAATTTCTGGGCCTGGGCGGCGGCGCCGGCCAGCAATGCCGGCAGTACTAAGAAATAGCGAACGGAGAAAAAGCGCATGGCACGAAAGTAAACGAAAAAGCCCCGGCTGGTGGGCCGGGGCTTTTTGACTCTGCTGTCATCCTGAGCGCAGCGAAGGACCTTCTCACGTTTGAACGACTTGTTCAGGCTTGATAGGGTCCTTCGCTGCGCTCAGGATGACAGACGATGATAAATGCTTACGCCGAAAACGACGAGCCGCAGCCGCAGGTGCTCTTGGCCTGGGGGTTGTTGAAGACGAAGCCGCGGGCGTTGAGGCCGTCCTGGAAGTCGACTTCCATGCCCAGCACGTACATGGCGTGCTTCTTATCCATGATGAGCTTGAGGCCGTCGAGGTCGTAGGTCTCGTCGGCGTCTTTGGCTTTGTCGAAACCCAGCAGGTAGCTCATGCCCGAGCAGCCGCCGCCCTGCACACCAATGCGCAGGCCGTAGTCGGCCGGGACGTTCTTTTCCTGAATGATGTTTTTCACTTCGACCAGGGCGCGGTCGGTGAGGCTAATGGGGGCGAGGGTGGCAACAGCAGCCATGTGAAAGTCGATTTAAAGAGAGATGGATAGCAAAGATACGGCAGCCGGTCGTGGGTTGTGCGCGGTTGTTTCGGGGGGTAAACAGCAGTTGGGGGCCGGCGGTTCACGGCGTAAGTTTGCGCAATAGCGCCTTGCGGCGCGCGTTTAACCAAACCGGTCATGCCGGGCGCCGCGCAGCATTGCGCGTGGGGTAACTAGTTAGCTAAAGCACGCGTGATGCTACGCGGCGCCCGGCATGACGTTCAGTAAATCTGACAACTTAACTAATGGATTCGACCACCTATTTCTACGACCTGCTCAAAATCATTCTGCCCGCGCTAATCGTGGCCGGGGCCATTTATTTCCTGTTCAAAGAGTTTCTGGAAAAAGAGCAGCAGCGCCGCCTCATCGAGCTGCGGCTCGAAAGCAATAAAACCACGCTGCCCCTGCGCCTGCAGGCCTACGAGCGCGCCATCCTGTTTCTGGAGCGCATTTCGCCCAACAATATTCTGGTGCGCTTGAGCAGCGCCGGTTCCACCGCGCCGGAGTTTCACCGCCTGCTGCAGCAGGAAATCCGGGCCGAGTACGAGCACAACCTCTCGCAGCAGCTCTACATCTCGGCCGACGCCTGGACGCTGGTGAAGGAAGCCAAAGAAAACGTGCTCACCATGGTAAACCGCGCCTTCCACGGCATCCAGAATCCCGCTCAGGCCCGTGGCACCGAGCTGGCCAAGCGCATTCTGGAAGGCCTGATGATGGACGGCGCCGAGCCCACTGCCCAAGCCATTGCGGTGGTGAAGAACGAGGCGGCGAGCTTGTTTTAGGAATCAGCTGTCATTGCGAGCGCAGCGAAGCAATCCGTCCTGGTCGCAGCAACCAGCCTTTTAATGTGAAAAGCCCCGGCACTATGCAGTGCCGGGGCTTTTTGATTGGGTTAGCGCATCTCAAGGCTGGTCGCGCAGAGAGAAAGGATTAGCTACGCTGAACTTCGTTTGCCACGGGCTGCGCCCTCGCAATGACCGGTAGGATTCTATACCGCTGCGCTCACGGCCTCAATGGCTCGTTGGTAGCACTCCTCATAGCGCGGCACGATGTTCTCCACGGCAAACTCCTCGGCCCGGGCGCGGGCAGCGGCTTTGAAGCGCGGCAGGTTTTCGTCGTCGAGCACGTAGAGGGCGTTTTTCACCATGTCGGGCACGTCGCCGATGTCGCTAATCATGCCCGTCACGCCGTGCACGTTCAGCTCGGGTATGCCGCCGGCATTGGTGCTCACCACGGGCACTTCGCAGGCCATGGCTTCGAGCGCGGCGAGGCCGAAGCTTTCGTTTTCCGACGGCATCAGGAACAAGTCGCCCACGCTGAGCACTTCCTCCACGGCTTCGAGCTTGCCCAAGAAGCGCAGGTCGCGGTGCACGTCGAGGTCGCGGGCCAGCTTTTCCATGCGGTTGCGGTCGGGGCCGTCGCCCACCAGCAGCAGCTTGGCCGGAATCTGCTCCCGCACGCCCACAAAGATGCGCAGCACGTCTTCCACCCGCTTCACGGTGCGGAAGTTGCTGGTGTGAATGAGCAGCTTCTCGCCTTCGGGCGCGATGGCGGCCCGGAAATGGCTTTTTTCCTGCTTGCGGAAGCGGTGCAGGTCAATGAAGTTGGGGATGACGGTGATGTCTTTCTCAACCGCAAAGTACTGGTAGGTTTCGCGCCGCAAGTCATCAGAAACCGACGTTACGCCGTCGCTCTGGTTGATGCTGAACGTGACCACCGGCTCGAAGCTGGAATCCTTGCCCACCAGCGTGATGTCGGTGCCGTGCAGCGTGGTGACGACCGGAATGTTGATGCCGCGTGAACGCAGAATCTGCTTGGCCATGTAGGCCGCCGAAGCGTGCGGAATGGCGTAGTGCACGTGCAGCACGTCGAGCTTTTCGTTTTGCACGATGTCGACCATCTTGCTGGTCAGGGCCAGCTCGTAGGGCGGGAACTGGAACAGCGGATAGGCCGGCACATACACCTCGTGGTAGAAGAGGTTCTCGTTGAAGAAGTCGAGCCGCACCGGCTGGCTGTAGGTGATGAAGTGCACGCGGTGGCCGCGCTGGGCCAGGGCCTTGCCCAGTTCCGTGGCCACCACGCCCGAGCCGCCAAACGTGGGATAACAAACGATGCCGATGTTCATAGAGAAGCTAACGCGAAAATGAGCTTCGCGTTTTGCCTAACCGGAAAAGGACCGAGATGTTAATGCGCACGCTAAACCGTGTGCAAATACAACATTCCGCTCGAATCGTTGCGGTTAACGGCCGCTGTCGGCCACCACCTTCGTGCCCGCCGCCAACGACTTGTAAATCACCTCATGAATCCGGGTGCGGATGTTGTACTGGCGCAGCTTGTTGTTGCCGGCGTCGGGGTACACGCGGTTGGAGAGGAAGACGTAGAGGATGTTGTTGTCCGGGTCCATCCACACGCAGGTGCCCGTGAAGCCGGTGTGGCCGAAGGTGCTGGCCGGCGAGAGGTTGCTGGTGGGGCCTTCGGGCTTGCTGGGGTCGCCGTGGTCCCAGCCCAGGCCGCGGCGGCCGCCGTTTTGGGGCCGGGCGAACTCCGAAACCACCGGGTTCTGGAAGTAGCGCACGCCGCCGTAGTTGCCGTTTTGCAGGTTCATCTGCATAAGCACGGCCAGGTCGTTGGCGGTGGCGAAGAGGCCGGCGTGGCCGCCCACGCCGCCCACTAAGGCCGCGGTTTGGTCGTGCACGGTGCCCTGCAGCTGCTCGCGGCGGTAATAGGTATCCTTTTCGGTGGGCGCGATGCAACTTTTGGGGAAGCGCTGCAACGGATTATACGTCATGCTGCCCAGGCCCAGCGGCCGGTAGAAGTTGTCCTGCAGGAAGTTCTCAATGGGCTGCTTTAGAATCTTCTCGCACACCCGTTTCATCACGATGAAGCTCAGGTCCGAGTACTCCGTGGGATACTTCCCTTTCACCTTGGGCAACAGGCCCGAGCGCATGGTCCAGGCCCACACCGAGTCGTCGGCGGCCTTGGTGCTGTACTCGCCAGGCGCCACTTCGTTGGGGAAGTCGTCGGAGCGGATGCTGGCGTAGAACGTGGGCTTGAGCTGGCCGTCGCGCATGGTGCGCTCCCAGGTCGGGATGCCCGGTTTGAGACCGGCCTGGTGCAGCAGCACGTCGCGCACGGTCATGTCGCGCTTGTTGGTGCGGGCCAGCTCGGGCAGGTAGGTGGCCACTTTTTCTTCGATGCTGAGCTTGCCCTGGTCCTTGAGGTACATTACGGCCTGCAGCGTGCCGGCCACTTTCGTCACCGAGGCCAAGTCGTACAAGGTGCTGCTGGTCACGGGCTGAGACTGGTCGTAGGTGCAGTAGCCGTAGCTCTGGTCGAACACCACCGTGCCGTTTTTGGCCACCAGCACCTGGCAGCCGGGGGCGGCGGCGTAGGTCTGGCTTTCGAGGGCAATGTTGTCAATCTGGGCCAGCACGCGGGAGCTCAGGCCCTGGCTTTCGGGCGCCGCGTAGCGCAGGCGGTGCAGGTCGGGGGTGGCAAGGCCGGTCGTAACCTTCATGGTGGGCGACACCGTGACGGGCAGTTTGCCGCGGGCCGGCAGCGCGCCAAACAGCACCTGCGGCACCACCAGCTGCGCGGCGTAGTGGTCTTCGTAGCCGCACACCAGCGTGCGGGCGTCTTCCAGAAACTTCAGGGAGTAGGCGTTGCCCATGGCCACCACCACGGTTTTGAAACCCTTGTTGGCTTCGAGCTGCTTGATGAATTTCAGCGCTCCGTCGCCGATGCCGTAGCTGTGGCTGGGCGTGTTGTTCATGGCGTGCAGGCTCACCACCACCACGTTGTAGCCCGTGAGGCGGCTGGCAATGCGGGCAAAGGTGCTGTCCGGGGCGTAGCGGTCGGGCACGGCGTACACCGGGCCGGGCTGGTACTTGTTGAAAATGGTGGCATACGGCCCTTCGGCCTGCGTGCCGATGGTGATAGCCGCAATGCGCAGCGTGTCGAGGCGTTGGAAGGGGAGGAGCTTGTCGTCGTTCTTCACCACCGTCACCGCGTGCTCAAAAATATTCTGCGCCAGTACTTTGGTGTAGGGTTGGTTCAGGCTGTCGCGCAGCGTGGTGAGGCGCGCCGGTTTGTAGTTGGCCAGGCCGGCCCAGTACTTAGCGCGCAAAATCTTTTTGATGCGCAGGTCCAAATCTTCCTGTTTCAAGGCGCCATTGGCCGCTGCCTCCTGAATGCGCTTGAGCGCGGCCGGCACGTCTTCCGAAAACAGCAACACGTCGTTGCCGGCGGCCAGGGCCATGGCGTCCAGCTCGCCGTCTTTGTAGAGCTTGCTCACGCTCTTCATGTTGAGCGCGTCGGTGAAAACCAGGCCCTTAAAGCCCATCTTGTCCTTGAGCAGGTCCGTCACCAGGGCCCGCGACAGCGTGGTGGTTTTGGCGTTGGTGGTGTCGAAGAGCGGCATGTAGAGGTGGGCCACCATCACGCCCATCACGCCCGCCTCAAACGACTGCTGAAACGGCACCAAGTCGACTTTTTGCAGCCGGGCCAGGTCGGTGTTGATGACCGGCAGCGACACGTGCGAGTCGGTGTCGGTGTCGCCATGGCCGGGGAAGTGCTTGGCCACGGCCATGATGCCATTTTCCTGCAAACCCTTGATGTACTGAATGCCCAGCGCGCCCACCCGGTTCTGGTCTTCGCCAAACGAGCGGTTGCCGATGACGGGGTTGCCGGGGTTGGAGTTCACGTCAATCACCGGCGCGAAGTCGATGTGCACGCCCAGGGCGCGCATCTTGCGGGCAATGTCGCGGCCCATTTGGTACACCAGCTTGGGGTCGTCCATGGCGCCCAGCGTCATTTGCTTGGCGTAGTGGGCCGAGGAGTCGAGGCGCATGTCGAGGCCCCATTCGGCGTCCATGGCAATGAGCAGGGGTACCTTGGCGGCGGCCTGCAAGCGGTTGGTCATCAAGGCCTGGCGCTTGGGGCCACCCTGCAAAAACATCACCCCGCCGATGTATTGGTTGCGCACCAGGCGCTCGATGCGCTCCACGTGGCTGCGGTCCTTGTTGGAGTAGGCGGCTACCATGAAGAGCTGGCCCAGGCGCTGCTCGGGCGTGAGCGAGTTGAACACGCTGTCGACCCAGGCCATCTCCTTGGGCGACGCCGGCAGCGGGTCGGCGGGCAGCTTTTTTACTTCCGAAAACGACAGCAGAAGGCCCGCGGCCAGCAGCAAAGCGGCCAGGCTCAGCTGAAGAGGGATGCGCAGGAGCCCCATGGAGTGATTGGGTTGATTCAAGAGGCAAACGGGCCGCGGGGGCCGTACTTTTGTCGTGGGTAGCAGCGGAACCCGCCGGCCGGGTTTGGAGGTTCCAAACGAAGCCGGTTGCGGCTTGAAAACCTGCTGGCACTGCCAGAAAATTTCAAGCTGGAACTCCGCTATTTAGCCGCGAAGGTACGCAGAAAACCCCGTCGAGGGTTTACAACGTGTTCAGTTTCCGGTTATTGCCGGGTACGTTTTCGCTTGTCTGCGTGCCCGTTAGCGCAGCTGCGCTCTTTTCTCTCTACCCGCCATCTGACTTTCGAAATGCCCGATATTATCCACCTGCTTCCCGAGTACCTCGCCAACCAAATTGCGGCCGGCGAAGTGGTGCAGCGCCCCGCTTCGGTGGTGAAGGAGCTGCTGGAAAACGCCGTCGACGCCGGCGCCACCCAGGTGCAACTCATTGTGAAAGAAGCCGGCAAGCAGCTCGTCCAGGTCGTCGACAACGGCGCCGGCATGAGCCCCACCGACGCCCGCATGAGCCTGGAGCGCCACGCCACCAGCAAAATCCGCTCGACCGAAGACCTGTTCAAAATCCGCACGCTGGGCTTCCGGGGCGAGGCCCTGGCCAGCATCGCGGCCGTGGCCCAGGTCGAAATCCGCACCAAGCAGCGTGAGCACGACACCGGCACCCTGCTGCTGGTGGAGGGCTCGCAGGTGACCAGCCAGCAGCCCACCGCCTGCCCCGACGGCACCAGCATCTCCGTCAAAAACCTGTTTTTCAACGTGCCCGCCCGGCGCAACTTTCTCAAGAGCAACGCCGTGGAGATGCGGCACATCCTCGACGAGTTTCAGCACGTGGCGCTGGCCAACCCGCAGATTGCCTTCTCGCTCTATCAGAACGACCTGGAAGTGTTTGGCTTGCCGGCCGGCAAGCTCAGCCAGCGCATTGTGGCCTTGCTGGGCAATGGCTATAAGGAGCAGTTGGCGGCTTGCGAGGAAGTGACGCATTCCATCTCGGTGCGCGGCTTCGTGGGCAAGCCTGAGTCGAGCAAGAAAAGCCGGGGCGACCAGTTTTTCTTCGTCAACAACCGCTTCATCCGCTCTGCCTACCTCAACCACGCCGTGCTGGCGGCCTACGAAGGCCTGCTGGCCCGCGACACGCACCCGTTCTACGTGCTGTTTCTGGAACTCGACCCTAAGGCCATCGACATCAACGTGCACCCCACGAAGACGGAAATAAAGTTCGAGGACGAGAAAACCGTCTACGCCGTGGTGCGCGCCGCCGTGAAGCAAAGCCTGGGCATCCACAACATCGCGCCGTCGCTGGACTTCGACGGCGACGTGAATTTTGCGCCCATCCGGCCATTGCGGGCCGGCAAAGGCACCGGCGAGGCGCCCGTCACGGCCCACGACCACCTGCCCGCCGCCACGCCCGCGGCCCGCGCCGCCGCCAGCCACGACGCCTACCGCCCCGATGCCCTGGCCGCGGCGGCCGCGGCCGCTACCCGCGGCCCCTCGGCCAACAGCTCGGGCTTCTCCAACTTTTCGCCCGAGGTGCGGCGCGACGGCTACGAGCGCGGCCTGCCGCCCCGCCCCACCGAGCAGGCCCGGCGCGAGCTGGAAGCATTTTACCGCGAGCTGGGCCAGCCCGTGCGCGACGACCAGGCCGTGGGGGCCGACAACCCCGTGGTGCGCAGTTTCGAAGCCGACTTTCCGGCCGAGCCCGTTGCGCCGGCCGCGCCGGCCCCCACCGACTTTTCCCTGGCGTTTGCGGCGCCCGAAGCCAGTACCGCCACGCCGGCGCGCGAAGGCGGCCCGGGCAGCCGGGCCCTGCAGGTGCAGCAGCGCTACGTGCTGGTGCCGGTGAAGTCGGGCGTGCTGCTGATTGACCAGGAAGCGGCCCGCGAGCGGATTCTCTACGAGCAGTACCGGCAGGAGCTGGGCCGGGCCGTGGGCACGTCGCAAACGCTGCTCTTCCCCCGCACGGTCACGTTTTCGCCCGCCGACTTTGCCGTGCTGCGCGAGCTCACCGAGCCGCTGCACGCGCTGGGCTTCATCTTCGTGGAGTTCGGGCCCAACACCATTGCCGTGGAGGCCATTCCGGCCGGCATGCCGCCCCAAAATGAAAAGGAGCTGCTAGAAAGCCTGATTGAGCAGTTCCGCACGGCCGCCGGCCCGCTTAAGCTCGACCAAAGCGAGGGCCTGGCGCGCGCCCTGGCCCGGCGGGTGGCCGCCAGCACCGCCGCCACCCGCCTGCCCGAAGCCGAGCTCAACGCCCTAGCCGACCGCCTTTTTGCCTGCCAAACCCCCGGCTACACCCCCGACGGGCGCAAAACCCTGGTGCTGCTCGACGGGCAGCAACTGGCCGATTTTTTCCGTAAGTAAGCCCCGGCCGCGCGGCTTGCGCGGCGCCCTATCCTCCCTGCATGTTCAACATCACCCCCACCGTTCGCAACCTCTTGATTGTGAACGTCGCGTTTCTGCTGGCCCAAATGAACCTGCTGCCGCTCCTCACCCAAATCGGCAGCCTGTATCCCATCGGTTCGCCGTACTTCTTTCCGTGGCAGTTCTTTACGTACATGTTTCTGCACGCCGGCTGGGGGCACTTGTTTTCCAACATGCTGGGGCTGATGGTGTTTGGGCCGCTGCTGGAACAGCGCTGGGGGGCGTCGCGCTTCCTCACCTTCTGGCTGATTTGCGGCGTGGGCGCGGGCCTGCTCTACGAAGGCGTGCGCGGCTACGAAGGCTACCGCATGGAACAGGCCCGGCAGGAGTTTCACCAGTCGCCGAACGGCCCCGATTTCGACCGTTTCTTCAGCTCGTATTTCCCGGAAGCCACCGGCTACCAAACCCTGGCCCACGCCCTGGAGCGCAACCCGCAAAACCAGGAATACATCAAAGCCGCCACCGACGCCGTGGACGGCGCCGTGGAAGAAACCCGCAACTCGAAATTTGGCGGCATGCTGGGCGCTTCGGGCGCGCTGTTCGGCCTCATTTTCGCGTTTGCCTACTTGTTTCCAAACACTAAGCTGTTCATTTTTCCGTTCCCGTTTCCGGTGGCGGCCAAGTACTTGGCGTTTGGGTACACCCTGATTGAGCTCTACCAGGGCGTGCACCGCGTGCCCGGCGACAACGTGGCCCACTTTGCCCACCTCGGCGGCCTGCTCATCGGCTTCTTCGTGGTGAAGTACTGGGAAGGCGGCCGGGAGCGGTTTTATTAAGAGCTGGTCGAAAAATCCGTCCGCGCATTGCCACCAACTGCGCGCAAATTTCGTTGCATCTGTTTAATCCCGGACCCGTGCCATGAGCATCGTTCAAGATATCCGTACCGCTTTCAACCGCCGCGACAACGCCCTCATCCAGCTCATCTGGCTGAACGTGCTGGTGTTTGCGGGCCTCATCCTGCTGAAGTTCATCCTGAAGTTCAGCAGCGCCATTGGGTATTACCCGCTCGTCATCAGCCAGTTTCAGATATCCTCGGCTTTTCCCGTGCTCATCCGGCACCCGTGGACCATCCTGACCTATGCGTTTACGCACGAGGAGTTTTTTCACATCCTCTTCAACATGCTCAACCTCTACTGGTTCGGGCAACTGGTGCGCGAATACCTGGGCGACCGGCGCCTGGTGAGCATCTACATCCTGGGCGCGCTGGCCGGGGCCGCGGTGTTTCTGCTCACCTACAACTTCGTGCCCGCGTTTCAGGACGGGGTGGGCACGCCCATGGTGGGCGCGTCGGCGGCCGTTACGGCCATCATCGTGGCCGGCGCTACGCTGCTGCCCGATTACACGTTCATGCTGATTCTCATCGGCCCGGTCAAGATTAAGTGGATTGCGGCCGTGGTGGTGCTCATTTCCCTGGCCGGCGTGAACGGCGGCAACCCCGGCGGCGAAATTGCCCACCTGGGCGGCGCCCTGCTCGGTTTTGTGTTTATCAAGCAGCTGCAGGCCGGCCGCGACCTGGGCCGCCCCGTGCAGGCCGTGGGCAACTTCTTCAGCAACCTCACCCACCGCCAGCCCGCCATGCGCGTGAGCACCCCGCGCCGCGCCGAGCCCGTGGCCGCTGCCTCGGCCAGCGGCGCCAAGAAGCCTGCCCCCGCCGGCCAGCCCCTGCAAGACGAAATCGACACCATTTTGGACAAGATTTCGCGCTCCGGCTACGAAAGCCTGAGTAAGGAAGAAAAGCAAAAGCTCTTCCGCGCCAGCCAGCAGTAATGAGGACGCAGAAGGCTGGTTATGCCGAGCGCAGCCAGCTTTTGGCCATTTCAATGTCCTGAAAAAGGCGCATTTCAAATTGGGTGCCCACGCGCGTCACCATTTCCTCGGCCGAGGCTTGCCCGAAAATGCCGGGCGACACCACGTGGGCAAAGCGCTTGAGACCCAGCCGCAGCACCTGCGGCACCCAGTTTTGAGCAATCCAGTCGTTGGCCGAACTCCAGGAGCCGATGACTCCGCGGTTGTCGTTCAGCATTTGGGGGCAGGGGTTGCCGCGCAGGAAATCGATGGTGGCCTGGCAGCCGCGAATCACCGTTTCGGTGGGCAGCACGCCGGTCCAGTTGTTGTAAATCCAGCCGTTGGCCTCATCCAATTCGATGGTCAGGTATACCTTATCGAACGAATTGGTGAGCTCTTGTTTCATGGTACAACCGGCGGAGTGAATGAGAATAGGGCAAGGTACTCATAGAATGCCAGCCAGGGTGACGAATAAAAAAGGCCAGCGCTTTTCAGCGCTGGCCTTTTATCACCGAGTCGCACTGATTACGCCGGCTGGGCGCTGCTCATTTTGTCGAGGGCGTCCATTACCTCTTTCACGTGGCCGCGCGAGGTTTCGAGCAATTGCTTTTCCTCGTCGTTCAGCTGCAGCTCAATCACGCGCTCCACGCCGTTTTTGCCCAGAATAACCGGGGCGCCGAGGTACACGCCGTTGATGCCGTACTCGCCTTGCAGCTCCAGGCACACGGGGAACACGCGGCGCTGGTCGCGCACGATGGCTTCCACCATTTGGGCCGCTGCCGCGCCGGGTGCGTACCAGGCCGAAGTGCCCATCAGCTTCACCAGCTCGCCGCCGCCCACGGCGGTGCGCTGCACAATGGCGTCGAGCTTCTCTTTGGAAATCAGTTCGGTAACGGGGATGCCGCCCACGGTGGTGTAGCGGGGCAGGGGCACCATGGTGTCGCCGTGGCCGCCCATCAGCACGGCCTGAATGTCTTTGGGGCTCACGTTCAGGGCCTCGGCCAGGAAGGCGCGGTAGCGGGCCGTGTCGAGGATGCCGGCCATGCCAAACACCTTTTCGCGGGGCAGCTTGGCAGTGAGGTGGGCCTGGTAGGTCATCACGTCGAGCGGGTTGCTCACCACGATGATGATGGCGTTGGGGGAGTGGGCCACCACCTGCTCGGTCACCGATTTCACGATGCCGGCGTTGATGCCAATCAGGTCGTCGCGGCTCATGCCGGGCTTGCGGGGCAGGCCCGAAGTAATCACCACCACGTCGGAACCGGCCGTGCGGGCGTAGTCGTTGGTCACGCCCACGGTGCGCGAGTCGTAGCCGATAATCGGCGATTTCTGCCAGATATCGAGTGCTTTGCCTTCGGCGATGCCTTCCTTGATGTCGACCAGTACAATTTCGTTGGCAATTTCACGGGTGGCGAGCACATCGGCGCAGGTTGCGCCCACGTTGCCGGCTCCGACTACGGTAACTTTCATAGGAAAAGAATTGGGGGGTTGGAGTTTCGCGGGTAAAAGTACCTCCCCGCGAAGGAAGGCACAACCAAAAGGCATGTAGAGACGCGTATTCGCGTCTCGGTGTTCGCGTCGTTGGCAGGCGTAAGGGCATCATCGTTCAACGGCGAGACGCGAATACGCGTCTCTACATGCGCTGAACCGTCAGTACCCGCTCGGAGCTGTCTTCCACCTTGAACCGGTCGTCGACGCGCCAGCCCACCACCCAGCAGATTTTGCCGTCGGCCGAGGTCAGCACGCGCACGTCGTCTTTCAGGTTGAGCGGCACCTTCTGGTCGATAAGGAAGTCGCTGAGCAGTTTTTTGCCCTTCATGCCCAGCGGCATAAACCAGTCGCCTTCCTGCCACTTGCGCAGCGTGAGCGGGAATTTGAGCTTGTCGGCATCGAGCGCCGCCGTGCTCTTAGAACGCGGGATGATGAAGTGCCGGGCGTCGTCGTGCAGCTCGGCTTTCAGGCGCATGCCGTCGGCCAGCAGGTCGGTTTGGCCCGCCGCCAGCTGAAACGTGCCAAACTGCGAGGTGCGCCGCGGCGTGATGACCAGATTCTCCCGGTCCTTCACCAGCCGGTGCGTGGGCGAATCGAAGCGCCGACCCGACTCGCCCGGGAAAGCCGCCACAATGTCCTTCGCCACCAACCAGGAAAAGCCGAACGGGCGCAACATTTCGTGCAGCACCAGCGCGGTGGCGGCCGTTTTTTGCAGCGTGGCAATGTTGAGGTAGGTCACTTCGGCTTCGTCGCGGCGGGCCTGGGCGGCGGTGTCAGCCACGTAGCGGCGCACGATTTCTTCGGCCCCGCCCACGCGCTCGGCGGTGCTGGCCATGGTTTCGTCGAGGTTGGGGTTGATTTCGCGCAGCACGGGCAGCACCTCGTGGCGCAGCAGGTTGCGCTGGTACACGGGGCTGTCGTTGCTGTCGTCTTCGCGCCAGCGCAGGCCGCGCTCCACCAGGTAGTCGTGCAGGTCGTCGCGGCCCACGCCCAGCAGCGGGCGCACCACGTGGCCGTTTTTCACCTGAATGCCGTGCAGGCCGGCCAGGCCGGTGCCGTGCGTGAGGTTCAGAATCATGGTTTCGGCCTGGTCGCGCTGGTGGTGGGCGGTGGCCACGTAGGCCAGGCCCTGGGTCTGGCGCACCTGCTCAAACCAGCGGTAGCGCAGCAGACGGGCGGCCATCTGGGTCGAAATGCCTTCCTGCTCGGCAAAGACTTTGGTCTGAAAAAACTCGGCGAAGTAGGGGAGGCCGTACTGCTTGGCCAGCTTGCGCACAAACTGCTCGTCGGCGTCGGCGTCTTCGCCGCGCAGCCCGAAGTGGCAGTGCGCCACGGCCACCTGAACCCGCAGCCGGTGCAGAATGTCTAATAAAACCACCGAATCCAACCCGCCGCTGACGGCCACGAGGATGGGGTCGTTGTCGATGGAAAACAGCTGGTGCTCCTCAATGAAGCGGCGAACGGTATCGAGCATAAACAAAGCGAGTGCCCGGCTGACCCGCGGACACTACCACGCAAAGATGGCCGTTAGCGCGGGCCCCGTCCGTACCTTTGCCCCCCGAATGTTCTTCTCGCGCGTCTTTTTTCTTCTGCTGATTCTGTTGCCGCTGCTGGGGCAGGCGCAGCGCCCCACCGCGCCGGGCACCGGCACGCCCGTGCCGGTCACCACCGCGCCGGCCCCTGCCGCCGGCACGCCGCGTCCGGGCACCAAAGGCTCGCCCATCAAGCTCCTGACCACCGGCCAGCTGGTGGGCGGCATCTTCAATGGCGTGAAAATCCGCAAGCTGCTGGGCAACGTCAGTTTTCAGCAGGACGACGTGTTTCTGTATTGCGACTCGGCCTACCAATACACCGAAACCAACCAGGTGGAGGCCTTCAGCAACGTGCGCGTGGTGCAAAGCGACACCATGACCATCACCGGCGACCGTGGCTTTTATGACGGCACCAAGCGCACGGCTCGCATGACCGGCAACGTGGTGATGCGCGACACCCGCATGACCCTGACCACGCCGGCTCTCGACTACGACCTGAACCGCAAAACGGCCTCCTATACCCAAACCGGCCACCTCACCGACCCGCAGAACACCCTCGACAGCGAGCAGGGCTTCTATGATACGAACAGCAAGGTGTTCGTATTTAAGCGCAACGTGCATCTCGTAACGCCCGACTCGGAGCTGAACAACGACACGCTGCGCTACAACACGGTCAGCAAAATTGCCTACTTCAACGGCCCCACCCGCATCAAGGGCAAGCAGGGCAACCTCTATGCTGAGGGCGGCACCTACAACACCATCACGCGGGTTTCCAACTTCAAGAAAAACGCCAAAATCGACACGCCCAACTACCTGCTGGGCGGCGACCAGCTGGTGTATGACGAAACCAAGCAGTATGGCGTAGCCAAAGGCCACGTCTCGCTCATCTCCAAGAAAGACAACCTGACCCTGCGCGGCGACCAAGGCAAGTACTGGCGCGGCCTGGGCCGCACCAAGCTCTACGGCGGCCGGCCCGTGGTGCGCAACATCGGCAGCCAGAAAGACACCCTGTACATGGCCGCCGATACGCTCATCAGCATCGAGGCGCGGCCCGGCCAAACCACCACGCGCACGGTGCTCTACGCCTACCCCAAGGTGCAGATATTCCGCGGCAACCTGCAGGGCATCTGCGACTCGCTGACCTACGACCGGCAGGACAGCATCATCTACCTGAACCAGGACCCGGTGCTGTGGCAGGCCAAAAACCAGCTCACGTCGGACTCCATGCAAATTCGCTCGAAGCGCGGCAAGGTGGACGAGATGCGCCTCTACGGCAACGCCTTCGCCGTGAGCCAGGACACGCTCCTGAACTTTAACCAGACCAAGGGCCGCAGCATGATGGCCTACTTCCGCGACAACCAGCTGCGCCGCGTGGACGTGCTGGGCAACGCCGAAAGCATCTTCTACGCCCTGGATAACGACACCGCCACCACCGGCATGAACCGCGTGCTGTCGGCCAACATGCGGCTGCTGTTTCTGGAAAGCAAACTCAACAAAATCACCGTTCTCTCGAACCCCGAGGCCAAGTTCATCCCGCCGCACGAGCTCAAGCCCGACGACGAGCGCCTGAAAGGCTACAAGTGGCGCGCCGCGGAACGCCCCACCCGGCGCCAGGTGTTGGGCAAACAGTTCGACGACCGACCCAAAAAACGCAAGCCGGTTAAGAAAAAGGCCACGCCCACCAAGCGCCGCCCGGCCGCCAAGCCCACACCCCGAAAAATAACGCCCAAACCCGCGAGCCCCAAGCCCGCAACCCCACCTAAAGCCGCGCCCGCAGCCAAACCCAACGCCAGCGGCGCGCCGGCCAAAGCCCCGCTGGCGGCGCCCACCGTGCGGCGCTAGCTGCAACCTTTGGCCCCCGCCCTGCACTCTTGCTGCGGGCGGGCCAGCCGGAGTTGGCGCCGCGTTTGCCTTCGCCGGCTCAAATCGTTACCTTTGCACCCCTTATGCCGATTTCCCGCCTCACGGTTCTGTTTCTGCTCGTTAGCACGCTCTTGTTGGGCTCCTGCGCCAGCGGCTACCAAAAATTGCTGAAAAGCACCGACGTCAATAAGAAGTACGAAGCCGCCGTGCAGTACTACGACAAAGGCGACTATTTCCGGGCCGGCACGCTGCTCGAAGACCTCATTCCGCTGCTGAAAGGCCGCCCCGAGGCCGAAAAGGCCCAGTTCTACTTCGCCAATACCAACTTCAAGCAGCGCAACTACGTGCTGAGTGCGTTCTATTTCAAACAGTTCATCGACACGTATCCCAACTCGGAGTACGCCGAAGAAGCCACTTTCCTGAACGCTCGGTCGTTGTTTCTGGACTCGCCCGGCTACGAGCTCGACCAAACCAACACAGTGTCGGCGTTGGAGTCGATTCAGGATTTTCTGAACCGCTACCCCGACAGCAAGTTCAAGGGTGAGACCGAGAACATGTCGCAGGAGCTGCAGAAGAAGCTGGAAAACAAAGCCTTTGAAAGCGCCCGGCTGTACTACCAGCTCCGCTACAACCAAGCGGCGGTGGTGGCCCTCACCAATTTTCAGCAACAGTACCCCGCCTCGGCCTACGCCGAGCAGGCTGCCTTCCTGCGCCTCAGCGCCCAATACGCCTGGGCCCAGGAAAGCATCGAATCCAAGCAGCGCGAGCGTTATTTGGAGGCGGTGAGCTTCTACCAGCAGTTCCTCGACGCCTATCCCAAGAGCAAGAACCTGAAAGCCGCGCAGGACATGTACGACGTCAGCCAGGCCCAAATCTCCCGGCTGAAGGCGACGCCAGCCGCGGCATCCAACTAATTTTAGTTGTCAGTTGCTGGTTGTCAGTTGTTAGTCCCGGACTTGCCAGCTGCACAGCCTGACAACTGACAACCAGCAACTGATAACTATACTCCATGCCCATGAAACCCAATCCCAACACCCCGTCGAGCTCCATCGTGACGCGCAACATCGCCGACATCACCGGCGACAATGGCAATGTGTACGAGGCCATCGCCGTGATTTCGAAGCGCGCCAACCAACTGTCGGTGAAGCTGAAAGAAGAGTTGAACGACCGGTTGGCCGAGTTTGCTTCCACGGTTGACAACCTGGAGGAAGTGTTCGAAAACCGCGAGCAAATCGAGGTGTCGAAGCAGTACGAGCGCATGCCCAAGCCCACCAGCTTGGCCATCGAGGAGTTTCTGCAGGGCAAAATTGCCTACACCACGCCCGAGCCGGAAGAGGTGCCGATTCCCCGCGAGCTGTTCTAAGGCCGCCGGGTTCGCTAATACGAACGTCATGCTGAGCGCAGCCGAAGCATCTCTACCGCGAGAGTAACGAATTACTTCCTCGGTAGAGATGCTTCGGCTGCGCTCAGCATGACGTTCTTTGTTTACCAGTTTCTAGCTTCATGCCCGAACAAACAACCAGCACCCAATCAGCCAGCCCCCTCCGCGGCCGCCGCATTCTGCTGGGCGTGAGCGGCAGCATCGCGGCCTACAAAGCCGCGCCGCTCACCCGCCTGCTCGTGAAGGCCGGGGCCGAAGTGCAGGTCATCCTCACCGAAGCGGCTGCCGCTTTCGTGACGCCCCTCACGCTGGGCACGCTCTCGAAAAAGCCCGTTCTGACGGGCTTTTTGCGTGATGCTGCGGCCGGGGAGTGGCACAACCACGTGGAACTGGGCCTGTGGGCCGACGCCCTGCTGATTGCGCCGGCCAGCGCCAATACCATCGGCCAGCTAGCCAATGGCTTGTGCCCCAATTTGCTGTGCGCGGTGTATTTGTCGGCCCGTTGCCCGGTATTTTTAGCCCCGGCCATGGACCTGGACATGTACGCGCACCCGGCCGTGACGCAGAACCTGGCCCGCCTGCGCAGCTTCGGCAACCACGTCTTCGACTCGCCCAGCGGCGAGCTGGCCAGCGGCCTCAGCGGCCACGGCCGTATGCTGGAGCCGGAAGAAATGATGACGGAGCTGGAGCGGTTTTTTGGCGGCGAAGCAACTTCGTGAACGTCATGCTGAGCGCAGCCGAGGCATCTCTACCGCAATAGTAAATGAATCCTCTTAGCAGGAGAGATGCTTCGCTGGGCTCGGCATGACGTTCTTTGGGAGCTTTTTCATCCCTAAAAAAAATGCGCGTCCTTATCACCGCCGGGCCCACCTACGAGCCCCTCGACCCCGTCCGCTTCCTCGGCAACCGCTCTACCGGCAAGATGGGTTACGCGCTGGCCGAAGCTTTTGCGGCCGAGGGCGCCGAAGTAACCTTGGTTAGCGGCCCCAGCCAGCTAGCGGACCCGGCCAGCCCGCGCATCCGCACGGTGCGGGTGGAAACGGCGGCCGAGATGTTTGAGGCGGCCGCGGCGGCCGCTGAAACGGCCGATGTTTGGGTCTTTGCCGCGGCGGTGGCCGACTACCGCCCGGCCCACGTGGCGGCCGAAAAGATTAAGAAATCGGGCGACACGCTTACGCTGGAGTTGGTCAAAAACGTGGACATTGCCGCCACGCTCGGTCAGCGCAAGCGGGCTGAACAATTTGCGGTCGGTTTTGCGTTGGAGACTACGAACGAGCTGGCCCATGCCCAGGGCAAGCTGCAGCGCAAGAACTTCGACCTCGTGGTGCTGAATTCGCTGCGCGACGCGGGCGCGGGTTTCGGCCACGACACCAATAAGGTGACTGTGCTGGACGCCGCCGGCCAAATCGTTAATTTTGAGTTGCAGTCCAAAGCCGATGTGGCCCGCGGACTGGTAAGCCTGATTTTGGCCCGCCGGGCCGCCACCCATTGAAAACCATGTTGCGAAAACTCCTCGCGGCCCTGCCGATACTTGTTTTGCTGCTGGCCGGCCCCGTGGCCCGCGCCCAGGAGCTGCTGGCCGAAGTGACGGTGACCACCGAAAACGTGACCATTTCGGACCCCACCATCGTCACGAGCATGCAGAAGGACATTCGCGAGTTTCTCAACAACCGCGCCTGGACCACCCAGACCTACCGCGACGCCGAGCGCATTCGCCTGCGCATGTTCATCGGCATCACCACCATCCCGCAGAACGGCACTTACAACTGCATCATGCGCCTGGTGTCGACGCGGCCGGTGTACGGCACGGGCTATGAAACCAACGTCATCAGCATCAACGACAAGAGTTTCAATTTCAACTACTCGCCGCAGATGTCGCTGCGCTTCTCGCCCAATAGCTTCGACTCCAACCTGTCGTCGCTGCTGAGCTACTACGCCTACCTGGTCATCGGCATCGACCGCGACACGTTTGGCAAGCTCGGGGGCACGCCGTACTACGAGCTGGCCCGCAACATCGTGAACTACTCGGCCAACCAGACCAGCACCAACGAGCCCGACGAAGGGTGGCGCGGCACGGGTTCGCGCGAGCGCCACTTCCTGCTCGACAACCTAACCGACCCGCAATTTGAAGCCGTGCGCACCGGCCTCTACAATTACTACCGTCTGGGCATGGACATCTTCATTGAAAAGCCGGAAGAGGCCCGCGCCTCGATGATGACCGCCCTCACCGGCATTCAGAAAGCCGCCATCACGCGGCCGGGCTCGCTGATTTTTCGGGCTTTTTTTGATGCCAAGGCCGAGGAAATTGCCAACGTCTTCCGCACCAGCCCGGACCAGTCGCAGAAGCAGCAGCTGGTGGCCATGCTTACCGAAGTCGACCCCGGCAATTCGGCCAAATACCAAACTGTGTTGAAGTAATAACCTGGAATTAGAACCAGAAAGAACGGTCATGCTGAGCTTGTCGAAGCATCTCTTTCGCAGCAAGTAATTCATTTACTAATGTGAGAAAAATGCTTCGACAAGCTCAGCGTGGCGGACAACTCGCTATCAGACGACTTTACAAAAGTTATGCTTGTCGATTTACGAATTAAAAATTACGCGCTGATTGAGCAGCTGGAGCTGCGTCCGTCCCCGCTGCTGAACATTATTACGGGCGAAACCGGCGCCGGCAAATCCATCATGCTGGGCGCCATTGGCCTGCTGCTGGGCAACCGCGCCGACTCGCGCATGCTGTTCGACACCGAGCGCAAATGCGTGATTGAAGGGCAGTTTGACATTGCCAACTACCAGCTGCAGGACATCTTCGACGCCGAAGATTTGGACTACGACACGCACTGCATTCTGCGGCGCGAAATCAGCCCCAACGGCAAGTCGCGCGCCTTCGTGAACGACACGCCCGTGACGCTGGACGCCCTGCGGAAAATCGGCGCCAACCTCATGGACATTCACTCGCAGCACGACACGCTGCTGCTGGGCGATGCCGTGTTTCAGCTCAATTTGCTGGACTTATTTGCCGGGCTGGTGCCGCAACGCACGCAGTACAGCAACGCCTTCCGGACCTATCGCAAGCTGGAAGCCGACCTCAATACGCTGGAAAGCCAGGCGGCGCAGGCCAGCAAGGAGCTGGACTACAATAGCTTTCTGCTGAATGAGCTGGAAGAGGCCCGCCTCGACAACGAGGACCAGGAGGCCTTGGAGCAGGAGGTGAAGCAGCTGGAGCACGCCGAGGAAATCAAGTACAAGCTGAGCCAGGCGCTGCACGGCCTGCGCGACAGCGAAAGCTGCGCCACCGGCACCATGAAGGAGGCCTCGGTGCTGCTGGGGCAGGTGGCCAGCTACGCCGACAACTTCAAGGAGCTGCGCGAGCGCCTGGAAAGCTGCCTAATCGAGCTACACGACATTGCCGACGAAGTGGAAGTGGCCGAGCGCCGCACCGAAGGCGACCCCGCCCGCGCCGAGGAGCTGCAGGACCGCCTCAACGTGCTCTACACGCTGCAGCGCAAGCACCAGGCCCGCGACCTGCCCGCCCTCATCACCGTGCGCGACGAGCTGCGCCAGAAAGTGAGCTCGGTACTGAATCTGGACAAGGAAATCAACCGCCTGCGCAAGGACTCGGACGCGGCCCTGGCGGCCGTGACCAAGCAAGGCGCCAAGCTGTCGGAAAGCCGCCGCAAGTCGTTCCCCAACTTTGAAAAGCAGCTGGGCCTGCTGCTGGCCGACCTCGGCATGCCGCACGCCCGCATTGTGGTGCAGAACTCGGTGGGCGCGCCCACGGCCAGCGGCATCGACGTGGTGAACATCCTCTTCACGGCCAACAAAGGCGCCCAGCCCCAGACCTTAAGCAAGGCCGCGTCGGGCGGGGAATTCTCGCGCCTGATGCTGTGCATCAAGTACATGCTGGCCGACAAGACGGCCTTGCCGACGATAGTGTTCGACGAAATTGACACCGGCATCAGCGGCGAGATTGCCGTGAAGGTGGGCCGCATGATGCAGCAGATGGCCCAAAAGCACCAATTGGTGGCCATTTCGCACCTGCCGCAAATGGCCGCGGCCGGCGACGTGCACTACTTCGTGTACAAGGAAGACCGCGCCGACCGCACGGTGAGCCGCATCCGCGAGCTGAACCAGGAGGACCGCATCAAGGAAATCGCGCACATGATTGCGGGCGCCAAACCCAGCGAAAACGCCTTCCAGAGCGCCCGCGAGCTGCTGGCGCTGCGGGGCGAAACGGTGAGCTAGAGTAGGAGGGCATGGGGGTAGGAGGGTAGGAAGGAATAGCTAACTTGCGCCGGGTTTGGCGGCCTGTGGCCCCTCGTACCCTCCTACCTGCATACTTTCTTACCCTTAAAAATCATGGCTAACAACCTCCTCGCCGGCAAAGTCGGCATCATTTCCGGCGCGCTCAACGACCAGTCCATTGCCTGGAAAGTGGCCCAGCGGGCGCACGCCGAAGGGGCGCGCTTTGTGCTCACCAACGCGCCGCTGGCCATGCGCATGGGCGAAATCAACAAGCTGAGCGAGGAGTGCAACGCGCCCATCATTCCGGCCGATGCTACCTCCACGGAAGAGCTGGAGGCGCTGTTTTCGGGCGCGCAGGAGAAGCTGGGCGGCAAGATTGACTTCGTGCTGCACAGCATTGGCATGAGCGCCAACATCCGCAAGAAGAAGCACTACGGCGAGCTGGACTACAAATTCTTTCAGCAGACCCTCGACGTGTCGGCCATGTCGCTGCACAAGATGCTGGCCGTGGCCGAGCGCCAGGACGCCTTCAACGAGTGGGGCTCGGTGGTGGCCCTGAGCTACATTGCCGCCCAGCGTGCCTTCCTCGACTACACCGACATGACGCAGGCCAAAGCCATGCTCGAAAGCATTGCCCGCAGCTACGGCCAGCGCCTGGGCAAGCTCAAGAAAGTGCGCGTAAACACGGTGTCGCAGTCGCCCACCAAAACCACGGCCGGCACCGGCATCACGGGCTTCGACGCCTTCTACAACTTCGCCGACATGATGTCGCCGCTGGGCAACGCCCCGGCCGAAGCCTGCGCCGACTACTGCATCTCGCTCTTCTCGGACCTGACCCGCTACGTAACCATGCAGAACCTGATGCACGACGGCGGCTTCAGCACCACCGGCATCTCGGCCGAGATTGTGGACGTGCTGACCAAAGTGTCGGGCATGCAGGAGTAGGGTTGACCGGTTGAAAAAGGAAAGCCCGACCGGTTGGTCGGGCTTTTTTGTTGGCGGAATTGTGAGCACGGTGTAGAGACGCAATATTTTGCGTCTCTACACCGTGCTGGTTTTAATAGAATAAGCGGTTCAGCAACAGCGAAACTTCGGTGTAGCTGCGCAGCTGGTTCAGTGCCACGCCGGCTTGCAGATTGTGCGGGAGGCCGTGCAGCAGGCGGCCTTGCCACTGCCAGGCGTCGGGCCAGCGGGTGGCCTGGGCACTCACGTACACGTTGAATGGCTCAGGCAGGGCGTTGAATTGCAGGCCGGCCGTGTAGCCGTAGCCCGAACGTTGGGCGGCCACTTCGTCTTGGATTGAGCGCCACTCGGCATAGCCGGCTCCTAGCAGAAACGTGGGCAGGCGCCTGCCTCCGATGAAGCCGGCGTTGAGGCCCAGCGTGGCCGTGTAGCTGTCGAAGGCGGTGTTGGCGCCGGGGGCTCGTAGCCGCTGGTAGTCCAGCGTTTCGGTGATATTGAGCGAGTGAAAGCGGTGGATGGCCGGCAGGCCGAGGCCAAGGTGGAGGGCGTGGTTGCGGGCAAAGTTGGTTTGGTAGCTGACGGATGGCGCGAGCGGCTGCCGGAACAGCCGGGGACCATAGAGCCTCAAGGTGCCGCCGAAAGGCGCGTAGTGCATGCCGCTGAACACGCCGACTTCAGCACGAGGCGGCCCGAAACGGCAGACGGGTAAAGGCTTCGGGTCGACCACCAGCCTAATGATAGAATTGCTGCCCGCGGCTACGCGCAGCCGCTGGGTGAGGTAGCCGATTGAGGAAACGGTAAGCGCCACGCTGTCGGGCTGGTTGGGCACCGTGAACGAAAAGTAGCCGTGCACATCGGACGACACACCGTTGGCGGTACCGCTTTGGAGCACAGTCACGCCGGGTAGTCCTTCATCAGATTTGGCGTCCACCACGCGGCCGGAAACGGTGGCTTGGGCAAAGGCTGCGGAAGAAAACAGGCAGGCGCAGAGCAGTAGGAGTAATCGCATAAAGGCAGCTTGAGGTAGTGAAACATCTTTTTGATGCAGCCCACAACCCAATTGCACACCGGGGAAGAAGAAAACGCCGCGTTCGGCCGGCAACGATTGCGCAAAAAACCGGCGGTTTCGGGCGCGGCGCCTGCTAGGTTTGCGGCTCCAACTTCCGCATTTCCATGAGGTATTTCCTGTTGTTGCTGCTGAGCAGCCTTTCGCTGGGCCGGGCGTTCGGCTATGATTTTGTGGTGGCCCAGGACGGCTCCGGCCGGTTCCGCACGGTGCAGGAGGCCTTCAACGCCGTGCCCGACTTCCGGAAGAAAGTCACCACCATTTTAATCAAAAAAGGCATTTACAAGGAGAAGCTGATTCTGGCCGGCTCCAAGCAATTCGTTCACCTCATTGGCGAAGACCGGGACCGCACCATTCTGACCTACGACGACTACAACCAGAAGAAAAACATCTTCGGCGAAGACAAAGGCACGTCGGGCTCGGCGAGCTGCTACATCTACGGCGGCGACTTTTCGGCCGAGAACCTGACGTTTCAGAACTCGTCGGGGCCGGTGGGGCAGGCCGTGGCCATGTGGGTTGATAGCGACAAAGCGTCGTTTGTGAACTGCCGCTTTCTGGGCTTTCAGGACACGCTGTACACGTATGGGCGCGGCAGCCGGCAGTTTTACAAGGGTTGCTACATCGAAGGCACGGTGGATTTCATCTTCGGCTCCAGCACGGCATGGTTCGAGGACTGCGAGATTTTCTGCAAGAAGGGCGGCTTCGTTACGGCGGCTTCTACGCCCGACACGGCCCGGTTTGGCTACGTGTTCAGCCGCTGCCGCATAGGGGGCGACGCGCCCGCGGGCAGCTTCGGGCTGGGCCGGCCCTGGCGGCCCTACGCCAAAACCGTGTACCTCAACTGCGAGCTGAGCGCCGTGATTCGGCCAGCCGGCTGGGACGCGTGGGATAAAGAATCGAACAAGAAAACGGCCTACTACGCCGAGTACCAAAGCCGCGGCCCCGGCGCGGCGCCCGACAAGCGCGCGCCGTGGTCGCACCAGCTCACCGAGGCCGAGGCTCGGCTCTACACCCGCGACACCGTGCTGCACGGCTGGAACCCCGAAGCCAAATAACCTACACCCCAAATGAAATTGCTGACCCTGGCCGCCGCGCTGCTCACCTGCTCCGCACACGCCCAAACCTCTCCCAAAACCGGCCCCATCACCGTGGCGCAAGATGGCACCGGCACCTACCGCACCGTGCAGGAAGCCGTAGACGCGGCGCCCAACCAGTCGCCGACTACCGTCACCATCCGCATCAAGAAGGGCACCTACCGCGAAAAGCTGGTGGTGCCCGCCGCCAAAACCCACCTGCGGCTGGTGGGCGACGACGCGGCGACCACCGTCATCACGTTCAACGACCACACGGGCGACGCGGCCGGGCACAACACCCAAACCTCGCACTCGGTGCTGGTGCAGGCGCCCGACTTCGCGGCCGAAAACTTGACCTTCGCGAACGACGCGGGCTACACCGCCGGCCAGGCCGTGGCCCTGCACGTGGAAGGCGACCGGGCCACCTTCCGCCGCTGCCGCATGGTGGGCAACCAAGACGTGCTGCTGCTGGCCACGGGCGGCACCCGCCAGTACTTCAAGGACTGCTACATCGAAGGCACCACCGACTTTATTTTCGGCGCCAGCACGGCCGTGTTCGACCATTGCACCATCAGGAGCAAGAAAAACTCGTTTATCACGGCGGCGTCCACGCCGGCCGGGCAGGCGTTTGGCTTCGTGTTCATGAAGTGCAAGCTGACCGCCGACACCGCGTTGGCCAAAAAGGTGAACCTGGGCCGGCCCTGGCGCCCTAATGCCAAGGTGGTGTACCTCAACACCGCCATGGGCGCCCACATTACGCCCACCGCCTGGGACAACTGGAAAAACCCCGAAAACGAAAAGACGGCCTATTTCGCCGAGTACAAATCGACCGGCCCGGGCGCTAACCCGAAAGCGCGGGTGGCGTGGTCGCACCAGCTCACCGCGGCAGAGGCCAAGCAGTACACGCTCAAAGCCATTTTCGCGGCTGGTGCGCCGTGGGTGCCGGTGCGGTAGTTGGGTAATGAAAAAAGAACGTCATGCAGCGCACAATGAAGCATGACGTTCTGTTCTTTTGCTTCTACTCAATACCCCTTGCTCAGCTCCACCAAATTCACCAGAGGCTGGCTGGTGCGCAGCCGCTGCAGGTTTTCGAGCAATACGTCGACTTTGCTTTCGTCTTCGAGGGCCTGTCCGCCGCCGGTGTGCTGGGTGAGCAGCACGTTGGGCAAGTGCCAGAGCGGGTTGTCGGCGGGCAGGGGCTCGATGGCCGTCACGTCGAGCACGGCGCCGCCGAGGTAGCCGGCTTGCAGCAGGCGCAACAGGGCGGGCTCGTCGGTGGTGTTGCCGCGGCCCACGCTGGCGTAGATGCTGCCCGGGCGCATGGCCTCAATCAACTCGGCCGAGAAAAAGCCCACGGCGCTGCCGGGCAGGGTGTTGATGACGATGTCGGTATCGGGCAGCACCGCTTGCAACTCTTCCTTGGTGTGCAACTGGGCCGAGGGGTCGGTGCGGGCCAGCAGCTGCACCTGGCACTCGAAGCCGCTGAGCTGCTGGCGCACGGCCACGCCAATGGCGCCGGCGCCCAGCACCACCACGCGCTTGCCGCGCAGCAGGCCGGCGCGGTTGCGCACAAAAGCGCCGCCCACCCATTTCCGCTGCGCTTGCAGCACGGCCAGCTCCGGCAGGTGGCGGTAGAGGGCCAGCAGGCCGCCCACCATGGTTTCGGCGCAGGGCCAGGCAAAGAAGTCGCCCATGTTGGCCACCGGAATGGACAGCTGCACCTGCCGGTAGCGCTCGAACCCGGCCGAGTCGATTTGCCAGAACTGCAGCTGGGGCGGGGCCCCGGCCGCAAACCAGGCCGGTGGCGGGTTGCCCATCAGCAAGTCAGCTTCCTGAAAAGCCGGAAACTGCTGCTCGGTGGGCAGGTCGTTGCAGAAAATGATTTCCAGGTCGGAGGGGGCCAACCGTTGCAGGTGCCCGCGCGCCGAAGCACTCAGCGGAGAAAAAACAAAAAGACGCATGCAGGAGCCGCGCAAGACGCGGCAAAATTGGGGGAACGCCCAAAACGTGAGCGGGCCGGCAAAGTTGCTGAGCAAATGGCGTACGTTTCATGAAGCCGGTCGACTCGTAGCGCGGGCTCGGTGGTCCGCGTTACAAGTCAACCGGCTCCAGAACGCGGCTAGCGGGCGCTTTCGTCGCCGTCTACGGGCGCGCTTTGCTGGTGCACCTGGGCGGCCACCAGCGGGTCGGGCATCACTTTGCTGAAGCCCACCTGCACGTTGTTCATCACGCCGGCAATGATGCGGCTTTCGCCGTTCATCAGGGCTTTGTAGCCTTCTTTGGCCACTTCGGCGGGCTCCATGCCCTGGCCTTCGGCCACGTTTTTGGCCTGCGTCATGTGGGCTTTGTTGAAGAAATCCGTCTTCGTGATGCCGGGCAGCAGGTTGGTGATGGTCACGTTCGAGTCCTTGTTTTCTTCCTGGATGGATTCGACAAAGGAGTTCACAAACGCCTTGGTGCCGTGGTACACGGCCTGCAGCGGCCCAGGCAGCTCGCCGGCAATGCTGCCCACAAACAGGATTTTGCCCTCGTTGCGGGCCTTGAATTCCTGCAGGTAGAGCTTGGCAAACACCACGTAGGCGCCAATGTTGAGCTGAATGATGTCCAGCTCCCGGTTGATGTCGGTGGTGTCGAAGGTGCCGTATTGGCCCTGGCCGGCGTCGTTCACCAGCACGTCAATCTGCAGGCCTTTCTGCTTGATTTCGTTGTACACCTCAAACGGTGCGTCGCGCTTGAACAGGTCTTTGGCGATGGTCGTGACTTCGACGCCGAATTGCTGGCGCAGCTCCGAGGCGGCCTGGTTGAGCAAGTCGGGCTCGAGGGCCACGAGCACGAGGTTGAATTTGTCTTGCGCGAAGCAGGTGGCCAGCTCGCGGCCAATGCCGCTGCTGGCGCCGGTGATGAGGGCGGTTTGGGTTGCCATAAAATGTGGAAAGGTTAGGAGGAAAGGAGTGTTTCCTAACGAGTCCGGTTTGGCAGAGGTTACCGCCGGAAGTGCCGCGGCGTGGCTACAGAGCCTCTAATTGCTGCTGCGCCTTGCGCGGCAGCTTGGCCCGCACGGTGCGGTAGGAGTGCCGGAGGTAGCGCTCCCACTGCGCGGGGCCGAGGCGGGCAATGTTGTCAATCGTGACCCAGCCGTAGCGGCCCAGGTGCTTGTTGGGGCTGAAGCCGGGGCTTTCGAGCAGGGTTTCCAGTTCCTCGGGCGGGGCGATGAAAGAGGCGGTTGACGGGACTTCATCGGGTGAGGTGCCGAGGTACATTTTGCCGCCCACGCTGAAGCACAGGTGCACGCCCCATTTCAGGTCCTCGGTGGTGCCGGGCAGGCGCAGGCAAAGGGCTTGCAGGTCTTCGATGGTCATAAAATAATTAGCCGAGCAAATCGCTGAAGTATCAGATTAAACGGATGAGATAATTTAAACTAAAATTGACTTGAAATTATAATTGAAGCCCAGATGCCCACAGGTATAAGCACTGGTAATACACTTAATAGGGTCTTTGAGCGGGCGTCTAATTCAGAAGACCAGAGCAAACTTTGCCCGAGTAATATTATTGGAATTGCAAAAAGCCAGAAGTATGGATTAACAGCCATTAAACTCCCAATTATAATGAGAACTGAGCCGCTGATGTGCTTTCTATTTCGTTTGCTCGATTCCATTATAAGAGGCACTTATTACAACCTCACTCAAAGCTAACAAATACCCTATCACGAAGCCGTATCCAGCACCTCGTCCCCGTCATCGGCCATCGTCTTCGCCAGTTTCTCAATATTTAAACTCCGGGCGGATGCGTCAAAAATTTCGCGGTAAGTGCCGTGGCGGGCGTAGAGTTCGTCGTGGGTGCCGCTTTCCACGAGGCGGCCTTTTTTCATGACGTGGATGCAGTCCGAATCCACGATTTGGGCGAGGCTGTGGGAGATGATGACCACCGTGCGGCCCTGCTTGATGGCGTCGAGCGAGTTTTTGATTTGCTCGGTGGCGATGGCGTCGAGGCTGGCGGTGGGCTCGTCGAGGAAGATGATGGGCGGGTTTTTAAGGAAAAGCCGGGCGATGGCGATGCGCTGCTGCTGGCCGCCGCTGAGCTGCTGGGCATCGGACTGGTACTGGCGGGGCAGGTCCAGAATCTGGTCGTGTAGGTATGCTTGCTTGGCGGCGGCTTCGATTTGGGCCTGGGTGGAGGTGAAGTCGCCGTAGCGGATGTTTTCTTCGATGGTGCCCTTGAAAATGTGGTTTTTCTGGAGGACCAGGCCGATGCGCTGGCGCAGGGCGTGGGTATCGTAGTCGGCCAGGGGGCGGCCGTCGAGCAGCATTTTGCCGGAGTCGGGGGCGTAGAACTTGCAGAGCAGGTTGATGATGGTGCTTTTGCCGGCGCCGCTGAGGCCGACGAGGGCGGTGGTTTTGCCTTCCTCGATGGTGAGGCAGACGTCGTGCAGGGCCTGGGTGCCGCTGGGGTAGGTGAAATCGACGTTGCAGATTTCGAAGGTGCCGCGCACGTCGGCCGGCTGCAGGGGGCCGGTTTCTTCGATGGCCGCGTCGGCGTCGAGGATGGCGAAGAAGCCTTCGGAGTAGGTGAGGGCCTCGTTCATCTCGTCGTAGATGCGGTGGAGCTGCCGGATGGGCGCCGACACGTTGTTGAAGAGCAAGATGTGGAACATGATGGCGCCAATGGAAATCTGGCGGTCGAGCACAAGGTAGGCGGTGAGGACGATGATGACGACCACGCCAATCTGCTCGACGAAGGTTTTGAGGCCGTCGTAGCGGAAGTTGGTTTTGCGCGTCACCAGCTGGGCGTTCACCAGCTTTTGCTGGGTGTCGGCCTGCTTGTTGGCCTCAAAGGCTTCGCGCACGAAGCTTTTGATGACCACAATCGAGTCGATGATGCTGATGAGGCCGTGGTTTTTCTCCTCGCGCAGCTTTTGCAGGCCGCGGCGCACGCCTTGCAGCCGGTCGGCCTGCCGGAAGCTCAGCCAGAAATACACCGGCAGGATGGCCAGCGCCACCGTTCCCACCCATTTGTTGGCCACGAACATCACCACCAAGGCCACAATGGCGTTGGCAAACAGCGGCAGGATGTCGATGAAGAAGTTTTGCACCAGCTTCATGAGGCTCTCCACGCCGCGGTCGATGCGGGTCTGGAGCTTGCCGGTCTGGTTGCCCTCGTCGGAGAAAAAGCCCAGCTCGTAGCTCAGAATCCGGCCCACGGCCGTCTGCGACAACGTGCTCGACACGTTGATGCGGATTTTCTCGCCGTAGTATTTCTGTCCGAAGGTGATGAAGGTGTTGATGACCTCCTTGCCCAGCAAGATGCCGCTCACCCAGGCCAGCATGGGCCAGCCGGCGGCCAGCGCCTCGTGCCGGTCGAGCAGGCCCTGCACGTTGTCGACGATGTAGCGCAGCACAAAGGGGTTGACCTGCGCGGCCAGCGAGCCCACCAGCGTGAGCAGCAGCGTGGCAATGACCAGCGGCCGGTAGGGCCGCACGAAGGGCAGCAGGCGTGTAATGATTTGCCAGAGACTCATCTAATCGAGGAAGGAGTGGAGCCGGTTAGACGAGGGGGGCGGGGGTGGGGTTGTTTTGGTGGTTTGTCGACTACCAAAGTGCGTTGGGCTTCCGTATACACGCGGCCATCCGGCTTCTCCTCATTGACGAGCCCGCTCCCATCTTTGCACCATGGATGCTACCTCCGCCACTACTTCAGCCCAGTCCTCACAGTCAATGACATCCCTGACGCGGGGCGACGGCAGCGTGTACCTCACCGTAGAGCGCAACCGCGCCGAGAACTGGATACACGCTCGGTGGTACGGCCGGCAAACGCTGGGCTCGGTCATGGACGGGGGCCTGACTTACGTTGATATGCTGCGCCAGGAACCCTGCCCGAAGCTGCTGAATGACCACCGCGACCTGGTGGGCGACTTTTCGGCCGCCAACGACTGGATTGAGCAGGTGTGGACGCCGCTCATTGTGAGCGCCGGGCTGCGCTACTTTGCCCAGGTGCTTTCGCCCGATATTTTTGGGCAACTGGCCATCGAAGACTTGCAGGTCCGCATCGGCGACCTGCTGCACATCCACTTATTCGACTCGCTCGAAAACGCCCAGCATTGGTTGCGCGGCCGGCCTTAGGTCCGCTGCGACCAGGCCCTCGCTCTGGCGCGGGTACGCTGCACGAAAGCCGCGCCAGCAGGATGGAAACCACAGCTGAGCCCCGGGAGTGCTTTATTGGTGAAACGCCCACCTTTCCTCGCCGTAAAGTCAGGGCCTCTTCTGCCTGACTGCCATGGAAAAAACCATTCTCCCGACGCCCAGCACCGGCGAGCCGCTGAACCGCGTGGACGGCCGCCTGAAAGTAACCGGCCAGGCCCGCTACGCTGCCGAGCACGCAGTGAAGGACTGCGTGCACGGCGTGCTGGTGTGCAGCGCCATTGCCCGCGGCCGCATCAAGCGGCTCGACGTGGCCGCGGCCGAAAAAGCGCCCGGCGTGCTCAGCATCGTCTCGCACCTGAACGCGCCCAACGTGCCCGGCTACCAGGACGCCAAAGCCAGCAACAACCCGCGGGTGGAAGGGCAGGAAATCAAAGTGTTCTACGACGACCAGGTGCATTTCAGCAACCAGCCCGTGGCGCTGACCGTGGCCGAAACGCTGGAGCAGGCCCGCTACGCGGCCTCGCTGGTGTGCGTGGAGTACGACGCGGCCCCGCACCAGACCAACCTGGCCGCGAGCCTCAGCAAAAACGAGGCCCCAAAGAAGGAAAAAGACCACCTGCGCGGCCAGCCCGACGCCTACAAAACTGCCCCGGTGCACATCGAGGCCGAATACCGCACGCCCATGCAGGTGCACAACCCCCTGGAGATGCACGCCGTGATTGCGCTGTGGGAAGGCGACAAGCTGACGGTGTACACCAAGACGCAGGGCCCCAAACTGGCCCAACAGGACCTAATGCGCATGTTTCAGCTGCCGGCCGAGAGCGTGCGGGTGCATTCGCAGTTTGTGGGCGGGGCGTTTGGGGGCTCGTCGCGCATCTGGCCGCCGGAAGTGGCGGCCATTCTCGGGGCGAAGCAGGTGGGCCGGCCGGTGAAGCTGATGAACCGGCGCGAGCACGAGTTCAACCTGGTGGGCTACCGGCCGCTGTCGATGCAGAAAATAGGGCTGGGCGCCACGCCCGACGGCACGCTGGTGGGCATCACGCACCGGGCCTACGGCAACACCTCGCGCCACGAGCAGTTTGCCGAGCGCATCGTGCACCCCACCAAATCGGCCTACCGCACCCCCAACCTCGACACCAACTACCGCCTCGTGCCGCTCGACCTGAGCACGCCCGCCTGGACGCGCGGCCCCGGCGAAACCAGCGGCTCTTTCGCCCTCGAATCGGCGATGGACGAGCTGGCCGTGGCCCTGAACCTGGACCCGCTGGCCCTGCGCCTGAAAAACTACGCCGACCGCGACCCCGAAAACGACAAGCCCTGGAGCAGCAAGCACCTGCGCCAATGCTACGAGCGCGGCGCGGCGCTCTTCGGCTGGGCCAAGCGCCCGCTGGCGCCGCGCACCTTGCGCCACGGCGAGTGGCTGGTGGGCTGGGGCATGAGCACGGGCATCTACAAAGCCGAGCGCAGCCCCGCCACGGCACACGCCCGCCTGCAGCCCGACGGCTCCCTCGTCATCCAAAGCGCCACCGCCGACACGGGGCCCGGCACCGCCACCATCATGACCCAGATTGCGGCCGATGCCAGCGGCGTGCCCGCGGCCAACATTCGCTTCGACCTGGGCGACGCGGCCTACCCGGAAGCGCCGCTGCAGGCCGGCTCGCACACGGCCACGTCGGTGGGCTCGGCGGTGCACGAGGTGTGCGCGGCGCTGAAAAAGCAGCTGCTGGACCTGGCGCTAAGCGTGCCCGGCAACGCCTTGGGCAAGGTAAAACCCGAGGAGTTGACGGCGGAAAACGGCTTCGTTGTCTCAACCAAGAAAAACCGTCGCCTGAGCTTCGGCGAGGTGCTGAAGCAGCATGGGCTGCCGGCGCTGAAGGTGACCCAGAAAGCCGAGAAGGCGCCGGAAATGGAGCAGTATTCCGGCAAATCGTTTTGCGCCAATTTCGTGGAAGTGCAGGTGCACCCGCTCACCGGCGAGGTGCGCGTGAGCCGGGTGGTGTCGGTGGTGGACGCGGGGCGGGTGCTGAACGCCAAAACGGCCCGCAGCCAGGTGCTGGGTTCGGTGGTGTGGGGCATTGGGCTGGCCCTGATGGAGGAGGCCCGCCTCGACCACCGCTACGGCCGCGTGGTGAACCACGACCTGGCCGACTACCACGTGCCCGTGAACGCCGACATTCCCAGCATCGAAGTCGAATTCATCAACGAGCCCGACCCGCTGCTCGACCCCATGGGCGCCAAAGGCTTGGGCGAAATCGGCCTGGTGGGCTTCAGCGCCGCGGTGGCCAACGCGGTGTGCCACGCCACCGGCAAGCGCGTGCGCGAGCTGCCCATCACCCCCGACAAGCTGCTGCCGGCCCCCAAAGGGGCCTGACGGGTTTATTTTTGGCCATGAACGTGCAAACCGCTTACAACGCCTGGGCCGACACGTACGACACGGTCGCCAACCGAACCCGCGACCTGGAAGCCGTGGCCATCCGGCAGCTGCTGGCCGAGGTGCCGTTTTCGGAAGTAATCGAGCTGGGCTGCGGCACGGGCAAGAACACCGAGTGGCTGGCCGCCAAAGCCGCGCAGGTCACGGCCGTGGATTTTTCGGCCGAGATGCTGGCCCGCGCCCAGGCCAAACTGGCCAGCGCCAACGTGCGCTTTCAGCCCGCCGACGTGACGCAGCCGTGGCGCTGGGCGCCGCCCGCCGTCGACCTCGTGACGTGCAGCCTCATGCTGGAGCACATCCCGGACCTAAGCGCCGTGTTTCAGCAGTGCGGCCGCGCGCTCAGGCCCAGCGGCCTGCTGTACGTGGGCGAGCTGCACCCCTTCAAGCAGTACCTGGGCAGCAAGGCCCGTTACTTGGCCGATGGCACCGAGGTGACGGTGGAATGCCACACGCACCACCTATCCGACTACCTGGCCGCCGCGCTGGCCCACGGCCTGCAGTGCGTTGAGCTGCGCGAGTTTTTCGACGCGGATGACTGCCGCGGCGTGCCACGCATCATCAGCTTTCTGTTTCAGAAAAAAGCCTGAGCCGGTGGAGAAATGCCTCGTAAAAACCTGCTTGCACAGCATTGAGGGGCCTTTTGTTCGGTAAGCAGGGGAGGGGCGTTGCGGTATTTTTCCGCAAACGTTTTCATAGATAAATCGGTGAGTTTCCTTGCTTTCCGGTTTGGGATGCCAATACCTTTAATCGCGCTACTGCTGCATCCGGCCCCTCTGCACGGCCACGCACCGTAGCGGAAACTACCCTGGGAACGGGCCCTGGCCCCGCCGAACTGGCCCGCCGCGCGGGCCCCGGAATTCCCGTGCCGGCCGCGCCCGTAACTGCCGGCCCCTGCGCTGCTTTTCACCCCAACTCCCACCCTGTTTATGAAGCGACTGCTATCCCTTTTCGCGCTGAGCTGGCTCGTGCTGCGCGCAGCCTCCGGCCAAACCATTTCGCCCTACCTGGCGGGCCAAAACGCCTGGCTGCCCACGGCGCTGGGCACGCAGGTGTTCAACGGGCAGCTCGATAAATTGTGGCCCTTGGTGAAGCAGTCGAAGGTGCGCATGGTACGCATCGGCGGCAACGGGGTGAACTCCAACCTGGTCACCAACGCCCAATACATTGCCCTGATTGACTCCATTCGCCGCATCGGGGCCGAGCCCATGGTGCAGGTGTCGGAGGGCCGCGGGCGCTTCACGGCGGCGCAAGCCGCGCAGGTGGTGCAGCACGTCAACATCACGATGGGGCGCAACATCAAGTACTGGATTATCGGCAACGAGCCCGACCTGGCGTCGCAGCCTAACCCGGTGAGCATTGCGGGCGTGGAGGCGTACATCAAATCCTTTGCTTCGGCCATGAAGGCCGTGGACCCCAGCATCCTCATCGTGGGCCCCGAAAATGCGTCTTACGGCGGGGGCTACTTCCCCGCGCTGGTGGGCGGCGCCAACGACATCACCGGCACCGACGCCAACGGGCGCTACTACGTCGACGTCATTTCCTTCCACACCTACCCCTTCAACGGCACCCAGACCCGGGCTGGCGTAATAGGCGGCACCACCAACCTGACCAACAACGTGGTGAATCTGCTGGGCCTGATGGCCGCCGCGAACGCCAAAAACAACCGCACCGGCGCCAACGCCCTGCGCTGGGCCCTCACCGAGTTCAACGTGGACTACGCCAACCCCGGTAACAACACCGTGGAAGGCGTGGGCGTGCACTCGTTCCTGAACGGGCAGTTTTGGGCCGAGGTGTTTGGCGTGGGCATGAAGTACGAAGCCGTGTCGATGCAGCCCTGGTCCATACACGAGGGCAGCGGTGCCCGCGGCGCCGGCGACTTGGGCTACATCGACGGCGGCACGGCGGCCACGTTCAAGCCTCGCTCGGCCTTCTGGCACGAGATGCTGGTGTCGGAAAACCTGCACGGCACCAACCTCAACGCCACCGACAACCAGGCCCTGGTGAAAGTGCTCAGCAGCACCGACAACGGTACCACGGCCGTGATGCTGCTGAACGAAAGCGACGTGGACGACTACGATTTCACGGTGCAGCTCGACAACACGGCCATTGCGGGCGCCAGCGCGCTTAAGGTCAACGTGCCGGCGGGCATCAACACCGCGTACTCGAACCGGCTCTACGCGCAGTCGACGCTGGTGCTGCTGTTCAATGCCCAGGGCCAGCTCACGCGCAAAATCATCTACTCGCTGCAGCACGCCCAGCAGACGTTGCCGCCTACCTATCTCGGTTCCAACCAGAGCTACACGCAACTGGCGTTTTCGGCCGATAAAACCTTCAGCTGCATCGCGCCCGAAGCCGTGACATACACGGCCGCCGTGCTGGGCGGCTACACCACCCTGGACTGGAACTTCGGCGCGGGCGCCACGCCGGCCACGGCCAGCGGCAAAGGCCCCTTTGCCGTGACCTACGCCACCACCGGCCCCAAAGACGTGACCTTGACGCTGGTGAACCCCGACACGACCATCGTGCTGAGCAAGCCGGCCTACGTGCAGGTGAGCGCCTGCGTGCGAACCCCTTACAACGGTACGCCGGCCGTGATTCCGGGCGTGGTGAAGGCCGTGGAATACGATTTCGGCGGCCAGGGCGCGGCGTATAACGACTCGGACGTGGCCAACCGCGGGGCGGCCGTGGACCCCACCGTGCCCCGCCCCAATGAAGCCGTGGACACCGAAAACGGCGACGCCGGCTACGGCAACGTGGGTTACTCGGCCAGCGGCGAGTGGCTGAAATACTCCGTCAACATCCTGCGCAGCGGCCTCTACAAAGTCACCGTGCGGGTATCGACGGGGGCCACCTCCACGGGCTCGCTGCGGCTGTCGGTGAACGACGTGGACCGAACGGGCGTGGTGGCCGTGCCGGCCACCGGGGGCTTTGGCAACTACCAGGACCTGGTTATCAATAACGTGTATCTGGCAGCCGACCCCAATGCCACGCTCAAGTTCGACATCGTGAGCGCCAGTCTCAATTTCTCCAAGCTCACCTTCGAGGAGCAGCCCATGACGGGCATTGTGGTGAACCGCACCTACAACGAGGCCGCTTCCGTGTTCGACGGCAGCAAAGACGCCGTGGAGCTGCTGGTGGTGAAGGACCACCTCGACATCCGCGGGCTGATTGTGAAGGACTTCGAGAGCAACCTCACCACCGACAACGGCGGCAAGTTTCAGTTCAAGGACAACGCTTTGTGGAAGGACCTGCGCATTGGCACCACCATCGTGCTGCGCCGCCTGGTGTCGGACGTGGCGGGCTACGCAGAAGACCTGAACCCGGCCGATTTCAAGCTCGACCTCTTCCTGGAAAACACCACCTACCTCGACGCACTGGGCAGCGCCGGCCAGAATTTCAACATCACGGGCACCGACATGGTGCTGCTGAAAACCGGCGCCCCCACCGGCACCGACAACGCCGTGCACGCCCTGGCCAGCAACAACGGCGGCAGCCCGGTGTCGGCCTTCTACACCGCCGTGGCCGGGCCCAAGCTCACGTATAGCACCACGCTGCCGGCGGGCTCGTTCCTATACCCCACTAACCCGGCCCAGAGCACGGCCGACTACAACGGCACGGCCGTGGCCGCGTCGAGCAGCGCCAGCCGCAACTGGGGCGACGGCTTCGGGGCCAACAACATCAGCTACATTCTGACTCTGCGCGGGCTGGCCAATCCGGCCCCGCCCGTGGTGGTGAACCGCATCTACAACGGCTCGAACGACGGCACCGGCAACCTCGACGCCGTGGAGCTGCTGGTGGTGCAGGACCACGTGGACATGCGCGGGATGATTGTGAAGGATTTCGAAACCAACGGCACGGCCGACACCGGCGGCAAGTACCAGTTCACCAACACCGCCTTCTGGGCCGATGTGCGCAGCGGCACCACCGTGGTGCTGCGCCAGCTGGCCGGCCCTGCCGGCTACGTGCAGGACACTGACGCTTCGGATTACACCGTGGACCTGCTGCTCGGCAACACCACCTACCTCAGCAACGTGGGCGGCGGCAACGTCTTCAACATCACGCAGTACGACATGGTGATGGTGAAAGCGGCCGGTTCGGGCGCGGCGGGCCTCGCGGGCTCTCTCCACGCGTTTGCCACCCGCGGGGCCATTGCCGGGGCCGGCGGCGTCGTCACGGCCAACTACCAGGCCATAGTGGGCTACAAGATGGCCGCGCCGGACCTGGACAACGGCGGCAGCCCGAGCAAATTTGTCTACCCCCTGAACCCGACCCAGACCCTGGCCGACTACAACGGCACGGGCAAAGCCAACGCCTCGGGCAGCACTGCTCTCAACTGGGGCTTCGGCTTCGGCACGCCCAACATCACCTACATCCAGTCCCTGCGCAACGCTCTCATTGGCCCCGATTTGGTGGTGCTGAACGGCCAGAGCATGGGCGCCGGCGGCAGCTACAACAGCATCACGGTGCAGAGCGGCGGCACGCTCACGCTGCAGCTGGGCACCACGGTGGCCACCTCGGTGCGGGTGCTCACGGGCGGACGGCTCATCACCAACTGCGCAGTGCTGGGCGGCGCGGGCAGCTTCGAGCTGCAGGCCGGCGCCGAGCTGCACATCTGCGACCCGGCCGGCATTGCCGCCACCGGGGCCACGGGCGCCATCCAGCTCACCGGCCCGCGCTCGTTCTCCGCCGATGCCGTGTACACCTACAACGGCATCGCACCGCAAGTAACCGGCGCCGGCCTGCCCGCCACCGTGCGCAGCCTCACCGTGAACAACACGGCCGCCCTGAGCACCGACCGCACCCTCGCCCTGAGCCAGCCGCTGAGCGTGGCCCAGGTGGCCCGCTTGCAAAGCGGCAACCTCGCCACTGGCGGCCAGGCCTTCACGCTGCTGTCGACGGCGGCCGGCACGGCCCTGCTCGACAACACCGGCGGCGTGGTGACCGGCGCCGGCACCATGCAACGCGCCATCACCAGCACCGTGACCGGGCCGGCCTACCGCCACTACAGCTCGCCGGTGGCCGGCGCGCCCCTCAGCAGTGTGGGCACGCTGGGCTTCGCGCCCACCTTTAACACCGGCTACAACACCAGCGGCACGCCCGGCGCCGTGGTGCCCTTCCCCACGGTGTTTGGCTACGATGAAAGCCGCATTGCCACCGCGGCCTCCAACCTCGGAGCCTTCGACAAAGGCTGGTTCTCGCCCGGCAGCGGCGCCGACCTTATGCAGCCCAGCCGCGGCTACAGCGTGAATGCGCCCGCCTCGGCCCAGCCCGTGGCCTTCACGGGCACGTTCAACAATGCCGCGCAGACCTCCGGCGCCCTCAGCCGCGGCACGGATGCCGATGCCGGCTGGCAGCTGCTCGGCAACCCGTACCCGGCGCCGCTGGACTGGAGCACCGTGACGCCCGCCCAGCGCCCCGGCATGGACGCCGCCATGTACGTGTACCAGAGCACCGGCCAATACGCCGGCACCTACCGCAGCTACGCCAATGGCGTGGGCGCCTCCCCGCTGATTGTGGCTGGCTCGGGCTATTTCGCCCGCGTGTTGGCCCCCGGCACGCCCGGCGCCGTGAACCTGACCAACGCCAACCGCGTCACCGCCTTCGGCCCGCAGCCGGCCTTCGGCCGCGGCACCGTGGATGCCCGCCCGCTGCTGCGCCTCGCCCTGAGCGGCGCCGGCTTGCAGGACGATGCCTACGTGTACTTCGAGCAAGGCGCCACAGCCGGCGTCGATGCCGAATTTGACGCCACCAAGCTGCCCAATCCGGCCGGGCTGGACCTGGCCGCCCTGGCCGGCAGCACGCCGCTGGCCATCAACGGGCTGGCGCTGCTGGGTGCGGCCGAAGTGGTGGTGCCGCTCAGCGTGCGCGTGCCGCAGGCCGGTACCTACGCCTTCGCGGTGGCCGATTTGAGCAATTTTGGCTCGGCCCGCGTGTACCTGCGCGATGCCCTGACGGGAACCCAGCAGCTGCTGGTGGCCGGCGGCAGCTACTCCGTGGCGCTGGCGGCGGGCGCGGCCAACGGGCGCTTCAGCCTGGCGTTCGGCGCGGCCACGGTTACGGCTTCTAAAGCCGAGTTGGCCGCCGATGCCGTGAGCGTGTACCCGAACCCGGCCCGCACCAGCTTCACGGTGCTGCTGCCGCCGCTGGCGGGCCAGCGCGAGGTGCGGGCCACCTTGTTCAACGCACTGGGCCAGGCGGTGCTCGTGCGCACCATTGGGCTGAATGCGGCCGGGGCCAGCGCCGAGTTCCGCACCGCCGGCCTGGCCGCCGGCGTGTACTCGCTGCGTCTGCAGGCCGACACCCAACTGCTGACCAAGCGCGTGGTGCTGGAATAGCGCGCTTAGTAAGGCCGGTCAGGTCACCTGAAAAAAGGCCCGCTCCTGCGCAGGAACGGGCCTTTTTTCAGGTGACCTGACCGGTGCCGGCTTAGCGGCGGGCCGTGGAGTCGCGCTCAAACAGCGTCGACTCCAGCACTAGGCTTTGGCTGGGCAGCACGGGCTTCTTTTTTTCCACGGCGCGCAGCAGGATTTTAGCGGCTTCGCGGCCGATGTCGTAGGCCGGCTGCGTGATGGTGGAGAGGGGAGGGGCGAGCAGCGAGGCGGCTTCCAGGTTGGAAAAGCCGATGATTTTGATGTCGTCGGGAATGCGGCGGCCCAGCTCGCGGCACACGTGGTAGGTGCTGATGGCCAGCCGCTCGACCGAGGCAAAGATGCCGTCGATGTCGGGCCGACGTTGCAGCAGCTCGCGAATGAGCACCACGTTCTGCTCGTTGTCCATCACGCCGGGCAGCACCAGGTCGGGGGCGTGGGCGCGGCCGTGGGCCTGCAGGGCGTCGAGGTAGCCCTGCTGCCGGAACTGGCCGATGGACAGGTTGTTGGAGATGAGCAGGTGGGCAATGTGCTGGCAGCCGGCCTGAATGAGGTGTTCGGTGGCGCGGTAGCCGCTTTCGTAGTCGTTGGTGGTCACTTTGGCGGTGGGCACTTCGGCGCACACGCGGTCGAAAAACACGATGGGCAGGTTGGTTTCCTGCAGGCTTTTGATATGGGCAAAGTCTTCGGTGCCGCTGGCCACCGACATGAGCAGGCCGTCGATGCGCCCGCCCTTGAGGTGCTGCACAATGGACACTTCGCGGGCGTAGTCGTCGTGGGTGAGGTAGATGAGGACGTGGTAGCCGCTCTGGCGGGCGGCTTCCTCGATGCCGTTGATGGCCAGGGCAAAAAAGTGGTTGGCCACTTTCGGAATCACCACCCCGATGGTCTTGCTCAGGTTGCGGCGTAGGCTGCTGGCGTAGGCGTTGGGCTCGTAGTTGAGGGCCGTGGCCAGGGCCCGCACGCGCGCTTTGGTGGCTTCAGAAACCTCGTGGCTGTCGCGCAAGGCTCTGGAAACCGTGGCGATAGACATGTTGAGTTGCTCGGCCAGCGACTTCAGGTTCACGGGCGTCATGGCAGGAACGGGGGAAGACGGAAGAAAAGAAGTGACAATTTTCTACAACAAGTGGCAAAGCCGCAATACACAAACCTAACGGTTGGGCCCCGGAAAACCGCCATTCTGGGCGCAGCTACCGAAAACGTTTGCGTAAATAAAGACCTGTCCACTAGCTGCAATCGGTGGGAAGAACCCAGTACTTCGCAGGGCAATCGGTTGGGTAAGTCTTCACTGACCGCGCTTGCTGTTGGCTTTCGGCCACTTTCTACTCTGCCCGCGCGGCTCTGCTACCGCCCGCCGCGGCCCTCCCATCGTCACCAAACCCACCCCACCACCATGACGGAAATTATACGACCCGATTTTCGGCGCTACCTGCGGCCCCTGGTGCTGCTGCCCGCGCTGAGCCTGGGGCTGAGTGCCCCCACCCTGGCCCTGGCCGCTGCGCCCGCACCCGCCCGGGGGGTGAAGGCCGACATCACCATCACCGGCCGCGTGCTGGACGAGAAGGGCGCGGGCCTGCCCGGCGTCAACGTCATCGTGAAGGGCACCACCAACGGCACCCAGACCGACGTGGAAGGCCGCTACACCATCAAAGCGCCCGACAACGCCACGCTGGTTTTCACCTTCGTGGGCTACCTGAGCGAAGAAGCCAGCGTGAACGGCCGCACCTCCATCAACGCCACGCTGGCGCCCGACTCGAAGGCGCTGGAAGAAGTGGTGGTGGTGGGCTACGGCGTGCAGGAGAAGAAGCTGCTGGCCACGTCCATTTCCTCGATTTCGGCCAAGCAGGTGGAGCTGATTCCGGTGTCGTCGCCCTCCGAAGCGCTGGTGGGCCTGGTGGCCGGCGCCCAGATTACGGAGCCCTCGGGCGAGCCCGGCCAGGGCGCGGTGATTCGCGTGCGCGGCCTGGGCTCGATTTCGGCCGGCAACTCGCCGCTGTACGTGGTGGACGGCTACCCGCTCAACAGCGCCGACAGCTACAACCAGATTCCGCCCGGCGACATTCAGAGCATTCAGATTCTGAAAGATGCGGCGGCCTGCGCCATCTACGGCTCGCGCGGCGGCAACGGCATCGTGATTGTGACCACCAAGCGCGGCCGCAACGACGGCAAAACCCGCTTCAACTTCACGGCCAACGCCGGCGTGGTGCAGGTGGCCAAAAAGGTGGACCTGATGGACCGGGAGCAGTACCTGGACTACTTGCGCGAATCTTTCCGAAACGGCAACCGCGCCCTGCCGGCCCAGCTGGCGCCCGGCGCGCCCGAGCTGCCGAACACTGACTGGCAGAACGAGATTTTTGGCACCGGCACGCAGCAGCAGTACCAGCTGTCGGCCATGGGCGGCACCAATTCGTCGCGCTTCTACATTTCGGGCAGCTACTTCAACCAGAAGGGCGTGGTGAAGAACACCGGCTTCGACCGCTTCGCCCTGCGCGCCAACTACGACGCGCAGCTGAGCCCCAAGCTGAAGCTGGGCCTGAGCCTGGCCCCCAACTTCTCGCGCACCGACGTGAAGCCGATTTCGGGCAGCTACAACGGCGGCAACATCTCGGGCGGCGGCCCCGGCGGCGAAACGGCCATCGTGACGGCGGCCCTGATTCTGCCGCCCGTCATCCCGGTGTACCTGGCCAACGGCGACTACGGCGCCATTCGCAACTCGGGCTCGGGCGTGACCACGCCCGGCGACCTGCTCAACCCCGTGGCCACCATCGACCTGTATAAGGACCGCACCAGCTCGGTGCGCGGCCTGGGCTCGGCCTTCCTGGATTTTGAAATCCTCAAGGGCCTGAACCTGCGCACCAACTTCGGGGCCGAGCTGATAAACAACCGCCGCGCCATCTACGTGCCGGCCACGCTGAGCACCGTGAACAACGCCAGCGCCAACCTCTCGAACCCCATCCTCAACAACATCGACGCCCGGCAGGTCAACAACACCAACCTGAACTGGGTGTGGGAAAACACGGCCACCTACAACCGCAAGCTGGGCGCCGACCACGACGTGACCCTGCTGGCCGGCTACTCGGCCCAGTACAACCAGAACGAGGGCAGCACCGTGCTGGGCCAGACCGGCACCTACACCACGCCCGACATCGAGTACGCCACGGCCGCCGGCCAGCTCTTCGGCCAAACCAACTACTCGGCCAACTCGCTGGTTTCTCTCTTCGGCCGCGTCGATTACTCCTTCAAGGAACGCTACATCCTGACGGCCGCGCTGCGCACCGACGGCTCCTCGCGCTTCGGCCCCGACAACCGCTACGCCACCTTCCCCTCGGTGGCCCTGGCTTGGCGCGCCGGCGAGGAAACCTTCATCAAGGGCATTCCGGCCATTTCGGAGCTGAAGTTCCGCGCCTCCTACGGCGTGACGGGCAACAACAACATCGGCGACTACAACTACCAGAGCTACCAAACGGCCGCCAACTACGTGTTTGGCAACGGCAACGGCGTGCGCAACTACGGCTTTGCGCCCAACGGCCTGGCCCTGCGCAACCTGGGCTGGGAAACCAACACCCAGTTTGACGCCGGCTTCGACTTCGGCCTGTTCCGCGACCGCATCTACCTGACCGTGGCCGCCTACCAGCGCAACACCACCGACCTGCTGCTTAACCGCAACATCCCGGCCATTCTGGGCTACTCGTCGCGGGCCCTGGCCAACGTGGGCGAGGTGCGCAACCGTGGCCTGGAATTCCAGCTCAACACGGCCAACATCGTGAACGGCCCCTTCACCTGGAACACGGCCCTCAACGTCTCGATGAACCGCAACCAAGTAATTGCCCTGGCGGGCGCCAATGAGCAAATCACCTTCGACGCCGTGTTTGGCTACACCAGCTCCATTCGGGTGGTGCCGGGCCAGCCGCTGGGCGTGTTCTACGGCTACCAGCAGGAAGGCATTTACCGCGACAAGGCCGACGTGGACGGCAGCCCCAAGTGGACGGGCAGCACCTTGGCCGTGCAGCCGGGCGACTTCAAGTTCAAGGACGTGAACGGCGATGGCCAGATTAACTCGCTCGACATCGGCGTCATCGGCAACCCCTTCCCCGACTTCACCTACGGCCTGCAAAACACGTTTGGCTACAAGGACCTGTCGCTGGCCATCACGCTGCAGGGCTCGCAGGGCAACGACGTGCTGTACGCCGGCGACCGGTACACATTCAACGCCCCCGGCCAGACCAACGGCCGCGTGCAGCTGGTGGACCGCTGGCGCAGCCCCGACAACCCCGGCGACGGCAAAACCCCCTTTGCCACCACCGCCACCTCGCTGCGCACCCAGTTCAACTCCTACTTCATTCAGGACGGCTCGTTCCTGCGCATCCGCAACGTGACCTTGCGCTACAACCTGCCCGTGGGCTGGGCCAAGAAAGCCGGCCTGCAAACCGCCGGCATCTACACCTCGGTGCAGAACCTGTACACCTTCACCAAGTACGTGGGCTACAACCCCGAAGCCAACAACTACGGCAACACCACCAACCCCACCTACGGCGTCGACCAGGGTTCTTACCCCATGAACCGCACCGTCACGCTGGGCCTGCAGGTCGGCTTCTAGTTGGTTGTCAGTTGCTGGTTGTCAGTTGTCAGTGTAAAGCGACAATTGCAGCCTGCTAACAACTGACAACCAGCAACTAATAATTATTAATTAATTCCCACCATGACTTTCAATCAATTTTTCTCGGGCGCGGCCGTGGCCACGGTGCTGGGGCTGGGCGTGCTGGGCACCACCTCGTGCCAGAAGGACTTCATCGAGCTGAACGACCCCACACGCGTGCCCACCACGGAGAGCTACAAGGACTCGCTGAGCATCCTCACCGGCGTGACGGCGGCGTACTCGTCGCTGCAGGACCTCTACGGCCGGGCCGGCGGCAGCCGCGGCTGGTTCATCTTCGCCGAAATTCCGTCGGACAACAGCTACACCGTGACCTCGGGCGAGCGCCTGAACGAGTTCAACGACTTCACGCTCTTCAGCGACAACCAGCACATCCAGAGCTACTGGCTCTCGACGTACCGCACCATTGCGCGCTGCAACCTCATCCTCAGCCGCGCCGGCGCCGTGAAGCTCACCGATGCCACCCGCAACCGCTACTACGGCGAGGTGCGCTTCCTGCGGGCCCTGACGTATTTCAACGCCGTGCGCATTTGGGGCGACATTCCGCTGGTGACGCAGGAGTTGCAAGCCATTCAGGACGCCTACGCCTTTGGCCGCCGGCCGGTGGCCGAGGTGTATGCCCAGATTGAGCAGGACCTCGACTTTGCCGAAAAAAACCTGCCCGTGACCTACACCGGCACCACCAACCTGGGCCGCGCCACCAAGGGCGCCGCCACGGCGCTGTTTGGCAAAGTGCTGCTGACGCAGAAGAAATATCAGGCCGCCGCCGACAAGCTGCAGCCGCTAGCTACCGGCACCACCTACGCCCTGCAGGCCACCTACGCCAACATCTTCGCCACCACCAACGAGATGAACAGCGAAATCATTTTCGCGGCGCGCTACACCAAGGGCACGCTGGGCCTGGGCAGCGCCTTCACCACGTGGTTTATGCCCGCCTACGGCACCACGCAGTCGACGGCCCTGCTGGGCGCGGCCTTTACCGGCCAGCAGTTCAACACCGTGGACAACGACCTGATTGCCGCCTTCACGGCCAGCGGCGCCTCCGACGTGCGCGCCGCCACGTCGTACGTGCTGCCTACGGGCTCGGCGGCCACGCTGGGCTACTACACCCGCAAGTACATCGACACCCCCACCGCGGCCACCGACGCCGAAAACGACTGGATAGTGCTGCGCCAAGCCGACGTGCTGCTCATGTACGCCGAGGCCGTGAACGAGGCCACCGGCCCCAACGCCGCCGCCCTGGCGGCCATCAACCAGGTCATCCGCCGCTCGCGCGGGTTGCCCGTGGCCACGGCCAACGCCACCGTCGACCTGCCGGCCACCATCAGCCAAACCGCCCTGCGCGACCGCATCGAATTGGAGCGCCGCCTGGAGCTCAACTTCGAAGGCCACCGCTGGTTCGACCTGGTGCGCACCGACCGTGCCATTCCGGTGATGAACGCCTTCTTTGCCCGCTACAACTCCGCGGTCCGCATCGACCCGAACGACCTGCTTTTCCCCCTGCCGGTGCAGGAAATCCAAACCAACCCGATTCTGACCCAGAACCCGGGCTACAACTAGGCAAAATGGTGAGGCGATGAGTCCGCGACAGTCCCCAATGGCCTCTGCAAGGGCCGGGGCTGTCGCCTCATCCACTCGCCATTTTTTCTGCCTTCCCACTTCCTTCCTTGCCCATGACCTTTCTTTCCCCGATGAAGCGGCTGCTGGCGGCGCTGCTGTGCGCTGCCGGTTTCGCTGCCGCCCCGGCGGCCCCGGCCCAGACCCTCATTCAGCACGCGCCGGGCCGCCAAGTGCTCAGCCTCAACGGCCGCTGGAACTACATCATCGACCCCTACGAAAACGGCTTCTACGACTACCGCCGCATGGCGTTCGACCAGTCGAAAACCGGCAAAGGCGGCTACTACGACAATGCCAAGCCCAGCTCCAGGCAGGAGCCGGAGCTGATTGAGTACGACTTCGACCAATCGGCGGGCCTGATGGTGCCCGGCGACTGGAACTCGCAGGACCCCAAGCTGCTGTACTACGAAGGCACCATCTGGTACAAGAAGAGCTTCAGCCTGAAGCCCGCGGCCGGCAAGCGCTACTTCCTGTACTTCGGGGCCATCAACTACGAGGCGCACATCTACCTCAACGGCAAGAAGCTGGGCATGCACAAGGGCGGCTTCACGCCCATTCAGTACGACATCACCAGCCAGCTGAATGCCACCGGCGACAACTTCGTGGTGGTGAAGGCCGACAACACCCGCCACGCCGAGGAAGTCCCGACCATCAACACCGACTGGTGGAACTACGGCGGCATCACGCGCGACGTCTTCGTGGCCGAAGCGCCCGAAACCTTCGTGGTGGACTACAAGGTGCAGCTGGCCAAAAACGACCCCACCCGGCTGGCCGGCTACGTGCAGCTCGACGGCCCCGCCAAGGCCAACCAGGCCGTGACGCTGAACATTGCCGAAGCGGGCATTAAGCAAACCTTGAAGACCGATGCCGACGGCCGCGCCACCTTCAGTCTGCCGGCTAAGAAGCTGAAGCTATGGTCGCCACAAAGCCCCAAGCTGTATGCGGTGAGGCTGAGCAGCGGCGCCGACGCCGTGACCGACAACATCGGCTTCCGCACCATTCAGACCAAGGGCCAGGACATTCTGCTCAACGGCAAGTCCATCTTCATGCGCGGCATTTCGATGCACGACGAAAACCCGCTGATTCCGGGCCGCGCCCGCGGCGAGGGCGACCTGCGCATGCTGCTCACCTGGGCCAAGGAGCTGGGCTGCAACTACGTGCGCCTGGCCCACTACCCGCACAACGAAGCCATGCTGAAGCTGGCCGACGAGATGGGCCTGCTGGTGTGGGCCGAAGTGCCCGTGTACTGGACCATTGCCTGGGAAAATCCCGCCACCTACCAAAACGCCGAAGCCCAGCTTTCGGACCTGATTTCGATGGGGAAAAACCGCGCCAGCGTGGTGGTGTGGAGCGTGGGCAACGAAACGCCGCTGGGCGACCCGCGCCTGAAATTCATGACCAGCCTGGTGACCAAAGCCCGCTCCCTCGACGACACCCGCCTGATTGCGGCCGCGCTGGAGCTGCACCGCACCCCCGACAACGTGGTGCACGTGGACGATGCTTTGGGCGAGTCGCTGGACCTGACCAGCTTCAACGAGTACGCCGGCTGGTACTGGGGCGGCAGCCCGAGCGAAATCACGAAGTACACCTTCGACATCAAGTACAACAAGCCGGTGGTCATCAGCGAGTTTGGCGGCGATGCGCTGGCCGGCTACCACGGCGATGCCGAAACCCGCTGGAGCGAGGAGTACCAGGAGGCGCTCTACGTGAACCAGCTCAAGATGCTGAGTACCATCAAGGGCCTGCGCGGCATGACGCCCTGGATTCTGGCCGACTTCCGTGCCACCCGCCGCCAGCACCCGGTGTATCAGAACGGCTTCAACCGCAAGGGGCTGATTTCGAGCACTGGCGTGAAGAAGAAAGCGTTTTATGTGCTGCAGGATTACTACCGGCAGATGGCAACTAAATACGACGGAAAATGATGTTTGAGTCCGCCACTCGTAGAGACGCATATTTGCGTCTCGTCGTCCGCACAATCGACGGCGATAGTTCAACGACGAGACGCAAATATGCGTCTCTACATCGTCTGCCATCTAAGCAGATTCTAGCTGCTGGTTTTTGCCTGTTCAGCTACACTGCCCACGCCCAAACCGCCTCCCGCGACAGCGCCGAATACACCCTGCGCGTGGCCGCCAAAAAAACCATCAACAACTCCACCGTCGACGGCAAGGCGGGCTTTACGGAGTACAAGAATTACCCCACGCGCACCGTGGCCACGCTGCAGGGCTTCAAGCCCGCCACCGTGAAGCTGGACAAGTACGGCGGGCGCCTCGACAAGAAGACCAAGGCCACCGGCTTCTTCTACGTGAAGAAGGTGGACGGCCGCTGGTGGGCCGTGGACCCCGACGGCTACTACTTCCTGCACAACGCCCCGAACGACGTGCAGCCCGGCAGCTCGGAGCGCACCAAAAAGGCCCTGGCCGATAAGTACACCGACCGCGCCGGCTGGATGACGGCCACCCGCAAATTTCTGTTTGCCAATGGCTTTAATGGGGCGGGGGCGTGGTCGGCCACCAAGGAGATTCAGGCCGAAAACCAGAAGGCCGACCAGCCGCTGGCCTACACCATCAACCTGGACCTGATGAGCGGCTACGGCAGCAAGCGCGGCGGCACCTACGTGCAGCCCGGCCACAAAGGCTACCCCAACGACGTGATTTTTACCTTCGACCCCGGCTTTCAGGAGTACGTGGAAGAGCGCGCCAAATACCTGGCCAGCAACAAGAAGGACAAAAACCTCTTCGGCTATTTCTCCGACAACGAGATGCCGCTGCTGCGCAAAAATCTCGACGGCTACCTCAAGCTGCCCACCACCGAGCCCGGCTACCAAGCCGCCAAAAAGTGGGCCGACGAGCGCAACATCACCCTCGAAACCATTACCGACCAGAACCGCCAGGACTTCCTGGCCTACGCCGCCGACCGCTACTTCAGCATCGTGGCCACGGCCATGAAAAAGTACGACCCCAACCACATGTACCTCGGCTGCCGCTTCCACGGCGCCCAGCGCTACTACCCCGAGCTGATGAAAGTGGCCGGCAAGTACCTCGACGTGGTGAGCATCAATTATTACAACAACTGGACGCCCGAAAAAACCTGGGTGCGCGACTGGGAGCTTTTCGCCGGCAAGCCCTTCATGGTGACGGAATGGTACGTGAAAGGGGAGGATGCCCCCGGCCTGGCCAACACCGCCGGCGCCGGCTGGGTGGTGAAGACCCAGGCCGACCGCGGCCAGTTTTACCAGAATTTCACGCTGGGCCTGCTCGAATCGAAGAATTGCGTGGGCTGGCACTGGTTCAAGTACCAGGACAACGACCCCACCCTGGTGGGCGCCGAGCCCTCGAACACCAACGCCAACAAGGGCATCGTGGACAACTACCTGGAGCCCTACCCGCCGCTGCTGGACAAGATGCGCGAGCTCAACCAGCAGATGTACCACCTGGCCGATTTCTTCGACCAGCGCCAGCCGCAATAATTGCCAAACCGAGGTAGAGACGCAACATGTTGCGTCTCTTCGTTGAACGACTGGAACCGCTCCGACCCCCAGACTCGCGCTCCCTAAACAACATCAGCAACGACAAGACGCAAAATATTGCGTCTCTACTCCGTTCCATGAATTCCTGCCGCTTGCCTCTGCTATACTTCCTGCTCGTGGCCCTGCTGCCAACGACCGGGCTGCGCGCGCAAGCCCTGAAGCCGCGCCTGCGCCAAGCCGCAACGCCGCCTGCTAGAAAGGAGAAGTTCCGCCTCTACCTGCTCATCGGCCAGTCGAACATGGCCGGGCGCGGCCTGGTAGAAGCCGAGGACACCGTGCCCAACGCGCGCGTGCTGCGGCTGAACCCGGCCGGGCAGTGGGAAGTGGCCCAGGACCCCCTTCACTTCGATAAGGCCATTGCCGGCGTGGGGCCGGGTCTGAGCTTCGGCCGGCTGATGGCGGCGCAGGACCCCGGCCTCACCATTGGTTTGATTCCGTGCGCGGTGGGCGGCTCCGGCATCGACGCCTGGGTGCCCGGCGCCTACTTCGAAGGCACCAAAACCCATCCCTACGACGATGCCCTGGCCCGCGCCCGCACGGCCCTGCGCACGGGCACGCTGGCCGGCATCATCTGGCACCAGGGCGAAACCGACAGCACCCCCGAAAAAAGCGCCGCGTACGAGCAGAAGCTCCAGGCGCTGATTGCGCAGCTGCGCGCCGACCTGCGGGCGCCCGGCGTGCCCTTCGTGGCCGGGCAGCTGCCCGCTTTTCAGATAAACAAAGCCGGCCCCGACGGCCAGCCGCACCCGAACGAAGCCGCCCGGCGCGTCAACCAGGCCGTGGCGGCACTAGCAGCTCAGGTTGCTAACTACGCCTACATCGGCGCCGAAGGCACGGCCGACATCGGCGACCACACGCATTTCAACGCGGCGTCGGCCCGGCTGCTGGGCCGGCGCTACGCGGCCGCCATGCAGGCCTTGCACCGCCACCCTTCCCGCAAAAACTAACCAACCCCCTCTCTTCTCTGCCCGCCAGGGCATTGCGTATAGCTGGCGGCCGCCGGCCCGAAACACCCATTTCAACATAGCTCTGCCGGTTTACCCGCTGCTTCCTGGTGATGGTGGGAACGTACAACGGAAGCCTCGGGCGGGGGAGCTATGGCCGGTGGCCGCCAGTATTCGCACTTTTTTCCGGCCGCTCCGGTGGCTTTTTTCCGCTTTCCGAATGACTCGTTTGCTTACCAAGCCGCTTCTGGTGCTGGGCCTGCTGCTGCCCGGCGCCGCCTCCCTGGCCCAGACCGCCGCGCCCGCGCCTTCCGCCAATGCCAGCATCGACCAGCGCGTGACGGCGCTGCTGGCCCAGATGACCCTGGAAGAGAAAGTGGGCCAGCTCAACCAGTATTCCGGCCGAGAAGTAACTGGCCCGGCCAGCGACCGCAAAAGCACCCTGCTCAGCAGCATCAGCAGCGGCAAAGTGGGCTCCATGCTGAACGTGAAAGGGGTGAAGGACACGCGCGAAATTCAGGCCGAAGCGCTGAAGTCGCGCCTCAAAATCCCGCTGCTTTTCAGCCTCGACGTCATCCACGGCTACCAGACCACCTTCCCGATTCCGCTGGGCGAGGCCGCTTCCTGGGACCTCGACGCCATTCGGCTGGGCGCGCACGTGGCCGCCCGCGAGGCGGCTGCTTCGGGCATTCACTGGACGTTTGCGCCCATGGTTGACGTGGGCCGCGACCCGCGCTGGGGCCGCGTGATGGAAGGCGCTGGTGAAGACACCTACCTCGGCTCCCAGATTGCCAAAGCCCGCGTGCTGGGTTTTCAGGGCGAAAAGCTGGGCGGCACCGATGCCGTGATGGCCTGCGCCAAGCACTTCGCCGCCTACGGGGCCGCCATCGGCGGGCGCGACTACAACGCCGTGGACCTCAGCCCCCAGCAGCTCTGGGAAACCTACCTGCCGCCCTTCAAGGCCGCCGCCGATGCCGGCGTGGCCACGTTCATGAACTCCTTCAACACCCTGAACGGCGTGCCGGCCACCGGCAGCAGCTACCTGCAGCGCGACGTCCTGAAAGGCCAGTGGCAGTACCCCGGCTTCGTGGTGAGCGACTGGGGCTCCATCGGCGAGCTGGTGACCTGGGGCTACGCCGCTGACAAGAAGGATGCAGCCCAAAAAGCCATCACGGCGGGTTCCGATATGGACATGGAAGCCGACGTGTACAGCCAGAACCTGGCCCAGCTGGTGCAGAGCGGCAAGGTGAAAATGGAAGTGGTGGACGACGCCGTGCGCCGCATTCTGCGCAAGAAATTTGAGCTGGGCCTGTTCGACGACCCTTACCGCTTCTCGGATGAGAAGCGCGAGCAGCAAGTGCTGGCCGACCCGCAAAACCGCGCCGCCGCCCGCCAGATGGCCAAAAAGTCGCTGGTGCTGCTGAAAAACGAGCGCGCCACGCTGCCCCTCACCAAGCAGCTGCGCCGCATTGCCCTCATTGGCCCCGTGGCCAAGGCTAAGCGCGACCTCAACGGCAGCTGGACCGTGGACACCGACACCACGCGCATCACCTCGCTCTACGACGGCCTGCGCCAGCGCGCCGGCAAAGCCACCGAGGTGCTGTACGCCAAGGGCTGTGCGGTGACCGGCGACAGCCGCGCCGGCTTCGAGCAGGCCGTGGCCACGGCCCGCAACGCCGACCTCGTGGTGCTGGCCGTGGGCGAAGCCTGGGACATGAGCGGCGAGGCCAAGTCGCGCACCGACATCCACCTGCCCGGCGTGCAGGAAGAACTATTCAAAGCCCTGAAGGCCACGGGCAAGCCGGTGGCCGTGGTGGTGTTTGGCGGGCGTCCGCTCATTTTTGACGCCATTGCCGAGCAGGCCGATGCCATTCTCTACGCCTGGTGGCCCGGCTCGGAAGGCGGCCTGGCCCTGGCCGACGTGCTCTACGGCTACTACAACCCCGCGGGCAAGCTGCCCATCACCTTCCCCCGCAACGTGGGCCAGATTCCCATTGCCTACAACCAGCAGTACAACACCGGCCGCCCCGTCACCAAGCCGGGCGACATTCGCTACAAATCGGCCTACATCGACGCGCCCAGCACGCCGCGCTACGCCTTCGGCCACGGCCTGAGCTACACCACCTTCAAGTACTCCGACCTCAAAATCAGCCGCCCGCAGCTCAAAGCCGGCGAGTCGGTGCAGGTCAGCTTCACGCTCACCAACACTGGCAAAGTGACCGGCGAGGAAGTGGCCCAACTCTACCTCCGCGACCCCGTGGCCTCGGTGGTGCGCCCGCTCAAGGAGCTGAAGGATTTCCGCAAAATCAGCCTCAAGCCCGGCAAAAGCCAAACCATCACCTTCACCCTCGACCCGAACAAGCTGGCTTTCTACAACAACCAGCTGCAGTGGGCCGCCGAGCCCGGCACTTTCAATCTGATGGTGGGCAGCGCCTCCGACGACATCCGGCTCGAAGGCACGGTGGAACTGCAGTAGCGGCCGGGCTTGCCCCGCCCAAACGGCCGCGCCGCCCATCTCATTTCTATCCCAATTCCTTTCCACGACGGGCGGGGGCAAGCCCCGCACCCCACAACCTTATGCCAACGCCCAACCAATTTTCATTAGCCGATAAAGTCGTCGTCATCACCGGGGCCACCGGGGTGCTGGGCGCTTCCATGTCGCTGGCCGTGGCCGAGGCGGGTGCCAAAGTGGCCATTCTGGGCCGCAACGCCGCGCGGGCCCAGGCGCGGGCCGAGGCCATTCGGGCCATTGGCGGCGAAGCGCTGGTGGTGCTCGGCGACGTGCTCGACCCGGCCCAGATGCGCGCCGCCTGCGACAAAATCATGACTGCCTGGGGCCGCATCGACGGGCTGGTGAACGCGGCGGGCGGCAACATGCCCGGCGCCACCGTGGGCCCCGACCAGAACCTGTTCGACGTGGGCATTGAAGACACCCGCCGCGCCGTCGATTTGAACCTGTTCGGCACCGTGATTCCGACCACCGTGTTTGGCCGCGTGATGGCGGGGCAGGGCACGGGCTCCATCGTCAACATTTCCTCGCTCACGGCCCAGCGCCCGCTCACCCGCGTGATGGGCTACACCCTGGCCAAAACGGCCATCGAGGGCTACACCCGCTGGATGGCCAACGAGCTGGGCCAGCGCTACGGCGGCGGCATCCGCATGAATGCCATTGCGCCCGGCGTGTTTCTCACCGAGCAAAACCGCAGCCTGCTGGTGGCCGCCGACGGCTCGCACACCGACCGTGCCCGCAAGTTCATCGACCACACGCCCTTCCAGCGCTTCGGCGAGCCCGAAGAGCTAACCGGCACGCTCATTTACCTGCTCAGCAACGCCTCCCGCTTCGTGAACGGCGAAACGGTGGTGGTAGATGGTGGCTTCAATGCCTTCAGCGGGGTATAATTGGACCGCGGAACAATGTAGAGACGCAACTTATTGCGTCTCGCCGTTGAACGTCCGGCACCGCGCCGCCTGCAAAATCGTAGCCGCGCAATCATAACAACATCAGCAACGACGAGACGCAACATATTGCGTCTCTACAACTCCTGCCATAAAATGCCCATCATTCAAAGCTGGCGCTGGTACGGCCCCAATGACCCCGTGAGCCTGGCCGACATCCGCCAGGCCGGCGCCACCGACGTGGTGACGGCCCTGCACCACGTGCCCAACGGCCAGGTCTGGTCCGTGGAAGAAATCACCAAGCGCCAGGCCGAAGTGGCCGCCGCCGGCCTCGCGTGGAGCGTGGTGGAAAGCGTGCCCGTGCACGAAAACATCAAAACCCGCACCGGCGACTTCCTGCGCTACATCGCCAACTACCAGCAGAGCCTGCGCAACCTGGCGGCTTGCGGCATCTTCACGGTGACGTATAATTTCATGCCCGTGCTGGACTGGACGCGCACCGACCTGGCCTACGAGGTGGAAGACGGCTCCCGGGCCCTGCGCTTCGAAAAAGCCGCCTTCGTGGCCTTCGATGCGCTGCTGTTGAAGCGGCAAAACGCCGCCCAGGACTACACCGCCGAGGAGCTGGCCCGGGCCGACGCCCGCCTGGCCGCCATGAGCGACGACGAAAAGCAGTTGCTGCAGCGCAACATCATTGCCGGCCTGCCGGGCAGCGAAGAAAGCTTCACGCTGGCCCAGTTTCAGCAGGCGCTTGATGCCTACCAGGGCATCGACGCGGCCTGCCTGCGCGAGCATTTGATTCTGTTTCTGCAGGAAATTGTGCCGGTGGCCGAGGAGGTGGGCATCAACCTGGCCATTCACCCCGACGACCCGCCGTACCCCATTCTGGGCCTGCCGCGCGTGGTGAGTACTGCAGCCGATGTAGCCGCCCTGGCCGCCGCTGTGCCCTCGCCCGCCAACGGGCTGTGCTTCTGCACCGGCTCCTTTGGCGTGCGGGCTGATAATGACCTACCCGCCATGGTGCATCAGTTTGCCGAGCGCATTCATTTCATCCACCTGCGCAGCACCCAGCGCGACGCCGACGGCAATTTCTACGAAGCCAACCACCTGGAAGGCGACGTGGACATGTACGCCGTGATGCGCGAGCTGGTGCTGGCCATGCGCCGGCGCGGCGTGCGCCTGCCCATGCGCCCCGACCACGGCCACCAGATGCTCGACGACCTCAAGAAGAAAACCAACCCGGGCTACTCGGCCATCGGCCGCCTGCGCGGCCTGGCCGAGCTGCGGGGCCTCGAATTGGGTATCAGCCGCGGGCTGGACGCCTAGGCCCGAACAACATCCCGGCCGCCCATGGGCACAAAAAAGCCCCGCTCAGCTGAGCGGGGCTTTTTGTTTGAGGGCTGCGCGAAGGCTTACTTGTCGGTTTTCACTTTCACCTTGTCGGCTTTGGCCTTGGCTTTGGCTTCCTTGATTTTCAGCTTGTCTTCTTTGGCTTTGATTTTGTCGCCATCGTCGGTTTTGGCCTTCATCTTGTCGATGCCGGCGCCGTCGGGGCCGCCCATGCCGGGGCCACCCATGCCACGCCCGCCGCGGCTCATGCGGTCGGCTTCCATGGCGGTGTATTTGGTGTACTGGTCGGCGGTCAGCACTTCCTTAAACTGGGCGTCGTACTTGGTGCGCATGGCCTGCATTTGGGTGCGCATGGCTTCGCGGTCGCCGCCCGCCATCTGGCCGCGCATCGACTGCATTTCCTGGCCGCGGGCCATCATGATTTGCTGCACTTTGGCGGCCTGGTCGGAGCTGAGGCCCAGCTCCTGGGTCATGCGCTCGGTCTGGCGCTTGGCCATTTCTTCGGGCGAGCCTTGCATGCGGCCGTAGCCGCGGCCCGGGCCCTGCATGCCAGCGGCGTCGGGGGAGGTGGTTTGCGCGGCGGCGGTGCCCACGGTGAAGGCGCACGCGGCGAACAGAGGCAACAGGTACTTTTTCATGGAAGAGAAAATGAGGGTGAGAAATTGAAAAAAACGGAGCTGATGGAATGACCGCGAAAAAGCCCCGTTCCAAAGCTTAGAACGGGACTTTGACGGCGGAGTTGGCTTGGCGACGAACTAGCGGCGGCCGTACTGGCGGTGGGCAGCCTCCCAGCGGGCGCGTTCCTGGGCTTCGCGCTGCGCCCGGATTTGGGCTTCGCGCTGGGCGCGCTGCTGGGCTTCCCAGCGGGCCCGTTCCTGGGCCGTTACGCGGTGGTTGCGGTCGTAGCCATAGTTCTGGTTGCGGTCGAAGTGGTCATCGTCGCGGCGGTCGTTGCGGTGGGCGGCTTCCCAGCGGGCTCTCTCGGCGGCGGTCACGCGGTGGTTGCGGTCGTAGCCGTAGTTGAAGTCTTTGCTGTTGCGGTCGTCGTAGCGGTGGTCGAAAGGACCTTCGGCGGCAAAGGCGGCCGACGACGTGAACAGGGCAGCGGCGGCGAGGAGGGAAAACAAGGAGGCTTTCATGATTTCTGAGTGAAGAAGGTGAGGAGTGGGGATTGAAAAGGCTGGGCTCGTGTGCTGCAGGCAGCGGGCGCCGGAGGTTGTGAATCGACTCGTTCTGCCAGGGTATTTGCAAACGACCGGCCGAAAAGCGGCCAAAAAAGCCAGGCTGGACGGGCAGGCGCCGGGCGCCGACCAAGCGGCCGAATTGCCAGACCGAACCGCCGATACCGTCGCGGCATTTCGTGCCAAAAGGCGTTTTATGGCGCTTGAAAAGCTTTCATGGGCTGCGACGCCCCCTCGGTTTTGCCTACCTTAGAGACGGAAAAACCTCCTTACCGCTCATTCAATGAATAAACTTGCGCTCCTGACCCTGGCCGGTCTGCTGGCCAACCTGGCGCCCGCCATTGCCCAAACCACCGAAAAGCTCGATGCGGTGGCACTGGCCAAAATCCGCGACGAAGGCATGAACCGCTCCAAGGTGATGGAAACGGCCTTCTACCTCACCGACGTGAACGGCCCGCGCCTGGCCAATTCCGACGGCCTGAAGCGCGCCAACGAGTGGACCAAGGCCCAACTGGCCAAGTACGGCCTCACGAACGCCAACATCGAAGCCTGGGGCGACTTCGGCCGCGGCTGGGACATTGAGAAGTCGTACGTGGCCATGACGGCGCCCTACTACCACGCCCTGGTGGGCATTCCGAAGGCCTGGACGCCCAGTACGCCCGGTCCCGTGCGCAAGCAAGTGGTGGTGATGAAAGCCGCCACCGAGGCCGACCTAGCCCAGTACAAAGGCCAGCTACGCGACAAAATCGTGGTGATGAGCGTGGCCGCGCCCCTCAAGCCCGCCACCGAAGGCGCCATCCGGCGCTATTCCGACGAAGATTTGAAAAAGATGACCGAGCCGTCCACCGCGCCGGCTCGCACCGCCCCCGATGCTGCCATGCTGGCCAGCCGCAAAGCCATGGCCGCCCTGCGCACCGCCGTAGCCGATATGCTGGTAGCCGAAGGCGCGGCCGGCGTGCTCAGCGCCCGCGGCGGCATCTATGGCACCTTCAACACCAGCAACGGCGCGCCCTACGCCGCCGATGCAAAACCCGCGCTGCCCGAAATCGAAACTGCTCCCGAAGACCAGCTGCGCCTCATTCGGCTGGTAGAAGCCGGCGTGCCCGTGGAAGTGGAGATGGAAACCAAAACCCGGTTCCAAACCCAGGATTTGAAGGGCTACAACGTGGTGGCCGAAATCCCCGGCACCGACAAAAAGCTGAAATCCGAAGTCGTCATGCTCGGCGGCCACCTCGACTCCTGGCACGCCGCCACCGGCGCCACCGACAACGCCGCCGGCTGCGCCGTGATGATGGAAGCCGTGCGCATCCTCAAAGCCACGGGCCTGAAGCCGCGCCGCACCATCCGCATTGCCCTCTGGGGCGAGGAAGAGGAAGGCCTGCACGGCTCGCGCGGCTACGTGAAAAACCACTTTGCCGACCCCGCCACCATGCAGCTCAAGCCCGAACACGAGAAATTGGCGGCCTACTTCAACCTGGACAACGGCGGCGGCAAAATCCGCGGCATCTACGCCCAGGGCAACGAGGCCGTGGCGCCCATTTTCCAGCAGTGGCTGGCGCCCTTCGCCGACCTCGACGCCAGCACCGTGACCCTGCGCAACACCGGCAGCACCGACCACATCGCCTTCGACGCCGTGGGCCTGCCCGGCTTCCAGTTCATCCAAGACGGCCTCGATTACTTCCCCGTCACCCACCACACCAACCAGGACACCTACGACCGCCTCATCGCCGACGACCTCAAGCAGGCTTCCGTGGTAGTGGCCAGCTTTGTGTACGACGCCGCCATGCGCGACCAGAAGCTGCCCCGCAAGCCGCTGCCAGCGGCGGCGAAGCCGCAGTAGAGACAAGCGGGCGCCTCACCCCCGGCCCCTCTCCCAAGGGGGAGGGGGGCCTAACGCAAGCAGTCGGCTGGCGCTCCCTCTCCCTTAGGAGAGGGGGCTGGGGGGGGAGGCGCTACGGTAGCGCTCTACTCCACCAGCCCCAGCGTGCGCGTCAGTCCGTTTTTCGGAATGCTGACTTTTAGGCTCTGGTCGCCCGTCTCGGAGCGTTTGCGGCGGCGGTCCACAATGTCTTGCACCTTGTTCTTGCCCTCGGGGTTGCGCGAAAACAGCGCCGCCGCCACGTCCGTGACCAAGGACACGGCGCGCGGCACGGGCACCGTCAGTTCCTGATAGTCAGGGTCGGGGGCCGGTTGCCGGGCCGGGGTCGGCTGGCTTTGGGCCATGCTGCTGCTGACTTTGCACGCCAGCGCAACTAAGAGAAGAGGTAGCTTCTTACGCGACATCAATACCGGGACGATACCGCAAAGATGCCGCTAAAAACGGCGCGGTTGCCCGGCTAGCCCAGTTTTTCCTTGAATAGTTTCAAGGTGCGGTCCCAGGCCAGTTTGGCTACTTCGGCGTTGTAGCGGGCCGGCGAGGTGTCGTTGTTGAAGGCGTGGTTGGCGCCCTCGTACACGTACAGCTCGTACGTGGTGCCGGCCGCTTTCAGGGCCGCCTCGTAGGCCGGAATGCCGGCGTTGATGCGCTGGTCGAGCCCGCCGTAGTGCAGCAGCATGCTGGCCTTAATCTTGGGCACGTCTTCGGCCTTGGGCTGGGCGCCGTAGTAGGCCACGCCGGCATCGAGCTTGGGGTCGTGCACGGCCAATTGGTTCACCAGGCCGCCGCCCCAGCAGAAGCCCACGGCGCCGGTGCGGCCGTTGCAGTCGGGCCGGGCGCGCAGATACGTGAGGGCGGCGAGGTAGTTGTTCAGGTTTTTCAGCGGGTCGAGCTGCCCGATGAGCTTCCGGCCCTCGTCCTCATCGGCCGGCGTGCCGCCCACCACGCTCAGCGCGTCTACGCCCAAGGCCAGGTAGCCGGCCTGCGCCACGCGCCGCGTCACGTCCTTGATGTGGGGCGTGAGGCCGCGGTTTTCGTGGATGACGACCACCGCGCCGCGCTTTTTCTTGCCTTTGGGGTGCACCAGGTAGCCGCGCACGGTGGCGCCGTCGCCGGGCCAGCTCACGTCTTCGGTCTCGAGGTCGTCGGCGGCCGGCGCTACCGTGGCGGCGGCCGCGTAGCCGGGCTCCAGCACCGAGAGGGCCGAAAACGCCAGGGCCGTGCCGCCGGCCAGTTTCACCAGCCGCTCCATGAAATCCTTGCGGGACAGCGGGGCGTGGGTGTATTCGTCAAAAAGGTCGATGATGCGTTGGTCCATGAGGCTAAATGTACTGATTGCGCGAAGAATACGGCCGCGGTTATTCCGCCTCGCGGTTCACGGTGTCGGGGCTGAACGCCGGCACGCAGATGGACCAATACTCGCACTCTTCCTCAAACGGGTTGGAGTAGCGCACCCGCGCCCCACCCTTAATCAGCAGCGCCTGCCCGGCCTGCAGTTCCACCACGTCGCCGTCGATTTCAAACCGCTTCCTGCCCCGCACCACAATCGTGATTTCATCGAAAGTGGGCGTCTGGTGCGGTTCGCTCCAGTGCGGCGGCGCCACCATGTGCGCCAGGCTGTAGGCCGTGGTGCCGGTGCTGGCCCCGCCCACGTGCTCTTCGATGAGCTTGCCGTCGGTGGTGGGCACGATGAAAGGGGAGTGGTTCAGAACGTAGCGTTTTTCGGACATTGGAAGAACAGAATAAGGTTTTCAGATAGAACGGTCATGCTTCGACCGCGCCCAGCATGACCGTTCTTAAAATTATTGTCTCTCTACGGCTTCACGCGTTCCAACAGTTCAAAAAGCCGCGAGTTGTATTTCCACACAAAGAAATACGGCGTCTGCACCGCCCCAAACTGCACCCGAATGCGCTCTACCGCCGGCAGCATGCTGCCCTCGAAGTCGAAGCAGGCCAGCCCCAGCACCTCGCTGGCGTAGCGAATGGTCTCCCAAATCAGCAGGATGCCGGCGCCGCTGTCGCGCAGGGCCGGGTCATCGCCCGAAAGATGGTAATAGGCTGCCTGCTGGTCCCAGATGAGGTACGCCGCCGAGTGAATGCGCTCCTGCGCATCCACGGCGAAGAACAGCTGCCGGGCGCCGTTGGCCGCCAGCGCCGCATCGTGCCGCTCAAACTGCGTCCAGGAGTAGGGCATGGGCAGCCCCTGCCGGGCGAAGCTCATTTTGTTGACCTCGTAAAACCGCTCGGGGCCCAGGTCGTGCACCACCCGCACCTGCTCCCGGGCCTTCTGCAGGTTGCGCCGGATGTTGCGGTTGAGGCCGGCCTCCACCTGCGCCAGGTTGTGCACGTCATGGAGGCGGTAGGTGTAGTAGGTGGTTTGGCGGAATTTCTGCCAGTAAAAGGGCAGCCAGTTGGTGCTGGTGGGGTAAAAGTTCTGCTTGAAAGCCGCCAGCGGGGGCAGCTGCCTGATGAGTTCTTCCAGCAGCACATGCTCCTTCTTGAGCACCCCTCGAAACTCGGGCAGCAGGTACGGCCCCAGCCACTTCACAAACGGCGGCATGGTGGCGTGGCGGAAAGGCCCCTTTTGCTTAAAAAAATAGGGCAGGGCGGCCACTACACGGCCGTTTTCTTCGGCCAGCACCACGTCCCAGGCGCCACCTTCGCGGCACGCGTCCAGGTACCACGGCTGCGCAAACACCGGCACGTCGGGCGCGGTGCGGCAGAAGTCGCGGTAGCGGGCTTGGGCAGAGGTCAACGGCGGGGAACGGGTTATTTGGGCTGGGCTTCCGGGCAGGGGCCTTTGGTGAAGGAGCGCACGCCGGCGTTGCCGGCCACGCAGGCGTTGGCGTAGGTGTTGCCGTCGCAGCCGCACACGGGGTTGTATTCCATGGTGCAAATGCCGCCGGGGTTTACTTTGGCCGGGTCGATGCAGTCGGACGCGGCGGCAGCGGGCGCCGCGTTGCGGCGGCAGGCCGGGGCCAGCAGCAGGGCAAGATATAGGGGCAGGAGCTTTCTCATGGGGCCGGGCAGCAGAAGGGCGAATCTACGCCGCCCCGGGCGGAACCAGGCACGCCCGGGGCTTAGGGGCACTTTCCGGCCGTGGCGTTGCGGAAAATTTATTGCCAAGCTCAACCCCTGACGTTGGCCTTCGTATAGGCAGCCAGACCAATCGCGGGGCTAAAACAAAATATTTGGTTTTGTGTTCGGTTCCGCGTTTCCCCTGGCCTACTTTCACTTCATCACCCTTCATTACCCATTACCATGTCGTACCACGAAGAAGACAACAACGCCGGTAAAGTACTTTTGGCCGCCCTCGCCGGTGCCGGCGCTGGCATCATCGCCGGTATGCTGCTGGCCCCCGATAAAGGCTCGGCTACGCGCGAAAACTGGAAAGGCGTTGCCTCCAAATACAGCGGCCAGCTCGGCGAGCAAGCCTCGAAGCTGGGCGCCGACCTCGAAGCAAAATTCAAAGAATACGCCGGCAAGCTCGAAGACCTCGGCGTGACCCTGCCCGGCAGCAGCCTCAAAATGAAAGGCAACTGGGACGAGGCCAAAGGCAAGCTGAAGGCCCAGTACGCCCAGCTCACCGACGAAGACCTGACCTACGCCGAAGGCCAGGGCGACCAGCTCGTAGGCCGCCTGCAGGAGAAGCTCGGCAAAGGCAAAGCCGAAATCACCAAAATGCTGAACGACCTGTAAGCCGACGCTCCGCGTTAGGCAAGCACAAGCCCCGCGCCGTCAGGTGCGGGGCTTTTTGCTGCCCCAACAAGTCGGCGGGATTTGCCGTTGAGTGGTAGTGAATAGCAGGTATTGAGAAGGGAGATGATTCTGCCTTCGTGCTGCCTGCTGCTCATTACTTCTTACTACAAATCTGCATTCCCATGAAAGACGACAAAGGCAAAGTCATTCTCTCGCTGCTGGCCGGCGCCACGGCCGGCATCGTGGCGGGCCTGCTGCTGGCCCCCGAAACCGGCGACGACGCCCGCTCCCACCTCAAACGCTCGGCCACCAAGTGGGGCGGCGACCTGAGCAAATTCTTTAAAGACACCTTGGCGAAGGCCCAGGGCCAGGCCTCGGGCTCCACCAACCCCGACGCCAGCCTGAGCGAAGACAAGCAAGCCGCCGACCGCCTCCTGCAAAGCCTTGACGCCGGGGGAGACTTTGCGCAGGCCGATGCCGACTACGACGGTTTCGACGACGCCCGCCACCAGCCGCGCGGGTAGCACCCTGCCGGGGAGAAACATAATTTTGGCATTTTTGCCATTCTTGTAACCTGGTCCCTGCGGCTCCGTAAAATCCCTCACAACCGACTTGAAAGAAGGCCGAAACGTATTGTCAGTAAAATTGCCGGTCGTAGGAGCTTCTGCTGAATTAGGTCAAAAAGTTCAGTAGCAAAATCAGACGTATCCATCGCAAGCTTCTGACAGAAACAGCGGTTTGAAGGGTAAGAAGGTTGTAAAAAAGAAAAGCCCCGCACGACATTTCGTGTGGGGCTTTTCGATTTTTTAACCGTTACGACTACAGGCCGTGCAGGGCCTTTATTTCTCCTCGGCTTCGGGCTTCTCCTTCTGCACGTTCTCCGGCTTCATCTGCGGGAAAAACAGCACGTCCTGAATGGAGTGCGAGTTGGTCATAATCATGCTCAGGCGGTCGATGCCGATGCCCAGGCCGGCCGTGGGCGGCATGCCGTATTCCAGGGCGCGTAGAAAGTCCTCGTCGAGCACCATGGCCTCGGTGTCGCCGCGCTTGCCCAGCTCCAACTGGTCCTCAAAGCGCTTGCGCTGGTCGATGGGGTCGTTGAGCTCAGAGAAAGCGTTGCAGATTTCCTTGCCGTTGCAGATGGCTTCGAACCGCTCCACCATGCCGGGCCGGTCGCGATGCTTCTTGGCCAGCGGCGACATTTCCACCGGGTAGTCGGTGATGAACGTGGGCTGAATCAGCTTGGGCTCCACGTGCTCGCCGAAAATCTCGTCGATGATTTTGGCCTTGCCCATGCTGGGGTCGAGGTGCACGTTCAGTTTGGCGGCGGCTTCGCGCAGGGCGGCTTCGTCCATCTCGCCAATGGCCACGCCCGTGTATTTCTCAATGGCCTCGAACATGGTGTAACGCTGCCACGGACGCTGGAAATTGATGACGTTCTCGCCTACTTTCACCTCCGTCTGGCCGTGCAGGGCCATGGCCACGCGCTCCACCATTTCTTCCACCAGGTCCATCATCCAGGCGTAGTCTTTGTAGGCCACGTAGAGCTCCATCTGGGTGAACTCGGGGTTATGGAAGCGCGACATGCCTTCGTTGCGGAAGTCCTTGCTGAACTCGTACACGCCATCGAAGCCGCCCACAATCAGGCGCTTGAGATACAGCTCGTTGGCGATGCGCAGGTACAGCGTCATGTCCAGCGTGTTGTGGTGCGTGGTGAAGGGCCGCGCCGCCGCGCCGCCGTACAGCGGCTGCAGAATCGGGGTTTCCACCTCCAGGTAGCCTTTGTCGTTCAGGAAATTGCGCATCGACTGCACCAGCTGCGTGCGCTTGATGAAGGTGTCGCGCACCTGCGGGTTCACCACCAGGTCCACGTAGCGCTGGCGGTAGCGCTGCTCGGGGTCGGTGAAGGCGTCGTAGGTCACCTTCTCGCCGGTGGCTTCGTCCACCTTTTCCTTCACCACCGGCAGCGGGCGCAGCGCCTTGGCCAGCAGCTTCAGCTCCGTGACGTGAATAGACGTTTCGCCCACCTGCGTTTTGAACACGCGGCCTTTCACCCCGATGAAGTCGCCCAAATCGAGCAGCTTTTTGAACACAGTGTTGTATAGCTCCTTGTCCTCGCCGGGGCAGATTTCGTCGCGGTTCACGTACAGCTGAATGCGGCCCGACGTGTCCATCAATTCCGCAAACGAGGCCTTGCCCATCACGCGCGACGACATCAGCCGGCCCGCCAGCGCCACCTCCTGGAAGTTGTTCAGCTCGGGGTGGTAGTTGTCGTGAATTTCCTTGGCGTAAAACGTCACGTCGAACAGCTCCGACGGGTACGCTTCAATGCCCAGCTTTTCCAGTTCTTCGAGTTTGTGGCGGCGCTGTAATTCCTGTTCGCTGAGGTGCTGCATATGATTTTCTGAACCACGGATTCATGCGGATTTTTCGGATTCCACGGATTTTGTGGACGATTGATGTAACCGAATAATCAGTTGCTTGCCTGGGCAAGTGTGGATGTGGTGCTTAAAGTGAACCACAAAAGTACGGCACGAAAAAAGCCGCTCCGAAACCGGAGCGGCTTTGCCATGATATTTCCGTTCACAAAATCCGTGGAATCCGAAAAATCCGCACGAACCGAAGGTCGGCGAAGCCAATCCGTGGTTCAGACATTAAGCAGCCATGCGGAACTGCTGGCCTTCGGCGGCAATGGCAGGGGCCGTGGGCGGCGTGGGGGCTAGCACCGGCTCGACGCGGGTGCGCAACCGCTCCTGCACGAAGCCCGACTGCAAATGCACCGGTAGCTCGGCCACCAGCTCGCGGTAGCGCTCCAGGCCCAAGGCCTTGGCCACGTACGTCTCGTGCACGCCGTTGAGGTAGCTCACGATGTTCAGCAAAGAGCTATGAAACAGGCGGAAGTCGATGTCAGCCTCCACGTAGCGCTCAATCTCGCGGGTGCTTTCCGAGATGCGCAGGCGGCCTAGCAAATCGAAGATGGTAGTGTAGCCCAGGCGCCACGTAATCTGCTGCCAGTGCGCTGCCGTCCACTTATCGAGCGGGCGCCCCGTCTTCTGGCTGCGAATGGCCGTGTTGGGGTTGGCCTGCACCTGCTGGCGGGTCCACTGCGCCTTCATCTTGCGCGTGGTGCGCAGCATCTGGCCAATCTGGGCCTGCGCGTCAATCTCCTTGCTGGCAATGTGCAGCCCGGCCTTGTAGCCAGCCAGCGGCAGGCGGTGAATGCTGAAGTCGCCATACGCGCCAGCGGCGTAAAACGACACCGGGCGCGGGTACGCATTCTTCACCACCAAGCGGCCCACCTCGCGGCGGATGAGCTGGCCGTTGTTCGAGCGCACCCCGGTGGTGTACAGGAATGCCTGCAGGCCCGACAGGATGGCGTGGTACGCCTGCGGGAACGTCCAGTGCAGGGCGTTGCGCAGGAAGTTCTCGTCGCCCAGTTCGGCGGTGGCCCGCAGGGCGTACTCCGTGCTCCAACTGGTGTGCAGCAGCTTGGTGAGTGCGGCCACGTCGGCATCGTTCAGCTCGGCCGTGTGGCTGCGGAAGAAGGGCAGGTTCTGGAGGCCGCCGAGCACGTCATCGTTCTCCTGAATATGATAGTTGATGGCAAAGAAGTAGTTGAGGAAAACCTGCGCTGGGATTGATTTGCGCCAGTTTTCATCGGCTAGCTTTTGCTGAAGCTCATCGGCAGGCGCGTCGACCTGCGGGTTGAGCGGAATGATGCGGGTTTCCTCTGTAGTCTTCATGTCAGGTAAACAGCTTTCGGTGGGTTTTTAGTTGCCTAATTACTAACTTTTTTGTCAAATTTAATACCGTACATTGTCATTGTAAATCAATGACTTGAATTCAATAGTAAAAATTTGTTGAAGCAAGCATTTGTCAACCTGTTTGCTAATTTAGTTGTCATGCCAAAAAGGTGCCAAAAAAAGCCCCTGCACCGCGAGGTACAGGGGCTTTTGCTGCGACTAAGCTAGCACCTGATTGGCAGACGGCTAGCGTGCAGTTGCCAATGGCTATTGCTTAATCTCATCCTGAATCACCGCCACGGCTTCGCCGATGGTGATGTCCTTCTTCAGGCCTTTGGTGAAGCGGGCGGCGCGGTTCACCTTCACGGTGTCGCCGCCCACGGCCCGAATGTCGGCAGCCAGGGGCGAGAAGGCGAGGGCCGTGGTGGTTTTCTGGGCGGCCTCGTAACGGTCCGAAATCAGCTTCGATTCCTGCTGCTCGGCACGGAAGGCGCTCAGCTTGAGCGACACCACGCTTTCGTCTTTGCGCTTGCGCATGCTCTTCACCATGTCGTCCATCACCTTAAAGCTGGGGTTGGTGGCCACGCGGGCTTTGCTGTTGGCGCGCAGCTTCTCCAGGTTGGGGGCCTCGTTCCAAGAGCGGTAGCGGGCGGGCTGAATCTCGTCCCACTTCAGCGGGTAGTCCGACTCTTTCTCGCCCTGGTCGAGGTAGGAGTAGAGGTCGGGCACCACAATGTCCGACACCACGCCCTTGAACTGGGTCGAGCCGCCGTTCACGCGGTAAAACTTCTGGGTGGTCAGTTTGAGCGAGCCGATGGGCTTCACGCTGTTCAGTTCGGCCGGCAGGGCTTCGTCGAGGTCGAAGATGCGCTGCACGGTGCCCTTGCCATAGGTGCTGGTCGAGCCCATAATCACGCCGCGCTTGTAGTCCTGAATGGCCGCGGCCAAAATCTCCGACGCCGAAGCGCTGTACTTGTTCACCAGAATCACGAGCGGGCCGCTGTACTGCACGCGTGGGTCGTTGTCGGTCAGCACCTGGGTGCGGCCCTGGCCGTCGCGCACCTGCACCATGGGGCCGCTTTCCATGAAGAGGCCGGCCATCGACACCGCATCGCCCAAAGAGCCGCCGCCGTTGAAGCGCAGGTCCATAATCACGCCCTTCACGCCTTCGGCGTTGAGCTTGGCCAGCTCCTTCTTCACGTCGTCAGACGAGCTGCGGCCGCCGTTGTCGTTGAAGTCGGCATAGAAGCCGGGCAGGCGGAGGTAGCCAATTTTCTGGCCCTTGTCGGTGATAACCGACGACTGGGCGTACTTCTCGTCAACCACCACCACGTCGCGGATGATGGGAATAATCTTGGTGCTGCCATCGGGCTTGCGCACCGTGAGGCGCACTTCCGAGCCTTTTTTGCCCCGAATCAACGTCACCGCTTTCGCCGTGCGCCAGCCTTCGATGCTGACCGGCTCGGCAGCGCCCTGGGCCACGCGCAGCAGGGCGTCGCCCTTCTTCAGGTCGCCCTGCCGGGCCGAGGCCGAGCCGGGGATGATTTCATCTACGTAAATCAAGCCGTCTTTTTCGCGCAACGTGGCCCCGATGCCCTCGAAGCGGCCGGTCATTTCGTAGTCGAAATCTTCCTTGGCTTTGGGGGCAAAGTACTCGGTGTGCGGGTCGTAGGTGTTGGCGATGGTGTTGGCGTACTCCGCAATGCGCTCGTTGGCGTCGATGTCGGCCATGTCCTCAAACTGCTCGTCGTAGGACTTCAGCACGCGCTTGCGGGCTTCGGCCTCCATTTGGGCGGGGGTACGCACGGGCTCGGCGGCGGTGGGGGCTTCGGTATTGGCGGCGCTGGGGGCGGCAGTGGCCCCGGTGGGCTTGGCTTCTTTGGCCTTTTCCTGGGCGTCCATCATTTCCGAAACGCGGCTCAGGGTTTCGTACTTCAGCAGCTTGCGCCACAGCTCGCGCTGGGCAGCTTTGTCGGCGGGGAAAGCCGCCTTGTCGAAATCGGTTTGCAGGGTTTCGTCTACCGTGAAATCGAAGGGCTTGGCCAGCAACTCGCGGTACAGGGCCTGCATTTCCTTGGTGCGGTCGGTCATGAGCTTGGTGCTCAGGTCCAGAAACTCGTGTGTGCCGCGCTTCACCTCGTCGTCAATCTGGGTCTGGTAGCGACGCAGCTGGTCCACGTCACTCGCCAGCAAAAACTGCTTGCGGTTGTCGAGGTGCTTCAGGTACAGGTCAAACACGCGCTTGGAAAACGCGTCGTCAATTTTCTCAGGCTGGTAATGCTGCGAATTCAGCCCGCTCAGCATGAGGCCAATAAGCACTTGGTCCTTGCTCGGCACTGCCGAGTCGGCCCGGCGGAACAACCGGTAGGATGCCAGAACAAACACGGCCGCGACCAAAAAGGCGTACAGCCCGACTTTCAAGCGGGGGGAAGACATTTGCGGAAAATAAAACGAAGTTGAAATTCAAATATACAGCCGGCACTAGGCGCGTGGGGGCCGTAAAGTGTACGTTGAAAACGCCCTGGCGGGTGAAATAAGTGCCCGCCCGCGGTAAGGCCGACTGCGCACAGTATAAGAACTAGGCCTGTCGGCTGAAGGTTGCAACAAAAAAGCCTTTCCCAGACGGGAAAGGCTTTTTTCAGGACGAGCAGGCCGGAACCTGCGACGTACTTAGTACTTGTAAATCTTGTCGCCGTTGTGGCGACGGAACTCCTCTTCGAAGTAACGGGCGTCTTCGTCGTTGCGGGGCTTCACGCCCATCACAATGCCGCCGTTCTTCACGCCTTGCTCGTACTCAGCCGCGTGCTCCTCGGGGATGCCCGAGCCCACCAGGGCGCCTACCAGGCCACCCGTGAGGCCACCGGCACCGGCACCGGCCAGCGCAGCGGCCAGCGGGCCGGCAATGATGAGGCCCAGACCGGGCAGGGCTACCGAAGTACCGATGGCCGCGATGGCGCCGATGATGGCGCCGGCCGTGCCGCCGATGGCCGAACCCACGCCAGCGCCTTCCATGGCTTTGTCGCCGAGGTCGGTGTGGGCGGTGTCTTCACCGAAGTGGGTCTTACGAGTTTCGTCCGACATCAGCAGGTTCACGTCGTCTTTGCCGTAGCCACGCGACGAGAGCGACTGATAGGCCTTCTCGGCGCTGCTGCGGTCGCGGAACATGCCGGTCAGGTTCGTGCTGGGGCTCGAATCGTAGGGCTGGCCGGTCACGGCATGAGCGGCATGGTCGGCGGTATTCTGCACGCCGTCGATGGCGCGGCCTACTACGGCGCCGGCGGTGCCAGCGGCGGCGGCACCTTTTTGGGTGGCGCTGAAGTCGTCGCCGTCGGTGGCGTTATTTACGTTGCCCAGCGAGGCGCCCGAAGTGCTCGACGTGCCCGTACCGGACGTTACGCCGGTGCCGGCGTTGTAGCTGGTGCCTTCGTTGCTCAGGCCAGTGCTGTTGCCCATGCCGGTGCCCGTGTTTTGGGTGCCGTAGTTAGAGCCTGCGCCAGTACCGGTATTCTGCGGGTTATTCGAATCGTTGGTGTTCATGCTAGGAAGGAATTGAAAATGTGGAAAAGAAAACCAGCCTACCCGGCTAGTTGAGGCTCTTAACGGGGCCACCGTGGTAGAGGTTACATCCCGCTAGTTTTCCAACTTTTCTCTCCTTAGTCCAGCAACTGTGTTTTTTTAGTCGTCAGCCGAGCTCCGGGCAAACTGCTGAAAATTGGCTTCGTTGCGCCAAAAATCCCGGCATTCTTTGATGAGATTTTTCAGAAAATCCTCGTCCTGTTTCAGGCTGCGCCACTCGCCCATGCCCATCTTCTCGCAGAGTTTGTAGAAGTTGTCGCCTTGGCCCTTAGAGCCTTGCACCTTCACCAGGCAGCTCAGCGGCGGGCGGCCTTCTTCGTGCTCCGTGGCCGAGATTTCGGCCAGCATTTCATTGAGCCGAGATTTTTCGTGAGAAATGTCAAGATTTAACCCCAATTCGGCTTCCTGCACCAACGTGAGGTAGCTTACGGTACCGGTTTGCAGCCGGGAATAGCGAATCAAATACGTGCGAATGCGACCAATCATGATAGGGCTTTGAATGAACAAAAAACCGTTTTGGGGGCTGAAAATTAGCGAATTTTAGCTGCCCGGCACTACATATAGCAGTGCTTGCAGGTGCTAATTTTTGGCCCCGCGGGGTCGGCCCGTACCACAATCGTTCCGAAAATGCTGCGCAATCGCCCAACGGCTCCGACAAGCGCCCATCTGGCCGGCGAATGCCGACTTTTTGCCGCCGAATTTATTGACCGCGCCGCCGCCGAATTTCTTTCTGAATGAGCAGAAACTCGCGGCTGCTCTGGCCCGCGATGGCGGTGTTCTCATCGGCCCGCCGCAGCAGGTAGGGCATCACGGCGGCTACCGGGCCGTAGGGCAAGTACTTGGCGGTGTTGTAGCCGGCGTTGGCTAGGTTGTACGTGAGGTTGTCGCTCATGCCGTAGAGCTGGGCAAACCACACGCGCGGGTCGTTGGGTGCCAGGCCGGCCTGCTGCATGAGTTGGGTAAGCAACAGGGAGCTGGCCTCGTTGTGCGTACCGGCGCAAATGCTGATGCGGTCGATGTGCTCGATGCAATAGCGCAACGACTCGTCGTAGAGCGCGTCGGTGGCGTTTTTGGTGGGGTTGATGGGGTTTTGATAGCCGCGCTGCTTGGCCACGCGGGCTTCTTTTTCCATGTAGGCGCCGCGCACCAGCTTGGCCCCGATGTAGTAGCCGGCTTCGGCGGCCACGTCGTGGGCGGCTTTGAGGGCGTCGAGGCGGTCGTGGCGGTAGAGCTGGTAGGTGTTCCAGACGATGGCCGTTTCGCGGTTGTACTTGGCCATCATGTCGTAGGCCAGCAGGTCGATGGTGTGCTGGAACCAGCTTTCCTCGGCGTCGACGAAGATGCGCACGCCGTGCTGGTGGGCACGGGCGCACAGGGCGTCCACACGGGCCACGGCGCGGGCGTGGGCGGCCTCTTCCGCGGCCGTGAGCAGCTTGCCGGCCTGGATTTTCTCCAGAATGGCCACGTTGGCCACGCCGGTTACTTTAAACACCGAGAAGGGAATGTGCTTGGAGCGGTGCGCCTCGTCGATGGTGGCCAGGATTTCGTCGCGGGTGTGGTCGTAGCTGGCGTCGCTGCCTTCGCCTTCCACCGAGTAGTCGAGGATGGTGCCGATGTTGTATTTGCCCAGCTCGGCCGTGACGGGGCGGCACTCGGCGATGGTTTCGCCGCCGCAGAACTGCTCAAAAATGCTGTGCTTGATGAGGAATTTCGTGCCGGGCAGGCCCCACTTCAAGGCCGTTTTCATGAGGCCGCTGCCGGTTTTCACCAGGCTGCCGTTGTTCATGGCCGCAAACAGGGCGTAGACTTTGCGCAGCTGGGCGTCGGACTTGGAAGCAAACGCCACGCGGGTGTCATCGAAGGAAATCGGCGGGGCTTGGGTAGGGGCGTCGGGCGACATGGGGCGGGAAATAAATCGGTGGGAATTGGGGCAGCGGGGAGCCAGTGGACGAAGGTAGCCGGTAAACAACGTTCGGGAGAAACGAGTTACGTTTGTTGGAATTTGCGGCGTCTGGCCACAAATTTCCTTCATCTGGCCCTGTTCTGATGCCCTCCGACTCTAATACGTTCTTCACCCGACTGTTGGCTCACAAGGGCCAGCCCATTCTCATTGCCGGGCCGTGCTCGGCCGAAACCGAAGAGCAGGTGCTTGCCACCGCTCACGGCCTCAAAGCACTCGGCAACATCGACCTGTTTCGGGCCGGCATCTGGAAGCCGCGCACCCGGCCGGGCTCCTTCGAGGGCATGGGAGCGGTGGCGCTGCCCTGGCTGCAGCGCGTGAAGGCCGAAACCGGCATTCCCACCGCCATCGAGGTGGCCACGCCCCGCCACGTGGAAGAAGCCCTAGCCCACGGCATCGACGTGCTCTGGGTGGGCGCGCGCACCACCGTGAACCCCTTCGCGGTGCAAGAACTGGCCGACGCCCTGGCCGGCACCGGCGTGCCCGTGATGGTGAAAAACCCCGTGAACCCCGACGTGGCCCTCTGGGCCGGCGCCCTGGAACGCATGGAGCGGGCCGGCATCACCGATTTGGCGGCCATTCACCGGGGGTTCAGCACGTTTGCGCCCAGCCGCTACCGCAACGCGCCCACCTGGATTTTGCCCATTGAGCTGAAAACGCGCTTCCCGCACATTCCGCTCATCTGCGACCCCAGCCACATTGGTGGGCGGCGCGACCTGCTACTGCCCATTGCCCAAAAAGCCCTCGACCTCGATTACGACGGCCTCATCATCGAAACCCACCCTGACCCCGACCACGCCCTCAGCGATGCCGAGCAGCAGGTGACGCCCGCGCGGCTGGGCGAAATCCTGAGCGAGCTGAAGTACCGCTACCGCTCCTCCAACAACGCCGAATACCTCAACAAGGCCGAAGACCTGCGCCACAAGATGGACGTGGCCGACCGCGAGATTGTGGAAGCCCTGGCCCGCCGCATGGCCCTGGTGGAGGAGCTGGCCGAATACAAAAAGGAAAACGACGTCAAAATCCTGCAAATCGACCGTTGGCAGGAAATTTTCAGCACCCGGCAGGAGTGGGCCCGCAAGCTCAACGTGAACGAGAAGTTTGTGGCCGAGCTCTACAAACTCATTCACATTGAGAGCATTCGCAAGCAAACCGAGGTGCTCAACGGCCGCCCACAGGTAGACGGCGTGCAGCACCACGGGCCGGGCCTGTAGCGGCTAGCGGAGGCGCCGGTAGGTTTTGCGGGGATAATCGCAGGGCAGGCCGTAATCGAGCACCAGCGTATTGCCCTGCGCCGTCACCTGGGCGTCGTGCCGGAAAAAAGGCGTGGTCAGCTTCTCGGTAAAGCGCAGGCCGGGCGTCGAATTGTTGGTGGTGCCACAGGTGATGATGCCGGGCACGGCGGTGTAGGAACCCCGCGCCGTGAGCTGGCCGTTGCTGTACACCGCAAAAGTGCTGTCGGTGAATTCGGCGGTTTCGGGGGGCACGCCGGGCAGGCATTCGCACTCCAGCTTCACAAGTTGCCAAGTGCCGGGCAGGCCGGTGCCCACGGCCTCGGGCGCAGCGTCGTCGAAAGTGTCGCAGCTCAGCAGGCCCAAGCCCATCAGCGCTGCCCAAAACAGGCGAAGGCAAAAGGAGAATTTCATGACGAAAGCAACTGGGCGCCACTTGGCGCTAGGGGCGGCGTTTGTAGTAATAACCGAGGCCGTCGGCGTAGTCTTCCACGATGACCAGCTCGGTGGCCGACACGCGTTCGATGAACTCCTTTTCGCTGCCGGTGCGGGCGCCGTAGCTCAGGAAGGTCTGGGGCCGGCGGTTGACGTAGGAATTAGCCTGAAACAGCGAATAAGGGGTGGCGGCGGTCACGGCGCCGTTGAGCAGGAAAGTGGCCTGCTTATCGGTGGTGAAGATGATTTCCTCCCGTCGGGCCGGGTTGGCGGGCGTGACTTTGCCCGACAGGCCGCCGTCGGTTTGGGTGAGCTCCCAGTGGCCCACCAGCGAGTTGGCCTGGGCGTCTTCGGGCGATACCGCGCCTTTGGAGCACCCGGCGAGCACACCAGCCGCCAGCAGCAGCGCCGGGAGGCAGGCGTGAGCGAGTCGTTTCATAGCAGAAAGCAGAAAGAAAGTGAGAAATGCCGCGAGCAGTAGGGCCATCGAGAAGAGGGCCGGGGCCTGCCGTTGTCCCTCTGACCGACCCCACCGCCAAATGGTTGCTCTCGCCCCAGCGAATTCCCTGAAAAATTTATCCTGACTTTTGCCCCATGGATAGTTCCGTCATCATTGGGCCCGAGGCCCTGCCGGCTTTGGCCGAATTTCTGTACCGGCCGGCCGTAAGCCGGGTGTTTGTGCTGGTCGACGGCAACACGGCGCGGCAGTGCCTGCCGCTGCTCGAGCCGCACCTGCCGGCCAACTATTGCCTCATCGAAATCCCGGCTGGCGAAGAATACAAAACCTTGAGCAGCTGCGAAACGGTGTGGAGCCAGCTCACCGAGCAGCGCGCCGACCGCCACGCCGTGCTGGTGAACCTGGGCGGCGGCGTGGTCACGGATTTGGGGGGCTTCGCGGCGGCGCTCTACAAGCGCGGCATCCGCTTTGTGCAGTTGCCCACCACGCTGCTCGCGCAGGTAGACGCCAGCGTGGGCGGCAAAACCGGCGTCGACTTTCAGGGCTACAAAAACCAGCTGGGCGTGTTCCAGGCGCCAGCCGCCGTGTTCATCGAGCCGCGGTTTCTGCAAACCCTCGACCCGCGCCAGCTCAAATCCGGCTACGCCGAAGTCATCAAGCACTGGCTCATTGCCGACGTCAACGCTTTCGACCTCAATCGACGCCTGGGCTGGCTCACCGACGACTGGACCGGCATCATCCAAGAGTCGGTGGCGCTCAAACAGCGCATCGTGGCCCAGGACCCGCTCGAAAGCGGCCCGCGCAAGCTGCTCAACTTCGGCCACACCGTGGGCCACGCCATCGAAAGCTACCTGCTGCTACAGCCCGGCCGCGAAGCCCTGCACGGCGAGGCCGTGGCGGCGGGCATCGTCTGCGAAAGCTGGCTCTCGGTGCAGCGCGGCCTGCTGAGCGCCGAGGAGCTCGACAAAATCGAAACCTTTGTGTTCTCGGTGTTCGACAAGCTTTCCTTTGTGCTAATGGAAACGGCGGCCATTGCCGAATTTGCCCTGCAGGACAAGAAAAACACGGGCGCCACCATCAATTGCACCATGCTCAACGGCATCGGGCACGGCGTATTCGACCAGCCCGTGACGGTGAATGAAATTGCCGAGTCGCTGCGGTACTATCACCGGTTGCAGTCGTAGCGCCGCCGCGCACGCTTTCGCTTGCGCCCCTCCCATTGTTGAATTTTTAAAGAGCGCAAGCCGCAGCATGCGCCATTTGCCCATGCACTTATCCTGGCCCGGCGGCCCGCTGCGCGGCACCGCCCACCCTCCGGCTTCCAAGAGCGAAGCCAACCGCGCCCTCATCCTGCAAGCGTTGGCGGGCGGGGGCACCATCGGCAACCTTTCTGACGCGCACGACACGCAGCTCATGCAGCGCCTGCTGGCCGCCGCGCCGGGCAGTTCCGAGCTCAGCGCCGAAGACGCCGGCACCGTCATGCGCTTCCTCACGGCCTATCTGAGCGTGACCAACTGGCGCGGCCGCCTCACGGGCACGGCACGCATGCAGGAGCGCCCCATTGGCGTGCTGGTGGACGCCCTGCGCCAGGCCGGCGCCAGCATTTCATATGAAAACCAGGAAGGCTACCCGCCGCTGCAAATCGAAGGCTTCAGTGCGAAATCCGATGGCGCACCCACCCGGCTGGCCGTACGCGGCGACATCAGCAGCCAGTACATTTCCGCGCTGCTGATGGTGGGGCCCTACCTGCCCGGCGGCCTGCGCCTGGAGCTGACGGGCCACGTCGGCTCCAGGCCCTACATCGACATGACGGCCGCGCTCATGCAACGGTTTGGCGCCCGCTATTCGGCCGAGGGCAATGCCCTAACCGTGCTGCCCCAGCCCTACCAGTCCACCGACTACTCCGTGGAATCGGATTGGTCGGCTGCCAGCTACTGGTACGCCATGGTGGCGCTAGCTCCGGCCGGCTCCGAAATCACCCTGCCCTGGCTGCGCCGGGAGTCTTTGCAGGGCGACCAGACCATTGCGAAGATGATGACGCATTTCGGCGTGAAAACCACTTTTCTGGCCGATGCGGTGCACTTGCAGCAGCAGCCCGCCGCGGCCAGCACGGAGCCGCTGACGCTGGATTTTACCGACTGCCCCGACCTGGCCCAGACCGTTGCCGTGGTGGCCGCCGCCCTCAACCAGCCGGTTGAGATGACCGGCCTGGAAAGCCTGCGCATCAAGGAAACCGACCGCATCGCGGCCCTGCAAGCCGAGCTGGCCAAATTCGGCGGCGACTTGCGCGACCTGGGCGAAGGCCGGTTCCGGACCGAGTCCAACGGGTTTGCGGTCAACGGCCAGTCCGTAGCCACTTACCACGACCACCGCATGGCCATGGCCTTTGCCCCGCTGGCCCTGCGCGGCCCGCTCACCATCGAGGCGCCCACGGTAGTTAAAAAATCGTACCCGCAATTCTGGAAAGAACTGGCGAAAAGCGGCTTTGCAATTAGCGAAGCTGACTGAAATACGCCGCCGATTGTCGCAGTCGGCTGCCGTACCAGCTGAATAATTCGCCGTCGATAATAGCAATTTTTGCAGCTGGGCAAATTGCCTGAAATTCGGCGAGATGCTTCTCTCCAAATGGATAAGGTTCAGAGGAAAGGAAAATCCGCTGCGGAGCAGCTTGGGCTAATTGGTCGGCGCTTATTTCCGGGTAGCGGCTTTGGGCCGCAAACGCGTTGGCAAAGCCGGCCCGGCGCAGCAGGTCATCGATGAACGTGCCGGTTGCGGCCACCATGTACGGCTTGCGCCAAATGAAATAGGCGACGGAAACGGGCTGGTTTGTAACAGCAGTAGCTGCAGTTTCCAGAGTTGCAAAAGAAGCTTCTATCTCCGCTGCCAGCGCATCGGCTTTTTCCTTGGCGCCCGCGATGAAGCCGACGCGGCGAATCATGTCCAGCGCTTCCGGCAGGTTGCTGATGTCGCTCAGCCACACCGGATAATTAGCAGCTAATTGCTCGATGCCGGTCTGATAATTCTCTTCCTTATTGCCAATAATTAAATCGGGTTTCAGAGCGGCTATTTTTTCAAAATCAACATTCTTGGTGCCGCCAATTACCGTTGCCTGCGTGCGCGCCTCGGCCGGGTGAATGCAGAATTTGGTGACGCCTACCACCTTGTCGCCCACGCCCAAATCAAACAGCAGTTCCGTTTGCGACGGCACCAGCGACACGATGCGGCGCGGCGGAAACGGCACCGCCACGCGCCGGCCCATCTGGTCGGTGACGTTGAGCGGAAGTGCAGAAATTTTGGGTAGTTCCATATAAAAAATCTGTCATCCTGAGCGCAGCGAAGGACCTTCTTACGTCGCAGCAATTTGCTCAATCGTAAGAAGGTCCTTCGCTGCGCTCAGGATGACAGATTTAGCTAGCGTCCTGTTTAGTTAAAATACCGGAAATCGTGCCCGTCCTCGATGCGCAGCAGTGTCTCGTAAATCAGGCGCGTCACGCTTTCCACGTCGTCCTTGTGCACGGTTTCCACGGTGGTGTGCATGTATTTAAGCGGCAGCGAAATCAGAGCTGAGGCTACGCCGGAACCGGAATAGGCAAAGGCATCGGTGTCGGTGCCGGTGGCGCGGGTGGCGGCGGCACGCTGGAAAGGAATTTCCGCTTGTTTGGCCGTCTCGATGATGAGGTCGCGCAGGTTGTTTTGCACGGCCGGACCGTAGGTAATGACCGGGCCTTTGCCGCAGGAAATATCACCGGCCGTCTTTTTCTCATACATCGGCGACTGGCTGTCGTGCGTCACATCGGTAATGATGGCCACGTCGGGGTTGATGCGGTGGGCCACCATTTCGGCGCCGCGCAGGCCAATTTCCTCCTGCACCGCATTCACGATGTAGAGGCCAAAGGGCAGCTTTTTGTCGTTCTCCTTCAGCATGCGGGCCACCTCGGCAATCATAAAGCCGCCCACGCGGTTGTCGAGCGCGCGGCCCACGTAAAACTTGTCGTTGAGCACCGTGAATTCGTCCTCAAACGTCACCACCGAGCCCACGTGAATGCCCATTTCGGCCACTTCGTCGGCGCTGCTCGCGCCGCAGTCCAGAAACACGGTTTCGATGGTGGGCGCCTTGTCCTGCTCCACCTTGCGCACGTGAATGGCCGGCCAGCCGAAAATGCCCTTCACAATGCCTTTCTCGCCGAAAATATTGACGCGCTTGCTGGGCGCCACCAAGGGGTCGGAGCCGCCGTTGCGGCGCAGGTAGAGGTAACCTTCTTTGGTGATGTAATTGACGAAATAAGAAATTTCATCGGCGTGCGCTTCGATGACGACTTTGTATTTTGCCTCGGGGTTAATCACGCCCACCACGGTACCGTAGGTGTCGACAAAATATTCGTCGATAAACGGCTTGACGTATTCTAGCCACAATTTCTGGCCTTCTTTTTCGAAGCCGGTGGGCGAGGGGTTGTTGAGATATTTTTCGAGAAACTCGAAGGATTCGGGACGCATCGGTAGTGATGTTAATTTTAAGAAAGAACTGTAACAATAAGCGCTACCAAAAAGCACGTAGCACTTAATACAAGAAAATAATTGCTTGGACTATGAGGCTTCTTGTCCGTGCCCTCAAACCCGCCAAATGAGCCTTCCGAAAAAAACACACCCAGTAACCCAACGAAAAAACGGCCAATCTTACACCTTGCTACTAAGCCAGTGCATAGAAGCAGCAGTCCAATTGCAAACCAGCCGATAGGATACATGCGCTACAAGGGAATATTGCCGTGCTTTTTGCGCGGCATGGTGTCCACTTTGTTTTCCAACATCTTGAAGGCGCGAATCAATTTCTGACGCGTTTGCGACGGCAAGATGACTTCATCTACGAAGCCGCGGTGGGCGGCGCGGTAGGGCGTGGCAAATTTTTCTTGGTACTCGTCCACCTTTTCCTGCAGCTTGGCTTCGGGGTCTTCGGCAGCGGCTATTTCGCGTTTGAAAATGATTTCGGCCGCGCCTTTGGCGCCCATCACCGCGATTTCGGCGGTGGGCCAGGCGTAGTTCATGTCGGCTCCGATGTGCTTGGAGTTCATCACGTCATATGCCCCGCCGTAGGCCTTGCGGGTGATGACGGTGATGCGCGGCACGGTGGCCTCGCAGAAAGCGTAGAGCAGCTTGGCGCCGTTGGTGATGATGCCGCGCCACTCCTGGTCGGTGCCGGGCAGGAAGCCGGGCACGTCTTCCAGCACCAGCAGCGGGATGTTGAACGAGTCGCAGAAGCGCACGAAGCGGGCCGCCTTCGTGCTGGCGTTGATATCGAGCACGCCGGCCAGCACGGCCGGCTGGTTGCCCACAATGCCGATGCTGCGGCCCGCCAGGCGAGCAAAACCGACTACAATATTTTCGGCGAAGTTCTGGTGCACTTCGAGGAAAGAGCCTTCGTCGATGATGCCTTCAATCACCTCGCGGATGTCGTAGGGCTGGTTGGCGTTTTCGGGCACAATGCCGTCGAGCACGGGGCGGCTTTCGTCGCCGGCGGCTTCGTAGGGCTGGGCGGGGGCGGTTTCTTCGCAGTTCTGCGGCATGTAGCTTAGCAACTGCTTGAGGTGGTTGATGCACACCACCTCATTGGCGCAGCTGAAGTGCGTGACGCCGCTCTTGGCCGAGTGGGTGCTGGCGCCGCCCAGCTCTTCACTGGTCACGTTTTCGTGGGTCACGGTTTTCACCACGTTGGGGCCGGTCACGAACATGTAGCTCGTGTTTTCCACCATCAGGATGAAGTCGGTGATGGCCGGCGAGTACACGGCGCCGCCCGCGCACGGCCCCATGATGGCCGAGAGCTGCGGCACCACGCCCGAGGCGAGGGTGTTCTTGTAAAAGATGTCGGCATAGCCGCCCAGGCTTACCACGCCTTCCTGAATGCGGGCACCGCCCGAGTCGTTGAGGCCGATGACGGGCGCGCCGTTTTTCATGGCCAGGTCCATGATTTTGACGATTTTCTCGGCGTGCGTTTCGCTCAGCGAACCGCCAAACACCGTGAAATCCTGCGAGAAAACGTACACCAAGCGGCCGTTTACGGTGCCGTAGCCGGTCACCACACCGTCGCCGAGGTAATATTCTTTATCGAGCCCGAAATCCTTGGAGCGGTGCATCACAAACTTGCCAATCTCCTCAAAAGAGCCTTCGTCCAGCAGCAAGTCAATCCGTTCGCGGGCGCTGAGCTTGCCTTTTTTGTGTTGGGCGTCGAGGCGGGCCTGGCCGCCGCCAAGCAGGGCTTCTTCGTTTTTGCGGGCCAGCAGTTCGGTTTTCGAGAGGTGGGCGTGGGCGTGCGGGTCGGGCATGAGTGAGGCTAAGCGCGCGGGTGGGAAGGGTGCGCGGGAATGGGATACCAAAGGTAGGTTACGGGTAGATTACGGCGCTTAATAAAAGAACGTCCTGCCGAGCGGCGTCGAAGCATTTCTACCGCAATACTAAAATTGATTGACACGGTAGAGATGCTTCGGCCAGCTCAGCAGGACGTTCTTTTTCTGACTGTCGACTGGTCTACAGGTTCTTGCCCAATAGCATCAGCATGAAGGCGTACTGCCGCGCCGTGTCGTCAATGGACTTGAAGCGGCCCGAGGCGCCGCCGTGGCCCGCGGCCATGTCGGTGTGTAGCAAGAGCAGGTTCTTGTCGGTTTTCTGGGCGCGTAGTTTCGCCACCCACTTGGCGGGCTCATAGTACTGCACTTGCGAGTCGTGCAGGCCGGTGGTGACGAGCATATTCGGATACGCCTGCTTCTTCACGTTGTCGTAGGGCGAGTACGACAGCATGTACTTGAACTCCTCCTCGTTGGCCGGGTTGCCCCACTGGTCGTACTCGCTGGTGGTGAGCGGAATGCTGGGGTCCGACATCGTCGTGACCACATCCACGAACGGCACGGCGGCAATGACGCCCTTGTAGAGGTCGGGCCGCATGTTCACCACGGCACCCATGAGCAGGCCGCCGGCGCTGCCGCCCATGGCAAACAGCGTGGCGGGCGAGGTGAGTTGCTGCTTCAGCTTGGTGGCGCCCACCTGCACCTCGCGCGGCTTGGTGAGGTATTCGGAGCAGTCAATGAAATCATTAAAACTGTTGATTTTGTGCGCCATGCGGCCGTCTTCAAACCACTGCCGGCCCATTTCCTGGCCGCCCCGAATGTTGCACAGCGCGTACACAAAGCCGCGGTTCAGCAAGCTCAGCCGGGCGGCGCTGAAAGTGGGGTCCTGCGAGAAGCCGTAGGAACCGTAGGCGTACTGCAGCAGCGGCGCGCTCCCGTCCAGCTTCGTGCCCTTCTTGTACACGATGGACATGGGAATGAACTTGTTATCGCGCGACTTCACAAACACCCGCTCCGTCACGTAGTCGAACTTATTGTAGTTGCCCAGCACCGATTGCTCTTTCAGCAGCGTGCCGGTGCGCGTGCTCATGTCGTACTCGTAAATGGACGGCGGCGTGGTGAGCGAGGTGTAATTGTAGCGCAGCAGCGGCGTGTCAATCTCGCGGTTCACGCCAACGGTGGCGGTATAGGCCGCTTCATCGAAGGGGATGTAGTGCTCCTGTTTGTCTTTGAGGCTCACCACGCGCAGCTGGCGCAGGCCGCCCTTTCGCTCATTCAACACCAAGTATTCTTTGAACACCTCGAAATTGTCGAGGAAGATGACGGGGTTGCGGGGCAGCGCGTCGGTCCACGCAGCTTTGGCGGTGGTGGCCACGGGCGTCATCATCAGGCGGTAGTTGGGCGCCTGCCAGTTGGTGCGCACGTAGAACTTGTCGCCCAGGTGCTCTACTTGGTACAGGTGGTCAGGCTCGCGCTTTTGAAACACCTTGGGCTGGGCCGTGGGCGCGTTGGCTTCCAGGTAGCGGTACTCCGACGACAGCGAGCTGTTGAGGTCAATGCCAATGTATTTCCGCGACTTCGAGCGGTTGATGGACACGTTGAAAGTGTTGTCCTTCTCTTCGTACACGAAGGAGTCCGTCTTGGGGTCGGTGCCCAGCGTGTGGCGGTACACTTGGTAGGGCAGCAGCGTTTTCACATCCTTGCGCACGTAGAACACGGTCTTGTTGTCGGCGGCCCACACCGCTTCGCCGCTGGTGTTGTGAATGCGCTCGGGATAGTCCTTGCCGGTGGCCAGGTTCTTGAACCGCAGCGTGTACAGCCGGCGGCTCACGGTGTCGACCGAGAAAGCTAGCAACTGGTTGTTGTCGCTCACGGCCCAGTCGCCAATCTGGAAATACGGCCGGCCGGTACCCATCTCGTCGCCGTTCAACAACACTTCCTCGGTGGCTATCAGGCTGCCTTTCTTGCGGCAATAGACGGGATATTCCGACGCAAATTCGTAGCGCGTGTAATAGTAGTAATCGTTGTCTCGATAAGGTTCGGAGGAGTCTTCCTGCTTGATGCGGTTTTTGATTTCCTGGGCCAGCTTTTTCTGGGTTTCCTTGGTGCCGGCCATTTGCTGGTCGTAGTAGGCGTTTTCGGCATTTAGGTACTTCAGCACCGCCGGGTCGCTGGGCTGGTTCAGCCAGTAGTAGTTATCGGTGCGGGTGATGCCGAAATCGGTAAACACCTTGGGCTTGATGGGCGCTACCGGAGCACCCTGCCCCACAGCACTTCCGGCCAGGGCCGCGCCTGCGCCAGTCAACATGGCTTTTCTAAGGAATTTCATACTAGAAAAATATCAAAATGTTTATAATCAACACTGAGGTGAGAATTGGCGGCGTAAGTTAATGGATAAGTTATAAAATATACTCCATCTATATAGTAGGGCCGTTAGCGGTAGCGCAGGCAGCAAAACGAAAAAGGCTGGCCTCCCTGCGGAAGCCAGCCTTTAAGCGCAATCTAATGACAGATTACTTCTTTGTGTCAGCATCGGGAGCTTCCGGCGTTTCGGCCGGGCGCTCGTCGCTGGCGAGGTTTTGGGCCTCGTCGCTCTTGCTCACCGAGAAGGTCAGTTCCTCGGCGCCTTCGGTGTAGTCGGCAGTAATCACGTCGCCGTGCACCACCTGGGCCTTGAGGATTTCCTCCGCAATCGGGTCTTCTATGTACTTCTGGATGGCGCGGTTCAACGGACGGGCACCGTACTTGGGGTCGTAGCCTTTGTCAGCCACGAAGTCTTTAGCGGCTTCCGTCAGCTCAACACGGTAGCCCAGGGCCTGCACCCGCGAGAGGAGCTTGCTGAGGCTGATGTCGATGATTTTGTGGATGTCCTTTTTCTCCAGCGAGTTGAAGACGATGACGTCATCCAAGCGGTTCAGGAACTCAGGCGAGAAGGTCTTTTTCAGGGCGTTGGTGATGGTGCCCTTCGTAATCTCGTCCATGTTTTCCTGGCGGGCTTTCGTGCCGAAGCCAATGCCGGCGCCGAAGTCCTGCAGGTCACGCGCCCCGATGTTCGAGGTCATGATGATGATGGTGTTCCGGAAGTCCACCTTGCGGCCGAGGCCGTCGGTTAGGATGCCGTCGTCCAACACTTGCAGGAGCAGGTTGTACACGTCCGGGTGCGCCTTCTCAATCTCGTCGAGCAGGATAACCGAGTACGGCTTGCGGCGGATTTTCTCCGTCAGCTGGCCGCCCTCTTCGTAACCCACGTAGCCGGGAGGCGCGCCCACCAGGCGCGACACGCTGAATTTCTCCATGTACTCCGACATATCGACGCGCACCAGCGCATCTTCTTTGTCGAAGAGGTAGGTGGCCAGCACCTTGGCCAGCTCCGTCTTACCTACACCCGTCGGGCCGAGGAATACGAACGAGCCGATGGGCTTCTTGGGGTCTTTCAGGCCCACGCGGGTGCGCTGAATGGCTTTCACCAGCTGCTTGATGGCTTTGTCCTGGCCAATTACTTTGCCTTGCAACTCCTCGTTCATGTTGAGGAGTTTCTGGCTTTCGTTCTGGGCCACGCGCGAAACGGGGATGCCGGTCATCATGGCGATTACCTCGGCCACGTTTTCCTCTTTCACCGTGTAGCGCTTCTTCTTGGTTTCCTCTTCCCAGCTCTTTTTGGCGCCTTCGAGTTGGTCCAGCAGCTTCTTCTCGGTGTCGCGGAGCTTGGCGGCTTCCTCGTATTTCTGCGATTTCACCACGCGGTTTTTCTCGCCTTTGATGTTCTCAATCTGCTCTTCGAGCGAGAGAATGTCCTCGGGCACCACGATGTTATTGATGTGCACGCGGGCACCGGCTTCGTCGAGGATGTCGATGGCCTTGTCCGGCAGGAAACGGTCCGACATGTACCGGTCGCTCAGCATCACGCACTGCTCAATGGCCTTGTCGGTGTACACCACGTGGTGGTGGTCCTGATACTTGTCCTTGATGTTGTGCAGGATTTCGATGGTCTCCTCGGGCGTAGTGGGGTCCACCATCACCATCTGGAAACGACGGGCCAGGGCGCCATCTTTCTCGATGTACTGACGGTACTCGTCCAGCGTGGTGGCGCCGATGCATTGAATCTCGCCGCGGGCCAAAGCCGGCTTGAACATGTTCGAAGCATCGAGCGAGCCCGAAGCACCGCCGGCGCCCACAATGGTGTGCAGCTCGTCGATGAACAGAATCACGTCGGGCGACTTCTCCAGCTCGTTCATCACGGCCTTCATGCGCTCCTCAAACTGGCCGCGGTACTTGGTGCCGGCCACCAGCGAAGCCAAGTCCAGGGTCACGACGCGCTTGTTGAAGAGCACGCGGCTCACCTTTTTCTGGATGATGCGCAGGGCGAGGCCTTCGGCGATGGCGGTTTTGCCTACGCCGGGCTCACCGATGAGGATGGGGTTATTTTTCTTGCGGCGGCTCAGGATTTGGGCCACGCGCTCAATTTCTTTTTCGCGGCCCACGATGGGGTCGAGCTTGTCTTCCTCGGCCAGCTTGGTGAGGTCGCGGCCGAAGTTGTCGAGCACCGGGGTGCGCGATTTTTCGCCCGGCTTTTTGGCCGTCGAGCTGCCCGAACTGCCGCGGCCGCCGGGGCCCGACGAGCCAAACAGTTTGTCGTTGTCGTCGTCGTCGGTATCGGGCGTACGGTTTTGCGGGGCAGCGCCGGCATTGCCGTGGTAATCCAGCGAGTCGCGCACAGTTTCGTAGTTCACGTTAAACTTGGAAAGAATTTGGGAAGATATGTTGTCTTCGTCCCGCAGGATAGACAACAGGAGGTGTTCGGTGCCAATGATTTCGGACTTGAAGATTTTGGCCTCCAAGTAGGTTATTTTCAGCACCTTTTCGGTCTGCTTGGTGAGCGGAATCGAGCCGGTGATGCTGGTGCCCTGGGTGGCGGTGTTGCGGGTGGCCTGCTCGAGCGAAAACTTGAGCTCGTCGATGCTCACGCCCAACTTGCGCAGCAGCCCGAGGGCCGTGCCTTCGGCTTCGCGAATCATGCCCAGGAGCAGGTGTTCGGTACCGATATAGTCGTGACCGAGACGGATGGCTTCCTCCCGGCTCAGGGAAATAACCTCTTTGACGCGGTTTGAGAATTTAGCTTCCATGCCAATAAACGTAGTGAAAAATCAGACAGCCCCGCGTCGGGCAATAACTCGAATAACGGGTTGGGCCGATGTAGCTTGAAAACAAGCTGGTTCGGGCGAAGGTTCGGACCGGTTGCGGCCCGCAGGCTTTTAATCTAACGTCGGAGGAAATTTACAGGTTGCTGCTTTTCGCCACAACTTTACAGTAAAAATCCGCCGGCGGCCGGACCCTGCGAAAACAAGAGGTCCAGCACACTCAGGCCCGGCTCAAAACCTGGGCCAAACACCTGCGGATAGGGCCTCACCAGGGTATGGGCTGCCGGTCTGTCAGGTTCGGGCTCGCGGGAGGCCGTTTTGGGTGTCAGCCAGTCGCGTCGGTCCACGATGGCGGCGGCGGACGGGCTAGCTAGAAGACCAACATTCTCGAAAGAAGGTTGCGTGGAGTGGTAGGCGTGGTATTCGGCGGTGAGGTGGATGGGCAGGGTCAGTCGAAAGCAGCGCAACAATAAGCGCAGGAATTGCAGGTTGAGGTCGAAAAGCAAGATAGGCTTACGTACGTAAATATCGTGCAGGTAGTCGGCATAATATTCAAAATACGGACTATTGCCGTAGGCCGTTTGCAAGGTGCGCGAGTGCCGGTGAATCCAGTTCTGGCGGTAGTCGATTTCAATTTCAGAAACACTCACTTTTTCGGCCCGGTTTCCATCAATAACCGGCACCGTGAGCGGCTGCACGCCCTGCGCCGTGCGGATGAGGCAGCGGTTGCGGTAGGTTTGCTTGCGGTAATGCTCGTGGGCTTCGAGGAGCAGGCCGTCGGCGCGCTGCAGCGCGGCGAAAAGCGCGGCCGGCGGGAAGTAGTGCAGTTCGGTGAGGAGAATCATGGGCAGTGTAGAAACGCAAATATGCGCCTCTACTCGTCTCCGCCCTGGCCTTTACTGCGCTCGGCGTCGAGGAAGTAGGCACCCTTCACGACCAGATGCGTGGTGTCGCTCAGCTTATCCAGCGGGCGCACGGCTACCTGGCCCTGGTCGGTGGCGCCGGGGCGGAGGCTGAAGCGCCGGAAGGTGCTGCCTTTGGCGTCGGACTTTACCTGATAATAGGCGTAGCTGATGTCGCCGCCGGGCACGAGGGCGTCTTCGGGCAGGGTGCGCTGGGGCGTGCGGCCGGTGAGGATGCGGGCACTGACGTATTGGCCGGGCAGCAGGGCCGCGGTGGCAGCGGCATCGGGGCCGCTGTCGTGCAGGTGGGCGTGCACGCTTACGGTGCGTCCGTCGTCATCGAAGGCTTTGCCGACGAGGAAAACGGTGGCCGGCAGCGGGCGGGCGCTGGCCCCCTGAGCGGGCGCGCGGAACAGAATGTCCTGGCCCACTTTCACCTTGGCGATATCGCGCTCGAACACTTTTAACTCCAGGTGCAGGTCGGAGCGGTCGACCAGCTCGATGAGGACGTCCTGCGGATTCACGAACTGGCCAGGGTTGACTAGCACGGCCTTCACGTAGCCGCCAATGGGCGCAATGAGCGGCACGCTGGGCTTGATGCTGCTGGCGCTGATGCGCTCGGGCACGAGGCCGATGAGGCGGAGCTGGGCGGCGAGGCTGCCGGCCGCGGCCTGCTCGGTGCGCAGCTCGGAAGTGGCTTGCTGAAGCTTGCGGCGCGCGCCCACGTCCTCGTCGTTGAGGACTTGCTGGCGGGCCGTTTCTTGCTGCAGGAACACAATGCGGGCTTTGCTTTGGAGGTAGTCCTGCTGCAGCTTGAGGTAGTCGGGGTTGCGCAGGGTGGCGAGCACGCTGCCGCGCGACACGTGCTGGCCGGGCAGCACCGGGAGCTGCTGCACGTAGCCGCCCATGATGGCCGTGATGGATACTTTGTGGTTCGGCGGCACGTCAATCTGGCCGGTGGCCTGCACTTCGGTGCCCAGGTCGCGGCGGGTGAACGTGCCGAGCTCGATGCCGGCGGCCTGCAGCTGGGCTTTGGAGAGGAAGACTTCGTTGGGCGCGCGGGGCGGGGGCGCGGCGGGCTTTTCGGCGGTGGTTTCGGTTTTGCTGCCGCAGGCAACGAGGCAGGGGAAGAGGGCGAGGTAGGGCAGGAGTTTCATGGGAATATATTTCTTGGTTTTGTTGGGCCGGTCATGCTGAGCGTAGTCGAAGCATCTCTGCCGCTTCGTTGGTACAATGCCGATTACTTGCGCGGTAGAGATGCTTCGGCTTCGCGGACGCCAGATGAGCATGACGTGTTGTTTTTTGTTCACTGCTTATTGAGCATCGGTCCCGGTCAGGGCCTGAATACTGGCCACCAGCTCGTTGTATTGCCGCAGCTGCTCGAAATAAGCTTCCTGGATTTGCCAGGCGGGCTGGGTATTTACCACGTATTCCACGTACTCGATGTCGCCGGCGCGGCGGCTTTTTTCGGCCGTGTCGAGGATAAGGCGGGCTTGCGGCAGGGCGTAGTTCTCATAGTAAAGGAGCGAAGCCTGGGCGCGGGCCAGCTGCTGGCGCAACGTGCTGAGCTGGGTGCCAAACTGCGTATTGGCGTAGTTGAGCTGCACCTGAGCCGCTTCCTCACCTATTTTGGCGGCGGCGATGCGGGCGCGTTGCGCGCCGCCGAGCAGCGGCACCGCAATGCCAGCCTGAGCCACGTTGAAGCCTTTTTCGTGGTTGATGGTTTGGGTGAAATAGCCGGCCCGGAGGTCGGGCAGGCGGCGCAGCTTTTCGAGCTTGGTTTGCTGCTGGCTGAGGGTGAGCTGCTGCTGGTAGAGGGCCAGCGTGGGGTTGGTGGTGGGCGTGAAAGCGGCTGTGTCGGCGGGCAGTAGCACGGCGCGGGGGCTGGCGGTGGTGTCGATGCTGGCCAGCCCGGGCTGGCCCAGCAGCAGGCCCAGCTGGCGGCGTTGCACCAGCAGCTCGGAGCGCAGGGTGGCGAGGCGGTTTTGCAGCTCGCGGGCCCGCGCCTCGGCCGAAACCTGCTCCAGGCGGTTGGTTTCGCCCACCTGGTAGCGGATGCGGGCGGCCCGGGCAGCACGCTGGTACAGGCTGTCCTGCCGGCGCAGCAGGGCCGCGAGGCGGTAGGTCACCAGTAGATTATAGTAGCCCGAACGGATGCTGCGGGCCAGCTCGCGACGCTGGGCGCGGGCCCGGATGGCGCCGGCCTCGGCCGTGGTTTGCAGTACCTGGCGCTGCGCGCCATACACGGTAGGAAAGGCCGACTGCTGCAGGATGTTGAAAGTCTGGTCGTTGAGCGTGCCCTGAATCTGGCCGTATTGGTAGTCGACGGTCAGGCGGGGCAGGTCGTAGGCGCTGCGGGCCAAGGCCGCCTGCTGCTGGGCCTGCAACGTGGCCGACTGCACCAGCGGGCTTTGCGCAAGGCCGGTGCTCAGCGCCTGCGAAATGCTGAGTGGCGCATTGGTGGGAGCTTTTGTGGCCTGGGCGCGGCTGGCGGCCGGCACCAGCAACAGCCCGCCCAGTAACAGCAGCACTGCCGCCGGCACACCGGATGCACCGCCCGTTTCGGCGGCCACTTGGGCTTCGTGCGCGGCTTCGGCCGCTGCTTCGGGGCTGGGCTCGTCGTCATCCACGAAGAAGGTGTAGAGCACCGGCAGCACCACCAGCGTGAGCAGCGTGGCCGTTATCAGCCCGCCGATGACGACGGTGGCCAGCGGCTTCTGCACCTCCGCGCCGGCTGAATTCGACAAGGCCATCGGCAAGAAGCCCAACGAGGCCACCGAGGCCGTGAGCAGCACCGGCCGGAACCGCTCCTCGGTAGCGCGCAGCACCCGTTCGCGAATTTTCTTCACGCCGGCCGTGGCCAGCTCGTTCAAGCTGGCAACCAGTACAATGCCATTCAGAACCGCCACGCCAAACAGCGCGATAAAGCCCACGCCGGCCGAAATGCTGAACGGCATCCCGCGCAGCCCCAGTGCCAGCACGCCGCCAATGGCCGCCAGCGGAATGCCCGTGAAAATCAGCAAGGCTTCCTTCACCGAGCGAAAGGCCAGGAACAGCAGCATGAAAATCAACACCAACGACACGGGTACGGCAATGGCCAGCCGGTCTTTGGCGTGGTTCAGGTTTTCGAACTGGCCGCCGTATACGATGCTGTAGCCGGGCGGCAGGCGCAGGCCGGTTTTTAGCCTGCCCTGGATGTCCTGCACGAGGCTTTGCACGTCGCGGCCGCGCACGTTCACGCCGATGTTGACGCGGCGGCGGGCGTCGTCGCGCGAAATCTGGGCCGGAGCGGGTTTCAGGGCCACGGTGGCCACTTCGCTCAGCGGAATCTGGCCGCCGTCGGGCAGCGACACCAGCAGCTGGTTGAGGTCGTCGGGGCCGCGGCGGTGCAGCGAGTCGAGGCGCAGCACGAGGTCGAAGCGGCGCTCGCCTTCGTACACCTGGCCGGTGGTTTGGCCGGCGAAGGCGGTTTGCAGCAGCGTGTTGAGGTCCATCACGCGCAGGCCGTACTGGGCCAGCTTGGCGCGGTCATACATCACGCGCAGCTGCGGCAGGCCGATAATCTGTTCCACTTTGATGTCGCCCACGCCCTGCAGCGGGCGAATAATGGCGGCGGCCTCGTCGGCCTTGGCCTTGAGCAGGTCGAGGTCGTCGCCGTAAATCTTCACCGACACGTCCGACTTCACCCCCGAAATCAGCTCGTTGAAGCGCATCTGGATGGGCTGCTGAAACTCCAAGCTCACGCCGGGCACGCCGGCCAGGGCCTTTTGCATCTTGTTGGCCAGCTCCTCGCGGGTACTGGCGCTGGTCCAGTCGGCATGGTCTTTCAGGATAATCATGATGTCGCCGTCTTCGAGCGACATGGGGTCGGTGGGGATTTCGGAGGTGCCGATTTTGCCCACCACCTGCAGCACTTCCGGAAACTGGCTTTTGAGAATGCGCTGAATCCGGCCCGTTATCAGGATGCTCTCATGGAGCGACGAGCCGGGCGCCAGGGTCACGTTCATGGCAAAGTCGCCCTCGTCGAGCTGCGGAATAAACTCGCCGCCCAAGCGCGAAAACACGAAGCCGCCCAGCGCCAGCAGCCCCACGGCCACGCCCACCACCAGCCAGCGCATCCCCAGCGCCGCCCGAATAATCGGGTCGTAACCGCGGTGCAGAAAGCCCACAATGCGGTCGGCCAGGTTGGGCTTTTCGCTGATGGTTTTCTTCAACGCCCAGGCCGTGACGGCCGGCACGTACGTCAGGCACATGAGCATGGCGCCCAGAATGGCGAAGCTCACCGTGAGGGCCATGGGCCGGAACATCTTGCCCTCCACGCCGGTGAGCGAGAGGATGGGCAGGTACACAATCAGGATGATGAGCTGGCCGAACAGGGCCGATTTCATGAGCCGGTTGGTGACGCCCTCCGTGATGTCGTCCATGGTTTCGTGGGCGGCTTTGAGGCGCTCGTGCAGCAGGTGGGCAATGACGGCCTCCACAATAATCACGGCCCCGTCCACGATGAGGCCAAAGTCCAACGCGCCCAGGCTCATGAGGTTGGCCGATACGCCAAAGGTCTTCATCATGCCCAGGGCGAAGAGCATGCACAGCGGAATCATGCCCGCCACCACCAGCCCGGCCCGCAGGTTGCCGAGCAGCAATAGCACCACCACCACCACGATGATGCCGCCCTCAATCAGGTTTTTGACCACGGTATGAATGGCCTTGTCCACCAGCTTGGTACGGTCGAGGAAGGGCTCGATGACGAGGCCTTTGGGCAGCGTTTGCTGGATTTCGGCCACCCGGGCCTTCACGTTTTTAATGGTGGCCTCGGAGCTGGCGCCTTTGAGCATGAGCACCACGCCGCCCACGGTTTCGCCCTGGCCGTCGCGGTTCATGGCGCCGTAGCGCACGGCGTGGCCGAAGCGCACGGCCGCGATGTCGCGCACCAGCAGCGGCGCGCCGCCCTGGCCGGGCCGGGCCACGGGCTTCACCACGATGTTGCCGATGTCCTGCAACGACGTGGCCCGGCCCTCGCCCCGGATGAAAAACGCGCGTGGGCCGCGCTCCAGGTAGCTGCCGCCGGCGTTACCGTTGTTGGCTTGCAGGGCCTCGTAGAGTTCGGCCATGCTCACGCCCGCGCCGGCCAGGCGGGTGGGGTCCACGCTCACCTCGTACTCCCGCACGTAGCCGCCGAAGCTGCTCACGTCCACCACGCCGTTCACGCCGGCTAGTCGCCGCTTCACGAGCCAGTCCTGGATTTCGCGCAGCTCGGCCAGGCCGTACCGCTTCTCGTAGCCCTTGTCTACTTTGATGGTGTACTGGTAAATCTCGCCCAGGCCGGTGGTGATGGGCGCCATGCCCGGCGCCCCCAGGCCCTGGCCAAGGTCGGCTTCGGCTACCTTGAGTTTCTCGGCCACCAGCTGGCGGGTGTGGTAGGTGTCCACGTCTTCCTCAAACACCACGGTAATCACCGACAGTCCGAAGCGGGAAATCGACCGGATTTCGGTGACGCCTGGGATGGTGCGCAGCTGCAATTCGAGCGGCACGGTGATGAGCTGCTCCACCTCCTGCGCCGCCAGCGCGGGGCTTTGGGTGATGACCTGAACCTGGTTGTTGGTGACGTCCGGAATGGCGTCGAGCGGCAGGCTGGCGGCCGAAAAAATGCCCCAGGCCAGCAGCCCGGCCAGCATCAGCGCCACCAGTATCTTGTTGCGGATGCTGAAATTAATAATTGCCGAAATCATGCGATACGGTGCGCTATGGCCCGGCCCGAACGCGGCGAAACAGCCAGCCCGGGGAAGGCGCTAACATTCCAATAAGAGAGGGGAGGGGCCGGAATTTGGGGGCCGGGGCCTGGTCAGGCGCGGGCACACTGCGTCCGGGGGCGCAAGCGGGCTAGGCTCGGGGCGGCTGACCCAGCGAGGCGCTGAGGCTGAAGGCATAGCGCGGCGCGGTGGCAGCGCGGTAGGCCCGTGCAGCGGCCGTTTCGGGCCGTGCCACCTGCACCAACCGCGTCACGGGCGTTACCACGAAGCTGAGCTGTACGCAGCCGTGGTGACAGCGCAGGGGCAGGTTGTGGTGGTCTTGCTGGTGGCGGGGCGAGAGCGTGCAGCCCGCGTAATGCTTGGTGCCCGCGCCGTAGTGCTCGGCAATGAACTCGCTGAAGCTCAGCCCGCCGCCGGCTGCGGAGTGGTGGTATTCGTAGTGCTTCACCAGCTCTGGCAGCTTGGCCAGCTCGCCCAGGTCATTCTCCGGAATGAAGCTGCCCAGCAGCATCAGTATTCCCAGAAAGAAGGCGAGGGTGGAGCGCATAGCGCGAAATTAACGCTTGGGCACGGTAAATGTTTGTAGGAGGCCTGCACTGCTGCCGCCTGCACCTGCTAATGCGTCCTTTTCCCCCGCCGTACTTTTGCCCCATGCGCTTTCTCCTCACGTTCCTCATTGGCATGGCCGCGCTGGCGGCCCAGGCCGGCCCGCCGCAGCTGCTGCTCGACGTGGCCCGTTTCCGCAATATTGACAAGGTGCAGAAGGGCGCCGAAGTCGAAATCTACGTGACCGTGCCCACGCAGCCGCTGACGTACCGGCAGCGGGCGCCCCGCTCGTTTCAGTCGGCCGCCACCGTCACGCTCGACGTGCTGAAGGCCGACGGCACTTCCGCCTACCACGAGGTGGTGACGCTGAAGCCGCCGGTGCTCAACGACACCACCATCGCCATCAAAAACCCGCAGAGCTTTCTGAAGCGCATCTACCTGCCCGACGGCAAGTACACCCTGCGCGGCACCGTGAAAGACCAGTACCGCAGCGCCAACGGCGAAACCACCGTCGAAAAGCCCTTGGTGCTGGAAGCGCCCGCCGGACCTTTCCTGAGCGACGTGGTGCTGCTGGCCCGCCCGGCCGCCAAGAGCGGCGGCGACGACAACTTTGCCCGCGGCGGCTACCGCCTCACCCGCGCGCCGGGCGGCACCTACGGCCGCGGCGCCGACAACATCTTCTTCTACACGGAGCTGCACAACGCGCCCCAGGGCCAGCCCCTGCGCGTGCACTACCACCTCACCACGCCCGACGGCTCGGCCGCCGACGCCGACGCCTCGCTCACCCCGCAGTCGGGCCGCCCCACCACCATCGCGGGGCAAATGCCGCTGGGGCCGCTGCCCGACGGGCCCTTCACGCTCTTCATTGAAGTGTACGGCGGGCCCGGCAACAAGAAATTGCTGGCCGGCCACCGCGCCATTGGCCAGCGGGCCTCGGCCGAATTTGCGCCCGGGGGCGCAGCAGTGCCCCGCTAAGCATGGCGACCAAAGGCGCGCTTTCCGGCACCGGCCGGCCCTATGCCTGGTACTTCGAGCCGCTGCGCTGGCTGCTGCTGGGCCTGGCGCACCTGCCGCTGGCCGTGCTCTACGGGCTGGCCGAGGGCATTTATTTCCTGCTGGCCTACGTGGTGCGCTACCGCTGGCGCGTGGTGACGGACAACCTGCGCAACTCGTTTCCGGAGCAAAGCCCGGCCGAAATTGAGCGCACCGGCAAGGCGTTCTACCGCCACTTCTCGCAGGTGGTGGTAGAGATTTTGAAGCTGGCCGCCATCTCGCCCGCCGAGCTGGCCCAGCGCATGCGCTTCGTGAACCCCGAGCTGATGACGCGCCACTTCGCCGACAAGCGCCTGGTGCTGTCGCTGGGCTCGCACATGGGCAACTGGGAATGGATACTGAGCGGCGCCGCGCTAGAGTTTCCGGGCCGGGCGGCGGGCGTGTACAAGCCGCTCAACAACTTGTTTTTCGAGGATTTCATGCGGCGCCTGCGCACCCGCCTGGGGGCCGATGCCGTGCCCATGCTCGCCACGCTCCGGTACCTGGTGGCTCACAAGGGCCAAGGGCACACCCTGAGCCTGCTGACCGACCAGGCCGCCGGCCCGGAGGACCGGCCCTATTGGACCACTTTCTTGAACCAAGACACTAGCTTCTACACCAGCGCCGACCGGCTGGCCGTGCAGCTCGACTGCGCGGTGCTCTACGTGGGCATCCGGCGGGTGCGGCGGGGGTACTACGAAGTCACGTTCACGGAGCTGCCCGATGGGAGGGAGGCAGCCAACGCCCCGGCGGGCACCTTTCCGGTCACGGAAGCCTTTGCCCGGCAACTGGAAAAGGACATGCGCGCCTCGCCCGAGCAGTATTTGTGGACGCACCGGCGGTGGAAGCACAAGCGCAGCCCATGAAATGAAAAAGGCCGTTCTGCTAGCAGAACGGCCTTTTTCATTTCATGGGCTGCAAACGGTTTCTACAAGTACTGCTCAATGTCCCCGGCGCCTTCGCGCACGATTTCAAACTCGTCGTTCACGCAGTCGACGATGGTGCTGGGGGTGTTGCCGCCGAAGCCGCCGTCGATGACGAGGTCCACGAGCAGGCGGTACTTCTCGTAAATCAGGTCCGGGTCGGTCACGTATTCTTCCAGGGTTTCCTCGCTTTCGCGCACCGAGGTGCTCACGATGGGGTTGCCGAGCTCCTTCACTAGCTGGCGGATAATCTGGTTGTCGGGCACGCGGATGCCGACGGTTTTGCGCTTCACGCCGCCGAAGCGGGGGGCGTTGGCGCTGGCCTCGAACAGGAAGGTGAACGGGCCGGGCAGGGCTTTCTTGATGACTTTGTAGGTGGCCGTGGTGATGCCGTGGGCGTAGTCGGAGATGTGCGACAGGTCGTAGCAGATGAAGCTCAGGTTGGCCTTGTCGGGGTGAATGCCTTTGATGCGGCACACGCGCTCCACGGCTTTGGCATTGGTTACGTCGCAGCCGATGCCGTACACGGTATCGGTGGGGTAAATAATGACTCCCCCTTTGCGCAGTACCTCAACGGCTTGCTGAATACGGTTTTGCGGCGGATTTTCGGGGTGAATGCGAAGAAGAGTGGCGGGCATGGGGTGTGGTGGGGATTGAAGGCGTGAAGGCCAGCCGCAGCCGGCGATGAACAGCCCCCGGCGGCGGCGCGGGGCCGGCCAAGCCGAAGGGGCGGGCAAGGTACTACGCCCGGCCGGAACGAACCAACTACGCACGGCCCGCGCGTCCGGGTTGCCGGGCTTCGTACTTTTGGCGCCGCTCCCTCGCTTTTCTTCGCCATTCCCATGTCCCAGCCTGCCAAAAAGACGGCCCTCGACTACCGCAACCAAGCCCTGAAGCGCCGCCGGCGCTGGGGCGTCGTCAGCATCGTGTTCACGCTGGCGCTGGTGTGCTTTTCCTACTATTTCTACCAGGTGTTTTTCACCGCCAACATCGAAACCAAGGGCAAGCCCACCTACGTGGTGATACCGCGCGGCGCCGACTGGAAGACGGCCCTGAATGCCGTTGATAAGACCGGAGCCGTGGTCGACAAGCTCTCGCTGCACTTCGTGGCCCGGCTCATGAAATACGACAAGCCCGGCGCCGTGAAGCCCGGCAACTACGAGCTGAAAGACGGCTTCACCAACCGCCAGCTCATTAACGTGCTCAAAAGCGGCTCGCAGTCGCCGGTGAAGCTCACCTTCAACACGGTGCGCCTGCGCAACGAGCTGGTGGCCAAGCTGGCCAGCCAGGTCGACGTGCCCGCCGCGCGCCTCGACTCGCTGCTGCGCGACCCCGCCTACACCAAAAGCCTGGGTTTTGACACCACCACGGTGCTCACCATGTTCATCCCCAACACCTACGACACGTACTGGAACACCTCGGCCAAGCGCCTGATGCAGCGCCTGAAAACCGCCTACGAGCAGTTCTGGACGCCCGAGCGCGACGCCCAGCGCGAAAAGCTCAAGCTGACCCGCGCCCAGGTGAGCACCCTGGCCAGCATTGTGGAAGCCGAGCAGCAGCAGCACGCCGACGAGCGGCCTCGCATTGCCGGCGTATACCTCAACCGCCTCAAACGCGGCATGAAGCTGCAGGCCGACCCCACCGTGGTGTATGCCAACCGCGACTTCACCATCAAGCGCGTGCTCAACGTACACCTGCAAAAAGACTCGCCCTACAATACCTATAAGTACGCCGGCCTGCCGCCCGGCCCCATCAACCTGCCCAGCATCGCCAGCATCGACGCGGTGCTGAAGCCGGAAAGCAACAACTACCTGTATTTCTGCGCCAAAGAAGATTTCAGCGGCTACCACGCCTTCGCTACCAACGAGACCGAGCACATTGCCAATGCCCGCCGCTACCAGGCCGCGCTGAACCGGGCGGGGATTAAATAACCGGCATGGTTTTATGCAAACACACAAGCTGAGCTACGAAGAATATCAAGAAACATTCGCAGCACCTATGCTGGATGTGTCGCAAACCGCGGAGCCTGTTCTGGATATTTGGCTGTACGTTGAAGCAGTACCAGAATCGGATTTAGAAGGCTTCAGGTTATTGGACGGGATAGTCCGCTATGTCTATCAGAGCCCATCAGGTCAGTACATACATGTATCGGTTTCTGCCGATGATGAAAATGCTTTTTTGGTGGTAGTCATCGATTTGTATTTGGTGAAGATAATTGGCCATTACCTGTTGGATTTGGTTACGCTCTACGACCTGAATTCCACCGAAGAAATATAAACCCATGTACATTTCCGACATTCAAATCCGCGTGCGCTACGCCGAAACCGACCAGATGGGCTACGTCTACCACGGCAACTACGCGGCCTATTTTGAAGTGGCCCGCACCGAGGCGTTTCGCAAGCTCGGCATCAGCTACAAGGAACTGGAGGCTGATGGCGTGGGCATGCCGGTAGGGGAGTTGCGCACCCGCTTCCGCCGCCCCGCGCGCTACGACGACCTGCTCACGGTGCGCCTGCTGCTGCGCCAGCCGCCGGAGGGCACGCGGGTATTGTTTGAGTATGAGATTTATAACGAAGCCCAGGAGCTGCTCACCGAAGGCCACACACTCATGGTGTTTGTGAAAACCACCACCGGCCGGCCCGTGCCCATTCCCGAGGGCATCCAGCAGCAGCTAGCGCCGTATTTTAGCGAAGACGACCTGGACAGCCCGGTGCTGCCCAAGCCCAGCGCCATTTTGCCCGATGCGCCGGCGCCGGCCGCGTTCCGGAAGTAGAAAAGCTGCGAACCGTTAACCGTTAGCAAAGCGCTTTTTGCAGCTGATATTGTTAATTGTTCACTGATAACTGTTAACTGCCCCTTGAAAGCCCCCGCCGCTATCCGCCGTGCCCGCTTCCCCGATGTGCGCCGCCAGCGCACCTACCGGCGGGTCATTGTGGGCCTGAAGCGGCTGCGGCTGCCCGGCGGCCAGGCCTCGGTCTACGACATTCTCGACCGCATCCTGCACGAGTTGCGGCTCGACTCGTTGGAAAAGCGCGCTGCCTACATGGCCTTCAACCTCACGGTGGCCCTGTTTCCGACCATCATCTTCCTGTTCACGCTCATTCCGTACATCCCCGTGCCGAATCTGAACGTGGACATCCTCCAGTTCCTGGCCGACTTCATGCCGCGCGAGCTGTATGCGGCTACCGCCTCCACCATCGAGGACATCGTAAACATTCCGCACGGCGGTTTGCTGTCCTTCGGTTTCGGCACGGCGCTGGTGCTCAGCTCCAACGGCATCATGGCGCTGCTCGACGCCTTCGAGAAGAAGTACCCGTGGTTTAAGCACCGCAGCTACTTACGCAAGCGCATGATTGCCACGGCGCTCACCTTTGTGCTGTCGCTGATATTGGTGTTGGCCATCACCGGCATTTTCTTCGGCACCTACCTGATTGACGGGCTGGTATTCTATGAAATCGTGCCCGAGCGGTTCACCGATTTGGTGCTCACGCTCATTCGCTACGGCTCGCTGGTGGGCCTGTTTTTGAGCACCACCTGCGTGATTTACTACTTCGTGCCGCCCGTGCACGACAAGTGGCCGCTGCTCTCGGCCGGGGCCGTGGTGGCCACGCTGCTCATCTTTCTGGTGTCGTTTCTGTTCACGCTCTACGTGCGCATCTTCAATTCCTACAACACCTTTTACGGCTCCATCGGGGCGCTGGTGGGCTTTATGGTGTGGCTCGAGTTTGTGTGCATGACGCTCATCATCGGCTTTGAGGTGAACGTGAGCATGGACGCCATCACCGGCCGGCGCCGGCAGATGATGCGCGAGCAGATGAGAATGCGGAACGCAGAATGAGGAATTGATTCTGAACGGAATAGAAAAAAGTGTGAAAATTTTTCTTCCCTCCTCGTTTTTCATTCCGCATTCCTTTCTACTTTTGCACTCCCCAATCACTCGGGGGCCTGTATAGAGAGGTGGCAGAGTGGTCGAATGCGACGGTTTCGAAAACCGTTATACCGGCAACGGTATCGGGGGTTCGAATCCCCCCTTCTCTACGAAAAGGCTTTTTCTGCGCTGGAAAAAGCCTTTTTTGTTGCTCACGCATACCACTGCGCGCTACACAATTGACCCAGAGAGCTGGCAGAGTGGTCGATTGCGGCGGTCTTGAAAACCGTTGAGGGTTAAACCTCCGGGGGTTCGAATCCCTCGCTCTCTACGCAACAAAAACCCCGTTTCCAGGCCGGAAACGGGGTTTTTGCTTTTTCATTCAACCGGGCTGGCGCCGGCGGCGTGGGCGGTGGCCCACCTGCCGGGCGGTGCAAGTATATCGATGACATTCTATCTTTGGCCACACTTCATTATTTGCTGCATATGGCCTTAAACTTTGATGAATTCCAGAAAGTCGTAGAATCGGCGCAACAAGCCGACGCGGTAAAAGCCGACCTGAAGCGCGCCCTGCGCAAGGTGACCGCCGCCCTGGGCGCCCTGCAGGCGTCGCTGGGCGAGATGGAAGCCGTACTGGCCGACGGCTACGTGTCGACGCCGCGCACCCGCAAGCCCCGCACGCCCAAAGCCCCCGGCGAAGGCGGCGCCAAAAAGCCCGGCCGGCCGAAGAAAAACGCCTAAGCACCGGCTACTTCGTTGAAAAGAGGCGCTTCTTGCAGAAGAAGCGCCTCTTTTTGTTGATTCACTGTTTTAATTGCTTTCCCCACATGAGTAACGACCTTTCTGCCTTCGACAAAGCCCGGACGGGGCTGTGGACCAGCCTGCAAAAGCACCTGGCCACCGTGTACGAGGCCGAAGCCGCTTTTGCCGGGGCCGTGGCCTTTACCGCCGGGACGTTTCCGTTTGCTGCCTCGGCGGCCACGGCCGAAGAACTGGACCTGTACGGGCAGCATCGGCGGGCCCTGCGCGACCTGTTCACCGACGAAACCACCCAACTCGATACCCTGACGAAGGCCATACGGCAGAAGGGCTACGCCGAAGACGAGAAAAAGCAGCTGTACCTGCTGCTGCTCGGCTACATGGACATTGCCGCCACCGTGTTTGCGCGCCTGCACACCGAAGTGCCCACTTCTTTGCCCAGCGACGAGGAGTTGGCCGAAACCACGGCGCGGTTTGCGCGGGTGCAAAAATTTGCGCGGCTAAACGTGAAAGGGCTGCCGGGCCTGCTGTAAGCGGCTACGCTGTATACATGACGCAGGCGTGGCAACTGGCCCTGGTGGCACTTTTTCTGGCGTTGGGCATGGGCTACGCGGCCCGGGCCGGCAAGCTGACGGCCGCGGGCGTGTGGCTGGGCGGGGCCGTGGGCCTAGCCATCTACTGGGGCGCGGGCTTTGTGGGGCTGGGGCTGCTGGGGCTCTTTTTCGGGCTGGGCACGGCGGCTTCGAGCTGGCGCGTGGCCGATAAGCGCCGCCTAGGCCTGGCCGAGGACAACAAAGGCCGCCGCACGGCCGGGCAGGTGCTGGCCAACGCCGGGGTGGCGGGCGGGCTGGGCCTGCTGAGCGGCGCGTTTCCGGCCTTCGCGCCGCTGGGCCAGCTGATGCTAGCCGGCAGCTTCGCGGCCGCCACCGCCGATACGCTGTCGTCGGAGCTGGGCAATGTGTATGGGCGGCGGTATTACAACATCCTCACGTTTCGGCCCGATATGAGGGGCGAAAACGGGGTGGTGAGCCTGGAAGGCACGCTGCTGGGCTTGGCGGGCAGCGCGGTGATTGCCGGAGCGTATTGCCTAGTCCGCGGCTGGGGGCCGTGGTTTGGCTGGCTGCTGGTGGCCGGCACGGCTGGCAACCTGGCCGACTCGGTGCTGGGGGCCACGCTGGAGCGCCGGGGGCTGCTGACCAACAACGCGGTGAACTTGCTCAACACGCTGGTGGGGGCGCTGGTGGCGGCCGGGCTGTGGTGGCTGGCAAGCGCCTGAGCAGGGCTGCTGACAACGGCGCGGGCCCGTTTGTCGTTGCAGGCACCTAACGTTGTGCTTAGCCTTTGTCCATGCCTCGCTTTATTCTTTTGCTGCTAGTCCTGGGGCTGGCTTTTTCTGCGCGTCCCGCGGCCGCCTACGCCGTGCTCACCCACGAGGCCAACATTGATTCGACCTGGGAACGATGCCTGGTGCCGGCCATTCTGAAGCGTTACCCGACTTCCACCCCGGAGCAATTGATTGATGCAAAGGCCTATGCCTATGGCGGGGCCATCATTCAGGACATGGGCTACTACCCGTTTGGCTCGGCGCTGTTCACCAACCTGACGCACTACGTGCGCTCGGGCGACTTCGTGCGCAACCTGCTGCTGGAAGCCGAGGACCGCAACGATTACGCCTTTGCCCTGGGGGCCCTGGCCCACTACGCGGCCGACCGCAACGGCCACTCCGAAGGCACCAACCGCGCCGTGCCCATGGTGTACCCCGACCTGAAGGCTAAATACGGCGACGTGGTGACCTACGAGCAAGGCAAGGTGCAGCACGGGCAGCTGGAGTTTTCCTTTGACGTGGTGCAGCTGGCCAGCGGCAAGTACCACAGCCAGGATTACCACCAAAAAATTGGTTTTCAGGTGAGCAAATCGGCCTTGGAGCGGGCCTTTTTGAAAACGTATGGCCTGGAGCTGGGCCAGGTCATCGTGAACGTGGACCTGAGCATTGCCAGCTTCCGCTTTGCCGTGAGCCAGCTCATTCCGCAGGCGGCGCGGGCCGCGTGGCACTACAAGCGCAAAGACATTCTGAAGCTGAGCCCCGGCGCCCGGCGGCGCGACTACATGCAGCGCAACCACCCCAAGGCCTTCCGCAAAGAGTACGGCAACGACTACCAGCGGCCGGGTTTCGGGGCGCGCATCATTTCTTACTTCATTCGCGTGCTGCCCAAAATCGGGCCGCTCAAGCCGTTTGCTTTCAAGCTGCCCACGCCGGAGGCCGAGAAGATATTTCGCGGCAGCTTCCGCTCGGTGATGGCGAAGTATTGCTCCGACATTGCCCGCCAGCCCGCCGATACGGCCGCCGCCCCCCTCACGCTGGCCAACATCGATTTCGACACCGGCCACCCCACCCACGCCGGCGAATACGGCTTGGCCGATGAGACCTACGGCGAATGGGTGCGCAAGCTGGCCAACAAGAAGTTTGAGAACCTGAACCCGGTGGCCCGTCAAAACATCTTGGCGTTCTACGGCACTGCGCCCAAAAAGCCGCTATCGGAAGAAGAGAAAGAGGCCAGCAAGCAGAAGCAAACCCAGGAAGCGTTGGAGCAGCTACGGGCCCTGAAGTAAAGGAATCGTTACGGACCTGGGCGATATGTCTAACATATCCTACTTTAGATGCAAGTTTGGCGTGCGTCGGGCGGGGCGTGGTCAGACGTCGGAAACAGGCTTCATGGTTTTGGTGCGTACTCTATTTCTCACTTTTCTTTTCTTCATATGAGCAAACTCCTTACGTATCATCGGCCGGCTCGCTGGCTGAAACTGTTGTATGCGTTGGCCTTGCTGCTGCCCCTGACGGGGCGGGCCCAGGTCGTCATCAGCCAAGTGTACGGGGCGGGCGGTAATGCGAGCGCCACGTATAATTCCGACTACGTCGAACTGTTCAACCGCGGCGCGAGCCCGCAGTCGCTGAGTGGTTGGTCGTTGCAATATGCTTCGAGTACAGGTACTTTCAACTCGATTGTAACCTTTGGGGCAACTGTGAGCATTGCTTCGGGCAAGTACCTGTTGGTGCGCGTGGGCGCCGCCAGTACCACGGTGGGCGCGGCTATCACGTCGGACGTGACGGGCGCCGGCGGCCTGAACCTGAGCGCAACGGCGGGCAAAATTGCGCTGGCCAACAACGCCACCACCGTAACCTACGCTGCCGGAGCCCCCACCGGCACCAACGTGGTAGACTTTTTGGGCTATGGCACGGCGGCCAATGCCTCGGAAACCAGCCCGTTTCCCGCCACCAGCATCACCAACCAGCAAGCCATTTTCCGGGCGGCCGGCGGCTGCACCGATACCAACAACAACAGCGCGGACTTTGCGCTGGCCGCCGCCGCGCCGCGCAACTCGGTCACCACAGCCAGCCCGTGCGCTACTCCGGCCGAAATCAACGTGACCGATGGCGCCGTGACCTACCTCACGGGCAGCACCTACAGCGGTTTTGCCAGCACCACCGTGGGCAGCGCCGATACCAAAACGTTCACCATTGAAAATAGCGGCGGCACGGCCTTGACCGTGAGCAGCATTGCGGCCACCGGCGATTTTTCGGTGAGTGGTGCCCCCACTATCGTAGCGGCGGGCGGCTCGGCCACGTTCAGCGTCAGCTTTGCGCCCACGGCTGCCGGCACGCGCACCGGCACGCTCACCATCACCAACAGCGACGCCGACGAGGGGACCTACATCATCAACCTGAGCGGGCAGGGGCAGGCCTCCACGGCCAACCCCGAAATCAACCTGCAACAAGCGGGCGTTACCTTCCTCACGGGCAGCACCTACAGCGGCTTTGCCAATACGGCCACGGGGGCATCCAGCGCCGCGGTGGCCTTCACCATCCAAAACCTCAGCACCACCGATGCTTTGAGCATCAGCAGCATCACTGCCACAGGCGACTTTTCGGTTTCGGGCGTGACTACGCCGGCAACCGTGCCCGCCAATGGCTCCGTGACGGTGAACGTGGTGTTTGCGCCCACGGCGGCGGGCACCCGCACGGGCTCGCTCGTGGTGACGAGCAACGACCAGGACGAAAGCACTTACACCATTGCCCTGCAAGGGGAGGGGCTGAACCCCACGCCGGCCATCAGCAGCCTGGCGCCGGCCACGGCCACGGCCGGCGATGGCGCCTTTACGCTCACGGTGAACGGCAGCGGCTTTGTGAGCGGCGCGGTGGTGAGCTTCAACGGCGTTGACCGGGCCACCACGTTTGTATCGGGCACGCAGCTCACGGCCGCCATCCTGGCCAGCGACGTGGCCACCGACGGCACGTATAACGTGGTGGTGACCAACCCCACGCCGGGCGGCGGGGCCTCGGCCGCGGCCACCTTCACGGTGAACCCGCTGCCGGCGCCCACGCTCACGGGCATCAATCCTACTTCCATTGTGGCCGGACAAGCCACCACGGTCACCTTCACGGGTACCAATTTCGTGAGCGGCGCCACGGTGAGCTTCAACGGCGCCACGCTGGCCACCACGTTTGTGAGCAGAACCACGCTCACGGCCAGCATTACGCCGCCGGCGCAGTCGGCCACGGCCACTTATCCGGTAGCCGTCACCACACCCAGCGGCACCAGCGGCACCCGCACGCTCACCGCCACCGGCGTCTTCACGCTGGTACCCATCAGCCTGGCGGCGGTGAACACGCCCGTGACGGAGGATTTTAACACCCTGGCCGCCACCGGCACCGCATCCAAAACCACCCTGCCCACGGGCTTCGACTTCTTTGAAGCCGGCGGCGATACCAACTACTCGGCCGGCACGGGCTCGTCCAACGTCGGAGATACCTACAGCTTCGGCAGCACGGCCGTGCCTACCGACCGGGCGCTGGGCACCGTGCTTAGCGGTTCGGTGACTTCGCGCTTCGGCGCTCAATACGTCAACAACACCGGCCAAACCATTACCAGCCTGGGCATCAGCTACACCGGCGAGGAGTGGCGCCTGGGCGCGGCTGGTCGGGACGACGTGCTCGATTTCCAGTACAGCACCACGGCCACGGGCGTCAACGCCGGCACGTACACCGATTTCAATGCCCTTGATTTTGTGACGCCGAACACGGCTACCACCGGCGCCAAAGACGGTAATGCAGCCGCCAACCGCACGGCCGTTTCGGGTGTTATCACGGGCCTCTCCATTGCCCCCGGCGCTACCTTCTTTATTCGGTGGCTGGACGCTGATGCCTCCGGCGCCGATGACGGCCTGGCCGTGGACGACCTCTCGGTGACGGCCAACCCCGTGCTGGTGGCCTGCAGCGCCCCCGGCACGCCCACCTTTACCAATATCACCCAAACCACGGCCGACGTGACGGTGACCCCCGGCCCGAACGGCTCGGGGCCCTACACCGTGACGGCCACGCCCACGGCGGGCGGGGCCTCCATCTCCGCGTCGGGCGCCTCACCCGTGACCCTCACGGGCCTCACGGCCGGCAGCAGCTACTCCGTGACGGCTACCTCGACCTGCAACGCGGGCTTCAGCAGCCCCAGCGCCACGTCGGCGGCGGCCACGCTCAGCACCGCGGCCGCGCCCACGGCCACCTTGGCCGTGACGCAAAATGGCACGGCCTACCCCAGCAATGGCGCGGCGTATGCCTTCGGCAACCAGACACTGACCACCACCAGCGCACCGGTGGTGTTCACGCTGACCAACGGCGGCACCGGAGCCCTCACCATCAGCAGCATTGCCACCACCGGCAATTTTGCGGTGAGCGGCGTGACGCCCACTACCGTAGCGGCCGGCGGCACGGCTACCGTGAGCGTGACCTTCACGCCCACGGCGCTGGGCACGCGCACGGGCACCTTGGTTATCACTTCGGATGCCAGCACCGGCGCTGCCTACACCGTAAACCTGACGGGCAACGGCACGGCGGTGCCGACGCCGGAAATCGACGTGCAGCAGGCCAGCACCAGCTACGCCAGCGGCAGCACCTTCAGCGGCTTCCCCAGCACCACGGTGGGCAGCTTCAGCCCCGTGGCCTTCACGGTCCTGAACACCGGTTCGGCGCCGCTGGCCATTAGCAGCGTGGTGCCGTCGGGCGACTTTTCCGTTGCGGCGAGTGGCCCGGCGCCCTATGTTATCCCGGCGGGCGGCTCGCTGGCGCTCAGTTTCGTCTTCGGGCCCACCGCGCCCGGCACGCGCACCGGCTCGGTGACGCTGACCAACGACGACGCCGACGAAGCCACCTACGTCATCAACCTGAGCGGCAACGCCACGGCCGCCCCGCTGCCCGACCTGACGGTGACCACCGGCACGCCTACTTCGCCCACGCCTATTGCGGGCAATTATAACAACGTCACTATTGCGACTGGTGGCAACGCCATTGTGAGCGGCCCGCTCTCCGTGGCTGGCACCCTCACGGTACAGCTCAACGGCTTGCTCATTCAGAACTGCCAGCTCATCACCGGCACAGGCAGCTTCGTGCTGCAAGCCGGTGGCGGGCTGGCCATTTGCGACGCGGCCGGCATTTACACCACGGGGGCCTTGGGCGCTATTCGCGTGTCGGGCACCCGCACCTATAGCCCGGCAGCGGCCTACATCTATAACGGCACGGTGGCCCAGGTGACGGGCCCCGGGTTGCCGGCGCAGGTGTCGGCCCTCGGCGTGACCAATGCCGCTGGCCTGAGCCTGAGCCAAGCCGTGGCCGTGGCCCAGCAAGTGACGCTGCAAGTGGGCAATCTGAACACCAGCGGCCAAGCGTTTACGCTGCTCTCCTCGGCGGCCGGCACGGCCGTGCTCGACAACGGCAGTCAGGGCAGCGTGGTGAACGGCCCGGCCACGGTGCAGCGCTACATCAACAGCACCAACGCCATTGGCTACCGCCACTATTCGGCGCCGGTGAGCAACACCACCGTGAACGACCTGGCCACGACCGGCTTCTCGCCCATTTTCACCACCGCTTACAACACCTCGTCTACGCCGGGTACTGTGACGCCTTTCCCCAACGTGTTTGGTTACGATGAGGGCCGCGTGGGCACCGTCACGTCCAACTACGTCGGGTTTGATAAGGGGTGGTTTGTGCCCGCATCCGGCGTGCCCATGACGCCCAACCGCGGCTACACCGTGAACGCGCCCAACACGGCTTTGGTCGACTTCGTGGGCACCCTCAACAACGGTGCGCAGAACGTGGGCGGCCTGGCCTACACCAGCACCGACGGCGGCTGGCAGTTCCTCGGCAACCCCTACCCGGCGCCGCTGGATTGGAGCACCGTGACGCCCGCCCAACGCCCCGGCATGGACGCCGCCGTGTACGTATTCCAGAGCAGCGGCCAGTACGGCGGCAGCTACCGGAGCTACGCCAATGGCCTGGGCGGCTCCCCGCTCATTCCCACGGCGTCGGGCTATTTCGTGCGGGTGGCGGCCCAGGGCAGTGCTGGCGCCGTGAACCTGACCAACGCCAACCGCGTCACCACGTTTGCCGCCCAGCCGGCGTTTGGCCGCGGCACCGTGGACGTGCGCCCGCAGGTACACCTGCAGCTGAGCGGTGCCAGCACTGGCCTCGACGAAGCCTTTGTGTACTTTGAAGCCGGCGCCACCGCCGGGCGCGACGCGGATTTCGATGCCACCAAGCTGGCCAACCCCAGCGGTTTCAATCTGGCTTCGGTAGCCAATGGCCAGGAAATGGCCATCAACGGTTTGCCGCTATTGGGCACGGCCGCCGTGCTGGTGCCGCTCACGGTGCAGGTGCCCCAGGCCGGCAGCTACCGCTTCGAGGCCGCCAACGTGGCCAACTTCACCGGTACCGTGACGCTGGTTGACGCCCTCACCGGCACGCGCACGGCTCTGAACACGGGCAGCAGCTACGCCTTCACGCTGGCCGCTACCACGGCTCCGGGCCGCTTCTCGCTGGAGTTCCGGGCCGCCGGGGTGCTGGCCACCACGCCTGCGCAGGCCCTGGCCGCCCAAACGCAGCTGTTCCCGAACCCGGCCTCGACGTCGTTCCGTCTGCAGCTGCCAGTGCTGAGCAGCAAGGCCGCCGTTTCGGCCACGCTGGTGAATGCGCTGGGCCAGACCGTGCTGAGCAAGCAACTGAGCGCCCCGGCCGGCCAGGGCATCAGCGAGGAGTTTGACGTGCGCGGCCTGGCCGCGGGCGTCTACACGCTGCGCCTGAGCATCGACGGCACGCCCGTGGTGCGTAAGGTGGTGGTGGAGTAATCCGCTCATTAACAACCCGGCAAAAAGGCCGGCCCCGCCGCGGGGCCGGCCTTTTTCTGTTTATTTAGGTAATGAACTACTCGCTGGCTATGAAAAAACAACTTACTGCCTGGCTGTGCTCGTTGATGGGAGCGGCGTTGATGGCCTCAACGCCCGTCGGTGCTGCGCGCCAGGGGCCGGCGCCGAGCAGCATCGCGCTGCTGGTTCTCAACCAACCGCCGTGCACGGTGCCCACCTCGCAATCGGTGTTTAAAGCCAAAGTGGTGTATACCATTGCCAGGCAGGAGCAGTCGGAGCACGGCTTTGCGGTGTCCATCAAGTTTCAGAGCACCGACCCGGGCATGACGTTTTCCAGCGGCCAGCAGGGCGTTATTCCGGTATCGAGCCGCCACGATACGCTAACGGTGGAATACCCGCTGGCCCGCATCTGGGCCAACCCGCGCCTGAAGCGGCCGCTCACCTGCTACTTCTACCTGCACCGCAACACGGCGCCGGGCCGCAGCACGGTCATCGCCCAAACGCCGCCCATTGTGTTTCGGGAGTGCCTGTAAACCTTGGATTGGCGGATATTGCGGAGTTCGGGTCGGCAAAAAAACAGGACCGAACTTAAACCCGGCGGCGCGCCCTGCGTCTATGGAGTATTCGTTGAAATTCCAGCACTTAAGCCGAAATCCTATGAAAAGAAACTCACTCGCAGTATTGGGGCTGTCGTTGTTTGTCACGCTGGCTACTGGCCTGACGGCCCTTGCTCAGCCCCAGCATCGGCCCGGCGGAGGCCCCGGCCGCGCCGAAGTACAGGCCTATATGGCGGCCAACGTGCAGCCCGTGCTACGCCAGCAGCGCCAGCAGCTGGAATCCCAGCTTGCCGCCGAAGACCGGGCCCAGCTGGCTACGTATCGCACCCAGCTCCGGGCGCTGCAGGCCCAAGGCCAGGCCCTGCGCCAGAGCTTGCACCCCGCTGGCACTGCTCCCGGCCAGCGCCCCGAGCCAACCGATGCCCAGCGCCAGCAGCTGCACCAGCTGCACCGCGACATGCGCGACATCATGCTAAAAGTGTCCGAAATGGCGCAGAAGTATGACGCCGCCCTGACGAAGCTGGCCGCAGAAATGCAGCCGCAGCGCGAAAAGTGGAACACCGATATTCACGCCATCGTCCTCAAAAACGCCACGCCCGAGCAGCAAGCGCACATGGCCCGCTTCGAGTGGCGCGGGCATGGCGGTCAGCCGCGGTTTTTCCGGGCCGCCAAATTCCTGCTGATGGATGCCAACGCCCCGGCCGCCGCCGCCGAGCCCACGCTGGGAGCCACCAGCTTCTACCCCAATCCGGCCGCGGCCACCACCCAAATGGAGTACGAGATGAAGAAAACTGGCCCCGTTTCGGTCGATTTGCTCGATGCCACCGGCACCAAGCTGCGCCCGCTCTTCACCGAAAGCCAGGCAGAGAAAGGCGCCCATGCCCAGCAGCTGGATTTGCACGACCTGCCCGCCGGCACCTACTTCTACAAAATCACCACCAAATCGGGCAGCGAAACCAAGCGGTTTGTGAAAGAGTAACACTCTAAACCAGAGCTGCCCCCTCACGCACCAAAAAAGCCCCGCCTGTGTAAGCGGGGCTTTTTTGGTGCATTGCATCAGACATTATTACTGCGCCTGCACCAAGTCGCCGCTGAGGCGGCGCAACTGAATTTCGGCCTGTTTGGCCGAATAGCGAATGTCGAGCAGGCGGGTTTCGGCGTCGAGCTGGGTGCGCTGGGCTTCGCGCAGGGCCAGGGGCGTGAGCAGGCCCAGGCGGTAGCGCTCCAGCGCAATGTCCACGTTCTGGCGGGCCAGCTGGATGTTGGCTTCTTCGAGGTCGAGCAGCTGCAGGAAGTTCTGGTATTGGGCAAACGCCGTGGCCGCGTCGGCGTCGAGCTGCAGGCTCACTTGGTCGAGGCTGATTTTGCTTTGCTCTTCCACCACGCGGGCGTTCTGCTCCTGGCGACGCAGGTTGAAGCCGTCGAAAATGGGCACCGAGGCCGTGATGCCGTAGTTCAGACCTTGCACCTGGTTCACGCTGGACGTGAGCACCGTGCCCGCAAAGGCGGCGTTGTTGATGTTGCGCGTGAGGCCGTAGCCCGACACCAGCCCGATGCGCGGAAAGCGGGCCGAGCGGGCCAGCCGGCGGTCGTAGGTGGCCACCTCGGTGCCGAGGCGGGCCTGCGCCAGCCGCGGGTTGCGCGTTTTGATGCCTTCGGTGATGGCGGCTTCGTTGAGGTCGCGCGTCACGGTCAGGCTGTCGCTGGGGGCGAAATCGGTGCGGGTGTTGCGGCCCAGCAGGTTGTTGAGCCGGATTTTGGCGGCCGAAAGGGCCTGCTGCTGCTGCAGAAACAAGCTGCGGTCGGCGTTGTAGTCCACGCGGGCGGTCAGCACTTCCACTTTGGCGGCCACGCCCACGTCTACCTGCGCCTGGGTGAGGTCGATGCGCGCCTGACCAATTCGGAGGGCGGCTTCCAGGGAGGTGATTTTGCCGGCCTGGCGCACCACGTCATAGTAGGCGTTGGTCACGGTTTCCACGGTTTCCTCCACCGTGGCGCGCGTGATTTGCTGCTGCTGCTGGCGTAGGGTTTTCAGCCGGTCGTAGGCGATGAACATGCCAAAGCCGTCGAACACCGTCCAGCCCAGCGTCACGTTGGTGTTGAAGGCGTTGGACGTGGCCCCGTTCACGATGCGCGGGTCGTTTTCGCCGAATTTCTGGTTGATGTTGTTGTTGTTGAACGTGCGGGTCAGGTTGCCGGTCAGGCTGGGCAGCTGCCCGGCGTTGCCGCGCGTCACGTTGTTCTCGGCAATGGCCTCGTCCTGCCGCGCCAGCAAGATGCCGAAGTTGTGCTGCAGCGCCTCGGCCACGGCCTGTTGCAGCGACAGCGGCGGGGCCTCGGCCACGCTGGCGGGCTTGGTGAGCTGCCGCGGCCGCGACGTGGGCACGCCGCCTTTCGGCACGCTGTTTTTAGGCACCTGCGCGTGGCCGAGCAGCGGGGCAACTACTAGAAAGAAAAGAGGTAATCGTTTCATGGAGAAATTTCAGAACAGCTGATTCTCCTCCTTAGCAGGAAGAAGAATCGCGCATTGGCCTACGCCGTTACCGGCTCGGAGGCGGTTTCGGCCACTTTCGGCTTGTGGTTCTTGGCCGTGGCGAAATAGGAATACATCACCGGCACCACGTAGAGCGTGAGCGCCGTGGCGAAGAACAGGCCCCCCACCACGCCAATGCCCATGGCCCGGCGGCTGAGCGCGCCCGCCCCGGTGGCAATGGCGATGGGCAAAATGCCCAGAATGGCGCACAGCGACGTCATCAGAATGGGGCGGAAGCGGGCCGTGGCGCCTTCAATTAGCCCAGTCATGTAGTCCACGTTTTCCTTCTCCACGCGCTGGTTGGCAAATTCCACAATGAGGATGCCGTTTTTCGTCACCAGGCCAATGAGCATGATGATGCCAATTTGCGAGAACAAGTTGAGCGTCTGGTTGAAATACCACAGGCTGAGCAAGGCGCCCGAGAGGGCCAGCGGCACCGTAATCATAATCACCACCGGGTCGCGGAAGCTCTCAAACTGCGCCGCCAGCACCAGGTAAATGAGCACCAGGGCCAGGCCGAAGGCGAAGAGGAGGGAGGAGGAGCTTTCTTCGAAGTCGCGCGAAGTGCCGGCCAGCTCGGTGGTGAAGGTGTCGTCGAGGTTCTTCTCGGCAATGGCGCGCATGGCCGCGATGCCGTCGCCGAGGGTTTTGCCCGGCGCCAGCGAGGCCGAGAACGTGGCCGAGTTGTAGCGGTTGAAACGGTAGAGCTGGGGCGGCGTGCTGCTTTCCTCCAGCCGAATCACGTTGTCGAGCTGCACCAGCTCGCCCTTGTCGTTTTTCACCGACAGCAGGCGTACGTCCAGCGGCTGGTTGCGGTCTTCGCGCGCCACCTGGCCGATAATCTGGTACTGCTTGCCGTTGCGGATGAAGTAACCGTAGCGCTGCCCGCTCAGGCCGGCCTGCAGCGTTTGCGAGATGCTTTGCACCGAAATGCCTAGGCTTTGGGCTTTCTCGCGGTCGATGTTCACGCGCAGCTCGGGCTTGTTGAACTTCAGGTTCACGTCCACAAACTGGAAGGTGGGGTCTTGCCGGGCCAGGTCCAGGAACTTGGGCACGGCCTCGCGCAGCTTGTCGAAGCTCTGGTTTTGCATCACAAACTGCACCGGCAGGCCGCCGCCACCCCCGCCGCCGCCACCGCCGCCAATGCTTTGGTCCTGGCTCACCGAGGTGCGGGCCGCCGACAGGCGCTTCACGCCGGCCGTGAGCTTCTTGGCAATGTCGTCCTGCGATTTTTCGCGCTCGTCGGCTTCCACCAGCAGCACGCGGGCAATGCCCGAGTTGGAGCCGCCGCCGAAGCCCGGCGACGTCACGGCAAACACGCTGCTCAGCTCCTTGCCGCTCACCGAGTCCATGGCCAGCTTCGTGACTTGGTTCATGTACTTGTCCATGAACTCAAACGAGGCGCCTTCCGGCCCCGTCGAGCTGATGCTGATGCGGCTGCGGTCTTCGATGGGGGCCAGCTCCGAGGGCAGGCTTTTCATGAAGAAATAAATGCCGCCGCCGGTCACCACTATCATCACCCAGGCCAGCCAGCGGTTGTTCAGGAAGGTTTTGAGGCTGTCTTGGTAAGCCCCAATCATCTTCTCGAAGAAGGGCTCGGTTTTGCGGTAAAACCAGTTGTGCGTTTCCTGGCGCTTCAGCAGCTTCGAGCACATCATGGGCGTGAGCGTGAGCGACACGAAGGCCGAAATCAGCACCGAGCCCGCCACCACAATGCCGAACTCGCGGAACAAACGCCCCGTGATGCCCGTGAGGAACACCACCGGCAGAAACACCGCCGCCAGCACCACCGTGGTGCTCACCACGGCCATCAGAATCTCCTCCGAGCCCTTGATGGCCGCCGTTTTGGGGTCTTCGCCGCCCTCAATGCGGCTGTAGATGTTCTCCAGCACCACAATGGCGTCGTCGACCACCAGGCCAATGGCCAGCACGATGGCCAGCAGCGTGAGCACGTTGATGGAGAAGTTGAGCAGGTACATCACGAAGAAAATACCCACCAGCGACACCGGAATGGCCACCACCGGAATGATGGTGGAGCGCCAGTCGCGCAAAAACAGGAAGATGATAATCACCACCAGCACAAAGGCTTCGATGATGGTGTGCTCTACCTCGCTGATGGATTTCTGGATGAACACCGAGTTGTCGAAGCCCGGCTTCAGCACCAGGTCCTTGGGCAGGTCCTTGGCGTAGAGCTTGATGCGCTTGTTGAACTCTGCGGCGATGTCAATCTGGTTCGAGCCCGGCTGCGGAATCACGGCCAGGCCCACCATGGGCACGCCGTTTACCTTGAAGATGGTCTGGTCGTTTTCGGGGTACAGTTCGGCGTAGCCGATGTCGGACAGGCGAATGAGCGACACCTCGTCTTTGCGGATAATCAGGTTGTTGAAGTCCTCCACCGTGCTCAGGCGGCCCATGGTGCGCAGCGTGAGCTGCGTGGCTTCGCCCTGCACGGCGCCGCTGGGCAGCTCCACGTTTTCGCGGGTGAGGGCCGACTGCACTTCCACCGGGCTCACGCGCAGCGCGGAGAGCTTCACCGGGTCGAGCCACAGGCGCATGGAGTACTTGCGCTCGCCGTAGATGCGCACTTCCGACACGCCCGGAATGGTCTGGATGCGCTCCTTGAGCGTGTTGTTGGCGTAGTCCGTCAGCTCCAGCAGGGTGCGCTGGTTGCTGCTCAGATAGGTCATCACAATGGGCTGCGAGTCGGCGTTGGCTTTGCTCACCACCGGCGGGTCGATGTCGCGCGGCAAGCGGCCCTGGGCACCCGATACCTTGTCGCGCACGTCGTTGGCAGCACTTTCCAGGTCGGCGTCGAGGTCGAATTCTACTGTAATCTGGGTGCGGCCGTCGCGGCTGTTCGAGGTCAGGTTTTTGATGCCCGCAATGCCGTTCAGCGCTTCTTCGAGCGGCTCGGTCACCTGGCTCTGCATCACGTCGGCCGAGGCCCCGGTGTAGGTGGCCTGCACCGTAATGATGGGCGGGTCCACGCTCGGGTACTCGCGCACGCTCAGGTAGCGAAAGCCAATGACCCCGAAGATGATGATGACCAGGCTCATCACAATGGCGAGCACCGGCCGGTTGATACTGGTGGAGGAAAGACTCATAGCTGCTGCTGATAGAACGTAAAGCTCCCCTCCTTACCAAGGAGGGGATGTTCGAGCCCTTGGCTCGAACGGGGGTGGTTTTGGCATTGTACGACTCGCGGCCACATCGTTTGGGCATCGTTCAACGATTCAACCGCCCCAATTTTCACTGCGTGAAAATGTCCCCTCCTTACCAAGGAGGGGAGAAAGTTCTTACTTCGCCACTTTCACTCGGTCGCCGGGCTTCACCTGTAGGATGCCGGTGCGCAGCACCGAGTCGCCCACGGCCAGGCCGTCGGTTATCTGAATCACCTTGTCGGAGCGGATGCCGATTTTCACCTTCTTCGGCACCATCTTGTTGCGCTTCACCGTGTACACGCTGTAGCCGCTGGCCTCCGGAATCACCGATTCGGTGGGCACTTGCAGGGCCGAGGTGGTTTCGCCCAGCTGCAGGTTCACGCGCACGAAGGCGCCGGGGCGCAGCTCGTTGTTGGCGTTGGCGTAGCGGGCGCGCACGGGCTGGGTGCGGCTCACGGGGTCAATCTGCGGGTCGATGGCGTAGACCTTGGCGTCGTACTTCTTGCTGGTGGCTTCGTCGAGCACGCTCACCACGTCGCCCACTTTCACGTTGGTAGCGAAGCGGCCCGGCACGGCAAAGTCAATCTTCACGGGCTTCACCCGCGAGAGCGTCGTGATTTCGGCGCCGGGGCTCACGTAGGTGCCCACCGTGGCGGTGGTCAGGCCCAGCACGCCGGCAAACGGCGCCCGCACGTAGGCCTTCGACAGCGTGGCGCGCAGGGCCTGCAGGTCGGCCTGGGCCGTGAGCAGCTGGTTGTTGGACTGCTCGTATTCCTGGGCGCTGATGTATTCTTTATCGAGCAGAATGCGCTGGCGGCGCTCCTGGTCCCGAAACAGCTTGATGTTGTATTCCTGCTTGCGAATGGCCGCCTGGGCCTCGTCGGCGTTGATGCTGAACAGCAGCTGGCCCTTGCTCACCGACTGGCCCTCCTTGATGTTGAGGCTGGTGATTTTGCCCGACAGCTCGCTTTTGATAACCACCGATTCTTCGGGCAGCACCGAGCCCGTGGCGGCCACTTCGTCGGTGAGGTTGGTGGCTTTCACCACGTAAACCTGCACGGGGAGTGGGCCGCCGCCCCCTCCGCCTTTGCCGCCCTTGCCGGCTCCATCAGCGGCGGGGCCGCCTTTGCCGGCCGCGCCCTTGTCGCCGCCTTTCTTGTCGCCGGCGGCGTTGCTGGGGAAGTACTTCATCTTCACAAACACCAGGGCGCCAATGAGCAGCGCTGCAATCAGCCAGCCCAGCCAGCCGCGGCCCTTGGAGGGCGGCGTTTCAGGGTCGGGCTGCGCGGGCGGTGGGGCGGCGCTGGGAGCAGGAGTAGAAGTGGTTTCCCAGGTTTTGGGCGAGGCAACGGTGGTGTTTTCCAATGGCATAGTAGGCAAGAACGCACAAGCGCCGGCGGATGTTCGGCCCCCAACCGAAGAGGGCAAAATTTGGGGCATCCGGAATTGAATTCTGACTGCAAAAGTCCGGTTTTTACCCCGAAAGTTGCGTCCGGGGTGTTGAAACTAGACGTAGAGGGCCAACACCCAGACCGAGACTACCTTCGCCCCGATGAAGCCCACCGACCAAAACCCGCCCGAGCCGCGCAATTTTTTTCAGGACGTGCACGAAGTGGCCCGCCTCATCCCGCGGGGCCGGGTAAGCACCTACGGCGCCATTGCGCATTACCTCGGCGCCCGGCACGGCGCCCGCACCGTGGGCTATGCCATGATGGCCGCCCACACCGCCGACCAGTTCGTGCCCGCCCACCGCGTGGTCAACCGCTTGGGCCACCTCACCGGCCGCCTGCACTACGCCACGCCCTTCGCCATGCAGGAAGCCCTGGAGGCCGAGGGCATTCGGGTGGAGGAAGACCGGGTGGTGGACTTCGCCAAGCTGTTCTGGGACCCCAGCACCGAGCTGGCGTAGGCTAGCGGCTGCGCTGCTTTTCCAGGGCGTCCACCTCGGCCTCGCCCTGGCGGGCGGGCATCCACTGCCAGGGCGAGGCAGCCGAGCTGCTCAGCAGTTTGAAGTAATTGGCCGTGGCAGTGCTTGGGGCAGCCAGCACTGCCGCGCCACCCGCCGTGCCAACGCTAAGCCGCATGGGGCGCCCCAGATGCACCCAGATGAGCTCCAGATATTCGCCGGGCTTCAGCTGGCCCACTACTCGGTCGTTGAGCAGCACCCGTTGCGCCTCAGCCGGCCCGCCCAGTGGGCGATACACGTACACAAAGGCTGTATCCGGCTGCTGGGCCTGGCCCAAGGCGGAGTAGGGCGTGGCCTGACCGGTGCGTAAATCAAGGCTGTACACCACCGGCTGGCCCGTATTGCCGACGGGCCCGAACGCATAGGGGGCAACGCCCATCACCAAGGCCGCCGCGTTTTGCGCGGCCTGCTTTTTGGCTGCATAAACGTCCACCGGTGCGGCTCCCACAAACGTGTAAAAATCGCCTTGCCGGGACAGCAGCCGGTAGTCATTTAGCTGCCGCAAGTAGGCGTGGCGCCCGTCCGAAAATCCCCACACGTCATCAGCGGGCAGCCGGTCGCCGTTAGCAGCCCGTGCCTGGCCTCTTAACAGCGTGGTGCCGGTCCACTCCGATGATTTGCCCGTCGGGGTATGCGGGTTGAACACGTTGGATAGGTTGTTGGCCCCCAAGGTATCAAGGCGCAGCAAGGCAGTGGTATCGGGGCGGTTGGCCAGAAACTGACCAAAACTGTGGTAGACGCCACTCCGGGGCACGGCAGCTCGAAGAATGGCGGCGCGAGCCGGCGCCGGCGATTTTTCGGTAGTCAGCTGGGCCGGAGTCCGAGCCGGTCGCCGTCCTGCCTGGGTCCAGTCGATGCTGCCGGTTTGTTCCAGGCATCGTTGCATGGCCAGCGCCATGCGGTAAGCATGATTGGAATTAATGCTGATGCCTTCCTGACTGGCCAGGTCGGCCACGCTGCGTACAAAATGGTAGCCATCGGGCAGATGGGCGTACACGTCCGCCACCAACTCAGCGCTGGCAATGGCTTTTCGCGTTTGCCCGCGCACCATTTCGCTCACCCGCATTTGCCGGATGCATAAAATCACCGCATGGTCGGAGGGCCGGCTGGGCAGGACATGCTGCAGCCAGGCCGTCATCTCGTCTTCTAGGCTGTGCTGGAAGAGCACGGGCACTTGCAGTTCGTCGAATCCTCGGTAGATGAAGCCCAGCGGTGGGCGACCTGGTCGTCCGTCAACCACCTGCTCCACATACAGGTTGCGTTCGGATAGGTTGATTTGCTGCGCGCTCAGGTCCAGGTAAAAGGGCTTGGCTTTGGGGTTAGCTGTTGATTGACCGGCCACTGGAATGGTCAGGGCGCAAGTCAGCAAAAGACCCAGCGCAACCCCGGCAATTTGGGTAGAAAGGCGTAATAACACTGGCATCAGGACTTTAAGGAAGGTAGAAACGAACGTCAGGTGAGCTTACCTGGCCGCCTTTGCCAGCCGCTGAATGCGCCGCAGCTCAAACAAGCCCTCCTTGGCCGGAACGGGCCGCAGGGTAGGCGCGCCGCCCCCGGCCGGCACCACGCATTCGAGGTAGGTGGGCTGGCTGAAATCGGGCACGAAAGCCTTGCACGACTCGGGACCCTGGCCTACCTGCACGCACAGCTTGAGCTCATGCCGGCGGTCTTGCCAGGTAAGCGCCGTCCACTGCCGGGCCTGGAGCGCGGCCGCGGGCCGGCCCGAAGCGCTGAAAGTCACCACTTGGTCTTTGGCCGCGTCGGGGCGGCGGTACACGTAGATTTTGGCCGTGTCGGGGGCGGTGGCGAAGCCGTCGGCGTCGGTTTGGCCCGCGTCTTGGGCGGCCACCACGCGGCCGCTAGCCAAGTGCAGCTCGTAGGGCGCCATCACGTTGGTGCCGTTGGCCGCGCCGGCCAGGGCGGCCCCCAATGCGCCGCCCATTACGCCGGCCACGGCCACGTTGGTGGCCGCTTTCTCGTCGAACACCGGCGGGCCCGTGAAGGTGTAGCTCCGGCCATCGGCCGCGGGCAGCAGCTTGTAGAAACGGTTGCGGTAGGCAATCAGCACCTCCTTGCCGTCGCTCAATCCCCACAGGTTGCCGGTGTACAGGGGGCGGGTGGGGTGGGCGTCGTCAGTCCCGAGGTAGTTCACCTGGATTTCGTCGGTGCCGGCCCAGCGCTTGCCCGTGTGCGCCACGTGCGTGATGGCAAAGGGGTAGTCGGGTTCGCTGGGCGCATTGCTGAGAAATTCCTGATAGCTGCGGTAGAAGCCCCGGGCGGGCTCGGCGGCGCCCTGAATGGCGAAGCGCTGCGTGGCCACGCCACCGCGGCCGGCCAGCGCATCGGCGCGGCTCAGGGTTTCGGTGGGCGTGGGCGGGGCGGGCAGCGCTGCCAGCTTGCGCAGGCCCTGCTGCAGCACCAAGGCCACGTTGGCCGGGTGAAACTTCGTGACGTCGAGGCCCCCGCGGCGGGTGGTTTCGCCCACCCGCAGCAACACCTGAAAGGTGCTGTCGGGCTGGGGCAGCAAAAAATCGGCCACGAGCTCGGCTTCGGCGTGCTCCGAGTTGGCGCGCAGGTCTTCGGCCAGGGCCAGCGTGAACACGCGCACGAGCACGGGCCGGGCGCCCGCCTGCACCGGCTGCCGAGCCCGCAGAAACTGCGTCAGTTCGGCGGCCAAGGATTGGATGAAGTCAGCCGAAGCCGTTTCGTTGCCGAGGCCCCGGCGCACCTTGCCCAGCTGGCTGCGGTCGGCGCGCAGGTCGAGCACGCGCGTCACCTGCCAGGGGCTGGCCGGCGCGTCGAGCTTTTCGGCCTGCAGGGTGAAGCGGTAGGGCTGCGACTGGGAGTAGCCAGCCAACGCAGCAAGCAATAGTCCGCCCAGCAGGGCAGAGAAAGGCAACAAACGATTCATGAGCCAAAGCTACTGATTCCCAATTGCTCGGAAAAGCGCAAAATCGGCTTTGTGAGGCCACGATGGAAGGCGCGGAGTGGCCTGGCTGGTTGACAGTTTCATAACCTCATTTCACTTCGGGGCGCCCTTGCCGGCCCCGGCTGTGCTGTATATTTGTTGTCCCCGGACTGTGCCGGGGTCTTTTCTTTTGGTATGAAGCACTTTGTTACTGTCCTTTTTGCCGGGTTGCTTTCCCTGCCGGCCATGGCGCAAACCACGTTTTCCATCCGCGGGCGGGTACTGGATAAGGTGACCGGCGAGACCCTGCCCGGCGCCACCGTGCAGGTCACCGGCAACGGCCAGAACACCGGCAGCGGCGCCGATGCCGACGGCGGCTACAAAATTTCGAACCTGCCCGCCGGCACCTACACCGTGCAGGCCAGCTTTATTGGCTACAAGCCGGCCACCCAAACCGTCAAAATCACGACCCAAAGCGTGGTGGCCACCTTCGGCCTGAGCTCCGACAACGCGAGCCTGGAAGAAGTGACGGTGGTGGCGGCCCAGGCCCAGGAGCGCTCCACGCCGGTGGCCTTCTCGGCCGTGAACGAGGTGAAGCTGCGCGAAACCCTCTCCAACCGCGACCTGCCGATGATTCTCAACGAGACGCCCGGCGTGTACGCCACCCAGGGCGGCGGCGGCACCGGCGACTCGCGCATCAACGTGCGCGGCTTCGACCAGCGCAACGTGGCCGTGCTCATCAACGGCGTGCCCGTGAACGACATGGAAACCGGCGCCGTGTTCTGGAGCAACTGGGACCTGGGCGACGTCACCAAGAGCCTGCAGGTGCAGCGCGGCCTCTCGGCGGCCAAGATTTCGGTGCCTTCGGTGGGCGGTTCCATCAACGTGCTCACCCGCGGCTTCGACGACAAGAAGGCCGCGCTGGCCCGCGTCGAAACCGGCTCGAACAACTACCAGAAATACTCGCTCATGCTCAGCTCGGGCCAGCTGAAGGGCGACTGGGCCGTGACCGTGTTCGGCTCGCGCCGCAGCCAAGACGGCTGGGTCGACAAAACCTTCGACGACGCCTGGACTTATTTCGGCAACATCAGCAAGCGCGTGGGGCACCACAGCTTTTCCCTCACCGGCATGGGCTCGCCCCAGAGCCACGGCCAGCGCACGTTTGCCAGCCGCGTGGGCGTGTATTCCAACGAGAAAGCGGCCGAGCTCGGCGCCACGCCCATCGCCAATGGCGACCGCGGCTTCCGCTACAACCCCAACTGGGGCGTGCTGAACCGCTACACCCTCGATGCCAACAAGCAACGCCAGTACCAGGGCGAGGAAGTGGTGAACGAGCGGGTGAACTACTACCACAAGCCCCAAATCAGCCTCAACCACGTTTGGAGCGCCTCCGAGAAACTCTCCGTTGCCACCGTGATTTACGGCTCGCGCGGCACGGGCGGCGGCAGCGGCACGGCGGGCTCGTCGGGCACGCTGCCGGTGAATGGCACCACCCAACAGCAGGATTTCCAGCGCGTGTACGACCTCAACTACGCCAACGTGAAAGCCAACGGGGAGCGGCAGTCCACCCAATACCTGGTGAACAGCGTGAACAGCCACCGCTGGTACGGCTTCATCACCGGCGCCGACTACCTGCTCACCCCGCAGCTCACGCTCTCGGCCGGCCTAGACGGCCGCACCTACTACGGCCTGCACTACCGCGAAATCCGCGACCTGCTGGGCGGCACCTACGCCTCCTCCACGGCCGACCGCAACGCCGCTCCCAACGCCCTGCTCCGCGAAGGCGACAAGATTGGCTACAACTACGATGGCAAAACCCAGTGGCTGGGCGGCTACACGCAGCTTGAATACAAAACCCCGCTGCTGTCGGCGGTGCTCAGCGGCACCGTTTCCCAGATTCGCTACAAGCGCATCGACTACTTCCAGCTGAAGCAAAGCGACAAGTTTGTGGAAACCGACTGGGCCGACTTCACCGGCTACAGCGTGAAGGCCGGCGCCAACTACAACCTCACCGAGCACGACAACCTGTTTGCCAACATCGGCTACAACAGCAAGGTGCCGTTCTTCAACTCGGTGTACGACCCGTCGGGCATTCGCTACCGCGACGTCAAGAACGAAGGCATCAGCTCCCTGGAAGTGGGCTACGGCATCAACTACCCCAGCCTGAAGGTGAACCTGAACGCCTACTACACCTACTGGGCCAACAAGAGCAGCAACAGCACCGGCCGCGACCCCGACGGCAACCTGCTCTACAACAACGTGCGCAACGTGGACGCCCGTCACATGGGCGTGGAGCTGGCGGTGGCCCAGGAAATCACCCGCTCGCTGCAGCTGAACGCCGCCATCAGCCTCGGCGACTGGCGCTGGGCCGGCAAAGGCCTGCTCACGCAGGTGAACGAGAGCAACCAGATAGTGGGCGACAACCTGGACCTGCCCATCTACCTCAACGGCGTGCACGTGGGCGACGCCGCCCAGAACCAGTTCCAGCTGGGCCTGCGCTACGAGCCCATCAGCGGCCTCTACGTGCGGCCGTCGTTCCTGCTCTTCACCAAGTACTACGCCGGCTTCGACCCCCTGACCCTGCGCGAGCAAGCCAACAGCTTCGACTCGTTCCGGGTGCCCACCTCCCGCAACCTCGACCTGCACCTGGGCTACGACCTGCCGAAGCGCCTGTTCGGCGAAAAGCTGAAGCTCGGCGTGAAAGGCTCCGTCCTCAACCTGCTGAACGAGTTCTACATCACCGACATTCCGGCCCGCTCCGGCGTAAACTACAGCAACCCCGGCCTGCTCGAGGCCTTTTACAACCGGGGCCGCACCTTCACGGTCGGCCTCTCGGCTACGCTGTAATTAATCAACCGAGGCCACGCAAAAGCCCCGCTTCCTGCATCAGGAGGCGGGGCTTTTGCGTGGGGGCAAAGTTGAGTTGCCGTTCTACCGGTTGCCGGCGGCGGCGGCGGCCAGCACGGCGCTGCGCATTTCTTCCGGCGAAGTGTTTTTCACCAGGTAGCTGTGGGCGCCTTCGGCCAGCACGGTGGTCACCAGCGAAGGGTCGTCGTGCATGGAAATGATGACCACGCGCACGTTGGGAAACTGGGTGCGCAGCAGGCGGGTGGTTTGCAGGCCGTCGAGGATGGGCATTTGCATGTCCATGAGCACCACGTTGGGGCGGCTGCCCTGGTCGAGCAGCTCCAGGAGCTCCTGGCCGTTGCCGGCTTCGCATATCACTTCGATGCCCGCGTAGCCGCTCAGCAGCGCCCGCAGGCCCTTGCGGAACAGAATGTGGTCGTCGACGATGGCCAGGCGCACGGGCACAGCCGTGGCCGAGGAGGCGGAGGGTGAGGTCATGTATTGAGCGTGAAAGTAGGCGCCGGCGTGCCCGCGGGCAGCAGCGTAACGGGTAAAATGGCCTCGACGCGGGTGCCCGCGCCGGGTTGGGACTGGTAGTGCAACTGGCCGCCCAGCACGGCCACCCGGCTGCGCAGGTTGATGAGGCCCATGCCCACCGGCTGGCCGTGCGGGCCGGGCGGGGGCAGCTCCTCCAGGGCGGCCAGGTCGAAGCCCTGGCCGTCGTCGGAGTACGTGAGGGTGAGCAGGCCGGGGCTGGCGCCCACGCGCAGCACAATGTGCGCCGCCTGGGCGTGCAGCAGGCCGTTGGTGAGCAGCTCCTGGGCAATGCGGTACACCATGAGCTCGTGCGGCGGAATGAGGCGGCCCAGGTGGCCGTCTTGCTCCAGGCGCACCTCGGGGCCGTGGTCGGCGGGCACGGCCTGCACCAGCGCCCGCAGGGCCTGCGTCAGGCCCAGCTGCTGCAGGGTGGCGGGCTGCAGGTTGCGCGAAATGCGCCGCACCTCGGCCACGGCCTGGTCGATGAGGGCGCTGGCTTCGGGCGAGGGCGGGCTGCCCGGTGCGAATAAGTGCAGCTTGGCCAGCGCCAGAATGGTGCCCACGCCGTCGTGCAGCTCACCGGCAATGCGCTGGCGCTCGTCTTCCTGGGCCACCAGCGCCGCGGCCAGGGCTTGTTGCTGCGCGGCTTCCTGCAGCTGCGCCACCTCCTGCTGTTGGCGCAGCTGTCCCCGTTGGTAGCGTACCACAAACCACACCAGCCCTAGCACGAGCAGGAGCAATGTCGGAGTGAGGAGAAACAACGGTAAAAGGCTATTCACATGAAGGCCCTCGGCGGGCAGGTGTCACAAAGAAGTAGAAAAAAAGCCGCTTGCAGGAGGCTTGTGTTATGTAGCTCTTCAGAATTCGTAGCCCAGGGGCTGCAATTTGGATTGCCATCCGACGTTGCAACGCCGTTGCCAGCCGCTATTCGGCCTGTCAATTAGTATGTAGCCAGTTGGGCGTTGGGCTGGACCGGCGAAGGCAATTCCCGTTTTGCGCGCAGGAAAGCAAGCGTGAGAAACCAGTTGAAAGCCAAACCAGCCAGGGCCACAATGATGTATTTCCAAGTCTGGTCGTAGATGGTGACGGTTAAATACTCTTGGCTAAAGGCCGTGACCGTGCCAGCCGAATATACCAGCTGCCCCACGCTGAGCAGCCACAACGGGTCGTGCCACAGACGTAGCGTAGGGGTGCGGCTTATGTTCTGTTCCAAGTACGCCATGGCAACGGCGGCCAGCAGAGCGCACTGCGTGATGCGGGCGTAGGCGACCCCTAAAGCGCCATCGTACCAATACACGCCTGCGCTGCTCAGCACCATCAGGGCGGCGGCAATGCCAAGCAGCCGACGCTGCAGCGCCGAATCCAGCACCTGACGATATACTGCCCAGAACAAAACCACCTTGCAACAGTTGAACCCGGCCACCAGCCACCAGTTGGTGGACAGGTAGGCCGGATACAGCACCGTAATGGTCACCACGAAAAAGGCCGAGATGTACACGTAGTTGCTGAGCAGCTTCACCGCCGGCGAAAAATGCTTGCGCCGCAGCCACACCACCGCCATGGGTATGACGATGCTGGCCTGCATGACATGCATCATCATCATGCTCACCGCATTAAGCTGTTCCTTCGTCATTGTCGGGCTGGGTAGAGCGGAAGAGAAGGGGGTTAGCTGTTCAGAAAGTTGGCTTGGCCGGAGTGGGGCGGGCCGCAGGATGCCTCATCGGCGATGATGAAGCCGTCGCCAAGCTGGTCGTTTTCATTGGCTTCGGCCCCCACGGCCAACAGCTGCGGCACGCCGTTGTCGAGGCCGTAGTAGATGCGAATACCCATGCCGCCTTGTGCCAGCAGGGTTTCGATGATTTTGCGGCCAAAGAAGTACGATTGTACCTGGCCGGGATTTGCTTCGCGGTAGTTTTTGGTTAGCTCGGTTGCGCGAGCTTCGGTAATGGGACTGCCTTCGTTGCCGTCAAATGCCATAAAAGGGAGTAAAAAATGTAATAAAAAAAAGTTTGGGTTGGATGGATAGGCCAAATATAGGCGGTGGCGACGTCAAACAATATTTGGATTAAAAAATCTTTACCACGCCCGGCCGGGGCCGCCGGGCAAATGGTCGTGCTCGTCGTCGTCGTCATCGTCCGACACTGGGTCGTCGTCGTCGTCAACCTCTTCTTCGTCAGCTGATTCATCAGAATCGTCTTCTTCGTCCAGCGTGTCAAACACGCGGTCGAGCGACGCCTCGGCGTGCCGCAGCTTGTGCCGGCACAGCCGGATAAGCTCCGCCGAGCGCTCGACCCGGGCGGTGAGGTCGTCTACGTCCACGGCGTCTGTTTCCAGCGCCCGCAAGATGGTTTCCAGTTCTTCGATGGCTTCGCGATACGTCATGGGGTGGCAATGATTACGATTGGGAATGAGCGGGCTGTGAAGGCCCGGCCAGGTATTCCTGCACCGCCGCCGCGCGGGCCAGCCGTAGCTCGGCGCGGTGCAGGTGGCGCTCCAGGGTGAGCTGCAACCGGAAGCGGCGGCGCAGCACGTCTTCGCGCCGGCGCCGGTGGTGGCGAATGAAGCGGCTCAGCAGGGCCCGGCCGCGCCGGCGCAGGCCGCGCTGCTCGCGGGCCAGCCGCCGGCGCGCGGCGCGCGGCAACTGGTGCCGGTAGCGTTCCAAGCCCAGGCCCAATTGGCGCAGCTGCTCGCGTGGGCCCAGCGTGGCCAGGCGGGCGCGCTCGCGCAAGGCGTTGCGGGCAGCATCGAGCTGGCGGTGGGCGGCGTAGCGGCTGCGCCCGCTGAGCTGGTCGAGACGGGCATGGCGCTGGCTGAGCTGGCGGCGCGCCAGCGCGGCCACCTGCTCGCCGTAGCCCAGCAAAGTGGCTTCGAGGCGGGCCAAGCGCTCCACCAGAAAGGCGGCCACGGCAGTGGGTGTTTTTAGGGCGCGGTGAGCGGCCAGGTCCACCACGGCTTCGTCGCGCTCGTGCCCGATGCCCGTGAGCACGGGCAGCGGAAACGCCCCCACCGCCGCTGCCAGGCCATATTCGTCAAACGCCAGTAAATCGGTGCGGCTGCCGCCGCCCCGAATAATGACCACGGCGTCGAACTGGCTGCGGCGGGCGCGCACGCCGGCCAGCGCGGCGCGAATGCTGGCCGGGGCGTCGTCGCCCTGCATGGTGGCCGGGAACAGCGTGAGGGCAAAATCGTAGGGCGCTTCGTCCAGTTGCTGCACAAAATCCTGAAAGCCGGCCGCGGTAGGAGAGGAGATGACGGCCAAGCGCTGCGGCGCCAAAGGCAGCGCCAGGAGCTTCTGGCGTTCCAGCAAGCCTTTTTCTTCCAGCTGGCGCAGGGTGCGCAGCCGCTGCAGGGCCAACTCGCCCACGGTGTAGCTCGGGTCGATGGCCAGCACGTCAAGGCTGAGGCCGTACTGCTCATGGAAGCGCACCTGCACGCGCAGCAGCAGCTTCAGGCCGGGGCGCAGGGGCTGACCGGTGTGCCGCTCAAAAGCCGGGGCTATCTGTTGGAAGCGCTGGCTCCAGAGAGTGGCGCGGGCCTGGGCTTTGAGGGGCGTGCCGCGGCCGTCGGTGGTTTGTTCGGTGAGGGTGAGGTAGCAGTGCGCGCCGGCAAAGCGCGGCGCGGTGAGCTCGGCCACTTCGGCCACCACCCAATAGGAGTCGGCCAACTGCTGCTGCAGGGCCTGGCGCACGCGGGCCAGCAGGTCGGCCAGTCCCAGCGGGGGCGGCGGCAGCAAGGATGGAAGCTCGGGGCGGCGGTTGTAGAGCGGCATTGGCGCAAGTTACGGGCGGCGGTGTGGATGGGCTATGGCACGGGGGCGTGTTTTGGGCGGTGCCGGGCCCGGCAGGCTGCTTTTTCTCTGCGGCGGTGCAGCGTTCCGGATGCAGGGCCGTCTGTACCTTCACGGCATCATTTCCCATTCCAACACTTTTTTCATGATTTCAACTTCTGTTGCGCGGCGCATTGGTCTGGCCGTGCTCGGGCTCGGCAGCCTGGTGGCCACCAGCGCTTCGGCCCAAACCGCCAAACCCGCTGCGGCGCAAAAAGGCGTCGGCGTCAACATCGCCAACATCGACCCCTCGGTGAAGCCCTGCGAGGATTTCTTCCACTACGCGTCGGGCAACTGGCTCAAAAACAACCCCATTCCGGCCGCCGAGTCGCGTTGGGGTTCCTTCAACGAGCTGGCCGACCACAACAACGCCACCCTGCGCGCCATCCTCAACGATGCCGCCAAGAACGCCGCCAAGGCCCCCAAAGGCTCGAACGCGCAAAAAGTAGGCGACTACTACGCCTCGGCCATGGACTCGGCCGCCATTGAGGCCGCCGGCCTCAAATACCTGCAGCCCCACCTCAACCGCATCGCGGCCGTGAAGGACCTGGGCGAGATGCAGCGCCTGCTGGCCGACCCCAAAGCCCACGTGGGCAGCGTGTGGTACAGCTCGGGCGTGGGCCAGGACCAGAAAATCAGCACGCAATACGCGGTGCAGATGTACCAAGGCGGCCTCTCGCTGCCCGACCGTGATTACTACCTCAAGGACGACCCTCGCTCCAAGAGCATCCGCACGGCTTACGAGACCTACCTCGTGAACACCTTCAAAATGCTGGGCGACAACGAGGCCACGGCCAAAACCAACGCCGCCGCCGTACAGCGCATCGAAACGCGCCTGGCCAAGGCCAGCAAGAGCCGCGTGGACCTGCGCGACCCCTACGCCAACTACAATAAGATGACGCTGGCCCAGGCCGACGGCGCCTTCCCCAACCTCGCCTTGCCGCTCACGCTGAAAGAAAGCGGCCTGGGCGCCGCCAAGGAGGTCATCGTGGGCCAGCCCGAGTTCCTAAAAGAAGTGAGCAACATGCTGAAGGACGAGCCCATCGCCGACCAGAAGCAGTACCTGCGCTTCCACTTGGTGAGCAGCGTGGTGCCGGCCTTGCCCAAGGCGTTTGGCGACGAATACTTTAAGTTTTCGCAAACGCTGAGCGGCGCCAAAAAGCAGCAGCCCCGCTGGAAGCGCATGCTGGGCGCCACCGACCGCGCCCTGGGCGAAGCTTTCGGCCAGCTCTACGTGGACAAAGCTTTCTCGCCCGCGGCCAAGGCCCGTGCCAAGCAGATGATTGAGAACCTGCGCGTGGCCTACGCCGAGCGCATCAAGGCCACCGACTGGATGAGCGAAGCCACCAAGAAGGAGGCCCTGAAAAAGCTGAATGCCTTCGTGGTAAAAATCGGCTACCCCGACAAGTGGAAGGACTATTCGAGCCTGACCATCACGCGCGAGAGCTACCTGAAAAACATGCTGGCCGCCCGCGAGTGGGCCAACGAAGACCAAATCAAGCACTTCGGCAAGCCGATTGACCGCAACGAGTGGGAAATGACCCCGCCCACGGTGAACGCCTACTACAACCCGCCGATGAACGAGATTGTGTTCCCGGCCGGCATCCTGCAGCCGCCCTTCTACGACCCCAAGGCCGACGACGCGGTGAACTACGGCGGCATCGGCGCCGTCATCGGCCACGAAATGACCCACGGCTTCGACGACCAGGGCCGCCAATACGACGCCGAAGGCAACCTGAAGGACTGGTGGACCAAAGAGGACGCCGACAAATTCAACGCCAAGGCGGCCGTGGTGGGCAAGCAGTACGATGCCTTCACGCCGCTGGACTCGGTGCACGTGAACGGCAAGCTGACCATGGGCGAAAACCTGGCCGACCTCGGCGGCCTCACCATCGCCTACCAGGCGTTTGAAAAAACTCCGCAGGCCAAGGCGCAGCAGAAAATCGACGGCTTCACGCCGGAGCAGCGCTTCTTCCTGGCCTACGCCCAGATTTGGCGCACCAACGCGCGGCCCGAGTTCCTGCGTCAGCAGGTGCAGGTCGACCCGCACTCGCCGGCGCAGTTCCGCACCAACGGCCCGCTCATGAACATGCCGGAGTTTTACAAAGCCTTCGGCTGCCAAGACGGCAACAAGATGATGCGCGCCCAGGCCGACCGCTCCAAAATCTGGTAAGCTGAACGCTTGATTGGCATGCGAAAAGGAGGAATGAAGGAGTTGGCGACTGTTGCTAATCTTTCATTCTTCCTTTTCTTTTTTTGAATTTCTCAGGCCCAAACGGGCGTTGTAACTTGCACTTCCTAATGTTTCGCTCAAATCTTTTCAATATGACCCAATTTTCTTTTTTGCGGCGCGCGGCCCTTTCCGCCGTGGTGCTGGGGGTGGCAGCTGGCGCGGTCCAGGCGCAGAACACCAAAGTGAAAACCAAGTCCAGCGCGGGCAAGGTGAAAACCACGGTGCCCAGCGGTGCGGCCCAAGCCGGCGCCGGCATTTCTCTGGCCAACCTCGACCGCTCGGTGTCGCCGTGCACCGATTTCTTCCAGTTCGCCTCGGGCACCTGGTTGAAAAACAACCCCATTCCGCCGGCCGAAACCCGCTGGGGCGCCTTCAACGAGCTGGCCAATAACAACCAGGCCGTGGAGCGCCGCATTCTGGAGAAAGCCGCCGCCGACCGCACCGCCAAGCCTGGCACCAACATGCAGAAAGTGGGCGACTTCTACGCCGCGGCCATGGACAGCGTGGCCATCGAGAAAGCCGGCCTGAAGTACCTGCAGCCCAAGCTCGCCCAAATCAACGCCATTCAGGACCTGGCCGGCATGCAGAAATACCTGGCCGACCCCAAGTCGTTTGCTACCGGCTGGTACGGCTTCGGCGTGACCCAGGACAGCAAGAACAGCACGCAGTACGCCGTGCGCATGGGCCAGGGCGGCCTTTCGCTGCCCGACCGCGACTACTACCTGAAAGAAGACCCCCGCTCCAAAGCCATTCGGGCCGCCTACCAAACCTACCAGGTGAACCTGTTTAAGATGCTGGGCGACGACCAAGCCACGGCCGAGAAAAACGCCGCCGCCGTCACGCGCATCGAAACGCGCCTGGCCAAGGCCAGCCGCAGCCGCGTAGACCTGCGCGACCGCGAGAAGAACTACAACAAGATGACCGTGGCCCAGGCCGCGGCCGACTACCCCAACCTGGACCTGCCCCTGGTGCTGAAGGAAAGCGGCCTGGGCGCCGCCAAGGAAGTCATCGTGGGCCAGCCCGAGTTCCTGAAGGAAGTGAGCACCATGCTGAAGGACGAGCCCATTGCCGACCAGAAGCAGTACCTGCGCTGGCACCTGGTGTCGGCCGTGACCTCGGCCCTGCCCAAGGCGTATAACGACGAGAGCTTTAAGTTCTCGCAGGTGTTGAGCGGCGCCAAGCAACAGCAGCCCCGCTGGAAGCGCGCCCTGCGCGCCACCGACGGCGCCCTGGGCGAAGCTTTCGGCCAACTGTACGTAGACGAAGCCTTCTCGCCGGCCGCCAAGGCCCGCGCCAAGGTGATGGTGGAAAACCTGCGCCAGGCGTATGCCGAGCGCATTCAAGCCACGGAGTGGATGAGCGCCGCCACCAAAGCCGAAGCGTTGAAGAAACTCAATGCCTTCGCCGTCAAAATCGGTTACCCCGACAAGTGGAAGGACTACTCGGACCTGAAAATCAGCCGCGAAAGCGCCCTGAACAACCTGTTTGCCACGGCCGAATGGTCGTCGAAGGAGAACCTGAGCAAGTTTGGCAAGCCGATTGACCGCGGCGAGTGGGGCATGACCCCGCCCACCGTGAACGCCTACTACAACTCGAGCATGAACGAGATTGTGTTCCCGGCCGGCATCCTGCAGCCGCCCTTCTACGACCCCAAGGCCGACGACGCGGTGAACTACGGCGGCATCGGCGCCGTCATTGGCCACGAAATGACCCACGGCTTCGACGACCAGGGCCGCAAGTCGGACGCCAGCGGCAACCTGCGCGACTGGTGGACGAAGGAGGATGGCGAGAAATTCACGCAGCGCGCCGCCGTGGTGGGCAAGCAGTTCGACGCCTTCACGCCCCTGGACTCGGTGCACGTGAACGGGGCCCTGACCATGGGCGAAAACCTGGCCGACCTCGGCGGTCTGACCATTGCCTACCAGGCATTTATGAAGACGCCCCAGGCCAAGGCCGGCAAGATGATTGACGGCTTCACGCCCCAGCAGCGCTTCTTCCTGGGCTACGCTCAAATCTGGCGCTCGAATCAGCGTCCGGAGGCTTTACGCCAGCAAATCCAGACCGACCCGCACTCGCCCGGCCAGTACCGCACCAACGGCCCGCTGCAGAACATGCCGGAGTTTCACCAAGCCTTTGGCTGCAAAGAAGGCGACGCCATGGTGCGCCCCGCCGCCGTGCGCGCCAAAATCTGGTAAGCTCTTTGCAACGCAGTACCTGAATCGCGCACGAAGAACTGTTTTCGCGCCTGATACGAGAAGGTCCGCTCCCCCTGGGGGCGGGCCTTTTTATTTGGTGAAGTGAGCCTTACGGTTGAGGTTGCAAGAGCGTATGAATACACATAGTTTTGGTCACTCCTTACTTGCGCCCCCACCATGCACCAACTTGTTTACACCAGTACGGCTGGTGTGGCCCTTTCCGAAACCGAACTCCAGCAGCAGCTAGACGGCTGGCGCCGGAAAAACGCGCACTTGGCGGTAACGGGCGTGCTGCTGCACAGCGAAGGCCACATTCTGCAGGTGTTGGAGGGCGAAGCCACGGTGGTGCACGCCCTCTACGACACCATCGCGGCCGACTTCCGCCACCGCAGCGTGACCAAGCTGGCCGATGGGCCGGTGCAGGCCCGGGCGTTTTCGGATTGGTCGATGGGCTTTCGCAGCTTGGAGCCGGCGCAGTTTTCGCAGTTTGTGCCGTCCACGCTGCCCGAGCACACCGCCGACCTAGTGCCGCTGCTTGAAGCCTTTCTGGCCGAAGAGCCCTCGCTGTAGCGACGCGGCCTACTTCAGCACTTCCACCTTCATCGGAATGTCCGTCACCGGCCATTTATCCGACTCCACGGGCTCGTTGGCAATTTTGTCCACCACGTCCTGGCCTTCGATGACCTCGCCAAAAACCGTGTATTTGCCGTCGAGCGAAGGCACGCCGCCCACCGTGGCGTAGGCTTGCAGTTGGGCGGGCGTGAGCTTGCGGCCGGCCATGGCCTGCGACTGAAACGGCGCCATTTTTTCGCCCACCACAAAGTAAAAATCGGTATTGGAGGACAGGTGGCCAGGGTTCTGCTCGTCGTCGTAGCGGGCCATGCCCAGGGCGCCCTTGCGGTGGAAGTGCTCGGCCCGGAACTCGGGCGGCAGGCGGTAGCGCTTCAGCCGAATGGTGCGGGCGTTGTAGGTCTGGCCGCCCTGCACGGCAAAATCCTTCACCACGCGGTTGAACATGGTTTCGTCGAACACGCCCTTGCGGGCCAGCAGCAGAAAGTTGGCCTTGTGAATGGGCGTGTCGTCGTACAGCTTCACCCGGATGTTGCCCAGCCGCGTCTTTATCAGCACTTCGGAGCCGGGGTATTGCTTGCCGTAGGCCAGCAGCGCCGCCGGGGCCGTGCTGTCGGTGAGGGTGGCCAGGTCGGGGCCGGGCACGGCGGGCTTGGCTTTGGGCGCGGCGGTGGGGGGCGGGGTTTGGTTGCAGGCGGCGAGCAGCACCAAGCCGGCAAAAAGGAAGCGGTTCATGGCCGAAAATACGCTGCTGACGGTTTTTCGGCCCACCTGGCGCCCACAGAAACGGCGCAGCGCCCGCAGAACGTTCTGCGAATGCTGCGCCGCTTCGGTGGGCGCTAGGTGGGCCATTGCCAGTAGGCAACCGCTACGGCGTTGGCTTGCCCGGGCTACTCGCCCTTCAGCTTCACTTTTTCGCTGCCGTCTTTGCCTTTGGTTTTCACCTTCACCTTGTCGGTAGCCGGGGTGGGCGCCGGCGCCGAGGCGGGAACGCCTTCGGGTGCTTCGGTGGCGGCCGGCTCGGCCATTTCCTTGGCCGACTTGATTTCGTCGGCGGTTTCTACCTTCTTCACCTTCTGCTGGGCCAGCAGCAACTGGTCCTGGGCCAAGGTGTTTTTCTTCCAGGCCGAGAGCTCGGTGCTGAGCTTTTCCTTTTCTTCCTTGGTGGGCTTGCTGGGCGTCATCAGCGCGTTCAGGTCGGGCTTGCCGGCGTCTTGCCAGGCCGTGAGCCACAGCGACGACACCAGCGTGGGCGCGCCCTTGAGGCGGTAGTCCACCATGCCGCCCACTTCCTTCTCGTAAGCATCGGCAAAGGCATCGGAATAGCGGCGCGAGGTTTTGCCGTAGCGGTGCGAGAACGTGAAGCGCACGTCGGGCTTCATCGTTTTCTCAATCTTGGTGGCCCGGTCAAAGGTCTCGCCCAGAAAGCCGTAGCTCTGCTGAATAACCTCCCAAATGGCTGCCAGCGGGTCTTTCACGTACTTGGCCGGCTCGCCCACCAGCTTGTAGTCGTTGATGAACCGCTCGGGCAGCTGGCTTTCCCAGAGGCTGTGCAGGCCCTTCTGGTCGGTGAGCTGGCCGTCGTAGTTGATGGTGGTGTGCAGCGGCACGAAGGCGTCGCCCACGTAGTGGCTCAGCTCGGCCGAATACTTGATGATGGCCGTGGTGTCGCGCTGGCGGAAGGCCTCGGTGAGGTTGTCCTTCACCTCCATCACCACCCACGGCACGGTGCCGTACTTTTTGAGCGTGTCGGGCTTGAATTTTTCCGCCGCCTTGTCGTATTGCCGGGGCATCTTGCCGAAGGGGTTGTCTTCGGAGTAATGGTCCATGTCGATGTAGTGCTTCGGCGCCTCGGTGGGGTCGTCGTTGCGGCGCTCGTCGGGCGCAGTGCTCTGGCGCACCAGGTCGCCCATGTGCCGGTAATAGAAGGCTTGCAGCGACGACGGCAACTCGTATACCGCCACCTGCGTGATGGTGCGGTGGCCGAAAAAACCCCAGGCGCCGGCAGTGCCGTGGGCAAGCATGAGGGCCGCAAGCAGCAGCGGCAGGATGGTTTTTTTCATGAAAAATGGAAAGATGCGAGGACCGGACACACTGGCCCTGCCCAAAGTTCGGCAATGCCCGGGACATTTGCCGGCCTTCGGGGATTTAGCCGTTTTTGCCGGAGCGGGCCGGGAACCCCAGGCCTTTGCTGCGGTGTATCTTTAGCGGCGCAGTTGCCGCTTGTCTTGCTTTTATTTATGCCGTTTGTTCGCTGGTTTTTGGTTGTTTTGGGGGCGTTGTTGGTTGGTCCGGTGGGCGCGCAGGTATTCACCATTCCGCCCGGCGCCTACCGCACGGGCGCCGATTACCACCGGCGCCAGCCCCAGCCCGCCGGCATCGACGCCACCTACCCCAACAAGCGCGGCGAAGTAGTGGTGGTGGTGCCCCGCGGTTCACAGAAGGTAAAGCTGACCCTGCCGCCCGACAGCGTGTGGGGCTACGTGTCGGGCAAGGGCCGCACCACCCGCATCTACCGCGGCCAGGAATACCGCCTCGAATACGCCGACACCCTCAGCGTGTACACCAGCAACTCGCAGCCCACTTCTTCGGGGCAAGTGGGCGGCCAGCTGGCCAACACGCAGTATTTCTTCAGCCGGGGCCTGTCGGGGCTGGTGTTTCCGCTCACCGCCCGCTACGTGCGCGAAGCCTACGCCGCCAGCAACCCCGAGTTTGTGGCGGCCCTCGGCAAGCTCGGCCTGGGCCAAAGCCTGGTCGATTTTGACAAGAAAACCGGCCTCTTCCGCATCACCACGCTCTACCGCGAGGCGGGCGGGCGCTAGGCCGCGGTGCTGGCCTTTCGGCCCGGGCGGGTGCTGCTGGGCTGGGCGGCCACAGCCGCCACTTGCCGGCGCTCCAGCAGGGCCATCAGCTTCTCGTAGATGAGGGAAGCCGCCTGCTGGCGCAGCTCATCGGCGGTCCCGGTCAGCTCGGCCCGGTACTCGTGGGCGTGGCCGTCCAGCAGTATGGTTACGAAGGTGGTGCCCACCGGCTTGTCGGGCGTGGCCGAGGCGCCGTCGCCGCACAGGCCCGTCACGGCCACGTGCACGTCGGCGGCCGGCAGGTGCTTCTGCAGGCCCAGGGCCATTTCGTTGGTGGTTTGCTGGCTTTCGGCCGAGTAGGTGGCCAGGGTTTCCTTTTTCACGCCCAGCAGCTTCTGCTTGGCCTCGGTGTGGTACGTCACCACCGAGCCCAGCAACACCTCGCTCACGCCCGTGGCCGGGGCCAGCTGCGCCGCCACTAGGCCGCAGGTGCAGCTTTCGGCCAGGGCCAGGGTGAGCTTGTGTTTGAGAAACTGCTGAACGAGGGCTTCGACGTCGGGTCTTTTCATGGCGCAAACAGGTGGGGCTTGGCCACCGCTTACGCCCGCCGTCGCCGTCCGGGTTGCGGCTGAGCTTACTTGTTCCTGCCGCTTAAGGCCTAAAAACATGGCAGGTCGAGCTTGAGTAGCCGTCGCGGGCGCGCCCTGGCCCGGGCTATTCCTGGCGGTACGTCACGCCGGCTTTCATCACAAATTTGGGCCGCGTCAGCACCGCGATGTCTTGCAGCGGGTCGCCCTCCACGGCCACGATGTCGGCGTATTTGCCGGCTTCCAGCGCGCCCAAGTCGGCGGGTTCTCCTATTAACTGAGCGGCGTTCAGCGTAGCCGCCCGAATGGCTTCCAAGGGCGGCATGCCGGCCTCGGTCATGTAGCCAAACTCTTTGGCGTTTTGGCCGTGGCGGTACACGCCGGCGTCGGTGCCAAAGGCCACGCGCACGCCGGCCTTGTAGGCGCGGGCAAAGGTGCCCTGCATCTTGGTGCCCACGTTCAGCGCCTTGGCGGCGATGACGGGCGGGAAATAGCCCGGGTGTGTGCGCGTGGTGTCGGCCACCGACTTGCCGGCGATGAGCGTGGGCACGTACCAAGTCTTGGTTTTGGCCATGAGCTTGATGGCTTCGTCGTCCATCAGCGAGCCGTGGTCGATGCTGGTCACGCCGGCCCGCACGGCCCGCTTGATGCCTTCGGCCCCGTGGGCGTGGCAGGCCACGGGCAGGCCCAAGTCCTTGGCCGTTTGCACAATGGCCTGGATTTCCTCTTCGGAGTATTGGGCGCCGGTGCCGTCCTTGCTCAGGTCGAGCACGCCGCCGGTGCTGGCAATTTTGATGAGGTCGGCGCCGCGCTTGAACTGCTCGCGCACGGCTTGCCGGCATTGGTCGGGGCCGTTGGCGAGGTTGACGGGGTGGCCGGCGTGCTCTATCTGCTCGAGGTTGAGGCCGTCGGTTTCGTCCATGTGCCCGCCGGTGGCCGAAATGGCCATGCCGGCCGAGTAGATGCGTGGGCCCGGCACCAGGCCCTGGGCCACGGCGTTGCGCAGGCTGGTGTTCACGCCCGAGCCGCCGCAGTCGCGCACGGTGGTGAAGCCGGCCCGCAGCGTGGTGAGGGCGTAGCCCTGGGCCCGGTAGGCAATGTCGGCGGGGTTGAGGGTGAACTGCTCGCGGAACTGGTTGCGGCTCGACTCCGACTCCAGGTGCACGTGGCAGTCGATGAGGCCGGGCAGCACGGTCCGGTTTTCGAGGTTGATGATTTTATCCTGCGCGCCGCCGGCCGCGGTGTAGCCGCTTTGGATGGCCACAATTCGGTCTTTTTCCACCACAATCGTTTGCTGGCTCAGCAGCTTGCCGCTTCGCACGTCCAGCAGCTTGCCGCAGTGCAGGTAGGTTTTTTGGGCAAAAGCGGGGCCGGTGGCCAGCAGAAAAACGGCCGTGGCGAATGCGGGAATAGAATTGCGCGTCATACGTTTGTGTGAATGAGCCGCCAAGGTACACCCGGACGCTTCACTTCAAATCCACCGCAAACCAACCCCCAACCATGACCACGCAAGAAGAATTTGACGCCGCCAGCCAGCGTGCCCAGCAACTGCCCAGCAAGCCCTCCAACATGGTGCTGCTGCAGCTCTACGCCCTCTACAAGCAAGCCACCGAAGGCGACATCAGCGGCGACCGCCCCGGCGGCTTCGACTTCAAAGCCATTGCCAAATTCGACGCCTGGAACGGCCTGCGCGGCACCAGCAAAGAAGCCGCCCGCCAGCAATACGTGGAGCTGGTGAACGAGCTGGCCGGGTAAGCGTAACGCACACCATCAGCACGTCATGCTGAGCGCCGCCGAAGCATTTCTGCCACAGTAGTAATATTTATTTACTTGGTAGAAATGCTTCGGCAGCGCTTAGCATGACGTTCTTTTTTCATCTCCCACACCCCCCGCCATGGACATTTCCCGCAAAAAGCCTTCGTACCCGCTCACGCCGGCCCTGCGCGAGTACCTGCGCGACTACGACCGCGACGTGGCCCTGCCCGTGGCCTACGCCGACCTGCGCCGCTTCAGCAACTCCTTCCCGCTGCTGGACCGTACCGGCAAGGACACGCTCTGGCAAACCGTCTACTTCGAAGGCCCCGAAATGCAGGAGCTTAGCCGGGGCCTCACCGAGGTGTACGCGCAGCTGAAAACGGCGGGAGATATGTCGTTCACGCAGCACCTCGTGGCCGACCGCATCGACTACTGCGAGTTCGGCAACTCGCGGCCGTTCCGGGTGCGCATCGTCAACCGCTTCAACGACAACTACGACTATTTCTACGTGAAGCAGGCCGACGCCTCGCGCCTCTACGGGCTGGAGCTGGAGCACCTGCTGTCGCCCAATTCCATCAACTTTCTGGTGAGCGGCGACACGCTAATAGAGGAACACATCGTGGGCATTCCCGGCGACGATTTCATCAATCGCCACATGTCGCAGCCGCACCTCAACCAGGTGCGCATCGCCAAGGAGTTTGTGAAGTTTAACGAGCGCTGCTTTGTGCGCCTGCTCGGCGACATGCGCGCCTACAACTACGTCATCGCCGTGACGCCCGACTTCGAAGACGAGCAGTACCGCGTGCGGGCCATCGACTTCGACCAGCAGAGCTACGAGGGCCGCCGCAGCATGTACCTGCCCCGCGCCTTCAAAGACAACGCGCCCGTGGTGGACATGTGCGCCAAGCTTCTCAAGCCCGAAACCGTGCGCCAGTACCAAACCGAGGAGCGCGCCCTCATGGCCGGCCGCGCCCGCGCCGAGCGCCACCGCCTCAAGGCCCTGCTCGACGTGATGCGCGAGCACGACCTGGCGCCGCTCGAGAAAGTGGAGCAACTCAAGGCCGAACTCAACCGCTACCACCACACCGAGGCCTTCGCCGCCTGCGACTCGATGGGCGACCTCGTGCGCCAAAACCTCTGGCTGACGCTGGGGCCCAGCGCCCGGCCGGCGGCGGGGTAGGGGCGAACTGTTTTTCCCAACTGCTACGTCGTGAATCTTCCTCCATTCCACTCCTTCCCCGTGTTGACGTCGGGGACAGTGCTGCTGCGGCAAGTCGAGCCGGCCGATGCAAGCAGTCTACTCGAAATATCATTCTACGATGCCCGCCCGGCCCGGAACCCAGGCGAGGCGGCGCAAATGCAGCAAAAAATTAACGCCGACTACCGCGCTGGTACCGGCATTCACTGGGTCATTGTCAGCAGCGCAACGGCTGAAGTCGTCGGCACGGTGGGCTATTATCGAGGATTTGCCCACAGCGTTGGTGAACTAGGCTGTGTGTTAAAACCTGCATTTCGAGGCCAGGGCTTGATGAGCCAGGCCATGAAGCTGGCCATTGGGTTTGGGCTGGGCACCATGCTCCTGTCTCAGGTGAAGGCCATTACGGGCCGGCAGAATGCGGCCGCCATCAGGCTGCTTGGGCGGCTGGGTTTCCGCCAAACAGCGAACCTTGCCAACGACGAAGTGGCCTACTCCTTAACCTGAAGCGGCCCGTGGTGCACCAATCGGTGCACCACGGGCCGCTCAAAATTGACACGTCGTAGTTATACCGCCGGCTTGGGCGCGGGCAGGTCAAACGCCGTGGCGTCGTGCTCGAAATGGCCTTTGTGCGAGCCGTCGCAGAAGGGCTTCTGCTTGGACAGCCCGCAGCGGCAGATGCTGATGCGCTGGCGGCCGCCGAGGCCGTAGGGGTTGCCCTGCGCGTCGACGAGTTCGATGTCTTCGCCCTCCACGCGGAGGGAGCCGTTGGAAAGGACGGTGAGTTTGGTGGCCATGGTGTGTTGGTTGAAAAAAGGTAAATTATAGCGTCTTGCGCATGATGTAATCGTTCATGAAATAGGGCCCGATGGGCACGTCCACCTCGCGCTGGCGGGCAAAGCCGCGCCGCTCGTAGAAGGAGATGGCGGGGTTGTAGCGGTTCACGTTCAGGTCCAAGAACTGGCCGCCGGCGGCGCGGGCGGCGTTTTCCACCGCCTCAATGAGGTGCACGCCCAGGCCCTGGCCCTGGCGGGTGGGCAGCACGTAAATCTTGTGCAGCTTATAGCCGTTGTGGCCGTCTTCCTCGGCCGGCAGCGGGCTGAACGACGCAAAGCCCGCCGGCTCGCCGTCCACATACGCCAGCAGAAAAGAGTGGTGCTGCTCGGCCATCTGTCGCTTCAGCGAGGCTGGCGTGTAGATGACGCGGTACATGTACTCAATCTGCTCGCGCGAGATGATGAAGCGGTAGGTGGGCTCCCAGGTGGCCTCGGCCAGGCCGATGATGGTGGGAATGTCCTGGAGCGTAGCGGGCTCGATGCGCGGCGGCGCGAGTTGGGCGTCAGAAGTCATAAGCGGCAAAACACGAAATTGCGGCGAAAAAACCGAAACCGGCCGCCCGTTTCATACGGTTGGCGCGCTCCTTGCGTTAAAACCGCCCATTGCACCACCTTTTTCGCCTCACCATGAAATCTGCCTCCCTCTTTTTTCTGTTCGTTGCCGCCCTGCCTCTCGCCGGCCAGGCCCAAAATGCGACGCAGGAAGAATTGTTGAAGCGCGGCGAACTCACTGGCTCGCGCCCCACCAGCAGCCTGCCCGCCCAGGCCCGCGCGGCCGCGCGCCGCCAGCCCGCTTCCGACCCCGTGCAGCAGCACTTTCTCAACTCCGACGTGAACCTGGCCCAAACCACGGCCGACCAACTGCCCGACCTCTACGAGCGGTTTATTGCCACCACCCGCGACGAGCGCCGCCAGTGGAACGCCCAGCAGTGGGAAGCCGCCGCGCAGGTCCTCGCCCGCCTCAACCAGCGCTACGAGCAAGTGCGCACCGACCTGCCCCTCGAAGAGCGCCTGCGCATCCGCAGTTTCCAGGGCGAGTTCTACACCCTGCGCAGCGCCCGCACCGTGAAAGAGAAGCTGGACTAGTCCGGCCGGGCCAGCTGGTCGTTCCGCTGCTGCACCAGCCAGGCCATGGCCGTTTCCAAATCGTCGAACTGCTCGATGGCGAGGTGGGGCTTGAGCGCCGCAATGAACTCGTGGCTGGCAAACTGGTTTTCGCGGTCGGGCGAAAACAGGTAGGCCATGGCCCGCACTCCGGCGTTCAGGGCCTGGGGCAGCCACTCGTAGAGCAACCAGGGCAGGGCGTCGCTCCAGTCGCCGCCGGTGTCGCTCTTGTCGTTGAGAATGAGTGAGTAATGTAGTTTGTCGCGCCACTGCGCTCCTTGCTGCACCCCGCGGATGAGCTCGGCGCCCGTGAGCTGCCCGTGCCAGCGCACGTACAGCAGCTCGTGCTCGGGGTAGTAGAAGTATTCGGCCAGGGGGGCGCCGTGGCCATCCGTCAGACTCAGTAGTTGGGTAGGGGTAGGGAAGTGCATGGCAGGAAATTACAACCATTTCACCAATACTTCCAAATATATACGATGTTAAATAGACAAGGTGATGTACAGCCCCGCTGCTACCTTTGGGGTTCTGCTTTTCTCTCGTCTTTTCGTTCGTAGCGCATGCACATCGCCATCGTCGGCAACATCGGGGCTGGTAAAACCACGCTGGCCCACAAACTGGCCCAGCATTTCCGCTGGGAAGTTTTTCTCGAAGACGTGGACGACAATCCTTACCTCAAGGATTTTTACCACGACATGCCCCGCTGGGCGTTCCACTTGCAGGTGTATTTTCTCAACGGCCGCTTTCGCCAAACCCAGCGCATCAAAGAGCTGCAGAAAGCCGGCCGGGGCATCATTCAAGACCGCACCATCTACGAAGACGCCCACATCTTTGCGGCCAACCTGCACGAGTCGGGCCTGCTCGAAACCCGCGACTACAACAACTACTACGCCCTGTTCGAGTCAATGATTGACCTGGTGGCGCCGCCCGACCTGCTGCTCTACCTGCGCGCCGACCTGCCCAAGCTCGTGAGCCAGATTGAAAAGCGCGGCCGCGACTACGAAAACAGCATCAGCATCGAATACCTCAAAAGCCTCAACGAGCATTACGAGAAGTGGATTAGTGCCTACACCGCCGGCCGCTCCCTCATCGTGGACGTGAGCGAACTCGACTACGTGCGCAACCCCGAAGACCTCGGGACCATCATCGACAAGATTAATACCACGCTGTTCGGCCTGTTTTAGCGGGCTGATTATGGGCTAATAAGAACGTCATGCTGAGCGCAGCCGAAGCATCTCGCGTGCAGAAGTAATCAGATTACTTCTGCGGTAAAGATGCTTCGGCTGCGCTCAGCATGACGTTCTTATTAGCCCATTCAGCACGTTATTGCCCGCCCGGCAGTGCTTCGTTGAAAAAATCCACCAGTGGCCGCGCTGCCGCAATGGCGGCCACCACCTCATCTACAAAGCCGGGCGCCAGTACCTCGGCATCGGTATAAAACCGGCCCGCGCCGAAAGATTTCAGGCGCAGCCAGGCCACATCCGGGTCGTCGGCGGCGTAGCCGCGGGGCGGCCGCGTCAGCTGCGGGCCGGTGGTGTCCAGCCCCTCGGGGAAGTAGCGCAGCAGCTCCGGCGCCTGCCGCAGCCGGTGGAAGGCCTCGCCGTTGTAATGGATTTCCTGCCGAATGGCGGCCAGCATCTCGGGGGTGGGGTGGAAGGTGCCCGCCCCCAGCCAGCTCTTGCCTTCGGGCTGAATGGCCAGGAAATACCCCGCCCGCGGTGCGTGCCGACCGCCCAGCTTGAGGCCGGCGCCCATGCGCCGCTTGTAGGGCTCCGGGTCGCGGTGTGCGCGGTCGTTTTTATGCAGCCGAAACATCACGTCGCCCGTGGTAAGGTTGGCCAGGTCGGGGTCGGTGGCAGCCACGCGGGCCAGTACCTGTCGCACCAGCTCCGTGCAGGCAGCGCGGGCGCGCTGGTACTCGGGGCGATGGGCGGCCATCCAGGGCGTGTTGTTGTTGGCCGCCAGCTCGGCCATAAAATGCAGCAAATAGTCCAGTTCCATGCAAAAGCCCGGCGTAGGGCCGGACCTAGCACAACGCGGCCGCCAGCGCAGGAGTTGCAGCGGAGGCTGTAGCGACGCCCGCGCCGGCTATTTGCGGCTGAGTATCGTCAGGGCATCGCCCACGCGCAGGCGGCCGTGGCCCGGACCGGTCACGTTCTGGCCGAACAGGGCGCTGTTTTCAGCCTGGCGGTAAGTGGCCAGGGTGCGTAGCGGGTCGCCCACCGGGCTTTTTTGGGCCGTGGTTTGGTCGATGGTCGTCAGCACGCAGCGCCCACAGCCCCGCACGGCCCGGAAGGGCAAGTCGCCAATTTGGAACTGCTCCCATTCGTCGTCCTCGTAGGCCGCGCCGCCGCCAAACACCAGGTTGGGCCGGAAGCGGTTCATTGGCACGGGGTGGGGCAGGCGGGTATTCAGGTCGGCCAGGGCCGCTTCGCCCAGCAGCAGAAAGGGGTAGCCGTCGGCAAAGCTCACCAACTGGCCTTCGGGGTTGAGGGCCGGCTCTACATCGCGGCGCACCATGTCCGACATGTACACCAAGCGGCAAGGGCGGCCCACGGCTTCCGTGAACCAGTCATCGGCCTCCGGTGTGCCGCGCCAGGCCCACAGAATGTCGTCCCACACGGTCACAAACAGCGTCCGGTCAGGCGTTGCCTCAAACGGAATGAACAGCGGCAGCAGCTCCGGCCGCTGCCGGTGCGAAATCAGGAAGCCATTGTAGGCGGGCGCCACGGCCAGCAACGCCAAATCGGGCTGTTGTCGCTGCGTCATGAAGCGGTTGCGCTCGTCCACCAGCAGCCAGCGGCGGTCGTGGCGCAGCCCGCGCGGGGTCACGTCGGCCTCCGCCACGGCATAGCCGCCGAGGGACTTAACGGGGTAGAGGTACAGGCCAGTGAGGGTGAGCGGTGCAGACATGGCACAAAAGTACCGGCCTCGGGCCATCCCCGGGCACCGGCTGTGCGCGCGCTGGCCGGTTATTCCACCACCAGCAGGTCGGCAGCCCGCACAAAGGCCACCTTGCGCTGCCATTCCACCCGGTACCAGATGTCCTGGCGGCCCAGCACGGGCAGGCGGTCGCCGGTGGCCGCGGTGCTCAGCCAGGCCGCGCCGGCACTGGGCCCCGCCATCAGGGCCGCCCCCGCACGGGCCACCAGCCCCGTCGGCGCTGGCCGCAGCCATTGTAGGTAAGCCGCGAGCAGGGCCACGTAGGCCGCATAGCCCAGCCAGGCAGTGCGGCCTGCCCGGCGCCACAGCAGCCACACGGCTCCCACAATGGCTCCTCCCAGCAGTGCCTGCAGCCCGGGGTAATAGTAGCGGTGCGCCTGTACGCGCAGCTCCTGCTGCCAGGTGGCTGGGTAGCCCACCAAGCGGTGTTGGGCCGCTAAGGCGGCCATTTGGCGCCACGTGCGCACCCGCGGCTGCCGGGCCTGCGCCATGCTCAGGTACAGCAGTGCGGCGGGGTAGTGCCCCAACTGCTGCTGCGCATAGGCCAGTTTCAGCAGTAGTTCTGGCGATACCTGCCGCTGCCGCCACACCTGATGGTGGTATCCGGAAGCCGCCGCCTCAAACCTGCCCGCTGCAAACAACGAGTCGGCCCGACGAAGGCTCACGGCAGGGCTGAGGTCTGGAGCCTGCAAATTTTTTTTTGCGGCCGGGTTCGCACCCAATGCCCAGAGCGGCAGGAGGATTAAACCGATTAAAAGGGGCCGCCGAGCGAAAGAGAATACTTTTTTTTGAATCAAGGTTGTGTAGTTCGGGAGCTGGTAGTACTTTTGTGCCACCAAAGAAGGAAACGCCCTTCCAAGGTGCAAAGTACGATTCTGTAGCTCAGCTGGTAGAGCAGTACACTTTTAATGTACGGGTCCTGGGTTCGAATCCCAGCGGGATCACAGCAAAGCGCCCCATTCTGGAAACAGGATGGGGCGCTTTCGTTTTCGGTCGGTCCAGTTGCAGCAAGTCCCGAACGCGTAGCTCCAATCCAACAACAAGGCAAACGAAAAAAGCCCTGCAGAAACTTTCGCTGCAGGGCTTCTTAATTACGGGAGCAACCGCGGCTACTTCAACAGTTCGTGTAGCACGGTTTGCATGGAGATGGTGCGGTTGCCGGCTTCCTGGATGATGAGCGAGCCGGGCGCGTCGAGCACGGCGTCGGACACTTCCACGTTGCGGCGCACGGGCAGGCAGTGCAGAAACTTGGCGTCGCTGGTCAGGGCCATGTGCTCGGGGGTGAGCATCCAGGCGGGGTCGTTTTGCAGCACCTGACCGTACTGGAGGTAGCTGCTCCAGTTTTTGGCTTGCACGTAATCGGCGCCTTCCAGCGCCTTGCGCTGGTCGTACTCGATGCGGGCGCCTTTGGTGAATTTGGGGTCCAGCTCGTAGCCCTCGGGGTGGGTGATGACAAAATCAACCCAATCGATTTCCGAGAACCAGTCGCAGAAGGAATTGGGCACGCACTGGGGCAGGGCGCGCACGTGTGGCGCCCAGGTGAGTACCACTTTCACGCGATTCTTCTGCTTGGTCTCGGCCACGGTGATGAGGTCGGCGAACGACTGCAGCGGGTGCAGGGTGGCGCTTTCGAGGCTGATGACGGGCACGGTGGCGTACTGCAGAATCTTGTTGAACACGACTTCGCCGTAGTCCTCGGCCTTGTCCTTGAGGCTGGGGAAGGTGCGCACGCCCAGCACGTCGCAGTATTGGCTCATCACCGCAATGGCGTCCTTGATGTGCTCTTGGGTGCCGCCGTTCATCACCGCGCCGTCGGCCATTTCCAGCGTCCAGGAGTCGGCGCCGGCATTTAGCACCCAAGCTTGCGCGCCCAAGTTGTAGGCCGCTTTCACCGAGCTGAGGCGGGTACGCAGGCTGGGGTTGAAGAAGATGAGGCCGACGGTTTTATTGCGCCCGACGTGCTGGTAGCCGTAGGGGTTGGCCTTGATTTCCAGGGCTTGCTTGAGGAGGGCGTGGTAGTCGCCGGCATCGGCGAAGGAGGTGAATTTTTTCATAAATTGTGCAATGATTTATAAACAGGGCATTAGGCGCGAGTAAAGAGAGATACTATCCTACTTATTTCCGACGCTTGAATACTCTCCGTTATATAGGCGAGCTACGCTGTCGATAACGCACCGGTCATTCTCTTTTTTCGTGTAAAGTATAAAGCTGGATTTTTCATCTCCGGGCAATGCTACCGGCAATTCATAAATGCCGTCGCGGGTTTTTGCATTCGATGCTCGATAGGCGCGTAGCTTATCAATATCCGACGTTGCGTAAAGCTCCATCATCCAGAATACTTCATCCGCCTCGAATCCTTCTGGCTCCCCATCTTCCATTTTGGCGGCATCCAGTGCTTTGCCACGTTTTAGAAGAGATGCACGCTTTTCCTGCAAATAACTTTTTGAAAAGTAGCCAGACTTTCCAAGCATTGCCAAATAGCTTTCGACGCTGCGCCAATCCATTTGATAATACTTCGTTGAGCTTCTCTGCTCTGGCGCTATGCGTGCTGCTAAAGCTGAATCGGTTTCTGGAGTGATGGGTATTTTGAATTGCACACTTGACCCTTCAGGGTGTGGCTTCTCATAATCTACAAGGTTCAGATACCAGCGCAGAAATCCTTTCATGCGTTCTCCACAAGCATCCAAATGTGTTGTAGCCGGTGTAGCAGCAACTACAGAATCTTTGGTAACTGCTTGTTCTCCTGCGTTAGCCACTGCTTGCTGCGAGGACTTGTCCGAATCGCAGGCAATCAAGCTAATGCCGAATAGAGCCGCCATAAATGAATTGGCAAACCGCGTTGAATTAAGCATTGAATTCTAATTACAGAGAAACAAAAAGAACGTCATGCTAAACGGCATCGAAGCGGTAGAGATGCTTCGACTGCGCTCAGCATGACGTTCTTCTCCGTTTGCTCGGGCTACTTACATCGCCTTATATTCGTTCCAGCTCTTAATCTTCAAGTCCTTCATCTCCAAGGTGCAGAAGGCCTTGATAAACGCTTTGGCCAGACGGGCATTGGTCAGCAGCGGAACCCCAAAATCGATAGCCGTGCGACGGATTTTGTAGTCGTTATCCAACTCGCCTTTCGACAAGTTTTTCGGTATGTTGATGACCAGGTCGATTTTCTTTTCTTTCAAATACGTCAGCACATTGGGCTCCTGCATTTCATCGGGCCAGTAGAGCAGGCTGCTAGGAATGCCGTTTTCGGCGAAAAAGCGGTGCGTGCCTTGGGTGGCGAAAATGGTGTAGCCCTTTTTCACCAGCAGCTCGACTGCTGATAGCAGCGTTACTTTCGACTTGATGGGGCCGCCGGATATCAGCACCGATTTCTGCGGGATTTTGTAGCCCACGCTCAGCATCGATTTCAGCAGGGCTTCCTCGGCGGTGTCGCCTAGGCAGCCTACTTCGCCGGTGCTCACCATGTCGACGCGCATCACAGGGTCGGCGCCGGGCAGTCGAGTGAACGAGAACTGCGGCGCCTTCACGCCCACAAACGGCAGGTCGTAGACCCGCTCGCTTTCGTCGCGGGCCACTTTCTTGCCCAGCAGTACCTGGGTGGCCTTTTTGATGAGGTTGTTGCCCGACACTTTGGACACGAACGGGAAGCTGCGCGAGGCCCGGATATTGCACTCAATCACGCGAATGGCGCCGTTCTTTTCCAGAAACTGGATGTTGAACGGGCCGCTGATTTGGTAGCGCTTGGCCACCTTTTCGGCAATAATTTTGAGCTTGCGAATGGTGCCCACGTACACCCGCTGGGGCGGGTAGTACATGGTGGCGTCGCCGGAGTGCACGCCGGCAAACTCCACGTGCTCCGAGATGGCGTAGCTCACAATGTCGCCGTGGTCGGCCACGGCATCCAGCTCTATTTCCTTGGCTTCCTGAATGAATTCCGACACCACCACCGGGTATTCGGCGCTCACTTCCACGGCCGTTTGCAGGAAAGCTTCCAGCTCTTGCGGGTTCGACACCACGTTCATGGCCGCGCCCGACAGCACGTAGCTCGGACGGATGAGCACGGGGAAGCCCACTTCCTGCACAAACTCGTGCATGGCTTCGAGCGAGGTTAGCTCCTTCCAGCGAGGCTGCGCAATGCCCAACTCGTCCATGATGCTGGAGAACTTGTGGCGGTTTTCGGCCTCGTCGATGCGGGCCGGCGCGGTGCCCAGAATGGGCGCCTGCGCCTCGGCCAGACGGGTGGCGAGGTTGTTGGGAATCTGGCCGCCGGTGGAGAGAATCACGCCCTCCGGCTGCTCAAAGTCCAGGATGTCCATCACCCGCTCGAAGCTCAACTCCTCAAAATACAGCCGGTCCGACACGTCATAATCGGTCGAAACGGTTTCGGGGTTGTAGTTGATGATGATGGTTTTGTAGCCTTCCTCGGCGGCGGTTTGCACGGCGTTCACGCCGCACCAGTCAAACTCCACCGACGAGCCGATGCGGTACACGCCCGAGCCCAGCACCACGATGGATTTGTTGGTTTCCGGCGCCAGGTCGTTTTCGGTGCCGTGGTATGTGCTGTAGAGGTAGTTGGTTTTGGCCGGAAATTCAGCCGCCAGCGTGTCAATCTGCTTGATGACCGGCAGCACGCCCAGGGCCTTGCGGCGGGTACGCACGAGCAACTCGTCGGCCTTCACATCGCCTTCGCCCAGCAGCTTTACGGCAATTTGCTGGTCGGAGAAACCGGCTTTTTTAGCCTCGCGCAGCAGCTGGGTTTCCAGGCCGTCCACGCCGTTGCTGCGGCCAGCGGCCAGCTTCTTGCCTAGCTCAAAAATGGTGAGCAGGCGCTGCAAAAACCAGTGGTCGATTCTGGTCAGGTCGTGGACCTGCTGCAGCGTGTAGCCAGCCTCAAAGGCCAGGTTGATGGCGAAGATGCGCTCCTCGTTAGGCTCGCTCAGGAGCTTGTCAATCGTCGCGTTGTCCACGGTTTCGGGCTTGTTGGCCACGAAGCCGCGCTTGCCGGTGTCCAGCATCCGCAGGCCTTTCTGAATGGCTTCCTCGAAGGATTTGCCGATGGCCATCACCTCTCCCACGCTCTTCATGGCCGAGCCAATCTGCCGGTTCACGCCCTCGAATTTGCCGAGGTCCCAGCGCGGCAGCTTCACCACCACGTAGTCGAGCGCCGGCTCGAAAAAGGCCGAAGTCGTCTGCGTCACGCTGTTTTTCAGCTCCGACAACGAGTAGCCCAAACTCAGTTTGGCCGCCACGAAGGCCAGCGGGTAGCCCGTGGCCTTCGAGGCCAGCGCCGAGGAGCGTGACAGGCGCGCGTTCACCTCAATCACGCGGTAATCCTCGGAAACAGGGTCGAGGGCGTACTGAATGTTGCACTCGCCCACGATGCCCAGGTGGCGAATGGTCTTGATGCCGATGCTGCGCAGCTTGTGGTACTCGCGGTTGCTCAGCGTCTGCGACGGGGCCACCACGATGCTCTCCCCGGTGTGAATGCCGATGGGGTCGAAGTTCTCCATGTTGCAGACCGTGATGCAGTTATCGTACTGGTCGCGCACCACTTCGTACTCCACTTCCTTCCAGCCCTTCAAGGATTCTTCCACCAGAATCTGGTCGGACGTGGTGAAGGATTTCTGGGCCAGGGCCCGCAGCTCGTCCATGTTGTTGGCGAAGCCGCTGCCCAGGCCGCCCAGCGCAAACGCCGCCCGCACGATAATCGGGAAGCCGATTTTCTCGGCCGCCGCCAGGGCGTCTTCCATCGTCGTCACGGCCACGCTGCGGGCCGTGAGCACGCCAATCTGGTCGAGCTTGTCCTTGAAAATGTCCCGGTCCTCGGTGTCGATGATGCTCTGCACGGGCGTGCCCAGCACCTTTACGTTGTATTTCTCGAACACCCCGGCGCGGAACAGGGCCACGGCGCAGTTCAGCGCCGTTTGGCCGCCAAAGGCCACCAGAATGCCATCGGGCTGCTCTTTCTTGATGACTTCCTCCACGAAGAAGGGCGTCACGGGCAGGAAGTACACGTCGTCGGCAATGTTGTCCGACGTTTGCACGGTGGCGATGTTGGGGTTGATGAGGATGGTGCGAATGCCCTCCTCTTTCAGCGCCTTAAGGGCCTGGGAACCGGAGTAGTCGAACTCGCCGGCCTCGCCGATTTTCAGCGCGCCGGAACCAAGGATGAGGACTTTGTTGGGTTTGTTCATTTCGTATTGTGCTGGCGGGGCGTTGTTCCCCCGGCCTTACTCTTCACCAAGAGGAGAGCTGGATGTTAAATGCTAAAGCGGGACGTAAGCTAGAAAGCTAGTTTTCCGCCTTTCTCAAGGAAGAAAACTAGCTTTCCGGTCTAGTTTGCGGTGGCCTTATATTCTTCTACCGCTTTCAAAAAGTCATCAAATAGGTATTCGGTGTCTTCTGGTCCGCCAGCGGCTTCGGGGTGAAACTGGGTGGAGAAGAAGGGCTTGGTCTTGTGCTTGATGCCTTCACAAGTGCCGTCGTTCAAATTTTCAAAGAGCATTTCCCACTCGGCCGGCAGCGTGGCGGTGTCCACCGCGAAGCCGTGGTTTTGGCTGGTGATGAAGCTGCGCTTGGTGCCCGTGAGCAGCACCGGCTGGTTGTGGCTGCGGTGGCCGTATTTCAGCTTGAAGGTGTCGGCGCCGGCGGCCAGGCTCATGAGCTGGTTGCCGAGGCAAATGCCGAAGATGGGCTTGTCCTGCTGCAGGGCCGTTTGGAGGTGGCCGATGGTGGCCTCGCACATCTTGGGGTCGCCGGGGCCGTTGCTCAGAAACAGCCCGTCGTAGTCGATTTGGGTGAAATCGTAGTCCCAAGGCACCCGAATCAGCTCCACGTCGCGCTCCAAGAAGCAGCGGATGATGTTGGTTTTGGTGCCGCAGTCCACCAGCACGATTTTGTGCTGGCCGCTGCCGTAGTACTGCACCTCGGGCTGGCTCACCTGGGCCACGAGGTTGTCCTGGTTGGGGTCGTGCAGCGGAATGTCATCTTCGGCCACGATTTTGCCCAGCATGGCGCCTTTCTCGCGCAGCTTCTTGGTGAGCATGCGGGTATCGACGCCGAAAATGCCGGGAATGTTGTACTCGGCCAGCCAGTCGCCGAGGCTTTTGGCGGCGTTCCAGTGGCTGTGCTCCTCGGAGTAGTAATTAACCACGAGGCCGGCAATGTGAATCTTGTCCGACTCGAAAATCTTCGAAATCGACTCGTACAACTCCTCGCCGGGCACGCCGTAGTTGCCCACCATGGGGTAGGTGAGCACCAGAATCTGGCCGGCGAAGGACGGGTCGGTGAGGTTTTCGGGGTAGCCGGTCATGGCCGTGCTGAACACCACTTCGCCCGCGGCGGAGGTAAATGCGCCGAAGGAGGAACCTTGAATTTCGGTGCCGTCTTCGAGGACTAGTTTGACCAATTTCGTGTTTTCCACTGTGTTGTTGTAGTTAAAGACGGATTGACGGCGGCCTGTTTCAGCCGTTTTCTATTCGTGAAATTTTACTACCCGCACGCTGTCACCGCGAAATAGAACCTGCATGGTAGCCGATGAGTCTGCCCCAATTTTGTAGTTCATCACCAGCAGGGAGTCGCCGTTCGACTTCTCCCAGTAAACCGAGTCCGGCGTAGCCAAGGCCTTAACAACCTGTTGCCGCGTCATGCCTTCTTTCACTCGATTTACGCGTTGGTACACCTGGTAGACCTGGGCAAAATATTTTATGTAAAGCCCGTACCCGATGGACAAGAAGCAGCACACGATGATGACAATGGTTGAGGCTTTCATCGGCCTGGGGTCAAAGCAAATTCAACATGGAGCCACAAAGATGCGTCTCCGCCGCAGATGATTTAGTCGAGTGCCGAGGCTTGAGGGATGGCTTCCACCATTTTCTCCGTCAGCGCATACAGCGCTTCCAGAAACCGGTCGACCTCAGCTTTGGTAATATTCAGGGGCGGCAGCAGGCGAAGTACCGTTGGGTCAGACGCATTGCCCACAAAAATATGGTGCTCCGAGAGAAGTTTGTCGCGCACGTCTTTGATGGGAAAGTCGTACTTGATGCCCACCATCAGGCCGCGGCCGCGGATTTCTTCGGCGCCCGCGTTGGCTGCTAGCTCCTGGCGCAGGTACTGGCCCAGCTCGGCGGCATGGGCTACCAGGGCTTCTGCCTCGATGACTTCCAGCACGGCCAGCGCGGCGGCGCAAGCCAGGTGGTTGCCGCCAAAAGTGGTGCCCAGCAGGCCATAGGTGGCTTTCAGATGGGGCGCAATCAGGATGCCGCCGATGGGGAAGCCGTTGCCCATGCCCTTAGCCACGGAAATGATGTCGGGCCGGATGCCGGCGTGCTGGTGCGCGAAAAATTTGCCACTGCGGCCGTAGCCGCTCTGCACCTCGTCGGCGATGAGCAACACGTTGTGCGCGCCGCACAGCAGCGACAACCCCTGCAAAAACTCGTCGGAAGGCATGATGATGCCGCCCACGCCCTGAATGGGCTCAATAATCACCGCGCACACATCGCCGCCGTGCAGGATTTCGGCCACCGCCTTCAGGTCGTAATCGACGAAGCTGATGGCATGGTTGGCGTTAAAAGGAGCAACAATTTTCGGATTATCGGTGGCCGCCACCGCGCCGGAGGTGCGCCCGTGAAACGCGCCTTTGAACGCCACCACGCGGGTTTTGCCGGTGTGGAAGGAGGCCAGCTTCAGCGCGTTCTCGTTGGCCTCGGCCCCCGAGTTGCACAGAAACAGCGCGTAGTCGTCGTAGCCCGACACCTGCCCCAGCTTGTGCGCCAGCTGCGTCTGAATCGGAATCTGCACCGAGTTGGAGTAGAAGCCGATGTTTTGCAGCTGCTCGGTGAGGCGCTGCACGTAGTGCGGGTGGCTGTGGCCGATGGAAATAACGGCGTGGCCGCCGTAGAAATCAAGATATTCCTGGCCTTGGTCGTCCCACAGCTTCGCGCCCAACGCCTTCACGGGCGTGATGTTGACGAGGGGATAAACGTTGAAAAGCTCCATCATGGCTGCATTTAAAACTGATGTTTACTACTTGAGAGGTACGTGGTGGATACCTTTAAAAATCTCTAATACTATGGCTTGATTACTTGCAGAAAGGTTCTTTCCAAGCATGCTCAAGCCAGCAGCGTTTTCACAGTCTGTAATAGCTATATAAGTAATGCCAATTCCTGTTTTTACAGGAGTTACGATGAGCGCACCCATGCCATGAATAGAATCGGCTCTGACAACGTGCCGCACTTCACCTGTATCAAAATGCCGGTAATCTCCTCTGTCTATTCGTTTCTTAAGACGAGCAACAGTAGCTTTCAAGCTGCAAGTCGTGTTATTAGCGGGCTTAATGTATTCGCTATCAAATTCAAGCTTTACTAAATCGTCCTTTAATGTGACGATGCCTTTCGCTTCAACATCGCTGGCTTCTCCAAAAGAATTTATTTTTGCTCCTGCAGGTGCAGTGAACGCCCACTTTCTATCCAAAACGTATTTGACCCACTTGGTTTTATCTATTGGGTCATGTGCTTTAGTAATCCAAGCGGTAGCAGCACAAACCGCCAGAAGTACTAAATAAAAGTGATAGCGCTTCATCCTTTTATGGATTAAAGTTTAAAAGAACGAAGCTTTACTCTTCAACCCCGTCGTTTCCGGTAGCCCGAAAATCAAATTCATATTCTGCACAGCTTGGCCCGACGCACCTTTCACCAGGTTATCAATCACCGAGGTAATCAATAATTGCTTGCCTTGTTTCTGTACATGTAGCAGGCATTTGTTGGTGTTCACCACCTGCTTGAGGTGAATTTCCTTATCCGAAACCGTGGTGAATGGCGCGTCGGCGTAAAACTGCCGGTACAGCGCCCGCGCCTCGTCCTGCGTCAAATCCGACGGCGTGTAAACGCTGGCGAAAATGCCCCGCGAGAAATTGCCGCGGTAAGGGATGAAGTGAATCTCGGCTTCCGACTGCGGCTGCAGCTGCGCCAGGCTCTCGCCGATTTCGCCGAGGTGCTGGTGCGTGAAGGGCTTGTAGATGGACACATTGTTGGTGCGCCACGAGAAATGCACCGTTTCCGCCAGGCTCTGGCCCGCGCCGGTGCTGCCGGTAATGGCCGAGACGTGGATGTCGTCGGTGAGCTTGCCGGCCTGGGCTAGTGGCAGCAGCGCCAGCTGGATGGCCGTGGCGAAGCAGCCCGGGTTGGCAATGCTCTGGGCTTGCTGAATGCGGCTTTTGTTCAGCTCCGGCAGGCCATATACGAACTCGCGGCCTTCAAACTCGGCATCTGCATTCAGGCGGAAATCGTTGCTCAAGTCGATGATGTGCGTGGTTTCGGGCAGGGCGTTTTTGTGCAGCCATGCTTTGGAGTTGCCGTGCCCGAGGCACAAAAACACCACGTCCTCGTCGCCGGCCAATTCAGAGGCAAAAACCAGTTCGGTTTCGCCCACCAGGTCGTCGTGCACCTGGTACACCGGGTTGCCCGCGTTCGAGGAGCTGACGATGCCGCCCAGTTCCACGAACTCGTGGTGCAGCAAAATGCGGATGAGCTCGCCAGCCGTGTAGCCGGCGCCGCCCACAATGCCGGCCTTAATTTTCATCGTGCAGGCTGGCGCTAATTTTCAGCTGGTTGCCGAAAATCTTGATGAAACCCTTTGCGTCGCGCGAATCCCAGGCGTTGTTTTCCTCGCCGTAGGTGGCCACTTTCGACTGCATCATGTCGTATTTCGACTCTACCCCGAGCAGGTCAAATTGGTAGGGCTTGAGCTGCACGAACACCTTGCCCGACACGTGCTTCTGCGACGATGCAAGGAAGGCTTCCATGTCGCGCATCACCGGGTCGAGGTACTGCGCTTCGTGCAGCAGCGTGCCGTACCAGTTGGCGATGTAATCCTTGTGCAGCAGTTGCCAGCGGGTGCTGGTGTGCTTCTCCAGCAGGTGGTGCGCTTTGATGAGGATGAGCGGCGCGGGCGCCTCAAAGCCCACGCGGCCCTTGATGCCCAGAATGGTATCGCCCACGTGAATGTCGCGGCCCACGGCGAAGGCCGCGCCCAACTCGTTCAGCTTCTGAATCAGGGCCACCGGCTCCAGCGTTTCGCCGTTCAGCGCCACGGGCTCGCCCTTTTCAAAGGTGATTTCCACGCGCTCCGAATCCTGGCGCTGCAGCTGCGACGGATAAGCACTTTCCGGCAGGGCCTCGTGCGAGGTAAGCGTTTCGACGCCGCCCACGCTGGTGCCCCAGATGCCTTTATTAATGGAGTATTTCGCCTTTTCCCAACTCATCTCGAAGCCCTGTTTTTGCAGGTACTCAATTTCGGCTTGGCGCGACAGTTTCAGGTCGCGGATGGGCGTCAGGATTTCCGTTTTGGGCGCAATCACCGCAAACGCCACGTCGAAACGCACTTGGTCATTGCCGGCGCCGGTGCTGCCGTGCACGATGTAGTCGGCCTCGTTGGCGCGGGCATACTCGGCAATGGCCAGCGACTGGAACATGCGCTCGGCGCTCACACTCAGCGGGTAAGTATCATTCTTCAACACGTTGCCAAACAGCAGGTAGCGCAGGCAGTCCTGGTAGAAGCGCGTGGTTACGTCAATTACCTCGTGCTTCACCGAGCCCAGCTCGTAGGCGCGCTTCTCGATGGCGGCCAGCTCCTCGGCCGTGAAACCGCCCGAGTTGACGATGACGGTGTGCACTTCCAAATCAAGCTCGCGCGACAGATACACGGCGCAAAACGAGGTGTCGAGGCCGCCGCTATAGGCGAGAATGGCTTTTTTCTTCATGTTTACTGTGCAGAATCGGTTTCAGAAAGAGTAGGAGCAGGGTCGGTGCCGATGGGCAGCGGGGGCGTGAGGTGGCTGGCGAAATCGGGAACCTGCAGTTGCACAAGCGGCTTGTCGGCCGCATCGTAGAGCATGCCGGTACAGAGGCACATCTTGCGCTCGTTCTCCATCAGAATGCCGTAGTTTTTGCAGCTTTTGCAGCCTTTCCAAAAGTCTTCGCTGCTCGTGAGCTCCGAGAAGGTCACGGGCTCGTAGCCCAGGTCGGTGTTGATTTTCATCACGGCCAAGCTGGTCGTGATGCCGAAAATCTTGGCCTGCGGGTATTTGGTGCGCGACAGCTCAAAAACTGCCTGCTTGATGGCCCGGCCCACGCCGCCCTTGCGAATCTCGGCGTTCACAATCAGGCCCGAGTTGACCACAAACGTCTTGTCGTCAAAGGTTTCGATGTAGCAGAAGCCGGCCAGCTCGTCGTCGACGAAGGCGATGATGGCGTCGCCGCTTTCCATCTTTTTGGCCACGTAGGCCGGCTCGCGCTTGGCGATGCCCGTGCCGCGCGTCTTCGCCGACTCGATGTACCACTGGCATAATAATTCAGCGTACTGTGCGTCCGCTGGCGTTGCAACCCGAATTGTCATTGATTGAGGAAATACTTAGGGATAGATACGCGGCTGTCCGGAAACCCGCTGTATACGGGAAACTCCTGTTAAAGCCCAAACCTGTCTGTAAGTGTGAGCGGATACTAGCCCGGCTCAAAAGGGCTGGCCAAGGGGCCAACATGCGGCTGTTGAAGCCGCTAGGGTCGTCGAACCAATGCGCAAGCGGTTTCGCACACGCCGGCTACTCCCGGCCAGGCGGCGGGGGCGGGCAAAGTGGACAAGGAAACCGAACGGGTCATGGCAAAAATGAGGCGATTCGGCGCTGTAACGAAGCCGAGAACCAAGTGGTTCAAATCTGGCGCAAAGGTAAAAGGCCCTACTTTTGCCCGCAACATTTCTGTGTTATTTTTTGACTGGGCCTCCGTGCACCGCGGGCCAACGCTAACGTGAAGGGTTGATGAATTCGGTAGTAAAAATATTTAAAATAGGCGGCGGCATTATTGACCACGAAGCCGAATTGCAGGAATTTCTGCGATTGTTTTCCGGCATTAGCGGCCCGAAAATATTGGTGCACGGCGGCGGCAAAGGCGCCAGCGAAATGCTGCGGCAATTGGGCATAGCGCCACGCATGGTAAACGGCCGCCGCATCACCGATGCCGCCACGCTGGATTTGGTCACCATGTTTTACGCGGGCAAAACCAACAAGCAAATAGTGGCCACGCTGCAGAAGCTGGGCATCAACGCATTGGGCCTTACCGGGGCCGATGGCAACGTTATTCAGGCCGTGAAGCGTCCGGTGCGCGAAATAGACTACGGCTTTGTGGGCGATTTGAGCGAAGCCAGCGTGAATACCCACATGCTGCACCAGTTTCTGGCGCTGGGCCTCACGCCGGTGCTCTGCCCCATCAATCACGACGGCCAGGGACAATTGCTAAATACCAACGCCGATACCATTGCGGCCTCGGTGGCCAAGGCTTTGTGCAAGCAATACGAAGTTGAGCTGCATTTTTGCTTCGAAAAGCGCGGCGTGCTGACGGATATTTCCGACGAAACGTCGGTAATTCCAAAAATTAATCTAGCCGATTATGCATTGCTGAAGGAAAGCGGTGTGATTGCCGACGGCATGCTGCCGAAATTAGAAAACGCATTCGACGCGCTACAATTCGGGGTGGAAAAAGTGATTATTGAGCATGCGCTCTACATCGACGACACACTTCATACCACACTATGCCTGACGTAATAACCGAATTGCGCGATGCTGCTGTGGCGTTATTGGTTCAACTGATAAAAACGCCTTCGTTTTCGCGGGAAGAATCTGGCACGGCTGCTCTGATAGAAGCATTTTTGCTTGCGCACGGCGCAACGCCGCATCGGCAGCAGCATAACGTTTGGGCTTTCTCGGAGAATTTTGACGCGCAGAAGCCCACTATTCTGCTCAACTCGCACCACGACACGGTGAAGCCCGGTGCGGGCTGGAATTACGACCCGTTTGGGGCGGTGCTGGAAGGCGATAAATTAATTGGCTTGGGCAGCAACGACGCCGGAGCGGCGGCGGTAAGTCTGCTCGCTACGTTTCTGTATTTCCGGAATAAGTCAAATGCGTTTAATTTAATTTGCGCAATAACGGCGGAAGAAGAAATTTCCGGCGCCAATGGCATCCGCAGCGTGCTGCCGGAATTTGGGAAAGTTGACCTGGGAATAGTAGGAGAGCCCACCGGCATGCAGCTGGCCATTGCCGAAAAAGGCCTGCTGGTGCTCGACGGCACCGCGCATGGCAAAACCGGCCACGCGGCCCGCAACGAAGGCGAAAATGCCCTCTACAAAGCCCTTGGCGACATCCAGTGGCTGCGCAATTATCAGTTTCCGAAAGTGTCGCCGCTGCTGGGGCCGGTGAAAACGACGGTTACGCAAATTAACGCCGGCACGCAGCACAACGTGGTGCCCGACCGCTGTCAGTTTGTGGTCGATGTGCGCACCAACGAGCTGTACAGCAACCAAGAAGTGCTGGAGATAATTCGGGCAAATGTACAGTCGGAAATAACGCCGCGCTCCACTCATCTCAATTCTTCCCGCATCAGCGACCAACATCCGCTTATTCGAAAGGGAAAGGCCATGGGCAAACAAATGTATGGCTCGCCCACGCTGTCGGACCAGTCGATGATGCCGTTTGAAACCCTTAAAATGGGCCCGGGCGAGAGTGCCCGCTCGCATACACCCAACGAATACATTTTGCTTAGTGAAATTGACGCAGGCATTCGGGATTATATCGCGCTGCTGTCGGATTTTACTTTCTAAGTGAAACGCGAATTACTACTTCGCGTTGCTCGTATAGCATCCGCGAAGTAAAGCGCTGCTGCGGCTCATTGCGGCGCAGCATGACGCTCTGAACTGATTTAATAGACAGGAACCATGAAAATTTGGGAAAAAGGATTTTCGGTAAACGACACCATTGAGAAATTTACGGTGGGACGTGACCGCGAATTGGATATGTATCTGGCGCCGTTTGATATGCTGGCGTCGAAGGCGCAGGCCAACATGCTGGCCAAAGTCGGTTTGATTTCTGACCAAGAGCGGCAGCAATTAATTGCCGGATTGGATGAATTGCTGGCGCAGGTAGACGCGGGCACGTTTACCATTGAGGCTGATTTTGAAGACGTGCATTCCAAAATCGAACATTACCTCACCGAGAAGTACGGCGACGCCGGCAAAAAAATACACACGGCCCGCTCGCGCAACGACCAGGTGCTAACGGCCATTCAGCTGTTTCTGAAGGATTACACCGAGCGCATTGCGACGAAAATTGTGGCGTTGGTGCGCGTGCTGGTGCAGAAGGCTGAGGCGCACCAGGCCGATTTGCTGCCGGGCTACACGCACTTTCAGGCGGCCATGCCGAGCAGCTTTGGGCTGTGGTTTTCGGCGTATGCCGAGCATTTGCTGCTGGATTTGGCGCTGTTTGAAGCGGCCCATACTGTGGCCGATCAGAATCCGCTGGGCTCGGGAGCGGGCTTTGGCAGCAGCTTTCCGATAGACCGCGAAATGACGACCCGCGAAATGGGCTTCGGCAGCGTGGCCGTGAGCGCCGTGGGCGCGCAGATGCTGCGCGGCAAAACCGAAAAAACGCTGGCGTTTGCCATTGCCGGGGCGGCGGGCACGCTGGGCAAAATGGCCTACGACCTGGTGATGTACAACAGCCAGGATTTGGGTTTTGTGACGCTGCCCAAGGAGTTTACGACGGGCTCCAGCATCATGCCGCACAAGAAAAACCCCGACGTGTTTGAGCTGGTGCGCGCCCACGCCAACCGCCTGCAGGCGCTGCCCAACGACATTATCTTGGCCACCAGCAACCTGCCCAGCGGCTACCACCGCGACTTTCAGCTCCTGAAAGAATTGCTGTTTGGGCCCATGGTGCAGTTCGCGGACTTGCTCGATATTTTGCTGTTTGCCTTGCCCGAAATCAAGATTAAGCCCGGCGTGATTGAGCAGGAGAAATACGACGCTATTTTTTCGGTGGAAAACATCAACCAGCTCATCATTGCCGGGGTGCCGTTTCGCGATGCCTACCAGCAGGTGGGCCGCGCCGTGGAAGACGGCAGCTACGTGCCGCACCGCGAATTTCAGACCACGCATCTGGGCAGCATTCACAACCTGGGCCTGGAAGAAATCGCGGCCAAAGTGGAGCGCTGGCAGCAAAAAAGCAGGCTCTTTAGTGCGTAAAATTGACTTCTCACGCCGCTGTTTAAGAATGACATGATGAATAACATGACGTCGACGGCTTGCCGTCTCCGGATGCTGCGGCGTGCGGTAGGGGTGCTGCTGGTGCTGATGCTGTCCCTGGCGGGCCGGGGCCAGGGCCTGCGCGTGCTGGTGCGCGACTCGGCCCGCCACGAGCCCCTGATTGGCGCCAGCGTGGCGGTGCCCGGCACGGGGGTGGGCGCGGCCACCGACGTGACGGGTACCGCCACGCTCGACCCGGCCCCGGCGCCCGGCACGCGCCTGCGCATCAGCGCGCTGGGGTTTCGGGCGCGGCTGGCAGTGGTGCCCGCGGCGGGTGGCGGGCTCACGGTGCAGCTGGCGCCCAGCGCCGAAGAGATTGACGAAGTGGTGGTGACGGCCACCCGCACCAACTCCCGCATCGAAGACCTGCCCACGCGCGTGGAAGTGCTGGGCCTGGAGGAGCTGGAGGAGGAAAGCAGCATCAAACCCGCCAACATTGCAGGCCTGCTGGGCGATTTTGCCGGCGCGCAGATTCAGCCTACGTCGCCCACCACCGGCAACGCCGACCTGCGCCTGCAAGGCCTGCCGGGGCAATACACCCAGATTTTGCGCGACGGCGTGCCGCTGTACGGCGGGTTTGCGGGCTCCTTTGGCCTGCTCACCATTCCGCCGCTCGATTTGCGGCAGGTGGAACTGATTAAGGGCTCGAATTCGACGCTGTACGGGGGCGGCGCCATTGCCGGCCTGGTGAATCTGGTGAGCAAAACGCCCAACCTCGACCGGCCCAGCTACGCCTTCAGCCTCAACCAAACCACCCTGCGCGAGAGCGACCTGACCGGCTTTGCGGCCAAGCGCGGCGCGCGCTGGGGCTACACCGCGTTTGTGGGCCTTGTTAATCAAAAGGAAAAAGACGTGGACGGCGACGGGTTTGTGGACGTGCCCCGGGCCCGCAGCCTCAACCTGCACCCGCGCCTGTTTTTTTACCCCAACGCCCACAGCCAGCTGGCGCTGGGCTACAACGGCACGGCCGAAAGCCGCCGCGCCGGCGACCTGCAGGTAATGCAGCACGGCCCCGACATCGCCAGCGGGCGGCTGTTTTACGTGGACAACACCAGCCTGCGCAACACCGTGGACCTGCTGTATGTGAACGACAGCGTGGCGCGGGGCGCCCTTACGGTGAAGGCCACGGGCACCGATTTTGTGCGCGACGTAAACACGCCAATCGCCAGTTTCACGGCGTTCCAGACCACGTATTTCGCCGAAGTCAATTACCGGCACGGCTACGGGCGGCACACGGTGGTGGCCGGCCTCGACGCCAACGGCGAGCAGCTGGGCTCGTTCAACCGCAGCGCTACGCCGTTGCGCAGCCCGTACCGCTACGCCACGGTGGGCGCGTTTGTGCAAGACGACTGGCGCCTGCTGCCGGCCCTCAACCTGCAAACCGGGCTGCGCTACGACCACCACAACCAGTTTGGGGGTTTTTTGCTGCCGCGGGTGGCCCTGCTCTACAAGGCCAGTCCGGCCGTGACGGCCCGCCTCAACGGGGGCCTGGGCTACCGTGCGGCCGTGCCCTACATCAACAGCCTCGATGAGCGCGACTACCCGCTGGTGCAGCCCCTGCGCGGCGTGCGGGCCGAAACGTCGCTCGGCATCAACGGCGACGTGAATTTCCAGCGCACCTTCGCCGGCTTCGATACCCCGCTCACGCTGAACGTGAACCAGTCCTTTTTCTACACGCGGCTGGCCGACCCGCTGGTGCTGAACGGCAGCGGCTTTGCCGGCCCTAGTGGGCAGAACTTTCTCACTTGGCAAAATGCTGCCGACCCGCTCTCGACGCGCGGCCTGGAAACCTACGTGCGCCTGCGGGCCGATGAAACCGAGCTCTACCTGGGCTACGTCTTTACCGATGCCCGCCAGCAATACGACGCCGTGAACGAGCGACTGCCCTTGTCGGCCCGCCATAAGTTTGCCGCCGTGGCGCTGGTCGATTTTGCCGAGAATTTCAACGCCGGGGTGGAAGCTTCCTACACCGGCCAGCAATACCTCTCCGACGGCCGCACCACGCCCGGCTACCCGCTGTTTGCGGCCATTTTGCGCTACCACACCGAGGCCTGGACGGTGGCCTTGAACGGCGAAAACCTGCTCGACTACCGCCAGACGCGGCGCGAGCGGGTGGTGAGCCCTCCGCTGGGCAACCCCGTGTTCAGCGAGCTATGGGCCCCGGTGGAGGGCCGCGTCATCAACCTGTCGGTGACGTGGCGCTGGGTGAAAGGCTAGCTCAGGCCCAGGCCAGCACCACGGTGCCCGCCAAAATGAGCCCCGCGCCCAGCGCGCCGCGGGCCGAAAGGGTTTCGCCCAGAAACGCCACCGCCAGCAGCAGCGCCAGGGCCACGCTCAGCTTGTCGACGGGCGCCACGCGGCTCACGGGGCCCAGCTTCAGGGCGCGGAAATAGCACAGCCACGACGCCCCCGTGGCCAGCCCCGACAGCACCAAAAACAGCCACGTGCGGCCCGACAGCGCCGGCAGCCCCGCCGTGGCCCCGCGCGCCACGGCAATGCCCCAGGCCAGCACCAGGATGACCACCGTGCGAATGGCCGTGGCCAGGTCAGAGTCGACGCCTTTGATGCCGATTTTGGCAAAAATGGCGGTGAGGGCCGCGAAAAGGGCCGAAAACAGGGCGTAAGGAATCCAGGAAGCCATAAGAAAACCAGCGTGAGGGCGGGCAAGGAGCTGCCCGTAGCCGAGCCTACGCACAACGGCCCGCAACCGTCGGGCCCCGCGGCTAGTACTAGCCCAGGCGGAGCCATTATGCCGAGTTTGCTGTTACCTTTTTACCTATGCCCGAATCTGATTCTACTTTCCGCCGGCCCGACCTGCTGCGCCTCGACTACGATACCTACCGGGCCCTGCCCGCCGTGGCCAACTCCGACCTCTCGCGCCTGCGCGATGCCCTCGACGGGCGCCCGCCGCGCCCGCAAACCAGTGCCGCCGACGGCGCCCTGAGCTTCGGCACGGCCTTCCATACGGCTCTGCTCGAGCCCAACGACTACGTGGCCGGCCAGCCCGGCCTCAACGACACGCTGGTGTGGTGGCTGGTGGACGGCGTGAAGCTCGACTCGCGCCTGAACGAGCTGCTGGCCGTGGGCCAGCCCGAAGTGAGCGTGCTCTTCACCGAGCCCCAGACCGACACGCTCTGCAAGCTGCGCGCCGACCTCATCGTGGACCACGCCGACCAGCCGTTCACCATCATCGACTTCAAAACCACGATGGCGCGCGACGCCGACCATTTTCTCTGGCAGTGCTCGGCCTACGACTACGACCGCCAGGCCGCCTTCTACACCGATGCCTTGCGCGCCGAGCGGTTCCTACTGGTGGGCGTGCAGAAGGTGGAGCCGTTTGGCGTGTTCACCATTGAAGTGAGCGAGCAGATGCTGGCCGAGGGGCGCCAGAAATACCAGCGCCTGTTGCGCCTGCTAAAGGCCCCCGCCACGGCGCCCGCCTACCGGGCCGAAGCCGTGCAGGCCGCCGTGGATGCACTCGGATTGAGTGCGGAAGAATCCTGAAATAAGTAAAACTAGAGTCTGTAGTGGAGGGGCCGCTCTTGGTTTCAAATTTTGTGTACACGCGTTGCATGTTAATTAATTTTAATGGTAACTTATTGATGTGAAATAAGATGGTTTTAATAATTGGGTGATTGGTTCGCAGAGAGAGTTGTAATATTGTTGCGCAATTTCGAGTTGGAATAGCGTAATAATATAATTTGTTCTCTTTTACCACTTGCTCTTTTATATGAAACAATCTTTTATGCAATGCTTGGTTGGGGCAATGCTGATAAGCCTGGCGGCGTTGCCGGTCCGGGCGCAGTACGTCTTTAAAGACAGCCCCGACGCTTCTTCCAACGGCTTGGGACCCTACTCGCAGAATTTTGACGCACTGGCGGGTACCAAGGCCACCTTCGGCAGCAATACGACGCTGCCGGGCGTGTATGCCAAATACGTGCTCGACACGGGGACCTTTGCGGGAGTGGAGTTGGAATCGTACACGCGAGCCGGCACGTCGGCCAAACTGGGGCCCGACGACGGCACGGAGGGCGCCACCGCGGCGGGCACCGTCGACGCCGACGGCACACCCCATGGGCCTTCCTGGTATCATTTCGGGGCTCCCGGCGGTACCGACCGCGCCTTGGGCGGCATTGCCGGCACCACCACCGGCTCGGGCAAAGGGTACGTGGGCATTCGGTTGAAGAACTCGTCCACGAAAACCATCGTGAACCTGGAAATTCAGTATGCGATGGAGCAGTGGTACAATTCGAGCCAGACCCAGGCTGCCAACGTGACGGTAGACTACCAGCGGACTACGACTACCACGGCCACCATCACCTCGCTGACAAGCGGCACTTGGCTGCCCATCGCCGACCTGGGCGTGCCGGCACCCTCCACCTCCACGGCCATTGCGCCGCGCAACGGCAACGCCGCTACCAATCGCCGCGTGAAGCAAACTACGCTGGTGGGCATCAACCTGCTGGCGGGGCAGGAAATCATGGTGCGTTTCGGCTACGTGTTCAACTCGTCTACCAACGGCAACGGCCTGAGCGTCGACGACATCGTTATTACGCCGCAAACCAACATCTTTTATTCCTTGCCCGGCGACAACAAAAATCTGGACTCGAAGAACAACTGGGGCACCAACGTGAACGGCACCGGCACCGCGCCGACCAATTTCACGGCCGACAACACCATTTATTACGTGCAGGGCAGCACGGGCTCCGCCGACCGCATCAACGGCACCTGGACGGTGAGCGGCGCCAATTCGAAAATTGTGGTGGGCACCCCGTCGTCGCCGGCCTCGCTCTACGTGAATGCCAACGACCTCATTCAGGGCACGGTAGACGTGGGCGCTGGCTCTACGCTGCAGATTAACCAGGTGAACAACAACCTGAGCCTGGGCGCGCTGCACCCCAGCAGCACCGTGGAATACGTGAATGGCGGCACCACCAACCAGAACGTGAAAGGCGCCAGCTACGGCACGCTCAAGCTGTCGGGCACCGGTCCCAAGTTGCTCACCGGCAACGTGCTGGTGAATGCCGGCCTGGCATTCAACACCACTGGCGCGTCCATTCTCAGCTTGGCCGATTACAACCTGCTGCTGCTTAAAGGCGCTACCCTGACCGGCCTCAACGGGGCTAATACCTTTTTTGTGACCAACGGCAAGGGCAGCCTGCAGCGCACCGTGTCGAGCGACGGCGTGGAAGTGCTGTTTCCGGTGGGCACGTCGGCCACGTCGTACACGCCGGCCTTGCTCAGCCAGACCCAGGCACAGTCGGAAGACACCTACAGCGTGCGCGTGGCCCCGGAAGCCTACGTGCGCTACATCAACGAAGTGGGCGTGGTGGGCACCGAAGCCCGTGACCGCAACGTGAAAAAGACCTGGTTTGTGGGCGAAGAAGTGAGCGGCAACTCCAACCTCACCCTCAAGCTGCAATGGAACGACGTGGACGTGGTGACGGGCTTCCAGAATTCGCTGGCCCACATCAACCACTACCTGAACGGGGCCTGGGACCGGTACACGGCCCAGCAGGGCGCCTCGGCCGGCACCGTTGCCAATTCGAGCGTGGTGTCGCGCACGGGCATCACCAGCTTCTCGCCGTTCGCCGTGTCGTCGCTGCCAAACGGCTCCCTGCCGGTGGTGCTCACGGCTTTTGGTGCTCAGCGGGCCGGCACGGCCGTGGCCTGCACCTGGACCACGGCCACCGAGCACAACAGCCGCGACTTCACCGTGGAGCGCAGCCGCAACGGCCTCACGTTTGAGTTGCTGGGCCGCGTGGCCGCGCAAGGCAGCAGCAGCGGCCCGCGCGCGTACCGCTTCGCCGACGAGCATCCGCTGGCCGGCCTGGCCTACTATCGCCTGCGCCAAACCGACCTCGACGGCACGGAGTCGTTCTCGCAAGTGGTGGCCGTGAACGGCTCGGCAGCGGTTGGCATGCCCGCGGTGGTGCCCAATCCCGGCACCGGCCGCTTTGCGCTGGTCGACGCCGATGGCCAGCCCCTCGCCGGGCCCGCTGTGGTAATCAACACGCTGGGTGCCGTGGTGCGCCGCGTGCCCGCAAGCCAAGCCGGTGCCAGCAGCTTCGATTTGAGCGACCAGCCCGCTGGCCTCTATCTGGTGCAGGTGCCCACGGCCGCCGGCACTTACACGGTGCGCGTGGTAAAGAATTAAAGCCTTTATCGGCGGCAAAATCCCTTCTCACAATCGTGAGAAGGGATTTTTTATGCGCAATGCAAAATACTTACTAATTAGTAAGTAAGTACTATCTTTGGGGCCAGATGACAACCCCCGCTGCTCCTGCCGCCCTGGCGCCCGACACCCGCACCCGCATCCTCGACCTGGCCGAAAGCCTGTTATTGGAGCGCGGCTTCAATGCGTTTAGCTACCAGCATTTGGCCAAAGCCCTCGGCGTGAAGCCGGCGGCCATTCACTACCATTACCCTAGCAAGGACGACCTGGGCACGGCCATTGTGGCCCGGCAGCTCCGGCGGCTGCGCAAGTGGCGCGACCTGCCCCGCGTGGCCGACCTGCCGCCTGCCGAGCAGCTCGAAGCGCTGTTTGCGGTGTATGACAACCACGCCCGGCAAGAATGCCGCGTGTGCCTGTTCGGCGCGCTGGCGGCCGATTTTCGGACCTTGCCGGCGCCCATGCAGGCCGAGTTGCGCACGTTCAACGGCGAGCTGACGGCCTGGCTGGCCCAGGTGCTGGCCGTGGGCAAAGCCACTGGCGCCCTGCGCTTCGTGGGCAGCCCGTCGGCCAAGGCCGTGCAGGTGCTCACCACGCTGGCCGGCGCCCTGCAGGTGGCGCGCGTGCACGACGAAACCCCGTACCACACCATCGTGAGCCAGCTCCGCCTGGAGCTGCTGGCTTAATGCCCGAACGGCTGCTCGGGCCGCTGCTTTTGCTTCACCTCTTTTTGCCTGCGCTATGACCAACACCTTCTCGCCCGCTCACGACTACTACCTGGCCGAAGAACCAGCCATTGCCCGGGCGCCGCGCGTGCGTTATCCCTCGCCGCCCGCCGGCCTGCGGCTGCTGCGCTGGCAGCTGAAGGTGCTCTCAGCGGTGGCGCCGGCGGTGGCATTCCGCACGGCCTGGAAGGTGTTTTGCACGCCCCGCCGCCTGCCCGAAAAAGGCTGGGAAGCCCCCGCGCTGGCCGATGCCCGCCGCCGCACTGTGCCCGCCAGCACCGGCCCCGTGGCCGTGTACGAGTGGGGGCCGGCCGCCGCGCCGGCCGTGGTGCTGGTGCACGGCTGGGAGCACCGGGCCAGCTTTTGGCGGGCCTGGGTGCAGCCGCTGGTGGCGGCCGGCTACCGCGTGGTGGCCCTGGACGGACCGGCCCACGGTGCCTCGGCTGGCAAGCTGGTGACGCTAACGGACTTCGGCGGCGCGGTGCAGGCCGTGGTCGATACGGTGGGGGAGGTGCGCGCCATTGTGGCGCATTCGTTTGGGGCTGCGTCGGTGGCGGGCCTGCCGGTGCGGCTGCCCGGCGGGGCGCCCTTGCCGCGTTTGGTATTGATGAGTGCGCCGGTGGGCCCCCGGGCCGTGGCCGGGCGCTTTGCTGATTTCTTGCAGCTGCCGGCCGCGTTCGTGACGCAGTTTGCGCAGTACGTGCAGCAGGCCACCGGACGCTCCGCCGATTCTTTCGGCGCGGCGGTGGCGGGGCCCATGGCAGGCGCCGAGCAAGTGCTGGTGCTGCACGACGAGGACGACGAAATCATTCCCTTTGCCGAAGGCCGGCAAATTGCGGCGGCCTGGCCCGGCGCGGTGCTGCACGCCACCAAAGGCCTTGGCCACAACCGCATTCTGCGCGATGAAGCCGTGGTGCGGGCTGGGGTGGCCTTTATCGGGTAGGGCCGGAAGCCTGCGCGCCGAGCAACCTCAGAAATGCTGGATATCTTGGCGGCGGAAAAGGAATTCCGCTTCCTTTCCCCATCTGGGCTTGCATTTTCCGGTCGTTTCATCATGCGCATTCTTTCTGTCAACGTAGGCCGGCCCCGCACGCTGGAATGGATAGGACGGGGCATTACCACCGCCATTTTCAAGGAACCCGTTGCCGGCCCCGTGTCGCTGGAAGGAAACAACCTGGCCGGCGACCAGCAGGCCGACCTGCGCGTGCACGGCGGCCCCGACAAAGCCGTGTATGCCTACGCCAGCGAGCATTACACTTATTGGGAAGCCGAATTGCAACCGGGCGCCCTGGTCGGCCCGGCTGCCTTCGGCGAAAACCTGACCACGGCCGGCCTGCTCGAGCGCGACGTGCGCATTGGCGATGAGTTTAAGATGGGCACGGCCGTGCTGCGCGCCGCCCAGCCCCGCCAGCCCTGCTACAAGCTCAACCTGCGCTTCAACGACCCCGAAATGGTGTCGCGCTTCGTGGCCGCCGGCCGCAGCGGCATCTATTTCCAGGTGCTGCAGCCGGGCGTGGTGCAGGCGGGCGACGCCATTGAGCTCAGCCGCCGCTCGCCGTACGCCGTAACCATTCAAGACGTCACCGATATGTACTACGGCGTGCTGCAGAGCCCCGCGGCGGTGCAGGAGCTGCTCAGCATTCCGTATCTGCCGGCCTCGGTGCGGCGCCATTTCACGGCCGGGTAATGCCGCCTTGCGAGGGCGAAAGCTTAAATAGCGTCCACGCCTTCGGCCGCTAGCTGGCGCAGCACGTCGCGCAAGCCTTCGGCCTCGCCCATGAGCCGGGCCACGTGCTGCACGTATTCCGCCTCGGCCCGGAGGTCGCGCTTGAGCTGGCGCAATTCGAGCTCCTGCTTCTTGCCCGAACCCGTGACGAAGCCGTTGGGGCCGTACTTCAACTCGTTCATGGCCTGCTTTAGCTGGGCTTGCTGCTGCAACAGGGCGCGGGTGTAGCGGGCCAGCACGTCGTCGGCCTCGGCGTCGGCCGGGCCCGATTCGGCCAGCAGCTGCAGCAGCGCGTAGAGGTCGTCGGCCTCGTAGGCTTCGGTGATGCGCTGCATCTGGGCCGTTCGGGCGGCTTGCTTTTCGGGGTCGCGCTCCAGGTCGGGGTGATGGGTGCGGGCCAACTGGCGGTAGATGGTTTTGGCGTTGGATTCGAGCTGCTTCTGGTCGGCTTGGGCGGCTTCTTCCTGTTTGCGCTGCGCCTTGGTTTTGCGGCGGGCGCGGGCCGCCGCCGCGGCTTGCTCGTGGGGCGGCAGGGTGGGGTCGGGGGTGTATTCCGGTTCTGGGTTGGCCTGGCCCGGCTTCGGCTCGGCCGCGTCGACATTGGCTGCGGCGCCCCGCACATTGGGTGCATACTTGCGGATAATAGCCTCCTCGTCCTCACCAAACCGGTCTTCCAGCGCCCGCGCATTGCCGAGTATCAGTTCCGTAATCTGATGCTCCTCCAGGCGGCTGAAGTAGCGCAGTAGCAGGGCTTCTTCCAGCGGCGGAAACAGGCTGCGCCGCGCGGCCACGACGGTTGCGGCCGCCGGGCCTACCTGCTGCCAGTAGCGCCGGCGGGCTTCGGCCTGCTCGGCGCGCAAGTCCCGCAACCGCTCGCGCAGGTTTTCCACGTCCAGAATGGCCTGTCGAAACGCCTGCTGGGCCGGGGTGCCCGCAGGCGCTTCAGCAACCCGAACGGGCACCGTGATGGGGGAGGGGTGCACCGAATCTGTTTTTTTCATAGCCAGCAAAATTACGGTGCAGGGTGCGGGGATTACGCCCTACGGCCACAGCTCAAACGCCACCCGAAACGTGTTGCAATGCGCGTCCACGATGTCAGCCAGGCGCTCGGAGTAGCCGCCGCCCATGCTCACGGCCACCGGCAGGCGCCGGGCGTGGCACAACCCGAGCACGAATTCGTCGCGTTGCCGGCAGCCGGCGGGCGTCAGGGCCAGCTTGCCCAGCTTGTCGGTGGCCAGCACGTCGACGCCAGCCTGGTAAAAGACGAAATCGGGCCGTACTTGCTCCACCAGCGGCGGCAGCGTCGTGGTCAGCAGCTGCAGATACCCGGCGTCGTCGGTGCCCAGCTCCAGCGCCACGTCCAAGTCAGAACGTTCCTTGCGCAGCGGATAATTGGCCCCGGCGTGCATCGAAAACGTGAATACGCGCGGCTCGTGCTGGAAAATGGCCGCCGTGCCGTCGCCCTGGTGCACGTCCAAATCCACAATCAAAATCTGCTTGGCCAGCCCGTGCGCCAGCAGGTGCGCGGCGGCGATGGCCTGGTCGTTGAGCACGCAAAACCCTTCGCCCCGGTCGGCAAAGGCGTGGTGGGTGCCGCCGGCCAGGTTCAGGCCCACGCCGTCGCGCAGGGCGTGCAGAGCCGATTGCAGCGTGCCCGCGCTGCTGCTCAGCGAGCGGCGCACCAACTGCGGGCTTTGCGGCAAGCCCAGGCGGCGCACTTCGGCGGGGCTCAGCTGCAGGTCGCGCACCTTGTGCCAATACTCGGCGGTGTGCACGCGCAGCACGTCTTCCTCGGCGCACAGCCCGGGTTCGTAAAAATCCTCCGGCGCCGCAATGCCCTGCCACAGCAGTTGCTCCCGAATCAGGGCGTATTTGGCGATGGGGAAGCGGTGCCCGGCGGGCAGGTCGAGGGTGTAATGGTCGGAAGTGGCGAGGCGCGGCATGTGGGCATAATACCCGTGATGCGTAGGCGAAGTTTATTGACCGCACTAAATCAGTTAAATTTTTCTGTGCATAAATTCTGCATAATTCGCCTGTTTTTGTAGTTTGAGAAAAATATTTACAAATTATTTTGAAAATTATTTGCGCAATAAAAATTAATTGCAAACCTTTGTCGCACCAAAAGCAAACAACCATGTACCGCCACGAACTATTCACCAGCAATTCGGATAAGATGCAGCCCGGTCGGCTGCTTCCGCTCGGTACGTTTGCCTGATTTCAGCCCCCGCTGAAACCCGACACCGCCCGAGCCCACAAGCTCGGGTTTTTTGTTGTTAGTCGGTTATCAACCGCTTACCTAACGCATCCCATGCCCAATATTCGCCCCAGTTACCTGCCCCAGCAGTTCTCGAAACGGCCCGATTGCGGCCGCTGGAATCGGTGTGGCCGTGCTTCTCTTCTTTGTTGGAAACGTCGATAGACTCGGCGTAAACCCCGCAAATCAGACAAGCCCGGCCCATAAAAAGCCGGGCTTTTTCGTGTAATTAATGCCCAAATAAAACGCTGTTTTTATTTGAACAGGAGAGGTGTGTCTAATTCAAATTGAATTAAAAGTTGATTGCGAAATGACTAATTAATTAGTCGCAAATACCTGCCTACACCATCCCATTTTTCACGCTTAGTAAATCCGATTTTTCAACATGCGTCTCCACGTATTCAGCTCCGTCTTAATTCCGCCTGGGGCGGCGCGGCCACTGCAAGTAGTGGCCGCTTATAAACACCGGGGCCGCTGTGAGTGGCCCCGAAACCGACAGAAATCGGGCTGCCGACTGCGTGCGCCCGCCTCCTTTTTACCTTCTAGCTAAGCACTGCCCGCGGGCAGGCCCCCGCTTTATGGCAAACCGTAACAAACCTGTTTCTGCGGAAGCTTACCGCTGGGAGCAGGCCGGTGCCGCCCTTGCGCGGCACATCGACTGGCGCAAATGGCCCTTGTCGAAGCAAGTTGATTTTATGTTTTCCTTCACTTCGCCCCGCGAGTTGTACGAAGCCTTGGGCGTCAACGCCGAGTTGTCGCACTTGTACGCAGCCTGTGTGTTAGGGCGGCCGGTGGCAGCGCAGCACAGCATTCGCAAAGCGCTGCAACTGCTGGCAACCAAGCGCGTAGCGGTGTTGCACCGACCCGAATTGGGGCCGGCGGTGGCAGCGCTGGCCGAACGCTACCAGCAACGGGTGCGTGACATCGCCGACTGGAAGCCGAAAAGCAGCAATGCTTTTCGCCAGCTGGTGAGCTTGGTGCAGCACCTCTTTGACCAATACGGCAACCTGCCGGCGTGGCTGTTAAATACTTGGACGCAAACGGCATTGGTGGAAGATGGCGTGAACCTGCCAGACCTAACTCTGCATGTGGGCTGGGGCCGCTCACTCCGCAGTTTTCCCGGACTGCCCGTGAAACTCAGCAAACGGCTGGAGCACGGCATGCGGGAAGCACCTGCGGGCTGCACGTTTCGCGAAGCCTTGCGCTATGCCCAACTCGCCGCCCGCGATGCATTGGAATGGTGGGGCGTGGTGATGGAGTCGCGTTTGGGCCGAGCACCGCTGCTCGACGATGCCTTCTGGCTGGGCGTGGTGGATTTTTTCATTGCCACGCCCATGGTCGACCCGCGCCACTTGGGCCCCGTGTGCGACTGGATTCATCAGAAGCGTAGCGTGGGCATTGGGCCTGAACCGCCGCAGCCAGGCTTTTCGCTGAAAGGCCGCAGCATGGTTTCGGTGCTCGCCCAAACCGAGCGCTGGCACCAGGCCGACGTCCGGCAGCGTCGTCAATCGGGCGATGCGGAACCGGACGTCAACCACCGCTGGGCGGGCTTGCCAGTGGCTGATTTCGTGGCCGGGTCGGTGCGCATTGAGCAGCTATTTACCTACGGCCAGCTCGTGGCCGAAGGCCGAGCTCTGCACCACTGCGTAGCCACCTACCTGCATTCGTGCCGCCAAGGCCGGTGCGGCATCTTCTCCCTAACGGTGGACGGGGCCCGCGCCCTGACCTTGGAGGTGGATTCCGGCCGCAAAGTGGTGCAGGTGCGCGGCAAGCACAACCGCTGGATGACCGCCGCGGAGCGCGACTGGATAAACCAATGGCTCGACCAAGCCCGCTTGGTGCTGTCGCGGCACGTTCACATAACTGAGTAAATGCCTGTGATGCGCTCAATGCGCATCACTGCCTGACCCTTGCAAGGGTCTTCAAAAATTGGTCTTCAAAAATTAAAATCCCACCCTCTTAGCACGTTGCTTATGCGCTTCAACTTCTTCTCCCGAAACCGCGCCCCCACCACCGTCAACCACGAGGGCGCGCCCGCCTTCACGCTCACGCCCCAGGTCGAGCTGTATGCGGCCGTGGCCACGGCGGCGCTCAGCGACCTGTTCTACGAAAAAGCCGACACCCGCCTGACGCGCCTGCGTGAATTGGTGGCCAAAAACGAGCCGTTGTTCGTGGCTCAGCTGGCGGTATACGCCCGCGAAAGCCTGCACTTGCGCTCGGTGCCGTTGGTACTGTGCGTGGAGCTGGCCCGCCTGCACCGCGGCGACAGCCTCCTGAGCCGCCTGGTGGCGCGGGTGGTGCAGCGCCCCGACGAAATCACTGAATTGCTGGCCTATTACGCCCAGGCCAACGGCCGCGGCGGCACCAAAATCCTCAACCGCGTCTCCAAGCAGCTACAAAAAGGCCTGGCGCTCAGCTTCAATCGTTTCGACGGCTACCAGCTGGCGAAGTACGACCGCGCCGGGGCGGTGCGCCTGCGCGATGCCTTGTTTGTGGTGCACCCCAAAGCCCGCGACACAGCCCAGCAGGCCTTGTTCGACCAATTGGTGCGCGGCGAATTGCCCACGCCCTACACTTGGGAAACCGAGCTGTCGGCGGTGGGGCAGCAAGCCTTCACCACCGAAGCCGAGCGGCAAGCGGCCATCCGCCAGACCTGGGAAACGCTCATTGCGAGCGGCAAGCTGGGCTACATGGCCTTGCTCCGCAACCTACGTAACATCCTCGAAGCCAATGTTTCGGCCGCGGCGATGGAGCGGGTGTGCGATACCCTCGCCGACCGGTTTGCGGTGGCGCGCAGCAAGCAGCTGCCGTTCCGTTTCCTGGCCGCCTACCGAGAGGTGAAAGCCGTGCAAAGCGGCCACGTAGCCGGCGTGTTGGCGGCCCTGGAAACGGCCATTGCGCACAGCGCCGTGAACCTGCGCGGCTTCGGGCCCGACACCCGCGTGGTGGTGTCCTGCGACGTGTCGAGCTCCATGCAGCAGCCCATTTCGGCGCGCAGCAAAGTGCTGCTCTACGACGTGAGCCTCGTGCTGGGCATGTTGCTGCAAAGCCGCTGCCAGCACGTGACCACCGGCATGTTCGGCAACACGTGGAAGCGCATCAGCCTGCCCCGCGGGCCGGTGCTCCGCAACGTGGAAGAGTTTTACCGCCGCGAAGGCGAGGTGGGCTATTCCACCAACGGCTACCTCGTGGTGCGCGACTTGCGCGAGCGCCGGGAAGTGGTCGACAAAGTGATGGTATTCACCGACGTGCAGCTGTGGAACAGCACCGGCGACGGCGGCACCCTGGCCCAGGAATGGGCCGAGTACCGCCGCACCGTGGCCCCCGGCGCCCGCCTCTACCTTTTCGACCTGGCCGGGCACGGCACCGCCCCGCTGGAGGTGCGCCCCGAAACGGGCGTGGCCCTCATCGCCGGCTGGTCCGACAAAGTATTCGACGTGGTTCAGGCGCTGGACAACGGCGGCTCGGCACTCTCGGAAATCGAGAAAATCGACTTGTAACAACCACGCTGAACGGCCGGGCAATAAAGCGGAACCCCCGGCCGCCGCGTATTCGCGTCTCGGCATTGAACGATGATTTCCTGGACGACGCCCAAATGGCGCAAACGACGAGACGCGAATACGCGTCTCTACGACGGTGGCGAAGCCCCTCACTAATAATTTTTTCCTAAGCGAGAGCCTCTTAATCTACTACCTGCCGAAAGGCAGAATAAAAAACACGCTCATGACGTTAAAACACAGACTCCACGACTAGGAAGACGGCTGCCCAACAGGGCAGTCGCCGACCGGAACGGGCGCCCGCTGCGGCAGCCCGTTCCACCTCGGTGGCATCCGCATGGTTCAGGTGCCGTAGGCGGGCGATACTTCGTTGGTTGAAATCTGACTATTAATCAGAGAGATTGGGTTCGAATCCCCTGCTGTTGCCTCGGCAACAGCTGACGCGCCAGCTGCTTGTTGCCCTGAACTGGCGGATGAAGCCGAGAAAAAATACGTTTCCGGGTGGGTGCCGTAGCCGGGCCTTCCTTCGCACCAACCTCAGGTGCGGTCGCGGGTTCGACTCCCGAAGTGCTGCCGCCAGGCAGGGCGACTGCAAATTGGTAGGGCCGCACCAGCTGGCCGGGCGCCTGTTGCCCCACGCCGGAAACTTCATGTCTAATCCCTGTCCGGGTGTCGTAGCCCGGCCATACTTCGCACTTTTAATGCCCAGGACGCGGGTTCAAGTCCCGCCGGTAGTTGCCGCAAGGCTGTCGCCGTAGCTCAGTTGGTTAGAGCAGGATATCGGAGGCCGGGCGCCTGTTGCCCCGGGCAGGGATTTTGAGAAATTGAACGAAGTAGAGACGCAATATTTTGCGTCTCGTCGTCAGGAAATCGTCCGGCGAGTCGTTCAACGAGGAGACGCGAAGTGTCGCGTTTCTACACCTCAGCCGGATGCCGTAGGCTTGCGTTCCTTCGACCTGTTAAGTCGCCTTTTGGCTCAACGCAAGTCGCCTGTCGCTCCGGTTTTTAGCTGATAAAATGGGCCGGTGCCGTAGCACCGCCATACTTCGTTCAGGTCGATGGGGTCGCCGGTTCGATTCCGGCTCGCGGGTTTCGGCCCGCGGTAGCTCAGTTGGTAGAGCACATATGTGGGCGGTGCGCCCTGTTGCCCGGTCCGTTTTATCTATTTTTTTCATCAACGAACGAGACGCGAATACGCGTCTCTACCTCGTGCAACGACCATGTTATGGCCACTCTTTTACGCGGCAACGACCTTCGCACCCTCGGGTTTCCCGAAGGCCGGGCCATTGGGCTCGCGCTGGCTCAATTGCAGCGCAAGCACCTCAAAAAACTCTCCCAAACCGACCAGCTTGCCTTGCTGGGTCAACTGTTAGCTAATCCCAAAGACTACCTCACCGACCTCGACTGGAGCCACACCGCGGCGGCCTTGCTGCCGACGCCCTCGCGGCACATTGCGCTGGTGGAGCGCAAGCCCTACGCCACGTTCGGCGCCGAGCACATCGACCCCAGCGCCATTCACCAGATGGAAACGGCCATGAAACTGCCCGTGACCGTGGCCGGCGCCCTCATGCCCGACGCCCACCACGGCTACGGCTTGCCCATTGGCGGGGTCCTGGCGACGGATAACGCGGTGATTCCCTACGCCGTGGGCGTCGACATCGGCTGCCGCATGGCCTTGTCGGTGTTCGATTTGCCGGCCAAGTACCTCACGCAACGCGTGCAGGAATTGCGGACGGTGTTGCTCAATAACACCCGTTTCGGCTCCGGCCGGGGCTGGGAGCGGGGGCAGCGCATGGCCTCGGCCGTGCTGGAGCGCGACGAATTTCTGGAAATCCCTTTCCTGAAAAACAAGCGCGACAAAGCCGCCGAGCAAGTGGGCACTTCCGGTTCCGGCAACCACTTCGTGGAGTTCGGCATTGTCGAAATCACCGAAGCGGAAAACGAGCTGGGCGTGCCGGTGGGCCAGTACCTGGGCGTGCTCTCGCACTCCGGCTCGCGGGGCCTGGGCGCCGGCATTGCCGAGCACTACACCCGCCTGGCCAAAGACGTGTGCCAACTGCCCACCGAAGCCCAGCACCTCGCCTGGCTCGGCCTCGACACCGAAGCCGGCCAGGAGTACTGGGCGGCCATGAACCTGGCCGGCGACTACGCCTCGGCCTGCCACGCCCAAATTCACCAGCGCTTGGCCAAAGCCCTGGGCGAGCGGCCCGTGGCCAAAGTGGAAAACCACCACAACTTCGCCTGGAAGGAGCGGCTGGCCGATGGCCGCGAGGTGGTGGTGCACCGCAAAGGCGCCACGCCGGCCGGCGCAGGCGTGCTCGGCATCATCCCCGGCTCGATGACGGCGCCTGGCTTCATCGTGCGCGGCCGGGGATTGGCGGAGTCGTTGGCTTCGGCCTCGCACGGCGCCGGGCGGCTCATGTCGCGCACGCGGGCCAAGGCGGAGCTGACCGAATCGGGCGTGCGCAAGCACCTGGCCGAGCACGGCATCGAGCTCATCGGGGGCGGGCTTGATGAGGCGCCGATGGCCTACAAGGACATCCACACCGTGATGGCCAGCCAGCGCGAGTTGGTGGATGTGCTGGGCTCGTTCACCCCAAAAATCGTGCGGATGGACGGGGCGTAGGCCACGGCACTTTTCACCTAACCGGTCCGGCTGAGCGCAGCGAATCATCTCCACCGCAGGAGTAATCAAGTCCCTGCAACCAAGCAACAGAGATGCTTCGACTGCGCTCAGCACGACGGCCTTGTTTGTTTTTTGGCTACGCTGTTGAATGCCAACGTAGGCGCAGTTTTCAACAAAAAAGTTGAGCTGCTCTGTAAAGCATGCTAATGGAATTGATTCTGCCCAAGCTACTTAGCAATAAACCTGGCGTTGTTTAGCAACACGTAATGAAAAAGACACTTTCCGCGTGGTCATTTTCCGAACTGAATGCGCTGAAACAGCGTATTTAAGGCGTATAGCAAACATGCTGGCTGGCTTAGCAGCCACTCGCAACGGCCGTGTTTGGTATTGTGGGCATTGCTTCGCTTCTTGCCCCGGAGTGCGGACACCAGCTGCTGGCCAAGCTGAGGAAACACCAGAGCCATCAAAAAAGCCCCGTCGGTTGCTACTGACGGGGCTTTTTCATTTCTTCCGAAGCCGGAAATCGCCCCAGGGCCCGCATACAGCAGGCTTGCTACTTTCTCCTTTCCGCCCATGTCGAACCAGATTCGCGGCAACGACCTTCGCAAAATCGGCTACCCCGCGGGGCCGGCCATTGGCCGCACCCTTGATGTGCTGGCCCCACAGCCTTTCAGCCTATTAAACGACAATAAAATCCAACCAGCCAAACCAATTACCTGCCATCTGGCGTAGATACTGCCAAGTCTTCTACAGGAGACAGTTGTTTTCATAGCTAGGAAAGCCTTCCGCCACTGGCGGAAGGTTTTTTATTACAAGCTGCAAATCAGCTGTTTTGCCTTGCTTGCGCATTTATCGACAGTAAACGTATTCCTACTATTAGGCAACAAAAAGCCCCGACTGCACGCAGTCGGGGCTTTTTGTTGGAAAACCCTATGGTTTCGCAGCAGAGGCTACTCGACCACCAGGCGTTTCACCACCAGGCCGGCGGCGGTGCGGGCCTGCACCGAGTACACCCCGGCGGCCAGGTTGGCCACGGGCAGCTCCAGCGTTTCGGCCGCGCCGGGGGCCAGCGTGCGCGTGAGCACCGTGCGGCCCAGGTTGTCGACCACCGACACCGGCGTGGCTTGGGTGCCGCGCAGGGCCACCGGCAGCAGCAGCGTGGCCGCGCCGTGGGCCGGGTTGGGGTACACGCTGGCCAGCTGGGCCAGCGCGGCGGGCGCCGTGGCCAACACGCGGGCCTGCGTGGTGAAGAGCACGGCGTAGCGGCCGCCGGCTGCGGCGTTGGGCGCCAGCGAGAGGCTCAGTGCGGGCGTCGCGGCCAGGTCGGTGTAGGTGCCGCTGAGGGCATCGCGCAGGTAGGCGTGGTAGCCGGCGGGCAGGTTGGCCAGGTTATCGACGGCCAGGGTGTAGGTGCCGGCCGTGAGCGAAGCCACTTGCAGGGGCAGCAGCACGTCGGCCCCGGTGAGGGCGGGCTGGCCGTTGATGGCCAGGGCTTCGGCGCTGGCCTCGGTGGCCAGAGTCAGGCCGTTGGGGGCCGGCAGGTGGTAGGCGTCGAAGGCGCGGTCGAAGCCGGCGGTGGCGCCTGCTTCAAAATAGATGGCGGCCTGCGTGGCCACGGCGGCGTTGCTCAGGCTGAGTTTCAGCTGCGGACGGGTGTCGGCGGTGCCGCGCTGGAAGGGCGTGGTGTCGTAATTCGTCACGCGCTCGGCATTGGTGAAGCTGATGCTGCCGCTGCCCCCGGTCGTGCTGGTGCGCACGAAAAAGCCCTGGGCCACGGGCAGCAGGTTGGTGCCGCCGTTGGTGCTCTGGCCGTTCACGTAGCTGGCGTAGCTGCCGGTGTACTGGCCGCTGCTCTTGAAGACATACAGCGTGTTGTCGACGTTGGTGAGGCGGCCGTTGTTCACCACCAAGTTCCAGTCGAGGGCCGAGGGGTAGGGGTTGCCGCGCAGGTGCCAGCCGCTTTGGGCCTGCGTGCCGCGGGTGAGGCCGTTGACCGACAGGGTGCCGGTGAAGGGCACGCCCACGAAGTCGACCACTTGGCCGGCGCCGATGTTCACCGTGTAGCCCTGCGAGACGATGAGCAGGCTGTTGAGCGCCGGGGGCGACATAAAGCCTTTGTCAAAGTCCGTGGAGCCGGCGCCGCCGCTGGTGTTCACGCGGGTTTCGTTGTAGCTAAATACCGTGGGGAAAGGCACCACGGTATTGCCTACTGTGTTGTAGTTCGGGTTCACCACCGGCGTGAAAGTGCTGGTGGCCAGGTCGGCCACGGTAGAGCTTTGCACCGGCGAGCTGAAGTGGCGGTAGCCCAGGCCGGCGTTGCGGGTGGGGTCGATGTAGCGCTGCACGGTGGCGGCGCCGTTCACCACGCCGCCGGTGTTCACCACAATGGCCGTGCCGGCTGCCGAGGAAAGCAGCGTCAGGGTTTGGCCGTTGGTAATGAGGTCGCCTGCTTGCAGCACCACGCGTTGGGTGATGCTCACGGCTTGGCTCAGGGTGAGGCCGGCCGCGTTCTGAACGGCCAGGTTCAACACCCGGCTGGGCAGGCCCGGGCCCGTCACCTGGGCCGCGGTGCCGGCATAGCCATAGCTGGCGTCGGGGCTGAAGGTGCGCGTGCCCGACACCTGGATGGCGCCGGTGGCGCCCGTGGCGGCAATGCCCGCCGGGTCGCAAATGACTAGGTTAGCATTGGCTTGCAGCACGAAGCTGCCCGTTCCGGTAATGGGCTGGCAGTTCTGCACCAGGGTGCCGCCCGTTTGCACGGTCAGGGTGCCGGCCACCGTGAGCGGGCCCGTGAGGTTGGCCAGGCCCGTGCTGGTGATGGTAACGTTGTTGTAGTTGCCCTGCACAGGTTGCGTCGTGCTCACCGTGAGGTCCGTGAGCGGGGCGGCCGTGGTGGAGAAGCTCACCGTGGCGGCGCTCGAAGTGGCCCCGCCAGCGCAGTTGCTCACGATGCTCACCGTGTAGGCGGTGCTGGGGTTCAAGCCCGTGAAATTGACCGAAGTAGCGCCGGCCGGCAGCGTTTGCGTGGTGGTGGCCGGCGAAGTCGTCACGGTGTAGCCCGTGGCCGTGCCGCTGCCGGTGAAGCTCACCGTAGCCGAGTTGCTGGTGACGTTGCTGGCTACCAGGCCCGAGGGGGCATTGCAGGGTGCCGCGTTCACGGTGAAGGTGGCTGGGGCCGATGTCCCGCCGCCGGGGCCGGCAGTGGTCACCGTCACGTTGTAGGTGCCGGGCGTGGCTTGGTCGGCGGCGGTGAGGCCAATGGTGAGTTGGGTAGCCGACACGAACGTGGTGGTGCGGGCCGTGCCGTTGAAAGTTACCTGCGAAGCGCCGCTCACGAAATTGGTACCGGTCACGGTCAACGTTTGCGGGGCGGCGCCGGCCGTTACCGAAGCCGGCGACAAGCTGGTGATGGCCGGAGCGGGGTTGTTTACGGCGAAAGTGGCCGGGGCCGACGTGCCGCCGCCAGGAGCGGGATTGGTCACGGTCACGTTGTAAGTGCCGGCCGTGCCGATATCGGAGGCCGGAATGCTGGCCGTCAAGCTGGTGCCAGAGACGAAGGCGGTGGTGCGAGCCCCGCCGTTGAAATTGACCACGGCGCCCGACACGAAGCCCGTGCCCGTTACCGTGAGCGTAAACCCGGCGCCCCCGGCCGTGGCCGAGTTCGGGCTGAGGCTGGTGATAGCCGGGGCCGGATTGGGCGCGGCCGTGGTGAAGTCGATGGTGACCGGCGCGGCCGTGGCGCCCGCGGCGCAGTTGCTCACGATGCTCACCGTGTAGGTGGTGCTGGGCGCGAGGCCCGTGAAGCTGACCGAAGTGGCGTTGGCCGGCAGCGTCTGGGTGGTGGTGGCGGGCGCGGTCGTCACCGTATAGCTCGTGGCCGAAGGGCTACCCGTGAACGTCACCGTGCCCGAGGTGTTGGTAACGCCCGAAGCGGCCAAACCGCTGGGCGCGGTGCAAACCGGTGCCAGCGTGGTGAAGGTGGTGCTTACGGTGCTCGACGACAGCGCGCCCGCGAAGCAGTTGCTCACGATGCTCACCGTATAATTCGTGTTGGGCGTGAGGCCCGTCAGCGTCACCGGCGAAGAAGTCACGGTTTGGGTGGTGGCGGTGCCCCCGGCGGGCGTCACCGTTACCGTGTAGTTGGTAGCTAAGGCGTTGGGGGTAAACGTGATGGTGGCCCCGGTGCTGGTCACGCCGCTGGATGCGGGGGCGGTGGGCGCGTCGCACACCGGCGCAGCGATGGGCACGGCCAGGTCGAACACGTTGAAGCCGGCCGACTGGGCCGTGGGAATCACGGTGCGCTTGTTGTCGACCACGCCCGTCTGCAGGTTCACGTCGAACAGGTTGGTGCTCGAAATGCCGCTGCCGTTGGCCACCGTCGTTTGAATCAGGTAGCCCAACGTTGAGTTATTCGCAATATCAAGGCCCAGGGCCAGCGAGTTGGTCAGGTTATCAAAGCCGTTGAACACAAGAGTGGGCGTGGTGCGCGTGAGCGTGCCAGCGGCCGGTGGTACTTGCGTGGTCAGGATGTTGCCGTTGGCCTTGTCGAGGTCGTAGAGCGTGGTGCTGGTGCTGCCGATGGTGGAATTGGTGTAAGCCGCCGTCACCACTCCCGGGGTGGCCGGGGTGCCGCCAACGTAGGCCAGCGGCATGTCGGTGGCCACCAGCGAGCCGTCGACCGGGCTGATGCGGTAGTTGTTACGGTTGCTGCTCAGCACCCGGATTTGGTCCGCTACGGGATTGAAATCGAAGCTAATGTTGAAGATGAACAGCGGGTTGGTGGGTTGGCCCAGGTCCAGCGACAGGCCCCCCCCAACCGGCGTAACCACCCCGGTGGTCACGTTCACCGTGTAGAGCTGCGTGTTTTTCACCGCGTTGGTGGGGTCAAAGGCGATGGTGGCGTCGTAGCCCAGGGCGTAAAGCTGCCCGGTGAGGGGGCGCGAGTCGATGCCGACCAGCTTCTGCCCTCCCAGCACACCGGCAATCTTCACCGGAAAGGCGGCGGGGTTGGCATTTCCGCCGGCGTTCGCGGTGAAAAAAGTGATGAGGCCCTGGTCGCCAACGACCGCCCCCGCCGGGAAGAACAAGGTGCTGTTAGGGGCGATAGGCTGCGTAGCAGTACCCAGGCCGTAAAGTGTGGTAGCCTGGGCCGGCGCTTGGGCCCGAACGGTAGCAACGCTTCCCAGCAGCAACGCGGCGCACCATAAATAGCGAAGTTGCCGGCCGAGGGCCGACAGCGCAGGTAAGTTTGTGGTCATGTATGAAGATTTAAAGGTTGGAAAGAACAAAAAAAAGCTCATTGCAAGCATCAGCAGGGCCTAAAAACGCCATTGGCCAAGGTACGTGGTTCGCGTAAAAGAAGATGCCCGGCGCCGGCCGCCCAACAGAGTGGCCGGCACCTCACCGGTTCCGGAAAACACCCCACCACCTTGCCTGGCAGCGTGACTACCCCGCCGGTTAGCTATTATGAATTTACCGAAATCGTTTGGGATTTCGCAATTCGGGGCCCAGTGCCGGTTCAGCTCAGCACCCGCACCACGTCGCCCACCCGAATGGTGCCGCCCTGCGCAATGTGCGCCGTGAGGCCGCCGTGGCCGCGCATGGCGTTGTAGCCGCCGGGGCCCAACTCTTCCTCCATGCGCGAGCAGGGGTGGCACTCGCCGGTAATGTCGAGAATGACTTCGTCGCCGATTTGAATCTGGCGGTTTTTCAGGGCCAGCAGGTTCAGGCCGCTCACGGCCAGGTTGCGGCGCAGGCGGGCGGGGTCCAGTGGCGCGTTCAGGCCCAGGTAGCCGGCCACCGCCGCCAAGTGTTCCTGCTGAATGAGCGTGACTTGGCGCTTGCCGCCCGTCTTGGGGCGGGCGTGGTCGCCCAGCATGTGCGAATCGGTTTTGAGCTCGGCTTCGGGCACCGAAAGCAGGGGCTCGCGCCGCAGCGGACGCTGGCCAATCCACTCCAAGCGGCCGGTTTGGGGCAGGGTGGCCAGCAGGCGGGCCACGGTCGATTTATCGTCGCCGAAGAAGGGGAAAGGCATGGGCGGAGGTACGCGGGCGCCGGGGCCGGGTTACAGTTCGTCGGGCGTGCCGAAGCCTTCCCGGATTTCGGTGTGCCGAATGAGGCCGCCCAGGTAGCCGGCCCGCGCCAGCAGGCCGAAGCCAGCGGCGGCCACCGCCAGCGCCGCCCACGCCACCAGCACCGCGCGCGGCGAAGCCTGCTTGAGCAGGAGCAGGCCAAACAGGGCCAGCGCCGCCGCCGTTTCGAGCACCCAAAAGCCCAGCTCGGCCGCGCCGGCGTGGGTTTGGATGAGGGCGCGGCTCACGCGCGGCAAGTCCTGCACAATGGCCGCTGCCCCCTCACCCGTGAGCTGAGCCGGCAAACACAGCACTCCCGCCGCCAGCACCGCCACCAGGCCCGCTTTTATCAGCGAAGCGTTGCGCTGCACTAGGCCCGCGCCCAGCAACACGGCCGAAAACAAGCTGCCCATTATCGGCAAATGGTTGACGAGGAGGTGGAGGTGGGCTTGGTTCATGCTGTGTGTAAGGTGGGGCTTGGCCCTGCGCTGCTGGCAAAGCTACAAGCCGTTGCAAAGCCCGGCGCTGGCACGCAACCGTTCGGGCCCCGGCGCGACTCTTTTAATTGAACTGCTACCTCCCGGAAATCGTTATTTCAGCAGCCCCGCCCGTGGTTGCCGAGCCCGCCTTTTTGCCGGCGCCTCCGCAATGTGAGCACGGGCGCGGCCGTTAGACAAAAGCGCTGGTAGCCTGGCTGCTTTCGGTGCTGCGTCGCAGTTGTTCTGAGTGCCGGTAATGGGGCCTTTTTCTTGGCCTGATTCTCGTAATTGGCACTTCAGTTGCCTAGGTTTTAGTCAGTAGTCATTCACCTTCCGTCTTTCGCTATGGCTTTGCTCCCTCGCTTTTTCCGCCGGCTCGCCGCTCCGCTGCTGCTGGCGCTGCCTATTGGTTTTACTTCTGCCGCGCAGGCCCAAACGGCCCCGGCGCCCACCGACGTTATCCGCGAAATCACCGACGCCGTGGGCCTCAAAGCCCGCTTCGAGCTGCGGGCCACGCGCGACGTCGACAACGCCGCGGCCGTGGTGTACAACGGCAAGCGTTTTCTGCTCTACAACCCCAATTTCCTGAACGACATCAACCGCGCCGGGCACACCGACTGGGCCGGCATCAGCATCCTGGCCCACGAAATGGGCCACCACCTCAACGGCCACACCCTGCGCGCCGGCGGCTCGCAGCCGGCCGATGAGTTGGAAGCCGATGAGTTCTCGGGCTTTGTGCTGCGCAAGCTGGGCGCCAGCCTGGCCCAGGCCCAGGCCGCCATGGCCACCGTGCCCGACGATGGCGGCTCGGCCACGCACCCCGGCCGGGCGCCGCGCCTGCTGGCCATCGGCCAGGGCTGGCAGCGGGCCAACGGCCAGATTGTGGCCAGCGCCCGGTCGGCCGCGCCCTCGGCCGCCCCGGCCGTGGTGGCCGCCAGCCGTCCGCAGGCCCCCGTGCGCCCCGCCGTGTATGACAGCACGCCCGTGCGCCTGTTCCCCACCGAGGAAGCCGACCAGGACGCCCGTGAAATGGTGGCCATCAACCAGGCCAACGGCAACGCCGTGAAACTGGTGGGCCAGCTCACTTTCCGCAATGACCCCAGCCGCCGCTACTACCTCACCAACGCCCTGAAAGTGGTGCGCGTAGACGACGAGGACAACGCCGAAGAAGTGGGGCGCATCACGCGCACCACCAGCCAAACTTTCCCCTACGTGCTCACCGATATGCAGCAGCGCCGCCTGTTCATCACGGCCCGCGGCGACGTGTACGACAAAGCCGGCCAGCGCGTGGCCAAGCTGCACGACCCGTCTTAATTCACTGTAGAGTACCTGAACAATGCCCGTTTGCGCAAGCAGGCGGGCATTGTTCGTTTGCAGCGGCTTTGCCGTTCCTTCGCGGTTTCATTCCGCCCACTTGTTCTGCTGCACATGCTCCCGTTTCTGCTTGTCGATGCCTTTACCACCGAGCCCCTGCGCGGCAATCCCTGCGCCGTGGTGCTCGACGCCGACGACCTCGACTCCGCCCTGCGCCAGCGCCTGGCCCGCGAGTTCAATCAGTCGGAAACGGCGTTTGTGAACCGGGCCGCGCCCGGCAGCACCGAATTCACGGTGCGCTATTTCACGCCGGCCGAGGAGATTCCGCTGGCCGGCCATCCCACCATTGCCACCGTGACGGCGCTGCTGCACGCGGGCCGGGTGGCGCTGCCGGCCGATGGCTCCCCGCTGGTGCTCACCCTGCAATTATCGGGTGGGCCCATTCGGGTGGATGTGCTGCCGGGCGCGGCCGGCCAGCCGCCCATGGTCTGGATGACCCAGCGCCGACCCGTTTTCGGCGCCGTTCACGCACCCGAAACTGTACTACCCCTTTTCGGCCTCACGCCCGACGACCTGCTGCCGGGCGCGCCCATCCAGACGGTGAGCACGGGCACGCCGCAGCTCATGGTGCTGCTGCGCGACCACGCCGCCCTGCGCCGCGCGCACGTGGCCGATGCCGCCGGCCTGGCGGCCTACCGCGCCGCGAGCGACTTTTTCAGCCCGCACTTGTTTTGCCTGGGCGGGGCCACGCCGGCCGGCCACACTTTTGCCCGGCACTTTGGCACACCGCCCGACATTTCGGAAGACCCCGTGACGGGGTCAGCCACGGGCGGCATGGCGGCGTATTTGTGGCACCACAGCTATTTGCATTCGCCGGAGTTTATCGCCGAGCAAGGCCATGACCTGGGCCGCGCCGGCACGGTGCAGGTGCGCATCAGCGGCCCACGCGAGGCCATTGAAGCGGTGCAGATTGGCGGGACGGGGGTAGTGATGCTGGAAGGCGGATTGCGCGGGGATTTGTAGGGAGTGCGGTGCAACTCCGCACCGGATTGGGCTGTTAGCAAAGTGGAAAAAGTTGGTCATGCTTCGGCTCCGCTCAGCATGACCGGTTTATGTCAAACGCTCAGCCTTTCCCTCTCCGTGCCCGAATTACCCGAAGTCGAAACCTACCGCCGATTTATTGACGAGCTGGCCGTGGGCCAAACCATTGCCGCCGTGCAGGTGAACGATGCGCACGTGCTGGCCACGCCCGAAGACCAGCTGCGCGCCGGCCTGGTGGGCCGCACCATCACGGGCACCAGCCGCCTGGGCAAAAACTGCTTTTTGGAGCTCGACAACGGCCACGTGCTGGTGCTGCACTTCGGCATGACCGGCGACGTGGGCGCCTACCGCGACGAGCCCGACGCCCCGCGCTTCACCCGCGTGGCCCTGCACCTCGAAGATTCCGGCCTGCGCCTGGCTTTCATCGACCCGCGCAAATTCGGCCGCATCCGCTTGGCCGACAGCGCCGCCGCCCACCAAAAGGCCAAGAAAATAGGCCCCGACGCCCTGGAAATAACCGCCACCGAGCTGCACCAGAAACTCAGCCGCCGCAAAACGCTGCTCAAACCTTTATTGCTCGACCAGAGTATCACCGCCGGCCTTGGCAACTGGATAGTGGACGAGGTGCTGTTTCAGGCCAAAATTCACCCCGAGCGCATCGGCGCGACCCTGACCGAAAAGGAAGGGAAAGCCCTGCACAATGCCGTGCAGCTGGTCCTAAATACGGCCATCAATCAGGAAGCCAACTACCGGCATTTTCCGGCCAGCTTTCTCATTCACGCCCGCGAGTGGGACACGTCGGCCACGCCCGCCAGCGACGACGCCCACACTTTCTGCCCGCGCCACAAAAGCGTCAAAATCGACAAATACTACGTGGGCGGCCGGGCCACCTACACCTGCCCCAAATGCCAGCCCGCGCCGGCCTCAGTGCATGTTGCCGAGGCTGCCGGCGACAATAAAAATGCCTGAGCACGCCCCGAACCCCACAATAAGCACCAGCAACATGCTCACGAAGTAGGGCGCGGCGCCCACATCCTCGGGGCCGCCGCCCAAGTGCGCAAAGGCCAGAATCAAGTTGTAGAGCGCCTGGCCCAGGTAAAAAAAGCCGAACAAGAAAATGCCGGCATCGACCCCCATGTTCGCGGCCGCTCCCAGCACCACAGCCGCGGCCAGCAGAATCAGCAGGTTGTTGCGAACGATGCTGCCAAAGGTGGGCTTGTTCATAAGCGCATGGGGCTAAGCGAAGTTTAATTAGCAAAGAATGACTTTAGTTATCAATGCATTGCTGGCATGCTGCCGCAATTGTGCACCATCAGTAGCAGAACCAGTATTATCAGCGTAAGCGCTAGCATACAACCGGGCATTAACGATTCCTTCTTTTTTGGCGGTTCCATTATACAATTCCGATTCGCTCGGCCCGTAGTTCCTCCAGCCGGGCCAGCTTCTCCTGGTCGCGGTAGAAGATGTTCATCGTCTCGAAGGGAATAATTTTCAAGTCCTTGCTCACAATGTGCACGCAGGATTTCTTCACGGCCCGCACGTCGAAATTATGCGCGTCCATGAATTGCAGAATGATGATGCGGAACAGGTTTTCGTAGCCCAGATTGGGGGCCGATACCTGCGGCAGGCAGCATAACAATTGGTTGATTTCGGGCACCACCGTGTCCACGGTATTGGCCGTGCTGAACAGCTTAAGCATGTGCTGGCGCAGGCGCGGGTCGCGCTCATACACAATGGTGTTGCCGGCGTTGGTGAGCAAGTCGGCGGGGTCGACGTAGCGGGTGAGGGGGAAGACTTCGCCGTCCAGTTTTAGGGCGTAGGCCATGGCCAGCGCGTCGGGGTTGCAGGGCACGGGCAGCAGGTCGTCGGCAGTGAACACCGGGCTTTGGGCGATGATGCCCTGGCGCACTTCGGTGAGCGAAAACGAGTCGGTTTCGGGGTTGAAATTGTCGAGCCGCCCGGCGGCCTGCGTGGGCTGAAACGTGACGCCGCGAATGCATTTCTGCTTCAGGGCGTAATCGATGATGTCGCCCATCTCGTCGTCGTTCAGGCCCTTCTGCAGCGTCACCACCAGCGTGGTGCTGAGGTTGTATTTGTTGAGGTTTTCGATGGCTTTTTGGCGCACCTCGCGCAGGTCGCGGCCGCGCATAGTCAGCAGCACGTTTTCGCGGAAGGAGTCGAACTGCAGGTATACCTCGAATGCGCCTGCATAGGTGGCCAGCCGCGCCACGAAGGCCTCATCCTTGGCTAGGCGCACGCCGTTGGTGTTCACCATCAGGTGCTTGATGGGCTTGCGCTTGCACATGTCCAGGATTTCCCAGAACTGCGGGTGCAGCGTGGGCTCGCCGCCGGATATCTGCACCACGTCGGGCTCACCCTCGTTGGCCACCACCAGGTCCACCATGGCTTCCACTTCTTCCAAGGTGCGGTGCCGCCCGTGAGTGGGGCTGCTTTCCGCGTAGCAGGTGGGGCAGGTGAGGTTGCAGCGGTCGGTTATCTCGATGACCGTAAGGCAGCTGTGCTGCTCGTGGTCGGTGCACAGGCCGCAGTCGTAGGGGCAGCCGAAGTGCGTGGCTGCGTTGAAGCGGCGCGGTGTTTCGCTGGGCTTCACATAGTTGCGGATGCTCTTATAGTACTCAATGTCGGTAGCAATGCGCACCTTTTGCCGCCCGTGCTCCGGGCAGCGCTTAAGCATGTACACGTTCCCGTCCTCAAAGACGATTTTGGCCTCGATGCGGCGCAGGCAGTGCGGGCACAGGCTGATGGTGAAATCGTAGTAGGTGTAAGGGCGTTCGGGCATGGTAAGTAAGCTACTTAACTTTGAAACTTCTGTTAAATCCAAAGCTTATTATATTGTCAAAGACTGATTTAGCTCTGTTGTACAGCCAGTCAAAACCTACAATTTTTAAAACCCCCTGGGTTGACTCATTTTCTTTCCTCAACTGCTCTTTCTGTATTTCTGTCAAGTTGCTTTCAAGGCCAATAATTACCAGACAAGTCGGTCGCCATATTTCAGGAAACTTATTTTTTGCATATAAATGGTTATCAATTGCCCAACTTCTGAAATCAAGCGCCTGTCTTTTCGCATGGGTAGCTGCTGCTGATAAGTTGCCTGCCTTTGTGATTATTGCTTGAGTAGGTTTTTCGATTTCTACAACTGTATATGTATTGTCGATTGCTCTGATAAGAAAATCAGGTACAAGATTTTCTCCAAATCTTGGTTTAGACCATATATTGGCAGAAAAAGGCTCTAACAAGAAATTGTTATTTTCAATAAATTCATGATATGTTTGTTCACTGTGGTTCTCTTCTATTAAGCGTTTAAAAGACTCTACACCGCTCTTGTCAAAATGAAACCATCTAGCAACCATAGCTGCGAAAAACGTTTCCTTGACTTTTTCATTCATTGTGAATTGCATGCCCATCATCATGCCAATGGGAAATAAGTCGTCTTTTTCTACTTCAGTCATTAATTCAAGCAAGCCTTCTCTTGCAGCTCTAATTGATGATTCTTCTTTGGATACCTTTAAAATTTTTGCCTGTTCAATTTGACGATGGAAGGGATGTTCCTCGAGATGGCCAGATGCAACGCAACTGAGAATATTTGTTACATTAAGAATATTTCTGTATGATGGATTTACTATAGTGTTTCTGACTAGCTCGTCTATTCCATTTGAACCCCAATTAATTATTGCGAAGCAGGCTGTCATTTGAAGGTCGCCTTTGAAAGTGATGCCACCATAGTCGCTATCAGCTAGCTCAGCAACCAAATTCATGGATTTAGAACTATTATCAATAATCAAGTCTTTTAACAAGCTACGGAATATATTAATATCCCATTGACCGTCTAAAACATCATGAACTCTATCTTTTAAGGCTTTCATCAAGTTATTCATTAAGATTTGCTTTTCTATTATCCCACACCCAAACATAATACCCCAGCCCCGCCACGCACGCCCACTGAATGGCCGTGAGCCCCAGCCCCGGCAGCGCCGCCGTGGGCTTGATGAATTCCACCAGCAGCCGGAATAGCAAATAGCCGCTCAGAAACAGCTGAAACCGCCGCCCATCGGCCAGGGGCTCGCGACACCGTTCCAGCAGCCACAGCAGCAGTGCCAGCGCCCCCAGAAACAGGATTTCGTACAGGTTGGTGGGATGGCGGCGGATGCCGTCGCCGAAATCAATGCCCCAGGGCAGGGGAGTGGCCGTGCCGTAGGTGCCGTCTTCGAGGCCGCTGAAGAAGCAGCCGAGGCGGCCAATGGCCAGGCCCAGCAGGAGGGGAAACACCATGAGGTCGCCGCTGCTGGCCGTCACGCCTAAGCGCTTTTTGGTGAGTTCCACGCCGATGAGGCCGCCCAGAAAGCCGCCCACGATGGTTTTGTTGGTGAAATAGTAGAGCCAGCCGCCGGGCGGGTGCGCCAGCAACTCGGGGTGTTCGAGCAGGCCCAGCAGGCGCGAGCCGAGCAGCGCCCCGGCGGCCGCGCCCACAAAAATCCATTGGCGGTGCGCGCTGCTGATGCGGTCGGCGTGGCCGGCGCGCAGGTGCGTATAGAGGCGGTAGCCGAGGGAGTAGGCCAGCACCTCGCACAGCAGGTGCACGGGCAGGCGCGCGGGGCCCAGGGCTAGCTCGACGGGAAAATGCATTACGCAAATATGGATGCCCGTTCGCAGTGGCGCTTATTTTTAGGGCCGTATTTATGCCCGTGGCCCGGTTGTTTGCTTTGCGTCGTTTGCCTTTCCCCAGCGTGCTGCTGCTGGGCATAGTGGCCCTGTTGGTGTGGGGCGCGTGCAACAATCGGCACGAAGTCTCGGCTTGCTGCGGCGAGCGGGTGGTGCGCGTCGACAGCCTAGCGGCCTCGCTGCCCGACGCCCCGCCGCGGCTCTACCTCACCATTGGCCTTCGCAACAACGACCCCGACGCCGCCCGCCTGGAAAGCGTGCGCGGCGCCCTGCTTTTCCACGGGCTTTACTGGAGCAACTTTTACCGCCCCCGGCGCCGCAACCTAATGGTGCCGCCCCAGAAAGAGTTGTTCGTGCCCCTGGTGCTGCGCCTCACCGACTCGCTGGCCTGCGACCCGAAGCTGCTGCCCAGGCTCCGGCAGGCCCTGCGCCAGGGCACAGCCGGCAATTCTACGCTGCGGCTGGAGTTGCACGTCAACCTTTTTCTGAAAGATGAAGAAGGCTATTTAGAGGATTCAGGCGAGGAAATCTCGCTGCCGGCCATGAGCACCGCAACGAGGCACCCAAAACGGTGAAGCTGAGTAAAGATGGCAATCTAATGTCTTAAAAACATGGGCTTAAACGACTGATTTGTAATAATTACAGAAGGAAGTAAGTGGTTTGATAAAGTCGAATTCTGCGACATATTTATATTGACAGCAGTAGCAGCACTTGTACTATTGGAGTAAATAATTTCTACTCCACCAGTGCCCTGCTATGAAGCAACTTATTACACCTCTAGCTCACGTTCCCGGGTTGCTGGGGCTGTTTCGTCGGCGGACGGTATCTGCTGTAGTTGCCTGGGTGGTGCTGGCCGCTTTCGGGCCGCTCGTGACGGGCTGCAACTACTACCGCACCAAAACCCAGCCGGCCGACAAGGAAACGGTGAATCTGCTGGCCCAGTCGAAAACCTTCGTGGTGCACCAGGGCAGCACGGAATGGGTGCTGCGGCAGCCCCATTTCAACGGGGAAGCGCTGGAAGGCACCCGCGAGTCGGCCACTGGCACGCTGGCTAAATACAGCGAGCTGCCAACCGGCCGCAAAACACCGCGCTATTTATCGAAGGAAAAAAAGGTAGCGCTGAACATCGTGCACGTGTACGTCAACGACGCGCAGCCCGGAGCCGGCGACCAGGTGAGTATTCCGTTTTCGGCCATCAAGCAGATTGATTTGGTGGAGAAGGACTCGGGCCGCACCACCGCCTCCTACGTGCTGGGTACGCTGGGCGTCACGGCTGGGGTGTTTGCGTTGCTGCTGGTCATTGTGGCCCTCACCAAAAGCTCGTGCCCCTTTGTGTACGCCTTCGACGGCCAGACCTACCATTTCGAAGGCGAGGCCTACGGCGGGGCCATTTTCGCCCCGGCCGAGCGCGACGACTACCTGCCGGTGCCCGCCCTGCAGCCCGAGGGCAATCAGTATCGTCTCAAAATCAGCAACGAGCTCAAGGAGCGTCAGTACACCAACCTGGCCGAGCTGTGGGTGGCCCAGCACCCGGCTGGCACGCAGGTGTTGCTCGACCAGCGCGGGCAGGTGCAAACCCTCACTGCCCCGCAGCCGGCCACGCAGGCCCGCACCCTGGGCGGCCACGACTGCACCGCCCAGCTGCAAGCCGCCGACCATAGCGTGGAGCTGTTCAATGAATACCTGCCCGGCCACGCCCCCAACGAAGTGGTGCTGACCTTCGCCAAGCCCGCCGCTGCGCGCCACGGCAAGCTGGTGCTACGCGCCCAGAACTCGCTGTGGCTCGATTACCTCTACGGCCGGTTTATCGAGAAATTTGGCGCGGCCTACAACGGCTGGGCGGCCCAGCAGAAAACCCAGCCCGCCGCCATCAACCGGCAGTGGGCCCTCGACCAGCACATTCCGCTGCAGGTGTACGTGGAGGCCGGCCAGGGCTGGCAGCTGGCCGAAACCATTCCGACGGTGGGCCCCCTGGCCGCGCGCGACGTGGTGGTGCCGCTTGACTTTCCTGCCTCGGCCACCGGCACGGTGCGCGTGAAATTGTCCTGCGGCTTCATGTTCTGGGAAGTCGACTACGCCGCCCTCGACTGCAGCCCCAACGTGCCCGTGCAGCTCGACAACTGCCGCCTGCAAAGTGCCCGCACCGAGCGCGGCGACGACGCCCGCGCCGCCCTGCGCGCCGCCGACACCATGCGCCTCAAGCAACTGCACGCCGGCACCGTGGTCGACCTCGCCTACGAAACCCGGCTGCCCGCGCCGGCCGCCGGTATGCGCCGCACGGCGTTTCTGCACACCCGCGGCTACTACGAGCACGTGCGCGAGTTCACCGGCCTGCCCCAGCTCACCGAGCTATACGCCTTCAAAAAGCCAGGCCGCTTCGTGGCATTTTCCAAGGAAGAATACCGCCGCGCCAGTCAGCAATTTGCCCCCGCCATCGCCCAACGCTAGTGCCCATGGAAGCTACGCTCATCACCGACCTGCCCTTTCTCGACGCCGCTGCCACCGAGGCGCCGGTCGTCACGCCCACGTTGCCGCCCGCCGTCATTGCCTCGCGGCTGCAGCGGGCCTGGGCCACGGCCCTGTTTTACCTCACCGATGCGCGCCTGCTCTGGCGGTTTATGCGCTCGGGGGCCCGCATGCAACTGGCCAAAACGCGCATTGAGGAGCTCAAGCGTGCTTACTACGGCGCGCTGCAGGTGAAAAAGGTGGCCCGCGTCGACGGCCGCTATTTCCGCGAATACTTCGCGCCCGGCATGCCCAGCGCGGCCTACGACACCTACATCGCCTCCACGGTGAACCGGCTGGTACCTTTCCGCGGCGACGCCGACACGCTGAATCTGGTGTTTCTGGCCATCACCAAAAAATGCCCGCTGGCCTGTGAGCATTGCTTCGAATGGGATGCGCTCAATGAGAAAGAAGTGCTTTCGCGGGCCGACATTCAGGACATGGTGGCCCAGTTTCAGGCCCGGCACGTGACGCAGATTTTCTTCAGCGGCGGCGAGCCCATGCTGCGCGTCAACGACCTGGTGGCCGTGGTGGAAGCCGCCCAGCCCGGCACCGATTTCTGGGTGTTCACCTCGGGCTTCAACTTCACCCGCGACAACGCCCAGAGCCTGAAGCGCGCCGGCTTCACGGGCGTCAGCATCAGCCTCGACCACCACGAGCCGGCCCGGCACAACGCCTTCCGCGGCTCGCCCGATGCCTACGCCAACGCTGTGCAGGCTGCGGCCCACGCCCACGAAGCCGGCCTGGTGGTGAACCTCTCGCTGTGCGTCACGCAGGACTTTACCACCCCGGCCAACCTCCTGGCCTACGCCCGCCTGGCCCGGCAGCTGGGCGTCACGTTCATTCAGATTCTGGAGCCGCGGGCCGTGGGCCACTACGCCGGCCAGGCCGTGGACCTGAGCCATGCCCAGGTGGCCTTGCTGGAAGAATTTTACCTGGAAATGAACTACGGCCCCGACTACCTCGACTGGCCGCTGGTGCACTACTACGGCTACCACCAGCGCCGCATGGGCTGCGGCGGCGCCGCCGACCGGTTCCTGTACGTCGACACCGACGGCGACCTGCACGCCTGCCCCTTCTGCCAGAAGAAAAGCGGCAGCGCCCTGTGCAGCTCCAAAGGCGGTTCGCTCGATGCAGCGTTGGCCTCGCTCAAGACCCGCGGCTGCCACCCGTTTGCCCAGGCCAGCATGTAGGATTGGGCCGCATTGAGGCGCAAAGGAGCGGCGGCGAACAACTTTTTTTCAAATTTTTTCGTCGGGGTCGCGTTTGGGTAAGCGGTAACAGAATGATGGCGTTGAAACCAATTGGTAATCAGAGAGGTGTTTGGTGGAGTAAGGTGAGGTGGACAACGGGTTTGGGCCCAGGGTTTGGTCGACGCAGACGGCCAAATGGTCGAGCGGCGGGAGCGAAGCTGCAATAATTTTGGCGCCGCCGGGGTTAACCACCCAGAAGCGACCCGCTGCAGAGGTGCGCTCCTAGCAGTTGAATTACCACTCTTAATTGGATTCCACGATGCTCCGCAACCTCTTTGTATTGGCCCTTCTGCTGGGCCTGTTCGCCAGCGCCGATGCTTCGGCCGCCACCGCCAAGCGCAACCCCAACCGCAAGATTGCGCCCGGCAACCACCGCCCCATCTATCGCCGCTACGGCCACCACGGCCTGTTCCACAACGGCTTCCTGGGCATCCACAGCAAGCGCCAAACCAAGATTTCGGGCGCCAAAGTGGGCAGCAAACACCGCGGTACTCTGTAAATAATTGGGACGTTAACGAGTAATCAATAACCAGTCATGCTGAGCGCAGCCGAAGCATCTCTCCTGCAAGAGTGATTTTCACTACTGCGGGAGAGATGCTTCGGCTGCGCTCAGCATGACCGGTTGTTATAGGAAAGGGGTTAGCTCAAAACGCTCTACACCTCGTTATTTTTCAGCGCCGCTTTGCGGGTGAGCGTGGTGATGGGCGAGCGGGTGAGGTCGGTTTCGCTCTCGAAACCGGTGCGGCGCACGTTGGCGGCGGGGCTTTCGCCGGTGGCGGGCAGGGCGCGGTTTAGCCAGCTCAGGATGTCGGTGGTGGTGCCGGGCAGCAGGCCGTGGAACGCGGCCAGCAGCTTGGCGGGCAGCGAGAGAATGATTTCGCCGTCGCCGCGGCGGCAGGCGTTCCAGATTTGGCGGGCCGCCTGCTCGGCGCTCATCGTGATGCCGGGCAGGGAATCGGCGATGCTGAACCAAGCAAACTCCTTCTTCTGCTGACCCTTCACAAGGGCGTGGTCGGGGCTGCCGGTGCGCAGCAGGCCGGGGCACACCGTCGTCACGGTAATGCCGTGCTGGTGCAGCTCGGCCCGAAACCCTTCGGACAGGCCCACCAGGGCAAATTTGCTGGCGCTGTAGGGGGCCATGTGCGGCAGGGCCACCTTGCCGCCCAAGGAGGAAATGTTGACGATGCGGCCCTCGCCGCGGCGGCGCATGCTGGGCAGCACGGCCTGCATGGCGTGCAGCGGCGCCCAGAAATGGATGGCCATCGAGTCCTCGTAATCGCGCGAGTCCATGTTGTCGAGCGGGCCACCCAGGATAATGCCGGCGTTGTTGATGAGCACGTCGATGGCGCCGAGGCGGTTTTCGACTTCGGCCACCATGGTGCGCACTTCCACCTCGTTGGTGATGTCGCGGGCCAGGGTCAGCACGTCGGCTTCGGCGGCGCCGGCGTTTAGCAAGTCCTGGCGGGCGCGGGCCAGCTCAGCTTCGTCGCGGGCGCAAATGGCCACGCGGGCACCCTCGGCCACGGCCTGGCGGGCCAGCACCAGGCCCAGGCCGCGCGAGCCGCCGGTGATGAGCACGACGCGCCGGGTGAGGTCGTAGGAGCCGCGGCGGTTGCCCCACATCGTGGCGGCCAGGGCCGCCGCGCCGAGGCCGGCGGCCAGCAGCCAGTTCTTGGAAGTGCGCTTGTCGTTTTTCATGGAAGGTTGTATGCCAAACCGGCTCGAAAGGTTGCACGGACGAGGTCTGCGGGCCCGATTTTCGGTGGGGTCTGGCACGAAACGTGGTTGGCGGGGCGTTAAGGGCTGAAGGAGCGGGGTTTTCGGCCGATATTTACCCCGTCGCAGCCACCCGCTTTTTCTGTGATTGTGTTTCCCCCTCCGTTGTTTATGAAAGTTCTGTTGCTCTCCTCGCTGCTGGCGGTGGCCGCCGCACCGGCCGTGCTGGCCCAGGCGCCGGCCAGGCCCACCACCGTCAAAACCAAGACGAAGCCGGTGGGCCAGGCCAGCGTGAAAACCAAAACCACCGTGCCCGCCCGCCCGGCCCCCGAAGAGCCCATGCCCGTGGCCGACGCCGCCAAGGTCGATGCCATCAGCAACGGCCTGACCACCAACATGCAGCAGAACCTCGGCCTCACGCCCCAGCAAACCGAGAAAGTGCGCGCCATCAACCGCCGCAGCGTCGACGCCGTGGAGTCGGCCCGCCTGCGCTACAAAGCCGACCCGCGCAAGCTGGCCGGCGTGGTCGAAACCGTGGGCAGCTCCCGCCTCGCGGCCATAAAAGACGTGCTCACGCCCCAGCAGTTTGCCAAGTACCAGCGCAAGCGCGAAGAGAAAATGGGCGTGCCCAACGTGCAGGGCGTGCAAGGCACTCCGCCGCCCGGTCTCGGCGGTGGCCCCGGCGACCAATAACTCTCCTTTTAGAACCGTGAAAAAGCGTCGGACCCGGAAAATCTGACGCTTTTTTGTGCTTCAACTATTCGGTTTCGGCCAGAAAAGCACTCACGGGCGTATGCAACGCATGAGCAACCCCACTGTCACTACGCCCAACCGTTTCGCTTCTTTACTTTCCCGCGCCGGGCTCGATTGGTTTCTGCTCGCGCTCATTGGCGTAGTGGCTCTGGCTTACTGGCAGCCCGGCCTGGGCAGCAAAGCCAGCCCCGTGCCCTGGAAAACCATTACCACCGTGGGCGTAGCCCTGGTGTTTTTCTTCTACGGCCTGAAGCTGAGCGTGGAAAAACTGCGCGCCGGCATGCGCAACTGGCGCCTGCACCTGCTGGTGCAACTGGCCACGTTTGCGCTGTTTCCGGCGCTGGCGCTGCTCGTCAGGCCCTTCTTCGGCAGCGCTGGCGGCGATTTGCTCTGGCAAAGCATCTTTTTTCTGTGCGCGCTGCCCAGCACCGTGTCCACGTCGGTGGTGATGGTGAGCATTGCCGGCGGCAACCTGCCGGCGGCCATTTTCAACGCCAGTATTTCCAGCCTGTTGGGCATTTTGCTCACGCCGCTGCTCACCAGCCTGGTGCTGCACACCGGCACGGGCGGCGGCCAGCTGTGGGGGCTGGCAACGCAGCTGCTGTGGCAGGTGGTGCTGCCGGTAGGAGCGGGGGTGCTGCTCAATTCCCGCTTCCATGCCTTCGTCGACCAGCACAAAGCCGCCTTGCGCATCTTCGACCAGGTCACCATCCTGCTCATCGTCTTCACGGCCTTCTGCGATTCCTTTGCCGAAGGCATCTTCACCCGCTACCGCATGGCCGACATCGTCAAGCTCGGCGTGGGCATGGTGGCGCTCTATCTGGTGGTGTTCGGCATCATCTGGGGTCTAAGCCGGGCGCTGCGCTTCTCGCGCGCCGACCAGGTGGTGGCGGTGTTCTGCGGCTCGAAAAAGTCGCTCGTGCACGGCAGCGTGATGGCCAGCCTGCTCTTTCCGGCCAGCGCCGCCACCGGCCTCATCCTGCTACCGCTGATGCTGTATCATGCGCTGCAGATTATTCTGGCCAGCAGCATGGCGCAGTACCTGGGCCGGCAGGCGGTGGCAGAGCCAGAGCGGGTTGTGGCGTAGCCGAACAAAAAGAACGTCATGCTTCGACAAGCTCAGCATGACGTTCTATCTTAATAGAACAAAATCCAAGCCTTACACCCCCAGCTTCTCTTTGAAGAAGGCCAGCGTCAAAGCCCAAGCCTCAGCTGCGGCTTGCGGGTGGTAGCTCGGCCGCTCGTCGCAGTGAAAGCCGTGGTCGGCGTAGGAAATGACGGTGTTGATGTAGGGCTTGCCGGCGGCATCCACGGCATCCGTAACGGCAGCGATGTGCTCCTTTTTGATGTGCGCGTCGAGCCCGCCCCAGAAGAACAGGTGCGGCGCGTGCAGCTCGGCGGCGCGGTCTTTCAGCAAGTGGGTGCCGCCGCCGTAGTACGACACGCCGGCCGCCAGCGGCAGCACGGCGTTGGCCAGAAACGACACGCGCCCGCCCAGGCAGAAGCCGACACTGCCGATTTTAGTGGTCATCACCAGGGCCTGGCCGGTGAGCCAAGCGTGGGCGGCTTGTAGGTCAGCCGTCAGGCCCTCCACCGTGATGCCCTGAAAGTGCGGGGCGGCCACGGTGCTGAAATCGGAATAGGCGATTTCTAGCCCCGGCGCGGCCGTGCGGTGAAACAGTTCGGGGGCTATTACGGCGTAGCCGGCGGCCGCTAGGCGGTCGGCCACGCTGCGAATGTGGTGGTTCACGCCGAAGGCTTCCTGCAGGAGAATGATGCCCGGCACCGGCCCGGTACTGCTCGGAAACGCCGCGTAGGCGTGCATTTCGGTGCCATCGGCCACGGGGATGATGACGTTGTTCTGGTCGCTCATTAGAAAGGAATGGATAAAAGGTTGGGTGCGTAACAACCGAGCCGGCAATTGTTCATGCCAGTGCCAGCCACAGCGCCCGCGAACCGGCCGGCCCCTTGCGCGGTTCTGTATACTTATTCCTTCTGATTTCTGAAAATGACCACTCCCTCCAATATTCGCCTCAACGTCCTCGACCAGTCGCCCATCCGGCCGGGTGCCACGCCCCGCCAGGCCCTGCTCGAAACCGTGGAGCTGGCCCAACTGGCCGACCGCCTCGGCTACACCCGCTTCTGGGTGAGCGAGCACCACAACACCAACACCCTGGCCGGCTCGACGCCCGAAGTGCTGCTGGCCCACCTCGGCAACCACACCCAGCGCATCCGCTTGGGCTCGGGCGGCATTATGCTGCCGCACTACAGCGCCCTGAAAGTGGCCGAGAACTTCCGCATGCTCGAAAGCCTCTTTCCGGGCCGCATCGACCTGGGCATGGGCCGCGCGCCCGGCGCCGACCGCCTCACGGCCTACGCCCTCAACCCCAGCAACCAGTTCAACGAAAAGGACTTCGTGGAGCAGCTGATGGACCTGCAGGCCTACCTGCGCGACGAGAAAGTGCCCGACACCATTCACGAGCGGGTGATGGCCATTCCGCAGTCGCCCACCGCGCCGGAGCTCTGGATACTGAGCTCCAGCGGCCAGAGTGGCCTGTTTGCGGCGCACCTGGGCATGGCGTTTTCCTTTGCCCAGTTCATCAATGGCAACGGCGGCCCGGCGGCCGTGCGTCAGTACCGCCAGCGGTTTCGGCCCTCGCTGGAGCTGGCCCAGCCGCTGGCCAACATGGCCGTGTTCACGCTTTGCGCCGAGACCGAGGAGAAAGCCAACGAACTGCGCAAGGCCATGGACATGCAGCTCATTCGCTTCAATCGGGGCGAATTCCGCACGTTCCCTTCGGCCGAGGAAGTGCGCGCCTACCAGTTCACGGCCGAAGACCAGGCGCACCTGGCGCACAACCGCAACCGCGTGGTGAGCGGCACGCCCGACCAAGTGCACGCCCAATTCATCCAACTGGCCGCCGAATATGAGGTCGACGAGCTAACCGCCGTCACCATCACCGCCGATTTTGAAGACCGCCGCCGCTCCTATGAGCTGCTGGCCGAAGCCTTCGACCTGCAGCCGGAAGCCGACCCAACGGGCCGGGAAATGGCCGGGCAAGAAACCGCCGCTTGGTGAGCCGGCCCGGAAAAAGAGAGAAGATTAATTTGGAACGATTCTAAATAGCCGCTACTTTTGTTTAAGTTTAGAATGATTCTAAACAACGTCGGACAAAAAATCGGCTGTTAATCACCGACTTATTTTCATCTCTTCCTGCCATGTCCCTTTTTAATCGCATCGCCGCTCCCGCTCTTGTCCTCGTTGGATTGGGCCTGGTTTCTTGCAGCAAAGACGAAGTCACGCCCGCAGCTCCGGCTTTGCGCGCCAAAATGGATTACGCCACGCTCACGGGTACCACGCCCTATACCACCACGTTCAAAGACGACAAGGGCGCGGCCACGGTGGATTTGGGCACGTCGGCGCAACGCCTGGACATGTTCACGGAGCTGAATAACTACATGGCCACGGTGGCCGTGGCCGCCCCGGCCACTCCCGCCACGCTCGACGCCGCCAAGCTGCGCAACCTGTACACCGGCGCCAACGCCCCGTTTGTCTCCGCCGCCCTGAACACGGCCGCTGCCGCCGGCGTGCAGCTGCGCGACAAAACGGCTGCTTCCTTCCCGGACGCCAACGCCACCACGGTGCGCACCTACATCGACACCAAGCTGGTGGAGCTGGCCACGGCCAGCCAGTCGGTGAACCAGGTGGCCACGCCCGGCAATGCCGGCCGCCTGGGCCGCTACCTGGTGGATGGCCGCGGCTTCGAGGTGAACCAGATTATTCAAAAGGCGCTGCTGGGGGCCTTGCTGCTCGACCAGATTAACAACGTGCTGCTGAGCAGCAGCTCGCTGGCTGCCAACAACAGCAAAGTGGTGGATACCAAGCTGTATTCGGAGCGGGAGCACAACTGGGACCTGGCCTACGGCTACCTCACTAGCAACGCCACCATGCTGACGGACTACAACATCACGCCGCGCGAGCGTTTCCTGGCCGGTTACCTGAACGAGAAAAACGGCTCGGCTTCGCCCGGCGTGTACCTGGCCTTCCTGAAAGGGCGCGCGGCCATCGTGAACAACGACGACGCCACGCTGAAAGCCCAAGCCGACATCATCCGCACCGAGCTCGAGAAAACCCTCGCCAAATCGGCCGTGTCGTACCTAGCCAGCTGGAAATCGGCTGCTGCCCTCGACGTGAAAGCCCACGCTTTGGGCGAAGGCCTCGGCTTCATCTACGCGCTGCGCTTCTGCACCAAGGCCGGCGCCGACGCCGCCTGGACCGATTCCGTGCTCAACGGCCTGACTTCGGGCAGCCAGGGCGCCTGGAGCCTGACCAACGCCCAGGCCGACGCCGCCATCACCGCCATCAACACCAAATTCTCCCTCTAAGCTTCGGAAACCAATTCCAATCCGTTGTTTCCACTCCAGTTGGGTTCTGTTGGGCGCGCGCCCGGCGGAGCCCAACCGAGGTTCTGGGGGTGTCCTGCCCTTTGTGCCCTGCCTTTTAAACGTTGCCTCATGAAAAAGTCGATTCTGCTCTTTTCCTTATCGGTGCTGTTGGCTGCTGGCGGAATTTCCGGCTGCAAAGACGTGCTTGAGGAGCCCGTTGCCTCGACCGGCACGTCGGACCTGGACCGCAAGGCCCTGCTCACGCAGTGGGCCGATACGCTGGTGCGCCCCGGCTACCAGCGCGCCGGCACCAAGCTCACGGCCCTGAAAAGCCAGACGGCGACCTTCACGGCGGCGCCCACCGTGGCCAGCCTGCAGGCCGTGCGCTTGGCCTGGCGCGAAGCCTACGTGGAGTGGCAAAAAGTGGAAATGTTTGAGTTTGGCCCCGCCGCCGACGTGTCGCTGGTCAACCACTTTAACATTTACCCCACCGACGTGGCCGGCATCCGCCAGAACATTGCTTCGGGTAGCTACAATTTTGAGCTGGCCACGGCCATCCCGCAGCAGGGCTTTCCGGCCCTCGACTTCCTGCTGAACGGCGTGGCTGCCGACGACAACGCCATCGTGCAGTCGTACTTGGCCTCGGCCAACCAGCGCCGCTACCTCACCGACGTGGTGGGCAAGATGGACCAGCTGATGACCGGTGTGCAGACGCAGTGGAACGGCGCCTACCGCACCACATTCATCAACAACACGGGTACCAACGCGGGCAGCTCCTTGTCGCTGCTGGTCAACGCCTTCTCGCGCTACTACGAGCATTTTCTGCGAACCGGGAAAATTGGGATTCCGGCCGGAGTGATGTCGGGCACGGCCGCGCCGGAAAAGATTGAGGCCTATTACCACCGCGGCACCCTGCCGGTGCAGCTGGCCCAAACGGCCCACGCCGCCGTGCAAACTGCCTTTAACGGCCGCAGCGGCCAGCCGTCGCTGAAGGCCTACGTCACGGCCCTGGGCGCCAAAGACAGCCGCACCGGCCAGTCGCTGGCCCAGCTCATCACCGACCAGTTTGTGGTCTCGGCCGCGCAGCTGGCCACGCTGGGGCCCGACCTGTACGCCACCATGCAGGCCCGCCCCGCCGCGGCCGTGCAGGCCTACGGCGAGATGCAGAAAGCCGTACGCCTCATCAAAGTCGACATGACTTCGGCCATGAGCGTGAGCGTGACTTACGTCGACAACGACGGCGACTAGTGCGCCCGGGTTATTTCCAATCGTATACCCCGGCAGCGCCGCTGGCAGTATTCCGCATGGCTTTTGGCCTGCTGATACTGGCCAGCGTCGTTCGCTTTTGGGCCAAAGGCTGGATTGCCGAGCTCTACCTGCAGCCCCGGTTTTTCTTCCCGTACTACGGGCTCGAATTCATCCGGCCGTTAGGGCCGTACACCTACGGGCTGTTTGCGGTGTGCGGCCTGTGCGCGCTGCTGGTGGCGCTGGGCTGGCACTACCGGCTGGCGGCGGTGGGCCTGTTTATCAGCTTCACCTACATCGAGCTGATGGACAAGAGCACCTACCTCAACCACTACTATTTCGTGAGTCTGGCGGCGCTGCTGCTGGCGGTGCTGCCGGCCGGCGCGTACTGCTCCCTCGATGCCCGGCGCCGCCCCGCCCGCTGGCACAGCCACGTGCCCCGCTGGACGCTGGACGCCCTGCGCCTGCTCGTGGGCATCGTGTACGTGTACGCGGGCCTGGCCAAGCTGAACTCCGACTGGCTGCTGGCCGCCCAGCCGCTGCGCATCTGGCTGCCGGCCAAGAACGACCTGCCGCTGGTGGGGTTTCTGTTCAACTACCCGGCCACGGCCTACGTGTTCAGCTGGTTTGGGGCGGTGTACGACCTCACGGTGCCGTTTTTCCTGCTCAACCGCCACACCCGGCCCTACGCCTACGCGGCGGTGGTGATGTTTCATGTGCTCACGGCCATCCTGTTTCCCATCGGCATGTTTCCCTACGTGATGATAGTGGCGGCGCTGGTTTTCTTTCCGGCCGAGTGGCACGAGCGGCTGCTGGCGCGGGTGCGCCGGCTCCTGCGTCGGCCCGCTGCCGAAGTTCGGCCGGCCCGGTCGCTGGTGTACCGGCCGCGGGTGCGGCTGGCGTTGCTCACGGGGCTGGCGCTGTTTTTTCTGACGCAGCTGCTGGTGCCGTTTCGCTACTGGCTGTACCCGCGCGAGCTGTTCTGGACCGAGGAAGGCTACCGGTTTTCCTGGCGCGTGATGCTGATGGAAAAAATGGGCCAGGTCGAGTTCAAAGTTGTGGACTCGGCCACCGGCCGCGCCCGCCGCGTCAATAATTCGGACCACCTGAGCGTGCTGCAGGAAAAGATGATGGCCACCCAGCCCGACATGATGCTGCAGTTTGCCCACTACCTGCGCGACTACTACGCCCGGCGTGGCGTGCAGCGCCCCCAGGTTTACGCCGATGCCTACGTGAGCCTCAACGGCCGCTTGGGCAAGGCCTACATCGACCCCACCGTGGACCTGGCCCGCCAAGCCGAAAGCTTCGCGCCCAAGCCCTGGATTTTACCTTTTGATGATGAGATTACCGGTTTATAAGGCTCTTTTACTGTTCGGCTTGGCGCTGCTGGCCCCCGCCGCCTGGGCGCAGGAAACCCTGCGCGGCCGCGTGCAGATAGCTGGCCGCGACCAGCCCGTGGTCGGCGCCGAAGTGTACGTGGCCAGCCTGAGCCGCGTGGTGCTCACCGACAGCGCGGGCCGCTTTGAGGTGACGGGCCTGGCCGCCGGGCCGCAGCAGGTGCGGGTGTCGGCGCTGGGCTACCTGCCGCTGCAGCTCGAAGTGCGCCTGCCCGCCGACGGCTTCGGCCTGGAGTTGACCCCGCGCGACCAAACCACGCTGAAAGAAGTGGTGGTGGCCGCGCCCCAAACCACCTTTGGCCAGACGCGGCTGCGGGAAGTGGAGGGCACTGCCATTTTCGCGGCCAAAAAGTCGGAAGTCATCGTGCCCGAAAACTTGGTGGCCAACCTCGCCACCAACAACCCGCGCCAGGTGTACGCCCGCGTGCCCGGCCTCAACATCTGGGAGAGCGACGCCGGCGGCCTGCAGCTGAGCATTGGCGGGCGTGGCCTGGAACCCAACCGCACCACCAACTTCAACGTGCGGCAGAACAACTACGACATCTCGGCCGACGCCCTGGGCTACCCGGAGAGCTACTACACACCGCCCACCGAGGCCGTGAAGCGCATTCAGCTGGTGCGCGGGGCGGCCTCGCTGCAGTACGGCACCCAGTTTGGCGGCCTGCTCAACTTCGAGCTGCGCGGGCCCGACCCCGACCGCAAAGCCGCCGTCACGTCCCGCCAAACGGTGGGCTCCTACGGCTTTTTCAACTCCTTCAACAGCGTGGCCGGCACCGTGGGCAAGCTGGGCTACTACGCCTACGCCCAGTACAAGCGCGGCGACGGCTGGCGCCCGAACTCACACTTCGACAGCAAAACCGCTTACGCCGACCTGCGCTACCAGGCCACCGAAAACCTGCGCGTGGGCGCCCAAGTCACCCACATGGACTACCTGGCCCAGCAGCCCGGCGGCCTCACCGACCGGCAGTTTTTGCAAAACCCGCGGCAGTCGAACCGCGAGCGCAACTGGTTTGCCGTCGATTGGAACCTGTTCAACGTGAGCGCCGACTGGAAGCTCAACGCCCGGGCCAACGTCAACGTCATCGGGTTCGGGATTGTGGCCTCGCGCCAGTCGCTGGGCTACCGCCCCAACCAGGTCGACCGTCCCGACAACGACGCCAACGGCCGCGACCTGATTGACGGCGATTTCCGCAACTACGGCCTGGAGGCCCGCTTCCTCAACCGCTACCAGATGGCCGGCAAAGACGGCGTGCTGCTGGTCGGCACGCGCCTCTACCGCGGCAACACCCACAGCCAGCAGGGGTTTGGCCCGGCCGGCCGCGGGGCCGATTTCCGGTTTGTGGCCGCCGACCGTTTCGCCAGCACCAAGAACAGCTCCGACTACCGTTTCCCGAACAGTAACGTAGCCTTCTTCGCCGAGAACATCTTCTACCTCACCGACAAGCTGTCGGTAACGCCGGGCGTGCGCTACGAATTCATCCGCACGCGGGCCGAGGGCGTGCTGAACGTGGTGGACAGCGACCTGGCCGGCAACATCCTCCAAACCCGCACGCAGAACGAGGCCCGCGTGAACAGCCGCGGCTTCGTGCTGGGCGGCCTCGGCGTCAGCTTCAAGCCCCGCGAACAGCTGGAATTTTACGGCAACATCTCGCAGAACTACCGCTCCATCACGTTCAGCGACATGCAGATTGTGAACCCCTCGTCCGTCATCGACCCCAACCTGCAGGACGAGCGCGGCTACTCCGCCGACTTGGGCGTGCGCGGCGAAAAAACCGGCGTGCTCACCTACGACGTCAGCGTATTTGCCCTCAACTACGGCAACCGCATCGGCGAAATCCAGGACTTCGACGGTTTCAACAACGTGTTTCGCTACCGCCTCAACGCCGGCCGCGCCCTCATCGTCGGGGTGGAGTCGTACGCCGAAGTGGAGCTGCTGCGGCCCACCGCGCCCCCGGCCGAGCCCCGCCGCTGGCAGCTGTCCGCGTTCAGCAACGTGGCCCTGATTCGGGGCCGCTACGTGCAAAGCTTCCTCGCTGGCGTGGAAGGCAAGCGGGTGGAGTTTGTGCCCGACGTGAACTTTAAGGCCGGTACCCGCGCCGGCTACGGCCCCCTGAAAGCCTCGCTGCAGTTCCTCTATCTATCTGACCAGTATTCCGACGCCACCAACGCCGTGAGCAGCGGCGCCTCGGCCGTTATCGGCCGCATCCCGGCCTACCAAGTCCTCGACGCCTCGCTGTCGTGGGAGCGGCGATGGCTCAAGCTCGAAGCCAGCGTCAACAACTTGGCCGACGCGCGCTACTTCACCCGCCGCGCCACGGCCTACCCGGGCCCGGGCATCCTGCCTTCCGACGGCCGCAGCTATTTCCTCACGGTGGGGGTGAAGCTGTAGAGGCGCGCTGCCAAGCTGTTGAGGATAGATAACGCCTCATGGCTGCTTCAGGCTGGGTTTGCGCTTGCCATTGTAAAAATAAAATCCTGGCTATCCGGCCGGGATTTTTGCTTATCAGCCAGCGGCTTACGCCTGTTGAGTTTCTGCGAGAGAAGCCAAGGAATAAGAAAACAAGGGCGAGGCAATGAATCAATTTGGAATGATTCTAAATAAGCGCGCATCTTTGCACGGTATTTAGAATCATTCCAAATAAGCTATGCGTCACTTTCTATTTTCATTGCTTCTCACCGGAAGCCTTTTGCCGCTAGCCGCATCGGCGCAGTCCGAGCTGAATCACCGTCGTCACGTAAAGCGCCACGAGCGGATGGGGGAAGTAACCGGCCGCATCGAACTGGCCGATGGTCAGGCCGCCGAGCAGGTTTCGGTGCGTGTGAAGGGCACGACCGTGGGCGTCAATTCGGCGGCCGATGGCACGTTCCGCCTGCGGGCGCCGGCCGGCTGGCAGGTGCTCACGGTGACGTGCCTGGGCTGCACGCCGCAGGAGGTGACTGTGGAAGTGAAGGCCGGCCAAACCGTGGCCGCCCAGCCCGTGCGGCTGGCTCCCGGCGAGCAGCAGCTGCAGGAAGTGACCGTGCGGGGGGCCAAAAGCCTGAACCAGCGCACTCCAAGCGTGGGCAAAATGCCCATCGCGCCCCTCGACAACCCCCAGAGCACCGTCACCATCGAGCGCGAGGTGCTGGAGCAGCAGCAGGCCCTGCGCCTGAGCGACGTGCTGACCAACGTGAGCGGCGTGTACGTGATGGGCGCCACCGGCGGCACCCAGGAAGAAATTGCCAGCCGCGGCTTTGCCTACTCCAGCGCCAATACGTTTAAAAACGGGGTGCGCTTCAACAACGGCATCATGCCGGAAGTAAGCTCCTTGGAGCGCATGGAAGTGCTGAAAGGCAGCGCCGCCATTCTGTACGGCAACGTGGCTGCGGGCGGCATCCTGAACCTAGTGACCAAGAAGCCGCAGTTTGAGCGCGGCGGCTCGGTGGGGCTGCGCGTGGGCAGCTTCGGCTTCGTGAAGCCGCAGTTTGACGTGTACGGCGCCGTGGGCCAGAGCCAGAAAGTGGCTTTCCGCCTGAACGGCACGTACGAGCGCGGCGACAGCTTCCGCGACGGCGTGAAGAGCAACCGGGTGTACGTCAACCCCTCGCTGCTTTTCAAACTTACGCCCAAGACGGACCTCGTGCTGGAGGGCGACTACCTGCGCGACAACCGCACGCCCGACTACGGCATCGGGGCCATCAACTACCAGATTTTTGACTCGCGCACCCGCTTCCTGAACACGGCCGACGCCACCAACGCCACCAACCAAAGCAGCGCCACGGCCACCCTCACCAGTCGCCTCAACGACACTTGGCAGGTGCGGGCCGTGGCCGGGTTCCAACGCTACGATAACGAGTTGCGCAGCGCCGCCCGGCCCACCGCCAACGTCATCAAGCCCGGCCGCAACTACGGCAACTGGCAGCGCAATCTGCAACGCACCCAAACCGCCGAAAACTATTACCTGGCTCAAATCGACCTGACCGGCACCCTGCGCACGGGCCGCATCGGGCACACGGTGCTGGTGGGCGCCGACGCCGACCAGTACAACGCCAACGCGCTGTCGTTCATCGCGCAAGCCTACGACTCGCTCAACATCCTGGACCCCAGCCGGGCGCTGGGCCGCCCCAAAGGCGCCGTGAGCGGCTACGACGCCATGCGCTACAACACCCGCACGCTGGGCAACACCCGCCGCGCCGGTTTCTACGCCCAGGACCTCATCAGCCTCTTCGACCACGTGAAGGTGCTGGCCGGCCTGCGCTGGAGCTACCAGGAAACCCCCACTGACGTGTACACCTACCCCGGCCTGGCGCTGCCCGCCACCAACGCCGCCACCGTGGCCGAAAACCGCCGCTACGACAACGCGTTTTCGCCGCGCCTGGGCCTGGTGTATCAGCCCACCAAAACCACTTCGCTGTTTGCATCTTACGCCAACTCCTTCACGCCCAACTCGGGCTTCGACGAGCAGGGCGGGGCACTGGCGCCGTCGCTCATCGACCAGTACGAAGTGGGCATGAAGAACGAGCTTTTCAAAGGCGCTTTGTCGGCTAACGTGACGGGTTATCGAATCATCAACAGCAACCAGGCCCAGGCCATTCTGCCCACCGACCCGCGCTTTGCCACCAGCCGCGTGGCCGCCCCGCAGGAGCTGGCCGGCGAAGTGACGAGCCAAGGCGTGGAAGTAGACGTGCAGAGCCGCCCCCTCAACGGCATCTCGCTCATTGCCGGCTACAGCTACAACACCACCACCTACACCAAGAGCAACATTTACGAAAACGGCAGCCGCCTGCGCTACAACCCCGCCCACACGGCCAACGCCAGCCTGTTCTACAGCTTCGCCAATGCTTTTGCCAACAACGCCACCCTGCGCGGCCTGAGCGCCGGCTTCACGGCCTACTACGTGGGCGACCGGGTGGGCGGCCGCAACACCCGCCTGCTCGACCCCAGCACCGGCCGCCCCTGGGCTTCGGGCAGCGACGCCTTCCAGCTGATTTCGGTGCCCAACTACTTCCTGTTCGATGCCTCGCTGGGGTATTCCTACGACCGGTTTTCGGTGCGCTTCAAAATGGCCAACCTGCTCAATGAGCTGAGCTACAACCTGCACGACGACAACAGCATCAACCCCATTGCCCCCCGCAACTTCTCGGCCACGCTGAGCTACAAGCTGTAATCCGCAGTAATTTGCCTGCCATGAAAAGCCCGGTCAAACGCTTCATTCGCAACATTCACCTCTATCTGGGCCTGGCTTCGGGGCTGGTCATTGTGTTCGTGTGCCTTACGGGTAGCATCCTGGTTTTTGAAAAAGAGCTGGAGCAGGCCTGGCACCCGGAGCGCTACACCGTGGCCCCGGCCACCACGCCCGCGCTGTCGTTGGCCCAGCTCACGGCCGCCGTGCAGGCCTACAAGCCCAAGGCGAAAATCGGCGGCTTCAAGGTATACGCCGACCCCGCCCGCAGCGTGGAGGTGAGCCTGGCTGGCGGCCCCGGCGGCAAGGAAGGCGGCCCCAAAGGCAACCCCTCCGGCAAGGGCAACGCCCGCGCCGAGGGCCCTGGTCCAGCCGCGGGGAAGCCCGGCGAGGGCGGCCCCGGCAAAGGCAAGGGCAAAGGCGACGGCGGCCCCCGCCTCTACGTGAATCCCTACACGGGCGCCATTCTGGGCGAAATAAACCCGCGCGACAACTTCTTCCACACCGTGGAGCAGTTGCATCGCGGCCTCGTAGCCGGTAAAATTGGCAAGCTGGTGATGGGGGTGAGTGCCTCGATATTCCTGTTCATTCTGGGCACGGGCCTGGTGCTGTGGTGGCCCGTCGCCCGCAAGGCCCTCACGCCGCGCCTCACCGTGAAGTGGGGCAGCGGCTGGAAGCGTCTCAACCACGACTTCCACATCGTGCTAGGCTTTTACGCTTCGCTCTTTCTGTTCGTAATGGCGCTCACCGGCGTGGGCATGTCCTTCGATTGGGTGGGCCAAACCATCAACAAAGTCACCAACTCGCCCCTGAAGCGCCCCGAGCCGCCGGTATCCGCGGTGCCCGCCGCGGCCGCTGGGCCCACCGCCAAAGTGGGCGCCGATGCCGTGCTGGCATTGGCCCGCCAGCAGGCGCCCAATGCAGAATCTTACTCGCTGCAACTGCCCAAGGAGCCCACCGGTAGCATCCGCGTGGCCGTGTTGCGCCCCGGCGCCATCACCGAGAATGCCACCGACGAAGTATACCTCGACCAGTATTCCGGCCAGGTCATCAGCGGGCAGACGTATGCGCAGCGGCCGGTGGGTCAGCGCATCCGCGGGCTGTTCAAGCCGGTGCACACGGGCGCCATTGGGGGCCTGCCCACTAAAATCCTGGCCTTCGTAATTGCCTTGCTGGGCGCCACGTTTCCCATCACGGGCACCATTATGTGGCTAAACCGCATTCGCAAAAAGGGCAAGAAGCAGCCGCAACTGCAAGCCGCGTAAGGCCTACGGACGAAAACCCTAATGCGCCAGAAAATACGGCGAAAAAGTGTCCCAGCTCAGTCGTAGAATAAACGCTCCCACCACCGCCAAGAATAGCACCCGCACAAAGCCACTGCCGCGCCGCAAGGCCATGCGTGCCCCCAGCGTAGAGCCCAGCATGTTGCAAATGGCCATCGGCACGGCCACTTTGTAAAGCACCTGCCCGGTTGAGATAAAGAAGATGAGTCCGGCAATGTTGGTGGCTACGTTCACAAACTTGGCCGAAGCCGACGCGGCCAGAAAATCGTAGCCAAACAAGCCCACGAAGGCAAACAGCAGCAGGCTGCCCGTGCCGGGGCCAAAAAAGCCGTCGTAGAAACCGATGGCCGACCCCAGCACGATGCCCGTGATGATTTCGCGCTTGCCCTGCAGTCGCGGCGCGTGAATGCTGCCGAAGTCCTTGCGCCAAAACGTGTACACGGCCATCGCCGTCAGCAGCAGCAGCACCAAGGGCCGCACCGCTTCCTTGTGCAGGCTGCTGGCCACCCGCGCCCCCACCAGCGCAAAGCCACCCGCTACCAGCGCCGTGATGGCCACCGTGCGCCAGCGCAGCGGTACCGCATCGGGCCCGCCCAGGTAGCGCCGCAACGCCGCTGCCGTGCCCGCCAGGCTGGCCACCTTGCCCGTGCCCAGCACCGTGGAGTACGGCACCGAGCCTGGCAACAGCAGCAGCATGGCCGGCAGCTGAATCAGCCCGCCGCCGCCCACCTGCGCATCAATAAACCCAGCCAGCGCGGCAAAAAAATACAGGTAAACCAGCTCGATGGTCATCAAGTCAGAACAATTGGGGCAAGAAGAATTCGCGCAAGGTTGCGCAAAGTGAAAAGAGGTTTCGCAAAGTTGACGTTGGGTCGAACCTCGCGAAACCTCTTCTTACTTTGCGCAACCTTGCGCGCTAGAACGGCGGGTCCTCGTGGGCGTTGAAGTTGCTCTTCGGGAAGGGCACCGGCGACTCGTTAATCTTTGAGCCCAGGCGAATGGTGTTCGGCGCGAAGGAGCTGGGCTCGCTGTCGAAGTTGCTGGCGGGCAGGCCCATGGGTTGGTAGCCGCTGGGGTCGAAGCCGCCCATGCCGTCGAGGTCGGCAAACTTGGTGTACTTGCCAATGAACTTGAGCTGCACCGTTTCGAGGGAACCGTTCCGGTGCTTGGCAATGATGACTTCGCCCACGCCCTGCGTCGAGTTGCCTTCGGCGTCTTGGTCGAGGCCGTAGTATTCGGGGCGGTAGAGGAAGATGACCATGTCGGCGTCCTGCTCGATGGAGCCCGATTCACGCAGGTCACTGAGCTGCGGCTTCTTGTCGCCGCCACGGGTTTCTACCGAGCGCGAGAGCTGCGACAGGGCCAGTACGGGCACGTTCAGCTCCTTGGCAATGCCCTTGAGGGCCCGCGAGATGCTGGCAATTTCCTGTTCGCGGTTGCCGCCGCGGCCGTCGGTGTTGCCGCTCATCAGCTGCAGGTAGTCGACGATAATCATCTGCACGTCCTTCTGTGAGCGCAGGCGGCGGCACTTGGTGCGCAGCTCGCGGATGCTCAGGCCGGGCGTGTCATCAATGTAAATCGGGGCGGCCGAGAGGGCCGTGATTTTGTGGTTGAGCTGCTGCCACTCGTGGTCGGCGAGGCTGCCTTTCTTGATTTTCTCGGAATCCAGCTCCGCCTCGGCCGAAATCAGACGGTTGACGAGCTGCAACGAGGACATTTCCAGCGAGAAAATGGCCACCGCTTTCTTGAAATCCACGGCCGCGTTGCGCATGGCCGAGACTACGAACGCCGTTTTGCCCATCCCGGGTCGGGCTGCAATAATCACTAAGTCAGACGGTTGCCAGCCACTCGTGACGCGGTCTAGCGCCGTGAAGCCGGTGGGCACGCCCGTGAGGCCGTCGCTCTGGTTCTTTTTTTCTTCCAGCTCCTTAATGGCCTTGCCCATCAAGCTCCGCATGTCGTCGAAGTTCTTGCGGATGTTCGACTCCGACACCTCAAACAGGGCCGATTCCGTGTCGTCGAGCAGCTTGAACACGTCGGTGGTGTCCTCGAAGGCGTCTTTTTGAATCTCACTCGAAATCCGAATCAGCTCGCGCTTGATGGCGGTTTCGGTGATAATGCGGGCGTGGTATTCCACGTTGGCCGCCGAGTTCACTTTCAGCGTGAGGTTGGCCACGTAGAAGGGGCCGCCGCAGGCTTCGAGCTCGCCCATTTCGCGCAGCTCGTGCACCACGGTGAGCTGGTCGATGGGCTCGGATTTGTCGAACAGCCGAATCACGGCGCGGTAGATGCGCTGGTGCGCGTCCTTGTAAAAGCTCTCGGGCTTGAGCAGGTCAATCACCGAGGTGAGGGCATCTTTTTCCAGCATCAGGGCCCCCAGCACGGCCATTTCGAGCTCGGGGGCCTGGGGCGGCAGCTTGCCAGCGGCGCTGGCGTTAAACGGGACCACCCCCGACGTTCCGCGGCTGGCCAGCGCGGCTTTGGCGCGGGCGGCGGATTGTTTCAGGCGGTCGTCCATCCGGTCTTGCATCGGTTGGTATGGGAATTAGAGCGGGAAGGGAAAAACGGGCGGCTCGATTAAAAAAAACAGCGGGCACGCCTTGTATACAAAGCTAACCCGGAAGGAGGGGAAAATGTGCAGGTGGAAAAATCGATTCTTTTGGCTATGGAATGGCCCCGGCGGCCGGGCGTTTGTACTTTCGCGGCTTAGCTTTTTTTGTTCCTTCCGCTTGGCTTCCGACACCCTTCTTCCGCAATCCGCTGCGCCGCAGCGCGTCCACCTCATCGCCGTGGGCGGGAGCATCATGCACAACCTGGCCCTGGCCTTGCACCGGCAGGGGGCCCAGGTGACGGGCACCGACGACGAAATTTTTGAGCCCGCCCGCGGCCGCCTCGCCGCCGCCGGCCTGCTGCCCGCCCAGGAGGGCTGGGACGCCGCCCGCATCACCCCCGACCTCGACGCCGTGATTGTGGGCATGCACGCCCGCCCCGATAACCCCGAACTGCTCCGCGCCCAGGAGCTGGGCCTGAAAGTCTATTCCTTCCCCGAGTACATCTACGAGGCCAGCCGCGACAAGCAGCGCATCGTCATCGGTGGCTCGCACGGCAAAACCAGCATCACGGCCTGCATTCTGCACGTGCTGCGCTTCCACGGCCGGCAATTCGACTACGCCGTGGGCGCCCAGCTGGCCGGGTTCGATTTGATGGTGCAGCTCACCGACGCGCCCATCATCATCATCGAAGGCGACGAGTACCTGTCGTCGCCGGTGGACCGGCGGCCGAAATTTCACCTCTACCAGCACCACATTGGCGTGATTTCGGGCATCAGCTGGGACCACATCAACGTGTTTCCGACCGAGGAAATCTACCGCGAGCAGTTCCGCATCTTCGCCGACATGACGCCCAAGGCCGGCGTGCTCATCTACGACCGCGACGACGAGCAGGTGCAGCTGGTGAGCGTGCCCACCAACCCCGACGTGACCTACATCGGCTACGGCCCGCACGAGCACGTCATTCGCGACGGCAAGACCTTCCTCATCAACAAGAAAGACGAGGAAGTGCCCATTCAGGTGTTTGGCGAGCACAACCTGCGCAACATCTCGGCGGCCAAGGAGGTCTGCAAGCAGCTGGGCATCAGAGGCAAGGACTTCTTCAAGGCCGTGGCCTCGTTCCCCGGCGCGGCGCGGCGCCTGGAGCTGGTGCGCGAGGGCGCAACGTCGGTGGTGTACAAGGACTTCGCCCACGCGCCCAGCAAGCTCAAAGCCACCGCCACGGCCCTTAAAAAGCAGTTTCCGCAGCGACGCCTGGTGGCTTGCCTGGAACTGCACACCTTCAGCAGCCTCAACCCTGAGTTCCTGCCGCAGTACGCGCACTGCTTCGACGCCCCCGACGTGGCCGTGGTGTATTTCAACCCCCACGTGCTGGAGCACAAGCGCCTGCCGCCGCTGGCCGCCGCTACCGTGGCCGAAGCCTTCCAGCGCCCCGACATCCGGGTGATTACCGACAGCGCCGAGCTGGCGGCCTTCCTGCGCGCGCAGCCGTGGGCCAACGCCAACCTGCTGCTCATGTCGTCGGGCACGTTTGATGGGCTGGATTTGACGGCGCTGGCCACCGAAATCACGGGCTGATGGCACGGCCGACGCTTCTGCTGCTGCACGGTGCCCTGGGCAGCCCGGCCACGCTGGCGCCGCTGGGCGAGCTGCTCTCGGCTGATTTCACGGTGAAATCCTTCGCTTTCGCTGGCCACGGTGGCGCCGCCGTGCGCCCGGAGGCTTTCACCCTGCCGCATTTTGCTGAGGAAGTTCTGGGCTTTCTGCGGGCGCACGAAACTGTGCCGGCCCACGTGTTCGGCTACAGCATGGGCGGCTACGCGGCGCTGCTGGCGGCCCGCCAGGAGCCGGCCCGGTTTGCCAGCATCACCACGCTGGGCACAAAGCTGGACTGGTCGCCGGAAAGCGCGGCGGCCGAAACCAGATTCCTCGACCCGGAAAAGATGCAGGCCAAAGTGCCGGCCTTCGTGGAGGCGCTGCGCCAGCGACACGCCCCGGCCGATTGGGCCGAGGTGGTGCGCGCCACGGCCCGCCTGATGGAAGCCGCCGGTGCCGCCCCGCCGCTGGCAGCGGCCGACTTTGCCGCCATTGCCGTGCCCGTGCAGGTGCTGATGGGCGACGGCGACCTCACCCCCGAGAGGGGAGACGCCAGCCGGCTATTAGCCGAGCAATTGCCGCAGCTGCGCTACGCCGTGCTGCCCAATACCCCACACGCCATTGAGCGGGCCGACCTCGCCGACGTGGCCAGCCGAATTCGGCATTTTGCCCTGGCGCGTTCCTGAAAACCGGGGCAACAAAAAAGCCCGCTAGTCGGCGGGCTTTTTGGGCGTGAGAGGCGTTTTAGCAGGCTTTTTGTCGGTGGTGATGAGCAGGGCCAGGGCGGTGAGGGCGGCGCGAAGCAGCCATTTGGTGCGCGTGGTCATCGGGCGTTGGCAAATAGCTCGTTGTTGGGCTCAATTTTGAGGTCGCAGTGGCTGCCGGGGGAGCTTTCGGAGCAGCTGGTGCCCACAATGCGGCCGTTTTCGAAATTGAAAAAGCAAGCCGGGCAGCCGGTGCTGCTCAGCGTGTAGCGCTCGGCCGAGGGGCGGAGGTAGAAGGTGTTGTCGCCGCCGCTGGTGAGGGGCAGGGCCATGGCCCGGAACGTGCCCGACCGCAGGCCCATGCCGATGAGGTAGTACGTGGCCACGGTCCCGGCATCGACGGGGGCCTTGCGCACCTGGATTTTGTCGATTACGGTGCCGTCGTTGAACTGGCGGATAAACGCTTTGGCTAGCTCGCTACGGGGCGTTTTGTACTCGGTGCTGGAATCGGTGAAGTGCACGATTTGCCGGCTTTCGGGCTTGGCAATTACCTCGCCTTTGATGCGATTGGGGCTGCCAAATTCGTTGGTGGCCGTCTTGCTGCTTTCGCACGACATCGTGACCAAAGCCAGCAGCAGGCCCAACAAACCCAAACCGAGTAGACGAGGAAGCAATTTCATAGCAGGGGAGGAAGGCAGAAAAAGCCAGAATTATCACCGGATAATTCTGGCTTTCTTACAACGCACTAGCGGGCTGTGTAGTACTTACGGGCTTCGGGCAGCTCGCGTTGGATGTCGGCAATGCGGGTGCCGTTGGAGGGGTGCGTGGAGAGGAATTCGGGCGGCGAAGCGGCGTTTTCGCGGGCATCCATGCGCTGCCAGAACGTGATGGCGCCGTCGGGGTTATACCCGGCCAGGGCCATGAAAATCAGGCCCAGGTGGTCGGCTTCCGACTCCTGGTTGCGGCCGTATTTCAAGAGGCCAATCTGCGAACCCACGCCAAAAGCCTGCAGCGCAAGCTGCTGGGTGGCCGGGGCGTTGGTAGAGAGGGCCGCCGACAGCGCCTGCCCGCCGAGCTGCTGCACCAGGCCCTGGCTCATGCGCTCGGAGCCGTGCTTGGCCACGGCGTGCGCAATTTCGTGGGCCATTACCACGGCCAGGCCGTTTTCGTCCTGCGTGATGGGCAGAATGCCGGTGTAGACGGCCACCTTGCCGCCGGGCATGCACCAGGCGTTTTCCTGCTTGTCCTGAATCACGTTGAACTCCCACTGGTAGCCGGCCAGCTGGTCGGAGGCATTTTGCTGGCGGAAGTAGGTTTCTACGGCACCTTGGATGCGCTGGCCCACGCGGCGCACCAGGGCCACGTCCTGCGAGTTGGTGGAGAGCGGGCCTTTGGCAATGACCTCGCGGTACTGCTGGGCGGCCAGGGTGTTGATTTCGGTATCGCTCACGAGGCTGAGCTGGCGGCGGCCCGTGATGGGCACCGTGGAGCAGGCGGCCACGAAGGCCAGGCTGGCAACGAGGGTGAGTTTCTTGAGCATGGTACAGGAGAAAGAAGGAAACAATACCGGCGGGGCGGTGGCTCAGTGGGCCGGCGCGCCCGCCGGGGGCCGCCGCCCGCGGTTGCGGCCTATACGGCAGCAGGGCGGGTAAATGTTGTGGCCGCTGCGCGACGGGCGGCACAAAAACCGCCCGCCGGGTTGTCGCAAGGCCGCCCGGGGGCGTAGTTTTGACTTCCTTCCGCGTTGCCCCCGTTCCTTCCATGAAAATCATTTGCATCGGCCGCAACTACGCCGACCACATTGCCGAGCTGCACAACGAGGTGCCCAGCGCGCCCGTCATCTTCCTCAAGCCCGAAACGGCGCTGCTCCAGCGCGGCCAGCCTTTTTTCCTGCCCGAATTCTCGCAAGACATTCACCACGAACTGGAGCTGGTGCTGCGGGTGAGCAAAAACGGCCGCCACATCGAGGAACCATTTGCCCATACGTACTTCGACGCCATCGGCCTCGGCATCGACTTCACGGCCCGCGACCTGCAGAGCGAACTCAAGAAAAAGGGCCTGCCCTGGGAGCTGGCCAAGGCCTTCGACGGGTCGGCTCCGATTTCGCCCACCTTCAAGCCCGTGAGTGAGTTCGCTGATTTGGCCAACATCAACTTTCACCTCGAAGTGAACGGCGAGACCCGCCAAACCGGCAATTCGAGCCTGATGCTGCACCCGTTTGCCAAAATCATCAGCTTCGTGTCGAAATACATCTCCCTGAAAATGGGCGACCTGATTTTTACCGGCACCCCCGCCGGCGTGGCCGCCGTACAGATGGGCGACCAGCTGACCGGCTACCTGGAAGGGGAGAAGCTGCTGGAGCTGAACGTGCGGTAGAAAAGTGTTGTGTTTTGAATATAGCCCGTCGTGCTGAGCGCAGTCGAAGCATCTCGCGTGCCAGGGTAACTGATTATTACCCCTGCGAGGTGCTTCGACTGCGCTCAGCACGACCGTTGACATAAGTTGATTTTGAAGAAGAAAGCGAAGTTGATAATTGGCATGGCGCTGGCCTTTCTGGCCGGGCAGCCCGGCCGAGTAGGGGGGCAGGAAGCCGACACCGCCGAGCGCGGCCACACCGTGAGCGAGCTGTTGCGAGCCGGCCGGCCCACGGTGGCCCCCGGCTATTTCATGTTTCCCATTGCGCCGGGCAAGCCCAATTTCCTGGCCGGCAGCATGGGCGAGCTGCGGCCCAACCATTTCCACGGCGGGCTCGACATCAAGACCGGCGGCGGGGTGAACCAGCCCGTGTACGCCGCCGCCGACGGCTACATCTCGCGGCTGAAGCAGTCGTCGTTTGGCTACGGCAACGTGCTCTACATCACGCACTCCAACGGCCTCACCACCGTGTACGGGCACTTGAATGAGTTTCGGGGACCGGTGGCGGCCGAGCTGCTGCGCCGCCAGTACGACAAGCAGAGCTACGAGCTGGAAGCCTTCTTCGAAAAAGACCGGTTTCCGGTGAAAAAGGGTGAGGTGGTGGCCCTGAGCGGCAACACCGGCGGCTCGGCCGGCCCGCACCTGCACTGGGAAGTGCGCGACGCTCAGGACCGGCAATACAACCCCCTGCAGTGGGGCGGCTTTCCGGAAATTCAGGACCATTTGGGGCCCATTCTGCAGGCGTTTGCGCTGGAGCCGCTGGGCATAGAGGCGCGGGTGAAAAAGGTGTTTGCCAAGGCGCTGTTTGTGCCCAAGCTGCAGCCGGCGCCGGGTGCCACCACCACCTGGGCCGATACCATCAGCGCCTTTGGCACGGTGGGCCTGCTGGTGCAGGGCTTCGATAGGTTCGACAATGCCTGGAACAAGAACGGCATTCAGCGGGTGACCGTGACGGTGAACGGACAGCCGTTCTATCAGCACAACATCGACGCCGTGCCGTTCCCGACGGGCACGCGGCAGGTAGGCAACTTCGTGGATTTCCTGTACCAAAACACCCAGGGGCGCACCCTGCAAAAGCTGTGGGTGGACGAAGGCAACGACCTGCAGATGTACACCACCGGCCCCACCAAGGGCCGCCTGAACGTGGAAGCCGGCAAGGTGTACAACATCGACATCACGCTGGCTGACTCCTACAACAACCAGACGCCCGTGCACCTGGTGGTGCGCGGCGAGCAGCCCGAGTACTTCAAAACCCGCTCGGCGGCCGTGAAAAAGCCGGCCCTGCGCTTTGAGGTGACGCGCAACCTGCTGAAAGCCGTAGCGGCCGACCCCAGCGCCGACTCGGTGGGCGCCAACCTGACGCTGCTGCGCGGCAACCGCCGCCTCGAAATCCGGCCCAGCTACACGCAGAACAGCGAAAACGTGTACCTCTACGACCTGCGCGCCGGCCTGCCCGACTCCATTCGCTTCGGCTCCATCACGAAGAAATTTGACCGGCAGGTAATGATACCCTCGGGCAAGGAAACGAGCTATGCCACGGCCCACCTCAACCTGATTTTCGGGCCCGAAACGCTGTTCGGCAACTTGTACCTGAGCACCAGCTTCAAGCCCGAGCCCACCGGCAGCGGCTTCTGGACGGTGGGTTCGCCGCTGCTGCCCCTCTACCACACGGCCACCCTCACCCTCAAGCCCGCCACCCCGCCCACCGACCCGGCGCGCACGGCCATCTACGCGGCCACCGCCAAAGGGGGCAAAGCCTACGTGGGCGGCAAATGGGACGACCGGGGCCAGATTACGGCCCAAATCCGCCAGTTTGCCTCCTACCGCATTCTGCGCGACACCACCGCGCCGCGCGGCAGCCTGATTGGGCGCGCGGGCGGGCAGCTCTCTTTTTCGGTGGGCGACGACATGTCGGGCCTAGCCAGCTACCGATTGCTCATCGGCGGCAAATTCCGGATGCTGCGCTACGAGCACAAAAAGGCCCTGCTCTTCACCGTGGCCTCTGACACGCTGGGCCCGCGCCTGCACGGCCCCGCCGAGCTGCGCCTCACCGACCAGGCCGGCAACGAGCGGGTGATTCCGCTGAGCTTGTAATGGCGGCCTGAACGATAAACTCCCCTCCTCAGATGAGGAGGGGATGTTGCCGCGGACGCGGCAACTGGGGTGGTTGAAGTCGTTGAACGAAACTCGAACGAGTGAAACGCGAGCCGTTCAACGCCCACAACCACCCCCGTTGTCGCTGGCGCGACAACGTCCCCTCCTTGGTAAGGAGGGGAGTTTGACGTTCTTTCGCCTCTCAATACCATACCTCATACCCCAACCGCCATGCTTCTCGAACCCGGCCAACCCGCCCCCGATTTTACCGCCCAGGACCAGGACGGCAATACCGTCAGCCTGCACGACTTCCGCGGCCAGAAAGTGGCCCTCTACTTTTACCCCAAAGACGACACGCCTGGCTGCACCGCCCAGGCCTGCAACCTGCGCGACCACCAGGAGGAACTCAAAGCCAATAACATCCAAGTCATCGGCGTGAGCATCGACGGCGAGGCGGCTCACAAGAAATTCGCCCTGAAATACGACCTGCCCTTCCCGCTGCTGGTTGATACGGAGAAGAAAATCGTGCAGGACTACGGCGTGTGGCAGGAAAAGAAAAACTACGGCAAAACCTACATGGGCACCGTTCGCACCACGTTCTTGATTGACGAAAACGGTCTGGTTGAGAAAGTTATCAAGAAGGTGGACACCAAGGCGCACGCAGCTCAGTTGCTCTAGGGCGCTTCGGCGGCGCCGCTTGAGCAGCCCAAGGCCGCTTCCCAATGCGGGCGCTTTCGCCGCCGAATCGCCGCCGTCCGGAGGCACTTCCATACCTTTTTCGCGGCCCCGCTATCGGGACCGATTGCAATAGGTCAGCTGTGAAAAACGCCTGTTCGGCCCGTATGCCGTTCACTACCTTTACCTCACTGAACTCAATTTCTTTCATACTCATGGCCGATACCACCACCGCCAAAACCGTCGAACAACCCGAAAAATCCATCGAGGAACTCAAGGAAATTGCCACGCAGGTGCGTCGCGACATCGTGCGCATGGTGCACGCCGTGAACTCGGGCCACCCCGGTGGCTCGCTCGGCATCACCGATTTGCTGGTGGCGCTCTACTTCAAGGTGATGAAGCACCACCCCGAGCCCTTCGACATGGACGGCAAGGACCAGGACCTGTTTTTCCTGTCGAACGGCCACACGTCGGCCACCATGTACTCGTGCTTGGCGCGCTCCGGTTATTTCCCGGTGAGCGAGCTGAGCACCTTCCGCAAGCTCGACTCGCGCCTGCAAGGCCACCCCACCACGCACGAGGGCCTGCCGGGCGTCCGCGTGGCTTCGGGCTCGCTGGGCCAGGGGCTGAGCGTGGCCTGCGGCGCCGCCCAGGCCAAAAAGCTGAACGGCGACAAGCAGCGCGTGTTTGTGCTGCTGGGCGACGGCGAGCTGGAAGAGGGCCAGAACTGGGAGGCCGCCATGTACGCCGCTCACCACAAAATCGACAACCTGATTGCCATCGTGGACCGCAACGGCCAGCAGATTGACGGCTCGACCGATGAAATTGGGGGCCTGGGCGACATCGGAGCCAAGTTCAAAGCCTTTGGCTGGCAGGTGATTGAGGGCGACGGCAACCACTTCGACGCCCTGCTGCCCACGTTGGAAAACTGCGTGGCCGCCACCGGCAAAGCCCGCCCCATCATGTTCATCATGGACACGAAAATGGGCTTCGGCGTGGACTTTATGATGGACGGCCACAAGTGGCACGGCGTGGCCCCTAATGACAAGCAGCTGGCCGAAGCCCTCGACCAGCTGAAAGTGGGCACCGACGGCGACTACTAACATGTGGTACCGTTCGGACGTGGCGCCTCACCCCCTGACCCCCTCTCCCAAAGAGAATGCGACCAAGCATTCTTCGGGGACACCGGTTTTGCTTCCAATGGGAATCGGCTGGCTCCCCCTCTCCCTGGGGAGAGGGGGCCGGGAGGTGAGGCGCCACGTCCGAACGGTACTCCTGTCGCTACTGTCGCTCCTAAGCTTCACCCGCACCGCCCAGGCCCAGAACGCCGCGCCCGAGAAGCCTAAAGTCACCCGCATTCTCTTCCTACTTGATGCCTCGGGCTCGATGATGGCGCCCTGGGAAGGCCAGCCGCGCTGGGTCGTGGCCAAGCGCATGCTGAGCAAAATGGTCGACTCGCTCAACGCCTACCCCAACCTGGAGCTGGGCCTGCGCGTGTACGGCCACCAGTTTCCGAACGCGGACAAAAACTGCCAGGATTCCAAGCTGGAAGTGCCCTTTGCGCCCCGCAATGCCAAGGCCATCAAAGAGAAGCTGACCACGCTCAAGGCCCAGGGCAACACGCCCATCACGTATTCGCTGGAGCAGTCGGCCAACGACTTCCCGACGGATAAGTCGTCGCGCAACGTGCTGCTGCTGATTACCGACGGCCTCGAATCGTGCAACCGCGACCCCTGCGCGGCTTCCATTGCGTTGCAGCGCAAGCACGTTTTCCTCAAGCCCTTCGTCATCGGCATCGGGGCCGAGCGGGATTTCGGCAAGCAGCTCGAATGCCTGGGCCAGTATTACAACGCCGCCGAGGTGAAAACCTTCCGCACGGTGATGGACGACGTCATTGCCCAAACGCTGAGCAAAACCACCGTCTCCGTCAACCTGACCGACGCCGCCGGCCGGCCCGTTGAAACGAACGTGAACATGACCTTCGTGAACAACGTGACCGAGCAGCCCGAGTACAACTACGTGCACTACCGCGACGCCCAGGGCAAGCCCGACGTGCTCGACATCGACGCCCTGCAGAGCTACGACCTCGTGATAAACACCGTGCCGCCCGTGCGCCAGGCCAATCTGCCCATCAAGCCCGGCAAGGCCAATGTTTTCACTTTCAAAACGCCGCAGGGCACCCTCTGGCTGCAAAACCCGCCGCTCACGCCCAACCCCTACGGCACCATCCGGGCAGTGGTGCGCAGTCAGGCCGGAGCTACCGTCACGGCCGGCACCTTCGGCACCCGCCAGAAGCTGCTGGCCGGCAACTACGAAGTGGAAGCCCTCACGCTGCCCCGCACCGTACGCCGCCTCACCATCAAGCAGGGCCAGGAGTACACGTTCACCTACGACTCGCCCGGTACGCTCAACATCACCTCGGACCTGAAAGGCTACGGCAGCATCTACCAACTGAATGACGACGAGTCGCAGACATGGATTTACGACTTGCCCTACGGCGGCAGCAGCAAAATCAACCTGCCCATGCAGCCCGGTGCTTACCGCTTGGTGTTCCGCACGGCCACCAGCACCGCTAGCAAGTTTACCGACGTGCGCAACTTCACCATCCGGAGCGGGCAAACGACGTCGGTGGCCATTTTTGGAAAATGAAATAGAACGATAAACTTCCCTCCTTACCAAGGAGGGGACGTTTTTGCGAAGCAAAAACTGGGGTGGTTGTAGGCGTTGAACGAACCAAAAGTAGAACAACACCCCATAACCATCCTCAACAACCTCTCCCACAAAAAAGACGAGCGCCGCGACCTCCGCCACAACCTCACCACCGCCGAAGCCGTGCTGTGGAACCGCTTAAAAAACAGCCAACTCAACGGCCGCAAATTCCGGCGCCAGCATAGCGTCGGTGAATTTATTCTTGATTTTTATTGCCCGCAGGAAAAGCTTGCGGTAGAACTAGATGGAGCAGGCCATTTCACTGCGTCAGGCAATCTGCACGATGCGGCGCGGACCGAATACCTGAATGCTGTGGGCATTCGGGTAATCCGGTTTGAGAACAAGCTAATTTGGTCGGCGCTGGATAGCGTGCTTCACTCGATTGAAAGTTGTTTTAGCGGGCGTTGACGGTTGTCGTTCAACGCCCACAACCACCCCAGTTGTCGCTGGCGCGACAACGTCCCCTCCTTGGTAAGGAGGGGAGTTTTGACCGTCTTAACCTCCCTTACAACCCCATGAAAGACTTCCCCTACACCGAATCGAAAGACACCCGCAGCGGCTTCGGCGCGGGCCTAGCCGAGCTGGGCAAAACCAACCCCAACGTAGTCGCCCTCTGCGCCGACCTCACCGGCTCGCTCAAAATGGACGCCTTCAAGAAGGAAAACCCCGACCGGTTTTTCCAGGTCGGCATTGCCGAGGCCAATATGATGGGCGTGGCCGCCGGCATGACCATTGGCGGCAAAATCCCTTTCACGGGCACCTTCGCCAACTTCAGCACCGGCCGCGTGTATGACCAGATTCGCCAGAGCATTGCCTATTCGGGCAAGAACGTGAAAATCTGCGCCTCCCACGCCGGCCTCACGTTGGGCGAAGACGGCGCCACCCACCAGATTCTGGAAGACCTGGGCATGATGAAAATGCTGCCCGGCATGACCGTCATCAACCCCTGCGACTACAACCAGACCAAAGCCGCCACCATCGCCATCGCCGACCACGAAGGCCCCGTGTACCTGCGCTTCGGCCGCCCCGTGGTACCCAACTTCACGCCCGCCGACCAGAAATTTGAAATCGGCAAGGCCTGGATGCTAAACGAGGGCACCGACGTGAGCATCTTCGCCACCGGCCACCTCGTGTGGAAGGCCGTGCTGGCCGGCAAGCTCCTGGCCGAGAAAGGCATCAACGCCGAAATCATCAACATCCACACCATCAAGCCGCTCGATGCGGAGGCCATCCTCGCCTCGGTGCGCAAAACGCGCTGCGTGGTAACGGCCGAAGAACACCAGATGAACGGCGGCCTCGGCGACAGCATCGCCCAGCTGCTGGCCCGCGAAGAGCCGCTGCCCCTGGAAATGGTGGCCGTGAACGACAGCTTCGGCGAAAGCGCTACCCCCGACCAACTGATGGAGAAATACAAGCTCAACGAAGCCGCCATCGTGGCCGCCGTAGAAGCGGTGATGAAACGCCGGAAATAGGTAAGCAATGGTTCTACGGAAAGCCCCGTGGTCTATTGGCCGCGGGGCTTTTTGCTTTTTGGTCACATTTCTCACCCGGGCTTTCACCTGCGGGTAGTGACGCGCTTTTTAATTTATAGAAGATGTCGTTGATTAGCGCCTGCAACCACTCAATCAGCGCTTCTTTGCGATGAAAAAACGCCTACTACTCGCCGCCATTGGCAGTGCATTTCTCACGCTGGCCCCGGCTGGCAGTTGGGCGCAGGCTGCACCCAAAGCGCCCCTCAAATACGGCAAATACGGCTGCACGGCCAGTAAATACCGCGGCGGCATGGTTGAGTACACCCCCCGGGGCTCGTTCACCATCAGCCCCGACGGCACCTATTTCTACTCGGGCTTTGAAAAACCCAGCAAAGGAAAATTCAGCGTCGACAAGGACGGCAACCTGCTGTTTGCCGGGGGATATTTCGACAAAGGGAAAGCCGAAAAAATAGACCGGCCCGATAAATTTTTCCTGGTTTTCCCGACCATCCCCGACAACCGCTGGACCTGCGCTTACGTCGGCAAATAGCGGCGCTTTCATCGACGGGCTGTCTGCTCTGCAAATCGCTCCGGCGTGGCGACAGGCCCACGTGCCTTCGGGGGCTAGCAGCTCACGGTCACGCGCAGGTAGGCGGCCGGGATTAGCGTGCTGTCCGGCGTGGCGGCCTTGTTCTGGCTGATGAACAGTTCCGTTAGCTCCCGTTCCAACTCGGCTGCTTTGCCGTTGCGCTCGGCCGCTTCAAAGGCATTCATCGTCGGGCCGTAGAAGTTCTGAAACAGCCGCACAAACTCGCTGGGTGCGAAAGGAGCCACGAAGGTGAACGTGTCCTTGTCGCACGCAATGCGCTGGGGCGGAATGCCGGCCTGGCCGAAGCGTTCCAGCACGTTGCTTTCGACGCCCCAGGTCATGGGGCTGACGAAGCCTTCGGGCGGGGGCGGGGTGTAAGCCGAGCTGATGCGGAGTATCTGGGCCACGAGCGTGGGGTCGCCGGGTATCCAGTTGCCCATCACAATTTTGCCGCCCGGCTTGGTCACGCGCACCATTTCTTTGGCCACGTCGAAGGGCTTCGGGGCAAACATGGCCCCGAAAATGCTGACCACCAGGTCGGCCGAATGGTCGGCCACGTCGCTCAGGTGGCAGGCGTCGCCTTCCTGAAAGGTGCAGTTGGCCAGGCCGGCTGCTGCCGCCCGCCGTTTGCCGGCCTCCACCAGGTTGTGGGCAATGTCAATCCCGAGCACGTGGGCCCCGCGCAGCGCTTCGGGCAGGGCCGTGGTGCCGTCGCCGCAGCCCAGGTCAATCACTCGCATGCCTTCGGTGATGCCGAGCTTTGCCACCAGTTCGTCGCCGCTTTGGCGCATGGTTTGGGCGATTTGCGTGAAATCGCCTTTCTCCCACAGGGCTTTATTGGGATTCATTACAGTCGGATGAACGGTTGATGATTAGTAATGTAAATATATAGTTGAAAATATTTATAAAAAAAGGAATGGGCTATTGTTGAGCTGTGGTGTTAAACTTGGCGGCCCAACGGCCATCCAACCCGCGTTAGTTACCGCCACCATCCCGGCCTCTCCGTTTGGAAGACCACGACATCCTTCTCAAGTTTCAAGACCCGGCTTCGCGCAACTTGGCGTTCAACCAGCTCGTGCGCAAGTACCAGAGCAAGGTGTACTGGCACGTGCGCAAGATGGTGATTGACCACGACGACGCCGACGACCTTACCCAGGACGTGTTTGTGAAGGTGTGGAAGCACCTGGAGAATTTCCGGCAAGACGCGGCCCTCTTCACCTGGATATACCGCATTGCCACCAACGAGTGCCTCAACTTTCTGAGCAGCAAGCGGCGCAAGTTTCTGCTGCCGCTCACCGACGTGGGCGCCGAGCTGGCCGCCAAGATGGAAGCCGACCCGGCCATTGCCGGCGACGCCATCGAGCTGAAGCTGCAGCAAGCCATTCTGCGCTTGCCCGATAAGCAGCGCCTGGTGTTCAACCTGCGCTACTACGACGAGATGCCCTACGAGCAAATGGCCGAAATAACCGGCACCAGCGTGGGCGCGTTGAAAGCCAGCTACCATCACGCCGTGAAGAAAGTGGAAGAATACGTGACCCGCAGCACCGACGATTAATCGGCCAAAAGACAAATTTTTACTTGCGGAGTTAAACGCCGCCCCCTGTTCTTCATCCAACTGCCATGAAACCTACTTTCAAGCTAGACGCGCACCCCCGGCGGCCCCGCCCGCTGCTGAGCGAGCCGCCCGCTGGCTATTTCGATAAGCTTCCGACCCAGATAATGGCCCGGCTGCCCCGGGCCGACGCCCGCCCGGCCGTGCCCGGCTGGCTGGCCTGGCTCACGCCGGCCCTGCGCACCGGCCTGGCTTCGGTGGCCGTGCTGGGCGGCTTTGCGGCCTCGTTTTTCCTGAGCGGGCCAGCCCCGGAAGCCCCCGTAGCCGTGGCGTCGCTCGACGCCGTGCCGCGCACCGAGCTGGTGGGCTACCTGCTCACGAGCGGCGCCCGCGTCGAGAATTCCGACCTGGCCGTGCTCACGGCCGCCCACCCCAACATCACCAAAGGCTTCCTGCACGCGTCGGAAGAGGAGCTGGTCCAGGCCCTCGACGACCAGCCATCGGAAGACCCGACGTATTTGTAATTCCTTTCCCCTATCATGTCCGCTATTTCATCTGTACTTCGATTAGTTAGCCTCGCTGTTTTGCTGGCGGCCGCGGCACCGGCTGCCCACGCCCAGGGCGGCGGCCAAGGCCTGGGCGGAGGCCGCAAAGGACAGCGCCTCGGCCAGCTCGAAAACGCCAAAATTGCCTTTATCACCAACCGCGTCTCGCTCACGCAGGAGCAGGCCCAGAAGTTCTGGCCGCTCTACAACGAGTTTTCGGCCCGCCGCCGCGAGCTCAACCGCAGCGGCCGCCTGCTGCGCCGCGACGTGACCGAGGGCATGACCGACCAGCAAATTCGCGACACGTTCAACCAGGCCTTCGCCACGCGCCAGCAGGAGCTGAACCTGGAAAAGGAGTACTTCGACAAGTTTCAGAAGGTGATTTCGCTGCGCCAGGTGGCCCAATTGTTTCAGGCCGAGCGCGACTTTACCAAAGAAGTCATCAAGCGCGTAGCCGGCGCGGGCGGCCAAGCGGCCGTCGACACTAACTGAGGCTTTTCTTTCTGAGCTATGCCCAGAGGCCGCTGTCCCCGCAGCGGCCTCTTTATTTTTGCGGAATAATCGAAATCATTTTTCGCTGGTTTTGAAAGTTGTTCGTCATCCTGAGCGCAGCGAAGGACCTTATCACGTTATAACCAATCTGGCTCAGACGTGATGAGGTCCTTCGCTGCGCTCAGGATGACAAACGGCTATATACAAAATCCGATTATACGCTTAAATCCGAAGAATCCGTGGTTCTGACACCCCGCCAATTATTCCTGCGCCACCAGGCCCAGACCTCCGACTTTCCGCTGCTGCTGGAAATTGAGCGGGCCGAAGGCATCTACATGTATGGCCCCGACGGCCGCCGCTACCTCGACCTGATTTCGGGCATCGGCGTGAGCAACGTGGGCCACCGCCACCCGCGCGTGCTGGCCGGCATTCAGGCCCAGCTCGATAAGTATCTGCACCTGATGGTGTACGGCGAGCTGGTGCAGGCCGTGCCCGCCCAGCTCGCCGAGGCCATTCACCAAACCCTGCCCGCGCAGCTCGATTCGGTGTTCTTCACCAACTCCGGCACCGAGGCCATTGAGGGCGCCCTGAAGCTGGCCAAGCGCCACACCGGCCGCACCGAGCTCATTTCCTGCCTCAACGCCTACCACGGCTCCACGCACGGCGCCTTGTCCATCACCGGCTCCGAGGGCTTCAAGAACAGCTTCCGCCCGCTGCTGCCCGACGTGCGCCACATTCGCCACAACGAGCTGGCCGACCTGGCCTTCATCACCGAGCGCACCGCCGCCGTGGTCATCGAAACGGTGCAGGGCGAGGCCGGCGTGCGCGTGCCTAGCCCCGAATATTTGCCGGCGCTGCGCGCCCGCTGCACCGAAGTGGGCGCGCTGCTCATTCTGGACGAAATTCAGTGCGGCTACGGGCGCACGGGCAGCATGTGGGCCTTCGAGCAGTTCGCCATCGAGCCCGATATCTTGGTGTGTGCCAAGGGCATGGGCGGCGGTATGCCCATCGGGGCGTTCATTTCGAGCACCGAAATCATGTCAGGCTTCAAAACCAACCCCATTTTGGGGCATTGCACCACGTTTGGCGGGCACCCGGTGAGTTGCGCGGCGGCGCTGGCTACCCTGCAAGTCATTCAGGACGAGCGGCTGGCCGAAGGCGTGGCGGCCAAGGCGGCCCGGTTTCGGGGGCAGCTGCGGCACCCGGCCATCGGGGCGGTGCGCGGCTGCGGCCTGCTCATGGCGGTGGAGTTCGAGTCCTTCGCGGTGCTCAAGCCCATCATCGACCATGCGCTGGAGCACGAAGGCATTCTCACCGATTGGTTTCTCTTTTGCGACAATTCCCTGCGGCTGGCGCCGCCGCTCATCATCACCGACGCCGAGATTGACGAGGCCTGCGCGGCCTTGCTGCGGGCCATTTCGCACGTCACGGGCATCAGCTAGGCTGCCCGGCTACGCAAACCGGCCCGCCGCAATGCCGACAAAGTCGGAAAGCGGCGGGCCGGTAACGGAGGGCAGCCCCTCAAGAGTAAGCTTGTGCCATAGGCCTACAAGACTACCGTGGGCCGGGGCAACTCGTTGTAATTCAAAAAGGAATTGCTTTCCTCTTTGATGCGTTCGCGCGGCAGGCCGTCTTTCACGCCCTGCGAGATTTTGCGGACCAGCACCCCCACAATGGCTTTGCGGAAGCCCAGCTTTTCGGCCATCATGATGCAGAACTCCATCTCCGTCTCGTCCACGATGCCGTCGGCCAGCATCATGTCCACCAGGTCAAAAATCTGGTCAAACCGCTCGGAGTCGTTGGTGGGCAGGTCGTTGCTCGTGCCTTTGGCCCCCGAAACCAGCGCCTGCACCTCCGATTGGCTCAGGCCGTTCTTCTTGCCCACGGCCAAGATGAAGTTCATCTCCCGCGCGTCGATGTGGCCATCCGCTTTGGCCAGGGCCGCCAGGTTCAGCAGGTGGCCTTTAATTTTTTTGGCTTGCTCATTTTCGAAAAAACCGAACATAAAACGTGGGAATTAGGAGGTGGAAGATGATTTTACTGCAATCGGGCCGATTGTTGAGTCAATGTAGTAAAAAAACCGGCTGATTTCTGCCATTGTTACGCAAAAGGTAAAAAAAAGATGATGCGCCGCCGGTGGGTATTTTGGGGCAGGCTGCGGCGGATATGCAATCGTTTCGCCAACTTTGCGGGGTTTGGGCGCCATTGGCCTGCCCGCATGATTTAAGAACAAGTTGATGAAGAGAATAGCAGTATTTACCAGCGGCGGCGACTCGCCGGGCATGAACGCCGCCATCCGGGCCGTGGTGCGCACCGCCACCTACCACGGCATTGAGGTATATGGCATCATGCGCGGCTATAGCGGCATGATTAAGGGCGAGTTTGTGCGGCTCGATTCGGCGTCGGTTTCCAACACGGTGCAGAAGGGCGGCACCATCCTGAAATCGGCCCGCAGCCTGAAATTTATGACAAAGGAAGGCCGGCAGCAGGCCTTCGACCAGCTGGTGAATCACGGCATCGAAGGCCTGGTGGCCATCGGCGGCAACGGCACCTTTACCGGCGCCATGATTTTTGAGGAGGAATTCGGCATCCCCACCGTGGGCGCGCCCGGCACCATCGACAACGACCTGTACGGCACCGACTACACCATTGGCTACGATACGGCCGTGAACACCGCTTTGGAGTGCATCGACAAAATCCGGGACACGGCCGACTCGCACGACCGGTGCTTTTTTGTGGAGGTGATGGGCCGCGACTCGGGCTACATCGCCATTCCGTGCGCCATCGGCGGCGGGGCCGAAATCGTGATGATTCCGGAAACCCAGATGAGCACCGACGTGGCCGTGGAAACCCTGCAGGCCGGCTGGCACCGCTCCAAAACTTCGTTCATCGTCATCGTGGCCGAGGGCGACGAGGAGGGCAACGCCACCCAGGTGGCCGCCCGCGTGAAGGAAGCCATCCCGCAGCTCGATACCCGCGTGACGGTGATTGGCCACATTCAGCGGGGCGGCTCGCCCACGGCCGCCGACCGCCTGCTGGGCTCGCAGCTCGGCATTGCGGCCGTGGAAGGCCTGATGAACGGCATGCGCAACGTCATGGCCGGCATCATCGACAAGAAGCTGGTGTACACGCCGTTCATCGATACCATCAACAAGAAGAAGCTCATCAATCAGAGCTTTATGCGGATGGTGGAGATTTTGAGCGTGTAGGTTTTTTTTAGGGTAAGAGGTGGGGGTAGGAGGGCAGGAGTTATGTCCGCACATGACAACTCTTGCCCTCCTACCCCCATACCCTCTTACCCTAATTCTACCCACTGATACGCCGGGTCGCGGCGCAGCCAGGTAAGCTGGCGCTTGGCGTAGCGGCGGGTGTTGCGCTGCAGCAGGCGCACGGCCTCGGCCCAGTCGTAGTCGCCGTCGAGGTAGCCGAAGATTTCCTGGTAGCCCACGGTTTGCAGGGCGTGGTGGTGGCGGTAGGGGAGGAGGCCGCGCACTTCCTCCAGCAGGCCGGCGGCCAGCATGTGCTCTACCCGCAGGTTGATGCGTTGGTAAAGCGCCTCGCGCTCGCGGGTAAGGGCCACTTTCACGTTGCGGAAGAGCGGGTTCTCGGGCGGCGGGCCGCTGGTGTGGAAGCTGGAAAACGGCCGGCCCGTGGCGCGCGTGATTTCCAGGGCACGCACCACGCGCTGCGGGTTTTGCGGGTCGATGCGGGCGTGGGCCACGGGGTCGGTCTGGGCCAGTTCGGCCACGAGGTGGGGCAGGCCGTGGGCGGCCAGCTCGGTGTGGAGCTGGGCCCGGACTTCGGGCGGCACGCTAGGCAGCTCGTCGAGCCCGTCGGTGACGGCCTGCACGTAGAGGCCCGAGCCGCCGGTGAGGATAACCAGCGGGTGCCGCTGGAATAGCTTTTCGAGCACGGCCAGGGCGTCGGCGGCGAAGCGGCCGGCGCTGTAGTCCTCGCTGATGCCGTGGCTGTCGATAAAATGATGAGGCACGCCCTGCATCTCCTCCGGGGTGGGCTTGGCCGTGCCAATGCTCAGCTCCCGGAAGAACTGGCGCGAGTCGGCCGACACGATTTCGGTGCGGAATTGGTGGGCCAACTGCACGCACAGGGCGGTTTTGCCCACGGCCGTGGGGCCGGCAATGGTGAGCAGTACGGGCCGCGGGTCGGTGGGCGTGGGCGCCAGCTGGGCAAGAATGGAAGGGGGAAGCAGGTCCGCCATTTAGAAAGTCAGAGGGGGATGCTTTTCGTCAAACTCGGTGGCGTCCTGGTAGGCCTTGGCCAGGGCCAGCAGGGTGCCTTCTTCGTAGAGCTGGCCGATGAAGGTGATGGTGGTGGGCAGGCCCTGGGCCGTGAAGCCGTTGGGCAGGGCGATGGCGGGGTGGCCGGTGAGGTTGGTGACCACCAGGCTGGCGCTGAAGGAAGGCGTGATGTAGGCATCCAGCCCCTTAAGCTGGGCGTCCATCTGCTCGATGAGCAGGCTGCGGGCGCGCTGGGCCTGCAGGTATTCTACGGCCGGGATGAAGCGCGACGACCGAAAGGTGTTGGGCCAGGCGAAGCGGTTTTGGAGCACCATCTGGCCGTCGCGGCCCGAGCGGGTGAGGCCGTCGAACGCCGCCGCGCCTTCGGCCGTGAGCACGAAGCGCAGGCTGCCCGCCGCGATGGCCGGCATTTCGATGGGCACCAGCTCCACGCCCAGCTTGCGCAGCACGTCGAGGCTGGCCTGGTCGTTGGCCTTGGTGGGGTAGTCTTGGTCGAATGCCTTTTTCACGTAGCCCACGCGCAGCTTTTTGAGGTTGGTACCGAAGGCGTAGCGGAAAGCGTTGGGCGCCTGCATGGTGGCCGGGTCGCGGGCGTCGGGGCCCGCGGCGGTGAGGGCGGCCAGCACGATGGCGCAGTCCTCGGCCGAGCGGGCCAGCGGGCCGGCTTTGTCCATGGTCCAGCTCAGGGCCATGGCGCCGGCGCGGCTCACGCGGCCGTAGGTGGGGCGCAGGCCGGTGATGCCGCAGGCCGTGCTGGGGCTCACGATGGACCCCAGCGTTTCGGTGCCAATGGCAAACGGCAGCAGCCCCGCCGCCACCGCCGAGGCCGAGCCCGCCGACGAGCCGCTGGAACCCTTGGTGATGTCCCAGGGCGTGCGGGTCTTCTCGCCAAACCAGACGTCGCCCTGGGCCAGCTCGCCCAGCGTGAGCTTGGCGCAGAGCACGGCTCCGGCGGCGCGCAGGCGCTCCACCACGGCGGCGTCCTCGTCCAGCGTTTGGTCTTTGTAGGGCACCGAGCCCCAGGTGGTTTTGTAGCCTTTGGCGCTAAATAAGTCCTTGGCGCCGTAGGGGATGCCGTGCAGCGGCCCGCGGTATTTGCCGGCTTTGATTTCCTGGTCGGCCTGGCGGGCCTGCTGCAGGGCCAGCTCTTCGGTGAGGGTGATGACGCAGTGCAGCTTGGGGTCGTACTTCTTGAGCCGGGCCAGGAAAAAAGTAGTCAGCTCCTCAGACGAAATCTGCTTGGTGCGCAGCAGCTCGCCCAGCTGCCGCACGGTGTAGAATGCGAGGTCGTCGCGGGTGGCGGGAAGTTTCACCTTGGCCATTTCCGGCAGCTTGCCGGGGGTGGTGGTGGCAGCGACCAGGCTGGCCTGGCGCAGCCGCAGCGGGCGCGGGTCGAACACCACGGCCGGGGCCACGCTGTTGGATATGTCCAGCTTGCGCAAGGCCTCATAGCTTTCGCGGTAGCCGGTCAGGTTGCGGCGGGTTGAGTCGAGCTGGGCCTCGGAAAAGCTTATCCCCATGAGCTGCTGCGCGGCGCGGAGCATGGGCACCGTAATTTCTTCCGGGGCCGTGGGCCGCGCCACCAGGGCGCCGGCGGCAAAACAGGCCGTGCCGAGGAGCAGGGCAGGAGTCAGTTTTTTCAAGACTAGCATATGAAATGCGGGTGGGAGGTGCCCGCCGGAAAAGCGCCGCGCCGCGGCTGGCAGTGGCAAAAACGGTCGTACGAAGTTAGGCCACACGGCGCCGGCCCGGGCACCCACGCGCCAGTGAATCTTGAATTAGCTGTCCGGCCGTTTCTTTGCGCAACAGGGGCCTGCCCCGTTTCCCGTGCCCTCGTAGCGCTTATTCCACTGCCTTATATGTTGCCCCAACTCCTGTCCCTCGTGCTCTTGGTGGGCCTCACCGCCGCCGCGTTGCTGCGCTGCATCGACCGGTGGCGTCGGGCGCCGCGGCGGGATTTTCGCGCCGGGTACTGGCTCAGCGCGGGGCTGCTACTGCCCGTGGTGGGAGCCTACCTGCGGCTGGGCCAGCTCGGCGTGACGGCCCACACCACGGACCTGAGCTTTTTGTTCAATGCCGCGCCGCTCTACGGGCAAAACCTGCTGGGCATGGCCTTGCCCCGAGCCGCTGGCCTGCTGGCCGTTTTTCCGGTGGCCTTGCCCTGCGCCGCCCTCTGCCGGGCATTGCTCGGTCCGGGCACCGGTCCTGAATCTGCCAGCAGTTGATTGTGCAGGTATGCGGCACAGCTAATGCAGGAAGTCGGGCAATTGCCCTCGGCTAATCGGTCAGCGGCACCACTTGCGTCCACAACCGGCGCAGCTCCCGCGCCTCGTGCTGCCCGCTGGGCTGGGGCCCCATGGGCAGGGCCCCGCGTTTCGCCCACCCGCTACTCTGGCGCCGCAAGCACGTGGCGGGTGAAATCAGCCCGTGACGTATTGACCGGTATCCCCGAATTGTAAAGAATGCTGATTATGCGTCGGTCAATGGGCAAAAACTCGGTGGCAAAAAGGCGGTAGGTATCGCCGGAAGCTTGGTCGATGACAATTTGGCGATTGGAGGAAAAAACGCTTTTGGGGTAGCGGTTGGTGTCTTTGGGAAGCCCAATGCTTTGTGCTATTTCCTCTCGGATAATGGCTTCCTCATGGCCCTCGAAAGTTAAGTTATTGGCCACGGCTACTGTGGCGCTGGTAATCTCGCCGCACGGCGTGGTGCGAAAAGCAAAGGTGCCGTTTGCACTACCATCGTGGCCCCGAAACAGCTGCGGAATATCCTGAATGGGCGCAAAGTAGATGCGCAGGTCCGGCTTGTCGGGCTGCAGTTGGAACTTGGTGCTGCGGCTAATGGTGTTCAGGTCTGCCAAAACCCGCCGCACTTCCTGCTTTTCGGCTGCGGTGCAGGCCGTCATGATTGCAACGCGCACAACCGGCCGGTTCCACCGATGAATGGTTTCGCTCAATGTGCCCAAATCATTCCCAAAAGCAATTTGCCCAAAGTAGGAAAGGTCTTCCCGACTGTACTCCGTGCGCAGCCGCTTGGCCTGGGCCGGGGTCAGCGATGCATGGCAGCTCCACGTTTGCCGGGCGTAGAAGCCGATGACCAGCACGGCCCCGATGGCCGCAAGCAGGAGAACGTTTTTCATGTTAGGCGTGGAGTTGTTCCCGGTTGGGTAGCAGCCCGGCAGGTGCCACCGGCACCACGCCACCCCACAGCCGGCGCAGCGCCCGTTCCTCGTGCTGCCAGCTGAGCTGCGGGGCGGCGCGGCGGCAGTTTTCGGCCAAATAGTGGTAGCGGGCCGGCTCGTCGCGCAGCAGGCGGTTGAGGGCCCGGGCCAGGGTGGTGGGGGCCAAGTCCGTCACCAGCTCGGCCACGTCGAATTCGTCGTTGAGGGCGCGGTATTCGGGAAAGTCGATGAGCACCTGCGGGATGCCGGCGTGCACGTAGTCGAAGAACTTGTTGGCCAGCGAGTAGTAGTAGCTCAGGCCGATGTTTTCGAGCAGCATGATGCCCACGGCCGCGTGCCGCGTCACCTCGCGCAGTGCCTCGGGCAGCACGAAGCCGCGAAACTCCACTTTGCCCGACGCCAGCAGGCCCAAGCGTGCGGCCCGCGCGCGCAGGGCCGCCGAAAGGTCGCCTTCGCCGCAAATCACCAGCCGGCCCGCCACCTGGGGCATGGCGTCGAGCAGGTTTTCGAGGCCGCGGCCCACGTTCAGGGCCCCCTGGTACAGAATGTAGCCGCCGGGCGGTGCGGCCGCCGGAGCAGGCGGCAACACGTCTTCCTCGCGCAGCCGGCTCACGTTGCGCACCACCGCAAACGGCCGGCCGTAGCGCTGCTTAAACATCCCGGCCAGCGCCGGGCCCACGGTATACGCCAGCCGGGCCCGCGGCACGATGAAGCTTTCCACCCAGCGCCACACGCGCTGCACCGCCGGCCGGGCCACCACCTCGGGCACTTCCGTGAACAGCTCGTGGGCATCGTACACCAGCGGCTGGCCGCCCAGCCGGGCCCGCAGCCACACGGGCAGGGCGGTGTCCAGGTCGCAGGCGCACCAGGCGGCCGCGCGCTGGCTGAGCAAATAGAAAAGCAGCCGCAGATTGTACTCCAGGTAAAACAGCTTGCCCTTCTGAAACCAACCGCGCAGGCGGTGCTGTTGGTAGGGCTGGGGCGTGAGCGGGGGCGAGGCCGGCCGCTGCCAGCCCACGAGCTGCACCTGGTAGCCGGCCGCGGCCAGGCTGCCGCAAATGCGCTGCATGCGCTGGTCGAAGCACAGGTCGGTGGTGACGGCGAAGAGCAGGCGCGGCGCGGACGGGGGCGGCAAGAGCAGAAGCTGGCGCCGCCCGGGCAGCGCCGCGTTAGTTATTTTATTTTGGCCAAATTTACGCCGCCGCCCGGCACGGCGGTGGTTATATTAGCAGGAAATTCAACAGGCAGGACGCGTTATTGTATGGCTTCATTCCCGGCTGCTTCTTCGACCCGCCCCGTGGCGCCGCCGCTGACAGCGCTGCTCGACCAACTGGGGCAAGTGTACGTGCTGCTCGACGTGGTGGGCACCGTCATGGACGTGAACGAAGCCTTCCTGGCGCTCACCGGCTACACGCGCAAGCAGGTAGTGGGCCGCATTGGCTACGAGATGTTTACGCCCCAGGCCGAGCGCGCGGCCCAGCACCAAGCCTACCTGGAGACCATTGCCAACGAAACCCTTGCGCCCAACGCCGAGCGCCCCGTGCTCACGCGCACCGGGCAGCTCCGGCAGGTGCACTGGCGCACGGGGTTCACGCGCGACGTGGCCGGCACCATCACGGGCATGTGGATGGCCGGCGAAGTGCCCAACGAGCAGCTGCTGGCCAGCCCCGCCTTGGCCGGCGACAGCACCCACCTGCAGGACTTTCTTGACAACGCCCAGGACCTAGTGCAGCACCTGAGCGCCGACAACGGCTTCCTGTTTGTGAACAAGGCCTGGAAGGAAAAGCTGGGCTATTCCGACGCCGAGCTGGCCACCCGCACCCTAGCCGACGTGGTGCACCCCTACTACAAGGCCAAGCTGCTCTACCAGCTGCGCAACCTCTACGACGGCGAGCCCGTGAATAAGGTTGAAACCGTGTTTCTGACCAACCAGGGCAAGCCCGTGCACCTCATCGGGAGCATGAGCGTGGTGCGCGAGGAAGGCCAGCCGGTGAGCAGCCGCGCCATTCTGCACGACATCACCGACCGCATCAAGGCCGAGCGTCTGCAGAAGGTCTACTACAGCATCGCCAACCTGGCCATCTCGGCCAAGGACCTGCCTAGTCTTTACGGCGCCATTCACCGCGAGCTGAGCAAGATTATCGAAACCAGCAACCTGTTCATTGCCCTGTGCGACGACGCCCGCACGCAGTTGCAGTTTGCCTACCACGTCGACCAGCACCCGCAGCACCGGCCGCTGGGCGCGCTGCCGTTCTCCAACGGCGTGTCAGAGTACATCATTGCCGGCGGCCAACCCCGCTACCTCACGCACACCGACTTTCAGCAGCTGGTGCGCAGCGGCACCGTCACGGCCCACGGCCTGGTGCCCGAGGTGATGCTGGCTTCGCCGCTGAGCATCGGCGACCGCATCATCGGGGTGCTGGCCGTGCAGGACTACACCCGCGCCGATGCCTACACGCCCGGCGACCTGGACGTGCTGCACTTCATCTCGAACCAGGTGGCCCTGGCCATCGAGCGCAAGCGCAACGAGGAGCAGATTGGCAAGCAGACGGCCCGCCTGAACGCCATTTTCGAAAGCGGCTCGCACGTGATGTGGACGGTGAACACCCGCGCCCACCTCATGAACTTCAACCGCAACTACGCGGCCCTGTTCTTGCGGCGCAACGGCACCTATCCCGTGCGCGGCCTCAACCTGTGGGAGGCCGACCTAGCCCACATGCCCGAGCACGAACGCGACATCTTTGTGCGCCACTACGACGCCGCCGCCAAGGGCCAGGCCCAGCGCTTTGAGATGCGCCTGCGCGACGCCCGCGGCTACGACGTGTGGACCGACATTCACCTGAACCCCATTTACCTGGGCGACGGCTCGTTTGAGGAAATCTCGGCCATTGCGCACGACATCACCGAGCAGAAGCGCGCCCAGCTGGCCCTGGAGGCCCAGGAGGAGAAGTTTCGCAACATCTTCGAGTCGTTTCAGGACATCTACTATCGCACCGACGGCAACGGCCTGCTCACCATCGTGAGCCCCTCGGTGCGCGACGTGCTGGGCTACGAGCCCGAAGAAGTCATTGGTCAACCGGTGACTAACTATTTCGTGGACGCCGACGACATGGCCCGCGCCAACGCCGAAGCCGAACGCAGCGGGGGCTTGCGCAACTTCGAAACCCAGATGTGGCACAAGGACGGCTACCCGGTGAGCGTGCTCGTGAACGCCCGCATGGCCACCCCGCCCGAGGGCGAGGAAGCCACCGGCGAGCTCGGCCAGTTCGGCACCGAGGGCATTGCCCGCGACGTGACCGAAATCCGGCAGATGCAGGACGACTTGCGCAAGGCCAAGGACGAGGCCGAAGCCGCCCTGGAAGCCAAAACGCAGTTCCTGGCCAACATGAGCCACGAGCTGCGCACGCCCATGAACGGCATCATCGGCATGATTGACCTGCTCGACCAGACGGTGGAAACCGAGGAGCAGCTCGACTACGTGGACACCCTGCGCAAGAGCTCCGACGCGCTGCTCACCATCTTGAACGACATCCTCGACCTGTCGAAAATTCAGGCTGGCAAGCTGCAAATTCACGAAACGGCCATCGAGCTGCAGGCCGTGATGGAGCGCATCCGGGCCCTGTTCATTTACCGGGCCGAGCAGAAGCACATTCGCTTCACCTACCACATCACGCCGCACACGCCGCGCTTCGTGATAACGGACGAGGTGCGCCTGCTCCAGATTCTGTCCAACTTGGTGGCCAACGCCATCAAGTTCACCAACGAGGGCACCGTGGCCATTGTGGTGAGCAGCGTGAGCACCGACGGCGAGCACCACACCCTGCGCTTCGCGGTGCAGGACTCGGGCATCGGCATCTCCAACGACAACGCCAGCCTGCTCTTCACCAACTTCACGCAGCTCGACACCACGCCCAGCAAGGCCTACGGCGGCACGGGCCTGGGCCTGAGCATCAGCCGGCAACTGGCCGAACTGCTGGGCGGCGAAATCGGGGTGCTGTCGGACGAGGGCGAAGGCTCGGTGTTTTGGTTCACCATCAGCGCCCGCGAGGCCGTGAGCAGCGAGCTGCCTGCCGCGCCGCAGGTGCGCGAGCCCGTGTTCCAGCCGTTTGAAGCTTCGCCGCGCGTGCTGCTCGTCGACGACAACGCCATCAACCAGAAAGTGGGCCAGCGCCTGCTCACCAAGCTGGGCTGCCAGGTGAGCGTGGCCGGCGGCGGCCCCGAAGCCATTGAAATGGTGACGGCCCCCGGGGCCGACTTCAACATCATTTTCATGGACATCCAGATGCCCGACATGGACGGCGTGGCCGCCACGGCCGAAATCCGGCGCCTGCTGGGCGAAAGCTGCCCGCCCGTGGTGGCCATGACGGCGTATTCCATGCAGGAAGACGCCGGCCGCTTCATGCGCCAGGGCCTCGACGACTACGTGGGCAAGCCCGTGAAAAGCCGCCACCTCTACGAAGTGCTGCACCGCTGGCTGCGCCCGCGCCCCGGCCGCCCCGTGGGCGAAGGGTCGGCCCTGGCCAATGCGCCGGCCGCGCCGGCTACGGTGGCCGGCGGGCCGCCGCCCTTGCCCACGCCCGCGCCCGAGGTGGCCAAGGAGCCCACACTCGACGAAACCATCCTGCGGCAGCTGGTGGAGCTGGGCGGCACCGAGTTCACGTCCGACCTCTACCAGGAGTTTGAGCAGGAGGCCGGCGACCTGCTGCGCGACGCCGCCCCCACGGCCGCCGAAGGCAATTTCCGCGACCTGCTGCCCATGCTGCACCAGCTCAAAGGCACGGCCGCCACGCTGGGCGGCGTGGCCCTGGCGGCCCAGGCCCGCTACCTCGAGCACCAGCTCAAGGGCGGCCGGATGGAGGAGGGCGCGGCGGGATTTCAACTTCTGGAACATTACTTTGCACAGTTCGTAGCCGAATACCCCGGCGCCGTTGAGCGAGCCATCAGTACCCCTGCCGAATGATTTCGGCCCGTTCTTCTATTTTTCTACCCCCAACCCAATCCAACCCCTAACGCTCATGTCCGTCGATACCCAATCCAAAACCATTCTGATTGCTGAGGACAGCTCGGTGATTCTCAACCTCACCCGTAAGATTCTGGAGTTGCAGAAGTACAAAATCGTGCTGGCCAAAAACGGGGGCGAAGTCCTCAAGCAACTCGAAGCCACTCCGGTCGATTGCGTGCTGATGGACATCAACATCCCGGTGAAGGACGGCATGCAGTGCACCCGCGAAATCCGCGCCCACGCCGACCCGGCCATCAATAAATTGCCCATCATCGCCATCACCGGCAACGCCAACAACTACTCGATGGACCAGTTCCGCGAGGCCGGCGTGACCGATTACCTGCCCAAGCCGCTCGACTTCGACGCCCTCGTGCGCGTGGTGAAGCAGTACGTGGGCTAATCAATTGGTGAATGAGTGAATGGCTGAATGGGTGAATGAGCACGCGGCCATTCGCTCATTCAGCCATTCAGCCATTCACTCATTAAGATGGTTGTAACGTTCTTAGGTACCGGCACCTCTTCCGGGGTGCCCATGATAGGGTGCACCTGCGCGGTGTGCCGCTCGCTCGACCACCGCGACCACCGCCTGCGCGTGTCGGTGCACGTGGAAGTGGGTAGCCGCAGCTTCGTCATCGACTCCGGCCCCGATTTTCGGCAGCAGATGCTGCGCGCCCGTGTCACTCGGCTCGACGCGCTGCTGTTCACGCACGAGCACAAAGACCACACCGCCGGCCTCGACGACATCCGGGCCTTCAATTTCCGGCAGCAGACGGACATGCCGGTTTTTGCCGAACCCCGCGTGCTGCGCCAACTGCAGCAGGAGTTTGCCTACATTTTTGCCGAAAACAAGTACCCCGGCGTGCCGCGCGTGACGCTGCACCCCATCGAGCGCGACGACGCGCCGTTTGACGTGCTGGGGGTTTCGGTGCTGCCCCTGCGGGCCATGCACCACCGCCTGCCGGTGCTGGGTTTCCGCATCGGCGGCTTCTGCTACCTGACGGATGCCAACCACATCGGGCCCGAAACCCGCGCCCAGCTCCGCGACGCCGACGTGATTGTGCTCAACGCCCTGCGGCGCGAGGAGCACATTTCGCACTTCACGCTGGCCCAGGCCATTGCGGTGCTGGAAGAGGCCGCGCCCAAGCGGGCCTTTCTCACGCACATCAGCCACCAGCTGGGCCGCCACCAGGAAGTGGAAGCCGAGCTGCCGGACTGGATTCGGCTGGCGTATGATGGGCTGAAAGTGACGGTGTAGGAACGCGCCGCGGCACATTCCTGCCGGTTTATTTATGCACACCAACTATTATTTCCTGCGCCAACTGGCCCCCGCGCTTACCGAGCGGCTGCGGGGCTGCCGCGTGGCCGTGTGTTTCACGCAGGAAAAGGATGAACTGGTGGTTGGCCTCACGGACGGCAGCAAGGAGTTTTGGCTGAAGGCGCAGCTGGGCGCTACGTTTCCGGCCCTGGCCTTGCCCGAGACCTTTCAGCGCGCTCGCTCCAATTCGGTGGATTTATTTCCGGGCCTGCTGGGGGAGCAAGTGGAAGGCGTGGCCGCTTGGCCCCAGGACCGGGTGCTGCAAGTGAATTTTCGGAGCGGCGCCCGGCTGGTGTTCAAGCTCTACGGCCCGCGGCCGAACGCCATTTTTCGCACCGCGGCTGAAGCGCCCGCCCAGCTGTTTCAGCAGAAGCTGCTGGCCGACGCCGACCTGAAGCCGCAAGCCGCCCCCGCACCCGTAGCCGCCGGCAAGCTGCCGCCCCCGCTGGCCGACTTGCCCCTGCGCTACCTGCGTACCCAGGGCTATGACCAGGCGCCGCCCGAAACCAAGTCTCGGCTGGTGAACCAAGTGCTGGCGCAGTTGGAAAAGCCGGCGCATTATTACCTCATTCAGCTCGATGGCCGCACCCGCCTGAGCTTGCTGCCCCTCGGCGACATCCTCGAAACGCTGCCCGGCGACGACCCCATCGGTGCCCTGCGCCGCTTCGTGCCCATGGCCCTGGGCCGGCGGGCGCTGGAGATGGAAACCAAGCAGTTGCGCCAACTGCTGGAGCGCCGTGCCGACGAAGCCAGCACGGCCGCTGCCCACGCCCGCCAGCGCCTGCACGCGCTGGCCCACGAAGCCGGCTACCGCCACACCGCCGACCTGATTATGGCGCACCTGCACGCCATTCCGGCCCGCGCCGAGCAGATTGAAGTGCTGGACTTCTACACCAACCAGCCCCGGACCATCAAGCTCAAGCCCAACGAGAAGCCCCAGCTCACCGCCGAAAACCTGTACCGCAAGGGCAAGAACCAGCAAATTGAAGAGCGCCAGCTCACCGAGCGCATTGCCCGCCGCGAAGCCGAGGCCCTGACGGCCATGGAGCGACTGGAGGAGCTGGACACCCAGCCTCAGCTCGCCGAGCTGCGCGGCCTGCGCGCCTGGCGTAAGCTGCACGGCCTCGACCCCGCGCCCACGGCGGCCAAAGCCGCCACGGAACTGCCGTTCAAAGTGTTTGAAGACCGGGGCTTCACCATTCTGGTGGGCCGCAATGCCGCCAACAACGACCTGCTCACCCAGAAATATGCCCATAAGGACGACCTCTGGCTGCACGCCAAAGACGTGACGGGGTCGCACGTTGTCATCCGGCAGCGGGCCGGGCAAACCGTGCCCGAACCCGTGATAGAGCACGCCGCGCAGCTGGCCGGCTGGTATTCGCGCCGCCAGCACGACACGCTGTGCCCCGTGACCGTGACGCCCAAAAAGTACGTGCGCAAGCCCAAAGGCGCCCTGCCCGGGCAGGTAGTGGTGGAGCGCGAGCGGGTGGTGCTGGTCAAGCCCGGCAACCCGTTTGAGCGGGAATAGCGCGGTGGGCGCCTACTGCACGATGCGCCGGCTATACGACCCCGACCCGGTGAGCAGGCGCACGACGTACACCCCGCTGGGCAGCGCGTGCAGGTCCAGCGTCCAGCGGCCGGTTTCGGCCGCCGGCGTACAGCCGATGGCTTGCGCCCGGCCCAGCGCGTCATACACTTGCACAGTGGCGCCGTGCGCGTCCAGCAGTTCGGCGAGCAGGCGGCTGGCCACCACCCATTCCTGCGCGTTTTTGCCAGGATACACCTCCAGGCCCGGGCCGGTAGATGGGCCCAGCTTCACCACCCGCACCGGCGAGTACGACGCGGCGGCATTGAAGTCGATTTGGCGCAGGCGGTAGTAGCTGGTGCCGGGCAGGGGCTGCTCGTCAACCACGTGGTAGGCCGTGCGGGCCGCAGTAGTGCCGGCACCCGCCACGGTGCGGTTGGCGCGGAAGCTGCGGCCGTCGGCAGAGCGTTCTACCACGAAGCTTTGGCTGTTTTTTTCCGAAGCCGTGACCCACTCCAGCGCCACGCCCTGGCGGGTGGTGGGCTCGGCCGTGAACGACACCAGTTCGACGGGCAACGGCTTGGGGCAAGAGGGCACCAGCTCGTCGCAGGCTTGCTCGTTGGCGTTGGTGCCGGCCACCGGGCCGGTGCCGCAGGAGGTGGCTGCGCGCTGGGCGCACACCGCAATTTTTCCTGCGCAGTTTTGCGCAATGTGGTTGACGGCGCCGTTGCCGCCAAACACGCACCCGGCCACCGACACGGTGCCGTTGCCGCAAAGCACGTTGTTGGACCCGCCCGGCGACAGGTCGAGGTTGCCCTGAATGGTTACCAGGCCATCGTCGACGATGTTGGAGTTGTAGAGCACTAAGTTGCAGCCCGTGGTGAAAGAGGCCGAGGGCGCCACGTAGATGGTGGCTTTGTTCACCGTGGCCCGGCCGGCCACCACGCGGCTATCGTCGTGAATTTCCAGGTTGGTCACTTTCTGCGCATTGGTGCCGTCGCCGATGCGCAGGTCGTAATTGCCCATCAGTACCCCGCCTTGCTGCAGCACTACGTTGCCCTGGCTGGAGATGTCGAGGCTGCCGCCGGGCATTACTTCCACCGTCCCGTTTTGGCCAATGGTGATGCTGCCGCCGGACTCCACCGTCAGGTGGCCGGTCACCACGAGGTGGCCAAAATCCGATACGGCGATGTTGCCGCCGTTGCCCACCACGTAGTTGCCGGGCATGTACACGGTGAGGTTTCGGTCGAGGATGACCTGGGCCGCCGAGTTGGTAAGGGGGGCGTCGGGGCAGGTGCCGCCCGGCGTTTCATAGGTCATCGGGCTGCCAAAGGTCCCGCCGTCGGTGCTGGCCCGGTAGCTGCATTGGCCCATGGCCACCACCGGAAAAAGGGCGCTGGCAAGCAGCGCCGCGCCGCAAATGAGTACATTTCTTTTCATTGTAGTAGGGATAAGAAGGGTACGCAAACTGTTGTAGTTAAATCATTATTAATTTACTAAATTTTATTATAAATAACAAATAATAATTTTAAAATGCAATTTTAAAAATTGCGTGATTGTATAATTCGCGTTAATCACATCCCGCTAAACGGTAGCTTATTAACCCCGCATAGTCTTGAGAATAAAGCAGGTAATGTGCCTGCTCGTCAGTAGCCTGCAGATTGTTGAAATAACCCAAGTCTTGGGTAGTGCTGGCTGGGCCGTAGGGCAGGCGCTCGGAGCCGCCCCGACGGGTAAGGGGCAACAGGCTACTGCCCATGGCCAGTGGCCGGAGCTAAAACAAAAAGCCCGTTCCAATTGCTTGGAACGGGCTTTTTGTTTTGCGTGCGCGCGGGGAGATTCGAACTCCCACACCCGAAGGCACCACCCCCTCAAGATGGCGTGTCTACCAGTTTCACCACGTGCGCAAAAGGCAACTAAAACGGGCAATTCGGCCGAAACCGGCTCCGCTGAGGCGGCGAAGCGGGTGCAAAGATAGCCGGCGAAAACCGCACTTACCAAACATTGCCGCGCTTTTTCACCAAACTTCCATGGTTCAGCAGGTTACCTTGCCGAAATTTGGCGCCTTCCGCCTTCCCTTGTTCACCTTTGACCTCTTTTCGCCATGAAATTTCCCGAAAAACCCGCTCCTACCTCCCTCTTCGGGCGAATGGCCAGCGCCATCACCGAGTTTTCGGGGTCGACGCCGGCGTTTGTGATAGCGGCTGGGCTGGTGCTGGTGTGGGCCCTCACGGGGCCGCTTTTTCATTATTCCGAAACCTGGCAATTGGTCATCAACACGGGCACCACCGTCATCACCTTTTTGATGGTGTTTCTCATTCAGCGCGCCCAAAACAAAGATTCGCTGGTGCTGCACCTCAAGCTCAACGAGCTGATTGCGGCTCAAAAAGGCGCCAGCAACCGCCTAATCAACGCGCAGGATTTTTCGGAAGAAGAAATCCGGCTGTTGCACGACTTTTATTGTGCGCTGGCCGAGATGGCCAAAAAAGACAACGACCTGGGCAAGACCCACACCGTGGAGGAAGCCCAGGACAACCACAACGACAAGCTGGCCGCTCACCTGCAATAACGACAAAAGGGCGGCCGATGGCTCCGTTGCGCCGGGCGGGCGCTTCGGTCCATCGGCCGCCCCGTGCAGGGACGCGCTTAGGCGGCTACTTGGCCTGAATCAGGGGCGAGTCGACCACGTGCTCCGACACGAACCACACCTGCATCTCGTTGGTGCGGATGAGCTGGCTCACGATGAGGTCGTTGGTGCCGTCGTCGCCGTTTTCATCGGCGGTGTCGGCGTATTCGTGGCAGTTTTTGAGGAGGCGCTGGTGGGCGTCGAGCAGGCGCGACACCTGCACGGGGGCTTCTTCGCGGTCGCGCGGCACGCGCGGGATGCTGCTAAGCTCGGCTACGTCGTGGGCCATGGCCACGGCCACGCCGCCCAGAATCTGGATGCGCTCGGCAATGGCGTCGACCAGCGTCGACTGCTCCTCGTAGTGCTTGTCGTAGAGCAGGTGCAGCTGGTAGAAAGTGGGGCCCACCACCTGCCAGTGGTGCTTTTTGTACATGTCGCGCAGGGTGATGGTGTCGGCCAGCAACTGGTTGAGGCCGGTCACGCTGGCCTGACGGGTTTTTTCGTCGAGGCCGATGGGCAGGCGCTGGCTCACGGTGCCGTAGCGCTGGGTGGGCGCGGGGGCGTTGTTTTGCTGGCCCAGCACGGGCTGAATGTTGACGGCGGCGTTGGAACGGGCGTTTTGGCCGCTGGCCTGGGCGGCCGGGGCTTTTTTGGCGGCCGCGGCTTTGGGGGCAGCCGTTTTGGCGGAGGATGCCATAGGAATGGGAAGGAGTGAGGTGAAAGAAAACCGGAACGGGCCGGCGGCGAAAAATTCTGTTTCTGCGTACGTAAAGCACCCCGTCGGGTTAAGGTTGCCTTCTTGTAAACGTGTTCCATGACTGAGCCCCGTACCACGGCCCCCGCGCTGGCCGAAGACCCGCACCCCGAATTGCACATGACCAGCTCGGCCATGCTGCAGGACATCGTCATCGGCCTCTCCGATGGGCTGACCGTGCCGTTTGCGCTGGCCGCGGGCCTGAGCGGGGCCGTGGCCTCGTCGGGGCTGGTCATCACGGCGGGGCTGGCCGAAATTGTGGCCGGCAGCATTGCCATGGGCCTGGGCGGCTACCTGGCCGGCCGCACCGAAGTGGAGCACTACGCCTCCGAGCTGGACCGCGAACACCGCGAAGTGCGCGAGGTGCCCGAAAAAGAGCGCGCCGAGGTCGACGAGCTGCTGGCCGACATGGGCCTGTCGGAAGCCACCCGCCGCCAGGCCGTGGCCGAGCTCACCGCCGACCCCGAGCAGTGGGTGAAGTTCATGATGAAGTACGAGCTGGGCCTCGAAGAGCCCGACCCCAAACAGGCGCCCAAAAGCGCCATCACCATCAGCCTGGCTTATGCGCTGGGCGGCCTCATCCCGCTCAGCGCCTATTTCCTTACCAGCTCGCCCACGCAGGGGCTGGCGTGGTCGGCGGCCATCACGCTGGTGTGCCTGCTGGTGTTTGGCTACTTCAAAAGCCGCATGACGGGCCAGCCGCCGGTGGCGGGCGCCATCAAAATGGCCGTGGTGGGCGCGCTGGCAGCCGCCGCGGCGTTCGGCATCGCGCGGGCGGTGGGCGGCTAGCCGCGCGGCCCTGCGAACCACCGCCGCTTCATCTTCTCTGTGTTTTTAATGCCGTTTCATGAATTCTAAGCTTCCCAAAACCCCCGCCGTCTACGTCAAGAGCAAGTCTTTTCGCCTGGCCGACGTGGACCCGGACGACATCACGCCTTTTGCCAACCGGCCCGACGATAAATCGGACGTGGCGCCGCGCCTGCTGGAACTGCGCCGCCGCCTGAGCGAGCTGCAGGAACTGCTCTACGCCGAGCACCGCCGCAGCCTGCTCATTGTGCTGCAGGCCATGGACACCGGCGGCAAGGACGGCGCCATCGAGAACCTGCTCACGGGCGTGAACCCGGCCGGCGTGCAGGTGGCCACCTTCAAGGCGCCCACCTCGGAGGAGCTTAAGCACGATTTTTTGTGGCGCATTCACGCGCAAACGCCCAAGCGCGGGCACATTGGCGTGTTCAACCGCTCGCACTATGAGGACGTGCTCATTACCCGCGTGCACGGCCTGATTGACGCAAAAACCTGCCAGGAGCGCTACGATGACATCAACCACTTCGAGCAGCTGCTGACCCGCAACGGCACGGTGGTGCTCAAGTTTTTCCTGCACATCTCCAAAGACGAACAGGCCCAGCGCCTGCAGGCCCGCCTCGACGACCCCGCCAAAAACTGGAAATTCGACCCCAACGACCTGAAGGAGCGCGCCTACTGGGACGACTACCAGCAGGCCTACGAGGATGCCCTGCGCCACTGCTCCTCGAAGGATGCGCCCTGGTTTGTGATACCCGCCAACCACAAGTGGGCCCGCGACCTGGCCATGTCGGAAATAGTGGTGGCCGCCCTGGAAGCCATGAACCCCCAGCCGCCGAAGGTAGATTTTGACCCTAAACAGCAGGTAATTGTGTAAGGCTTCGGCCCAGCGTGATGTTGTTGGAAGCGCGTATGTTCGGACGCCATTTGCCAAAAAAAAGCCCCGACGCCGGATGGGGTCGGGGCTTTTTTTATGCTTGCCGGGGCTGCTACACGGCTACCGCGCCAGCACCGCCGCCGGCTCCTTGCGCTCGCCAATCTGCTGGCGCCACATGGCGTAGTAGAGGCCTTTTTGCGCCAGCAACTCTTCGTGGCGGCCCTGCTCGGCCACGGTGCCGCGCTCGAGCACAAAAATGCGGTCGGCGTGCAAGATGGTGCTGAGGCGGTGGGCAATGAGGATGGTCATGTGCTGGCGCGAGCCCGAGAGCTCCCGCACCGTCTTGCCGATTTCTTCTTCGGTGAGGGAGTCGAGGGCCGAAGTGGCTTCGTCGAACACCATGAGGGTGGGCTTGCGCAGCAGTGCCCGCGCAATGCTGAGGCGCTGCTTTTCGCCGCCCGATACCTTCACGCCGCCCTCGCCAATCACGGTGTCGAGGCCCAGCGGGGCGCGGGCCAGCAGCGAGTCGGCCGCGGCCTGGCGCAGGGCCAGCAGGCATTCCTCGTCGGTGGCCTGCGGGGCCACAAAAAGCAGGTTTTCGCGGATGGTGCCGCTGAAGAGCTGCGTGTCCTGCGTCACGAACCCGATTTGCTCGCGCAGCTCGTCGAGGTCGATTTCGGCGCCGGGAATGCCGTTGTAGAGAATGCGGCCCGAGAGGGGCGGGTAGAGGCCCACCAGCAGCTTCACCAGCGTGGTTTTGCCCGAGCCCGAGGGGCCCACGAAGGCGATGGTTTCGCCCAGCCGGGTGCTGAAGGAGATGTCGGACAGGGCCGGCCCCTTGGCCGTGAGGTGCTTGAAGCTGACGTGCTCGAAGGCCAGGTCGTTGATGTGCGCCACCGACTTGGGGTGCGCGGGCTTCACGTCCTTGGGCGTGTCGAGGATGGTCTGGAAGTTGCCCAGCGAAATCTCGGTTTCGCGGTATACCCCGATGATGTTGCCCAGCTCCTGCAGCGGCCCGAAGATGGAGAACGAGTAGATGAAGAAGGAGAAGAACTCGCCCAGGCTGATGTGGTTTTGCACCCGCAGGTACAAGAGCAGCAGGATGATGATGTTGCGCAGCAGGTTCACGAAGGTGCCCTGCACGAAGCTGAGCGAGCGCAGGTAGCGCACCTTGCGCAGCTCCAGCTTCAGGATTTTGTCGGTGGTGGCGTTCAGGCGCTCGGTTTCCTGCTGGGCCAGGCCCAGGCTCTTGATGAGCTCGATGTTGCGCAGGCTTTCGGTGGTGGAGCCGGCCAGGGCCGTGGTTTCGGCCACAATGGTTTTCTGAATGACCTTGATGCGCTTGCTCAGGAAAAAGCTCAGAATGCCCAGCAGCGGAATGGTGAGAAAATAGCCCAGCGCAATGGGCCAGTACACCGTGACGGCGTACCACATCACGAACACAATGCCCACCAGGGCCGTGAACAGCACGTTGACGAAGCTCTGAATGAGCTTTTCCACGTCGATGCGCACCTTCTGGAGCTTGCCCAGGGTTTCGCCCGAGCGCTGGTCCTCAAACACCTGGTAGGGCAGCTCCAGCGAGTGGCGCAGGCCGTCGGAATACATTTTGGCCCCCAGGCGCTGGGTGATGACGTTGACGTAGTAGTCCTGAAAGTTTTTGGCAATGCGCGACACCATGGCCACGCCCAGCATGATGCCGATGAGGGGAATGGCTTCCCAAAAGAACGGCCAGAACTGCACCAGCCGCACTCCGGCCACGTCGGGGTATTTGGCCGTGAAATGGTCGACGAGCTGGCGGAAAAAGTATGGGTCGAGCAGCGAGAACACCTGGTTGACGGCGGCCAGCACCAGGGCCAGCACCAGCAGCGGCCAGTAGTTGCGCAGGTAGCTATAGAGTATTTTCATGAGAGCACAAGTAGCCCGGCCGGGCCGGCCAGAAGGCAAGCAACCTGGCCGGGCGGCAATGGTTTGGGAAAGAGGGCGGCGCAGTTACAGTGCCCGGGGCACGGGGCGGCTGCGCAGCACCAGCACCACCACCAGCAGCACCAGCGCCACAATGGCCGGCACGCCGTTGGCCAGGCCGCCGGGAATTTTGGTGGCGTGCATAAACACCGCGCCCAGCATGATGACAATGAGGCCCAGGGCCGCCGGGCGCACCGTGCGCGGCACCAGCAGCCCGATGCCGCCCAGCAGCTCGGCCCCGCCGATGAAGCCGCCAAACCAGCCCGGCAAGCCCAAGCTGCCAAACATTTTCATGGTGGCGTCGAGCTGCATTAGCTTCGAGAAGCCGCCATAGATGAACATGGCGGCCAGCAGGGCCTGCAGAATCCAGGCAATGATGTTGCGTACCGATGGGCTCATAGATGAAAAAAGAAAAAAGGGTGAAACAAGCCGCGCGGCAGGGCACCGCGCCGTGGATGGCCAAATTACCGGTTTCCGGCCAACTGCCTGCGGCAGACGCAGGCCCGGCGGAAATGTTTTAAGCGCAACGTGGGAGAGGGCAGGGCCTGCCAGGAATGGGTCAAATGGAATTTATCCGAGGTTGAGTTTCAGTATTTTTCGCAGGCACAAACCCGTACTTATCCCCTGTTTTTACAATATAGGATTACCGAAATTTGTAAAGCTAGGGGTAGTACCCTCTCGCTGAACATATTGTGCCGGGCGCCACGCTACCGATTCTCAGGCTGCCAAATCCTTATTCCCTTTCCATTTTATGACCGTTGTGTATCACGAACTGCTGCCCGACAGCTACCTACTCATCCTGGCCCCCAGCCGCGCCGACGAGCCCGAGGCCGCCCTGGCCCATTCGCTGCACTGCGCCCAGCGCAGCGGCAAACCGGCCGTGTGGGTCGACTGTGGCATGTTGCACTCGCTCTCCAACGAGGCCGCCCGGCTGCTGTGGGGCGCTCACCACCAGCTCGAAGAAAAGCACTCCCAGCTGGTGCTGGTGCACGTGTCCGAGCGCGTAAAAAAAGACTTGCTCAGGCGCGAGCTGGGCCCCGCGCCCTGCATGGTGCCCACCCTGCTCGATGCCGCCCGCCAAACGGCCCGGCCGCGCGACGGCCAAGCCGTCTGAGCGGTTGCTTCCCTTCGCCTTAACCCTTTTAGCTGCACTATATTCTATGTTACCCACCTTCTTTGGTTCGATTCCGGACGACTTGCCGGCCGACCAGCGCGCCCATTGGCAGCGCCGCCAGCTTTCCGCCCGCAACACCCTCGACATGCAGGCCCTGACCGGTACCCCGGCCAACGCCGATACCGTGGCGTCGCTGCAACGCTACGTGCGCGGCGAAATCACGCTGGCCCAAGCCATTGACCAGGTGCGCGAGCAAATGGCGCAGGAACACCAGAGCTACCGCCAGTTTCTAAACCGGCGCAACATCATTTAGGCACCGCTTCGGAGGCTGGCTGTCCGGAAAACCGTGCGGCGCTCAGCCTGCGGACGTATCCTTCGGGGCGTTGCCCGTGTTGCCATTCAGCAAGAACTCGCGCAGGCGGTTGATGTGCTTTTTGATTTCTTCGATGCGTTCTTCCTGCTGCACCGGGTAGGGGCCCGCGCCGCGCGCGGCCATGCTGCTGAGCAGGTTTTTGCGTTCCTCCATCATGCGCAGGGCCACCCAAAGGGTTTCTTCCAGGGTTTGCTGGGCGCTGTGCAGCAAGCCATCGGCCGTGAAGGCGTGCCCGGTGTGGCACCGGTAGCGGAGCAGCTTGCCGTTGTTCACCTCAAACAAGCTGCCGCCGCAGTCGGGGCAGGTGAGGGGCACGGGGTGCGCAATTTTCAGTACCTCGTCGGTGGTTCCCACAACTCTTTCCGCAATGGCGGCCTCCTGCTTCAGGTCTTCGGGTACTTCTGCTTTGCGCTCGGGCAGGGGGCGGGCAGTTATCTCTTCCAGCAGCGCACCCATCATGTGCAGCGGCACCACGTAATCGACGTCCACGTTGCGGAGGGCGGTTTCGGGCATGCTGGGGTATTCGGCCTCGTGGGGGTCTTGCACCACGGCGAGGCCGCCGCCGCGCTTGATGAATTCGAGGCCGGCGGCGCCGTCGTGCAGCATGCCGGTGAGCACCACGCCCACCACGCGCGACCCGAAGGCAACGGCGGCCGACCGAAACAGGGCGTCGGCGGCCGGACGGTAGTGGTTTTCGCGCGGGCCCTTGGTCACGAGCAGGTGCGGCGTGCTGCCGTCTTTGGCCAGCAGGTGGCGGCCGGGGGGCGCGAGGTAGAGGGTGCCGGCCTCAATGGGGTCGCCATCGGCGGGCAGGCGGCAGGCCATGGCGCTGTGGCGGGCCAGTCGTTCTATGAAGGGGTGACCGTCGGCATCGGTGGAAAAGTGCTGCACCACCAGCACGGCGGCGGGCAGCGTGGCCGGCAGCTGGCCCACTAGCTGGACCAGTGCCGGCATGCCGCCGGCCGACGTGCCGATTACAATCAGGTGAGAAGGAGCGGGCATGGGGCTGGGAAGAAAACGGAGCTAGCGTACTACGCAAAATTGGGCAAGTGGGGCGTTGGTGGCAGGTTTCCCCAATAAATTTGTTGCAGGCAGCCGACGGGCTCTGGCCCCGTTGCGCATTTGTTTTTTCCGTTCGGCCGGCCCGCCGGTCCTGCTGCCCATGCCCCACCCGATGAACCCCAACGACCTGACGCCCTCCACCGACGAGCCTGGCATCGTTGTCACGCCGCCCGAAGAGTTGCCGCGCGACGGCGTCGGGCCGCTCACGCCCGCGCTGCTGCGCGAAGCCAGCCGCCCCGACGAAGCCGCGGGCGACAAGTTCCCGCTGGTGGGCATCGGCGGCTCGGCGGGGTCGTTGGCCGCGTTCGAGCAATTTTTTCGGGCCATGCCGCCCGACAGCGGCATGGCCTTCGTGGTGGTGACACATCTGTTGCCCGACCAGCCGTCGGAGTTGCCGCAGGTGCTGCAGCGCTTCACCCCGATGCCGGTGCTGGAAGCCGAGGACGGCCTGCGCGTGCGCCCCAACCACGTCTACGTCATTCCGCCCAACCGCGACATGAGCATCCTGCACGGCACGCTGCTGCTGTTTGCGCCCACCCAGCCGCCGGGCCGCCTGCCCATCGACATCTTTTTTCAGAGCCTGGCCAAGGACGCCCGCGAGCGGGCCGTGTGCGTGGTGTGCTCGGGCCTGGGCACCGACGGCACCCTGGGCCTGAAGATGGTGATGGAAAACTTTGGGATGGTGATGGTGCAGGACCCCGCCACGGCCGAGTACGACGCCATGCCGCGCTCGGCGCTGGCCACCGAGTTTGTGGACTACGTGCTGCCCGCCGAGCAGCTGCCGGCCAAGCTGCTGCAATACGTGCGGCATCCTGACACACGCCCCCGCCGCGACGAGCCCGAAAGCGTGAGCAAGCCCGCCCACGCCCTGCAGAAAATTTTCCTGCTCGTTCGGGCCCAGACCGGGCACGACTTTTCTTTCTACAAGCGCAACACGGTGTTTCGGCGCATCGAGCGGCGCATGAATTCGCACCAGATTAAGGAGTTCACCCTCTACGTGCGCTACCTGCAGGAAAACCCCGCCGAAGTAGAGGCCTTGTTCAAGGAATTGCTGATTGGGGTGACCAAGTTTTTCCGCGACCGCGAGGCCTACGATATCCTCAAGGCGCGGCTGCTGCCGCTGCTGCGCCAGAAACCCGCCGACAGCGTGGTGCGCGCGTGGGCGCCGGGCTGCTCCACCGGCGAGGAGGCCTACTCGCTGGCCATGACGCTGCTCGAGTGCCTCGACGGCGTGGACCGCCAGAAGTACCTCAAGATTCAGCTCTTCGCCACCGACATCAACCCCGACGGCATTGAGTTTGCCCGGGCCGGGCTGTACCCCGACAACATCGTGGCCGACGTGAGCCCCGAGCGCCTGCGCCGCTTCTTCACCAAAACCGACGAAGGCTACCGCATCAAGAAGGACGTGCGCGACGCGGTGGTGTTTGCCGTGCACGACCTCAACAAGGACGCGCCCTTCACCAAGCTCGACCTGCTGGTGTGCCGCAACCTGCTCATTTACCTGAGCGCCGAGCTGCAGCGCAACCTCATCCCCGTGTTTCACTACGCCCTCAACCCCAACGGGCTGTTGTTTTTGGGGCCCAGCGAAAACCTCACCGGCTTCCAGGACTTGTTTCAGAGCCTGGACGTGAAGTGGAAGATTTCGCGGCGTACCGACACGCCTTCCTCCGTCACGCGCCTCGCGGCGTTTCCCTTTACCCTGGCCCGGCAGCAAGCCCCTTCCGCGCCCGCATCCGCTTCCGGCTCCATGACCCCGAATTCCGTTCGCAAGGAAGGCACCTTTGCCACCTTGGTGCAGCGCGTGCTGCTGCGCCACTACACCCCGCCCGCCGTGGTCATCAACGGCAAGGGCGAAATCATGTACGTGAACGGCCGCACCGGCCGCTACCTGGAGCCGGCCCCCGGCCTCTCGGGCATGAACGTCTTCGACATGGCCCGCGAGGAGCTCAACTACGAGCTGAGCGCGGCCGTGCACAAGGTGGCCGCCACCCGCGAGCCCGTGGTGGCCGACAACGTGAAGCTGCGCCTCGACACCGGCGTGCAGCTGGTGCGCCTCACGGTGAAACCCCTGGAAGAAAGCGAGCAGCTGGCGGGCCTGCTGCTGGTGGTGTTTGAGGAGCAGCCCACGCCCCACAAGGTGCGCCTGGGCAAAGCCCGCCTCGCCACCGACCCCGGCCACGACGCGCAGCTGCAAGTCCTGGAAAAGGAGCTGCAATACACCAAGCACCGCCTCCAAACCACCATCGAAGAGATGGAAAGCAGCGTGGAGGAGCTCAAGAGCACCAACGAAGAGCTGCAAAGCGCCAACGAGGAGCTGCAAAGCACCAACGAGGAGGCCATGACCAACAAGGAGGAGATGCAGAGCCTGAACGAGGAGCTGATGACCCTGAACATGCAGTACCTGAGCAAAACCGAGGAGCTGAGCCAGGCCGCCAACGACATGAAGAACCTGCTCGATGCCACGGAGATTGCCACCATCTTCCTCGACAACGACATGGTGATAAAGCGCTTCACGCCGCCGGTGCACCGCATCATCTCGCTGCTGCCGGCCGACGTGGGCCGGCCCATCACGCACTTTGCCAGCACGCTGCGCCACGAAAGCCTGGCCGCCGACGTGCAGCAGGTGCTTGACCGCCTGGTGAGCGTGGAAGCCAACATCCAGACCACCCGCGGCGAGTGGTACGCCATGCGCATCCTGCCCTACCGCACCCTCGACAACTACATCAGCGGGGCCGTCATCACCTTCACTGACATCACCGGCCTCAAAACCCTCGAAGCCCAGTTGCAGGAAAGCGCCCGCTTTGCCGAAAGCATTGTGGAAACCATGCGCGAGCCCCTGCTCGTGCTCGACGCCCAGCAGTGCGTGCTGGCCATCAGCGGCGCGTTTGCCGAGCTTTTTGGCCTCGACGCGGCGGCCGTGAAGGGGCAGCCCCTGCGCGAGCTCGACGGCGGCGTGTGGCAGCAGCCCGTGCTGCGCCGCCGCCTCGACGAGGCGCTGGCCCACCCCGGCGCACCCTTCGAGGACTTTGCCTTCGCGGCCGAGTTCCCGCGGGCCGGGCGGCGCGCGTTGCGCCTCTACGGCCGCAGCCTGATGAGCCACGGCGCGCGCACGGGGCCCCTGCTGCTGGGCGTGCGCGAGGTGCAGGAAGAGTAGCGGGCCGCTACCGGCCGGCCCGATGCGCGGGCGAAAACGCCGTGACCGGGCGGTCGAGCAGGGCGCAGTAGGGGCAGCGCGGGCGGGGCTGGCCCGTGCCGGGCACGCGGTCGGCCGGGGCAATGCTGCGGGCCACGGGGCACTCGTCGTTGTCGTGCCACACGTCGGTGAGGGCGATGCCGCGCAGGGGCGAGTAGAAGGGAGGAATACGCATAAGCCGGAAACCACGCAAGGGCAGAAAATCGCCTTATTGGTATAAGCAGATATGCTTACCAAACGAGGGCCCCGCGTTTAGGTTGCGGCTTCGTCGAGGGCGCGGCGCACGTCGGGCCAGCTCAGCTCGCCGGCCACGTAGCGGTCGTAGAGGTGCTGGGCGAAGGGAGTGGCTTTGGTTGTGAGTCGGGGGTAAGTGAGCTGCAGCTGGCGTAGCACGTTGGCGCGCTGCTGCGGCGTTTGGGCATTGGGGCCGAAACGAGGGTCGTGAGGCATTGGTAGAACGCCGTGGATGGAAAGGAGCCAAAGCGCAGGGCAAATTTCCGGGGAGGACTGCTTGCGCGCCAAAGGGCTAATACGGATATTGAAGGTGGTAAATACCCAAAATGCGGGCGAAACGCCGCGCCAGGCCGGCTCCTTGTTCGGAAAGGCACCGGAGCCGTCGGTTGACCTCCCGCGTAGTTCCGCGTTCATCGAAAACGAGCCCGTGCTGCCCCGGGCCGGACCGGGCAGCTGCGCTGCCGCCCGCTGCCGGGCCACGCAAAAAAAACGCGCCACCGGGCTACACCCGATGCCTCCGGCGAATAACTTGCCGCTCCCTTCCCTTGCCACTCTGCCCTTCCCCATGCCCGGTTCGCCCTCGCTGCACCTCGATTATCGGCCCGACCTCGACTTGCTCACCGGCCGCTGGCTCTTCGACCCCGACCCCGAACAGCTGCGCCAAGACTACGAAGACCTCCTGAAAGAAGGCCTTTACTGCGGCGCCCAGCGCTGGCTGCTCGACCTGCGCCGCCGCCCCGCCCTGCCCGTGGGCCTCACCGACTGGATGGAAACCACCTGGTTGCCCCACCTCATGGGCGTGGCGCCGCCCGACCTGCGCATTGCCTTTTGGCTGCCGCCGCAGCGCGAGGTGCTGCGCCGCGCCGCCCCCGCCCTCAACGCCCGCGTGGAAGAAATGCTGCGCCAGCCCGGCGCCTACCGCCTGCGCCTGTTCGAGGACGAGGCCACCGCCATGGCCTGGCTGCTGGCGCCCGCCGGCACTTGAGGGCCGGCGCCCGGCACCGGGCCGTGGCGTAGATTTGGCCCCCGGCCGTGGTGGCCGTCTGGCTTTTTTTGTTATCATCCCGTGGAATTCGCTTACCGGCCCGACCTCGACCTTTTCACCGCCCGCTGGCTCAGCCTGACGCAAGCCGCCACCACGCAGGCCGAATACGACCTGCTGCTGCAGGCCCCCGAGGCCCTGGGCACCCCGCACTGGCTGCTCGACGTGCGCCGCCGGCCCATCATTACGCTGGAGTCGGCCCGCTGGGTCACGGGGGAGTGGCTGCCCCGTGCCGCTGCCCTGCTCAGCCCCGCACGCCTGCGGGTGGCCTTCCTGGTGGCGCCCGTGCGCGCCGAAACCCTGCGCGACGACCCCACCCTGCGCGCCGTGATGGAAGCTGCCTACGCCCCGGGCCACGCCTTCGACCTGCGCACCTTTACCGACGAGGGCGCCGCCGTGGCCTGGCTGCTGGGGCGGCTGGGGTAGGGGCGCCCCCGCTGCACACCAAGCTGCGGGCAGGGAAACGGCCGCCAGCCGCCGGCCAGGAAAACCCGCGCGAAACTGGTTGGGCGCGTGCGAGGAAAATGAAATAGGGTTTAGGTAAACGAGGTGGGCTGGCGGATGTAAAATGGTCATTTTTATGTGGTAAGCGCGGGGTTTGCGTATCTTTTCCGTTCTCTCTCCCCGCATGCCATGGCTTCCGACCATACCCCTCCGACTCCGTGGACCAACCCCGCCGACCCGCACGAGGCCCTGCGCGCCTTGCGGGCCCGCGCCGAGCAGCGCCGCTACCTCGTGACGCAGGCCGCCGAGCAGCACACGCCTGACGACGTGCGGCGGCTGCTGCAGGAGTTGCAGGTGCACCAGATTGAGCTCGAAATGCAGTACGAAGAGCTGCTGCTGGCCCAGGCCGACGCCCAGGCTGCCCGGGCCGAGTACCACAACCTCTACGATTTTGCCCCCATCGGCTACTTCGCCCTCAGCCAGGGGGGCACGGTGGAACAGCTCAACCTGTGCGCCAGCCAGCAGTTGGGCGCGGTGCGCCAGCGGCTGTTGGGCCGGCGCTTTGCCCTGTTTGTGGCGCCGGCCGAGCGCCTGGCGTTTGGGCAGTTTTTGGCCAAAGTGTTTGCCAACGACAGCACCCAAAGCGCCGAGTTTGCCTTGCAGCGCGAAGACGGCAGCACCTTCTACGCCCAGCTCGAGGGCCTGCGGGCCCAGCGCGCCGAGGAGCTGCAGTGCCGCCTGGCCGTGCTGGACGTGACGGCCCGGCGCGCGGCAACGCAGCAGCTGGCGGCCAGCGAAGCCCGGTTTCGCAAGCTCTTTGCCGACAGCAACGACGCCGTGGTGCTGCTGCAGGGCCACCAGTTTGTGGATTGCAACGCGGCCGCTTTGCGCTTGCTGGGTGCGCACGCCAAAGAGCAGCTGGTGGGCCGGCCCGCCTGGGCCCACGCCCCGGAGCACCAGCCCGGCGGCCAGCGCACCATCGACCTGTTTCGCGAAACCACCGAGGCGGCCATTCGCACGGGCTCGCAACGCTGCGAAGCGCTGATGACCAGGGTAACGGGCGAGGAAATCTGGGTCGAGGCCGTGCTCACGCCGATTGAGCTGGGGGGGCTGCAGCCGCTGGTGCACATTCTGTGGCGCGACGTGACGGCCGCCCGCGCCGCCCGCGAAGAGCTGCGCCTCAGCCAGGAGCGCCTGCAAATGGCCCTGGCCGCGGCCGAGAGCGGCGTGTGGGTGTGGGAGCTGGCGGGCCACCAGCTGCATTGGGACGCCCGCGCCCAGGCCATCTTCGGGCTGGGCTACGACCCCGGGCCGGTGTCGTTTGAGGTGCTGCGCGGCGCGGTGCACCCGCAAGACTTGATTGAAATGGCGGTAGGGCTCAAACGCTCCCTGGCCGAGCACCGCCCCTTCGACTTGGAATACCGCATTGTGTGGCCCGACGGCACGGTGCGCTACGTGGCCGCGCTGGGCAAGGTGGTGCACGACGAGCGGGGCCACCCGCTGCGCCTCATCGGCATCATGCACGACGTGACGCCCCGCCGCGAAGCCGAAAACGCCCTGCGGCGGGAAAAAGACTTCACCGAAAGCCTGCTCGACAACTCCGTCGATGGCATTCTGGCCCTCGACCGCCACGCCCGCATCACGGCCTGGAACGCCGAGGCGGCCCGCTATTTTGGGCTGGAAGCCGCCGCCGTGCTGGGCCGCCCCCTGTTCGACGTGCTGCCCTCCTTGAGCGAAACCGCCTGCCTCGACGTGAGCCGGGCGCTGGCCGGCGAGCGGGTGACCTGCCTGGCTCAGCCCTTGCTCGTGCGCCCCGGCCACTTCGACGCCTACCTGGTGCCCCTGAAAGCCAACGGCGAGGCCGAACCCAGCGGCGTGCTGGCCATCATTCGCGACGTGACCGAGCGCGACCGCCTGGCCGAAGAAGCCACCCAGCTGCGCCTGCGCCAGCAGCAGGAGGTGCTGGCCGCCATTCTGGCCACCCAGGAAACCGAGCGCAAGCGCATTGCCGAGGCCCTGCACAACGGCCTGGGCCAGCTCCTCTACGCCGCCAAGCTCAGCCTGGAAAACCGGGCCGCCCGGCCCGCGGCGCCCGATGCCTCGCTCAAGCTCCTCGACGACGCCATTCGGGCCGCGCGCACCATTTCCTTCGAGCTCACCCCCGGCGTGCTCGAAGACTTTGGCCTGCACACCGCCCTGGAGGCGCTGGTGAAACGCATGGGGCCCACCGGCCTGCCCGTGCGCCTGCACCTGCTGGGCCTGGAGCAGCGCCTGGCCGCGCCGGTCGAAATTGCGGTGTACCGGGTGGTGCAGGAACTACTCAACAACGTGATGAAGCACGCCAACGCCACCGAGGCGGTGGTGCACGTGGTGCGCGAAGGCCACCGCCTCGAAGTGAGCGTGGAAGACAATGGCCACGGCTTCGCCCCGAGCACGCTGGCTAGCCAGCCGCTGGCGGGCATTGGCCTCTCGGGGGTGCGCAACCGGGTGGCGCTGCTCGGCGGCGAGCTCAGCATTCAGTCGCGGTTGGGCCAGGGCACCATCGTCAGCTTCGAGCTGAACGTGTGAGGTGCTTTCGGACTGATATTTGCGGCGTTAGCGGCCCAAGACTTTTGGCGACGTAAGCCCGGCGCCGGGCGATGTTTGCGAACCTATTCGCGGGCGCCGTTGTACGTTTGCAGGCACATGGTTCGGCTTTGCCAGCCACACAGTTAGCGTTGCTTTATGCGGTTACACACGTTTACTTTTCGGATGCTGGCGGCGGGCGCCGCCGTGTTGCTGGGCCTGGCCGGCTGCAAACACGACGCCGACTTGGTGGATCCCGAAGGCCCCGTGGTGAAACCCACCGCCTACGTGCTCGACGTGCCCCGCTACTTCCCCACGCGGCCCGCCGACCCCGCCGACAACCCCCTCACGCAGGAGGGCGTGGCCCTGGGCCGCCAGCTGTTTTATGAGAAGGCGCTGTCGCTGAACAGCCAGGTGGCCTGCGCCAGCTGCCACCGCCAGGAGCTGGCCTTCACCGACGGCCTGGCCCGCTCTGCGGGCGTGAACGGCAGCCAGACGCGGCGCAGCGCCATGGCCCTGAGCAACCTGGCCTGGGAGCCCAAGCTGATGTGGGACGGCTCGGCCACCGGCCTCGAAACCCAGGCCCGCCTGCCCATCGAAAACCCGTTGGAAATGCACCAGAGCCTGAGCGCCGGCGTGGCGCGGCTGCAGGCCACCAGCACCTACCCGGCCTTGTTTCGCAAGGCCTTTGGCAGCAGCACCATCACCGAGGCCAACACCCTCAAGGCGCTGGCGCAGTTTGAGCGCACGCTGGTGTCGAGCAACTCACGCTACGACCAGTTTCTGAACGGCAACCGCACCGCCCTCACGCCCACCGAGCAGGAGGGCCTAGTGCTCTTCACCACCCACCCCGACCCGTTGAAGCGCATTCGGGGCGGCAACTGCGGCGACTGCCACTCCGGCCCGCTGCAAACCAACCTCACCTTCAGCAACAACGGCCTCGACGCTGCGCTGACGGATTTGGGCCTGGGCGCCATCACCGGCCAAGCCTCCGATAACGGCAAGTTCCGGGTGCCGTCGCTGCGCAACATTGCCCTCACGGCGCCCTACATGCACGACGGCCGCTTTCCCACCCTCGACTCAGTAATGGCCCACTACAACGAGCACGTGGCCCTGGGTACCCCCAACCTCGACCCGCAGATACAAGTGGCCAGCAACACCGTGGGCGGCACCCGCCTCGACCTGACCAAGGCCGAGAAAGCCAAAATCGTGGCCTTCCTGCGCACCCTCACCGATTCTACCTTCATCAAGGACCCGCGCTTCGCCAAGCCCTAGGGCCATAGAGCCGGCGCGGGGCGCAGTGCGTAAATTTGCGGTTCGGTGCGGCCGCCGGCACTTCTGCCGCGGGTGTTGCCACCGCTTGCCATATGCGTTTTTCCCTTCGCGCCATCTTCTTTTTGGGCTTGTCGGCCAGCTCGCAGCTGCTGAGCAGCTGCGAGCAGCAGAAGCCCGCCGCTGCCGCGCCCGCTACCAGCACCAGCGCGCCCGCCCCGGCTCCGGCCGCCCAAGCCCGCTACGAGTGCCCCATGGGCTGCGCCGGCAGCCAGAGCAGCCAGCCCGGCAAGTGCCCCACCTGCGGCATGGACCTGGAAAAGAAGTCTTAAGCCGGCAGCTTGGCTGGATTCTGCAAGTTTTGGCCGCAATTTTATGCCCCGGCCGGGCCGGCAGCGGGTAATTTTGACGCGCTGAATGGGGTTATACCCCCAGCGGCCGGCCGCCTCGTGCCGGCGTTCACCTTCAATTTGCTTCATCATGTCCACGCTTCGTTTCAAAACCACCATCAACTGCGGCGGCTGCATCAAAGCCGTGACGCCCTCGCTCAACCGCGAAGTAGGCGCCGACAACTGGCAGGTCGACACCGCCAACCCCGACAAAATCCTCACCGTGACCGGCCCGCAGGCCACCGCCAGCCAGGTGGTGAAAGCCGTGCAGGACGCCGGGTTCGAGATTCAGCCGCTGGCGCAGTAAGCGCCGGAGCAGGCAACAAAAAAGGGCGCTTCCGCATCGGAAGCGCCCTTTTTTGTTCTTACTGCCCGGCTATTGCACCACCACTTTGCGGCTGGTGAGCTGGTCGCCCACTTGCAGCTTGACGAGGTAGGCGCCGGCGGGCAGGCTGCCCAGCGGAAACTGCTGCGCGCCGCTCTGCTCGGCCGCGGCCAGGGAGCGCACGCGCTGGCCCAGGGCGTTGTACACGGCTAGCGACACCGGCTGGCGGCCGGCCGGCACAGTGTAGGCCACCGTGGAGGAAGCCGCCGAAGCCGGGTTGGGATACACCTGGAAGTCGAGGCCGCTGGCCACGGCGTTGCGGTTGGCCAGCACGCCCGTGCCCAGCGCAAACGCCACCGCCTGCGTGCCGGCAATGGTCGTGAAGTCGGGGTTGCTGCCGAAGGCCGTGGTGCGGCCCGCCACCTGCGGAATCACGTCGGCGGTGATGAAATTGCCGTTGCTGTCGGTGAAGGCCGCGAACAAGTCGAGGCGGCTGCCGGCGCCCACCGTGGTGCTGCCGTTGTTCAGCACCGACAGCGGAATCTCCACTTCGACGCCCGTATTGGTGGTGTTGGCGGCCAGCGACACGGTGTTGGTGTAGGCGAAGCGCGTGCCGGTGAGCACGGCCGTGGTGGCCGTTACCACGGTGCCGCTCTTGTTGCCCTGGCCCACGTAGGGGTCGGTGCCCACGGGCGACGTGCCCGTGCCCGTCACGTACGACACGGCGCTGAAGTACACGTCGCTGGCGCTAGGCCCCACCACGGCCCGGATGCCGTAGTCCACCTGCAGGTCGAGGGTGGGGCGGTGAGCCAGCGGCGAGCCCGTGTCGAGGCCGCCGGGCAGCTGGGTGCCGGCCGGCACACCCGGCCGCGCGGGGGTGTTGAAATACAGAATGAACGAGCGGTAGGCGCCGGCCGTGGACGACTCGCCCGAGCCCACCAGCATCAGGTTGAGCGTGGTGGCGGTGTAGCCCACGTAGAGGGCTTTCAGGCCGCGGTCGGGGTCGAGGTGCGTGCCGGTGTAGGAGCCAGCCAATTGGTATTTGCCCACGCCCGTGCCGATTTCAGCTGCCGAAGCCACGCCGTCGACCGTAAACTGAGCACTGGCGGTGAGCGAGGCCGCCGTGAGGGCGCCCATCGCAAGGAGAGTACGTAAAGGTTTCATGGGAATTTGGGTGTAAAGGTGAAAAAATAGAACATAGGTCAGGTAAAAAGCGAGAAGGCCGGGCGTTGGTTTTCACAACTGCACGATTTTGTGAAACTCCGTGTGGTCGCCGAGCGAGACTTTCAGCAGGTAGGTGCCCGCCGCCAGCGCGGGCGCATCCCACTGCAGGGCTTGCGCGCCGGCCGCCAGGCGTCGGGGGGCCTGCACCACGCGCAGCAGCTGCCCGCTGAGGCTGAACAGCGACAGCTGCACGGTCTCGGCCCGCTCCAGGGCGAAGCGGATGGTGCGCGCGCCGGTGCCGGGGTTGGGGTACACCTGCGCCACCGACCGGGCCACGGCCGCCGCGGGCGAGGTGGCCGACACGGCCGTGGCCACAAACTCCACGTCGTCGAGGCTGGCCGTTTCGTTGGCGTGGGCGTTGGAGCGCAGCCCGATTTCGCACTGCCCGTTCGTGACCACGATGCCCGGCACTTCCACGCGCTCCCAGTTGCCGGTGGCGGGCAGGGTGGTGGCCCGCTCGGTGCCGCCAAAGCCGCTGGCGTAGAGCTGGCACTGCGTTTGGCCGCCGCTGCTTTGGCCCCAGGCCCGCAGGGTGTAGGTGCCGCTGGGCAGGTTGGTGAGCAGCTGCGAGGTGCGCACCTGGTAGGGCGTGGCGCGCTGGTGCCCCAGCTGGTAGGAGCTGGAGTAGCCGTAAAACTGGGTCAGGTCGGCGTCGGCGTCGCCGGTGGTGGTCCAGCCCAGCACGGTTTGGGTGGCGCCGGTGTACTCAAACCCGGGGTTGTAGACGAGGCCGCGGGCGGGCGGGGTGTTCAGAAAGGCATTGAGCGCCGCCGTGGGCCGGCCGCTACTGCTCCACATGCCCAGGCCGTAGTTCATCCAGTTGTAGGCCTGCGGCTCCCAATAGAGCACGCCCAGGCCTTTGCCGCCGGGCACGGCGCGCACCTTGTCCAGCAGGTCGAGCAGCATTTGCTGGGTGGGGATGGGGCGGTTGGCGGGCATGCCGGTTTCCACCACCATTACCTCTTTGCCGGGGTAGCGGGCCACCATGTCGTTCAAGTTGGTTTGAATCTGGGCGTTGAGGGTGGGCCAGTTCACGTCGGTGGGGTAGTGCGACATGCCGATGACGTCGAAGCGCGCGCCTTTCAGCACCAGGTCGTCGAACACGTTGCGGAAGTAGGCGTTATTGAAGCCGTTGGCAATGTGCACGATGACTTTGCTCGTGGGGTTCACGGCCTTTACGGCGGCGTAGCCCCGGTCAATAACCTGGGCGAAATTCTGCGGGTTGAGGGAGCGCCGGCCCTCGGGCCACAGCATGCCGTCGTTGGTTTCGTTGCCCACCTGCACCCATTCGGGCACGATGTTGTTGTCTTTCAGCGAATCCAGCACGTCGTAGGTGTGGTTGTACACGTCGGTCAGCAACTGGCTGAAGGAGTGGCCGGCCCAGGCGGCGGGCTTGGTTTGCTGGCCGGGGTCAGCCCAGCTGTCGCTGTAGTGGAAGTCAATCATGAGCCGGAAGCCCAGGTTGCGGGCCCGAATGGCTTTGGCGATGACGTCGTTTTTGCCGTTCCAGCCGCCGGCCGGGTTCACCCACACGCGCAGCCGAATGGCGTTCATGTCGTGGTCGCGCAGCAAGCGAAACAAGTCCTGCTGCACACCCGCCTCGTTATAGAACAGGTAATTGGCCCGCTCCATCTCCGTAATCCAACTGATGTCGGCCCCCTTGGCAAAGGGCGCCGGCGTTTGGGCCTGGGCCGCCGGCCCGCCCCCGCCAAACACGGCTAGCAAGGTCAGGAGCAGGAAAAGGAGTACGGGTTTGGTCATGTCAGGAAGGGGGAATGGCGGCCGCGTAGCCCACCCAGCGAGACAGGCGGGTACAGGGATTTGAATTTACGAATTTTTAAGGCGAACGATTGTACTTATTGCAAAGAAAGTTGCCTTGTGCGGGGCTTTATCGCAAGCTGATGGTTTCGATGTCGAGATGAACCGGCGCTTCCGTTGCCGCTCCCGACTCCCACACCACCTGCAGCACTTCTGCTTCCGAAAGCTGGAAAGCCGGTACAGTAGTCGGCTGGTACTGCAGCGCATTGAAGCCGGGGTAGGGGCGGGGCATGAGCAGCAGCGCATCGGGCCGGAAGGCGCTGAGCGGCAGGCGCACGTCCTGCAACTCGGCGCCCAACGGCAGTGGGGCCGAGTACGTCACGGCATCGCGGGTGGTGAGGGTTACTTTGGCGCGTGCGCCAGGCTGGCTGCTGCAGGCCCGCACCACCACCTCCGTGAAGCTGGCCAAATGGGCCTGCCGCCCCGCCAGCTTATCACCAAAAAAGGCCCGCAGGCTGGCCGCCGGGCCCGTGGCGGCGGGCTGGCCGGCGCGGGGCGGGCCCTGCACCAGGCGCAGCGCCAGCGTACCGGCCGGGGTGGTCACGTAGTCGGTCCAGGCGTTGTTAGCCACGCCGCGCGCCTCTATCTGCTCCTGGTCGCGGCTTGCTACAAATAGCGGCAGCGGCGTGCCCGCCGCCACAATGGGCACTTCCCAGTGCTCGGCGTGGGCGTAGTCCCAGTCGCGGGGCTGGCCGGGGAAGCCACCGGGAAAGGTGAGCGCCTGGGCGCCCTTTTTCAGCACCAGCCAGTAGCGCAGCTGGCCGGGGTAGAGCAAGTCGGCGGGCACGGTGGCTTCTACCGTGCCGTAGGCGGGGCTGGTGGTGGGCAGCGTGCGGGTGCGGCCGTAGTAGTGCTGGGCCACCAGCAGCACGCTGTCGCCGGGGCTCACGCCGCTGATGGTGGCACTCAGGCGCAAGGGCTGGCCGGCCGTGGCCTGCACCGGCGGCGTGTGGCGCACCTGCGCGCCCAGCGCGCTGGGAGCAGGGGCAGCAAACTCGCCCAGCAGAAGATGGTTAAACGCGGTTTTGGCCGTGTAGGTCGCCGTCGACTTGCCCGCGGCGGCCAGCAGGTACACGCCGGGGCGCACGCTGACACGGCCCTCCGCGGCCTGGGCCTGCGCGGGGTTGCCCTCGTTCAGCCCTTTGAGGGAGAAGCTGCTTCCCAGGTCGCTCAGCGATACTTGCAGGGGCTGCTCGTTCCACAAAATCTGCGTCACGGGCTTGCTGAGCGAGGCTTTTTCAAACGGGTCGCGGATGGGCACGGCGTCGGGCATCACCTCCAGGCGCCACACGCCGGGCGCCAGGCGGTCGAGGAAATAGGCGCCCAGCCCGCCGTAGCGCACCACTGTTGAGGAACCCACGCCGGCCAGGTGGCGCAACTTGCCGGGCTGCTTGGGGGCCGCGGCGGTGCTGGCGGTGTAGTAGAATGCTTCGGGCGTGTTCAGCTGGCTCAGCTGCCGCCGGTAGCTCACCAGAAAGTCGCCAAATACCGAATCCTGCGGGTAGCGCCCGAAGCTCTGCCCGCGCTTCACCGTCCGAAAGGCCTGGCCGGCGATGAGCAGGCTGATGGCTTTGGCCGGCGTGTAGGCCAGGTTGAGGTAGTGGGTTTGGTACTCGGTGTTGGCGTAGGCAATGGCCAGGGGGTCGTAGGCAAACTGCGTGGCCCACTGAAAGCCGGCCTCGCGGAAGCTGCGGGCCATGAACGGGTACATCACCGGCTGAATGATGTCGGCCGACTCGAACTCGTACACCATCCGGGCCTTGCTGGTGAAGCGCGGGTCGGTGCGGTACGGAATGGGGTACTGGTCGACGTAGGGCAGGAAGTTGCCGCGCAGCGCGTGGTTGGCTACCAGCCCCTGCGGGTACCACTGAAAGGTGAGCCCGTCGACCTTGGCATTGAGCACGGCCTGGTACACGTCGGGGTTTTCCGACACGTTGTAGAACACCGGCTTGCGGCAGCCCGTGGCCCGAATGGCCGCCGCCATGCGGTTGGCGAAGCTGGTCACTTCGCTTTCGGGCTGGTGGTAGCGCGGCTCGTTGCACACCTCAAAGGCCAGGATGTCGGGGTCTTCGCGGTTGAGGGTTTTGGTATACGGATTTCGGTGGTTGAGAAACTGCGTCAGATACCGCTCCTGGGCCGCAATGGCGCGCGGGTTGGTGTAGGCCTCACTCTTCGAGAAAATGCTGGAAAAGCCGGTGCCGGTGTCCGGCTCGGGGTAGCCGTTGTTCCAGTAGGCAATGGGCGTGAGGATGATGCGGATGCCGCGCTGCTTGAGCTCGTTCACCAGAAAATCGAGCAGGCGCAGGTGCTCGTTTTCGAGCAGATTGCCGGTGGTGTCGGTGATCTCCACGTCCCACACGTGCACCCGGAAGGCGTCGACGCCCAGCCGGCTGAGGTGGTACACGTCCTGCCGGATGGCCTGCTCGTGGTTTACGCCCAGCTTTTGCAGCGCGCGGTAAGAATAAGCGAAGGGCGCGGTGTAGTTCACGCCAAACAGCGCCACTTCCTGCCGGCCCTTTTGCCAGCGCAGCACGCCGTTTTTGTCCACAAATACCTCGCCCCCAGGTTGCTTGGACGCTGGCTGGGACAGCGTGGGCAACGAGGCGGCAAGGAAAAAAAGGAAAGTGAGCAGCAGCGTACGGCGTTGCGTCATGGAGCGGGAAGGGGAGGAAAAAAGGCCAGTCGGAGGGGCGGCGAAAGTACCGGAACCGCGTGTGCCGGCAAACGTTTGCGCGTTTCTACGGCCAAGGTGTTACTTTCGGCCTCTAATGCAGCTGGCTGGCCGCGGCTGGTCGATTTGCGTACGCAGGAGCAGTATTTTCCGTTTCCCCTCACCCCACCCGGTTCCCTCATGTCTGCGTCACTTGCTCAGGCCGTTGCGGCTGACTTTCAACAACATTTCGGCTACGCGCCGCTGCTGGTGCGGGCCCCTGGCCGCGTCAACCTCATCGGCGAGCACACCGATTACAACGGCGGTTTTGTGCTGCCGGCCGCCGTCGACAAGGAGGCCGTGTTTGCCGTGGGGCTGAACAAAGGCCAGCAAATCCGGCTGGTGGCCCACGACCTGAACGAAACCCTGGAATTGGCCAACGCCGCCGAAATCAGCCCCAGCGACACGCACTGGGCCAATTACCTGCTGGGCGTGGCGGCGCAGTTTCAGCAGCGCGGCGTGAACGTGCCGGGCTTCGACTGCGTGTTTGCCGGCACCGTGCCGCTGGGCGCGGGCATGTCGTCGTCGGCGGCTATTGAGTGCGGTTTGGCGTTTGCCCTCAATCACTTGCTGCAAACCGGTTTTGAGAAAATGGAGCTGGCCCGCATTGCGCAGCTGGCCGAGCACACCTACGCCGGCGTGATGTGCGGCATCATGGACCAGTTTGCCAGCCTGTTTGGGCGCGACGCCCACGTGGTGCGCCTCGATTGCCGCTCGCTCCAATACGAATATTTCCCCTTCGACACCCGGGCCTGCCGCATCGTGCTCTGCAACTCGGGCGTGAAGCACAGCCTGGCCAGTTCCGAATACAACACCCGCCGCCAGGAGTGCGAGCGCGGCGTGAGCGTGCTGCAGCAGAAGCACCCCGAGGTGAGCACCCTGCGCGACGCCACCATGGAGATGCTCGACGCCCACCGCAGCGAGCTGGGCGGCACCGTGTACCGCCGCTGCGCCTACGTGGTGCAGGAAAACGCCCGCGTGGAGGCCGCCTGCCGCCACCTGCTGGCCGGCGACATGGCCGCCTTCGGCCAGGAAATGTACGGCAGCCACGCCGGCCTGCGCGACGACTACGAAGTGAGCTGCGCCGAACTCGACGTGCTGGTAGAAGCGGCCCAGGCCGCGCCCGGCGTGTTTGGCGCCCGCATGATGGGCGGCGGCTTCGGCGGCTGCACCATCAACCTGGTGGCGCCCGATAAAGTGGACGAATTTATCGCCAGCGTGAGCAAAGCCTACCAGGAGAAATTTGGTCTGAAGCTGGAAACCTACCAGACGACGATAGTGGACGGGGTGGGGCTGGCGTCGGCCTAACGGGCGCCTCACGGGACCCCGTCGGGGCCGGCCCCCTCTCCGTAGGGAGAGGGGGCGCCAGCCAACTTGATAGAAAAGAATAACAACTAATACCCACACCGCCGTGGCTCCCCATCTCCCTGAGGAGAGGGGGCCGGGGGGTGAGGCGACACGCCAGAACAGCCAACCCCATGCCTTCCTTCGATTCCACCGAACACCCGCACCGCCGCTTTAATGCCCTGTCGGGCGAATGGGTGCTGGTGTCGCCGCACCGCTCCAAGCGCCCCTGGCAGGGCCAGCAGGAAGAAACCGAGCAGGACCAGCGCCCGGCCTACGACCCCACCTGCTACCTGTGCCCCGGCAACGCCCGTGTGGGCGGCGAGGTGAACCCGAAATACGAATCGACCTACGTCTTCAACAACGACTTCGGCGCCCTCACGGCCGACGTGCCCACCGGCGGGGTGAACGAAGGCGGCCTGCTGCGCGCCGAGGCCGAATCGGGCATTTGCCGCGTCATCTGCTTCTCGCCGCGCCACGACCTCACGCTGCCCCAAATGACCGTGCCGGCCATCCGGAAAGTGGTCGACTTGTGGGTGGAGGAATTCCAGACGCTGGGCGCGCGGCCCGACATCAACTACGTGCAGATTTTCGAGAACAAGGGCCCGATGATGGGCTGCTCGAACCCGCACCCGCACGGCCAGATTTGGGCCCAGCGCACCGTGCCCGGCGAGCCCGCCCAGGAGGGCGTGCAGCAGCTGGCTTACTTCCAGGAGCACGGCCGCACGCTGCTGAGCGACTACCTCAAGATTGAGCTGGAAAAGCAGGAGAGGGTGGTGCTCGAAAACGAGCATTTCGTGGTGCTGGTGCCCTACTGGGCCGTGTGGCCCTACGAGACGCTGATTGTGAGCCGCCGCGCCGTGCAGGACATCACCCAGCTCACGCCCGAAGAGCGCGACGCCCTGGCCGACGCCGTGCGCCGCCTCACCATTCGCTACGACAACCTGTTCAACATCTCGTTCCCGTACTCGGCCGGCCTGCACCAGCGGCCCACCGACGGGCAGGAACACCCCGAGTGGCACTTGCACATGCATTTCTACCCGCCGCTGCTGCGCTCGGCCACGGTGCGCAAGTTCATGGTGGGCTACGAAATGCTGGGCGACCCCCAGCGCGACGTCACGCCCGAGTTCAGCGCCGGGCGCCTGCGCGAGCTCTCGGAAGTGCACTACAAGGAAGCCGGTAACTAAGATTTTTGCACGAACACGGCCGGGAAAGCCCCGGCCCGGCGAAGACGTATTTTTGCTCTTCGCTCCTCACTTTTCGCTTTTTCATTACAATTACGTTGGCTCTCAAACACGCTTCTATTTCGGACATTGCGAAAGAGCTGAACCTCGCCGTTTCCACGGTGTCGCGGGCGCTGAGCGGGCATTCGCGCATCAGCGAGGCCACCCGCGCGCGGGTGTGGGAGCTGGCCGAGCAGCTCAACTACCAGCCCAACCACCTGGCCGCGGCCCTGCGCAAAGGCCGCAGCAACACGCTGGGCGTAATCGTGCCCAACATCGACGGCCACTTCTTTGCCCTGGTGGTGAAGGGCATCGAGGCCGTGGCCAACCAGGCCGGCTTCAACGTGATGCTGTGCCAGTCGAACGAGGATTACGCCCACGAGGCCAAAAACGTGGAAACGCTGATAAACGCGCAGGTCGATGGCATTCTGGTGTCGTTGGCGCGCACCACGCACGACTTCAAGCACTTCGAAAAGGTGCGCCAGCGCAACATGCCGCTGGTGTTTTTCGACCGCATTCTCAACGGCAGCGAAGTGAGCGCCGTGGTGGTGGACGACCAGGCCGGGGGCTACCTGGCCACCCGGCACCTGCTGCAACAGGGCCGCCGCCGCATTGCGCACCTGGGCGGCCCCCAGCACCTCAACATCTACAAAGACCGGTACGAGGGCTACTGCCAGGCCCTGCGCGAAGCCGGCCTGTCGGTGGAAGAGGATTTGGTGGTGCTCTCGAAAGACATGTCTTTGGCCGACGGCGCCGTGAGCGTGCGGCAGCTGCTGGCCCTGCCCGAGCGGCCCGATGCCATCTTCTCGGCCGGCGATTTTACGGCCGTGGGGGCCTTGCAGGCCCTCAAAGAGCACGGGCTGCGCGTGCCGCACGACGTGGCCCTGGGCGGCTTCGGCAACGAAACGTTTTCGTCGCTCACCGAGCCGCAGCTCACCACCATCGACCAGCAGTGCGAAGAGATGGGCGGCGCCGCCGTGCGCCTGCTGCTGGAAATGGTGCAGCAGGCCGGCCACCGCCTGGCGCCCCGCAAAATCGTGTTGGAGCCCCACCTGCTGATGCGCGAGTCGTCGGGCCGGCGGCAGCACGCGTAGGCCGGGAGCGGTTAGGACCGGGAAGGAATTCCCCGGACTTTTGTTGTCAGCTGCCCGCTCAGGGGCTCGCCCGCGCCGTGAAAGACTACCTGCTGTTCGTCGACACCGAAACTTCGGGCATCCCGCGCGACTGGACCAAGCCCTATGCCAACCGCAAGAACTGGCCGCACATCGTGCAGCTGGCCTGGGTGGTGTGCACGCCCGACGGCCGCGAAATCAAAGCCGAAAACCACTACATCCAGCCCAGCGACTACGACATGAGCCCCGAGTCGGGCCGCGTGCACGGCCTCACCGTGGACTTTTTGCGGGCCAACGGCCGGCCCCGCCACGCCGTGATGCAGCGCCTGCACCGCGACCTGCTGCACTACCAGCCGCTGGTGGTGGCCCATTTCATGCAGCTCGATTTCCATATGATGGGCGTGGGCTTTCACCGGGCCGGCCTCAAAAATCCGTTGGTGAACCTGCCCACCTTCTGCACCATGCGGGCCACCAGCCCGCTGGTGCGCCACCCCACGCAAGGCTTTCTGCGCCTGGGCGAATTGTACCAGCGCCTCTTTCACGAGCCCCTCGAAAACGCACACGATGCCCTGGTCGACGTGCGCGCCACGGCCCGCTGCTATTTTGAGATGCGCCGCCAAGGGCTGATTACTGACGAAACCGTGGCCCGCCAAGAGCCCGTGACCGTGCCCGAGCCGCGGCCGGCGCAACCGCTGCGGCCCAAGCGCCTGCGCATCGGGGTGGCGCCGTGGCTGCTGCTGGGCACGGTGGCGCTGCTGCTGCTGGCTTTCTTTCTGATTGGCTAATTGAAGATTATTCCCGATACCATGTCCGAAAAACTCGATTTTCTGCGCACCGTGAAGCCCTTCGACCTGCTGCCGGACGACGTGCTGGCCGAAGTGGCCGAGGGCCTGCAAGAGGTGCGCCACCCCCGCGAGGCCATCATCTACTACCAGGGCGTGACCAAGCTGCGCGGCATCGACATCATTGTGGAAGGCGAGTACGAGACGTTTTTCTACGACAGCCAGCAGAACAAGCGCGTGATTGAGCACAGCCGGGCCGGCGAGTGCTACGGTGGCATCTCGGTGCTGCTGAACAAAAAACGCTCCTTGCGCACCGTGCGAGCCAAAAAAGACACCCGCGTGTATTTCCTGCACCGGCGCGAGTTTCGCGCGCTGTGCAAGGCCTACGAGAAGTTCTTTCACTTCTTCACGGCGCGCTACGGGCAGCGCATGCTGAACGAAGAGTACGCCCACTTTGTGCGGCCCGCCAGCAGCGCCGGCGAGAACTACCTGGCGTCGGACCAGCTGTTTTCGCGCCGCATCGAGACGCTGGAGATGCGGCCCCTGGATGTGTGTGCGGCCTACACGCCCATCCACGAAGTGGCCCGGCGCATGGCCGCCGCCCGCACCAGCTGCTACTTCATCACCAACGCCGACGTGGGCGGCCACATCATCGGTTACGTCACCGACATCACCCTGCGCGACAAGGTGGTGGCCGGCCTGCTCGATGCCCAGCAGCCGGTCGAAACCATCGTGGACGCGCCGGTGGTGAGCATCAGCTCGCGGGCCTTCGTGTACGAGGCCATCCTGCTGATGTTCCGAACCAAAACGCGCTACCTGCTGGTGGAAACCGACGGCGAGTACGTGGGCTTTCTGAGCCGCAACAAGCTGCTGACTGACGACCAGGACCAGTCGCCGTTCATCTTCATTCAGAGCGTGAAGCAGGCCGTGGCCGTGCCCGAGTTGAAGCGCCGCTGGGAGCAAGTACCGGAGATGGTGTACCAGCTCCTGAACCGCGGCGTGAAGCCCGAAATCGTGAACCAGGTCATCACCACCGTCTCCGACACCATTGCCCTCAAGCTCATCGAGGGGGCCATTGCGGAGCTGGGCCCGCCGCCGGCCAAGTTCGTGTACATGGTGCTGGGCAGCGAAGGCCGCAAAGAGCAAACCCTGCTCACGGACCAGGACAATGCCATTATTTACGAAGACAAGGCCAACGAGCACCGCGAGGAAGTGCGGGCCTACTTCCTGAAATTTGCCGAGATGGTGAGCGACCAGCTCAACGCCATCGGCTTCAGCTACTGCGAGGGCGGCTTCATGGCCAAGAACCCCAAGTGGACGCACTCGCTCTCGCACTGGAAGCGCAACTACGTGGAGTGGATGACCGACTCGAACCCGGAATCGGGAATGCAGTTCGCGGCGTCGTTCGACTGCCGCTACCTCTATGGCGACGCCGAAATCATGGACGAGCTGCACGAGTTCCTGGCCGCTGAGCTGCAAAAGCCACGCGACCGGTTTTTCCACTACATGGCCGTGAACGCGCTGCAGTACGAGCCGCCGCTCACGTTTTTCCGCAACATCCGGACGTTTGCCGTGGGCACGCAGCAGGTGTTCAACCTCAAGCGCACCATGTCGCCCATCGTCGATTTGGTGCGCATGTACGCCCTGCGGCACCGGATTTTTGCCACCAATACCGGCGAGCGCCTCGAAGCCCTGCGCGCCGAGGGCGTGTTCACGGAGCGCGAAACCCAGGAGCTGCTGCAGTCCTACTACTACCTCATGGGCGTGCGCCTGAAAAAGCAGGCCGCCCAAATCATCAGCGACAACGTGGCGCCCGACAATTACCTCGACCCCAAAACGCTGACCAAAGTGGAGCAGGTGACGCTGAAGGAGATTTTCAAAGTGATTTCGGACTTCCAGCTCAAGATTAAAGTGGGCTTCACGAAGTCGTTGGGGTAGGAGGGACCGTGATTGTGCGCGCAGCGCGGCAATGACAGCGTCTACTTCCGCATCTCCTGCCGGCGCATGGGCATTTTGTCGACGGTGCCGAAGAGGTTTTCCGGCTGCATGGGCCGGCTGCTGCGCTCTTTCACGCCGCCGTCTTTGCCGATGAGCACGACGGCAAAAGCCGGCGGCTTGATGCCAATTTCGCGCGTCAAAAACTGCGTGTCGGCGGCCGAAAGCTGCTCATACAGCACCGGCAGCACCAGGAAGTCGCGCTCGGCCAGGGCGGCTTGCTGAGAAGCCAGCAGGGCCTGTTGTTGCCGGAAATCGGCTTGCTGCGCATTGGGCGCCGCTACCAGCAGCACGCGCTTTTTCCACTGGCTTGCGCGCAGGGTTTGTGGCAGCGACATTGGCTTGGGCGCTTGGGCACGCAGCATAAGGGGGAATAGCAGGCCGGCCAGCGCGATGATGGTGGCCGAACGAAACAGCAGGGGAAGGTTGGTCATGCGGTGGAAAGGAGCCTCAAGTGGTGGGCATCCGTAACAGCGGGAATACGCGAAAGATTTTTGCCCTGTTTATGCTCTACCTGCTGCGCGACGCTTTTTTCCCGGTGTTGGTCTTCGTGCACGCCGTGCTGGTTGGCGCGCCGGCCAACCACGGGCGGGGCCGTTTTGAGCGCGCGCGCTACGCCGTGCACCGCGCCGGCCGCCTGCCCCGCGTGGTGCGCGAAAGCTCGGGCCTGGCCCGGGCCGACACGGCCACCATGCTCTGGACCCACGGCGATGCAGGCACGCCTGCCGAACTCTTTGAGGTAGCGCTGCCGGGTTCTGTCCGGCGCACACTCAACCTGGCGCCGCTGCCCAATACCGACTGGGAAGACCTGGCCCGCGACGCCGCCGGCCGCCTCTACCTCGGCGACTTCGGCAACAACCGCAACCAGCGCCGGGACCTGGCCATTTACCGCCTGAGCGTGCGCGCGGGCCAGCCTGCAGTCGACACCATTGCCTTCCGCTACCCCGACCAGCGCGCGTTTCCGCCGCGCCGGGGCCGCCGCAACTTCGACTGCGAAGCCTTCTACTGGTACCAGGACAGCCTGCACCTGTTCAGCAAAGACCGCAGCCTGCGTCAGTACACCAAGCACTACGTGCTGCCGGCCCGCCCCGGCCGCCACGTGGCCGTGCTGCGCGACAGCCTCCGCCTCAACCGCCCCATCACCGCCGCCGACATCAGCCCCGACGGCCGCACGGTGGCCCTGCTGGCCTACGGCGGCGTGTTTCTGTTTACCAATGCGCCGGGCCGGCGCCTGTTCGACGAGCCGAAGCGCTTTCGGGCGCTGCCCACCACGGGCCAGGCCGAGGGGTTGGTGTTCCTCAACGATTCAACCTTGCTGCTGAGCAATGAGAAAGGGCGTTTGTATCGGGTGCAGCAGCGGTAGTTAGGATGCGGGCAAAGTGCAGTAGCCAGTGCCCTGGCCGGCTGCGTTGGCGGCTTCACAGCGCCACCGAAGAGTACAGGAAGGTTACGCCGGGTGGCCACGAGTTCTTGCGGGGCCTTTCATCAATTTCCACCGCGCCCCGTGGCCTTGTCTGCTGAGTTTCGTTTGGTTGTGTGGCTGGCCCTGCTGGGGCTGGGGGCCGTTGGGCGCGCGTCGGCGCAGGTCATTCGGCGCCCCGTGCCGGACAAGCTCATCGTCCTCACCTTCGACGACGCGGCCGTGAGCCACGCCACCTACGTGGCCCCGCTGCTGAAGAAATACAGGTTCGGCGGCACGTTTTTCGTGTGCGAATTCCGGGAGCCGCCCTTCGCTGACAAGACCAAATACATGAGCTGGGCGCAAATTCGGGGGCTGCACCGGCAGGGGTTTGAGGTGGCCAGCCACACGCTCACGCACCAGCACGTGAACAAGCTGAGCCGGCCGCAGCTGGGCGCCGAGCTCGATTCCATTGAGGCGCGCTGCCGGGCCTGGGGCATTCCCCGGCCCACTACGTTTGCCTATCCCGGCTACGACACCCACCCCACGGCCACGGCGCTGCTGCCCGAGCGCGGCTACCTGTTTGCCCGCGCCGGTGGGGCCCGCGCCTACGACCCCGCCACCGACCACCCGACCTTGCTGCCCAGCTTCAGCATTTCGGGCCCCGACACGGCCAAGGTGCTGCGCGCCATCCGGCAGGCCCGCGGTGGCCGCATCGTGATTCTGACCGTGCACGGTGTGCCCGACGTGGCCCACTACTGGGTGACGACCCCGCCCACCTTGTTTGAACAATACCTGGCTTACCTGCACGACCACCGCTACAAGGTCATCGCCCTGCGCGACCTCGCCCGCTACGTGAACGTGCCCGAGGCCCTGCGCACCCTGCCGCCGCGCTACGAAAACCTGAAATAACCTGTCCTTCTCCTCCCAATCCCACCCATGAAAACCAACCGCTACCTGCCCCTCGTGGGCGGCCTGCTGCTGAGCCTCGGCAGCCAGGCCCAAACCAAGCTGGCCACGGGCTCGCAAAAGCCCATGCCCGCCGCCGAGTGGATTGACGCCGACACCGGCCATAAAATCGTGCGCCTCACGGCCCTCGACGGCGCCAACGAGAGTTTCTACTTCCACAACAACCCGTTTGTGAAAAGCCTGGGCGCGGCCGGCGACAAAATGGTGTATTACCACAGCTCGCCGGCCGGCAAGCAGCTGTATGCGCTCAATCTCAAAACCCACCAGAGCGAAGCCCTCACCCGGCCCTTTGCCCGGGTGCACGGCGAAATAGTGGGCAAGAAGCGCCGCGAGGTGTTCTACCAGGTGGGCGACACGGTGTACGCCACGCACATCGACTCGAAGAAAACGCGCCGCGTGTTTGTGTTTCCGGCCGATTTCAAGGCCGACATCACCACGCTGAATGCCGACGAAAGCCAGCTGGGAGGGGCGTGGGGCAGCGATGCCGAGAAGGAAATTTACCGGCAGTACCCGGCCAAAAGCGACTTTTTTAACCGCATTTACGAAGCCAAGCTGCCGCGCACACTTTTCATGGTGAGCGCCGACGGCAACGGCCAGCTCACCAAGCTGTTTACGGATAACGCGTGGCTGAACCATGTGCAGTTTTCGCCCACCGACCCGCGTTGTCTGATGTTTTGCCACGAAGGGCCGTGGGAAAAGGTGGACCGCATCTGGACCCTCGACACCAAAACCAAGGCCGTGAAGCTGGTGCACAAGCGCACGATGGACCGCGAAATAGCCGGCCATGAGTGGTTTGGGGCCGACGGCAAAACCATCTGGTTCGACCACCAGAAACCCCGTGGCCAAACTTTCGCGGTGACGGGCGCCAACCTGCAAACGGGCCAGGAGAAAAGCTACGCCCACACCCGCGACGAATGGTCGGTGCACTACACCAGCTCGGCCGACCAAAAGACCTTTGCCGGCGACGGCGGCTACCCCACCTCCGTGGCCAAATCGGCCGAAGGCCACTGGATTTACCTGTTCACGCCGGAAGGCGACCATTTCCGGTCCGAGAAGCTGGCCAATCTGAAGACGCACGACTACAAGCTGGAGCCCAACGTGCACTTTTCGCCCGATGGCAAATGGCTGATTTTCCGGGCCAATTTTGAGGGCCAGGCGCAGGTGTACGCCGTGGAAATAGCCAAGGCTGCGATTTAACGCGGCTGCCCCGGCCATCTGATGACGTTTTAGAATTTCCCCATCTATGCTAAAAACCACCCTGCATTCCTTGCTCTGCGCGGCGCTGCTGCTGGCGCTGCCCGCCGCGGCCCAGAAGCTGCCCAAGAAAAAAGCCGTGCTCAAGGCCATGACCCTGACCAACGACTACTTCATGGCGAAGTGGCCGGACACGGGCAAGGAAATTGTGACCAACAAAACCCGCCCCAGCCACATCTGGACGCGCGGCGTGTACTATGAAGGCCTGATGGCCCTGTACCGCACCGACCAGCAAAAGCGCTACTACGACTACGCCGTGGACTGGGGCCAGAAGCACCAATGGGGCATTCGCAACGGCGTGACCGACCGCAACGCCGACAACCAGTGCGCCGGCCAAACCTACCTGGAGCTCTACCAGATTGACCCCAAGCCCGAGCGCCTGCACGACATCAAAGCCGCCGTGGACAACATGGTGGCCAGCGACAAAGTGGACGACTGGAACTGGATTGACGCCCTGCAAATGGCCATGCCGGTGTTTGCCAAGCTGGCTGTCATCACCAAAGACAACGCCTACTACGAGAAGATGTACGCCGTCTACAACTTCTCGAAAACCCAGCACGGCGGCAACGGCCTCTACAACCCGCAAGACAAGCTGTGGTGGCGCGACAAAGACTTTGTGCCCCCTTACAAAGAGCCTAACGGCGAAGACTGCTACTGGAGCCGCGGCAACGGCTGGGTGGTGGCTGCCATGGTGCGCGTGCTGGAAGTGATGCCCAAAGACGCCCCCCACCGCGCCGAATACGAGCAGATGTACCTGGCCATGATGCAGGCCCTGCCGCCCCTGCAGCGCCCCGACGGCTTCTGGAACGTGAGCCTGCACGACCCCACGCACTTTGGCGGCAAGGAAATGACGGGCACCGCCCTCTTCACCTACGGCATGGCCTGGGGCCTGAACAACGGCCTGCTCGACAAAAAGCAGTACGAGCCCATCATCGCCAAAGCCTGGCAGGGCATGGTGAAAGACTGCATCCACCAAGACGGCTTTTTGGGCTACGTGCAGGGCACCGGCAAGGAACCCAAAGACAGCCAGCCCGTGAGCTACACCAGCAAGCCCGACTTTGAGGACTACGGCCTCGGCTGCTTTCTGCTGGCCGGGAGCGAAGTTTACAAGCTGAAGTAACGACTGGCGCCCCGCCACAGCAACCACCCCATGAAACGCTCCCTCGCCCTTCTTCTCCTGGCCTCGCTCGGCGCCCACGCGCAGGCCCCCAAATGGCCCGCCATCACCCAGCAAACCAAGCCCTGGACGCGCTGGTGGTGGGAGGGCAGCGCCGTGAACAAAGCCGACCTCACGCACTTGCTCACCGAGTACCAGAAGGCGGGCCTGGGCGGCATGGAAATCACGACCATCTACGGCGTGAAGGGCACCGAGAGTCAGTTCATCAACTTCTTGTCGCCGAAGTGGATGGACATGCTCTCGCACACCCTCACCGAAGCGGGCCGCCTGGGCCTGGGCATCGACATGGCCCAGGCCTCGGGCTGGCCCTTCGGCGGGCCCTGGGTGACGCCGGCCGACGCCTCCAAATACGTGACCTACAAAACCCGCCCCAGCCACATCTGGACGCGCGGCGTGTACTATGAAGGCCTGATGGCCCTGTACCGCACCGACCAGCAAAAGCGCTACTACGACTACGCCGTGGACTGGGGCCAGAAGCACCAATGGGGCATTCGCAACGGCGTGACCGACCGCAACGCCGACAACCAGTGCGCCGGCCAAACCTACCTGGAGCTCTACCAGATTGACCCCAAGCCCGAGCGCCTGCACGACATCAAAGCCGCCGTGGACAACATGGTGGCCAGCGACAAAGTGGACGACTGGAACTGGATTGACGCCCTGCAAATGGCCATGCCGGTGTTTGCCAAGCTGGCTGTCATCACCAAAGACAACGCCTACTACGAGAAGATGTACGCCGTCTACAACTTCTCGAAAACCCAGCACGGCGGCAACGGCCTCTACAACCCGCAAGACAAGCTGTGGTGGCGCGACAAAGACTTTGTGCCCCCTTACAAAGAGCCTAACGGCGAAGACTGCTACTGGAGCCGCGGCAACGGCTGGGTGGTGGCTGCCATGGTGCGCGTGCTGGAAGTGATGCCCAAAGACGCCCCCCACCGCGCCGAATACGAGCAGATGTACCTGGCCATGATGCAGGCCCTGCCGCCCCTGCAGCGCCCCGACGGCTTCTGGAACGTGAGCCTGCACGACCCCACGCACTTTGGCGGCAAGGAAATGACGGGCACCGCCCTCTTCACCTACGGCATGGCCTGGGGCCTGAACAACGGCCTGCTCGACAAAAAGCAGTACGAGCCCATCATCGCCAAAGCCTGGCAGGGCATGGTGAAAGACTGCATCCACCAAGACGGCTTTTTGGGCTACGTGCAGGGCACCGGCAAGGAACCCAAAGACAGCCAGCCCGTGAGCTACACCAGCAAGCCCGACTTTGAGGACTACGGCCTCGGCTGCTTTCTGCTGGCCGGGAGCGAAGTTTACAAGCTGAAGTAACGACTGGCGCCCCGCCACAGCAACCACCCCATGAAACGCTCCCTCGCCCTTCTTCTCCTGGCCTCGCTCGGCGCCCACGCGCAGGCCCCCAAATGGCCCGCCATCACCCAGCAAACCAAGCCCTGGACGCGCTGGTGGTGGGAGGGCAGCGCCGTGAACAAAGCCGACCTCACGCACTTGCTCACCGAGTACCAGAAGGCGGGCCTGGGCGGCATGGAAATCACGACCATCTACGGCGTGAAGGGCACCGAGAGTCAGTTCATCAACTTCTTGTCGCCGAAGTGGATGGACATGCTCTCGCACACCCTCACCGAAGCGGGCCGCCTGGGCCTGGGCATCGACATGGCCCAGGCCTCGGGCTGGCCCTTCGGCGGGCCCTGGGTGACGCCGGCCGACGCCTCCAAATACGTGACCTACAAAACCTTCGAGGTGAAAGGCGGCGCCAGCCTGGCCGAGCCGGTCACGTTCCTGCAGAAACCCATTGCCAACGCCGTGGGCCACAAGGTGGACCTCAAGCAGCTGTCGGACCCCGTGGCCACCAACAAAAACCTGCAAACCCTGGCCCTCGACCAGGTGCGCTACGAGAAGCTTATCCCGCTGCAAGCCCTCATCGCCTATTCTGACAAGGGCGCCACCGAAGACCTGACCAGCAAAGTCGACGCCAAGGGCAAGCTAGCTTGGACGGCCCCGGCCGGCTCCAGCTGGACGCTGTACGCCCTGTTCCAAGGCGGGCACGGCAAGCAGGTGGAGCGCGCCGGCCCCGGCGGCGAGGGCGACGTCATCGACCACCTTTCCAAAACGGCCACCGACCATTACCTGGCGCATTTCGACAAGGCTTTTGCGGGGCACAACGTCAAGCCCATTCGCGCCTTTTTTAACGACTCCTACGAGGTGGACGACGCCCAGGGCGAGGCCAACTGGACGCCGCTGATGTTCTCGGAATTCAGCCGGCGGCGGGGCTACGACTTGCGCCAGCACCTGCCTGCCCTGTTTGGCAAAGCCACGGAGGACGAAAACCAGCGCGTGCTCACCGACTACCGCGAAACCATCTCGGAGCTGCTGCTCGAAAACTACACCAAAACCTGGGGCGCCTGGGCCAAAACCCACGACGCCCTGATTCGGAACCAGGCCCACGGCTCGCCGGCCAACATTCTGGATTTGTACGCCGCCACCGACATACCCGAAACGGAAGGGGAGAACCTCACGCGCATCAAGTTTGCGTCGTCGGCCGCCCACGTCACGGGCAAGCCGCTGACGTCGGCCGAGACGGCGACCTGGGAGAATGACCATTTCCTGAGCAAGCTCTCGGACGTGAAAAAGGCCATCGACCGCATGCTGCTCGGCGGCGTCAACCACGTGTTTTACCACGGCACGGCCTATTCCCCGCAGGCGGCCAAGTGGCCCGGCTGGCTGTTCTACGCCGCCGTGGAGTTTAACCCGCAAAACCCGTTCTGGACGGATTTCGGCAAGCTGAACCACTACACCGCCCGCTGCCAATCGTTCCTGCAGGCGGGCCAGCCCGACAACGACGTGCTGCTGTACTTGCCGCAATCCGACGCCTACACCCGGCCCGGCAAGGTGCTGCTGCAGCACTTCGACGGCATCGAGCACGGCTTCAAAGGCCTCCCTGTGGAGGCGACCAGCGAGCTGCTGCTGGCCAAAGGCTACGGCTACGACTTCATTTCCGACAAGCAGGTGCTGGGCCTGAAAAACGAGGGCGCCGCCCTGGCCACCGGCGGCACCAGCTACCAGACGCTGCTGGTGCCCGACGCCCACCTCATGCCGTTGCTTACCCTGGAGCAGCTGTTGCGCCTGGCCACCAACGGCGCCACCATCCTGCTGCAAAACCAAGCCCCGGCCGACGTGCCCGGCTACGGCAACCTGGAAAACCGGCGCGTCAATTTTCAGAAGCTCGTGGCGCAGTTCAAGTTCAAAGACGGCAAGGACGGCGTGCGCCAGGCCACCGTGGGCAAGGGCCGCGTGCTGCTGGGCGCCGACGTGAACACGCTGCTGGCCCAGGCCGGCGTGAAGCGCGAAACCCTGGTCGACGAAGGCCTGCAGTTCATCCGGCGGCGCCACGCTGGGGGGCACACCTACTTCCTGGCCAACTGGGGCGAGAAGCCCGTGGCCGCCTGGGTGCCCCTGGCGACGGCCGCCAAATCGGCCGCCCTCTACAACCCCATGACCGAGCAAACCGGCATGGCCTCGCTGCGCACCACCACGCAGGGCCTGGCCGAAGCCTACGTGCAGCTGGCCCCCGGCGAAACCTGCCTGCTCGACACCAACGAGGGCGCCGCCACCGGCCCGGCTTACCCTTACATGACCCTGGCGGCCGCGCCCCAGCCGCTCTCTGCGCCCTGGGAGCTGAGTTTCCTTTCGGGCGGCCCGGAGCTGCCGGCCAAGCAGCAGGTGCGCGAGCTGGCCTCCTGGACCACCCTGGCCGGCGAGGCGGGCAAGAAGTTTTCGGGCACGGCCGCCTACACCACCACTTTCGCCATGCCGCAGGGCACCGCCGACGGCTGGCTGCTCGACCTGGGCCGCGTGGCCCAAAGCGCCCGCGTGCAGCTCAACGGCCAGCCGGTAGGCACGCTGCTGGGGCCCGTGTACCAAGTGTACCTACCCAAGTATCAGCTCAAGGCCAACAACACGCTCACCGTGACCGTGAGCAACCTGATGGCCAACCGCATCATCGACCTGGACCGCAACCACGTCGACTGGAAGATTTTCTACAACACCAACATGCCCGCCAAGCTCAAGGAAAACCGCGGCGCCGACGGCCTCTTCACCGCCGAGAAGTGGGCGCCGCTGGAATCCGGCCTGCTGGGCCCGGTCACCCTCACGCCGGCGTCGGTAGGCGCTCCGGTTCAATAATTTTTTTATGGAAGAAGTAGCCTTCACCATGAAGCTGAAACCCGGCGTGGCCGCCGAGTACAAGCGCCGCCACGACGAAATCTGGCCCGAGCTCACGGCCCTGCTGCACGAGGCCGGCATTCGGGATTATTCCATTTACCTCGACGCGGCCAGCGGCACCCTGTTTGCGGTGCAGAAGCGCGTGCCCGGCCACACCACCGACCTGTTGCCGACCACCGAAACCATGCAGCGCTGGTGGGCCTACATGGGCGACCTGATGGACACCAATCCCGACAACTCGCCGGTGGTGCAGCCGCTGGCGCGCGTGTTTCACCAGGCCTAAGCGGGCAGCAGCAAAAGGCGGTTAGTATTCACTCACCAGATTTTTCCCATAGCAGGAGGGTGCGGGAAGGTTTCGGCCGGGCAAGGCGACAGCTTTGTAAGGTGAGTTACTTACAACCTGACTGGCGCGCAGCAGGATGGTAAAAGATTGGGTGGGAGTCCTCTTTCATCTGTCTCTGCGGCGCGCCATGTCAGTGTTGCCAGCCCAATGGCCCCGTGGGTTTCAGGCCGGTCGCAGTCACGGCAGCCGCCTTGATGGTCGCCGCCGGGTTCGCCTTACGGGCCCCGCGAAAGCCAAAATGCCTGCGCCCCCATCAATGTTTAAAAGGACAAAGTGAGTTTAAGTGAAACAATAAACGACGAAGAGGCGGCCTCCACTGGGGGCCGCTTCTTTTTTGTCGAAACGCTGCTTCGTTCTCAATACAGCAGCACCACGAGGCTGCGCGCGCCGTGGGCCCCAATCACGAGCGACTGCTCGATGTCAGCCGTTTTGGAAGGCCCCGCCACGAATTTGCCGTAGCCGCCCGTGTGGGGCAGCAGCGCGTAGGCCTGGTGCATGGTGGCTACAATGCGGCGCTGGTCAAGCACCAGCGCCAGGTGCTGCGTGACGGTGGGCAAGGCCCGGTGCAGCATGTTGGCCTCGGGCAGCCAGATGGCGCCGTTCTCCGCTACCCCGATTTCGCCGGGCAGCACGGCCAGGTCGATGGCGGCCAGGATGCCGGTGGGCGTCTGCGCATCGACGGGCACGGTGCCGCGGAAGAGGGGCGAGGCCGTGTTTTGAGCGTCGGGAAACAGCTTCTGCAGCGTGGGCACGAGGCTGGCCAAGCCGTCGAGCCACACCACGGTGCCCCCAATGCCGGCCAGCACCGTCGTGAACCGCTCGGCGGTGGCGTCGCCGCCAAACAGCGGCACCGTCGGCAGCGGCAGCTCTTCGGGCTTGTTGGCCTGGGCGGCGGCTAAAATGCGGTCGCGGGATGCACTCATGCCGGTACCTGGGGGGTAGGTTGCGAGGTAGGCTGGGGCTGCTGGGCGTACCACTCGCGGAAGCTGTACTTGGGGGGCGTGGGCAGCTCGCGGGCCACGGCCCAGGCGTTGAAGGAAGGGGCGTGGGTGAGGCCGTGCGGCAGCAGGCGCAACGCCCGGCGCGCAAACTGCCCGCCCAGGCCATACACGCGGGTGCTGGCCAGCACCCGGCCCATGAACTTCATGCCCCACTTTTTGGAGGCCGGAATCTCGTTGGCCTCGCCCAGCACTTGGCGCCACTTGTAGAGCTGGGTGTGAATGTCGATTTTTACGGGGCACACATCGGTGCAGGAGCCGCACAGCGTGCTGGCAAACGGCAGCGATGCGTGCTTTTTCATGTCGATGTTCGGCGACAAAATGGCGCCGATGGGGCCGGGTACCGTGAAATCGTAGCTGTGGCCGCCGCTGCGCCGGTACACCGGGCAGGTGTTCATGCAGGCGCCGCAGCGAATACACTTCAGCGAAGCCCGAAAGTCAGGACGGCCCAGCTGCTGGGTGCGGCCGTTGTCGACGATGACGATGTGCATCTCGCGGCCCGGCAGCGGCTTGGTGAAGTGCGAGGTGTAGGTGGTGACGGGCTGGCCGGTCGCACTCCGCGCCAGCAGCCGCGTAAACACGCCCAAATCGCTCAGGCGCGGGATGATTTTCTCGATGCCCATGGCCGCGATGTGCACCTTGGCCAGGTTCACGCCCAGGTCGGCGTTGCCTTCGTTGGTGCACACCACCACCGCGCCGGTTTCGGCAATGGCGAAGTTGACGCCCGAAATGGCCACTTCGCCCGCCAGAAATTTGGCCCGCAAGTGCTGGCGCGCGGCCTCCGTCAGGCGCTGCGGGTCGCTTTCGCCCTTGGTGGTGCCGAGGTGGGTGTGGAAGGTGTCGCCCACGTCCTCCTTTTTGAGGTGGATGGCCGGCAGCACAATGTGGCTCGGCGCCTCGTCGCGAAACTGAATAATCCGCTCGCCCAGGTCGGTGTCCACCACTTCCACCCCGTTCTGTAGCAGATACGGATTGAGGTGGCATTCCTCGGTGAGCATCGACTTGCTTTTCACGACGCGCGTGGCGCCCTGCTTGCGGATAATGTCGAGGATAATGGCGTTGTGCTCGGCCGCATCAGCGGCCCAGTGCACGAACACGCCATTGGCCTGCGCAGCCGCCTCAAATTCCCGCAAATACAGGTCGAGTCGGCTCAGGGTGTGGTTCTTGATTTGGGAAGCCAGCTCGCGCAGCTCCTGAAACTCGGGCACGGCGTACACGGCTTTGTCGCGCTTCTCGCGCACAAACCACAGGGTCTCGTCGTGCCAGGTGGTGCGGTCAGCATCCAGCAAAAACTTGTCGGCGCGAATGGCGTGGTTCATGACGTTACTCCGTTTAAGATTTCGGCGGCGTGCATCACCTTGATGGGCATCTTGGCCCGACGCACGATGCCTTCCAGGTGCATCAGGCACGACATGTCGCTGCCGGTGAGCACCTGTGTGCCGTTGCGCACGTGGTCGGCCACGCGGTCCTGGCCCATGCGGGCCGAGATGCCCGCCTCGCTCACGCAGAACGTGCCGCCGAAGCCGCAACACTCGTCGTTGCGGTTCAGATTAGTTAGCTCAATGCCGTCCAGGGAGCGCAGCAGGCGGCTGAGCTGGCCGTCGCGCACCGGGGTCATTTCCGATTCGTTGGCCTGGTGCAGGCCGCGCTGGCCGTGGCAGCTCAGGTGCAGGCCCACTTTGTGCGGGAAGGCACCGGGCAGGCTTTCCACTTTCAGCACGGTGCTGATGAAGTCAATCAGGTCGTAGGCCGCGCCGCGCACGTGCTGCACCTCCGCGGTCTGGTCGAGCTTGTCGAAATGCTTGCGCACGTGGTACACGCAGCTGCCCGAAGGCGCCACCACGTAGTCGTAATCCTGAAACGTGTCGACGAAGTGCTTGTAGATGGGCAGGGCGTCGCGCTCGCAGCCGCTGTTGGCCAGCGGCTGGCCGCAGCAGGTTTGCTGGGCCGGGAAGTGCGCTTGCACGCCCAGCTTTTCCAGCAGCTGCAGCGTCGCAATTCCAACCTGGGGGTAGAACTGGTCGATGTAGCAGGGGACGAAGAGGGCAACTTTCATTCTGGTTTTTCTGGCGTGTACGGGTGGGTGCAGGCGTGGCGCCTCACCCCCTGACTCCCTCTCCCAAGGGAGAGGGGGCACCGGTTACGCGTGGGCGTCAGGCTCCCCTCTCCCTTGGGAGAGGGGCCGGAGGTGAGGCGGCCGTTTACGCCGTTAATTCAATCTAGCTCGCCCGGTTCTGCGCAATCACCATCGGCATCTCGTCCTCATCGGTGAACAGCGGCTGGGTTTTCTTCAGCGCCTCGCCCTGCTCCAGGTGCACCAGGGCGCCCAAAGCGGTGGCCTGCGGCACTTCCAATGTGCGGATTTCGGCTTTGGGGAAGTTCCAGCTCAGCGTTTGCATGAAAAGCGGGTTGCGGGCAAAACCACCGTCCACGAAGATGGTTTTCTCGCCTTGCCACACCAAATGGATGGACTCAAGCAGGATGTTAATCAAGCCGTGCATGAGGTGCTGGTAGGCATCCGACGCGGTGCGGAAACCGCTCAGGTCCCACTCGCCGGCTGGCTCGTCGGGGAAAGGGCCGGTGCCGGCCATGCAGCCGGGCTTGAAGTCGGCCGAGGTTTCGTCGTAGGGCCGGGCCAGCACGATGGAACGATAAAAGTCCGGCTTCACGTGGAAGTGCGCGGCAATGCGCTCCACCTGGAAGTCGTGCTCGCGGCCCAGGAACACGCGGGCGGCGCGGGTGGCTTCGCCGCGCGGCGTCATGAAGCTGAGGCAGTCGCGGCGCAGCAGCTCCGGCGTGAGCGGCTGGCTGTTGAACGGGTTGATGGTGACCGACCAGGTACCCGTCGAGACCAGCACGAACGGCTCATCGTTTTGCGCCAGATAAGGCATCACCGCCGAAGTGCTGTCGTGCAGGCCCACGCCCACCAGGATGCCATCCACCACCGAGGCGATGGAGTCGCGCGTGAGCGGCGCCAGCTTCTCGTCGATGCCCTCGCGGCGCACCCACTCGTGGTACTCGCCGCGCTGGTAGTCCCACAGGTTGGTGTGGCAGCCCACGGAGGTGTAGTCGCTGAATTTCTCGCCCGAAATCAGGTAGGAGAGGTAGTTGGGCAGGTGCAGCGAGGTGTGCACCTTGGCGTACTGCTCCGGCTTGGCGTATTTCAGCCAATACAGCTGCAGGCCCGAGTTCAGCATGCCCAGTTGCGGCGAGCAAGTATCGGCCGCAAATTCTTCCTTCGACTGGCCCAGCTGCGCATAAAACTGCGCCTCAATCTCGGCCGGAATGGGCTTGAGGTAGTTGTAGAGCGGCAGCACGGGCTCGCCGTCGGCGCCGAGGTGCACGAAGCTGGCCCCGTAGGCCGTGAAATTCACGCCCTTCACGCTGTAGTGCGGGTGCTGGCGGAGCTGGCGCCAATGGGCCAGCACCCACTCCGTGAGGCGGGGCAGGTGGTCGCACACGAAGCCGTCGTCGTCGAGCACGTCGGTGCACACGTGCAGCTCCTCGTCAATAATCTGCTGGTCCTCGTCGAAAAGAATCAGCTTCTTGTTGGTCTTGCCGATGTCGAATACGGCGTACACCGACTTTTTCATGTTCTTTTTCATAGCCCGGTCGATACGCTGTGCTTGCCGCGCTGGCTGATGAGCTGCTCGCGCACGCCGGCGGCACGGTAGGCCGCAATGGGCTTGATGGCGCCCCCGGCGCGCAGGTAGGCTTCCGACACCAGCGGGCGCACGTCGGTGAGGAAGGCGTCGCGCAGGATTTCTTCGGCGCGCACCACGTCGTTGGCTTCCTGTGCTTCGGCCAGGGCCTCGCGGTCCACGAGCAGGGCCTTGGCGTAGGCCGAAAGAATGTTCTCGACCGATTGCAGCAGGTCTTCGAGCGGGTCTTTCACGTTGTGGCTGGCGTCAATCATGTAAGCCACCGCTTCGGCGGGCACCGAGTGGTCGAGGGCGGCGTCCACCAGCTCGTTGAAAATCAGGAACAGCTGGAAAGGCTTGATGCTGCCGGTGGTCAGGTCGTCGTCGCCGTACATCGAGCCGTTGAAGTGGAAGCCCCCGAGGCGACCAAACTGCCGCAGGCGGCCCACAATCTGCTCGATGTTGGTGTTGGGCAGGTGGTGGCCCAGGTCCACGAGCACCTGCGCCTGCTGGCCCAGCGCCTGGCACAAGGCCAGCGAGGTGCCCCAGTCCGGAATCACCATCGAGTAGAAGTTGGGTTCGTAGGGCTTGTACTCCACCAGCATGGTCCAGTCCGAAGGCATGGCCTCGTAGATGGCCGCCAGCGACTCCTGGGTGCGCGAGAAAGCGCGGCGCAGGTGCTGCTGGCCCGGGAAGTTGGAGCCGTCGGCCAGCCACACGGTCAGCGTTTTGGCGTCGAGGTCGCGGCCGTGGCGCACGCAGTCGATGTTGTGCTGAATGGCCTGCTCGCGCACGGCCTTATCGGTGTTGCTGAGGGAGCCGTATTTGTAGGTCTGGGCTTGGTCTTTCTGGTCCTGAAATGTGTTGGAGTTTACCGAGTCAATCACCAGGCCCTGCTCTTTTAGCAGCTGCTTGAGGCCGGGAATGTCCTGCGGAATGTCCCAGGGAATGTGCAGGGAGATGGAGTTCGACGAGCGGTTGAGGGCCTGCAGAATGCCCACGTCGCTGATTTTCTGTTCCAGCGTGCTCGGCTCGCCGCCCAGCGCGAAGCGGCCGAAGCGGGTGCCGCCCGTGCCCAGCGCCCAGCTCGGAATGGCTACCTGAAAATCAATCAGCTTTTGCACCACGGCCTGGATGTCGGCCTGGCGCAGGCGGGGCGAGTCGGCGAGGTGCTGAAATTGCGTGTGGTGCTCGGCCAGCAGCGGCTGGTTGAGTTCGGCTAGGCGTTGGTCAGAGAACATAAGGCCGTTGAAGAAGTAAGTCTGGTGTCGGATGGGTACAACAAATTACCCGTTTCCCTTCGCCGCAACTGTTCTGGGCTCTCCTGTTTTGTGCCGGAAACCTGACGTCGGGCGCCTCACCCCCGGCCCCTCTCCCAAGGGAGAGGGGAGCCATGGCGGCTGGAACATAACCTTTCGTCCAGAATCGTCAATCTTCAGGCTCCCCTCTCCCTTGGGAGAGGGGCCGGGGGTGAGGCGCTTCTACAGCGACCCGCGCCGGATGGTGTAGAACGGGTTCTTCACTTTCACCCGCTTCTTCTCCAGCAGCAGCGTGGCGGCGGTGCGGCCCATGGCCTCGAAATCGGTGGTAATTACCGTCATGTTCAGCAGCTCCTTCAGGGGCGTTTCGTTGAAGGAAATGATGCCCACTTCGCGGCCCAGCAGGTAGCTGGTCTGGCGGATTTTCTTCACCAGCTCCACCAGGTCGGTTTCGCGGATGACGACGTAGGCCGTGCCGGCCTGCACCACCTCGTTCATGGCGTTTTCCACCACCGAAAATTCCTTGTTGCGCATCAGGCAGAAGGAACGGAAACCCCACGGCAATTCCTCGGGGTGGTTGGCGTCGGAGGGCAGCACCAGCACCAGGCGCGAGTATTTTTCCAGCAGGTCCTCGGCGTTTTCCAGCGCCCCGAAAATGTCCTTGTCGAAGTCCTGAAACACGCGCAGGCAGTCGTGGGTGAGCTCCGGAATGTCTTTGTCGAGCAGCACCAGTTCCTGCGAGGGAATGGTGTTGAGAATGGCCCGCGACAGCGACTTATCGGTATCCAGCGTGAAGTGCGGCATCACCACGTAGTAGTTGTACTTGCCGAGGTTCTTCTCAATGATTTCCTGAAACAGGTTCACGTTGTAGTGGTGAATCTGCAGGTCGACGGTGGCGCGGTCGCCGAGGGTTTCGAGGAAGGCGTAGTAGATGATTTTCTTATAGGAGCTCAGCTTGTTGAACACCAGCAGAATCTTCAGCTTCGAGGTGTCGCTGGCTTCCACGTAGTAGCCTTTGCCCTGCACCGAGGTGATGAAACCCCGCTCGCGCAGCTCGCGGTAGGCTTTTTCCACGGTGTCGCGGGCCAGGTAGTGCTCCACGCTCAGCTCGCTGATGCTGGGCAGGTGGTCGCCGTTTTTCAGCACGCCGCGCTCAATGTCCATGATGACCGACTGCACAATCTGCTTGTACTTCGGCGTTTTATCGAGGGGCTTAAGTTGGAGTTGGTACATGCCGGAGTGGTGGGCAAGGGCGGTGAACTCGGGCCGCTTACCACCGGGAAACCCGGCGGGAGGCGGCGAAATTCAGTTGCGCAAAAGGAAAGGTTGGAAAAGGAAAGCAACGCGGGGCGTTACTCAAATGTAGCCTTTTCGGCGGTGCAAGCCGGTAGATAGCTCGCAAAAAAAGAACGTCATGCTGAGCGCAGCCGAAGCATCTCTCCCGCGCAAGTAATTCGTTACTCTCGCGGGAGAGATGCTTCGGCTGCGCTCAGCATGACGCTCAATTATTTACATAAGCTGCCAAGCCAGCCGCATTAGCGCACGAAGGCCATGGCCACGCCGCCGTCCACGTTGAGCACGTTGCCGGTCGATTTGCTCAGGGAGCCATCCACGAACACGCGCACGGCCTTGGCAATGTCTTCCGACAGCAGCTCCTCGCCCAGCAGCGTGCGCTTGGCGTAGTGCGCCGGTAGCTCTTCGACCGAGATGCCGTAGGCCTTGGCGCGGCCGGCGGCCCAGTCGCCTTCCCAGATTTTGGAGCCGCGCAGCACGGCGTCGGGGTTCACGGTGTTGACGCGGATTTTGTCGCCGCCGAGCTCGGCCGCCAGCAGGCGGCTCATGTGCAGCTGAGCCGCTTTGGCCGTGCCGTAGGCCACGTTGTTGGGGCCGGCCACGAGGCCGTTTTTGCTGGCGATGTTCACGATGTCGCCGCCCAGGCCCTGCTGGCGCAGGATGGTGACGGCGGCTTGGCTCACCAGGAACTGGCCCTTCACCAGCACGTCGTTCAGAATGTCCCAGTCGGCCTGCGTGGTATCGGCCAGCGGCTTCGAAATCGACAAACCGGCGCAGTTCACCACGATGTCGACGCCGCCGAACTGCAGCACGCCGGCGCGCAGCGACTCCGCAATGCTCTCGGCGCTGGTCACTTCGATGGGGGCGGTGAGGGTGCTGTCCTTGCCGAATTGCTTGCGCAGGTCGGCCTGGGTTTCTTCCAGGCGGTCGCGGTCGACGGCCACCACGCAGGCGCCGAACTTCAGCAGTTCCTCGCAGATGGCTTTGCCGATGCCGCCGGTGCCGCCCGTCACGTAGGCCACCTTGCCCGAGAGGGCTTTGGGCGGGGCCATGCGCTGCAGCTTGGCTTCTTCCAGCAGCCAGTACTCGATGTTGAAGGCTTCCTGCTCGGGCAGGCCCTGGTAGGTGCTCACCGCCTCGGCGCCCTTCATCACGTTGATGGCGTTGGTGTAGAACTCGGCGGCCACGCGGGCGGTCTGCTTGTCTTTCGAGAAGGAGAACAAGCCCACGCCGGGCCACAGGATGATGACGGGGTTGGCGTCGCGCACAGCCGGCGAGTTGGCGTGCTTGCTGCGCTCGTAGTAGGCCACGTAGTCTTTGCGGTAAGCCTCAAACTGGCTTTCAAGGTAGGTTTTTACGCTGGCGGCGTCGCCCTGCATCACGTCGGCGTCGAGCACGAGCGGACGGATTTTGGTGCGCAGGAAGTGGTCGGGGCAGGAGGTGCCTTTCTGGGCGAGGCGGGGCAGGTCGTTCGAGTTCACGAACTCCAGCACGCGGGCGTCGTCGGTGTAGTGGCCCAGCATGCGGCGCTGGCTGCTGGCCAGGCCGCGCAGCACGGGCATCACGGCGGCGGCGGCGGCGCGGCGGCCGGCGGCGTCGAGGGTTTGCGCGCGCTTCACGCCGCCGAACACGGGGCCTTTCTTGCCGTAGTTGGCCTCCAGGTACTTGGCAGCCTGCTCAATCACCTCCAGGGTGTTGATGTAGGAATCGTAGCTGGTGTCGCCCCAAGTGAAGAGGCCGTGGCCGCCGAGGATGACGCCGCGCAGGCCGGGATTTTCGGCCACAATCTTCTCCAACTGCAGGCCCAGGTCGAAGCCCGGCTTCTGCCAGGGCAGCCAGCCCATGCTGTCGCCCCAGATGTCGTGCATGATTTGCTCGCCGTCCTTGCTGGCCGCGATGGCAATCAGGGCGTCGGGGTGTAGGTGGTCGATGTGCTTGAAGGGCAGCAGGCCGTGCAGCGGGGTGTCGATGCTGGGCGTGGCGCACTTGGGGTCGAAGAGGCAGTACTCGAACAGGCCCACCATCTCGTCCTCAAACTCCAGCCCGCGGTAGCGGTTTTTCAGCTGGTGCAGCTTCTCTACGTACAGGTTGGCGCAGCCGGCTTTGGTGAGGGTGCCGATGTCGCCGCCCGAGCCCTTCACCCACATCACTTCGGCGGCTTCGCCGGTCACGGGGTTGGTTTCGGTGATTTTGCAGGAGGTGTTGCCGCCGGCGTAGTTGGTCAGGCGCAGGTCGGCGCCCAGCAGGTTGGAGCGATAGAGGAACAGGGCCACTTCGTCGCCGGCCAGTTCGGCGGCTTTCGCTTCGTCCCAGAGGTAACTCACGTGCTGGAAAGTGAGGGTTTTTTCCATGATGATGCTTCTGTTGCGGTACAGAAATCGGGATTGGGTTGCTTTGGTGCAAAGGTGCCCGGCCGGGCTGGCTACCAACATCCTGCACTCTCCTGCTCAGCCAGAAAAATCTTGACGGCCCGGCCAACGGACGGACCGGGGCGCCGTGGCCGGGTGCGGCGGAGGCCGTTATTTCGCAGTCAGGAGAGCACAGGAGGGTTTGTGCTCACTTACCGGGCAGCTTTGCCCAAAACCGAAAGTACTATGGCTGTCATCTGGGGAGTTATCCTTCATGCGCTGGGCGGCTTCGCCTCCGGCAGTTTTTATTTGCCTTACAAGAAAATCAACGGCTGGGCCTGGGAAAGCTACTGGCTGGTGGGCGGCATCGTGAGCTGGCTGGTGGCGCCGTGGGTGCTGGGCTCCCTCACCGTGCCAAACCTGCTTGGGGTGCTGCAGCAGGCCGATAACACCACCATTTTCTGGGCGTACTTCTGGGGCCTGCTCTGGGGCACGGGCGGGCTCACGTTTGGGCTGGCCATGCGGTATTTGGGCCTGAGCCTGGGCATGGCCGTCACGCTGGGGCTGTGCGCGGTGTTTGGCACGCTGGTGCCGCCCATCTACGAAGGCAAAATGGGCGAGCTGGTGAGTTCGGCTTCGGGGCGCTACATCATGCTGGGGCTGGCCGTGTGCGTGCTGGGCATTCTGATTTGCGGCCGGGCCGGCTTGCTCAAGGAAAAAACGCTCACGCAGGAGCAGAAGCAGGAGTCCATTGCCGAGTTCGACCTGAAAAAGGGCCTGCTGGTGGCCGTGTTTTCGGGCATCATGAGCGCCTGCTTCTCGTTTGGCCTCACGGCCGGGCAGCCCATTGCCGAGCTGGCCGCCAAAAACGGCACCAACCCGCTGTTCGTCAACAACGCCATTCTGGTCATCATCCTGCTCGGCGGCCTCACCACCAACGCCATCTGGTGCATCTACCTCAACGTTAAAAACAAGACGTACACCGACTACCTCAACCCCAGCTACCCGGCGCTGCGCAACATCCTGTTTTGTGCCCTGGCGGGCACCACGTGGTACTTCCAGTTCTTCTTCTACGGCATGGGCGACAGCAAAATGGGCGCCTACCGCTTCTCGGGCTGGACGCTGCACATGGCCTTCATCATTGCCTTCAGCAGCATGTGGGGGCTAGTGCTGCACGAGTGGCGCGGCGCCAACCGCACCACCATGCGCACGGTCACGCTGGGCATCATTGCGGTGGTCCTCTCCACAGTGGTGGTGGGCTACGGCAACTACCTCGGCGACCCCGCGCACCAGTCCGAACCGCAGGAAACGGCCGTTGTGCAGACCACCGAATAAGGACTGCCCGGCCCTTAAGGGCCTACTCTCACCGGAAAATTATTCTGTCGTGCCCACCACCTGTTGATGAACGGTGGTGGGCACGACTGCGTTTGGGCCCGCCGGCCCAAGCAGGGGAGGGCGTGCGATGAATGGCTCCGCCAATAGGAAGCAACAATGAAAAGATGCTACAGAATTTGGCAAATTCAGGTGAGCACAGGTAAGTGAGGGTATTGGGTGACTCTAATTTCACCCCTAGCTAAGGAAGCCCTTACTTACCGTCGAGGCTTTCTCATGGCCTTTCCAAAACCCACCATCCCACAAGTAATAGTTATGAACAAACTGTACCGGTTGGCCTTCCTGCTGCTGGTGCTGGCGGGGCTGTATGCCCCGGCCGCACTGGCCCAGAGCGCCGCTACCCGAGCCGTGAGCGGCAAGGTGACCACCGCCGACACCAAAGAAGCCCTGCCCGGCGTGACGGTGCTGCTGAAAGGCACCACCGTGGGCACTGGCACCGGCCCCGACGGCACCTACACCCTGCAAGTGCCCGAACAAGGCGGCACGCTGGTGTTCAGCTTCGTGGGCTACGCCAGCAAGGAAGTGGCCATCAACGGCCAGACCACCATCAGCCCCGTGCTGGACGTGGACGCCAAGGGCCTCGACGAGGTAGTGGTGGTGGGCTACGGCACCCAGAAGGCCGGCAACGTGACCGGCGCCGTGACCGGCATCACCGCCAAGGAAATTGAGGAGCGGCCCGTCAACCGCATCGAGAACGCGCTGGTGGGCCAGATGCCCGGCGTGTACGTGCAGACGACCACCGGCGAGCCCGGCGCCGAATTGCAAATCCGGGTGCGCGGCGCGGCCTCCATCAACGCCTCCAACGACCCGCTGTACGTGGTAGACGGCGTGCCCGTGGACAACCTGCGCGGCATCAACCCCACCGACGTGGCCAACATTGAAGTGCTGAAGGACGCAGCCTCGGCGGCCATCTACGGCTCGCGCGGCTCCAACGGCGTGGTGCTCGTGACCACCAAGCGCGGCAAGAAAGGCGCGGCCAAGCTGCAGTTTTCGGGCTACACCGGCGTGCAGCTGGCCGAAAGCCGGCTGAAGGTGCAATCGGCCGAAGAGTGGATTCAGATGCGCAAGGAAGGCATCGACATTGATTGGGTGAACCAGAACCCCGCCCTGAACCGGCCCGAGGACTCGCGCGCCACCCGCCTGCAGCGCCTCACCGTGAACGGCACGCCCCCGAGCCAGACCAACGTCATCCGCTACACCTACGACCCCAAGTGGCAGTACGGCCAAGACAGCCTGGACTACGTCGACTGGCAAAAAGCCATTTTTCGCCGGGCCATCATGCAGCAGTACACGGTGGGCGTGTCGGGCGGCACCGACAACGTGACGTATAACGTGAACGGCTCGTTTCTGAACCAGAACGGCATCATCCTCGGCAGCGACCTGCAGCGCGCTACCCTGCGCGCCAACATCGACGCGCAGATTCGCAAGGGCATCAAGCTGTTTATGACGCTGGCCCCCAGCATGGAGTGGAGCAGCCTGGGCCGCGTGGACGGCACCGGCGGCCAGGCCCTGAACGCCGCCCAGATGCCGCCCGTGTCGCCGAAAGGCGCGGGCATCTACGCCGGCGCCGACCCGTACTTTACCTACAACTACTCGGGCCGCTACATCAGCCCCGTGGCCGTGATGGAGCGCACCGACGCCAACGGCACCCGCACCCGTCTCAACGCCAACATGGGCCTGAACCTGGACCTCTACAAAGGCTTCCAGCTGCAGCTGCTGGGCGCCATGGACAACGGCTATTTCCAGGACCAGATTTATACGCCCACCAACGCCAGCCGCGACTGGGTGGGCGCCGCCCCGGGCTCGCTGAGCACCTCGCGCTACTCGCAGACGTTCAACACGCGCTACCTGTTTCAGAGCGTGCTGAACTACACCCGCTCGTTTGGCGACCACAGCCTGAACGCCATTCTGGGCTACTCGGTGGAGCGCACCAAGGTGGACTTCTCGCAGCAGGAAAACGGCCAGCTGCCCAACGACCAAACGTACCTCTTCGACCGCGCCAACTCGACCGTGAACCGCAGCTACATCACGGCCGGCAAGGAAGCCCTGCTCTCGTATTTTGCCCGCGCGCAGTACGACTACAAGCAGCGCTACCTGCTGTCGGCCAGCATCCGGCGCGACGGCTCCTCCAAGTTCGGCGCCAACCGGCCCTTTGGCTACTTCCCGGCCGTGAGCGCGGGCTGGCGCATCTCGGGCGAGAACTTCATGCAGGGCGTCACCTTCATCAGCGACCTGAAGGCGCGCGCCAGCTGGGGCGTGACCGGCAACAACCGCATCCCGAACGACTCGCAGTTTTCGCTGCTCGGCGTGAGCAACTACTCGCTGGGCGGCGCCAGCATCAACGGCTACGCGCCCATCGGCTTCCAGAACCGCGACCTGGGCTGGGAGCAAACGGCCAGCTGGAACTACGGCCTCGACTTCAGCGTGCTGAACAACCGCCTGCAAGTGACGGCCGACTACTACACCAAGCAGACCACCGACCTGCTCTACCAGGTGCCGCTTTCGTCGCTCACCGGCTTCACCCGCACCTACGTCAACATCGGCCAGGTGTATAACCAGGGCGTGGAACTAGGCCTGACCTCGCGCAACGTGGTGGGCGCGTTTGAGTGGACCACCAACTTCAACGCTTCCTACAACAAAAACCGCGTCGAGAAGCTCGACTACGATGACACGCCGGTGCCCACCGGCAGCAGCCCCGGCGGCTTCGTGAGCCTGCTGCAAGTGGGCCTGCCCATCAACTCCTACTACCTCTACGACGCCATCGGCGTGTACCAGACCCAGGCCGAAGTAGACAACGAGCCCAAGCTGAGCAACACCCGCGTGGGCGATATCAAATACCGCGACGTGAACGGCGACGGCAAAATCACGGACGCCGACCGCACCATCATGGGCAACCCCACGCCCAAGTACATCTTCGGCGTCACGAACACCTTCCGCTACAAGGGCTTCGACCTGAACGTGCTGGTGAACGCCCAGCAGGGTGCCTACCTCTACTCGCTCATCGGCCGCAGCATCGACCGCCCCGGCATGGGCTACCTCTACAACCACGCCAGCAACTGGAACAACCGCTGGAAGTCGGAAGCCGAGCCTGGTGATGGCAAAACGCCCAGCATCACGGCCCAGAACAGCTCGCTGCTCGACTCGCGCTGGCTCTACAAGTCCGACTACATCCGCCTCAAAAACATCACCCTGGGCTACACCCTGCCCAAGGCCCGCTTCTACAACGGCGCCCGCCTCTACGTGGCCCTCGAAAATGCCTACATCTGGCACAACTACACCGGCGGCTTCTCGCCCGAGGCCCTGCAACTTGGCGGCTTCGACAACGGCAGCTACCCGCAGGCCCGCACTTACACCCTGGGCTTCAACCTGACGCTGTAAGGCTTCCCACCCCCTTAAATCGACTCATTCCGATGAAAATCTCTTTTCTGAAACAAGTGGCCTGCGCCGTGGGCCTGGGCACGGCCGGGCTGCTGGCCACCTCCTGCAAGGAGGACATTCTGCAAATCCAGCCCGTGGCCAACAACACGGTGGACGGGTTTTACCAAAACGAAATCCAGGTGAACCAGGGCGTGATGGCCATCTACAACGGCACCCTGTCCCTGCCCGAAAACTCATACTGGTTTCTGGCTGAGTTCCGTTCCGACAACGTGGCCGCCGACATCGCCACGGTGCAGCGCGACTACAGCGACGTGAGCAATTTCAACACCACCTCGCAAACCCAGCAGCTGCAGGCTACCTGGACCGACCTGTTTGAAATCGTGTACCGCTCCAACGTGCTGCAGGAGCGCATTCAGCCCTTCAATTTTGCCCGCGTGCCCCAGTTCAAGGGCGAGGCCCGGTTCCTGCGCGCGCTGGCCTATTTCGACTTGGTGCGCTTCTTCGGAGCCGTGCCGATTGTGAACAAGACCCTGACCATTGAGGAGTCGAAGCAGGTGCCGCGCGCCCCCGTGGCCGACGTGTACAAGTTCATCGTCGACGACCTGCTGTTTGCGGCCGACAACCTGCCCGCCTCCTACGCCGCCGCCGACAAAGGCCGCGCCACCAAGTGGGCCGCCAAAGCCCTGCTGGGCAAGGTGTACCTCACCATGTACGGCTACCCGCTGCGCCAGACCAGCGCCCTGCCCCTGGCCAAGCAGCAGCTGATGGACGTGTACGCCGCGGCCAGCCCCACCACTTTCTCGGTGGCCGCGAACTTCGCCGACCTGTTCAAATCGGCCAACGACAACAAGTACGCCGTGTTCGAAATCCAGTTCCAGTCGGGCGGCACGGGCCTGGGCAACCCCATTCCGTGGCAGCAAGGGCAGGTGTTTCCCACCAACTGGTCGCCGTTCACCGGCTTTGCTGCCGACTTCACGCTGCCGCCCGCCCTGTTTGGGGCCAACTGGCCTAAAGCGGACAAGCGCAAAGCCGCCACGCTCGATTCGGTGGTCCGCAACGCCTCCGGGGCCATCGTGGCCGGTCGTCCGGAATTCACCAAGTTTTTGGAGAAAGGCGTGGCCGGCGTGCAAAACCGCACCGACTACCCCAACAATTTCCCCATCATTCGCTTCGAAGACGTGGTGCTGATGTACGCCGAGGTGCTGACCGAGGAAGGCAACATCGCGCAGGCCATCCCGCTCGTGAACCAGATTCGGACCCGCTCGGGCCTGACGGCCTTCACCCTCGCCTCGCCCGAGGCCGCGTCGCAGGCCAACTTTCGCGCCGCCATCCTCAAGGAGCGCCGCTATGAGTTTGTGGCCGAAGGCCAGCGCTGGCACGACCTGGTGCGCACCGGCAACGCCATTTCGGTAATGACGGCCTTCAAGCGCAGCACCACCGCCGCCGGCGCCAACTTCCGCCAGCTCGACGACCACGACCTGATTTTTCCCATTCCGCTGCTGGAGTTGCGCATCAACCCCGGCTTCTGGCAGCAGAACCCCGGCTACAACTAAGCGCCTGACGGTTTGACGTCAGGACAAGGAGAAAGAACGTCATGCTGAGCTTGTCGAAGCATCTCTGCCGCACCAGTAAATCATGTCGATTGGATTGGTTGAACGGTAGAGATGCTTCGACTTCGCTCAGCATGACGTTCACTTTTAGTACAAGTCGCACTTCCATCCTTTCGCACATGAAAACATGCTTTTTGCCTTTGCTGCTGACGTCTGTCCTGCTGGGCGCGGGCCCCTCGGTGGTGCCACCCGGCGCGCCGCAGGCCCAGCCCGAGCGGCTGGGCAGGGGAGTGGTGGCCGTTGCCCAGCCCGACGGCAAAGTGTTCATCAGCTGGCGCCTGCTGGCCGGCGATGCGCCCACCGTGGGCTTCGACGTGTACCGCCAGGCCGGTACGGCTGCCGCGCAAAAGCTGAACCAGAAACCCCTCACGGCCGGCACCAGCTTCCTTGATGAAACGGCAGTAAAGGGCCAGTCGGCCAGCTATACCGTGCGGGCAGTTGTTGCGGGAAAAAGCGACCCCGACCCTTCGGCCACCGCCAAAGCCTGGGCCGACGGCTACCTGCGCCTGCCGCTACAGCCTCCCCCCGGCGGCACCGTGAGCAGCGGCCCCGAAACCAGCCCCTACACCTACACCGCCAACGACGCCAGCGCCGCCGACCTCGACGGCGACGGCCAGTACGAAATCGTGCTGAAGTGGGAGCCCACCAACGCCCGCGACAACGGCTCCAGCGGCCTCACCGGCCCCGTTATTCTGGATGCTTACAAGCTGGACGGCACCCGGCTGTGGCGCATCAATCTGGGCAAAAACATCCGGGCCGGCGCGCACTACACGCAGTTCATGGCCTACGACCTCGACGGCGACGGCCGCGCCGAAGTGGCCTGCAAAACCGCCGACGGCACCGTGGACGGCGCGGGCAAAACCATTGGCGATGCCGGCAAAGACTACCGCACCCTCACCGTGCCCACCGACGGCGGCCCGGGCGTGCCCGGCCCGCGCGACAGCAAATACGGCCGCATCCTGGCCGGGCCGGAATATTTCACGGTGTTCGACGGCCGGACCGGCGCGGCCCTGGCCAGCACGCCCTACCTGCCGGCCCGCGGCGAGCTGGGCGGCTGGGGCGGCATCGGGGGCAATGGCGGCAACGACAGCTACGGCAACCGCGTGGACCGCATGCTGGCCTGCGTGGCCTACCTCGACGGTGCCAAACCCAGCGTGGTGATGTGCCGCGGCTACTACGGCCGCACCGTGCTGGCGGCCTGGGACTGGCGCGGCGGCAAGCTCACCTCGCGCTGGGTGTTCGACTCGAAAGACGGCCAAAACCCCTTCTCCGGCATGGGCAATCACGGCCTGAGCGTGAACGACGTGGACGGCGACGGCCGGGACGAAATCGTGTACGGCTCGATGGTGGTGGACGACAACGGCACGGGCCTGTTCAGCACCGGCCTGCGCCACGGCGACGCCCTCCACGTGTCGGATTTCGACCCCGCCCGGCCCGGCCTCGAAGCCTGGGGCGTGCACGAAAATGAGGAGAAAGTGCCCGGCCACGAAAACGGCCCCGGCGCGGCCCTCTACGCCGCCGGCACCGGCAAAATCCTCATTGCGAAGCTGCCCGGCGAGGACGTGGGCCGCGGCATGGCCGCCGACATCGACCCGCGCCAGCCCGGCGCCGAGCTGTGGGTGAGCAACCCCGAGCTGGGCCTGCTGACTTGCCAGGGCGAACGCATCGGCCCCTCGCCGCGCTCCGTCAACTTTGGCCTGTGGTGGGACGGCGACCTGCTGCGCGAGCTGCTGAACGACACCCGCGTGGAGAAGTGGGACTACCGGGCCGGCCAGCTCACCAAATTGCTCGAAGGCAAGGATTTCGGCGCCGCCTCGTGCAACGGCAGCAAAGCCACGCCCTGCCTCTCGGCCGACCTGCTGGGCGACTGGCGCGAGGAAGTGGTGTGGCGCACCGCCGACAACTCGGCGCTGCTCATTTTCAGCACCACCATCCCGACCACGCACCGCCTCGTGACGCTCATGCAGGACCGTGCCTACCGCCTCGGCGTGGCCCGCGAAAACGTGGGCTACAACCAGCCCCCGCACCCCGGCTTTTTCCTGGGCGAAGGCATGAAAGGGGAGAAGCCCAACCTGAACTAGCGCCAGAAACCGTTGGACCAGGCGCCCGGCACAGGTGTGTGCAGGACACGCCCCGCGGCAACAGGCCCAACTTTTGAGTACGGAAGCGTTGCGCTGGCTTCCCCGCGCTACCTCATCAATCCCACCCTATGAACAAACGACTTTCTGTGGCCCGCCGCGCTACCTCGTCGGCCCTGCTGCTCGGCGGCGTTGCGGCGCTGCTGTTGGTGCTGGCCAGCTTTGGCAAGCCCGGCCCGCGGCCCACCCTTTTCCTCATCGGCGACTCGACGGTGAACAACACCAACCGGCCGCAGGCGGGCTGGGGCAACGTCATTGCGGCGCATTTCGACACCACCCGCCTGCGGGTGCGCAACAACGCCAAGGCCGGCCGCAGCACCCGCACCTTCATCACCGAAGGCCGCTGGAAAACCACCATCGACGCCATCCGGCCCGGCGACTTCCTCGTCATGCAATTTGGCCACAACGAAGGCAGCGTGCCCGACACCACCAAGGCCGGCCGGCGCGGCGTGCTGCGCGGCACCGGCGAGGAAACCAAAGCCCTGGTGTGGCCCGACGGCCACCCCGAAACCGTGAACACCTACGGCTGGTACCTGCGCAAATTCATTCGCGAAGCCAAGGTCAAAGGGGCCACGCCCATCGTGTGCTCCATGATTCCGCGCAACAAGTGGAAGGAGGGCAAAGTTATTCGGGCCAGCAACGACTTCGGCAAGTGGGCCCAGGAAGTGGCCCAGCAGGAGGGCGTGGCGTTCATCGATTTGAACGACATCACGGCCCAGAAATACGAGAAGCTGGGCCCGGATGAGGTGAAGAAATTCTTCCCCGGCGACCACACCCACACCAACGAAGCCGGCGCCCGCCTCAACGCCGAATCGGTGGTAGATGGCATCCGGGCCAACAGGAAGCTGGCGCTGAATAAGTACCTGAAGAAATAAACCGTGTGTCATCTTTCGCTGCTCGGCCGCCAGACAAGGATGACAGACGATAAGAAATACCAATCCATGAAATTTACCAAAACCACCTTCACCTTCGGCCTGCTCGTCTTTGCGTTGGTGTTGGCCGCCTTCACCGCCCGCCCGCCCAAGCGCAAGCCCACGCTCTACCTCATCGGCGACTCGACGGTGAAAAACGGCAAAGGCAAGGGCGACGGCGGCCTCTGGGGCTGGGGCAACTACCTGCCCGCGCACTTCGACACCACCCGCATTCGCATCGAAAACGACGCGCTGGGCGGCACCAGCAGCCGCACGTTCCAAACCAAGGGCCTCTGGGACGCGGTGAAGAACAAGCTGCAGCCCGGCGACTTCGTCGTCATGCAGTTTGGGCACAACGACGACGGCCCGCTGGCCGACACCGCCCGTGCCCGCGGCACCCTCAAAAGCAACGGCGAGGAAAGCCAAGAAATCTACAACCCCCTCACCAAGCAGCCGGAAGTGGTGCACAGCTACGGCTGGTATTTGCGGAAAGTCATTGCCGAAACCAAGGCCAAAGGTGCCACGCCCATCGTGTGCTCGCTGGTGCCGCGCAACGGCTGGAAAGACGGCAAAGTGAACCGCGCCACCACCGGCTACACCCAGTGGGCCGCCGAAGCTGCCAAACAAGGCGGCGCCTATTTCATCGACCTCAACCGGCTGGTGGCCGACAAATACGACCGCGAAGGCGAAGCCAAAGTGGGCACCGTCTACTTCACCTCCAAAGACCACACCCACACCATCGAAGCCGGCGCGCAGCTGAACGCAGCCACCGTGGCGGAAGGCATCAAGGCCACGAAGGGCTTGGCGCTGAGCAAGTATTTGAAGAAGTAATGTAGCGTGGACTCGGCGAGTCGGCGCCTGTACAGGATATTCTGAATCACGCGGACTCGCAGGGTCCGCGCTACGGCTTTTCGTCGCCTTCTATGAAATTACTTGCTGCTGTGGCCATGCTGTGCTGCTGCGTTGGCAGCCTGCATACATGTGCCCAAACGCTCGCCGTCCGGCCCGCGCCGCTGCCCGGTACGCTCATTATTCCGGCTTCCGATTTCATTCAGGAAATCCCCAAGGGCGTCGTTATCGCCGATGCCGGCAGCCTGAAAGTACCCTGGATTTACAACAACACGGCCTTGGTGCTGAAATCGAAAACCAACCTGCAGGTTCGGGTGCAGGTGCCGGAGGCGGGCCGCTACACCCTCTACGTGCGCAGCCAGGGCGAGAAAAATACCGGCTTTAAAGTAGCCATCAACGACAAGGTAACTGCCGAGAGCTTCGGCCGCGGCCCGCTGAGCTGGCAACCGGGCGGCACGTTTGAGTTGCCCGCCGGCTCGGCCTATGTGAAGCTCACGCGCATCGACATGGGCGCGGCCGTGGACGTGCTGGTGCTGAGCAAAAACGCCAGCCTCAAGGAAGACGACATTCGGCCCTACCAACTGCCGGAGGACGTGCAACTGCTGAAGCAATACACCATTCCGCCCTCGAGTGCCGTGAAATTCGGCGACGTGGACGGCGACGGCAAAACCGATTTTCTGGTGCTGGAGCCCGACTTTTCGGCCCACGTGTTCAACAACGCGGGCAAGGAGCTATGGGCCTACAAAGCGCCGACCGAATACGTGAAAGAACGGTCGGAATTTGAAGCGCCCGGCGTGCTCTGGGACTTCGACCACAACGGCCGCGCCGAGGTGGTGCACTGGCGCTTTATCGACGGCAAAGAGTGGCTGGTGGTGGCCGATGGCCGCACCGGCAACATCCTGCGCAAAACCGCCTGGCCAACCCAGCCCCTGCCGCACGTGTACAACAATTTCCGGCTGGCCATTGCGCACCTGCACGCCGGCCCGGCCAACGACCTGGTGGCCTACACCGACATGGGCGGTACCCAACACGTGACCGCCTATAGCGCCGACCTCAAGCAACTCTGGCAGCACACCGAGCACCGCAACAAAGACAACCTCGGCCACTACGTGTACCCCGTCGACCTCAATGCCGACGGCCTCGATGAGGTGCTGGTGGGTTCGCTGCTACTCGATACCAACGGCCAGGAAATCTGGAACCGCTTCGACCTGCTGCCCGACAACCACGACCACGCCGACAGCTACAAATTCAGCGACCTGAACGGCGACGGCCGGCTCGACATTGCCACCGCCAATAGCGAAACCGGCGTGTTCGTCTACGACGGCATGACGGGCAACATCATCTGGCAAAACACGGCCGAGCACAGCCAGCAGTTGGCCGTGGGCAACTTCCTGCGGGGCGTGGCCGGCCCGCAGGTCGTCATCGGTGGCCGCACCTACGGCACCCGCGGCACCGACGAGCCCGGCCTCTCCAGCCAGCTCTACTGGTTCGACAACGGTGGCAACCTGGTGAAGAAATGGCCCGGCAACCCCATCAACGGCAACCCCGACTTCGTGCGCGGCAACTGGCGCGGCGACGGCGCTACCTGGCTGTTCTGGCACAAATTCCGCCTCAGCGACGCCGGCACCGGCGAGCTATATTTCCCCGATACGGTCTTCCACATGTTCGATTTCACCGGCCAGGGCGCCGAGGAAGTCATCACCCTGAACCAGGGCCGCCTCAGCGTCTTCGGCAGCCGGAGTGCCGCGCACAGCGGCAAGGATTCAAAGAAGGACCTGGAGTACTTGCGGAATTCCGTAGTCAACCACACGCATTATTGATTTAGAAAATGTAGAGACGCGACACTTCGCGTCTCCGCGTGGAACGGCCAGAGCCGCGCCGCCCCAACAACATCAGCAACGAGGAGACGCGAAGTGTCGCGTCTCTACATCGCCCTCCAATGCCCAAATCAATTCAATACCTACTGCTGATTCTGGTGCTGCTCGCTCAAACCAGCCGCGCCCAAACGCCCGCTACCCAGCGCCAAATCCAATACCTCTCGGGCCGCGACAACCGCCGCACCGTGCAGTGGGACTTCTACTGCACCGGCGGGCGCAAAAGCGGCTACTGGACCCGCATTGCCGTGCCCTCGTGCTGGGAGCAGGAAGGCTTCGGCCTCTACAACTACGGCCGCGACTACAAAACCTACGGCAAAAACTTCCGCTTCGCCGACGAGCAAGGGCTGTATAAACACAGCTTCAACGTACCCGCCGCCTGGCGCGGGCGGCGCGTCGAAATCGTGTTTGAAGGCTCGATGACCGACACGGAGGTGAAGGTGAACGGGCAGGTGGCCGGGCCCATTCATCAGGGCGCGTTTTATCGTTTCAAGTACGACCTCACCGACAAGCTCAAGTTCGGCGAAGCGAATCTGCTGGAAGTGAAAGTGAGCAAGATGTCGGCCGAGCCCAGCGTGAACAACGCCGAGCGGCTGGCCGACTACTGGGTATTTGGCGGGATTTTCCGGCCGGTGTACCTGCAGTCTTACCCGCAGCAGTACGCCGAAAACGTGGCCATCGACGCCCGGGCAAACGGCAGCTTCACGCTCCGCGCTAACCTGCGCAACGTGAAGCAGGCCGCCCAGCTGCAGGTCGACATCCTCGACCAGAAAGGCCAGACCGTGGGCACCGCCAGCGCCAGCGTGGCCGCCGGCGACACTGTGGCCCGCCTGAACACCACCGTCAAAGCCCCGCGCCAGTGGACCAGCGAAACCCCCAGCCTCTACCGCGCCCGCCTCACCCTGCGCAGCGGCCAGGAAACGCAGTACCAGACCACCGAACCCTTCGGCTTTCGCACCATTGAGGTGCGGCGCGGCAAGGGCATTTACGTGAACGGCACGCAGGTGAAAATGAAGGGCACCAACCGCCACAGCTGGTGGCCCGAAACCGGCCGCACCCTCAACGACAGCATCCACCTGATGGACGTGAAGCTGCTGAAGGAGATGAACATGAACGCCGTGCGCATGTCGCACTACCCGCCCGATGCCGAGTTCCTGCACCTCTGCGACTCGCTGGGCGTGTACGTGCTCGACGAGCTGGCCGGCTGGCAGAAATTTTACAGCACCAAGGCCGGCACGCCGCTGGTGCGCTCCATGGTGGAGAAGGACCAGAACCACCCCAGCATCATCTTCTGGGACAACGGCAACGAGGGCGGCACCAACAAGGAGCTGGACGCCGTTTTCTACCAGTACGACCTCACCAAGCGGCCCGTCATTCACCCGCACCACCGGCCCGGCAACGCGGCCAGCGGCATCGACTGCAACCACTACGAGAACTACTACAGCACCCGCGACATCCTGGCCGATTCGCTCATCTACATGCCCACCGAATTCCTGCACAGCCAGGACGACGGCGGCGGCGGCGCCGGCTTGGCCGACATGTGGGAGCTGCACTGGAAGGCCCAGCGCTCGGGTGGCGGTTTTCTGTGGGCCATGGTGGACGAAGGCATAGTGCGCACCGACCAGCACAACATCATCGACGTGAACGGCGTGAACGCGCCCGACGGCCTCATGGGCCCGCACCGCGAGAAGGAGGGGAGCTTCTACGCCATTCGGGAGATTTTCTCGCCCATCAAAATCGGCCTGAAGGAGCTGCCCGCCAAGTTCAACGGCTCATTGGACATTGAAAACCGCTACCACTTCACCAACCTCAGCCAGTGCTTTTTTCAGTGGGAGCTGGTGAACTACCGCAAGCCCAACGACCCGTTTGCGGGCAGCATCGGCGGAAAGAAAAGCCGCCTCAAAAGCCCCGCCGTGGCCCCGCTGGCCACCGGCAAGCTGAAGCTGGAGCTGCCCAAAGACTGGCAGAGCTACGATGCGCTGGTGCTCTCGGCCTTCGACCCGCAGAAGAACCTCTTGTATAAATGGACCTGGAAAACCGGCGGCAACGCCCGCCTGCTCGACGGCGTGCTCAGCCTCCAGAGCAAGGACAAAGCCGCCGTGGAAGTCACCGACGTCGACAGCTTGCTTACTCTGAAAGCCAGCAACATCACCGTCACGTTTAACAAAACCAACGGCCGCCTCACCGGCGTGAAGGGCAACAACGGCGACAAGCTCTCCTTCACCAACGGCCCCGTGCTGGTGGCCGGCACTGCCGCCTTCGCCGGCCTCACGCACCGCACCGAGCCCGACGGCGAAGTGGTGGAAGCCCGCTACACCGGCGACCTCAAAACCGTGCGCTGGAAAATGCTCGCCAACGGCTGGCTGCGAATGGAATACGAGTACGCCCTCACCGGCGACCACCCCTTCGCCGGCATTAGCTTCACCTACCCCGAAAACTTCGTCATCGGGGCCAAGTGGCTCGGCCAGGGCCCGTACCGCGCCTGGAAAAACCGCCTGGCCGGCACCACCCTCAACGTGTGGGAAAACGCCAACAACAACACCCAAACCGCCGCCGCGCCCTGGATTTACCCCGAGTTCAAGGGCTACTTTGCCGACATTGCCTGGATGGAAATGAACACCGTGGAAGGCAAGTTCCTCATCGCCAGCCCGGACAAGGACCTGTTCATCCGCCGCTTCAATTTCTACGGCCTCTCGGGCGTGAAGCCCCAGCCGGGCCTGCCCATCGGCGACTTGTCGTTCCTCGACGCCATTCCGCCCATCGGCACCAAGCTCGGCCTCAACATCGACAACAACCCCAAAAACCTAGGGCCCAATTCCGAAACCAACCACTTCAGCGGCGCGCCCATCCGGCGCACGCTGTACTTCTACTTCGGCCTGGCGCCGTCCGACAGCAAGCCCCAGCCCTACGTGGCCCCCGTGAAGGACGACTTGTTTTAAACCGGCTTTTGTGAGGTGAAAGGAAAGGCTGCTACATTGGGGCAGCCTTTCTTGTTGCTGCATGCGAAAACTTCTACTCGGGGCCCTGTTGCTGGTGTGCGGGGCCCATCCGGCCTATTCCCAAACCTTTGAGCCCGGCTACCTGGTGCTGCAGCGCGGCGACACGCTACGGGGCGAGGTAGAAAACGCTTTCTGGGAAGAGCCGGCTAAAACCGTACGCTTCCGGCCCACTGCCACGGCGCGGCCCGTCACCTACACCAGCCAGCAGCTGCGGAGCCTGGGCCTGGCCAGCGGCCGGCTGCTGCGCCACGAGCTGCTGACCATCGACATGGACGCCGAAACCCGGTTGCCCTACCTCAGCCACCGCATCACGCACCGCCCGCGGCCCGATTCGGTGATGGCCGACGTGCTGGTGCAGGGCCCGGCCACGCTGCTGGGCATTGTGCTCAATGAAACCCGGCACTACTTCGTGCAGCGGCCCGGCCAACCCCGCCTGGAGCTGGCCGCGCACAACTACCTGCTTGCCAAAGATGGTCGGGAGCGCATTGCCGACGCCAACAACTACAAAAGCCAACTCCTGCTGTATTTCGGCGACTGCGAAGCAGTGACAAGCCTCTTGTCCAATACCTCCTTTACCGAAGAAGGGCTGCAGCGTCTCGTCCGGGCCTACAACCGCCAGTGCTCGGGGGTGGCGCTCCCACCGGAAGCTCCAGCGCCGCCCGTTGCGGCCCGCCCGCACGTTACGGTGCGCCTGGGCCTGATGGCCGGCGTGCGCTACAATTCCATGCGCCTGAAAACCACCGACGGTCCGTCCGGCCCGCTCGACGGCCACAACGCCGACGGCCGGCCCCACGCCCTCGGCGGCCTCTACGCCGATGTGGTGGCAGGAGGGCGGCGCCTAGCCATCCACACCGATTTGCAGGTTTCCCAGATGGGCAATGCGCAGGCCACCGCCGTGGCGGCTACGCCCACCAGTCTCGTCAGCAGCTACCAGTGGCGCGCCACGCATATAGTAGCTCACTTCGGGCTGCGGGGATTTTTTCCCATGGGCCCCCGGGCCCAGGTGGTGGTGGGTGGCGGCTACGAAATCAATAGCTTCTGGGGCTCGACCTCGGAGTTCCGATACGGCGGGGAGGTATACGAATTCGTGTACCCTTTCCACGGCACGCCGCTGCCCTACCTAGAAGCGGGCCTCAGCCGCAACCGTTGGTCCCTAATGCTCAACGGCCGCCTGTACGAACCCGATTATTTCTACGCCTATCCCACCACCTACAATTACACCAACAACCCCTGGAGCCTGGCCCTCACCATAAGCTACCGCCTCAACGCCGACTCCGACGCGCTGCCCAAGTAACTATTTCCCGCGGGGCGGCACCAGCTGCACGAACGTGGGCTTGTCCCGGTCGCAGGTCAGCCGGCCGTTGTTGAATTCCAGCTCCGCCACCTGAACCACGCTGCGCTTGGCGGCAATGCTGTTGGCCGGGGCGGGGCGGGCCTTGCTGCGGCCGGGGTGGGTGAAGTAGAACACGAAGGCGCGGCCGTTGCTCACCACCACGTCGCAGTGCCCGCCAATGGCCTGGTCGTCGCGGCCCTGCCCGGGTTGTTCGAGAATGCGCTCGGGCTGGGCCGTCCAGTGCAGCAGGTCGGTGGAGTGGTACACGGCCATGCCTTTCCACTGGTCGATTATCATCCAGTACTGCTCGTGCCAGCGGAATACTTTGGGGCCTTCGCCGCGCTCGTTCAGGGCCTGGCCGTGGTCGGTCCAGTGCAGCAGGTCAGGGCTGTCGGCGTAGTAGATGGATTTGTGGTCCCGCTCGTTGTTGTACCACAGCCGCCAAGTGCCGTCGGGCAGCTTGAACACGCTGGCGTCAATGACTTTATCGGTGACGAGCGGCAGGGTTTGTACGTACTGCCAGTTCTGCAAATCGGTGCTGGTGAGCTGCACGATGACGCGCGGGTGCTGCCAGTCGGTGAAGGTGCCCGGCACGTAGGTCAGGAACATGTGGTAGCGGCCCCGGTCCTCCACGATGTCGGGCGCCCAGTGGGTGTAGCCGCGGTCGGGCCGGTAGTTGATGTTGGCCGTGTCGCGGTAGGTCCAGGTGGTGCCGCCGTCGCCCGATTCGGCAATGCCGATGCGGGTGCCGTGCACCCAGGTCACGCCGGTGGCGGTGGTGTCGGTGGCGCGGCGGTTGGTGTAAAACATCCACCACTTCTTGGCCTGCTTATTCCAGACGATGACCGGGTCGGCCGCGCCGTCATACACCGGGTCGCTGAAAAGGGGCTTGGGGGCGGGCCTGGCCGTGGCGGCAGGTTTGGCCCCCGCTTTTTGCGCCATGGTCTGGCCAGGAGCCGCCACCGTCAGGGCCATTGCCAGCAGGCTTCCGGCAAGGCACCGGCCTCGAGTCGTCATCGGATTCATGGGCTTCCTATTGTTGCTCCAGCCGCTTCAGCTCCTTGGCCGAAACCCGGAAAATGGTACCGTGGCGCAGGCCTACCGGCACCCTGATTTGGTCGGAAACATCGGTCCAATGCGTCAAATCGGTCGACTTTACGGCGCCGTACTTGTGCTCGCGGTACTTGTCGAAATACACCAGCCAGTCGGCGCCCAGCTTCACTGCGGTGGGGCCCTCGGCCCAATAGTTGCCGGTGATGGGCGCCGAAGCCGGGCCATAAGGGCCGGCCAGCTTATCGGCAAAGGCCACGCGCAGGTTCTTCTGCACCGGCTCGCGGGTTTCGTCTTTCAGAAACATCACAAACCGCTTGCCGTCAGACTGAATGCTGGCGTCGATGACGTTGAAGCCGGGCTCGTAGAGCAGGCGGGTGGGGGTAAAGGTCTTAAAATCCGTCGTGCTGGTGGCGTAGATGCGGTGGTTGTAGCCGTTTTCCATCGTGCTCTGCGTTGCCGGAAACTGGCCGGTGATGGTGCTGGCCCAGTAGATGAGGTAGGTCTTGCTGCCGGCGTCGTAGCTGATTTCCGGGGCCCAGGTATTGCGGGTGCCGGGCTCGTGCGCCATCACGGGCAGAAACCGCTGCTCGCTCCAGTGAATAAGGTCTTTCGACGTGGCGTAGCCAATGCCTTTGTCCTGCCAGCTCACCGTCCAGACCATGTGAAACCGCCCGTCCGCTCCGCGCAAGATGCAGGGGTCGCGCATCAGCCGGTCCTTGCTCACGGTGGGGCGCAGGAAGGTGCTGTCGTGCTTCAGGGCGGTCCAGGTGTAGCCGTCGCGGCTGCCGGCCAGGTGCAGGCCGTCCCGCCCGTTGCCTTTGAAGTAGCAGAAGACGAGGGCTTCGTTTTTCTTGAGCCGCGTCTGGGCCTGGGCCGCCCCGGCGCCGAGGGCGGCAAGAACGAAGAGCGAGATTAATTTCATGAAATTGGCAGGACCGGGGTAGAGACGCAAGATGTTGCGTCTCGTCGTTACTGATGTTGTTTATTTCGAGCGGCTTTGCGCGGTTTCAGTCGTTCAACGACGAGACGCAAGATGTTGCGTCTCTACGCTTAATTCCCGTCCGGCTTCGTGACCTCGCTGCGCGGGCTGTCCAGCCACACCCAGCCCGCCAGCGCATCGGGCTTGGCCGGGTCGAACGTTGGCGTGTCGTTTTTCAGGAATTTCACCAGGCCCAGCTTGTTGGCTTTGATGCCTTCGACCACGCATTTGGCCAGTTCGTAGGCGCCGTAGGGGTTGAAGTGGGTGTTGTCGGCCAAGGGCGCGGTTTGGCCGGGGTAGGTGTTGGCCGGGTAATGCACGAGGGCCTTTTTCGATTCCTCCACGCCCAGGGCTTCGTAGAGCTTGGCCGACATGGCGTTGAGGTCGATGAGGGCCACTTTCTCTTCCTCGGCCACCTTGCGGGCGGCGGCGGGGAAGTCGCCGAGGCTATTCTCAATCTTGCCATCGGCCCCAAAGGTTCGCCGGCTGGTGGAGGTGACGATGACCGGAATGCCGCCCTTCTTGCGCGCTTCCTGCACGAACAGGTGCAGCCGCTCAGAATATGCTTTCCAGGCGCCGTCGTTTTCGCCCTTGTCTTTCTGGTCGTTGTGGCCGAACTCAATGAACAGGTAGTCGCCGGGCTTCATCACGCTCAGCACCTTGGCCAGGCGCTTCGAGCCCAGAAAGGAGCCCAGCGTGAGGCCCGATTCGGCGTGGTTGGCCACCGCCACGCCGGGCTTAAGGAAGCGCGGCAGCATCTGGCCCCAGGCCGCCCAGGGCTCGTCGTCCTGGTTCACCACGGTGGAGTTGCCGGCCAGGAAAACGGTGGTTGCCGTGGGCGCGGGCGCTATTTCCAGCGCGGCCAGGCAGGGGGTTGCCCCGTCAAATTCCAGCGTGAGGCGGTCGTCCCAGTCCAGCTTGCGCAGCTCGCGCGGCTTGAGGGCCACTGTTTCGGTGTCGTTGATGCGGCGGCTCTTGACGTTGAGCGTGAAGGTTTGGGTGGTGAACTGGCCCGGCTTGGTGGCCGTGGTTTCGAGCAGCAGCCGGCGCGACTCGGCCTTGAGAAAGGTGCTGCTGGGGCCTTTGGCGTCGCCCAGCGTCACGGTCACGGTGTAGTTGCCCTCGGGCAGCTTCACCGAGAAGTAAAAAGGCTGCTTGCTGGTCACGAAATCGCCTTTCAGCGCGTCTTTGCCGCCGCGGTCCACGCCCGTCACCGTCGTGCCGAAATCGAAGCCGTAGCCGGCAGCCTCCGAATACGCGGCCGTGGGCAGCACCTGCTGGTAGCCGGCGGCGGCTTTGCTGGGGCCGAAGTCGAATTTGAAGGTGGTTTTGGGCGTTTGAGCGGCCGCGGAGGCCGCCAGCAAAACGCCCGCCGCCGCGGCAAAAAAGGATGATTTCATGCAAGGAAGGAGGTGGGAAAGCAGTGGTGGGTTAAAAGTACCGGCACCGCGGGCGGGCGCTTACCTGCACTGTCATGGCCGGGGCGGCGTGAACCGGCAGAGTGCAGGAGGGTGTGGCCGGCGCCAGCGGCCTTCTTGCACCGCTTCCCAACCCCGCCCACCCATGCCAACTCGTCGCACCTTTCTTACCGGTCTGGTACTGGCCCCGCTCACGCGGGCGCTGGCCGGCTTTTCGGGCCGGCTAATTGATTACCCCAAAGCTGCTTTTTCCAAGTTCAGCCGGCACCTGAAGCCGGTGGGCCGGGCCCTGGAGCTGCCCGACTACTACGTGTGGTGCAACTCGCCCATTTACGGGCCCGATGGCAAGGTGCACGTCTTTTTCTCGCGCTGGGTGGCCAGCAAGGGCATGAGCGGCTGGATAAACGGCTCCGAAATCTGCCACGCCGTGGCCGACCGGCCCGAGGGCCCGTTCACCTTTCTGAACGTGGTGCTGGCCCCGCGCGGCCCCGGCCATTGGGACGCCACCACCTGCCACAACCCCAGCATTCAGCTCGTAGACGGCCAGTACTGCCTGTTTTTCATGGGCAATGCCAACGGCAAAACCGACACCAAGCGCATCGGCCTGGCCACCGCGCCCACCCTCCATGGCCCCTGGACGCGCCCCGACCAGCCCCTGCTGCTGCCCGGCCCCGCCGGCGCCTGGGACGACCACTGCACCACCAACCCCGCCTTTGTGAAGCACGAGGGCAAGTACTGGCTCTACTACAAGTCTTGGAACACCAAGGAGTACGACGACGCCAAAGGCCAGGAAATCCGCGGCAACCGCAAATACGGCCTCGCCATTGCCGACCGGCTGCAGGGGACCTACGAGAAGTTTGCCGGCAACCCCGTCATCGACTTTTCCGGGCAGGGCCACAACCGGCAGTTCGAGGACGCCTTTGTGTGGCGGCAGCACGGCCGGTTCTGCCTGCTGGCCCGGGATATGGGCGTGTACAGCCAGGAAGTGGGGCTATTCCTCGAGTCGGAAGACGGCAAGGCCTGGACGTTTCCTAAAATTGCCTTCCTGCCCATCCGCGACTACGGCGTGGCCGAGCCACCGGCGCCGCCCAAGCTCAAGCGCTACGGCCGGCTCGAACGACCGCAGTTGCTGCTGCGCAACGGCAAGCCCGAGTATCTATTCTGTGCCTCGCAGGGGGGCCGGTTCATGACGGCTTCGTCCTTCGTGTTTCGAGTGAGCTAGCCCGGCGCGCCCCGTGTTGGCGCTGCGGAGCAAATTCTAAGCCGCCCGCCACACCTGGCGGGTGGGCAGGAGGGTGCGGGAGGGCACTGCGGCAGAAAGAAGAAATATTTGCATAAATGGTAGAGTGAGGCCCTGCGGTTCTACCCAAACCCCAGGCACTGGCCGGGGCCCGTAGCTGCAACTGCGGGCCCCGGACCGAGCCGCCTCCGCCCACTGAGCCGCTGCCCGGCGCCGCAGGCCAAAGGCCACTTCGGAAAATCGAGTACACAAACCGGACAATATAGTAGCCACAAGCGCCTAACCAGTAGTCTACAGGAGAGTAAGGGCTCACCAGGCTTCTAAGTTTGGCCCAGGTTCCGCCCTCCACCCCTCGAGTTAAGTTAAAAGTCTCACCCAATTCCCACATCATGAATACTTTTTACTCTTGGCAACGTTTGCGGCTTGCGGCTTGCGTGCCACTGCTTCTGCTCACGGGGCCGGTGGTGGCGGCTGCGCCAGCGCACCCCGCCGCCACGCGGCGCCTAGTGGCCGACTGGCAGCTCACCGGCAAGGTGACCTCGCCCAAGGGCGAAGGCCTGCCCGGCGTGACGGTGGTGGTGAAAGGCACCACCCTGGGCACCACCAGCAACCCCGACGGGTCGTTCTCGCTGTCGGTACCCGAGAAGCCCGGCACCCTGGTGTTTAGCTTCATCGGTTTCCAAACCCAGGAGCGGGCTTTCTCCGGCCCCGGCGATTTTAACGTGAAGCTGGCCGACGACACCAAGAGCCTCGACGAGGTAGTGGTGGTGGGCTACGGCACCCAGAAGCGGGCCGACGTGACCGGCGCCATTGCCACCATGGACGCCCGCAAGCTGGAAGAGCGGCCCATTGCCCGCGTCGACCAGGCCTTGGTGGGCCAGCTGGCCGGCGTGCAGGTGAAGCAGACCTCGGGCGTGCCCGGCCGTCCGTTCAGCATTCAGGTGCGCGGCGCGGGTTCCATCTCGGCCGGCAACGAGCCGCTGTATGTGATTGACGGCTTTCCGCTCGAAAACGTGGGCGCCAGCGCCAACGGCCGCTTCGGCAGCGGCAACCCGCTCGACAACATCAACCCCAACGACATCGAGAAGATTGAGGTGCTGAAAGACGCCGCCGCGGCCGCCATCTACGGCTCGCGGGCCGCCAACGGCGTGGTGCTCATCACCACCAAGCGCGGCCGCTCGGGCAAGCCCCAAATCAGCGTGAACAGCTACGTGGGCGGCTCGCGGGCGGCCAAGAAGCTCGACCTGCTGAGCGGCGAAGAATGGGCCGCGCGCGCCACCGAAATCATCAACAACAACTGGGTGAAATCGGGCACGGGCCGCACCGCTGACCAGACCACGGCCCAGCGCCGCCAGATTCTGGGCCTGACCGGCAACAACGTGAACCCCGACCTGATGCTGGACGACCGCTGGGCCCTGCCCGGCCACCCCGGCCTGAAATACATCGACTGGCAGGACGAGCTCTACCGCACGGGCGTGAGCCAGAACTACCAGGTGAGCGCCTCCGGCGCCACCGACAACGTGAACTACTACGTGTCGGGCAACTACAACGACCAGCAGGGCTTTGCCCTGGGCCTGGGCTATAAGCGCTTCACGGCCCGCGCCAACGTGGAAGTGAAGGCCAACGACAAGCTCAAGTTCGGCCTCACCATCAACCCCACGTATTCTATTTCGAAAGACCCCGGCATCGAGGGCAAGGACAACCGCTTCCACCAGCTGCTGTCCGAAACGCCCATCGTGGAAGACACGGCCGGCGTGAATACCGCCTACGGCAAGAACGAGGCCTACCGCTGGGGCGTGAGCACGGCCAGCCCCATTGCCGTGATTAACAACTTTGAGGGCGACACTCGCAACTACCGCACGCTGGGCACCGTGTTTGGCGAGTACCAGCCCGTGAGCGGCCTGCGCCTGCGCTCCTCGCTGAACTTCGACAACAACGAGTCGACCTCTAACTCGTACGCCCCGCCCACCCGCAACCTATCCACCTCGCTGGCCAGCGGCTCGTACAGCACCTACCGCCGCCAGACCCTGGTGAACGAAAACACGGCCACCTACAGCCGCACCCTGGGCAAGCACGATTTCTCGCTGCTGGGCGGCTATTCCTACAACTTCTCGCGCCTCGACAACAACAGCGCTTCGTCGTCGGGCGGCTTCGTGAACAACACGGTGCGTACCCTCAACGGCGCCGTGGCCATCACCACCTCGGGCCCCACGGCTTCGCAAAACGTGCTGCTCTCGACGTTCGGCCGCCTGCAGTATTCTTATGATGGCAAGTACCTGCTGTCGGCCAGCGTGCGCCGCGACGCGTCGTCGCGCTTCGGCTCCGAAGACCGGGCCGGCGTGTTCCCGGCCGTATCGGCGGGCTGGCGCATCTCGCAGGAGCCTTTCCTGCAGTCGGTTGGGTTCCTGAGCGACCTGAAGCTGCGCGCCAGCCTGGGCTACTCCGGCAACAATTCCATCGGCGACTACTCCAGCATTGCCACGCTGGGCATTACCAACTACACCTTTGGCGGCCTCATCGCCCCCGGCCAGGCCCCCAACAAGGTGGGCAACTCGCGCCTGAAATGGGAGCGCAACCGCACCGTGGATTTCGGCGCCGACTTCGGCGTGCTGAAAAACCGCATCACGGCCTCGTTCGACTACTACACCAAGAACAGCCTCGACCTGCTGCTGAACGTGCCCGTACTCACGGCCGCCGGCTTCGGCACCAACCTCGACAACATCGGCGAGGTGCGCAACACCGGCTGGGAGCTGGAGCTGAACACCCGCAACCTGGAAGGCGCCTTCTCGTGGACGACCTCCTTTAACCTGAGTCACAACGAGAACAAAGTGGTGCACCTGGGCCCCGGCGACGCCACCATCTACGTGCCCAACGGCCTCGACACCGAGAGCAACATCCTGCAGGTGGGCCTGCCCGTGTACAGCATCTTCGTGGTGAAGCAAATCGGCATCCTGAGCCAGGCCGACATCGACGGCGGCGCCGCCCGCTTCGGCAACCAGACCGCCGGCGACCCCCGCTACGAGGACTACAACAAGGACGGCAAGATTGACGTGAACGACCGCCAGGTGGTGGGCAACCCCAACCCGACCTACACTTTCGGCCTCACCAACACGCTGCGCTACAAAGGCTTCGACCTGAGCTTCCTGATTCAGGGCCAGTACGGCGGCTCCATCTACTCGACGCTGGGCCGCGCCATCGACCGCACCAGCGTGGGCTACAAGGAAAACGCCCTGGGCCGCGTCCGCGACCGGTGGATGTCGGCCGAGAACCCCGGCGCCGGCGTGAAAGGCAAAGCCACCGGCAACTTCGGTTTCATCCGCAACACCGACTGGCTGTATTCGTCCGATTACTACCGCGTGCGCACCATCACGCTGGGCTACGACCTGGGCCTGCTCATCAACAAGCGCGTGGCACAGGGCGCCCGCGTGTATGTGACGGCCGAAAACTGGTTTGGCTGGGACAAGTACTACGGCGGCCTCAACCCCGACGCCCTCAACACGGGCAACACCGGCACCTTCATCTCGGGCTCGGACTACGGCGGACTGCCGCTGGCCAAAACCCTCGTGCTCGGCCTCAACCTCACTTTTTAATTAATTGCGAACTGTGCGGAAAAGGCCGTCATGCTGAGCGCAGCCGAAGCATCTCTCCCGCTTCGTTGCGACTACAGTAATTACTGCTGCACGCGAGATGCTTCGGCTGCGCTCAGCATGACGGTCAAGAGTAAGCCTTTCTTCAAAATTCCCATGAAAAAGATATTTCTCGGCATCTCCCTGGCCTGTGCGCTGGTGACCCTGGGTGGTTGCGAAAAGGACCTGGAGCAAACCCCGATTTCGAACGGCTCGGTGCCGGACTTTTATAAGACGGCGGCCGATTTCGACCAGGCCATGTCGGCCGTGTACAACTCGCTGCGCGGCTTCCCCGACCGCGAGGTGATTCTCTCGGAGCTGCGCTCCGACAACATGTTTGCCGTGAGCTCCATCGGCTCGCGCGACTGGGACCCCGTGAACAACTTCTCGGCCGCGCTGCTGGTGGTGAACCCCTACGTGGCCGATGCCTGGGCCTCGAACTTTTCCACCATTTTCCGGGCCAACACCATGCTCGACCAGCTGGCCCAGAATGGGGCCGTGACGGGTTCGCTGCGGGCCCGCTACGAGGGCGAGGCCCGGTTCATCCGGGCGTTTGCCTACATGGATTTGGTGCGCAAGTTTGGCCGGGTGCCGGTGATTGACAAGCCGCTCATTCCGCAGGAAGTGGCCAAGATTCCGCGCGCCGACGTGGCCGCCGTGTACGCCCAGATTGAGGCCGACCTGAAAGCGGCCATCAGCGTGCTGCCGGCCTCCTACACGGGCAGCGGCATTGGCCTCACCTCGGGCGTGGGCCGCGTCACCAACGGTGCCGCCAAAGGCCTGCTGGCCCTGATGTACCTCACCAAGTCGGGCCCCGACTACGGCATCAAAGGCCCGGGCCTGAACAGCAACGAGTACGACAAAGCCAACGCGTTGCTCGACGAGCTCATCAACCGCACGGGCACGCCGCAGTCGGCGGCCTACTCGCTGCAAACCAACTACGCCAACATTTTCTCGCCCACCAACGAGAACAACTCGGAGGTGCTGTTCGACATTCAGTACATCTCCAACGGCCTGGGCACGCTGGGCTCGTCGTTCATGAACGTGGTGGTGCCGGACGCTTTCTACACCTCGACCAGCGCCGGCAACCTGGCCCTGCCGTTTTCGGCCGGCTCGGTCGAAATCAAGCCCGTGTCGAACGACCTGAACAACGTGTCGTTTGCCGCCACCGACACCCGCCGCGCCGCCACCATTCAGCAGGGCTACACCAACGCCGGCACCACCGACTTGCGTCCCTTCTACAAGAAGTACCTAAACACGGCGGGCAAAGGCACCAGCCGCACCGACTGGGGCACCAACTACATCGTGCTGCGCTACACCGACATCTTGATGATGAAGGCCGAGTGCGAAGTGCGCGGCATTGGCGGCACGCCCGCCACGGCGGCGGCCCGCCTCACGCCCATCCGCACCCGCGCTGGCCTGCCCGCCCTCACCACCCTCACGCTGGAAACCCTCATGGAGGAGCGCCGCCGCGAGTTTGCCGGCGAAAACCTGCGCTGGAACGACCTCATGCGCTCGGGCCTTGCCCTGACCACGATGAACGCCTGGGCCGCCCGCGAAGACGCCCCGCCGCCGAACAACAAGATTGTGCGCCCCATCACGGCCAACCTGCTGCTGCTACCCGTGCCGCAGGTAGAGCTGGGCTCGGCCCCCGGCCTCTACACCCAGAACGACGGCTACTAAGCCGCTGCGTTAGCGGCGGCCCTGCGCCCGGTTTTGGTCCTTTGCGGGGCCGAAGCCGGGCGCAGTTGCGTGTGGCCTTGCCGGCAGCCGGCGGCTTACCCCACAGTACAGGAGGGTACCCGCGGGCCGCCGGCTTTCATTTGCGTTCCTCCACTTTTCCTTCCCACCCCCATGACGTTTCGGCCATCTGTTTCCGTGTGCCTGTGGTGGCGGCTGGCGCTGGTGCTGCTGGGCTGCGGCAGCTTGCAGCCCGCGGCCGGCGCCCCGGCCCCGCCGCGCGCCCGGCTCAGCCTCAATCCCGGCTGGCAGGTGCGGGTGGGGGAGGCGCCCGGTGCCGAAGCCGCCGCCTTCGACGATGCCTCCTGGAAGACCGTGACGCTGCCCCACGCCTGGAACGAGGACGAGGCCTTCAGCAAAGACATCAAGGACGTGAGCACGGGCGTGGCCTGGTACCGCAAGCACTTCCGGCTGCCGGCCGGCGCGGCGGGCCAGAAGGTGTTTGTCGAGTTCGAGGGCGTGCGCATGGCCGGCGAGTTCTGGCTGAACGGCCAGCGCCTGGGCCTGCACGAAAACGGCGTAATGGCCGTGGGCTTCGACCTGACGCCCTACCTGAAGCCCGCGCCCCAGGACAACGTGCTGGCCGTGCGCACCGACAACGACTGGGACTACAAGGAGCGCGCCACCGGCACCACGTTCCAGTGGAGCAATCGCAACTTCAACGCCAACTACGGCGGCATCCCGAAAAACGTGTTTCTGCACGTGACGAGCCCGCTGCACCAGACGCTGCCGCTATTCTCGGCGCTGGGCACCACCGGCGTGTACGTGTATGCGCAGGATTTCGACGTGGCCGCCGGCCGCGCCACCGTGGTGGCCGAGGCGCAGGTGAAAAACGAGTTTTCGGCCGCCCGCACCTTTGCCTTTGAAGCCGTGGTCACCGATGGCACGGGCAAAACCGTGGGCACTTTCAAAGGCGGCAAAACCACCATGCAGCCGGGTGAGATGAAGACGGTGCAGGCTCAGGGCCGGCTGGCGGGGCTGCATTTCTGGAGCTGGGGCTACGGGTATTTGTACACGGTTTCGACCCGATTACTTGTCAACAGCCAGGTTGTCGACGAGGTGAAAACCCGCACCGGCTTTCGCAAAACCGAATTTGCCCACGGCCACATCAAGCTAAACAACCGGGTGATGCAGGTGCACGGCTACGCCCAGCGCACCAGCAACGAGTGGCCCGCCGTGGGCCTGGGCGTGCCCGCCTGGCTTTCGGACTACAGCAACGGCCTGATGGTGGCCGGCAACGCCAACCTGGTGCGCTGGATGCACGTGACGCCCTGGAAACAGGACATCGAAAGCTGCGACCGGGTGGGCCTGCCCCAGGCCATGCCCGCCGGCGACGCCGAAAAAGACGTGGCCGACCGCCGCTGGGGCCAGCGCCTGGAGCTGCTGCGCGACGCCATCGTCTACAACCGCAACAACCCCAGCATCCTGTTCTACGAAGGCGGCAACGAGAGCATCAGCGCCGCGCACATGCAGGAGCTGAAGGCCATCCGGGACCAGTACGACCCGCACGGCGGCCGCGCCATCGGCTCGCGCGAGATGCTCGACATTCCGCAGGCCGAGTACGGCGGCGAGATGCTCTACATCAACAAAAGCGCCACCAAGCCGCTGTGGGCCATGGAATACTCGCGCGACGAGGCCCTGCGCAAGTACTGGGACGAGCTGAGCCCGCCCTTTCACAAGGACGGCGCCGGCCCGCTCTACAAGGGCGCCGATGCTTCGGATTACAACCGCAACCAGGACTCGCAGGCCCGCGAGGACGTGCGGCGCTGGTACGACTACTGGCACGAGCGGCCCGGCACCGGCACGCGCAGCAGCGCCGGCGGCGTCAACATCGTGTTCAGCGACACCAACACCCACTACCGCGGCGAGGAAAACTACCGCCGCAGCGGCGAGGTTGATGCCCTGCGCATTGCCAAAGACGGATACTTTGCCCATCAAGTGATGTGGGACGGCTGGGTGGAGCCCGAGCACGCCCGCACCCACCTCATCGGCCATTGGAACTACCCGGCCGGCACGGTGAAAAACGTGGACGTGGTATCGAACGGCGAGAAGGTGGAGCTGTTCCTCAACGGCAAGTCGCTGGGTTTTGGGCAGCCGCAGTACCGCTTTCTGTTCACTTTCCCGAAGGTGGCCTGGCAGCCCGGCACCCTGCGCGCCGTGAGCTACGACGCCGCTGGCCAAAAAGTGAGCGAAGCCGAGCACCAGACCGCCGGCCCGCCGGCCGCCCTGCGCCTCACGCCCACCACCGGCCCGCGCGGCCTGCACGCCGACGGCGCCGACCTGGCCCTGGTGGAGGTGGAAGTGGTCGATGCCCAGGGGCGCCGCTGCCCAACGGCCCTGAACCTAGTCAACTTCACCCTCAGCGGCCCGGCCGAGTGGCGCGGCGGCCTGGCACAAGGCCCCGGCAACTACATTCTGAGCAAGAGTCTGCCCGTGGAAGGCGGCGTGAACCGGGCGCTGGTGCGTAGCACCACGCAGGCCGGTACCATCACCATCACCGCCGCTTCGGAGGGCCTGAAACCGGCTACGGTCAGCCTGAAATCGCAGCCGGTGCTGGTAGAAAATGGCCTGAGCCCGCAGCTGCCCGGCGCCGGTTTGCCGGTGCAACTGGGGCGCGGGCCCACGCCGGCCGGGCCAGCCTTCACCGTGTCGCGGCTGACGGTACCTATTGCCGACGTCACGGCCAATTCCAACGCCGCCAACGCCGCGTTGAGCGTTGACGACAACGAATTGTCGGAGTGGATTTCGGCCCGCCGCGACGCCCGGCCCTGGATAGAGTACCGCCTGGCCCGGCCGGCGCCCGTCAGCGAGGTGGCCATGAAGCTCACAGGCTGGCGCAACAGCACCTATCCTATTCGCATTCTGGTAGACGGGCAGGAGGTGTTCAGCGGGAAAACCGAGCGCAGCCTGGGTTATTTTACGGCCGTATTTTCGCCCCGCACGGGCCAGACGGTGCGCATCGAGCTAGCCGGCGCCACCCAGGCCCAGGACGCCTTCAACATCACCGAGCTGGAAGCGACCCAAGCGGCCCCCGCCACCGACCAGGCTGGCCCGCCCGGCACGCTGGGGCTGGTGGAAGTAGAAGTGTACGAAACGCCGGCCGGGACGCCTGCGCCATAGGATTTATGCAATTCAACGATGCTACTTGCGCGGTTGGGAAACCTCACCCCCTGACCCCCTCTCCAAAAAAGAGGGGGCACCGTTGTGTGAAAACGATTCTATACTGCGCAAGTCCGGTGCCCCCTCTTTTTTGGAGAGGGGGTCAGGGGGTGAGGTCGGCGTTAGTGACGTTGTTGCTCCTGCTCAGCTGTGCCGCCCACGCCCAGCCCGCCCCGCCGCCCGCCCTCTGGCACAACCAGCCGCGCACCCTGCGCTACCGTCCCGAGGGCCAGGATTTCGTCATAACGAACGGCACACACCGCTTCACCCGCGCCCTCTACGGCACCAACACGGCCTTTCGTGTGGAGGCCGGTGACCTGCCCGATTTTGCCCTCTACCTGCCCGGCATGGGCGGGAATTTGAAGTTCGGGCTGCTGGCCAACGGCCGGAGCAAGTGGCTGATTGCGGCCGAAAATATCACGGCCCGCTACCGGCCGGGCCTGATGCTCTACGACATCAGCGACCCGCTGCTGGGCGCCGGCCGGCTGCACCTTGAAGTGCTGGCGATGGCCGAGGCCGAAGGCGTGGTGGTGAAGGCGCGGTTTGAAAACGTGCCCGCCGGCCGGGTGCGGCTGTTGTGGGCGTTTGGCGGCGCCACGGGCCGAAAATTCAGCCGCGACGGCGACATTGGAGCCGACCCGGAATCGAGCTTTTACCTCAAGCCGGAGTACTGCCAGGGCAACACGTTTGCGCTGAAGAAAAACACGTTTACGCTCAGCTACCGCCTGCCTGCCAAATCGGGGGCGGTTCCCGCGCCGCCCCAGGCGCTGCTGGGGGTGGTGCCGCCCACGTCCGAAACGCACGTGGCCGATGCCGCGCAGCAGGAGACGCCGCAGCAGCTTTTCGCATCGCAAGCGTCGGCTACGCCAGCAGCGGCCGGAGCGGTGCCGGTGCGCGGGGGCGAGGATTTATACTTCGCGGTGCAAAAAGAGGAGGCGCAACCGGCCCCGGCTTATGCGGCCCTCCCGGCCGCTTTTGCCCGCGCCGAAGCGGCCCGGGTAGCCCTGGCGGGCCGCGTGAAAATCAGCACGCCCGACCCCTACCTCAACACCCTGGGCGGGGTGCTGGCCGTGGCCGCCGATGCCATTTGGGAATCGCCCTCGTACATGCACGGCGCCGTGGCCTGGCGCATGCGCCTCAACGGCTGGCGCGGACCTTACGCCGCCGACCCGCTGGGCTGGCACGACCGCGCCCAACTGCACTTTGGCGCCTACGCCAAGTCGCAGCTCACCAAGCCGCCCAAGGGACCCGTGACGCCCGACACGGCCCTGCACCTGGCCCGGCAGCTGGAGAAGCTGGGCACCGCCGTGTTCAGCGAAGGCTACATCAGCCGCAACCCGGGCGGGGATTTTCGGCCGCATCACTACGACATGAACCTGGTGTTCATCGACGAGCTGCTGCGCCACTTCAGCTGGACCGGCGACCTCACGTTCGCCCGGCTGATGTGGCCCGTGCTGCAGCGCCACCTGGCCTGGGAGAAGCGCAACTTCGACCCCGACGGCGACGGCCTCTACGACGCCTACGCCGCCATTTGGGCGTCCGATGCGCTGCAGTACAGCGGCGGCGCGGTCACCCACAGCTCGGCCTATAACTACTACGCCAACCGTCAGACCGCCGAATTGGCCCGGCTGCTGGGCGAAAACGCCGCGCCCTACCGCGACGAGGCCGCCCGCATCCACCAGGCCTTGCAAAGCCGGCTGTGGCTACCTGCGCAGGGCTGGTATGCCGAATACCAGGATGCCTTGGGCCTGAAAACCGTGCACCCGGCCGCCGGACTTTGGACCATCTACCACGCCCTCGATTCGGAGGTGCCCGATGCGTTCCAGGCCTATCAGGCCACCCGTTACGTCGATGCCGAATTGCCGCACATTCCGGTGCGCGCCACCGGCCTGCCCGAGGCCGGCTACTACCTGCTTTCAACCACCAACTGGCAGCCCTACGACTGGTCCCTGAACAACGTGGCGTTGGCCGAAAACCTGCACGCCACGCTGGCCAACTGGCAGGGCGGCCGCCCGGAAGAAGCTTTCCTGCTTTGGAAAAGCGCCCTGCTCGAAAGCATGTACCTGGGCAGCAGCCCCGGCAACTTCCAGCAGATTTCCTTTTACGACGCCAACCGCGGCGAGCTGTACCGCGACTTTGCCGACCCCATCGGGGTAGCCGCCCGCTCATTGGTAGAAGGGCTGTTCGGCATCGTGCCCGATGCCCTGCACGGTACGCTGCGCGTGCGCCCGGGCCTGCCCGCCGCCTGGAACGAGGCGGCCCTGACCGTGCCCAATGTGGCGTTTGCGTTCAAGCGTCAGAATCAGCGCGACACCTACACCATCACGCCCGCCTTCGCCAAGCCCCTGAAGCTGCAGCTGCAAGTGCAGGCCCGCGCCGCCGAGGTGCAAGCCGTGCTGGTGAACGGGCAGCCCGCGCCCTGGCGCACCATGGACACGGCCGTGGGCCGGCCGGTGATTGAAATCAGCAGCGCGGTGGCGGCGAAATACGTGGTGGAAATTCAGTGGCGGGGCGAGGCGCCCGACGCGGCCACTAGCAAGGACCAATACGCAGCCGGTGAGTCGCTGAATGTTGATTTCCCCAAGGCCACCATCGTCAAGGTGTTCGACCCACAGCAAGTGCTGCGTCAGCCCAAAACCACCGAGCACGGCCTGACGGCCCAGGTAAGAGGGGAGCCTGGGGCGCGCACCGCCTTTGTGCAGCTCCGGCAAGGTGCCCTCACGTGGTGGGAGCCATTGAACCTAAACATAGCCAGACCCACGAAAGCGGTTTATGCTGCTTTAGAAACCGCTGCCGCCAAATGGGAAACCGTCGACCTCAGCGCCGCCTTCAACGACCAAGTGACGCAGATTTTTCAGCGCCCTTACCTTGTGCCGCGCGCCAACACGGCCACGCTGGCGTTGCCCACCCAGGGCATCGGCAACTGGTGCTACCCGCTCACGAAGGCCAACATTGACGATGCTGGCTTGCGTCAGTTGGCGGGGGAAAAAGGCGAGGTGCGGCTGCCCAGCGGCGTGCCGCTCCGCACGCCCGGCACGCCGCTGCGCGTTCCCGGGCCCGGCATCAGGAACATTCTTTTCGTGTCGCAATGGAATAATTACCCGCGCCAAGCCATCATGCCGCTGCGTGGCCGCGCCAGTCGCATCGTGCTGCTCATGGCCGGCAGCACCAACCCCATGCAAAGCCAGCTGGTGAACGGCGAAGTCACCGTCACTTACACCGACGGCAGCACCGCCACGCTGCCCCTGCGCAACCCCGACAACTGGTGGCCCATCGAGCAGGACCTGCTCGACGACGGTTTCGCCTTCCAGACCGGCGCCCCCAAACCCTGGCGCATCCACCTCAAAACCGGCCTCATCACCCAGGATTTCAACCAGTACACCAGCATCAAAGGCTTCAGCACCCGCGCCATCGACGGCGGCGCGGCCACCGTGCTGGAGCTGCCCCTCAACCCGGCCAAAAAGCTCAAAAGCCTCACCGTGCGGGCCCTGGCCAACGACGTGGTAATCGGGCTGATGAGCGTGACGCTGGCCCGCAATTAATTCCTGTTTCTATGAAAATTTCGCTTCGCGTTTTCCTAATTGGATTGGTGGCGGCCGCGCCGGGCTGGGCCGCCGCGCAGTCGGCGCCCATCAACCGGCAGGCCGTGGTGGAGCGCCACAAGGTCGTGGTCACCACTACCGATTCGCTCAACTCGCTGTCGGTCGGCAACGGCCGGTTTGCCTTTACCACCGACTTTACCGGCCTCCAGACCTTTCCGCAGCACTACGAAAAAGGCCTGCCGCTGGGCACGGAGTCAGAGTGGGGCTGGCATCGTTTTCCGAACAAGGAGAACTATAAATTCAACCAAAGCCTGCGCACTTATACCCTCAACGGCCGCCCCGTGAGCTACGCGGTGCAGGTGAAAACGCCCGGCAACAAAGAGGCCGTGGACTACTTCCGGGCCAACCCGCACCGCCTGCAGCTGGGCAACCTGGGCTTTGTCATGCTGAAGAAAAACGGCCAGATGGCCGGCGTTCGGGACATCAAAAACATCGAGCAGGTGCTGAACCCTTGGACGGGCGAAATCCAGAGCCATTTCACGGTGGAAGGCGCGGCCGTAGACGTGCTCACCGTGGGGCACCAGGGGCAGGACGCGGTGGCGGTGCGCGTGAGCTCGGAACTGCTGAAAGCAGGCCGGCTGAAAGTGGCCCTGCGCTTTCCCTTCCCCACGGCCGGGTGGGCCGATATGGCAGTCGACTACTCGCACCCGGAACAGCACCAGTCGGCCATTGCGGAGCAGAAGCCCGGCCGCGCGCTGGTGTCTCATCGGCTCGATACCACGCGTTACTTTGTGGCCCTGAGCTGGGCCCAGCCGGCCACGCTGGCCGCGGGGAGGCCCCACGAATTTGTGCTCACGCCCGGCCGGCAAAGCGCCACATTGGAGCTCAGCTGCCAGTTTACGCCGCTCAAATCCCATGCCTCGGCGCCCACGTTTGCCACCACGCTGGCCAGCAGCCGCCAGCAGTGGGCCGCCTTTTGGCACAGCGGCGGCGCCGTCGATTTCGGCGGCACGCCCGACCCGCGCGCTAAGGAGCTGGAGCGCCGCGTGGTGCTCTCGCAATACCTCACGCGCATCCACAACGCTGGCTCGCAGCCGCCCCAGGAAACGGGCCTGCTGCTCAACAGCTGGTACGGCCGCCCGCACCTCGAAATGCACTGGTGGCACGCGGCCCACTTCGCCCTCTGGGGCCGCCCCGAAATTCTGGAACGCAGCCTCACCTGGTACGCCCGGCCCGACGTGCAGGCCGTGGCCCGGGGCATTGCGCAGCGCCAGGGCTACGCCGGCTGGCGCTGGCAGAAAATGACCGACCCCTGGGGCGAGGAAGGGCCATCATCGGTGGGCGCGTTTCTGCTGTGGCAGCAGCCACACACCATCTACTTCGCCGAGGAAGCCTACCGCGCCCATCCCAACGCGGCCACGCTGAAGCTCTACCAGGAGCGGGTGGCGCAGACGGCCGAGTTCATGGCCTCGTTCCCATTTTATGAGCAGGAAAAAGACCGGTACATCCTCGGCAAGGGCGTGATTCCGGCCCAGGAGCGGTTCAAGGCCGAAGAAACCTTCAACCCCACGTTCGAGCTGGTGTACTGGCATTGGGCCCTCGACATTGCCCAGAAGTGGCGTGAGCGCCAGGGCCAGCCGCGCAATGCGAAGTGGGACGAGGTGCTGGCCAAACTCTCCAAGCTGCCCGAAGCCAACGGCGTGTACCTGGCCACCGAAAGCGCCCCCGATTCCTACACCAACCCCGAATTCAAAACCGACCACCCCTCGGTGCTGGCAGCGCTGGGCGTGCTGCCCGCCACCGGCCAGCAGGACGCCGCCACCATGCGCCGCACCTTCGACCTGGTGTGGCGCGACTGGAGTTGGAACGACACCTGGGGATGGGACTTTCCGATGACGTCGATGACGGCCACCCGCCTCGGCCTGCCCGAAAAAGCCGTGGATGCCCTGCTGATGAAGGTGCAGAAGAACACCTACCTGCCCAACGGCCACAACTACCAGGAAGGCCGCCTGCCGCTCTACCTGCCCGGCAACGGCGGCCTGCTCGCGGCCGTGGCCCTCATGTGCGCCGGCTACGACGGCTGCAAAGAACCCAACCCCGGCATTCCCAAAAACTGGAAAGTGGAGTGGGAAGGCCTGCAAAAAATGCCGTAGTGTTGTGGCGTGGACTCTGCGAGTCCGCGTCGGCTTCGCGCCCTTTCCACCCGCCAGGCGCGGACTCGCAGAGTCCACGCCACACCCCGCCAACGATGACCAAATCCTTTCTCCTCGGCCTCGCCGTTTTGTTGACGCATGCCGCCGCGGCCCAGACCCGCGTGGCCTTGCCGCCGGTGAAAACCACGGCCTTTCGTGCCGATACCTTTTCCATTGCCCGATACGGAGCCGTCGGCGACGGCCAGACCACCAACACGGCGGCTTTCCAGCAGGCCATTGCGGCCTGCGCGGCCAAGGGCGGCGGCGTAGTGTTGGTGCCGCCCGGCCAGTGGCGCACCGGCCCCATCGAGCTCCAAAGCAACGTGAACCTGCACGTGGCCACCGGCGCACTGGTGCAGTTCAGTGAGAAGATGGCCGACTACAAGCTCATCAAAACCAACTGGGAGGGCCTGGCCGCCGTGCGCAACCAGCCGCTCATCTATGGCAAAAACCTCGAAAACGTGGCCATCACCGGCCGCGGCATCCTCGACGGGGCCGGCGAGGCCTGGTGGATGGTGCAAAAGGCCCGCACCCCGGAAAGCGACTGGAAAAAGCTGGTGGCCTCGGGCGGCATGCTCAACGAGAAGCAGGACCGGTGGTACCCCACCGCCCAGGCCCTGAAAGGCACCACCGTGAAAGAAGCCGGTGTGCTCACACCCGAAAAGCAGAACATCGACGACTTTGCCGACATCAAGGACTACTTGCGGCCCGATTTTCTGGTGCTGGATGGCTGCAAGCGTCTGCTGATTGAGGGCGTCACGTTCCAGAACTCGCCGGCCTGGACGGTGCACCCGCTGCTGAGCGACGACGTGGTGGTGCGCAACGTGCAGGTCATCAACCCGCCCTACAGCCCCAACACCGACGCCCTGGACCTGGAATCGTGCCGCAACGGCCTTGTGGAAGGCTGCACCTTCACGGCCGGAGACGACGGCATTTGCATCAAGAGCGGCCGCAACGAGCAGGGCCGGGCTCGGGGCGTGCCCACCGAAAACTTTCTCATCCGCAACACCACGGTGTATCGGGCCCACGGCGGCTTCGTCATCGGCTCCGAAATGTCGGGCGGCGCCCGCAACATCTACGCCTCCAACCTCACTTTCATTGGCACCGACATTGGGCTGCGCTTCAAAACCACGCGCGGTCGCGGCGGCGTGGTCGAAAACATCTTCATCGACCACGTCACCATGAAGGACATTCTCAACGAGGCCCTGCTCTTCGACATGTACTACATGATAAAGGACCCCAGCCCGCAGGTGCCCGGCTCGAAGGAGCGCCCGGCCTCGCCGCCCAAGCCCGTGGACGAAGGCACGCCCCAATTCCGCAAAATATACATCTCGGATGTGACCTGCAACGGCGCCAAAACCGGCATCCTGGTGCGCGGCCTGCCCGAAATGGCCATTCAGGACATCAGCGTCCGCAACGCGGTGCTGCGCAGCGAGCAGGGCCTGGTGTGCATCGAGGCCGACCGCATCAACCTCACCAACGTGACCCTGCTGCCCACCAAAACCGACCCGGTGATGGAAGTACACAACAGCCGCAACATCACCCTCGACGGCATCGGCTACGCGCCCGGCGCGGCGGTGCTGCTGCGCGTGTCCGGCCCCGAAAAAGCGCAGAAAATAACCCTGACCCGTACCGACGCGAGCAAAGCCAAACAGGCGCTGGAACTGGGCGCCGGCGTGAGCAAAAAGGTCGTCAGCATGACCAGAAAATAAGCGTGGGGGATAAAGCGGGCCTGTCGGATACCAGCCGAGGGCGGATGCTTGTTCCAAATACGGAATCAGGGCCCTTCATTTTTTATGGAGTCTGGAGCAGAATCCTAGATTTGGCTGGATGATGCGTCAGATAAAAGAGGGGACTTCTACACATAAGGGCGGTTCTGCGGACAATTGCCCTAAAAATATTAGGTCATTCCGCATGATTGAGCAGTTTTTCAAATTGCCAAAAAGACAAGTTTTGGCGGACTCGCTTAGCAACTTTGCTTGATAACCGGCAGCATCTTGATTTTGCAATGAATAAATAGCGTATTTTTCATTGAAAGCGCAAAATTTCACCTGAAATTCATTCGGCAATTAGCGGCTAAAAATCATCTGAATCAGGGTATTACCTGAAGGGTTTGCGTTTACATTTGGAAAAATTCTAACCAGTTATTTTTCCTATGAAGAACCTGTTTACGCGAACGTGCCAGCCAGTGCTTCGGGCCCTTGGCTTGGGGGCTTTTTTAGCGGGGGCGGCCCAGGCGGCGCCCGTGCCCGTGGCCGTGACCGGCTACACCGCCGACGTGGTGGCCGATGGCTCCGGGGCCGCTGCGACGCGCACCACCGCCGATTTTGATGGCGTGTCGTACGCCCTCATGGCGCTGGGCTACACCAACCCCGCCGGCGCGTCGGCCACCGTGGGCTTGCCGGCTTCGGGCCTCATCAACAGCGCCGCTACGCCAGGCCTGAGCTTCCAGCTGGCCTCCTACACCGCCAACAACTCGCTGCGCATTGCCACGGCGGCCACGGGCACGCTCACGCTGGCCACGCCCCGCACCGCCGGCGACCTCTACGTGCTGGCCTCGTCGGGCAGCGGCGTGAGCACGGTGGGCGTCACGGTCACGTTCAGCGACGGCACCACCCAGATTTTCTCGTCCATTTCGGTGGGCGACTGGTTTGGTGGCTCGGGGGCGGCCATTGCCGGCATTGGCCGGGTCAGCACCGCCGACAACGTCATCACCAACAACACCACCGACCCCCGCCTCTACGAATACAAGTTCACGCTGGCCCCGGCCAATATCAGCAAGCTGGTGCAAAGCGTGACCTTCAATAAAACCTCCACCGGCGGCGTGCTCAACGTGATGGGCCTGTCGGTGAACCCCGTGTGCAACAGCGCGCCCACGGCCGGCACGGCCGTGGCCACCGCCACCAACACCTGCGCGGCGGCCGGCATTGTGGTGTCGCTCACCGGCGTGTCCACCGATGGCGGCCTTGCCTACCAATGGCAGTCTTCCACCAACGGCGGCACTTCCTACACCGATATCACGGGCGCGACCAACGCCACCTACACCGTGGCCGGCCAAACCACCACCACGCTCTACCGGGCCCGCGTGACCTGCAGCGCCACCGCGCAATCGGCCAACTCGACTCCCGTTACTATTTCCTCCACGGCGCCCACCTACGCCACGCTGCCCGTCATCGAAAGCTTTGAAGGCACCTGGCTGGATGTGTGCAACACCCGCGACGTGCCCAACGCCTCGTGGCGCAACTCGCCGGCGACCGGCAACAACTCGTGGCGCCGCGACGATGACGCCGCCGCCGCGGCCTGGACGTTGCCCAACTCCTACCTCTACACCCCCGTGGCCAGCCAGGGTTCGCGCTCGGCGCGTTTTCATAGCGGCTACACGCAGTCAGGTGTGATGGCCCTGCTCGATTTGTACGTGAACCTGAGCGCGGCCGGCGCCAAGCGCCTGAGTTTTGATATCAACAACTCGGCGGGCTCCGACTCGCTGGTGGTGCAGATTTCCAACGACGGCGGCGCCACCTTCAGCCGCCTGGTGGGCTTTGGCGTAACGGGCCCCGGCTTCGTGACGCAGGTGCTGCCCATCAGCAGCACCTCGGCCACGGCGGTGATTCGCTTCCGCGGCCGCGGCGACTTTCTGAGCAACGACATCGGCTTGGATAACATCATCCTAGAGTCGGCCACGGGCTGCCTCACGCCGGCCGGCCTCACGGCCACCACCACAACTACCACCGCCACGCTGACCTGGCTCACGGGCGGCACCGGCACCTACACCGTGGTATACGGCCCCACTGGCTTCAACCCCGCCACGGGCGGCACCCGCGTTACCGGCCTCACCGGGCCCTCGACGACCATCACGGGCCTGACGCCGGGCACCACCTACCAGTTTTACGTGACGCTGAACTGCGCCGGCGGCGCCAACTCGGGCACGGCCGGGCCGGTGGCTTTCACCACGCAAATAATCAACGACGACCCCTGCGGCGCCACCGTGCTGACCATCAACAACGTGTGCACGCCCATTTCGACCACCACGGTGGGGGCCACCCAAACGCCCAGCACGGTGTATGCCGGCGGCGCACAGGGCACGGGCTGCGGCTCCATTTCGGCCCCGCGCGACGTGTGGTTCCAGTTCACCACGGCGGCCACCGGCCCCACCAGCACGCAGGTGCGCATCACCGTGACGGGCGGCGCGGCCAGCGTGGTACGAGCCTACGCGGGCACGGCCTGCACCGGCCCGCTCACCTACATTTCCTGCGTGGGCACGGGCTCCAACACGGCTGCCCCGGTGCTGGACCTGAGCAACCTCACGCCCAGCACGACCTACTACATCCGCGTGAACGAGTACAGCACGTCGGGCACGCTCGGCAACTTCACCATCTGCGCCTCGCCGGTGCCCAACTGCCCGGCGCCCACGGGCCTCGGCACGGGTGCCCTCACCAGCAGCACGGCCGTGCTGAACTGGAGCGGTACGCTGGCCGCCGGCAGCACTTACTCGGTGATTTACGGCCTCAACGGCTTCCTGCCCGCCACGGGCGGCACCACCGTTTCGGGCCTCACCGCCAACACCACGACGCTGACCGGCCTGAGCGCCACCACGGCGTATCAGTTCTACGTGCAGCAGATTTGTGGCGGCTTCAACGGCAGCAGCACGCTGGCCGGTCCTTTCCCCTTCACCACGCCCCTCACCGTGCCGGCCAACGACGAGCCCTGCGGCGCCCTGGCCCTGGGCAGTACGGCGGTGTCGGGCACCACGGTGGGCGCCACCACCGGCACCCAGGCCAGCATTCAGCTGCCGGCCTGCGCGGGCGGCTCGCTGCCCAAAGACGTGTGGTTTGCCTTCACGGCCAATGCCACCACCTCGACCTTCACCATCACGGGCACGGCCGCCGGCGCGGTGCGCGTGTATTCGTCGCCGAGCTGCTCGGCCGGGCCGTTCACGCAGGTATTCTGCCAGGGCAGCAGCGCCAACAACACGGCCTTCAGCGGCCCTGTGGCGGTGACCGGCCTCTCGGTGGGCACACGCTACTACGTGGCCGTGAGCGGCTACGGCAGCTCCGACACGCCCGGTGCGTTCACCATTGCCGCTACCAACGTGCTGGCCGCTCGCGCCCAAACCAACAGCAGCGCCCTGCAGGTGTTCCCCAACCCCAGCAACACCGGCCAACTGGCCTTGCGCCTGAGCGCTCCCGGCGCCAGCCAGGCCACGCTGCTCAACGCCCTGGGCCAGGCGGTGCGTTCGCAAGTCCTGCCCTCGGGCACGGCCGAGCACTTGCTCAGCACCCGCGGCCTGGCCGCCGGCGTGTACACGCTGCGTGTGCAGGCTGGTGCCGAAGTCTATACCCAGAAAGTAGTGCTGGAATAAGCCTCGGCTGCACAAAGGCCGCCCCGACTGGGGCGGCCCTTTTTTTGTCGGTAGGAGGGTGTTTGCCCGGCCCTGACGAAGCCTTCCAACCGGTTGCCGCAAAGCAGGTGGCATTGGGCAATGATGTTTGGCCAGCACCTGCTTTTGCCGGGTTTGGGTAGATAAAAAAAGCCCCGGCTGCTGGCACAGCCGGGGCTTTTATCATGCATTGAAAGAGGCTGTTATTCCACTACCAGCCTTTTCACAACCACGCCGGCTTCGGTAAGTAAGCGCAGCGAATAAACGCCAGTGGCCAGATTGGTCAGCGGCAAGGTATGCCGGGCCAGGCCGGCGGGCAGTGCCTGCGTCAGCACGGTGCGGCCTAGGGCGTCCACCAGTCCGGCCGTTACGGCTGTACGGCTGAGCGACGACGGTAGTTCAATATACACCCGTTGCGTGGCCGGGTTGGGGAACAAGGCCACCTGGGCGGCCAGTGCGCCCGGCGCCGTGCCGAGCACCGGCTGGGCCCCGAAGACGAGCTCAAAGCGCGGGGTCGTGGTGGCCGCGTTCTGGGTGAAGGTGTAGGCGGGCGTCAGGCTCAGGTCGGTGAGGGTGCCCAGCTGCAAATCGCGCAGGAAGGGCTGGGCGCCGGCCGGGAAGTTGAGCACCTGCGCCGCGCGCAGCGTGTAGGTGCCCGGGGCGGGCACGGCCACGGCGAGCGGCACGGTCACGGTGGTGGTGCTGCCGGTGGGCAGGCCGTTGATGGCGAGTTGCGTGCCGGCGGCCACCGAGGCCAGGTTCAGGCCGGTGGTGTTGGGCAGCTTCACGGCGTCGTATTGTGGGTCGATGCCAGCCGTGGCGCCGGCCTCGAAGTACACGTACGCCTCGTCGGACGCCACGCCCGTGGCCCCGCGCAGCGTCAGCTGCACCAGCGGCCGGGTTTCTGAGGTGCCGCGCTGGAAGGTGGTGCCGCTGGGTGCCGTGAGGCGGTTGGCGTTGCGGAAGGTGATGGACCCCGCCGACTGCCCCGCCGCCACGCGGGCAAAGAAGCCCTGGCCCGCGGGAATGACGGGGTTGCCGCCCACGCCGTTCACGTAGCTGCGGTACTGGCCTGCGTACTGGGCCGTGCTGCTGTACACGTAGATGGCGCCTTCCAGATTCACCCGGTCGCCGGCCGGCACCGTGGAGTAGTCGATGGGGGCGGGGTAGGGGTTGCCCAGCAGCTGCCAGCCGCCGTCGGGGAAGCTGGCGCGGTTGCTGGCCAGCGGCACGTTCACGTCGCCGTTGTTGAGCGTGCCCACAAAATCCACCAGCTGCGAGGCCCCGATGTTGACCGTGTAGCCCCGGCCCACCGCCAGCGGGTCGCTCAGGGTGGCGGGCGAGAAGAAGCCCTTGTCGAAGGCGCTGAGGTTGTTGCTCAGCGTGAGGCGGCTTTGGTCATAGCCAAACACGGTGGGAAAGCCCGTGACCAGGCCCGGGGTGGGCGAGGTGTTGTAGGCCGAGTTCACCACCGGCGCGAAGCCGGCCGTGGCCAAGTCGTTGACGGTGGTGTTGCTCACCGGGGCCGAGTAGTGGCGGTAGCCCAGGCCGGGGTTCAGGCTCGGGTCGATGTAGCGCTGCACCGTGGCCGTGCCATTCACCACGCCGCCGGCGTTGTTCACCAGCGCGTCGCCCTGCGCCGACGAGAGCAGCGTGAGCGGCTGCCCGCCGGTGCTCAGGTTGCCGGTGAGGGTCAGCACCCGCGCGATGTCGACGGCCACGGCCTGCGTGGCCCCGCTGGCACCCACGCTCAGGTTCCAGAAGCGAAGCGGGCTGCTGCCGCCCATGGTCTGGGCGCTGGGGCCGGTGAGGGCCACCGTGCCGCCGGTTGTCGTGTTAAAGCCCGTGTAGGTGCCGTTATTGATGAAATTACCCGTCAACGATAAGGTGCCGCCGGTGTGCAAAACGCCCGCGCTAGCGCCGATGGTCAGGTTTTTGGCCGTGGCCGTGCCGGCGGTCAATATCGGCGACCGGGTCGAAACCGTCGGAATGGTGGCGTCTACGGTGGGGGTGGGTACGCCGGCGGTCCAGTTGCCGGCCGTGAACCAGTCGGTGCTCAAGTTGCCGGTCCAGATGGTCGCCGTGATGGGGGCGAGGTAGGTGAGGCTGTACTGCGCGGCGGCGGTGTTGCCGTTGCCGGCCCCGTCCTGGGCCACGTTGGCGCCCACGTTCACCGTGGTGGCGGTGCCGGCCGTGGTCGGCGTCACGCTGAAGGTGTAGGTCGAGCCGCTGCCGGCAAAGCCCGTGAGCGTGCCGTTGCCCACGCTCACGCCCCCGGCCGCAAAGCCCGTCACGCTTTCCGAGAACGTCACCGCGAACTGCAGGGGCGAGGTGGCGGTCGTGCCGCCGTTGGCGCCGCTCGTCGAACTGATGGCCACCGCGGGGCGGGCCGTGTCCACCGTGAACGTGTTGGTGTTGCTGTTGCCGCTCACGGTTGCGCCGGCGGCCTGCGCCGTGGCGTACACCGTGTGGCTGCCGTCACTGAGCGAGGTGGGCTGGGGCAGGGAAAAGCTGCCCGCACCCGAAGCCGTGGTGGTGCCAATGGCCGTGAGGTCGACGTATACCGTGACCGTGCTGCCGGCCGGGGCCGTGCCCGAGTAAGTCGGGGTAGGGTTGTTCGTCAGGGCGCCGTTGGCCGGCGCCAACACCGTGGGCGCCGCCGTTCCGGGCTGGGCCGCCACCGCGAGCGTGTAGGCCCGCGAGCTGTTGTAGGGGCCCGCGCCGGTGGTGGCGTCGGTGGCCCTTACCGTGAAGTTAAACGTGCCGCTGGCCGTGGGTGTGCCCGCCAGCGTGCCGCCGGCAGCCAAGGCCAGGCCCGCGGGCAGGGCACCGGCCGAGACGGCGAACGTGTACGGCGCTGTGCCGCCCGAGGCCGTAATGACCTGGCTGTAAGGCGAGCCCGCGGTAGCGTTGGGCAAGGTGGCCGGTGCTACGGTGATGGTCGGGGCGGCGATGGTCAGGGTGTAGACGCGGGTGCCGCTGTACGGGCCGGGGGCCGCCGAGGCGTCGGTAGCAGTCACGGTAAAGGTGAACGTGCCGCTGGCCGTGGGCGTGCCCGCCAGCGTGCCGCCGGAAGCCAAGGCCAGGCCCGCGGGCAGGGCACCGGCCGAGACGGTATAAGTATAAGAGCCCGTGCCGCCCGAGGCCGTCAGCGTCTGGCTGTAGGCCACGGCCACGGTGCCGTTGGGCAGCGTAGCCGGGGCCACCGCAATGGTGGGGGCCACAAACGTGAGCGAGTACGTCGACGCAGCGGCGGTGTTGCCGTTGCCGGCTTGGTCTTGGGCCACGTTGGCCGGCACGTTCACCGTGGTGGCGGTGCCGGGCGTGGTCGGCGTCACGCTGAACGTGTACGTTGAGATGCCGCTCCCCCCCGAGAAGCTCGAAATGGTGCCGTTGGTCACGGTGATGTCGCCGGTCACGAAGCCGCTCACGTTCTCGGAGAAAGTCACCGTGAAGGGAATCGGCGACGTGCCCGTCGTGCCGCCGCTGGCGCCAGCCGAGCTCGTGATGGCCACCGTGGGCCGTACCGTGTCGATGACAAAATTATTGGTGTTGGAGTTGGCGCTCGCCGTGCTGCCGTTGGTTTGCGCCGTGGCGTACACCGTGTGCGAACCCTGCGCCAAGGCCGTGGGCTGGGTTATGACCCAGTTGCCCGTGGCATCGGCCGGGGTCGTGCCGATGGACGTCAAGTCCACGTACACCGTCACCGTGCTGTTGGCCGGGGCCGTGCCGCTGTAGGCCGGCGTGCTGGTGCTGAGCAAGCTGCCGTTGGCCGGCGCGAGGACCACCGGAGCGGCCGTCACGAGCTGTGCGTACTGCACGCTCACCGTGTTGCTGGTGGAGTTACTGGTGTTGTTAGCGTCCAGGGCCACGCCCGAGGCCAGGCTCACCGACACGGTGCCCGACCCGGCTGGCGTCACGGTGAAGGTGTAGGGACCCGCGCCGCTGCCCGAAAAGCTGCCGCTGGTGAGCGTGCCGCCCGTCACCGTCACGTCCGCAGCCGTAAAGCTCGTGCCCACGCTCTGCGAAAAGCTCACGGCGAACGGAATCGGCGCGGTGCTGGTGGGGCTGGCCGAGGTCGTGCTCACGGTGGCCGTCAGGCCCGGGGCAAACACATTGAACGAAGCCGAAGTGAAGGGCCCGTACGCCGGGGTTTGGCCGGACTGGATGTTGCCCACGAACACGTCGTTGACGAACACGTTCAGCCGCTGGTCGACCGCGGTGTAGTAGCGCTGGGCCGTCTGGAAGTTCACCTGGTAGCTGCCCGTGGGCACGGCCAGGTTCTGCGAGAGGCTGGCATTGTTGTCGCCGGCGCTCTGTATCAGGGCCACCGCGTCGCCGTTGGGCGGCAGGGGCTGGGGCTGGCCCGGAATTTGGGAGTCGAAGCCGCTGCCGTAGCGCGCCACGCCGGCCGTGCCGGTGAAGCTCCAGGGCGCGGCCACCACGCCGTCGGCCGTCTTCTTGAAGCCGGCAGCCGGCACGTTGTTGGTTTCAAAGCTGCCGTTCTGCAAGCCGTTGGGCACGACGGTGCTCGTGCCGCTTTGCAGCACCTGCACCACGTCCACGAAGGCCGTCACGTCGCCGTTGCCGCTGGCGCTGCCCGCCGCCTGAATGCGCAGCGTGGGCGCGGCGGCGAAGCTTTTGGTGATGCTGTAGGTTTCGCCCGCCGTGTAGGGCACGTTGCTGAGGGTGGGCGAAACGCCCGTGGAATTGGCCACGTTCAGCGTCAGGGCGCCGTCGCCGGTGCCGGTGTTCACCACCACCGTGTAGGTAGTGCCCGACCCCGACACGCTGGCCACGGCTGCGCCGCTCAGGACCGAAGTAGTTAGGTTGAAGTTTGCCGTGGTCAGGCCCGTTACCGGGCCCGAGAAGACGACCCGGTAGCGCACCTGGGCCGTGGCCGTGGGCGAGAGCGTCAAGCGCGTGACCGATACCACCGTGGCCGTGGGAGGCGTATAGGTGAGGCTGTACTGCGCGGCGGCGGTGTTGCCGTTGCCGGCCCCGTCCTGGGCCACGTTGGCCGGCACGTTCACCGTGGTCGGGGTGCCGGCCGTGGTCGGCGTCACGCTGAAGGTGTAGGTCGAGCCGCTGCCGGCAAAGCCCGTGAGCGTGCCGTTGCCCACGCTCACGCCCCCGGCCGCAAAGCCCGTCACGCTTTCCGAGAACGTCACCGCGAACTGCAGGGGCGAGGTGGCGGTCGTGCCGCCGTTGGCGCCGCTCGTCGAGCTGATGACCACCGCGGGGCGGGCCGTGTCCACCGTGAACGTGTTGGTGTTGCTGTCGACGCTGCTGTTGCCAACGGCGTCGCTGGCCCGGGCTTTCACGGTGTGGCTGCCTTGGGCCAGGGCCGTGGGCTGCGTGAAGGTCCAGGTGCCCGCGCCCGAAGCCGTGGTGGTGCCCACCGAGCTGCCGTCCACCAGCACCGCGACGGTGGTGCCGGGTTCGGCCGTGCCGCTGTAGGTGGGCGTTGTGGTGCTCAATTGGCTGCCGTTGGCCGGCGTCAGCACCACCGGCGCCGCCGGAGGAGTGGTGTCCACGGTCCAGCTATAGGCCGCCGGTGTGGGGTCCACGTTGCCCGCGTTGTCGATGGCCCGCACCTGGAACGTGTGCGACCCGTCGGACAGGCCCGTGTAGGTGCGCGGGCTGGTGGCCGTTGCAAAAGCCCCGCCGTCGAGGCCGGCCTGAAAAGACGCCACGCCGCTGCCCGTGTCGGTGCCGGTGAACGTGAACGTGGCCGAGGCACTGTTGCTGAGCGCCGGCGGGGTGGCGGTGAGGGTGGTGTTGGGCGCGTTGGTGTCTACTGTAAAGTTAAAAGTGGTGCTGTTGGCGCTGGTCGCGCCGTTCAAAGTGGCCCGGGCATACACCGTATGGCTGCCCTCGGCCAGGGCCGTAGGCTGGGCCAGGCTAAAATTGCCGCCCGTGGCCGTGGTGGTGCCGATGGCCGTGAGGTCGACAAAGACCGTGACGGTGCTGCCGGCCTGCGCCGTGCCCGTGTAGAGGGGCGTACTGCTGGCGAATGCCTGTCCGTTGGTCGGGCTGGTAATCACCGGCGCGTTGGGCAGGGTGCCGAAGCTCACCACGCTGCCGTAGCTGGTGCCCGCGCTGTTGCTGGCGTAGGCCCGCACGTAGTAGGTGGTGGCGGGCGCCAGCCCCGATGTGGTGGCCGAAAACGTGCCCGTGCCCGTGCCGTTGGCCGCCTGCGTCACGCCGCTGCCGCCAATGGTGGGCGTGGTGTTGGTGCTGCTGTACACCACGCCCCGGCCGCTCACGCTTGCGCCACCGTCGGCGGTCACGTTGCCGCCCAGCGCCGCGCTGGTGTTTGTCAGGGTGCCGGGCGTTGCCGTTGTCACGGTGGGGGGCACTGCTTCGAGCAAGGCCAAGCCACTAACCACCGTCGAAGTAGAGCCGGCGATGTAGGTGGGGGTGATGAGGGTGGACACGGCGTTGCCGGGGGCCAGGCTCACGGCCACAATCTTGGTGTTGGTCAGGCTCGTTGTCGACTGGCTCGGGCGGGTGTCGGCCACGAGCAGGCGGTTGTTGGCCGCGTCGAGCACCAGCGAACCGGCCGCTTGCACGAAGTTGTCCTTGATGAGCACGTCCCCCGTGCCGTCGAGGTTCACGCGCCGCAGTTGGTCGGTGGCAGTCGCGGCGGCCCCGTCGTTGAGGGTGTAGTACAGGTAATTGTTCACCCGGTCAATCTCTATACCGGCTATCCCCGTCGAAGCGGAACCGGCGATGTAGGTGGGGGTGATGAGGGTGGACACGGCGTTGCCGGGGGCCAGGCTCACGGCCACAATCTTGGTGTTGGTCAGGCTCGTTGTCGACTGGCTCGGGCGGGTGTCGGCCACGAGCAGGCGGTTGTTGGCCGCGTCGAGCACCAGCGAACCGGCCACTTGCACGAAGTTGTCCTTGATGAGCACATCCCCCGTGCCGTCGAGGTTCACGCGCCGCAGTTGGTCGGTGGCAGTCGCGGCGGCCCCGTCGTTGAGGGTGTAGTACAGGTAATTGTTCACCCGGTCAATCTCTATACCGGCTATCCCCGTCGAAGCGGAACCGGCGATGTAGGTGGGGGTGATGAGGGTGGACACGGCGTTGCCGGGGGCCAGGCTCACGGCCACAATCTTGGTGTTGGTCAGGCTCGTCGTCGACTGGCTCAGGCGGGTGTCGGCCACGAGCAGGCGGTTGTTGGCCGCGTCGAGCACCAGCGAACCGGCCGCTTGCACGAAGTTGTCCTTGATGAGCACATCCCCCGTGCCAGAGGCCGCCACGCTACGCAGCTGGTCGGTGGTGCTCGTGGGCGCGCCGTCGCTTAGCGTGTAGTACACTTGGGCGTGGCCCTGAAGCGGCAGCAGCACCAGCAGCCAGACGCAAAGGCTGCCCAGCAAGGTTAGCCTCTGGAAAAGAGTACGTAAGAATGTTTTCATTTGAAATTGGGAAAGGAAAAAATAAGGATTAAAGGACGGCGAATGCCTTCGTGCACAGTGAAAAGTTAGGCAGAAATCCCAACAACCAAAGCGGAATGGTTAAATAAATTCACCATAAATAACAACGCGGTACCACTCCGTTCCCCATCAATAGAAAACAGCGTGATACCGCGTTGCCACTACACCAAGCGCTTAGCTACGAGGCGGGTACAAGCCATTTAGGCAGATGATGTAGTTCATGCCCAGGTAGGGCTGCATCAGGCTAACCGGTTGGCTGTTGCCGACCATGCCAATTGCGTTGGGGCTGGCGGGAACCAGGTCGGCGGCTTCCCGATAGGTATTCACGGTCACGGGAGATTCGTCGCTCGTCACGCCATTGTCAACGGCCAGCACGTTGTTGGCGGGGTTGTTGGTGGTGGCGCTGCCGCTCGAAACCTGCATCTGGTGGTTGTGGGCGGGCAGGTTGCCCGTCGTCAGCGTCACCGAAGCGGTGCCGGCTATTTCCCCTGGCATTACTGGCGGCAGGCCGCCGCCATTGCCGGCGCCCACGGCCACGCGGCCCATCAGGTTGGGCAGGGCAAACGTCGTCTGCCCGTCGCCGCCGTAGGTGGTGCCCAGAATGGAAAAGAGCGCCGAGTTCTGGGCGATGGACATCAATTGCCCATTGCAGAACGCCCAGTTCTGGGGCGCGAAGTTGCCCGCAAACAGTTTCACGATACCGATGTACTCATCCATAACAAACAGAAAAAAAGGGAAAGGGTAAAAAGAGCCCCGGCACCCTGCCAGAGCCAGAAAGTAGCGTGTTGCAGTTGGGCTAAGCGGGCAGGCTATCCCTGCGCTCGGCCAACCGGGGCATGAGGCGTGGCAGCGGCCGGTGCCCGGCGCCAACCACCGGGCCAACGCCTTGCGCAGGGGCGGCCGCAGTCGGTGGTTGGCCGGTAGTCCAACGGCGTAGTTGCCAACGGTTTCGGGCTAGGCAAAGAAGCTGCGGCGTGCGCAAAACCCCTGTTTGTGCCAGCAAAGGAAAGGGCCCAGCCCGGTCGTTTATAGCGTAGAAATACGTGGTTTCGGAAACCGCGTATTTCTACTACTGCCTAGCGGAGCCGGGCAATGCCTGCACCGGCCCGCTACACTTCCAGCATGCCGTGTTTGGCGGCGAATACCACGAGGCCTGCCACGTTGCGGGTGCCGGTTTTTTCCAGCAGCCGCTGCCAGTGGCCTTCCACCGTGCGCTTGCTGATGAACAGGTGCCGGGCAATTTCGGCGGCGGTGTGGCCTTCGCAGATGAGACGCAGCACTTCCTCCTCGCGGGGCGTGAAGTGGTCGGGCTCCAGCAGCTTGGCCGGTTGTTGGCGGGTGGGCTGCTGCACGCCCCGCATCAGCGCCCGCGAGATGCGGGGCGTGAAGTGGTAGCCGGTGGTGAGCACCTCTTCCAGGGCCCGGATGAGCTCTTCGGGGCCGGCGTCTTTGGGCAGGTAGCTGCGGGCGCCCAGCTTCATCATCTGGGTAATGAATTTATCGGCCGAATGCATGGAGAGCACCACGATTTTCAGCTCGGGAAACTTGCTCAGCAGCTCCTGGGCCACGGCCGGGCCGTCCATGTGCGGCATTTGCAAATCGAGCAGCAGCACCTCGGGCAGGCGCAGCTCGAAGGAAGCCAGCAGTTCGGGCAGGGTAGAGGCTTCGGTGACGGCCTCCACGTAGGGCAGGGCCTGAAGGATGTAGCGGAGCCCCTGCCGAAACAGGGGGTGGTCGTCGAGAAGGGCAATGTGGACGGGGTGGGTAGGAGCCATGCCAATGGGGTAGCCAAGGTGGGGCAAAGGGTGATGGAGGGCGAATGTAACGACTAAATAATCAGCATATTCAGCTGGGTTGTTCTGGCGTTTGCAGTTCGATGCGGAAGCAGGTGCCCCCGGCGGCAGGCACCTGTTGGTGCAGGCGGGCGCCCAGCATTTGCACCCGCACGTCGATGTTGCGCAGGCCCGCCCCGGCCACCACGGCCGGCGCCGGACTGCCGCCGGCCGGGGCGGGCAGGCCGCAGCCGTCGTCTTCCACCGTCAGCACCAGCCGCTCGCCCCGCTGCTGCAGCGCCACGTCGAGGCGGGTGGCGCCCTTGGCGTGTTTCTGGGCGTTGTGCACCAGCTCCTGGCAAATGCGGTACAGGGCCAGCTCCTGGCGCAGGGCCAGGGGGCGCGGGTAGTGCAGCGCAAGGCCGATGCGCAGCGTGCCGGTTTCGTTGGCCACGTCCACGAGGTGTTGCAGGGCCTCGGCCAGGCCGAAGCGGGCCAGCACGGCGGGGTACAGGCTGTGCGAAATGCTGCGGGCGTCCTGCACGGCGGTGGCCATGAGCTCTTCGACGAGGGTGAGCAGGTCGGGCGCGTTGGCGGGGCCGGGCTGGCTGCCGAGGCGGTTCACGAGCAGCTTGGCCGTGGCCAGCGTGGAGCCGATGCCGTCGTGCAGGTCTTGGCCGATGCGCTCCCGCTCGCCCTCCTGGGCCTCGATGACGGCGGCCAGCAGGGCTTGCTGGTGCAGGGTTTCGGCGGTGCGCAGGCGCAGTTGCTGCTGCAGCAGGCGCTTTTGGTAGGTCACCAGAAACAACAGCAGGCACCCCGCCGCCACCAGCATCATGGCGATGCCCCAAAACAGCAGGGAGCCGAAAGCTACTTCTTCGGGGGAAGCCATAGGGCCAGGCTGTAGCAGCAGTAGAGCGTGATGAACAGCAGCGAGTGCACCATCCACACGTTCATGTTCAGGCCGTGGGAGTAGCGCAGCAAGAAGTTGCTGAAAAGCGCAATTTGCAAATACCCCAGGCAATAAATCGTGAGCCCGGCCGACACCCAGAACATGGGTTCGCGCTTGAGCTGCTGCACGTGGAGCTCGTGCAGCAGCTTGCGGAAATACAGCCCCACCAGCCCCAGCACCAGCACGCTTTGCAGCACCTGCTGCCCCGGCCGAAACTTCCAGAGCCCGTCGGTCACGTGCAAACTGTCGAAGAGCACATAGGCCGCAAAGCCGCCCACCAGCCAGGGCAGGCTGCGCGTGAACGCCGCGGAGGCCAGGGTTTTGTCGTAGACCACGGCCAACAGCCAGAACTCGCCAATGGCGCACACCGGCATCAGAAACAGGTTGTTTTGGTGGTAGAGCATCATCACCAGGCCCACCAGCTCCAGCGGCAGAATGAACCACATGAGCGCCGTCAGGTAGCGCAGGTTGAGCGGCAGGTAGCGGAAGCGCACCAGCCCGACGAACGCCGCCGCCACCACGGGCACGGGCGAAACCCGAAGTATTATCTGTTGCAGGGAAAGGTGCAGCAAGTCTGCCATCAGGACAAGGATGCTTCGATTAGCGAGTGGCCCGACGGTTAGTCTACGGGCGGGCAGGGCGTCGACAGGTCGAAGAAGACGTCGTCAGCGGCCTGCAGCTGGCCGGCGGCGCCCTGCGTGGGGTCGAAGCGGCGCACCATCAGGCCGAAGGTTTGCGTGGGCTGGTCGTCGGGGGTGGTGTAGCCGTGCAGGCCCAGCCATACCCTCACCTGCTGCTTGTCGTAGGGCTGGCCGTTGGTGAAGAGCGGCGTGAGGAAGTCCTTCAGGTCGAAGTTGTAGCCCTTCAGCACGCCGTAGCTGGTGGTGAACATGGCCGACGTGAGGAGCGTGGCCTCGGCCCAGGCGGCTTGCCAGAGGCCCGCCAGGCTGCCGGGCAGGGGCTCGCCCACCGTGGGCGGCACGGCCTGGAGGGCGTCGGGCAGGTAATAGGCCGTGAGCTGGCGGTCGTCCTTATCGGCGGCAAACAGCACCAGCGAGAAGCGGTACTGCCCGGTGCTGGCGTCGGGCATCAGCACAAAGCGCGCCTTGATGTGCTGCACGCCCACGGCCGACACGAGCTCGGCCACGCGCTGAATGGAGAAATACACGTACGTGAGCCGGCCGCTGTCCCCATTGGCGAAGTAGCTCGTCACGTCGGGGTTGCCCACGTCGCTGATTTTGCTGTGCCACTCAGCGGCGTATTCGTCAAACAGGGCGGGGGCCAGCGTGCCTTCGGCGGTAGTGCTTTTTTGCATGTGAGCAGTGTGGTGAGAAAGTGAATAAGTGAGTGCGGCAACGCCGCGGCTTGCCAGCGTGCGACGCTTTTCTGTCGAGGCGCTGCCGCAACGGTTTGGCGGAGCAAAGAAACAGCGTACTCCGCCGAGAATAACCCGTAGAAGTACGCTGATTAAAAACCACGTATTTCTACGTGGTACCCCGGCCTGCTCCAGGCTTGGCTACGCAAGGTTGAAGAAGGCAGCGCCGGGAAAGGGGCCTCCTGCACTGCTTGGGCTGGCGGCGCCTACCCCAGCTCCACCATGGCTTTGATGACGCCGGTGGCGGGGTCGAGCCATTGCGCAAACTCGGTTTTTACTGCCTCGAACTGCACGCGGTGCGTGATGTAGGTGGTGGGTTGCACCAGCCCTTGCTTCATGGAATGAACGACGTGCTCAAAATCGGCCCGGGTGGCGTTGCGGCTGCTCATGAGCGTAGCTTCGCGCTTGTGGAATTCGGGGTGCGAAAAGCTGATGTCGCCCTTCTGCAGGCCCACCAGCACGAAGCGCCCGCCGTGCGCCAGGTACGAAAACGCGCCCAGAATGGCCTTCTGGCTGCCCGTGGCATCAATTACCACGGTGGGCATGTCGCCTTGGGTGATTTCGGCCAGCTGCGCCGCCACGTCGGGGGCCAGCGCGTTGAGGGTGTGGGCCACGCCCAGCTTTTCCTGGCAAAAGGCCAAGCGTTGCGCGTTGACGTCGAGGGCAATGACGCGGGCCCCGGCAATGCGCGCAAACTCCATCACGCCCAGCCCGATTGGGCCGGCGCCCACCACCAGCACAAACTCGCCGGGCTCGACGGCGGCCCGCCGCACGCCGTGGGCGCCAATGGCCAGCGGCTCCACCAGGGCCAGCTCGTCGTAGCTCAGGCCTTCGCCGTGCACCAGCTTGTCGGCGGGCACGGCCACCACGTCGGTCATGCCGCCGTCGGCGTGCACGCCAAACACTTGGATGCTGGCGCAGCAGTTGGGCAGGCCGCGGCGGCAGGCAATGCAGTGCCCGCAGTTGAAATAGGGAATGAACGTGACGGCCTCGCCCACGGCAAAGCCCTCGGCCCCGCCGGTGTCGAGCAGCTCGCCGGCCAGCTCGTGGCCCAGCACGCGCGGGTAGCTAAAAAAGGGCTGCGTGCCCTGAAACGCGTGCAAATCGGTGCCGCAGATGCCAACGCGGCGGATGCGTATCAGGGCCTGGCCGGGCGCGGGAAGAGGAGCGGGGCGGCTTTCGTAATGAAAGTGGCCGGGCTCGGTGCAAACGAGGGTGTTCATGAGGTTCAATGGGTGAGTGGGGGAACGGGCGAATGAGTGAATGCGCAGCCAGGGGGAGCGTATTCGGCCCATTCGCCCATTCCCCCATTCCCCCATTGACTAAGCGTTGGCCAGGGCGCGGTCGAGGTGCACGTAGCCGCCGTCGACGTGTAGAATCTGGCCGGTGGTGTGGCTGCTGCGCGGGGAGAGCAGGAAGGCCGTGGTGTTGGCCAGCTCTTCGGAGGTGGTCATGCGGTTGCCCAAGGGGATTTTGCTGGTGATTTCGCGCAGCTTCTCCTCGGGGTTGGGCAGGGTCTGAATCCAGGTTTCGTAGGCGGGCGTCCAGCATTCGGCCACCATCACGGCGTTCACCCGGATGCCGTATTTGAGCAGTTCCACGGCCCACTCGCGGGTGAGGGCGTTGCGGCCGCCATTGGCCGCGGCGTAGGCCGAGGTGTGGCCCTGGCCGGTTTCGGCGGTTTTGGAGGTGATGTTGACGATGGCGCCCCGCGACTTTTTCAGCTCGGGCAGCGCGTGGTGGGCCATGAGGTAGTAGTGCACCACGTTGCGGTGCAGGCTCTGCATGAAGCCGGCGTAGTCGCCGGTTTCCAGGCCCACGCCGTCGTTCACGCCGGCGTTGTTCACCAGCCCGTCGATGCGGCCAAACTGCGCGACGACGGCCTGCACGGCGCGGGCGCATTCGTCGGGCTCGGCCAGCTCGGCCGCCACCTGCCCCGCTTGCCCGCCCGCGGCTTCGATAGCCGCCACGGTCTGTTGATTGTCGGCTGCGTTGCGGCCCACAATGACCGGAATGGCGCCCTCCTGGGCCAGCACGCGCGAGATGCCTTCGCCAATGCCCTTGGCCCCGCCCGTGACGATGATGACCTTGTTCTGCAGCTGCAAATCCATGTTTTCAGGTAATAAGTAACAGTGAGCAGTTATCAATTAATGGGTCAGTTGGTAGAAAGCGGCGGCGTTGTCGCCCCAAAACTGCGCCTGCTCGGCGGCCGAAAACGGCTGCATGTATGCTTCCAGAATGCCCAAGGCGCGGGCGTAGCCGCCGGCCACGTTGCACACCGGCCAGTCGGACCCGTACAGCACCCGGCTGGGCCCGAAAGCTTCAAATACTACGTCGAGGTATGGCTGAAAATCGGCCGGCTGCCAGTGCTGCCAGTCGGCTTCCGTGACCATACCCGATACTTTGCAACTCACGTTTCCGTGCGCGGCCACGGCCCGGATGTCGCGGGCCCATTCCTCGATGAGCTGGTCTTTGATGCGCGGCTTGGCCAAATGGTCGACCACGAACGGCTGATTGGGAAATGCCGCGGCCAGCTCCGCCGCAAAGCCGAGTTGGTCGGGGAAAATCAGCACGTCGTAGGTGAAGCCATGCGCCGCCAGCGCCCCGATGCCGCGCCGGAAGCTCGGCTTCAGCATCAGCGCGCGGTCGGCTTCGCCCTGCAGCACGTGGCGGAAGCCCTTCAGCTTGGCAAACTGGCTGTAGTATGCCAGCCGCTCGGCAACATTCGGCGCCTGCAAATCGACCCAGCCCACCACGCCTTTGATGAAGTCGTGGGCGGCCGCGTTGGCCAGTTGAAACTCGTTTTCGGCTTCGGCTTGGTCCGACTGCACCACCACGCAGCCATCGAAGCCGTGCTGTTGCAAAACGGGCGCTAAGTCGGCCGGCAGAAAGTCGCGTTGGATAACGGCCATGTCGTCGCCTATCCAGGCGTCGCGCACGGGGTCGAATTGCCAGAAATGCTGGTGGGCGTCAATTCTGGCCATACGCTTTCACGGTTTGGCGCGAGGTGCCCAGGCCGGTTATGCCCAGCTCCACTACGTCGCCGGGCTTGAGGTACACGGGCGGTTTCATGCCCAGGCCCACACCGGCCGGCGTGCCCGTCGAGATGATGTCGCCGGGCAGCAGGGTCATGAACTGGCTGAGGTAGGAAATCAGGAAGGGAATCTTGAAAATGAGGTTGGCCGTGGTGCCGTCCTGCATCATCTGCCCGTTCACGCTCAGCCAGAGGCGCAGGTTGTCGATGTCGCCCAGTTCCTCGGGCGTGGCCATGAAGGGGCCGATGGGCGCAAACGTGTCGCAGCCTTTGCCCTTGTCCCAGGTGCCGTGGCGCTCCAGCTGAAACTCCCGCTCGCTCACGTCGTTGTGCAGGGCGTAGCCGGCAATGTACTCGTGGGCGTCGGCCTCTTCCACGTAGGAAGCGCGCTTGCCGATGACCACGGCCAGCTCTACTTCCCAGTCGGTTTTCACCGAGTTTCGGGGAATTACCAGGTCGTCGTTCGGGCCCACGTAGGCCGTGGTCGACTTCATGAACAGCACCGGCTCGGGGGGCGGGGTGGCGCCGGTTTCGCGGGCGTGGTCGGCGTAGTTCAGCCCGATGCAGAGCAGCTTGGACGGCCGCGCCACCGGCGGGCCCAGCCGCTCGCCGGCCCCGATTTGTGGCAGCTTTCCTTCGTTTTCTTTCAGGAATTGGGCCAGGCGCGTGAGGCCGTCGGTGGCGAAAAACGCTTCGTTGTAGTCTTGGCCAAAAGCCGAGGCGTCGTAGTGCTGGTCATGCAGGATGACGCCGGGCTTTTCCTGGCCGGGCTGGCCGTAGCGGATGAGTTTCATGGAGAGTGGAGGTGATTGGCTTGGTAATGGGCAGTCATGCAGCGCGGAGCGAAGCATCTCGTGTGCATCGTTCTTGCGGGCGCCTCACCCCCCGGCCCCCTCTCCCGAAGGAGAGGGGGAGCCTAGGTGGCGTGGTAAAGATGCTTCGCTGCGCGCTGCATGACTGTTCTGTAGTATCCTGTATCGCGCTTGCTAGGTGTTCAGCTTGATGAAACCGCCGTCGAGCGGGTAGTCGCAGCCGGTCACGAAGCCGGCCTCGTCCGAGGCCAGGTACAGGGCCAGGGCGGCCACTTCGTCGGGCTGGCCCATGCGGCCGATGGGCTGGCTCTTCGAGAGCTTGTCGAAGATTTCGGCTTCTTTGCCGGCGTAGTTTTTGGCGATGAAGCCGTCCACGAACGGCGTGTGCACCCGGGCCGGCGAGATGCTGTTGCAGCGAATGTTGCTGCCCAGGTAGTCGCGCGCCACCGAGAGCGTCATGGCGAAAATGGCGCCCTTGCTCATGGAGTAGGCCAGGCGGTCGGTGAGGCCCACGTGAGCGGCAATGGAGGCCATGTTCACGATGGCGCCACCGCCCTGGGCCTTCATCTGCGGCACGGCGGCGAACAGGCAGTTGTAGGCGCCCTTCACGTTCACCTGGTACACGCGGTCGAAGTCGGCTTCGGAGGTGGTTTCCACGGTGCCCACGTGGGCAATGCCCGCGTTGTTCACCAGCACATCGACCCGGCCAATGGCCTGAAACACGGCCACTACGGCGGCCTGCTGGCTCACGTCGGCGGCGTGCACGGCGGCCGTGCAGCCGGCTTGCCGGATTTCGGCCACCACGTCCTGGCCGGCGTCGGCGTTCAACTCAATGATGTGGACGGCGGCGCCCTGGCGGGCAAACAACAACGCAATGGCCCGGCCAATGCCGCTGCCGCCGCCGGTGATGACGGCCGTTTTTCCGGATAAACTAAACATGCAGGAAAGGAGATTGAAGCAGGAAAGCGGGCAGAACAGCCTGCCCCCTACAAATACAAAGCGCCGCCACTCCAGAAGAATGGCGGCGCTTCGGCCCCGGGCCAGGCTAGCCGGCCGGCAGCTTCAGTTGCTTAGCGCAGCGGGTCGAACGCCCCGCCCCAGACGCCGTTGTTCTGCTGCACCTTGGGGTTGTTGTCGATGGCCTGCTGCGGAATGGCGAAGAAGTAGTACTCCGGCTTGTAGGCGATGTTGTACTTCGTGTCGACCTGCTTGGTGGCGATGGTGAAGTAGTTGGTGTAGATGTTGTCCAAGCCGCCGGGGGCCGCGGCGAGGGCGTCGCGGGTCGTGGCGAAGTCGCTCGGGGCCGTGGCCGTCAGCGTGATGGTCAGGCCCAGGCGGCGCTTGCCGTTGAGCGTGCTTTCGAGCTTGCGCCAGCGGCGCAGGTCCCAGAAGCGCTTGCCCTCGAAGGCGAACTCAATCTGGCGCTCATACAGGATGGCGTCGAACATCTGGGCGCGGCTCATGCCGGTGGTCAGGCCGTAGTTGCCGTCGGTGCCGGCCTCGATGCCGGCGCGCTTGCGAATGGCTTTTAGCTGGTCGAAGGCCGTGGTCAGGTCGTTGATGCCGCAGGCGGCTTCGGCCAGGTTCAGTAGCACTTCGGCGTAGCGAATCTCCATCCAGTCGGTGCCCACGTACACCGCCGAGCTCACGTCCACGGTGGGGTTGATGGCCTTGCGGGTGTAGAAGCTGGTGGTGCTGGGGTTGCGGGGCTCGGCCGAGGCCGTGCCCTTGTAGTAGGTCCAGAGGCGGTAGCTGGTGTTGCCGTTGAGGGGCCACACGCAGCCGTTGTAGGCGATGGTTTTGTCGAAGCGCGGGTCGCGGTTTTTGTAAAACAGCTGCTGGCTGTACACGTAGCGCGTCGACTGGCCGGGGCGCTTGCCATCCAGCATGGGGTAGGCCTGCACCAGGTCCCAGGTGGGCTGGTTGGAGCCGCTGCCGGTGCCGGTGTAGGCGGGGCGGGTGCCGTTGTCGTAGGTGTTGTTCTTCTTGGTCTGGTCGCCGCTCGAGGTGTTGAAGCCGGTAATCATCACGGCCTCGGGGTTGTTCACTTCCTGAAACCACATCTGGTCGTAAGACGCGTGCAGGGCGTAGCCGCTGGCCGAGAGGGTGTTTTTAGCGGCCAGGCTGGCGTCGTAGGCCGCTTGCCAGCGGGCCTGGTCGTCGCCGGGGTTGAACTGCGGGCTGGCGGCGTAGAGCAGCGCGCGGCCTTTGAAGGCCAGCGCGGCGCCTTTGGTGATGTGGCCCCAGTCGGCCGAAGCAGCCCACTTGCCCGGCAGCGCGCGGGCCGCCGAGTCCAGGTCGGCCGCGATGGCGGCGTAGGTTTCGGTGGTGGTGTTGCGGGGCAGGTAGGTGAGGTCGCGGGCTTCGGAGCCCACGCCGTTGAGCGGGCTCATCACCAGCGGCACGCCGCCGTAGAGGCGCACGAGGTCGAAGTAGCGCCAGGCCCGGAAAAACTGCGCCTGGGCAATCAGGCGGTTTTTGGTGCCCGCCGGCAAGCTGCCGGCCCGCACGTCCCGGATGAACATGTTGATGGTCCGGATTTTTCCGTAGTTGTTGCCCTTGTCCAGGGTGGTGCCGAAGTCGGTCACGTCGTTCGGCTGCACGGTGCCCTGCAGGTAGGCGTTGTCGGCATACGACTCGTCGGAGAGGCCCGTGGGGTTCACGGCCGAGAAGCCGATGCCGCCCATGCCAAACCACAGCGGCAGGTTCTGGTCGTAGATGTAGTTCAGGCTCAGGTTGGCCAGCGTCGAGTCGTTGTAAATCAGGTCGCCGGGGGTGGCGCCCAGGTTTATCTTGTCCAGGGCCTTCTCGCAGCTGCCCAGGGCCAGGGCGGCGCCGGTGGCCAGGGTCAGCGCGGAGTATTTCAGAAACGATTTCATGATACCGGAGGGGTGGGAATTAGAGGCCAATGTTCAAACCGAACGACAGCGACCGCAGGGTGGGGTAGGCGTCGTACGCCCCCGAGTACACCTTGTAGCTGTAGGGGTTGTAGAAGTTGAAGGGGTTGATGGCCGTGAAGTACATGCGCACCGACGACATGCCCAGGCGGCCGGTCAGGTTGGTGGGCAGGGTGTACGACACGTTGGCGTTGCGCATGCCGGCCGACAGCGAGCTCCGGAACCAGAACGACGAAGCCAGGTCGTAGGAAGCCGCGTAGTACGGCGCCGGGTAAGCGGCGTTGGTGTTGTCGGGCGTCCAGTGGTCGGCCCAGAACTCGGGGCGGTTCGACGTGGCCGTGCCCACCTTGCGGGCCGCCGATTCTACCACCGCCTGGCCGCCCCACGAAATGCCCATGGTGGCCGAGATGGTGAGCGACTTGTAGCTGATGGTGGGGTTGAAGCCGATGCCGTAGTGGTTGTCTTTCTTGGGCGTCAGGAAGGTCTGGTCCACGTCGGTGATTTTGCCGTCGGGGGCGGTGTAGTTGCCGTTGGCGTCCTTGGGGCCGCGGATGTCTTCGTAGTACAGCATGCCCGGCTTCAGCGGCAGGCCCTGCACGGTGTAGCCGGGGTGGGCGCTCAGGTAGGCGTCCACGTCTTGCTGCGTGCGCATCATGCCCAAGTACTTGTAGCCCACCACGCCCTGGTCGGTCGATTGGCCCGTCGGGTCGTCCCACTGGCCGAGCTGGCCCCTGGGCACGTCCACCAGAATCTGCTTGTTGTCGCTATAGCTGAAGAAGGTGTTGAGGCGGAACGATAGGTCCTGCGTGATTTTGTCGCCGTAGCCCACCGAGATTTCGTAGCCGAAGCCGTCGACCGACGAGTAGTTCTCCGACGGCAGCGACGCGCCAATCAGCAGCGGGGCCGAGCCCGTGAGGGACGTCAGCATGTTGTAGCGGTGGTCGTAGAAGTAGTCGAAGCCCAGCGAGAGGCGGCCGCTCAGGAACTGGGCGTCGAGGCCGGCGTTGTACTTGGTGTCGTCGTCCCAGCGGGCGGCGCGGTTGGCCAGCGCGTTGTTGGCGGCGAAAATGAGCGGGCGGTCCACGTTGCCGCCAAACACGGCGCCCTTGCCCGTTTGCAGGGCGTAGTTGGTTTGCCAGTTGTAGGGCTTGGTGGCGTCGGAGCCCAGGAAGCCCAGCGAGCCGCGCAGCTTCAGGAAGTTCACAAACGACACGTTGTTCTTGAAGAACGACTCTTCCGACACCACCCAGCCGGCCGAGAACGACGGGAACAAGCCCCAGCGGTACTCCGGCGCGAAGTTGGTGGAGGCGTCGTAGCGCAGCGTGGTTTCAAGCAAGTACTTGCCGGCGTAGTCGTAGTTGAAGCGGCCGGCGTACGACAGCGTCCCCGATTCCGATTCGGTTTCGGTGGTCGTCTGGGTGCCGGTGGCGTAGTTCTGGTTGGGCAGGCCGCCGATGATGACGCCCTCGGCCATGGCCGCCACCCCGTCGGTGCGGGTTTCCGACTGCTCGAAGAAGGCAATGGCCGACACGTGGTGCTGGCCAAACTGCCGGTCGTACGACAGGTAGCCGTTCAGCTGGTAGCTGTCGAAGTAGGTGGGGTTCAGGCGCACCCGGTCGCCGTTGTTCAGGCTCACCACCTTGCTCACGTCGCCGCCGTAAATGTGCTTGTTGGTGCCCAGCATCGTGAACTGGTACACGTTGTACTTCGTGCCGTACTGCTTGCCAAAGGAGTTGTCCATGGTCTTGCTGTACAGCACCCGCGCCTTCAGGCCCTTCAGGAACGGCAGCTCGTAGTCGATGTTGGCCGTCACGTTCAGGCCCGTGTTGCGGGTGGCCGTGAAGTTGTCCGACTTCTGCACCTCAAAGAAGTTGAAGGCGTCGATGGTGTTGGTGTTGCTGCTCGTCGAGAGCAGCGTGGGCAGGCCGTTCACGTAGATGGGCGCGAACTGCGGCGTGTAGAGCAAGCTCTTCATGTCGTTTTCCACGTTCTCGCCCCCCTGCTTGAGGTAGTACATGCGCTTGTTCGACAAGTCGCCGCTCACCGACAAGCCGGCCTTCAGGCCGCGGGCCACCTTCACGTCGGTGCTGGCGCGGTAGGTCCACTTGTTGGAGTTGATGTTGTCGAAGTTGGCGTTCTGGTAGTTGTAAGACAGGCCCGCGAAGTAGGTCACCCGGTCCGAGCCGCCGCTCATGTTCAGGGCGTGGCGCGTCACAATGGCGGGTTGCCAGGCCGTTTTCAACCAGTTGGTGTTGTTGTTTTTGAAGTAGTCCAGCTCGTCGGGGGTGTACATCGACGCGTCGGTGGGCGACTTGCCGGCCGCCGTGTTGAGGTCGTTGAGGTACACGGCCTGCTGGTAGCCGTTCATCATCTTGGGCAACATGATGGCGTCGGCGGCGCCCACCGAGCCGCTGTAGCTGAACTTGGGCGCGCCAATCTGGCCGCGCCGCGTGGTGAGCAGCACTACGCCCTGGCCGCCGCGGGCGCCGTAAATGGCGGCCGCCGCGTCTTTCAGAATGGAAATCGACTCGACTTCCGACTGGTCGAGCACGTTGAAGTCGTCCTCGGTGCGCACCACGCCGTCAATCACGAACAGCGGGCGCAGCGTGCCGCCGTCCTTCGACAGAATGATGGGGTTGCGCACCGTGATGGCGCCGGCGTCGCCGGGGCGGCCCGTGCCGCCGCTCACGCCCACGCCCGGCAGCTGCCCGGCCAGGGCCGTAGAGAGGCTGCCCACCGGCAAATCCTGAATTTTCTGCATATCCACCACGGCCACGGCGCCGGTCAGGCTGGCCTTGGTCTGGGTGCCGTAGCCCACCACCACCACTTCTTCGAGGGCGGCGTTGTCGTCTTCGAGGCTCACTTCGAGCGAGGTGCGGCCGTTCACCGCAATTTCCTGGCTCTTGAAGCCGATGAAGCTGAAAATCAGCGTCTCGTTGCCGGTGGGCAGGTTGAAGTGGAAGGTGCCGTCCGGGCCCGAGCTGGTGCCGGTTTTGGTGCCCTTGATGAGCACCGTCACGCCCGGCAGCGGGTTGCCCTTCGAGTCCTTCACCAGGCCGGTGAAGCCCACGGTGATGCCTTTGGACGATTTGGTCTTGGCCGGGGGGCCAGCCACGGCGGCCTGGGCGGGGTCGGTGCCCAGCAAGGCCCCGCCCACGAGCAGCGCGCAGGCCAGTCGGGTGGGTGCCCCCGCAGGCAGGGGCAAATGGGCTCGTAACGATTGGGACATAACAGTTTGGTGGGTTAAACTGAGAAAAAGGTGAGAAAGCTTATTGAGCGCCGCCGGCGGCTTTGCGGGCCGCGATGCGGGCCTGCCAGTCTTTGCCGGCCTGGTTCATGTCGATGCCAGCAGCCGAGAGGTAGTTGTTGATGCGGCCTTTGTACTTGCCGAACCAAGCGTGTTTCTGCTCCGAGGTGCCGCCGTCCATGGCGTGCTCGCGGGCTTCGGTGAGCCAGGCCAGCATCTGGGCCTTTTGCTCGGCCGTGAGGTTGGGCAGCATGTCGTTGTAGGCCGTCATCGTGATGGGCAGCACGCCGTAGGTCATGCCGTCCTTCACCTGCTCCACCTGTGACGGGGTGAGGCGGCGGCTGAGCTTTTTGAGGTACTGCGGGTGCAGCTTGGCCAGGGCGGCTTCGGTGTCGGCGTCCACTTTGGCCAGCTCGGCTTTGGTGGCGTCGGTGGCGGGCTGGGCCTTGAGGGCGGCCTTGCGGGTTTTCTGCTGCTCGTAGATGTCGTTGAGCTGGCGGTACTGGTCGGCGATGAGGTCGCGCACCTGCACCGAATCCTTGGCCTTCAGGCCGTCAATTTTGGCCACTATTTTGGCTGCCCGCTCCGTGATGGTCCGCGTGTAGGCGGCCTCTTTCGATTCGGCGGGCGCCGGCGCTTGGGCCGATGCTTGCACGAGGGCGGTTGCAGCAAAGAGACCTGTTAAAAACAGGGCCCGCATTGAATTATTCATGTTTCACAGATAGTGCTAGAATGGTAGCAAGTTATCTGTGTTTTTTAGGCCAATTCTGTAAGTTTCAACTAACTTATTGTACGATGTTATCATGAGTATGAAGTTTTGATTAAGCCAACCAAAACCCAGTTGCAGAAAGGGTATTTCTGCTGGCAAAAAGGCCATTTCAGAGGCCAAATTCCTCTTCCTAACCATGCCCCACAAAGTGCCGAATTGGGTGGAAAAAGCCACGCAATCGTTCCCGGAATTTTAGTGCCATATAGTATAATTGCCCATCGAAGCGGCTTAGGCCTCGGGCACATGCGCCACTCTATATAGCGTTTCGGGGGAGGCCTCGGGCGCGGCTACCGGCCGCTTGCGCCAGTAATTGGCCAGAATGGAGCCCGAAATGTTCATCCACGGGCTGAACACGGCGGCGGGCAGGCCCACGGTGCCCAGCTTGCCCATGCTGCCCGCCAGCCCGGAGGCCATGCCGCCGTTTTGCAGCCCCACCTCAAAGGCCACCGTGCGCGCCGAGTTCTTGTCGAGCCCAAACAGCCGCCCCAGCCAGTAGCCGAAGAAATACCCCGCCGCGTTGTGCAGCACCGACGCCAAGAACAGCAAAAAGCCCACCCGCAGCAGGTTGTCGTGCCCCGCGGCCGTGGTCACGGCCGTAAAATAGATGATGCCGAACATGGATAGGTAAGGCATTGCGCTGTCGAGGCTTTGCAAGGCGCTGGCCAGCTGGTGGTAGAGCACGCCCACCACCAGCGCCGCCACAAGGAAGCTGAATATTTCCAGCGCCTGCAGAAGCTCGGGGGTGGGCAGGGCGTTGGCCAGCAACGCCCACAAGCCCAATGGCAGCGCCCCCAGCCACAGCGCGCCGGCGCCAGCCAGCAGGCCCACCGCGCGCCGGGCCGAAGCCGGGGCCGTTTTGAGGTAGTCGTGCAAGAGCGCGGCCATGATGGGCACCAGCACGATTTTGATGATTTCCATCATCATGTTCACAAACTTCACCTCGATGAGGGTGCCGGCCAGCAGCTTTAACAACAGGGGCGTGAGAAATGGGGCCGCCAGCGTGGCCATGGCCGTCACCACCACCGAGAGCACCATGTTGGCCCGGGCCAGGTACACCATCACGTTCGAGGCCAGGCCGCTGGAGCAGGAGCCGATGAGGATGATGCCGGCCGCAATTTCGGGCTCGAAGTGGAACATCCGGGTGAGGAGCAGGCCCATGAGCGGCATCACCGAGAAGTGGCACAGCAGGCCGATGAGCACGCCCTTGCCCGTGCTGCCCAGCCCCGTGAAGTCGCGAATACTCATTTGAATGCCCATGCCGAACATGACCAGCTGCACCACAAGCAGAATCAGCCATTTATTCCGCAAATCAACTCCGCCCCACTGCTTGAACGCGTCTGGGTACATCATGGCGGCCACCACGGCCGCCACTATCCACGCCGTGTACTGATAGCTGCGCAAGGCCGGCACCGCTTTGAAGCCTACTGCCAAGCCCACTGCCGCCGCCACTGCGGCCGGCTGCCAGATGGCCGCGTTTTGCAGAACCACGCCCGCCAGCAGCGCCGCCCCGGCAAGGCCGCTGAAAACCAAACAAAGCTGAAAAAAACGATGCATCAGAAGGCCGCAGAAAAGGTGAATGAGCGAAAGGCCGGACGTTACGCCAGCGCAGCGGCCAGGTGCCGGATGGCAATGCCGGGACTGGCCAGAATGGGCACCCTGCGGTCGGCCGCATCCAAGGCCTCGACCACCCGGGCCATGGAAGCCTGGGCCAAAAGCACCACGTCGACCTGGGTAACCAGCTCCCGCAGCGCAGCGGCCACGATGGCGTCGTGGCGGGCGCCGTCGCCGCTCATCAGCGCTTCGAAAGCGCCTTCGCAGAGCACAGACGTTAACTCAATTGGCTTGCCGGCCCGGGCGGCCCGGCGTTGCACCAGGTCAGCAGTGGGGCCGAGGGTGGTGGGCAGCGTGGCGATGACGCCAATGCGCCGGCCGGTGCGCACGGCTTCGTCGGCCATGGGCTGGTCGACGCGCAGCACGGGGACGCCGCTGAGGCCGGCGGCCTGCTCCACGGCCGCGCCGATGGACGAGCAGGTGACCAGCACATAGTCGGCCCCGCCGGCTTCGGCCGAATTCACGTAGCCCACCACGCGGCGGGCCACGGCGGGCGTCAGCACGCCCTCGCGGTTGATGGTGCGCACCAGGCTGTCGTCGACGATGTTGAAGGTTTGCACGCCGGGCAGGTGCTCGGCGCACAGTTGCTGAAACACGGGCACCAGCGTGGCGGAGGTGTGGATGAGGGCGAGGGTTTTGGGAGGCATGGTGGGGTGAAAGGTGTTACAGAAGATAGAAAAACGGGCGTTCTGAGCGCAGCCGAAGCAGCTCTGCCGCTTCGTGGGCGGGCTGGCGTGGCGCCTTACCCCCGGCCCCTCTCCCCGGGGAGAGGCGAGCCAGCCGATGCAGTAGAGCTGCTTCGGCTGCGCTCGGCACGACGTTCGATACTCATTCAGGTAGGCATGCGGCCTTCGAGCAGCACGCCGAAATATTCCGGCGCGCCCACCTGGCCGCCTTTAAAATTGACTTCGACGCCGTGCAAGGGTGAGCTGGGCGCGGCGGCGCGGCACAGCGGCGCGCCGGGGTACAGCGGCGCTATCATTTCTACTGCCTCGATGCCCATGGCGCGGGCGGCGTAGCTGGAGGTGTCGCCGCCGGCTACCACCACGCGGCGCACACCCGTTTGCCGCACGGCTTCGCGGGCCATGAGGCCCAGGGCCGTGCCGAGGACTTCGGCGGAAAGGCTTGGCGTTGGGCTGCCCGCTCCGCCGTTGGTATGAACGACGACGCTGCGCCCTTGCCGAAGATAGTCAATAACTTGCTGCTGAAAGGGCTCCGATGTATCCGGCAAACCAGCGCCCGCCGCCAGCTCAGGCGCATCGAGCACGACTTCCGCAAAGCCGTTGGCCTTAGCCCAAGCAATCTGCCCGGCCGTGACCGGCGAGCAGCTACCCGACACCACCAGCAGGGGCGCGGCGCGGCCGGGTGCGGGCCATTCCGTTACGGGAGTTAAGGTGTTGTTTGCGGCCCAGAATTGCCCCAGGGCCATTTCAACTCCCGAAGAGCCCACCGAAAAAAGCGGTGCTGTTTCGGTGGCGCAGCTATCGATGGCCGCGCCGATGCCCGGTAGCTGCTCGTCGTAAAGCGCGTCGAAAAGAATGATTTCCGCGCCGTGCTGCACCTGGGCGGCTATTGCTTGCTGCATTTCGGCCAGCGGCCGGGCAATTTGCAGCAGGTCGAGCAGGCCGGTTTTGAACGTGGTTTGGCGGGCGAGGTGCAGGCGCAGGTCGCTTTCGTCGGCGGGCGTGGTGGGGTGGCGGCTCATCGACGGGTGGCGGTCGAGGCGGAAGATGCCGCCGGCGCTGCCGATGCCCAGCCGCGCAAACAAGTTGCCGAAGGCGCAGTAGCGGCCCAGCAGCGGCGCAGCTACCAATAGCGGCACGAAGGCATTGGGAAATATTTTACGCCCTACTTCGATGGCCCGTCCAATGCTGCCAATGGTAGGCGAGGAATCAAACGTGGAGCACACTTTATAATGCACGTGCCGTGGCCGTAGCGCCCGCAACTGCGTAAAAGCCGGCTCCAATACGGCCTGCATGGCCTCCGGCGGCATGGCGCGGGTGAGGCCGGCCACGCCGATGGCATCCAGATGAGGATAAACGGCGAGCTGGTCGGCCGTGGGCGGCTCGATGAACAAGGCCGTGCGCGCCCCGGCCCGGCTCAGGAATTCGAGTGCGTCGGTACTGCCGGTGAAGTCGTCGCCGTAGTAGGCAAGGAGAAGCTGCGAGTTCATTGGCCGCCGAATTTTTGCACGGCTGCCGCGAATTCCGGGTGCTGCGTGGCGGTTTCGGCCAGGCTGCGGCCGTCTACCGCGCCCTGCCAGGCTTGTTGCAGCGCCTGCACGCCGGCCGCCGGCCCCATGGGGTGGGCCAGGATGCCGCCGCCGGCCATGTAGAGCAAATCGGTGGTGCGGGTGCGGCGGTAGGTTTCGAACGCCTGCCCGCCCCACTGGCCCGACGACACCACCGGCAGCACCGGGTAGCCGCCCAGCAGCGGCGCCTGGCAGGCTTCGATGGACGCTACCACGCTGTCGTCGGATTCCCAGAACTTGTTCTGAATGCCGTTGACGTGCAGCTGGTCGACGCCGGCCAGCCGCCACAGCTTCTGGTAGGCCCGAAAGTCGATGCCCAGCAGCGGGTGCCGCGTGAGCATGCCCCAGCCGTTGCGGTGCCCGTGAATAGCCAACGCGCGCTGGTCGCAGATTTTGCGGGTGCCCGCCAGGCCCACGCTGTTGAGGCTCACCATGGCGCAGGTGCCGCCGGCGCGCACCACGTACTCGTAGCGGCGCAGCATGTCGTCGATTTCGCCGCTGATGTTAAAGGCGTACATCACCTTCTTGCCGGTGCGGTCGGCGTGGCGGTTGATGACGGCCATCACGGCATCGACGCGCGCCTCGAAAGGGGAGTTGGCCGCGGCCATCTGCAGCTCGTCGTCTTTCACGAAGTCGATGCCCGCCTCGGCCAGCGTGTGCACCAGCCCGGCCGTTTGCTCCGGCGTGAGGCCGATGCTGGGCTTGATGATGGTGCCGATGAGCGGCCGGCCCTGCACGCCCGTCAGCGCCCGGCAGCCCGCCACGCCAAACGCCGGCCCAGCAAAGTGCTGCGCGTACGAAGCCGGCACGTCAATGTCCATCAGCTTCAATCCCGTGAACTGCCGGATTTCGTACAGATTCCCTTGCAGCGTGGACACCAGCAGCGGCAGGTTGTACCCAAAGTTTTCCACCGACCACGACACCCGCACCCGCGCCCGATGATACAGCCCGCTGCTGCTCGTGGCCCCCGGAATGGCCGGCTCCCGAACCGTTTCCAGCATCTCTACCGATTCCACGCGGGCGGCGAAGCGCTGCTTGAGCTCGGCCGTTTCGCCCGGCACGGCCACGAAGGTGCCGGAGGACTGTTCGCCCGCCAGCACGGCGGCGGCAGCGGCCGGGTCGAAGGGGGTTTCGATGTAGTAGGTGGCGGTGATGCGTTCCATGCGGTGTGTTGTTCTGGCGTAACGCCTCACCCCCTGACCCCCTCTCCTTTGGGAGAGGGGGCACCGGTTCGGCTTCTGGCGTAAATCGTCAGGATTCTCTCTCTGAGGCTTCGCGCTTCAATCGAACCGGAGCTGGGGGTGAGGCGCCCGTTAGGTGTTTAGCTCTGAAAAATCGACTTCAGATAGGCTGCGTTCGCCCCGAAATTCTTCTTCACATTCCGCGGGTCGGCGGCATCGCGCGAGCGTTCAATCACCAACCAGCCTTCCCAGCCCATGTCGGCCAGGGTTTGCTTCACCTTTTTCATATCGAGGCGGGTGTTGTTTTGCAGCCACACGCCGTCCTCGTCGGTGGCGTGCATCTGGCAGATGCGCTTGCGGCCCAAAATCTTGAGTTCCTCGTGCAGGTCGCGGCCTTCCTTGAGCGGGTTCGAGAAATTGAAATAAATCTGGATGTTTTTCGAGCCGATTTCTTTCAGCAAAGCCACTTCGCCTTTGGCATCCAGCGCGGTTTCGATGCCGACGATAACGCCCGCTTTCTTCGCCATTTCGCCCACCACTTTCAGCCGCTCCACAATGGCCGGGCGCAGCTCGGGGTTCTTGCGCAAGTCACCCTGCGTACCCAGCGGCAGAAAAGCCACCTTCACGTTCAGCGCCTTCATGGTGTCGAGGCAGTCCTGAATCATGCGCTGGTAGGTGGGGCGCGTGGCGAAGGACTGGGCGTAAAAACCGGTCATGGCCAGCGAGCATATTTCCAGGTTCAGCTCCCGGGCCTTGTCGATGAACTGCTGGCGGGTTTCGGGCTTGGCGAGCTGGTTATCGAAGGTTTCGCGCTGGCCTAGGCCGCCCATGTCAATTTCCACGCCGTCGGCCCCGATGTCCTTGGTGAGCTGCAGGGACCCCAGCTTCTGCCGTTTCAGAATCATCAAATCCACCACCGCCACTTTGTAGGTCAGCTTCTTTTTGGTGTGAGCAAGGGCAATGGCCCAGCCGGGCAGGAGCAGGCCAGCGGTGAGCAAGGCGCTGGTGGAGAGGAAGTCGCGGCGGGAAAGAAGGTGGCTCATGTTGTCCTGGCGTTCGCCTCACCCCCTGACCCCCTCTCCTCGGGGAGAGGGGGCACCGGTTCTTGAGGACGGTTCGATGGTCTATTATCAGAAAGAATTGCGGGGGCATTTCCAGTGCCCCCTCTCGCCGAGGAGAGGGGGTCAGGGGGTGAGGCGCCCCGTATGGTCGGTGCGAAACGGCCGGGCCGGCAATCCCGCCTCCGAAAACAGGTTGGGCTGCGCCACTTCGTCCCAGCCAAAGCGCACGGCCGTGGGGTGCGGCACGCCCAGCGCCGACACCAGCACCTGCGTACCCAGGATGCGGGCCTGTGCGGGCACAAACACGCCGTCGGTCCCGGCAATGGTGAAGTCCGTCAGCGCCTGGCCGTCTTTGCTGATGAGCGGCGCGGCCGACGCAAACGAGACGGTGGCCACCGCACCCTTTACTTTCAGGCTGCGGAAAACCGGGCCTTCGGCCACTACGCCGGGCGTTTTATAGGTATTCGCCAGCGCCAGCAACGCCAGCCGCCGCCCGATTTCCCACTTGAAGCCGGGATGAATGCCGCCTTCGGTATTAGCCAAATCGGTGGTTTCAATCATGCCGGTGTGCGGCACCTGCAGCACCGCCGCTTGCGCCTCGCGGAACAGCGGCAGGGTTTCGCGCGTGAGCACCACTTTGTCGTGGGTGTCGGAGTACTTGAACGGGGCCAGCGATACGTAGTAAAACGGCATTTTGGGGTCGCCCCAGGCCGCGCGCCAGCTATTGATGAGCGTGCGCATTTTCTGCGTGTACGTCGTGGTTTCGGCCAGAAAGCAGTTGCTCTCGCCCTGGTACCAGAGGAAGCCGCGCGCCGCCAGCGGCGCCAGCGGCTTCACCATCGGTTCCCAGAATTTGCCTGGGTCACCGTCCACTTTCTTGCCGGCAAAAGCCGGGTCTTGGGCAAAAGCGGCTTCCGAAATCCAAGGTTCGATGCGGCTGCCGGGCACCGACGTGGCCACCATGCCCACCGGCACATTGAGGCGCTTGTTCAACTCTTTGGCAAAGAAATAGGCGGCAGCCGAGAACGACCGCAGAGCCGAATCCTGAGCCACGGCCCAGTCGTGGTGTAGAGTGTCGGGCTTGGGCAGGGTCTTGCGGTTGACTAAGAAAATGCGGATGGCAGGGTTGTGGGCCACATTCAGCTCATCCACCGGGTTGGGGCCGGGCAGGTCGGGGCGCGTCACCTTGCTGTTTTTGCGCATGGTGTATTCCATGTTTGACTGGCCCGAACACACCCAGACTTCACCTACCAGAATGTTGCGCAGCCGGATGGTATTGCTGCCGCTGATGACCAGCTCCGCCGGCGCTGCCGAAGCTTTCAGTGGCTTAAGCACCACCTGCCACTTGCCGGCGGCATCGGCTTTGGTACTGAATTTCTGGCCGGCAAACTGCACCGTCACCGCTTCGCCCGGCGCGGCCGTGCCCCAGATGGGCACGGGCTTATCGCACTGCAGCACCATATCATGCCCGAGAATGCGCGGGATGGTAATGGTGGCGTGGGCAGGGATTGACAGGAGAATGGCCAGCACGATGTAGAGACGCGACACTTCGCGTCTCGCCGTTGAACGACGATGGTCAAACGATGACGCTCGAATCATGCTGGCCGAGCAGTTCCGATTGTTCAACGAGGAGACGCGAAGTGTCGCGTCTCTACACGGTTCTATTGTCCTCATTTCTTCCGAATCCAAATAACCTCCGCGCCCGTCGCCGCGCCACTCAACGTCACCGTTTTCCCACCTTTCACCGTTTCCGTCGCGCCCGCGAGCTGCCCGGTTCTCGGATTGATGCGACGCACGGCAAACGTGCCGCTCATCCCCGATAAATCGACCTGCGCCGGCGACTGGCCCTCCCGGTACAGCAGCAGCCCGGTTTTGCCGTCGCTCATCGCCCATTGGTCTGCAGGCTTGCCGGGCAGCTCTATTGGCTTCATTTCCGAAATGGCCGTGGCAAAACCGGCATCGGCCACGCGGGGCAGGCTGGCCATGGAGCCGCCCGCCAGCAGCACCGCCCAACCAAAGGCGTCGTAGCCATCGGCCGAGTAGAGCACGGCTTTGTCGGGGAATTGCTGGCGGTACTCGCGCACGGCCCGATACACCTGCTCGAAGGAACTGCGCTTGGGCGGGGTGAGGCGGGCGTGCTGGCGCGGGGCTAGGTTCTGGCCGCCAGCCGGCGCGTAGGCCTGGCCGTTGAACTGGTAGTGCCAGTAGTTGATGTCGATGACGTCGACCACTTTCGCCCGGGCCGCGTCGGCTAGGATGGCGTCCTGCACTTCCTTGGTGGTGCTCAGGGCGATGGTGGGGTGCTGGCCGGTTTCGGTTTCCCACTCCTTGATGGTATCGAGCCAGAACTGCACGAAGGTGAGCGGCCCGGTAAATTCGGCTCCGATGAGGTGAATGACGCCGGTCTGACCTTTGAAATTGTTGAGGCACTGGCGGATGTAGGCGCGGTGTAGCGGCCGGCGCGTGGCATCGGTCACGTCGTAAAACTGCTCGGCCATGAAGATGCGCTTGTCGCCGGCGTAGGGCGCGGGCTCCGGGAAGCCGGTGTTGTTCACGTTGTTCACCGGGCGCCAGGGGAAATCGGCGTAATGCGCGCCGGCCTCGATGATGTTGTGCTGGAAATAGTGCTGGTTGAGCAGCACGAGGCCCTTCTGGTCGGCCAGGTCGGCGAATTGGTGCAGGCGGCTCCAGTACCAGGCGTTGTACTTGGTGAGGTCGTAGCGGCTGAGGCCATCCCAGGCCAAATCCTTGCCGCTGCGGGCGAAGGGCAACTCGTAGAAAGGCGCCCACACCTCACCATCCATGCGCTTGATGCGCTCGTGGTCGTCGCGCCGGCGCTCGTACCACAGGCCGTAGTTGTGATGCAGGGCCACCACGTTTTGGGCCCGCATCGAGTCGGTCAGCTCCGCCAAGTCATCGGTCAGCCCGCGGCCAATCTGGCCCGGCACGAAGCGCGTGATGTGCGGCTTGGGATTGAGCAGACCGTAGGGGCGGGCGCTGCCGTTCCACCACGGCACCTCCTGGCGGCGGCCCAGCACCAAGGCGTTGCCGCGCACCAGCACGCCCTGCGCCACGTGCAGTGGGGCTGCGTAGGTGGGCGCCGGGGCCGTTTTTACCTTCAGCTTGTCGATGCTCGGCGCCGAGTTTTGGATGGCAATGGGCTGACGCGTGGGCGCCGCTTTCACCAGTTCCAGTACGGTAGGCGCGGGGTTCATCGAGAGGCGCGTGAGCTCCTGGGCCACGGCCACTTTGGGGCTGCTGCTGGCCTCGGTGGGCACGGGGAGTATGATGGCGCGAGCTTTAACACCGTCGCCCAGTCGCTCCTGTAGCTGGGCGTAGTAGAGGCTGCGCGGGTTGATGTTTTCGTTGGATTGGTCCCAGAAGCCATTGCCGCCGAACTGCGCCCAGGTGCCAAATGCCCAGTTTTGGGCCGTGGGTGGCTGGTAGCAGTCGACGCGGGCGGCGGTGCATTGCCAGAACACGCTGTTGGCCACGGCCCATCCTGCTCCCTGCCCGTCCTGCTCGCGGTTGCCGAAGCGCAGGGCTTGGCCGTATTCTTTGATGATGTCGAACAGCACGCCCGAAGCCCAGCTATCCACGCCGCCGCTGAAGCTCAGCGCCTGCTCGGCCTCGCACTGCACGAAGGCATTGGGGCCGGCCGCGCAGAAGCCCAGGGCAAAATCGTGGTAGCCATTCTCGGCGTAGAGCCGCTGAAACAGCGTTTGCGAGCCCAAGGTGTAAAACGTATTGCGCCGCTCGTTGCCTATTTCCGACACCGGCTCGGTCGAAATACAGTCTTCCACCGTGAGGCGGCGGGTGGTTGATTGAGCTAAAACGGCCGAGCCGGCGAAGTGCCGGAACGCCACCTGCCGCACCCAGGCGTCTTGGGCATTTTCAATATCAATGGCTACCCAGCGATGGTTTTCATCTTTGGGATTGGCTGCGTCGAAGGTCGATTCCAACCGCAGATTCTCTACGCCCACCTGCGAAACCAAGCCCGGCCAGGTGTAGCGGGCTACGGTGCCGCCGCCGTAGGTTTGGTCGAGGGCCGTGGTGATGGGTGCATCCAGCGTGACACCATTGGCATCCACGGCCACCACTTGGCGGTCCCAGGCGAGGTCGCGCTGGCCGGGTTTCCAGCCCAGCGAGGACAGGCCGCCGCCGAAGGTTTCCATGCCCAGCCGGTGCACCCAGGCGGCCGTGCTGGGCCGCCGCACCTGCACCCGGTCGCCCACCTTGAAGGTGCTGGCATTGGCAGTTTTGATGGTGCGCGCATTCACCGGCACATACTTGTCGGTGGTGGCCAGCGCGGTTTCAAACTTGCGGTCGTTGCGCCCGCCCACGGTCAGCAGGTGGTCGCGGCTCACGCCCGTGCCGATGACCACGGTGCCGCCCTCGCCCATGCCGGAGCCGCGCAGCACCACGCCCGAGGCGCGAATAAACAGCCGCCCGGCTACCTCATACGTGCCGCGTTCCAGCAGCACCGCGCCGCGCAGCCCATCCTTGCCCAACGGCAAGCCGGCCACATAGTCCAGCGCCGACTGAATGCGCGCCGTGGCATCGCCCGCCTTCACCGGCACCGTCACCTTGATACCCGCCATCGGAATGGTCGCCTCGCCCGCGCGGTAGCCCGCGTAGGAAAAGTCCGGCACCCGGTTGCCCAGTGAATCCGGCGCGTAGCTCAGCTTGCCATCCTTGTACTCGATGGGGCCGGGCGGCGGCACGGGCTTGGCGGGCTTCTGCGCGGCGGCTGGGCCGGCGGCTAGTAAGCCGGAGAGGAGCAGGAGGTAAAAGGTGCGGGTGGGGTGGGGCACAGAGAGGAAAATGGGCGTTTTCAGAGCAGCTTGACAGGAAACCAAAGAAAGAAGAACGTCATGCTGAGCGCAGTCGAAGCATCTCTACCGCGCAACCAATTCATTTTAGTATTGCAGTAGAGATGCTTCGACTGCGCTCAGCATGACGTTCTGAAGGCCAATAAGATGGGTTAGGGCTTCACCGTATTCAGCGCCACCAGGCCGTTGAGGTAGTTCTCAATGTTGGCGTAACCGTTTTTGGCGATGGCCGCCGCGTCGGCGGCATTCTTGGGGTCGAAGCCGTTCTTTTTTTCGTAGTCGTCGGGCATGCCGTCCTTGTCCGAGTCGGTGTAGGGCTTGCCTTTGTAGTCGGGGTAGCCGCCCACCTGCATCGGGTCGGTGATGATGCCCTGCTTGTAGGAATCAATGGGCAGGCGGCGGTGCTCAAACTGCGTGGTGGGCAGCTTCACGTTCTTGATGTAGTCGATTTTGCCGGTGCGCACCTGCTCCACCACGCGGGTGTCCACGGGGTCGCGCTTGGGCAGGGTGGCGCCGGCGTTGTCGAGCACGTAGCCGTAGGCTTTCTCAGCCGGAATGATGGTGATTTCCGGCATCGGCAGGGGTTTATTCACCTTCATGTCGGCCTGGTACTTGCCGGCGTTGGGCTGCTCTTCCACCTGCACGCCGCCGTTCCAGTTGTCCTTGGTGACGTCGGGGAAGCCTTCCACGATGTTGCCGGCCACGTAGGCGCGGCCGTACACCTGGTACTTCAGCTTGCTGCGGCCCGATTCGGGCTTCAGGATGCGGTGGCCGATATTGGTGTCCTTCGGCGTGGAGGGGCCGGGCTTGTAGTAGTTGTTGATGATGTTGTAGAGGGCGCGGTAGTCGCCGCCGTCCACGGAGCGGTGCACCCAGTTGAACATCACGTTGTTGGCGAAGTTGAACACACCGTTCCAGCCAATTGATGGATTGCGGCCCGCGTTGTCGGCCCACAGGTTGCGCATGAAGGTGCAGTTCTCGCCGCCCAGCGTGCTGCCGAAGGCGTGGTTCCAGGTATCGAGCGATTCCGAGAAGATGGAGTTCTGGATGGTGATGTTCACTGTGCCCAATTTCTGCTCTGGAATGCCGGTGCTGTCGTTGTACATGTGGCGGTACATCGACATGTTCTCGTCCAGCCCCCAGCTCGCCGAGACGTGGTCAATCATGATGTTGCCAATCGGGTTGCCGCCGATGGAGTCGTCGCGCCGGCCCACGTTCGTCTCGCCCCGGCGGAAGCGCATGAAGCGCACCAGCACGTCGTGCGTGTTCAGCCACACCGATTCGCCGGCCACGCAGATGCCGTCGCCGGGCGCACTCTGGCCCTCAATGGTGATGTAGGGCGCCCGAATCATGAGCGGCGTCTTCAGCCGGATGATGCCGGCCACGTTGAACACCACGATGCGCGCGCCGCCCTGCTCGCAGGCCTCGCGCAGGCTGCCGGGGCCGCTGTCGGCCAGGCTGGTCACCACAATCACGCGCCCGCCGCGCCCGCCGTAGGTGTAGGCCCCGCCGCCCTCCGCGCCCGGAAACGCCGGGATGCTGGCCTGCGGCAAATCGATGGGCCGGGCCGCCCACGGAATGTAGGGCTTGCCCTCGCGCTGCTCTTTCTGAATGATGGGGTAGGCCTTGTTCCAGGCAATTTCAGACTGCCGGTAGGCGTCCTTCATCATGGCCTCGCTGGCCTTCTGCACGTCCTGCGGAATCTTCGGATACTGGGCGTGGGCCGCGAATTGCGTCGAGAAGAAGAGGCCGAGGGCGCAGAGGGAAGCAACTGGTTTGTTCATAAGCGGGGGTGGGGAGTTTAGATGAAGCGAAATAACAGGGTAAAAACCGCCGGCACCTATACCATTTTCTCGACCCTGTGTAGGATGTTAGCATGCCCCCCAGACGGCGACAGAGGCAGCCAGGGGTGTTGAGTAAATACTCACCCCTATGCTCCTTGCCAATGTTCGTGTGGCAAATGAGGCAGGGGCATTGTTCAGTTCAGCACAACAAAAAGAAGGCTTTAGCTATTATGCAGGCCTTTGATTGAGCAAGGGCAATGCTGATTGTAGCCCACAAATCAGCCGTTCGTGACACCTCACCGCGCCCTGCCTCTGCAGTCGCAAAGGCTGCCTTCGCGGCAGAGTTATCGATTGTGTCAGGGCTGATTTGGCGATGGCAACATGCTACAAGAGCCGGCGAACATGGTACACAGAAGCAGCTCGGGTGCCCGATAATTTTGACCTGATGCCATTCGTCTATTTTGCTCCTTCCTTCCGCGAAGCACCAGCGCATCGAAACCGCTGGAATGCGCTTGTTCGCGGTGCCTTTTTAATAGCCGGCCTGTTGCTGAGCGTGGCTCAAGTAGCTGCGGATGCCGCGCCGAAGCCAACAGAACGCCGTAGAGACGCGACACTTCGCGTCTCCTCGTTGAACAACAACTGGACTCCCCTCAGACGGCGCGAACGCCGAGACGCAAAGTGTCGCGTCTCTACAGTCCGCCCAACTGCGCAAACCCGCACCATCCTGCTGCCCAAAACCGCCCACGCCCGTCTGCAATACGGCGCGGAACGGCTGGCCGCTGCCCTGCGCACCGCGGGCTACCAGGTGCAGATTCAGCAGGCCGATAAATTGCCCAAAGCCAAAGGCCTGATTGTGGTGGGCCAGGCCAAGGACGCGCTGGTACAACAGGCAGCCACGGCCTTGCGCATCACCACCGAGAAAGCGCCCAGCAAGGAAGGATTCGCTATTTCGTCGGCAAAAGACGACAATCTGCTCATCAGCGGAGCCGATAATTCCGGCGCCCTCTACGGCTGCCTGGAGCTGGCCGAACAAGTCAAAACCCAGGGCAAGCTCAGCGACAACCTGCACCTCACCGACCAGCCCGAAATGGTGCTGCGCGGCACCTGCATCGGCGTGCAAAAGCCCACGTACCTGCCCGGTCGCAACGTGTACGAGTACCCCTACACGCCCGAGACGTTTCCGTGGCTCTACGATAAGCAGCTCTGGATTAAGTATCTCGACATGATGGTTGACAACCGGTACAACTCGCTCTATCTCTGGAACGGGCACCCGTTTGCCTCGCTGGTGCGGCTCAAGGACTACCCGTTTGCGGTGGAAGTGGACGACGCCACTTTTAAAAAGAACGAGGAGATGTACCGCTTCCTGACCGAGGAGGCCGACAAGCGCGGCATCTGGGTGATTCAGATGTTCTACAACATCATTGTATCCAAGCCCTTCGCCGAGCACTACAACATTAAAACCCAGGACCGCGCCCGGCCCATCGTGCCGCTCATTGCCGATTACACGCGCAAGTCCATCGCCGCTTTCGTGGAGAAGTATCCCCACGTGGGCCTGATGGTGGCGCTGGGCGAGGCCATGGAAGGCGCCGGCCAGGACGACGTGGACTGGTTCACAAAAACCATCATTCCCGGCGTGCAGGACGGCCTCAAGGCCCTGGGCAGCACCGAGCAGCCGCCCATCGTGCTGCGCGCCCACGACACCGACGCGCCCCGCGTCATCACCGAAGCGCTGCCGCTCTACAAAAACCTCTACACCGAGGCCAAATTCAACGGCGAGGCGCTCACGACTTACACCCCGCGCGGCTCCTGGGCCGAACTGCACCGCAAACTGAGCGGCATGAACTCGGTGCACATCGAGAACGTGCACATCCTGGCCAACCTGGAGCCGTTCCGCTACGGCTCGGCCGATTTCATTCAGAAATCGGTGCAGGCCATGCACAACATCTACGGCGCCAACGGCTTGCACCTCTACCCGGAGTCGTCGTACTGGGACTGGCCCTACACCGCCGACAACGTGGCCGGCCGCCAGCTGCAGGTCGACCGCGACTGGCTGTGGTACGCCGAGTGGGCCCGCTACGCCTGGCGCGCCAACCGCCCCCGCCCGGCCGAAGTCGCGCACTGGAGCCAAAAGCTGGCCGCGCAGTTCGGCTGCGACGAGCAGGCCGGCCAGCAGATTCTCACCGCCTACGAAGAAGCCGGCGAAATCGAGCCCAAGCTGCTGCGCCGCTACGGCATCACCGACGGCAACCGGCAGACGCTGACCTTGGGCATGCTCATGAATCAGCTCATCGACCCCAAGCGCTACGGCTTGTTTACGCTGCTTTATGAGTCGGAATCGCCGGAGGGCGAGATGATTATCGAGTATGCGGAGAAGGAGGCGAAAGGGGGGAAGCACGTGGGCGAAACCCCGCCGCAGATAGCCAACGAGGTGGTGGAACACGGCAAAAAAGCCGTGGCCGCCATCGAGCGCGCCGCGCCGGCCATCAAGCAGAATCAGGCCGAGTTTGCCCGCGTTAAAAACGACATATACTGCCAGGATGCGCTGGCGAATTTCTACGCCGAAAAAGCGCGGGCCGCCTTACAAGTGCTGAAGTATAAGTACTCGCACAACGTGCAGGACCTGACCGCTGCCGTGCCTTTGTTGCAAAGCAGCGTGGCGCACTGGCAGAAGCTGGTCGAACTCACCAAGAATACCTACCTCTACGCCAACAGTATGCAAACCGCCCAGCGCAAAATCCCGATGCGCGGTGTGGATGGAACCTACAAGACCTGGGCCGAGATGCTGCCGGTGTACAAAAAGGAATTGGCCGATTTTCAGCACAACATCGACTCATTAAAAACGGCCAAGGTCGCGCCCGCTGCCAAGCTGGTGGCCTTACGCAACGCTCCCGTAACGCTGCTAACCAAAAGTGCGGGCACCTACACCGTAACCGCCGGCCAAACAATTTTTGCCGATACCACCGCGCGGCTCGCGGCCTTCGCGCCGGAGCTGGCGGGGCTCAAAGGAATCCGTTTCAGTAAGGCGCAGCAAGTGGCGCAGGGCACGGAAATCCGGTTTTCCACCAAAAAGCCCGTGCAGGTTCTGGTTGGCTTCTTCAACCAGAAAAGCCCGCGCTATCTGCCCGTGCCCACGCTGGAAATTGACGCCAGCGCCAACGATTACGGCCAGGCCGAAAGCAAGATTTTGAATGCGTTGGCCATCCCCGGCCTGCCGCCCGTCAACGTGCATGCCTACTCCTTTAAGGCCGGTACGCACACGCTGAATCTGGCCCGCGGAGCCTGCCTCATTCTGGGGTTTGTGGATGCCACGCAGCCGGTGCCAACTTATAATGCCGGGCTGGGCAGCGCGGTGGCGCCGGGCCGCGAGATTGATTGGTTGTTTGAGTAAGGTCGTTTTGGCGGGGCGCCTCACCCCCCGGCCCCCTCTCCCAAAGGAGAGGGGGAGCCTGATGAAATCATAGAGAAGCCAGTCGATAAAAAGACTGGCTCCCCCTCTCCTTTGGGAGAGGGGGCCGGGGGGGTGAGGCGCCCCGTCTGCGCAAATTGAATTCCTTATGAAACCCACCCGCCTGCTCCTGTCCCTCAGCCTGCTCAGCGCCGCGCCGGCCATCGCCCAGCAGCCCGTGCTCACGCCGGAGCACCTGCGCGCCAGCGTGGCCCGCTTCAATGCGTTGGATAAAGAGGACGTCATCAACCTAGTGTCTAATGCCCAGGCGGCCGATTGGCTGGCCCGTGAGGTGCCGCTGTTCGAGTGCCCCGATTCGGCTATTCAGGAGACGTACTACTACCGCTGGTGGACCTTCCGCAAGCACCTCAAGCAGACGCCCGACGGCTACGTGTTCACGGAGTTCATCACGCCGATGAAGCACGCCGGACCCTACAATACCATCAGCAGCGCCCTGGGCCACCACCTCAACGAAGGGCGCTGGCTGCACGACCCGCAGTACATCGACCAGTACACGCGCTTCTGGCTGACGGCCAAGCAGCCGCAGGTGAATGCCAAGCTGCACAGCTTCAGCAGCTGGCTGCCCGATGCCGTGTATGAGCTGTACAAAGTGAACAATAACCAGGTCTTTGTGCAGGAGATGCTGCCCCTGCTCAACGCCGACTACCGGCAGTGGGAAAAGGAGCGGAAGCTGCCCAGCGGCCTGTTCTGGCAATACGACGTGAAGGATGCGATGGAGGAATCCATCAGCGGCGGGCGCAAGGAAAAGAACGTGCGGCCTACCATCAATAGCTACATGTACGGCAACGCCAAAGCCCTGGCCGCCATGGCCAAGCTGACCAAAAACGACAGCCTCGAACGCAAGTATGCGGCCAAAGCCAAACAGCTCCGCGCCGACGTGCAAAAGACCCTCTGGGACCCCAAGGCCAGTTTTTTCAAGGTGCAGTACGAGAAGGGCGGCCTCTGCGAGGCGCGGGAGGAGTTGGGCTACATTCCCTGGTACTTCAACTTGCCCGCCGACAAGCCGCAGTACGCCAAACAATGGGAGCAACTGACTGACGAACAAGGATTCAAAGCACCCTGGGGCCTGACCACGGCCGAGCGGCGCGCGCCAGGGTTCCGCACCCACGGCTCGGGCCACGGCTGCGAGTGGGACGGCGCGGTGTGGCCCTACGCCACTACCCAAACGCTAAAGGGCCTCGCCAACCTGCTCACCGCCTACAAGCACCACGACGGCATGAGCGCGCAGGTGTACTACGACGAATTGCGCAAATACGCCCTCTCGCACCAGAAAAACGGCGTGCCCTACCTGGGCGAATACCAGGACGAAAAGAACGGCGAGTGGCTGAAAGGTGACAACCCGCGCAGCAGCTACTACAACCACTCTGGCTTCGCCGATTTGGTGATAACCGGCCTGGTCGGCCTGAAGCCGCGGACTGATAACGTGGTGGAGGTGGTGCCGCTGGTGCCGGCTGGCAAGTGGGACTGGTTTGCGCTGGACCAGGTGCGCTACCACGGCCGCATGATTTCGGTGATTTGGGACAAAACTGGCCAGAAATACGGCCGGGGCCAGGGGCTGCGCGTTTTCGCCGACGGCAAGGAAATCGGCCGCGCCAGCGAATTGAAACGGGTGACGGCTAAACTGCCCGGCTGAACGATGTCGAGACGCGACACTTCGCATCTCTCGTTGAACAACTGCCGTGAATGACCTAATGGCGCAGCCGCCGAGACGCGAAGTGTCGCGTCTCGACATCGTTCGAATTAACTCTTATGAAGCACTTTCTCGCCGCCTTTTTCCTGCTCCTCACCATCTCGGCGGCCCGCGCCCAGGACAATTACAACGTCCTGAAATACGGCGCGAAAAACGACAGCACGAAGCTGTCTACGGCCGCCATTGCCAAGGCCATCGATGCGGCCAGCAAGGCGGGTGGCGGCACGGTGTACTTTCCGGCCGGGCGCTACCGTACGGGCCCCATTCGCCTCAAAAGCAACATTACCATCGAGATAGGCGCGGGCGCCATCCTTTACTTTAGCGACAATTTCGACGACTACCTGCCCATGGTGGCTTCGCGCTACGAGGGCATCGACGTGACCAGCTTTTCGCCGCTGTTCTATGCGTACAAGGCCGAAAATATCACCATTCGCGGCCGGGGCATCATCGACGGGCAGGGCAAGAAGTGGTGGGACTACGCCGAGGGCCAGTCGCGCAAAAGCCAGGATTCGAAGTGGCAGCAGGAATTTAGGCGGCTCAATGCCAATATTATCAGGCCCGACGAGCAGGGCGGCGTGATTGACCGAGCGTTTCTGCGGCCGCCGTTCATTCAGCCCATGTTTTGCAAGAACGTGCTGATTGAGGGCATCACCATTCGCAACTCGCCGTTCTGGACGGTGAACCCTGAATTCTGTGAGAACGTGACCATTACGGGCGTCACCATCAACAACCCGAAGTCGCCGAATACCGACGGCATCAACCCCGAGTCGTGCCGCTACGTGCACATTTCCAACTGCCACATCAGCGTGGGCGACGACTGCATCACCATCAAATCGGGCAAGGATGCAGCGGGCCGCAAGATGAACGTGCCGGCCGAAAACTACACCATTACCAACTGCACCATGCTCAGCGGGCACGGCGGCGTGGTGATTGGGAGCGAGATGTCGGGCGGGGTGAAGAAAATTGTGATTTCGAACTGCGTGTTTGATGGCACTGACCGTGGCATCCGCATCAAAACGGCCCGGGGCCGGGGCGGCGTGGTGGAGGACATTCGGGTCGATAACATCGTGATGAAGAACATCCGCGACCAGATGATTGTGCTCGATATGCAGTACGCCAAAACCACGCCCGAGCCGGTTTCGGAGCGCACGCCGCGCTTCCGCAACATCCATTTCAGCAACATCACAGCCGAGGGCAACCAGGCCGGCCTGCTGAACGGCCTGAGTGAAATGCCCATCGAAAACGTCTCGTTTTCCAACCTGAACCTCGACGCCAAACAGGGCTTCACCATCCGCGAAGCGCGCAACATCGCCTTTCACAACGTGCAGGTAAACACCACCATCGGCCCGGCCGTGCGCGCCGAAAGCGTGCAGCTGCTGCGCCTCGATGGCGTGGGCAGCGCCACGCCCTTGGCCGGCACCCCGCAGGTGGAGCTGAGCGACGTGCAGGATGCTTTCATTTACAATTCCTTCCCGGCGGCGGGTACCGAAACCTACCTCAAGCTCAAGGGCGCCAAAACCCGCAGCATTGTGCTGCAAAACAACAATTTCAAGTACGTGAAAGCGCCCGTGTCGCAAGACGAGGCGGTGACGGAGCGGGTGGTGGGGCCGTAGCCAGAACGACAATAAGAACGTCATGTAGAGCGCAGCGAAGCATCTTGCCCGCCACTACTAATTAGTTGAAGCATGCGAGATGCTTCGCTGCGCTCTGCATGACGTTTTGATTTATAATAGCTTGCTTGTTGATGATACGCCTTTTCCTCCTGCTTCTTACCGTCCCCGCCGCCGCCCAGCAGCCCTTGAAGCTGTGGTACGCTCAGCCCGCCGCGAAATGGACCGACGCGCTGCCCATCGGCAACGGCCGGCTGGGCGGCATGGTGTACGGCGGGGTGGGGCAGGAGCGCATCCAGTTCAACGAGGCCACGCTCTGGACCGGCCGCCCGCGTCCCTATGCCCGGCCCGGTGCCGCGCAGTATCTGCCGCAAATCCGCCAGCTGCTGGCCGAAGGCAAGCAGGCCGAAGCCGAGGCGCTGGCCGAGCAGCACTTCATGGGACTGAAAGACCACGAGGAAACCTACGACTCCGACAAAGCTGCCTGGCTGCAGAAAATACGGGCCGTGAGCGTGGCGCAGGCCCTGGCCCAGCCGGGCTGGAAACTGCTGGCCATCCCGACGCCCAATGGCTGGGAAAGCGCCGGCCTGGAAGGCTTGGACGGCGCCGTCTGGTTCAAAACCACTTTCGACCTGCCCACCGCCTGGGCCGGCCAAGACCTCACGCTGAGCCTGGGCCGCATCCGCGACGCGGACGTGACCTACGTGAACGGCCAGCCGGTGGGCACCGACGAAGGCATCAGCAAGAAGCGGCGCTACCGGGTGCCGGCCGCCGCGCTCCGACCCGGGCGCAACGAGGTGGTGCTGCAGGTTATCAACTACTTCGACAAGGGCGGGCTGATTGGGGTGAAGGAAAAGCAGCCGGTGTTTGTGGTGTACCCCGAGAATGCCGCCCCCGAAACCGGCGTGTCGCTTAGTTCCGATTGGCAATACTGGGTGCAGGACGCCAACCCGCCGCTGGCCCCGAGCTATCAGGCCTCGTACCAGCCTTTTGGGGACTTGTGGCTGGATTTTCCGCAGAGCAGTGCAGTGACGGACTACCGCCGCGAGCTGGACATTAGCCAGGCAGTGGCGCAAGCCACTTACCGGCAGGGGGGCGTGGCGTTTGCCCGCGAGTACTTCGTGAGTGCCCCCCAGCAAGCCCTGTTCTGTCACCTGACGGCTTCGGCTAAAGGCAAAATCACGCTGAACGCCCGCTTCGCTACCTTGCACGACAAGCGCAAAATCTACCGCGTCGATGACCACACGCTGGCCCTGGCGGTGCAGGTGCGCGATGGTGTGCTGCGCGGCGTGAGCTACCTGCGAGCCACGGCGAAAGGCGGCAAGGTGACCGTAACCAACGACCAGCTGCGTATTGAAAACGCCGACGAAGTCACGTTCAGCCTCACGGCCGCCACCAACTTTAAGAGATACCAGGATGTGTCGGGGCAGCCCGAGCAGCTGGCGAAGCAGGCGCTCGATAAGACCTCCGCTAAAAGCTACGCCGACCTGAAAGCCGCGCACATCCGCGACTACCAGCAGCTGTTTAATCCATTTGCCATCGACCTCGGCCATGCTGCTAACGAGCAACTGCCAACCGACCAACGCATCCTGAAATTTAGCCCCGTGGCCGACCCCGGCTTGCTGGCGTTGTACCTGCAGTTTGGGCGCTATTTGTTGATTTCGTCCTCGCGGGCCGGTGGGCCGCCGGCCAACCTGCAAGGGCTCTGGAACGAGTCGCTGACGCCCTCCTGGGGCAGTAAGTACACCACCAACATCAACCTGGAAATGAACTACTGGCCGGCCGAGGTACTGAACCTGTCGGCCTGCACCGCGCCGCTGTTCAGCTTCATCGACCAACTCGCTAAAACCGGCCAGACCACCGCGAAAGCCAACTACAACTCTCCCGGCTGGGTGTTGCACCACAACACCGATATCTGGGACGGCACCGCGCCCATCAACGCCGCCAACCACGGCATCTGGGTGACGGGCGCGGCCTGGCTGTGCCAGCCCATTTGGGAGCATTACCAGTTTACGCAAAACCGGGAGTTTCTGCGCCAGCAATACCCCGTGCTGAAAGAAGCGGCTCGGTTTTACGCCAGCTTTCTGGTGAAGGACCCGCGCACTGGCTGGCTCATCAGCACGCCGTCCAATTCGCCGGAGCACGGCGGGCTGGTGGCCGGCCCAACCATGGACCACCAGATTATCCGGGAGCTGTTTAAAACCACTACTGAGGCAGCGAAGGTGCTGGGCGTGGACGTCGACTTACAACGGGAGCTGACCGCCAAAGCCGGCCAGCTGGCTCCGAACCAAATCGGCCGGCACGGCCAGCTGCAGGAGTGGCTCGAAGACAAGGACGACCCCGCCGACACGCACCGCCACGTGTCGCACCTGTGGGGCGTGTTCCCGGGCTCCGAAATCAGCCCTGCCGACCCCAAGTTGCTGCAGGCCGCCCGCACCTCGCTTACGCAGCGCGGCGACGGCGGCACCGGCTGGAGCCTGGCCTGGAAAGTGAACCTGTGGGCCCGTTTCCGCGACGGCGACCACGCCCTGCGCATCCTTGAAAACCTGCTCTCGCCTGCCGAAAACGGCACCGGTCCCGAGCAGGGCGGCGTCTATAAAAACCTCTTCGACGCCCACCCGCCCTTTCAGATTGACGGCAACTTCGGCGGCGCGGCCGGCATGGCCGAAATGCTGCTGCAAAGCCAGACTGGCGCGCTCGATTTGCTGCCCGCCCTGCCCACGGCCTGGGCCACAGGCAGCGTTCGCGGCCTACGCGCCCGCGGCGGCTTTGTGGTGGATTTGAAGTGGGCCGGAGGCAAGCTGTCGGAAGTGGAAATCAAGTCGGAAGCTGGGCGCGAGTGTGTGGTGCGGTATGGTGGGAAGGAGTCGAGATTTTCGACGAAAGCCGGCGGAATTTATAAGTTGAACGAGGAACTGCGCTGACGTGACGCCTTGCCGTATTGCCGCGGCGCCTCACCCCCCGGCCCCCTCTCCCAAAAAAGAGGGGGAGCATAATGAAAAGTTGAAAATGAATAATGCCTGGCACTCACTTATGCATATAATTCAGGCTCCCCCACTCCTTTGGGAGAGGGGGCCGGGGGGGGAGGCGCCGCGGCAATACGGCATGCGAATTCTACTCTTGTTTCTTGCGGTGCTGCTTGCAGCAACAACTCACGCCCAAACCCGCACCACCACGCCCTTGCTGGACAACTGGCGCACCGCCGTCGACGACCACAACCAGCGGGCTTACCCCGAATTCGAGCGCCCCGATTACAACGACCAAACCTGGCAAACCGTGGCCGTGCCCCACAACTGGGACGCCTACGAGGGCTACCGCCGCCAGCGCCACGGCAACCGCCACGGCTACGCCTGGTACCGCAAAACCTTCACCACGGCGCCCGTCGCGAAAGATTCCCGCAGCTTCCTTTTTTTCGAAGGCGTAGGCTCCTACGCCACCGTGTGGCTGAATGGCCAAAAGGTGGGCTACCACGCCGGCGGCCGCACCACCTTCACCCTCGACGTGACGGCCGCCCTCAGCCCCGCCGGCCGCCCCAACGTGCTGGCCGTGCGCGCCGACCACCCGGCCAACATCCAGGACCTGCCCTGGGTGTGCGGCGGCTGCTCCGAGGAGCGGGGCTTCTCGGAAGGCTCGCAGCCGATGGGCATTTTCCGGCCGGTGTCGCTGGTTGTCACCAGCCCGGTGCGGGTGGAGCCGTTTGGCGTGCACGTCTGGGCCGATTCCACGGTATCTGCCCAGGCGGCCCGGCTGAGTGTCGAAACGGAAATAAAGAATTACGGCGGCCAGGCGCAGAACCTGACCATCAGCAGCCAGCTGCTTGACCGGCAGGGGAGGAGCGTGGCCCAAATCAGCACGAAGCAGAAGCTGGCGGCTGGAACTGCAACGCAGCTTCATCAGCAGCTACCGGTGCTGAAGCAGCCGCACCTGTGGTCGCTGGCTGACCCGTATTTGTATCGACTGGTCACGAAAATCAGCGCCAAGGGCAAGCTGCTTGATGAGCTGGAAACGCCCTACGGCATCCGCTGGGTGAGCTGGCCGATTGGGCGGGCCGCGGCGGCCGGGCAGAAGCAGTTTCTGCTGAACGGGAAGCCGGTTTTCATCAACGGAATTGCCGAATACGAGCACCTGTTGGGCCAGAGCCACGCCTTCACGCCGGAGCAGATTCGCACCCGCGTGCAAATGATAAAAGCCACCGGCTTCAACGCCTTTCGGGATGCTCACCAGCCGCACAACCTGCGCTATCAGGCCAACTGGGATTCGCTGGGGCTGCTCTGGTGGCCGCAGCTGGCCGCGCACGTGTGGTACGACACGCCCGCTTTCCGCCAGAACTTCAAAACCCTGCTCACCGACTGGGTGAAGGAGCGCCGCAACTCTCCCTCGGTGGTGCTCTGGGGCCTCGAAAACGAAAGCACGCTGCCGGCCGACTTCGCCCGCGAGTGCAGCGCCCTCATCCGCCAGCTCGACCCCACGGCCTCCCGCGAACGCAAAATCACGACCTGCAACGGCGGCCAGGGCACCGACTGGGACGTGCCCCAGAACTGGACCGGCACCTACGGCGGCGACCCCAACCAATACGGCGCCGATGTGGCCCGCCAGGTCCTCATCGGCGAGTACGGCGCCTGGCGCACCCTCGACCTGCACCAGTCCGGCCCGCCCGCCTTCAACAGCGGCCCTTTCAGCGAAGACCGGTTTGCCCAGCTCATGGAGTTGAAGGTCCGCCTCGCCGAAGCCGCCAAGGACCAGACCGCCGGCCACTTCTTCTGGCTGCTGACCTCGCACGACAACCCCGGCCGGGTGCAGGGCGGCGAAGGCCAGCGCGAACTCGACCGCATTGGCCCCGTCAACTACAAAGGCCTGCTCACGCCCTGGGAAGAGCCCACGGATGCGTTTTATATGTTCCGGGCCAACTACGCGCCCAAAACCACCGAGCCGATGGTTTACGTGGCCTCGCACACCTGGCCTGACCGCTGGCGTACGCCCGGCCGCCGGGACAGCATTACCGTCTATTCTAACTGCGATGAAGTCGAGCTTTTTAATGACGTGAACGCCGCTTCGCTGGGCCGAAAAAGCCGCGTCGGGGGCATCGGAACGCATTTTCAATGGGATGGAGCTGATATTAAATACAACGTGCTCTACGCCGTGGGCTACGTGGCCGGCAAGGCGGTGGCGAAGGACTACATCGTGCTCTACCACTTGCCCAAAGCCCCCAACTTCGATAAGTTTTTAGCTGATGCCCAGCCTCTCACCCAGCCGCAGCCAGGCCTGAATTATCTCTATCGCGTGAACTGTGGCGGCCCAGCTTACCAAGACCAGCACGGCCAAGCATGGCAGGCCGACCAGCCCCGCACCGACTCCACAACCTGGGGCTCGGAATCGTGGACGCAGGAGTTTCCCGGCATCACGCCCTTCTTCGCCAGCCAGCGCCGCACATTCGACCCCATCGGCGGCACCCGCGACTGGCCGCTGTTCCAGGATTTCCGCTACGGCCGCGAGAAGCTGCGCTACGCATTCCCCGTACCCAACGGCGACTATACCGTGGAGCTGTATTTCACCGAGCCCTGGCTGGGCACCGGCGGCGGGCTGGACTGCACCGGCTGGCGGCAGTTCGACGTGGCCATTAACGGTGAAACTGTTCTTAAAAACCTTGATATCTGGAAGGAAGCCGGCCACGACCAAGCGCTGAAGAAGACCGTTAAGGCCCGCGTAACCGATGGCCAGCTCGTCATTTCATTCCCCCATGTCGCCTCCGGCCAGGCCCTGATTTCGGCCATTGCTATTGCCACCGCCGACGCAAGCGCCCCGCCGGCCCCAGCTCCGCAGCCCGTCATCGGAAACTTGAAAATCAATAACCCAGCCCAGGCCGCGCAGTGGTCGACCCAAACCTGGCTCGACACGGGCAGCCAGAGTTTCAGCGACGCGCCGGCTACTTTTAGTGCCTTGCCCTCCGTGCTGTACGGGGCCGAGTGGCTGCGTGGGCCAAGCAAGCCCAATGTTGCTGGCGGCACGTTCAGTGTCAACACCGTAGCCGATGTGTACGTGGGCCTTGATACGAAGCAGGCAACCCGTCCGGCGTGGCTTAAAGAATACGAGGATACCAAAACGGACCTCGAAACCGCTGGCCCGGCCACCAGTACTTTCCACTTGTACCGCAAGCGCTTCCCGGCCAATGCTACTGTTGCTTTGGGCGCCAACGGTAGCGCCTACATCGTGGCCGTGAACCGCGCCAGCACCATCGAGCCTGCCTACGACCTCAAGGCCGTGACCGGTTACAAGCCCGCCACCGCCCGCCTCAGCGGGTCCGGCATGGTGAAGGAAACGGTCAACACCAAGGAGAGTATCACCTTCAAAGAGCCCAGCGGCGGCTCTCTGGAATGGAGCATTCAGGTGGGCGTGGCCGACACGTACGCGCTCACCTTCCGCTACGCCAACCAGCTCGCCCGGCCGCTCGCCGGCACGCTCACCGTGGCCCTGGCCGATGGCACCGTGCTCAAAACCGAAAAAGTAGAGCTGGTGCCCTCCAAGCCGGGCAAGTGGAACTACCTCACCACCTCCACCGGCGGCATGATAAACGCCGGCAGCTACCGCATCAGGCTCGCCGCCACCGATGCCGCGGGCCTGAGCATTTCGGGGCTCGACGTGCAGTAGAGAAACGGCTGGTCAAGATGCTACAATAGGAGGGGAACATGGTATACCCGGCCGGTTTCGGGCCGAGGTAAATTTGTGAGTAGGCGGCGGGCCCGTTTTGGGTTCAAGTCGCGGCAAATCGGTATTATGGCCTCATGAGCAATTTGCGAGTTCTTGACCTGGTCATCATCGCCCTGTATCTGGTGGCCATGATTGCCGTGGGGGCCTGGTTTTCCCGTAAAAACCTGAACGCCGAGCAGTATTCCAGCGCTTCGGGGCTGATTCCGGGCTGGGCCATCGGCATGTCCATCTACGCTACTTTCCTCAGTAGCAACACGTTTTTGGGCGTGCCGGGCAAGGCCTTCGGCACCAACTGGAACGCCTTTGTTTTCAGCATTTCGATGCCGCTGGCGGCCTGGGTAGCCACGCGCTACTTCGTGCCCTTCTACCGTAGCACCGGCGAAATATCGGCCTATACGCACCTGGAGCACCGTTTTGGGAGCTGGGCGCGCACCTACGCGGTGGCCTGCTTCCTGCTCACGCAGCTGGCTCGCATTGGCTCCATCTTCTTCGGCATTGCCCTCACGCTGCAGGCCCTCACGGGCTTTTCGATGGAGATGATAATGCTGGTGACGGGCAGCTGCATCATCGTGTATACGGTGCTGGGGGGCATCGAGGCTGTTATCTGGACCGAGGTGGTGCAGGGCGTGGTGAAAACCTTCGGGGCGCTGCTCATCCTGTACCTGATTGTGACCAACATGCCGGGCGGCTTCTCCAATATTGTGGCCATTGGGCAGGCGCAGCATAAGTTCAGCCTCGGCGGCTTCGCGCCCGATTTCACCCAGTCCACCTTCTGGGTGGTGCTGCTCTACGGCTTCTTCATCAACCTCAACAACTTCGGGGTCGACCAGAACTACGTGCAGCGCTACCACACGGCCACCTCGGCCAAGCAGGCCGCCAAGTCCATCTGGCTCTGCGTGCTGATTTACGTGCCGGCCTCGCTGCTGTTCTTCGTCATCGGCGCGGCGCTGTTTGCCTACTACCAGGTGCACCCCGAGCTGATTGAGGCCGTGAAGCTGAAAGTGGCCGCCGAAAAGCTGCCCCTCACCGCCACCGCCGCCCAGCTAACGCAAGCCGCCGCCGTCCTGCAGCCGGCCGACTACGGCGACAAGGTGATGCCGCATTTCATGGTGACCAAGATTCCGCCCGGCTTCGTGGGCCTCATCGTGTCGGCCATCCTCTCGGCAGCCATGAGCACCATCAGCTCGGGCATGAATGCCTCGGCCACGGTGTTCACCGTCGACATCTACGAGCGGTATTTCAAGGCCAACCTCAACGTGAAGCAAACCATGCGCGCGCTGCACGTGGGCACGGTGGCGGTGGGCCTGTTGGGCATGGGCGTGGGCATTGCCATGATAGGCGTGAAAAGCGTGCTCGACGTGTGGTGGCAGCTGTCGGGCATTTTCGCGGCTGGCATGCTGGGCCTGTTCCTGCTCGGCATCATCAGCCGGCAAACGCGCAACGCCGAAGCCCTCACGGCCACCATCATCGGCGTGCTGGTCATCGTCTGGCTCACGCTCTCGCCCCAGCTGCCCGAGTCCCTGGCGGCCCTGCGCAACCCGCTGCACCAGAGCATGGTGATTGTGGTGGGCACGCTCACCATTTTCCTGCTGGGGCTGCTGCTCACGCGCTTTCGCAGCCGCCGCGCCCCGGCCCTGGCCCCCGAAGAAGTAAAACAGTCCGTGCACTAGCCGGCCCGCCATTTTCTACCCCGAACGGCCCGCCTGCGGCCCCGAACATTAAGCCCTTATGGTTATGCAACATTCAGCGAAGGGATTTATCCCGGTCATGCTCATGCCTTTTCAGAGCGATGGGCAAATCGACTATCCGGCCCTTACCCGCCTGACCGAGATGTACTTAAAGGCCGGTGCGGCCGGTTTGTTTGCCAATTGCCTGTCGAGCGAGATGTTTGAGCTCAGCGCCGAGGAGCGCCTGCAAAGCATCCGCCACATCGTGGACGTGGCCGCCGGCGAGGTGCCCGTGGTGGCCACCGGCACCTTTGCCGGCCCCCTCACCGAGCAGGCCGATTTTGTGAAGCAGGTGTACGCCGCCGGCACCGAGGCCGTCATCGTCATCACGGGCCTACTGGCCCGGCAGGAAGAGTCCGACGCAGTGTTCAACGAGCGTTTCCACCGCCTGCTGGACTCGACGGCCGGCGTGCCGCTGGGCTTCTACGAGTGCCCCGAGCCCTACAAGCGCGTGCTCTCGGCCGAGCAGCTGGGGCAGTTCGTGGGCACCGGCCGCGTGACGTACCACAAAGACACCTGCCTCGACATTGAGCAGATTCAAGCCAAGCTGGCGGCCACCCAAGGCCATCGGTTCGGCTTGTACGACGCCTACATGGGCCACGCTGTGGAAAGCCTGCGCGCCGGCGCGGCGGGCCTCTCGTGCATTCAGGGCAATTTCTTTCCCGAGCTCATTGTGTGGCTGTGCCGCAACTACGACAACGCCAGCCTGCGCGCTGAAGTCGACGAAGTGCAGGATTTCTTCATCAAGAACATGGGCGTGATGCACGACGTGTACCCCACGGTGGCCAAGTATTCGCTCAAGCAGCGCGGCGTCGATATTTCCACGTTCACGCGCCGCAAGGTGGGCGATTTCACCAGCACCATCCGCGCCGGCGTGGAAGCGCTGTACGGCGACTACAGCGTGCTAAGCCGCAACCTGGAGCTGGTGGCGTAGGGTGTCGTTCAGACGGGGCGCCTCACCCCCGGCCCCCTCTCCGAAAGGAGAGGGGGAGCCACGGCATTACTTCGTTAATTAACAAAAAAAAGACCCGCTGTGCGATTGCAGCGGGCCTTTTGTGTAAGCTAAGAGATTAAAATACGTTCGGCTCCCCCTCTCCCTTGGGAGAGGGGGCCGGGGGGAGGCGCCACACTACGGCCCTACGCCGCCATGGCCAGCTCCTTGTGGCTGTGCAGGTACTTTTTCTTGTACTCCAGCGGCGTCATCTTCGTGATTTTCTTGAAGTGACGGTAGAAATTCGACACGTTGTTGAAGCCGCATTCGAAGCAGATGACCTCCGTCGGCAACTTGTCTTCGATGAGCTGGCGGCAGGCCTGGCTGATGCGGATTTCGATGAGGAAATCGTAGTACGTCTTCTTGGTAATCAGCTTGAAGTAGCGGCAGAACGAGGTGACGCTGAGGTTGCTGATGGAGGCAATTTCGTCCAGCGTGATTTCCTTTTTGTAGTTCGACAGCGTGTAGTTGCACACCTTGTTGATGCGCTGCACGTCCGACTCGTTGCTCTGCTTGAAGGCGTGGTGCTCCGAAGCAATGGTCTTCACCTCCGAGGTTTCGGAGAGGATTTTCAGGATGGACAGGAAAATGATGATGCGGTCGAGGTCGGTGGCGTGCACGGCCTGGCGCATGAGGGGCGCGAGCTTGGCCTTGGCCTTGCCGGTGATGAGCAGGCCGCTTTTGGCCTTCTCGAACAGCTTGGGAATGAGGTAGGCTTCGGGCAGGCCGAAGAGGTAGCGGCCCAGGCACTCGGGCAGGAACTGAATCACGATGGCCTCCACTTCCTTCTCGGGGTTGCCCTGGAAATACTCCTCGTTGCAGCGCCAGGTGTGGGGCAGGTTGGCGCCCAGCAGCACAATCTCGCCCGAGGAGAAGTTGCTGATGTTGTCGCCCATCAGGCGCACGCCCTCGCCCTTGATGACGTAGTGCAGCTCCAGCTCGGGGTGGTAATGCCACACTGTGCCGAAGTTGGGCTTCTGGTCGTGCCGCACGCTGAACGAACTCTGGGGAGCTACCGGAACTTTGTGAAAATGGGCTTTCATGAGAAGAGAGGGATGGTGGGAATTGACGGGAATTAGATGGCTACCGGGGCGAGGGGACGAAAACGTTTGTGATAGAAGGGCGGGAGGGCGGAGTGCTTACGCCAGGTGAGCAAGCTTCTCTAGGATGTTATCCTGCCAATTGCCGGGCGCAAAACCCGATAATCTGAAGCTGCTTTGGTTGGTAAGTAGTCACTAATTTATCTGCCTTTTCCAGGGCAACTCTCCTGTACTTGCCTGCCCTCGCCATTCAGCGCACAAATTCTGGGGAAGGTGCCGGCGCGGCGAAAAGCGAGGGCCAGAAAATCACGCAAGGGGCCCTGCGCCGGGCCCATGCTAACATCCTACACTAAGTAGGCAAGAACCGGCAGGTCCGCGCGGGGCTGGGCTAGCAAATTTGTCTAGCTGGTATTTCCGCTTGTTTTCGACGCCACTTCCTGCCCCAGTCGGCCGCGCCGAAGCGGCCCGCCAGGACCTGGTTCACCCAAAAAGCCTCTGCACGCCGTGGCCACTTTCCCCACCAAAGAAGTTCTGTTACTCGCCAGCGGCGACCTGCGCCTCGCCGCCAACCAAAACTGCTGGGCCGCCCAGCAAGCCATGGAAAAAAGCCTGACGGCGGCCCTCGCCCGGCAGGGCTGGACGGTGAAGCGCGCCCACGCCTACGACCCCGTGAAAAAGCACGGCTTCATCGACTCGCAGCGCATGGGCATGGACGTGTTTCGCACCCTCGAGCCCCGCCAGCCGCTCATCGTGGCCGAAAGCGTGTGGCAGTACTCGCACCATGTGCTGGCCGGCCTCACCACCCACCAGGGCCCCATCCTCACGGTGGCCAACTGGAGCGGCACCTGGCCCGGCCTGGTGGGCATGCTGAATTTGAACGGCTGCCTCACCAAAGCCGGCGTGCGCTACAGCACGCTCTGGAGCGAAGACTTTACCGACGAATTCTTTGAAAGCAACCTGAAAAACTGGCTTGCCTACGGCCGCATCGAGCAGGACGAGCGCCACGTGCTCAGCTTCAACGACGCCACCGTGCCCGCTGCTGAGGAGGAAACCGGCCGCGAGTTTGGCCAGCGCTTCCGCCAGCACAAGGCCATCATGGGCGTGTTTGACGAGGGCTGCATGGGCATGTACAACGCCATTGTGCCCGACGAGCTGCTGCACGCCACCGGCGTGTTCAAAGAGCGCCTGAGCCAGTCTTCCCTCTTTGCGGCCATGCGCACCGTGAGCGACGCCGACGCTCAGGGCGTGCTCGACTGGCTGCTGGCCCGGGGCATGAAGTTCAACTGGGGCACCCACGACGCCACCCAGCTCACCCCGGCCCAGACCCTGGAGCAGTGCAAAATGTACATCGCGGCCGTGCGCATCGGGGCCGAGTTCGGCTGCGACACCATCGGCATTCAGTACCAGCAGGGCCTCAAGGACCTGACCGTGGCCAGCGACCTGGCCGAGGGCTTGCTCAACAACACCGACCGGCCGCCCGTTTTTTCGGCCGAAACCGGCGAGGAGCTGTACGCCGGCCAGGCCCTGCCGCACTTCAACGAAGTGGACGAGTGCGCCGGCCTCGACGCCCTGCTCACCTACCGCCTCTGGAACGAGCTGGGCCTGCCCGGCGAAACCACCCTGCACGACCTGCGCTGGGGCCAGGCCTTCGACACCGGCGACGGCGAGGAGTTTGTGTGGGTGTTTCTGATTTCGGGCGCCGCGCCGCCCGCGCACTTCGTGGACGGCTACAAGGGCACCAGCAGCGAGCGGCAGCCCCCCATGTACTTCCGCCTGGGCGGCGGCAGCGTGAAGGGTGTGAGCCGCCCCGGCTCCCTCGTGTGGAGCCGCGTGTACGTGATGGACGGCAAGCTGCACTGCGACCTGGGCGTGGGCGAAGCCGTGGCCCTGCCCGCCGCCGAAACCCAGCGCCGCTGGAAGCTCACCACCCCGGAGTGGCCCATCATGCACGCGGTGCTGCGCGGCGTGAGCCGCAACCAGATGATGGCCCGCCACAAGGCCAACCACATCCAGGTGGTCTACGCGCCCTACGAGGCCAAAGCCCACCAGCTCTGCCGCATCAAGGCCGCCGCCCTGGCCGAGCTGGGCGTGGAAGTGCATTTCTGCGGCGACGTGCAGGGCGTGAGCAAAGCCGTGGTGCGCACCCTCGTGGCCGAGCCCGCTTAGTGCCCGCGGCCCAGTGCCGCCCCCCGACGCTACCTACTCTCCTCCTCAAATTCCCACGCTATGAAACAAATACTGTTCGTTTTCGCGGTGGTGCTTTTCATCAGCCACGCTGCCTTTGCCCAAAACCGGACCCTTACCGGGCAGGTGGTGAGCGCCGACAAGTCGGAAGCCCTGCCGGGCGTGACGGTGGTGGTGAAGGGCACTACGCTGGGCACCGCCACCGGCGCCGACGGCAGCTTCACGCTGCAGGTGCCCGACAAGCAGGACGTCACGCTCGTGATTTCCTACCTCAGCTACAAAGCCCAGGAGCTGAACGTGAAGCCCGACCAGGCCCGCGTGGAAGTGCGCCTCTCGCCCGAAGCCGCCGCGCTGGACGACGTGGTGGTGATTGGCTACGGCACGGTGAAAAAGCGCGACCTCACGGGCGCGGTGGTGTCGGTGAAAGGGGAGGAGGTCACCAAGCTGCCCACCACCACGGTGGTGGAAGCGTTGCAGGGCAAGATTCCGGGCGCCGACATCACGCGGGCCAATGGCTACGCGGGCCAGGGCGCCGCGGTGCGCATTCGGGGCAACCGCTCAATTGGCAACCCCAGCAGCTCCAACAACGTGCTCTACATCGTGGACGGCGTGCAGGGCGTGAACGCCTCCGACATCGACCCGAACGACGTGGAAAGCATCGAGGTGCTGAAGGATGCCTCGTCGACGGCCATCTACGGCTCGCGCGGGGCCAACGGCGTCATCATCATCACCACCAAGCGCGGCTCGAACAACAAGCCCAAGCTCACGCTCAACGCCTACACCGGCATTACGCAGGTGGCGGGCTACGGCAAGTTCATGGACGGGCCGCAGTACGTGGCGTTTCGCCGCGAAGCCTTTCGGGCGGTGGGCACCTGGAACAGCCCGGCCGACGACAGCAAGGTGTTCAACGCCGCGCAGCTGGACGCCATCAACAACCAGCAGTACATCAACTGGCCCGATTTGCTGCTGCGCAACGGCTTGCAGCAGAACTACCAGCTGGGCGTGGCCGGCGGCTCCGAAAACACCAAGGTGTACTTCTCGGCGGGCTATTTCGACGAAAAGGGGCTGATGAAGCTCGACCGCTTTAAGCGCTACACCGCCCGCCTCAACATCGACCAGACGGTGAACAAATGGATGAAAGTGGGCATCCAGTCGCAGCTGGCCTACCTCAACAACGACATCCGGCGCGACCCCTTCAACCTGGCCTCGCAGGCCGCCCCGCTGGGCACGCCCTACGACGCCGACGGCAACCTGATTCTGTTTCCGCTGGGCGGCACCGTGGTGAACCCCCTGGCCGACGAGCAGCCCGGCGCCTACCAGCGCAACACCAAAACCAACCGCATCACCGCGGCCGCCTACCTCGAGCTCACGCCCCTGAGCGGCCTGAATTTTCGGTCCACGCTGGCGGCCAACTTCGCCACGTCGGAAGCGGGCAGCTTCTATGGCAAAAACACGATTGACGGCCGGGGCGCCAACTCGCAGGCTTCGCTCACCAACAACCAGAACCGCAACCTGAGCTTCGAAAACGTGCTGACTTACCGCAAGGAGTTCGGCGACCATTCGCTGACGCTTACCGGCGTGGGCAGCATCCTGACGTTCACCAACACGTCGAGCTTTTTGGGCGGCTCCAACCAGGTGTTGCCCTCGCAGTCGTTCTACAACCTGGCCGGCGCCAACCAAAACCCCTTCTACGGCAGCGGCCTGGTCGACAGCAAGCTCATTTCCTTCACCGAACGCATCAACTACACCTTCAAGGGCAAGTACCTGCTCACGCTCACGGGCCGCTCCGACGGCTCCTCGAAGCTGGCGCCGGGCAACAAGTGGGCGTTTTTCCCCTCGGCGGGCCTGGGCTGGCGCGTGATTGACGAGAACTTCCTGAAAGACCAGAAGGTGCTGAACGAGCTGAAGCTGCGCGGCAGCTACGGCATATCGGGCAATGACGTGATTAACGCCTACGGCACCCAGAACTCGCTCACGCTGGCGCAGATTTCCTTCAACGAAACCACGGCCGCGCCGGCCTACACCATTTCGCCCACCATCGGCAACCAGAGCCTGAAGTGGGAGCTGACCACCACGGCCGACTTCGGCGTGGACTTCGGCCTGTTCGACAACCGCCTGAGCGGCAGCATCGACTACTACGATGCCCGCACCACCGACCTGATTTTTCCCTACACGCTGCCCCTGTTCACGGGCGTGACCACCGTGAACCGCAACATCGGCAAAACCCGCAACCGCGGCGTGGAGGTGTCGCTGACTTCGCAAAACTTCCGCGGGGCGGACTTCACCTGGTCGACCACCCTGACCTACGCCCGCAACAAGGAAACCATCGTGTCGTTGCCCAACGGCAACGTCATTGCCGACGACTACCGCAACTCGCTCATCGAAGGCGAAGCCTCGCAGATTTACTACGACTACCAAAAACTCGGCATTTGGCAGCTGGGCGAGGAGACGGAAGCGGCCAAGTTTGGCGCCATTCCCGGCGACATCAAGGTGGCCGACCTCTCGGGCCCCGACGGCGTGCCGGACGGTAAAATCACCTCCGCCGACCGTACCATCATCGGCACGCGCGTGCCGAAGTGGACGGCCGGCCTCAGCAACGACCTGCGCTACAAAGGCTTCGACCTGAACGTGCTGCTGGTGGCCCGCGTGGGCCAGTGGATTAGCTCCGACTACTACGCCAAGTACACCCGCAGCGGCAACAACAACGGCGCCGTGGTGGACTACTGGACCCCCGAAAACCCCACCAACGAGTACCCCCGGCCCAACGCCACCCGCAGCCTGAGCTACGTGACCACGCTCACCGAGCGCGAGGCGTCGTTTGCCAAAATCCGCAACGTGACCCTGGGCTACACCCTGCCCAAAAGCGTGACCAGCGCCCTGCGCATCGACAACGTCCGCCTCTACGTGTCGGGCAAAAACCTCTACACCTTCAGCAACCTCAAAGACTTCGACCCCGAGGGCGAAGGCGTGATTGACCGGCCGCTGAACCGCGTGTACGTGTTCGGCTTAAACGTGGGCTTCTAACCGAATCAGCAGTCATGAAAACGACTTTTCTTCCTTCCCTGACCCGTTCCCTGGCGCTGGCCGCGTTGGCGCTGGCCGCCACGGCCTGCAAAGACCAGCTCGAAGAATACAACCCCAGCGGCTCGACCGCCGAGGCCGTCTTCACCACGCCTGAGGGCTTCGAAACGGCCGTGAACGCCGCCTACACCTACAACCGCGCCCTCTACGGCAAGGAAGCCGGCTACGCGCTGCTCGAAGTGGGCACCGACATCTGGACCAACGCCGCCAACAACGGCGGCACCGTGGTGAGCGGCGTGAGCCCGCAGCCGGCCCTCACCACCTACCAGGGCCTCAACGCCGACAACATCTGGGTGAAAGCCCAGCTCTGGCAGCAATGTTACGCCGGCATCAACCTGGTAAACCAGGCCCTGAAGTACGTGAACACGGCCGGCCTGCTGCCGGCGCGCCGTCCCGTGCTGGAGGCCGAGCTGCGCTTCATGCGGGCCTGGTACTACTACCACTTGGCGGAGTCCTTCGGCGACGTGCCCCTGCGCCTGGAGCCCACCGAAGGCGTGGTGACCACCGCCACCCGCGCCCCGGTAGCCGACGTGTACAACCAGATTTTTCAGGACGTGGATTTTGCCGTGGCCAACCTGCCCGTGACCACCGCCGACTACGGCCGCATCACCAAGCCCGCCGCCGAAGGCTTTGCCGCCAAGGTGTACCTCACCCGCGGCCAGTACCAGCGCGCCGCCAACTTGGCCAAGCGCGTGGTGAGCAACTACACCGCCCAAGGCGTGCGCCTGGTGGCGCCGTATTCGGACTTGTGGGACTTCGCGAAGCAGAAAAACACCGAAGTGCTGTGGGCCGTGAACTACTCCACCAACCTGGCCTTCAACGCGGGCAGCAACCTGGGGCACACGTTTTTTCTGATGGACTACAGCACGCTGCCCGGCATGCAGCGCGACGTGCTGAACGGCTTTGCCAACGTGCGCTACATGCCCACGCGCTTCCTGCTCGACCTGTTCAACGAGCAGAACGACGCCCGCTACGCCGCCACCTTCAAGCAGGCCTGGCTGAGCAACAACGCGGCCACCATCCCGAAATGGACCGCCGCCGAAGTGGCCCAGAACCCCACCGGCCTGGCCGGCCTCACGGGTCAGAACAAGTATGCGCTGGGCGACACGGCCGTGCTCACCACCAAGCGCTCGATTGACAACTTCCAGCAGCAGTTCACGCGCCGCTACCGCTACCGGGTGTACGACCTCGACGACATGTACAACACCGACGGCACGCCCAAAGACCGGTTCCATTACCCCTCGCTGAAGAAGTTCGACGACCCCACGCGCGCCACGGCCACCGTGACCGAAAGCGCGCGCGACGCCAACCTGCTGCGCCTGGGCGACATCGTCCTCATTGCCGCCGAAGCCCAGTTCCGCCTCAACAAGCTCGATTCGGCGGCCCTCTACATCAATCAGATTCGCACCCGCGCCGCCCTGCCGGGCCGCACCGCCGCCATGCAAATCACGGCCAGCCAGGTCACGCTCGACTTCATTCTCGACGAGCGCGCCCGCGAGCTGGCCGGCGAGCAGGTGCGCTGGTTCGACCTGAAACGCACCGGCAAGCTCCTCGACCGCGTGCGGCTCTACAACCCCGACGCCAAACCCAACATCCAGGACTTCCACATGCTGCGCCCCATCCCGCAGAGCGACATCGACGCCGTGACCAACAAGGGCGAATTTAAACAGAACCCGGGCTATTAAGCCGTGACCGTTCATAAACACCACCAACCCCAATGAACCACCGCCGCGCCCTATTCGCTGCTCTTTTTGCTACTGCTTGCGCTGCGCCCGCGGCCCGCGCCCAGTACCCCACCATTCCGCCGGAGGTGCAAGCCAAAGCCGATGCGGCTCTGGCCGAAGCCGAAAAACGCTCGGAAGAAGCCTGGCAGAAGGCCCAGTCCATCGTTCAGGCCGAAGCCAAGGCCGGCAAGCCCTACATTCCCTGGGCCGCTAAGCCCAGCGACCTGCCGCAGTCGAAACGGCTGGCGTTTCCAGGCGCCGAGGGCGGCGGAGCCTACGTGTTTGGGGGGCAAGGCGGCAAGGTGTACGTGGTGAAAAGCCTGGCCGACAGCGGCCCCGGCACCCTGCGCGAAGCCCTGGAGCAGGGCGGCGCCCGCATCATTGTGTTTAACGTGGCGGGCATCATTCGCCTGCAAAGCCCCATCATCATCCGGGCGCCCTACGTCACCATTGCCGGCCAGACGGCGCCCGGCGACGGCATCTGCGTGGCGGGAGAGTCGATTTGGATTAACACCCACGACGTGGTGGTGCGCTACCTGCGCTTCCGCCGCGGCGCCATGGACGTGGCCCGGCGCGATGACGGGCTAGGGGGCAACCCGGTGGGCAACATCATCATCGACCACGTGTCGGCCTCGTGGGGCCTGGATGAAAACATGTCCATCTACCGCCACGTGTACCACAACCCCGAAACCGGCAAGGCCGACAAGCTGCCCACGGTGAACGTTACCATTCAGAACTCCATTTTTTCGGAAGGGCTGGATACGTATAACCACGCGTTCGGCAGCACCATCGGCGGGCTCAATAGCCTGTTCACTCGCAACCTGTGGGCCAACAACATTGCCCGCAACCCCTCGGTGGGCATGTACGGCGACTTCAACTTCGCCAACAACGTGGTGTTCAACTGGTGGAACCGCTCGGCCGACGGCGGCGACAACCACTCGGAGTACAACTTCGTGAACAACTACTACAAGCCCGGCCCCATCACGCCGAAGGATGCGCCCATTGCCTACCGCATTCTCAAGCCCGAATCGGGCCGCGACAAGAACGCGAAGAACCTCTTTGGCAAGGCCTACGTGGCCGGCAACGTGGTGGCCGGCAACGACAAAGTGACCCAGGACAACTGGGCCGGCGGCGTGCAGGTGGAAGACCAGCCCGACGCGGCGAAAACCGTGGCCGAAATCCGCACCGACAAGCCCTTCACGCTGCCCGGCATGAACACCGTGCTGCCCGCCCAGGAGGCCTACCGGTATGTGCTGGCCAACGTGGGTTGCACCCTGCCCCGGCGCGATGCCGTGGATGCCCGCATCGTGGAAGACGTGCGCACCGGCAAAATCAGCTACGCCAAAAACGCCCAGCCCACGCCGAAAAGCCCCTACATCAAGCGCCGCCTGCCGGAAGATTCTTACAAAAACGGCATCATCACCGACCCCGCCCAGGTGGGCGGCTACCCCGACTACAAAGGCACGCCCTACGCCGACGCCGACAACGACGGCTTGCCCGACAAGTGGGAAACCGCCCACGGCCTCAATCCCAAAAACGCCGCCGACGCCACCCAGGACCGCGACAAAGACGGCTACGCCAACATCGAGGAATACCTCAACAGTGTGGTGCCGCTGCAAACCGTGCGGCCGAATGCTGGCAAGGTAAAGTCTTAAGAAAACGAACGGTCATGCTGAGCGCAGTCGAAGCATCTCCACCGCAACACTAAAATTGATTACCCCCACGGTAGAGATGCTTCGACTGCGCTCAGCATGACCGTCCTGTTGTTTGATACCAATTAGATGACCATAAAGACCTGTTTATCTGCGCTGCTGCTAACCCTGGCCGCCTTCCCGGCGGCCGAGCCCACCGGTCCGCTCAAAGTGTCACCAAACGGCCGCTACCTGATGACGGGCAGCGGCAAGCCGTTTTTCTGGCTGGGCGATACCGGCTGGCTTCTCTTCAGCAAGCTCAAGCGCGAAGAAGCCGAAACATACCTCGAAGACCGCCGCAAAAAAGGCTTCAACGTTATTCAGGTGATGGTGCTGCACCAGGTGCCCATCGCCAACGTCTACGGCGACTCGGCCCTGACGCACGCCAACGTGGCCCGGCCCCTCACCACGCCCGGCAGCTCGCCCACCGATGCCGCGCAGTACGACTACTGGGACCACGTCGACTACATCGTGGACCTAGCGGCCAAAAAGGGCCTCTACATGGGCATGGTGCCGGTGTGGGGCACCAATGTGAAGGGCGGCAAAGTCAATCAGGCGCAAGCGAAAGCTTATGCTACGTTTCTGGCCGAGCGGTATAAAAACCGTCCCAACATTATCTGGCTCAACGGCGGCGACATCGCCGGCTCCGACTCGCTGAAAGTGTGGAACACCATCGGCGCGACGCTGAAAGCCGCGGACCCGAACCATTTAGAAACTTACCACCCACGTGGCCGCACGCAGTCGTCAGACTGGTTTCACAACGCCGCCTGGCTGGATTTCAACATGTACCAGTCGGGCCATCGCCGCTACGAACAGGACACGTCGAAAAACGAAACCAACCACTACGGCCAGGACAACTGGCGCTACCAGCAAGCCGACTACGTCCTGAAACCCACGAAGCCGAGCCTCGACGGCGAGCCTTCCTACGAGGGCATCCCGCAGGGGCTGCACGACATCACTCAGCCCCGCTGGACCGATGCCGACGTGCGCCGCTATGGCTATTGGTCGGTGTTTGCGGGCGCGTTCGGCTACACCTACGGACAGAACTCAGTGATGCAGATGCACAGCAGCTTCGACAAGGGCAGCGCCTATGGTTCCAGCGAGCTGTGGTCGTCGGCCATCAACGCGCCCGGCGCGGCCCAGATGCAATACTTGAAACAGTTGATGCTCTCGCGGCCTGGCTACTTCGAGCGCGTGCCCGACCAGTCGCTGATTGCCGGCACAGTAGGGGAGAAGTACAACCGCCAATTCGCTACGCGGGGGAAAAACTACGCCTTTGTGTACACTTACAACGGGCGGAATATGAAGGTGAACCTGGGCAAAATCGCCGGTGCCAAAGTGAAAGCCTCGTGGTACAGCCCCCGCGATGGCAAAACCACGGCCATCGGTACCTTTCCGAATAAAGGCACCCAGGAATTCAACCCGCCCGGCGAGCAGAAGGACGGCAACGATTGGGTGCTGATTCTGGATTCTGTTAGCTAAAGCGCCGTGCATAAACTCACCAAATCCTTTCTGGTATTGAGCGCCGCGGCGCTGCTGAGCTCCTGTGCGAAAGAGGCGTACATGTTCACGTCGTTCCGTGAGCCAGCTACCGACGGGCTGCATTTCCTCTATAGCTATGACGGCTACAAGTGGCAGGACGCGGGCAAGTCCTTCCTGACGCCGCAAGTGGGCCCCAGCAAGCTGATGCGCGACCCCAGCATCACCCAAGGGCCGGACGGCACTTACCACCTCGTGTGGACCTGCGGCTGGAAGGGCGACAAGGGTTTCGGCTACGCCAGTTCCAAGGATTTGGTACATTGGTCGGAGCAGCGTTTCATTGACGTGATGAGCCACGAGCCCAGCACGGTGAACGTGTGGGCCCCCGAAATTTTCTTCGACCCGCCCACCCAGCAGTTCCTCATCGTGTGGGCCAGCACCATCCCGCTGCGTTTCCCCAAAGGCCAGGAGGAGGAGGACAATAACCACCGCCTCTATTACACCACGACCAAGGATTTTAAAACCTTCTCGGCCACCAAGCTCTACCTCGACCCCGGTTTCAGCGTCATCGATTCGGAAGTGCTGCGGCGCGGCGTCGATGATTACGTGCTGGTGGTGAAGGACAACACCCGGCCCGAGCGCGACATTAAAGTGGCCTTCGGGCCCACCGCCACCGGGCCGTTCCCCAAAGTTTCGGCGCCCTTCACGGCCAACTTCACCGAGGGCCCCAGCGTAGCCAGGCTGCCGCACAATCAGTGGCTGGTGTACTACGATGCCTACCGCGAAAAGAAGTACGGCGCGGCCAGAACCAGCGACTTCCTCACCTTTACCGACGTGTCGGCCCAGGTCAGCGTGCCGGCCGGCCACAAGCACGGCACCATCTTCACGGTGCCCCGCAAGACGCTCAAGAATCTGTTGCAAGCCGCGCCGGCCGGGGCAGCGGGCGCAACCTCAGCCACTGGAAAACCATGAGTAAATTCTCTGCATATCGGCGCGGCCGTCAACCTCACCCCCCCGGCCCCCCTCTCCAAAAAAGAGGGGGGAGTCTGACGCAGGTAGACATCTGTTGTCGTCTGGCTCTCCCTCTTTTTTGGAGAGGGGGCCGGGCCCGGAGGGGTCTCGTGAGGTTGACGGCCGCGCTGATGCTGGCAACCCTCACTGCCCACGCCCAAACCACGCCCGCCGAAACCATCCGCTACACCGGCACCACGCTCAGTAACGTCGACTACCACCACGGCCAGCTGCGCCCCGCCATCGGCACGCACGCCCGGCAGGTGCTGCGCGCCAACCGCGAGCACCCCGACGCGGCCAACGGCGAGGGCTGGACCTACAACCACGCGCCCATGCTGGCCTTCTGGCAGGGGCAGTTCTACTATCAATACCTGAGTAACCCCGTGGGCGAGCACGTGCCGCCCGGCCGCACCCTGCTCCTGACGAGCAAGGACGGCTACACCTGGACCAATCCCACCGTCATTTTTCCGCCCTACCAGGTGCCCGACGGCTTCATCAAGCCCGACCAGCCCGGCAAGGTGGCCAAAAACCTGGTGGCCGTGATGCACCAGCGCATCGGCTTCTACACCTCGAAGAAAAACCGCCTGCTGACCCTGGGCTACTACGGCGTGGCCCTCGATGCCAAGGACGACCCCAACGACGGGCAGGGCATCGGCCGGGTGGTGCGCGAGGTGCTGCCGGGCGGCAAGTTTGGCCCAATTTACTTCCTGCGAAACAACAAGACCTGGGACAAGTCGAAGTCGACCTATCCCTTCTACACCACCAGCAAGGACAAGGGCTTCGTGGCCGCCTGCGAGGAAATCCTGGCCAACCCGCTGATGATGCAGCAGATGGTGGAGGAGCAGGACAAGGATGACCCGCTTATTCCCATCAAAAAGGACTACAAAGCCTTCAGCTACTACCACTTGCCCGACGGCCAGCGCGTGGTGGGCCTCTGGAAGCACGCCCTCACCACCATCAGCCCCGATGGCGGCAAAACCTGGCCCAACCCGGTTATCCGGGCGCCGCACTTCGTGAACAGCAACGCCAAAATCTGGGGCCAGCGCACCTCCGATGGCCGCTACGCCACGGTGTACAATCCCTCGGAGTTCCGCTGGCCGCTGGCCATTTCGACCAGCGAAAACGGCCTCGACTACACCGACCTGTGGCTGGTGCACGGCGAAATCACGCCCATGCGCTACGGCGGCAATTACAAGAGCTACGGCCCGCAGTACGTGCGCGGCATCCAGGAAGGCGACGGCGTGCCGCCCGATAAAAAGCTGTGGGTGAGCTACAGCGTGAACAAAGAGGACTTGTGGGTGGCCTCGGTGCCCGTGCCCGTGCGCGCCACCGCCAGCAGCCACGCCAACGAGGTTTTTGCGCAATTGCCCGCCGGACAGGAGCTGGACCAGTGGAACACCTACAGCCTCGTGCAGGCCCCCGTAGAAATCGGCAAGCTGCCCGGTGGAAGTAAGGCGCTAGTGCTCAAAGACTCCGATAAGTTCGACTATGCCAAGGCCGAGCGCATCATTCCCGAAAGCAAGCAGCTGGTGGCCGAGCTCTCGGTAGTGCCCGGCCAAAACGACCACGGCCTGCTGCAAATCGAGTTTCAGGACGCCAAGGGCCAGCCCGCTGTGCAGCTTTCCTTCGACTCGACCGGTACGCTCAGCTACAAAGCCGGCGCCCGCTTCAAGGGCGTGACCAAGTACCAGGCCGGCCAGCCGCTCGACCTGCGCGTGACTCTCGACGCCCCCAACCGCACCTGCACCATCACGGCCAATGGCAAGACCAGCACCTTCATCTTCTTCGCCCCGGTGGCGTCCTTCGAGCGGGTGATGTTCCGCACCGGCCCCGCCCGCCACTTCCCCACGCCCGACACGCCCGCCGACCAGGCTTATGACTTGAAGGATGCAGGTGCGTCGGAGCCTCTGGCGGTGTTTTACCTGAAGTCGTTGAAGACGTCGGCGGGGGATGTGAAGACGCCCTAACGTGGCGCCTCACCCCCCGGCCCCCTCTCCTTGGGGAGAGGGGGAGCCTGACGATTTGTAGCGCGGACTTTTAGTCCGCAAGTTGAAAAAATAAATGCCCCACGCGGACCGAAAGTCCGCGCTACGCCTGCGCCGCCGTGGCTCCCCCTCTCCCCAAGGAGAGGGGGCCGGGGGGGTGAGGCGCCACGCCCGCACAATATGCTCAAATACCTACTAGCCATCCTGCTTCTCCCGCTGAGCCAGCTCCACGCGCAGCGCACCGAAACCCAGCTGCTCTCCGGCCCCGACAAAGACCACACCGTGAAGTGGCAGTTTTACTGCACCGCCGGCCGCAACTCGGGCAAGTGGACCACCATCCCGGTGCCGTCCAACTGGGAGCTACAGGGCTTCGGCAAGTACAACTACGGGCACGCTAAGGACACCGCGCGCGGCAAGGAAAAGGGGCTCTACAAATACCAGTTCAAGGTGCCAGCCAACTGGCAGGGCAAGGTCGTGAACATCGTGTTCGACGGCGCCATGACCGATACTGAAGTCAAAATCAACGGCCAATCGGCTGGGGCCATGCACCAGGGTTCGTATTACCGCTTCCGCTACGACATCTCGAAACTGCTGAAATACGGCAAAACCAACCTGCTCGAAGCCACCGTAGCCAAGCACTCGGCCAACGAATCGGTGAACGACGCCGAGCGGCGTGGCGACTTCTGGCTGTTTGGCGGCATCTTCCGGCCGGTGTTTCTGGAGGCGCTGCCGGTGGCTCACATCAGCCGGGCGGCCGTGGATGCGCGGGCCGATGGCTCCTTTAAAGCCAGCGTGACCATTAGCGGTGCGGCCGACGAAGCGGTGGGCCAGCTCTACACCCTAGGTGGGCAAAAAGTGGGCGGCGAGTTCCGGGCGGCCGTGGCGGCGGGCAGCCCCGCGCAGCTCCAAGCCACCGTGCCCAGCCCCCAACTCTGGACGCCCGAAACGCCCAACCGCTACCGCGTCACGTTCACGCTGCGGCGGGGCGGGCAGCCGGTGCACACCGTTAGCAAGACCATCGGCTTCCGCACCGTGGAGCTGCGCGAGCGCGAGGGCTACTACGTCAACGGCGTGAAAATCAAGTTTAAGGGTGTGAACCGGCACTCGTTCTGGCCCTCGTCGGGCCGTACTACCAGCAAGGCCCTGAGCATCATCGACGTGAACCTGATGAAGGACATGAACATGAACGCCGTGCGCATGTCGCACTACCCGCCCGACGACCATTTTCTGGCCGCCTGCGACTCGCTTGGTCTCTTCGTGTTCGATGAAGTGGCCGGCTGGCACGCCGCCTACAACACGCCCACCGGCACCAAACTCACCGAGGAAATGGTGGTGAAAGACGAAACTCACCCCAGCATCATCGGCTGGATAAACGGCAACGAGGGCGGCCACAACTTTGACCTGGACCCTGTGCTCGACCGCATGGACCTGCAAAAACGTCCCGTGGTACACGCCTGGCAGGTGTTTCGGGGCACCGATACCCAGCACTACATCAACTACGACTACGGCAACGGCACCCACCTGCACGGCCACAACGTGGTGTTTCCCACCGAATTCCTGCACGGCCTCTACGACGGTGGCCACGGCGCGGGCCTCGAAGACTACTGGGAGCAGATGTGGCGCGAGCCACTCTCGGCCGGCGGCTTTCTCTGGGACTTCTCCGATGCCGCCGTGGTGCGCACCGACAAGGGCGGCATCCTCGACGCCGACGGCGACCACGGCCCCGACGGCATCCTCGGTCCCTACCGCGAGAAGGAGGGCAGCTACTTTACCATCAAAGAAGTATGGAGCCCCGTGTTCTTCGAGCGCCGCGAAATCACGCCCGCCTTCGACGGCACCTTCCGCATCCAAAACCGCTTCACCTACACCAACCTCAGCGCCTGCCGCTTCACCTGGAAGCTCGCCCAGCTGCCCACGCCCGGCAGCTCCGCCGCGCCCGCCGCCCGCACCGGCAGTATCACCGCCCCCAGCATCGCGCCCACCGAGTACGGCCCCCTCAAGCTGCCCCTGCCCGCCGACTGGGCACAGGCCGACGTGCTCTACGTCACGGCCACCGACCCCGCCGGCCGCGAAATCTACACCTGGAGCTGGCCCATTGCCCACCCCGCGCAGGTGGCCCAGCGGCTGGTGCCCACCACCGGCCCCGGCACCGCCCGCCTCACCGAAACCGACTCGCTCTACACCGCCACCGCCAACGGCGTCACCTGCACCTTCAGCCGCCGCACCGGCCTGCTGCGCCAGGTGCGCAACGCCCAGGGCCTCATTCCGCTCACAAACGGCCCCGTGCTGGCCGAGGGCGAAACCGCCTTCGAAGGCCTCACCCAGCAACAGGATGGCGCCAACGTGGTCATCGACGCCAAGTTTGGCAAGGCCAGCCGCTACCAGTCCTTGCAGTGGACGGTGTACCCCTCGGGCTGGGTGCGGATGACGGCCAAGTACTTCCCCCGCGACTACGATTTTGCCCTGGCCGGCCTCAGCTTCACCTACCCCGAAAAGGAAGTAAAAGGCATCCAGTGGCGCGGCGACGGCCCCTACCGCGTCTGGAAAGACCGCATGAAAGGCACCAACCTAGGCGTCTGGACCAAGGCCTACAACAACACCAGCACCGGCGAGCCCGATGGCACCCAGAGCCCCCAGTACCCCGAGTTCAAGGGCTACTACTCCAACTTCTACTGGCTCACGCTCCAAACCACCGGCCAGCCCCTCACCATCGTCTGCGACCAGGAAGATGTGTACCTGCGCCTCTTCACGCCCCGCTTCGCCGCCAAGCCCTACAACACGGCCCCGGCCTTCCCCAGCGGCAACCTCTCGTTCATGCACGGCATCACGCCCATCGGCACCAAGTCGCAAAAGGCCGAAAACATGGGCCCCATGGGCAAAACCAACATGTACTACGACTACAGCAAAGACCCGTCGTATGCGAAGGAAATCACGCTCTACTTCGATTTCACCGCCAAGCCCGCCGCCACCAAAGCCGTCGGGAAGCGGTAGGAGGGGAGCGGCTTTGCTACGCCAGAACGGTCATGCTGAGCTTGTCGAAGCATCTCTACCGCTTCGTTGCTATCTTTAAGCAAGGTTTGGTAGTTCAAGAGTTGCGCTAAAGAATTCTGTCATGGCAAAGCTGACCCGGTACAATAGCTTCGAGGCGCTGAAATCGGATGTTCAGCCCAATACACGTACCGAAGCAGAGCGGGATAGAGTGTATTCAGAACTCGAAGAATTTATCAAGCTTTTACAGCAGGATTTAGCTGCCAAGAAGAAAGCGAAGCGTTCTAATGGACAGTAAGCTAATCAGCTCCCTGCTGACGGTTTGTAGAGTCCTCAACAAACACGGTGTTGATTACCTCGTTGTTGGTGGAATTGCAGTTGCGTTGCACGGCTATTTCCGGCGTTCAATTGCTTCAGATGGCGTAGTTGCGGATAAAGTCGATTTAGATATCTGGTATAATCCGACATACAGCAATTACTTCAAGGTTCTGAAAGCCCTAGAGGAACTTGGGCAGGATGTCAAGAAGCACAAGGAAGCGCAAACGCCAAATCCTAAAAAGTCCTTTTTTAGGTATGTCTTCGAAGACTTTACGCTTGACCTGCTGCCAGAACTGAAAGCGCCGCTAAGATTCGGAGTGTCTTTCGCAAATCGAGAGAATGCTGCTTTGGCCGAAGTCAATGTTCCGTTTATCGGCTTCGATGATTTGCTGACGGACAAAGCAGCCAATGCCCGGCCGAAGGACCTGGCAGATATAGCGCAATTGAAAGCCCGCCGCGCTTCCGAGGAAGGTTAACGAATGTGGTAGATATGCTTCGGCTGCGCTCAGCATGACCCGCTGTATCTTGCCAACCGCATGCAGCCTTCCCCGCTCCCCACCAAACCCCATTACCCCATCCTCGACGGCCTGCGGGGCGTGGCGGCGCTGATGGTGGTGGCCTTTCACCTGTGCGAGGCCCACGCCACCAGCCACCTCGACCAGGTGATTAACCACGGCTACCTGGCGGTGGATTTCTTCTTTTTGCTGTCGGGGTTCGTGATTGGCTACGCCTACGACGACCGGTGGGGCCGCCTCACGGTGAGCGGTTTCTTCAAGCGGCGGCTGGTGCGGCTGCAACCCCTGGTGGTGCTGGGCATGGCGATAGGGGCGGGGATGTACTACTTCCAAGCGTCGGCGCTGTTCCCCATCATTGGCCAGACGCCGGTGTGGAAGATGCTGCTCGTGATGCTCATCGGCTGCTTGATGGTGCCGGTGCCGGTGTCGCTCGACGTGCGGGGCTGGCACGAAACCTTTCCGCTCAACGGGCCGGGCTGGTCGCTGTTTTTCGAGTACGTGGCCAACGTGCTGTACGCGACGGTGGTGCGCCGCTTCTCCAACGTGGCGCTGGGCATCTTGGTGGTGCTGGCGGCGGGGGCGCTGCTGCACCTGGGCCTCACCAGTCCCCAGGGCGATGTCATTGGGGGCTGGTCGCTGGAGCCCGAGCAGCTGCACATCGGCTTCGCCCGCATGGCGTACCCGTTTTTTGCGGGGCTGCTGCTGTTTCGGCTGGCGCGGCTGCGGCCGGTGCATCATGCCTTTTGGTGGTGCAGCCTGGCGGTGGTGGCGGTGCTGGCCATGCCCCGCGTCGGCAGCCCCGCGCAGCTGTGGCAAAATGGGTTCTACGATGCGCTCTGCATCATTTTCGTCTTCCCCGCTATCATCTTCTTCGGGGCCAGCGGGGCGGTGCGCTCGGGCGCGGCCCAGCGGCTGTGCCGCTTCCTGGGCGATATTTCGTATCCGATTTACATCACCCACTACCCGCTCATCTACACCTACACGGCCTGGGTCGCTACCCATAAAGCGTCCTTGCGCGAGGGCTTGCCCGTGGCGGCGCTGGTCTATCTGGCGGCGGTGGCACTGGCGTATGTTTGCTTGAAGTTCTACGATGAGCCGGTGCGGGAGTGGTTGAGGAAGAATGTGTTGCTGGGTGAAAATACCATCGGGGTAACGGAAGACACGGCTATGGCGAAATAGGGAAAAACTAACAGTCTATAAGTGTGAATATGAATTTTTAGTGCTAATTATCAGAGGATTGGTTTTGTGGCAACGCTATTGAGATGCAAAAATTTGTTTGTTTCGGAATGACGCTATTAAATTGCAGTAAAAAAAAGGCTCTCAAAATTGTGCCCTATTTAAGAAATTGATGCTTGTGCAAAGTATGATATCCATACTTTGCATGGCATTAACAATCTTCCGCAGGAAGCGTGGACTGGTGTCCTAGATTGGAAACAATCTACTTGGGTTCGATTCCCAACCGGAAGAAAATACAACATAATATATTTGAGGGAGATTACTGATTCCTAACATGACAGCGCAGGAAATAGAGCAGTATTTTCAATACCATAATTCCAATGCAAAACTAATTGGTATAGGCCTTGAACAGCTTAAGTATCAGATTAAGAAGCATTATTTGGTGAAAAACAAGTCAGGCGACTATATTTATTTGCTTGATGACAGCAACCCTGAAAAAATAAAAACAAGGCAGGTTGAAAAGGTCCTTAGCCGGATGTATTCCGGTATTCAAGTTTCATGGGCTGAAGAGAGCATAAAACGATTGTTGTATGAAAGAAACCTTTTGACAGATATTCAAAGGACATACTTAATCAGAAAATCTGCTCTTGACCAGCGATGGCATGCTGCTTTGAAATTAGTTTTTTGTATTGCTTATGAAATAGTGCCCACGACTGATGAAACTTGCCAATCGGTTGACGTTAATGATGAAAGAGGTAATTTAGGAGACGAATTAGTAGACCAGTACTTTGAGTTGCGCGGTTTGATATCAAACTATTTATCTCCTAATTTTTCAATTAGAAACAAAGTGCAACATGGAGAATGGGAATTTGCATTCAAGGCTCCGCATTCAGAAGAATTTAGTCTAGATATTACCAATAAGATAAATAGAGAAAATATTATAACGACAACTTCTCGTTACAATCTTGTAAATGCATTTTACCAGCTATTGGTAGATTTAGGTCGCTTTAAAAGTAATGCGTTTGCTTTAGACTCAATGATGACCCCATTTGAATATTTTTACCCGAAATATATGAGGAAAATAAAGGGTGAAATTTTAAAAATAAATAATCCTAATTTAAACACGTATATAGTGGAAATGCTTGGAAAAGCAGCTAGAGGAGATGTTCATAAGCTTTCGCAAACATGATTTTGGTTTCTTTACAAGAAATATTAATCAGGTGCGGTTATTCCACCATCCTCCCCACACCATGCACAAATCGACCAGATTCGTGCTAACATCCTAGAATAACGGGAAGCAAAAAAGTCCGAACTATGTGGGTGCCGAACTGCGCCCCGCGCACCCCCCAGCCGGCCCGGTGGCCGAAGCGCTTGCTCTACGTTGGGGCGGGCGCAGGGGGGAGGCTCCGACTATGACTGCCCGACTCCTGTTTCTTCTGCTTACTTGTTTGTCGCTCACGGCGTTGGGGGCTGTGCCGCCCGCCGCCGTGCAGCTTCAGCGGCTGCGCTGCGAGCTGCTGACCAACCCCGAAGGCATCGACGCCACCGCCCCGCGCCTGAGCTGGGAGCTGCGCAGTGCCGCGCGCGGCCTCACCCAAACCGCCTACCAGGTGCTGGTGGCCTCGACCCCCGACAAGCTGGCCGCCGACGAAGGCGACCTCTGGAACTCGGGCAAGGTGGCGTCGGGCCAATCGGTGCACGTGGCCTACGCCGGGGCGCCGCTCCGCAGCCGCGCCCGCTGCTACTGGAAGGTGCGCACCTGGACCGACCAGGGCGAAACCGCCTGGAGCCCGCCCGCCCGCTGGAGCATGGGCCTGCTCAACTACCTCGACTGGAAAGGCCGCTGGATTGGCCTGGACCGCGCCTTTCCCTGGGACGATGAATCGACCCACGCCCGGCTGTCGGCCCGCTATTTCCGCAAGGAGTTCAAGGCCGACAAGCCGGTGACGCAGGCCACCGCGTCCATCATCGGGCTGGGGCTGTACGAGCTGTACCTCAACGGCCAGCGCGTGGGCGACCAGGTGCTGGCGCCCGGCCCCACCGACTACACCCAGGGCGTGAAGTACAACACCTTCGACGTGACCACGCTGCTGCGGCCCGGCGCCAATGCCCTAGGTACCGTGCTGGGCAACGGCCGCTTCTACGCCATGCGGCAGCACTACAAGCCGTACAAAATCAAGACCTTCGGCTACCCCAAGCTGCTGATGCAGCTGGACGTGACCTACGCCGACGGCAGCCACGAAGTCATCAAAACCGACGAAACCTGGCAGGCCACGGCCGATGGTCCCATCCGGGCCAACAACGAGTACGACGGCGAAGAATACGACGCCACCAAGGAAATGCCGGGCTGGGCCACCGCCGGCTTCGATGCCAAAAAGTGGCTCAAAGCCGAGCTGGTGCAGGAGCCCGGCGGCGCCTTCGAGGCCCAGATGAACGAGAACATGAAGGTGATGGAAACCCTGAAACCGGTGGCCCTCAAGCCGCTGGCGGGCGGCAAGTTCATCCTCGACATGGGCCAGAACATGGCCGGCTGGCTGCGGCTGCGCGCCACCGGCAAGCGGGGCGACAAAATCACGCTGCGCTTTGCCGAGACGCTGCAAAAAACCGGCGAGCTGTACGTGGCCAACCTGCGCGACGCCCGCGTGACCGACGTGTATACGCTGCGCGGCGGCGCCCGCGAAACCTGGGAGCCCACGTTTGTGTACCACGGCTTCCGCTACGTCGAAATTAGCGGCTACCCCGGCACGCCCACGCTGGCCGATTTCGACGGCCGTGTGGTGTATGACGACTTGGCCACGACGGGCGAGTTTACCACCTCCAACGTCACTATCAACCAGGTGTATAAGAACGCCTACTGGGGCATTCGGAGCAACTACAAGGGCATGCCCATCGACTGCCCGCAACGCAACGAGCGGCAGCCCTGGCTCGGCGACCGCACCACCGGCGCGTATGGCGAGAGCTTCGTGTTTGACAATTCGCGGCTGTACGCGAAATGGCTCGACGACATCGCCCAGGCCCAAAAAGCCGACGGCAGCATCCCCGACGTGGCCCCCGCCTTCTGGCGCTACTACGGCGACAACGTGACCTGGCCCGGCACCTACATCACCATCGCCGATATGCTGTACGCGCAGTACGGCGACGCCCAGCCCATCGCCAAGCACTACGACTCGATGCGCCGCTGGCTCGCCTACATGCGCGCCAACTACATGACGGACAATAACATCGTAACCAAGGATAAGTACGGCGACTGGTGCGTGCCACCCGAGTCGGAGAAGCTGATTCACTCGCAGGACCCCGCCCGCAACACCAGCGGCGAGGTCATCGCCACGAGCACCTACTACCACCTGCTGACGCTGATGCAGCGCTTCGCCACTGTGCTCGGCAAGCCCGCCGATGCGCAGGAATACGCCGCCCTAGGTGCCAAAATCAAGGCCGCCTTCAACCAGAAGTTCCTGAACGCCCAGCAGCAGTATTCTAATAATACGGTAACGGCCAACCTGCTACCCCTGGCCTACGGCATGACGCCGGAGGCCGCGCGGGGCAAGGTGTTCCAGAACATCGCCGATAAAATCCTGGTCGAAAACAAGGGCCACATCAGCACCGGCGTCATCGGCACGCAGTGGCTCATGCGCGGCCTCACCGCCGAGGGCCGCCCCGACATTGCCTACCAACTGGCCACCAACCGCGATTACCCGAGCTGGGGCTACATGGCCGCCAACGGCGCCACCACCATCTGGGAGCTTTGGAACGGCAACACCGCCGACCCCGCCATGAACTCCCAAAACCACGTGATGCTGCTCGGGGACTTAATCATCTGGGATTACGAGAATCTAGCAGGCATCAAATCGGCCGCGCCTGGTTTTCAGGAGCTTGAAATGAAACCCGCGCTCATTGACGGGCTGACGTCGGTGCAGGCGTCTTATAACTCGGTGCGCGGCCTGGTGCGCAGCAGTTGGACGCGGGATGCGAAGCGCTTCACCTGGAACATCACGGTGCCGGGCAATTCTAAGGCGCTGGTGTATGTGCCGGCCAAGGATGCGAAGGACGTGATGGAAGGCGGCAAAAAGGCTTCTGGTGCGGCTGGAGTGAAGTTTTTACGGATGGAAGGAGGTAGGGCGGTGTTTGAGGTTGGGTCGGGGGAGTATGCGTTTGTGGCGAAGCAGTAGAATCAATGCTGCAAGAGAAACGTCATGCTGAGCTTGCCGAAGCATCTCTACCGCTTCGTTGTAAAAGTAATCCTATGAGAAATCTACTTGCTTGGAGAATGTACCCAGAACCAGACGGTACGAACTACTATGAGGAGGATTTAGATACTGAGGAGAAGGTTGAGCACTTATTTGACTACTGCCAAATACTTGAAGCATCGGTTTTTGATGAAGGGTGGAAATTCTTGTTGCACCGCTATGGTATAAAGACACTGTATGAGATAAATGAGCGAAGTGGCTGGTATGATGTCACAGATGCTGATGATTTTCAACTGTATCTGCCTGCTCATCTCTTCGATAAGTAAGGCATCAAATTGAATCCAACGAAGCGGTGGAGATGCTTCGACAAGCTCAGCATGACAGGCGTTAAGACTTCGCCAAAAAGCATGAATAAAGAACAGATTATCAATAGAGTAAAAGCAAGCGGCCTGGCCCTAGCAATAGGCGCCACGCTACTAGCGTGCCCACCAGCCGCCCAGGCCCAAACACCCACGCCCACCATCGCGCAAATCCCCGCCACCACCAAGTGGTCGGAGCGCATGGCGCAGTCGGTGTTGAAGCGGAGCCCGTGGCTGCAAGACCCTAACCTAGGTGACTCCTGGGGCTACACCCAGGGGCTGCTGATGCATTCGCTGGAAGCGTTGGAGCACCAGAACCACGACCCGCGCCTGCGCACCGCCTTGCAGCAGTATGGTGACAAGATGGTGGATGCCCAGGGCGAGATTCACAACAAAGATTACAAGCCGCTCGACAACAGCCTCGACAACATCAACTCAGGCAAGCTCCTGTTTCAACTCTACACCGATACTAAGCAGGAGAAGTATAAAGTAGCCCTGCAAAAGCTGCATGCGGAGCTTCAGCAACAGCCCAAAACCACTGACGGCGGCTACTGGCACAAGAAGAAATACCCCAGCCAGATGTGGCTCGACGGGGCCTACATGGCCAGTCCGTTTGTGGCGCAGTACGCGGCGTATTTCAAGGAGCCGGCCGGGTTCGACGAGGCGGCCAAGCAGTTGCTCTTGCTCGAAAAGCACTTGCGCGACCCCAAAACCGGCCTGCTCTACCACGGCTGGGACGAGAAGCACGTGCAAGCCTGGGCCAACCCCCAAACCGGCCAATCGCCCAACTTCTGGGGCCGCGCCATCGGCTGGTACGGCATGGCGCTGGTGGATGTGCTCGACTACCTCCCCGCCAAACACCCCGACCGCCCCAAGCTGGTGCAGGTACTCGACCAACTGGCCGTCGCCATTCAGAAATACCAAGACCCCGCCAGCGGCCTTTGGTACCAGGTGGTGGACAAGGGAGGCCAGCCCGGCAACTACCTGGAGGCGTCGGCCTCAGGCATGTTCGTGTATACGCTGGCCAAGGGCGTGAACAAGGGCTACCTCAATAAGAAGTACCGCCCGGTGGCACAAAAAGGCTTCGACGGCATCACGACCAAGCTCATTGAGGTGAAGCCCGACGGTGAGCTCAACCTGCTGCAAGTGTGCGAAGTAGCCGGCCTCGGCCCCGGCACCGAGCGCAACGGCTCCTACGAATACTACGTGGGCGAGCGCATCAAAATCAACGATTTGAAGGGGGTAGGGCCGTTCATCCTGGCCAGCCTCGAACTCAATAAATAGCGGCTTCGGCCGGCTACGAATAGCTATGAAAAAGACTCTCTTGCTAATGTCCCTTGGCGTGCTCGGGCACGCAGCTGTAGCCCAAACGCAGCCGTGGAAACAAGGCATTGTCACCGACGAATTTATCTTCGAAAAAGCGTCCTTCCCCGAGAGCCACGCCGCCACCATCGCCGAGACGCCGAAGGGCCTCGTAGCCGCCTGGTTTGGCGGCACCAAGGAGCGCAACCCCGACGTGGGCATCTGGGTGAGCCGCCAGGAAAACGGCCGCTGGACCGCCCCCGTGGAGGTGGCCAACGGCATCCAAAACGAAACCCTGCGCTACCCCACCTGGAACCCGGTGCTCTACCAGGCCCCCGGCGGCGAGCTGCTGCTGTTCTACAAAATCGGCCCAAAGCCCTCGGACTGGAAGGGCTGGCTGCGCACTTCCAAAGACAACGGCCTGACGTGGTCGGCGGCCCAGGCGCTGCCGGAAGGCTACATCGGGCCGGTGAAAAACAAGCCTGTACTGCTCAAAAACGGCACCTTGCTCTCGCCCACCAGCACCGAGGGCAGCGGCGGCTGGCTGGTGCACTTTGAGGCTTCGCCGGATTTTGGCCAGACCTGGACCAAAACCGCGCCTGTGCCCAACGGCGCAACCCAGGGCGCGATTCAGCCCAGCATCCTCACCTATAAGGACGGTCGCCTGCAAGCCCTCTGCCGCAGCCGCGACCGCGCCATCCTCGAAACGTGGTCCACGGACCAAGGCAAAACCTGGTCGCCCCTCGCCAAAACCACCCTGCCCAACAACAACTCCGGCACCGACGCCGTGACTCTGAAAGACGGCCGCCAGCTGCTGGTCTACAACCACGTGCTACCCCCCGGTACCCTCGCCAAAGGCCCCCGCACCCCCCTCAACGTGGCCGTATCGAAGGATGGCAAAGAGTGGTACGCGGTGGCCATTCTGGAAGACTCGCCCATCAGCCAGTACTCGTACCCCTCGGTGATTCAGACCAAAGACGGGCTGGTGCATTTCGTGTACACCTGGCGCCGCCAGCGCATCAAGCACGCCGTGCTCGACCCGAAAAAGATGAAGCTGGTGAAAATTGAAAACGGCGTGTGGCCGGCAGTGAAAGGCTATAAGGCGCCGGTGGGTGAGGCGGAGATTACGAAAGATTGAGCTTGGCTCGTTCAACGTGGCGCCTCACCCCCCGGCCCCCTCTCCGAAAAGGAGAGGGGGAGCCTGACGACTTCCTAACTAGAACTAAGATTAAAACTAGAAGCTAGTTCCCCCTCTCCTTTTCGGAGAGGGGACTAGGGGGTGAGGCGCCCCGTTAGCGCGGCACCCTAAAACACCAACCGCATTCCCACCCATGTCCAGATTTTTCCGCCTGCTTCTAGGTTCCCTGTTCCTCACCGCCGCCGCCCAAGCGCAAAACTCCGATGACCAGTACCAAAAGCCATTGCAGCAGGTGCTTGAGGAGATTCAGCAGCGCTACGGAGTAAAAATTCGGCCCGACGCCGCGATGGTGAAGGACAAATACGTGACCTACGCCGAGTGGCGCTTCCGCCCCGACGTGGACGAAACCTTGCGTAGCGTGCTCGCCCCGTTCGACTACCAGGCGGCGAAAACCGGCGACAAAACTTACAAGCTTAAGACCTTCCAGTACCACCTCAAAACGCCCGATGAAGGTGCCGCCCAGTTGGCGCAGCTAGCCAGCCAGTACCACGACGCGGCCACCTGGGAAAAGCGCAAGGCCGAGCTGCGCAGCTGCATGTGGGCGGCACTGCGGCTGTCGCCCATGCCGGCCAAACCCGCCAGCAAGCCCATTATCACCAACAAGCGGCAGTTCGACGGCTACACCGTGGAGAACGTGGCTATCGAAACGCTGCCGGGCTACTACATGACCGGCTCGATTTATAAACCCACCAAGGCCAAGGGCAAAATCCCGGTTATCATTAGTCCCGACGGGCACTTCGGCGACGGCCGCTACCGGGCTGATGCGCAATTGCGTTGTGCCACGCTGGCTCGCATGGGCGCGATGGTGTACAGCTACGACCTGTTTGCCTGGGGCGAGTCGCTGCTGCAATTCAAGGGCGAAGACCACCGCCGCAGCCTCGCGATGACGGTGCAGGCCCTGAACGGCGAGCGGGCGCTCGACTATTTACTGTCCTTGAAAGAGGCTGACAAAACCCGCGTGGCCATCACCGGTGGTTCGGGTGGCGGCAGCCAAACCATGCTGCTCACGGCGCTCGACGACCGTATCAAAGTGAGCGTGCCGGTGGTGATGCTCTCGACTTACCATAGCGGCGGCTGCCCCTGCGAAAGCGGCCAGCCCGTGCACCTCTGCGGCAACGGCACCAACAACGCCGAAATCGCCGCTATGGCCGCCCCGCGCCCCCAACTCGCCATTACTGACGGTGGCGACTGGACCGCCCAGACGCCTGAAGTCGCTTTTCCATACCTGCAAAAAATCTACGGTTACTACGGCAAAGCCGACCTTGTGCAAAATGCCCATTTGCCCAAGGAGGGGCACGATTACGGTCCTTCGAAACGGCAGGCCATGTACGAGTTTCTAGCCAAAAACCTAGGGCTGAATTTGGCGGCCGCTGAGCATAAAACCGGCAAGCTGGACGAGTCGAAAGTGACCATTGAGAAGGAGGAAGCGCAGCACGTTTTTGGGCCGAAAGGGGAGGGGCTGCCGGCGAATGCGCTGCACAGCTTCGAGGACTTGCAGGCGGTGTTTGCGAAGTCAACAGCTGCCCGGTAAATGCAAAAAAGGTCGTCATGCTGAGCGAAGTCTAAGCATCTCTACCTAAATACTAATCTCAATGATTTCAACGAAGCAGTAGAGATGCTTCGGCTACGCTCCGCTTCGCGGACGCCAGATAGGCATGACACGGACCTTTATTCTAAATCTGTTTGCCCTCAGCCTGCTAGGTGCCGCACCAGCTCACGCTGCCGACATCTGGGTGGCGCCCACCGGCTCCGACCGCAACCCGGGTACTGCCGAGAAGCCGCTAGCTACCGTTGCCGCTGCCCTGCGCCAGGTGCGAGACCTGCGCCGCCTGCACGACCCGGCCGTAGAAGCCGGCGCGCACATCTGGGTGCGCGGTGGGGAATACCGACTGACTGAACCCCTTTTCCTGCGGCCGGAAGATGCCGGTACCGCCACGAGCCCCACCATAATTGAGGCTGCGCCCGGCGAGCAGCCGGTACTCAGTGGCGGCGTAGTGGTAACGGGCTGGCAAAAAGCCCTTGGCAAAATCCCGGGTCTGCCAGCTGCCGCGCAGGGGCAGGTGTGGGTGGCCGCCGCGCCGCTGCTATCGGGCCGCGCCCTCAACTTTCGCCAGCTGTGGGTGAATGGCCGCAAAGCCACCCGCGCCCGCACGCCCAACAACGACAACCTGCCCCGTCTACTCACCTGGGACACCGATAAGCGGGAAACGCTGGTGCCAACCGCCGCCCTGGCCTCGGTGAAACAGCCCGGCCAACTGGAAATGGTGCTGCACCAGATGTGGGCCGTGAACGTGCTACGCGTGAAATCCTTGGCCGTGCAGGGCGACAAAGCCCGCGTGACGTTTCAGGAGCCCGAAAGCCGTATCCAGTTCGAGCATCCTTGGCCGCGGCCCATCATCAACGGCAAAAACGGTAGCTCGGCCTTCTACTTTACCAACGCCATCGAACTGCTCGACCAGCCCGGCGAATGGTTTTATGACGCGCCGCACGGGCAGGTGTATTACTGGCCCCGCGCTGGCGAAAACCTGGTCACCGCCCAGGTAATAGCGCCGGCTCTGGAAACGGTGATTCGGGTAGCCGGCACCCTCGACCAGCCGGTAGGCTACGTGCAGTTCAAAGGGCTGACGTTCGCCTACACCACCTGGCTGCGGCCCTCGGAGCAGGGCCATGTGCCCTTGCAGGCCGGCATGTACCTGCTGGATGGCTACTCGCTGGCCAAGCCCGGCACGCCCGACAAAGCCGGCCTCGAAAACCAAGCCTGGATTGGTAGGCCGCCAGCCGGGGTGGAGATGCAAAACGCGCACCATACCCGCTTCGAGCGCTGTCAGTTCCTGCATATGGGCGCGACAGCGCTGGATTACCAAAGCGGCACTCACGACGACGTCATCACCGGCTGCACCGTGCGCGATGTGGCTGTGAACGGGGTGCAGCTGGGCAAATTCTCCGACGAGAGCGTGGAAACGCACCTGCCATACAACCCAAAAGACGAGCGGGAAATCTGCACCAACGAGTTGCTGGAAAACAACCTCGTCACTGACTGCGGCAACGAGGACTGGGGCGCGGTGGGCATTGCCGCGGGCTTCGTGCGGGGCACTACCATTCGGCACAACGAGGTGGCGCAGGTGCCCTACACCGGCATCAGTCTGGGCTGGGGCTGGACCAAAACCACCAATGCCATGCGCGACAACCGCGTGCTGGCCAACTACATTCATCACTACGCCCAGCACACCTACGACGTGGCCGGCGTGTACACGCTTTCGGCCCAACCGGGCACAGTCATCAGCGAAAACCGTGTGGATGAAATTGGCCGCGCCCCTTACGTGCATGACCCTGACCACTGGTTCTACCTCTACCTCGACGAAGGCTCGTCTAATATAACGGTGCAGGACAACTGGTGCCCGGCCGAGAAGTTCCTGGCCAATGCCAACGGGCCGGGGAACGTGTGGAAAAACAACGGGCCAATGGTAAGCGAAGCCATCAAGCAAGCGGCGGGGCTGGAGGCGGGGTATCAGGATTTGCGAAAAATTTCGCTCCAGAAATGAATAATAAAAGAATGAAAGAACGTCATGCAGAGCGCAGCGAAGCGTTTCGCGTGCCGCAGTAATCAATGGTATCCCAACGAAGCGAGCGAGATGCTTCGCTGCGCTCGGCACAACACACTACCAAAAAACACATCAACCCACCTGATGATAAAACCATACTTGCAACGAGTGGCAACTGCGTTGCTCCTGTTTCTGCTAGCAGCTTCCGCCCAAGCCCAAACCGCCGCCCCTAAAGCCACCTGGATTTGGTACCCCGGCGACTACGAAATCTGGCTGGGCAACCAGATGCAGAACCGGCGCACCGAGCGCGGCACGTTCTTCCCGGTGTTCTGGCGGATGGACAGCCACTACGTCCTCATCGATTTCCACAAGGACTTCGACCTCGCGCAGCCCGAAGAAGTGGAGCTGCGCGCCGAGGGCCAGTACAACGTGAAGCTCGATGGCAAGCCGTTGGGCGCGCCCACGCGCCTGACCGTGCCGGCCGGCAAGCACCGCATCAACATCAAGGTATACAACCAGGCCACACCGCCGGCCGTGTTCGTGCGCGGCAAAACCATTGCTTCCGATGCCTCGTGGCTGGTTACCTACGAGGACAAGGAATGGATTGATGCCTCGGGCAAAACCTCGGACCAGTCGGGCACGACCTGGCTGCAAGCGGGCGCCTGGAACTTCGATGCGCCCGAGTCGCTGCCCTCGGCTTTCAAGCTGCCGACGGAGGCGCGCCGGGCGGCCCGGGTGGAGCGTACGCCGCAGGGAATGGTGGTCGATTTTGGGCGCGAAACCTTCGGCTACATCAAGCTGCATGGCTTGAAAGGCAAAGGACAGGTGGCGGTGTATTTTGGCGAGTCGAAGGAGGAAGCGTTGGCCACTGAAACCTGCGAAACGCTGGAATTCCTGGCCGTGGACCAGCCGCAGAAAGGCGACACGGTGACGAGCTTATCGAAGGCGTTTCGCTACGTGAACATCCGGCCGGAGGCGGGTGTGAGTCTCGATTCGGTGTCGCTGCTCTACGAGTATGCGCCGGTGGCGGAGCGGGGCAAATTCCGCTGTTCCGATGACCAGTTGAATAAAATCTGGGACGTGGCGGCCTACACCATGCACCTCAACACGCGGGAGTTTTTCATCGATGGCATCAAGCGCGACCGGTGGGTGTGGTCGGGCGACGCCTACCAGAGCTATTTGATGAACTACTACCTCTACTTCGACACGCCGACGGTGAACCGCACACAGTTTGCCCTGCGCGGCAAAGACCCGGTGACCAGCCACATCAACACCATCATGGACTACAGTTTCTACTGGTTCATCAGCGTGTACGATGCCTACCAGTATACGGGCGACAAGGCGCAGGTGCAGCAACTGTATCCGCGCATGCAAAGCCTGATGGACTACTGCCTCGGCCGCCGCAACAAGGACGGCCTGATGGAAGGCCTAGCCGGCGACTGGGTATTTATCGACTGGGCCGACGGGCTGAGCAAGAAGGGCGAAGTGAGCTTCGAGCAGTTGCTGCTTTGCCGCAGCCTCGAAAGCATGGCCTTGTGCGCGAATCTGGTGGGCGACCAGGCCGGCGCGCAGAAATACCAGCAGCTGGCCACCGACCTCAAGGCCAAAATCTTCGCCACCTACTGGAATGCCGGCAAGGGCGCGCTGGTGCACAGCCGCGGGAACGGCCAGCCCACCGACAACGTGACGCGCTACGCCAACATGTTTGCCATCTTCTTCGACTACCTAAGCCCCGCGCAGGAGCAGCAGGTGAAAAAATCGGTGCTGCTGAACCCGCAGGTACCCAAAATCACGACGCCCTACATGCGCTTCTACGAGCTGGAAGCCCTGTGCGCGATGGGTGAGCAGCCGTACGTGCTCAAAGAAATGAAGTCGTACTGGGGCGGGATGCTGAACGAAGGCGCTACCTCGTTTTGGGAGGAGTACGACCCCACCAAAAAAGGCACCGAGCACCTGGCCATGTACGGCCGGCCCTTCGGCAAGAGCTTGTGCCACGCCTGGGGCGCCAGCCCGATTTACCTGCTCGGTAAGTACTACCTCGGCGTAAAACCGCTCACTCCCGGCTACGCCACCTACGAAATCGTGCCCAACCTCGGCGGCCTGCAGTGGATGGAAGGCACCGTGCCCACCCCGCAGGGCGACATTACGGTGGCCGCTAGCCCCAAGCAGCTCAAGGTGAAAGGCGCCAGCGGCACTGGCACGCTGCGTTTCAAAAGCAAGTCGAAACCGAGCTGCAAAGGCGGTAAAATCGTGTCGAAAGGCAGCGGGGAATATGAGCTGACGCTGGAGAAAGGGCGCGAGTACGTGGTGAGTTATCAGGCCGTGAGCAAATGAGCATTTCGCCTGAAAACCTGGTAGATGTAGCGACGCATCGTTGCGTCTCGTTGTCCGCGCTGTTTGGTCGATTCCGTTCAACGACGAGACGCAAGGATGCGTCTCTACATCGGGCCAGAATCCGCCGAAGCAGCCGCTTTTTAGTACTGCTTTTGCTGCTGTTGCTGGCCATTTCCGCCTTCGCGCAAGCCGGTGAAAAGATGTCGGTGATTGAAATTATCGGTCCCGGAAAAGCACCGGTCTCAGCCCGCAATTTGGTGGCGCTTTGTCGGAAATATAAGGTGCCGACCTCAGGCATATACCGCTGGCAAAACCACCTCATTGCCTACGGCAAAACTGCGAGCATTCAGGCGCTGCAGAAGAATCTGGCCGCCGTTTACACTGGCAGTGAGGTGAAGCTCTATGCCGTGCCCTTTTACAAATTTGACCGTCAGCACTGCACCGATAAAACCACCGCCAAGCAATGGGACAACATCATCCTGACGGCGAATCTGGTCAAAGATTCGAAAAAGCAGCAGGAGTACCTGAACCACCACGCCACCCAGTTTCAGCAGTGGCCGGAAGTGGCGCAGGGCTTCTGCCGGGCCAGCTTCCAGCAGCTGCTGGTGTTTCGGCAGGGGCGGCAGCTGATGCTGGTTATCAGCATTCCGCACGGTGCCAGCCTAGATGAATTGAACCCGAAAACTTCGCTGAATAACCCGCGCGTGAACGACTGGAACGCGCTGATGAAGCAGTACCAGGAAGGCCTGCCCGGTACCAAACCGGGCGAGGTGTGGGTGTTTCTGAAACCCGCAGTGGCACTGAAGCAACAAGTGCTGCTAAAGAAATAAAAACACCCGTCATGCTGAGCGCAGTCGAAGCATCTCTACCGCTTCGTTGCGAGCATCAGAAATTACTTGCCCGGTAGAGATGCTTCGACTGCGCTCAGCATGACGGCCAGGTTTGGATTCTATTGACAACTCAAAACTCCTACTTACCCCCAAAATGCTCACCTTAGGAATTCTGGGCCTCGGCGAAGGCCGCAGCACCATGTCGGCCGCCCTGAACAGCCCGAAATGGACGCTCAAAACCATCTGCGACCGCAACGAAGACCTGTGCCGCCACCGCGCCGAAGAATTCAACTTCCCGCACTACACCACGCAGTACCAGGACCTGCTCGATGACCCGGAAATCGACGCCGTGGCCATCTACACCCCCGACCACCTGCACGCCGAGCACGTGGCCCAGGCCCTACGGGCCGGCAAGCACGTCGTCTGCACCAAGCCGTTTATCGACGACCTCAGCAAGGCCAACGAGCTGCTGGAGCTGAGCCGCACCTCGGGCAAAAAGCTTTTCGTGGGCCAAAGCTCCCGGTTTTTCGAGCCCATGAAGCGCCAGCGCGCCGACTACGAAGCCGGACTGATTGGCGAGCTCATCACCATCGAAGCCTACTACCACGCCGACCACCGCTGGTTTCTGGAGAAAGGCTGGTCCTTGGAAAACGCCTTCAAATGGCTCTACGGCGGCCTCAGCCACCCGGTAGATTTTATTCGCTGGTACCTGCCCAACATTGAGGAGGTGATGGGCTACGGCATGCTCAGCAGCAACGGCGCCAAAGGCGGCCTCAAGCACCAGGACACCATGCACTTCATCTTCAAAAGCACCGATGGCCGCGTGGCCCGCGTGAGCGGCTGCTACACCGGCCCCGTGCAGCCCGTGACCCGCGATTCGGAGATGAGCTGCATCCTGCGCGGCACCGAGGGCGCCAGCCAAGGCGACTACATGGACCTGCGCTACGCCATCACCGACAAAACTGGCGAGGAAAAAATCTTCACTTGGGAGCACAAGCTGAAGCACTATTTCCGCTTCGAGGGCAAGAGCCACCACGCCGGCGAATACCAGAATTACCTGGAGTATTTCGCCGATTCCATCGAGCAGAATTTCACAGCTTACCCGGACCTGAAAGAGGGCATCGGTACCATCGCGCTGCTGCAGGCCATGGACCGCTCGCTGAGCACCGGCCAGCCGGTGAAAGTGCGCGACTTGCTGGCGGAGCACGGCGTTTCGCTCTGACGTCTTTACCTCACCCCCGGCCCCTCTCCCGCGGAGAGGGGAGCCACGGCGGCGCGAACGTCTGCTTCGTCCGGCTCCCCTCTCCGCGGGAGAGGGGCCGGGGGTGAGGTGACCCGCGTGAGGCTGCTCTTAAATCATTCCCACCCCAAACCCACCCTTACCCGCATGGGCAACAACCTACTCGGCCATCTCACTGCCTGGGACTACGCCATTGTCGTGGCCTATGTCGTCATCCTCGTGGTCATCGGCTTTCGGGCCAGCGCCTCACAGCGCAACAAGCCCGATGAATCCATCTTTCTGGCCAATAAATCGTTGGGCTGGGCCAGCATCGGGTTCAATATGTGGGGCACGAATGTGGGGCCGTCGATGCTGCTGGCTTTTGCCAGCATCGGGTACAGCACGGGCATCGTGGCGGTGAATTTTGAGTGGTACGCTTTCGTGTTTTTGTTTCTGCTGGCGGTGGTGTTTGCGCCGCGCTACCTGGCGGCCAACGTGAGCACCATGCCTGGCTTTATGGGCCGGCAATACGGCGATTCCACGCAGAACATTCTGGCCTGGTACGCGCTGATTAAAATCCTGATTTCGTGGCTGTCGCTGGGCCTGTTTGCGGGCGGCTTTCTGGTGCGGCAAATTCTGGGAATTCCCATGTGGCAGTCGGTGATTGTGCTGGTGCTGTTTGCGGGGTTTTTCGCCTTCGTGGGCGGCCTCAAGGCCATTGCCAAGGTCAACGTTTTTCAGATGATTTTGCTCATCGCAGTGTCGCTCACGCTCACCGTCATTGGCGTGCTGAAAGTGGGCGGACTGAGCAAAGTGTACCACAGCGTGCCCGGTCATTACTGGAACCTGCTGCATCCGGCTTCCGACCCCAAGTACCCGTGGTATGCCATCCTGCTGGGCTACCCGGTGTCGGCGGTAGCATTTTTCTGCACCGACCAGGCCATGGTGCAGTCGGTGCTCGGGGCCAAAAACCTGGAACAGGGCCAGCTGGGCGTGAATTTCATCGGCTGGCTGAAAATCCTGTCGCTGCCGCTGTTCATCGGCACCGGCATTTTGTGCTTCATTCTATTCCCGCACCTCAAAGACCCCAGCGAGGCCTACATGACCATGGTTACCAGCCTTTTTCCAGAGGGCATGAAAGGCCTTGTCATCGTGGTGCTCATTGCCGTGCTGGTGGGCACCATCAGCTCGTCGCTCAACTCGCTGAGCACCGTGTTTACGATGGATGTGTACGCCCGCAACATCAACCCCCACGCCAGCAACCAGCAAATCAAGTCGGTGGGCCGCGTCACCATCCTCGTCGGCTGCGGCTTTGCCGTGCTGGTGGCGCTGGCCATCGACAGCGTAAAGGGCCTGAATCTGTTCGATATTTTCCAGGCCGTGCTCGGCTTCATCGCGCCGTCGCTGGCGGTGGTGTTCCTGCTATCGGTGTTTTGGCGGCGCACCACGCAGCGCGCGGTGAACGGGATTTTGTCCTTGGGTTCGGCGTTCAGCCTGGGGGTGGGCGTGGTGTATCTGTGGGTGCTGCCTTCGGCGAAATACAGCTTCTGGCCGCACTACCTGGTGCTGTCGTTCCTCATTTTCGCCGTGCTGTTTGTGGCGGCCGTGCTGCTCTCCCTCACCGACCCGGCTGGCCAGGCACGGCGCCAGGCGGTGGACTACGGGGTGCTGGCCCGTCCCACACGGCGGGTGCAGCTGCTGTGGGCCGCGCTGGCCGTGGTGATGGTGGGGCTGTACGTGGTGTTCAACGGGCATTAGGGCTGTAGAGACGCGACACTTCGCGTCTCAATCGTCGCGGATGTTATTTATGCCGCGCGGTTCCAATCGTTCAACGTGGAGACGCGAAGTGTCGCGTCTCTACATGACGTTCTACATCACCACATCCGCCCGCCGTGCCTCCGGCCACACCTTCAGCACCTGCACTTTCCCATCCTTTACTACGGCCTCCACCGTCGTTTGGTAAGGCGCGTGCAGCTTGAAATGCACGTCCCAATTCCTGGGCCAGGCGGGCAGCAGAATAATCTTTCGCCCGTCGGTTTGCAGCAGCATTTCCTGCAGGCCAATCATGCCCGAGCCGCCCCAGTTGTGGTCGGGGGCCCAGTCGTAGCCGGGGCCCCAGAAGGCCGGAAAGCGGCGGCCGGAATCCTGCAGCTTCTTCACCGTCAGTTCGGCGGCTTCGGCGATGAGGCCGAGGCGGGCGGCGAAGATGTTGTGCTGCTTCCAGCCCACGTGGCTGCGGAATTTCTGCACGTCCGCATCGTATAAGTACGTGTTGCGGGCCGTGTCGAGGCCGGGTTTGCCCACACCGTAGACGCCCCACGGAAAAACCGGGTAGAGCTGCGGGCTCTCCGTGTTGTTGAGGCGCTCCCAGGATTTGGCCGGGGCCAACAGGGTGTGACCGCCGATTTCGCGGAAGCTGATGGCTGGGATGCGGCCCAGCATGGCGCTCCATTTCTGACGTTGGGCGGCAGTGCCGTAGGCCGGCGGCAACTCCAGCAAGCGCGTGAGCACCGTGCGCAGCCCCGCAATGGAGGCGGCAGAATTGTAGGCCATCTTGTACGTCTCGGCCCCCGAGCCGGGGTAGAGCACCAAATGGCCGGCGCCGTCGAGCGCCCTGGCGCCGCGCTGCCGGGCCAAGTACTGGTAATGCTCGTCGAAGAAGGTGAGGCAGCTTTCCACGAAGGGCAGGTAGGCGGCCACGTCGTGGCCGGCGTAGCGCTCGGTTTCCAGCATCATCAGGCAGAATTCCAGCACCGTGTCCCACTCATATTCCAGCCAGGCGTTGTATTCCAGGCCCTTGTCGAAGTCGGCGGGGCGCTTCCAGTTGTATTCGGCGGGGTTGGGCAGGCCGAAATTTTCGAGCTGCTCGGTGAAGCAGGCGCCGGGGTGCTGCCAGTAGGTTTGGCTGCGCAATTCGGCGTTGCGCAGCAGGCGCAGGTAAAAATCAAACTGCGGCTTCATCAGTGCCGCGTCGCCGCTTTTCAGCATGGGCCAGTACACGAGACGCTGGTTTTGGGCGGTGTGGGTGCCGCCGCCCCAATTGCGGAAATCAGGCGTGAACTTGAGCGTGGAGTCCGTCAGCACCGGGTCGTAGGTGAACAGGCCGCCGTTGAACTTGGTGGGCCACTGGCCGAAGGCATTGCAGCCCAGCAGGTAGCGCATGAGCTGGTAGTTGCGGGCCGCCTGCCATTCCGGGGTGTTCCCCAAGGCTTTATCCGGCTGAATGTAGATGAAGCTGCGCTGCCAGTAGTCGCGCCACCAGGCCACCGTGCGCTGGCGGGCGGCTTTAGGGTTTTGCCGGGCGGCGGTTAGCGTCTGTTGCAGCCCTTGTTGCCACTGCTGCGCGCTGGGCGCCGTGGCCGTGTGCAGCGCCACCACTAAAGCGTGCGTGCGGCTCGGGGCGCGGCTTTTGAGCTTCCGGCCGTGGTAGGTCGTGTTGAGGTATTGGCCGGTGGTGGTGCCGGCCGGTCGCATGTTCGAGCCCTGCATTGCGCCGCCAAAAATCAGCTGGTTGAGCGGGTTGTAGAGCCGGTCTTTAATGCCCGCCAACCCCTGCTGCTTTACTGCCACGTCAAACACGGTTTGGGACTGGTTCTGATGGAAAAATTCGATGCCCTGGCTGCGGAAACTGATGCTGTCGCGGCGGGTTTTGACCTCGCCCTGCGGGGCCCATTTGTAGGAATTCTGGTTGTTTTCCTTGCCCTTCAGCGTGCGGTCGGCGAAGCGCCAGCTTTCGTAAGTGGCTTCGGCAGAGAGCTTGGCAGTGCTGCTGATTTCAACGTGCACCACGGGGTTAAAAACATCGACCCAAATGTGCACCTGTGCCGTTGTTTTGCCCCCGGTGCCCGTCAGTGTCACATCGCCAGATTGCAAGGTTAGCTGCTGCTTGAAGGTGCCTTTCTCGAACGGGTTAGGCGTGAGGTGCAGGCGCACGCGGCCGAGTTTCAACAGCGAGTTATTCTCATCAAACGTGCCGCTACGGGCGATGTAGAATAGCACGTTGCCATTCTCAGCCCACACGTTCAGGCCGATGTCGCCGCCGCCGCAGGGCATCGATTCGCCGGCGTTGCGGCTGGGCGTGGTCCAGGTGATGTTGTTGGTGGCTAGCTCGGTTTGGGCGTGGGCGAAGCAGGGGAGAATGGCAAGAAACAGCAGAAGCACCTGCCGCATCAGTTTCGAGTGAAACGGCAGAACGTCATGCTGAGCCTGCCGAAGCATCTCTACCGCGAGAGTAATTGATTTACCTCCACGGTTGAGATGCTTCGACCAGCTCAGCATGACGTTCAAATCTTTGCTTGCGGCCTTGCTCATTGCTCCCACTCATCCGTCCGGAACGACGATACCGGCAGCCCTTCATTGCTGAATAAAGTAGCCCGTGTGAAGTCCTTAAACGCATAGCGCACCGCCACCGGCGCCTTCACCGCATCGGCCGAAACGTTGATGACGCTGCCTGCGATGGTGGCTTTGGCCGGGTACCACTTCTGGTCAGCCCCGGCTATTTCGAAGCCGGTAAGCTCCTGCCCAAACGTGGTCATGCCCATCGGCGAGTTCTTGAAGCGCACCGCCACCGTGTTGTCCTTCACCGTCAGCGACTCATAGGTGGGGCTCAGGGCGCCAACGCCTTTCAGGCCGTAGGTCTGGGCCAGGGCCAGCAGGGCCAGACGGGTGCCGCCGGGCTCCTTGCGCATGGGGTGGATGCTGGTTTCCTCGCCCACGTCGAGCAGCACGGCCATACCGGTGTTGGGCACCTGGTCCTGCAGCTTGCGCTGGGCGTCGCGCAGGAAGGCGGAGTTGTACTTGCCTCCCTTGTTTTTGGAGGTGCGGGTGTAGTCGAAGGGCGCAATTTGGGCGTAGTAGAAGGGAAAGTCGCCCATGCCCCACTTCGTGCGCCACTGCTTCACCATGGCGGCAAACAACTGCGCGTACTCATCGGGCCGGTCGTAATTCGATTCGCCCTGGTACCAGATTGCGCCTTTAATGCCGTATCCCTCAATGGGATGCAGCATGCCGTTGTAGAGCGTGGTGGCCGTGCGGCTTTGCAGTTTGATAGTGTCGCCCTTGGCCGGAATCTTCACCCCGGTAAACTGCCGCAGGTTCTCGGCGTCCATCCAGGCCTCGATGAAAGAGCCGCTGTAGCTGCAATGCAGCAGCCCCACGGGCACGCGCAGCTGCTCCTGCAACAGGCGTCCGAAGTAGTAGGCCGTGGCGCTGAAATTGCTCACGGCCTCGGGCTCGGCCACGCGCCAGGGCGACGGCTTGCTGTTGTCCTGCGGCTCCGTGACGGACGAGCGGGGCACGGTGTAGAGACGCAGCTGGTCGTTGCGCGAGTGCAGAATGCCCTCGTTCGAGCCCAGCACCGGCTGGCCTTTGAAGCCCTTCATCGGCATCTCCATGTTCGACTGCCCACCGCAAAGCCAGACTTCGCCCACTAATACGTTTTTCAGCTTCATGGCCGGGCCGTCGCCGCTGATGGTTAACTCGTAAGACGTGCTGCTAGCGGCCAGCGTCTTCACCTTTAGCCGCCACTTGCCGGCCGCGTCGGCCTGGGCGGTGTACTTCTGCTTGCCCCAGCTCGGGTTCACGGTGATGGTGCTGCCGGCTTTGGCCCAGCCCCACACGGCGCACTCGGCCTGTTGTTGCATCACCATGTTGTCGGTGAAGAGCGAGGCCAGGCGCAGCTGGGCGTGGCTCAGCAGCGGGAAAAACAGCGTGAGACAGAAGAGAAAAAGGGACTGGGTTTTCATTCTTCGAGTTAGCAGATTGATTGTAGAGACGCGACACTTCGCGTCTCGGCGTTGGGCGGAATCGGCACGACGGCGTGGACGCCGAGACGCGAAGTGTCGCGTCTCTACATCGTTCTGAAAATTACCGGCTCACTGGCAGCCACACCTCCATGTCGTTGCTGCCCCGGTTGCCCCAGGCGTAGTACGGAATCAGCTTAAACGGCACGGTGGCGGGCTTTTCCCGGGAAAGGGGATGGTAGAGCTGGCCTTTCCAGGCCGAGTTATCGGCGAAGGCGGTCTGGCCTTCCAGCCACACCACGTCGGAGCCGGCGATGGTGGCGTGGCGGGGCGTGAAAACGGTGTTGGCATTCACAATCAGGCCGCTGAGGGGCTTGCCGACGGGCAGGTCACGGGCTTCGAGGCAGTAGACCACCGGGCCGCGCCGCACGGCCACCTGGTTGCGGGTTTCCTCGACCAGGGCGTTGGCTTCCAGCAGCTGCGCGGGCATCGGGAGCTGCAGCTCCACCTTGTCGCCGGCCTTCCAGCGGCGGTTGATTTCGGCGTATTGGCCGGGCGTTAGGGTGGCGGCCACGGGCTGGCCGTTCACGAGCAGCGCCGCGCCTTCGCTCCAGCCGGGCACCCGGAAAAACATTGAAAACGGCTTCTTCGGGGCGGTTTGCAGGGTCACTTTTACGCTGCCATCCCAGGGGTAATTCGTTTCCTGCGTCAGCTTGAGAGGCGAGCCGTCTTTGAGCTTGGTGTTTAAGTTATTGCCGCCGTAGAGGTTCAGCCACAGGCCTTTGTCCGACGTGTTATACATGTAGTTATTTACCTCCGCGATGGTGCGCACCACGTTGGGCGGGCAGCAGTTGGAGAGGCTGATGTAGTCGACCCGCTCCTTCGACCAGCGCTGCGAAAACGGCAGGTCGGCGGAATAGGCCAGCGGGTTGGTGTAGAGGAAGCGTTGCCCATCGAGGCTGATGCCGGATAACACGCTGTTGTAGAGCGCCGTTTCCATCACGTCGGCGTACTTGGCGTCGCCCGTGATTTGCAGCATCCGCCAGTTCCAAAGCACGTTGCCGATGTTGGCGCAGGTTTCGCCGTGGGCTGTGAGGTTGGGCAGCTGGTAGTCGCGCCCGTAGGCCTGGTGGATTTTCTGCACCGTGTCGGGCTTGTAGGCCGTGCCGTCGGGCGACACGCCGTCGTAAAGGGCCCCGCAGGCACCGGTGACGTACATTTTGTGCTGGGTCACGTCGTCCCACATTTTGTTGAGGGTCGTGAGCAGGGTGGCGTCGCCGGTTTCGGCGTACACGTCGGCCGCGCCGGCAAAGAGGTAGTTGGCCCGCACGGCGTGGCCGCCGGCCTTCTGCATCTGGCGGAACGGCAGGCGGTCCTGGTTGTCGTCGGTGCCGATGTCGGCCGCCAGCCCGCGGATGTTGATGAGGCTCTCGGCCAGCTCCAGGTAGCGCGGGTCGCGGGTGGTGCGGTACATTTCCACTACGCCCATGTAGTGCGCCGGGCAGATGGCGTTGCGCGCCAGCTCGGGCGAGGCCGTTTTGTAGAAATTGTACAGGTAATCAGTGGCTTTCTTCGCCGCGTTCAGCAGCGTGGTTTTGCCCGTGGCGCGGTAGTGCACGCAGCCGGCCGTCATGAGGTGGCCGAGGTTGTAGGTTTCAAAATTCAGCCGGTTCTTGAATGCCGCCTTCTGCCCGGGGGTGTTCAGCTCCGCAATGGTGCTTTGGGTGCTCAGGTATCCATCGGGCCGCTGCACCTTCACAATCAAGGCAATGGCTTCGTCAAGCTGCTGGTCCAGCTTGGGGTCGTGGTTTACCGCATAGGTGGCCGACAGCGCTTCCAGCAATTTGAAGAAGTCGCCGTCGTGGAAGGGCGGGCCCTTGTGCGCGCCTTGCTCCAGCCCGGCGGCAATCTCAAAGTTCTTGTAGGCGTGGTTGCGGTCGGAATGGTAGAGCGCCCACATGGTCGGAATCATCGACTTCTGGCACACGTCGAAGCGCTCGGCCCAGAAGCCGTTGGTCCACTGCACGCTGCCCATATCCACGCTGCTGAGCTTGGCGTGGGCGCTGGCGGAGGTGTTGACGAGGGCCTTTTGCTGAGCAAAAGCGGGCTGGCCGGTCGCTGCTGCCACCGCCAACAGGCCGAAGCGAAGTTTCTTAAGTTGCACGTTCATAAAGCTATTTCGTAATGGTGGGAATGGCTTGTTTACTGACACTGAGCATCACCGGTCCCAGAAGTCCGGCCGGCAGCAGCGGCTTGCCGGTGGCCGGCGACGGCGCGGGCGTCCACGTCTGGCGCTGGTCGGCGGGCAGGGCTTGGTCGCCGATGAGGCGGTTGGCCCAGGTGTTGGTGACGCGAATGCTGAGCTGGTTGGCGCCTTTTTTCACGGCTTCGGTGATGTCGAGGCGGTAGGGAGCCGTCCAGGCAATGCCGACGGGCTGGCCGTTGAGCTGCACTTCGGCGAGGTTGTCGACTTGTCCCAAGTCGAGGAAAACGCGTTGCTGCGGGCCTTTCGCGGGCTTCCACTTGAAGGACTGACGGTATTCGGCGGTGCCGGAATAATGGCTGATTCTGGCGTCAGCGTTTTTGCTCCAATCGGTCAGTTGGGAGAAGAGGACGGGCTCGGCTGGCCCGCCTGCCTTCGTGTCGAAACGGACTTGCCACGCGCCGGTGAGCGTTTGCACGGGCTGCACCTCACGCCAGTTGGGGCCGGCGTGGGCGCCTGGCTGCGCGGCCGGCGCCCGAAATACCACGAAAACGGAGCCGTTGCGGTCCAGGCGAATTGGTAGCAGGGTGCGACCGTTTTCGAGTTTCCAATCGGTAGCCGGGCGGGTTTCGCCCGTCACCGCGTCCCATAGCTCCGGCTGCCGCCCGGCCACGCGCAGACTCAACTCAATGGTGCGGGCCGAATCGAGCTGATTGGAGATGAAATAGATGTCAAACTGCGCATTGGTACGGTGCGTCCAGGCGATGCCGTTGGCGCGCTGGCCCTTGGCGGTGTGGGCCATCACGTCGCGCGTCAGGCCCAGCGCATCAAAAGAATCGGCTTGGTAAGGCCCACGCAACACCCGGCCCTTGGCGGCCGAAACGGACGCTTCACCAGTTGCCGTAGCAGCTACCGAAGCCTGCGAATTATCAGCCTGATTCAGCGCCGCCGTCAGTTGCCGAACCGTCTTGTCAGCATCCGGAAAACCGCGCAACTCCGGCGAGTGGCTGGGCTGGCGGTTGAGCAAAACCGTAGCCCCGGCCTGCACCAGCTCCCGCAGTCGCTGCGCTACTTCGGGCGACATAGCGGTGCTGTCAGGACTCATTTTCAATGCCCCCGGCACCACCAGCAGGCCGTAGCTGGCCCCGCCCGGCAGCACGATGCGGCCGTTTTCCACCTTCGCCAGGCGCAGTAGCGCGTCCTTGTTGAAGGAATCGTACTGGTAGCCGTGCAGCGGGTCCACCAGCATATCGGCCGTTTCCATGTTGGCCGAGGCGGAGACTTTCTCGGGCTGCTCGCGCATAGGCAGGCCCGCGTTGGCGAGGCGCTTTTGCTCGGCGGCCACGACTTGCGGCCCGAAAATGCCGGGCAGGTCATTCACTAAATGATTGGGCAGAATGGCCCGGCGCGGGGTTTCCTCGCCCGTGAACACGGCCACATCCACCACCGGGCGGCCGAGCTGCAGCAGCGCCTGGCAGCGGCGGGCGTAGTCGACCCAGGCGCGGCCGGGTTTCCACCAGGTTTGGTCGCGCTGGAAGAACAGGCCGATGCCGCTCAGCGTCATGCCCGGCTGGCGGTCGAGCCAGGGGTTGTGCACGAATACGTGGTACACCAGGCGGTTGATGCCCAGCGCGTAGTTGCGGTCCTGCAAGGCTTTGAGCATGCCGGGGTGCTCGTCCCAGGCCAGTTTTAGCTCGGTGAAGGCTTCGGCCTGCACGATGTTTTTGCCGTAGATGTGGGCGCCCGACACGGCGTCGAGCATGTCGTTGGGTTTGTCGTGGGTGGGGCTGCGGAGCCAGAATTCGCCCATCGGCACGTCGGCGTGCTGGTAGTGCAGCAGGCCGTCGCTCACCATGGTGGGCGCGATGGCCTCGGCCGAAAACGTGCAGCCCTTGGCGTGGGCCAGGTCCTTCAGCGTCACGTAGAATTTGTCGTTCACCAGCTCCGCAATGGTCTGGCGCACATCGAACAGCACGCGCTCCGACACGTCGGCGCTTTGCAGGGGCACGCCCGCCAGCACCGGCAGGTAGGGCAACAAATCGTAGCCGCGCCGCGTCCGGAACTCGGCCGGAAAGTTGGCCGACCAGTTCTGTGAGCCGCACTCCCAGCTATCAACGTGGAAGACTTTGAGCACCCGCGCCGCCAGTTCCGGCCCACCCTGCCGCACGGCCTCGCCAAACCACTTGTCAAACTGCAAACTCACGGCAGCGGGGTTGAACTTGTCGCATTCCAGCCCGCGCCCGCCGCCGCCGGTGGTGTTGATTTGGCCGGTGCTGGTGTGGCCCATGCGCAGGATGGTCCAGCGGCCGGGCGGTGCGGCCCAGGTCAGGCGGCCGTTGGCGTCGAGCTTGTCGGTGAGGTTGATGACTTTGCCCAGCGGCACGCACTGCGCGTCGGGCAGTTGGGCGGACGTAGTGCGCTGACTCATGCGCCACACGTCGCCGTTTTTGCCCTCGAACTGGTGAATGCGCGCCTCGGCCGAAAGCTGGATTTCCGACACTTTCAGGCTCTGCTTCCACTTCGCCGCGTCGAGGTCCTCCGCGCCCGGCTCTGAGTCGGTGGGGTCGTACAAGAAGCGGAAAAACCGGGCTGTGGTGGCGGGCAGCGCGTGGGTCACGGCGCTGCTGTCCTGCCAGCCGCTGCGGGGCGGTTGCAGGCGCGTGAGAGGCCGAAAGCTGCGGCCGTCGTCGCTCACGGATACCAGCAGGCGGTTGGCCTGGTAGTTATAGCCGTTGGAGCGGATGCGCAGGCTACGGCAGATAAACGGTTGGTCGAAGGCATACTGAATCCAGCCCGGCTCGCTGGTTTTGAAGCCTTTTTTGTTGCCGGGCGTCGCCAGTAGCTCCAGGTTTTCGCCGGTAAGGCTGCTGGTAATAACCGGCTTAATAGTAGCCGTTGAAGCGCTGCTGCCCGTGGGCGTAGGGTAGGCGTACACGGCAATGTCGCGGTAGAAGCCCTGCACCGCGGGCGGCCGGGGCAGCGTCAGGCTCAGCTTTTTGCCGCCCGTCACCTGCGTTTGGGCCGATACCACGTGCTGCATCGACAGCTCCGGCGTAATCCACGGTCCGCCGGCTAGCGCGAAGCCGTCGCTCACGTGCATGGCCAGTTTCAGGCCCAGCCGGTCGGCTTCCTGCATGGAATGCTTCACCATGGCCCACCACTGCGGCGACAGCTGCCGGGCCGGCGGCGAGATGGCTGGCGGGTTCTCCACATCCTTTATCGGCATCAGATACGCCCCGCCGATGCCAGCCTCCTTCATGGCTTCCAAGTCAGCAGTGATGGCGGCCGGGGTCACGGCTCCATTCATCCAGTACCAAAATACCCACGGCCGCGCCGCCTCGGGCGGATTCTTGAAAACGGATTCCAGTTCGGGTGCTTGCTGGGCGCACACGGGTGCTGGCAGCATGCCGAGCGTCGGCAGCGCGAGCAGCAGGAGAGCCTTGGGGAGCAAGCGTGGGTTCATGAATGCGTGTTGAATTTGAATCTTTAGGCGGTCATGCTGAGCGCAGTCGAAGCATCTCTACCGCTTCGTTGCGAACGTCAGGAGTTAGTTGCGCGGTAGAGATGCTTCGACTGCGCTCAGCATGACGGGCTGGTTTGTGCAGACGAGCTACACCAGCCGCCCCTTCACCCGGTAGCCATACATGCCGAACAGCAGAATCACCAGGTAGCAAACCATCGGTATGAGGTAGCCAATCTGGATGTTATCGCCGCGCAGGTCGATGAGGGTGCCCATGAGCGGCGGCATGATGGCGCCGCCCACGATGGACATCACCAGCCAGGAAGAGCCGGGCTTGGTGTCGTCGCCGAGGCCGGCAATGCCCAGGGCGAAGATGGTGGGGAACATAATGCTCATAAAAAAGCCCAGTCCGCCCAGGGCATAGATGACGTAGGCCCCGTCGCCGAACACGGCCACCGCGCACAGCGCCATGGCGACCACGGCATAAATCGACAGCAGCTTCTGCGAGGCGATGTACTTCAGCAAGGCGGTGCCAATGAAGCGCCCCACCATAAACAGCAGCCCGTACACGGCCAGGTAGTAGCCGGCCGTTTTCTCATCAACCCCCGCGCCTTGCTTGGCCATTCGGATGAAGAAGCTCGTGACGCATACCTGCGCCCCCACGTAGAAAAACTGCGCCACCACGGCCCAGGTGAGGTGCCGGTGTTTCAGCACCGCGAAGAAGCCGCCACCTTCCGACGGCTCGGCTTCGGCGGCCCGCACCTCGGGCAGCTTGCTGAAAAAGAACAGCACCGCCACGGCCACCAGCACGCCGCCCAGCACGATGTAGGGCAGCTTCACGGCTGCGGCTTCGTGGTTGAGGTAGGTGCTGCGGATGGCATCGGGCATGGCGGCCAGCTGGGCCTTCGAGTATTCTTTGCCCGACAAAATCAGGTTGGCGCCAATGATGGGGGCCACGAAAACCGCCAGTCCGTTAAACGAGGCCGCCAGGTTCAGCCGGCTCGTTGCCGATTCGGGCGGGCCGAGCACGGCGGCGTAGGGGTTGGCGGCGGTTTCGAGCGTGGTCAGGCCGCAGCCGATGATGAACAGCGCGGTCAGGAACAGGCCGTAGGAGCGTGCATCGGCGGCGGGCACAAACAGGAAGGCCCCGCCCGCGAAGGCCAGCAGCCCCAGAATAATCGTGAATTTGTAGCCCAGCCGCTTGAGCAGAATTCCCGCCGGAATGGCCATCAGGAAGTAGGCCAGAAACACAGACGTATCCACCAGGGTAGACTGCAGGTTGTTGAGCTGGCAGGCTTTCTGGAGGTGCGGAATCAGAATCGAATCCAGGCTGTGCGCCATGCCCCACAGAAAAAACACGCCCACCACCAGGCTAAATGGCAGCAGATAAGTGCGGGCACTAACGGGGCCGCCAGTGGCGACCGGTGGCGGAATTGAAGCAGGAGCAAGGGCCATTGGGTGGGATTTTAGAGATTTAATTCAAGGAGTTAGGCGCGCAGTTTCACCACCAGCAGATGGTCGCAGGCCAGCACCACTTCGCCGTGCTCGTTGATGACTTCCACGTGCTCGGTCACGGTGCCGTAGCCCGGCTTTTTGCCTTCTTCCTTGGCCGAAATCGTGACTTCCGAATGGATGGTGCTGCCGATGAAAACGGGCTTGACGAAGCGCAGCCGGTCGTAGCCTTTGGAGAAGGCCTCGGGATTTATTTCGGAAGCGGTGAGGCCGATGCCGATGCTGAAAATCATGGTGCCGTGCGCGATGCGCTGGCCAAAAGGCTGAGTTTTGCACCACTCCGCGTCGAGGTGGTGGGGGAAGAAGTCGCCGGTGTGCCCGGCGTGCACCACAAAGTCGGTTTCGGTGATGGTGCGGCCCAAGGTCACACGCTTTTCGCCGATGGTGTAGTCTTCGAAAAAGGTCGATTTGAAATACATAAGAAGAATGTAGCTTGGACGCTGCGAGTCCGAGCGCGAGCGCAGCGAGCATCTGGCGTCCGCGAATGAATAATCGAATCTGGCGCAGATGCTCGCTGCGCTCGCGCTCGGACTCGCAGCGTCCAAGCTACTGTTTTCCGTCGCTCGATGCGTAGGCCGCTTCCACCACGGCCATTGTTTTTATCACGTCTTCCACGCTGGTCGGCAGCACGTCGGTTTCTCCGTTTTTGAAGCGCATCAAACTGCCCATCGTGCCCATGAAGGCATCCGGAAACCACGAGCCTTCCAGCGCCACCGTGTGCCAGACCGGTGCTTCGCCCTCGCGCACCAGGCAGTATTCGAACTTGTCGGGTACGCCGTGGGGGTAGTTCATCAGCAGGCCCATGCGGGCTTTGATGGCGCCTTTCGTGCCTTCCCACTTGATGAAGCTCTCCTGGTTTTCGGGGCCGAAGGAGTGGTCGTGGTTGGTGTTGATGACGGCGTGCATCGTCTCGCCGTAGTCGAATAAAATAGTGGAGCGCGATGACGACAGCGCCTTGGCCGGGTGCTTGAGCGTCTTGGCCAGTACGCGGTTGGGCTCGCCCAGGAAGCTGCGAATCAGGTCGATGTAATGGATGCTGTGGTACTGAATTTCGAGGCGCGGGTGCACCATCACGTGCGGGAACAGCTCCCAGGGAGTTTCCAGCGTCACGCGCACTTCCATGTCATACAGCTCGCCGATGAGGCCGTGGCGCAGCATCTCGCGGGTGGCGGCCACATAGGGTGCAAACCGCAGCTGGCAGTTGATGGCGGCCACCAGGTTTTTGCCGCGGCAGACTTCCAAGATTTCTTGGCTTTGCCAGAAGTAATCGCCCATCGGCTTCTGAATCAAGACGCCCGCGCCGTCGGGCAGTTGCTCCAGCGTTTCCACAAACTGCTCGGGCATGATGGTGATGTCGTACACGGCATCGGTGGGCGCGTGGGCCACGGCCTCGGCTACCGAGTCGTACACCTGCGGGATGCCCCACTCCGCGGCCAGCTTCTCGGCGCGGGCGCGGGTGCGGTTCGTGATGCCCACCACCTCAAAACCGGCCTTGCGGTAGGCCGGCAAATGCGCGTCGTTCACGATGCCGCCCGCCCCGATGATGACGATGGGCAGCGGCCGCTGGGGCAGCACGGGCAGGTAGGGAATCTCGGTGTTTTCCAGCTTAAACATGGTCGAGTGCGTTAATTTTCTGTTGACCGGCGGCGAGCAACTCGGCCACAGGCGCATCGGTGTTGATGGCTTGTAGCACCACCTCGTCGATGATGCCGGCAATCTGCGCCCAGTTGGCTTCGGGCGGGAGACTTTGGGCCTGCTGGTGCAGCATTTCCAGCTTGTGGTAGTAGGGCACCAGCGCGTTGATTTCGGCGTCGTGCCAGGTGGAGAGGCGGCAGCCGATGCCGCCTTCCAAGGTCAGCAGCTTGTCGTTTTCGGGGCGCGTGGTGTAGCGCAGAAACTCATACGCTACGGCCTTGTGCCGGCTGCCCGCCCCAATAGTGTAGAGCCAGTACACGTTCAGGGAAGCCGACTGCCCACCTGCGCCGTGGGGGATGCGGGCAATGTCGACCCGGCCGCGCACCGGGCAGGCGGCGTCCACGTCGCACACGGCCGCAAAGCCGAACCAGTTCACCATCATGACCGCTTCGCCCCGCGCAAATGCCTGGCCCGCTGCCACCGACTCATACTGCATGGTGTGTGGGTGCACGGCCGCCTGGTCGCGCAGCAGCTGGCGGTAGAACGCGAGGCCTTCAGCCGCCGCGGCGCTGTCGATGCAAACGCGGCCCTGAGCATCCACCAACTGGCCGCCGCGCGTCCAGAGGTGCAGGCAGAAATCGAACACCGTATTGTGGCCATCAGGGAAGCCGGCAGCGACGAAGCCGAACAGGTTGTCGGCCGGCCGTTGGAAGAAGCGGGCAACCGTCTGGAAGTCCTCCCAAGATTCTGGCACTTGCAGCGGCCGGCCGTGTAATTCCCGAAACCGGGCTTGCTCCTGCGGGCTCTCAAACAGGTCTTTGCGATAAATCAGGCACTCTGGCCCATCATGAAATGGCAGGCCCATCACGGCATCGCCAACCTGCTGCATCCCGAGCAGCGAAGGACTCCAACCTGCGGGAAAATCCATTGGGGGATTTTGCCGGATGTAGGGCGTCAGGTCTTCGAGGGCACCGGTGCTGGCGGCTTCGGGCAGCCAGTCGGTGTTGATGTGGGCCACGTCCCAGCGGCCATTCTGCAGGCCCTTATTGGTGAGCAGGCTGGCGTAGAGCTGGTGCAAATCCATCGGCACCATTTCAACGGCTAGTTCGCAGCCGGTTTCCTCGCAAAAGTTAACCCACAGCTTCGCCATGGTGCTTTCGAAAGGGCCAAACTGGCGCACGGCAATCCGAAACGGAGGCAACTCAGGCGTCATGGCGAGTGGGTTGAATGTCAATGATTTCGCGCAGCAGGGCCGCGTTGTCCTGGCCCAGCTGCGGGGAGCCTTTGGATGAGGTGAGCAGCTCGCCATCGAGGCGGATGGGGCAGCGGGTGGTGCGGTAGGCGTAGCCGTCGGCCATCGTCACTTCCTGTACCATGTTCAGCGCCGCGAAGCCCTCGTGCGCCAGCAGCTTATCCCAGGTCAGCACGTTGGCGCACCAGATGTCGGCGGGCTCCAGGATGGCCAGCCAGACTTCGGTCGTGTCGGTGCGCAGGTGCTCGGCGAGCGTGGCTTTTATGGCGTCGCGCTGGGTGAAAGCCTGGGCAGGTTCGGAGTAGGCCAGCAGTGCGGGGCAGTTCAGCAGCTGGCCCAACTTCGGAATCGAGCCCATGGCCAGGGCCAGGAAACCGTTGCTGGTCTGGTAGATGCCGTAGGGCGCGCCGAGGTAGGCGTGGGCGTTGTTGTGCCGGGTGCGCTCGGGCAGCGCGCCGCCATCGTTGAAGAAAGTGGTGAGGGTTTCGAACTGAAAATCGAAGGCCGATTCCAGCATGCTCACCTGCACCAGGCCGCCCTCGCCGCTGCGGCCCCGGCGCACCAGGCAGGCCAGCAGGCCCTGCGCCAGGTGCGCGCCGGCCAGCATGTCCACGATGGACAGGCCCATGGGCACGGGGCCGGCGTCGGCGTTGCCGCTCAGCCAGGTCAGGCCCGATACGGATTGCAGCAGCAGGTCCTGGCCGGGCTTGTCGCGCCAGGGGCCTTCGGGGCCGTAGCCGGATATTTCGCCGTATACCACGTTGCGGTTCTGCACTTTCACGCTGGCGTAGTCGAAGCCCAGGCGCTCCATCACGCCGGGGCGGTAGTTGTGCATCACCACGTCGGCGCGGCGCACCAGTTCCCATACTTGCTCACGGTCGGCGGCGTTTTTGAGGTCGGCCGCGAAGCTTTCCTTGTTGCGGTTGATGGCGTGAAACACCGACGACTCGCCGTTCATGATGACGTTCGAGGTGTAGAGGTGCCGGCAGATGTCGCCCGTCTTGGGCCGCTCAATTTTGATGACGCGCGCGCCGAGGTCGGCCAGGCGCAGGGCGGCCGAAGGGCCGGAGAGGAACTGACTGAAATCGACTACCAGCAGGCTCTCAAGGGGTTTATTGAAGTGGGTTCCTGAAGGGTTGGTGGTCGGCTTCATGGCGTTATGCGTTGGTTCTAAACGGGAATCGTTCAAGCCAAACTCCTCGTTAATGGTCTCGGTATCCTGTCCCGGCTTTGGCGCGGCCTTGGCCGAATACAGCTTCTCGCCATCAATGCGGATGGGGCAACGCGTGGTTGGTAACTGCCGGCCATCAGTCAAAGTCACAAGCTGCTGCATGCCCAGCGCCTGATAACCAGGGCTGGCGGTGGCCTGCTGGTAGTTCAGCACCTCGGCGCACCAGATGCCCAGCGGCTCCAGCGTGGCTATCCAGGCGGCGGTCGGTTTTTCGCGGAGGGCGGCCGCGAGGCGGGCAGCGATGTCGTCGCGGCCGTCGAACCAGGAGCCGGCGGTGGGGTAGTCGGCCAGGATGCCCGTTTCCAGGGTGGTATCGAGCTTATCCAGATTGCCCATGGCGAGGGCCAGGTGGCCGTCCTGGGTTTGGTAGATGCCGTAGGGCGCGCTGAGGTAGGCGTGGGCGGTGCCGCGCGCCGCGCCGCGCTGGGGCAGCTGACCGCCGTCGTTCAGGTGGGTGGTCAGCAGCTCAAACTGCATGTCGAGCACCGATTCGAGCAGGCTTACTTCGACCAGCACGCTCTGGCCGGTTTCGCCGCGCTTGAGCACGGCCGCCAGCAGCCCCTGCGCGAAATGGGAGCCGCAAATGATGTCGGCCACGGCGATGCCGAAAGGCGTCGGTCCGTCGTCCTTCGTGCCCGACAAATACGTGAGACCCGACATGGATTGAATCAGCAAATCCTGCCCCGGCTTGGCGGCCCAGGGGCCGGTGGGGCCGTAGCCCGTCACCACGCCGTACACGATGCGCGGGTTGAGGGCCCGCACGGCGTCGTAGTCGAGGCCGATTTTCTCCATGATGCCCGGCCGGAAGTTGTGGGTCATGATGTCGGCCCGGGTCAGCAGCTGCTTCACTTTCGCCAAATCGTCCGGGTTTTTCAGGTCGGCCGCGTAGGATTCCTTGTTGCGGTTGATGGTGTGAAAAACCAGGCTGCTGCCTTCCACAAACAGGTTTTTGATGGCAATCTGCCGGCCCGCCTCGCCGGTGCCCGGCCGCTCAATTTTGATGACGCGCGCGCCCAGGTCGGCCAGCCGTAGGCCCGCGGAAGGCGCGGCCAGAAACTGGCTGAACTCGATAATTAAAAGGCCGGATAAGGGGAGGGACATGGGTTGCGGATTGATGTAGCGTGGACTCTGCGAGTCCGCGCCACGAGCGTAGCGAGTATGGACGTTATGACGAACCGAGCGCGAGCTACTCGCTGCGCTCGTGGCGCGGACTCGCAGAGTCCACGCTACATTGTTCTGGATTTCACATATAATTCGTTCAGCTTACCCAGCAGCGCCCGCTCGTCGTCGCCGTTCATCAGGTACTGGCGCACGGGTTCGCCGGCGTGGTCCTGGAAGAACATGTGGCCGTGGTAGCGTGGCCGCAGAAACGCCCGCTGCAAAGCCGGGAGCGTATCGGTGAAGTAGTTGCTGGACTGGGCGTTGACATGCTCATCCTGCCAGGCCGTGAGGTGGCCCGGCTGCCCGCCGTTGTCGAAATACAACGTTTGCTGGCAGGCGGGCGAGGCCACGAATTCGGCGTAGCGCACGGCGGTTTCGACCTCGGCGCACTTGACCGAAATGGCCAGGCCGGTGCCGCCCAGGGTGCTGCGCAGGCGGGGGGCGCCGGGTGTGAGGCTGACCATGTCGTGGAAGTGCAGCAGGCGGCGGGCGTAGCCACGGCGGGCGTAGTTGGAGTAGCCGTAGGCGAAGGGGCAGTAGGCCAGCGCGTCGGTCTGCGTCATGGCCTCGTAGGTTTGGATGGGGTTGCGGTGGAAGCAGGCCGGGTCTACTTTGCTGGCTAGTTCGCGGAACAACTGGAGCGCCTGGATGCCCACGGCTTCGCTCACCACCTCGTCCTCGCGCTGGCACGGGTCTTCGCCCAGCGAGCAGCAGAACATGTAGAAGCTCATCAGCGTGTCGATGGGAATGAGCGAGAAGGCCACCAGGCCGCGGTCGGCCAGGGCCAGCAGGTCGGCGAAGGTTTCAGGCAGGGCCAGGCCGTGCTGGGCCAGCAGGTCGGGGCGGCTGGCGGCCACGGGCGTGGCCGCGTCGATGGGCAGGGCCCACTGGTGGTCGTTGAAAGAGTAGCTCTCGAAGGAATGGCCCACGGTGTTGGCCTGCTGGTCGGCCAGGAAATCGGCCGGCAAGTACTCATCCAAAGGCAAAATGGAGCCGGTGCGGGCCGCGAAACCGGCCCAGGGATGGTCAATCACCAGCAAATCGAACCGCTCGGCCAGCTGCTGAATCGACTCATCGGCAAACTGTTGCAGGGAGCGTTTCTCCCAACTGATGTGCACATTGGGATTAAGCTCCGAAAAGCGCTGGGCGGTGGCGGCCATTGGCACGAAGCCGCGGCTGTGGTTCCAGGTGATGCCTTTGAGGTGGATGGATTCGGTGGGCATTTGTTTAGGTCTGTTAATAGCTAGAACGGTCATGCTGAGCGTAGTCGAAGCATCTCTACCGCTTCGTTGACGTGCTGACTTGGCGCCTCACCCCCGGCCCCTCTCCCAAGGGAGAGGGGAGCCGAACGTAAGCGGTAGAGATGCTTCGGCTGCGCTCAGCATGACGTTCTGTTTATTGAGCATTGCGTTTGAATTGGCTATCAAATCGAATGCTCTTCGCCAGCTTGCTCACGTCCTTTTTTCCGCTCACGGGCAGCAGGTAGAAACTGTAGCGGTAGGGCTTGGCCGGCAACTGGTACTTGTCAATTGGGGCGGCCTGGGCGTCCCAGCTGGTGTTGCCGCCGACGCCCATTTGAGCGAGGTCGATGTTGAGGGTGATGAAGCCGGCGTCTTTCAGCTTGTTGGTGTGGCGGGCCGACTGGATGTTCTGCTCGGTGTAGGGCCAGGCGCTCATGCTCAGCAGGCTGTCGGCCACGACGAGCAGGCCGGCGTTTTGCTTATCCGCGAGCTGCATCCAGCGCACGTCGGTGCGGTTGGCGTACTCCATGGGTACCACGTAGGAATCGGCAAACTCGCTGAGCGGCTGGCTGTAGATGGCCGCGTCGAAGCCGTAGCGGCGGTCGATGTAGTTTTCCAGCGGCCCGCGGCCGTAGTAGCTGATGCGGGTATCGGCCTGCCGAATGCCCATTTGCATGCCCACCCGCGGGATGTTGGGCAGGCCGGCGGCGGGTGTGAGGGCGTAGGCTACGCGCAGGGTGCCGTCACCATTCAGGGTATAGGTCACGCGCACGGTGGTTTTGTCCTCGATGAGCGAGTAGATGCTGGTGAGACGGGGCCGGCTGGGCTGCGACTTATCCAGCGTCAGGCTTTGCAGCTTGGGCGCGGCCGTAAACCACTCTTTCAGCTTCTTGTCGGCCTTCCAGCCGCGGCGGTCGTTGTCGGTGAGGGGGCGGGTGAAGTGGGGCAGGAGCGGGGCCGCCAGCTGCTCGGTGCCCTGGTAGCGGTAGGAGGTGAGCGCGCCGGTGGCTTTGGCAATGCTCACCTGAAAGTCCTTGCCAATGAGCACGTAGGAGGTGGGCTCTTCCCGAATGGCCACCACCGGGGAGGTTTTGGCCGGCTTCGGCGCTTCGGCCAAACCGGTTAGGGCAAACTGGTTGCTGGCGACTTCGTGGCCCGCCGGAGCCCAAGTGCTAAGCTGGGGCAGAGTGAAGGAAATAGTGGCCAGATACTCCGCGCCCGCCTTCATATTGGGCAGGTAGGGCTTGAGCGAAATAACCGTATCGCGCCCGGCGGCCAGTCGCAGGCGCGGCAGCAGCTTGGTCGAAATAACGCGGCCGTCCTCGCGCACCACCAGCGTCGCGACGTAGTCGGCCAGCGACTTGCTGGCGTGGCGGTTTTCAACCTTAATCAAGCCCCGGCCGGCATCGGTGAGCATGCATTCGGCGGGCTGGTACACACGCTTGCACTCGTAAATGGCCGCGTGCGGCCGGCCATCCGAGGCCACGATGCCTTTGATGGTGAAGTCGTCGTAATATTTCTCTTTGAAGTCGCCGCCGTAGGCGTAAAACGCAGTGCCTGTGGAATCTTTCTTCAATAGGCCCTGGTCCTTAAACTCCCAGATGCAGCCGCCGATGACGCGCTTGGTGGCCCGCCAACCGTCCCAGAATTCCTTCATGTTGCCGGTGGCGTTGCCCATGGAGTGGGCGTATTCGCAAAAGAAAATCGGGCGGTTGTCGCCGTTTTGCTGGTTGGCCAGCAGCTCACCGGTAAACAGGCCGGGGTACATGCGGCTCACCATGTCCACATAGGCCTGGTCGCGGGGCGTCTGGATGCGGTAGGCGTGGTTTTTGGGGTAGTTGGGGTCGTTGGGGTCGATGTAGCCTTCCACGTGCGGGTCGCCCATGGCGGGCTCGTAGTGGATGGGCCGGGTGATGTCGAAATCGTGCAGCCAGGCGGCCATCGCGGCGTGGTTCGGGCCGCGGCCGCTCTCGTTGCCAAGGCTCCAGAAGATGATGCTGGGGTGGTTTTTGTCGCGCAGGGCCATGCGCATGCTGCGCTCCTGGTAGGCGGTGGTCCAGGCCGGGTCGTTGCTCAGCTTGGAGCCCAGGCCGTGGGTTTCGAGGTTGGCCTCATCAATGACCAGAATGCCGTACTCATCGCAAAGGTCGTAGAAATACGGGTCGTTGGGGTAGTGGCTGGTGCGGATGCAGTTGAAATTGAACTGCTTGAGCGTGCGCACGTCCTGCCGAATGTCGTCGCGGTTCACGGCCATGCCCTTGGTGGGGTGGTGGTCGTGGCGGTTCACGCCGTAGAGGTAGGTGAGCTTGCCGTTAATGAGCAGCTTGCCGTTGTCCTTCGAAAACTCGATGCTGCGGAAGCCCACGCGGCAGCTTTTGGCTTCGAGTACCACGCCGGTTTTGTCGGTCAGCGTGAGTACCAGTGTGTAGAGGTTGGGGGCCTCGTCGCTCCACTTCAGCGGGTTGCGGACGGTGGTTTCGAGCAGGCCGAATTTGGCGTTGTCGAGGCGCGGGTAGGGCTCGTTGATGATACTTTCGGCGGTGCGCTGCAAGGGTTGGGGCAGCACGGCCGCGCCCCTTTGGTCGAAGAGCTGGGCCTTCACCTGGTAGCCGGAAATGTCGTTGTTGCCGGTCAGGTTTTCGAGGCGCGGGCGGATGCTCAGCACCGCGTCCTTATACTGCTTATCGAGCTTGGCCTGCCAGTGGAAATCGGCGATGCGCAGCTTGGGTTCGGCCAGCAGCATTACCTCGCGGAAGATGCCGCTCAGCCGCCAATGGTCCTGGTCTTCGAGGTAGCTGCCATCCGACCAGCGCATCACCTGCACCGATACCACGTTTTCGCCGGCCTGCACGTAGGGCGTCACGTTGAACTCCGACGGCAGGCAGCTGTCCTCGCCGTAGCCCAGAAACTTCCCGTTCACCCACACCTTAAACGCCGAGCTGACGCCCCCGAAGTGCAGCGTCACGTTCTGATTCTGCCAGCCGGCCGGCACCGTAAACGTGCGCTGGTACGAGCCCACGCCGTTGTAATCCTGCGGCACAAAGGGCGGGTTCACGGGCCGGAACGGGTACTTGGCGCTCTTGTAAATGGGCAGGTCGTAGCCGTTCATCTCCCAGTTCGACGGCACGGCCAGCTGCTTCCAGCCACTCACGCGGCTTTTGTAGAACTCCTTGGGCGCGTCGGCGGGCTTTATCGCAAAATTGAAATCCCACAAGCCGTTGAGCGACATCACCCGCGAACAGATGGTACGGTTGCCCAGTAGCGCGTCTTTTTCGCTAACGAAAGAGTACGCCGTGGCCCGGGATTTGTCGCGGTTCAGTTCGGTGATTTGGGGGATTTCCCAGGCATCGCCTTCTGGGCCGGCGTAGATTTTGGGCGGGTTGGAAACGCCGGGGAAAAAGTACACGCTGGCTTCCTGGGCGTGGGCTGCGAAGGTTATAAAAAAGCCAACTAGAACCATGTAGAGACGCGACACTTCGCGTCTCCGTGTTGCTGATGTTGTTCGAGTTGTGCAGTTCCGGCCGTTCAACGCCGATACGCGAAGTGTCGCGTCTCTACACTCTACCCGTTCACGTAAAATAATTTGAGGGAAAAGCATGGTGTTGAATTAATTACTGGTAAGCGTCAGCGTGCCTGGCGCTAGACCTTCTGCCATGGCTTTGAGGGTAATCGTGCCGCCCTTATCCGTCGTTTGAATAATCGCCAGCGCCATCCCGTTGTAAGCCTTGCGCTCCGGTGCCTTAAATGACTCCATACTGGCTTGGTATCCGTTATCCACGCCAGCAATGAACCCCGGCCCGCTCACCGAAAGCTTCACCAGGTTGGCCGCATCGGGTACCAAATTGCCGGCCGCGTCCAGCACGCGCACCGTGATGAAGGACAAGTCCTTGCCATCAGCCTGCAATTGACTCCGGTCGGCCGTAAGCTCAATTTTGGCGGCGGGGCCGGCGGTTTTTACGGTGCTGGTGAGGACGGTTTTCCCAGCGCGACGCGAGATGGCCTGCAGGGTGCCGGGGGCGTAGGGCACGCGCCACAGCACGTGCAGGTCATCAGTACCTTTCTTTTTCGTGCCCAGCGATTTTCCATTCAGAAACAGCTCTACCTCATCGGCCTGGCTGTAGTAGGCCCACACGTCCACGGTCTGGCCGGGTTTCCAGTTCCAGTGCGGCAGCAGGTGCAGCACGGGCTTGCTCGTCCACTCGCTTTGGTAGAGGTAGTAGGCATCCTTTGGGAATCCGGCCAGGTCGATGACGCCGAAGTAGGAGCTGCGCGCCGGCCAGGGGTAGGGCAGGGGCTCGCCCATGTAGTCGAAGCCGCTCCACACGAAGGCGCCGCTGATGAACGGGCTGTTACGAACGGCGCGCCAGGCGGCTTCGTGCGTGGCACCCCAGTAGGGCGCGGCGTGGTCGTAGCTGGAAGCGGTGAAGTCGGCGTTGCCGCTGGTTAGCTTGGTTTTGCCGTCTTTGGGCCAGATGCGCAGGCTGTCGGAGGGCAGGTCGTAATGGCCGCGCGTTTCGTAGGCCGCCGCGATTTCGGTAGCCAGGAATTTCTGACCGGGGAAACGCTTGGGCAGCTCGGGGTAGTCGGCGTGCTTGTAGTTGAAGCTCAATACATCGAGCACGCCGGCCTGGCTGATGAAGTTCTTGGCTGGCTCCTGCTCCGTGAGGGCCGACGTAACGGGGCGGGTAGGGTCGAGGCGCTTCACGGTGGTGGTCAGCTCGCGGGTCAGGCGCGTGCCGGTGCTGTCGAACTGCTCCCGGATTTCGTTGCCAATGCTCCACAGAAACACGCTCGGGTGGTTGCGGTCGCGCCGAATCTGGTCTTCCAAATCGCGCCGGTGCCACTGCTTAAAATCGAGGTGGTAGTCCTGGCCGTTCTTCTTTTTCTGCCACATGTCGAAGGCCTCATCCAGCACCAGAAAGCCCATGCGGTCGCACAAGTCCAGCAGCTGCGGCGCGGGCGGGTTGTGGGCGGTGCGGATGGCGTTGCAGCCCATCGCCTTCAGGATTTCCAGCTGCCGCTCCATGGCGCGCACATTCACGGCCGCACCCAGCGCGCCCAGGTCGTGGTGCTGGCACACGCCCTGGATGCGCAGCGGCTGGCCGTTCAGCAGGAAGCCCCGCTGGCCGTCGAAAACGCAGGTGCGCACGCCCAGCGGCGTTTCGTACTCGTCCTCAATTGCCTGGCCAGCCAATACCGTGGTTTTTACTCGATACAAATAAGGTTTGGCTACCGACCAGAGCTGCGGGTTCTTCAGGATAAGTTTCTGCGAAACCGTAGTCGCCGCGCTGCTCAGTTTCACGCCGCTGGTTAGTTGCCGCGCCACTTCCCGGCCGCTTTGGTCCAGCACTGCCGTTTGCAGGCTCACCGTGTGGGGCGCGCTGGTGGCGCTGGTGGCGTTGCGCAGCTGGGTTTGCACGGCCACCGTGGCGGCCTGCGCGCTCACAGCGGGCGTGCTCACGAAGATGCCCCACTCATCCACGGCCACCGGGTGCGTGGTTACCAGCCGCACGTTGCGGTAAATGCCCGAGCCGGTATACCAGCGCGAATCCGGCTGGGCCGAGTTATCGACCCGCACGGCCAGCACGTTGGCCTTGCCCGCCGGCTGCAAGTAGCGCGTCAGCTCGTAGCGGAAGGAGATGTAACCGTTGGGCCGCTGCCCCAGCGAATGCCCGTTCAGCCATACCTCGCTGCGCTTATACACGCCATCGAACTCGATGTACACATTGCGCCCGGCCGTGCCGGGCAGCGTAAACGTTTTCCGGTACCAGCCGATGCCGGTGGGCAGGCCGCCGCCCTCGGGCTTGGCGGGGTTCTTCTCATCGAATTTGCCTTCGATGCTCCAGTCGTGCGGCAGCGTGAGCTGGCGCCAAGCGTTGTCGTTGAAGGCCGCGTCCTTGGCACTGGCTTCGTCGCCGAGGTAGAACTTCCAGCCTTTGTTGAAGCTGGCTATCACCCGCGCTGGCGGCTGCGCGCCGAAAGACGCATTGGTTGCGCTTAGCAGCAAGAGAAGCAGAATGAGCAGGCGGGGCATGAGGTGAAATTTGGCGGGTGTAGAGACGCGACACTTCGCGTCTCGGCGTTGCTGAGGTTGTTTAAATTGACGGCGTCGTTCTGGCGGGAGACGCGAAGTGTCGCGTCTCTACATCGTTCATTTTTTGGCTTCTTTCGGTTTCTTCACCGGCGGCGCGATAAAGGCCACTGTGCTCTTACCCAAGTCCTTCGAGGTGGCCACCGCAATGCCGCGTTGGTCGGCCTTGTTCACGGCGCAGTAGTAGTGGTACACCACGCCTTTGTGTTTCAGCACGAAGGACTTGTGGGCGAAAAGCTCGTCATAAGGCTCGGAGGGCTCAATTAAATTCGCGCCGGTCCAGTCGGTCCAGTGGGTGAGGTCGTAGGAGCAGGCAAAGCGGTTCACGGCGCCCTTCACGCCGGGGTAGAAGGCGCCGAAGTAGAACATCGTCCACAGGCCGTTGTCCATCTTTTGTAGGTAGGCGTCGCCGGTGATGCCGGTGTGGTGGTTCAGCACGGGGTTGCGCAGGTAGCGCGTCCAGTGCGTCATGTCGTCGCTCACGGCCATGCCAATGCGCTCGGCCCCGCGCTTGGCGTTGAGGCTGTCGCCGTTGGCGTTGTAGTACATCACGAACGGGTGGCCGGTGCGCTTGCTCTTGTCCCACACCACCGAGCTTTTGTAAATGGTGTGGTTTTCCCACCAGCGCACGTCTTGGTCGTCGGGGCGCAGCACGGGCTTGGCCAGGCGCTGCCAGGTGGGCAGGGTGGTGGGGTCTTTGTCGGTAGAAGCCAGGCTGATGGAGAGCACGCCCTTCTCATACCCCCGCGAGTTGCCGCCGAAGTACGACAGCCAGTACTTGCCTGCGTAGGGCTGCCACTCGTAGCTGCCGCCCCATTTGGGGTCTTGCAGGGCCACGTAGCCGGCTTTCTGGTTGGTGTCCCAGTCGGTCGAGTCGGTGAAGGACAAGATTTTGCCTTTCGTTTCCCACTTCAGTAGGTCCTTGCTCTGGGCCAGCCAGGTTTCGTAGCCGCGCCCGTCGAAGATGATGTAGGTCATCCACCACTGCCCGTTTTTGCGGAATACGCTGGGGCAGTCCATCTTCTTCTGGTTGTCGTCGGTGACGAGCACCAGGCCGTACTTGTAAGGGGTCTTTACTTCCTCGTACACCCGCTGCATCGCAGCGGCGGGCACTTCTTTGGGCAGCGCTTTTTGCGCCCACGCCGATTGGCCAAGGCCGGTGATTAGCAGAAGCGAGGCAAGGGTGATTTTCATGCGATTACAAGGGTGAGCTGACCACGAAATGGTAAGTGCCGGAGCCGACCCGTAGGCGAACTTTATCCTGCTCGCGGCCCAATACAGTCAGTGCGCGCACCGCGTCGATGGGCTGACGGCTTTCCGTGATGTTGGCCAGGGGCAGTGCGGGCAGGTAAATCGTGGCGCTGGTATTGGCGGGGATGGTCACCGTCAACTCGAAGGAATTGGCAGACTTTTTCCAGTCGGTAGCAATCAGGCCGTAGGGCGAGCGGTGCGTGGCGCGGGCACTGGTCACGTCGCCGACGGGCTCGGGCCGGATGTCGATGTTATCGAACGCCACCGAGCCTTCGGCCGGCCGAATGCCGCCCAAGCCGCCGTACAGCCATTCCTGCAGATGCCCCAGCATGAGGTGGTTGTTCGACACGGTGGGCAGCGCGGCCCACGACTCGGTGAGGGACGTGGCGCCGTGGGCCAGTTGGTAGCCGTAGCCGGGCACGTCGGCGCGGTTGTTCATGGCAAAAATGACGTCGGAACGGCCGGCCTCTTCCAGCACGCGCAGCAGGTAGCGGTAGCCGATGTCGCCAGCCGTCAGGGCGTTGTCGCGGCCGCGGATGTCCTGCACAATGTTCTCGACTACCGCGGCTTTGTCGGCTGGGCTTACGAGGCCCATGTACACGGCCATGGCGTTGGCCGTCTGGCTGCCGGTGGCGTATTGTTTGGTTTGGGTATTGAAGAACCGCGCGTTGAAGGCGGTTTTTACTTCGGTGCCCAGCTTCTCGTAAGCCGCGGCGTCGTCGGCTTTGCCCAGCAGGCGGGCCACTTTCGCCAGAATGGTCAGGTCGTAATAGTAGGTAGCCGTGCCGGTTACGCCCATGGGCGTGAGCTGCGAGGTGCCCGGCGGCTTGGGGCCGAGGTCGTACCAGTCGCCTAGGCCTTGGGCGAGGATGTGGCCCTGCGCCTTGGCGCCGAGGTAGGCCACGTAGCGGCGCATCATCTCGTAATTCTCGGCCAGCACCTGCCGGTCGCCGTACCATTGGTACACGTACCAGGGCAGGATGATGCTGGCGCTGCCCCACTCCGGCGAGTCGCGAAACATGTCGCCGCCCCACTCAAACTTCACGTATTCGGGCGCGATTTCCGGCACCAGTCCCTCGGCCGTTTGCGAAGCGCGCATGTCGGCAATGGTTTTGCGGCCGAGCGTGGCAATGTCGTAGCCGTAGCGCATGGATGCGCCCATGAGGTGGGTTTCTTCCAGCCAGCCCAGCTTCTCGCGGTGCGGGCAGTCGGTAAATACGCTGGCGATGTTGCTTTTAATGGACCAGTCAATCAGCTTGTGGGTCTGATTGAACAGGCCGTTGGAGCACGAAAACGTGCCCACCTGCGCCGCCGCGTTGCGCGTGTGCAAGGCCGAAAGGCCGATGATTTCGGGCCGGTGTTGCGGGTTGGGTTCGCCCTGGGGCACGCCGCCCTCCACCTGCGCGTAGCGGAAGCCGTAGTAGGTGAAGCGCGGCCGCCAGGTTTCGAGGCCGTTGCCTTTCAGGACGTAAGTGAAGTAGAAGCCGCGCCCCACGTTCTTCTGCGTGATGGTTTTATCGGCGGCCAGCAGCTCGGCGGGCGCAATGCGCACGGTGTCGCCGCGGCGGCCCTTCACCTGCAGCTCCACGATGCCCGAGGCGTTCTGGCCGAAGTCGTATACCCACTTGCCGGGCTGGGCTTGGGTGGTGCTTTGGGCTTTAAAAGCGTCGAACACCCGCAGCGGCTCCTGCTGCTGGGCCAGCAGCTCGGCCGGGCCATCCACGGTGACGACGGGCCGCCACTGTTGCGCGTCGAACCCGGCGGTGGCCCAGCCCGGCTGCTCCAGTGCGGCGTTGTAGTCCTCGCCGCCGTAGATGCTGCTGAAGGTGACGGGCCCCGCCGCGGTTTGCCAGGTTGGGTCGCTCACCACGTCCTGCCGCGAGCCGTCGGCATAGGTCAAGGCCAATCGGCAAATCAGCTTGGGGTAGCCAAAAGCGGCCTTGAGCTTGCGGTACCGCTCCTTCACCGGGGGCACGTAGTAGAAGCCGTTGCCGAGCATCACGCCCAGCGCATTGGGGCCGCTTTTTACCTGGCTGGTCACGTCAAATGTCACGTACTGCGCCTGCCGGTCGTATTTCGTCCAGCCCGGGTCGAGGAAATGGTTGCCCACTTTCTGACCGTTCAACACGGCTTCGAACTGGCCCAAGCCACTGATAAAAAGTGTGGCCTGGGTGGGCTGCTTCTTGGCTTCAAACTGCTTGCGCAGCAGCGGCAGGACGTTGTTGTCGGTGAAGGTGTCCTTCTTGCCATCAACGGGCAGCGCGGTCACGCGGTCGGCGGGCAGTTGGTCGTAGGCTATCCAGGTGGCGCCTTTCCAGTCCTGCGGCGTTAGCAGACCCATTTGCCACCCTGCCGGGGCCGACCATTCGGAGGCGTTGCCTTGGTTGTCCCAGGTTCTCACTTTCCAGAAGTAGGTTTTGGCCGGCTGCAGGGCGCCGCCCGCGTAGCTCACCTGAATGGACGCCGGCGACGGGACGTGGCCCGAGTCCCAGACGTTGCCCCGGTTTTGGTCGAGGCTTTGGCGGCTGTCGGCCACCAGAATCTGGTAGGCCGTTTGCCGCACGTTGCGGCGTTCGGCGCGCAGCTCCCAGCTCAGGGCTGGCGTGCGGGTTTGCACGCCCTGCGGGTGGGGCTGGTACTCGCACTTTAGGTTGGCCACGCGAAGGGCCGGGGGCGAAACGGACGGCTTACCCCAAGCCGCGCTGCCGCTCAGCAGCGCAGCTCCCAGGCAAAGCGTAAAACGTACAAAATTGGTACTGCCCATTGCGCCAGGCCTTCCAGCTGCCTCGGGCCCGGGGGCTTGCCAGGCGAGCTAAAAGAAAATGATTGCGTGTGATGGCGCCGACGTAATTTGTTTATTGTCAATGCAATAAATGCATCGTAAAAAACAGGCCGGCTCTTTACAAATGTAGAGTTTACGGTCAGCCGCGTGTCCCACACTTTGGCAACTTTCTGTAGCATCTTAGCATAGGGTGCCAAGCTTCCGTGCCCTTCCTAAACCAGCCCGGATGCGCAGATAACCCATCGACCAACTTTCCTTCAAGCCCCAAACACCGCCTGTGCGGCGGCGGCTGTGTAGGCAGGCGGCGCCTCTCATCCGTTACTTTTGGAGAGCCGCCGTGGCCGCTCCGGCGCAAGGGGCGCAGAGCGCCACACGCTCAGGTTTCTACAACTCTCTTTGCTACTTCCGATGATTGTTCGACGCATAATAGGCCGGCTTAGCCTGCTGGCGCTGCTTGGGGGCTGGCCCGCGACGCAGGCAATGGCCCAGCAAGTACCGGTGCCGCGCGATACGTCGTTCACGGTGCACAGCGCCTTCGCCAAAGCCCTGAAAACCAACCCCGGCATCAGCATTGCCAGGCCGGCGGCACCGGCCACTATTGAGGCCCGCCTGAACCAGACCTATTGCACCCTGGGCAGCCGGGCGCTGCAGCTGGACGTGTTTTATCCCAAAGCCAGGCGCAAGCGCGGCTACCCGGCGGTGCTGTTCATTCACGGGGGCGGGTGGCGCTCCGGCGACCGGTCGCAGCACGTGGCCATGGCCCAGCAGTTGGCCGCCCGGGGCTACGTCACGGCCACGGCCGAGTACCGCCTCTCCACCGAAGCGCTCTACCCCGCGGCTGTTCACGACCTCAAGGCCGCCATTCGGTGGCTGCGCGCCAACGCAACTGCCTACCATATAGATACCGCCAAAGTGGCCGTGTGGGGCTTTTCGGCCGGCGGGCAGCTGGCGGCCCTGCTGGGCACCACCAACGGCGACCCGCAGCTGGAAGGCACCGCCTGCCACACCCGCTACTCCAGCCGCGTGCAGGCCATCGTGGACGTCGACGGCACGCTCGCGTTCATCCATCCCGAATCGGGCGAGGGCGATGACCGCAAGGGCACCTCGGCCGCCACGTACTGGTTTGGCGCGCCCAAAACCGAGAAGCCGGAGCTGTGGCTGCAGGCCGGCGCGCTCAGCCATGTCACGGCCCAAACGCCGCCTATCCTGTTTCTCAACAGCTCGGTGGCGCGCATGCACGCCGGCCGCGACGACATGCGCCGGCAGCTCGATGCCTTCCACATCTACCACGAAACGCACGCTTTCCCCGATGCTCCGCACCCGTTTCCGCTCTTTAACCCGTGGTTTGACCCCACGCTGGACTACACGGCGGCTTTCCTGAAGCGCGTTTTCAACTAGGCCGCCGCCGTGGCGGGGCCAGCCTACTTGCGCGCCGGAACCCAGCCGGTGCTGCCGGCGAAAATGGTGCTGAGCGTGTACTGCTTGGCTTCTTTGGCCGTGAGCTGGCGCGACCATTTCACGCGGCCCGTGGGCGTGGCGCCGGGGCCGGTGGAGTTGAATTCGGCGTAGTAGGCCGTTTTTTCGTTGTCGGGGGCGCGCCAGTTGTCCCAGCCTTCGGGCCGGATGTGGGCGCCCATTTCGGTATGGAGGAATACCGTGCGGGCGTGGGGCCGCCAGGGCCGGCCCAGGAATACTTTGGTGGCTTCGGGGCCGGCCGTGAGCTTGCAGTTCAAAAACACCAGCCCGAAGGCCTGCCGCGGCCAGGTAGAGGCGGCCGTGATGTAGGAATCGGTCTTGCTGAGGATGGTGCAGCCGTCGAACACGGCCGTGCTGGACCCGAAAATGAAGTCGGTGGTGCCTTCGATGTAGCAGTCCTGGTAGTACTGCCGGCTGTTTTCCACGGCCAGAAACAGCGTGTCCTGGTTGCCCAGCAGCCGGCAGCGGCGGAAGGTGGCGCGGTCGCCTTCCACGTGCAGGGCCACGGCCTGGCCCACGCGCCCGGCCGAGTTCTCGAAGGTGATGTTTTCGGCGGTGAAGTCGTTGGCTTCCACCCGTACCGTGGCCGAGGTGTAGGTGCTGTGCTTGGCGGCATCGCCGGAATAGTCGCCGAAGGTGATGACGGTGCCCGCCGCGCTTTCGCCCAGCAGCGTAATGTTGGTTTTCTGCGCTGGTATCAGCAGCTTTTCGTGGTAGGTGCCGTTTTTGACGAAGATGGTGGCCGTCACCTGCATGAAGTCGCGCACGGCCAGCACGGCTTCCTGAATGGTGCGGTAGTCGCCGGTGCCGTCGGCCGCCACGGTCAGGCGAATGGGCACGAGGAAGGTTTCTTTCTTGGCTTGGGGTGGGGTAGAGGCGGCGGGCGGCGTCACTTGGGCGCGCAGGGCCGAAGACGCCAGCAACAGCCCGCTGGCAAGTAATAGAGGGCGAAAAACCATATGGCAACGAATCGAGAAGTCCCGGAAAAGGTCGTGAACGGGGTGGGCCGTAAAGGTGCCAACAAGTTTTAGCAGAACCTATGGTTTCTGCCCGAAAAACCACTCCTGGCAAGGCCGCACCGGCAAGTACAGGTAGGACTTGTCTGCTACGCCGTCGTTCTTTACCCTGCCTGGCGGTGTTTGCCGGCGGGTTTTCCATTGCCTTTGTTCTATGAAGCTATTTGTTGAATTGTTAGGGGCGTCGCGGCCGGTGCCTGCGGTCTTGCGTGCGCTGTGGGTGGCACTTGCCCTCGGTTTGTCGGCGGGCCCAACAGCGGCCCAGAGCACCAGCGTGTCGAAGGTGTGGGTGCCCGACCTGGGCAACGGCACCTACAAAAACCCGGTGCTCTACGCCGATTATTCCGACCCCGACGTGGTGCGCGTGGGCAGCGACTTCTACCTCACCTCATCGAGCTTCAATGCCGTGCCGGGCCTGCAGATTCTGCACTCCCGGGACCTCGTGAACTGGTCCATTATCGGGGCCGTATTCAACGAGCAGCCGCCGCTGGCCCGCTACGCCCTGCCCCAGCACGGCAACGGCGTGTGGGCCCCGGCCATTCGCTACCACCACCAGGAGTTCTGCATCTACTACCCCGACCCCGACCTGGGCATTTTCGTGACGAAGGCCAAAAACCCTGCCGGCCCCTGGTCGAAGCCCGTGTGCGTGAAGGAAGCCAAGGGCTGGATAGACCCCTGCCCGCTGTGGGACGCCGACGGCCGGGCCTACCTCGTGCACGGCTTTGCTGGCTCGCGCGCGGGCATCAAAACCATTCTGGCGGTGAGCCCCATGAGCGCCGACGGCCAGCGCCTCACCGGCCCCGACGTGCTGGTGTTTGATGGCCACAAAAACCACCCCACGCTGGAAGGCCCCAAGTTTTACAAGCGCAACGGCTACTACTACCTCTTTGCCCCGGCCGGCGGCGTGCCCACCGGCTGGCAGCTGGTGCTGCGCTCCAAAAGCGTGTACGGGCCGTATGAGGAGAAAATTGTGATGGACCAGGGCAAAACCGCCGTCAACGGCCCGCACCAGGGCGCGTGGGTGGATACCGACACCGGCGAAGACTGGTTCCTGCATTTCCAGGACCAGGGCGCCTACGGGCGCGTGGTGCACCTGCAGCCCATGCGGTGGCAAAACGACTGGCCCGTCATCGGCGAAGACCCCGACGGCGACGGCAAGGGCCAGCCCGTGCGCACCTACCGCAAGCCCCGCATCAAGAGCCCCGCCCAGCCCCTGGCCACGCCGCCCACTTCCGACGAGTTTGGCGGCCGCCAGCTCGGCTGGCAGTGGCAGTGGCACGCCAACCCGCAAGACTACTGGGCCTACCTGTACCCGGCCCAGGGCAGCCTGCGCCTCTATGCGGTGCCGCTGCCCGAGGGCTTCAAAAACTACTGGCAGGTGCCCAACCTGCTCCTGCAAAAGCTGCCCGCCAAAGCATTCACGGCCACCGCCAAGCTCACCTTCAGCTCCCGCCTGGAAGGCGAAAAAGTGGGTCTGATGATGATGGGGCTCGATTATGCCTACCTCTCCCTGGCCAACCAGGGCGGCAAGCTGCAGCTCAGCCAAACGGTGTGCAAGGACGCCGACAAGCTTTCGCCCCAAACGACCTCCGCCCCCGTAGACGTGCCCGCCGCGCAGGCCGCCCAGCCCATCTACCTGCGCGTGGCCGTGAAAGCCGGCGCCAAATGCCAGTTCAGCTACAGCTTCGACGGGCGCACCTTCCAGCCGCTGGGCGCCGAGTTCACCGCCCGCGAGGGCAAGTGGATTGGGGCCAAAGTGGGCTTGTTCTGCTCGCGCACGGCCAAGTTCAACGACGCCGGCAGCGCCGACATCGACTGGTTCCGCATCGAGTAGGCGGCGGGTGCAAATAATTGACCAAGAGCAAGCTGCCCCGTGACCTGCGTCATTTTTGAAGAGAACCGGGCCCGCCTAATTTTCCCCTTTGCCGAAGCAGCGGCATTGTGCCGGGGGCTTCGCGCAGTCCGAACACGGGCTTTTCTCAGGTTCCACTTCAACATCTTCTGCTTATGAAGCGCGCAATCATTACCGGAATCACGGGGCAGGACGGGGCGTATCTGGCCGAACTGCTGCTCAGCAAGGGCTACGAGGTGCACGGCATCAAGCGCCGCTCGTCGCTCATCAACACCGACCGCATCGACCACCTCTACCAGGACCCCCACGACGAAAACGTGCGCTTGGTGCTGCACTACGGCGACCTGACCGACTCCACCAACCTGATTCGCATTGTGCAGCAGGTGCAGCCCGACGAGATTTACAACCTCGGCGCCATGTCGCACGTGAAGGTGTCGTTCGACACGCCCGAGTACGTGGCCGACGTGGACGGCGTGGGCACCCTGCGCATTCTGGAAGCCGTGCGCATCCTCGGCCTTGCCAAGAAAACCCGCATCTACCAGGCCAGCACCTCGGAGCTCTATGGCTTGGTGCAGGAAGTGCCGCAGCGTGAAACCACGCCCTTCTACCCCCGCTCGCCCTACGCCGTGGCCAAGCTCTACGGCTACTGGATTACGGTGAACTACCGCGAAGCCTACGGCATGTTTGCCTGCAACGGCATCCTGTTCAACCACGAAAGCCCGCTGCGCGGCGAAACTTTCGTGACCCGCAAAATCACGCGCGGCGTGGCGCAAATTGTGCTGGGCATGCGCGAAAACATTGCCCTGGGCAACCTGGACGCCAAGCGCGACTGGGGCCACGCCAAAGACTACGTGGAGGCCATGTGGCGCATGCTCCAGCAAGACGCGCCCGACGACTACGTCATTGCCACGGGCGTCACCACCACCGTGCGCGAGTTCGTGCGTTTGGCCTTCGCCGAGCTCGGCATCGAGGTGGCCTTCACCGGCGAGGGCATTGAGGAGAAAGGCATCGTGGTGGCCTGCCACCACCCCGATTTTCAGGTGCCCACGGGCCAGGAAGTGGTGCAGGTCGACGAGCGGTATTTCCGCCCCACCGAGGTGGAACTCCTCATCGGCGACCCCTCCAAGGCCAAAACCCAACTTGGCTGGGCGCCCCGCTACGACCTGGCCGCCCTGGTGCAGGAAATGGTGCAGGCCGACGTGCTGCTCTTTCAGCGCGACGCCTACCTGCAGGCCGGCGGCCACGCCGTGCTCCAAACCTACGAGTAGCCCCGCCTTGCTCCGGGCCGCGCCCCGGCCCGCCACGTTTCGTCCATGCCCCGCAATCGGCTTTCTCTGAGCCGGCTGCGGGGCATTGGGCTTTGTGCCCGGCACGTTCGGCGAAGCAGGACTGCGGCAGCGCAATTGGACTGCCCGAGCCGCGGGCTTATCCGAAACCGCTTGATTTGTATCTGAAAACAGTACTTTTTTATTTTAAAATTATAATAATAGGACTTTTTCTCGATAATCTGAACCATGTGCCTGACCTTGCAGTTAGGTGCGCTACGACAGGTAGTGGGTCGTGGCGAGCAGTTGGAGACGAAGTAGTAGTGTAGTGGAGTAAAGTGCAGAAGAACTACGCAATAGTGCGTGAAGTTGAACCCCCCCAAAACGTGTTTATGAAGAAAGTACCCCTGATGTTGGGCCTGGCAGCCGCCGTATGCAGCCTGCCCGCTTGCCAAAAAGACCTCGAAGAAACCCCCACCCCCCAAGCCGTGGCCGCCAATGCCAGCCGCTCCGACCAGCTGGCCGCCCAAGACTGGCACCAGACCGGCCTCACGGTGAACACCGTGAGCGGCGACAAAGCCGTGACGGCCGATTTGTTCTCGCACGTTAGCCCCGGCACGCTCGACCAGTCGGTTACGTTCCAGGCCGGCGGCGTGTACACGGTGCTGAAAGGCGGCGCCGCCAGTCCCCTCGTGGGCCGCTGGCAGCTCAACCCCGCCAGCGACTCCGTCATCGTGACCTTGCCCGGCCAAGTGCGCCGGCTGGCCGTGACCGAGCTCAGCCCCACCAGCTTGCGCCTGACTTTCACCGACGCCGCCGTGAACGGCGCCGTTTCCACCTACACCTCGGTGTATTCCCACTGAGCCGTTTCATACCCAGCCCAACTGTTCGCAAACAGAAAGGCCCGGCTTGCACAAGCCGGGCCTTTCTGTTTGCAGGCGGTGCCGCCGCCGCACGTGGCCGGCGCCAGCCTCGGCGCAATTATATTCACTTTGCTATATGTTCGGCTATTGCCGTGGCGCATTCGGATAGCAAAAAGCCTCGTTCGCTAAGATTGAATGGCATTTTGGATATCTAAAATTTAACTTTCATCATATAGGGGTTCGGGCTGCCCGCGGTCGACGGCACATTCCACGCTACTGCGGCGCTTTGGTTCGCCCCCAAGCCGGTTGCCTTGCCCACGCCCGCATTCTCCATTTTTACCACTATCACGCTATGGCACTTTCTTTTCTCCGGTCCTCGCTACAAGTTGATTTGACGGCCGCCCACCAATCGCAGGAGGAAGCCGCGGCCTACGCCCGGCGCCTGCACGAAATAGAGACCAAGCTGTTATGCCGCGCGTTTGGCGGCCGGGCGGTGCTGCCCAGCGACTACGAACTGCTGCAGCGCTACCTCAACGGGGAGCTCTCCCGCGCCGAAGTATTCCGCGAGTTTTACGACGCCGCCTGAGCCCGCAGGCTCTGTTAGCACAATTAGGTTATGCTTTCAAAAAGCGGGTTGTTTCACCTCTTATGCTTTTGATTATGAACCGATTTGTATCTCCGCAATGCCAGAGCTGCCCCAGCCGCCACAACTCGCTGCTGCGCTGCTGCTCCGACGCCGACCTGGAAACGATGTCGCTGGGCAAAACCAGCCACCAGTACTCGGCCGGGCAGGTAATTTTTCAGGAAGGCAGCCGCTCGCTGGGCCTCTACTGCGTGCACGAAGGCAAAATCAAAATCACCAAAACCGGCGGCGACGGCAAGGAGCAGATTATTCGCCTGGCCAAAAGCGGCGACACGCTGGGCTACCGCGGCCTGGTCACGGGCACGCCGCACTCGGCCTCGGCGGTGGCGCTCGACGATTGCACCGTGTGCCTGGTGTCAAAGCAGGACTTTTTTCAGCAGCTGAACACCAACGCCAATTTCTCGGGGGCCCTCATCCAGCTCCTGGCCACGGTGCTGAGCGAAGCCGAAAGCCGCATGCTGCACCTGGCCTACAAGCCCGTGCGCGAGCGCCTGGCCGAAGCCCTGCTGCTGCTCATGCGCACCTTCCGCACCGAAGGCGACCTGCAGCCCTTCACCCTGGCCATCTCGCGCGACGACCTGGGCGCCCTGATGGGCACCACCAAGGAAACCACCACGCGCATGCTCTCCGAGTTCAAAAACGAAGGCATTCTGACCACCCGGGGCAGCGCCATCACCATCCTGTCGCCGGTGCGGCTGGTCGAAATCGCCACCCTCTACGACTAACGCTACGCCACTTGCCGCTCCTCGTGCACCGAGTTCACCGGCAGCAGCAGCACCGGCACGGGGCTCTGGGCCAGCACGCGTGCCGTGACGCTGCCGGCAAAGCCGGGACCCCACCGGTTGTGGGCCCGCACGGGCACCACCAGCAGGTCGGCGGCCACCTGCTGCACGCCCGCCAGAATGCCGGCGGCCGGGTCGGGGGCGGGCACGTCGCAGGCGTCGATGGTGAGGTGGCGCAGCGCGAGCCCGCACGACTGCACCGCGTGTAGGGCATCGGCGCCGGAATAGAGGGCGTGGGGCCGCTGCGCGTGCAGCACCGTGAGGCGCGTGGGCAGCGTGAGCAGCAGGGCGTGCATGGTGCGCAGGCCCTGGGCCACCACAAACGGCTCGCCCTCGGCCGCCAGCGCAATGCGGCGGGGCGGCATGCGCCCCGCGGCGGGCGAGGGCACCACCAGCACCGGGAGGGGGCTGGCCTGCAGCGTGCGTTGGGCCTGGCGGGCCAGCTGCTCGGCCGGCGGGCGCGGCAGCAGCACCAGCAGCGCCCCCGAGGCCGAAGACGCCTCGCAGGCCGGCAGCGGGCGGAGGCCGTCGGCCGAAGCGGCTGGGCAGTGCACGGCCAGCCGGGGCGGGGCGGCGCTGCCGGCGGGCCCCTCGGCGAGGGTGGCTGGCAAGAGCCGCGCGGCCAGGAGCTGGGCCAGCGAGGCCGCGTACTGCGTGGCGTCGTGGGTGGGCGGGCTGCCGAGCATAACGATGGAGGCATCCATGCGGTGGGTGGAAACGGATGAGTGAAAGCCGGTGCCACGGGCACAGCCCGCCGGTAGGGGGGCTGGCGGCGGCAGGATGCGGGCAAAAGTATACGGCCGCTTAACGCAGCAAAATGACTAGGCATAATGCTGTAAATGAGCTTGGTCAATTCGTGGGCTGAGTGGGGCAGAGGCCCGGCCCGCGGCGCCATGACCGGGCTCACTTTTCGGAATGACGCGGGTCAATGCGCGCCCGGCGGCCGCGCGGCCACTTTTACGGCGCTGCGGGCCGGGCCGGCCCGGCGCAGGTGTTTGTTCGTTTTAGCTGCTGTACTTGCCATGGCCCTTGCCGCCGACACCATTGCCCCCGACACGGCCGCGCCGCCGGAAGCCGTGCGGCTGGCCGGCTGCCTGCTGTCCAGCCAGTTTCTGGTGGCCTTCGACCTGTGGCAGCAGCGCTGCTGCTACGCCAGCCCCCAGGCCGAAGCCCTGCTGGGCTACCCGCACCAGGAAATGAGCCTGGCCCTGCTCTACGACGCCATTCACCCCGACGACCTGCCGCTCGTGACGCGCGCTTCGGAGCTGGCCATGGAGTTTATGCAGCTCACGGGGCAGCCGGGGGCCGGCGGGCCGGCGGGCGCTTCCCCGTCGCCGGTCACCATCTGTTTCAGCATCGACTACCGGCTGCGCTGCCGCAACGGCCACTACCGGCGGGTGCTGCGCCACAACTTCGTGCTGGCCCACTCCGAGTCGGGGCACCCGCTCGTGACGGGCAGCCTCTTCACCGACATCACGGGCCACAAAACGACCCTCGACGTCCGCTTCAGCCTCGACCACCCCGATTTTGCCCACTGGCTGCGCACCCGCAAAGGGGAACGCGAGCGCACCGGCGACGAGCTCAGCATCCGGGAGCAGGAAATTCTGGCGCGCATGCTGGCCGGCGAAAGCACCGCTGCCATTGCCGACAGCTTGTTCATCAGCTATTTCACCGTCAAAACGCACCGCCGCAACATCCTGCGCAAGATGAAAGCGCACGGCGGCCGGCTGGCCCACCTCGATGCCGGCATTGTGCAGCTGCTGGCGTAGGGGGCACTGGCCGCCAGCGCCAGCGTTTCAATACCACGCGCACACAAAAGCGGCCCCTGCATTCGGCAGGGGCCGCTTGGGGTAAAAGCAGGAGCCGCCGCGGCACTGCCCGGCGGGCTAAAAGCGCGTTGCCGGGGGAGGGGCGGGGTCGCAGGGAGGGGGCAGGCGGCGGGGCCCTGCTTTACGGGGCCGGCGCGGGGCGCCGGTGGTGGGGCTTGGTGCGCGGGCGGCGGCGGAAGCGCCGCCCGCAAAGGCGAAAGCGCGGCCCCGGCCGGGCGGCGGGTGGGAGGCGCCTCGCCCGTGTGCGCCCGCCCCGGCGGCTGCCCTGGGTGCAGCCGGCCCAGCCGCAACGGCAAGCAAACAGCGGGTATTTCATGGCGGGAGGGGCGGCACCCGGGGCCGGTGGTGGGGTGCCTGCGGGCCGTGGGGTAAAGGTGAGGCGGGGGGCAACCTTGGGTAAATGAGCGATATCAATTTTGCCGGTGAGGCTGCTCATTTCAGGCCCCGGCCCCGGCTTTAATATTTGAACAAGCTATTGGTAATCAAAGCCCTGATGGCGCGGATTGCCCCTTTCCGGGGCCCAGGAGACGATTCGGCAGACTGCTTGACGGCTCCGGATTTATCTACCCACCTTAACCCCCCTTTCCCTGTGCTCCTGACCATGCCCGAAATACTGGGGCGCGCCCAGCGGCGTGCCGGCCGCCTGCTGCGCGAGCTGCTGCCCCACAACGACCACTACCGCCCCCTGGGCGTGCACGCCAGCAGCCGCGCCCTGGCCGCCACCACCGACGCCGTGCGCTACCGGCCGGTGGTGCCGGCCTTTACCTCGCGCCTGGTCATCCCGGAAGGGTTCTACAAGGCCGTGTCGGTATACGAAAGCACGGCCCACGGCAAGCCCCGCGCCGAAGAGGCCATGCCCGAAGCCTTCGTGCTGGAGCTGCAGGGCGGCCGCCTCTACGCCGACAACTGGGACAGCGTGGCCGTGATTGCGCCCGACAACTACCTGGTGGGCGACGTGTCGTTTCAGCACAACCGGCTGGGCTGGACGCTGACCGCGCCCGAGGCCAACAACATCTTCGCCCAGCGCTATTTCCTGGAGCCCGTGCGGGTGCCGGGCACGGTGCTGAGCCTGCTCTCGGGCGGGGGCGCGGCCATGGGCAACTACTACCACTGGCTCATCGACTCGCTGCCGCGCCTGCACCTGCTGCGCGAGGCGGGCTTGTTCGACGAAATCGACTATTTTCTGGTGTACGACCGCAAGAACCAGTTCGTGCTCGACTCGCTCCTGCACCTGGGCATTGCCGATGCGCGCATCATCGACGTGACCACCCACCGGCACCTGCAGGCCGAGCGCCTGCTGGTGACTTCGCCGGTGCGCGCCGGGGGGCGGCACTCGCCGCCGTGGGTGCGCCAGTTTTTGCAGCAGGCCTACCTGCCGGTGCCGGCCGGCACGCGGCGGTTTGCGGCCCGGGTCTACATCAGCCGGCGCGACGCCAGCATGCGGCGCGTGCTCAACGAGGCCCAAGCCGAGGAGATACTGGCCGGGCTGGGCTTCAAGACCTATATGCTCAGCGACTTGTCGTTCATTGAGAAGGTGGCGCTGTTCAGCGGGGCCGAGGCCATCGTGGCCACGGTGGGCGCGGGCATGGCCAACCTCATGTTTGCCACGCCCGGCACGCCGGTGCTGGAGCTGCACCCGCACACCTTCGTCGAGCCCGAGTCGATGGACACGGCCTACCGCGTGGGCCTGCCTTACCACTGGCTCACGTGCCGGCCCAGTTCGGAGCGCAGCACGTCCTACTACCACGCCCGCCACCTCGACCTGTTCGTGGACCCCCGCCAGCTGCTGAACGCCGTGCGCCGCATGCTGCGCCAGGCCGGCAAGGTGTAACCCTTCACCCTCCAACTTCCTGCCTTATGCCTCACGTGGTGCTCTCAATTGTGACCTGGAACAGCGCCGAAGTCATCGAAGCGTGCCTGGCTTCGGTGCTGGCCCAAACCTACCCCGACTTCGAGGTGTGGGTGGTCGACAACGCTTCGGCCGACGACACCCGCGCCCGGGTGGCCGCCGTGGCCGCCCGCGACGCCCGCGTGCGGCTGCACCCGCTGCCGCGCAACACCGGCTTCTGCGGCGGCCACAATTACGCCCTCGACCGCAGCCAATCGGCGGCCGTGCTGCTCGTGAACCCCGACATCGAGATGGCCCCCGACTACCTGGCCCGGGCGCTGGAAACCCTGGAGTCCGACCCGGCCATCGGCACGGTGTGCGGCCTGCTGCTGCAAAGCCGCGACGAGCGGCCGCGCATCGACAGCGCCGGGCTGGTGCGCCTGCCCGACGGGCGCTTTGGCCTGCGCCACCACGGCCGCTACCTGCACGAAACCCCGCTGGCCGCCGGTCCCGTGGACGGCGCCGACGGTGCCCTGCCGCTGTACCGCCGGGCGTTTATCGATGACTTGCGGGTGGAAGGACAGTTTTTCGACGAGCGGTTTTTTGCCCACAAGGAAGACTGGGACATTGCCTGGCGCGGGCAGCTCTACGGCTGGCGCACCGTGTTTGAGCCCGCGTGCCGGGCCCTGCACCCGCGCCAGTTCCGGCCCGCCGACTGGCGCCTGCGCCGCCGCCTGAGCGGGGCCATCAAGGCCGATGCCGTGAAAAACCAATGGCTGCTGCTGCTCAAGAACCCCACCGACCGGCAGCTGGCCGGCTACTGGCTGCGGGCGCTGCCCCGGCAGCTGGGCATTTTGCTCTACGCCCTGCTGCTGGAGCGGGCCTCGCTGCGGGCCTACCGCTTTGTGTGGCAGCACCGGGCGGCCATTTGGGCCAGCCGGCGGCTCATTCAGGCGCGGGCGGCGCGGCCGGGGCCGCTGGCCCGCGCCGCCCGCCCGGCCGCCGTGCCGCGGCCCGCCGAAGCGGAACTCACGGCCTGAAAACCGCGCGCCGCGTGCGCGAACACCACCGGCTTGCAACGAGCGCCAAGGAGAGAAGAACGCGCGGCCCCGCACCCGGGGAGCGCAGTGTAGTTGGCTGGGCGCTGAAGGAAAATTCACCGAATTATTTACTTCTAAATCAGCCATTGTCATGAAAACCAAGCTTTACACGCTGCTTTTGTTGCTGGGCACCTGCTGGGGCCCGGCGCTGCTGTTTGCCGGCGGGAGCGCCCGGGCCGCCACGGTCACGGGCTTTGTGCTGGTGAACGCCGACACCGACCTGGATATCTTTGCCCTCACGCCGGGCATGACGCTGGATTTGAACACGCTGCCCACCCGCAACCTGAACATTCGGGCCGATGTCGACACCAGCCCAGCGGGCAGCGTCACGTTTGCGCTCAGCGGCGCGGATGCCTGGACGGCCACCGAAAACGTGCCGCCTTATGCGCTGTTCAGCGACGTGGCGGGCGACTACTTTGCCTGGTTTCCCACGCCGGGCAGCTACACGCTCACGGCCACGCCC
>NZ_JACXAC010000003.1 GCF_014699055.1 Hymenobacter armeniacus
CGCTGTTCAGCGACGTGGCGGGCGACTACTTTGCCTGGTTTCCCACGCCGGGCAGCTACACGCTCACGGCCACGCCCTACGCCGGGGGCAACGGCACCGGCGCCGCCGGCACCCCGCTCACCCTGAGCTTCTCGGTGGTGGATTCGGGCGTGGCCCTGACCAGCTTCACGCTGGTGAACGCCGACACCGACCTCGACCTCATGCCCCTGACCAGTGGCATGGCCCTGAACCTGAACGAGCTACCGGCCAATGGCCTGAACATTCGGGCCAATGCCACGCTGCCGGCTGCCGGCAGCGTGGTGTTTAGCCTGAGTGGCGCGCAGGCCTGGACGGCCACCGAAAACGTGCCGCCCTACGCGCTGTTCAGCGACGTGGCGGGCGACTACTTTGCCTGGTTTCCCACGCCGGGCAGCTACACGCTCACGGCCACGCCCCACGCCAGCGGCAACGGCACCGGCGCCGCCGGCACCCCGCTCACGCTCACGTTCAGCGTGGTCGCCAACCCGCTACCGGTGCAGCTGACGTCGTTTGTGGCCAAGGCGACGGCGGCAAACGAAGTGCAGCTGCGCTGGCAAACGGCCTCCGAGCGCAACTGCCGCGAATTTGAGGTGCAGCGCAGCCCCGACGGGCGGCAGTTTGCAACCGTGGGCCGGGCCGCCGGGCACGGCACCACCAACGTGGCCCAAGCCTATGCCTACGCCGACCGCGAGCTGCCCGCGCAAGCTTCCACGCTCTACTATCGTTTGCGCCAGGTTGATACCGACGGCACGTCCGCGTTTTCGCCGGTGCAGGTGGTGGCCGTGCGCGGCGCCGTGGCCGAGCTGCAGCTCTACTCGCCGCTGCTGCCCGCCGATGCCGTGCGCTACAGCTTCTCGGGGCCCCTGGCCGGAGACGAGTACCTGCGGCTCTACAACGTGCTGGGCCAGGGACTGGGGCAGTTTCCGGTAGCGGCCGGGGGCGCCGGCACGGTGCCCACGGCGGGCCTGGCCTCGGGGGTATATTGGCTGCGGCTGGGCAGCGCGCAGGGGGCGTACTCGGGCCGGTTTGTGGTGCCGTAGCGGCATCATAGCTTGCTAAGCCGACGCGCCACCCATCGTTTTTCCACCTGAAATTCAACCAGGTAGATGCCCGGCGCCAGCCCGGTGAGCCCCACCGTAGCCGCACCGCTCGCAAGGCTGCCCTGCGCCACCAGCTGGCCCCGGGCGCTGCGCACGCGGTAGGCCGTGGCCGTTGGCGCCGACAGCACCACCCCCTCGTGGGCAGGATTCGGAAACAAGCCCGGCGCGGGGTTGGATTCGGCCACGGCCACCACCGGCGAAAAGCTGGCGGCGCCGCTGTCGTCTACCTGCTGCAGGCGGTAGTAGAGCGGTGTGGCCGGGGCGGTGGGGTCGAGGGTGGAGTAGGTGGCCGGCTGCGCGGTGGTGCCCCGGCCGGGCACGGCGGCCACGGTTGCGAACCGGGTGCCGTCGGTGCTGCGCTGCACCTCAAAGCGGGCATTGTTGTGTTCGCTGGCGGTGGCCCAGCGCAGCTGCACCCCCGCCGCCAGGCGCTGCGCTGTGAAGGCCGTGAGCGTAACGGGCAGGGGCGTGCCGCCGAAAACCTCCTGATAGGCAATGTTCTGTAAGGCCGTGGCCGCGGGCGGGGCGATGTCGAGGTCGACGGCGGCCTGCTCGGCCGCGCCCAGCGTGCGCGGGTCGCGGCCGGTGAGGCGGCCAAACAGCACGCAGGCGCTCAGATACGAGCCCCACTTGCTGGCGTGGAAGTTGTCGGCGGCCCACAGGTTGACCCGGCCCGCGGGCGGGCTAAACGGGTCGCGCAGGGCCACTCCGGCCTGCATGGCCCGCAGCCAGGCATCGCCCACCGGGGCCACGCCCGCAAAGCGCCCGTTGGCGGCCGCCAGCTGGTAATAGGCGGCGTGCAGGTCCTGGGTCATCACGTCCACGGTAGAGCCCGAATAGGGCTGGTTGGGAAATTCCACCAAATCGGCGCGGGCCCAGGTTTGGAACAGATACACATTGGCGGCCGGGTTGGCGGCGTGCACGGCCTGTTCGAGCCGAGTGGCGAAATCAACAAACACGGCCGGCTGGCCGCCCCGCGCCACGGGCAGCGGCAATGTGCTCTGTTCCTGCAGCACCACGCCGTCCCATTTGCTCTGGGCGATGATGGGCAGCGCGTTGTTGTAGTGGTACTGCAGGGTAACCTCGCTGATGGCTTCGAGGTGCACCGCGTAGTTGAGGCCGGCCTGGGTGGTGAATTTTTTGAAGATGCCCGCCACGCCGCTCCACGGGCCGGGCACGCTGCCGGTGGGGTCTTCGTAGCGCGGGTGGCCGGGCGGCAGGCCCGCGTTTTCGTCGATGATGGCCGCGCGGTTGTAGGTCTGCACCGGGTCGTAGGCGCCGTGCGTGAAGCTATTGCCCACAAACAACACCCGCACCTGCCCGCGGGCAGACCCAATGAAACCACCTGCCAGGGCCGCCACCAGGCCACCCCGCAAAAGGGCGCGCCGGGTGGCGGCGCGCCAGGAACAACATGAATGACGCATACGCAAGGAAACAGGAGCAAATCGTAAGCCCGGGCCGCCGCGCTACTCGCGCAGCAGCCGCAACTGGGCCGTGGCCCGCGGCTGTCCGGGGGCCTGGTAGTCGAGCCAAAGCATGTACAGTCCGGTGCTGATGCCCGCGGGTGCCAGCGGCAGCGGGGCCCGGCCGCCTTGGGCGGCCAGCTCGCCGGTGGCCACCGTGGCTCCCAGCGCCGACAGCACCCGGTAGCGCACCGGCCCCTGCCACTCGGCGGGCAGCACCAGCCAGTAGCGGCCGTCGGGCGAAGGGTTGGGGTAGGCCAGCGCCTGGGTGGGCGCCGCCGCGGAGCTGGCGGCCGCCAGGGCCGGGCGGGCGGCCGGCGGGGCGGCCACGTCGGTCACGCTGAAGCTGATGCTGAGCGCCGTGCCCACCGTGCCCGTGGCGTTGGCGCCCGAGTAGGGGGTGGCCCGCAGGGTATAATTGCCCACGGGCGGCGTCCAGGCCGGGTAGTCGCCGCCCGAATCGGCCACCAACGAGTAGGGCACGAGGTTTTCGGTGTGCGACATGGCCTGCGCCCCGGTCAGGGTGACGGTCACGCTGCCCACGGTGGCCGGGTTGGTGTTGGCCCGGATGCCGAGGTTGCGGGTGGGCAGCGTGGCCAGGTTGAGGGTGGCGCCGCTGGCCAGGGGCTGCAGGTCGAGGTCGGTGTCGGCGTTCACCAGCGTGAAGCTCGTGACCTGCTGCGCGGTGAAGGTGGCCGTGATGGTTTTGTTGGCCGTCATCAGCACCGTGAGTGGATTGGTGGTGCCGGTGGCATCACCGCTCCAGCCGCTAAACCGGAAGCCCGCCGCCGGCGTAGCCGTGAGCGTCACGCTGCTGCCGCTGAGGTAATTCGTTGTGTTCGGGTTTTTCGTCACCGTGCCGCTGCCCACCACGGTGGTGGTGAGCGTGTAGCGCGTGGTGGTGGCCGTGAACGTGGCCGTGATGGCCTTGTTGGCGTTCATCGTCACGGTGAGCGGATTAGCAGTGCCCGTGGCCGCCCCGCTCCAGCCGCTAAAGGTGTAGCCCGAGGCCGGGGTGGCCGTGAGCGTGACGGCCGTGCCGCTGGCGTAGGCGGTCTGGTTGGGGCTCTTGGTCACGGTGCCGCTGCCCACGGTGCTCACCGTCAGGGTGTACTGCGCCACGAAGGTGGCCGTAATGGCCCTGTTAGCCGTCATCGAGACGGTGAGCGGGTTGGTGGTGCCGGTGGCGCCGCCGCTCCACCCGCTAAAGGCAAAGCCGGCAGCCGGCGTAGCCGTGAGCGTCACGCTCGTGCCACTGGCATAGCTCGTCTGGTTCGGGTTTTTGGTTACCGTGCCACTGCCCACCACGCTGGTGGTGAGAGTATACTGAGCTGGCTGCGCGGTGAAGGTGGCCGTGATGGTTTTGTTGGCCGTCATGCTGACAGTCAACGGGTTGGTGGTGCCAGTGGCATCGCCGCTCCAGCCGCTGAAAGTGTAGCCCGTGGCCGGCGAGGCCGTAAGGGTCACGTTCGTGCCGCTGGCGTAACTCGTCTGGTTCGGATTTTTAGTAACCGTACCACTGCCTACCACGCTGGTGGTGAGCGTGAACGGCCCCGCCGCCTGGTCTATCACGCTGAAAGCAAGGGTGAGCGGCGTGCCCGCTGTGCCGGTGCCGCTGCCCGCGGTGTAGGGCGTGGCCGTGAGCGAGTAGCTGCCCACGGGCGGCGTCCAGGCGTAGTAGGTGCCGGCCGCATCGTCGGAAAACAGCGCGTAGGGCACCACCGACTCGGTCTGGCTGCGGGTGGCCGTGCCGCTTAGGGCGAAAACCACGCTGCCCACGGTGGCGGGGTTGGTGTTGGCCCGGATGTTCAGGTTGCGGCTCGGCAGGGTGGCCAGGTTGAGCACCGCCCCGGCCGTCAGGGTCTGAATGTCGGCCCCGGTCGTTGCGTTTACCAGCGTGTAGCTCACCACGCTCTGCCCGGGCGCAACGGCCGTGAACGTGGCCGTGATGGCCTTGTTGGCGTTCATCGTAATGATGAGCGGGTTCGTCGTGCCGGTGGCATCGCCGCTCCAGCCGCTGAAGGCGTAGCCCGTGGCGGGCGTGGCCGTGAGCGTCACGTTGGTGCCGTTGGGGTAGGTGGCCTGGCTGGGGCTCACGGCCACGGTGCCGCTGCCCACGGTGCTGGTGCTGAGCGTGAACGGCCCGGTGGCCGCGCCGTTCGTCACCGAAAAGTTGATGGCCAGGGCCTGGCCGGGCGTGCCGGTGCCGCCCGCGGCCGAGTAGGGCGTGGCCGTGAGGACGTAATTGCCCACGGGCGGCGTCCAGGGGAAATAATTGCCGCCATCGTCCGAAAACAGCGCGTACGGCAGCACGTTTTCGGTGGCATTCTGGGTGGCCGCGCCGCTCAGGCTGAACACCACGCTGGCCGTGGTGGCCGGGTTGGCATTGGCCCGGATGTTCAGGTTGCGCGTGGGCAGGGTGGCCAGGTCGAGCACCGCGCCATTCACCAGCGTCTGAATGTCGGTGTCGTCGTCGGCATTCACCAGCGTGAAGCTGGTGGCGTTGCAGTCGGGGTTGAGGCGGACTTCCTGGGTGGCGCTCAGGCCGGCGGCGTCGGTCACCGTCAGCACGATGCGGTAGTAGAAGGTTTCGGCGCCGCAGCCGTAGGGCACGATGGTGGTGCTGGTCTGGCGGGTGGTGTCGATGGGGTCGGGGTGCTCGTGGGTGGCGTGGTGCAGGAAGGTTTGCCACTGGTAGCTCAGCAGGCGGCCGCTGTGCTCGGCATCCGTCACGGCGGCGCGCAACTGGTACACGGTGTTGCTGGTGAGCGGGTACAGCGTGCCCACCGCCGGGCTGGTGATGGTGACCTGCGGCGGCGTGTTATTGGCCGACACCAGCACCGTGGCCTGGTTGCTCAGGCCCTGGCCGTTGGTCACGGTGAGCGTCACGCGGTAGGCCGTGGGGGCATTGGTGGCGGTGGTGAAGGTGTGCGCCGGGTTGGCCGCGGTGCTGGTGGTGCCGTCGCCAAAATTCCACAAATACGTGAGCGCGCTGCCGGCCGGGTCGGTCGAGTTGCTGCCCGTAAACTGCACCGCCAGCGGGCTGGGGCCAAAGTTTTTGTTTACCGAAGCCACGGCCACGGGCGGCGTGCCGGTGGTGCCGTAGCTGATTTTGCGAATCTCCGAAGGATAGAAGTTGACGTAGAACAGGCCGGTTTCGCCGGGGCTGGTGGCGAAAGCCACCGGCACCGCGCCGCTGGGCACGAAGTCGTTCACGGCGCTGGGCTGGTTGGTGCCGCTCACCGTGAGGCTGCGCACCCAGCCGCCCACGTAGTCGCCAAAAAAGTAGGTGTTGCGGTACTGCGCCGGCCAGTCGGCGTAGGGGTAAAACACGCCGCCCGTGGCCGCGCTGCCCCCAAACTGCGCCCCGCTCACCGGCGAGCCCGCCGCCCCGATGTTGGCCGTGGCCGCCACCCCGCCGCTGAAAATGCCCGTGCGCGACGGCCCGCTGGTGTTGTGATTCCAGTCGATGAGCGGCCGGGTGTGCACGAAGGTGGGCACCGCGGCCGGCACCGTCTGGGCCGTGTTGCAGGGGTTGGGGAAGGTGGCCGTGCCCGTGGGCGTTTCCTGCTTAATCAGGTTTTGAAACGTGAAATACTGCTGCGTGCAGCCGCCCGTGCCGAACAGCGGGTTGGGCGCGTCGAGGTTGGCCACGCTGGCGTTTTGGAATACGGTGAACGGCGTCAGCCCCTCAAACAGCGGCCAGCCGGCGTTCACACGGGGCCGGTCCACCACGTGCACTTCCTCCCAGGTGGCGGCCCCCACATCGCCGAGGTAGATGGTGCCGGGGTTGGCGGCCGTGGGGTCGGGGCTGCCGGTGCCGGGCTTAAGCGTCATCCGGAAGGGATTGCGGAAGCCCAGCGCCCACACCTTCGAGCGCGGCGCGTTGGGGTTGGCCGCGTCGTAGAACGGGTTGCTGGGCACGCCGGCGCCGGTGGCCGGGTTGATGCGTAAAATCTTGCCATTGAGGCAGTCTACCAGCTGGGCGCGCAGCGAGCCCACGTTTTCCTTGGGCCGGATGATGCCATCGGCCTGGGCTTGAGCGGCGTAAGTCAGATTGTAATTGCCCATGTCCTGGTAGGGATGGGCGCCGTCGCCGGTGGCAATGAGCAGCGTGCCGTCGGTGCCGAAAGCCAGCGCGGCCGTCACGTGGCCGTTGAAAGTGGAGGGGATGCCGGTGGTTTTGGTGGCGCCCAGCAGCACCAGGCGGCTGGCCGGGTTCACGGTGTAACCGGCGCCGCTGGGCACGGCCGTGTAGCGCGTGAGCCGGCCGATGGTGGCGCTGTAGTAGTCGTTGGCGGTGGCGCTGTAGCTGGCCGTACCGAAGTTCATCAGATAGTGCCGGTCTACCACGTACAGCAGGTAGAAGTAGCCGTTGCTGTCGAAATTGGGGTCGAGGGCGAAGCCCAGCAGGCCGTGGTCTTCCCAGGCACCCACTTCCTCCCGGATGTCGATGAGCAGCTGGCGCTGGCCGTTGGCCACCGTCCACACCCGGCCGGGCCGCTCCCACACAAACATGCGGCTGCCCGTGCTATTAAACGTCAGCCCCACCGCCTCGTCCCAGCCCGCCGATACGGTGGTGGAAACAAATCCCGCCGGCGGCGTTTGGGCCAGCAATGGACTACTGAATAGAAGCAGCAAGAGAAGGAGGATAGGCGTTTTCATGGCTGTTGCGGAAAGGAAGAAGGATGGGGCTGGTTGGCCGTCTTGCGGCGCGTGGCATCTTGTGAGGGGTCGTTCTGGCGGGCGCCTCACGGGACCCCTCCGGGGCCGGCCCCCTCTCCTCAGGGAGAGGGGGAGCCACGGCGGCGCGGGGTCTTTAGGTAGTCGGGAGACAAGCCAGCCCTAAAGAGATTTTTTAACTGCCTCCTGACTCCCCCTCTCCCTTGGGAGAGGGGGCCGGGGGGGGAGGCGCCCCGCCAGAACGACCCCTCACAAGATGCCTGCCTACTCAATGCGCACGCTGTGCCGATTGAACAGGCAGAACAGCTTGGGCAGCGGGTCGCCCAGGAAGCTCATGAGGCTGGTGTTGCCGAAGGTGAAGCGCACCTTGTCGCGCAGCCGCGAGAGGTATTTGTATTTCAGGAAGTTATTGAACGGAATGTAGCGGCCCAGCGCGAAGGCGGGCCGGGCCACCGGCCGGTTGAGGGCCGCCAGGCAGGCCAGCACCGGGAAATTGACCTTGGCCGTGACGGCCGAGCCCACCACCGTGAGCCAGAAGCGCGGGTTGATTTCGATGACGTTGATGGCCCCACTGTCGGCGTCGTAGCGCAGGTCGAGGTGGGCCACGCCGTTCCAGTGCAGCGCCGTCATCAGGCGGTCGACCACGGCCAGCACGGCGTCGTTTTTCACAAACTCAATGGCCTGGGTGGGGGCGTAAGCATTGGCCGCCGGCAGCAGCCCGCGCTGCACCGAATAGGCCAGCAGCTGCCCGTCCTTGTAAAGCACGTTGCAGTCGATGTCGTAGCCTTCCAGGTAGGTCTGGACGATGTATTTGGCGCCCGGCGGCAGTTGGGCGATGCGCTCGAGCAGCGGCGCGGCTTCCCGGAACAGCTCGATGCCCAGGCCGCCCTCGCCGCCCGTGGGCTTCAGCAGCACCGGGAAACGCAGGGTGGCCAGCTGCTCGGGCAGGTGCTGGCCGATGTTGGTGATGGTGACCGGGCCGGGAATGTCGTGGCGGCGCATGAAGCCGGCCAGCCAGCTTTTGTCGGCCGCTATTTCGTAGGCGTGGGCGCTGGGCAGGGGCAGCACGCGCAGCGCCGTTTCCAGGGCCGGGTGGTGGGCAATGCAGAAGCGCATGCCTTCCACGTCGATGGGCAGCAGCACCTGGGCGGCCGTGCGCGCGGCCACCTGCTGCACAAAAGGCACAAAATCAGCGTCGAACGCGCCCTGCGGCTGGCGGTGGTGCGAGCGCACGTAGCGCGAGTAGCGAAACGGGCTCGTGGCATCGCGCGACACCATGTGGACGACCATCCGCTCGTCCCGGCTCAGGCAAAACAGCACGGCGGCCGTCAGCCGGTATTCGCCCTCCAGCACCAGTACGATGAGCTTTTCCATGGGTGTAATTGTGGGAATTTTGGGGTGAGTTGTTCGCGAAGTGAACCGTCATGCTGAGCGCAGTCGAAGCCGGGCTACCGCTTCGTTGGCGGGCTGGCGTGGCGCCTCACCCCCGACCCCTCTCCGGTGGAGAGGGGAGCCAACACGGAGCGGCAGCGAGGCTTCGGCTGTGTTCAGCTGCCCTTGGCCTTTTCCATCAGGAAGTAGGCGAAGTGGTGGTCGTTGTTGAGGGGCTGCACGGGCTCCAGGTAAAGCAATTGGGGCTCGAAGCCGCACTCGCGGGCCATGGTCCAGAACTCCTCGATGAAGTAGGTGGTCATGTTGCCCAGGTTTTTGGAGTAGCCCCAGCGGTACGACATGCTGTTGAGCTTGTGCGTGCTGTACTTTATCTGAATGAACGCCAGGCCTTCATCGGCCAGCAGCTCGTGAATGGTGCGCAACACCCGCCGCCCGTATTCCTTTGACGGCAGCAACTCAAACACGTAGGTGGAGAGCACCAGGTCGCAGGGCTTGTCGATGAGGCGCGCCACCCGCTCGGGCTCGGGCGCCTGGAAGAGCACCGGCTCGAAGTTGTGCAGGCCCAGGGCCTCCACCTGCCGCTTGCACTCGGCCAGGCTGGCCTCGGTGATGTCGACGCCGTAGTAGCTGGCCGCGGCGGGCGCGAAATGCACCGCGCAGGAGCCGCCGCCGCAGCCCCAGTCCAGAATGCGGCGGGGCTTCTTGGTCAGCCAGTCCTGGCCCGCTAACCGGTAAAAAATGCGCAAGCTGTTCTCGCCCAGGCCCACCCAGCGGTTGTCGTCGGCGAAAATACTTTGGCCGCGGAAGTGGGCCGGGCCGCCGTCGCGTCCCTGGTTCGAAAGGTTGTTCCAGAAGGCCTGCGAGTCGGCAATGATTTTGTCTTCCGGCTCGCGGATGCCCGCGTAGTTGTCCAGCAGCCGGCGGCTGACGCGAATAATTCGCTCGATGTAGCGGTGCATGACGAAGGAGGGCACAGAAAGCCAGGAGGACTTGCGTAAAAGAGGGTTCATGGGGCGCCAAATGGTTAGTTGTAAGGGCGGTACACGGGCTGCACGGGGCGGCCCAACAAGTAGCGGTCGAGGCCCTCGTTGAGGGCGCGGCGGTACACGCCTAGGGCCTCGTGCACGCGGGCCACCGTTTGGTCCACGATGCTGGCCGTGTGGGCGTAGCTGATGACGAAGGAGGGCAGCAGCAGCCCCCGGCGCAGGGTTTCCTGCAAAAACAGCGTCCGGAAGCCCTGCGAAGGCTGCCCGTCGGCGTCGCGGGTGCCGTAGGCCAGGCAGCAGGGCGGCCCCAGCACCTGGAAATAAGGGGCCACGTCCTGGTCGCGGGCGGCGGCTTCGAGGCCCTCGCGCAGGCGCCGGCCCTGCTCGTGCAGGTGGGCCACCACGGGCTCCAGGGTGTAGGTGCGCATCACGGTGCGGGCCACGGCCAGGGCGTGGGTTTCGGCCCCGTAAGTGGTCGAGAGCAGGAATACCCGCTCGCGCTGGTGCTGCAGGCCGCCCAGCTCCATCAGCTCGCGTCGGCCGGTGAGCGCCGCGATGGCAAAGCCGTTGCCCAGCGCCTTGGCGAAGGTGCTCAAATCGGGCCGCACGCCGTGCACGGCCTGGGCGCCGCCGTGGTGCCAGCGAAACCCGGTGATGATTTCATCAAAAACCAGCACCGTGCCTTCCTGGTCGCACAGCCGGCGCAGGCCGGCCAGGAAGCCGGGCGCCGGCGGCACGTCGCGCTCCACTTCCAGAATGAGGGCGGCCAGCTGACGCGGGTGCTCGGCAAACAGCTGCTCCACGCCGGCCAGGTCGTTGTAGCGAAAGCGCAGCGTGAGGGCCCGCACAGCAGCCGGCACGCCCGCCGCCACCGGCGTGGTGCCCATAAACCAGTCGTCGGTGGAGAAAAACGGGTGGTCGGCGCAGCAGGCCACCAGGTCGCGGCCGGTGTAGGCACGGGCCAGCTTGATGGCCGCCGTGGTCACGTCGGAGCCGTTTTTGGCAAACTTCACCATGTCGCCGGCCTGCGTGAAGGCCAGGAACTCCTCGGCCGCGCTTAGCTCCAGGGTGGTGGGCCGGCCCAGGTTGGTGCCGCGCGTCATGGCGCGGTGGGCGGCCTGCACCACGGGGCCGTAGGCGTGGCCCAGCGTCACGGCGCGCAGCCCCATGCCGTACTCAATGAACTCATTGTCATTCACGTCCCACACCCGGCAGCCGCGCCCGCGCACCAGGTACGGGGCCATGAACTCGGGGAACTGGTCGTCGCCCTTGGCGTAGGTGTGGCTGCCGCCGGGAATGGCCGCGTGCAGCCGCTCCTGCAGCAGGCGCGAGCCCCGAAAATCGTTGGGCGTCAGGAGTTGCGGGTTGTCCACGGGCAAGGCGTGGAGCGGGGGAGGGGAAGCAGCGGTCATGGCGCAGGGTCGGGAACGGGCGTGAGCAGGTCGTGGGCCAGCAGCAGGTCGGCGGCGTGCTGCAGCTGGGCAAAAGGCAGGCCCGAGCGGTCGGCGATGTCGAGCAGGCTGTGCTGCCCGTCGGAGAAGTTGAGCACCCACAGCAGCGCCCGCTGGGCGCGGGCCGCGTCGGGGCTGCCGCTCACGGCGGCGTAGAGGCCGCGGCGGCCCAGCGCGGGCTCGCCGTAGGGGCTTAGGTTCTGGTAGCGGCGGTTGGCTTCCAGCACGCCCGCCACGCTTTGCACCAGGTGCAGGGAGTCGAGCAACGCCTCGGGCCGCACAAAATCCAGGTCGTCGGCCGAGGTGTGGTACTCCGGAAACTGGCCGTAGGGCGTGCGCGACAGGCAGCCCACCGGCAGGTCGAAGCCCGGCGAGCAGTACTGCCGCTCGTCGTAGCCGTAGGGTTCGAACTCCGCCACGCGGTGCGGCACCGCCGCCTCGCGCAGGGCCAGCGCCACGGCGCGGTCTACCGCAGCGGTGCCGCGGCGCGATTTTTTGTAGGTGAAGCCGCCCGCTTCGCCCAGCAGGCTCAGCACCAGCCCGTGCCGGATGCGGGCCACGGCCTCGGCGTTGGCACTCAGCCAGGTGATGGCCCCGATGGTGCCGGGCGCAAACACGAAGCGGTAGCTGTAGCGGCGCGGCTGCTCCCGCAGGTGCTGGGCCAGAAACGTGGCCACCGCAATGCCCGAGAGGTTGTCGTTGGCCAGCGAGGGGTGGCACACGTGGCTCGAAACCAGCACCTCTTCCTCGGTGTCGCCGGGCAGCAGCAGCTCGCCGTAGGTGAGCGCGCCGGGGGCCAGCGTGCTGTCGATGCACACCTCGTAGGTGGGCTCGGCCAGGGCTTCCAACTGCTCGTGCGCCAAGCAGAAACCCCAGGTTTCGGCGTAGTAGGCCGTGCGATAGGGAATGAGCTGCGGCTGCTCGGGCAGCGAGTACAAATGCTGTTTCAGCTCTTCCAGCGCGTACGTGCCGCGCACCGGCAGGCTGTAGCTCAGCACGTGCAGGTTGTGTTGCCGGAAATCCACCACCCGCTCGCCGCGCCCGTTCTTAATCCAGGCGTCGCGGATGTTCCACTCGCGGGGCACCTCCCAGTCGAGCACCGGCGTGCCGGTGGGCACCTCGTGCACCTGCAGGTCGGGGAGGTATTCCTGCAGAATGGCCAGCGTCTGGCGCACGCCGTCGCCCGTGATGCTCCGGCAAATGGGGTAGAGCCGGCGCACCAACGCGTGCAGGTCCTCGCCGCGGGCGGCGGGCGGCGCCGCGGCGGGCGCGGGTGCAAGAACATCGGCAAGCAGACTCATGACAAGCAGAAAAAAGGCGAGAAAAGCAGCGGGGTAACTATCCGGGTTTAAGCAAAAACCCGGGGCTCTGGAATGGGCACCACGAACTGCCCGCCCCACTCGCGGATGACGGCCATCTGGGCCATGATTTCCTCGCGCAGGTTCCAGGGCAGAATCAGGAGGTAGTCGGGGCGCGTTTCCAGGACGTGGCTGGGGTCGAGGATGGGGATGCGGGTGCCGGGCAGGAAATTGCCCTGCTTGTGCGGGTTCAAATCCACGGTGTAGTCCACGAAATCAGTCCGGATGCCGCAGTAGTTGAGCAGGGTGTTGCCCTTGCCGGGGGCCCCGTAGCCGGCCACCGTCTTGCCGGCGCGCTTGGCCTCGATGAGGAATTCGAGCAGCTTGCGCTTGGTTTCGCGCACCTGCTCGGCAAAGTCGGCGTAGAAGCCCAGGTCGCACACGCCGGCCTCCACTTCGCGGCGGCGCAGGTCGGCCACGGCCGGGGTCACGGCCAGGTGCGGGGCGGTGGCCGCCGCGTGCCGGGCGTAGATGCGCAGCGAGCCGCCGTGGGTGGGCAGCTCCTCCACATCGAACAGGGTGAGGCCGTGGGCGGCAAACACGCGCTCCACGGTGAAGAACGAGAAGTAGCTGAAATGCTCGTGGTAGATGGTGTCGAACTGCCGCCCTTCGATGAGCCGCAGCAGGTGCGGAAACTCCATCGTGATGACGCCTTCCGGCTTGAGGGCTAGGCGCAGGCCGTCCACGAAGTTGTTGAGGTTGGGCACGTGGGCCAGCACGTTGTTGCCGATGAGCAGGTCGGCCGGGCCGCAGCCGTCGATGAGCTCGCGGGCCGTGGCGCTGCCAAAAAAGCGGCGCAGCGTGGGCACGCCCTTTTGCTCGGCCGCGCGGGCCACGTTGCCGGCCGGCTCCACGCCCAGCACCGGAATGTCCTTTTCCAGAAAATACTGTAGCAGGTAGCCGTCGTTGCTGGCCACTTCCACCACCAGGCTGCTGGCGTTCAGGCCAAACCGTTCGGTGGCCATGGCGCAGTACTGCCGGGCGTGCTGCAGCCACGACGACGAGTACGACGAGAAGTAGGCGTAGTCTTGGCGGAACACCTCGTCGGGCTCCACAAACTCGCCCACCTGCACCAGAAAGCACTCTTCGCACACGTAGGCGTGCAGCGGGTAGAAGGCTTCGGCGTGGGCAAACCGCTCGGGGGTCACGTGGTCCTGGCACAGCGGCGAGGTGCCCAAATCAACGAACGTGTGGCGCAGCGGCGTGCCGCAAAAGCGGCAGTAGCCGGCCGGGCTGGGCGCCACGGCCGTGGCCGGCGCACCGGCCGCCGCGGCGGGCAAAGGCAGAGCAGAGGCAGTCAAGGAGGTTTCCATCGAGAAAGAGAAAGGTGAGAAAGAGTGAAAAAGCGGAATTGCCCAGCCGGCCGGCCTAGTGTTTTTGGGCCACCGAGGGCGAAGCCACCGGCTCGGGCAGGGGCAGCGGCCCGCTGGCCAGCAGCCGCGGCCGCAGGCGGTCGGCCGCCGTGTCGACCTGCGCCCGAATCTGGGCCAGGGCCATGCGCAGGGCCTCGGCGTCGGACAGGGGCGGGGCTTCGGCCTGCGAGTAGCCGTGGTACATGGCCACCTTCACGGCCGAGGTGCCGGTGCCTTCGTACTCGCCCAGCACGTTGCCCTCGGCGTCCAGCACCTGCAGCTGCGCCGTGAGGGTGGTGCGGTAGGTTTCGAGGGGCACGCCCAGCAGGCTCGGCGTGAGCAGCGTGACCACCTGCAGCGTTTGGAGCGCGCGGCCGGTGCGCCGCACGTTGGCCCGCATCACCTGCAGGCGGGCGTAGCCGAAGGCGTGTGGCGCGGGGCTTTCGGCCAGGTTGGCGTGCAGCTCGCTTCGCCACAGCTGCAGCAGCTCGGCGGGCGTGGTGGCGTCGGTGCGGGCCAGCGCGCCCAGCTCGGCCACGGCCTCCAGGGGCGGCAGGCGGTGGGCATTAGCCGCCGGGGGCACCTGCCACAGCGCCGGCCCCGCCGACACGCAGGCCGTCGTGGCCAGTCCAATCAATCCCATGCAGCAGCACAACAACGATTTCATAGGAAGTCTGTGTTAAAGTCTGACAATGAAGAATGGGCGCGGCCCCCGGGCGCTGGCGGCCTAGTGAAAGCTGGCGCTCAGCAGCTGCCCGGTGGGGGGCGCCGCCCGACGGGCGGCGGTGGGCGGCTGCCAGTCGGGGTAGTTGAGGTCTTTGGCCGAGATGAGCTGGGGGCGCACCGGCCAGCGAATGCCCAGGGCGGGGTCGTTCCAGCGCAGGCCGCGGGCGGCGCTGGGCTCGTAGCAGGCCGACATCAGGTAGCTCACGTCGGTGTGGGGCGCCAGCGTGAGGAAGCCGTGGGCGCAGCCGCCCGGCACCAGCAGCTGCTGGTAGCCGGCGGCCCACAGCTCCACGCCCAGCCATTGCCCGCAGGTGGGCGAGTCGGGCCGCAGGTCCACCACCACGTCATAAATGGCGCCCCGGGTGCAGCGCACCAGCTTGGTTTCTTCGTGCGGCGCGGCCTGGTAGTGCAGCCCGCGCAGCGTGCCCGGCCGCGGGTTCACCGACACGTTGGCCTGCGCCACCGTCATCGCGATGCCGTGCTCGGCCAGTTCGCGGGTGCACCAGGTGCGGGCAAAAAAGCCCCGTTCGTCTTCCAGGCGGTCCACGTCGACGAGGAAAACACCCGGCAATTTGGTGGCGGAGAGCTGCATGGCAAACGCGAAAGCTGGCGCAGCCCGGTGGGCTGCAGGGTGAGGGAAACGAAACGGCCAGGCGGCCTCAGGCCGGCACCGGCGCGGCGGGGCGCAGGGTGGCCGGGGCCGGGCGGGGCAGCGGCGCCCAGGTCAGGTCGGGGGTCAGGTCGCCCTGCTCCACCAGGGCCTTCAGCACCCGCAGGCGCATCAGCCGCGAAGTGCGGAAATCGGGGTCGATAAACCACATCTCCAGCAGCTTGCTGGTGAGCTCGGTGATGGTGGCGTCGAGGGTCATCAGGGGCTGGTGCTCGGGGGCCAGCTGCCGAAACAGGTCGAAGTCGACGCGGTACGACCGCCGGTCGGGGGCGCCGGTCGGGCTCAGGCGCACCTTGGTGTCGGGCCGGTTGCGGGCCACGGCCTCGGCCAGCTCGCGCACGCGGTAATTCCAGGCATTGCTGCCCACGTTCAGGGCCAGAAACGGCCCGCCCAGCGGGCGGTGGGTGGCCCAGAGCACCGCGCGGGCCATGTCGCGCACGTGGATGAGGGGCCGCCAGGGCGTGCCGTCGCTCAGGATGGTGATTTCGCCGGTGGCCACGGCGCTGGCCACAAAGTCGTTGAGCACCAGGTCGAGGCGCAGCCGCTCGCTCCAGCCGCAGGCCGTGGCAAAGCGCAGGCAGGTCACCCGGAACTTGTCGTCGGCCAGGGCGGCCAGGTCGCGCTCGGTGGCCACCTTGGAGCGGGCGTAGGCCGTGAGCGGGTTCAGGGCCGCGTCTTCCGACTTCCATTCGTCGCCGCCCAGGCCATACACGCTGCACGAGCTGGCAAACACAAACGCGCGGGCGCCGTGGGCCTTGGCCACGCGCGCCAGGTGCACGCTGGCGTCGTGGTTCACGGCCATGGTCACGTCTTCGAAGGCCGTGCCCATGGGGTCGTTGGAAATGGCGGCCAGGTGCACCACCACGTTCACGCCCGTGAGCAGGCCGGAGGGCAGGTGGCGCACGTCGCCGAACACCTGGCGGTCGAGGCAGACTTCGGGCAGCGGGGCCGGGCCGGTGAGGCAGTGGGCAAACAGGCCGAGGTCGAACCCAATCAGCTCGGCGTCGGGAAAGGCCTGCCGGAGCTGGCGCACCACGCCGGGGCCCACGTAGCCCAGGTTGCCGGTTATCAGAATGCGAGGAGAATCCATGAAGCGTAGCGAGAGGGGCGCCGCGGGGGCACCGGTGAGTAATGCGAAGCGGTTGGTGGGGGTCAGTCAATGGGGATTTGGCCGGTGGCCACGAGGTAGCTGGGCAGGCGCCGGGCGCCCGCCAGGGGCGAGGGCAGGCGCCGCCGGGCCGCGGCCGGCGCGGGGGCGGCCGCGGCCGGCGTCGGAATGGCTTCGGGGGCGGGTTCCCACACTTTCCAGGCGGCCTGGCCGCGCTGCCAGAGGTCTTCCAGTAGGTTGCGGTCGCGCAGCGTGTCCATGGGCTGCCAGAAGCCGGGGTGGCGGTAGGCGGCCAGCTGGCCCTCGGCCGCCAGGCGTTCGAGCGGGTCGCGCTCCCACACCGTGGCGTCGCCGGCGATGTAGTCGAGCACGGCCGGCTCCAGCACAAAGAAGCCGCCGTTCACCCAAGGCATCAGGCCGCCGTCGGGCTTCTCGCTGAAGCTGTTGATGCGGGCGTCTTCCTCGCCCAGGTTGAACACCCCGAAGCGGCCCGGCTGGCGCACCGCCGTGAGCGTGGCCAGCAGCCCCTGCTGCCGGTGAAAAGCAATGCTGGCCGCAATGTCGACGTCGCCCACGCCGTCGCCGTAGGTCAGGCAAAAGGTTTCGCCCTCGTCCAGGTAGTGGCGCACGCGGCGCAGGCGGCCGCCGGTCATGGTTTCCTGGCCGGTGTCCACCAGCGTCACCGTCCAGGGCTCGGCGCGGTGGTAGCGCACCTGCATCTCGTTGCGGTCCATGCGGAACGTCACGTCCGAGTTGTGCAGGAAGTAGTTGGCGAAGTACTGCTTGATGAGGTGGCCCTTGTAGCCGCAGCAAATCACAAAATCGGTGATGCCGTGGTGGGCGTAGATTTTCAGGATGTGCCACAGAATGGGCTGGCCGCCAATCTCGACCATGGGCTTGGGCCGCAGCCCGCTTTCCTCGCTGATGCGGGTGCCGTAGCCGCCCGCCAAAATCACTGCTTTCATACACAAAAGGCTAGGAATGAACGGTGGTAAGGGCGCCGGCGCGCCAGGACGTTAAGACACTGGGGTGCATGCGCAGGCCGCGCCGCCGGCCCGGCTGGGCCCGGGGCGTCTGTTGCTGCCCGCGCGCCAGCAGCTGCCGGACCAGCAGCCACACAAACCAGGTGTTGGTGACGAGGTAGCGGCGGGCCAGGCGGCGGGGCTCCAGCCAGAGGCGGTAGGCCCACTCCAGCCACAGCCCGCGGGCCCACTCCGGCAGGCGCCGCTCCAGCCCCGCATACACCATGAAGGCCTGGCCCACGCCCAGCATGCAGGCCCGCACCCGGCCGCGGTGCTCGGCCATCCAGCGCTCCTGCCGGGGGCAGCCCAGCGCCACAAACACCAGGTCGGGGTCGGCGGCGTTGATGGCGGCCACGGCGGCGGCGTCTTCTTCTGGCGTGAGCGGGCGGAAGGGCGGGGCCTGCCAGCCGGCCACCCGCAGCGCGGGCAGCTCGCGCCGGGCCCGGGCCACCATGGCCGTCAGCACCGCCTCGGTGGTGCCGTAGAAGTACACCGACTGCCCGCGGGCGGCGGCCTCGGCTAGCAGCGCGGGCAGCAGGTCCATGCCGGCCACGCGGGGCTGCGGGCGGCCGTGCAGCCAGCCCAGGGCGGCGGCCACGGGGCTGCCGTCGGGCGTCACCACGCTGGCCTGGTCCAGCACGCGCCGGAACTGCGGGTCCTGGTGGGCTTCTACCAGCATGTGGGCGTTGGCGCAGCACACGTAGGCCGAGGCGCGGGCCGCCCCCAGCCGCAGAATGGCGTCGATGAACTCGGGCACGGCCCCGGTCGAGATGCGGGCGTCCAGCACGGGGCGTTTCAGTAGCAGGGTTGACATAAGCAGGGAAAGGTGATGGCGGGAAGGGAGGGAGGTGATTGGTGAGACCAGGCCCGGCTCAGTAGGCGTTTTCTTCGCCCCGCACCATGTTGACCACGGTTTGGCCGATGATTTTCAAATCCAGGACGAACGACCAGTTTTCCAGGTACTTGAGGTCGTACTCCACGCGCTTTTCCATGGCGTTGGGGGCACGGGTTTCGCCGCGGCAGCCGTTCACCTGGGCGTAGCCCGTGATGCCGGGCGTCACGGCGTGGCGCCACTGGTAGGTGTTGATGCGCTTGGAATACTCTTCGAGCTGCGAGAGCATGTTGGGCCGCGGCCCCACCACCGACATGTGCCCCAGCAGCACGTTGAAGAATTGGGGCAGCTCGTCGAGGTTGTACTTGCGCAGGTAGTAGCCCACGCGCGTCACCCGGGGGTCGCCTTTGCGGGCCTGCAGCTCGGTCTGGCCGTGGCCCGTGTGCATGGTGCGCAGCTTGTAGCACGGAAACAGCCGGTTGCGCCGCCCCGGCCGCAACTGCTTGAAAAACACCGGCCCCCGCGAGTCGAGCTTGATGGCCAGCGCCAGCACCGGCATCAGCAGCGGAAACAGCAGCCCGATGACCAGCCCCGAAAACGCCACGTCGAAGCTGCGCTTGAGCAGGCGGTTGGTCCAGATGGCCAGCGGCTCGCGCCGCACCGTGAGGATGGGCAGGTGGTCGTAGTGGTACACGCTCACGTCTTGGCGAATGGTGCCGGGGTAGTCGGGCACGATGCGAAACGAGAGGAAGTTGTTGATGGCGAAGTCCGACAGCTCCCGGATGAGCTGGTGGTGGTCGAAGGGCAGCGCGAAGTAGATTTCGTCGACCGGCGTGCGCAGGCAGTAGTCCTTCACTTCGGCCACCGAGCCGCGCACCAGCGGGCGCAGGGCCGGCGCCACCGGCTCGTCGGCAAAAAAGCCCTTGAACTGCGTGCCGGCTGGGTCGTGGGCGGCCAGAAAATGGTAGAGGCGCTGCCCGCTTTCGCTGGCCCCCACTATCACGTAGCGGCTGTGGGGCTCGGCAAAGTGGCGCTGGTACGCCCGGTAGCAGAACGCCAGCACGAAGCGCCCCAGCACCACGCCCGGAACGGCCAGCCCGTACACCAGCAGCAACTCCTTCAGGGGCAGCTGCTGCACGTCGAGCAGCAGCGCCGTGCCCAGCAGCAGCAGCGCGTGCATCAGAAAGGTGCGCAGCAGGTAGCCCAGCTTCTCGGCGTAGGTAATCAGCCGGTCGAGGCGAAAGATGTTGGCGTACTGCCGCGAGAGCGTCCACCAGAGCAGGGCGAAGATGATGAACAGGAACGGCGCGTAGCCGGTAAAATCCCAGCTGTGCCACACCAGGAAACCGGCCAGGTGGAACGCCCCAAAGATGATGGCAACATCCAGCAGCGGCAGGATAAACCGAGTCGAATCGGTGTAGTGCGCGTATCGTTCCATAAGCTTGAGGAGTAAGGGTGAAGCATGTGAATGGAGCTACCGGGCAGGGAATGTTGTAATGGTGTAGTGAAGGAAAAGAAGCTATTTCCACTAATCAATGATTTAATTGACCTCCGTTTATAGGGCAAAGTGCATGAATAGAAAAAACACTATGTCTAAAGCTTCTTGAGGCTCAACAGCCGCCGTTCGACTGGAAAAAACCCAACTTATTTTTATGGTACTACCCCAGGGGTATTTTTGCTTTTATCAGGAAGTAGCCAGCGGGCCCGGCGGGTTTTCCGCTGCCGGCACCGCCCGCCGGGGGCAGTGCCCGCTGTCGTTTTTTGGCTGTGCGCCGCCCGTTTCATCGTTCTTTTCCACCCGGAACAACAAAAAAGCCTGGCCAATCTGGCCAGGCTTTTCAGCAGTAGTGGTAAGAAGTAAGTGCTTGCGGGAGCCGCTTATGCGGTGCGCAGGGCCGGCTCGTGGCCGGGCTGCAGGCGGCTTAGGGAATGCTGGCGGTGGGCGGCGGTCAACCGGTCGTCGGTCCGCACGGCCAGGCCAGGGGTAGCGGTTTCAAGCATGAAACGGAAGCCCTGCACAGGGGCAGCCTGGGCACTGGCGGGGCGCAGGCCGGCCTGAGCAGTGGCGGCCGAAGCCACCTGCGCTTGCGCGTCGGGGCGGCTGGCGGCCGGGAACAGACCGAAGCCGTTGGGGCTAGGCGCTATGCCGCGCATGGCCGTGGAGTTGTGCTTCCAGATTTCAAGGCCGGAGAGGTTAGCGTTGCCACCGGTGGTGCCCACGTTGATGGTGCCGTCGGTCACGTTGGCCGTGAAGGGGCCCACGCGCTCCCAGTGGCCGGCCGAGCCGGTGCTGTAGCCCGAGCGCACGGTCTGGCCCTCGAGCTGGATGTTAAGCGTTTCCGGGTTGTTGTCTTCCCAGATGTACAAGTACACCGAGTACGTGCCGCTGGCCACGCCGCTCACAGCCAGCGTGGGGCCGGTGCCGAACAGGGCCGAGCGAATCATGCCCCCGCGGGCCGCGTCGGTGGCCGGGTTCAGCGTGGACGAGGGGCTGGACCAGCCCGAGGCGTTGGTGCTGAAGTTGGCGGCGCCGCTGCTGGCTTCCCAGCTGCGCCCGTCAATCGTGGCGGCCGCGCCGCCCAGGTTGAAGGCGCGGAAGAACGTGGCGTTGGCCGGGCCAGTAGCCAGCGGGTTGGCTGGCACTGCCGTCACACTGACACTGGCCGTGTTCGACGTCGTGCTGGCGCCGGCGTTGTCGGTGGCGCGGGCCGTGAGGCTGAGCGTACCGGCGGCCGTGGGGGTATAGCTGAGCGAATAAGGCGAAGTCAGGTCCTCGCCGAGCTTGGTGGCGCCGTTGAAGAACTCCACTTTGCTCACCGTGCCGTTGGCGTCGGCGGCCGTGGCCGACAAGGTCAGGGCCGTGCCCACCGTGCCCGTCGCGGGCGCGCTCAGGCTCACCGTCGGCGGCGTGTTGGCCGGGGCGGTGGTGCTGTTCTGCTTGAAGATTTCAAGGCCGGAGAGGTTGGCGTTGCCGCCGGTGGTGCCCACGTTGATGGTGCCGTCGGTCACGTTGGCCGTGAAGGGGCCCACGCGCTCCCAGTGGCCGGCCGAGCCGGTGCTGTAGCCCGAGCGCACGGTCTGGCCTTCGAGCTGGATGTTCAGGGTCTCGGGCGAGTTATCCTCCCAGATGTAGAGGTACACCGAGTACGTGCCGCTGGCCACGCCGCCCACGGCCAAGGTGGGGCCGGTGCCGAACAGGGCCGAGGTAATCATGCCCGCGCGGGCCGCGTCGGTGGCCGGGTTGAGCGAAGCGCCGGGGCTGGACCAGCCCGAGGCGTTGGTGCTGAAGTTGGCCGCCCCGCTGCTGGCTTCCCAGCTGCGCCCGTCAATGGTCGCGGCCGCGCCGCCCAGGTTGAAGGCGCGGTAGAAGGTCGAATTTGCGGGGTCGCCCGTGGACGTTACGGGCGGCGTCGTGGTGGTGCTGGTGCCCACCGTGACACTGGCCGTGTTCGACGTCGTGCTGGCGCCGGCGTTGTCGGTGGCGCGGGCCGTCAGGCTGAGCGTGCCGGCGGCCGTGGGGGTATAGCCGAGCGAATAAGGCGCGGTCAGGTCTTCGCCGAGCTTGGTGGCCCCGCTGAAGAACTCGACCTTGCTCACCGTGCCGTTGGCGTCGGCCGCGGTGGCCGACAAGGTCAGGGCCGTGCCCACCGTGCCCGTCGCGGGCGCGCTCAGGCTCACCGTCGGCGGCGTGTTGGCCGGGGCGGTGGTGCCGCCGCCACCCGAGCCACCGGGGCCCAGCGTCACGTTGTTCTGGGCCAGCTTTTGCTGCCAGAGGGTCAGTTCGTTCTGCTCCACGCCCAGCGTGATGGGGTTGGGCAAGTGGTTGGTGCCGGTGCAGGTGGCGCAGGCACCGTTCGAGAGGTCGTGCCGGTCCTGGAAAGGAATGGTGTAGCCCGGGTTGCGGTAGCCGATGGTGTTGTTCTGGATGGTGTTGTTGTAGAACACGCTGCTCGACACCTGGTGGCCGTTGAACACGGCCGTGCCCGCATATACGGCGTTCAGCGGCGTGCCATCGGGCAGGTAGGCGCTGGTCACAATGCGGTTGTTGTAGTACTTAATGTCGTGACCGGCGGCAATGTTCATGCCCGCGTTGCAGGTCGAAACAAACTGGTTGTCATACGCTTCCAGGAAGGCCGGTACCGTGCTCACGGTGGTGCCGTCGCCGTCGGTGGTCATGCCCGTGCCCGAGTAGGTCGAGCTGGTGGCCGGGAACGGGTAGGCGCCCTGCACGTAGTTGTCGTGCACGCGGGCCGGGCTCTGGGCCGTGCCGCCCGAGTTGTAGAAGTTGATGTTGTCTTCCACCGACGACAGGTTGGGCTCGTTAATCACCTGGTTCCAGGCAATTTCGATGTTGGCAATGTTGCGCACCGTGTTCAGGCCGATGAAGTTGGCCAGGTTGCGCCCGCCGTTGCGGGTGCGGCCGTCGATGTCGAGCACCTTGTTGCGCAGAATGCGCACCGTCTGGCTAGCCGAGCCATCGCCGCTGAACTGGTAGATGGTAAAGCCCGTGGTGTGCTCCAGGTAGTTGTTCTCGGCCCGGATGTTCCGGGCGTTGGTGGCGGCAATGAAGCGGCCGCGGTACCGGTCGTCCTGGGTGGGCGTGGTGCCGTAGGCCTGGCTGTTGAGCACGGTGATGTCGCCGGGCGTGCCGTTGGCCTGAATCAGGTCGCCGGGGCCCACCAGAATGCAGCCCTGCAGCGTCACGGGCGAAGACGTGGCGATGGTCACGGCCGGCGTATTGGAGTCGGTGCTCCGGTAGTTGCCCGTGTAGGTGCCGCCCTGAGTGATGGTGATGGGGCCCTGGTACGTCACGTTCGGGACGTTTTGGGCCTGGGCCAGTGCCGGCGCCAGGGCCAGACTCAGCCAAGCGGCACGCAGCAATGACGAAATGCGATTTTTCTTAGAATGGACTTTCAAACTGGTGGTTCTGGTTTAAGCAACAGCGCCGAACTCAACCCTCGCGGGTTGCGAAACGCCATCAATGAAAGAAATCACCCAGGTTGTTTTTGTTCAATTATTGCCGCAGCCTGCACTGCCCGAGCCAATTCATCGCCATGTGTTCGCCAGCCTCATTCCGGACTGTGGCCAGCGGCCATCACGGCAACGGTTTTCGCCACGAAAAACGCGGGTACTCCCTCTATTAAATTGACTCTGACAAGTGATTCAGGCTTTTACTTCAACAACACAACTCCAACACCCTCGGCCGACGGCCCCCTGGCCGCCATTGTTTGGTTCGTCAGCTTCCGCAGAAAATTCCTTCTTTGGGAAAGACTTACCCCGTAACCCGACGAGCCTTCTTAATGTTCATCTTGTAAAAGTGATACACCAAGACCTGCTCTTCGTGGCAAATCTACAAACCGAAGGGGAATTTGGTTCATCCCGGGGAACTTATACTATTGCCAAAGTATGCAAACACTAGAAAATCGAAATTGAATATTTTTGCGTTACCTCCTCATTTATCGGCACTTAGCACAGAAGCGTTTGTGAGTGGTCGGGAGCAAAAAAAAGTTGAAAAGGGCGGCTTCAACTCACGCTATCAGTGAATTGAAGCCGCCCTTCGCGGCTGTGATGGCCAGGCAAGCCGCCCCGGTGCGGGCGGCCGCTGCGGGCTTACTGGTCGAGAAACACCGCAAAATCGGTTAGCTGCACCGGCTGGTCGGCTTGGTGCAGGTGGCACAGCGGCACTTCGCCGTAGAACGAGGCCCACATGGAGTAAGAGCTGGGCGGCCCCAGCAGGTAGTCGCAGCCGGCCAGGGCGTAGAGGTCTTCCACAAAATGGCCGCTGCCGCGGTGCACGGGCAGGCCGGCAAAATCGGCCAGGTTCAGGTCTTCGTCGGAGCACAGCAGGAACTCGACGCGCCGGCCGGGCGCAAACTGGGCCCGCAGGGCCCGCATGTGGCGGGCGTACACGTCATTGCCGAAGAAATACTGCCCGTTGGCAAAGGTGGCGTAGTCGCCGCGCCGGATGTGCACGCCCACCAGCACCTCGGCGGTGCTGCGGCAGCGGGCCAGCACGGCCGCCACGGCCTGCCGGTGCGGCGGCACCAGCGCAAACAGCCGGCGGATGAGGGCGGCGTGCCGGGCAAAGCTGGGCCGGTCGCGGAAGCACCAGCCGTGCAGCAGCACCACGCGCTGGCGCACGGCGGCGAGGTAGGGCGCCGCGCTCAGGTCGAAGGTGCCGGCGCTGTCGTCGAGGTAGAGCAGCTGCGGCAGCCCCGTCCAGGCCGGCAGCCAGCGGCGCACGGCGGCCAGCCCCCGAAACACCTGTGGCCGCTGCACCAGGCCCAGCAGGCGCTCCAGGGCGCGGGCCAGCCACTGGTGGGGCAGCAGCGCCAGCCGCACCGGCAGCGCACCGAAATCATCGGCCGCCGGCGCCTCAAAAAAACGGGCGTAGGCCGCAAAGCTCGGGTTGGCCACGGCGTAGCCGTGCTCGGCGGCGTTGGCCACGAGGTGGGCAAAGAGAAACAGCCGGTTGCCCAGCTGGCCGAAGCGTTTTACCAGAATGACCATGAGATGGTAGGGGTAGAGACGCACTATGTTGCGTCTCGTCGTTGAGCGAAGACGCCCGAACGGTGACGCTAAAACGCTATGCAAACGGCGCGGCTGACGAGACGCAACATATTGCGTCTCTCCCCCGGTTTTAATGCAGAAAATACCCCAGCAGCCGGCGCAGGTAGCCGTTGAGCAGGAAGAAGGGCAAAAAGAATACCGGCGCGTTTTTGAGGGCGAAGTAGGTGAAATTGCGCAGGTTGCCGCCGCCCCGGATGCCGAACAGGTGCTGGTAGTAGCCGCGCAGGCTGCGCCGCTGCCGGGTCTGCACCTGGCCGCTGTCGTCGGGGTAGGTGAGCAGGTGGGTGTCGTAGTTGACGTACACCGGGAACCCGGCCCGCCGGGCCTGGCTGGTGAAGTCGTAGTCGGCCAGGTAGTGGGGCAGGTGGCGCTCGTCGAACAAGCCCTGCGTGACGAACACGGAGGCCGGAATCAGCAGGCCGCGGCCGGGCAGGTACGTTACGGGGTGCAGCCCGCACCGGTCTTCGGGTGGCAGCGTGGCCAGCAGGTTGTGGCGCTGGTGGGTGAGAAAGCTGAAGGTTTCGCCGCCAAACACGGGCTGGCCGGTGGTGGCGTCCAGCTCCACGGGGCCGAGCAGGGCGCTGGGCTGGCGCCGGGCCCAGCGCAGGGCACTTTCGATGAAATCGGGCGGGGCCACCACGTCGTTGTTGAGCGTCATGATGCGGTCGGCGCCGCGGGCCAGGGCGTGGCGGATGCCCAGGTTCACGGCGGCCGTCCAGTAGAGCTGGCCGGTGCCGGGCAGCACTTCCACCGCCGGAAACTCGCGGGCCAGGTGCGCAGCGGTGCCATCGGTGGAGCCATCGTCGACGACGACCACGCGAAAATTTTGCTCCTTCTGTTCTTGCAGCGACTGTAGGCAGGCCCGCGTGAAATGCCAGCGGTTGAAAACGGGAATGATGACGTAGAGCACGGCCGTGATGAAAAGATGAGAAAGCTTGACGAATGAGGCGTTGGCCCGCCGTGGCTACGCCACTTCGGCCGGCACCGGCCCCGGCACCAGGTCCGACAGGACGTGGGCGGCGTCGGCGGCGCGCAGCAGCAAGCGGGCCACCAGCGCCGGCCAGCTCTGCTCCCGGGCGAAGGCGAAACTGGCCCGGCCCCGCCGTTCGAGCTCGTCGGGGTGGTCGTAGAGGTGCTCCACGGCGCGGGCCAGGGCGGCGGCCGTGGCCTCGGGCGACTGCACCGGCACTTTCAGCCCCGCGTCGTTGGGAATGAAGTCGGTGGCGCCGTGGTGGTCCAGCGTCAGAATGGGCAAGCCCATGGCCATCGACTCCAGGTATTGGGCGGCGTAGCTGTCGCGCAAGCTGCAGAGCATGAACAGGTCGTGGGCCAGAAAGGCCGAGCGCACCGTGGCGTAGGGCGCATTGCCGTGCCAGGTCACCCGGTCTTGCAGGCCGGCGGCCTCTATCCAGCCGGGCAGCAGCGGCGCCACCGGCCCGTCGCCGTAGATGTTGAGGTGAAACTGCACCCGCGGGTGCACCTGCCCCAGGGCTTCCAGCACCAGGTGCAGGCCCTTGCGCGGAAACAGCCGGGCCAGCCACAGAATGCGCAGCTCGCGCCCGGCCAGGGGCGCGCGCACCGGGTACTCGGGCGGGAAGAAGCTTAGGGGCAGGGCCGTGCTCATGGCCAGCTCCACGTGGCGGGCGCCCAGCTCCCAAGCCAGTTGGGCCGTTTCGCGGTTGGCCGCAAACACCAGGGCGGCGTGGCGCAGCGTTTGGCGCACGTTGGGGTCGAAGGTGACCAGCAGCCAGCTCACCAGGTTGCGCAGGGTTTCGGTCTTGAACCAGTCGGGCAGGTAGCGGCGCAGCAGCTTGGGGGCCTGCTGCCCCCCGCCCACCGGCCCAAAAATGAGCGGCCGGCCCAGCCGCCACAGCCAGGAAGCAAACTGCAGGCTGCCAAAAGTGACGTGGTGCACCAGGTCGAAGCACACGCGCTGGTCGAGGGGCCGGGCCAGCCGCCAGGCGCGGTATTGCCACACCATGTAGTGCAGGTACACGCCAAACTGCCAGCGGTACAGAAATTCTACCCACCCTGGCACGGCCACAAACATAAAGTGCAGGCGCTGAGCAGCCGGATTGGCCGCCCGGACGTGCATTTCGGCCTCAATGGCGGCCTTGCCCCAGGGCGTGGTGAGGCACCACACCTCGTGGCCGAGGTTGGCCATTTCCCAGGCCCAGTTGAAGCCATTGCCGCCTTCGCCGCCGTGGGTAGGGTCGCAGGCATACGCCGAAAGCAAAATTTTCATCGCGAAGCGGGTTCGACAATAACGGGAGAGGAGGGGGCGGCGCCAGCCGGGGCCGTCGGGCGGGCCGGCCGTAGCAGGCCCCGCAGCTTGGCCCGCAGCCGCCCGCCCAGAAACGCGCGGAACTGCTGCCGGTCGCGCGGCCGGTCGTTGAGCACCCGGCTGGGGTGGCGCAGCGGCCAGTGCAGCTGGCCCGTGGGCAGGGCGGCGTGGGGGTCGGTGGCGTCCTGGGTGTGGGTGGCTTCTTCGTGGCCGAAGCCGATGTTGGTGACCAGGTTCACGCTGGGCATGATGGTGAGGCCGGCGTGGGCCGCCCGGGCAAAATGCCACTGGTAGTCCCAGGTGGTGAAGGGGCGCGGGCCGTGGTACAGGTCCCAGAACTTGCGCAGGAAATACTGGCTTTCGAGCTGGCTGCTGAAGCTGCCGCGCAGGCGGCCGTGGGCGGCCAAAGTGGGCAGGGCGTGCAGGTGCAGGTCGTAGTGCTGCCAGGCGCGGCGCCAGGTGGCCCAGCCCCAGGTGTGCACTTGTTGGGAGAAATAATAGGAGTCGGTTTTGGGGCCCAGCGCGCTGCCGGCGTCGGGGCCAAAATGGTTGCCCCCGATGTGCATCACGCGGGTGTCGTGGCGGTAGCGGGCCAGCAGCTCGGTGCAGAACGGGATAAAATCGGGCGCGGGCAGGCAGTCGTCTTCCACGATGATGCCTTCGGTTTCGTGGGCAAAAAACCAGTTGATGGACTCCGACACGGCCACGCTGCAGCCCAGGTTGTTGACGCGGAACAGCGTGTGCACTTCGCAGTTCCAGCGGGCCGTAATCTGCATCACCACGGCCCGCACCTGGGCGCAGAGGGCCTCGTCGGTGGGGTGGCCGGGGCGGGCGCCGTCGGCGGCCACGTACAGCCGATGCACCCCGGCCACCATCAGCCGGTTGAGCACCTGGGCCGTGGCGTCGGGGCGGTTGAAAACCAGGAACAGGACCGCCGTTTCGCAACGGGGCCGTACGGGGGGCTTGTCAGCCGGCGGAAGTGGGGGCGAGGGTATCATGGGGGATAAGGCTTGCGGAATGACTAAAAGAAGCGGTGGCCAGCGGGCTGATTTCCAATCCGTAGCGCACGGCCTGATAAATTTCAAACGTACGGCCCAGCACCGTGGCGGGGTCGTGGCGGGCCAGGGCCACGGCCTGGGCCTGGCGGGCCAGGCGGGCGCGTAGCGCGGCGTCGTGGTGCAGGCGCAGCACCTGGGCGGCCAGGCTGTCGGGCGTGAGCTCGGCAAAGAGGCCGGTTTCGCCATCTTCGATGAGGGAGCTCACGCCGCCCACGTTGGTGGCCACCACGGGCAGGCCGGCCACCTGGGCTTCGCACACGCTGTTGGGGCTGTTGTCGAGGTAGGACGGGTGAATGAGGCACTCGGCCTCGCGGCAGAGTTGGGCCAGCTGCTCGCCGTTCTGGTAGCCGCGGTATTCCACGTCATCGGGGCGCAGGTGGCGCAGCGGGTAACGGCGGTAGGCGTCGGCCACCTCGTTGGGGTAGTGGCCGCCGGCTATCACCAGCTTGAAGTCGGTGGTTTGGCGGAGGATGTCGAAGGCGGCCAGGGTTTCCTGGTAGCCCTTCATCACCTGCGAGCCCCCCATGAACAGCAGCACCGGCCGGCCGCCGGCGGGCGCGGCGCGGGCCTCGTGCGCGGCCCGGAAAAACGGCTCGCGCAGGGCCTCCCAGTTGTGGTAGATGCGGGCTTTGGGGTTGAAGCGGGCCGCGTGGGCGGCGTCCCAATGGGTGCGGCACGAGAAGTTGGGCATCAGCGGGAGGTACTTGCGCTCGTAGTAGCCGGCCAGCGTCCAGAGCACCTTGCGCCACGAGAGCAGCCCCGGCACGCACTTCACGCACTCCGACACCAGCCCCTGCATCGAGAGCAGCAGCGGCATGTCGAGCCCGGCCGCCGCCGCCGGAAACTGCAGCTCCGAGCCGTGCAGGTGCAGCAGGTCGTAGCGGTGCGCGTGCTGGCGCAGGTAGCGCGCCGTGATGCCGATGCGCTGCTGGTAGAGCGTGAACAAGTCTTGCCGAAACGCCGGCACGCGCAGCGAAATGAAGCGGATGCCTTCGTGGTCGAGCTCTTCCACGGGGTTCTCTTGGCGGGCGTTCCAGTTCAGAATGCTGAGCTGCACGCGCGGGTGCCGGCTGAGCAGGTCGGCCAGCGTCACGAGCCAGGGCACGGGGTGTTCGCGGGTGATGCGCGGCGAAGGGTAGGCCGCAAGCCACAGGATTTTCATGGCCGGGAGGGTTAGAAAGAAGAAAAAGGGCAGGGCCGGCGCGCCGCCTACGGCGTGGCCCCAACTCGCGGCGGGTGCGCCGCCAGCAGGTCAGTGCTTTGCAAAACGGCGGGTTCCAGGCGTGCGCTGGCGTTGGCTGTTGGCCGTGCCCGCCTCGGCGCTGGCCGGGCGGCCTCCGGCGGCGCCGGCCGGCTGATGATGGCCAGCAGCAGGCCGATGAAGCCGTAGGCGTAGTTGGGCCAGTCGTAGGAAAGCCCGAACACCGGAAACGTGGCCACGAAGGCCAGCAGCGCCGCCGGGCCTTCCTGCAGGGGCGCCAGGCTCAGCAGGCAGCGGCCCAGCTGCACCGCCGGCACGCCCAGCACCAGCAGCATCCCCAGCCAGCCGAAGTAGAACAGCCGGTCGAGGTAGAAGCTGTGGAAGTGGTGGCCGGTGAAGTCGGGCCACACCTGCTTGCCCGAGTCGTCGCTGTAGAACTGCACGGGCACCTCAAAGCCCTGCAGCCGCCAGCCCGCCAGCGGCCGCTCGCGCACCAGCGGCAGGTAGGCCTCGTACTGCTGCATGCGGAAGGTGCCGGTGCCCTGCGTGGTGGGGTGCTGAATGTCGCTGATGCTTTTGGCCAGCTTCTGCACCACGTCGGGGTTGTCGAGCACCACGGCTAGGCCGCTGGCCAGCGCCAGCCCCACGCCCAGCGCCCCCAGCACCGCCAGCCGCGTGCCCCAGGCCCGCGCCGCCGGCACCCGCAGGGCCAGCAGGCCCAGGTTGAGCACCAGCGCCAGGGCCGTGCACACCCACACCGTGCGGTGCTGCAAAAACACTATCAGCGCCAGGCACAGCAGGCCAGCCAGCCCATAGACAAGGTTGTTGGAGGAGATATAAAAGTTGAGGCAGAGCAGCAGCACCGGCAGCAGCAGGTAGGCCGACGTGACGCTAAACCCCCGCTCGGTTTCCAGAAACGAGCCCAGCGTCAGCGCCTCGGGGTAAACGACAATCAGACTGAGCAGCAGCGTCGCCAGCATCAGGCCCGCCAATTGCCGGTAAGACGGCGGCGGAAAACGGCGGTAAACCGCGTACATCCCAAACAGCGGGAGCAGCGCCGTCAGCTTGCTGAACACGTGCGGGTATTTGGCCCACGAATGCCACAGCGCGTACGACTCCAGCGCCAGCCCCGCCATGCTGACCAGCAGCACCGCCAGCCACACCTGCACCACCGGCTGAAAGTACCCGTAGTAGCGCACCGCCGCGGCCAGCGATAAGGCCGTCAGGGCGTACTCGTAGCGCAGCCCCAGCCCGGCCTCGTCGGCCTTCCCGAAGAAGAAGGCGTTGAAGGCTGGGTTGGTGAACAGCACCGCCAGCAGCGGCAGCAGGTACAGAAAGCGCAGGTTGAGTTTCATGGCGCGCGTAAGTTTCCAGACTTTCTAAAATCAAGTCACAGGTAGTAATAGTGTTGCGTGTTTAAAGACATTCAGGCGGTTCATTCTTCTCACTTCTCACTTCTCACTTCTCACTTCTCACCTCTCACGGCATGGTCAGCACGAGTTCGGGCACGGCCGCGGCCTGCGGGGCCCGGAAGTGCCGCCGCGCGTGTTCGTAGAAGTTCAGGGTGGCGTCCACCATCTGGCCCACGGCGAAGTGGGCGGCGGCGTAGGCGGCCTGCTCGCGGCTGAGCTGCCGGCGCAGGGCGGGGGCGTTCAGCCAGCTGTGCAGCACGGCGGCCAGGCCGGCCGGGGTGATGTCGGGCGGCAGCAGGGCCGCGGGGGTGGCGCGCAGCACCTCGGGCACGCCGCCCACGGCCAGCGCCAGCGCGGGCACGCCGGCCGCCATGGCCTCCACCAGCACCAGCCCGAAGGTTTCGTGGGTGGCCACGTGCACGTACAGCTCGGCGGCGCGCAGCAGCGGCGGCACCTGCTCGTGCTCGCGGTAGCCCAGCAGGAGCACCACGTCTTCCAGCCCAAGCTCGGCAATGTGCTGGCGGAGCAGCGCCTCGTCTTCGCCCTTGCCCACCAGGCCCACCACAAAATCTTGGCGAAACTGGCGCAGGGCGTGGGCGGCCCGCACCAGCAGCAGCTGGTTTTTGCGGCTTTCGAGGTGGCCGATGTTGAGCAGCACGTGGCGGCCTGCGGCGCGGCGGCGCAGCTCCGCATCGGGCGTGGCGGCGCGCCCGGCGGCCAGGTCGATGCCGTTGGGCACCACGCGGCTTTCGCAGTGGGGCGGCAGGGCGGCCCGCACCGCCTCCAGCCCAAACCGCGACACGCCGATGAAGTACTGGGTGCGCGCCAGCAGGTGCGCGTACCAGCGTCCGATGGCCCGCGCCGCGGCGGGGCCGCGCGGCTTCTGGCGCAGCTCGTCGGCGGCCGGGTGGGCGTTGAAGTGGCCCGTCACCACCACCGGCACGCGGTTGCCCAGGGCGTGGCGGGCGGCCAGGCCGCTGCCCAGGTCCTGGGCATTCACCACGTCGTAGCGGCGGCTGGGGTCGATGCCCCAGCGGATGTGCAGGTAGTAGGCCATGGTGGTGGCCAGGGCGCGGGGCACCGGCCCCAGCCGCCGTAGCAGGTGGCGCAGCCCCGCCACCAGGTGCCGCCGCGGCCCGGTGAGGGTGGCAGGCGTCACCACGTCTACCTCGTGCCCGCGCTGGCGCAACTGCTCGGCCAGGCGCACGTAGTGCACCCGCACCCCGGAAGGCGCGTCGGGCTTCAAAAACGAAACCAGCAGAATGTTCATGGCTGAAGGGGCGAAGGCTGCGGCCCAAAGCCGGGCGTGAACGACGACGAAAGCGGTGCCTGCCGCTCCAAAAACCGCAGGTAGCCGGCCAGGAAGCGGGCCCCGGGGCTGGCCGCATTGCCGGGCCGCAACCGCCCCAGGAAACGGCGCAGCTCCTCGCGCAGGGCCGGGCGGGGGCGCAGCAGCATCAGCCCGCCCAGAACCAGGGCGCCGGCCAGCATCAGCAGGGTGAGGGCGGCGGGGGCGGGCCAGGCCAGGGGCTTCAGAACCCAATGCAGCAGGCCCAGCAAGGCGCCCAGCGCCACCGCGTGAAACAGGCCCGGTCCGTAGGCGGCCAGCAGGCGCGGGTAGGGCAGGGCCAGCTCGTGGTGCATCAGCCGCAGGAACAGGGCCGTGCGCACCAGCTCATTCAATACCAGAGCGCCGGCAAAGCCCGCCAGCCCGTAGCCGCGCAGAAAAAAGAAGAACAACACCAAGCTGCAAAGGGCCAGCAGGTTGGCGTTAATTTTGGCCGTGAGGGCCGCCCGGGCATCGCACACAATGCCGGCAAACATGGTAATGAGACTCAGCGGCACGGCGGCGCAGAGAATGCGCAGCACAGGCACGGCGGCTTCCCAGCCCGGCCCCAGCACGGCGCGCACCAGCACCGGCGCGGCCACCGCCACGCCCGCCCCCAGCGGCAAGATGCCCGCCGCCACCAGCGTGATGCTGCCCAGGTACACGCCGCCCAGCTTGGCGCGGTCGGCCTGCACCTGGCTGAAGGCCGGGAAAATGACCCGCGACACGCTGCGCGTGAGCAAATACAGCGGCAGCGTAATCAGCATCGAAGCCCGGTTGTAGACGCCGAGCAGCGCGGCGCCCAGCAGCCGCCCAATCAGCAGCGTGTCGAGCGAGCTGGTGATGAACTCAATGAAGCTGGTGAAGGTGATGCGGGTGCCATAGGCCAGCAGCGGCCGGTAGTGCGCCCAGCGGAAGTACAGCCGCAGGCTGTGCCGCGTGACGGCGTAGGCCAGCAGCGCCACTAGCAGGCCCTGGGCCAGGTTGGCCACCACCAGGCTCCACACGCCCCAGCCGGCCCAGGCCATGGCGATGCCCAGCCCGCCGTAGGCCAGCACGTAGGCCGTGGTTTCGATGATGGCCAGGGCGCGGAAGGCCATGCGCCGCCGCAGAATGCTCAGGGCCGTGGCCGACAGCCCGTTGAAGAACAGCCCGAGGCCCATGAGGCGCACCAGCGGCACCACGGCCGGCTCGTCGAACACCAGCCGGGCCAACGGGGCGCCCACGGCCAGCGCCAGCGCGCATACCCCGCCCAGCAGCGCCGCCGAGGTGAAGGCCGCGCGCACATCCTCGTCGGTCATGTCGGGCTTTTGCACGAGGGCGTGCTCCAGCCCAATCTGCGAGAAGTAGGTGCCAAAGCGGATGACCACGCCCGCCAGCGCCACCAGCCCGAAGGCGGCCGGAGCCAGCAGCCGGGCCATCACGCCGGTGTAGCCCAGCTGGAGCACGGCCATCACCACCGTGGCGGCCGTGCTCCAGCTGATGCTGTGCAGCGTGGATGTAGTCAGGTTTTTTGCAGAAGCCATGAGGGGGGCGAGGCCTTATTTGTAGTAGGCGTAAGCATTGCGCTGGTGGCGGTGCTCGTAGCTGCCGGCAAAGCGCACGTCGTTAATGAGCAGGTATACCTGCCGGATTTTCTCGTCCTGGTACAGCTCGTTGATGCGGCCCACCAGGTCGCGGTCGGTGTAGTTGTGGCGCACCACGTACACGGTGGCGTCGAGGTGCTGCACCAGCACGAAGTATTCGGCCACAAAGCCCACGGGCGGCGTGTCGAGTACCACGTAGTCGTACTCGGCGCGCAGGCGTTGCAGCAGCGTGGCCATGCGCGGGCTTTCGAGCAGCTGCGTGGGCCGGGCCGGCACCGGGCCGCAGGGTATCAGGTCGAGGCCGGGCACGCCGCTGGGGCGGCGGCACTCGTCGAGGGAGCAGTCGTCGGCCAGGTAGCTGGTGAGGCCGTGCAGGGAGCTGGGCGCCAGCGGGAAATAGGCGGCCACGGTGGGGCGGCGCAGGTCGGTTTCCACCAGCACCACGCGGCGGCCGGAGTGGGCCAGCTCGGTGGCCAGGTTCACGGCGCAAAAGGTTTTGCCCTCGCCGGGCACCGTCGAGGTCACGCCCAGCACCTTTTTGTCGGGCCCGGCCGTGAGGTACTGCAGGTTCACCCGAATAGAGCGAAACGACTCGGCAATGGGGCCTTTGTTGCGGTGGGCCAGGTCTTTGGTGTCGGCCGGGGTGCCGTGGGCCACCACGCCCAGCACCGGAATGTTGGTCATGCGGGCCAGGTCGTTCTGGCCCTGCACGGTCTGGTTGGCTTTGTCGAGCAGCAGCACCAGGCCGGCGGGCAGCAGCAGCCCGGCCAGCAGCGCAATGAGCCCCACCAGCTTGGGATTGGGCGAATCGGGGCCGGCGCTGGTGCGTTGGGCGCGGTCCACCACGCGCTTGTCGGTGGTGTTGGTGGCCAGGGCCAGGGCGGCCTCGTTGCGCTTCTCCACCAGGAAGTTGTAGTTCTTTTCGTTGAAGTCGCTCTCGCCCTTCAGCGAAGCCAGCTGGCGCTCGTTTTCGGGCATGCGGCTGATTTGGCCGCGCACTCGGGCCAGCTGGGCGTCGAGGTCGCGCAGGCCGATGGCGGCGGTGCGGCTCATGTTGGTGAGGGTCTGCATCAGGGCCTCCTTGGTGCTGCGGATGCGCTCGTCCGTCACCACCAGCAGGGGGTTGGCGTCGCTGCCGTTCACGCTCAGGGCGGCGCGGCGGCTGTTGAGCTCGTTGAGCTGCAAAATGAGGCTGTTGAGCACGCCGTCGTCGATGCCGGCGCTGCTGGGCGAGGCCATCTGGCCGCCGCCTCGGTTGGCCTGCAGGTATTCGAGCAGGCTCTGGCAGTAGCGGCGGGTGGTGGCGGCGCGGGCGCGGGCCGTTTCCAGCTCGGCCAGCCGGCCAATCTCCGACGACGACTGCGCCTGCACGTCCACCACGCCCCGCGTGGCCCGGAACGCCGACAGCGCCCCCGCGGCCTGCTGGCGGGTGCGGGCCAGCTTGGCAATCTCCTCATCCAAAAACGCCAGGCTTTTGCGGCCGGTCTGGTTTTTGGCGCGCAGGTCGGCGGCGATGTACACGGCCATCAGCGTATCCAGAAAGGCCTGTGCCTGGGCCGGCACGCTGTTTTTGAGGCGTATCTCCACAATGCGCGAGTCGTGGTCGATGGGGCGCACGGCCAGGCCTTCGGCGTAGCGGCCGGCGGCCCCGTTCACGTCGTTCAGCACAAAGCCGTAGCGCCCTGTGCCGGCCTCGAAGGGCACGCCCGGCACGGGCCGCAGCACCAGGCGCAGCAGCGGGTGGCGCAGGGTGTCGCCGGCGGCCAGGGTGGTGTCGAGGCGCACGTTCCAGGTGTCGCGCACCGCGCTGCCGGTGGGCAGGTCGGCGAGCCGGGCGCGGGCGGCGGTGGCCTGCAGGCGGTAGCGCCCGGCCCCGGCGGGCGCCACGTACACGCGCACGTCGGCGAGCTGGGGGGCCGTCAGGTCGGGCAGCACCTCAAAGGGCATGGCGGCGGCGGGCTGCTCGCGGCGCAGCACGGGCCGCAGGCGGTTCAGCCAGGAGGCGGGCTCGCGGAAGTAGGCCACGGCAAAGGGCAGCCGGCGCACGGCCTGCCGCACGGTGGCCCCCGAAGTGATGAGGCCGATTTCGTCTTCCATCTTGAGGGCCTTGTCGTGCACTTCCAGAATCTGCAGCAGCTCCTGGGCCCGCTTCGAGCCCGTGGCCTGGTCGCCGAGCAGCATGGTGGCGCGCAGGCCGTACACCGGCGGCGTCACTTGCAGGTACACGTAGGCCAGCGCCCCGGCCAGCAGCAGGGCGCCCGCAAACAGCGGCCAGCGCCGCCGCAGCTTAAAAAACAGCTGGCTCAGGTCCAGTTCGTCGGCGGCCGGTTCGGGAGGTGTTTTCATACGGCGAGCCGGGCCCGGCGGCGGCCCGCAGCCGCCCGCCTGCCCCGCGGTTAGTTGGATTTCAGAAAGCTGAGCAGCAGCACCACGGCCGAAATGCCGGCAAAGGCCAAGCCGAGGTTGTTGGCGTTGGCGCGGGCGGCGCGCGCCCGCAGCGGCTCCACGTAGAGGGCGTCGTTGGGCAGCAGGTAGTAGTAGGGCGAGCCCAGCAGGGCGGGGTCGGTGAGGTTGAGCAGCACCACCTGCGAGCCCGTGGGCGTTTGGCGGATGAGCTTCACGTTCTGGCGGTTGCCGTACTCGGTGAGGTCGCCGGCCAGGCCCAGGCCTTCGAGCACGCTGGCCTGGCCGTTGTACACGAAGTAGCGGCCGGGGTTGCGCACCTCGCCCAGCACCGTCACCTTGAAGCTCAGCAGCTTCACCACCACGTTGGCCCCCCGCACGAAGCCGCTCACGCGCTGCTGCACCAGGGCCTGCGCGGCCATAACATCCAGCCCGGCCACTTTGAGGGCGCCCACCGTGGGCAGCGCAATCTGCCCGTCCTCGCTCACCGAGTAGCCGCTCAGAAACATGGCGCCGGGGTCGCTGTTCATCATGGCGCGCGCATCGGCCACGTTGAACAGTTCGTTGAATTCGGGCTGCGGGCTCTGCACCCGCACCGACAGCACGTCGTTGGGCTGAATGCGGTAGCTGGGGCGGGCATTGGCCACGGCCACGGCCGAGGACGCGGAGTAGCCCGGGCTTTGCAGGTAGGGCAGCTGCCGCTGGGCCACGCAGCCGCTCAGCAGCGTCAGGGCCGGCAGCAGCCACCGCAAGCAGGAGGAGGGGAGAGACGGCATGGGAAGGGAAGCAGTGGCGGTCGGAGCAGGTGGGTTCCCCAAATCGGGCCGGGTGACGGTTCTGGCGCAGCGGTGGGTACTTGCGGCGCACCGGGCCGCCGCCGGTTGGAGTGGCCTGACAAAACTCGTTGCCGGCCCCAGCCATCGAAATGAGGAGCATCAATTTCCGAATTGAGGATGCTCACTTGCGCGCCGCAACGGTAAGGGCCTTATTGCCAAAACGAAAAGCCTCCGGCCCTTCCCGGTGGCCGGCGGTGCCCGCGGCACGGCGCGCTTTTGAGCAAAATGCCGCCGCGGGCGCACGATTCCGGGGTTGCAATTCCTCTGGTAATATACTATATTTGGTATATTGTGGTAGCATCCGAGTGTTTCACAATTTGCGCTGCCACCATTGCCCCATCCTTCGTACGCGCCCATGGCTGACTCCGCACTTCTCCGTTGCCTTATCGTGGACGACAACGAAGCCAGCCGCCTGATGCTGGCCCACATGGTAGGGCTCACCCACACGCTGGAGCTGGTGGCCAGCCTGCCCGACGGCGTGCAGGCCCTGAGCTACCTGCAAACCCACCCGCCGGTCGACATCCTGTTCCTCGACATCGAAATGCCGGAGCTGACCGGCCTTGCCCTCGTGCAGCTCCTGCCCGAGCCCCACCCGGAAATCATCCTCGTGAGCACGCACGCCGACTTCGCCATCGAAGCCTTCGAGCTGCACGTGACCGACTACTTGGTGAAGCCGGTCGATTTCGCCCGGTTTCGGCGGGCCGTGGACGTGGCCGTGCGCCGCCGCCGGGCCGCCCTGGCCCACGAAGCCGCCGCCGCCTTGCCCGTGGCCGCCCGCAAAGACGCCCTCGAGGACTGGTCGGAGCTGTTTGTGAAAGTCAACAACCGCTTGGTCAAGCTCAACTTCGACGAAGTGCTCTACATCGAGGCCATGTCGATGTATTCGGTGCTGGTCATGGCCAACCACAAATACATCGTGCACGCCACGCTCAAGCAGCTGGCCGAGCGGCTGCCGTTTGCGCACTTCCAGCGCGTGCATCGGTCCTACATCGTCAACACCCGCCTCATCGACAGCATTGAGGACAACATGCTGGTGGTGGGGCCCTACGAAGTTCCGCTGGCCAAATCCTACCAGGAGGTGCTGTTTCGCTCTATTCGGAGCCTGTAACGTGGGCGTCCGCGTCGCGGCGCAGGGCCTGCACCACGTCTTCCACGGTGGCCACAAATTCCTGCGCCGCCGCCCGAAACACCGCCGGGTCCACCGCCGCCGGGCCGCGGCCCCGCCCGTGAATGGGCGCAAGCAGGGTGGTGGTGCAGCTTTCCAGCCCGCCCACGTCCAGCGTCTTCAAATTGAAGTGCAGGTAGTGTACCTGCTGGGCCGCCGTGCGCCAGTCGCCCTCGGCGGCGGCCGCGCTCAGCTTGGCCAGGGCGGCGGGGGCGTTGTTCAAAAACGAGGCAACGACTTTGTCCACCAGCGCGTGGTCGCCTTTGGCAAAGCTCTGCAGGCCGGCCAGGCTGTAGGGGCGCGCCGGCCGGGGCACGGCCAGGAGCTGCTGGCACAATTCGGCTTCGCTGAAGGGCTTGGCCAGCCGGCCGATGATGCCCTGGCGCCGGTAGTAGTCGTCGGGGCGCGGCAGCGTGGCCGCCGTGAACGCAATGACCGGGGTGTGGGCCCGCGCCGGGTGGGGCAGGGCGCGCAGGCGGCGCACCACCTCCAGCCCGCTGAGGTCCGGCATCTGAATGTCGAGCAGGGCCACGTCGAAGTCCTGCGCCGCCAGCAGGCGCAGCGCTTCGGCCCCGCTGGCGGCCTCGGTGGGCCGAATGCCCCAGTCGGCCAGCGTCAGGCGCGTGACTTCGCGGTTCATCTCGTTGTCGTCGGCCAGCAGCACGCGCAGGCCCGCCAGGCGGGCCGGAAGGGAGGGCTGCTCGGCGGCAGGTGCCGGGCGGGCGCCGGCCGGGGCTTTGGGCAGGGCCAGCTCCAGCGTGAAGCAGCTGCCCCGGCCCGGCTGGCTGGTCACGCCGAGCGTGCCGCCCATTTGCCGGGCCAGGCGCCGGCTGATGCTCAGGCCCAGTCCGGCGCCGCCGTAGTGCCGGCCGGTGGCCGCGTGGGCCTGGGTGAAGTCGTCGAACACGCTCGCCAGCATTTCCGGCGCAATGCCAATGCCGGTGTCGGCCACCCGAAACCGCACCCGCAGGGCGGTGGAGCTTTCGGCCAGCACCCGGCAGCTAACGCGAATGCTGCCCCGGTCCGTGAATTTCACGGCGTTGCTCACCAGGTTGAGCAGAATCTGGTTGAGGCGGAGCGGGTCGCCCAGCACCCAGCGCCGCGGAAACGGCCGCCCCGCCGTGGCCCCCTGAAACCGCAGCCCCTTCTCCCGGGCCTGCGCCGCCAGCGGCCGCAGCACGGCGTCCACCGAGTCGCCCAGCACAAACGGCACGGCTTCGAGCTCAATGGCCCCGCTGTTGAGGCGGCTGAGGTCGAGCACGTCGTTGAGCAGGCCGGTGAGGTGCGCGCCGGCCTGGCAAATGCTGCTCAGCAAATACCGCTGCCGCTCGGTCAGGGCGGTTTTGCCCAGCTGCGCCGCCAGCCCCAACATGCCGTGAATGGGCGTGCGCACTTCGTGGCTGATGCTGGCCAGGAACACTTCGCGGGCCCGGGCGCTGGCCGCCGCCTGCTGGCGGCTGCGCCGGGCTTCCCGCTCGGCCTCAATGCGCGCCGTGATGTCGTGCGAATGGCCGATGACGTAGGCCGGTTGGTCGGGTTCCTGCACCAAGGTGTTGTGAAACAACAGGTAGCGCACCTTTTCGGGCGCCGTGCCCACTCGCAGCACGCCAGTGGCGCTGCCCGCCGAACCGACCCGGGCCAGGTACCGGCTCAGCGCGCCCTGCTGCTCCGGCTGCAGAAACCGGCCAAGGGGCTGGCCCACCAGCTCGGCTTCGGGCCGCTGCAGGAGCGCGGCCAGGGCCGGGTTCACCGTAAGCAGGCGCCCGGTCAGGTCGTGGGTGCAAATCAGGGTTTGGGTGTGGCGCAGCAGGTCGTGGTACTGCTTTTCGCGCAGGGCCAGCACCTGCTCGTGGCGCTTGAGGTCGGTGATGTCGGTGGTCACGCCCAGCACGAACACCGTGCCGTCGGGGTTGTGCAGGGGGCAGCGCACGGTCTGGTACCAGCGCCGCTCCCCCGAGTCGAGGGTCAGCGTCATTTCTTCCCGCACTTCGCCGTTGGTTTGGCGCACCTGCTCGTTGATTTCGGTGCGGCGTCGGCGTTCGGCGTAGGCGGGGGTGGCCGGGTCGTGGTGCGCCGGCCCGCTGTACACCTGCAGGTGTTGCATCAGCTCGCGCACGGCCCGGTTGTAGAAGACGGGCCGGTCGGCCGTGTCGTACACGGTAAACAGGGTGGAGCTGGTGTCGAGCATGAGCTGCCGGAAATCCTGCTGGTGGCGCAGCTGCTGCTCGGTGGCCCGCCACGCGGTCACGTCGACCAGGTAAAAAAACGTTAGCTCCTGGTCTGCGGCGCTGGCGCTGCTCACCTGCCAGCACTGGCCGTTGGCCTCTAGCACGGCCGGCTGGTTGGCGGGCTGGGTGCGCAGCCACTCCGCGGCGTCGCTCAGTGCCTGCCACAAGGCCGTGGGGCTGCTGCCTCGAAACGCCTGCCGGATGCGGCGGGCGGCGGGGTTGGCGTAGCGCAGCCGGCCGCCCGCGTCGAAGCACAGCACCGGGTGCGGGTTGTGGTCGAGGAGCGCCGCCGGAAGCGCCAGGTCGGGAGGCCGGGCATCGGTGCGGACTTCCAAGGCAAGAGAGTCGGTGGTGCTTTCGAACATGCTGATGCGTGCTGAGAAGTGAAGCGCACAACAGGGATGCGCCGGAAGCTATGCTCGGGAACGTAGCAAGTTACTGCTAATCAATAGCTCCTTGTATGGCGGGCACACCGCGGAAGGCTACTGACCCAAAGCAAATATATAAAATATTATATGTATAATGACTAGTTTCTGGTTTGCTGTTGAGCTTATTAAGATAGCTAAGTTTGTTTTTAATTGATGTTAATGGACCGTCGGCCGAAAAGTTAACGCCTTGACCTGGCGGGCATCGGCAAAGAGCGAAACCGCCCTGGCAAACAAGCTAGCAGGAATTCCTGCCACCGCGGCTGCCTCAGGCGGAGTAGGTGCCGGCAGCTCACCCGCGACCGGCACCACGTTCCTAAATTCCGCCGAGCGATTGGCTCGGGCTATGAAAACAATCAGCGCCGCGGCTGATTTTAATCAGGCTGCCCGCCGAAACGCTTGGGCGCTTGGCGCAGGATGAAATGGAAAAAGGCGCCCTTGGGAGGCGCCTTTTGTGTAGTCCGTGGGGCTCAAACGGGGCTATGCCAGCCTTGGGGGTGCTATACGCCCCGATGGAAAAAGGGAGCAGTTTTGTAGGGCAAGGCCTGACATGAGGCGAAGGGCATGGTGTGCTGAGAATGACTAGGGAAGAGACGGAAATATGGCAGCGGATGCTTCACGCACGCTAGGACGACTGTCGGGTGCAGGGGCTCTCGGCGGGGCGTAGATTCGTGTTTACTTTTCCAGCCAACAACCAGCCAAACACGGCTCGCTACACCTGCCTTACCTAACAATGCTGCAGACTGTACCAAAACGCACGCCTGCCCGATTCAAGAGCGGCCCCAACAGAAACCCACTATTTTCAGTATCCGCGACGAGGATGCGTGCTGGTTTCCGCACGCCCTGACACCACCCCATTTATGCCAGACTCTTCCAGCCGCTTGCCCGCAGGACTCCCCGCTGACCCCACCCTGTTAGCCACGCTGCTGAATCTGCTGCCGATGGGGGTTATCTACTACACCCCCGTGGTGGATGCCGCGGGCACGCTGACGGACTTGGCGCTGGCTTACCTCAACCCGGCCGCCCAGCGCATGACCCGGCTGCCCGCCCAGCCGGGCACCACCTACCGGCAGCAGTTTCCGACGACCGACGACAACGGCGCCTGGGATTTTCACCGCCGGAGCTGGCTTGCCCAGGAGCCCCAGCAGTTCCAGTTTTATTACGATGCGGACGGCTTCGACAGCTACTTCCGCGTCACGGCCCAGCGCCAGGGAGAAGGGCTCCTGGCCGTTTTTACCGACACGCAGGACGAAGTGCGCAGCCAGGCCGAGCAGGCGCTGCTTGCCAGCCAGGCCCGGGAGCGGCAGCGCACCCAGGAACTGGCGGCGGCGCAGGCCGCCACCGAGCGCGAGCGGGCGCTGCTGCAAGCCTTGCTCACCCAGGCCCCGGTGGCCATTGCCTTGTTTCAGGGCGAGCAAATGCGGGTAGCGGCCGTGACCACCGAGATGGCGGCTATCTGGGGATACACGCCCACCCAGGTGGTGGGCCGGCCCCTGCTCGAAGGCGTGCCCGAGCTGCGCGGCCAAGGCTTTGACGACCTGCTGCGGCAGGTGTTACACACCCGCGAGCCGGTCTCTGGCACGGAAACCCCGGCCCAACTGCTGCGCGACGGCCAACTGCAAACCAGCTACTACAACTTCATCTACCAGCCGCTTTTCGACGCGCAGGGGCAGGTTCTCGGCGTTATCGACGTGGCGGTGGACGTGACCCAGCAGGTGCTGGCCCGCCGGCAGGTAGAGCAGCTCAACCAGGAGCTGGAAGTGCGCGTGCAGGAGCGCACCCGCCAGCTCAGCGAGCAGCAGGCGCTGCTGGACCGCATCCTGGGGCAGGTGCCCGCGTCCGTGGCCACGCTCCACGGGCCCGACCACCGCTATTCGTTCATCAACGAACACTACCAGCAGCTGGTGGGCAACCGGGTAACGCTGGGCCAGTCGGTTGCGGAGGCCCTGCCCGAAGCCGCGGAGCAGGGCTTCGTGGCCCTGCTTGACCAGGTGTACCAAACCGGGGAGCCCTACGCCGGCGACGAAACCGTGCTCTTCCTCCAGCAGCCCACGGGCCCGCCCACTGAGCACTACCTCAATTTTGTGTACCAGCCCCTGCGCGACGACCAGGGCCAGGTCCACGGCATCCTGGCCTTTGCCGTGGAAGTCACCGAGCAGGTATTGGCCCGGCGGGAGCGCGAAACCCAGCGCCGCGAGCTAACCACCCTCTTCGAGCAGGCCCCGGTCGGGGTGTGCATCCTCGACGGTCCGGAAATGGTTTACAGCTTTGCCAACCCGGCCTACCAGCGGATATTGCCCGGCCGCGAACTGCTGGGCCGCTCGGTGCTGGATGCCATCCCGGAGCTGCGGGGCACCGAAGTAGAAACCCTGCTGCGGCAGGTATACGCCACGGGCAACACGTACCAGGCGCAGGAGCAATGCATTCCCGTGGCCCGCGCGAACGGCAGTGGCGAGCTGGAAAATCGGTATTTCACCCTGGTGTACCAGGCCCGGCGCGACGAACACCACCGCATCACGGGCATTTTCAATCTGGTGGTGGAAGTAACCGAGCAGCTGCTGGCCCGTCAGCAGGCCGAGCAGAGCCGCCACCAGGTGCAGCTCCTCAACGAAGAGCTGGCCACCATCAACCGGGAGCTGCTTGCCAGCAACGACGAGTTGTATGCGAGCAACACCCAGCTCACGCGCACCAACGTGGACCTGGACAATTTCATCTACACCGCCAGCCACGACCTGAAGGCGCCAATTACCAACATTGAGGGCCTGCTGCTGGCCCTGGAGCACGAACTGCCGGCCGCCAACCGCCCGGGCGACGTGTCGCTGATGCTGACGATGATGCAAGAGGCGATTGAGCGCTTTCAGCGCACCATCGTCCACCTCACCGACCTGAGCCGCCTGCAAAAGGAGCACAACCCGGCCAGCGCCGCCGTGCCCCTGGCCCCGGTGGTGGAGGCGGTGCGCCTCGACATCATCCCGCTGCTGGCGCAGACCCGGGGCCAGCTGACGGTAAATATTCCCAAGGACCTGACGGTAACGTTCGCCGAGAAGAACCTGCGCTCGGTGGTGTACAACCTGCTCAGCAACGCCTTCAAGTACCACCACCCCGACCGCGTGCCCGTGGTGCAGCTGCGCAGCGGGCTCGCCGACGGCTACGTGGTGCTGGAGGTGCAGGACAACGGCCTGGGGCTGGACCTGGCGCAGGGGCAGGAGCGGCTATTTGGCCTGTTTCAGCGCCTGCACACCCACGTCGAGGGCACGGGCATCGGCCTGCACATGGTCAAGCGCATGCTGGAAAACGCCGGCGGCCGCATCGAGGTGAGCAGTCAGCTGGGGCAGGGCACCACGTTTCACGTGTACTTTCGGCGGTAGGGTCGACCGCAAAGCCCTCCGCCTCGTATACGCCAGCCATGCCTTCAATTCCCCTTGTGCTGCTGGTGGATGATGACCCCACTACCAACTTTCTTCATAAGAAGCTGCTGCAGCGCCTCGACGTGACGAACGACATCCGCGTGGCCCTCAACGGGCAGGAAGCCCTGCGCGAACTGCAGCAGCTTGGCCAGTCGCCCCGGGCCGACCAGTCGATACTGGTGTTACTGGACGTCAACATGCCCGTGATGACCGGTATCCAGTTTCTGGAGGCGTACGAGCACCTGCCTGCCGCGCTGCGGCGGGCGGTAGTGGTGGTGGTAGTAACCAGCTCCGTCAGCCCCCGGGACCGGCAGCGGGCGCAGGAGCTGCCCATTGCTGATTACCTCGACAAGCCCTTGACGCAGCAGCAGATGGAGCGCGTCGTGGCGCAACATTTCGCTGCCTAGCGCCAGGCAGGCGGATTGGGCCGCAGCGGTGACCAGCCGGCAGCTTTGTTATAAAGGGCCAGGGCCAGTCAAGCACAGCCTGCTTCAGCCGCCGGAAAGGTGTCCGAGTATTGCCTGATGCCACCGGCGCGAGCCCGCGGCGGAACCCCGCCGTCCCTGACCATTGCGTAGCGGCGACGCGATAGCAGTACTAAGCCCTTGTGCGGCCGCAAAAAAGGGAGTCGGCCCAGGGCTGCCTGGCGATGCGCGCCACCACTTCGCCCGCCACCAGGTAGAGGTTGTTGTCGTAATCGAACCGGCTGCGAAAGGAAGCGGCGGGCTTGAAGTAGCGCAGGGCGTGAAGGACGTCGTGAACGGTGAAGTCGGCGGAGTCGGGAAACAGCATCAGGTCGCCCGTGCCCAGACCCATGCCGCTGCGGTGGCAGAGCAGGTCGCGCACCGTGAATTCGGCCGTCGCGTAGGGGTCGTACAGTTGGAACTCGGGGAGGAACTTCGTCACCTTGTCGTCCCACCGCAGTTTGCCTTCGTCCACGAGCAAGCCCAGCGCGGCCGCCGTGAAGGCCTTGGTGGTGGCGCCAATGCCGAACAGGGTGTTGGCGTCCACCGTCGCCTTCGTTTTTAGCGAACGCACGCCATAACCCTTGCTCAGCACGATTTGCCCGTCTTTGACCACGGCCACGGCCATGCCTGGCACGTCAAAGGCTTTCAAGGCGCGAGCCACCGCCGCATCCACGGCGGCCACGTCGAGGGGGGCCGCCGCGGGCGCCGCCGTTTGGGCCCAGGTAGGCAGCGAAAAAAGGCCGGCCAGCAGGTAGCCGCAGCAGCGAGAAAGAAGCATGCGTAAAGGAAAGGGTGCGAAACAGATGGCCAAAAGTAGATGCTTTATGCCACCGCCCTGCAAAGACTGTGACCGCCTAGTTGCCCGATACCCTATCTGTTTGTCCAATGCGCCATTCCGTGAATGGCGCTCGTTAGCGGCACTACCGTTTTCCTAAACGTTGCCAAGCAGTTTGGCTGCGTACGCCTTCAGGTTGCCGCGTGCGGCGCTACCCCTGCGGGCCGAACCAGTAGGAGAGGAAGAGGTGGCCGGTTCCGTTGTAAGACGGCCGGGTGCTGCCCCTGCTGCCCGTTGGCACCAGCCCCACGCTGTACTCGGCCTGCGCCAGGAGCGCCCCGCGCCGAATTACCTGGCCTACCGGCTCGACACGGCCCAGTGGGTGCGTAAAAACGGGTGCTGTACGTGCGCATTCGCCGGCCGCAGCCCGCGGAGGCGGTGGTCTGCACGGCGCGCGGACCCGGCTACGCAGCGTTTACCGTCATCAGCGCCCGAATAAAGCCCGGCAGCGAGTAAGCCGCGCCCAGTGCTTGATGCCCAGCTGTGCTCCTGCGGCGGTTTGAGATTGATGAGGCTTGAACAGCAAGACGTTTAGCCAAACGGCGCAATGATGGCGTTGCATGAGCGACCCCCTGCAAACGCGTAGACGGTTCGAGCCGCTTTGCCGGTGCCCAACCGTTTTTGTTTCGGCCGCCCGTTGCGCTGCCCGGCATACAAACGGTAGAAGCGGGAAGCTACCCTGCTCGTTGGTTTAACAATGCAACGTGATGGCCCGGCCCTGCAACGCCTTCTCAGACGCTGGTAAAATGTCGCAGTTGTCCCAGATGCCCGTCAGGAGCGTGTCAGCATAGGAATCGGGAAGCCCATTGGTCCGCATCAACTGGTGCGCCTGGCCGTTGTCGTAGGTAAAGGCATGAAAGGTGTAGCTGAAGCGGCCATCGGTGTCATCGAGCAGCAGGTACCATACCCGCGGGGTGCCGTCGTTGGCGGGCATCCCAATCACGCCCGCGTTGAGCCAGTGGTGCCCGGCCCGTTCATCGGCAAAGGGCAGGCCGGCGTGACCGGCCAGGATTACCTCGGCCCCGGTGGCGGCAAAGCTAGCTTCCTTCACCAGCCAGGGAGTCGAGGCAAACACAAAATCGGCAATGCCGGTGGCCGCCCCGTGCAGCACGGCCACCGCCTTGCCCGCGTACCGGAAAGCCAGCTGCAGCGGCAGGGTGCTCAGCCAGGCCACCGAGCCCGCCGACAGGCTCCGCACCGCGTAGGGAAACCAGGCGCGGGACAACAGGTCGCACCGGCTGCCCTCGGCGAAGTTGCAGCCGCAGTCGTCTTCGCCCCGGATGATGTTCTGCTCCACATTGCCCTGAATGGCGTGCACGCCCCATTCTTTCACCAGCTGCACCGCGGCTTCGGGCTGGGCGCAGTAGCCCACGATGTCGCCGGTGCAGATGATGTTGCCCGCCGGAATCTGCAGCTGGTCGGCAATGGCTTTGAGCGCCGCCAGCGCCTGCAGGTTTGAGTAGGGCCCGCCGAAAACGAGCAGCCGGCCGCTGCGTGGGCCGAGGTCCTGGGTGAGTGGGCTATGCATGGGAGGTTTTTTTTCGAAGAAGAACACAGAGCCCGTATGCGCCGAAGCAGAACCCCGACGTAATCAGGTTCGTGCTCAGCAGCGCCCCGTATTTGCCGTTGCCCAGTTGCAGGGCCTCGGGCAGGGGAAAAAGCGTCAGCAAACCGCCCAGCACCAGCCCGCCCACCACCACCAGGTGAAAGGCCAGGCGCGGCACGGGCACGTGCCAGAACAAAAACACGGGGGCCAGCCCCAGCACCAGCGTGCCGCTGATGGTGGTGGCCGAGAGAATGGCGGGGTTGAAAAACACCGGAATGGTGCCCAGCACCGTCAGCACCACCATGGCCCAGCGGCCCCTCGATACGCTGGGCACGGCCGCTTTGCTCAGGTCGATGCTGATGAGTTTGGAGAACGAGGCCATGGCCGAATCGAGGGTCGACGAGGCGGAGGTGACCATGATGAGGTTCAGCAGCAGCAGCATTGGCACCCCGAAGTACCGCGCCACGGCCACTGGGGCTTCGCCGGTCAGAGCGTTGAGCTTGGCGAAGATGCCCACGAAGCTAAAAAAGATGATGCAGCTAGACCCGATAACGGCCGCCCAGAGGTAAGACCGCAGCGTGGTGCGCGTGTCGGAAATAAAGCCCCGGTCGGTGAGCACGGGGTCGTGAAAGGGGTAGCTGAAACACTGCACCAACGCCACCAGCAGCAAGTCGACGCCCTGCCCCAGGGTCCATTCCCCGCTGCGCAGAAAGGGCTGCAGGCTGCCCCCGTACTGCGGCAGGATGAACCCCAGAATCACCGTGAGCAGCACCACGAAGAGCGAGAGCTGAATCACGTCGGTCATAATGGAGCTGCTCATGCCGCCCTTGAGCGTGTAGGCCAACGTCAGCAAAGTGAACACCACAATGGCAACGTAGTAGGCCGTCGTGCCCTGGGCACCAAAATACGAGCCGATGACGATGGTGTTGGACCAGATTTCGTTGTACAGCCGAATGATAATCAGGCAGGTAAAGACGACCACTGCCCCCGCGCCGTATTTCGACTCCAGAAAATGGTGGATGCTGCGGTAGCCCCCTCGGTTGCGCATGGAGACGATGACGAAACCGGCCACCAGAAACGACAGGTAGTACCCCGCGTAGGCCACGCCCCCCACCAGCCCGAAGCTCTGGCCCAGGTTGGCGGCATTGGTAATCGACTTGGCAAACAGCCAGGAAATGACCAGGCTACTCGTCAGGAAAACCGCGTTGGGGGTGCGCTCTTTGCGGGCTCCTCGGAAAAATTCGGGCGCGGTGCGGGACAGCGGCGACACGAAAAACAGCGTGACGCTGGAGGCCAGGACCAACGCCCACTGCAACAGGGTGGTGCTCATACGCGGGGAATCATCGGGCCCACCAGACGGGGACGTTGATGCTGTTGTTCTGGGTGTTATCGGCCGCTTTTTTGTACTGCACCGCGTTTAGCGCACTTTCCGTGGCGGGGTAGGGCATTCGCTTGGGAAGGAGCCCGTTGTTGAGGCTGGCCGCAACCGTTTTCAGGGCCGGGAAACCCGTGCGGCGGTACTCGGTCCAGCCTTCGTAGGCGTTGTTGATGTTGCCCAGCCATTTCTGCGTCAGTATCTGCTCGATGGGGTTCTGGCCGTTCTGCCCGTATGCCACCCGGCTGCTGGTGAGGTAGGTGGCGGGCAGCGCCGTGCCCCAGTAGGCAAACGACTGGGTGATGCCCTGCTCGTACAAGGTCCTGGCCGAGGTGGATATCAGCCCCCGCTGGGCGGCTTCGGCCAGCCAGAAACTGGTTTCGGCCGCGGTCATGTAGTTGGCCGATAACCGGTCGGAGCTTTCCCGGAAGATGCTGCCCGTCAACGAGTAATCGGCCACCGAAATAATGAGCCGGGAGGCATCCGGTCCGTTCAACAGGCCTTTGTAGGTGCCCGGGGTGGCCGCGGCGGGCCGGAAATACGTCGCTATCCGCGGGTCGCCCAGCCCCGTCAGCAGCTCCTCGCTGGTTTTGGACATGATGAACAGGTTGAAATCGCCGATGCGGGCCGTCGACATGCGGAAGTTGTTGGGCTGCGCCAGCGAGAACCGGAAGGCGGCATTGTCGGCATTTGTGCGGATGTAATTGCCATCGGTCACGATTTTTTGCAGGGCCGCCTGCACGTTGACCTTGCCCGATATGCGCATCAGCGCTTTTATTTTCAGCGAGTTGGCAAATAGCACCCATTTGCTGCGGTTGCCCCCGTAGAGGATGTCCCCTTCGAGCGCCGTCGGCCCGTTGTAATTGTTGATGGAGGCAATGCCCTTGTCCAGGTTGTCGAGGATGCCGCCGGGCGCCGTGTAGATGGATTCCTGCGTGTCGTAGGCCGGCGTAATCACCCCCGCTTTGCCCTGCAGGGCTTCGCTGTAGGGCACGTCGCCGTACAGGTCCGTCAGCGCGGCGGCCATGTAGGCCTTCAGTATCAGGGCCGGTCCTTCGTACACCCCAAACGCTGCATTGGCGCGCGCTTTTTGCAGCAGAATCTCGTTGTCGCGCAGGTTGCTGTACAGAAACGGCCAGGGGTTGCCGCCGTACTGCGGCTCGCTCAGGCTGTGCCGGTCGAACAGGTTGAAGTCGATGGCCGTGAAGTACTGCCCCAGCAGGTTGCCCGCCACGAAGGCTTCGTAGGACATCTGCTCGCCGTAGTCGAAGATGACTTTGCGAAACAGCAGCGACGGTTGCACGTCGACCGGCGCGTTGGGGTTCGTGTTGATTTCCTTGAAGTTGTCCGTGCAGCCGGGCAGAAGGCCCGCCAGCGCGGTCAGCAGCAGGAGGCTGTATAATTTCCGTTTCATGGTCTGGTGGCAGGGCTTAGAAATTCGCGCTTAGTTTCAAGCCCAGGTTGCGGGTGGTCGGGTAGGTCATGTCCTCAACGCCGGTCTGCAGCTGGTTTTGCTGGAACGAGGTCTGCTCGGGGTCGAAGTGCGGGATGTGCGAAACGGCCAGCAGGTTGCGTCCGACCAGGGCCACGGTCAGCCGCTGCGTGCGCAGCTTTTTGGCCAGCCAAGCCGTTTCGGGCACCGAGTAGCCGATGGTCACTTCCCGCAGCTTCACATACGAGGCATCGTAGGTGTTATTCTCTTCGTGGTTGCGGTCGTAATACATCCGGTAGTAGGTTTCGGCCGGAATGGCCTTCGTATTAGGCTGGTAGTTCGGGTTTTCGGGGGTGCTGACATTCACCACGCCTTTGGCCACGATGCCCGCGTCGGGCCGGTCGGCCGTTTCCATCAGCTGGCCCGCCACGCCGGCCAGGGCCAGCGTGCGCGACACCAGAATGCCGCCCTGCCGCCAGTCGAGCAGAAAGCCGAGGTTAAAATTGCCGACGCTGAACTGGTTCGACAGCCCCACCATGAAGTCGGGGTTGTAGTTGCCCAGCTTCTTCAGGGTATTGTCGGCAATGTACTGCCCGTTGCTGCCCACGATGAAGTCGCCCTGCGCGTTGCGCAGGTAGCCCGTGCCCCACATGTCGCCCATGCGGTCGCCCTGCCGCACCTGGTACCACACGGTCTGGTTCACGTTGTCGTAGATGCGGTTGTAGCCCAGCGTCAGGGTGCCGGCTTCTGCGGGCAAGGACACCACGGTGGTCCGGTTCTGGCTGAAATTCAGGGTTGTATTCCACCGGAAGCGGCTCGTCTGCACGGGCGTGGCGCTCACCACCGCCTCGATGCCCCGCGAGCGTACCTCCCCGCCGTTGATGACCCGTTCGCTGTAGCCCGTCGGGATGGCAATGGGCAGCGACAAAATCTGGTTGCGGGTGCGGGAATCATAATACGTCAGGTCGAACCCCAGCCGGTCGTTGAGGAAACGGACATCGGCCCCCACTTCCAGCGAGGTAATCGATTCCGGTTTCAGGTTGGTGTTGGCAATGGTGCTCTGGTCGCTGAACGCCGGCTGCGAAAACACCGGGTTGCGGGAGGTGAATACCCCCGCCGTCTGATACGGACTGGTGTCGTTGCCGACGTTGGCGGCGCTGGCCCGGACTTTGGCAAACGACACGAGAGCGGGCAGCCGGAACTGGTTCGACAGCACCCAGCTGGCCGATACCGACGGGTAGAAGAAGGAAGTGTTGGCCGTCGAGGTGGGGGTCGCCAGGGCGCTCGACCAATCGTTGCGCCCGGTAATATCAACAAACAACACGTCCTTAAACCCCAGCTTGGCCAGGGCATACAGGCTGTTGATGCGCTTGCGGCCGCTCTGCTGGTACACCTCCACCGGCGAGGCGGCGTTGTTGAGCTTGAACACGCCCGGCTGCGCCAGCGTCAGGGCCTGGTATTGGTCGAACGAGGCCAGCTGGTCCATGCGGTTGCCCCCGGCCGACACGTCGAGCGAAAACGCCCCTAAGCTGCGGGCATAATTCAGCAGGAAGTCGGTGTTGATTTCCCGGAACAACACGGCGTTTTCGGCGTAGGCGCCGCTCTTGAAGCGGTTGCTGCTGAAGGCCCGCCGAAACTGGCGGTTCTCGTTGGAGTAGTCCATGCCGCTGCGCACCAGCAGCGTCAGGTTGTTGGCCAGCTCGCCCGTGAGGGCCAGGTTGCCGATGAGCCGGTCGCGGGTAAAGGAATTGCGATTTTCGTAGAGCGTAAAATACGGGTTGTCGAAGAAGGTGTAGTTGTAGGAAAATTGCTGGATGCCCTCCAGCCCCGGCTGCCAGTACTGCTTCATGGGGTCGACATCGGTTTGGCGGCCCAGCCAGGCACTCAGGGCGTAGTTGGTATTCTCCGAACCGTACTTGGTGGCGGGGCGGTTGGCGCTGCCGCTGTTGATGTAGTTAATCGAGGAGCTGATTTTCAGCCGCCGGGTCGGGTCAAACTGCAGCCGGGCGGCCAGGGTTTTGCGCTTGAGGTCCACCCCCGGAATAATCGACTGGCTGTTGAGGTCCGTGTAGGAAAGCCGGTAGCTGCCTTTGGCGTAGTCGCCCGAAACGGCCAGGTTGTTGATGGCCGTGTGCCCGGTCTGGTAAAAATCGCGCAGGTTGTTGGGGTGCGACACAAACGGCGTCGGGGTGATGGGCAGGCCGCTGTAAAGCTTCGTATCGGCGCCGCGCACCACCTGGCCGTTGGGCAGTGTCACGGGGCTGTCGTACTGCGGAATGAGCAGGCCCGCGTCCAGCTTCGGGCCGTAGCTGTACGAAATGTTGTCGTTGACGCCCCCGCCCAGGCCGTCGCCGTACTTGAATGCCCCGCTGTTGCCCTGCCCGTAGGTGTTCTGGAAGCGGGGCAGCTGAAACGGCTGCTCGGCGTAGAAGGTGCTGTTGAAGCTCACGCCAATGCCCTTGCCCGCCGCCGAGCCGTCTTTGGTGGTAATCAGGACGACCCCGTTGGAGGCCCGAGTGCCGTACAGGGCGGCCGCGCTGGGGCCTTTCAGCACCGACACCGACGCCACGTCGTCGGGGTTGATTTCCCCGGCCCCGTTGCCGAAATCGATTTCCTGAAACCCGTTGGCATCGTCGTTGACGCGGTTGACCACCGTGGCGTTGTTAATCACAATGCCGTCGACCACGAACAAGGGGTTGTTGTTGGTAAAGGACGATTCGCCCCGGATGGTGATGCGCGACGAGGCCCCCACCCCGGTCGAGCCGGCCGTGACCATGACGCCCGCCACCTTGCCCGCCAGGTTGTCGAGGAAGTTGGCCGCCTTCACCTCGCTCACCTGCCGGCCCTCCACCTTCTGCACCGCGTAGCCCAGGCTCTGGGCGTTGCGCTCCAGCCCCAGGGCCGTCACCACGACCTCGTTGAGGGCAAGGCCCGCCACCAGTTTAACCGTTAGGTTGGCTTGGCCCGTGTACGGGATTTTCTGCGATTGGAAGCCCAGGCTCGAAATAACAAGGGTGTCAGCGGGCTGGAGATTGGTCAGCGTGAATGTTCCCGCAGCATTGGTGAGCGTACCCACTTGCGTGCGTTTCACCTGCACGGTGGCACTCGGTATCGGTTGGGAAAAGGTATTATCTAGAACCTGCCCGGTAAGTTTCTGGGCAGCTGCAGAAACGGATAATAGGGGTAGAAAGGCAAAAAGGGGTAGTATTCGTCGCATTTATGAGAAGTATTCGAGGAAAATTTTGGCAAGCTACAGAATGAGGAAGTCTAGAAATGCCGAATAGCAGCGGGCCGCATAGTTCTCCTGCTATGCCAACCACAACCAGCGGGGCGTCGCCCAACAAACGGCATAACCACGGCGGCGGATTTAAAACCGAATTGCCACCCCATGAAGGAATGCGCTGCATGTGCCGCGTGTAATGGTGCCGAAATGATAACGCTTCAAAGGCTTTTGACTGTCAATTGCGAGGTAATGCACTCAGTCAAGTCCTGGTGGGCTGCAATTGTTAGCACGAGGCTTCGTTGCAGCGCCCAAACCCGAGCGTGGCCTAGCTCGATGCCTTATCCATCAAGCGCAGCCTGCGGAGCGTGTTGAAAAAAGGCGTTGACGCCTACAAATGAGTTCAGCCGGCACTGGTGCGATGCGGAATACTACACCGATGGCAACATGCTTAGTGGGTCAGCCGCGCCCAGTTTCGGTACCTAGAGAGTGGAGCCGACCATCAGTAAGGTGGCCTCGGCCACGCGGCAAACGCCTAGTCGTCAGTACATCACGTGGTCGGACGACGACACGGCCAATGTGGAAGAACAGCTGGAGGTACGCAACGCCGACCGGCCAGAGGCGCAGATTAAGTACATATGTCACAAACAACAAAGAAAAAGGCCCTCCTGCTAGCAGGAGGGCCTTTTGTGTAGTCCGTAGGGGCCTCTAAATCATAATCTTAAACCGATTCAAGTCGTCTAAAACCGTCTCCTTGGCCCTTTCTGGGGGTATGCTCCACAACTAAAAATCGGCTTTGGTCGGCTCTAATAGGCCTGAGAAGGGCGGCGGGTTCCCTACAGGGTCCCCCGGTTCAGGGTATTGAGTTAAGCCCCGCACCATCATCATGTGCTGTAACCGTGGACCATTTTGAACAAAGGTTTTGCTTTGCTACAACCCTGGTTCACTGCTGGCTGCATCACCTGCGCTATCCGGTGTAGCCTCTGCTGCAACTGGTCCGAAATGGAAATGGGACAGGCGTAACAAAACCAGTACCATCAAAACAGCTTTTTCGATGGAGTACTGGTGCAGGTGGTGGTAATAAGCATGCGCAACGTTGTTGCGAACATTTTTACCCTCGGACAAGCAGACGTACCGAATAAAATAGCACTCGTTCTCGTCAAGCAAGTCTTTCTCCTGGGCTAGGTCGAGCAGACCATCAAAAGCGACTTCGCGTAGGTCCCGCTGCCGAGCCGTGATGGTGCTGGCGCCTGAGCGTTGTAACAACTCCCGGAGTAGCCCTTCCATTTTCGGAGTCAACGAATCGAGGCACAGCACAAAATCTGGCTGGCCGCTGCCGTTAGCTACTTTACCAAGCTGCTGGAAGAAATTTTCTAAGCCAGGTAATATCAATGGAGCCCAAGCGTACTCAACGGTGTTGCCACTAAAGTCACTTTCGGGGAGCGGTTGAGCAAACCAACTGTGCTGCTCCAAGTAACTACGGACGGTCTCAAAAGTGAATTTGCCTTGCCGGTAGCCTTCAACGAACAGACGGCCGGTATACTGGAGCTGGAGCTGCAGCCCGAGGCTATACATTTGTTTGGCATAGCGAAGGTTGCGCTCCTCCTCATCGGCGCCGCTGGGTTCGTGCGACGTATTCCGGTTTTCGTCGATGTAAACGGTGGGGACTAAATCCAGGAAAGATGGCTGCCGCTCTTGGGCGGCTTTCTGCTTCATATCTGCGAAATCCGGGATGGCGCGCGGCGAAAAGGCTAGGTACCGACAAACCTCATCGGCGTCAACGGCTAAAACGGCTTCGGTGTGACGTTTAATATCGTCGGCCAGCATTTGGGACTGTTCCGGGGTAAACTCGCTGGTTACAACGCCTAGGCGGAGCTTGTCCTTAAGGGCTTGAGCCTGCTCCAGGGAGCGGGTTTCAGCTGCCTGGTCACCGGATAGCTGGTAGGCATTGGCCGCACGGGTCAGGAACTCGATGGGCATGAGGCTGGAGTCATCGGAGAGACGTTGGGCGGCCAAGGCCTCGTAGGTCTGTCCCAAACGCTGATGCCACTCACGGGGGGGCAGCTGGCTGCCTTGGGCGAAAGGCGCTGCCAGCTTACAAAGGTGCTCGCAGGTGTGATAGTCGGCAGCGGCGAAGCGTTCCTCAAACAGGCTGACAACAGTGGGTAAAATAGTGCCCGCGGGGTCATGGGCCCGAAACAGCTGAGCCTGCTCGGTGATGAGCGTGAAGATATGAGCGCGACCCTCTTGCTCGTAAGGCACAGCGCCGGTAAAGCGGTCGAGGGCTGCCGCCGCCGTATCAGCCTCGCGGTGACGAAAGCGGGTGGAAATGGCGCAAGCTTGCCGCAAGATATCCAGACAGTCCCGGCGCCCACTGATACAGTCCGCTTGATTGAGAGCAGCGAGCAGGCTATCCAAGGCTGCTATAGCGTAGCGGCCGCTTTTAATAGGCTTGGGAGCATTCCAGAGAATAAGGCCGTAGCGAGCCTTCAGGAAGGGATTGGTGGTTTGATCGAAGCGTTGCTGATAATAGCTTAACGCATCGCTGCCAAGGTCGTTGGGCAGGGGCGAGCCCACTGTTTGGCCTTCGGTCGTGGTGGCTGAAAACTCCCGTTCGGCGGTGCACTCCTTGAACCAGATACCCAGTGCAATCCGCTCATATTGGACCGCTGGGGCTATTTCACTGGGAGCCGTAGCCTCTTTTAGTTCGGCAGTAAGATCACGGTCATGGATAGCATTCCATGTGTGACAGTTGGTATCTAAAAAGCTGGCTAAGTTAGCTATAGAAGTAAAAATTTCTGGCATATGCTACAGATTGGCGTGTCAAAAAAGTGAAGGTTTAGTACCTGAAAATGCAAACACCGTAATTCGACATCGCAATCATTGCGTTGGTTCCCTCGCTGCTTACTTTATTCGTAGCCGATTGACCTTAGTAAAGCCAACGTATTGTGCAGCTTTAAACCTGAAGGCTACTGCTCATCGGAGACACTCGGGAGCCAAAATCACAATCTAAAGCCGACGAAATTGTCTAAGAACCATCTCTCAGGACTTTTCTGAGTGTATGCTCCGCAACTGAAAATCGGCTTTGGTGGACTCTGATGGGCTTGAGAAGGGCAGCATGTCAACTAGCGAGTGCCCCGGCTTGACGGCTCTCACTTGGCCTTACGAAATGACATGCCAGCCACTTTTACACCATTTAACTTGAATTAAGATGCTGTTCGCTCGCAAGTCGGGTGCCGTAGTGTGGCCGCATCAATCACATTACGGCACCCATCACCTACAAAAGCTACTCTGACTCTTCTTCATCTACTTCTTCCCCACCTTCATCCTCCGCCTCAAACTCGGCCAGTTCATAGTCGGGTACATATTGCTTGAGCACCGAAGCAAAGTGAAGCGGCCCGGGCAGCGTGGTCCAGCCACCAAAATGGTCGTAGGAAGCCCGTAAATCCTCAACGAAGCAAGCTAATTCATCCGAGGTATAGCGCGGTGTGGGTTGGTCAGGATTGGGCACCACGGTAATTTCCACCGCCACGGGCGTGGCCCAAGTACCCGTGAAAACACCCCGATTAAACACCTTGCTGTCTTTGCCCTTTAAGCTGGTAACAGGGCGGTAGCAACTCTGGGCCCGGGGCTCCGACATAAGCTTGGAGCCGAAGGACAAGTAGGTCGGGAGGAAAGGGGTGGCCTCGCTAAGATGATAGAGCTTAGCATCGGCCCAGGTTCCCACCGCACGCGTTTCTTCACCTCCTGTGGCCAAGAGTCCGTCCGCAGCAAGCACGACTTTGGGAGCATGAGCGGGTCGGATGCGCAGCAGGGAAACATGGGGCAGGCCCTTTAACAAGCCATTTCCTCCGCCCGGCAGGCTAATTGCTGCAGCGTTGCTGCCGTCTATCGCTTTGTCTGCCAGCCAGGGCCAGACGCCGCCGAGTGTGCTCATGTCAGCTAAGATGACCACATCGCGGGTGGAATGGTGGGCTGCCCGCGCGCGAAGCTGATTGAAGAAAAATTGCCCCGATTGATTTTTGCGTCCCTCCATGAGGGCAAAAAAGTTAGCTGTATTCCCTAGGTAGCTGGAACCATGACTGGCAATGCGGCGCACGGCCTGCGAAAGTGGCAACCAGATAACCTCTTCGGTTTGGGAGTGCTCCCGTTTCTGCAACAGCGTCGCGGCTAAACACTCGCCGGTCTGCGTGTCGATTTCGACCAAATAAGGGATAAAGCTGGTGTTATTGCCTTTCTGCTGTTTCTGGTTAACCCGGATAATGCCCATGCCCAACACCACAGGGCAGAAGTCGCCAGCGGCTACGTGAGGCAGGCTTTTTGCAAGAAGGTCTTTCAGACCGTGCATACGGCCCATGGGCTTCCAAGCTAAGTCACCCCAGGCGTTGATGGTGCGGAGGCGGAAGTCGGCTACTTCGTCCTCCGTAGCCGTGCGGCCTGCTTCGGTGCTGGGGAGCAGGTACTGGACGAGTACATTCAGGCCGTTGATGAGTTCAATGCGGCCGACTTGCTTGTTAATGGGGTCGTCGGCACCGCTGCTTCCGTCGGCATGCTTGTACTGTTTGCGGGCGATGACCAGCGCCCCATCAAGCGGAGCTTTTCCATCAGGGTCGTATTTCTTCTGCAGGCGGCTCACCCACGGCTGCCAAGCTGCTTGGCGCCGTTCAGCCCGTTCCTGGGGCCGGGCTGAACGGCCCTGGTACTGCCTTTCGCTCGGGTCCCAATTGGAAAGATGAACGCCTGAAGGGAGCTCTTCAAGGTGAACCTTGAGGGCGCGGGTGCCCAGCGCTTTTTTTAGAATATCCCGGGCCAGCTTCGCATCCTCTACCAGGCCATTCTGATAAGCAATAAGCAGGTGGTACTGCCCATCATAGTACTGAGCCAGCCCAGTCTGGGCACGGGCCTGCCAGTCGGCGTAGAGAAGCTTTTTCCGCTTGCGGTCGGCAGCATCTTTTTTCTTCTGTTCTTGTGGACTCAAGGAAGAAGGTTTCTTTCGTTTGATAGGCGAGGGGAAGGCAACTTGCCAATCGGCGCCCAACCCAGCCAACGGGGTAGTTTCGGTTTCAACCAACCGCAATGCCCCGTTCCACGGACAGAACCCCGCCTGTGTCAGTAGTCGCCTAACGGCCGCGTAGGCATCCAAGCGGTCGAGGTCAGTGACACCCGTGCCAGCAGTTTTGAGCTTGCTACGGCCAGGAAGCGCTTGTACTCGAACCGGGCAGCGCAGGAAGTCGTCGGCGGAAGCGCCATCCCGGCCTAGCTCCGTAGCCGTAAAATCAGCTGCTGGCGCAGGCAGAAAATACTCTGCTGCCAGGGCGGCATAGTCATCTTGCAGCACCAATCGGTTGGTGATACTATACTTGAATGCCCGCCCTGGCTGTTCGTGCGGAAAAGCAAGTCCGCTCAAACCACGACCTCGGAAACTCTTGGTCGGCGTCGTAGTCCAGTTCTGCTTGCGTACTTCCATGAACAGCACCGGCAACTTCCGGCCGGGGTAGGTTGCTACCTTCAGCGTCAGGCCCAGGCTAAACCACGCTTGATGTCGGCCGAGGGCCACAGGAATGGGGTCCGTAACCAACCGGGCGCTGCCGTCAGCGAGGTCAGTACCAACCTCGCGGCGCAAAGCTCCTTTGCCTTCGAACACCTCTTTCCCAACCAGCAAACTAGCCGCATAGTCGGCCAGGTCGGCAAAAGCCGTGGCCTCATACGATTTAGCAGGAACTGCCGTATTGTTTTTGCCGGTGTCCCACCCAAAAACCGGGACGTTAGCCGCATTGGCCTCGGCGGCATCGCCGCGGATGGCCAGTTTCTGCAGTTTGCCGGCGATTACTTTTTCCGATTCGCTCAAGCCCAGCTTAGGCAGTGCCTCCCGGGTCCATTGAACAATGGCGCGATTGGCTTCGAATTTGGCCTTTTCCTCATTCGACTGGCTAAAGCATAGTAATCGATTTTCCCGCTCGCCAAATCGCATCCCTAGACCCAAGGCGTACCCCACTCGAACTGTGCCAGGGTCGTAGAGTTGAACGCGCAGGCGCAGGTCCTTGATGGGAAGCCTTTTTTCCTTCGCATCCCAATAGGCTTTTGATAGCTCGATAGCCAAATCGTGTGCCTCCTGGGTCCAACGAACCCGGGTGATGGAATAAGACGGGGTAGCGCCCTCGTTGGAGAAGGCAAAGGCCAAAAACGTGGGCGGGGGAGCGGATTTTCGGGTCATACGGAAAGAAGGATTTTATTTGGTGTGCTTGGCCACAAGGCCCTCAATGGAATCGAAAGCAAACGCCTGGGCGAAGGGGGCGTAGAGAGCGGCCAGAACCGGGGGGAACCACTCGGGAGGGCAGTCGTCGCTCAAATAATCCGCAAACAGCTCCTGCATGGTGACGAGCACACTGGAGCGGTTATCGTCCGGTTGGCTGCGCGGATTCTCTTCATTCCACTCGGCGCTGTGCGGGGCCCAAGCAGCGTCCACGAAGTAGACGACGGCTGGGCTACCCCCGCGGATGGCCCGGCCAATGGTTTGCAGAATGGGGATGAGTAGGTTCGCGGCAAAGGGGCGGATAAACTCCTTTGGCAGGCGGTGGGCACTCAAGGGACGGGCCAGCAGGCTCATGGCCTTTTTGTAGAGCAGATGGCGCTGCTCTGTAAATGCCTCGGCGATAGTAGCTAAGCTGCTGGTTGCAAAATCTGTTAGGTCAAAATGCTCCGTGTGCTGTGCAATAGTAGAAAGCAATAGGCTGACGTCACCTGCCGTCGGGTGAGGCCGGGTGAGAAAGTAAACCGTCCCGATAGCGGCCGTGCGATTGTCCGGGTCGTGGATATTCTCGGCATCGTTGAATACGATGTTGATGCCGCGGCCTAGCGCCGTAAAAGGGAAGACGACCACCTGCACGCCTTCATCGTCGACTAATTGCCCCAATAGTTCTACCTGCCCTTTGAGTAAGTACTGCTTGGCTGGGAGCCCATCGGCTGGACGAGTACGCACAATGCCCCGGGCGTGCTTGGCCAGGTCCTTGTTGGCCTCCTCCAACGCCTGCATGACCAGCTGCACTTGCTCGTAGGAGTTGACAATTAACGCGGCGAGGCGTCGCCGCTTGCGGGGGCCGGCGGAAAATAAGGCGTCGCGTTCCAGTGCGGAGGTGCCCGTCGCGTCGGCGCGGGCCAGGCCGGCTACCATATGGGCCAGGTTTTCGAACTGGGCGCCCGCGGCTCCGCTGAAGCGCAAGTACTCGTGGGGCCGCTCGGGATGGGCGATGGGCTGACAACGGAGTTGAATTTGCACGGGCGCGGGCCGGGCCGAACGGAGAACGTAAGAAGGGGCTACGCCCAGGTGGTAGGCGGGCGAATCGGGAAGCCAGGAGGTCGCAGAAGCCAGGAGTACGTGCGCCCGGCCAGGGCCGTGTAGGCGGTGCAGCAACAGGCGCGGCGCGGCGTCGAGTAGCAAGTAGTCAATGACTACGTTTGGAAACCGTTGGCCCGCCCGGCGGCCAGTCTGGCCGTAGCGGAAGCGTACGGCGCTGAACGGGCCAAGTAAATTGACCGGCACCAGCAAACGCAGCGCCTCGCTAATCTGACCACCAACGAGGCCGTCAGGTAGTAAACCAAACTGCGAGAGCGACTGAGCAATACGAGCTAGCTTCTGGTAGGATGCGACGGCAAAGCCAACTTCAACCAGCAATTGCGCCACCGGAGCCACTAAGCTGTGATAGGTGGGAGGAACGTGTAACAGGTCGTTCAGCTGCGCGCTCAGGGCGTCCGTAGCGGCTTGCACATTTTCGTCGTGATAGAGGGCGTGCAAATAGGCAGCAAGGGCGGCAACCAGCACCTCCCAACGTTTGCGCGCTTTCTTTTCCGTCTTAAATCCTAGGCGGCGCTGCCAGTCCGCTACCCGCTGCTCCGGCCGGGCATCCCCGTAGAATGCCGCGTATACCGCACTATCCCAGAAATCATAGAGCCCAGCACGGTAATCGGTGGATAAGGTGCTTGCCACCGGCACGCGTTCAAGCGCAAAGCGGATGAGGTAGTTGGTGGTAAGCAGTTGTTGTTCTAGTTGCTTGCCAAGTTCTTCCTGGTTAAGGCGCGATACGGTGTCGTAGAACCGAATCAGGTGCCGCTCAAACGTATTGGCCGCATACACGTGGGGCAGCAGCAGCTCCCGCTCGCGCAAGGAGGCCACGCCGCCCGTGAGGGCCATGCCCGTTACCCGCTGGGCCTGCATGTGAATGCTCTCATGCGTACCACCAAGTTCCAGGGTTAGTGCGCCCAAATCGTCCAGCAGGCGCTGGCTTTCGTCGGCCTCATCAAAGATGAGCAGGTCGAAGTGCTCGGCCAGCAGTTCAAAGTACTGCAGCTTGTCGGTGCTGGTATGGGCTGGTACCTGCGTATCCGCGCTGCGGACGTGCCCCAGCCAAACAGGCGCTGAGACCAGTTCGCGTTGGTTTTTTACGCGCCCGCACTGGCTCCACAAGGGGCACAGCAAAGGCCGGGGATTATCCTTGCCGAGTGAATCGGGCAGGTAAAATTTTTCGCAAGGGGTTTCGGTGGGCCGCCATTCACGCCACGCAGTAGTTTCATCTACGGCAAAAGCGGGCAGCGGACACGTCTGGGCGAGCAAGTCAGCCCCGGCCCGGGTATCGGCAAAGCCTTCGTGTCCCTGCGCGGCGATGAGTTGCGCCAAGCGGTCAGCGTGACGGGCATGCGTAGCTGGTCCGCGCCCTACCAGCAAGCCGGCCTGCACCTGGTAGTTGCGTAGGCGTTCTAAGTAATCGCGCGCGGTTTCGATGCTGGTGAAAAATACAGCCACCCGGAGCCCTGTGGTGGCCAAGTGTGCGCAGAGCAGGGTAATGAGAGTGGTCTTGCCCGAGCCAGGCAAGCCGATGAGATGACGTAACCCCGTTAAGTCTAACTCCTCCGTGCGGCGCAACTGCCCTTTATCCCAGGCATCAACCACAATATCCTGTAGCCGCTTTCCCCATTCTTCCCGGGGAAAGCGCTGAGCTGCTTCGTCCTGCGCATCCATGGCCTCGGCCATTGCGCGCAGCGCCGCCAAGCTGACCGTTAACCCTTTTGCGGGAGCGCGGTGCAAGTTGTGCTGCGCTGGCGCGGGAGGGGTAAGGCCGGCGAGGCGCAAGGGGATGTTGACGGGGCTATTCTCCTCGCGCAGCCGAACGACTAAGTCGTCCTCGGTTGGCGCCAGTTTACGTACGGGCTTGGTGTGCGCCAACGGAGAAAGCAATACTGCACGGGCGCGTTCGATTTCATCGTCCTTGCCTTCTTCGCGCGTAAAAAACAGGCTTGCTTCATCAATGCGATAAGCGGGGGTTACTCCCGCTTCGCGAGCAAAAGTGTAGAGGTCTCGCACCGCTTTCTGAACGGCCCGGCGGGTGGGAAGCGGCCCCGTATGGCGGCGATTTTGCGCGATGGCCTGTGCGTAGCCAGTAGCTTGATAGCTTGTTTCGAAAGCCTTGCTCCCGCTGAGTAAATGGGGGAGAAGTTCAAGATTTCTTTCGCCTAGCAATTCAAGTAGCACGCAGCTCCACTGAATGCGAAGCTGTCGCCGCCAGTCGGGTGGACTGAGCGGGTTGGCCGCGGCAGGCGCAGCTTTGGTCTTCTTTTTAGTCGAGGCGGCCACGGGTGCGTAGAATATGGATGAGGTCATCTACTGCCAGGACGTGAATGCGTCGGGCCAGCTTCGGATGCAGTTGTTCGCGTACTTGCTGCAAGTACTCCGGTCGATTGCGCACCTGCCGTTGAGCGACGGCGATAACCACCTCCTCGTAGAGGTGCAGGCCCTCGACGCGATGATTGAGCTTATGGGCTAAACGCACCGGGTCGTGGTAGTCCTTGACATCAATGCCGAAGCGCAGGCCAACGGCTACGTCGCACTTGTCTTCAAACGGATAGAGGTGGACCTCTTCCGCCGGGCTGAAAATCGCGGACAGTTCCCTGTACAGGCGCAACTCTTCAAGAGCCGGGCTGCACCAGTATTGTAATAGTTCTGGCCGGGCCAGGTATGTGTCGCCCAATTTTAGGGGGTTGGGCGTAGCTTGAGGCTGCGGGTGCATGGCGCGGCAACCGCTGAGCTGGCACTGTAGAGCGCTGCCATGACGGCTATCTGCCGGATGCACCAGCGGAGCCCGGCAATGGCCACAGCGGGGGATATACCCTTGCCGGTTGGCCAGGTGAGCATGGACTGGTTCGTAGGAAACGCGCAGCCAGTCAGTAATCTCTTTATTTAACAGCGGGTGTCGGTAGACAGTAGCTAGTTCTGACCAAGTGGCCATGGGGTGAGTTGCCACGAACTGCCGGACCAGGGTATAGGCCGCCGGTCGGTCGGTGTCATCGAGTTTATCGAGGCCAGTCCGCAGTTGCTTATAAAGCTGCTTTTCAACAATGTCGGCTAGGTGACCGCCTAACTCTGCTAAATCGCCACACTCTTGAGTGGGTACATGGTATTCCTGATTGATAAGTACTACACTGGCATACCGTTCATCGGTTTGGAGAGGCAGGGGGGCCCAGTCACGTAGAGGGCGAGTGCAAAAGGCGAGTAATTCATGTACGCTAGCGCATACGTCGACTTGTCCACTGCCAATGGCCAAGCGTGCCAGGTGCGTCTGCGCTTGACGTAACTCAAGCGGAATCGCTGTTGCCGCAATTTGGGGATTTGGATGGCTTAATCCTACGCCCACAGGATACCCTGCCCGCACCGCTTGAAACTGTTTTAGGATACCGTAAGCCAGCAAAATAGCGGCTTGTTCTACTCGTTGAGCAGAAGGGCTGTCTGAGAGCTCAATTCGGGCTTTTTGTGTTAAAGCCGCAGCCAAGTCTTCCATGCCAAGTTCCCGGAGGCGGGCAACAATGGTGCTCATATTGACCGCTTCCTTTCGCTGCCAGCTCACGTAAGCCGCTTCCAGTACATTGTACCCTGTGAATTGGCGTCCTACGCGAGTAAGTATGCCTTCCTGACGCCATTTGCGCATAGCCCGTTCAGTAGGAGCCAGTACCCCCGGGCGATAATGTAGCAGGACTTCCGTTACTTCGTACGTAGCCTCGGCTGGGCTGCCACGCCAATGTTCATAGGTTGAAAAAAGGTCCATTCGATACCAATGAGAGCTATTTGCCACTTATTAATTCAAAAGTGGCAAATAATTTTTACTTACCCAAACGAAGTTTCAACCTTTTTCAAATTGCTGTACATTTCTCCCTTCCAAGAATAGCTCAAAAACAAGTCTGTTAAGCAAATGGCCGTGAAGATTTAGCGCTGTTCTTAACAAAAAAGAACTGCTAGTTCACCTCGGCTTCCGCAACACAGCGAGCATTTTCCCTTTTCCCCTAGTACTTATGACTGTTTGGGCCCTGAAAAATCCGACTGCCCAAGAGCATGTCGCCTTCGTTGCCGCTTCCTTAAAACAAGGCCTTTCCCGGTTTGGATGGAGTTACATCCACCGGTGCGACCTCTGGCAATTAGACGAACTACCTTGGAGTGAACTAGATGAGGACCAAACGGACTGTTACAAAAAGGCCCATTTCCTGCTAGCCGTAAAGCCTGGTGACTGGGTGGTCCACATTAACGTGCCCTCTTATGGGCTTTGCACGGCTGCTCAGGTAATCGGTGGCTACGCGTTTGATTCCGCGCCCAACGAAGTGGATGACTTCCGCCATACCCTGAAAATCGAACTTTCAACCCTGCTTGAGTTTGACCGCAACGACGCCAACGTGCTGCCGAGCATCAGCAACCGGCTGCGCCTGCAGGGGCGTTTTTGGCGTATTGGTCAAGTTGCCGAATTTGAGCAGTCCATTGCCAATTTAACTCACCGAGCGGTGGTGTTGCCGCCCAACCAACGCGCGGAGACTTACCACCTGCGCAACGATTTCGGGCCGCTGCTAACGGACCTTACCGGCAAAATTCAGAAGAATAACCCGCGGGGCAAACTCGAGGAGTTCATGGCCGAGGTGCTGCGCCAAGTGCCGGGCGTCGACGACGTGGAAGAACATGGTAAACACAAAGGGTGGGGCACTGACAACGGGGCTGACCTGATTGTACACTATCAAACGGGCCTCCCGCTTCCTGGCTTAAGAAAGGCCGCCAAGCTTGTTGTGCAGGTGAAATCCTACACGGAAACGCACTGGGACATGGAGGCGATTCATCAAATTAAGACGGCAATTGACCACTTCGGGGCCGATGCGGGCTTGATTGTCACGACCGCGCAGCCCTCCAAAGAGTTCAAGCAAGCATTCGAGTTAGCCAGTACCGAGCTTGCGGAAAAGGGTAAACTCATCGGCTTGATAGGGGGCGATGATGTGGCCCGTTTCGTGTTAAAATTTGGCGGAGAAATAATCTTATAACGCCAAACAAAGGCAGGCTCATTAATCCGCTGGCCGGCAGAAATAGTGGACCTTAATGCCAAGAAGAATACTTTCTTTAACACACATAAATTGGCGGTGCGTCAGCATCGATGAGATTGTATGCCCTCATGTCCTTTCATCGTAGCTGTCCCAGTTGCATTTTGGGACATCAGTGTCCCATCGGGACGGCAGCTAATACCCGCGACTTTTTTATATTCTTCACGCCATATGAATACTACGGTACTAGACATCAAGCGAAATAATGCCACGCAACGAGTTATCACTGCTGCTAAACAACTGCTAAAACGCGCTAAGGCGGCTGGCCAGCATACCAATCTCACCGAAGAAGATACCCAGTACTGGGAGGGAGTCTACTTTCACGAAGCGGCTAAATACCAAATTCATCTATCCGAATTTCAGGACAACTGGGGCAGCGTGTTGTTCGGCTTGCCAGTTGAAGGCTTCGAGCCGGTTCGGCTCGGCGACGTAGTTATGGAACTTGAAAAGCTGGGGGTCGCGGACTTGGTTGACATCGAGTATCTGGAAGATGTCTTCCGCGACTTACGCTTTCGGCGGGAGCAGCAGGGTGCCATTCCCGCACCGCACGAGGATAAAATCTTTCGCTGGCTGCAGGAGCAAAAGAAGAAATACCGAAAACAAGGCCCGGCATCGCCCCCGGATACCGGCTACGATTGGTTGTTCGAGATGGGCCTGGGCGAAGTAAAGCAGCGCGATGCGGCCAATAAAGTCTTGTGCCCGCCGCACACATGGCTGGAAATTGACGAGCTGGCGCAACGCGTAGGCATCATCAAAGAGTCAAAAGAAAAAAAGTTTGCTTTGACGGAATTGAAGAAAAGTGCGGTTACGGGTTTCGCCGAGGCGATGAGAGCACACGGTATGCTCAGGGGTGGACTCTCAGCACTTCATAAAGTGCTGGGTGAGCGGTACGGTGTCGTTGTCAATACCGACCGGCCGACCAAGACTCGCACAGAGTATTTTGACATAACCCGCGGCTTTTTAAAGGGCAAAAAATAACTTTTTTTACTCCTAAGGCCCGTCATTTCGCTACCCAAGCCCCGTTTGCACGTGCCGGGGCTTGACCGCCGTGGCGCGCTTCGGGCAGGTTTGTGCCGTCGTTTGACTCCTATGTCGGCGGCAGCACTCATGGACCTCCCCCTATACATTCCGTTAACGCTTCCGCAACTGGAAGCCCGACTGGCCGCCGTCGTGCGCCAGGAACTCCATCACCAGCAAACGCACTCGCCGGGCCCAGCACCCACACTGACGCCAGTAGAGGAGCTGCTCTCGCCCGCCCAGGCCGCCGAGTTCTTCGGCGTTTGCAAAGGCACCGTCTTCGAATGGTTGCGGCGCGGCCTGCTCAGTGCGGCCGCCGTGAAAGTGGGCGGCAAGCGCTACTTCAAACGCAGCGCCCTAGCCACGGCCGGTACCCCCGACCAACGACCGGACGGCCGGCGCCAGACTTCGCGTCGGGTCGCGGGCATGGGTGACAACAAGGGCGTGCAACCTAAAGCCTGGTAAGCGCCATGAAAAGCAACAATCATGTGCTCTTGCTCTGCATCCTGCAGGTCGAGCTGCGGCGCGGTAATACGTACGCCTTCGATTTCATCGCTAAGCTGCTGCGGTCTTACGGCTTCGCACGGCCCAGCTGGTTGGTGCGGCAACTCATCAAGTGGCCGCTCCTGCACGGCCCGCTGGATGCGTTAGCGTTGTTGGAAGACCCTCTAGCCCGGGTGAACCCCGCGGAATCGCAGCCGCTCCTGGAAAAGCTGCAACGCGTGGCCGGTGATGCCCTAATCGCCGCCGACAGCTCGGTTGCGCCCGCCGCTACCACTCCATCGCATAAGTTCAGCCTCTATGCGGGGCCCATCAGCAACACCACGCCGCACGTCACCATCAACCTGTATCGCTTGTGGCGACAGATTGTGAGGCCAAAGCCGCGCCTGCAGGCCATGCTGGCGGAGGTCCGGGCCAAATACGCTCCAAAGGGCAAAAACGAAGCTTATTGCCGCGCGAAAAGCCAACTGCCCTACGTCACGTTTGCGGGTGTTTTTACAAAGCGCAACGCCGCGGGCCTCGAGTGCCCCTCCGGCCTGGGCGTGCTCGATTACGACCATTTCCCCGACGTCAAAAAGCTGCGTGCTGAGTTAATCAACAACGAAGAATGCCGCAACATGCTGGCCCTGGTGTTCGTGAGCCCTTCGGGGCGCGGCCTGAAGCTGGTGGTGCGCCTGCCCGAGGATGCGCCGGATTACGCCACGGGCCTGCGCACTGTGCACGAGTGGCTGAAGCGGCACTACCCGGTGCTGGGTGAGTTCCACGACAGCGCAGGTCTGGACATCGCCCGCGCGTGCTTTCTCTCCTACGACCCGGACGCCTGGCTGCACGACGACTTTATGCCTAAAGGCGAATAAGCCACCGCTTGCTGGAACGGCGCGCTGCTTCGGTGCGCCGTTGCCAGGCCTTTTTCTCCCCACTTTTTCAATCCATGCAAAAGCCCTTAACCATGGCGCAGCTTACCGCGCACAGCCCTCGTCCTGTGGCGACGCCGCCGCGTACCCCGCACCAACCCCCAACACCATCTCCCGGGGCCGTCGTGCCAGCTACCGCTCCCGACAAGGCCCTGCAGAGGTGCCTGTCATATAGCCCTGAACGCCCCACGGGCAGCGGCAGCGGCCGCAATAACTGGTTGGCGAGGCTAGCTTATTTCTGCAACGAGAAGGGCGTGCCGGAAGACGTGTTACTGGCTTACGCCCTCGCGTGGTGGACCGAACCTGATTTCACGGCCGAGGAAATCACCCGCGTAATTCGAGGAATTTACCGTCGCAAGGCCAGTACGCACAACAGCAAGCCCTACTACGCGCCGCGCCGGGGCCACCAGTCCCCGCAGGAGCCCCGGCCGGCCGCCACGGCCGAAGCTTACGACAAGCCGAGTGAGGAAGGGCCTGCGCCGTTCCCGTCCGGTATATACGCCCGTCTGCCCGATTTTCTTCAACGGGTTTGCGAGCCGTTTAAGGGCCGCGAAGCCGATGTGTTGCTCACGGCAGCCATTGCCGTCGTCTCGGGCGTGTTTCCCTCGGTGTCGGGCACCTACGACCGGCACCAGCTCGGCCTTAATCAGTATGCTTTCATTGTCGCCCCCGCCGCCAGCGGCAAAGGCACCATGAAGTGGGCCGAACGCCTCGTGCGGGTTCCGCACCGCGCCCTGGTCGAGGCCAGCCAGGCCGCACACCGGCAGTACGAGGCGGAGCTTGCGCAGTGGAAGGCGCAGCCGCGCGGCGCCCGTGCAGCCGCCGGCCCACCGCCAGAAGCCCCGGCGGCCAAGCGGTTGCTGGTGCCAGCCGACAGCAGCTTCGCCGCCATGGTGCAGATTTTAGCTGATAACGAGGGCCGGGGCATCATCTGCGAAACAGAGGGTGATACGATGGCCGATGCGCACCGGAATAAGGATTGGGGCAACTACTCCACGTTGCTGCGCGTCGCCTATCACCACGAGCCCTACAGCACGGCCCGCAAGGGCGAAGGCCTGCTGGAACTAGCTCGCCCGGCGTTGTCGGTGGTGCTCACCGGCACGCCCAACCAGGTCCGAAACCTGATTCCAGACCCCGAGAACGGTCTTTTCTCCCGGTTTTTATTCTATACCTTCACCAGCCCACCCGAATGGCGCGATGCCTTCGCCCAGGGCGTCCCCCTCGACGGTCATTACGAGCAACTAGGCCAGGAGCTGGCCCGCATGATGGAACTCGTGTCCGGCCCGGTGCAGGTGACGCTCACGCCCGCCCAGCAAGCCCAGCACACTGACTTGTTTGGCGCCTGGACCGTTGAACTGGCCGCGGCCGACGTCAAACACAGCTCGCTGCGCCGGCTCGGCGTGGCGGCCTTCCGCCTGGCCATGCTGCTGACGGTGCTGCGCTGCTTTGAGAATGGCGAGCAGCCAGCCGGTACCCTCGTCTGCGACGATGAAGACTTCGCCACCGCGCTAACACTAGTTCGGGTCTTCTGGCAACACACCGACCACGTGCTGGCGAGCTTACCGGCCCCGATGGCACCAGCCATGGGCGTAAAACGCGACGATGCCGCCCTGCGCGCCAGAGCACAGGAACTGCGGGCCGCGGGAAACTCGCTGCGCAAAATCGAAGCAGAATTGGGGGTTTCAAAATCAACTCTCAACCGCTGGTTTCCCGGCGAGGCGTCGAGTGTCCCGTCCCTCTAACGGGACACTCCACGAGGCGGCACTGCGCTGAACCAGCGGCCACTGACCGACTAGTGGGGGCGACAAAAAAATGATCGTGGCACCCTGAGCTTAGCTGGGGCGGCCCCCCACTTAATAGGCGGCGGTGCCGCGATGCGCTGGCGGGTGTGACTAATGGTGGCTAGAGCGTGGTTCGTGGTGCGCTGTAGTAACAAGAAAAAGCCTTGAAGCGCCCAAAAGTTCTTCAGCGGCCAGCGGGCCATGCCGTTTTTTAAGCGCCTTGTCGAAGTACCTCTGCAGGGCCGAAGCTGGCGCGGTAGGCGCACCCGGAGCCGACCAGGAGAGCAGAACACACAGACGTTGAGGCTCCACAAAGAGCAACAAGTCGGGGCCTTTGCTGAAGGTCAGGGCGATTGAATTCCGCTAGGAGGGAAGATGAATTTGTGGTGGAACCCGAAAAATTATGGCCGATGTTTTTTCAATTCGCCCATTTTTTTCGCTGCTGTAAAGGCTATAAGTAATTGATTAAAAACATGGTAAGCATTACCTTTTTTCTGAAGGAACCCCGGCAGGACCGACCCACCCCGCTCATTGCCCGCCTGGCTTTCCAGGGCCAGAAAGTGAAGGTCTACGTGGGCCTAAAAGTTGAGCCTCGGAAGTGGATTCAGGCCGCGCAGCAATTTCAAACGCGGGGGAATAACCAGGCTGGCCGCCTTAACGATATGTTGGCGGCCATGCGCACCCGCCTGGAGAATTACTACCTCGATGCTATAGCTGCCGGGACCCTGCCCACGGCCGAGCAACTGCGCCAAGCCATCGAACCGGAGTTAACGCCCGCTGAAGCACCGGCGCCGCCCCTCGCGGCCGAAGTCGAGCCCGAAGCACCCGCCGGCCCGGGGCTGCTCGCGGCCTACCTGGCCTGGGACGTTGCCCTGCAGCACCAGGTACGCCCCGCGACCCGCGCGAGCAACGCGACGACCTACAAGCACATCTGCCACTTCCAGGAGCGCAGCGGGTACCGCGTGGATTTCGACACGATGACGCCGGTTTTTGCCGCGCAGTTCTGCACCTACCTGCTGAACGAGGTCGGCCTGACCGATAACTCGCTGGCCAAGATTCTGACCCGGCTCAAGGCTTTTCTGCGGTACGCCCACGAACACGGCCTGACCGAGCGCGCCGATTTCAGGTTCATCAAATGGAAGCGGAGGGAGCCCGACATTTTGACGTTGACCCTGGCCGAATTGCGGGACGTGGAGCAGCTGGACCTGACAGACTATCCGGGGCTGGCCAATGCCCGCGACCTGTTCCTGCTGGCTTGCTACACCGGCCTGCGCTACTCCGATTTGGTTTCGCTGCGGCCCGAGCATTTGCAGGGCGAGCGGCTGCGGCTCCGCACCTTAAAAACGCGCGAACTGGTTACGATTCCGCTCCGGCCCGAAGCGCGGTGCCTCCTGGCCAGCTGGTTCGCCGGCACGTTGTACAAGGTGAGTAACGTGGGCCTGAATGTAGCCCTGAAGGAAGTCGGGCAGCGGGCTGGGCTCAATGCAGTGGTCGAGCGCGTGCGTTACCGCGGGGCCCTGCGTCAAACCGAGACGTTTCGCAAATGGCAGTTGATTTCCTGCCACACGGCCCGCCGGACGTTTGTGACCCTGGCCCTGGAGCAGAAGATTCGCCCGGAGGTCGTGATGAAGGTGACCGGGCATTCGAGTTGGGCGACATTCCGCCGCTACGTGAGCATCAGCGAACGCACCGTAGAGCAGGAGTTCGCGGCCGTGTACGGCGCAAGCGAGTCGCCAGAAGGCTAGCCCTGACGGGTGCGAGGAAAGTTACCTGATTCCGGGGCCAGGGTAGGAGGGGGTAGGTTCTCGAAACGCTCCACGAGCAAATCATCAACGGCAACGGGGGTGGCCTCGCTAAGGGCCGGAGCCTTCCGCGACGCTGCCACAAAGAAGGCATGACCGATGATGCGGGCGTATTGCCCTCGAACGCACCGCGACCAAACCCCACATTGCCGAAACCAGCGGCTCCTTGGGCCCCTAAGGATGGCTGCACCCTCTGGCTCACTGCCCCAGCCCTAATGACTCGCCGTACTTTTCCTGCCGCCGCAACCCGCCTGCTGCCCGCCACCCTTGACCTGGACGCGCACCTGGCCGCCCAGCCGCCCTCGTTCGCGCCTTTTTCGCGCGATGCCCTCGCCCAACTGCTGCACCTAGTGGCCACCCTGCCGCTGACAAACCGCAAGCTGGCGAACCGCCTGCGCCACACCGATGGCTACCTGCCGCTCAGCGCCGTTTTCTTGAAGCGCTGGCTGCCCAACTATGCCGCCTACCTGCGGTATGCCTGCGCCACGGGCTTGCTCGAAACCGACAACTGGTTCGTGGTTGGCGGCAAGTGCCGTAGCTACCGCCTGGGCGCCAGGTTTCGCAACGCCGGGGGCGCGAGCCGCGCCGTGGTTCTGCGCGACCCGGCTTTTCTGCGGCGCTGGTACGGCCGCTACCAGCAAGGCTGGGGCGAACGGCAGGTTCCCTGGGCGACCTACGTGGCCTTACTCGACTGGCTCTGCCCCAACTCTTCGCCCCTGCGTATCCGGCAGGCAGAAGCGCTGGCCTTCAGCGAAGCCGACCGGGCCCGGCAACTGGCCTCCCTTGACCAGCAACAGGCCTTGCCAATCCCCGCCGCTGAGGTGGGTGCGCCCGCTGAGCGGGCAGCAAGCAACGGCTTGCCTGCCCCGGTGCAGCTGACCACGCAGACCGAACTCGTACTCGATGAGGAAGCCGTCGACGAAGCTGTTTGGGGGGAGCTCCTGGCGGCTGGTACCCCCGCGCACCTGACCGTGCCCGACCGGCAGGAAGTCAAGCCCCACGAACGCTACTGGCAGCGGTTCACGACCATTCAGAAACTGGCGGAGCGAGATTTCGGACCCATCTTCGACCGGCAGGGGCGCCTGCACACGGCCTTGACCAACGCCAGCGGCAATTTGCGTCAATTTATTTATGCCGAAGGATTTGCCCCGCTCTGGGCTCTGGACTTGCGCAATTCTCAAATTTATTTGGCCACGCTCTTGCTGCGCCCCGACTTTTACGCTGCACCCTTCACCCGCGGGCGACGGGGCAGCCGCGTGCCCCTCACGCTGCAGGTGGAAGGCCAGCGCCAGCACGCCGAGTTGCAACGCTGCGACCCTGGGTTCTTCTCGACGGTTCGCCGCTTATTGCCCCCGGGCGGTTCGCACGGGGCCGAGGCCTTGCCGCCCGACGTGGAACAATTTCGGGCCTGGGCCAGCACCGGCGACTTCTACGCCCAGGCGCAAACAGCCCTGAACCAGGCATTGGGCCAAGAGCTCATTACGGCGGAGGGCAGGAAACAGCAGTTGCTGAAAATCCTGTTTTCGCGCAATAGCACCCGCACGCGTGGAAAGGCGGCCTTTGCCCAACTTTTTCCCACCGTTGCGGCCGTATTCACGGCTTACAAAGCGGCCGACCACCGCGTACTGCCTTGTTTGCTGCAGGCCGTTGAGGCTCACTTATTTTTGAAGGTACTGGCCCCGCGCCTCCGCCAGCGTTTTCCGGAGATGTGCCTGTTCACGGTACATGACTCGGTGGTGGTGCCTGCGGACCACTTGGACCGGGTGGAGGCCCTGCTGGTGCAGGTACTTACGGCCCAGGTAGGGCTCACCCCGCAGTTCCGGCGCACGGCCTGGGGCAGCGACCCGGACTGGGCGCGCTAGGCCTGCTTCGGCGCTACCTGCCCGTAAGGACGGCTTGTGCAATTGCAACCGTCCTCGGCTTTCGCGGCGGTATTGCGCCGATTACGGCCGCACCGCCCGATTGGTAATTGTCCCGCCGTCCCATTGTCCCGTTGTCCCATGCCACACGGTTGATGTGGGATAGGCGGTATGCTGTTTCCCCGCAGGCTTTTTTTCTGCCTTTTGGAGGCGGCCATGGCGTGGCTAAGTTGGAGGGTTGGTAACAATGCCGCTCTGTATTGGCTGGGCTCCTTGCTCCAGCGGCCTGGGACTCAATGTGGGTAACCGCTCCGGTCGCAGCCCAAGCTTCTTTCCCGTGAGTAAGCTAAAGCTCGCTCGTTAATTCCTTGAAGGACCGATAACACCGAAGCAGGGAAGGGCTTACGGACTATTTGATTGGGGACGGGTCGGAGGGTCAAGGTTTTTTTACGTAATCCTGACGTGGAATAGCTGAGGCCTTAGCTTCTAGACTCTTCGCTTGTTCCGGTAGACTTAGCCCACCCTCGCCGCCGCACGCGGTGGAGGACCTAAACACCCCCTTGAAAATAGACTAAGCGAATACTGCCATACGGGCATCGAAGCAGCAGTAGTCAGCAGCCCGCCACGCGCGGGGCCGGCTTGTACGAACCCGGGGATAGACTTTAACTTCAGATGGCAACCGTGTAAAGGCGTGAAGTCCAAGGGCGCCGGAACGTGTACCTTATAGTACTACCCCCCGGCTGGAAGTCAAGCCGCTGATGGAAGAGCTCACTGTTTACGGGGCGCGGTTCAGCTGCCTTCGAAATATCGGTAGTGCCGCTCCGATAGTAATAGTCCTTTCCAGCTGGGAGAGATAGCCTCGATAGTGGCTGTTAACCCCTTGTTATCAATGCGTAATGCGGTTTTCACTGCTGCTGCTGGTTCTCGGTCGAATGAGAGCGAAAAGGCTAGGTAAGAAACGATTGCAAAACCCCTTGCGCTGTAATCAGGCCGCCGGTAAGGGCCGCCAACTGCAGGCCCGCCAGCTGAAATGATAGCGCAATTCAGGAAGAAACGACGCGCTTGTGAATGCTCGAGAACAGGAGCAACCAGAAAAATTACCTTCTACTGCAGAGGAAGCTCCTGTTCGCAAGAAGAGGTAAAAAACACGGAGGAATTCCTATAAAAAGGCAGTGTGGCTTTGGAACTGCGAATAATTTATTTTACGTTTTATGTGAGTTAAAACACTGAAAAACAAAAAGTTAATGGAAAATAAACCATGCTTTGCCCAAGTTAGGAGCTGTGCTCAGCAACAAGCGTTGCCACGGGCAATATCCCCATCACCTCTTAACAATTGCATGATATGCGAGTAGCTGTTATTGGGTCCCGTTCTTTTGCAAACTACGAGCAGCTGGCCCGCGAATTAGATGCCTTAGCGCTTGCTGAAGGCCAGCCCATTACCCTCATTGTTTCGGGCGGAGCGACCGGGGCCGATACCTTGGCGGAACGCTACGCCCGGGAGCGCAGCATCCCCACCCGTGTGTTTTTGCCTGACTTCAAAACCTTCGGCAGGAAGGCAACGCTGGTGCGCAACAAGGACGTGGTATCCGCGGCCGATGTGGTCTGGGCCGTGTGGGACGGCGTGAGCAAGGGGACAGCACACGCGCTCCGAGAATCCCGGAGACTGGGCATCCGCACCATAGTAGTGGTGCCTGAACTTCCCTAAGCGCATTTACGCGCTCTTGCCTCACTCCCAATCCAAGCCCCCACCGGGAATATGCTTAAAGCTCAACAAAAGCGCCTGCGCCGGGCTTGCCGGCAACTACGCGGCCAGCAACTACAGCTGCTCACCATGGAACTCGCGGGCGTGGTCGCCGTCACCATCCATACCGTCGGCGAGACGCTCACGGTGCCGCTCCACGGCGACGCGGCCGCGCAGGTAGCCAACACACTACTGGAGGTGCTGCGGGAGCGACGGCAGCTGCTTCGGCGCGAGGCAACCGTCCTTCAGGCGGAGTTGATGTAGGAGCAAGCCGCCAGGGCGGCCCCACCCGCGCCTGGATAGGGCTGCCCTCATCAAGAGCCCGCCGCAAAAGCCACGGGGCAGAGCTTTTGCGGCGGGCACCGTGGCGCTAGTACTCCGGACACTTCACGCCGTCGAAGGCAACGCACTTGAACTGTTTGTCCACGTAGAAGAAGCCCCGTTCCGAGGTAAAAGCCTTGGCCAGTGACTTGCCATCGGGGCCAAATTCGAACTCCGTAATGTTCCAGAAGTTTACGGGCAACACCACCTTGCCGGTGTAATCCACCACGCCTTCGTAAAACTTGTCCTTCTTAACCCGCAGGTAGGAATCGGTCCAGCTGCCGAACTCGTAGCCGGCCGAGGAGGGGATGACGACGCGCCCCGTTTTGTCAATCAGGGCCGAGTTGTAGTTGTAGGTCTTGCCCACCAGGAACGTGTAGTGTGCGGTTTTGATGGTCGTCGGGCGCCCGTCCGGGGTGGCAATCCGGGTGACGGCGTAGCCGTTGCCCAGGTTCGGGCTTTCCGAGCCGTAACAGGTAAGCTTGGAAATTTCCTTGCCCTGGACGTTGATAAAGCCCCAAAAATTACTGTGTTCGATGCCGTCTCGGCTGTCGTTCCGGACGCACACCCGGGCGATGCCGCCCTGCATGGGCTCGATGCGCAGGTACTTGTACGGGGTCAGCAGCGTCCCGGCCTTGTTGATTAACGCCGCCCGGCCATTCAAGGCCACTGCGGCGCGGCCTTCGCTGAAATCGGTGACTTCGTCAAACGCATAGGGGATGACCAGCACGCCGGCCCGGTTGAGGTAGCCGTACTTGCGGCCGTCGAGGCTCACCCCCGCCAGGCCGTCGTGGAAGTAACCGATGTCCTTGAATTTAAGCGCCGCGATTTCGCGGCCCGTGGAGTCTATAAGGCCGCAGCGGCCGCCGATGCAGACGCGGGCGCAGCCGTCCTGGAAATCCGAGGCTGCCTCGAAGCGGGGCTTGATGACCACGGCCCCGGCCGCGTTCTGGTAGCCGAACTTCTCGCCGCTCATCGTTTGCAGGCGCACGGCGGCGAGGCGTTGGGCGGAGGCGCCGACGCTGAGCACAAGCGAGAGGAGAAGCGGGGGCAGGAACCGAAAGGTTACAGCAGAGTAACGAACAACTTTCATGAAATGAGGGAAAAAGAGGTTAATTCTTGAACCCGCAAAGAAAATCATTCCGATACTTCTGTACCAAATACGTTACAAGTGGCAATTTTTCTGGCCTCAGCTTGCCGGCGTGAAAAACGAGGCAGGCATCCGGGCATTCGGGGCCCATCTGCAGCGGCTGCGGGAAGCCCGCGGCTGGAGCCGGGAGGTGCTGGCGCAGTCGGCCGACGTGTCGCGCATGACGGTCTACCGCATCGAAAAAGCCCAACTGGCGGCCTCGCTGGACGTATTTCTGTCCCTGGCCCACGCCTTGGAAATCTCGCCCCGGGAGCTGATGGACTTCCCGCAGCCTATCAATTAGCATGGTCTGGTGGACGGCTGGTCCCAGCACACCAAAACATCCGAACGTGTAAGGATTACGCGTAATACTTCTCCTCTGTTCCTGGGGCGATAAGGACTTGCGTGAGCACATGAAATCGCCTGCCATGGTCACCGACCATCACTCGTTCTCCATCGTTTGCAACTCCACCATAGCGATCGGCACTGACATCGGAATTTGAGGCAAATTAGTTCGAGCTTGCTCCGCTTATTCTAATGCGTCGCCAATCCAATGCTCTTGGCAGCGCTGGGGCCATGCGGCTAGTTAAATGCTGCCTTTCGCCTTGGCGTATGTATGAATACCTGAAATACTGAATATTGTGCATGAGATGGCTCATCTAACACGTACGCACCATATATCAACTCTACAGTTTGGTACTGCAACAGGTCCCATCCATCACAACGGAACGGTCAGGCTGCCTCAGCCCAGCTAGTCGAGCACCCGAACCGCAGTACAATATGCGGAGCTTTACTAAAATTATGGGCATGATGAGTAGCTTTAGCATCCTCATTTGACAAGCGTGCAATTTGCCGTCTGTCCTGAGGTGATTATACTCGTCAGTTGCGTATGAAATCTAACTTCTTCCCACTACAATTCAGCTTTGACGAGTTTCACATCCAGCGCCTCCCTTATCAAAAGGAAGTACTAGACAGGTTACGACAGCAACACAACGCGACCCACTCTTTTTTTCGTCGCGACGATTTTATCTACATCTCACCTGGCATTGAGGCTGCATCCAATTTGGGTGACGTAGTCAGACTAAGCGTCAGCAAGCACCCCGACGTCGTGGCTTCGTTGATTCGCCACATTTTCTTTCGGGCTATCAAAGACAAGGTACCTGACCTGCTGCCTTCTTTTCATCCGTTTACCTTCTCCGCAAAGCAGGATAAGTACGATTTGGCGTTGAACATGCTGCCGGAGCGGCTGCAAAATATCATCACCTACAAACGTATCACAGAAGTCCAACTGCGTTTCAACGAAACAGAAGAACAGCCACAGTTTGTGGCAGTAGTGAATCATCGGTACCAGTGGACCATTGACCGCACTTGTGAGCAGTTGGTGAACGAAGGCCTGGACATACTGGGCCTTGAAGTCAACAGTTCCACTTCGCCCGACTACTCGGACGGCATTGTAGCTCCCGAACTGACTTTGCTCGGCAGGGTAATGGCAGTAGAAGGCGACCATGCTACAGTGGGCACCAATCAAGGGCCCACCCAATACGCCCTGTCTGACCTGACCCTTTTCAAATCAAAGGAGAATATTATTTACTACCTCGGCTCACTGATAGGGGAAGGGAAGGCCGAGCAGATAGTGAACCACATCAAACAAGACGAATCACGACGACTGCAGCCTGATGTTGTGATGCGCGAGATTGAGGAGGTGGGCGCATGGCTAAGCCGCCTTACGTACCGGAATTTTGATTCGTTTTGCTTTACTATCGGAACTGATAATGCAATTCCGGGCCAAGCAGGTATTCGGTTAGAGGAGCCCAAACTCATCTTTGACGTTAGTGGCACCAACATCCACGCAACGCCCACTACCGGCCTCAACACCTTCGGGCCATACAGCCGCTCCACATCATTCGACGTGAACTCGCCCAAGGTGCTGGTGGTGTTTCATCAGCGTAATGCAGGCCATTTTGCAGAGTTTTTGGCCCAGCTTAAGAGCGGGATTACGCAGCATGCCTATTTCGCTAATGGAATGGTGCGCAAGTACGGCCTGACGGCCATGGAATACCGCATTGCCGAATTAACGGATTACACCGTGCCGCAATATCTGGCTACCATCAATAAGCTGTTGCGCGCCGAAAACGGCTCGTTTGATATTGCCATCATCGAGACGTGCGAGGATTTCCGGCAATTACCGCCCGTGGATAACCCCTATTTTCAGGTGAAGTCCCTGCTGTATTCGCATGGCATTTCCACGCAGTTCGTCCGGGCTGATACCGCTCAGAAACCAACTTATAGCATCGACAGCATCGCCCTGCAGATGTATGCTAAGTTGGGCGGTACGCCTTGGACGGTGCCCACTGGACCTAGTGTCGACCATGAGCTCGTGATTGGCATTGGTAGCTCCATTCTGCGCAGCAATCAATACGCAGGGGCGACGCAGGCACGAATCGTTGGCATCAGCACTTTCTTCTCGGCTGATGGCAAATACATCTCCAACCGCAGGACCCAGGATGTGCCCTATGATCAGTACTTTGACGAGCTACTGCATAACCTGAAGGTGTCAATTGACGAGATCTCCAATAATTACAGTTGGAGTTCAGGCGACCGCATCCGCATCATCTTCCATATTTTCAAACCCATCAAGCACATTGAGGCTGATGTGGTGGCAAGCCTGATGGCACAGTACCAAGAGTTTGACATCAAGTTCGCGTTTGTCACCTTTTCTGAATTTCATCCCTATGTCCTGTTCAATGAGAACGAGCGGGGAGAATTCGATGCCTACCGCAAGGTGTATAAAGGGACGCATGTACCTTGGCGGGGCTACAACGTGCTGCTGGACCCACGCTCTTGCCTCGTGCAGATGCTAGGTCCACGCGAGATGAAAACTTCACGTCATGGGGCATCACGGCCGGTGCTGGTGCGCATTCACCGCAGTTCTACCTTCGTCGACCTGACCTATGTGGTGCAGCAGGCCTTCAAGTTCACCCGCCTGTCTTTCCGCACCTTTTATCCCGCGCATTCGCCTGTTACGCTGCTTTACTCCAACATGCTGGCCCGGCAGCTAAAAGAATTACGGGGCATACCCGGGTGGAATTACGACGTAGCCAGCCGCCAGCTTCGGCACAAGAAATGGTTTCTTTAGAAGCAAAATCGGCCTATATGGCCCCGCTGTTGGAGAGCCCCATGCCCCGGTTTTTTGTGGATATACTCTACGACGAGCCGGGTTTGCAGCCTCCCAAACTGCAATTGGCTGACTCTAACAGTTTGGCGTGCAATGTGCTGTGTTTTGTTCGCGATGCAGACGAGCTACCCTGCCGGGAGTTGTATCAGCAGTTGCAGGGACGTAAGCCGAATAAGGAGTCAGAATGGATTTACAACGATTACCTAGTGTTCTCCCTAGTGTGCGCCGTTAAGAAATTCACCCTGCCCAGCGAATGGATACGCCAATTGCTTGCCCTGCGTGCATCGCAGGACGAGGAGAAAAAGCGTCTGAATGCCACATTAGGTAACATTCTGGCGGGTAACCTCAACAATCGTGAGGATTATCACCAAGTGTCACTGGTCTACCAGATGCTTACCGGTGAACAGGTTCCCGACGAAACACGCCTGAATAAAATGTTTAATTTTCTATGGCGGCACCCATTCCCGTTTTTCACCTCTCCTTTCCTCAACCTGATTTCGCTGAAGGCACTGGAACTAGCTTTCAATAGAAAAGGGCTACTGAACCCCGAACAGTTTTTTGCTGCGGAGCAGTTTACTGAACGCTTTTTGCACCGCACTCGAAGCTTAGCTTCCCTCGTAGTAACAGTACTGGTTTTAGGGCTGGTATTAAGCTTGGCTATCGCTACTGTACGCTATCCAACTAATGGATGGGTGAAACTGGGCCTGTTGTTAACATCTGCATTCGGGGTAGACGTTTTGGCGTCATTTTCAGGCCTACGTGACAAGCTGCGTGACATGGCGACTAAGGCCTTACGACGCGCCTTTGGATATTCTCCTCCAACGTCCAGCTCTACTAAATCTGAAAAATAGTCCCCTTACAATTTTTAAGCCTTTTGCGCACTCCTTAAAGCTTGGACTATAAGTTAGGGTTACACAGGACAGGACAAAAGGGTGAAAGCCTCTTATGGCAAAGAGGAAACTAGTCTTGTTAATCCGAAGGCTTGGTGTTTTATTTTTTATGTCCAAAAATTACAACAAGAAGCAATTTTTCTTACCGAGTCCGTCAACCTGCTGATTATGTCCGATCAACCATTTTTTAGTGACCTGCACCACGTGGCTTATTTGCGCAAGCGTCTCTGGATGCGTCGTACCACCGGTCGGGCCGCTGTGATGATTGGCGCAGGATTCAGCCGCAACGGTGTCCCGCAGGTTGCCGGGGCGCGGCCCTTTCCACTCTGGAGGCAACTCGTCGAGCTGATGTTTGACGGTCTGCGCCCGGGGCATCCGGACCCAGTCGAGCGAAATAAACTTATCGACCAAGCAGCATCGGGAACCGGGGCACTCACGATGGCTCTGGAATACGAAGCTACATTCGGCCGCTCAGCTCTCGACAACCTCATCATTGGGGCTATACCCAACGACGAACATAGCCCAGGTGAACTGCACCGAAAGTTACTTAGCCTTCCTTGGGCCGATATATTTACCGTCAATTACGACACACTACTCGAACGAACTAGGGCTCAGGTGTATAACCGACGTTATGAGGTGGTCGTTCACCTCTCCGATCTGCCCACAACTACGCAGCCGCGTATTATCAAGCTGCACGGCAGCCTGCCTGCCACGAAACCCTTTATCATCACGGAAGAGGACTTTCGGCGCTATCCCCGGCAGTTTGCACCTTTCGTCAATACGGTGCAGCAGGGCATGATGGAAAATGATTTTGTGTTGTTAGGGTTTTCCGGCGACGATCCAAATTTCCTGGCTTGGCTTGGCTGGATCCGGGATGAACTACTTACCGTGCGGCCGCAGGTGTATTTGTGTGGGGTACTGGACTTAACCACTGCCCAGCGCTTGGTACTTGAAAAGCGAGGGGTAACGCCTATCGATCTGGGTACCTTGTTTACAGCTGCTGCCTACCCTGATAATGGGGGGCAGCGGCGAAGCGACGCCATTCAATGGTTTTTGGAGTCACTCGAAAACGGGCGAGGCGCTCTGGTACCTCTTTCGTGGCCCCACTTCCCCCACTTGGACGAGGCAGGAGTTTCGCCTAAATCACCGAAAATCGGTCCGGCACAAATAAGCGTGCTTGCTCCGGAACTGCCGGGCTACGAAGTAGAAGACTGGATGTTGAAGGCTGACACAACTGAGGCACGGAATGCATGCTTACGTGCATTGCTGGACCGCTGGGAACTCAACCGGGGGGCATACCCGGGTTGGCTGGTGTTGCCCAGGGCTAACAGGGAATCGTTGATAAGTCGCACAGAGAATTGGCGCAGCCCCCTCATTAAATGGATTGCTGATTTGCCCTTGGCTCAGCAACTGCGGCCGTTGGCGGAACTGGCTTGGCGAATGGAGAAGGGTCTTTTGGTTTTTGAATCCAAGACAGAGGTAAAGCTGTTCCGGAAATTCGTAAAACAAGTGCCCATTCCAGGTAAGCCGGCGGAGCGCGACTACTGGGCAACGGTAGCCTTTTTCCTGCTACGGCAGATGCGTTATGATTATGACCACAAGTCCTTTATGGAATTGCTGGCGCATCTGGAACCATTGACTGCAGCAGCGCCAAGCTACCGCGCCTGGCGCTGCTGGGAAGCTGCTTCGGAACGTCTGGAACATATGGATGCTGACAGTGCCCGAACCTGGCTTAACCGCTGGCCGGACGTGCAGGATAATCCTGCCTGGGACCTGCGCCGGGCTGGTTTATGGGCTGAGCTGGATGAACTGGACACGGCAGAACGATACGCTGCTCAGGCCCTGACTTCAGCCCGGGCTCGTCAGCCGGCAGGCCGGATACGCATCGACATGCTATCGGTGGAGGAAGCCGCCACGTGGCGGCTCACGCAGATTCGCGAAGAGAAAGAATTTCGTAATCTAAGTGAGGAGCCCAGAGAAAACCGGCCCCGGGTAAGTCCGGACGAATGGGACCGGCAGTTGCTGTTCAAAGAATACAATTGCGCCTCAGACGAAGTAGGAGACTTGTACGATATCATCAAGGGCCCTGTACCGGAATTTCAACCAGCGGCCTATGAGGAAATCGCACCGCACACGGGTCGGCGCAGCTATGGGCGTCGAATGGCCACCATGTTTAGCGTGAAGTGGGTGCAGCCGGCTCTTGACATTCCGGCCATTTTCGAGGAGAGCGGGCAACCCATGCGTTTGGGGTTCGGTTCCTACAAGGAACTGGCTGCGGCGGTGCGTTGGATTTTTGATGTGGCCCCATTGCGCGCGCTGGGCGTGATGGTCCGGACGCGCAATAATGAGCTGTTGGACGTTTTCCTGGACCCTGCCCGCGTTGCCGAAATAGAAGAGGATAGCCTGCTGGCTTTGTTGGAACCGGCAATGCATACTTTGGAAGCTTCTTTGTCCACCGATGAAAGGAATCATAGTGACCGTGAGCGTGACAATGTAAAGCTGGCCCTGCGCTTAGTTGGGCGCGGCGCGTTTCGGTTAAATGAAGAAGCAAGAGCAAGGGCGCTTCAGCTTGCTATTCGCGTATGGGCTGTCTGGCCACGCGGCCTGACCAACCGCCCCAGCCACGACTGGCAGCTGTATTCAGAATTTACGGCAGGGATAATAGGTAGCCTGACAAAAGCCACAGTACTGGAGGTTTTGCCGGGCCTGTTGCTGACCGCCCCGGAACCGGAGTTCACTGCGGGGCCTTTTGAGCGCATTGACCCCGATTTACTGCCGCTGCGACAGTCGCCAGAGCATGTACGGTCCAGTATTACCACGCTCCTGACCTGGCTTGATGGCAACAAAATACACCGGCGGGCAGCCATTCGTCGACTCTTTTTCCTGAACAGTCTGGGCTGGCTCGCAATGGATGAGCAGCAGCAGTTCGCACGGGCCCTGTGGGCGCCGGTGGTCGAGAAGGGCATTCCTCAGATGGACAATGTTCCGCGTGCTTGGCGTCTGCTAACATTACCGGCACCGGAGGGTATCTCCGCAACGGAACGGGTGAAACAGTATCTCTTGGGTTTCACGAGTAGAAAGGCACCTACTGACCAAGCCTTACTGGGAGCTTTCGTGATAAGGAACGAACGGGAATTACGATACTTCCTGAACAATACTGCCTTGTCAACCGCCTCTGGTTTTGACGAGCTGCCGCCCCGCTACCATGTTCCGCAACAGTGGATCCAATGGTCGAAGTCGGAAGCTCTGTTGATGCTGCAAACCGTTATTGATTACTTCGAGCTCGTTAAAACAGACCTGCTTGAAATCGAAGCCCAATACCGGGGTAAGCGACCAAGCCGCTCCAATGTATCGGGGTTTGATTTTGACAGTATAAGCCTGTTTTTGCGCCGGGTGGTACTACCTGCCTTGACCATTGAGGATGAGGAAGTATTGCTGCGAATTGAAAAGTTTATTCTCGAACTCCTAGAAACGCGCATGGCGGGACGGGCGGCTCTACCGGCCCTGTTGGCAAAACTCGCCGAGCCCGAAGCGAAGCGCGAAGAATATACGAGTCTGATACGTCTGGGGCTGCTTAGCTATACCAATGCGGATGCCGTGGCCGACGGCGCCGAAGCGGTTTACTGCTGGGTGGCCAGCGTGGTTAACCATGCGCTTGATTCGCCTTATCATCCTCTTCTAAGTGAATTATTGCTTCGACTCAGAATGCGAGGACTACCTAATACCACGAGTGTGGCCCAGTGGGTCCTGCGCCTGCTAAATGATGCACCGAATGTGCTATGGCCGAAGTATGCGGAACCATTAAGCCTAGCTTTACTGACGCTGCTGGACGAGACTAACGAACCAACTTGGATAGATCGGCTTTTAGCGCGTCGGCCCACCGAACGGGAGCAATTATTTCAGCGTCCTACTTTATTGGCGCAAGCCGCCGAAATGGCGGGCTTGATTTCGGTATTCAACCGGAAGCATCCGGTTGAAGTGGCCGTTGTTATGCTGGCCAAGTGGAAAGAGCGTATCGCTACGTCTCCATATCCTGATGTTAAGCGTGCTTGGGAAAAAGGGCGACAGAATTCGAGTACCGACAGGAAACCACCAAAGGGCCGCAAATTTGCTAGTTGAATGACTCAATGATTAAGCTTCCATTTTTAAGTAGTCAAGGACGGTTAGTGAGGTGAAGGGCAGTGGCGGCTAGAGGTTACGAGCGGTTTTCTTTCCGCTTCAGGTAGTCACACAGGCACACGATGTGAGTGCGGTCGGGGCTGCGCCCCCGCTTAGGCATCGCATTGGTAGCAGTCGGCTTCCAGATTAGCGTAGGGCTTCTCAAAGTAAAACCGTTCACCCTACAGGCAGCCATTGACGTGCAGCACCGGTCCCACGATCCCGGAATCTCGTTGGGAGAGGGGGCGGGAGTGCATGCGATAAAATTTCTGCTTGCGCTGCTCTAGGTGTGCCCGTTCTTCGGCCGACTTGGTGGCCAGTTCGGTTTGCCGCTTCGCCCTCACTGCTTTCTGCGCTTCCCTACGCAGGTGCGACTCGTTTTGGCGCTCCAGCTCGGGTAGGCACAGCTCGAAATAGCGGTCGCTACATTGGTCGCCGCCCAAGAGTTGCCAAAGCCGGTAGAGAGCGTAGGAGAACTGCTGAAGAAAGCGGAATAGAAGTGTCGCCAGCCACGATTGCAAATATTCAATACGAATCGGCAGCATACAATGTATATTTAAAATCCAGCTAATTGAATAGGTTGGCAAGTCATAGGTGGGTTGCCGAATAAAAGGCAGTTCGCGATGTAACAGGATATCTACAGCACGTTACTTTCTGCAAGCACATGGCTTTTCTATCAGTTGGTTATTAGTGTTATTTAGGGGAAATACAATCTTTTCCGTGTAGTGTAATGACAATCGGCCGCAACGACCCCTGCCCCTGTGAAAGCGGCAAAAAATATAAGAAGTGCTGCTTGAACAAGGCTTTTCCCCTTACCCCAGTGCTTACCCTACCAGAACAGTATAATTCGCTGGACCTGCTGCAAACCAGCATTGCGCTGGCAATACTGCCTGAAAATCACGGTAAAATATTGCGGCTAGAAGTACTGATTAACAGTATTCTGGCCCATTTTGATGCTAGCCAGCCTATAGCACCCGAGGCGGCGGTACGGCAATTTCTGGCGAACGAGTATGGCTCTTATGACGAGGAGGATGTGCTGACGACTCCCTTTACGGACGTAGTGCCCTTCTTTGGCGGCGACTATCTGGTGCTGCCAGGCGCAACCGAAGGAGGTAGCTATGTGCTGAACAACCTTATTACAGCAATTTTTCATTGGAACCCTGACCGGCTGCCGACTTCCTTCCAGCACAACTGTCGCGTGGCGGTGCAGTTTCTGTTGCGGCTATCGCAACTGGTTATAAGTCGATTGCAGTACACTCGTTACCAAACAGGTAGCACGGAACATGACGAGGTTGCATGGCCGGAAGCGGACCGCCTGCAGCAGGCCCGAGAAGCCGTGCTAATCAGCGAGGATGATATGCGGGCGCTGCTCGCACCCGATGGACTTGCGCCCAGCGTACCGGCTGTTTTCAGCGCCACAGTCGCAGTGTTTCAAGCAGCCATAGCGGCGGGTCAGAATCCATTGCTGCAAAAGCCCTTGCTTCGTCTGGCTAGCGACTATATGGTGGTATCGCCCCTGTCCATTTGCCACATCCTGACTGAATTCATCTGGGCGCAAGCTCGCCGCTACGACTGCGTAGCTGAACTCAATAGGAACTATCAGCAGGTGGTTTGGCGTGCCGTGCACCAGCAACTGACGCATATGGGTTTTCGCTACGAAGACATGAGTGCGCAACTGCCAGCCATCAGCCCCAACACTTTTCGCGGAGTCTACCGGTTTGATACGGACAAGCTAGCCTACGCGCATCTGGCGTACAGCTCCCGCTCCGGTGAGCGAGTCGACTTAACGACTGCTACAGAAGATGAGGGAGCGGAACGGCAAGCGATTGTGGCCGCCCTGCTGGCCTTGCCCCAATACACGGGTCACCAAGTGCTCGACTTCCTATTCGCTTCCCTTGACGGCAGTGATTTAATGCTGCCGCTGCGTGCTGTTCCCGGCACTTACCCGCTGGTCATCTCAACGCACGAGGTGGCCACATTATACACGATGGGCGAGGCGGAAGCGCTGGATTTATGGAAGTTCGCGATGGCAGAGCACGAGCGGCAGACGGCTAGTCCGCTGCCCGCGTTTCATACGTCGCTGCTGGACAATTTCAAGTTTTACCGCCAGCATGACGACTCTTTCTATGTTTCTGACGAAACGCGGCCGAACTACCTCTTTATCCCGCCAGGCTATGCCGCTGATTGGTTGACCCGGGCCAAGCAGCAGACGGACGAGCATTCGGCTTTAGTTACCGCGCACGGCCCTTACGCTGGCGCGACTTTAGTGGTGCAGCGCTACGGTACATTCGGGTCAACTTACGCAAGTTCGGAGGATGCGCTGCGTAGTGAGTTACGCTTCCTGGTGGATGGCTTTGCGCAGCCGGTGTGGGTGGAAACGACTTCGATAAGCCCTGCAGCTGGGTCGCAACTGCGCCACTCCCTATTTGAGCTGACCGACGCGATTGCCTACTGGTTGGACCAGGTGCGCGATGACTTACGGCCCTATTTGGCGCATGAGCAACTGCCCAGCATTCATGTAGTGTTTGAATGCCAGCCAGTGGCAGCTTTCGAGGCGGAACATCCCAGCCTGGAGCGGGTGGCTGACTTGGCCAGCTATTTTCAAACGGGAGCGGCCGCCGAAGAGGCCCGGCTGCTTATTCCCGCTGAACTGATCGCATACCTCTACGGGGCGGATAACGCGGGAGAGCAGGTACTGGTCGAGCATCTGCTGGTCGCCCTAAGTAAGCTACTGGTGGAAAATGGACTGCCTGCTATTCCGGTGGATGCCCAGCAGGCGATGCTGGCTATGCACGTGCCCTTAGGCCAGAAAAAGAAGATATTGCTGCTGAACTCGGCGGACAACCTGCTGCTAGACCCGCGAGACCTCGTAGCCAAGCGCACCGTGCAGGAATACGATACCGGCCGCGTACTTGATGCGCTGGTGCCCGCCCTAGAGGCGCAGGGGCTATGCCCTCCGGTGGGGGACATAGAGGACCAGGACGCAAAGGAAAAACTGACCCGTGACGTGGTGATGCGGGTGCTGCTGCCACAGCTGAGCCGCACCATTGCCCGCTATGACCAGCGAGACCTGCTTGGTAAGCTGCTGGCCCTTAATGAGCGGTTGATTCACGACCGGGAGTTTCTGCGGGTGCAAACACCCTCCCGCATCGCCTGCTTCGTGGAGATAGCCCAACAGGTGGCCGACGTAAAGGAAAGCCTGAACGCCTCCAGTCGCACGAGCGTGGCCGTGCGGTGCCTGATTGAGCATATCAGCGCGGAGCAGATGCTGACGGGTATTCCAGCTAGCACCACCGAAAGGGATGAGTTAGTGGCCCTGATGGACCAGATAATTGCCTGGGGTTCGCTGGGCGACCAGCTCAAGCACCGTCTGTTCGATACCAAAATAGGTATCTTGCCCACCTACCGCATCGGCACCGAGAAAACATTCAGTAATGATGTACTGGACCCGTACTACACGGCTAAAACGCACGAGGACGTAATAGACGCGGTGCGGTACTACGAGCAAGTATTTCCGCAGCAGCAGCAGCAAACCGGGGAAGCTACGCCGGCGGCCCTCGACCGGGCATTCACGCAGGACTATGCAATTTCGTTTACCAGAATCTGCGAATTCATCGAGGCGCTGGTGCGCGTAGCGCTCGAGGCGGAACAGAGCGTGGTGGCACTGCCCAAGTCAGCCCTGCGGCTGGCCATTGAGCGGGTAGGCCTGCCTTTCGAGGCTGCAGAATTTGAAGCCGTGCTGACTTACCTAACTCTGACGAAGCGAACGAGTGTGGCAACAATTCCGCGTGGCTACGACTCATTCGACATTTCGCCCTGGCGCTTCAACCGGCGGCTGTCCCTACTGCGCAAGCCATTAGTGGCATTTCATAACGAAACTGCCCCCGATGACCCTATTATCTACTGGGGTTTTAGGCAGGTGCTGCTTAGCCGTCGCAATTGGGGAAGCCAGATTCATGAAAACCGTTTCCGGGTAACGCAAGGCAGCGCCGTTGATACGGAGCTTGGGTCTATTGCCAGCCGCCGCGGCACCATTCTGGTTCGAAAGGTGGAAGAGTGGCTGCAAGGTGAAAACCGAGTGGTGCGGACTGAAGTGCTTATGAACTCTATCGCTCAGACAACGCTCGACCCAGACCTAGGAGATATTGACGTTCTGGTGATTGACTTGATTAGTCGGGTGGTGTATAGCATTGAATGTAAGTACATGGCTCCTAGCCGTAATATGCACGAGATGGCCCAGGAATTGGATAAGCTGTTTGGTTCAGACGGCTGGGTGCCGAAGCACGTAAGGCGGCACGAATGGCTTGACTCACACTTAACGGAGCTGGGCCGCTATTGCGGGCTCGATTTGCAAAGCTTTGTGCTGCATTCCCTCATCGTCACGGCGGAGGATATGCTGACTCCTTATTTGAGGACGAGGGAAATGATGCTATTGCCCTTCGTCACCCTGTATGAAATTGAGCGTGAAGGGCTAGTTGCAATACAACAGGCACTTAATGGGTAAGTGTATTGAGCACAAACTATTGTTGGCAGATTGTAGGTTGTATATGAGGAGCTAGATTCTTTACCAAATCGAACGCCAATTTGCAGTAGGGGAAACCATATGCACACTGCTCTACATACAACAGCAACTTATTTGGTTTCAAGCCTAATACAAAATACAAAACTTGCCTTAGCGAGAAATGCTCATGCGATAATATGCAACGCAATGCGTAGTCAAAGCGAACTTATTGCAAGGAGTTGGTCGGAAATGCTAGACTATAGTCATTTTTAAAACGTCCTTCTGTAAGAAACTTCAGCAGGAGCTGACTTTTAGTTGGCGAAGCTTGCCGTGGGTTGAGTTGCCAACGTGGCAGTTCTCTCTCGGTGCCTGTTGAGTGGTCCTGTATATTGTGAAAATTTAATTAATAAATTTTATTATTCAATAATACAGCTGAGGAAAGGCTGAGGCAAAAAGCTTCTCGGGTCTGAAAAAAAGGGTTCTAGGGTGGGAGGGGATATTGGGCAGTAAAGAAACCCGTAACAACCAGACCCGCTGAACCACGACACTACTGTCTGTAGCTAGCCAAGGCTCACGGGCTCCCAGGAAAAGCAAAAAGGCCATCACGCTGCCGTGAGGATCTTTCCTGTGGACGCATAAGGCCCGGAAATACCTTATTGAGCTAGATGATAACAGACAAAAACCATCTTATTTGGCCTTCCTGACTGTTTGCTTGGCAGGCTACAATCTATTCAAATGCGTTGTGATATAGGGTAAATGAGGCACTGGTCCCCTGACGGGGCCTCTCCAATAAGCACAGTGTACGTCTGTGCGGGTAGGGTGCATTTGATCCAGTGGGTGTTTTTATTTAACGAATCGAAACAGAATGGTTAATTATAGCATAAAACAGGCATTCTTGTAACTAGCTATTTGTCCCTAAATTATATGCACATATGTTGGGTATTATCCTTGTTATTGTGTCATAATAGATGCTCTAGTTCTAGCAGGAACCGCATTCATGGAATGTCATTAACTAATCTGTGATGACTGACTTTTTTGTAGCGGACCTATGTTTTGGCTGATTCAATTTCTTTTATGATTAGATAGAAACACTCTTTGTATGTGTTCACAACTAGAGGGAGTGTTAACTTGAAATTCTGTCTACTTAGCCAGATCTTTAGTGCTAATGAAGCTAGCCCCCAATGCAAATCCTCATCTCTTAATTTCATCTTTTCAAGTACATCCTTTAGCCTAATTTCAGGGTCTGGATAATGGCTTTTTTTGCCTAATTTATCCAAAAAAATCAGTGAACAAACCCCCCGCTACAATTCCATGCTCAATATTTTTTCTGTTTCTTTTGGTCTTGGGCTGTTTGAGCATAAGAGAAATTGCATTAAAATCAGCTTCTGATTCAGTTTTCACACTTTCTTCGCCACTTATTTTTTTGTTATCAACCATTAACTCTATCGATCGGTCAACATGCCCAAGGGAAAAATGGCTATATTCATGGCAAAGAACAAAGTTAGCTGCGTGTAAGAAGACAGAATTCGTCTTTTCGATGTTTACCTTGTCACTGATAAGATATTTCTGGGGATTTGGAAATTTTTCGATATTCCACACAGAGTACCTATTGATAAGTGAAAGGCCATAATTTAAAAAATCGAACTTAGCATTTAGCTTAACAGGATCGCTAAAATATCCGCGCTTTAGCCTTGGTAACATAACGTGTTCGTCGAACATGGTTACCAGGCTATAAGATAGAATCCATATATAAGATAAAAAAGTCTCTTGTATATGAATTTGCTTATTCGAATTAATGTAAGCAAGATCATCATCAATTCTTTTCTCTTCATTGATGTACTTTATTCCATTTTTTAATTCTAAATTATTAGTGTCATATTCTAGTTGGGCTCTAAACGTGGGATTGGTTTCCTCAAAAAAATGAATAACATTATTTTCTAAAACCTTTATTGGTTGTGTTCCCATGCTGTTTTCAGGCACTTGTCTTTGAATATAACGGCTACTTGGTTCTATCTCTGGATGGCAGCATTTTTTGTATTTAAGACCGCTTCCGCACCAGCATTTTGAATTTCTTGGATGTTTACTCATTGCATGATTGTTGGTAGTAAATCTTTGTCTTACTCAAGCTTAGCTTACGAAGAAAAAGATAATGATTGCATTGTATTTTTTTTCTTAAGCATGTTGCTGCTCATTGTTTATTTGCTTAAATAAACAGCTGCGCCGCATTCACACTGGGGGCTTTAGCTTCTAAGGCAGTGGGTAAAGCCCTTGAGCAGGTTTGCGATGCTCATCTTTGGCCGTTGGCCACCCGAGGAATCCAAATACAATGGTAAATTTCAAATAGGCGCCGTCGAAAAGTAAAAACAGATAGAAGGATGCGCAGCGTTTGTTAACTTAGCAAAAATCCACGCAGGTTGCTGACTGTGTGTTTAATCTCAGCGTGTTCCGCTATGCAAGCATTTTTGCTGATTCCCGAAACAGAATTGCGGCAGCTCATAGGACGAATTGAGCGCCTGGAGGCAGCCGAGCAGCAACGCGCCCAAGAAAAGGCCGCGCTACCCGCGGATGAAGTCCTAAATGTAAGGCAGGCAGCGGTTCTGCTTAAGGTGACCCCGGGAGGCCTACGAAGGGCGCGCAGGGCTGGTCGGCTCAAAGGTGTGCGCATTAATGAAAAGGAATGGGGCTTCTATACCTCGGAGTTGCACCGGTACCTGAATCGCTACAATAGGCAAGCGTTGTATGAAGCAGACCATAAGAATAGTTAGCGGCCATAAAGCGATTATCTTTTATACACAAAGCGCAGTCGGAAAAGCAATGTGTGCTCTACTTGTCTGACCCTATCCTAAGTCCTTATCGCAGGTAACTACAGGTACTGCTTCTGCCTCATAGGCGCTCAGCACTACAAACAAGAGATATTAAAAAACCTGAGGTCGGAAGTAGTGGATTTGGAGGCTAGTTTTATGCGCTTTGCGGTATGACGAATCTAAAAGGTGCGCGGAAGCCCAAGTTGTGCGCCGTTTGCCACTGGGGTATCACTTGCGCCCTTAGCCTGTTTTCGAAAGCCTCAAACGAGCATTCTCGCACTTCCTGCAGGGATTGCCCAAACAGAACGTGATAGTCCTCCAAGAGAACCTGCTGGCTGATCAGGTTAGCGTGGAAGTGAAATGCCTGGTATTGCTGGTGGGCGAAAGCCGGGAAGTACGCCAGGTCGGGAAGCCAGTCGTTTTTCGCCGAATTTACCGCCTTGGGAGTAGGAATTATGTTCCAGAGTTGATCGTGCACCACGAATGACCAAGGCAGGAAATGATCCAAGCTCATGTTCAGAGAAGTGATGATCTGCCCGGAGTAGATGCAGGCAAAGGAGGGGTGGACGTCCAAGTAGCCCTGCCAGTACCGCTTCGCGGCATTCAGCTTGCGCTGCTCCGGTCCCAGCTTTTCCAATTTCTGCGATAGCCCAATTACGTTGGGATTATGCTTTTGCAGGAACTGCACCATATGCCACTGGGCGAAAGCGCGAAGGATGAGCAGGTGTTCCTGAAAATACCGTACCCAAGGCTCGTGCAGCACAATGTGATCACCTTCAATTCGGTAAGGCGCATGGGTCGAGCTAGCCGCTAAGCGAGTGACTCGCGCGTTTACTTGTTGGTCGGGTATGCCGCGGGTCTCGGCCGCGAAGAATGGCCGGATAAACCGGTACGGAACCCAGGCCAGTAGCCGGCGCGTAGCCTGCAGCAGATTCTCGAGGGCGGCCGGAGAGGTGCCGGTGCGCAGCTGCTCGTACAAACTGGGGGCCGCAGGGCGATTGTCAACAGTAATGGCCAATGAGACCGCTGCAGCTACCGTCTTAAAGCTGTCCTGCTTGCCAAACGAGAGCTTGAAGAAGTCCAGTGGGTACCAGACCTCAGCTAGCATGCGCAGCGACAAGTCCTGCATGGACATGCGCGGTTGGTTGTGCTCGCGTAGGCTGTCCAGGATACTTAAAAGCCAGTAGAATTTATAAGAATTCGTTACGTCCGCGAACACCGTGGTGAGGTTGCGCACGTCCACGCCGGGGCTATCTGGAATTTCCACGCGTTACCACTTGAAGGCATTTTTGCGGCAGTAACCGGAGGGGTAAGATGGACATAGCTCATCTTACCCCTCCGGTTCGCCGGAATCGTTCTGAATCTAAACCGTAGCCGGAATCATTATGCTAACTAATTCTTCAATTACCGTATCCGGAATGAAGGGCACCTGTCCAAAAACCAGGTCAGGCTCCCCCTCCAATTTGGCCAAGAGGTGCCCTTTGCCCAAAAGGCGTTCGGCACCTTTGAGGCCCAGGGCGATTTCCGAAGTGCCCTCGGAGTCCACCCGCAGGATGAGGCGGTTGCCCAGGTTTGCGCGCAGCTGCATGGGCATAACATTAGCGTCGGGCCGCTGGGCTGCAAAGACCAAGTAGATGCCGGCGGCGCGCGCTTTAACCCCTAGCCGGGCAACAATGGCCGTGACGGCCTGCTTGTACTCGTCAATCTGCATCCAGTCGGCAAACTCGTCGTGTACCAACCAGATAACGGGTAGCCGTTGTTCAGGAGCAACCCTGGCATTGTACCGGCTCAGACTTGGTACCCGAGCCTCACGGAAGCGGCGGTACCGAGACTCCATCTCCTCTACCAGCTGATTGAGTTCCTCCAGAGCGGCTTCCTGCTCGACGATGATGGCTCCGCCCTTGACGTGGGGCAGGGGCTCCAGGGCGAAGTAGTCCACGCCCTGTTTCGGGTCAATAATGATCATCTGAGCCTGGTCGGGCGTATTGGTAGCCGCGATGCTCAAAATGATGTTCTGCACCAGCACCGATTTGCCGCTGCCCGTAGAACCCGCAATCAGCGTGTGCGGGGCATTGGTTTGCGGGGAGAGGAAAAGGATTTCTCCGTTGTCCTCCCGGATGGCAATGGGGAGGGTCTGGTTGCCGTTAACAGAGTCCGGTATCCACCGCCCCCAAATGTCTTCCAGGCGCACCACTTGCCGGTTAGGCCGCTCAATGGCCAGGGAAATGGCCCCGGCCTCCGGCCTCACCGACACGACACTAAGACCGTACGTGGTCTTGAATTCTGATTGCCGGCGCAATGCCTGATCTACGGTTAAGTTGGCACTTCCTTGGAAGGTCAACAGGGCCGCGTTGGGGGTGAGCTTCTGCGTGAGCAAGCGCGCGTTAAGGTTGAAGCCTTGCAGGGCCGCTTTGGTCCGTTGCGCTACCGAAGCCAACCATTCCATTTCCGCGGGGTTGGCGGTTTGCTCCGCTTGGTGTTGCGGCATCAGTTTCTGAATGCCTGGGTACGCCCAATGAGCCGAAGTTTCAGCTGGAGGCGGGACGAGGACATCCGGTTCTTTATCAGGGGGGGCAGGCTCCGTGGTGGGTTTAACCGCCGGTTTCACTGGACCTTTTGCAGTCGACTGGCCTACTTCTTCCCGGGTGGCGAAGACTTTAGCTTCTTCCCCGGGCTTGATGCATCCGACCGCCTTGACAAAAGTCTGGGACTGCCAGATTTGCGCTTCGCCTTTTTCCAGTCGCACGGGCATGGAATCCTCATTAGCCGCGTAGGTGGTTACCAGCTTTCGAACCTGGTCGAAACTGAACACCTCTTGGTAGGCTTCTTCCACGTCGCCGATTACCGAGAAGTCGGCATCCAGTGGGTCTTCTTCCGTTCCGGAGACGAAAACGTGGGAGTAGCCGCGCAGACTGATGTAGCATTCGCCCTTGCGAATGGCCATGCGCCAATCGGCCAAGTTGATGTTGGCCCCAGCTGAAAAGTGAACCCCGTCCAGGATCAGGTCCGATAGCCTCGCCAACCAGAGGCCCCGGTCCAGCCGTTCGGGGGTACTGAACAGGGCGTCGTGGATGCGCCGGAGCGTATCGCGCAGTTGGTTTCGTGACTTGCTAGCGTTGGCGGGCAAGGACCCTCGCTCAATAAACTTCGCCTCGCTCACCACGATGCTTAGGCGGAGCTCGCCGTTGGGCCCCGTGCTGGGGCTGAGCATCAGGATGTCGGCCAATTGCTCTTCGCGCTGCCCCAGCCACTCGGCGTAATCATCCAGGAAATACCAGCCGTAGTTTGCTTTTTGGCCGTTGTTGAACGCCTGCATCTCATTGCGAATCAGATAGGAGCTCAGCACCACTCCCATTAACTCGCTGGCGCTCCGGCCGCGGCGCGCGGCGCGCAGCACAATGTCACCGGAGATGACGTTCGCCTCCTGAATGAAACGGTCCGCCAGCTGCTTCTGCGCCGACGGGTCCATGGCCAGCTGCAAGCTGCTGATGCGACGCTGCACCATAGAATGCAACAGGCCCAAGGAGGCGGTAGAGGAAACAATCAAGTTCCGGCCTTGGGTAGCCGACTGCTTGTAGCGAATAACCCGCACCTTGCGGTCAATGAGCTGACGGCGGTCCAGGAGTTCATCGTAATTCACCACCCAGTTGCCCAGGTTGTGCGTTTGCGTGAATATCTCCTGCATGCGCTCGTCCTGGAAGTTGAGTTGGCGGGCGGGCAGCAACCGCTGCTGGGTGTCGCCGTCCCAATTGCCCTTGATGAAAGAAGTAATAGCGGTCAGAAATGCCCACCCTTGGCTGCTTTGCGCCGGGGAACACAAATACACCACCGACTTCATGTCGCCAATGGGGGAGGGGCGCCGCCTCGACCATTGGGAGGGAACCAGTTCTTTTAATGCTACGGGTTGGGCATTTTCCTTATACCATTCCACGGTGGCATGGCGGGCGATGACATCCTGCAAGAACACAATGTCATTGGGCGGTCCGTCTTTCTCGTTGGGCGGCGGAGCCTGATCGGCGGAAATCCCAATGCGCAATCGAGCCATGAAGTCGCGCGTCGCCTCGCTGGCACTGTAGGCATCGGGGTCCGAGTCAGAGGCCTCCATGATGCGCTCGTAGAGGGGGTGCAGTTTGCTCGGGTCGTTATGGCGCAGCACAATCTGACAGCGCACGTCCTCCTCGTCTTCGTGCGCGGCCCCAATGCGATCCACTACTGCCTGCGGCAGTCGGGCGGAGTCACAGTTATAGAGGACTACGGACAGGTTCGCGCTCTCGTGGGGCTGGAGGGCGAGGTAGCGCTCCACCAGCTCGGCGACCCGTTTGGCAGATTCGGTGGGATTATCACTCGTTTCCACGTCATTGGCTACGGGTGATTCATGCAGCGTGTAGTCCCCGATCGTATCACTCAGCGACAAGAGCTCGGGCTGGCTTTCGTAACGCCCGAGCACAACCTCGGGGTAGAAGGGGTGCCCCAGCTCGTCCCTCAGGTCTTTGAAATACAAGCGGCCCGCGTCCCCGAAGCGTACTTCCGGGTCGTTTAGATAAGCCTTTACCAAATCCCGGACGCGTTGCGCTTTGATCACCATTGCCACCATGCGTAGCGGGTGCCAGGGCGTAATAATTTCGGCCGCGGCCTCGCCCTCGATGGCAACCGAGCCAATTCGCAGCAGGGGAACGAGCAGCAAATTGCGGTTTCGGTCACCCACCGCCTTCTGGCAAATAGCTGTCAGCAGCTTGGCGTAGGCGTCGGCCTGGGTCAAGAAGGCTGGGCACGCGAGCCCCTCCTTCCGGAAGCCATCAATGGCCGCTTTGTACGTTTGCTTGAACTCCGTCCACAAGGCTTTAATCTCTTTCTCCACCGGCTCGCTGACCAAGTCTTCCGCGCGGGCCTGCACCAAGTTAGACTCCCACAGAGTGGCTAGGTTATTCACCGGCTTGTAGGTGCCGATAAAGGAGCCCCGGTTTTGGCCAAATGCTGGCGTTAGCGTGCGGACGTCACTCAGGTTGACCGACTGAAACCGCCCTTTGGCGCTTATCGCCTCCCGTCTAACCGTGCTCAACACCATTGGGCTCTTGAGGGCCTCCAGGCGCCCCCAGTCCGTGGCGAACTCTCGCGTTACCTTATTCGGTGTAAAAGTCCAGAGGAGTTGGGTAAGCACTGGATTGGAACCAATGGCTTTTCCCTCAACGAGCGTGTCCATGTGCAACTCAATGGTGAACTTGAGTTGCAGGGCGGCTTTTGCTTCCGAGCGGTTACGCGAATACTTGGGTTGTTTTTTCCACTCCTCCAGCAGTTGGGGGATGTTGAAAAGCTCCCCTACTTCCCATTCTACCTGGCTCCCGAACACTTGCCGGAGTCCTTGGTAGCGGGTCGCAAAGTACAGGGCGGCGTCTGCGTTGATGCGCTTGAGTAGGAGAGGGGTTTTGGTGTCACAACGAATCTTCAACCGGCGGTTGATGCTGTAATCCTCGACCGAGAGCCGCTCCATGCAGAGAGCTAAGCCCGTCAGGAAGTCCTCGCACTCCTGGGGTTTGCCAAAAGCAAATTTGTCCCAGGCCGCTTTTAGCGTCTTTTCCTCGCTGATTTGGTGGCGGTGTTGCTCGTAGAAAGCGCGGTCATCCTCATTTGGCGTGACCGTTGAGCGCTTGCTCAGGTACTTCAGATAGTCGCGCTCATCATTCGTCAACAAGTCAGGCTCGCGCTCCTTGAAGAAGTGAATGGTCTGCTCGCCTAGATTTAGTTTTTCACGCTTTAACCCATCAAAGAGCTGCTTGATGTCGTTCCATTCGCATTCCGCCAGTTGCCGGGAAGCCGCATTCCACTGCCCATCAGACGCGATGAAAGCTTCAATTGCCGCATGGTTATCAGGTGAGATGTTTTCCTTAACCTTGTTGAAGGAGGTGCGCAGGTTAGCACCAGTGAGCAGCGTTTGGTTGGGGGTTTGCTTGCGCAGAAAAGGCGCTCTTTTCTTATATGATTCCAGAAATAGGTCCTTCCAGCGCTTTAACAGGGGATGGTGTTTCTCTTGTACCTGAGAAAACAACTCAGTGTCTCTCGGCATGGACAGCGCGGGCAGGGCGGCTCCCAAGGCGTAGAAGAAAAACGAGCCCTGCTGTATTTCGCGGCGCGTACGCAAAACGTATTCCGCCACCTGGGGTAGTGAGCGGATGCTCAGTTCCATTAAACCTTTTAAAATGAACCCCCAAAGCTTTAGTTGTTCAGAAGGCAACTTTAAGCCTTGCCCAGCAACTTTTACCCATAAATCAGAGCGTAGTAGCAGTATTTGTGTGCCAATCGGTTCAATTAGATTCAGGGATTGGGCTTCGTCATCGCCCGTGTTTGCAATCAGAAGGGCTGGTAACGCGCAATCTGCGTTACGCAGGTAGGTTGCTCTATGATTGGTAAGAATCTTGTCGGGCAGTCCGTAAGCTGCCGCGTAGAATGAGAGCTCCCCTTTAGGTAGTTGTATGTGAACCTGCTTCGCGAGGAAAGCATCGTCCAGGATGGCTCGGGCAGTGGCCGCCATCTGTTCGCCCTTAAGTTGGTCGAGCAGGAAGCGAGCGGTACCCGATTCAGATTCATATTCCCTGATGCGTGAGCCCAGATACAAGGCCACTACTTGACCGATAAGGGTAGCAGCCGTTAAATCCGCCCCTTCGGTGGGAGCAATCACGAGCGTAGACGTTTCCATAAGTAAGTAGCGGGTTATTCCAGACCGTGAGGATTGATAATGTAGGCGCACCCGTCCGAGAGACGGCGCAGCAAGCCCAGGCTGCTCAGGCGGGCTTCTAAGCGCGCGGCGTTCGCGGCAAAGGGTTTGGATTCGTAATCCTCCTCCTCGATAACCTGCTTGGCTTCCCGCTCACTGAACACCAACCCGTAACGTTCAAAGAGCAAGTGGAAGAATTCTTTCAATTCCATCCGTTGCGGCACGTTAGCAAAAATGAGGGTTTTCAGGAAGCTGTCCGTGGGCGCGTAACGGAACTTCGTGGTGGCGCGTCGTGATACCAACCCAACCAACCGGCCGTAGGACCGATGGACTTCCCCGGCGTGCTGCTGGTGGCGGTGCTGTGCTTTATCTCGGATGAATTCCAGCAGCTGCGCGGGGTCCTCAGCGCCCTCGTATTCTTCGATATCCCACCAAATCTCCTTTTTCAAAATCTCCACGCACTTGCTGTACTGGTCTTGCTGCGTGCGCAGTTGCATCGCGGCCAGCCAGTCGTCGGAGCTGGTAATCTGCGTCAGATAGGCCTGAATGGCTTCGCCGGATAAGCTGTTGTTTTCTTGAAAGTTGATGACGGAAAGTTCCCGGACCAAGGTTTTCTTGGGAGCCACCACTTCGCATAGAAACGTGATGCGCTCCTTCTTGCCCCTCCACGCGGCGGCAACCTGCAAGTGATACAGCATCACGTGGAAGGCCCCCATCGTCACGAGGTGATTGAGGACATCGAAGTTGGGCAGGCGCAATTCGAAAAGGCGGAGCCAGTCCTCGCCCAACCGGTCAAAGCTGGGGTGCGCTTTATAAGGCAAGTAGCTGTGTTTGCGCTCAACCCCGTTTTCCTCCGGGGCTTTCTCTAGCACCTGGAGCAGCTTATTCCACTGATTATCGCCGGCCAGAAAGTGCGTAAGGTAGGGGCGAAGCTCGGGGGCCGAAGCGCTGCGGCACAGCATCAGGTAAAGCAACTCCCCCGTCCGGGTGAAGTTCACGTAGTCGCGCTTGCCATCCAGGGTGGCGTCTTCGTAAATGGCGCTGGCTCCGAAGGGAAACACAAAGCGCGACGTCCAGCGTTTGTTGCTTTCGCCTTCCACGGAGGCGTCCCGGAGCATGCCAACCAGAAAGGCGAAGTCGCTGAACTTCTCAAACCGCGGCTTTAGGTACGAGAAGTCGTTATCATTCAGATTCTGAGCATTCTCATTCATCCAGGCCAACCAAGTCGTCCAATTGGTATTGGAATCCGCCCGCTCGTTCTCGAGGTCTTTAATGACGTCGTTGTTCCACAAGATATTACGCAGGTGCATGCGGCGCAGGGGGTGGAACACCAACGGGTAGTAGGAGCCTTGCTCATCGAGGAGCGTGCCTTTCCGATGGAAGTACTCGGCCACCGTCAGGCATTCCAGGAAGATCAGCCAGGGCGATTGGGGGTGAATCCGGTGCCCCCAAATTTGTTCGTCTAACCATAAGGCCATCGTCGGATAATGGCCACGAGGGGGACGTGCTACCGCTACGTCCGCGGGTAGAAGTTCTTGCATTACTGCCTAACGAAAGGGGGTGAATGAAGCGGGGCGATGTCAAGGCGCGGAGTGCGGGCCTTAAGCCGGGATATTCAGTTGAATAGTGATGTTTTCCGGCCGACCGGATTCGTCCAATCGAAGGCGTTGAAAACTAAGGGTGTTGTCTTCTTCTACGCCTTCCTGCAAACGGCGCTTTTTTAAGGCCGTCAGTAGCCGGCTCTTGAAAGAGAGTACATCCTCGTAGCATTCACGGGAGAAGCTACTGGGCAGGGCTCCCTCCGCGACCCGGGAGAGGAATTCGTAACGCACCAGATTCAGCTTGAAAGATTCGGAAATCGACTCGTTCATCGTCACCTTTAACGCGGGCTTATTCCCATTCCAAACCACGTCGACGCGCTCTCCACGGCTGGGATTTACCGAAATGGCGTCTTCGTAGATTCGGGATACTTTGGCTCCGGTCGATTGCAGGCTCGTTCCCAGAAAGAGCTTGCGGTCGTCGGTGATGAGCATTCCCACGATGACCCGATTAAGACCCCGCACCAAGCGGTTGATAATAGCGCGCTCCACTTTACCATTGCCGACGCCCGGAGGGGAAATCGTGCGCACTACTTTTTCCAAATATTCTCCCGCGTAGCGAAACACAGTTAGCTCCCAGAGGTGTAGCTCCTGCGCTTCAGAAGCCGGTATCTTGAAGAACAAGGCCCGACGCTGCGTGACAAGCATGTCCAAGAAATCGCTGTTGCTGTTGTCTTCTTCGGCGGACTCCACGTAGTTGCTCTGGGCCAGCCGGTAACTGGCATCGGCCCCGTAGAAAGGGTCATTGCCTAGATAGGCGTCATAATATTCCTTCAAGGCCTCATCGGCCTCCCCGAAGATGAGGATGCCATCAATCCGGTTGGTGGTCTCGTGCCCAAGCCGGAACCGATCCAGGTAGTTAAAGACGCCGATGCTCTCGCGCCGGCTTTCTCGTAGATTGCCGCCGAAGATATTGTTGTAAATGCTGGCTTGGGCCACCGTGCCCTGCTGGATAATCTTGGCGACATCCGTTGGCACCATCAAATTGTCTTTGTTGCAAGTCGGATGCCCCAGCACGGCATTAACCAAGAGCGCAAGAATCTCGCGAATGGGGATGTGCAGGTCGTTGTAATCACAGAGCTCCAGCAAATCGCGGAGCCGTTGCCGCAGCTGGGGCTCTTGCAGCAATTCGAAATTGCGGCGGATGGGCGACTTATCGCCAAAGGCGACGGATTCTCCCATCTCTCCCTCGAAGCAAGACTGCCAACCTGGGTGGTCGATAAAAGCCTGAATGGCGAAATCAAAAAGCTCGGCCGAAGAACCCCGCGACAAGTTGAAAAAGCGCAAAGCCACGTCGGGCAGCGATTCTAGGTCCTCGACGAGCAGTTGTTCAAACCGGCTCCGAGCCTTATTCACCGCTTCCGAATCGGGTAGGCGGCGCCAGGTTTCAATGAGCTGGCCGTCGTTGGCGGCGATGAGGAAGTAATCCGTCGTCGACGTCTCGAAGAGGCTCCGGGAGAACGTTTCCAGAAGCTCGCGTTCCGCTTGATTCCATTCTGCTCCTTGCTGGGGTACCCAGGCGCTCAAATCCCGGATGACGTGCAGTGTCGCCCCGGAGGGCAGGACCTGGTTGATGTAGGGATTGTTGGAAGCCCAGGTAGTGGCGTCTCCTTGCAAGGCTTCCCACACTTTGCCGCACAGGTGGGTCTTTCCATCACCGGCCGTACCGGTCAGAATCACGGAAAGCATCTGTTGCCCCGTCAGGCAGCCGAGCACCTCCGCGAACCGTGGGTGTAGAAAGGTGATCGGCGCAACGCCTGCGCGCCGCGCCGCTTTGCCCGTGTGTTCTTCAAAGGCGGAATCGTTGGCGGGAATGGGGCCGTACTTGCGGACGAAACGGATCCAGTTGTGGGCTTGGTCTTTATTGCGGCCAGGGGCTGCTTTCGTTGCGGGGGAACCGGCGGGCTGAATCACTGATTTGCAGAATGGGGACGGAATAGAGAATAGAGCTAGTAAACGGCCTCACAGCTGGCAAATCAGACAGCCGGTGCGCTCCTCGTAGTCATCGACGCCGCCGAGCACGTGCAGCAGGCTCCGGTTCTTAGCTTTACTCCGGGCCCGTTCTTGCGCCAAGGCGTGGTCGCGGATGATCTGCGCCATGCGGTCGGGCTTTTCCAGTTCAGCTAGCGGCTCATCGCCGCACCAGTAGAAAATCGTTTCCGCGTTCTTGCCGGCCTTCTCGTACGCTTTGGCTTCCTCAAACAGGTCCGGGTGCGCTTCCCGTAAGCGGACCCACTCTATCTTTTGCTGGTAAAAGCAAAAGAAGCAACCGGAACGAGTGCGGCCCCACTTGGTGTAAGGAGGCATGCCCAGGCCCGATTCTTCGAGGATGCGCTCGATGTCGGCCTTGACTAGCCCATCCTCAATGAAAGGATAGAGCGGCTTAATGTTGGGCTTATGGCTGATGTAGCCTTCCCGCTTTTCGTCGGCCCGCAAGCCCACGTAGTTGTAGCAGTTGTCGTCGCCAATGAACTTTTCAAAGGGCTTAAGCTTCATCATGCGGGTGCACCAGCGCCGGTGATTCGACGGCAGCATGCCCCCGTAGATTTTCAGCAACTGGTCGAAACCAATGAAATCGCCCTTTTCTTCCGTGCTTTTGTGAATGGGCTTACCCAGCAGCGCTTCCAAGCGGCCCAGGTATTCGTAGGTCTCGGGGAGCTCTTTGCCGGTATCGTGGAAAACGTACTCCATCTCGGGAATTCGGTCCCGCATGTAGATGGCCAGGGCTGCACTGTCCTTGCCGCCGGACAAGCTGAGAATATGTCGAAATGGTAGATCCACGGTAGAAGCTGATTTAAGGGATTCCAAGATAATGCTTTTTAGTAAGCTTGATGCGGTATTCTAATAAACTAATGCTCTACGGCATCGGCCACCGGCTCACTGGCCGCTAAAAGCTGCCACAACACCCGGGAAGCTGCGGCCATGCCCACTCGGCCTTGGCCGCGCAAAAGCTTGGCTAGCTCGTCTTGCAGGTCCGTGGCCAAATCCACCTCCTCGGGCGTAAGGTGGATGACTTGGCCGCGCTCCTGGCCATTGGGCTGGGTAAGCGCAATGCGCACGGATTCTCCTTCGGCGATGCCTTTGTATTTGCTGCGGTTATACACCACGGCTTCCACGCGGCCGAATTGCGCGACGAGGTGGTGGATTTCCTGTTCGTACTTGTGAACGTCGGCATCGCGCCATTTGGCCGGGGGCATTGCGCACACCAGGTTGCCCAACGATTCCAGCCACTGCGTCTCCGTGAGTTTGGTATCGGCCAGGCGCAAGCAAAAGCTTTTCAAACGCGGCTCCGTTACAAACGCCGCCACGGAGGCCGCCCGCGGGGCCAAAATGTGCCGCACTTCCTCGAAGGTGCCCTGGAGCAAGAATTCGGTGTGCAGCTTTTCCCTGATCCACTGCAACAGCCCGGGGTGGGCCCCGCGTAGCTCGTCGACCGCTGCTTTGAGTTCCTGGGCAAAGAGGGCTATCTGCGCCCCCTGCTGGTCACTTTCATCCAGTACTGGGGGCAAATCGCAGGCCACGGGTAAATCGTGAAATAGTAAGCTGGCCGGATCGCGGGCCCCCAGGAGCGCCGCCCGCACCGCCTTGGTATGGGGGGCCAGCCGCGAGGTTTTGAGGGTGTACTGGGGCAGCCCGGCCATGAACGAAAGCAGCGGCTTAACCACGTCGAGCAAGTCCACGCGCTCCTCGTGCTTGCCCGTGAGTTGAAGCTGGTGAATCAGGCTTTGAAAGAGCTCGGTCCGCACCCCGTTGATGGGGTAGAACTGAATCTCAAAGGTTTCCGGGGCCTTGGTAAGGCGGAAGAAGTTAGACCCCGTAATGCGGGGTATAAAGGAACCGTCCTCGTAAAAGGCAAGCTCCTGTTCGTTGATGACGCTGAAAATTGCCAGCAGCAGCGGGATGAGACCCTCGCGAACGCCGTAAGGAGCCTGCCGCAAGGCTTCGTAGACCACGGTGGCCGGTACGCGGGCATCCGTGGTTTCGGCCAGCACTTCGCGGATGCGGGCGAATGCCGGCAGCAAACGTCCGCGCTGGGCATCAACTTGCTCCTCGGGCAGCGTCAACGCCCAAGTGCCCGTCCCGGGGTTCACCTGGTGCAGGCCCCCGGCTTTGAGCACGGACAAGTACATGGACATCTCCGGTGGTGTCTTGGAAGAATCCATGCCCAAGTAGGGCTCAAAGGGAGTGTCAAAAAGCTGCTCGCATAGGCGCCCGCGGGCCCCCGACGCGGCCGAGGAGAGCACCTTGCGGTTGATGAGCTCGTTGTGAATGCGCGGGGCGGCGTGGAATACCTCGTCCAGTACGGTGCTCAACAGGGCCATGACCTGGCGGCCCGTTTTAACTTCGGGCAGTAGTTCCCCGTTTCGGAACCACCGCAGGCCACTCTCCAAGCTGGCATTAGTCATGCCTACGTACCGCTGCACATGCTCCGCTAGGGTCTGCTGGGCATTGGTGAGCTGGCGCGCCACCTCTTCGCGGGCGTAGTCGTCGTGCTGCAGCTCCGGCACGTTGCGCTGAATCCATTCCCAGCGACGAACCTCCTCCAGTACTGCGGCCAAGCCCTGCAAGGGCTGGGGCACGGCCACGAGCGTCTGGGCGTGAGAACCCGTTGGGGACTGGGCAAAGGCGATGACGCGTTGTTCCTCCTCCGGCGTTTCGCACAGGGGCACGATGATTTTGCCGTCGGCCGTGAGGCTCGGTCCCACCAGCTCGATTAAGCGGTCGGCGTCGGTGTATACAACCTCAAAGAAGCGCAGGGTCCCGGTTTCGATGTAATGGCGCCGAGCCACCAAGGGACGGACTTCAACGCGTTCGCGAATGAGACTCGCGACTTTCTTGATGCTGCCCAACTCCCGACCCGCATCGGCATACACGCTCTCCAGGTTGACGCTGGTGTGCGGCCAGAGGCTGTATCCACCGGCGGCGCCGCGGTAGTAGAGCAGGTGCCGGTTCTTGAGCACCTGAATCGTGCCCTTGACGTCTCCGCAGTCCCGCAGGGCCAACTCCAGCGCCTCGGAAGTGGCTAGTAGGTCCTCCGCGTTGAGAACGTTAAGCAGCCCGATGGTCTTGAGTAAATTAAGCTCCAGTAGGTCTTCCCCGCGATAGGAAGAAATAACGCCCTCAATCGCTTTCCAGTGGTTGCGGTAACTCTGCAGGTTTAGGCGTTGCCCAAAAGCGTAGCGAGCGTAATCGAAGAGGTCATGAACTCGGAAAAACACTTTGCCTTCCGTGCGCTCGACAAAATCCTGCAGGCCGAAAGGCTCGCTACCCAGCAGGAAGCTGAACAAGGACCGTTCGTTCTGGCCGAAAGTGGCGAACAGGCGCACCAGCAGAGGCAGTACAGTTGGGTGCAGCGGATACAGGCGCGGGGCGATGTCGGCCAGCGCGGGCTGACGCGAAGCCGGCCCGTACCAGCGGAGCCGCAGGGCGTCCTGCATGTCAGCTTTGGCGCGACCCAAGGCGGCAAACGGTGCCACGGCCAACTGCGTGTTCAAGGCGTTGGCAATCAACTCGGCCACTTGCTCGATGGGGTAGTGCCAAGTTAATTCCTCGTAGCGACCGGCGATTTTCTCCCACTCCCGCTGCTGGTTCTGGGTTAGACTCTCCGCGTAACCACTGATGCCTTGGTGCAGCAGCACCACAATCATTAACGGGGTAGCGCCGCTGCGGGCCGCCAATTCAGCGAGGCCTTGCAGCAAGTAAATGTCTTGGCGCTCGGGGTGGAGGGCGGCAAACTCTAAGAACTTGCCTACTTCGTCCAGCACGAGCAGCACGCCTTGGGCAACCTGCTGCTCCACAATCAGCGCGTGGCTGGTTTGCACCCACTTGATAATTTGCGCGTCGGTGACGGCTCCTTGCTGCACCGCGGCGCGGAGCTTGCCGAGCAGCTTGCTGGGCACCGTGCCATCCGGCAGGGCCACGAGGGCTTTTTCCAGCGCCCGGGCAATGGCCAGGCCCAGGGGTTCACGAGAACCGGTTACCAGAATAGGCAACAGGGGCAAGCCCGTAGGCGTCGCGGTATCGGGCACGCCTTTTAGGCCGGCCTGCAACAGCGGCGGCAACTCCGCGCGACGGGCGGAAAACAGATTGGCCAGCAGCAGGGCAAAGGACGATTTACCCGACCCGTAATCACCGGTAATCCGCCAGGCGCGCATGCCTGAAGTAGGGGCCAGGCCCGCGGCTAGCCGGGCCACGCTCTGCTTCGCGTGGGAAGTCAACACGTAGTCCTGGAGGGCACTGGGGTGGCTCCAGTCCCGTTCTAGGTGCGTAGACCGCAGAAAGCGGCCTTGGATTTTAAATAGGGGGGGATTGGTAACTTCAAGCATGATTCACCGCCTCTTGCGGCTGAATAGATGGTACGGCAATGTAATCGGTCACTTCGCGTTGGTACACGTTGGCCAGCAGCTGGGCTTCGCTCTGAGCCGTCCACTCGTAGGACTTAAGCACCCGGGGCAGGGCCGCGGAGGCCCGGTACTCCAACAAGCCCTGGGAGTCGGGGCCCAGGCTCTCCAGCCGGTCGCGCAGGTCCTGCTCGCTCAATTTAAACAGCTGACCGACACTGCCGGGCACCACGGCCACCTCTCGAAAGGTGAGGGAGGCCTCGTGAGGCCGGTTCTGGCGCCAGAAGTCGTGGAGGCAATAAGCCAACAGCGGACCCGTGATTTCCGGCTTCCGGTCCCGGCGGAACGCATACACGGGCTCGTGGCGGCGGCCATCCACGAACTCAATCAGGCGCTCCCCGGCGGGAAGCAGCAGGTTGAGCTCCGTGAGGGGGCAATCCAGGTTGTCTTCCAATACTTCCCCTTTTTTGCCGCGGGCCGGCAAGTAGGTATGCAGGAAAATGTCCAGGTGCTGACTCAACGTCGTATCGGAGAGCGCCCGGTCCTGCTTGGTAGCTTCTTGCTTGAAGGCGCGAAGCAATTCGCTACGGGAAAGCTCCGGCTCGGCCCACTGGTTGAGCATGAAGTACCAGGCGAACATGGGCTCCTCGACGTGCGAGCAGAATTTCCAGTGAATCAGCCACAGGGTGCGTACGTCTTCCAAGTAGGGGTCAAACCCGTGGGGGTGGAAGATGGCGTGTCCAAAGGGCGTGATGCTGAGACCAGCTTGTCCATCCAAGGGCTGCGCGATGCCAGCCAATTGCACCCAGAAGCGAATAGCACGGACCATGTTCTTGCCCACCCCCAACTGCACCATGGCCTCGTTCTCGTCGCTGAAAACGGTTGGGTTTTCTCGTAGTGAAAGGTAGGCCTTTGGCAGCCAGGTATATCGGCACGGGAAGCTTTCGTGGCCGGAAAATCGAAATCGCATAAGGCTAGTATAAAAGGCGCTTGCGGGCTGCGGAGGGCATAAAATGAAGTATTGGGCGATAAACCCAACCTTTCCATCTTCAAAAGTAAGCCACGCAATCGCGAGTTTTGCAGGCTTATTTTCCGCTCTTGATGATATACCTAGACAATCACGCCACTACGGCTTGCGACCCCCGAGTAGTCGCCGCCATGCTGCCCTACTTCAGCACGAACTATGGCAACCCGGGCAGCCCCCACGCTCTGGGGCAGCAAGCCGCTGAGGCTGTGGCACGGGCCCGAGAGCAGGTCGCTGCGTTGCTTAAAGCCGAGGCTGCTGAAATCGTCTTTACCTCCGGGGCCACTGAAGCCAATAACCTCGCCATTATAGGCGCAGCTTTGCAACACGAAAGCGCGGGCGGGACACGCCGGCGCATTGTGACTTCCGTGATTGAGCACAAGTCCGTTCTTGAGCCCTGCGAGTATCTCGCAACGCGGGGCTGGGAAGTGATACGGTTGCCGGTCGACTCCCACGGGTTCGTCCAGTGGGACCATGCCGAGCGCCTTATAGACGAAAGCACCCTGTTGGTAACCCTGCAAGCGGCTAATTCGGAAATTGGCACAATTCAAGACATTCGTAGCATGGCGAAGCTGGCGCATCGGCACGGGGCCTTGTTGCATTGTGACGCGGCTCAGGCAGTAGGAAAAATCTCTATGAATATCTTCGATTGGCCCGTGGACTTGCTTTCGCTAAGCGCGCACAAGTTTTACGGCCCGAAGGGGGTAGGCGCTTTGTATATACGGGGCGGGGGGGAAGACCAAGCCTTGACCCCCTTGATGAGAGGCGGAAGTCAGGAATACGGCCTGCGACCAGGTACGGTGCCAGTCCCTTTGATTGTTGGGATGGGAGTGGCAGCGGAAGTAGCCGGGAATGAGCTAACTATTGAGCAGCAGAGGATTTGGCTTTTGCGGGACCGGCTCGAAAAGGAGATATTAAAAGCCATCCCCACAGCCACGGTCAATGGAGACCTTAAACATCGATTGCCGCACAACAGCAGCATCACCTTTCGCGGCGTGGAAGCGGAAGCCCTGATGGCTAACTTGTCCACTGTGGCGTTGAGTACGGGGGCGGCGTGTGAGTCCGGAAGCTTGGACCCCTCCCGGGTTTTATTGGCAATAGGGCGAACGCACGATGACGCTTTCTGCACAGTGCGAATGGGGCTGGGCCGATTTACCACTGTTGAAGAGGCTCAGCGAGCATCTAAAGAGATTATTGATGCTGTGCAGTTCCTCCGGACTTTACTAGCTTAGGGCCGATGCGTTAAGTGATTAGTATAAAGGATGAGGGGTGGCTGTCAGGGAATTTCACTTTGATGGATTTTGAAAACTAAACCCGTCGTGGGGGGCCCCTCGTGGGTCCCCCGGAAAACGAAAATGGCCTTCCTGATATCAGGAAGGCCATTGTTTGTAGTCCGTAGGGGAATCGAACCCCTGTTGGTAGAATGAAAATCTACTGTCCTAACCCCTAGACGAACGGACCGTTGTTCGTTTTGATGATGCAAAGGTACGGCGCGCGGCTTTCGATGCAAGTATCAGCGCTAAAAAAAATGGCTTACCAACGGAAATAGCCTGTTTTACAGGCTAAAAAATTTATGTGTGGCCACGTTGGTGGGGTGGCCACGGCCGGCAACCCCAGGCGGCGCCTGCCAGTTGCGGTATTCCATAAAGGAATCGACGCCTTGCCACGTCGTATCGTGGAATGCGGCATCAACCCGCGCCATTCTACTATCTTCGCCCCGCTTTTTAACCGGTCGCCGATGTGGCGGCTGTCACTTACCACCTTCCTGTTTCACCATGGCTAAAATTAAAGTCGCCATCAACGGCTTCGGTCGCATCGGCCGCCTCACTTTCAAGTCGCTGCTGGGCCGCGACAACGTGGAAATCGTTGCCATCAACGACCTGACCGACAACAAAACGTTGGCCCACCTGCTGAAGTATGACTCCGTGCACGGCCGCTTCGACGGCACCGTGAGCTACGACGAGGAAAGCCTCACCGTGAACGGCGTAAAAATTGCTGCCCTTGCCGAGCGCGACCCCAAGCTGCTGCCCTGGGGCACGATGGGCGTCGACGTGGTACTGGAATCGACCGGCCGCTTCGTGGACGAAGCCGGCGCGGGCCAGCACCTCACCGCCGGTGCTAAAAAGGTCGTGATTTCGGCCCCCGCCACCGGCAACATCCCCACGGTGGTGCTGGGCGTGAACGAGGACATCCTCACCGGCTCCGAAACCATCCTGAGCAACGCCAGCTGCACCACCAACTGCCTGGCCCCCATGGCCAAAGTGCTGGACGACGCTTTCGGCATTGAGAAGGGCTACATCACCACGGTACACGCCTATACCTCCGACCAAAACCTGCAGGACGCCCCCCACAAGGACCTGCGCCGCGCCCGCGCCGCTGCCTATAGCATCATCCCCACCAGCACCGGCGCCGCCAAAGCCGTGGGCCTGGTGCTGCCCAAGCTGAAGGGCAAGCTCGACGGCCTGGCCATGCGCGTGCCCGTGCCCGATGGCTCGATGACCGACCTGACCGTTATCCTGAAGAAGGAAGTGACCAAGGAGGAAATCAACAACGCCCTGAAGGCGGCCGCCGAAGGCCCCATGAAAGGCATCATTGAGTACGCCACCGACCCGCTCGTGAGCATCGACATCGTGGGCAACCCCCACAGCTGCATTTTCGACTCGGAGCTGACCTCGGCCAACGGCACGCTGGCCAAGGTCATTGGCTGGTACGACAATGAGTTCGGTTACTCCACCCGCACCGCCGACCTCATCCAGAAGCTCGGCGAGCGGATGAACGGTTAAGCGCTAAGTGCGTACATAAGACGCCGCCTGCTTTGCCACCCGTGGCGAGGCGGGCGGCGTTTTTTGTGTGGTTATTTCGGCCATTAAGGTGAAACGTTCCCTGTTGTCTTTTATTCGCCAAGCTCAAGCCTGGCGTGTGCAATGCCCAAAACCTGCTTTATCCTGAACCCCATGGCCGGCCCCAGCCGCCGCCTCGACATGCCGGCCCTCATCGACCGGTACTTTGGGGCGCGCGAAGCTGATTACGAAATCAGGCTGACCGAATACGCGGGCCACGCGGTAGAAATAGCCCGCAGCGCCGCCGGCGAGGGCCACAAGGTGGTGGTGGCCGTGGGCGGCGATGGCACCGTGAACGAAGTGGGCCGCGGGCTGCTGGGCACCGCCGCGGCCATGGGCATCGTGCCGCAGGGCTCCGGCAACGGCCTGGCTCGCCACCTCAAAGTGCCGCTGGCGCTGCCCGCCGCCCTGCGCCGCCTGGCTGCGCCCACTTTCAGCCGCATGGACGTGGGCGTGATGAACGGCCACCCGTTCTTTTGCACGGCCGGGCTGGGGTTTGATGCGCACGTGAGCCAGCATTTTGCCCAGGCGGGCTCGCGCGGGCTGGCCACCTACCTGCGCGTGACCCTGAGCGAGTACCGCCGCTACCGGCCCACGCCGGTGCGCGTGCTGCTCAACGGCGAAGAGCGGGCCACGGACTGCTACGTGCTGGCCTTCGCCAACGCCTCGCAGTACGGCAACAACGCCTACATTGCGCCCCGCGCCGACCTGCGCGACGGCCTGCTCGATGTGTGCCTGATTGACGCCCTGCCCGTGGGCCGGGCCTTCCGCGTGAGCCTGGCCATGGCCCTCGGCAACCTGCCCCAAAGCAAGGCCGCCGAATATTTTCGGGTGACGGAAGGCCGGGTAATGGCCGCTGCCCCCATTGGCTTTCACGTGGACGGCGATTACATGGGCCACGCCACCGAATTCAACGTTGAAATGATGCCGCTGGCCCTGGCCGTGGCGGTATAACTCGTAAAGAAATGAAGAAACCCAGCCGCACCGGCGTGGTATATTCCACCAACCCCGATTTTACGTACCAATCTGACGAGCCGGCCGCAGCCACCACGCTGCCGCCCCAGCAACAGCAGCTGCGCGTGCAACTCGACAAAAAGCAGCGCGGCGGCAAGCAGGTGACCCTCGTAACTGGTTTTGTGGGCACCGACGCCGACCTGCAGACTTTGGGCAAGCTGCTCAAAACCAAGTGCGGCGTGGGCGGCAGCGCCAAAGACGGCGAAGTGGTAGTGCAGGGCGACTTCCGCGACAAAGTGTTGGAAGTGCTACTGAAAGAAGGCTACAAGGCCAAAAAGGCCGGCGGCTAGCCGCGTGCTCCCCGAAGACCCGCTTTCCATCCCCCGCCAAATTCCTCCTGTATGCTGCTCCAATTTGCTGCCCTGCCCGAAGCGGCCCGCGACGTCACCTCCATCCACGGGCAGGCGGAAAGCGGCGTCATCAGCGCGGTGCTGTGGCTGAAGCTGGGCGTGGAAACGGTGGGCGCCACCATCATTGCGCTGGGCATTATCAGCGCGGGCTGGCTGCTGGTGAAGGCTTTGCTGAAGCGCCAAACGGCTGATTTCACGGCCATTCGGCTGGCGCTGGCGCGCTACCTGGCTTTGGCGCTGGAGTTTCAGCTGGGGGCCGACATTTTGTCGACGGCCATTGCCCCGAGCTGGGAGCAGATTGGCAAGCTGGGCGCCATCGCCGTCATCCGGACGGCGCTCAACTACTTCCTCTCGCGCGAAATGCGCGAGGAGCGCCACGAAGCCACGCCCGAAAACCACGTGGTGCAGCGCGCCGACGCCGACTAGTACCCCAGCCGCACGCGGGCGCGCTCGGCATCTTCGGGCGTGTCGATGCCGAAGGCTTCCAACTCGGTTTCGGCGCACTGAATGCGGAAGCCGGCTTCGAGCCAGCGCAGCTGCTCCAGGCTTTCGGCCGCTTCGAGCGGCGACACGGGCAGGCGGGTGAGCTGCGCCAGCACGGCGGGCTTGTAGGCGTAGAGGCCCAGGTGGCGCAGGTAGTGGTGGTGGGCCAGCCACTCGTGGGGCTCGCGGCCGCGCTGGTAGGGCAGGGGGTGGCGGCTGAAATACAAGGCGTGGCCCAGCTGGTTGAGCACCACCTTGGGCAGGTGCGGGCTGAACAATTCTTCCTCCGTGAGCACGGGTTTTACCAGCGTGGCAATGTCGGGCGCGGCGGCCGGGTCGGCAAACAAATCGGCCAGGGCGTTGATTTGGGCGGGGTTGATGAAGGGCTCGTCGCCCTGAATGTTGACGATGCAGTGCACGTCGGCCGGGCTGCCCAGCAGCTGGTAGGCCTCCCACAGGCGGTCGGTGCCGCTGGGGTGGTGGGGGTGGGTGAGAACGGCCTCGCCGCCGAAGTCCTGCACGTGCCGGAGGATGCGCTCGTCGTCGGTGGCCACCACCACGCGGGCCAGGTTGGCCTGCTGCGCCTGCGCCACCACCCGCTGAATCATGCTCTGGCCGCCCAGGTCGACCAGGGGCTTGCCGGGCAGGCGGGTGGAAGCAAAACGGGCGGGAATCAGGCCAAGGACCATGCGGAAAGGAGATAGAAATGCAACAGAAAGCACCAAAATTAGCTGGCAAATACCGGCTTTCGGGCGGGAGGCGGCCGAGGCGCGGCCAATTACCCGCGCGTTTTTGCGTTATTTTGCCTGCGCTGCCTGCCCGGCTGGTTTTTGGGCAGTTGTGGTGCTGATTTTGCCAGGTTGATTTTATGACGATACTACTTTCCTTGTTCACGGTGCTGGCCCTCGGGGGCCCTGGTCCCGGCAAGGGCGCAGCCAAAGGCACGCCCACGGACTCCATTGGCGTGGAAATACGCGGCGGCCAGCGTTTTGTGAAGCACCGCGTGACCGCCGGGGAAACCCTCACCGCCCTCACGCGCCGCTACCACGTGACCCTCGAGCAGCTCACGGCCGCCAACCCGCAGATTAAAAACGGCCTCGGCATCGGCCAAATCGTGTTCGTGCCCCGCCCAGCCGCCGGCAAAGCGGCGGCTGCCGCCCCCGCCAAGGCGCCGGCTTCTGCCGTTTCGGCACCCACCAGGCACACCGTGGCCAAGGGCGAAACGCTGTTTGCCATCGCCCGCAAGTACCAGGTGACGCCCGATGAGCTCATTCGGCTGAACAAGCTGCCCGGCAACGGCGCCGTGCGCGTGGGCCAGCAGCTGCAGATTGCCGGGGCCGCCGAGGCGTCGGCGCCTGCTCCGGCCGCGGCCACGCCGGCTGCTCCTACGCTAGCGCCGGCGCGCCCGGCGGAGGTGGAAGCCGTGCCCGCCACCACGGTGGCCAAAACGCCCCCGCCGGCGCCCGACAAACCCGCCCAGATTGCGACGGTGACGCCGGCCGCCCCCGCCGAAAAGGAGAAGGAAAAAGAGGAGGAGCGCACGCCCACCCGCGCCGGCGAATTGCTGTCGCGCGTAGTGGAGTCGGGCCTGGGCGCGCCCATTGAGAAAAGCGTGACCGACAAGTACCTCGCCCTGCACAAAACGGCGCCCGTGGGCACCATCATGCAGGTGCGCAACAGCATGAACGGCCTGTCGGTGTACGTGCGCGTTATCGGCAAGCTGCCCGACACGGGCGAGAACAACAACATCCTGGTGCGTCTCTCGCCCCGCGCGGTGCAGAAGCTGGGCACGGCCGACTCGCGCTTCCGGGTCGAGACGAACTACATTCCGCAGTAGCGCGAGGTAGTTGAATAGGCAGCCATTGCTTAGTGTTCAAAAACGCCTGTCATCCTGAGCGCAGCGAAGGACCTTCTCACGTTGGCAGCAGTACTAATTACTGCAAACCGTTCTTCGGTGAGAAGGTCCTTCGCTGCGCTCAGGATGACAGGCGTTCCATTTCCCACTCTTCCGTGAATATCGCCCAGCTCCGCCGACAGCTCGACGCCCAGTACGAGCGCTACAACCGGCCCGAATTTATCCACAACGACCCCATCCAAATCCCGCACCGCTTCACTCAGCGGCCGGATATCGAAATCGCGGCGCTATTTGCGGCGCTGCTGGCCTGGGGGCAGCGGCCCACCATCATCAGCAAGGTGACCGAGCTGCTGCGCCGCATGGATGACGCGCCCAACCAGTTCATTACCCAGCACCAAGACGAGGACCTCAAGCGCCTGCTTGGCTTCTGCCACCGCACCTTCTGCGATACCGATTTGCTGTACTTCGTGCACTTCCTGCGCGACTGGTACCGGCAGCACGACACCCTGGAAACCGCGTTTCTGGTGGGCCACACGCAGCGCGAGCGGCTCATCAACTTCCACAACCGCTTCTTCAGCCTGCCCGATGCCCCCGCCCGCACCCGCAAGCACGTGGCCACGCCGGCCCGCAAATCGGCCTGCAAACGCGTGAACATGTACCTGCGCTGGCTGGTGCGCCGCGACGACAAGGGCGTCGACTTCGGCCTCTGGACCCGCCTATCCATGGCCGACCTCATCATGCCCATCGACCTGCACGTGGAGCGCCAGGCCCGCCCGCTGGGCCTGCTCACCCGCAAGCTTGTGGACTGGCAGGCCGCCGAAGAACTCACCGCCAACCTCCGCTTGCTCGACCCCACCGACCCCGTGAAATACGACTTCGCGCTGTTTGGGGCGGGGGTGGACAAGTAGCGGTTATTACATCAACAAGCTGGGATGAGGCAGTTTGAAGTAATGCAGTACCACACCGGGAAACTTCTGCTGGTTTGGTTGGGCGGTATTGTCGCAATTCTTGTTGTGGCTGCAATGGGGCTAAACACCGGCCTGGCAGCAGCTAACTCTATTGTTAGAATCATATGGTTTTTGGCCATTGTGATAGGTGGAATGTATGGGCTGTTCCGATTGGGGAAATCAATAAGTGCGGAGCCCACGCTGGTTGTAATTGATGGTAGTGGATTAGCAGTTTTAAACCAGAAAACCGGCGAAACCCGACTCATGCGCTTTTCTGAAATAGCCGCTTATCGTTTCACCGACTTCAACAATGCCGAGCAATTTCGGGTGACGTCAACAGATGGCATAAAGCTGAAAATAGCAATCAATACAAACCTGAGTAATGGCCAAAGCCTTTGCCGGATTGTGGAGGCATTTGAGGCCGAATTGGGTGTATACCAACTCCACGCTGGCGAAATAAGACCTACACTCCGAGAAAAAACCTTTTTTGAGAAACCTATTTCAACAGCGGTGATGGTGTTGCTCTTTATTGGGCTAGCTTGGCTTCTATGGAGCGTATTCACCAGTGCCAAACCTGTGAAATGGGGCAGTCTCTTTCTGGTGTGCGGTAATGTTTTGATATACTTCGGCGCGTGGCTTGCGGCTAGCGGCAAAAGAAAAGGCGGTTGAAGCGATACAGACCCGTGTTTCGCAGCTGTTGGTGAATAGATTCAAGTTTGCATTTACCATAACCGACAGATAATTTGGGGACCTCTCACCCCAAGCCTGCTCGCATGAGTGCCCCTTCAGCCCCTTCAACCGCAACCCCGGAACCTGCTGCAGCCGCGGCCACTGGTCCTTTGCGCAGCCACGTGGTCTTGATTCGCATGGGCCTGACAATGGCCGGATTTCTCCTTCCCGCGCTGGGGTTGATGTCGCTGGCAGTGGCCGCCATCCTGTGGAACGACGACCACCGGCTGGCCGTGCAGTTGGGGCTCGGTAGCCTGCCGCTGCTGGCCGTGGGCTGGCCGCTGGTGCGCCGCGGCATGCTGCCCATGCTGGCGGTGCTCACGCCCACGGCCTTGCGCCTTGAGCCCCGCGGCCGCACCGCGGCCTACGGCTGGCCGGTGCGCGAATACCCGCTAACCGACTTTGAGGGCTACAGCGATATTCAGGCCCAGAACGGCACCGATGTCACCAATGTAAAGCTGTTTTTTGGCGCTGCGGGCACCGTTTACCTGGGCGACCGCCCCGCCAAGGCTGTGCCCGCGGCCGAAGCCAGCCTGCCCAACCTGGTGACCGTGCTCGCGCTGGGCGAAGCCATGCTGGGCCAGAAGGCCGAAACCGGCGTGCCGGCCGAAAACCTATACCGGCCCAATTTCTACCAGCGCGGGCTGGGCCGCGCCCTGGCCTGGCTGTGCTACGCGCTGATGGCGCTGGGCGTGCTGCTGCTGTTCGTGCCCGGCGTGGAATGGACCGCGTCGCTGCGCCTGTTCACGTTCACGGCCCTATACCTGGGCCTGTACCGCCGCAACCAGCGGGCTACCCCAGCGGCGTAGGCCTCCCACTAACAGGCGTCGCCTACGTCTTTTGAGGTGCCTACTTTAGAAAAGCTTGGTTGGTTAAACCCCGCCCCGCCACCCCCGCCGCCGGGCCGTCTGGGCTACTCGCGGGCGGCAGGGGAGTAGCTCCAGCGGCGCAGCTACGCAGTGGCGCATGGTTGGCCGGATTAGAGTCCACAAAACTCAGCGTTCAGGCACGCCGCCGACGTAGCCGCATCACGCTGCTTATGATGGCGTAGCTTCCTAAGAAAAAGAGGGCGCACCAAGAAAGGCTTTCCCCTGGGCTGTAATTGCTGGGCAATAGGAATACATCCGGATGCGTGTCCAGATGCCGGAGCAGCGTGGTTTGGCCGACTTGAAGGCGTTGGCAACTCGCTGGGTCAATCTTGAGCGAGTGTTGCTTGCCTTGGAAGCGAAAGTGCATAAACCGAAACGCCCCTGAGGCATTGCAATTCACCTTAATAACCTCCACTGGAATCAGCGCCCCGGCCCTGGCCACCTCGCGCTCGACGAGCTTTCCCGGCAAGACCGCGCAGCAGAGCACCACGAGCAGCATGCCCCCTATCAAATTGAATTTATACATGCACAGCAGCAATAGGTGGCAAGTGCTATTTGCCGCCAAAGAACCGAACGTCTACTCAGTTCAGCGAAATGGTGGCAAGGAAAACGAGGAACGCGAACGCGCTACTTTAGGGAAATGAAATTGAGCCGCCACGCTCTGTTTATCCTGCTGCTCGTGGCGGGTTGCTCTGTCTTAGCCTATGCCGATGGACTCAAGGCTGCCGAAACCTTTTGGGGATTGGGCGAAATGATACTCTGGGGCGTTGTTGGCTTTGCCCTCTTCCTGGGTATTATGAATTTTCTGATTAACCTAGGCACCAAGAAGACGGAGTAAAACCAGTTACTTTACCGTTCAAGAAAACGGCCATTCAGCCCGCCCTCCCCGCCACCACGGGCAGCAGCGCATCCTCCCCGGCCCGCGTGAGGCGGTGGAAGCGCGTGCGGCTGCGGTAAAACCACTCGGTCAGCCCCAGCGCTTCGAGGCGGCGGGTGGCGCGGGCTGCCATGCGCGGACCCAAGCCGCTGGCCGCTTGCAGGTCGGCGGTGGCGGCATCGGGTTGCTGCACCAGCACCAATAGCATCGCGCTCAGGGCGGCCCGGCCCCGGCGGTTGCCCACGTCATGTTGCGCCCCTAGCCACGCTGCCACCCGGGCCGCAATGGCTTCCGGCGCCTGGCTGGGCGGCGGGGGCGGGCCCGGGTTGTCGCGCAAGGCCAGACGGGCCGCAAACTGGTCGGCCAGGCCGGGCGCGTCTTCGGGCAGCACAGGAGTATCAGGCATAAAGCGGTACAGATGTAGTATTGGCTTATTGAACGAGGTAGAGACGCAATATTTTGCGTCTCGTCGTTGAACGGTTCGTGCTGGAATCGTCCGAACATAACGTTCGACGACGAGACGCAAAATATTGCGTCTCTACCTCATACACCAACGTGAGAACGGCTACGATAACGGCAAAAAAGCCCTGGTCTACTCAGCCAGCCCCCGCAACATAGTTATTACAAGCCTTTTACAAGCCATTGCTAGTCATATATTATGTGTTAGGAGCCACAAACACCTGGTAAGTAGTCTGTAATATATTAACTCAAGAAACTTACACCTATTATGCAGGCAATCACACATAATCAGTAGAAATAAACAGTGCATTATTAGCCACAGTACATGTATTTTAAGTCAATAATTTGCGATGATGAGTACATAACACAGCAATTAGCGACATAAATCTAGAATTCACAGTCATATTATACCCGTCAGCGAAGGTTTGCCGCCCGCACCCTGCCCGCCAGCCGCCGCCCCCGCCATTTCTTAATGCTTTCTGGCGAATCTTCCCGGCCGGCCCGCTGTTTACCTTCGTATCCCATTCCCGAATACCGAAAGACTACTTTCTTGCTCTTACCCCAACACTTCGAACAAAAAATCGGCTTCAGCACCCTGCGCGAGCAGCTCGAAGCCAATTGCCTCTCGGCCCTGGGCCGGCAGTACGTGGCCCGCATGGAGTTTCAGCCCAAGCACGAGCCCCTGCTCAAACTGCTGCAGCAAACCAACGAATTCGCCTACCTGCTGCGCTCCGGCGCCGATTTTCCGGCCTCGCACTACTACGACGCCAAGGTGCACTTCAAGCGCGCCGCCCTGCCGGGCGCCTACCTCGACGTGGCCGCGTTTTTTGAGGTGAAAATGAGCCTGCGCACCATCCGGCAGGCTCTTACTTTCTTCTCGCAGGCCGACGAGGACCAGTACCCAACGCTGCGCCTGCTGGGCATTGGCGTGCAGGTCGACCGCAACCTGCTGGCCGCCCTCGACAAAGTGGTGGACGACGACGGCGCCGTGCGCGACGACGCCAGCCCGCTGCTGCGCCAGATTCGGCAGGAGCTGATAGCGCGGCAAGGGCAACTGCGCAAGCAGATTGCCGGCATCCTGCGCCAGGCCAAAACCGAAGGCTGGATTCCCTCCGACGCCGAGCCCACCATCCGGGGCGGGCGCTTGGTGCTGCCTGTCATCGCCGAGTTCAAGCGGAAGGTGAAGGGCCTGATTCACGACGAATCGGCCTCGGGTCAGACCGTCTACATCGAGCCGGCCGAGGTGTTCGAGCTCAACAACGACATCAAGGACCTCGACAACGCCTATCACCGCGAGCTGATTCGCATCCTCACGGCCCTCACCGACCAGCTGCGCCCCCACATTCCGGACCTGCGCAAAGCCTACGGCTACCTCGGGCTGATTGACTTTATTAGAGCAAAAGCCCGCCTGGCCGTCACCCTCGATTGCCAGCTCCCCCAACTGCACAACAAGCCGCTGCTCAAATGGCACGGCGTGCGCCACCCGCTGCTGCAGTTGGCCTTCGCCCAGCACAAGCGCGACAACGGCGACCCCCGCGAAGTGGTGCCGCTGGACCTGGAGCTGAACCACGAACAGCGCATCCTGGTCATCTCCGGCCCCAACGCCGGCGGCAAATCCGTCAGCCTGAAAACCGTGGGCCTCGTGCAGTTCATGCTGCAAATGGGCCTGCTCATCCCCTGCGCCGACAACTCCGAAGCCGGCGTCTTCGAAGACATTTTCCTCGACATCGGCGACGAGCAGAGCCTGGAAAACGACCTCTCGACCTATTCCTCGCACCTGCTGGCCATGAAGCAGTTCCTGCTGCTGGCCGGCAAGAAAAGCCTGGTGCTCATTGATGAATTCGGCACCGGCACCGAGCCCAGCCTGGGCGGCGCCATCGCCGAGGCCGTGCTCGACCAGCTGAACAAGTCGCGGGTGTTCGGCGTCATCACCACGCACTACACCAACCTCAAGAACTTCGCCGAGCGCACGCCGCACCTCGTGAATGGCGCCATGCGCTACGACCCGGAGAAGCTGCAGCCGCTTTACCGCCTCGAAGTGGGTAAGCCGGGCTCCTCGTTCGCCATCGAAATTGCCCGCAAAATCGGCCTGCCCAAAGACGTGGTGGAGCGCGCTACTCGGCTCGTGGGCAAGGATAAAATCCGCTACGACCGCCTGCTCGAGGGCCTCGAAAAGGAGAAAACCGAGCTCGAACAGCGCACCGCCGAAGCTGCCAAAGCCGAGCGCCGCCTCAAAAAAGCCGCCCAGGAATACCAGGACCTCAAGCAGCACCTCGAAGACACCAAGCTCGAAACCCTGCGCACCGCCAAGCAGCAGGCCAAAGCGCTTTTGGTGAACACCAACCAGCAGATTGAGGCCACCATCGGCGAAATCCGCCGGGGCAACGCCGAGAAGGAAACCAACAAGGCGGCCCGCGAGAAGCTCGACACCTTCGTGCGCACCGAATTGCAGATAGAGCCGCCCAAGCCCAAGCCGACCCGCGAGCGGGCCGTGGCCGGCGCCGTGCAGCCCGGTGATAAAGTGGCCCTATTTGGCCAGGACGGCTACGGTGAAGTGGTGAGCGTGAAGGGCCAGACCGCCGAAGTGATGTTCGGCGGCATGAAAACCCTCACCAAACTCAACCAGCTCGAAAAGCTGGGCCGGGCCGAAATCCGCGAGCGGGAGCAGGCCGCCAAATCCAAAGCCGGCCGCTTGGGCGGCAGCGGCGCGGGCGGCGGCAACAGCGTGAACATCACCGACCGCATGGCCGGCTTCAGTCCCACGCTCGACCTGCGCGGCGAGCGCGCCGAAGACGCCCTCACCAAAACCATGAGCTTCGTCGACGACGCCGTGATGCTGGGCATGCCCGAAATCAAGTTCCTGCACGGCCGCGGCAACGGCGTGCTGCGCCAGGTGGTGCGCGACTACCTGCGCTCGCAGCGCGCCGTGGCCAGCGTGGCCGACGAGCACGCCGATAGGGGCGGGGATGGCGTAACCATTGCGGTGCTGAAGTAAATGGCTGGCCGCACCAATAAAGCTGGGCGCGTACTGGCCGGACTGTTTGGCTTGTGCTTGGCCATTGGTATGCTATCGAAAAGCCTGCAGGTGCTGGCTGGAGCACTGCAGCTGCGGGCCGCCTTGCCCAATAATCCCGGCCTGCATCTGGAGGTGAAAGAAGCCTTCGTCACCTTTGCCTTGGAACTAACCTTCGGATTATTCTTGGGTTGGTGGGGTATTTTGAAGTTCCGGCAGCCTCGGTTAGCGTCCAAAGCCAAGAACGATAACAGCGAATTATAAGACGCGAGCTGAGTTTGCATAGCGGTTAACCAGCGTTCGTAATGTCCCATGTGTTGTAAATAAGCCCAGGTCTGAATAAGGCCTGGGCTTATTTTTAAAAGGTTTCGATAGTTGTTGGGTGAAATGCGGCTGACTTGAAAAGTCAGGTAATGCCAAAAAATACGTAGCGGCCGGCATCGGCTGGCCCGTAGGTTTGCACAGCATTGCCAACAGCTGCGAAGTAGCTTTCGGCCCGCAGTCATGCCTTCACCCTTCAACCGCCATGCAACCCCAACACCCCAGCCCGTCCGTTCCGCAAACTTCTCCGGCTTTCATTGCCGCCTCCTGGGTGGCGCTGCTCGTGGGCGTGGTCGCCTTCAACGTCGGCCTCTGGAACGCGCAGATGGGCCTCAACGAAAAAGGCTACTACTTCACGGTGCTGATGTACGGACTGTTCGCCGCCATTTCGGTGCAGAAAAGCGTGCGCGACCGCCTCGAAGGCATTCCCGTCACCAACCTGTACTACGGCATCAGCTGGGTGTCGGTCCTGCTCACGGTGCTGCTCCTCACCGTGGGCCTCTGGAACGCCACGCTCACGCTGAGCGAGAAGGGCTTCTACGCCATGTCTTTCGTGCTGAGCTTGTTTGCTGCCATTGCCGTGCAGAAAAACACCCGCGACACCATGCGCCAGGGCCGGCCCGAGCAATTCGACCTAGGCCAGTAGCTCATCGGTTGCCGCCTTGCTATGCCTCGTGCTACATCGGCCATGGAATCTGTTCCGCTGGCCCTCGTCTATTCCCGGCTCGTCATCGGGGGGCTGCTGGTAGCGTGCAGCTATGGGCGCGTGGCGCATTTTGGGGCGCTGGCCGTGGGGCTGATTGTGCTGGGCGTGCTCACCGATGTGTTCGACGGCATCGTGGCCCGGCAGCTGAACGTGTCGACCGAGAAACTGCGTCGGCTCGATTCGGCCGTCGACCAAGTGTTTTGGGGGCTGGTGTTGCTGGCCACCTACTTGGCTTGCCCGGGTTTCTTTGCGCGCCACGCCACCAAACTGTGGCTGCTGCTCGCGCTGGAAGGGCTGACGTATGCCGTGAGCTACCTCCGGTTTCGCAAGGAAATCGCCACGCACTCCTGGGGTGCGAAGGCGTGGGTGCTGGTTTCGGCCGCCGCGCTGGTTCAGATTCTCCTAACTGCCGAGTCCCGCGTGTTATTCGCCGTTTCGTTTTGGATAGGGGCGGCGAGCCGGCTCGAAATAGTGGCCATTGTGCTCCTTCTGCGAACGTGGACCAACGACGTGCCTACTTGTTTCCACGCGCTCTGGCTACGTCAGCACAAGCCCATCAGGCGGCACAAGCTGCTGAATGGATGAAATAAAAAAGGCGGTTTGGGGTTGGAAACGCCCTTTTTAACAGAAGAAGCAGCTCTTTTGATTAAATACTTTGAAATACAAAGTTCTTTAAAATACTTTTGCTGTGGCCTTGCCAGTCGCCAGCCTAGTGTGTGCTTGGCTATTGGGCACGAGTGCCTGCGCGTATTTCTTCACTAGCTCCGGACGAGTCCGGCTTTCGTTCCATGCACAGCTTACGCAATCCGAAATGGCTTTTCCTGACGAATACTTTCCCAACAGCGGTGCTGCTGCTGCTCTGTTCCGGCGAGTTCGCGGTGGTGCACACGCTGCTGCCGGCCAGCAGCGTGGCCCTGTGGCAAGCGTACGGGCTGGCGCTGCTGGCCATGGGGGTGGTGGCCGCGTGCTACGCGGGCACGCAGTTGGCCCGGCAGCGGCCCTTGGGGGGCTGGTTTAGCGTGGCCGTGCTGGTCGGCTACAGCTTGTGGCTGTGCCTGCTCACGGTGGAGTCGAACAAGCTGTTGCCGCCGGGCGCGGTGCCGCGTTGGATGTTGCCCACCGAACCGCTGCTGATGGCCTGGACTTTCCTGATGCCCACGCTGGCGTACGCCATGCTGGCGCTGGTGGCCAAGTTCACACCCGACGACCAGCCCCACAGCGCGGCTCCCAACATCTTGCTGGCGGTGGTCACGCCGTTTGGGTGGTGGCTGGTGTTCTGGGTGGTGAGCTGGATTAGCGACCACACCCGAGGCGCTTCGGCCGAGCCCTACACGCCCGGCCGCTGGGACGAAGTGGTCGGTACCCTTGTCGTGTTCGGGGCGGTAATCAGTACGCTGAGCTTCTTTTTCTTTCTGGTGCGGGCATTGTTCATCATCACGCAGCACCGGAATGGCTTCTGGGCTGAAACCAGCCTGGTCTGGAAGGTTATCATTACGCTCGTGTTGCCATTGGTGGGGTTGGGCGTAAACAACGGCCTGCTGTTTGGGCAGGGCTTTCATCACAGCGACAGCGGCGTATTCGGCAATTTCACCAGTCCATGGTTTTATGCTTTGGCTGCGCTGAACGCCCTCCTGCTGTGCCTGCCCGACAGCCCCCGGCCAGGGGTGCGGTTGGTGCAGCTGCTGGGCCGGAGTGCGCTGTTTGGCTACACGTTCTATTTTTTCCTGGTGTTCCTGCCCTTTCTGCCGCTGGCCATTCCGGCCATTATCCTCATTGGTACCGGTTTTTTGCTGCTGGCGCCGTTGATGTTGTTCGTAGTGCACGTGCGCCAGCTACACGAAGACGTGACCGCACTCCAACTGGTGTTTTCGCGGGCCGTGGTGCGGGCCGCGCTGTTGGGTGGGCTGGCGGTACTGCCCTTGGCGGTTACGGGAAGCTTCTGGCACCGGCGGCAAGTGCTGCACGAGGCCCTGGCTTATGTATACACTCCCGACTTTAGCAAAACCGAGCACATCGACCCCTCGGCGCTGGCTGCCACGCTCGGCGTGGTGCGCCAAAACAAAGACCGTGGCATCGATTTCCTCTTCGGTTCGCAGCAGCCTTACCTGTCCACGTATTTCAACTGGCTGGTGCTCGACAACCTCATGCTGTCGGAAGAAAAGCTGAGTGAGCTAGACCGCATTTTTGTAGGCACCTCCTCCGGTTACCGGTGGGCGCCGGGGTGGTCGACCGACGCGCCGAGGCCCGCGCCCACGGCGCCGCAGCTGCGCACCGCCACCGCCACCAGCACCTACGACGCCCGCCAGCAGGCCTGGGTGAGCTGGGTGAACCTGGAAATTGCCAACCCATTCCCCACTATTCAAAACGGCGAATACCGCACGGCCATCGCCCTGCCTATTGGCTGCTGGGTGAGCGACTATTACCTGACCATTGGCAATCGGCAGGAGCGGGGCATTCTGGCCGAGAAGCGGGCGGCTACCTGGGTGTATGCCCAGATTCTGAATGAAAACCGCAGCCGCGACCCCGGCCTGCTCGTCTATCGCCGGGCCAACGAAATCTCAGTGCAGGTATACCCCGTGTCGGGCAGCGAGGTGCGCCGTACCCGCATTCAACTGCTGCACAAGGAACCGTGCACCCTCACCGTCGACGGGCGCGTGCTCACCCTGGGCGACGCCACCGCGGCACCGCCCGTGGCCGCCCCCGTGGCCGTGCCCGGCAGCGGCGTGACCTACGTGAGTGCCTTGGCCAAGCAGCGCCTGCCGCTGGTTCGGCGGCGTCCGTATTACCACTTTCTGCTCGATGCCTCGGCGGGGCAGGCTTCGGCGACGTACGAGGTGCGCGTTGCGGACGTGCTAGCCCGGCCGCTGCCCAACGGGGCCCCTGCGCGGTTCAGCATCGTGAATGCGGCCACCACGCCCGTCCCCGCTGGCGCCGACTGGGCCGCGCAATTGAGCCGCATGCCCCTTGCCGGGGGCTTCTATCTCACGGGCGCAATCCGCCGCGTGTTGTTCGACTCGCAGGAGCACCCGGCCCCCACGTACCCGGTGCTGGTGGCCGTAACCGACAATCCGGACCACGCCGTGCTAGACTCCGACTTTGAGGAGTTCAGCAGCGCCTTTCCGGAGAGCGACGTGTTCTACGTGCTGGGGGCCGATGGCCAACTCGTGCCCCATTCGCTGCGCCACGACGCCCGCATGCCGCTAGCGGCGGCTCCGCCCGCGGGCGGGCCGGCGGCCGTGCGGGCCTGGCCCACCGCCGCCCATCCGCGCGCTTACCTGCCCGATACGGATACGCCCAGCATTGTGCTGAGCCAGCGACCGGCCGTGCCCGACCCGGCCGCCGCGCCCACCAACCGCTGGCTCACGGGCCTGCTGCTGAGCGGCTACCACCAATGGCAAACGTTTCACCCCGAAGTGACCGACCAGGAGCGGGTGCCATTCATCCAGGCCAGTTTCCGGGCCGGCATCCTCACGCCTTTTACTTCTTTTCTTGCTCTGGAAAACGACGCGCAGAAGGCCGCGCTGTACCGTAAGCAGGCCGAAACCCTGGCGGCGAACGCCTCGCTCGATACCCTGGAGAAAGATGCTCCGCCACCGGCCCAAACGCCCGTTGACGGAGGCGCCGCGCTGCTGCTGGCGGCCGGCGTCCTGCTGGCGGGCTGGTACCTGCGCCGCGCGCGTCCGGCCGTGGGCTAAGGCAGCGGGAGATTGCCGAAATGCGCATAAAAAAAGGCGGCTCCCCGAGGGAAGCCGCCTTTTTTGCATTGGTAGGCGAAGGGTTACTGCACCACCACGCGGCTCACTTGCGTGGCCTCAGGAGTGGTTACCTGCACCATGTACAGGCCCGCCTTCAGCGCCGTGGCGTCGATGGTCAGGTCGGCACCGGTAAGGGGCTGGGTTTGGGTGAGCACCACGCGGCCGGTGGCATCGCGCAGCACCACGGTAGCCGTGCGGGCCGAGGTGCTGGCCAAGTGCAGGTTGAAGCTGCCCTTGGTGGGATTGGGGTAGAGCTGCATGGTGCTGGCCTGCACCGTGCCGGTGCGGGTGGCCAGGGCAATGCGGCAGGCCGTTACGCCCTGGTTTTGCTCGGCAATGCGGGCGGCGTACTCCTGGTAGTATTGGTTGGCGATGCGCTGGTCGTGAATAACGAGGGTGTTTTCGTCGTTCTCGGTGTCGGCCGAAGCCGTCCAGTTGTGCGAGCCCACGAACACCGTCGGGTCCGACTGCGGGGCGCTGGCGTCCACAATCAGGGTTTTGTGGTGCATGATGCCGGTGCGGTTGTCGAGCAGGTAGCGCGAGCCCATGCCGCTCCGAATGGTGCGGAACACGAAGCCGGCCACGCCGCTGGTGTCGTTGGTCAGGCCGTCGGAGCACTGCGCCATGTTGCGCTGCGTCACTTGGTCGGCAATGGCGCGGCCGATGTCGGTGCGCGTCACCAGCATCGAGAGGATGTGCATGTCGTAGTCGGCCGTGCGCACGGTTTCGATGAGGTGGGCGTTCACGTTGTCGGTGGGCGAAAACCACGATTCCACCTGCTTGCCGCCGATGACGAGGTAGTGGGGCGTGTTGTCGGTTTTGCGCGAGCCAAACAGGGGCGTGCCGGGCGTGGCCGTGGCGCTGCCCCACATCTCGTTGAATTCCAGCGTGTACACGCGGGCCAGGCTCTGGTCCTGCACGGTTACCACGTTGTTGCGGTCGGTGCTGAGCTGGGCCGGGGTCCAGTTCGTCGAGCCCGTCCACACCATGGGCACGTTGGGGTTGGTGCTGTTGGCGTCAATCACCACAAACTTGTTGTGCATGATGGAGCTGCCGCTGCTGCCGGTCTGGGCCGGGCGGAAGATGCGCGGGATGGCCGCGTTCAGGCTGCCAATGCTCACGTTGGCGTTGTCGTCTTCGTAAATCACGCGCACGGCCACGCCGCGGGCCTGGGCGGCGTTCACCGCATTTAGAATCGCGGCGTTGTTCCAGTTGTAGATGGTGATGTCCAGCGTCTGGGTGGCGCGGCCGATGTAGCGGGCCAGCGTGTCGGCCACGCTGCCGTTGGGGGCGTACACGGCGGCGTTGCCGGCCAGGGCCAGCGTGTTATCCACGGGGCGGGTGAAGTAGGTGCGCATGCGGCCCGACGAGAGCGAAGCCGTAATCATGGGCACCACGCGCGACTCCGAGCGGCCCACGCTGTTCACCGACACGGCCTGCACGTAGTACACCGTGGCCGGCTGCAGGCCCGTCAGGGTTTGGGTGTGGGCCGTGGTGAGGGCCGTGTTGCCGGCCACCGTCGTGAACGTGCCGGTGGGGCTGGTGGCGTACGACAGCTGGGTGTTGCCGGCGTTGGCCGTGTTGAACGTGACCGTGAAGCCGGTGGTGCTGATGTTGGTCGGCTTCGGCGTGCTGGTCAGGTTGGGCGTCAGGCCCTGGATGAAGTCCGGGTACTTGCGGTTCAGCAGCTGGTAGCCGCCCGTGGTGGACGTGGCCGACGAGCTATACTGGCTCATGATGCCCACGGCGTCGAACGTGCCCGTGGGGCTGGGCTTGCCGATGAGGCCGTCGGGGCCGTTGGAGTTGGTGGGCACGTAGGTGACCAGCGTCGAGTTGTTGTTGAGGCGGTAAGTGGTGTTGGCCGTGAACGACGTCACCGACGCGCCGCCGGTCGTGTTCACCGACGTCAGGCCGTTGATGCGCACCAGCATGCCCTCGTACTGCTCGGCGTAGGCCGAAGCCGCCTGGGCCGACGGAAACACCACCGGCGCCGGAATGGGCCGGTTGCCGGCCAGCACGGTCACCGACGTGATGGGGTCAATTTCGAGCAGGCCGCGGAACATTTTCAACCCGCCCGTTACCTGAATGCTGTCGCCGGGCACGAGCTGCGACACCAGCGGGCCCGTGGCGCCGCCCGTCGTGTACACCCCGATGCCGGCCGTGCCGTCCTGAATGTAGCGAATGATGCTCACCGACGAGCCCAACTCGTCGCCGTTCGTCACCGTGCCGCGCACCGTCACGGTGGGCCCTTGGGTGGTGTTGGTGGTGGGGGCCAGGGCCCGTGCCGCCGCAATGGTAATGGGTGTCTGAGCTTGCGCGGCGTGCCACGAAGTGGCGCACGCCAGCAGCGCCAGCAGGGTAAATTTCTTCATAAAGAAGCGAGTGTGATGAAACGGTTAGGTCTTTAAAAATGTGGGAAGCCGAATTACAAAGATGCTGAATTTCAACGAAACCAGCGGCCCTGCTCCCACGGCCGGCCCAACAGCGGCCCCTAGTTTTTGGTGCCCGGCCGGCTCCGTTTGCCGCTGCTGGTGATGAACGGCACGGGCGCGGCCGTTTCGGTGCCGGCGGCGTTGCGCGAGCTCACCTCCACGTAGTAAGTGGTGCCCGGAATCAGGTCGCTCAGCGTGAGGCTGTGGCGGGTGGTGAGAGTGGCATCGGTCCGCACCTCCTTCAATTCCTGGGCGTTGAGGCCGTAGCGCACGCGTGTGTCGCCGGCGTTCAGAGTCGAGTACACCACCGTGAAGCCCGTCGGGCTCACGTCCACCGGCACGGGCTCTTCGGTGAGGCGGGGCAGGCCGCCGCCCAGCACCAAGTCGGAGGCCAGGCGCGGCAGCAGCTGGTAGCCGCCCGTGCCGCTGGGCGAGTACTGGCTCAGCACGCCGCGCAGGTCAAAGGTTTCGGTGGGCGGCGTGGCATCCACGAGGCCGCCCGGGCCGGTGCTGGCGGCGCCCACCCGCACCAGCGTGCCCGGCTGCCCATTGATGAGGTAGTTGGCGTTGCCGGCCAGGGCCGTGACGGGCGTGCCGGCGGGCGTGAGCAGGCGCGGCACGCCCGTGATTTCGAGCAGGCGGCCTTCGTTGGCTTCCACAAACGCGCTGGTGGCCTGCGCCAGGGGCACCTGCAGGGCGCGCAGCCGCACGCCGCCGGCCAGCTTGTGAAACGAGGCCACGGGGTCCATTTCCAGCAGCCCGTTGTAGAGCTTCAATTGGCCCGTCACCTGAATGCTGTCGCCGGCGTGCAGCTCGCCGTAGCCCGGCAGCTTGGCCGGCTGGGCGTAGAGGGCCAGGCCCGCCTCGGCGTCCTGGATGTAGCGGATGTTGCCCATCTCGGCGCCGTTGAGCACCACGGCGCGCACCGTGACGGTGCTGCCGGCCCCGAGGGCCCGGGCGGCTTTCACGGTGAGAACGGGAGGAGCGGCGGGGCCGGGGGCGGCCTGTGCGGTGGCCGTCAGGCCGGCAAAAAGCGAAACGAAAGTGAGCAGCTTGGTCATGGCGTGAATTGAAGAATATGTAGACCGAGAAAGAAGAGCTTACGCAAATCTCGTTATAAATTCTTCATTCGCTGTGCTCATTCACAGTAATTGCCCTATTTTGTTGCAATACTATTTTATCACAAAATATTAACTTCCGGATGAAGCTCGACCGCAAACTGCTCGCGCACGGAGGCTATGATTTCTTCGGCCAGCTGCCGCACTTCGGCGCCGGTGGCGCCGCCGTGGTTCACCAGCACCAGGGCCTGGCGGGCGTGCACGCCGTGGGTGCCCGCGCCTGCGCCGCGGCGCAGGCCCTTCCAGCCGGCCCGCTCGATGAGCCAGCCCGCGGGCACCTTCACGCCGCCGGGCACGGGGTAGCCGGGCAGGTCGGGGTACTGCTGCTTGAGCTGGTCGAACTTGGCCTGCGATACTTCGGGGTTCTTGAAAAACGAGCCCGCGTTGCCGATTTCGGCCGGGTCGGGCAGCTTGCTGCGGCGGATGTGCACCACGGCCCGGCTCACGTCGTGCGGGGTGGGCTCGCCCTCGATGCCCATTTCAGCCAGCGTTTCGGCAATGGCGCCGTAGCGCACGTTGGGCCGGGCTTGGCGGTGCAGGCGCAGCACCACGGCCGTGACCACAAATTGCCCTTTGAGCACGTTTTTGAAGACGCTTTCGCGGTAGCCGAAGCCGCACTCCTCGGCCGTGAACACGCGCAGCGCGCCGGTGGCAATCTCGACGGCTTCGAGGCGGTCGAAGGTGTCGCGCAGCTCGGCCCCGTAGGCGCCGATGTTTTGCAGCGGCGCGGCGCCCACCGTGCCGGGAATGAGGGAGAGGTTTTCGATGCCGCTCAGTTGCTGGTCCAGCGCGTATTCCACGAGGCCGTGCCAGCTTTCGCCGGCCCCGGCCCGCACCAGCGCGGTGTGGGTGTCGGCGTCTTCGCGCAGGATTTCCAGCCCGCGAATCTCGTTTTTGAGCACCACGCCGTCGAAGTCTTGGGTAAAGAGCAGATTGGAGCCCCCGCCCAGAATGAGCTTTTCGGCGGCCTGTACCTGGGGCTGCTGCAGCAGCTCGCGTAGCTCATCGGCGGAAGCAAAGCGGGCGAAATAGCGGGCCTTCACGTCGAGGCCAAAGGTGTTGTAAGGGCGGAGGGAAACGTTTTCTTCGAGAACCATGCCGCAAAGGTACCGGCGGCCGGGCATGGCGCGGGCGTCCAACCGTGAGAGATGTTTGTGCTTCGGCTGCCCTGTTTGTACCGCCCTTAAGCAAGTTGTGCTCTTAAATAGTGGTATTTATGCCAATCACGGCGTGCTTATACCCCAGATAAGAAACTTGTGCTGTTAGCAATTGCGCAAGTCTTGGGCTGCTACAGAGTTGGACATAAGGCAAGGATTCTTTGGCGACCTTTGGCGCCATGGATACCAAGCAAACCACTCGTCTGAGTAAGTTTCTGAGCCTACACCTGCGCCACCAGCCGGCCGCCATCGGCCTGAGCTTGCAGGAGGGCGGCTGGGTTGGGGTGGCCGAATTGCTAGCCGCCTGCGCGGCGCATGGCACGCCCATCAGTCCGGCCGAACTGGCCGAAATTGTGGAAGGCAGCGACAAGAAGCGCTTCGCCTTCGATGCCGCCGGCACCCGCATTCGGGCCCAGCAAGGCCATAGCGTAGAAGTTGATTTGCAGCTAGCGCCCGCCGTGCCGCCGCCTGTGCTGTACCACGGCACGGCTCCGGCCGCCTTGCCGGCCATCCGGCGTGAGGGCTTGCAGAAAATGGACCGCCACCACGTGCACCTCTCGCCCGGCGAGGAAACCGCTCGGCGGGTGGGCGCCCGGCGGGGCCGGCCCGTTATCCTGAAAATTGATGCGGCTGGGTTACACGCCGCGGGCGGCGTTTTCTACGAGTCGGGCAACGGCGTGTGGCTGGTGGATGCCGTGCCACACCTGTTTATTCAGGAACTGTAGAACGGGGAATTACCGCACCCGGTAGCCGCTCAGCGCATAAAACAGCAGGTACAGGTAGCACAGCGCCGGCACCACAAACGCCACCCGCAGCCCGCCCCCGTGCGTGGCCAGCCAGCCCATGAGCGGCGGAATGAGCGCCCCGCCCACAATGGCCATAATCAGGTACGACGAGCCTTGTTTGGTGAACGGCCCCAGCCCGGTGATGGCCAGCGGGAAGATGACGGGCCACATGATGGAGTTCATCAGCCCGCAGAGCACGATGAGCCACAGGGCCGTTTCGCCGGTGCTCAGGATGCTCGCGCCCACCAGGGCCACGCCCGCCGCGCACACCGCCACCAACAGGGCGCGGTTGTGAAACTTGAGCAGCAGCGGGATGCCCACCACGCGCCCAATCAGCGAGCCGAACCAATACGAGGACACCAGCACCGCGCCCACGGCCTTGGTGAAGCCGGCGGCGGTGTCGATGGGGGCGGGGTCCTGGCCGAAGAGAACGCCCACGTAGTTGGTGGCCACGTTGAGGCCGCGCACCAGGCTTTGGGTGAAGCTGGAAAGCTGCTGAATGCCCTGCGACTCGCCGTAGCGAATGAGGAACGAGCCCAAGCCTACTTCTACGCCCACGTACACGAAAATAGCCACCACGCCCAGCACCAAGTGCGGGAACGCCAGCGCCGACGTGCGCCCCGGTGCCATGGGCCGGGCCTCTTCGGCCGCTTCTTCGGGAATGCCTTCGATGTCGGGCAACTTCACGAGGAAGAAAAACATGGCCGCCAGCAGCACCAAAAACACGGCCAGGCCGATGTAAGGCCCTTTCACGAGTTGCGATTCCTCGGCCAGGCGCTCGCTCAGCGGCAGGGCCGCCAGCCGGGCTTTCAGGGCCACCGAGCCGCCAAACAGCACCAGGCCGCCCACCAGCGGCGAGAGGCTGCCCCCGAAGTTGTTGGCCACGCCCACCACGCTCACCCGCGCCGCCGCGCCGCGCGCCGGCCCCAGGATGCTCACGTAAGGATTGGCCGCTACCTGCAGCAGCGTGATACCCGCGCCCAGCGTGGCCAGCGCCGTGAGGAACAGCGCAAAAGCGCGCGAGTCGGCCGCCGGAATGAAGAGTAGCGCGCCCACGGCCATCACCAGCAGGCCCACCACAATGCCGCGCTGGTAGCCCAGCTTCCGCAGCACCCAGCCGGCCGGCAGCGACATCAGAAAATACGCCCCGAAAAAGGCCGACTGCACGGCTGAGGACTGCAAATCGGTGAGCTGGCACACGTCCTTGAGGTAGGGCATGAGCACGTCGTTGAAGTTGGTGACGGCGCCGAACAGGAAGAACAGCGTGGTCATCAGCACCATGGGGCCGGCGTAGGAGCGAGCGGGTGCGGCAGTGGTAGCCGCTGAAGAAACTGGAATAGCCATACGCGGCGGAAGGTACAAAAAAGCCGGCCACATAGGGCCGGCTTTAAGGAAGGATTACGTGATAAAGCGAGTGAGCCGACTTGGCAAATCCAACCCATGGATAAGCAATAACGGCTGAATGACTGCTGCTAGTGAGCAACTGCCGGCAGTTGCATTACTGTCGGCTAGGCTTCATTCTCTGGTTGTAATCGGCAGCGGTGCCGTAATTCCGGAACCCCTCCATGTAATTGATTTTCCAGGCACCGTTCACTTTTTTCGCTTTCATCGCATAGCTGAAAGGAGGGGCTATGCCGTCTTTTTCATCCCAGGTCCAGTTGAACGTGGCCGTGTCAGCACCAAACTTCAAATTGCTGAGGGTAAGTCGCTGCCAGTAATTGTCGGGGTTGTCCTGACAGTTACACCAATCATCAGCATCGGAATACCACAATGGAATGCCGTCGTTTGCGTTTCGCCATTCAGCACTTGCTTGTCTGACCGATGAATCAATTGTCAGGGCAATTGCCCGGTGCCTGGCCAGGAATTCATTGGAGAAAAAGCCGGTCTTTTTAAAAGCTGCATAATTGTTATTGTAGGCGGCCCAGTCGATGCCTGTGAGTAGGCTATCGGATGGGGTGTTGACCTGTAGCGGGAATCCGTAGTTTGGGTATTTGGTTACGTGCCATTCGTAGACGTTTCTCACCAACGCCGTGAGCTCAACACTGTCTGGGTTTATACGGGGCGCGGTGCCGAATTTTGGAGGGCTCCATAACGACGCGGCCTTGGTGCTGCCAGCGCCTGCTTGCCGCTGGACGACAATTTCAGCAGTTGGATTTGAAGTTGGGGAATTGCCGCAGCCGGCTAACGTGAGAGCCACTAGCAATATGGCAAACAGGGGGACTCTGCCGCGCATCTTAAGGTTGTAATTAAACGCTTACCCTATCAGGCTGCGTTCAGGTTGGTTGGTGTGTTGCTAAAGCTACAGGCTACAGCGGAATATTTGAATCAGCTTGACGGTTGCACGGATAGCAAATCAACGCAAGGGGACAGAAGTGTGAGTTCAAGGGCGATGAATGCTTTCGCCGGAAGAACATTCACGATTGCCAGGACGCGTAGATAGAGAAAAAAGGAAGCTCAATGCCGCGTGGGCTGGTTGAAGGACTTTCCCCGCGCGCTATTCCCGACCTTTGTGGCCGCGGACTACAAAGTCCGCGCTACTTATGCACCTCACCGCCACCACCCAGTTCGGCCTGGAAGAACTGCTCGCCGACGAGCTTTACGACCTTGGCGCCGACATCACGCACGTGGGCTCCCGCGCCGTCGAGTTCATCGGCGACCACCGCCTGCTCTACGAAGTGGCCCTCTGGAGCCGCCTTTCCATACGCCTGCTGCGGCCCTTCGCCGCTTTTTACGCCGCCGATGAAAAGGCCCTCTACCGTGAAGTGAGCCGCATTGACTGGCAGGATTTCATCGGCCACGGCCAAACCTTCGCCATCACGCCCGTCGTGAACCGCTCCACGTTCGAGCATTCGCTGTTCGTGGCCCAGCTCACCAAAGATGCCATTGTGGACCAGTTTCGGGCCCGCACCGGCGAGCGGCCCAGCATCGACACCCGCAACCCCGACATCCGCCTGCACCTGCGCATGACGGAGAACGAAGTCATCCTGAGCCTCGACGCGGCCGGCGACTCGCTGCACCGCCGCGGCTACCGCCAGCACACCAACGAGGCCCCGCTGAACGAGGTGCTAGCCGCCGGCCTGGTGCTGCTCTCGGGTTGGGACGGCAAGCAGCCGCTCATCGACCCCCTGTGCGGCTCGGCCACCATACTCACCGAGGCCGGGCTGATGTGCCAGCGCATCGCGCCCGGCCTGTTCCACCAAGGCAAATTCGGCTTTGAAAACTGGTACGACTTCGACCCAAAACTCTGGGAGCAGGTGCGCGAAGAAGCCAAAGCCCAACGCCTTGAAGAGCCGCAAGCCTACCTCGCTGGCTCCGACCTCGACCCCAAAGTCATCGACATGGCCGCCGCCAACATCACCGCCGCCGGGCTGGAGGACTGCGTGCGCCTCTCGGTGCGCGACGTGAAAGATGCCGCCGCGCCCGCCAAGGAAGCGCCCGGCATCGTGCTCACCAACCCGCCGTATGGCGAGCGAATAGGAGAGGGGGCTCAGATGGCGGCGCTCTACAAAACCATCGGCGATACGCTGAAAACGGGCTTTCAGGGCTACAACGCCTGCATTTTTACCGGCAACCTAGAGGCAGCCAAGAGCATCGGGTTGAAGCCGGCGCGGCGCATTCCGCTGTTCAATGGCCCCATCGATTGCCGGTTGTTGAAGTATGAGCTGTACCGGGGTTCCAAGCGTGAACCCAAACCGGCCGAGGGCCCGGCCCAAAACTAATCTGCTTGGAACTTCCTGGCCCCGCCTGTTATTTTTATCTAATTACTCCGCCTGCGTCATGTCCGATACCTTAACTACCGCTCCTCCCGACCTGCTGCCCGCCGCCCGCCAGGCCCTGAAACGGTATTACGGCTATGACAATTTCCGGCCCATGCAGGCCGACATCATCCAGAACATTCTGGGGGGCAAAGACACCGTGGTGCTCATGCCCACCGGCGGCGGCAAGTCGGTCTGCTTCCAGATTCCGGCCGTGGTGTCGGAGGGCACCTGCGTGGTGGTGTCGCCGCTCATTGCGTTGATGAAGGACCAGGTGGAAGCCCTGAAAGCCAACGGCATCGCGGCGGCCTACATCAACAGCAGCGTGGGGCAGTCGGAGTCCAACGACATTGCGCGGGCGGCCGTGAGCGGGCACCTGAAGCTGCTGTACGTGTCGCCGGAAAAGCTGCTAAGCGACGGCTTCTTGCAGTTTCTGAACCGGGTAAACATCAGCCTGTTTGCCATCGACGAGGCCCACTGCATTTCGAGCTGGGGCCATGATTTTCGGCCCGAGTACACCCAACTCGGCGCGCTGCGGACGCACTTCCCCAACACGCCCATCATCGCCCTCACGGCCACGGCCGACCGCCTCACCAAGCGCGACATCATCACCCAACTCAACCTGCACGAGCCCCGGGTGTTCCTCTCCAGCTTTGACCGGCCCAACATCAACCTGCTGGTGCGGCCGGGCCAGGACCGCATGGGCTCGGTGCTCGACTACATTGCCCGCCACCCGCAGGACCCGGGCATCATTTACTGCCTTTCGCGCAAAACCTGCGAAACCGTGGCCCAGAAGCTCATCGCCAAGGGCGTGAAGGCCGGCCACTACCACGCTGGCATGACACCCCTGCAGCGCGGCAAGGTGCAGGAAGCCTTTTTGCAGGACGATTTGCAGGTCATCGTGGCCACCATTGCCTTCGGCATGGGCATCGACAAGAGCAACGTGCGCTGGGTGATGCACTACAACTTGCCCAAAAACATCGAAGGCTACTACCAAGAAATCGGCCGGGCCGGGCGCGACGGCGCGCCCAGCACCGCCATCCTGTTCTACAGCTTCGCCGACGTGATGCAGATGCGCGAGATGGTGACCAAGGACGTGCCCGCGCGCCAGGCCCAGCTCAACACCGCCAAGCTGGAGCGCATGCAGCAGTTTGCCGAAGCCGCCAGTTGCCGCCGCAAAATCCTGCTCAACTACTTCTCCGAAACGCTGCCGCAGGACTGCGGCAACTGCGACATCTGCCGCAACCCGCCCACCACCTTCGACGGCACCCTCATTGCCCAGAAAGCCCTTTCGGCCGTGTTTCGCAGCCGCGAGCGGGTGGCCATCAACCTGCTGATTGACATCTTGCGCGGCATGCGCAACCAGGCCGTGCTACAGGGCGGCTACGACCAGATAAAAACCTACGGCGCCGGCTCCGATTTGCCCTACCTCGACTGGTACAGCTACATCCACCAGATGCTGAACGACGGGCTGTTTTACATCGCCTACGAGGAAGGCTACGCCCTGAAAATCACCGAGCGCGGCCACCAAGTGCTGAAGGGCCAGCTCGCGCTGCCGCTCAAGAAGTTCCAGCCCGCCGAGAAGGCCGAAAAGCCCACCCGCGCCAGCAAGAAGGCTGCCAACGCTGCTTCCACGGCCACCATCGGCACGCCCGAGGCGCAGCTGTTTGAGAAGCTGCGCCGGCTCCGCAAGGCCATTGCCGACGAGCAGGGCGTGCCGCCTTACGTAGTGTTTTCGGACGCCACGCTGCAGGAAATGGCCGCCGAGCGGCCCGTCAACCGCGTGGGCATGCTGGGCATTTCGGGCGTGGGCATGAAGAAGTTCGAAACCTACGGCGAGGCCTTCATCAAGCTGATTCTGGAGGACGGCGGCGGGCAGTACGTGCCGTCCGATTCGGACAGCATGTTCAACGAGCCGCGCCCGCGCCTGGCCAAGGCCGAGAAAACCGAAAAGTCGGCAGGCGACTCCGAGGACGCCACCGTGCAGTTTCACCACATGGGCCTCACGCCGGAGGACATCTCCGAGCGCCGCGGCCTGGCCCTGAGCACCGTGAAAACGCACCTCTACACGGCCTACGCCAAGGGCCGCGAGCTGCGCATCCACGACTTCGTGAGCGACTCGGAGCTGGCCGAAATCCTTACGGCCCGCGCCCAGCTCGGCAACGAGGCGTCGCTGCGCGACCTGTTCGACCACCTGCGCGAGAAGTACGACTACTTCCAGCTGCGCATGGCCGCGCTGTACCACAAGCGCCTGCGCGGGCAATAATTCCGATAAGTCAATGTTGCAAGCAGGCCCGCCGGTACCCACGGCGGGCCGCTTCAGTTTATTTGCCGGTTATCGCCCGAACGCGCTGCTTTTATGCTCCGAAAAATCGTCCTCTTTCTTGCCGCCGCTTTCATCGCCGCCTTCGCGGGCCTGATGCTCACCAAAACGCTGCCCTACTACACCTTTGAAAAGGGCATTAACTTCCTCACTACCAAAAGCGACGAAACCAACGACAACCCGTTTTTCCGACTGGGGTTCTACGTGCACATCACCACCAGCCTGGTGGTGTTGGTGTTGGGGTTGCTGCAGTTTCTGCCGGTGCTGGCGCGGCGCGGGCCGGGGCTGCACCGGCAGCTGGGCAAGGGCTACGTCATCGGTATTCTGGCCCTGGCGGCGCCGTCGGGTCTCATTCTGGCCCGCTTTGCCAACGGCGGGCTGGCGGCCCAGGTGGGCTTCACGCTGCAGTGCCTGGTGTGGTGGGGCTGCACTTGGCGGGCCTACCAGGCCGCCCGCCAGCGCCAGTGGAGCCTGCACGTGGACTGGATGCTGCGCAGCTTCGCCGTGACGCTGGCGGCACTAGCGTTGCGCGGCGAAAGCTACGTGATGTATTACGTGTTCGAAACCAAGCCCATTGAGACGTATCTGACGGTGACGTGGCTTTCGTGGGTGGGCAATTTGATAGGGATGGAAATTCTGCTGGAAACAGGGCTGGGGCGGTATTTCCTGCGCGAGTTCATGCCGGAGCTGCGCAGTAAATTGGCGGCATGAAGCAAACGTTCTACCCGTTTTTACTGGCTGGCCTGCTGGCTGCCTGCCAACAGCAGAAACCGGTCGCCACCAATGTTGCGGTAGCTGCCAGCGCGCCCGTTCTAGTGGCCAAAGCCGGCGAAAAAGCGTTGCCGTCGCTATTCGCCGCTGCCGATACGCTCACAGGGCCCATGCGGCAGCTGCTGCGCGAAATCGACTTATCGAAGCTGTGGCAGGGCGATACCCAATATCGCCGGGAGAACCCAACGCTGCAGGGTTTCTTTGGCCCCGACCATTACCGGTTTGCGCTGGCTTTTACCAGCGTGCAGCGCGATGCCCGGCACCCCGAGGTGTACCACGTGCGGGGCAAATGCCGCTACCGGAAAAATATCCGGCCGTTCGAGGGCACACTCACGGTGCGGCAGATTGCCGATTTGGAGGCGCCCTGGGATTATGATGAATTCACGTCTCAGCAGCAAGATTCGACCCTGACGGAAGCGGCCGCCAACGATTCGGCAGAGGCGCAGTATGAGCGCGCCCGGCGGCTGTCGCATCCCTACACCCTGCGCGCCGAACTGGCAATTCAGGAAGCAGCGGCCCCAAATAGCGGCGTATTTCGCGGAGAAGCCGTGCTCAATTTTCACGTTGCCAGCCGTGGTCGGCTGGGGTACGTCACGGCCCCGTTTGTGCATAAAGGCGTGCCTGCCAACGGTAGCGAAATGCTCGTGCACGGCGCGCGGCGCAACCTGACGACCCGGGAAGTAAAGACGTTTGTGGTAGCCGCTGACGTGTTTGCCGCTGCTCCCGAGGTGTACAAAGATTTCGGCATCGGCGACCGGGGTGGCGAAGTCAACCCCAAATACGCCAAGCTGGGCTGGAACGAGGTTTGGGAAAACGACGAATGGTGGGCCGACTCGCCCAAACCCTCGCTCACGCTCTAATACTAAAGCCGCACACCCCACGTTAGGAGAGCACAAGCGCCATCTAGCAATATAGCTGGGCACTCACTTCCTTCACTTACGGGCATATGCGGTACTCCTTGCTTTTCACGGCTCCGGCGCTGCTGGGCACCCTGCACCTCAACGTCCTGTCGCCGGTGCCCGGACCCGCCGCCAAAGCCACCACGGCCGCCCTGGCCGCGCCCGGCGCCATCCTCTCCAACGCCGCCCGCCATGCCCTGCTGGCCCGCGCCAACCTGGGCAAGCTGTGGCAGCACCAGCCCCAAAGCGGCACCGAGGACGTGCTCAACGGCTGCTTCGGCTACGACGGGCGGCGGCTCGAATTCGTGTTCACCACCGTGCGGGCCGATGCCAAAAGCCCCGGCCGCTACCTGGTGGCCGGCAAGTTTCGCTGCTACGGCGACGTGACGCCCTTCCGCGGCAGCATCGAGCTGCAGCAGGTGCAGCGCCTGCCCAATGAGCAGGCCGGGTACGCCGAAGACAGCGAAACCAAAGTGCCCACCTACTGCGCCACGGGCAGCTTTGCCCTGCAAGCCACCAGCCCGCACGGCCTGGGCGGCCAGTTCGACGGCCGCCTGGCCCTGGATTTTACCCTCGCGCCCGGCCACCGCGCCCAACTGGCCACCTACACCCACAACCCGGCCACGCGCAACGGCGGCCTGCTCTTCGACGGCCAGTGGCGCGAAGACGCCACCGCCGAAACCGCCGTGCCCGCCCTCTGGAAGCAGGGCACGGCCGTGACGCGGCAGGTGCTTGCGCGTTTCGACATCGGCGAGCGCAACTCGTTCGTGAACCCCAAATACGCCCGCGTGGGCTGGAACGACTTCTGGAAAAACGACGAATGGTGGGCCGAGCGACAACTGGCTCGACGCTAAAGTGGTGGGCAGAAAATTATTAGCTAAGTGAATTAGTAACTTCGCACTTGCGTTGCTAACTTCACCAGCCGAATTCGCGTTGAAACCAACGCCATTCCCGGCCGCTGCCCCTCCCGATGATTAATACCAACCTCAAGTTTTGCCGGCGCGAGCTCGCCCTCACGCAAGCCCAGATGGCCGACAAGCTCGGCATCAAACGCTCCTTGGTGGGCGCCTACGAAGAAGGCCGCGCCGAGCCCCGCCTCGCTACGCTCGTCAACATGGCTCGCTTGTTCGGCATCACGCTCGACCAGCTCGTGACCACCGACTTCAGCAAGAAGAAGAACGCCAAGATTATTGGCTCGGTGCCGGCCCCCGAAGCCAGCGGCGCCGAAGACGACACCGACCCGCCCACCACGCCGGCCGGCGGCAAGCTCCGCATCCTGGCCCTGACCGTGGACAAGGACCAGAACGAAAACATCGAGTGGGTGCCCCAAAAGGCCGCCGCCGGCTACCTCAACGGCTACGCCGACCCCGAGTACCTGGAGGTGCTGCCCAAGTTCCGCCTGCCCATGCTCTCGAACACGGGCACGTACCGAGCCTTCGAAATTGCGGGCGACTCCATGCTGCCCATTGCCAGCGGCACGGTCATCGTGGGCCGCTACGTGGAGGACTGGAGCACCATCAAGGACGGCACGCCGTGCATCGTGGTGAGCAAGCGCGAAGGCATCGTGTTCAAGCGCCTTTTCAACAAGCTGCGCTCCGGGGCCATGTTTGTGCTGCACTCCGACAACCCCAACTTCTCGCCTTACGACCTGAACGTGGACGACGTGCTCGAAATCTGGGAAGCCAAGAGCTACATCAGCAGCACGTTCCCGATTGCCGAGCTCTCGCTGGAGCGCGTGGCCAGCCTCGTGCTCGACCTGCAGCAGCAGGTGGCGCTGCTGAAAAGGGCGTAGCCAGTAGAGCGCAAGCGTAACCCGTCATGCCGCGCGTAGCCGAGGCATTTGGCTCGGCCGTTTTCTTGTCCTCACAAAGCCCTGTCGCGCCTGCGGCAGGGCTTTGCCGTTTGCTGGGCCTAACTTCTGAGGCAACTGGCGCGTATGCGGGGCACGCCCACCCTCACGCGCCACCCTCTATGCTCAAATACCTTTCCGCTGCCGACCGCCACCACGCTGCCCCCGCCGCCTGGCTCAGCAGCTATTTTCTGTTTTCGTTCGCCGATTATTTCGACCGCGACAATATGCATTTTGGCCCGCTCCGGGTGTTCAACGACGACAGCGTGGCGCCGCAGTCGGGCTTTCCGCAGCACCCGCATTCGGAGATGGAAATCGTGACGCTGGTGCTCGAAGGCGAAATCCAGCACCAAGACACGATGGGCAACAAAACCACCATCAAAGCCGGCGAAGTGCAGCGCATGACCGCCGGCACCGGGCTGGCCCACTCCGAATTCAACCGCCAAGACAAGCCCCTGCACCTCTACCAGTTGTGGTTCATTCCCGGCCAGAAAGGCCTGGCGCCCAGCTACGAACAGAAAGACATTGGTTTCATCAGCGGCAACAAGAACGAGCTGGTGCCCCTCGTGACCGGCCAGAAAGTGCTGGAAGACGTGGTGTACATGAACTCCAACAGCACCGTATACTGGGCCAACCTGGACTGCGGCAAGGAAATCGAGTTCAAGACGTTTCCCATTCGCCTCACCTTCATTTACGTGAAAGAAGGCGTGATTTTCGTGAACGGCACCGAGCTCGGCCCCAACGACCAGGCCCGCATGACCAACGACGACGTGGTGCATGTGCGCGCCAGCAAGGACGCCCAGTTCATCCTGATTGACCTGCCTTCGAGCGAGTCGAACTACTAGCTCTCCAATGCGTCACCGAACAAAAAAGCCGGCCTCCAGGGGCCGGCTTTTTTTTGTTCGGTGCCAAACGGCTAGAAATTATACGTGACGCCCGCCGAGAAGCCGGTCGACTTGCCGATGTTGCGGCCGGCCACGTAGGTGCTGGCGCCCAGCGTGAGGCCGAAGCCGTTGGCAATGGGGCGGTAGGCGCTGGCCCCGAGGCGCACGTAGTTGACGCGCGTAGACGGAAAAAATCCGGTAAAGCCTGTTTCTGAAATGTCGGTGCCACCGTTCGATTCCTGGAAGGAGGCAAAGCCTTCTACGTAGGTTTTGGGGCCGGCATAGCCGATTTTGGCTTCGCCGATGAGGGCGTGGGGCACCGGGCCGGTGCGCAGGCTGTAGCCAATTTGGCCGGTGGCAAACACGCCCGACGCCGTTTTGAGGTGCGCCACGCCGGCGGCCGTGTACTTGGTGGCGCGGTTGCCGATGGCGATGATGTAGCCGTAGCCGGTGTTGCTCTGGTAGTTGCTCAGGGGCGTGCTGAAGCTGACCACCCCGAGCAAGTCGAGAATGCTGCTGCCCAGCTCGCGGCTGTAAGTTTTGAACTTGAACAGCGCCGTCACGTCCTGAAAGCCTTGGCGCACGTTGGTGTAGCCCTGGGTGGAATACAGCGCGTTCAGGTCGTTAATCACGGTGCCCGGCGCTTTGCCCTTCGACTGGATATAGGGCAGGCTGAGCACCACGTCCACCTTGTCGGAGAGGCCGTAGGTGCCGTAGAGGTTCACGGAGTTGACGCGCACTTCCTGAAAGATGGGCACGCCCTCAATTTTTTCCGGGGCCAGGTAGGCACTGGTGTAGCTTTCGGTGGTGCCCGACACCACCACCGAGCCGTGGTGTTTGCCCGCCATAAAGCCGCTCACCAAGCTTTGGGCGCGAGCGGCTGGAGCGGAAGCCGCCAGCAGGAGCGAGGCAACAGCCAGGGTAACGTATTTTTGCATAATATCAAGAATGCTTAAGAAGTAAGAGGGCGCGTGCGAGTGAATGGGTAATTGCTGCAAAGCATCAATGGCGCAATTTACGGGCTGATTCAGGGCTTCGGATTTACCTTAGCGCAATCCGACGGCCCGCGAAATGCGTTTGTATTCAACCTAGTATGGCCAACAACTCTATTTGCCCGATGAACCTTACGATTTACCCGATGAAAAATTATTTCCCTTCTAAAGCCGGCGTGCTGCTTCTGGCACTTTTGGCATTGGGTGGCTGCGCCAAGAACAGCGAAGTGGCGCCAACCATAACAAACATCGCCGTCACCAACCCCGATTTCCAGACGCTGGAAGACGCCGCCATTCGCGGCGACGTGGCCGTGCTGCTCGGCAACAAAAACGAAGCCGACCCTTCCGGCAACTTCACCGTGTTTGCCCCCACCAACGCGGCCTTTGCCCGCCTGGGCCTCAACTCGGCCGCCGACCTGACGGCCCTGCAGCAGCCGTTCCTGCGCAACACGCTGTTTTACCACGTGTTCAGCGGCACGCTGCCGGGCGGCGCCCTCGCGCCGGGCAGCACGTCGGCCTCGGCGTTGGGCCTCACGCGCCGCATCATTCAGCGCCCCGACGGCAGCCAGTACGTCAACGGCTCGAAGATTCTCGGCAAGGACGTGCAGGCGGCCAACGGCCTCATTCACCCCATCGACAAAGTGCTGCTGGCCACGGGCGCCGACGTGCTCAACTCGGCCCTGGCCCTGCAAAGCGGCAGCGTGTTTGTGAAGCCCGAGCTCACTTTTTTGGTTGAAGCCGTGGTGTACTGCAACCTGCAGTCGGCCCTGACGGGCACGCCTGGCAGCGCCAAGCTCACCGTTTTTGCGCCCACCGACCAAGCGTTTAAGGACCTGGGTGTCTTGCTAAACGTGCCGCTCAACGTGCCCGCCGACATCCGCAAGCTGCCCGTGGCCACGGTCACGGCGGTACTGCTCAACCACGTGGTGGTGGGCGGCACGCAGGGCGGCAAGTTCACGCCCGAACTGCCCGAAAATTCCACCATCGCCGCGGCCGGCGGCCCCATTGCGCTGGGCGCCTTCACCAACGGCGTGCTCACGGCCAAAGGCAACGGCAATGCTACCCCGGCCAACATGGTGATTCCCGACGTGCAATGCACCAACGGCGTGGTGCACGTCATCGACCGCGTGCTGCTGCCGTAGCTGGCGCAACAATACAAAAACGCAAAAAGGCCGACTCTGTGTAAGAGTCGGCCTTTTTTATGCTGGCTATGGCAGCTTACATGGTGTATTTCCGGCCTTTGTTTTGGGCTTTCAGGTAGGCCATCAGCGGCTGGAAGTAGTCGACCATGGCGCGGGCCGAGAGGTCCTCGCCGGTTTTCTCTTTCAGCACCACGCGCCAGTCGCGGCTGGAGCCAGGGCGCATGATGTCGCGCAGGAACTGGCCCACTTCCTTGCTGCCGTAATAGTTGGTGGCGTGCGGGTCTTGGTGCAGGATGTTTTTGGCAATGTGGTCGTGCAGCTGGAACAAGATGACGTAGCTCAGGGCGTAGTCGTAGTACTGCGCGGGGTCGTCGTTGATGTGGGTTTTGGTGGCCGGGTCGAGGTAGTTTTCGCCGCGCGCGGTGGGCGGCACCATCCCCTGGTACTGCTTGCTCAGGGCCCACCACTTGGCGTTGAGCTGGTCGGCGGGCAGCTTGTCGGCGTAGAAGCTGTTTTCCCATTCGCTCATCACGCCCGAGGCGAAGGGGATGAACACCACGTAGTCCAGCGCTTCCTTGAGCAGCTGCTGGGTCTGGTCGGTTTTGGTGCCCGGCTTCACCAGGCCCAGGCCTTCCAGGAAGGGTTGCTGCTTGGCGGCCAGGCCCATCATCGAACCAAAGGCTTCGTGGTAGGCGCGGTTGGCGCCCTGGCGGAGCAGCGGCGGCACGTCGGGGTTGGAGTAGGACTGGTAGTAGAAAATGTGGCCCAGCTCGTGGTGGGCGGTTTCGTACCACTCGGTGTTGGCCTCCACGCTCATCAGGCTGCGCAGGTCGTTGTTGAGGTCGATGTGCCAGGCCGAGGCGTGGTTGTTCTTTTTGTAGGTGGCGTCTTTGGGCAGCGGGTAGAGGCTGCTTTTCTCGTAAAACGAAGCCGGCAGCGCCGGAAAGCCCAGGCTCTGGTAAAACCGCTCGCCCTGCTTCACCTGCCACTCGGCACCTTTTTTGGCCAGCACGGCGTCGAGGTTCAGGCCTTTCACGTCCACCATCGAGCCCCAGCTCTGGCCCCAGCGGTTGGGCAGCCAGTGGGCGGGCAGGTAGTCGGGCACCTGCTTCACGTGGTATTTCTTGGCCAGCTCGTAGCGGGCGTAGGTGTGCAGCTCGCGGTAGAGCGGGCGCAGCTCGTCGTTGATTTTGCGCACCAGGGCCATCATTTCGTCCCGGGTCAGGCCGTAGTCGCTGGCCTGGTAGGTGAAGTAGTCTGGATAGCCCAGGGCCTGCACGGTCTGGTTGCGCAGGTCGCGCAGGTTCAGCAGGCCGTCTTTCAGGGTGGGGCCGATGGCCTTGCTGGCTTCCCACACCTGCTGGCGCTTCTGTGGGTTGGTTTCCTTGCGCAGCAGCTCGTCGAGGTCGTTGGTCGTCACGGATTTGCCGGCGTACTTATAGTCGAAGCCGTAGAGCTTTTCCGTCTGCGCGGCTTCGGCGCTGATGCGCTTTTTCACCACGTCGGCCACGGTTTGGGGGTTGTTGGCGGCGTTGTAGAGAGCCGTTTCCAGCTGCTTCACCTGCAGCTCGGTGAGGTCGGCTTTGTGGCTCAGCAGCTCGCGCAGCTGGCGGATGTTGTCGGCGCTGCCGGTGAAGGCGGCCATGCGCTGGTTGGCGCGGGTGGTGGCGCCGGCGTTGGCCGTGTCGCCGGCCACGATGTGCGTGTTTGAGCGCCACTCGGCCTCGCTCGACGCGGTGTAGAGGCGCACGTAGTCGGCGTTGTAGCCGTCCAGAAATTGCTGCGCCTGGGCGCGGTAATCGGGGGCTGTGGGCGGCACGGTGGGGGCCATCGGGGCGGCCGGCGTGGTGGCCACGGGTGTTTTCGCGGTGGGCGCGCAGGCCGCCAGCGTGGCAGCGGCCATGAGGGGAAGCAGGTGCTTTTTCATGGGGCAAAGAAATGCATTTTGCCAATGAAAAAAGGTGCGTCATGCTGAGCTGGTCGAAGCATCTCTCCCGCGAGAGTAATTGATTTACCTCCACGGTAGAGGTGCTTCGACCAGCTCAGCATGACGTTCAAGCAGTTTGCGCCTGCCCCAAGTGGCATTCCTTGTACTTCTTGCCGCTGCCGCACGGGCACGGGTCGTTGCGGCCAAACTTGCGGCGGCTGCGCAGGGTTTTCAGCCATTCGCGTGGGTCGGTGGCAAAGCGCAGGAAGCGCTTTTTGGGGTTTTGGCGGAAGGCCCGGCTCAGCAGCTCGTACAGCTCGGGGTGGTTTTCCTGCAGCTTTTCGGGCTTCTCAAAGAAATACTCCGTGACCACGGCAAAAAACTCGGCCTCGTTGGTGGCGGCGTAGGGGTTGATTTCGGACTTGCCGGCTTGAATAGCGGCAATTTCGCGCTGCATCACGGCGGCCCAGGGCTGCAGCAGCTCGGGCGGCAGGGCGGCTTTGGGCAGGCCGTCAATCACGCCGTCGGCCTCATCGAGCAGGTGAGCAAATTCGTGGATGCCCACGTTCTGGCGGTCCAGCCCGTCGCGGAAGCCCTGTTCCAGCGACGCTTTCGAAAGGCGCATATAGTGCTGGTTTTGGAAGTTCTGCACCGAGCCCAGCAGCGTGCCTTGCAGCGGCTTCACCTCCTTGTCGGGGTCGTTTTCCAGCTTCCAGGCATCGGGCACGATGAGCACCTCGCCCAGATTGCCGTATTCCCACTCCGGAAAGCCGAACACCGGAATCAGGGCCGAGGCCGCCACCAGCAGGCGCGTGACGTCGTCGACCTCCGTTTGCACGCCCGTGATGCGCGTGCTGGCCAGAAAAACCTGCACCTGCTTCTCAAACCGCACCTTTTCCTTCTTGGTGAGCGACAGGTAAAATGCTACCCGCTCGGCCAGAATCTGGCGCCAGGCGGCCGGAAATTCTTCGGCCAGGGCCTCGGTGCGGCGTCGGCTGTCGGCGGTGGCGTAGCGGTAAAAGGCGTAGAGCACGGCCGCCAGCACGGCCAGGGAAATCAAATAAGGCATGGCCGCTGGTACGGTGCCGGCCCGCTGGGGTTGGGTTAGGGCCGGGCGACAGCGGTGGCTTTGGCTACGTCTGGATTGCGACTGAGGCGGTAAGTTAGTCCCAGGCGCATCGCGGCAACGACCAGGGCATCAAGGCTCACGGCCACGCGCTGGTTGCGCCAGCCCAGGCCGAGCTCCGGAATGAATGGCATGGTGGGTTTGCTGAGGTCCTCGTCATTGGGCGTGGCCGCCGGGCCGTCGGTGATGCGGACGTTAGGCGCAAAAATCCGATTGCCCTCCACGCCAAACCCCACAAACAGCCGCTGCGGCCGCCGCGACCGAAAATGAAACCGCAGGCCCACCCGGCCCGAGGCCAGCCCCGCGCGGTAGGCAAAGGCGCTATACACGGGTTCGGACACCGTCACGAGCTTATTGTCGATGATGACCGTCCGCTCGCTCGTGTACGCCAGCGTCCGGCCCTTGCCGTCGAACAAGCTCACGCTCAAGTCGCTGTACACCGATATGGAGCGGTTGGGCAAAAATATTTCGCCATACACGCCGGCAAACGGGCTGTTTTGCCGCTCGCCCGTGCCGTATCCGCCCAGCTTCAGGGAGCGGCCTCCGGCCACCACGCCGGCCTGAAACGCGGGCCGCTTTTGGCTGATGGCCTGCGCCACCCACGAGGCCGTGGGCGCACGTTCAGCCGCGCAGGATTCATTGTAGGCCAGCACCACGCGGGCCAGCCCCTCGGGCGTGAAGGCCGCGGCGCGGGCGGCCGAGCTCGCGGCCGGGCAATCGCCGAAATACTGTTCCAGCTGCGCCTGGTAATTATTGGCGTCGACCACCACCATCTTGCCCATTGAGCTCGCGCGCAAGTAGTTGCGCCCGCTGAGGTCGAGCACGGGCTGGCCAGGGCGCCGCACGAAATAGTGCGTGGCGCTGTAGCGCACCACCCGCAGCAGCGAAGCGGGCCCTTCCAGCAGCACTTCGGCCAGCAGAGAATCCGTGCGCACGTCGGGATGGTAGCCTTTGGGCAGGCGGTCGAGGCGGGTTTCGGCGGCGTGGTCGATGGGCAGGGCTTCGAACCGGAAATACCGGCCCCCGGCAAACAGCACGGTGCGCAGGTGGCGCGGCAGTAGCGTCACGGCATCGGCCGTGGCAGTGGGGCGGAAATGAATGAACTTGGGCGGGTCGAGCCAAAAACTGTTTTCGATTTCGCCGCGCAGCGTGTCGCCGTTGGCGCGCACCAGCAGGCCGGGCTCATAAGCTTGGGCCGTGCTTTGGGTGATAGCGCCCGTAAAGAGTAAAAGCAGAAAAAGTAGACGTACGGGCATGCGCGACGGAGAAGGAGGGCAGGAGAATAGAAAGTATGACGCTAGTTGCCCCCGGTGGGGCGCGGCGCGGGGGCGTCGTGGTTGCGGCCCAGGCGGTAGGCCAGGGCCAGGCGCAGGGCGTAGTTTGAGCCGACCAAGTTGGAAAAGAGGTCGAAGCTGCCGGCGTTATTGCGGTAGCTCTGGCCATCGGCGCTGATGGTGGTGCGCCCGCTGCGCCAGCCCAGCGTCAGGTTGGGCAATATGGTGGGCGCGGCGTACAGGTCTTTGGTGCCCAAGTCGTTGGGTAGCGCGGTGCCCGTGCTGTTCACTCGGGCCCGAATGATGCTGTTCAACTCATAGCCCATGCCCAGCATAAACTGCTTTTCGCGCGGCAGCGGAAAGTAGAAGCGCAGGCCCAGCCGCGCCGTGCCCAGCAGCGCCCAGTAGTCGACGGCAAAGTACTGCGTCCCAGAGCTCGAATAGCCGTTGTAGTACAGCAGTTGGTTGCTGTAGGGGCTCAGGCTCAGTTCACCATACACCGCTGCCGTGCGGCTGGGCTGAAAAAGCTCGGCGTACAGGCCGCCAAAGGGCCTCACCCGGCAGTCGACGCAGGCCCCGTCGGTGAAACCCGTCATATTTTCAATGCGGTTGTAGCGCGCGCCGGCCAGCACGCCGCCCTGCAGCGACATGCGGCGGCGCGGCTTGGCCGTGGCCAGCCAGCTGCGGCCCGCCTGCTTGGCGGGGCTGCACGTAGCGTTGTAGGCCTGCACCACCGCGGCCAGCCCGGCGGCGGTGAAGGGAGCCCGCTCGGCCGCCTGCGCAGCCGCCGGGCAGGGGCCAAAATACAGGGCCAGCAGGTTCCGGTAGTTGTTGCCGTCGGCCACTTCCCACGAGCCGTTCTGGTTCATGCGCAGGTATTTCCGGTCGCTCAGCTCCAGCACGGGCTGGCCGGGCGCGCTCACGTAGTAGTGCACGGCGCCGGGCTGCACCACGCGTTGCAAGCCGGCCGGGCCGTCTACCAGCACTTCGGCCAGCAGCGAGTCCTGCTTCACGTCGAAGTAGTTGCCGCGCGGCAGCTTGGCCAGATTGGTTTCGGCGGCGTGGTTGAGGGGCAGCAACTCGTACCGGAAATACCGGCCCTGCGCAAACACCACGGCCCGCAGCTGGCGCGGCTGAAAAAGCTGGCTGGGCGCGCCGGCCGCAGCCCGAAAACGGATGAAAGCGGGCGGTTCCAGCCAAAAGCCGTTTTCAATTTCGCCGCGCAGGGTGTCGCCGGTGGCGCGCACCAGCAGGCCGGGCTCGTAGGCCTGGGCGCGGCCCTGAAAAATAAAGCCGAAAAAAGCAGCAAACAAAGGCAGTAGCCGGCGCAGCATGGGGCAATGTGGTAGAATGAAGCCCCTAAAGTAACGGCAAATGCGTGGCCAGCTTCGTGCGCAGCAGCGCAATCAGCGCCGGGTCGCCAAACGGGTATTTGTCGGGAATGCGCAGCACCACGAGGGTTTTGCCGCGCAGCTCTTCGGCAAATTTCTCGCGCAGCCGGTCGGCGTGGCGGCGCTCCATCACGAAGATGGTTTCGGCCCAGCCCAGGTGCCCGGCCGTGACGCGCACCCGCGCGCCGGGTTCCGTGCCGGCCGAGCGGGCTTCGTAGTGGGAGTGGGCGTCGAAAAGCCGCTCGGCCGTGAGGCTGCGCCACTTGTTCTGGCTGCAGATGAAGAGCAGGCGCATGGGACAGTTTGGCGGGGCTGGAAATCGTCTGTCATCCTGAGCGCAGCGAAGGACCTTCTCACGGCAGCATTTTCAGGCGTGAGAAGGTCCTTCGCTGCGCTCAGGATGACAGTCGGCGTTATTTACTTTATTTACTTACCGAATCAGGGCCACCTTCACTTTCTTGCCTTTCACCTTGGCGCCCTGCATGCGGGCCAGCACTTCTTCGGCCTGTGCCTCGGGCACGGCCACGAAGCTGTGGTGGTCAAACACTTCGATGCGGCCCACGGCGTCGCGCTCCAGCCCGCCCACGCTCACAAAGGCGCCGGCCAGGTCGCCCCGGCTGATTTTCTCGCCCTTGCCCGCCGACACATGCAGCGTGACGGTGCTGGGGCGCGGGGCTTTGGGTGCGGCGGCCGGCAGAGCGGGCGGGCGCAGGCCTGCCCATTGCACGTTTTTGGCGGTGGGCCACTGCTGAATTTTCTGCTGCTCGGGCGGCGTCACAATGAGGTGGGCCGTGCCCACGGCGCCGGCGCGGGCCGTGCGGCCCGCGCGGTGCTGGAAGGTATCCGTCTCGTGCGGCGGGTCAAACTGCACCACGGTGTCGAGGTCGTTCACGTCGAGGCCGCGGGCGGCCACGTCGGTGGCCACCAGCACGGTGGCCGAGCCGTTGCGCAGCTTCATCATGCTCTTGTCGCGCTCGGGCTGCAGCATTTTGCCGTGCAAGGCTTCGGCGGCCAGGCCCCGGCCACGCAGGAAGCGGGTGAGCTCTTCCACCCGGTCGCGGGTGTTGGCAAATACCAGCGAGCGGCCCGCGTCGGGCTGCGAAATGAGGTGGAACAGGGCGGCAGGCTTCTGGTCGGCGGCGCTCACCACGTGGCCGCGCAGCACCAGGCTCTCGGGCAGAGTGGTGGCGTTGGAGCCGCCCACGTTCATCACCCGGGGCCGAGTGAGGTACTCGCGCACCAGGCCCAGCACCTTATCCGGCATGGTGGCCGAGAACAGCAGCGTTTGCCGCCGCTGCGGCAGGCGGCTGATGATGGTGGCCATTTCTTCCTGAAAGCCCAGTTCCAGCAGCTTGTCGGCTTCGTCCAGCACCAGCACTTTTAGGCGGTTGGGGACGATGGTGCGGCGCTCCAAGTGGTCGAGCATGCGGCCGGGGGTGGCCACCACCACGTGGGGCATTTGCTGCAGGCCTTTCACTTCCTCGCGCATGGCGTGGCCGCCGTAGTAGCCGGCCACGCGCAGGTTGGGCACGTGCTTGCCCAGGCGCTGCAGAGCGTCGCGCACCTGCAGCACCAGCTCGCGGGCCGGCACCAGCACCAGGGCCTGCATGGTGGCCGAGGTGGGGTCGACCTGCTGCAGCACCGCCAAGCCGTAGGCGGCGGTTTTGCCCGAGCCGGTGGGCGCTTGTCCCGCCACGTCTTGCCCCTCCAAAGCCGGGGCCAGCACCAGCTGCTGCACGGGGGTGGGTTGGGTGAAATTCAGGTCGGCCACGCCCGCCAGCAGGGCGGGGGAGAGGGCGAAATCGGCGAATTGCAGGTCGGGCTTGGGCGAGGGCGTGGCTTGCGGGGCGGCGCCAGCGGCGGAGGTATCGGGGTTTTGCACGGGGCAAAGGTACGGCAGCGGGAAAGGCCGGTTAAACAACCCGTTCGTTCTGCCCCGTTGCCGCCTGGTAAGAAGGGCTCACTGCCTATCCAAGCGGCCCCTCCGTTTTCTTAGGGTTCGTCCTCCACGTTCACCAGCCGGTAGCGCACGGCCGACTTTTTGGGCCGAATGTCCAGCCCAATCCGGTGGGCGTAGGCTTTGGTGAATGCCGCCCCGAAATAGAATATCATGGCGCAATAGAACACAAACAGCAGCACCAGCACCAGGCTGGAGGCCGGCCCGTAGACCGGGCCCAGGTCGCGGGCCACCAGCAGCTGGCCCAGCACCACTTCGCCCAGGCTGATGAGCACGGCTGTGAGCGCCGCCCCGCGCGTGACGGCCCGCCACGGTACCTTGGCCAGACTAAGCGTGCGAAACGTGACCCCGAACCATGCTGCCAGTATCAGCCAGGCTACCAGCGCGTTCAGCACGCGCACCACGTAGTAGCCGAAGGTGGCGTCGAAGTCCCGGATGCTCTCGGCAAACAGTCCCAGGGCCGCATCGGAGGCAAAAGCCAGCAGCGACAGCACGGCCGTGGCCAGCAAAATGCCCGCCGAGCGCGCCCGCTCGCGGAGGGCCTGCGAAACTTTGCCCGTGCCCCGCTTGGGCCGAATTTGCCAAAGCTGGTTGAGCGAGTGCTGAATGATGGTGAACAGCGTGGTGGCCACAAACACCAGAAACGCGAACCCTGCGCACGTCACCCAGCGGCTGCGCTGCGGGTCGGCCACGTTCATCACAATCTGCGACACCAGCCCCGCCGCCGACGCGCCCAGCACCGTGCTGAGCTTGCTCAGCAGCAGCAGCCGCACCATCGAGGTAGAATAGAGCGAGCCCAGCACCGCAATGAGGATGATGAGGATGGGCGGCAGCGCAAACGACGTAAAAAACGCCGTGGCCGCCCCCAGCCGCAGCGGGTCGTTGGCGCCGAGCTCGCGGCCCGCACGGTGCAGCAAAATGGGCAGCTCGCGCCACCAGGGGCCCGGCAGCTCGGCCGGAGAACCTAACTTTGTCATAACGCCCAAAAGGCAACATTTTGGAGCGCAGCCGTAAAAAGAACGCCCCCTTGGCGAAGGTACGGGCTGCTGAATGGCCCGGTGCAGGGCCCCGTTGTTTTTCTTTATGCCCCTTCCCGAAACCCCTTCTCCGCCCGTGGCCGCGCCCGCCGCCGCGCCGCCGCACTCCTGGTTTCGGCGCAAAGTAATCGACCCGTTTGTGGGCCTGCTCAAGGCCGGCCTCTCGCCCGAAAAGCTGGCCCTGACCGTGGCGTTGGGGGTGGCGTTTGGGCTGGTGCCCACCTTTGGCGTAACCACCGTGGTGAGCGCGGCCACGGCGCTACGGCTGCGGCTCAATGTGGCGGCCATGCAGCTGGCGGCTCACCTCATGAGCGCGTTTCAGCTGGCGCTGCTCATTCCCATGCTGCGCGCCGGCGCCATCCTGCTGGGCCAGGGGCACCGGGTGGCGCACCTCACCGTGGGCGGCCTGCGCCGCCTCATCGACGACGAAGGCTGGGTGGCGGTGGGCAAGCTGCTGTGGCGTGCCCAGTTGGGCGCGCTGCTCCTGTGGGCCCTGGCGGCCGTGCCGCTGGTGGCGGTCCTGTACGCGGTGTTTCGGGTGGTGTTTCGGCGCGTGCTGGCCCGGCAGAGTGCGGATGTGCAGCCGGTGGCCGGGGGCTAAAACGCCAGCAGTGCCTTGGCCTGCTCCCGCAGCAGCTGCCGCGAAAGGTCGTGGTTGAGGCCGTCTTCGGCGTTCAGGTCCTGGTTGATGAAGGGCAGGCGCACGCGCTGGGGCAGCACCGAGGTGCCGAGGTACATCAGCACGTCGGTGAGGTGGGCCATGGCCAGCAGGCCTCCCTGGCCGCCGCTGCTCAGGCCCACCAGCGCCGCTTTTTTGCCCGCAATGCCGCCCGGATACGCCAGCCCGTCAATGAACGCTTTGAGCGCGCCGGGAAACGAGGCGTTGTATTCGGGGGTGATGATGACCAGCTTGTCGCTGGCATCGAGCATGGCGGCCAAGCGGTTGAATTCGGGGTTGGTGCCCACGTTGGCGTAGAGGGCCGTGGCCAGAAAGTCGGCCGGCAGCTCGGCCAAATCCAGAATCTGGCTTTCAGACCCGAGCCCGGCGAGCACGGTGCGGTAATAGTTGGCGATGCGGCGGGCGCGCGAGTTGGGCCGGTTGGTGCCGGAAAGGAGCGTAATCAAAGCGAAATAGCAGGGCTGGCGAAGGGTTGTGCAAGGCTAACCCATTGGGCCGGCCAGAGGTTACGAACGGGCGGCAATTGGCCGCGCCGCGTGGCCTATTCAAAGCCAGATTCAGTGCAGAAACGGCCTGCCCGCAGCAATGTCAGCCGGCGGCGGGGGCTGGGGGCGCCGTGCCGCCAGCCAGGCCACTGCGGCCAGGCATAGCGCAAACCACGCCCACGGCAGCCGCAGGTCCAGCACCGACAGCACCCCGAACACCAGCGTGGTGCCAAAGCTGGCCAGGCCCTGAAAGGCTTGGTTCAGCCCAAAAATCTCGCCGCGGTCGGTATCGGTGGTGCGGCGGGCCAGCAGCCCTTCCAGCAGGCCCTGAATGAGCGAAAGCGTGAGGCAGTCGAGGGTGACCAGGACGTAGAGCGCCACGCGCGAGGTGCCCACCAGGCCGTAGCCGGCCAGCACCGGCGTGCCCAGCGCCGCCAGCCACACAATGGCCCGGCGCTGGTTGATGCGGTCGGCAAAGTAGGTGTAGAACACGTAATTAAGCCCTACGCTTAATGCTCCGAAAAACATGAAGAAGTAGGAGATGGCGCGCGCATCCATGCGCAGCGCGCTCAGGCTGGCGAAGGGCACGAAGTAGAAGTAGTAGCCCGTGCTGAGCGTGAGGGCCACCTGCGTGAGCACAATGCGCCGGATGCCGGGGTTGCTGGCATTTTTGGCACTCAGCCGGGCCCAGAGCGTGAGCGGGTTGATGCTCCGGGCCAGCTCGGTGCGCAGCTCGGCGCCGCGCACGCCGTTGCGCTGCTGGTGGGTTTCGGGCAGGGCGAGGGCCAGCAGCACGTTGAGGGCGGCCAGGGCCAGGGCCAGGCGCACCACGTAGGTGGCCTGCTGGCCGGCGGGCACCTGCAGGGCCGTGAGCAGCAATCCTGCCGCCATGGGCCCCAGCACGAAGCCCAGCGAAATGATGGCGCCTTCGATGCCCAGGTTGCGAAACAGCCGCTCGGGCGGCGACGCATCGGTGATGGCCGAGCGGGCCGTGGCGTACATGCCGTTGGTGAGGCCGTCGGACACGCGGTTGGCGAAGTACAAACCCGCGCGCACGGGCAGCAGCAGGGCATTGGCCAGCAGCGTGCCCACCGCCGAAAGAATGAAGATGGGCCTGCGCCCGTAGCCGTCGCCCAGCCGCCCCAGCAGCGGCGCCGAAAACAGCTGCACCCCCAGAAACAGCCCCGTGCCCACGCTCAGCCACAACTGCGGCTGGCGCAGGCCGCGCACAAAATCGGGCAGCACCGGGCCCACGGCAGCCCCTACCACTACGTCAACCAAAATCAGGGCGTACAGCAGCGGTAAGGTTCGGCGGGGGAGGGGCGGCATTGCCACAAAATAACGCCATTATCGGCCGGCGACGGCACTTCCGAGGCAAAGCCGCCGTATAGGAAGGCCTTTGCGCGAAACTGATTTTGCCGCTATGCCCGCCCAAAGCCACAGGAAACAGGTCCCTCGCTGCCGCAGTGGCCTTACTTTGCGCCGCAGGGCCTCCCGGCCACCCTGAATTATGAGTGAAGTATTGGTTGAGTCGCCGTTGCGGGTGTCGCCCACGCGGGCCCGCGTGGCCATTGCGTTGTTTTTCTTCGTGTCGGGGTTTGGGTTTGCCACCTGGGCCTCGCGCATCCCCGTCATTCAGCACCGCCTGGGGCTGAGCGCTGCCGAGCTGGGCGGCGTGCTGCTGGCCCTGCCGGCCGGCCTCATGCTCACGCTGCCCGTGACCGGGCAGCTGTTGCAGCGCTTCAGCAGCCGGCAGGTAATGCTGGTTGGGGCCGTGCTCTACAATCTGGCGTTGGGCCTGCTGGGGTTTGCGGCGCATACCTGGCAGCTGGCCGTGCTCCTGTTCTGCTTCGGGTGCTCGCGCAACCTGCTCAACCTGTCGGTGAACGCCCAATCGGTGGGCGTGCAAACGCTGTACAACCGTTCCATCATCGCCACGTTTCACGGCATCTGGAGCGTGGCGGGCTTTGCGGCGGCGGGGCTGGGGGCACTGCTCATTAGCCGCGACGTGAGCACCACCGTGCATTTCGCCGCCGTCTCCGTGGGCCTTACGGCGCTGGCCTTTGCCTTCTTTCCCCAAACGCTGGCCCTGCCGCCGGCTCCCGAAAAGAAGTCCTTCTTCACCTGGCCCGAGAAAACGGTGCTGAAATACGGCCTCATCACCTTCGCCTCCATGGCGTGCGAAGGCACGTTTTATGATTGGAGCGGCGTGTATTTCTCCCAAGCGGCCCACGCGCCCAAAGCCATTTCCGGCCTGGGCTTCACCCTCTACATGGTGGCCATGACGTCGGGCCGCTTCCTAGGTGACTGGCTGGTGGGCCGCTTCGGCATCAAGCAAATCCTGCAAGCCAGCGGCCTGCTCATGAGCACCGGGCTGCTGCTGGCCGCCGCCTTTCCCACGCCCGTAGTGGCGGGGCTGGGCTTCGTGCTGGGCGGGCTGGGCGTGTCGTGCGTAGTTCCTCTGGTGTTCAGCCTGGTGGGCCGTGCCAACCCCTTGAGCGCGGGCGCGGCCATTGCGTCGGTGTCGACGGTCAGCTACTTCGGCTTTCTGATGGTGCCGCCGCTGGTGGGCTTTGTGGCCAAGGCGGCGAGTTTGCGCTGGTCGTTCGCCCTGGTGTCGGTGCTGGGCCTGCTGGTGGTGTGGGTGGTGCCCAAGCTGCGGGTAGAAGGGGAGAAGTAAGGCACAAAAAAAGCGCGACGGCTGCCCGTCGCGCTTTTTTATTGTCTGGTGCGAAGCTTTACGCCAGGTTGTTCGAAGTCGCCTTGGCGGCCAGGAATTCGCGGTTCAGAATGGCAATGTTTTCGAGCGAAATGCCCACCGGGCACTCCGCTGCGCACGAGCCGATGTTGGAGCAGGCGCCGAAGCCTTCCTTGTCCATCTGCGCAATCATGTTTTCGACGCGGGACTTTCGCTCCGGCTGGCCCTGCGGCAGCAACGCCAGCTGCGACACCTTGGCCGACACAAACAGCATGGCCGAAGCATTCTTGCAGGCCGCCACGCAGGCGCCGCACGAGATGCAGGTAGCCGCCTCAAACGCGCGGTCAGCAATTTCCTTCGGAATCGGAATCTCGTTGCCGTCGGGGGCGCCGCCGGTGTTCACGCTCACGTAGCCGCCGGCCTGAATGATGCGGTCAAACGCCGAACGGTCCACGCTCAGGTCTTTGTTGACCGGGAAAGCGTTGGCGCGCCAGGGCTCGATGGTGATGGTGTCGCCATCCGAGAACTTGCGCATGTGCAGCTGGCAGGTGGTGGTGCCCTTCTCGGGTCCGTGGCTACGGCCGTTGATGAACAGGTCGCACGAGCCGCAAATGCCCTCGCGGCAGTCGTGGTCGAACGCCACCGGGTCCTGGCCGGCGTGCAGCAAGTCCTCGTTCAGCACGTCGAGCATCTCCAGGAAGGACATGTCGGGCGAAATGTCTTTTACGTGGTACTCCACCATTTTCCCCTGGGCCTGGCGGTTGGGTTGCCGCCATACGTTCAGGGTCAGGTTCATCGGTTTAGCATTGGGGTTGGAACCGGCCATCTTTCTTTAAATATCTCGTTTGTCATCCTGAGCGCCGCGAAGGACCTTATCACGCCGGGCTCGGTGGGGGTAGTAACTAAACTGGCGTCAGCGTGATAAGATGCTTCGCTGCACTCAGCATGACAGGGTATTACTTGTAGCTGCGCTGGGTGAGCTTCACGTTTTCAAACGTCAGCTCTTCCTTGTTGAGTTTCTCAGGCTGATTTTCGCCCTGGTATTCCCACGCTGCCACGTACGCGTACTCGTCGTCGTTGCGCAGGGCCTCGCCTTCGGGGGTCTGGTACTCTTCGCGGAAGTGGCCGCCGCAGCTCTCGTTGCGGTTCAGGGCGTCGTCCACCATCAGCTCGCCCAGCTCCAGGAAGTCGGCCACGCGGCCGGCTTTCTCCAGGGCCTGGTTCATTTCCTCGCCCGAGCCCACGATTTTCACGTCGCTCCAGAACTCCGAGCGCAGCTTCTGAATCTCGGCTTTGGCGTGGCGCAGGCCTTCGGCGTTGCGGGCCATGCCGCAATACTCCCACATGATGTGGCCCAAGGCTTTGTGAAACTGGTCGGGCGTGCGCGTGCCGTTGATGCTGAGCAGGCGCTCGGTGCGGGCCTGCACGTAGGCTTTCGACTCGGCAAAGGCCGGGTGGTCGGTGCTCACGGGCTTGGGCGGCGTGCTGGCCAGGTAATCGCCAATGGTGTAGGGAATCACGAAGTAGCCGTCGGCCAGGCCCTGCATCAGGGCCGAGGCGCCGAGGCGGTTGGCGCCGTGGTCGGAGAAGTTGCACTCGCCGGTGGCGTAGAGGCCGGGCACGGTGGTTTGCAGGTTGTAGTCCACCCACAGGCCGCCCATGGTGTAGTGCACGGCGGGGTAGATGCGCATGGGCTGCTTGTACGGGTCTTCGTCGGTGATTTTCTCGTACATGGCAAACAGGTTGCCGTACTTCTGGCTCACCGCCTCGGCGCCCGTGCGCTTGATGATTTCGGAGAAGTCGAGGTACACGGCCAGGCCAGTGCTGCCCACGCCGCGGCCTTCGTCGCACATCAATTTGGCGTTGCGCGAAGCCACGTCGCGCGGCACCAGGTTGCCGAAAGCAGGGTATTTGCGCTCCAGGAAGTAGTCGCGGTCGTCTTCGGCAATGTCCTGCGGCTTAATCTGGCCTTGGCGCACGCGCTCGGCCATTTCCACCGTTTTGGGCACCCACACCCGGCCGTCGTTGCGGAGCGACTCCGACATCAGCGTGAGCTTGGACTGGTAGTCGCCGCTCACCGGAATGCAGGTGGGGTGAATCTGGGTGAAGCAGGGGTTGGCGAAGTAAGCGCCTTTCTTGTGGGCCCGCCAGGCGGCGGTCACGTTGCAGTATTTGGCGTTGGTGCTCAAGTAGAACACGTTGCCGTAGCCGCCGGTGGCCAGCACCACGGCGTGGGCCGCGTGGGTTTCAATCTCACCCGTAATCAGGTTGCGCGTCACGATGCCGCGGGCCTGGCCGTCAATCACCACCACGTCGAGCATCTCGGAACGGGTGTACATCTTCACCTTGCCGTAGGCAATCTGGCGGCTCAGGGCCGAATAGGCACCCAGCAGCAGCTGCTGTCCCGTTTGGCCGCGGGCGTAGAACGTGCGGCTTACCTGGGCACCGCCGAAAGAGCGGTTGGCCAGCAGCCCACCGTATTCGCGGGCAAAGGGCACGCCCTGGGCCACACACTGGTCGATGATGTTGACCGACACCTGGGCCAAGCGGTACACGTTGGCTTCGCGGGCGCGGTAGTCGCCGCCCTTGATGGTGTCGTAGAACAGGCGGAACACGGAGTCGCCGTCGTTCTGGTAGTTTTTAGCGGCGTTGATGCCGCCCTGTGCCGCAATGGAGTGCGCGCGACGGGGCGAGTCGTGGTAGGTGAAGGCCTTCACGTTGTAGCCCAACTCGGCAAGCGAGGCCGCTGCCGAAGCGCCGGCCAGGCCCGTGCCGACCACGATGATGTCATACTTCCGCTTGTTGGCGGGGTTCACGAGCTTCACGTTGAACTTGTGCTTTTCCCACTTTTCGGCGAGGGGGCCTTCGGGTATTTTGGAATCCAACAGCATACTGGGAGCGGAGTGATGGAGTGACGTTTGGTAGTAGAACAGCTGAGCGCCCAAGGTGTTGCGGCGCGCGGCGGGTTTCTACCGGCCAACCGAATTGCTTAGAAAGCCGACGCGACGGTGTGCAGCAGGCTGGGAGCGTTGGCCGCCAGTTCGCCCTGGGCGTTGGTGAACAGGAAGAAGTAGAGCGGCATGGAGGCGAAGCCCGCCGACACCACCACGGCAAACACGTAGCCCACGTACTTGATGAGGGGCGTGTACTTGCGGTGGTTGAGGCCCAGGGTCTGGAAGCCGGAGCGGAAGCCGTGCCACAAATGGTAGCCGAGGCTAATCTGGGCCAGCACGTAGAGCAGCACGTACCACCACACGTGGAAGGAGTCGACCACGGCCAGGTACAGGTTGTCGAGGTCGCGCACTTCGGGGTTGGCGCCGCCCACTTTGGGCAGGCCGCCAAAACGGGCGCGCCAGAAGAAGTTGTAGAGGTGTACCAGCAGGAAAATCAGGATGATGGTGCCCAAAATGCCCATGTTGCGCGAGGTCCATTCCGAGTTTTTCTCGGCGTGCCACTGCGCGTAGCCCTGCGAGCGGGCCGCCTTGTTGCGGCGGGTGAGCGCCCAAGCTTCGAAGATGTGGAAACCGAAGCCCAGCACCAGGCCCCACTCGATGGTGCGAATGACCGGGTTGGTGCCCATGAAATGGGAATACGTGTTGAAAGCAGCGCCTTGGTCGTGCTTAAACAGCTGCAAATTACCGATGAGGTGAACGACCAGGAAGGTGCACAGGAACAGGCCCGTGACCGACATGATGATTTTCCGGCCGATGCTGCTGGTTAAGGTTTTTGTTATCCAACTCATATAGTAGCCAAACTGGGCAAGTGAAGAGGTGTGTTTTGAGGGCTCAAAGGTAGCCCCCGCCTGCTAACCGGGCAACGCGTGGGCTTTATTCTTGGCTGCGGGGCGTATTTCGATAAACTATGACCGGCGTGGTGAATCTATCCGCCGCCGGCATCGTTAACACGCACGGGCGCGGTGTGGTTTGCCAAGGCAGGGCAGCGTGGGATGGGCAGCAATCGTTGCCGCGCCGAGGCCAGGCTTCTTTTCTTTCGTTATCTGCTTGATATGACACAGTTTTTTCCGCTTCGAGTAAGGGCATGGGCGCCGGCGGCGCTGCTGCTGGGCGTACTACTGGTGCTGGGCGGCTGGCCCCGCGCGGCGCAAGCCACCCACCTGCGCGCCGGCGACATCCAAGCCAAGGTGGACACCACCTCGCCGGGCAATCCGCGCCGCATCTTCTTCAAGATGATTCTGTACACCGACAATAGTTCGAGTGTGCCGGCCGATAATGCCACCTTCTTTTTTGGCGATGGCACTTCTACCTGCACCCCGGTGCCGCGCTTTGGCGGCCGCCGGCCGGTGCCGGGCAACCCCGATACGAGCTACAATATCTTCTACTTCGAGCATACTTACCCCTCCAGCGGCAGCTTCACGGTGAGCTACATCGGCGAAAACCGGAACCCCGGGGTGCGCAACACCGACAACTCGGTGAACCAGACGTTCTACATCAGCACCACCTTCACCATCAACCCCTCGCTGGGCCGTAACCGCTCGCCTATCCTCACGGCCCCAGCCGTGGATAACGCGGCCATCAACCAGGTGTTTTTGCACAACCCGGGCGCTTACGACGCCGACGGCGACTCGCTGGCGTTTCACCTGCGGCCCAGCCAGCAGGTGCCGCTGGGCATTACGGGCACGCAGGGGGCGCCGTGCAGCGGCACGGGCACCAACAACCCCGCTGCGGTGCAGATTACCAATTTTCGCTACCCCAACGACCCGGCCATTGCGCCGGGGCCGGTGCAGGTGGCGTTTCCGGGCACGCCCACCGGGGTGCCGGGGGCGCCGGCCATTTTCGTGCAAGACCCCTACACCGGGCAAATCACCTGGAACGCCCCCATCTCGCTTGGGCCGTATAACGTGGCTTTTGAGGTGGAAGAGTGGCGCCGCACGCCGCTGGGCCGCAGTAAAATTGGCTCGGTGATTCGCGACATGCAGATTATTGTGACGGCGGCGGCCAACCTGCGGCCGCTCATCACGGTGCCGGCCGACATCTGCGTGATAGCCGGCCAAACCGTGACCGGCAACGTGACTGCCGTGGACGTGGCTTCGGCCACCGCTCCCCAAACGCCGATTACGCTGTTTGCGTACTCGGGCATCATTCCGCCGGCCTCTTTCCGCCAGACGCAAAGCGGCCCGCCGCAGGCCAGCGGCACATTTACCTGGAATACTGACTGCAGCAACGTGGCCCGCCAGCCTTACCTGGTGGTATTTAAGGCCCAGGACAACCCCAGCCCGCCCTCGCCCTCTAATTCGCCCCTGATTGACGAGCGCGCCTGGCGCATCACGGTGGTGGGACCGCCGCCCCAGAACCTGCGCGCGGCCCCGGCCACGGGTGGCACGGTGGCCAGCGCCACGCTCACCTGGAATCCTTACGTGTGCACCAACGCCTCGCAGATTTACATCTACCGCAAGGTAAACCCGTCGAGCTTCGTGCCCGGGCCCTGTGAAACGGGCATTCCGGCTTCGGCGGGATATGTGCGCATCGGCTCGGTGCCGGCCACGGCCACCACCTTTACCGACAGCAACCTTGACGCCAACGGCAACCCGCAGGGCCTCGACCGGGGCCAGACGTACTGCTACCGCATCTACGCCGAGTTTCCGCTGCCGGCCGGCGGCTCCAGCATTGCCTCGCAGGAGGCCTGCGTATCGTTTCAGGGCACCTCGGCGCGGCTGGTGAAGGTAGACGTGGAAAACACTTCGACCGCCACCGGCCAGATTCAGGTGTGCTGGACGCGGCCGCGGCCGGTGGGCGGCGGCACCTTCGAGGGCACGCCCAGCTACGTGCTGTCGCGCGGCGCGGGGCAGGCACCTGCCGCGTTCACGCCCATTGCCACCCTCACCTCGCTGGTTGACACCTGCTACACCGATACCGGGCTGAACACCCAGGACACCCAGTATACCTACAAGCTGGAGTTTGTGCGCACCTTCCCGGCCGGCGACCCGCGGCCCGCCGTGCGCGAGGCCTCGCCCCCGGCCAGCAGCGTGCGCACCACCACGGCGCCCACCTCGGCCGCGGCCACGGCCGTGCGGGTCAGCTGGACGTACAGCGTGCCCTGGAACAACGCCTCCCGCCCGGCTGTGATATTCCGGCGCGCCGGCAGCGCAGGGGCCTTCGTGCGCCTGGGCACGGCCCCCACCACGGCCACCGGCGGCACCTACACCGACAGCGACCCCGCACTGGTGAAAAGCCAGACCTATTGCTACTACGTGCAGACCGATGGCCAGTACGCGGGCGTGCCCTATCTCAACTCGCTCATCAACCGCAGCCAGGTAAGCTGCCTCGTGCTCAGCAGCCCGCCGTGCACGCCCAAGCTTACGCTTGAGCCCACCAACTGCGACGAGCTGGCCGCGCGCCCCAACTTCCCCACGGCCAGCGACCGGTACACCAACCGCCTGAACTGGACGCTGACCGACGTGCCTACCGGCTGCGACGCCACCGTGACTGGCTACCGGGTGTATTACCGGCCCACGCCCACCGGCGCCTTCACCTTCCTCGGCACCACCATCACGCCCAACTACGTGCATGCTGACCTCACCTTCAATGGCGGGTGCTACGCGGTGCAGGCCGTGGGCACGGGGGGCGTGCTGAGCGACACGAGCAACGTGGCGTGCCAAGACAACTGCCTGTTCTTCTCGTTGCCCAACATCTTCACCCCCAACGGCGACGCGCAGAACGCCGTGTTCCGGCCCCGCAGCAACTCGCCCGTGCGCAGCGTGCACTTCCAGGCTTTCAACCGCTGGGGCCGCAAAGTTTTCGAGAACACCACCACGGCTAACGACCCCGTCCTCATCAACTGGAACGGCGGCGGGCCCGAACTGGAGTCGGGAACGCCGGGCGGCACCTCGCCCGGTGCGGGCAAGACGGTATCGGAAGGCGTTTACTTCTATCTGGCTGAGGTGGAGTTTGCCGATTTCGCCAACACCAAGCGCACGTACAGGGGCTGGGTCGAAATTGTTCGGTAGGCCCTGGCCGGAAGCGTAGCAATCAAGCCCAAAAAGCCTTCTCCACGGAAGGTCTTTTTGGGCTTGATTTTTGGGGCATTAACTGGCGGTACGGCGGGCGGGTAAGTACATTTTTGGGGCGCAGGCCCTACTTTGCCGAAACCTGGCGCCAAGCGTCGGGTTAGTCCTTTACTTTTCGTTTTTCGGGGCCGCCGGGGGCGTGGCCGCGCTTCATCAGCTGGATTAGACATGCAAGCATTTTTCCTCTTCCGACCAGGCGCCGGTGCCCGTTTGCTGCTGCTGTTGCTGCTGGCCGCGGCCGGGTTGCTGGCCCGGCCCGAGGCCGCGCGGGCCAGCCACATTCGGGCCGGCGACATTCAGGCCAAAGTGGACACCACGGCGGCCCGCAACCCCCGCCGCATCTTCTTCAAGATGGTGCTTTATACCACCGAAGGGCAGAATGTGGTGGACGAAAACCAAGTCACCATTTTCTTCGGCGATGGCACGTCGAGCTGCTACAAGGGCGTGGACCGCGTGGGGGGCCGCCGGCCGCTGCCGGGCCTTTCGGATACGAGCTATAACATTTACCTATTCGAGCACACCTTTCCCGCAGCCGGCCAATACACCATTAAGTACGTGGGGGAAAACCGGGTGGCCGGGGTGCTGAACATGACCGCCTCCGGCAACCAGTCGTTTTACATTAGCACCACCATTGAGATTGCGCCCGTTTACGCCGCAAACCGCACCCCCATTCTGACTGCTCCGGCTGTAGATAAAGCCGCCGTAAACCAAGTGTTCGTGCACAACCCCGGCGCGTACGACGCCGACGGTGACTCCCTGGTATATACCCTGCAGCCCAGCCAAAAGTCCACCTTGCTGGCCGATGCAATTGTGGGGTCGCCCTGCGCCGGCGCTACCGGCAACAACAACCCACAGGTGAGCGACGTGCCGAACTTCCGCTACCCCAACGACCCCATCATCACGCAGCCAACCGTGCCGTACCAAGTGCCCTACAATGGCATACCGGCCGGGCAGGTGCCCAACGTGCCGGCCATTTTTGAAATCAGCAACCGAAGGGCCAACCCCGGACAAATTACCTGGAATGCGCCCGTGCAGGCCGGTACTTACAACTTTGCTTTCCGGGTAGAAGAGCTGCGCCGCACGCCCCTGGGCTGGCGCAAGATAGGAGAGGTGGTGCGCGACATGCAGATTGTGGTCATCAACACCAACAACCTGCGGCCCATCCTGACGCTGCCGCCCGACCTGTGCGTGGTGGCAGGCCAAACCGTGACCGGCACCGTCACGGCCGTGGACGGGTCATCGAGCACCAGCGCCGCGCCTACGCCCATTGCGTTGTTCGCTTTCTCCGGCATCAGGCCGCCGGCTACGTTCTTCCAGACCCAGGCCGGGCCGCCGGTAGCCAGCGGCGTCTTCACCTGGCGCACTGACTGCAGCAACGTGGCCCAGCAGCCTTACTTGGTGGTGTTTAAGGCCCAGGACACGCCGCCCGGCGCGTCCACGCCCTCCAACCAGCCCCTGATTGACGAGCAGGTGTGGAGCATTCGGGTGGTGGGGCCGCCGCCGCGCAACGTGCAGGCCGTGGCCAGCACCACCACCGGGGGCCTCAACAGCACCACCCTGACCTGGGACCGGTACACGTGCACCAACGCGGCCAACATGTACATCTACCGCAAAGTGGGGCCGGGGCCAGCGCCGGGCGCCTGCGAAACGGGCATTCCGGCTTCGTCGGGCTACGTGCGCATCGGCACGGTGCTGCCCGGCGCCACCACCTTCACTGATGACAACGGCGGGCGCGGCCTCGACCGGGGCCTGACGTATTGCTACCGCCTCTACGCCGACTTCCCGCTGCCCGCGGGCGGCGCCAGCCTGGCTTCGGACGAGGCCTGCGTGACCTTTGCCGGCCGCGCGGCCCAGCTGAAAAACGTGGACGTGGAAACCACCAGCGCCACCGCCGGCCAGATTGCGGTGCGCTGGACGCAGCCGCGCACGGCCACGGGGGCTTCGTTTGCGGGCACGCCCAGCTTCGTGCTCTCGCGCGGCGAGGGGCTGAACCCGGCCACGTTTGTGCCGGTGCGCACCTTCACCTCGCTCAACGACACGTCGTACGTCGACACCAACCTCAATACCCTGGACCGGCAGTATAGCTACCGGCTGGAGTTTGTGCGCTCCTTCCCCAATGGCCAGTCCAGCATCACCGAAACCAGCGCGCCGGCCAGCAGCGTGCGCACCACCGTGCTGGCCGCCAATCCGCCCACGGCCTTCACGGTGAGTTGGACGCACAACGTGCCGTGGGACAACTCGGCCCGGCCCGTCCGGATTTTCCGCAAGCTCACGGGCAGCCCCACCTACGTGCAGGTGGCCACCGCCCCCACGGGCCTGAGCGGCGGCAGCTACGTGGACCGCGACCCCGCGCTGGTGAAGGGCCAGACCTACTGCTACTACGTGCAGACGGAAGGCCGCTACACCCTCACCGGCTTCCTGAGCTCGCTGCTCAACAAAAGCCAAGAGCAGTGCCGCCCGCTGATTGCGCCGCCCTGCACGCCCGTACTGAGCCTGAAAGCCACGAATTGCGACAGCCTGGCGGCGCTGCCCCAATCATCGGGCAGCCAGACCTACACCAACGCCCTGCGCTGGACCCTGGGCAACACCCCGGCCGGCTGCGACGCGGCCGTGGCCAGCTACCGCGTGTATTACCGCCCGGGCACCTCGGGCGCGTTTGCCCTCATCGGCACCACCAGCCAGACCACCTTCAACCACGGCAACCTGCCCAACTCCGGCGGGTGCTACGCGGTGCAGGCCGTGGCCGCCGGCGGCGCGGTGAGCGACACGAGCAACGTGGCCTGCCAGGAAAACTGCCTGTTCTTCCTGCTGCCCAACATTTTCACCCCCAATGGCGACGGGCAGAATGCCGTGTTCAAGCCCAAGAACAACTCGCCTGTGCGCAGCGTGCACTTCCAGGCCTTCAACCGCTGGGGCCGCAAGGTCTTCGAGAACACGACCACGGCCGACGACCCCGCCCTCATCAACTGGGACGGCGGCGGGCCCATTAGCGGCGACGTTTCGGGCGGCAAGGACGGCAAAACCGCCGATGGCATCTACTACTACCTGGCCGAGGTAGAGTTTGCCGACGTGGCCAGCACCAAGCGCACCTACAAGGGCTGGGTGGAGATTGTCCGATAGCTGCCGTTGCCAGTGCGGCGCGCGGCGCCAAAGCACACGGAGCGGGCCCTGGGGTCCGCTCCGTTTTTTTGGGGCAATGCGGGTTTTTGTGCAGCTTGCGCCCCCAATCCATTTTCCCTCCCTCAGCAACTCATTGCCATGAGCTCGACTTCCGCCATTGTATTCCCCGGCCAGGGCAGCCAGTTTCCGGGCATGGCCCGCGACTTGTTCGACCAAAGCCTCGACGCCCGCGCCCTGCTCACCCAAACCAACGACCTGCTCGGCTTCAGCCTCACCGACATCATGTTCACGGGTTCGGAGGAGGACTTGCGCCGCACCGACGTCACCCAGCCCGCCATTTTCGTGCACTCGGTGGCCCAGTTTGTGGCCCGCCCCGAGCTGCAGCCCGGCATGACGGCCGGCCATTCGCTGGGCGAATTCTCGGCGCTGGTGGCGGCCGGCGTGCTCAAGTTTGAAGACGCCCTGCCGCTGGTGGCCCGCCGCGCCCAGGCCATGCAGGCCGCCTGCGAAGAGCAGCCCGGCACCATGGCCGCCATTCTGGGCCTCGACGACGCGGTGGTGGAGCGCATCTGCCAGGAAATCACCGGCGGCGGCTCCGTGGTGGTGGCCGCCAACTACAACTGCCCCGGCCAGCTCGTCATCTCCGGCTCTTCGGAGGGCGTGGCCAAGGCCTGCGAAGCCCTGAAAGCGGCCGGCGCCAAGCGCGCCCTGCCGCTGCCCGTGGGTGGCGCCTTCCACTCGCCCCTCATGCAAAGCGCCGCCGCCGCCCTGGCCGAGGCCATCGAAAAAACCACCTTCCACGCGGCCAAGTGCCCCGTGTACCAAAACGTGGACGCCCTGCCGCACACCGACCCGGCCGAAATCAAAGCCAACCTGCTGGCCCAGCTCACGGCCCCCGTGCGCTGGACGCAGCTGGTGCAGCGCATGGCCGCCGACGGCGCCACCGAATTCATCGAGTGCGGCCCCGGCAAGGTGCTGCAAGGCCTGGTGAAGAAAATTGTGCCCACGGCCACGATTGGCTAGGTAGGCGCCGATTGAATGTACCCCGAAGCTGTGCTTCGGTTCAGCAGAACGATGTACAACGTTCTCCTCTGAGCCGAAGCACAACTTCGGGGTACACGTTCAATACCAGCGCCGCACCGGCAGCAGGTCCGGGCACTGCGCCAACAATTCTGCCACGCGCAGCCCCAGCACCGGATGCCGCACCCCACCCGCAATTTCGGCCAGCGGCACCAGCGCAAAGCGCCGCTCGGCCAGGCGCGGGTGCGGCACCGTTAGCGTTGGCGCGTCGATGATTTCAGGGCCATACAGCAAAATGTCGACGTCGAGGGTGCGACTGCCCCAGCGCTCCAGGCGCTGGCGGCCGGCGCGTTGCTCGGTGGCCAGGCAGTGGGCCAGCAGCTCGTGCGGCGTGAGCGAAGTGCGCACCGCCAGGGCCTGGTTGAGAAAAGCCGGCTGGTCTTCGCGGCCCCAGGCCGCGGTTTCGTACAGGGCCGAGGCCGCCACTAGTTCGCCGGCCACCAGGGCCAGCTGCTCGCGGGCGGCGGCCAGCAGCGCGGCCCGGTCGCCGAGGTTGCTGCCGAGCAGGAGATAGGCAGTGACGGTGGCGCTCACGTGGTGCGCAGGAAAAAATCAGCCGTTTTTTCGGCCACCAGGCGGGCGGGCTCGGGCAGCTGCTGGTGCGGCCAGGGGTGCGCCCCGCCAAACATGTGCATGGCGCCGGGCACGAGCAGCAGCTCGGCATCGGGCCGGAGCTGGTGCAGGGCGTGGGCGGCGGCCACGTTCACGGTTTCGTCTTCGTCGCCGTGCACCAGCAGCAGGGGCTGGCGCAGCTTGCGGCGCACGTTGTGGGCAATGTCGAGGCGCGGGCGGTTGGCGTGGTAGTCTTCCACTATCTGGTAGTGCATGGGCAGCTGCTGGCCCGTGCGGGTGTTGGGCACGTGCAGCACGCCGGTGCGCTGCCATTCTTCGAAAACGGCCTGGGGCCAGTGCGGGTGCACCTCCGCAATGGCGGCCCAAGTGGCCACGGCCCGCACGCGCGGGTCTTCGGCGGCCTTGAGCAATACCAGGCCGCCCCCGCGGCTGTGGCCCACCAGCCCCAGGCGCGTGAGGTCCATTTCGGCGGCGGGCACGGGCGAGTGGCCGTCAAACAGCGCGTCGATGACCTGGCCGATGTCGTCGAGCTCGATGCTGAAGTTGTTGCGGGCAAATGCTTCCAGGTCTTCCAAATCGCCGGTGCCGCCCACCACTAGGCCGTTGTGCGACAGGTTGAGCTTCACGAACACGAAGCCGCGCTCAGCGAAGAAATCGGCTAGCCGCGGAAAGTGGCCCCAGTCCTTAAAGCCCTTGAAGCCATGCACAAACAGCGCCACCGGCTTGGGCTGGCCATCGGGCCGGAAGGTGGCGTCGGCCTCGAAAGGCCGGCCGTGGCCGTGGCCGCTGAGCAAAAAAGAGGCGTGAGTGAGCATACAGCGAAGGTAGGGCCGGGGAGATGGGGAAATGGTGAGCGGGCGAGCCGCGCGCAAAATGACAAAACACTCTGGCCCGCGCCGCGGCTTACCCTGCTATTTCTGCCGTATCATTGTTGCCGAAATGCCCCAACACCCCACTTTCTCCCTCGACCAGATTCAGGCGCCCATTGCGGCCGAAATGGAAGAGTTTGAGCACAAGTTCCGCCAGTCGATGCGCACCAAAGTGCTGCTGCTCGACAAGATAATGGGCTACATCGTGAAGCGCAAGGGCAAGCAGATTCGGCCCATGTTCGTGTTTCTCACGGCCCGCGCCGCCCGCCCCGAACCCAACACCGGCGACCCGCTGCCCGATTCGTCCTTCCGCGGCGCGGCCCTCATCGAGTTGCTGCACACCGCCACGCTGGTGCACGACGACGTGGTGGACGAAAGCAACTACCGCCGCGGGTTTTTCTCCATCAATGCGCTGTGGAAGAACAAGATTGCCGTGTTGGTCGGTGATTATTTGCTCTCGCGCGGCCTGCTGCTGGCCCTGCAAAACGACGACTACGACCTGCTGAAAATCGTGAGCAACGCCGTGCGCGAACTGAGCGAAGGCGAATTGCTGCAAATTGAAAAGGCCCGGAAATTAGACATCACCGAAGACGTTTATTTCGACATCATTCGGCAGAAAACCGCGTCGCTCATTGCTTCCTGCACGGCCGTGGGCGCGGCTTCGGTGGGGGCCGACAAGGAAACGATTGAGCGCGCTCGTTTATTCGGCGAAAAAGTCGGCATTGCGTTTCAGATAAAAGACGACTTGTTCGACTACGGCACCGCCGAAATCGGCAAGCCCGTGGGCATCGACATCAAAGAAAAGAAGATGACGCTGCCGCTGATTTATGCCTTGCAGCATGCTTCCTGGCTGGAAAAGCGCAAGGTCATCTTCAACGTGAAAAACAACGAAGGCCACCGCGACCGGGTGCAGCAGGTGATTGAATTCGTGAAGAAATCGGGCGGGCTGGACTACGCCATCAACACGATGAAGCGGTACCGCGACGACGCCCTGGCCATCCTGCACACCTTCCCGGAGTCGCCGAGCCGCACGTCGCTGGAAGAGCTGATTAACTACACCATTGAGCGGGAGAAGTAGCCCGCGGCTGTCATTGCGAGGCCACAGGCCGAAGCAATCCGTCCTGTCAAAACCAGACACGCTCTTTCACCAGAAAGCCCCGGTACCGAAATGGTGCCGGGGCTTTTCACGTTTAGGGCTTTATCACAGTAGAAGGTGAGTCGCTGAGAACAAGACGGATTGCCGCGCTGCGCTCGCAATGACAGACGGCTATTTCGATTCCGCTACCTGGTAGCTCACCTGCTTCGCGTCGCTCACCTTGAAGGTCACGCCGTCGAAGGTGCTGTCGACTTCCAGCTGGTGGGTCATGTCGCAGCCGGGGCACTTAATTTCCTCGATTTCGTGGTTGTCGGCGTGCTCGGGCGAGTCGGCCTGGTCGTTGGGGGCGGGCACGCCGATGAGGTCGGTGAAGACTTCGGTGTTGCAGTGCTGGCACTCAAACTTGAGGCCCACGGCGCGGCCTTGCAAATCGGCGAGCGGGGCGGGCGTGCTGGGGTTTTGCTGAATCCACATAAGGGCAAGGGGGTTGGAGGAAAGAAAAGGTGGACGTGGGCCGGGGCCCGGCTGAGGTTTACGCGGCCGGGCCGAAAAAGTATGAAGTGGCCGCGGGCGGGTGGTATTTTTGAGTGGCCGGCGCGTGGCGGGCCCAAACAACATGAACATGGAAGCTTCCGAAAAAGCCACCGCCGGCGCGTTTCAGCTGCCGCGGGTGCCGCGCTGGCGCTCGTTGCTGCGCTCGTTTGCGCTGGCCAAAGACCCCTTGCCCGTGCTGGACGCTACCCTGGCGCACTTCGGCGACACCGTGCAGCTGTACATCGGCGGCGTGGAGAAAAGCATCCTCACCCGCGACCCCGGCCTGACGCAGCACATTCTGCAGAAAAACAACCGCAACTACGCCAAGTCGAAATTCACCCAGGGCTTTTCGCGCTACATAGGCCACGGCCTGCTCACCAACGACGGCCCCGACTGGCTCCGGCAGCGCCGGCTCATTCAGCCGGGCTTTCATCGGCAGCGGGTGGCGGGCCTCACGGGGCTGATGCAGGAAATAACCGCCGAAACCCTGGCGCCGCTGGTGGCCCGGGCCCGGCAGGCGGGCGGCGCCACCGCCGTGGAGGTGCACGAGCTGATGACGCGGCTCACGTTCCGCATCATTGCCCGCTCGGTGTTCAGCACCAACTTTCCGGAGGCGGAGCTCGACCGCCTGGCCCGGCTCATCACCGAGATTCAGGCGTTTTTTGTGCGCACCATCCGGCAGCCCTACCTCAACCCGTGGTTTCGGCTGCGGGGCCGGTTCCGGTACCACGACGCGCTGGCCGCCGAGCTGCGCGCCTTATTGGGCCGCCTCATAGCCGAGCGCCAGCAGGCCAACGCCCAGCCCGGCGCCACCCCGCCCGACGACCTGCTGCAAATGCTGCTCGACGTGCGCTACGAAGACACCGGCGAGCCCATGACGCCCGACCGCGTGCTCGACGAGGCCCTCATCCTGCTCGTGGCCGGCCACGAAACCAGCGCCAACGCCCTCACTTGGCTCACCTACCTGCTGGCCCACCATCCGGCCGAAGCCGTGGCCATTCGCGCCCAGGCCGACGCCGTACTGGCCGGCCGCGCGCCCGCCTTCGACGACCTGCCGCGCCTGGGCCAGGCCCTTTGGGCCGTGCAGGAAACCATGCGCCACTACCCGCCCGCCTGGATGGTGGACCGCGTGGCCCTGGCCGACGACGAGTACCAGGGCCTGCGCATCCCCAAAGGCACGCTGTTTTCGCTCTACTTCCACGGCCTGCACCACGACGCCAAGTACTGGGACGCGCCCGAGGAGTTTCGGCCCCGCCGCTTTGCGCCGGGCCAGGCGCGGCCGGTGCAGCCGTTTGCCTACGTGCCCTTCGGCGGCGGGCCGCGCCTGTGCATCGGCATGCAGTTTGCCCTCACCGAAATGCAGCTCGTCACGCTGGAGCTGCTGCGGCTTTTTGAGATAGAATGGGTAGCAGGGCAGCCCCCCGCGACCATGCAGCCGCTCGTCACGCTGCGGCCGAAAGGCGATTTCCAGGTGCGGCTGCGCCTACGTCATCTGTCATCCTGAGCGCCGCGAAGGACTTTCTCACGTCAGCACCGATTGAGTGGCTGCAAACTGTTCTTCGGTGAGAAGGTCCTTCGCGGCGCTCAGGATGACAGAAGGTTTAGTCGCTTACACAAACATGGGGTAAGCGTATTCGGAGGCGGGGATGGGCTCGGCGGCGGGCTGCACGTGGCTGAAGTGGTAGGTGAGCACCGGCGGGAAGGCGTGCGTGGCCACGGCCTCGGCAATGCTGGTGTGGAAGAAGCTGCTGAGCCCGGAGCGGGCGTGGGTGGGAATGACCACCAAATCGGCCTTCACCTGCTCGGCGTATTGCTCGATGCCGGTAGCGGTGCGGCTGGCGTTGACCTCGCTCATCTCGCAGGGGGGCAGCTGCGCGAGCTGGGCGAAGGCCTCCATGCGCTGCCGGGCGGCAAAAGGGTCGCGGTCGCCCAGCACGTGCAGCAGGTGCAGCTTGGCTTCCGGAAAAGCGGCCAGCGTTTCGCGCAGCTGCTCGACGGCCTGGCCGGCCTCCTCCGAAAAATCGGACGGGAACACCACCGTTTTCACGGCAAACGGCACGTGCCGGTGCTTCACGGCCAGCACCGGGCAGGGCGCCAGCCGAATCATGCGCTCGGTGTTCGAGCTCACGAAAAAGTGCTCCATGGCGCCGTGGCCCCGCGCGCCCATCACCACCAGGTCGATGTGGTGGCGTTCGATGGCTTTGAGAATGCCTGCGCCGATGGGGCCGGTTTTGATGACCTCGCGCACGGGCACGGCACCGGCCAGCGGGGCGCCCTCGGCCACGAGGGCCCGCAGGCGGCGCTTGGTGGCCTCCATGAGCTTAATGGGGTAGATTTCGTCGATGCCCGGGCCGCCCAGCCTGCCGCCCAGCGTGCTGATGCCGCCGCCGGCTTCGTCGAGGTCTTCGAGCACGTGGAGCAGGGTCACGGAGCCGCCGGTGTGGCGGGCCAGCTGCAAGGCCACCTCGTAGGCGTGGTGGGCTTCGGGCGAGAAATCGGTGGGCACCAGCAGGTTTTTCATGGCTGAAAAAAAATTAGGTCTCATCCGCCGGGAAAGCGCGGCCGCGTGGCCGGCGCTTGTTCCCGATGAATGTGACCTAATATAGTGATTTAAGCCCTAAAAGTCAAGCCCGTAGCTCGGCTATGTTGGCCGGGTTCTCCCGCGCGTCTACTCCTTCAGCAGCTTGTTCACCGTCTGCTCGAAGCCGGCAATTTCTTCCTGGTAGTACTTGCCCGTGCCGGGCCCGGCAAAGCCCGTGTGAATCTTGCGCACGTTGCCCTTTTTGTCGAGGAAAATGGTGGTGGGGAAAGCCAGGAACTTGGCCAGCTGCGGCAAGGACCGCGCCACCGAATCCTTATTGGAAACGCCGGCAAACGCCACGTCGTAGCCCATGTGGAACCGCTCGCGCATGTTGCGCAGCTTGGCCGCCGATACCTGGTAATCGGGGCTGCGCTCGTAGCCCAGGCCGATGATTTCGACGCCGCGCTGCTTGTTCTTCTCGTACCAGGGCGCCAGGAAGTTGGTTTCGTCCATGCAATTCGGGCACCACGAGCCCAGGATTTGCAGCACCACCACCTTGCCGCGGTACTTGGGGTCGGTGGGGGAGATGCTGCCGCCTTCGTACACGCTGGGGAACTTGAAGTTCAGCCGGCTTTCGCCCTTTTTGAGGTAGGTGAGCGTGTCGGCGTCGGGCAGCTTGGCGTTGGGGTCGGGCACGGCGCTCCAGGCTTCGTGGCCGGCTTTGCCGGAGTAGAAGTCGCCAATCAGCGTGTTGGGCGCGTACTCTTTGGTGATGTCGACGGGTTCCTTCGGCCCGTTGTGGGCCGTGAACAGGAAGGCGTGGCTGCCGTCGAAGGTGCTCAGCTTCAATTCCTGCCCGCTCACCTGGCCGCTGAGGTAGCGGTAGTCGCCGGTGGTGGTGAGGAAGGTGCCCAGCAGCTTATTGCCTTGCTGGGTGAACACGCCCGTGGCCGGGTAGCTTTCCTTGCCCTCGCCGAAAGTAGCCCGCCAGGTACCGCCAAAATTGCCGGACTTCTCCGCCGATTGCGCGGCCGGAAATAGGTCCTGTACGCCTGCCGTGGCCGTGAAGGGCACGCGGTAGGGGTCTTTGGTGTCGTACTTCACCCAGGTGCCTTTCAGCTTGTCCGCGCCATCGGCCCGCACCACCAGCGCGGCGTCGAAGGCGTGCATGCGGATGGTGGTGGAGTCGCCGGCCGAGGTAATTTCCTCGCAGCGCAGGCGCTCCTCGCCGTTCAGGCCCTGGTTGATGAGGTAGACCACCGGCTTGCCGGCTTCGGTTTTTACCTCGAATAAGAAGGGGATTTCCTGGCCCTGGGTGGCCAGCACGCCGCGCCAGGGGCCGGGCGTGAGGGTAGGGGCGCTGCCCCCAGCGGCCGTTTCGGAGGTGGAAGTGTTGGATTGGCAGGCGCCCATGGCCAGGCCCACGGCGGCCGTGGCCGCGAGGCGAAGAAATACGTTGTTCATAAGTAGCCGCAAAAATGCAAACGGAAGCCCCACAACCGCGGATTGGGCCAATAGGTTGCCGACGGCTTCCACAAGCGCCGGCAAAGCCTGCGGCGTGCGGCATGACGAAAAAAACTCACCCGAACGTCACCCCCCGAACCGACGTTTAGCTTCCAAACAGCGCCCCCCGCAATTCGGCTAGGTCCTACTTGCTGGGAGTACTACATTTGCACCACCACTCTTTATTACCAAAGTATCCTATGGCTTTCGACCTGGAAATGATTCGCGCGGTGTACGCCGGCATGGGTTCTCGCATTGAGGCAGCCCGCGCCGCCGTGGCGCGCCCCCTCACCCTCACCGAGAAAATCCTCTACGCCCACCTCTACGGCGGCGAAGTAAAGCAGGCCTACGAGCGCGGCGTTTCCTACGTCGATTTCGCCCCCGACCGCGTGGCCATGCAGGACGCCACCGCCCAAATGGCGCTGCTCCAGTTCATGCAGGCCGGCAAAGCCACGGCCGCCGTGCCCAGCACCGTGCACTGCGACCACCTCATTCAAGCCAAAGACGGCGCCACAGCTGACTTGGCCGAAGCAAACGCTGAGAACAAGGAGGTATACGACTTCCTGGCCTCGGTTTCCAACAAATACGGCATCGGCTTCTGGAAGCCAGGCGCCGGCATCATCCACCAAGTGGTGCTCGAAAACTACGCCTTCCCCGGCGGCATGATGATTGGCACCGACTCGCACACCCCCAACGCGGGTGGCCTGGGCATGGTGGCCATCGGCGTGGGCGGTGCCGACGCCGTGGACGTGATGGCCGGCATGGCCTGGGAGTTGAAGTTCCCGAAAGTCATCGGCGTGAAGCTGACCGGCAAGATGAACGGCTGGACCTCGGCCAAGGACGTGATTCTGCGCGTGGCCGGCATCCTGACCGTGAAGGGCGGCACCGGCGCCATCGTGGAGTACTTCGGCGAAGGTGCCGAGAGCCTCTCGGCCACCGGCAAAGGCACTATCTGCAACATGGGCGCTGAAATAGGCGCCACCACGTCGGTGTTTGCCTACGACGAGAAAATGGGCGACTACCTGCGCGGGACAGGACGCGCCGAGATTGCCGAAGCCGCCGCCGCCGTGCGCCAGCACCTGCGCGCCGACGACGAGGTGTACACCCAGCCCGAGAAGTATTTCGACCAGCTCATCGAAATCGACCTGAACACGCTGGAGCCCTACGTGAACGGCCCGTTCACGCCGGACGCCGCCTGGCCCATCTCGCAATTCGCCGCCGCCGTGCGCGAGCACGGCTGGCCCGAGAAGCTGGAAGTGGGCCTCATCGGCTCCTGCACCAACTCCTCGTACGAGGACATCACCCGCGCCGCCTCCATTGCCGCGCAGGCCGTGGAAAAAGGCCTGACCGTGAACGCCGAGTTCACCATCACGCCCGGCTCGGAGCTGGTGCGCTACACAGTGGCCCGCGACGGCCTCCTCGACACCTTCTCGCAGATGGGCGGCGTGGTGCTGGCCAACGCCTGCGGCCCGTGCATCGGCCAGTGGGCCCGCCACACCGACGACCCCAAGCGCAAGAACTCCATCATCACGAGCTTCAACCGCAACTTCGCCAAGCGCAACGACGGCAACCCCAACACCCACGCCTTCGTGGCCTCGCCCGAAATCGTGACGGCTTTCGCCATCGCCGGTGATTTGACCTTCAACCCCCTCACCGACACCCTGCAGGGCGCCAACGGCCCCGTGAAGCTCGACGAGCCCCGCGGCGTGGAAATGCCCCCGCAAGGCTTCGCCGTGGAGGACGCCGGCTTCCAGGCGCCCGCCGCCGACGGCAGCGGCGTGCAGGTGCTGGTGAGCCCCAGCTCCGACCGCCTCGAACTGCTCGAGCCTTTCAAGCCTTGGGAGGGCGTGGACCTGAAAGGCCTGCGCCTGCTCATCAAGGCCCAGGGCAAATGCACGACGGACCACATCTCGATGGCCGGCCCGTGGTTGAAATACCGCGGCCACCTTGATAACATCTCCAACAACATGCTCATCGGGGCCACCAACGCCTTCAACGGCGAGGCCAACAAGGTGTGCGACTACACCACCCAGGGCAGCGGCTACACCACCGTGCCCCAGGCCGCCCGCAACTACAAGGCCATGGGCATCGGCTCGGTGGTGGTTGGCGATGAAAACTACGGCGAAGGCAGCTCGCGCGAGCACGCCGCCATGGAGCCCCGCCACCTCGGCGTGCGCGCCGTGATTGTGAAGAGCTTCGCCCGCATTCACGAAACCAACCTGAAGAAGCAGGGCATGCTGGCCCTCACCTTCGCCAACAAGGCCGATTACGACCTCATCGAAGAGGGCGACCTCATCGACATCCTGGGCCTGACCTCCTTCACGCCCGGCCAGCCCCTGCAGGCCCGCCTGCACCACCCCGACGGCGACACCGACCTCATCACACTCAACCACACCTACAACGAGGGCCAGATTGAGTGGTTTAAAGCGGGCTCCGCATTGAACCTGATTCGCCTGATGGAAAGCGGCGCCGCCCAGATGTCGCAGAAGTAAGCCGGTTGCAACAGCAGCCTAAGCAGCAACGGCCGCCTCAGTTTCTGGGGCGGCCGTTTTGTTATGTGGTGAATTTGTGGAGCTTTGCGCACCATGAAACAGCTACTTCTTTCCGCGTCGATTCTTGTTGGGGTTCTGCAGCTTTCGGGATGTGGAGCGCGCCTACCGAGTAGCTTGCGGCCGGGTTACTACAGCGCGAGCACGGCCCTGCCGCTGTGGCCTGCCAATTACGTGACGGAGACGCCGCCGAAGCAGCAAGGCAACACGGTGGTAGTGTCGATAGAAGGCCAGCCGACGCCGAACCCGGCGCCTTTCTACGATTACAAAGTGGTCAAATTCGCCTCCGGCCTGAAACTGTGCCGCGACACGTTTCGCGTGCCGGACCTGAGCAAGGCGGTGAGGGGGCCGATTGCGCCGGGCGTCATCGTGTTTTCCGCGAGTGGGCTGGCCATCGATGAAGCGGAAATAACGAACCTGGACTGGCGCCTGTTCGTGGCCGACGTCTTCCCGGCCGACTCGTCTTCGGCTGATATTCTGGCCACCATTCTGCCCGATGCGGCGGCGTTGCCGGTCAAGGATTATTACACTAGCCCGTTCTACGCCTACTATCCCGTGGTGGGCATCAGCTACGAGCAGGCCAAGTTGTTTTGCAAATGGCGCAGCGAAGCCGTCAATAAGCGGATAGCCGAAAGCAAAGATTATGACGGATTTGCCTTTGAGTACCGCCTGCCTACTGAGGCTGAGTGGGAGGAGGCTGCCGAAGTGCGTAGCGGGCAGCCCTATGGCACCACCTGTACCCAACTGCCGGTGCAGGTGGCCGAGGGTGCCGCCGCGTACCTGCAGAAGCGGGCAGCCGTTTCCACGCCCGTAGCGCAAATCAAAGCCGACATCGCGGCCTATAACAAGCAGCATCCCGTGCGCTCTTGGATTAACCACGCGCAGCCAGAACCCTATTTCCTGCGGCTGGCTTCGCCGGGATACGTGTACCAAGGGCCGGCCAATGATTTCGGACTCTACCAAATGCTGGGCAACGCCGCGGAAATGGTGGAGGAGCAAGGCATTGCCAAAGGCGGCAGCTACCGCGACGACTTGGCAGGCTGCACCATCAAAGCGCGGGGGCACTACAGCGGCCCATCGGCCACAGTGGGCTTTCGGACGGTTTGCATCATGCAGCATCATAAGTAACGGCCATGATTAAGTACTCAGCGATGAAAGCCTGCCTGCTTGCGTTTGGCTTTTTGCTTTGCCACCTGCTGGCCTCCGCCCAACCCGCCATTCCCTACGGCCACAACCCCGCGGCCGGGCACTACCAGCTGGTGCGCGGCGTGAAGCTGTACTACGAAACCTACGGCCAGGGCCTGCCGCTGCTCCTCATTCACGGCAACGGCGACAACATCTCGGCCTTTGCCAAGAACATTCCCTACCTGGCCCAGCGCTACCGCGTCATTGCCGTGGACAGCCGGGCGCACGGCAAGTCCGTGGACGCTGGCGACTCGCTGAGCTTCGAAATGATGGCCGATGACTTTGCCGGCCTCCTGACTAGCCTGCGCCTCGACTCGGCCTACGTGGTAGGGTGGAGCGACGGCGGCATCAACGCGCTGGTGCTGGCCATGCGCCACCCCAAGAAGGTGAAGCGGCTGGTGGCCACCGGCGCCAACCTTTGGCCCGATTCCACGGCGCTCATGCCCAGCTTGTGGCGCCAGCAGCAGCGCGGCTACCAGGAAAACAAAAACGTTAAATTCACCGACCCGAAGCGGAAAAACGACTGGAAGGTGTTTTGCCTCGACGTGTTTCAGCCCAACATTCCGCTTGCGGCGCTGAAAGGCGTGCGGGTGCCGGCCCTCATCGTGGCCGGCGACCGCGACGTCATTGTGCCGGAACACACCGTGGCCATTTACCGCCACCTGCCCCGCGCCTGGCTCTGGATAATTCCCAACAGCGGCCACGCCACCCTGCAGGAGCATGCCGACGATTTCAACCGCAAGGTGGACGAGTTTTTTCGAGCCAAAACCGTGCTGCCGCCGGCGCGGTAGCCCAACGCCAAAGAGCCAGCGGTGGAGCTGGCTAAACGGGCTGGGGCGAAATTTCGGTGGGCGGCGAAAGCAGCGTGCCATCTTCGGTGGCGAAGTGGCGCAGGCGGTAGCAGTTCATGGCCGTGTCGCCGAGCTGCTCGATGAGCTTATAGTTGGCCACGGCGCCCACCGCCGCGCCGATGACGGGCACCAGTTGGGCCATTTTAGCCAGGTCGATGTAGTCGCGGTATTCCTGCTGAAAGGTGCGCCAGTCGAACTCGTGCACGTCGGCGGGCAGCGTGTGGCGGTACTCGTCCCAGGTGGCGAGGCGGCGGTAGGTTTCGTTGCGGGTGTGCTGGCTGCTGAAGGCCAGCTGGAAGATGTGCAGCAGGTAGAGGCGCTCGGGAAATTCCTTTACGTCGTAGCCGTAGAGGGCGGCAATGTCGAACAGCAGCTTGATTTTGAGGCCGATGAGCAGCGGAAAATCGGCCAGGCCCAGCAGGAAGCCGCCCGCGCCGGTCACGGCCCCTTCGGCGGTGGCCATGGTGCGGTAGTCGCGGATGCGGGCCCGCACCTCGGCTTCGCGCGTGGCGAAGGTGGCTTCGGCCAGCGGCCGGCTGGTGGTGTGCTGCGAGCCGAACAGCACTCCGCGCACCATCTGCTTGATGGCGCCGGTGATGGCCTGGTGCACCTTTTCGGGCAGCAGGGCGTTGAGCCGCACCTGCACGCGCCGGGCAAAATTGTTGAGGAAGGAGGGCTTGCGTTGCATGCGCAGCTGCCAGGTGCGGAGCTCGATGCGGGCTTGCTGTTCGTCGGGGTTCATGGGCGAAATGTAGCGCTAACGGTGTAGAGACGCATATTTGCGTCTCGCTGCGAGGAGTCATTCCGCCTATTCTGTTCAACGATGAGACGCAAATATGCGTCTCTACTCCGGCCCGTTACATTGTAACCGTTTCGGCCGCCCGGTTTTCACGCGGCTTGGTAACCAGGTAGTAGTACAGCAAAACGCCCAGCCCAATCAGAAACGGCACCAGGGCCAGGTGCTTGCCCGTGACGGCGGGCGTGACGTGCACCGTGTCGAACCCGAAAAACTCGCTGGTCATCCAGTAGGAGTTGGCCGTAATCCAGAACACGATGGCCAGGTTGTGGGCCAGCTCCGAGGCGTAGGCGCGGGTGCGCCAGGCAATGACCACGGCGATGCTGAGCGTGGGCACCACCATGAGCAGGCCCAGCGGCTTCCACACCATGCACCAGGCAATGTCTTTCAGCAGCCAGAACAGGATGTGCGTGTTTTCCATCTTCCGGTAGGCGGCCGGAATGCTGTATACTTCTTCGGAAACCGGCGGCGTGGGGGCGGACATGGCGGGCAAAAGCCCAAAAATAAGGCCCCGGCTAATTCCCCGGCGCGTCGATGCCCAGGGACCGCAGCTGCGGCGCGTATTTGTCGAAAATCACGCGCAGGTCGGCGTTGTGCGTGGCCGCATCCACCCCAATGCTCACGTTGCGGGCGTGGAAGCGGTGCAGGTGGCTGATGTGCGGGCACAGCACCGGCAGCTGCCCGGCCAGCAGGAAGCGCACGTACAGGTCCAGGTCTTCGGCCATGGCCAGCTCGCCGTCGTAGCCGCCCACCTCGTCCACGAAAGCCCAGTGGTAGCACACGTTGCCCTGAATGAAGTGCTCGGCCCGAAAAATGGCCTGCAGCATGGCCGTGGGCGTATCAAACTGCCAGGCGTAGTAGTCCTCGTTGGGCAGGTAGCGGCCGTGCTCGTCCACGCGCAAAAAATCGGCCACGAACCAGGGCCGGCCGGGGTTGGCGTTGATGTGGCTGGCGTAATGGAACAGGGTGCGCTGCAGCAGGATGTCGTCGTCGTCGAGCGGCACCAGCCAGGCATCGGCGGGGGCTTCTTGAATGAGGAGGTTGCGGGCCCGCCCGGCCAGCTGGCGGCCCGCCGAGTGCCAGTGGCGCAGGGCCGGGCCGGGCTGGGCGGCGGCTTCGCGCAGGTAGGCAGCGGTGCCATCGCGCGAGCCGTTGTCATAAACCAAGTGTTCAAACGAAAAGTCGAGGGGGGCGCTCACGGTGGCGCGCACGCTGGCCACGGCTTCGGGCAGCAGCTCGCGGCGCTGGTGGGTGGGGGTGATGACGGTAAAATGCATGGTTCCTGTGTTCGGGCGCGGGCCGAAAAGGTTGCCCGTAGCGCGGACTCTGCGATTCCGTGCCCTGCCGCACGTTCGCAGCGGCGCGGACTCGCAGAGTCCGCGCTACAAAGTTTCTTTGCCCCATGACACAGCCGGCCATTTTCAACTGGAGCGGGGGCAAGGATTCGGCCCTGGCCCTCTACAAGGTGCGGCAAAGCGGCCAGTACGCCGTCCAGACGCTGCTCACCACCGTGAGCGAGCCCTACCAGCGCATTTCCATGCACGGCGTGCGCGTGGAGCTGCTCGACCGGCAGGCGGCCAGCCTTGGGCTGCCGTGCCGCAAGCTGTTTCTGCCCGAAACGCCCACCATGGAAGCCTACGAACGCCTGATGAGCAGCACCCTGCAGGAGCTGCAAGCCCAGGGCGCCGAGGTGGCCATTTTCGGCGACATCTTCCTCGAAGACCTGCGGCACTACCGCGAAGCCAAGCTGGCCGAGGCCGGCTGGCGGGCCGATTTTCCGCTGTGGGGCGTGCCCACGGGCGAGCTCATCCGCGAGTTTCTGGCGCTGGGCTTCAAAACCATCACCACCTGCGTCAACGAAAAATACCTCGACCGAAGCTTTGTGGGCCGCGTGATTGACGAGCAGTTTTTGCGGGACCTGCCGCCCCACGTGGACCCCTGCGGCGAAAACGGTGAGTTCCACACCTTCGTGTTCGACGGCCCGTTGTTTCGCGAGCCCATTGCCTTCGAGCAGGGCGAAATCGTGCACCGCACCTACACGCCCGCCCCCAAAGCCGACAATTCAGACTACGAATGCGGCGATACGGCCGACCCCAGCCCGTTCGATACGGGGTTCTGGTACTGTGACTTGCTGTAGAGACGCATACTTGCGTCTCGTCGTTGGACGAGACTGGAGCCGCACCAGTCGGGCCTCGTTTTTGCGTCATCGTCCAACGACGAAACGCAAGTATGCGTCTCTACCTCAATCGGCGGCTTCCAGCCTATGCGTCACGGCCTGCGCGGCCTGCACGATGCTGGCCGGGTAGCCGGCGCGGGCCAGCAGCTGGATGGCGTTGCGGGTGCGCAGCGGGCCGGGTTTGAGCAGGTAGTCGAAGTACCACTCCGTGTCGGTCACGGTTTCGGAGAAGTGGTATTCGGTGAAAGCAGGCGCCAGCAGGGCGCCCAGCTCGCCATCGTGGGTGGAGGCCACCACCAGGCTGCGCGGTTGCAGATACGCCAGCACGGCCTGCGTGGCCGCGATGCGCTCCACGGTGTTGGTGCCTTTGAACAGCTCGTCGAGAATGAACAGGTAGCCGCCCGTGCCCGCCTCGGCGGCCCGAATGAAGTCCAGAATGGTTTCGGCCTCGGCGAAGTAGTAGCTCTTGCCCTCGGTGAGGCTGTCGGCGAGGTTGATGCTGGACACCACCCGGCGGAAAGGGGCCGCGTAGGCCGTGGCCGGGCAGGTGGCCACGGTTTGGGCCAGCAGCGTGTTCAGCCCCACGGCGCGCATAAACGTGGTTTTGCCCGACATGTTGGAACCCGTGAGCAACACGCTGGCCTCGGCCACGGCCAGGTCGTTGGGCACGCAGCCGGGCACCAGCGGGTTGTAGGCGCCCGTCAGGCGCAGGCCCTTTTCCTGGGTGAACTGCGGAACACAGTGCGGGTGCCGCGCCCGAAACCCGGCCACTGCCACCGCGCTGTCGACGTAGCCCACGGCCTCGTACACCGCCCGGATGGCCCCGAAGTGCTGCTCTACCTGGCGCCGGCAGTTGTGGTACACGATGAAATCGAGCAGCAGCGTCATTTTAAGGTATTGCAACAACAGCCACGGCAGCATGGCCAGGTCCGACGGCAGCTGGTCGTCGGCCTGTAAAAACGCCACTTTGTTCACGATGGAGCCCAGCCGGCCCAGCGGCTCGGCCAGCCCGCGCAGCGCCGCCACCGGCATATTGAGCCGGGCCAGGCCGCGCCCGGAGCGGTAGAGCGTGCCAAGCTGCAGCATGGGCCGCACGCTCCCCGCAATGCGCGCCCGGTACCAGAAGTGCAGCACCGAATGCAGCACCAACAAGCCCCCCGAAAGCAGCCACAGCGCCGGCTGCCAGAAGCCGCCCGCCACCGAGGCCAGCAACAGCAGCACCAGCGCGGGCGCGGCAGCCGTCCAGGGCAGGGCCGGCAGGGCGCCTCCGGTCAGAATGTCGGGCAGGTAGTAGGCCTGGGGCGAGGTGAGGCGGCGCAACGCCAGCAACGCCTTGCCGCGCGAGGCCGCGTCGGCAAACAGGCCCGCCGCCTGGTCGAAGTCCTGCAGGGCGGCTTCGTCGTTCAGGGGGCTGCGCAGGCGGTGGTAGAGGCACTGCTGGCCCACGCGGCTCACGGTGCCGTCGAGCAGCGCAAACAGGTCGTCGCCGTTAAGGTCGTTCCAGGTCTGGTCGTCGAGGCGGTGGTAGGCGGGCTCGGCGGCCACGGCGGCGTGGTAGCGGGCAATGAGCGGCAGGTTGCGAAAGCGCGGGGTGGGGGCGTGCCACTCGGCTTCGAGCAAGGCCAGCCGGTCGGCGGTAGAAGTCCACATGGAGAGAAACGGCGGCCGGCCCAACGGCGAACCGGCGGCCCGGCAAAAGTACGGGGGCCGGCCGGGCGCCCACGGTCCGGCTTCTTTTCCGGTTCTGCCGTACTTGGCAGCGGCGGCCGCTTTTCGGCTCGTCGCTCAGTTTGTTCCCCGCATGTCATTTACTCTTCAAAAAGCGCTGAAAGTGGCGGCCTACGCCGCCGTGGGCCTCAGCGGCACGGTGGCCGCCTACCTGTCGGCGGCGTTTGTGCTCTCGCACATCGCCGTGCCCAAAGCCGAACCCAACGCCGCGCCCGACGTGCCCGTGTTTCTGCACACCAACGGCGTGCACACCGACATCGTGGTGCCCGTGAAAACGGACCAGATGGACTGGAGCCAGCTGCTGCCGTACCGCAACATCCCGTCCGGCGACACCACCCTGCGCTACCTCGCCTTTGGCTGGGGCGACAAGGGCTTTTACCTCGACACGCCCACCTGGGCTGACCTCAAGTTCAGCACTGCTTTCGTGGCGGCGTTCTGGCTGGGTTCTTCGGCGGTGCACGCCACCTACCTGCCCGGTCTCACGCCCGGCCCCGACACGGTGCCGCTCCACCTCAGCCGCGCCGAGTACGCCCGGCTCATCCGCTACATCCAAACCAGCTTCGCCTACGATGCCGCCGGCCGCGTGCAGCACATCAAGGGCCACAGCTACGGGCCAGACGATGCTTTTTACGAAGCCCGCCGCGTCTACAGCTTCGCCTACACCTGCAACACCTGGACCAACAACGCCCTCAAAGCCAGCGGCCAGCGCGCCTGCCTTTGGACGCCGTCGGACAAGGGAATTTTTTATCAATACGGCCGCTAGCCCGTACCCCCCACAACAAACCGGCCCCGCCGGCGGTGAAGCCAGCGGGGCCAAAATGGGTGGAACCATGGGCCAGGGGCCGGGCGGCTTAGTTAAGCCACACCTCGGCCACTTGCTCGAAGCGGTGGGCGGCGAAGGCGCCGTAGGGCCGCTCGGCGTAGAAACCGAGCACGTGCACCTGCGGCTGGCCGGTGCGGACATGCGGCAGCACCCGAACCGGGTACACTCGGCCGGCCTCGGGCCAGTCGCCGACGAAGTCGGCAGGGCGCTGCGCGTCGTTCACGCAACGGGCAAACTGCTGCACGGGCAGCGGCGTGGGGAGCTTGACGTTTGACATGTCCAAAGATACAAATTTTAAGATAAACTAAAAAATTTGGAGAGTAATTTTTAGGCTTTTTTAATGAGAATCGACCTGAATTAATAAGTTCAACATGATTATTGAATGAACAGGGTAGATGTACGGCAGCGGCTTAGCCGTGGATTGGCAGGGGCTAAAGAAACAATTTACTAAAATTGTTAGTAAATAGCAGCCCGTGGCCACCGCTATTGACGATGACCGGTCCCTTATGCTTACATCTCTGCACGATTTTATTGCGGCTTCCCTGCTCACCACTCGGGAAATGCCTTTGTTCGGTTGCCCCGTGCCGGCGGGCTTTCCCTCGCCGGCCGACGACCACCTCGACGGGCCGTTCGACCTGACCAAGCACCTGTTCCGGCACCCGGCGTCCACGTTTCTGGCCCGCGTCAGCGGCGATTCCATGATTGGGGCCGGCATTCACCCCGGCGACCTCGTGGCCGTGGACCGCGCCCTGCAGCCCCGGCACGGCAGCATTGTGGTGGCCGTGGTGGAGGGCGAGCACACCATCAAGCGCCTGCAGGAGCGAGGCGGCCAGCCGTGGCTGGTGGCCGAAAACGCGCGCTACCCGCCCGTGCCGGTCAACCCCGAAACGGGCCTGCTGGTGTGGGGGGTGGTCACCTACGTCATCCATTCGTTGGGCGAGCACCAGCTGGCCAAAATCAAGTAGCCATGTACGCGCTGGTCGACTGCAACAATTTTTACGTGAGCTGCGAGCGGGTTTTTGCCCCGCACCTGGAAGGCCGGCCGGTGGTGGTGCTCTCCAACAACGACGGCTGCCTGATTGCGCGCTCCCAGGAAGCCAAGGACCTGGGGCTGAAGATGGGCGAGCCCTATCATTTGGTGAAGCCGCTGCTGGAGCAGCACCGAGTGAAGGTGTTTTCGTCGAACTACGGCCTGTACGGCGACATGAGCCGCCGCGTGGTGCAGGTGCTGAGCAGCTTCACCTCGGAGGTAGAAGTGTATTCCATCGACGAAGCCTTCTTGAATTTCAGCGGCCTAAAGTGGTTGACAAAAGGAGAGGACTTATTGCGATACGGGCAGCGGGTGAGGCAAACGGTGTTGCGCGATACCAGCATCCCCACCTGCGTGGGCATCGCGCCCACCAAAACCCTGGCCAAGCTGGCTAACCGCCGCGCCCGCCTGCACGGCACCAACGGCGTGCTGCTGCTGGAAACCCCCGCCCAATGGGAGGCGGCCCTGGCCGACGTGTCGGTGGATACCATTTGGGGAGTGGGCCGGCGCTACGCCCGCAAGCTGCTGGATATGGGCATCGACACCGGGCTGAGGCTGGCCAACATGCCTGAGCACTGGCTGCGCCGGCACATGGGCGGCGTGGTGGGCCAGCGCTTGTGGCGGGAGCTGCACGGCCAGCCCTGCCTGGAGTGGAACCCGGCCGAGTGGGACGACGAAGACCAGCTGCACCCTGCCCACGCCAGCCGCCGCAGCGTGACGTGCACCCGCTCTTTTGGCCGGCCCCAGCACGACGCCGCCGCGCTGAGCGAAGCCGTGGCCACCTTCACGGCCAAGGCCGCCGAGAAGCTGCGGCGGCACGGCGTGGCCGCCCATCTGGTGACCGTGATACTGGGCACCGACCGGTTTGCGCCCGGCACCGAGCCCAAGACGCACACGGCCGTGGTGAGCCTGTCGGCCAGCTCCAGCGACACCACGCGGCTGGCTCAGGCGGCCCTGCTGGGCCTGCAGCGGCTGCGCCGCCCCGGCACCGCCTACAGCCGCGCCGGCGTGCTCTTCAGCGGCCTGGAGCCGGAAGGGCAGGGGCAGCTGGGGCTGTTTTCGGCCCCGGCCGCCAACCAGCAGCGCAGCCAACAGCTGATGCAGACGCTGGACGGCCTGAACGCCCGCTTTGGCCGGCAGCTGGTGCGGCTGGCGGCGCAGGGCACGGCCAGGAATGCGGCCGGCCAGGTGCAGCCGCCGGCGTGGGCGGGCCGGTCGGCCCACCGCTCGCCGCTGTACACCACGGGCTGGAACGAGCTGTGGGAAGTGCGCTGAGCGGGCCCCACGGCCCCGGGGCGCAACCCTGACGCGGGGGGCGCGTACGTTTTCGGGGCCCGGCAGGCAACTGCCGGGCTTTTTTGTGGCTGCCGCAGTGGCGTGCCGCCCAGCATCTTTCGTTCGATTGCCATGTCTGCTTCCCTTCCGACTTCCGCCGCCAAGCACACCTACGATTTGGGCCTGATTGGCAACTGCGCTTTCCTGGGCCTGATTAAAATGGACACCTCGGTGGCCTGGCTGTGCTGGCCGCGCTTCGACAGCAGCTTCGTGTTTGGCAGCCTGCTCGATACCAAAAAAGGCGGCGAATACAGCGTGAAGCCGGCCGCGGGTACTTTTGAATCGACCCAGTATTACCTGGAAAACACCAATGTGCTACGCACCGAAATCGACGCCGAAGGCGGCCGCTACCGCGTCACGGATTTTGCGCCGCGCTTTGCCCAGTACGACCGGTACTACAAGCCGCTGATGTTCATCCGGAAGCTGGAGCCGCTGGCCGGGTCGCCCCGTGTGCGGGTGGTGTGCGACCCCGTGGGCGAGTACGGCCAGAAGCAACTCGACCGCCGCCGCAGCTCCAACCACATTGCCTACCTGGGCCTGGAAGAAGAAATTCGCCTCACTACCAACATCCCGCTCACCTACATCCTGGAGGGCGAAGACTTTGCCCTCAACGAGACCAAGTACCTCGTGCTCACCTACGGCGCGCCGCTGGAAGCCCCACTGGAAAGCACGGTGGAGCAGTTTCTGCGCAGCACCGTGGACTACTGGCGCAAGTGGGTGAAAAGCACCAGCATTGGCGACTTTTTTCAGGCGCAGGTCATCCGTTCGGCCTTGGCCCTGAAGGTGCACCAGTACGAAGACACGGGCGCCATCATCGCGGCCAGCACCACCAGCCTGCCCGAAGCGCCCGGCAGCACCCGCAACTGGGACTACCGCTACTGCTGGATGCGCGACACCTACTACATCCTCACGGCCTTTAACAACATCGGCCATTTTGAGGAGATGGAGCGGTATTTCCACTACATCGCCAACATCTCGACCAAAATCAGGGGCAAGTACCAGCCGCTCTACGGCATCAGCGGGGCGTCGGAGCTGGTGGAGCAGGAGCTGGACCTGGAAGGCTACCTGGGCAACCAGCCGGTCCGCATCGGCAACGACGCCTATACGCACATCCAGAACGACGTGTACGGGCAGGTACTGGTGGCCCTGCTGCCGCTCTACGTCGACCAGCGCTTTGTGAACCCCGAGCGCGGCGCCCCCGAAAAACTGGTGTACGAGGCCCTGAACTTCATCGAAAGCACCATGGACCTGCCCGACGCCGGCCTGTGGGAGTTTCGGCACATTGCGCAGTTTCACTGCTACACCTACCTGTTTCACTGGGCGGGCTGCCACGCCGCCGGCCACGTGGCCCGCAAGCTGGGCAACGCCGAAATGGAAGCCCGCGCCGAGCGCCTGCTGGCCGAAGCCACCCGCCGCATCGAAGCCTGCCTCGACGAAAAGCGCGGCGTGTACACCAACGCCATCGGCTCGCCGCACCTCGACGCCAGCACCCTGCAGCTCATTCTGATGGGCTACCTCGACCCGGCTTCCGAGCTGGCCCGCACCCACCTGGCGGCCTTAGAAAAGGAGCTGAAGACGCCCGAAGGCCTGTTTTACCGCTACCGCCACCCCGACGATTTCGGCACGCCCGAAACCACTTTCCTCATTTGCTCCTTCTGGTACGTGGAGGCCCTGGCCTGCGTGGGCCGCGTCGACGACGCCATTCGGGAGTTCGAAAAGCTCACGCGCTACACCAACCACCTCGGCCTACTCAGCGAGGACGTAGACGCCAAAACCGGCTCGCAGTGGGGCAACTTCCCGCAGGCTTACAGCCACGTGGGCTTGATGAACGCCGCCTACCGCATTTCCAAGAAGCTGGACAAGCCCAGCTTCGTGTAGTCGGCGGGCCGTCCGGCCGGCTGGAAGGCGTCAGCGCGCTGGCCGGACGGTGCCGCACCGCGACCGGAAAAGGTTGGGCATCCAAAGCCTTGGCGTCGCTTCGCGATGGGCCGCAAGGCTATTGCACCACCACGGCCTTGGTCAGCACCGTGCCGGGGCCTTGCACCCGTAGGATGTAAAGGCCAGGCGCCAACGGTGCGAGGTTCAGGTTCAGGATGCCACCGCTCGCTGCCCCGGACAGCACCACTTGGCCCAGCGCGTTGAGTACCTGCACGCCCGCACCGGCCAGCGGAGCCGGCAGTTCCACGCGCAAGAGGCCCGTGGTGGGGTTAGGATACACCTCAAATCCGGCCGTGGTCGCCGCGGCCCGCGCGGGCAGCAGGGTGGCGTAGGCCTGCGCCGCGGCGTCGGCGCTGGTTTGCAGCTGGGCCAGGGTGGGGGCCACCAGCAGCGCAAAGGTCACGGTGGTGGAGTCGCCGGGCGCGAGCCGGGCCAGGCGCATGCCCACTACCTGCGACACGTCGGCGCCGCCGGGCAGGCCGGCGGTGCGCTGCGCCCGGGCCGTGCCGCTGCTCAGGGTCAGGAATTTTTCGGCCGGCGAAAACCCGTCGGCCAGGCGCACGGCCGCCCCCACCGGGGCGCCGTTGTTGATGGAGTACACCGCCGGCGTGCCGCCCCGCAGCAGGCGCAGGCCGGCGTAGACGGCCGGGCCCATCTGGGGCGTGGTGGTGCCCAGCACGTAGCAGTAGCCCAGGGCGCGGGTGCTGTCCCAGGCGGCGGCGTTGTGGGCCGCGCCGTCGGAATTGGGCAGGTCCCAATCGGCGAAGAGGCCCGCATACAGCGGCTTAAGGGTGTCGGGGGTGATGTTTTTGAGGGAGTATTCCAGCAGCACGAAGTCGCGGCGGCCGGCCGTGGCCCAGGCGTAGGCCCGCTGGCGCACGGCCACGCCCACGCTGCGCACCCGCGGCCCGGCGCCGGGAATGGTGTCGCGAAAGGCTGCCCGGGCTTCCTGGTCGGCGCGCGGGCCGGGCTGCTGGCGGGTGGCCTGCGCCAGGCTGAAAAACGACTGCCGCGCCTGCCCGCCGCTGGTGCGCAGGCGGTCCGACACGCGGGTGGGGCTGGTGGCCAGCAGCAGGCCGCCCTCGCTCAGCACGTTGCTGCTGCCGCGGTAGCTCAGGCCCGTGCCGATGGTGCCGGCCAGGTTGTCGTAGCCCAGGTTGCCGCGGCTGGTGAGGGCCAGGGCCAGGTCGTTGGCGTTCAGCACCACGTAGTCGGGGTTGAGCTGCAGGTCCACGTACTGGTCGTACTGGAAGCCCCCGGCGGCCGTGAGGCGGTAGCGCAGCGTGGCCGTGGTGTTGAGCGGAATGCCGCTGGCGGCCACGGCCAGCCGGAAGGGCGCGGCGGCGTTGGTGGCGCGGCCCAGCGTGGCCAGGCTGCCCACCGCAAAGCTGCCCTGCCGCACCGTGACGTAGGGCGAGAGCGAGGTGAGCGTGACCGTGAGGCCGGCCACCGGCTGCAGCAGGTTTTGCACGTCGGCCGTCAGGCGCAGGGTGTCGCCGGGTGCGTAGGCGGCACGGGCCGGCGCAAACGTGCTGCTCACCACCCGCGCTTCCTGCAGGTTGGCGCGCGTGAGGGCCTTCAGCACATTCAGGCGGCCCGTGCCGAGGCGGCCGGCCCAGGCCGCGTTCACGGGCAGGGCGTCGATGTTGTCGGTGGTTTGGCGCAGGCGGGCCATCACCTGGGCCGCGGTGTATTGTGGAAACACCTTGCGCACCAGCAGGGCCGCGGCCGCCGTGAGGGGCGCGGCAAACGAGGTGCCGCCCACGGCGCCGTAGTCGTGGTCCTGGGCGCCGTAGGTGGTCACGATGCTCAGCCCCGGCGCCACCATGTCGACGCGGCGATTGAAGGTGGCGCCGGGGCTTTTCTGGTCGGTGTTCTGCACGCCGCTCACCGACAGCACGTGGTCGTAGGAAGCGGGGTAAAACAGCACGTCGGTATTGGAGTTGCCGGCGGCGGCCACCACCACGGCGTCGCGGTTCACGGCGGCGTAGGTGATGGCGTCCTGCTCGAAGCGCGAGTAGCCGCCGATGGCGCCCCAGCTCATGTTGATGACCTGGCAGCCGTGGTCGGCGGCGTACACAATGGCTTCGTAGCCCCCAAACGTGCCCGTGGGCGTGTTGGGGTAAATGTTCAGGGGCATGAACTTGCACAGGTTGCCCAGGCCGGCCAGGCCCAGGCCGTTGCCCACGCGGGCCGCCGCCACGCCCGCCACCTGCGTGCCGTGGTAGATGGCCGGGTCGAAGCCCGAGTCGTTGTCGTTGTTGGCAAAATCCCAGCCCGTGAAATTGTCCACGAAGCCGTCGTTGTCGTCGTCGAGGCCGTTGATGGGGTCGGCGTAGTTGTGCTTCACCTGCTGGCGCAGGTCTTCGTGGGTGAGGCGCATGCCGCCGTCGGTGATGGCGATGACCAAACTGGTGTCGCCGCGGGTCACGTCCCAGGCGCGGTAGGCCTGAATCTGCTTGAGGTAAAACTGGCTGTTGGTGATATCGGTCAGCGTCGAATCGGCCAGCGGGTCGTTGGGCTGGTACAGCGGCGCCCGCACGTAGAGCGGCTCCACGTACTCCACGGCGCCGGTGGCCAGCAGCGCGGCCCGCGCCTTGCCCAGCGCCAGTCCGGCCGGCACCTGAAACTGGTAGATGCCGCGCAAATCCACGCTGCCCGGGCGCTCGGCGCTCGGCGCCTGGGCGTGCGGGAATTTCTGTTGCAGCCCGGCCGCGCCCAGCCGGCTCAGCGCTGCCTCCAGCTGGGCCGGGGCGTGGCCGGGGCGCAGCTTCAGCACCAGGCGGCCGGGGATGGTGGGCGGCGCGGTCTGGGCCCAGCCCGGCACCGCCAGTCCAATTGCAACCAGGAATAAGAACAGGCGTAACGCGTTTTTCATCAGGCAGAAGCGTAAAGGATATAGCAGAAGTAAAGATACCTTTTACGCAGCCCAAGCCCGCTTGGCTTGCGCCGCCGGGCCAATTATTTCTCGCGGCGCAAGCCCTGGCCTGTGGCCGGCCCGGGCGCAAAAAAAAGCCCCGCTTCGGCAGAAGCGGGGCCTGGGCTTAGCGGGCCGGCTTGAGGCGGTTGCCCTTGCTGTATTTGAAGGGCTTGGGCGCTTTCACGGTTTTGGAGCGCTCCAGGCTGCGCGGGTTCAGGTCGATGACCGGGCGGATGTTGTTTTCGGGCCGGAAGTGGGTTTTGGCCGTTTTGCCACGGCTGCTTTCCGAGCCGTGGGAGAACGCGCGCTTGGCCTTCATTTTGGGCTTGTGTTGGGCCTGGGCAGTGCCCGCCGCGCAACCAAGCAGGAGCAGGAGGATGACTAACTGTTTCATAACGAGGCGGACAATGCGTAAATGAGAGAAGGAAAAATCGTGGCTGGCCCGGAGGTCTGGTCCGTGAACGGTGAATTAGAGCAGGTTACGCACGTCGTCGCGCAAGGATTCAATACCGTGCCGAATTTGGGAAAGCAGGCCCGCGTCGGCGCTGTCGGCCGGCGATTCGCCCAGTTGCTGGGCCAGCAGAGCGCGCTTGGTTTCGAGGGCGTCGGCGTGCTGCTGGTAGGTGTTGGGCGAGCCGGCGGCCGTGGCGTGGGCGCGGTTGCGCAGGGTCTGGATTTTGGCGTCGAGCTCGTCGAGGGCCTGGCGCAACTCGGCGTCGGACAGCTGCGGCGCGCGGGGGTGGAGGGGAGTGGACATGGCGGAAGGAGAATCAAGCAAGTAAATCGGAGTAGTGTACTGCGTTTGCCGCCGAAAAGATGCCCCGCGCCCCCGCCCACGCCCCCTGGGCCAACACAAGCACAACGCAAGCATAACCGCCCGCTCAACCTGGGCCTGAGCCACTCCGGTAGTTTTGCCCCGTCAAGCAATTTCCCGTTTGCGCTCATGCGTCGCACCCTGATTGTAGCCGGCGGCCTGCTAGCGGCGGGCGCCGGCCCGGCCCGCGCCCAGGCCGTGTTGGCGGCCCCGCCCACAGGCCCGTCGGCCCCTGAAACCGTCGCGCCCCCCACCGTGCTGGCCTACGCCGAGCAGATGCCGGCCTTTCCGGGCGGCGAAGAAGCCTTCCGGCGCTACCTCAGCGCCAAAACCCGCTACCCGCCCGAAGCCGAGCGGCTCAACCTGTCGGGCACCGTCTACGTGCGGTTTGTGGTCGACGAAGCAGGCCGCATTCGCGACGCGGAAATAGTGAAAGGCGTCGGGGCAGGCCTCGACGAGGAGGCACTGCGCCTGGTGCGCCTCATGCCCTGGTGGACGCCCGGCCGCCAGCACGGCCAGCCCGTGCGGGTGCAGCGCACGCTGCCCATCAGCTTCCGTTTGCGCTAGCGCAAGCGCCTAGGCCGGCCACTGCCGCGGCAGCCCGGCCTCGCGGGCCAGCGGGGCGGCGCCCGATTGCCAGAGCGCGGCCAGCACGGCGTTGGCGGCGTCGGCCAGTTCCACGTGGTAGTCTTCGTGCAGGCGGGCGGTTTGTTTCAGGGCCTCGTGGGTGCGCTTGGTGAGGTGCTGCAGCAGGGGCTGGGTGGGGCCGTGCAGGCGGGCCGTCACCTCGGCCTGGTGCCGAAACACGTTGGCCAGCAGGCGCCAGCTCAGCTCCACTTCGCCAAAGGCGTCGTCGGTGATTTTGGCGTGGTAAGCCAGCCGGGCCTGCAGCTGCCGCAGTATCACGAGCAGGTCGTTGGGCGTTTGGTGATAGCCCCGCACGGGGTCGTCGACCTGGGCGCGTAGCACAGCGCGGCGGGTTTCCAGCGCATCGGGCCCTTCGAGCAGGCGGAAGGCCAATTGCTCGGTCAGGACGGGGTCGAGGGCCACGAGGCGGGCCAGGAGCTGGTCTTTTTCTCGCTCTGGCAGGTTGAAAAGGGCGCGGCGCAGGTCGGGTGGGAGGGCGGGCATGGAGCAAAAATACCGCGAGAAGCAGCGGTGGGTTACGGTCGCCACTGCCACGCGGCCCGCCAGAGCGTCAGTGTTGCCATCAGCGCCAGCAGGAGCAGGGGCGATTCCCATTCCGGAGTGCCCAGCAACTCCCACGGTTCGTTGAACTGCGATGCGTGCAAGGCCCAATTTTCAGTGTTCAAGATGCGGACCCAGAAGGCCGGCGCGAGTGGCAGGTCTGCGGGCTGTGCTGTCGGTACCTCCCGCGGCATTTCAGGGGGCGGCGTGGGCCCTAACAAAGGGTCGCTCCACTGTTGGCGCCGGAGCGGTCCATTGAAGGCGTAGAAAGTGGTTTCGGTGCGCGGATGGTACAGGTCGAAGAAATACTTCTTGACATTGTAGCGGTTCATCAGGTCCAGCACCCCAATCATCGACGCATAGCGGGCATTGGGTCCGAATCTAACTCGTAGGCCATCGTGCGCAGGAACGGCTTCCCAGACCCGGGCAAGCTCCCGAATGGCGGATTCCGCTTCGCGTGCCGCCAACGAATCGAGCGCGCCACCCCGCCCAAATTCCACCGTGTGCCATGTGCGGAAGCGCGGCAGCTCAGAATAGCGCATCCGCGGGCCCATGCCCGGCATTGTGCCCCACAAAAAATCAGAGTTCGACACGGGCGGCATCGTGAGCTGCAGCACAGTATGCAAGGTTAGTTGCGCCCGGTGCGCACTCAGCATCACGCAGCCCAGCCACAGCAGCCCCGCCAGCGCCAGCAGGCCCGGCGGCAGCAGCAGCGGGCGGCGGTGGCGGCGGGGCAGGGTGAAGTGCATAAATGGAAAGACAGCGAGTCAGCCCGAAGACCTGGTGCAGTTTGCAACGCCGAAAATGGCGAGAAATGTACGCGCCCGTCCAACATTTACCGTATTCCGCTGGTCTGTGCCGTTGTCATTCTTATGCCCTACTGTTTCCTGCTTCTGTTGCTGCTCTGGCTGCCATTGCTGCCCGCCCGCGCCCAAACGCCCGCCGATACCGCCCGCGCCGTGGCCCTGCCCGAGGCCACCGTCACGGGCTACGGCCAGCGGCTGCCGCTGCGACGCACCGCCGCCGCCATCGGCGTGCTCGATGCCCGCGCTATCCAGCAGTTCAACCCCGCCGCCCTCACCCAGGCCGTGAACACGCTGCCCGGCGTGCGCCTGGAGGAGCGCGCCACGGCCAGCTACCGGCTCAGCATCCGGGGCAGCACGCTGCGCTCGCCGTTTGGGGTGCGCAACGTGAAGGTGTACTACAACGGCATTCCCTTCACCGAGGCCGGCGGCAGCACCCCGCTCAACCTCCTCGACCCTGCCCTCATCGGGCGCCTCGAAGTGCTGAAAGGCCCGGCCGGGAGCGTGTACGGGGCCGGCACCGGCGGCGTGGCCCTCTTCGGCACGCCCGAAGTGGCGGCGGGCCGCCACGTGGCCGCCGGCGCCACGGTGGGTAGCTACGGCCTGCGCCGCAGCACCCTCACCGCCGAAACAGGCAGCGCCACCAGCAGCGTGCGCACCCAGTACGCTCACCAGGAACTGGACGGCTACCGCCAGCAGAGCGCCCTGCAGCGCGACGTATTTGCGCTGGACCTGCGCACCGTGGCATCGCCCAAAACCACGCTGGCCGCGCACCTGCTCTACGCCGACATCAGCTACCAGCTGCCCGGCGGCCTCACGCGGGCCCAGTTCGAGGCCGACCCGCGGCAGGCGCGGCCGGGCACGGCCACCGCGCCCGGCACCGTGGCCCAGCAGGCGTTTTACGCTTCGCGCACGGGCCTGCTGGGCCTCACGCACGGGTATGCTTTTACCGACCGGCTGGACGTGCAAACCACGCTGTATGGCAGCGGCATGGCCATTCGCACGCCGTATCTGGTCGACTACGAGCGCAACACCGGGCTGGGGCTGGGCGGCCGCACGGCCCTGAGCTACCGCACGGCGCTGGCCGGGCGCGTGCTGCGGCTGCAGGGCGGGGCCGAGTACCAGGCCGGCTTCACCAACGGCCGCAGCTACCAGAACAACGGCGGCACGCCCGGCCCGTTGCGCTACGACGACGAAATCACGACCACCACGGGCTTCGTCTTTGCCCAGGCCGACTACAGCCTGCCCGCCGATTTGCTGCTGACCGTGGCCGCCAGCTACAACCGCCTGCGCTACGGCATCGGGCGGGTGAGCGGGGCGGCCACCCCCGCGGGCAGCTACCAGTTCGGCCGAAGCTTCCGGCCCGAGGTGTCGCCCCGCGTGGCGCTGCTAAAGGAGTTTGGCTCGAATCTGTCCGTTTATGCCAGCGTGAGCACGGGCTTTTCGCCGCCCACCATCGACGAAATCCGGCCCTCCGACGCCAGCCTCAACGGCGACCTGCAGGCCGAGCGCGGCACCAGCTACGAAGTGGGCGCGCGCGGCCAGCTCCTGGGCCAGCGGCTGCGCTACGAGCTGAACGTGTTTGATTTTGAGCTGCGCGAAACCATCGTCAGCAGCACCACCGACCAGGGTATTGTGGTGTTTCGCAACACCGGCCGCACCCACCAGCGCGGCCTCGAAGCCGCCCTGAGCGGCTGGCTGTGGCAAGCCGCGGCGGTGCCGGCCGCCACTTCCGGCCCCACCGCTGCCGCCGAGCCTACCGGCCTGCGCGCCTGGGCCAGCTACGCCTACAACAACTTCCGCTTCGGTAGCTACCCCAGCGGCGGGCAGGACCTGGCCGGCAACCGCCTCACGGGCACCGCGCCGCACACCCTCAGCGCCGGCCTCGATTTCAGCGAGCCCCACGGCTTCTACCTCAGCCCCAACCTGAGCCACCAGGCCCGCGTGGTGCTCAACGATGCCAATTCTGCCGAAGCGCCGGGCTACTGGGTTTTCGGGGCGCGTGGCGGCTGGCGCCGCACCCTGGCCCGCCGCCTCGACACCAACCTTTACGCCGGCCTCGACAACGCCACCGACCGGCGCTACAGCCTCGGCAACGACCTGAATGCCTTTGGCGGGCGCTACTTCCAGCCGGCGCCGGGCCGCGCCTGGTACGCGGGCGCCACGGTGGGCTGGCGGTTTTGACGCCCGCGGCTTCATAAAAGAATGAGGGATGAAGAACTAGAAATGACCGTACAGGCCAATTCTTCATTCTTCATCCCTCATTGTTAAGCACCGCGCTTAAGCTGCGAGCGGCTAGTTCGGGCCTTGCTCTTCGGGCAGGGTGTAGGCGCGGTCGCTGGGGTCGGTGAGCTCGCGGGGCAGGTTTTCGTCGGAGGCTGGGGCGGGGCCGGGCTTGGTCATCGCCTGGATGTCGGAGCGCAGCGAGTCGTCCATCTCGTCGGCTTTCTCCTGGCCCGAGGCGTTGTTGTCGTCGAGCTGCTGACCGTAGGTGGCCGCGTCGAGCATGGGCGTGGAGGCGCCGTCTTCGGCGTTGGGCTCCTCGTTGAAGGTGTTGGGGTTGTCGGGCGACATAAAAAATGCGGTTAGCGGTGAAAAGCAAAAAGAGCGGGGTAGCGGCCGGCACTAAGCAACGGCCGCTGCGCCCGGTCCATTATTGGCCGTTGGAGGTGTCGGCCGACTCGTCGCGGGTGTTGTGCGAGCCGCCGCCGGCGTAGCGCGGGTCGTCCTGAGCCCAGGCGGCGCGCTGCACGTCGCTGTCGGCGTCCTGGGTGGCGCGCACGGCCGCGGGGTCCTGGTTTTGCTCCACGTGGCCGGGCTGGTCTTCGGGGTTGCGCGGGGCTTTGTGGGCGTCCTTCTCACGGTCGCGGAACTCGCTGAACTCGTCGGGGTTGTCGTTCGAGCCGTCGCGGCCGGCCGGCGCGGCGTTGGTGGGCTGGGCCGCGTAGCTGGCGGCCATGGGGGCCGAAGGAGCTACGCCGCCAAACTCGCCGTAGTTGGGGCTGCTGGCGTCGATGATGGGGTCGTTGGGATTGGGGCGGGCGGCCGCGGCACGGTCTTGCTGGTCTTGCGGGCGATAGTCGTTTTCCGGCGGCAGGGGGTGGTTTTGCGTATCCATGGGAAAGAAGAAGTAAAAAGGGTATGAGAAGGGCACCGCCCATCTTTGCTTCCTGTACGCAAACCAGCCGCCGCTGTTCACCCGGGCCCGCAAGGCCGTCCGTTCTCATCCATATTTTTCAGTCCACATGGCCATTACCCACAACCCCACCGACCAGGAATTCACCACCACCCGCGACGGCTACCAGGCCGAGCTGGCCTACGCCCGCCCGGCCGACGGCGTCATCGACTTCACCCACACCTTCGTCGACGAAGGCCTGCGCGGCCAGGGCGTGGCCGAAGAGCTGGCCCGCGCCGCCCTCGAATATGCCCGCCAGGAGCACCTCAAAGTAAAAACCACCTGCAAATTCATGGCCGGCTTCGTGAAGCGGCACCGCGCCGAGTACGAGGATATCCTGGCGTAAAGTCCGGTGCGTCTCGGCGTTGAATAACATGTTGAATAACATTTTATGCGCATTGTGACCGGGCCGTTCAACGCCGAGACGCAAGTATGCGTCTCTACATTGGTTTGATAATCGCCCAATAAAAAAGCCCCGGCACTGCACAGTGCCGGGGCTTTTTTACATGATAACAAGTGGCGCTATTGCACCACCACGCGCCCGGTATATTCCACCGCCTCGCAGCTCACGCGGATGGCGTAGAGGCCGGCGGGCAGGCCGCGCAGGTCCACCGACACCGCATCGTTGGCGCTGAGTTGGGCGGTGCGCTGGCGCACGGCGCGGCCCAGCATGTCGAGCACTTCCACGGTGGCGGGACGGGCCGCCGGCACGCCGGGCAGGCGGAGCTGCACGGTTTCCGAAGCCGGATTGGGGTAGATTTCGAGGGCATTGCGCAGCGTGGTCACGTTGCGGCTGGCCGTGGGGATGAAGCAGGCCGAGCTCACGTAGGAACCCACGCCGGCGTAGTTGTCGACGCCGCCCGCGCTCCAGGTGCTGCTGCCGTTGGGGCCGTTCCAGCGGCCGCCCTGGCTGGTGGTGGGCTGGCGCACCAGGGTGTTGTTGAGGGTCGAGCCGTTGGGCACGGTCCAGGCGCCGCCGGTGGGGTCCTGGCCAATCACGCCGATGACGTCGAGCGTGTCGGTGCCGTCGAAGAGGGCCACCGCGTCGTTGCCATTAAAGAAGGCCACGTTGCTTTGCACGTCGGTTTGGGCGGCCACGCCGGTATCGGTCACGCCGGTGTTGGCGATGACGTACACATCACCCGGGGCAATGGTGCCCGTGAGGTTCAGGGTGGCGGTGGGCGCGGTGGCGCCGTTGGCATACAGCACTACGCGCTTGCCATTCAGCGGCATGGGCGTCAGGGTGGGGTTGTAAATCTCCAGCACCTTGGTGTTGCCCACGTTCGACTCCACGTACTGCGAGAAGTAAGCTTTGGTGCAGGGCGCGCCGGCCGGGGCCGCGTCGTCGTTTAGAATGGTGAGAGTGTGGGCGTTGGGCTGGCCCACAATCACCGTGGCGTTGGAGGGCGTGCCCAGGCGCAGGCGCACCGTTTCGTTGGGCTCGAAGGTAGCGTCGCCGTTCACCGTGACGGTGATGGCCTGCGTGAGCGACGTGCTGCTGAAGGTGAGGCTGCTGGTGTTCAGGGTGTAGTCGGCGGGGCTGGTGGCGGTGCTGTTGGCGGCGTCCACCGTCACGGGCACCGTGAAGCTGCCGGTGGGCAGGGTGCCGCTGGCCGTCACGTTCACGGTGTAGGTGCTGGTGCCGCTGTTGCCTTCCTGAATGGTGCCGCCGGCCGTGGCAAAGGCTACCGTGGGCGCCGGCCCATCGTCGTTGGTGATGGTGAGGGTGTGGCTGCCGGGCGAGCCCACGCTGTTGCCGGTGCTGGGGTTGGTGAGGGTGAGCACCACGGTTTCGTCGGCTTCGGGCTGGGTGTCGCCGGTCACGGTCACGGTCACGGTCTGGCTGGTGCTGCCGGCCGGGAAGGTAACCGTGGCGGGCGAGGCAAAGGTGAAGTCGGAGCCGGCGGTGGCCGTCGAGTTGGCGCCGTCCACGTTCACCTGCACGGTGGTGGCGGCGGTGGCGGCGGGCGTCAGGCTCACCGTGAAGGTGTAGGTGCTGGTGCCGGCGTTGCCCTCGTTGATGGCGCCGCTGGTGCTGGCAAAGCTGAACACCGGGCCGGGAGGCGCTAGGTTCCAGGCCGTGGCCACGGTGCCGGGGTAGGCGATATAGGGGTTGAAGTTGCCCTGGCTGGCGGCCACGCGGTTGTTGCGCTCAATCTCGCGGGCGTCGACCGGGTCGGCTAGGTGCCAGGCGTAGAGGGTGTTGATGTCGGCCACCGAGTTGATGTCGCCGTGGCCGGTGTTAATCAGCGCCGACTGCCCGGCGTGCATGGTGTAGAAGTAGAACACGGCGCGGGCCAAGTTGCCCTTGTGGTCTTCGCGGGGCTCAAACTGGGTGTTGGTGTCCTCGCTCCACTCGGCAATGTTGGCCGTGGGGATGGTGGCCTGGCTCACGAGGCCGCGCATCCAGGTTTGGGTGGTGGCGTCGGGGATTTCGGCAAACGGGTCGGAGCCGCGCAGGTTGTTCCAGGTGTCGTAGGTGGGGTAGAGGTGGTGCATGTCGGAGCGCATGCGCACCACTTCGCTAAACCACGACTGCGGCACGGTGTGCTCGCAGTTGATGCGATTTACCACGCCGGTGCTGGTGTTGGTGGCGCTGTAAGGCACCGTTTCCTGATAGCCCGAGTACACACAGGTGACTAGGTTGTTGTAGTTGTCGGCGTAGTTGTACATCTTGCCGCGGGCCGTGGCGTAGCTCAGTTCCACGCGCTTGCCGTCGTACCAGTTTTGGCGGTACCAGTCGCGCAGCTGCAGGCCGGAAAGGTTGGCCGGCGGCGCGGCCGGCATGGGGGGCACCGTCTGGGCCTGTAGAGCCGCCGGCGCCAGGCCGAGTGCTACCAGGCACAGCGTAAAGTAGTTTTTCATCGAATAAAAAGAGAAGTAGTGGTGGGAAAGAAAATGACGTCGGTGGCAGAGGGAAGCAGCAAAGATAAGCGTTTGGCGAAGCCCCGTTAAGGCCTCGTCCGTTACGAAACCGAGAAGACTTCGGCCGTACTTTCGCCGTCTCATCACCTCACCATTCCCTTTCATCAGCCATGGCCGACATCACCCCCGCCGAACTCCGCCAACGCCAGCAAGCCGGCGAAACTCCCCTCCTCATCGACGTGCGCGAAACCTGGGAGCACGAAGAAGGCCGCATTCCCGGCGCCCAGAACATCCCCCTCAACTCCCTGCCCGAAAAGCTCGACGACCTCGACGAGTGGAAAAACCAAGAAATCATCGTGCACTGCAAAGGCGGCGGCCGCTCGGCCTCGGCCAAGGCCTTCCTCACTCAGCAGGGCTTCACCAACGTGCGCAACCTGCTGGGCGGCTACCAGGCCTACACGGCCGAGGGCAAGTAAAATATTCGCCTCGAACGTTGCGTTGCTGTTCTGCCCCGCTCGAATGTCGGGGCAGAACAGCATGTTGCGCGTCGCCCGATTAACCTCTCCTGATGTACAGCTAAAGCTTCGCTCAAGCGAAGTGCCGTATCGGTTCTTCACCTTGGCCTGTGTTGCCAGTCTAGCGCTCAGCTTGTGGGCCGCTCCTTATTATGAACCAAATCAGCCGCCGGGGCTTTTGATGGGTTTGGGTTTATACAATGCCATCGGTGTTTGTCCCCTGTTGGTTTTTCTTCAGTTCATAACGGGATTCTACCTGTCAGTCAGGAATTTTGAGAAACCGGTGGATGAGCGGCGTGTGTTTCTTGGGACGTTATTGGCCCTGGTCGTTTTCTGGGCCAACCTATTTTTCGGCGTAGCCGGACCGTTCTTCGATTCCTGGGACTAAGCACCAAGCACCAGCCGCCCGTCGGCCGCATACGCCAACTCGCCGCGGTCCACCATTTCGCGCACGGCGGCCGTCACGGCGGCCGCGTCCCTGGGCGGAAACTCCGCCAGCAGCTCCCGTGGCGACCGGGCCGCTTGGCGCACCTGCGCCAGAATGGGCTCGCGCAACGAGGGCGCCTGCTCGGCTGTTTGGGCCGCTTTTTTTTCGGCCAGGCAGATGTCGCACACCCCGCAGCGGGCCGGGTCGGTTTCGTCGAAGTAGCTGAGCAGCAGAATCTGGCGGCAGCGCGTGCCGCTCAGGTACTGAGCCACGGCGTTGGTTTTGTGCCGGGCCAAGTCGCGGGCGGCCGTCATCTTCACCTGGTCGAGGGGCAGCTTGGCGGCATCGAAGCGCGGCGTGGTGAACATCGCCTGCGGCGACTCCTGCTTGGGCTGGTAGTGCAGAATGCCCGCTGTGTGCAGGTAGCGTAGCTGCTGGCGCACCTCCGTCACGCTGCGGCGCAGGTGGGTGGCCAGCGCATTCTCCGAGATGGTCTGGAAATCCGAAAAAAGCTCGCCGCCGTGCAGCCGCAGCAGGGCTTTTATCAGCTGGTCGTGCTGGGCATTGGCCACCTGGAAGGCGTACAAATCCTGGTGGCTGAGGATGAGGTGCACCCGCGCCGGCTGGTTTACGGCCTCGTTCAGCTGCACGAAGCCTTCGCGCTGCAAAATTTTCAGCGAGTTGTGCGCGTCCACGGCCTTGATGCGGTAGGTTTCGGCAAACTGCTGCATGTCGAACTCGAACGCCGCCAGCTCGCCGCCGCCCACCGCCGTGCGCGAGTAGTTGGCCAGCGCCTGGTACACGCGCTTCACCGTGTCGAGGGGCGGGAACGACTGGTTGGTGCGGCGGCGCAGTTCGTCGCCGTCGTTGGGGCCGGCCAGCAGCACGGCGAAGGCAAACAGGTTGTCGCGCCCGGCGCGGCCGGCTTCCTGGTAGTAGGCCTCCAGCGTGTCGGGCGCGTCGAGGTGGGCCACCAGGCGCACGTCGGGCTTGTCGATGCCCATGCCAAAGGCGTTGGTGGCCACAATGAGCCGGATTTTGTCGGCTATCCAGTCCTGCTGCACTTGGGTACGCTTCTCGGCCGGCAGGCCCGCGTGGTAGGCCGCCGCCGGAAACCGGTGCTGCTGCAGAAACGCGGCCGTGTCCTCGGTCTGCCGGCGCGTGCGGGCGTACACGATGCCGGTTTTGCCGGGTCCCACGCCGCGCACCACTTCCAGCAGCCGGCGCAATTTATCCTCGGTGTGCAGCACCGAATACGAGAGCTTGGGCCGCGCAAAGCTCTGCCGAAACACCCGCGAGCCCTCCCCAAACTTCAGCTTCTCCACGATGTCGGCCTGCACCTGGGCCGTGGCCGTGGCCGTGAGAGCGATGACCGGCACGCCCTGCGGCAGCTTCTCGCGCAGCTCGGCAATGCGCAGGTAGGGCGGCCGAAAATCATAGCCCCACTGCGAGAGGCAGTGGGCTTCGTCCACGGCCAGCAGGCCCACGTTCATCTTCGCCACCCGCACCTGAAACAGCTCCGTAAGAAGCCGCTCGGGCGACACATACAGAAACTTCACGTTGCGGCCGTACACGCAGTTGTCCAGCGCGTGGTCGATTTCCTGGTGGCTCATGCCGGCGTAAATGGCCTCGGCCTTCAGCCCGCGCTTGCGCAGGTTGTCCACTTGGTCCTTCATCAGGGCAATGAGCGGCGACACCACGAGGCAAATGCCCGGCCGCGCCAGCGCAGGCACCTGGAAGCAGATGCTCTTGCCGCCGCCGGTGGGCAGCAGCGCCAGCGTGTCCTGTCCGGCCAGCACCGAGTTGATGATGTCTTCCTGCCCCGGCCGGAAAGCCGTGTGCCCCCAGTGCTCACGCAGCAGGGCCAGGGGCGAAGCTTCGGTAGGAGGGGAGGACATGGGGCGAAGATAGGGCCGTTTGTACGCGGCAGTGGGTGCCAGGAAAAATGCCGCCTTGGTAGAATAAAGGCCGTGCTAGAACGCTAACCGCAAATAATCGGGCGCATGGCTTTCATTGGCATTTCTTTAGCGAAACGTTTTGCAGGTTCAGCCGCGCCCTCCAGTACACTGGCCCTTTCGGCGACAACGCCAAGGCGTTCTGGCACACCAGCTCGTCAAATAGCAAGGCCAGGTAGTGCTTCGTTTCGCTTTTAGAAAGCACAGGTGGCCCACCCGACGACTGCACGGGACGAATGCTTTCAACGCCCAACTCCCCGCCGCCCCAGCCACAATTGAATACCGTAACCACGTAAAACGCCGACGCTTGCTCCAGGTAAAGTACATACGATTTCCTGCCGAAAGCGCCGCGGAAATAACCCAAGGTGCGCAGGCTGTGCAACGCCGTGGTGTCCTGCTTCGAAAAGCTCAAGCTCCAGCCCCTTTCCCAATCGGCCTTGCTTAATTGCTGCCAGGCCGCCAAGTTGCTCTGGAGGCGGCCGGCGCGCAGGGCGGCCTCTACGGTTCCTTCGATGATGTTGATGTTATAGGCTATGGCCTCCTTGAGCGATGCCGACGCATCGGGCTGCAGCACCCGCAACGGCCAACTGCCCACTACCCGCACCTGCGCCACCGCGCCCTGGGCGCACAACAGCAAACCAAACAGCCACCAACGAATGCGCACAGCCATATAAAAGTGTACAGTATTCAAAAATATCGGTTCAAGGCCAATACCGTGAGAATGGCCCACAAAAAAGCCCGGCACCTTGCGGCGCCGGGCTGGTAGAGATAGAAGCGAAGTTGATTAAGCCGCAGCTTTCTCGCCGTTCTCGCGGTCGTCGATGGCTTTGCGCAGCTTGGCAATGGCCTGCACGGCGCGCTCCTCGTCGAGGCGGTTGATGTTGAGCAGCATCTTGGTCTTCTCCGGACGGGTGATGACCGGGTGGTTCAGCAGGCGGATGATTTCCTCTTTCTGCGAAGCCGTGGCGTATTGCACCGGCGCAGCAGCTTGCTCGGCCGCTACGGCGGGTGCCTCGGCGGGCACTACCTGCATGGCGGGCACGGCCTGGGCCAGGGCGGCAGCCGGGGCCGGCGCAGCGGCTTGCGTGTTGGTGTTGTAATCCATTTCCTCGGCAGGAGTAGGCTCGTAGCCGGCGGCGCGGATAATCCAGGCCAGGCAGTTGCGGTAAGCTTTGCCGATGGCGCGGGTCTGCGCCATGCTCATGATGGCAAACTCCTGGTAGAATTTCTTGCCGCTCTCCTTGTTCGAGCACACGGCGAAGCCGGCGCCCACGGTGGCGTTGTGACGCAGGTCAAACAGCGTGACCTTGGCCTGGTACTTCATTTCTTCGGGCGAGCTTACGTTGATAACGTGCTCCACGATGGGCACGATGCCCAGGCGCGAGCCCGCGTACTGCCAGCCCTCCACGTTCACGAACTCCTTGCCCTGCACGTTCGTGGTGAGCTTGTTGTCCTTGATGAACTTGGCGAGGTCCTTCGCCAAGTCCAGCGTTTCGTCGGAGCGGCTGATGTCAAAGCTCTCGACTTTTACTTTTTTGGTAATGTCCTTGGTGGTTTTGGTGGCCTCGTTCATGGCGGTGTGGTGTGTTAATGTGTCCAACTGATGTTCGTGAGTATAACCCAAAGATAGAAAGAAACGTGCCAAAAAAGCCAAAAATATTGGTAAATTTTATTGCTGTAAATCAGCGATTTATCAGCAATAAGAAAAATATGTACGGCTAATCAGGTTGGGATTACGCTGCTCGGGACTGCAACACCGGCGGCTTTGCTAAAATTCCGGCTGTCTGCACATTCTCCAAATGCCTTCCGACCCAATTCCATCGGGCCGGAAGGCATTGTTTTTTGCGCCGAGCCAACCTTTTTCCGGCTGCCTCCGAGTAGCAGGTAAAGCCCCCGGCCCCGGCGCGACTGACTCACCCAGGTCTGCGCAGCAGGGCGTTGGCTGGCCCGTGAACGGGCGGCAATCCGTCGGCGCCGACGGCGGCTGCCCGCTCACCTGCCGGCTGCTCGATGCCTCTTTTTCGGCTGGCCCGCCCGCGGGCTGCGCCCGCTTTTGCCCGCCTTCCGGCCGGGTCAGGGCCCGCTGTGCCCGTGCCAGCCGGGCCGCATTTTTCACTCACCACTAAACCAATCACTTTCATGGCACATTTAGCACACTCATTTCTGGTGCGTTTCCGGCCCGTGGCCCTTGCGCTCGCGCTGTTGGCTTCGCTGGGCGCCGGTGTGGCCGGCTGCAAAAAAGACGCCACGCCCGAAGTCGACCAGGACGCCGTGGCCAACGTGAAGCTGGCCAACTCGGCCACCCTGGGCACCTACCTCACCGACGCCGACGGCAACACGCTCTACCTCTTCGCCCGCGACGTGGACGGCACCAACGCCTGCACCAGCGCCGGTTGCATGCCCCTGTGGCCCGTGTACTACCAGGCCGACATCAAGGTGCCCAAGGCCCTGAACGCCGGCGATTTCAGCACCAAAACCACCGCCGACGGCCGCCAGCAGACCACCTACAAAGGCTGGCCGCTCTACTACTACGCCCCGGCCGTGGGCGGCGTCAATACCCGTGAGGCGCCCGGCACCACCGGCGGCAACGGCATTGGCGGCATCTGGCACGTGGTGAGCCCCAACTACGGCGTGACCCTGGCCAGCAAAAACGTGGAAGACAAAACCACCCGCGTGGTGGCCAGCCGCACCTACCTCGTCGACGGCCTGGGCCGCACGCTCTACTTCTTTGCCAAAGACAACGGCGCCACGCCCGCCACGCAGGCCACCAACTGCACCGGCAACTGCGCCGCCATCTGGCCCGCCGTGTACAAAAGTGCGCCTCTCGTGCCTTCCACGCTGCGCGCCAGTGACTTCGGCACCATCACCCGCGAACCCAGCACCACCACCGGCCCCTACGGCACCACCACCAGCACCCGCGAGCAGCTCACCTACAAGGGCCGCCCGCTCTACTACTACGTCGGCGACGGCGCCACTCGCGGCAAAGTAGAAGGCCACAACCTCGACGACTCCGGCGACAAGTGGTTTGCCGCCGCGCCGTGAGCGGGCAGAGCCCACTGCTTTGGCTAAAAACCGTGTAAAACAAAACCGTCCTGCTTCGACAAGCGCAGCAGGACGGTTTTTTGTTCTTGCTTAGGCCGTTTAGCCGCCTTCCAGGATGTGGCCGTCGCGCATCACAATCTTGCGGTCGGCCATGTCGGCCAGCTGTTCGTTGTGCGTCACGATGACGAAGGTCTGGCCCAGTTCTTTGCGTAGCAGAAAGAAAATCTGGTGCAGCTCCTGGGCGTTTTTGGTGTCGAGGTTGCCGCTGGGCTCGTCGGCGAAAATGATTTCGGGGGAGTTGATGAGGGCGCGGGCCACCGACACGCGCTGCTGCTCGCCGCCGCTCATTTCGCTGGGCTTGTGTTCGGCGCGGCCTTCCAGGTTGAGCATGCCGAGGAGCTCGCGGGCCCGCACGCGCACTTCTTTTTCGGAGCGGCCGGCCAGGTAGGCGGGCAGGCACACGTTTTCGAGGGCCGTGAACTCGGGCAGCAGGTTGTGAAACTGAAAAATGAAGCCAATGTGCCGGTTCCGGAACCGGGCCAAGTCGTTGCGCCCCAGGGAGCTCACCGATTCGCCGTCGAACAGCACCTCGCCCGAATCGGGATTGTCGAGGGTGCCCAGAATGTGCAGCAGCGTGCTCTTGCCCGCGCCCGAAGAGCCGACGATGCTCACGATTTCCGACTTCTCAATCGTCAAATCGATGCCCTTGAGGACGTTCAGAGCGTTGTAGCTCTTGTGAATGTTGATAGCTTGCAGCAACGGAGCCGGCGATAGACGTGAACGGAATGCAGTAGTGACAAAGCTACGCACAATCCGGTGGCAGCCGCGCCGGGCTTGCTGCGCCGCCACCGTTTTGGGGCGGCTATCTTTCAGTTGATGACTCAGATTTCGTTGCCGATGTCCGCTTTTTTTTCGGCCCGCCGCTGGCTATGGGTTGCTGTGCTGGCGCTGGCAATGGGCGTGGCCGGCTGGCAGGTGCAGCACAGGGTTTTTCAGCGGCGAAATGCCGGGGCAACCCAGGCGCCCGGTGCCGACCTGGACCGCGCGCTGCAGCTGCCCGCTGCCCCCGGCGCGCCCTACGACAGCACCCGCTTGCGCGGCGTGAGCTGGGTGGGCAGCGACTCGGTGACCGCCGCCGAGCTGGCCCCGCTGCTGCGCGACCACGTGACCTGGATAGCCCAGATGCCCTTCGGCTGGCAGGCCGGCGCCGCCGAGCCCGGCATTCGCACCAACACGGCCCGGCCCACCGGCCGCCGCGGCCTCTGGGGCGAAAGCGACGCGGGCCTCGTGTACACAGCCCGGCTGGCGCGGCAGCACGGCATCCGCACGCTGCTCAAGCCGCACCTGTGGGTGCGGGGCCGCAACGCCTGGCCCGGCGACATCAACATGAGCAGCCCGGCCGACTGGGACGCGTGGTTTGCCAACTACTCGGCCTTCATCCTGCACTATGCCGCCCTGGCCGAAAGCGCGCGGTTCGACGGCCTGTGCATCGGCACCGAGCTCCTGCACGCCACCGAGCCGGCCCACGACAAAGCCTGGCGCGGGCTCATCAAGCGCATTCGGAAAGTGTACCACGGCCCGCTCACCTACGCCGCCAACTGGGCCGTGGAGTACCAGCAAATCCGGTTCTGGGACGCGCTGGATTATGTAGGCATTCAGGCCTATTTCCCGCTGAGCACCGCCGCCAGTCCGTCGCTCGACACGCTTGTGCGCGGCTGGCAGCCCCATTTGCGCGAGCTGGCCGCCTGGCAGAAAAAGGTGAGGAAGCCCATTGTGTTCACCGAAGTGGGCTACAAAACCACCCCCGACGCCGCCGCCCGCCCCTGGGAGTGGCCCGAGCGCACGGCCCTGCCCGAAGCCCCCGACGAGGCCACCCAGGCCCGCTGCTACGAAGCGCTGTTCCGGGCCACCTGGGGCCAGCCGTGGCTGAAAGGCCTGTTTATCTGGAAGTGGTACCCGGGCCTGGCGCCCGACGGCCCGGCCCGCCGCCACGCCGATTTCACGCCCCAGCACAAGCCCGCCGAAACCGTGCTGGCGCGCTGGTACGGGCAGTAGCACGGGCTTTTAATCCGCGAGTGAACAGTTCGGGCGCGGGCTAAAAGTCCGCGCTACCGATGCCCGCCTGCTAATTAATTGGCGCAATGATGGCCCGGACGCCGTACTTTCGCGTCTGCAACCGCAGGGCTGCAAGGCACAACCCACCCCTTTACCGTTTTTATGAACATTCACGAATACCAGGGTAAGGAAATCCTGAAAAAATACGGCGTTCGCGTGCAAGAAGGCATCACCGCCGACACCCCCGAAGAGGCCGTAGCCGCCGCCGAGAAGCTGACCGCCGACACCGGCACCAGCTGGTACGTCATCAAGGCGCAAATCCACGCCGGTGGCCGCGGCAAAGGGGGCGGCGTGAAGCTCGCCAAAGGCATCGACAAGGTGAAGGACATTGCCAGCGAAATCATTGGCATGCAGCTCGTGACCAAGCAGACCGGTGCCGAAGGCCGCAAAGTCCACAAAATTCTGGTGGCTCAGGACGTGTACTACCCCGGCCCGAGCGAAACCAAAGAGTTCTACATGAGCGTGCTGCTCGACCGCACGCTGGGCAAAAACGTCATCATCTACACCACCGAGGGTGGCATGGACATCGAGGAAGTGGCCGAAGCCCATCCCGAGAAAATTCACCGCGAGCACGTGGACCCCGCCGTGGGCCTGCAGGGCTTCCAGGCCCGCAAAATTGCGTTCAACCTGGGCCTCGAAGGCGACGCGCAGAAGGAAATGGTGAAGTTCGTGACGGCCCTTTACAAGGCCTACGACGAAACCGATTCCAGCATGTTCGAAATCAACCCCGTGCTGAAAACGTCGGACAACAAAATCCTGGCCGTGGACGCCAAGGTGACGCTGGACGAAAACGCCCTCTACCGCCACAAGGACTTCGTGGCCCTGCGCGACCTCAACGAGGAAGACCCGCTGGAAGTAGAAGCGTCGAACAACAACCTGAACTACGTGAAGCTCGACGGCAACGTGGGCTGCATGGTGAACGGCGCCGGCCTGGCCATGGCCACCATGGACATCATCAAGCTGAGCGGCGGCGAGCCCGCCAACTTCCTCGACGTGGGCGGTGGAGCCAATGCCCAGACGGTGGAAGCCGGCTTCCGCATCATCCTGAAGGACCCGAACGTGAAGGCCATCCTGATTAACATCTTCGGCGGCATCGTGCGCTGCGACCGGGTGGCCAACGGCGTGGTGGAAGCCTACAAAGCCATCGGCGACATCCGCGTGCCCATCATCGTGCGCTTGCAAGGCACCAACGCCGAAGAAGGCGCCCGCATCATCGACGAGAGCGGCCTGAAAGTGTCGTCGGCCGTGCTGCTGAAAGACGCCGCCGCCCGCGTGAAAGAAGTGCTGGCTAGCGCTTAGTTGTCAGTTGTTCGTTGCTAGTTGCTAGCAGCAAAAAGGCCCGCCTGAGTCGTCAGGCGGGCCTTTTTATTGAAGCTGTTCGTTGAGCTACCAACGGACAACGAGCAACTATTTCCCGGCCACGCCGGCGTTCTCTTCGGCCTGCACCGGCAGGGCCTTGCCTTGCACGCGCAGCTCCACTTCCATGTTGCCGCGGGTGCCCACCGAGTAGGGGCAAATGTTGTGGGCATAGCGCACCATCTCAATGGTTTTGGCTTCGTCGAATTTCTTCAGGTCCACGTCGAGGATGGCGCTCAGGCCGTAGCCTTCGCCTTCCTGAAACAGCGTGACGGAGCAGGTCACGGTGCTCTCTTTGTCGAGGGTGTCGCCGTTGCGCTGGGCCGTGACCAGCAGGGCCTGCTGAAAGCACGAGGCGTAGCCGGCGGCAAACAGCTCTTCGGGGTTGGTGGCGCCTTTTTTGCCGCCCAGGCCCTCGGGAACCGACATTTCCAGGTCGATGACGCCGGTGGCCGAGCGAACGTGGCCGCTACGGCCACCAACGGCCGCAGCATCGGCCGTGTACAGGTTCTTCTTCATAAAAACAGAGGGGAAGGTGATGAAATTTTCAATCGGTAGGGTACTGGCTTAACTGGTTTTGGGGCGCTGGGGTTGTGCAACCCGGCCAGCCGGACTGAGGAATTTGCCCAAGCTATTTGGTAGCCACGCGCTTTTAAGGCTACTTTTGCAGTCCTATCACGTACCGGCCACGTCGTACAACGGATAGTATGAGAGTTTCCGAAGCTCTTGATTTAGGTTCGATTCCTAACGTGGCCACCAGAAAGCCCGTTTCCAGCTTGGAAACGGGCTTTTTATTTTGCTGCATGTGCAGCCAGAGGGACCCGGCCTGGCCCCGAGGTATCCGAATGCAGCCAACCGGCTGGCGCGGTCGGGTTCCAACCGCGTCGGATTTATATAGCTTTCTGACCCGGCTGCCCAGCACCCTGAACATCGATGCGATGGAAGATTCGCAGGTGTTGTTGCTGGCGCAGGCCGATTTGGAAACCAATTACGCCGAAAGCTCCGTGTTTGAGCGCTACATGCGCCTGCTCCTGCAAAGCCGCGAAGTGGCCCTGCAGGAGCGGGTGAATGCCACCCTGAGCCAGACGTCGGGCGAAAAATACCAGCACTTCGTGCGTCAATACCCCACCATTGTGCAGCGGGTGCCGCAGCACGTCATCGCCTTTTATCTGGGCATCACACCCGAGTCGCTGAGCCGGGTGCGGCGGCAGCTGTAGCGCCAGGAGGCCCGCGCACAGGAAGCGGGAAGGCTGACCGGGCGGTGAATACTTTCTTATCCTAGGATAAGGCGTCGGGGTAGGGAAGGATGCAACCTTTGCTGCGTGCTTTGCGGAGAAAAACGACTCTCGGCGCTTTCGCACCCTCTACTTGCCATGAACCCGAACCTGCTCCCCTATACTTCCTTGCCCGCCGAGCGCATCGGCATTCACCCACCCGTCGAGCTGCCGGCCGCCATTCGCCTGGGCACCGTGCACTTGGCAGTGGCCAGCCTCGACCGCTCGCTGTCCTTCTACGAGGGCGTGCTGGGCTTTCAGCGGCTGCGCCGCACCCCGGCCGCCGATGGCCAGCCCGCCACGGCCGAGCTGGGCGTGGCCGGCCGCCCCGACGACGTGCTGGTGGCCCTCTACGAGCAGCCCGACGCCCGCCCCGTGCCGCAGCGGGGCCGCCTGGGCATCTACCATTTTGCCCTGCTGCTGCCCACTCGCGCCGACCTGGGTCGTTTTCTGCGGCACGCCCAGGCGCTGGGCGTGCACGTGGGCTCGTCTGACCACCGCTACAGCGAGGCCACCTACCTCACCGACCCCGACGGCTTCACCGTCGAAGTGTACCGCGACCGGCCCCGCGCGGAGTGGTGGGTGTCGGCGAAGGGCGAAATTCAGGCGGCCCTCGACCCGCTCGATGCGGTGGGCGTGCTGCAGGCGGCCGGCACCACGGCCTGGCAGGGCCTGCCGGCCGGCACCACCATGGGCCACCTGCACTTTTACACGGGCGATTTGGCGCAGGCCGCCGCGTTTTACCACGAGGCGTTGGGCTTCGACGTGATGACCTGGAGCCTGCCGGGCGCCCTATTTGTGGCAGCCGGCGGCTACCACCACCACCTGGGGCTCAACGTGTGGGCGGCGGGCTCGCCCGCCGCCACCGCGGCCGATGCCCGCCTGCTCCGCTGGGAGCTGTGGTGGCCCGATGCCGCCACCCGGGATGCCGCCGCTGGCCGCCTGCAAGCAGCCGGCTACCCCGTGGAGCCTACCGCCGCCGGGCCCCTCGTCACCGACCCCTGGGGCATTCGCCTGCTGCTGCGCGCCGAGCCATCTGCTTAACCGAAGCCATTGATTGCTACTGCTTGAATGACGTGGCTGACCGCATGAAAGTTAGTGGAAGATAGGTCCGCGGTAGGAGCGCCTGAAATACGTTGCCAATGCTCCGCGACGACAATTAGAAGCCAAACTTTTGGATATGCTGAACAATGTATGTACATTTGATGTATGTACATGTAAAAAGTGGTCTTAGTACAACATAGACCATTCATCCCCGACGTTCCTCATCTCTCATGGAAATTGGCATTGATAGTTTCGCCTCGCACCTGCTGCAAAACGGCGGCACGCCCCTAAGCGGGCAGGAGGCCATGCGGCTGCTGCTCGAGCGCATTGAGCGCGCCGACCAAGTGGGCCTCGACGTGTTCGGCATTGGCGAGCACCACCGGGCCGAATACCTCGACTCGGCCCCGGCCGTGATTCTGGCGGCCGCCGCGGCGCGCACGCAGCGCATCCGGCTGACGAGCGCCGTGACGGTGCTCTCGGCCGCCGACCCCGTGCGCGTGTTTCAGGAATACGCCACGCTGGACCTGATTTCGCAGGGCCGCGCCGAAATGGTGGTCGGAAGGGGCTCGTCCACCGAGGCGTTTCCGCTGTTTGGCTTCAGCCTCAACGACTACGACGAGCTGTTTGCCGAAAAGCTCGACCTGCTGCTGGCCATCCGCGACACCGAGCACATTCGCTGGCAGGGACAGTACCGGCCCACGCTCACCGGGCAGGGCGTGTACCCGCGGCCGGCGCAGGCGCAGCTGCCCATCTGGCTGGGCGTGGGCGGCACACCCGAGTCGTTTGTGCGGGCCGGCGCCCTGGGCCTGCCGCTGATGGTGGCCATCATCGGGGGCGACACCCACCGCTTCCGGCCCCTCATCGACCTTTACCGCGAGGCGGGCCGCCGCGCCGGCCACGCCCCCGAACGGCTGAAAGTGGGCCTGCACTCCTTGGGCTACGTGGCCCCGACCACCGAAGAAGCCGTGGCCGACTTCGTGCCCGGCTACCTGGAAACCTTCAGCAAGCGGGCCCGCGAGCGGGGCGGCAGCCCACTCACGCGCTACCATTTCGACGCGCAGGCCGGGCCGCTAGGAGCCCTGCTGGTGGGTAGCCCCGAAGAAGTAGCGGCCAAAATTTTGCGCCACGCCGAAGCGCTGGGCGGCATTTCGCGGGTCACGTTTCAGATGGACGTGGCCGTGCTGCCGCACGAGAAAATCCTGCGTGCCACGGAGCTACTGGGCGCCCGCGTGGCCCCGCTGCTGCGCTAAGCCGTTCGGCGTTCGGTATACACAAAAAGCCCTTCGGCGCCGTGCCGGAGGGCTTTTTGTGTATACCGAACGCCGGCTATTGCGCGGGCAGCACCAGCACGGGCAGCTTGCTTTCGAGCATCACCTGGGCCGTCACGCTGCGGTGGAACAGGTTGCCCATGAAGCTGCGGCGCCGGGCAATGAGCACCACCAGGTCGTAGTCGGCGGGCTGGGCGGCGCGGAGGATGCCGGCGGCGGGCTGCTCGCTGACCACGGTGCGGCACTGGGCCGGGGGCAGGTCCAGCACGAGCCCGGTGCGCATCACCGAGTCGAGCACCAGGGGTGGCAGCTCGTCGGGGCCGGTTTCGGGCACCACGTGAAACACGGTGATGCCGGCCCCGAGGGCGGCCAGCAGGTGGCGGACGGTGCCGGCGTGTTCGCCCAGCGAGAAGGAGCCGCCGTCGATGGCCAGCAGCACGCGGCGGGGCGGGGCCGTGGAGCCGACGCCGTGGGGCACCACCAGCATGGGGTAGGGGGCGGTGCGCAGCAGGTCGAGCGAGGTGGTTTGCACCAGCTCGTCGGGCGTGTCGGAGTAGTCGGGGCGGCCCAGCACCACCAGCAGCGGGTGGTGGCGGCTGATGGCGTCGGCCACGGCGTCGGCCACGCGGCCGTGGCCCACTTCGGCCACCACGGGCACGGGCAGGCTGCTGGCCACGCTGTTGAGGGCCAGCCGAATGGCTTCCTGGCTCAGGTTGGAGATGCTGCCCGTGAGGGCCTCGGGGTCGAGGAGGGAGTCGCGGCGCACGTGCAGCAGCACCAGGCGGGCGCCCAGCGGGCCGGCCAGGTTGGTGGCGTAGTCCAGGGCCTTGTTGGCGGCCTGAAAGAAATCGGTTAGGATGAGTAAGGAGGCGTCCATGAGGCGTGGCAAAAAACGGGGGATTTCCTGCGGCAAAGCTCCGGCCTAGTCCGGGCGGCGGACCTGCGCAAAATTAGCCAAACGCCTGACATTGCTCATGTGCCGGCGGCCGAAACGGTGAGAACCTTTGCACTATCATCTTCTTCAGCCTCAGGTCCATGAACGTTCATCTGCAATTTCTGGGGGCGGCCCATTGCGTCACGGGTTCGAAGTACCTGCTCACGCTGGAAAGCGCCGGCGCCCAGCACCGCGTCATGGTCGACTGCGGCCTGTTTCAGGGCTTTAAGGAGCTGCGCCTGCGCAACCGCGAGAAGCTGCCCCTGGCGCCGGCCGACGTAGAGGCCGTCATCCTGACCCACGCCCACCTCGACCACAGCGGCTACCTGCCCAAGCTGGTGAAGGACGGCTTCCGGGGCCGCATCCTGTGCACCGAGGCCACGGCCGACCTTCTCAGCATCATGCTGCTCGACTCGGCCAAATTGCAGGAGGAAGAAGCCGCCTACGCCAACCAAAAAGGCTATTCCAAGCACCACCCGGCCCTGCCGCTCTACACCCAGGCCGATGTGGCGCAGGTGCTGGCGCTGGTGGAAAGCGTGGCCTACGAGGCGCCCCTGGCCCTGCTCGGCGGCCGGCTCACGCTCACTTTCCGCGACGCGGGCCACATCCTGGGCTCGGCCATCGCCGAGCTCGACGTGCAGGGCGAGCACCAGCGCCGGCACCTGGTGTTTTCGGGCGACCTAGGCCGCTACGACAACCCCGTGCTGCACGACCCCGCCCGCGTGGCCCACGCCGACGTGCTACTGGTGGAGTCGACCTACGGCGACCGCAACACCCGCTTGGCCGACCCCGAAACCGTGCTGGCCCGTACCGTGAACGAGGCCCTGGACCGCGGCGGCGTGCTGCTCATCGCGGCCTTTGCCGTGGGCCGCACGCAGGCCCTGCTCTACTACCTCAAGAAGCTGCTGGCCGCCGGCCGCATTCCGCCGGTGCCGGTGTACGTCGACAGCCCCATGGCCCTGCGCGTGGCCGACCTCTACCCGCGCCACCCCGCCGCCCACCGCCTGGGGCACGGCAACGTGTTCGATTTTAACGGCCTGCACCTGGTGGCAGAAGCGGAACAATCGAAGGCCCTGAACCAGAAAACCAGCCTGGGCATCATCCTCTCGGCCAGCGGCATGTGCACGGGCGGGCGCATCGTGCACCACCTGCACCACCGCCTGCCCCGGCCCACCGACACGGTGCTGCTCGTTGGCTACCAGGCCGAGGGCACCCGCGGCCGCCGCCTGCTGGCCGGCGAGAAGGAAATCAAAATGTTTGGCGAGCTGGTGCCCGTGCGCTGCCGCGTCGAGCACCTCGACGGGTTTTCGGCCCACGCCGACCGCCAGGATTTGCTGCGCTGGCTCGACCAGCTGCAGCCGCCGCCTGCGCGCACGTTTGTGGTGCACGGCGAGCCACCCGCGGCCGAAGACCTGGCCGCCACCCTGCGCCAGCGCCACTGGCCGCAGGTGGAGGTGCCCGAGTACCTCGAAAGCGTGCAGCTTTTCGAAGGCCTATGATTATTAGTAAAGTACTTGTCAATCAAGCATTCCGGGTCATGAAGTCGAACCGTATATTCGGGCTGTTGCTGGGGTTGTGCTGGGCTGGCCGCGCCGCCTTGGGCCAACAGCCGGGGGGCGTCATTCCGCCGGTGGTCGTGCCGCCGATGGTCGATGAGCTGGTGATTACCAACGTGAGCGTGGTGGATGTCGATTTGGGCGAAATCGACCCCCACCAGAACGTAGTGATGCGCGACGGCTTCATCATCTCGGTGGGCAAATGGGTGCCGGCCGGCCGGGGCGTGCCCACCGTCGACGGCACCGGCAAGTACCTGGTGCCCGGGCTTTGGGACGGCCACACCCACGCCCTGGCCTCGGCCGCCGAGGAGCGCATGGCCCTGCCGCTGTACGTGGCCCATGGCATCACCAGCATCCGCGACGTGACCACGGCCCGGCGCCTCAACGACCTGCTGCGCACCTACCAAGCCCTCGAAACCGGCCGCCGCGTGGGCCCGCGCATTGAGCTGGCCGGCCCCGTGCTCAACGGCTCGGCCACGGAGCGCAGCGGGCTGGGCCTCGCGGCCACCCGCGCCGAAGGCCGCGCCCAGGCCGAAAGCCTCATCAAGGCCGGCTGGTGCAGCCTGCAAACCGGCCCGCTGCTCTCGCACGACGCTTTTTGGGGCGTGGCCGCCGCCGCCGAGGAAGCCCGCGTGCACCTCACCGGCCCCGTGCCCGAGGCCGTGCCCGTGCTCGACGCCATCGGGGCCGGCCAGCGCGGCATCGACCACCCCGACAAGCTGCTGCTGGCCTGCTCCGCCCGCGAGGCCGAGCTGGTGGACGCGCGCGCCCAGGCCCTGGCCGGTCCGCGTCCGCTCACCACCCTGCAGGCCCGCGTGAAAGCCCAGCAGCCGCTCATCTTGGCCAGCTTCAGCGCCGAACGCTGCGCGGCCCTGGCCCAGGCCCTGGAGCAGTACCGCACCTTTGTGGTGCCCGCGCTGGGGGCGCAGGACTTTGCCCTGGGGCGCGAGCCCGACCCAGCCGACCCGCGCTTTCGCGCCGTGCCGGCCGCTGTGCGCCAGCAGTGGGCGCGGGCGTCGCACGCCCGGCCGCGCCTTACGGCGGACCGCCGGGCCCGGCTGCAGGCCCTCGACTCGCTGCAGCGGGGCATGATTGCCGCGTTTGGCCGGCAGGGGGTGCGCCTGGTGGCGGGGTCCGATGCGGGCTCGGCCACGCCCAACCTCTTCCACGGCAGCAGCCTGCACGACGAGCTGGAGCGCCTCGTGGCCATCGGCCTCACGCCCGCCGAGGCCCTGCGCGCCGGCACCGTGAACCCCGCCATGGCCATGGGCCGCGGCTTCGACCTCGGCCGCATTCGCGCGGGCTACCTCGCCGATGCCGTGCTGCTGAACGCCAACCCGCTCACCGACGTCCACAACCTGCGCCTGATAGAGGCCGTGGTGCTGCGCGGCCGCCTCTTCGACTTGCCGGCACTGGCCAAGCTGGCCCACGATGCCGAGAAGGCCGCGGCCATGGAAGACGCCGCAGCGCACGCCACGGCCGTGGTGCGCTAGCCAAAGCTCGTCGTTTTTGGAAGGCAGGGCAGCTGACTTTGGAAGTGAGCCTGTTAAAGGTCATGCATTGATTTTCAATTGAATATTGCTATCGGTTTTGCCTGGTGCAGCCAGCGGGCCGGTCTTCGTTCGCACGATTTCGTTCTCGCGAAGACCGGAGCAGCCTTCCAATTCCGAAACCCACCGATGGGCGGTCGGGGTGCCCCACCTTCCTTCTCTTCTCTTGAAAAGTCTCCGGCTGCTGTGCTGTGAATGGATGTTTTACCATGCTTGTGATGCGGCGCTGCCTGGCCTTGAGCCTGGCCGTGATTGTGCCGCGGTGCAGTCCGGCCCCGACCGCACCACGCAACCCCGTTGAAAACCTCGGTCAGCAAGCGCCGAATGCCCCGCTGCCCGCCCAGGATGTGCCCGTGGCTCCGCTGCTGCAGGCCCTGCTCGACACCGCTGCTGCTGGCAGCGCCCACGCCGCCGATGCCCGCCTGGGCCTGCAGGCCGGCCCCGATGTGCGGGCCCTCTACGACTCGGCCGACGCGCCCATCTGGACCACCGCCAGTGGCCTCACCGCCGACGCCGCGGCCGCGTGGCAGCAGCTGGGCCGCGCTGCGGAGTTTGGTCTGCCGGCCGACTACGTGTCGGCCGCGCTGGCTGCCCTGCGCGATTCGCTGGCGCTGCCGGCGGGCCCGGCCCGGCGCAGCTGGCAGCGCGCCCGGCTGGACCTGCAGCTCAGCGACGCCGTGCTGCGGCTGATGCGCGACCTGCACCGCGGCCGCCTGCGCCCCCAGGCCGAGCCCGCCCGGGCCCGGGGCGGCGCGAAGTGGCAGCCCGCGGCCGTGCTCCGGGCCGCCCTGGGCCGGGGCACGGTGCCGGCCGCCATGCTTGCGGGCCAGCCCACCACCCGCGAGTACCGCCAGCTGCAGGCGGCGCTGGCGCGGTGGCGGGCCCGGCCCGTGCCGCCCGACTCGGCCGCTACGAACCGCGCCCGCTACCAGCAGGCCGCCCTCAACCTGGAGCGCTGGCGCTGGGAGGCGTGGGCGCCCACGCCGGAATACCTCTTCGTGAACCTGCCTGCCTACGAGCTGCAGGTGGTGGCGCACGACTCGGTGCGGCGCCGCCACCGCGTCATCGTCGGCAAGCCCGAAACGCCCACGCCCACGCTCAGCAGCGTCGTGCGCTACTTCACCCTGGCGCCCGACTGGCACGTGCCACGCTCCATTGCCACGAAGGAGATACTGCCCCGCCTGCGGGAAGACCCCGGCTACCTGGCCCTGAACAACCTGGCCCTGTACGACCAGCAGGGCCGCCTGCTCGACCCCTTTGCCGTGAACTGGCGGGCCGTGACGGCCCAGCGCTTTCCTTACACCATCCGGCAGTCGGCGGGCTGCGACAATGCCCTTGGCAACGTGGTGTTTCGCTTTGCCAACCCCTACGCCGTGTACCTGCACGACACGCCCATGCGGCAGTTTTTTGCCGCCCCGGCCCGGGCCTTCAGCCACGGCTGCGTGCGGCTGGCCGAGCCCCTGGCGCTGGCCGCCTACCTGCTGCGCCGCGAGGGCCGCCCGGTGCGCCTGCCCAGCGAGGCGGAGTGCGCCCGCCAGCCCGCGCCGCGCAACGTGCGCCTGGCGCGGCCTATGCCCATCTATATCCGCTACGCCACCTGCACCGCCGAGAACGGCCGGCTGCGGTTCTTCGCCGACGTGTACGGGCGCGACGAGCGGGTGCGGCGGGCCCTGTTTGGCCCCACGGCCGGGCCTGATGAAAATCAGGCCGCGAGGTAATCAGCGTCAGGGCTTTGTCGGGTCGAGGATGTGAATTTTGTAGTGTTCTCTTCACCCGCCCGGTGCTTTGGCAAGGGGCTTTTCTTTCCGGTCATGATTACGCCCTCGCTCATGTTTTCGGTGCTGCTGCTGGCGGTGCTGGCCCTCACCAGCGCCTACTATCACGGCCGTTCGCAAGGCCCGGCCGCCCGCTAGTGGCCCTGCCCGGCGCACGCCTCGGCCGGGCCCCTTGCCTGGCCGCGCAGGCGTGCGCGTCGGGCGCCTCCTTTCATTTTTGGGGCCATGTCTTCCACTTATTGCCCTTTGCCGTGCCCTTCCGCTCACGGCGGTGGCGAAGCTGCCCTGCCCGTGAGTCCTGCCACGCAGCTACGCGCCCTCGAAGCCGACGCCGCCATGGCCCTCGACGACTGGGGTGACCATTTCCCGCCGCTGCCGGCCCCGCGGCCCGCGGCCGCTTTTCGCATTAATCTACTTTTTGCCCTGCTGGCCATGAGCCTTTCGTTGGTTGTCCTTACCGATTTTTTTGCCGTTTCCAACCGCGCGCTGTCGTATGCGGCCGGGCTGGCCGGGCCGCTCAGGGCCCACTTGGTGCTGCTGCACGTGCGCCACGACGGCCTGCTGGCCCCGGCCGATTACCACGCCAGCCACACCCCCGAAGGCGCGCAGCGCACGCGCCGGGCCCTCGAAACCCTGGCTTCGGCGCAGCCCGTGCCCGCCGAAGTTGACATTTCGGACGACTACCTGCCCGAGGCCGTGCAGGAGGTGGTGCGCCGCCACCAGCCGCTGCTGCTGGTGCTGGGCCGCCCCGGCCTGGCCCACGCGCCGCAGGAAATCATTGTGAGCACGGCCATGGACCTGCTGCGCCACACCCAAACCCCCGTGCTGGTGGTGCCCACCGTGGGCTGGGACGCTTTTCCGCCCCGGCGCCTGCTGCTGGCCGTCGATGGCGAACCCTTCCGCCTGTGCCCCAACCAGCGGGTAGTGCAGTGCTTGCTGCAGGCCGACGGGGGCACCCTCGACGTGGTGCACATCACCGACGACTACCACCGCCGCCCCGACGCGGCCGACATCCTGCGCAGCATTCGGCAAAACAACTTGGTGGACGACGGCCCCGCCCTCGACCGCCTGCACGAGCTCAGCCGCCAGCGCATTGCCGGGGGCGTGCTGGAAGAAGCCGCCCGGCAGGAGGCCGACCTGCTGGTGGTGGTGGCCCGGCGCCACAGCCTGCTCGGCAGCTTGTTTCATCGCAGCGTGACGGCCCAGCTGCTGCAGGAAAGCCCCATTCCGGTGCTGCTGCTGCCGGCCCAGGACTAGCGGCCGGTCGCCGCGCTACTCGTTTTTTTTCTTAAAAGCTGCTGTGCTATGAATTCTAACCTGGTTGTGCTGACCGATTTTTCGCGGGCCGCCGAGCGCGCCTGCGCCTACGCCGCCGTGCTGGCGGCGGCCATCGACGCCGAGCTGCACCTGGTGCATGTGTTTTTGCCGCTGCCCATCGCCACCGAATACGGCCAGGTGCTGCCCGTGATGGACACCCAGTATGTGCCCGATACCGCCCGTAGCCTGCAGCAGGTAGCCCGCACGCTGCCCGTGCCGGCCACGGCCGAAGTGCTGGAAGCCGACTGGCCCGGTGCCGTCGAAGAAGCCCTGGCCAAGTACCGCCCCGTGCTGGTGGTGGCCGGCCTGACGGCCACTTCCAACTGGCTCAGCGAATGGCTCAGCAACCGCGCCCAGCCCCTGGCCCACCAAACCGGCTACCCGCTGCTGCTCGTGCCCGAGCACCTGCCCGACGCGGCCCTGCGCCTGCCGCGGCGCCTGGCCCTGGCCGTGGAAGACCGGCCGTTTGCGCTGGCTCCGCGGGCGCGGGCCGTGGCCCCGCTGCTCGACGCCCTGGCCCCCGACGCCGTGGCCGTGAGCGTGCTCACGCGCGAGGAAAGCATTCGCGGGTGGGTGGGCCTGCACGCCGCCCAAACCTGCGGCCTGATGGCCACCATGCCCAACTGCGGCCTGCACAAAGTGGTGGGGGAGGAGCCCGCCCCCGGCCTGCTGCACGCCGTGGCCGACCTGGAGGCCGACTGGCTGGCCCTGCTCGACCTGGGCCACGGCCTGTGGCACAAGCTCTTTAGCGGCAGCGTCATCGACCAGGTGCTGCGGCGTACCCCCGTGCCCGTGCTGCTGCTGGCGGCCACGCAGCCCACGCCCGGCCCGGCCCCCCTTCGGCCCTGAGCCGGCCGGCCTTTTGCCACCGAATCAATCAACGTAACCCATTTACCGCCATGGCCCTCACGCTCATCGTTTTCTCGGGGTTCTACGAGCCCGCCCGGCACGCCATCCGCTACGCCGAAACCCTGGCCCAGGCCGTGCACGGGCGCGTGGTGCTGCTCCACGTCAACCGCGTTTCGCTGGTCGACCCCTACGAGCTGGTGGGGGCCGTGGGCCGCAAATACCACCGCCAGGAGCTGGAAGGCCAGACCGACACGGCCGCCGCCCTGCAGCAGCTGGCCCAGGGCCTGCGCGTGCCCGCCACCGTGGAAATGGCCACCGACCTGCTGCCCGACGTGGCCCGCGAGCTGGCCGCCCGCTACCACCCGGCGCTGTTTGTGCTGGGCCAGCCCGACGAAGACCACCCCGACTTTGCCGGCACCGCCGCCCTGTGCGCCGAACTGCTGCGGGCCGGTCAGTTTCCGGTGCTGGCCGTGCCGGCCACGGCCCCGGCCGAGCAGGCGCCCCACCGCTTCTTGGTGGCGGCCGACCGCGAGCCCTTCGAGCTGTCGGGGCCGGCGCAGGCGCTGCGCCCGGCGCTGGCGCTGCTGGCCACCAGCGTGGTGGTGGGCCACGTGTCCGACGGCGTGGAGGACGACGACGGCTGCGCCGCCGCCCTGCAGGCCGTGCGCGCCAGCGGTCTGGTCAATTTCAGCGCCCCCGAGCTGCGCGGCTACTGCAACGGCGACTACGCCGACGGCGTGCTCGCGGCCGCCCAGGACACGGCCGCCGACGCCGTGGTGGTCATGGCCCGGCAGCGCAGCTTCATGAGCGACCTGTTTCACCGCAGCGTGACGGCCCGCCTGCTGGAGCAGTGCCCCGTGCCCGTGCTGGTGCTGCCCACGGCTTCGTCGCGGCCCCGCCCCACGGCCAGCGAGCTGACGGCGGCGGCCCTGCCGCGCTAGCGCGGGCTTGGGCAGAAGCCCGTCGGGCGGGCCGTCGTCGTGGCCCGGCGCTGCTGCCTGGTGTCGTTCGCACAAAAACTGGTTCGCCGGCCAAGCCCGCGGGCCGGGCAGGCCTTTTCATTCAGCCTCAATCAGCTCCTGTTTTATGGTGGAACCAACCCTGGCGGTTGAAAGAGGCCTCCCCGACGCGGCAGTGGCCCGCTCGCGGGCGGCGCACGGCCGCAATGTCGTGGCCGCCGAAGAATCCTCCGGGTGGCGGGCCACGGCGCGCGAGGTGGTCACCGAGCCCATGTTTTTGCTGCTGCTGGTGGCGTGTGGGCTGTATTTTGGCCTGGGCCACACCGCCGAGGGCGTGACGCTGGTGGTGGCCCTGCTGGCCGTGGCGGGCATCTCGCTCTACCAAAGCGTGCGCAGCAACCAAGCCCTGCAGGCCCTGCGCGAGCTCACCCAGCCCCGCGCCCAGGTGTGGCGCAGCGGTGAGCTCCGGGCGGTGCCGGCCGCCGACCTGGTGGTGGGCGACGCCGTGCTGGTGGAGGAGGGCGAGCGCATTCCGGCCGACGGCCGCGTGGACAGTGCCAACGATTTTGCCGTGGACGAGGCCATCCTGACCGGGGAGGCCGTGCCGGTGGCCAAAGCCCCGGCCGACGCCGTGTATGCCGGCACCAGCGCCGTGTCGGGCAGCGCCTGGCTCACCCTCACGGCCGTGGGCGCCGGCACCGAGCTGGGCCGCATCGGCGGGAGCCTGCACGCCATTGCCACCGAAAAAACGCCCCTGCAGCGCCAGGTGAGCCAGTTTGTGCGGCGCATGGCCTGGGCGGGGCTGGGCGCCTTTGCCGTGGTGTGGGGCGTGAACTACGCCCGCACCGGCGACTGGGCCACGGCCCTGCTCTTTGGCCTCACGCTGGCCATGTCGCTGCTGCCGGAGGAAATTCCGGTGGCCTTCAGCAGCTTCATGGCGCTGGGGGCGGCCCGCCTGAGCCGGGCCGGCGTGCTCACCAAGCAGCCCCAAACCGTGGAAAGCCTGGGCTCGGCCTCGGTGATATGCGTGGACAAAACCGGCACCATCACCCAGGCCGGCATGCGCGTGGCCAGCCTCTACGACGGGGCCACCGGCGCGCTGCTGCCCCTGCCCGCGGCCCTGCCGCCCACCGCCGCGGCCGTGCTGGCCTACGCCCGCTGGGCCTCCGAAACCGCCCCCTTCGACCCCATGGAAAAGGCCATTGTGGCCGCGCTGGCCGCCCACGCGCCCGGGCTGGTCGCGGCCGATTTCCCGCTGGTGCACGAGTACCCGCTGGCCGGCACCCCGCCCATGATGACGCACGTGCGCCGCACCCCCGCCGGCCCGCCGGCCGTGGCCGCCAAGGGCGCCGTGGAGCACGTGCTGGCCGTGTGCCACGGGCTTGATACCGGGCGGGCCGAGCAGGTGCGCACGGTGGCCCGGCAGCTGTCGGAACAGGGGCTGCGGGTGCTGGGCGTGGCGCAGGCCGAAGCCCCAGGGAACGATTTTCCGGCCAATCAGGACGACTTCGATTGGACCTTTTTGGGACTGGTGGCGCTCGAAAACCCGCCCAAGGACAACGCGGCGGCCGTGCTGCGGGCCTTCGGGCAAGCCGGCATTGGGGTGAAGATGATAACCGGCGACTTTCCGGCCACGGCCCAAGCCATTGCCCGGCAGGTGGGCCTGCCCGGCGCCGACACCCTGCTCACCGGGGCCGAGGTGCTGGCCCTCGACGAGGCCGCGCTGCGCCAGCGCGTGGCGGGCACGGCCGTGTTTGCCCGCATGTTTCCGGAGGCCAAGCTGCGCGTGGTGAACGCCCTGAAAGCCAACGGCGAAGTGGTGGCCATGACCGGCGACGGCGTGAACGACGGCCCCGCCCTCAAGGCCGCCCACATCGGGGTGGCCATGGGCCGGCGCGGCAGCGAGGTGGCCCGGCAGGCCGCCTCGCTGGTGCTCGTCGACGACGACCTGGGCGGCATGGTGACGGCCGTGGCGCAGGGCCGCCGCATCTACCAAAACCTGCAAAAGGCCATTTCTTACATCGTGGCCATTCACCTGCCCATTGTGGCCACGGTGGCCGTGCCGCTGCTGGCCGGCTGGCCGCTGGCCAACCTGCTGGGCCCGGTGCACGTCATTTTTCTGGAGCTGGTGATGGGCCCCACCTGCTCCATTGCCTTCGAAAACGAACCCGCCGAAGCCGGGCAGATGCACGCCCCGCCCCGCGCGCCAGGGGCCGCGTTTTTGGGCGGCTGGGCGCTGGGGCGCAGCCTGCTGCAGGGGCTGGGCATTGGCGCGGCGGTGCTGGGTGTGTACTACGTGGCCATGCGGGCCGGCCGGCCGGCGGCCGAGGTGCGCACGCTGGTGTTTGCCGCCCTGGTGCTGAGCAACTTAGTGCTTACGCTGGTGAACCGCTCGTTTTCGCAGCCGCTGCTGCGCACCCTGGCCGTGCCCAACCGCCTGCTCTGGCTGATGCTGGGCCTGGCGCTGGCCCTGCTGCTGGTGAGCCTGTGGGTGCCGGCCGCGCAAACGCTATTCGGGTTCGCGCCCGTGCCCGCCGCCGAGCTGGGCTGGTGCGCCCTGGCCGCGCTGCTGGGCGCCGGCGCGCTGGAGCCGTACAAGCTGTTGAAGAAAGGGTAGGGGCGCCGCATCGTGCTGACCGCCAACTAGTGCCGAGCGCGCAGGCCGCCACGCAAAAGGCCCGGCAACGGTGGTTGCCGGGCCTTTTGCGTGGCGGCCTGCTGCCTTAGTTCAATTGAAAGGTGAGCACCGGCGGGAAGGCGTAGGTGGCCACGTTTTCGGCAATGCTGGCCTGCAGGAAGCGGCTAAGGCCGGTGCGGCCGTGCGTGGGCAGCAGCACCAGGTCGGCCTGCACTTGGTAGGCGTAGCGCCGGATGCCCTCGCTGGGGCGGTCGGCCAGCGTCACGGCGGCCTCGTAGGAGCGCAGTTGGTGGCGGCTGGCAAAGGCGGCAATCTTTTCGCGGGCCGCTTCTTCCTGGCCGGCCGTGGCCACCACGCTCAGCAAGTGCAGCACGGCTCCGGGGAAGAGGGCCTGCACGCGGCGCAGCTCGGACACGGCGCGGTCGGCCTCGGCCGAAAAATCGGACGGAAACACCAGGCGCTGCACCTCAAAGGCTTCGACCGGGTGCTTCACGGCCAGCACGGGGCAGGGGGCCGTGCGCACCAGCCGCTCGGTGTTCGAGCCGAAGAAGAAATGCTCGGCGGCCGTGTGGCCCTGCGCCCCAATCACCACCAAATCAATGGCCTGGTGGGTAAACATGCTGGTGAGGGCCTCACTCAGGCGCGTGGCCTGCACAAACTCCTGCACCGGCACGCCGGGCGCCAGGGTGGCGGCTTCGGCCAGGAGGCGGTGCAGCCGGTTTTTGGTGGCCTGCAGCAGCTTCACGACGAAGACGTCGTCCATGGGGTCGGCGCTGCTGTTGGGTAGCTCGGTGCCGCCCACCGGTCCGCCGTAGGTGCTGAAGGTGGCCGTTTCGGGCAGCTCGATGGCGTGCAGCAGCAGTACGCGGCCCCCGATGCGGGCCGCCAGGCGAACGGCCACTTCAAACGCATGGTGCGACTCCGCAGAAAAGTCGGTGGGAACGAGGATGTTTTTCATGAAAGGAAAAAAGAGGGAAAAGGAAATCGGATTGAACAACTGGCCACTCCGGTCAGACCGCGGAAGGCGGTCCGGCCGGTCGTCGCGGGCTACACAGGTGCGGCCTCAGGCTGCGGGTTTCGGGCGGCCTGGGCCGCTTTTGCGGCCGGCGCCGGCAGGGCCAGGTCGAGCACGACGCGGCCCTGGATGGTGCCGGCCTTCATGGCGTCGAGCACTTCGTTGATGTTTTCGAGCGGTTCGCAGCGGTAGTGCACCTTCACCTGGCCGTTGGCGGCGAAAGCCAGGCTTTCGGTGAGGTCCTGGCGGGTGCCCACGATGGAGCCGCGCACGGTTTTGCGGGTGAGCACCACCTCGAAGATGTTGAGCGGAAATTCGCCGGGCGGCAGGCCCACCAGCGCCAGGGTGCCGCCGCGCCGCAGCATGCCCACGCCCTGCGCAAACGCCGGCTGCGACGGCGCCGTGATGAGCACCCCGTGCGCTCCGCCCATGCGCTGCTGCACGGCCGCCACGGCGTCTTCCTCGGCGGCATTGATGGCTATTTCGGCGCCCACCGACTGCGCCAGGCGCAGCTTCTCGGCCTGCACGTCCACGGCCGCCACGCGCATGCCCATGGCCCGGGCGTATTGCACGGCCAGGTGGCCCAGCCCGCCCACGCCCGAAATCACCACCCATTGGCCGGGCTTCACCTCGGTTTCCTTCAGGCCCTTATACACCGTGACGCCGGCACAGAGAATGGGCGCCGCTTCCTGAAACGAAAGGTTATCGGGCAGCAGGCCCACGTAGTTGGGGTCGGCCAGCACGTACTCGGCGTAGCTGCCGGGCACCGCGTAGCCGGTGTTTTGCTGCTGCGGGCACAGGGTTTCCCAGCCGGTGAGGCAGTATTCGCAGTGGCCGCAGGCGGTGTGCAGCCAGGGCACGCCCACCCGGTGGCCGGGGCGCACGTGCTCCACGCCCTGGCCCACGGCCACCACCGTGCCCACGCCCTCGTGGCCCGGAATGAGGGGCAGCGGGGCCTTCACCGGCCAGTCGCCGTTGATGGCGTGCAAATCGGTGTGGCACACCCCGCAGGCGGCCACTTTCACGAGGATGCGGCCCGCCGGCACGGCCGGTACCGGAACCTGCTCGATGCGCAGGGGCTGGCCGTAGACATGGCACACGGCGGCTTTCATGGTGTTGGGTATCATGGCAATAAGAAGAAGGGGGTGGACAGATGGTCACAGGTTGAAGGCCGGCGTCAGGCCAGGGCGTACTCGGCGGGCATGGCGCGCAGCAGCTCCTGGGGCAGGTCTTCGGCATCGGCCCGATAAAACAGCTCGGGGCCGGGGTTGAGGGTGGCGGGCAGGGAGGCGGCCCGGGAGAAAAGCCGCGCGGGTTGCTCACATTGCCAAAGGAAGCGCCCGCCCCAACGCCCTTTCCTGATGGCAAGCAGCGGGTTAGCTGATTGTTGTCAGGACGGGGCGGGAGGCGGGCGCGGCAGACCGAAAGGGGCCAAAACCGGAAGCTACACGCTCAGCCAGTCGACGCCCTGGCGCAGCCACTGCTGCGAATCGGCCTCGGGCGAGCCGGCTTCCGGCACCCGGTTGTAGTGCCAGTCGGCCTGGGGGGGCAGGCTCATGAGGATGCTTTCGGTGCGGCCGCCGGTTTCGAGGCCGAAGCGGGTGCCGCGGTCGATGGCCAGGTTGAACTCGGCGTAGCGGCCACGGCGCACGCGCTGCCATTCGCTGTGGCGCGCGGTGTAGGGCAGGGCCGTGTTTTGGCGCATGATGGCGCTGTAGGCGCGCCCGTACACTTCGCCCACGTCCTGCACAAACGAAAACAGCTCTTCAAACAGGCCGTCGCGCCCCACGGTGAGGCGGTCGAAGAAAATGCCGCCCACGCCGCGCGTCTCGCCGCGGTGGGGCAGGTAGAAGTACTCGTCGGCCCACTGCTTGAAGCGCGGGTAGTAGCCGGGGTCGTGGCGGGCGCACACCTCGGCAATCTGCTCGTGAAACCAGCGGGCCTGCCGGGCGTCGACGTAGATGGGCGTCAGGTCGAGCCCACCGCCAAACCAGGCTTCGCCGTTGGCCGTTTCGAAATAGCGCACGTTCATGTGCGAAATGGGCACCTGCGGGCTGCGCGGGTGCTGCACCACGCTCACGCCCGTGGCAAAGTAGCGGCGGTCGGGCATGAGCAGCTGGCGGGCGGCGGCCTCGCTCATTTCGCCCCACACCGCCGAGAAGGCCACGCCGCCTTTTTCCAGCACGTCGCCCTGCTGAAACACGCGCGTGCAGCCGCCCCCGCCGCCGCCGTGCTGCCACTCGTCGCGGCTGAAATGCCGGCCGCTGCCATCGGCGGCTTCCAGGCGGTGGCACAGCCAGTCTTGGAACTGGCGCATCCAGCCCTCCGCCACGGCGCGCTGCGGGGCTACGGGAATAAAAGCAGGGCTGGAGGCAACGGTGGGGTTGGGCGAAACGAGCATGAAGTCGGACATTTAAAAAACTGTAGATGAAGGGGGCGTTCCCCCAAGCTGTGCTTGGGCCGGAGCGGTGTTATACCGGGCCCAAGCACAGCTTGGGGGTACATGCCTAGGCCCAGCGCACCGCGTGGTGGTCGGTGGGCTGGCTGCTGCGGGACTGTTCTTGGGCTAGCTGAGCGGCGCACCGGTCGCAGCAGGCCACGCTGGCCTGGCGCTCGGCCGGGGAGGGCAGCACCAGCACCGGAATCTGGGTGTGGTAGGCGCGGGTGGTGGCGTAGCAGGCGTCGAAGTATTGGAGCAATTGGGCGGGGCTGCTGGGGGCCACCACCAGCAGCTGGGCGTGCACGTGGGCGCAGAATTCGCTGCTGCCTTCGAGCGGCGCGTCGTCTTCGAGCAAATGCGGCGTGGTGAAGTGCCAGGCCAGGTGGGCGGCGGCCTTGCTCAGGGCCTGTTTCAGTTGGCGGCGCAGGGGGCGCTCGGCGGGGGCGTAGAACTGCACCAGGTCGAGCGGGGCCGGAAAGGCGCCTTCCAGCGCCGCCAGCCGGGGCAGAATGTGCAGCCCCAAGGTGCGAAAATCGGCGGCAAACACCAGGCGGTTGGGCAGGGAGCGGCGGCCGGGCGGCACCACCAGCAGCGGGCAGCTCACCAGCTGGGCAATGGCCGCGGCGTGGTTGCCGGGGGCTTCCTGCCGGCCGCAGTCGATGTGCTCCAGGCCCATGAGCACGAGGTCGGCGGCGCAACGCACGGCCTCCTGGCGCACGTGGTCGTGCAGGCAGCCGGCCAGCACGCGGTAGCGGTACCGAATGCGGCGGCCGTCGTGGCGGGTGAGCTGCTGGTAGCGCAGGCGCTCCACCAGGCTGCGCAGGCGCTGCTCCTCTTCGGCCAGCTGCCCGGCCGGCACCGGGGCGTCGCCGCCGGGGTGGCAGTAGAGCACCACCACTTCGGCCGGCCAGCGCACGGCCAGCTTGTTGGCATAGGCCAGGGTGTGTTCGGCGGCCGCGGTGTGGTCGAGGGGAACAAGCAGGGTTTTCATGTTGAGGGGAGAAGGGGAGGTGGGGAGAGGGAAAGCGGAATGAGTGATGAGAGCTGATTTCTCATGTCTCACCTCTCATATCTCATTTTTCAGTGGCAGTAGTGCACGGTGTGGGGCTGGGCCGCGGCAGCCGTGGCCGGCCCCGCGCCCAGCTGCGGGCTCAGGTAGGGGATGCCCAGCCCCAGCCCCCGCACGATGAACAGCGCCGCCAGCACCGCGGCCGCGTAGGGCACGGCCTGCCGCATGCGGATGCGCCAGCCCAGCGGCACCAGTTGCCCGCTCAGGCTCAGGCCCAGCATGAGCGGCAGCGTGCCCAGCCCAAAGCAGGCCATGTAGGCCGCCGCGCCCGCCACGCCCGGCGCACTCAGCGCACCCGCCAGCGCCAGGTACACCAGGCCGCAGGGCAGCAGGCCGTTGAGCAGGCCGGTGGCGTAGAGCGCCCCCGGCGAAACTTGCTGAAACAGCCGCGCCAGGGTGGTTTTCACCCAGGCCAGTGGCCGGCCCAGGCCCAGCGTGCCGGCCAAGCGGGCGGAGTAGCGCTCGGGCACGGCCACCAGCAGCAGAATCAGCACGCCCGAGGCAATGGAGAGGCTTTGCTGCAGGCCGGCCAGGCGCAGGCTCTGGCCCAGCAGGCCGGCCCCGGCGCCCAGCGTGGCGTAGGTGCTCACCCGGCCCAGGTTATACAGCAGCCGCCCGCCGCCAAAGCGCCAGCCGGCCCCGCCGGGCTGCCCGGGCAGCGCCAGGGCAATGGCCCCGCACATGCCCACGCAATGAAAGCTGCCCAGCAAGCCAAACAAAAAACCAGCCCAGAGCATGGGGAAAGGGTTCAAAAGAGGTTCTAATTGGGCCGCAAATACCGCGGGCCTGAAAAGAAAAAACCTGACGAAAATCAGGGGTGAAGGATGATTTTTTCCTCCACGAAATAGTTGTGCTTATCGGCGGTAAAGTCCATGCGCACCCGCCACAGGCCCGGCCGCATCCGGGCGGTGCTGAGGTGCTGCTGCAGGTCGGCGCCGGGCTGCAGGGGCAGCGTGAAATCGAGGCGCTGGTTGGAGGGACGGAAGAAATGAATCTGGCCCTGAATGCGCTGGCCGCGCATGTCGGCGGGCAGCTGCAGCGTGAGCAGGCGCGCGGCGGCGTCGTAGCGCAGCTCCACCGGCGCGGGCAGGGCGGCGGTGCGGGCCACGGTTTCCATGCGCTGCTGAAAGGCCAGCTCCTGCTGGTAGTAGTCGGGGCTGACCAGGTCGACGGTAGTGCGCATGGCCTGCTGCACCATGAAGCCGATGTAGCCGGCAAAGAGCACGAACACGGCAACGATGGCGTGGGGCCAGAGGGTGCGGGGTTTGGGAGGAGAGGTAACCATGGTTGGGAATTGGGGCCGGGGCTACTGCGCCGGCCCGAGAAACTTGGTGCTGGTTTCCGCTATCATCTTGCCGTTGCTGAACAGGCCGATGCGGAGTGGTTGGTTGGTGCGGTGCAGGGCGGCGCGGGGCAGCTCGGCAAAAAACACGCCCTCGGCAATGCCTTGGGCGGGCAGCGTGAGGGAAGCGGTGCCGACGAGGGAAACCTGGCCCTGCGCCGGCTCCAGAATGCGCAGCGTGATGGGGTAGGGCCGGTTGGTTTTGTTGATGACCGAGATGTTGTAGAGGTTGGTGATGGTGCCGTGGCTGGTCTTCTGGAAGAGCTGGCCCGGCGTGCGCAGCACCGTGGCCGCCACGTTGGAGCGCGAGACCAGCAGCCCGGTGAGCACCAGCAGCAAGAAGGCCAGCACGCCCGAAAGGGCCTTCACGCGGCCCGTGAGCCGGAACGTGGTGCCGGTGGCAATGCCGTTGACGGAGGCGTGGCGAATGAGGCCTTCCGGTTTGTTTATCAGCGCCATGATGCTGTTGCAGGCGTCGATGCAGGCCGTGCAGTTGGTGCATTCGAGCTGCGTGGCGCCGTTGCGGATGTCGATGCCCGTGGGGCACACCTGCACGCACTGGTGGCAGTCGATGCAGTCGCCGGCGGTGCGTAGCTGGTTTTTGCGCAGCTTCTCGCGGGGCTCGCCGCGCGGGTAGTCATAGGCCACCACCAGGCTGTCTTTATCAAGTAAAACGCCCTGCAAGCGGCCATAGGGGCACACAATGGTGCACACCTGCTCCCGAAACCGGGCAAACACGGCGTAGAACACGCCCGTGAACACCACCATCGAAGCCAGGCCGCCCAGGTGCTCCGCGGGCGAATCGGTCATAATCTTCAGCAGCTCCTCCGTGCCGATGATGTAGGCCAGGAAGGTGTTGGCAATCAGAAACGACACGGCCAGAAACAGCAAGTGCTTGGTGGTTTTGCGCCAGAGCTTGTTCCAGTTCAGCTCCGAGCGGTCGAGGGCCTTTTGCTGGGGCGCGTCGCCTTCGAGCCAGTACTCGATGCGGCGAAACACCATTTCCAGAAAGATAGTCTGAGGGCACACCCAGCCGCAAAAGGCCCGCCCATACACCACCGTAAACACAATGACGAACACCAGAAAGGTGAGCGAGGCCAGCAGCAGAATGAAGAAATCCTGCGGCCAGAATATCTGCCCGAAGATGATGAATTTCCGCGCCGGCAGGTTGAGCAGCAGCACCGGCAAGTCGTGGATGCGCAGCCACGGCCCGCCAAACAGCAGCGCCAGAAACCCGTAGCTGAGCAGCTTGCGGTAACGGTAAAGGCGGCCGCTGGGCTGCCTGGGATAAAGCCACACCCGCTCGCCGGCCGCGTCTATCGTGGCGATAGAGTCGCGGTAGGAGTCATCAGGTTTGAATTGGGTGGCGGACATGGCTTTAGAGTAAGTTGAACGTCATGCAGAGCGCAGCGAAGCATCTCGCTTGTGGTAGCAATTCAATCGGTTTAGTTAGTTGAGCACGCGAGATGCTTCGCTGCGCTCTGCATGACGGGTAGATGGGTTAGTTTACCGGCTGGCCACGGCCTTTGCCGGGGCTTCTTTCTCGCCCTGCGGCGGCTTGGCGTTGGCCGGTTTGGTGCCTTGCAGGCTGAGCACGTAGGAGGCCACCTGCAGCATCTGCTTGCCGGAGAGCTTGCCTTTCCAGGCCACCATGCCCTTGCCGTTCACGCCGTACTTGATGGTTTTGTACACGTGGTTCACTTCGCCGCCGTGCAGCCAGTACTCGTCGGTCAGGTTGGGGCCCACTTTGCCTTCGCCGCTGGCGCCGTGGCAGGGGGCGCAATTGGTCATAAACAGGCTTTTGCCGCTGCTGAGCTCGGCCGGAGCCGTGAGGGCCGTGTAGGTGGTTACCTGGTTGGGGTCGTCGGGGGTGGCGGCGATGAGCAGGGCGGCCTGCTGCATCTCCGCCGCGTACTCGGCGCCCTGCAGCTGGCCGGTTTTGAGCACGTGGTAGTAGGTCACGTAGCCGATGGCGAAGACGATGGTGGCGTAGAAGCCGTATTTCCACCACGGCGGCAGGTCGTTGTCGAACTCGTGGATGCCGTCGTAATCGTGGTCGAGCAGTTCGTCGCGCACCTCCCCCTGCACCAGGCGGGCGTCGCCCACCAGCAGGCCCAGCACGCGGCCGCTCCAGGTGTCGTGCACGGTGGGCAGGTCGTAGAGCTGGCGCAGCTGCGGCCGCATCCAGTTGATGAGGGCCACAACCAGCAGCAGAAACACCATGAGCACCAGCACCAGCGTGGTGAGCACAAACCAAAGCATGGTGCGCTGGGCGTCGGTGGCGGAGGCGGCGCCGGTGTCGGCCGCTTGCGCCAGGGCCGGGCGCGCGGCCAGCAGGGCCGCGCCGGCCAAGGAGTAGGCTAAGCGGGAGCGGCTCATGCGTACACTTCTTCCTGGGTGGCAACTTGTGCAGGAGCGGCTTCGGCCACGGCGGCGCGGGGAGCAGCGGCCGGTGCCGAAGCAGGAGCGGCGGCTTCCGGGGCAGGGGCATCGGCCTGCTGGGCCTCGTAGCGGCGCTGGGCGGCCGAGGTCACCGAGGCGCCGGTCATCACGGCCATCAGCAGCACCACGCCGGCCAGCCACCACACCACCCAGCTCAGCACGGTGGTGCCCTGGGGGCCCGAAGCAGCAGATTGAGCAGCGGCCGCAAAGCCGGTGAGCAGGCCGAGGAAAGTCAGCGAGAGGGAGCGGAGGGTTAGCATATTACGTCGTGGTTGAGGTTGGATTTGAAGTTTGCTTCGTCGTCGAGCAGCGGCAGCTGGCTCATGGCATCGATGTGCTGGCGGCTGCTCAGCAGCACGTACACCAGCAGGCCCAGAAAGAAGAGGCCGAAAATGACCAGGGAGATTATCGGATAGATTTCGACCCCGGCGATGGATTGCAAGACGTTCTTGTCCATGGTGGTTGGGTGGTTAATGCTTGTCTTCGGGATTTATCAGCCGTCATGCAGAGCGCAGCGAAGCATCTCGCGTGTGGTAGTAATCCAATCGGAGGATAGAATTAGTGGTGGCACGCGAGATGCTTCGCTGCGCTCTGCATGACGGGCCTTTGGCTGCTACTGCGCGGCGGCTGTGGCAGCGGTGGCCGTCTGCTCCGGCTTCACTTTGATGTCAGTACCCAGGCGCTGGAGGTAGGCAATCAGGGCCACGATTTCCTTGTCGGGCATCACCTCGATTTCCTCCTTTTTCAAATCGGCCACAATGCCCTGGGCTTGTTGCCGGGCATCGTCCACGGCCACCTGGTCGAAGCCGGCGGGGTAGGGCGTGCCCAGGTTGCGCAGCACCTTAATCTTGGCGGGCAGGATGCTGTAGTCGATTTTCTGCTCGAACAGCCAGGGGTAGGGCGGCATGATGGAGCCCGGCGACATGCTGGTGGGGTCCAGCATGTGGTTGTAGTGCCAGGAGTGGGGGTACTTCTGGCCCACGCGCTGCAAATCGGGCCCGGTGCGCTTGCTGCCCCACAGGAAGGGCCGGTCATACACGTACTCGCCGGCTTTGGAGTACTCGCCGTAGCGCTCGGTTTCGGAGCGGAAGGGGCGCACCATCTGGGTGTGGCAGTTCGAGCAGCCCTCGCGGATGTAGAGGTCGCGGCCCTGCAGCTCCAGCGGCCGGTAGGGCTTCACCGAGGCAATGGTGGGCACGTTCGACTTCACCAGAAAGGTGGGAATCATTTCCACGGCGCCGCCGATGAGGATGGCCACCGTGGCGCCCACGGCCAGCTGGAAGGGGCGGCGCTCCAGCCAGCGGTGCCAGTGGCCGGCCTGCACGTGCGGGTCTTCGGCTTCGGGCACCAGGGCAGGGGCCTGGGCTTTCTCGTTGGCCACCAGCGTGCCGGCCTGGGCGGTTTTGTAGAGGTTGTACATCAGCAGAAACACGCCGCTCACGTAGAGCAGCCCGCCGATGCCGCGCAGGTAGTACATGGGCACCAGCTGCAACACGGTCTCCAGGAAGTTGGGGTATTGCAGCATCCCCTCGGCATTAAACTGCTTCCACATCAGCCCCTGGGTGAAGCCGGCCCAGTACATGGGAATGGCGTAGAACACGATGCCCAGCGTGCCCAGCCAGAAGTGCGTGGTGGCCAGCTTCTTCGAGTACAGCTCGGTTTTGTAGAGGCGGGGCCACAGCCAGTAGAGCATGGCGAAGGTCAGGAAGCCGTTCCAGCCCAGGGCGCCCACGTGCACGTGCGCCACAATCCAGTCGGTGAAGTGCGCAATGGCGTTCACGTTCTTGAGCGAGAGCATCGGGCCCTCGAAGGTGGCCATGCCGTAGGCCGTGATGGCCACCACCATGAACTTGAGCACGGGTTCTTCGCGCACTTTGTCCCAGGCACCGCGCAGGGTGAGCAGGCCGTTTATCATGCCGCCCCAGCTCGGGGCAATCAGCATCACGGAAAAGGCCACGCCCAGGCTCTGGGCCCAGTCGGGCAGGGCGGTGTAGAGCAAGTGGTGCGGGCCGGCCCAGATGTAAATAAAAATCAACGACCAGAAGTGAATGATGCTCAGGCGGTAGGAATACACCGGCCGGCCGGCGGCCTTGGGCAGGAAGTAGTACATCAGGCCCAGGTAGGGCGTGGTGAGGAAGAAGGCCACCGCGTTGTGGCCGTACCACCATTGCACCAGGGCGTCCTGCACGCCGGCGTAGAGGGAGTAGCTTTTCAGGAAGCTCACCGGCAGCTCTATGGAGTTGACGATGTGCAGCACGGCCACCGTGAGGAACGTGGCGATGTAGAACCAGATGCCCACGTAGAGGTGCCGCTCGCGCCGCCGGGCAATGGTGCCGAACATGTTCCAGCCAAACACCACCCACACCAGCGTGATGGCGATGTCGATGGGCCATTCCAGCTCGGCGTATTCTTTGGAAGTGGTAAAGCCCAGCGGCAGCGTGGCCACGGCGCTCACAATGACGAGCTGCCAGCCCCAGAAGTGCAGCTTGCCCAGCAGGTCGGAGTACATCCGGGTTTTGCACAGGCGCTGCAGGGAGTAATAAACGCCCGTAAAAATGCCGTTGCCAACGAAGGCGAAAATCACGGCGTTGGTGTGCAGCGGGCGAATGCGGCCGAACGTGGTGAAGGCCGTGCCCATGTTCAGCTCGGGCCGGGCCAGCTGAAAGGCCGCCAGCACGCCCACCAGCATGCCGATGATGCCCCAGAAGACGGTGGCAATGCCGAAGTCCCGAACAATCTTGTTGTCGTAGAAAAAGGTGTCGACTGCTGGTCGGGAAGTGGGTGGAATCAGCGGTTGTTGGAGCGCGGCGGGGGGAGCTAACGGTTCGGCCTGCATCGTCGGAGAAGTGAGTTATTTACTGCTCCAAAGGTCCTGGCGGGGCTTTTTCGATAAGCTGAGCTAAATCAGACCGTCGTCTGATTGTTGTCAGGCAGTCTCGTCCGGCGTCGCTTCGTCGTCAAAGAGCACGCGCACGGAGGGCGTGTAGTCATCCTCATATTGCCCGGAGCGCACCGCCCACAGAAAGGCTCCCAGGAACGTGAGCGCCACGCAGAGGCTGATGCCGATAAGCAGGAAGATGATGGTCATGAGTTGGATTGCGTTAAACGTGCCGAGACGCAATATTTTGCGTCTCTGCGTTGCTGATGTTGTTTATTCTGCGCAGTAACGGTCGTTCAACGAGGAGACGCAAAATATTGCGTCTCTACCTCGTTCAGTTGGTCACAGGCCGCGCCGCCAGGCGGCCAGGCGCACCAGCAGGGTGGCAAACACCATCACGCTCAAGGAGCTGATGGGCATGAGAATGGCCGACACGATGGGCGTGAACTTGCCCTGCACGGCCAGCCCCAGCCCGATGCCGTTGTAGCAAAACGACAGCACAAACGTGGCCAGCACCACGTGCAGGCAGTCTTTCGAGAAATGGAGAGTGGTGGCCAGCTGCCCGAAGCTGCCGGCTTCCAGGATGCCGTCGCAGGCGGGGGAGAAGTTGCTGAGCGTGTCGGTGAGGGCAATGCCGGCGTCGGCCTGCTGCAGGGCGCCGGCGTCGTTCAGGCCGTCGCCCACCATCACCACGGTGCGGCCCTGCTGCTTGAGCCGGGCGATGTAGTCGAGCTTCTGCCCGGGCGTTTGGTGGAAGTGCAGCTCGGCGTGCGGGCCGAACAGGCCGCGCAGGCGGGCGGCTTCGGCGTCGTTGTCGCCCGAGAGCACGGCGAGGCGGTAATGCTGGCCGAGGGCAGAAAGCACGCTGCGCAAGTCGTTGCGGTACACGTTGCGGAAAACGTAGCAGCCCGCGGGACCATCTTCAACACGCACAAACACCTTAGACTGCAGCGCAGCCGCAGGTTCGGAATTTTCTGTTGTGGGGGCCGCGCCCACGAAGGCCGCGGAGCCCACGCGCACCTCCCGGCCGCCCACGAAACCGCGCAGGCCCTGGCCGGGCACTTCGGCAAAATCAGTCACAGCCAGGGCGTTGGCGGGCAGCTCCGCCGCCAGCCGCTGGCTGAGCGGGTGGGTGGAGTGGCGCACTACGGCGGCCACGGCTTCCTCATGGCTAGGGAAGAGGGCCGGCCCCACGTATTCCACCGCTGAGCGTTTCACGTCGGTGAGCGTGCCGGTTTTGTCGAATACGAGGGTATCGGCGCGGCCCAGGGTTTCGACCACGGCGGAGTTCTTGAGGTAGAATTTGTGGCGGCCCAGCACCCGCAGCGCCGCGCCCAGCGCAAACGGCGTGGCCAGCGACAGCGCGCACGGGCAGGCAATGACCAGCACCGACGTGAAGGCGCGCAGGGCCATGTGCGGGTCGCGCGGGTACCAGTAAGCCACCGCGCCCAGGGCCAGCAGCAGCGTGAGCGCCACGAAGTAGCGGCCCACGTTGTTGGCGTAGGTTTCCAGCGAAGCCTTTTCTTCCTTCTGAAAAGCCGGGTTGTTCCAGAGCTGGGTGAGGTAGCCCTGCGACACCTCGCGCACCACTTCCAGCTCCACGGCCTCGCCCATCTGCCGGCCGCCGGCGTACACGGTTTCGCCGGCTGCCTTGGCCACGGGTACGCTCTCGCCCGACACAAAGCTGTAGTCAATCTGGCCCTGGCCGCGCAGCAAAATGGCATCGGCCGGAATGATTTCCTGGTGGCGCACCCGAATGCGCTGGCCGGCCTTTAGCTCCTTCACCGACACCGACTGCTCGCTGGCTTTGGTGAGCAGCGTCACGGCCACGGGGAAGTAAGAGGCGAAGTCGCGGTCGAAGCGCAGGGCGTCGTAGCTGCGCTGCTGCACCCATTTGCCAATCAGCATGAAGAACACCAGCCCCGTGAACGAGTCGAAATAGCCCGGCCCGCGCTGCGTCACGACCTCAAACACGCTGGTCACAAACAGCGCCGTCAGGCCCAGGCTGATGGGGAAGTCGAGGTTGATGTAGCGCTGCCGCAAGCCCTGCCAGGCCGACTGGTAGAAGCCCCGCGCGCTGAGCAGCAGCACCGGCAGCGCCAGCAACAGGCTCAGCCAGCCAAAAAAGCGCCCAAACGTGCTTTGCAGCTGCTGGGTGAAGGAAAAATACTTCGGCAGCGCCAGCAGCATCACGTTGCCGAAGGCGAAGGCTGCCACGCCCAGCTGGTAGTACAGCAGGCGGTTGCCGCGGTGGGGCTGCGCGCCCAGCTCGGCCAGCGTAATCTGCGGCTCGTAGTTGATGGCGGCCAGCAGCTTCACCACTTCCTTCAGGGACGTGGCCTCTGGCTGGTAGCTGATGCTAAGCTCTTTGCGCAGAAAATTGACCCGCGACGCCGTGATGCCGGCATTGAGCTTGAACAGATTCTCCAGCAGCCAGATGCACGAAGCGCAGTGCATCTGCGGGATGCTGAGCGTGAGGCGCGCCAGCGTGGGCGAGCGAAACGCCAGCAACTGGGCCTGCACGCTTTCCGAGTCGAGGTAGTCGAAGCGGCCGGGCAGCTCCACTGCCAGCACCTTCTGGCCGGCATGCTCGTCGAGGCGGTAATAGGTGCACAGGTTGCTGGCGGCCAGTAGCTCATACACGGCCCGGCAGCCCTGGCAGCAGAAGCTTAGCGCTGGCTCCTGGGTTAGCTTGATGGGCTCGTCGGGGCAGGCGTCGCCGCAGTGGGCGCAGGCGGTACGGGGCAGGGGGAGGGCAGGCGCAGGGGCGAGAGTGGGCACGGACAGGCAGGAAAATGGGCAACCGCAAAGCTCCGGCCGCCCGCTTCCGGCCAGGCTGACCAACGTCAGCCCCGGTCCTGATATTTTTCAGCCGGCCTGGCCGGGGGCACCCCCACCTTTGCGGCATTGTTGCCGAAGGTGGGGGTGCAGCCGAACTTCGGCTTCACCTTGTTGCCTTATATGCTACCGCGCACTCAGTCTCCCGGCTCCTGAGCCTGCCAGTGGGCCACCTGGAGCCGTCCCTCGCTCATCCGCAGCACCAGTTGGCCTGATTAATCCCGCATTCCCGCCCTCGCTATGACGCCCACCCGCCCCGACATCACCACCGAAGCCGACGTGAAGCGGCTCGTCGATACCTTCTACGCCAAGGTCAACCAGGACGCCCTGCTCGACCCCATTTTCAACGGTTTTGCCCAAGTCGACTGGCCCCGGCACCTGCCCAACATGTACGATTTCTGGAGCGGCCTGCTGCTGGGCACCGGCCGCTACCGGGGCCGCCCGTTTCCCAAGCACGTGCCGCTGCCCATCGACGCCAGCCACTTCCAGCGCTGGGTAGCCTTATTTCTGATGACCGTCGACGAGTTGTTTGCCGGCCCCACCGCCGAAGAAGCCAAACTGCGCGGCCAAGCCATCGCGCAGGTGTTCGAAGCGCGGCTGCGCGCGCGGGGCCCGCTTTCGGTGCTGTAGGCCGTGTGGGCGGTAAGGACGTGTGGATGACAAGAAAAAGAGCGTCATGCTGAGCGAAGTCGAAGCATGACGCTCTGGATAGACGCCCTGACAACTGCCCGCGGGCGTTGGCAAACTGGGTTTCTATAAGCGCCGCGGCGCCTACCAGTTGGGTTGGCGCAGCTTGTCGGGCTGCAGCACCCGAATGCCCTGGCCAGTTTGCTCAATCAGCCCGTCCTGCTTGAATTCGGTCAGGGTGCGAATGAGCGACTCCGGCGCGATGCCCACCACGGCGGCCAGGTCGTCGCGCGAGAGCTGCACGGCCACTTCGGCGCCGTTGGCCTGCTCGTGCAGGCGCAGCAGGGTGGTGGCCACGCGGCGGCGCAACGAGTCGTAGGCCATGCCCAGCAGCTGCTGTTCCCGCTCGTTCACGCGGCCGGCCAACAGGCGCACAAACTGCTGGCCCACGGCCGGATGGCGGTGCAGCAATTGCGTAAAGTCCTCTTGCGGAATGTAGAGCAGCACCGCGTCGTCGAGCACCACCGCCGAGTCGGCGTGCGGGCGCTGCTCCAGCAGCGGCAGGTAGCCCAGAAACTCGCCCGGGCCGTACACGCCCGTTATCAATTCCTTGCCGCTGGCGCTGCGGCGCACGGTTTTCACCCGGCCGCTCTGCACGAAGTACAGGCGCGTGGCCTCGTCGCCCTCGCCGTAGAGCTCCTGCTTTTTGCGCAGGGCGTGGGGTTTGCGGTCGGCGGTGAGGCCGGTGAGGTGGCCCACGGCCGTGGCGTCGTCCAGGAACTGGTGCAGGCCGCCGGGCTGCTGCAGGTCGTAGTCGGGCCGCAGCTGGTGGAAGCGGGCCAGGCGGCTGCGCACGGCGCTCAGCAGCTCGGTTTCCTCAAAGGGCTTGGTGAGGTAGTCGTCGGCGCCCAGGTCCATGCCGCGGCGCAAGTCGGCGCGCTCGGTTTTGGCGGTGAGGAAGATGAAGGGCACGCCCTTGAGCTGGGGGTTCTGGGTGAAGATGTGCAGCACGCCGTAGCCGTCGAGCACGGGCATCATGATGTCGCACACCACCAGGTCGGGCCGGGTGGCCAGGGCCTTTTCCACGCCGATTTTGCCGTTTTCGGCGGTCAGCACCTCGTAGCCGGCCAGCTCCAGAATTTCGGCCGTGTTTTCGCGAATCAGGTCGCTGTCCTCAATCAGCAGAATTATTTCCATGGGGCAGGGTGATGGTGACGGTGGTACCCACGTTCAATTCGCTGTGCAAGGCCACGGTGCCGCCCAGTAGCTCCAGGTACCGGGCCACAATATAGAGGCCCAGGCCGGTGCCGGGCAGGTTGGCCGCGTTGCGGGCCCGAAAAAACCGCTCAAACAGGTGCTCCTGGTCTTCGGCCGAGATGCCCACGCCCCGGTCCTGCACGCTGAGCGTGAGCCAATGGTCCTGGGTGGTGGCGCGCACGGTCACGGTGGTGTGCTCGCCGGAGTATTTCAGGGCGTTGCTCAGCAGGTTCACCAGCACCTTGCGCAGCAGCGAGGCGTCGGTCCAGAGCGGCGTCACGCCGTGAAACTCGGGCTCGATGCGCTGGCCGGGCTTGCGCAGGCCTTCGGCGTCGGCAATGGCTTCGCGCAGCAGCGCGGGCAGGTCCACGCGCGCGGGGTGGGCCTCGATGCGCCCGTCCTCCAGTTTGCCCACCGACAGGAATTCTTCCAAAATGTCGGTGAGGTGCTTCACCGACGTCCGGATGCGGTCGAGGTGGCGCTGGCGCTTGTCCTGCTGCTCGGCGGCGGGGTATTTCTCGATGAGCGTGGCCGAGGTGAGCACCGCCGTGAGCGGCGTCCGGAATTCGTGCGAGGCCATGCTCACGAAGCGCGACTTGAGCTCGCCCAGCTCCTGCTCGGCGGCCAGGGCCTGGCTCAGCTCGCGGGTGCGGCGCTCCAGCTGGGCCAGGGTGGTTTCGAGGTCGCGCGTGCGCTCGGCCACCTTCTGCTCCAGCTCGGCGTTGAGGGCGGCCACCTGCTGGTGCTGGGCCAGCAGCTCGCGCTCGGCTTCTTTCTTGAAGGTGACGTCGATGATGTAGGCCACCGCGAAGAGCTCCTCGTCGAGCCGGAAATAGCTCAGGCTGATTTCGACCGGAAACACCGAGCCGTCCTTGCGGCGGGCCAGCAGGTCGCGGTTGTGGCCCATGGCGCGGGCCGCGGGGTGGGCGTTGAAGGAGTTGCGCAGCTTCTCGTGGTAGCCGCTCACGGCGCGGGGCACCAGCACCTCGATGCGCTCGCCCAGCAGTTCCCCGTCGGGGTAGCCAAACAACTGGCGGGCCTTCTCGTTGGCGAGCACAATATCGCCGGCCCGGTTGCACATGATGATGCCGATGGTGGCGTGGCTCACCACCGCCTCGAAGCGGCCCACGCTTTGGGCCAGGCGCTGCTCGGCGTGGTGCAGGGGGTCGATGTTGGTGAGGCGCACGAGGAAATACGGGTGGGTTTCCACCGTCAGGCTGGTGAGCTCGACCCGCGCCCAGAATGTTTCGCCCGATACCCGCCTGATTTCGACTTCGTATTCGTGGTAGCCCTCGCGCAGCACCCGGTCGCGCAGCTCGGCCCACCCCGCGGCCGAGAGCCGTTCCGAGCGGAGGGTGCGGTTGGGGTCGGCGTACAGCGCCTCGGCCGAGGGGTAGCCCAGCAGCTGGTAGCCCGCCGTGTTCACGTGCGTAAACCAGCCCTGCTCCACGTGGTAGAGGCCCACAAACTCCTTGGCCTGCTCAAAAAGAATGTCAGTCAGGGGATTTCGATACAGCGTGGCGGGCATACAGCGGGGCCGGCAGGTGCCTGGGCCAGCGGCAATTTCCGAAAACATTTGAAAACCCCGCGCCCAAGTGCTGGTTCCCACTACATGCGCGCGGCCTCTGCGGTAGGCTTGCCATAATTATTTCCATTATTCCAAGGATGTCCCACGCTTGGAATCTTAAGGTTGATTCAGTTCGTATAGCGCAGCATTACCATCTCTCACCCTAAACTCTAACACCATGATTACGAAAACTTTCTTCGCGGCATTGGCCCTGACCGGTGCCCTCGCAGCTCCAGCCTTCGCCCAGGATGGCAAGTCCAAAAGCGACGCCGAAAAGACCAAGACCACGGCCGATGGCATGACCACCAAAACCAAGATGGCCGACGATGGCAAGATGAAGGTCAAAGGCAAATCCGACGCCGGCGACAAGATGAAGGCCAAAACCAAGCCCCGCCAGGGCGACGCCATGGGCGGCAGCATGTCGACCACTACGACCTCCACCTCCACCTCCGGCGTGATGGTGGGCGGCGCCATGATGACCCCCGATAAGGACATCGTGGACAACGCCGTGGGCAGCGCCGACCACACCACGCTGGTGGCCGCCGTGAAAGCCGCCGGCCTGGTGGAAACGCTGAAAGGCTCCGGCCCCTTCACCGTGTTTGCGCCCTCCAACTCGGCCTTCGACAAGCTGCCCGCCGGCACCGTGAACTCGCTGGTGACGCCCGAAATGAAGCCCACGCTCACCAAAATTCTGACCTACCACGTGGTGCCCGGCCGCCTCACCGCCGACCAGCTCTCGAACGGCCAGGTGCTGACCACCGTGGAAGGCGAGCAGCTGACCGTGATGAAAAGCGGCAGCAGCGTGATGCTGAAAGACGCCAAAGGCGGCATGGCCACCGTCACCATCCCCAACGTGATTTCGAGCAACGGCGTGACCCACGTCATCGACACCGTGCTGATGCCCGCCAAGTAACGGGAACAAGCCCACAAAAAAGCCCCGCCGTGCTACACGGCGGGGCTTTTTTGTGTTCTCGCTTCTCTTTATTCAATCATCAACCGGCGGCCCACCGTGCGGCCATCGGCCAGGGTGAGGCGCACCGTGTACACGCCCGGGGCCAGGGGCGGCAGCGGCAGCGTGGGCTGGCCGGCCTGGGCGGCGGGCTGCTCCCACACGGTGCGGCCCACGGCATCGAGCACGGCGGCGCGCGCAAAGCCGGGACCGGCAATGCTCACCGGGCCGTGGGCCGGGTTGGGGTAGAGGCTGTAGGCCGCGGCTTCGCGGGCCGAGGCCGAAGCGGTGGTCACAGTGTTAGTCATCACCGGGCGCATCATGAGGGCGCCGCGGCGGGGCGCCAAGCGCACCGAGTCCCAGACCCCTACGCTGCTCCGGTTCCAGAGGTAGCCGGGCGGAAAGGAGTTGTTAACGTCCAGTCCGTAAGGCAAGTCGCGCGACCCCGGCGGCTGCAGGTAGCCCACGTAAACGGTGCCACTGACCGGGACGGGCTGGTCAAAGTTTATCTGGAAATAGTCGAGCGCAGCGGTGGTGGGCGCAACGGCCGGGATGGTAACGGTCTTGGTGGCCCGCGGCGTGGCGGCAGGTTTGCCGCCGTTGTCGTCCCACACCCCAATGGTGACGGAGCGGGAGCCAAAATCCGGGGTCGCCGTGCCCGTAATGAAATTGTTGCCAGGGTAAACGGGGTACAGGCGCAGGCCCCCCACGTGGTCGGGCTGGTTGAGGTCGATTCGGTAAGCGTAGGACACCGCCTGCCCGGATGGCAACGCCGGCAGGCTTATGAAGCGCTCGGCGGTGCCGTCGTCGTAGGCGTAATAGTTGTTCAGCTCCACGTCGCGCGAGATGGTATCGTTGGGCAGGGCCCGCGGAATGTCGCGCGAGTTCAGGGCCAGGGTGTAGCGCAGGCGCTTGGCGGCGGCCGTGTTGGGAATGGGCTGGGCCGTGGCCGGGCCCACCTGCGGGTACTGCCGCTGCCGGGCCGGAATCGGCGACTGGCTTTGCAGCCAAGTGCCCACGGTGGCGCCGGTGCTCAGGTCGCGCACTGTGCCCAGCACGTCGATGGGGCGCGGCAGGTTTTTTTCGAGGTTGGTCAGGTTCACGCCCAGCGCGGGGTTGAGTTCACTGGTGGGCGAAGCGGCCGCGTTGAACTGCCACACCGGCATGGCCGTGAAGCGCCGCAGGGGGCTGCGCAGGCCGCCCGAGGGGTTGCCGTTCACGAGGCCGGCGCCGGTGGCCACGTCCACAAACACGGTGTCGGTATCGAGAACGCCGGTGCGGTTGCGGTCCAGCACCACGTAGTCGATGCTGAAGTTGTCGCTGTTGTCGGAAGCATTGCCCGTGGCCACGAACATGAACTGGAAGCCGCCGTGCAGGTATTGGGTGTTATTCAGGTTGATGAGCTGCTGGCGGAAGCCCGTGCGCACGCGCTGGCTGTTGTAGCTCCAGGCCGGCACCCAGGTGCCGGAGGTATTTTTCAGAAACAGCTCCAGCTTCACCGGCGTGCTGCTGGTGTTCAGGTTGGGGGCCGAGCCGATGCTGCCGGCTTGCCAGGCAAAGCTCAGGTACACGCCGCTGCTGGTGGTGAGGCCGCTCAGGTCGATGGGCTGCGATTTCAGCGAATCCAGCGTGCCGTAGCTCACGCCGATGCTGCCGCTGTAGCTCAGGCCGTTGGCCTTGAGCCCGTCGAGGGTGGCGGCGCCGCGGGTAAGCGGCGCCAGGGCCAGGCGGTTGCTCACGTAGGCGCCGCCCCGAGAATCCCAGTTCGTTGCGTTGGGCGGGCCTTCGAGGGGCGAGGTGAAGTCGTCGAAGAAGGGCAGCGGCAGGGCGGCGGTGCGCTGCAGCGCCGCCGGGGCCTTGGCCGGAATGAAAGCCGCCCGGGCGGGGTCGGCCGAGAGCGGCCCGGAAGGCGCAATGACCTGGCCCGACGCCGCTGCCGAAACCAAAAGAAACGCCGGCAACAACGAGCGGCAGTACGTGCGGAAGGGTGTCATCATACCAGTAGGAAAAGTGGGTTGCAGTCTCAACGCCAACGCCCGGGTGCCCGAAAAAAGTGCGTGAGGGCCAGCTTATTTCGCCACCCAGATGTCCACAATCTGGCCCGTGCGGATGGTGGCGTCGGGGCCGGGCACGGGGCGCTGGCGCACCACGGTGCCGGCCACCTGGCCTTCTTCGGCGGGCTGCTCAAACACCTCGCCTTTCTGCAGGCCCTGGCCGTCGAGCAGCGTGAGGGCTTCGTCGACGGGCATGTTGATGAGGTTGGGCACGGCAAAGGTTTGGTTGCCCTGGCCGTCGCCCACCACCAGGTCCACGGTGGTGCCTTTGGTCACGGGCGCGCCGGGCTTGATTTCCTTGCCGTTCACCAGCTGCTTCAGCACCTGGCCCGACGCCAAATCAGGCACCAGCTGAATCTGGCCGGCCACCAAGTCGTAGCTCTTCAAAATCAGCATGGCCGTTTTGGAGGAAATGCCCGTGAGGGTGGGCATTTTAATCACCGGCGGGTTTTTCATGCTCACCTGCAGGTAGATTTTGCGGCCCTCCTTCACCTTTTCGCCCGGCAGCGGGTCCTGCACCAGCACGGTGAAGGGGCGCACGTTGGCGCTGTAGCTGGAGTCGTCCACGAAGTAGGCCAGCTTGCGGTCGTCGAGGTATTTTTCCAGGTCGGCCACGTTCATGCCCGTTACCTTGGGCACCGTAATGGTTTCGCCGTGGTGCGTGCTCATGGGCAGGTACACGTAGAAAAAGCCTAGCACCAGCAGCAGGCCCACCACGCCAATCAGCACCAGGTGCTTCACCACGTCGAGCGGAGAATCAGAAGAAAAGAAAGACATTGGGAATAGCAGAGAAACAGTTTTACAACCCAAAGAACGTCATGCTGAGCTTGTCGAAGCATCTCTACCGCAGTAGTAAATGTTTACTCTCGCGGTAGAGCTGCTTCGACAAGCTCAGCATGACGTTCAATTTGTGACTAATGAGTTGCCGGCACGGCCCTGGCCGCCCGCGCCTTGCCAAACTCCAGAATGCGGTCGATGAACTGGTAGGGCGTGTAGCCGGCCAGCGCCGTTTGGTGGAAAATGCAGGTGGCGGGCGTCATGCCGGGCAGCGAGTTGACTTCGATGATGAGCACCTCCACTTCACCTTCCTGGCGCACGCGCACGAAGGCATCGATGCGGGCGTAGCCCTGAATATCGAGCACTTCGGCCACGCGGCGCAGCACGGCCTTCACCTCGTTGGAGATGCGCTGGCGCTCCACGGGGTCGGCGTCGTAGCGGGCGGGGGTGATGTTCTGGCCTTCGCCGGCCAGGAACTTCTCTTCCAGGCTCAGCACCTCGCCGGTGGCCAGGGCCTCGCTGGCCTCAAACACTTCGATGTCGAGCTGGCCGTCTTCGTCATAGCTCGTGAGCAGGCCGCCCGTGATTTCCAGGAAATGCGCGGCGCCGTCGCGGCCAATCAGCGTTTCGACCAGGAAGGCATCCTTGCGCGGAAATTCCTCTTTGAAGCCCAGGCTCAGCACTTCGGCCGGGCCGGGCATCAGGTCTTCCTCGCTCCGGAAGATGAGCTGGCTGAAGGCTTCCAGCTCTGCGCGGTTCTTAATCTTCTTCACCGCCGAAGAGCAGCCGTCGTCGGCGGGCTTGGCAATGAAAGGGTAGGGGAACTGCGTTTCGAGGCTGCGGTAGAAGCTTTCGGCGTCGGCCTGCCACTCCAGCTTGTGGGCCATGCGGTGGTCGGCCACGCGCAGGCCGGCGTCGCGCAGGCGCTGGTTGGTTTCAAACTTGTTGATGGTGACGCTGCTGCTGGCCACGCCCGAGCCGTTGTAGGGCAGGCCGTACTTCTCCAGTTGCTGCTGCAGGGCGCCGTCCTCGCCGGGGCGGCCGTGCAGGGCGATGAACACCTCGTCGGCCAGCTGGGCCAGCTCCTCAAACGAGATGCGGCGCGGCTGGGCCAGCGCCTGCCCGGCGTAGGTGCTGGTAATCACGCTGGCTTCCTGCCGAATGCGGGCCAGAATGGGGTGCGGGGCTTCGCCGGCTTCGGCGTGCTCAATCTTCTCGCGGATGTCGTCGGCGTTGTCTTTCAGCATCACGTTCACGGGCAGCACGTAGAGCTTGTGCTCGTCGGCGGAGCCCGTGAGGAACACCGGCACCGGCGCGTACTTGGCCGAGGAGCTGAGCTTCTCGTAGATGTTGCGCCCGCTTTCCACCGAAATGTGGCGCTCCGACGAGTAGCCGCCCATAATCACGGCCACGCGAATGCGCTCGGTGGCTTCGTGCTGGCGGCCGGCCACGGCTGTGTCCAGGCGCCCGAGCAGCTGCGCCAGCTTCACGGGGCGCAGGCCGGCCCGGCGCCGGGCGGCCAGCGAGGTGCGGATGAGGTAGGTGAGAAACTGCGACGGGTTGAGCCCGATTTCGGCGGCCTGGTGGAAGAAGAACGAAGCCGGCAGCATGCCCGAGGTCGTGTTCGGGTCGTTGAGAAACAGCCGGCCGTCGTGGGCCACGAAGCCATCCAAACGCGCGTACACCTGGAAGCCGAACGTGCGGAACATCTCCTCGCAGGCCTTGCGGATTTCCTGAATCTGGTCTTCGGGCAAATCGATGGGCGTGACCTTGCGGGCCAGGCCGGGCAGGTACTTCGAGCGGTAGTCGAACATCTCCTCGCCCTTCACAATCTCGGTGGGCGGCAGCGCCAGCGGCAGACCGGTGGGGTCTTCTACCACAATGCAGCTGAACTCGCGGCCCGCCACGAAGCTTTCCACCAGCACCTGGGTTTCGCCGTCGATGTTGGTCAGGCGCACCTGCTCGGCCGTTTCCAGCCGCTCGGTGAGGGCGAAGAGCAGGGTTTCGGGGTGGTAGATGGGCGCCGTTTCGTCGTCGAACACCACGGGCAGGCCGATGCCTTCGCGGATGTCGGTGAGGTGCTGCACCCAGGCCAGCCGGTCCTGCTCGCCCAAGCGCTGCCACTCGTCGCGCGTCACAACTTTGCGGAAGAGGCTGCGCTCCATGGCGGCCTCGAACTTGGGCAGGCTGTCGTCCTTCAGAATGCTCACGCCGATGCTGGAGCCCTGGCGCGGCGCCTTCAGCACCAGCGGCAGGCCCAGCTCGCGCACCAGGTAGGCGAGGGTGGCGGCGTGGTCGGTGCTGTCCCATTCCTCGGCTTTGATGACGCGGAACGTGGGCGTGGGGCGGCCCAGGGCGTGCAGCAGGTTCTTCTGCGCAATCTTGTCGATGCCGAAGGCCGAGGGCAGAATGCCCGAGCCGGAGTAGGGGATGCCCAGCCACTCCAGCATGCCCTGAATGGCGCCGTCCTCGCCGCCCGGCCCGTGCAGGGCCAGAAAGGCGAAATCCATCAGCTGAGGCAGCTCCTCGGCTTTCACCTCGCGGCCCACCTTGGCAATGGCGTGGAAGCGGGCTTCGTGGTCGAGCTCGCCCAGGCTCTCGATGTACACCTGCAAATGGTGCAGGGACGGCGGCTGCGAGCTCACCGGCGGGTAGAAATCCCGGATGGTGCCTTTATAGATGTACTGCCAGTCGAGCAGAATGAATTGCCCCAGGCTGTCGATGAAGATGGGCACGGGCTGAAACAGCGCCTTGTCCAGGTTATCAAAGACGGTGCGGCCGCCGGCGAAAGAAATTTCCCGCTCGCGCGAAGTGCCCCCGAAAAAAATGCCAATTTTCATAAGTCCTGCAAAGGTAAGAAGGCCGTCGCGCGTCGTGGCGCGCCCGGCGCGGTTTGGCCTATTTCAGCAGCGCGGCCAACTCTGCCACCAAAGCGACATCGGTCTCAAAACGTTCGGCCGCAAACAATCCATCGGCCGGGGTGGCCGGCACCCGGCGCTTGGCGCTGGTATGGAATTCGTGGGCTCCGGTGCGCGCCGCCAGAGCCCGAACAGTGGCCGCCGAAACGCCCGCCCCGGGCATGATGCTGATGCGGCCGGCCGCCTGCTGCACCAGTGCGGCCAGCTGGTGTTGCCCGGCCTTCGCCGTGGGCTGCCCGCCGGAGGTGAGCACCCGCTGGCAGCCCAGGCCGATGATTTCTTCCAGCGCCTCGGCTTGGTTGCGGCAGGCATCGAAGGCGCGGTGGAAGGTGATTTGCAGGCCGCCGGCTGGTTCGATGAGCGCCCGGCAGGCCGCCGCGTCGACGCGCCCGGTGGCATCTAGCGCGCCCAGCACCACGCCGGCAGCACCAAGGTCCCGGCACAGCTCAATGTCGGCCCGCATGATGGCCAACTCATCGGCCGAGTACACAAAACCGCCGGGCCGGGGCCGGATGAGCACAAAAACCGGAATGTGTAGCCGCTGCAGCACCTGCCGAATCAGCCCGTAGGAGGGCGTGATGCCGCCCTGCTCCAGGTTCTGGCACAGCTCGATGCGGTGCGCCCCACCGGCCTGCGCCGCCAGCGCCGAAGGCAGCGAGGCCGCGCAGATTTCCAGTTGCCGGCTCACTTCAGCAGAAACTCGCTGTCGCTCAGCACCGGCTTATCGGTGGTGCTCACGGTGAAATTGAAGCCTTTTTGGAGGGCGTAGGCGCCGGTCTGGCCTTGTTTGTTCAGGGCAATGAAGGCTACCTGAATGTCTTTGGCCTTGGCGCCTTTGATGGCCGCAATGCGCTCTATGGCCTCCCGGCAAGCGGCCTGGGGCGAGCGGCCCTGGCGCATGAGCTCCACCACGGTGTGGGCGCCGGCAATGCGCACCACGTCTTCGCCCTGGCCGGTGGCCGCGGCGGCGCCCACCGCGGGGTCCACAAACAGGCCCGAGCCGATAAGGGGCGAGTCGCCCACCCGGCCACGCATCTTAAAGGCCATGCCGCTGGTGGTGCAGCTGCCGCAAATCCGCCCCTGCGCGTCCAGCGCAAGCATGGCAATGGTATCGTGGTTTTGGGGGCCGCCCACGGGGCCGGTGGGGCGGCTTTTGGCGTTCTCGATGTTGACGACGGGCTTGTACTGGCTGGTTTTGAGCCACTGCGCGTAGGCCTTTTCGGCGTCGGCGCTCAGCTTTTGCGGTTCGAGCGGAAAGCCCTGGGCCACGGCAAACTGCTGCGCGCCTTCGCCCACCAGCAGCACGTGCGGCGTGCGCTCCATCACACGGCGAGCCACGCTGATGGGGTGCTTGATGCGCTCGAGCCCGGCCACGCCGCCGCAGTTGAATTTCTCGTCCATGATGCAGGCGTCGAGCGTCACGATGCCGTCGCGGTCGGGGTTGCCGCCCAGGCCCACGCAGCAGCCTTGTTCCGACTCCGTTACCATCACGCCGGCTTCCACCGCGTCGAGGGCGTAGCCGCCCGGGCCAATGATTTTCCAGGCGCCCTGGTTGGCATTCACGCCCGCGTCCCAGGTCGAAATGACGATGGGCTTGCCCGCGGCCGCAGGGGCAGGAAGTGCCGCGGCGGCCAGCGGGGCCGCAGCCAACCCGGCCAACCCGGCAGCAGATGAGTGCAGAAATTTGCGGCGAGACGGCATGGAATATAGCGAAAGTGAGTGCCGGCGAAAGATACTGCCGTGCGCCAGTTCCGCGTACTTTCGCTGCCTATGAAACTCATTGCCGACGGCGGCTCCACCACCTGCAGCTGGTGCCTGCTGGGCGCGGGCCGGCCCCCTCAGTATTTCAGCACCGAAGGCTACAACCCCTACTTCTGGGACACGCCGGCCATTGCCGCCTCGCTGGCGCGCAGCGTGCCGCCCGCCGTGCGCGAAGCCCCCGTCGAAGCCATTCACTACTATGGCTCCGGGGTACTCTCGGCCGCCAAGGCGGCAGTGGTGGCCGGGGCGCTGCGGCAGGCGTTTCCGCAGGCCCGGCAGGTCGACGTGGCCGAGGATTTATTGGCCGCGGCCCGGGCGCTGCTGGGTCACGAAGCCGGCTTTGCGGCCATCCTGGGCACGGGCACCGATTCCTGTCTGTATGATGGCCAGCGCATTACGCAGGTCATCGAGTCGTTGGGCTATTCCCTCGGCGACGAGGGTTCGGGCACATCCATTGGCCGGCTGGTGCTGCGCGACTACCTCCGCGGCCGCCTGCCCGCGCACCTGGCCGGGGCGCTGCAGGAGCAGTACCGCCTTGGCGACGTGAGCGAGGTGCTCGACCGGCTGTATAACCAGCCCCTGCCCAACCGCTTCCTGGCCAGCTTTGCGCGCTTTGCCGGCGAGCACTACCATGAGCCCTACTGCCAGCAAGTGGTGGAGCGGGCGTTTGAAGCTTTTTTCGAGCAAATCGTGACGCACTACCCCGACTACCAGCACCAGGCCTTCAACTGCGTGGGCTCGGTGGGCTACCACTTCCGCGACAAGCTCGCCGAAGTGGCCGCCCGCCGCGGCATGGAGGTGGGCCAGATTCTGCGCGAGCCCATAGAGGCGCTGGTGCGGTATCATGAGAGTGTAACCGGCGTGTAGCGACGCGACACTTCGCGTCTCTTCATTGAACGACGCTGTTCGAACGGCGCGAACGCCAAGACGCGAAGTGTCGCGTCTCTACAATTCGGCCAGCAACTAATAATCTGCAAAAGAGCCCCACTTTTGCACCCTGACTAACCACACACTTCCACCGTTTCACTCTCTTTCATGAACACCCTCGACACCTACAATTTCGCCGGCAAGCGCGCCGTGATGCGCGTCGACTTCAACGTGCCCCTCGACAAGGACCTGCAGATTACCGACGACACCCGCATTCGCATGGCCACCCGCTCGGTGGTGAAAATCCTGAACGACGGCGGCTCGGTGGTGCTGCTTTCGCACCTGGGCCGGCCCAAGGGCGGCTACGAGTCGAAGTTTTCGCTGGAGCACCTCGTGCCGCGCCTGTCGCAGGAATACGGCCGCGACGTGCAGTTCGGCGGCGACGTGCTGGGGGAGGAGGCCGCCCAGAAAGCAGCTGCCCTGCAGCCCGGTCAGGTGCTGCTGCTCGACAATGTGCGCTTTCACAAAGAAGAGGAAGGCGGCGACCATGACTTTGCCGCCAAGCTGGCCAAGCTGGGCAATGTGTACGTCAACGACGCCTTCGGCACGGCACACCGCGCCCACTCCTCCACGGCCGTGATGGCCGATTCCTTCGCGCCCCAGGACCGGGTGGGCGGCTACCTGCTGCAGTCCGAAATCGACAACGCCAAAAAGGTGCTGGAGCAGGCCGAGCGGCCCTTCACCGCCATCATGGGCGGCGCCAAGATTTCCGACAAAATCCTCATCATCGAAAAGCTGCTCGATAAGGTGGACAACCTGCTCATTGGCGGCGGCATGGCCTACACGTTTGCGGTGGCCGAGGGCGGCCACGTGGGCAGCTCCCTGCTCGAAGCCGACAAGGTGGACCTGGCCCGTGAGCTCATTCAGAAAGCCAAAGCCAAGGGCGTGAACTTGGTGCTGCCCCAGGACTCGCTCATTGCCGACAAATTCGCCAACGACGCCAACGTGAAGGTGGCCACCAACCACGACATCCCCGACGGCTGGATGGGCCTCGACCTGGGCCCCGAGAGCCGCACGGCCTTCGCCGCCATCATCCGCGACAGCAAAACCATTCTCTGGAACGGCCCCATGGGCGTGTTCGAGATGCCCAACTTTGCCAAAGGCACCGAAGACGTGGCCCGCGCCATTGCCGAGGCCACGGCCCGGGGCGCCTACTCGCTCATCGGGGGCGGCGACTCGGCTGCGGCCGTGCAGCAGCTGGGCTTCGGCGAGCAGGTGAGCTACATCAGCACCGGCGGCGGCGCGCTGCTCGAGTACATGGAAGGCAAGGAGCTGCCCGGCGTGGCGGCGCTGGGCTAGGCCGGGTCACGGCCCCGGAACCGCTTGTATTCCGGCTTTTATTTGAGGGCAAGCTCTTTCATCAGCTGTGATGAAGGGGCTTGCCCTCACTATTTTATGCCTATTAATTACATAACATATAAATTTTAAAATACTAATTTGGTAAATCATTACAAAATGGTAAGTTTGAGCATTCATGCCATGAGCCGTTGCGGGCTGGTTTGGTGGTACTTTTTGCACTCTTGTTGCGTTTTATGGAAACACCTTTTACTCCCGACGGGCCCGTTGCAACGAGCCTTTCCGAGGCGCCTCACCAAGCAGAGCCCACCCGGCGCGGCTGGCTCAAAGGGCTGGGGGCGTTGCTGGGCGGCCTGTTTCTGAGCCGCGCCGCCACGGCCGGCCCGGCCTCGGTCAAACAGGTGGAAAGCTTCACGCCCTTCTTGGGCGAGATTCAGATTTTTGCTTTTGGATTTACCCCGCGCGGCTGGGCGCAGTGCAACGGGCAGCTGTTGCCCATCAACCAGAACCAGGCCCTGTTTTCGCTGCTGGGCACCCAGTTTGGGGGCAATGGCCAAACCACATTTGCCCTGCCCGACATGCGCAGCCGCACCCCCGTGCATTTCGGCCAGAGTCCGTTGGGCGGGTCGTATAACATAGGCCAGGCCGCGGGCACCGAAACCCTGGCCCTGACAGCCGCCAACCTGCCCCTGCACGCCCACGGCTACCAGGCCCAGGTGAGCAGCCAGAACGCCACCGGTACGGCGCCCGTTGGCACCGCCGCCGCCGTGGTGCCCCCCGGCACCGACCTCAACGGCGAAGCCGTGGCCGTGCTGGCCTACGCGCCCACCCCCGACACCGGCCTAAGCCCGAGCGCCCTGGCCAACACCGGCGGCTCGCAGCCCATCGGCCGCATTGCGCCCTACGAAACGCTGAACTTCTGCATTGCGCTGGGGGGGATTTTTCCGTCGCCAACGTAAGCTTTCGCAAGCATATGTATTCAATTTTTTGGTTTTTGCCTCCTCGATATGGCTTCACTCTTTACTCCCGACGGCCCTGTTTCCGACGAAGCGGCTACCCCCGCGGCTGAGCCCGCCCGGCGCAGCTGGCTCAAGCGCCTGGGGGCCATGCTGAGTGGCGCGGCCCTGGCCACGCCCACCGCCGCCCGCCCGGCCCACCCCGACAGCGCACTCGCCGGCGGCGACGTGTTTGTGGGGGAGATTATTATGCTGGCCTGCAATTTTGCGCCGCGCGGCTACGCGTTCTGCAACGGCCAGGTGCTATCCATTGCCCAGAACACGGCCTTGTTCTCGATACTGGGCACCACCTACGGCGGCAACGGCCAAACCACGTTTGCGCTGCCCAACCTGCAGGGCCACACGCCCATTGGCCAGGGCAACGGGCCCGGCCTTACCCCCCGGGTACTGGGCGAGCAAATTGGGAGCGAAACCGCCACCGTGTTGGTTTCGCAGCTGCCCCCGCACACCCACGTGGCGCAGGTGAGCAATGCCCCGGCGACCAGCAGCACCCCCGCCGGCACCGTGCCCGCCGAAGCCACGGCCAGCAACGCCAGCGGCGAGCCCGTGGCCGTGCAGAACCGGGCCGCCACCGCCAACGCCACCGGTGCGGCCGGTGCCGTGGGAGGCGCCGGTAGCGGCACGCCCGTGAGCCTGCAGTCGCCCTACCTGGTGCTCAACTACTGCATTGCCTTGCAGGGGACGTTTCCGCCGCGCTAGCCCGGCAGGTGCCTTTTTTACCGCTTAATTTTTACTTTCTTATGCGTTTACGAGCTTCTGCGGCTGGGCTGGTGCCCATTTCGCCTCGCCCGGTGCCGGCCGAACCGGCCCGCCGCAACTGGTTGAAGCGCTTGGGCGCGGTGCTCACGGGTACGGCCGTGGCTGCCCCGGCCCTGGCCGCATCGCCCCGGCAGGTGACGGGGTCGCAGCCCTACATTGGCGAAATTATGCTGTTTGCGGGCAATTTTGCCCCGCAGGGGTGGGCCTTCTGCGACGGCAGTCTGCTGCCGATTGCAGTGTATGATGCCTTGTTTAGTCTCATCGGCACCACCTACGGCGGCGATGGGGTGAACACCTTCGGCGTGCCCGACCTGCGGGGCCGCGCGCCCCGGCACCAGGGCACGGGGCCGGGCCTGTCGACGTACGTCATCGGGCAAACGGCGGGCGTTGAAAGTGTCACGATGACCACGGCGCAGATGCCGGCCCACTCGCACCAAGGGCCGGCCAGCACGACGGCCACCACGGCGTCGCCGGTGGGGGCTTTTTCGGCGGCCCTGGCCGCTACGGACGTGAACGGAGAGGCCGTAAACGCACTGGGCTACGGTCCGGCGGCCTCGCTCGCCAACGCCAGCTTCGTGCAGGTGCAGCCGGCGGGGGGCGGCCAGCCCATCGGCATCATGCCCCCGTCGCTGGCCATGAACTACTGCATTTCCCTGTTCGGCGTTTATCCCTCGCAGCAATAGGGGAGGTTGCCCTGGCGCAGGGCTGAGGCCGGTGCGGCGTGCCGCGGCCGGGATTGTTTGATTTTGTTTTTCTATGCCTTCAGCAATGAAACAACGCTATACTTTGGTTTCCGGTCGGCTGCGGCGCGTCGGGCTGCTTTTTTTGCTGGTGCTGATGGCTTCCGGCGGCGCGTGGGCGCAGGGGCCCCGGCTCTATTATACGCAGGGCAGCGGCACGGCCGCGCTTGATGCGGCCAAGGCCGTGAACGCCGACGGCACCGCGGGCGCCACGCTGGCCACGGCCGCCAGCAACTTCTCGCAGCCCACCGACGTTGCAGTGGACAGGATTAACGGCTACATCTACGTGGCCGACCAGTACGTGGGCTCGGGGGGCATCCTGCGCTTCACCACCAGCGGCACCGGCCGCACGGTGATAGTGCCGCCGACCGCCGGAGCCACCTACAACGGCCTGGCCCTGGACGTGGCCGGCAACCGCCTGTACTTCACCCAAGGCAGCGCCACCAACTCCGCGCTGGACGCGCTGAAGGTGGTAAACCTGGGGACTTTGGCCGTGACCGTCTTGGCCTCGGGACCATCTAGCTTCACGCAGCCCACGGATTTGGCGCTGGATGCGGCCGGCGGGCTGCTTTACGTGGCCGACCAGTACGTGGGCACGGGCGGTATCCTGCGCTTCACCACCAGCGGCACCGGCCGCACGGTGGTGGTGCCTGGCCTGGCCAACGCTGATTACAACGGCCTGGCCCTGGACGTGGCCGGCAACCGCCTGTTCTTCACCCAGGGCAGCGCCACGGCCGCGCTGGACGCGCTGAAGGTGGTAAACCTGGGGACTTCGGCCGTGACGCAGCTGGCGTCGGGCGCGGCCAACTTCACCCAACCAACCGACGTGGCGCTGGACGCGACCGGCGGGTTGCTCTACGTGGCCGACCAGTACGTGGGCACGGGCGGCATCCTGCGCTTCACCACTGCGGGCGCTGGGCGCACGGTGCTGGTGGCGCCCACGGCCGGGGCCACCTACAATGGCCTGGCCCTGGCCCCCGCCAGTGCCGCGCCGGTGGTAACGACCAGCGGGGGAACCGCGACCTTCGTGGAAGGAAATAACGTAACGTCGACCCCCGTGGTCGTCGATGCCGGGGTGACCGTGAGCGACGCCGACAACACCACGCTGGCCTCGGCCACGGTGGCCATCACCGGCAACTTCCAGTCGGCCGAGGACCTGCTAGCCTTTGCTAACACCAACGCGGCCGTGTATGGCAACGTGGTGGGCAGCTACAGCGCCGGCACGGGCGTGCTGAGCCTGACCTCGGCCGGAGCCACGGCCACCGTGGCCCAGTGGCAGAGCGTGCTGCGCTCCGTCACTTACACCAACTCTTCCAACACGCCCAACACGGCCACGCGCACGGTGAGCTTCGTGGTCAGCGATGGCGGACTGAGCAGCACCGCGGCCACCAGAGCCGTGAGCGTACAGGCCGTGAACGATAGCCCGATTGTGCTCACCGGCGTTACCACCACGGTGTATACGCACAACATCCCCGGACCTTCGACGCCGGTGGCCGTGGACCCCAACGTGACCGTGAGCGACGCCGATAACACCACGCTGGCCACCGCGACGGTCACTATCTCGGGCAACTTCCAGTCGGCCGAGGACCTGCTGGCCTTTGCTAACACCAACGCGGCCGTGTATGGCAACGTGGTGGGCAGCTACAGCGCCGGCACGGGCGTGCTGAGCCTGACCTCGGCCGGAGCCACGGCCACCGTGGCCCAGTGGCAGAGCGTGCTGCGCTCCGTCACCTACGTCAACTCGGCCAACATCCCAAACACCGCTAACCGCACGGTCACGTTTACCGTGAACGACGGCAGCAGCGGCAGCAACACGGCCTTCATAGCGGTATCCTTCACGCTGGTGGTGGCCGCCCCGGTGGTGAGCACACCGGCCAATGGCAGCACCATCGGCACCGCCACGCCCACTTACAGCGGCACGGCACCGGCCGGCACCACGGTCACGGTGTTCGTCGACGGCAGCGCCGTGGGCACGGCCACGGCTTCGGCGGGCGGTGGCTGGACGCTGGTGCAGCCGTCGGGTCTTGCGCAAGGCAGCCACACGGTGCGGGCCGTGGCCGCCGCGGCCGGCACCAACAGCCCCAGCAGCGCCACTAACAATTTCACGGTGGACACCGTGCCGCCGGCCGCCCCCGTCGTACTGGCGCCGGCCAACGGCAGCCAGGTGAGCACCACAACGCCCACCTACAGCGGCACGGCCGAGGCCACCAGCACCGTGACGGTGCTGGTGGACGGCAGCGCGGTGGGCAGCACCACGGCTTCGGGCGCGGGCACCTGGGCCTTCACGCAGCCCACGGCCCTGGCCCAAGGCAGCCACACCGTGAAAGCCCGGGCCAGCGACGCCGTTGGCAACAGCAGCGTTGACAGCAACACCAACACGTTCATCGTGGACCTGACGTCGCCCACGGTGACCATCAGCAGCACGGCCAGTAACCCGACTACTACCTCGCCCATCCCCGTCACGGTGACGTTCTCGGAAAGCGTGACGGGCTTCTCGGCGGCCGGCGTGACGGTGGCCAACGGCACCGTCTCGGGCTTTAGCGGCAGCGGCACAACTTATACCTTCAATGTGACGCCGGCCGCCGCGGGCTTGGTGACGGTGAACGTGCCGGCCAACGCCGCCCAGGACGCAGCCGGCAACGGCAACACGGCCGCGCCCCAGTTCAGCATCACCTACAACTTGCCGACGGCCACGGTCGTGTCCGTGACGCGCCTCACGCCCTCGCCCACGGCCACGGCCCAGGTGAGCTACCGGGTGACGTTCTCGGGCAGCGTGACGGGCGTAAGCGTGTCGAATTTCGCGCTGACGACCGCCGGGGTTTCCGGTGCCTCGCTTGCCAGCGTGAGCGGCTCGGGCACCACCTACACGGTGGTGGTGAACACAGGTACCGGCGACGGCACCCTGCGCCTGGACGTGAGCAGCGCGGCGGGCATCAGCCCTACCGTCACCAACGTGCCCTTCACCACCGGCGCCACCTACACCATCCAGAAAAACTTCACCAGCCCGGTGCTCAGCATCCAGGGCACGGGCGGCGCCGGCACCGACGTGACGGCTTTCGTCGACCAGGTGCAGGTGCTGCAGGGCGGCACGCCCCGGGCCAACGCCCTCCTGAACAGCAGCTTCGAGACCTACGGCAGCCTCAACTTCGGCAACTATGGCTACAATCCCACCGGGGCCGTCTGGACATTCCTCAACGGGTCAGGCATTGCCTTGAATGGCAGCGCTTTCGGTGCGCCCACCGCCCCGGACGGCAGCGCCGTGGCTTTCCTGCAGAACGCCGGCAGCGAAGCCCGCCAGGCCCTGGCCGTGCCCACGGGCACCTACCAGGTCAGCTTCCAGACCAGCCAGCGGGTGTGCTGCTCGACGCAGGACCAAGTGGTGAACGTGTACATCAACGGCGTATTCGTGGGCACTATTCAGCCCACCAACACCGGCGGCTACACCACTTTCACCTCGAGCAGCTTCAACGTGACGGCGCCGTCGCTCACGACGAGCATCAGCAGCACGGCAACCAGCCCCACGGCCATTTCGCCCATTCCCGTCACGGTGACGTTCTCGCAGAGCGTGACGGGCTTCTCGGCGGCCGGCGTGACGGTGGCCAACGGCACTGTCTCGGGCTTTAGCGGCTCGGGCACTACTTACACCTTCAATGTGACGCCGGCCGCCGCGGGCTTGGTGACGGTGAACGTGCCCGCCAACGTGGCCCAGGACGCCAACAACACCGGCAATACGGCGGCCCCGACGTTCAGCATCACCTACGCCCCCATCACGCAGGTGGTGTGGAACGGCAGCGTGAGCACCGACTGGTACACGGCCGCCAACTGGACCGGCGGCCTGCCCACGGCCATCCTCGACGCCCTGATTCCGGCCGGCGCCCTACGCTACCCGCTCATCACGGCCGGCACTGCCACCGCCAAAACCCTGACCCTGGCCGCCGGCGCCAGCCTGGCCCACGGCGGCGGCACCCTCGACCTGAAAGGCAACTTCGTAAACAACGGCACGTTGACGGCTACCGGCGGCACCTTCGCGCTGACCGGCGCCGCCAGCCAAGCCGTGGGCGGCAGCGCCCTGAGCACCTTCTGGAACCTGAGCGTGGGCGCCAGCGGCGCCAGCCTGAGCGGCCCGGCCGCCGTGCAGCGCGTGCTCACTCTGACGGGCAGCTTGGCCACCGGTGGGCAGGCGCTCACGCTGCTCTCAAGCGCCGCCGGCATGGCCCTGGTGGTGAACAGCGGCGGGGTGGTGACGGGCACGGCCACCGTGCAGCGCTACATCGACCCGAGCCTGAACGCCGGCCTGGGCTACCGCCATTACTCGGCCCCGGTGAGCAACTCGACGGTAGCCGACCTGGCCACCAGCGGCTTCGCGCCGGTGGTGAACTCGGTGTACAATACCTCGGCCACGCCCACGCTCGAGACGCCTTTCCCCACCGTGTTTGGCTACGACCAGAGCCGCCTCACGCTGAGCAACACCCTCAGCGCCTTCGACAAGGGCTTCTTCTCGCCCGGCACGCTGAGCGACCCTCTGGCTGTGGGCCGGGGCTACACGGTCAACATCGGGGCCTCGCAGCTGGTGGACTTTGTGGGCACGCTCAACAACGGCAACTTGCCGCTGGCCCTGAGCCGCAACGCCGGGCCCACGGCCACCGATGCCGGTTGGCAGCTGCTGGGCAACCCGTACCCGGCCCCGCTCGACTACTCGCTGGTGGCCCCGGCCGACCGCACCAACCTCGACGCGGCCGTGTACGTGTTTGAAAGCACGGCGCAGTACGCGGGCCAGTACCGCAGCTACGTGAACGGCGTGGGCGGCAACCCCGTCATACCCGCGGGCCAGGGCTTCTTTGCCCGCGTGAGCGCCGGCCAGACCAGCGGCACGCTCACGTTCCGCAACAGCCAGCGCCTCACCAGCTTCGACGCGACGCCCGTGCGCCGCGGCACCTCAGAAACCCGGCCGCTGGTGCAACTGACGCTGCGCGGGGCCACGGGCGCGGCGTCCGACGAGGCGTACGTGTACTTCGAGGCCGGCGCCACGGCCGGCATCGACCCGCAATACGACGCCGTGAAGCTGCCCAACACCACCGGCCTGAACCTGGCCTCGGTGGCCGCCGGCACGCCGCTGGCCATCAACGGCCTGCCGTATCCCAACGCCGCGGCGCTGACTGTGCCGCTCACCGTGGCCGTGCCGGCCCCGGGCACCTACACGCTGCGCGCGGCGCAGGTGCTCAACTTCCCGGCCGGCGCCCAGCCTTTCCTGCGCGATTTGCAGCTGGGCACCCTCACCGACCTGAGCCTGACGCCCGCCTACACCTTCACCCAGAACGCGGCCGCCACCCCCCCGCGCTTCGAGCTCGTCTTCGGGGCCCAGCAGGTGCTCGGCACGGCGCCGGGCGCACTGGCCGCCCAGGTGGCCTTGTTCCCCAACCCGGCCAACAAAGCTGTGTTTGTAGAGCTGCCCGCCAGCCTGCGCCGCACCGCCACCACGGCCGCGCTGCTCGATGCCGTGGGCCGCGTGGTGCTCACGCAGGCCCTGCCCGCCGGCGCCACCACCCACACCTTGCCGCTCACCGGCCTGGCCAGCGGCGTGTACTCGCTGCGCCTGCAAACGGAGGCAGGCGTGGTAGTGAAGAAGCTGGTGGTGGAATAAGCCGCTGAGAATTGTTTAAAAAAAGCCCCGGCCTTCCATGCCGGGGCTTTTTTGTGGTGCTGTGCAACCGGCAGGGAGGCTGGCCGGTCTAGCGCATATCCACCTTAACTAGCCCTCGATATGTTCTCTGGATTACGTCTTGCCACATTGTTTACTTTGGCCCTCAGCAGCTTCAGCGCCTGCCAGCGCAACGACGACGTTGCGCCCGTTTCAGAGGTAGGCGAATGGCGGCTGACCGTGAGTGGTGGGGGCATCACCGGCAAAATGGCGGCGTTGCCGCCCACCCAGGATACTCGGCTAGTATTGGAGGCCGACCACCACTACGCCCGGTACTACAACGGCCTGCTGCTAGAACGAAATACCTACGAGCTGCGCACTGGGCAGCGCAGCCCCGACGGCCCCGCCGAAAAGGTGCTGTTCATGAAGTCAACCAATTCGCCTGACGGTCAGGCCTTCGAACACCAAGAAATCATCACCTCCCTCACGGCCACCAACATGGAGCTCACCACCGGCGGCGGCTGCGCCATCAACGGTGTGTACGAGCGGGTGCCATCGAGAACGGCCGTTTGCGGAGTCAACCCCTGATACCGCAGGCGGAGCGCCGCATCTCAGCCAATCGGATAGAAAAAGCCCCGGCTGCACGCGCTGCCGGGGCTTTCCTGTTGGTTCGGTTACTTATTTGGCTTCTTTCTCCAGCAGCTGCAGCAGCTCGTCGGCGGCGTTTTCGATGTCGCGGTAGCCTTGCTGGGCGGCGCGTTCCTTGGCGGCAATCAGGCCGTCGCGGTGCACGGTTTTGAAGTCGCCGTAGGGGAAGTGGTAGCGGCCTTTGGTGTCGGCGCCCTTGCTGGTGTCGAGGCCCAGGTGCCAGTTGGCGTACTCTTCCATCTCGTGTTTTGCGAGAAAGGCGTTTTCCTTAGACGTGTCGGGGTTGTGCTGGCTCCAATGGCCTGCGTCGTTCTTGATTTTGCCGTCCTGAATGAGGCGGCGGGCGTAGGCCACAGCCTGGGGATTGAGGGAGGTGCTCATAGCTGGCGGGGAAAGGAGGTGAGAAGATGCACTTTCCTACGCACCGCCTTCGGTGGGGTTCCCAGTGCTCAGCTTTTGCCGTGAATGAGGTACTTGGTTTGGTTGAAGCTGTAGCCCACCGACAGCACCATGCGCCCGGCGCTGGCCGGGTGGTCGGTTTCGGCGGTGTACACGGGCAGTTGGAAGCTGGTATTCAGCGACAGGTTTTTGTAATAGAAATCCAGCCCAGGGCCCAGCAGGGCGTTGTTCATGGCGTGCTCGCCGGTGAGGCGGCCATCGAGCATCTCGCCGTCGGTTTTCTCATAGAAAAACTGCGCTGAGGGGTACACCTGCCAGTTTTCGCCCAGCGGCAGGCGGTAGAACAGGTTGGCAAACGTGGCCGTGCTGGGCGCCAGGCTGTTCCGGAACCGGTTTTCCGTCGAAAGGCGGTAGCTGCTGTTCACGCTCAGCCCCAGGCTGCGGTAGCTGCCAATGTAGTTGGCGTACACAAAGCCGTCGGTGGTGCCGGTGCCCACCTGGTTGAGCAGCGGGTAGCGCCGGCCCTGGGCGTTCTGGCGGGTGAACTCGCCGGTGGGCAGCTTCGCGCCGCCGCCCACGATGAGCCGGCTCTGCACCCCGGCCGTTTCGATGGCCCGGATGAGGTGGTAGCCGGCAAACACCGTCACGTCGCCCAGCCCGGAAGCGTTGAGCTGCCGGCCATTTATCTGCGAGGTGTTCATCACGTAAGGCACAAAGGCATTGAGCTCCACGCGCTGCGCCAGAAAGTATTTGCCGCGCAGCTCGGCCACCCGGAAGACCTCAAAATCGTTCGGGTTGCCGTTGTGGTTGTGCGCGTAGCCGTCGTCGCCGTTGGCCGGCGAGGGGAAAAACGGCCGCGCCCCGGCCGGAAAAAACTGCGGCGACTGCCCGTATTGCCGGTAGCCGTTGAAGACGCGGTAGCGGTGCATCAGGCTCAGGCTGCTCTGGTTGTCGTAGGGCGTGATGCCCATGAAGCACCCGCAGATGTCGCACGCGCGGCCCAGAGCGGGCGCCAGCAAGGTGGCGCCCGCCACTAGCAGGAAAAAACGTTTCATGCCGCCGGCCCTAGTTGGCGTGGATGTGCCCCACCGAAAACACGTTTGCCTGAATGTTGTCGGCGATGCGGGCGGCCGTGGTGCCGCCCATCACGTTGTAGGTGCTGGCAAAGCTCACCAGCGGGCCCGGGGCTTTGCCAAACATGTTGGCCACTTCCACCAGCATGTGCACCTCGGGCTTGTGGTCGCGGGCAATGATGAGCTTGGACGTGGTGAACGGCACCGTCACCGTCCGGATGGTATTGGTGGTGGAGTGCTTGTAGCCGGCAATGTGGAACACCAGCGCGCCCGTGGCCGCGGCCGGCGCGTGGGGGGCCTGCGGCGAATTGCCTTCCAGCTTGAAGTTGATGAATTCGGGCCCGTTCATGTCCCAAAACATGCCTTTGCCGGCGTTGAGCACGCCGCCGCCGTAGCTGCCCGCCTTGGTGCGGGCGCTGTCCACGCCCACAATGAAGCTCACGCTGCTGTACTCGCCCTCGGGCGCCCCGGTCATGGTGAGGTCCTGGGAGGCGGGGTCGGTCTGGTCGACCAGGAAGTAGCTGTCGGGCACGGCGTAGCTGCTGCCGTCGGCCTTGTTCAGCTTCACGTTGGAAATGTAGTATTTAAGCGTGCTTACGGTGAAGTTGTCGCCGTAGGCATTTTTGTAGTTGCCCGAGCCCAGCACCAGCGAAAAGAACTTCGGCGCGTTGTTGCTCGCGGGGTCCGGCATGGTCACGCCGTTGTCCATGTGCAGCGTGAACTCGGTAGGGGAGGAAGCTTCGACGTCGTCTTTCTTGCAGCCCGTCAGGCTGATGGCAACCAAAGCAACAGCGCTGGCCAGCGCCGATAAAGCGGAAAATTTCATCGGAAAGTGAATCGGTAACTGATTGTGGGTGAAGGGGTGCGCTCAGGCGCACTGGCCCGCCGTGGGCGCGGCGGGGCCAACAACAGCACGGCTTTCTGCAGAAGCGAAATGCCGGCTGCTCGCAATTAGACCAACAACAGGGGCGGGCGAAACACGTCCGGGGTGGGCACGGCGGCGCAGTGCGCCGCCGGCGGGGAGGGGTAGCGGCCGGCCGGGGCCAGCCAGCGCCGGGGCACCCGCAGCACCAACGCCGCCGTGGGCAGCACCTCAAATTTTACTTTGACCGTGGCGCCGGCCGGGGCTTTTTTCTCGGCCCCATCGGCTTTGCGCAGCTGCTGGGCCAGGTGGCACTTGCCGTTGCAGCGCAACTGGGGGCGGGCTTTGTTCACGCAATACAGCGCCGTGATGCGGGCCTTGTTGAGCTGGTAGCTCAGCACCACCGCCTCCGGCCCCAGGGTCTGGAGCAGCATGAGGGCAGCGAAGAAACAGGCCAGCAGTCGGTTCATGAGCGAAACGGCGGAGCAAAGATTGCACCAAAGGTAGCCCGCAGTGGCCCGCAAAAGGAGGCGGGCCGATGCGGCAAGGGCTAGTTAAGATACGGCGACTCCAGCTCCTGGCCCATGCTTTTGAGCGGGGCGGTGCTGCGCCGGCCGGTGAGGCGCGTGCTCAGGGCCTGGGCTTCGCGGGCGCTCAGCACGTCAAGCTCGTGCAGCCAGGCCACCCGGCGCAGCTGCGGCTCGATGAAGCCCAGCGGGTTCACCTGGCCGTATTCGTCGCGCAGGTAGGTTTTGCTGCGGCGCTCCAGCTCCATTACAAGGGCCAGGAACTGCTTGCGCTGCCACGGCCGGCCGGCCAGCGTGAGCACCAGGTGCGCCGTTTGCAGCCGAAACGTGAACCACTGCTGCTCAAACCGCAGCCACAGCGACACCGCATTGAAGCCAAACACCAGCCACCACACCGCCAGCGACAGCCCGGCCTGGCCCGTGGCCAGCCACGCGCGCCACGGCCCGTAGCCCATAAACACCAGCAGCAGGCCCGTGAGCAGCAGTTGGTTGACGGGCACGTGGCGCTGCTCGGCCGCTTTCACGGGCAGAATTTCTTCGTAGGGAATCTCGGTTTCGAGCGTGGCCACGCCCTGCGGGTTGCGCTTGCACACGTACAGGCTTTCGGCCCGCAGGGCAATGTGGGTGGTGCCCAGAAAAAGTTGTTTTTGGGTGAAAATCATTCCAGAAATGCGGTGGACGGCCGACGAAGCGGCGAAAAATCGGAAACAGAAAACGCGGGCCTACTGAAACGGGCTCGGCGTGAAGCACAGCACAAAAATAGCCACCATCACCCAGCCCAGCACCTTGCGGCCGGGGCTCAGGGGCCGCTCGTCGGGCGCGGGCGGGTGGTAGATGCCGGTGAAACGGCCCAGCAGCAGCCCAAACACCAGCCAGCCGGGGTTGCCCACCAGGCCCGGAAAGGCCGCCGCGCACCCCAGCTGCGCCGCCCAGATGCCCGCCGCCAGCAGCAGCCCCTGGCGCGGCGCCGGCAGCACCCGCCAGAATATCAGCGCCAAGTAGCCCGCATACACCGGCCCGCCATAGAGCCAGGTTTGCCAGTCGTCGCGCAGCGTAAACAGCCCCAGCCCCGCGTAGAAAATGAACCCAATGAACAGGTACAGCGCCAGCCGATTGAACCGCCCGGGCCCCAACAGGCCGTAGAGGATGTGGCCACCGTCGAGCTGGCCCAGGGGCAGCAGGTTGAGGGCCGTGAAAAACAAGCTGAGCGAGCCCGCCAGCAGCACGGGGTAGTGCAGTAATTCATTGGCCGGCGGCACCAATGCCGGGTCGGCAAAAAGACGGGCTAACAGCTGAAATAGCAGCGGCTGAGCTACTTCCAGAGTTTGCTCGTACACAATCGGCCCGCCCACAGCCGGACTAAGGTGCGTAAACCCATAAATGAGCAAGGGCACCGCCACCAGAAAGCCCGCCAGCGGACCGGCCAGCCCGATATCAAAGAATTCGCGTCGCGAAAAAATCCGCTCCCGAATGCGAATGACGGCCCCAAACGTGCCCAGCCCCATCGGAAACGGGATGTAATACGGCAGCGAAGCCCGCACCCGGTTGTGTCGCGCCGTGAAGTAGTGCCCGAACTCGTGCACCGTGAGCACGCCCAGAAAAGGCAGCGCAAACCACAGCCCCCGCTTCAGCTCCGCCCACAGCGCGGCCCCGCGCAGCCCGAACACCTCCAGCGGCAGCATCGCCAAGGCACCGCGCGTGAGCTGAATGCCGGCCAGCGTGGTGGTAACAAGCGTGAGAAGAAACAGCCCAATGTGCAGCGCCGCCGTGCGCGCCGGCGACGGCTCGGGCCGCTCGAAGCGCCGAAACAGCGCCCGCGCCGCCAGCAGCCGGGCCCGGGGCTCGGCGGGGTCGAAGGCGGGGACCGGCGGGGCGGCCACGTCGGCCGGGAAGCCGAATGGCTCGGGCTCAGGAGTGGGCGGGGGCGTATTCTCGGGGAAAGACACGGAGGGCTTCGAGCAGGGCGGTGGTGAGGGTGAGGGGCGGGGCCAGGTGCAGCACCCGCAGCCCCAGCCGACGGGCCGTGGCCACGTGCTGCGGGCTGTCCTCGATGAACAACACGTCTTCGGGCTGCCAGTTCATTTCGCGCAGCGCGTGCCGGAATATTTCCTCGCCCGGCTTGCGCAGGCCCACTTCCTGGGAGTAAAACACGCGGTCGAGCACGTCGGCAATGCCGTGGGTGAAGCCGTATTTGGTGGCCAGGCGCTGGTTGATTTCGGCAATGTGCAGCGTGTTGGTGTTGCTGAGCAGGGCCGTTTGGTGGCCCTGCCGGCGCAGCTCGCCAATGAGGGCCAGACGCTCGGCGGGCACGTCGAGCAGCATGGCGTGCCAAGCGGCGTCGAGCTCCGCATCGGTCGCGTCGAGGTCGTAGGCCTCGCGCAGTCCGGCCCGAAACTCGGCGGGGGAGAGGTGGCCGGTTTCGAACTTATCGAACAGTTCGGCCTGCTGGGCCTGCGAGAAGGCAATGGCGCTGCCGGCCCGGCTCAGGCGGCGCATGGCGGCCGGGGTGGCGTCGTAGTCGATGTCGATGATGACGCCGCCAAAATCGAAGAGCAAGTGGGGTAACATAATCAAGCTTGGTTTTCCGTGGGCGAAGGTCGTACTTTTGCACCGTTGGAGGGCCGGCAACGGCAAGGGTTGAGGTGAAAGATGACTGCCTCCGGCACCGGGCCTATAGCTCAATCGGTTAGAGCAACTGACTCATAATCAGTAGGTCCTTGGTTCGATTCCAAGTGGGCCCACGAAAACCCTCTCTACGCACAGTGGAGAGGGTTTTTTGTTGATGACCAACGCTCTGAATAATAGTTTATAAAGTTTGCTGGTGGAATGCATTCTTTGCCGGCGTTCTACTTGCACGACGCTGTTACGTTGCCGGCGTGCCCAGCCCTCCAAAAAAGCCTGGCTTGACAACATCTGTAGTCAAGGCGCCCATTGCTAGGCATTGGGACAACTACCCCCAAGCGGTGACCCTTTGCCAAGTGCCAAGCGGCTTCTTTGTCGGGGTGAACGGACGACACGGGTAAAAGCAACGTCAACGCCCTTTTTCAAGTCCGGAACCTGCGTAAAACGCACGGCCGAGCGGGCGCCGCCATTGGCCGACGATTTCTTGCCGTTGGTGCTAAACGCGGCCGCGGCCCGCGGGGCGGGCCCCGACCTTTGCGGCGCAATGAGGAGAACAGTCCTGCACACCACCAACGGGGCGAAAAGCCGCCCTGCCAATCGGACCGTGACACATTCAGCCACCGTTAGCGAATGAGCACCGTCGCAGAACTTAAAAACGGGTTGCGCCGGGCTCTTTTGGCTGAGCCAATTCTGGGCTGGGCCGTGCGGCTCGAATACGTCACCGGAGCTTTTGGTGTGGAGGTGTATGCTGAGCGCCCCGGCTTTACCCGCCAAGTCTTTTCCACGCGCTACCGGCCGGTGGCGTCGGCCGAGGCCTTTGCTGCCTGGTTGGCAGCGTGCTTGGCCGAGGTGGCTGCCATCGGGAACGACCCGGCACGCGCGGTCGCTGCTGCCCGCGAGCGCGCTTGGAATTCGCCCCCGCAATCCTCGTCCGTCCAGCTCCGTCCGGCGCGTCGGCGTAGCGTTGTGGCGCTGCATTAATAAGCCGCTGGCCGTTGTCTGGCGACTCGCTTTGGGCCTTAGCACAAACCCAGTTCAGGCAGTCTACACCGTTTCAATAATCCGGCGAGGCTTACCAAATCACGGCTATCCCACGCGTATTCGGGGTTGAACCGGTTGGGATTGGGGTTGCGCTGATTGTGGTAAAGGTTCGGGCTGTTACTTCCCGCCACCGCCCGCTCGGTGCGGCGGGAAATCGTGCGCCGGCTCGACGGCGGGCCTCCGGCATGGTGTCGCGCAGGTCCCAGCCCACAATCTTGTGCAAACAGTCGTCGAACCAGATGGCGAGGTACGGCTAGCCGCCCTGCTGGGGCAAATACGTTCGGTGGTGTGCGGCTGGCCGAGCAAGCGGTTGGTCGCCGCGTAAGGAGCAGCGGGCGACGTGCTACTTTCGCGGCATGGAATTTACCAAAAAGAAATACACGTTCCGCGGCATGGACGGCTACGCGGGCTTCCGCAACGGGAAAGAATACGAGTTGGAGCTGGCCCCCACGGCGCCGTCCGAAGAGCAGCCCAACGCCGAAATTGTGGTCATCAACCCGGTGTCCCGGCTTTATAGCTACTACAGCAAAGAGCAGTTTCTCGCCGCCTGGGAGAAAAAATAGCTCCGCGCTTGCGTTGATTATTGAAGCTCCCAACTCACGAGTCCGCGTTTCTGGGCGTGGACGCTTGGTCAACATTTACTTCCTTGCCGCCTTTGCTTCGCCGCATCCAACGCTATTCGCCCGGTTTCCTGCTTGCGGTGGTGCTGTCGCCGCTAGCACGGGCTGGGCTGCGGGATTGGGCCGTATTTCTGTTCGTGCTGGGGCCGCCGCTTCTCATTGGGGGAGCGGTGTATGGGGTTTTCTGGCGCTTACGGCCGCTGCACGTGGTTGCCGTGGGCCCGGTGTTGTTGGTGTCGGTTTTTGTCTGGATGATGGCGGGCTTGGCTGTGGGTCTTTGCAGGGTGGCATGCCTCCAAGGCGGATGGGGAATGCTACTGGTCGTGGCCATCACGGCGAGCTTTGCCCTGCTTGTCGCGTCGCGGAGTACCAATGAGTCCACGTGCCAAGCGGATTAAGGCCTGGGCGTGGCCAAAGGCTTCGTGATGACTGACTTGAACGGCTACCGTTCGTTGGCAAAGGAGGGCTTCCGCGCCTTCAGCGGGTGCGGCTATTGGGCGGCGAAGGCGTGCCATTGCCCAGCACGCGGCCTACTTTGGTGGGCGGCACGAACGGCACCGCGCGGCCTGCGCGGGCCGGACGAGTGGTATCGGGAGTGGCGGGTGCGGGCGCCGGCAGCGCGCCGGTGGCCGGCTGGTTGTTCACGGGCGAGCCATTGCAAGCCACAAGCGCGCCTGCGGCCGCGAGCAGCAGGGCGAAGGATACTAATTTCATAACGAGGGTTTACCCTACAACGGCCGCCTTCCGGCAGGGTTCTGCCTGGCGCGCCCGCGCCGGGCAGTCAGCTCTTGTCCGCCGGCGCAAATGAGAATCAATCCAGCCGCCGCAAACCCAGCACGCCAATGATAATCAGGCTGGTATACAGCACGCTCAGCCACGAAAACGGCTGTTTCAGGTAGAGGGTATCGACGAGCTTAATGCCCACCACGGCCAGGGCCATCCACGCCGAATAGGCGGTGGCGGTGGGAATGTCGCGCATGGCCAGCGACAGAAACCAGACATTGGCCAGCCCAAAGCCCACGTAGGCCAGCAGCGGCAGCACCGGCAGCAGCAGCGCCGGCTGCCCTAGGCTGTGCACCCAGGCAATTTCTTTGATGCGCTGCATGCTCAGCGCCTTGAGGCTATACGTCCAGCAAACCTCCATGAAAGAGGCCAGAAACAGCGAAAACCAGGGATTAATCAACGGGACGAAGCGGCGGCAGTGGGAGGAAGGGGAGAAGCGGCCGGAGCCGGCGGCTGGCCAAAATTACCGCCCGGGCGCTGCGCCCGAATGGTTTCGGTGTAGGGCTCGGGCACGGGCCAGCCGTGCAGGGGTTTCAGGGCCGGCAGGCGCTCGGTGAGCTTGGTCAGCAAGCGCACCCGGATGCCGTGGTAAGCGCGAAACAGCCGCGAGCGCCGCGCCAATTCCTCCTCATCGAACCGGGCCACCGAGAAGACGTGCTGGCTGAAGTAATCCTTCGGAAAAGCGTAGGGCAGGCCCCATTTCAGCGGCTTGTGGTCGGGGCGGTAGGCGGTGCCGAACATCCAGTCCCAGAAGGCGAATTTGGTCGAGAAGTTGGCGTAGAATACTTCCTCGTGGTCGGCGTGGTGCCAGAGGTGCATTTCGGGGCCGTTGATGAAGTACTGCAGCCAGCCCGAGCGCACGTCCACGTTGCAGTGAATCCAGATGCCCCACACGGCATCGATGCAGGCCTTGATGGGCACCACCATGGGGTCGGCGCCGAGCAGGACGATGGGCGCAAACTCAATGGTTTGGTTGATGATGATTTCCAGGGCGTGCGAGCGGGAGCCGGCCAGCCAGTCCACCTGCTTGCCCGAGTGGTGCGCCTCGTGGGTGCGCCAAAACAGCGGGCTGCTGTGCTGAAACCGGTGAAACCAGTAGATGTAGAAATCGTGCGTCACCACAAAAAACAGCACCTGCACCCAAATGGGCCAGCCCGTCACGAAATGCAGCTTCGAGAACCCGAAATGCTGGTCGAGCGGCTGAATGATGTAATCGAAAATGACGATTTTCAGCGCATAGCTCTGCACGAAGGTGTAGAGCACGAGGTCGGTCCAGAAACCCTCGCGGAAAAACGGCAGCCCCTTGCGGTAGGGGATGATGCGCTCCAGCGTAATCACGATGGCCACCCAAATCAGCAGGATAGCCGTGGTGATGAGTTCGACGTGATGCATGGTTGGTGTGGAATTAGGAAAATCTTGTCATCCTGAGCGCAGCGAAGGACCTTCTCACGTCCGCGCCGTTTGGATACGACAACACTCAGACGTGAGAAGGTCCTTCGCTGCGCTCTGGATGACAGACGCAAAAAACAACCAAATCGGCTATTCGTTGTTCGGCGTCAGCTCGCGGCGCAGGCGGGCGCGGGGCTCCAGCTCGGAGTCGTACACGCGCTTCACACCATCGCCGAGGCCCTCTTCTACATCGCGGATGTCGCGCACGAGCTTGGCCATGCCGCCGGGTTCCACCGAAGCGGCGTGGTCGGAGCCCCACATGGCGCGGTCCAGCGTGAAGTGGCGCTCCACGAAGCTGGCGCCCAGCGTTACGGCGGCCACGGTGGTGGCCAGGCCGGTTTCGTGGCCCGAGTAGCCGATGGGCGTGCCAGGGAACATGCCTTGCAGCACGGGCACCATGCGCAGGTTCAGCTCGGCCGGCGGGCAGGGGTAGGAAGAGGTGGAGTGCGCAATCATTAGCTTATCCAGCCCCACCCATTTCACGGCCTGATTGATTTCATCGAGCGTGCTCATGCCGGTGCTCAGCATGAGCGGGCGGCCGGTGGCACGCACGCGGTCGAGCAAGGGCTTGTCGGTGAGGGAGGCCGAAGCCATTTTGTAGAGCACGGGCTGGAATTGCTCCATAAAATCCACCGACGGCTCGTCCCAGCACGAGGCAAACCAGTCGATGCCCAGCGCGCGGCAGTAGTCATCAATGGCCGTGTATTCGGCTTGGCCGAACTCGGTTTTGCGCTTGTAGTCGATGTAGCTCATGCGGCCCCAGGGGGTGTCGCGCTGCTTTTCCCACTGGTCTTTGGGCACGCACAGCTCGGGCGTGCGCTTCTGGAACTTCACGGCGTCGCAGCCAGCCTTGGCGGCCTCGGAGATGAGCTGCTTGGCCAGGTCGAGCGAGCCGTTGTGGTTGATGCCGATTTCGGCAATGATGTAGGCCGGGTGTCCCGCGCCAATGAATCGGTTTTTGCGAATTTCAACAGCTTGCATAAGATGTTTGGTTTTAGTTGTTAGTTGCTCGTTGTCAGTTATTAGGTCGTTGAGTTGAATGTCTGAGACTAACAACTGACAACGAGCAACTGACAACTAGATTAAATAGCCGTCCAGCCGCCGTCCACCACCAGGTTGGCCCCGGTCATGTAGGCCGATGCATCCGAGGCCAGAAATACCACGGCGCCCTGGTAGTCGGTGGCCGCAGCCATGCGGCCCAGCGGCGTTTTGGCGCTGTATTGTTTGATGAAAAACGCGTCCTGGCTGTTCTCCACGCCGCCGGGCGAGAGCGTATTCACGCGCACGCCGGCCTGGCCCCAATAGGCTGCCAGGTAGCGCGTGAAATTCACCACCGCGCCCTTGGTCATGGGGTAGGAAGGGGACTTATAGAATGTTTGCTCGCCGGCCTCGTTGCGGTAGATGCTCTGGTCGGGCCCCACGAGGCCGTAGGTGCTGGCCACGTTGATGATGGAGCCGTGGCCCTGCTGCGCCATGGGCGTGCCAAACACCTGCGCCGCCAGAAACACCCCCGTCACGTTCACTTCCAATACTTTCTGAAACGTGGCCAGCGGGAAGTTCTCGAACTTGCTCAAATCGGCCGCCAGCGCGGGATTCTCGAACATGTCGTTGATGGCCGCGTTGTTCACCAGCACGTCGATGTGGCCGAACTGGGCCAGAATCTGGTCGCGCGCGGCGGCTAGGGAGGCCGGGTCGGTGACGTTCACGGCCAGCGGCAGGTGAACGCCGCTGGGCAGTTCTGCCGCCACCGCGGCGCAGGCTTCGGCGTTGAGGTCGGCCACCACCACGTTGGCGCCGGCCTGGGCCAGCGCCTCGCAGTGCTTGCGGCCGATAAGCCCGCAGGCGCCGGTCACGATGGCCGTCTTGCCGGTCAAATCAAATAAGCTCATGTACTACTTCGCTTTAACTGGCGCGGCATTCGTTACTTTGCGGAACACGGCTTCCACCGGTTCGCCCAGGAGGCGCGTGGCTACGTCGCCGGCTTCGATGGTTTCCTTCAGCAACGGCAGCACCTCGCGGTAGGCGGCCAGGGTGTGGGCCACGTCGGCATCGGTGTGCGAGAAGCACATGTTGTGAAAGCCGCCCCACATAATGCCGCGCTTGAACAGCTCCTGCTGCACGAAGGCCTTAATTTCCATGCCGTTGCCGGCCGAGGGGTCGAAGGTGACGATGGTGCGGCAGTCGTAGCCGTAGCACTTGGTGTATTGGCTGATGCCCAGCTCGGCGGCAATTTCGTTGTAGCCGTCCTTTAGTTTTTTGCCCTGCTCGGCGAGGCGGGCGGGCACATTCTGCTCGCGCATCTCGGTGATGGTGGCCACGGCCGCGGCCAGGCTCAGCGCTTCGCCTCCGAAGGTGGTGAAGAAGAACACATCCTGCTCAAACAGCTGCATCACGTCGCGCCGGCCGGTGAGCAGGGCAATGGGCATGCCGTTGGCAAACGCCTTGGAATACACCGCCAAATCGGGCGTGATGCCGAAATACTCCTGCGCGCCGCCCACGGCAATGCGGAAGCCGGTCCACATCTCATCGAAAATCAGGAGCGTGCCGTTCTCTTTGCACAGCCGGGCCACCTCGTGCAGGAAGTTGTCCTTGGGCGCGTCGAAAATGAATGGTTCCAGAATCACGCAGGCCACATCCTCATCGAGCAGGGCCTTCAGCGAATCGAGGCTGTTGTACTCGAAAGCGGCCACCAAGTCCTTGCTTTCCTGCGGAATGCCCTTGTCGCGGCTGGTGGTGCCGATGTACCAGTCGTGCCAGCCGTGGTAGCCGCAGCACAGCACCTTGTTGCGCCCCGTGAAGGCCCGCGACACGCGCACCGCCGCCGAGCACACGTCGGCGCCAGTCTTGCTGATGCGGATGCTTTCAGCATTGGGAATAATCTCGTGAATCAGCTCCGACAGCTCCACTTCCAGCTCGTGCATCATCGAGAAGGTGATGCCGTCTTCCAACTGGGCGCGAATAGCATCATCAACTTTTGGATGAGCATAGCCGAGCGAAATCGGGCCGATACCCATTTGAAAGTCAATGTATTCGTTGCCGTCGACGTCCCAAATATGGGAGCCTTTGGCGCGCTTCACGTACTTGGGGCTCACGCCTTTGGTGTACTGGCCGGGGCCTTTGGCGAGGGTCTGCGTCACGGGCGTCATGATGCGCTGGGCGCGGGCATACAGCTCGTCCGACTTCGTGATGTTGGGGTAATTCTCGTTGAAAGAAACGGTGTTGGGCATGGTTTAGAAGGATGTAGAGACGCAATATTTTGCGTCTCGTCGTTGCTGATGGTGTTTGGGCTGCGAAGTATCGTGTGGTTCGGTGTGATTCCGGTCGTTCAACGACGAGACGCAAAATATTGCGTCTCTACTCCGCAAACTCGTTTTCGAGCACGGCCGGGCCTTCGGCAATGGTATTGGCCGACTCGCCCAGATACTCCGTAATGCGGCGCGCGATGTGGTGGCCGGTGAAACCCTCGTATTCCAGCACCGCGCTCAGGCGGCCGGGGCGGTACCAGCGCTCCTCCAGAGCCAGCGGCAGCACGCGGGCCGTGAGCTGGTTACGCAGCAGTACCTCGGCCAGAATGGAGTAGAGGCCACCAGTGACGAAATGGTCTTCCACCGTCACGATGAGCGAGCCGCGGCGCACCACCTCCAGCAGGGCCGCTTCGTCTACCGGCTTGAGGCTACGCAGGTTAATGAGGCCCACCGACTTGCCCTGGGCCTGCAGCAGCTCGCGGGCCACCAGCGTTTGCTCGAAGAGCATGCCGTAGGTGAGAATGGTGATGTCGGTGCCCTCAGCCACGATTTCAGCTTTGCCCATTTCAAAAGGAGCGTGCTCGTAGGTGGCGGGACGGGTGTTAACGCGCACGTAAGCCGGCTGGGGCGAGGCCCAGATGGCGGGCAGCATGGCCAGCATGTCCTGCTCGTCGGCCGGGGCGAAAACCGTCATGCCGGGGATGCCGCGCATCAGGCTCACGTCCTCAATGGCCTGGTGCGTAGGGCCGTTGCCATCGGACAGGAAGCCGGGCACGAAACCGCTCAGCTTCACCGGCAGCTGGCCGATGCCCACATCGGTGCGGATGAATTCGAACGCCCGCAGCGTGAGGAAAGTGGCCAAGGCGTGCACCACCGGCACCCGCCCGCGCAGAGCCAGTCCGGCAGCGGCGCCAATCAGCGTTTGTTCCGTGATGCCGGTGTCGATGAAGCGCGGACCGAGTACAGCGGGCAGGTTGCGGATGAGGGCGCGGTTTTCGGCCGTCATCACCACAATGCGCTCATCGGCCAGGGCGGTTTGCTTGATTAGTTCTTCGTAGTTCATTGTCTGATTTGCCTGATTCGTTTAACGGTCATGCAGAGCGCAGCGAAGCATCTTGCTCGGGGAAGTAATCAATTAATATAACTACCATAACGAAGCGGGCAAGACGCTTCGCTGCGCTCTGCATGACGTTCTTGATATTAACGGACAGTCAGCGTTTCGCTCGTCAAAGTCGTGGCCACCTGGCTGTGCAGCTCGCGCAGCAGCTCCTCCACTTCCTCCGAAGAGAAATTGCAGAACCACCGGTCGGCGCGGGCTTCGATGCTGGGCAGGCCGCGGCCGCGCACCGTGTCGCAGATGATGACCGAGGGCTTAGAGCCCGAGAAGGGGAGGGCCGAGAAGGCGTCTTCCAACTGCGCGAAATCGTGGCCATCAATCCGGCGCACTTCGCAGCCGAAGGCCTCAAACTTGGGCGCCATGGGCTCCAGCGGGATGAGGTCTTCGGTGGCCACGTTGGCCTGGAAGTGGTTGCGGTCGACCACCAGCGTGAGGTTGTTGATTTTGTGCGCGCTGGCCACCAGCAGGCTTTCCCACACGGTGCCCTCGTTCAACTCGCCGTCGCCGGTGATGACAATGACCTTGTTGGCTTGGCCGCGCATCCGGCAGTCCATGGCCACGCCCAGGGCCACGCTGGGCAGGTGGCCCAGCGAGCCCGAATGGAATTCCACGCCCGGCACGTGGCGGTTGGGGTGCCAGTAAATGTGGTCGTCGGTGCTCAGGTGCTGGTCGAGGCGGACCTTGTCGAGGAAGCCGAGCTCCACGAAGGTGCCGTAGAGGGCCGGCACGTCGTGGCCCTTGCTCAGGAACAGGTAGTCGCGCGTGGGGTCCTGCAGGTTGTCGGGCCGCACGTTCAAAAACTCGCTGTAGAGGTAGACCAGCAAATCGGCGCAGCTCAGCGAAGCACCGGTGAAGCAGCCGCCGTCGGTGCTCAGGCGCACGATGTGCTCGCGCACCTTGAGGGCCATTTTCTCTAGTTTCTGTTGGGTCTCGGGAGTCATAAGGGGCATTGGGAGCAGCTCAAGCCGAAGCAAGTGCTACAGGGTTCGGGTTTGTGAGGAGTCCACGGTTTTCAGCTCATCTAAATGGTTGCGGTACCAGTTCACGCCGGCGTAGCGGGCATTGAGCTGGGCGATGTCGGGCCGTTTTTCCAGCAGGGCCAGAATATCCGACAGGCCAAAGGTCGGGTTTGTGGGGTACAGCGCTTCGTACACGGCCTTTATGAAATCGTAATCTTCCGGGTAGTCAATGGTCCAGCGGTGGCTCATCGAGTAGTCGAGGCCGGCGTCCCATTCCACGTTGCCGACGCTAAACCGCCCGGAGTTTTCCCACATAAACGGGGTGGTGTGCTCGCGCTCCAGCGGCCGCTGGGCCTCGCGCCAGGCGGTTTCGAGCACGGTCATGGGCATCACCTCCACGTCGTTGCCATCGGGGAAAGTAGCCGGGTGCAGGTTGCTCACAAAGTCGTAGCGCTCAGTGAAATCAAGGTAGAAGCCCACCACTTCGTCAATCACGGCCGGGTCGATGAGGGGACAGTCCGACGGCACTTTCAGCACCACGTCGGCGCCGTAGTGGCGGGCGGCCTGGTAGTGGCGGTCGAGCAAATCCAGCGCGTCGCCGCGGAAGCACTCCAGGCCGTGGGCGGCGCACAGCTCGGCAATGGCATCGTCGGCGGCATCGGCGGTGGTGGCCACTGCCACGGTGCCGGCCAGGCGGGCGCGCTGCACCCGCTGCACCATGCGCAGCAGCAGCGGCTCGCCGGCCAGCGGCAGCAGCACCTTGCCTGGCAAGCGCGACGAGCCCATGCGGGCCTGTACGACGGTCAGAATTTTGGGAAGGGGCATAGAACAGCAGTTACGCTACCGCGTAGGCGGTCAGCAAACGGAAATACGCTAAAATTAGCCGGACAAAATGCGCCCGTCCGGGCAAGTGCTTGGCTAATAAAATATTAAAATAGTGCCGCCCGTGCCTAGCCCGCTACCGGGGAGGCCGCCGCCGGCGCGGTGGCGGCAAAGGCCTCGGCATCGTGCTGCCGCAGAAAGGCCGGCCCGCTGCCTTCAAACCGGCTAAAGCCCCGGCAAATGGCCGCAATGCGCCGGGCCGAGGTGCCGCCGTTCTGCCAGGGCAGCTTGCGCCGGAGGTCGTCCACGTCAAAGTAGGAGTGCACGGGCTTGCCCAGGGCCAGGCCCACGTACACCACGGTCGAGTATTGGGTGATGAGCTCCACGCAGTTGGCAATCATGTGGTCGGTGTTGCCGTCGGTGAAGATGAGCGTGCCGGGCGGGGCGTGCTCCTTGATTTCATCCACGGCGCGGGGCAGTTCCTCGTTGGGGTGCAGCTTGAAGGCCAGCGGGCGGCCGTTGGCGATGCGGGCGCACTCCCGAATGAACTTGGGCCGGTTTTCGGGCGTGAAGGTTTCGCGCAGGTCGGAGGTGGCCACCAGCACGTAGCCGCGGTGCGGAAAGTCATTCTGGCGCACCTGTTCGATGTTGTCGAAATTGGGAATGCCCGTCACCACGAGCTTGCCGCGGTCCACGCCCACGCGCTCGAAGTGTTTGGCATAGCCTTCCGACGCCACGCAGTAAATGTCGCAGCAGTTGTTCATGCCGTTCAGGGCCGTGCCGATGGCCAGAATGGGGTAGCGCGTGAAGCGCTTCACCAGCCGGGCCCACACGTTGAGCGGGTCGGTCATGCCCTCCTGCACAAACACGGTTTTGGTGCGCCGAATCAGGGGCCAGGGCACAATCACGTCGGAGCAGCACACGACGAGGTCGTACTGGTTGTGGAAGACGCGGGCCTCAAAATCGTTTTTCAGGCCGTGCTCGGCCAGGTACTTATCGGCCTTGTCCTTGATTTTGCCCGTGACGATGGTTTTATCGAGCCCGCCCGTCCAGAGCAGAAACTTGTAGAAAGGGCGCTGCCAGCCGTCGTAGTACAGCTGGCTGAAGTAGGGGTCGAACTCGTCGTCCAGCAGCTGCGCAATTTGATGCATCTGCGTGGTTTGGTTGGGCGAGCCGATGAGGAACAACGCTTTTTTTCGGGACATGCAGGAAACAGATGAAGCGGCCAAACCGGTACCATGCCCCCGCCCACGCCCGGCGGCCGGGCCCGGGGCAGCCGGTTCCGAAGGGCAATTTGCCGCGTAGCGGCCGAAACAGGGACGAGGCAAGGTACAGCGCCGGAGGCAAAATAAGTGCGCGCCCGTGACGACCAGAAGCGGTTTTGCCGACGCAATTGCAGCGGCAAGTCGTCCTTGCTTTGGCGGGCTCGGGGGCGGGTTTATCTTTGAAGTTGCCATGAACGACCCGGAAATCCGCGCCCTGCTCTACCCGCTCCTCACGGGGGGCGTGCACATCAACGAGCTGCCCACCGGCACCACCCGGGCCGACGTGGTGCACATCACCGAGCATTTCATGCACGGCTACGAGGTGAAGGGCGACGGCGACACCCTGCAGCGCGTGGCCAACCAGCTGCGCTGCTACGGCGAAGTCTACGATTTTGTCACCTTCATCGTCACCGAAAAGCACCTGGCCAAGCTGCTGCCGCTGCTGCCCGAGTGGGTGGGCGTGCACGTGGCCGCGCCCGGGGGCTTGCGCGTGCACCGGGCCGCCTGCTACAACGCCACGGTGGCCCCGGCCCCGCTCGCGAAGCTGATTTTGCTGGAGGAAGTGAAGCAGTTTCTGCTGGCGCGGGGCCTGGCCGGGGCCAGCACCCTGCGCGGGGCCGAAATCGGCCGGTTTTTGCGCACCACCAACCTGGTGCCGCTCTCGGCGCTGGCGCAGTACGTGCGCGAGCGCCTCATGGCCCGCCTGCCCGAGCGCCTGCTCATGCGCGCCGAGCGCAAGGCCGAGCGCGAGCGCCTGCCCCCGCGCCGCAAGCCCAAAGCCCGGCGCAAAAAGCCGGCCGCCAAGAAAAAAGCCCGCGCCGTGTAGCCCCGCGAGCTGCCGGCAGGACCCGGCGAACCGCCGTCGCGGTGGCCCTGGCTACTTCTTTTTCAGGGCGGCGGCCACGGCCTGGTTCAGCAGGGGCTCCATCACGCGGTAGCCGGCCAGGTTAGGATGCACGCCGTCGGGGCCGTAGGCTTTTTTCAGGCCCTGGGCCTCATCGGCAAGGGCGGTGTGAAAATCCAGGTACACAAACCGTTGCTGGTCGGCGTAGGCTTTGATTTGCCGGTTGAGGGCCACGATTTTTGGGGCCGGCTGCAGGCCTTTGCGCCACCAGAAGTCGGCGGCCGGCGTCACCGAGGCCAGCACCACCCGAACGCCGTGGGCCCGGGCCAGCTCGGCCATGGTCATGAGGTTGTTGAGGGTGGTTTGCGGGGAGTAGGGGCCGCTGTTTTCGGCCACGTCGTTGATGCCGCCCAAGATGACCACCACGGCCGGGCGCAGGTTCAGCACGTCGGCCCGGAAGCGCACCAGCAGCTTGCTCGAGGTTTGCCCGCTGATGCCGCGCCCCACGTACTCATAGGGCTTGCCGCCAAAAAAAGCCGAGTCGGCCTTCACCCAGCCTTCGGTGATGGAATTGCCGATGATGACCACGCGGGGCACGCCGGGCGTGGGCGCGGGCAGGCGCTGGTTGGCCGCGGCGTAGCGCTGCAGGTAGGCCCAGTCGTTGCGCAGCAGGTAGTCCTGCTGGCGGGCGTAGGCCTCGTCGGCCGCTTTTTTGGCCGCATCGGGGGCGGCGGGCTGCTGGGCACGGGCGGCCAAGGGCAACAGCAGGGCGGCCGCCAGCAGCCAGGCCGGCAGGGACGCAGTGAAGGAAGGCATGGGTACGTGGTGTTGAACTGCCCGAAACTAGCATTCGGGGCCTAATTGTCATTGCGGCCAAGCACAAGCCACAACACACGATGCGGCCGCTGGCCTGCTGGGCCAAAACAAAAAGTCCCGGTCGTAATCGACCGGGACTCAGGCTGTGAAGAGAGGACTCGAACCTCTAATTGTACTAGCGAGATAGGCTAGCGCGTCTGCCAATTCCGCCACCCCACAGTGTTGACGATGCAAATTTAAGGCAATAATTGGTTGAAAGGCAAATAGTTGGCTGAAATAAATTTTTGTGAGTACTCACGCATCTTGTAAAAATGCGAGTAAAACGGCTTCGTTTTTCAGCGGCGCAAACCCCGCTATTTAGTCCGAATCCAACATTAAGCCCGGCGCAGCGTCATTGTTGTTTTTCATTCGGACTAAGGCCAAAAGTAGCATTTCTGCAAAGCACCCCCAATTTTGTTTTTCTTGAAAAGACAAAATCCTTTGCGTGATATGTTCAATAAACAAGTTTGCCGGGTTTGGCGAAAACGAGTGTGGGCCGCCGGCGGGAGCGGTTGGTATCTTCGCGGGCCCAAAAAGCCGCCCGTCGATGAGCACCTTTCCCCTCCGTAAAATCATCCATCTTGACATGGATGCGTTTTATGCCTCGGTGGAGCAGCGCGACAACCCCGAGCTGCGCGGCCGGCCCGTGGCCGTGGGCGGGGCCCGGGAGCGGGGCGTGGTAGCGGCGGCCAGCTACGAAGCTCGCGCGTTTGGGGTGCGCTCGGCCATGCCCTCGGTCACGGCCTTGCGCAAGTGCCCGGAACTCCTGTTTGTGCCGCCCCGCTTCGCGGTGTATAAAGAGGTGTCGCGCCAGATTCGGGCCATTTTTGCCGAATACACGCCGCTCATCGAGCCCGTGTCGTTGGACGAGGCCTACCTCGACGTGACGCACAACCTCAAGCGGCTGGATTCGGCCACCCAGATTGCGCGCGAAATCCGGGCCAAAATTTTGGCTGAAACCCAGCTTACGGCCTCGGCGGGCATTTCCTACAATAAGTTCCTGGCCAAGCTGGCCTCCGATTACCGCAAGCCCAACGGCCAGTTTGTGGTGCGGCCCGAGCAGGGGCTGGCCTTTGTGGAGGGGCTGGCGGTGGGGCAGTTTCACGGCGTGGGGCCGGTCACGGCGGCCAAGATGAACCAGCTGGGCATTTTCACCGGGGCCGATTTGCGGGCCCAGCCCGTGGAGTTTTTGCAGCAGCACTTTGGCAAAGCCGGGCGCTACTACCACGCCATTGCCCGCGCCGAAGACCACCGGCCGGTGGAGGCCGACCGCCTGCGCAAGTCGGTGGGTTCCGAAACCACCTTTGCCAGCGACCTCACCGCCTTCGCCGACCTGCTCGACGGCCTGCGCCCTTCCATTGAGGAAGTGTGGGAGTACTGCCAGCGCTCGGGCATTCTGGGCCGCACCGTGACGGTGAAAGTGAAGTTTGCCGACTTCCAGCAAATCACGCGCAGCCGCAGCGCCGTGGGGCCCATCCCCAACCAGGGCGTGTTGGAGCGCATTTGCCGCGAGCTGGTGGAAGGGCTTTTCCCGCTGCCCAAGGGCGTGCGGCTGCTGGGCGTCACGCTCTCGAACCTGGACACGGGCCAGCCCGCCGCCGGGCGCCAGCTCACGCTGAGCTTTTGAGAAGGCTGGAGCACGCCACGTGCGGGGTTGTGCATTGGGTTTTTGTGCGGCAAGTGCTGGAAAAGTGACTCAAAAGCCCAAAAAAATTGTAGTAGAAAATATAGTCGCGCTTTCTACCCGTGGCGGTATTCATTTCCGCAACCCAACCGATTACCTTGCCGACCTTAGCCGCTTGGCCAGCTTGATTTTGGCAAGGTTCTGGCCTTCTTTCGCGCACCGGGCCGCTTTTTGGCTGGTCCGGGCAACCCTACCTGACTTCTAACCATCTCCCTCGCATGAATTTTTCCCGCTTTAAGCTTGGAGTGTATTCCACTTCGGTGCTGGCCCTGCTGGGGCTGGCTTCTTTCTCGGTGTACCAGGGCACGCCCCCGCGCGACCAGGTGGTGCTGGGCGTGATGCTGCAGGGCCTGTCGCAGCTGCACTTCCAGCCCGAAAAGATTGACGACCAGTTTTCGCAGCGCGTGTTCGACCTCTACCTCAAGCGCGTGGACGTGAACAAGCAGTTTCTGCTGGCGCCGGAAGTGGCCAACCTGCGCCAGTACCAAACCAAGATTGACGACGAGCTGCGCGGCGGCACCCACGAGTTTCTGGACGCCACCAGCCAGCTGCTGAGCAAGCGCACCCTCGAAATTCAAAGCCTGTACCGCCAGCTGCTGGCCAAGCCCTTCGACTTTTCGGTGCAGGAAACTTGGGAAACCGACCCCGCCAAGGCCACCTACGCCGCCACCCCGGCCGCCCAGCGCGAGCAGTGGCGCAAGCTGCTGAAGTACCAGACCCTGGCCCAGCTTTCGGAGCTGATGGACGAGGAAGCCCGCAAAAAGGACAAGCCCCTGGCCGCCACCAAAGCCGGCGCCGCGGCCTCTACCACTTCCGACCGGCCCCGCACGGCCACGGAGCTGGAGGCCGAGGCCCGCAAACGCGTGCTGAAATACTACGACGAGTACTTCGACGACCAGCTGAAAACCGACGCCAATGACCGCCTGGCCGAGTTTGCCAACGTCATTGCCAACACCTACGACCCGCACACCGACTATTTCGCCCCCATCGTGCGCGAAAACTTCGACATCACCATGTCGGGGCGGCTGGAGGGCACGGGCGCGCTGCTGCAAGCCGAAGAAGGCCACCTGAAGGTGACCGACATTGTGGCGGGCTCCGCTTCGGCCCGGCAGGGCGAGCTGAAGGTGGGCGACATCATTCTGCGCGTGGCCCAGGGCGCCGCCGAGCCGGTGAGCGTGGAAGGCATGAAGTTCGACAAAGCCGTGAAGCTCATTCGCGGGCCCAAGGGCACCGAAGTGCGCCTCACGGTGCGCAAGCCCGACGGCGCCACGGTGGTCATCCCCATCATCCGCGACGTGGTGGTGATTGAGGAAACCTACGCCCAGTCGGCCGTCATCAAGCAAAACGGCAAGAACTACGGCTACATCCACCTGCCCACGTTCTACGCCGACTTCAGCGGCAAGGGCGGCCGCAGCAGCGCCGCCGACGTGAAGAACGAGCTGGCCAAGCTGGGCAAGGAAAATGTGGCCGGCGTGGTGCTCGACCTGCGCTACAACGGCGGCGGCTCCCTGCGCGACGCCGTGGACATGGGCGGCCTGTTTGTGCCCAGCGGCCCCATGGTGCAGGTGAAAACCAACCGCGGCAAGCCCCAGCCCGTGGCCGACGAAGACCCGCAGGTGCAGTACGCCGGCCCGCTGGTGGTGCTGGTGAACAAGTACAGCGCCTCGGCCTCGGAGATTCTGGCCGCCGCCATGCAGGACTACAAGCGCGCCGTGGTGCTGGGCAACCCCACCTACGGCAAAGGCACGGTGCAGCAGGTGTTCGACCTGGACAACGCCGTGTCGCCGGAAGTGGCCGCCCTCAAGCCGCTGGGCTCGGTGAAGCTCACCATTCAGAAGTTTTACCGCGTGAACGGTGGCTCGACCCAGTTCAAGGGCGTGACGCCCGACATCACCGTGCCCGACGCGCTGAGTTCCTACGCCAAGGGCGAGAAGGAAGCCGAATACCCGCTGCAGTGGGACGAGATTGCGCCCGCTACGTATCAGCCCACCAACTCGCTCCCGGCCCTGGATAAGCTGAAGGCCGCCAGCGCCGCCCGCGTGGCCGTCAGCCCCGGCTTCCGTCTCATCACCGAGGCCGCCCAGCGGGCCACCGAGCGCCGCAAGCAAACCACCCTCTCGCTGAACCTGGCGGCCTACCGCACCGCCCAGCAGCAGGCCCGCGACGCCAACAAGCTGCAAACCACGGCCCAGAACGCGCTGCCCGCCCTCGACATCGCCCTGCCCGCGCCCGACGCCACCCTGGCCAAAACCGACTCGGTGGTGGCCAAGCGCACGGCCCGCTTCCTGAAGCCGCTGCGCAAAGACGCCGCCATTGCCGAGGCCGTGGCCGTGATTGGCGACGAGCTGAAATAACCAATTGGCTTCTGGTTTCCAGAAACGCCCCCGCTGCCGTTGCGCAGCGGGGGCGTTTTGGTTAGCAGCGGGATGGGAAGGCCATTTCTGCGTATACGCTGAACCTTCCTGCCCACGCTGTGTATTTTCGCGGTATGCCCTTCTCTTTCCTACCCACGTTGTCCCCCGAGCTTCAAGCCGTCTTTCCGGCCGAGGAATTGCTGGCGGGCCTGTTGGAAGGGTCGCTGGTGGGCGTGGCGCTGTACCGACCCGTTCGGGGGGCCGATGGGCAGATTACCGACCTCACCATTGAGTTGCTGAATCCGGCGGCCCAGCGCATACTGCAGCAGCCCGCGCGCCCGGCGGGCACCTACCTGCAGTACTACCCGCACACCCTGGACACGGGCGTGTTTGCGTTTCATTGCGAGGCCCTCGAATCGGGGCAGCCCATGCAAATGGAGGTGAACTACCAGGGCGACGGGCTGGACAACTACTTCCGGCTTTCGGCCCAGCGGGTGGGCGAGGGGCTGCTGGTGAGCTTCGACGACACGGGGCTGCACAGCCGCACGGCCGTGGAGCAGGCCCTGCGCGAAAGCCAGGCCCGCGAGCGCGCCGCCCTGGCCGAGGCCGAGCAGCAGCGCCAGCAGCTGTTCGACTTGTTTATGCAGGCCCCCGCCTGCATTGCCCGCACGGCGGGGCCAACGCACGTGTTCACCATGGCCAATGCGCCGTTCTGCGAGCTATTCGGCAACCGTGTGCTGTTGAATCTGCCACTGCGCGAGGCCTTGCCGGAGCTGCACGGCCAGCCATTTCCGGACCTGCTCGACCAGGTGTACCGCACCGGCCACACGTACCACGGCAGCGAGGAGCTGGCCTACCTCGACCAGGCCAACACGGGCCGGGTGAGCCCTGTGTACTTTAACTTCATTTACCAGGCCACGCGCGACGTGGCGGGCCAGGTATCGGGCCTGCTCATTTTTGCCTACGACGTGACGGCCCACGTGACGGCCCGGCAGCAGTCGGCGGAAAACGCCCAGCGGGCCAACGCCGCCAACGAAGAACTGGCCGTCATTAACGAAGAGCTGCAGGCCGCCAACGAAGAAATCCGCGCCAGCAACGCCGAGCTGTTCAGCGCCCAGCTCACGCTGCACGAGCTGAACCAGGAGCTGGAGGCCCGCGTGGCCGAGCGCACCGCCCGCCTGCAGGACGCCCAGGCCGAGGCCGAGCGCCAGCGCGCGCGCCTCGAGCGCCTATTCATGCAGGCCCCGGCGGCCATCTGCATCCTCGACGGGCCCGACCTGGTGTACGAGTTGGTGAACCCCGGCTATCAGGCCCTGTTTCCGGGGCGGGCCCTGCGGGGGCGGCCCATTTTGGAGGCCTTGCCCGAAATTGCCAACCACGAGGTGTACCACACCTTTCGGCGGGTGTACGAAACCGGCATCACCCACGAGGAGTACGCCATGCTCATTCCCTTTGCCCGGTCCGAAGGCGGCGAGCTGGAAGAACGGTTTTTCAACTACATCCAGCAGGCGCGCTACGACGAAGCCGGCCGCATCGACGGCATCCTCGTTTTTGCTTTTGAAGTGACCGAGCAGGTGCTGGCCCGGCGCCGCACCGAGGCCCTGCAGGCCGAAGCCCTGCGCAATGCCGAGCAGCTGGTGCGCCAGCGCGAAACCCTGTACCAGGTGTTTGAGCAAACGCCGGCCAGCGTGGCCATTCTGCGCGGGCCCCGGCACCGCTTCGAGTACCTCAACCCCGGCTATCAGGCGCTGTTTCCCGGGCGCCCGCTGCTGGGCCAGGACCTGGCCGAGGCCCTGCCCGAGGCCGTTGCCTTCGGCTTCGTGGCCCTGCTCGACCAGGTGTACACCACGGGCGAGCCCTTTTTTGGGGTGGAGCTGCCGCTGCAGGTATACGATGCGGCCGGCCAGCTGCTGCCCGAAACGTACTACACCTTCACCTACCAGGCCTACCGCGAGGCGGGCGTCACGGTGGGCGTGTCGGTTTTTGCCTTTGACGTGACGCAACAAGTGCTGGCCCGGCGCCGCACCGAGGCCCTGCAGGAAGAGGTGCTGCGGCGCGAAGCGCAGCTCCAGGAGTTGTTTGAGCAGTCGCCGGTGGCCATTGCCGTGTTTCGGGGCCCCGAGTTTGTGATTGAGCTGGCCAACCCCGGCGTGTGCGAAATCTGGGGCCGCACCCGCGAGCAGGTGCAGGGCCAGCCCCTGCTGCTGGCCCTGCCGGAACTGCAGGGCCAGGGCTTTCAGGAAGTGCTGCAGGGCGTGATGAGCACGGGCCTGAGCTACGTGGCCCAGGAGCAGCCCGCCCAGCTCATGCGCGGCGGGCAGCCCACCACGGTGCTGCTCAACTACGTGTACCAGCCCCTGCGCGCCGCCGACGGCCGCATCACGGGCGTGGCCGCCGTGGCCACCGACGTGAGCGAGCAGGTGGCCGCCCGCCAGCTCATGGCCCGCATCAACGCCGAGCTGAGCACCGCCAACCAGGCCGTGAGTGCCCGCAACGACGAGCTGGCCGCCGCCAACGCCCAGCTCATCCGCACCAACCAGGACCTCGACAACTTCGTGTACGCGGCCTCGCACGACCTCAAGCAGCCCGTCAACAACCTCTCGGGCCTGTTTGAGGAGCTGCGCCACGCCGCCACCTTCGCCGACGCCGACGAGGCCGACCTGCTCCTGCCCATGGTGGACGAGGCCCTGCACCAGCTGGCCACCACCATCGACGACCTGGCCGCCGTGGGCCAGGCCCAGCGCCTGCCCGAGCTGCCCGCCGAAACCGTCGACCTCGAAGAGCTGACCCAGGAAGTGCTCCAGACCCTGCAGCCGCAGGTGCTGGCCGCCCGCGCCCGCATCACCACCGACTTTGCCGCCCGCCCCACCATTTCCTACGCCCGCGCCAACCTGCGCACCATCCTGGCCAATCTGCTCAGCAACTCGCTGAAGTATAACGACCCCGCCCGGACCTGCCGCGTACACCTCTCGCTGTGGGTCGAAGGCGGGCGCCCGGTGCTGCTGGTGGAAGACAACGGCCTGGGCTTCGACGTGCAGCGCCACCGCGACGAGCTGTTTCACCTGTTTCGGCGCTTCCACGACCACACCGAAGGCACCGGCGTGGGCCTCTACCTCGTCAACCGCATTGTGCAGAGCAACGGCGGCCGCGTGGAGGTGGAAAGCGAAGTGGGCGTGGGCACCACGTTTCGGCTGCATTTGTGAGGCTGATTGCACTGGCCGGACACCCCGCTTTTCGTCAGCTGGGGATGGGCCGGACCTGCCTTGGCTGAGCAGACCGGTGCCATTTCCAACCCGCCACCCGTGTTGAGGAAGCCCGCCGCAGTCGAGCAATACCAGCGTGACAGCGCCGGCCGGGCCATAGCTCCGACCTTTGCGGCGTATTCAGCCCTTATTGCCTCGCATGAAAGCCTTCATTTTCGACCTCAACGGGACCATGATTCACGACATGGACTTCCACACCCGCGCCTGGCGCCACCTCTTCAACCACGACCTGGGCGGCAATTTCACCCACGCAGAAGTGAAGCCCCAGATGTACGGCAAAAACCAGGAAGTGCTGGTGCGCGTGTTCGGCCCCGACCGCTTCACGGCCGAAGAAATGGACCGCCTGTCGCTGGAAAAAGAGCGCCGCTACCAGCAGGAGTACCTGCCCAGCCTGGCGCTGCTGCCCGGCTTGGCCGAGTTTCTGGAGGCGGCGCACCAACGGGGCATTCCCATGGCCATCGGTTCGGCCGCCATCCCGTTCAACATCGACTTCGTGCTCGATAACCTGCACATCCGGCACTATTTTCGCGCCATCGTGAGCGCCGACGACGTGGTGCTGAGCAAGCCCCACCCCGAAACTTTCCTCAAAGCCGCCGCCCAGCTCGGCGTGGCGCCCGCCGACTGCCTCGTGTTTGAGGACGTGCCCAAGGGCGCCGAGGCGGCCCACAATGCCGGCATGCAAGCCGTGGTGCTCACCACTACCCACGAAGTCGAAGAGTTTGCCGCCCTGCCCAACGTGCTGCACTTCGCCCCCGATTTTACCGATGAGTTCGTGCGCGGGCTGGTGGGTGACAACGGGGCGAGAGAACGATAAAAAGAACGGTCCTGCTGAGCGCAGCCGAAGCATCTCTGCCGAGGAAGTAAATAATTACTCTTCGCGGTAGAGATGCTTCGGCTGCGCTCAGCAGGACCGTTTTCATAGCCTTTACCTGAGGCCTACATCTTCGGCTTCGACTTGCCCTTGGCGGCGCGCTTGGCGTCGCGGTGAGCCTTTTTCTCGGCGTCGGAGCGCGGGGCCACGGGCGTGCCCGTGCCGGGCGACAGCTTGTCGCGGTTGTTGGCGATGTTGGAGCCATCCACGGCCGTGCTCACGCGGGGCTGATTGTTGGAAGGCGCAGTGGGATTGGTGTTGTTGTCGACCGGAGCGTTGCTGGCCGGCGTGGTTTGGGCGAAAGCCGCCGTGCTCAGACCCAAGGCCAGCGCGAGGGGAAGAATTTTCATGAGAGAAAGCAGGAAAGGAAGTGAAAATGAATTCTCTGCCTACGCGCCACGGCCGGGCTGGGGTTGCGCGCCTTCCGAACTTGGCTACGGCAGCACCGGCACCCGCAGCGCCGACGGGTGCGCCGCGTCGTGGTACAGCCGGATGGTGGCTTTCTGAAAATCCTTGGCTTCGGCCGTGGCAATGGGCACGAAGGTCTGCGGGTTGCGGTCGACGAGCGGAAACCAGCTGCTTTGCACCTGCACCAGCAGCCGGTGGCCTTTCTGGAAAGTGTGGAGCACGTCGGGCAGCTCGTATTTCACTTCGGCGGGCTGGTTGGGCTTGAAGGCCTCCGGCTTGGAAAAGCTGTTGCGGAAGCGGCCGCGCATCACCTCGGCGCGCACCAGACGCTGGGTGCCGTCGGGCAGCTCGTCGATGACTTTCACGATGAAATCGGCGTCGGTGCCGGAGGTGCTCACCCACAGGTCGGCGGTGATGGGGCCGGCCAGCGTGAGGTCGCTGGGCAGCGTTTCGGTGCGAAAGGAGAGGACGTCGGGCCGCTTGGCGGCGAAGCGCTGGTCCTCTATCATGTACTCGTTGTTGCGCCCGCCGTGCACCCCGCTGGTGTAAGGCACTGGGTTGGCCGGGTCGCTGAGGTATTGGGTGAAGGCAGGTGGGAGAACTGGCGCGGGTAGTCCCAGACTGGGGAGGCGGTTGTTTAGCGCCTTCTCAATTGGGGTTTCAAAAATGAAATCAAGCTTTCCAGTTGGTTTGAAATAAAGCATCTGCGTTGCGGCGGGAGCAGGCGGCCAGGCCGCATACATTTTCCACTCGTTCGTACCCGTGTTAAACACCGTCGCTTCGGCCGGGTTGAAGTTGCCTTTGTCTTTCAGGTAGAAGTTGAAAAACGGCGTTTCCAACGTTTGGCGGTAGGTTTCGGCGGTGTTCGAGCCGAAGCTGAGGGGGCCAAACTTGCTCCAGTCGGGGCGGCTCCAGGCGCCGTGGGTCCAGGGGCCCATCACGAGGCGGTTGGTGGCGCCGGGGTTCTGCTTTTCGATGGCCTTGTAGGTGTTCAGGGCGCCGTACAGGTCCTCGGCATCAAACCAGCCGCCCACCACCAGCACGGCCGGTTTCACGCCCGTGAGGGCCGTGCGGATGTTGCGCGCCTGCCAGTAGGCGTCGTAGGTTTCGTGCTGCTGGTACTCGTTCCAGATGCGGGCCCGGTTGTTGAAATACTGCGGGCCGTTGGCGTTTTTGACGGGGCCGAGGTCCAGAAAGAACTTGTAGGCATCCTTGGGCTCGAATTTGAACAGCGGCTGGTACTCGGCCACGGGCTGGGGCCGGGGCACGTCGAAATAATTGGTGAACTCAAAGTTGTCGAGCAGAAAAAACGCGCCCTTGTGCCGCGCGTCGTCGCCCATAAACTCATCCGTGACCGGGGCCTGCGGCGACACCGCTTTCAGGGCCGGGTGGGCGTTGGGCAAGGCCGCCGAGGCATAGAAGCCGGGGTAGCTGATGCCCACCATGCCCACGCGGCCGTTATTGCCGGGCACGTTCTTCAGCAGCCACTCAATGGTGTCGTAGGTGTCGGTGCTTTCGTCGTGGGCTTTGCCGGCTGTGGACGTGCCCGGCAAAGCCGGCGTCATCTCCTCAAACCGGCCCTCGCTCATGTAGCGCCCGCGCACGTCCTGCCGCACAAAAATGTACTTTTCTTCCGTCAGTTCGCGGCTGGGGCCAGGCCCGCGGCCGGGGTATTTCTGCTCGCCGTAGGGCCCGGCCGAGTAGGGCGTGCGCGTAAGCAAAAACGGGTAAGGCGTGGCCGCCGAGGCGTCTTTGGGCACGTAGATGGTGGTGTAGAGACGCACCCCGTCGCGCATCGTAATCCGGCGGTCGAGCTTGGTGTAGTGCTGCCGCACGTACACCGAATCCTGCGGCCCCGATTGGGCCCGGGCGGCCGGGGCATTGGCACAGATGGTAGCCAGAAGGGCAAGCGTGAGGCAGGGGCGAAGCATGGGGAAAGAGAAAGTGCGAAGAGGAAATGTGAATTGAGTAGCCAAAGAACGTCATGCCGAGCGCCGCGGCATCCCGCGTGCACCGTCAGGCCTTGACGTTCTGCATTGAGCTCAGCGCAGCAACCGCACCGTGGTGTCGAGACGCTGGCTGATGAGGTAGTCGCGGTACTGCTGGCGCAGGCGGGCCATGGCCTCGCGCTGCTCGTCGCGCTGAAACAGGCGCACTTTGTATTTTTCTTTCGGGGCCGTGCGGCGCAGGTTCACGTAGGTCAGCTTGCCGTTGTCGGATTGGCTGACCGGCTCCCCGTTCTGGATGCGCTCCACGCGTTTGTCGTTGTTGCCGAACAAGGCCTGCAGCGGTTTCAGGCCAACGAAGAGGTTGGTGGCGCCGTCGAGCCCGTAGTGTCCGCCGATTTCGAGGTTGCTCAGGTTGCTGTTCAGGCGCAGGCCGGGGATGATGAGCTGGCTCTGCGTCAGCAAAAACTCGCCGCTCACGGGTTCAAAATACAAGTGGCTGGTGCGTTCGGCTTTCATGAACTTCAGCGCTTCCATCAGCACTTCCACGTTCAGCAGCTCCAGGCCCTTGATGTCCGTTTTGAGGTAGCCGTCGGTGGCCGACAAGCTGGGCAAAAACCGCGCATTTAAGTCGGTGCGGATGTCGGCCACGCCCCGCACGCTGCCCCGCACGTTGTCGCCGCCCAGCACGTTGAGGCCCATGGCCGTGATGGTGCCGAACAGGGCCGGCAGGGCCACGTCCTGCAGGCGCATTTGCAGCTGCGTGGGGTGGTGGGCGCGGTTGGCGGTGCTGCGCATCGAGCCGCTCAGGCTGATGCGGCCGTCCAGCGCTTCCACCGAGCACTCGTCCAGCCGGGCCTGGCCTTCGAGCAGGTGGGCCAGCAGCCGAAACTTCCCCCCGCTGAGCGCGGCATAGTTCACGCGGTCGGCTTCCACGTGCAGCACCGCGCTCAGCACCCCGTTCGAGAGCAGGGAGCGGTTCTCCTTCGATTCGGCCCGCAGGGCGCGGCGCTCGGCCCGGCGCTCGGCCCGCGCCAGGGTCTGGGCGGTAAACACGGTGTCGGCCGAGGTGGTGAGGTTGGCGATGAGGCCCAGCAGGCGCGTCACGTCGAGGGTGGCGTAGCGCAGGGTCAGGTCGGCGTCGGCGGCCAGCAGGCGCAGGTTTTCTACCTGCGCCGTGGCGGTGGCCTCGCCCCGGCCGCCCTCCGGCGTCCGAAACCGGAGGTAGGGCAGGCGCAGCAGGGAGCCCGTTTTTATCAGCTTCAGGTTCACACTGCCCAGGCTTTCTTCTTCGGGCAGCTGCACGTGGTCGATGTCGAGGGTGAGGCGGCCGTTGGCGGCCAGCAACAGGTCGCGCAGGGCCGGCACGGCCACGCCCGCCGCCTTGCCCGCCGCCTTGCCCGGGCGGCGGGCGCGGGCGGCGGCGCGCGGCTCGGGCCGGGTGAAGCGCTCCACAAATTGCCGGTAGTTCAGGTGGGCAAAGTGCACGCCCAGCTCGTATTCCACGGGCGCCACGCGGTTGTCGGGGTCGGTGGGCCAGTGCACGTTGCCGCGCACTTCGCCGCCCCACACCCGGCCCGCCAACTGCTGCAGCTGCACCTGCCGGCCGTCGTGGCGCACGGTCACGGCCAGGTCGTAGAGGGTGTCGGAGGCCAGCAGCAGGCGCTGGCAGCGCAGGCTGGCATCCAGCAGCAGGCCCGGCGGAATCAGCTCGCTGCCCAGCGTGGCGGCCAGTTGGGCGCGGTTGCGCGGGGCGCGGCGCGGCTTGGGCAGGCTGGTGGGCGCGAAGCCCGGCCCCGCCGTGCGCGGCACCGGCCGCAGCAGCGTGCGCAAGCTGGCCACGCGCAATTCATCCACCGCAAACGAGCCTTTGATGCTGGCCGTGGCGTGCTGCCCAGTTAGGTAGTCGAGCAGGTACACGGTGGTGGCCGAGGCCTGAAACCGCATCCCGTTGAGCACGCCGGCGGCGTTGGAAAGCTGCCACAGGCTGTCCTGCAGCCCCACGTTCACGTCGAGCTGGGTGAGGTCGGCGCCGCGGGCGGGCAGCCAAAACGAGGCCCCGCGCAGGTTCACCGTGCCCCGCAGCGACATGTTCTTGCGCGGCTCCAGGTCCGGGCGGCCCGGCGGCGGGGGCAGCAGGCCGCGCACCTGCACGTCGAGGTCGGCCAGGCCGGCGCGGGCGCGCCAGCGGCCCGGCGACACCACCGCGGCCAGCTCCGGCAGCTCGGTGCGCCCCCGGAAGCGCCCGTTCACGTACGGCCGCTTGAAGTCGCGCAAGGTCATGGCCACGTCGAGGCGGCCGGCGCGGGAGTAAATCCGGCAACGCTTCAGGGTGAGCACCTGGGAGCGCACGTTGTGGCGGGGGCCGTTGTCGAGGGTGCCGGCCAGGTCCCAGCGCGTGATGTGGCGCCCCTCGCCGGGCCACTTTAGGCTAGCGGCCTGCAGGCCAAACTCCAGCACGTTGTGCGGCGTCACTTTGGGCCCGCTCAGCCCCGTGATGGTGTAGTGAATGTGCGCTTTGCTGGGGCTGCTGGCCCCGGCCAGGTAGGGCTCGAGGCGCGGCGGCAGGGCCGCGTGCAGCACGTCGGTGAGGGGCTGGTTGCCCACGAAGCGCAGGTTCATAAGGGCGCCTTCGGGGTGGTCGGGGGCCACGGTGTGGGTGCCGCTCACCCGAATGGTGTCGCCGTTGAGGGTGGCGCGGGTGCGGTAGAGCAGGCCCTGGCGGTTGGCAAACGTGTAGCGGTAGTGCACGGCCGCGTGCACCGGCTCGCGTTCAAACAAGGTGCCGGCCCGCGTGCGCAGGTAGCTCAGCTGCCCGTCCAGGGTGCCGGCCACCCGCAGCACGCCGCCCTGCAGCCGGGCCGACAGGTGGGCCGCGTCGACCTGGGCGCCAAAGGCCGTGCGCAGGTAGCCATTCTGGGCGCTGAAGCGGAAATTCGACACCAGCAGCTCATCCAGCTCCAGGTTCACCAGCGGCGGCTTGCCGGTGCCGCGGCGCCGCTTGCCGCGCAGCCCCCAGGACCGGCCCAGCGAGTCGACCCGCTCCCGGAAGTCCACGTCGGTTACGGCCAGGCGCTTCACCTGCAGTTGCCCGCGCAGCAGCCGCAGCAGCTCCACGCGCAGGTCGGCGCGGGCAATGCGCAGCACGGGCATGCGCCGGCCGTAAGACGTATCGGTGAGGGCAATGTGCTGAATGGACGCCGTGAGGTGCGGAAAGTCGCGCCACGGCGACAGTTCCACCGTGAAGGGCTCCAGCACCAGCTCCGAATTGCGGGTGAGGGCCCGGCGCACTTTTTGGGCCACCAGCCGGCGGCCATAGTCGCTGCCCAGCAGCCACACGGCCGCCACTCCCCCCAGCACGCACAGCAGAAGCACTGCCGCTACCACGCGCCGGAAGGAAAATGATTTCATAAGAGCCGTATTTGCCGTTGCTGCCGCCGAACTGGCCGCACACCGTTCGGCCAAAGTAGCCCAAATACGGGAAAAGCGCCGCCGTGAAGGCGTTTCAACCGGCAAAGAGGCCAGAAATTTCGTCCCGCCGCCTATTCACGGCTCGCCCAATGCACTTGGCTGCTTCCTAAGAATTGCCTAGCTTACCGGCCCCATTGCGCCGCTGCCGAACGGCGTACCCGCGTGACCGGACGAGAGGGCCGCAGCGGACGCAAAAAAACAGGACGTTCTTGTGCCACCGCACCGGCTTCTAAGACTTTTTTTGTACGTCTTTAAGCCGCCACCGGCAAGGTGAATAAGAAGCGGCTGCCTTTATTCGGCTGGCTTTCAACCCATAAGGTGCCGCCTTGCGCAGTAATGAATTCGCGGGATATGCTCAGCCCCAGCCCGGAGCTGCTGCCCGTGGCCGTGCGCCCCGGCACCCCCGCAAACCGCTGAAAAATGCGCTTGTGGTACTCGGCCGGAATGCCGGGGCCGCAGTCTTCCACGCTCACGCGCACCATTTCGCCCCAGGGCATCACCCGCACCACCAGCGGGGCCGCCGTGGGCGAATACCGGATGGCGTTTGAGAGCAGGTTGATGAGCACCCAGGTGGTTTTTTCCATGTCGCCCTGCACCTCGGGCAGCGCGTCGGCCACCTGCACGTCGAGCCGCAACTGCTTGTCGGTGAGCTGCGGATGCACGGTTTGGGTGGCGTAGCCGATGACGTCGGCCAGGCGCATGCGCTGCACGTCGAGCTTGATGCCGGCCCCGGCGTCGAGGCGGGCCACGTCGATGAGCTGACCCACCATGTTGAGCAGGCGCTGGGTTTCCTCGCCAATGCCGGTGGCCAGGCGCTGGCGCTCGGCGGCGTCGGTGCGCTCGTTTTGCAGCAGCATCAGGCTGAGCTTGATGCTGGCCAGGGGCGTCTTGAGCTCGTGCGAAATGGTGGCCAGGAAGCCGGATTTCACTTCGTCGAGCTTTTTGAAATCGGACACGTTGCGCAAGCAGAAGATGTGGCCGCCGGGCACTGGCTTGCCCGTGGTGCCGTCCGTCATTTCGATGGGGCTGATGCTGAGCTGATAGTGCGGCGACTCGCCCTTGTGCGGAAAGGTGAACACGGGGTCGGGCTCGGCGTCGCCGGCCAGGTTGTGGGCGGCCAGCGGGGCCAGCAGCTCGCGCAGTAGCTCGTTGGTTTCGGCCAGCCGGTCGGCCGATTGGCCTTCCAGCTCGGCCGCGCGCAGGCCCAGCAGGTCGCAGGCCACGGGGTTGGCCAGAATGATGGTGCGGTGCTCATCAAGCAGCAGCAGGCCCTCGTCGAGGCTGCGCACCAGGCTGTCCATGCGGTTGCGCTCGGCGAAGAGGGCGGCCAGCGTGGCGCGGCGCTCGTTCTGGGCCTGGCTGAGCACCCGGTTCACGGCGGTGGCCACGGAGCCCACCTCGTCGCGCCGGCCCACGCCCACGCGGGTGGCGGGGCCGGGGCCGGCCACGCGCTCCACGTCGGAAGTGAGGCGGCGCAGCGGGCGCACCACAATGCGCGGCAGCCGCACCATCATCACCACGCCCACGGCCGTGCCGGCCGCCAGAAACGCCAGCACCGTGGAGCGGGCCAGGTTGAAATCGGCCTGCTCGATGCCGTGGGCGCCGTGCTCGAGGTAGCTGATGGTGAGAAAGGCGTAGCCGCCCAGCCCCAGCAGCAGCAGCAGGAGCACAAAGACGCTAAGGCGAATTTTGAGTTTAAGGGACATGAGCAAGCAGCTGGAATCAAAAAGCCCGCGCAAAAGCGCGGCGGCCAGCCCGGCCGCGAAGCTAGCGCCGGCGTGGGCCCGCACCAGCAATGGCTTCGCGCCGGCCACGGCCGCCGGGCAGGAAGAGTGCCCGCAAACGATAAATAGCACCACGGCTAAAAATATTACAGTTGGTTATCTCTGCTTGGGGTTTGACCTTTGTCGAACTGCCGGGCCTGCTCCGACGTGGGCGCTAGCTGGGAGTTGCCCGCGCCGCAGGCTGCCGGCACCACACGCGGCGTATTCCACGTTCTGGCCATGAAAACAACCCCTTCTGCCGTTGCTGCCGAGTGGGCCGCCCGCGTGGAGCAAGAGCGCGCCGGCCGCGCGCAAGCCGAGGCCGCGCTGGCCGACGCGCAGGCCCGCGTGGCCGTCCTGGAGCAGCAGCTCGCCGCCTCGGCGGCGCGCGAGCCAACCGGGGCCACGCTGCCGCACCTGCCCCGCCACAACCCCAATCCGCTGATGCAGGTGACCGCCACCGGCGAGCTGGTGTATGCCAACCCCGCCGCGGCCCCCGTGCTGCAGGCCCTGGCCGCGGAGGCGCCGGCCACCTTGCCGCAGCGCCTGCTGGCGCTGGTGCAAGATGCCCTGCTGCCTGCCGAGCACCGCCAGCAAACGCTGGCCTTGGCCGGGCGCCACTTCCAGTTCACGGCCGTGGCCGTGCCGGAGCTGCCCTACGCCTCGCTTTACTTCACCGACGTGACCGAGCGCTACCTGGCCGAGCAGCAGCTCCTCGCGCAGCGGGCTTTCTACGAAGGCGTGCTGGAGCAGGTGCCTTCGGCCGTGGCCGTGTTCGACGCCGAGCACCGCTACCTGTTTGTGAACCCCGCCGTGGAGCCCGACCCCGCCACGCGCGCCTGGATGCTGGGCCGCACCAGCGCCGAGGCCTGCGCCCACCGGCAGCGGCCGGCGGCCGTCAGCCTGCGCCGCGACGCGGCCTTTGCCAATGCCCTGCGCACCCAGCAGGAGCAAGCCTGGGAGGAAACCCGTCCCGGCCCCGACGGGCCCGTGCACCTGCTGCTGCGCTACCGGCCGGTGCGCCTAGCCGACGGCTCGGTCCGGGTCATCAGCTCCGGCGTCGACATTACGGCGCGCTCGCAAGCCGAAGAAATGCTCTCGCGGCAGCAGGCCTTCTACGAGTCCATCCTGAACCTGCTGCCCGTCGACGTGGCCGTGTTCGACGCCGAGCACCGGTTCTTGTTCGTCAATCCGGCTTCGATTTCGGACCCCGCCGTGCGCCGGCAAGTCATCGGCCTGACCAACGACGAATACTTCGCCCTGCGCAAAACGCAGCAGCCCGAGGGCATCCGCCAGCAGCGGGAACAGTACTTCGACCTGGCCGTGCGCACCCGCACCGACGTGACCTGGGAAGAAATGCGCCTCGACAAAAAGCAGCGCCCGCAGCTCATGCTCCGCCACCTGCGGCCTGTGTTTGAGGCCGACGGCACCCTGCGCGTGGTGGTGGGGTCGGGCATCGACATTACGGCCCGCTACAACGCCGAGAAGCTGCAACAGGACGTGCAGGTGATGCTGCGGGCCCAGGAAACCTTCGTGCGTCAGATTATCGACGCCCTGCCCAACGTCATCTACATGAGCGACCCCGACGGCAGTGTGTCCTTCGGCAACGAGGCTTTCCGGACCCTGTCGGCCCAAACCAAACGCCAGCAAGCGCCGGGCGGCAGCCCCGCAATGGCCGAAGAAGCGCGCCAGCTGCAGGAACTCACCGCCCTGGTGCGCACCACCCGGCAGCCCCAGGCCCGGGAACTGCCCTGCACCCTCGACAACGGCGAAACGCGCTTTTTTCAGATGGAAAAGCGACCCCTGCAGCGCCCCGGCGGGCAGCTCGGGGTGCTCAGCATCGGCACCGACGTCACGGCCGTGAAACAGGCCCGCCAGGAGCTGGAGCGCCGCGAAAAGCAATACCACGACCTGGTGTACTACTCGCAGGCCCTCATCTGCACCCACGACCTGCACGGCAAGGTGCTGTCCGTAAATCCGGCCGTTGAGCGGCTGCTGGGCCGGCCCGCCGATGAGCTGGTGGGCCGCTACCTGTACGACGTCGTGCTCCCGGAAAGCCGCGCCGAACTGCAGGCTTACTTCGATGGCGACACGACCCTGCAAATCCAGGAGCGTACCCTGGGGGTGCTCACCCGGTCCGGCGAGCGCCGCCACGTGCACTGCTATTCCTACCCCGTGCTGGAAGCCGGCGAACCCCCCTACGTGGTGGCGTCGGGCTACGACGTGACCCCGGCCGTGCAGGCCGAGCAGGCCCTGCAGCAGGCCAAGCGCGAGGCCGAGGAAAATGCCCAGGCCAAAGAAGCCTTCCTGGCCCGCATGAGCCACGAAATCCGGACGCCCCTCAACGGGGTGCTGGGCATGGCCGCCCTGTTGCAGAAAACGTCGCTCACCGACCCGCAGCGCGAGTACCTCACCACCATGCAGCACGCCGGCCAGCACCTGCTGGCCCTGCTGAACGACGTGCTCGACATGGCCAAAATCACCACGCGCAACCTGGAGCTCAACCACGCTCCCTTCGACCTGGCCGTGGCCCTGCAGGGCGCCGGGCAAACCGTGGCCGCCCTGGTGGCCGAAAAAGGCCTGCTCCTCGAAATAGCGTTGCCGGTGCCCACGGCGCCCCGCTTGCTGGGCGATGCCTACCGCCTGCACCAAGTGCTGCTCAACCTGCTTTCGAACGCCATCAAGTTCACCGAGCGCGGCAGTGTGCGGCTGGGCGCGGAGGTGCTGCACGAAACCGGTCAGGAACTGCTGCTCAAGTTCTGGGTGCAGGACACGGGCATCGGCATCGCCCCCGAGCAGCAGGCCCACATCTTCGACGCGTTTGCCCAGGCCAGCGCCGAAACCAGCCTGCGCTTTGGCGGCACCGGGCTGGGCCTGGCCATCAGCCGGCAGCTGGTGGAGCAGATGGGCGGCAGCCTGCAGCTCTACAGCGAGCCCGGCCTGGGCACCACGTTTTCTTTCCAATTGGTGCTGCCCCGCGTGGCCGACGCCCCGGCCACGCAAACGCCCACGCCCGCCGAAGTGTCGTACGAGGGCCTGCGCGGCCTGCGCGTGCTGCTGGCCGAAGACAACCCCGTGAACCAACGCATTGCCGTGGCCGTGCTGGAGTATTGGGGCGTGCAGGTGCTAGCCGTCAGCAACGGCCTCGACGCGCTGGCCCAACTGCTGCAGCAGCCCTTCGATGCCGTGCTGCTCGACATCCGCATGCCGGGGCTGAGCGGGCTGCAGGTCACGACTGCTTTTCGTCGGCACCCCGACCCGGCCCGCGCCAACGTGCCCATCATCGCCCTCACCGCCAATGCCTTCGAAGCCGACCGCGCCGCCTACCTGGCCGCCGGCATGAACGCCTGCCTCACCAAGCCCTACGAGGAAGCCGCCCTCTGCCAGCTGCTGCTCGAATTGACGAAAGCACCCCCCGGGTTGACCGCGCCGGGCGCTCTGCCCGCTTGAAGCAAGCACCGCGAGAGCACCCACGACCACCGGCCTGCCGTCACCCGTCCAGCCCGTACTCCTGCAGCTTGCGGTAGAGCGTGGTGAGGCCGATGCCCAGGCGCTTGGCTACGTCGGGCTTGTTGCCGTCCAGCTCGCGCATCAGTTTCTCGATGTGGCGGGCTTCCAGCGCCCGCAGGCTGTCGTCGGCCGCGTCGGCGCCGGGGCGGGCGGCCCGGCCCAGGGCGTGAAACTCATCGGGCAGGAAATCGCCCGTCAAGGGTTCGCCGCTCGGGGCCAGGATGGCGGCGCGCTCCAGCACGTTTTTCAGCTCGCGCACATTGCCGGGCCAGGGGTAGCGCTGCAGCAGGGCCAGGCACTCGGGCTCCAGGCCGGGCAGGCGCTTGCTGAGGCGGGCGGCGAAGTAGTGCAGAAAGTGCTGGGCCAGCGGGGGCACGTCGGTGGGCCGGTCCTTGAGGGCCGGAATGCGGATGGTGAACACCGAGAGGCGGTAATAGAGGTCGGGGCGGAAGCGGCCTTCGTCGGCTTCGAGCTTGAGGTTGCGGTTGGTGGCGGCCACCAGGCGAATGTTGACCTTGGTGGGCTTGGTGTCGCCAAGCTTGGTGAAGGTCTGGCTTTCGAGCACGCGCAGGAACTTGGCCTGCACGTTGAGCTCCAATTCGCCGATTTCGTCCAGAAAGAGGGTGCCGCCGTTGGCTTCTTCCAGCAGGCCCTTCTTGTCGGTGAGCGCGCCGGTGAAGGCCCCTTTCTTGTAGCCAAACAGCTCCGATTCGAGCAAATCTTTGGGAAAGGCGCTGCAATTGACGGCCACGAAGGCCTTGCCCCGCCGCCCGCTGGCCTGGTGGATGGCCTGGGCAAAAAGCTCCTTGCCGCTGCCGGTGGGCCCTTCCAGCAGCACGGTGCTGTCGGTGGGCGCCACTTGCTGGGCCAGGCGCTGCACCCGCTTCAGCTCGGCCGACTCGCCTATCATGGACTCGAAGCGGTACTGCTCGCCCACGCGGCGCTCCAACTCGGCCACGCGCTGGCGGAGGCGGGCTTTTTCGGCGGCGCGCTCCACCACCACCACCAGCTGCTGCTCAAAATCGCCCTTGGTGAGGTAGTCGAAGGCGCCGAGCTTCATGGCCTTCACGCCGTCGGGGATAGTGCCGAAGGCGGTGAGCAGCACCACTTCGGCATCGGGGGCGGCGGCTTTGTAGCGGGGCAGCAGGTCCACGCCGTGGCCGTCGGGCAGCTTCACGTCGGAGAGCACCAGCAGCACGTCGGCGGCGTGTTGCTGAAGCAACTCCAGGCCGCGGCGGGCGTCGGGGGCTTGCAGCACGGTGTAGCCTTCCAGCTCCAGCACCTGGGCCAGCAGCTGGCGCAAGCGCGCTTCGTCGTCGATGATGAGCAGGGTACCGGTGGGCATTTTTGGGAGGATTGGCCGAATGGGGCCGCAATTACGTAGTTTTGGCTATGCTAAAGCGCCTCCACCTTAAGAATTTCACCGTTTTTGCCGATGCCAACTTTGAGTTTGGGCCGGGGCTGAATGTGTTGGTTGGAACCAATGGAACTGGAAAAAGCCATGTGCTAAAGTTGGGGTATTCTATAGAAATAGTGCGTGAGCGTAATAAAAATGAGCCACCTTCAGGAGGTTTTCCTTATGCTCTTGATTTTGCCCTGAGTGAACCGGATTGGCCTCGTCGCTTATCTTATTTTTTACCAGAAGTATTTCAAACAGCCAGCCGAAAGCAATTAGTGTCTACTCTTTCGTCGCTGCAAACTGCTAATATTGAAGCGGAATTCGGTGATGGGTTTTCTCAAAATGAGACTGTGCAATTTGAGATAAATGCTTATTTAGATAGCGTGAGCGTAATCAGTGGCGGGGAATTTATTAATGAAAAATTAGAAATAGTTGCTCCAGTTTTTATCCCTGCAAAAGAAATACTCACCCTGAGTTGGATGCTTCCAGCTTCAGAACAATTAGTCTTGCCAATAGAACAAAACTATTTGCATTTATTAAGGCAACTTCGTCTCTTGCCACTACGAAAAGTCAATTCTGCTCAAGCCATATCAGCTTTGACAAATGTTCTGGGTGGGGAAGTGAAGGAAGAGGAAGGAAAATATTATCTCATAGCTACCAACGGAAAACGAACAGCTATGAATATGGTGGCTGAAGGACTGCGCAAATTTGGCACGTTACAAAAATTGCTTGCTAATGGGAGTTTAACTAGCATAACCACCTTGTTTTGGGACGAGCCCGAAGCCAACTTAAATCCTGCATTGCTTCGAAAGCTAGCCGCTATTCTAGCTGAATTAGCTCGCCAAGGTTTCCAAATAATACTAGCTACCCACAGTACTGACTTACTAAAAGAGTTTCATATTCTGTCACGGCAGAAAGATGCTGCGCCACTGCCAATAAAATATTTTGGTTTAAATGCTGAGCCAGGCGAAGCTACGCGAATTGTGACGACTGATAATTTTGAGTTTTTGCCTGACGTGGTGGCTTTAGCAGAAGAATTGAAGCAGGCCGACGAGTTAGAAGAAATTTTTATCCGCGAAGACCAGGAGTATCATGCCAACAATCGAAGAAAAGAATAAGGCCGGTAAAGGCTTGGCCTTCGATTTTCCTTCTGATTGGTATGCGGTGAAGTATGACCAAGATGCTGAGCCGAGGTATAATGAGCCGGCTGGTTTCTATCGGAGCGTTATTCTGAGTGAAGGTGTGCAACAAGTGCGCGGTATGGACATCGTATGCCGACTGCCAGGGCAACCCGTCCGTTTGCAGCTTATCGAAGTAAAAGACGAACGTGAACGTGCTCCTGATGCCAACGTGGCCGTTCGCCACGAGGAATTGCGCCAGACAGTACTGCGTAAAACGATGGGCACATTGGCTGGCTTGCTGCTGGCTGAACGTTTAGGCGATGGTTCTTTGAAACCAATGGCTTGCCTTAGCCGCCAGCCGTTGATAGAAGTGGTGCTGTTTCTGGAGGAGCCGGAACTGCTTCCGCAGCGTAGCACACCGCTTCGTAAATCGACGGAGAAAGACCGAAAAAATATTCTAGACCAAAAGCTGACGGCGAAATTGCACCAGTGGGGAATTCCGTTCTTTCTATACGATTTGGATAAGCGTAAGCCAGTCCTTTGGCGAGTGCGCGACCTCGCCTAACTCCCCCGAATCTCATTCTTGATGTGCTCGACGAACTGGGCGAATTCGGGTTCGGCTTCCACGTTTTCGTGCCAGGCGAGGCCCATTTCGGCCAGGTTGTATTGGTGCTGGGGGCTGATGGTGGCGCCCGGCACGAGGGCCCCGGCCGCGTCGTGCTCGTAGCCGAGCAGCCAGAGGCGGTCGGCCAGGGCGGTGGTGGTCACGATGTCGTGCGAGACGATGATGACGGTGTTCAGCTCGTCCATGGTGGTGACTTCGACGATTATTCGTTTCACTTCGTCAATCATAGCCACGTCGAGGCCGGAGAAGGGCTCATCGAGCAGGATGAGGTGGTCGGAGCAGAGCAGCTGCTGGGCGATGGCCGCCCGCTGGCGCTGCCCGCCCGAGAGCAGGGCCGGGTACTTGCGCCGGTGCGGGGCCAGGCCGAAGCGTTCGAGGTAGGCCTCGACGTGCTGGCGGGCGTCGGCGGGGGCGTGCTTGCGCAGGGCGGCCACCAGCAGGTTGTCGTGCAGGGTGCGGTGGTCGAAGAGGGGGTAGCGCTGCTGCACGAAGCCCACCATGCCGGGCGTCACGGGCTGCTGGGCGAGACCCACTTCCACGGTGCCGGCGCTGGGCGCGATGAGGCCCGCCATGATGCGGCACAGCACCGACTTGCCGATGCCCGAGCGGCCGTAGAAGCCCACGACCTGGCCCTGGCGCATGTTGGGGCGGGTCACGTCGAGGATTTGGGCGTTGATGTCGCGCAACACGGGCTCGCCGTGGAACGACATGGAGATGTTTTCCAGGGTGAGGATGGGGTCTTTGTAGTTGTAGGGGAGGGCAGTCATGGTCGTTCTGGTGGGCGCCTCACCCCCCGGCCCCCTCTCCCAAAGGAGAGGGGGTGCCACGGCGGCGCGGGCAAGCTAATTCGGGTTGGAGGGATGACGAGAAGTCGGCAGGCACCCCCTCTCCTTTGGGAGAGGGGGCCGGGGGGTGAGGCGCCCGCTAGGCGGATGTTCCTAAAGAAGAATAAGGAAAAAACACTTTCCGCAGTAGCACAAACACGTAGTCTTGCGCCGCGCCGGTGGCCAGGATTACCAGCTGAATGGCCAGTACGCCATCCAAATGCAGGTAGCGGTTCTGCTTGTAGAGCAGCAGGCCGATGCCGCCCTCGGACTGGTAGAGCGTTTCCACCAGCGTAATCATGGTCCAGATGATGGCGAAGTTTTGGCGCACCACTTCGAGCATTTCATCCAGCTTGCCCAGCACCACCACCTCGTAGAAGCTGCGCCACTCGCCCATGCCCAGCGTGCGGGCATGGTCCATTTCCTCCTGCGTGGTGGTCAGAATCACGCTCGTCATGCCCGTGACCAGGTACACCGTGGCGCCGAAAATGAGCACCGAAAGTTTCACCTGGTGGCCGGAGCTCACCATCAGGGCCATGAAGAAGGTGAGGCCGGTGAGGGTGAGGTAGCGCATCTTGGAGGCCGCGTAGGCGATGGGCCGGAAGAAGGGCAGCGCCGTGAGGTAGGAGATGAGCAGCGCCAGCACCGTGGCCACGGCCAGCGCCTGTAGGGCCGTGCTCATGCTGGCCCACAGCTCTTGTATGAGGCCCTGCGTGGTGATGAGGTCGCCGAGCGCGCGGACAACTTCGCCCAGGCTGGGGAAGAGCTGCATAGGGTAAAACAGCCACAGCAGCAGCAGCAGGGCGGCCTGGCCGATGACCATCGTGGTAAACACGAGGCGGGCCGGCTGGGCGTTAGGGGCGAAAAGGGATTTCATGGGGAGTACCGCTGACTTTTAGTCGGCGCACGAGCGGAGCGAGTATCCGCGTCTGTGCCGTTGGTAATTGCGCAGTTGCCCGGCAGGCCCGGGGAACTCGCTTTGCTCGTGCGCCGACTGAAAGTCAGCGGTACGATTCTAGTTGCCCAGCACTACTTCCACGCGGCGGTTTTTGGCTTTGCCGTCGGGGGTGGCGTTGCTGGCTACCGGCTCGGTGGCGCCGTGGGCGTACACCTGCACGCGGCCGGCGGGGAAGGCGCTGCGGCTTTTGGCTTCGAGCCAGTGTTCCACGGCCATGGCGCGGTCTTCAGAGAGCTGCTGGTTTTTGGCGGGGTCGCCGGTGTTGTCGGTGTGGCCGTGCACGGCCACCTTCAGGCGGCCGGCCACCACCAGGTCGTTGAAGAGCTGGTTGAGGTCGCGCTCGGCGGCGGGGGTGAAGGTGCTTTGGCCCGATTTGAAGGCGATGTTCCAGGCACGCTTGCTCACGCTCTGGCGGATTTCGTCATCGGCGGCAAACTGCTGGTTTTCGGCCGGGGCCACAGTTTTGCCTTTGTATTGGGCCTGTAGCTTTTTGAGGGGCGTCAAGTCCAGCATCTGGTCGAGGGGCACGTAGCTGGGCAGCTCCTTGGGGTACAGCTTCTTCTGCACGTCGCCGAAGGTTTTGTACACGGCGGCGTACACGTTGGTGCCGCCTTCGTCGAGGCCAAACAAGCTCAGGTTGTCGCTGAAGTTGAAGGCTTTGCTGCCGCCCAGCTCCACCACGTCGCCGTTGCGGTCGGCTTCGCTTACGCCCTTGTAGTACTTCAGCCAGTAGGCGCCGGGCTTGTCCTGGTCGCCGTACACGGCGGCCGAAATGTCGGCGGCGCGGGTCAGGGCTTCGGGGTGGGCTTTCACCTGGTCGCCGGCCACGGCGAAGGCCGTCATCAGGCCCAGCACTTCCTTCGGGTGAGCATCGTACCAGCGCTTGGTAGTCACCATGATGTTGGGCATCTGGTTGGAGTAGTCCTTGGTGCTCACAATGTTCACGAGGCCGCCGCGCTGCTTGGCAATATTCACGTCGCCGGGCGTCCAGGTGGCCACGGCGTCGGCCACCACGTCCACTTTCACGCCGGTGTTTTTGCCGTTCACCACTTTGGTGCGGGCTTCGGGCTTGCCGAGGATGTACTTCTCGGCGGCCACCAGGAAGTCGCTGGCGGCCATGAAGTTCACGGCTTCGGGGTCGTAGGTGGTTTCGTCGGGGTTCACTTTCAGGCCGTTGTCGGCGCACCACTTCAGGGCGATGTTCTGGTCGCCGTCGCGCAGGTAGCAGGCAATGGTTTTGCCTAGCGCGGTTTTGGGGTTGTCGAGCCACTCTTTCGGGCCCATCAGCTTGTCTTCGCCGAAACTCTTACCCACCGAGTAGGGGATAATTTGCAACTGCGTGCCGGTCTTCTGCAGCTCGGCTTGCACGGCCGAGAAAGCCGGCAGGCCGTCGCCCATGATGCTCACAATCAGGCCGGGCGTGGCGGGGTTGCTTTGCAGGTCCACAGCGTTTTTCACCAGGTCGGCTTGCATCTTGCTCACGTCGTCCTGGCGCACAATCTGCAGGTCGAGGCCGTTGGCGGCCAGGGCCGAGCCCATGGTGGTGCGCGGGCCGCCGTTGGCCAGCATGCCGGCCATCTGGCTGTTCCAGGCCATCACCTCCCACACCACGGGCGTGCCCTTGTCGGCGGGGGCGGTGCCGGGCAGCGGGGCCAGCGGCACCACCACGGTGGCGCGGTTGCCGCCGGTGGCCGCCGGTAGCTCGATGGAGTTGAGAAGTACCGATTCGGTTTCGGCTTTCTTGAAGATGGCACCGCTGGCAATCAACTTGTTGATGCCGAAGTAAAGAGCCGCCACAATGAGCAGGCCGATTACGATTTTACCACGTGTTGTCATTTGAGTAAAGGCAAAGGAGGGGTGAGGCGCCTGTTGAGGCGCGTTGATTTTGGGGTTGTTGTGGGGGCAGGTGTCGACCTCACCCCCTGACTCCCTCTCCAAAAGAGAGGGGGCACCGGCTATGCGCTGGCGTTAAGCTCCCCCTCTTTTTGGGAGAGGGGGCCGGGGGGTGAGGTGCCGGGCGAGCGAGATGCCTCGGCTGTGCTCGGCATGACGTTCGACCGAAGCGGCATGAGGCACCACCGTCACCGGCGCCGGCTGGCCCAGCAGGCCCACCAGACCGCAGGCCAGCAAAAAGCTAATCAAGCAGGCTAGAATAGGCATCATCGGAGGCTTTTTTGGTGGCGGCGAAAGATTGTTGGGCTTGCGGTTTTTCGTTGAGCACGGCGTTGAAATCGCCGTTCTGGTACTTGCTGAGCAAGGCCTGGCCCTTCTCGCTCATCACGCCGTTCTGGATGTCCATCTCCTTCACGAACTCCTGCGAGTAGCGCATGGCCTGCTTGATTTGGCCGAGCTGCTGGGCCATGTCCTGGGCCACGCGGTCGGTGGCCAGGTCGAAGAAGTACTTCTTGTCGGGGTCGCCGCGCAGGATGTTCATGGCGGCGCGCATGCCGGAGCTGGTGCGCTTCACCAGCTCGTATTCGTCTTTCAAAAGGTTGACTTTGAACTTGCTGCCATCAATCTGGCGCAGGGCGGCTTTCAGAATCTGGCGCATCACCACGCTCACGTTGGCCGTGGTGGTGGCCATGGGCTGCAGGCGCTTGTTGTAGTCTTCCAGCTGGGCGGCGCGGCTGGCGTAGCTCTCGGCCATGTCCTTTTCGTTTTGGCGGGTGGCCGAGCTGGCCAGGGCCAGGTACTCCTTCATCTGGGCGGTGTTGGTGGCCAGCTTGCGCTTCACCAGCTCGTGGGCGCCTTCGATGTTGGTCACTTCGGCGTCCATCTTGCGGGCTTCCTGCTCGGTGTTTTTGATGTAGTCCTGCATGATGCCGATGGGGTCGGTGTTCACGAAAATCCCCGCCAGCGTGCGCAGCACGCGCTGCCCGGCGTACCAGATGCCGGCCTGAATGCGCTTGTTCGTGACCAGCAAAAACAGCACGAACAGCGCCCCCAGCCCGATGCCCAGCTTCACGCTGTTGAACACCATGTCGACCAGGAAGGGCAGAATCACGCCCCAGTAGTACACGGCCGCGCCGGCCAGGCCCAGCAGCACCACGCGGCCGGCCATTTTCTCCGGCTTCTGCCACTTGGGGAGGCCGGTATCGGTATCAGAAGTAGTTGTGAGCAACGTGTTCATGGGGTTAGGCGTTTGAAGAAGGGGTGGAAGGAGAGGGGTTGAGGAAGTTTTGGGCGGCCTGGCGGTGGGCCTGCAGCTCGGCCGCGGCCGCGGCGTTGGCCAGCTCGTAGGAGGCCAGCGCGGCCTGCGTTTTCTGCTTCTCGGCCTGCGCCTGCTGCTGGATTTCGCGCAGCTGCTGGCTTTTCTGCGTGAGCTGCTCCGTGAGGGAGGCCACCTCCGCTTGCAGCTGCGTTTCGCGCTGGTGCAGCAGGGCCAAGGGGCCGGGCGGGGCTTTGGTGTCCGGGCTTTCGCCCATCTTTTCGCGGTGGCGCTGCAGCACCCGGGCCCGGTCCTCGGCCAGCTTGTGGGCCAGCTGCTCGGCCGAGGCCAGCAGCGCCGCCTGGTTGGTGCCGGTGAGGGCGGCGAAGGCGTTGAAAGCCGTTTGGTAGAGCAGCGGGCCGGTGAGGCCGCTGCCGGCCATGCTGTTCACCATCTTGGTGTAGGCCCCGAAGTCCTTGCCGTCGCCGGCCAGCAGGCTGGCGATGTGGTCGAGGTGGCGCTGCTCGGCCTGGGTGACGGCGGGCGCCGGACCGGCGGCCGGCGGCCCAGCCTGGGCGGGTTGCGCCGCGGCAAGCGGGGCCGGAGCGGGGGCTTGGCGGGCCGCGCCATCGTCTTCGATGAAGAAATCCTTCGCGGCTTTGGTGAGGTTATCAAGAATGGCCATGGTGGCGTGCGTTTGGTGACTCGCACCTACTGCCAATACCAGTGCCGACTCGCCGGGCTTTTTTGAGAAAAGTAGTCTTATTGTTGATTGACAGAAAGTTAAATAAAAATGCCCTGCCGCGCACGAAGCGCAGCAGGGCTATATTTTTTCAAAATGGAAAGCCTATTTTTTCAATTCAACAATGCAAAAGGCGCCGCACAGCTTGGGGCGCCACTTGCCTAGATGCTCAGCCGGAACAAGTCGCCTTCGCCTTTCAGCGACGACTGCCGAATAATCAAATCGCCGGCAATGACGAAAGTGCGGGGCTGAAAATTCTCTTTCTGCTGCACCTGCTCCAGAAACAGGCGGGCCGCCTGCTGGCCGATGCGATAGGGGTGGAGGTCGACGGTGGTGAGGCCGGGCTCAATCATGGCGGCCATGAACTCGTCGCCATAGCCCACCACGGCCATTTGCTGGGGCACGCGCACGCCGCGCTTCTTCAAGGCCACCAGCAGGTCGAAGGCGTTGGTGTAGTTGATGGCGAAAATGGCGTCGGGCGGCTCGGGCAGGGCCAGCCAGGCGTCGAGGGTGGCCTCGGCTTCCTCGGTACGGAAGTCGATGTGCACCTCGTACTCCGGCCGCAGCGGCAGCTGGTAGCGCCGGAGGGCGTGCTGGTAGCCGGCCAGGCGGTTGCGGCTGATGAGCAGCGACTCGGGGCCGGCCAGGATGGCAATGCGCCGGGCGCCCTGCTGAATGAGGTGCTCGGTCACGTTGTAGGCGCCGTTCCAGTCGTCAAGGATGACCTTGGCGCTGTCCACTTCGTTGCTCACGCGGTCGAAGTGCACCACCGGAATGCCGCGGCAGGCGGCGGGCTTCACGTGGTCGAAGTTTTCGGTTTCGCGCGAGTGGCAGATGAGCAGGCCGTCGACCTGGCTGGCCACCAGCGCCTGCACGTTGCTGACTTCGGTGCGGTACGACTCCTTCGACTGGCAAATCATCACGCGGTAGCCGGCCTCGGTGGCCACCGCCTGAATGCCGCTCACGGCCGTGGCAAAAAAGGGCCGCTCCAGGTCCGGGATGAGCACGCCCAGGGTGTGGGTTTCGCGGCTTTTGAGGCTCTGGGCCAGCAGGTTGGGTTGGTAGTCGAGCTGCCGGGCCGCGTCAAGAATGGCTTGCCGCGTCACGGGGCTGATGTCGGTGTGCCCGTTCAGGGCCCGCGACACCGTGGACGAGGCCACGCCCACGGCCTTGGCCACGTCGCCGATGGTGGTTTGGGTGCGGCGGCGGTCCGGGCTGGGGCCGGTTTTCTCCTCCGTGAAATGGTAGTCGCAGGTTTTACAGAGGTAGCGCTGCTTTCCTCGCACAAATCCGGCCTTCAACACCGTATCAGAAAGCTTGCATTTGATGCAGGTAGCCATTGAGAATTGTATTTAGTGGAGAAAAACGGCTTTGGATGCGTGGGGGAGACGCGCCGCTGTGAGTACTCACTCAAATATAACGCACAAAAAAAATTTTCGGCGAAAGAAATGCAAAGTTATCTATCGGCATCGTTTCCGGAAACGATGCCGATAGTTTTGTTGCCAATGCACGAAAATTTGGCCGATTTTGGCAGAATCAATTTGAGGTTTCCCGTTCTACATTCGGGGGTAAGTCAGCCAAACGACCTATCTGCCGCATTTACGGTAATCGCGGAGGTAGATTAGTCTGGGTATAACACAAATTGTATTTTACCTAACAGTTGCCATGCTGCACACCATGCGCTGGTTCGGTCCGCACGACCCCGTTTCGCTCTTCGACATCCGGCAGGCCGGGTGCGCCGGCGTGGTGACGGCGCTGCACCAGCTGCCGGTGGGCGTCGTGTGGCCGGTGAGCGAAATCCGGGCGCGCCAGCAGCTCATCGAGGCCGACAACGCCACCCACGCGCCCCTGCACTGGGCGGTGGTGGAAAGCCTGCCGGTGCACGAAGACATCAAAAAGGGCCGCCCCTCGCGCGAGCTGTATATAGACCACTACAAGGCCTCGCTGCGCAACCTGGCCGCCTGCGGCATCCGCACGGTGTGCTACAACTTCATGCCGGTGCTGGACTGGTCGCGCACCAACCTCCGCTACGAAATGCCCGATGGCTCGCGGGCCCTGCGCTTTGTGTGGCAGGACTTCGCCCTGTTCGACCTCTGCATTCTGAAGCGGCCCGGCGCTGCGGCCGACTACGAGCCCGCCGTGGCCGAAGCCGCCCGCCAGCAATTCGCGGCCATGAGCGCCGACGAAGTGGCCGCCCTCACCAACACCGTGCTGCTGGGCCTGCCCGGCTCGGAGGAGGCGTTTGAGCTGGCCAGCTTCCAACGCCTGCTCGACGAGTACGCGGCCATCGATGCGGCTGCGCTGCGCGAAAACCTGCACTACTTCATTCAGCAGGTGGCGCCGGTGGCCCAGGAGCTGGGCATGGGCCTCTGCATTCACCCCGACGACCCGCCCTATCCGCTGCTGGGCCTGCCCCGCGTGGTGAGCACCGCCGCCGACCTTGCCCAGCTGTTTGGGGCCTGCGACGTGCCGGCCAACGGCCTCACGTTCTGCACGGGCTCCTTGGGCGTGCGGGCCGACAACGACCTGCCGGCCATTGCCCGGCGCTTTGCCGCGCGCATCCACTTCATCCACCTGCGGGCCACCAAGCGCGAAGAAAACCCGCGCAACTTCCACGAGGCCGACCACCTGACCGGCGACGTGGACATGTACGCCGTGGTGCGCGAGCTGGTGCTGGAAGAGCAGCGCCGCGCCGCCAGCGGCGAAGGCGCCGGCGCCATTCCCATGCGCCCCGACCACGGCCACCAGATGCTCGACGACCTCAAGAAGAAAACTTACCCCGGCTACTCGGCCATTGGCCGCCTGCGGGGGCTGGCCGAGCTGCGCGGCCTGGAATACGGCATCCGACGCGGCCTGGCGGCCGAGTCGCCGCCCCGGGCGCGGCACGCCGAAGCCCCGCAACTCGCCTAAGTCCTCACCCTCCCTCCCCCAATCCCACCCATGTTGCTCCGGTCGCTTTTGTTGTTGCTAGCCGTGGTTGCCGCCGCGCCCCGCTGCGTGGCCGACGACGGCTACCGGCTGTGGCTGAAGTACGACCGGGTGGCCGATGCCTCGCGGCTGGCGCAGTACCGCGCCGCGGCCCAGTTTGTGGCCGCCAGCGGGGGAGACGCGGTGCTGACAACCGCCGCGGCCGAGCTGCAGCGCGGCCTGCAAGGCTTGCTGGGCCAGGCCGTGCCGCGGCTGGCGGCGCCGGCCAGCACCAAGCGCGGCATCCTGCTTGCGATTGACCCATCTGCAAACGTTTCCGGTAGCTCGGCCAGCCGCGACGGCTACCAGATTTCGGCGCAGGGCAAGAACCTGGTAGTGAAGGGCAGGAGCGGAGCCGGTGTGCTCTACGGCGTGTTTGCCTTGCTGCGGCAGTTGCAGACGGGGCAGTCCGTGGCCAACCTGTCGCTGACCAGCAGCCCCCGCATTCAGTACCGCCTGCTCAACCATTGGGACAACCCCAACGGTACCGTGGAGCGGGGCTACGCGGGCAGCAGCATCTGGAAGTGGAACGAGCTGCCCCAGCGACTCGACCCGCGCTACACCGACTACGCCCGCGCCAACGCCTCCATCGGCATCAACGGCGTGGCCATCAACAACGTGAACGCCAGCGCGCGCTACCTCACGGCCGAGTACCTCGACAAGGTGAAGGCGCTGGCGGGCGTGATGCGGCCCTACGGCATCCGGGTGTACTTGTCGGTGTTTTGGGCCGCGCCCAAAGTCATTGGCGGCCTGAAAACGGCCGACCCGCTCGACCCCCAGGTGCAGCAGTGGTGGAAGGCCAAAACCGATGAGATTTACCGGGCCATTCCGGACTTTGGCGGCTTTCTGGTGAAAGCCAACTCGGAGGGGGAGCCCGGCCCGCAGGACTACGGCCGCAACCACGCCGACGGCGCCAACATGCTGGCCACGGCCTTGGGTACCCACGACGGCATTGTGATGTGGCGCGCTTTCGTGTACAAAGCCGGCAGCGACGACCGGTTCAAGCAGGCCTATGAGGAGTTTAAGCCGCTCGATGGGAAGTTCTCGCCCAAGGTGCTGGTGCAGGTAAAAAACGGACCCATCGACTTTCAGGCCCGCGAGCCCTTCCACCCGCTGTTTGGGGCCATGCCCCAAACGCCGCTGGTGCTGGAAGTGCAGATTACGCAGGAATACCTGGGCATGGCCACGCACCTGGTGTACCTGGCGCCCATGTTCAAGGAGTGCCTCGACGCCGACACCCAGACCAAGGGCCCCGGCTCGACGGTGGCCCGGGTGGTCGACGGCAGCCTCGACCAGCACCGCCTTAGCGGCATTGCCGGCGTGGCCAACATCGGCACCGACCGCAACTGGACCGGGCACCCCATGGGCCAGGCCAACTGGTACGCCTTCGGCCGCCTGGCTTGGGACTACACCTTGCCCTCGGCCGCCATTGCCAAAGAATGGACCCAGATGACCCTGACCCGCGAACCCAAGGCCGTGGCCACCATTGTGGAGCTGATGGACCGGTCGCGCGACGTGTACGTGCGCTACACCACGCCGCTTGGCCTGCACCACATCATGGGCCAGAACATTCACTACGGCCCCGAGCCCTGGCTGGCCCAGGCCGGCCGCCCCGACTGGACGGCCGTGTACTACCACAAGGCCGACTCGCTGGGCCTGGGCTTCAACCGCACGGCAACCGGCTCCAATGCCCTGGCCCTGTACTCGGCCGGCGTGCAGCAGCAGTGGGGCAACCCCACTACCTGCCCGCTCAACTACCTGCTCTGGTTTCACCACGTGGGCTGGAAGCAGCCGCTGCGCACCGGCCGCACGCTCTGGAACGAGCTGGTGACGCGCTACTACACCGGCGCCGACTCGGTGACCTGGATGCAGCAGCGCTGGGCCAGCGTGCAGCCCGCCGTGGACCCCGCTCTGCACGCCGACGTGGCCGCCCGCCTCGCCATTCAGCGGCGGGAGGCCCTGTGGTGGCGCGACGCCTGCGTGCTCTACTTCCAGACCTTCTCCAAACAGCCCATTCCGGCCCCCTTCGCGCCGCCCACCCGCACGCTGGCCGACGTCAAAACCCTGGTGAACCTCTACCAGCTCAAGTAATTCTTCCCCGCTAATTCCCTCGACATGAACAAGCTGTCGCACTCTCCCGCTCATTCCACTGCTTCCAACGGCGTCGTCACGGCCGCGCAGCAGCGCCACGCCGACGTGTTTTCGCTCGACGGCAAGCTGGCGCTGATTACCGGCGGCGGCACCGGCATCGGGCTCGAAATAGCCCGCTGCATGGCCGAAGCGGGCGCCACGGTGGTCATCACCGGCCGGCGCGAAGCGGTGCTGCAGGACGCCGTGGCCGACCTCGGCGACTCGGTGGAGTACCTCGTCAACGACATCACCGACCTGGGTTCCATCGACGGGATGGTGGCGCACGTGGAAGCCACCTACGGACCCCTCGACATTCTGGTGAACAACGCCGGCATCAACCTCAAAAAGCCGGCCCTGGAAGTCACGGACGAGGAATTCAGCCGCATTCTGCATACCAACCTGCACTCGGTGTTTGCCCTCACGCGGGCCTGCGCCGCCCGCATGGTGGCCCGCCGCAAGGGCGTCATCCTCATGATTTCGTCGATGGCGGCCTACTACGGCATCGACCGCGTGGTGGCCTACGCGGCCTCCAAGTCGGCGGTGGAGGGCATGGTGAAGGTGCTGGCCTCGGAGTTTTCGGGCCGCAACGTGCGCGTGAACGCCATTGCGCCGGGCTTCATCGAAACCGAGATGAGCCGCACGGCCATGAACTCCGACCCCGACCGCCGCGACCGCGCCATGCGCCGCACGCCCATGGGCAGCTTCGGCAAGCCTGAGGACATCGGGCACGCGGCCGTGTTCCTGGCTTCCGATGCCGCCCGCTACATCACCGGCGCCTCGCTGCCCGTCGACGGCGGCAACTCCATCGGCTTTTAGGCGGCGCCAGGGCCCGCCTCCCGCTTTTCATTTAACCCAACTACTTACCCACCAAAAACCCACTCAAATCCATGCAACTACTTTTATCAAACGATGCGCCGCGCCCAGTCCGGCGTTGGGCGCAGCTCTTCGGAGCCGCGGCGCTGCTGCTGGGCGGCATGATGCCGGCCGAGGCCTGGGCCCAGGCCGGCCGTACGGTGACGGGCACGGTCACGTCGGACAACGGCGAGCCGCTGCCGGGCGTGACGGTTATCGTGAAGGGTACCACCGTGGGCGCCACCACCAACGCGGCCGGCGAATACACGCTGACCGTGCCCGAAGGGGGCAACACGCTGGTGATTAGCTCCATCGGCTACGAGAAGAAGGAGGTGCCGGTGGGTGCTTCCGGGGCCGTGAATGCCCGCCTGGCCACCGAAGCCCAGGCCCTGAACGAGGTGCAGGTGGTGGGCTACGGCGTGCAGAAGAAAAGCCAGGTGACGGGCGCCATCTCGTCGGTTGACGAGCAGGCCCTGCGCGACGTGCCTGTGGCCAACGTGGGCCAGGCCCTGCAGGGCCGCGCGGCCGGCGTCAACATTTCGAGCAACGGCACGGCGCCGGGCCAGGCGCCCACCATCCGCATCCGGGGCAACCGCTCGCTCTCGGGCAGCAACGACCCGCTGCTGGTGGTGGACGGCGTGCCGTACGACGGCAGCCTCAACGACCTGAACCCCGACGACCTGACCGGCGTGGAAGTGCTGAAAGACGCCTCCTCGACGGCCATTTACGGCGCCCGCGGCGCCAACGGCGTGATTCTGATTACGACCAAGCGCGGCAAGAGCGGCGCGGCCCGGGCCACCTACAGCGGCTACTACGGCCAGAAGCGGATTTACGACCGGTTCGACCTGCAAAACGGCGAGCAGTACTACAACTACCGCCTGGAGGCGTTCCGGGCGCAAAACCCCAACTTCAACCCGGCCACCGCAACCACGTTCCTGACCAATGACGAGCGGGCCAACTACGCCGCCGGCAAAACCACCGACTACCAGAACCTGCTGTTCCAGAACGGCCACATCCAGAACCACACGCTGGGCCTGACCGGGGGCACCGACCAAACGCAGTACTCGGCCTCGCTGGGCTACTACGACGAAACGGGCATTGTGCCGGTGCAGCGCTTCCGGCGCTACTCGGTGCGCGGCACGCTCGACCAGAAAATTGGGGGCCGCGTGAAAGTGGGGGCGAACAGCCTGAACACCTTCACCGACGAAAACGACCCGAACGTGAACGTGCTGTACCAGATTCTGACGACCAGCCCCCTGGCCTCGACCAACGGCCCCGACGGCCAGCTGGTGCTGTACCCCAACGGCGACCAGCTCTCGAACCCACTGACGCTGTACGCGCCGAACGCACACCTGGACCGCCGCCGCCGCCTGCGCAGCTTCAACAGCCTCTACGGTCAGATTAACATCCTGAAAGGCCTGGACTACCGCCTCAACGTGGGCCTCGACGGCCGCACGCAGGCCGACGACAGCTTCTACGCCTCGGTGACGCCGCAGAACAACGCCGGCCTCAACTCGGCCAGCAGCGGCTCGAGCATTGCCTACAACCTGCTGGCGGAAAACATCCTGACTTACAACCGCACGTTTGCCGATAAGCACGACCTGAACGTGACGGCCCTCTACAGCCGCCAGACCTTCCACAACGACGGCTTCAGCGGTTCGGTGCAGGGCACGCTGGCCGACTACCAGCTAAATAGCAACCTCGGGGCCGGTACCCCCAACAGCGTGAACAACGTGAACCGGCAGCCCATCGACTGGGCCCTGGAGTCGTACATGGGCCGCATCAACTACTCGTTCGATAACCGCTACTCGGTGACGCTGACCGCGCGCAACGACGGGTCGTCGCGCCTGGCCCCCGGCAACAAGTACAAGTGGTTCCCCTCGGCCGCCGTGGCCTGGAACATCGCCAACGAGTCGTTCCTTAAAGGGCAGGACTGGCTGAGCGTGCTGAAGCTGCGCGCCAGCCTGGGCCGCGTGGGCAGCACTGCCATCAACCCCTACCAAACGCAGGGCTCGCTGGGCGCCGGCCTGGGCAACGGCTATTACAACTGGGGCGCCGTGGGTGCCGTGGGCGTGGTGCCCAACAACATTCCGAACCCCGCCCTGGGCTGGGAATACACCACCACCACCAACGTGGGCCTGGACTTCGGCTTCTTTAACAACCGCCTGACGGGTAGCGTGGAAGTGTACCAGCAGCGCACCAGCGACCTGCTGCTGCCCGACGCCCTGCCCACGGCCAGCGGCTACGGCTCGTTCATCCGCAACGCCGGCCAGACCCAGAACCGCGGCATCGAGATTTCGCTGACCACGGCCAACGTGCGCTCGGCCAGCGCCAACGGCTTTGAGTGGAGCACCGACTGGAACTTCACCGTGAACCGCGAGAAGCTGCTCGACCTGAACCTGTACGACGCCAACGGCAACCCCCGCGATGACATTGGCAACCAGCGCTTCATCGGCCAGCCGCTGTACGTGTTCTACGACTTCAAGAAAACAGGCATCTGGCAAACTTCTGAGGCCGACGAGGCGCGCAAGTACGGCACCAAGCCGGGCCAGATTAAGGTGGAAGACGTGAACAAAGACGGCAAGATTGACGCCGCCGACCGCCAGGTGATTGGCTCGCGCCAGCCCCGGTTTGAAGCCGGCCTCACCAACCGCTTCCGCTTCAAGGGCTTTGACCTGAACATTGTGGCCCTGACCCGCGTGGGCGCCACGGTGGTCGACCCGTATTCCTTTGGCCCCAGCTACTACGCCACCAACACCGGCCGCCGCAACCAGCTGAATTTCGACTACTGGACGCCCACCAACCCCACCAACGAATACCCCCAGCCCGACCAGACGGCCCGCGCCAACGAGTGGCCCACCTACGGCTCGACCCTGGGCTACCACAGCGGCACGTTCATCAAAATCCGCAGCATCGACCTGGGCTACACCATTCCGGCCGCCTGGGCCAAGTCGGCCTTCCTGAGCTCGGCCCGCATTTACCTGCAGGTGCAGAACCCCTACATCTGGGCGGCCGACAAGTTCTACCAGCGCAACAAGGCCATCGACCCCGATGCGCTCTCGTACTCGACGCGCTTCAGCAACACGGGCACGGCTTCGGCCAACCTCGATTTCCAGGGCGGCAGCAACTACCCCGTTACGCGCGCCTTCATCGCGGGTGTTAACCTGGGCTTCTAGGAGCAAACTCCTCATCGGTTGACCGGGCGGCAAGCTCGAGGGCAGTGCCCCAACCGATGAACAAGCGCCCCTTCCCATTCCCTTCAAATCAGCAATCAACATGAAAAAGATAGTTCTAACGCTGGGTGCCGCGCTGTTTCTGGCAACCACCGGCTGCCAGAAAGACATTCTGGAAGAAAACCCGCAATCGGTGCTCACCCCCAGCTTCCTCAAAACCGCCCAGGGCGTAGAGGCCGGCGTGACGGGCGTGTACTCGGGCCTGCGCCAGCTCTACGGCAACGACTCGGGCTTCTTCACCACCGAGGCCGGCACCGACCTGTTCACCAACGGCATTGCCAACAGCAGCGGCCTGAGCGACTACGGCCCCAACGACCTGACCCCCCTGAACGACGGCTCGCATTCGTTTATCTGGACGATTTGCTACACCCAAATTAACAACGCCAACGGGGTGCTGCAGTACGGCCCGCAGGCCCAGGGCATTGCCCCGGCCCGCCAAACCCAGCTGCTGGCCGAAGCCAAGCTGCTGCGCGCCAACTACTACTTCCGGTTGGTGCAGGACTTCGGCGACGTGCCGCTCATGCTCACCTTTGTCGATTCGCCCACCAAAGACATCGTGCGCGCGCCCATGGCCAGCGTGTACGCCCAGATTATCAAGGACCTGACCGAGGCCCTGGCGGCCATTGCCGACAAGCCCGCCCAGCCCGGCCGCGTGACGCGCGCCACGGCCCTGCACCTGCTGGCCAAAGTGTACCTGACCCGCGCCACCGCCATTCCGGCCGGGGCCACCGGCGACTACACGCTGGCCGCGCAGTACGCCAAAGAGCTCATCGACAACCAGACCCGCTACGGCCTGGGCCTGGAAGCCACCCCCGGCGCCGTGTTTGCCAACGGCAACGAAAACGGCAAAGAGGTGCTTATGAACGCCCAGTTCAACGGCGATGCCACGTTCTCGCGCATCGACGGCTTTACGTTCGGGGGCGAAAACGTGGGCGGCTTCAACTTCCGCAGCCGCTACGACCTGCTGCCCAACATGGCCCGCGACATCGCCAACGGCCGTCCGTTTGCCCGCCACTCGCCCACGTATTTCCTGCTGGATTCCTACATTCTGCGCGATGCCAGCGGCGCCCCGCTGGAGGCCGACGCGGCGCTCCGCACCACCGACACGCGCTACAACAGCTGGTTCACCTCGGTGTACCGGGTAAACAACCCGGGCGGCAATGGCGGCACGGCCCGGGCCGTGGTGGGCGACACCTCGATTTGGTACTCGGGCCGGCAGTTGTCGGCCGCGCGCCTGGCGCAAATTGCCGCCCGCACGCCCGCGCCGTACCGGGTGTTCCAGCCCAACCAGCTCACCACAGAGTTCTTCCCCACGCTCAACAAATACGACTCGCCCACCCGCACCTCGGTGAACGGCTTTTCCATTCGGCCCAACATCGTGTACCGCTTGGCCGAAACCTATTTGATTGCGGCGGAAGCGTACTTCTACCTGGGCAACTCCGCCCAGGCCCGCGACTACATCAACGTGGTGCGCCGCCGCGCCGCCGCGCCCGGCCGGACCACGCAAATGGAAATCACGTCGGCGCAAGTCACCATCGACTTCATCCTCGACGAGCGCGCCCGCGAGCTGGTGGGGGAGATGCACCGCTGGCACGACCTGAAGCGCACCCGGACCGCCGCTGGCGCTAGCCAGCTGCTGACGCGGGTGCGGAACACCAATTACGCCCCCGCGCTGCGGAACCAGGGCGGCGGGGTGTACGGCTCCAACGCGGCCATCAACATCAAGGACTTCCACGTGCTGCGGCCGATTCCGCAGACCGAGATTGACCGCACCAGCGGCAAAATCACCCAGAATCCCGGGTACTAACAGCCCTCGATTTTGCCAGTTGAATAAGCCCCGATTTCGCTCCGAAATCGGGGCTTATTTATGAGAGGGTACCGGTTTTGGTCTTCTTTCCTGTTCCTCAGCTGCTATGTCTATGAAAGCTAATGCGTTTGCCGTTGCACTGCTGCTAAGCGTGCCCCTTGCCCGCCCGGCCACCGCCCAGGTTCGCCTGCCGCGCCTGGTGAGCGACGGCATGGTGCTGCAGCGCGATGCCGACGTGGCCGTGTGGGGCTGGGCCCGGCCGGGCGAGGCGGTGAGCGTGGCTTTCCTGGGCAAAACCTACAAGGCCATGACTGGCCCCGACGGCCGCTGGCGCGTGCAGCTGCCCCGCCTGAAAGCGGGCGGCCCGTTCGAGATGAATATCAAGGCCAGCAACCAGGTGGCGGTGAAGGACATCCTGGTGGGCGACGTGTGGCTGTGCTCGGGCCAGTCGAACATGGAAACGCCCATGAGCCGCCTGCGCGACAAGTACCCCGACGTGGTGGCCCAGGCCGCCAACCCCAACATCCGCCAATACGAAGTACCCCTGACATACAACTTCCAGCGCCCCCAGCAGGATGTGACGGGCGGCAAATGGATTGCGGCCGACCCGCAAACCGTGCTCAAGTTCTCGGCCGTGGCCTACTTCTTCGCGAAGGAAATCAACGTCAAATACCGGGTGCCCGTGGGCATCATCAAGGACGCCGTGGGCGGCTCGCCGGCCGAGGCCTGGCTGAGCGCCGAGGGACTGAAGCAGTTCCCGACCTACGAGCAGCAGCTGGCCAAGTACAAAGACAGTACGGTGGTGTTGGGCATCCGGCAGCGCGAGGGCGCCGCGGTGGCCAACTGGTACCAGACCCTCTACAAAACCGACCAGGGCGAAGCCCGCGGCCAGCAAAAGTGGTCGGCGCCCGACTACGACGCCAGCAGTTGGCCCACCATGCCGGTGCCCGGCTTCTGGGCCAACCAAACTCCCCTGGGTCCCGTGAACGGCGTGGTGTGGTTCCGCAAGGAAGTAGACGTGCCGGCCGCTATGATAGGCCAGCCCGCCCGCCTGGAGCTGGGCACGCTGGTCGATGCCGACTCCACTTACATCAACGGCCAGTTAGTGGGTAGCACCGGCTACCAGTACCCGCCCCGCAAGTACGACGTGAAAGCCGGCGTGCTGAAGGCCGGCAAAAACGTGGTGACGGTGCGCCTCATCAGCAACGGCGGGCGCGGCGGCTTCACCATGGACAAGAAGTACGAGCTGACGGCCGGCGGCCAGACCATCGACCTGCGCGGGCCCTGGCAGTACAAGCTGGGCGCCACCATGCCGCCCACGCCCGGCACCACCACGTTTCAGTACACGCCGGGCGGCTTGTTCAATGGCATGATTGCGCCGGTGCTGCCCTACGCCATCAAGGGCGTGCTGTGGTACCAGGGCGAGAGCAACGCCGGCCGCACCGGCGACTACCATGCCCTGTTCAACGGCATGATTGCCGACTGGCGCCAGCAGTTTAAGCAGCCCAACCTGCCGTTCCTGTACGCGCAGCTGCCCAATTTCATGGCCGTGAAAAAAGAGCCTTCGGAAAGCGGCTGGGCCGTGGTGCGCGACGTGCAGCGCCGCGGGCTGGCGCTGCCCCACACCGGCATGGCCGTGATTCTGGACGCCGGCGAGTGGAACGACATTCACCCCTTGGACAAGCAGACGCCCGGCCACCGCCTGGCCCTGGCGGCGCAAAAAGTAGCCTACGGCGATACCAAAGTGGTTTCCTCCGGCCCGCTCTACCAGAGCATGCAAACCAGTGGCAACAAAGTCACGCTGAGCTTCTCCAGCGTGGGCAGTGGCTTGGTAGCCAAGGGCGGCGAGCCGCTGAAGGGCTTCGCCATCGCTGGGCCCGACAAGAAGTTTGTGTGGGCCCAGGCCCGAATTGAGGGCAACAAGGTGGTGGTATGGAACGACCAGGTGCCCAACCCCGCCGTGGTGCGCTACGCCTGGGCCGACAACCCCGAAGGCGTAAACCTGTACAACAAAGAGGGCCTGCCGGCTTCCACCTTCACCACCGAGCCGGAGGTGCCCGGCGCCACCAGCCGCCTGTAATACTCGTTCGACTATAGCAAGTCGCGTTGATTATTCTATTCCCATGAAATACCTCCTTGGCTACGACATCGGTAGCTCTTCCATAAAAGCCTCTCTGCTGGACATCGACACCGGCAAGTGCGTGGCCGCCGCTACGTCTCCCAAACAGGAGATGGAAATCACCGTGGCCCAGGCCAACTGGGCCGAGCAGCGCCCCGAGCGCTGGTGGCAGGAAGTGGTGAACGCCACCGCCGAGCTAAAGGCCAGCTACGGCTTCGACACCTCGCTGGTGGCCGGCATCGGCATCACCTACCAAATGCACGGCCTGGTGCTGATTGACCAGGCGGGCCAGGTGCTGCGCCCCGCCATCATCTGGTGCGATAGCCGCGCCGTGAATTTTGGCAACCAAGCATTTGAAGAGCTGGGCGAAGAGTTTTGCCTGAGCAATTTCCTGAACTCGCCGGGCAACTTCACGGCGTCGAAGCTGAAGTGGGTGCGCGAAAACGAGCCCGACGTGTACGCCCAGATTCACAAAATTCAGCTGCCCGGCGACTACATCGCCTTCAAGCTGAGCGGCCAGCTGCAAACCACGGTTTCCGGCTTGTCGGAAGGCGTGTTCTGGAACTTCAAGAAGCAGGCCATCGCCCAGGAGCTCCTGGACTACTACGGCATCAGCGCCGACTTGCTGCCGGAGGTGGTAGATACCTTCTCGGTGCAGGGCCACCTGAGCGCCGAGGCCGCCGCCGAGCTGGGCCTCACGGCCGGCACGCCCATCAGCTACCGGGCCGGCGACCAGCCCAACAACGCCTTCTCGCTCAACGTGCTGAACCCCGGCGAAGTGGCGGCCACGGGCGGTACCAGCGGCGTGGTCTACGGCATCAACGAAACCAACACGCCCGACCCGCGCTCCCGCGTCAACTCCTTCGTGCACGTGAACAGCACGCCCGCCCAGCCCCGCAACGGCGTGCTGATGTGCCTGAACGGCACGGGCATCCTGAACAGCTGGCTCCGCAAAATCGTGGGCGAGCTGCCTTACGACCGCATGAACCAGCTGGCCGCCCAGGCGCCGGTAGGGGCGGAGGGGCTCGTGTTCCTGCCTTTTGGCAACGGCGTGGAGCGCATCCTCGAAAACCGCCCGGCCGACGCCGAGCTGCGCGGCCTGAACTTCAATATCCATCACCAAGCGCATGTGCTGCGCGCGGCCCAGGAAGGCATTGTGTTCGCCCTGAACTACGGCATGGACATCATGCGGGCCAGCGGCGTGCAGGTGCGCAAGGTGCGCGCCGGCAACGCCAACATGTTCCTCAGCCCGGTGTTCCGCGAAGCTTTCGTGAACAGCGGCAACGTGGAGCTCGAACTCTACAACACCGACGCGGCCCAGGGCGCGGCGCGCGGCGCGGGCATCGGCGCCGGCGTGTACGCCAGCCCGGCCGAAGCCTTCGGTGGCCTCGAACGCATTCTCACCGTGGAGCCCACTCACCAGCTCCGCGAACAATACCAGGCTGCCTATGGCCGCTGGCAAGACGCTTTATCTCACCGTATTCCCAATTCAATCACCACCCCTTCCTATGTCTAGCAACACGCTCTCCAAGACAGAATTTTTCACGGGCATCGACACCGTTCGCTTCGAAGGACGCGAGTCGGACAACCCGCTCGCCTTTAAATGGTACGACGAAAACCGCGTGGTTGCCGGCAAGACCATGAAGGAGCATTTGCGCTTCGCGGTCTCGTACTGGCACACCTTCACCGGCACCGGCGGCGACCCGTTCGGCCCCGGCACCAAGCAGTTTGCCTGGGACTCGCACCACGAAATCATCGGCCGCGCCAAGGACAAGATGGACGCCGCGTTCGAGTTTTTCACCAAGCTGGGCACGCCGTACTACTGCTTCCACGACATTGACCTAGTGGACGAAGGCGACTCGCTGGCCGAGTACGAGCGCAACCTGGCCACCATCGTGGACTACGCCAAGCAGCACCAGGCCGACACCGGCGTGAAACTGCTCTGGGGCACGGCCAACGTGTTTTCGCACCCACGCTACATGAACGGCGCCAGCACCAACCCCGACTTCCAGGTGGTGGCCCACGCCGCCACCCAGGTGAAGAATGCCATCGACGCGACCATCGCGCTGGGCGGCGAAGGCTACACCTTCTGGGGCGGCCGCGAGGGCTACATGACCCTGCTCAACACCGACATGAAGCGCGAGCAGGCGCACCTGGCCAAGTTCCTGACCATCTCCCGCGACTACGCCCGCAAGCAGGGCTTCACCGGCAAGTTCTTCATCGAGCCCAAGCCAGCCGAGCCCACCAAGCACCAGTACGACTTCGACGCGGCCACGGTCCTCGGCTTCCTGCGCGAGCACGGCTTGCAGGACGACTTCATGCTAAACCTGGAAGTGAACCACGCCACCCTGGCCGGTCACACCTTCCAGCACGAGCTGCAAGTGGCCGCCGACGCCAACCTGTTGGGCAGCATCGACGCCAACCGCGGCGACTACCAGAACGGCTGGGACACCGACCAGTTCCCCAACAACCTGAACGAGCTGACCGAGTCGATGCTCATCATCCTCGAGCACGGCGGCATCTCGCCCGGCGGCATCAACTTCGACGCCAAAACCCGCCGCAACTCGACGGACTTGGAGGACATCTTCATCGCCCACATCGCCGGCATGGACACCTTCGCCCGCGCCCTGGTGGTGGCCAACGACATCCTGGAAAAGTCGCCCTACCGCAAGTTCCGCAAGGAGCGGTACGCGTCGTTTGACTCCGGCCAGGGCGCCGAGTTCGAGCGCGGCGGCCTGACGCTGGAAGACCTGCGCACCATTGCCCACAAATCGGGCGAGCCGACCCCCAAGAGTGGCAAGCAGGAGTGGCTGGAAGCCATTATCAACCAGTACATCTAGGAAAATCCTGACGTTACGCCTCACCCCCGGCCCCTCTCCCAAGGGAGAGGGGAGCCAGCCGACGCTAATTGGTGCTAGACCGGTTTCTCTTCTCCCTTCGAAGAGGGGGGCCGGGGGTGAGGCGCAACGTCAGAACGAAAAAACGGAACCGGCCGGCCGCCGAGTGGTGGGAATAGCAAGGCGGCTGGTTGGGGACGTTTTGCCGACGGCTGCGGGCTCGAGACGAGCCCGCGGTCCGAGGCGGCTCCGGCGTTCCGGCACGAAGATAGGCTCGTTGGTGAGCGGGCCAAACTTCAGGCGGGCCATTGTGCCCGCCGGCCGGAACGCCGTTTTGCCGTCCGGCGCGACAGGTAGATGTTAACCAGTATTTGTCCCGCCACTTGACCCAAAATTTCGACATGAAATTCCCAACGCATTTCGCCGCTTTTGCGGCGGCCAGTCTTGCCCTTTCTACGGGGGCCACTGCCCAAACCGTGCAAATGACCGTGCAGGCCGGCGACCCCAAGCTGCAAATCAGCAAGCACATCTACGGCCACTTTGCCGAGCACCTGGGCCGTTGCATCTACGGCGGCTTTTGGGCCGATAAGGACTCGAAAGCGCCACAGCAAGGCCGCATCCGCATGGACATTGTGGAGGCGCTGAAGAAAATTAAGGTGCCCAACCTGCGCTGGCCCGGCGGCTGCTTTGCCGACACCTACCACTGGCACGACGGCGTGGGGCCCACGGCCCAGCGCCCCAAAATGCTGAACCTGTGGTGGGGCAATACGCTGGAGGATAATAGCTTCGGTACCCACGAATTTTTGGAGCTCTGCAACCTCCTCGGCACCGAGCCCTACCTGGCCGCCAACGTGGGCAGCGGCACGGTGCAGGAAATGAGCAACTGGATGGAGTACCTCAACTCCAACGAGGACACGCCCATGGTGCTGGAGCGCCGCGCCAACGGCCACCCCGAGCCCTACAAAGTGAGCTGGTGGGGCATCGGCAACGAGAGCTGGGGCTGCGGTGGCAACATGACCGCCGAGTACTACACCGACGTGTACAAGCGCTACGCCACCTTCGCCCACAACTACCCCGGTACCCCGCTGAAACGCATTGTGAGCGGCGCCAATGGCGACGACGCCCACTGGACCGAGACGTGCATGAAAAACATCCCGCTCAACCAGATGTGGGGCCTCACCCTGCACCAGTACACGCTGCCCACCGGCAGCTGGAGCGGCAGCAAGGGCAAGGCCACCGGCTTTGGCGAGGACCAGTACTTCAGCACCTTGCGCAACTGCCTGAAAATGGACGCCGTGGTGAGCAAGCACGCCGCCATCATGGACAAATACGACAAGGACAAAAAGGTGGCGCTACTAGTGGACGAGTGGGGTGTGTGGACCGACGTGGAGCCCGGCACCAACCCCGGCTTCCTGTACCAGCAAAACTCCCTGCGCGACGCGCTGGTGGCCGGCACCACGCTCAACATCTTCAACAACCACTGCGACCGGGTGCGCGGCGCTAACCTCGCCCAGGCCGTGAACGTGCTGCAAGCCGTCATCCTCACCGAGAAGGACAAGATGCTGCTCACGCCCACTTACCACGTGTTCGACCTCTACCAGGTGCACCAGGACGCGCAGTACCTGCCGCTGCAGTTCAGCAGCCCGGACTATGCGTTTGGCAACGAGAAAATCCCGGCGCTGAATGCCTCGGCCTCGAAAGACGCCAAAGGCGCGGTGCACATCTCCCTCGTGAACCTCGACCCCACCAAGGCCCTGACCCTGGAAACGGCCTTGCCCGGCGTGACGTGGAAAACGGTGACCGGCCGCGTGCTGACGTCGGCCAAAATCAACGATTACAACACGTTTGAGAAGCCCAACACCGTAGCATTGGCCGCTTTCAACGGCGCGAAAAAGCGCGGCGACAAGCTGGCCGTGACGCTGCCGCCGAAATCGGTGGTGGTGCTCGAACTGAAATAAATACTCTCCGGAGTGGCCGGGGCTTGTGCCCGGCCGCCCACCCTAGTCAGCACAGTTTATGACCCCCCAGAAAGGATTTGTGTACCTCGCGCTGGCCAGCCTTGGCCTCGGCTTCGGGCCGAAAGCGGACGTGCCGTTGAAAGAGGCGTTTAAGAAGGATTTTTACGTGGGGGCTGCCCTCAACTACCGCGTGATAAGCGGCCGCGATGCCAAAACCGCGGCGCTGGTCCAGCAGCAGTTCAACACCATCAGCCCCGAAAACCTGCTGAAATGGGAGGCCGTGCACCCGCAGCCCGACCAGTACAACTTCAAGCCCGCCGACGACTACGTGGCCTTCGGGCAGGAAAATAAAATGTTCACCATCGGCCACACTCTGATGTGGCACCAGCAAACGCCCAAGTGGGTGTTTGAGGACGGGGCCGGCAAACCCGCCACCCGGGAAATGGTGCTCAAGCGCCTGGAGGAACACATCAACACCGTAGTGGGCCGCTACAAAGGCAAAATCGCGGGCTGGGACGTGGTGAACGAAGCCATCGACGACCAGCAGGGCGACCTGCGCAAAACGAAGTGGCTGGAAATCCTTGGCGAAGACTTTGCCGCCAAAGCGTTTGAATACGCCCACAAAGCCGACCCGAAAGCGGAGCTGTACTACAACGACTACAGCCTCTACCGCCCCGAAAAGCGCGAGGGCGTGATTAAGCTGGTGAAGAGCTTGCAAGCCAAGGGCATCAAGGTGACTGCCATTGGCATGCAGGGCCACTACGGCCTCACCAAGCCCACCATCGAGCAGGTAGAAGCCAGCATTGTGGCCTTCTCGAAGCTGGGCGTGCACGTCAATTTTACGGAGCTGGACATTGACGTGCTGCCCAACCCGAGCCGCCGCCAGGGGGCCGACATTGCCGAAACTTTCGCGGTCGATGCCAAATACAACGTGTACACCACGGGCCTGCCCGACTCGGTGCAGCAAAAGCTGACCAAGCGCTACGCCGACCTGTTTGCCCTGTTCCACAAGCACCGCGACGTCATCGACCGCATCACGCTCTGGGGCGTGACCGACGCCGACTCCTGGCTGAATGACTGGCCCATCCGCGGCCGCACGAGCTACCCTTTGCTGTTTGACCGCAACTACCAGCCCAAACCGGCGGTGCAAGCGGTGCTGCGGGCCGCCAAGTAAGCCTTTTCGCAAAGTTGTAGCGTGGGCTCGCCGAGGCCGCGCTACACCATTACGCTACTCTACGCTATGAAAATCACCTCCTTCCGCCAAACGCTGCTGCCACTGGCGCTGCTGTTCGTGGCCGTTGGGGCGCAGGCGCAGGCCACGCTCCCCGTGGGCGCAACCACCGTGTCGGCCACCAAAGGCAAGGGCGCTTTCACCCTGGCCGCGGCCGGCAAAACTGCGCCCATCTTCGCCAGCGCCGGCGACTGGCCGGGCGTGCTGCGCGCCGCCAAAGACCTGCAGGCCGACGTGCAGCGCGTGACCAAGGTGTTGCCCGCGTTCGGCACCAGCAAGCCGGTCGGGCAGGAGGTCGTGCTCGTTGGCACCATCGGCAAGAGCCCGCTCATTGACCAGTTGATTCAAGCCAAAAAGCTGGACGTGAAGGCCGTGGCCGGCAAGTGGGAAACCTTTGTGCGCCAAGTAGTGGAGCAGCCCCTGCCGGGCGTGGCCCGCGCCCTGGTGATAGCCGGCAGCGACAAGCGCGGCACCATTTACGGCATCTACGACCTTTCGCAGCAGATGGGCGTCTCGCCCTGGTACTGGTGGGCCGACGTGCCGGTGAAGCCACAAACGGCCCTGTACGTGGCGCCCGCCCGCTACACCCTGGGCGAGCCCAAAGTGAAGTACCGCGGCATCTTCATCAACGACGAGGCCCCGGCGCTGTCGGGCTGGAGCCGGGAGAAGTTTGGGGGCGTGAACTCGAAGATGTACACCCACATGTTTGAGCTGATACTGCGGCTCAAGGGCAATTACCTGTGGCCGGCCATGTGGGGCAACATGTTCAACGTGGACGACCCCAAAAGCCCGGAACTGGCCGATATGTACGGCATCGTGATGGGCACTTCGCACCACGAGCCCCTGACCCGCGCCCACGAGGAGTGGAAGGCATTTGGCCACGGCACGCCCTGGAACTACCAAACCAACGACAGCACCCTGCGGCGCTTCTGGCGCGGCGGCATGCAGCGCATGGGCACCCGCGAAAACATCGTGACCGTGGGCATGCGCGGCGACGGCGACGAGCCCATGAGCCGCGAAAGCAACACCGCCCTGCTCGAACGCATCGTGGCCGACCAGCGCACCATCATCGCCGAGGTCACCGGCAAGCCCGCCGACCAAACGCCCCAGATGTGGGCCCTCTACAAGGAAGTGCAGGAGTACTACGACAAGGGCATGCGCGTGCCCGACGACGTGACCCTGCTGCTCTGCGACGACAATTGGGGCAACATCCGCAAGCTGCCCAAGCTGGGCGAGAAACCCCGCAAGGGCGGCTACGGCATCTACTACCACTTCGACTACGTGGGCGGCCCGCGCAACTACAAGTGGCTGAACACAAACCCGCTGCCGCGCATCTGGGAGCAAATGCACCTGGCCCACGAGTACGGCGCCAACCAGATTTGGGTGGTGAACGTGGGCGACCTCAAGCCCATGGAGCTGCCCATCAGCTTCTTCCTGGACTATGCCTGGAACCCCGACCGCATTCCGGCCACCGGCGTGGCGGCCTATGCGCAACGCTGGGCGGCCCAGCAGTTTGGAACGAAGCACGCCGCCGAAATAGGCGACATCCTGGCCAAGTATGCCAAGTACAACGCCCGCCGCAAGCCCGAGCTGCTTTCGCCCGATACTTATAGCCTGGCCACCGGCGAGTGGGCCAACGTAGTGGCCGACTACCAGCAGCTGCTAACCCGCGCCGAGGCCATCAACCAGCAGCTGCCCGCCGCCGACCGCGACGCGTATTACGAGCTGGTGCTGCACCCCGTGCAGGCTTGCGCCAACCTCAACGAGCTGTACTACACCGTGGCCCGGAATCGCGAGGCCGCCAAAACCAACCAGCCCACCACCAACGAGCTGGCCTCAACCGCCCAGGCCCTGTTTGCCAAAGACGCCGAGATTTCGAAGCGTTACAACGGCATCGCCGGCGGCAAATGGAACCACATGATGGACCAGATGCACATCGGCTACAAAACCTGGCACGACGAGCCCAGGGACGTGATGCCCGAGGTGATGACCTTGCCCGTGGGCGCGGTGGCGGCGCCCGCTCCGGCGCCCGGCCCGGCCGCCGCAGGCAGCTACGTCTCACTGGAAGCCGAGCACTACGCCCAGGCCGTGAATGCCGGCCCCATCACCTGGCAGCGCCTGCCTGATTTGGGCCGCACGCTGGGCGCCGTCACCACGTTTCCGGTGACGGCGGCGCCCACGGCAGCGCCGGGCGGCAGCAGCCCGCATCTGGAGTACCGCATCACGCTTGCGCAGCCGGGCCCCGTGACCGTGCAGGCCTACCTGGCGCCCACGCTGGACTTCACCAACACCACCGGCCTGCGCTACGCCGTGTCGCTCGACGACGAAGCCCCGCAGCTCATCAACCTGCACACCGGGCTAAATCCCGATAATGGCAACAGACCATGGGAGAAGGCCGTGGCGGAAAACATTATCCTGAAGACCTCACAGCACAACGTGGCCGCGGCCGGCCCGCACGTGCTCAAGTTCTGGCGCGTCGACCCCGGCGTGGTGCTCGAAAAACTGGTGCTGAGCCAGGGCGCGGTGCCCGCCAGCTACCTGGGCCCGCCCGAAAATGCACCGGCCGCCACGCCAGCGCCCAAGAGCAACAAGGGCAGCCTTGGGCAGCGCTAGCACTGTGGCACTCGCGTCAATCCCCAAAAAATCCTGAGCAGGCGAATTCCCCGATTTGCCCCAACCGTCAACTTCCCTCCGCGCAAATGACCTCCGCCCCACATGCTGGCTGCCCGGCCCATTGTCTCACTGTCCGTTTTGTCGCCCCGAAGCTGAAACGCTGGGCGGCCGCGCTGAGCGTGGCGGCGGCCCTGCTGCTGCCTGCTTTGGGGGCAGTTGCACAATCGATTGAGTTGGTGAATCCCATCCTAAACGGGTTTTACCCCGACCCCAGCATCGTGAAGGTGGGGGCGGACTATTACCTGGTCAATTCCACGTTTTCCTACTTCCCGGGCATCCCGGTGATGCACAGCCGCGACCTGAAAAACTGGAAGCAAGTGGGCAACGTCATCAGCCGGCCCTCGCAGATGAACTTCCTGGGCGACCGCATGACGCGGGGCCTGTTTGCGCCCGCTATTGAGTACCACAACGGCACGTACTACGTCACCTGCACGCTGATTGACCACAAGGGCAACTTCGTGGTGACGGCCAACAACCCCGCCGGGCCGTGGAGCGACCCCACTTTCCTGCCCGAAGTAAAGGGCATCGACCCGTCGTTGTATTTCGAGGGCGACAAGGCCTACGTCATCTACAACAGCGACCCGCCCGACAACAAGCCGCTCTACGAGGGGCACCGCTCCATCAAGATGATGGAGCTGAACCCGCGCACGCTGCAAACCGTGGGCGAGGCCAAAATCGTGGTGAATGGGGGAGTGGACATCAGCAAAAAGCCCGTTTGGATAGAAGGCCCGCACCTGATGAAGCGGGGCGACTGGTACTACCTCTACGCGGCCGAAGGCGGCACCTCGGTGAACCACACGGAGGTGGTGTTCCGCAGCAAAGCGGCCCTGGGCCCGTTTGTGCCCTACGACAAGAACCCCATCCTCTCGCAGCGCGAGCTGCCCAAAGACCGCAAAGACCCCATCACCTCGGCCGGGCACGCCCAGTTTGTGGAAGGGCCCGATGGGAAGACTTACGCCATTTTCCTGGCCGTGCGGCCCTATGAGGGCAATTTCTACAACACCGGCCGCGAGACGTTCATCGTGCCCGTGGTATGGAAGGACGAGTGGCCCGTGATGGACCCGGGGCCCAACGGCGTGCAATACCGCTACCAGGCCAACTTCCCGGAGGTGAAGCAGCCCGGCGCCCGGCCCCAGAGCGGTAATTTTGGCTACACCCTCACCTTCGAGAAGCAGCTGGACCCGGCGTTGCTGCTGCTGCGCACCGTCGACAGCACCAGCTTTGCCCTGAGCAAAGCCAAGGGCCTCACCCTAAAGCTCAAGCCCGAAACCTGCGCCGAAACCGGCAATCCGGCCTTCATCGGCAAGCGGCAGCAGCACCAGTTTTGCACCGCCGAAACCGAGCTGACCTTTGCGCCGAAAGCCGCCAATGAACAGGCGGGCCTGGTCATCTTTCAGGACGAGAAGCACTGCTACTTCCTCAGCAAGTCGGTGGACCAGGGCAAGCCCGTGCTGCAGCTGTACAAAAGCACCCCCGAAGCCAAGCGCATGGAGCTGCTGGCGCAGGCGCCGCTCAAGTCGGCCGCGGGCGGCGTGCAGCTGCGCATTCAGGCCCAGGGCGACGCCTACAGCTTTGGTTTCTCAGAAAACGGCAAGGCCTGGACGGTGCTCAAGGACAAGGTGGACGGCAAGTTCCTGAGTACCCAAGTAGCCGGCGGCTTCATCGGTTGCCTGTTTGGGCTGTACGCCACTTCCTCAGGCCAGCCCACCACCAATACGGCCTCCTTCAAGTGGTTGAAATACGAGGGCAACGACCCTATGTACCGGAAGTAATGCCGATGGGCGGGAGCTGGGGTCCGTTGCGCGCTGGCTCGATTTGCCAACTGTTGTCTTGATTATCATGCGAGTGACTCTCTTTTTTTGCGCCTTGATGCTAGCCGCTTTCGCTGCCCGGGCCGCGGGGCCCGTAGTGGTCAGCAGTCCCGACGGGGCCGTGCGGGTGAGCGTGGCCGTCGATGCCCAGGGGCAGCCCACCTACGCCGTGCGCTACCGCCAGGCCGAGCTGCTGCGCCCCTCGCGCCTGGGCCTGCAGCTGGCCGGCGCCGACCTTTCGAAGGGACTGAAACTGACGCAAGCCGACAAGGTCACGGCCGTGGCCGACGACTACCAGCTGGCCACCGACAAGCGCGCCAACTGCCGCTACCGGGCCAACCGCCGCGTGGTGCATTTTGCCGTCCCGGCCGGGGCGCCCACGCTGAGCGTGGCGTTTCAGGTGTCGAACGACGGCGTGGCGTTTCAGTACCTCGTCGAAGGCAACAGTGCCGACGTGCAGCGCATTGCCACCGAGGCAACCACGTTTCATCTGCCCGCCGGGGCCAGGGGCTGGCTGCACCCGCACGCTAAGGCCCAGACCGGCTGGGCCAACTCGCAGCCTTCGTACGAAGAGTATTACCAGGGCGGCATCGCGGCCGGCACGCCCTCCACGCTGGGGCAGGGGTGGTCGTTTCCGGCGCTGTTCCAGACGGGCGGCCACTGGGTGCTGCTCACCGAGGCGGGCATGGGCCGCAGCTACTGCGGCAGCCACCTGGCCCACGCCGCGCCCGATGCCGAGTACCGCATCGCCTTTCCGCAAGCCCCGGAAAAGACCACGCCCGACGCGGCGCTGCTGCCCGAAAGCCGACTGCCCTGGCGTTCGCCCTGGCGCGTCATCGTGCTGGGCAATTCGCTGGCGCCCATCGTAGAGTCGACGCTGACCACCGACGTGAGCGCGCCCGCCCAATCGCCCGTGCTCACGGAGGCGCCCGGCAAGGCGTCGTGGTCGTGGGTGCTGATGGGCGACCAGAACACGACCTACGACGTGCAGCGCCGCTTCATCGACTACGCGGCCGCCATGGGCTGGCGCTACTGCCTGGTCGATGCCCTGTGGGACAAGCAAATCGGCTACGACAAGCTGGCCGAGCTGGCCCAGTACGCCCGCGCCAAAAACGTGGGGCTGCTGGTGTGGTACAACTCCAACGGCAACTGGAACGAAGCGCCCCAAACGCCCACCAAGGTGCTGTTCGACGCCGAAAGCCGGCGCCGGGAGTTCGCCCGCATCAAGCAAATGGGCGTGGCGGGCGTGAAAATCGACTTCTTTGGCGGCGACGGGCAGTCGTTTATGAACTACTACCAGGACTTGCTCACCGATGCCGCCCAGGCCGGCCTGCTGGTGAACTTCCACGGCGCCACCCTGCCGCGCGGCTGGCACCGCACCTACCCCAACCTGATGACCATGGAAGCCGTGAAGGGCTTCGAGTTCCTGACCTTCGACCAGGCCAACACCGACCAGGAGGCCACGCACTGCGCCACGCTGCCCTTCACCCGCAACGCCGTGGGACCCATGGACTTCACGCCCATGGCGTTTTCCGAAATCAACGGCAAGCAGCGCCGCACCTCCAACGCCTTCGAGCTGGCGCTTTCGGTGCTCTTCCAGTCGGGCATCCAGCACTATGCCGAGGTGCCCGAGGGCATGGCCGCGCAGCCCGCCTACGTGCAGGACTTCGTGAAAAAGCTGCCGCCGCGCTGGGCCGAGGTGAAGCTGCTCGACGGTTTCCCCGGCGAGTACGCGGTGCTGGCCCGCCGGGCGCCGGGCGGCGCGTGGTACGTGGCCGGCATCAACGCCACCGACGCGCCCAAAACCATTCAGCTCGACCTTGGCAAGCTGGGGCTGGCCGGTGGCACGCTCATCACCGACGGCGCCACCAACCGCAGCTTCAGCACCCGGGCCGTGGGCGGCGCTGGCCTCAGCGTGACGCTGCCGGCGCGGGGTGGCTTCGTGGTGCAGCCCTAGGCGGTGCTTGCCCGTGAAAAAGAACAGATGCAGCCCCTGCGGCGGGTAGTGGCCTGCCGAAAACTCCGTTGATGAACCCATCTGACACCATGCGAAACGCCTTTTCCATCCTGCTGCTTGCCGTCGCCGCCATAAGCGTCGGCACGGTCTCGGCGCAAAAAATAGCGCTGGAAGCTCCCAAAGGCTTCGACCAGCCCACGGCGGGCAATGCCACCGGCCGGATAGACAGCATCCACTACCCATCCAAAACGGTGGGCACGGTGCGCAAGGCGCTGGTGTACATGCCGCCGGGCTATTCCAAAAAGAAGAAGTACCCGGTGCTCTACCTGCTGCACGGCATCGGCGGCGACGAGAAGGAATGGCTCAAAGGCGGCCACCCGCAGGTTATTCTGGACAACCTGTACGCGGCCGGCAAGCTCAAGCCAATGCTGGTGGTGATGCCCAACGGACGGGCCATGCCGGACGACCGCGCCGTGGGCAATATCTACGGCCCGGACAAAGTGGCCGCGTTCGCCAACTTCGAAAAGGACCTGCTGACCGACCTCATCCCTTACGTGGAGAAGACCTATCCGGTGCTCCGGAACCGCGAGAGCCGGGCCCTGGCCGGGCTGTCGATGGGAGGGGGGCAGTCGCTGAATTTCGGGCTCGGCAACCTGGATACCTTTGCCTGGGTGGGCGGCTTTTCGTCGGCCCCCAACACGAAGCAGCCCGAGCAGCTGGTGCCCGACGTGGCCAAAGCCAAAAAGCAGCTTCGGCTGCTCTGGATTTCGTGCGGCGACCAGGACGGGCTGCTGCCCATCAGCCAGCGCACGCACGACTACCTCTACGAGCACCGCGTGCCGCACGTGTACTACCTCGAAGCCGGCGGGCACGATTTCAAGGTGTGGAAAAACGGGCTGTACATGTTCTCGCAGTTTCTGTTCAAGCCCGTGGAAGTGGCCGCGCTGCCCACCTACACCGTGCTGGGCACACCGGCGGCCACCAACGTGCGCAACGCCAAATACCCGCAGATTTTGCCGGACAACCGCGCCGTATTCCGCCTGAAAGCCCCCGGCGTGCGGCAAGCGCAGCTGGACCTCGGCCGCAAATACGACATGGTGAAGGACAGCATCGGCACCTGGACCGTGACCACCGACACCCTGAGCCGGGGGCTGCACTATTACTCGCTCGTGCTCGACGGCCTGCCCATTGCCGACCCCGCCAGCGACACGTTCTACGGCATGGGCCGCATGGCCAGCGGCATCGAAATTCCGGGCCGCGGCACCGGCTTCTACGCCCTGAAGGACGTGCCCCACGGCGAGGTGCGGGAGCGGCGATTTTTCTCCAAAATCACCAATTCGTGGCGCCGGTTTTTCGTGTACACGCCGCCCGGCTACGACGCCAGCCCCGCCGCCAAGTACCCGGTGCTGTACCTGCTGCACGGCGGCGGCGAAGACGAAACCGGCTGGGCCCGGCAGGGCAAAGCCGGTTTGATACTCGACAACCTGATTGCCGAGAAAAAGGCGAAGCCCATGCTCGTGGTGATGCTGGACGGCAACCTGGGCGGCCCCGGCGGCCTAGCCGGCTTCAACGAAGGCACGCTGCAGCGCTTCGAAAACGAGCTGAAGCAAACCGTGCTGCCGCTGGTGGAAAGCAGCTACCGGGCAGCGGCCGGAGCCCCGAACCGGGCACTGGCGGGCTTGTCGGTGGGCGGCCTGCAGACGCTTTACGCTGGTCTCAAAAACACCGACCTGTTTGCCGCGCTGGGCGTCTTCAGCTCGGGCTTTTTTGCCAATAACCCGGCCTTGTCCGACCCGCAGTACGCCTACATGAAGGCCAACGCCGGCACCATCAACACCAACCTGAAGCAACTGTGGCTCTCGATGGGCGGGCCGGCCGACATCGCCTACGCCAACAACAAGGCGATGCGCGCCAGGATGGATGAGCTGGGCATCAAGTACGTGTACAGCGAGTACCCCGGCGGCCACACCTGGCCCGTGTGGCGGCACGACTTGTACCTGTTTGCCCAGGACCTGTTTTAGGCTGGGTAGCAGCTTCCGCCTCATCAGCCCTGGCCTGTGCAGGGCTTTCCTTCTTTTGCCCAAGCTCCATGAAAACTACTTTGCTTGTCGTCCTGCTGGCCCTTGGGGCTTACCTGCCCATGCGGGCGCAGAACCCCATTATTCGGAATGTGTTCACGGCCGACCCAGCGCCGCTGGTGTACCACGACACCTTGTTTCTGTACACCGGGCACGACACGGCTTCGGTGAGCGAGACGAACTACAAGATGCCCGACTGGCGCATCTACTCCACCACCGACCTAGTGCACTGGCAAGACCACGGCAAGCGCCTCTCGCCCCGCACCTTTGCCTGGGCCACCGGCGATGCCTACGCGGCGCAGTGCGTGTACCACAAGGGCAAGTTCTATTGGTTTGTGGCCACCTTCCACAAGAAGGACGACCAGAGCCAGGGCGGCGCAGCCATTGGCGTGGCCGTGTCGGACCGGCCCACCGGGCCGTTCCGGGATGCCATCGGCAAGGCTCTTATCACCAATGAGATGACCAAGGACAAGCCCCACGCCTGGGACGACATCGACCCCACCGTTTTCGTCGACGACGATAAGCAGGTGTACATGTACTGGGGCAACTTAAGCTGCCGCTGGGTGAAGCTCAAGGACAACCTGACGGAGCTGGCGGGCCCCATCACGGTGATAAGTCCCAAGAACTACATCGAAGGCCCCTGGGTGTACAAGCGTAAAAAGCTCTACTACCTCGTGTACGCCGGCGCCGGCACCAAGCCCGAGATGATAGAGTACTGCACGGCGCCCAGCGCCGCCGGGCCGTGGACGTACCGGGGCATCATCCAGGAAAACGTGCCGAATAGCTTCACCACGCACCCCGGCATCGTCGACTACAAGGGCAAGAGCTACTTTTTCTACCACAACGGCGCCCTGCCCACCGGCGGCAACTACCGGCGCTCCATCTGTGTGGACTACCTGCACTACAACCCGGACGGCACCATCCAGCCCATCGTGCAGACCACTCGCGGCGTCGCTCCGGCCAAATGAGGCTTTCCCCACCATTCCGTCCGCCCCGCGCGGGGTTATTTATGCCGAAACTTTCTTTCCGCCTTTCGGCCCTTGGCTGGCGGGCTTGCCTGCTGGCGCTGTGCCTCGTGCACCTGCACGCTGCGCACGCCCAAGCCCCGGCCCCGGCGCGCCCACCGGCCGGCAAGGCGGCTTTCTATACCAACGTATACCCCAATCTGTTTCGGGAAGCGGGCTACCGCCAGGCCGACATCGACAAGAAGGTGGCCCAGGCCTACCACGACGTGTTTGAGGGGCCCAATAAGGTGTATTTCGAGGTGGGCGACTCCATGGCCTACGTGTCGGATGTGAAGAATGAGGACGCCCGCACCGAAGGCCTTTCCTACGGCATGATGGTGGCCGTGCAGCTCAACAAGAAGCAGGTCTTTGACCGGCTCTGGCGCTGGTCGAAGAAGTATTTGCAGCACCAGAGCGGCCCGCTGGAAGGCTACTTTGCCTGGAGCTTCAACCCCGCCACCATGAAGCGCAATTCCGAGGGGCCGGCCTCGGATGGCGAGCTGTATTTCGTGACCAGCCTGCTGTTTGCGGCCAACCGCTGGGGCAACGCCACCGGCATTGACTACTACCGCGAAGCCCGCCGCATTCTGGACGCCTCGTGGAAAAAGGACGGCACCGGGGGCGTGTACAACCTATTCAACACCAAAGCCAAGCAGATAAGCTTCGTGCCAACCGGTGACATGTACACCTGGACCGACCCCTCGTACCACGTGCCCGCTTTTCTGGAAGTGTGGGCCGAATATGCCAAGGACGGGCACGAGCAGTTTTACCGGGACTGCGCCGATACGTCGCGAGTGTTTCTGCACCGGGCCTGCACCGCGCCCACCGGCCTCAACTACGACTACACCGAGTTCAGCGGCCAGCCGCACGCTACCCGCTGGGCGCCGCCGGCCTTTCGCTACGACTCCTGGCGCGTGCCCATGAACCTGGCCATGGATTACGTGTGGTTTGGCAAGGACCGGCGCTGGCAGCAGCAGTACGCGCAGCGCTTCCAGGGTTTTCTGCGCCGCAAGGGCCTCAACACTTTCGAAGACCAGTTCAACGTGGACGGCTCGCGGCCGGAGTTCATTCTGCCGGCCGGCAAGGTGAAAAAGCTGCGCCACTCGCTGGGCCTGGTGGCCACGTCGGCCGCGGCCTCGCTCATGCGCCCGGCCCCGCCGCAGCTGGATTTTGTGCACGCCCTCTGGAATGCCAAGCTGGCGCCCTACGACGACGGCTACTTCGACCCCTACTACGACGGCCTCCTGTACCTCTTCAGCCTGATGCACCTGAGCGGCAAGTACCAGGCGATAAAGCCCCAAACGCATTAATCAAGCAAGGTTCGTGATGAAAATCTATCCGTTGCTGCTGGTTGGGGCGGCCGCGAGCGCCCAGACCCTGCCGGCCCACAACCCCGTGGTGCACGCCGACGTGCCGGACCTGTCCATCATTCGGGTGGGCAAAACGTACTACATGAGCAGCACCACCATGCACATGAGCCCCGGGGTGCCCCTCATGAAATCGACGGATTTGGTGAACTGGAAGCTGGTGGGCTACGCTTACGATACCCTCTCCGGCAACGACGCCATGACGCTCGCCAACGGCCGGAGCACCTACGGGCGGGGCTCGTGGGCCAGCAGCCTGCGCTACCACCGGGGCACCTACTACGTGAGCACCTTCGCCCAAACCACGGGGAAAACCCACGTCTATTCGACCAAGAACATCGAGAAGGGCCCCTGGAAAGCGGTTTCCTTCCGGCCCAGCCTGCACGACCATTCCTTGTTTTTCGACGACGATGGCCGCGTGTACATGGTGTACGGCGCAGGCAAAATCCAGCTGGCCGAGCTCACCGCCGACGCCTCGGGCCTGAAGCCGGGCACCACTTCGCAGGTCATCATCGAAAACGCCAGCGCCCCGGCTGGCCCCAACCTTGGCCTGCCGGCCGAAGGCTCGCAGCTGTTCAAAATCAACGGCAAGTACTACCTCTTCAACATCACCTGGCCCAAGGGCGGCATGCGCACCGTGGTGGTGCACCGGGCCGATAAGATTGGCGGGCCCTACGAAGGCCGGGTGGCCCTGCAGGACCTGGGCGTGGCCCAGGGCGGCCTCATCGACACGCCCGACGGCAAGTGGTACGCTTACTTATTCCGCGATTTTGGCGCGGTGGGCCGCATTCCGTACTTGGTGCCGGTGCAGTGGGAGGGGGGCTGGCTGGTGCTGGGCAGCCCGGCGGGCAAAGTGCCCGAAATACTGGCCCTGCCCGCGAATAAAAGTCTGATTCCGGGCATTGTTGCTTCCGACGAGTTTACGCGCCGGGCGGGCGAGCCGGCCTTGCCGCTGGTGTGGCAGTGGAACCACAACCCCGACAACCAACGCTGGTCGGTGACCAGGCGGTCGGGCTACCTGCGCCTCACCACCGGGCGGGTCGATACGTCCTTCCTGCTGGCCCGCAACACCCTCACGCAGCGCACCATCGGCCCGGTGTGCGCCGGCACCACGGCCCTGGACGTGTCGCACCTGCAGCCCGGCGATTTTGCCGGCCTCGGGGTGTTGCAGCGGCGCTACGGCCTGGTGGGCGTGCAGGCTAGTGCGGGCGCGAAAGCCATTGTAATGGTGAGCGCCGAATCGGAGAAGCCGGTGGAACTGCAGCGCCTGCCGCTAAACCAGGACAGGGTGTACTTCAAAATCGAGTGCGACTTCCGGGACCGCAAGGACGTGGCCACCTTCTTCTACAGCCTAGACGGCAACACTTGGCAGCCCGTGGGCAGGCCCCTCAAAATGGCTTACACGCTGCCGCACTTCATGGGCTACCGGTTTGCCCTCTTCAACTACGCCACCCAAACAGCGGGCGGCTACGCCGACTTCGACTATTTCCGCATCACTGACAAGCTTACCAATTAACCATGTTGGCAGGGCGCCTTACACCCATTCCCTCTCCGGTGGAGAGGGGAGCCAGACGCCAAAATTGTTGAACGCACCCCCTCTCCTTTGGGAGAGGGGGCCGGGGGGTGAGGCGCCCCGTCAGAACGAATACCCGTGCTCTAACCCATATGATACAAAACGTTAACCTTTGGCTGCTCACGGCGCTGGCTCTATCTAGCTTCCAGTCCGCCCACGCCCAAAACCCCTTCATCACCAACCAATTCACGGCCGACCCCACGGCCCGCGTGTTCGGCGGCCGGGTGTACGTGTACCCCTCGCACGACATCCAGGCTACTCCGGGGCACGGGCGGGCCGGCTGGTTTGTGATGGAAGACTACCACGTCTTTTCGTCGGCCAACCTCACCGACTGGACCGACCACGGCGTCATCGTGACCCAAAACAAGGTGCCTTGGGTGAAGCCCGACAGCTACGCCATGTGGGCGCCCGACTGCGTGCAGCGCAACGGCAAGTACTACTTCTACTTCCCCGCCACGCCCCAGGACACCACCGGCGGCCGGGGCTTCCGCATTGGGGTGGCCGTGGCCGACAAGCCCACCGGCCCCTTCGTGCCGCAGCCCGCGCCCATCGCCAACGTCCGCGGCATCGACCCCAACGTGTTCATCGACCAAGACGGCCAGGCCTACCTCTACTGGTCGCAGGGCAACATCTACGGCGCCAAGCTCAAGGCCAACATGCTGGAGCTGGCCGAAGAACCCCACACCCTCGGCGAGCTGCCCACCAAAGGCCTGAAGGAAGGCCCCTATGTATTCGAGCGCAAGGGCATTTACTACCTCACGTATCCGCACGTGGCAAACAAGACCGAGCGCCTCGAATACGCCACCAGCAGCAGCCCGCTCGGGCCGTTCACGGTGCGCGGGGTGATGATGGACGAGTCGCCGACCGGGTGCTGGACCAACCACCACTCCCTGCTGCAGCTCAACAAGCAGTGGTACCTCTTCTATCACCACAACGATTTGTCGCCGAAGTTTGACAAAAACCGCTCCGTTAGAATCGACAGCTTGTCCTTCGCGGCCGACGGCTCGATTCGGAAAGTGACGCCGACTTTGCGCGGCGTGGGCCTCACCGATGCCCGCCAGAAAATCCAGCTCGACCGCTACAGCCGCCTGAGCACGCAAGGCGCCGCCATTGCCTTTCTGGACACGGCCAACACGTTTCGGGGCTGGAAAACCGTCTTCGCCGGTAACCAAGGCTGGGTGCAGTACAACGGCGTCGCGTTTGGCGCGCAAAAGCTGAAAACTGTGATGCTCCGGGGCATGTCGGCCGCCGGTGCCACCCTGCAAATCCGGTTGGATAACGCGGCGGGGCCGGTTGTCGCCGAAATCACCGTGCCCAAGGGCAGTGCCTGGCAGGAAGTAAAAGCGCCAATGCGGGCTTTCCGGCCCGGCACGCACGCGCTGTACGTCGCGCCAAAGCCGACGTCCTCAGCGGCGGCAGCTGTGGAGGTCGACTGGGTCCGCTTCGAGTGAGCTCCCCGTGCAACGGCCGCACGGCTGACACTCCGCCCCGCGGCGGCTCAAGCAACTGATAAACGCTTTCCCCATCCTCATTATGAAACTTGCTACTGCTTTACTCGGCCTGTTCTTGCTCAGCAGCGGGGCCCAGCCGGCTCCTCCCGCCCATGCCCCGGTGGCCGAATTCCCGTTCCAGAACCCCGACCTGCCCGTCGACCAGCGCGTGGACGACCTGGTGGGCCGCCTGACCCTGCCCGAAAAAGTGTCGCAGATGCTGAACGCCTCGCCGGCCATCGACCGGCTGGGCATTCCGGCCTACAACTGGTGGAACGAGGCCCTGCACGGCGTGGCCCGCACCAACCTAAAAACCACGGTGTTTCCGCAGGCCATCGGCATGGCCGCCACCTTCGACAAGGACGCCATGCTGACCATGGCCACCATGACCTCCGACGAGGCCCGGGCCGTGCACCAGGAGTACGTGCGGCGCGGCGAGCGGGGCATCTACCAGGGCCTCACGTTCTGGACGCCCAACATCAACATCTTCCGCGACCCGCGCTGGGGCCGGGGCCAGGAAACCTACGGCGAAGACCCCTACCTGACCGGCCAGCTGGGCTCGGCGCTGGTGAAGGGCTTTCAGGGCGACGACCCGAAGTATTTGAAAATCACGGCCTGCGCCAAGCACTTCGCCGTGCACAGCGGGCCGGAGTCGTCGCGCCACGAGTTCAACGCCCAAATCAGCGACTACGACCTGTGGGATACCTACCTGCCGGCTTTCCGCGACTTGATTGTGGACGCCAAAGTGGCCGGCGTGATGTGTGCCTACAACGCCTACGCCGGCCAGCCCTGCTGCGGCTCCGACAAGCTGATGAACGAAATTCTCTACGATAAGTGGAAGTTCAAGGGCTACGTCACCTCCGACTGCGACGGCCTAAACGACTTCTGGCAGCACCACAAAACCGACCCCGACGCCGCCACGGCCGCCGCCAACGCCGTGCTGCACGGCACCGACATCGAGTGCGCCACCGGTAAGCTCTTTACCTACAATTCGCTGCTGGAATCGGTACAGAAAAATCTCATCACCGAAGAGCAGCTGAATACCTCGGTGAAGCGGCTCTTCAAAATCCGTTTCCAGCTGGGCATGTTCGACCCGGTGGAGCGCGTGAAGTACGCCCGCATTCCGATGAGCGTGGTGGAAAGCGCCCCGCACCAAGCCCACGCCCTGAAGATGGCCCGCGAGTCGGTGGTGCTGCTGAAGAACGAGAAGAGCACGCTGCCGTTGCGCAAAAACCTGAAGAAGATTGCCGTGCTGGGCCCCAACGCCGACAACGAAAGCGTGCAGCTGGGCAACTACAACGGCTTCGCGACGGAGATAGTGACGCCGCTGGAAGGCATTCGAGCCAAGGTGAGCAAGGGCACCGAAGTGGTGTACGTGCAAGGCGTGGACTACGCCAGCAACATCGTATACGAGCCGCTCGACCTCAACAAAAACCTGGCGTTTCAAGGCCAGCCGGGCTTCAAAGCCGAGTACTTCAAAGGCACCAATCTGGAGGGCGCGGCCGTAGCCACGCGCCAGGAAGCCGCCCTCGACCGCTACCTCGCCAACGTGAAGATGGAAGTGGCGCCCGGCCTGCTCGCCGAAAACTTCTCGGCCCGCTACCAGGCCACGTTCACCCCGGAGAAAACCGAAGAGCTGGCCCTGCAAATCAGCGGCGACGACGGCTACCGGCTGTTCGTGGACGACAAGCTGGTCATTGACAATTGGAAAGGCCGCGGCTTCTCCACCAACCAGCACGTGCTGAACGTGACGGCCGGCCAGAAACTGAGCCTGCGTTTGGAGTATTTCCAGGTCGACCGCCGCACCATCCTCAAGTTCACGGGCGCCAAGGTGGTGCCCATGAACGCGGCCAACATCCTGGCCAAGGTGGGCGATGCCGACGCCATCGTGTTTGTGGGCGGCATCTCGCCCCGGCTCGAAGGCGAGGAAATGAAAGTGGACGTGCCCGGTTTCAGCGGCGGCGACCGCACCACCATCGGCCTGCCCCAGGTGCAAACCGACCTGCTGAAGGTGCTGCACGGTTCCGGCAAGCCCGTGGTGCTGGCCCTGATGACGGGCAGCGCCCTGGCCACGCCCTGGGAGGCCCAGAACCTGCCGGCCATCCTCAACACCTGGTACGGCGGGCAGGCGGCCGGCACCGCGCTGGCCGACGTGCTGTTTGGCGACTACAACCCCGCCGGCCGCCTGCCGGTCACGTTCTATAAATCAGAAACCCAGCTGCCGCCCTTCGACAACTACGACATGAAGGGCCGCACTTACCGCTACTTCACCGGCGAGCCGCTGTTCTCCTTCGGCCACGGCCTGAGCTACACCACCTTCAAGTACAGCAACCTGAAAGTGCTGTCGAAGCCGGTGACCGGCCAGCCCATTCGGGTGAGCGTGGATGTGCAAAACACCGGCGCCCGGGCCGGCGATGAAGTGGTGCAGCTCTACGTGCGCCACGCCGGCGTATCGGGCCGCGTGGCCCGGCACGCCCTGGAAGGCTTCCGCCGCATCAACCTGGCGCCCGGCGCCCGGCAAACGGTGGCCTTTACGCTCACGCCGCGCCAGCTTTCGCGCCTCACCGAGCAGGCCAAACGGGTGGAAATGCCCGGCACGGTGCAGGTGTATGTGGGCGGTGGACAGCCGATGGCTGCAGCCGTTGCGGCCAATAAGGTGGTCAAAACCGTTGTGCAGCTGACCGGCGCGCCGGTGGCGATTGACTGACCGAATGTAGAGACGCATACTTGCGTCTCGGCGTTGAACGGTGTGGGTGAACGATGCTCGAACGGGGCGGATGCCCAGACGCAGGTATGCGTCTCTACATTCGGTCAGCCGGGCCCGCGGGCTACTGCCGAATCAGAATCAGCGCCGAGCTGCCCGGTACCTGCACGCCGCTCATCACCTCCAGCACGTCGAAGCCTTCCTGGTTGATTTGGTCGCCGCGCAGCACCACGGTGTAGGTGCCGCGGGGCAGGGTCACGCTGTCGGCGGAGCGGTTGCCGTTAAAAATGACGATGATGTCCTGCCAGGCGTCGCCGCCGGCGTGGTTTTTCAGCTGGTAGGCAATGACGCCAGGGTGGGTGTTGGGCAAAAACTCCAGGTGCTGCTGCACCAGTTCGGCGGTGGGCAGGCGGAAGGCGGGGTGGGCCCGGCGCATCGCAATGAGCTTGCGGTAGAATTCGTACACGCCGGCGTATTTGGCCTTGCGCGCCCAGTCAATCTGGTTCACGCTGTCGGGCAGGTTGTAGGAGTTGTGCGAGCCGCCTTTGGTGCGCAAAAACTCGTCGCCCACCGGCAAAAACGGAATGCCCTGCGAGGTAAATACGATGGTGTTGCTCAGCACATCCATCTTGATAAGGTCGGCCTCCGAAGCGCCTTTGTTCGAGGCCTTGAGCTTGTCCCAGAGCACCATGTCGTCGTGGCAGGCCACGTAGTTGATGGCCTGGGCGGGCGAGTTGGCCCACGCGGCTTTCGAGTAGTTCACCTTGGCGAAATCGAGCTGCGGGTGGGCCGTGGCGGCCACGATGCCAAACTTCACGCTCTCTTCCAGGCCGGGCCGGCCGCTGGCGAAGCCGGGCTCGGTCTGGCGGGCGTAGTGGCCTTTCACGCCGTCGCGCAGCTCGTCGCCGAAGGCTGCGATGCGGTCAATCTTGCCCATGTTGGCCTTCACGGCGCGCTTGGCTTCGGGCAGGGGCGAGGGGCCGGCGGTCCAGCCCTCGCCGTATAGCAATATGCTGTGGTCCTGCAGGTCGAGCGCCACGCGGATGGCGCGCATGGTTTCGATATCGAGCACGCCCATGAGGTCGAAGCGGAAGCCGTCGGCGTGGTATTCCTGGGCCCAATACACGACGGATTCCACGATGAGCTTGCGCACCATGGGCCGCTCCGAGGCCACTTCGTTGCCGCAGGCGGTGGCGTTGCTCAGGGTGCCGTCGGGGTTGTGGCGGTAGTAGTAGCCGGGCACCAGCTGCTCGAAAGAGCTGCGGGCGGCGTTGGCGGTGTGGTTGTACACCACGTCGAGCACCAGGCGCAGGCCCTGGCCGTGCAGGTTCTGCACCAGCTGCTTGAACTCGCTGATGCGGGTGCTGGGATTGGCAGCGTTGGTGGCGTACGAGCCTTCGGGTACCGAATAGTGTAGCGGGTCGTAGCCCCAGTTGTAGCGGTTGGCGCTGGCGGACGCGGCCTCGTCGATGCTGGCAAAGTCGTTGGTGGGCAGCAGGTGCACGTGGGTCAGGCCCAGCTCCACGAGGTGCTCCAGGCCGGTGGTCACGTTCTGGGGGCCGCGGGTGCCCAGCTGGGCCAGGCCGAGGTACTTGCCCTTGCGGGTGATGCCCGACTGCGGGTGCATGCTCAGGTCGCGCACGTGCGCTTCGCCAATCACGACGTCGGTGGGCTGTTTCAGGGCCGGGCGCAGGTCGTCGGCCCAGCCGGGCGGGGCCACGGCGGCGGGGTTGAGCACGGCCCCGCGCTGGCCGTTGAGGCCCACGGCGTGGGCGTAGGGGTCGGCCACTTCGGCCATCTTCTTGCCCGCGATGGTGGCCTGCACCGTGTAGAAGCCGGTGGTGCCGGCGGGCAGGGCGTACAGCCAGGTGCCGTCTTCGGCCTTGGCCATGGCGTAGTCGGCGGTGGGCGCGCCGCCGGTGCCGGCCGCGTACAGCTTCAGGTGCAGGGCCTCGGCGGTGGGGGCCCACACGCGCAGGCTGGCCTGGGGGCCGCGCCAGGTCAGGCCGAGGTCGGGGCCGCGGTACACGGGGTAGCTGCCGAAGTCGGGCAGAGGCGCCGCCGGGGTTTTGGTAGTAGATAGCAGCACAAACAATAGGAGGGAGCGAATCATGACGGCAAAGTTCGGGAATTGTACGTAATGAAGAGTAGCCGCGGCTGGCAATCTACAAAAAAGCCATCTTGCCCTACGCAGCGCCCAATCTGGCTTGCGGCTCCAATTCCAACGATTGGATTAGTTGAAGCACACCAGACGCCTTGGCTGCCATCGGCAGCACGGCCTTTCCCTTTTTAAGACGATGCCCGCTTGGCCCTTGCAGGCATCTTGCCGGCCGATGAAACGGCCCCCGCCGTCGATACAATTCCGGTTACGGTCGGTTTGGCCGGGTTTTGGAAATCGGAGCGGGTATGTTTGCTTCGAATTCTTCCCTGTCTATGGCCGTCCTCACCCCCCGGCGCTACCTCGCTCCGCTCATTCACGTGCTGGTGTGGGGCTTGTTCGGACTCACGTTTTTGCTGTTTCAGCCGCTCACCGGTCGGCTCACCATGCCCCCGCAGTTTTGGCTGAAGCAGGGCCTGATGTTCTGCGTGTGGGTGGCCGCTTTCTACCTCACCGCCAAGGTGCTGGTGCCGCGCCTGCTGTTTCAGGGGCGCACGGGCTGGTTCATTCTGTCGTTGGTGGGCATCACGCTGGGGGTGCTGGTGTTCAGCAAGTTTCTGGAGTCGGCCCTCAACCTGCCCGAGCTCCTGAACAAGGCGTTTGAAGCCGTGGCGGGCCGCCCGCGCCTCAACCCCCGCGGCTACCGCTTCGATTCCATGGGCCTGCTCACCACCATGTTTGTGCTGGGCATCAGCACCTGCATCACGGTGGTGCAGAAGTGGCAAAAGGACGCCCAGTTGCGCCAGACGCTGGAGCAGCAGCGCGTCAGCTCCGAGCTGTCGATGCTCAAGGCCCAGATAAACCCGCACTTCTTCTTCAATACCCTCAACAACATCTACGCCCTTACGCTGCTGGATGGCGAGCAGGCCCGCACGGCCATTCACCGCCTCTCGCGCATGATGCGCTACGTGCTGTATGACACGGCCGGCGGCATGACCCTGCTCAGCCAGGAAATCGCCTTCGTGCAGGACTACATCACCCTCATGCAGCTGCGGCTCGACGACCGGGTCACCGTCACCTTTGAGCGGCCCGAGCCCGTGCGCGACGTGCCCGTGGCCCCCATGCTGCTGCTGCCCTTCCTCGAAAACGCCTTCAAGCACGGGGTGGCGGCCACCGAGCCCAGCCGCATCTACGTGGCCATTCGCCAGCCCCGGCCCGACGTGGTGGAGCTCGAAGTGCGCAACAGCCGCCTCGCGCTGCCCTCCACCGACTTGGCCGGCAGCAACGGCATCGGCCTGGCCAACACCCGCCGCCGCCTCGACTTGCTCTACCCCGGTCGCTTCCAATTGGTGGTCGACGACCACACGCCGGCCAACGAATTCCTAGTGCACCTCACCCTGACGGTGGGGGAGGGAAGTGCCGTAAGCCTGCCCGAGCCTGTTTCCGTCCTGTCATCCTGAGCCTTCTGCGGTTCAAGCAGAATGCTCAGGATGACAGTATTTTCTTAACCCACGCTTCCCTACATGAGCCAACCCGCCCTGCCGCCCCTGCGCACCATCGCCGTCGACGACGAACCCCTGGCCCTGGGCCTGGTGGTGTCGTTCATTCAGAAAACGCCGTTTCTGGAGCTGGTGGGCAAGTTTGGCAGCGCCGTGGAAGCCCTCAAGTACCTGCACGAGCACCCCGGCGCCGTCGACCTGGCCTTCCTCGACATTCAGATGCAGGAGCTCAACGGCCTGGAGCTGGCCCGGGTGCTGGGCCCCACCGGCCCGCGTGTCATCTTCACCACGGCCTTCAGCCAGTACGCGCTGGACGGCTACCGCGTCGACGCCCTCGACTACCTCGTTAAGCCCTTCAACTACGAAGAATTCCTGCGTGCCGCCGGCAAGGCCCGCGCCTACGCCGAGCTCACCTCCCAGCACGCCAGCGCCCCCGCCGCCACCGGCCCCGAGGAGGAAGAGTACCTGTTCCTGAAAGCCGAATACCAGCTGGTGCGCGTCGCGCTGAGCGACATTCTCTACGTGGAAGGCCTGAAGGACTACGTGAAAGTGCACCTCAAAAGCACGCCCCGCGCCCTGCTTTCTCTCATGAGCCTCAAGGCCATGGAGGAAAAATTGCCCACCCGGCGCTTCATGCGCATCCACCGCTCGTTCATCGTGGCGCTCGACAAGATTGAGGCCGTGCGCCGCCTCACCGTCCAGATTGGCGCCATCACCATCCCGGTGGGCGACCAGTACAAGGACGCCTTCCTGCAGTTCCTCAGCCGCTGGACCTGATACCGAATTCGTGTTAATGGCACGTCAGCCGAGCGCAGCCGAAGCAGCTCGCAGGAATCGTCCTACTGTGACGCCTCACCCCCTGACCCCCTCTCCCCAAGGAGAGGGGACACCGGTTTTGCTCCGAGCGAAATCGTCAGGCTCCCCTCTCCCTGTGGAGAGGGGCCGGGGGTGAGGCGTCACGTCACCACGAAGCACGCGAGCTGTCTCGGCAAGCTCGACATGCGCTCTAACCACTACTGCCCTCGCCCTGCCGCTTTCTGCCGCGCTGCCCGCTACTCTTTGCCTGTCTTTCTGAGCTATGACCCCACACTTCATCACCGGGAACTCCGTTCTCGGCCGGGACGCCCGTGCCCCGGAATCGCGGCCGCAGCTCGCGGTGCTTTGCCTCTCCGGCAGCCTGGGCGGCCTCGAACTCAACAGCCTGAAGTTTACCGGCTGGATGCAGGAGCGCGGCTGGCGCATCACCTTCGTTGCGCCGCCGGCCACGCCGCTGGCCCACTGGGCCGAAGAGTGGTTTGTGCCCTTGGAAACCCTGCGGGTGCGCCGCGGGCTGGCCATGCCCCTGGCCGCCTGGGAGTTGAAAACGCTGCTGGAGCGCCTGCAGGTTGAAATGCTGGTGGTGACGCAAAACAAGGACCTGGCCCTGGCCACCTTGGTGAAGGGCCTGATGGGCGGGCGCCTGCGCGTCATCTACCAGCAGCACATGCAGTTGGGGCGGCCCAAGCGCGGGCTGGTGCACACGCTGCGCTTTCGGCAGCTCGACGCCTGGCTGACGCCCTTGCCCGGCCTGGCCCGCGAAGTGGCCCGCCGCACCCGCCTCGATGCCCGCAAGCTGCACGTGGTGCCGTTGGGCCTGCCGCTGGAGCAGTTTGCGCCGCACCGCCGCACCGCCGCCGAAGCCCGTCAGGAGCTGGGCCTGCCCTTAGAAGGGCGGCTGCTGGGCATCCTGGGCCGGTTCGACGCCGGCAAAGGGCAGGACTTTGTGATTGAGGCCCTGCACCACCTGCGCACCCGGCTGGGCCGCAAGGCCAGCCTAGTCATCATGGGCGAGCCCACCCGCAACGAGGGCGACGCCTACCTGCGCCAGCTGCAGGCCCAGGTGCAGCGCCTGGGCCTGGAAGGCCAGGTGCATTTCCGGGGCTTCCGGGCCAACCCCGCCGTGTTCTACCAGGCCATCGACGTGTTTGTGCTGGCTTCCGAAAACGAGACCTACGGCATGGTGACCCTCGAAGCCATGGCCGCCGGCGTGCCCGTGGTGGCCGCCGCCACCGGCGGCACCGTGGAGTTGGTGCAGCACGGCCACACCGGCCTGCTCTACCTGCACCGCGACGTGGCCGCCTGCGCCCGCTCCATTCGCCGCTGCCTCGACGACGCCCCCGCCACCCGGCAGCGCGTGGAGCGCGCCCGGCTGGACCGCTGGCGCTACTCGCACCAGCGCCAGTGCGCCCTCACCGAAGACGTGCTGGCTGGGCTCGGCCCGCGCCCGGCCTCCGTGCCTGCGCTGCCCGCCAACGCCCGCCGCGCCGCGACGCTGCACGCTGCGTTTGCGCCCGTGCTGGTGCCTTCGTGAGAAAAAGTGCGCCCGGCACGTACCGGCATAAGTCCTGCCATTCTCAACCGGATGGGCGCGTGGGGTGTGGCCACCCACCCAGCGGATTGCCGCCGCTGGCAGCAGCGCCCCGCCCAACCACCGGAGCCGGAATGGCAGGCACCATCGTGAGAAGCATGCCACCGGCCCGCCCGGCCGCTTGCTTACCCCCAAAAAGCTTTCGCCCCGGCGGAGGCTTTTTTTATGGTCGGTGTTTTAAAATGGATTATGCCCTCACAGAATTCCACTGCCGCACCAGCCGCGGCAATGCCAGTTGCACTGCCTTCGATTGTAACGTTTTGATAACCCCTAGCATGCAATTAGTGCTATAGCGGCTTGGTAACTTTACCGTCAGTGCGCCCACCCAGTGGCATTTCATTTACCCCTTTAAACTCGTTGTTTATGCAGCAAACCCCTACTGTTTTTACATCCTCAACCAGCCGCGTAATGGCGCTGCTGCTGATGTTACTGTTTCCGCTGATGGGGTGGGGGCAAGCGACATTACCAATTAGCTATCAAGGTACTTGGGCCAATGGCCTTCCAACTGGATGGACACAAACAGGCTTAGGTACTGACTATGCATCAGAGTTATCTGGCAGTGCATCAGGGGGCACCGCAAAGTTTGATACGCAAGGTGACCAACTGGTAGTCAACTTCACGGGTGCTGCTGGTTCGTTGAGTTTCGCTTCAAAGGCGAATGGCAGTGGCACTGGAACTACAGTTTTCACAGCAGAGGAATCAGATGATGGCGTTACATATACCGCGCTGGTTACTATCAATAATCCTTCTACCGCTACAGCTGGAACAATTTCATCGGGTACTCCTAAGACGTCTACCCGATATATACGCTTTGTCCTTACAACCAAAATTTCCGGTGTGAACGTTGGGCTTGACAACGTTCAATTAGCTGCCCCTAGCGCCACCATCACGGCAACCGGTGTGGCCCCGGCAACTGTGTGCGCCGGTAGCAGCACCACCGTCAACTTTTCTTACACCGGCAGCCCCACGTCTATCTCCGGGGTTCTGTCCAACGCTTCGGGCAGCTTTGCCAGCGGCACCACGGCCCTGACCGGCACGGCCACGACGAGCGGCGGCACGGGCAGCATTCCGTTCACCATCCCGGCCACGGTGGCCGGCGGCACGGGCTACAAAATACGCGTGAACGCAAGCGGCGTGACCGGCACCGGCGACCAGTCCCTGACCATCAACAACGTGGCCGTGGCCCCCTCCGGCCTCCAAACCATTAGCATAAACACCAACGGGACCGACCTGGTAGCTACCGAAACGCCCGCGGGCAACTTCTCCAGCCGCGAGTGGTTTTACGGCACTACTTCGGGCAGCCACCTCACTGCCACCGGCGTCACGGGCAATACTTACACCCCGAACTTTGCCGCCATTGGCACTTACTATGTGGTGGCCAAATCGACTTTTGCAACCTGCGGCCCCATCACTAGCAACGAGGTACGCATTGACGTAACGGCCCCCACGCCCACCATTACGGTGTCGCCCACGGCCGCGCTCACGTTTTCTACCAACGCCGGCACCCCGTCTAACGAGCAGTTTTACACGGTGCGCGGCGATAACCTGACCGCCGACCTGACCGTGACGGCCCCCACGGGCTACGAAATCAGCCTGGCTTCCGGCACCTACACCGGCACGGGCGCCAATACCCTTACGCTCACCCAAACGGGCGGCACGGTGGCCAGCACCACTATCTACGTGCGCATGCTGGGCACCGGCACGGGCACCGTGGCCGGCAACATTACGCACATCAGCAGCGGCGCTACCACCAAGAACGTGGCCCTGACGGGTACCATCATTCCCGTCATCACGCCCTCCACGGCGGGGCCGCTCACCTTTGCCACCACCGCGGGCACGGCTTCCGCTGCGCAATCCTACACGGTGAGCGGAGCCGGCCTCACGGCTAACATCCTGGTGACGGCGCCTACCGGCTACGAAGTTTCGAAGACCAGCGCCACGGCGAGCTTTGCCGCCACCCAAACCCTCACGCCAACGGGCGGCACGGTGGCTAGCACTACCATTTACGTGCGCATGACCGGCGCGGGAGTGGGCACGGTGGCCGGCAACGTAGCACATGCCAGCACCAACGCCACCACGCAAAACGTGGCCGTGACCGGCACCATCACGCCGGTTATTACCACGTCCACGGCCGGCCCGCTGACTTTCAGCACCATCACCGGCACGGCTTCGGCTTCGCAAACCTATAACGTGAGCGGCGCCGGCCTTGGCGCCGACCTCGTGCTCACGGCTCCTGCGGGCTACGAGATTTCGAAAAACGGAACTGGCGGCGCTTACGCCAGCAGCCAGGCCCTCACGCCGACGGCGGCCGGCGCGGTGGCCAGCACGGCCATTTACGTCCGCCTGGCGGCCTCTGCCCCGGCGGGGGCTTACGGCACGGCCGGTGCTCCCGTTCAGCTAACGCACACCAGCCCCGGCGCCGCGCAAAAAGATGTGGACCTGGTGGGCACGGTGTCGCCGCAGCCCGTTGTGAGTGTCACGCCGGCTGCCCTCAACAGCTTTAGCACCACCCAGCTCACGCCTTCGGCGGCGCAGTCGTACACCCTCAGCGGCACCGACCTCGTGGGCGCCGTGACCGTCACTGCTCCTTCTGGCTACGAAGTATCGCAAACCAGTGCCACGGCGGGCTTTGCCCCCACGCAGTCGGTGACGGCCGCCGCGGCCACGACGGGCTTGCCCATTTACGTGCGCCTCACGGGGGCGGCCATTGGCACGTTTGGCACGGCGGGCACCCCCGTCAACGTGACCAACGCCAGCGCCAGCGCTACCACCAAGAACGTAGCCGTGAACGGCAGCGTGACGACCCCGCCGTTCCTGGCCACCTACTCCATGGCAAGCACCACGGGCACGGCAGGGTCGGTCGCCGTAACCAGCAAAGACCCTGGCATCAGCGCTGCTGCCAACCTCACGCGCGGCTCGGGCATCAGCACCTCGGGGCTGAGCAACGCGGCCGGCCTGTACGGCGGTGCAGGTTGGGGCACCACGGCCACCCTGACAGCGGCCCAAACCGGTAACAAATTCTTTGCGTTTGCCATTACGCCCGCCTTCGGCAGCCTCGCCAACGTGAGCAGCGTGGTCGCCAATGCTTATCGCACCAGCACGGCTCCGGCCACGGTCGAATTGCTGTACAGCTTCAGCAGCGACTTCTCCAATCCCGTTTCGGTGGGAAGCCAAGGCGTGTCGGGCCTCGCTTCGCCGGGTTCGCCGATTAGCTTCGCTTCGATGCCGACGGCGCTGCAGGGCGTATCCAGTCCCATTTATTTCCGCCTCTACGGCTATAGTAGCACCGGCGGCAACTTCTATTTCCTCGACAATGGCGCCGCCCTGGGCTTGGTAGTGAACGGTACTACTTCGCCATCGCCGGTGCCGCTCATTGCCACGGGCACCGTCAACCCCTCGGCCGTGTGCGGCGGCAGCGACGTGCTGGTGAACTACGCTACCGCTGGCCCTGCCTCAACCGGCACATACCAAGTGCAATTGTCAGACGCCAGCGGCAACTTTGCGTCGCCCAGCACCCTGGCCACCGTTAGCAGCACCGGCACCAGCCTCACGGTCACGGTGCCGGCCTCTACGGCCAGCGGCACCGCCTACAGGGTGCGCGTGGTCAATACCGACGGCACCGTGGGCACGGCTTCGGCCGCTATCACCGTCGTGAGCAACCCGACGGCCACCGTTGCCCCGGCCGGCCCGCAAACCATTAACGTGGGCACTGCCGGCGCTACCCTGACCGTGACCGAAACCCCGGCGGCATCGCGCCAGTGGGCTTTCGCGACCATGCCCGGTGGCCCTTACATGCCCATCGGCGGTGCCACGGGCACTACCTACGCGCCCACCTTCGCCACGGCCGGTACTTACTATGTAGTGGCGCAATCCACGTTTGCGGCTTGCGCCACGGTTACCAGCGCCGAAGTGGCTGTGACCGTTACGGTGCCCACCCTCACCCCCACGCCCACGTCGCTCACCGGTTTCATTACCAACACGGGCACCGGTTCGCTGGCGCAAACCTATACTCTGGTAGGCAGTGGCGTAACGGCGCCCGTCACCGTGACGGCGCCGGCCAACTTTGAAGTATCGTTGGATGGCGTCGCATTCGCCGCCACGGTATCGCCTTCGGCGGTAGCCGTCAACGCCGGCCAGACCATCTACGTGCGCCTGACGGGTGGCACGCAAGGAAATTTCAGCGGCAACGTACTCAATGCCGTCGGCACTACTTCGGTGAGCGTAGCGGTGAGCGGTACGGTGCTCACGAACCCCGGCCTGTTGCTGGTGGAAGATGATTTCGACTATACCGGTGCGCTGAACACCCACGGCTGGACGGGCACTGCCAGTTCGGTTACCAGTGCCGGCAACGTCGCATTGGCCTCGTATCCGCAAGGCGTGGCAGCCACCGGCGCCACGTCTTACAAGGCGAGCATTGATGGCAACAGCGGGAGTTCGTTGTTTCGCGCGGCCACGGTGCCCGCTGGCACCACCGCCGTGTATGCATCGGCGCTGATAAGCGTTTCCAGCGCCGAAAACGTGTCGGGCAACGATTACCTCTTTGCTTTCCAATCGGCCAATCCCACCAGCTTCTACGGCCGCGTGACCATTGCCAAAGTGCCGAGCTCTGCCCCGGTCAAATTCACGTTCAAAATCCGCTTTGCTAGCAGCGACACCGGGCCCACCGTGGAGGCAACGCCCACGCAGTTCAGCGTGAACACGCCCTACTTGCTGGTGATGAAGATGGAGAATAGCCCGGCCACCGGCAACACCGACCGGTTTAGCCTGTACGTGTTGCCCAGCGGCACCAGCCTCAGCCAGGAGCCCAGCACGCCGCTGCTCACCATCAATAAAGGCACGAACATTCTGGGCGACGTCAACGGTTTCCTCATTCGGGAAGCCGACGTCAACAACCCGACGTTCAGCATGGACGGCTTCCGTTTTGCTACCGGCTGGGGTACGGTTGTGGGCAACCCCATTTACAACGCCCCCACCGCCACGGTGAACCCCGGCAGCTACTACAACGTGACCACCGACAACAGCAGCCAGCCCACCCAGGGCGGAGCCGTGACGGTGGAAAACCAACTGGCGCTGACCAGCGGCAAGTTCGATTTGAACGGCCAGTCGCTCACGCTACTCGGCACCGTGGCGGGTGGCGGCACGTTGGCCGGCTCGGCCACCAGCAGCCTTGCGGTACTGGGCACAGGCGCCCTGGGCACGCTCACGTTCGCACCGGGTGCCCAAACGCTGAACAACCTGACCCTGAACCGCACCACCAACGGCTCGGCAGTGCTCGGTTCGCCGCTCACGGTGAACGGGGCGCTCACGCTCACCAGCGGGGCCCTCACTTCCAGCAGCACCAGCCTGCTCACGCTGGCTTCGGCGGCTACGGTTGCGCCGGTTCTGCCGGCTTCGGGCCCCAACGTTGGGTACGTGGACGGCCCGGTGGCTCGCCCGGTGCAAGCCGGCACGTCGGCTACTTCGTTCGTCTTCCCCGTTGGGAAAAGCAGCCATTACCGGCCGATGACGGTGAACGTAGCCAGCCAAGCCAACGCCAGCACCTACACCGCCGAGCAAATTGAAGGCAACCCCGGCCAAACTCCGCTGGGCACCGGCAATGGCCTGGGCACGGCGCCGCTCCAGCGGGTATCGGCCATCCGGTCCTTCAACCTCAGCTCGTCGAATGCCGCCGCTAATGCGGCCGGCACCGTCGCGCTCAGCTTCGGAACCGGCGACGGCGTAAACGACCCCGCCGATGCCGGCCTGGTCATTGCCGCCCGCAATGCGGCTTTCCCGGCCTGGCAGAACCTGAGCCGTTCGGGCTTCACCGGCGCCACCACCGGGGCCGGCGGCGCGCCGTCGGTGGGCACGCTCACGTCGGCGCCCATCTCCACCCTGGCCAATGACGCCACGTTTGCCCTGGGAGCCACCAACGATATCTCGACCCTCAACTCCTTCCAGGCCATCAACCCGCTACCAGTAGAGCTCAGCCGCTTCGGTGCCCAGCGCCAGGCCGACCAGGCTGTGGCCGTGTCCTGGACCACCGCCAGCGAGAAGAACGCCGAACGGTTTGAGGTGCAGCGCAGCCGCAATGCCCGCGATTTTGTGACCGTGGCCACTACCAAGGCCCAAGGCACCAGCAGCAAAGCCACGGCCTACACCGTGCTCGACAAGTCGGCCCCGGCCGGCCTGCTCTACTACCGCCTGCGGCAGGTTGATAACGACGGCACCGCGGCCTTCTCGCCGGTGGTCACGGTGGCTGGCGGCAGCGAAACCGTCAAGGTGCTGCTCTACCCCAACCCCACAAGTACCAGCATCAGCTTCATTGCCGAGGCCGCCACGCCTTACCGCGTGCTCAACCAAGTAGGCCAGGTGCTGCTGCAAGGCACCACCGAAGCCGGCACGGCCAAAGTAGCCGTCGACAAGCTGCCCGCCGGCCTGTACCTGCTGGAGCTGCAAACGCCCGCTGGCCGCAGCGTGCAGAAGTTCGAGAAGCAGTAATCTGAACCACGGATTCGTGCGGATTTTTCGGATTCCACGGATTTTGTGGACGTGATGAAAAGAAAAAGGCCTCTCAGTTGAGAGGCCTTTTTTTGGCTGGTACTAGATTTGAGCCGCCTACAAAATCCGTGGAATTCGAAAAATCCGCACGAATCCGTGGTTCAGACGGAGAAGCTTTCGCCGCAGCCGCACTCGCGCGAGGCATTGGGGTTGTTGAACTGAAAGCCTTTGCCGTTGAGGCCGTCGGAGAAATCCAGCTCGGTGCCGGCCAGGTAGAGGAAGCTCTTCATGTCGACCACCACGCGCACGCCCTTGTCCTCAAACTCCTGGTCCATGGGCCGCACTTCGTTGTCGAAGTCGAGCTTGTAGCTCAGGCCCGAGCAGCCGCCGCCGGCCACCGAAGCGCGCAGGCGGTAAGTATCGTCGAGGTGCGCATCGTGCATCAGGCGCGTCACTTTCTCTTTGGCTTTATCAGAAACGGTAATCATGGCAATAGGAGAGGGCAGGCCTCGCTTAGCTAACAGGAATGGAAGCGCAATTTAGACAAATTATAAACAAGGATGAGGAATCCTTTGTTCAATCCGGCTGCCGCAAGGGCGGTTCCTTCTACGAGCTAGGGTTCAGCACCACGCTAAACACCGTGATGGCGTTCAGGTCGCGGCCGAAATACAGCTTGTCGAGGACCTCGTACATGTTGTGGGCGCGGAAGTAAGACGTTTGCAGCTCCCGGTCGCCGCGGGTGCGCCACTGCAGCGTGTAGGAGCTTTCGGTGTCGCGGAAGCGCTTCACGTAGTCCAGCATTTTCTGCAGCGTCTCGGTTTCGTCGCGCCCCGTTTCGTAGCGGAACAGGAAGCTCTGCTGGTGGCGCGGGTTCACCGTGACGAGGTCGAGCCGGGTTTGGCCTTCCACTTCCCGAAAATCAAACCGCAGCTGTTCCGGCGTCAGGCCCAGATACTGCTGAATCTCGCGTTGCAGCCGGGCTGCTTCAAATTCGTCGGTCATTATGCAATGAGCGAATGGATGAAAGGGTAAATGGAGGAATGAAAAAATGGGTGAACAAGCGAAGTGGCCGCAGCCCATTCACTCATTCACCCATTCAAAATTCACTCGTTGATTAGTGGTGCGAGAGCTCCAGCGCGGGCAGGCCGTTTTTCACGCGGTAGTCCGAGATGGCCGATTTGATGGCATCTTCGGCCAGCACCGAGCAGTGGATTTTCACGGGCGGCAGGGCCAGCTCTTCCACAATCTCCATGTTGTCGATGGCCAGGGCCTCGTCCACGGTTTTGCCTTTCAGCCACTCCGTGGCCAGCGACGACGACGCAATGGCCGAGCCGCAGCCGAAGGTTTTGAATTTGGCGTCGGTAATGGTGTTGGTGGCTTCGTCCACCTCGATTTGCAGGCGCATCACGTCGCCGCACTCAGGCGCGCCCACGAGACCCGTGCCTACGTTCTTTTTGCTTTTGTCCAGCGTGCCCACGTTGCGGGGGTTGCTGTAGTGGTCAATTACCTTATCGGAGTAAGCCATTGTATTTTCAGTTAACAGTTGTCAGTGAATAGTGAGCAGTTACCAAGATGAGCTAAAAGAACAACACTGTTCACTGCTCACTGATAACTGTTCACTGAATTAATGTTCTGCCCACTCAATCTTGCTGAGGTCGACGCCCTCCTTGAACATCTCCCACAGGGGCGACATTTCGCGGAGCTTGGTCACGGCTTCCTTTACGTGGTTGATGGCGTAATCGATTTGCTCGTCGGTGGTGAAGCGGCTCAGGCCGAAACGCAACGAAGAGTGCGCCAGGTCGTCGCTCAGGCCCAGAGCCTTGAGTACGTAGCTGGGCTCCAGCGAGGCCGAGGTACAGGCCGAACCCGACGACACGGCCAGGTCCTTCACGCCCATCATCAGGCCTTCGCCTTCCACGTACTTGAAGCTGATGTTCGTCACGTGCGGCAGGCGGTGTTCGCGCGAGCCGTTCACGTAGCTTTCTTCCAGGGTCAGCAGCTCGCGCTCGAGGCGGTCGCGCATGGCCGAGAGGCGGGCCGTGTCGGCGGCCATTTCCTGCATGGCCAGCTCGCAGGCCTTGCCCAAGCCCACGATGCCGGGCACGTTGAGGGTGCCCGAGCGCATGCCGCGCTCGTGGCCGCCGCCGTCCATTTGGGCGGTCACTTTCACCCGGGGGTTCTTGCGACGCACGTAGAGGGCGCCCACGCCCTTGGGGCCGTACATCTTGTGGGCCGTGAAGGCCATGATGTCGATGCCGTCGGCAATCACATCCACCGGAATCTTACCCACGGCCTGCGTGCCGTCCGTCATGAACAGGGCGCCGTGGCTGTGGGCAATTTTGGCAATCTCGCGGATGGGCTGGATGGTGCCCGTCTCGTTGTTGCCGTACATGATGGTCACCAGAATGGTCTGGGGCGTTATGGCGGCTTCCAGCTCTTCGAGGCTGATGAGGCCCTGCTCGTTCACGGGCAGGTAGGTCACCTTGCCGCCGAGCTTCTCGATGTGCTTGCAGGTATCGAGCACGGCTTTGTGCTCGGTGGTGGCGGTGATGATGTGGTTGCCCTTCTGGCTGTACATCTCAAACACGCCCTTGATGCCGAGGTTGTCGGACTCGGTAGCGCCCGAGGTGAAGATGATTTCCTTGGGGTCGCAGTTGATGAGCTTGGCAATCTGCTCGCGGGAGTAGTCCACGGCTTCCTCGGCGGCCCAGCCGAAGGGGTGGTTGCGCGAAGCAGCGTTGCCGAATACGTCGGTCAGGTAAGGCATCATGGCCTCCAGCACCCGCGGGTCGAGGGGCGTGGTGGCGTTGTTGTCGAGGTAAATAGGGAGCTTTAGCATTGCGCGCAGCAGTAGTGACAAGTGGGAAACCAGCGAAAAGCCGATACCCAGCTAGAACACGGTTCCGGGGCAATCAGTTTTCTTTGGTTTCACAAAAGTAGATACAATCTAAATAAGGAAATGCGCCGACTTCCGGCGCTGGCCCAAAATGCCGGGCAAAACCCGGCTTTTTCTATGCCAGCGGCCCCTGCGCAGCCTTTCTCAATTCCGCATGCTCACCAACCTCGAACACCTCGGCCTGGCCGTGCACGACCTCGAAGCCGCCACGGCCCTCTACACCACCCTGCTCGGCGCCGCGCCCTACAAGAAGGAGCACGTGGCCAGCGAAGCCGTGGATACCGTCTTTTTCCAGGTCGGCGGCTCCAAAATTGAACTGCTGGCCGGCACCTCGTCCGACAGCGCCATCACGAAGTTTCTGGCCAAAAAGCCCGAGGGCATTCACCACGTCGCGTTTGAGGTAGACGACATTCACGCCGAAATGGCGCGGCTGAAAGGGGAGGGCTTTGTGCTGCTGAACGAGGAGCCCAAGCGCGGCGCCGACAATAAACTCGTGTGTTTTGTGCACCCCAAAAGCGCCGCCGGCGTATTGGTGGAGCTTTGCCAAAGCATCAAGTAGCGCGGATTTTTAGTCCGCGAGGCCTTGCATTCATTACCCCTTAATAATCGCGGACTAAAAGTCCGCGCTACACGCTATGAACCGTTTTCAGCAAGAAGTAGATGCCGCCGTCGATGCCCTGCTGCTGCAGCAAGTCATTCTGTATCCTACCGACACCGTGTGGGGCGTGGGCTGCGACGCCGAGGCGCCGCCCGCCGTGAAGCAGCTGTACAAGCTCAAGGGCCGGGAGGCCGGCAAGCCCAGCATCGTGCTGGTGGCCGACTTTGCCATGATGAAGCGCTACGCCCCCGACGTGCCGGCCGAGCTGGAAGCCATGCTGGCGACGGATACCCGGCCCACCACCTACATCGTGCCGGCCGGGCGGGCCGTGGCCCCCGAGCTGGTGGCACCCGACGGCACCGTGGGCCTGCGCGTGGTGAAAGACGAGTTTTGCCACAAAGTGGTGCGCCGGTTGGGGCACGGCCTCGTCTCGACTTCGGCCAACAAAGCCGGCGAGCCCACGCCCGCCGTGTACGCCGAAGTGGACCCCGCCATCGTGCGCGGCGTCGACCACGTGGTGAACTGGCGGCAGGACGACGACACCCGCGTAGCCCCCTCGCGGGTGGTACGGCTTGGGGATGGCGGCCGGCTGGAAGTGGTGCGGGAATAAAACCCGTGCCGACCTTTGCGGGCATGAAGACGCCCCAACTGCCCGAACTGCCCATTTTTCGCACCATCGCCGAAGCCGCCGCCGAGCTGAAACAGCCTGCCTACGTGATAGGTGGCTATGTACGGGACTTGGCGCTGGGGCGCGACAGCAAGGACATTGACGTGGTGACCGTGGGCGACGGAATTGCGCTGGCGCAGGCCGTGGGCACTAGGCTGAAAGGCCGCGGCCGCGTGCAGGTGTTTAAGAACTTCGGCACGGCCATGCTGCCTACCCAGGAGGCGGGCGACATCGAGTTTGTGGGTGCCCGCAAGGAAAGCTACCGCGCCGAAAGCCGGAAGCCCGAAGTGGAAGCCGGCACGCTCGAAGAAGACCTGGCCCGCCGCGACTTCACCATCAACGCTCTGGGCCTGAGCCTCAACCCTGAGAACTTCGGGGAGCTGGTGGACCGCTACGAGGGCATGAAGGACCTGGCCAGCAAAACCATCCGCACGCCGCTGGGGCCCGACGTGACTTTTTCCGACGACCCGCTGCGCATGATGCGCGCCGTGCGCTTCGCCTCGCAGCTCAACTTCGACATCGAGCCCGATACGTTCGACGCCATTATTCGGAATAAGGACCGAATCAAGATTGTGTCGCAGGAGCGGATTACCGTCGAGCTGAACAAGATTATCGAGTCGCCCACGCCGAGCTATGGCTTCAAGCTGCTGTTTCAGACGGGGCTGCTGCAGCTCATTTTCCCGAAAATGGCGCAGCTGCACGGCGTGGAAAAAGTGGGCACGCACGCCCACAAGGACAATTTTTACCACACCCTGCAGGTGCTCGACAACGTGGCCAACGCCGGCGGCGACTTGTGGCTGCGCTGGGCCGCCGTGCTGCACGACATCGCCAAGCCCGCCACCAAGCGCTACTTCCCCAAAGTGGGCTGGACCTTTCACGGCCACGAGGACAAGGGCGCGCGCTGGGTGCCCGGCATTTTTACTGACTTGAAACTGCCGCTGGGCGAAGAAATGCGCATGGTGCAGAAGCTGGTGCGGCTGCACCTGCGCCCCATTGCGCTGGTGAAGGAAACCGTGACCGACTCGGCCGTGCGCCGCCTGCTGTTCGAGGCCGGCGACGACATCGACCGCCTCATGCTGCTGTGCCGGGCCGACATCACCAGCAAGGACCACACGAAGAAGGAGCGGTACCTGCGCAACTTCACGCAAGTGGAGGAGAAGCTGAAGGAGGTGGAGGAAAAAGACCACCTGCGCAATTTCAAGCCCGTTATCACCGGCGAAATCATCATGGAAACCTTCGGCCTGAAACCTTCGCGGCAGGTGGGACAGCTCAAAGAAGCCATGATGGAAGCCATTCTGGAAGGCACCATCAAAAACGAAATGGAGCCAGCCCTGGCCTTCCTGTTGCAGCAGGGGGCGGCCATGGGACTGGCTCCGGAAGGAGGCGTCGTTCACTCACCAAACTAAGCCTGACTTCTTGTATTCGGGGAGATAGATGCAGATATACGAAGGAAGTTGCCTCAAATACATTTTTTAATGTTTTTTTAAGACAACGTTCAGGTTACAAACGCTTGACGCTCGACGGGCCCGTGGAGTCCATGTCCACGTTTTTGGGCTGGCCGCTGTAGGCAATTTCGCTGGCGCCCACGGCTTCGCCCTTAATGCTTTCGGTCACGTTCACGCGGGCTTTGCACACGCCGGCCACTTCCACGGTGGCGGTGCGGGTTTGCAGGTTGGCGGCGGCCAGCTCGCAGGCCCCGGCGGCGTCGAGGTCCAGCACGTCGGCCTGGCCGGTGGCGGTGGTGCGGCAGGCACCGGCTTGGTTGAGTTTCAGGGTGCCGTAGTTGCCATTGAGGCGCAGGTGGCTGGCGCCGGCCTGCTCCACGCGCAGCTCGTCTTGGCGGTCGAAGCCGCCGAGGTCGGCCTGCACCGAGCCGGCCAGCTCGATGCGCTCGATGCGGGGCATATCGACGACGATGAGGACTTTCTTTTCGTCGTTGCTCCAGCGGCGGCCGAAGAGGGAGGTGTTGTTGCGGGACTTGATTTGCAGCTCGTCGCCGTCGCGCTCCACCCGGATGTCGCTGAGCACGCCCTCGTTGCCGGCGGCTTCAATCTTGAAGGCGTCGCCGTGGCGCACCACCACGCGGTAGCCGCCCACCACGCTCACCCGGTTGAAGCCGGACTCGTCGAAGTTGCGGCGGCCGCCGCCGTAGCTGTTCAGGTCGGTGTCGAAGGACGGGGCGCCGCCGTAGTTCAGCGTGATGCCGCCTTTGCTGTCGTCGCCGTCGTTGTCCTCGTCGCCGTTGTCGCCGTTGCTGTCATCGATGTCAATGTTCCCGTCCGAGTCGTCCTCGTCTTTGCCCAGCTGCTCGTCGGTGCAGCCAATGCATTCCAGCTTGTTGCCGTTGAGGCGGTAGCGGTGCTGCTCGGGGTCTTCGGGGCGGCGGTTGTCCACGAAGTTGTCGTCGCCGAGCAGGTCGTAGGCAAAGTCGCGGCTGAGGCGGAAGGTGCGGTCGCGGGGCAGGCGCAGGGTCACGGTCAGCTCCTGGTTGCGGTAGCGGGCATCGGGCAGGAAGGAGAAATGGTCGTCAAGCACCAGCGAAGAGTCGCCGCTGGTCCGCACCGTGTAGTCGATGCTGGTGAGGGCGTTGCGCCGGGCCACGGCCTCGCTCGAGCCCTTTGCGCCCATGGTGCGCAGCACTTCCAGCACGCTGCCGCTGTCGGCGGCGGCCAGGCGCAGGTCCACGTGCTGCTCCCATTGGCGGTCAACGTGGCGGGCATCCAGCAGCAGCACCGGCGTGCTAAGCTTGGGGAAACGCTCCAGCTGTTCCACCTGGGCATCGTACTGATACTCGCGGCTTTGCTGGGCCACGGCCGTCACCACGCCCACCACGCTCAGCAGCCACAGACCCAGCAGCGACAAGCTCACCGTGCGGTTCATGAACGAGTGGCGGAACAGCAGGTTGAGCCCGCCCAGCAGCAGCGACAGGGCCGGAATGCCCAGGGCCAGGAAGCCGGCCAGCAGGCCCCACTGGGGCACGCCGTTCAGCATCACGTGGGCCGGGGCGTCGCCCAGCACAATGTTCTGGGAGTGGGGCAGCAGGCCGATGCCGGCGCCCAGGCCAATGGCCAGCGCCACCAGCAGGCCAAAGCCCGTGAGGGTGAGCAGAATGCCGGCCACCACCCGGATGGACGAGCCCACGAAGTTGACGGCCGGCTGCAAGGTGCGGGCCGCGTCCTCCACGAAAGCGCCCACGGGGCGGTTGGTGGTGGCGGGGCCGTCTTGGGCAAAGGCGTTGTTGCGGGCGCTGCTGTCAAAGCTTTCGAGCGTGATGTCGTCGCCGCGCATGCGCAGCTTGTCCGAGACCGTTTTGGCCTCGGGCAAGACTATCCAGAGAATGATGTAGAGCAGGAAGGTGAAGCCGCCCGCAAACAAGCCGGCCAGCAAAATCACGCGCACCAGGGTCACGTCGATGTTGAAGTAGGCGGCCAGGCCGGCGGCCACGCCCGCCACCTTGCCGGTGCCGGTATCGCGAAACAAGCGGCGGCCGGCCAGCGGGCCCGTGTTCAGCAGGGCTTCGGGGTGGGCGGGCGCATCGTAGCGCTTGGGCAGCAAAATCCAGAGAATGATGTAGCCCAGTACCACCCAGCCGCCGAAGTCGACCCGACTGTTGTGCCGCGACCAGATGTTGACGGCCGGCAGGGAAATGGTGCCGAACACGAAGGCCAGGCGAATCCAGAGGGGGTTCACGGCGAAGTATTGGGCAATGCCCGCGGCCACGCCCGCAATCTTGCGGTTGGCCATGTCGCGGTACAGGCGCTTGGGGCCGGTTTCCGTGGCGGCCGTGGCGGCGGGGGGCACCGCCGTGGCGGCGCCGCCGAAGCCGGCCGAAGCGTTGGCCGACGAGCCCGCGGCGTACGCCGTTTCGGGGGCTTCGTCGTCCTCGTCGGCGTCGGGGGCGAAGTCGCTCACGCGGCCCATCTTGGCCATCATGGCGTTCACGTCGTCCAGCGTGATGACCTGCTGCATGGGGGAGAGGCGCACCGAAAAGAGCTCGGCAATGCGGCCCTCGATGTCGGCCACGATGTCCTCGTGGCCGCGGTAGTTGGCAAAGTGCGCTTTCACTTCGGCCAGGTAGCGGCTGAGCACCTCAAAACCGTCTTCCTCGATGTGAAAGATAATCCCTTGCAGGTTGATGCTGATGTTCTTTTTCATGGTAAATGGCTGAAAAACGGCCGTTTAATGCTGGTGAGTGGGGAAGGAAAAAGACGGAACTCAGGCAACTGGCTTGGGTGGCGCGCTGTGCCGGATGATGCCCACCGACGTGGCCATTTCCTCCCAGGTGTCGCGCAGCTCGTTGAGGAACTGGCGACCGGTATCGGTCAGGGTGTAGTATTTGCGGGGCGGGCCGCTGGTGCTCTCCTTCCAGACATAGTCCAGGAGCGAGGCGTTTTTCAGGCGCGTCAGGAGCGGGTAGAGGGTGCCCTCCACCACTATCATGCGGGCCGAAGTCAGCTCCTCCAGCATGTCGGAGGCGTAGGCTTCGCCGCGGGCGATGATTTCCAGAATGCAGAACTCAAGGATTCCCTTGCGCATCTGAACCTGGGTGTTCTCGAGTTTCATGGGCGTTGCGAATTACTAGTGGGTGAGAAACAGTACAAATGTATGGTAGGTACTTTGCAACGCAAGGTACTGGATGAATAATTCATTGCTATTAGGTAAAAAAATATTTTACCCATTGATAATCAGCAGGAAAATTTTCGAAAATATTTTGCCGGCCACTGGCTTCTCATAAATGGCAAGGGCCGTCGACGCCTTGCCCAACTGGCCGGACGGCCGTGCGCTCAGGGCAGGGGCGGGGCCATCCGGGCCGGTGGGCGCCGCCGTATATGGCCGGGGCGGGCCGCGGGCCGCAGTTGGCCCGAAATTCGCGGGCGGTACGCACTATCTTGGAGTAACTTGCGTTGCGACGGCGCAAAACCTCTTCACTACCTTTCTATGTCCCAACTTTCCTCGGCTGCCCGCGGGCTGCTTGTGCTGGGTGCCACGGTTGCGCTGGCCTTGCCGGCAGCGGCTCAAACCAAAGCGCCCAAATACAGCAACGAATTCCTCAACCTTGGCGTGGGCGCCCGCGCCCTGGGCATGGGCAAGGTGCAGGTGAGCCTGGCCAGCGACGCCACTTCCGGCTACTGGAACCCGGCCGGCCTGGCCAACCAAACCCGCAAATACGACGCGGTGCTGATGCACTCCGAGCTGTTTTCGGGCATCGTGAAAAACGATTACGCGGCTTTCTCGACCCCGCTCGACGACAAAAGCGCCATTGGCGTGAGCGTGATGCGCCTGGGCGTGGACAACATTGCCGACACCCGCTCCCTGCTCGACGAATACGGCGGCGTGCACTACGACCGAATCACCTACTTCTCGGTGGCCGACTACGCCCTGCTGGTATCGTACGCCCGCAAGGTGAGCCAGGTGGAGGGCTTGAGCGTGGGCGCCAACGCCAAAATCATCTACCGCAACGTCGGCAACTTCGGCAAAGGCTACGGTTTTGGCATCGACGCGGGCGTGCAGTACAACCACAAGGGCTGGAACATGGGCCTGATGGCGCGCGACATCACCACCACGTTCACGCAGTGGACCATCAACGCCGACGAGTACCGCAAGGGCCTCACCAGCACCCTGGCCAAAACGGACACCATCCCGACCAACAGCGCCGAAATCACGCTGCCGCGCCTCGTGCTGGGCATTGGCCGGCGCGTGGAGCTGCCCAAGCAGTTTTCGGCCCTGCTGGCCGTGGACCTGGAAGCCACCACCGACGGCAAGCGCAACACGCTGGTTTCGAGCAGCGCCGTGAGCGTGGACCCGCGCGTGGGCCTGGAAATCGGCTACAAAAACCTGGTGTTCTTGCGCGGCGGCGCCGGCAACTTTCAGAAGATTCAAAGCTTCACCAAAAACGCCAACAACGAGTACGAAAGCAATTGGAAGGGGCAGTACAGCCTGGGCGCCGGCGTGGCCGTCAGCGGCCTGCGCGTCGACCTGGCGCTGTCGCGCCTGGCCGTGGAAAAGCTGGGCAGCACTTCCCAAACCAACTCGCTGATTGTGTCGCTCGGCTACGGCTTTAAATAAACCCGGGCGGGCAGCCTTGCCGTGGGCCGGGCTGTCCGTTGTTTAACGATGTCAATATCTACCAGAGAAAATATGTGTAAAAACTACGTGCAGTCGTCGCCGCGTTGGGGGTTGTGGGTGCTGGCATTGGTCATGTGGCTGGGCTGGGCCCCGGCACGCGCGCAAACCCCGGCCCAGGTCGGCAACGAGTGGATTGTACCGGGCCAGACGTATTACAAGGTTAAAATCCTGAAAGACGGCCTCTATAAGCTCGACTATCAGTACCTGACCCAGGCCGGCATCACGGGCGTGGCTCCCAACCAACTCCAAATCTGGCGCCGAGGCCGCGAGATAGCCACGTACGTAGGGGGCAACCAGACCTCGTTGGACCCCACGTCCTTCATCGAGTTCTACGCCGTGCACAACGACGGCAAGCTCGACGTGGAACTCTACAAGCGCCCGCAAGACCAGCCTCACCAGTACTACAATTACTACACCGACACGGCCAGCTACTTCATCACCTGGAAGGCGGGGGTGCAGGGGCGGCACATGGCCCAGCCCACGGCTGCTGGCGGGGCGGTGCACCCGCACCGCATTCACAACCAGCTCAACCTGCGAATCGGCTTTTACATTGAGTTGCCTAAATCGGTGGACGTGTACCTGCCCTGGGTGGAGCCCGCCGAAGGCTATTTCAACGGCGGCGGCATTCGGCTGCTGAACGATTCGTTGATTCGAAGCATAGCATCGACCGGCCCGGCCCCTAGGCTCGAGGTGCAGTTGTATGGTGCCACAAACTCCACTTCGCCCTCGGCGCATGCCGTGCAGGTGCAGGTGGGGCCTTCCAACCGCATGCGCAGCCTCGGGGTGATGCGGTGGAGCGGGCGCGTGCCTTATCGCCAGACGTTCACGTTGCAGCGCTCCGATTTTGTCAACGACACGGTGCGCGTTACCACGTGGAAAGATGCTTCGGCGTTGCCGGGTGATGATTTTTACTCTTCTTACGTGCGCTTCATCGTGCCGCAGAATAACCGGTGGTTCAAAAACCGGCACAGTGTGATGTTCCAAAACGATTCCACACTGGCCGGGCCGGCTACCTACGAGTACGAGAACGATTCCATCCCAGCCACCGTGGCAGGCTACGACGTGCAGGACCTCTACAACGTGCAGCGCGTGGTGAGCACCGCCAGCGGCACGCGCCGCCGCTTCGTGTTTCCGGACGCCAACGCCGCGGCCACCCACACCCTGCTGCTGACCGACGAGGCCACGACCCCGCGCCCGCCGCTGCCGGCTCGCCGCGTCACGTTTCGGACCATCAACCCGGCGTTGGCCAACTTCATCATCATCACGCACCCGCAGCTGATGAAGCCGGCCGCCGGCGCCACCAACGCCGCCCTGGAGTACGCCAAGTACCGCGCCAATCCCGGGGCCGGCTTGCAGCGCTATGACACGCTGATGGTGACCACCTTTCAACTCTATGACCAGTTTGGCTACGGCGACCGGTCGTGGCTGGCCATGCGGCACTTTGCCCGCTGGATGGCTGCGGCCAGCCCGGCTGGCAGCCAGCGCTACCTGCTGTTGCTAGGCAAAGGCATTGAACCCGCCAATGGGGGCGGCTTCTTTTTAACCGACATCCGGGTAGCCCCGCGCACCCTTGGCGAGCGCGGCATTGACTTGGTGCCCACCAGCACCCGGTCGGTGTCGGATAACCTGCTTACGGCCGATTTTGCCAACAACGACTTCGCAGCCAAACTCAACACCGGCCGCCTTACCGTTACCACGCCGGCGCAGGTGATGGTGTATCTGAGCAAGCTGCGCGAATACGAGAGGGCCGGCGACCAGCCCTGGCGGAAAAATGTGCTGCACCTGACGGGTGGCCTCCGGGCCAATGAGTTTGTGCCGTTCCGAACCTACGTGGACAAGTACAAGCAGCACGTGGAAAGCCCCCTGTTTGGGGGGCGAGTGGTGAAGACCTTCGAGCGGTTGATTGTTAACCCGACCAGTGGCCCATCCCTGCTGGTAGACGCCGATATTTCCCAAGAACTCAACGCCGGCCTGGGCGTAATTCAGTATTTTGGGCACGGTTCGAACACCTCGTTTGCCCTCGACATTGGCACGCCCACCAAAAACCCGACATACAACAACGCCGGCAAGTATCCGGTGATGATGTACGACGGCTGCTTTGCCGGCAACCTCTACGTCAATTCGCCCACGTTTTTCGAAGACTGGCTGTTTTCGGCCAACAAAGGCGCCATTGGCTGCATGGGCACCACGGGCTTCGGCTTCGACGGCTACTTGGATATCTCCAAAGACCTGTACACCAAGCTGCTCTACAACGACCCAACTTGGTTCGGCAAGCCCTTCACGGCCGTCTACAACGAAACCGTGCGGCAGTTACAGCGCGCCCCGAATGGCGTGTTCAATCCGGCTTCCAATCCGGACGACATCGCCACCGAGCAACTGCTGGGCACCGTGTGGCACGGCGACCCCACCATTACGCTGTACGCGCCGGCGCTGCCCGATTTCCAGGTGAGCAACGCCACGCTCGGCATCCGGCCCGTGGCACCGGACCTGACCGTAACGGCCAACTCCAGTACTTTCTCGCTACTCATCGGCGTAAGCAACCCGCGCCGCGTCACCACCGACTCGGTGCGGATTCGGGTGACGCGCACCGTGGGTTCCAACGCTCCGCTGGTGTACACCAAGGCCTTCGCACAGGGCCTGCAAGGCAACGCCACCTACGACTTCCGATTACCAAGCCCGGCGGGCGTCAACGTGTTTGGTGTCAATGCTTTTAAAGTGGAAATCGACTACAACAACGTCGTGGCCGAAAGCGACGAAACCAACAACATTGCGTTCATCAACTACACTTTTCTGCGGGGCGGTGTAACTACCCTGCACCCGGTAGAATTTGCCATCGTGGGCAACAGCACGCCCCGCTTGGTGGCCCAGACCAACGACCCGCTGGGTACCTCCCGAGTCTACGAGTTTGAAGCCGATACCAGCGCGGCGTTTGGCAGCTCCCTGAAGCGGGCTTCCGGCCCCGTAACGGCCACCCTCACGCCCAGCTGGCGGCCCACGCTGCCTTCGGTGGCCGGGCGCGACAGTGTAGTGTGGTACTGGCGCGTGCGCTTCCAGGCGCCTACGGCCGACGAAGACCCGAACTGGGCCGTGAGCTCGTTCCGCATCATTCAGGGCCGCGCCGCCGGCGGGTGGTCGCAAAGCCACTTTGCCCAGTTCCGGCGCGACCAGCGCACCGGCGTGGAAGTGTCGCCGTCCGGCCACTGGGCTTTCAGCACCGAAAACGCGCCCTTGCTGTTTCGCACCGTGGGCGGCGGCCTGCCGGGCGCGGCGGCCACTTTTCCAAGCACGTCAGGGTTGGGCATCATTGCCAACGCGCTGGCGCCGCCTGCGCTCAACCTGTGCGGCCGCAACACGCCCAACCTGCTGGTGGCCGTGTACGACGAGCGCACCCTGCGGCCCATCACGGGCCTGCCGGCGCCGGCGGTGTGTGGCCAGGCACCTCAGCAGTTTTACATTTTCGGCAGCGACCCTGCCCCCGGCAACGCCGGCGATACGCTGAACACGCTCAACAACAGCGCGGCACGCCAAGCGCAGTTGTCCGCCTTCTTGGCAGCCGTGCCCGATGGCGCCTACGTGGCCGTGGTGAGCATGAACCGCTTGCGTTGGGCCAGCATCGGGCCGGTGCGCGCCGCGCTAAGCACGTTGCTGGGCTCGCAGTTGGTGAGCCAGCTGCAAAACGGCGACCCCTTCACGCTGCTGGCGCAGAAGCGCGCTGGCGGCGGCCGCCTGATACGCGAGCAAGGCCCCAGCACCGCCACGGCCGCCGGCCCGCGCTACAGCCAAATCATCAGCTTCTCGGATACGTTGCGCACGCCCACCACGCGCGGCACCATCACGTCGGTGCGCATTGGCCCGGCCAAGAGCTGGGAAAACCTCTACCACTGGATTCAGCGGGAGCCCAATGCCACGAGCAGCTATACCCTCAAGGTGATTGGCATCGACACGCTGGGCAACAGCCAGGTGCTGGTGGCCAGCGTGCCGGCCGGCTCGCCCAGCCGCGGCGGCTACTCGCTGAGCACGATTTCGGCCCGCCAGTACCCCAACCTGCAGCTGGAACTGACCATGCAGGACACAGCCCGCCGTCAGGCGCCGCAGCTGAAAGAGTGGTTCATTACCTACCAGGGCGTGCCCGAAGGGGTGGTGCGCCGCGACCTGGCCCAACCCGCCAACATCTACGACCCCGCCACCCTTACGGCACAGGTGCTGGGCACGGGTACTCTCAGCATCCCGGTGGTGTTTGAGAACGTGACGCCCTTCAGCTTTGGCACGCCGCTGCGGGCCAAGGTGGAGCTGACCCAGGGCAACGTGACGCGCCCGCCGGTGTACGTCACGCTTCCGCGCCAGGTCAAGGGCGATTCCGTTGTGACGTACCTGGCCAAAGTGCCCATGCTGGGCGTGTTTGGCTGCTACACCACGAAAGTGACCGTGAACCCCACGCCGAACGCGCAGCCCGAACAAAACCTGTTCAACAACGAGTTGAACCTGGCCCAGTTCTGCGTGGCTGACCCCAACCTGCCGCCGGTGCTGGACGTGGCCGTCGACGGCCGCCACATCCTCAACGGCGAGCTGGTGTCGGCGCGGCCGGTCATCACCATTCAGCTGAAGGACGAAGACAAGCTGCGCCACATCACCAGCGCGTCGGCCTTCACGGTCACGCTGCAGGGGCCGGGCCAGGCCGGCGCCGGCACGCCCGTGAACCTGTCGGGCAGCAACGTGCGCTTCACCGTCGACACCAGCAACGGCAGCCTGGCCACGCTCACCTACGAGCCCGGCCAAAGCGCCCCGCTGGCCGATGGCATGTACACGCTGAAAGTGCAGGGCCGCGACCCCAGCAACTCGGCCGCCGGCACGCAGGAGTTCCAGGTGAAATTTGAAGTGGTGAGCACCTCGCAGATTTCCAACGTGTACCCGTACCCCAACCCGGTGGTGAGCAAGGCCCGCTTCGTGTTCACCCTGACCGGCCAGCAGCTGCCCACCAACATGAAAATCCAGATTATGAGCCTCACCGGCCGCGTGGTCCGCGAGATTTTCATGAGCGAGCTGGGCCCGCTGCACATCGGCAACAACATCTCGGAATACGCCTGGGACGGCACCGACACCTACGGCGACCGCCTCGCCAACGGCACCTACCTCTACCGCGTGGCGCTGGACGACCCCAACGGCGACTTCAAGCACCGCGCCACCGCCGGCGACCAGGCCTTTAAAAACGACTGGGGCAAGCTGGTGCTCATGCGGTAGCACCTGCGCCGGCAAGCAAAAAAGGCAGCCTCATCAGGCTGCCTTTTTTGTTGTGATGACTCCGCGTGCTTTAGCGCCGCCGCAGCGTCACGAAGCTGAAGGCGTAGGCGTGCTGCTCGTCGGCCTCGTGGCGCTCGCGGGTTTCTTCGCGCCATTCGGTGGGGCTCAGCGCTGGGAAAAAGGCATCGCCCTCGAAGCTATGGTGCACCTCGGTGAGGTAAATGACGTCGGCGGCGGGCAGGGCTTCCTTGTATATTTCTCCGCCGCCGATGACGCACACTTCCTCGTCAAGCTCGCGGGCACGGTCCAGCGCGGCCAGCACGGAGGCCGCGGTTTCGCAGCCGGGCGCGCTCCAGCCGGCCTGGCGCGTGATGACGATGTTGGGGCGTTTGGGCAGGGCCTTGCCCAGGCTGTCGTAGGTGCGGCGGCCCATCACCACGGGGTGGCCCAGCGTGAGGCGTTTGAAATGCTGCAAATCGGCGGGCAGGCGGCCCCAGGGCAGTTCGCCCTTGGCGCCGATAACGCCGTTTTCAGCCACGGCCACTACAAAAGAAACCATCGGTTTGTCTGGTTAAAATGAAAAAGGACCCGCGTGCTGCGCAGCTTACGCAGGCAGTTTAAACCCGCGCAGCAGTGCGGCCACGGGCATGCGCTTCTTGCCTTCCAGCTGCACGTCCAGCAAATCGAGCCAGGCATCGGCCGCGGCCACGCGCATGAACGTGCGGCCATCGGAAGCCCAGGTGCCGGGCGCGGCCAGGGGGGCGCCGGCTTCGTCGGCGGACAGCGCTTTCGCGCGGAAAATCTTCAGCAGGCGGCCATCGGGCAGGGCCGCGAAGGCGGTGAGGATGGGGGAGAGGCCGCGCACCCAGTTCACCAGCTCGGCAGCCGGGCGCGTGAAATCGAGCCGGCCGGTTTCCTTCTGCAGCTTGGGCGCGGGGCGCAGGTCGGCGCGCATTTCCTGGGGGATGCTGGGGGCCGTGCCGGCGGCAATGGCCTCCACCGAGCGGCGAGCCAGGGCCGCGCCCACGTGCTTCAGCTTGCCGTAAAGGCTGCCAAAGTCGTCGTCGGGCGCAATGGGCACCCGCTCCTGCAAAATCAGGTCGCCGGTGTCGATTTCGTGGCGCAGGAAGAAGGACGTCACGCCCGTTTCCTGGTCGCCGTGCATCAGGGCCCAGTTGATGGGGGCCGCGCCGCGGTACTGCGGCAACAGCGAGCCGTGAATGTTGATGGAGCCCAGCCGGGGCATGTTCCATACCGCCTCGGGCAGCATGCGAAACGCCACCACCACCTGCAAATCGGCGGCGTAGCTCTTCAATTCGGCTTGAAATTCCGGCGACTTCAGGTTGGTGGGCTGCAGCACGGGCAGGCCGTGGGCCTCGGCCGCCACCTTCACCGCCGAAGCCTGCAGCTGCCGGCCGCGCCCGGCGGGCCGGTCCGGCGCCGTGACGACGGCCACCACCTGCCCACCGGGCCAGGCCAGCAGGCTTTCCAGGGTGGGCACGGCAAAATCGGGGGTGCCCATGAAAATCAGGCGGAGGGGTGCATTCATGGGGCAAAGAAAACGCCGGGCCCGTGAAAGGCCGCGCCACCTACCGCTCCGGGTAGAGCAGGTACTTTTTCCGCAGCGTCCTGAACCGGTCCAGGCCCGGCTTCCACGAGGCGCGGATATCGGCTTCGCTCTTGCCCGCTAGTATCTGCTCGCGCAGCGCCGTGGTGCCCGACAACTCCTCGAAATACTTGCCGAAGAAATGCGCCTTGTCGGTGCTTTGCTGGTAAAAGTCGAGCAGGTATTTCAGCACCAGGCCGCCGTTTTCGCGGGCGGGGGCGCTGGCCAGGTTGAGGCCGTAGCAGAGCTGGCCTTTCATGGGCGGCGTGGGCGAGCCGGGGTTGGGCGCGGGCGTGAACGAATACGGCCGCGATGCCGGCTGCGAGGGGCTGCCAATGACCTCAAATGGCGTGCTGGTGCCGCGCCCCACGCTCACGTTGGTGCCCTCAAACAGGCAGATGCTGGGGTAGAGCCGCACGGCGTGGTCGGTGGGCAGGTTGGGGGAGGGGCGCACGGGCAGGTGGTAGGCCGTGGCGTGGGTGTAGCCGCTGGCCAGCGGAATGACGGTGAGCTGGCAGCGCCGGCCGCCGGCCAGCCACTTTTCGCCGTTTATCATCTGGGCCAGCTCGCCCACGGTGAGGCCGTGGGCAATGGGCAGCGGGTCGAGGCCGACGAAGGATTGGTGGGCCGACTCGCGCATGGGGCCGTCCACGAGGTCGCCGTTGGGGTTGGGGCGGTCGAGCACGATGACGGGCTTTTTCAGCTCCGCTGCGGCCTCCATCACGTAGTGCAGCGTGCTGATGAAGGTGTAGAAGCGGGCACCCACGTCCTGAATATCAAACACCAGCACGTCGACGTCGGCTAGCATTTCGGGCGAGGGCTTCTTGGTTTTGCCGTACACCGAGCGCACGGCCACGCCGCTGCGGGCATCGCGCCCGTCCTTAATGGTGGCGCCGTCGGCTTCTTCGCCCCGAAAGCCGTGCTCGGGCGCGAAAATGGCCGTCACGTTCACGCCGCGAGCTTTGAGCGTGTCAACGAGAAAGGCATTGCCCACCCGCGAGGTTTGATTGATGACGAGGCCAACGCGCTTGCCTTTCAGCAGCGGCAGGTACTTATCCAGCCGCTGCGCGCCCACGGTCACGGCCGGAGCCGGGGCGGCCGGGGCCGTGCTAGGAGGCGTGGTTTGGGGGGCGGAAGCCTGCCCGGCCGGGGCCGAAGTGGCGCAGGCGGGCAAAGCCAGCAGCGACGTAAGGAGGAATTTTGCGGAAAAGCCGAGCATGAAACAGGGGAAAGGAAAGTAAAAAAAGCGTCCAACGCATTGGCGCACACAATGAGAGCGCGCAGCGTGGCCGGAACGCGCCGGAAACGTAGCTTTACGGTCGAATAATGAATGTCGCCCGCTACATTTCGCACAAAATCGACGGAGGAGCCGATTCCGGCTCTTTTACCGCGTCGGTTACAAAAATAGCCATCATCAGCATTGCCATGGGCTTGGCGGTGATGGTGGTGTCGTTTGCCATTCTGCAGGGCTTCCGCAACGAGATTCAGAACAAGATATTCTCGTTTGGCGCCCACCTGCAGATTTCGCGCTACGACACCAACAACTCCCTCGAAGTGGCCCCCATTGCCGGCCCGCGCCTGGTGCAGGAGCTGCACCAGTTCCCCGAGGTGAAGTCGACGCAGCCCTACGCCGTGAAAACGGCCATCATCAAGACCAAGGACGAAGTGCTGGGCGTGGTGCTGAAAGGTATTTCCGAAACCGACGGCCTCTCGCCGATGCGCCAAAACCTGGTGGGCGGCAAGTTCATCGGCTTTCCCGACAGCACGGCCGGCGAGGACGTGCTGCTCTCGCGCAAGGTGGCCGATAAGCTGCGCCTCAACGTGGGCGACAAGGCCCTGTTCTACTTCATCCAGAACCCGCCTCGCATCCGGCAGTTTTGCGTCAGCGGCATCTATTCCACGGGCCTCGACGAGTTCGACGAAGTGTACGTTATCGGCGACATCCGCCAGATTCGGGAGCTGAACTCCCCGGCCTGGCCCGACTCGCTGGTGGGCGGCATGGAGGTGGTGCTCAATAACTTCAATACGCTGGACAACACGGCCGATAAGTTCTACGAGCGGCTGCCCTACGACCTGAAGATTGACAAAATCACCGACCAGTACGCCCAGCTCTTCGACTGGCTGCAGCTGCTGAACCGCAACGTCATCATCTTCCTGATTCTGATAATTTTCGTGGCCACGTTCAACATGGTGGCCACCATCTTCATCATGATTCTGGAGCGCACCAACATGATTGGCATCCTGAAAGCGCTGGGGGCGACGGATAATCAGATTCGGCGGATGTTTTTCTTCCGCGGGCTGTCGCTCACGGTGCGGGGCATGCTCATCGGCAACATCATTGCCGTGGGATTCTGCGCGTTGCAGTATTTCTTCCACATCATTCCGCTCGACCCCGAGAACTACTACATGGACCGGGTGCCGATTTCGTGGGACCCGCGCATGCTCATCCTGCTCAACGTGGCCACGTTCGTGGCCTCGCTGCTGGCCGTGCTCATCCCCACGTATCTGATTGCGCGCATCAAGCCGGTGGTGGCCATTAAGTTCGACTAACCGCTTGCTTGGCCGGCTTCTCAGCAGCGCCGAATACGATGATTATTTGGCCACACTGGCCACCGGTTGGTCGGAGGGGAGGTGCTTTTTGTTCGCCAGTTTTTTGTTGGCTTCGTTCATGAGCCAGATAAAATCTTCGTAATAGTCCACACCTTTGAATCCGAGCCCGGCGCTGGCGTCGTCATTCCACATGGATTGGGGCAGCCGGCGTGAACAAATGACTAATGGAATGCCCCAGTAGTCTAAAAACGCCTCTTCGTCTACGGCCCCGGTGCGCACCATCGAGCCCGCAAAGCCGAAACTGGAGCACACCCGTCGCACCATGGTGTCCTGGGTGGTGGGCTTGATTTTTCCCAGCCGCACGGCGGTGCGGGCGTCACTGAACTGCGGGGTATGCAGGTATTGCCCGAGCGCCACCAGGTTTTGCACTTGCTGATTTTTGTGTTGCTCGGTGAGCTGAGTATTGTGCTGCCGGTTGTTCATATAAACCGTGGAGATGGAAACCAGCAGAGCGAGGATGGGAACAAAGTTGTTCGTTCTCTTAACGGATTCTTCCATGAGTGCGCGCAAAAGGTGGGGCTGCAGGTGTACACACTTAGCCTCTATTTTGCTTCCATAAACGAAGGCCAGTGCACTACAGCAATTACCCAAATAAGCGCTTAGACCACCGAGATGGCATCAGTGCCAGCACGGAAAAATGCGTGAAATTCGATTCAGGCCAACCAACGGCTTTGCAACACGAGATTGGGGTCGGGGCACAGGGCGGCCCATGTGGCCAGCTCGCTGGGCCGGGCCACGCCGGGGAAGTCGCCCACGCGGCCGCCCAGGTCGGCAATGAGCTGAAAATGCAGGTGCGGCGGCCAGTCGCCGTTTTCGGGGAAGGGGCCGACGGTGGCGAAAGCCTCGCCCTTGGCCAACGTCTGGCCTACGCGCAAGTTCCTCCACTCCAGGCGGCTGAGGTGGCCATACAGGCTATAGAAAACAGTGCCTTCCAATTCGTGCTGCAGAATGACGGTGGGGCCGTAGTCGCCGAAATTGTCGTTGTCGGCGAGGCTGTGGACGGTGGCGGGCAGGGGCGCGCACACGGGCACGCCGGCCGGACACCACACGTCCACGCCCAAATGCAGGGAGCGGGGCTCTTCCACCGCGCCGGGGCCGAAGTGCGGGCTGCGGCGGTAGATGACGCGGTTTTCGAGGTAGCCGCCCACGCCGATGGCGGCGTGCTGCAACTGTAGCTCGGCGTCGACGAGCCGGCCAAAGGCGGCGGTGTCGCGCAGGTCGGCGGTGGCGAGGCGCGGGTTATGGGCCGAGAAGTCGAGGCGGGCCACGTCGGGGCCGTTGAGGTCGAGGGGCAGGACGGGGCCGAAATCGGCTTGGTGGCGTTGGAGCAGCGTGGTGAGCATGTAAGGCGGCAAGGAAGCGCGGGCCGGATGAAGCCCGGCATCGGCGGCAAGTTACCTTTGCTGCGCAAGCCGGCCCGGAATTTCTCCGGGCACACGGTTTTTTTCGTACGTACCCGTGCCGCACGGCGAACCTCGGCCCCGCCCGATTGTTCCGGCGTCACCCCCTTATTCAGTTGCCTGCAGAATGTACCACACCCTCACCGTTGTTGCCCTCACCCAAGAAACCGCCGATTCCGTCACCATTCACCTTGAGCGGCCCGACCGCCAGCCCATTGCCAGCCGCCCCGGCCAATTCCTAACCCTGATAGTGCCCTGCGGGCCCGGCGGCAAAAAAGAGCGCCGCGCCTATTCCCTCAGCAGTACCCCGCAGGACGCCCCGCGGCTGTCCGTGACGGTGAAACGGGTGCCCGGTGGCCTGGTGAGCAATTACCTGCTCGATACCGTGCGCGTGGGCCAGCAGCTGGAAGTGATGGAGCCCCTCGGCAATTTTACCCTCAGCCCCAGCCCCAAAGCCGCGCGCTCGTTGGTGCTCATCGGGGCGGGGTCGGGCATCACGCCGCTCATGTCCATGCTCAAGGCCGTGGTGCGGGCCGAGCCCCAGAGCCACGTGCTGCTCATTTACGGCAACCGCAACGAGGAATCGGTCATTTTTCAGCAGCAGCTGGCCGAGCTCGAAGCGAAGTCCAACGGCCACCTGCAGGTAGAGCACGTGTATAGCCAGCCGCTGCAGCCCATGGGCCCGCACCGCCACACCGGCCGCCTCAACCGCACCATGCTGCTGCGCATTCTGGAGCAGCGCCACCAGTTCCCGGCCGAGCAGGCCGAGTACTTCCTCTGCGGCCCCGAGGGGCTGATGGCGGAAGCCCAGGCCGCCCTGGCCCTGCTGAACGTGCCCGAAGCCCGCGTGCGCCGCGAAAGCTTCCAGGCCAGCGCCGACACCGCCGAACTGATTGCGGCCCAGCCCAACGGCCACGGCGACGTGTCGACCAACCCCGCCGACGACACCAAAACCACCCGCTCGGTTACGCTGCAGTACGAAGGCAGCGAGTACGTCATCGAAGTGCCCGCCGGCCAAACCATTCTGGACACCGCCCTCGACCAAGACATCGACCTGCCGTATTCCTGCCAGGCGGGCGTGTGCACGGCCTGCCGCGGCAAGTGCCTAAGCGGCAAGGTGCACCTGGACGAGCGTGAAGGCTTGTCCGACTCCGAGCTGAAGCAGGGCTACATCCTCACCTGCGTGGGCCACCCCATGACCGACGGCGTGGTCATCGAAATTGGCTAGGGGCAGCAAACCAAACCGGCCGGCCTCACGAGTCGGATTTAAGCCCCTTTTAATCTAAAAAACTTCACCCCGCTCGGTGTTTGTTTCGTAAAGCGTAGGTTGCGGTTCGGGGCCCGAGTCCGCCGCTACTTCTTCTATACTTGTACTTATGATGCTACTTGCTGAACCCACTGCCGAGTCGGCCACCGATACCAGCCGGCCTCCGCGGGGCTATTTGCCCGAAGACTTCACCGTCACGGATTGGGCGGCCATCGAGCCGTTCTTTCAGGAATTGCAGCACCGGCCCATCTACACGGCCACCGAGCTGGAGCGCTGGCTGCTTGACCGCTCCGAGCTGGAAGCCGTGCTGAGCGAGGACCTGGCCTGGCGCTACATCCGCATGACCTGCGACACCCAGGACCCCACCCGTGCCGAAGCCTTCCAGTATTTTGTGAACGAAGTGGAGCCCCAGGTGGCGCCCTTCGACCATGCCCTCAACGAGAAGATGTTGGCCTCGGAGCACCTGGCCGGCCTCGACGAGCGGCGCTACGGGGTGTTTCTGCGCTCGGTGCGCCGGGCGTCGGAGATTTATCGGGCCGAAAACATTCCGCTGAAAACGGAAATCAGCACCAAGCAGCAGCAGTACGCCGCCACGGTGGGCGCCATGAACGTGACCCTCGACGGCCAGGAGCTGACCCTGCCCCAGGCCGCCGACCGCCTCAAGAACCCCGACCGGGCCGTGCGCGAAACCGCCTGGCGCGCCATTCAGGCCCGCCGCCTGCAGGACGCCCAGCCGCTCGACCAGCTTTTCACCGAGCTCATCGGCCTGCGCAACCAGGTGGCCCTCAACGCCGGCTTTGCCAACTTCCGAGACTACATGTTTGCTGCCCTGGGCCGCTTCGACTACACGCCGCAGGACTGTTTCAACTTCCACGCGGCCATCCGCGAAACGGTGGTGCCGCTCATCGACGACTTCGACCTGGAGCGCCGCCAAGACCTGAACCTGCCCTCGTTGCGCCCCTGGGACCTCGACGTGGACCCCAGCGGCCAGCCGCCGCTGCGCCCCTTCGGCACGGGCGAAGAGCTGCTGGAAAAAACCATCACCGTCTTCCAGAACCTCGATTCTTACCTTGGCGACTGCCTGCGCACCATGCGCCAGATGGGCCACCTCGACCTGGAAAGCCGCAAAGGCAAAGCCCCCGGCGGTTACAATTACCCGCTGGACGAAACCGGCGTGCCCTTCATCTTCATGAACGCCACCAGCTCCCTGCGCGACGTGGTGACCATGCTGCACGAAGGCGGCCATGCCGTACACAGCTTCCTCACGCGTGGCCTGCCGCTGGGCGCCGACAAGCACCCGCCGTCCGAAGTGGCCGAGCTGGCCTCGATGAGCATGGAGCTGATGAGCATGGACCAGTGGCACGTGTTCTTCCCCGATGCGGAAGACCTGCGCCGCGCCAAGAAAACGCACCTCGAAAGCGTGCTCGAAACCTTCCCGTGGGTGGCCACCATCGATAAGTTTCAGCACTGGGTGTACGAAAACCCCACCCACACCGAAACCGAGCGCCACGCCCGCTGGGTGCAGATTTTCGACGAGTTCAACCAGCGCACTGTCGACTGGACCGGGCTTGAAACGTTCAAGCCCTACCTGTGGCAGAAGCAGCTGCACCTCTACGAAGTGCCCTTCTACTACATCGAGTACGCCATGGCCCAGCTTGGCGCCATTGCCGTGTGGCGCAACTTCCGCCAAAACCCCGCCGAGGGCCTGGCCGCCTACAAGCGTGCGCTGGCCCTGGGCTACACCGCGCCCATTGGCCAGATTTACGCCGCGGCCGGCATTCGCTTCGATTTCAGCACCGAGTACCTGCGCACCCTAGCCGACTTCGTGCGCGAAGAAATGGCCGCGCTTTAGTATCCGGCTGCTCCAACTAAGCGGCACTAAAAAAGGGCTGGCACTTGTGCCAGCCCTTTTTTAGTGCCGTGAGCGTAACCCTACGAGTTGCCGCCCGGCTTGGTGCCCGACGACGTCTGGGTGCTGCCGCATTTGTTTTTGGGGCGTGGGTCGCAGTCTTTGCGGTGCTCGCAGGCCGACAAGGCGAGGCAACCGAGCAGCAGGGCCGGCAAGAGCCGACGCAAGAGCGTAGAAGTGTAAGGCATGGCGTGCGGGGGTAAAGCGTTGCGAATACGTGATTGAGTCTTAAAGATAGGGAAAAATGACTGTCTTGATACTCATTTGCTCAACAGCCTTTCACAACCCTATCCAAACCCCACTCAATGCGGTGCCCGCCGTTCGGACCGTCCTTAATTGGCGCTTTGAATGCAGGTGATTTCGGCGGGCTGACCCACCAAGCAAATGCTGGCGCTGCCCGAGGGCACATACCCGATAATGACGTGCTGGCCGTTGGCAGAGGGGAAGGAAGTCCAAGCCGTGCCGCGGGGCTCCAGGCGCTTGCCGTTGGCCAGCTCCAGCACCTTGCCGCAACCGTCGAGGCCGGAGAGGTCGCGCACGGTGGCCGGCGTGTCGCAAGCGCCAGGGAATCCGTAGCAGACAACGATTCTATCATCGGGCTCGGTGTCATCCTTTTTGCAGTTGGTGAGCAAAACGACGCCGAGTAAGGCCACACGCCAGGTGCGGCGCGCAAAAGAAAAGGAGCGGGCCATGAGCAGATAATTCAGGTTCGGGGGCATGACCGGTCTGGAGGCTGCCGGGTTGCACGGGCTCTGAATGTAGCGGGGCCGGTTTCCTTACTTTGCTCCGATGGTGAAAAAGGGCAGGGGCTTGAGGGCGGCGTATTTGCCGCCCAGCGACTGCAGCTCGGCCAGATGCAGGCGCAGGTAGTCGTTGTATTGGTGCACGGCGTGGTCGTACTGCACGCGGAAAGCCACCACGCCGGCATCGAGCTGCTGGATGCCTTCCACGAAGTTGCGGGCGTTTTCGGTGGGCGCCTGGCCGTTGGGGGCAGCCACGGGGTACAGGGCCGTCAGCAGCGAGTCCTGGGCGTTGTCGTAGCGGTCGATGAGGTCGGAGCTGGCCATGGTCTCCTGGTTGTAGCGAATGGCCTTGAGGCGGTTGTTGGCACGCTCCAAGCCTTGCAGCTGGGCGGGAGTGGTGCCGGGCTGGTTTTTGAGCTCGCGCAGAAGCAGCCGCGTCACGCCGATTTTCTGGTCGTCGCTTTCGGTCATATTGCGCCACTTCAGCGCCACCGAGTCCTGCAACACGTCGAACTGGGTTTTCACCGCCGCTGCCGAGGCGGGGTTGAGCACGGTTTTGGCACCGTCGCGCTTGCACGACGCCGCACAGGCCGCCACCAGCAGCGAGGCAAAGAGAAATGATTTCAGCGGCGAAACAAACGGGAAAGCCATACGGGTCGGTCAATGAAAGCTAGGAGAGGCCAAAGCTACGCCAGCCTCTTGGTGGAACGGGAATGCAAACGGTCTTCTTCAACCGCGTAGCGCCAACGTCGGTTTCCTACGCGTTATTGCGGGGCCCGCCCGGCGCTTGTGTGCTGGTCTTTTAGGCCTGCGGTGTCCGCAGCAGGCCGCTGAGCAGCTGCTCGGCCAGGCGGTGCGCAATTTCATCGGGCGAGAGCTTGCCATCGGGCCGGTACCAGGAAGGCAGCCAGTTCAGGCTGGCCAGTAGGGTGAGGGCGGCAAAGGCAGCATCGGGGGTGTGCAGCTCGCCGGTGCTCACGCCCTTCGCAATGAGCTCGCGAAAAGCGGCCTCGTACCGGTCGCGCAGGGCCAGAAATTCGCCCCGCGCCGGCTCGCTGAGGTGGCGCCACTCGTGCAGGAACACGGCCGAGGCGGCGCTGTCGTCGGTGAGCACGCGCACGTGCGCCTCAATGGCCTGCCGCAGCCGGGTGGCCACGGGCTTGGCGTCGTCGAAGGTGGCGGTGGCAAAGCCCGTAAAAAAGCTTTCGGCCAAGCCAAAGCAGACCCGGTGCAAAATTTCTTCCTTGGATTTGATGTGCGAATACAGGCTGCCGGCCTCCAGCCCAAGGGCGGTGGCCAGCTCGCGCATGCTGGTGGCGGCAAAGCCGCGCGACCGAAACAAGGCCGTAGCGGTGCGGTCGATTTGGGCCTTGCGGGGCCGAATAGGGGGAGCAGTCGACATGGGTGGGAGGGGGAGTAGGGGTAAAGATAGGCCGGTTGACGGCCGTTAAGAGCCCCGAGCGGCTAAAAAAAAGCCGCCCGAAGGCCGCCGTCGCCAGGCACCTCGCCGGGCCAATGCGCCCGCTCTTACCATTTCGTTACCTTCGACGCCGCCCGCCAACTAAACCGCTCGGCACGCGTATCTTTGCCGTTGCACTGACTTTCCCCAACTTACTGTTTTATGAACAAGCACTACTTATTGCTGTCGGCCTGCCTGCTGTTTTCGGGCGCTGCCCACGCGCAGGGCACCGAGCTCTTCTTCTCCGAATACGACGAAGGAGCGCACCAGTCGAACGTAAGCTACGGCGGCGCCACGCCCTCCTCGGGCAATGAGCGGGCGCTGGAGATTTACAACCCCACCACCAGCGTCGTCAATTTGAACCCGTACTCGGTGCGGCGCTACAGCAACGGCAGCACGTCTGTCTTCCAGGAAGAGGCCTTGTTCCGGAGCAACCAGCAGCACGTGGCCGTGGGCAACAACACCATGAACCCGCGTAGCGCCTTCGTGATTGCCTGTGGCCAGGCCACGCTGCCCTCCATCGTGAGCGCGGCCAACCAGTTTTGCGCCGACTACGCGCTGACCCCGGCTGCCACGAACAAGGTAATCGTGGGCGGCGGCCCCATCTATTTCAGCGGCGACGACGCCATGGCGCTGGTGCGCTACCCCAGCGGCACGGCCGGCGTGGGCCCGGGCGTTATTGTTGACCTGATTGGCGTGATTGGCGAGCAGCCCCTGCTGGCTGCCGGCGGCACTGGCGGCAACTGGAGCGGCACCAACCCCATCGACGGCACCGGCGCCAACGCTGTGTACGTGGCTTCGGCCAACCAAAGCATCGTGCGTCGCCCGTCGGTTTCGACCGGCTTGCGCGTGAACCCCGGCCCCCAGAACGTGCCCGGCAGCAACCCGCCCGTGCGCAGCACGGCCGCCGATGCCTACAACATCGCCACCGAATGGTCGGTGTATAGCTACGCTTTTCCTCCCGGCACCACGGGCAACGGCTCGGTGGGCGCGCAGCTTTACGACCAACTCGGCCAGCACATTGGCTACACTGGGCCTTTCGGCGCGTACCAGACCACCATCACCAGCACGCTGGCCAAGTTTGACGCCAACATCAGCGTGTACCCCAACCCAGCCCACGGCTTTGCTACGGTCGAAATCAAAGACGCCAAAGTAGGCGCCGTGACCGTGCTCAACAACCTCGGCCAGCGCATCTCGGCCCAGGCCAAAGGCGCCGGCCAAGAGAGCCTGAAGCTGGACGTATCGGCCCTGAAGCCCGGCCTGTACTTCGTGCAGATTGTGAGCGCCGATGGCCAAACCAAAATTTACAAAGAGCTGGTGGTGCAATAAATCGCCCCAGTTTAACGCAGGAAAAGGAGGGAAGCAATTCCCTCCTTTTTTTGTGGGCGTACTTTTGCGGAGCAGCAGGTAGTTGTTGGCGGTCGGGTGTCACGCGGCTCCATTGGCGAAATAAACTCGCTACAAATACCAAACAGCTGATAACGAACCTTTGCTATCCAAATACATGGCTGATAACCTCACGCCCCTCAACGCCATTGGCGAATTTGCCCTCATCCGCCGCCTGCAGGCCGGCCTCAGCCAGCGCCAGCCCGGCACGGTGCTGGGCATCGGCGACGACGCGGCCATCATCCGGCCCACCGCGGGCCACGACCTGGTGATGACCACCGATTTGCTGGTCGAAGGCATTCACTTCGACCTGTCGTTTTGCCCCCTGCGGCACCTGGGCTACAAGGCCGTGGCCGTAAACGTGTCGGACGTGGCGGCCATGAACGCCCTGCCCACGCAGCTGGTGGTGGCCCTCTCGGTGGGCCCGCGCTTCACGGTGGAGGCGGTGGAGGAGCTGTATGCCGGCATGCGCCTGGCCTGCGAGGCCTACAACGTGGACCTGGTGGGCGGCGACACCACCGCCAGCCGCGGCGGCCTCACCCTGGCCGTGACTGTGCTGGGCGAAGTCCCGGCCGGCCAGGCCGTGCGCCGCAGCGGCGGCCAGCCCACCGATTTGCTGTGCGTGAGCGGCGACCTGGGCGGCGCTTTCTTGGGCCTGCAGGTGCTGGAACGCGAAAAGCAGGCTTTTCTGGCCGACCCCGAAACTCAGCCCGAACTGGGCAACTACGAGTACGTGGTGCAGCGCCAGCTGCGGCCCGAGGCGCGGCTCGATATTGTGCACGAGCTGCGCGAGCTGGGCATCCGGCCCACCAGCATGATTGACGTATCCGACGGGCTGGCCTCCGAAGTGCTGCACTTGTGCGCCAGCAGCGGCACGGGCGCGCGGGTGTTCAGCGAGTTTCTGCCCTTGGCCAATCCCACGCTGGAAGCGGCCGCCGAATTCAACCTCGACCCCATCACCTGCGCCCTCAACGGCGGCGAGGACTACGAACTGCTGTTTACGGTGCCCGTGACCGACCACGAGAAAATTAAAAATCACCCCGACATCACCATCCTCGGCCATCTCACCGATGCGGCCGACGGCGCCAATCTCATCACCAAAGCTGGTCAGCCGGTGCCCCTTAAGGCGCAGGGGTGGACCAGCTTTTAGGCGATTGCCGGCCGGAGGAAATCAACCTTCTGGGGCCGTCAATCGTTAGGGGGCTGAGGTCGATATCCCGGAATGGCACGCTAATTGTTTTTCCGCTTGATATCCGCCAGGATTTTTATTTAACTTTTCGTTCGATAGCCATGAAAAAGCTTCCGTATTTCTTCGCTCTGATTATCCTGCTGAGCACCGTGTTCGGCTCGGCGCCTGCCAAAGCCCAGTGGAGCCCGCAAGCCAAAGGCGCCGTAATTGGCGGCTTGGGCGGTGCCGCCGCCGGTGCCATCATCAACAAGCGCAACCGGGCCGTGGGCGGCGTGGTGGGCGGCGTGGCCGGTGGTGCCATCGGCTACGGCGTAGGCAAGCACATTGATAACAAGCGCAAGGAGCGCGCCCGCATTGCCGCCGCTAACCGCGCCGCCGCTGCCCGCGAGGCCGCCTACCGCGCTGAGCTGCGCCGTGCCAACGCCCGCAACGAAAGCAAGACGGCCCTGGTGGCCACCAGCACCCAAACCACGGCCATGCCCGTGAACAGCCTCACCGCTTCGGCCGCTATGCCGGGCGCCATGAGCCAGCCGGGCGTACCGGGCGCCTCCTACTTGCCCAACCCGCACTACGGCGACGCTTCCAAGCCGTACTCGACCGAAGAAATTCGTCGGAAAAGCTGGTAAGCCCGCGCTTTGCGTAATATGTCAAACCCTGGGCGCCAACGCCCGGGGTTTGCTACTTTTAGCCCGTGGGTGATGCCGCCCACCACATTTTCTTTCACCAACACCTTGGATGTATGAAATCCTTTCTTTGCAGCTTGTTTGTAGCCGTCGCCCTGAGCTCGTGCTCCAAAACCGGCGACGCCGTGAACGTGCAAACCCTTGACCAGGACTTTATCAGCGCCTGGAACAGCCGCGACACCGGCAAAATCACCGGCATGATGGCCGACGACGTGGCCTTTGTGCAGGGCAATGCCCACTGGAAGGGCAAAGACGAAGTGTCACAAAAATGGGTGAGCGCCACCGTCGCCACCATCAGCAACCTGAAAACCAGCGTGAGTAGCAGCGGCGTGGACGCCAACACGGCTTACGAAGCCGGCACCTTCTCGGTGGATGTGGCGCCCGCCGCCCCCGGCGAAGCCGCCGGTTTTGGCGAGGGCAATTATATCTTCCTCTGGAAAAAAGCCGCCGACAATACCTGGAAGCTGAGCTACGCGCAGCTGGAAGACTTGCCGGTGCAGCGTCGGAATTAGGAACTGGGATAACCCGAGAATCAGAACGTCATGCTGAGCGCAGTCGAAGTATCTCTACCGCGAGAGTAATCCAACCGAAAGGATTATTGCTGCGGTAGAGATGCTTCGACTGTGCTCAGCATGACGTTCTTTTTAATTCTATTTTCCCGGTCTAATCCTCCGGATAAGGCACGAACACGAAATTGGTAAACTCCTCGTCCAGCACGAAGAGGCAGCAGAACTCGTTGGCATCCTTGTAGGTCGCTTGGAACGCCTCGATGCCCTCGGCGCTGACGATGCCTTGTTGCACGAACAGCTCCAGGTAGCTGGCGAAAACGTGCCACTCCAACTGCATTTCGTCGGCGTTCACGAGCAGGCCGCCGAGGGGCACTTCCTGCTTGGCAAACACGAAAATGGGGTATTGGCTGATGTCGCGCTTGCGAATCTGTGCCGAAGCTTCGCTCAGCGTGTCGGACACGGTGGCGAAATCCTTGGTGATGGTGCCGAGGTATTTGCCGTTGAGCTCGGGGGCGTTGAAGTAGTCCATGGGGGGGAATTTAGAAACTGTCTGTCATCCTGAGCGCAGCGAAGGACCCTCTCACGCTGGCGTCGATTGAAATTACTGCAAATCGTTCGGGCGTGATAAGGTCCTTCGCTGCGCTCAGAATGACAGTTTAAACAACGATTCTACTTCAGCTCCAGCGCCACCACATTCTCCACGTGGTGGGTGTGGGGGAACATGTCCACCGGCTGCACGCGGGTCACTTTGTAGGCCGCATCCAGCAGCTCCAGGTCGCGGGCCTGGGTGGCGGGGTTGCAGCTGATGTACACGATGCGGGGCGCGCGCAGCTCCAGCAGGCGCTTCACCACGTCTTCGTGCATGCCGGCGCGGGGCGGGTCGGTGATGAGCACATCGGGGCGGCCGTGGTGGGCGGTGAACTCGGCCGTGAGCACGTCCTTCATATCACCGGCGAAGAACTCCATGTTGGTGATGTTGTTGATTTCGGCGTTGACGTGGGCGTCGGCCACGGCCTGCTCCACGTACTCGACGCCGATGACCTTGCGGGCCTGCCGGGCCACGAAGCTGGCGATGGTGCCGGCGCCGGTGTAGAGGTCGTACACCAGCTCGTCGCCCCGCAGGTCGGCAAAATCGCGGGCCACTTGGTAGAGCTGATGGGCACCTTCGGAGTTAGTTTGGTAGAAGGACTTGGGGCCGATGCGGAAGCGCAGGCCTTCCATTTCCTCCTCGATGTAGGGTTTGCCTTTGTAGTTCACCACTTCCAGGTCGTGGAAGGTTTCGTTGCCCTTGTTGTTGAGCACGTAGTTGAGCGAGGTAATCTGCGGGAATTTCTCGTACACGGCGTCGAGCAGCGGCTCGATGCTGTGGTGGGGCAGGTAGCACTGCAAAATCACCATGATTTCGCCGGTGGTCTGGGCCGTGCGGATAATGAGGTTGCGCAGGTTGCCGGTCTGCTTCACGATGTTGCCGAAGCGCAGGTCACGCTCCCGCGCATAGTCGCGGATGAAGAGGCGGATTTCGTTGCTCGGCTCGGGCTGCAGGTGGCAGTGCTGCACGTCGATAATCTTGTCGAAGCGGGCCGGGGTGTGGAAGCCCAGCACCCGGCGGTCGTAGTGCTGGGTGTCGTCGTTGATTTGCTCGTTGGTGAGCCAGCCCATGAAGCTGAAGGTGTATTCGAGCTTGTTGCGGTAGTAGGTGCGCTGCGGCGAGGGCAGAATCTGTTGGATTTCGGGCAGTTCGACTTTGCCAATTCGCTGCAGGGTGTCTTCCACCTGCTGCTGCTTGAAGCGCAGTTGCGAGTCGTAGCCCAGGTGCTGCCACTTGCAGCCGCCGCAGGTGCCGAAGTGCTGGCAAAACGGCGTGGTGCGCAGCTCGGAGTAGGCGTGGAAGTGCGTGGGCACGGCTTCCAGGAAGTTCTTCTTGGCCCGCGTGATGCGCAGGTCCACCACGTCGCCGGGGGCCACTTGCGAAACGAAGATGACCAGATTCTCGATGCGGACCAGGCATTTGCCTTCGGCCACCATGTCCTGAATCAGAACGTTCTGCAGGGCGTCGTCGGGTAAATTTTTAGAAGCTTTCGTGATTTTGCGGGACATAACGGGAGCAATAAGTCCGCAAAGGTACGCGGACGAGTCACCCTCCCCGCCACCGGCACCGTCCCAATTTCCTTGCTAAAGCGCCCAACAGGTCTCCCTTACCAAGAATGCTGCTAGTTGAGGTAAGGGTCCATAATGCTCAGCGGCGAGTGCCCTTCGGTGCGCCAGAACTGGGCCGGGTTCACGCTGCCCGCAAACGGGTTGCTGTACAAGTCGGGGCGTTGGCCTTTGCTGCGCCCGCGGCTGGCGCGCAGCCGGGCCCGCAGCTGGGTGGGCTGTCCGCCCGCGTAAGCGGGCACGACCAGCTGCCAGCACTGGTCCGGCGCCAGAAATACCTGATGGTAGCTGTTGCCGCAAAAGCTGCTGGGGTTGTACTCGATGTCGTGCCACTGCCCTTGCGCATCCCGGGCCTGCAGGGTAAGAAACAAGCTGCTGTCCTGGGCGTCGAAGACAACCGTGTCGGCGGTGGTGTTGGCCAGGTACAGCCGGTGGCCATCGACGCGCTGCTCAAACGCGGCCGCCATGGGCTGGGCATCGACCCGCAGACTCACGGCGCGGGGCGCAAAACGCGGGTCGGGCAGGGGGCGCGACCGATTGCCGGAGCGCCCCCACCCGCCGAAGCCGGCAAATTTGGCCAGCGGCGCCGAAGCCACTGGGTAAAACGCGCGTCGCATATAGTCGAGGTTGAGCGGGGCGCTGCCGCTGGCAGGCTGTTGCCAGGCGTAGGTGCCGGCAGGCGTGAAGTAGCCCCAGCGCGGGCCTTCGGCCACCGCCAGTAGCCCGTGGGCAAAGCCGTCGTTGGCCACGGCGCTGAAGCGCGGCCCCACCAACTGCCCGGTGCGCCAGTTCCAATACCCGAAGCGGGTGCCGGCCGAGTCTTCCTGGCTAAACAACAGCAGGTCGCCGATGCGGCGCGGGGAGCCGTCGGCAAAGTCTGGTTCCGGGAGCTGGCGCAGCACCTGGCCCAGGGTGTCGAGGGCGGCATAGCCATCGGCTACCGCCACCAGCTCCACGCCGCCGGCGAACGTGGGCGCACCGGTGGGCCACTCATCACTCAAAATGGACGTGATGACAACCGAATTGAGGCGGCGGCCGGCTTTGTTCAACAGAAACCACTGGTCCCTGTCGGCCTCCCGGGCCCAGGCCCGGCCGCGCACGAAGGGGCTGAGCTGGCGCAGGCTGGGCTGGCGAAAAAGCACGCGCCCCCGCCCATCGATGGCGGCGGGGTAGCTGCGCGAATCGTCGAGGACGCTGGGGTCGTCGCCCACGCGCACGGGCGCAGTGCCGTCGGAAAACTCCGAACTGGTGCTGGGTAGACACAGCTCGCCTTTGGGCAGGAAGGCGACGATGCGGCCGGTCGTATCAATCAGGCACTCCTCGTTGGGCTGGCGGGCTTTGGGGTTGGGCCGCACAGTTGCCAGGGCCAATCCGTCGCGAAAGGTGGAGATGTGGTCGAAGCGGCCGAAGGGAATGACCCAGCGGCCGCGGCCGTCGAGCACGCCGGTGGGCAGCTCGGCATAGTCTTCGGCATCCTCGGGGTCGTTGCCGGGCAGGTGCAGGGGGCGTTGCAGCTTGGTGCCTTTCACCACCATGCGGTTGCAGGCCAGCGGCTCCACTTCGCGGAAGTGAGTGGGATTCAGCAGTCGGCCCTGGGCATCCAGCACCTGGCAATCTTCTTTCAGCGTGCCCAGCCACAGGCCGCCCCGGTCCGGGCCCGGGAGCCAGCGCAGGGACTGGTAATTTGACGGAAGGGGCTGCAACCTGCCCGCGCGGTCAATCAACTGCGGGCCGGTGTGCTGGCTTCTGACCACCGCCCGCCCGCTGTGAAACTCGGCAGCGGCTTCAAACCTGGGCGCAATGACGAATTGCCCCGTGGCGTCGATGTAGCCGTAGAGGTCCTGCTCGCGGACTGCCGCCAGCCCTTCGGAGAAGCCGTGCACCTGCGCGAAACGAGGCGCGATGACGACTGCGCCGGTCGAATCAATGAATCCCCATCGGCCCCGTTCTTCAAACGGAAACCGAGCCAGGGCCGGCTGCGCCCCAGCGGCTGGCCAGCCAAACAACGCCGAAAGAACCAGGGCTTTCAAGAGCAGGAGTATACACATAGAGAATTGGACTATAGTAACCACGAAGCAACCAACGGATTCTACCCCCAAAATCGGTATGCAAAAGCTTGGGAATTGAGGTCGACCGCAGCAACGCTGAAGTACCTAGCTGATGCCGGACTGCCCGATAATGCACACCCCGCCGCCTCGTGGTGCCCTTACCCCGGCGGATGCTTTCAACCTGAAAAAGCCTTGGTCAGGTGACGTCCGGCGTATTGTTACAACCTGCTATAAAAGAAAAGGCCTGCCATGCGGCAGGCCTTTTCGGGCAGTGGTTGCGGGCCAGGGGCGGCTACTTCACTACTTCAAACCAGTTCTTGATGCTGGTGCCGTTGGGCAGGGTCAGCAGGTAGAAGTACTGGCCGGCGGCGATGTTCGGGTCGTCGCCCCAGTTGTTGCGGTAGTTGGTGGTTTTGTACACCTCGCGGCCCCAGCGGTTGAACACGGTGAAGGTGTTGCCGGGGTAGAGGGAGATGTTGTCAATCACGAGCACATCGTTCTGCCCGTCGCGGTTGGGCGTGATGATGTTGTAGACCTTGGTGTTGTTGGCAAAGTCGACGCGGGCCTCGTTGGAGTTCGACAGGCGCTCGGTGGCGTCGGTGCTCACGGCCACCACCCGGAAGTTCTCCTGGAAGCCAAAGCCCGAGGCCACGTTGCTGGCGTCGGTGTTCGAAACAGTGGCCGTCAATACGTTGGCGGGTACGGTGCTCACCAGCGCCGCGGCGCCGGCATCGGAGCGGCGGTAGATGCGGTATTCCTTCACCGTGAAGCCCTGGTAGGCGTTCCAGGCGAGGGCCACGCTGCCCTGGTTGCGGCCAGCGCCCGGCGTGGCCGCGGCGGTGAGGCGCACGGTTTGCACCACGGTGCTGGACACGAGGGTGCCGCAGCCGTTGGTCAGGTCGAGGCGGTACTCGTAGGAGTTGGCGTTGGCGTCCACGCTGTTGTTGTCGGCGAACGTAGTCGACGATGCCGCGGTCTGGCCCACTGCTGCGAAAGTGCCCGTTCCGGCCACCCGGCGCATGATTTGCACCTGGTTGGGGGTGTTGGTGCTGCCCGGCGCGTTCAGCGACAGCACAATGCGGCTGTTGCTGGTCACGTCCACCGAACCGAGCGTGAGGGCCACGCTCGGCGCATCGAATAGAATGGTGCGCGTGGTGGCGGCGCTGGGGCAGGAGGCCGGGCTGGCGCTCACTTCCACGGCGCTCACCGAGTAGGGCCCGGTGGCGTTGAAGCGCACCGTCACGGTGCTGGCCGTAACCGGCGTGGAGGTGATGGTGCCGCCCACAATGGTCCACTGGTAGGTGGCGCCGGTGGGGGCATTGGCCACGGTGTACTGCTGGGCCACGGTGGTATTACACACGAAGCCCGACCCCGAAATGGTGGGCGCCGTCGGCGTGGGGTTCACCGTGAAGGGGGTGCTGTAGAGCGGGCCCACGCAGCCGGCCGAGGAGGTTTCCTGGGCCGTGAGCGTGTAGGTGCCGGGGGCGGGCAGCGTGGCCAGCGTGCGGCTGTTGCCGGTGCCGGCCAGCGTGGTGCCGCTCAGCTGGAAAACGTAGGTAGAACCCGTGAAGCCGCCCGGCAGCGAGAACGTGGCCGGGCCGCTGCCCTGGCACACCCGCACCGGGCCCGTGATGGCCAGCGTGGGGCGGGGCGAGGGGTTGATGAGCACCTTCAGCGTGTCCGACTCGCCGCGGCAGACGCCCCCGGCGGGGTTGCTGGTCTCGGTCACCACAATCTTGCCGATGGTGGGCACCGTCACCGGGTTCCAGTTCACCGTCACGGTGTTCTGCGAGGTGCTCACCTGCGTGCCGCCAATGATGAGCCAGGAATAGCTGGAGCCGGCCGCAAATGCACCGCTGCGGTAGGTGTAAGGACCGTCGGCTTGGCACACGCCGCGTACGGGAGGCGGCAGCTGGGCAATGTCGCCGGGGCCGGTGGGCCGCACCGTTTGCAGGCGCTGGTTGATGACGATGGGCAGGGTGGTGGTATCGGAAGAGCACCCCTGCGCGTTCAGGCGGAATACCTTCAGGTAGGCACCAGTTTGGGCCGGGCCCCAGTTCACCGTCACGGCCGGCGTGCCCTGGCCGCTGGCAATGGTGCCGCCCTGAATCAGCCAGGTGTAGGCCGTGGCGGCCGGGGTGGGCACCGAGTAGGCAATGCCCGTCACGGTGGGGCACACCGAAGCGGGGCCCACAATGGGCTCCGGTGCCGGGCGCGGGTTCACGGTCACGGTCACCGTGTTGGTGGCCACGCAGCCAGTGGCGGTGGTGGCCGTCAGGGTATAGGTCAGGGTGATGGGGGCGGCCGTCGTGTTCACGCCGGTGAGCACGGGCTGGGCCACACCGGGACTGCTGAGGTTAGCGCTGGGGGTCCAGCGGTAGGTGTAGCCCGGCAAGGCGGGCGTGCCCAGCGTCACGCGGCTCTTGTCGCACACGGCCACGGCCGGGCCGGGGTTGGCCACGGCAGCGGGGTTCACGGTCACGGTCACCGTACCGGTGCTTACGCAGCCATTGGCGGTGGTGGCCGTCAGGGTGTAAGTCGTGACGATGGGCGCGATGGTCGTATTGGTCAGCGTGAAGGTGGGGTTGGCCACCGTGGTGCTGCTCAGGCCCGTGGCCGGGCTCCAGCTATACGAGTAGCCGGCAACAGGAGCCGCGCCCAGGGTGATGCTAGCGCCCGAGCACACGGCTTGGTCGGCGCCGGGTACAGCTACTGCCGCGGGGTTCACGGTCACGGCCACGGTGTTGGTGGCCACGCAGCCATTGGCCGTGGTAGCCGTCAGCGTATAGGTGGTAATGATGGGCGCGTTGGTCAGGTTGGGCAGGGTCACGGTGGGGTTGGCCGCCGTGGCGCTGCTCAGGCCCGTGGCCGGGCTCCAGGTATAGGTATAGCCCGTGACGGCAGTGCTTCCGATGCTAACCGGAATGTTGGAGCAGGTTTGCTTGGCGAGGCCGGCATCGGCTACCGCCGCCGGATTGATGGTTACCACGACCGTATTGGTGGCCACGCAGCCGTTGGCCGTGGTGGCCGTCAGGGTGTAGGTAGCCGTGATGGGCGCATTGGTTAGGTTGGGCAGGGTCACGGTGGGGTTCAGCACGGTGGCGCTGCTCAGGCCCGTGGCGGGGCTCCAGGCGTAGGTGGTGCCCGCTACGGCCGTGCCGCCGATGGTGACGGGCACATTCGAACAGGTTTGCTTGGCCGCGCCGGCATCAGCCACCGCGGCGGGGTTGATGGTGACGGCTACCGTTGCGGTGCTCACGCAGCCGTTGGTAGTGGTGGCCGTCAGGGTGTAGGTGGTGGTGATGGGCGCGCCGGTGGTGTTGGTGCCGGTCACGGTCGGGTTCAGGATGTTGGGGTTGCTGAGGCCGGTGGCGGGGCTCCAGCTATAGGTGGTGCCGGCCACCGGCGTAGCCGTGCCGCCCAGGGGCGCCGAGGTGGTGCCCGAGCAGAAGCTGATGGCCGGGCCGGGCGAGGCCACGGCGGCCGGGCTGATGGTGACCACCACGGTCGAGGTGGCCGTGCAGCCCTGCGGGCTGGTGGCCGTCAGGGTGTACGTCTGGGTGATGGCCGCTCCGGTGGTATTGGGCAGCGTCACGGTGGGTTGGGCTGCGGTGCTGCTGCTCAGGCCGGTAGCCGGGCTCCAGCTGTATGAGTAGCCGGGCAGGCCAGCGCTGCCCAGCGGCTGCGAGGCCACACCCGAACAGGTGGTGCGGGCCAGGCCCGCGTTGGCCACGGCGGCCGGGCTCACCGTCACGTACACCGAGTCGGTGCTGGTGCAGCCCGCGCCGGCGGTCACGGTCAGCTTGTAGCCTTGCCGGATGGGGGCGCCGGTGGTGTTGGGCAGCGTCACGGTGGGTTGCGCCACGGTGCTGCTGCTCAGGCCCGTGGCCGGGCTCCACACATACGTATAGCCCGTGACCGGGGCCACGCCCAGGGGCACCGACGCTACGTTGGGGCACACGGTAATGTCGGAGCCGGCGGCGGCCGTGGGCGGCGCCGTTACGGTCACGGTGAAGGTAGCCGAAGTGGTGCAGGTGCCATCGGAGCCCACCACGGTGTAGGTGGTGGTAGCCGTGGGCGCTACCGTGATAGAAGTGCTGGTAGAACTCTGGCCGCCGCCGCTCCAGGTATAGGTCAGGCCGGTCTGGCCGGTCACGGTGAGGGTGGCGTTGCCGCCCTGGCAAATACTGGCGGCGCTGGCCGTCACGGTGAGGGCCGGCAGGGGGCGAATGTCCACGGTTTTGGTCACCGAGTCGGTGGGGCAACCATACGTGGAAATGCCTTTCAGCACCAGCGTGCCGGTGGCGTTGGCGTTGTTCCAGGTCACGTTCACGGTGTTGGTGTTCTGACCGCTCGTGATGACGCCGCCCGTCACGCGCCAGCGGTACGACGCCGGCACCGGGCCCGAAGCCGTGTAGGTACGCACCGTGGCCGGGTCGCACACGGTGGCCGGCCCGTTGATGGCCGTGGGGCCCGCCGCGCGGTTCACCGTAATGCGGAACACGTCGGAGGCAATCTTGCCGCCGCAGCCGTTGTCTTTCACCGTCACGCCCAGGTCGTAGGGCGCGGAGCGGGCGTTGCCGCAGGTGGAGTTAAACACAAAGGTGCCCGCCACCGAGCCCGTGCCGCTGGCCGACGCCGTGCCGGTCAGGTTGCCCGCCTGCACGGTGCCCGTGCTGCCGTTGAAGGTGGTGTTGAACGGCCCGCTGCCGTCGAGCAGGGCGCTGTTCACGGTGAGCACCAGCGGGTGGTTGCTGGACTGGGTGGCCGAAATGGGGATGCTCAGGCTCTGGCCTTCCTCGATGGTGTAGCTGCGGGGCACGGTGAGGGCCGGCGGCAGCACGGGCGGGGGCGTGGCCGGGCAGGTCGACACCAGCAATTGCAAGTCGCGCCGGGTGGTGCCCAGCAGCACTTCGCGGCCGTTGATGGTGCGGTATTCCGACACGTCGACGGCCACCACGAACTTGCCGAGGGTGGTGCCGCCGTATTTTGAAATGCCCGTTGAAGCGTTAATCAGCGCAAAGTTGCCGGCGCCGGTGCCGAAGGGGTTGGTCCCGCTGTAGCCGGTTTTGTAGGGCACGGAGTTGGGCAAAGGCGGAAACAGGCCGGTGCCGCTCAGCGTGCCGTAGGGCGTGCCGAAGGAATAGACCAGGCGGTCGCCGTCGGGGTCGAAGGCGTTGTTGAGGGTGATGGTGGTATCGTTTTGGCACACCACGGCCACGGCGGTGTCCGAAAACACCGGCGAGCGGTTGGTGATAAGCGGCGGGGCCATGCTCACGTAGAGGGTGAGGGGCACGTTGCCGCCGTTGGGCCCGCCCAGGGTGTTTTCGATGTTGGCGAGGTCGTTGTTGCGCGCCGCCACCGAATACACGGCGTAGTAGCCATCAAACGACACGGGCAAGCTCACCACCTGCACAAACTTGCAGAGGTAGAACGGCTGGCTGGGGCCTTGCACGGTACAGCCCTGCGGCACCCGCGGCGTGATGGGGGGCGGCAGGTTGGTGTTGGTGGGCGTGGGGGCGGTTCGGGCGATGTTGAACGACTGAATGCGCTGCCCCGTGGTCCGGTTGTAGATATCGACCGGGGCCGAGGTCGGCGGAGCCGCTACGCCGTTGGGATTGGTGTTGGTCCAGTAACCATTGCTGTAGATGGTGACGGTGATTTCGTACCGGAAGGGGTTGGCCGTGGTGCCGTTGGCATCGAGGTAGCGGTAGCTCATTTCGCCGCCGAGCAAGTGGGTGGCCTGCGCCGGCCGCGCCCCCAGCACCAGCAGTGCCAATAGCAGAATCGCCCCAAAAAAACGCCGTGGTAAGGTTTTAAACATACAAGAAGATGAAGAAGGGAATGCAGAAAAACAGTCCGGCGGCCCGCTGGCCGCCGGTGTTAGGGGTCGGGTAAATCGATGGTGGCGAGTAATGAAAAATTACTGGCGCACCACGCGGCGCACGGCCGTCTGGCCCTGGGCGTCGCGCAGGTGCAGCACGTACACGCCCGGCGCCAGGCGGCTCAGGTCGAGCTGGGCATCGGCGGTGGGGCTCAGGCGCAGGGCGGTGCTCAGCACCGTGGCACCCAGCACGTTTTGTACGGCCACGGCGTAGGTGCCGGCGGCGCTGGCATCGGCCAGGTTAAGACGCACCAGGCCGTCGGCGGTGGGGGTCGGGAACACGGTCAGGCCGGGCAGGGCCTGGGCGTCGCGCGCGGCGAGGGGCTGCACCCGCACCTGGTAGTCTTCCACCTCGGCGTTCAGGGTGTTCACGCCGCAGGGGCTGGGGGCGTTGGTGTTGGCCACCACCAACACGCGCATGCGGGTGTTGAGGTTGGCTGCGGCGCTGTTGAGGGCGAAGGTGGCCGTGTAGGAGGCGCTGCCGGCGGGCGAGAGCCCGTTGGCCACCAGTTCGGTGTTGTTGTCAAACACGCCGTCCACGTTCAGGTCCACCCACACGGAAGTGCGGTGCGCCGCCGTCAGGTTGGTGCCCACGGTGAGCGTCATCGAGCGGGTGGTGAGCGTGATGGGCGAGCTGGTGAAGTTGCCGTAGCCGCCCGTGGAGTTCAGCGAGGTGTTGGTGAAGGCCGGCACGGCGCCCGGCACGCTCACGGAGGTGATGTAGAAGGGGCTGGCCAGCTGGGTGCCGCCGGGGCCCGTACCACCCGTGCCGTTGGAGGCGCAGTACACCAGGCAGGGCACCTGAATGGTGAGGTAGTTGGTGCGCGTCACGGTGCGCGAGCCGTTGGCATTGGTGGCTTGCAGGCTCACGGTGTAGGTGCCCGAGGCCAGGTACTGGTGCGAGGGGTTCTGGAGGGTGCTAGTGCCGCCGTCGCCGAAGGTCCACAGCCAGGAGGTGGGGGCGTTGGTGCTCAGGTCGGTAAACTGCACGGGGTTCACGCAGCCGCCGGCCACGTAGTTGCTGCTGAAGTTCACGATGGGCGGCGAGGTGTTGGGGCGGGCCACCACGGTGTAGTCTTCGGCCTGGCCACTCACCTGGTTGGTGCAGGGGCCGGGGTTGCTGCCCACGGCGTCGGCCACCACGCGCAGGCGCAGGGGCTGGTTGAGCACGGTGCTGGCGGGCAGGTTCAGGGTGGCGGTGGGGCCGGGGCTGGGCGAGTTCAGGCCCTGGTACACCAGCTCGGAGGTGGCCAGCGTGCCGTCGTTGTTTAGGTCCAGATACACCCGGATGTCGTGCGCGTTGCTGCCGCCCGTCGTGATTATCATCTGGTTGTTGAGGCCCACCTGCAGGTCGGTGCGCTGCGGGCAGGTGAAGTCCTGGTAGCCGGCGCTGCCGTCGGCCGAGGCGTTGTCGATGGTGCCCAGCCGGAACCGCACGATGCCGTAGTTGGCGAAGAAGTTGGTGGTGCTGGGCGTGCAGCTGGCCGCCACCGGCACCGTCGTGTTGTAGGTGATGGTGGTGGCGGCGCTGGTGGCGCTGCCGGCCGCGTTGGTGGCGCGCAGGGTCACGGCGTAGGTGCCGGCCGTGGTGTAGCAGTGGTTGGGGTTTTGCTGGGTGCTGGTGGTGCCGTCGCCGAAGGTCCAGAGCCAGGAGGTGGGGAGGTTCTGGCTGGCGTCGGTGAACTGCACGCAGCCCGAGCAGGTGGTGGTGCCGTTGGTGGTGAAGGCCGCCAGCGGCGGGCTCACGTTGGCCGAGAGCGTGACGCTGTAGTCCTCGTCCTGCGAGTACACCGGCGTCGAGCACGAGGTGGGCAGGGGGCTGTTGATGTAGTCGGTGGCCACGCGCAGGCGCAGGCGGGCGCCCAGGGTGGCCGTGGCGGGCGGCGTGAAAGTGCCCACATGCGGGTTGGCGGGCGTGCTGCCGGCGGGGTTAATGTCCTGATACACCAACTCGTCGTTGCCGGTGAAGGCCCCGTCGTTGTTGTAATCAATGTACACCCGCACGTTTTGCACGGCCGTGGTGGTGGTGCGGATGCTGATGGGGTACGTCTGGCCCACCACCAGCGGCACGGCGGCCACGGTGCAGCTGAAGTCGCGGTAGCCGGTGGTGTAAGCCGTCCGGTTGGCCAGCACGGTGTTGTTCACCGTTACGCCCAGAATGGCCATGCCGTAAAGCGACGGATTGGCCACGCTGGCCGAGCCCGGGGTGCAGGCCGCCGCAACAGGACACTGGGCCTCCGCCGTCGACGACAGGCCCAGCGATAACAAAACGGCAGCAACGCCCGGTGCAACGCGGGACCAAGAACGTAAGAGTGGGTGCATACGGTATTATGGGGGAAAACAATAGAATTCAGTGGATAAATGTAAGCAGAAAGCTGGGATAGAAAGGCCAAAATCGGCTATTATTCTATTTAAGTCGGCCATGTGCCGGCCCGGTTCCACCAATGCGAGCTTTCAGCCTCCGAAACCCGGCCGACGGCAGTGCTGACCGCACGCTGCGGGCCGGGTTTAACCGCGACCCGCAAAAATCATACCCCGCGGCCGTAAGTTTGCCCGGCGCTTGCGCGATTTTGCTGTATCGGCCCCGGCGCGGGCCCTGTATTTTACCATTTATGCCAACTCCCACGGTACTCATCACGGGCGGCACCTCCGGCATTGGCCGGGCCTGCGCCCTGGCTTTCGGCCGGGCCGGCTACCAGGTGGCCATCACGGGCCGCGACGAAACCAAGCTCCACGACACGGCCCAGGCCCTGGCCGCGGCCGGCATTGCCCACCTCACGGTGCGCGCCGACGTGGGCGACGAAACCGCCGCCGAGCGCGCCGTGCACGAAACCGTAGCCCGCTTCGGCCGCCTCGACGTGCTGCTCAACAACGCCGGCATCAGCATGCGCGCCCGCTTTCAGGACGCCGACCTGGAGGTCATCAAGCGGCTCATGCAAACCAACTTCTTCGGCACCGTTTTCACCACCAAGTTTGCCCTGCCGCACCTGCTGCAGAGCAAGGGCACCATCGTGGGCATCAGCAGCATTGCGGGCTACCGCGGCCTGCCGGGCCGCACCGGCTACTCGGCCTCCAAGTTTGCCATGAACGGCTTTCTCGAAGCCCTGCGCACCGAGCTGCTCGACCAGGGCGTGAACGTGCTCACGGCCGCGCCCGGCTTCACGGCCTCCAACATCCGCAACACGGCCCTGGCCGCCGACGGCTCCTCGCAGGGCGAGTCGCCGCGCGACGAGGGCGCCATGATGACCAGCGAAGCCGTAGCCGACGAAATCCTCAAAGCCGTGCAGCAGCGCAAGCGCACCCTGGTGCTCACCGGCCAGGGCAAGCTCACCGTCTTCCTCAATAAGCTTTTCCCCGGCCTCACCGACAAGCTGGTGCTGAACCACTTCCGGAAGGAGGAAAAGGGCGTGGACGTGGGCTGACGGACGCCTCCCCCCGGCCCCTCACCTCAGGGAGAGGGGGAAGCCTGATGTAATTCAACAAAAAGCCCTGCCTCATGATTGAGGCAGGGCTTTTTGCATAGGAAACGATGAGTATTTCTATCGTCTGGCTCCCCCTCTCCCTCGGGAGAGGAGGCCGGGGGGTGAGGCGCCACGTTAGAACGATTACAGCGCCGCTTTCTGCGCCAGCTTCACGGCTTCGTACATGTCCACCACGCCGCCGGTCACGGAAAGCGTGCTGAAATCGGCCTTTTTCTCGGTGCCGGGCACGTCTACCTGCGTGTGGTGTACCTGCGCCGACTGCATGATGATGCGCTTCAGGTCGGCCGCCGTGAGCTTGGGAAAATAGGCCTTGAGCACCGCCGCCACGCCGGCCGTCACGGGCGAGGCCATGCTGGTGCCGCTTTCGTTGCCGTAGGTGCTGCCGGGCAACGTGCTAAAAATGCCCACGCCGGGCGCAAACACGTCCACCGCTTTCTTGCTGTAGTTCGAGAAATCGGCGGCCAGGTTGGCGTTGTCTTTGGGGCCCGAAGCGCCCACGGTGAGCAGGTTGGGCACCGGCGCTTTGTTGAGGTAGAACGAAGCGGGGTAGTTGTCGCTCACGTCGAGGTTGTTGTTCTCGTTGCCGGCCGCGTGCACCAGCAGCACGTTCTTGCTGGCGGCATACTTGAAGGCGGCTTCCACGGCCGGGCGCTGGGGCGAGAACTCCTTGCCGAAGCTCATGTTGATGATGCTGGCGCCGTTATCCACGGCGTAGCGAATGGCGTTGGCGATGTCCTTGTCGCGCTCGTCGCCGTCGGGCACGGCGCGCACCGTCATGATGCGCACCGGGGCGGGGGCCAGGCCCTGCACGCCGAGGTTGTTGTCGCGCACGGCCGCGATGATGCCCGACACGTGGGTGCCGTGCATGGGGTCGGGGCCGTGGAGGTCGTTGTTGCCGTAGTAGCGCTGGGTGAGGTCGTTGGGGTTGTCCTTCACGATGTCGGCCCGCGGGTTGAACTTCAGGTTGAGCGAATTATCTAGCATGCTGCGCTCCTGCTTCACGCCTTCGTTCAGCTGCTTAATCAAGTCGTCGGCGTCGGAGGCGCCGGTCTGGCGCATCATTTCCAGCATGCCGGCCGTGGCGCGCTTCAGGTTGGGGTCGTCGGTGTTAGCGTTTTTGAGGGCGGTGGTGTCCAGTTTCTCGGTGCCCAGGGCCTGCTTCATGGCGGCCACCATCTGAGTGAGGGGGCCGGCCATGCTTTCCACCTGCTGGTTGCGCTCGGTTTCTTCGGCCAGGCGGGCTTTGTAGGCCTTTTCGGCCTTTTGGTACAGGGCGTAATCAGCCTTTTCGGTGGGCTTCACCGTGGCAGCGGTTTTGCCCTTGAAGCGCGTGCGGCCGGCGGCCACGATGCGCGTCATTTCCAGGGTTTCGGCGTTCACGTTGCGGCCGTCGGGGCCGCCGAGGAAGTTCCAGCCGTGCACGTCGTCGACGTAGCCGTTCTTGTCGTCATCGATGCCGTTGCCGGGAATTTCTTTGGGGTTGGTCCAGAGCACGGCCTTCAGGTCGACGTGGGCTGTGTCGATGCCGGAGTCGATGACGGCCACCACCACGGGGGCGGGCGTGCGGCCTTTCAGCAGCTCAGCGTAGGTGCGGGTGGCGCCCACGCCGGGCACCTTGTCCAGCTCGGGGTCTTTGAGGTACCACTGGGCGGCGCTTTGGTCGGCCTGGGGGTTGGGTTTGGCCACGGGGGCCGGCGTTTCGGGAGCCACCGGCACTGGGGCCGCCACGGGCACGCTCACGGCCGCAGAGGCAGCGGGCGTGGTGGCCAGGGGCCGGCGGGCGCAGGAAGAAAACAGCGTGACGGCCAGCAGCAGGGGCAGCGAAACGCGGGGGAAGGTTGTCGTCATAAGCAAGAAAAAAGCCGCGCATCCGGGCGGCCGCTGTGGGGAAGTAAACCGAAAACGGGGCAAATGAAGTTCAGCCGAGGCAAAGACGTGCCCCGGCCGCCCAATGTTGCGCCCGTCCCGTGGCATACGTGCTGGCGCGTGTCGGCGAACCTGCGCCATTGGGCTTGTTGTGCCGGGCGCCTCACCCCCCGGCCCCCTCTCCCAAGGGAGAGGAGGAGCCACGGCGGCGCTTACTGTGCGTGGTTGTCACAGTAAAGGATGCCACCCGCCTACCAACACCTGATGTCGATTGGCACCCCCTCTCCCTGCGGAGAGGGGGCCGGGGGGTGAGGCGCTCCGTTGAACGTCCGGTAACTTCACACCCTCAATCCCGGTTTCTCGCCCATGTTCCGACTCTTCCGTCCGCGCCTCGCGGCCCTGCTACTGCTCACTGTTAACGGCTCCCTGTTAACTGAAACGAAGGCCCAAACGCCCAAAACCTATACCTCCTCCGAAATCCTGCTGGGCCTCAAGAAGCTCAACGTCCTCGGCTCGGTGATGTACTTGGCCGCCCACCCCGACGACGAAAACACCCGCCTCATCGCCTATATGGCCAACGAGCGTCTGCTCGAAACCAGCTACCTGAGCTGCACCCGCGGCGACGGCGGCCAGAACCTCATCGGCCCCGAGCTGCGCGAAGGCCTCGGCGTCATCCGCACGCAGGAGCTGCTGGCGGCCCGGCGCCTCGACGGCGGCCGGCAGTTCTTCACCCGCGCCAACGACTTCGGCTTCTCCAAAACCTCCGACGAAACCTTTCGCATCTGGGACAAGGAGCAGGTGCTCGCCGACATGGTGTGGGTCATCCGCCAGCGCCGGCCCGACGTGCTCATCACCCGCTTCCCGCCCGATGCCCGCGCCGGCCACGGCCACCACCAGGCCAGCGCCATCCTCGCCGCCGAAGCCTTCGACGCCGCCGGCGACCCCAAGCGCTTCCCCGAACAGCTCCGGTACGTGCAAGCCTGGCAGCCCAAGCGGCTATTCTGGAACACCGGCAGCTTCTTCGTGAAGCCCGGCGAAAACATGGACGGCTACCTCCGGCTCGACGCCGGCGGCTACAACCCCCTGCTGGGCCAGAGCTACGGCGAAATCGCGGCCCGCAGCCGCTCCAACCACCGCAGCCAGGGCTTCGGCTCGGCCGCCCAGCGGGGCGAGGCGCTGGAGTATTTCCAGCCCGTGAAAGGCGATAAAGCCACCAAGGACCTGTTCGAAGGCGTGGACCAGACCTGGAACCGCGTGCCCGGCGGCGCGGCCGTGGGCAAGCTCATCGAGGAGGTGATTCGCAAGTACGACCCGAGCAACCCCAGCGCCAGCGTGGCGGGGCTGCTGAAGGTGCGGGAAGAAATATTGAAGCTGCACCTCAACAAGGTTGCGCCCACTGCAACGCATGGATTGAGGAATAATGCCGCTTGGATAATTCAGAAAACAGAAGAAGTTGAGGCGCTTATTAAAGCGAGTTTGGGGCTTTATCTGGAAGCTAGCACTGCTCAATCGACAGTAACACCGGGCCAAGTGCTTGAGGTGAATGCTACTGTTCTTAATGCATCCCAAGTTCCTGTTTTGCTTGAGTCACTGTCCATCCAACAGTTCACAAACAAGTTGAAATTTGAGCGTCCGGCACTCATTACGAAGGCTGCGACAATCTTTAATTTGAAGTTTGTACTGCCCGATTCAGCAGCAATAACTCAGCCTTACTGGTTGCGAAAACCGAACACCACCGGCATGTATGTTTTGCCAGAACGTCTCCCCGTTGGTTATGACACCGATGATAGAGCGGGACATGAAGGCAATGCTAAAAAGGTTGAAGACCTGAAATCCTACAACGGGCCTTTTGACCAAGTGCTGTCAAAACAAAGAATGATTGGCGAACCCATAAATCCCCCTGCTGCTACGGCAGAATTTATGGTGAGCATCTCAATGGATAAGGATTCAAAAAATAAGAGCTTCCTCAAATTTGAAATCCCCGTGCAATACAAGCACACCGACCCCGTGCTGGGCGAACTATACCAGCCGCTGGCCGTGGTGCCGCCCGTGCTGGTGAACCTGCCGCCCGCCCGTTCCTACGTCTTCGCCGATGCCCAGCCCAAGACCGTGCCCGTCACGCTGCGGGCCGGGCGCGCCGGGGTGAGCGGCCGCCTGGCCCTGGCCCTGCCCGCCGGCTGGAAGTGCGAGCCCGCCACCGCCGACTTCGCCCTTGCCGCCAAAGACGAGGAGCTGACCGTGAACTTCCAGGTGCAGCCCCTGGCCGGCGCCGCGCCCGGCCGCGCCGAGCTGCGCGCCACCGCCACCGTGGCCGGCCAGGCCTACGCCCGCGGCATCCAGAAGATTGAGTACCCGCACATCCCCACGCAGTTCCTCTTCCCCGAAGCCGTGGCCCCGCTGGTGAAGCTCGACCTGAAGCGGCGCGGCCAGAACGTGGCCTACCTCATGGGCGCCGGCGACGAAGTGCCCGACGCCCTGCGCCAAATCGGCTACAACGTGACCCTGCTCGAACCCAAAGACCTCACCGCCGCCACCCTCAAGAAATTCGACGCCCTCGTGGTCGGCATCCGCGCCTACAACACCGTCGACCGCCTCAAAACCCAGCAGCCCGAAATCCTCAAATACATCGAACAGGGCGGCAACGTCGTGGTGCAATACACAGTGAACCGCGGCACCGTAATGCCCGAAATCGGCCCCTACCCCATGACGCTTTCCTCCGACCGCGTGACCGTGGAAGACGCTACCGTGACCCTCACGAAGCACCAGCTGCTGGCCGCCCCCAACAAAATCACCGCCGACGATTTCAAAGACTGGGTGCAGGAGCAGGGCCTCTACTACCCCTCGAAATGGGACCCCAAATACCAGACCGTCATCTCCAGCAGCGACCCCGGCGAAGCCCCCAAGGAAAGCGCCATTCTGGTGACGGACTACGGCAAGGGCCACTACATCTACACCGGCCTGTCGCTGTTTCGGGAACTGCCGGCGGGTGTGCCGGGCGCCTATCGGCTGATTACGAACATGATTTCCTATGGGAAGGAAGTGGCGCAGTAACGAGCGCCTCACCCCCCGGCCCCCTCTCCGCAGGGAGAGGGGGAGCCACGGCGGCACACTTGTTAGCGGTTTGCCTTTGTTCCGATTTTACCTTGCAGGTCGTTTGGGCATTACCCGAACGACCTTCTTATTTGTCTAATTGAATTTTCGCGTCCGCGCCGCCGTGGCTCCCCCTCTCCCTGCGGAGAGGGGGCCGGGGGGTGAGGCGCCCGCTAGCACCGTATGCTCACAGTAGAAAAAATCGGCGGCACCTCGATGACCGCCTTCGCCGATGTCCTCAAGAACATCATCTTTCACGGCCGCCAGGGCGCGGCCTTGTACAACCGCATTTTTGTGGTGTCGGCCTACGCCAACGTCACCAACTGGCTGCTCGAAAACAAGAAAACCAGCGCCCCCGGCGTGTATCACCGCATCAGCCAGCACCAGGAGTTTCGGGTGGCCTTGCAAGACGTGGCCGCCAAGCTGCAGGAGCTGAATAAGCACTACGAGCCGCTGGGCCTGAACCTGGCCGTGGCCGATGCCTTCATTCAGCAGCGCATCGACCAGGCGCAGGTGTACTTGGAGAGCCTAGTGAACGTGCTGGCTTCCGGCTACGTCAACAGCGCCAACATTCTGCAGGCGGCCCGCGAAATCCTGGCCTCGATAGGAGAGGCGCACTCGGCCTTCAATTCCGTCAACATCCTGCAGAACCGCGGCGTACACGCCACCCTGGTCGACCTCAGCGGCTTCGACGACGCCCAGGCCCTGACCATTGACGAGCGGATTCGGCAGGCGTTTGCCGACATTGATTTTGCCGGCACCATCTGCATCGCCACCGGCTACACCAAGGGCACCGAAGGCATCATGCGCGAGTTCGACCGGGGCTACTCGGAAGTCACGTTCAGCAAGATTGCCGTGGCCGTGCGGCCCCAGGAGGCCGTCATTCACAAGGAATACCACCTCTGCTCCGCCGACCCCAATCTAGTTGGCGTCGACCACTGCCGCCCCGTGGGCTTCACCAACTACGACGTGGCCGACCAGCTGGCCGACGTGGGCATGGAAGCCATTCACCCCAAAGCTTCGAAGCCGCTTGAGATACACGCCATCGACCTGCGCATCAAAAACACGTTCGAGCCCGAGCACCCCGGCACGCTCATCACCCGCGACTTCGTGAGCCCCGACAAGCACATCGAAGTCATCACCGGCACCGATAAAGTGGTGATGATTGACATCCACGACCCGTTGATGGTGGGCACCGCCGGCTTCGACCTGCACCTCATGCAGGTGTTCTACGACCTCGACGTGAGCTACATCTTCAAAGCCACCAGCGCCAACAGCATTTCCGTTTTGGTGTGGGCCAAAGATTTGAAGGCCGAACTCACCGCTGCTCTGCAGGCTAAATACGAGCAGGTCACCATCGAAGACGCTGCCCTGGTTTGCCTCATCGGCTCCAACATCGACGAGCCCGGCCTGCTGGCCCGCGCCGCCGGCGCCCTGGCCGAGGCCGGCATCAATATCCGCAGTGCCGGCTTTGCCCTGCGCAAGGTCAACATTCAGTTCATTGTGGGGCGCGAGGAATACCGGCCCGCCATCGTGGCCCTGAACCAGGCGCTGGGGTAGCACCGTAGTGCGGACGCTGCAAGTCCGCGCCCTGACGCACGAACGTTCCGACCCGCGCGGACTCGCAGAGTCCGCGATACATTGCCACATGACGCTTCGCCAGTTTCTTGTTTTCACTGCCCTTACGCTGCCGGTCTGCGCGCTGCTCATTCTGTTCCTCGACCAGCCGCTGGCCGCTTTCATCCACGCGCATTTCGGGTGGGCCAGGCCCTTCTTCGCCGCCCTCACCACCGGCGCCGACGCCGCGCATGAGGCACTGATGACGCACGTGGTGGGCCTGCCCTTCATTTTTGTGGCGCTGGGGCTGGCCTTCGCCATCGGCCGCTACGGGCTGAGGCGCCCGGGCGCCACGCTGTTTCTGGTGCTGCTGCTCACGCACGAGTTCAGCATGGTGCTGGCCAAGGCGCTGAAGGGCTCGGTGCACCGCCTGCGGCCGGAAGTGCAGTTTGCCAAGGGCTATGCGGGCACCGGGCTGTGGGCCGCCGGCCCGCACAACGACTCGTTTCCTTCCTACCACACGGCCGTGTATTTCAGCCTGTTTTTGCCGCTGGCCGTGGCGTTTCCGCGCTGGCGGGTGCCGCTGCTGGTGCTGCCGGGGCTGATTGGGCTGGGCCGGCTGGTGCTGGGCATGCACTATCTGAGCGACGTGTGGGCGTCGCTGTGGCTGGTGGTGGCGCTCACGTTCCTGTTCGGCTTGTTGGAGAAGCCGCGCCGGGATGTAGAGACGCGTATTCGCGTCTCGTCGTTGAACGATGACGCTTGATTGACGCCCTGCGGCGCGGTTTGGCTAGTTCAACGACGAGACGCGGATACGCGTCTCTACATCCCGGCGGGCCACTTTCCCGTTCAGGTGCGCAAGGCACGTGCCGGTCCACGCTTTTTCATGAGAAACCACTTCGTATTTAAGGCCGCGCTGGCCCTGGCCATCACCTGGCAGCTGGCCGGCTGCGCCACCACCAAAGTCACGCCCGACCCCAAGCTGGTCATATTGGGCCACGCGGGCTCGGGCTTTTTCACCCCCATCAGCCCCTTCAACTTTCGGCCGCCCAGCAGCTGGCGCGGCATTCGGCGAGCCCTGCTGCGGGGCGCCGATGGCGTCGAAATCGACCTGCAGCTCAGCCAGGACAGCGTGGTGATGCTCTACCACGACCAAAAGCTCGACGACCACGGCTCCGGCACCGGCTGCGTGAGCCAGCACACCGCCGCCGAGCTGGTGCAGCTGCGCTACCGCGGCGGCTGGCCCTACGACTGGATTCAGAAGGAGCATCCCATCACTTTCGATACCCTGCTGGCCCGCCTCGGCCGCCGGCCCACCTTCCCGCGCCTGCACCTCGACCTGCACGAAGACGACCAGTGCCTGCCCGCCGGCCAGCAGCACGCCCGCACGCCGCTGCTCATCCGCCAGATTGCCCGCAGCCTCGCCCGCTACCGCGTGCCGCCCGAAAAAGTCCTGCTCATCACCCAGGAAAGCGGCACCATCCCGCTGGTCCGCAAGGCCATGCCCAAAGTTCCCATCGGTCTCGAAATCGCCTCCGACGAATTTGCCTTTGGCCTGAAGCTGGCCCGCACCGAAAAGCTGCACACCGTGGTGCTCGACGCCGACCGCGTGACGCCGGAGCAAACCGCCCAGGCCCGCGCCGCCGGCCTCGGCGTGGTGGTGTTCGGCGGCCGCTCGGCCAAGGACCTCAAGCGCGTGCTGGCCACCCAGCCCAACGAAATTGAAGTCGACAACCTGAAGCGCCTGCTAATTTTGCAGGGGCGGCGGAAGTAGGGTGACTGCGAAGCCCACCCCATTCATTGTTGTGCAGGAAACCAACCGCCACACCCCTTCGCCCTCCCCGCCCACGCCGCATTTCGCCGTTCTAGATGGCCTGCGCGGCATTGCCGCCCTGGCCGTGGTGGTGTACCACTTCATGGAAATAGTGGTGCCCGATTACGAAAAGCTGTTCATCGCCCATGCCTACCTGGCCGTTGACTTCTTTTTCTGCCTCTCCGGCTTCGTCATTGCCTGCGCCTACGACGCCCGCCTCGGCAGTATGGGCATACTGGGCTTTCTGCGGCGGCGGCTGATTCGCCTGCATCCGTTGGTGCTGGTGGGGTCGGTGCTCGGCCTGCTGACCTTTCTCTTCGACCCCTTTATCAACCTGTACGCCACCTACGCCAGCCAGACCTGGCAGCTGTTCGTGGCTTCGTGCCTGCTGATTCCTTATCCCGTGGTGTCCGAGCGCACGTTCAACCTCTTCCCGCTCAACGCGCCCACCTGGTCGCTGTTCTGGGAATACCTGGCCAACGTCGCTTATGCGCTTTTGCTGGTGCGGTTGCGCCCCGGTGGCTTGCGCCTGCTCACGCTGCTGGCCGCCGCGGCGTTGGTGTACCAGGCGTATCTGGTCCCAAACCTGAGCATCGGCTGGGGCCTCGATACGTTTTGGGGAGGGGGCGCGCGCGTCAGCTACTCGTTCCTGATGGGCATGGTGCTGTACCGGTCCCGCTGGATTGTGCCCACGCGCCTCGGGTTCGGGGGCGTGGGGGCCCTGTTGGTGGTTGGCCTCCTGTTTCCATACTACAATGAGCTGACCCGCCTCACGGATTTGCTGACGGTGCTCATCTATTTTCCGCTGCTGGTGGCACTGGGCGCTGGCGCACACCTGGCCCCGCGGCTGGCCGGGCCCTGCCGCTGGCTCGGGGAGATTTCCTATCCGCTCTACATGGTTCACTACCCCTTTGTGTGGGTATTTCTGAGCTACGTCGGAACGCAAAAACCATCCACGGCTACGTTGGCCTGGCTGGTGCCCGGCGCCACGCTGGCATTGGTCGGGCTGGCTTACCTGATTCTGGTGCTGGTGGACGCACCGCTTCGCCGTTACTTAAGCGCCCGGGCAGTGCGGGCATAGTGCGGGCGAGTACTCAGGCCATGTCCGTGCAATTCCTGTTTCTGCCAGAAGGCAACAAAAAGCCCCGACTCAATGCAGAGCCGGGGCTTTCTACTTCTAATGGGTTTTACGTCTTGCCGGAAGGATTAGCTGCGCTGACCCTCGTTGGATGCGCTCACAATGTCGAGAGGCTTATTTGCCGCCCTTCTTGGCCTGGGCCATCAGGTCCTCGTTCATTTTCACGTACTCGCCATTGGGCGGCGTGGCAGCCAGGGCCGCTTTTTTGGAGGCTTCGGCGGCTTTGGTGGCGCCGGCGTAGTCCTTCATTTTGAGGCGGATTTTGGCTTCCGTGTTCAGGTTCCAGTACTTGGTGGGCTCGGCGGCGTTAGCCTTTTCCATCCAGGCCAGGGCCTGCTTCAGGTCCTTGTTGTTGTCGTAGTAATACACGGCGGCCGCGGCGAGGTCGGCGGGGGCCGGGTTGGCGTTTTTGGTGATTTTCTCGTCAATTTGGGCCATCACCTTGGTGTCCACGTCGGCGGTCACTTTGAATTTGGCGCCCGTGTTTTCCCACTCCATGGCCAAGTTAGCGGTGGCGGGCGTCAGGTCGGTGAAGGCGATGGTGAAGGTTTCGACCTTGCTGCTCAGCTTGTAGGGCTTGATGGTGAAGCGGGCCACGTCCTGGTCGTCCTTGAAGCCGTCCACGTCGGCGCCTTGCTTGAGGCTTTTGTTCAGTACCACGGTCCACTCGTTGGGGCGCGGCACGGTGTAGATGCCGTACTCGCCGGCCGGTACCTTCTTGCCCTCAATCATCACATCGTCCGAAAACTTGATGCTGGTGGTGCCGTTGGCACCCGTGCGCCAGCGCTTGCCGTTCGGCACCAGCGAGTTGTCGCTGCCAAAAATGCTGCGGCCCTTGGCGCTGGGGCGCGAGTACACGATGGTGATGTCGGTGAGGCCCACGCGCTGCGTGATGGTGCTCTGGGGGCTGGCGGCGGGCGTGCGGATTTGAGACTGAGCGGCCGGGGCAACTAGCAGGGTAGCAGCCGTAACCACGGCCGCGGAGAAACTAAGGAAGTGCTTGCTCATCAGGTAAGGAAAGCGTGAGGGGGTGAGTGTGGGGCCAAAAATACGAAACCCGCGCTTGGGGCGCGGGTTTCGAGGAATTCTAAATGGTAATCATGCCATCGAAACGATGACTGGTCCCGGTGGCAAGCCGCCAGCGGTTAGCTGACGGTTGATTTGATGAGACAGTTTGGTTAGCTCGGCGTAGTATTGATAGGCGCATGTAACACAAACACGGTCAGCGTGTACTTGCTGAAATTCTGTTGGTGCTGCAAGTTTTTGTCGAAAGTTAGTAGGTCATCAAACTCAGCACCTAGCATCCGTTTCAGCAGTTCCCCGTTTTTGATGCCGTTCCACTCTTGGTCGCGCACCGTAAAAACTTCGTGAGCTGGAAAATCCTGCTTCAGCCGTTTCGGCAGGTTCTCATCAAGCAGCCGCATAGAGTTGGGCTACGTTAGGTGCAGTGAGGAGCTTAGTGGCGGTTTCAAGCAGCGCAATGGCCTGTGCTTTGGAAACAGTAGGAAAGTCATCCAAAAACTCGTCCAGCGAAACACCGGCTTCCAAATGGTCAAACAGTGTTTCGATGGGCACCCGAGTGCCGGCAAAAACGGGTTGACCGCCGAGGATGTCGGGGTCAACGGTGATGAGGGAGTTGAGGTCCATTGCTGCCTCAAAGTAGTGAATACAGGTTGCGAAAGCTAGTTCATTAGAGCTACAAACCTTCATCTTTTAGCAGTGAACTGGACATTCGTAAAGTTTCAGTACCTGCAATTCACGTAATTATTTCTTCAGTTTCACACCTTTTCGATTGAAAAGCTCTTCAACATCCGACATGGTGGATGGCGGAAGGATTTTTTCCGTGTCTAAAAAGAAAAAGGCGTTGCCGGAGGAAGGAAGAAGTATCCATTTGCCAACCTTGTTTGCCGTTTTGAAGGATGCAGCCCAAGGCTGAGAACCGTTTATTGTGCTGCTTTGGGTTTGAATTAGCTCCTCAGTTAACGTGTAGTTCAGGCCCTCGCTTAGCGCAGGAGTATTGAGGTAGTTTTTCTTAATGGCTTTTCGGTACGAATAATAAATAAAGCCCACAAAAAGTGCACCCCCTAACATCGTCATAATACTTTCCGAATCCATTGGGTAAGTGGTATCGTCGGACTTCATGCCCACAACCATGTTGCAGGTAGTGACCACGAATGACAGCAAGACGATAATTGGGAATATTATTAGGTACCCAATTTTCTTTCGCAGCATCAGCCAATTAATCGAGCTGAATTCAGCAAGCGTCATCGGTGACTTTTCAAATACAATTGGTTGCATAAGGGCTGAGGCTGAATAGAGTATGCAATCTACTACGTCAACTCAAACTGCAGCCGCAGCAAATTCGCGTAAAGCCCGCCTTCCCGCTCGCTCAACTCCTCGTGCGAGCCAGCCTCCACAATGCGGCCACCGTCAATCACCAGGATTTTATCAACCTTGCGAATAGTGGAGAGGCGGTGGGCAATAATCAGACTGGTACGGCTCTGCATTAGCTCATCGAGGGCGCCTTGCACCAACTTTTCGCTTTCGCTGTCGAGCGAAGACGTGGCTTCGTCCAAAATGAGGATGGCGGGGTTTTTCAGGATGGCACGGGCAATGGCCACGCGCTGGCGCTGCCCGCCCGAGAGCTTGATGCCCCGGTCGCCCACTACGGTATCGAGCGCCTCGGGGAAGGCCTGGATGAACTGCCAGGCATTGGCCCGCTCGGCGGCTTCGATGATTTCGGCGTCGGAGGCGTTGGGCTTGCCGTAGGCAATGTTTTCGCGGATGGTGCCGCCGAAGAGCAGCGTTTCCTGCGGCACGATGCCAATGTGGCGGCGCAAGGCGGTGAGGTCGTAATCCTGCACGTCGTGCCCGTCCACGATGATGCGGCCGCTGCTTAAGGGGTAAAACTGCATCAGCAGGCCGGCAATGGTGCTTTTGCCCGCGCCGCTGGGGCCGACGAGGGCAATTTTCTCGCCCGCCGCGATGTGGAAATCAATATCTTTCAGCACCGGCACGTCGGGCCGGGTGGGGTAGCGAAAGGCCACGTGCTCGTAGCGGATGTCGCCGTGCAGCCGGGTCGGCACCATGCCTACGGGCGGCTCGATGTGCGTGGGTTCGGGCGCCTCGTCCAAGATTTCGAGAATGCGCTCGGAAGCGCCTAGCGTGCTCTGAATCTTGCCGTACATCTCGCCCAGGCCGGCAATGGAGGCGCCGATGAAGACCGTAAAGAGCAGGAACGTGAGCAGCTGGCTCACTTCGAGGTGGTCGGGACCAGGGTAATATACCAGCGTGGCGGCGCGCCACAGAATGAGGATGATGCCCCCGGTAAGGCCGATAATAACAAACGACACAAAGCCGCCGCGGAACAAATTGCTCTTCAGGGCCACGCGCACGGCGCGGTTGAGGGCCGTGCCGTAGCGCTGGGTTTCAAACCGCTCGTTGGTGAAGGCTTTCACCGAGTTGATGGCCTGCAGGGTTTCCTCCACAATGGTATTGGTGGCGGCCAGCTCTTGCTGGGTGTTGCGGGCCAGCACCCGGATTTTGCGCCCAAAAACGCCGGCCGCCAGGATAATGGGCGGAAACGTGAGCAGCATGAACAGCGACAGCTTCGGCGACACGATGAGAATGGCCGTGATGCCGATAATCAGCGTGAACACCTGCCGAAACAGCTCGGCAATGGTGAGCGAAAACGTGTCCTGAATTTGGCCCACGTCGGTGGTGATGCGCGAGGTGATGGCCCCGACGCGGTTTTGCTCGAAAAAGGGGATGGGCAGCTGCACAAACTTGCCGTAGAGCGCCTGCCGGATGTCGCGCACCGTGAACTCACTCACCTGCGTAAAAAACCAGATACGCCCAAACGAAAAGAAACCCTGGCAGGTGATGATGGCAAACAGCAGCAGCGCAATGCCGTTGATGCTGAGCGGAAAGCGGTCGAGAATAACCACCGGCTTGTGGTTGGCCGCGTCGATGAGCTTGCCGGCCAGCCACGGAAACACCATGAACGTGCTGCTGCTGAGCACCAGCATGAGCATGCCCACCAGAAACTTGCCGCGGTAGGGCAGCATGTAGCGGAAAATCCGCAGGCTGCGCTTGAGCGACTCCTTGTTTACTTTCGGTTTGGGCAGGTCGGTGGTCACGTCGCTGCCACTGGTATTTAATCCACTTCTGGCCATCAGGCGGGGGTAATGTTAACTAACTATCGAACACGGCAAATACGGCAGCCTGGCGTGAGGCCACGATGAAGCGTAGCCAGTGGCGCAGTACCCCGCAGCTGTGCTGCGGCTCGGCGGAAATCGTTGAACGGCGTCCGTCGGGCCGCAGCACAGCTGCGGGGTACTGCGCCGCTAGCGCGACGCCCCTCCCGACCTACTTCACGCGCCGCACGCCGGCGGGCGAGGGCCGGTTGTTCATTTCAATCTTCATGTTGCCCGCGCCGCCGAAGGGCACCGGCAGCTGAATGAGCACCGGCACCGGCCGGCCTTTGCGCATGGCCGGCTGCCAGCCCGTGAGCAGGGGCACCACGCGCAGGGCCTCGGCGTCGCACTCGGGCGAGAGCGACTTGGCCACCACCGGGTTGGTCACGCTGCCGTCGGCATTCACCGTGGCCGTCACCAGCACGATGCCGCTAAGGGCTTTGACGCGCGCGGCTTCCGGATATTTTATGTTTTCGAGAAAAAACAAGCCCAGGGCCTGCTCGCCGCCGGGGTACACGGGCGCGCGGTCGGGGCGGTTGGCGGCCGAATGGGCCTGCACCTGCATGTTGTCGGCCTTGAGGATGATGGGCTGCTGCGCAGCGCCGGGCGTGGCCGCGGGCGCTTGGGCCCGCGCCGCCGAGGCCGCCGACCCCACGGCCAAAATCGTCAAAAGAATAGTTTTCGTCATGGGAAGTTAAACCGCGGTTTGGGCGGCGGGGTTCACCGCCGCTGGCCGGGAAATGGCCAGCAGGCCCAGGTAGATGAGCGCGCCGTTGAGGAGCAGGATTTCAAAGCCGAACTTGTAGCCATTGAGCCACTCCACCGAGTGCGACACGATGAGCCAGGTGAGGCCCACGCCGGCCACGCACACGGGCAGCACCAGCTGGTCGCGCAGCCGGCGGCCGGTGAGGATGCCAAAGGCAAACAGCCCCAGCAAGGGCCCGTAGGTGAAGCCCGCGGCCTTGTACACGGCATCGATGAGGCTCTGGTTGTTGTAGGCCCGGAAGATGAGGATGATGATAATCAGCACCACCGACCAGCCCAGGTGGGTGAGCTGGCGCAGGCGCGTCTGGCGGGCTTCCGGGTATTTCTTGATGTCGAGAAAATCGACGCAGAAAGAGGTCGTGAGGGAAGTAAGGGCCGAGTCGGCCGAGGCGTAGGTGACGGCGATGATGCCCAGAATGAAGATGATGCCCGCAACGATGGAAAACTGCGTGGTGGCCAGGTAGGGGAACACCTTGTCGGTGTTCAGCGAGCCGTTGAGGTTGAGCAGCTGCGGCAGCTGCTCCAGTTTCAGGCCGCGGGCGGTGGCGTATTGGTACATGAGCACGCCCAGGGTCAGGAAGAGAATGTTGACGCACACAATGACCGGCGTGAACCAGAACAGGTTCTTTCGGGCTTCGCCAAGGCTGCGGCAGCTCAGGTTCTTCTGCATCAGGTCCTGGTCGAGACCGGTCATCACGATGGTGATGAACATGCCCGAGGCGAACTGCTTCCAGAAGAACTTGTCGTCGCGCACGTCGGAGAAATACACCTGCGACATCGGGCTGTCTTTCACCGCCGTGATGAGCTTGGCGAAAGAGTAGTTCAGGGCATCGGCCATGAAGTAGATGCTCAGGGCCACGCAGCTCAGCATGGCCAGCGTCTGAAAGGTATCGGTCCAGAGAATGGTCTTGAGGCCGCCCTTGAAGGTGTAGAGATAGATGAACAGGATGCTCACCACCACCGTCACGGCAAAAGGCACGCCCATGGCATCGAACACGGCCAGCTGCAGCACGCCCGCCACCAGGTACAGCCGCAGGGCCGAGCCCAGGGAGCGCGAAATCAGAAAAAACAGCGCCCCGGTTTTGTAGCTCCAGTAACCAAACCGCTCGTCCAGATACGAATAGATGGACACCAGCCGCAGCCGGTAGTACAGCGGCATCAGCACCAGCCCAATCACCACGTAGCCGGCCACAAAGCCCAGGGCCACGGCCAAATAGCTCCAGCTTTTGCCGTACACGTTGCCCGGCACCGAAATAAAGGTGACGCCCGAAAGCGAGGTGCCAATCATGGCAAAAGCCACCATGTACCACGGGGCGTTGCGGTTGGCCACAAAGAAGCTTTCGCTGGTAGCCCCCCGCGACGTGAGGATGGCAATGATAATGAGAACCGCGAAGTAGCCCGCTACGAGGCTGAGAACGAGAGTTGGCGACATGTAAGCAGGGTGGGAGGGAGTGGGGGCAAAAGGGTAGGAGTTCGGAACAGAAGGAAAGGGCAAAGGTCGTTAGAATAACTCATGCCCTCTCATTCCCGGCCCGTTTTGCCCTCAAAACCTATTCCCAGTCCTGCCAGCGCAGCACTTCGCCTACGGCGGGCGCGTGCAGCTCGCCGCGCAACATGCCGCCCGCCGCCACTTCCGTGAGCTGGCGCAGGGGCTCCGAAGCCGGCTCGTCCGACAAATCGAAGGTGCCGTGGTGCATGGGCACCACGTGGCCGGCCCGCAGCACGTTGGCGGCCTTAGCGGCTTCGTGCGGGTTCACGTGGCTTTTGGCCATCATGTAAGCGGGCTTGTAGGCGCCGATGGGCATCAGCACGATGTCGACGGGACCGAAGCGCGCCTCAATGGCCTCAAAATGGTCGCCGTAGGCCGTGTCGCCGGCGAAGTAGAGAAGCTTGTCGGCCACCCGAATCAGGAAGCTGCCCCACAGCACCTCGTTCAGGTCGGCCAGCCCGCGGCGGTGCCAGTGAGCGGCCGGCAGGTATGTGATTTCCAGCGGCGAATCCGGCCCCAGGTCGTACTGCTGCCACCAGCCGGCTTCTTGCACGGGAAGGCCCTTGGCCATGCCGCGCAGCAGCGGCCCCATGCGCAGCGGCGAGAGCACGCGCATCTGCGGGTTTTGCGCCGCCAGCAGCTTGATGGATTTCTCGTCTAGGTGGTCGCGGTGGCCGTGCGAGAGCAGCAAGTAGTCGATGCTGCGAATGGCCTCGGGCGGGCAGGGAAGGGCGTGCCGGTGCCGCAGCCCCAGGGAGCTGAACAGCACGGGGTCGAAGAGCAGGGTGACGCCCGCCGCGCGCAGCAGGAAACAGGAGTGCCCCAGCCACACCAGCATGTCGTCGGTGGAGGAAAACGCGGCCGTGCAGTCCATCACGGTCGGTGCCCAGGTGTCGGCCTTCTTTTCATCCTTCTGCGGGTTGGTCGATAGCTGCCATTTCAGCACCGTCGCAAAGCTGGGCTCAAACAGCTCCTCGCCGTTGGCGAATTCGTTGCCGAAGAGCTTGTTGCCGGGGTAGCCGGGCCGCACGGTGGGCAGGGCGTCGTTGCGGAGGTGGGAAATGCGCTTGGCCATGTTGCTGAAGTACGAAAATTGCCCGACTACGCGCGGTAATCGGGCAATTCAGTAAGGAAATGCTGAAACCTGAAACACGCGGTTAGTTCGAAGCCTGGCTGGCCAGCCAGGCCTCGCGCAGGGCCTTCTGGGCGGGCGTGTACACCATTTTCTCCACCGAGTCCACGGGTTTTACCTGCACGTTGGGGTCTTCGCCGAGGATGAGCTGGGTGGTGCGCTCCACGCCGCCGCGGGTTTTCACTTTCACAAACACCACGTCGCTGGGCGAGTGCTTGCGCAGCACGCCGTCGAGGTCGCCGGGGCTTTTCAGCTCCTTGCCGTCCAGCACCACCAGCTGGTCGCCGCGGTCGATGCCGGCCTTGTAGAGGCCCGAGCCAATCTGGGTGTTATAGGCCACAATGCAGCGGCCTTCGTCGTCGAAGTCTACCTGCCGGGGCAGGGCCGCGCCCAGCACCCGCGTCGGAATCACGGCCAGGCCGGCCACCAACAGGTTTTCGCTGAAACGGGGCATCTCGCGGCCGTAGATGTACTGGCGGAAGAAGCGCCCGGCAAACACCGTGTCCTTGCTCACCTCGCCCACCACGCGCTGCACGTCGCGGATGGTGTAGGGCTTGGCCGGGGCGTAGTTGCTTTGCTTCGAGCCAAACTCCTGCCACAGCGCCTGCATCACCTTGTCGAGCGAGGTGCGGTGGAACTGCCGCAGCTGCATGTCGAGCACCAGCGCAATGCCCGCGCCCTGGGTGTAGTACGACAGCGTGGTGTTCACCGTGTTCATGGGCGTGGTGCTGCCCGAGCCGTCGGTGAACGCCGCCTGCCGGCTCATGTCGATGGCCGACGCGTAGCGCGCGCCCGGGCTGTTCTGGCGCTGGTTCACCCAGCCGCTGATGTCGTCGAAGAACTCCTCGTCCTCAATGAGCTTGGCGCGGCGCAGGGCCAGGCGGCCGTAGTACTGCGTGAAGCCTTCGGCCAGCCACAGCATGTCGCTCATGTTCACGCGCTGGAAGTCGAAGGGCTCCAGGTCGCGGGGGCGCAGGCGCTCCACGTTCCAGGAGTGGAAGAATTCGTGGGCCACCGTGCCCAGGTTGCGGGTGCCGTCTTCCTCGCGCAGGGGCCGCGGGCTGGTGAGCGAGGTCGAGTTGCGGTGCTCCATGCCGTCGGAGGTGGCCTGGCTCAGGTAGTCGGCAATGAAGGTGTAGCGCCCGAAGTCGAACTTCGGCAACTCGCCAAAAATGGCTTTTTCTTCCTTCACCACCTTCTGCACCTTGCGGGCGTAGGCATCCAGCTCGGCCGAGGTGCCCAGGTACAGCGCCGCGAGCTCAATGGTCTGGTCGCCTTCCTGCCAGCTGCGCACCTGCTGGGCGCCCAGCGACACGGGGCTGTCCATCAGGTACTGCAGGTTGGGGGCCGTATACACGGTTTTGTCGTCGCCCAACCGCAACTGGGTGGCCACTTTCCAGCTAGCCGGCAGCTCAAACTTCACTTCGGCCGGGCGCTCTTCCAAGCCCGCGGCGTAGCACAGCGTGGCCGGCATGTTGAGGTGGGCGTGCTGCTGGTCGATGCCGGCGAAGGTGCCGTCCGTGAGGTCGCCGTAGAGGGTGTAGCTGAAGATGACCTTGCCGTCGGTGGCCGGCGTTACTTCCCAGCTGTAGGGGTCGGGCCGGTTGAGGGGCAGCGGGTGATTGGCACCGTCGGTGGCCACCACGTAGTACACGTTTTTGGCAAAGTCGTGCAAGGCGTAGCGCCCGGGCGAGCTGCGCGCCATCCGCACGCGCAAGGGGCCGGCGGGCAGGCCGGCAAACGTGGCCGTCACCTTCGCCTCGTGGTGCACCGCATTCGGAAACGACACCGTGTAGCGCACGGCCGGCCCGGCGGCACCCGTTTGGGCAGTGGCTTCGGATACGCCCAGCGCGAGCAGGGCCAATAGCATAGGGGCGAAGTTTCTCATAGTAGAAATAATAGGTAAACAAGGTATGGGCCGGCGGGCCTGTGCCGAAGCACGCCACAAAGTTGCGGAAAATTTACAATAGAATAAGTGGTTTGGCCCTGCGCAAGCCGGTTAATAATGCTAAAATTATGTTTTTGTTATATCCCCGGCAATTATTAAAAATCAAGGGTCAAGCTTCGTTTCGCCCGATGTAAACCCCGGCTTCGATGGCCTGCCCGAAAAAGCGCTGCTCCTGCGTTGGGCGCAGGCCCCGGCGGGTGAGCTCGGCCCGTACGTCGGGCAGTTGGCGGGCGCGCAGGCCCGTGGTGAGCCGAAAAAAAGCGTACATGGCCACCAGCAGCCAGCGGCGCCAGCCCCGGCGGGCGGGCCGAAAATCGGCCACCAGCCAGGGCGCGTCCGGCCGCTGGGCCTGCCGCAGCTGGGCCAGCGCCCCAGCCAGCTCCGGGGCCGGAATGCAGTCGAGCACAAAAAAGGTAACGAGAACGTCGAAGCTTTCGCCCGGCCGCAAGGCCTCCTGGGTCCCGTGCCGAAACTCGACCTGCGCCCCGGCGGCCGGGCATTCGCGGGCCAGGCGCCGGCGCGCACGGGCCAGCATGTTGGGGGAGGCTTCCAGGTAGAGCACCGTGGCCAGTGGACGGTGGCGCAGCACTTCCGTCAGCACCCAGCCCGTGCCGCCGCCCAGAATGAGCACGTGCGGCGCGGCAGCAGCAGGCAGGCCGCCCAGCGCTGCATGCTGCGCGCGCCGCTGGGCGGGGCCAAACACGAGGCCTGCCAGCGCGTCATAGCACCACGCCACGCGGTCGAAGCCGCGGAGCGCAGGGCGGCTGGCCGCAGAAAATGCGTCCGCAGGCGGCTCAGGCATGGTGGAAAGCACGGGGCCGAGAAAAAAATATCATGCGGCAAGTAACTGAAAAACAATCGGCGGTACGGTTCACAGCAGGCGAATGCCGAAAAAAATGGGCCAATAGTTGCGCCGCGGCAAATTGGGGCTATATCTTTGTGCCATCAAAAGGCCGCACTTCCTCATGGTAGCGCGGCTTTTTAGCCCCAACTGCGCTTGTGGCGAAATTGGTAGACGCGCTGTCTTCAGGCGGCAGTTCCGCAAGGTGTGAGAGTTCGAGTCTCTCCGAGCGCACGTTAATAAAAAGCCAGCCCCCCGGGGCTGGCTTTTTTCGTTTTGCGTATTATTCGGGGCGCATCTCTGGTACTTTCCTTCATCCCGCCGCGTAAGTTCATGAATCGACTCACTTCTCGATTGCTGGCCCTGGCCGGCCTGTTCACTGTAGAGGTGGCCGCGGGGCTGGGGTTGTTTGTGGCGGCGTTTGCCGGGTTTTTCTACTTGGCGCGGGTCGTGTTTGTGCACCATTCCCAAGCCCTCGACACCTGGGCGTTCGCCATTGTCGATGCCTGGCAGCAAGCGCACCCGTGGGTGGAGGGGCCCGTTCACTTCGTCACGTTCTTCGCCTCGCTCTATTTTCTGCTGCCCGCCAGCATCATCGGCCCGCTACTGATGCGACGAGCCGGGCACCCGCGCGAAGCCTGGGAATGGCTGCTGGCCATGGCCGGCAGCGTGCTGCTCAACCAGCTGCTAAAACTGTATTTCAACCGGCCCCGGCCCGTCAATACCCTGCTGCATACCTACGGCCTGAGCTTCCCCAGCGGCCACGCCATGATGGGGCTCACCTTCTACGGCTGCCTGGCCTGGCTGCTGGCCCGGCACTTGGGCCAGCGCGGCTGGGTGGCCCCGCTGCTGCTTTGGGCCGGCCTCATCGGCCTCACGCGGGTGTGCCTGCACGCCCACTACGCCACCGACGTGCTGGCCGGCTTTGCGGGCGGGGCGGCGTGGCTGGTTGCCAGCCGCGGCGCGCTCAAGCTGTTCTGGAAAGAAGAAAAGGCCGTGCTCAAATAGCAGGTGTTCGGGTTTTGGTATGCAGAGCCTTGAGACTCAAAACCTGGCACCTAACCCACAATCTGCACCCGCACGCGCAACGCCAGCAGGCCTTTCACGCCCTGCAGCTCCTCCAGTTCCAGCTCTTCCACGCCGGGCTCCAGCAGGCCACGGTCCTGCAGGTAGTCGATGTACTCGTAGTACTCCACGGCCTCGCGGCTTTGGGCGTACACGAGGGCGATGGTGCCGGGCTGGGTGAGGCGCTCTCCGGTGCCCAGCACGGTGGCTTTGTCGATGCGCTTCTTGATGATTTCGTAGCGGATGTTGTAGGCGCCGTCCACGTCGAACTGGCGCTCGTCTTGCCGGAACCGAATGCTCAGCGGCTGCCCGTGGATGAGGATGAGCTGGGTCGTGTCGAGCGGCACGGGCAGGGTGGCCTTCAGCGCGGCGGTACGGCGCGTGATTTCCACCATGGTCAGCAGCTGCCACAGGCGCAGGTTTTTCAGGAACACCAGGTCGAAGGGCTTGTTCTCGACCAACGTGCTGCCTACGTAGATGTTGAACTCCACGCCGTCGGTTTTGTAGCGCTGGAAGTAGTGCGGGAACATCTGCTGCGCCTTTTCCTCTTCCTCGTCGAGGTAGTCGCTCACGGCGTCGTTGAGCGTGGTTACGCTCGTCTCAAAGTCCTGGCGGCGCTTGTAGAGGATGCCCAGCTTGGGGTCGATGTTGCTCCAGTACTTCGTGATGATGGGCCGCAGCTCGGGCGTGTGGGTGGCCAGGTACTCAAACAGGGGCTCCACCTCGCGCTTCAGCGAGTCGTAGATGTTGGCCTCGTCGCCCGAAAGCATGCCTTCGCGCAGGCGCTTCAGGTTTTTGGTGACGTAGAACTTCAGCTCGTCGAGAATGGGCAGCTCCTGGCACTCGGAGGCTTTTTTCAGCACCTTGTTGGCCAGGGTGAGGTGCTCAATCAGGTCGCCCTGAATGGCCTCGTTGCGCACCGTGCTGCTGCTCCGGATGTCGCAGGAGCCGTGCAGCGGGTACACGTCCTCAAACACGATGGGTTCCATCTCGGCCGTGCGGTTGCCGGCGTCGAGTTTGGCCAGCAGGTTGCGGGCCGCGTCCATAAACCGCCATTCCATGGTGGGGTGAATGGCCGTAAACTTCTCGCGAATAATGGATTGCACGCGGGATTGCAGGTCTTCGGCGTTGCGCTTCACGGCCACCGCAAACAGCGGCACAAACTGCGACACCTTGTCCATGTCAAACTCGTCGAGGGCACCCGCTTGGGGCGTGCCGAGCTCCAGCAGGCCCACCGTGTCGTTGCCGTAGGGCAGCAGGGCCAGAATGGCCGAGTTGATGCCCAGCCCCGTGATTTGCTCGCGCAAATCCTCCGGAATGTCGGCCGTGGCCAGGTCCTTCAGCACCAGGGGCTCCCGTTCGCGCAGCAACCGGTCGTAAATCTGCCGGAAGCTGCCGTCGGCGGCCGAGTTGGTCTGGACCTGCTTGGTGAGGAAGCTGTGGTTGATTTTTTTGCCGAAATCGACAAAGGCGCGCTTCTTCTCGTCGTAGGCCGCAATGCCCAGCTGCAGCGAGGGCTGAGCAAACAGCACCCGCAGCTTCTCCTGAATCTGCTCGAAACGGGCCGCGTTCTGCAGCACGTCGCGTTCCAGGAGGTCGTATTTCAGCTCCGACAGAATTTCCTGGTCGGTCACGTCCAGCAGCTGGATGAGGTTAAACCCTTCCAGCTCAAAATGCTCGGGCGGCAGCAGCTCGCGCCACAGCTCGGGGCGGTGGCGGTTGTGAATCAGCATTTCCAACTGCTCCGGCGTGAGCTGCGGCGGCTCGCCCACCACCTTCACGGTCACAAAATCGGAATTGAAATCGACGCCGTAGTGGCGGTAGAGGCCGATTTTGTAATCGGGCACGGTGAATACAATGGTGCCCAGCGGCGGTATCTCGGCCCCGTACACGCGGTTGAGCACCAAGTGGTACGCCATCAGGCCCATGTGCCGCTCCATCGTGGGCATGTCGATGTTCAGGGGCTGCTTGATGGTGCGGTCCTTGTTCAGCATCACCTCCTCAAAATGGGTGGTGGAGTAGAAGCAGTACCGCTGAAACGGGCCCACTACGCCGCTGATGTCGGTGGAAAACGAAGCCGGCGGAAACACGGCCAGCATCAGCGTCTCGATGAGGTCGCAGTTGCATTCCAGCACCGAATAGTCGGTGAGCGGGCCGCGGCACCAGTCGGCCTCCGCCACCTGCTGGCCAATGGCCACGGCCAGCAGCCGCACGCCCGCGTTGGTCGACTGCTCGCGGCGCTGCCAGTAGGCAATGAGCGGCTCAAGACTGAGCGTGGACCGAAACGGGAAGGACGTGGGCGCCGCGTTGGTACGCGAGTCCGGAACGGCGAGGGCGAGGGTCAGGGAGGAGTCGGCAGGCATGGGAGAATAAACATGGCGCGCCCCGCAATCGTTGCAGGCCCGCGCGCCCTATACGTGCGCTGCTACCGGCCCGGCTACTTCGGCACTTCCAGATAAGGAAGCTGGGTCAGGTCGTAGGTCTTGCCCTGCACGTAGGCCGTCTTGCCGGTGTTGCGGTAGTTGGTGCAGCAGCCGCTGGTTTTGTAATAATTGCCCTGCACGCGAATGCTGTCGATGACCAGGGCCGTGGTGGTCACGGGCTTGTTCACGCCATTGGGATGCGCCAGGTACTGCACCACGTAGCGGTAAGCCCCGAGGTTGGCGTTGCCCACCCGCGAAAACGGGGCGTCGTTGTTCAGCAGCAGCACCGAATCGCGGGCCTGAGCGGGAGTACGCACCAGTGTCACGGTTTCAGGGCGGGGGGTGTTGGTAAATTTTTTGGGGTAGCGCAGCACGATGACCGTGTCGAGGTCGGCGACCGAAAAATTTTTCGCAAAGCGCAGCTGCACGGCGTCGGCGAGTGGGTCGTCGGCCTCACACACGTCGTTGGCGCAGCAGCCAGCCAGCAGGGCCGCGCCCAGCAGCCCCAACGCGCCGCGGGTAGCAAATCGGAACGGGAGCGAAAGTGCCATCACGGGCCCAAAGATAAGGCCCGCAGCGCCTCGGCTCGCCGAAGGGGCGGGCCGAGGCGCTGCGGGCCAGAAATACATCGAACAGCAGCGCCGCGGGCGCTACCAAAACCGGGGCTAGCGGCTGCCCGTGACCACCGAAGAAGACGGCAGCGTGGGGTTCTCCACGGTGCCGCCGGCCAGCAGCAGGGGCCGCAGGCGCACGACGGCCGTATCGAGCTGGGGCCGAATCTGGGCCATGGCGCCGCGCAGGGCAATAATATCGGCCAGGCGCGGGGCGGTGGTTTGCGAATAGCCGTGGTACATGGCCACCTTCACTTCGGAAGAGCCGGTGCCCACGTAGGAGCCCAGCAGGTTGCCGGCAGCGTCGCTCACCTGCACTTCGGCCTGCAGCGTGGTCTTGTACCATTCCAATGGAATGCCCAGCACGGCGGGCACCATGAAGGTGAGCACCTGCAGGCCCTGCACGGCGCGGCCGGTGCGCAGGGTTTTCACCTTTTTCACCACCAGCTTGGCGTAGCCGTAGGTGGCCGAGTCGGTGGGCTCGGTCAGGTTGGTGTGGCACTCCTGCTGAAACAACTTGAGGGGGTCTTCGGGCAGCGCCCCGTCATTCATCGCGAGCGGGCCTTGGTCGGCCAGCACTTCCAGGGCCGGCAAGCGCTTGGCGATGGCGGCCGAGGGCGTGCTCCGCATTTGGTTTTTGACCGAAACACAGGCCGGGGCCGCCAGCATAGCCGGCACCATGGCAAGCAGCGCGAGATGACGAGTAGCTTTCATAGACGTAAAATAGAAAAATGCCAAAAAAAGGAAAGGAAAAAAGCCTAAAGTACCGGTCGGCAGCAGGGCAGAGGCCGATGGCCGGTTCCAAAAGCTAAATTAGGCAATTCTGAAGGCTAAAAGGACATTTCTCGGCGAATGAAAGAAAAAAGCCCTTGACTGGTTGAAAAGCTTCCGGTCAGTTTTAGTTCAATTTCTCTAGTGTTGTGGGTAGGGTTGCGGAGCCTCCACGGCGGCCGTCAGGTCGGGGCCGTGATAGTCGTCTACGAATTCGCCTTCCCAACGGGCAACCACCGCCGACGCCAAACAGTTGCCGAGCACGTTCACGGCCGTGCGGGCCATGTCCATCAGCGCATCAATTCCCAGAATGATGAACACCGGCCAGGCCGGCAGGTTGAACGAGGCCACTGTGGCCAGCAGAATCACCAGCGAGGCGCGCGGCACGCCGGCCACGCCTTTGCTGGTGAGCATGAGGGTGAACACCATCACCAGCTGCTGGCCAAGGGTGAGGTCGACCCCGGCGGCCTGAGCCACGAAGATGGACGCCAGCGACAGGTAGAGGGTGGTGCCGTCGAGGTTGAACGAGTAGCCGGTGGGCATTACAAAAGCCACCACGCGCCGCGGCACCCCGATGCTTTCCATGGCTTCCATGGCGCGGGGCAGGGCTGCTTCGGAGCTAGTGGTGGCGAAGGCGATGCTCACGGGCTCGGCCACGGCCTGGATGAAGCGCTTCAGCGGAATGCGGGCGATGAGGGCCACCGGCAGCAAAATCAGGAGCACAAAGGCGATTAGCGCCGCATACAGCGTCAGCAGCAGCTGCACGGCGTTGACCAGCGGACCAAAGCCCATTTTTCCCACCGTGTAGGCAATGGCGCCACCCACGCCCAGCGGCGCGAAGAACATTACCACGTTGGTGAACTTGAACATCACCTCCGACAGGCTTTCCGACCACTCCAGCATGGACCGACGGTGCTTTTCCGACACCATGGCCAGGCCGATGGCGAAGATGATGGCAAATACCACCACCTGCAGCACTTGGCCCTCGGCTATCGATTTGGCGATGTTTTCGGGGAAGATGTGCGTGATGATGTCGGCCGCCGTCTGCTTGGGCGCGGCCGCAATGGTTTCGTTCACGTTGTTGGAGCGTTGGGCGGCTGCCAGCACGGCCGGGTCGAGGCGGCCGGCCTTGGTGAGGTTGATGGCGGCCAGGCCGATGAACAGCGCGAAGGTGGTCACTACCTCAAAATACACCAGCGCCTTGACCCCCATCCGGCCCACCTTTTTTAGGTCGGCGTGGCCAGCAATGCCCACCACCAGCGTGGCGAAAACGAGCGGCGCAATGATGGTTTTCACCAGGCGGAGGAAGACGTCGCTGAGCACTTTCAGGTTCTGGGCCTGCTCCGGAAAATCGGCACCAACTTCGGCGCCCACCAACATGGCCAGCACTATCCAGAGGGTGAGGGAGCGACGCGGGGCCACGGCCACGGCCAGCACCAGCAGCGCCACCCAGCGGATGGCCATCAGCGCGGCTTCGGGCAGGGCCAGCAGGTGGTTGGCGCTGAGGGCGGTGAGCAGGCCCGCCACCAGCAGGCAGACCATGGCAAGAGGAAGTAAACGGGATTTTGGCATGCAATAAAAAAAGGCCGGGGTTGGGAATGAGGCCCTAAAGAACGGCATTATCCAGCCAGCACGCCCGGAGCAAGCCCCAAGGCCGGGGGCCACGGACCAAAAAAGCCGCCGCGCCCGGCGGGCACGGCGGCTTTTGGGGCCGGTGAGATGGCCGAGGCTACGGCAGCGCCAGCAGGTAGCCGATGGTGAAGTTGGCGTCGTAGCCGAACACAAATTCCTGGCAGCCAGTGGCGGCCGCCACGGCCTGATAGATGTTCAGGCCGGCTTTGGCCTTGGCGGCCGCGGGCTCGGGGTAGGCTTCGGGGGCGCGCAGCACGGTGTAGGGCTCCTTGCCCTGGCGCCCAGCCTTGGCCAGCTCGTAGGGCACCCCGCCGATGATGAAGCAGGTTTGGCGCAGCTTGGCGGGCACCTGGCCGGCTTTGGCTTTCACGTCGTCGGCGGCGGCGGCGGCGTCCACGTTCATTTCGTAGTACTTGGCGCCGTAGGTGTCGACCACGCGGGTCTGGCCCTTGTCCTGCCAGGCAATTTTGGTGTTGCCCGAGCCCATGTCGACCACGAAGGCGCGGTCGGCGTAGCCGGCGGGCATGGCTGCCAGCAGGCCCAGTTCCCCTTCGCGCTTAGGCGTCACGGGCGTCACCACGTACTTCATGGCCTGCAGGCCCTTGATGATTTTCTGGGTGCCTTCGCCCATGGCCGCCCCCGAGCTCACCACGAAGTGGATGTCGCGGCCGGCCACGCCATAGTCCAGCATCTGGCCGATGTAGGCCTTGAGGCCCTTGCTGATGTCGGCTTCGGTGGCCATGTTTTCCAGCACCAGGCTGTTGCCAAACTCCGATTTTTCAAGCTTCCAGTTGCGCTTCTCGTCCATGCGGATGATGAAGAGGTTGAAGCCGCTGGCGCCCAGCTCCACCACGCCCCGCAGCTTGCCGCCGACGGGTGCCGCCGGGCGGTAGGTGAACGTGGGCGGCGCGGCCAGCGCCGGCTTGGGGGCTTCGGCTGGGACTGAGGCCAGTGCCGGCGCCGGCGCGGCGGGTGCGCTGGCCACGGCTTTGGCGGCCGGAGGCGCTGGCTGGTTGCGAATGAATTCGCCGTTCAGGCTCAGCATGTCGCCCTCCTGCATGGGCACGCGCTTGCCGTCGGTGAGCACCACCGATTGGGTGGCGTACTCCACGCGGGTGCCGTTGGGTAAGGTCACGTCCTTGGTCAGCGGTTTGGCTTTATTGCCCGTTTGCACCACCAGGGTGTTGTTGTGCATCGCAAACCACGGCAGCTGACTGTTGGAGTATTCGGAACTGCTTTGCGCTTGCACCCATCGAGGGCCGCTAGCCAACAGGAGGGCGCCAACGAGGAAAGTCCGCAGGTGGAGTAGGGTGTTTTTCATAAAAAGGGGGTAAAACAATGGCGAAATGCTGCCGAAGCTTGGCAGCGTGCAAAGCTGAGCCATGGCGTTCCATCTATTTCCTTGTTTTAGGCCAGCTATCTAAAACACTCGTTAAAGTGACCCTTTTCGCCTGGCGTTCGTAGCTGTGGTGTTTTCGCCGCATCTTCGGGTTTGCTTCGGTGCCCCCGCTTTCTTTATCCATGCCCACCTGGACCCTTACCGCCCACGAGCTGCCCCTGCGCTTCGTGTGGAAAATTTCCCGCAACGCTTCGGCTGCCAAAACCAACTTGCTGGTGCGCGTGGCCGGGCAGGGCCACCACGGCACGGGCGAAGCCGCGCCCAACGTGCGCTATGGCGAAACGCCGGAGCTGCTGGCCCGGCAGTTTGAGCACCTGCAAGCCGCCGGCCTGAGCGGAGTGGCCTCGCTGGAAGAGCTGGACCTGCTGCTGGCCGCGCAGCCCGTGGCCCACGCCCTCAGCTTTGCCCTGGAAGCAGCGCTGGTGCAATGGCTGGCCGCCCAAGCCGGGCAGCCCGTGTGGCAGTGGCTGGGCGTGCCGCCGCCGGCCGCCGCGGTGCCCACGGCCTTCACGCTGCCCATCATGGAGCCCGGCGCGGTGGCGGCGTTTGTGCAAGAGCAGAAGGCGGCCCGGTTCGAGCTGCTCAAAATCAAGGTGAACCAAGACGGCGGGTTGGACCTGCTGCGTGAGGTGGCCCGCGTGCTGCCCGGCCACCCGCTGCTGGTGGACGGCAACGAGGCCTGGACCAATGCCGACGCCGTGCTCGCCTTTCTGGAGCAGGCCGCCGCCCTGCCGGGCCTCAACATGCGCTACCTGGAGCAGCCGCTGCCGGCGGCCCTGGCCGATGACTACCGCTACCTGCAGCCCCGCAGCACGGTGCCGCTGCTGGCCGACGAGTCGGTGACCGACACGGCCGACTTTGCCGACATCGCCCGCCAGTTTCACGGCGTGAACATGAAGCTGATGAAGGCCGGCGGCTTCCGGCGGGGCATCGAGTTGCTGCGCCGCACCCGCGCCCACGGCCTGGTGCCCATGATGGGCTGCATGGTGGAAACCAGCGTGGCCATTGCCGCCGCCCTGCAAATCAGCGCCCTGGCCGATGTGCACGACCTCGACGGCATCCTTATTATCAAGGATGAGCCGTTCGGGCTGGTGAGCGAAAGCGGCGGGCGGCTGTCGTTGCGCGGCTAGGCGGGCCACGACAGCCGACGGGCTATTTCGGGGTGCCGAGCTGAGTGTTGAGCTGCAGCAGCTGGTCGTCGATGGCCTTGGTATCGGGCAAATCGGTGCGGCCCTGGCTGAGGAGCTGCACCTTCTGGTTCAGCAGCTCCACCTTTTTGTTGAGCAGCGACACCTGCGTGGCGGGGTCCGAATAGCCGGGGCCGCGCTGGGTGTAGGTGTCGAATTTGTTGGGGCCGCCGGCGGGCGCCTCGCCGCGGGCCGCCGCCGCGCTGCTGGGCGTGGCAAACACCAGCCCGCCGTCGGCGCGCACGTAGTCGCCTTCGTGCAGGGTCAGCTTCTTGCCCTGGGGGTTTACTTTGTCGGCGGGCATTTCCACGATGCCGCTTTTGTAGTTGATTTTGGTGCCGTTGCGCAGCTTCACGTTTTGGGTGAGGGGCGTGGTCTGGCTGCCTTCGCGCCGCACCACCTCGCCGTTGAGGAACACGAATTGCGTGCGCGGCGTGGTTTGCACGGGAAAGCCGCCGTCTTGCGCGGCGGCTAGGCGGGGCGCGGCGGCCAGGCTGCCGGCAACTAATAAAAGCGTGAGGATGCGTTTCATGGCGCTGAAAAGTAGGTAATGGGCCTGAATACGGGATTCTGGCCCCGATGGGTGGCACGACGCACGCGAGCAGATACTTATTTTTCAACTTTTTTGGAACGATGTCGTGACATTTAATGTATGTACATTATATTTGCACTCGATTCCACTGCCTCCCATGCGCATCGAAGACGAAATCAAGCAGCCCATTTTCCGCGACGAGTACCAGAAGGCCATCATCAATCTGGTGTATACCACTGGCTGGCTGCAGCTGCGCCAGGCCACGGCGTTTAAATCGTTTGGTCTCACGCTGCCGCAGTTCAACATTCTGCGCATTCTGCGCGGGCAGCACCCGCAGCCCGCCACGGTGGCGCTGCTCATCGACCGCATGCTGGACAAAACCAGCAACGCTTCCCGCATCGTGGACCGGCTGGAGGAGAAAAAGCTCGTGACCCGCACCGTGTGCCCGGCCAACCGCCGCGCCGTTGACATCCGCATCACCGCCGCCGGCCTCGACTTGCTGCAGCAAATCGAGGATTCCGGTCTGCTCGATAACGCCATTCCCAAGGGCTTCAGCGAAGCCGAAGCCCGTCAGCTCAACGCGCTGCTCGACAAAATCAGGACCGAAGACGGGGCAACTCCCGCCGTGCCTTCCTGCGAGTAGCCTTTGGCACATTTTTTAGTTAGTGGCCCACCGGCCGCACCATTTCGAAATCAACCCTTTTTTACTTTTTTCTTCAAGATGAAAAAATACCTGTTGCCCGCCCTGTTTGCTGTTGCCGTACTGGGCGCCGCTCCCGCCGCTTCGGCCCAAAAGAACAACAGCGCCAAAATGGCCACCAACGCCCCCGCCTACGCCCTGCAGCCGCAGCTGAGCACCCTGGGCTGGGAAGGCAAAGCCGTGACCCACGGCCACAACGGCACCATGAACTTCAGCAGCGGCGAGCTGCTGGTGAAAGGCAACGCCGTGGTGGGTGGCACCGTCACCGTCGACATGAAGACCATGAAAGCCACCGACATCAAGGACGCCGAAAGCCACGGCAAATTTGTGGGCCACATGAGCAGCGACGACTTCTTCGGCGTGGCCACGTACCCCACTTCCACCTTCAAAATCGTGAGCGTGGCCCCCATCAAAGGCGCCGCCAAAGACGCTGACAACGCCACCATCACCGGCGACATGACCATCAAGGGCGTGACGCAGCGCATCAGCTTCCCCGCCAAAGTGGGCGTGAAGGACGGCGTGGCTGCCGCCACCGGCAAAGTGACCATCGACCGCACCAAGTTCGGCCTGAAATACGGCTCGAAGTCCTTCTTCGAAAGCATCGGCGACAAGGCCATCTACGACACCTTCGACCTGACCTTCAACGTCATCGCCAAGAAAGCCTAATTGCTTTCGGGCATTCAACCAAAAAAGCCCTGCTGAGGAATCGGCAGGGCTTTTTGCGTGCTGGGGGAGTGGGGCGCTATTCCGGAATCTCGAATTTTCGGGGCAGCTCGAACTTGAGCTGGTGGCTTTTTTTGCGGCTGTGGAGGTCGCGCAGTATCTCGTCGAGGTCGGACTTGTACTCCACCCACAAGTCCTCGTGCAGGCTCTTGAGCACCAGGGTCGGTACGCGGGCCGCCAGGCGGGCCGTGGCGTTGTAGAAGCCGTCGTACACGCTGTCGAACTGTCCGGAGTAGTTGTCGATGCATTGCCGCAGGATGTAGAGCAACAGGTCGATTTCGAGCTGCTTGTTTTTGGTGATGCGGCGGGCGCGGGCGGCTTCCTGCACGCTGGCGCGCACGGCCTTCACAAGGCTGCGGTTGAGCAGGCGCCCGGTCACGGCCACGTTGAACAGCTCGTGGATGCGGTCGGCGGTTTCTTCCTGCACCTGGGCCAGGGTCACGTCGGCCAGCAGCTCGAAGCGAAAAGTTTCGTAGAGCTCGGCGTCGCGGCGCACGGCGCGCAGCAGCAGGGCTTCTTTTTCGGCCTCGCTGAGGCGCTTAAGGGCTTTTTTGAAATCGGCGGAAGGGACGGGCATGGAAGTAGGAGGGGAGGGCGGCGCAAAATAGCGGCCGCAGCAGGCAAATCACGCCATTCTCACGAAACGAATCTGCGCCGTTTTCAGTTATTACCAGCTGCCCCACGCGGGCTTTCCTGCGTAAATTTGCCCTTATGAACACCCGCCCGCAAATTGAGCACGATGAGGACGTCCTGCTGCTCGAAGAAGAAGTTGAGTTGCGCAACCTCGTTGTGTACAACGACGACGTAAACACGTTCGACCACGTCATCAAAACCCTGATGGACGTGTGCGGCCACCAGCCCGAGCAGGCCGAGCAGTGCACCCTGCTCATCCACTACAAAGGCCAGTGCACCGTGAAAGTGGGCACCTACGAAGAGTTGGAGCCGCAGTGCACCGCCATTCACGACCGCGGCATCTCGGCCGACGTTGTTTGATGTGCTGATTCTTTAATGTGCTGATGTGCTGTGGCCCGATTGCTTCAGCTTGCCCATCCCAGCACATCAGCACTTCTTCTAATCACCACATCAACATATGGAGTTTCCTTCTAAACTGATTGAAAACGCGGTCGGGGAGCTGGCCCGCCTGCCCGGTATTGGTCGCAAAACGGCCCTGCGCCTGGCGCTGCACCTGCTCAAGGCCGAAATGGACACCACCGCCACCCTGGCCGAGGCGTTGGCCAAGATGCGCTTCGAAATCACCTACTGCAAGACCTGCCATAGCATTTCCGACAGCGAGGAGTGCGGCATCTGCGCCAACAAGCTGCGCGACCACAGCCTGATTTGCGTGGTGTCGGACGTGCGCGACGTCATCGCCATCGAAAACACCGGCCAGTACAAGGGCGTGTACCACGTGCTGGGCGGCGTCATTTCGCCCATCGAAGGCATTGGCCCATCCGATTTGCACATCGATTCGCTGGTGGAGCGCGCGGCCGCCGAAGACTCCGAAATTCGGGAGGTCATCCTGGCCATTTCGCCCACCATGGAGGGCGATACCACCGCCTTCTACCTCTCGCGCCGCCTGCGCGACCTGCCCAACGTGCACATTAGCACCATTGCCCGCGGCATTCCGGTGGGCGGCGAGCTGGAATACGCCGACGAAATCACCCTCGGCCGTAGCATTGTGGAGCGCCTGCGCCAGGCGCGGTAGGCGCGACTCGCAGCTTCCGGCAGCAAAAAGCCCCGGTTCCGTGCGGAACCGGGGCTTTTTGCTGCCGGAAGCTGAACTTGACAAAAAGCGCTTTTATAGCCTCAAGCCCAAGGGAAATGCGTAATTTCGTCCCTTGTGGTGAAGCTCTCGGTCGTCATTGTCAACTATAACGTCTGCTATTTCCTGGAGCAGGCCCTGCTCTCGGTGCGCCGCGCCGTGGAGAAGCTGGGCCAGCCCGTGGAGGTGTTCGTGGTTGATAACAACTCGGTGGATGGCTCGGTGGCCATGGTGCGCGAGCGGTTTCCGGAAGTGCACATTATGGCCAACCGCCACAATCCTGGCTTTTCCAGGGGCAACAACCAGGCCCTGCGCCAGGCCGCCGGCCAATACCAGCTCCTGCTGAACCCCGACACCGTGGTGGAGGAAGACACCTTCCGGGCCTGCTGCGAGTTCATGGACGCGCACCCCGAATGCGGTGGCCTGGGCGTGAAAATGCTCGACGGCCAGGGCCACTTTCTGCCCGAAAGCAAGCGCGCGCTGCCCACGCCGGCCGTGGCGTTCTACAAGATGTTTGGCCTGGCCAAGCTCATGCCCCGGTCGCGCACATTCGGCCGCTACCACCTGGGCTTCCTCAGCCCCGAGGAAACGCACGAGGTGGAAGTGCTCAGTGGGGCCTTCATGCTGCTGCGCAAGGAAGCCCTGGACCAGGTGGGGCTGCTCGACGAAGACTACTTCATGTACGGCGAGGACATCGATCTCTCGTACCGCCTCACCCAAGGCGGCTGGAAGAACTATTATTTTCCCGGCACCCGCATCATTCATTATAAGGGCGAAAGCACGAAGCGCACCAGCGTGAACTACGTGTTTGTGTTTTACCGGGCCATGGTCATCTTTGCCCGCAAGCACTTCGCGCCGGGCCGGGCGGGCCTGTTTTCGCTGCTGATAAACGCGGCCATCTGGCTGCGGGCCGGCGCGGCAGTGCTGGAGCGGCTGGCCGTGCGCCTGGCCCCGCTGCTGCTCGACGCGGGCCTGATTTGGGTGGGCATGTACTTCCTGAAAAGCTACTGGGAGCGCAACCACAAGTTTGTGCCCGGCGACTACCCGCCGCAGTACATGGCCGTGGCCGTGCCTGCCTACATCTTGGTGTGGCTCACGTCGGCCTACCTCAGCGGGGGCTACGACCCGCCGGTGCGCACCTCGCGCATGGCGCGCGGCGTGTTTGTGGGCACGCTGCTGATTTCGGCGGCGTCGAATTTTCTGGATGCCTGGCGCTTTTCTAAAGCGCTCATCATTCTTGGGGGGGTGTGGGCCGTGGCGGCACTGGTGGGCCGGCAGCTGCTCACGCATTTCATCAAGTACCGCGACCTGCGCATGAGCGAGCGGCGCCAGAAAAACATCGCCATCGTGGGTTCGGGCCCCGAGAGCCGGCGGGTGCGCAAGCTCCTCGAAGCGGCCAGCGTGCAGGCCCGCGTGATTGGCTACGTGGCCCTGGCGCCGGTCGAGAATCTGGTGCCGGCCGGGGCCGAAGCCTATTACTCGGCCAGTCACGCCGCCCTGCCCGAAGCCCCGGAGGAGCCCTTGGGCGAGCTTCGCCAGCTGGCCGACATCATTCGCCTGTACGAGCTGAATGAATTGATTTTCTGTGGCAAGGACCTGCCCGCCAGCCGCATCATCACGCTCATGCTGAGCCTGCCGGCCGACCCGCCGGTGGCCTACAAAATCCTGCCCGAAGACAGCCAGTACATCATCGGGAGCAGCAGCAAAGACTCGCCCGGCGACTACTACGCCCTCGACATTGCCCTTAACCTGTACCAGCCCCGGCAGGCCCGCGCCAAGCGCCTGCTCGACGTGCTGCTGAGCCTGGGCCTGCTGGCGACGTCGCCGCTGCACGTGTGGGTGCAGCCGCACAAGTCCCGGTTTCTGGGCAACTGCGTGGCCGTGCTGCTGGGCCGCCGCACCTGGGTGGGCCTGCGCTACACCGCCGGCCCGGCCCGCACGGTGCCCGCCGTGGTGTCGCCGGCCGATGCGGCCGTGTCGGCCGCCCCGCTCAACGACACCACCAAGCGCCGCCTGGAGCTGCTCTATGCCAAAGACTACGAAACCAGCACCGACCTGCGGGTGCTGTGGCGCTGCTGGCGCCACCTGGGCGGAAAGTAGGCGCCGCCGGGTTTTGGCCTGCTTCTGCGAGGGTTGCCGTAGCTTTGTGGGCCCGCCAATGGGTTGCCTCTATGTCTGAAAACGCTACGCTTGCCCTTGTTTCGCCGCTGTCTGCCCGTGCGCAGGACATGCAGGAATCGGCCACCATTGCCATGGCCAAGAAGTGCCGCGAACTCATTGCCAAAGGTTTCGACGTCATCAACCTCAGCTTCGGCGAGCCCGACTTTCAAACTCCGCAGTACATCAAGGACGCCGCCAAGCAGGCGCTGGACGACGGCTTCACCTTCTACACGCCGGTGCCCGGCATTCCGGACCTGCGGCAGGCCATTTGCGACAAATTCAAGCGCGACAACAACTTGGATTTTCAGCCCAACCAGATTGTGGTGGGCACCGGCGCCAAGCAGGCCCTGGCCAACGCCGTGATGAGCCTGGTAAACCCCGGCGAGGAGGTCATCGTGTTTTCGCCCTACTGGGTGAGCTACGAGGAGATGGTGAAGCTGGCCGGCGGCACTGCCATTCCGCTGCGCGGCACCCTCGAAAACGAGTACAAGGTGACGGCCGCCCAACTGGAAGCTGCCATCACGCCCCGCACCAAGCTGGTGATGTATTCGTCGCCCTGCAACCCCACGGGGGCCGTGTTCAGCCGCGAAGAGCTGGGCGCCATTGCCGAGGTGCTGGCCCGCCACCCGCACGTCTACGCCCTGGCCGATGAGATTTACGAATACATCAATTTTGTGGGCGAGCACGTGAGCCTGGCCCAGTTTCCGGAAGTGCACGACCGGGTTATCACCGTCAACGGCTTCTCGAAGGGCTACGCCATGACGGGCTGGCGCCTGGGCTACCTGGCCGCCCGGCCCGACATCGCCTACGCCTGCGAAAAGATGCAGAGCCAGATTACCTCCGGCACCTGCTCCATCACGCAGCGCGCCGGCCTAGCCGCCCTGCGCGGCGGCCGCAGTTCGGCCGACGAGATGGTGGCCGCTTACCGGCGGCGCCGCGATTTGGTGCTGGGCATCGTGAAGGATATTCCCGGCTTCAAAACGCCTACGCCCAGTGGGGCTTTCTACATTTTCCCGGAAGTGTCGGCCTATTTCGGCCGCACCACGCCCGATGGCCGCACCATCAACACCTCCATGGACTTGGCGCTGTACCTGCTGAACGACGCGCTGGTGTCGGCTGTGTCGGGCGAGGCGTTTGGGGCGCCGGAGTGCATGCGCTTCAGCACCGCCGCCGCCGATGACAAGCTGGTGGAAGCCTTCCGGCGCGTGAAGGCAAGCCTGGCGAAACTGGCCTAAATTATTTATCACCCCTGTCATCCTGAGCGCAGCGAAGGACCCTCTCACGTTTGGGTATACATTCAAACCTGAGAAGGTCCTTCGCTGCGCTCAGGATGACAGATTTTTTGCTTTAAGCTTGCCTACTTCCGATTCTTCCCTGCAAACGCTGTTCAACGACTTCAACAAGCTGCGCGTCCTCATCATCGGCGACGTGATGGTGGACGCCTACGTGTGGGGCCGCTCGACGCGGCTGTCGCCGGAAGCACCGGTGCCCATCGTGCACGTGGCCCGCACCGAGCAGCGCCTCGGCGGGGCCGCCAATGTGGCGCTGAACGTGCAGGCCCTGGGCGCCACGCCGCTGCTGTGCGCCGTGATTGGCACCGACGCGGGCGGCGACCAGCTGCTGCAGCTGCTGCACGAAAGCGGCCTGCCCGCCGATGGCATCATCCGCAGCGCCAACCGGCCCACCACCGTAAAGCAGCGCATTCTGGCCCACGGCCAGCAGTTGCTGCGCATCGACTCGGAAGTAGAAACGGATATCGACGCCGACGAAAGCGCGCAACTGCTGGCCGCTTACGACGACCTGCTGGCTCGCGCCGACGTGGTGGTGTTTGAGGATTATGACAAGGGCGTGCTCAATGAGGCCATCATCACGGAGTGCATTGCGCGGGCCCGGCAGCGCAATATCCCGACGGTTGTCGACCCCAAAAAGAAAAACTTCCTAGCCTACCGCCATTGCACCCTCTTCAAACCCAATTTGAAGGAGCTACGCGAAGGACTGAAGCTGGAATTTGGCGACCCGGTGGCCGACCGCGTGGGCTTCGAGGCCGCCGTGGCCCGACTACACGAGGTGCTCACGCCCGAAACCGTGCTAGTGACGCTGTCGGAATACGGGGTGTTTGCCCAACAAAACGCGCAGAAAACGTACCTGCCGGCGCATCTGCGCACCATTTCCGACGTATCGGGCGCGGGCGATACCGTCATCAGCATCGCGGCGCTGTGCGTGGCGCTGGGCCGGCCGGCCGCGTTCACAGCCGCGCTGGCCAACCTGGGCGGCGGGCTGGTGTGCGAGCAGGTGGGCGTGGTGCCCGTGGAGAAGCAGCGGCTGCTGGAAGAAGCGCAGGAAGCGGGGCTACAATAGCAAAGCGCTGCGCGGACTGCACCGTCCTCGCAGCGTTGTTAGGCTTTCTTCAGAAACTCGGTTTTGAGCACCATGGTGCTGCCACCGGCGCGGCCTTCAATCTCAGCAGCGTTGTTGGTCAGGCGAATGTTTTTGACCAGCGTGCCGCGCTTGAGGGTGAGCGAAGAGCCCTTCACCTTGAGGTCTTTGATGAGGGTAACCGAGTCGCCTTCGGCAAGCAGGGTGCCGTTGCTGTCTTTGACGTCCATTAGCGGGAGGGGATTGGGGTTTGTAGAGACGCATATTTGCGTCTCGTCGGCCGCGCCGTTTGGGCGTTGTTGGACGATTATCGTTCAACGACGAAACGCAAATATGCGTTTCTACTTCGCTGAGCATACCATATATCTAGCGGCGGAAGAGCAGCAGGTAGGCCAGAAAAAACACCGGCGAAAGGCTGCCAATCGAGATAAGCACGACCATAAAGGTCTCAATGCCGGAGCGCTCAGACTTGCGCAAGTACCACCGCCACATGAAGAAGAGCAGGCCCAAGAGCAGGGCCAGGGTGATGTAGAAGGGCGTGCCGAAGGTCGTGGCCATGGTAAGGGTGCGAGTTGACAAGAAATCTAAAGAACGGTCATGCTGAGCGCAGCCGAAGCATCTCTGCCGCGCAACGAACTTATGCCTGCGGTAGAGATGCTTCGGCTGCGCTCAGCATGACCGTTCCAAATCATAAATCAAATTACCCCCGCCAGGCCTTCACCGTGTCCACGAACACGCGTACGTTGTCCGGGTCGGTGTCGGGGTAAACGCCGTGGCCGAGGTTGGCGATGTGGGGGCCGCCGGCGAACTGGCGCAGCATGGTTTCGGTGGCGGCTTTCACCTGCTCGCGGGTGCCGTAGAGGGCGCAGGGGTCGAGGTTGCCTTGCAGGGTTTTGTTGCCGGCCTGCAAGCGCACCTGGGCGGGGTCCTGGTTCCAGTCGAGGCCGATGGTGCGGCAGGCGGTGGCGGCAAATTCGGGCACGGCCCACCAGGCGCCTTTGGCAAACACGGTGACGGGCACGAGCGGGGCCAGGGCCTCGGTGATTTCGGCGATGTAGCGGGCCGAAAACTCGGTGTAGTGGGCGGGCGGCAGGGTGCCGGCCCAGGAGTCGAACACCTGCACCACCTGGGCGCCGGCCGCCACCTGGGCCTTGAGGTAGGCGATGGTGGTGGCCGTTATTTTGGCCAGCAGCTGGTGGGCCAGGGCGGGCTCGCGGTAGAGCATGCCGCGGGCTTTCGAGAAGGTTTTGGAGCCGTGGCCTTCCACCATGTAGGCCAGCAGCGTCCAGGGGGCGCCGGCGAAGCCGATGAGGGGCACGCGGCCGTTGAGGGCCTTTTTAGTAATGCGCAGGGCTTCGAGCACGTAGCCCAGGCCTTCCTCGGGGTCGGGGATGCGGAGCTTGTTGACGTCGGCGGCCGTCTTGATGACGTTGGGAAACAGCGGGCCGCGGGCTTCCACCATTTCGTAGGGCAGGCCCATGGCGTCGGGCACCACCAAAATGTCGGAAAAGATGATGGCAGCGTCCACGTCCAGCGCGTCGATGGGCTGGATGGTGACTTCGGCGGCCAGCTCGGGGGTTTCCACCAGTTCTTTGAAGCCGGAGAGGCGCGCGCGCAGGGCGCGGTATTCGGGCAGGATGCGGCCGGCCTGGCGCATCAGCCAAACGGGGGTGCGCTCGGTGGCTTCGCCACGGGCAGCGCGGAGGAAAAGGTCGTTTTTCAGCATAAGGAACGGCAAAGGTACACCCTTCGGCCCGGTGCTTTCAGCCCAGTCCGAAAAGTGCACCCTTGCGAAAATCGACGTTGCTTCTGTAGCGAGGGGTGAAATGCCCCGCCGCCAACTTTAGCCCGCGCGGCGCTTTTCGTCCTCGGCCCCGCCGGTGCGGCGCTTGGTGGGGGCCACCTTGTCGTTGCCGAAACGGTAGCCGAAAGTCAGGTTGACGAAGCGGGAGTCGCGGCGCATCACAAAACGCTCCACGTAGTTGTCGTAGGTAGACGTGACGCGGCCCACGCGGGAGAAGAACATGTCGTTTACGGCCAGTTTCAGGGTGGCTTTGCGCTCCCAGAGGCTCTTTTGCACGCCGGCGCTCACCTCCCCGTTAGGCCGCGACACAAAGAAACCGTCGACTTCCCGCGACTGGTAGCTGCCGTTCAGTTCCGCGCCCCAGCCCTTGCCGAAGGTGAAAGTGTGGTTCGAGGTCAGGGTCAGGCTCACGCCACCGCGGTCGAGGTTGGTGCCCGCCACGGCGCCGTTGAAGCGGTTGTAGTAGAGCACGGCGTTGTTGTAGGTTTTCCACCACTTCGTGATGTCCACCGGGGCGGTTAGCGTGAGGGCGTAATTGTGCTGCAGGTCGAGGTTGCGAAAGGTGGACACCACGGTGCTTTCCGATTCGGGCTCCACCGTGTTCACAATGGGGTCGCTGGTGCGGCTGTAGCTCAGGCCCAGGCTGTATTTCTGCCTGAAGGTGTGCGTCAGCTCCACGTTGTAGCTGGTTTGGGGCAGCAGGTTGGGGTTGCCGCTGCCCGAGGTGGTGCGGTCGATGAGCTGCCGAAAGGGGTTGAGCTGCTGGTAGCCCGGCCGGTCGATGCGCCGGCTCAGCGACACGGCCAGCTCGTGGTTTTCCGAAAGCTGGCGCTTGATGGCCGCGCTCGGAAACAGCTGGAAGTAGTTGCGCTTAAAGTCTTTGTATTCCACCTCGCGGTCTTGCTGGCCCCTGGCGTTGGTTTGCTCGCCGCGCAGGCCCGCCTGCAGCGTGAGCTTGGGCTGGCTGTAGTTGAGGTTCACGTAGCCGGCGTTGATGTTCTCGTCGTAGCGAAAGCGGTTCGAGCGGGTCAAATCCAGCTGCCCGTTGGTGAAATTCTGGAGGTCGTTATCGGCCGTCACCAGGCTCGATTTGGCGCCCAGGTCCAGCCGAAGCTGCTTGCTGAGGGCCTGCGTGTAGTCGGCCTTCACCGATTGAATGGTCAGCCGGCCGTCCTGGTCCAGGCTGTTGGCCAGGGTGGGCTCGCGCTCGAAATAGGTTTGCAGCAGCTGGTCGCGCTGGCTGTGGTAGCGGGCGTAGTCGGCATCGGCCGTCAGCTCCTGCGGGCCAAAAGCGTTGGCGAACGTGCGCCGGAAATTGAGGTTGCCGGAAACGTTGTCCAGGCGGTTTTCGCCGGTGTTGGTGGCGTTGTAGCGCAGCACCTGGTTGCGCAGCAGGTCGTACACCACCGATTGGTTGGTGCCGGCGGGGGTGTTGCGGTTGTTGAGGCCGCTCACCACGGCCCCAATCGTCGTGTTGTCCGACAGGTTGTAGTCCAGCCCACCGCGCCAGCTGTGCGACCACACCTGCACGGGTTGGCGGTTGTCTTGGTCGGAGGTGCTCACGAGCGCGCGGCCTGTCGCAGTAGCGGGCCCGTAAAAGTCGCGGTGAATGGTCAGCGTGTTCAAAAACGACCGGTCGGAATAATTGTAGGAACCGAACAGGTTGAGGTTTTTCTGGCGGTGGTTCACGCTCAGGCCACCCGTGTAGCGGTTGTATTCGCCGCGGCCGTAGGTGAGGTTCACGTTGCCGTTGGTGCCCAGCTTCTGGTCTTTCTTGAGGTTGATGGCGATGATGCCGGCGCCGCCTTGCGCGTCGTATTTGGCCGGCGGGTTGGTTATCAGCTCGATGCTTTTGAGCTGCTCGGCGGGCAGGGCGCGCAGGTATTCGGCCAGCTCGGTGCCGGTCATGGGCTGGCGCTTGCCGTCGATGACGACCAGCACGCCCTGGCGGCCGCGCAGGGCCAGATTGTCGTTGCCGTCCACGGTCACGCCCGGCGAGCGGCGCAGCACGTCCAGCGAGGTGTTGCCGGCCGCCAGCGTCGAGCCTTCCACGTTCACGATGGTGCGGTCGGCCTCGCGCTCGTACAGCGGCTTTTGGCCCACCACTTTCACTTCTTTCAGCTGGGTGGCGGCGCTGGTGGCCAGCGTCAGGGTTGGCAGCTCCACGGCTTGCCCGGCGGCCTCAAACGGCTGGGACCAGCGCCGCTCAAACCCCACCTGCGCCGCCGACACGAGGTAACGCCCCGCCGGAGCCCGTTCAAATTGAAACAAGCCCTTGGCGTCGCTGAATTCGGATTTCACCACCGTGGAATCGGTGGCGCGGTGCAGGGTGACGGTCGCAAACTCGACCGGACTGCGGTCGGCGCTGAGCACGGAGCCGCGCACATCGGCAGGGGCCTGGGCCCGGGCCTGAGCAGCGCCGAGCAGCAAGCCGGTCGCCAATAGCAGCGGGTAAGCAGGAGGCAGGGAAGGTTTCATACAGAAAAGCCGAAAAAAGATTTGCAGAAAAAAGGCGCGGCTGGAAGGCGGAATGCAGATTTGCTCATGCGAGCAAAAGATTATGACATGTCATGAAGGTTGCGCGGAAATGAGAATTTTCTCCAGCAAGGCTTCTTTTTAGCTAAGAATTCTAATTGGCTACGGGGGCGCAGTTCTGCGCAATTCGCTCCAGCAGTTGCCGCAGTACCGTGAGGTCGTTCTCGGCGAGGCCGGCCAGGGCCACGGCCCGGTTGGCGAGGATGATGGGCTGCACGGCGTCCAGTATCTGGTGGCCAGCTTCGCTCACGCGGAGCCGGGTGCGGCGGCCGTCGTTCGGAAGGGGGATGCCCAGCAGCAGCCCGCGCTTGACGAGCAGGGCCAGCATGCGCGCCACCGAAGCCTGGTCTTTGAACACCCGCTCGGCAATTTCCTGCTGCGTGAGGTCGTCGTGCTCCAGCACTACTTGCAGCACCAGCCACTGGTCCACGGTGATGTCGAGGCCGGCCCGGTCGATGTTGGCCTGGGCCAGGCGCCGGTAGCTCCGGATGGCCTTGTCGAGCGAGTAAAAGAGGATGGAGTTCAGCATCAAGGCAAAGATAAGGCAAGATGTATGATATATCATAGAAATTGCCTTCGCTCGCGGGTGACTCGTTTGTAGGAGAAAAGGTGTGCAATGGCGGATGGAAGAAGTGCGTCATGCGGAGCGCAGCGCAGCATCTCGCTTGTGGTAGCAGTTACTCGAAGCGCGCAAGATGCTGCGCTGCGCTCGGCATGACGTTCTTTATTCTTGGTGAAGGATTGCTACTTACTTCCCGAACTGCCGCAGGTTGTAAGTGAAGCTCAGCAGGAAGTATTGCTGCAGAATGCGGCTGCGCACGTCCTCCACGTAGGTTTCGGTGGTGTTGCGGACCACGCTGCGGTTTTGGTTTAGCAGGTCGTACACTTGCAGTTTCAGCTCGCCTTGCTTGTTGGCGAAAAACTGGCGGGCCAGGCCCACGTTCCAGAGGGCGATGCGCTGGTTGTAGCCGGCGGCGCGGCCGGTGTTGTTGCTATACCAGAGGTCGGAAGTGAGCACGAAGCGGGCGGGCAACTGGTAGTACACGTCGGCCGTGAGGGTCTGGGTGAGGTAGTCGGTGTTCTGGTCGGTGAGGCGCGAGTAGCTGGCGTTCTGGTAGGTCACGTTGGCACTGAGGCCGAACTCCAGCGTTTCGTTGAAGGCCGAGTTGGCGCTGGCGCCCTGGCCCAGGCTCCAGGTGCGGCCGGTGTTGGCGAGGCCGTTCACGAAGCTGGGCGACTTCACGAAGCTGGCGTTGGTGGTCAGGTTGAGGTTGATTTTGTGGGTAGCCAGGCGCTGGCCCACCGACAGGAAGCCGTTCAGGCTGTAAAACCCGTTGGCGTTCACGGGGCGGGTGGTTTGCACGCCGCGGGCGTCGAAGGTGGTGGCCGACACAATGCGGTCATCCACGCGGCTGCCGTTCAGCAGGCCAAACACGCTGCGGTTGGTGGCGGCGTTGAACTGCGAGAACGTGGCCACCAGCGACTGCACGTATTCGGGGCGCAAAGCCGGGTTGCCGGTTTGGATGCTGAGCGGGTTGGAGTTGTCGCGCACGGGCTGCAGCTGCGTGGCGCTGGGCGCGTTCAGGCGGGTGCGGTAGTTGAGGCGCAGCTGGCGGTTGCGGCTGCCCGTGTAGCTGAACAAGGCATTGGGCAGCAGGCTAGTAAAGCGGCGCTGCACGGTGGTGTCGGCTGAGAGGTTGCGCACCGTGAGGTCGGCCTGCTGGCCGTCCAGGCCCACGCCCACGGTGTAGCGCAGGCGGCGCTTTTGCAGCGTGAGGCCCGCCCGGTTCGACTGGTAGAGGCTAGTGAACTCGTTGCTCAGGGCAGGGTTCAGCCGGTCGTATTGGCCCGTTGCTTCGTTGAAATCGGTGGTGAAACGGCGGCCGTTGTTGCGCACGTCGTTGAACGTGTAGTGTGTTTCGAGCTTGGTGCGCAGCGACAGCGGCTCGACGTAGGACAAGGTCAGCGCGTGGTTGCGCACCGGCGAGTGCTGCTCAATGCGCTGGTTGAGCTGCTGCGTGGCCTGCGGCAGGGGCGTGCCCGAGGCGTCGAAAAACGTGGTGGTGCTGCGGTTAAAATCGGCGACGTCCTGGTTGCTGAGCGTCGAGTTGAGGTTGGCCGAGAACGTGCGGCCCTGCCTGGCGAAGCGCCGCATGAGCAGGAAGTTGCCGCCACCGTTGGGGTTATCGGTGGTGCCGCTGTAGGCGTTGCGGCCCTGATTGAGCAGGCGGCCGCCCACGCTGGTTTGCTGCTGGTTTTGGCGGGACAGGTCGGTGGTTTGCCACCAGGCGTAGGGCGTCAGGCGCAGCGACGTCAGCGAGTCGCGCACGTAGTCGAGGCGCAGGTTGAAGCGGTGGCCAGTGGTGGTGGTGCGGTTCAGCAGGCTTTGGTCGCTGACGATGGGCTGGCCGGCCTCGGGGCCGGTGTTGCCGGCCACGTTCTGGCGCCGAAGCTGCTGGTCGGTGGTCACGGTGGCGCGGCTGGCCAGGTAGCTGGTGGCTACTTCAGCTTTTTTGCCCCAGGCGTCGCGGTAGTTCAGGCCGATGGCGCCCGACTCGGTGATGTTCGTGGGCTGGCTGGTGGCGCCGGGGGCGTTCTGGCGCCCGCCGCTGCCGCCCAGGCGCATCACCACTCCGCCGCTGGGGCCCCCCGCAGGCGGACCAAAATCGGCCGAAGCCGGCCCGCCGTTGTCCGAAAAGCCTTGCTGGTTGAGGTTGTTGGCTTGGGCCAGGGCCGAAATCTGGCGGCCGTTGTTGAAGCGGTTCAGGCCCAGGCGGGCTTGGTAGCGGCCGTCGGTGCCCCGGCCCACGGCTTCGGTGCCGAAGTAGCCCTTGCGTTTGTCGCGCTTGGTCACCAGGTTGAGGGTGCGCTGGCGGTTGCCGTCGTCGATGCCCGAAAAGGCCGACTGGTCGCTCTGCTGGTCGTACATCTGCACCTTGTCGATGATGTCGGCGGGTAGGTTACGGGTGGCCATTTTGGGGTCATCGCCGAAAAAGGGCTTGCCGTCCACCAGCACGCGGTTCACGGCCTGGCCCTGCGAGCGAATGCTGCCGTCGCGGTCCACTTCTACCCCCGGCAGCTTTTTTAGGAGTGACTCCACCGCCGCGTTGGGCTGGGTTTTGAAGGCTTTGGCGTTGAAATCCACGGTGTCGCCGTGCAGGGTCACGGGCGCGGCGTTTTGGGTCACCACCACCTCGCCCAGCTTCTGGGCGAGCGGGCCCAGGCGCAGCAAGCCCAGGTCGGGGGCCGGGCTGGCGGCCGTCACGCTCACGGGCAGCAGCCGGGCCCGGTAGCCCAGCGCCGACACCTGCACCTTGTAGTGGCCCACGGCCACGTTTTTGACGGCGAACCGCCCATCGCCGTCCGTGATGCCGAAGGTGACGTAGCTCGAATCCTTGGCCAGGGTCAGCGACACGGAGGCTTCGCGCAGGGGCTTGCCGGTGGTCGAGTCGACCAAGGCACCGCTGATGGTGCCCGGGCCCGGACGGGTAGGGGCCTGCGCCCGGCCGGCCGTAGCCAGACCGAGCAGCAAACTGAAGAGCAGAAAAAGGCGCATGAGAAGGGTAGGGCAAGGGTACTAGTTGCGGTTGATGCGCAGGCCGCCGCCTTCCATCATCTTCTGGCGGAAGTCGGCCATGGCTTTTTCGCGGGCGTCCTTCAACTCGGCGGGCGTCACTTTTTGGGCGGTGGCGTTGGGCTGCACCTCCGCTTCGGGCACTGGTTTGAGGTCCACTTTGGCAGCGCGGTATTGCTGGTCTTCGCTTTCCAGAGCCAGCACCACGCCTTTCTCCGGCGTCAGGTCGCGCACGGGCGAGTAGGTGAAGGGCAGGTCGGTGGTGAACCACACGGTGTAGGTTTCCTTTTTGTAGGGCACGGTGGCCTTGCGGCAGGTGTAGCCGGCTATTTTTTTGGTTTGGGCGGTTACCGTCCAGTTGGCGGGGGCGGGGATGGGGGCCTCGCTGCGGTAAGCGGTGGCGCCGTCGTCCTTCTTCACCGTGAGCACCGTGGTGGTGGTGCGGTTGGCTAGGTCGAGGTACACGGTTTCCTCGATGGGCCGGGCAATGCTGGACACCTGCGGCGCGGCGCCGGGCCCGCCCTCCACGGTGCGCATCACCATGGCGCCGCCCTCGCGCTGCTCTTTGGCGTAGTTGCCCGCAAAGCTGAGCGTCAGGCCGAAGCTGCGCGACTCGGGAATGTCGGTTGGGAAATCGGGGCTGCCGGGCTTCACGGCCTGGCCGTTGATGATGACGCGCACCTGGCTCATGTCGGTGCGCTGGGTGGCTTCGTAGTTGATGCGGCCGCTGGTTTGGGCCAGAGCGGCGCCGGCCGCGAGCAGGCCCAGGGAGCAGGTTAGGACCAGGTCTTTTGCAGTGTTTTTCATCGGAGCTAGCAGGGTTGAATTGAACGCTACAAAGCACCGGTAATCTTTTGTAAAGTACTGTTATCCTGTGTTAAATAGTGTTAACGAGGCAAAAACAGCTGCTTGGGCCCGTACTTTTGTTTGGCCGAACTTCATCCGCCATTTCCTCCCATGAAACGCCGCATTCGCTCCATTTTCTGGCTCATGGTGGCGTGCATGGTAGGCATCAACGGCTTCCAGGCCTACTGGCTCTACAACACCTACCAGCTCACGGGAAGCCAGTTTGCTCGCACGGCGCGCGAGGCGCTATCCAGCGTGGTGCAACGCCACCAACTCGACCAGGCCCGGCAGTTCGTCGACCGCGGCCGGGGGGCCAAAGACCGCATCATGGTGTTCCAGAACACCGACGACGACGGGCATCTTAACCGCGTGGTGCTGCAGGGCAAGGGCATCGACTCCGCCATGAACAAGCGCCGCGATATACTGGTGCAGCGTAATGTAAACGAAGCGGCTCCCCTTCGCACCGGGCTCGACGGGGTGAAAGAAGTCCGGGTGTATCGCCTCGACCGGCCGCCCGGCCGGGTAGCGGGCGCAACCGATACCATGGTGCGCACGCTTTCCAAGCTGCTCATCAACAACTGGGGCGACAGCAAGCCCGCCGACCTGCGCCAGCTGGCCGCCGACTACCACCGCGAGCTGCGCTTGCGCGGCGCCGACGCCCCCCTGGTGCTCGACACGCTGAGCCTGCCCCTGCGCCAGCCCGGCGCGCGCCCCGCGGCTTTCAGCAGGCTGCCGGAGCGACCCGGCTACAGCGTCAAAACCCCGCCGGTGTCGCTCAATCCGTTTCGGGAGCTGTACGTCCGGGCCTCGTTTCAGCCGCCCACGTCCTACATCCTGCGGGAAATGGGCGGGCTGCTGGGCGGCTCGGTGCTGCTGCTGGCCCTCACCACCGGCTGCTTCTGGCTGATGCTGAGCACGATTTTGCAGCAGAAAAAGCTGTCGGACGTCAAGAACGACTTCATCAACAACATGACGCACGAGCTGAAAACGCCGCTGGCCACCGTTTCGGCGGCCGTGGAGGCGCTGCAACACTTCGGCGCGCTGAATGACCCCGCCAAAACCCAGACCTACCTCAGCATCTCGCGCAAGGAGCTGCAGCGCCTGTCCGATTTGGTGGAGAAAGTGCTCAACATTGCCATCGACGAGCGCCAGCAGCTGGAACTCAGCCCCGAACCCGTGCAGCCCGCCGAATTGGTGGCTGAAATCGTGGCCCGCCACCAATTGCAGGCCGCTAAACCCGTGAAATTTGACGTGCAGGTGGCGCCGGCCGCGGCCGTCAAGTTCGACAAGCTGCACATGGGCAACGTCATCAACAACCTCATCGACAACGCCATCAAGTATTCGAAAGAAGCCGTTACCATAACCATCCGGGGCCGGCAGGAACCCAGCGGCTGGCACCTCACCGTGGCCGACGACGGCCCCGGCATCGAGCCCGGCTATCAGGAAGCCATTTTCGACCGCTTCTTCCGCGTGCCCACCGGCAACCTGCACAACGTCAAAGGGTTCGGCCTGGGCTTGTATTACGTGCGGCAGGTGGTGGAGCGCCACGGCGGCCGCATCGGCGTGCGCAGCGGGCTGGGGCGCGGCAGCGAGTTTGCCCTCTGGATTCCACAAGGTTAGAAACTCAGCTCATGCCCACCGTTCTCCTCATCGAAGACGAGCCGTCGCTCGGCCTCATCGTGAAAGACAGCCTGGAAAGCCGCGGCTTCGCGGTGCAGTTTGCGTCCGATGGCGAGGCCGGCCTGCAGCTGTTTCGGCAGCAGTGCCCCGACATTGTGGTGGCCGACGTGATGATGCCCAAGCTCGACGGGTTTTCGCTGGCCGAGCAAATCCGGCGCGAAAACGCGGCGGTGCCCATTCTCTTTCTCACGGCCCGCTCGCAGCCCGCCGACGTGGTGCGCGGCTTCGAGCTGGGCGGCAACGACTACCTGAAAAAGCCCTTCAGCATGGACGAGCTGATTGTCCGCATCAAAGCCCAGCTGTCGCGCCAGCCCGCCGCGGCGCCGGCCCCGGTTGGCCCGCTTGCCATCGGCCGCTACCAGTTCGACCATCCCAAGCAAAAGCTCCGCTTCGGCGCCCAGGAGGAAACCCTCACCAACCGCGAAGCCGAGCTGCTCAAACGGCTGTATGACCAGCGCAACCAGGTGCTGGAGCGCAATGCCGTGCTCAAAGAGCTGTGGGGCGACGACTCGTTTTTCAACGGGCGCAGCCTCGACGTGTTCATCACCCGCCTGCGCCGCTGCCTCAAAGACGACCCGCAGGTGCAGATTGTGAACGTGCGTGGCATCGGCTACAAGCTGATTTTGTAGCAGTTCGACAAGCTCAGCAGGACGTGCTTTTGCTTACGCCCGAACCCTACCGCGTGAGCCCCGGAAACAGCGCCGAGATGGCCGTGGCCAGAAAATTGACCCCGATGGCCAGCGTGATGAAGCCCATGATGCGCGACATGGCCGCCATGCCGGGCTTGCCCAGCACCCGCGTGAGGCGCAGCGAAAACAACAGGATGACGAACGCGCCCAGCGCCACCAGCACGAAGCCCAGCACGGTCATGGCCTTGTCGACGTAGCTGGGGCGGATGAGGCCGATGCAGATGGCCATGGAACCCGGGCCCGAAAGCATGGGCATAGCCAGCGGCGTGAAGCTGATGTCGTCCTTGTGCTTGCTTTCTTCGAGGGCGTCGGGGCCCACCCGGTCGCGGTTGGCGCCGGGCGTGAGCAGCTCAAACGCCGAGCGCATGAGCAGAATGCCGCCCGCAATGCGCAGGTGCTGGATGTTGATGCCAAAAAAATTGAGGATGTACTGCCCGCCGAAGAACGCCACCGTGAGCACCATCACCATGTAGATGCAGGCCCGTAGCGCCGTGCGCGCCCGCTCCGAGGCGCGGTCGTCGGCGGTGAGGGTGAGGAACACCGGCATGGCCCCGAAAGGATTGACGATGGAAAACAGGGTGGTGAAGGTGGCGAGCAGAATTTCCATAGGGCGCAAAGGTAGGGGCGGGGCCGAACCGGGCGGAAAAGTACTATTTTGCCGGCTCAACGGCGGCCTGCCGCTTTGCGTAGGCCAGTTTACGCTTTTTCGCCTTCCCACCCCATGATTCCTGACTCCTCCCCCGGCGAGCATTCCGCCGGTACTGAAAACGACCGCCCCGTGACCGAAAACCCCATCGTGGGCATCATCATGGGGTCGAAGTCGGACCTGAAAATTATGTCGGCCGCCGCCGATTTATTGCGCCAGTTCAACATCCCGTACGACATCACGCTGGTGTCGCCGCACCGCACGCCGCACCGCATGGTGGAGTACGCCGAAAGCGCCCGCAAGCGCGGCCTGCGCGTGCTCATTTGTGGCGGGGGCGGGGCGGCCCACCTGCCGGGCATGGTGGCGGCCTTCACCACGCTGCCCGTCATCGGGGTGCCCATCAACAGCACGCTGTCCATTCAGGGGCTCGATTCCATTCTGAGCATGATTCAGATGCCGGCCGGCACGCCCGTGGCCACCGTGGGCCTCGACAACGCCGCCAACGCCGCCGTGCTGGCCATCCAGATTCTGGCCCTCAACAACGCCCGCCTGGCCGATGCCCTGGAGAAGTACCGCACCACCCTCAAAGACCGGGTGATGCGCACCATCGAAGAGCTGCGCAAGGGCGGCTTTCAGGACGACCTCTAAGCCGCAGGCGCCCCGTGCAGCCCGCACGGGGCGCCTGCTCCGGGCGCGGCCCTTTTCCTGCCCTGTTTCCGTATTCCCACCCCGTTGCCCTTCATGCCCACGTTTGTTTCTGCATTGCTTACTGCCAGCCACTGGGCGGTTTGGCTGATTGGGGGCGCCGCCCTGGTGGCCACGCTGATGCCCCTGCTGCGCCACACCGCCTGGTGGATTCGGGTGTTCGACTTTCCGCGCCTGCAGATTGTGCTGGCCCTGGTGCTGGTGGCGGCGGCCAGCCTGGCCCTGGGCCACGCCGGCGCCGGCCGCGGCCAGCAGCTGTTTTTGCTGGCGCTGGCGGCCGCCACGGTCTACCAGCTGCTGCGCATCATTCCGTACACGCGGCTGGTGCCCAAAGACGTGGCCGACAGTACCCGCACCCACGACCCCCGCGCCGAGCTCAGCCTCGTGGTGATGAACGTGCTGCAGTACAACCGCGAGGGGGCGCTGGCCCTGGCCACCGTGCGCGCCGCCGACCCCGACGTCATCATGGCCGTCGAAACCGATGCCTGGTGGTACGAGCAGCTGCAGCCGCTCGAAGAAACCCACCCCTACACCTGCCACGAGCCCCTCGACAACACCTACGGCCTGCTGTTCTTCTCGCGCCTGCCCCTGAAGGGCTGTCAGATAAAGTACCTGCTCGACGACGACATTCCCTCGCTGCACACCCACGTGCAGCTGCCCGACGGCCGCACCTGGGTGCGCCTCTACGGCCTGCATCCCAAGCCGCCCGCGCCCCAGGAATCGAAAACCAGCACCAAGCGCGACGCCGAGCTGCTGCTGGTGGGCAAGGAGGTGGACCGCCGCGACGAAGCCACCATCGTGTTCGGCGACATGAACGACGTGGCCTGGTCGCACACGTCCGAGCTGTTTCGGCGCGTGTCGGGCCTGCTCGACCCGCGCGTGGGCCGCGGCCTGATGCCCACCTTCCACGCCGATTACCGGCTGCTGCGCTGGCCGCTCGACCACGTGTTTGTGTCGGCGCACTTTCAGGTGGTCGACATGCGCCGCCTGCCCCACGTGGGCTCCGACCACTTTCCCATTTTCGTGCGCCTCAGCTACGAGCCCCAGCACAAAGCCGAGCAGGAAGAAAACGCCGAGCAGGCCGACGCCGAAGACCGCGCCGAAGCCGACGAGAAAATAGCCGAAGGCTTCGCCGAAGAGCAGGAGGATGAAGCGGAAACCGACGCCATCAAGGCGTAACGCCGGGACTGGCATTGGCCATAAAAAAAGCCGCCCCTCACGGGCGGCTTTTTTTGTGAAGCAATAGAGGTAGGCTATTTCGCCGCGGTTGGCTTTTTCTTGGTTACCAGGTCCACGGTCATGAAGTCGGCCGCGGGCACCTGGCGGCCGGTGGCGCCCACGTACTGCGGGCGAATCTGCACCATGAGGCGCCGGTTGGCCGCCGTGAAATCGGTGAGGCCGGAGGCGAAAGCGGCCGGCGTGCTGCCCGCTAGCTGGGCCGGTTTCACGTTGATGTCGACGGTGATGGGCAGGGTTTCGATGGCGCTGGCTTCGAGCGGCGTGTTGGCGCCGGTCGAGCCCGTCGTCAGCTCCTTGCCGTCGAGCAGCAGCTTGTAGTCGAGCTGCTTGAGCTGCACGCTGGTCGGGCTGGGGTTTTTGGCGTACACGCGCATGGCGAGGTGCAGCGGCAGGTTGCCTTTTTTCAGGGCGGCCTGCAGTTGCTGTTGCTGGGGCGAGGCAATGTCGGCGGCCTGGCGCACAAACAGGATGTCCTGGCCACCGAGCTTGGCTTCGTCCACGAAGTTGAGGCGGTACTGCATCAGGGTGTAAGCCTCGTTTTCGAGGGCTTCGGCCGAGACGTTTTTGCCGCTGGGCTTGTCTTTCACCTGCTCGCTCACGCTACAGGAGCCGGCGGCAAAGAACAGGGCGCCAAACGCCAGCGCGCGGGCAGGAAATAGGAGGGAAGAAATTTTCATAAGAAAGAATAGGATGCGATACAGAATGCCGCGCTCAAGCAAACGGCGCCGGCAGCAATGCGCTGCTTACGCGAAAGCGCAAGCAGGGTTAAAGGTAAAACCCCGACAACGAAAAAGGCCGGAAGCTGCTGCCTCCGGCCTTTTTGCAAGGGCTCGGTGGGTTGTAGTCAACCCACCACGTCCCGCTGTCTGCGGCCCTTATTTGCCGTCTACTTCTTCGTAGTCCACGTCGGTCACGTGGTCGGCGGGCTGGCCCTGGCCGTTGCCGTTCGGGCTCTGGCCGTCGCCGCCGGGGAAACCACCGGCGCCGGGCTGGCCACCTTCAGCGCCACCCGCGGCATACATCTCCTGCGAGGCAGCCTGCCATGCGGCGTTGATGGCCTCCATGGCGCTGTCGATGCGGGCGAGGTCTTTGGCTTCGTGGGCCGATTTGAGGTCAGCCAGCGCACCTTCGATGGCGGTTTTGTTGCCACCGCTCAGCTTGTCGCCGTACTCTTTCAGTTGCTTCTCGGTCTGGAAAATCATCGAGTCGGCGGCGTTCACCTTGCTGATGCGCTCGGTTTCGGCTTTGTCGGCTTCGGCGTTGGCGGCAGCCTCGTCGCGCATGCGCTTGATGTCGGCTTCCGAGAGGCCCGAGCTGGCTTCGATGCGGATTTTCTGCTCCTTGCCGGTGCCTTTGTCCTTGGCGGTCACGTTCAGGATGCCGTTGGCGTCGATGTCGAACGTTACCTCAATTTGCGGCACACCGCGCGGTGCCGGCGGGATGCTGTCGAGGTGAAACTTGCCGATGGTGCGGTTCTGGCTGGCCAGCGGACGCTCGCCCTGCAGCACGTGGATTTCCACCGACGGCTGGTTGTCCGAAGCCGTCGAGAAGGTTTCCGATTTCTTGGTCGGGATGGTCGTGTTCGACTCGATGAGCTTGGTCATCACGCCGCCCATCGTCTCGATGCCCAGCGACAGCGGGGTCACGTCGAGCAGCAGCACGTCCTTCACCTCGCCGGTCAGTACACCGCCTTGAATAGCAGCGCCAATGGCCACCACTTCGTCGGGGTTCACGCCTTTGCTAGGCTTCTTGCCGAAGAACTTCTCCACTTCCTCCTGAATGCGGGGGATGCGGGTCGAACCACCCACGAGGATAACCTCGTCGATGTCCGAAGTGCTCAGGCCGGCGTCTTGCAGGGCTTTCTTCACCGGGTCCATCGAGCGGCGCACGAGGTCGTCGGCGAGCTGCTCAAACTTGGCGCGGCTCAATTTCACCACCAAGTGCTTGGGGCCCGAGGCCGTGGCGGTGATGTAGGGCAGGTTGATTTCGGTTTCGGTCGAGCTCGAAAGCTCCACTTTGGCTTTTTCGGCAGCTTCTTTCAGGCGCTGCAGAGCCATGGGGTCTTTGCGCAGGTCGAGGCCTTCGTTGTCGCTGCTGAACTGGTCGGCGAGGAAGTTAATAATCACCTGGTCGAAGTCGTCGCCGCCGAGGTGGGTGTCACCGTTGGTGCTCAGCACTTCAAACACGCCGTCGCCCAGCTCCAGGATGGAGATGTCGAACGTACCACCGCCGAGGTCATACACGGCGATTTTCTGGTCTTTGTGCTTCTTGTCCAGGCCGTAGGCCAGGGCAGCGGCGGTGGGCTCGTTGATGATGCGCTTGACGTCGAGGCCCGCAATGGCACCGGCTTCTTTGGTGGCCTGGCGCTGGGCGTCGTTGAAGTACGCAGGTACCGTGATAACGGCTTCGGTTACGGTCGTGCCGAGGTAATCCTCAGCGGTTTGCTTCATTTTCTGAAGCACCATGGCCGAGATTTCCTGCGGCGTGTAGTTGCGGTCGCCAATCTTCACGGCAACCGTGTTGTTGGGGCCGGCTACGACGTCGTAGGAAACGTGCTTCTGCTCGGCGGTCACTTCGTTGAAGTGGCGGCCCATGAAGCGCTTGATGCTGGAAATGGTGTTCTTGGGGTTGGTCACGGCCTGGCGCTTAGCCGGGTCGCCCACTTTGCGCTCGCCCTTGCCCCCGTCGAGAAACGCGACGATGCTGGGGGTGGTGCGGCGGCCTTCGCTGTTGGGAATCACAACGGGTTCGTTGCCTTCCATTACGGCCACGCACGAGTTGGTGGTGCCGAGGTCAATGCCGATTATTTTGCCCATGAGAGGGGTGTGTTGGTTAAGATGGAGAGTGGAATGTGTCAGGTTGGAGCCGCTTTGCAGCCGTTACCCGGGGATTACAAGCAACGTACCAGCGTCGTTTTGGTGACAGATTGTCACCGATTCGGCCCGGCGCGCAAGATTATCCGACGCGGTGGCGGGATTTGTTGCAAGCGCCCAAAATTTTCCTGACAAGGGGGCGGGAAATGGTTAGGAGGTAACTTGCTAGCTGCGATGGAAAGTAAAATCCTATTGATTCTGGACCTTGACGAAACGTTGATTCACGCTACTGCAACCAAGCTTGGCGACGATTTTGCGTTTCAGCTCTACCATTACTACGTATACAAACGGCCAGGATTAGAGGCTTTTCTGGCCATTTGCGCCGAGAAGTTTGAATTGGCGGTATGGTCATCAGCCAGCGACGATTACGTCAAGCAAGTGGTTGAACAGATATTTCCACCGGAGATAAAGCCGGTGTTTGTGTGGGGCCGCTCCCGCTGTACGCCCTTGCTGCTGCCGCAGATTGACGAGTTTGGCTACTACAACTTGGATGGCGTGAGCCACTATGAATATGCCAAGCTGCTCAAGAAAGTAAGGCGGCTCGGCTACGATGTAAATCGGGTTTTGATAGTGGATGATACGCCGGAAAAGGTGCGGAACTGCTATGGAAACGCCATTTATCCGACTCCTTTCTTAGGTGACCCTACCGATAAGGAATTATTGATACTGGGACAGTACTTGCACGCGTTACACGGTGCGGAGAATGTCAGAAATATCGAGAAAAGGCAGTGGCAGCACCGGTTTTTACCCGGCAGTACCTCCGAATAGCGAAAGAGCAGCACAGCTTAGCGGCTCATAAATTCCTGCGTCTGCTGCTCCCAATCGGTGAGGTAGCGCCGCCAGCGCGGTTCGTGGCCCGTTGCGGGGAAGTCGTGGCGGGCTTTGGGGCCGCGAAATGCCTACCCAACTGCGATTGGGCATGCCGCCGGGGATTTTGCTAGTTTTACACAGTGGGACCGGGCGGATGCCTGCCAGAAGTTTACCAGTCTTGAAGACGCGTTGAAAACATTGTTGCATACACGGGCCTGGGGGGCGGCAATAACTGCATTAGCGTTGCTGCTAGGTGGTTGCGCGCAGCCGGCCAAGCCGCCGCACTACCGCATTGGGTTTGCGCAGTGCAGCTCGAAGGGGCCGTGGCGCCAGGCCATGCAGGCGGGGATGGAGCGCGAACTGAGCTTCCACCCCGACGTGCAGCTGCGCACGCTGAACTCGCACGACAACAGCGCGCTGCAGAAACAGCAAATTCATGAGCTCATCGAAAGCGGCATCGACCTACTGATTGTGTCGCCCTACGAATCGGCCCCCGTGACGCCGGCCGTGGAGGAGGCCTACCGCCGGGGCATTCCGGTGGTGCTGCTGGACCGGCGCACGGCCTCGCAGGCCTACACCGCCTTCGTGGGGGCCGACAACGTGGAAGTGGGCCAGACGGCCGCCCGCTACGCCGCCCGGCTGCTGCGCGGCCACGGCAAGGTGCTGGAAGTGCTGGGCTCGCCGGGCTCGTCGGCCACCTCGGGCCGGCACGAAGGCTTCAGCAAGGCCCTGCGCGACTACCCGGGGCTCGAAATTGTGAGCCAGGTAACCGGCAACTGGACCGAAAGCTCGTTGAAGCCGGGCCTGGTGGATGCGCTGAAGGCCCACCCCGAAGTATCGCTGATTTACGCCCACAACGACGGCATGGCCCGCGCGGCCTACCTCATCTGCCAGGAGCTGGGGCGCGCCGACAAGGTCCGCATCATTGGCGTGGATGGGCTGGCCAGCCCGGGGGAGGGGATAGACCTGGTGCAGCGCGGCATGCTGAAGGCCTCGCTGCTGTACTCGCCGGGCGGCGAAGACGCCATCCGGACGGCCCTGAACATCCTCCACAAGCAGCCTTTCAAGCGCGAGAACATTCTGGGCACCATGGTCATCGACTCGACCAACGTGCTGACCATGCGCCAGCAAACCGAAAAGATGGTGAGCCAGCAGCAGGACATTGAGCGGCAGCAAGGCCTGATGGGGCACCTCGAAGCGACCTACGCCAGCCAGCAGCACGCGCTGTATGCGGCGCTGCTGTCTTTGCTGGGGGCGCTGGCGCTGGGCGCGTTTGCCTGGCGCTCGGCCCGCAAAAACCGCCTCATCAACCAGCAGCTGGCCCTGCAAAACGCCGAAAACGTCAAGATTAACCACCAGCTGAGCGCGCAGAACGAGGAAATCAGCTCGCAGCGCAACCAGCTGGAGGTGATGGCCGAGCGCGCCCGCATCGATACCGAAGCCAAGCTGCGCTTCTTCACCAACTTCTCGCACGAACTGCGCACGCCGCTCACCCTCATCCTGGGGCCGGTGGAGGAGCTGCTGGGCAACAGCGCCGGTTTCAGCAGCACGCAGCGGCACGACCTGGGGCTGGTGCGCCGCAACACCCAGCGCCTGCTGCAGCTGGTGAACCAGCTGCTCGACTTCCGCAAGATTGAGGTGGGCAAGATGGCGGTGCACGCCACCGAGGGCAACCTGGTGAGCTTCGTGCGCGAGATTGTGGACGCCTTCGAGAAGCCCGCCCGCCAGCGCGGCGTGCGCCTGCGCTTTCTGGCGGCCGAGCCGGTGCTGCTGGCCTGGTTCGACGGCAACATCCTGGACAAGGTGTTTTTCAACCTGTTGTCCAATGCCTTGAAATTCACCCCCGAGCACGGCCAGATTACCATCAGCCTGCAGGCCGCCGACGAGGGCCGGGCCCTGCAGGTGAGCGTGACCGATACCGGCCGCGGCATCAGCGAGCAGGACCGGGCCCACATTTTCGAGTGGTTTTACCAGGGCGACCAGGGCGCGGTGGCCAAAGGCTCGGGCATGGGGCTGGCGCTGGCCCAGGGGCTGGTGCGCCTGCACCAGGGCCGGCTCAGCTTCAGCAGCCAGGCCGGCAGCGGCAGCACGTTCACGGTGCGGCTGCCGCGCGAGCTGCCCGCCAGCCTGCGGGCCGAGGAGCAGGCCCGTCCCGTGGTGCTTTCGCTCGACGAGCCGGAGCCCATCGAAGCCGAACTGACTGACCTGGCGCCCGCGCCGGCCGAGGCCGTGAGCGAAACGCTGGTGCTGGTGATTGAAGACAACGCCGAGGTGAACGACTTCCTGATGCGCAAGCTGGGGGCCAGCCACCGCGTGCAGAGCGCCGCCGACGGCTACACCGGCTTCGCGATGGCCACCGACCTGATTCCGGACCTGATAGTGTGCGACGTGATGATGCCGGGCCTGGGCGGGCTGGAAGTGGTGGCCCGGCTGCGGGCCGACTGGCGCACCTCGCACATCCCGGTCATATTGCTCACGGCGCGCGGCGCCCCCGAGCAGCAGGTGGAAGGCGTGCAGGCCGGCGCCGACCTCTACCTCACCAAACCCTTCAACCCGACCTTTCTGCTCGAAAGCGTGCGCACGCTGCTGGCCAACCGCGCCCGCCAGCGCGAGCACCTGCGCCGCGAGCTGAGCGTGGACGCGGCGGGCCTGACCACCCAGGCCGACCAGAAATTCCTGGCCGACCTGACGGCCGTCGTCGAGGCCGACTTGTCCAAAAGCAACCTCAGCGTGGAAGACGTGGCCCGCAGCCTGGGCGTGTCGCGCATGCAACTCTACCGCAAAGTGAAGGCCGTGCTGAACACGGGCGTCACCGATTTCATCCAGGGCGTGCGCTTGACCAAAGCCCGCGAGCTGCTGCTCGACGACGCCCTCACCATCGCCGACATTGCCTACGAGCTAGGCTTTTCGTCGCCGTCGTACTTCACGGCCAGCTTCCGGGCGCGCTACCAGCTCACGCCGTCCAAGTTCAGGGCGCTGCACGCCTCCACGGCCCCCTGAAATAATTTCGATAGTTGCGTTACGTGAGTGACATCTGCTGCTTAGCGGATGTCACTTTTTTTATTCATGTTCTACTGAGCATCAGTTGGTTAGTGAAATACATCTGGGTTGAACAGCTCGTGATACAAATGATATAGTGCCGGGTGCCGGGGGCTGGGAAATTTGTGCAACCCTTCTGCATTTGTTTGCCGAGGGGCCAACGGCTCTGCGTGCCTTCGCCCCAATCGTTTGCACCGGAGATTATCACCTTTTCCCACCCATCTCACCACACCATGATAACTCCCTTACCATTCTTAGCGGGGGCTGGTCCCTTTCGGAAGGCGTTGCTTACTTCGGCCCTGGGCGGCACGCTGCTGGCCAGCCTGGGGGCGGCCCCGGCGGTGCACGCGGCCGGCTTGCGGCCGCTGCCCCAGGCCCGCGCCCTGCGCGACATCCCCGTGACGGGCCGCGTGACCAACGCCGCCGGCGAAGGCCTGCCCGGCGTGACGGTGCTCGTGAAGGGCACCACCATTGGCACGGCCACCGACGTGAGCGGCAACTTCTCGCTGAGCGTGCCCGAGGGCAGCACCCTCGTGTTTAGCTCGGTGGGCTTTGTGCGCCAGGAAGTGGCCGTGGGCAGCAACACGACGTTCACCGTGCAGCTAAAAGACGACACCCAGGCGCTGAAAGAGGTGGTGGTGGTGGGCTACGGCACGCAGAGCCGGCAGGAACTCACTACCGCGGTTTCGTCGGTGAATGCGGCGGCCATTGCGCGCCAGCCCGTGGCCGGCTTCGACCAGGCTTTGCAAGGCCAGGCCCCCGGCGTGCAGGTAACGGCGCCCTCGGGCGCCCCCGGCGCGGGCATCAACGTGCGGGTTCGGGGCAATGCTTCGCTCAGCTTGAACGGCTCGCCGCTGTACGTGATAGACGGCATTCCGGTGCTGCCGGACTACCAGCAGGAGCTGACCAACAACAGCCAGCGCCTGAACCCGCTCAACACGATTAACCCCAACGACATTGAGAGCATTGACGTGCTGAAAGACGGGGCCGGCGCGGCCATTTACGGGGTGCGGGCGGCCAACGGCGTGGTTGTCATCACGACCAAAAAAGGCAAAGCCGGCCAAGCCCAGGTGGGCCTGAACGTGTACTACGGCCGCCAGTACCTGCGCAAGAAACTGGACGTGCTGAACGCCCGCCAGTTTGCGCAGGAATACAACGAGCTGCTGGCCAACGCGGGCCGGGCGCCCGGTTTTCCCGACCTGAATAACCTGCCGCCCTACGACACCGACTGGCAAGACGCCATTTTCCGGCCCGCCGACATTCAGAACTACCAGCTGAGCGTGAGCGGTGGCACCGACAAGACCCGCTACTACGTGTCGGGGGGCTATTTCAACCAGGCGGGCATCAACATCCAGTCCGGGTTCGACCGCTACAACTTCAAGATTAACCTCGACCAGCGCGTGACCGACCGGTTCCGGCTGGGCACCACGCTCAACCTGAGCCGCAGCCACACCAACGGCACCGTGCGCTCGGAGGCAGCGCTGGGCAACTCGGGCACGGTGCTGGGCGCCCTGACCCAAATTCCGACGGTGCCGGTGCGCAACCCCGACAATACGTACGGCACCAACCCCTTCACGCTGAGCGACAACCCGGTGGGCAACCTGCTCGAAACCAGCAACCAGGCCATTGTGTACCAGGCGCTGGGCAACGTGTACGGGGAGTTCGACATTCTCAAGAGCCTGACGCTGAAAACGTCGTTGGGGCTGGATTTCCGCACGCAGTCGGAAAACACGTTCTACAGCCGCAACTACCCGGGCACGTCGTCGTCGCCGGCCGAAGTGCGCGGCTCGGCCAACACCGCCGCCAACCAGCAGGTCATCTGGCTGCTGGAGAACACGCTTACCTACAACAAAACCTTCAACGACAAGCACAACCTGACGCTGCTCGGGGGGCAGTCGATGCAGGCCTCGGACCGGTTTACCTCGGGGGCCGGCACGCGCGGCTTTTCCTCCAACGCCGTGCCCTACCTCAACGGCGGCTCCACGGCCTCGGGCATTCCGGGCAGCTACGCCGACCAATGGTCGCTGCTGAGCTTCTTCGGCCGCGCCATCTACAACTACGACGAGCGCTACCTGGCCACGGTGAGCTTCCGGGCCGACGCCAGCAGCCGCTTCAGCGGGGCCAACCGCTTCGGTTACTTCCCGGCCGTGTCGTTGGGCTGGCGCGTGTCGCGCGAGAGCTTCTTCCCGCAGGGCGGCGTGGTGTCGGACCTGAAGCTGCGCGGCAGCTACGGGGCCAACGGCAACCAGGAGATTTACACCTACCAGCGCTTTTCGCGCTACGGCGTGGGCAGCAACTACCAGGGCAGCGGCACGTCCATTCTGGGCGGCATCACCCAGACCGACATCGGCAACGACGTGCGCTGGGAAACCACGGCGCAGTACAACGCCGGCATCGACCTGGGCCTGTTCAGCAACCGCCTCACGTTCACGTTTGACGCCTACAACAAGCGCACCACCGACCTGCTGCTGGGCGTGACCCTGCCCCAGAGCACGGGGGCCGGCAACCTGAGCGTGATTCAGAACGTGGGCACCATCCAAAACCGCGGCATCGAGCTGGGCCTGGTGACCAACAACGTGGACGGCCAGAACGGCGCGTTTGGCTGGAGCACGAACTTCAACGTGACGGCCAACCGCAACAAGGTCATCGACTTGGGCAGTGCGCCCAACGACAAGGGCGAGCAGGTGTCGCGCACCTTCATCGGGGGCTACAGCATTCAGAAAGTGGGCCAGCCGCTGGGCGTGTTCTACGGCTACCAAGTGCAGGGCATTGTGCAGTCGGATGCCGAGGGGGCGACGCTACCCAAGCAAAACAGCGTGGCGCCCAAGGCCGGCGACATCCGCTTCGTGGACGTGAACGGGGACAAGGTCATCACCGATGCCGACCGCACGGTCATTGGCAACCCCAACCCGAAATTCTTTGCGGGCGTCACCAACAACTTCACCTTCAAAGGCATCGAGCTGAGCGTGTTCTTCCAGGGCAGCTTCGGCAACGACATCTACAACCAGAACCGCACCATCACGGAAGGCCAGACCACGGCCCTGAACCAGAGCACGGCCGTGCTCAGCCACTGGACGCCCACCAACACGAACACCACCGTGCCGCGCCCCGTGTTTGGCGACCCCGCCGGCAACAACCGCGTGTCGACCCGCTTCATTGAGGACGGCTCCTACGTGCGCCTCAAAAACCTGACGCTGGCCTACAACCTGCCCGCCAGCCTGGCCAAATACGCCGCCCTCAAGAACCTGCGCATCTACGGCACGGCCCAAAACCTGGTGACCTGGACCAAATACTCGGGCTACGACCCGGAGGTGAGCGCCGACCCCTTCTCCACCACTGGCTTCGGCCGCGACTTTGGCGTGTACCCGCAAGCGCGCACCTACACGGTGGGCCTGAACGCCACTTTCTAAGTCGACTTTCTGCTAGCATTCCCATGAAAAAGCACTTTATCCTCCCGATTTGCGCCCTGCTGCTGCTGGCCGGCTGCGACTTTCTTCAGAAAGAGCCGCTCACCAGCATCACGCCCAACAACTTCTTTACTTCGGCCGACGACGCCGAATCGAGCCTCACGGCCGTGTACGACGCCCTGCAGGGCACCGGGGGCTACGGCCAGGACCTGTACGTGGCCGGCGAGATGCCCTCCGACAACGTGACCAGCATCAACGGCGACGTGAACGCGGTGCAGAACATTGCCTGGACGCCCAACACGAGCCAGGTCAACAACATTTTCCGGCAGATGTACGTCGGGGTGAACCGCGCCAACATCGTGCTCAAGTACGTGCCCAACGTGCCGATGGACACCACCCGGCGCAGCCAGATTCTGGGCGAAGCCCGCTTCGTCCGGGCGTTGTGCTACTTCAACCTGGTGCGGGCCTACGGCGGCGTGCCGCTGCGCCTGCAGCCCACCGAGAGCAGCCAGCCCACCGAAACCAACCTGCCCCGCGCCTCGGCCGATGACGTGTACAACGCGGTGGTGAGCGACTTGCAGCGCGCCGCCATTCAGATGCCCGCCGCCAACCCCAACCGCGCCGGCCGCAACGCGGCCAGCGCCCTGCTGGCCCGCGTGCAGCTCACGCGCCGCAACTGGGCCGCCGCGCAGGCCGCCGCCCAAACGGTAATTGCCCGCAACGTGCCCCTGAACGCCACGTTCAAGTCGCTGTTCCCGGCCGAGAACAAGGGCGCCGAGTCGCTCTTCGAGATTCAATACGCCGGCACGGCCGATGGGGGCAGCATTCTGCCCGACTTGTTGCTGCCGCTGCCTTTTGCAACGTATTCCTTCTCAAAATTCAGCATTCCCAGCGCCGAGCTGATTGCCTTTGCCGACACCGTGAACGACCGCCGCTGGGCCTACAACGGCAACATCAACAGCAACGGCACCTTTGTGGGCCGCGACCACGTGAGCTACCTCGACGCCACCAAAAACCGGGCATCGGGCGCCAACGCCAACGACCGGGGCCCGTTCGTGTTCAAGTGGAGCAGCATCGGCGGCAACTTCAACTCGGCCGACAACAGCTACGTGCTGCGCATGGCCGAAGTATTTCTGGCCTACGCCGAAGCCGCGAACGAACTCAACGGCCCCACCCAGGACGCCCTGGACAAGCTGAACCGCGTGCGCACCCGCGCCGGCCTCACGGCCCTCACCACGGCCTCGCCCCAGGCGGCCAGCAAGCAGGCCCTGCGCAACGAAATTGACCGCCAGCGCCGCCTCGAGCTGGCCTTTGAGGGCGAACGGTGGTGGGACCTGGTGCGCTACGCCCGCCACACGCTGGCCGACGGCTCGGCCTCGCACACCGTCACGGCCCTCGACATCATCTCGCGCCGCCGCGCCGGCGGGGCCCGCGACGCCAACTTCCTGCTGTTTCCCATCCCGCAGGCCGAAATCAACACCAACCCCCAGATTCAGCAGAACCCGGGGTACTAGCCATAGCTGTCGCTCGCGGGGCAGGGGCGGGTGATGGTGGGAACAGTTTTCTGCTTCCTGCCCCGGAGCGACATGCTAGCCGTTGTTGGGTTGTCCGTTGGGGGCGCCGCGTTTCGGCGCGGGCCGCCAACGGACAACAAACGACTTAACCAAGACCGTACCCGTCGACTATCGTACCAGTAACCCATGACATTGCACTACTTATCGCGCTGGGGCGCCACGGCCTTGCTGTCGCTCGCGTTGGTGCCCGGCCACGGCCAGGCCCGCAAAGCGGCGGCCAAGCCCGGCCCCGCCACCAGCGTGGCCTGCTGGCTGAGCACCGCCGACCAGAAGCAGCTCCTGCAACTGCAGCCGGGCAAGCTGGCCTTTGGCACTTCTGCCGCCGCCGGCCCGGTGATTGAAGTGGACGACCGCCAGCGCTTCCAGACCATGGATGGCTTCGGCTACTGCCTCACCGGGGGCAGCGCCGAGCTGCTGCGGGCCATGAGCCCGGCCAAGCGCACCGCGCTGCTGCGCGAACTGTTCGGCACCGCCGCCAACGGCATTGGCGTGAGCTACTTGCGCCTGAGCATCGGGGCGTCCGACCTCGATGCCCAGGTGTTTAGCTACGACGACCTGCCCGCCGGCCAAACTGACCCCACGCTGGCCAAGTTCAGCCTGGCCCCCGACGAGAAGCACCTCATTCCGGTGCTAAAGGAAATTCTGGCCATTAATCCGGCCATCAAGCTCATGGGTTCGCCCTGGAGCCCGCCCACCTGGATGAAAACCAACGGCGAGAGCAAAGGGGGTAGCCTCAAGCCCGAGTTTTATCCCGCCTACGCCCAGTATTTCGTGAAATACCTGCAGGGCATGCAGGCCCAGGGCATTCGCCTCGACGCCATCACGGTGCAGAACGAGCCGCTGCACCCCGGCAACAACCCCAGCCTGCTGATGCTGGCCGAGCAGCAGGCCGAGTTCATCGGCCAGCACCTGGGCCCGGCCCTGAAAGCGGCCAAGCTCGACACCAAAATCATTTGCTACGACCACAACGCCGACAAGCCGGAGTACCCGCTCACGGTGCTGGGCAATGCCACCGCCAACCCCTACGTCGACGGTTCGGCCTTCCACCTCTACGCCGGGCCCATTGAGGCCCTGAGCAAGGTGCACGACGCCTACCCGACCAAGAACCTCTACTTCACCGAGCAGTGGGTGGGCTCGAAAACGGCCTTTGCCGGCAACCTGGGCTGGCACGTGAAGCAGCTCGAAATCGGTGCGCCCCGCAACTGGGCCCGCACCGTGCTGGAGTGGAACCTGGCCGCCGACCCGCAGCAGAACCCCCACACGCCCGGCGGCTGCACCGAGTGCCTGGGCGCCCTCACGCTGGCCGGCGATGCCGTGACGCGCAACGTGGCCTACTACACGGTGGCCCACAGCAGCAAGTTTGTGCCGGCCGGCTCGGTGCGCGTGGGCTCGACGAGCGCGGACGTGCTGCCCAACGTGGCCTACCGCACGCCCACCGGCGGCCACGTGCTGCTGGTGCAAAACGACCAGGCCACGGCCCAAACGTTCAGCGTGCACTACCAGGGCCGCACCGTGCCGGCCACGCTGCCGGCCGGCGCCGTGGCCACCTACGTGTGGTGAGGCTTCCCGCCCGCTGTTTCAAGCCATTCATTCTGCCTTTCCCCATGAATTTCCTTTCCCGCTTCACCTACCTGGCTGCTGTGGCAATGCCGCTGCTGCTGGGCGCCTGCAAGAAAGAGGCGGAGCCCGCCGGGCCCGCCACGCCGCCCACGGGCCCGGTGACGCCCACGGGCCCGTCGCAGGTGGCCGTGTGGCTGACGGCGCCCGACAAAACCGCCCTGCTCTACCGCCAGAAGGTGAGCCTGGTGTTCGGGGCCAGCACCAACAACGACCCCACCATTGTGGTGGACACCACCCAGACCTACCAGACCATGGACGGCTTTGGCTACACCCTGACCGGGGGCAGCGCCTACGTGCTGAGCCAGATGGGGGCCAGCAACCGGGCCTCGCTCATCCGGGAGCTGTTTGCCACCGACAGCAGCAGCATTGGGGTGAGCTACCTGCGCATCAGCATTGGGGCTTCGGACCTGAGCAGCAGCGTATATACCTACGACGACTCCGGCACACCCGACCCCGCGCTGGCCAATTTTAGTCTGGCGCCCGAGCAGGCCTATTTCATCCCGGTGCTGAAGGAGATTCTGGCCGTGAACCCCGGCATCAAAATCCTGGGCTCGCCCTGGACGGCGCCCTCCTGGATGAAGAGCAACAACAGCCCCATCGGCGGCAGCCTGCTGCCGCAGTACTACGACGCCTACGCCCGCTACTTCGTGAAATACGTGCAGGGCATGCAGGCCGCCGGCATTCCCATCGACGCCGTGACGCTGCAAAACGAGCCCCTATACGGCGGCAACAACCCCAGCATGCTGATGACGGGCAGCGAGCAAGCTACCTTCATCAAGAACAACGTGGGGCCGGCGTTCCGGGCCGCGGGCCTGAGCACCAAGATTATTGCCTACGACCACAACCCCGACCAGGCCGGCCTCAGCTTCGTGAGCACCGTGCTGAGCGATGCCGCCGCCAGCGCCTTCGTCGACGGCTCGGCTTTCCACCTCTACGGCGGCTCCATTAATTCGCTGGCCGGTGTGCACGACCAGTTTCCAAGCAAGAACATCTACTTCACCGAGCAGTGGACGCAAGCGCCGGGCACGGCCTCGTTTGGCGGCGACCTGAACTACCACGTGGCCAACCTTGAGATTGGGGCGGTGCGCAACTGGAGCCGCAACGTGCTGGAATGGAACCTGGCCAGCGACCAGAACTACGGCCCCCACACGCCCGGCGGCTGCACCCAGTGCCTGGGCGCCGTCACCATCAACGGCAACAGCGTGACGCGCAACGTGGCCTACTACACGGTGGCCCACAGCAGCAAGTTTGTGCGCCCCGGCTCGGTGCGCGTGGCCACCAACGTGCCCACCAACCTGCCCAACGTGGCCTACAAAACCCCCAACGGCAAGCGCGTGCTGGTGGTGCTGAACTCGGGCAGCTCGCTCCAGAATTTTAATATCCAGTATAAAGGCAAGCTGGTGGGCACCTCGCTCTACGGGGGCTCGGTAGCGACGTACGTATGGTAGGCTGGGCTACGTTGGTGGGGAGAATGACTGGCCTGCGGGGGCTGCTGGCCGCTGCGTGGGTGAGTGTGGCCTCCGCCGGAGTAGCCCGGGTGCCTGCGCCTGCCCCGGCGCCTGTGGTGCAGACGCGGGCGGGCCAGCTGCAGGGCACCCGCGACAGCACCGGGCTGCTGCTGTTTCGGGGCGTGGCCTATGCCGCGCCGCCGGTGGGCGAGGGGCGGTTTCGGCCGGCCCGGCCGGTGCAGCCCTGGGTGGGCGTGCGGCCCGCCACGGCTTTCGGGCCCCGGGCGCCGCAGGGCGGCAGCGCCGGCCCGCAGGGCGACGAAAACTGCCTCACCCTGAACGTGTGGACGCCGTCGCTGCGGGCCGCCCAGCCCAAAGCGGTGGTGGTGTGGGTGCACGGCGGCGCCTTCACCGGCGGCTCGGGCGACGACTTCCCGGGGCAAAATTTTGCCCGCCAGGATAGCCTGGTGGCCGTGAGCATCAACTACCGGCTGGGCAGCTTCGGCTTTCTGCAACTCGGGAGCCTACTGGGCCCGGCCTACCGGCCGGCCGGCAACGCGGGCGTGCTCGACGTGGTGGCGGCCCTGCGTTGGGTGCACGAGAACATTGCGGCCTTCGGCGGCGACCCCGCCCGCGTGACGGTGATGGGCGAATCGGCCGGGGCCAAGCTGGTGAGCGCCGTGCTGGCCACGCCCGCCGCCGACGGCCTTTTTCAGCAGGTGATTTTGGAAAGTGGCGGCACCCAGGCGGTACGCGACACGGCTACGGCCGCCGCGGTGGCCACCCGGCTGCTGGCCGCCCTGGGCCTGCGCCCCGACCAGGCCGCCCAGCTCCTGACGCTGCCCACGGCCACCATCATCCGGGCCCAGCAGCAGCTCACCGACGGGCCCAACGGTTTGCAGCTGTTCGGCCCCGTGCGCGACGGCCGCACCATTCCCGACGAGCCGCTGGCGCACCTGGCGCGCCGGCCCCGCCTGCGCGGGGCGCTGGTGGGTACCAACCGCGACGAAGCCGGCCTGTTCATCGGCCTCTGGCCCAGCCTGAAGCAGCCCAACGCTGAGGTCCTGACGGCCCTGTTCGGAACCAACGGCGCGGCCGTGTGGCGCGCCTACGAGCAGGCCCACCGCCGCCAGCCCACCGACCAGGCCTGGCTGCAAACCACCACCGACTATCTCTACCGCCTGGCCTCGTACCGGCTGGCCGGCACCCTGGCCGCGGCCGGCCAGCCCGTGTGGCTCTACCGCTTCGACTACCGCCCGCCGGGCGGCGCGGGCCCCGTGCACGCCCAGGAGCTGGCCTACGCCTGGAACTCCCTCGGCCCCAAGGCGGCGCAGGCCGGCTCCAGCCGGACGCTGGCGGCCGACATGCACCGGCGCTGGGTCAGCTTCATCAAGACGGGCACGCCGGGCGCGGACTGGCCCGCATATGCGCCCCGGCGGCCGCAAGCCATGCTGTTCGACTCGGTGAGCCGGGCCCGGCCGCTCCCTCCGCCTTACGAAGACAAGCTTTTTCCCAACCAGGCCTTCCGGCTGTAATCTAGCGGTCAGCCAGTTCGCCGGCGGCCCACTCTATCTGTATGCTAAAAACCGTCCTTCCCGTGCTGGCTCTATCCGCCCTTGGGCTGGGTAGCGCTGCCCCGCAAACCCCACCCAAGCCGCCCACCGCTTATTCGGCCGCCGGCCGCAAGGCGCAGGTATTCACCACCGCCCAGGGCACCAGCCAGCGCCTGGCCGCCGGCCCGGCCCTGGCGTTTGCGCCGGCCGGGCAGCCGCTCGAAACCCAGGTGTGCGTGTTCGTTGACCCCGGCCACTCGTTCCAGACCATGCTTGGCATTGGCGGGGCCCTGACCGACGCCTCGGCCGAAACCTACGCCCGCCTGCCCAAGGCCGTGCAGCAGGAGTTTATGCGGGCCTACTACAGCCCCACGGCCGGCATCGGCTACACGCTGGGCCGCACCAGCATCCACAGCACCGACTTTTCGAGCGGCAGCTACACCTACGTGGCCGACAAGGACGAGGCGCTGAAGAGCTTCAGCGTGCAGCACGACCAGCAGTACCGCATTCCGTTCATCAAGCAGGCCACGGCGGCGGCGGGCGGCAAGCTCACCATGTTTGTGAGCCCCTGGAGCCCGCCCGGCTGGATGAAATCCAACGGCGAGATGCTGCACGGCGGCAAGCTGCTGCCCCAATACCGCCAGGCCTGGGCCGACTACTACGTGAAGTTCATTAAGGCCTACGAGCAGCAGGGCATTCCCATCTGGGGCCTGAGTGTGCAGAACGAAGCCATGGCCAACCAGAAGTGGGAGTCGTGCCTGTACACGGCCGAGGAGGAGCGGGATTTCATCAAAGGCTACCTCGGGCCCACGCTGGCCAAGGGCGGGCTGGGCGGCCGCAAGCTCATTGCCTGGGACCACAACCGCGACCAGCTCTACCAGCGCGCCAGCACCATTCTCGACGACCCCGAGGCCGCCAAGTACGTGTGGGGCATCGGCTACCACTGGTACGAAACCTGGACCACCAGCGCCATGCTCTTCGACAACGAGCGCCGCGTGCACGAGTCCTTCCCCAACACCAACCTGATTTTCACGGAGGGCTGCAAGGAGAAGTTCGACTTCGCCAAAATAGATGATTGGAGCCTGGGCGAGAAGTACGGCCACTCGATGATTAACGACTTCAACGCCGGCACCGTGGGCTGGACCGACTGGAACGTGCTGCTCGACGAAACCGGCGGCCCCAACCACGTGGGCAACTTCTGCTTCGCGCCCATCATCGGCGATACCAAGGCCGGTAAGCTACTCTATACCAGCGCGTACTACTACATCGGCCACTTCTCGAAGTTCATCCGCCCCGGCGCCAAGCGCATTGTGAGCAGTTCGAACCGCGACTGGCTGCAAACCACCGCCTTCCGCAACGCCGATGGCAAAGTGGCCGTGGTGGTGATGAACAGCGGCGACAAGCCCCAGGAATTCCAGCTCTGGATAAAAGGGCAGGGAGCCAGCACCACCAGCCCCGCCCACTCCATCGCGACGTATGTGATTGACTAAGTGTGGCCGAACGATGTAGAGACGCGACACTTCGCGTCTCGTCGTTCGCGCCGTCTGGCTGGCGTTCGACGGAAATTGTCCTGCGCGAGTCGTTCAACGGGGAGACGCGAAGTGTCGCGTCTCTACATCGTTCTATTCAAACACGCATGAAAACTTTCTTGCTTTTCTTTCTCACCGCCCTCGCGGGCCAGGCCCAAACCCCCTTGCTCCGCGCCGACGGGCCGAAAATCGTGGATGCCCAGCAGCACGAAGTCCTGCTGCGCGGCATGAACCTCGGCGGCTGGCTGCTGCAGGAAGGCTACATGATGAAGCCCGGCTACGGCGGCACCCAGGGCTCGGTGAAGAAGGTGCTCTACCAGGCTGGCCTGAGCGACGCGGCCGTGGAGAAGTTCTACCAGCAGTACCGCGACAACTTCATTACCAAAGCCGATATTGATTTCATTGCCCAGCAGGGCTTCAACTGCATTCGCCTGCCGCTGCACTACGACCTGTTCCTGACCGAGACGCAGCGCGCGGTGCGCAACGGCGTCATCCGCGGCACGGTGCCGTATGCCGACTACGTGGCCCGGCTGAAGGAATGGCAGCAAAAAGGCGAGCTGTTCCGCGAGCCCCAGAAGCTGGAGGCCATCCGCATCATCGATAAGACGCTGGCCTGGTGCGCTGCCAACAAGCTGTACGTGGTGCTCGACCTGCACGCCGCCCCCGGCGCCCAGGGCACCGATTCCAACATCTCGGATGCGTTGCAGACCAACGACTTCTGGCAGGAGCCCATGTATCAGGACCTCACCAACGGGCTGTGGGCCATGCTGGCCCGGCGCTACAAGAACGACGGCCGCATTGCCATGTACGACATCGTGAACGAGCCCAACCACGTGCCCGGCGGCAACCCGGCCATTCAGAAGATGTTCGAGCGGCTCATCAACACGGTGCGCGCCGAGGGCGACCAGCACCTGCTGCTGCTCGAAGGCAACGGCTACGGCAACAACTACAACGACATCGAGCGCCGGGCCTTCAGCCACCCCGAAAACCTGGTGTACAACGCCCACCGCTACAGCATTCTGCCCAAATACCCGCTCAGCAACGCGCCCGACGCCACCAACCCCGACGCCAACCAGCTCGGCACCATCGGCAACCTGCTGGCCTTCCGCCAGGCCCAGAACGTGCCCGTGTGGGTGGGCGAAACCGGCGAAAACTCGCCCGAATGGATGGGCGAAGCCGCCCGCAACCTCAACGCCGCCGGCATCGGCTGGTGCCAGTGGACCTACAAGCGCTTCAACGACAAGCCCATTGCCGCCCTGCTGCGCATCAAGCCGCCCTATATCGTCGACGTGAAAACTGCCGCCGAGCTGCCGCCGATTCTGGAAAACATCAAGTTCAAAAACTGCCTGCCGAACCCGGACGTCATCGCCGCGCTAAGGGCGGAGCTGAAAAAGTAAATCGAACTAGAAGAAGAGCAAAAGGAACGGTCATGCTGAGCGCAGCCGAAGCATCTCTACCGCAGTAGTAATTCATTCGCTGCAACGGATGGTACTACAAGTATTCGCTGCCCGGTTTGGTGAGGACCAGGCAACGAAGCGGGAGAGATGCTTCGGCTGCGCTCAGCATGACCGTTCTTTAATCGTGCTCGCCATATCCGCATGAAAAACCTGCTGCTCCTTCTGCTGCTGACGCTGCTCAGCAGCACCCGCCTCGCGGCCCAGGCCAGCCCGCCGCCGGCCGGCCGCGTCGTCGTCACCTATCTCGACTCGAAGCTGCTGCGCGGCAACCCCGGCGGCGAAACCCCGCGCCGCCGCGTGAGCGTGTACCTGCCCGCTGGCTACGACGCCGCGCCCGGCCAGCGCTACCCCGTGCTCTACTACCTGCACGGCTTCACCTGGAACGACAGCCTGATTTTCAATAAGGACGGCATGAAAGCCCTGCTCGACCAAGCCATTGCCGAAAAGCAGATTCGGCCGCTCATCGTGGTGGTGCCCAACGAGCAAACCCGCTTCGGCGGCAGCTGGTACGCCAACTCGGCCACCAACGGCCCCTGGGCCGATTTCACCGCCCGCGAGCTGGTAGCCTTCATCGACGGGCAGTTTCGCACCCTGTCGCGGCCCAGCAGCCGGGGCCTGGCGGGCCACTCCATGGGCGGCGGCGGCACCCTGCGGCTGGCGCTGCAATATCCTGGCATCTGGGCCGCTGCCTACGCCCTGAGCCCCGCGCTGGTGGGGCCGCACCCCAGCTACCTGCCCGGCCCGGGCCTGCCCCAGGCTTTGCGGGCCACTGGCCCAGCGGGCCTGCAGGGCAACCACGCGGCCTTCTCGACGGTGTCCGTGTCGCGGGCCTTTTCGCCCAACCCCAAAGCCGTGCCCTTTGGGGCCAACCTGCCCGGCTCGCTGGGTGCCGACAGCCTGACCCGGCGCGATGCCGCGCTGGCGCAGTGGGTGGCGGCCACGCCCACCTACCAGCTGCCCACCCACACGGCGGCCCTGCGCCAGCTGCGCGCCCTGGCCTTCGACTGGGGTGCGCAGGACGAGGTGCGGCACATTCCGCCCACCTGCCGCACGTTCAGCCAGTGGCTCAGCGCCTTCAGTATCCGCCACGCGGCCGAGGAGTACGAGGGCACCCACGGCAGCCGCATCATGGGCCACGATGGGCGGATGTTCCAGCACGTCCTGCCGTTTTTTGATAAGCACTTAGATTTCAACTAACCCCGGTGCGGCGGCCTGCCCGATAGTGGGCCGTCAGCTGGTTTTGCTCCGAATTTCCCCGCCGCCGCATGCGTCTGCTCGCCTTCCTGCTTCCGCTCCTGAGTTTTACCGCGCCCGTTGCCCCGGCCGCCAAGCCGCCCAAAAAGCCCGTTGTCATTCTCTTCGTGGGCAACAGCTACTTCCACAGTGCTAAGCCGCCCATGCTCAACTACAACGCGGCGGCCATTACCGACGAGAACTTCACGCCCGACCGCCGCGGCCAGCGCCAACGCATGTACGTGAACGAGCCCGGCCCCTGGGGCGGCGTGCCCGGCATCTTCAAAAAGCTCACCGACGAAGCCGGCCTCAACTACGAAGTGCACATTGAAGCCATCAGCGGGCAGACGCTGAAGTTTCACTACGACAGCGCCCTGGCCATCATTCAGCAGCCGCGCTGGGACCGCGTTATCATGCACGACCTCAGCACCGGGCCGCTGCCCACGCGCCGCGGCGGCCAGCCCGAACGGTTTCAGGAGTACGCCACCAAGCTGGAACAGGCCATTCACGCCGCCAACCCCGCCGCCCGCGTCTATCTCTACCAGACCTGGGCCGGCGCGGCCCTCAATATCCCGCCCAACTCGCCCTACGCCGGCCTGCCTCTCGACTCGATGACGGCCGACCTGCACGCTGCCTACTACGGCCTCGCCCGTCGCAACGGCCATATTGCAGGCGTGGCTCCGGCCGGCGATGCCTGGCTACGGGCCATTCGCGAAGGCGTGGCCATGCCCAACCCCTACACCCCGGACCCCAACAAAATGGAACTCTGGGAAGCCGACCACCGCCACCCCAGCCGCTGGGGCGCCTACCTCAACGCCTGCGTGGTGTTCGGCGAAATCACGGGCCGCGACCCGCGCCAGTTCGGCCCCACCGAAGAAGCGGCCGCCGCCCTGGGCATCAGCCTCACGCAAGCTGTGGCCCTGCAACGCGTCGCCGCCGAGCAACTGAAAGTGGCGCGCAAGAATAAGGGGCGCTGAGCAGGAATGGGTCCGGGAGATGTGCTTCGCTAGCGCCCCGGCTCCGCCAGAAATGCCCGCGTCAGTTGTTCCCAGTCCGCCGAATAGCGCTTCCAGTACGGCTCGTGGCCCACGCCGGAAAAGTCATGCCGGGCTTTGGGGCCGGCCAGGTTGGCGAAAATGGCGTCGGTTTCGGGGCGGGTCACGCGCGGGTCGGCGGTGCCCCAGAGCAGGAGGGTAGGGGTATGAATCTGGCTGGCGTAGTGCTCAGCGTTGAGGCCATAGGCCCAGAAGCCGTTTTGCACGCCGCCCCAGAACACCAGCAAATCGGCCATCGGGAAGCCGGGTACGTGCATGGATTCGAAGCGGTTGTAGGCCGTTTGGCGCATATTGCCGTAGGGGCACTCCAGAATATTGGCGGTGGGGCGGACACGTAAATCGGCTTCGGCGCGCATGATAGCCACGGCACCCATGCTCACACCATAGAGAATGAGTGCGTGGTGTTTAGTTGTTGCGCTATCGTTGTCATACAACCATGCCACTGAAGCCGCCACGTCATCGGCCTCGCGGTAGCCCACGGTGGTGCGAAAACCGGCCGAGTTGCCGTTGCCGGCTTGGTCCACCAGCAGCACGTTGTAGCCCAGGCGGCGGAAGTGGCCGGCCTCGTGGCTGAGGTGCGACTTGCTGCTGGTATAGCCGTGAAACAGCGCAACAGTGCCGCGCACCTGGCCGGTATCGGGCCGAGCGTACCAGGCTTCGAGGGGGCCGTTGGGACTGGCGATGGTCACGGTTTCGACCAGGAAGTCGGGCTTGGGGCCGTTCTGCGGCTTGGGGTTGCGGATGCCGGTGAGCAGCACCCACAGCTTCCGGCCAGGGCTGAGCTGCTCGGGGTTGGGCGAGTGCACGCCGGGCTCGTTGCTGAAATGCGTGAAGCGCCAGGCATGGAAGAAGGCCACGGCGTTCAGCGCGGCGAAGCCTGCTAGCGAGAGCAGCAGAAGCGGGCGAAGGCGGGCACTTTTTCTCAATGTCGACTGGCGCTGGCTTAGGATTTCAGCGGACGGCGTGGCGTTGGTTGGGGCGCTTTTTCGCCCTTCACAAGCACCTTTCGATTAGCTGGGTTCTTCGTCATCGAGAACTTGGCTTTCAGCTTGCGCGATTCTTCGGGCGTGAGTTCGCGCCATTGGCCGGGGGCCAGTTCGCCTAGTTCCAGCTCGTCGATGCGGGCCCGGATGAGGCGCAGGCAAGGCAGGCCCACGGCCGCGCACATTTTGCGTACCTGCCGGTTCATGCCCTGCGAGATGGTGATGGCCAGCCAGCTGGTCGGGATGTTGGCCCGGAAGCGAATGGGAGTGCTGCGCTCCCACAATTCGGCGGGCTCTGCGATGATGCTGGCCTGCGCGGGGGCGGTAAGGCCTTCCTTTATCTGCACGCCGCGCCGCAGCTTCGCCAACGCTTCTTCCGAAACGGTGCCTTCCACCTGCGCCCAGTAGGTTTTCGGAACTTTGAATTTGGGGTCGCTCAGGCGGTGTTGCAGGGCTTTGTCGTCGGTGAGCAGGAGCAGGCCTTCGCTGTCGAAATCGAGCCGGCCCACGGGGTACACGTCGGGCACGGGCACAAAGTCCTTGAGCGTGGCGCGGCCGTGCTCGTCGGTGAACTGGGTGAGGACTTCGTAGGGCTTGTTGACGAGGATGTAGCGCATGAAAAAACCAAAAGAATTAAGCTAGCCCAGGCCGGGATGTACAAGTCTACGCGCGAACAAGCCGTGCCGAACAACTGGCTGAACCAAAGATTTTAGGCCTGCTGAATGGCACTGAGGCGTGCAACAGCAGAAGGAGCGAGAAAGCCAATGTCTCTGAATTAAGCTTACTATTGTGACAGTATCCATTTGGACCTCGCCGATGAAACCATGAATTACGGACGTATCTATCAGTACCGGTTTCAAAGCACCAACGAAACCAAAAAAAAGGTGGTCTGGACGGCGCTTGCCACGTGGCTCTACCACGGCTACCTCAATCGGCCCGGCCGCGTGCTCGACCTCGCCGGGGGCCTGTGCGAATTCATCAACGCCATTCCCGCGGCCGAAAAGTGGACCATCGATTTGTCCGAAGCCTTCATTCGCGAGCACGCGGACCCCGGCGTACACGTGCTGGTGGGCAATAACCTGGAAGTGGAGATACCCGAAAATTATTTTGACGGCATCTTCGTCTCAAACTTTCTGGAGCACCTCGAAACCCAGAAAGAAGTGGCCATTTTTCTGGAGCGCATGTACGCCAGCCTGAAAAAAGGCGGGCGCATTGTGGTCATGGGGCCCAATTTTAAGCACACCTACAAAGAATACTTCGACTTTGCCGACCACACCGTGGTGCTAACTGACCTGGGCGTGGCGGAGCATTTGCACGGTGCCGGCTTCACCGTCCTCAAGAGCATCGGCCGGTTTTTTCCGCTTTCCTTTCGCAGCGGCAGTTTCCTGCCCGTGACACCCCTGACGGTGAAAACGTACCTGCACACCCCCCTGGCTTGGCGGGTGATGGGCAAGCAATTTTTGGTGGTGGCCGAGAAATAATTCAGCGGGCTTCACCGCACTTGCAGCAGCTATTGGAGTCCCGCGCTACTTCTCCCACCACCGCTGCTGCGGCAGCGCAGCGCCCAACGTAACTGGCTCGCCCAGGTGCGGCGTGGTGATGACCTGGCCTAGGCGGGCGGCCTCGGCCGTGGCCCGGGTCACGGGCTCATTCCAGGCGTGGAGGCTCTCGGTGAAAGCGCCCCAGTGCACGGGCAGCATCACGGCGGCGCGCACGTCGCGGGCGGCCTGCACGCTCTGCTCGGGCTTCATGTGAATGTCGGCCCAGCTTTCGTTGTATTGCCCGCACTCCACCACGGCCAGGTCGAAGGGCCCGTATTGCTGGCCGATGGCGGCAAAGTGCGGCCCATACCCACCGTCGCCGGTGTAAAACACGCGCTTGGTGGGCGCCTGCACCACCCAGGAGCACCACATGGTGGAGTTGCGGTTGGTGAGGCCGCGGCCCGAAAAGTGGCGGCTGGGCGTGCAATGCAGCAGCAGCCCGGGCAGGGTGGCCTGGTCGCCCCAGTTCATTTCGGTGATGCGCTCGCGGGGCACGCCCCAGGCCCGCAGGTGCGCCCCAATGCCCAGCGGCACGTAAAATTGCCCCACCTTGTCCTTGATTTTCTCGATGGTCCGGAAGTCGAGGTGGTCGTAGTGGTCGTGCGAAATGAGCACGGCGGCGATGTAAGGCAGCTTTTCGGGGGTGATGACCAGCTCGCGGTTGTAGCGGTTGGGCGTGGCCCAGCTCACGGGGCCCATTTCCACGCTCAGCATGGGGTCGAGCAGGATGTTCTGGCCCGCGATTTCGAGCAGGCTGGCCGAGTGGCCAAACCAGGTGATGCGCACCACGTCGGGCGTTTTGCGCACGATGGCCAGCGAATCGAGGGGCCGCATCGGCAGCGGGCCAGGCGGCGCGGCCTGGGGCGACTTATGAAACAGGAATTTCCACAACACCGAAGGCATGCTGCCACCGGTCATTTCCCGCGTCGGAATCAGGTTCACAAATTCACCTTTCTTCTCGTCGTAATGGCCTGATTTCGCAAACGCTTGCTTTTCCAGCCGCGTGGGCGTGCCGCCCAGCTGCGGGCTGAAGTTGGTGAAGGCTACCACGCCAATGAGCAGGGTGCCGAGAATGCCGCCGGTCGTCACAAGAAATTTCTTTACTAATTCACGCATAGTGTTTTAAGGGCGCGGGGCGGCTTTGCCGTGGGCCAGCGCCACAATGTCGCGCACTTCGAGCACGGGTTTGGTGTAGCCGTAGTCGGCTGCGTTTATCATGGCGCGGCCCACTTCCTGCAGGGTGCTCACAAAGTTGGGGGCCAGCCGCCGGGCCACGGGGTAGAGCCAGGCAATGGCGGGGTACCATTTCAGCAGGTTGCGCTGGCCTTCGGTGGCCTTCATGAAGCCGGGCCGAAACATGTAGGCCGCGCCGAAAGGCATGGCCAGCAGCTCGTTTTCGGTGCGGCCCTTCACGCGGGCCCAGTGCTGGCGGCTTTGCTCGCTGCTGTCGGTGCCCGCCCCCGACACGTAAATGAACGTCAGGCCGGGGTTGAGGCGGGCCAGGGTAGCGCCCACGCGCAGGGTCAGGTCGTGGGTGATGCGCTCGTATTCCTCCTTGGAAACGCCCACCGAAGAAATGCCCGCGCAGAAAAAACAGGCGTTGTAGCCCGTCAGCTGGCTTTCCACGGCGCTCAGGTTTTGCAAGTCGGGCACCACTAGCTCGCTCATTTTGGGGTGGCTGCGGCCGGTGGGCTTGCGCGTGAGCACCAGCACGTGCTCCACGGTGGGATTTGAAAGGCATTCGAGGAGGACGCCCTCGCCCACCATGCCGGTGGCGCCGGTTAGGATGGCTCGTATTTTCATAGTGGTTCGATGAAGTAGGAGGGAGGACGCAGCGGGAGCAGTTCTACTTTACGAAATACCCAAAAGAACGGCGTAGCGACGCGACCCTTCGCGTCTCGGCGTTGAGTAATACCCGACGACAACCGACCGGCGCGCCCACCGAGACGCGAAGGGTCGCGTCGCTACGCCGAGCTGATTTACACGCTGCCCGAGTACTTCCGCAACGCCCATTCCACCGTCAGAAAGGCCAGCAGCACGAAGAAAATCCACTTCAGATTTATCAAATCCTTGAGGTCTTCCTCGGCCGTAATCACGGGCTTGTAGTTGGCTTTCTGAATGTCCTGCGCCAGCTGGTCAAGCTGCGCCGGGTAATAGAGCCGCGAGCCGCTACGGCGCGCGAGCTGCGCCAGCAGGTTGTGGTCGGCCTTCGATTCCAGCGCTTCCAGGGGTTGGGCCTGCACCAGCAGCTCGCCGGCATCCTGTTGCGCCTGGCCGCCGAGCGTGGCCCGCGCCTGGTAGCGGTAGAGGCCCTCGGGCAAGGGGCCCAGGTGCAGGGGCGAGCCGTCCTCGGCGTTGGAGAACGAGAAGCGGCGGGTTTGCTGCTTGGCGTCGGTCAGCACCAGGTCAATTTTCTGGTTGTAGAGCCGCTCAAACACGGCGTTGTAGGTTTCGGCGCCCAGCGTCACGTCGTCTTGCGTGCCGAAGGCGTCCTGCGTGGGGTACACGTCGAGGCGCTTCTTGTTGGCGTTCTGGGTGAGGAGCTGCAGCGTGCGGATGATGAGGCGGTCGTAGGCCTCGGGGCGGTCGTCGTGCTCCACGGCCTCGCTCAGGCGCCATTGCCAGCTGCCGTCGGTGAGCAGGGTGGCCTGGCGGCGCTCCTGCGGGCCCCCAAACACCAGTAGCGGCTTTTGGGTGGCCACGCGGCCTACCTGCTGCCACAGGGCTGCTTCGGCGCCGGCCCCCAGGCGGTAGTCGCCAAACGGCACCGGGGCAGGCGGGTACTGCGCAAAGCGGCGGGCCGATTCCTCGTCGGTGGCGAAGCGGGCAAAGCCGGGGTTGGCCAGCGGCGTCACCTCGTCGGTTTGCGCCCCCCGGGCCTGAATGGTGAGGCCGGCGCCCTGCTGGTTGTAGCTGCCCAGGTCCGACTGCGCACCAATAACGTAGAGCGCGGGCGTGCGCCGGGCCTTCACCTGGGCCACAATCTCGTTGCCCAACCCGCCCTGGGCCGGCAGCTGGTGCAAAATGGCCACGTCGAAATCGGCATCGGCCTTGAGCGGGGCCACGCCGGGCAGGGCCAGCGTCAGGTCGAAGTTGTCGTTGGCCAGAATGGCGGCGCGCAGCGCCTTCAGGTCGGGGTGGGGGGCGGCGCCGGCCAGCAGCACGCGCAGCTTGCCCTTCACAATCTCGATGAAAGCCGTGCGCTGGTTGTTCAGCTCCGTAAACTCGCCCGGCTGGGGCACCACGCGCACCTCGTAGCGGCGCTTGCCCGGCGCGGGCGCCGTGAGCTGGAACGCCACGCGGGCCCGGCGCCGCCCGGCCGGCAGCGCCACGCGGCGGGAATCCAGCACGCGGCGGCCCTCGCGCAGCTCCACGGTGGCCGTGCCGCCGGCGTAGCCCTCAAAGCCCAGCTCGGCTTCGATGGGAAATTTGTTGCCACTAAAAGCCACCCGGTTGTAGGTGAGGCCGGTGAGGAGCAGGTCTTTCTTGGGCACGGTGTCGCCCAGGGCCACGCTGTATATCGGGAAGCTAAACTCCGAATAGGCCGGGCTGCGGCCCTGGTTGGCCAGGCCGTCGGACACCAGCACCACGCCGGCCAGGTTGCGGCCGTCGTAGGCGTCGCGGGTGCCGGCCAGCAACTGGTCGAGGTCGGTGGTGGCGGCCGAGAAGCGCAGCGAGTCGAGGCGGGCCGGGCGGGCCGTGGAGGAAGTGAACGAGCGGGTTTCGACGGCAAAGCCGCGGCTGCGCAGGGTTTCGGCCAACCGGGCCAGGCCGGCGGTGGCCTGGCTCAGCACCGGCTTGGGCGTAAACAGCTCGACGGACTGCGAATTGTCGACGGCCAGCACCACGGTGGGCTGCTCGGTGCGCGTGGTGGTGGTTTTGATCAACGGCGCCAGCAGCAGGTAGCACAAGAAGCTCACCACCGCGAAGCGCAGAGCGGCCAGTGCGAAGTTGAACTGCTTGCTCCAGGGCGCTTTGGCCGAGTATTGAAGGCCCGCGTAGCCGGCCCCCACGAGCAGGCACAGCGGAATAAACCAGGCAGAATATTGAGTGGTCAGCAAATGAAAGTCGGATTGAATCAGCGCTAAAGGTCGGCAACAGTTGCCAAGGTTGCAGCCGCCCGCTGCCTCAACGGCTGAGCACGGTAACCAGTTCGGGGCTGCGGAAGATGCTGACCGGCGAAATTACGGTTTCCTGCAGCGGCAGCCGCTTGCCGTAGCGCTCCTGCAGCTTGGCCCGCACGGCGGGGTGGCTGAGGTCAAAATCGCGCAACTGCTGCAGCTGCCCCAGCCGGCGACCCAACCCGCGCTCGTACACTTTTCAGATGAGCTCAGAGCAATAAATCCGGTCGTCGGACCAGCCGAAATACAGGTCGTACTGGTGCCCCAGCAGCGGCTGCCCGGCCGCTTTCAGGCGGGCCAGCGCGGCGGGCGTGAGCACGGCTTTGGCATCGCGCAGCCGCTTGGTCACGAAGTGGCCGCCCTGGCCCCGTGCCATCCAATCGGCCAGCGGCGTCAGCTTCACGGGCTGCACGGCTTCAAATACCTGCCACTGGCCGTTTTGCTGGTAAAGAATGCCGCAGTGGCTGTAGGGCGAGTGCGTGGCGAGCTGAATGGCCCGGCACTGGGCCGAGAGCGAAGTGTGGAAAATCAGGTCGCCATCGCGGAGCTGCGGCGCGATTTGGGCGGTAGCGGCTGCGGCGGCGCGGTGGCACTGGTAGCGCAGCAGGCGTCGGTGCAGGCGCGGGTAGGCGGCGAGAGCGAGGGCGGCCAGGCGCAGCAAGGGGAGGAGCAGCCGGCGGGTCATTGCCCAGAGTCTTCAGCGTTTTCTTCAGGCTCTTCCCAGGTTTCCCAGTCGTCCTCCACCGATTCGCGCCATGCCGTCCACCCGTAGTTCAACTGAAATAACTCGTTGACAGATGGGTCTTTTTCGATGATGTGTTCCAGACAAACAATCTTCACGTCTGCCACATCGTTCGTCGTATCGCACAGAAACTGCCAGTCGCCATCTGTTTCGTGCGACACTCGCAGAATCGGTGAGCCTTCTAAAACCTGACGGGTAGTGTAGACGCCGAGCTTGCGGTCTTCCGGAAATTTAAAGTCGTGGTCGCGGTCCAGCAGCGGCTGTGCGGCTTTCCAATCGGAGTTAAAGCCTTCGTTCCATGGGTAAAATGCTTGTTTATCAGGCCATACAATTTGCAACGCCGGGAAATCCCAGCTCTGATAAAACCACGCGGCGTAACCGAAATAATCCTGATAGCGGGATGCATCGACAGTTACGAGTCGTACGTCGAATCCTTCCAGAAAATTGGGGTAGCCGATGCTTTGGTCAGGTTGCGGGTACTTATCCAGCAGCCGCTTCCCTTCCCAAAGCACCGAATGCAATAAATCCAGCCCGAAGCCAAAGCAGATTAGCTCCGGGTAGCCAAAATTTCTGTACAACCCAATCGTATAGGCGAAGCTGGGCGAGTAGCCATCGCCGTTGAACAGCGCCACATGAAACCCATGCTCCTTGATGTCGCTGAGAATCCGCTTTTTGGCGGCGGTGTTGTGTGCAGCGTGTTCTTCCGGCGTGGCCATTGGCTTTCTTACGTCAGCATCCCGCCATCTACCTGCAGCACCTGACCGGTGATATAAGCTGAGTCATCCGACGCCAGAAACGCCGTGGCCTTAGCCACGTCCTCGGGCCGGCCGCCGCGCTTGAGCGGAATGGCTTTGCGCCATTCGTCCACCTGCTTGGGGTCGAGGGCATCGGTCATTTCGGTTTCGATGAAGCCGGGGGCAATGGCGTTGCAGCGAATGTTGCGCGAGCCCAGTTCCAGCGCCACCGACTTAGTGAAGCCGATGATGCCGGCCTTGCTGGCGGCGTAGTTGGCCTGCCCGGCGTTGCCCTTGATGCCTACCACGCTGGTCATGTTGATGATGGAGCCGGCTTTGGCGCGCATCATGGGTTTGGTGGCGGCTTTGGTGAGGTTGAACACCGATTTGAGATTGACGGTGAGCACCTGGTCCCACTGCTGCTCGCTCATGCGCATGAGCAGGCCGTCTTGGGTGATGCCGGCGTTGTTGACGAGGATGTCGAGCTTGCCGAAATCGGCCACCACGTCTTCAATCAGCTTTTCGGCCTGGGCGTAGTCGGAGGCGTCGGAGCGGTAGCCTTTTACCTTGGTGCCGGCGGTGGAAAGCTCGCTTTCGAGGGCCTGGCCCTTTTCTACGGACGACAAATACGTGAAAGCGACATCGGCGCCGAGCTGGGCAAAATGCGCCGCGATGGCGCGGCCAATTCCTTTGGAAGCGCCCGTGATGAGGGCCACTTTTCCGGTGAGTGTGTTGGTCATGGGGCGAAGGTAAGTAGCGCGGACTTTCAGTCCGCAAGGGCACGGTTTCACTGCACGGACTAAAAGTCCGCGCTGCGGCGGGCTAACTTCGCCGCAGATTATGCCCCACCACGACATCTGCATACTGGGCGCGGGCCCCGGCGGGGCCACCGCCGCCCTGCACCTGGCCAACGCCGGCCACACCTGCCTGCTGCTCGACCGCGCCGCCTTCCCGCGCGACAAAATTTGCGGCGACGCCCTCAGCGGCAAGGTCATCAACGAGTTGAAACGCATCGAGCCCGGCCTGCACGCCAAGCTGGCCGCCTCGCCCATGCAGATTCCCAGCTGGGGCATCGACTTCATTGCCCCGAATGGCCGCAAGCTCAGCATTCCTTTCAAGCCGAACTTCAACAAAGCCACCGACCCCACCGCCGGCCACGTAGCCAAGCGCCTCGACTTCGATAATTTCCTGGTGGAAGAAGTGCGGCAGCGGCCCGAAATCGACTTCCGCGAAAACGTGGACGTGGCCCGCACCGAGCGCACCCCCGAGGGCTGGCAGCTGTTCGACAAAGCCGGCCAGGAAATCGCCACCTGCCGCCTGCTGCTGGTGGCCAACGGCGCGCAGTCGGAGTTTGCCCGCAAAGTGGCCGGCCACGCCCTCGAGCCCGACCACCACTGTGCCGGCCTGCGCACCTACTACGAGGGCGTGAGCGGCCTTAGCCCCGATAATTTCATCGAGCTGCACTTCATCAAAGACTTCCTGCCCGGCTACCTGTGGGTGTTCCCCTTGCCCAACGGCCAGGCCAACGTGGGCGTGGGCATGCTCTCCAAAACGGTGGCCGCCAAAAAAATCAACCTGCGCCAGCGCCTCGACGAGATTCTGGCCACGCACCCCACGCTGGCGCCGCGCTTTGCCGGGGCCACGCGGCTGGGGCCGGTGCGCGGCTTCGGCCTGCCGCTGGGCTCGAAGCGGCGGGCGCTGTCGGGGCCGGGCTACTTCCTGCTCGGCGACGCCGGCTCCCTCATCGACCCGTTTTCGGGCGAGGGCATCTCGCACGCCATGGTGAGCGGGCGCCACGCCGCCATTTGGGCCGCTGAGGCCGTGAAAAAAGACGATTTTAGCGCCGAGTTTGGCAAACACTACGACAAAGCCGTCTATAACCGCCTGGGCCAGGAACTGCGCCTGAGCCGCGTGATGCAGCGCCTGCTCAACTTCCCCAGCCTGTTCAACATCGTGGCCAACCGCGCCGTGAGCAACCCCACGCTGGCCGCCACCCTATCCATGATGTTCATGGACCTAGACCTGCGTGAGCAGCTGCGCAAGCCCAGCTTCTACTTCAAGCTGTTTTTCGGCGGGAAGTAGGGCATAGGCGAACAAAAAAAACGTCATGCCGGGCTGCGTTCAGGCTAACAGCCGAATCAAACAAAAAAGGCGCGAAACCGGAGTTTCGCGCCTGTTGAATTATTGTGCTGGCGTTGACGTGGCCGGCGGGGTAGCCGGCTTCTTGTAGCCGGGACGTGGGTGGTAGCCGGTGCCGGGCTTGGCCGCTGGCGCGGGCTTGATGGGCTCGTGGCCGTCGTTGCCCACGTAGCGCTTCAGGCTCTTGGCGGCATCGGGGTTCAGCTTGGCGGCGCGCTCCAGGTCGCGGCGGGCTTCGGAAAGCTTGTCGAACGACGAGTAGCTGATGCCGCGGTATTCCCACGCGTCGGCGTAGGCCGAATCGAGCTGAATGGCCTTCGTGAAGTCGACCACGGCGGGCTTGTACTGGTACATCTGCATCTTGGCCACGCCGCGGCCGAAGAAGGATTCCTTGTCGTCGGGCCGGTACTTCAGCGCGCCCGAGAAATCGGTGGCGGCCGCTTTGTACTGCTTCATCATGAGGCGGTTCACGCCGCGGTTGTAGTAGGCGTCGGGGTTGTTGCGCTGGTACTTGATGGCCGCCGTGTAATCGGGAATGGCCTCTTTGTACTGCTTGAGGTAGCTTTTGGCCTTGGCGCGCTGCAGCAGGGCGGCGGGGTCTTTGGGGCTGGTTTTGAGGCGCGAATCGGCCGACTCCAGCATGGTGCGGTAGTCGGCGGCGGTCATTTTTTTCTCTTTGGCCCGCTCGGCCGAGGCCGCGGTGGCGCTGGGCGTGTTGGGGGCGGCGGTTTCGGGGGCGCCCACGGTTTCGGCGGGCAGGCCGTTAGCAGTGGCGGCGGGTTCGGCCGTGGCAATGGGCACGGGCGTGGCCACGCGGGCGTCGGTGGCCGTGGCGGCGGCCCCGGTCGAATCGGGCCGGGTGGCGCCCGTGGCCACGGGCGCCGCCATGGGCTGGCTGGTCACGGTGGGTTTTTCCTTTTCCGTGACGGTGGTGGCGCAATTGGTGAGGAAGGCCAGCAGCCCCAAGGCTGCCAGCGGCGTGCGAAGAAGTGATTTCATGGAGTACGGAACGTGTAAGGCGCGCTTTCCGGGCGCGGCCGGGGGCTTATACGGAGACGGAACAAGATTGGCTGCTAGCACGCTTCGGGCCAAAACATTGTTGGCAAGCTAAGCAGCAGGCACCGAAGTGCGGCGCGGTGCACAGGGGCGGCTATCTTTGCTGCCCTAATTGGGTGGGTCCCCCAGCCGGGCCCGATGTACTTTTTTCTTTCGCAGAATTCTATGGCATTGCAATTTGATTTGGTCGTGGTCGGCAGCGGCCCCGGTGGGTACGTGGCCGCCATTCGGGCGTCGCAGTTGGGGTTGAAAGTGGGCGTCATCGAGCGCGAGTCGCTGGGCGGCATCTGCCTGAACTGGGGCTGCATTCCCACCAAAGCCCTGCTCAAGTCGGCGCAGGTGTTTGAATACCTCAACCACGCCGCCGATTACGGCCTCAAAGCCGACGGCGTGGGCTACGATTTCGGGGCCGTCATCGCGCGCAGCCGCGGCGTGGCCGACGGCATGAGCAAGGGCATCAACTTCCTGTTCAAGAAGAACAAGATTGAAACCATCATGGGCACCGGCAAGCTGCTGGCCCCCGGCAAAGTGGAAGTAACCAAGGCCGACGGCAGCAAGGAAACGGTGGAAGCGAAATCCATCATCCTGGCCACCGGCGCCCGCTCGCGCGAGCTGCCGGCCCTGCCCATCGACAACCAGAAAATCATCGGCTACCGCAAGGCCATGGCCATGGAGCAGCTGCCCAAGCGCCTCGTGGTGGTGGGTTCGGGCGCCATTGGCGTCGAGTTTGCCTATTTCTACCGCACCATGGGCTCGGAAGTGACGGTGGTGGAATACCTGCCCCGCATCGTGCCGGTGGAAGACGAAGAAGTGTCGCGCCAGATGGAGAAGTCGTTCCGCAAAATCGGCGTGAACGTGCTCACCAGCGCCGAAGTTACCAAGGTGGACACCGCCGGTACCGGCTGCAAAGTGACCATCAAAACCGCCAAGGGCGAGCAGGTGATTGAGTGCGACGTGGTGCTGAGCGCCGCCGGTGTGGTCACCAACCTCGAAAACATCGGCCTCGAAGAGCTGGGCATCAAGGTGGAGCGTGGCCGCGTGATTGTGGACGACTACTACCAGACCAACGTGCCCGGCATCTACGCCATCGGCGACATCGTGCCCGGCCCCGCGCTGGCCCACGTGGCCTCGGCCGAAGGCATCATCTGCGTCGAGAAAATCGCCGGCCACCACCCGGAGCCCCTCAACTACCAGAACATCCCCGGCTGCACCTACGCCTCGCCCGAAATTGCGAGTGTGGGCTACACCGAAGCCGAAGCCAAGGAAAAAGGCTACGACGTGCTGGTGGGCAAATTCCCGTTCTCGGCCTCTGGCAAAGCCAGCGCCGGCGGCGTGAAAGACGGCTTCGTGAAAGTCATCTTCGACAAGAAGTACGGCGAATGGCTCGGCGCCCACATGATTGGCTCGAACGTGACCGAGATGATTGCCGAGGTCGTGGTGGCCCGCAAGCTGGAAACCACCGGCCACGAAATCATCAAGGCCGTGCACCCGCACCCCACCATGTCGGAAGCCATCATGGAGGCGGCTGCGGCGGCGTACGGCGAGGTGATTCACTTGTAGGTTGATTTCAGCCCCAACAAAAAAGCCTCTGTCGTAGCAGGGGCTTTTTTGTTGGGGCTGTATTCGATTGAAGCCTTTATGGGCACTGTTGCCTATTTCCGGCGGCAGCCGGCCGCTAGCAGCGCGTCCAATTCGTTTCGGTAGATACCGAAAACACCCAGCGAGTCGGCGTGCAACAGGTCGCGGCAACTTTCGGAGGGTTTGGCCAACGAGGCGTAAATCTTGCCGCGGGTTAGGTACGCATAGCCGTTTTGGGGGCTGAGCCGGATGGAGGCCTGGATGTCGGCAAGGGCCTCGGCGGTTTGGTCCATCCGGAGGCGGCACTTGGCCCGGTTGGCCAAGGCGTAGGCATTCTTGGGGTTGTAGCGCAGCGCTTCGTTGAAGCTTTGCAACGCGGCTTGGGGTTTGTCCATTTCCAGGTACAAAAATCCCAGGTTGGAGTGCGTGTCGCTGGAAGTTGGGTTCAGTTCCAATGCTTTGGCGTAATCATCGAGCGCCAACTGGAAGCGGCCGGCCTTGCGGTGAAGCACGGCCCGGCAGCTAAGAGCGTTCCAGTTGGTGGGCAGCACGGCCAGGGCGCGGGTGTAGTATTTCAGTGCTTGCTCGTTTTCGTCGAGGTTGGCGTACGTCCAAGCCAGTCCGGTGAGTACCTGCGAGTTCAGGGAATCGAGTATTACGGCTCGGCGGTAGTAACCCTCGGCCACGCGCGACTGGCCCAAGTCGTTGTGTAAGGCGCCCAGATAATAGAGTACCTCGGGGTTGTGGTCGCCCCCGCCAGCTGCGCCCAGTTCCAGGTCCGGACGGGCTTTGTCGTACTGGTCGAGGTGGTAATAGGCAATGCCCCGGGCTTGATGGTAGCGCCAGTTTGCAGCGTCGGTGGCCAGGGCCTTGTCGAATTCAGCTACGGCAGCAGCGTAGTTGCGGGTGGCCATGTAGCGGTTGCCACTGTCGAAGTGGCGGGTCGTGCTGCAGGCCAACAGCAGGGCCAAAGGCAGGAAGCGGAAATAGTTGGTCATGAACGAGAAGACGTCGTGCCACTCACAATTAAAGGTCAAGAAACAGCCAAGTTACGCTGCAGAGCGAAGAGCAGAACCATGTGGTACGCCTCACTCCCGGGCCGTTTCCACCGCCGCAGCCGGCTCCTTCACCGCCTTGGGTTTCTGGCTCACCAGCCACACGCCCAGGAAAATAAGCGCTGCCTGCCCGGCCTTGCCCCAGGTGAGGTGGTCTTTGCCGAGGCTCACAGCGATGAGCACGGCCAGCACCGGCTGCAGATAGATGTAGACGCCCAGCAGGGCGGGGGAGGCGTACTTCAGGGCCCAGTTATTCAGCAGGTAGGCGAAGATGGTGAGGAAGAAAATCATGAACCCGACCTCGGCCCAGATGTAGGGCGGGAAGCTGGCATAGTCGGCGTGCACGGCCTCGCGCCAGCCGAAGGGAATGGCGATGCAGCCGCCCACCAGAAACACCCGGCTCAGCACCGTAAACGGGTGATACTTGCGCATAAGCGGCGTGACGATGACCAGGTAAATGCCAAATACTGTGGCGTTGAGCAGAATGAAAATGTTGCCCAGCGTGCCCTGCGGGTACACGGCCGCCGTTTGGGCGTTGCGGCCCAGAATGAGCGAGGCCGCGCCCACGGCGCCCACCCCGATGCCCAGCGCCCGGGGCAGCGTGATGCGCTCGCTCAGCAGCACGGCCGAGGCAATGACCACCACAATGGGCGCCACCGTTTGCAGCAGCGAGGCGCTGATGGGGGCCGTCAGGTTCAGGCCCGAAAAGAACAGGAGCTGGTTGAGCCCGATGCCCAGCACCCCGCAGGCAACGGAGCGGAGGTTGTCGGCCCGGCCGATGATTTTGTCGTGGCGGGCCACCAGAAACTTGATGCCGGCGAAGAAAATGATGGCCCCCAGGATGCGCAGCGTGACGATGCCGAACGGGTGAAGGTAGTGTGGCATCACGTCCTTCGACAGGCTATAATTGGCCGCGTAGATGATGGTGACGACGAGAAGGGCCGCGTGCACGCGGAGTTGGTTGCGCATAGGAAAGGAGCAAAGCGCGCCGTGACGCGGGCCACAAAGGTCGCGCCGCGACGCCCGAATGCCTTGCCGGGCCGGGACGTTTTATTCCCGGCTGCCCATAATTTTTAGCAGCGTACCCCCGGCCACGGTGGGTTCGGACTGCGCCCGGTAATGGCGGAGCACATAGCGCCGGGTCGAATCGGCGCCAACCAGCAGCCGCTGCCCCGGGCGCAGGTGCTGCAAGTGGGCCGGAGCAGGCCCCACCACCGCCAAGTCTACGCCCGCTTCGCGCAGCGCGGCCTTGTAAAACAGCAACACCGCCGGGTAGCGTTCGGCTTGCACAAGGGTGACGGCGCGGGGCGGCGGCAACTGCAGCAGCGGCGGCAATTGGTAGCCGTGGTGCAGCATGGGGTCGGTTTTTTCATCTTCCCAGCGCCCATGCTCGTGGTAGAGCAGCAGGCCCGCCGGCACCGCCGTGGCCACGGCGAGGAGGCCGGCCACCACCGGTCGCGGCCAGTGCCAGCGCGCCCGCACCAGCAGCACGAGGTGCTCCAGGCCCAGCGCGCAGAGCAGGGCGGCCATGGGGTAGACCGGCGCGCTGTACCACCCCAGCCTAGTGCGGGCGGCCGAGATGATGACCAGAAAAGTGACCACGAGCAGTCCGGCAAACCGGGCAAACAGCCGCTTGGGCCGCGCCGCTGCGGCACCTGAGCTGGCCAGCCAGCCCCCCACGGGCAGCAGCCAGCTCCACGTGAGCAAGCCCGGAAAAAGCAGCCGCTGAAAATACACCCACCACGGATACTGCACTGTGACAAGGTGCTGACTGATGCGGCCGTACCAGTCGTTGAACCAGGTGGCCGCCAGATAGCCCGGCGCGGCGGTTTCGCGCAGCCAGTAGAACAGCGCCAGCGGGCCAAACGCCGCCAGAACGACCCCGTACGTGCGCCATTGCCGGGCGGCCCAGCGCCCGCCGGGCAGTGCCAGCCACCCCGCGCCCACGGCGGGCAGCAGCAGCACCGCGGCCGCCGACTTGGTGAGCAATGCCAGCGCAAACCACGCGGCGCCCCGCCACAGTTGCTTGGTCTGCCGGTCGTGCGCGTACTGGTACCACTGCAGGGCCGTTGCCGTGAGCGTCAGGGTGAGCAGCGCGTCATAATCGCCGAACCGGGCCACGTGAGTGCCGTTGAAGCCGGGGCTGGTGGCCAGTGTCAAGGCCGCGAATGTGCCCACGAATCGGCTCTGCAGCGTGCGGCGCCCAAACCGGTAGAGCAGCCAGGCAGTGCCCATGGCGGCCACCAGCGAGGGCAAGCGAAGCGCCCACAGGTTGTGGCCCAGCAGCCGCAGGCAGCCGGCCTGCAGCCAAATGAGCAGCGGCGGCTTGGTGTTCCACAGGTCGGGCTGCCCGTTGTAGCGCGTGATGAGCCAGTCGCCGCTTTGCAGCATTTCAGTCGCGTTCACGGCCAGGCGGGCTTCGTCCCACACGTGCAGGACCGGCGTTCCCGCCTTCCAGCCAAACAGCACCGCCACGGCCCCCAGCAGCGCCAGCACTAGCCAGTCGATGCGGGAAGCTGCCCCAAAACGCCGCCAGAAAGATGCCATGCCTAAAGGTAGTCGTGACCGCCGCTGGCCAGGTCCGAAGCAGCTGCCCAGGGGAAGCGTTTCAGGCCCCGGGCACGTATGGAACCCGCAGTGGCAACCGGCCACTTTTCTGGCCGTTGAAACCTGCCCTTGCCCGACCTTTGCCCAAAACCCTGCCATGGCCTCCCTCTTTCCCGACGACGAACCCACCGCCTTCACCCCGCCGCCCACGCCCGGGCCCGACGCGCCCCTGGCCGAGCGCCAGCGCCCGCGCCGCCTGGCCGACTACGCCGGCCAGCAGCACCTGGTGGGCGAAGCCGGGGTGTTGCGCCGCTATTTGAATTCTGGCCGGCTGCCCAGCCTCATCCTGTGGGGGCCGCCCGGCGTGGGCAAAACCACCCTGGCCCACTTGCTGGCGAGCGAGCTGAAGCAGCCCTTCTCGGCCCTGAGCGCCATCAACGCGGGCGTGAAAGACGTGCGCGACGTCATCGAGAAAGCCAAGCGGCAACGGGGCACGGTGTTGTTTATCGACGAAATTCACCGCTTCAGCAAAGCCCAGCAGGACGCCTTGCTGGGAGCGGTGGAGCACGGCACGGTCACGCTCATTGGCGCCACCACCGAGAATCCGTCGTTTGAAGTCATTCCGGCCTTGCTCTCGCGCTGCCAGGTGTACGTGCTGGAGCCGCTGAGCGCGGAAACCCTGCGCGACCTGGTGAAGAAGGCCCTAACCGAAGACGCGGCCATGCAGCAAAAAAAGGTGAAGCTGGTGGAGGACCACGCCCTGCTGGCCCTGAGCGGCGGCGACGCCCGCAAGCTGCTCAACCTGCTCGAAATTGTGGTGCAGAGCACGCCGCCCGACAAAAAGGGCGTCGTGCAGGTGACCGATGCCGTGGTGCAGCAAGTGGCCCAGCGCCCGCTGGCGCGCTACGACAAAGGCGGTGAAATGCACTACGACGTCATTTCGGCCTTCATCAAAAGCATGCGCGGCTCCGACCCCAACGCCGCGCTCTACTACCTGGCCGTGATGCTGGAAGGCGGCGAAGACGTGAAGTTCATTGCCCGGCGCATGGTTATTCTGGCTTCCGAGGACATCGGCAACGCCAACCCCAACGCCCTGATGCTGGCCACGAGCTGCTTCCAGGCCTGCACCGTCATCGGCCTGCCCGAGTCCGACCTCATTCTGGCCCAAACGGTGGTGTACTTGGCCACCTCGCCCAAGAGCAACGCCTCGTACCTGGCCATCAGGGCGGCGCAGGCCGAGGTGAAGGCCCACGGCGTGTACCCCGTGCCGGTGCCGCTGCGCAACGCCCCCACGCGCCTGATGAAACAGCTCGGCTACGGCAAGGAGTACGCCTACTCGCACAACGGCGAAGGCAATTTCGAGGAGCAGGAGTTTCTGCCCGACGCCCTCAGCGGCACCCGGTTCTACGAGCCCGGCCACAACGCCAGCGAGCAGAAAATTCAGGAGCGCCTGCGCGGCTGGTGGGGCGAAAAGTATGGCTATTAGGCGGCAAAATAGGCTGTTTTGACGGGTGGCGAAGGCCTCGCTGCCGTTCGGCGAAGATTTAGCTTTTCTGTAATGCCCGGCAAAGTCAAACGATACAACGGCTTGTAACTTGCCAGCTCATTGGGAAGCGCAGGAGTGGCCAACGGCTTACGCCTGCCGCTCAGGCATTCAGTTCATTCCGTCACCATCCGTTAAATCTGCGGTCTCATGCGTCAGTTTTTTAAATACGTGCTGGCCACCCTCGTCGGGCTGGTCGCATTCAGTTTCATTGGGTTTTTGGTGCTGGCGGGCATCATTGGGGCGGCGGCCAGCGCCGGCGAGCACAAGAAGGTGGCCGCCAACTCGGTGCTCGAACTCAAGCTGAACGAACCCCTCGCCGAACGCGGGCGCGACAGCAAGTTCAATTTCGGCGGCAACAACTCGGCCACGGGCCTGGTGAACCTGAAGGAAGCCATTCGCCGCGCCAAAACCGACGGCGACATCAAGGGCATTCTGCTCAACCTGGGCATTGTGCAGGGCGGCATGGCGTCGTTGGAGGAAGTGCGCGACGCCTTGCTTGACTTCAAGAAGAGCGGCAAATTCGTGGTGGCCTACCACGAAATCGCCTCCGAAAAGAGCTTCTACCTGTCGTCGGTGGCCAACGAAATCTACCTCAACCCCCAGGGCACGCTCGAGTTCAACGGCCTGAGCTCGGAGGTGCTGTTCTACAAGCGGCTCTTCGACAAGGCCGGCATTCAGCCCTACATCTTCCGGGTGGGCTCGTTCAAAAGCGCCGTGGAGCCCTTTTTCCGCGAGAACTTCTCCGATTCGGCCCGCTACCAGACCGTGTCGTTCCTGAACTCCATCAACGGCTACATGGTGGGCCAGGTGGCCAAGGCCCGCGGCATCGACCCCGCCCGCCTCAAGGTCATCTCCGACTCGATGCTGGTGCACAACGCCCCCGACGCCCTGCGCCTGAAGCTGGTGAGCAAGCTCGGCTACTTCGATGAGGTGCAGGACTACATGCGCGGCAAGCTCGACCTGGCCAAAGACAAGAAACCCAACCTGGTGACCCTGAGCGAGTACACCAAAAACGACGAAGCCGACGAAAACGAAGGCAAAACCAGCGGCAACCGCATTGCCGTGATTTATGCCGAAGGCGACATCGTGACCGGCAAGGGCTCCGACGACAACATCGGCAGCACCAAGTTTGCCGAGGCCATCCGCAAGGCCCGCCTCGACGACAAGGTGAAGGCCGTGGTGCTGCGCATCAACTCGCCCGGCGGCTCGTCGCTGGCGTCCGACATCATCTACCGCGAGGTGGTGCTCACCAAGAAAGTGAAGCCCATTATTGCCAGCATGAGCGACGTGGCGGCGTCGGGCGGCTACTACATTGCCATGGCCTGCGACACCATTGTGGCCCATCCGAACACCATCACGGGCTCCATTGGCGTGTTTGGGGTGTTGCCCAACATTCAGCCGCTGCTGGCCGACAAGCTCGGCATCACGGTTGACCGCGTGACTACCGGTAGGTTTTCCGACCTGCCCACCATCACCCGGCCGTTGTCGGAGTTTGAGAAGCGCACCCTGCAGGAAGAAGTGAACCGCATCTACGCCGACTTCACCAGCAAGGCCGCGCAGGGCCGCCACATGCCCGTGGAGCGCCTGCGCCGCCTGGCCTCCGGCCGCGTGTGGAGCGGCCTCGAAGCCAAGAGCAACGGCCTCGTGGACGTGCTGGGCGACTACCAGGACGCGTTGAAGATTGCCGCGGCCCGCGCCCACCTCAAAGCCGACGACTACCGCGTGCAGCGCCTGCCGCGGCAGCGCTCGGAGATTGAAAGCCTGCTGAGCACCTTTGGGATGGGCGACGACAACGACGAGGCCAAAACCAAAGCGCTGAAAGCCGAGCTTGGGCCGCTCTACCCGGCCTACGCCCAATACCAGCAGCTCATGCAGATGCGCGGCGTGCAGGCCCGCCTGCCGTACACGCTCGACATTCAGTAACCCGATTAGTAAACGTCTGTCATCCTCAGCTGGCGTCCGCGTCGCGAAGGGCCTTCTTCCTGTTGAACTCGTCGTTCGCACGTGAGAAGGTCCTTCGCGGCGCGGACGCCAGATGAGGATGACAGTTTTTGTAAATTCTTCCACTTTATGATGCAGGACCTCCGCGCGGCCGCCGCGTACATCCAGGCGCACTCCAACTCCTTCCAGCCCGACACGGGCATCATTCTCGGCACGGGCCTGGGCGCCCTGGCCCGCGAGGTGGAGGTGGAGCACGAAATCAACTACGCCGACATTCCCAACTTCCCGCTTTCCACTGTCGAAAGCCACGCCGGGCGCCTGCTGCTGGGCCGCATGGCCGGCAAAAAGGTGGCCGTGCTGCAAGGCCGTTTCCACTATTACGAAGGCTACAGCATGCAGCAGGTGGCCATGCCGGTGCGGGTGCTCAAGCTGCTGGGCATCGGCCGGCTGCTGGTGAGCAACGCCGCCGGCGGCCTCAACCCCGATTTCAACATCGCCGACCTGATGCTGATTGACGACCACATCAACCTGCAGCCCGGCAACCCGCTCATCGGCCCCAACCCCGACGAGCTGGGCCCGCGCTTCCCCGACATGTTTGCGCCCTACGACGCCGACCTGCTGGCCCGCGCCGAAGCCGCCGCCCAGGCGCTGGGCCAGGCCGGCACCACCCGGCGCGGCGTGTACGCCAGCGTGCCCGGCCCCATGCTCGAAACGCCCGCCGAGTACCGCTACCTGCGCACCATCGGGGCCGATGCCGTGGGCATGAGCACGGTGCCCGAAGTCATTGCCGCGCGCCACCTGGGCTTACCGGTGCTGGCCGTGTCGGTCATCACCGATTTGTGCGCGCCCGGCCACCTCAAGCCCGTGGTGCTGGCCGACATTTTCGCCGCCGCCGGGGCTGCCGAGCCTCGCCTAACGGCCCTTATCAAGGCCGTGGTGGAGGGCCTGTAGAACAAGATACTAGCTCAAATGCAAACAAAAACGGCCTTTGCATGAGTGCAAAGGCCGTTTTTGTTTGAGAGTGCATTGACCCTAGGGCAGCGCCGAGAACACCCTGGCTTCGGGCACGCTGGCCCGGTTGGTGAAGCTGTAGCGCAGCTTGTTGGTGGTCAGGGAATCGACTTTGTAGCCGCCGCCTCTGAATTCGGAGAGGTCTAGGTTGTTGCTGTCCAGGGTCCAGGTGCCGGTGGTGGTCGAATTGTTGCCAATCCAAACCTGGGTATAAGTGCCGCCGGCCGCAAACTTGATGGTGTATTGCGTATTAGGCCCTTGTGGGGCCACCACGGTGCTGCGGCCGTTGTTGAACACCGTGCGGTTCAGCAGCCAGGTGTGGCCGGTAAGCATCTGTTCGGGGGTGAGCACCCGGGCAGCGGGTTGAGCAGGCTGAACGTCATCCTTCTCACCGCAACTGGCCAATGAAGCGCCAGCGAAACCAAGAAAAAGAAACAGGGCCGGACGTAAAGTAGGCGCCATACCAAAATGCTAAAAAAAGAAGGAATACTTAAAGGTATGACTTTTTTCCGGAATCGTTACATATTTCCTGAAAATCGACCAGCCTTTACCGTATCACCTTGGTCACGCGGGTGGCGCTGAGCACCCCAAAAATGCCCACGCCGCCTTGCACGTTGCCATAAATGGCCGACGGCTGGGCGAAGGGGTTGCCGTTGGCGTTGCGGGCGTCGCGCACCGACTGGCGGAAGCGGAACATGGCGTATTCGGTGTGGTAGAGCGTGGCCGTCACGGTGTCGTTGGCGTTGAAGCGGTAGCTGGTGCCCACCGTGAAGTTCTGGCCGTTGAGCAGCCGGTCTTCCAGCGAAATGTCGGATTCCGGGCCCTTGCGCAGGTTTTTGGGAATGGGGTCGCCCTTGTGCAGTTGCAGGCGGTAGTAGTCGCCGGGCGCGGCCGGGTCGCGGAAGTTGGTCAGGAAGTAGGCCTTGCGCTCCGAGCCCGACTTGTCGTTGAATTTGTACTCCACCGAGTCAATGGCAATGGGGGCCAGGTAGGTGGTGGTGCTGGTGGCGTGGCGGCCCTTGGTGTCGCGCACGTCGAGCTTGAACACGTCGCCGGGCCGGGCCACCAGCGGGTCGCGCCCGATGTGGGAATGGAATTTCTCGCCCGTGGTGTCGGTCAGGGCTTTGTAGTTGGGCGAGAAAGCCAGCGGCACGAGCGTGCCGTTGGGCATGGTCAGGGTCACGGTAACGTCGGTGGGCACCTGCGGAATGACCGAGCTCAGGTAGGGCACCGACGTGGTGACGGCCAGGCTGGGCACCTTGCCGGGCTCGAGGTAACACTCCACCACCAGCTCCGAGGCATAGGTGGGCAGCGGCACGTCGATGTCGTTTTGGAGCTTGCCGCAGCCGGCCAGGGCCAGCAAGGGCAGCGCCAGAACAGTGAGGTTGGAAATGAATTTCATGGCTGGAAAAAGAACGTCACATCGAGGGGAGCGCCGCCGAGACATGACGGGAGAAAGCGCTAAAACCGGAAATTGTACGTCAGCGACGGGATGACGGGAAACAACGACACCTGCTTGGCTGCGAAGCCCGTGGTGCGGCCGCTGGCCTTGTCGCGCACGGTTTCGAAGAACACGAAATAGGCGTTGCGGCGATTGTAGGCGTTGTAGATGCTCAGGGTAAGGTCTTGGTTGAGGCGGGCGCCGATTTTGTAGACCACCCCCAGGTCCAGGCGGTGGTAGGGGATGAGCTGGTAGGAATTGCGGTTGGGGTAGATGGGCACCGGCCGCGGGTCGATGCCGACGCTGGAACCCGGAATGTCCTGCACGCCGAAGCGGCCCAGGGGCAGCGTGGTCAGGTTGCCGGAGGTGTACACAAAGCTGGCCGTGAGGTTGATGCGGGCGTTGAGCTGGTGCAGCACCACCACCGTCAGGTTGTGGCGGCGGTCGTAGCCGGGGTGGAAGTCCTCGCCGTTGTTGATGCCGGTGGTGCCGCGTTGGGGCTGGAAATTGCGCCAGCTCCAGGCCAGGGTGTAGCCTATCCAGCCGGTGGTGCGGCCGGTTTTCTTTTCCAGGTAAATCTCATTGCCGTAGGCCCAGCTCTTGCCAAAAATGAATTCCGCGTCCAGCTCGGGGTTCACGAACAGCTGCGCACCGTCTTTAAAATCGACCTGGTTCTGGCCCCACTTGTAGTACACTTCGTTAGTAAGCAAGTACTTGCCATCGCCCAGCAGGAAGCTGGCGCCGGTGCTCACCTGCTGCGAGCGCTGCGGCTTCACGCTCAGGCGCGAGGGGTACCAGATGTCGGTGGGCAGGGTGGCGCCCGAGTTCGTGACCAGGTGCACGTACTGGTACATCAGGGCGTAGTTGGCCTTGAACGAGGTGCGGTCGTTGAGGGCGTAGCGGGCGGCGGCGCGGGGCTCGATGCCGCCGTATTGGTCCGAGCCGCTGCGGAAGCCGGTGAGGCGCAGGCCGCCTTCGAGCTGCAGCTTGTCGCTGGCTTTGTAATTGTCGGAGGCGTAGAGGGCGCCCTCGGCGCCGTAGTAGTTCACGTCGGAGCCGAAGTTAACGCGGCCGTCGCCGGAGTTGGCGTCGAGGCGGCCCACGCCGAAGCGGTGCTGCGTGAACAGCGCCCCGGCCTTGAAGAGGTGTTTGTCGGTGGGCGTGTACTCCACATCGGTGCGGGCCGTGTAGTCCCGGATGTTGGAGCCCAGGCCGAAGGAAAACTGGTCGAGCCGGTTGGTGAGGCTGTACTGGTAGTCCGACACGGCCAGCGTGGTGTTGACAAAGAGCCGCGGCGAAAACACGTGGTTCCAGCGCAGCGTGCCGATGGTGTTGCCCCAATTAAAATTGAAGTTGAAGCCGCCCGTGCTGCTGAACCCGAACACGTCGCGGCCCAGGTAACCGGTGAAAAACACCTGGTCCTTGTCGCCCAGCGTGTAGTTCGCCTTGGCGTTCATGTCGTAGAAATAATAATCGGGGATGGGGCTGTAATCCTCCTTGCCCTCGTTGGCCTTGTTGAGGGCCCGCGTGAAGATGTCGAAGTAGGTGCGGCGGCCGCTCACGATGAACGAGCCTTTGCCCTTGTTGATGGGCCCCTCGTAGGTGAGGCGCGACGAAATCAGCCCGATGCCGCCTGTGGCCACGTAGTGCTGCCGGTCGCCCTCGCGCAGCTTCACATCCACCACCGACGACAGGCGCCCGCCAAACTGCGCCGGAAAGCCCGACTTGTACAAGTCCACGCTCTGCACCGCGTCGGAATTGAACACCGAAAACAGGCCGAACAAGTGGTTGGGGTTGTACACCAGCGCATTGTCGAGCAGCACCAGGTTCTGGTCGGCCGAGCCGCCGCGCACAAACAAGCCGCTGGTGCCCTCGCCGCCGCTCTGCACGCCCGGCTTGAGCTGCAGGGTCTTGAGGATGTCGACCTCGCCAAACAGCGCGGGCAGCAGCTTGGCCTCGCGCACGCTGAGGTGCTCCACGCCCATTTGGGTGGTTTTGAGCTTTTCTTCCAGCGTCACGGCGCCCTGCACCACCACTTCGCCCAGCTCGTTGCCGCTCTCCTCCAGCACAAAGCTGAGGCGCTGGTTGCGGGTCAGGTTCAGGTCGCGGGTAATTTGCTGGTAGCCAATGGACGTCACCACCAGCTGGTGCCGGCCCCCCGGCAGCGACAGCGTGAAGCGGCCCAGCGAATCGGCGGCGGTGCCGGTGCTCAGCTGGGGCACGGCCACGCTGGCGCCGGGCAACGCCTCGCCGCGGGCGCCGCGCACGGTGCCGCTCAGCGTGAAGCGGCTGGCATCCTGCGCCACGGCCCGCTGCGCCCCCCATCCAATCAACAATAAAACAAGAACCAGATAACGTACGGAAGAGCTAAAAATCATATAGTTGGCAACAGGGAACCGCAAAGATAAGGCTCCCCCAACGCCAGCCGGTGGCAGATAGTTTGTCCGGAGGGCCGCGGGGGCCCAAGAGGCGCTATTTGCCCACGAAAGGCTGCAGGGCCTGCCCAATCTGGGCGGCCGGCACCACGCCCGCCTGGCGCCACACCGGCTGCCCCTGGTGGAACAGAATCAGCGTGGGAATGCTCTGCACGCGGTATTGTTGGGCCACGGCGGGGTTGCGGTCCACGTCGATTTTGATGACGCGCAGCTTGCCGCCGTGCTGGGCCGCCACTTGCTCTAAGATGGGCGCCATGGTTTTGCAGGGCCCGCACCAAGTGGCGTAAAAATCGACCAGCACCGGCATGCCGGGGCTGTTGATGAGTTCGGGGAAGGATTTGCGTGGCATAAGGAGAGGAATGGAGTCAGCCAGAAAGCCCACGTGGCCCGGAAACCGCCGCCGCACGAGCAAGTGGTTATAACGAAAAAGCCTGGCACGCGGCCAGGCTTTTGGTAAAATTCGAGGGGCGCCGGGGCAGCGCCCTATTTGTTGATGACCGTTACGTCGTTGCCGACTTCGGGAAACACGAAGCGGCCGCCCACGGCTTTCACGCCCTTCACGCGGCACTCCCAGGTGTAGCGGCCGGGGGCGGCCACGGCAGCCTCGCCGCCTTCGGTCTTGAAGTAGTCGGGGTCGGAGGGGTCGGTCGGAAACAGCACATCCACGCCGGTCTGGTTGTTGACCAGCTGTTTCACCAGGAAGTAGTCCTTGCCGGTTTTTTCGCTGTGCACCACAAAAGTGGCCGTGTAGGGGCCCAGCTGGCCGTATTTGTCCAGAATGCCGAGCTTGATGTGGGCCGTGGTGCTCACCATCCAGGTTTGGGCGCGCGCCGCGGGCGCGGCACCCAGTAGCAAGGCCACCAGCGCGGCCAGTGCCCGGCCCCCAAACGAGGCCCGGGCGGCGAAGGATAATGCGGGTACAGATGTTGTCATATAGAAGTAGCGAAAAGAGGTGAGGGGCAAAAAGTATGGGTTGCTTAATTGAAGCAAGTACGCTCATTACAGGCCAAGTTAGCGGGTACCCAGCAGAATAGCAACTTGCGCCGCGCCGGGGCCGTTGCTGGTGTAATTCATTGTAGGCTTTTGATTTCCTGATTTCGACGCATGGCGAGACGGCGCTTGCGGCCCGGTGAGGGGCCTCCCTTAACCCATTCAGCTGACGCGGCCACCCGGTGTGGCCTCTGCGAGCGCGAGGTGCAGTCCACGTCGCGCCACCATTTGGTGCCGCGCGAAGAAGGCGGCCGCTACGGCCCCACCATCGACCTGTGCCAGCCCTGCCACAGCAGCGTGCACCGCTTCCTCACCAACCGCGAGCTGGCGCGGCTGTACCCCACGGTGGAAGCCCTGCGCGCCGCTGAGGGCCTGCAAACCTACCTGCGCTGGATAAAGCGCCAGCGGGTGGAGCGCATCACCAACCGGCGGGCCCGGCGCTAGCCGGCCACGGGCTCGGGGCGCTGCGCGGGCACGGCGCAGCTGGTTTCGTGGCCCATCACGCCCACCAGGTGCACCGTGCTGTTGCCGCCGGCGCCGGGCCGCACCCGAATCTGGGTGCCAATCCGGTCCTTCAGGTCGGACACGTGGGAGATGATGCCAATCATCTTGCCTGAGTGCTGCAGGCGCTCCAGGGCATCCAGGGCCGTGTTGAGGGAGTCGGGGTCGAGCGTGCCGAAGCCTTCGTCGATGAACAGCGACTCGATGCGGGCTTTGTGGCCGGCCAGCTCACTCAGGCCCAGCGCCAGGGCCAGGCTCACCAGAAAGCTTTCGCCGCCCGAGAGCGAGGCCATGGGGCGCACGGTGTCGGCCTGGTCGTGGTCGATGATTTGCAGCTCCAGGTTGCGGTGCGGCGTTTTGAAGATGGTGTAGCGGCCCGTGAGCTGGCGCAGGCGCAAGTTGGCCAGCCGGGCCAAATGCGTGAGCGTGAGCCCCTGCGCAAACTGGCTGAACTTGTCGCCCCGCGCCGAGCCAATTTGTTCGCTCAGGTCCTGCCAGCGCTGTTCTTCTTTTTGGCGCAGCTCCAGCTCGCGCAGGCCGTCGGCCTGCAGCTGGCGGGCGTCGTCGTCCTGCTTCAGCTGGTTGCCAACGGCGCCCAGCTTTTGCTGCAGCGTGTCGCCGGCGGCTGAGAGGGCGTTGAGCTGGGCGGTGAGCTCGGCCGCGGTGAGGGGCGTGAGGCCCACCTCCGCGTGGCGCTGCTGCTCGGCGGTGAGGTCGGCGAGGCGGCGGGCCGTGGCGGCCGTGGCCGTGAGGTGGTCCTGGCGGCGCTGGTGCAGGCGTTCGGCCTCGGCGGGGGGCAGGAGCAGGGCGCGGGCCTCGGCGGCTGTGGCCATGCCGGCGGCCGCAAGGGCCGCTGCCAGCTCCGTGTGGCGCTGGCTGTGGGTGGCGCGGTGCGTGGCCAGCTGCGCGCGCAAGTCGCCCTGCCGGTTTTGCTGAATTTCCAGCGTCTTCTGCTGGTCGGCCAACTGCGTTTGGGCGCGCTGGGCGGCCTCGGCCAGGCGCTGGGTGGCTTGGCGAAGCCGTTCGGTTTCGGCCGCGGGGTTGGGGCCGTCGTAGTGGGCCAGGCGGGCCGCTTGCTGCTGGTCGATGGCCTGCTGCTCGGTTTGCAGGGCGGCACCGGCGGCGGCAAGCTGGGCGGCCTGTTGGGCCAGGGCCTCGGCGCGGGCTTTGTGCTGGCTGGTTTTTTCCAGCAGCATTTTGCCAAGTTCATTCAGCTTGGCCACCTGGGCCTCGTAGTGGTCGGCGCGCTCCCGGAGCGTGGCCAGCACGCCGTCGTAGGGCGGCCGGGCGGGCAGCGCCAGCCGGTGCGGCGCCAGAAAGTCCCGAATGGTATTTTCAAAAATGCCGGCCTGTTCCTGCCAGTGTAGCATTTCCTCGGCCAACTTGGCAAGGTCCGCTTCGGTGGTTTGCTGCCGTTCCAGCAGGCGGGGAATTTCGCGCTGGGCCGCCGAGGCGGCCTCGCCTTCTTTCAGGTACTGCTCGCGCAGTTTGGCCAACTGCTCGTCTAACTCAGCCACCCGGCGGCGGGCGGCCCCGGCGGCGGCCTGTTCGCGGGTAGTGATTTCCAGCAGGGCGCGCACGGCGGCAGGGTCGGTGGGCGTGGGCGGGGCGGGCGCGAGGGCGGCGGCCAGCGCGGCGGCCTGCTGGCGGGCCAGGTCGGCAGCGGCCAGGGCTTCGGCCTGCAGCTGCTGGCGCTGTTGCTGCTCGGTTTGGCGGCGGGCGAGGGCGGTGGTGGCTTGGCGCAGCTCTTCATCGAGCTTGGTCAGGGCCAGCTGCTGCTGCGCCACGCGCTGCTCCTGCTCGTCGGCTTCGGCGGCAAAATCGGCGGTGAAAGCGTGTTCCAGCGCGCCGCACAGCGGGCAGGGCTGGCCCGGCAGCAAGTGCTGGCGGTGCTGGTTGAGGTCGGCCAAGGCCTGCTGGGTGCGCAGCTCGCGGCGGTAGCTTTCGAGGAGGTTTTGGCCGTCGGCCCGGCGAGTTTCGAGGTGGCGCGCGGTGGTTTCGGCCGCGGCCAGGGCCGGCGCTTCCTGTGCAATCTGCGCGGCCAGCGTTTCGGCGCGGGTGTGGTGCTCGTAGGCGGCTTCGGCTTTCGGAAGCAGCTGCTGCAGCGCCTGCTGGCGCGCGGTCAGGTCGTCGGCGCGCTGGGCCAGGGCAGCGGCGTCGGTGCCCAGCAGCAGGGCGTCGCGCTCGGTGCGGCAGGGCTTGCCTTCGTCCTCAATGGCTTGTTTGCGGGCTTTGGCGTCGGCTTCGAGGGCTTGCTGCTGGCGCAGGTCGGCCGCCGTTTGCTCCAGGTTGTTGCGCAGCTCGGCGCGGCGTGCGTCGCGGGCCGCCATTTCTTTTTGCGCGCCCAGCAGGTCGATGATTTCGCGGTCCAGCGCCAGTACCTGGTTTTTGAGGTCCACCTCGGCGCTGTGCTCGATGAGCCAGCGGTCCAGCGTGTTGTTCTGGCTTTGCAGGGCGGCAATTTCCCGGGCCTCCAGGTCCAGGTCCTCGGCGTTTTTCTGGTGCTCCCGCTGGCCTTGCGCGTGGGCATAGCGCTGCAGCTGCAGCTGGTGCCGGGCGGCCGCAATGGCCGCGTCCTGCTGCTGCGCCTGGCTGAGCAGCGGGCGCAGGCGGTCTTCTTCGGCCTGCGCCTGGGCGTGGGCCGCCGTGGCGGCCGCGTAAGCAGTGGCCGCCGTTTCGGCCGCCTGCGTCAGGCGGGGGAGGGCCTCTTCCAGCTCCCGAAGCTGCTTCTCATCGGTGGCTACCTCTTTTTCGGCTGCTTCGGCCAGTTCCAAGGGCTTGTCGACGGCGGCGGCGCGGAGGTGGCCGTCGAGCCGGGCAAACTCCGGCTGCAGGGTGTCGTCGTCGCGGCGCAGGCGCTCGGCCTCGCGGGCGGTTTCGGCGAGCTGTTTGTCGAGCTGGTCCAGAATGGTGCGCCAGGTAAGGCACACGTTCAGTTCCTGCGCTTCCTCGTGGTGTTGCTCGGCTTCCTCGTTCAGCACGTCAAGCTGCCGCTCCAGCTCGGCGCGCTCTTCCTGGGTCAGCAGGCGCGTGGCGTCCAGCTTGGCGCGCAGCAGCTTGGTTTTCAGTTCTTCTTCTTTGGCTTTCTCAAAGGCCGCCACGCTGAGCCGCGAGTAGACGCCCACGTTGGTCATCTTTTCGAGCAGGGCGCTGCGCTCCTTTTCCGGGGCGTGCAGAAAGCGCGCAAACTTGCCCTGGCTCAGCAGCACCGACTGCTCAAACTGCCCGAAGTCGAGGCCCGACAGCTCGCTCACCCGCCTCGGCACAGCTTCCTTGCCGCTGATGACGGCCACGTTGGAAGGGCTGAGTACCAGCGTCATGGCGTCGGCATTCAGGCTGCCTTTGTCTTCGCCGCGCACTTTGCGCTTCACTTCCCAGCGCGAGCGGTACCGCACCCGCTCCACCTGGCCGGTGTCGGCGTCGGTTTCGTGCACTTCAAATTCCACTTCCGAAAAAGCGTCCTTAGCGTGGCGGCTCACCATTTCGCCCACCTGCCGGTCGTGGCGCGGCACCCGGCCGTAGAGGCCGACGGAAATGGCATCCAGCAGGGTGCTTTTGCCTGCCCCCGTGGGCCCTGTGATGGCAAACAGCCCCGTATCGGCCAGGGGCGTCTCATCGAAGCGAATCAGAAACGGACCGGGCAGCGAGTTGAGGTTAGCGAAACGGACGCTGATAATTTTCATTCGATACTTCTCCCAAAAATACTTCCCGAAGGTACGGCAGCCCCGGCCGGAAATCACCCTGGAAAAGCGCTGCGGCTGGTTTCGGTTCCCTGCCAGCGCAGGAGTGCGGCGCGTTGGCCAATAACCCTGGCGGCCACGCCGCCGTTCAGCCAAGCGTCGCTTCACCTACACACGCCGGCACCTATGAACTTTATTCGACGCGGGGCGGGCAAGCCGCTCCTGCTGCTACACGGCATTGGCGGCAGCTGGCGCTCCTGGCAAACCATTCTGGAAGACCTGGCCACTCGGCGCGAAGTAATTGCCGTCGACCTGCCCGGCTTTGGCAACACGCCGCCGCTGGCCGGTCCGGTCACCATCGGCACCCTGGCCGATGCCGTGACGGATTTCCTGCGCGAGCAACACCTGCTGGGCATCGACGCCGTGGGCAGTTCCATGGGCGCCCGGCTGGTGCTGGAGCTGGCCCGGCGGGGCGGCGTGCTAGGCGCGGTGGTGTCGCTCGACCCCGGCGGTTTTTGGCAGGGCTGGGAAATTCCGGTTTTCTACCACAGCGTCTCGATTTCGACCAAGCTCGTGCGTGCCCTGCAGCCCGCGATGCCTTTCCTGACCGGAAACGCCGCCACCCGCTCCCTGCTGTTTGCGCAGTTCTCGGCCCGGCCGTGGGCCATTCCGGCCTACGCGGCGCTCGACGAGATGCGCAGCTTCGCGCACTCGCCGTCGTTCGATGAATTGCTCTCGAACCTGGCCTACGGCGAAGTGCAGCAGGGGGCGCCGCGGGGCACCATCAGCAGCCCGCTGGTCATCGGCTGGGGCCGGCAGGACAAGGTGTGCCTGCCCGGCCAGGCCAGACGCGCTCTGGAAAAATTCCCGGATGCCCGCCTGTACTGGTTCGACCGCTGTGGCCATTTTCCGCAGTGGGACCAGCCCGCCGAAACCGTTCGCCTGATTCTGGCTGCTACCGCCGGAGAATCATTTCAGGAGGCCGACATTGCGCAGCCTGCCCGCCAAGAAGTGAAAACGCCCAAGGCGTCGGTTGCAGTGGCGGCAGGCGTGGCGGCGCTGGTGCTGGGCGGCATCTGGCTATTGGCCAGAAGGCCAGCAGCTACCAAGTAATTATTCCTGGCCGCCCCAGGCCAGCGGGTCAGCTTCGGCCAGCAGCTGGCGCAGTTCACCAAAGGTGGCGGTAAGGGCTGCTGCCCGCTCCGGCGGCAGGCCCGCCACGCGCCGGCCAAATACTTCGTCCACGGTTAGCTCGTGTAGCAGGGCCAGCGGGATGGCGGTTTCGGCCAGGTCGGGTGCTTCGGTGGCGCGCTGGTGGCGCACGCCGCGCGGGGCCACCACCTGCTGCTTTTGCAGCTGTAGCACCGCCTGTACCCGGCGCTGCACCTCGGCGGGCGTCTCGTCGGAGCGCACCAGCACGTCGGCCCAGGCCACCAGTTGGAAGGCCGAGTTGTCGAACGCCAGAATATCGGCCTCTACTTCTTCCAGGGTGCCATGGAAGCGCTGCAAACGGCGCGTCACCGGCACCGGGACGCTGGTAATCGTCGGGGCGCCGGCGCCGTTGAATTCCAGCAGCAGCACCTGCTGCTTGTCGTCGGCCTCGGTGAAGGACAGCGGCACCGGCGAGCCCGAGTAGCGAATGTGCGCCCGGCCCCCCACCACCTGCGGGCGGTGCAGGTGCCCCAGGGCCACGTAGTCGAACGCGGCCGGAAAATGCTCGGCGCCAATGAGGCCCAGCCCGCCGATGTGCACGTCGCGCTCAGCGCCTTCGCGGGCCTCGCCGCCGGCCGCGTAGAGGTGGCCGGTGGCCAGCACCGGCACGTCTTGTTCCCGCAGCCGGAGCACCAACTCGTGGGTGGCCAGGGCGGCGTAGTGGTCTGCAATGCTCTGGCGAATACGGATTTGGCGGTCGTCCAGCGTTTCGCCGGCCACGGCCAGCCGGATGTCGCGGTCGCGCAGAAACGGCACCGCACACACCACCAGCCCGGGCCGGCCATCGGCCGCGTTCAGGTGCAGGATTTGCTCGGTGGGGTCGGTAGGCACGCCGCCCACCACGTGGATGCGCAACCGCCGCAGCAGCTGCCGCGAGGCGTTGAGCATGGTGGGCGAGTCGTGGTTGCCGCCCACCACCACGATGTCGCGGCAGCAGGTGGCCTGCATCTTCACCAGAAAGGTATAATACAGCTCCTGCGCCGTGTACGACGGCGTTTGGGTATCGAAAATGTCGCCGGCAATCACCAGGGTATCAATGCCCTGGTCTTGCACGGTCAGCAGGAGCCAGTCGAGGAAGGCCTGCTGCTCGGTGGTGCGTTCCTGGCCCGTGAGGAAGTGCTGGCCGAGGTGCCAATCGGCGGTGTGGAGGACGCGCATAGGGTAGAGATAATCTCAAAGATACCCAGGCTGGCAGGAAAGGAAAAGCCCCAGCGCGAGGCGTCGGGGCTTTTGAGAAATTTGTTAGTGGATTTGGGTGTGTTGGTGCCGCATATTCGGGGCTACCAACGGCAAGATGCTTACTTGCGCAGAGAACAGCGCAGCGGGCTAATCAACTCGCTTAAAAACCATGTTCATGAGCAAGCCCTCGTACTGATTTCTTAAAATCAACTGGTTGGCATTGAATTTTAGTATCTTGTGTACCTCCGTGCCTGCTTTGTCAACGGTGGTGATGGTTTTGGACTGTGGGGCATAGCTCCACGTACCGGGGCTACTTTGGCCCTCACTTATTTCTACAAAGGTACCATCCGGCTTCAGGGTCATAAACGATGCCCCCGTTCCTGACGGTAAGGCAAGCTGCTTGCCCTGTGCTTCCATATGAGTCAGTTCCCACTTGTGGCAAAGTGCCCGTTTGGTGTCTGGCTGGGGCTGCTTAGCGGCGGGTGCCTGTTTGAAAGAAGCAAGCGAAAGCCCTATGGAAAGGAGGATAGTACACTTTTTCATACATCAACTGACGCGCAGTGCGTTAGCGGTTTGGTTGCGACTGGTGCGCTGCGCGGCTCGGTGGTAATTCAATTGCACGTCCGGGCTCAAACACGCATTGCATTGGTTGGAGCGGGGTTACGCTCGGCGGCCGTTGGGTTTGGCCCCAGCGCTTAATGCACCGCCTGCTTCTGAAACTCCGTAATGGCTTCGCCTAAGTCCAGCACTTCCGCGCCGGGCAGGGCCTGGTGCACGATGCTGGCCCCGGCCGCCGAACGGTAGCCGCCGGCGCAGTGAATGAGCACCGGCTTGTCGGTGGGGATTTCGTGGGCGCGCTCGCGCAGCTCGGGCAGCGGGATGAGCAGGGCGTTGTCGAACACCGGCACCTTGGCCTCGGCGCGGTTGCGAATGTCGACGATGGTGAAGGCTTCGGGGTGCTGGCGCACGGCTTCCACGTCTACGGCGGGCGAGGTTTCGGGCAGGGCCAGCGGGGCCAGCAAGGCGCCTTTGATGTTGGCCTCGTAGCCGATTTTGGCGGTTTTGCGCACCACCGTGTCCAGGGCTATTTTGGTGTCGGCCAGCAGGTAAAACGGCTCGTTGGGGCCCACCACCGAGCCCAGCCAGGTTTCAAACTTGCCGCCGTCCTGCAGGTTGATGGCGCCGGGCAGGTGGCCAGCGCGGAACTTGGCCGCCGGGCGCGTGTCGATGATGAGCACGCCGGGCTCCAGCGGGGCGGCGCCGCTCGGGTGCGGCACGGCCCGGATGCTGTCTTCGAAGCTGGGGGCCCCGGCCTTGTTCAGCTTCACGTCGTGCCCGAAGTACTTGGGCACGAAGGGCTGGTCTTCGAGCAGCACCTTGATGAACTCGTCCTGCGACATGGGCTGCAGGGCGTAATTGGTTTTCAGCTCCTTGGCAATGGTGGAGTCGAGGTCGGGGCTGGTGGTTTTGCCGCAGAGGCTGCCGGGGCCGTGCGCCGGGTACACGCGGGTGCTGCCGGGCAGGGTCATGAGCTTGTTGCGGGTGCTGCGGTAGAGCTCGGCGGCCAGCTCTTCGCGCTTGTGGCCGCCAATGGCCTCGTCCTCGCGCAGGTCGGGCCGGCCCACGTCGCCCACGAATAAGGTGTCGCCTGTGAACACGGCGCGGCTCTGGGCCAACTCGTCCATGAGCAGGATGCTGATGCTGTCGGGGGAGTGGCCGGGGGTGTTGATGGCGTGCAGCTCCACGCTGCCCAGCTTGAGGCGGTCGCCGTCGTCGAAGGCTTTGTGGGGGTACTTGGCGCCCACCAGCTTGCTGCAGTAGATGGTGGCCTCGGTTTCCTGAGCTATTTCCAGGTGCGACGACACGAAATCGGCGTGCGGGTGCGTCTCAATCACGGCCACGATGTCGGCCTCGTGCTCGTCGGCAAAATCGTAGTAGGGCTGGGGGTCGCGGCCCGGGTCGATGACGGCAACCTGGCGGCCGCAACGCACGGCGTAGCTGGCGTGGGCCAGGCCCTTGTCATAAAACTGCTGAATTTGCACGGCCGAGGCCGTGCTACTGGGGAGGGGAGGCATGGGGGTGGAGGAATAAGGCCCTATCCGGGCCAGGTGGTTAGGCCAAATATAAGCAACCGCCCGAATGCAGGGTTTGGTTCAGGTAGACTTTTGCGCACAAAAAAGCCCCGGCCGGTGGGGCCGATGCTTTTTGAAGTGTTTGATAACGAAGGCGATTACACTTTGACTTTTACTTTTTTTTGCCGCCCGGGCCTTTGCCGTTGCCGCGGTGCTGCGCATGAAAATGGAGCAAACATTGTTTTACGCTATTGTCACCGTTTCGCAGTTTAGTTAAACAATTATTTATAAGCAGGTCCAGCACGCGACAGCCGGTTAAGCTATTTGCCTTAAATTGGTCGGAGCTACTTACATTTACCTGCCTTCCACTTTTTCCTATATTCAAATGAGACCTAATCTTGTACTGCGCAACCTGTTGGTGGTAATGACGTTACTTATGAGTGTAGCTCTGCCTGAACAAACCAATGCGCAGACCTGGGTAACCATGCCCAATGCGCCTAAGAATAATTATGATTGGTTCGAGGTAAGGAAAATAGTGGCCCTCGGTCCGGGCGTTTTGTGGGGCGTCTTCATCAACAGCTCTTCTCGTAGCTATGAGGGTGGGTTCATTCGCACGCTCGACAATGGGCAAACATGGCAGCGTGAGTATACCGAAGGCTGGGGTGGAAGCTTCAATGGTAGAAGGCCAGTGGACTCTTCCATCCTTGACAACAATACGGCCTGGTCGCTCTCATACGCGACGATAGGCCCCGTTTCGCCGAATAATACGGCCATCTTGACAAGGACTACAAATGGTCCTAATACTACTTCAAATCCTCATTTTGTAACTGTATGCGCCGTGCTGCCGGCTCTGTTTCAAAGAATACATTTTTTTGACGCCACCACGGGGGTTGCCGCTGCCCTCGGCAACAGCGGCACTACCTGGCAAATTTACCGCAGCAGCGACGCGGGCGTTACCTGGACGGCCCTGCCAACGGCTCTGCCGGTACCAGCGGGGGGAGCCACGATAGTGGCCAAAACAGCCAAAGGTTCATGCCTGTGGTTGGCCCTCACGAACGGCAACTCGCTGCAAACGCTGGACGGTGGCATGACCTGGGCCTATTCCGACACTGGACTAGGGGCTGCCTTGCGTGGAATTGCGTTCCGGGATACTTTCAACGGATTGGCTTTCAGCGGAACCAGTGCTATGGCCCGCACCACAGATGGAGGAATTACCTGGTCACCCATCGTGACTACGTTGCCTGATGGAGTATATATCTTAACTACGAAGCCCGGGTCATCAAGCACCTATGTTTCTTCCTCATTCCGACAAGGGATAAGCACGATATCTACTTCGTCTGACGATGGGGTGACCTGGCAAACCCGAAAAGTTGAAAACTTTCCCATTGAAGATTTGGCTTTAAGTGCCGACGAACAACTTTGGTCAACCGTTGGCCCTACATACTCTCCTCGTCCAAGCTTCCCCGGAGCAGATGTAATCCTTCGTTATGCCGGCGCGCCACTGGCAACCAAAGCAACCGCCGCCAGCAATGCCTTGGCATATCCTAATCCGACCACTGGGCGCGTTCAATTGCCCGGCAGCGAAGGAAGCGCCGTGAGGGTATATGATGCCACGGGCCGGGTGCAGGCATTCAGCAACATGTCTGGCGAGCTTGATTTTTCGGCCGCCCCCGCGGGCCTCTACTTCATCACCATCAAGAAGACCACGGGAGTGACCACAACGCAGAGAATTTCAGTGGTGCACTGAGCATATCAGTAATAAACAAACGTAAAAAAGCCCCTGCTTATTAAGCAGGGGCTTTTTTACGTTTGTTGCAAGTGGGCGATTACGCTTTGGCCTTCACCTTGGTTTTGCCGCCCTGCATCTTGCCGTGGCCGCGGTGCTCGTCCTTCAGCTTGTCAAACTTGGCGTATTGCTCCGGCGTGAGGATGCTTTTGAGCTGCGCGGTGAATTTCTCGTGCGAGGCTTTCATTTCGGCGCGCCCGGCGGTTTTGTTGGCGGCGTACTTGGTTTTGAGGGCGGCGGTTTCCTGCTGGCGGGCCAGCATCAGCTGCTCCACTTTGGCTTCCTGGTCGGCGCTGAGGCCAAGCTCTTTGGCCATTTTGGCGGCTTTGTGGTCGGCTTTTTTAGCGGGGTCTTGGTGGCCGCCTTTGCCGTGGTGCATTTTCACCTTGGTAGTAGCGGCGGGAGCGGTTTGGGCAAAGCTGGTGCCGGCGGTGGCAAAGGCCAGAGCAGCAAGCAACATCAGGGTCTTTTTCATGATTTTTAACAGAAGGAAGGAAGGGAATAAGGGAGAGGGGAAGCGGGGTTCATCCGCTTGCTAGGGTGTTTGCAAGCAGTATGCCAAGTGCCGGACCTTGGTTTGTAGCGCCGGCTTGTATCGATAAGCAGGCGCTTTTTCCAGACCAAAACCGGGGAGCTTACCGTCCTACCTACCGGCCCTGGCCGCTGGCCCGGCGCTCGCGCATCTTGTCGCGGGCCTCGTCTTTCATCTGGTCGAATTTGGCAAACTGCTCGGGCGTGAGCACGGCTTTAATCTGCTCGGTGTATTTGGCCTGGGCGGCTTTCAGTTCCTGGCCCATGCCGCGCTGGCGGCCGCCGGTTTGCACCTTCTCGCGCATGGCCAGCATGTCTTGGCGCTGGGCCAGCAAGATGGGCTGCAACTTGGCCTGCTGGTCGGCGCTGAGGCCCAACTCTTTGGCGAGGTACTGGGTGCGGCGCTGGGCCTGCTGCTCGGGCGAGGCCTGCGCGGCGGCCGTGCCGGCAGGGGCTTGGGCCGAAGCCGCGCCGGCGGCGGCGAGCGAAAGGGCGAGCAACACAAGGATTCTTTTCATAAACGGGAGTGATGAGGGGTGAAACACGGGCGTTGGATGCCGCGGCGCCCGGTGGGTTTAAGCGCGCCCGGGCAACGGCGGAAGCCCGGCCGCGCCAATGGCCCCGGCGGGCGGCTCCCATTCGGAGCCAATTTGCTGCCTATATTTCGGGCCCGCCGCTGTTTTTGGGAATCAAACCCGGGCAAATGGCGTCGGACCATCCCGCTTACCGAACCCTTTATTTCACACTTCTTCCTCCTTTACATCTAACACATGGCAAGTATTTTCGCCAAAAAACCCCTGTCCGTGCTTCTGGGCGAGGCCAATGCTTCCGGACACGGCACCCTGCAGCGCACGCTGGGCGCCGGCAACCTCGTGGCCCTGGGCGTGGGCGCCATCATCGGGGCGGGCCTGTTTGTGCGCACCGCCGCGGCTGCCGCGCAGGCCTCCGGGCCGGGCGTCACGCTGGCTTTCATTCTGGCGGCGTTTGGCTGCGTGTTTGCGGGCCTGTGCTACGCCGAGTTCGCGGCCATGATTCCCATTGCCGGCTCGGCCTACACCTACGCCTACACCACCATGGGCGAGTTTGTGGCCTGGGTCATCGGCTGGGCCCTCGTGATGGAATATGCCCTGGGCGCGGCCACCGTCAGCATTGCCTGGAGCGAATACCTCAACAAGCTCCTGGAGGTTTTCCACACCAGTATACCGTATAGTTTAAGCCACTCGCCCTTCGAGCACGCCGTCATCAACAACGTGGAGCAGCACGGCATCGTCAACCTGCCGGCGCTGTTCATCATCGTGATGCTCAGCCTGCTGCTGGTGAAAGGCACGCAGGAGTCGGCGCTGTTCAACGCCATCATCGTGGTGCTGAAGGTGCTCATCGTGGTGGTGTTCATCGCCGTGGGCTGGCAGTTCATCAACTCGGCCAACCACACGCCCTACCTCATTCCGGCCGATGCCGTGGTGAAAAACGCGGCCGGCGAAACGGTGCGCACCTACGAAGGCTTCTTCAAGCACGGCCTGGGCGGCATCATCGGCGGCGCCGGCATTGTGTTCTTTGCCTTCATCGGCTTCGATGCCGTGAGCACGGCGGCGCAGGAAGCGCGCAACCCCAAGCGCGACATGCCCATTGGCATTCTGGGCTCGTTGGCCATCTGCACGGTGCTGTACATCCTGTTCGGCCACGTGCTGACGGGTGTGGCCAGCTGGCGCGAGTTTGCCGACCCGGCCCTGGGCGGCGAGGCCTCGGTGGCCTACGCCATCCGGGCGCACATGCCCGGCTACGGCTGGCTGGCCACGGGCGTCACGGTGGGCATCCTGCTCGGCTTCACCTCGGTAATTCTGGTGATGCTCATGGGCCAGAGCCGCGTGTTCTTCTCCATGGCCAAAGACGGCCTGATGCCCAAGGCGTTTTCGGAGCTGCACCCCAAGTTCAACACTCCTTATAAGTCGAACCTGATGCTGATGGTGTTCGTGGGCTTGTTTGCGGCTTTCGTGCCCGGCTCGCTGGCCGGCGACCTTACCTCGTTTGGCACGCTGCTGGCCTTCGTGCTGGTAAGCATCGGCGTGTGGATTATGCGCCGCTCCGACCCCGACCAGCCGCGGCCTTTCCGCGCGCCGCTCTCGTCGCCCAGCTTCCCGCTGGTGCCCATCATGGGCGCGCTGGTGTGCACGCTGCTCATCGTCGGCCTCGATTCGTTCACGCTGAAAGTAGCCGTAGGCTGGATGCTGCTGGGCTTCATCGTGTACTTCCTCTACGGCAAGCGCAACTCCATGCTGCAGAAGGGCGTGGTGGTGGTGCCCACCGAAATGGAGGAAGAAGCCTTCATTAAGCCCGACCCGAACAACCTGTAATCTGCTTGTTGGTCCACCTAATGAAACCCCCGCCGGTACTCACTGGCGGGGATTTTTTTTAGTATCCTTAAGCAACCAATCTGGCCGGTAGGCGGTCAGTCTGCCGTGGTCCGTCCCTAGCCTTCCGATGAAAAACGCTCACCTTCTGGCCGCCGTCAGCGCCGTTGCGCTAACCGTGCTTGGTACGCTCCTGAGCGGCTGCGGCGACAAATGCGCCGGCGTCTATTGCTCGCCGTGCGATGTCTCTATCGACAACATCTCCGTTTACATAGACGGCGACAGCCTGCACGGTGGCTTCCGCAAGGCCGACCTGGCCGGGAGCTACTCGGTGCGCTACGTGGCGCCGGGTTTTGCCCGGCCGGTTGATACCGTGCGGCTAGTGCGCGGCGGGCCCAATTTCTACACTGGCGGTGTCACGCTGCGCACTTTGCCCTGGCCGACAGTAGTTTCGATACCCGCCCCCTACAATCTGGAGAGCTACAGCTTCCGCTTCGTGCTCCCTGCTGCCAACCGGACGTATGACCTGAGCAACATTGAGTTGCAGATTGGGGGCGGCAGTGGCGATGGTTGCTGCAACTGCGGCCAGAACACGCGCCGCCGCTTCGTGCTCAACGGCGTGCCCGTGGTGGCCGACGGCGACGAAGCAGGCCGCGGGGCCGTTTTGCGGCGCTAATGGAGTAGCCGGGGTTGCACGGCCCGGGCCCTAAGCGCCTTCCCACCCAATCTTGCTGAATCTCACAACCCGCCCTAAGCCGCGGCAGTCACCGCCAGCGCGGCCGCGCGGCGCAGAGGCTGGGCCCGCCGGTAGCTGAGGCTGCGCCAGAGCCACTCGGCGGGCCCAAACTGGTAGCGCTGCAGCCACCAGCGGCAGAACAATAGCTGGCTACCCACAATGCCCGCGGCCAAATGCCACAGCAGCGTGGGGCCCACTTTGCCGGCCCAGCCCAAGCCCAGGCCATAGAAGAGAAAGCTGCCAATAAGGCTCTGGCTGAGGTAGCAGGTCAGGGCCATGCGGCCCAACGGGGCCAGCTGGCGCAGTACCAGCCGGGCACCCGGCCGCCGCCAGGCCAGCGCAAACGTGGCGGCGTAGCCCAGCGCCAACGGCCCCACGCCCAGCGCATACAGCACAGCAAACCAGAGGCCGGGTGCCTGCCCCAGGTTGTATTCGCGGCCGTGGTTGAGGTAGGCGTTGAGCAGGTTGGCGGCCAGGCCCAGGGCCAGCCCGCCCAGGGCCACGCGCCGCAACAGGGGCCGGTAGGCATCGAGCTGCCGGAACACCTGGTGCCGGCCCACCCACAGCCCCAGCAGAAACATGGCCAGCACCTTGCAAATGCGCCACTGAAAGAGCAGGTCGCCGGCCCGGTAGAAGAAGCCCGACCGCATGGCCTTCCAAAAAAAGCCCCAGTCGGAGTTGGCCACCACTTGGTAGAAGGAGGTGATGTGCAGCGGCCGGTCGAGGGCCTGGGCCACGGCGTAGAAGGGCGCCGCTGGCGTGAGGGGCACCAGCGCCTGCCAGCCGCCGCCCAACCAGAACACCGCCCACAGCGGCACCGGCAGCAGCAGCAGGCCCGCGGCCCAGCGGCCAATGGCCCGGTCGGGCAGGTGGCGCAGCCGCACCAGCAGCAGCCCCACCAGCGCGTAGAACGCCAGAATGTCGCCGGGCCAGACGAACAGCAAGTGCATCAGCCCGATGCCCAACAGCACCCACAGGCGCCGCCGGTACGTCAGCAGCTGCGTGTCGCCCCTGGCGGTGGCGCTGTGCAGCTGCACGGCGAAGCCCACGCCAAACAGCAGCGAAAACAAGGAGTAGAACTTGCCATCGACCAGTGCGCGGATGAGGAAAGCGGCGGCTGGGTCGGTGGCGGCGGTGGGCAGCTGGGCGGCGGGCGGCCCGCCGGGCTCGTTCCAGGCCGCGAAGCCCGTGAAAAGATTGGCCAGGCACACGCCGCAGAGCGCGAAGCCGCGCAGGGCGTCCAGGAGCTCGGCGCGGTTGGTTTCGGCCAGCGGCGCGGCCGGCAATGGGACAGGAGAGTTCACAGGCGCAGGAGGTGGTGTGCCTGTAATATAGTTATAATATTATATAATCTGCTGCCGCCCGGTCTACTCAGCTGGCGGCTTTTACCTCGCTTTTGAGCTTGAGCACCCGGTCGCCGTTTTCCTGCACGATGACCAGGGCCGGGTCGTCGGCCGAGCCGTTGCGGTGAATTTCTGAGCCCTTGATGGTGCGGCTGATGGGCTCTTTGTGCACCGATTCTATCTTGCCCGTGGCCGAGCCGGTGCCGTATTTCCAGGTGACTTTGGTGCCTTTGCGCATACCTACTAGAAGGAGTGGAAAAGTGGAAGAAAGGATGGGAGAAGCCCCTTAAAACTATTCTTACTTTCATTTGGGCTGCACCGTTGCCAGCGCACGGCACAAAGGACTACATTTGATGAAATATTGGGAAAGATGCCGGGTGATTCCCGCCAAAATCTCAAATCCCTTTTTCCATCTGCATGAAAAACTCTTACCAACCGCTGCCGCTGGTGGCGGTGCTGGCCATGCTGGGCACCGCGGCCGCGGCCCAGCCCGGCACCTTCCCGCGCAACGGCGTGTACGACCAGCGGCCGGGGGTATTCGCCTTTACCCACGCCACGCTTTTTACCGATTACAAAACCAAAATCAGCGACGCCACGCTGCTGATTCGGGACGGGAAAGTGGTGGCCGCCGGCCCGGCTGGTGCGGTGAAAATTCCGGCCGGGGCCGTGGTGCAGGACGTGCGCGGCAAGTTCATCTACCCCGGCTTTGTGGATGTGTACACGAGCTACGGCGTGCCCGAAATACCCGCCGCGCCGCGCCAGGGCCGGCGCGCGGGGCCGCAGTTCGACAGCCAGAAAACCGGGGCCTACAGCTGGAACCAGGCCATTCACCCGGAAGTAAACGCCGCCGAGCAGTTCAAAATCAACAACGACCAGGCCACCGCCTACCGGGCGCTGGGCTTCGGGGCGGTGCTCACGCAGCAGGCCGACGGCATCATGCGCGGCACGGCGGCGCTGGTGAGTTTGAACACCAATCGGCGCGAGCAGGAGGTGATGCTGCTCGAACGTGCGGCGTCGGGCTTATCCTTTGACAAGGGCAGCAGCACCCAAGACTACCCGGGCTCGCTCATGGGCAGCATCGCGCTGCTGCGCCAAACCTACCTCGACGCCCAATGGAACCAGCGCAGCCCTGGGCGCGAGCGCAACCTGTCGCTGCAGGCGCTGAGCCAGCAAAAGGCCCTGCCGGCCATTTTCCAGGTGAGCGACAAGCTTTCGGCGCTGCGGGCCGACAAGCTGGGCGACGAGGCCGGCCAGCAGTACATCATCAAGGGGCGGGGCGATGAATACCAGCGCCTCGACGACCTGAAAAAGACGGGCGCGGCCTTCGTGCTGCCGCTCAACTTCCCGGATGCCTACGACGTGGCCGACGTGTACGACGCCTTGCGCATTCCGCTCGAAGACCTGAAGCACTGGGAGCTGGCGCCCGCCAACGCCGCCCGCCTCAGCCAGGCCGGTGTGCCCTTCGTGCTCACCACGGCCGACCTCAAGGACAAAAAGAAATTCCTGCCCAACCTGCGCAAAGCAGGCCAGTACGGCCTGAGCGAAACCGCCGCCCTGCAGGCCCTGACCGACACCCCCGCGCGCCTGCTGCGCGCCCAGGACCGCATCGGCGCCCTTAAGCCGGGCATGGAAGCCAATTTCATCGTGTGCTCGGCTCATTTGCTGGCCGACGACAACGTGCTGCTCGACAACTGGGTGCAGGGCGAGCGGTACCAGCTCAGCACCGTGCCCGCCGACTACCGCGGCGTGTACAGCCTCAACATCGGGAGCCAGCCCGAGGGCCGCTTCCTGATTCAGGGCAAGCCCGAAGCGCCGGAGCTGAAAATTGTGCCCACGGCCGGCGACACCCTGCGCGGCAACCTCACGGTCACCAGCGACCTGGCCACGGTGGTGTTCGGCCCTAAGAGCAAGAAAAAGCCCGAAGCCGGCGCCGCCCCCGCCGCCGAAGGCTCCGTGCGTCTGAGCGGCTACTACACGCAGGAAGGCCGCGTGTTTCAGGGCGACGGCCTGCTGGCCGACGGCACCCCGGTGAAGTGGCGGGCCGCCCGGCTGGAAGAAGCTACCCGCGCCGCCAAGCGCGACTCGGCCAAGGTGGTGCCGCCGCCGGTGCTCGGCAACGTCATTTTCCCCTTTGCCGCCTATGGCCGCGCGGCCGTGCCCAGCCAGCAGCCCACGCTCATCAAGAACGCCACGGTGTGGACCAGCGAAGCCGCTGGCAAGCTGGAAAACACCGACGTGCTGCTGGAAAACGGCAAAATCACGAAGATTGGCAAAAACCTGAGCCTGCCCAAGGGCGGCCGCAGCATCGACGGCACGGGCAAGCACCTGGCGCCGGGCATCATCGACGAGCACTCGCACCTGGCCATTTCGGGCGGCGTGAACGAGGGCACGCAGGCCGTGACCAGCGAGGTGCGCATCGGCGATGTCGTTGATAACGAAGACGTGGGCATTTACCGCGACCTGGCCGGCGGGGTGGTGGCCGCGCAGTTGCTGCACGGCTCGGCCAACCCCATCGGCGGGCAGTCGGCGCTGGTGAAAATGCGCTGGGGCGCCACGCCCGAAGACATGAAAATCGGCGAGGCGCCGGGCTTCATCAAGTTTGCCCTGGGCGAAAACGTGAAGCAAAGCAACTGGGGCGAGCTGAACGTGCTGCGCTTCCCGCAAACCCGCATGGGCACCGAGCAGGTGTTTGTGGATGCCTTCACCCGGGCCAAGGAATACGAGCAGGAGTGGAAAGCCTGGAACAAGCTCGGCAAAGGCAAGCAAAAGAAGGGCGAAGCGCCGCGCCGCGACCTGGAACTGGAGGCGCTGGTCGAAATCCTGAACCGGCAGCGCTTCATCACCTGCCACAGCTACGTGCAAAGCGAAATCAACATGCTGCTGAACGTGGCCGACCGCCTGGGCTTCAAGGTGAACACCTTCACGCACATTCTGGAGGGCTACAAGGTGGCCGACAAGATGAAAGCCCACGGCGCCAACGCCAGCACGTTTTCGGACTGGTGGGCCTACAAGAACGAGGTGAAGGACGCCATCCCGTACAACGCCGCCATCATGACGCGGGCCGGCCTGAACGTGGCCATCAATTCCGACGACGCCGAAATGAGCCGTCGCCTCAACCAGGAAGCCGCCAAAACGGTGAAATACGGCGGCCTCACCGAGGAAGAAGCCCTGCGCCTGGTCACCATCAACCCGGCCAAAATGCTGCACCTCGACGCCCGGATGGGCTCCATCAAGGAAGGCAAGGACGCCGACGTGGTGCTGTGGTCCGACAACCCGCTCAGCATCTACGCCCACCCGGAGTACACCTTCGTCGACGGCCGCGAAATGTTCAGCCTGGCGGCCGACGCCGCCCTGCGCGCCGACATGCAGAAGGAGCGGCAGCGGCTGGTGCAAGCCATGCTGACCGCCAAGCAAGGCGGCGCCCCCACCCAGGCCGCCCCGGGCAAAGCCCGGGGTCTGTGGCACTGCGACACAATAGGCGAAGAAAAAGAACTGGCTAAATAAGAACCCATGCGCATTTTACTCACGCTTGCTTTAGTTAGCACCGCCTGTGCCACCCTGGCCCAGGTGCCCATGCCCACGCCGCCGCAGAGCAAGCCCGTGCTCATCACCGGGGCCACGCTGCACGTGGGCAACGGCACCGTGGTGCCCAACGCCGCGGTGGCTTTCGACAAAGGCCGCCTGACCTACGCCGGCCCGGCTGCCGGCTTCACCGCAGACAAAGGCGGCTACGAGACCATCGACGCCACCGGGCAGCAGCTGTATCCGGGGCTGATTTTGCCCAATACCACCCTGGGCCTCACCGAAGTAGAATCCATTCGGGCCACCGTGGACGAGGAAGAAGTGGGTATGCTGAACCCCAACGTGCGCGCCCTCATCGCCTACAACACCGACTCCGACATTCTGCCCACCGTGCGCATCAACGGCGTGCTGCTGGCCCAGCCCACGCCCCGCGGCGGCCTGCTGGCCGGCCAAAGCAGTGTGGTGCAGCTCGACGCCTGGAACTGGCAGGATGCTGTGGTACGCGCCGACGACGGCCAGCACCTGACCTGGCCCGCCATGGTGTTTCGCAACAATCCCAACGAAGACGCCGCCGCGCTGGACAAGCGCCAGAAGGCCCGCGAAACGCAGCTGCGCGACCTGGAGCAGCTCTTTGGCGAAGCCAACGCCTACCGCCAACTGCCCGCCGGCCGCAAGGAAAACCTGCGCCTGGCGTCGCTGGCTGGGATTTTTGACGGGTCCAAGACCTTATACCTGCACGCCGACTACGGCAAGGAAATCATCGAAGCCGTGCGCTTTGCCAAGCGCCTGGGGGCGCAGAAAGTGGCCGTGGTGGGGGCCCGCGACGCCTGGATGGTGCTCGACTTTCTGAAGCAGAACGACGTGAGCGTGGTGGTGTCGCGCATACACGCCCTGCCCCGGCGCGACGCCGACGACTACGACCAGCCCTACAAGCTGCCGGCGCAGCTGCAAGCCGCCGGCGTGCGCTTTTGCCTTGATTACCAGGGCGACCAGGAAACCGCGGGCTCGCGCAACCTGGCGTTCATTGCCGGCACGGCCGTCAACTTCGGCCTGACCAAAGAGCAGGCCCTGACGGCCGTCACCCTCACGCCGGCCCAGATTATGGGCGTCGACAAAGACTACGGCACGCTGGAAACCGGCAAGAGCGCCACGCTGGTGCTCAGCAAGGGCGACCTGCTCGACATGCGCACCAACGCCGTGTCGCGCGCCTTCATCGACGGCCGCAGCATTTCGCTCGACAGCAAGCAAACCTATCTGGAAAAGAAATTCCGCAGCAAGTACGGGCAGTAGCATTAGCTAAAGCATAGAACGAAAGGCTTTCTGTAAGTCAGAAATAGGAGCCGCTAAGCAGGGCATAATTGCTTTACCTAGCGGCTCTGTTATGTTGGGCCTTTTGGGTAGCGGAGCATTTTGGCTTGTGTCTCTTGAAGTAAGGAGGATGGGCACAAGCTGGTTACTTCGGCCCAGGATGAAGAGGCGCCTCACGCACTTCAACCCGTGCCGGTGGAAGACAACGGCGTGGGCTTCGACCCGGTCGCGCTGGGCGAAGAAGGCAGCAGGCTCAAAAACCTCGAAAGCCGCATGGCTTATCTGGTGGGCCGGGCCGATTTCGACGTCGCTCCCAGGCAAGGCACTGCCGTGGCCCAGGGATTGCCACTGGTCATGTGTAGTTTGGTAAAATTCTTAGACCAAATTGTTGCATACCGGGTCAATGTTTGAGTATGTTTGAATCTGTATATTCAGGCCTGTCCACTCGAATTGGGTAAGGAGGGCGGACCATGCTGAAATCGCCGTCGCGCAGTACCATCGTCACTTTCTCTCATTCTCTGCAAGGAACCGACTATGAGCCACGCCCCCGCCGCCCCGTCCCGCACCGCCGTGCTACTGGTCGACGACCACCAAATGGTGATTGAAGGCCTCAAAACTCTGCTCAAAGCCGACGCCGCCGTGCGCGTGGTGGCCCAGGCCAGCTCCGGATTGGAAGCGTTGCGCCGCCTGCGCGAGCACCCCGGCATTGAGGTGGCCCTCGTGGACCTCAACATGCCGCAAATGAGCGGCGTCGAGCTTACGCGGCATATTCGGGCGGCGTTTCCGGCGGTGCGGGTGCTGGCCCTGAGCATGTTTCACGACCACGCCTCGGTGATGGAAGTGCTCGCAGCCGGCGGCGCGGGCTACCTCCTGAAAAACACCACCAAGGCCGAGCTCAGCGCCGCCATTGCCAACGTGGCCGCTGGGCGCACCCACTTCAGCCAGGAAGTGGGCCAGACCCTGCTGCAGCACCTGGACGTGCCGGACCAGCGGCCCAATGCTGCCCCGGTGGCCGAACTCACCGCCCGCGAGCGGGAAATTCTGCGCCTGGTGGCCGAGGAAAACACCAACCAGGACATTGCCCGTGCCCTCTTCATCTCGGAGCGCACCGTGGAAACCCACCGCAAAAACATCCTCACCAAAACCAGCTGCAAATCGGTTATCGGGTTGATTCAATACGCCATCAAGCACAAGCTGCTGGCGTGAGGGGAGGGCGCGGTAAGCGGGGGAGCAGCCGGATACCGTGCCGGCCATTCCGCTGCTCTCATTTTCCGCCCATCCCATCATTTAGGCGTTCTTTTGCGTTATGCACCCACGCGCCCCTTTCGGCGCCCCCGCTGATGTTTCGATTGCTGTCGTTGTTATTGCTGCTGCCTGTTTTTGCCCACGCCCAAACCTCTTTCGTGCCCGATGAGCGGGCTTACTACGGCCTGATAGACCGCGGCAGCGGCCGCTGCCTCGACATTGCCAGCGCCAGCACCAGCAGCGGCGCGGCCGCCGTGCAGTGGGAGTTCACCCACGCCAGCAGCCAGCAGTGGCGCTTTGTGCCCATCCGCACGGGCAGCGAGTACTACCGCATTGAGGCGCGCCACAGCAACCTCTGCCTGACGGCCGACAAGCCCGGCGAAAACATGGCCCTGGTGCAGCGCCCGTTTCAGGGGGGCGAGCAGCAGCAGTGGCGCCTGGTACCGGCCGGCCCCGCCGGCAGCTTCCAGCTCGAAAACCGCAGCGAAAGCCGCGTGGCGGCGCTTGCGGCTTCCGACAAGTTCAACGGCACGCCCGTGGTGGCCCAAAAAGGCAACGGCCGGGCCAGCCAGCAGTGGCGCCTGTTTCGGCTGCGCCTGAACGTGCTGGAGGGCCCCTCGCCGTTTGGCGCGCCCAAGCCCTTGGGCGGGGGCTTGAACACGCCCGGCAACGAGCTGCACCCGCTGCTGAGCCCCGACGGCAAGACCCTGTACTTTGCCCGCACCAAGTTTGCCGGCAACACCGAAGGCAACACCGATTCGGGCGACGCCTGGCTGAGCCAGAGTGCCGACAACGGCCGAACGTGGGGCGCGGCCACTCGCCTCGACGCCATCAACACGGCCCAAAACAACGAAATCGTAGCCACCGTGGGCCCCGATGGCGGCACGCTCTACGTGCGCGGCACCTACGATGCCAACGGGTTTCGGGACGAGGGCTTGAGCCAGATTGCGCGCGGCGCGGCCACCGGCGGGGCCAGCAAAGGCAACCGGCCCACGCCGGCGCCCATTGCCAATTTCTACACCGCCGTGCCCGGGGCGGGCTATTTCGTGAGCAGCGACGGCAACATCCTGCTGCTGTCGCTGGAGCGCGGCGACTCCGAAGGCGGCAATGACCTTTACGTGAGCCGGTCCGACGGCAAGGGCGGCTTCACCGAGCCCACCAGCCTGGGGCCGGTGCTGAACTCGCCGGGTTTCGACTTCGCGCCCTGGCTGGCGCCCGATGGCAAAACGCTGTATTTCGCGTCGTACGGCCACATGGGCTACGGCTCGGCCGACATTTTCGTGAGCCAGCGCCTCGACGACAGCTGGGCCAAGTGGAGCGAGCCCCGCAACCTGGGCCCGGCCCTGAACGGCCCCGGCTTCAATGCCTACTTCAGCCTTACGCCCGACGGCAAAACGGCCTACTATTCGTCGTCGCCCGCGCCCAACGCCACCAGCGACATCTGGCGCACGGGCCGCGCCACGCCTGCCGACTCGGTGCCCGCCGCGCCGGTAGCCGCCGCGCCCGACCCCTCGGTGCGGGCCTACCTGAGCGGGCGCGTGCTGGATGCCCGCACCAAGCAGCCCGTGCCGGGCGCCATCGTGAAAGCCAACCTGCTGGCCAACAAGGCGGGTGTGCAATACAACGCCACCCACAAATCCGACAACACGGGCGGCTACCAGCTGTCGTTGCTGCCGGGCCGCTACTACCTCACGGCCACGGGCGGCGGCTTCCTGACGGTGGGCGACACAGTGAGCATCAGCGGCTCGCCGCGGCGCGACTTGCTGCTGCTGCCCGCCGCCGTGGGCTCGAAGCTGGACCTGACCACCATCTTGTTTGCCCAGGGCAAAGCCACGCTGCTGGGCACCGCCTACGCCGAGCTCAACCGCCTGGCCATTGCCTTGCAGGCCAGCCCCGGCACCGAAATCCGCCTCGAAGGCCACACCTCCAACGAGCCCCCGGCCGACAAAAACCAGCAGCTTTCCGAAGACCGGGTGGCCGAGGTGAAGCGCTACCTCGTGGGCCGGGGCGTGGATGAGAAGCGCATCAGCACGGTGGGCTACGGCGGCTCGCGCCCCAAATACAGCAACGACCGCGAAGAAACCCGCCGCCTCAATCGGCGCGTGGAGCTGGTGATTGTGAAGTAGGCGCCGGCGGCTGGCAAGCTGCTTGCGGGCGGCAAGGCCGCGCCGGAAAGGCATCGGTTGTAGCGGCCAGGATTTCGCGAAATCGTTTTCGCGAAATCCCGGCCTTTTGCGTGTTGGCGAAATTTATTTCGGGCGCACCCCGCCCCAGGGGCTGGAAACGGCCCTGGCACACTTGGCACCGGGATTGAAAACAGGGGAGGCATCTCTCAATTCTTTCCCTTGTCAACCATGCACAACATCGACCGCACCCTGCAGGAATTTGAGTCCGGGGTAGCCACCAACAGCGAATACGAGAACTACGAAACCACTGGCGAGTACGGCCATGAGCTGGGCCAGGAATTCGAATACGAACAGGAAGCGAACCAGGAGTTTGAAGGCGAGTTCGGCCACGAGTTCAGCGGCGAATTCAGCGGCGAATTCAGCAACGAGAACTTCGAGGTAAACCTGGAAGAAGAGCTGGTGGGCGAACTGCTGGAAGTGAGCAACGAGCAGGAGCTGAACCAGTTTCTAGGCAGCCTGGTGAGCAAGGTGGCGGGCGCGGCCTCGCAGCTGGCGCAGTCGCCGGCCGGGCAGAGCGTGGGCCGCTACCTCGTCGATTTCGGCAAGAAAACCCTGCCGCAGCTGGCCGGCCAGTACGGCGGGCAGGCCGGCGCTGCCCTGGGCGGGCGGGCCGGTGCGGCGCTGGGCGGCCGGCTGGGGCCCGTGGGCGCCCGGGCCGGGCAGTGGGCCGGCAGCAAGGCCGGCGGCTACGCGGGCTCGGCGGCCGGCAATTGGGTGGGCACCCAGGCCGGCAATTTCCTGGCCGACAACGCCAAAAAGGTGTTCGGCCTGGAGCTCGAAGCCCTCAGCCCCGAAAGCCAGGAGCAGGAAATAGCCCGCGCCTACGTGCGCTTTGCCTCCGATGTGGCCCGGCGCGCCAACCGCGCCCTGCGCCGCAACCCCCGCCTGCGCCCCGGCGCCCTGGGCCGGCAGGTGCTCACCGCCACCGCGCCCTACTACGCCCCCGGCCTGCTCAACGGCAGCCTGCAGCTCAGCGGGCCCGCCCGGCGCGCCAACTGCGGCCGCTGGGAGCGCCGCGACGGCGTGGTGGTCCTCTACGGCCTGTAAGCCAAGGGGAAAGGGAAGTGGGGGAGGTAGGGAGCAGGGGAGTGAAGAATCTGGAAATGCCCGCCCTCCTCCCCACCTCCCCATCTCACCCGCCTCCCTACCTCCCTATCTCCCCCACTAATTCTCACACCCTTCACTTTACCCCCAATGTCATGTACAACAACGAATTTTCTCAGGAATTTGAGCAAGCCATCGGCCAGGAACTGGAAGCCGGCGGGCACTCCATGGAAACCTTTGAGTTCAACCCCGAATACCTGGGCGAAACCAGCGGTGAGACTCAGGGTGAGTCGTTCGAAATGAGCGGCGAATACGCCAACGAGTACAGCCAGGAGTTCAGCAACGAATACAGCCACGAGTACAGCGGCGAGCTGAACGAAACCATGGAAATGGAGCTGGCCCACGAGCTGCTGGAAGTGAGCAACGAGCAGGAGCTGAACCAGTTCCTCGGTAAGCTCATCAAAGGCGCGGGCAAGGCCATTGGCAACTTTGCCAAGTCGGGCGTGGGCCGCGCCATCGGCGGCGTGCTCAAAACCGTGGCCAAGAAGGCCCTGCCCATTGCGGGCGGCGCGCTGGGCACCTTCTTTGGCGGGCCGCTGGGGGGCATGATTGGCAACAAGCTGGGCTCGGCCGCCAGCAACCTCTTCGAACTGGAGCTGGAAGGCCTGAGCCCCGAAGACCAGGAGTTTGAAGTGGCCCGCGCCTACGTGCGCTTCGCCAATTCGGCGGCCAACCGGGCGGCTAGCCTGCACGCCCAGCGCCGCGGGGCGCCCATGGCGGCCGTGGTGCGGCAAGCCCTCTCGGGCGCGGCCCGCCAGCACGCCCCCGGCCTGCTGCGGCCCCGCAACCCCAACGGCACGTTCCGCTCCATGGGCGCCCGGCCCGGCCAGCGCGCTGGCAGCCGTCGGCCCCAGCCGGGCTTCCAGCGCCCGGGGGCCGGCGGTTTCCGTCGCCCCGGCGTGCCGGGCCCCGGCTTCGCCTCCAACGACTACGGCCAAGGCAATGGCTTTGGCCCGGCTCCGGCCACCAACGGCTACGACCCCTCGGGCTACGACGGGCCCGATGCCAACGGCATGGGCGAGCAAGGCACCACGCGCGGCACGTGGACGCGCCGCGGCAGCACGCTCATCATTCAGCTGTAAGCAAAGCCAGTGGGAATCAACGCCCTTGTCCTCTACCGTTTTTCTAACCGCAACTGCTCATGCGAACCGCCGCCGATACCCGGTTTCTGGTGAATGAAACGCTGGCCCTGTTCGGGCGCCTCCAAACGGTGCGCTCGTTCTCGCTGAGCACGCCCATGGTGCTGGCGGCGGCCGTGTCGGCACCGGCGCAGGCGGCCATCAACGCGCACCTGGCGCACGTCGCTTTCGACCTGCGCCGCCGGCTGCGGGAGTTTGTGCGCTGGCTGCGCAGCCCCGAAAGCCGCCGGCTAAGCGCCGCCAACACCCAGGCCCGCTACGTGCTGCTGAAGATGCGCTTCAACAACCTGCTCGACCAGGTCGACATCTTTGCCGACGTGCTGGGTCAGCGCTCCGAGCACGGCACCGGCACCTGGGTGGCCGGGCTCGACGTGCTGGCCGAGGACGCCCTGTGCCTGCCCGGTAACTACTACGCGGCCCCGCCGCTGGTGTGCTACCTGGAGCGCGGGCACGGGGCGGCCATCCGGCGGGCGCGCACCCGTCTGCCGGGCGGCGACCTGAGCCCGGTGGGCGTGATTCAGATTCCGCGGGAGCGCCTCATTGGGTCGGGCATTGCGTCCTCGCTCATTCACGAAGTGGGCCACCAGGGCTCCGAGCTGCTGGACCTGACCACCTCGCTCAAGCAGGCCATTGAGCAGCGCATCGCCGCGGGCGACCGCGAAAACGCCCTGCCGTGGCAGCTGTTCAGCCGCTGGCTGAACGAGATTTTGTCGGACTGCTGGGCCATGGGTCACCTGGGCATCACGGCCACCTACGGGTTGCTGAGCGTGGTGAGTTTGCCGAGCTACTTCGTGTTCCGCATCGGCACCGACGGCCCGCACCCGTTCCCCTGGATTCGGGTGAAAATCAGCCTGGCGCTGGGGGAAGTGCTGTTTCCGCACCCGCAGTGGGCGGCCCTGGGCCGGCAGTGGGAAGAGCTGTACCCCACCGACGAGCTGAGCGCCGACAAGCGCGACCTGATTCACCGCCTCGAAACCGCGCTGCCGGAGTTTGCCGCGCTGGTGCTCAACCACCGGCCCAAGTCGCTGCGCGGGCAGCGGGTGGCCGACATTTTTCCGGTGGCCGAGCGCCAGCCCGACCAGCTGCGGGCCCTGTTCGAAGCCTGGCAGCAGCAGCCCCACCTGCGCGAGCACGTGGCCCCGTCGCTGGTGTTTGCGGTGGTGGGCCAGGCCAAGGCCGACGGCCGCATCAGCACCAACGAGGAGGCCCGCGTGCTTTCGCACATGCTCAACCGCTGGGCCCTGAACCGGGCCCGCAACTACTGCACCGCGCCGGTAGCCCCGGCGCCCGTGCCAACGCCTTCACTTCAAACTGTTTAATTTATCATGGAAGCCACTACTTCAACCTCCAAATCGGCGTTTCCGCTGCGGGGCGAACTGTCGTTCACCAAGCCCAAAATCCGGGTGGGCGACGACACCGAACTCGAATTGACCTTGTCGGCCGAGGGTGATATCGCGCTGGCCACGCTGCTGACCAATGCCGGCAGCATCACCCTGGAATTCTGGTCGGAAGCCGACCCCGGCGAACGCCTGGAGCAGAGCTACAACTACACCGTCAGCAACCGGCAGCTCACGCTCTCGCCCGAGCCCAACGACCCGCCGCTGCCCTTCTGCTCGCCCCTGCAAACGGTGCGCAGCAAGCTCAGCATCACCAACAACGTGGTGGCCCCGATGTGGCGGCTCAACAACTGGCGCGACGCGGGCCGCTACTCGGTGCGCGGGCGCCTGCTGAGCGCCAAGCCCATGAAAGGCGAGGAGTATCCGACGGGGCTGGAAATCGACGACATCCGGCTGGCGGTGGGCGACGTGACGGTGATTGACACGACCCCCACGCCCGACCCCGGCCCCACCGTGACGCCGCTGCCCTTGCCGCTGCCGGTCACGTTGTTTCAGGCCCAGCGCGAGGCCAGCGACGACCAGGACCTGTGGGGCCTCATCCGGCGCCGCACGCTGAACTTCAGCCGGTACTGCAACTTCATCGACAACGTGCTCACCGACCGCAGCTCGGCCCTGGGAGCGCAGGCGCGGGCCTATGTGTCGTCGCGGCAGCTGCCCTTTAGCCGCGCCGCGTCCTACGCCGTGCTCAAGTACGCCACCGAGTATTACCTGATGCAGGAAGTGGGCCTGGCGCCCGTGGCCGCCCCCGGCGACGCCGACCCCCACTGGGCCGCCAGCGAGCTGCAGCGCACCGGCGGCAAGCCCTTCGACCTGAACCGTATGCGCGAGGAATACCTCAAAAACCTCGGCGACGAAGAAGGCAAGGCGCTGGTGGTGCCTTACCTCGACATCATTCGGGAGCGGCTGAAGGAAGTGCCGCTGAAGGAGCCCGATGACATCATCAAGAGCGGGCAGCTCACCTACGGCATCCTCAAGTCGCGGGTGGAGGCGCCTCCGCTCATGGAGCTGATTTGGTCGTATTGGCACGAGGAAGGCGGCCTGGTGCAAACCATGAACGCCCTGAGCCTGCGCTTCCAGAACGTGCGCCGGCCCGGCCCCGGCCCCGACCCGCTGGCCAACCTGGCCATCGACCCGCTGCGGCCCCTGAACAACATCATTTGGGGCTACATCGAGGACGAGCGTAACCGCCTGACCATGAACCGCCGCAACCTGGAATACCAGTACGAGTACGGCTTTGGACTGATTGGGCGCGGCGTGCAGAACATCGCCGTGGCCGAGCACCGCACCTTCTTCCTGCGGGGCTTCCACAGCCTGCTACGCGCCTGCACCGAGTTCTACCAGCAGGCCAACTTCACCACGGTGATTCCCGACGGCTTCCCCATCCTCAACCACCTGCGCGAAGTGCACCTGACGCTGGCCGAAGGCGCCCACAACCAGTACGGCGACCTGCCCTGGACGGCCCGCGCCGAGATGATGACCCAGCAGTGGATTCTGGCCCGGCCCGAGGTGCGCGAGTTCCTGGGCGGCCGCGTCATGGTGCCGTATTCCGAGCCCTGGATGGACCGCGTCGACAACATGAAGAGCCTGCAGGGCTGGAACCCGACCAACATCACGCACTTCCGCGACCTGGGCGCGTTTGGCGAGCAGCTGCTGCTCAGCATTCGCTACGGCTCCTGGAACAGCCCCACCGTGGGCGCCACCAGCGCCGCCAACTGGGCCCACTACTGGCGGGAGGAAATTCAGCGCTACATCCACGCCTACAAGGCCGTGACCGGCATCGACCTGGCCACCGACCTCGGCGATATCCGTCAGAACCTGCCCGAGAACGAGGAGCGGTACCTGCAGCCGGCCCAGCTCATCGAGCGCCAGAACGCGCTGCAGCAGGGCCAGCTCCGTCGCAGCCGCCAGCTCAACGGCCCGCTGGCCCAGGGACGCCGACCGTTTGCCGTGCCCGTCCCCCGGCGTAAGGCCTTGGGCGAATAGGGAGGCTCTTGGGCGCCTCACTCTCTGACCCCCTCTCTGAAGAGGAGAGGAGCCGGGGGGTGAGGCGCCCGCTAGCGCCGCAACCAAGCGTACCTTTTGAATCACCCGCCCATGCTCGATTTCACCTCGGCGCTGTATTTGGGCCCGCAAGCCTTGCCGCCCCCGCCCCCAGGGCTGGCCCTCACCACCGGGCGCCCGGCCGTGCTAGACCACCACGGCCGGGCCCAATGGGTGGCCCACGCCGTGGCCCGGCGCCAAGGCCTGGAAGCCGGGGAGCTGGCTCCGTCCTCCCTTCATTTGTTCTGGGACGTGTTTGGGCTGGTGCCGGCCCGCGGCGTGGTGCTGCTGGAGCGGCGCCTCTACCCGGTGGGGCGGTGGGGCAGCCTGCGGGCCCGCGCCCGGGGCCTGCCGGTGGCCACGTTTCGGGCCGATGACCTACCCGGGCTGGCGCGGCTGCTGCATGCCTACCAGCAGCAGGGCCGCACGCCCTGGCTCGTGACCGACGGCTGGCACCCCGGCCACGGCCCGGCGCCCCTGGCGAAATACCTCCGCCTGCTGGCCCCGCACCCCGGCGCCACGCTGCTCATCGATGATACCCAGGCATTTGGGGTGCTGGGTGCCCGGCCCGGCAAAAGCCGTCCGCTGGGGCAGGGCGGGGGCGGCCTGCTTCCCTGGGTCGGCCTTGGGCCACCGCCGCCGGGCCCCGAGCTGCTCACCATTACCTCGCTGGCCAAGGGCTTGGGCGTGCCGGTGGCCGTGCTGGCGGGCCGCGCCGCCCGGCTGGCGCAGTTCCGCCGCCGGGCCGAAACGCGGGTGCACACCAGCCCGGTATCGGGCTGGCACGCCTGGGCCGCCGAGCAGGCCCTGCGCCACGACGCCCGCCACGGCCACGCAGCCCGGCGCCGGTTGGGCTTGCGCATCGCCCAGTTTCGGCGGGCGCTGGCCGGGCTGGGCATCCGGCCGCTGGGCGGCGACTTCCCGGTTCAGAAACTGGTGCTGGCCCGCACCACGGCCGCCCTGGGCCTGCACCAACAGCTGCGCCAGGCCGGCCTCAATACCCTGCTGCTGGCCGGCGAAACCCGGCCCGGCGTGCCCGAAGTGGCTTTCTGCCTGCGGGCCGACCATTCGGCGGCCGATATCGACCACGCCGCTGCTGCCCTGGCCCGCGCGGCCCGCGGCACTGACTGGTTTTCCTCACCTCCTTCCGTTGCCCTTCGCCATGAACCCAACCCTGACCCGTTCGCCCCGTAGCCGCCGCGCCAGCGCGCCGGCGGCCGTGGCCATCATCTACCCCAAAGTGGGCACCGTGCTGCGCGTGCCGCTGCGGCGCACCCCTACCGGCAGCCCCCAGGACCACGCGCAGCACCCCGAGCGCCAGCTCATCACCTGGTTCAACCGCATGGCGGGCGCCCGGCCGGGGTTTCCGCTTCAGGTTCGGCGCATCCTGCTGGTTACCGCCGAGCCGCTGTGCCAAACCTGCCACCTCAGCCTGGCCCGCTTCCTGAGCCGCTTCTACCTAGCCGATAAGCTGCAGCTGCGCCCTTTGGTGGGCGGCACAGCCGGCGCCCGCGCTGCCACTGCTGCGCCCTGCAGCTGCGGTTGCGGGCATTGTGGGCAAAGTGCTGGTGATGAAGCAAATAATGGTCAACATGCGCGCTTGCTGAACGCGCTGCTGCAGGACGATTTCATTTCCGACTCGGAGCTGGAAGACGAGGGCTGGTGGAGTCGCCTGAAGCAATTGGGCCAAGCCGCGGCGCTGACCGGCGCCCTGGCGCTGGGCCCGCAGGGCGCCTTCAAGCCCGTGTACGACGTTGCCAAAGCCGTGGCCGGCGCCTACGAAAAGCGCAACAAGATGCAGCGCACCGTGGAAGCGGCCCAATTGCCGGCCCGCCGCCCGCCCGGCCAGCAGGAGCTGGGCTACGAGCAGGAAATGGGCTACGAGTTTGCCGACGTGGCGCCCGGCTGCGCCAGCCCGGGCAGCGCCCGGCCCACCCTGCGCCTGGGCGCGCGCGGCGAGTACGTGCGCTACCTGCAGTGCCGGCTCAACTTTCACAAAGTCAACCTGGCCCAGCCGCTGGTGAACGATGGCGTGTGGGGCCCCAAAACCCAGGCCGCCGTGCGCGCATTCCAGCAGGGGCGGGGCTTGGTGGTCGATGCCGTGGTGGGCCCGCTCACCTGGGGCCAGCTCGACGCCGGCGGCGCGGTGGTGCCCACGGTGCCGCCCAAAACGCAGCCCGGCGGCGCCCCGCCCACCGGCGGCACCGACGTAAATACCGTGCGTTTCCGCAACGCCGCCGACATCAACAACTTCTTTCTGGCCCACACCGGGCAAGATTTCGTGGACTGGTTCCGAAGCAAAGTGGGCGGACGCGGCGCGTGGGTGCGCACCCACGCCGGCAAAACCTACCCCGTGACCATGCCCGCCACCGCCGACGTCAAAGCGGGCTTTCAACAGTTCTGGGACGGCATTCCGCGCGTGTTCAATTCTGCCGACGTCAACTTTGCGCAGTTTGCGGCCCTGCAAAGCGTGATTGTGAACGAAACCGGCGGCACCATGCGGCCCATTGCCGAAAAGGTGGGCCTGCCCGGCCACCCCGGCCTGGCCTACGCCTTCAACCGCATTCCCGGCCTCAAGGTGTCGTACAATACCGGCTCGAATAAGCGGGCGCTGGAGCTGTTCAACAACCGGGAATTCCTGGAAGCGCACGGCCAGAAGCCTTTGGGCGCTCAGCTGGCCAACACCAAGGACGCGCGCTGGGGCGGCGAGGCCTACCCCACAGATGCGGCCTCGACCAGCACCGACCCGGCCATCACCGGCTTTGTGCAGGAGGCGGATTTCTACAAGTTTCGGGGCCGCGGCTACATCCAGATTACCTGGCGCAACGCCTACCAATGGCTCATCCCGTCGGTGCAGAGCTACTCCGGCTCCGACCCCGTCATTCTGCAGAAAAAAGCCCAGTGGCAGGGCCTGAGCCTCGACTCCGTGGCCACCCGCTCCAGCAACGCCGACTGGCAGGCGCTGTTCATGCAAAGCCCGGAGTTTGCCCTCGGCGCGCTCAAGATTTTCTTCGGCAAGAAAACCAACAGCATCAACAAAGTCCGCGTCGGCGACTGGGAAAGCGTGCGCATGGTGGCCTGCGACGTGATGTGCTCGAAGAGCTACACCACCCTGTTTGTGCAGCGCGTGCAGCAGATTTTCGCCACCCTGGGCACCGCACCGGCGCCCGTGGGGCCAAGCCCCGGCACCCAGCCCGGCAGTGTGGGGCCGGGTCCTAAGCCGGCCACGGGCGGCTCCGAAGCGGCGATGCGCGAGGCCATTGTGGCCAATGCGCTGGGCATGCTGGCCGAGCCCACCATCGAGGCCAAGCTGCGCGGGACCGACGGCTTCCGCAAGGGCTGGCAGAAGCTGAAGGTGATGTTTGAAACCGCCGCGCCCGACTACGTGCGGCCCGGCTGGGAAGAAAACAACCTCAAGCGCAGCACCAGCGTGAGCAACACGGCGGGCATTCCACACTGGTGCGGCATTTTTGCGCTGTGGGCCCACCGCGCGGCCGGCCTGAACGTGGGCACCTGGAAAATCGGCAAGGGCATCAGCGCTAATCCGGCCTTCCGCAGCATTCCGGCGGCGCGGGTGAAGAAGGGCGACATCGGCTACTACAACCTCGACCCGGCCACAAAGCAGCCCTTCCGCCACCACTTCCTGGTGCGCGAAGTGTACCCTGACGGCACCATGGACACCATCGATGGCAACTCGGGCGGCACCAGCACCGTGCGCAGCAAAAGCCGCGTGCCCCTGCGCGGCGTCGACCTGTTTTTCAGCGCCTTCAACAGCTAAGCCGGAATAACCGCGGCCTTTTTTCACCCTCTGTCATGCTCATCATCGACTGCCACTGCCACGCCGGGCGCGGCGACGGCCTCACCGGCCCCTGGGACACCGACGCGCCGCTGCGGCCCTACCTGGCCTGGGCCGACGAAGCCGGCATTGCGCGCACGGTGCTCTTTGCCGCGTTTCATTCCGACTACGCCGTGGCCAACCGCCAGGTGGCCCGGCTGGTGCACCAGCACCCGGAGCGGTTCTACGGCTTTGCCTTCGTGCACGCCCAGCGCGACCGTGGCCGGGTGCTGGCCATGGTGCGCACCGCCGTGGAGGAATACGGGTTCGTGGGCATCAAGCTGCACCGCTACGACGCCCGCATCAGCCGCGAGGTGTGCGATGTGGCCCGCGCCTTCCGCCTGCCGGTGCTCTACGACGTGGTGGGCGAAACCTCGGTGGTCGACCTGCTGGCCACCCAATACCCCGACGTCAACTTCATCATCCCGCACCTGGGCTCGTTTTCCGACGACTGGCGCGCCCAAACCGCCCTCATCGATTACCTCGTGCGCTGCCCGAATATCTACACCGACACCTCCGGCGTGCGCCGCTTCGACATCCTGCAGCGCGCCGTGGAGCGGGCCGGCCCCGCCAAATTCCTCTTCGGCTCCGATGGCCCCTGGCTGCACCCCGGCGTGGAATTAAGCAAAATCAGCGCCCTGCACCTGGGGCCCGAAGATGCCCGGCAAGTGCTGGCTGGCAACCTGTTGCGGCTCATCGGCCGGGTGCGGCCGGACGTGGGCGAAGGCGCGCGCCACCGCGTGGCGGTAGTAGCCGAGCCGCTGAGCAACGCCTGGCGCGACCCCTGGCTGATTGGGAAAGAGTGAGGGGAAAACGCTGAGCTTATTATCGTCTGTCATCCTGAGGGCAGCGAAGGCCTTCTCACGTTCGAACAACCAGTGTTCATACGTAAGAAGGTCCTTCGCTGCGCTCAGGATGACAGACGTTTATGATTTATCCCTATTATGCCAGCCGCAGCTGCGTTTCGGGTTCGTCGCGCCGGTGCATCTGCAGAATTCGCTCGCTGCAGCGCAGGCGCAGGGCGGCCATTTTTAGGTTGCCGCTTTCGTGGGTGATGGCCACTTTTTTGGCGATTTCCGTCACCTGGTCCTTGATTTCCTTCAGCCCGAGGCCCTGGTAGAGCAGGGTGGTCACGCCGGCTTCGAGCTCGTCGGCGGTGGGCGCGGCGGCTCCGAGGTGGGCAAAATCGGGCCAGTCGGAGCGGGGAATGTCGCCGATGGTAATGGGCCCTTCGCCCACGTGCTTGCTGGCAATGCGGGTGATGAGCTGCTGCAATTCGCGCACGTTGCCGGGGTAGTCGCGCAGCTGCAGGAAATCGTACACCTGCCGGTCGACGGGCTGCCGAACGCCGTGCTGCTGCGTGAAGAAGTGCTCGGCCAGCGGCACAATGTCCTCTTTGCGCTCGCGCAGGGGCGGCAGGTGGCAGGTCCAGCCCGACACGCGGTAGTACAAATCCTGCCGGAAGGTGCCCTTCTGCACCTCGGCCAGCAGGTCGCGGTTGGTGGCGCTCACCAGCCGGAAGCGGGCCTGCCGCCAGGTGTTGCTGCCCACGCGCTTGTAGGTGCCTTCCTGCAAGGCCCGCAGAAACTCGGCCTGCAGCGGCAGGGGCAGTTCGCCCAGCTCGTCCAGAAACAGCGTGCCCTCGTGGGCCAGCGCCACGGCCCCGTCGCGGGCGCTGATGGCGTTGGTGAAGGCGCCCTTTTCGTGGCCAAATAACTCGCTGCCCGACAGGCCCGGAATCAGGTTGGTGCAGTCCACCACCACGCAGTCGCGCTTGCCGGGCCGCGGGTCCAGCCGATGGATTTCCTGGGCCACCAGCTCTTTGCCGGTGCCGCTTTCGCCGGTTATCAGCACCTGGCAGTTCGAGAGGGCCATGTCGACCACCTGGCGCAGGGTGTCGCGCCAGCGTTGGCTGCGGCCCACCAGGCGGCGCTGCAAGTCGGCCACGGTCGCGTTGAGGTGCTGCCAGTAGCGCAGGCGCGAGGTCACGATGTCGACCGGCCGGTCCACGTCGAACCAGGAAAAAACGTCGGACACGCCCCCGCGCAGCAGGGCCCAGGTGCTGGGGCTGGGCAGGGCACCCACACTCACAGCCAGCAGGTTGGCATCGGGGGCGGTGCGCAGCTCGGCCACGGCCTCCAGCACGGCGGGCAGCGAGGCATCCGCGTCGAGAAACAGAATGCCGGCGCCGCTGGCGGGCGTGTTGGCGCGCAGGGGCTGCAGGTCCAGTCCCGCTTTCTCCAGCTGAATGATGATTTCGGCGAGGCGGGAATTCTGGCGCGTAAACGGTAGAAACCATACCGGGCAGGGGGTAGCCATGCGTAGCAGGAAAAAGGTGACAGGAAGAAGCGTGGCGCGAGGAAAGGAGGGAAGTAAATGTACGTAGTATAATCAATAAATTGAATATTATATTTACGTGAGGCGCCAGAAAATTTGTGCTGGCATTTCCGCCTGCGCTTGCGCCTTGTGCAGCCCGCGCAGCACAGCCAACTTTGGCTTCGTGCGTACACGGGGTAGTTGCCCGCACACTCCCCGCCACGGCCCCGCTCATGACCGCCACCATCCTTTCTGAAGTTACCATTCCCGGCCTGCCCTCGGCCTCCGGTGTCGAAATCATCGGGCCCACGGTCTATGTCATTGGCGACGACTCGGCTGCCCTGCATTGCCTCGATGCGGTGACGTTGGCGCCCACCGGCCGCCGCCAGCTGTTCGACCACCCGGCCGATGGCCCGTTTCGCATCCCCAAGCCCGACAAGCCCGACCTGGAGTGCATGGCCGCCCTGCGCTGGCCCGACGGCCGCGCTGGCCTGCTGCTGCTGGGTTCGGGCAGCCGCCCCAACCGCCAAAGGGGCTGGTTTGTGCCCACCGACGCCCCCGAGGCTGCCCCCGAGCCGCTCGATTTGGCCCCACTCTACGCGCTGCTGGCGCCGCACCTGCCCGCCGCGGCCGTGCTCAACCTAGAAGCCGCGGCCACTTCCGAAACCGAGCTGCTGCTGTTTCAGCGCACGGTGGGGCGGGCCGACGCGGCGCTGCTGTTCCGGCTGCCGCTGGCGGCCACGCTGGCCTTTTTGAGCGGCGCAGCCGGGGCTCCGGCGGTGCGCATTTTGCAATTTGAATTGCCAGCCATTGCGGGTTGCCCGGCCGGGTTTTCGGGCGCCACCTTGGTCGACGACCTGCTTTTTGTGACCGCCTCCGTAGAAAACACCGCCGATGCCGTGCTCGACGGCGACGTGCTGGGCTCCTTCATTGGGCTGGTCAACCTCGACGCGCCGCGCGCCGCGTTTGCCCGCTTGGCCTGGCACGACGGGCGCGCCTACCTTGGCAAGGTGGAGGGCCTGGCGGTGCGCCGCGCCGTGGACGAGCGCCACTGGGAATTGCTGCTCGTGACCGACGACGACGCCGGCGGCAGCACCGCCGTGGTGGCCGAAATCGAACTGGATTAATGCAAAATTCCGCTCAGGGCAGTTGCTGAAGCCATTCCACCGCTTCAGGCTCGGCGTCGAAGAGGCGATAGGTGAGGGCCGACTGTTGCGAGTCGGTCATCACAAGGTTCAGCGAGAGACGGGCAAACACATCGGCCGGAATGATGATGGCTCCAAAGAGTTCGTAGCCGTCGGTTTCGCTGCTGGCCAGCCAATACTCGCGAATCCAGTTGCGTTCCTCGTCGGTAAACGGCGACATCTGGCGCTGGTCGGCCAGCATCTTGTGCCAACTGTGGCGGCGCAGCAGCTGGCTGGTGTGGGTAAGAAAAGCTTGAAAGGTGGGAAAGTCCCGGGGCCCGGCCGCGTATTGCACCAGGGCATAGCCGTCGGGGTGTTCGAGCAGGCGCCCCACGGGATTCTCAAAATATAAACGCATTATGCAGCAGAGCGCGGTAAAGCGGTTGATAAATAAATAGATAAAGATATAGCATGGGCTTGTAAAATAACACCCAATGGCCGAGCCTATTTACGAAAGCTGGTCCGTTTCGTTGAGAAATAAAAACCGACAAATTGCGCCGTGCCGCGTAGTTTTGTCGCGGCTTTTTACTTGGCTTCCAGCGGCGTTCGTTCGGGCATCTCTACCTCCTTACTTATGAATTTGCTGCCCCGGGCTCAGGAAAAGCTCTACTTTCAGAACGCCGCGGGAAAGATATACCATCATGCCAGCGGCTTTGTGCGGCTGGGCTGGGGCGCTGAGCGTACTTCCATCGAGGTGGTGAAAGCGTATTATGAGCAGGTGCTGGCCTTGCTGCTGAATTCGGGCGCGCGCAAAATCCTCTCCGACCACGGGCAGCGCGCGCCGCTCTCGGGCCCGGCGCAGGCCTGGCTCATCGAAAACTGGATTCCGCGCGCCATGGCGCAGGCCCGCACCCGGCACTGCGCCATTGTGGAAGGGGCCGACCCGCTGCACCGCCTCTCCACGCAGTCGGTGGTGTCGGCGTCGCCGTCGGGCTTCGTTTTTCAACGCTTTTCCAACGTCGAGGCGGCCGAAGCCTGGCTGGCCGGCGTATCCGCCTAAGCCCTGTCGGGCTGCCTCCCGTGCGGGCGGCGCGGCGTGGCGACTAAAAAAATCTCCCTCTTTCTCACGGCCTTGCGGGCCGGGACGGTAGCAGAGGGCATCCCGCCGGGGGCAACTTGCGTAGGGGCGAAGTTAATTCCAGGGTAAATCCGGAATTAATTTTCGTTACCCAAAACCGATACCACGCCTTTGCCCACCAACCAAGCGCTGCGCGAGCAGATTGCCCATCGGCTTTACCAGGAGTTGGGGGCGCTGGCCGAGGCTGCCGCCAAACAGCTGCCCGTGCCCGCCGCCGGGGCCACCACAGCCGACGCACCCCTGGAAGCGTTCGAGCAACACCTCGTGGCCCTGGCCAACGCCGTGCTCATGAACAGCCCGGCCTTGTTTGAGGGCCACGTGCTGCAGTTCAGCCAGCAGCTGGGCCCCGCGGCGGCCACCGAGCAAGTGGCCGCCCTGCGTCAAACTTTGCTCCTGCGCTTTCCGGTGGGCGAATACGTGCTCATGGCCGGCATCTTGAGCGCCGGGCTCATTGCCCTGGCCGCCCCGCTGGCCGCCACCCTGGAGCCGGTGGCCGAAGAGCCAACGGACTCGCCCGAAACCGTCCGCTTTGCCGCCCTGGCCGCCAATTATGTATCGCTGCTGCTCGCCGCCGACCGCACCGCCGCCCAGCGCCTGCTGGTGGCCGAAGCCGAAGCGGGCACCGACGTGCGCGACCTGTACCTGCACGTGCTGCAGCCGGCCCAGCGCGAGGTGGGCAACCGCTGGCACCGCGGCGAAATCAGCGTGGCCGAGGAGCACTACTGCACGGCCGCCACGGCCGGCGTTATGGCGCAGCTGCAGCCGTATTTTCAGCGCACGCCGCGCAACGGCCGGCGCCTGCTGGCCGCCTGCGTGGCCGGCGACCTGCACACCATCGGCCTGCAGATGGTGGCCGATTTTCTGGAGCACGACGGCTGGGACGTGAGCTACCTCGGCGCCAGCACGCCGCCGGACAGTATTCGCCGCATGATAGCCGACCAAGGCGTGCAATTGCTGCTCACGTCGGCCTCGATGCCCCACCACGTGCCGCTGCTGGGCGACCTGGTGGCCACCCTGCGGCGCGACCCGGCCACGCGCCACGTGCGCGTGGTGGTGGGAGGCCGCCCCTTCGTGTACGACGCCGACCTGTGGGAGCGCACCGGGGCCGATGGCTGGGCCGCCAGCGCCGACGATGCGGTGGGCGTGGTGCGGAACTTGTTTCAATAACCACGGCCCACCACCGCCCCCGTTTCAGTTGAGCTTGAAACGGCTCCTCCTTGGTAGGAGAGGAGTGGGCCGTACTTTCAGCTTGATACCACTTCCTCCGCGCGTTCGGCTTCCTTGCTGGGCGGGTTGATTTTGCGGCCGCGCGGGGTTTCCTCGTCGCCCAGCAGCATGCCCCAGGGCTTGAGGGACGGAATGCGGTCGAACACGATTTTGAGGATGGCGATGACCGGCAGGGCCAGAAACATGCCCGCCACGCCGCCGATGGCGTTGCCCACCAGCACGCCCACGATGGCCACCAGCGCGTTGACCTTGATTTTGGAGGCCACGATGCGCGGGATGAGGTAGTGGTTGTCGATGAACTGAATGACCATGTAGGCGGCCACCACCGCCACGGCGTGCCCGTAGCCGGGCTTGGTCACAAAGGCCATGAGCACCGGCAACGCAATGGCGATGAGCCCGCCGATGTAAGGAATGAAGTTCAGCAGCGCGCCCAGCACGCCCAGCAGCAGCCCGTACGGCACCCCGATGATGAGCAGCGCCGTGGTGTTCAGCGTGGCCACAATGCTGGCTTCGATGAGCAGGCCCACCATGTAGCTCTGGATGGTGGCCTTGCTTTCGTGCAGCACGTCGGCCACGTTTTGGTCTTGCCGCCGGCCCGAAAACACCTGGGTCAGAAAATCTATCAGCCGCCGCTGGTACAGAAACAGCAAAAAGATGTAAACCGGAATGAGCGTGACCACCACCGCCAGCCCCGACACCGCCGAGAGCGTGCCGCCCAGCAGCGCCGACGCCCGGTTGCCGGCCTCGCTGAGGTAGCCCTGCAGCTTTTGGTCGCTCACGCCAAAGCGCGATTGCAGCCATTGGTGCACCTGGGCGGAGGTTTCGGCAAATTTCTTCTTAAACAGCGGCATCTGGCTCGACAGCTGGGAGGCTTCGAGGTAGATGAAGTAGAGCAGGCCCACTAGCGCGCTCACACCCAGCACCACCGTGAGGGTGATGGCCAGCAGCTTGGGCACCCGGTGCCGCAGCAGCCACTGCTCCACGGGGTGCAGCATGATGGCGAAGATGGCCGCGAAAAACAGCGGGAAAATGATTTCGCTGGCCGTGTGAATGGTGAACACGGCCAGGGCCAGGCCCAGCAAGATGAGCGGCAGTTTCACATAAAGCGGAAATTGCAGCTCGCGGGGACGTTCGTCGAAGTCGGACATATGAAGGAGCATGTGGCCACGCGGCGAAAGGCCGTCAGCTAAGCGCCGCTTACGGGGCAGGATACGGCGCGTTGCCGGCGTGGCCCGCCCCGTTTCTCAGCGCGTGAAATCTTCCACCACCTGCACAAACATGGGCGAAGGCACTTCCACGGTTTGGCCGGTGGGCGCCAGCAGGCCGTTTTGCGGGTCGACGCGGAACGTGACCACGTTGTTGGAGTTCTGGTTGGCCACCAGCAGCAGGCGCCCTGAGGGCGTGAGGCTGAAATTGCGCGGGGTGTTGCCCTGGGTGCTCACGTGCTGAATGGGCGCCAGCGTGCCATTGGAAGTGTCGATGGCGAACACGGCGATGCTGTTGTGGCCCCGGTTGGAGGCGTAGAGAAACAGGCCGTCGGGCGAGACGTGAATGTCGGCGCAGGAATTCTGACCAGTGAAGCTCTTGGGCAGCGTGCTCACCGTTTGCAGCTCCTGAAACTTGCCCGCCGCGGCATCATACGCCAGCGCCGTCACGGTGGAATTCAGCTCGTTAATCAAATACGCCCGCTTGCCATTGGGATGGAAAATGAGGTGTCGCGGCCCCGCGCCGGGCTTGGCCACGAAGGCGGGCTCGGGCAGGCGGGCCAGCTGGCCCTGGGCGGCGTTGAGGCGGTAGCCCACCACTTGGTCGGTCCCCAGGTCCACGGCGTAGGCGTAGGTGTTGGCCGGGTCGGGCAGGATGCAGTGCGCGTGCGGGCCGTTCTGGTTTTTGTGCGGGCCGGAGCCCTGGTGATGGTCGGTGGCGGTGGGGGCGGCCAGCTGCCCGTTGGGGCTCAGGGGCAGCAGGGCCACGTTGCCGCCCACGTAGTTGGCCACCAGGGCCGCCTTTTCGGAACGGTCGAGGCTGATGTAGCAGGGCGAGGCGCCAGCCGACGGCTGCTGATTGAGCAGCGTGAGCCCGCCGGTGCGCGGGTCGACGGCCAGGGCGCTCACGCCGCCGCTCTTCGCGCCCCGAAACGTCTGCGTCTCGCTCACTGCGTACATAAACCGGCGCCCGGCGGGCATGGTCAGGTAAGTGGGGCTGGCGCCGCCCCGGTGCGCGCTGATGGGCGTCAGGATGCCCGTAGCGGGCGCGAGACGGTAGAGGTAAATCGAGTTTTCCTGCTCCGAGCTCACGTTGGTTCCGATGTACACGAGGTAGTCGCGGGAAGCAGTGCCGGCCGCGGGCCGCGCACACCCGGCCAGAAACGCGGCAGCAAACAAACCAAGCCCAACAATAGGCAGAGCGAAGCGGAAACGGTTAGGGAACGTCATGCAAGGAAGTGGCGGGGTGTGGCTGCAAAAGTGCAACAATTCGGCCGACACGCCGTGCACCCGCCCGAAGCCAGTGCGCCCAGCGGCACACCGCTGTCAACAACCGCACTGCCCTGAACCGAGCCGCCCGCGGTTTACGGCGGGCAATGCAAGGGCGCCGGCTTGCGTATATTTATCAGCCAATGCTCCAACGGTTCGGCGGCACACCGGCCCTATTCCTGCGCAATGCACTTCCACCAGCTAGCTCCTCCCGACGACCTGCGCGGCTACGTGCGCTACTTCTGGACCTTGGAAACCACGGGCGAAGCCCCTGCGGCACCCCAAACCTTCACGACGCTGGCCGACGGCTGCCCGGGCCTCATCACCCAACTCACCCCCGACGCGCCGCTGCAGGGCCGCGCCAACAAGCCCTGGCCGCGCAGCTTTCTCTACGGCCAAACCACCAGCGCCACCGAAATCGTGGCGCACGGTCCGTTCCAAACGCTCGGCGTGTGCTTTGAGCCTAGCGCGCTGGCGGCCGTTTTTGGGCTCAATGCCGAGGAACTCACCAATACCTGCCTCGACCTGGCCCTGCTCGATGCGCCGCGGGCCCGTGGCTTGGCCGAAGAACTGGCCGCCCGCCCAACCGTGGCCGAACGGCTGGCGCAGCTGGCCGACTTTCTGCGCAGCTGCTTCGCGCGGCACCACGCGCCGGTCGATGCCCGCGTGCGCCAGTCGCTAGCGCAGCTGCAAGCCAGCGGCGGCCGGGTTTCACTGCCCGCCCTGCTCCACGAAGTGGGCATGTCGGAACGGAGCCTGCAACGGAAATTCAAGCACCATGTGGGCATTTCGCCGCAATTGTTTGCGCGCATCTGCCGCTTCCAGGCTTCGCTGACGCAGCTGCGCGCCAGTCGGTTCGAGAAGCTGTCCGACCTGGCGTTTGAGCAGGAATACGCCGACCAGTCGCACCACATTCGGGCTTTTCAGGAATTCGCGGGCGCGTCGCCGCTGCGGTTTCGGCAGCAGGCGCAGCCCGGCCTGTCTGATTTTCCGGCGCTGTTGCGCTAGCCTGTCGGATTCATTCTATTTTCTGGGGGTGGGTGACTCGGTCCTTTGTTAAAAAAAACAACAGACAATGAACCTACTCGTATTTGGAGCCACCGGCGGCACCGGCCGCCAGCTCGTCGAGCAAGCCCTCGCTCAGGGCCACACCGTCACGGCATTTGCCCGCAACCCCGCCAAGCTGGCCGTGCAGCACCCCCGCCTGCGCGTGGTGCCCGGCGACGTTCTCGACGCCGCCGCCGTGCGGGCCGCCGTGACCGGGCACGATGCCGTGCTGTCGGCCCTCGGCGCCCCGGCCGGGCACAAGGCACCCGTGCGCTCAGCCGGCACACGCCACATCTTGGAGGCCATGGCGCAAGCCGGCGTGCGCCGCTTGGTGTGCCTCACCACCCTGGGCATGGGCGACAGCCGGCCGGCGCTGCCTTTCGCCTACAAATACCTGATAGTGCCTCTGTTCCTGCGCAGCGCCTTCGCCGATTCGGAAATTCAGGAAGCTTTTATCCGCGACAGCGGGGTGGAGTGGACCATTGCCCGCCCCGCCACCCTCACCAACGGCCCGCACACCGGCCAGTACCGGCACGGCTTCCCGGCCACCGAGTCCGGCCTGAAAATCAAGATTTCGCGGGCCGACGTGGCCGACTTCATGCTCCGCCAGCTTCACGAGTCCACTTACCTGCGGCAGGCGGCCAGCCTATCTTATTAATCTTTTGCCCCATCCCCAATTCCATTCCATGCAAGGCAGAACCATTGTGCTGGGCCTGGCCACCGCGACGACGGGCCTGATTGCCGGTGTGTATTACGGCTTCTCCGTGGCCGTCAACCCTGGCTTGGCGCGGTTGCCCGCGCCGGCCTACATCGCAGCCATGCAGGCCATCAACGAGGTCATTGTAAACCCCTTGTTTGCGGCGAGCTTTTTCGGCGCGCCGCTGCTGCTGCCGCTGGCCACCGTGTTGCACGCCGGGCGGCCGCATTCCCAACGGTTTCGGCTGCTGGTGGCGGCTTCCGGGCTCTTTCTGGTGGGCAGCCTAGGCGTCACGGTGGGCGGCAACATTCCCCTGAACGACGCGCTGGCCGCTTTTCCGCTAGCCACGGCTACGCCCGCCGCGGCCGAAGCCGCCCGCGTGCAGTTTGCATCGCCCTGGAACCGCTGGCACACCGTGCGGACGCTGGCCAGCACGGCGGCTTTGACGTTGGCCGTGGCGGCGTGCCTGGCCTCGCCAACGGGGCGCCCAGCCCTCACGCCGGAGTAAGCAACGAAAATCGCCGACGCCGTATTTGGAAAGCTGATTACCTTTCCGTTGGTGCTGGAACGGTTCGATAGACTGCCAACCGGCCGCCCAACGCCGGCGGCTTAACGAGGCTCCGCTGCTGGCCCCTTGCGGAGGCTCCACTCATTGGTCCGGTTCTTTGCCGGCGGCGCGCGTATACCCCGCGCACCAGCCTTTATCCCCATGCCGCAAGAACCCGCTCACCACCAGCCCGCGGCTTCGGCAGCGGCTGACGCCGCAGCCTTGCGCCAGGAGGCGGCGGCCCCCGACCGCTACGAGCAGAGCCAAGTCCGGTTCCGCACGGTGTTCGAGAATGCGCCGCTGGGGCAAAAAATCATCACCCCGGACCTGGTGATTCAGCAAGCCAACCGCGCCGTGGTGGAAATGCTGGGCTGCGCCGGCGTGGACGACCTGGTGGGGCGCAAAATCCTGGAGTTTTCGCACCCCGACCACCGCGCCGACTGGCAGGAATTGCAAAAGCGCCTGTGGGAGCACAAAATGCCCGCCTTCACCCTCGAAACCTGCATGGTGCGCGCCGATGGGTCCTCGTTTTGGTGCCGGGTGCATTCGGTGCTTTTTCCCGACGAAGGCGGCGAGCTGGGCTACACCATCCTCGAAGACATTTCGGCCCGCAAAACCCTCGAAGCCAAGCTCCGGCGCCTCTACGACGCCCAGGAAACCATCCTGCAGCTGGCCACCCACGACCTTAAAGGCCCTGTGGCCCACATCGAGTTGCTCACCGACCTGCTGCAGCGCGAGGTGGCCAGCCGCGCCGGCCAGGCCCCGCCGCCGCCCGAAATGGTGCACTACCTCGGCCTCATTCAGGCCGCGTGCGCCCACGCCAACGCCTTGCTTCGCGACGTGCTCTACGTCGGCGACCTCGACCAAAACGGCCTGCAGAAACGCCCCACCGACCTGCCCACTTACCTCGCCGCGCAGCTGGACTTGCACCGCCTCGCGGCCCAGGAAAAGGGCATCGCGCTGGCCCTGGACCTGCCCCCGGCCTCCTTGCAAGCGAGCCTGCACCCCGAAAAATTCGGCCGCGTGCTGGACAACCTGTTGCACAACGCCTTGAAGTTTACGCCGGCCGGCGGCACCGTCACGGTGGGCGTGCGCGAGCACGACGGCCGGGCCCGCCTCTCGGTGCAGGACACCGGCATCGGCATCCCCGGCAAGCTGCACAACAACCTGTTCGACAAATTCAACCCCACCCGCCGGGCCGGCCTCAGCGGAGAAACCACCACCGGCCTGGGCCTGTTCATCGCCAGGCAAATCGTGGAGCTGCACGGCGGCCACATCTGGCTCGAAAGCCGCGAAAAGCAAGGCTCCACCTTTTTTATTGAGCTGGCTTAAAGTGTGCCGGTTCGACTCCGGCTCCGAATAGAACAAAAAAGCCGGCCCCTCTCATCCGTGAGAGGGGCCGGCTTTCGATTACCTAGTACCCGGAGCCGGGGTAGCGCCCAGCCTCAAAAACGAGACGCTAACTCCTTGATTGACTTCCGGTAGTGTGAAAATTAATTAGTCGTGAAAATAAACAGGTGGCGTAGCAGGGCGCGTAACCACCTGAACTGCTTTTCCAGGTGGCTACACCAGCCGCAGCTGCTCGTTGCGGCCCGTAATCCGCTCCATCATTTCCAGCAGCCGGCCGCGCATATCCGAGGAGTCCCGCGCCATGATTTCCAGCAGGCCCGCCACCCGCTCAAAGGCTTCTTCCTTGTTGGCCGGTACCCGCGTGGTCAGGATGCCGCGCACCTCCCAGATTTCCCAGATTGTTTCACGGGGAATGAAGTGAGGGGAGAAGTAGGAGTTATCCGACAGCAGCTCTACTTCCTCGTCGCCGTTCTGAATGGGTTTGGGAATGCGCTTCACCATCATGGTTTCGTCGGTCACCACCACGTACACGTGGCGGGGCTTCACCATGCGCCAGTCGTCCACGCAGCGCGCAATTACCACGTCGCTGGTCCACAGCGTCGGCTCCATGCTGGAGCCTTCCACCTCAAAGGCCCGGTGCGATTTGCCCGAGAACTGCGGCAGCGCCAGCAGCTCCAGGTCCATTTCTTTTAACAGTTGGGGTTTCTCTCGCGCCAACTGGTAGCCGGCCTGCGCCGGTGTTGGCACCAGCATGATGCCTTCGTCGCCCGCCATGTTGAGCGTAATGACCGCTGGAGCGTGCATCCCACCATAGTGCACATGTGCCTGCTCATTAGCAGGCTTTTTTGTCGTTTTGGGTTCTTCAGCAGCTTTGGCCGGGGTCAGCATTTCCCCATTGCCCAGCAGCAGCCAACCCGGGTTTACCTCCGGGTAAGTCTGCAGCACTTCCACCAGCGTGTCAAAGCCAGGCTTGAACTTGTGGCCAATAAAGTTGTACAATTTCGTCGGCCGGTCGTGTCCAAGTTTCTTGGCAGCACCATAAACAGAGTCTCCATAGTGCTCAATTATAGCTGCAAGGCGGTCGCCAATCTGCTTTTGTTGTTCCATTTTGTTTTACACAAGTGTTAAAACTAATTTGGCAGTTCAAATTTGTTGTTGTAAAATTGTCCTGCTTCGGAATCAAAGTTAAACAATCGGCAAACAAAATGGAACACATAGCAAAGAAAATTTCAGAGCAGCGTCACCTTTTCGGCAAGCGCAGCAACTACACGGCCCGCATCATCGCCAACTTAGAGGCTAAGGGCAAGGCATTTACGCGCCAGCAGGTCTACAATGTCGTGTCCGGCCGCTACTTCAACATGGACGTGGCCGAGGCCTTCTTCGAAGAGCTGGCCGCGGAAATAAAGCGCCGCGCCGACCTCGAAACCTTGGCTAACGGTCAGTCCGTGGCCTTGAGCCCCCAAGTTCCCGCGTAGCCATGCAAGTCGCCCTGCTAGTCCCCGAACAGGAGTGGCGGCAGCTGCTGGCCGACGTGCAGCGCCTCAAAGCCACCGAGGCCGCCACCCCGGCCGCCCCGCCAACTCCACCGCCCGCGCCCGACCGTATCCTGACCGTGCGCGAGGCTGCCCACTACATGCGCCTCAAGCCCGAAGGCGTCCGCAATGCCCGCCGCGCCGGTCGCCTGTCCGGCCTGCGCCTCAACGAGAAGGAGTGGGGCTTCCGCCAGTCGGAGCTCGACCGCTACCTGTCCCGCTACAACCGCCGGCCCCTCGACGGGCCCCCAACCCCCACGCCGTCACCGCTCCGGGTGGCCGCCTAAACCCGCCTTGTCATGTCCCAGCTATTGCCCCTCGTCGGCCCGGCCACCACTGACGGCCCCGCGCCTGCGCGCTCCCTCATCACCATCCAGAAGGTAAAAGTCAAAGACCAGCGCCTCACCTGCGAATTCACCGAGCAGCGCACCGACGACGCCCCCCCGCGCGCCTTCGCCCTTACCTGCACCGAGTAGGTGCACCCCGACCTCCTCCACGCCCTCAGCCGCCTCGTGCCGCACCTGTGCCTGCTCACCGAGCAGCTGGCCGAAACGTCCGATTACTGGCCCGACGACGCCGAAGAGCTGCCCGCGCTGTTCGAAACCTTCCGCGTCACCGGCTTCTCCCTGGCCCGCCACCAGGGCGGCGCCACGCTCATCGGCCAGCGCGAGCTCACCGGCGGCCGGGTGCTCAACCTGACCACGCCCTATCAATCCTTCGACGACGAGCTGGCCACCTACCCCTACGCCGGCCTGCTCGAAACCACCCTGGCCATTGTCCTCACCGAGGTCGAAGCCGCCCTGCGCGGCAAGTGCACCGACTACCGCCAGCTCGACCTGTTCGACGCCCCCGCCCCCGATTCCATCACTTTGGTGCCCACGCCCCCGCAGGCATGAAGCTTCCGGCTATCCAATTCTACCCCGGCGACTGGCACAAGGACCAGGGCGTCCAGGCCCTCGACCTGCTGCAGCGCGGGGCCTGGTTCGAGCTGCTGTTGATGATGCACGACAGCGACGAGCGCGGCGTGCTCCTCGTCAACGGCCAGCCCATGCCCGACGCCGTCATCGCCCGCCGCCTCGGTTTGGATAACCAAAGTGCCAACCAAATCCTAACCACCCTCCTAACCTACGGCGTGGCCAGCCGCCGCGAGTCCGATGGCGCGCTCTATTGCCGCCGCATGGTCAAAGACGAGCACCTGCGCCAGGTACGCACTGAAGCGGGCAAAAAGGGCGGAAATCCCAGTTTGCTTAACCAAACCGCCAACCAAAACCCAACCACCCAGGATAAGCAAATCCCAACCACCGGGGTTAAGCAAAAATCAACCCCTTCACTTTCATCTTCACCTTCAATTACATCTTCAAAAGAAGAGAGGGGAGCGGCTAGCGCCGCCGCGCCCGCCCGCTCTTCCAAAAAGTCAGTTGCCAAGCCGGCCACCGACCCGAAGCCAGGGGCCCCGCGCCCCACCCTGGCCGACGTGCAGGCCTACGCCGCCGAGCAGCACCCCGCCAGCGCCGACGCCCAAACCGAAGCCGCCGCCTTCCACGACCACTACGAAAGCAACGGCTGGCGCGTGAGCGGCAAAACCCCCATGGCCAACTGGCGCGCCGCCTTCCGCAACTGGATGCGCCGCCGCGCCCAGTTCCAGGCCGCCGGCCAGTTGCCGGCCCCAAGCCGGGCCCGCACCGCCCCCAAACCCACCGACCCCTCCCGCTGGAGCTAACCAATCATTCCCATGAACCTACGCCCCACCACGTCCGCTCCCCGCCACATTCTGCTCCCTCCGCAAGCCCTCGACCTCGAAGCGGCCGTGCTCGGCGCCGCCCTGCTCGAAGCCGATGCCCAACGCACCATGCTGGCCACACTCACGACCGAGGAAGTGTTCTACTGCACCGCCCACCAGCAGGTGTACCGGGCCATCCGCGACCTGGTGCAGGTTGGCGACCATGCCGACATCCTCACCGTGACCCAGGAGCTGCGCCGTCGCGGCACCCTGGCCCGCACTGGTGGCCCCGCCTTCGTGGCCGGCCTCACCAGCAAAATCAATTCCGCCGCCCATCTCGAAACCCACTGCCGCGCTCTGCAGGAGCAACACGCCCGCCGCGTCATCATCAAGGCCGGCACCGAAATGGCCGCCTACGGCTACGACAACACCCGCGACCCGCTCACGCTGCTCAGCGACGCCCAAACCCACCTCACCACCTTGCACCGCAGCCTCGAAACCCGCCCCGGCCAAACCGCCGCCGCGGCCGAGGAAGCTACCTTCGCCCACCTGGCCCAGGCCGTCGGCCAGCACGGCCTCACCGGCGTGCCCACCGGCCTCACCCAGCTCGACGGCCTCACCGGCGGCTGGCAGCCGTCCGACCTCATCATCCTGGCCGCCCGCCCCGCGATGGGCAAAACGGCCGCCATGCTGCACTTCGCCCGCACCGCCGCCCTCGACCACGGCCAGCATACCGCCATTTTCAGCCTCGAAATGCCCATCCTGCAGCTCATGCAGCGCCTGGTGGCCAGCGAAGTGCCCGGCTACTCCAACTCCGACCTGCGCCGCGGCAACCTGCCCGGCGGCCTCGAGCAAGTCGCCCACATCCGCCAGCAGGCCCAGCGCCTGCGCACCCACGGCCACACCTTGCACCTCGACGACACGCCCGGCCTCACCGTCCAGCAGCTGCGCGCCAAGTGCACCCGCTTGCACGCCCAGCACCCGCTGCGCCTGGTCCTGGTCGACTACGTCCAGCTCCTGCGCGGTGACACCAAAGGCAACCGCGAGCAGGAAGTGGGCAGCATCAGCCGCGGCCTCAAGGAGCTGGCCAAAGAGCTCAACGCCCCCGTCATCGCCCTTTCCCAACTCAGCCGCGACGTGGAGAAAAGGGGAGGAGAGAAGCGCCCGCTGCTCTCGGACCTGCGCGAGTCCGGCAGCCTGGAGCAGGACGCCGACTGCATCGTCTTCCTCTGGCGCGGCGAGTACTACAACATCGCGGAGTACGAGGACGGCACCGCAACCGCTGATACCGTCCTCTTCGACATCGCAAAACACCGGAATGGTGCCACCGATGAAGTCATTGCCGCTTGTTCAATGCGTCGAGGGGTATTCAGTGACCTTGGCCCCGCCAATCGGAATTTTGGAAACACACTTTAATCTTAATTATTGCTCCTCCGCATCTGTGGATAAGGTAAAAGAAATCTGCATCTTCTGCCACATGGGTGTAAAGGCAGGATTTTCGTGCAGTGACTTTAGTCCATTGCTGAACGGATTTTGCAAGTCGTGAATTTGGGCTTTGTCGTCATCTTCTGCGTTTGTCACATACAGTAGGCGGTAGGGACTGGTCTTCTTACCTGCTTCTTGCACTTCCTTTTGACTGATGAAGAAACGGCCGCCCTCCCCAGTGGTGCCTTTTACTTCCACGCGTACTTCCTCATTTGTTTTGGAGTCACGATAACTAATGTCGTAGCCTAGCCGGTCATCACCATCCGGGTTATACCATTTGTCATTAGCTCCCACATCCTTTGCATTGTACGAAAGCCAACGCACTTGCTCATGTTGCTCAGCTAACATGCTCAATACGCGTTGTTCGGCACGTAGCCCAACGCGAGTATTATTTTCATTGTTGGCTGCACCACTCATTCCACCACCCCCGCCGCCGCTACTCCGCCACTGTTCATCAGGAGAGGACTCCTCGGCTGGTGCTGTAGCCCGCATATTGGCTGTTCCTCTAAAAATACCTGCTGGATTGCGGTAGGGGTCAGGATGCTCTGCGTCTGTATCTCCTTCATTGTTCCCAGTTGTTGTAGAAATAACGCGTTGAGGGGCCGCCCATATCTCATAAGCCTGCATTATTGGTTCAGTATGCCCGAAATACAATAGGTCACGCAACTGGCTTCCAGACAGAAAGTCGTCAAGCCATGCGTGCTCCTCCTGCGGTACTTGTTTCTGAAGAACTAGCAACGCTTGCCGAAATAGGTCATTGTACCACTGTGCAGGTTTCTCTTCCTGTTGTTTCAGCACCGAAATGTCAGCTAGCTCATGAAAATTATCACGCAATACCCGCTCAAAATGCGTTTCTAAGCTATTGGTTAATGCGGATGGATAAGGCCGCGCTGGTAATAGCTTGTATTTCTCTAGTTGCTTTGAAAACCCTTGCTGCCGCTTTCGTTTTTCCTTCGTTATAGGCGGCTCGGATAGCCGCTCATACTGCCACGCTTGAAATGCAGCTTGGTACTTAGTCAGCATTTTTTTCCACTCATTGCCCCACAGTTCTTCTTGGATAATGGGCTCCTCCAACACATTTTGTAACGTGCTGAATGGCAATCGTAAAACTTTCAGCAGCGCCAGCAGTGCCTTTCGGTTGCCGCTATCCGACAGCCTGCTATAACGAAAGGTTTCGGGTGCAAGCTGCGCTAGTAGAGTACGAGAAAGGCTAAGATTTAGGGTTGCCTCGTCTAGTGTAGTTGCCTCCTCTGGTATTGGAGAACCTATTGCTTGGCCTACGGCTCGCCAGAATGCTATTAGGCTACTACCAGCAGTTTGGAGAAATTGCTCCAGCTCAAGCATCCGCTCTCTGCCCACGTGGTGCCGTTTTAAGAATTCCGTTGTATGCGACAAATCCAGGTAGTCCTCAAGAGTTGCTTGTACATGCACCCAGTTAACTTCGGTTTTGTCGAGCCGTTCTTGCGCTATCTGCACCAGTGCCGAAGCAATATCTGCTGCTGGCCGCTTCCCAAAATTTGTCGTTACCCACAGCACGGCTTCGCCATCCTCTGGCTCGCCAACAAAGTGCGTGAGCGTTAAATGATGTTCGTTCTGTTCATCGTTGTCCCACCATAAAACCCGCTCCAGACTTTCTACTTCATGGACCTTAATGTCGGTGAGTTTGACGACTTCTTGGTCAGTCAGCGCCTCGTCCATCTTTTGCTCCATCAGGGCAAGGAGCCCAACCAAGTTATGGCCCATTAGCTTGGCAAGTGTGAACTCGCGTTGCAGCTCACCAAACACCACCTTACGGTTCAATGCTTCCGTCAGACGTTTCCCTACTTGTTTGGCAATTTTGCCAAACTGATTGCTTTCTACTCTGGTAAATTGAGGTTGGAGTACAGCTTGCCAATCGGGAGGCAGTTGCTCGTAAAGAGCCGGGTCGTCAATATAATTGACTTCTTCGCCTTCGCACCAACTTAATTCACCGGTGAGCCCATTGATTGCTAGAAAATGTACACTCTCAAGCCCATCCGGTACTTCTTCGCCGCGCCCAAGAGTTGCTTCGTAAAGCCTGGTAAGTACATGATTATAGGCTCGTTTTAGCTTCTCAGCTTCATTGGCCTTCAAAGTAGCCAGCCGTGCTTCGTTGTGTGCATAAAATAGCTTTAACAACGATACGAACTGACTGCCCGAAGTACTTGGCCATGTCACCGCGCCCAAGTCCAGTGCCAATTGGTTTAACTGCATTGAAGGAACCGCCACAACCGGTAAATACTGCACGACGGCCCGGTCTAGAGCGTTGGTATGGTCTTGGTCACCAACGAAAACGACTTCCCCTATACTGCTGAATGTACCTTCTACTTCGTCCAGTTGTGTTCTCAACCAAGATTTCTTGCGCAGCCATTCCGCAGCTCCGCTCAGAGTCACCCTGCTGTCGTACTGAATTGACTGGTAATAGCTGTTGTTCTGGTAATACTCTGGATTTTTCCCGTCAATATCTTTTTGAAGAAAATACCGGTACGAACTCCAATTATGCAATAGTTGTGTGGCAAACCAAGAAGTAAGGTTTTCAGGCTCATCAATTGTTCGCTCCCTTCGCAGCTCAATATTTCGGCGACTCAACTGTTGGTTCCAACCAATTCGCGGATGGCGGGAATCATTCGGATGTAACGTCCGCTCATTCCGCTGTACGTACATGCCTGGTCGCCGCCATATTCCGGCCCACTGCATGAATTCCTGCTTTTCATTGGCTCCGATTTTAAGTCGCTCGAAAACAGTTTTTTCTAGATACTTTCCACGTTTAGAATACAGTGCCCGCAACTCCTTGCTGGCTAAATACACTGGAGTGTGAATCGGATTTACCCACTGCCCATCAGACGTAGGTACAACGCCCTCACTCTGAAAATCTTCGGCGCTGACTTCGTCTCGCATGCTGTAGAGCACGCCAAGTAATTCCCAGTTCAGCGGTTTCTGTGGCCCCATCCGCTCCAGCAGTGCGCTTGCCAATGAAGCACGCTCGAAATCACGCAAACCGGTGCGCCCCTGAAAAAGACGCAGGCCTTCATTGGGAAATGAGAAGCGTTTATGGAGCATCTGCACTGCGTCAGCCAGTTCAATAGGCAAGTCCAACGTATTACGTTGGCTTCGGGCAATGTAAAAGATGTTTACTTTTTTGCCACATACCAGCAGTTGATGTTGCGTGAGCAGCACCGCCCGGTCCGACATATCGGGAGCATCTTTAGCGCTCAGGTAGCGGTAGAATTGGTCGAAGAAAGGCCAGTCCTTTGTCTGTCGACGGCGCTCACATTCCTTTTCAAGTTCTGCTTCTAAATTCTTGCGATTCAATTCGCGCACTCCAAATTCACTGCTAAGCCAGTCACGGACTTTTTCTGACGCTACAACCAGCCTTTTCCCGTCAAACTGTTGCAACAGGAGACGGTCAGCTAAACTTGCGCTTATTGTCATCACATCCGCTGCTTGCAGATACTCGCCCTCGCAATAGATAAACGACTGGTTTCGGAGAGTGTCCCTAACGCTGTTGTGCAGCACCCGCAACTTTTCTTCCTCACGGTTATAGCACAATACTTCATTGGTATCCCACCCAACTTTCTTTAGCCGTTGCAATAGCTCGCCGCCGATATACCTTCCTATTTCTTCTAGCAAAAATGTATTCAACTTGGCATCTGCCCGCAACTCGGTGCGTGAAGGGCTAACCAGAAAATAACTGTGGATAATAAAGGAAAAGCCCGTTTTCAGCCCGAGCGGGTAAAACAGGTAAAGTGCTGCGTCTGGTATAGGCCGGTAGCTGCCGTCGGTATTGGCTCCTAAAACTATCCGGATATCAACCTGCTCCATGGCTGATACCAACGCTTTTTCCTTCTCACCAAGTCCGGCCATTACCTCGAGAGGAATACTCACCGGTTTTCTAGGAGTATACAACCGGAAATGCTTCTCTGGCTGGTCGTCGACCTTGGTTGTCAAGCTCCGGCCATTGCGGTCTTTGCGTAAGTGGTAGCGCCGGTTGTGGCCTTGGGTAGTTGTAAAACTCACATCAGTTAGCCAGTCAAGGAGCAAGAGCTGCTCAATTTTCAGCTCCGTGAAATTGCGGTGTACCCATTGAGTGGCAGTTTCGTCGCGCAAGGGCAGCTCTACTCGCGTAACGATACCTTGCGCCAAGTCCACCTTACTCAGTTTGGCTTTCAAGTAATAAGGCAGCAAGAAGAGTGGACAGCCCTTGCCTATGCTATTGGCATATGACCTACGTGTTTCGCTCTCATCAAAGTAAAAAGTGCCATGTTGTGTTACCACCCGTGGCCGGTCGGTAAGCTGTCGAACCGATTTGAATCCAATGCCCTTAAATCCAATTGTTTCAGCACTGTGCTTGGTGCTTTCGCCAACCCGCGACACAGCAACGATGCCAGCTTCGGAAAACGGTAAGCCAGTATTGGCGACGGTCAACACCGTTTCCTTTAATTCAAACCAGACCGCGCCCGCCTTCCCAGCTAGTTGGTTCGCGTCTCGAGCATTTTGAATTAGCTCGAATAGGCTCCGGCCTTCGTAAGACTGCTGGATATATTCCTCAGTTTTGGCTGCATAGGCCATGCCCTCTGGAGTCATATTTAGTCCCCCCTGATGAAGCACCTCAACGATTCTCTTTAATTCGGTAGCAGAATTAATAGTCTTGTTCATATTGCTTTGTATCCGACTGCGGGGACATTTGTATGTAAGAGGGTGTTTGGGATTATAAAGCAGGCTAAATAAAAACGAGTCAGTAAGTTGCAGCAGGAGTTCCAAGGCTCCGGCTACAAAATGGTTGACGGCTATCAACCCCTTACTGACTCGCAGTGGCAAGTTATGCAGCCACTGCTGCCCGTGCACGGCAACCGGCGCCTGTGCTTGCGACAGGTGCTCGACGCCGTGCGCTACGTCTGCCGCACGGGCTGCCAGTGGCGCGCCCTGCCGGCCGGTTTCCCGGCGTGGACGGCCGTGTACTACTATTTCCGGCGCTGGCAACCCGTCGTGTGGGCCCGCCTCAATGAAGCGCTGAACCGGGCCGACCGGCTAGCGGCCGACCGGGCCGCAACGCCCTCGCTCGTGTGCGTGGACAGCCAAAGCGCCAAGCTGGCCCCGCGCATTTTTGAACACCGGGGCACCGACGGCGGCAAGCACGTCAACGGCCGCAAACGGCAGATAATCACGGACGTGGAAGGCCGCATTTTCGCCTGTTACGTGCACGCGGCCAACGGCCACGACGGCACGGCCGCCACGCAGGGGTTACTGCCGCAACGGCCTGCCTGGGGCCAGCGCCTGGTCACCGTGCTCACGGATAACGGCTACCGCGGCGGCTTTGCCGCCCACTTGCAGGCGCTGGGCCTGCGCCACGAACTGGCCAGTCGGCCGCCGAGTGTGCGCGGCTTTGTGCCCGTGGCCAAGCGGTGGGTGGTCGAACGCACCTTCGCCTGGCTCGCCTGCTTTCGGCGCTTGGCGGTCGATTACGAATTCACGCCCGCCAGCCATCAAGCGTGGCTGCTCATTGCGAATTCAACCATGTGTCTCAATCGGATATGCCCCAACTAAATCCCAAACACCCTCTAAATGTGGGCTGCGGCATTACGACCGAGCAGCACAGGCTGCAACGTCTAGCTTAGACCTTAACAGCGTATTTTTTATTTGGCAATGAGTTGACTCATAATCCGGCAGCAACCAACTTGCGGAAATAGCCAAACTTAGGGTCTATTACTAACCGTCTATCCAGAAAGGAATTAAATTCCTCGCACGAGGTTTCAGGTACCAATGAGCATGAAGAACAGGCTGCCATGTTCAAGCCGCCTACTCCCTGTCCTTGTTCACCAGGATGCCAGCACACCGGGTCAGATGAACAGTCAGTAGCGCGCATTAATGCGGTGCGGATGATTTCTTCAAACCTGCCATCCTTCGAAAGGCTTACCAGTCCTCCGTAGCTACCCTCTGCGCCGGCCACCGTGAATAGGAGTACTCCAGCCATACCGTCACCACAATAGAGCCGCTCACGCAGGGAAGTGACCGGATAGCCGCACTGAAACTCGAGTTCTTTTAGTAACAAATGAGAGAAGGTGTGTATCATCACTTCTGACGCAGTTATGACACGCCCTGCCTGTCGTTGCCATGACTGGAGATAATTGGCCTGTATCAGCCGAGCTTGCTCACCCACTTCGTTGTGTTCATCCTCCCACTTTTGCAGCTCGTCTCGGTCAAATTGTAAAAATATTCCTTCGCCATAGCTCTCGTATGCAGGCAAAAACCTGGCTTGATTGCCGTATATGCTGATGTAGTGTTTTCGAATAGCGCTGCCCTCTCGCTCATTAACCGGTTGATTAGGGCTTGTCGGTGAATACACGTCAGGCTGGAGGGCCTGTTCGGAGGGCAATGGGTCCAAGCGGCTATAGGAAGGTTGCACACTTACCATTTTCAACTGGTCGAGGTGATATATCCTTGCTAATCCTGGCAGCTGTAAGCCAGGTACTGCCGTAAACACTAACTCGGGTCGACCGGTGGTTGCATTTCGGTGTTCGCCTTGCTCATCCCGGGTTAAATAGTCGTACTCCGCTTGCCGATATAATAACTCGCTTGCATCAAGTACTTCATCCGTAAGCTCGAAATCCGCATCAATGAGGGCAGTGATATAAGCTACACTAATTTCAATACTTTGATGCCGTTTAATATCCCTGCTGATTCTTTCCGCCGTATCACCTTCCTCATGACTAGTGCGTATCAAATCAATTAGCTCGGTGCTTCGTTGAGTCAGTCTTGTCGGTATATAAAGACTTTCCAGCTTGTTAGCGTAATAGATACTATTACTGCTCCGAATAACTGGCCGAAACAAAATATGCTCGTCGCCTGGCCGGGATTGGCCTCTCGTGCCGTTCTGAAAAGGGAGTAAACCATACTGTACCAAATCGGAACGGCGGACACGCAGACTATAAAGCCCATTCAGGCTTGTGCGAATTTGCTGACCGTTGGCATCTTGTAGAGGTTGACCCTGCTGATTTTTAGCAGTTAAGAAAATGCCACTCAGGTCACCCAATCGGTCAAATACACTATATTCAATAAAGCTAAAGCCAGCGGGTTGTGCTGCTTCAAAGTCAAGCATGGTAGCCTGCAACTCTCCATGGCGCTCCTGCACCCTGACCCGTCCTGGTTGACGAGCTAGCAACCATCGGTCCCAGGGTATATCAGCAACTTCGCCTGCTGGTGATACAAGCACAAAACGTACTTGTTCCAAGCGCTGCATTCGTACCGGGCTGCCTGGTTGGCGAGTCCGCGGTACCAAGCTTTTGGGTGGATTAAACTGATTAGCCTCTCTACCATTGGATGTCCATGCTGCACGCCAATCGGCAACCTTCTGAAATCGGTTGCTGATGGGGCAATAGGCCCATTCAGGAAAGTATTTTCCTAGAAGTACTCCATCATTATTAGCCAATTGGTAGCCGCGCCGTAATTCGTTGCTCGGCACACGAACGAGGCGTTCCAGTCGTGAATAATGAAGTTGCAACCGCTGCTTGAAACGAGCATCCAGTATCTCATTGTCAACCAGTAAATGTTGCTCTTGGGTATAATAAGGCCAATGCTCAAAAGGCTGCACAAGCAGTGCGCCATCTGTAGTTTCAACAAGGGCACCAGGTGCGGCCGCACCGGTCACTACTTTGCGGGTGGGCTGCTGCTCGTAGCGGCGCCGGGGTGGTCTTGGTCCTTGCATAAAAGGGCTAGGCAGGATTCATTTGAATGATGGTAGTGGTATCTATTTCTCGCATGGAAGTCATCAACGCCCATGGTGAATCAGAATCCACCGGTTTGATAAGGCCGTCGCGATACGTCATAGCAGCGTTTTGGGCAGCTTGCTGCTGCCAGTCTAACACCAGGCTATCCAGCTGTTGCTGTGCGTGGGCTCGCTGTTCAGGCTCAGTTATGCGCTGGCTAAGGAAATCTCGGAGACCATCGGCCTGAGCGGGCGTGAACTGTCCAGCCTGTGCTTTGCCAGGGATGCCCCCAGCACGTTGCCGCACGTAAGCGACGAGTAAGGTACTGAGGGCCTTATCCAGGGTTACGTCGGTGTACGGCGTTACACTCAATGGCTCCACATAGCGGTAATAGGCTTGGTTGAACGCTACGTAGTTCTCGAAGTAAGACTTTTCTCTTGCCCGGTTGGGATTGAGTAGATTCACTACCAGCCCAGCCACTTTACGCGCAACTCGGCTCGATGCTTGGATATATTCGGCAACCACCTTCGGCTGGCCAACCATTAACATCAGGTTGAAGCGCTCAACGTCGATGCCGACCGACAGCATGTTGCTGGCCAGAACCAAGTCAACGGTCTCTAAGCGCGGAGTTAATTGGCGAGTTTCAGGGTCGTACTGCGGTTTTATTTCTGGAAATGAAACCTCAACCGCTTTGAGTGCATCTTTAATCCGAGCGCTATCGATGCGGCTTGTTAGTTCCCTAGTACGTTGTAACAAGCCTTGGTAAGCAAAACGATACTGCTGAGAATCCAGCCCGTAGCGCGCATGCAGAAGGCGTAGGTAATCGGCAACCTCAGCGCCTACCTGATTATAGCTCTTGCCTAGGTCCTTAAGATTGTTGAAATAAACAACCAGCGTCCAATAGTTATCCAAAAGTTTGGACCAGCCCGGTTGTTGCGCTAACTGTCGCAACAACAATGCTCGTTGTGCCAATAAGCCGGTTTGGACACGTACCTGTGTATCGGCTCCGGTCTTGCCTGTAGGCATAAAGCCAATATGGACTCGCCGGCCCGCCGTAACCTTTGCGAAGAAACTATCATCGTATCTTATTCCCGTTGGAGGGAACACCGCAACCTGCCTGCCTCCGTACAAAGCGGCAATTTGCTGCTCTGTGTTGCGGGTAGTTGCGGTCGAAGCTACAATCTTGGGGGCTATTCCGTCTCGGGTAGCCAGCAGCTCCACTGCCGCCTCAAACAAGCCAACCACTGAGCCCAGTGGGCCACTCAGCAAGTGGAGTTCGTCCTGAATGATGAGGTCAGGTGGTCGTTGTGGGGTGCGTCCATTCTGGTTTAGCCCAAAAAACCGGTACCCTTCTTCCCGGTGTGCCAGCTGTGCAAATTTGTCTACAGTAGCAAAAAGCAGGGTAGGGGGATTGCGATACAGCGAATCATCCACTACATCAATGGGGAGCATTGGGCTACCCCGAAAGAAGCACCGCTCATCGAGGCAGCGCACAGCAAAGCGCCCATTGTTGCCCCCTGTTACTTCAAAGCCGTGCACAGGTCGCCCAGTTGCATTGTGCATGCCAAATAAGCGCGAGCCGCACCATGGGCACGCCGATAAAGCAAACCGATTCTTATCTCTAGCACCTGCTAATCGAGTAGTGGGAGGATTCCGGTTGTTTGCCAGCGCTTGGTTCATTTCATTCTGGCAACTCATGGCGCTGTCGGGGCCTGGTTCCAATCGGTTGGGGGTGCTACTGCCGCCCACCCAAAGCCCAATAGAAATTCGCTCATTCCCAAGCCGTGCTTGGGGCAGCTTTAAACGGAGCATGTCTAAAGCGCAGATAAGGCGCGCTGCCCGTTCAAACTGTTGCGAGGCAAGCAGTCGCAACGTGTAACGCATGAGCACCGAGGTGCCACCACTTTGGGCCGGGTTCAAACGCCGTCGCCATGCTATAGTAAATGCCGCTAAAGCTAGGTAAGCTTCAGTCTTGCCACCTCCCGTTGGAAACCACAAAAGGTCTACTACTTCCCGCCGGTTGGCACAGGTAGGGTCCACAATAGCTTCCAGATTCAGCAATAAAAAGGCCAGTTGAAAAGGGCGGTACTGAAAAGGTGCGTGGCCATCTCCACTACGCCGGCCGGGATGGTTCTCAAACGAGTCCAACTCCCGGTATAGATTAACCGGTGCGCCGTCCGGCAGGGGCACATTAGGCTCTTTTTCGGTATTGCCCCACGTTGGGTCATCCGATACCACCATCTGCATGAGCATGGCTGTATTGGCCAATTGGAAGCAGCTCATGGCTTCCGGCTCATTGAGCAGCTTAATGTTGCGCACTAGCCGGTCATAGGTGTCCTGCTGTTTCTGGATAATTGGCTCCAACACATTGGCAAACGACATCGAGGTTGCGTCTCGTCGCTTCTCTTCTTCATGCGCTTCCGTAGCCTGAGCATCCAGCCATATCTTGTACTGACCAGCGAAATCCAACAACTCGGCAACGGTTTCTTCGGCTGTCAACTCGCTCCAAATTGATAGCCGTTTCAACTCGCACGTCCGAGCCATAGCTTGCTTTACGGCGTCCGTCAATTCATCACGGTCACGCAAGTCATTACTCATGCCGGGCACCGTTACTTGCGGCAGCCAGGTAGTAGCTAGCCATGTTGGCCGTGCTGGTGGCAACGCACCTTGGTCTATGCTCTCCCACTGCACCGCGCAGCTATGTCCTTGGCCGTAAGAATGCACGTCACGGTACAGGTAGCGAAGTGTGCGTGCTTCTTCGTCAAATGCTTGCTCGCTAATCGGCTGGTGGGACAAGAGTGTTGTCCCGGCTGGCACTCTTAAGCGCAGGGTTGTCTGGAAAAAGCAGAGCTCGTTGAGCGGCTGGCTCGAAGCCATTAATTTTTCTCCCTCGAAATAACTTGTGTTAGCTAGCAGCACCTTCACATAATTGCATGCCCCTCGTGGTAGCACTTTTGTATGCAGTTGCGCAGTAGCATGGCCCGGAAATCCATCTGCTGCTCCGAGCGGTATAGGCTCTCGCACGGCATCAGCCAAAACCAGTGTTTTGCTTAGCTGTACTTGATGCCGTTGCCAGCGCGGGTAGAAAAGCCGCTCAAATTGTGGTAGTGCTACCAGCTTTCGATTTTCTCGCCGAGCTCGTTTGAAAGTTTCAAGGTCAGCATAGTCGCCGGTGCGGCCAGCTCCTCGCTGTCCACTTACCGGCCGAGTCAAAGTGAGGTAATGATGTTCCTCATCGTAAGCCACCAGCTCACGCAAGCTGTCAGGAAAGCCATCCGCGGCAAACAGGTCATCAAGTACATTTCGGCCGCCTGGAAATGGAACTCTGAACTGTTCAGCACCCACCGTATTGGTTGGGTCGAGCATGATGTATACACCCAGTTCCAGTTCGACGGTTAGTTCATGCACTTCCGCAGCCACACAACACGTCAGACCCATATTATCAGGGAAAAACTGATTAGCCGCCGGGTATTCTACTGCGTTTTGAGTCCAGCTACGTTGCTCTTGCGTAGTGCTCGAGTTGTCGGTTAGCTCTTCAGACTTTTCTTCTGGCTCTTCACCATCGGCTGTTTCTTCGGCTGATTGTTGGTCTTCGACCTTTTGGTCATTCTCATCGGCCTCATCATCATTGCCATCTTCATCCTGTGTGTCAACACCCTCCATCTGGCTGGTGGTTGTTGCAGTCGGCCTTGGAAAAAGTACGCCCGAATAGTAGCGTCGCAGGGGGAGGTCTGCCAATTGCTCCCGATTTGGGTCAGTACCCGCTAATAGGTCGGTACCAGGGCCAATAAGAGTGTGGGACAGAAAGTCGCGAAACGAGTTGCGTGCTTCGTTGTCCTTAAGCAGTTCTGGTACAGTAGTAGTGGGCATAAGAAAAGATGAGTGCTAATTGTGGAACACGGGCCGTACTTCAAGCAACGTCCGTTCTCGAATGGCAGAATTATCGCGGAGTAGTAGGTATAGGTCTTCGCCCAGGTGCGCACGACACTGGCTGTCGTCACCGCTTAAGTGAGCCCCCAAAAGCGGACCGCTGACTTGGCGATTAACTCTGGCCACTTCCCGGTTGTGAAACCGCCGTGCTTGGTACACGGCATCCATACGACCACGTAGAGGGTTACTGGCCCCGAGCTTTTCTTCCGCCAGGTCATGCAAAGCCATTAGGTTTTGCCAGAGGCGCGGAAAACGAAAATTCTCGTCGGTAAGCCACTGCTCAAATCGAACAAACTTTACTGCCAGTCCCTTTTTCGTCAACACGTAGTAGAGCCGCTCCCAACTACCATAGTAGTGCTTGGCCAGCAGCATTCGCAAGGCGTTCCGCCACCATCCCCATGCTTCCTGCACAGCTTGGGCCTCGGCGGGAAACCGTTGGGATAAGTAGCGGCGTACTTGAGCCGGGTCGGTTTCGACTATTATTACTCGGTCACCTGACAGCAATTCGCCTGGCCGCCGCAGGAGCCAGTCTCCGTCTACACCTTGAGTCAAGACTCGAGTGCTAGGCGCCAAGCGCATTTCGGTGTTGTCGGTGAATATGAGTCGCAGTTGTAGCCGCTCATCTGCGACTCCTGGTTCTTCATCGGTCGGCCGTCTCTGTTTGCTGCTTAGTGAAGTGTTTAGCGTTGTGCGTTGAGCTTCTTCAATGTTCAACTTGCCAAATAATTCATCTAGAACAGAATAAATTACCGCTGCAGCCGCAGAATCTGACCCTGTAGTAGTGTCCGCAGTTGGCGTTGCCTTCACTATTTGTGCTGACTCAACCAGTTCTGGAAGCGTAATGTGTACTCCAAAATGAGGACGGTCGGGATGATGTAGTGCGTTTGCAACCCGACGGCGATGGTACAGCTCTACTTGTGCATAGCGAGCAGCTTCTAGGCCAGAGTAAGCCAGAACAATTACCCGCCCACGTGCACGCAACGCGCGTCGGTACATCATCAATTCATCTTCGCCCTGTTTGCCTATCCGTAGTGCTGGCAGTATCCACAGGGTAGTAGTTTGGTTCAGTTTCTCGTCACTCAGCTTCTCGCGCAGTTCTTTGCCGCTTACTACCAGCGGTGCTTTGCGAGTCGGCCAATCCGCTTTGAGAGCGGCTGCAGTGCTTTCAACTTCGCGGCTAGCTACCACCAATACTACCCGCCCATTATGATTTAAAGCCAACTCGCGTAACGCTGTATACTTAGCATTAGCGTGATGCAAGCAGTCTGCCACTTCAGTCAAACACTTTTTAAGGAGTTGCCGCGTGCTTACCATTTCGGCGGGCCTTAGAGTTAGCAATGCATCACGGTAAGGCCCATCATCCTCCAATAGCGCCTGAGCCCAAAGAAGTAGCCCGGCAGTTTGCCGCTCAATCTCACTTCCTTTGGTACCCATCGGAGGCAATGTCAGCCGCCACAGCAGCGGAAGCACATGCAGTAGCGCCCTTTGATTTACTCCGTATTCAATCTCCACAAGCTCTACGGCATCTTGTAGCGCTACAGTAGCTTGGTGCAACGAGTCGTTGTAAACTTCGTGTAGTTCTGGATAGCGCACCGGCTGCCCTTGCAACAGAGCCATTTCTTCAGGAGTCCACTCCCATACCCGAAATGGATGAGCCGCCCGCGGCGGCCGTGAGCCAACCAGCAGCAGGCTTTGATAATAGCCCCAGTTTCGGCCCATCCGAATGGCATCAAATAAGCCATTATCGTCACAGTACCGCTCATGGCCCATAATGAGCAGTTCCTCCACTGGCCCACCGCCTGGCACTCCGTGCATGTTGAACACTTGTGTTTTCAACCGCTCGTAGCTGCTGGCTGCTTCTACCATCGGTGGCACAGGCAGCTGCAGCGTCGGCCTACCCTGGCTCGACCAGCGGCGAAGCGGCATGGGTGCGGTGGCATGCAGGCGCTCAGTCAGTCGCCCATCGCAGAGTACCCCTAGCCGATGTGGGAATGCCGATACCCAGTCCTGAATTCGCAGCGTATCGCGGATAAAGCGGAAGTTGCCAGCCAAGCCTAGCCGGGTCTGCTTATGCGTGTACACGCCATCCAGCCCCAGGTGCTTGCATTCCTGCCGCGAAAGGAGCCGTACACCATTGCGCACGTTGCCACCGTAAAAAGTGGTAGCATTGCGTCCCCGGCGCTTCTCTGGGTCGAAGGTTTTTACTATCTGACCAGTAGCAGCATCTACTTCGTGTACTTCACGAAGTTCACTCTCACCCTCATTCTTTAACCGTAGCATCACATCACCTACGGCATAGCGAGTAGGTGCCTGAGAAGCTGCTATATAATTGGCCCGATACTTTAACAGCATGGCTCCGAGCAGCGCACCATCCAAAGCCAGTTCATCCAATAGCCGGTCAGGCAGCACAAGTAGGTAATCAACTCGTTCAGTCACGGGTTTGCCCTCATTGGCATCCAGTGCCTTGTGCAGCAGGTAAAGGGTTGCCAGTCCCAACCGCGACAAGTTCATGCTCCGCAACTCGTACCACTCTTCCAGTTCTCGGGCAAACAGTGCGCATAGCTCGTCGACATACGCCGACAGTTGCGCTGCTAATTCTTCGTGCATGAGGTAAGGACTCGCTCAGTTTATAAAAACAGATGATGCTTAAATGGCATTAAGCATCTTATGCCGAGTCAGCTCTGGCTGCTTCCTGTTTTTTAAACTTGCGGAGCTTTTCGAGTAGCTCCTCGCTTGGTCCTGCCTCTTGGCTTCCTAGGTAGAAATGGGTGTAGACATTGGTCGTGCCCTTGCCAAAGATGTTGAAATACAGTACATAGGTTTTGGAGTACGCATCGTTGAGCGAGTACGCATACACTGGCTCAAAGAATGTCAACCGTTGGTCCAGCTCGCGACGCACCACGCACTTGCAGTCGGCCACCGTACCGGCCCCGGTGCGTGTTTTACGTGTCAGGTACAGGTCTTCCAGCAACTCTACCTCAAACCACGACACAATGCGCTTCTTGCGACCATTGGTGTGCACGGTACCCGCCGAGATTTGAAAAAACAGCACTTCACCCCGCTTCATAATGCGGAGTGCCTCGAAATACTGCCCCTTTTTTTCCTCTGCCTTTTTTGTTAGAGAGGCGAAATAGGCAGCTCGCTCCTCATCTGCTTGACTTGGGTTCTCCAACTCAGCATATGGGATGTTCTGAGGGTCTTCAGGATAAAGGTCTTGGTCACTGTTAACAGTAACGACCACCTCGCTACCATTATGAAACACGAGCCGTTTGGCAACCCCTGTAACTTGGTCGCGGTGCCAGAAATGCCCGTTGTGAAACTCAGTAGAAATTACTTTCATAGGCCGGGTAGACAGAAAAAAGGAAGGATTATAGATAGCACATCATATTGTAACCACTCCAGCATGGATTGTTAATCCTTGGCTGGTTTACGTTTCGTGGTCACTCGTTTAGGCTTGGTTGATGCAGACGCGCGTTTTTTAGGTACCGCCGGTTCATCTCTAGCCTCCAGCTCCTGTAATGATTGTTGAAACAGTTCTTGCGGGCTGCGTAGGGGCAAAGCAAACCCGGCTAGTGGTGTCCCTGCAGTTTTGCCGAGCACCAGGCCGCGGGCAGTGGAATAGGCCACCCCGCCCAGCATTATCATCAAATCACGTATTGGGAAAGACCCTTCAAACTCTTTTGACGTGGTCGAGTATTCCTCTAGGTTTTCAACTTCAAACACAAAGCGCAGCTGGAATTGACCGGTGGCTCCGCTAGGGGCACCCGCTTCGTCGTACCCAGCGGCAGCCAGGGAAAGAGTATAGTAGATGCGCTTGGCTTCCATCTCAAAGCCAGGCTCGAGCAGCACACGGGTTAAGCCATGGGAAGCTGTGGCCGTGCCGCCATCAGTTGCGCCATTATCAATTAAGCATTGAATAAAACCTGCCTCAGCCATGCGAAACCGGCTCAGGTCAAATGAAAGTAAAGGAGCAGCAGGAGCTGACATGGAGGAGTGTTTAGGAGACTATCGGAAGATAGGAAGTTGATTTTTCAGCACGCGGGGCTTTGCCATAGATGACTGCCGCAGCCTGCCACCCAGGCAGAGCGGCAGGCTGCACCAAATCTGGTCCTGGCATGGCCCAAGCATCGGCAATGGCGGGCCGCTTAGCGGCCTGACGCTTGGCGCTACCCGAATGCACCCGCCCCACTGAGGGTGCATACATTGCCGAAACTGCAGCATGCCTCGGCCAATGGTGTATCGTTGTTATCTCACGTCCCAAAGCCGACACGTGAGTCAACTCCTGCAGCTTGCGAACCGTTTTGCTAGGTAAAGCAGCTAATCGCATTTGAAGCAACTTGCCAAGCATAGAGTGGTCGCAAAACATGCCCAGTAATAGTGCGTTTGACTCAGAAGGTAATTCCCCGCTCTCATACTGACGAAACTGATTTACCCCAAAGCCTAACAGCCGTGAGGCCTCGCGAGCGCTCAGGCCCAGTGCCTCGCGCCGTGCAGTCAACTGTTCCGCGGTGGGCACATGATTGTGCTCACGCCACTTTTGCTCCAATAATTCTAAGAAAAGCTCGTCCTGCTCATCTGTTGTGAATTGCTCACCGGTTTCGATGCAGCGGAACACTGGCACAGTTACCTGAATCTGCTGACCCCGCATTTCAAAGATGTCAGTTTTCTGAATCTCTTCGGCCATCCCATTAGCGAAAGGGCTAGGCATCGTTTTAGTTGCCATGATATTAAACAGTAAAGGCGCGTCGCAATGGCGACTTTTCGACCTCGTGAAAAGAAACACAAACCGGAGTCTGTGAAAAAGCTCCTATCTGCACTTTTATATAAAAATCGGTTTTCCCAATAAGTTGACCGAATACCCACAAATCGCCCTTGCCGGGTGGAGGATTATCCAGGTCATTGAATGGTCCCTGGCAGTAATCAAAGGGTGTTAGCCGCATTATGTAGCCTCGTCGGTCGCTTGGCCGAATGCCCATTTCATTCAGGCCCACCAGCGCCCGCCGGTTCTTGTTCTTGGCATCCTCTTTAAAGACAAGACCATAGGACTCAATTTTGGCGTGGAGCTGTTGCAAGAAAGCCCGAACCTCTTCGAATGAAGGAGGAGTGGAGGAGGACGGTTTAGTTGGCGGTATCAAAGCTACGATAATTACAGATAATGCAACTAAAAAGTTGCAAAAAAATTTACAGCGTCTTCAAGTATTATTCCACTAAAGCCTAACTAGCCCCTGTTCGCAGCTTTCTATACACCTCAGCAGCAATGTATTTAACCGCCACGCCGCGCAGCTTTCCGCTGCCCAGTACCCTGCTAAACACTTCCTCGTTACCCTCCATGCGCTCCAGAAAGAGTGATTCGAGCATTTTTTCGACTACTTGCGTGAAATCAGGGAGGTTATTGGCCTGAGCTACTTCACGCAGGCGGCTGCTGGCTACCGCTGTTTCGGCTACTTGCTCGAAAAACAGTTGGTCAGCCAGCGTAAACTCAGTTCCGAACCGCTCATTGAGCCGGTCAATCAGCTCCGAGAGGTTGACTACCTGTTCGCGCCGCTCGGCAGTGCCCACCGCGCCCGGCCCGTAGAGTGGGGTCGGTTCGCCCACCCCCAGCGGAATGCTGCCTTCGCTCACCTTTTCGAGGCGGTAGTATTTCAGCGCTACGTCGTCATCTGCGCGGTAGCGCGGGTCGCTGTCGCGGCGCGGCAGCTTCGTGAGTAGAAAACGGGCATACACGTGCAGCTTCTCCAGTCCCGAGTCCTGATAGGGGATAATCTGAGCCAGAAAGGTGTAGAGGTTGCGGAAGCTAACGAGGTTGCTCTTGAACAGCACTTGGTCGGCTGGTGGCAAGGCTTCAAACCGCGCTACTGCCTGGTCCAGCAGCGCATTTATGCGCTTGTGGTCCTGTGCTGAAGGTTCCAGTGGGCCGCGGCGGTACCATACTTCGCACAAGGCCGTTACCTCTTCAGGCTCCCACACGCGGGCCTCTTCCAGTCGATGCTGCAAGGCATACAGCTGATGCGGGTCGGGCTCATCACCTCGTTCGGTGGTTTCGTAGTAGGGCTTGAAGGCATTGAAAATCTCCTCCCGCTCATTCACAAAGTCGAGCACGAAAGTGTCCGTTTTGCCGTGCGCCGTGCGGTTGAGCCGGCTTAGCGTCTGCACGGCCTGGATGCCGGCCAAGCGCTTGTCCACATACATTGTATGCAGCAATGGCTGGTCGAAACCAGTCTGATACTTATCAGCTACCAGTAGTACTTGGTAGTCATCCGACGCAAAACGGTCGGGCAACTCGCTTTCCCGCAGGCCGTCATTCATGCCCGGCTCGGTGTAGCGGCTCCCCGCTAGGTCAGGGTCTTCCACAGTGCCTGAGAAGGCAACCAGCGAGCGAATATTAGTGTAGCCATTTTCTTTCACGTAGGCGTCGAAAGCCAGCTTGTAGCGCACAGCGTGCAGGCGCGAGCTGGTGACCACCATGGCCTTGGCCCGGCCTCCGATGCGGTGAATGACATAGCGCTTGAAGTGCTCCACTATCACTTCTACCTTTTGGGCAATGTTGTAGGGGTGCAGGCTCATGAAGCGGGCCAGACCCAGCGCCGCTTCCCGCCGGGGCAGCTCGGGGTCGTCCTGCGTGCGCTTCACCAGACCGTAATAGGTCTGGTACGTGGTATAGTTGGCCAACACGTCCAGAATGAAGCCTTCCTCAATGGCTTGCTTCATCGAGTAGTGGTGAAACGGGGCTTTTCCATTGGGGCCCGGTTCATCAAACACGGCCAGAGTCCGGAACTTGGGCGTGGCCGTGAATGCGAAGTAACTGATGTTGGGCTGGCGCGGCCGTCGCATTAGGTCGCGCAGCAGTGCCTGCCGGGCTTCCTCGCTTAGCTCATCTTCGTCTAAGTCGAGTAGCTGGCCGGCCAGAGCTGCTTCGATGCCGTCCTGGTTCAGAATCTTGCGTAGCTCCTGTGCGGCCTCGCCACTCTGGCTGCTGTGGGCCTCGTCCACAATCACGGCGAAGCGTCGCCCCGCCGTCTGAATACGGACAGCCGGTCCCTTCTTTGCCAGGGTATTGAGTGCCTGCGCGATGTAGGGGAACTTCTGGATGGTGCTGATAATGACGGGCACGCCCCCAGCCAACGCCTTGGCCAGCTGCTGCGTGTCCTCATCAATCTTCTGTACCACGCCCTGTTTGTGCTCAAACTGATAAATGGCGTCCTGCAGCTGCCGGTCCAGCACCCGCCGGTCGGTTATCACCACCACCGTGTCAAAGACTCGTTCGTCCTGCGCATCGTGCAGGCTGGCCAGCCGGTGAGCAAGCCAGGCAATGGAGTTACTCTTGCCCGAGCCTGCCGAGTGCTGCACCAGGTAGTGCCGGCCCGCGCCTTGGTCGCGAGCCGCCGTTACCAGGGCCCGCACGGCTTGCAGCTGGTGGTAGCGCGGAAATATCAGGGTTTCCCGCCGCACGATGCGCACTACCTCGTCGGCACCGCGCACCTGGTGTTCGGTAGTTTGAATGTGAGCAAAGCGGGCAATGATGTCCATCATCGAGTCGCGCTGCAGCACTTCGTTCCACAGGTAGGCAGTGCGGTAGTCGCCATCGGCCGACGGTGGGTTGCCGGCCCCGTTGCGGTAGCCTTTGTTGAAGGGGAGGAAGTATGTGTCGGCGCCGGCCAGCCGAGTGGTCATCCACGCTTGGTCCGGGTCGAGGGCAAAGTGAACCAGCGCCCCCGACTTAAACCGAAACAGCGCATCCTGCGGATTGCGGTCGGTGCGGTACTGGTGTTGGGCGTGCTGGTAGTTCTGGCCACTCAGCGGGTTCTTCAGTTCCATGGTGGCCACCGGCAGACCATTGAGGGCCAGCACCACGTCCACGCTCTGGCCTGGCCGGCCCGGACTTGCATGTACTTGCCGATGCAGGCGCAGGCGGCTGAAGGCGTAGTGCTTCTGTGCATCCGGATTCAGCTGCGTATTGGGCTTGAAAAAGGCCAGCCGCAGGGTTTTGCCGTAGCACTTGAAGCCTTGGCGCAGCACGTACAGCAGCCCTTTCGCTTCTAGCTCCTTGCCCAAAGCATCCAGTACTACGGTAGACCGGGTATCACCCAGCAGTCTGCCCAGATACTCCCACCGGGGAACCTGACTCTTGGCTAGAAAATCGAGCACATCCTCCGGGAACATTCCCCGCTCAGCGTCGAAAGCGGTGGTACCCGCCTCGTAGCCTCCGCCATCGTGCACGAGAGCTTGCTCGATAGCTGTTTCGAAACTTATTTCCCGGTGTATCATGCCGCCTCGGCCGTTACGGCGGCGCGCACGTCTATTTGGCCAGTTACTGCGGCGGTGATGAGGGCGGTACGGTACTCTCTAAGCCATTTAATAGTTTGAACCGCTGTTTCTCTTGCCTTTGTTATTTGCCTGTCTGCTACTTGTAAAAATTGTACAATAGCCTCCTGCTCCTGTTTAGGAGGGAGTAGTATTGTTAACTGCTTGGTCTTTTCCTGGTTTAAAATTCCGATTGTGCTTGCATTGGACATTAATTTTATTTCGCTGTTACTAGCAATTAAAAAGTATGCTAGAAAGTAGCTACTTAATTCTGCAATGGGTACTACAGCATTTATTTGTTGGTTTGCTGAACAAGAGTTTTCGCTAACGCTTACTTTTCCAAGCGTAGCTCCAATGCCAACTAGCATTACACTATCGGCCGGAAACAACACAGCATCACCGGAGGCAAATGCAGCAGTTGAGAGTTTTTTAGCCCCTGGTTTAAGTGGTAATGCTCCGTCAAAATCACCTGGAGTATACCAGCTTACACCTTCATTTTCAAAATAATCAGGGCCATCAGAGGATGGGGTACCTCCTGTTTTTACTTTTTTGTTTAAATAGCGTAATCGTTTCTCCTCCCAGTGTGCTGGCACCTCACCCAGCCATGCCACCTCCGATTGACGCTTTGGCGCATTGGCATTCAACCCCTGAGTTACAGCCTGAGTGATGAGAGCCGTTCGCTTTTCTGTCAGCAATGCCAATAAGCATTTCTGGCGGGTTAGTAAAGCATCTATGTGTGCCGTTTTTTCGTCTAGAAACACAGAAATTAAGTTTTGTTCGGCTATTGACGGATACATCATGGGCAAACTCATAATGTCGGAAGCATTTGTTGCAGGGTAGCTAACCCCTGTGGAGACGGCAACAACTTGCGATACAAAAAACTCTGATTTGCAGAAGTATCCTAGAAATTCAGGCGCTAATTCTTCCCCTGGCCTAATCACGGCAAATCCGGTTGATACAATTAAGTTTTCCGGTGGATTCTTAATTGTCGCGACGGCCTTTAGGTAAGTTCTAACTGTCGAAACTATTGTGTCGCCATTCTGTACACGCCGACGTGCCCGTGAAGGTGCTACATCAAAAATAAATTTGTCAGTTGCTGTTATACCGTCAATTAAATTGACACTAGAGATGTCAACGTATTCGACTTCCTGTAATGGGTTGGTATCTTCGGGCAACACATCGTCATTACAGGTTGCCAAAAATTGCAGTCGTTTTATTTTCCAGTGCGAGGGCACCACTGGCACCCAGGGCAATCCAGTTTCCCTTGTTTCTTGGTAGGAGGGGTAATTCATAAACTCGGTAAGTGCTGCCGTAAATGATTTTGTCTGTTCCTCCTTATTTGCTTTTAATCAGAGCGTAGCCAAAGGAGTACTGTTTGTTTTTACACCATTTCACGTAGCAGTCCCAATATCTCCATTTCCAGACCTTTGATGTCGCCTTCAATATTTGGCAGTGGCCGGGGAGGCGCATAAGAGTAGAAGTGGCGGGTCAATGGGATTTCATAACCAAGCTTGGTCTTGGTATAATCAACCCAAGCATCAGGCCAATGCGGTATTACTTCACGCTCGAAGTAAGCTTCACAGTGAGACTGTGCCAGATGCAGCAGGTCGGTTGGGTCAGCATCCTTCGCATAATCAAACGGCAGCTTAGCCGGCAGGCCAGCGGGTAATGTCACCAGTTCGGAATCGCGCAATTCGGCATCGGCCACGGGTGCCCCGTTGCGGCTGCGAATGATATCGGCTTTTGGGTCGCGTTGCGAAAGGCCGGCCACAAGCACCTTCTTTTCTGAAAGGTCCAGCTTAATCTTTTTCTTTTTGTCCGCATGCATGCGACCAACAACTGCGTCCAACTCAGCCTCAAAGTCAGCTTGATTACGGAATATCCGCCCATCTTCGAAGCTTTCTAGCACCCTTAGTAAGTACTCTTGATGTAGCTGGCCATGAAACACTTCTTCATCGTGGGCATGAGTTCCAGGTTTCTTCTTGCTTGTCGCCAGCTTCTTAAACTCATTATGCTCTTTCAATTGGGCTATTCGCTCCTCGTTTACCTGGAAGTTGAGGCGTAGCGGCCGTTCCACCGTCAGCCGCAGATAGCCAAACTCGTGGTTGTCGAATATTTTGCTGCACACCCGCTCCTTGCCGTCCACCATTGCGGTGCCACCATCCTTGTTTTCGGCATACAAGCGCGTAATTTCCGCCAGCTGATTGGGCCGCCCCTCTGTGCCGTCGCCAATTTCATTGCGCTTGCTGCCCAGGCTCTTCTTCATCTTCACGTATTGCCCAGTTGCATCAATGAGCTGCACTTTTCCCTGGCGCACGGCTGGCTTGCGGTTACTCACCAGCCAGATGTAGGTATATATGCCCGTGTTGTAAAACAGCTGGTCGGGGAGAGCCACCACGGCATCGAGCCAGTCATTCTCGATTATCCAGCGGCGCGTATTGCTTTCACCCGAGCCCGGTTCCCCCGCAAACAGCGGCGAGCCGTTGAACACCACGGCGATTTTTGAGCCTGGTCCCCCCGCATCAGGGCCAGGGTGCCGCTTGCTCAGCATGTGCAGCAGGAACAGCAGCGCCCCATCAGAAATACGTGGCAGTCCTGGCCCGAAACGGCCCGAGAATCCTAGCTTCTGGTATTCTGCTTCCACCGTCTCTTTCTCGGGCTTCCACTCCACACCAAAAGGCGGGTTGGCCAGCATGTAATGAAACAACTGGTCGGCCAACAAGTCGCCGCCGCCCTTCTTCGTGCCCAGCGTGTTGCCGAACTTGATGTTGTCCACCGGCTCATCTTTGATAAGCAGGTCCGAGCAGCAAATAGCGTATGATTCCTCGTTGTATTCCTGGCCAAACAAGGTCAGTTCCGCATCCGGGTTCTGCGCCTTAATGTGCTCCTCCGATATAGAAAGCATCCCGCCAGTACCGCAGGTAGGGTCATAAATGGTGCGGGCAATGCCACGGCGGTATAGTTCTTCGTCACCGGTATACGCCAAGTCTGCAATCAGGCGAATTACCTCGCGGGGCGTGAAATGGTCCCCCGCTTCCTCGTTGGCCTGCTCATTAAAGCGCCGCACTAACTCCTCAAACAACTGCCCCATATCGGCATTGTCAAGCGTCGACGGATGAAGGTCAATGTTCGCAAATTCCTTGATGATGAGATACAGCCGGTCCTTCTTATCCAGTTCCTCAATCTCTAACTCAAACTTGAACATCTCGAAAATCTCGCGCACCTTGGGCGAGAAGCCCTGAATGTAGTTGGTCAGGTTGGCAGCAATATTCTCCGGGTCATCCAGCAGTTTCCGGAACGTAAACGGGCTCACATTATACAGTGGGGCCTGCTTTCGCGAAGGGTCAGCCACGCGGGCCAGTACCGGCCGCATCGCCGGCTCTGACATGCTCTTGGCGGTCAGGCGTGCAAACTCCGCCAGTACGGCGTCCTTGGTAGGCTCCAGCACGCAGTCGAGGCGGCGCAGTACCGTGAGCGGCAACATCACCTTGCGGTATTGGGGTGGGCGGTAAGGTCCCCGCAGCTTGTTGGCTACGGTAAAAATGAAATTGGCTATGTCGGACATGGGTACTTCTCGGCTCAGGTATGGCCGGTTATGGCTGGTAGTCGGATGGGATGGGTTGGGAGGAGCGCTGCTGGTAAGTGCTTTTTATTCCGAAGGCGAACCGTCCGGAGCAGGAAACTCGATTGAGGGTGCCTCAGCTTCACGGCTCACCTGTTGAGTTATGTCAGCTAGTGAGGTTTTGCGTCCCCTTAGTGAGCCAGCGGCCGGCGCTTTAGCTCTCGGGGCTGCGGCCTTTGAGCCGTCCTTAGGTGCAGCCGCTTTGCGGCCCCCCTTGGCCGTAGACTTGCTGGCTATTGGCTCAGTTGCTTGATAACTGGCAGCTTCGTGAGTTATGCTAGTTTCGTTTTGTGGACTAACGGGTACTGCACTAGATGCCGGCTTTTCATCAGTCATCCATGGCAGCTGTTGTGGGGCGAATAGGTCAGGAGCCTTCGGCTTTTGCGGAGCAACTTGTAACTCAACAGTTACAGCAGGCTCATCGGGCCGAATTTCTGCAGGTCGGGGCGCAGGCGTGGTATTCGGCACTTTGAAGGTGATAGGTGCTTTAACAGCCGTATCGGGCTTGGAATCAATGTTATTGACTCGGGTAAGTTTTCGCCCGTTATCCTGGAATAAGGGGATTTGCATTACCTCGTAGTAAGCCCCTGAAATCTTATCAAAAGTTAAAAATCCTCCTAATAGCTGTAGGGCAACCCTTGTTTCGGATGGATAATGGTCGGCCGTTCGACGAATTACCTCCAGCAAAGTTCTACTAAACTGATATTCCTCAGTGGCAAACTCTTGTCGAAGTTTCAGATAAAGGAAGGCGCTTAAGTACTTCCGCAGTCCATTACTTGGGTCAGTTAATGACTGACGCAACTTCTCGGCCCACTCAACTTGTAAAAGCAGTTGGGTTACTTTTTCACGAGCAGAAGCCACTTTGTTGGCTTCCAGTGCTCTGTAAAATCCCGTCGCTTCAAAGCCGTTATCGTGTCCTCGGTTACCATCGCGCCCGCTTAGGCTGCGATAGAACACTACACATAGGTCATATAAGTAGCCGTAATCGTTTTTGGGGAAGGGCTCATACCGGTCATAGGTAATAAGATGCACCCAGAACGAGTCGTCCGATTGAATTTCGCGTCGCCCGAGCCGTATTGCAACAGCCTTCGCTACATCTTGTAATAGCTCTTCATCAAGACGCTCATCGGGGAACCCGGCAATTTCTAGAAGTGCTTCGCTTCCCAACCGGGTCTCGGACGTCAATAACCGTTGGTCGGCCTGTTCTGCCACAGACTCAAACACCGCGGGTTGACGCTTAATGCGAGGGTCTAAACGGGACGCCAGCAGTTGTCCGGCTTGTGTAGTAAGTGGATATAGACGCCGGACGTGCGCAATGTTCAGCCTGATATTTCCGCTCGCAGTAGGCTGCTTATTCAACTCCGCAGCCAAGGTGTCAAAAGCTGCTTGGGCCACTGAGCTAAGTTGTGGATAGTGTGCACCCATACTAGGGGCACTGGCTATTTGTAGAGAAGCCTTGCTCTGCTCTGGCAATTCAATGTCCAACAGAACTACCTCATCAGCTGTACTAAAGGCTGGCATTTTAGCCAGTAGGTTTGCCTTTGGTACATCAGGGTGCCCTGTGGTTGAGTCCCTTTCATAAGGGACCCACTCGTCGGAGCTGACCTCAATGAAGCCAAATTGATACAGCAGGTTAAAGCGAAGCCTATATATAGGCAGAAGGGCGCGTTGAGCAGCCATAGATTAGAAGTCGTAAGTAGCAGCCTGTGGTTGAGCAGTTGCCGTCGGTGCATCTGTTATTTCAAACATGGTGCAGTCACCGGCCAACGTGTCCACCATGCTACTGCGGGTACCGCAGTAAGTCAGAACCAGATTTTTGCGGCTGCGAGTCATCGCTACCATGAAAAGCGTTTTGTCTTTGCCACCACCGTTCAGATGCAGGCCTGCCGATACCCAAGGCAAGTACACGTTTTCGTAGTCCAACCCTTTAGAGCTGTGATAGGTCATGACCGCCACCCGATGGTTCGTATAAGCTCCATCGAGTGTGCCAACCCCGTTACCGATGTATTCAAGCTTAATGCCTTGGGCATCCAGATGCCGGTTCATGGCTGCAAAATCTTCGTTTTTGCCCCAACGGTCAGGTACAACCGTCCAGGCAGGTTTGCCATTAAGCGTTAATATGGCGTTGCAAAATGCCGCGATGTTTTCCCGGAAAGGCAGAAGTATAACGGTCGACTCGCTTGCTTGAGCGCGCTTGCTGGACTCACGCCATACGTATTTGATTTCCCTGGCAACATCATTGGTGTAGCCCAGACGCACCTGTACATCGAGCTTGGTAGCATCACGACGGGCCCCGAGAATAGTGCCGCCAATTAGGCTGCTGACCATCTTAATAATGGACCGTGTCAATCGGTAAATCGTCGGTAACTCGTGAGACTGCCCGCCCAGCAGATTCCCTATCTCCTCAGGCCTCACTACCGGCTCACGGGTTTTGGGGTCGCGGTCGTAAATTGACTGCTGCGAGTCGCCCGCCACAATGACCCTCTTTGCCTTATTCCGCAGCAGCGTTATCATGCTGGATGGCAAATCCTGTACTTCGTCACAAAACAGCAAGTCAAACTGCTGACTGGTATTTTGCAGTTCGTAGTACGTCATTACGGGTACCTGAATACCAAATTCTTTCTCTACCCCAAGCTCATTAAGGCCGGTTCGTATCAAATCCACTAAGGCCCGTGTGAACAGCACGACGCCAACTTTCAGATTCTTGTTTTCAACAAGTTTATCACGAAGGCCGTGAACCAGCAGCACCGATTTGCCACTGCCAGCGTGACCCTTTATCCAGACGTTGCCGCTACCACCTCTAATGTGGCGCGTAATCAACTCCTCCTGGTCGCTGTCCAGCTTCGTGCGTTGAACCATCCATTTCATAAGCTTGCAGAGTAATAAAAGGTGAAGGATTATAGTTTTGCCAAACCGGTGTTATCACGCAGCTGAGCCAGGTTTTCGTCGTCGTACAGACCCTTTTCCTGCCGTGTAGGTGCGCTGCTTTCTACCCGTTCGGCTGTAGCCTTGTCGCCCAAAATTCGCGCGCAGTCAGCCAGCCGATGATAGTCGTTTGAACCTAGTGTACCAGCCTCAAATCGGGCATTGAAAATGTCAAATGCTTTTTGCACCAAGGGCCGACCTCGCCCATCTCCGCGTTTCATGAGGTGTTCCCCATAGTAGTGAGGAGCATAAGGGTAGGAGGGGTCCATGCGCAGTACTTCCTCCATTAGCTCCTCGTACCGCGCCGGCTTAGTATACCGGAAGCTCATCGCCAAGTTGAACGCAGTTACTGGAGCCGGGCTACGTAGGTAAGCTTGCTCGTACCAGTGCTGGCCCTTGTCGCGATGGCCTGCCATATCGTAGTGGTAGCCAATATTGTTGTGATAATCATTGGTTGGGTACAGCTCCTGTATAAGCTCTAGGGTCTCTGCTGCCCGCAAATGATTGTCTGCAAACTCGTAAGCTTGAAAAAGCTTATACAATGTGCTCTGAGCTGGTTTCCCGCCTTGCTGCTCGGCCGCAATGTTGGCATTACGTTCCGCCTGGTAAAGCATCCGCTCGGCGGTGCTCAAGGCCCGGTTCGCAAACGGATTCATCGGCTCTACCCGCACCACCTGCCCATTGACAGTGGCTTGCACGTGCACAAGCTTGTCAGCACTTATGCTACATTCCAGCCGAATGGGTGTTCCGGCTTTGAATGGCTGATTGGCTGGCGCGAATACCTTGAGCACCTGTAATACCTTGTCTGTGCTCGATACGCAGATGGGAATTTCAATTTGCGCTTGTCCATCCCGTTGAGTCACCAGTTCGTCCAGCACCACCGGTTCGCACGGTATGCGGGTACCAGCCTTAACCAATACCTCTGGTTGGCCGCCCTTGGTCACTATTAGCAGTGGCTCACTGACAATCGGCTGAATAATGTTCTTGCCGAAGCCGTTGTAGATGAGAGAATGAATTGCTGCTCCTGCCGCCACGTGCGTTTGCAGGTCCTGTGGAATTATCAGCTCCGAGTCATCGAAGTAAGCCGCTAAAGCTTGTTGGATGTAAGGGTTTTTGGCACTGCCGCCAATCAGCAAAACATAATCGACTTCTGACTTTGCTAGCCCCGCTTTTTTCAAAGCTGACTCGACAGGACTAAAGATGCTGACAAACTCATCTTGGCCTTCCTGACGCGCCGTAGTGCGCCCTGCCTTGCCCGTAAACGTTCCCATCAGTTCTCGAAACTCCCGGTAGGACAAGCGCGGTTGCTTGAGAGTTAGCTGATGTTTGGGAAGAAAAACTTCAATTGGAGTTCCCAATGTCACGGCCGTCTCACTACCCGCTACCATTGGTAGTTCCGACGCCGTCTGCATCTCCATTGCCACTTGCTTACAGAGGCGAATTTTTAGTTCTTCCGCGGCCTTCAGCAACCGCGGCAAGATGCCCTTGTTGATTTGTGGAGTGCGAAAGTCCTTTATGCTAACGCCATTTTCTTCCAGCAGCTGTGGCAGTAGCACCCGCAGCGCAATAAGCCGGTCCACGTCATCTCCTCCCAACTTCTCAAACCTGGAGATGGCCAGGTTTTTAGAGTACGTACCCTGCAGGGCGGTACCTACTTCAAGGACGGAAACGTCGCAGGTGCCGGCCCCAAAGTCGAAGACGAGTAGATGTATTGGGTAATCGGGAGTAAGCAGTAGTTGAGCACCCCGCTCGGTTGCCGTGCTGGCCACTAGGTAGCTCAGGAAAGCCGCATTAGGCTCATCAATCAGCGCTTGCGAGCCGAGCTTGATGCCCGCTGCTGCGAGCGAGTCAAGTAAATCTCGCCGCTGATTCGCTTCAAATGAAGCCGGTATGCTCACTGCGTACTCAACCTGTGGCCGACTGCCTAATTTGTCCAGGTGCTGGTCTAATTGCTTTTTTAGATAAGTGAAGAAGACCGTTGCCGCATCCGTTGGCTTCAAAATGGTCGCCACCGGATGGTTGCGCTTCAACTCGCTGTTGAAATATTTTGAGCCAAGGTCTTCACCCAACTCCATTTTGAAGGAGTACCAGACATTCACACCGCGCTTGAGCTGATGCTTTAACTCTGCCGCTCCATTTCCTATCAACAGCTTCTCCCCATTCCAAGCAATAACTGAGGGCAACTTGTCTGCGGATTCGGTGCCGATACCATCCGCCTGCAACTGCTCCGTCCAAACTGGCTGCACTTGAATCGGTGCTTCAGGACCCCCAATCAGTTGTGCTACGCTGATGACAGTAGTAGAAGTACCAAAGTCTATACCCACAAAGACTTTTCCCGCTGTTGTTCCACTTTGGCCAATTCCTGCATTACGCACGGCCGGAAATAAGCTTTGGATGGTAAGGGCGGTAGAAGTAGAACTCATAGCGTAGTAGAAAAGGCAACTAATGTATGACAAACAATCCTCATCAGCACCTTGATGAAGGACAATTAACCAGAACCTGCCAAAAACTGCTACCGCTTCCGCTGCTGCCGCCCCCTCAACTGCTCCCAGCACGATACCGCCGCCTCAAAAGCCTCGGCCGTCAGCTGAATAACCGAGTACCGCACCCGGTCCCGCAGAATAAAATCATCCAGCGCATCCCGATGGCCCAGCGCCCGCAGCTCAGCCGCCTCGCCGGGTGCCAGCACCTTAGCCACCTGTAGCTGATAGTCGCCCTCCGGCGTGATAAGCATAGTAATGCGCCGATTGTGCAGGCGCCGCATCACGCCGCGCCGGGTTTCATACTGTGCCTGGCTGCCCGCCACGTGGGCCGGCGGAATAGGGAAAAGCATATTCATTCAAAGGTTAAAAGGTTCAGTTTCACTCAAGCCTCTGCCCACTAAGGCCAGGCATACTTATTCAGGCCGCATCCGCCAGCGCCGTGCGCACCAGCGCATAAATGGTTTCCCAGCCCAGCCGAATACTCTCCGCCGGCAGCTGCACCAGGTACTGCGCCGTCACGTAGTCCACCAGCTCCGTGGTGTTCTCGCGCTGGTCCAGCGCCGCCGGCAGCTCCACCCGCCAGGGCTCCCGGCCCGGACGGCTTATTTCCATTGCCCGGCCACTTTCCGGCAGCTCTGTGATGCGGACACTCATCAATTCCCGTGCATTAGCCATAGTAGATAGATGTAAAAATCATTCGTTGCCAGCGGCCTCAACACCGCACCTTCCACAATTCCGCCCATTTCGTCGTAAACGCCGGACTCTTGGCGTCCCGCCGCATGCCCCAGGGCTCGCGCGTGCCCGGCGCCGGCACCGCAGCTGCCACCTTCACCGCCCCAGCCCCGAAACGCCCGTTCAGCGCATCCAGCGCCCCCATCAGCTTGACCCGTTCCGGCGACCGCCCCACGTCCCCAAACAGCGAGGCTTGTTGGTTGGCCCCGGCCCGCTCCAACCCATCCAGTACCAACCCAGCCTTCACGTAGCGCAGCCCCGGTCGCCAGATGCGCTCCAGCCCCCGTTGCGCCCACTTCGTCAGCGTCAGCGTGTCGTCCGTAGCCACCGGCAAGGTCAGCTGCGCCGAGTGGGAGTAGGGCGGGGGCAGGCTCGCAAACCGGCTGGTTTCCACCGTCACGGTCAGCAGCCGCGCCGCCAGCCCGTCGTGCCGCAGAATCTCCCCGGCCCGCGCCGCGTGCGTGGCCACCGCCCCGGCCACCTGCTCCAGCTCCGAGAGCACCTGCCCAAACGAGCGCGACTTGCACACCGACTTGCGCACGTCCGGTTCCACCACCACACCCGAGCACGAAAACCCCCGCAGCTCGTGCAGCAGCCGTGCCCCCACCACGCCGCCCAGGTTCTTCCGGGCCCAGGCATCGCCCACGCCCGCCAGCTGCGCCGCCGTGCGCACCCCCGCCGCGTAGAGCTTGCTGGCCGACTGCCGGCCCACGCCCCACACGTCCTCCACCGCCACCCGGCCCAGCGCCTCGCGCCGCTGCGCCTCATCGTCGAGCACCAGCACCCCGGCCCCGATACCTGCAATGGCGTCCTTCTTAGCCAGTCGGTTGGCCACCTTGGCCAGCGTCTTGGTCGGGGCCACGCCCACGCACACCGGAATGCCCGTGCGCTGCCGCACCGCTCCGCGTACGTCGCCGGCCCAGCCCGCCAGGTCGAAGTGCCGCTGCATGCCGTGCAAGTCCAGAAAGGCCTCATCCACCGAGTAGATTTCCACCGCCGGCGCCCGCTGCTGCAGGTACCACATCACGCGCCGGCTCATGTCCCCGTACAGCTCGTAGTTCGAGGAACACGCCACCCCGCCGCGCGACTCAAAATCCGCCTTGATTTGGAAGTACGGCACCCCCATTTTCACCCCCAACGCCTTGGCTTCCTGCGACCGCGCCACCACGCACCCGTCATTATTCGAAAGCACCACCACCGGCCGCCCCTCCAGCCACGGCCGGAAAACCCGCTCGCACGAAGCGTAAAAATTGTTGCAGTCAACTAGGCCAAACATAAGGCAGTGGGGGAGTGGGCTCCCTTTTTCAAAGGTGCCGCGTGAAGAAAAAAGAAGGCTGAAGCAGGCTTCCTGGCCGTTTACAAGCGCCGCCAGGCGGGCAGCAAAAACGCTAAGTCCGTAAGCTCACCATACAACGCCGGGCTTACCCCGGCCGCACGTACCCCAGCCCGCGCCGGCTCTCCGGCACCAGCGGATGCAGCACTGTCACCACCACGCCCAGTATCCACAGGTCCTCGGCATTGCGCACCACCACCGGCGCATACGCCGCATTCTCCGCCACCAGCGCCACCGAGTCCGCCCGCTTCTCCAGCCGCTTCACCACGCACTCGCCTTCCACCCAGGCTACCACAATGTCGCCGTGCACCGGCAGCAGGCTCTTGTCCACCGCCAGCACGTCCCCGTCGTGGATGCCCGCCCCGGTCATGCTGTCGCCCTGCGCGTGGGCCAGAAAAGAGGCGTCCGGGTGCCGCAGCATCAGCCGGTTCAGGTCCACCAGTTCCGATTCGTAGTCGGCCGCCGGCGACGGAAACCCGCACGAAAGCCGGGCGCTAATGAACGGCAGCGTCGAGAGCCCGGCCCGGACACTGCCTAATAAAATTGCGTTTGCCATATGCTTACCCCCTGTTGGGGATGCAATTATACGGTGTTACTAATCATATTAGTTTTCTATTTGTCAAAAATATTAGTAAAGTCATAACTTGCCTGTCAAATATGCTTGCTCTTGTGCAAACTTCTTTACTTACTCATATCCATGTTTTGCCTCGTTCCAACGCTTGCCACCCTAGAAAGCAAACGAGCGGACCATCTGGCCCGCTCGTTTCATTTGTACCCTACACCTCAAAGTGTGGCCGGTCCTTAAAATCCCCCGGGAAGTCCCCGCCCCAGCGCACCCGCGCATCGGCCGCCTTCATCAGCCGCGCAAACTTGCCCAGCAGGGTAGGTGACCAGCTCACTTCCCCGTCGGCCAGCATAAAAGCCACGTCCAGCGCCCGGCTCGGCAGCGAGTTGTGTTTGCTCTCCCCGCCGCGCTTGTAGGTCACGATGGGCCCCGGCGCCGACCGCCCGTGCGTGTACAGTTCATCCTGTCGCCCCGCGCCTCGGTACCCCTCCGTCACAAACGGCAGCCCCTGCGCCATCAGCACCGGGTCGCCCATCCACCGCCGCAGCGCCACCTGGTAGGCCTCCACCAGCGCCGGGCGTACCTGCGCCAGCCGCTCCGCCTGCCGCACCCGCTGCGCCACCGTCAACCGCGCCACCGGAGCTGCCGCTTTCAATGGCGCCAGCCCCGTCGGCTTCTTACTCAGCTCCAGTTCCATGGCCCTTGTCGCCGTTAAGCCCCGTTTTCTCCACTGGCACCACCTCCACCGGCACCTTCACCACCTCCTCGGGCTTCTGCAGGGCCTTGCGCACCGTCGCCCAAATCGTGACCAGCGCCACCAGGGCCTGAATGATTAAGTGCCCGTAGTTCTCAATTTTCGACGGGTCCGGCGGCGTAAGGCCGCTGCTCACCACTTGCCCCAGCACCGCTGTGCTCACAATGTGGGAAATATGTCCTGCTTTCGTGCTGCTAAACATGGTATTGAATGGTTGAGTCTAACTTGTTTGAACAAAGTTATAAATTGTCAAACATATTATACACAACTGATGCAAAGTCAGATTAGGTGTATTTTGCATTTAAACAAGTGAGCTGATTTGTTGGGGCTGCCCCCGGCCCTCTGCGCTGCTACGGGCCGGGGTCGGGCTGTACAGGGGTCCGCTACGCTGCCGTGCTGTGCACCGCTCCCGTTGGTCGCGCCCTTCCCATCCCTCAGCTCGACACCCGTAGCTCCAGATTCTGCAGCCACCACCCCCGCGCCGGCCGCCACGCCACCTGCCCTGCTAACCGCACTTCTCAGCCCACCCAGGTCGCGCGTCGGCCCCCACCAATCCACGCCCCGGGGCCAGCCGCCGCTTCCACTCCCTGCACTCCCTTCGCAACGCGGCGCTACGTCCATTCCACGCTTCGCCTTGCTGCGCTCCTCATTCCCTCCGCTTGCTATGCTCCGGTCGCTGCGGTCCTTCCAGCGTCGTCCCACCCCTCTCCCCACCGCACCGATACCCCCGCCACCAAAGCCCCACCAGATACTATCCTAACGCCAGCCCACCGCACCGCTCCCGTGCCGCGCAGGGCCATAAAAAAGCCCCGCGCCGCCCGCTCACACCCCCAAATCAGGCTGCAGGCCGCAGGCTCAAAAAAGCCTGCCACCTGCCAGTAAAACATGCGTTCAAGCCACGCAGGCAGAAGCAAGGCCCGCTTCGCGGAGGTTCTGTTGGGGAGCACCCCAAACCCCCGCCATCATGCCCTGGCTTGCCGCCCGGTCATCCTCCTCGGCCTCCGCAGCCTCCCGATGGTCGGCCGCTCCACCCTCACAAGGCCGGCTCCGCCGAGCAAAAGTTGGGGCCAGCCCCAAACCCCTTTAAAAGGCATTCAGCTTGTTTGGTCAGGTCCCCGGCCGGTGCCGGCAGGCCCGCCAGGTGCCGTGTCAGTCCAGCGGCAGCAGCTCGCAGGGGCGGCCCAGGCGTCGGGCGGCCTTCAGCGTGCTCAGCGTGCCCTTGCTCCGGCCGTCCCACACCACCAGCACTAGGCTGGCCCGCTTCACTATCTCGGCGTTGCGCACGTGGGTGGCAGCAGTGGGGCCGTGGGTGGCGTAGTCGGGCCGCAGCTCTGTCAGCGGCACCCCGTGGGCTCTGGCCCAGCTGGCGGCCAGGCCGTCCACGCCGGCGGCCCCGCCGCTCACTACTTCCGCCGGCGCCAGTTCGGCCAGCCGCCGGGCCAGGGCCGCGCAGCTTTTCACTCCCCGGCTGCCCACCACCGCTACTACCTTGTTTTTGTGTTTTTCCATACTACAAGATACAACAAATAAAGTTGTCAAGCAAGCGCATTTATTTGTCAAAGTAGTTGTCATTGTGCAAGTAAGTTTGTATCTTTGGTTTGTAGTCGGGAAGGCCCTGGCTGCTTGCCCACCCGGAGGCCTACGGCGCGGGCACCCCACGGCTAACTCATACAGCCATGCAACCCAATCAACTTTTGCAGCTTGCCGCTGCCGCCTGGAAAGGCCCCGCCCTGTGCTCGTTCTCGGGCATCTACATTTCGCAGTCCGCCGCCACCTATGGCAAGGGCGGCACCACCTGGCACGTCATGCTCAGCCTGGAGCAGCGGCCGGAGTGCCAGCCCTCCGGTGGCTTCGCCGGCTCATCACCCTGTCCGTTTGAGGCGCTGCGCCGGGCTTTTCGAGCCATGCGCGCCGCAGCCCCAGGTTATGCATTCGCCGCCGTGTGGGAGGTGATGAAAGCCGAGGATGAATTTGCCGGCGTCCCCGCTCATGCCTAGCGTCGCCATTGCCCCAGCCGCGCCCGTTGTGGGTGCGGCTGCCAGCAAGCTCGCTGCCTTGCACGCCACGCTTGCCCGCTTGGAGGTCATGTTTCCGCCACGGCCCCAGGTAGCGCCCCAGCCCGCGCCGGCTCCCGTCTGCCCCGTCACGGTGGCCGCCCGCCACGCGCTGGCCCGCGCCCACTCCGCTTTTTTCGATGCCCGCGCCGCCAAGTATGCGCTACGCGATGACTACCGCACCCAGCCCGGCCGCTTTGCCCGGCTGCGCGCCGCCATCCTCCGCTGCCGCGAGGCCCAGGCCACTTACAAATCTGCTGCCGCCGCTTTCCACGCCAGCCCCGCCGGCGCTGCCTTGCAGGCCGCCCGAGCCTGCTACCCTCGCTTTTAGCATCAGGCTCGCGCGGGCCACTAGCCACCACATTTCAAGAAGTCACCAGGCGCCGCCAAGCCGGGCGGCCCTGCTAAACACGCCCCATCATGCCAAAAACTGCTACTACCTACCAGCCCCATTTGCTCGACCCAACCAGCGCCAAGCCGCAGCCGGTGAGCCCCGCCAACGGCCGCAGCTTCAAGCTGGCCGAATTGTACCAACTGCTCGACTGCCAAACCGTCGACGTGGTGCGCGTCACCGAGGAGCTGATTCTCATCATCGACGACGAAGGCAAGTTCCGCAACCCGACTTACCTCAACCTGCTGGCCACCTACGTCTGGCACCAGCACCAGCCCGCCGCCCGGGGCGTCGACTGCATCGTGGGCCGCGCCATCCTCTGCCACGACCAGCAATTCCGCTAGCCCATCAGGGGCCGGCTTCAGCTGGCCCCGCTTTCCCTCTCTTTCCCATGAAAAGCAAGCTATTCCAAGCCTACGGCTACGAAAAGGAAAGCCGCTCCAAAGTCGCCGTGCTCCAAACGGAGCGGGCCGCTAACCTGGCAAAAGCCAAGGCCCTTTTCCGCAAATACTACGTGCTGACGTCGCCCGTCACCGAAGCCAACTAACCCCAACGGCGCCGGGGCCGGCCGCCAACTGGCCCCACCTTTTCCACTCATCACCCCAACCATTTTCACCATGTCCACCAAAGCCAAACCCCAACGCAGCGCCACCACCGAAGAAGTAGCGGCTCCCACCATGACCCTCACCAGCTCGGCCGCCGCCGTGCCGGCTTACCTCATCGAGAAGGCCGACGAGGCTACGGGCGAAGTCGTGCAGGTGCCCCGCTTCCGCTACCTGCCCGGCCACCCGCGCCAGGTGCGTTTCGATGCCAAAGCTGGCCAGTTCAACATCAACGGCACCGTGCCGCTTGGCAACGCCCTTTCCTTCATTCCGCTGGCTTGGCGCGTGTTTCAGGACGACATTCTGAACATGGGCCGCAAGCTGTGGGCCGAGCTGTTTTTTGCCGACGACAAAGGCGCCATCTGCGCCGTGCTCTTTCACGGCTACAGCGTCGAAAACCTGTACCGCCTCATTGAGCCGCTGTTTTACGACGACCTGACTTTGGCCGACGTGACGGTAAAGGTTACCGCCGAGAAGAAGCAGACCACGAAAGACGGCAAGACGGCCACCTACTACATCGCCCAATTCACCTACGAAGCCGCCGACGCGGCCGAGGTAGCCGCCCGCCGCGACTTCGCCCGCGACTTCCCCATCTGGCGCGCCGAAACCTACACCGGCAGCGCCGACACGCGCATCCAGCACGGCTACACCGTCCCCGTCGAGGACGACCCCACCAGCCCCGAGCCGGCCGCCGCTGAGCCGGAGGCCTTGCCCCAGGCTGCCTAATGCCCCGGCCCCACGGTACCCGCCGTAGGGGCCACCCGGCTACCTCCCCACGTTCAAATCCGCTTTCATGGATACCCTGACCGAAGCCTTGCAGCTGCTCATCGAGCAGCCGCCCCACGACGAAGCCGAGGCCGCCACGCTGTCCCACCTCGTCGAACTCGTGGCCACCGCCGTGCCATTGCCCGACCTGCGCGACCTGGCCCCGGCCATCCGCCAGCTCTTTCCCGAGCCTACTTATTTGGTCGGCTGTGGCAGCGCCCACATCTGGCTGCACCGCGCCGCCGCTTCCCAACGACTTGCCATCATCCGCTAACATTCTTTCCTCAAACGTCATGTTTCACGCCCTCACGCACTATCCCGACCTGACCCAGGCCCAGCACCGCGCCCTGCCGTACATCAGCAACACCGACCTGAGCACCCTCAAAAACGAGTTGTTAGGCCAGCCCCGCCAGCTCAACCCCGTGGCCCTTGCCTATGGTAGCCACTTTCACACCGCCGTCCTGGAGCCTCCGCACTACCAGCGCACCGATGAGCGCGGCATCAAGTGGTCTGACCTGGAGCTGCTGGCCCGCCAGGTGCGCCGCCAACGCTACTGCCGCGACCTGCTTTATCGGGGCCTCGCCGAGCAGTCCTATACCGCCACCCACACCGCCACCGGGCTAGGGGTGAAGCTACGCCCCGACTTGTTGGTGGCCAGTCCCGCCGGCCGCTGCCTCACGCTCATCGACTTCAAAACCACCAGCAGCCCCGACCTGGCCCACTTCCTCACCACCATCGAGAAGTACGACTACGACCGCCAAGCTGCGCTTTATTTGGACGTACTCGGCGCCACCCGCTTCCTCATCATCGGCGTGCAAAAAAAGGCCCCGCACAACGTCTGGCGAGTCGAACTCACCGCCATGCCCAACCTCATCGAGCAGGGCCGCAAGAAGTACAGTACCCTGCTGCGCCACCACGCCCGTCGGCAGGCCACTATGTTGGCTCAGCAGCCGGGCGCGCCTGCCGGAGCATTGGCCATGGCAGCCTAACTTGTTGTTATATTCTCTCATCCTCAACCTTGTAGTCGAGTATGGCAACCTTCCAAATTTCCCGCACCAGCGGCCAGTATTGGTACCACCTGCGTGCCGACAACGGCGAAATTGTCCAGTCCGGCGAAGGCTACACCAGCAGGGCCAGCTGCGAGAACGGCATCCAGAGCGTCAAAGCCAATTGCCAGCCCCGGCGCTTCGAATCATTTTTCAATGCCGGCCAGTACGGCTTCAACCACGTGGCCAGTAACGGTGAAATCATCGGCCGTAGCGAGAAGTACACCACCGCCCAGGCCCGCGACCACGGCCTGCAGGTCGTCATCCGCGAAGCCCCCGAGGCCCGGGTGCAGGACCTGAGCTAACAATGCAATTTTGTATTCACAAAAAAAGCCCGCTGATAACTTGCCAGCGGGCTTTTTGCATTAGAAAATGAATGGCTGAAAACGGGGCTCGTGAGCGTGCTTATTTGCCGCAGCTGCTACCGTCGAGAAGCGAACGAACGCCGGAAGGCCAGGGGCGTGGTGCTTGTTTTGGCCTTGAACAGCTGGCTGAACGATTGGGCGTGCTCGAACCCCAGTTCGTAGGCAATTTCGCCCACCGTGAGGCTGGTGGCCGCCAGGCGTTCCTTGGCCCGCTCAATCAGCCGGTGGTGAATGTGCTGTTGGGCGTTCTGCCCGGTGAATGAACGCAGCAAATCGCTCAAATAGCTCGGGGTCATGTGCACCTGCTCGGCCAAATACTGCACGCTCGGCAGGCCCCGCACCAGCGGCTGCTGCGCGTCAAAATAGGCGTCCAGCAACTCGTCCACTTGCTGCAGCAGCGCGCGGGTGGCCGGGCGTCGGGTCAGGAATTGCCGCTGGTAGAAGCGTTGCGCATACGTCAGCAGCAACTCCAGCTGCGCCAGCAGCACTTCCTGGCTCAGCGCGTCGAGCCGGCTGTTGAGCTCTTCGGCCATGTTCCAAAACAGCGCCACCAGCGTGGCCTGTTCTTTCTCGGAGAGGTGCAGGGCCTCATCGGTGGCGTAGGAGAAAAAGCCGTGCTGCTTGATGGTCTTGGCCAGCGGGTAGCCCAGCAGAAAGTCGGGGTGCACCAGCAGCACCCAGCCGCCCTGGCAGCCCACCTCCGGGGTGCCGCCCACGCCCAGCACCTGGCCCGGGGCCGCCAGCAACAGGCTGCCGTCCGTGAAGTCGTAGCGGCCCTGCCCGTAGGGCAGTTGCCCGGCGCCCCCGGTCTTGAGCGCCATCTTGTAGAAACTCAGCACGTGCGGCCCGTCCGCCGACGCGGCCCGCATCGGGTGGGCCGTCGCGTCCACCAAGCTGATGAGCGGGTGCTGCGGCTTGGGCAGGCCCAGCGCCTCGTGCGCCTCGGCCAAGGAGTTAAAGCGGTGCGGTGCAGTGTCAGGTTTTTTCATAAGCGCAGGAAAGGCCCCCGGCTGCCAGGCGTTTCCGCACGCAGCGCCGGGGGCTACAACCCTAATATAGTGTCAGAAAAGGTGCCGGGCCGTGGCTGCTGGGCTAGTGGGACTGACGTGAAACGCCCTGCGCGGCCTCCGACACCGGGGCCCACTGCTCCCAGGTGGCCAGGCGCTCGGCGTAGGCGCCTCGTATCCAGGGCAGGTTCTGGCTGCCTAGGAAAAAGCGCAGCGGCGGTTCGGCCGCGTCCACCACGGCGAACAACGCCGGGGGCGTGGCCCGCGGGTCGCCGCCTTCCGACGACTTCAGGCGCTCCATGACCTGGGTGCGCAACCCCGTGTATACGTCCAGGCCGGGAGCGAATTTCAGGGACTGCTCGCTGCCGAACTCGGTGGCGTAGGCGCCGGGCTCCACCAGCGTCACGTGCAGGCCAAAGGGCTTGATTTCCGCGGCCAGGCTCTCGTGAATAGCCTCGAAGGCCCACTTCGAAGAACAGTAGTAGCCAATCAGCGGCAAGCTCACCAGCCCCAGCCCGCTCGACACGCCGATGAGGTGCCCGTGGCCCTGCGCCCGCAGCAGCGGCAGCGCCGCCTGAATGACGGCCAGCGTGCCGAATATGTTGGTTTCGTACAGCGCCCGTACATCCGCCGCGGGGGATTCCTCGATGGTGCCCACCAGCGAGTAGCCAGCGTTATTCACCACCACGTCGAGCCGCCCAAAGTGGGCGTGGGCCTGCGTCACGGCCGTCTGCACCTGGTCGGGTTGGGTCACGTCCAATTCCAGCGGCAGCACGTTGGCGCCGTAGGTGGCCGTCAGGTCGGCGATGCTCGCCAGCGTGCGGGCCGTGGCCGCTACTTGGTCGCCCCGCTGCAGGGCGGCTTCGGTCCATATGCGGCCAAAGCCGCGCGAGGCTCCCGTAATAAACCATACTTTGCCCGGCGCGCTGGCCGTGCTGGTGTCCGTTGTTGCTTGTTGTGGTGCCATCATTTTTGGGTTGAGGTAAGAACACTGCAAAGCTTGCCGGCGACCAGGGCGCAGATTGTAGGCGAATTCAGGAAATGCGTAGGCAAAACGAGGACACCGAATCACCAAGATGCCGCCCAACTTCACCGCGCACGAAAAAGCCGGCCCCTGTCAAACAGGAGCCGGCTTTTTCGTTATAGAGTCGGCGGCTAATCCACCGCCAATGCCGGGGCAGCGTCAGGCGCGTCGACCAGCTTTTCCGGCGCCACCATCTGAGCGGCTTTGCCGGCCTGCGCGGGCGGAACAATCGGTGTCCCGGTTGCCACCAGCTCGCCAAACAGCACGTTAGCCGGCAGCGGCTGTCCGCCATTGCCGTCCGGCACTTGATTGAAGATAACTAGCTCCTCGCCGGGCGTGCTGTTCGCCAACTCGTCTACTAGCGCCCCTTTCACACCGCCGGCGTGCAACGCTTGCGTGAGCAGGGTGTAGGTGCTCACGTCCACGTTGTAGAGCTGGTTCAGTACATTCATTTGCGCTGCTGCATCCTCAGCTGAAGTAATGGAGTCAGCCAGCAATTGAGAATAACGCCGGGCTTTGGCGTCAGCTTTGGCGCGAAGCTTAATAGCGCGCTTCATGCGCTGCTTAAATTGAACTTGATAGGCCGTAAGTGCCATAATGAATTAAAAGTTGAGCGTAAGAAAATACTTAGTCCAGGTCCGCGTCGGGCGGAAGCATGGCATCAGTTGAATTGGCCACTAGGTTGACAAACATGACCGCCGGCGCCCCACCTAGGCTGGCCGCCGCCACCTGATTCAAAGCGGCTGCAGTACCGGCCACCCGGTAGCCGTTCACCAGGTCCGTGTGCAGGCTTAGGTTCGTGCCATACAGCGTGTTGATGCGGTCTATACGACCCGCCGCGATTTCGCCCTGCGCCAGCACCGTCACCAGCCGGGCCACCAGGAAACGGGCCTGCCTGTCAGCCTTGGCCCGTAAGGCCAGCGCCTTTTTCATGCGCCGCTTGTATTGCAGCTGATACCCGGTGAGTGCCATAGAAAAGGGGAGGAGTGAGGTAAGAAAAAACGGCCAGCCGGTAATGGCTGGCCGTTCCGACAAGTTCTCATGGCTTAGGCCACGTACTCAATCGCCAGCGGGTTAGTGCTGTTGTTGTTGAGGGGATAGAACTTGCCGTTTACCTGCTGGTAGAAGTTGATGCCCACTACGCCCACCACTAGGTTGGCCGCAGGCGGAGCTGCCGGCAGGCTGGCCACCACGGCCTGGTTCACCAGGGCCGCGCTGTTCACTGCCAGGATGCCCAGCGGAGCCGCCACCACGGCATTGGTGAAGGTCAGCGTCTCCATGTCCAGCGACGACACGGCAAACACCACCTCGAAGTGCGTCGTCCCCTGCGGGGCGGCAATGTCCGAGGCCGGGTTCAGCGCCGGGATGCTCAGCGTCACGTCCGCGCCGTTGCCCGTCACCTCAAAGGGGAAGTACATCGTCTGTCCGATGCCAGCCCCCGCGTTGAAGTTGAAGCCCAGCAACGGCGCCGAGTTCGAGGCGTCGAAAACGCGCTGGCCCCGGTCGTTGGTGTCGTCGAGGCCGATGACTTCGCGCATGGCCTTGGTCAGGCGCGAGGCCACGCGGCTGTCGCTGGCCGAGGCAATGGCCACGCGCAACGAGTCGCGCAGCACCTTGCTGTAGCTGGCCGCCAGGCCAAATTCCGAGGCGTTTTCACGAGTCCGCGCCATGCTGGCCGAGTTCATGAACTTGGCTTTGTTGGAAGCCGGCTTCTGCGCCACCGAGCCATCCTTGCGGAAGACCAGCCCGCCCACCGTCCCCTGCAGGCCCAAAATTCCAGTTTGTTGTGCCATTGTGAAAAGTAAGTTGTTGAAATGCGCTTGTCTTGCCAATAGCGGCCAGCTCCATAACCCGCATTCATAGTCAGGGCGCTGTTTGTGGAGCCGAAATACTTCAAGTAAATTTGACAAACCAACCGCCGCGCCCCGTTTAACCCGGTCTGCCCTTCCATACCCCGCCCCAGTCCCGTGCCCCGCATCTGCCTATACCCGAAAGACGTGGCCACCCTTACCGGCCGCAGCTACGACGCCGCTAAGCGCCTGGTACGCCGCGCCCGCCAGGCCGCTGGGAAGCCGGCCGGGGCCCTGGTCTCCATCCAGGACTTTTGCCGCCTCACCGGCCTCAACGCCGAGGAAGTGTCCGCCGCCCTGAATGCCCCTGCTTCCCGCTAGCTCGCACCGTACTCCAAGGCACCTCAAAGCGTACTCGAAGGCACCACGAAGCGCAAACTAGCAGCGAGCAACGCACTGCTTTCCGACCGCCATTATTGTTCAAGCAATAAATCCGAGCCTAAGAACCTGCTACACCAACTCTCCAACGACTTTCCTGAGCGTGGCAGTGCCTTTCCAACTGTGCAGGTTGATTTTTGCTGCTTCCAACGGCCGCCGGCCGCTACGACCAGCTAAGTCGGCGTACAACTCAATCAGCTTCTTCGTGTTGCGCAGTGGGGATGCCGGCAGCTCTGCCAACAGATAATCTAAAACCTGTTGCAGTGCATCATCGGTGGTGGCATCAATGGCGCGGGCCTGCTGTAGGTTTTCGACCAAGCGTTGCACGGGAACAAATTCATTGGCGAGAAAGCGCCCAAGTACTGTGCCCAAGGCGGCAGGTTCAAGTCGCCCAGTCGCAATGGCTGAAAGGAAGACTTCCAAAGCCAGGGCTCGACACGCCGGCACTTTATGCATTAGGCCGACTGCCAGCAGCAGGGTGGTAGGCTCCGTAAACACAGGGCCGGGGGCCAGCAGCTCCTGTAAGGCCGCCTGAACGACGTCTCGCTCGTTCGATTCCAAACCATCGGCCCAGGCCGCGGTGCGCATCACATGCCAATGCAAAGGTGCCGAGTTGTGGGGCACCAAGCTGGCCACGAATCGGTAGTCGTGAGGTAACACCCACCCCGCTTGGCCCATCGCCCGAAAGCGGGCGTGCTGGGAATAAAGCAGCAGCGGCGACGGGGGTGTCTGGCTGGTGTACTTGCTCGGAAACTGCAACACGGGGTATTGGTGCGTAACGGTGGGCTTGCCGGGTTTCCACTGTTCCACCCACGTATTGATTTTTACCTCAAAGTGCCATTCCGGTGTCCAGGGGCGTACCACGCCGATGTAATCAGCCGGAATCAAAGCAGTTAGTTCCTCGAATACGCCATCGGGCTGGCGGGTTCGCGCGGCTACCGCCCACAGCCACGGCCAAGCATCGGCCAGGGTAGTGGCCCCGCCGGCATTGCCCGGCAGCAGCTTGCCCAAGCGCGCGGTCAGGTGCTTGAACACGGAAGTTTTCGCCGGCTGGAAGGTCGGCAAAGGGTGCCGCCCTGGCGTTAGCAGCCACTGCAAAAGCTCGCGCAGCTCCGGCCGTTGCAATTGGGCAAGCCGGCTCAAGGCTGTTTGGGCATCTGCAGCGTTTGCGTAGGCGGTGCGAGCTAACGCCACCACTAAGTCTGCCGGGTCTGGCTCAACCGCTGCGGCCTCATAGGTCAGTAACTTGCCGACCAGAACGGAAGGGGCAACCCAGTGCGGCGCATGCGACGGCGTGCTCAGCAACGGCAGGCCGGAGCGGGTGCGCAGGTGTTTTTCGGCCGCCGCGAACCGGCGTTGTTCCACCAGTACCAGCGGGTCGGAGGTGTCGTGGTCGTCCCGCACGTTTACCTTGTTCACGCGCTCGGTGGTAAAGCCTTGCGCCCAGCCCAGTACCAAGGCCTCCACCAGCCCGCGGTGACCCGCTAGGCCATTGCCGGCGATGATGGCGGTGGCTTGCTCGCCGGTTTTGCCTTTGAGAAAAGGCCGAACCTGCACCAAGTAAGGCAGTAGCTGCTGGGCGTAATCCGCCGCGAACTGCGGTTGCAGCCGCAGCAAGCCATCCATCCAGCGCTCCAGTTCCAAGGCGCTGTCGTGGCGCAGCACTTGGCCCGTGAGAAATAGCAACTCGTGCCAATCCGCAACCGGCGTCACCGCATTAGTGGCTGACAAATCCGGCACAAACCCCGTCACAGGGACGTAATTGGTGCCCAAAGCCGCTAGGGGTGCCGAAGCAGGGGCCAGCCAGGGCGCCAGCAGCTGTCGGGCGCCCGCCGTCAACAGGTCGGTGTAATCGGCCAGGGAACCGACTAAGTCGGCAGTCTCATCAGCCGATAACAACGGTTTCTTGGCCTGGAGCAGCGAAACCACCAGCTTCGCTGCTTTGGCTTGCACGGCCGCGTCGGCGCTGGCCAAGGCGGCGGCGGCCAGTCTACCCAGTTCCGGGGCGAGTGCTGGGGTACGCTTCAGTAACTTCTCGAATCCACCTAATAAGGTTCGCTGCGCCGTTTTAAGGTCTTGCCGATTTATTAGGCCCTCAGCGTATAGCAGGAGCGGGTCCGGGTCGAACGCCGCGTCCGTCCAGAAGGGTTTTAGCTGTTCCAGCGCAAAGTTGACCACTTGCGGCTGCGTATGCGCCAGCAGTTCGACCAGTTCTGCCTGCTGGGCCAAGCACTCTTCCCTAGTGGGCTGCAGGGCCAGAAAGAGGTTTTTAAACCACGTCAGGAGCGGCCGGCGGAAGTCGCGACGCAAGGCTACCAGGCTGCGCGTGAGCAGTTCCGTCCGGTCAACGTGGCCCGCAGTCGACAGGTGCAGCAGCACGTCCAGCCACGCAACGTGCTGCTGCGCTATCCCCGTGTAAGCCTGCGTCGAGTCCACCGTAGTGTCGTAGTCGAAAAACCCAAGCAAATCCCGCTGGATGGTGGCGGCGCTGGCCTCAAAGTCCAAGAGGAGCTTCTCCGCGTAATTGGGCACCGGCTTGTTTTCGCGCCGGCGATGGAAACTCTTCAGGTGTAAGGAATGCGCCAATGTGCGGCTGAACAGCGCCGGCTCGTAGTCGATGAGTTGCCGGGCTTCCATCTCCCGCAGCAGCTCGTATTCGGGCAACCCCCACGGGCCACCCCGGCTTCGGCGCTCAAACCATTCCCCAAACCAGTTCGGCCGCGCGTGCTCCGCCACGACGAAAAAGGATTCCTGATTAACGACGCGGATGTTGCCTTCTTCCCAATGCATGCCCAGTGGCTCATCCAGCCCCATGGCTTCTTTGCGGGTGTACGTCGCCACGCCGGCCAAAAACAGCATAGCTAGCTGCGACTCCGTGCCCGTTCGCCCCCATGTAGAAGAGCCTAACTGGCGTACTTCAGTTAGTTCCTTCCGTAGCGCCTTGGTTTTGGCGCGAACGGCCAACTGCTCTTTTTTATCTAGGGCCAACAATACGGGCACGAGTTGGTGCACGCTCTGGTGACGAATGATGCGTTCAAAAGTATCGACAGCAGACATAGGTAATTACGGAAAGACGGGCAGTAGCCTCGGCGAAAGGAGCGAGCAGACGCAGAACTGCTTACAAGTAGCGCATCTGAGCCGCTAAAATGTGTTTGCAGGGACCGCGCTGTCCTTGGTTACTGCTGAACCACGGACAGGTGCAGCTGGCACCCTCCGCACCACCTACCAGCACCGTGTGCCACACGTCGGTGCCACGCACACGCGCCTCGGTGCGGCCACCGGCCCCCACACCCACGAGCTGCACATCATCAGCCGCATCGAGTAAAGCGCGGGCGTTTTTCAAGCGCGGGTTCAGGCTCAAGATGCGGCCGAGCTTGAAGGGCAAACGCCGGTAGAAGTGCTGGTTATCGGTTAGGTCAAAGCCCAGCAGGCCCATCGCCGAAAGGCTGGCGCAGAGCCGTTCCACGGTGTCGGGCGCCAGGTCGTGCTCCAGGGCAAATAGGCTAGGGTTAAACACCTCATTGCCGCGGAACAGCCGATTGGCGCCGCTGACCCATTCCGCCGGCAATTCGTCCATCAGCGTTTCTAGTTGGTTGCCTTCGCCCGAAAAGCCACGCCACACGTCGGCTGACAGGGCCAGTAAGAAGCGCTGCCCGCCCCCAAGCTCCAGGACGAAGGCCGAAGCCTGACCGTCCGGTGTGGCGTAAACGCGCACAGCTTCACAGAGGGGCAATAGCCCATCGAGCAGGCGCAGACGGTGTACCCCGCCCACCCGCACGGCCCCCGCGCTGGCCACCGGGGTGAAGCTAGGGCGCGGGCCACGCAGCACCAGGTAATAATCGGCTTTGGATGAGCCCGCCGGAATGCTCTGCACCAGTTGGATAGCCTGTGCACGGGTGAGGCGCAGCTTTTCCTCCATCAACGCCAAATAAGCCTGCACCGACGTCAGTCCTTTAATCCAGCGCTCGGGCAGGGCCACCTTCCGTTCAACCACCTTGCCTGCGGCGCGCTCAAGCACCACTTCCTGCTGCCCCACAGACAGCAGCACCGGCTCCGTGCGGGAGATGCGGGCCAGCGCGTTCACCATCGGCTCGTTAAAGTCCACGTTGGTGGTGCCGCTGCTGAGAAACTCCCCATCCAGGGCGTCCGGGCCTAGGTCCAGGCGCGCATACACGCCGTTGCACGAGGAAAAGGCTTCGAACCGCAACTGGCCAGCGCCGGCCGTCACGATGGGGTCGCGCAAGGCGGCGCTCTGCGGCACAAAGCGCGAGGCGACCACCTTGGCCAGGGTGCTCAGCCCGCGCGCCGCCAGCCAGGAGTTGCGGAGTCGACCCCAAAAAAAGCAGGCGGTTTCCGTGTCCAGCCCTGCTTCCGAAAAAGCAGACAGCAGCAGGGCGTTGCCGCCCGGGCGCTGCTCCAAAGCAGAAGGACGGGCATACGAGTAGGCAAAGTCAGACATACAGCAGTGGTAAGCTAATTATACTAGCAAGATACAGCTAATTTAATTAGCAAAAAACTAAGTTGACCTGAAAGCACACAGCAGAAAACTAAATGCAACCTTAGTCCACAAGCAGCTGTGTGACCGCTGCGGTGTTCTGCGCCCAAGCGACCGTGTATGCTTCATCGGCTTCCGGAATATTTACCAGTTCCAGGTGCTGGGCCTGCGCCTTCACCCTCAACAACTGGCCAATGGTGAGCTTGCTCTCCAACTTGCGCAACAGCGTTTGCACACTGGCTACATTCAGGTTTTGCACCCGCTGGCCCTGAAAGGGCATCTCCAGCCAGATGATTTCTCGTTGCGCCACATCGAGAACCCCGAATACCAAGCCCTTGCTCAGGCCTTGCGTTACACGCACCTGGTGCTGTACGCAGGACGGGTCATAGGCTACGCCACTATTCGCAATGCGCATGGGATGCTGGCTACTCATCCAGCCCACCGTTAGGTTAGGAGACAGAGCCCCGGCCGTGTAGGCATTGCAGGTGAAGGTGACAGACTGTGCCTGGGCCTGCTGCAGGGCAGCCAAGTCCAGCTCGATGTATTCGGCCGTGCCAATCTGGTCGGGCACATATTGCACGTCGCCGCTGTGTTTGCAGCCCGTTGTCACTAACTGGGAAAAAGAGCAGTGGTCGGTTTTGGTGGCATAGGCAATGGTACAGCTCAAATCCATGTCCAAGTGCTGCGCAGACAAACCCACTCCCCACTGCATAAACAAGCGCACAGCCTCGCCCTCCACCGCAAACCGGGTGCCCATGAGCGCGGCCGGCAAGTCCTGCACCGTGTCGCTGCGGTCGCCAATGGCCACGGGGATTTTAAACAGGGCCGGGTCGATGTACATGGTGCGGTGCTCGGTCGGCAGGGCGGCAAACCGCTGCTCCATGGCCAGCATGCACAAGTTTACCACGGCCGCCTGCATGGCCTGCAGCTGTTCTGGGCTGTAATTCTTCAGCAGTTGATTGGCTTTAACCTGCTTGCTGCCGCCGCCCAGGGGCTTCACCGTGCGCTTGTTACCGGGATTGAAATAGTCTTCCGCATACATCGCCAAGGTAAACACCAGCCGGGCGGGTACCTTGTCAAGCACTTTGGCAAAAGCCGCTACCGTGGGCTCAGCTCCAAACCAGAGCATGTTGGCAAACAGCGAGCGGGCAAACAGCCCTGGCCGCTGCTGCAACAGGGCAAAGGTGTGGTCGGCGTCCAGCCGTAGCCGGAAATGGTTGACACGGCCCTGCCACACCTCATAAGTCTGATTGTAGAACACGTCCAGCGTCTCCCGCAGCTTGCCCAGTGCCGGCCGCTTGCTGTATTCTGCCAGCCGTAGGGCCCGTATGAAGCGCACCCACATGCCGCGTTTGGGGTGCATAATTTCGCCGAGCTGCGCCGGGCTTTGCGGCAGCGCATTGAGCCAGCCGGCCACCATCGCGGCCTCGCGCCGGCTGTATTTGAGATTGAGGTCGGCCCGGGCCTGCGCCTGGGTTTGGGCCTGCGCCTGCGCATTACGGTCCACCGACCAGACGATGTTGCGGGTGTTTTTCTGTTGTCGCCGCCGGATGACTTTCGGCTCCACCAGTTGCGCGAAGCCCGTCTTCTTATACCATAGGTACCGCAGAATATCGGTCGGCGTCGACAACAGCGCCTGCGCCTGGTCGGGCTGATTGAGCTCCACGTAGGCATCTACCACGGCCAGCCGGGTCTCTTTCATGGCGATGGGCACCTCCGTGGGCAGCGGCAGCTCGGCCAGCAGCCGGCGCAGGCTGTCCACCTGCGTGGCGTCGAGCGCCGTTTTCGAGGCCAATAAGTCGCGCAGCAGGTTCGCCACATCGGCATCCGTCCACAGGTCCAGCACTTTCAGCTTGCTGCCTTGCCCGGTGTGCTCAATGGCCGCAAACTCGAAGGGCGTGCCGCAAAACGGGCAGCCGTTGTAGCGGGCCAGCGGGAAGGTATCGGGCGGAATAACATGGCCACAGGGCAGTTGCGTGCCCTTCGCCTGGAAAAGGTTGGCGAAGAACGTCAGCACATGGTCCAGCCGGCTTTCGCCGGTGGGCGTGTCCCAGGCCTTCACCAGCGGCGTCCAGTTCTTTTTTACGCCCATCACCTCGCGCACCACATCCAGCAGCTGCACCTGAAAGTCTGGCGTGGTACGTTCCAACGCCCGCAGCAGTGGTTCCGAAACGCCGTAGCCGAGCTTGGCCAGGTTCGCGACCAGCACGGCCGTGGCATCGGGCAGGGTAGGGGGCGGGCCCGGCTGGCTGCCAGCCCAAGCTGCGGCTGGAATGTAAACGGCTTTTTGGCGCAGGCCAACCTGGAGTAGCGGTGGAGTCATGGAGCAGGTGGAAGGCTGCAAAAAAGGAGTGAAACAGGCGGGATTCGAACCAGCGTTTTCGGAATAAGCTCAGAAGTAAGTCTTACTTGACCTGGCTTAGGTAATGACAGAACTATAGATGTCCGACGTCCTACCATTAGACGACTGTTTCAAAAAATATGGCCCAGGTGCCCGGCACCTAAACCACCGGGTGAAGCAGGTTGGATTCGAACCAACGACCCTAAAATCCTAGAAGTAAGCGCCGGTTGACCCTTGCGGGTAATTCCAGCGCTGTTTCATGCTCTACCGCTGAGCTACTGCTTCAAAAAGTAAGCTGCTAACGCAGCCTGGCAACCATTGCCAGTGAAAAAACCAGGTAATTGAGCGGCTATTTTTTAACAGAAAAAGAAGTAAGCAGCTCTTGACCTGGCTTTTTCAAACTGGGCAAGTTGGTTGTTAGCCGGCAAGTTAGCAGCCAGTTGCTACAAGCATTGCAAATCAAACGTGAAATGCCCTGGTCTTTGCGGGTCGTGGAACACATACACCAGTCCCGTGTCGCCCCACATGATGCCCGCCTTGTCCTCTGAGTCAAGCTGAAATAGCAGGGGCAGATTCTGGCCATTCGCATCGACTGGGTTTTCCGCTCCCTGTAACCATCGAGGGTAGACCCCAATGATGGACTGATAATCTGACTCGCCCAAGAGTTGCGTAACCGCCTCATCATATGCATCCCATGGGTCTTCTGCATTAAGCATCTCTGCCAGAATGGTGGCATCGGCACCAGCCGGCAACTCGTTCAGCCCTCCCCAATCGGGAAGCGACTGGATGGGAGTGAAGATGATATCGCAAAAGATTGGCTTGTCCAATGAAGTCGGCCGCTCGATAAGCTGAGCTTGCTCCGGAGAAACAGAACCATACGTTTTAACCAACCAGCCCTCCGCTTCCGTGTCCCACGGAAATGCCTCCCAGCTGTAAAAAAGCTGTAACAGCGCAACACCCGCTGGCAGGCCAGCGCCTTCGCTAGCCACCACTTGCATGATAAAATCAAGTGGCTGGCCTGTCTTGGTAGTTGGCCAAGTTTCTCCCCTCTCAAAATAAGGTTTTCCCCCAAAGTGCGAACGCAGTTGCGAACCGTCTAACGGCTGTCGGGCTTTGCGGGGAGTTAGCTTGCTGGCAGACAGCAGCAGTGGACGAAGCAGGTTGACCAAGTCGGCCATGGTAGAAAGCCCGCGTTGATGTAGTGCTGCCCGCTGCTGGTTGATGTCGCTCATAACTGAGTAGCTGTCTTTAGTCGGCTACAATGATACAAGCCTCAATTTGCTACGCCGCCATCACCGTGCAAACCGAACCATCCAGCACGCTCACAGCTGGCGCGGTGGCCGGCTCATCCCACGCCGCCCGCATGGCTTGGTGCTGCAACTCTTCAACTACTTGCGCATACCGCATCGTATTCTGAATCTTGGCGTGACCCATCACGCGTTGTAATACCGTCACCGGCATCCCGCGCAGCAAGCTTTGCACCGCGAACGTGTGGCGAGCCGTGTGCATAGTCACCAGCTCGTACAGTGGCACTGCATTTTTCACCACCTGCCCGCCAGCAGTGCTCACCACTTCCACCGGCCGTGACAACCCTGCCAGCTGTGTGATTTTCTTTAAGTACCGGTTCATCGGCTGGTTGGCCAGCACCGGCAGCAGCCTAGCCCCCTCAAATTGCCGTTCCGGCGTCGCGTACCGGTCCAGTATTTCCGCTGCCAGCTTGCTCAGGTAGATGCTCACCGTGGCCCGGGTCTTGGTTTGTACCAGCCGGAGCACCCGGTCCCCATCGCCATTAGCGCCCAACAAATGCAGGTTGCCCGCGTGTAGCGCCGCTACATCCGAGTAGCGCAAGCCCGTGTAGCAGCAAAACAAGAACACGTCCCTGGCAGGCTCCAAGGTTTTCGAAAGCTTCACCGACACCAGCGCCGCCAGGTCGGCCCCGGTCAGGTACGTTTTGGCTTGGTCGGTGTACTTCACTTCAAACCGCTTCAATTCCAGCCCCAGCGTTAGCCCTCGTTCATCCTGCGCGTGCCGCAAAAACGTCTTCAGGTCCTTGAGCAAGGTGTACACCCCGTTGGCCGATAAGCCGCAAACGGTTCGCAAATAGCTCACATAGTCATCATGCACCGCCGAGGTATATCCGGCCAATAACAGCCCCTTGCGCCGAGTCTTCTCCAAGAAGGTCTCCAAGTGGTTGCTCGCCGTTTTGTAGTGCCGCAACGTGTGGAAGGCATATCCTCGCCCCGCTAGGACGTCCCGAAACTCGCAGAAGCGGGCCACGAGTGTAGGTTCCTCCTTCACCACTACAGTCGCAGGATTCACTGCCTCGCGCATCAAGGCGACGTTCGGCGCGACGTTTGCCGCCCGCATTTCGCGGTACTTGTCTTCCAGCCGGCGCACCAGGGCCTGCAGCCCCAAATTAGCCGAAGTAAAGCCCGGAAACGAGCGCCGGAACTCCTGTTCCTTCTCGTTCCACTGCCGCGGCTCGCACCGCTCCTTGGTGGAGCAGCGCAGCCGCAGCCCGTCGAAGTACGCCGATACATAGACCGGCACCGTGCCTGCCTTATCCTGTTTATCATGCCGCAGCTCAAACACAACTTTCATAAGATTTAGAAAAAGAGGTGGCGTAGGAGGTGGCGTAAAAGCATCGGTAAGTCTGGGTAAACCCATTAATGAATCCCGATTGGCCTGAACGCAAAAAAGCCTCAAAAACTGCATCTGCGAACAGATTTACAGCTTTTGAGGCTAGCATTGGGGGTGGTCGTTAGACCTTCCTAGTACCCGGAGCCGGAGTCGAACCGGCACACCTTGCGGTATTGGTGTTTGAGACCAACGCGTCTACCGGTTCCGCCATCCGGGCAGGATGAGCTTCACTTCAGAACAATTCCGCTCTGCCGGTATCAGGAGCGGGCTGCAAAGGTAGCTAGCTGTTGCTGGATGCGCAACAGATAGCGCTTTTTTAGGTAATAGGTGCGGATTTGTTGCAGCGCGGCCGGGCGGTGGTCGGCGGGGAGCTGCTCATAGCCAGCGAGAACGGGTTCGATGCCGGCGTCGAGGGTGTCGGCCAACGCCTGCACTTCGGCGGCCACGTTGGCCTGGGCGGCGGCGTCGGGGGCCATTTCCAGTTCCATTAGCTGCTCGTTCAGGTCCATCATGTCCATCAGGAAATCGGGCGGGAGCTGCTCCTGCTTGCCTTCCTCGAGCAGGCCGTGCTGGCGCAGGAGGTAGGCCATGCGCTGGTCGGGGTCGGAGAGGGTGCGGTAGGCGTCGGTGTTGAGAGTGGCCTGGCGTAGCATCTCGGCCTGGTTTTCGGACGACGACGTGGCGTGAAAATCCGGGTGTGTTTCGCGGCTTTTGGCGTAGTAGAGGCGCTTGAGGGCGGCCTCATTGGGCCGGAAAGACTCTGGAAGGCCGTAGAAATCGAAGTAATTGAGGGCAGCGGGCATGAGGCGAAGGTAACGGCGCAGGGGCGCGCTGGTGGTTTTACCGCCAAACAAAGGAGAGGGTTGGGGCGCGCCCGCTGCGCAATTTCCAGATTGTCCTTTCGGGAGCGGGCGGCACTTCGGCGACTGAACGGGGACTGCGCCTTGGTATGAATTGCCGCCACATTCGCTAAAAGACCCGCTTAAGCGTGTTTTTCAACCACCGCAATTGGTGCGGACGAGAACGCCACGGCTGGGGCCGCAAATAATTTTTTGGTGGCCGGCCACACTTCGCCAAACAATGCCGATTTGCGGTACCCGTTGAGGGCTGCGTCGTCGTCCCAATGGCTGTAGGTGCAGTATACGGCTGGGTTTTCCGCGTCCTGCCACAGTTCCAGGTGCTGGCAGCCGGGCTGCTGCCGAATGCGGTGCTTGGTGGCGTGGAAAAGCTGTAAAAAAGCCGGCACTTGCTCCTGAGCAAACGTCATGCGGACAACGCGGATGAGCATCGCGGGAAAGGTTGTTGAAACGGCGAAAATAAAAGCCCCGGCGCCACACCTGCGGCTGCCGGGGCTTTGGGCGCAGCCGCGTAGCGGCCCGACGCGACTACTCGCGCACCAGGCGCAGGCGCTGGGGCAGGCCGTCGGGGCCCGTGACGGTGAGCAGGTAAACGCCCGGCGCGGCACTGCCGAGCGCCTTGCTGAGCAAATCCTGCAACTCCGCCCGGGGCGCAGCGGTCGTAACCAATAGATTGCGGCCCAATACGTTGCTTAGCGAGAGGCGCAGCGGCGCGTCGGGCGGTGCCAGCGCGCCACCGAGCAGCTGCAGGGCTTCGCCCCGGCTGGGGTTGGGCACCACCGCGTAGGGGCTGCCCGCACCCGCCACGTACGCCACGGCGCTGAAGCGGTGGCTGCCGTCGGTGTCGCGCTGCCTGAGGCGGTAGAAAGCGCTGGAAGCGGCGTCATGGTCGTTGTAGCCGTAAGTAGCCGGGCGGTTCCCGCCTTGCGCGGCCACCGTTGCCACTTGGTGGAAGGTCTGGCCATCGGCCGACTTTTCCACGTCGAAACCGGCATTGTGCTGTTCCAGCGCCGTGGTCCAGGTCAGGCGCACGGTGCCGGGGCCGGTGCGCTGCGCCGCAAATTGCGTCAGCGTGACTGGCAGAGGGGTGAGGCCGTTGCCCAAGGCAAACAGCGGGAACGAACTCACGCCGCTGAGCGTGGCCGCCAACGGCCCCGCGCCGCTCACCGCGGCCCGGCCCAATTCTGCCCAGGTGCTGCCGGGGGTGCCGGCGTTGCCATACAAACTGGCTTGGGCAGGCACGAAGCTGGCGTTTTGGTCGGGGGCGTTGAACTGGACGCTCACGCTCACCACCGGGCCCGCCGCCAGGGCCGGCGTGGCCTCCCAGGTGCGGTTCACGAATTCGGCCTGCCGGGCATAGGGCGCCCCGGTGCGGCCATTGGCCAGCAGCCCGCTGAAGGTGCGCACCTGAAACGTGGTGCCGACGCCCGAATTAGCCAGTGTGAGTGGGGTATAAGAGGCCGCCGTGCCCACTGGGAACAGCACGGCCGCCCCGCCCGTGGGCACGGGCCGCGCCACGTAGCCGCCACTGGCGGCCACGTCGGGAGTTATCACGTAGCGGCTGGCGTCGGCGCCGCTGAGGGTGGCGCTGCCACTCAGGGCCAACGAGTTATTGTCCACCACCATATGCCCGGCCGTGAAAGTAAGGGCGTCGCTCAAACTCACCGGGCTGAGCAGCCGCACGTTGGCTGGGTTGCTGACGGTGAGGCGGTTGAGGGCCAGTGCCGCGCCGCTGCCACTGCTCAGCGTCTGCTCGGTGCTGCCGTTCAGCTCCAGCGTGCCGGAGCCCGTGATGGCACCGGCGGCCACCACGTTGCCGCTCACCTGCCAGGTGGTGCCGGCGGCCAGGGCGAGGCTGGCGCCGCTTTCGATGGTGAGGTTATGAGCCGCCAGCGTGCCGGCGCCAAGCTGCGGGGCGAAGCTGGTGCCGGCCGGAATCAGCACGTCGGTGCTGGCGGTGGGCTGCACGCCGTTTTCCCAGTTGCGGCAGTCGGTGGGGTCGGCTGAGGCGTCGTTGCTCGTCCAGATGGCCACCTGATTGGTGGGCAACGTGGCGGTGAGGGTGTTCACGGCCGCGGGGGCGGTATAGCTCGCTTTCACGTAGGCCCGCTGGCCGGCAACGGTGGCGCTGGTGTTTCGGATTTTCAGGGCTAGCCAGCCGGTGGTGCTTGGGGTGTAGGTGCCCGTGGCCGCGGCGGTGCCGGTGGCGCTGCTCAGCAGGTTGCCCCGCAGGTCGTACACGCCCACGGCCAGCGTCCGGGTGTTGGTGCCGGCGTTTTCGGGGTAGAGGGTGTACGTGACGGGCTGGCCGGCCTGGGCGTAAATTTTGCCGGCCAGGCGGGTGTTGGTGGAGTTGCTGGGCAGCGCGCCGCCCTGGCCCAGGCCCCCGCAGTGGAGGTCGCCGAGGTCGTCGGCCATTTCCCATTCCTGGGTCGTGAGGGCCGCGTGGGCGGGAGCGTAGGCCGAATTGTCCTGGCCCACCGGGGCCCACACCGAGTAGCCGCGGCGGCCCAGCAACGCCGTGCCGTTGCACGGCGGCGTGTTGATGCGCACGCGCTGGTCGGCCGGCACGGTGTAGGTGTAGTTGCCGTTGGCGCCGGAGTAGTCCTTGAGCACGGTGCCGGGCGCGAAGTCGGAATCGACGTAGTGTTCCTGCCAGTTGTTGTAGCTGTCGTTGATGCCGATGATGGCCTTGGCGCCGCGCTCGATGACGAGGTGGTCGGGCGACTGGTAGCGCACGCGGTAGGCACCGTCCTTGAAATGCAGGTTCTGGTGGCACCAGAGCAGGTTCACGAGGTCGTCGCGGGTGGGCAGGTCGGCGGTGGAAACGGGCAGGTGCGTCCAGCGCTTGCCGGTGCCGCCGATGTTAAACAGGTCCTCGAAGTAGATGTGCGGGTTGCCGTCCACGGCGAAAGCAACGGCGTAGGCCGCCGACAGGCGCGGGTCGAACGGGTCGATGTGGGCCGCCAACTCGTCGCTCGTGTTCCAGCCGGTGTAGTTGCCGTTGGCGTCGAGCTGCGGGCGGAAGGTGTCGTGGTTGTTCACGAAGGGCGCCGTGCGGTGCACGTAGGTGTTCGAGCCGGCGTAGTAGGCCACGCGCTGGTCCTGCTGCTGGTTGGGAATTTGGCCCAAGTCGTAGCCGCCGCCCGAACTCACCATGTTGTAAATCGCGCCGCGCAGGCTAAAATCGAAGGTGCCCATCAGGAAATCCTGGCCGCCGTTCTGGCCCTTCACGCTCGTCACGTAGGCGTCGAGGTCCGTTTTGCCGCCCACGTATTCGCCCACGTTGAACATGGTTTCGCCCGCGCTGGCCCAGTCGGCGTTGTACTTCAGGTTGTAGCTCAAATCCTGCTGGGCGTTGTAGCTGAAATGCTTCACCGCGTCCCAGCGGAAGCCGTCGACGCCGGTTTGCTTTTTCATCCACACTACCCAGTTGCGGGCCTGGGTTTGGCTGTAGCCCGCGGTTTGGCTGGGGTTGTAGGCGCCGGGGTATAGGGCCAGGTAGGCGGGGCTGAGGGGGCCGTAGCCGTCGGAGCCGCCGTCGTTGCCGTAGCAAAAGTCGGGGCCGAAGTAGGGCGCGGTCATATCCATGCCAGTGTCGTTGTGGCCCAGGTGCGGGTGGAAGTTGGCGTAGTTCTTGGGCCAGCGGCCCTGGCGGGCGGCGTAGGCGGCGCCGTTGTCGCCGGCCTCGGGCAGGGGCGTGGCAAAGGAGCTGTACCGGAAGGTCTTGTAGCCGCTGTTGGTGGCCATGGAGTAGGTGGGCTCGGGGTCTTGGCCGGCCGCGCCGGTGGTGGTGCCCGCGCCGTCGGTGTGGTTCAGCACCACGTCCTGAATCACCTCGATGCCGTTGGCGTGCAGCACGGCCACCAGGCGCAGCAACTCGTCTTTCGAGCCAAAGCGGGTGCGCACGTCGCCCTTCTGGTATTTGTCGCCCAGGTCGTAGGGGTCGAAAGGGGAGTAGCCCACGTCGTTGGTGGCGTTCTTGTTCTTGGGCGTGGGCGGAATCCAGACCGCGTCGATGCCCAGGCTTTTGAGGCGCGGGGCCAGCTCAGTGAGGTAGTCGGCCCACTTGAAGCGGTAGTTGCCGTTGTAATAATCCCACCAAAAAGCTTGCAGCACCACGCGTTTCACGGTGGTTTGGGCGGCGGCCGGGAACTGGCCGAGCAGGGCCAGCAGCCACAGCGCCACCAAGGCGTAACATTTTCTCATATAGTAACCAGGGAGTTGGGAGGGAACACAAATTTACAGATACCTGCCCGGATGCAAATCCTGTAAAAAACACCGCTGGCACCCCATCACAAAGGATTGCGGGAGGCCGAAACCGGCGGATGCCCGGGCGGGCCATTTGGAGCATCGCACCCGTTTAACCAACTCTGGCGCTCCGCCGGCCGTAAACGAAGCAAATGCCTCCTTCCACCTTAGAACTCTTTTGTTTATGAAAGTTTCCGTTTTCCGGCCCGCCGCTGTGGCGTGCCTGTTGTCCTTGGCCGGTGGCCTGTCGTTGAGCAGCTGCAACAGCGAACCCAAAGCCACCGACGCCGACAAAACCGCCACCGTAGTGGACAGCGAAACCAACGCCGCCTCGGATAGCGCCGCTACCACCGTGCGGGCCGATAGCTCCGCCATGGGTACCGACTCCACGATGGCCAAGTAGCCTTTGCATTAGGTTAGCCAACGGCCCCGCTGCCTCGCCAAGTGCGTTGCGGCGGGGCCGTTAGGTTTCTACACGGCTCAGGTTGCTCGGTTTTTTCAGTCCTTTTGAGTCTATCTACAGCGACTATTGCGTAATGGCTTGAAAAAATAACATGATTCCAACTCCGGCATGAATAGTTCGTACAGATGCCCGGCCGTGTCCCTTGCCTTCACCAAACACCTCAATCATTTTTCATCCTTATATGAAATACCCTGCTTCCCGCTCACTGCCTTTGTCCAAGCTGCTGACTGCCGCCCTCGCGAGTAGCCTGCTTCTGAGCAGCTGCAACAGCAAAACCACCGAAACCGAAACCACTACCGCCGCCGGCACTTCGGCCGATAGCACCGGCGCCACCGCCCCCGATAGCGCCGCCACAGCTGGCACCCCCGGCGCCGTGAAGCCCACCATGGCCAAGCCCGCCTGGGGCCCCAACCTCAAGCCCGAGATGCAGGCCGTGATTGAACAGTTCATGAGCTTCAAAAACAAGCCCCTGCCCGAGCTCACCGCCGCCCAGGCCCGCAAGCAGCCCAGCGCCGCCGACGCGGCCATGAAGCAGATGCGCCTGAGCAACGTCCCGGCGCCGCCCCTGAACTGCGACACCGTGACCAAAACCCTGATGCCCGGCGTGAAAGCCCGCATCTACACGCCCAAGGGGGGCACGGCTCCGTTTCCGGTTATCGTGTATTACCACGGCGGTGGTTGGGTCATTGCCACCAACGACACCTACGCCGCTTCGGCCCAGGCCCTGTGCGAGCAGGTGGGCGCCGTGGTGGTGTCGGTGGAATACCGCAAAGCGCCGGAGCACAAGTTTCCCGCCGCGCACGACGACGCTTTTGCCGCATACCAGTACGTGCTGAAAAACGCCGCCAGCATGAAAGGCGACCCCAATAAAGTGGCCGTGGTGGGCGAAAGCGCCGGCGGCAACCTGGCCTGCAACGTGAGCATCATGGCCCGCGATAAGAAGGTGGCCTTGCCCAAGTACCAGGTGCTGGTGTACCCCATTGCCGGTTCCGACACCAATACGCCCTCTTACCAGGCCAACACCGAAACCGCCCCGCTCAATAAGGGCGGCATGGAGTGGTTCTTCAAAAACTACCAGCGCACCCAGGCCGATTTGAAGGACCCGCGCATCAACCTGGTGGCCGCCAACCTGAAAGGACTGGAACCCACCACCATCATCGCCGCCGATTACGACCCGCTCACGAGCGAGGGCAAAACCTTGTCCGATAAGCTTTCGGCCGCCGGCGTGAAAACCAATTACAAAAAGTACGACGGCACGACGCACGAATTCTTCGGCATGGCTGCCGTGGTACCCGAAGCCAAAGACGCACAAAACGTAGCCGTGAGCGACCTGAAAAGTGCCCTGAAGTAAAGGCCTCCGCAGTCTTAGCTGACATTAGAACGTCCTGCTGAGCGCAGGCGACGCAGTTCTGCCGCACTAGTAATTATTTACTTGCGCGGTGGAGCTGCGTCGCCTGCGCTCAGCAGGACGTTCTTTTTTGTGCTTGCCTGACCGTAAAAGCACTACTCCGCCGGGAAGCGCACGTCTACCTGCGAGTCGAAATGCAGGCCGAGCAGCTCGGAGGCGTTGCCTTGGCAAATGCCCAGGCACAGGCAGTCCTGGCTGTTGAACACGGCCACGGCCTCGCCGGGAGGGGCCGCCGAGAAGTGCGGGTGCACCTCGCGCACCACGTCGCGGCCGAAATGCACGGCAAAGGGCCGGCCGTGGCCCACGGCTTCTACCGCGGTGCGGGAAATGTTGGTAATCAGGTTGCCGTAGTGGTCCACGTGCGCCACGTGGCCCGTGATGCGGTGGTCCTGCAGGCGCAGCTGGCGGTTGTTGAGCTGGTGAAAACCCGTCACGACGGGGCCCAGCGAGGTCAGGGCTTCGCCGTGAGCAAGGGCCACGGCGGCGGGTAGCAGCACATCGCGGGTGGGCGAGGCCGTGACGGCCGCGGGCAGGGCCACCAGCTCCTCGGGCGCGCTGTTGGTGAGCAAGGCCAGAATGCCGTTGTCGCCGGCCACGAAAAAGTGGCCCTGGAAGCGGGCGGCCTGCCAGCCCGGCTCGGGGCCCGCGCCGTGGTCGTCGACGCCGATGACGTGCACCGTGCCCGCCGGAAAGTCGCGAAACACGGCTTGGAGAACGTGAACGGCGTGCGCGATGTTAAAAGGTTCGACGCCGTGGCTGATGTCCACCACGGGCGTCGCCGGGGCCAATTGCAGAAGTCGCGCTTTCAGCGCCGCCACGTAATGGTCGCGGTAGCCAAAATCGGTCAGCAACGTAATCAATCCCATGCCTGCGTTCGGTAGTTTTTCGTAGTATTGTTCGTCCGCCCGAACCGGGGCAAAAGTAGCCGGTTTGTGCGGAAAGGCTTGTTTCTTTTTTGGCTGTTCCCCCGCCTTCTTTTCCCCACTTCCCATCCTTGGTCGAAAAAATCATCACCCTCGAAAACATGTCCCTGGTCGATTTCCTCGGCCCCGACAATCAGAATATCCGTCAGTTAGCCGCTGCTTTCCCTGGTTCTAAAATCATCAGCCGCGGCAACGAAATCAAGATTCAGGGCCAGCCGGCGGTCATCTCCCGCATCAACGATTTGTTGTCGTCGCTCATCGAGCACTACCATCAGTACGGCCAAATCACCGACAAAACCGTCAACCAGTACCTTTCCGCTACTTCCGAAGAGGCCGAGGGCCGGGTGCTGGCCGCCTCGCCCGACGTCATCCTGTTCGGCGCCAAAGGCGGCGTCATCAAGGCCAAAACGCCCAACCAGCAAAAGCTGGTCGATACCGTGATGGCACATGATTTGACCTTCACCCTGGGCCCGGCCGGCACCGGCAAAACCTACATTTCGGTGGCGCTGGCGGTGCGCGCGCTCAAAAACAAGGAGGTCAAGAAAATCATCATCTCGCGCCCCGTGGTGGAGGCCGGCGAAAGCCTCGGTTTCCTGCCCGGCGACATGAAGGAGAAGGTGGACCCCTACTTGCGCCCGATTTACGACGCCCTGGAGGACATGATTCCGGCTGAAAAGCTGAAATTCTACCAGGAAAATAAAATCATTGAAATCGCGCCGCTGGCCTACATGCGCGGCCGCACCCTGAACAACGCCTTCGTGCTGCTCGACGAGGCCCAGAACACCACGCCCTCGCAGCTGAAGATGTTTTTGACGCGCATGGGTCCCACCGCTAAGGTGATGGTGAACGGCGACCGCAGCCAGATTGACCTGCCCACCCGCCAGAAATCGGGCCTGTTGCAGGCCCTCGACATTCTGAAGAGCGTGCCCGGCATTGGCTACGTCGAGATGACGTCGGAGGACGTGGTGCGCCACCGCTTGGTGAAGGAAATCGTGGAAGCCTACGACCGGTACGATACCGAGGAAACCACCCGCCAGGCCCAGCAAAACGGCGCCGCGCGTCGGGACGAGCGCCACGAGCGCCGCCTCCGCGAGCAGGGCCTGCTGGACGCCGCACAGCCTGCTGCGGACTCCGAGACGGAACTGCCCGTCAACCACGAGCAGGCGCTGTAGTTTCGCAGTAATATGCTGTCATCCTGAGCGCAGGGAAGGACCTCATCACGTCAGAACAATTGGTTCAAACGTGATGAGGTCCTTCCCTGCGCTCAGGATGACGGTTTTTAATCACACCCATCAACACTGCCATGCCCGCCACCGCCTACCGCATCACCGACCTGCGCGACCTCGATGCCGCTTTCACCATCCGCGAACAAGTGTTTCAGCAGGAGCAGGGGGTGCCGGCCGCCAAGGAACACGACGTGCACGACCGCACCGACGCCCGCCACTACCTGGCCCGGGCCGCCGATGGCACGCCCGCCGGTGCCGCCCGCTGGCGCGAAACCGAACACGGCGTGAAGCTGGAGCGCTTTGCCGTGCTGGCTGATTTTCGCAACCAGGAGATTGGCGCTGCGCTGCTGCACGCCGTGCTGGCCGATGTGCAGGCTGAGCTGCCCGATGCTGAAGTTTATTTGAACGCCCAACTGCGGGCCGTGCCATTCTACGAGCGCCACGGCTTCCGAATGGAAGGCGATATGTTTGAGGAAGCCAATATCCAGCACTACAAAATGGTGCTGTAGGGCAAACTCACGACGGCGTCGGCGCTACAGCAAGGCCGGGCGCTGCGTGATTTCGTGGTAGCAAATGTGGGCCTGGCTGAAGTAGTGGAACACCATGCTTTTGCGCGTCTGGGCCTTATCGAGGTGGGGCTCGCCGCCGTGCATCAGGTTGGCATGCCACACAAAGACGTCGCCCTTGCGGGCCAGAAAAACCTGCTTGGGCAGGCCGGCTTCGGCAATTTTCTGGTTGATATAGGCTTCGTATTGGGTGTACTCCTTGTCGCCGATAAGCCAGGCGGTGCCTTCGTTCTGGTAGTCGGCGTTGAGGTAGTAGGGGAGCTTATGGCTGCCGGGGTAGTAGTGCAGCGGGCCATTGCCGGGCGTGATGTCTTCGAGCGCCACCCAGGCCGCCGCCATGCCCCCCAGCGGAAACGTGCTCATGTGGATGCTGTCGGAGTGGGTGCGCTGCTCGCTGCCGGTGAGGAAGTTGATGCTCTGAAACAGATTGGTTTCATGGCCCAGCAAAGCGGCCACCAGGCTGCGCAAGGCACCTTCGCCCGCCTCCCGGATGCATGCCGATTGCCGAAAGGCGAACATGAACTTATTGCGGTAGCGCTGGCTGATTTGCCCGGTTTCGATGAGCCGGGCCAAATCGGCGTTGATGCCGTCCACGGCTTCGGCGCTGAAAAAGCCCGGCAGCACCGCAAAGCCGTTTTCCTCAAACGCCAGCAGGCTGGCCTGGCTGGCCGCCGGCAGGCCCCGGAAGGCGGGCGTGGCCGCCAGTCGCTCGGCCAAAGGCGGCACGGGTGGCAGGCCCGCATCGGGCGCCAAGTGCCGAAAGTCGCGGCTGCTGATGGGGGAGAAGTACTGCTTGTTGAGCCCCAGCTTTTGGTACAGCGGCACGTTGTGGCGCAGCCGGCGGGGCTGAAACATGTTGTAGGCGGCGTAGCTGAGCTTGAGGCGGCGCAGAAAGGAAAGCATGGCAGGAGGGAATTGCCCGCCCAAATTACGACCGCCGCCAGCCCCACGGAAGGGGCGCTTGGGCAGTATCGGGGCAAAGTCCTACATTGCCAACTTAATACGCTCTCTTTTTCTGCCACGAATGATTACCTGGGCCACGTTCCCGTTCGTCCGCTACACGCCGGCGCTGATTGGCGGCATCGTGGCCTACCTCTACCTCGGCGACGCCTGGCCGGAGCTGTGGCCCGAGGCAGCGGGGCTGGCGGGCGTAACTATGCTGCTCATTGCCTGGGCCATACGTAGGCGCCGGCCTGCGGCCACCGATGCGGCCGGGCTGGTGGCGCTGCTGGCCGTTTTCCTGTTTGGGGCCGCCCTCACGCAGCGCGCCACCGAAAGCCGACGGGCCGACCACCTCTTCCGGTTCGACAACCGCATGGACTGCTACCAGGCCGTGGTGGACGAGGCTACCGTGGTGCGCGCCGCCACCTTTGCCACCACGCTGCGGGTGCAGGCCGTGCGGGTGGGCGGGCGCTGGCGCCGGGCCACGGGCGGCGTGCGGGTGTCGCTGCCCCGGGTGGCGGGCATTGCCCAGCCGCGCTACGGCGAGGTGTGGCTCATTCGCGGCCACCCCGACCCCAGCAAGCCCCCGCTAAACCCCGGCGAGTTCGACTACCGCCAATACCTGGCCTACCGGCAGGTATACCATCAGCAATACATCCACCCCGACCAGTACCGGGTGCTGCGCACGTCCCCGCCCAATAGGCTGGTGTACTGGAGCATGGTTTGCGCCGAAAAGCTGGACGGCGTTTTTCGGCAGTACATCAAGGCCAAGCGCGAATACGCCATTGCTTCGGCGCTGGTGCTGGGCATCAAGGACGACGTGGACGCCACCACCAAGCAGGCGTATAGCAGCACGGGCACGTCGCACATCATGGCCGTGAGCGGCTTGCAGGTGGGGCTGCTGTACCTGGCGCTCTCGTGGCTCCTGCAAAAACTGTTCGGGCGGGTGCCGGGCTTCCGGCTGTGGTCGGCACTGCTGGGGCTGGCCGTCATCTGGAGTTATGCTTTTGTCACGGGGCTGTCGGCGTCGGTGCTGCGGGCCACGGTCATGTTTACGTTCCTCATCATCGGGCGGGCCTGGGGGCGGCAAAGCTCCATTTTCAATACGCTGGCCGTGGCAGCGTTTTTCCTGCTGCTCTGGAATCCGTTTTTGGTGGCCGACGTGGGCTTTCAGCTGTCGTTTCTGGCGGTGCTCAGCATCGTGTACATCCAGCCGCGCATTGCCCGCTGGCTCGACGTAGAAGGCTATTTCTACGCCCGGCGGCGCCCGTGGCAGCCCCGGGCTGTGCAGTGGGTCTGGAAATGGACCGGAGTGGGCCTGGACAAGGTGTGGCAGGCCGTGGCGCTGTCGTTAGCGGCGCAGGTGGCCACGTTTGCGTTGGGGCTGTATTATTTCCACCAATTCCCGTTCAGCTTTCTGTTTTCCAACTTGGTGGCCGTGCCCATTTCGAGCGCGGCCGTGTATGTGGGGTTGGCGTTGCTGGCCGTGAAAGGGCTTGTGGCCTGGCCCAGCCTCTGGTTTCCATCCACGGCCAAGTACCTGGACTGGGCACCCAGCAGCGTGGCCTGGCTATTTGAGAAAATGGTGTGGGTGTTCAACGAATACATCTTTCTCATTAGCCGTTACTTTTCTGGCTGGGTGGTGCGCGAAATCCACGTTTCGGCCCTGCAGACGGTGCTCATCTTTGGCCTCATCGGCACGTTCCTGGCCTGGCTCAACACCCGCCACCTGAGCTGGCTGCGCGGCATGGCCCTGCTGCTGCTGGGCTACGCGGGCAGCCGCATGGCCGAAGCCCGCGCCGTGGCCCCCACCGAGGAATTCATCGTGTACAGCATTCCGCGCCGCTCGGCGGTGGGCTTCTGGCAGGGCGCGGCGGCCGAGTTCGTCACCCCCGATTCGGTGCCGCTCAACGAAACCGAGCGCACCTACCGCCTGCTGCCGGGCATCATTCGCAAAGCGGCCCGCCGCACGCACTACAGCGTGGGCTGGCGCGGCACCACCGTGCCCGTGCGCCGCCTGGCCGATGCCGACAGCGCCAAAGCTGCCTTGTACTGGAAGCCCGGCCCCGTGCTGCTGGCCCAATGGCGCGGCCTGCGCATCGGGTTTGTGTCGAACCGCATTTCTTCGGCCACCCAACCGGCGCCGGTCGACGTGTTGGTGCTGCGCCGCAATGCCCGCGTGCAGCCCGAAACCCTGGCCGCCGTGTTTGGCACCAACGCGCGCGTGGTGTTCGATTCCAGCTGCAAAATCTGGTACGTGGCCCGGCAGGACTCGCTGCTGCGCGCCCGCGGCTTTCGCACCTGGGACGTGACGGCGCAGGGGGCTTTCCAGTGCGCGCCGCTGCGGTAGCCGCCCGCGCAGGCAACCCAAGCGGCAATCCCGTCCGAGTTGCCTCTGATTCGGCGTTCGTCCAGTTTGCCAGGGCATTGGGTAAGGCCGGGCACGGGTTTGGTCGAGCGCGGCCGACCAAGTGCGTCTTTTTTCCGTTAATTGCTCTGGTGATGCCACCTTTCCCCGGCGGTTGGCATCATGGTTACACCCATCCGCCCGCGCCAACCCCGCCCTCATGGAAGACCTGCTCACTCCCGAACTCGAAGCCCTCCGCTACATCCGCTACGAAGCCCAGGACCGCATCGGCTACATCACCCTCAACCGGCCCGACAAGCGCAACGCCCTGAACGCCGACGTGGTGACCGAGCTAAAGCAAGCCTTCGAGTTTGCCGAAAACGACGAAACCGTGAAGGTCATCGTGCTGCGCGCGGCCGGCGACGTGTTCTGCGCGGGCGCCGATTTGGCCTACATTCAGGACTTGCAGGGCTTTGGCTACACCGACAACCTGGAAGACTCCACGCACCTCATGCAGCTCTTCCACCAGATTTACACCCTCAAAAAGGTGGTGATAGGGCAGGTGCAGGGCCACGCGCTGGCCGGGGGCTGTGGGCTGGCCGCCATCTGCGACCTCACGTTTGCCGTGCCCGAAGCCAAGTTTGGCTACACCGAAGTGAAAATCGGCTTTTTGCCGGCCATCGTGAGCGTGTTCCTGGTGCGCAAAATCGGCGAAGCTCGCACCAAACAGCTCCTGCTCACGGGCGATGTCGTGCCGGCCCAGGCCGCCCTCGACATGGGCCTCATCACCTTCATGGTGCCCAAAGCGGAGCTGGCCGAAACCGTGAGAATCTACGCCCAGCGCCTCTGCCGCGAAAACTCGGCCCAGAGCATGGAGGTAACCAAAGAAATGCTGGCTCGCCTGCCCGAGATGGACCTCGAAGAAGGCCTTCGGTACGCCGCCCAGCGCAACGCCGAAGCCCGCGGCTCGGACGACTGCCGCCGCGGCATTGCGGCCTTCCTCAGCAAAGAAAAAATCGGCTGGTAATGGTTTAGTACCTAGCAGTTAACGGTTAGTGAATGATGGAAGGCCAGGCGGCCGTCTGCCACGCACTAACCGTTACTCATTACTCCCCGTCGAAACATCCCGTTTCCCGTTCTGGTTAGTTGCCCATGACTGCATTCGCCGCCCTCGGCATCACGCTCGCCACCTTCGGATTCATGGAATTCTGGGCCTGGTTCATGCACAAGTACGTGCAGCACGGGCCCTTGTGGTTTTTGCACCGCTCGCACCACGTGCGGCACCCGCACCCGGTGGAGCGCAACGACTTGTTTTTCCTGATTTACGGCGCCATTTCGGCCGCGCTGTTCATCACCGGCGACAACGGCGCGCGCTGGTGGTTTTGGGTGGGCGTGGGCATTGCGGCCTATGGCACGGTGTATTTCTTCGTGCACGACGTGCTGATTCACGGCCGCCTGCGCTTCTGGAAAAAGTCGGACAACACCTACCTGCGGGCCCTCAACATGGCCCACAAAACCCACCACAAGACCCAGGGCCGCGACGGCTCGGCCGAGTTTGGCCTGCTGTGGGTGTCGCCCAAATACCTGGAGCTGGCCCGCAAACGGCGCCAAAAACTAAAAAGCGAGAAAATGAAAACGGGCTCCGAAATGGGCCCGGGCTAGCAGCACGCGCCCGCTGCTTTTTACCTTCTTGCTATACCCTTTTCATACCCCACAATGGGCCACTTCTCCATCAGCGACTTAGAGCAGCTTTCGGGCATCAAGGCGCACACCATTCGGATGTGGGAGCAGCGCTACGGCCTGTTGCGGCCCGTGCGCACGGCCACCAACATTCGCACCTATTGCGAAGACGACCTGCGCCGCCTGCTCAACGTGACCACGCTGTGCAGCCGGGGGCAGCGCATTTCGCAGGTGGCCCGCCTCAGCGACGACGAAATCCAGGCCGCCGTGCTGGCTTGCTGCAACGACGTGCACGACTACCACCAGCAGGTGAACGCGCTGCTGGCCGCCATGCTGGGCTTCGATGAACAGCGCATAAACCAATTGTTCAGTGAAGCCAGTGCCCAGCTGGGTTTCGAGAACATGATGCTCAACGTGGCCTACCCGCTGCTGCAGCGCATTGGCCTGATGTGGCTGGCCGGCACCGTGAACCCGGCCCAGGAGCACCTGCTGGCCCATTTGCTGCGCCAGAAAATGCTGGCCGCTACCGATGCCCTGCCCGCCGTGCCGGTCACGGCGCGGCGTTGGGTGCTGTTTTTGCCGGCTGAGGAGTTGCACGAGCTGGCCCTGTTGTTCATGAACTACGTGCTGCGCGCTCGGGGCCTGCACACGCTGTACCTGGGCCAGAACCTGCCGCTGGAAGAACTGGACGCCGTGTGCCGCACCTACCAGCCCGACGCCGTGGCCACGGTGCTCACCACCCAGCCCGAGCGCAGCCGGGTAGGCGAGTTTGCCGAAGCCGTGGCCGCCTGCTGCCCCGGCAAGCTGGTGGTGCTGTATGGCCAGCTGGCCCGGCAGGAGGGCCTGGTGCTGCCTAAAAACTGCATCTCGCCGGCGCTGATGACTGATTTTTTGGCGCTGGTGGCCGACCACGCTACCGAGCCGGTGGCGGCGTAAACCCGGCCGTGCCGAAAAACAAACCATTGGCGCAGTTTGCCACGTAATGGTAGGCCGGCGTGCGCGCCGGCTTCACAAAAGGATAATGGCAAAAGTCAGTCCGGCGCCGGTGCGAAGCCCTGGCCGGGCGTACCTTGCCGCGCCTGCGAGCAACTAGTAGGCGTGCCGAACGAAATTATTTCGGCGGGGCTAGCTGATTTTGCGGCGGGCTCGTATATTTGTTTAACAATCGGCCACGAAAAGCTAAACAGCATGACTTCGCTAGAATTCACCTCGCAAGTGCAGAAGATTTCGCTCACCCTCCGGCCCGCCGCCATGAACTTGACGCGAGACGCTGATGACGCCAAGGATTTGGTGCAGGAAACCCTCCTCAAAGCCCTGCTCAACAAAGACAAGTTTAAAGCCGGTACCAACCTGAAGGCGTGGTTGTATACCATCATGCGCAACACCTTCATCAACAACTACAACAAGATTACCAAGCGCAGCTCCAACATCGATTCGACGGAGTATTTTCAGTATTTCAACACCGACCAGAACTACATCACCCACAACGGCGCGACGTCGGATTTTGTGGTGCGCGACATCAACGAGGCCATTGCCGGCCTGGGTACCGACTACCGCACGCCGTTCATGATGTACTACATTGGCTACAAGTACATGGAGATTGCCGAGAAGCTGCAAATTCCCATTGGCACCGTCAAAAACCGCATTCACATTGCCCGCAAGGAACTGAAATCGGCCCTGCAGGTGTATGCGCCGGTGGGCGCCTCGGCCGCCGATGCCAGCGAAGTAGTTGAAGACTAGCCCCCGGCTGTAATTGCGTTGGCCGCCGGCCTTGTTGCTGCTCGCGCGGCGCGGGGCCGGCGGTCCGTTTTTCCGGGCGACTTTCGCTTATTCATTCATCCAGATTTTTACTGCTTTTGTCTTCAGCCGCCGCCACCACTGCCGCCAGCGTCGCCGTCAATGCGGCAGTTAATGCCGCCCTTCATGCTGCCCGCACGCCCAACTCGGGCTCGTCGAAACAAGCCGTCGTCATCGGGGCGGGGTTTGCGGGGCTGGCCGCTGCCACCACGCTGGCCCAGGCCGGCTGGCGCGTCACCATCCTGGAAAAAAATGAAGGCCCCGGCGGGCGGGCGCGGGTTTTCCGGGCCCAGGGCTTCACCTTCGACATGGGCCCCAGCTGGTACTGGATGCCCGATGTGTTTGAGAAGTATTTCGCCCGCTTCGGCAAAAAAGTGGCCGATTACTACGAGCTGGTGCGCCTCGACCCGTCGTATCAGGTAATCTTTCGGGGGCCCGAGGCGGTGGACATTCCGGCCCGAATGAGCGAATTGCGGGCTTTGTTTGAGCGCTACGAGCCCGGCAGCGCCGCCCGCCTCGACGAGTTTCTGAAGCAAGCGGCCTACAAGTACGAAGTGGGCATCAACCGGCTGGTGTATGCGCCCAGCCGCTCCGTGTTGGAGTTTGCCGACCCCCGGCTGCTGGTCGACATGGTGCGCATGGACGTGCTGCAAAGCATGCACAAGCACGTGCGCCGCTTCTTCAAAGACCCGCGCCTGCTGGAGCTGGTGGAGTTTCCCATCCTGTTTCTGGGCGCCACCTCGGAAAATACGCCCGCCCTCTACTCGCTGATGAACTACGCCGACCTGGCGCTGGGCACCTGGTACCCCAAGGGCGGCATGCACAAGATTGTGGAAGGCATGGTGCGCCTGGCCGAAGAGCTAGGCGTGGAAATCCGCTACAATCAGGAAGTGACCGAAATAGCGGTGGAAAACGGCCGCAGCACCGGCGTGCGCACCGCCACCGGTTTCCTGGCGGCCGATGCCGTGGTGGCCGGGGCCGACTACCACCACATCGAGCAGGAGGTGCTGGCGCCCGAATACCGGCACTACAACGCCCAGTACTGGGATTCGCGTGTGATGGCCCCGTCGAGCCTGCTGTTTTACTTGGGCGTGAACCGCAAACTCGACAAGCTGCGCCACCACAACCTGTTTTTCGACGAGGACCTGAACCAGCACGCCCGCGAGATTTACGAGCAGCCGCAGTGGCCCACCAAGCCGCTGTACTACGCCTCGGTGCCCAGCAAAACCGACCCCACCGTGGCCCCCGAAGGCCAGGAAAACCTGTTTTTGCTCATCCCCGTGGCTCCGGACCTGACCGACGACGAAGCCACCCGCGAGCGGTACTACGACCTGCTGATGGACCGGCTCGAAAAGCACTGCGGCCACCCCATCCGCGACGCGGTGGTGTTCAAGCGCAGCTACGCCCACCGCGACTTCATGGCCGACTACCACAGCTTCAAAGGCAATGCCTACGGTTTAGCGAATACCCTGCGGCAAACGGCTATTCTGAAGCCCACGTTGAAGAGTAAAAAAGTCAGTAATTTGTATTTCACCGGCCAGCTTACCGTGCCCGGACCGGGCGTGCCGCCCTCGTTAATTTCGGGCCAAGTGGTGGCGGGAGAAGTTTTGAAAGAAAATGGACCACGTTAAACTTTTCACCGACACCAGCCTGGCTTGCAGCAAACTCATCACGGGGCGCTACAGCACCTCGTTCACGCTGGGCATTCGCACGCTCGATAAGCGCCTGCACCTGCCGGTGTACGCCGTGTATGGGTTTGTGCGCTGGGCCGATGAAATCGTGGACACGTTTCACGAGCACGACAAGGCGGCGCTGCTGGCCGACTTCCGCCGCCAAACCTACGAGGCCCTGGACACGGGCCTGAGCTTCAACCCGGTGCTGCACGCGTTTCAGCACGTGGTGCGCCGCTACGGCATCGACCGCGAGTTCATCGAAGCGTTTCTGCACAGCATGGCGCTGGATTTGGAAGACCAGAATTACCACCCCGACCTCTACAACGAGTACATCTACGGCTCGGCCGAAGTGGTGGGGCTGATGTGCCTGCGGGTGTTTTGCGACGGTGACGACGCACTGTTTGAGCGCCTGCGCGAGCCGGCCCGGCGGCTGGGGGCGGCGTTTCAGAAGGTGAATTTCCTGCGCGATATCCGCTCCGACTACGAGGAACGGGGCCGCGTGTACTTCCCCGGCGTGGTGTACCAGCGCTTCAACGACGCCACCAAGAGCGAGATTGAGGCCGACATCAAGGCCGATTTTGAGGCCGCCTACGTGGGCATTCAGCAGCTGCCGCGCTCGGCCCGCCTGGGCGTGTACCTGGCGTATGTGTATTACCTAAAGCTGTTTTATAAAATCAAAAAGCTGCCGGCGGCCCGCATTCTGGGCGAGCGGGTGCGCGTGCCCGACAACACCAAGCTGCTGCTGCTGCTGGGCTCGTATTTCCGCTACCGGCTGTCGCGCATCTGAGCGGGTCGGCCGGGCCCGTTTGCCAATGAGCTGAATTCTTTGAAGCCTGAAGTAGTTTTGCTCCCATGAATGCTTTGTTTCGACGCGGCCTGGGCCTGCTGCTTGTGCCGATGGCGTGCAGCTTTGCTCCCGCGAGCGACCCTGCGGCGGCCCGCGTTTCCTCTACTAATCCCTCTTTCCCGACCCTTTCCGTGGCTTCTCCTTACCACCCTTCCGTTCTTCGCCGCCACTACGAGCAGGCCGCCGCCGACAAAGCCGCGGGCGAAAAATTCTACAAGCTCCTGGCCGATTACAAGGACCGCGACGCGCTGGTGCTGGGCTACAAGGGCGCCGCCGAGGCCATCCGGGCCCGCGATGCCTCGATGTTCAACAAGCTGACCTACGTGCAGGACGCCGCCCGCACCTTCGAGCAGGCGGTGAGCCTGGACCCTCGCAACCCCGAAATCCGGTTTCTGCGTTTTTCGGTCGAAAGCAACCTGCCGGCCTTTCTGGGCCTGAGCAAGCACATCGACGAAGACAAGGAAATGTTGCTCAACGCGGCCCTGAGCCACCCCAAATCGGGGCTCGATGCCGAGGCCTTCCGCACGGTGCGTAGCTTCCTGGTGGACCGTGGCCACGTGAGCGACGAGCAGGCCCAACGCCTGAGCCGCGTGGCCGAGTAAACCTAAAACCGGTTTGCGCGGTTCTGACGTAGTTTTTGGCGCCCGCCAAAAACGTTTCCGGCGGTCACAACCTTAACCGTGGTTTCGCGGTTTGTCCTGACGTATGCCCCACTTGCACCTCAGCGTCCGCATCGACCCTAACTCCGGCTTTTGCTTTGGCGTGATTTACGCCATTCAAATGGCCGAAGACCTGCTCGACGAGCAAGGCTACCTCTATTGCCTGGGCGACATCGTGCACAACGACGAGGAGGTGCAGCGCCTCGAAGCGCGCGGCCTGCGCATCATTTGCCACGAAAAGCTGGCCGAGCTGCGCAACGAAGCCGTGCTCATCCGGGCCCACGGCGAGCCCCCGGCTACCTACCAGATGGCCATGGAAAACAACCTGACCCTGATTGACGCCAGTTGCCCCGTGGTGCTCAAGCTCCAAAACCGCATCAAGGCGAGCTACGACCGCAAGGAGAAAATATTCATCTACGGCAAGCATGGCCACGCCGAAGTGTTGGGCCTGCTGGGCCAGACCGGCGGCGACGCCGTGGTGTTTGAAAACCTCGACGAGCTGCTGCGCCACGAATTGCCTGAAAACATCACGCTCTACAGCCAGACCACCAAAAGCACCAACAGCTTCTACAACATCAAGGGCGAACTGGAGGGCCGTGGCTACCAGGTGAATGCCAACGACACCATCTGCCGCCAGGTGAGCAACCGCGACAAGGACCTGCGGCGCTTCGCCGCGCAGTTCGACCAGATTGTGTTCGTGTCGGGCACCAAAAGCTCCAACGGCAAGGTGCTCTACCAAGTGTGCAAGGAAACCAATCCGCAAACCCATTTTATCTCGAACGTGGGCGAGATTCAGCCGGAGTGGTTTCAGCCGGGGCAGTCGGTGGGCATTTGCGGCGCCACCAGCACGCCCATGTGGCTGATGGAGCAAGTGCGCGACCAGCTGCTGAGCCTATAGCGGTGGCTTGTTTGATTGTCGGAGTGGCGGGTTAAAACTGTTGAGCCCGCCGTTTGACTGTTTCGTTCGTAATTCGTCGCATGGCCCTCGCCGCAACCACAGCCCATCCATCTACTATTCTGCCATCCAGCCGCCTCCGGGTGGCGCCGGAGCCGCTCGGCCTGAAAGGGGTTGCGGTGGCCGCGACGGTAGGTGCAAGCTGGGCCGCGTTGCTGAGCTTTTTGCTGGCGTGGTACCAGCCCAACTGGTATAGCCCGGCGCCGTACCTGCTGGTGCTGCTCCAAACGCACCTCTATACGGGCCTGTTCATCACCGCGCACGATGCCATGCACGGCCTGGTGAGCCCCAACAAACGGCTTAATAATGCCATCGGCACCCTGGCGGCCGGGCTGTTTGCCTACAACTGGTTTCCGGGCCAGCTGCCCAAGCACCACGCCCACCACCGCCACGTGGGCACGCAGGATGACCCCGATTTTCACAATGGCCGCCACCCCGGCTTCCTGCCCTGGTTCCTGCGCTTCGCTTGGAACTACGTGACCTGGTGGCAAGTGCTGCTGATGGCCGCCACCTACAACGTGCTCAAGCTATTTTTCCCGCAGGCCAACGTCATTGCGTTCTGGATGGTGCCGGCCATTCTGGCCACGTTCCAGCTCTTTTTCTTTGGCACCTATCTGCCGCACCGCGGCGAGCACGCACCCGACAACCCGCACAAGTCGCGCAGCCAGTTTCGGCACCACCTGTGGGCCTTTGTGAGCTGCTACTTCTTCGGGTATCACTATGAGCACCACGACCAGCCCTATCTGCCCTGGTGGCGGCTGTGGAAGTCGAAATAGCCTGAACCACGGATTCGACGGAATTTTCGGATAGGTCAGATTTTGTGGACGGCACCAAGTAGAAGCGGCTTGCACCACGGGAAAAACAAGAAAGGCCGCCCAATGGGGCGGCCTTTTGCATCGTATGCGGCTGGTTTCCAAAAGCGTCCACAAAATCCGACTCATCCGAAAAATCCGTCGAATCCGTGGTCCAGATTAATGCACCGCGTTGGTTTTCTTGCAGCAGTCGGGCAGGCGGCTGTAGGCGCGGGCGTCGGCGGTAAGCTGGTCGGCGTCGTAGCCGGTTTTTTGCACGGCAGTGCGCAGCGCGTCGGGCGTGGTTTTGTCGGCTTTGTAGGTCACGGTGAGCACCTTGGTGGGCACGTCGAGCGTGGCCGACTGCACGCCTTTTTCATAAGCCAGGCTTTTCTCAAGGCGGGCTTTGCACATGTCGCACACGGCCGATGTTTTAAACTGCACGGTGGCCATGCCGGCCGGTTTGGCCGAGGCAGCGGGAGTGGTTTGGGCGTGGGCGCTGGGCGAGGAACTCAATAGCGCAAGCAGCGGCAGCAGGAGAAAGAATTTCATACGTCGAAAATTGAAAAAGCGTGGGTGAGGCAGCCATAACAAAATTGCTGCCGAAAAAATTAGCGAAAACCGGCGCTACTACTCAATGCGGTAGCGCAGGCCCAGGTAGGTGAGGCGGCCATATACCGGCCCCCACGACATAGCTGCGTCGAAGGTGGGCCCGAAGGGATTGGCGGCGCTTTCGATGGGGTTGGTCTGGCGGTAGTTGGTCAGGTTTTCCACGCCCGCGTACACGTCGAGGCGCTTGAAGCCGCGGGTGAGCTGGGCATTGAGCAGGGCGTAGCGCGGCGAGGTTTCGGGCGTATACTCTTGGCCCGTGCCGTGCACGTGGGTGCTGCTGATGTGCGCCAGCGGCCGCTGGCCAAACCATTGCACCGTGAAATCGCCCCGCCACTTGTCGAAAGCGCTGGCGTAGCCCAGGTTGAGGAAGCCGCGGCGCTTGGGCGTGAGGGGCTTGGGCAGCAGCACGCCGTCGTAGGTGGTGCGCACGTCGAGGTACTTGTAGGCCCCCTTCACTTGCAGGCCTTTCACGGGCTCTACCTGCAGCTCGCCCTGCAGGCTGCGGGCGAAGGAGCGCCCGCCGGCTCCCAGGTTGTCGATGAAAACGTAGCGCGCGGCCGTATACATGTCGGCCACTACTTGGTTATCGAACTCGGTGTGGTAATAGTCGACCACGAACGTGGCCGGCCGGCCCAGCACCGTGAAGTACTGCGTGGCGCTGCCGCCCACGTTCCAGGCCCGCTCGGGCCGCAGGTTGGGGCTGATGTTGAATTCGCGGGCGCTCACGAGCAGGGAGGCGTTGTCGGCAATGGGGTTGGCCACGCGGAAGCCGCGGCCGGCAGCCAGGCGCAGCACGGTATTCTTGGCCACGTCGTACTTCACGTTGAGGCGGGGCGTCACCTGCCAGCCGTACAGATTGTGGCGGTCGGCCCGCAGGCCGGCCACCAGGGTCAGGTTGCGGCTGTTTTGGTAGGTGTACTCGGCGAAGGCGCCGGGCACCAGCTCGCGCCGGGTGAAATTCTCCTGCGGGCCTTCAAACAGATAGGTGCGGCCCGAGGTAAGGCGCTCCTTGTAGTCGTCGTATAAAAAGCTGAGGCCGGCCCGGTATACGTGCGCGGTGTTGCCAATCACGCTCTGAAACAGCAACGTGCCCAGGCCCGTGCGCTGCGTGCCGTCGTAGTCGCGCATGGAACGGTTGGTGGTGGCCGTGGGCGGCAGGTTGGGCTCGAAGGTGTAGGTATCGTAGCCGTAGGAGTACCGCGAAGTGAAGTCGTGGCTGGTGCCGCTCAGCAGCAGGCCCAGGCTTTGGAAGGGGCGGCTGGGCCAGGTGTAGGAAGTTTTGGCGTAGCCCGTGTAGCGGGTGGTGGCTTGCGTAGTGCCGTAGTTGGCCAGGAATGCCGCCTCGTCGGTGTCGCGGAAGCTCATTTGGCCGCCTTGCCGGGTTTCGCGCAGGGCGCCCAGGCCCACTTCGCTCACCACGCCGTGGCCTGACTGGTACTTCCACTTATTAAAGGCGTTGAACTGCGTAGCCAGCGGCAAATCCAGAAAGCCGTCTTTGTTGCGGTCCACGCGGTTGCCGAGGTGGTCGGAGTGCAGCAGCAGCACCGTGCTCCATTTGGGGTTGATGCGGGCCGAGGTGTTCAGGTTGAGGTCAAACTTGCCCAGGTCGTTGACATAGGCGTTGAACAAAAGCTGGTCGGTTTTCTCGGGCTCCTTCAGCTTCACGTTCACCTGCCCCGAAATGGCTTCGTAGCCATTCACCACCGAGCCCGTGCCCTTGATGATTTCAATGTTGTCAATCCACGGCCCGGCCAGGTAGCCCAGCCGGTAGGGCGCGGCCAGGCCCCGCAGCGCGGGCTGGTTGTCCACGGTCAGCAGCGAGTAGCTGCCGTCGAGCCCCAGTAGCTGAATCTGCTTGGCGCCCGACACGGCATCCGACGTCGTGACCTCCACCGAGGCGTTGGTTTCGAAGCTCTCGGCCAGGTTGCAGCAGGCCGACTTGGTCAGGTCGCGGCTCGAAATGACTTGCACGTTGGCCGGCGTCAGGGCCGAGTAGGAGGGGCCGCGCGCGGTCACGGTCACCTCGCTCAGCTCCTGGCCGGGGCGCAGGGCCACCCGCAGGTAGGGCGCGCCGGTAGCGGCCACGGCCACGGTGTCGGCGCGGTAGCCCAGGGCTTGCACCACCAGCCGCGACGCGGCCCGGGCAGGCCGGGTTATGGAGAATCGGCCGGACCCATCGGAGCTGGCCGTAACCACCGGGTCGGAAGCCTCGGGGGCATCGAAGAGCCAGCGCAGCACGGCGCCGGGCAGGGGAGTGGCTTTGCCGGCTTCGGTTATTTCGCCGCGCACCGGCGCAATGGCAGCCGACTGGGCCCGCGCCCGTTGCGGCTGCAGGGCAATGATGCCCGCGAAAAAAACGAAAAGCAGCGGGTAAGCCCCGCGAATGGGTTTCATAAGTTCTGTAAGTTAAGGCATTCTGAAATATCGAGGCCATTGCCCCGAGCACACCCGTGCCCACCGCCGAAGCAGCCGCGCACGGTCGTTTCAGAATTCCTAAACCACCAGCTTACAAACGAAAGTCAGCAGCGCGCGCCCGGCCTTGGGCGGGGGCGAAGCATCGGCAGCAAACCACCGAGTCGCGCTGCTGGCAATGCCCATGGGGGCACGTGCCAACGGCTGAAACCGCTCCGGCAGTACTGCCGTGAGCAGCGGCGCGGGCACCAAAATTTTAGCCGCCAGCTCGTGGGCGGGCGACGAGAGCTTGTGCAGCTGCTTGCTGAAATCGCAGCAGTTATCCTTGGCCTCGGGCTTGGTGGGAGCTGTTTCGCCGGTGCAGCCGCGCAGCTCGGCGGGGCTGGCCACCGACACAGCCACGGTGCTCTGCCCGCTCATGCGGCACGTCAGGCGCTGCACCGTGAGGCCCACCGACGCGACGAGCACCAATGCCGCGAGCACTAAGCAGGATAAGCGACGAATGCGGGAGTGTTGCACGGCCACAAAGGTACAATAACGGCTTCGGAGAAGAGCGTACACAACCTCGGCGCCGTGCGTTCAAGATTCCTGCCTCAGTCCCAAGGGTAACAGCGCCTAGCCTGCGCGCCTGGCCTGCAGGCTGGTTTTACTGCCTAGACTTCATGCTGCATTCCATGCCGGTACCACTACTTGTCCCGGCTTACCATCAGGAAATGCAGTGCTGACATTTTGTCCACGGCTTCGAAAGCTGCGTTAGCTATTGCAGACGGTTTTCTGATAAGTGGTGCAAAAGAGCAGTTTTTGACCTTTCAGGGCTGTTTTGCATCTGTGGTAGAAAGTGGTAAAAGGTGGTTGAATTCTGCTTGGCTTCCCGTACATTTGCCCGTGTCGCCTTTTTGCCTTCCTGGCGTCCCTGCCCATGAACCTGTTGTCCGGCGAATACGAATGCAAGCTCGACCCGAAGGGGCGGCTTGTGTTGCCGGCCAAGGTGAAAGGCAACCTCCCCGAGCAGTCCGGCAATCAGCTGGTGCTGGTGCGCGGGTTTGAGCCCTGCCTGGTGCTGTACCCGCGGGCCGCTTGGCGCGTCATCCACGAAAAGGTGATGGCCCTCGACGAATTCAACGAAGAGTACCGGCAGTTTCAGCGCAACTTTTTCCGGGGCATGACGGAAGTGGAACTTGACTCCATCAGCCGGTTTACGCTGCCACGCAGCATGTTGCGCTACGCCGGCATTGAGAAGGAAGCCATAATTGTCGGCCTGGGAAACCGTTGTGAAATTTGGGACCCCACCCGCTACGACGAGTTTCTCATCAAAGACCAGCAAAGCTTTAGCAAATTGGCGCAGAAGTTTTTATCCGTTGAAACGCCGCCGCAGAGCGGCCCCACCGCATGAGCGACTACGCCAACGACAGTGCTTACCACCGCCCCGTGATGCTGGCCCAGTGCCTGGCCGGCCTCGACCTGCGGCCCGACGGCCGCTACGTGGACGTGACGTTTGGTGGGGGAGGGCACTCGGCCCGCATCCTCGAAAAGCTCAGCACCGGCCACCTCTACAGCTTCGACCAGGATTCCGATGCGGAAGCCGAGGCACAGAAGCTGGCGCGGCCCCAATTTACATTTGTAAAGTCGAACTTTCGGCATTTATATGCTGAGCTTGAGGCCATTGACGCGCTGCCAGTAGATGGCCTCCTTGCCGACCTGGGAGTGAGCTCGCACCAGTTCGATACGCCGGAGCGAGGGTTTTCGACCCGCTTTGACGGCCCGCTTGACATGCGCATGGACCCCGACGGTCCCCTGACCGCCGCCGACATTCTGAACGACTATAAGGAAGCCGACCTGCACCGCATCTTCGGCATGTACGGGGAAGTGACCAACGCCCGCACGCTGGCCCAGACCGTGGGCGCGGCCCGCCGCGGCCGCCGCCTCGAAACCATTGCCGAGCTCAAGCAGGCCATTCTGCCGTGCACGCCCCGCGGCAAGGAGAACAAGTACCTGGCCCAGGTTTTCCAGGCCTTGCGCATTGAAGTGAACCAGGAAATGCAGGCGCTGCAGGAAATGCTGCTGCAAACCGCCGACGTGCTGCGGCCCGGCGGCCGGTTGGTAGTGTTGAGCTACCATTCTCTGGAAGACCGGCTGGTGAAAAATTTTATCGCCAAGGGCAAGTTTTTTGGCGAGGTCGAAAAAGACTTCTTTGGCAATGAAAGCAAGCCGTTTGAGGCGCTGAACCGCAAGCCCGAAGAGGCCGACCCGGACGAAGTGGCGCTGAACAGCCGCGCCAGAAGTGCTAAATTGCGGGTTGCCGTGAAACTATAAACACCCTTTCCGCCCAGACCGTGGCTTCCAACACGCTTAGACCTTCCGACGGCCCCCGGCGCGCCAACGTGCCGCGCGAGCTGGTCGTGCCCGAGCCCGCCGTGGTGCCCGAAGCCGTGGTGGAAGAGCTTCCGCCCGCCCCCGAGCCGGCGCCCGAACCCGCAAAACGCCCCCGTAGGCCGGCCCCCGAGCCGCGCCCGCGCAGCTCGTGGAGCTTGTTTTCGCTGCTCGACCGGGTAACCAGCGTCGACGGGTTGTTTCGGGAAGGGCTGCCGGTGCGCTACCTGCCCAACCTGCTGTTTATCATGCTGCTCACGCTGCTCTACATCGGCAACACGCACTACGGCAACCGCATGAACCGCAGCATTCAGCGCCTCAAGCAGGAAACCGAAGACTTGCGAGCCGACTACACCACCCTGAAATCAGACTACATGGAGGCCAGCAAGCAAAGCGAGGTGGCCCGCAAGGTGGCCGCTTTTGGCTTGGTAGAAAGCTCCTCGCCACCCTTCCGCATCACCGTGCCCAGCGGCCACCTCGACGCCGCCGAACTGGAACTGATGCCCGTGCTCACGGCCGATACCTTGGCCGCCCGGGCTGCCCGCGACTCGGCTGCTGCGCTGCAGGCCGACCTGCTGGCCGGCCGCAAGCGCGGCACGGTGAGCAGCGAAGACTCCGGCCCCGAAATCATTGCCCCGCCCCAGCCGCTCAACGGCGACTCCGTGACGACCGACGCCGCTCCGGCGCCCCGCTCGACACCCGCGAGGCCGAGCAGCCGCCGCGCCAAGTCGGCTGCCAAACCCGCGCCCAAGGCCAAAACCCGCAAGCCTAACCGCCCCACGTCAAGCGCGGCCAAGCCCGCCGCCAGAAGCCACTCCCGATGAAAGGCAGCGTTAAAAAATCCATTGTTACGCGTGTGCGGCTGGCCTTTTTGGGCGTGGCCGTGTTTTCGTGCGCCATTTTCTGGAAAGCCACCAAAATACAGTTTCAGGAAGGCAGCAAGTGGCGGGCGCTGGAGCAGGAGCGCCGCATCAGCTACCTGCCGGTGCCGGCCACGCGCGGCACCATCTACGCCGGCGACGGCAAGAGCATCATGGCCACCTCGCTGCCTTTTTACCGGGTGGCCTGGGACCCGGGCGTGGTCGACGACGACCTGTTTCGGGCTGGGGTCGACTCGCTGGCCTGGCACTTGGCGCATTTCTTCGGCGACCGCAGCGTGCAGGAGTACAAGCGCCGCCTGAAGAACGCCCACGACGGCAAGGCCCGTTACATCCGGCTCAATTCGCGCCAAATCAACTTTCAGGAGAAGAAGCTGCTGGCCAACTGGCCCATTTTCCGGGCCAAGCGCAACCGCGGCGGCGCCATTTTTGAGAAGGTTGACAAGCGTTTCCGGCCGTTTGGCGGCCTGGCGCAGCGCACCATTGGCTTCGTGAACGAGGAGCGCCACGGCGCGGGCCTGGAGTACACTTATGAGCAAAGCCTGGCCGGCAAGGCCGGCGAAGCCCTGTTTGAACGGGTGCCCGGCGGCGTGAAGCCCGTGTACGACGGCACCGAAATCAAGCCCCAGCCCGGCTACGACGTGCAAACCACGCTCGACATCAATCTGCAGGACGTGGCCGAAAACGCCCTCTACAAGTCCTTGGTCGATAACAACGCTCAGTACGGCTGCGTGATTTTGATGGAAGTGGCCACCGGCGAAATCAAGGCCGTGGCCAACCTGGGCAAGGCTTCGGACGATACCTATAAGGAAGACTACAACTACGCTTTTGCCGACCAGGGCCGCACCGAGCCGGGCTCCACGTTCAAGCTGGCCTCGATGATGGCCCTGTTTGAAGCCCGGCCCAACATCACCTTGGAGGACATGGTGGACACCGGCAACGGCCGCATGTACGTGGGCGGGGCCGTGAAGTCGGACTCGCACGCCTTCGGCCGCATCACGGTGCAGCAGGTGTTCGAGAAGTCGAGCAACATCGGCGTGGCCAAGCTGGTCGACAAATACTTCGCCGGCAACCCCACCGAGTACACCGACTACCTCAAGAAGTTCGGGCTCGACAAGCCGCTGGGCTTCCAGATGGCCGGCGAGGCGCGGCCCTACGTGAAAGACCCCGCCGACCGCAGCTGGAGCCGCACCTCGCTCACCACCATGAGCATCGGCTACGAGCTCAAGCTGGCCCCGCTGCAAACCCTGGCCTTCTACAACGCCGTGGCCAACGGCGGCGTGAAGGTGCAGCCCATGATAGTGCGCGAAATCAAGGTGGCCGACCAGGTCATTCAGCACAACGAAACCAAGGTGCTGAACCCCAAAATCTGCTCCGACGCCACGCTGGCCAAGGTGAAAGCCATGATGGAAGGCGTGGTGCTGGAAGGCACGGCCCGCAGCATCCGGCCCAAGGACTACAGCATTGCTGGCAAAACCGGTACGGCCTGGAAGTTCAAAAACGGCCAGTACACCAAAACGTATTCGACCAGCTTCTGCGGCTATTTTCCGGCCGACAAGCCCAAGTACAGCTGCATTGTGGTGGTCGACTCGCCCCGCAACGGCCGCATCTACGGCGCTGACGTGGCCGCGCCGGTGTTCCGCGAAGTGGCCGACAAGTGCATGGCCCGCGACCTGCTCAGCCAGCGCCCGCTGCTGGCCAAGGCCCGCCTCAACAAGAGCCACGTGCCGCTGGTGCGCGCCGGCATGCAGGACGAGCTGGCCCTGGTGTGCCAGAAGCTGGGCCTGGCCGGCAACACCCAGGCCACGGGCGGCGAAGAATGGGTGCGCGCAGCCTCCGATACCGCTTTCCACGCCCGCACGGTGGCGCTGGTGGTAAACCCCGTGCAAACCGGCCGGGTGCCCCTGGTGCGCGGCCTCACGCGGCGCGATGCGTTGTTTTTGCTGGAAAACCGCGGCCTGCACGTGCGCGCCTTGGGTACCGGCCGCGTGAAAGAGCAGTCGCTGGCAGTGGGCACGCCCATCAGGCGCGGCGACCTCATCACGCTCACGCTCGAAGAATCGGGCCCGCGCCTCGCGGCCCCGCAGGCCCTGCCCGAGCCCGAGCACACCGACCTGGCCGAAAACAAGCTGCTGGTGCCCGTGGAGCTGGAGTCGGCCGCAAAAGCAGTGCCGACTAAGCCATCGGTGGCCGTAGCCAAGGCGAAAACCGCCGTTAAGCCAGCCCCCAAGCCGGCCCCGGCGAAAGCCAGCGCGGCAAAGCCCCAGGCCCGCCCGGCCGCTGCCCACCAGCCCGCAAAATCACCTGAAAAAGCTGCCGCGAAAGCCAAAGCATCAGCCAGTTCCGCCGCCAAAGCCCCGAAGAAGGCGGCCGCCCCCAAACCCACCGTGCGCCGCACCTGATACTAGTTAAAAGGTAAGAGTTGAAAGTGAAAAGGATAATGCCCTCATTATTAACTCTTGACTTTTAATTTTTAACTCAACGAATGATTTCGCTGCCGCTCTTCTCCCTGCTCACCGATGTTGCCGTGCTCGCCCAGCACGGCCCCACCGACGTGCCCATCACCGGCCTCACCCTCGACTCGCGCGAAGCCGGGCCGGGCGTGGCGTTCTGCGCCCTGCGCGGCACCGCTGCCGATGGGCATAATTTCATCGCAGGTGCGGTGGAGAAGGGGGTGGCGGCGGTCATTTGCGAGGAACTGCCGGCCACGCTGAACCCGGCCACGGCCTACGTGCAGGTGAAGGACAGCGCCGAAGCCCTGGGCCACATGGCGGCCGCGTTTCACGGCCACCCCTCGCGCCAGCTCAAGCTGATTGGCGTGACGGGCACCAACGGTAAAACCACCTGCGCCACGCTGCTGCACAAGCTGCTGCGCGAGCTGGGCTACCACGCCGGCCTGCTGAGCACGGTGCAGAATCAGATTGACGAGGAAGTCATTCCCAGCACCCACACCACCCCCGACGCCATTCGGCTCAACGCGCTGCTGGCGCGCATGGTGGCCGCCGGCTGCACCCACGCCTGCATGGAAGTGAGCAGCCACGCCGTGGCCCAGCACCGCATCACGGGACTGCGCTTTGTGGGGGGCATCTTCACCAACCTCACCCACGACCACCTCGACTACCACGGCACCTTTGATAATTACCTGAAGGCCAAAAAGGCCTTCTTCGACGGTTTGCCCAAAACCGCCTTCGCCCTCACCAACGCCGACGACAAGCGCGGCCCGGTGATGCTGCAGAACACCGCCGCCCGCCGCGAAACGTATTCCCTGCGCGGCGCGGCCACTTTCCGGGCCAAGCTCGTGGCCAACGAAGTGCACGGCCTGCACCTCGAAATCGACGGCCGCGAAATCCTGTTCCGCCTCATCGGGGTGTTCAATGCCTACAACCTGCTGGCCGTGTACGGCGCGGGCGTGCTGCTGGGCGAAGACCCCACCGAGGTGCTCACCATCCTTTCGGGCCTGACCACGGCCCCCGGCCGCTTCGAGCCGGTGGTGTCGCCCACGCAGGCCGTCACGGGCATCGTGGACTACGCCCACACGCCCGACGCGCTGGAAAATGTGCTGCAGACGCTGCACGAAATCCGCCAGCCCAGCCAGCAAATCATCACCGTGGTGGGCTGCGGCGGCAACCGCGACGCGGCCAAGCGCCCCATCATGGCCAACCTGGCCGCCAGCTTGTCCAACAAAGTCGTCCTCACCTCCGATAACCCCCGATTCGAGGACCCGAACGAGATTCTGGCCCAGATGCAGGCCGGCGTGACGGCCTCGGATTCAGCAAAAGTCCAGACCGTGGCCGACCGCCGCCAGGCCATTGAGACGGCGGTGCGCCTGGCCGGGGCCAACGATATTGTGCTGGTGGCGGGCAAAGGCCACGAGAATTATCAAGAAATTCGCGGCGTCAAAGCACCCTTCGACGACAAGCTGATTTTAACCGAAGTTTTTGCCGCGCAGGGCAAGTAGCCCCCGCGCTAACCGAATCTGAATGCTTTATTACCTCTTCCGTTACCTGCACGACCATTTCCACTTGCCCGGCACCGGGGTGTTTCAGTACACCACGTTTCGGGCCGGCCTGGCGGTGGTCATTTCCCTGCTCATTGCCCAAACGTTTGGGCACCGTCTGATTCGCGTGCTCCAGCGAAAGCAGGTAGGGGAGAGCATTCGCGACTTGGGCCTGCAGGGCCAAAACGAGAAAAAAGGCACCCCCACCATGGGCGGCCTCATCATCATCCTGGCCATTCTGGTGCCGGTGATTCTGCTGGCCCGGCTGCGCAACATCTACATCATTCTCATGATTTTGAGCACGGTGTGGCTGGGGCTGATTGGTTTCCTAGACGACTACATCAAGGTGTTCCGCAAAAACAAGGAAGGCCTGAGCGGCCGCTTCAAGGTGCTGGGCCAGGTGGGCCTGGGCATCACGGTGGGCTGGGTGCTGTTCTACAGCAACGAAATCACGGTGCGCGAGTACCTGCTGCCCAACGGCCAGTACTCGGCCATCGAGGCGACCAAGTTTTTCAAAGACGTGCACCTGATGATTACCACGGTGCCGTTTATGAAAAACAACGAGCTGAACTATGGCGACTTGTTTGCCACGGCCGGCTCCTTGTTCAACGGCCTCTACGGCCTGCTTTACATCCCCATCGTCATCTTCCTGATTACGGCCGTGAGCAACGGCGCCAACATCACCGACGGCCTCGACGGGCTGGCGGCCGGCACGTCGGCCATCATCGGCGTCACCTTGGCCATCTTCGCTTTTGTGAGCGGCAACGCGCTATTGGCTGATTATCTGGATGTGATGTTTATTCCGGATTCCGGCGAGCTGGTTATTTTCTGCACGGCCTTCGTGGGGGCCTGCATCGGTTTTTTGTGGTACAATAGCTACCCGGCGCAGGTGTTCATGGGCGACACGGGCTCGCTGGCGCTAGGTGGCATCATTGCCGTGCTGGCGCTCATCGTGCGCAAGGAATTGCTCATACCCATTCTCTGCGGAGTGTTTTTGATTGAGAACCTGTCGGTGATGGTGCAGGTGGGCTACTTTAAATACACCCGCAAAAAGTACGGCGAAGGCCGGCGCTTGCTGCGCATGTCGCCGCTGCACCACCACTACCAGAAATTGGGCTACCACGAGTCCAAAATCGTGTCGCGCTTCTGGATTGTGGGCATCATGCTGGCCGTCATCACCTTGGTAACCCTGAAACTGCGCTAAGCATGAACATTGTCATCCTCGGAGCCGCCGAAAGCGGCGTGGGCGCGGCCCTGCTGGCACAGGCCAAGGGCCACACGGTGTTTGTGTCGGACCGCGGCGCCATTCAGGTCGAATACAAGGAGCAGCTTACCCAAGCCGGCATCGAGTTTGAAGAAGGCCAGCATACGCTGGAGCGCATTCTGCAGGCCGAGGAAGTTATCAAAAGCCCTGGCATCCCGGAGAAGGCGCCGGTTATTCAGGCCCTGCGGGAGCGCAACATCCCCATTATTTCGGAGATTGAATTTGCCGGCCGCTACACCGCGGCCAAGTGCATCTGCATCACGGGCACCAACGGCAAAACCACCACCACGCTGCTCACCTACCACCTGCTCAAAAGCGCGGGCCTGAAGGTGGGCCTAGCCGGCAACGTGGGCTTTAGCCTGGCCGAGCAGGTGATTGCCGACGAGCACGACTACTACGTGGTGGAACTCAGCAGCTTCCAGCTCGACGACACCTACGATTTCCGGCCGTGGATATCGGTGCTGCTCAACATCACCCCCGACCACCTCGACCGCTACGGCTACTCGCTCGAAAGCTACGCCCAGGCCAAGCTGCGCATCACGCGCAACTTGGACAGCAGCGGGGCCTTCATCTACAACGCCGACGACGAGGTAACGGGCCGGTACTTTCAGTCGGCGTTCACGGAAACGCGCCTGCTGCCTTTCAGCCTGCACCACCGCCGCGACGTGCAGTTGGCCGGCTACTATACCGAGGAACAGAAGCTGTGTACCAACCTCGCGCCCGGCCTCGACGAAGACCGCGGCGTGGAAATTAGTACCGCTAACTCGCCCCTCATTGGCCAGCACAACCGCCAGAACACCCTGGCCGCCGTGCTCGCCGCCCGCGTGGCCGGCCTGGCGCCCAAGCAGATTGAAGCCGCGCTGGCCACCTTCCAAAACGCCGACCACCGCCTGCAGCTGGTGGGCGAAATCAACGGTGCTCGCTACATCAACGACAGCAAAGCCACCAACGTGGAAGCCGCTTGGTACGCCCTCGACGGCATTCACCAGCCCATCGTCTGGATTGCGGGCGGCACCGACAAGGGCAACGACTACAGCAGCCTGCTAGGACTGGCCGCAAGCCGCGTGAAAGCCCTCATTTGCCTGGGCGTCGACAATACCAAGCTGCGCGCCGCCTTCGGCAACGTGGTGCCGCACCTAGAAGAAACCCAGCGCATGGCCGAGGCCGTGGCCCGCGCTTCAGCCCTGGCCGAACCCGGCGACGTGGTGCTGCTCTCGCCGTGCTGCGCCAGCTTCGACCTGTTTAAGAACTACGAAGACCGGGGCCGACAGTTTACTCAATGCGTGAATGAGCGAATGGGTGAATGAGTGAATGGCGGTTTCACGCCCACCTGTTTAACTATTCGCTCAGCTGCTCATTGCCCTACATTCACTCATTCGCCCATTCACTCATTCGCCCATTGTCATGAAAGACTGGCTGCAACGTAACCTCAAAGGCGACCCCATTCTGTGGGCCATTGTGTTTCTGTTCTCCTTCATCAGCATAGCGGTGGTGTACTCAGCCACCGGCACGCTGGCGTATAAGAAGATGAACGGCAACACCGAGGCCTTCCTGCTCAAGCACAGCGCCCTGATTGTGGCCGGCCTGGGTTTTATGTGGCTGGCGCACCGCATCGACTACCGCTACTACTCGCGGTTGGCGCTGTACGCGCTGCTCATTTCGGTGCCGCTGCTGCTGTTTACCTACCTGCTGGGCGGCGAAACCAACGGCGCCTCGCGCTGGATGACCATTCCGGTCATCAACCAGACGTTCCAACCTTCGGACCTGGCCAAGCTGGCCCTGATTTCGCACCTGGCCAGCATGCTCAGCCGGCGACAGCAGCACCTGCAGGATTTCTGGACCACGCTGTTTCCGGTAATGCTGTGGGTGGGCATCATCTGCGGCCTGATTGCGCTCACCAACGCCTCCACGTCCTCGCTGTTGTTCGCTACCTGCCTGCTGCTCATGTTCATCGGCCGCGTGCCGCTCAAGCAAATGCTGGTGATGGTGCTCATTGGCGTCACGGTGGGGGGCACGGCCCTGGCCAGCGGCCAGCGCTGGAAAACGGTGCAGTCGCGCATCACCAACTTTTCCGACCCCACCAAGAAAACTCCTTTCCAGCTTGAACACAGCTACATCGCCATTGCCACGGGCGGCATTGCGGGCAAAGGCCCCGGCAAAAGCACGGAGCGCAACATCCTGCCGCACCCGTATTCCGACTTCATTTACGCCATCATCATCGAAGAATACGGCCTGCTGGGCGGCGCCGTGGTGCTGTTCCTCTACCTGGCCTTCCTCTATCGAGGGCTCAAAACCGTGATGAACAGCTACGGGGCCTTTGGTGGGCTGCTATCGGCCGGGCTTAGTTTCAGTCTGGTCTTGCAGGCGCTCGTGAACATGGGCGTGGCCGTGGGCCTGGGGCCCATCACCGGCCTGCCGCTGCCGCTGCTGAGCATGGGCGGTACCTCGCTTATTTTCACCGGCATCAGCATCGGCATCATCCTGGCGGTGAGCCGCGGCGAGCGCGAAGTGCGCCCCATGACCGGCGAGCCCGACGACACGGCACGCATCCCCAGCCAGCGCGCGGCGTATGCCTAGCGACTTCGGTAATAGGTAAAAAAGAACGTCATGCTGAGCTTGGCGAAGCATCTCTACCGGAGCAGTAACTGATTACTCTTCGCGGTAGAGATGCTTCGCCAAGCTAAGCATGACGTTCTTGTCCCGACGCAATTCCCCACATGAACCATACTCCCCTCCGTTTCATCATTTCCGGCGGCGGCACCGGCGGCCATATTTTCCCGGCGGTAGCCATTGCCAATGAGATTCGCCGGCGCCTGCCCGATGCCGAAATCCTGTTCGTGGGCGCCAACGGCCGCATGGAAATGACCCGCGTGCCCGAAGCCGGCTACAACATTGTGGGCCTCGACATCACCGGCCTGCAGCGCCGGCTCACCCCGCAAAACCTCCTGTTTCCGGTGCGCGTGTTTCGCTCGGTGCGCAAGGCCGGGAAGTTGATTGAGCAGTTTCGGCCCGATGCCGTGGTGGGGGTGGGGGGCTATGCCTCGGCGCCGGTATTGCTGGCGGCCACCTCGCGGGCCATTCCTTCGCTCATTCAGGAGCAGAACTCCTATGCTGGCCTGGTAAACAAGCTATTGGCTAAGCGCGTGAACAAAATTTGCGTGGCCTACGACGGCATGGAGAAGTTTTTCCCGAAGGAAAAGCTCGTCCTGACCGGCAACCCGGTCCGCACCGAAATAGCCAGCGGCGACCGCGCCGAAGCCCTCAAGTTCTTCGACCTCGACCCCAATAAGAAAACCCTGCTGGTGATAGGAGGGAGCCTGGGGGCCCGTACCCTCAACCTGGCCACGGCCGCCGCCATTGCGCGCCTGCGCGACGCCGGCATCCAGCTTTTGTGGCAAACCGGCAAGCTGTACTTCCCCGAAGCCCGCCAACAAGCCGACCAGCCCCACAACCTGCACGCCCTCGAATTCATTCAGCGCATGGATTTGGCCTACGCCGCGGCCGATGTGGTCATCAGCCGTGCGGGGGCTTTGTCAGTTTCCGAGCTGTGCCTCACCGGTAAAGCCAGCATCCTGGTGCCCTCGCCCAACGTGGCCGAAGACCACCAAACCAAAAACGCGCTGGCCCTGATGAGCAAAGGCGCTGCCGTACTCATCACCGACGAGCACGCCGCCGAGCGCCTCTACGACGAAGCCCTGCGCCTGCTCGCCGACCCCGAGCGCCAGCAGCAGCTCAGCACCCGCGTGCGCGAGCTGGCCCGGCCCCACGCCACCGCCACCATCGTCGATGAGCTGCTGAGCCTGGTGAAGAAGTAACGCCAGATAGGTAAAATTACGGCCAAAACCGCAGTTTTAGCCCATTCTGCCCGTTTGGCCTCTACCTTTGCACTTTCATCAACGACGGCCCTTGGAGCAATTTCCCTACGTTTTTTTTCTCGGCATCGGCGGCATCGGCATGTCGGCGCTGGCGCGCTGGTTCCGGGCCAACGGCCACCAGGTGAGCGGCTACGACAAAACCGAAACGCCGCTTACGCAGGCGCTGGCCGCCGAGGGAATTGCCATTCACTACGCCGATGCAGTAGAAAATATCCCGCTGGAAGTGCGCGAAAACCGGGACCGCACCCTCGTGGTGCTCACGCCTGCCATCCCGGCCGATAGCCAGGAATGGGCGTGGCTGCGCGAAAACGGCTACGACATCCGCAAGCGCAGCCAGGTGCTGGGCGTGCTCACGCAGGGCCGCTACACCATAGCGGTGGCCGGCACGCACGGCAAAACCACCACCAGCAGCATGGTGGCCCACCTGTTGCACCACGCCGGGCTCGATGCCGGCGCCTTCCTGGGCGGCATTGCCGTGAACCTGGGCAGCAACCTGCTGCTGCCCGCCACGCTCGCCGCCCCCATTGTGGTGGAAGCCGACGAGTACGACCGCAGCTTCCTGACCCTGTTTCCGGACGTGGCCATCGTCACGAGCACCGACGCCGACCACCTCGACATTTACGGCGACCAGTCGGCCCTGATTGAGTCGTTCCGCCGGTTCGTGGCCCAACTCAAGCCCGGCGGCACCCTGCTCATCAACCACACGGCCGACCCCAGCGTGGCCGCCGCCGTGCCGGCCGGTACCCGCGTCATTCGCTACGGCCTCAGCGCCGGGCAGGGCCCCGAACTTTTTGCCGCCAATATCTCGGCCGAAGGCCACCAGTTTCACTTCGACCTGCACGGCCCCCAGGGCATCGTGGCCGACCTGCAGCTGGCCGTGCCGGGCTACCACAACGTCGAAAACATGCTGGCCGCCGCCTGCGTGGCTCAAATTCAAGGCGTTGAACCGGAAAAATTGCGCGCCGCCGTGGCTGCGTACCGGGGTGTAAAACGCCGCTTTGAATTCGTGGTGACAGCGGGCCAAAACGTCTATCTGGACGATTATGCCCATCATCCGCGCGAAATAGAGGCTTTTTTGCGCTCGGTGCGTGCCCTGTATCCGGGCAAACGCTTGCGCGTCATTTTTCAGCCCCACCTATTCACCCGCACGCGGGACTTCGCCGAAGGCTTTTCGAAAAGCTTAAGCATTGCAGATGAGGTATTTTTGTTGGATATTTACCCAGCCCGCGAGAAGCCGCTGCCGGGCGTTACCTCCGACATGCTGCTGGCCAACATCACCGCTCCCACCAAAGCCCTCCTGACCAAGGAAGAAGTCCTCCGGGGGGCGCAATCTGAAACGTCGTTCGACGTTCTGGCCACGGTGGGCGCCGGCGACATTGATACCCTCGTGCCCCAGCTGCGAACCATTCTCACCGAACGCTGGAAATAGCCCATCGCCGGCAAGCCCGGGAGTCATTCATCTACCCCAATTTTTTCTGTTTGGACCGCACCGTACGAAACCTGCTTGTTGCCGCTGCCTGCCTGCTGGTGCTGGGCGGGTTGGGCGTGTTTGCTGCCGTGCGCCAGGCCTCCCGGCCCGTGAGCGAAGTGCAGGTCAACATCGCCAACGAGTTCGATAACTTCTTTATCAGCGAACGCGGCGTGACGGCCCTGCTCACGCGGGGCGGCAAAGAGCCGGTGGTGGGCACCCTGCCCGAAGGCCCGCGCCTGCGCGAGCTGGAAGCCCGCCTCAAGGCACATCCGTTCGTGCGCGAGGCCCAGGTGTACCGTGACCTGGCCGGCAACCTGCACGCCGACGTGCGCCAAAACCGGCCCATTGCCCGCCTCACGCACCCCGATACCCGCCTCGACACGTACGTCGATGCCGAAGGCCACGTGCTACCGCTTTCGCCGTTGTTTACCGCCCGCGTAGCCACCGTGGCAAGGCCCAACGGCGCCAACCTGCCAACTGCATTTTTCCAAGACAGCGTCGGGCGCCGCTACCTGGAGTTTTTGCGCTACGTCGACGAGCACGAATTCTGGAAAGCGCAGGTATCGGAGGTGTTCATTGAGCCAAGCGGCAAGCTGTCGTTTACGCAGCAGGTAGGCGACCAACGCATCGAATTTGGGCTGCCCGAAAATATTTCCGAAAAATTTGCCAAGCTGATGGTATTTTACCGGCAAATTCCGTCAGTTTTGGGGTGGGACACCTACCACCGCGTAAACGTTGAATACCAAAATCAGATTATTTGCGAATAGTAATTCGCTGACACATAGGCCGTAAGGTCGACAATCCCACCGTTCACAACTCTCGCGTTTTCATTGCTCGCCAGCACCGCTCCTATGCAACAAGACAAAATCGTCGTCGGGCTCGACATTGGTACCACAAAAATCTGCGCCCTGGTGGGCCGCAAAAACGAGTTCGGTAAACTCGAAATCCTGGGCATGGGCAAAGCCGTGTCGGAGGGTGTTTCGCGGGGCATCGTGCTCAACATCGACAAGACCGTCGACGCCATCAAACGCGCCATTCGGCAAGCCGAGGAACAGTCCGGAATTAGCATTGGAGTGGTAAACGTGGGCATTGCCGGGCAGCACATCAAGAGCCTGCAGCACAACGGCAGCATCACGCGCAACTCGCACGATACCATTGGTCCGGACGACGTGAACCGCCTCACGCAGGACATGTACCGGCTGGTGACCCAGCCCGGCTCGCAAATCATCCACGTGATGCCGCAGGACTACAAAGTGGACTACGAGGAAGGCATCGCCGACCCCGTGGGCTACGAGGGCGTGCGCCTGGAAGGCAACTTCCACATCATCACCGCCCAGAGCACGGCCATCAACAACATCAACAAGTGCGTGACCAAGGCCGGCCTCGAAATTGCCGACCTGATTCTGGAACCGCTGGCCAGCTCCATGTCCATCCTCTCGGAGGAGGAGAAGGAAGCCGGCGTGGCCCTGATTGACATCGGCGGCGGCACCACCGACCTCGCGGTGTTCAAGGACGGCATCATCCGCCACGCGGCGGTGCTGCCGTTTGGCGGCAACATCATCACGCAGGACATCAAAGCCGGCTGCAACGTGGCCCCCGGCCAGGCCGAGCAGTTGAAGGTGAAGTTCGGCAAAGCCATTGCCCAGGAAGCCAGCGACTACGAAATCGTAAGCATCCCCGGCCTGCCGAACCGTCCGCCCAAGGAAGTGTCGCTGAAAAACCTGGCGTACATCATCGAGGCCCGCATGTCGGAAATCATGGAGCTGGTGTATGCCGAAATCTACCGCATGGGCCTGCACGACAAGCTGTCGGCCGGCATCGTGCTGACGGGCGGCGGTTCGCAGCTCCAGAACCTGGAGCAGCTCACCGAGTACATCACCGGGCTGGACACCCGCATTGGCTACCCCAACCAGCACCTCGGCAAGAGCCGCATCGAGGCCGTGAAGTCGCCGATGTACGCCACCACGGTAGGCCTGGTGCTGTCGGGCTACCACTCGCTCGACGAGCGCAACCTGTCGCGCACGCCTTACGACCACGAAGAGCTGCCCGCCGCGCCCGCGTATTACGCTCCGCAGCCGGTGGCCGCGCCCGCGCCGGCGCCGGTGGAAACGCGCGCCGCTACGCCTGCCGCTCCCGCCCCGGCCCCTCAGCCGGTAAAGCAAAAGGAGCCCGGTGCGGCCAGCCGCTTCTTCAAAGACATCATCACCCGCACCAAAGGGCTGCTGATTGACGATTACGACGATAAATCCTACTAAATCCGACTGTCATGCTGAGGAACGGAGCATCTTATCACGGCTGCGTTTGTCAGAGTTACTAACCCTTGCGGCGCGGGCGCGACAAGTTGTTTCGCTTCGCTCAACATGACATACTTATCATGAATTACAAATTCGACATTCCAGCCCAGAATAAGTCCATCATTAAGGTGATTGGAGTTGGCGGCGGGGGCTCCAATGCCGTGAAGCACATGCACAAGCAGGGCATCAAGGACGTGGAGTTCATTATCTGCAATACCGACCACCAGGCGCTGCAAAGCTCCACGGTGCCCAACAAGCTTCAGATTGGCGTTGACCTGACCGAGGGCCTCGGCGCCGGTGCCAAGCCGGAGCGGGGCCGCCAGGCCGCCATCGAGAGCAAGGAGCAAATCCGCGACCTGCTCAACCAGGGCACCAAGATGCTCTTCATCACGGCCGGCATGGGCGGTGGCACGGGCACGGGCGCGGCCCCGGTGATTGCGCAGGTAGCGCAGGAGCTGGGCATTCTCACCGTGGGCATCGTAACGGCGCCTTTCATGTTTGAGGGCAAGAAAAAGCGCCAGCAGGCCGAGGAAGGCATCAAAGCCCTGAGCGAGCACTGCGACACGGTGCTGGTGATTCTCAACGACAAGCTGCCGCAGATTTACGGCAACCTGACCATGGGCGCCGCCTTCGCCAAAGCCGATACGGTGCTGACCACGGCCGCCAAGTCCATTGCCGAAATCATCACGGTGACGGCCGACGTGAACGTGGACTTTGAAGACGTGAAAACGGTGATGAAGGACAGCGGCGCCGCCGTAATGGGCAGCAGCGTGACCGAAGGTGAAAACCGCGCCCGTCGCGCCGCCGAGGAAGCCCTAAACTCGCCGCTGCTCAACAACACCGACATCCACGGGGCGCAGCGCATTCTGCTTTCCATCATGTCGGGCGCTGAGCACGAGCTGGAGATGGACGAGCTGACCGAAATCACCGAGTACATCCAGGAGAAAGCCGGCCAGGACGCGGAAATGATTTTCGGTCACGGCATCGACGAGTCGCTGGGCCAGAGCATTCGCGTGACGGTGATTGCCACGGGTTTTGCCCGCGACGCGCATTCCATCACCACGCCGGCCATGGGCGGTGCGGCTGCCTCCGAGCCGGTGGCTGCCGCGCCGGTGGCCGAAGCGCCCCGGGCCGAAGCTCCGGCTGCGCCGGTTTCCAATCCGACTGCGGCGCCGTTCGTGCCCAGCTTTGGTACACCCGAGCCGGCCCGTGTGACCTTCGATTTGAACGGCCCTTCGGCCCACACGGCACCGCCGCTGGCGGGTATTCCGGCCACCGCGCCCGGTGAGCCGGTGCTGACCTCGAACGCACCCGCCCCGGCCCCCGAGGCCGCTGCGGCAGGGGCTGCCCGCCCACGGCCGGCCATGGATGCCCAAGCCCTGGAGCGTCGGCGGCGCCTGCAGGAGCTGAGCAACGGCCTGCCCCCCGAGGCGGTGAGCCAATACGACACGCCCGCCTACCTGCGTCGGCAGGTGAAGCTGGAAAACGTGGAGCCCAGCTCGGCGCAAAATATCTCGCGCTTCAACCTGTCGGACGACAATGAGCTGCTGGGCGACAACCGCTTCCTGCACGACAACGTCGACTAAGCACTGATTTCTTTGGAAAAAAGCCGTCGTAGCCCCGCTGCGACGGCTTTTTTGTAGCTGCCTTTATGTGAGTTGCGTGCAAACTGAGAAGGAAATTGCCGGCCCTGGCTCGCCTGATAAGGCCTTCCGCCTGAGCCTGACGGGCGCGGCGGTTGTACTGCTGGCGCTGTTCTGGTTGATGACGGCCAACGGGTTGCATACCACCAGCGACTCGATTTACTACATAGCGGCCGCCCGCAGCTGGGCGCAAAGCGGGCGCCTGCTGCACCCCGATGGCAGCCTGTACCGCTACTGGGGGCCGCTGTATCCCATGCTCCTGGCACTGGGTGAAAGCACCTGGGCCACGCGCTGCCTGCACGGCCTGGCGTTGGTGGGAAACCTGTGGCTGTGGGCACTTGTGGGCCGGATGCTGCTGCCGGCCAAGCGGGCGTTGGTGCTGCCGTGGGCCCTGGCGCTGAGCACGGCCATGATGGTGCCGGCGGCCTTTGTGTGGTCGGAAACGGTGTTTGCGCTGCTGCTGGCGGCTTATGTGTATGCCTTGCTACACTGGTGCCGAACCGACCGGCCTGGTTGGCTGGCACTAGCTACGGGGGCGGCTTTTCTCATCCCGCTACAGCGCACGGCGGGCATGGCGTTGCTGGCCGGGGTGGGAGTTGGGGCGCTCCTATATCCGGGGCGGCGGCGGTGGCGGCGGCTGTTGCTGCATGGGGTTGCATCGGCAGCGGGGGGAGTGGCCTGGAACTACTACGCGGAGCGGGTGGCCGGCACGCGGCCGGACCGTGGCTTTGGGACCCTGGCGAAGCTGTGGGGCTCTTTTTCTGACTATGGCTTTGTGTTGCTGCGGTGGTTTTTGCCGTTGCCGGCCAGTTGGCGCACGGTAGCAGCCGGGCTGTTTGCCGTGGTGCTGCCGGCATGGCTGGCCGGACTTTGGCTGGGCGCCATCAAAAAGTCGGCAACACCTGAGAAAAGCACCGCCGGTTTGCGGCTGCTTTGGGTGACCGCGCTGGTGTATGTGCTGGGGCTGCTGCTAGCCGTGAACATGACGCGCGGCGCTACCGGGCTGTATGATGCCGAGCGCTATGCCGCGGTGCTCAGTGGCCCGGTGCTGCTGCTGGCCCTGGCGGCGTGGCCCAGGACCGAGAAACCCTGGGCAACATGGGCTCAGCGCGGGGTAGTGGCGGCCTGGCTGGCGTATTCGGCCGTGCGGGTGGGGCACAACGTGCTGGTGCTACGATTACCCGAGACGGTGGAGGTATTCGCGCCCAGGCAGCCTTAACGGCATTTTGGGGTGCTGCGTGAGTGCCCCGGTACTTATGTGCGCTCGTATTCCAGCTTGTTTTTCCACCGGTTGAGCGGTGCTTCCAGCCACACCCACGATGCCCACGCCAGCACGAAAACCAGCGGCAACAGAAACACAACGGTGGGCAGCGGCCCTAGCCAAAAGTGGCGCGCCTCAGCCCCGGGAAACAGCTTATACACGGCCCGTTGATAAAAAACCGGCAGCATGAGGTGGTACAGATAAATGCCGTAGCTGCGCTGGCCTACCCAGCGGAGTAGTTCCAGGCCCCGGTTTTCAGAGGGTGGGCGGGTGGGCTGGTGCAGGGCCCAATTGAGGGTGAGAGCAGCCGGCAAGCAGCCGGCAGTGGGGTACACGAGGTTCCACATTTCGTGGGCTTCATTCACGTACAGCACCAGCCACAGCGCCGCCCAGGCCAGCCAGCCCACTACCACCCACCGAAAATGCGCCAGGCGCCGCACCCAGGGCTGCTGCTCGGCGTGGCGCAGCATGGCCCCGGCCGCAAACATGTCGAGGCAGGACGGCATCAGGGCCAAGACCAAAGACGCGCCCGGATGTACCCAGTAGCCCCACACGTAGCGAAACGCCAATCCGCTCAGCAGCACCAGGCTTAGCCAGCGCAGGCGCTTGGGCAGCACAGCCAGGGCCACCGGCCATAGTAGGTAAAACTGCTCATCCACGGCCATGGTCCAGTAGTGGCCCACGCCCTCGCCCCAGTGCTGCAGGTGGTAAAACAACTGGTTGGAAACCGGCACGATGAACCACAGCGGGTACTCGTGCAGGGTGGCCAGGGGCAGGGCCGCGCCCACAATGAGCGACACGTAGTAGGGGGGCAGCGTGCGCGTAATCCGGCGCAAATAGAAAACGCCCAGCCGGCGCGGCCAGCCGCCGGGCGCGCCCACGTACACCTTCTGCTTCCAGATGATGCCGGAAATGAAGTAGCCGCTCAGCACGAAAAAGGTCATGCTGCCCATGTTGCTGATGGGGAACCGCGGGTGCGTCCAGTGCCCCAGAATGACCAGCAGGATGCCCACGGCCCGCACCGCATCCAGGCCGGGGCGGTAGGCCAACGGGTGCGGGCCCGCGCCCACCGATGCCGTGGCCACTAGCCCATGGTGTGGTACACGGCCTGCACGTCCTCGTCTTCCTCAAACTTTTCGATGAGGGCAAGCACTTCTTCGGCTTGCTCGTCGGTGAGGGTCACGGTGGCATTGGGCACGCGCTGCAGGTTGGCGCTCACCACGTTCAGCCCTTTGGCTTCGAGGGCTTTCTGCAGCTGGCCGAAATCGGTGAAAGCCGACTCTACCACGATGTACTTGTGCTCGGCGCCGTGCTCGTCCTCCTCGGTGGTTTCGTACACGTCTTCGGCGCCGAAATCAATGAGCTCCAGCTCCAGCTCGTCGCGGTCGAGGCCGGCGGCGTCGAGCTTGAACACGCCCTTGCGGGTGAAGGTGTAATCGGAAGAGCCGGCCGTGCCCAGGGCGCCGTTGTTGCGGTTGAAATACAGGCGCACATTGCTCACGGTGCGGGTGGGGTTGTCGGTAGCGGTTTCCACCACAATGGCCACGCCGTGCGGGCCATAGCCCTCGTACACCACTTCCTGGTAGTCTTTTTCGTCCTTGCCGGTGGCGCGCTTGATGGCGGCCTCCACGCGGTCCTTGGGCATGTTCACGCCTTTGGCGTTCTGCATGGCGGTGCGCAGGCGGGCGTTGGTGTCGGGGTTGGGGCCGGATTCTTTCACGGCCATCACGATTTCTTTGCCAATGCGGGTGAAGTCTTTCGACATCCGGTCCCACCGCTTCATTTTGCGGCCTTTGCGAAATTCAAACGCGCGTCCCATAGGGGTCAGTTTTCAGTTAACAGTGAGCTGTGAACCGCTGCGGCGAAGCGCCCCAGGGGCAGATTCGGCGAAACGGGCCGCAAGTTAGCCAGAACGGGCGGGGGACGCCAAATGCGCGGCTATTTACGCCGGGCCGGGGCTTTGGCCCGGGGCTTGGGGGCCTTGCCGGGGGCTTTCGCAGGAGTGGCCACCAGGTCGTACACGCCGCGGTTGCCGGCGGGGTAGCCCAGGATGGTGATGCTGAGCTGGCGGGTGGCTGGCACAAAGCGAAAGGTGCCGCGTTGCACGTCGGCCCCCTTCATGTCGGAAAACGCGAAGCGAATGCTGTCGCCGGCGAGCGCAAAGGTGCCGGTCTGGTTGAAATAGTGCGGGCTGCCCGAGGCCACAATGCTCAGGTGCTTCTCGTAGGTGCCATCGGCCCGCAGGGTGAGGGTGCCGCCCACGCCGCTCACGCGGGTGGGCGGGCCGGCGCTAGTGGTGTCGTACACGGTGTAGGCCGTGTAGGTATACGTGGAGTAGAAAGTGGGAGGCGCCGCCAGGGTTTGGGCCTGCGCCGTGGGCGCCAGCAACCACAAAAAGCCCGCAACGCTGAGAAGAATTCGCATAAGTTGGAACAGAGCCGCCCGCGGGCAAATCAAGCCCGGGGCGGAAATGAATGAGAACGAAAGTAAAACCCGGGCGCTGAGGAACGCCCGGCGGCCGCATTTGGCAAAAGCGGTGCCGCTTCTTTTATTTACCGGAATTGGCAAGGGCATAAGTAATTGCGGAAGCATGGAAAACAGTTTACCCCCGACAAACCGGCGAAACCCTTTGAACAAGCGGCTGGCGAAAGCGGCGGCCACGCTGGCCAGCGGGCTGGCGCTGCTGGCCGCGGGGCCGCCCGCCGCGTCCGACACCACCCGGGTGCGCGACCTGTTGCGCCAAAGCCAGGACCTGCTGCGCGCCGGCCAGAACGAGGCCGCCCAGCCGCTGCTGCAGCAAGCCCGCGACCTAGCCCGCCGCGGCCATTTCGCGGCCGGCGAAGTAGAAAGCCTGCGCGTGCTGGGCAAAGCCGAGCTGGTGCACGGCAGCTTTGCCGAAGCTCGCGCCTACCTGACCCAAGCCGTGGCCTTGGCCCGGCGCACTTCCGGCCAGCCCGGCCTGGCCGACGTGCTCCTGACCCTGGGCCAGGTCGCCAACGAGCAGGACGACTACCCCGGCGCCCTGCGCGCCTGCGAAGAAGCCCTGCGGCTGTACCACGCACGCGGCGCCGTGCGCGACGAGGCCCGGACCCGCAACGGCCTGGGCATTATTTACAGCAGCCGCGGCGACTTCCCGCGGGCGCTGGCCATGCTGCTGCCGGCCCTGCGCCAAACCCAGCAACTGGGCGACAGCGCCCTGCAGGCCAACTGCCTCACCAACCTGGGCAATGTGTATTTTCGGCACAACGACGCGCGGCAAGCCCTGCATTATTTCGAGCAGGCCCTGCCGTTGGTGCGCCACCGGCCCGACCAGGGCGCGCTGGCCGACTGCCTGACCAACCTGGCCGCTGCGCATCAGCAGCTGGGCGAGTTCAAGCAGGCCGAGCCCTTCTATCAGCAAGCCATTGCCGTGTCGGAGCAGGCCGGCGAGCGGGCCCAGCTGGGCGTGGTGCTGAGCGACTACGCCCAACTGCTCACCGACCAGCGGCGCCTGCCCGCCGCGCAAGCCACGCTGGAACGGGCACGCGCGTTGCTGGAAAATTCCGGCGACGTGGGCACCCTGGCCGCTACGCTCGTGGCGCTGGGGCAGTTGCACAGCAAGCTCGGCCACGCGGCAGAGGCCGAAGCCCAGGCCCGCCGCGCCCTGGCCCTGGCCACGTCCGTTCAGGATTGGAGCGTGCAGGAATCGAGCGGGGCGCTGCTGGCCGGCCTGCTCAAGCGCCGCGGCGACTACCGCCAGGCGCTGCAGTACACCGAACTGGCCCAGGCCGCGCACGATACCGTGTTTTCGCAGTCCAAGGCCGAAGAGATGGGGCGGCTGCAGGGCGATTTCCAGCTCAGCCAGGAGCGCGAGCGGGCCCAAGGTCTGGCCCGCACCGGCGAGGCCCAGCAGCAGCGCCTGCAGGCCCAGCAGCGCCAGCTCTGGGGCCTGGGGCTGGGCCTGGGCGTGGTGGCCGCCGCGGGGCTGGCCCTGTGGCGCCTCAACCGCCTGTTGGGCCGCAAAAACCAGCAAATTGAGGCGCAGCGGGCCGAGCTCACCGAGCTGAACGCGACCAAAGACCGGTTGTTTTCCATCATTGGGCACGACCTGCGCGGGCCGCTGCACTCGCTCCACGCCTTTGTGGAGCTGTTGGCCGGCCCCCCGCTGCCGCCCGATAAGCTGGCCCAGTACACCCAGCGCCTCACCCGCACCCTCGACCATACCCTGGCACTGCTGGAAAACCTGCTGAACTGGGCCGCGCTGCAAATGCGGGCCGCCGGCCCGCCCCGCCCCGAACCCCTGGACCTGGCCGCCTTGGTGGAAGAAAACATCGGCTTGCTGGCCGCGGCTGCCGAGGCGGCCCAGGTGAGCGTGGTGCACCACCTCGCGGGCGACGAGCACGCCTGGGCCGACCCCGCCGCCGCGCGCCTGGTGCTGCGCAACCTGCTGGCCAACGCCATCAAGTTCACGCCGGCGGGGGGCACGGTGGAGGTATCGGCCCGGCGCGAGGGCGCCGCCTGGCAGCTGGCCGTGGCCGATACCGGCCGCGGCTTGCCCGAGCCCACGCCCTGGCAGGAGCTGCGCCCCGAAAGCCTGCCGCGCCGCGCCGGCGAGGGCGGCCAGGCCCGCAGCACCGGCCTGGGCCTGCTGCTGAGCCGCGACGTGCTGGCGCGCAACGGCGGCCGGCTGTGGGTGGCCAGCGCCGGCCCCGGCCAGGGCACCACGTTTACCCTGAGCCTGCCCGTGGCCGCGTCGGTGGCCACGTCGGAAGCCGTTGGTTAAGCGGGCTTGTGGGGGTGGCGGCTCAGCAGGCGCTGCTGCACCACCTGCGCCAGCACCGCATCCCGAAAGGTGAGGCCCAGCGGCACCTCCACGCGGCCCACGCGCACTTCCTGCCCCGTAACGGCGTCGATTTTACCTGCGTTTACCAGGAATGAACGGTGGGTGCGCACAAATAGCTGAGGCGGCAGCTGGCCTTCCATATGCTTGAGGCTGACCAAGGTGATGTGCACGGTGCCATCGAGGAGGTGCACTTTGCTGAAGTCGCGCATGGCTTCCACGTAGGCCACGTCGGCGTAGCGCAGCTTCACAAACTGCAGTTCGGTGCGAATGAAAAACGTGTCGTTTTCGTCGACGGGGGCGGGGCTTGCGGTGGCGTGTCGGCTGGCGGCTTCGGCAGCCCGGGCCCGCAAGTGCAGCAGCGCCTTGTCGATGGCCCGCAGAAACCGCTCGAAGCGCAAGGGCTTCACCAGAAAGTCGACGGCGTCGAGGTCGTAGGTGGGCAGGGCGTACTCGGGGTGGGAGGTCATGAAAATGACCTGCGGGGGCTGCCGCAGGGCCCGCACCAGTTCCAAGCCGTTGAGCTCCGGCAACTCAATGTCGGTGACGAGAATGTCGACGGGCTCGCGGGCGAGGTGCTCGAACGCCAGGAGGGCATCGGCGTACTGCCCGGCCAGCGCGAGGGCCGGAATGCGCGCCACGAAGCTGCTCGCCAGGTCGCTTACCAGCGGGTCATCGTCGAGAACCAGGCAGCTAAAGGGCGGGAGCGGAGCGGGGAGCATGGAAAGAAATAAACGGTCCGGAAAGGGCTTGCCCGGCGGCGGGCGGGTTTCATCTACGGGGGCGCACGTCTGTCGACTTCTCGGCGCACTTGCTCGACTTTGTTGGCGGCGCAAGGTAGGGCGTAGCTAGTTTTCGGCTCAAAAAAGGGCTAAAAATAGACAGCCAGCACATTCCACCACCATTTTACTTCCTCCCATGGTTACTTCCTTTACGCGTTTTAAAACGGCAATGCCGGCGCTGTTGATGCTGGCTTTGGCGAGCCGGGCCGAGGCGCCCAAGCCCGCACTGCTCAAAACCGGCACCCTGGTGGTGCTCGAAACCACGAGTCCGCTTTCTTCCAAAGACGCCCAGATGGGCCAGTCGGTGTCGCTGCGGGTGAAATACGACGTCATCATCAAGGGCCGCACCCTCATCAAAGCCGGTGCCGCCGGCAGCGCCCAGGTGGTGAATGCCGAGCACCGCAAGGGCATGGGCAAAGAAGGCAGCCTGAGCATCAAGCCCAGCGTGGTGCAAGCCGTGGACGGCCAGATGGTGCCCCTGAGCAGCAACGCCGTGGGCTCGGCCGGGTCCGACACCAAGGGTGCCACCATCGGGCTGGCCGTGGCCCTGAGCCCGCTGTTTTTGCTGAAAAAAGGCAAAGACGCCACCATTCCGCCGGGCTATGAGATGCAGGCCAACGTGGCCACCGACGTGGAGATTGAATAGCCGCCCGACCCGTTTCCGTCTTCACCGCTAAGCCTTACTTCCCAGGCAATCTCTCACTTTTTGCTCCATTCCGATGAAAAGACTGCGTTTATTCGCCGCGGCCGCGGCCCTGGCAGGCGCTTCGGGCGTGGCGCTCCTGCTCGGGGCTCACCCTGCTGCCTCGGTCCCGGCCGCTGCCACCCAGCCGCTGGCCGGTTCCGTGAAAGGCGGGCGTCCTGTGGGCTTGTTTTTCATGACGAGGTATTGGATTGCTACCCATTCGCTGGAAAAGTCGACGTACTACTTTGCCCCCAATGGGCAGGTGTACGTGGACCCGGCGGGGTTTTCGGCGGCCCAGCTGGCGGCCGTGCCGGCTGCCTCCCGGGGCAGCTACACGGTGGCAGGGCGCAAGCTCAGCGTGCGCTGGGCCAACGGCCAGACCGAAAGCGCCGACGTGGAGCCCCAGTCCGAAACCTTTGCCTGGAACATGGGCATTTTTCTGGCCGGGCGGCCTTTTGCGAGTGCCAGCCAACTGGTGGGGGCATTTGAGGGCGGCAACTCCATCAGCACGAGCAGCGGCAGCGCGGCGGCAGTGAGTAGCCTGACTTTCCGGGCCAATGGCACCTACAGCGGCGGCAGCGCCAGCAGCTTCGGCGGGCGCAATGAGGCCGGGGCCAGCACGTACTCGGCCGGTAGCAGTGGCGGCAGCGCCGGCCGCTGGAGCCTCAGCGGCTGGACGCTGACCCTCACCGACGCCGCGGGCCGCACCAGCAGCGGCGTGGCTTACCCCATTGAGAAAAACGAAAAAACGGGACAGGTGACGCGCTTTTACTTCAACAACGTGGCCTACAAGCGGCTGTGAGGCCCCGGCAGGTTCGCTTTTAAATGCCTTTCAGCCCGATGTATTTTCGCCGCATGTATCGGAAACTCCTGACTACCGCACTGCTGTGCGCTACTGCTGCCCTAGCTTTTGCGCAGGCCAAAACGCCCCCGAAAAACGTGCCCGCCGCCCGCCGCCCGGCCGTGCCGCCCCCGCCCGGCGCCCTACCCACCAAGTTTTACACCACCTACACCTACACGGTGTACCTGATTTACGCGCCCAAGTACAGCCCAAAGCCCACCAACACGCGCGGCGTGGGCGGCACGCTCACGCTGGGCCCCACGGGCCGCTACGAGAAAAAGCTCAAATTCCCGGGGCCCTATGGCACCAACCATTTCGACGAAGTGGGGCGCTACACCCTGAAGGGCAAGAACATTGAATTCACGTACACCGATTCCAAGGGCAAGGCCGTAACCTACGGCGGCACGTTCGACTACAGCGAGCCCGCCCTGGCCCTGACCATGGTGCTGAACCAGGAGGCCGACGGCGGGCGCGAAGTATTCGGGCTGGTGGTGGCGGGTTCCGAAACGGTGAAGCGCACCTTCAACGACGACGGCACCGTGAAAATGGGCAACTGAGGCGCCGGGGCTTTCCTTTGAGGAAAATTAAGCGCCCTGCGTATGCCTGTTTTTCTTCGCGAACTCATTCGCCCCGCCGCCGAGCTGCCCGACGCCGACGTGTGCCTCGTGGGCTTGCCCCTCGATTTTGGGACTGTGCTGGAAGGCGGCCGGGCGGGTGCCGCCGGCGCCCCCGACGCCATGCGCCGCGAGCTGCGCCGCTACCACAAGACCTACAACCTGGAGCACAACGTCAGCCTCGACGCCCTGCGCATTGCCGACGCCGGCAACCTTGCGCTGCGCCACGCCGACCACGCCGCCAACCACGCCGAAATTCGTACGCAGTTGGCCGCGCTGCTGCGGCAATACCCGCGCGTGCTGGTGCTGGGCGGCTCGCACGACGGCACCTACTCCACGGTACGCGGGCTGGCGGATGCCAGCGGCGGGCAGCCCGTGGGCGGCATCAACTTCGACGCCCACGCCGACGTGAAAGACAAGCCCGGCCTCATCAGCAGCGGCACGCCCTTCGGCAAGCTGCTGCGCGAGGGCTTCGTGCCGGGCGAGCGGTTCACGGAAATCGGCCTGCATTCCAACCTCAACACCCGCGAGGACATCGAGTTTCTGCACCGGCAGCAGGCGCACATCGTGCCGCTGGCCCACGTGCAGCAGGACGGGATGGCGCTCTACGCCGGCCGGGCCCTGAGCCGCGCGGCCGCTGGCGGGCCGGCCTTCGTGAGTTTTGACATTGATGGCTGCGCCGAGGCGTATGCGCCGGCCGTGTCGGCACCCAGCGCCGATGGGTTTACGCCCCGCCAGGCGGTGGAAGCGGCCTTCCTGGCCGGGCAAAAAGAGGCGGTCCGGCTGTTCGAGGTCGTGGAGTTTAACCCCCATTATGACCGCGACAACCAGACCGCCCGCTTGTGCGCCACCATCATCACGGCCTATTTAACCGGGGTGGCCAGCCAATTGGCGTAAGCGCTACTTAGTCGCCCACGCCGCCGCGGTACAGCGGGGGAACGGGCGGCGACTGGTAGCCTTTTGACTTTTTCAACGCTGTGGTGTAAGCGCGGTGCTGGGCGTGGGCTTTGCGCGACTGGCGCCGCCCGCCGGTGAGCAGCCAGGCCGCCCCAGCCGCCAACATGCCGGCGCCGATGATGGCTGCCTGCATCGGCAGCTTGTCTTTGGGCGCGGGCGGGAGGTGCTCCACGCCGCTGGCGTCGGTGCGGGCGGGCTCGTGCACGTAACGGCCGTGGCTGGGCACGGGGTAATTGTCAGCTAGGGCGCGCAGGCCGGCGGCCGCTTCGGGACCCGTGATGACCGGGCCGTGGCCGCAGCCAATAGCTTTGGGCGCGAGGTCGGCTAGCGTTTGCACCGAGGTGCGGGCGGCCTCCCAGTCGTAATTGAACGGCGTGCCGGCGCGGCTGATTTTGGGCAGCCCCAGCAGCACGGCGGGCACCGAGTCGTGGTGGCAGGTGGCAAAGGCATCGGCCCCGAGCAGGGTGCCGTCGGCGGGCCGGAAGAAGGCCAGCTGGCCGGGGGCGTGGCCGGGTACGTGCAGCCAGCGCCAATTCATGAGGAACGGCGCCGCCGGGTCGTCAGTATTAAGGGCCTGCACCCGCTCCTCCAGGTTGGGCAGTTGCGAAGGGAAAAAGCGGCTCATGAAGGCCAGGGAACCGCCCACGGTGGGGTCACGCGGCGGGTATTGGGCTTTGCCGGTGAGGTAGGGCAGCTCCAGGGGGTGGGCCACCACAGGCACCTTCCAGTGGTCGGCCAGCTCGCGGGCCGAGCCGAGGTGGTCGAGGTGGCCGTGGGTGAGCAGGATGGCCTCGGGGTGGGTGCCGGGGTAGAAAAGCTTGTCGGCGGCGGCGATGATGGTTTTGGCGCTGCCCGGCAGGCCGGTGTCGACGAGCACCCATTCGCCGGGGGTGCCGGTTTCGACGAAGTAGACATTGACAAAGCGCTGAATGCGCAGCTGGGTGACGCCGGCGGCTACTGTATCCATAGAAAAGCGGTTTGGGATGAGACGGAATGCAACAAGCATACGGCAAACCCGGCAGAAAGTAGGCGCCCAAGGCCGAGCTTACATAAAAATGCCGGGGCGCTGTAACGAATGGCGCCGGGCCAGGTACTCGTTGCCAAAGCCCACCTGGCTAGGCGCCCGGGCCAGGTCCGGCAGCACCGTCTCCTTCATTTTTTTACTTTCTCCACATCATGAAAATCCTTCTTTCTGCATTCGCCCTCGCTTGCCTGGCCCTGCCGGCCGCCGCCCAAACCGCCCCCGAACCCGCCTTCAACATGACGTGCGACGAAGGCAACTGGGGCCGGCACGACGGCGAAAACAAGCGCTTCTGCGAAACCCGCGACCTGACCATGAGCGCGCCCGCCGGCCAGCCGCTGGCCATCGAAGGCGGGGCCAACGGCGGCATCACCGTGCGCGGCTGGTCGGGCCCCAACGTCCGCATCCGGGCCAAGGTCACGAGCTGGGCCAGCACCGAAGCCGAAGCGCAAAGCCGCGTGAAAGCCGTGAGCATTGGCACGGCCAACAACACGCTGCGCGCAAGCTCCACCGCCGCCACCGAGCAATACAGCGTGAGCTACGAGGTATTTGTGCCGCGCCAAACGGCGTTGGTGCTCAACACCCTGAACGGCGGCATTCACCTCGAAAATATGCTGTCGGAGGTGAAGTTTCACGCCACCAATGGCGGCGTTTCGCTGGCCAACATGGGCGGCCAGGTGACGGGCCAGACCGTGAACGGCGGCCTCACCATCAACCTGACCGGCAAGCAATGGGAAGGCAAGGGCCTTGACGTGCAAACCACCAACGGCGGCATTCGCTGGAGCGTGCCGCAGGACTACTCGGCCCAGCTATTCACGAGCACCAACATGGGCAGCATCCGGGCCAATATTCCCGTTACCAGAACGGGTTTTTTGCGCCGCGAGCTGGCCACCAACCTCGGCAAAGGCGGCGCCCTGGTGCGCGCCGTGACCACCAACGGCGGCGTGAGCCTGGAGCAAAGCCGCGACTAAAATCCGCTGCCCAACGCAACAAGCCCCTCGTGCCGTAGCAGGAGGGGCTTGTTGCGTTGGGCGGTAATCAGCAGGCGCAGCTGAAATCGGGGTAATCGGCGTAGCCCGGCGCGGGCTGGTCGTCGAGGCGGATGAGGTGGTCGAGGCGGATTTCCTCGCCCGATTTCAGCCGCATGTACTCCACCTTGTCGCGAATGAACAGCGTTTCAATCACGCCCGAGCCGAGGCAGAGCTGGCGCAGGTCGTTGAAATACTGCAGGTCGACGCGGCGGCGCTGAGTGGCGGCGGCTTCGAGCAGGTCGTAGTAGTTGCAGTCGATGGGTTTGTAGTTGGTGCTCATGTCTGTCGAATGTAGCGTGGACTCTGCGAGTCCGCGCCTGGTTGTAGGAGATTATACGGGCGTTCCATGCAGCCCGGCACGGACTCGCAGAGTCCACGCTACATTTCTCTATATTCGCCGCACCACCCAAACCATCCCACCCTCATGACCACCCACACCGCCACCCCCGAGCTAAACCTCGAAGCCACTTCACTCTCCTCCGGTGCGCCCCGGCCCGACGGCAAGCGCCCGATGTTCTACGAATTCAAGCCCACGGAAACCGTGAAGGCCAAGCACGGCACCGAGCTACGCTGCAAAACCTGGGAAGCCGAAGCCGCCCTGCGGATGTTGGAAAACAACCTCGACCCCGCCGTGAGCTTGGTGTACGACGAGCTGATTGTGTACGGCGGTGCCGGCCGCGCCGCCCGCAACTGGAAAGAGTACCAGACCATCGTCAAAACCCTGAAGGAGCTGGAAGCCGACGAAACCATGCTGGTGCAAAGCGGCAAGGCCGTGGGCGTGCTCAAAACCTGGCCCCACGCCCCGCGCGTGCTCATCGCCAACTCCAACATCGTGCCCGCCTGGAGCACCCAGGAATACTTCGACGAGTTGGACCGCATGGGCCTGATGATGTACGGCCAGATGACGGCCGGTTCCTGGATTTACATTGCCACCCAGGGCATTTTGCAGGGCACCTACGAGACGTTTGCCGCCATGGCCGACCAGCATTTCGGTGGCAGCCTGCGCGGCACCATCACCGTGACGGCCGGCCTGGGCGGCATGAGCGGCGCCCAGCCCCTGGCCGTGACCATGAACGACGGCGTCTGCCTCGTCATCGAGCCCATCGACGAGCGGGTGAAGCAGAAGGTGCGCGAAGGCTACGTGGACGAGCAGGCTCGCGACCTTACCCATGCCCTGGAACTGTGCGAGCGCGCCAAAGCCGACGGCAACGGCTGGTCGGTGGGCCTCACCGGCAACGCCGCCACCGTGCTGCCGCGCCTGCTGGAGCTGGGCTTCCAGGCCGACATCGTGACCGACCAAACCTCGGCCCACGACCTGATGGACTACATTCCCGAAGGCGAGATAGGGGAGGTGCTGGCCCTGAAAACGGCCAACCCCGAGGAGTTCAAGCGCCAGGCGCTGGCGTCCATCGTGAAGCACGTGGAGGCCATTCTGGAGATGCAGCGGCGCGGCACCATCGCCGTAGACTACGGCAACAACCTGCGCGGCCAAGCCGAAAAAGGCGGCCTGAACGTGCGCGACGAAGCTGGCCATTTCCTGTACCCCGGCTTCGTGCCCGGCTACATCCGCCCGCTGTTTTGCGAAGGCAAAGGTCCCTTCCGCTGGGCCGCCCTCTCCGGCGACCCGCAGGACATTCTGCGCATCGACCGCGCCCTGCTCGAAACCTTTCCCGACAACAAGCTGCTGGCCCGCTGGATTGAGAAGGCCCAGGCCAAAGTGCCCTTCATCGGCCTGCCGGCCCGCGTGTGCTGGCTGGGCTACGGCGAGCGCGAGAAGTTCGGCCTCGTCATCAACGACCTGGTGGCGCGGGGCGAAGTGAAAGCGCCCATTGTCATCGGCCGCGACCACCTCGACTGCGGCTCGGTGGCCTCGCCCAACCGCGAAACCGAAGGCATGAAGGACGGCTCCGACGCCGTGGCCGACTGGCCCCTGCTCAACGCCCTGGCCAACTGCGCCAGCGGCGCCGACTGGGTGAGCCTGCACAACGGCGGCGGCGTGGGCATCGGCAACAGCACCCACTCCGGCATGGTCATCGTGGCCACCGGCACCCCCGAAAAGGCCGAGCGCCTGCGCCGCGTTCTCACCACCGACCCTGGCATGGGCATCTTCCGCCACGCCGACGCCGGCTACGAGCTGGCCCAGGACGTGGCCCGCGAGCGCGGTGCCAAGATTCCGGGCCTTTAAGCCAGAAGGTGCGGGCCGTCTGATTTCCGGTTCCGGGCTGCCCGCGCCGCTGCTTCCGCATAATGATAGACCAACAGCTCACGTAATGCGTCGTTTTCTTTCCGCTTGCCGATTTTCTCTATTCGGCGGGCTGGCTTTGGCGCTGCTGGCCTGCGAATCGGCAGGCGAACATGCGGCTGACGCGACTGCTACCGCTTCCCCGCAGGTGGCTCCCCGCCGTGCTGCCGCTAGCACGGCGGACCTGCGCACCCGATTCGACCGCTGGCAGCAGGCGCAGCTAGCCGCGGGCCGGTTCACCCTGCCCGATAGTTGCGCCAGCTACCGCAAACGGCTGGACGAACACCCGGACGAGGACATGGAAGAGCAGTATGCGTTTCCGGTGCCGGAAGAAATCAGGTACTCCTACGCCGACCTCAACCAGGACGGGACGCTGGACGGGCTGATGACCTTCACGCCGGAGCAGTGTGACGGGGGCAACGGCAGCATGTGGAGCCAGGAAGCGGTACTGTTGCTTTCGCACGGCTCGGGCTACCAGCTCAACGACACCCTCCGGCTCGACCAACTGGTGGCTTCGGCCCCCCCGCAGGATGGGTTTTATCATGTCGACAGCATCGCCTCAAATAGAATCTACGGCCATTATTTTGAATTTGGACCGGGCTCCGGGCATTGCTGCCCCAGCCTCACTCAAGCCGTGACCTTCGATTATAGGCTGCGCAAAATAATCCATCGTAGCGCCAATCAGGCCGAGCCCACGCCCGAGTAAATTCCGGAAAAGGCCCAGCGCCTGCACCGCATCCTCACCCCCGACTCCGGCATGGGCGCCACACCGACGCCGGGCATGGCGCAATCAACAGGAACCACGACCTGAAATCGCCTGCTGCGCGAAGCATAGCAGGTCGTTTTTGCTGCGTAAAAGACTCAAGAGACTATTCATGTTACGATTTCTGCCTTCGCTACTGCTGCTGTGCTGGGCACTGAGCGGCCGCGCTCAATCCGCTCAATATCAACAGCTGATGGCCCGTGGCAAGGCCGAATTCAAAAAAGAATTTGCGCTGCAGAACTACGCGGCCGCCGTCAAAACCCTAGAGGCTGCGGTGCGCCTGCAGCCCGCCAACCCGGAAGCGCATTACTTTCTGGGCTACGCCTACAGCCGCCTGAATTGCAAAGACGGCGAGGCCCTGCCGCGGGCCCGGCTGCCACTGACCCTGAAGGCCAGCCAGGAGTTTGAAACCGTTAACCGCCTCACGCCGCATTACCGCGGCGAAGAGCTGGCCTTGGACCCGTATGCCAAAATAGCCAGCGAATGGAGTTCACTCGCCGTGCATTACACCGCCATTCAGAAGCCTGATTCTGCCCGGTGGGCGTATGCCCAGGGCCGAAAGCGCGGCGGCTTCAGCGACTTCGTGCTGGCTAATGCCACCGCCCTGCTGCAGCAGTGCCGTCCCAATGGCCTGCTGGTATCGGCCGGCGACGCGTTCACGTTCCCGCTTTGGTACCTCCAAACCATGAACGGGCTGCGCCCCGACGTGACGGTGGTCGATGTTGGCCTGCTGGGCTCCAGGTGGTTTCCGGCCTTGCTGGAAAATGCTGCATCCGTGGCCTTTAAGCTGCCGGGCACTCTGCGGGATTCGATTGACTACTTGCCGTGGAAAACCACGGTGATAACCATTCCGGATGCCCGCACGCAGCTACCATTTTCCTGGAAAGTGGCGCCAACCGTTGACAGCCAATACCTCTACCGCACCGATGTGTTGCTGCTGGCCCTGCTGCAAGGCAATGGATTTAAGCGCGATGTGTATTTCACCCCTGCCTTTCCGCCCGAACAGCAGCTGGGCCTGCGGCCAAATACCGAGTTGAAGCAGCAACTGGTGGTGCATCGGGTGAACGCCGGCAACGAGCCCGAACCGTCCTTGACGGAATATCTGGCAGGCATGAAGCAAGTATTGCCGCTCGTGGCCACGGCCAACATGAACAGCGGTAGCGAAGTGATGATGGTAAGAACCTTGCGCTACGGCATTCTGGACAGACTTAACCGCAAGCTGAACGAGAATGAGCGCCCGGAAATCGGCCCCTTGGTGGCTTTGGTCGAACAGTATTTCCCCACCAATAAATACCCGTTTGAATCGCCCGACCTGCAAGCGCTATACGAGTATGCGCGCGCCCACCAGTAGGCGCATCCGTCGCCCGGCCTGCTGACGCCCAGCAAAGCCCGCTGTGAACACGGCGACGCTATTTTTTCTCGACGATTAGGCCCCGGCCGGGTGCCTCACGTTTACCAACCGCGGAAAGCATCCACCGCTGGCCGGGAGTGTTGCGCTGGCCTGTAGTAATCTGGCCGTTCCGGCGCGCGGCGCGCAGCATTCGACACCGCAGGCCGCCCATGGCATTACCTGCACCGGGGCAGTATATTGCCCCGTTTTTACCCAGTTCGTTCATTTTTCAAGCGGCTGTCGGGCTGCCAATGCCGGGCGCTAGCGCTTCCGTTTCATGCTTCTGGTTTCTACCCGCCGTACTGTTTGGGGCCTGTGGGCCGGCCTTGCCCTGGTGGCTGCCGGCTGCATGAGCGGCAACCCCACCGCCCAGCAAACCGCTGCCACTGCCCTGGCCACGCCCGTGGCCACCGACAGCCTGCTCACCACCCGGCTCGAGCTCTACGACGCCGCCCGCCAGCGCGCGGTGCCGGTCATGGTGTACCAGCCCGCCCAGCCCGCCACTCAGGGCAAGCTCAAAGCCGCCATTTTCAGCCACGGCTACGGCGGCAACTGCACCGGCTACTCGTTTCTGGCCCGCAACCTGGTGGCGCACGGCTACCTGGTGGCCAGCATTCAGCACGAATTGCCCACCGATGCGCCCATGCCCAACACCGGCGTCATTCGCGTGGTGCGGCGCCCCATGTGGGACCGGGGCGTGCAAAACATCGAGTTTGCGCGCCAGGAACTGCACAAGCGCTACCCCGCCATCGACTTTGGCCACCTGCTACTGGCCGGCCATTCCAACGGCGGCGACGTGTCGATGCTGTACGCCGAGCAGCACCCCGAGCGGGTGGAGCGCGTGATTTCGCTCGACAACCGCCGGGTGCCGTTTCCGCGGGCGCGGCGGCCCCGGGTGCTGTCGCTGCGCAGCTCCGACCAGGTGGCCGACCCCGGCGTGCTGCCCACCTCGGCCGAGCAGCAGCGCTACGGCATCACCATTGTGCCGCTGGCCCACACCATTCACAACGACATGTGGGACGGCGGCACCGAAGCCCAAAAGCAGGAAATGAACACGGCCGTGTCGCGTTTTCTGGAGCAATAGCCGCCGCCCAAGGTGCTGCAAAGCGGTACCATGGCAAGGGCATTGGCGCATGGTATTTATCCAGTAAGTTTGATGCTTATTGTTTGATTAGCATACAGCCATGCCTGCATCTGCGCGGTTAAAAAAATCCCGGCCGGTGGTGCTGCTGCCCCACCAGCCCACCTGGGCCCAAGAGTTTGCCGAAACCGCCCGCCGCATTGGCGCCGCCGCGGGTCCGGCCGTGCTGCGCATCGACCACATTGGCTCCACGGCCGTGCCCGGGCTGGCCGCCAAAGACGTCATCGACATTCAGGTGACGGTGGCCAACCTCAACGACATTGCCGAGCTTACGCACCCGCTGTGGCAGGCCGGTTTCCGGCAGGGCGCCTTCGAGTACGATGTGTACCACGGCCTGCCGGCCCAGTCGGAGGAGCTGCGCAAGCTGTACCTGCGCGAACCCTTGGGCGGGCGCCGCACCCACATCCACGTGCGCGAGACGGGCCGGTTCAACGCCCGGTTTGCGCTGCTGTTTCGCGACTACCTGCGGGCCAACGACGCCGCCCGCGACGAATACGAGCTGCTGAAGCGCCGGGCCAGCGAGGTGTTTCCGGACAGCATCGAGGGCTACCTCTACCTGAAGGAGCCGGTTTTTCACCTCATCTACCAGGCGGCCGAGCTGTGGGCCGCCAAAAAGCGCTGGAAGCCCGATTTTGCCGGCCAATGAGGCGGCGCTAGCCGCCGATGGCCGCCGCACCGGCCGCGCCCGGCCCGGGGGCTACCTCGGCGCGGGTGCGGGGCAGGCTGCCGGGGTATTCGCGCTGCAAAAAAGCCACCAGTTGCTCGCGCACGGCGCAGCGCAGCTCCCACACGGCCCCGGCGTTGGCGGCGCTCACCAGGCAGCGCAGCTCCAGGGTGCGCTCTTTGGCGTCGGTGACGTGCAGCACGCACACGCGCGAATCCCAGTGCGGGCTGCCTTCCACGATGCGCCGCAGCTCGGCCCGCACGGCTTCCACGGGCACCGTGTAGTCGGCCTGTAGAAACACCGTGCCCAGTATCTGCGCGCTGTTGCGGGTCCAGTTCTGGAAGGGTTTTTCGATGAAGTAGTTGAGGGGCAGCACCAGCCGGCGCTCGTCCCAGATGCTGAGCACCACGTAGGTAAACGTGATTTCCTCGACGCGGCCCCATTCGCCTTCCACCACCAGCACGTCGTCGATGCGGATGGGCTGGGTGAAGGCTATCTGGAAGCCCGCCAGCAGGTTACTGATGGAGCGCTGGGCCGCAAAGCCGACAATAACGCTGGCAATGCCGGCCGAGGTGAGCAGGCCCGTGCCCAGGCGCCGCACCGTCTCGAAGCTCATGAGCACCAGCCCCACGGCCACAAACAGCACCAGCGACGCGGCCAGCTTTTTGAGAAACTGCAGCTGCGTGAACAGCTTGCGCACGCGCAGGTTGTCGGCGCTGCTGAGCTGGTAGCGGCGCTGCACCAGGTCCTGCAGCACGTCGAGGGTTTTGATGAGGCCCCAGGCAAAGGCCAGGGTCAGGCTCATTTCCACAATGCGGCGCAGCACTTCGTGGGGCCGGGGCGGCAGCATGGCCAGCGGCAGTACCAGCGAAACCGCCAAAATGGGGAAAAACCACGCGCTGGGCCGCCGCAGGTGCCGGGCCAGCGACCGCGCCACGGCCGAATCTTCGCGCCGCGCAAAGGCCTGTAGCACGGCAAAAAGGAGGTAATGCGCCACCAGTCCGCTCGCAAAGCCGCCCAGCAGCACGCCCAGGGTCGTGAACACGTCGGGCAAATGGCTTAGGTAATGCTGGACTTCGGTCATGGGCGGGTGCGGGGCTGGGCGGCGCGGGGGGGCTACCACGGTGTACCCAAGGCCGGTTCCAAAGGTTGGCCGCGGCCCCTTCGAGGGCGCCCAAGAGTAGCCAAAGGCGAGGAGTAGGGCCTGGCGAATAAATCTTTACCTTGGCGCCCTTCTTCGCCCGTTCAGTCTTTGCTCATGCTGCAGCTCGACGCTTTGCCCGCGCACTCGCTCCGTTCATCGCCCCGCGTCCGGGTGCAGGCCATCGACGTGGTGCGGGGCCTGGTCATGGTCATCATGGCGCTCGACCACATCCGCGAGTTCTGGAGCCCCACCGCGGTGCGGCCCGAAGACGTGGCCCAGGCCTCGGCGCTGCTGTTTTTCACGCGGTGGGTCACGCATTTCTGCGCGCCCACGTTCGTGTTTTTGTCGGGCTGCAGCATTTTTCTCTCGCAGCAAAAGCAGCCCAGCCGCGGCCATATGAGCCGGTTTTTGCTCACGCGGGGGCTGTGGCTGGTGTTTCTGGAGCTGGTGGTCATCAACTTCATCCTGCAGTGGGGCGCCTACAACCTGTTGCTGCTGCAGGTAATCTGGGCCATTGGCTGGGGCATGGTGCTGCTGGCGGGCCTGCTGTGGCTGCCCCGGCCGCTGCTGGCGGTGCTGGCGCTGCTCATCATTGCGGGGCACAACCTGCTGCCCAACATTCAGCCCGTGACGGCGGCCAATGCCCCGTGGGCCCTGCTGCACAATGCCCCGTTCCTGCTGCCGGTGCCGCATTTGCCGCCCATGCTGGTGGCCTATTCCATCGGGCCGTGGTTGGGCGTGATGCTGGCCGGCTACGTCATCGGGCCCTGGTTCTTGCTGCCGCTGCCCGAGCGCACGCGGCGCCTGCGCCTGGCGGGCGTGGCCGCGCTGGCGGTGTTCGCGGTGGTGCGGGCCCTGAACGTGTACGGCGACCCCAGCCCCTGGAGCGTGCAGCCGCGCGGAGTGCTCTACACGGCGCTGTCGTTCATCAACATCACCAAATACCCGCCTTCGCTGCTGTTTCTGTGCCTCACGCTGGGCGTGGCCCTGCTGCTGCTCAGCGGCACCGAAACCGCCCGCGGCCGGCTCAGTGGCTGGCTGCGCACGTTTGGGCAGGTGCCGTTTTTCTACTACCTCCTGCACCTGCTGCTCATCAGCGGCGGGGCTTGGCTGTGGTCGTGGCTGGCGTTTGGGCACCCGTTCAATTTTTCCTTCGCCACGCCCAAAGACTGGCCGGCGGGCTACCAGCCCAGCTTGGCGCGGGCCTACGTGGTGTGGGCCGCCGTGGTGCTGCTGCTCTACTGGCCGTGCCGCTGGTACCAGGGCTACAAGCAGCGGCACAGCTACTGGTGGCTCTCCTACCTGTAGCCGAGCTTTGGAATATGATATTGCTGTGGTAATGAGCTGGTTTGTTTGAGTGAGTCGGAGCAGTTGAGCAGCAGCAGCTGGCGGTAGCGGCAGAATGTGCGCGGTGGAGACAGGTTTGGGCACGGTTGAGCTAAACCCAAGCTTGCAAACGCTCGTTTCAGCCGCTTATCACACTTTGCTCTTTTTAATGAAGTTCTTTTTCTCGCTTGCTCTGGCTGGCTCGCTGCTGGCCACTGCCCCCACGGCCACGGCCCAACAAACCGCCGAGTCGCCGTACCACACCCGTTTTGCCGTCGATGGGCCCATCATCCTGGGGCTGGGCGCCACCAGCGCCTTCGGCCTCTACCGCGTGCAGCAGAAAAGCGGCCTGAGCGATGCCGAGCTGGCCAATTTGAAGAAAGAAGACGTGCCGAGCTTCGACCGTTTCTCGGCCGGCTGGTACAGCGAGAGCGCCCAGACCGCCAGCGACTTGCTCTGCTACCCCACGCTGGTCATCGCGCCCGGCCTGCTGGCCCTCAACGACAAGGTGCGGGGCCGCTACGGCCAGGTGCTGGGCATGTACGTGGAAGCCATGCTGGCCTCGGATGCCTTGTTCACCACCTCGGTGGGCAACATTTACCGCTACCGGCCCTACCTCTACGGCAGCGAGGGCGGCAGCGGCCGCTCGGGCAAGATTGCCACCAATTCCTTCTTTGCCGGGCACACGGCGCACACGGCCACGGCCACGTTCTTCGCCGCCAAGGTGCTGCACGATTTCAACCCCGGCTACGAAGGCGAGGGGCTGGTGTGGGGCGCGGCGGCCGTGGTGCCCGCCGCCGTGGCGTACTTCCGCATCGAGGCCGGCAAGCACTTTCTGTCCGACAACCTCGTGGGCTATGCCGTGGGCGCCACCATGGGCATTGTGGTGCCGCAGCTGCACAAAAACAAAGGCGCAGGCGTCTCGCTGGCCCCCATGCAGGGCCTGAACGTGAACGGCTATTCCTACAGCGGCATGATGCTGACCAAGCAGCTGTAGCGGCCCAATCCTCTATTCCCGACCTACTTGACGGGCGCTGTACTCACGGCGCCCGTTTCTTTTTGCACCTCGAAGCGGGCGCTGTTGGGCATGCGCCGGGCCCAGTCGCGGCGGGGCACCAGCACCTGCCAGGTGGCGCCGTTGTCGTTCACGCGGGCCGAGTCCGTGACGTATAGCTCGGGGGTGGGCAGGGTTTTGACGTAGGCCGCTACCAGGGTGCGGGCTTCGGCTTCGGTTTTGCCGGCCGTGGGAGGCTGGGGCGCTGCCGCCGGGGCTTGCGGGCTTTCGTTGGCGGGCGGGGTTTGCTGGCAGCCGGCGAGGGTGGCCGCGGCGCTGAGCAGCAGGGCGGAGAGGAAAGGCTTCATAGGGCAAAGCTAGGGCGTAACCTTCTGGCAGGCATTATGCCAGCTGCCGTTGCCAGGGGGAAGGGAGGGTTGTACCTTGACCAAAATTTACCACCCGGTATATACCCATTCCCCTTTTTCACCCCGCTGCCCATGACCAACCTTTACCCGCGCATCTGCCTGCTACTGCTCGTCCTGCTGGGCGTGCGCCCGGCGGCTCAGGCCCAGATTGAGCCCGCCGCCCAGTACACCACCCTCACCCCGGCCCAGCTCATGGCCTGGACGGCCACCGGCCCCACGGCCGTGCCGGCCAACGTCAGCACCGTGCCGCTGGCCACCCGCCAAAACGCCCTGGCGCCGCAGCTCAACCCCGCCCAGAGCTTCAGCGCCAAGGTGAACTGGTGCCCCGACGGCATGAATAACTTTTCGGGCTACCTCAACGAACAGCCGCAGTTCAACCTCTACAACTTCACGCACTGGCAGTACGTCGACGTGCTGACCTGGTTTGCTAGTCCCATCGGCATTCCGTGCCGGCCCTGGGTGGAAACGGCCCACCGCAACGGCGTCAAAATCATCGGCACGGTGTTTACGGACCGGGCCGGCTTCGTGGCGCTGTGCCAGAAGGACGCCAGCGGCAACTACCTCGGCGCCCAAAAGCTGGTGGACGTGGCCAACTACTACGGGTTCGACGGCTGGTTTTTCAACGAAGAATCGGCCCTGACGGCCACCGAGGCCGGCGAAGTCATCAACCTGCTCAAGCAGCTCCAAGCCCTTAAGCCGGCGGGCATGGAGATTCACTGGTACGACTCCATGCTGCCCAGCGGGGCCGTGTCGTACCAAAACACGCTGAACGCAAACAACGCCCGCTTGCTGCAGGACGGCACCGCCCGCGTGAACGACGCCATGTTCACCAACTACTTCTGGACCGGCGCCGGCACGTTTAATACGGCGGTGAGCACGGCGGCCAGCCTGGGCCGCAGCCCGTTCGACGTGTACACCGGCGCCGACATCTGGCCCGGCCGCAACCCGCAGCGCCTCTTCACCAACACCAGCTGGCTGAGCGACTTCTACACCGGCGGCAGCCCCGCCCAGCCGCGCACCTCGCTGGCCGTGTTTGCGCCCAACATGACCTTTAACGGCGGCCAGAACAACTTCAGCACCAACCCCGCCGACTACGCCAACTTCTACCGCACCGAGCAGCGCCTTTTCTCCGGCGACGACCTCGACGTGACCACCACCGACGCCACCGGCTGGCAGGGTTTCGGCCAGTATCTGCCGGTGCGCAGCGTCATCAATACGCTGCCGTTCGACACGTATTTCTCGGTGGGGCAGGGGCAGGTGTTTGCCAACAACGGCGCGCAGGTGCGCAAGCCCTGGACCGACATGGCCAAGCAAAGCCTGCTGCCCTCCTGGCAATGGGCCAAAACCGGCTCGGCGCCCATCACGGCCAGCTTCGACTTTGACCGTGCCTACTACGCCGGCAACTCCATCAAGCTGGCCGGCAGCCTCAGCGGCACCAACGCCGCCAACGTGAAGCTCTACCAAACCAAGCTGGCCATCACGGCCCCCACCAAGCTCGACATCACCTACAAGGCGGCTGGCACGGCCGGCAGCGCCACGCGCCTGGCCCTGTATTTCAGCGACAACCTGACCACGCCCGCCCTGCTCGACCTGCCCGTTGCGGCCGATACGCTTTGGCACACCACCTCCTTCCCGCTGGCCGCCTACGCCGCCCGCGAGCTGGCCATCATCGGCGTGGACGTGAGCAGCAACACCGCCGTGCGCACCTACCGCCTCAACCTGGGCCGCCTGAGCGTGTACAACAACGCGCTGGTGACCACCAAGCCCACCGCCAACTTCACCGCCGACGCCACCACCGTCGTTGCCAACCAGCCCGTCACCTTCGCCAACTCGTCCACCAACGCCACGAGCTTCGTGTGGACGTTTGCCGGCGGCACCCCGGCCACCAGCACCGACGTGAACCCCGTGGTGCGCTACGCCGCGGCCGGCACCTACGCCGTGAAGCTGCGCGCGCAAAACGCGGTGGGGCGCGACTCGCTCACCCGCACGGCCTACATCCGGGTGGTCACGCCGCCAGCCGCGGGCAGCAACACGGCCCTTTTGTTCGACGGCGTGGGCAAGTACGTCGATGCCGGCGTCATTGCCCTCAACCCCGCGGGCTTTAGCCTGGAATGCTGGGTGAAGGCGAATTCGTTTAAAACGGGCTCGCCGTTCATTTCCAGCGTCATTGGCATGGAAGACGGCGGCGTGAACAACGCCCAGATTCGCCTCGGCGACGCTAACATCACCGGCGACCGGCCGCAGTTTGTGATGAACACCGGCACCTTGTCGCGCAAGCTCACCTCGGCCACCACGCTCACGGCCGGCACTTGGTACCATTTGGCGGCCACCTACGACGGCGCAGCCATGAGGCTGTACATCAACGGCGTGCTCAATGCCTCGCTCAACGCCACCACCACGCCCACGGTGAACGCGGCCTTCTCTTTCGGCCGCAACTACGCCAGCAGCCGCTGCCTCGACGGTTCCATCGACGAGGTGCGGGTGTGGCAGCGGGCCCTCACGGCCGCCGAAATCCTGGCCAATGCCTGCGACGTGCCCGCCAACGCTCCCGGCCTGGAAGGCTACTGGAAGCTTAACGAAGCCACCGGGCAGGTGGCCAACGACCTCACCGGCCACGGCCACACCGGCAACCTCATCGGCATGAATGCCGCCGACTGGTCGGCCAACGTGCCCACGGCCTGCCCGGCCATCACGGCCGTGCTGCCGGGCCGCGCCACTGCCGGCCTGCAGCTGCAGGTGCTCGGCAACCCCGTGCCCGGCCGCCAGGCCGAAGTCGAAATCAGCGGTGCCCAGGGCCAGCCCGTGGTGCTTACGCTGTGCAACCTGCTGGGCGCCGTGGTGTGGCAGCAGCGCCTGAGCGGCCCCCGCACCAGCGTGCCGGTGCCGGCCGCCGCGGGGCTGTACATCCTGCGCGCCAGCACGCCCACTCAAACCACCTCGGCCAAGCTGGAGCGGCAATAGCAGGTCCCCGTCCAACGGCTTACCGGAAAACGGGGGCGGCGCTGCTGATTGGCAAGCGCCGCCCCCGTTTTTATGCCATTGAAGCCTGGCCCAGCAGCGCCGCGCTTTCCACCAGCGTGGCTCCTTTGGCCCGCAGGTCGGCCAACGCGGCGGCAAAGCCTTCGACGCTGATGGCCCGGGTGGCGTCGGTGATGACGGTGGTGGCAAAGCCGGCCGCCAGGGCATCGAGCGCGGAATAGTACACGCAGTAGTCGCCGGCCAGCCCGGCCAGGTACACTTCGGTCACGCCGCGCCCGCGGAGGTAGTCGGCCAGGCCGGTGCTTTTGCGGTGGCCGTTGTCGAAGAAAGCGCTGTAGCTGTCGATTTCAACCGAGGTGCCTTTTCTGAAAATGGCCTCGATGCGCTCGGAGCGCAGGGCGGGGGCGAGGTCGGCGCCGGCGCTGGCCTGGGTGCAGTGGTCGGGCCACAGCACCTGGGGCAGGCCGTGCAGGTCAATCTGCTCAAATTGGCTGCGGCCGGGGTGGCTGCTGGCAAAGCTCTGGTGCCCGGCCGGGTGCCAGTCCTGCGAGGCCACCACCAGCTCAAATTGCGGCTGCAGCGTGTTCACCAGCGGGATGATGGCGTCGCCGTCGGGCACGGCCAGGCGGCCGCCGGGCAGGAAGTCGGTTTGAATGTCGATGAGCAGAAGAGCTTTCATGCGGGCGAAAGTGAAGCGTGTGGGCAAATAAACCAAGCAAAAGCCCGGGAGTTACGTCTACGTGCACACCGCATTTTCATCAACGCATTTTCCCATGCCCGACCTTCAGCAGCAAATCGTACTCGTTACCGGTGCCACGTCCGGCATTGGCCAGGTCACCGCCACCGAATTGGCGAAAATGGGGGCGCACGTCGTCATTCTGGCCCGCAACGCCGACAAGGCCGAAGCCACCCAGCGCGAAATGAAAGCCGCCGCCGGCCACCAGCGCGTCGACGTGCTGCTGGCCGACCTGGCCGACTTCAGCCAGGTGCGCCGCGCCGCCGCCGAGTTCAACGCCCGCTACCCGCGCCTGGATGTGCTGGTGAACAACGCCGGCCTCATCTTCGGCGCCCAGCGGCAGCTCTCGCCCGACGGCCACGAACTGGGCGTGGCCACCAACCACCTCGGGCCCTTTCTGCTCACGGCCCTGCTTTTCGACAAGCTGCGCGCCAGCCCCGCCGCCCGCATCGTGAACTTGGCCTCGGAGGCGTACCGCGTGGCCAAGCCCAACCTCGCCGATTTTCAGTCCGAGCGCAACTACGGCGCCATGCGCGTGTATGGCAACACCAAGCTCTACAACATCCTGTTCACGCAGGAGCTGGCGCGGCGCCTGCGCAGCCAGGGCATCGCCAACGTCACGACCAACGCGGTGCACCCCGGCGTGGTGGCCACCAGCTTTGGGGCCAGTGCCGGCGGCTGGCTGAGCAAGCTCACGGCCCTGGCCCGTCCGTTCATGATTTCGGTAGAAAAAGGCGCCGAAACCAGCATCTTCCTGGCCTCGGCACCCGAAGTGGCCAGCATCAGCGGCGGCTTTTTTGCCAAGAAAAAGGCGGAAGCCGTGAAGCATCCCTTCAACACGCCCGAGCACGCCCGCCAGCTCTGGGAGCTGAGCGAAGAGCTCACGGGCGCCCGGTTTCTGGATTAAGCGCGGCTATTTTGCGGCCGGGTCGGCGGCGTCGAGGACGGCGCCCCAGCCGGCTTCGCTGCGAGGCTTGTGGGCCGCGGCAGCCGTTTTGAGCGGCTCGGCCAGGGCCGGGGCGGCGGCTTGCAGGGCTTTGAGGGTCAGCTTCACGGGCGTGAGGGTGCCTTCCGGCGAGCGCAGGTAGTACACGGAGGCGTCTTCGATTTCGTCGGTGGGCGCGCCGTTGCTGTACATGCCGCCGAAGCTTTCCCGCTTAATCTGTTTGAGGTGGTGCTTGAGCAGGGCGTAGCGGCCCGCGTGCAGCACTTCCACGTAGTCGCGCTGCCGGGCGGCCGGGCCCTCCTCGAAGCGGCGAAACAGCCGCCGACGGGCCGGCCCCAGCGCCGAAGCCGGCTCTTCGAGCACAAAGGAGGCCACTTTGCTGTCGTTGAGCTCCACCGAGTCGGGCGAGGGCGCTTCTTTGCGCATGACGAGGGCGCGGTCCAGCACGTCGTATTTGAGCAGCATGGGCAGCAGCGGCTGCTTGTTGGCCAGCACGACGTGGGCCGTCAGCCAGCGGTTGTCGGCGTAGGGCGAGCCCACGGTGTTGGGGTGGCGGCTGAGCAGGTGCGGGGCCCCGTTGGTGAGGTTGCTGAGGTTGGCGTAGTCGTTGGCGCCTTCCTTGCTGTAGTCGCGTTGGGCCACCGGCAGGTTGGCGATGTTGGAGGTTTGGGCGTGGGCGCTGGCACCGGCCAGGCACAGCCCCAGGAGCAGGCGTACAGAAGGTTTCATGGAAAAGGGCAGGAATGAATGGTGCTGGCCAATGTACCCTTTTTCCGGAAAGCCACCGTACTGCACTAGCCTGCCTGCAGCGCCCACCACTCGTCTTCCAGGATGCCCATCTCCACCAGGCTCCAGTAGTCATCGCCGTGGCGCACCACGTCGCGCAGCACGCCTTCCTGCGTAAAGCCGCATTTGAGGTAGCATTTGATGGCCGCGTGGTTGAAATCGTAGACGCCCAGGCTGATGCGGTGCAGCTTCAGGTCTTCGAACCCGATGCGCAGCAGGGCCCGCACCATGCCCTGGCAGATGCCGCGGCGGCGCTCGGTGCTCTTGCCCACCAGCACGCGGGTGATGCGCCCGGCCCGGTCGCGCTGGCTGATGCCGCCCAGCGAAATGTGCCCCACGGTTTGCCCCGTGGCGGTTTCCACCGCTTTGTAGATGAACACGTCGGGGTCGTTCAGGTCGTTGGAGCCTTCCACGTACCAATTCAGGCCGGCCTCGGTGAGGGGGAAGGAAAACAGCGAGCCGCTCCATTCTTTCATCAGGCGTTCGTCGTCCACCCATTCAATGAGCTGGTTGAAGTCGTTGGCGGTGAAAGGTTCGAGCTGAATCATAAAGTGGGGGAAAAGCGGAAATGGCCCCGCAAGTTCGGGTGCAAAAGGGCGCCCTCGGAAATAAACCCTTCAACCAACGCACCCCTTGGCTTGTTAGCGGCTTTCTTTCACCCACCTATCCTTTCCTTTCATGAACCTTTCCACCAACACCGTTCTCCTCACCGGCGGCGCCACGGGCATCGGCCTGGCGCTGGCCGTGCGCTTTTTGCGGGCCGGCAGCACGGTCATCATCGTGGGCCGCCGCGCCGAAAAGCTGGCCGAGGCCCAGCAGCTCTACCCCGGCCTCATCACGCGCGTGGCCGACGTGGCCGACGCCGCCGAACGCGCCGAGCTCGCGCGCTGGGCCACCGCCACTTACCCCCGGCTCAACGTGCTGGTGAACAACGCCGGCATCCAGAACCGCGTGCAGCTGGCCGAGCCCGGCGCCGACTGGGACCACCTGCGCCAGGAAATCGTCATCAACGTGGAGGCGCCCATTCACCTCAGCACCCTGCTCATCCCGCACCTGCGCGGGCAGGCCCACGCGGCCATCGTCAACGTCACCTCGGGCCTGTCGTTTGCGCCGGCGGCGTTTGCGCCCATCTACAGCGCCACCAAGGCCGCGCTGCACTCCTTCACGCTCTCGCTGCGCCACCAGCTCCAGCCCACGGGCATTTCGGTGCTCGAAATCGTGCCCCCGGCCGTCAACACCGACCTCGGCGGGCCCGGCCTGCACACCTTTGGCGTGAACGTGGACGAGTTTGCCGATTCCGTGATGGCTCGCCTTGCGGCCGGCGAAGAAGAAGTGGGCTTCGGCACGTCGGAGCAGGCCCGCCTGGCGTCCCGCGCCGAACTGGACGAGCGTTTCAGGATGATGAACAACCGGTAGCAACCAACTGGCGCACAAAAAAGCCCGGCCGCTACGCTGCGGCTGGGCTTTTTCCTGGGCGATACCCCGACGCCTTAGGCGTTGGTCGTCGTGGTCAGCGTCACCTCGATGTTGCCGCGGGTGGCGCGGGAGTAGGGGCATACCTGGTGGGCTTTGGCCACCAATTCTTCGGCTTGCTGTTGGTCCAGGTTGGGGATGTTCACCAGCAGGTCCACGGCCAGGCCGAAGTTGTCGCCGTCTTTGCCGAAGCTCACGTCGGCTTGCACGGTGCTGCCGGTGATGGGGGTTTTGGCCATGCGGGCCACTAGGTTCAGCGCGCCGTCGAAGCAGGCCGAATAGCCGGCGGCAAACAGTTGCTCGGGGTTGGTGGTGTCGGGTTTGCCGGGGCCGCCCATTTCCTTGGGCGTGCTCAGGGGCAGGTCAATCACGTTGTCAGAAGAAACGGCGCGACCGTCGCGGCCCCCGGAGGTTTTGGCTTTGGCGGTGTACAGGCGTTGGATGCTCATGAGGAGAAACTTAGTAAAAAGGGGGTTGGAAGTAAAAAATGCCGGAACGGCGTTAGGATAACAGGGTCATCAGCTGGCGCAGCTGAGTGCGCAGCCCCGCCATTTCGGGCTCGGTCAGCTGCATTTTCTCGGCCAGCCGCACCGGGATGTGGGCGGCCTGGGCCTGCAGCGCGCGGCCGGCCGGCGTGAGGGCCACCACCACCGAGCGCTCGTCGCGGGCGTCGCGGCGGCGGCTGAGCCACTGCCGCTGCTCCATGCGCTTGAGCAGGGGCGTGAGCGTGCCCGAATTGAGCAGCAGATGCTCGCCCAGCTGCTTCACGGTCAGCTCCTCGTGCTCCCACAGCAGCAGCAGCACGAGGTACTGCGGATAGGTCACGTCCAGGTTTTCGAGCAGGGGCTGGTAGGCTTTCGTGATGAGCCGCGACAGGGCATATACCGAAAAGCACAGCTGGTTGTCCAGTTTGAGCAGCGGGTTCAGGGCCGAATCGGGGAGCTTTTTCATGGCTTTCGGGATTACAAGTCAAAACTAGTTGTATAAGTTTTAATTGTGCACAATTAAATATTATATCCAGCGCTGTATCCTTGATTTTCAGTCAGAAAAAAAGTTTGTCATGCTGAGCGCAGCAGCTTCTCACCATTGAACGATGCACTCAATGGTGAGAAGCTGCTGCGCTCAGCATGACAGACAAAAGGGCGTCCGACGCGTCATGCCAAATGCCTCACGCGTCCAGCTTGAGGGCTTGGCGGCTGCGCTCGCGCACTTGGGCTGTCAGCGCCGGGTCGTCGGCCAGATGCTTGCCGAAGGACGGCACCAGCTCGCGGAAGCGCGCCTGCCATTCCGGCGAGGCGGCGCGTTGCGGAAAGCATTTCTGCACCAGCTCCAGCATAATGGCCACGGCGGTGCTGGCGCCCGGCGAGGCGCCCAGCAGGGCCGCGATGGAGCCATCGGCCGACGTCACCATCTCGGTGCCGAATTCGAGCACGCCGCCCTGCTTTTTGTCTTTCTTGATGACCTGCACGCGCTGACCGGCTACTTCCAGCTGCCAGTCGGCGGGGTTGGCAGTGGGGTAATATTCGCGCAGCGCGGCGGTGCGGTCCTCGGGCGACTGCAGCACTTGCCCGATGAGGTATTTGGTCAGGCCCAGGTTGCGGGCGCCGGCATAAAGCAGCGGCCGGATGTTGCCCAATTCGATGGAGCGGAACAAGTCGGTGTAGGAGCCCTTCTTCAAAAACTTGGTGCTGAAGCCCGCGTAGGGCCCGAACAGCAGCTCTTTTTGCCCGTTTATCTGGCGCGAGTCGAGGTGGGGCATCGACATGGGCGGCGAGCCCACGGCCGGCTTGCCGTACACTTTGGCCTCGTGCCGGGCTATCACGGCGGGGTTGCGGCACTTCAGCCACTGCCCGCTCACGGGGAAACCCCCAAAGCCGTTGGCCTCCGGAATGCCCGACTTTTCGAGCAGCGGCAGCGAGCCCCCACCGGCCCCGATGAACACGAAGCGCGCCCGCACGATGCGGCTTTGGTCGGTGGCCAGGTTGCGCACCTTCAGGCGCCAGATGCCGTCGTCCTTGCGCCGAAAGTCTTCCACTTCGTGGCCGAGGTTGAAGTCGACACCCGGCAGGGCCTTCACGTAGTTGGACAGGGCGCGGGTGAGGGCACCAAAGTTGACGTCGGTGCCGATGGGCATGCGCGTGGCGGCCACCGGCACGCTGCGGTCGCGGCCATCCATCACCAGCGGAATCCATTGGGCAATCTGCTCGGGGTCTTCGCTGAATTCCATACCCTGGAACAGCGGCGAGTGCAGCAGGGCGGCGTGGCGCTTGCGCAGGTATTCCACGTTGGCCGCGCCCCACACAAAACTCATGTGCGGAATGGTGCGAATGAAGGAGGTAGGGTCGGGCAGCACGCCTTCCAGCGCCAGCGAAGCCCAGAACTGCTTGCTCAGCTCGAACTGCTCGGCAATTTTATCGGCCTTGCTGATGTCAATGGAGCCATCGGGCCGCTCGGGGGTGTAATTGAGCTCGCAGAAAGCCGAGTGCCCGGTACCGGCGTTGTTCCAGGCGTCGGAGCTTTCGGCGGCCACGGCGTCGAGGCGTTCGTAGCCGGCGATGGTGATGGTGGGGTCGAGGGTTTTGAGCAGCACGCACAACGTGGCACTCATGATGCCCGCGCCAATGACGATGACGTCGGTAACGGGTTTGTCGGGGTTAGCGTCGGTTGGGGTCATGGCAAACGGATGGAGAAAGAACCCAGCCAATACGGCTGAACCGGCCGCCAGGCTGCCCCGCGGACAAAAAACCAACCCGCTACCTTGCACCGCCGAACGACCACCTCCCACCCATGCCCACCCTCGACCTGCCGCTGCTTCCCCTGCCCACCCGCGCCGACGCCACCTCCACCGCGGCCCCGCGCCTGCTCATCATCTACACCGGCGGCACGGTGGGCATGGCCCTGAACCGCAAGGGGGGCCTGGTGCCCATGCAGTTTGGCCGCCTCGACCGCAAGATGCCGGAGCTCACGCGCCTGCCGTTTCGGCTGGAGCTGCTGAGCCTGCCCGAACCCATCGACAGCAGCAACGTGACGCCGGCCGACTGGCTGTTTCTGGCCCGCCTCATCGAGCGGCACTACGCCGATTTCGACGGCTTCGTGGTGCTGCACGGCACCGACACCATGGCCTATTCGGCGGCGGCCCTGAGCTACATTCTGGAGAACCTGGGCAAGCCCGTGGTGTTCACCGGCGCCCAGGTGCCGGTGGGCGCCAACCGCTCCGATGCCCAGCGCAACCTCATCACGGCGCTGGAAATCGCGGCCGCCCGCCATCCGCGCGGCCGCACCGTGCGCGTGCCCGAGGTGTGCGTGTTTTTCAACGACGTGCTCATTCGCGGCACGCGGGCCAAGAAGGTCGAAAGCCAGCAGTTTGCTGCCTTCAAAAGTGAAAACTACCCGCCGCTGGCCCGGGCCGGCATCAGCCTGGAGTTCGACGACAAAAGCATTCGCCTGCTGCCCGGCGCCCGCCTCAAGGTGCACGAAACCCTCGAAACCGCCGTGGCCGTGCTGCGCCTGTTTCCGGGCATCACGGAGGCGGTGGTATCGGCCATCTTGGGCATTCCGGGGCTGCGCGGCTGCGTGCTCGAAACCTACGGCTCGGGCAACGCGCCCACGGCGCCGTGGTTTTTGGGCTGCCTGGCCGAGGCCCGCCGGCGCGGCGTGTGGCTGCTGAACGTGAGCCAGTGCGAGGAAGGCCGCGTGGTGCAGGGCAAGTACGAAACCAGCGCCCACTTCGCCGAGCTGGGCATTGTGGGCGGCGACGACATCACCACCGAGTCGGCCGTGACCAAGCTCATGTTCGTGCTCGGCCTTGGGCTGGGGGAGGAGCCCACCCGCCAGCTGCTGATGCAGGACCTGCGAGGCGAAATCACGCCCTGATTTTAAGATGCCAGTTGTTGGTTGTCAGTTGTTGAACTGGTCGGTGAGCATAAAACTGACAACCGACAACCAACAACTGGCAACTAGCCTCTATCTTTGCCCCATCAACCGCCAACCTTGAGGGGTGTCCGAGTGGTCGAAGGAGCACGCCTGGAAAGTGTGTATGGCTCAAAAGGTCATCGTGGGTTCGAATCCCATCCCCTCAGCACAAAGCCCGTTTCTGAATCAGGAACGGGCTTTTTTTATGCCTTTTGGCCGGTCTGTAGCTTTGACGCGGAGTGAGCCCGGTGCATTGCTGCCCCGGCCGTTCAGCCCGTTGGTGGAGGCGCCCCAACCGTGGCCCCCGCAACGCAAACGCCCAAAACCCGTTACCTTCCCCGGCGCAACCCCTCACACTTTCTGCGCGCACTTATGACCCCAACCCCGACGCCAACCGCCGCCCCCGGCATCGAGAAAGACAACAAGCGCATCACCACCGGCTGGACGTTCTACGACTGGGCCAACTCCGTGTACCCGCTCGTCATCACCAGCTCCATTTTTCCCATTTACTGGTCCAGCGTCATCAAGCAAATAACGCACACCGACAGCGGCCAAAGCCCCGTGAGCTTTCTGGGCATGATGGTGCCCGGCTCGTCGCTGCTGAACTACGCCATTTCGGTGTCGTTTCTGCTCATCGCCATTGTGAGCCCGTTCCTGACGTCGCTGGCTGACTTTTCGGGGCGCAAGAAGCTGTTTCTGCAAATCTTCTGCTACATCGGGGCGGCCTCGTGCGCGGGGCTGTTTTTCTTTTCGCCGGCCACGCTCACCATGTCCACGTTCATTTTCGTGGCGGCCACGGTGGGCTTTTCGGGCAGCATCGTGTTCTATAACTCGTATTTGCCCGAAATCAGCTCTGAGGAGAAGTTTGACTCGCTCTCCGCCAAAGGCTTTTCGATGGGCTACATCGGCTCGGTCATTTTGTTGGTGACCTGCCTGGTGATTAACCAGTTTCACGACAAAATCGGCATTGGGGCCGAGCGCGCCGCCCAGATTTCCTTTCTGCTTACCGGCCTGTGGTGGGCCGGCTTCGCCCAAATTCCCTTCGCCACGCTGCCGCCCGACCGTGGCCGCCCGGCCGATGCGCCTGCTGCCGACGGCGGCTGGCTGCTCAACGGCTTCCGCGAACTGGGCAAGGTGTGGGACCAGCTCAAGCAGTTGCCCAACGTGAAGAAATTCCTGCTCGCCTATTTCACCTACAACATGGGCGTGCAAACGGTGATGTACGTGGCCACGCTCTTCGGCACCGACGAGCTGCACCTCGAATCGGGCGCGCTCATCCTCACCATACTGCTGCTGCAGGTGGTGGCCATTGCGGGCGCCTACCTGTTTGCTAAGCTGTCTGAGCGCATCGGCAACACGCGCGCCCTGAGCTGGTCGGTGTTCATCTGGATGCTGATTTGCATTGCCGGTTACTTCGTACAAGCCGGTTGGAGCTTCTACGCGCTGGCGGCTGTCATTGGCCTCACCATGGGCGCCATTCAGAGTTTGAGTCGCAGCACTTACTCCAAAATCATTCCTGAAAACACGCCCAACTCGGCCGCCTTTTTCAGCTTCTTCGACGTGACTGAAAAGTTGAGCATTGTGATTGGCACCGCCACTTTCGGCATCATTAACCAAGTAACGGGTTCGATGCGCAACAGCCTGCTGGCCCTGATTGTGTTCTTTATCCTGGGGCTAATTTTCCTGCTGCAACTGCGCGGCAAGAAGCTGCGCGAAGAATCGTTGGGGCCCATCTCGCTGCCGGGCCCGCCGCCGGCCTCCGCCGCGGCCGAGATGGGCGCGCCCATGGCTCGGTAGCCGCCGCGGGCTTACTTTACGCCACCCAAACCCCACCACTACTCCGTCGCATGTACACCTCTTCTGTTCAGAAAAACATCCTCGCCGAGCTCAACCACGAGCTGACGCAAACCCGCCGCATCCTCGAGCGAGTGCCTTTTGACCAAGCCGACTACAAGCCGCACCCCAAGAGCATGAGCCTGTGGCAGCTGGCTACCCATACGGTTAACCTGCTGGCTTTCAAAACGCTGTTTGTAACGCACGACTCGCGCGATTTCCTCGACCCCAATGCCCCCAAGCCCGGCCCCACGCCCACCAGCCACGAAGAACTGCTGGCTCGCTTCGACGAATACAGCACCATTCTGAAGCAAGAACTGCAGCAAAGCGACGACGAAAAGCTGAGCCACAACTTTAAGCTGCACCGCGGCGAACACGTGGTATTCGACTACCCCAAAGCCACTGCCATCCGCATCATGGGCCTCAACCACAGCATTCACCACCGCGGCCAGCTCACGGTGTACCTGCGTTTGCTCGACATTCCGGTGCCCGGCCTCTACGGCCCCAGTGCCGACGAGAAATAGGCGAAGCGTTAGGCCTCAACCGTCATTGCAAGCGTCGCGAAGCAATACGTCCTGTTATGGGCGACTAACCCAATTGCTGCAAAAAGCCCCGGCTCTGGGTAGAGGCGGGGCTTTTTGCATTTTATCACAGACGTTGTCGCAACTCCGGGCTGGTTGCGAAGAGAGGACGGGTCGCCGCGGGCTGCGCCCCCGCAATGACCCTTACTTCTTCTCAAACACCCGCTGCCCGCCTATCCACGTTTGCAGTACCTGGGCGCCGCGCAGCTGCTCGTTGGGCGCGGTCAGCAAGTCGGTGTTCAGCACCACGAAGTCGGCCAGCATGCCGGGTTTGATTTGGCCCTTGCGCTTTTCTTCGAAAGCGGCGTGGGCGGCCCAGGTGGTCATGCCACGCAGCGCGTCGGGGCGGCTAATGGCGTTTTCCATCTGAAAGCCGCCCTTGGGGTAGTTCTTGGCGTCTTGCCGGGCCACGGCCGAGTGGAAGCCAAACAGCGGGTTGATGTCTTCGACCGGAAAGTCGGAGCCCAGGGCCAGCTGGCCGTACTGCTTCAGCAGCTCGCGGTAGGCGTAGGCCGTTTTCACGCGCTCGGCCCCGAGGCGCTCGCCGGCCCAGTACATGTCGGAGGTGGCGTGGGTGGGCTGCACCGAGGGCACGATGCCAAACTGCCCAAACTTGGGCATGTCGGCCGGGGTGATGACCTGGGCGTGCTCGATGCGCCAGCGCCGGTCCTTCTGGCCCTTCAGCGCCTCGCCGTAGATGTTGAGGATGATGCGGTTGGCCGAGTCGCCGATGGCGTGGGTGTTCATCTGAAACTTCGACGCGGCCAACTCTTTGGCCAGCGCCCGGTATTCCTTTTCGGTGGAGAGCAGGAAGCCGGTTTCCTTGGGCCGGTCGGCGTAGGGCTGCACCAGGCAGGCCCCGCGCGAGCCCAGGGCGCCGTCGGCGTACACCTTGAAGGAGCTGACGGTGAGCTGGTCGGTCAGAACGGGGCCGTTTTTGAGGTAGTACGCGCGGTTTTGGGGCGTGGGCGCCAGCATGGCGTAGAGGCGCAGCTTGAGCTTGCCTTGCTGTTGCAGGGCTGCCATTTGGTCGATATCGGCCTTGTCGAGGCCGGCGTCGGCGAGGCTGGTGAGGCCCACGGCCAGGCAGTTTTGCTGGCCCTGCAGCAGCAGCTGGGCGGCTTCGGCCGGCGAAGGCTCGGCAATGTCTTTGCCTACCAGGCGCTGGGCGTTGTCGACGAGCAGGCCGGTAAGGCGGCCTTGTGCGTCGCGCGTGATGGTGCCACCGCTGATGGGCGTGGCGGCCGTGACGCCGGCCAGGTCCAGGGCTTTCTGATTGACCAGCGCCGCGTGCCCATCAACCCGAATGATGGCCACCGGCACATTGGGGAACAGCTGGTCGAGCTTTTCTTTGGTCGGAAATTGCTTGTCGGGCCAGTCGTTTTGGTCCCAGCCGCGGCCCAGCAGCCACGCAGCCTGCGGGTGCTGCTGCCGATGCTGCCGAAGCTTCTGCAGCACGTCGTCCCAGGAGGTGGTGCCCACCAGATTGGCGTAGCTCAGGCCCAGGGAGTAGCGGTAGAAGTGGCAGTGCGCGTCGTAGAAGCCGGGGTAGATGTACTGGCCGCTGGCGTCTACTTCCTGCGCCGCCTGGTACTTCGCTTTAAGGTCGGCGGCCGAGCCCACGGCCACAAACTTGCCGTCCTTCACCGCAAAGGCTTCGGCTTTGGAAAAAGTGGAGTCGACGGTGTACACCGTGGCGTTGGTTACCAGCAGGTCGACGGCTTCCCGTTTGGCGCCGCAGCCGCTCAGGAGTGTCAGGGCCAGCAGGGGCGAGGCGAGCTTAGGAAGTAGCGAGGGGGAGAAGTGGGCCATGCGAGAAAGGTTAGGAAAGAGGTTTAAGAGAGAAATAAAAAGCACGTCATGCAGAGCGCAGCGAAGCATCTTGCCCGCAATAGTAATCCAATCGAATGAGTTACTTATTGCGGGCAAGATGCTTCGCTGCGCTCTGCATGACGTGCTTTCGGTGGCGGGAGTCGCCTACTCGAAGCGCATGTGTTTCACCGACTCGCCCGAGAACTGCAGCTCCTGCAGCGACTCGATACCGATTTGCAGGTGCTGCTGCACAAAATTGGCCGTCACTTTCGAGTCCGACTCCGAGGTTTTCACGCCTTCGGGCGTCATCGGGTTGTCGCTCACCAGCAGCAGGGCGCCGTGCGGAATGTCGTTCATGAAGCCGCACACGAAAATGGTGGCCGTTTCCATGTCGACGGCCAGGGCGCGCACCCGGCGCAGGTATTCCTTGAATTCCTGGTCGTGCTCCCACACGCGGCGGTTGGTGGTGTATACCGTGCCGGTGTAGTAGTCCAACTCGTGCTTTTTAATCATGCTGCTCACGGCGCGCTGCAGGCGGAAGGAGGGCAGGGCCGGGATTTCCTTGGGCAGGTAGTCGTCGGAAGTACCGTCGCCGCGGATGGCCGCGATGGGCAGCACCAGGTCGCCGAGCTTGGTCTTTTTCAGGCCGCCGCACTTGCCCAGAAACAGGGCCGCCTTGGGCTTGATGGCCGAGAGCAAATCCATCACCGTGGCGGCCATGGGCGAGCCCATGCCGAAGTTGATGATGGTGATGCCGTTGGCCGTGGCCGTTTGCATGGGCTTGTCGGTGCCGCGCACTTCGCAGCCGAACTGCTCGGCAAACATGTACACGTAATTGCTGAAGTTGGTGAGCAGGATGTACTGCCCGAACTCGCTCAGCGGCACGCCCGTGTAGCGCGGCAGCCAGTTATTAACAATTTCTTCTTTGGTCTTCATGGGGCCAATGGGTGAATGAGTGAATGGGTGAATGGGTGAATAGCCGACGGGGCCTGGCCGTTAAGCCATTCACCCATTCACCCATTCACTCATTCACCCATTGAAAAAGGTACCTTTGGAGGTGATGCAAGCCCTGGACCTGCCGCCTTTCGAGGCCAAACTTACACAATCGGCCACAAATCAGCCACTCATCTGGGACGGGCTCCGGCGCAAGCACGTCGTGCTCACGCCCGAGGAGTGGGTGCGCCAGCACGTGGTGCATTACCTCACCGACCACCTCGGCTACCCGCGCGGCCTGCTGGCCCTGGAGCGCGGCCTGCGCTACAACCAGCGCCAAAAGCGCACCGACCTGCTGGCTCTCAACCCAGAAGGACAGCCCCTGCTGCTGGTGGAGTGCAAAGCGCCCTCGGTGCCCATCACGCAGGCCGTGGCCCGGCAGGCCACCACCTACAACCAAACCATCGGCGCCCCGCTGCTGCTGCTCACCAATGGCTTGGTGCACTACTGCTGGCGGGTCGATTTTGCGAGCCGAACCAATGTGCGGCTGGAAGAGGTGCCGGCCTTTGTGGATGCGGTGCGGGGGTAGGTTACGAAACTCGTCGGCTCAATATGTTTTTACTTAAATCGGTAGACGGGCTTATCAAACTTGGCACAAGCAACGAAAGGACGCTGGGTGTCTAGAATTGTCAGTTCACCAAACGGAGCGTTTCGACCTTCGAGCAGGACCTTTTACGGCCACAGGACGTAGGTTTTTTCGGCCGAGGACACGGTCCCGGTCCACAGGGGCACACCGCTGGGCTTCCGGATGCGCACGTCCCCGGGTTTGGGGGCAGTGATGGTGTAGCGGGCCCGCAGCCGGCAGCGGGCGCCTCCGTCGACGGGGCGCTGCCGAACGGGGGTGCGCCTTTCCTGCAGGGGCGAGTTGTCCCACGTCTTGGGGTCGAAGTCCACGTCAAACACGTAATAGCCGCCGGGGGCGATGGTCACGGTGCTGGGAACGTTGTAGGTCCACGGGCGGGTCCGTTTTGTCACCCTCACCCGGCGGGGTAGGTGAGGTCGAAGGATAAGCCGTAATAGCCCCAGCCGTTGCTTTCCTCGAACAAGGCCACGGGTCCCGCCGACGCGTTGGTCAGCAGCACGTGGAAATGTCCGCACGCGATGGCCGACCGGGGCGAGGCCGTGCTGGCGTAGTTGGTGGGCACGATTTCCAGCCGAAGGGCGGCGGCTGACTGGGCGCGGGCGCCGGGACGGGCGAGCAGCCCCAGCAGCACCCAGCTACACCGGCGAGTTAGGTAACTGATTCGAGGCATACCAGGAAAAAGTAAAGGTTCACTTAACGGTAATTCACTTATACAGCCGGTTGTCCACGAGCCCGTTCACGTAAAACTGCACGCAGGCACGTAGCTCGTCGCCGTATTTCTTCACCAGCGCCGGGTCGGGGTTGGCCACCGGCTTCAAGGGCATTGAATGAGTTTGGTAGGGGTAGAGCCGCACCTGGTTGGTATTCGTGAGCTCCGTCACGAAGTCGGAATGCACGAGGTAGTAGGAGTCGCCGTCGCGGAATAGCGCCCGGCCGGGGCTGGCCGCGTCGAACACCGAGGAGCCAAACGGCAGCAGCGACTTCTGCTCCTGCGGCAGCCCCAGCACGTCGAGCACCGAGGCCGGCACGTCGGCCTGCTGGCTGACGCGGTGGGGGTTGGCGGGGGGCAGGGGCTGGCCGGGGCGCAGCAGTAATAGCGGCGTTTTGTGGTAGCCCAGCGGATTTTGGTAGCTGGGCTGGTCGGTTTGGGAAGTGTGGTCGGCCGTGAGCACAAACAGCGTGTGCGCAAACCACGGCTGCCGCCGGGCCGCCCGGAAGAAGTTGCGCAGCGCTGAGTCGGTATAGCCAACGGTGGGGTGAATGGGCTGCGTCCCCGTTGGAAATTTGCCTTTGTACTTGGCCGGCACCGTGAAGGGGTCGTGGGCGCTGAGGGTGAAGAGCGTGGCAAAAAACGGCTGCTTCGTGGCCGACAGCTGCCGGTTGAAGTACTGCAGGTAAGGCTCGTCGAAAATGCCCCAGTGCCCGTCATAATCGGGGCTTTTGTCGCCGCCGGGGTATTCATTCAGGCCGTAGTAATGCTGCATGCCGGCAATGCCGGCAAACATATCAAAACCCATGGTGCCGTTGGTGCCGGCGTGGTACATGGCCGTGGTGTAGCCGTGCCGGCCCAGGATTTCGCCCAGCCCGTGCATCTCCGCCGTCTGAAAGCTGGACGTGATGAAGGGCTCGTCCATGAGCGAGGGCAGGCCCGAGAGCACCGCCGGCAAGGCCTCGATGGACCGGCGGCCGTTGGCGTAATTATCCCGCATCAGCAGCGAGCCGGGCGCCGTGGCCAGCGAATCAAAGAAAGGCGTGTAGCCGCCGCGGCCCCCGTTTTCAACGCCGGTGTATTCCGAGCCGAAGCTTTCCACTAGCAAAATCACCACGTTGTCGGGCGTGGTAGGGGTCGGGCGCACGGGCAGAGTGGCGGCGCCCAGCGCCGGCCGCAACGCTTCCGCCGAAGCAAAATAATTGACCCGCTCCACCGGCGCCACGTCCAGGGTTTTCAGCACCGTAAACGTGCTGTTGAGGGCCAGGTGGCCCAGCACGGCCGGTTGCAGCTCGAAGGCGGTGCCGGTGCGCAGCGGCTTCAACTGCCAGCCCCCGCGCAGGCCCAGCACCACCAGCCCAATCACCACCACGGCTTCCAGCACGCGCGGCAGCCAGGCCCGGCGGCCCGGCCGAAACGCCAGCTCGGCGGCCGTGGGCATGGGGCACAGCCACCACAGCAGCCACACCATCCCGGCCAGCGGAAGGGCCAGGTACCAGTAATGCAGCCCGATTTGCCCGGCCTGCTGCGCAATGTCGTCGCCGATGGTGCTCCACTCGTTGCTCAGCCGCCGACCAATGAATTTAAAGTACTGCCAATCAATAATGTTCAGCAGAAAGCCCGGGAAGTTCAGCAGCACAAACAGCACCCGTAGCCACTGCTGCCCGCGGCGCGAGCCCACCGGCACCAGCAGCGACGGCAGCACCAGCAGCAGGTTCAGCCACAGCAGCGCCGAAGCATCGAACCGCAGTCCGTGCACGTAGGCGCGCGCCACGTCGGCGCCGTTGATGCGCTGAAACGTGCTGTGGTTCAGTACATAAAAGCCCAGCCGCAGCAGCGTGTACACGCCCATGAGCAGGGCAAAGCGGCGCAGCAGCAGGCGGATGGCAGGAGAGGGAAACAACGTATAACGACCGTTCAGAGTGAAAGACCCGGCGAAGCAAGGCCGCCGTGCCGGCGCCCGCGCAAAGGCAACAAAAAGCCTCCCGCGGCTGCGGGAGGCTTCGGTATGCATGTGCCAGACGAGCCAGCACCCCACATATTTTACACCGCGGCGGCTTCCAGTACGGATTCCACGCTCGCCAGGGGCAGGCCCCAGGCGTCGGCCACGCCTTTGTACACCACTTCGCCGTGCACCACGTTCAGGCCGAGGCGCAGGGCCTCGTCGCGGCGGCAGGCTTCCTGCCAGCCCAGGTTGGCCAGCTTCACGGCGTAGGGCAGGGTGGCGTTGGTCAGGGCCAGGGTGCTGGTGTAGGGCACCGCGCCGGGCATGTTGGCCACGCAGTAGTGCACTACGTCGTCGATGATGAAGGTCGGGTTTTCGTGGGTGGTGGGGTGGCAGGTTTCGATGCAGCCGCCCTGGTCCACGGCCACGTCCACCACCACGGTGCCGGGGCGCATGCTCTTCAGCATGTCGCGGGTGATGAGGTGCGGCGCCTTGGCGCCGGGAATGAGCACGGCGCCCACAATCAGGTCCGACGTCTTGATGGCTTCGCGGATGTTGTACTCGTTCGAGTACTGCGTCACCACGTTTTTGGGCATGAAGTCGTCGAGCTCGCGCAAGCGGTTCAGGCTGATGTCCATGATGGTGACTTGGGCGCCCAGGCCGGCGGCTACTTTTGCCGCCTGCGTGCCCACCACGCCGCCGCCCAGCACCAGCACGTTGGCGGGCTTCACGCCGGGCACGCCGCCCAGCAAGATGCCGCGGCCTTTGAGGGGCTTCTCGAGGTACTTGGCGCCTTCCTGCGGGGCCATGCGGCCGGCCACTTCGCTCATCGGAATGAGCAGGGGCAGGGCGCGGTTGCTGAGCTCCACGGTTTCATAGGCCAGGCACACGGCCTTGCGCTCAATCATGGCGTGGGTCAGCTCCTCGCCGCTGGCAAAGTGGAAGTAGGTGAAGAGCAGCTGGTTCTCCTTGATGAGGGGATATTCCTCCGCAATGGGTTCCTTCACTTTGATAATCATCTCGGCCTGCTCGTACACATCGGCGATGGTGGGGAGCAGGGTGGCGCCGGCCGTCTGGTACTCTTCGTCGGTGAAGCCGCTGCCTTCGCCGGCGGTGCTTTGCACCAGCAGGGTGTGGCCGTGCTTGCGCAGCTCAGCCACGCCAGCGGGCGTGAGGCCCACGCGGTTTTCGTTGTTTTTGATTTCCTTGGGAACGCCGATAATCATGTGCGAAGTGGTGGGAGTGGAGGTGAAAGCAGAAGGTTAGTGTTCGAGACGCAAAGATAAGCGGCCCGGTTCCGTTCGGCAGCGCAGAATTCCGGCCCTCCTTCGGCGCTTAAGCAAAGAGCCGCTCCTGGGTGAGGGGCGGCCCTTTGCTTAAGCGCCTGAAGCGTCGCTCGATTCGACCCTTCTTACAGAGCCGGGCTGGCGGTGGCGGGGTGCCACCCGCCAACGGCTTCCCGCACGGCCGTAAGCACGGGTTTGTCGAGGGTAATGGACCAGTCCAGGGCTTTGTAGGTGGTCGAGACGTCGTTGGAGTTGTTGAACAGCACCACCGCCTTCACCGCCGGGTATTTGAAGGGCATGCTGGCCAGGGCATCTTTAAACCACTGGGCCTTGTTGCCGCCCACGCCCAACGACCCGATTTCGCTAATCATCAATGGCTTGCCGTAATGCGAAAACTCGTCGTAGGCTTTGCCAAAAATCTCGTCGAACGTGTACCACTTGCTCCAAGGGGCCACCGTGCCGTAGTTGAGCGTGGTGATGCCCACCCAGTTCACGTAGGCGGCGCCGGGGTAAAACTCCCGGTAGGTGGTGTAGGCCGGGTGGGGCGACCACACCCAGGAGGCGTTGGTGGCGCCCTGCAGCCGGAAGCGCGTCACCACGTGCCGCCAGGCCGCGATGAAATCGGCGGGCTTGTTGTTTTGGGGGCCCCAGGGGTAGCGGTAGGGGTCGTTCATCTCGTGCCCGAAGCGCAGGAAGAAGGGCTTGCCAAACGCCTTCGCGTCGCGGGCCCATTTGTCGATGTAGGCGTCGTATTTGCCAGCGGCAATGGCTGTGAGGCCGTTGGCATTCACCTGCGAGGGCTTGCCGGGCACGGGATACACCGCGGGGTCGAAGTCGTTCAGCCAGGGCTCCCAGGTTATCATCGGCACCGAGCCCAGGTCCGAAATGGTTTGGGCGCGCAGCTGCGGGAAGCCCTGGTCTTTGCGGCTACCCCAGGCCGTGTAGAAGTGAATGATGGGCAGCTTGAAGCCCAGCGAATCTTCCAGCGTGGTCACGCTTTCGTACGATTCTTCGGTGTTGTTGTCGTACACGCCGGTCAGCAGGGTGTCGGGCGCGTTCAGCAGCCCGGTCTGGGTGCGGTAGCGGTCGAACCGTTGCAGGGCGGCGGCGCGGCCGGTGCGCGAGTAGCCGCCGGCCATGCTTTTTTCCAGATACGCTACTTTGGACGTGACGCCCGCGGCCAGGTCTTCGAGCGGGCCGCGGCTTTTGCTGCCCGCAAAAACCAGCAGGCTGAACACGCACAGGCCCAGAAAAATGACCAGCAAGGTGGCCGAGGCGCGATAGGCTATGGTTTTCATTGAGTATGGAGGACTGAACAATCAGAGTAATGCGGGGTCAGGCCGCCGATTTGTGCTTGCGGGCGGGCTGCAGCCGGTCCGTGATGCGGGTGAGGTCGACGGAAGCCCAGGGGTCTTCGGCTTTGGTTTTGAGCGACTGGTACGCCGCGTAAAGGCCGCCCAGCGTCATGAAAAAAGCCAGGGCCGCAAAGAGCACCATGCCCCAGGTGTTGGCGCTGGTGAGCTCAAGGCGGGCTTCGGGCGTGTAGTAGAAGCGGCGCACCACCACGTAGGCCAGCGTGGCCACAAACAGCACCTGGTGCACCAGCAGCGGCCGCACGAAGGGCGTGAACTGTTTCACGGCCCGTTTAGCGGTGGGGATGTAGGGAATTTCGCCGTCCCAGATGGACAGCACAAAACCCATGAAAAACACCGGCCAGCAGGCAAACTTCAGAAAGGTGCCCCGCCAGTGCAGGCCGCGCTCGGCTTCGGGGTGGCACAGCCAGCGCTGCACAAACACGTAAATGCTCAGGCTGACGAGCCCCACGGGCAGCCAGTGGTCCAGAAACCCGAAGAAGTCCATGTTGGCCGGCAGCCAGCCGAACCAGAAGTAGAGGTAGGGAATGAGCAGAAACAAGGCCGTGGTGAGGCCCGAGAGGTAGTAAGTGCCCACCGTGAGGTAGGACACGCGCTGCCAAAACGAGAGCTTGGGCCAGAGGCGCGGCACCTCGGCAAACAGCACTTCCTGCACTCCGCGGGCCCATTTCAGCTGCTGTTTGCAAAACGAGCCCAGGTCCTCGGGCACCAGGCCGCGGCTCACCACGATGGGCGAGTAAATGGATTTCCACTGCGCCGCGTGAATGCGAATGGCCGTGATGAGGTCCTCGGCCAGCCCGATGCCGTGCCCGCCAATGCTGTCGAGCGCCGCGCGCCGGAAAGTGCAGTTGGCCCCGATGGCCACGGCGCAGTTGAGGCCGTGCATGCCCATCTGGGTGGGGCCGTAGAAGCCGTAGGTCTGCTCGGCCGCGGCCCGGGCCGTGAAGGAGCGGTACTGGTTGTAGTAGGCCTGCGCCACCTGCACGTAGCCTACTTGCGGGTCGCGGAAGTAGCCCAGTACCTCGTCCAGAAAGTTGGGAAACGGAATGTGGTCGGGGTCGAGCACCAGAACGAAATCCTCGGTGGTGCGCTGCAGGGCCGCGTTTATTTTGCCGGCTTTGGCCCCGGGCAGGCCCACCAGCTCGAGCCACACGGCGCCGTGCCGCTCGGCCGCTTCGCGGAAGCGCGGGTCCTGGGTGTCGTCGAGCAGGTAGGTGGTGTGCGGGTAGCTGATGCGGGCGCAGGCTTCCAGCGTTTTCTCAAACATGCTGAGCGGCTCGCCCGGCGAGCTGGTGGTAAAAATGGCCACCCGCAGCCCATCTTGCGGCGCTTGCCAGCGCGGCTTGCTGATGCGCAGGTACGACACCCACACGATGACCATGCGCGCGATGCCCCACCAGAAAATGAAGGTGAGCAGCAGATAGAGCGGCAGCGAGGCCACGTGCTCCTCCCGAAACCACCAGTCGGCCAGCCGGCCGATGCTGAACACGCCCGCCACCATGAGGCTGGCCAGCGTGGCCTTGCGCGCAAACGTGGAGGTGGCTGCCTCCCGGAATTCCCACAGGGCCGCGTTATCGGTTTTTCTCACGGTTCAGATGGTAGCGAAATTGAAGGTCGAAAGCGTGGCGGTTGTAGAAAATCAGGCTCGAATAGCCGTAGGTGGCCGCTACCGTGAGCGAAGGCGACGCTTTCAGGGCCACCTCGCCCTGCACTTCCACGGGGTGGTAGTCCTGGCGGGCAAAGCCGGTGGCGAGGTAGAGCTCGTTGTTCAGCGCCTTGTCGAGGTAGAGGTAGGGCGCGTCGGCCCGCCCCTGCACCCCGTAGCTGCCGCGGGCGGCCACGCTCACCTTTTTCTGCGGCCACAGCTTCAGCGACAGCAGCATGGCATTTACCAATTGGTGCCGGGGAGTGAAGTAAGGCACGTAGGCGCCCGGCACCGGGCCGCCGTTCAGCACCACGTCGCTCAGGCTGCGCGTCGGGGTATAGGTGCTGCGCTCGGCCGAGGCGTAGCTGAACGCATAGCCGGCCTTGAGTACCACGGTGGGGCGGGTAAGCACCGGCGCCAGCAGCCAGGCGTAGGTTGAGTAGGCGGGGTTGTCGTCGCCGTAGCTGCGCTGTTCCACGCCGGCCTTGCCCAGCCACTTATCGCCCTTGGTATAGCGCACGGCCAGCGCCTGGAGGCGCTCCATCACCGGCTGCCGGGCGCTGGCCAGCACGGCCTGGTAGGGCTGCCGGGCGGCCTGCACGTCGAGAGCCAGCGTGCTGCCCAGGGTTTTGGTCAGCAGCAGGTTGCCCGTGGCGAGTGAGCCGCCGCTGTTCTGCGAATACTGAAAGAGCCCGCCCGTTGTGCTCACCGTAAGTCCCAGCGGCAGGAAAGTGAATTTGTTGCCGACCTGCAGCCAGTAGGAAGCAGACCGGTCGTCGGGCAGCGAAAAAGAATTGGCCTGCAGCTGCACGGTGGGCGCCACCAGCCACGAGCGAAACAACGTGGCTTCGGCCTCATACGTGAGGGCCCGCAGGGGCTGGTCGTCGTGGAGGTAGCGGCTGCCCACCCGGAAGTAAGGCAGCGTCGTGTTGCCGATATCCTGCAGCAGGGCGGTAGCCGCCGCATTCCCGGGGTAGCGCCGCAGCACCGCGGCCAGGGACTTGCGAGCCGCGTCCAGGCGCAGCTGCTTGTAGCTGATGAGGGCCAGCAGCAGGCCGGATTCGGCCCGGGCGCTGTCCTGGGTTTCGTACACCGCGAGCTGGTCTTTGGCCCGGTCCAGCTGGTTTTGCTCCACCAATAGGCGGGCATAGTCGAGGCGCAGGGCGGGCACACTGGGGAAAGCGGCCAGGGCCTGCTCGTGCACCGCCGCCGCCCGTTTAAAATCCTGCGCCCAATAGAGCACCTGCGCCTGCAGCCGCAGCCCGTCGAGGCGGGATGTCCGGGCATTATATAAGGTCAGTATCCGGTCGGCCTCGCCAAAATCCTTCCCATACGCCTTGGCGCGGGCGTATTCCAGCGTATCGGGAAGCAGCGCCGTTTGCGCGCGCGCAGTGCCCGCCCCGAGCACCGCCCCCATAGCTGCAAGTAGAATGTTGATTTTCATGAACGGTAACTCTGCTGTAAAACAGTTGCTTATTTAATCGTGTGAGGTCATCGCAGCGCACAACGGCCCCGGCACTGCCGCGCCCATTCACTCCGATAGCCCGTAAAAGCAGCCAATTCACAGCACCTGCATCGCGCAAATGCTTAAAATTAAGTTGATTCTAACCTAGTAAAGTTAGGACTAGTAAATGATGAAATGATGATTTAATCAAAGTTTAGTAATACTGAAAGCGAATAAGTCGAAAATTTTGCTCTCAAACACCGGCAGTGCTAGGTGCCGTACTGAACCGTGCGCCCCATGTAGCGCTGCTGGTCTGATAGATGGCCAACTGCCAATCGGTGGTGATTAGGGAGCCATACAGTTGGAGCTGCGCCAGAGAAATGCATGGGCACTTGTTACCGCTTGCTTCCTGTGCCCAGCGCACATAAAAAAAGGCCCCGCTGAAGTAGCGGGGCCTGCTAGAAAAAGGGCGCGGCGTGGGCCGCTTCGCAGCGGTTATTTAAAGGGAACGGCTGTGCCGCTTTCCTTCACCATGCTGTTGCCGCTGAGGTCGCGCACGATGTTGGCGCGCAACGTGAGTTTGGCGTCGCCGCTCACGTCGTTCGAGGCAATGGTCACCACGTCGCTCACCTGGCCCAACTGGCGCTGGCTGTAGAGCAGCTCCACCACGGCGCTCTGGCCCGGCGCGATGGGCTTGGGCGAGGCCTTGTAGCCCACGCAGTAGCAGCCCGAGGTGAGGGGGCCGAGCACAAGCTCGGTTTTGCCGGTGTTTTTCACCACAATGCGGGCGGTGGGCTGCTGGCCGGCTTCCATCTTGCCAAAGTCGTGGCTGGTTTGGGCCAGCACCAGGTGGGGCGAGGCCGCCAGCTGGGCCGGCGTCAGCATGGGCTTCATCTGGTCTTTGGTGAGCACCGTGCCCTTGATGCTGAGCACCTTGCTGGGCTCGGCAGCGTTGCTAGTCACGGTCACGGTTTTGTTGAACACGCCGGGGCGGCCCGCGCTGCTGTACATGGCCTTGATAATGCCGGTTTTGCCGGGCATCACCGGGGTTTTGGTCCAGTCGGGGGTGGTGCAGCCGCAGCTGGCCTGCACGTTGGCAATCACCACGGGCTGGTTGCCGGTGTTCTTGAACTTGAACTCGTGGGTGGCCATGGTGCCCTCGGGCACGTTGCCGAAGTCGTGGTTGTCGGTTTCGAACTGCATCACGCCCTGGGCGTGGGCGGCGCCGGCCAGGGCCAGCAGGCAAATCGTAAGAAGTCTTTTCATCACGCAACGAGTAGGGGGCGTGCGCCGGCCGCCAACGCGGGGGCCGCCCCGATAAATAAAAGATAACCTCGGCAGGGCGTTTGGGCTTGCTGCTAAAAACAAACCAATGGGCCAGGCCTTTGCAGCCCAAATATACGCCCAAACCCCGCGCACCACCTAGCCGGCCCCAATTCCGTATTTTTGCGGGCCGGCCCCAACCGGCACGTCCTCCTGTCCTAAGAATTCCCACCTCTCCGTTCCCTTTGCTTATGTCCGCCGCCGAAACCGCCCTGCCCGCGCTAGCCACCTCCCTCACCAAGGCTGATTTTCTCACCGATTACCGCCTGGCCTGGGAAAGCCGGCACGCCTCGCTGGCCGGCCGCAAGGAGGTCTTCATGGGCAAGGCCAAGTTTGGCATCTTCGGCGATGGCAAGGAAGTGCCGCAGCTGGCCATGGCCCGCGCCTTCCAAAACGGCGACTTCCGCGCCGGCTACTACCGCGACCAGACCTTTATGGTGGCCATCGGCCAGCTCACCTGGGAGCAGTACTTTGCCCAGCTCTACGCCAACCCCGACGCCGAGGCCGAGCCTGCCACCGCCGGCCGCGCCATGAACGGCCACTTCGCCACCCGCATGCTGGACGAAGACGGCAACCTGCGCGACCTCACCCACACCAAGAATTCCTCGGCCGACATTTCACCCACCGGCGGCCAGATGCCGCGCTTGCTGGGCCTGGCCTACGCCTCCAAGCTGTTCCGCCAAAATCCCGAGCTGCACCGGTTCACGCAGCTGTCGAACCACGGCAACGAGGTGGCCTTCGGCACCATTGGCAACGCTAGCACCTCGGAGGGCATGTTTTTCGAGGCCCTGAACGCTGCCGGCGTGCTGCAGGTGCCCATGCTCATGAGCGTGTGGGACGACCATTACGGCATCTCGGTACCCGCCGAGTACCAGACCACCAAGCAGAGCATTTCGGCCATCATGGCCGGCCTGCAGCGCGACGGCGAAGGGGAGCCCGGCTTCGAGATTTACGTGGTGCGCGGCTGGGACTACGCCAGCCTGGTGGATACCTACCAGCGCGCCGCCGCCGTGTGCCGCGAGCAGCACGTGCCCGTACTGGTGCACGTCACGGAGCTCACCCAGCCGCAGGGCCACAGCACCAGCGGCTCGCACGAGCGCTACAAGAGCAAGGACCGCCTGAGCTGGGAAGAAGCCCACGACTGCTTGCACAAACTACGCGAGTGGCTGCTGGCCGAAGGCCACGCCACCGAGCTGGAGCTGGACGACATCGAAAAGACCGCCGCCGCCACCATCAAAACGGCCCGCACCGCTGCCTGGGCCGCCTTCTTCGACCCCATCAAGGCCGAGCGCGACGAGGCCGTGGCCCTGCTGAACAAGCTGGTGGCCGACCACGGCACCGAAAACAGCATGCACGACTTGGTGGAGCAGCTGAAAACCAACCCCACGCCCATCCGGGCCGACATCGTGCGGACGCTGCGCCGCGCCCTGCGGCAGGTGCGCACCGAGAAGCGCAGCGCCGGCCGCCGCGCCATTCAGCGCCACCTGGAGCAGCTGCTGGCCGAAAACGCCGACCGCTACAACTCCAACCTGTTCAGCCAGAGCGAGCTGGCCGTGGGCAACATCGAAGAAGTGCCCGCCACCTTCGCGCCCGGTGCCCCGCAGGTTGACGGCCGCGAAGTGCTGCAGGCCTGCTTCGACGCCAACTTCCAGCGCGACCCGCTCATTTTCGCCATTGGCGAGGACGTGGGCAAGATTGGCGACGTGAACCAAGCCTTTGCTGGCTTGCAGGAGAAGTTTGGCGAGTTGCGCATCACCGACACCGGCATTCGGGAGTGCACCATCATTGGGCAGGGCATCGGCGCCGCCCTGCGCGGCATGCGCCCCATCACCGAAATTCAGTACCTCGACTACCTGCTCTACGCCATCCAGATTCTGAGCGACGACCTGGCCTGCCTGCAGTACCGCACCAAAGGGGGCCAGAAAGCCCCGCTCATTGTGCGCACCCGCGGGCACCGCTTGGAGGGCATCTGGCACTCGGGCTCGCCCATGCAGATGATTCTGGGCAGCATCCGGGGCATGCACGTTTGCGTGCCGCGCAACATGACGCAGGCCGCCGGCTTCTACAACACCCTGCTGCGCAGCGACGAGCCCGCCCTCGTAATTGAGTGCCTGAACGGCTACCGCCTGAAAGAAACCATTCCGGCCAACGTGGGCGAATTCACCCTGCCGCTGGGCCGCCCCGAAGTGCTGCAAACCGGCACCGACGTGACGGTGGTCACTTATGGCTCGATGTGCCGCATTGTGATGGACGCCGCCAAGCAGCTGGCCGAAGTGGGCATTTCCGTCGAAGTCATCGACGTGCAAACCCTGCTGCCCTTCGACACCGACCACCTCATTGCCGACAGCCTACAGAAAACCAACCGCGTGGTGTTTGCCGACGAGGACGTGCCCGGCGGCGCCACCGCCTTCATGATGCAGCACGTGCTGGACGAGCAGGGCGCCTACCGCTTCCTCGACTCGCAGCCGCGCTGCCTGGCCGCGCAAGCCCACCGCCCGGCCTACAGCTCCGACGGCGATTACTTCAGCAAGCCCAACGTGGAAGACGTGTTCGACACGGTGTACGAGCTGATGAGCGAGGCCGCACCCGAGAAATTCCCGGATATCTATTAAGCAACTGCCCCGGTCCGATAGCGCAGCCATCGGACCGGGGCACAAGCGTAACAAAAGAAAAAAAATGCTGAGCTACCGGCCCAGCGTTATTTCGGAAGTGGTGATGACGTTGCTCTGGTGCAGGGCCCGGTCCATGATGCTGATTTCAAACTTCAGCACGTCGCCAGGAAAAAAAGGTGCGCCGTCGATGTTAATGGGCAGCTTGTAGTTGAGCGTGCCTTTGAGGGGGGCCGGACGTCCGTCGGTGTCGTCAAGGCGCAGGAAACGGCCGTCGTACTCGCCGGCCACCCCGCCCGCGTTGATAAACTTGACAAATATGCCGTTTACCTTTTTGTACGGCTGAATGAAATAATTGTAGCTGTAGCCGCGGTTGTTGGGGCCACCACTCGTGGCGTTCCAGGGCGCTACTTTGATGTCTTCGTCGGAAAGCCCTAGGTCGCCGTCGCCGTCGCGGAAATCGAGCGCAAATTTCAGCGTGTCGATTTCGGTTTGGCCCGCTGGCTTATTGCGCACCATGGTCAGCGAGTTGAAGTCGATGGAAGGCGTCTCTGGGTATTCGGGCGCATTCAAACAGCTGCTGAGGGACAGCCCCACCAGGCAAACAGCGGCAGCGGCAAGGGTACGAAGCGGGTTCATAAAGGCAGGAAATGACTAGACAGCAACACAACGGCGGAATCGTCGCCAAAGTACGTTTTTCCCAACGATTTGCCGGGCTGCTTGGTTCGGTCTGCGTTGCCAACCGCGTTTCCCGCTCATGAGTTTCCGCACTGAATTTTTACAGGCCCTGCCCACGCTCACCGCCGCGTCGTTTGAAGAAGCTGCGCTGGCCCTGTTCCGGCACCAGGCCGTGCACTGCCCGCCTTATGCCGAGTACCTGCAGCAGCTGGGCCGCAACCCTGCTGCGGTAGCTCAATTGGCCGATATTCCCTTTCTGCCCATCGAATTCTTCAAAACCCATGAGGTGCGGACCGAGCCCGTCCAGTGGGAGGCTCAGGAATTGTTTCTGAGCAGCGGCACTACCCTGCAGCAGCGCAGCCGCCACCTCGTGCGCGACCCCGATTTGTATCGCGAAAACGCGGCCCGCATCTTCGAGCAATACTACGGCCCGCTCTCGGGCTGGATTTTCCTGGCCCTGCTGCCGTCGTACTTGGAGCAGGGCAATTCCTCGCTGGTGGCCATGGTCGATTATTTCGCCCGGCAATCGGGCCAAACTCAGCCCACCTTTTTCCTGCACGACCACGCCGCCCTGCGCGCCGCCCTGGCCGAAGCCAAGCAGGTGCCTGGCCGCCGCGTCATGCTCATCGGCGTGAGTTACGCCCTGCTCGATTTTGCCGCCGAGACTGGCCCCGCGCCGGAGCTGCAAGGCCTCACCGTGCTCGAAACCGGCGGCATGAAGGGCCGACGCCGCGAGATGATTCGCGAAGAACTGCACGCCGAATTGCAGCAGGCGTTTGGCCCGGCGGGCATTCATTCCGAATATGGCATGACGGAACTGCTCAGCCAGGCCTACTCGCTGGGCGACGGCCGTTTCCATTGCCCCGCGCCGCTGCGCGTGCTACTGCGCGACCCGTCGGACCCGTTTTCGATTGGGAATAGAAAGGATGGCGCCATCAATGTGATTGACCTAGCCAATATTGATTCCTGCGCTTTTATCGAAACCAAGGATTTGGCGCGGATGCACGAGGACGGCTCATTCGAGGTGCTGGGCCGAATGGATAATTCGGACGTGCGCGGGTGTAATCAGATGGTTTAAATAAGTCAGGTTGCTTTTAACGTAAATTTATTTCGCACAATGTTTGCACGCCTATTGCTTCAAATTATGTGAACTTTGGCACGCTTACTAAAACGAAAGTATTAAGTTGACATTTCCGATGCTTGCAGAAATTAATGGCCAGAATGGCAAATTGATGGTTTTCGAAGACCACATTACCCTGTCTCGAGCAACATTTAATGGGTTTATGAGCCAGGGAGGATTTGTGGGTGAGCGTATTTATTTCTACAAAGACATTGTTACCATTGAATACAAAAAACCTACATTTTTTTCCAATGGGTACTTCAAATTTATAGTTCCTGGCACCGAAGAGAGCGATGCGACCGTAGGCCCGTTCTATTCGTCTCCCCAAAGCATGACGGACCCCAATACCATCGTGCTAAGGGCTTTTTCTTCGAAAGTTGGCGACAAGGCAGAAAAGATACATAAATTGGTTATGGAAAAGTTGTTTGAAGCAAAGCTCAAACAACCAGGTGCTGGAATGACTACATCAAACAAAATGGATGAGTTAAAAAAGCTTGGCGAACTTAAAGCATCGGGCATTTTAACCAATGATGAATTCGAGTCGGAAAAGAATAAGTTATTAAGTAGTTGTTAAACGATACAACGCAAAAAGGGCTCCGGTATCAGGAGCCCTTTTTGCGTTTTTTAAATAAGGGAATATTATTACTTCCCAGCAAACGCCTTCGCGTCATCGGCCGAAATGGTGTCGTCGCTCATGATGACGAGGCGCTCCACCACGTTGCGTAGCTCGCGGATGTTGCCGCGCCAGTCGAGCCCCTGGAGGTACTCTAGCGCGGCGGGGTCGATTTTCTTGGGCTTGTTGCCGTAGTCGGCGGCGATGTCGTTGAGGAATTTTTGGATGAGCTCGGGAATGTCTTCGCGGCGGTCGTTGAGGGCCGGGACCTTGATGACGATGACCGAGAGGCGGTGGTAGAGGTCTTCGCGGAAGTTCTTGTCGGCAATTTCCTGCAGCAGGTCCTTGTTGGTGGCGGCAAGCACGCGCACGTTCACCGAGATTTCCTTTTCGCCGCCCACGCGGGTGATTTTGTTTTCCTGCAAGGCGCGCAACACCTTGGCCTGGGCCGAGAGGCTCATGTCGCCGATTTCGTCGAGGAAGAGCGTGCCGCCGTCGGCCTGCTCGAACTTGCCGATGCGCTGCTTCACGGCCGAGGTGAACGAGCCTTTTTCGTGGCCGAACAGCTCGCTTTCAATCAGCTCCGACGGAATGGCGGCGCAGTTTACTTCCACCATGGGGCCCTGGGCGCGGTTGCTTTGCTCGTGCAGCTGGCGGGCCACCATTTCCTTGCCGGCGCCGTTGGGGCCGGTGATGAGCACGCGGGCATCGGTAGGGGCCACTTTCTCGATGGCTTTGCGCACGGCGCCGAGGGCGGCCGAGGAGCCCACCATTTCGGAGCCTTTCGTGACGGAGAGCTTCTTTTTCAGCGTTTTGGTTTCGCTCACCAGCTTGGTGCGGTCGAGGGCGTTGCGCACCGTCACGAGCAGGCGGTTGAGGTCGGGGGGCTTGGGCAGGAAGTCGTAGGCGCCTTTCTTGGTGGCTTCCACGGCCGTGTCGATGCTGCCGTGGGCCGACACCATGATGAAGGCGGCGTCGGTGCCCATGGCCTGGGCGCGGGTAAGGACTTCGAGGCCGTCCATTTTGGGCATGCGGATGTCGCAGAGCACCACGTCGTACTTCTGCTGAATGAGCATGTCGAGCCCGGCGGGGCCGTCTTCGGCCTGGTCGACCTGGTAGCTTTCAAATTCCAAAATCTCCTTCAGCGTGTTGCGGATGGCTTTTTCGTCGTCGATGATGAGGATGCGGGGCATGCGGGATGGAATACGATGGAATGCAAATGGAGAGGGGCGAAGGTAACGAAAAGCGGCGGTGGGAGTTTAAGGCAGGATATTGAACGAAGTAGAGTCGCAACATTTTGCGTCTCGTCGTTGCTGATGTTGTTTATTTGAACGGCACAGTCTGTGGCTCGTTCAGTGTTACCGTTCAACGACGAGACGCAAGATGTTGCGTCTCTACTTCGCTCTATTCAACCAACATTTCCATCCATGAACAATAACTTCACCCGTCCGCTGCTGCTGGCGGCGGCTCTGGCCAGCAGCTTCGGCCTCTACTCCCTCACCAGCCGACCCACCGTGGCCCCCGACCCCAACAACGCCGGCCTCAAGCTGCCGGCCGGGTTCGGCGCGCTGGTGGTGGCCGAAACCGGCGGCCGGGCCCGGCACATTGCCGTGACGCCCCAGGGCAACATCTACGTGAAGCTGAACCGGCCCAAAGACGGCAAAGGCATCCTTGAATTGAAGCCCGCCGCGACGGGCAAAGCCACGGTGACGGGCGGCTTCGGCGGCTACGGCGGCACCGGCATTGCCGTGAAAGACGGCTACCTCTACGCCTCGTCCGACGAAGACGTGTACCGCTACAAGCTGGACGCGAAAGGGGAGGTGACCAACCCCACGCAGCCCGAAAAAATAGTGAGCGGCCTCATCAATCGTCGCCAGCACGAAAGCAAATCCATTGCCCTCGACAACGCCGGCAACCTTTACGTCAACATCGGCGCCTACTCCAACTCCTGTCAAATCAAAGACCGGCAGAAAGGCTCCCTGGGCCAGCAAAACTGCCCGATTCTGGATTCGGCGGGCGGCATCTGGCAGTTCCGGGCCGACAAGCTGAACCAGGGCTATGGCAGCGGCAGCCGCTACGCCACGGGCCTGCGCAACGTGGTGGGCCTCGACTGGAACGCGCAGGCCAACCAGCTTTTCGTGATGCAGCACGGCCGCGACCAGCTGCACGACATCTTCCCGGAGATGTACGACACGAAACAGTCGGCCGAGTTGCCTGCTGAGTGCCTCTACGCCCTTACCAAAGGCGCCAACGCCGGCTGGCCCTTCCTGTACTACGACCCTATTCAGAAGAAGAAAATGCTGGCCCCCGAGTACGGCGGCGACGGCAAGAAGGAAGCCGACCCCAAGTACCTGGAGCCCGCTGCGGCCTACCCCGCCCACACCGCGCCCAACGCGCTGCTGTTCTACACCGGCACCATGTTTCCGGAAAAGTATCGCAACGGCGCGTTCATCGCCTTCCACGGCTCCTGGAACCGCGCCCCTGAGCCGCAGAAGGGCTACTACGTGGTGTTCCAACCCTTTAAAAACGGTAAGCCGAGCGGTCCGTGGGAAGTGTTTGCCGACAACTTCGCCGGCTCGCCGGAAAAGGTGGCGTCCGGTCGCGCCGACCACAAGCCCTGCGGCCTGGCCCAGGGCCCCGATGGCTCGCTCTACGTGAGCGACGACAAGGCCGGGACCATCTACCGCATCGTGTACAACAAGAAATAAGCCCGCTCGTGAAGAAATTAGTTGTTCTGCTGTCGCTGCTGGCCGTGGCGGCCGGCCCCGCCGCCGCCCAGAAAAAAACGCCCGTGAAAGCCCCCGCCAAAAAAGCCGTGGGCGTGCCCGCCGCCGTGCTGGCCCAGGGCAAGTCGGTGTACGTGCAAAACTGCCTCAGCTGCCACCAGGCCGACGGCCTGGGCGTGGACGGCCTGAACCCGCCGCTGGCCAAAACCGACTACGTGCTGGGCGACAAAACCCGCCTCACCAAAGTGCTGCTCAACGGCCTGCAGGGCGTCGACATCAACGGCGAGCCCTACAACAACGTGATGCCCGCCCAGGAGTCGCTGACCGACGCCCAGATTGCGGCGGTGCTCACCTACGTCCGCAACTCCTTCGGCAACAAAGCCAGCGCCTTGAGCGCGGCCGAGGTGAAGGCTATTCGGGCCGCTAACAAGAAATAAGCGTGAAAAAAGGCCGTCATGTAGCGCGCAGCATGACGGCCAATGAATAAAAAAAGGCTCTTCCCGTGTGGGAAGAGCCTTTTTTTATGTGAGGTGATGAGTCTGTAAGCCGGGTTTTGTCCGCTGCCGAAGCAGCTGCCCCACCATTTATCTAGGCCAGTCCTCGCGGAAAGGCTCCATCAACCTACCCGCTGGCGCCGGACGAGCCGCCCGGTGCCGGTGCCGCCCGAAGGCCGCGCCGGCGTGCCAGCTTATTTGGTCTTTCAACCCCTGAGGTTTACCCAGCCGGGACGGTCACCCGCCCGCTGGTGCGCTCTTACCGCACCTTTTCACCCTTACCGGCCGCCCGAGGGCGACGTAGGCGGTAATTTTCTGTGGCACTCGCTGTCCTGGCTTGCGCCAGTCCTTCCCGTTAGGAAGCAAGGTGCTCTGCGTTGCCCGGACTTTCCTCGTCGCCCGAAAGCGCCGCGGTGGGGCGACCCATCACTGCGGGCAAAGGTACACCCAAACCATCCAGACCTGTAACGCTGAACGAAGTCGAAGCAACTCGACTGCATTGGTATTTAATCATCTTAGTCAGGAGTCGAATCCACAAGCAATTGAATGATTGCCCTCAGCGGATTTGCAATTATACTCGGCATACCAATAGTGGTGGTCTTCAATTTTAAGAAATTGAATGCCGGCTGAAATTGGATATTCCCTACGGAATTTCTTCCTCAAAATGATTAGCATAATGCAGTCAGGCAACCAGGCCGTGTCTTCAACTATTTCGTTTCCATAAGCCAACTCTTCTTGTAGAATCTGGAAAAGCGGTGGTGCTAACTTAATCATCGTGCAGTGCTACTTTCCCTCCCACACATTGTCCTTCGGATAGCTGTCGGGCACCAGCGTGCTGCCCAGCGTCACGCGCGTCACGGGTTGCTTGGTGGCTACGGGCACGGTGACGGACGTGGCGCCCGTTTCCCAGACGCTGATGGTGCGGTGAAGTTTCTGGGTCGTGTTGTCGGCGAAGGTCACGGTGAGGTCGACGGGGACGGGCTTGCTGCCTTTGGCTTGCACCTGGACATCGTAGCCGGCGGCGGTTTTAGTCACGCCGGCGATGGCCAGGTCGGGGTAGCCGGCGTCAAAAAACCAGCGCTGCCAGAACCAGTTCAGGTTGCGGCCCGCGCCGGCGTTCATGCTGTTGAAGAAGTCGTAGGGCATGGGGTGCTTGCCGTTCCACTGGCGGATGTAGGTGTGCAGGGCCTGCGTAAACAGCTCGTCGCCGAGTAGGTCCTTCACATACAAATAGCCCATGCCGGGCTTGGGGTAGGAGTTGAGGAAGAACGGCAGGCCCGTTTGCTGGGTGCTGAGCGTGACCACGGGCAGGTCGTTTTCGGTGGCGGCGCTGCTGGCGTAGCGGGCCACGCCGTAGTCGTCGTCGAGCTTGGGGTCGATGAGGCTCGAAATCAGCCACTCGCCGATGGTGGCCCAGCCCTCGTCCATCCAGCCGTACTTCGTTTCGTTGATGCCCATGTAGAAAGGGAACATCGTGTGGAAGATTTCGTGGTCGGTGAGGGTGATGGCGTCTTCGCGGGTTTCGGTGGGGTTGTCGTTCACCATCATGGGGTACTCCATCTGGTCGAGGCCGTCGAATACCGTTTCGTGGGCGTAGGGGAAAGGCCACTTGGGGAAGGTGTAGCTCATGGCCTCTACCGTTTTGCGACTGAAATCAATTACTTCTGCGTAGTCCTTGTGCGTGGGGTTGTACACGGCGTCGACGCGGGTGCGGCGCTTGGTGGCGGGGTCCACCACGAGGCTGGTCGATTGCCACACGTAATGGTCGGCGGTAGCAAACACGAAGTCCGTCACGTTGCGGGCCTCGAAGCGCCAGGTGTTCTGCGGGTTTTGGGCGGTGATGTCGCGGCGCTGGGCATCTTCGGCCGAGATGACGAAGGCCACGGCGTCTTTCTGTTCCGCATCGCGCAGGCGTTGGGCGTACTTTTTGGCGAGGACCTGGTCGGTGTTTTTCAAATCGCCGGTGGCCCACACCACGAAGTTTTTGGGCACGGTGATGGCGGCTTTGAAGTTGCAGAAGTCGTTGTAGAACTCCTGGTCGCCGGTGTAGGGCACGCGGTTCCAGCCATCGATGTCATCATAGACCGCAATGCGCGGGAAGAAGTACGCCACAAAGTCAGCCCCCGGCTCAATCTCGCCGGTGCGCTGATGCGAGCCTTTGTTGAGAACGTAGGAGTACGTGGCTCTCACCGTGGCCGACTGCCGTGCCCCTATGGCCCGGCGCAGCGGCACGGCCATGTTCGTGGCTTCGATGGCCAGCTTGGCTACGTTGAATACCTCGCCGTTGATGGTGAGGGCGGTGATTTTCATGCCCTCGCCCACGTCGGCCGGCGAGAAAGGGCGGCTGCGGGGCGCCCCTTTCTGGTAGATGTTGGGGTAGAGCTTGAACCACACCTGCCGCAGCGAGTCGGGGCTATTGTTCTGGTACTTGATGCCGACGGTGCCGCTCACGCGCCGCGTGGTGGGGTCGAAGGTGACGGCCAAGTCGTAATCGGCGGTGTTTTGCCAGTAGTTGGGGCCGGGCTGGCCGCTTTCGGTGCGGGTGCCTTTGGCGTAGGTGGCCTGCAGGTTGCGCGGGATGGGCAGGGGCTGCTGGGCCAGCGCGGGCAGGGAGAGGAGCAGCAGGTAAAGAAAACGCATGGGACGCCGTTGATTTTGCGGGTAAAGGACAAAGAACGGTGCGGAAAGGGCACCGTTGCCTGCCGTCTGGCAAAATCCCCTGACTCAGGCCCGCACCAGTCCGGCAGGCGTGAGCACCTGCTCGCCGTGCCAGCGGTAAGCCACCAGCTCGCCGCCCTTGGCCACGCTATAGTCGAGGCACACGGAGTGCGGCGTCAGAATCCGGGGCTCGCCGCGCAGCCAGTAGTGGCCGAAGAACACGGGCGTTTCGTCCTGGTAGTAGCCGGCGTGGGGCAGGGCGGCCACGTCCACGGGCTGGTCGGCCAGGGCGTCGATGGGTTCGAGGTAGTAGTCGTGGTAGGTGGAGGCGGCCGGGTCGCGCCACCACGCGGTGCGCACCATGGTGCGGCGGTGGCCGTCTTTGTCGAAGAAATGGTGGTCGCCGGGCAGTTTGGTTTCGTGGCCTTTCAGCGTCACTTCAATGGCCTTGAAATCGGGCGAGCCGACGCGGCTGGCCCGGAGCAGAAAGTCCGGCGTCAGGCGGGAATCGGGCAGTTCCTGCCGCAGGTAGGCAATGAAGCGGGCGTCCCAGCAGGCGTGCACCACGCGCAGCCCCGGCAGCTCCAGAAACAGCGGCAGCGTGCGAAACCACGCCAGGTAGTCGCGCCACTCCGCAAACCGCTCCTTGCTGCTGAACTCCTTGATGGTTTCCAGGTGCTGCAGAATGTGGTTGGGCCAGTGGGGCCGCAGGTGCCCTCCGCCGGGGTCAAATTCCCAAAACGCGAGGGCGTTGTATTCGTGGTTGCCCATCACGGCCAGGGCCGTGCCGCCGTCCACCATGCCGCGCACCACCTGCAGCGTCTCGCGGATGTGCGGCCCCCGGTCGATGAAATCGCCCAAAAAAATGACCTGACGCCCCACCGGGTGGCGATAAATGCCCTGCGCATCGGGAGCGTATTCCAGTTTTTTCAGCAGCCGATGCAGCTCGGCCGCGTGGCCGTGGATATCGCCAATGAGGTCGTACATGGTAGGAAAGGGATTTGAAAGAAATTAAAACGTCATGCAAAGCGCCAGCGAAGCATCGCGCGCGCAGAAGTAATTATCTACTCTTGCACGCGCGATGTTTCGCTGGCGCTCTGCATGACGTTTTTACTTGTCCGGCGAGAAGCCCGAAGTGCTACTTCAAGCGCACCAGCGTGGCACCGAAGCCAAACTTCTCTTTGCGCGCGTCTTCAAAGAACTTGATATCCTTGTTGCGGCTCAGCTGGCGGTGAATTTCCTTGCGCAGCACCCCGTTGCCCATGCCGTGGATGAAGACGATTTCGTGCATGTTGGTGGCCAGCGCGCGGCTCAGCGCATCCTCAAACGCATCGAGCTGCAGGCGCAGGATGGCGGTATTGCTCAAGTCCTCCTTGTTGTCGGGCCGCAAGGCTTCGAGGTGCAGGTCGAACTCGTGGGGCGGGGCTACTACCGGCGCAGCGGGCGCGGGCGCCGCGGCCGCTACTACCGCAGCCGGCTTGGCCGGTGCATCGCCGCTGAGCTGGGCCTTGAGCGCGGCGGCATCCACGCCGGCGGGTTTGGCCTGGGCGGCGGGAGCCGGAGCCGGGGCTTCTTCGGCGAGTTTCTCAGGTGCGATGGCGGCGGCGGCTTTTTCGTCGAGCTGGAAGAGGTAGGCTTCCTTGCCAATTACCGGCGCCGGTTTCTGGCTGCTGTAGAAGGTACTGGCCTTGAAGGCCTGACGCTTGGTGAGCAGCTCGTAGGCCGCGTCGCCGTTGAGCCTGGTGGGCAGCAGCTGAAACACCACGGCCGGCCAGGTTTCAAAATCCTTCAGGTGCAGGAAGGAGAGGGGCTTGGTGCTGGCTTTGGGGCCCAGCTTGTCGGCAGCCAGGGCGCGGTAGGGACGGGCGCTGGTTTCCTCGCCGTAGGTGTAGAGCACGTCGGCCTCGGTGTTGTTGATGAGCGTGACGGCCAGCAACTCCGGCGACTGGTGCACCAGGGCCAGGAACAGGCCCTTGGCCGCTGCCGGCTGCTTGGCGCCGGCAGTTCCGGGCACAATGCCGGCCGGCTTGGCGATGCCCGCGCCGCTGGAGGCCGCGGCGGCCAGGGCCTCCTGCAGCGAGGGCTGCGCCGGCCGGCCCGGGGCCGCGGCGGCCGGCTGGCCGGGGCGCTTGCTTTTGTCTTTTTTGCTGGCGTTGGCGTTGCGGCCGGGCGCTTGGCCGGGGCCCAGGTCGGGGGCGGCGCGGTCGAAGTTCTTGCCTTCTTCCTGGGCCACCACCACCACTTCGCGCCGCAGCACGGGGATGGTAAAATCGTTGTCGATGGCCACTTCCACCAGTTCGCTGTCGAGCAGGCGGGTAACGATTCCTTCTTCGGTGCCGGTCAGCAGCCGGACTCTATCTCCTACGTTCATAACAGTTCTAATTTGCCCGCTCCCAGGTCAGTTCTACGGCGTGAAGAACGGCTGCCAGAGGCGGGTGAGTTCGTCAAAAGTACGGGCAACGGGGGCCGCCCGGGTTTCCCTAACGGATTTTAGCCGGCCCGGGCCTATAAGTAGAGCGCGTGGAAGCCGAAACCGTTGCGTGGGTTGTATTCCAGGGCCGGGGCCGGCATGTGGAAAATGCTCAGGGCGTAGAACACCCGCTTGAGCACCACGCTGCGGGTGGGGATGCGCCGAAGGTCGACGTCGAGCGACAAGTAAAACTGGCGGTAGGGGCGCAGGCCGGCCGCCGCGTTGGTGGCGTCGTCGTTGTACACCATGTCTTCGCCGCCGTAGCCCAGGGCGGGCTGCAGCCAGCGCGGCCAGCGGTTGCCGGGCTTCAGAAAAGCGCCCACGTCGGTGCAGAGCCAATACGTCTGGCCGTTGTAGTCCTTGAGCCAACGCTCGGGTACGTTGCTGCCCAGTACGTTGGGGCGGCGCTGGGCGTAGCCGGTGAGGTGAAACGACCATTTGGGCATGATGCGGACGTCGTGCCAAGCCAGCTGCTGGGCCAGCAGGCCCGCCGAGCCCAGAAAATTGGCCGCCAAATCGGTGGCCGAGGCGCCATATTCCGGGTCGCGCCCGTCCAGGATTTCCAGCGGGCTTTGAATGGCAAACCCCACGAAAGAGCCGTACCAAATGGCTTTCTTCTCGCTCAGGCCGGCCCAGCGCAGCATGTCGACAGCGCCGCGGCTTTCCTGAAACGCGCCCCAGAAATGGCCGGCTTTGTCGAGCTGCTGCCACTCGGGCAAGTCGTTGAACCAGTGCAGCGGCACCCGCTCCCCGGTATACCAGGCGGTGGTGAGGCCCGTGTAGATGACGCCGTAGCCCACGGCCGAGCCGCCTACTAGCAAGCGCAGGCGCCGCTTGCGCATCGCCAACGAATCGGGAGACGGCGGTGCCGCCGGTTGCGGTGCGAGCAGCACGGTGCTATCGGCGCGGGTGGGAATCTGCGCGCTGGCGGCGGGCGCCAGGGCCAGTCCGCCCACGGCCCACAGCCCCATCAACAGCCAACGTCGTATGGGAACAAATGGGCAGGAAATAAACGTCATGCGGGCAAGAATCAGCCGCAAAGGTAGGCGGTTTTGCCCCACGAAGAGGCCAGAAGTTGTATCTTGCGCTATCGTTTGCACAAGGCCTTGCGCGGGGCCTTGCTGTTCCTTCATCCATCCCACCAAAAATTCCCCAATGAGAACATTTACCCGAATTACCATCCTGCTGTGCAGCCTGTTGGCCTGGACGGCGCAGGCACAGGTGGTCACCACGTCGCCAGTGTTTTTCACCGACACCACGCCCGTGACCATCACCTTCGACGCCACCCAGGGCAACGGCGCGCTGGCCAACTTCACCGGCAACGTCTACATCTGGACCGGCACCGTGACCAACCTGAGCTCCAGCAACACCAACTGGCGCAACGTGCACAGCTCCACCTTCAACCAGGCCGACCCCACGGCCCTGATGACGCGCGACGCCAGCAATCCGAACATCTACCGCATCACCTTCACGCCGCGCACCTATTACCCCATTCCGGCCGGCGAAACCCTGCTGCGCCTGGGCATGATTTTCAAGAATGCCGACGGCACCGTGGTGGGCCGGGCCGCGGGTGGCGGCGATATTTTCGTGGATGCCGCCCAGGCGGCGCTCACGGCCCGCATCACCAGCCCCAGCCCGGGCACCAACGGCAACCCGCTGTTCGTGAACCAGAACACGCAGGTGAGCGTGACCGGCGCCGCCTCGGCTTCGGCCAACCTGGCCTTTACCCTCAACGGCACCCAGGTGGCTCAGCAAGCCAACGCCACCACGCTGACGTCGAACATCACCATTTCGCAGACGGGCCGCAGCGTGGTGCGTTTCACCGCGGTGAGCGGCACGTCGCAGGCCGTCGATTCGCTGGTGTTTGTGGTGCGCCCCACGGTGGTGACGGCGGCCCTGCCCGCCGGCGCTAAGGACGGCATCACCTACCTGAACGGCGGCACGTCGGTGATTCTGAACCTGACGGCGCCGAACAAGCAGTTTGTGTACGCCATCGGCGAATTCAACAACTGGCAGACGCTCAACTCGGCCTTCATGAACCGCACGCCCGACGGCAACCGCTGGTGGGTGCAAATCAACGGCCTGACGCCGGGCGTGGAGTACGCCTACCAGTACCTCGTGGACGGGGAGCTGCGCGTGGCCGACCCGTACTGCGAGAAAATCCTGAACCCGAACGACGACCGGTTCATCCCGAGCGTGACCTACCCCAACCTGAAGCCCTACCCCACGGGCGCGACGACCGGGAACGTGTCGGTGCTGCAAACCAACCAAGTGCCCTACGTGTGGACGACGACCAATTACCAGCGCCCCAGCCGCGCCGATTTGGTGATTTATGAGCTGCACCTGCGCGATTTCGTGGCCCGCCACGACTACCAGACCCTGCGCGACACGCTCAACTACCTGAGCCGGCTGGGCGTGAATGCCATCGAGCTGATGCCCATCAACGAATTTGAAGGCAACGAGAGCTGGGGCTACAATCCCTCGTTCTATTTCGCACCCGACAAGTATTACGGCACCAAAAACGACCTAAAGCGCCTCATCGACGAGTGCCACCGCCGCGGCATGGCCGTGGTGCTCGACATGGTGCTGAACCACTCGTTCGGCCAGTCGCCGATGGTGCAGCTATATTTCGACAACGCCACCGGCAAGCCCGCCGCCAACAGCCCGTGGTTCAACCAAGACGCCACGCACCCCTTCAACGTGGGCTACGATTTCAACCACGAAAGCCAGTTCACCAAGTATTTCTCGAAGCAGGTGATGGCGTTCTGGCTGCAGGAATACAAGGTCGACGGCTACCGTTTCGACCTGAGCAAGGGCTTCACGCAGGTGAACAACCCCACCAACGTGGGGGCTTGGGGCGCTTACGACCAGTCGCGCATCAACATCTGGAAGGACTACTACGATGCCATGAAGGCTGTGGACCCCAACCTGTACTGCATTTTGGAGCACTTTGCCGATAACTCGGAGGAGCAGGTGCTGGCCAACTACGGCATGATGCTGTGGGGCAACATGAACTACAACTACAACGAAGCCACCATGGGCTACGTGAGCACCTCGAACTTCAGCGGCGGCTACTACGGCACCCGCAACTTTGCCGGCCCGAACCTGGTGACCTACATGGAAAGCCACGACGAGGAACGGCTCATGTTCAAGAACATCACCTACGGCAACCAGACCAACCCCGCCCACAACGTGCGCGACCTGAACACCGCCCTGGCCCGCACCGAAGCCGCCGCGGCTTTCTTCCTCACCGTGCCCGGCCCAAAAATGATTTGGCAGTTTGGCGAGCTGGGCTACGACATCAGCATCGACCAGAACGGCCGCGTGGGCAACAAGCCCATCCTCTGGAACTACTACCAGAACGCCAACCGCCGCCAGCTCTACGACGTGTACCGGGCCCTCATCGCGCTCAAGAAAAAGGAGCCGGTGTTTGAAAATCCCACCACCTACACGCAGTCGCTGGCTGGTGCCGCCAAGTCCATTCACCTGAGCGACGCCAACACGAAGGTCACCATCATTGGCAACTTCGACGTGACTTCCACCACCATCGACCCGGCCTTCCAGAGCACCGGCAAGTGGTACAACTACCTCAGCGGCGACAGCATCACCGTTACCAACCCCAACGCACTGATTACGCTGCAACCCGGCGCCTACGCCGTGTACACCTCGCGCCGCATCAAGAAGGCCACCCTGCTGCCCACCCGCACGCAGGCGGCCGCCGCCGTGCTGCGCCTCACGGCTTCGCCAAACCCCACCGCCAGCACCGCGCTGCTGCAGTACGAGCTGCCCACCCCGGCCGCCGTTACGATGACCGTGCAGAACCTGCTGGGCGCCACCGTGCGCACCGTGAGCACGGCCGCGCCGCAAGCCGCCGGCCCGCACAGCGTGAGCCTGCCCGTGCAAGGGCTGGCCGAGGGCGTGTACCTCGTGCGCCTCACCACGCCGCAGCACAGCCAAACCATTCGACTGGTGGTGCAGCATTAACGGGATTCACCGCAAACAAAAAGGCCGCTTTCCCAGGAAAGCGGCCTTTTTGTTTGCGGTGAGCTTGGCGGCAACTGCACGTTGCCGGGCAGCGCAGCCTACAAATCCTCTTCGTGGTACGCCACCAAATCATCGATAGGGGAGCGGATGATTTTGCCCACTTCCATGCCGTGGCTTTTGGCCACCTGCGTCAGCACGTCGCGGAAATTGTAGCCCACCGAGCCCACGCAGTTGAAGGTGTACTCCTGATAGCGCGGGTAGTGCAGCACCAGATTCTGGAAGAAAGTCTCAAAGCCTTCGAGCACGATGTCGCGGCAGTAGCTCACGTTGTTGTGGTCGTAGGCAAACTTGGCGAAGCTGGCCAGGTAGCGGTTGGGCAGCGGCTGGTTGTAGAGGCGGTCGAGGATTTCGTTGCGCGTGCCCAGCTTGTACTCTTCCTTCAGGGCTTCCTGCAGACCGTCGGGCAGCAGGCCGCGCAAATAGTCGCGCAGCAGGCGTTTGCCAAAAAACGAACCCGACCCTTCGTCGCCCAGGAAATAGCCCAGCGAGTCCACGTTGTAGGTGATTTTCTCGCCGTCGTAGAGGCAGGAGTTGGTGCCCGTGCCCAGAATGGCGGCAAAGCCCGGCTTGCGGCCCAGCAGCGCCCGGGCCGCGGCCAGCAGGTCTTCGGTCACGTGGGCCTTGGCGTTGGGAAACAGCTGGCGCAACGCCCCGGCAATGACCTCCGCCTTTTGGGCCGACGACACCCCGGCGCCGTAGAAATACACGTCGCGCACCTGGTCGCGCGGCAGGGTGTCGGGCAGGTGCTGGTTCAGCGAAGCCGCGATGCCGGCCGTGTCAATAAAATCGGGGTTGTACCCTTCGGTGTTGAAGTAAACGCGGTTGCGCGCGTCGTCAAGCTGGCACCAGCTGCATTTGGTGGAACCGCCGTCGGCAATTAGAATCATGAGAAAACGGGTTGGGAGTAGCTGCGAAAGTACTCAGGAGTTGGGGAAAGGCCGGGGAAAGTCTTGTCCCATTTGAACAAAAAAGGGCCGCTAGCAATCTAGCGGCCCTTTCCAAACGATGGCTGAACCGGACTGGCCGTTTCAGCGCATGCGTAACACAACTAACTGAGTTAGGGGGTCACCGTCACCGTACCACCCGATACACCGGCGCCCGCGCCGTTCACGGTCAGTTTCACCGTGTAAGTACCAGGGGTGGTAATGGAGAGGTTCGGACCATTGAGCGACAGGGGCGCGCCCTGGGTTAGGCTGCCGGCCCCGCCGAGGTTGATAGACCATGCCTTGTCTTTGCGGAATTTAAATTCGCCAGCGTTGAGGGCAGCGCGCGCCGTATACGCTTGGAGGGCACAGTTCCAAGTCAGCGGAATGCCGTCTTCGGAGGCGCCCCCGCTGGGCCAGCCAAGGCCGGCCGGGCCAACCAGGGCCCAGGTGTCGGCGTTGGGCGGCAAACAGGCCGGGTAGGCAGTGGCCGTAAGGGCCACCGGTGCCGACGCAAACGTGTGGTTGTCGCCACCCACCACGGCCACTACGCGGGCATACACCGGCACGGGCTTCTGGGTAGCAATGCCGATGGCGTTAAGACCATCGTTCAGGTCCTTCACCTTGATGGTTTTCGTCAGGTTGGTGCCTGCATCAAAGACTGCCGGGTAGCCGAACCCGTCGGCTGATTTGGCTATCTGCACTTGGTAAGTAACGCCCGGAGCCTTGGAGGCATCGGTGCCGCTCAGCGCGAAACTTACCGCGTTCCAGTTGTAGGTGATGATGTCGTTGGCGTCGTTGAGTTGCGTCAGCACTACCGTGTTGGTCGAGGACTTAAGCGACAGCGAAGCCGAGGGGGCAATGGTCGCCTTGTCCTCGTCCTTGTTGCACGAAGCTAGGCTCGTCAGCGCAACGGCAACGGCCAGGGCTTGAGTAAGCAAATTTTTCATATCGGAAATAACGGTTGAAAGTGAAAGCAACGGCGAGATGCTTGACAAGCTTGGGCTAGCAGTGGGGCGGCCAGGAGGAAAAAACTCCAGGCCGCCCGGAGCTAGCGTATACAGGACGATACAAAGCGCACCGCCCTGTATGCTGTCTTAGTAGCCCGTGTTCTGCTTCAGGTTGGGGTTGGCGGTCAGGTCAGAAGTGGGCAAGGGGAACAGGTTCCGGAAGTCACCCACTGCCCGGCCGGCGGCCACGCCGCCTTTCCAGGGCCACAGGTACGAGGCGCTGGTGAACTTGCCGTGCCGCACGAGGTCGGTACGACGCTGGGCTTCCCAGTGCAGCTCGCGGGCGCGCTCGTCCAGAATGAAGTCCGTGGTCATTTGCGCATCGGTGATGTCGGCAGCGGCGCTGGGGGCGTTGATGTTGAGACCAAATGCCCGACGGCGGACTTTGTTCACGTACTCAAGGCCGGTGGCCCGGGCAGCGGCGCCACGGGCGGCCGCTTCGGCGTAAATGAGCATCATGTCGGACAAACGCAGCATCGGAAAGTCAACGCTGGAGAAGTTCTGCGAACCTACGATGAGCGAACCATCCGAATTGATGTTCCGGTATTTAGTAACGCCAACGCCTTGGGTGAACTGGCTTTGGTCGTTGATTTCCAGCGTCTGCCCGCGCGTCCAGAAACGGCCACGGCGGTCAACCGTGGTGTCGGCACCCAGCAGGAAAAACTTGTCAAACAGCGCGCGGGTAGCGCGCATGCCGCCCCAGCCCGTGGTTTGGCCCACGTAGCGCTGCCAGCCGGCCGACGCCCCGTTGGTCGAGCCGTTCACCAGGAAGGTCGTGCCGCCGTAGGTGGTGGTGCGGGTAGCGTCCAGCAGAATCGACCAGATGATTTCGTTGGATGCCGGGGCCAGGTTGTTGTCGGCCAAAAAGTTGCGGCCATACGCCGAAGAAGCCGAGCTGGCTTGCGTCACCAGCGAGTACCCGCTGTTGATGACGGCTTGGGCTTCGGTCGCTGCCTTGGCGTACTGCGGCGTGCCGCTGTATACCTCAGCATTCAGGTACAGACGGGCCAGCATGCCGCTGGCTGCGGCCTGGTCCACCCGGCCGAACTCGTTGCCACGGGCAGGAGCCAGTTCCGACTTGAGCGCCAACAGCTCGCTTTCGACGAAAGCGTAGAGCTGTTGCCGGGTATTGTAGGGCGGTGCCGCTACGCCCACTTCGTTGGCTTCGGTCACAAACGGACCGCCGCCGAACAAATCGATGACGTGCATATAAGACACGGCCCGCAGGAAACGGGCTTCGGCCCGGTAGCGCTTGGCTTCCGCCACGTCGCCGGAGGGCAGGCGGCTGGTCAATTTGTCGTCCGACGACTCGCGGATGAGCTCGTTGCAGAGGCTAATTTCGTAGTAAGCCCGGTTGTAGAGACCACGCAACAGGGGGTTGTTGGCATCCCAGTTCATGTTGTGCCAGTCCTGAATGCCCGGGTCGTTCCAGGCCACCACGGCTTCGTCGGTGGTCAGCTCCTGGGCGCTCCACAACTGGCGCAGGTAGTTGCCCGTGCCGCCGTCGATGCCCTTGATGTCGCTGTCACCGTTGGCCCCGCCCAAGCTGGTGAGGGCAAACCCCCCGTAGAGCTTGCCCAACACGCTTTTGTAAGCGGCCAGGTTCACGTACACCTTGTCGGGCGTGGGCTCGTATTTGGGGGTTTGGTCGAGGTCTTTTTGACACGAGGTGGCGAGCCCGGCCAGGGCCGTGCCCAGTGCGAGGGTGATTAACCCACGGGAAAAGGAATTATTCTTCATGGTTGGTGGGAATTAGATGCCAAGGGCGATGCCCAGCGTGTAGGTACGGGCGACGGGGTAGAAGTTGCGGTCAATGCCACCGTTGATTTCGGGCTCCACGCCTTTGTACTTGGTGATGATGAACGGGTTTTGCACGTTGCCGGTGATGCGCAGCGACGAAGCGCCCAGCACTTTGCCCACGTTGTAGCCCAGCGAAATGTTCTGGCAGCGCAGGAACGAGGCGTTCTGCACGTAGTAGTCCGAAAACAGCTGCTGACGGGTGAAACCCGTGTTGCGCACGTCCGGGGAAAGGTTGTTGACAAACAGCGTCGAAGCCTGGGCGTTGGCGTAGGTGCCGCGGTCAGCGGCGTTGGCGTTATACACGTAGTTGCCGAGGTTGCTGCGCAGCGTGAAGGCCAGGAACAGCTTCTTGTAGGTCACGTTCGAGCTGAAGCCCAGCGTCACGAGGGGAGAAGGCTGCTTGTAGCGGTAAAAGTCATCGGTGGTCGTGCCGTTGCCGTTACGGTCCACGTACACGCCTTCCACGGGCCGGCCGTCGGGGCCGTACACCTGCTGGCGAACATAGAAAGCATCGGTCGGGAAGCCCACGCTGCGAATCTGAATCTGGTTGCCGGTACCACCGCCAATGTCGCCCAATTGCACGCCGGGGAAGCTGGCGTCCTGCAGGCCTAGGCTGGTGATTTTGTTAACATTGTAAGCCCCGTTCAGGTTCACGTCCCAGTTCAGGTTTTCCGAACGAATGACGCCGTAGTTCAGGCCCAATTCAATGCCGCGGTTGCGCAGCGTTCCTTGGTTGGCGTTAAGGCGGTTCACGAGGTTCGAGCCGGCGGGCACGTTCACTTCCACCAGCAGGTCGCTGGCTTTGCGCTCGTACACGTCAACGGTTGCGGTTAAGCGGTTGTCAAGGAAGCCCAGGTCCAGGCCGGCGTTGAGGGTGTTGGTGGTTTCCCAGGTCAGCACGGCATTGTAGCCCAGCGGGCCGACGATGAAGCCCGTGGCGGCATTGCCGAACAGGTACTGTGCCTCCGAGTTGCCCAGCGCGTAGCGCGGCTGCGTGTCGTAGGCCCCGCCGATTTCCTGCTGGCCCGTGCGGCCGTACCCGGCCCGCAGCTTCAGCTCCGAAATGGTGGTGTTGTCTTTCAGGAAGCTTTCGCCCTTCACGCGCCAGGCCAGGCCCAATGCCGGAAACCAGCCGCTGTTGTAGCCATTGCGGAAGCGCGAGGTCCGGTCATTGCGCAGGGTCGCCGTCAGCAGATATTTGTCCTGCACGTTCACGGTGGCTCGGCTGAAGTAGGACACCAGCACGTATTTGTTGTAGAAGCCGGGCACCGTCAGCTTAGCGTCCGGATTGACCAAGGTCGTCCGGTTCGAGCGGTAAGTGAGGAAGTTAGGGCCCTGGTCGACGAAGGTCTGGTAGGCATAGCCCCCCTGAATGTCAAACTTAGTGCCGCCAAACTGCTTGCCATAGGCCAGGTAGGCTTCAAGCAGGTTCATGTCCTTGTCTTGCACCGACGACTGGGTGTAGGAGCCGTTCAGGCCGGGATTGTTGGGTGCATCCTTGTTGTAACCACCAAAATCGGCTGGCGAAATGTCTTTGCTTCCTTTGCTGCGCGAGATGTCAAGGCCCAGGTTGAGGTTGGCCCGCAGGCCGTCCACGCCGTGCACCTTGTAGTCAAACTGCACATTGCCGATGAGGCGCTTAACCGTGCTGATGTCGTTCACGTTGTTCAGCGCCGCAACCGGGTTACCGGGGGCGTTGCCCAGCGGCCCACCCGTGGGGCCCAGGAACTGGAAGTACCCGCCGTAGCGGCCAAACTGGGCCTCGCTGGCGCGCACCGGCTGCGTGGGGTCGAAGAAGGCCGCGATGCCAATCTGGTCGTAGTTGGCGAAGCGGTTATCGAGCACGCTGCCCTTGGCGTTGATGTCGATGCGCAGGTGGTCGTCGAGCAACATGGGGCTCAGGCTGATGGAGCCCGTGTTGCGCTTCAACTTGTTGGTGATGACAATGCCTTCCTGGTAGAGGTTGCCATACGATACCCGGAACGGTACCTTGGCCACGCTGCCAATCAGGCTCACGGTGTTGTCGTAGGTGGCGGCGGTGCGGAAAATCTCGTTCTGCCAGTTGGTGTTGGCCGTGCCGAGCGTGGCTATCTGAGCAGGGGCACCGTTAGCAGTTACCAAGTCGCGGAATTCCCCCGCCGACAACGATTCGTAGCGGCGGGCCACCGTCGAAACGCCGAGTTGGGAGTTCAGTTCCACGCGCAGTTTTTCGCCCTTGAGGCCCCGCTTGGTGGTGATGAGGATAACACCACCCGAAGCGCGGTTGCCGTAAATGGCCGTGGCCGAGGCGTCTTTCAGCACGGTGAACGTTTCAATGTCGCTGGGGTTAATAAGAGTAAGCGGGTTCGAAACGCCCTTGATTTCGTTCTTATCCACGGGCACGCCGTCGATGACGTACAGCGGGTCGCTGTTGGCGTTGAGTGAGGAATTGCCGCGAATGCGGACGGTCGAAGGCGCGCCCGGCGCCCCACCGCTCGTGGTGATGCTCACCCCGGCCACTTTGCCCTGAATGAGCTGGTCGGAGTTCGTTACCTGGCCCTGCACAAACTGGCGCGAGTCCACCGTGGCCACGGCCCCGGTGATGTCTTGCCGGCGCTGCGTGCCGTAGCCCACCACCACTGCTTCGGACAGCTGGGTGGTGTTTTCGGCCAGCGAAGCGCTTACTTCAGCGTTCTGGCCGGCCACCACCGTCACGGGGCGGCGCACCGAGTTGTAGCCCACAAACGAAATCACCACCGTCTGGGGACCAGCCGGCACGTTCTGGATGGAGTACGTACCGTCCACGTTCGAAGAGCTGCCCAGCGACGTGCCCTCGATGAGGACCGTAGCGCCCGGAATGCCTTCGTTCTTGCCATCAGTGACGCGGCCGCTGATGGTACCGGTTTGTGCCTGGGCCGTTGAGGGGAAGCCGTAGGCGGCGAACAGTAGCAGAAACAGTAGTTTCGCTAGATAAGGGTGTTTCATGAAAACGGGAATTTGGTGGGAAAATGTGAGCGGGTAATGGAGTGTGTAAAAAGTATTGGGAAACAGCGAAAACGATTGGGTGCCAGTCGTCCAACAATTTACCTGAAAAAAGGCGTCAGCTTTGATGTAAGACAGCTTTCGGTCTGTATTGTTGCCGGTAGGTGGAGGCCCATGGGGCAGTCCGGGCCAATGGCGGCCTCAGGCCTAGTAGTCGGGAGCAATGGTCAGATAATCAATAACATGATGTAAAAGATGCATGCAGGAAACAAAGCCGGCCATCGGAAAGGCAAAACTAAGGTACGCAAACGTTTGCACAATGGGCCGCGAAGCACCTTTTTTTTGCAGAAATTTTGTGGGCAGTTTAGCAAAATTTCCGCCGTCACCGGCAGCGGGCCCGCAAGGCCGCCGGCGCCTGTTGCGGCACCCGTATAGGCTGGCCACGTACAACCGCCGCGCCGGCCCGGAACCGGCCAAATGACGACGGTTTGCTAATTTGGCACCTGGGCGGAGGCCAGCCACGTAAATTGAATTCTGGCGGACCTTATCTTGCGTAGCTGGCGCCGCACCGCCCTGCCAGTGCCCTTGCACCAGCACTCCTGCGTCGTTACATTTGGCTTTTCCTTAGAAAATGAAAAAGCACCTATTGCTCGTTGCCTTGCTTTTGGTGACTTCCGGGCTCAGCGTCAGTGCGCAAAGCCGTCCCGGCACGCGCAAGCCCGTTCCCAAAGGCAAAACCAAGCAGCCGGCCGGCAAAGCGGCACCCAAGCCCCCGCCGGTGTATTCGCCCATTCAGTCGCAGAGCAATGCCGACGAGCCCACTGCCCAGCCCATTGTGGTGAATAAGGTGAAGCTCAAAAAACCGGTGCTCGTGTACTATGAAGAGCCCGCCCCCGGCAAATCGGTGCAGCAGCTCATCATGTCGGAGGAAAACCTGGGCCTGCTCAAAACCCTCGACCTGGAGCACCTCATGATGCGCCGCGAGGTATTCGTCGATGGCCTCGGCAACCTGGCCTTGCCGGGCAGCGACGTGACCAAGTACCGCCTGCTGGGCACCAGCGCCGTGGCCGAAGACACGCGCCGCCCCGTGGGCGACGGCCGCAACTTCTACTCCCGCCTGAAAGTGCCTTCGTCGGGCTACTTATACGTAGTGCTCGAATCGGCTGAAGAATACCGGCATTTCGTGAAAGGCCCGCAGAAGAAAGGTTCGTTTCTGGACTTCCAGGCCAATGGCTTGCCCGGGGTCGACTCGGTGCGTGCCGTGTACACGCTGCGCAAGATGGACGCGTCCGAGCGCGGCGCCGGCACCGGCGAAACCATCCGCTAACGAATGATGCAACGACGGCTCAAACGTGCGGCGCTGCTGTTCGGCGCCTTGGTTTTGTTGTGGGGTACGGCCAACGCTCAGGTGCTGCTCAAGCTGACCCGGGTGCCCGCCACCACGCCGGCCACCGATACTCTTTTCGTGGCGGGCTCCTTTAATAACTGGAATCCGCACAGCCGCGCCCATGCCCTGCGCCGTCAAGCCGATGGCAGCTACCAGCTCGACTTGCCAACCGCCCTGGGCAGCATCGAATACAAGTTCACGCGCGGCAGTTGGCCCACGGTGGAGGTGGACGGCAAGGGCGACCAGATTGGCAACCGCACGGCCAACCTGACGGATGCCCGCGAGATAACCGCTCAAGTGCTGGCTTGGAGCGACCATAACGGGGCTGCCAAAAAGCACACCGCTACGCCGCAGGTGCGGGTGTTGTCGGCGGCGTTCAATATGCCGCAGCTGGGCCGGCAGCGGCGCGTGTGGCTGTACCTGCCCGCCGACTATGCGGCCAATCCGTCCCGCCGCTTCCCGGTGCTCTACTTGCACGACGGCCAAAACGTGTTCGACGACGCCACCAGCTTCGGCGGCGAGTGGGGCGTGGACGAAACCCTCGACCGCCTGCGCAAATCCGGGCAGGACGCCACCGGCAGCATTGTGGTGGCCATGGACAACGGCGACCAGTTTCGCTCCGACGAATACATTCCGTGGCCCAGCGCTGCCCTGCGCGACCAACCTCACCAGGGCGGGCAAGGCGGCGCCTACGTCGATTTTCTGGCCCGCACGCTCAAGCCCTATATCGACGCGCACTACCGCACCCGGCCCGATGCTGCCCATACCGGCATCGCCGGTTCCAGCCTGGGCGGGCTCATTTCGGTGTACGCGGCTTTGAAGTACCCGAAGGTTTTTGGGCGGGTGGGGGCCTTTTCGCCGGCGTTTTGGGTGTGCAACGATTCGCTACGCGCCTTTGCCAAAACGCACCCGGCGGCGCGCACGGCGCGGTTTTATTTCGTGTGCGGCACCACCGAATCGGAAACTATGCTGCCGCTCATGGCCCAATGGCGCGATGAGCTGCGCGCCGAGGGCGTGCCGGCCGACCATCTGGCTTTCTCGGCGCCGGCTGACGGTCAGCACCGCGAATGGTTCTGGCGGCGCGAGTTTCCGGCGGCCTATCGGTTCCTGTTCGGCATCAATACGTTGCCGGCAGGGGGGCGGGCGCCCGCAAAACAAGCCGGGCGCCAGTAATGACGGCATACGGTTGCAAATTTGGAGGCATCGCAACCTTATGTATGTTTTTATTGTAATGGATAACGAATAACATTGCTGCTATTTTAAAAAGGTTGCCTTATCTTTGCGACGTGCTTTTAAAAAGCAGACTTTCCCTTATGACTTCTCCTCGTACTTCTCAGGCTTGGTGGTGGCAGTTCCGAAACATCGGTCCGGCCTGCCTGTGCGCCTCGTGAAGTCAACCTGATTTTACCTGCAATCACAAAAAGCCCGGCCCCCAAGCCGGGCTTTTTTCGTTTACGCTACCTCCTTTTTCGACCTCGTGCCTTACCAACTCATCACCCGCTCCCGCCGCCTGCTCGCCGATACCGTGACGCCCGTGGGCCTGTTTCTGCGCCTGCGCGACCAGTACGCCAACTGCTTGCTGCTGGAAAGCGCCGACTACCACGGCCAGCAAAACGCCTTCAGCTACCTGGTGTGCGAGCCGCTGGCCACGTTTGAACTGCGCCGTGGCGGCGTGCTGCGCCAGTTGCTGCCCGGCATACCCGAAACCACCGAAACCCTGGCCCAGCCCCGCGAGACACTGGCCCGGCTGCGTGAATTTGCCGCTGCTGGCACGCCCGATGCCGCGGCCGAAAAGCTGCCCTTCATCAGCACCGGCCTGTTTGGCTACATGGGCTACGAGGCCGTGCAAAGCTTCGAGGACGTGCAGCTGAACCCGGAGAAGGTGCCGGCCGGCGACATTCCGCTGATTCGCTACGGGGTGTACCGCTACGTCATTGCCTTCAACCACTTCCGCCAGGAGCTGTATCTGTTCGAGCACAGCGTGGCCGGCGAGGCCCCGGCCGAAACCGACGGCCTCGACCGACTCGAAAACCTGGTGCGCCACCCCAGCGTGCCGGCCTTCGATTTCGCCACGGTAGGCGAGGAGCAGAGCAACCAGACAGATGCCGAATTTCTGGCCCGCCTCACCCAGGGCCAGGCCCACTGCCTGCGCGGCGACGTATTCCAGATTGTGCTTTCGCGCCGGTTCCAGCAGGGTTTTTCGGGTGACGAGTTCAACGTGTACCGGGCGCTGCGGTCCATCAACCCCTCGCCCTATCTGTTTTATTTCGATTACGGCGACTACAAAATCTTCGGCTCCTCGCCCGAGGCGCAGGTGTTGGTGCAGGGCCGCGAGGCCACGCTGTTCCCCATTGCGGGTACCTACCGCCGCACCGGCGACGACGCCGCCGATGCCGCCGCCGCCCAGCGCCTGGCCGCCGACCCCAAGGAAAACGCCGAACACGTGATGCTAGTGGACCTGGCCCGCAACGACCTGGCCCGCCACGGCACCAAAGTAGAAGTGCGTACGCTGCGCGAAATCCAGTTCTACTCGCACGTCATTCACCTGGTGAGCAAGGTGACGGCCGAGCTGGCCGAAAACACCGATACTCTGCAGGTGGTGGCCGATACCTTCCCCGCCGGCACCCTCTCCGGTGCGCCCAAGTTCCGCGCCCTGCAGCTCATTGATGGGCTCGAGCCCACCGCCCGCGGCTACTACGGCGGCTGCCTGGGTTTCCTGGGCTTCGATGGCAGCTTCAACCACGCCATTATGATTCGCTCGTTTCTGAGCACCGGCAACCAGCTGTATTTCCAGGCCGGCGCAGGCGTGGTGGCGGCTTCCAACACGCAGTCGGAGCTGGAGGAGGTGCACCACAAGCTGGGCGCGTTGCGCGCCGCGCTGCGGGCCGCTGAAAACGTGAAATAATTCCAGCCTGTCGCCATGAAAATCCTCGTTCTCGATAACTACGACTCCTTCACCTACAACCTAGTGCACCTGCTGCGTGAGCTCGGCCACGGCCCGAACATGACCGTGACACGCAACGACCAGCTGGCCCTCGAAGATGTCGTAGCCTACGACGCCATCCTGCTCTCGCCTGGTCCCGGCATTCCGTTGGAAGCGGGCCTGATGCCAGCCATCATCGCCAAGTATGCGCCCACCAAGCGCATCCTGGGAGTATGCCTGGGCCATCAGGGCTTGGCTGAAAGCTTCGGCGCAGAGCTTTATAACATCCCCGCCGTGCTGCACGGCGTGGCCAATGAAGCCGAAGTAACCGTAGCTGATGAGCGCCTGTTTGCCGGGCTGCCGGCGCGGTTTCAGGTGGGGCGCTACCACTCGTGGGCGGTGCGGCCCGAGTCGATGCCCGCGACGCTGGAAGTGACGGCTCGTGACGCCAACGGCGAAGTGCTGGCCTTCCGCCACCGCGACTACGATGTACGCGGCGTGCAGTTCCACCCCGAAAGCATCCTCACCGAGCACGGCGCGCAGATGCTGGAAAACTGGCTGGCGGATTAGTTGTCAGTTGTTCGTGGTCAGTTGTCAGGCAGAAGCCGACAGTTGATGATGAATGAGGCTAACAACTGACAACAATCAACTAAAACCTAAATGAAACAGATTCTCACCAAGCTTTTCGACCACCAGCCCCTGACGCATGCCGAGGCCCACGCCGCCATGTGCCAGCTGGGTGAGGGCGGGGCCAACCCGGCCGAAACGGCGGCTTTCCTGGCCGTGTACCGCATGCGGCCCATCACGGTGGCCGAGCTGGCCGGCTTCCGCCAGGCCCTGCTCGACCTCAGCCGCGACCCCGAGCTGGGTACGCACGACGTCGTCGACATCGTGGGCACGGGCGGCGACGGCAAAAACACGCTCAACATCTCCACATTGGCTTGCTTCATCGTAGCCGGGGCGGGCACCAAGGTGGCCAAGCACGGCAACTTCGGTGTGTCGTCGGTGTCGGGCGCGTCGAATGTATTGGCGCATTTCGGCTACAACTTCGAAGCCAGCCCCGACCAGCTGCGGCGGCAGCTCGACCGGGCGGGCATCTGCTTTCTGCACGCGCCGGCTTTTCATCCGGCCATGCGGCACGCCGGGCCCATCCGGCGCGAGCTGGGGCTGCGCACCTTCTTCAACATCCTCGGCCCGCTGGTGAACCCGGCCCGGCCCACGGCCCAGCTGCTGGGCGTGTTCAGCCTCGAGCTCCAGCGCCTCTACCACTACCTGATGCAGCCCACCGGCGCGCGCTACGCCGTGGTGCACGCCCTCGACGGCTACGACGAGCTGGCCCTCACCGGCCCCGCCAAGGTGGTGTCGTCGTTCGAAGGCGAGCGCCTCTTCACCGCCGACACGCTGGGCCTGCCGGCCTGCACGCCCGACGACCTGTCCGGCGGCAGCACCGTAACGGCTGCCGCCGAACTCTTCAAGCACGTGCTCGATGGGTACGGCACCGAAGCCCAGTGCAACGTGACCACCGCCAACGCCGCCCTGGCCCTGCAGTGCGCCCGCCCCGGCCTGAGCTGGGACGACGCCCTGGCCCTCAGCCGCGAGTCGCTGGGCTCGGGCGCGGCGAAAAGGGCGTTTGAAACCATGCTGGCCACCCAATAAGTAATTAAGAAATAATAAAGAGAACGTCATGCTGAGCGCAGCCGAAGCATCTCTACTGCTTCGTTGTTTAAGCATTGATTACTAACACGCGCGAGATGCTTCGACTGCGCTCAGCATGACGTTCTCTTTGCTCATAGGTACCTAAAGTCATGTCCCAAGCCACCATCCTCGATACCATCGTCACCCACAAGCGCCAGGAAATTGCCAGCCGCCGCGAGCTGGTGCCCACTAAGCTGCTCGAAACCAGCCTGTATTTCAACTCGCAGCCACTGTCGCTGCGCAAGTACCTGTTGCGCGAAGGCGGCAGCGGGCTCATTGCCGAGTTCAAGCGCAAGTCGCCTTCCAAGGGCTGGATTAACCAATATGCGCCCGTCGAGCGCACCACGCTGGGCTACATGCAGGCCGGCGCGGCGGCGCTGTCCGTCCTCACCGATACCGAGTTTTTCGGCGGTAAAAACGAGGACCTGACCACGGCGCGGCGCTTCAATTTCTGCCCCATCCTGCGCAAAGATTTTGTGGTGGACGAATACCAGATTCTTGAAGCCAAAAGCATCGGGGCCGACGCCGTGCTGCTGATAGCGGCCGTGCTCACTCCCCAGGAAATTGATTCGCTGGGCCGCCTGGCCCGCTCGTTGGGCTTGGAAGTGCTGCTCGAAGTGCACGACGGCGAAGAACTGGCTCGCTCCATCAACGCCGACGCCGTGAACCTCATCGGCGTGAATAACCGCAACCTGCACGACTTCAGCCTCAGCCTCGATACCTCGATGGCGCTGGCCGAAGCCATTCCGAACGAGTTTGTGAAGGTGTCAGAAAGCGGGATTTCCACGGCCGCCGCCATTGGGCAGCTGCGCGAAGTGGGCTTCCGCGGCTTCCTGCTGGGCGAGGCTTTTATGCGCCACGCCCGGCCCGAGCGCGCCTGCGCCGCGCTGGTGCAGGAAATCGCCGCCCTGCCGAAAATCGAGTCGGTAGTAGCCTAGTTGCCGGCCATGAAAACGCCCCGCCCCGATATTTCTGCTTTAGCCGCTGCCGCTGGTGTGCCCGGTGCGAAAGCTGCTGCCGCGGCTCCCGAGGCCCCGGCGCGGCTGCTGGTGAAAGTGTGCGGCATGCGCGACGAGGCCGCCCTGGCCGGCGTGGCCGCGCTGGGGCCGGATTTTCTGGGCTTCATCTTCGCGCCGAAATCGCCGCGCTTTGTAGGCGAGGTGCTTGCTCCCGAGCTGGTGCGCGCCCTGCCGCCGACTATCTGGAAAGTGGGCGTGTTCGTGAACGAAACCACCGCCAACATCCTCGCAGCGGCCCAGCGCTTCGGCTTAGCCGCCGTGCAGCTGCACGGCCAGGAGTCGCCCGCGCAGTGCGAGGAGCTGAACGAAGCCGGCCTGCTGGTACTGAAAGCGTTTTCGGTAGGGGAGGCAGTTGATTTCGATGCCCTGCTGCCCTACGTGCCGTTTTGCGACTACTTTTTGTTTGATACCAAAGGCGCCGCGCCCGGCGGCAACGGGGCCGTTTTCAACTGGAATTTGTTGCAGTCTTACAACCTGCCTGTGCCCTATTTCCTGGCCGGCGGGCTGGGGCTGGAACACGCCGCCGAGCTGGCGGCCCTGCGCCTGCCTGGCCTGGCCGGCGTCGATTTGAACAGCGGTTTCGAAACTGCGCCGGGCATGAAAGATGCCAATCGCCTGGCCCAAATGCTCACTCAACTGCGCTCCGGCGCACCAACTTTATGACTGCTACGACCTCTTACCAACAGCCCACAGAACGCGGCTACTACGGCCAGTTTGGCGGCGCGTTCGTGCCCGAAATGCTCTATCCCAACGTGGAGGAGTTGCGCACGCAGTACCTGGACATCATGGCCGAGCCCGAGTTTCAGGCCGAGCTGAAGCAGTTGCTGCGCGACTACGTGGGCCGGCCCACGCCGCTGTTCGAGGCCAAGCGCCTGTCGGAGAAATACGGCACCCGCATTTTCTTCAAGCGCGAAGACCTGTGCCACACCGGCGCCCACAAAATCAACAACACCGTGGGCCAGATTCTGCTGGCCAAGCGGCTGGGCAAAACGCGCATCATCGCCGAAACCGGCGCCGGGCAGCACGGCGTGGCCACCGCCACCGTGTGCGCCCTCATGGGCCTGCCCTGCGTGGTATACATGGGCGCCGTCGACATTGAGCGCCAGGCCCCCAACGTGGCCCGCATGCGCCTGCTCGGGGCCGAAGTGCGCCGCGCCGAAAGCGGCAGCCAGACCCTGAAAGACGCCACCAACGAGGCCATCCGCGACTGGATTGCCAACCCCGTCGATACGCACTACATCATCGGCTCGGTGGTGGGCCCGCACCCGTACCCCGATTTGGTGGCCCGCCTGCAGGCCATCATAAGCGAGGAGATGCGCGCCCAGCTGCTGGAAAAAACCGGCACCGAGCTGCCTGATTTCGTGGTGGCCTGCGTGGGTGGCGGCTCCAACGCGGCCGGTGCGTTCTACCATTTCCTCGACGAGCCGAGCGTGCGCCTGATTGCGGTGGAAGCCGCCGGGCACGGCATCCACTCGGGGCACTCGGCCGCTACGTCGGTGCTGGGCACGCCGGGCATCATTCACGGCAGCAAAACCCTGCTGATGCAGGACGAGCACGGCCAGATTACCGAGCCCTACTCGCTGAGCGCGGGCCTCGACTACCCCGGCATCGGGCCGCTGCACGCGCACCTGGGCGAGGTGGGCCGCTCCGAGTTCATCGCCATCACCGACGACGACGCCCTGGCCGCCGTGGCCGAGTGCAGCCGCATGGAAGGCATCATCCCGGCCCTCGAAACGGCCCACGCCCTGGCCGCCCTCGGCCAGCTCGGCGCCGGCCCCGACGATGTGGTGGTGGTGAACCTCTCCGGCCGTGGCGACAAAGACCTGGAAACCTACCTCAAGAACATGGACAAGCTGGTGTAGCCTGCGGCTTCCCGATACCTAATTATATATGGACCGCATCAAACACGCCTTCGCGAGCAAAACCAACCTGCTCAATACCTACTTCACCGCCGGCTACCCCAGCCTGCACGACACCATTCCGCTGGCCAAAGCCTTGGTCGACGCCGGGGCCGACATTCTCGAAATCGGTATGCCCTTTTCCGACCCGCTGGCCGATGGCCCGGTCATTCAGGGCAGCAGCTCGGTGGCGCTGGCCAACGGCATGAACCTGCCCGTGCTGTTCGAGCAGCTCAAGGGCCTGCGCGCCGCCGTGCCCGAAACGCCGGTGCTGCTCATGGGCTACCTTAACCCGGTGATGCAGTTTGGGGTCGAAGAATTCTGCCGCCAGGCCGCTGAAGTGGGCGTCGATGGCCTCATCCTGCCCGACCTGCCGCTGGCCGAGTACGAAGAGTTCTATCAGGAAACCTTCAAGAAGTACGGCCTGAAAGCCGTCTTCCTCATCACCCCGCAAACCTCGGAGGAGCGCATCCGCCACCTCGACCGCCTCTCCGAAGCCTTCCTCTACCTCGTTTCGGGCCCCGGCACCACCGGCGGCACCACCCTGCCCGATGCCGTGGCGCAGCAGCAATACTTCGAGCGCATTGCCGCCCTCAAGCTGCGCAACCCGCGCCTCATCGGCTTCGGCATCGGCGACAAAGCCGGTTTCGAGCGCGCCTGCGAGCACGCCGAGGGGGCCATCATCGGCTCGGCCCTCATCCGCGCCCTGGAAGATGCCACCGACGCCCCGGCCGAAGCGGCGCGCTTCGTGCGCGGCATCAAGCCGGCGTAACCTCACCCCCTGACCCCCTCTCCAAAAAAGAGGGGGCACCGGCTCTGCGCTGGTGTTCGCATTTCTAATAAATTCTTACAAGCGTCGTCCACCTGAGACCGGTGCCCCCTCTTTTTTGGAGAGGGGGTCAGGGGGTGAGGTTGGCGCCAGAACGACCCCATGATAATTCAACTCGAAAAAAATGCCTCGGTGTCCACCATCACCGAGCACCTGAAGCAGCAGGGCTACAAAGCCACTGAAGTCACGACCCAGCACGCTCACTACCTGGTGGCCATTGGCAAGAAGGAATTCGACATCCGCACCATCGGCCAGCTGCCGGGCGTGCGCGACGTGCATCGCGTGAGCGACGACTACAAGCTCGTGAGCCGCAAGTGGCGCGTGAAGCCCACCGTGCTCGACCTCGGAGACGGCGTGACCATCGGCGAGGGCGCGCTGGCGCTGTGCGCCGGCCCCTGCAGCATCGAGAGCGAGGCCCAGATGGAAAAGGTGATGGACCACCTCGTAGCCAACGGCGTGCGCCTGATGCGCGGCGGCGTGTTCAAGCCCCGCTCGTCGCCCTACGCCTTCCGCGGGCTGGGGCTGGAGGGGCTGCGCGATTTCCACCGCATGGCCCGGGCCCGCGGCCTCAAAATCGTGACCGAGGTAATGCAGGTGTCGCAGGTGGAGGAAATGCACGACTTCGTGGACGTATTCCAGGTTGGCGCGCGCAACACCCAGAACTTCAACCTGCTCGATGCCCTGGGCGGCGTCGATAAGCCGGTGCTGCTGAAGCGCGGCATCTCGGGCTCGATTGAGGAGCTGCTGTCCTCGGCCGAATACGTGTTTTCGGGCGGCAACGAGAAGTTGATTCTCTGCGAGCGCGGTATCCGCACCTTCGAAACGGCCAGCCGCAATACCCTGGATTTGAACGCAGTGCCCATCCTGAAAGCCAAGAGTCACCTGCCCGTGATTGTGGACCCTTCGCACGGCATCGGCATCCGCGAGTACGTGCCCACGATGGCGCTGGCCGGCGTAATGGCCGGGGCCGACGGCATCGTGTACGAAACCCACGAAACGCCCGAAACTGCTGCTTCGGACGGGGCGCAGACGCTGGATTTCGACGAATCGGCCCGCCTGATTCGCAACCTGCGTCGCGTGTACGCGCTGCGCCAGGAGCTGGAATAACCAAAAATTAATGTGGGGAAATGCTTGCATTTCCAGAATCGGTTCCTAAATTCGTCTCACTCATGCGCCACCAATTCGTCAATTGCATTAATACCCTAATGACCGCCCCCAAACAGGGCGGGTACGGGCTGCGATTGGCGCTACCGGAAGACGAGGCATGAAACCCGATTTTCTCTAGAAACCTTCAAAAGCCCGAATCCGCCAGGATATCGGGCTTTTTTTTCGCCTAACAGTCTCGCCTGTTACCACTGCTTACCCTAATCGTTTAGCTATGTTTACCAACCCGAATGCCGCCACCGCCAGCCAAGACCAGCTCATCTGGAAAATGCTGTTTGACCGCCAGACCGCCTTGTTGCACCGTCGCGCCGTGCCGGTGTTTTGGGACAACTTGGCCCGGCTGGGCTACCGGCGGGAAATCATCCCCGATATCCGGGAGCTGAGCGCCACGGTGTTTGAGGAAACCGGCTGGCAGCTGGCCCCGGTGGGCCGCCCGTTTGAGCCGGCTGCGTTTTTCGCCCTGCTGGCCGAGCGCAAGTTTCCGGTGGTGACGCGCATCCGGCCGATGTACGCCTTCGACTTCAGCCCCGAGCCGGACTTGTTCCACGACTTGTTCGGGCACGTGCCCATGCTGCTCGAGGAGGGCTTGGCCAACTTCCTGCACGAGCTCGGGCAGGCCTACGTGGCCCAGCCCGAGGGCTCGCCGGCCCGCGAGCAGCTGTGGGCGCTCTACTTCTTCACGGCCGAGTTTGGCATGGTGCAGCACGACGGGCGGCCCATGCTCTACGGGGCGGGCCTGCTGTCGTCGGCCGGCGAAATCCACCATTGCGTGAACGAGCTGACGCCGCGCCCGGCCTTCGACCTGGCCACCGTGCTGCGCACGCCCGTCACCGGTGCCCGCTACCAGAACCAGTACTTCATGCTGCCCGCCTGGGAGCAGCTCTCCGAGTGCGTGGAGGAGCTGGCTGGCATTCTGGCCACGGGCCGCTAGGCTGCCGGCCGGTACTGACCGGCAATGCCGCCCCGGTTCAGCTAGCGTTGCGCCGGGGCGGCATCGGCTTATTTGCGCTTGGTAATGGCCGCCGTAGCCAAATCCAAGGGCCTGTGTACTAGCTTCGCGGCATGCTGTTTCAATTTGGGTCGCATAGCGGGTTGCTGCTGCCTTTTGTGTTGTGGGGGCTGGTGCTGGCGGGGCATTTGCTGCTGAAGGCCCTGCGCGTTGGTGCCTTGCCCGATGGGCTGCTGGCCCTGCTGCTCCTGCTAAACGTGCTGCCCGTGGCGCAGTGGATGCTGGGCTACGCCGGCTGGTACGACAGCCACGACGGCTACTCCACCGCCATGTTCTACGTGCCCTGGCAGCCCTGGGTGCTGTGGGGGCCGGCGTTTTACCTGTACTTCCGCAGCCTCACCAACCAGGAGTTTACGTTACGCAGGCACTGGCGGCACTTGTTGCCGGGACTGATACTTGTGGGGCTCTACGCCGCAGCGGCCCTTTACGATTTGGTCTGGAGCCGCGCACTGCACGGGCAGGCATTGCCTTACCACTACGGCACCAAGGGCGCAGCCGTCAACTTTCTCGACTTTCTGGGTGCGCCCGCCAACTGGCTGGGCTACGGGCTGATGCTGGGCTACGGGCTGGCCACGCTGCGGCTCTTCCGCCGCTACCGCCGCTACCTCGACGACAACTTCTCCGATACGGCCCGGCTGCGGTTTCGGGGGTTGCGCGATTTGCTGGTGGTAGCCCTGTTGGGCCTGGTGCTGTGGCTAAGCTTCGAAGTAGTGAACCGGGCCATTGGCCCGCTGGATTACGGCGGCTACTGGTACGCCTACTTCGCCAACGGCGCCCTCATCTATTACTTAAGCATCGTGGGCTTGCAGGCGAATTTTGCCGCCGTCACGCCCCTCCGCTTCGAGCCCGAAATCGAAGATTCAGCCGCTATGCCCCAGGTTATCACGCCAGAGGTGCCCACTTTGGAGCCACGCCTGGGTGAGGCCTCGAGTAGCCCCAACTCGTATCTGGATGCCGCCCGCCCGGTAGCCCTCGCCCCCGAAGCTTCGGTGGTGGCACCTGTAGCGTCGGATGCTGCTCTGCCCGGCCCGCCACCGGCGGCCTTGGCCCCCGAGCTGCACCCGTGGCGCGACAAGCTGCTGGCCCTGATGACCGACGAGCAGCCTTGGCTGGAACCGGAGCTGACCCTGGCCGAGCTGGCCCACCGCCTCCGCACCAATACTTCCCTGCTCTCGCACGTCATCAACACCGGCTGCGGGCAGAATTTCAACGACTTTGTGAACAGCTACCGCGTGGCCGAGGCCGAGCGCAAGCTGCAAGACCCACGCCTGGCGCATTACTCGCTGGTAGGCATTGCGTTAGAGTCGGGCTTCAACTCGAAATCCACGTTCAACCGCGTGTTCAAGAAGCTGACGGGGCGCACGCCGGGAGAAGTTGCGCGTCCCAAATCGTAAGCCGGTAGGGCCCAAGCCATAAGTTGAAGCGCGGGCCGCCTGGTGAAGAAAGACCTTTGGGTGTCAATTCACTAACCGCACTTCTCATGAAAAAGCTGTTTAGACTGCTGGCAGGCCAACGAGCCGGGCTGGTGGGTTTCGTTGCCATTGGGCTGCTGCCGCTGCTGGCCCTCGCGGGCACCATTCACTCGCACCTGCTCATTGAGGCGGGCAAGCAATTCATTCTGGGCGGTGGGCAGCCCGGCGCTTTTCGCGTGTCGGCGCACAACGTGGGGCCGGTACCCGTCGAGATTCGGGAGCGGCCGCGGGGCGGCGGCATTTTTGGCAAAACCACGCTGGTTCCGGGGCAGCGCGGCGTGCTCCGGTTTGCCGAGGGCTCCACGGCCGTGCTGCTCAACCCCAGTTCCAAGCAAGCCGTGCTCGACCTCACCGTTACGGGCGATACCAAGCAGCTGGCCATGACCTACGAGCCGGTTTCCGCCACGGGGGCAGCGGTGAAATAGCCCCGGCAATGCGCCGTTAGTACCCCCAGCCCAGGCGGCGGTACACAAAATGCAGCAGCCACAGCGGCCCAATGAGCAGAAACTGCAGGTCCTTGAGGAAGCTGGGTTTCTTGCCTTCCACCTTGTGGCCCCAAAACTGGCCTACCCACGCCAATGCGAAGATGATGAGGCAGATGCCCCACAGCGGCAGCAACGCCGCGCCTGCCACCACGCGCAGGGCCAGCGCCATGGCCACCCATACCAGCACCATGCCCAGGGCCAGGCGCCCGCTCAGCCGCACGTAATACACGAGGGCCAGCGCCATCACCAGCGTGCCCCAGTTCAGCCAGGGGCTGATTTGCTGCACGGCGGCCGGCACCGGCACCGACCACAGCAGGCCGAGGAGTGAGAACATAATCAGCGGCACGCACACCCAGTGCACCAACTTGTTGGTGGGGTTCTGATGGCTTTCGCCGTATTCGGAGAGGAGGGAAGCAAGCGGGGCCATGATGGTGGGAATTTGCGTAGCGGAGTGTGTACCAAAGTAGCAAAAAAAGCGCCTTCCCATGTGGGAAGGCGCTTGTAGCACGGGGTAGAGGCGCGAAGTGTCGCGTTTTTACGGCAGGGCTAAACCCTTACGCTTTCGACTTGAAGCGGCCGCGCAGGTAGGCCAGCGCGTGGGCGTGGGCTTTGGCGGCGTCGTCTTTCTTGTATTTGGGGTTCGACGGGTTGGCGAAGGCGTGGTCGGCGTCGTAGCTTTCGATGGTGACGCTTTTGCCGGCGGACGTCATGTCCTTTTTAAACTGGGCCACCACCTCGGGATTAATCCACTTGTCCTGACTGGCGAAGATGCCCAGCACGTCGGAATTCAGGGTTTTGAGCTTGGCCACGTCCTTCTCGGGCATGCCGTAATACATCACGCAGCCCACCGTCTGCTTGCCGCCGAGCAGGGCTTCCTGCAGGCTCCAGCCGCCGCCGAAGCACCAGCCGATGCTGGCAAATTGCGCCTTGGGACCGGCGTAGGCCTGCGCCCCTTTGAGGATGGCCACGGCGCGCTCGGTTTTCACCTCGCCCATGTACTTGCCGGCATCTTCGGGGGTGGTGGCAATTTTGCCATCGTAAAGGTCGACGGCGATGACGTTGACGTCGGGCATCTCGGCGGCGAAGGTGGCGGCTTCCTTCTTGATGTAGTCGTTCAGGCCCCACCATTCGTGAATCACGAACAGGTACTTGTTGCTGGCCTTGGCGCTCTTGATTTCGAAGCCCTTGCCGGTGCTGCCATCGGGGGTTTTGAAAGTGATTTCTTTGCCCGTGCCCTCGTACACGAAGGGCAGGGGCGCGTCGTGGCCGCCCGAAAAATCTTTGTTGGTGGCCAGCATGGCAAAAGCCTCGGTGGCCGAAGCCGAGAGGTTGGCGGCCGGGCGGGCGCAGCAGCTGGCCATCTGTTGGGCCGAAGCCGAGAACGAGAGGCTGAGCAGGGCCGCGCCCAGCGTGAGTAGCTTTTTAGTGAACATTGGGTTGGGTAAGAATGAAAGCAAATGAGCAAGCGCAACAGCTAATCCGGCAAAACTTCCCGCGCAAGGTGGCGAAGTTTTGGCAGCTCGCGCGCCGCCCGGCTCTGCAGCGCCGCCGACGTGCTGGTGCTCAAGGCGTTTTCGACGGCCAATACCACTTCGGCAGCCAACTCGGGGTAGGGGCCGGCCAGCCGGGCAGCCGCCGTGAGGGCGTAGGCCCGAATGGCCACCGGTTCGCGCGGTGCCCGCAGCAACCTCAGGCACGTGTCGAAAGCCAGGGCTTGCCATTCCTCGGGCACGGGCACAACTTGCAGCACCCGCACCACCGCCCGCCGCACGGCCGGGTGTTGGTCGGGGCTGGGTTGGGCAGCGGCCAGCAGGCCGGGCAAATGCGGCACCAGCCACTTCGGCCGGCGCTCGCCCACCCAGCCCAGTACATCGGCGGCCAGCTGGCGCTCCCGCTCCGCGCCGTACCAGAACAGTTGCAGCAGCTCAGCCAAGGCGGTAGGGTGGGCACTGGCGTAGTCGGCCAGCCGTTGGGTCTGGCGCGCCGAGTGTTCCCGCAGCAGCTCGGTTCGGAGGTTCATTGCCGAAATGTAGCACGTACGTCGGCTTGTGCCCGAATGGTCATTCGGACGGGCACAAGCCGACGTACGTGCTACATCATGCCCGTTTTGACCGCCGCGCCCAGCTCCGTGAGCAGCGCAAATAGGCCCACGTAGGTGCGGTTCAGGTAGATGAAGTGTTCGGAGCCGCGGGGCTCGCGCTGCTTGCGCAGTTCGGGGTCAGCCATGAGGTCGTCGCCGAGGGCGTAAAGGGCGGCCATGTAGGCCGGGTCACCGAAATCGAAAGTGGGCTGACGGAAGGGGCGGCCCACCAGCTCTAGTGATACCTGCAGGGTGCGCAAGTAAAGGGCGCGCATGGCCGGGGCATCGGTGGGGCGCAGCACGCCGGCGTGGGTGAGCAGCTCGGCCAGGCGGGCTTCGTCGGCAATGGTTTCGGGGGCCAGCAGGGCAGTGAACAGCTGGTACACGTCCTGCGGCACGTCCTTCACGCAGCCGAAATCGAGCACGCCGAGGGTGCCGCCGTGGTCGGCGCGCATGAGGAAGTTGCCGGGGTGCGGGTCGGCGTGCAGGCGATGCAGGGTGTTGAACTGGAACTGGTAGAAGTCCCACAGCGCCTGGCCGATTTGGTTGCGCACTTCCTGGCTGGGGTTGGTGGCCAGAAATTCTTTCAGGTGCTGGCCGGGCAGCCAGTCCATGGTGAGAATGCGGGCCGTAGAAAACTCGGGGTAGTAGGCCGGAAACTCCAAATGCTGCAGCCCCTGGCACTCGGCCGCGATTTCCTGGCCGCGCCGCAGTTCCAGCTTATAATCGGTTTCCTCCAGCAGCCGGGTCTCGACCTCCTCCAGATAAGGCCGCACCTGCGCTTCGTTCAGCCCCATGATGCGCAGGGCAATGGGCTTCACCAGGCGGATATCCGACTTGATGCTGTCGGCCACGCCGGGGTATTGCACCTTCACGGCCAGGGCTTTGCCGTCTTTGCGCGCCAAATGCACCTGCCCGATGCTAGCCGCCTGCCGGGCCTCGGGCTCGAACTCGTCGAAGAGCTGAAACGGCGACTTGCCGAAGGCATCCCGGAACGCCTTCACCACCAACGGGCCCGAGAGGGGCGGCGTCGAGTATTGGGCCTGGGCAAACTGCTCGGCGTAAGCCGTGGGCAGCATGTTCTTCTCCATGGCCAGCATTTGGGCCACTTTCAGCACCGAGCCTTTCATCTCGCTCAGCGTGCCGTAGAGCTCGGCGGCGTTGGCGGCGTGCAGGTCTTCGGTGGTCGACTCCGCACCCACGGCCTTTTTGGCGTAGTGCTTAATGTAGTTGGTGCCGACGTTGAAGCCGGTTTTGGCAAAGCGGGCGGCGCGGGCCACCTTGGTGGTCGGCAGGGAGGTTTGGGGTTCGTCCATAAATCAGTGAACAGTGAACAACGAACAGGTAGTCAGAATTTCATTGAACGGCACTGTTCATTGCTCACTGTTCACTGTTCATTGCAGCGTTAGCGTCTTACCAGAAACCGCACGAAATCCACGGCCGAATCCAACGTGTTGCGGCCCACGAGGTCGAAGCTCAGCGTCACGGCTTTTTCCACGGCCGCGTCGGTGCGCTCGAAGTTCACCGTGTCGTCCTTGGCGAAGTAGCCCAGCACAAAAAGCGCCTGCTGCCAAAAGAAGCGCGGGTAGCCGTCCTGCACCAACGGGCGGTTGGCAATTTCGCCGCTCACGCGCCCGGCGCTGAGCAGGTCGCTCACGAAATATTCAAAGTCCTGCCGGAAGTCATCGAGCACGCGTGGCGAGAGCGCCGGGATGCGGTGCAGCGAGCGGCGCAGGCTCATCAGGGCGTAGGAGCGGTTGTTTTTGAGAATTTCGAGCAGCGTGTAATAAAACGCCAGCAGCTTCTCGCGGCTGCCGTAGCCCTCCCACACCGGCTCGGCCGCGGCCGTTTCGCGCGCCTGCCGCCCAAAATCAGCCCAGATTTCGCGGTCAATGGCCTCGAAGTTGGGGTAATGCTGGTAGAACTCGGCTTCGGCCACGCCCAACTGCTGGGTGAGCTTGAACACCGATTGCGGCGGGTGGCCTTCGTTGAGCACGAAGTCGAGATAGGCTTGTTTGATGCGGTCCTTTTCCATGGCAGTACAACCGGTTGAGTAGGCGGGAGGTTCTGATTGCAGAGTCCATGCTACGACGCGGCATTGCGCGCCGCCCGAATGGCCTCCACGGCTCGCTCGCGTCCAAACTTGTGGTCCACAATCGGTTTGGGATACTTCGCCGTGCCCACTTCTGGCACCCATTTTTTGATGTATTTCATCTGGGGGTCGACCTGCGCCTGCTGGCTTTCGGGGCTGTACACCCGGAACCACGGGGCCGAGATAGCGCCGGTGCCGGCCATCCACTGCCAGTTGCCCACGTTGTTGGCCATGTCGTAGTCGAGGAGCTTGTCGGCGAAATACCGCTCGCCCCACCGCCAGTCGATGAATAAGTGCTTCACCAGAAAGCCGGCCACGGTCATGCGCACGCGGTTGGGCAGGTAGCCGGTTTCGTTGAGCTGGCGCATGCCGGCGTCCACCAGCGGGTAGCCGGTGCGGCCCTCGCACCAGGCCCGAAACTCGTCTTCGTTGTTGCGGTAGGGAATGTCCCGCATCTTGGGGTCGTAGCTCTCGGTGGCGGTGTTGGGGAAGTGCCAGAGCAGCATCATGAAGAAATCGCGCCAGATGATTTCGGCCAGTAGCTTCGGGTTTAGCTCTTTGGCCTGCTTCACCACCTCGCGCACGCTCAGCGTGCCGAAGCGCAGGTTCAGCGACTCGCGCGTGCTGCCGTGCTCATCGGCGGGCGTGTCGCGCGTTTTGTGGTAGTTGCGCACTAGGTTTTCGGCCGGCAGCTTCACCGGCGGGAAATACTGCTCCTTGCGCTCAAACCCCATGCTTTTAAGCGTGGGCCGGCTGCCCGCCTTCTCCTTGGAAATGTGGTGCAGGTTGGCTTTTTTGAACGCCTTTTTAGAGTCGTGCGGCTCCAGCAACTCGTCGGTCAGCTTGGCGGTGTAGGCCTTTAGGTACGCGCCGAACACCTTGGGCACAGTGCCCGATTTGGTCATGATTTCATCCTTGGCGAAGATGACCTGGTCCTTGTATGCGTGAAGCTCGGCGCCGTGCTTCTTCAGCATCTTGGCCACGGCCGTGTCGCGCTCGGTGGCGTAGGGCTCGTAGTCCTCGTTGGTGTGCACGGCGGCCACGTCGAAATCTTTCACCAACTGCTCCAGCACTTCTAGCGGCCGGCCGTAGCGCGCCAGAAAGGTGCCGCCGGCAGCCTCGGTTTCGTGCGCCAGCTTCTCTACTTCATCGTAAATGAAGGTGAGGCGGGCATCGGCCTTGTTGGGCAGGTGGTCGAGAATGTCGCGGTCGTAAATAAACAGCGGCAACACCGGCAGGCCGCTGGCCAGCGCGGCCGCCAGGCCCACATTGTCGTGAATGCGCAGGTCGCGCCGGTGCCAGAGAAGGCAGACTTTCATGTTGGTAAGTTGGGTTATCTATGCAAAGCAGAACGTCACGCAGAACGCAGCGAAGCATCTTGCCCGCCATAGTAAATTGATTACTTACGATGGGCAAGATGCTTCGCTGCGCTCTGCATGACGTTTTTCTACCTATTTCAGTTTTCCCATGCCGCCATCCACGGCCAGCACCTGGCCGGTCACGAACGAGCTGTGGTCGGAAAGCAGGAAGGAGGCGGTGTAGGCCAGGTCTTCGGGCTGGCCGATGCGCTGCAGCGGGTGGCGCTTGCCGCCGGCCTCCACTTTTTCGGGCGAGTTGAGCAGGGCGGCGGCCAGGGGCGTGTTGGTGAGCGAGGGCGCGATGCAGTTCACGCGCACGCCACTGGCGGCGTACTCGGCAGCCAGGGCGCGGGTCAGGCCTTCCACGGCGGCTTTGGCCGTGGCAATGCTGGCGTGGAAACTCATGCCCGTATCGGCCGCCACGGTGCTGAACAGCACGATGGAAGCGGTGCCCTCGGCTTTTTTCAGGCGTTTGATGGTGGCCTGGATGACGCGCACGGCGCCCAGCACGTTCAGGTCGAAATCGGCCTGGAAATCATCGGTCGGGATGCGCTCAAACGGCCGCAGCTTGATGCTGCCGGGGAAATAAGCCACGCCGTGCAGCACGTCGGGCAGGGCATCGAAGGCGGTGCCCACGGGCTGGGTGGCGTCGTAGGCTATGTGGGTGGTGCCCAGCTCGGCTAGCTCCGGCGACAGGTGGCGCGAGGCCGTAAATAAGTTGACGTGGAGGGAGCTCAGAAGCCGGGCCGTGGCCAGGCCAATGCCCGACGAGGCGCCGATGAGCAGAATGTTTTTGTCGGTAAAATCCATGCGGGAAAGCTTAGCTGTGCGAATGCCTTGCTAACCCTGTATCAGGGCGAAAGTTTCGGCGGAAAGGCTGCCAAATGAAAATGCAAACGTTTGCCGAAGATTCTCTTATAGCGAAATTTCGCTGGAAAAAATGGGGAAACGCAGGTTGGTAGCAGCCTTTGGCGTAGTTTCGCCGTAAGCGCGTTTATCCCACTACTCGCATATGAACATAACTAAACTCCTGGTCGCCAATCGCGGCGAAATTGCCATTCGCGTCATGCGCGCCGCCACCGAGCTCAACATCCCCACGGTGGCCGTGTACACCTATGAGGACCGGTACTCGCTGCACCGCTACAAAGCCGACGAGGCCTACCAGATAGGCCGCGACGACGAGCCCCTGAAGCCTTATCTCGACATCGAGAGCATCCTGCGGGTGGCCAAGGAAAACGGGGCCAACGCCATTCACCCCGGCTACGGCTTCCTGTCCGAAAACGCCACGCTCTCGCGCCGCTGCGCCGAGGAAGGCATCATTTTCGTGGGCCCGCGCCCCGAGGTGATGGAAGCCCTCGGCGACAAGGTGCGCGCCAAGGAAGTGGCCCAGCAGTGCCAGGTGCCCCAAATCGAGAGCAGCGAGGCCGAGCTGGTCGACTTCGCCACCGCCAAAACCGAGGCCAACCGCATCGGCTACCCCGTGATGCTGAAGGCGGCGGCCGGCGGCGGCGGGCGCGGCATGCGCGTCATCCGCGACGACGAGCAGCTGGAGAAGGGCTTTTTTGAAGCCCGCAACGAGGCCCTGAACGCCTTCGGCGACGACACCGTGTTTCTGGAGAAGTTCGTGGAGAAGCCCAAGCACATCGAAGTGCAGCTGGTGGGCGACCACCACGGCAACCTGGTGCACCTCTACGAGCGCGACTGCTCGGTGCAGCGCCGCTTTCAGAAAGTGGTGGAAGTGGCCCCGGCCATGAACCTGCCCGACCACCAGCGCCACCTCTTGTACGAGTACGCCCTGCGCATCGGGCGGGCCGTGGGCTACGACAACGTGGGCACCGTGGAATTCCTGGTGAACCCCGAGCACGACCGCATCTACTTCATTGAGGTGAACCCGCGCATCCAGGTAGAGCACACCGTGACCGAGATGATTACGGGCATCGACCTTATCAAAACCCAGATTTTCATCGCGGCCGATTACAAGCTCAGCGACCCCGAAATTGGCCTCGGGCCCGACGTGAAGCCCTTGCGCGCCGGTTTTGCCATGCAATGCCGCGTGACCACCGAAAACCCCGAAAACGACTTCAAGCCCGACTACGGCACCATTGTGGCCTACCGGCAGGCGGGCGGCTTCGGCATTCGCCTCGACGAGGGCTCGGTGTATCAGGGCGTGGTGGTGTCGCCGTTTTTCGACTCAATGCTCGTGAAGGTGTCGGCCCACGCCTCAACGCTGCACGCCGCGGCCCAGAAAATGCTGCGCGCACTCGACGAATTCCGCGTGCGCGGCGTGCAAACCAACATTCAATTCCTCAAGAATATCGTCGGCAACGAGGAGTTTCAGACCGGTCACGCCACCGTCGACTTCATCAAAGACCACCCCGAGCTGTTCAAGTTCGAAACCCGGCGCGACCGCGCCACCCGCCTGCTGGGCTTCATCGGCGAGACGGTGGTGAACGGCAACCCCGACGTGAAAAACCTGCTCGACCCGCGCGCCAACCCGCGCCGGCCGCACATCCCGCACTCGGGCCACGAGGCGCCCGCGCCCGGCACCAAGCAGAAGCTGCACGAGTTGGGCCCCGAAGGCTTTGCCCAATGGCTGCGCGACGAGCCGCTGGTGCACTACACCGACACCACCCTGCGCGACGCCCACCAGAGCCTGCTGGCCACCCGCATGCGCACCTGGGACATGCTGAAAGTGGCCGGCGCCTACGCCAAAATGCACCCCCAGACCTTCAGCCTCGAGGTGTGGGGCGGTGCCACCTTCGACGTGGCCCTGCGCTTCCTGCACGAAGACCCCTGGGAGCGCCTGGCCAGGCTCCGCGAAGCCATTCCGAACATTCTGCTCCAAATGCTCATTCGCGGGGCCAATGGCGTGGGCTACAAGGCTTACCCGGACAATCTGACCGAGCGGTTTGTGCAGCAGGCGGCCGAAACCGGCGTCGACATCTTCCGCATTTTCGACTCGCTGAACTGGATGAAGGGCATGGAAGCCTGCATTGGCTTTGTGCGCAACAAAACCGACCGGCTGGCCGAAGCCAGCATCTGCTACACCGGCGACATTCTGGACCCCAAGCGCACCAAATACACCCTCGACTACTACCTCCGGCTGGCCAAGCAGCTCGAAGACGCCGGCGCCCACATTCTCTGCATCAAGGACATGGCGGGCCTGCTGAAGCCCTACGCCGCCACCGAGCTCATTCAGGGCCTGCGCGATACGGTGAAGCTGCCCATCCACCTGCACACGCACGATACGTCGTCGCTGCAGCCCGCCACCTACGCCAAGGCCGTGGAGGCTGGCGTCAACGTCATCGACGTGGCCATTGGCTCGCTGTCGGGGCTCACCTCGCAGCCCAACTTCAACTCGGTGGTGGAAATGTTTCGGGGCACGCCGCGCCACCGCGAGTTCGACCAGCCCTCGCTCAACGAGTTCAGCAACTACTGGGAGGCCGTGCGCGAGATGTATTACCCCTTTGAATCGGGCCTGAAAGCGGGTACGTCGGAGGTATTTCAGCACGAGATTCCGGGCGGGCAATACTCCAACCTGCGCCCGCAGGCGGCCTCGCTGGGCCTTATTGATAAGTTTGAGGAAGTGAAGCAGCGCTTTGCCGACGTGAACCAGATGTTCGGCGACATCGTGAAGGTGACGCCGAGCAGCAAGGTGGTCGGCGACATGGCCCTGTTCATGGTGTCGAACAACCTCACGCCCCAGGACGTGATGGAACGCGGGGAGGGGCTGAACTTCCCCGAGTCGGTGCGCGAGCTGTTTCGCGGCGACATCGGCCAGCCCGAAGGCGGCTGGCCCCAGGAGCTGCAGAAGCTCATTCTGAAGAACGAAACGCCCTTCACCGACCGGCCCAACGAGCACCTCGCGCCCATCGACTTCGACCAAGAGTGGACAGCTTTTCAGGAGAAATTCCCCGGCGCCAAGTTCACCGATTTGCTGTCGTCGCTGCTCTATCCCAGGGTGTTTGAGGAATACTGGGCGCACCGCCAGAAGTTCGGCAACGTGAGCAAGGTGCCCACGTCGGTGTTCTTCTACGGCCTGAAGCCGGGCGAGGAAACCATCATCGAAATCGCCCGGGGCAAGTCTGTCATCGTGCGCCTGGAGTCGGTGGGCACGCTGAACGAGGAAGGCTGCCGCACCATCTTCTTCACCCTCAACGGCCAGACCCGCAACCTGCAGGTGCGCGACCAGTCGGTGGCCGTTACCAAAATCAGCAACGCCAAGGCCGACAAGGCCAACCCGCGCCAGCTGGGCGCCCCGCTCCAAGGCATGCTGAGCAAAGTGCTGGTGAAGCCCGGCCAGACGGCCACCAAAAACACGCCGCTCTTCGTCATCGAGGCCATGAAGATGGAAACCACCATCACCGCCCCGCAGGACCTGACCGTGGCCGACATAGTTTTGCACGAAGGCACCCGCGTGGCTGCCGACGACTTGGTGCTGACCCTTAACTAACCCGATGAACAAAATTCTTTTGCTGGGCTGCATGCTGGCTGCCTTGCCCGCCGCCGCGCAGAAAAAAGCCGCCAAACCCGCCGCCAAACCGGTTGCCAAAGCCGTTGCCGTTTCCGGCGCCACCGTGACGCGTGTGGTACAAACCCTGGCCGCCGACGACATGCAGGGCCGCGGCACGGGCCAGCCCGGGGGCCAGCGCGCCGCCGATTTTCTGGCCGGAGAGTTTAAGCGCATCGGCCTGAAGCCGTTGGCGGGCCAGGCGGGCTTTGAGCAGAAGCTCACCGTGTACCAGAGCCAGACCGGCCCGGTAGGGGCCTTCATCAACGGGCAAGCCCTGGCGCCCGCGCAGGTGGTGGCCGTTTCTGGCCAGCCCGCCATCAACTGGTCGAGCGAAGATGCGCAGCCGCCCACAGTGGCCGTCATTGGCGCCGAGCCCGTGGAGCGCCGCAAGCTGTTTGGCTACCTCAACCCCACGGCCAACACGCTGGTGTTTGTCGATACGGCCCAGACCAAGGCCTTCCGCCAGCTGCAGGGCTACCTGGGCCGGGGCACCACTAGCGCCGAGCCGCCCAAGCCCTTCGCCACGGTATTTGTGCTGGGCGCCCGCCCGGCCACGCTCACCTACCGCATCAGTGCCAACGCCGTGGTGGTGCCCGTGGAGCTGCGCAACATTGTGGGCCAGCTGCCCGGCCGCGACCCCAAGCGCGCCAAGGAAAACGTGGTGTTTTCGGGCCACTACGACCACCTGGGCATTCTCAAGCCCACGGCTGCCGGCGACTCCATTGCCAACGGCGCCGACGACGACGCCAGCGGTACGACGGCCGTGGTGGCCCTGGCCGAATACTTTAAGAAGCGCAACGACAATGCCCGCCCGCTCATCTTCGTGGCCTTCGCCGCCGAGGAAGTGGGCGGTTTTGGCTCGCAGTTCTTCTCCCGTCAGCTCGACCCCGCGCAGGTAACGGCCATGTTCAACATCGAGATGATTGGCAAGGAAGCCAAATTCGGCCCCAATACGGCCTTCATCACGGGCTACGAGAGGTCTGATTTCGGCAAGCTGCTGCAAGCCAACCTGACGGGCAGCAAGTTCCGCTTCGAGCCCGACCCGTACCCCGAGCAAAACCTGTTTTATCGGTCCGATAATGCCACCCTGGCCCGCCTAGGCGTGCCGGCCCACACCATCAGCACCGACCAGATTCCGACCGACGGCCTTTATCACTCCGTCGACGATGAAGTGGAAACCCTCGACCTCACCAACATGACGGCCGTCATTCAGGCCATTGCCCAGAGCGCCAGCGGCATCGTGGCCGGCAAGCAAACGCCCAGCCGCATTCCCCCGCTGACGGACGACCGGAACTAGGCAATGGGCGACTGGTGAATGAGTTAGTTCGACATCAATTTAGCCATTCGCCCATTCGCCTATTTCAGATATACGGCTTCCAGCCGGGCCACAGCTGCACCGCTGGCATCCAGCACCCGCAGGGTGTCGCCGCTGATTTCGTAGCTGTTGGCCTTGGCCAGGGCCCCGGTGAAGGCGTTTTCGGTATCGATGGCCGGGCAGCTCATGCGCGTGCTCATCAGCGGGCTGAACTTCAGCTCACTCTCGTTTTCGCTGAAGAAGCTGCCCCGGAAGCGGTTGCAGCTGCCGTTGCCTTCGGCCGTACCGTCGGCGCGGAGCGTGAGGTAAGGCTCGCGGGTGTTGGCGGGCACCGAAATGGGCTTGCCGGCCACTTGCCGCAGCACCCAGTGGGTTTCGCGGAGCGGGGCGTTGGGAGTAGTGGGGGCAGCTGGGGCAGTTGCCGCAGTTTCCTGGGCAGGGCGGGTATTGCAGCCAGTGGCCAGCAGGGCCAGAATCAGAACGGAAGAACGCATAGCAGAACGCAACTAAAGGAAGGCCTTTCCAAACGCGAAAAGCCTGCGTGATTACGCAGGCTTTTGCTGAATGTTGGCGCCGCTAAGGATGAGCTTGCGTTAGTTGCCCACTTTGAACGTGAGGCCGGCGCCTACCGTGGTGGTGCCGGCCGCCGTGCCGCCCAGCACCTGCCCGGCCGTTACGTCGAGGCGCATGGCGGGCACGGGGCGAATGTACAGGCCCGCCGTGGTGCCCATGTTGAGCCCGCTACGGCCGTAGCCGAATGCTTCCACAAAAAAGCCGGCTTTCTGGCTCAGCGGCCCGTTGAGAGCCAGCGAGCCGAGGAACTGGCCTTTGCTGATATCGGCTGTCGTGATGCCGGGCTGGCTGAAGCCAAAGTTGCCTTCCAGGCCAAACCGCTCGCCGAGTTGCTCGCTCACCAGCAGGCGGCCGGTGGGGGCCCAGGTGGTGGCCTTGAGGGCCGCGCTGCCCGTGCCCGGCACGGCCGATTCTACCATGATGGCGACCTGGGTGCGAGTGTCGTAGTTAGGCGAAATCATGAGCTTGGTGCCGATGACCGTGGGCGCGTAGCCCCGGGCCTCCACCAAGCCGGCCTCGGTGGTCATGGTGGGGCCATTATGGCGGTAGCCCTGCGTCACGCGCAGCTCCATGCTATTGAAAAAACCGATGCGCAGCGTGGCCGCGCTCAAGCTCTGGGCCAGGCTGCTGCCGCCAAACTGCCGCTGGAAGCCCGTTTCGAGCTGAAAGCGGCCGGGCTGCAGTACCTGGGCCGTGATGGTTTGGCCGGGACGGTCGGCGCGAATGTTCCGCACAAAGGGGGCATCCACATTGGGGTTGTTTTCCTCGGCGGTGTTTTGGGCCAGGGTGAGGCCGGGGCTGCCCAGCAGGGCGGCGGCGGCCAGCAGAGTGGTCTTTCGCATGTTCTCCAGACCCGCCCCGCTACGGCATGGTTCATTCAGGGTTGCGTTTTCTGGAAATTTATTTGAAAAGTTCTACTTAGATTTCATATTGTGCCACTCATTGGCCATAAAATTATTTTCTGCGTACAATTGCGCTGCTTATGAAAAAGTCCTTTGTCCTCGGCTTACTGGCCCTTGCTGCTGCTGTTCCGGTACACGTACACGCCCAGCAAACTCTCCCGCTATACACTGGCACCATTCCCGATTCCAAGCCCAGCGCGGTGCAGGAAACCAGCCTCACGCTGGCCAACGGCGGGGTGCGCATTTCCAACGTGGTGCAGCCCAACCTCACGGTTTTTGTGCCGCCGGCGGGCACGGCCAATGGCACGGCCGTGGTCATTTGCCCCGGCGGCGGCTACGCCCGCCTGTCCATCGACAGCGAAGGCTACGACGTGGCCAAGCGCCTCAACGAAATGGGCGTCACGGCCTTCGTGCTCAAGTACCGCCTGCCGAACGACCAAAGCCAGCCCGACAAATCCATCGCGCCCTTGCTCGATGCCCAACAGGCCCTGCGCCTGGTGCGCCAGCAGGCGGCCAAATACAGCCTCAACCCCGAGCGCATCGGCCTGATGGGCTTTTCGGCCGGGGGACACTTGGCGGCGTGGGCGGGCACGCAGTTTGCAAAACCGGTGGGCGACAAGCCCAGTCCCGAGTCGGTGCGGCCGGCGTTTCTGGTGCTGATGTACCCCGTCATCAGCTTCAGCGACACGCTCAAACACGGCGGCTCACGGGATAACCTGCTGGGCAAAACGCCCACGCCGGAACAAATTCGCCGGTATTCCAACGAGTTGCAGGTATCGGCCCAAACGCCGCCCACCTTCCTGGTGCACGCCCAGGACGACAAAACCGTGCCCGTCAACAACAGCATCGTGTTCTACCAGGCTTGCCTGCGCCACGGCGTGCCCGCCGAGCTGCACCTCTACCCCAAAGGCGGCCACGGCTTCGGCCTCAACAACAAAACCACCAAAGACCTCTGGACCGACCGCCTGCGCAACTGGATGGACGCCAACGGCTGGCTGAATAAGTAGGAGGCGTTGCTACAAACCAGCCAGCACCTGCTGAATCTCGCCGAAGGAGGGCCGGGCGGCCACGTGAGGCTGCTGGCATTGCTGCTCGAGCCGCTGGAGACTTGATGCCTGCGGGGAGCCCTCCGCTTCGGGGCAATGCGCCAGCAATTCCTGCAGCAGGCAGCCAAAGGCTCGTACTTCCAGCCGTTGCAGGGCAGGGGTGGCCTCGCCCTCAGGTGCGAAGAAGCTGGCCGCGCCAAAGTCGCCCAGCAGCGCATTGCCGTCGGCGGTCGTCAGCACGTTGTGGGCGTACAAATCGCCGTGCAGAATGCCCTGCGCGTGCAAATGACCGGCCGCAGCGGCAATACCCTGCGCAATGCAAAGGGCCGTTTTTAGGGTGAAATGGGTGCCGGGGGCGTACACGTCGCGGGTGCAGGTGCGCAGGCTGGGCGGCCCGGCCAGGTTGCCGAACGACTCGTCGATGAGTTCCAGAACCAAGCCCTCGGCGCCCGACGGATGCCCGTTCACTTTGCCTTCCACGGCAATCAGGTTGGGGTGGGCGCCAGCCTGTAGGCAGGCCAGCATCTCGCAATGGGGCAGCCCGTCGCTGGTCACGGCTCCTTTAAAGAGCTTTACGGCCACTTCCGCATCGTCGGAATTCGCCCGCCGCCACAGCGCCCGATAGATGACGCCCGAAGCGCCTTCGCCCAACTGCTGTTCCACGGTCAGTTGCTGCCAGTCAATCGGGCCGACGGTTTGCTGCGCGTCGGCTTGCTTTTCGGCAGTGGCCGACAGCGGGTTCCCCGCGTAGGCCAGCCAGGCGAGGCGGGGCAGGGCCAGCAGCCACGGCGGCAATGCGGTTAGGTGGTTGGCGGCCAGGCGCAGCAGCTCCAGCTTGGTGCACCGGGCCAGCGTTTCGGGCAGCTGGGAGAGGCGGTTGCCGGCCAGCATCAGCTTCTGCAGCTGCGCGCAGTTGCCAATTTCCTCGGGCAAGGCTTCCAGCTGGTTGTCGGTGAGGATGAGCCAGCGCAGCTTGGGCGGCAGCGCGGCACCGGGCAGCGTGCGTATCTGGTTGGCTTTAAAGCCCACCATGTGCAGTTCGGCGCACTGGCCCAGCACGGCGGGTACTTCGGTGAAGCGGTTGTCGGAGCAGAATAATACCTGCAGGTGGCGCAGGCGGCCCAGGTCGTTGGGAAGCGAGGACAGCGCGTTGCCGGTCAGGTTGAGAACTTCGAGGGTATCAGCGAGGTCAAATATCTCGCGGGGAAATTCGGTGAGGCCGGCGGCCAAATCAAGCCGCTTGTGGCCGTGGAGCTGCCCGGCGCGCAGCTGTTCGAGGGTATGCATGGGGGCAAAGGTCGGCGTAGCGCGGACTTTTAGTCCGCGAGGGGGTAGCAGTCTTCGCGGCCCGATTCACTCGCGGACTAAATGTCCGCGCTACAGTACCCTAATAACTCTCCTTGCGGAAACCCCAGGCGCGCAGCTCGGCCTCGAACGTGTCCGGGTAGTTGGCCTTCAGCGCGTACACCACGGCTTGCAGCACCTTGCGCAGCTCCAGCTTGGCGGTGTCTTTCTGGCTCACGGACTTGCTCACTTTGCTGGCCAGGCCATCGGTTTTGCTCAGCAGGTCCTGGTATTCAACGAAGCGGGTTTGCCAGAAGGACGTGCCGAAGTCGCGCTTGGCGAAGGGAGCCGCGGCCACGGCGGGGAACAGCAGCTCGCGCAGGGCCTTGAGGCGCTCGTTGCGGTCTGCGCTCAGGGCGAAGCCGCCGCTTTTGCGCGTTATCAGCCCGAAGCCGGGCAGGCGGGCATCGGTGCGGGCTTTGTCGTAGCCGCTGTCTTCGTTGATGTATTTTTTCAGAATGCGCAGGCCCTCATCGAACTGGTCGTCGAGCTCCTGCAGGCGCTGGCTTTGCGGGGTGCGGGCCGCGGCGGCCCCGCGCTTCTCGGCGATGGCGGCGCCGAAATCGGTGGCCAGCTGGGCGAAGTCGGCCTGCGTTTTCCAGCGCAGCACAAACCAGGTTTCCTTGCCCCAGGCCTCGGCCACGAGCCGCGCTACTTCGGCCAGCGGGCCGTCTTTTTTGGGGATGAGGAGTTTGGGGTTCACCGCCGCGTCGGCGGCAGGCACGGGGGTGGAAGCCCCGGCCGAAGCGGGCGTGGTAGAGTGGTCTGCCATGAGGTAAGAGGGTAAAAATGAGGGATGAAAGACACCGTAAGACTGTGGCCGGGCTAAGGTGAGCAGAAATTCTCAGGAGACAAAATTTCCCGCCACCGCGCCGGATTCGGCGCGCAGCCAGCCGCCCCGTCGCTCAACGGGCTTCGGCGGGCGGGGCCACCGGCCGTCGCGGCCCTCGGGGGCCTCCGGCGGGGGCCGCCATGGCCCGTCGCGGCGCTCAACGGCCCTTGTCACCCCGTGCCGGGTGCTCCCGAGTGTCTCGACGGCTCCCAACTCAAGGCGACAAGGGCCGTCGAGAAGTTTCCCAGGCCGGGTGGCGCCCCGCTTATCTTCGCCGCACGCGTAGGTAGTCCCCGGCCAGCGGTTGCCCCTAAAAAGGCGAACCCCCGGCGTGTAGGAAACACCGAGGGTTTTGAAACGGGGTTCTAGGACAACCCTTCCTTCAACTCAAATGAAGCAGCGAATCAAGCTGCCGAGGACAGCGCGAAAAAGCTACTTCGCAAGTTCGGTTCGCCGCTCTTGCTGGATTTCTTAAAAGGTGTGGCAAAAGGCTTGGGCCTGCTGCTCATCTCGCAATTACTCCGGTAGCTTTGGTAAGGAGTTGGGCCGAGTGCCCGGGGCCTTATTTTTCCGGGTATGACAAATCTACACGCAGAGGCGGCGAAAAGTTGCTGACTGCCGGATGTCATCTACCTTAGTACACAGTTCTCTGCTAACAAAATCCCCATCATGGTCACTCTAGATTACCGCATTCTCCGAACGGCGTTGGGTTATAGCTTTCTTGGTGGGGTGTTCTTATTAATGGCTTATGCCACTGGGCCGGTTTTACATTACTTGGGAGGGTATGTAATTCTATTGTCTTACATAACCATCATCTGGTTGTTAATAGCCAATATGAATAAAAAGCGCATTGCTTTGGGACTTGCTAAACGCGCACTATTGGTTGTAAGCGTTTTGATGGGAATGACTGTGATTTATGCGCTTACATTGTCGTTTGCGCGTTTACAACTCGGCTATTTTTAATAGAAAGCTTATCTATACCTCTACCACTTCCCCCGTGCCGAAATAATAAATAAGGCCTTTCACCTCCGCGTAGCCTAATTGCTCAAAGAGCGTGGCGTAATTCCGCAGCAGGCGCCGGTGTTTCTCCTGCGGCGGGGGCAGGCGGAAATCGAGCAGCGTGACCCGGCCGCCGAGGCGGTGGTGTTCTTCCAGGGAGGGTTCGAGTACGATGCGGTCGGGCTTGTAGTCGCGCAGCTTCACGCCGCCCACCAGGATTTCGCGCTCCGTTTCCACGCTCAGGTGCGGGGCGAAGTAGGGGGCCAGGCGCGGGTCGCTCACCAGCCGTTCGAGGCTGGCCACCAGCTGGGGCCGCTCGCGGGCGCTCAAGATGCCCTCGGCCACGAGCTGGCTGGCCACCCGGCTCACATCGGCGGCCGTGAGCAGGCGGCGCAGGGCAAAGTGCAGCTTGCGGTTCCACTCGCCCTGCTCTTTTTGCTCGTCAAAATCGAAGAGGGTGGTGGCGTGGCGGCGCAGCTTGAGGCGGTCTTCCCAGGGCGCGGCGGCCAGGTTGGTTAGCTCGTAGTTGTTAGTTGTTAGTTGTCCGTTGTCAGGTTTTTTCTTAGCTGGGGAGCCTTGGGAGAGGATGAAGGACACTTGTTCATCTTGCCACTCACCTTGGCTCGCAAGGTAGCCATGCAGCAAATCAGCTACGGAGCGGGCGGCAGTGTTAGTTGTCGGTTGCTCGTTGTCAGTTGTCAGGCTCTTACCCGAACTAACAACTGACAACGAAGAACTAGCAACTAAAGCGGGCTTTTTGCTGATGACGTAGAGGCGGTGGCGCGGCCGGGTGAAGGCCACGTACAGCGTGTTCAGCCCTTCGAGGAAGGTTTTCTCGCGCTCCTCGTCGTATTGGGCCGCCAGGGCAGTTTGCTGAATGCCTTTTTGCAGGCTCACCACGGCCACTTCGGGCATGTTCTCCAAGGGCTTTTCGCCGGCTTCCAGGTGGCCCCAGAGCAGGGTACCCCGGTGCGGCTCCAGGCTCCAGTCGGCAAACGGCACGATGACCACGCCGTAGGCCAGGCCCTTGGCCTTGTGCACCGTGGTGATGGTGATGGCCGCCCGCCCCCCCGGCGCGTTGATGCTGATGCGCCCCTTGCGCTCCTCCCAGTGCGTGAGGAAGTTGCCCAGGTTGTTGCCGAAGCGCAGGCTGTATTCCAGCGTCAAATCGAGGAAGCGGAACAGGTAGTCGCTCTCCCCGTTGCGCCCCAGCAAGCCGAAGAGGTTCAGCAGCCGCTCGGCCAGCTCGTAAAGGCCCAGATTGCCGGTTTCCTGCTCGCGCACGTCGTAGCCCAGGGCCCGCAGCTCGTCGAAAAACGAGTGGCCGCCGGCCGCATTGGCCACCTCAGCAATGTGCCGGGCGCGGGCCGGCGTGGGGGCCAGCCCGCGCACCACCTTGTCCACGAGCAGCAGGGCTTCGGCCCGCGCCAGGGTATCGGCCGGCTGGTGCAGCACCCTGAGGATGCTCACCAGCAGGTTCACCACCTCCGCAAATTCCAGCGCCAGCGAGTCGGCCGAAATGATGGGGTAGCCCCGCTCTTTCAGGAACTTGGCAATGATTTTACTGGCGTAGCGGGTCCGGCACAGCACCGCAATGTCTTCCAACGCGTAGCCCTCGGCCAAGGCCTGCTCCACCAGCTGCAGGGTGAGGTAGCAGGTGCTTTCGTCGTAGCCCAGCACGGCCTCGGGCAGGTGGCCAGGGAGGGCCTCGGGGGTGTAGGCGCCGGTAGCCGCGTCGTAGCGCAGGGCGGGCGCGTCTTTTTGGGTGAACAGCAACTCGACGTGGCCCTGCTGGGCGGTGCTCTGCGACTCGGGCACCTGCTGCCCAAAATGCTCATCAAAAATGCCCGCCACCAGCCCCAGCGTGGCGTGCCGGTCGCTCACCGCCTTGAAAAACGCGTTGTTAAAGTCCACGATTTCGCGGGCCGAGCGGTAGTTCACCTGCAGGGCTTTGGGTTCGAGCACGGGGTCGAGAGTTTCGTAGCGCAGCCGCAGCAACTCGCGCATCTCGGGCTCGCGGGCCCGCGCCACCAGGGCGGCGGTGTTATTCTGGTGCAGGCGCAGAATCTGCTCCATCTCGCCCCCGCGCCAGCGGTAGATGGCCTGTTTGGCGTCGCCCACCGCTAGGCTGCTGTGGCCGTTGGCCAGCGTATTTTCCACCAGTGGCAGCAGGTTGTTCCATTGCAGCACCGAGGTGTCCTGAAACTCGTCAATCAGAATGTGCTCGTACCGCTCGCCCAGCCGCTCGTACAAAAACGGCACCGGCTCGGTGAGCACAATGCTGGCAATGCGCCGGTTAAACTCCGAAATCAGCACCACGTTGCGCTCCCGGCTGATTTGCTCCACCACCTTGTTCAATTCGCTCAGCAGCGAGGCGTGAAACAAGTACGGCTGCATGGCCGCCAGCAGCACGTAGCTCGACAAATACGCCTCGCGCAGCTGTTCCACGGCCGCCACCACCGCCCGCAGCGGCTCCTTCACCGCATCCACGCGGGCGCGGTCGGCCTCGGTCTTGATTTTGCCGCTGTACCACTTGTCGTCGCTGAGCGTGGCCGTCACGTAGCTGTTCGGCCCGGCCTCGGGGGCCAGCAAGTCCACGCCCTTCTGCACGTAGCCAAAGATGCCGCGCTTGCCCTGGAAAAAGTCGCCCTCCGCCACGTCCGCCTGCTCCAGCACCGCCAGTGCCGCCTCCCGCGTCTGGGCAAAGGCCGCCTCAATCTCCGCCCGCTTCGCCCGAATCTGCTTGTCCAGCCGCCGGAAATCGGCCAGCGTCAGCCGGCCCAGCTGCGTCACCGCCTCCTGCACCGTCTCGTTGAACAGCGCCCGCCCGAAGCCCGCCAGCTCCTCGGGCAGCCGGCTCCAGCTTTTGCCCTCGTCGGCCTGCCCCAGCGCGTATTCGGCCAGCGTTTGGGAGAGCAGCCGGCTGTTGGGGTCGCGGTTCACCTTATCGAGCAGCGCGGCCACGGCGCTTTGCAGCACCGCGTCCGTGTCCAGCTCCACCTCAAACGTGGCCGGCAAGCCCAGCTCCCGGGTAAACGCCGTCACAATCCGCTGCACAAACGAGTCAATCGTGCTCACCCCAAAATCGGCGTAGTGGTACAGCACCAGCCGGAATGTCTCGGCCGCCCGCTGCCGCACCTCCGTTTCCGGCAGCTTCAGCTCGGCCGCTATTTCGGCCAGCAGCCCGTCGGCCTTCCCGCCTTCCGGGTACGCAAACCGCCGCAGCGCCCCCACAATGCGCTCCTTCATTTCCCCCGCCGCGTCGTTGGTAAACGTAATGGCCAGCACGCGCTTGAAGTACGCCGGGTCATCGGCGCCCAGCGCCAGCAGCAGGTATTCTTTCGTTAATTGGTACGTCTTCCCCGAGCCGGCCGACGAAGAGTAAATGCGGAAGGAGGGAGGCATTATTAAGGGGTAGTATGAATGAACACTTGGAAGTGTTTGAGATTACTCAAGCACCAAGGGTATCTTATAAAAGCTAGTAGAAATGGACTTTTCATGTTTCCATAGTCCCAGTAATTGATTACTAATTTTTGTGTGGTCCAGATATATAATGCGCATTTGGTGTCCATTAACAAGTGCTATGACCTTTTGTCTACATAATGATTTTTTAAAAGAACATGAACCAGCGAGTTCAGTAGAACCATCACTTGTAACGATTCTGTCAAATACTTTTTTATTGTCAACTATTATCTCAACTCTATCATTAGAGAAGCCGCCAAGAAGAACAATGCTAAATAATGATTTATCACATTTTCCAATAGCGCTACCCGCTGCAACTAGAAAGATGCCAAGGATGAAAAAGGGAGCGTACCTCATGGGATAAATTAAGAGTATAGAACCATATTTGCTAATAGACTAGCCAGCAGCTGGCTTCAGCCAGCTCACCATCTCCGCTGTCACCCGCACCGGCCGGCCGCTTTTGGGGTCGAGCAGCACCCAGGTCGTTTCCGCCTCGCACAGCAGCACGCCGTCGCTCACGCGGCTGAGGCGGGTGAAGCGCAGCGACGTGGCCCCGCTGGTTTCGCCCACCCAGGTGCTGGCCCGCAGCGTCTCGCCCGCGAAAGCCGATTGCAGGTAGCGGACGCGGTGCTCGCGCACCACCCAAATAATTTGGTCGCGCAACTCAGGCGGGCAGATGCTTAGCCAATGTGCGCCGGCCACGTCCTGCACCCAGCGGACGTACTCCACATTATTGGCATGGCCCAGCGCATCAATGGCGCTGGCCGGTACCTGAAATTCGTGCGAGAAGGCGTGGGAGGGCGCGTCGGGCATGGGTAAGAAAAGGGACAAGGCGGAAATAAAGCAGTGCGCAAGACACAAAAGAACGTCATACCGGGCGCAGCGAGGCAATGCGCGAGTGACGCCTTTACTTTCAATTCCATGCAGCCGAACCACGGGGCTGTGCCCCATGGCGCCCCCAGCATCATAGAGCAAGACCTTCTCCGCTAGCGTTCCAAGCCATTGAAAAAAATATCTATGGACTTGGTCAATTGGAAATTCTGCTTATCTTTGACGCAACCTAAGAAACCAAGCCACGGTGGCCCAAACGCTTAGGGAAACTCCACAACCAACCACCATGCCCACCGGAACGGTAAAATTCTTTAATGACACCAAAGGTTTTGGTTTCATCAAAAACGACGAAACTGGCGAAGACATCTTCGTTCACATCAGCGACCTCCAGGTTAGCTCGATTCGCGAAAACGACAAAGTTCAATACGAAGTAGCTCAAGGCAAAAAAGGCCCGAACGCAGTAAAAGTATCGCTGGTTTAATTCAGCTCAAGCTTTGCAATCTAAGAAAGCCCGCCTTTGGTGGGCTTTTTTTTGTGCCCGGCACAGAGGTGCCCGAACGAACTAGAACGTCATGCTGAGCGCAGCCGAAGCATCTCTACCGCACAAGTAGTTCATTTACTTTACCACTTTACCACTTTACCATTGAGTTAGTGCTGCGCTCAAGATGCTTCGGCTGCGCTCAGCATGACATTCTTTTTGCCCCATCCTAGCTTTTCCAAAATAAAACCCGTACCTTTGCACCCGCATTTGAGGACGGCCTAAGTCCGCGCAAGCCCGAGAGTGGCGCTAACGCATTGGTCGCGTAGTTTTTTGGTTGTTTTTTCCCGCCTGATTGTGAAAAGGTAGAAGGAGGGGAAACGTCGCTGAGTACGGCTGTTTTCGGAGCGAGTCTCTTACCCCCTTACCAATTCCACATTCATGGAAGCTGAAAAAATTGTAGTTCGCTTTGACGAGCTAAACCTATCCGAGGAAGTACAACGCGCCATCACCGAGATGGGCTACGAGGAAGCTTCGGCCATTCAGGCCGCCGCCATTCCCGTGCTGCTCGCCGGCAAAGACGTTATCGGCCAAGCCCAGACGGGTACCGGCAAAACCGCTGCCTTCTCCATTCCCGCCATCGACAACATCGATACCGAGAGCAAAGACGTGCAGGTGTTGGTGCTTTGCCCCACCCGCGAACTCGCGGTGCAGGTGTCGGGCGAAATCCAGAAGCTGGGCAAATACAAGCGCGGCCTGATGGTGGTGCCCATTTACGGCGGCAGCCCCTACGACCGTCAGCTCCGCGCCTTGGAGCGCGGCGTGCAAATTGTAATCGGCACGCCCGGCCGGGTGATGGACCACATCGAGCGCGGCACCCTGCGCCTCGACAAAACCACCAAGATTATTCTGGATGAAGCCGACGAAATGCTCGACATGGGCTTCCGCGACGATATCGAGTTCATCCTGACCAAGATGCCCGAAGACCGCCAGACGGTGTTCTTCTCGGCCACGATGAGCAAGCCCATCATGGAGCTCACCAAGAAATATCAGCGCGACCCGCAGATTGTGAAGGTGAACCACAAGACGATGACGGTGACCAACATCGAGCAGAGCTACTACGAGGTGCGCGGCCCCCAGAAAAAGGACGTGCTGACTCGTTTGCTCGACATGTACAACCTGAAGTCGACCATCGTTTTCGCCAACACCAAGCGCATGGTGGACGAAATAGTGGCCGACCTGCAAGCTAAAGGCTACTTCGCCGAAGGCCTGCACGGCGACATGGGCCAGCAGCAGCGCCAGAACACGCTCGATAAATTCCGTAAATCGACGCTGGAAGTGCTGGTGGCCACCGACGTGGCCGCCCGTGGCATCGACGTGGACAACGTGGAAGCCGTAGTGAACTACGACCTGCCTGCCGACGAGGAATACTACGTGCACCGCATCGGCCGCACGGGCCGCGCCGGCAAGTCGGGCAAAGCCTTCACGTTTGTGAGCGGCCGCGACATTTATAAGCTGCGCGACATCATGCGCTTCACTAAGGCCGACATCAAATTGGCGCAGGTGCCGTCGTTTGCCGACGTGTCGGAGGTGAAAACCACGCTGTTCCTGAACCAAATCAAGGAAATCATCGAGAAGGGCAACCTCGACAAATACGTGGGCCGCGTGCAGCGCCTGCTCGACCAGGGCGAAGAAATCACCTCGCTCGACATTGCCGCGGCGCTGCTCAAGATGACCATGAAGGAGGACAAGAGCGCTCAGCAGAGCCTCGACGCCAGCAAGGCCGCCGGTTCGGCTCGCCCCGGCTACACCCGCCTGTTCGTGACCATGGGCAAGAAAGACCGGATTCACCCCCGCGACATCGTGGACTTGATTTCGGAATCGACCAACCTGACCGGTGCCAAAGTGGGCGACATTGCCCTCTACGACAAGTTCAGCTTTGTGGAGGTGCCGTCGGAGTTTGCCGATGAGATTGTGAGCAAGCTGGGCCGCACCAGCATTCAGGGCTCGCCGGTGAGCTTTAGCGTTGCTACTCCCGTGCAGGAGGGCGCCGCCAAAGAAGAGGGTTTCAGCCGCGGCGGTCCTGGCGGTTTCGGTGGCGACCGGGAGCGTCGTCCTTTCAACGGCGGCGAGCGCCGCGAGGGTGGCTACGGCGGCGGCTACAAAGGCGGCAACCGTGGCGGTGGCAGCTTTGGTGGCGGCGAGCGCCGCGAGGGCGGCTACGGCGGTGGCTACAAAGGCAACCGCGACGGTGGCAGCGGCTACGGCAACCGCCCCAGCTACGGCGACCGCCGCGAAGGTGGCACGGGTAAGTCGGGCTACGGCAACCGCCCGAGCTACGGTGACCGTCCCAGCTACGGCAACAAGCCCAGCTACGGCGCCCCGCGCGAGTACGAAACCCCGCGCACGCCCCGCGCCCCCCGCAACGAGAGCTTTGACGAATAGCCACTAATAGGCTGATTACCTGGATTAACCAGATTAGGTGACGATTATGTGTGAATAGATTAGAAGAAGGTTAGAAGACAAAAAAGCCGCCCATTGGGCGGCTTTTTTGTTGCCTTAACAAACAAGAAAGAAGAACTTATTTGGCCGAGTCGCGCAGGGCCTTGATGGTGTTGTGGGCCTCCTGCACACCTTGGTATTGCTTTTCGATTACCGATTTCAGGTTGCTGGGCAGGTCCTGGGCTTTGAGGGCGGTTTGGTAAGCTTTCACGGCGTAGTCTTCGCCGCGCTCACACTCGTTGAGAACGGCTTTGTTGTCTTTGCTGGTCAGGGCCGATTTCAGGTCAATCCAGGCGCGGTGCACGGTGCCGGTTATCGACGAGCTTTCGTCGGGCTTGAGGTCCAGCTTGAACATCTGGTCCTCGATTTCAGTGATGTAGCTGGCGCGCTGGGCGGCGTATTTCTTGAACGTATCTTTCAGGCTGCTGTCCTCCACGTCGGTCATGGCGTCGGCGTAGCCTTTCTGGCCATCTTTGAGGGTTTCAACTAGTTCGTTGAGGAGGGCGGTGGTGGCTTTGGCTTCCATTGGGAAAGAGAAAAGTAAGTTGGAAAGTATGCTCCGTTTACTGCCTCACCCATGGGAAGGTTACAGACGCTGCGCGCAATGAAGAAAGAGCGGAACGGGTTACCGAACCTTGGCATCGAAATTTATAGCGTCCTCTTTCTCATGCGCCGCCGCCATGGCCTGGCCGGCCAGGAATCCGGTTGTCCAGGCCGCCTGAAAGTTGAAGCCGCCCGTGATGCCGTCGATGTCGAGCACTTCGCCCGCGAAATACAGGCCGGGCACGCGGCGGCTTTCCATGGTTTTCAGGTCGACTTCGTCGAGCACCACGCCGCCACAGGTCACAAACTCTTCTTTATAAGTGGTTTTGCCCCGCACGGCCAGGGGCGAACGCAGCAGCAGCTCCAACAGGCGGTTTTGGGCTTTGGCTGGGAGGTCGCTCCACCGGGTGTCGGGCGCAATGCCGGCTTGCTCGGTAAGGTTGCGCCAGAGGCGCTGGGGCAAGCCAAACTGGGGGTTGGACGCCACGGTTTTCTTCCCGTTTTCCTGCCGGAACTGCTGCAGCCAGGGCCGTAGCGTTTCTTCGGTGTGCGCGGGAATCCAGTTAATCAGGGCCGTGCCCACGTAGCCCAGCTCGCTGAGCCGGCGGGCGCCCCAGGCCGAAAGCTTGAGTACCGCCGGCCCGCTCACGCCCCAATGCGTCACCAGCAGCGGACCTTCGTATTGCAGTTTCTCGCCGGCCAACACCACCCGGGCGTGGGGCACGCTCACGCCCATGAGTTCTTGCAGCGGCGACTCCGGCACGTTGAAGGTGAAGAGCGATGGTACCGGTTCGGCAATGCGGTGGCCCAGCTGGCGCAGCCAGTCATAATTGGCGCTTTTGGGGTTGCCGCCGGTGGCAATGAGCACCTGATGGGCGTGCAGCGTGGGGCCTAGTGCGGCCGCGCCGGCGCCACTCATCCGCAGGCGAAAGCCCCCCGTGGGCAGGGGCTGAATGTCGTCGGCGCTGGTGTTGGTCAGTACCTGTACGCCGGCCCGGCGGGCAGCCTCCTCCAGGGCGCGGGCAATGGTTTCGCTCGAGTCGGTGGTGGGGAATATGCGGCCGTCGGCCTCGGTCTTCAGCGCCACCCCGCGCCGGGCAAACCAGGCAATGGTGTCGGCCACACCAAAGCGCTGAAAAGCACTTTTGAGCTGCTTGCTGCCGCGCGGATAGTGCGCCACGAGTTGGGCTGCGGTTTCGCAGGCGTGCGTGACGTTGCAGCGCCCGCCGCCCGACACGCGCACTTTGCTCAGCAGCTTGCCGGTTTTTTCCAGCAGCAGCACCCGCACGTGCGGGTTGGCTTCGGCACAGGCAATGGCACCAAAGAAGCCGGCCGCGCCGCCGCCCAGCACGGCCATCAGGGGAGGGGTAGCATCGGTTTTCACCGCGCAAAGGTACAGCGGGCCTGCTTGGGCCACCGGTTAGCAGTGCTCCAAGGCGGCCAGCACGTCGTCGTGCTGAAACGTATAAGGCACCAACGAGCGCACCAGGCTGCTGTCGATGGTTTTGCCGCTCACGCCCTTTTCGTCTTTGAAGGTGGGGGCTTCCAGCTTGAGGTAGCGCGCCGCGGCCGGGTAAAAATCACGACGGGTTGGGTGTTGTTCGGCGCACACATTGAAGGTGTGACCCCACACGCCGTGCCGGATGATGGCCGAGAGCACCCCCACCACGTCGGTAAGGTGCACCAGGTTAACGGGCGCGTTGCCTTGTTCGAGGTCGCGGCGGCCCGCCAGAAAGCGGCCGGGGGCGCGGTCGGGGCCCATGAGGCCGCCCAGGCGCACCACCGTGCTTTTCCATTGCCCATAGCGGGGCACGAAGTGGCCCTCGGCGCGCAGCACATCGGAAGCCGCGTCGCGGGTGCTGAGGGCGTCGGCTTCGCGCATCAGGCGCGGCTCGTTCGGATACACGCTGGTGGAGCTCACAAACAGCACGTGGCGCGTGCCGGCGGCGGCCACGGCCCGGTGCACCGGCCGCAGCAGCGAGGGATAGGCGCCGGCGGGGGCGGCCCGGGGCGGCACGTTCAGCACCAGCACATCGGCCGCGCCCAGCAGGCGCAGGAGCAGGGCTTCAGCCGGGGCATTAAAATCAGCACCCAGGCTAAGCAGATGCGACTGAATGCCAGCGGCCTCCATGCCGGCCAGGTTTTCGGGGGTGGTAGTGGTGCCTAGCACCACGTGGCCGGCGGCGGCCAGGGCGCGGGCCAAGGCCAGGCCCAGCCAGCCGCAGCCCAGCACTAATACGGTGGGGTGTTCCGCTCCAGATGTCGTGCTCGCGGAGCCCCCGGAATTGGAACTTGTCATGCAACCTCAACAATTAACTTGGCCTGATGGCCCGAAGTTGCGAAAAAAATACGTAATACTATATTTAACAGGTGAAATGGGACGCCGTCTTCCGGTTGCGGGTAGATGGTCGGGGCCTAGTACCTTCGGGTGGCGGACACGCCCGCACTTCCCACCCATTTTTATTCATTTGCATGAACACTCCTTACTCGCAACCCATGCTGCGCGACAACGCGCTGGCCGGCAAAACCATCATTGTGACCGGCGGCGGCACTGGCCTGGGACGGGCCATGACCACCTATTTCCTGCAGCTGGGGGCCAACGTCACCATCAGCAGCCGCAAGCTTGAGGTGCTGGAAAAAACCGCCGAGGAGCTGCGCCAGCAAACCGGCGGCAAGGTGCTGGCTGTGGCCTGCGACGTGCGCAAGTACGACGAGGTGGAAGCCATGCTGGAGCGCACCGTGCAGGAGTTTGGCGGCGTCGACGTGTTGCTGAACAATGCGGCCGGCAATTTCATCAGCCCCACGGAGCGCCTGTCGCACAAGGCGTTCGACGTAATTGTGGACATTGTGCTGCGCGGCACCTACAACTGCACGCTGGCCGTGGGCAAGCGCTGGATTGCCGACCAGAAGCCCGGTACCATTCTCAACATCGTGACGACGTATGCCTCGGTGGGCTCGGCCTTTGTGGTGCCCTCGGCAGCGGCCAAGGCGGGCGTGCTCGCCATCACCCGCTCGCTGGCGGTGGAGTGGGCCAAGTACGGCATTCGCTCCAATGCCATTGCACCCGGCCCGTTCCCGACGGAAGGCGCCTGGAGCCGCCTGTTCCCCGAGCCCCTGGCCAGCAAGCTCGACCCGGCGGCCAGCGTGCCGCTCAAGCGCGTGGGCCAGTACCAGGAGCTGGCCAACCTGGCTGCCTACCTGGTGTCGGATTTCTCGGCCTACGTGAACGGGGAAGTGGTAACCATCGACGGCGGCGAGTGGCTCAACGGCGCCGGCGAATTCAATAAGCTGGAAATGCTGACGCCCGCCATGTGGGACCAAATCGAAAAGACCATGCGCCGCTAAACCGGGAATTGGAAAGAATTGCCCGGATTTTGGCGACCCCGACTAACGGATAATCACCAAAAAGGCTTGCCAAACGGCAAGCCTTTTTAATTAGCGCTAGATAATCAGCGTGCACAAAATACGGGCAATCCAAAAAAATTGTCCGAATCCGTGGTTCAGAATTTATACCCTTTGTAGTCCTTCGAAAATTCTTCGAGCGGGATGGGCTGGTTGGGCACCACGTCCTGAAACTCGAACCGTTCGAATAGGCCTTTGTCGTCGTTGACCTGCACGAGCATGGGCAGGTAGGTCTTGGGGTCGACGCAGAGCACCGTGCGGCGGCCGTAGGCATTGGGCACCTGCAGCACTTTGCCTTCGGGTATTTTCTCGCCGATGCTCAGGTTGTTGCGCTCCACCACGCGGTAGGCGCCGCAGCCAAACCGTTCGGCCACCGTCTCGATGGTTTCGTTCTTGCCGGCTTTGTAGCTCACGTATCGAAATTGGGGATAGTCGGAGCGCAGCACGTAGCCGGTGCGGCCCTGCAGGGTGGTATCGCCCACGTAGCGGAACGAACGACTATAGGAGTTGTCCTGCCGCAGCCCGGTGTTGCGCAGCAGGTCCGAAATGGTGCCGAAACCGGCTTGCAGGGCCGTGTGGTGCTGGTTGCTGCGCATCAGCTTACCGTTGGGGTCCAGGCTGAGGGTCACGTAGGGAAAGCTGGCGGGGTACACCCAGGCGTCGCCGTCGTTCTGGCCCTGCAGCCACAGCACTTCCACGCCTTTCTGGTTTTTGATGTAGATGCGCAGCGGCTTGTAGGTCAGCTTCATGATGCTGCGCGCCTGGTTGATGTTGCCCCCAATGCGCTCCTGGGCTTTCACCGTGCACCGCAAGTATTTCAGGCCTTCAATGGCCGCGCTCATGCGGGCGGTCAGCTGCTCGGTGGTGATGGCGGGCGGCGGGCTGGTGGCGGCCACCGTTACGGCAGCCAGCGCTCCGGCCACACCGGCCAGGCGAAAAGTAAAAACCGAACCGGTCAAAAAGGGCCTCATAGGGTATAAAAACAGATAAATGCAGTTCTAGGATAAGCCAATGGCTTAGTTTAGGCTGATGTGCGGGAAGCGCGAAGCCGTGCTGTCGAAAATAAACAGCTCGTCGATTTCGACGCCTTCCAGAAAATGAAACAGCGGAAATTGTTCCACCACGGCGCGCACTGCGGCGGCATCGTCGCCGTGCATGGTTACCCAGCCGCGGCTGCGGTCGCTGCTGATGGCGTATACTTCCACAATCTTCTCGCTCAGCAGCTGGTTGATGAAGGCCCGGTGGCTCGGAATGAGTGAGATAAATTCCTCATCGAAAGTTTCCGGCAACCGAAGGGAAACGACAAACGTGGGCATAAAGAAAAGAAGCTGGAAGGCCGGAAAGGTAGCGCATCCGGCTAAGAGACGCTACGCGCGCAGGAAAATATGGTAGCCCGGTAGCCGGGAGCGCTCGGTAAGCCTGCCGGACCCTACGAATGACCCAACTCGGCTACGCTGGGCAGCGCGGCATCGCCCTTGGCCGGTTCGGCTGCGGCGTCGGGCTGGGCCAGGGTCGGTTCGGTGCCCTCGGCTTGGCCCCGGGCGGTGGCTTCCCACTCGCGGTACTTGGTGATTTCGACCTGGAACTTGCCCACGAACCAGCTCACGAGGCTCAGGTCGTCGAGGAAGCCGACCACAGGAATAAAGTCGGGAACCAAGTCGATGGGCGACAACACGTACAGCAGCACGGCCAGGCCCGAAATGATGGTGCTGGTGGAAATCTCGCGGTATTCGCCGCTGATGTAGCTGCGCACGAGGCGCACCAGCGTAAGGGCGACGTCGAAAAGCTGGCGAAACTTGTTGGTGTGGCTTTTTTGGTCCGCCAGCTTGTCGGCGGCTTCGTTGAGCACCGTGACAACTTTGAACGGACGGCCCAGCAGCTTGGTGGCCCGCGCAATGAAGACGTTGAAGATGACGTTTTTGGAAAGCTTCAGCCCTTTTTCGGAAAGTGATGACATGAGTAAAGTGGTGGGGGTGAGGCTGACTTTACGCGCAAGGTTCAGCCGGCGTTGTTTGGCCGTAGTCAAACTCCGTGCCCGGCCGCGGGCGCTAGCGGGCAAACAGCGGCGTGGTGCCGCCCACCCAGTCCTTGTCTTTGTTGAAATCGACGCCAATCATCTCACCCCGGCTCAGGCGGCTCAGGCCGGTGAGCAGCTGGGGGCGGGGTTCGCCCACGGGCCAGATGTAGAGCAGGCGGATTTCGCACTTCACCAGGCCGTCGGGCGATTGCACCACGGGCTCGTACGTCACCTTGCGCTGCAGCAAATAGTGCTGCTTGTCGGGCAGCGCATCCAACTCGGCCGCGGTGAAATGCAGACGCACCCCGGCTCCGGCAAATGAAAACAAGGGCTTCAGCACATAATTTTCGAGGTCGGCCGGGTATTCCTGCAGCTCGTGCAAGAAGTAGCTTGGCGGCACAAAGGGGCCCTGCAGCAGCGGCAGCGTAAACTTGCTGATGCGGAAAAACCAGTTGGGGTGCCCCACCCAGGCCACGTCCACGTCTTCGGTGAGGTGAAACTCCGGGTTTACTTCCGGGTAGCGCGCCAATTCATCGAAGATGATGCGGTTATAAATGCGCGTAATGCGAATTTCCCGCCCGTCCTTCTCATAAAACAGCTGCCGCCCGCGCCGGCGTAGGCGGGTGAGGCACACCGCCTCGATGCCCCACAGCTGGTGGGTGAGCGCAAAGTCGACGCGGGTTTTCTGCTTTTCGGGAAACAGCTCCAGCAAAATCACGTTTTCGGCGGGCTGGTCGGCCAGAATGAAGTCCCGCATGCGCTGCTGGTACGCCGCAAAGTCGGCCACGCCCAAAAACGGCGTCACCGAATCGGGAATGGGGAAGTGGCGCGCAAACACGCCGGGCAGCCACGACTGAAACGCATACAGCGACGGAAAGCCCTGCATCTCAATCAGCTGCGGCTCCAGCTCGCCGTTGGCGTCGCGGCACACCGCGAAGTCAAATGTCAGAAATTCGGGCCGCGCATCCTCATTGGGCACGCGCTGGTGCGGCGGGATGGCCGCCTCGGTTAGCTCCTTAAAGTCGGGCAGCTCAATGACCTGGATGATGCTTTCGCCGGCCGCAATCAGCTTGTCGCGCAAGCCAGCGGGCACAAAAACCGGCGTTTCGGCCACGCGGAAATCCAGTTGGCCGGGCAGTTGCCGCTCAATGTCGGCGAGCATTTCCTGGTAGCGGGCCGAGCTGAAGGCGGCATTGTAGGCGTGGCGGGGTTCCGGAATCATGAGCGGAGGCAGCGACAATGAATGGGGTTAGGCGTTGGCAAATTGGCCCAGCCCGGCCAGCGCGCGGCGCAGGAAGGTGGGCACCACCACTGCTTCGGTATGTTCAATGGTGGTGGGGTCGGCCAGCAGGCGCACCATCTCGTGGTACTTGGCCTCGCCGTAGGTTTCGATGACCTGCTGCTTGCGCTCGTCGGTGAGCATGTAGCGGAGCATGCCTTCGCCGTCGGCCTCGGGGTGGAACTGGGTGCCCACCACCTCGGGCGTGAAGCGAATGGCCATCACGGCGCGCTCCAAGGGCACGTGGGGCCGTTCTTTTTCCAGGCACAGCACTTGGGCGCCGTAGGCATTGAGGCGGGCGAGGTCGAGATTGGTCAGCTGGTAGTCGCGCGAGTCGACGATGTAAAACGGCTCGGGCAAGCCCTGCAGCACAGGTTCGGCCAGGCCAGCGGGCGTGAGGTGCACCGGCAGCACGCCAAACGAGGTCGACTTGCGCCGGCTCACGGTGCCCAGGCCCAGGTGCCGGCTCACCAGCTGGAAGGAATGGCAAATCAGCAGCAGGTGTTTTTTGGCTTCCTGGGTTTGGTTGTGGGCCAGCAGCGCGTCGATGAAATCGAAATAGTGGCGCTCCCAGGGCTCGTTGGAGGGCAGGGGGCTGCCAGGCCCGCCGCTTGAAATGTAGATGTCGTAATCGAGGCCCGGCACCACGCTTTCGGCCCTCACATTATAGGTATCGACGTCGAACACCACGCCGTTTTCGGCCGCCCCGCGGGCCAGCAGCTGCCGAATGCAGCGCATGCCCTCGTTGCGGGCATTGTCGTACATGTCAAGAATAGCAATGCGAATAGTCTCCATATAAATAAGTATCAGAAAAAAGGGCCGGCCGGAGCCAGCCTGTGCAACAAACCCGGTGAAAAAAGAAGCAACGCCGGCCGGAAGGCGGGCGTTGCACGGGCAAAGATACAATTAGTAGAGGCCCTGCGTGGTTTCCGACAGGATGTAGTCGACCACTTTGCTCAGGTCGTTGGTTTCGCGGAACACGGCCAGCTGGCGGTCGGCGCCGGTGCCCATCTCCATCATTTTCAGTACGTATTCCACCTCGTGGCGGCTGCCGAGCTCGTCCACCACGTCGTCGATGAAGTCGAGCAGCTCGAGGATGAGCTTGCGGGTGGGCACCTCTTCCTGCTTGCCAAAGTCTATCATCTGGCCGTCGAGCCCGTAGCGCGCCGCGCGCCATTTGTTTTCCTTAATAAGGGCGCTGCGGTAAATCCGAAAATTCAGGTTCTGGGCTTTCAGCTTGTAGATTTTGGCTACCAGCGCCTGCATGATGGCGGCCACGGCAATGGTTTCGTCGGCCCGCATCATCATGTCGCAAATGCGGTATTCGATGGTGTCGAAGAAGGGATGCAGGCGCACGTCCCACCAGATTTTCTTGCCGTTGTCGATGCAGCCCGTCTTTATCAGGAGCTGCACAAACTCGTCGTAGTCGCTGGCGCTGTGGAAGTAGCCCGGAATGCCCGTGCGCGGAAACCGCTCAAACACCTTGGTCCGGAAGGACTTGTAGCCGGTTTCGCGGCCCTCCCAAAACGGCGAGTTGGTGCTGAGCGCAAACAGGTGCGGCAGGAAATACCGCAGCGTGTTCATCATGTACACGCCGATTTCGCGGTTTTCGATGCCCACGTGCACGTGCATGCCAAACACAAGGTTGGAGCGAGCGGCTTCCTGCAGCTCTTCCACAATCTTGTCGTAGCGGGCGTCGGGCGTGATGGGCTGCTCTTGCCAGCGCGAAAACGGGTGCGTGCCGGCCGCGCCAATCTTCAGATTTTGGCGGTCGGCCAGCTCTATTACCTGGCGGCGCAGGTGCAGCACTTCGGTGCGGGCCTCGGCAATGTTGTGGCAGATGTTGGTGCCCACTTCCACCACGGCTTGGTGCATCTCGGCTTTCACCTGCTCTTGCAGCGTCACCCGGCCGCCTTCTACTATTTGCGAGAGGTGGGAGCGCAGCTCCCGGGTTTCGGGGTCAATGGTCTGAAATTCTTCCTCGATGCCGAGGGTAAACGTGGGCATAGCCATACGGAGAACGAATGCGAAGGAAAGGAGGACAGACACGGTACTGCCCGGCGCGTGAAGGCCGCACGCCGGGCAGTACCTGCGTTGGGGTAGGGGCTACTCGGTCTTTTTAGGAGCGGCTTTTTTGGCGGCAGCGGCCTTGGGCGCAGCGGCCTTTTTGGCCGGAGCCGCGCCTTTTTTGGCCGCCGACTGCTCGCTGGCCGAGACTTCCCCGGTGGGAGGCTCGGGCTTGGGGGCGCCGGCGGCTTTCTTGGGCCCGGCTTTCTTGGCGGCGGGCTTGGGGGCGCCGGTAGCACCCAGGTCGTTGGTTTCGCGCACGGCCTGGCCCATCTGCACGTTGGCGCCAATGGTGGGCGAGCCTTTGGGCGCGGCACGCACCGAATCCTGCACGAACGTGCCCCAGGTGAGGTTGGTGCGGCCGGCGCGGTGGGACTGGGCGCGCTCAATGGCCAGCTGCGCGGCGTGTTCCACCACCCACTCAAAGTTCTCGGGGCCAACGGAGTTGATGTCGGCATCGGGGGCGGGGTTGCCGAAATCGATGGCAATGGGAATGCCGTCGCGCACGGCAAATTCCACCGTATTGAAGTCGTAGCCCAGGCCCTGGCACAGGCGCAGGGTGTAGTTCTTGATGGTGTCGAGCAGGCGCTGGCCGGCTTCGCCTTCTGTTTTCATCGTGGTCTGGTACCGCTCGTGGGGGGCATTGCGGGGCTCGTAGGGCATGATGAGCACGTGCTTGCCGCCCAGGCAGTAGCAGCGGAAATAGTCTTCAAACTCAATGGCTTCCTGGTACAGCATCACCAGTTGGCCGGTTTCGTCGTAGGCGCGCCAGGCCTGTTCGGGGTTGTCCACCTTGTACACGCTCTTCCAGCCGCCGCCCGCGTGGGGTTTCATAAAGGCCGGGAAACCAATGTGGTCGAAGGCTTTCTGCCAGTCGAACAGGGCCAGGTTGCGGAAGGAGTTTTCGGTGGTGTCGTCGGGGCGGTGTTTGCTGGGGAGCAGGAGCGTTTTGGGTACGGGCACGCCCAACTGCACGGCCAGCGCGTTGTTGAAAAACTTCTCGTCGGCGCTCCACCAGAAGGAATTGTTGATGATGGCCGTACCCGTAAGCGCCGCGTTCTTCAAATAGGCGCGGTAAAAGGGCACGTCTTGCGAAATGCGGTCAATGATGACGTCGTAGCCGCAGGGCACGGCTTGTTCCACCTGCTCAATGTTCACGAACTCGGCCGTGATGCCGTTCACGGCCTTTTGGTTCACGCGGTCGACGAAGGCCTGGGGGAAGGTGTTTTCTTGTCCGAAAAGGATGCCGATTTTTTTCATGGCTGGGGTGTTGGCTTGCCGGTAGGCAGGGGGTGAAAGAGAGTTGGTAATAAGAAGAAGTGCGGGAAGGAGTTAGCCAATGGTGTTCAGGTACTGCGGAAACATTTCGCGCCACACCGGCCAGTCGTGGTTGCCGAAGGGCTTCACATCCAGAGTGTAGTGAATGCCCTTGTCGCTGAGAAGACGGGCCATTTGAAAGTTCGACTCTTTGCAGAAGTCGTGTTCGGCCGTGCCCAGGATGATGTTCATCCACTGAAAATGCTCGCTCTGCGCGCCGGGTATGTACTCGGGCGGATTGTTGTAGTACACGTTGTCGTCGTGGTAGCCGTCCACAAACTGCCGGATATCGAAGGCCGCGCCCATCGTGAACAGGTGGGCCACCTGGTGGGGATGCCGGAAGGCGAAGTTGAGGGCGTGAAAGCCCCCGAAGCTGCAGCCGGCCACGCCAATCTTGTCGACGTGGCATTCGCGCTGAAGCATGGGCACCAGCTCTTCGCTCAGAAACTGATCGTAGAACACGTGGTTTTGCACCCGGATGCGCGGCTCCAGGTGCTTGGCGTACCAGGAATGCGCGTCGATGCTGTCGATGCAAAACAGCTTCACCCGGCCGGCTTCCACCAGCGGGCGGGCCTCTTCAATGAGCTTGAAGTCGCGGGCTTCGTTGGTGTGGCCGCCGGAGGTGGGAAAAATGACCACCGGGTAGCCCCAGGTGCCAAAAACCAGCATGTCGATGTCTTGGCCGAGGTGGTGCGAGTAAAAGCGGCGGTGTTGTTCCTGCACGGCGGGGGCGTAAAAAGGGTGGGGTGGAGGGCACGGCTTGGGGTAAGCTGTACGGCAAACTAGTCATAAATAACCGGCCTGCCATAGCCCATTGGATTTTTCAGTTTTTGGTTTCAACTCCGGCGGGCTGCGTTACTTTGTTTCATGCTTCCTCATGCCACCTCGTCTCATTTATCCGCAACTGGTGTCCGCATCTTACGCGAAGTGCTGGTTTCCAATTGCTTGGGGCGCGACGTGGAACTGACCATTGCGCTGCCGCCGGCCGCTGCCGTCGCCGAAATCTTCCCAGTATTATATTTAAATGACGGCCAGGATTTCGAACGCCTGCACCTGGAAGCAACCCTGAACGCCCTCTATGCCCGTCAGGCCATTCGGCCCTTTGTACTGGTGGCGCCCCACGCCAACGAGCTGCGCACCCAGGAATACGGCACGGCCGCGCACGCCGATTTCAACGGCCGCGGCAGTCTGGCCGGGGCTTACACCCGCTTTATGCTGGAAGAGTTGCTGCCGTTTGCCCAAGCCCATTTTCAGGCCTCGGCCAACCCGGAGGAGGCCGTCATGGCCGGCTTTTCGCTCGGCGGGCTGTCGGCTTTTGATATTGCGTGGCACCACCCCGAGGCGCTGACGCGGGCCGGCGTGTTCTCGGGCTCGTTCTGGTGGCGGCAAAAGGCCGTGGGCGCCGGCTACACGCCCGCCGACCGCATCATGCACGGGCTGGTGCGGGCCGGGCAGCTACATCCGTCGCACCGCTTCTGGCTGCAAACCGGCACCCTCGACGAGCGCAACGACCGCAACGAAAACGGCGTCATCGATTCCGTCGAAGACTGCCTCGACCTCATCGAAGCGCTGCTTGACAAAGGCCTGGATGCCCAACGGGCCCTGCGCTACGTGCAGCTGGAAGGCGGCCACCACCACCAGCATACCTGGGGCCACATTATGCCCGATTTTCTGCTCTGGGCTTTTGGGCGGCCGGAAGCCGCGGCGGCGTTGCCGGCGCCCTTGCCCGTGGTGCGCCTGCAGCTCGACCCCGCCCTGGCCCCGACCATTGTGCCGGCCGACGCGCCGCCGATTGTCATGCCCGTTCCCCTCGTGCTGCCCACCGAATCAGCACCCGAGGTACAGCCCGGCACCCGTATCGCCGACCTTTTTACTTCATCAAGCCCACTCGCTATGTCCACCACGCGCCCCGTTGAGGGGGATTTTCTGCCCTATGCCGGCAATTACATCAACCTCGTGCCCGACGGCACCGACCCGGTGGAAGCCCTGCGCACCCAGCCGCAGCAAATTCACGCCGTTTTTGCCGGCCTGAGCGAAACCCAGACCGAGCAGGCCTACGCGCCCGGCAAATGGACTCTCAAGGAAATGCTGCTGCATCAAATTGATACCGAGCGTATTTTCTCGTACCGGGCGCTGCGCTTTGCCCGCGCCGACAGCCAGAATCTGCTGGGCTTCGAGCAGGACGACTACGTGGCCCACAGCGGCGCCAACGCCCGCACCCTGGCCAGCCTGCTGGCCGAGTACGACGCCGTGCGCGCCGCCACCGTGGCCCTGGCCGAGAGCTTCACCGAAGAGCAGCTGAACCGGCGCGGCACCGCCAACAACGGCCCGGCCACGGTGCGCGCCCTGCTCTTCATCACGGCCGGGCACGAGCTGCACCACCTCAACATCATTCGCGAGCGGTACCTGCCCATTCTGCACGGATGAGGCAAAGTTTATACCTTCGCCCGCCACAACACACCGGTCAGACCGTGCGTTGAAATACCCGGAACGAACCCCTCACCAAACTTCTTTTCAATCATGGCCAAAGCCCAAGACGCCCGCAAAGAGAAAAAGAAAGAGCCCACCAAATCCATGAAGGAGAAAAAAGCAGAGAAAGAGGAAAAGAAAGTAGCCCGCGCCCGCAAGCAGGAATAGCTGCTGAACTCCAAATTCAGGCTGTTTTTTGGAAGCCTCGGATTTGGTGCACGATATCATGGAATCAGAAAACAAAAGGCCGCTCATCCGAGCGGCCTTTTCGCGTTGGTCAGGGGGAGGGTCAGAGCGTGTAGTACGGCTCCTTTTCTTTATCGTGGTGGCGGATGTAGCCGTGGAGCACGAGCTTTATCAGCGTCTGGAAAGCGCGGCGCTTGCCAAAATTGACCAGTTTCATGAACTGGGCCAAGGTGATGCGGGGATGGTTTTTCAGGTAGTCGATGACGGCCAGCTCCTGCTTGTTGAGCGGTAGGTGCTCGAAGCGGGCATCGGGCTGCTGGCGGGTGAGGAGCTTCTCGGTGAGGCCGCTGGTTTGCACGCTGGAATCGCGCACGCGTACGTAGCCGCGCCAGTCGTCGGGGGCCACCTGGGCGCGGTGGGGCTTGTTCAGGCTTTCGGGCACGGTCACCACCAGCACGGTCCGTCCCTCGGTTTCGATTTCGCGAAACTGCAGCCCCGTCAGGGGCGGCTCCACGTAGTTGGTGGCCGCATCCAGCAGCATAAACACCTCCTCCTCGGCGTCGCGCACGCCCAGCACGCGGCCGGCGTCGTCGACGCCCACCAACACCTGCCCGCCGCGGGTGTTGGCCAACGACGCCAGCGTGCGCGAAATGCGGTGCGGGTGCGTGGTTTTTTGCTTGAATTCCAACTCCTCGCCCTCGCCGCGCCTTATCAGTTCGTGTAAATCCATACCTTAGTCAAACGCAAAACCGGAATAAAAAATGCCGCTCCCGTTAGTCGGAAGCGGCATTTTTAGCAGACCGCGCTGCTGAAAGCAACGGGCTGATTACGCGGCTGGCGTGCCTTAGAAAGGCAGGTCGTTGTCGTCGTCGCTGGCGATGGGGGCCGCCGAGGGCTGAGCGCGCAGCGTGGGGTTCTGGTTTTGCGCGGCGGGGCGGGGAGCGGCTTGCTGCCCACCGCCGTAGCTGTTGCCGGCGTTGCCACCCGAGGCGGGCTCAATCTTCCAGGCTTCGAGGTTGGTGAAGTACAGCATCTGGCCGTTCTTGTTGAAACCACGGCCCCGGAGGTTGAAGGTCACCTTCACTTCGTCGCCCATTTTGAAGGGGTCGATGAGGCTGGTTTTGTCCTGAACCATCTGAAACTTAATATGCTCGGGATACTGGCCGTCCTGGACTTCCAGCACGAACTCACGCTTGCGAAACTTTTCGCTTACCTGCTGTTCGTCAAAGATTTCGTGCAGCCGGCCGGTTACGTCGTATGCCATAAAATTGGGAGTGTTTTGGTAGTAATAAACTTGAACATCAAACCTACGAAAAAAAACACTAGCAGCCCGCTAGCCGTTCCCCGCGGCTACCTTTGCAGCCGCTTTTCGCCGTAAATTTTCGATAAAAAATGTTTGCACTCGCCCTTCACGGCGGGGCCGGAACCATTGCCCGCGCCTCCCTTTCTCCTGATGCCGAACGCGAGTACCGCGCGGCCCTCGACGCGGCCCTGCACGTGGGGTATTCGCTTCTGGCCCAGGGCGGTGCCGCCTTCGATGCCGTGGAAGCCACCGTGCGCAGCCTCGAAGACTGCCCGCTGTTCAATGCCGGGCGCGGGGCCGTGTTCACGCACGAGGGCCACCACGAAATGGACGCCGCCATCATGCAGGGCCACACCCGCTTGGCCGGGGCCGTGGCCGGCGTGCGCCAGGTGCAAAACCCCATCCGCGCGGCCCGCCTCGTGCTGGAGCACACCGAGCACGTGCTGCTGGCCTACCCCGGTGCCGACGAGCTGGCCCGCGAGCACGGCCTGCCGCTGCAGCCGCCGGAATATTTTTTTACCCAGCACCGCTTCAACCAACTGCAGGAAGCCCTGCAGGAAGGCCGCATGCGCCTCGACCACAGCCAGGCCCGGGCCGCAGCCCCCGCGCCGCTTGAAGAGCCCGAAAAGTTTGTGGACAACGCCGACCCCAACTGGAAAAAAGGCACCGTGGGCGCCGTGGCCCGCGACCAATACGGCCACCTGGCGGCCGCCACCAGCACCGGCGGCATGACCAACAAGCGCTACGCCCGCATCGGCGACACGCCCCTTATCGGGGCCGGCACCTGGGCCGACGAGCGGTGCGCCATCAGCTGCACCGGGCACGGCGAGTATTTCATTCGGGCCGTGGCGGCCTACGACATTGCCTGCCTGATGGAGTACAAAGGCCTGAGCCTCGAAGAAGCCTGCCGCGTGGTGGTGCACGACAAGCTGGCCCCGGCCGGCGGCGAAGGCGGCCTCATCGCCGTGGACGCGGCCGGCAACGTGACGTTGCCCTTCAATTCCGACGGCATGTATCGCGCCAGCCGCGTGGAGGGAGGCGCCGCCCAGGTGGCTATATATAAGGAGTAGCTTTTGCGACGGTGAAAATGCGGCGGTAAAAAAGAACGCCATGCTGCGCGCAGCGCGGCATGACGTTTAAGTGGCTGCTTGGGTGGCTACCAGGTGTAATGCACCAGCGGCTTGATGCGGCGGTCATAAATCTCCCGCACCTTCAGCACTTGCGCTTCGGTGAGGGGCGGCATTTCTGCGGCTTGCAGGTTTTGCAGCAACTGCTCGGGGCGTGAGGCGCCGGGTATCACGCAGCTCACTTCGCCGAACATCAGAATCCAGCGCAGGGCAACGTCGGCCAGGGGCTGGTGGGGGAAGGCTTGCTTGAGCTCTTCCACGGCGGCCAGGCCGGTGGCGTAGTCCACGCCGGAAAAGGTTTCGCCTTTGTCGAAGGCCTCACCATTGCGGTTGAAGTTGCGGTGGTCGTCGGGCGCGAAAGCCGTTTGGGCCGAGAACTTGCCGGTGAGCAGGCCGCTGGCCAGGGGCACGCGCACAATCAGGCCGATGTCGCGCCGGGCAGCTTCCTTGAACAGCAGCTCCGCCGGGCGCTGCCGGAACATGTTGAAGATGAGCTGCACGGTGGCGACGTTGGGGAATTCAATGGCCTTCAGGCCTTCCTCAATTTTTTCGATGCTCACGCCGAGGTGCTGAATTTTGCCTTCCTCGCGCAGCCGGTCGAACAGCTCAAATATTTCGGGGCGGTAATACACCTCCGTGGGCGGGCAGTGCAGCTGAATGAGGTCGAGGGTTTCGAGCTGCATGTTGCGCAGGCTCTCTTCCACGAAGCGGCGCAGGGCGGCGGGCTGGTAGGCGTCGGCCACGTGGGGCTGCAGGCGGCGCCCGCATTTGGTGGCCACGAAAATGCGCTCGGAGCGGGAGCGCACCAGCCGGCCCACGGCTTTTTCGCTTTCGCCGTCGCCGTACACGTCGGCGGTGTCGATGAAATTGAGGCCGGCGTCCACGGCGGCGTTCAGAATCTGGTCGGCGTTGGCGTGGCTGAAGGGTTCGCCCCACTTGCCGCCCACCTGCCAGGTGCCGAGGCTGATTTCAGAAACGGAGATGCCGGTTTTGCCCAGCTTGCGGTAGTTCATAGGTTGGTTGCTTGATGGAAGACGATGTAAGAAGTGGCGACTTGAGCTGCAAAGCAAGGCACAACGGGCTTACGTAAGCGGCCGCTTTCGGGCAACGTGCGCAACAAAAAGCCCGCTCTTCGGAAAGAGAAGCGGGCTTTTTGATGGCAGGTCGTTGCTAAACCTAGCGGGCTGCGGCCGTCGCTTCCGTGGCCAATGGTGCGGTGGCCTGCACTGGCAGGGCGTCTTTGCTCACGTAGAATTTCCGTTCGCGCATGTCGTACACGTTGCCTTTGGCCAGCACGTGCATGGTCACGTTTTCGATGGACAGCACTGTGCCTTTCTTGGCCGCGGCGGCATTGTTGTGCTGAATGTCGTGGCCATCGAGAATAATAACCAGGTTAGAGCCAATGGTTTCGACCCAGTTGCCCTGGGTGATGAGCACGCCGGTGTCTTCGCCCAGCCCGATGCCGATGAGCTTGGGGTGCAGCGCCACCGACTCAATCAGGCGCCCAAAGCGGCCGCGCTTCACAAAGTGCGAGTCGACGATGGCCGCCGGCAGCAGGCCCAGGCCGCTGCCCATCTTCACGGCGCCTTTCAGCAGCGCATCAGGCACCGAGCCGCCCCGAATCATGTGCTGCGACATGGCCATGGCGCCGGCGCTGGTGCCGGCAATCACGAAGTTGGGCTCGGCGTAGTAGCGCTGAATCATGCGGTCGAGAAAGTCCGTTTCGCCAAACATCTCGCGCAGCCGCGACTGGTTGCCGCCCGAAAACATGACCACGTCGGCGGCCAGCAGGCGCTCCAGGTATTCGGGCTGGCGGGCGTCTTCGGGCGTGCGAATGTCCATGATGCCCACGTTCAGGCAGTTGAGCATGGCGAAGGAGCCCGTATAAATCGGGCCAACTTCCTCCGGAATCATCGACGCCGTGGTGATGACTTCGATGCGCGGGTCGGCCTTGCCCGTTTCGAGGACGATGCGCTTGAGGATGCCCAACTCAAAAAAGTTGAGGTAGTACTTGCGGCGGGTCCGGGGGTTGGGGTACGTGCCCTTGTCCTCGTTGCCCCCCACGGCGATGAGCTTGCCGAGCGGAATGATGGATTTCAATGGATGCCTTAGTTATATGTAGTACTGAAAGAGCTGAACAGATGGGGGCGGCGCAAGGGCCGGCGGCCACCGCCCGGCAAAGTTCGGGCCGGGCGCGCTTATGTGCGCGTATCCAGCATCGCATCGAGCGTGCCGGTGGCCACGGAATGGTAATTGGGCCGGGACTGCGCATAAACGGCGCGGGCCTGGGTAAGGCCGTCGGGCGTGGCCAGCAGGGCCCGGTATAGCGGCACCAGAAACTTGCGCCTGCCCACGTGCCGCAGAAAATTTTCCAGCGCCGCGTCGGCCGGCGCGTAGCCGGCCCGCAAAGCCCGCGGAAACCAGGCCGCCAGAATTTCGGCGTTGCCGGAAGTGGTGAATTGAAAGGCTGCGTCGAGCTCCGCCACCCGTTCGACCGGAAGCGAGTCGGAAAGCCCGTGCAGAAAATGGACCCACTCGTGGCTGCTCCAGCCGGCGGTGGCCGGCAGGAGGGAAGCCGGCGCCTCGCCCGCCGCCAATCGGCCCAGTTCCTGGTCGACGGCCTCGAAGCGCCGCGACGCAACGGGCGGGGCGTTGGGTGGCAGCCCGGGGCCATCCACCCAGGCCGCCAGATTCAGCCGCGATTCAAGGCCCGGCTCCTGGTCGAGCAGCTCGGCGCGGAGATAGTGCAGAAAAGTGGCGGTGTCCATCGCCTGAAAGCTGAAGCGGGCGAAGTACTCTTTAATAAAAGCATCGAGCCGGGGCCGGCCCACCAGCGACTCCAGCGTGAGTAATAACGCACAGCCTTTTTCGTAGGCAATTTCGGTGAGGCCCTCGTCGGGGTCGCGGCCCGCCAGGGCCAGGTGCAAATGGGTGTCGGGGCTGGCAACGCCGATTTCGGCAATGGTCTCCTGCATCGCGGCCCGGCCCAGTACCTGCAGCATGTCGGCGTATTCAGCCCCATACAAATGTTCCATGATGCGGCGCTCGAAATACACCGTGAAGCCCTCGTTCAGCCAGAAGTCATTCCAGGTTGCATTTGTAACCAGGTTGCCAGACCAGGAGTGAGCCAGCTCGTGCGCCACCAAACTGGTAAGGCTGCGGTCGCCGGCAAGGATGGTCGGTGTTACAAATGTTAATCTGGGGTTTTCCATGCCACCAAAGGGGAAGCTGGGCGGGAGCACCAGCAAATCGTACCGCTCCCAGCGGTAGGGTCCGTACAGCTCTTCGGCAGCGGCCACCATCTTTTCGAGGTCAGCAAACTCGTGGCTTGCCGTGGGCAGGGTGCCAGGCTCGGCGTAAATGCCCGTGCGGCCGCTGAGCGGAGCGAACCGCAGGTCGCCCACGGCCAGGGCCATCAAGTAGGCCGGTATGGGCTGGGCCATGCGGAAGCGGTACTCGCCACGGGCGTCCAAAGTCTGGGGGTTCTCGGCGCTCATCAGCGCCAGCAGATGCGGCGGCACCCGCACCGTCGCATCGTAGGTGAAGCGGATGCCGGGCGAGTCCTGGCACGGCAGCCAGGTGCGCGCCAGGATGGCCTGCGACTGCGTGAACAGGAAGGGCTCGGTGCCGGCCGTCTGCGCGGGTTCGAGCCACTGCAGGGCGGCCGCCGTTGGCGACGTGCGGTAGCTCACGCGCACGGCCGTCGTATCGGGCGCTAGCGGCACGTGCAGCGCTTGGCCGAGCACGGCATCAGCCTGGCCCAGCGTGAAGGCCGCCGACGTCGAATTTCCAGTGGCATCAAAAAGCTCTACTTGTTCAATGGTCAGGTCCCGCGTGTCGAGCACTAGTTCGGTGGCTGGCTGGTTGGCCAGCAGGCGCCAGGTGGCGCGGCCCGCGAGGCTGCGGGTGGCAAAGTCCACGGTCAGGTCCAGGTCGAGATGGCTCACTCGGGCCGGGCTGGTGCCAGCGTAGCTGTGCGGGTCTTGGGGAAGGGGCTGGGAATACGAAGGGGGCATGGGTAGCGGGTCTAAAAAACAACGGGTACCGGTGAAAGCCACGACGGCGCGCCACGGCAAATTATGCCAACACCGGTCTGCAGGTGTCAACACGGCGGCCGTTGGCAAATTAAAAGCTTCGCCTGGGCATTCCGCAGGCGGGGGCTGGCCGTTATCAGTGTGCTGCCTGTAAGGCGTTTAGCCGAGAAAGGGGAGTGGCCGGCCACTTAAAGCAGGCCTGAGTGGTACGAAGTTGGCACGATTACGGGCATGGCGACTCTAGTCCTTGCCCGCCCAGGGTGTAATTTGCAGCCGAACGGCCAGCGGCCATTCCCAACGCAACTTACCCTTCAGCTTGGCAGTACAACCGCCGGCTTCGGGCCGTTGCCTGGGGTAGATGTTTCGCTTGCTTCATTTTTTTCAATGTCTTTCCTTCTTCGATTTTCTTCGCTGCTCTGGGTGCTGTTTGCGGCAGCCATTGGCGGCCTCACCCTACAGGCCTGCGGCTCCGACGGCAACCAGTCGGCCGGCGGCGGCACCAGCGCGGCTGCGCGCGAGCTGGGGGCCCAGCCCCTCGTCGACAGTACCTACGTCATCAGCACGTTTCGGGCCGAGCCCCAATTCAAGGCCCAACTCCTGCCGGCCCGACGTTTTTACCGGGAGCGACAGTTCCGGCTGGCTTGGTTCAAAGACCACCAGCCCGTTCCGCAGGTGCAAACCCTGCAGAACATAATTGCTAAAGCATCGGATGAGGGCCTCGACCCTAAAGACTATAAAATTAAGGATTTTAAGGCGCTGTTTGCAAAGCTGGAGCAAGTGCGGGCCGACTCGGCGAAGCGTACGGCGCTGGAGCGTGAAATTGACGTGGCGCTGACCGGCACTTACATGAAGTGGGCGTCGGACTACTACCGCGGCGTGGCCAATCCGCGCGACTTGAAGAGCACGACCTGGCAGGTAAAGCCCAACAAAATCAAACTCAACAAGGCCCTGCTCACCTTCCTGGGCGAGCGGAAAAGCCGCTACAATTACTACGAATTTGCCCCGCTGCACCCCGAGTACGACCAGTTGAAAAAAGCGCTGGCCATATACCGTGCTCAGGAGCGTGCCGGCGGCTGGCCCGCGCTGCCGGCCGGCCTCAAGCTCAAGCCAGGGCAGGCGTCGCCGGCCGTGGCGGCCCTGCGCAAGCGGCTGCTCAATAGCGCCGGGGGCGAAGCTGCCAGCACGCCGCCGGCCGACTCGACGCGGGTAGGGACGGCCCCGGCCGCCTACACCTACGACCCCGAGCTGGTGGCCGCCGTGAAGCAGTTTCAGCAGGATGCCGGCCTGAAGCCCGACGGCGTGGTGGGCGGCGAAACCCTGCGCCAACTCAACGTGCCCATCGGCGCGCGCATCGACCAGCTCATCCTGAACATGGAGCGCTGGCGTTGGCTGCCCAAACGCTTCGAGCCAAACTACCTTTTGGTGAACATTCCGGAGTACACCCTGCACGTGGTGGAGAACGACAAGGAAACTTTTTCGATGCCCGTCATCGTGGGAAAAGTGCTGCACGAAACCCCCATTTTTAGCGACAAAATGGAGTATGTGGTGCTCGCGCCGTATTGGAACGTGCCCTTCAGCATCATCGAAAATGAGATGCGCGACAAGCTCGTGGCCGACCCCGTGGGCACCCTCAACCGCCTCAATATGGAGGTGGTGAAAGGCTTTGGTCGCAAGGCTAAAGTGATTGACCCCACCTCTGTGGACTGGGCTAACGTGACGCAGCAAACTTTTAAGTACACGCTGCGCCGCCGCCCCGGACCCGACAACGACCTGGGCGATGTCAAGTTCATCTTCCCCAATTCGAACGACATTTACCTGCACGATACCCCGCACGATGCCCTGTTCTCGCAGTCGGCCCGCAGCTTCAGCCACGGCTGCGTGCGGGTGAAGGAGCCCATCAAATTGGCCACCTACCTCCTGCGCAACAAGGCCGGCTGGGACCAACAAACCATCCTCGATACCATTGCTGTGCGCCGCGAGAAATACGTGCCGCTCAAGGAGAAACTACCCGTGTATCTGGTTTACTTCACGGCCTGGGCCGACGCCGCCGGGCATCCCCACTTCCGGGATGATATCTACGGCCACGACAAAACCCTCGCCAAGGAGTTCTTCGACTAGGGCGAAAAAGCCACTTGCCAGGTGGCCAGGCCCAGCGCAACCTGGCCTGATATGACACCGGATGGCCAAAGCAGCCGTCACTAAAAAGGCCCATCAGCATTCGTGCTGATGGGCCTTTTATATTAGTACAAATGTTAATTAAGTTCGAGGCTCATAGAAAAATCCATCAGATGCCATGTAAACACAAAAGTAAATTTAACAGATAATTCATGTAGATATGTAAACTATTGTGATAGGGTGTCCTGGTGAACCATTATTCTTTTAGGCTTACATTTGTTATTAATTGCCTTGTCTGAAGAATGGTTGAACGTATCAGGACGTTGCTGGAGGCCCGGCAGCTAACCCCCACCCAGTTTGCCGATGCCATTGGCGTAGCCCGTCCTATTGTCAGCCACATTCTGTCGGGCCGCAACAAGCCCAGTCTGGAAGTGGTGCAGCGTATTTTGGCTGCCATGCCGGACCTGTCCATGCCCTGGCTGCTCAATGGCACCGGGCCCATGCTTGCCGTGGGGGCTTCAGAAGCCGCCTCGCCACCGGTAGCGGCCCCGGCTCAACTCAGTAGCCCTCCCGTGCCGGCACCAGCGCCTCTAGCACATCCAGAGCCGCGAAAAGCAGTGCAGCAAGAGCCTGTTACTGAAGCCGCCAGCTTGCCAAAGCCCGAAAATCAGCTCTCACGGCCGCGTCAGGCGCCTAAGCCAGCAATGAGTGCGCCGCTACCCAAACGTTTTGCACCAAGACTCAAAGCGGCTCCTGCTCCCGTAGCATCTGCGCCTAGTGAGCCAGCCCCCGATGCTGCCACGCCAGGCTCAGTCGCCTCCCCCGCGGGGCTTACCGAAATGCCGCAGGCCACCGGTCCCGACATGGCCGCCCAACTGCTGGCCAACTCCGAAAAACCCATTCGCCGGATAGTGATTTTTTATCGGGACGGTTCGTTCGCGGACTACCAACCCGAATAGTCTGCCGCTGCCCATTCGGTAGTCTATTGCCCTGCCACTGCTGCCCGCCCTGACGCCCGTTGCGTAAGTAACAGACGTCAGGGCGGGCTTTTGTATACGCAACGCACAGGCGGCAATTGCTGCCTTGATAAGTGGCCCGAATTCCCGCTTCAGCTTTACTGCCAGCCCCCTCGCAATAGCCCGTCAGACGTTTTCCACCTTCAGCCACGAACCGGTTGTGCGTTACCAGTGCCGCTAAATGGCGCCAAGCAGTATGCTTGTAACAATGCAGGTTTAATGCAATTTGGCAGTAAAGAAAATCAGCAAACAGGGCACTCAATTCAACAAGCCGATGAGATAGCCAAAATTCTTTCTAATTAGAATATTAAAGTCCTTGTCTTGCTAAATAAAATAGGTGATTTTTATGTATCGGATAACCAAGGATATTTTAAGGAATAAGTATCTTGTTTTCAATGATATTTGTAATGCTAATCAAACCACAGAATAAACCTTATTGTGTTAAGTTTTTTCTTGTTGTTACAGTGACAAGTTTGTCATATTGCTAACGGTGGCCACAGCGAAGTGGAGCCTTATGCACGGCAAGGCCCATCCGCTGCGTGCTAACTGTGTTGACAGGCAGGGCCCAGGATTGAGTGCTATAGTAGAGCCTGAATCCAAAGGGCATGGTGCTAATTGCTTGAGCGGTGTTTGCGCCGCGAGAGCAGTGTGCAAAGAGATTGTTTCGTTGGGAATGACTGCCTACCAAGGCAGCAAATTCAACCTTCCAAACCGCCTTTGTGGGAAGTGCTGCGATAGAACCAAAATGCGTCCTGTTGTCAAATGTTAATCTGTTATTCGTAGGGTAGCGCCTTCAGCGTGCGTTTGAGGTGGGAGAAAAAGAAAACCCAGTAGACTTATAACTCAGAAGGACGTGAGTGGACTGGGGTTGGCCATTTGGCGGCGCTGGGCTACCTTCGCAGCATGAAACTGACCCGCACGAATCTTTGGTTGGCCGCAGTGGCGGCTTTGTCCCTGACGGCCTCTTGCTCTCAGGCCCCCGATGCTGAAAAAGACCCCATGGCCGATGCCGCCTACAAGCGCGCGCACCGTGCCGAAGGATATCGCGAGGCCCAGCGTTCTAACGTCACCCGTCAATAAGTCCCTGTCAACTGTCCGCGCGCTCGGATGGTTGAGTTGGCATCGAAAAAGAAAAGCCCCCGTCAAGAAATTGACGGGGGCTTTTTGCATGGGGAAGCGGCGGTTGAAAGGCTGGCCGGCAAGCTCCGTTATTAGAGGACCACTGCCAGTGCCGGCGTGGGAACGGGCGCCGCGTTGAAATCGGGCAGGCTGATGCCGGCCAGCAGGTCGCGCTCCAGCAGGTCGGCCCAGGTGCGGAGGTACAGCACTACGTCGTCGCGCTGGTTGTGGCGCAGGGCGTTGCGGCGCTCAAACGGGATGGCGGCCCGAATGGCGGGGTCGGATATGCGTTCGAGGTGGGTGAGGTCTTCGCGCGAAAAGCCGAGGGCCAGCATCTCGTCGATGGTTTGGTCGATGGGCAGGCCGCTGGTGGGGCAATAGTCGATGAGCTGGCGCTCCCAGTCGCCGTAGCGCTGCATGGCGCGGGCGTGAATTTCGGCTTTGGTCAGGCGCGTGACGGTTTGGGCAAGGTGCCCGCAGTTGCAGCTGCCCATGTGGCCCCATTGGTAGGGCGCCTGGGTGGCGAGGCGTTGGGCGGTGTCGCGCAGGGCTTGGATAACAGGGAGCGTGGGCTGAGCCATATTGAGCAGAAATTAGTTACCAACGAAGCAAGTAATCAGGCTAAAAAGCAACAGGCCCCGGAAAAGGTTTTCCGGGGCCTGTTGCACTTGAAGAGGTAATGAGCCAAGCCGTTGGCCCGCCTGATGGCGGCGCACCGACGGCAACTAACGTGGCTAGAACGAGCCGCGGCGCGTGCCGCCGGCATCGCCGCGCCGACGGCCGCCGAGGTCGCCGCCTTCGCGGTTGCCGCCCACGTTCACGCGGGCGCCGCCGCTGCCAAAGCGGCGAGCGGTGTCCGACTGGCCTTCCCGGGCCGGTGCGGCCGGCCGGCTACGC
>NZ_JACXAC010000004.1 GCF_014699055.1 Hymenobacter armeniacus
ATTAGGCCTGCCGCTAGCGTTCATCCTGAGCCAAGATCAAACTCTCCATTGTAAAAATGTCTACACCCAGGCGAACCCGGGCTGATGTCGAGTGCGAATCCGACCCGTTTTAACGAGCTTAATTCAATGTTACGTCTGTTGTCGGTTTGTTTTACGTGTGTAGAACAAACCTTACCATTTGTCTTTTCCAGTCATTCAAAGAACGTGTGCTAGCCCCAATTGGACTGACATTGTTGCTACACCCATGGTATAGCTAAGTGGCTTTCTTCGTCTCCTGCCTGCTTGTTTCAAGCCGGGCGATTAACAGAGGTGGCACTCTTTTTAGTTCGCGTTTCCTAATCTTTTTCGCTTCCGTCCGAAGCGTCTTTCGTGATTGGGAGTGCAAAGGTACCAGGAGTTTTTTAGTCTGCAAGGTCATAGCGTAAAAAAATTTGTTGCCTCACTGATTTTCTACTCAAGGATAGCTGCAATTTATTGGTAGGCAGCAAAGTATGTTTGGGGCGGTATTTGATATTTTTTTGGGGCTTCAAGCGTTGTTAGCAGTTCCTTAAGTCCTGGCGCGCTTTGCGAAGCTGAACATAGTAGGCTTTGTGCTGGGGTGAGCCCTCAATGCGGAGCGCCGATGAAGCTGAAAGCTGCTCACTGGAAACGTGGGGTTCTTGATACTAATGTTCAAATGCTTACTTAACGGTAGATGACTGTGAACTGGGATGGTAAGTTCAGCAGATGCTGGGCTGCGGGGTTGGGACCGTGGGTTGGTTTCTTTGGGTCCAAGAGGACTTAATTATCTCATATACAAAGTTCAGCTTGGGAGACTCGCCGAAATAGGCCACTTCCTGCTCGGCTACCTTGGTGGCTCCCAGCCGCTGAATGGCGACTTGTGAGCGCACATTGCCGGCCCCGATGTGGAAACGCACTGTTTCGACGAATTGAAATAGGTAATTTAACAGGAGTGCCTTGACGGCCGAATTGATGCCTTTGCCCCAGTGCCGGGTGCCATAGAAGGTGTAGCCGATGAAAATGCTGTTGTCCTCGCGCTGGTAGTCGTAGATGCGGGTGCTTCCCAGCACGGCGCCCGTGGCCTTAGCTACTACCTTGAATGCGCCGCCGCTGCGCAACGCGCCTTCGAAGAAGGTAGCGAACACGGGCTGCTGCCACCGGTCGCGGTTGGGGTGCTGGGCCCAGATGGCGGGGTCGGCGGCCACGGCATACAGCGCGGCGAAATCGGCTGGCTGCAAGGGCAGCAGTTGCAGGGTATCGGTTTCTAAGGACGGCTGAAGGGAAAAGGGAGGCGGCATGGTGGACAAACTGGTGATGAGGCAAAGGTGCTATGGGAGATGGGTGCGCTACTTGGGCGTTACATGCATGGTAATGGCGGCGTCTGGCTCGAGAGCAGAACTTAGGCGTGCAGCGGAAATTTGCCAGCACCTTTGCACTCCATTTAGCAAGTGCCGCCCGGGATGAACGCAACAGAGCAGGAAGAGAGAGAATATCTGGAAGAAATAAAGGAGAAGCTGACGCTGGCCATCCGGCGCGGCGATGAGGCCGTGCGGCAGCATTCAGAAGAGCTGCGCGAGAAAAAGCAGTACATCCACGAGCACCAGTCGGGCATGGACGAGGCCGACATGGTGGCCGCCGACCAGTCTATCAACCGCATGGCTTTCACGGGGGAGGCGGCGGTGGGGCGCAAGCGCCGGCTGCTGAAGCTGGCGCAGTCGCCCTATTTCGGCCGCATCGACTTCACAGCGCGCGGCAGCAAGGAGGCCACGCCGGTGTACATCGGCGTGCATTCGTTTCTGGACGAGCGCCAGCGCAAAGGGTTGATTTTTGATTGGCGGGCGCCCATCTCGTCGATGTTCTATGATTTCGAGCTGGGGCCGGCTTCATACCAAACGCCATCCGGCATTATTGAGGGCCATATTGGATTGAAGCGGCAGTACAAGATTCGCGACGGCCGCATGGAGTTCATGCTCGACAGCGGCGTGAACATTCACGACGACGTGCTGCAGCGCGAGCTGGCCAAGTCGTCGGACGACAAGATGAAGAACATCGTCGCGACCATTCAGCGCGACCAGAACGCGGTGATTCGCAACGAAACCGCGCCGGTGATGGTCATTCAGGGCGTGGCTGGCTCGGGCAAAACGTCCATTGCGCTGCACCGCATCGCCTTTTTGCTGTATCGCTACCGCGAGAGCATTCGGGCCAAAGACGTCCTCATCATTTCACCTAACAAGGTGTTTGCCGACTACATTTCCAACGTGCTGCCCGAACTGGGCGAGGAGCACCTCCCCGAGCTGGGCATGGAAGAGCTGGCGGCCGACCTGCTGGGCAGCCAGTTCGGCTTCCAGACCTTTTTCGAGCAGGTGTCGGCGCTGCTCGAAAACCACCACCCGGCGTTCATTGAGCGCATTCAATTCAAGGCGTCGTTTGAGTTTCTGAGCCAGCTAAACCAGTACCTGCTGCACGTCGAGAACCACTACTTCGCGCCCACCGAGCTGCGGGTGGGCAGCACGCGGGTGCCGCAGGCGTTCATTCAGGGTCGGTTCAAAGCGTATCATCGGGTGCCGCTATTGAAGCGTTTTCCGCTGGTGGCCCAGGACGTGCGCGACCACGTACGCGACGTTGCTAAGCGTAAGCTCACCGGCGGCGAGAAGAATACCATCGGCGAAGCCATTCCGCGCATGTTCAAGTTTGCCAGTGCGTTGGAATTCTACCGAGATTTTTACCGCTGGGTGGGCCGGCCCGAGCTATTCCGGCACGAGCCTGGGCGGAATCTGGAGTACGCCGACGTATTCCCGCTGATTTACCTGCGCATCCGGCTGGAAGGCCTTGCGACTTACGACCACGTGAAGCACTTGCTGGTGGACGAGATGCAGGACTACACGCCTGTGCAGTACGCGGTGCTGTCGCGGCTGTTCAGCTGCCGCAAAACCATTCTCGGCGACGTGAGCCAGACGGTGAACCCCTACAGCGCTTCCTCGGCCGAAACCATCGAGCGCGTGTTTCCGCAGGCGGAAGTGGTGCGGCTCTATCGCAGCTACCGCTCCACGATGGAAATTACGGCCTTCGCCCAGCGCATCACGCCCAATCCTAACATCATTCCGCTGGAGCGGCACGGGCCGGCACCCGCGGTGCTGCGCTTCCATAGCCAAGCCGAAGAGCTGCAAGCCATTCAACGGCTGCTGCAGGATTTTGCGGGCTCCGGCAACCAGTCGCTGGGCATCATTTGCAAAACGCTGCGGCAGGCTGAGCAGGCGCACGCGGCGCTGCAAGGTTCCGGCGTGCATTTGCTCACCGACGAGTCTACTACCTTTAAGGAAGGCGTCGTTATCACCACGGCGCACTTGGCCAAAGGGCTGGAGTTTGATGAGGTCATCGTGCCGTTTGCCGCGGCCCGCACTTATAAAACGGAAGTCGACAAGAGCATGCTTTACGTGGCCTGCACCCGGGCCATGCACCGGCTCACGCTCACGTACTCGGGCGAGGTGGCGGCTTTTTTGGCGGATTAACTATTCAGTGTGCCTTCCCCGCTAGCGGTTGAGCATGATTTTCCGGGTCTGCGTCGCCCCGCCATCAAACCGGTAGCGCAGCACGTAGAGGCCGGCGGCTAGCTGCGATGGCAACTGCAGCGCCGTGGTGGAACTGCCGGCCGCCACGGGCAGCGCAAAGCGGTGGTGTACCCGGCCATCGAGGCCGAGCACTTCGCCGCGCAGCTGACCGGCGCGGCGCGCCTGCGTGGCCAGCAACACGGTGCCGGTGGTGGGGTTGGGAAAGGTGTCGAGCTGCGACTCGGCGGCTTTGGCGGGCTGGGTGCTGCTCACCACGGCCGGGATGTTCAGCGCCCAGACCTGGGCCGAGGTAAGGGTGGCGTTGCCGCCGCGCACGAACATGTCCACGGCGTTGCTGTTGGCGCTGGCTGGGTACATGCGCGTGGCAAAGGCGTAGCGACCATTAATAAACACCTCCACGGCCGAGCCGTCGATGAAGATGCGCCACTCGGCGGGCTGGCCGGTGGGCAGGTCCAGAAACTCGGTAATGACGTCGTACGGCGTGTTGGGATTGGTGGAGGAGGCGCTGCGGTCGACCACCACCTGGCGCGTCTGGTAGTCGTAGGAAATGCGCGTCTGCTCGTTGCCGCTCGCGCTTTTGCCCAGCACAAACCCCACTTGCTGGGTGGTGGCGCCGGGCTGCACGGTGGCGCGCAGCTCCAGCTGCCAGCCGCTGACCGTGCCCAGGAAGTTGCGGCCCGTGGCGGTCAGGTTCACGTTGCTGAAGCTGGTGGCGGCGCCGCGCAGCTGGGTCAGGTTGGGGTGTGGGGCTTGGTAGAGGGCGCCGTTTTGGAGGGTCCAGGTGCGGGGCAGGCCGAAGACGTGGGCGTAGCCGTTGGTGTACGCCTTGGTGCCGGGCACCTGGTCGGGGATGACGCCGATGGCCGTCACGTTGCCGGCCGCGTCGGTGTTCACGGCGGGCGAGAGCAGCGCATTCACCACGTCGAGGTTGCGGGTGTACTGCTGGTCGGGCGTGAACTGGTTGTTGGCAAAGTCGCCCAGCCAATACAGCGCCCGCGCCGGGTTGGAGCCCTGCGGCACCTTGTTCACCAGCAGCAGGCGCTTAGTGCCAAAATCCCAAAAAACGGGCATTTCCCAGAAAATACCCGAGTTATCCAGCGCCGGGTCGCCGGTGAATAATTGCCCCACGAACTGCCAACTCACCAAGTCGGCCGACTGGTACAAAAACGCCGTGCCGGCATCCGCCGGGCTCGCCAGCCCCGAACCCACTAGCATCTTCCACCCGTTGCCGTCGCGGAAAACGTAGGGGTCGCGGAAGTCGCGGTTGGGCACGCTGGCCGGCGCTCCGGTCACGAGCGGGTTCTGCGGCAGCTTTTGCCAGTTTAGCAGCGGGGCATCGGGCGTGGCCGTGCCGATGCCGGCCTTCACGCCATCCACGCCGGTGTAGACGATGGTGGGCGTGCCGTTGTTCACCACCACGTGGCCCGACCAGATGCCCACCTGGTCGAAGGAATTGGGTGTGGGCCACAGGGCCACCGGCAGTTCTTCCCAGGCCAGCAGGTCGCGGCTGCGCAGGTGGCCCCAGTTCAAATTGCCCCAGTACGGCCCGTTGGCGTTGCGCTGGTAGAACAAGTGGTAATAGCCGTTGTGGTACACCAGGCCGTGGGCCTCGTTGCACCAGTTGGCGGCCGGGCTGGGGTGGTAGCGGGGCCGCAGGTAGTCGCCGGCAAAGCGGCTGGCCGGAATGCGCAAATCCGGCGCCGCGGCCGGCGCCCGGTACGCCTGCGCCACCTGCGTGGCCGTCAGCGGCCGGCGCAGCAGCGCCACGTCGTCGAGCACGCCGTTCAGCACGTTGGTGTCGAAGTCGCCCACCCGCTCGGTGCGCGGGTATTTACCCAGGAAAACGGTGGTGGGCTGCCAGCCCACCGGGCCGGGCGCGAAGGTGAAGACCTGCAGCAGCTGGCCGTTGCGGTAGAGGCTCAGGCGGCCATGCTGGGTGTTCATCGTCAGGGTGACTTGCTGCCACTGGTTGTGGGCCAGTAGCTGGGTGGTCACGAACCGCTCGCGGGCGCTGCCGGCCGACACTTCGGCCACCAGCCGACCAAACTCGTCCACGCTCAGGGCCAGGCCCTGGCCGGTGGTCGGGTCGCGGTGCGCCCAGATGGCGGCCGGCTTCACGGGGTAAGATTCCAGCGCCAGCCAGGCCGTGAGTGTAAGCGAATCGGACAGAATGTTCGTCGGCAAAGCTCCTGTGAACCACACCGAATACCCATCGGTGCGCACGGCCGCGCCGCGGGCGCCCACCACCGCATCCAGCGCCGGGCGGAAAGTGGGCGACGGGTACGCCTGCTGCGACACCCGCTCGACGATACGCTTGCCCTGCACGTTGTCGAACGACCAGTGCGCCAGCGTGTCGGATTGGGCGTGCGCGCCCAGCGTGGCCAGCAGCACCGGTAGCGTGGTGCGGGCCAGTAGTTTCAGAAAAGCCGTCATGGAAAGGAGGTTTCGGGTTAGAGCGTGTTGATTTTCAAGCTCGTGATTTCGGCCGCGCCGCCCTCGGCCACCAGGGAAATGCGGCCTTCTTGTTTGGTTGGAAAAACCACGTCGGTGAGGACGTGGGCGCCGTCCTGGGCGAAGACTTCCACCGAGGCCTTGTCCACCAGCACGCGCAGCTTCAGGCGGCCGTTGGCCAGGGGCACTTTCATGGTTTCGGCGCTGGAAAACTTGGGGTTGAAGGCCACGTTGCCGGATTTGGTCCGGTCCAGGATGAGGGTTTGCTGGGCCACGTCGTAGCGCAGGGCGGTGGTTTCGCCGGCGCTTTGCAGCACGTTCAGGGTCAGGGTGCGGGCGGTGCCGGGTTTGAGGTCCAGGGTCAGGTCATAAGCCGTGCCTTTGTAGGGCACTTCGTAGGTCTTGGCCACGGTTTTGGCGCTCACGGCGAAGACCGTTTTCTCGCGGGCGGCGAGCTCGGCCACGGGCTGCTGCACGAGGCTGATGTCGTTGCCCACGCGACGCAGGCTCAGCTCGCGCGGCACGGTCATGGCGCTGCGCCAGGGGGCGGTGGGCACGGTGGTAGCGTAGTCCCAGTTGTTCATCCAGCCCAGGAAGATGCGCCGAGCGCCGGTGTTGCCCCAGGTCACGCCGGCGTAGTTGTCGCGGCCGTAGTCTATCCAGCGGGTGCGGGTGTTGCTGGGCGTGAAGGTTTTGCCATCGAAGTCGCCCACGAAATACTGCGTGGCCGAGCCGCCCTGCGGCCCGCCGGGGTTGATGCTGATGAGCAGCACCCAGTGCGTTTTGCCGTCCAGCGTCAGTGGAAACAAATCGGGGCATTCCCACACGCCGCCGTGGCCGCCCAGCTTCTCCCCAAACTCGCTGAGCTTGGTCCAGTCCTTCAGGTTGGGCGAAGCAAAGAAGGTGATGCGGTCCTTGGTGGCCAGCGTCATCACCCAGCGCTTGCTGGGCGCGTGCCAGCTCACCTTGGGGTCGCGAAAGTCCTGAATGCCGGGGTTTTTCAGCACCGGGTTGCCGGCGTATTTCGTCCAGGTTTTGCCGGCGTCGAGGCTGTAGGCCAGACTCTGGTTCTGGAAGGTGCGGGTGCCGGCTTTCTCGCCCTTGGGGTCGTGGTGGGTGAAAATGGCCACCAGCGGCACCTGCCCGTTCTTGCCGAAGCCGGAGGTGTTCTGCGCATCCACCACGGCCGAGCCCGAGAAAATGTAGCCCAGGCTATCGGGGTAGAGGGCAATGGGTTGCGGCTGCCAGCGCACCAGGTCCTTGCTGGTGGCGTGGCCCCAGTGCATGGGCCCCCACACGTCGCCGGCCGGGTAGTGCTGGAAAAACAAGTGGTACTCGCCCTGGTAGAACACCATGCCGTTGGGGTCGTTCATCCACTTCGCCGCCGGCGTGAAATGGAAGCTGGGCCGGTACTGCGGGGTGGCCGCCGGGGCGGGCGTCTGGCCCTGGGCCAGGACCGGCAACGTCAGCAAAAAGCCCGTTAGCAGCAGGAGGTTTTTCATGCGCGATATTAGAAAAAATCAGGGTGGCCGACTGGCCAAAGTTCCATAAGCGAAGCGCTGCTCCCGACTCCGGGTGCCGCTGGAGCGGCGCATCAAACGGAAGCGGTTCCCGCCACTTCGGTTCTCACCATGATGCATGGCCCGGGGTCTGCTAGTCCCACCCAGGGAGCAGGCGCCTCGCTTTTTTTGGGGTTGGGTTGGTGGTGTTGGGCGCAGTGGGGCGCCTCACCCCCGGCCCCTCTCCTCAGGGAGAGGGGAGCCTGACGAATTCGGCAGGAGCAAGACCGGTGTCCCCTCTCCCTGAGGAGAGGGGGGCAGGGGGTGAGGCGCCCGCCAGCACTTACCGATAAAACTGGTTCTGCGTCAGCACGCCGCCGCTGCGGTCGATTTCGTTCTGCGGGATGGGCAGGTACTCGTTTTTATTGGCCGTGAAGCGGAAGGCTGATAGAAAGGGCCGCTTGGGCGTTTCCTGCTGGGCGTAGGTGGTGAGGGTCGCGGCGGCGTCGCCGTAGCGCACCAGGTCGTAGAAGCGGTGGCCTTCCATGCATAGCTCCAGGCGGCGCTCCATGCGCAGGGCTTTGCGAGCGTAGGCCTGCGTCCAGCCGGCGGTGGGGTAGGTGCCGATGCGGTAGGTGGCGGCCGGGGCGGCGCCGTTGAGCGTGAGCACGGGCGGGGTGTTGGCGGCGCGGGTGCGAATCTGGTTGATGAGGGCGCGGGCGTCCTCCAAGTTGCCGCCCGATTCAATCAGCGCCTCGGCCTTCCACAGCAGCAGGTCCGAATACTTGATGAGCGGGAAGTTGAGCGCGCCCAGCGCCCACGGGAAGCCCTGCGCGGCCCGCAGCGGCGAGTTCACATAAATGATGTTTTTCTTCTTCGAGTAAGGCCCGTAGGTGGCGCCTTCGCGAATCCAGTTGTTGCCGTACACCTCGCCGCGGAAGTCCTTCCAGGTGATGCCGGGCCGGCCGATGGCGTGGTCGAGGCGCGGGTCGACGGGCACGGTGGTGGCGCTGGGCGACAGGTCGGAATTGTTGAACGTGTCGAGCAGCGGCAGGCCGTTGGCGTCCACTTTGAAGGCGTTCACCAGGTTCTGGCTGGGGCGGTGGAAATGGTCGCCGCCGCCGTAGGCCGGGCCGGGAGGCGAGGTCAGCAGGTCGCCCCAGTTCAGCAGGCCGCTGGTGGTGGAGCCGTCGGTCACAGTGGTTTCTACCGCAAAAATGTTCTCGCCGCCATGCTCCACGTTGGGGTCTGAGTACAAGGCTTCGAGGTTGGCTTGCAGGCGGTACTGGCCGGAGTTGATGACCTGGTCGGCGGCCGTGATGGTTTCGGCCCACTTGCGCTGGTAGAGGTTCACCTTGGCCAGGTAGGCATAGGCCACGAACTTGTTCACGCGGCCCAGGTCGGTTTGGGTGGGCGGCAGCACCAGCGCGGCGGCCGTCAGGTCGTCGGTGATTTTTTGCCAGAGCTGTTCCGAAGTCAGCGTGTTGGCCACCTTGCCTTCCTGGCCTTCCACCACGCTCTCGTCGAGGTAGGGGAAGGTGTAGAAGTGGCGCTTCAGCTCGAAGTAGTAGTGGGCGCGCAGCACGCGCACCTCGGCAATGCGGGTGGCCTTCTCGGGGAAGCCGGCGTCGGGCACGCTGTTCAACGATTTCAGGGCCTTGTTGCAGCGGGCCACGGCAAAGTACAGGGCGCGCCACTTGCGCTCAATCAGCGAGTTGTCGGGTGCGATGATGCCCAGCTCCAGGCTGTTGAGCTCGCCCAGGTCGCCGGTGCCGCCGCCGCCTTTGTAGGCGTCGTCGGAGCGCACGTCGGAGTAGCTCCAGTTGGAGGCGGGGTTGAAAATCGTTTCAATCGGGCCGTTGTACACGCCGTCGAGCAGGGCGTAGGAGGCCACCACCAGCGCCTCGGCGGCGGTTTTGTTGCTCAGGTCGCCGGAGCTGAGCGAGCCTTTGGGGTATTGCTCCAGGATGTCTTCTTTGCAAGCCGTCGCGGCGCAGGCCAGCAGCAGGCACATTACTATCTTTTTCATGGTCGTGGGCGGGATTTAAGATGGTTGTTAGTTGCTCGTTGTCAGTTGTCAGGACCGTTGTTTAAGCCTGACGGACAACTGACAACGAGCAACTGACAACTGAAGCAGGAGGGTTAGAAAGTGACATTGGCGCCCACCGTCAGCGACTTGGAGTGCGGGTAGGCGGTTTGGCGCAGCACGCCGGTTTCGAGCGTGCCGCCGTTCAGCACCTCGTAGTCGAGGCCTTTGAAGGAGGTGAAATTGAGCAGGTTCTGGCCTTGCACGTAGAAGCGCACCCGCGACAGCCCGCTGAGTTTGCCGGTCAGCGACTGCGGCAGCGAGTAGCCCAGCACCAGCGACTTCAGCCGCAGGTAGCTGCCCTTGCTGATGAAGTAGCTCGACGCCCGCAGCTCGTCGTTGGTGTTGATGGTGGTGAGGGCCGGAATGTTGGAATCGGGGTTCTGGGCCGAGAAAGCCGTGAGCAGGCCCGTGCCGTGGTTGGAGTTGAAGTACAGGAAATCGGTGTTCGACTTGTTGAAGTCGTAGATGTCGTTGCCCACCGAAGCGTCCCAGAACGCGGCCAAATCGAAGCCCTTGTAGCCGGCCGTCAGGTTCAGGCCCAGGGTGTAGTTGGGGAAGGGGCTGCCGATGTACTGCCGGTCCTTCACGTCCACCACGCCGTCGCCGTTCAGGTCCTTGTAGCGGATGCGGCCGATGGCCTTTCCGGGCTGGTCGGCGTGGGCCGTTACCTCCTCGGCGGTGCGGAACAGGCCGTCGGCCACGTAGCCGTAGAAGGCGCCCAGCGGCTGGCCTGGCGCAATGCGCGACACCCCGCCGATGATTTCGCTCTTGCCGTCCTCGCCCAGGGCGATGACTTCGTTGCGGATGCGGGTGAAGTTGAAATCGGCTCCGTACTGGAAGGCGTTTTCGGCCTTGCTGCGGTAGCTCAGTATCATTTCCAGGCCGCGGTTGCGCACGCTGCCGGCGTTGATGAACGGGGCCGCGCCCTCGCCGTAGGTGGCCAGCAGCACGGGGTTCACCAGCAGGTCTTTGGTGTTCTTCACGAAGTAGTCGGCGGTCAACGTCAGGCGATTATCGAGCGCGCCGAGGTCGATGCCGAAGTTGAGCTGCTCGGCCGTTTCCCACTTGATGTTCTGGTTGCCAATCTGGGTGGTGATGAAGCCCAAGCGGGCCGCGCCGTTGCCGCCGGCCAGGTCGTAGTTCGAGAAGTCGGGGCGCGAGGCATAGAACGTGGCGGCCGTGTAGTCGCCGATTTCCTGGTTGCCGTTGCGGCCCCACGAGGCGCGGAATTTCAGGTCCGTGAGGTAGCCGTTGTCTTTCAAAAACGACTCATTAATGGCACGCCAGGCCGCCGAGAAGGCCGGAAACACGGCGTGGCGGTTGGCGGGCCCGAAGCGCGAGGAGGCATCGCGCCGCACCGTGGCCGACAGCAGATAGGTTTCGCGGAAACCATAATCCAGGCGCGCAAACTGCGAAATCAGGGCGTTTTCGGCCCCGCCGCCGTGGGCGCTCTGCACGGTGCTGCCCGCGTCGAGGTAGCGGAAATCGGGCGTTTCGAGGAAGAAGCCCTTGGCGCGGGCGTCGAAGGCCTCGAAGCGGTTGTGAATGCGCTCGTAGCCCAGCAGGGCCTGCACGCTGTGCTTGCCGCTGGTCCAGTTGTAGTTCAGCGTGCTGGTGTAGATGGTGTTGAGGGCCTGGAACTGCGACTCGGTCAGGAAGTTGTCGGTCGTCACGAAGCGGCCTTCGGTGAAGCGCGGCTCGAAGTTTTTGAAGCGGAAGAAGTTGGCGTCCACGCCCACCGAGTTGTTCCAGGTCAGGCCCTTCACCAGCTTCAGATTGGCAAACACGTTGCCGAAGGTTCGCCAGGTGTTCTTGCGGTTGTCGCGGGCCCGGTACAGCTGCCCCAGCGGGCTGAGGCGGTCGCCCAGGTTCTTCACCGGCCCGCCAAAGTTGCCCGCGTTGTCATACAGCGGAATGATGGGGTTCTGATACAGAATGGATTCCAGGGTGCGGCCCTCAGGGTTATCTACCCGGCTGAAGTTGGACACCAACAGGTTTTCGCCCACCGTCAGGCGGTCGGCCAGGTTGAAGCTCGTGTTCACGCGGGCCGTAATGCGTTGGAAATCGGTGTACTTGGCCAGGCCTTCCTCGCGGTTGTAGTTCAGGCCCAGGAAGAAGGTCGACTGCTCGCTGGCCTTGCTGATGCCCACGTTGTAGTTTTGGTTCTGGGCGGGGCGGTACACCTCCTTCTGGTAGTCCACGTCGCCGGCCGGAATGGTCTTGGCATCGTCCAGAAACTGCGGCACCACGGCGTTGGGGCCGGCGCCGTACACGTCGTCGCGCTGGGGCAGGCCGTCGTTTTTCAGGCCCTGAAACAGCACGTCGCCGTACTGCTGGGCGTTGAGCATGTCGAGGTGGTTGCGGCGAGTTTTGGTGCCGTAGTAGGCATCCAAGGTCACCTGCACCTTCTGCGACTTGCCCCGCTTGGTCGTAATCAGAATCACGCCGTTGCTGGAGCGCGCCCCGTAAATGGAAGCCGCCGCCGCGTCTTTCAGCACCTGAAACGTCTCAATGTCAAATGGATTCAGGCCGTCGATGTTCGGCGCGGGCACGCCGTCCACCACGTACAGCGGCGAGTTGTTGTTGATGCTGCCCAGGCCGCGAATGTTGATGCTGGTGTTGGAGCCGGGCGCGCCGTCGGTCGAAACCGTCACGCCGGGCAGGCGCCCCTGGATGCTGGTGAGCAGGTTGGCGTTGGTTTCCTTCAGCGCCTGGCTCACGTCGAGCACGGCAATGGAACCGGTCAAATCGGCCTTGCGCTTGGTTTGGTAGCCCACCACCACCACCTCGTCCAGCGCGCGCGTGTCGGCGGCCAGGGTGAGGTTGAGCGGGCTGCCGGTGGTGGCCGGCACCTCCTGGGTTTTCATGCCTATCGATGAAAACACGAGCGTGGCATTGGGCTGCACGCCCAGCGAGTACGCGCCGCTGACATCGGACGTGGTGCCGTTGTTGGTGCCTTTTTCGAGCACCGTCACGCCGGGCAGGCCGCTGCCGTCGGCGGCCGTCACGCGCCCGCTAACCGGAACGGTGCCTTGCGCGGCGGCGGTGAGAATCAATCCCAGCCACAGCAGCAGGGAGAAGTATACGTTTTTCATGAGTGTGGGAATTTGGAGGTGTTTGTTTTAAAGGGTCACGGGTTGCGCCATCAGCGCCCGGATGTCGTGTTCGCGCAGGGGCGGCGTGGCGCCCTGGTGGGTGGCCACCACCGCGCCGGCCGCGCAGGCAAAGCGCAGGGCCTCGGCGGGGGCGTCGTGCTGCAGCAGGCCGCGCAGCAGGGCCGCCAGAAAGGAATCGCCGCTGCCAATGGTGTCCTTCACTTCCACCGGAAAGCCGGGGCTGCGGAAGAATTCGCCGCCGGTGTAGAGCACCGCGCCCTGCTCGCCGCAGGTCACGCACAGGGTTTGGAGGGCGTAGCGGCGGGCCAGGTTCAGCATGGCCATTTCCAGGTCTTCGGGGGCTTCGTACCAGCCGGCCAGCAGGTCCAGCTCGTGGTGGTTGAGCTTCACGAGGTCGGCCGTGGCGAGCAGGCGCTCCAGGGTGGGCTGGTCGTAGTGCGGGGCGCGCAGGTTCACGTCGAACACCCGCAGCGGCGCCCGCTCCAGCAGCCGAAACAGCGTGTCGGCCGTGGTGGGGCTGCGGGCGGCCAGGCTGCCGTATACAAAGACGTCGGCCTGGTCCACGGCGGCCTCGGTGGCCTCGTCGTACTGAATGTAGTCCCAGGCCACGGGCTGCACTATCTTGTACACCACCTCGTTGCGGTCGCCCACGTTGGCCTTCACCACGCCCGTGAGGTGGGAGTGGCCGCGCTGAATGAGGTCGGTGCTCAGGCCCTGGGTTTCCACGAAGGCCAGCAGCTCCTGGCCCAGCTGGTCGTCGCCCACGCGGCTCACGATGCGCGGCTGCAGGCCCAGGTTGCGCAGGTGCACGGCCACGTTCATGGGCGCCCCGCCGGGCTGCTTGCCGGTGGGCAGCACGTCCCACAGCATCTCGCCGAAACAAATGATGGAATGGTCCATTGGAAATTGGTTTTTTCAGGCTGATTTCAGGTCGTCATGCAGAGCGCAGCGAAGCATCTCGCATGTGGTAGTAATTCAATCGATTGGATTAGTGGCGGCACGCGAGATGCTTCGCTGCGCTCTGCATGACGGCGGCTAGTGCGCAAACACCGCGCGCTCCACTTTTTCCAGTGAAGTGCCTTTGGTTTCGGGCATCACTTTCCAGGCGAAAAGCAGCTGAAGCACCATCATAGCCGAGAAGAAGAGGAACACCATGCCTCCCCCCAGGTAGGCCGCCACCGACGGGAAGCTGAAGGCCACCACGGCCGCCATCAGCCAGTGCGTGAGGCTGCCCAGGGCCTGGCCGCTGGCCCGCACTTCGTTGGGGAAAATTTCGGAGATGAACACCCAAATCACGGCGCCCTGCGAGAAGGCGAAGAAGGCGATGTACACGAACAGCAGCGCCGGCACCGTAAAGCCCGCAAAGTCCTGCGTGTAGAAGGCCCGTGCCACCAGCCCCAGCGTGGCAATCAGCCCGACGGAGCCCACCAGCATGAGCTTGCGCCGGCCAAACCGGTCGATAACCTGCAGGGCCAACAGCGTGAATACCAGGTTTATCAGCCCGATGCCGGCCGAGGATAGCAGAGCCGAGCTTTTGCCCAAACCCGTCATTTCGAAAATGCGCGGGGCGTAGTAGATGATGGCGTTGATGCCCGACACCTGGTTGAAAATGGCAAACAGCACGGCCAGCGTGACGGGCCGCCGGTACTGGCCCGAAAACAGGCGCGGCTGGGCCTCGGTGAGAGCGGCACTCTGCGAAACCAGCAAGTTTTCAATGGTCTGGTCGGCCGTGGCGGGGTTGATGATGGCGAAGATGCGCCGGGCTTCCTCCACCAAGCCGCGCTTGAGCAGCAACCAGCGCGGGCTTTCCGGGATGTTGAGGACGGTGACAAGGAACACCGCGGCCGGGGCGGCCTGCACGCCCAGCATCCAGCGCCAGGCGTTGGGGCCCAGGTCGCGCAGCAGGTAGTTCGACAGGTAGGCCACGAGGATGCCGAACACGATGTTGAACTGGAACATGGCCACCATCTTGCCGCGGGTTTCGGCCGGCGCAATCTCCGTAATGTAGAGCGGCGCGGCCACCGAGGAGGCGCCTACGCCCACGCCGCCCAGGAAGCGGAACACCAGGAACAGGCTCCAGTCGTGGGCCAGGGCCGTGCCCAGAGCCGAGAAGAAGTACGCCAGCGCAATCCAGAACAACGTCTTGCGGCGCCCGAGGCGGTCGGCCGGGAAGCCGCCGAACATCGAGCCCAGGATGGTGCCGAACAAGGCGATGGAAACCGTGAGCCCCTGCTGAAAGGGGTTGAGGTGCCAGTAGTCCTGCAGCGTCTGCTCGACGCCCGAGATAACGGCCGTGTCGAAGCCGAACAGGAAGCCGCCCAGGGCGGCGGTGATGGACCAGAAAAAGAGGCTGCGGGTACGACTCATCGGGCTAGCGTGGATAGGTTGGCTGGGAATTGAATGAGCCAAAAGTATCCGGGCCGCTAGCCCTGGGGCGTCTGAATTTGATTCAAATGCTTTCAAAAGCGAATAAAATCGCAATAGTCAAAATAACAGTGATTTATGGTTAAGTCGGACGAGCGAATTTTAAAAATTGTTACCCGCTTTTTAAGAAACGGCGTCGGTCTTGACGGGGCGCCGGTACTCGCTCGGGGTCTGCTGCAATCGTTGCCGGAACAGGGTCGAGAAGTAGGAGGCCGAGTTGAAGCCAGTGGCGAAGGCGATTTCCGCAATCGTTTGGGATGAGTCGCGCAGCAAGACCTTGGCTTTGTTCAGGCGCACGTCGGTGATGTAATCGGTCACGTTGGTTTGCAGCAGGGCCTGCACCTTGCGGTAAAGCTGCACCCGCGACATGGCCAGCGCCTGCGCCAGCTGCTCCACGCTGAACTCCGGGTCGGCATAATTGGCCTCGATGATGGCCGTGAGCTCGTTCAGGAATTGCTTTTCGCTGGTGTTCTCGCCCGCAAACAAAAACGACGAGCTGAAGCGCCGCTGCACCTTGGCCCGGTTCGCAAACAGCGTTTTCACCGTTTGCACCAGGTAGTCGGTGCTGAAGGGCTTGGTCAGGTAAGCGTCGGCGCCGGCCTTGCTGCCCTCAATCTTGTCCTGAATCTGGCCCTTGGCCGTGAGCAGCACCACCGGAATGTGGCTGGTGCGGAAGTCGGCCTTCACTTGCTGAGTGAGGACAAACCCACTGTTGCCGGGCAGCATCACGTCGCACACCATCAGGTCGGGCACGGTTTCGAGCAGGGCGCGCCAGCCGTCCTCGGCGCTTTCGCAGGCCGTCACGGCAAACTCAGCGCCCAGCTTGTCCACCAAGTAGTTGCGCAGCTCGGCGTTGTCTTCGATGAGCAGGACGGTGATGCGGTCGGCGGCCGGCTCGGCGGCGGGGACGTTGGCCGGGGCGGGCAGGCGGGGCTCGTCCACGTAAGCGCGCTGGCGGGCCTGGTGCTGGGCCAGCTCGGTCAGGCGCTCGTCGGGGCCGAGGTGGGCGTCGCCCAAGGGCAGGCGGAGCGTGAAGGTGGTGCCCGCGCCCACCGCCGACTGCACTGCCAGCTGTCCGTGGTGCAGGTGGGCAAACTCGCGCGACAGCGCCATGCCCAGGCCCGCGCCCAGGCTATACTTCTTCTGCCCGCTGTAGAAGAGGTCGAAGGCGCGCTCCTGTTCCTCGGGGCTCATGCCGGCGCCGCTGTCGGCTAGGGCAATGTGCACCTGGCCCTCGGCCACGCACAAGCTGCCGTGGATAAAGCCGCCGTCGGGCGTGTACTTGAAGGCGTTGGACAGCAGGTTGAACAGAATCTTGTCCAACTTGTGCTCGTCGAACCACAGCGGCAGCGCGGGCACGCTGGCCGTAAACTGCAGGTCGATGCGGTGGTGCTGGGCCTGCTGCCGGAAGTCCTCAAAGATTTCGCGCACGAAGGCCACCACGTCCTGCTCGGCGGCCTGCAGGGCCAGCTTGCCGGCGTCGAGCTTGCGCAAATCCAGCATCTGGTTCACGAGGCGCAGCAGGCGGTGAGCGTTTTTGCGCACCAGCCCCAGCCCGGCCCGGATGTCGCGCTGCGACATGGCCTTCTGGCTCAGCAGGTCTTCGGCCGGGGTCAGAATCAAGCTCAGCGGCGTTTTCAGCTCGTGCGAGATGTAGGAATAGAAACGCAGCTTTTCCTCGGTGGCCTGGCGGGCTTTCTCGGTGGCTTCCTCCAGCTTGCTTTTCTGCTCAATAATCTGGCGGTTGCGCTGGCGCAGCTTCTTGTTCACGGCCAGCTTCTGGCGCATCAGGTAGTAGGCCCACACGCCCAGCGCCACGGCCACCGCCAGGCAAATAAGCGTGATGATGAGCGTGTTGCGCTGCGTGGCGTAGGTGTTATTCAGCAGGCCAATGCGGCTATTGAGCTGCTCGATATTGCGCTGCTGGTCGGTCAGCTTGTCGCTCTGGGCCTTGAGGGCCTGCACGTTGGAGCGGTCAATCTGGAAGGAGCTGAGCGCATACTCGCGCCGCACGGCCTTGCCCCCCAGAATGCGCGCCGCCACCCGAATGGCTTCCTCGCCGCCGGTGGGGTAGAGGAAGGTAGCCGTGAGCGTGCCATCAAGCACCATCTGCAGGCCGCCCCGCGGCCCCGGCAGCCCGTCGATGCCGGCAAACAGGCGCGGGCCGGGCAGGCCGTGCTGGCGGCACACTTCGCGCACGCCCTGCGCCATCACGTCGTTGTGGGCAAACACCAAATCAGCGGTTTGCAGGGCGGCCAGGTGGGCGGCGGCCACGGCTTTGGCGGTGTCCTTTTCCCATTGCCCGCGCAGCTGCTCCGTTATCTGCACCCCGGGAAATTTGGCCAGCGCCGCCACGAAGCCCTGGTGCCGCTCCTGCGCCGGCGAGGAGCTTTGCCGGCCCCATACTTCCACCACGCGGCCGCGCCCGCCGAGGGCCTTGGCCGCCCACTCGCCGGCCATGCGGCCAATCTCGGTGTTGTTGCCGCCGATGTAGGTGTTGTAGGAATCAGAAGTGATTTTGCGGTCGAGCACCACCACCGGCGTGCCCTGCCGAAACAGGCTGTCCACCGCCGCCGAAATCGGGGCCGACTCGTTGGGCGACACGATGAGCAGGTCGATGTGCTCGGCCTGCAGCTGCCGAATCTGCTCAATCTGGCGCTGGGTGTCGTTGCCGGCGTCGCGGTACACCAGCTCCAGCTCCGGGTGCAGCGACAGCTCGCGCCGCATGCCGCTGAGCATGGTTTGGCGCCACAAGTCGCCGCCTGTGCACTGCGAAAAGCCCACCCGGTAGGTTTTGCCGTGCTCCGGGGCCTGGCACCCGGCCAGCAGCACGCTCGCAACCAGGACCAGCAAGCTGGCCCGCCACACGGCAAAGCGGGAGAAAACCACGGACATGCAGCGAAACGGAAAAGGATTGAGCCGTTGAATTTCGTCAAAAACGACTACTTCACAGCGCCTTCGGAAAGGGCCATAACGCATTTGGGCCCCTGGCGCGTGCCAGGGGCCCAAATGTAGGGGTTCGGCCAGATAAAGCGGCCCGCCGGTTTAGCGGCCGGCTTCCACCACGCTGATGGCGTAGCCGCCGCCCGGCGCGCAATACTGCGTCAGCTTGGATTTGCGCGTCACATTCATTTTGCGAATGGTGTAGGCCTGGGGGTTCTTCTCGTAGTGGGCGTCCTTGGCGTCGGCGTAGATGGTGGCCATGTACTTTTTGCCGGGGTCGAGGAAGCTGAAGTTGATGTTCGATGTGCGGCCGTTTTCGTCGTTGGTGCTGCCGATAAACCAGCTGCTCTTGCCCTTGGCCTTGCGGGCAATGGTGATGTAGTCGCCGGGCTCGGCTTCGAGCACTTTCGAGTCGTCCCAGTCCACGGCCACGTCCTTGATGAATTGGAACGCGTCGAGGTGCTTGTTGTAGTTTTCGGGCAGGTCGGCGGCCATTTGCAGGGGCGAGTACATGGTCACGTACAGGGCCATTTGGCGCACCAGGGTGCTGTGCACGAACGACTTGTTCTGTGGGTTGATGGCGCTGATTTGCGTCTGGAAGATGCCGGGCGTGTAGTCCATCGGCCCGCCGATGAGGCGGGTGAAGGGCAGGATGGTGGTGTGGTCGGGGTTGCTGCCGCCGAAGGCTTCGTACTCGGTGCCGCGGGCCGCCTCGTTGCCGATGAGGTTGGGGTAGGTGCGGGCCAGGCCGGTGGGGCGCACGGCTTCGTGGCCGTTCACCATAATTTTATGCTCGGCGGCTTTTTCCAGCACGTAGTTGTAGTGGTTAATCAGCCACTGGTCGTAGTGGTGGTGGCCCAGCGGCACGATGTCGCCCACGTAGCCGGTTTTCACGGCGTTGTAGCCGTTTTTGTTCATGAAGTCGAAGGCGTCCTCGAGGTGGCGCTCGTAGTTGCGCACCGAGCCGCTGGTCTCGTGGTGCATGATGATTTTGACGTTTTTGCTGGCCGCGTACTGCTGCAGCTCCTGCACGTTGAAATCGGGGTAGGGCGTCACGAAGTCGAACACGTAGTCTTTGTGCTTGCCAAACCAGTCTTCCCAGCCGGTGTTCCAGCCTTCCACCAGCACCGCGTCGAAGCCGTGCAACGCCGCGAAGTCGATGTACTCCTTCACGTGGGCCGTGGTGGCGCCGTGCGTGCCGTTGGGCTTCACGGTTTTGTAGTCCACCGAGTCAAGCTTGATGTTGTCCATGTTGGTGTACGACCACGTGCTTTTGCCCGTAATCATCTCCCACCACACGCCCACGTATTTCACCGGCTTAATCCAGCTCACGTCCTTGAATTTGGTGGGCTCGTTCAGGTTCAGCACCAGCTTCGATTCCAGAATGTCGCCCGCTTTATCGCTCACAATGACCGTGCGCCAGGGCGAAAGCGCTGGCGTCTGAATCAGACCCTTGTCGCCCACGGCGTCGGGCGTGAGGTGCGACTCCAGCACAAAGTTCTTGTCGTCCAGGTCGAGGTGCATGCAGGAATAGTCAATCAGCGCCGCCTCGTGGATGTTGATGTAGAGCCCGTCCTGGCTTTTGAGCATGAGCGGCGTCTGCACGCCGGTGGGGGAGAAGGTGGTTTGCGAGGCGTTGGGCGTCACGGCCGCTTTCATTTTGCCGCGCACTTCCGAGAGCTTCGAGGTCACGGTGCTGTACTCCTGGGTGTCGTAGTCGCCCGGAATCCAGAAGGCCTTGTGGTCGCCGGCCAGGGCAAACTGCGTGCGCTCTTCCTTGATGGTGAAGTAGTCGAGCTTGGGCTGGCGCGGAAACTCGTAGCGGAAGCCCAGGCCGTCATCGAACACCCGGAAGCGTACCCGAATGCTGCGGTTGGTGGCGGTCTGAGTGAGCGTCACGGCCAGTTCGTTGTAGTGGTTGCGAATGGTTTTCACTTCGCCCCACACCGGCTGCCAGCTTTCGTCGAAGCTGCGCTGCTTGGTGTCGGCCACGGCAAAGCCGCTGGTGAGGGCGGTGGCGTTTTTCAGGTCCAGCCCCAGCTTGCTGGTTTTAATGACGTCCCGGCCCTTGTAGCTGAGGCGGTAGGTGGGCACGCCGTCGTTTTGCAGCGCAAACGTCAGCCGCAGCTGGCCGTTGGGCGACTTGATTTCCTGCGCGCCCGCTACGTGGCAGAGCAAGCTGAGACAAATTAAAAGCAGGACGTGGGTGGGCCGGCGAAGCGAGAAAGTTGCCATGAAAAGCGGACGAGGTGAGCGGTTGCGGAAACGTTTGCACAAATGACGCAGTTGCGGTCCGAAAAGCAAGCGGCCCCTCCCCAAAATGAGTACCCCCAAGCTGTGCGTGGGCCCGGCAAACGACCTACAATAATGCCGGCCGCGCCCAAGCACAGCTTGGGGGTACGCTTCTACACCAGCTTGTCGGGCGTGATGGGCAACTCCCGCACCCGCTTGCCCGTCGCGTTGAACACCGCGTTGGCAATGGCCGGGGCCACGCCGATGATGGCAATTTCGCCGATGCCTTTGGTGCCCAGCGCGTTCACGTGCGGGTCGGGCTGGTTCACAAACAGCACCTCCACGGCGGGGGCGTCGGCCTGCACGGGCACGTGGTAGTCGGCCAGGTCCTTGGTTACGTAGCGGCCAAAACGGTCGTCCATGTGGGTGGCCTCCATCAGGGCCATGCCGATGCCGCCCACGGCGCCGCCCTTCATCTGGTTGCCGGCCGTTTTCTGGTTCACGATGGTGCCCGCGTCGGCGCAGGACACCAGCTTGCTCACGCGCACTTCGCCGGTGAGCGGGTTCACTCGCACCTCAGCAAAATGCACCGAATACGAGTACATGGAATACTTCTGGCCGTTCTCGCCGTTGGGTTTCGATTCCACCGTGACAAAGCCGCCGTCCGTTTGCTTCAGCAGGTCGGCGTAACTGGCGCGAGCGGTATCGTTTCCGTTTAGCGTCAGGTATTTGTCGGCGAACACAACGTCTTCTTTCCTGGCCGAAGCGAAGGCGGCGTTGCTGGCGCCCGCCATCGTGCGCAGCTTCTCTTTCAAGGCCAGGCAGGCTTCCTGCACGGCCGGGCCCACGGTGTTCACAATGGCCGAGCCGCCCTGCGTGGGCGCGGGCGCAAACTCCGAGTTGCCCCACTCAAACCGGATTTTCTCGGGCGGCAGGCCCAGCGTGTCGGCCGCAATCTGGGTCATGGCCGTGCCGGTGCCGGGGCCAATGTCGGTCACGGCGCTTTGCAGTACCACGGTGCCGTTGGGCAGCAGCCGCACGTTGGCCTTCGACGAGCCCCGGTGCGCCCCAAAAGTGCCCACGCCCATGCCGTAGCCAATCAGCCAGTCGCCGTCGCGCAAGGAGCCCGGCTTCAGCTGCCGCTTGCTCCAGCCAATGCGCTCGGCCCCCATCTGGTAGCATTCCTTCAGAAACTTGCTCGACCAAGGCTTGCCGTTTTCGGGGTCCTTGTCGGTGTAGTTGCGCAGCCGGAACTCCAGGGGGTCGAGGTTCAGCAGGTGGGCCATTTCGTCCATGGCCGATTCCAGCGCAAACGCGCCGGTGGCCTCGCCGGGCCCGCGCATCCAGATGGGCGTGCTCACGTCGAGGGCTGCCAGGCGGTAGCGGGTGTTCACGTTGGGCGCCGTGTACATCATGCGCGTCTGCTGCACCGTCGACTCCGTGAACTCCTCGTAGCTAGAGGTTTGGCCCGTGGCTTCGTGGGTGATGGCCGTGATTTTGCCGTCGGGCGAGGCACTCATCCCGATTTTCTGCCAGGTGTGGGGACGGTAGCCCACCATGGTGGTCATCTGCTCGCGGGTGAGCACCAGCTTCACCGGCCGCTTTACCTGGCGGGCCGCGATGATGGCCGCCGACTCGTGGGGCCAGCTGTGCAGCGCATTGCCGAAGGCGCCGCCCACAAACGTGGCAATGACCTTCACGTTTTCCTCGGGCAAGCCCCACTCTTTGGCGAAGTCGCGGCGGGTGGCCATGGTGCCCTGCGTTTTGTCGTAAATCGTCAGGCGGTCGGGCGCTTCCCAGTGCGCTATAATGGCCTGCAACTCCATGGGGTGGTGCACCTCGGTCGGAATCACGTACTCGGCTTCGAGCTTGACCGCGCCGGTTTTGTAGGCATCGGCGGTGCCGCGCACGTAGTCGGCCACGCCCGATTTGGGGTTCTTCTTGGCCTGCGTGGGCACAAAGGCCTGCCTTAGCCCCGCGGCCATGTCGGTTTCGTGCTTCTCCTGCTCGTACTCGGCCTTCACCAGTCGCGCCGCGAAGCGGGCCCGCTCCAACGTGTCGGCCACCACCACGGCAATGGGCTGGTCGTTGAAGCGCACCTTGTCGTCGTTGAACACCTTGAGCCGGCCGCCCGTCGTTTGGGGCTGGGAGGGGTCTTTGCCCGTAGGCGTGAAGCCCGGCACCTTGGGCGAGTTGAAATGGGTGATGACGGCCAGCACGCCCGGCGCTTTTTCAGCCGCCCGGGCATCAATGCTCTTGATGCGGCCCTTGGCGATGGTGCTGCCCACCAGCACGGCGTAGCTCATGCCGGGCAACTCGTACTCGGCCGAATAGGTGGCCGCGCCGGTCACTTTCAGGTGGCCGTCTACCCGGTTCAGCGTGCTGCCGATTTGCTTGCTTAGTGGTTTCATAGTTTGGATAAAGAGCTGTAGAGACGCAATATGTTGCGTCTCGTCGTTGAGCGATGACGCTTGGATTACGCCCGAGAGGTGTGCTGGCGGCGCGGACGACGAGACGCAACATATTGCGTCTCTACCTCAGGCAGCCGTTGCGTTTTTAAGGGCCTGCACCAGCGTGTTGGGCGCTAGGCGCAGCTTGTATTCGTTGTGCTTGAAGGCTTTTGCGCCCTGCATGGCCACAGTTGCAGCCTGCTTAAAGGTCTCTTCGGTAGCCGGCTTGCCCACCAGAAACTGCTCGGCGGCCGTGAGGCGCCAGGGCTTGTGCGCCACGCCGCCGAAGGCTAGTCGCGCCGCTTTGATGGTGCTGCCGTCCAGGTCCAGCGCCGCGGCCGCCGACACCAGCGCGAAGGCGTAGCTCGCCCGCTCGCGCACCTTGTGGTAGCTCACGTGCTTCGTAAACGGGTTATCGGGTACCTCCACGGCCGTGATGAGCTCGCCGGGTTCCAGCGTGGTGTCTTTTTCGGGCGTGTCGCCGGGCAGGCGATGCAGGTCGGCGAAGGCAATGCGGCGGTCGCCGCGGGGGCCGCTCACCAGCACGGTGGCGTCGAGAGCCACCAGGGCCACGCTCATGTCGGACGGGTGCACGGCAATGCATTTGTCCGAAAAGCCGAAGATGGCGTGCATGCGGTTGATGCCTTCCAGCGCGCCGCAGCCGGTGCCGGGCTCGCGCTTGTTGCAGGGCATGGCCGTGTCGTAGAAGTAGGGGCAGCGGGTGCGTTGCAGCATGTTGCCGCCGGTGGTGGCCATGTTGCGCAGCTGGGCCGAGGCCCCGGCGTTGATGGCCTGCACCAGCAGCGGCTGGTGCTCGCGCACCTGCTTGTCGTCGGCCACGGCCGAGTTCAGGGCCAGCGCGCCGATGCGCAGCTTGCCCGGGTCGTGGTCAATTCGGGTGAGGGGCAGGCGGTTGATGTCGACCAGCTTTTGCGGGGCCATCACGCCGCGCTTCATCAGGTCGACGAGGTTGGTGCCGCCGGCAATGAAGGTGGCATTGGCGTCTTTGGCCACGGCCTCAATGGCGGCCTGCTGCTTGCTGGGGCGGACGTACTGGAACTGGTTCATACTTTTTGCCCTCCGTTTTTCACTTCCTGAATGGCCGCCACGATGTTGGTGTAAGCCCCGCAGCGGCAGATGTTGCCGCTCATGTACTCCCGGATTTCGGCCTCCGAGTCGGCGTGGCCTTCGCGCACGCAGGCCACGGCGCTCATTATCTGGCCGGGCGTGCAGTAGCCGCACTGAAAGCCGTCGTGCTTCACAAACGCGGCCTGCATGGGGTGCAGCTTGTCGCCGTCGGCCAGGCCTTCGATGGTCGTGATTTTCTTGCCGTCGTGCATCACCGCGAAGCTCAGGCAGCTGTTCACGCGCTGGCCGTCGACGTGCACGGTGCAGGCGCCGCACTGGCCGTAGTCGCAGCCTTTTTTGGTGCCCGTCAGGTTGAGCTGTTCGCGCAGCAGGTCGAGCAGCGTGGTGCGGGGCTCCACGTCGAGCTTGTATTTCTTGCCGTTGATTTCCAGCTTCAGCGGCACCTTTTCGATGGCCGCGGCCACCCGTTCGTCCAGCTCGGCCGTGGCAGCCTGCACCACGGGCGCTGGCACCAGGGCCACGGCCGTGAGCAGCGACGACTGTTTCAGGAAGTTGCGGCGCGCCTCGTCGTGGCTGGGCGGCAGGTCAGGTTCGTTATTCATAGAAAAAGCAGAAATACAGTTCGATAGAAAAACCGGCCCCACCGGCCCGGGCTTTGTGCATACGAGTGGGCGGGGCGGCCGTTGGGCCGAAAACCCCGAAAGCACCCAGCGGTGGCCTCATGCATGAATACACGCCGCTGCTCAACGCCGAACCCTGCAACCAGGCGCGCCCGGCCGGAGGGGAGGCCCGGCCTTCACAACTGCGTTTAAGCTACAAATTGTTTTTGAAAAAAGCTGAACGCGCCGCGTGCCACCCAATAGGTGCTATTTTTGACACTTGCCCTTATTATGGTCTCTGTCCTCGCCGGTGAAGCTTCTATTCTTTCTTTGGGGGGTGCTGGGGGTTGTGCCGATGACGGCCTGGGCCCAGGCCAGCCCCAACGACAGCCTGCTGACGGAGCTGCACCGCGCCCTGGCCCAGAAAAATACCTACGACGGCCAGCGCCTGAACCGCATTGCGGTGCTCACCGCCGATTTTGCCTCGGCTGAGGTGAGCGACAACACCCGGTTCGACCTGGCCCTGCGCATCTACGACGAATACAAAGCCTTCAAATACGACTCGGCTTTTGTGTATTGCCAGAAAATGCGGCGGCTGGCCAACCGCCTTCACGACCCCGAAAAAATTGAGGTGGCGCAGCTCAAGCTGGCCTTCGTGCTGCTGTCGTCGGGCTTGTTCAAGGAGACGTTCGAAACGCTGGACAGCATCGACGCGCGCCGCCTGACGCGCCCTGACCGGCAAAGCCTTTATTTTCTGAAAGCGCGGGCCTACAGTGATTTGGGCAATTTCAACCAGGACCAATCCTACCGCCCGGCCTACTACGCCAAAGCCCTGGCCTACGCCGACACCGCCCTGCAGCTCTGCCGCCCGGGCTCCTACGAGTGCCTGGAAGTGCAAGAGTTTCGGGCCCAGAAAAACAACGACCTCGCAGCCGCGGCAGCCGCGTATGCCGAGATTCGGCGGCTGCCGCGCCTCACGCAGCACCAACTGGCCGTGAGCGCCAGCACCACGGCCTACCTCTACGAGCAGGCCGGGCAGCCCGAAAAAGCCTTCGAGTTGCTGCTCGTATCGGCCATTGCCGACGTGAAATCGGCCACCAAGGAAACCACGGCCATCTTCAAGCTCTCGGACTATTGCTACCGCACCGGCGACCTCAAAAACGCCTACGCTTTCATCCGCGAAGCCCGCGAAAACGCCACGTTCTACAAGGCCCGGCAGCGGCAGCTTGAAATCAGCCACGTCTCGTCCGTCATCGAAGGGCAGAAAATCAACATCATCGAAAGCCAGCGCAAGTCGCTGAAAACATACGCCATCATCATGACGGTGCTGGCCGGGGTGGTCATTGCCTTCGCGGTGGTGAGTGCGCTGGCCCTGCGCCGGCTGCGCAAAGCCGACCAACTCGTCTTCGCCGCCAACCGCGAGCTGCGGGCGCGCAACGACGAGCTGCACCAGCTCAACAGCGGCCTCAACGAAGCCAACCAGATTAAGGAGGAGTACATCGGCTACTACTTCCACAACAACTCGCAGTACATCGACAAGCTCGAAACCCTCAAAAAGCGCGTGGAAGCCCTGCTGAGCAGCAAGCAGTACGCCGGCCTGCAAAAGCTGGTCGACGGCGTGAACATCAAAACCGAGCGCAACGAGCTGCTGAAGGGCTTCGACACAGTGTTCCTGCGGCTGTTTCCCAATTTCATTGCCCAGTTCAACTCGCTTTTCCGGGAAGAAGACCGCCTGACGCTGGCCGACGACCAGTTGCTGACGGCCGAGTTGCGCATCTTCGCCCTCATCCGCCTGGGCATTGCCGACAGCGAGCAAATCAGCCGCATGCTGGGCTATTCCATCAACACGATTTACACTTATAAGACGCGGGTGAAAAACCGCTCGCTGGTGCCGAACGAGGAGTTTGAGGCGCGCATCCAGGCCATTGAGGCGGTGTAGCGAAACGGCCGGGGCAGCCGGCTACGCTGGCCGATAAGCAGGTCTTTAGGAGCTGCTGATGCAGGCGAACGAGGCTATATCGGGGCAATATTTTGGGGGATGGTTTTGGGTGTAGCGCATTGATTTTCAAAGTGAATTTGTCTTGACGGGTTGATATTTTCTATATCCGTCTTTGATTAGGTACGGGCGGGAGGGGGAGGCGCTAGCTTTGTTACCTTCCCACTCCAACCGATGGCGGCCAGGCCCGCCGGCCCTGGTGCTTCGGCACTTGACTTATGAGAAAATTGCTGCTGGCCCTGGGCCTGCTGACGGCGGCGCGTGGTGCCCACGCCCAGGCCGCCGCCCCGCTCACCGCCCGCCTCGACCAGGTGAGCCTGACCGTGGCGCTGGGCGCCGACGGCCGCCCCACCTACGCCGTTTCTTACGGCACGAAATCCGTCATCAAGCCTTCGCGGCTGGGCCTGTCTTTTGCCGATGGCAAGGGCTTCGAAGGGCCGCTGGAGCTGGCCGGCAGCGACACCAAAGACGTGGACGAAACCTGGACGCCGGTGTGGGGCGAGGTGAAGACCATTCGCAACCACTACCGGCAGCTCACGGTGCACCTGCGCCAGCCGGCCGCCCCCGGCCGCTTGCTCGACGTGGTGTTTCGGGTGTTTGCCGATGGGGTGGGCTTTCGCTACGAGTTTCCGGCGCAGCCCAACCTGGGCTACTTCACGGTGCAGGACGAGCACACTGAGTTCAACCTGCCGGCCAACCACAAGGCCTTCTGGATTCCGGGCGACTACGACTCGAACGAGTACGCCTACACCACCAGCCGGCTGAGCGAGGTGAACACCACGCCCATTGAAGCCATTCAGCAGAAAGCCGACCCCAAGCGGGTGCAGACGCCGCTGATGCTGAAGTCGGACAACGGGCTGTACGTCAACATCCACGAGGCCGCGCTGGTGAACTACCCGGCCATGTTCTTGAACGTGGACACGCAGACCTTCGGCCTGCGCAGCCAGCTCGTGCCCGATGCCACCGGCACCGGCGCCAAGGCCTACCTGCAGGCGCCGGAGCACACGCCCTGGCGCACCGTGGTGGTGGCCGACAACGCCCCGGCCATTCTCTCGTCCAAGCTCATCCTGAACCTGAACGAGCCCAGCAAAGTGGCCGAAACCGGCTGGATTCAGCCGCAGAAATTTGTGGGCGTGTGGTGGGAGATGCACGTGAACCGCGCCAGCTGGAACTACGCCGACGTGTCGAACATCAAGCTGGATAATACCGACTGGAATGCCCTGAAGCCCAACGGCCACCACGGCGCCACCACGGCCCACGTGAAGGAGTACATCGACTTCGCGGCCCGGCACCACATCCCCGGCGTGCTGGTGGAAGGCTGGAACGTGGGCTGGGAAGACTGGGCCAATAACTGGAAGGAAAACGTGTTCGATTTCGTGACGCCATACCCCGATTTCAACGTGGACGAGCTGCAGCGCTACGCCGCCGGCAAGGGCGTGAAGCTCATCATGCACCACGAAACCAGCAGCTCGGTCACCAACTACGAGCGCCGGCAGGACGCCGCCTACCGCTTCATGAAGCAGCACGGCTACGACGCCGTGAAAACCGGCTACGTGGGCCGCATCATCCCGCGCGGCGAGCACCACGACGGCCAGTGGATGGTGAACCACTACGTGCGCACCGCCCAGCTCACGGCCGATAACAAAATAATGGTGGACATGCACGAGGCCGTGCGCCCCACCGGCCTGCACCGCACCTACCCCAACTGGCTGGCCAACGAAGCCGCCCGTGGCAACGAGTTCAACGCCTGGAGCAGCGGCAACCCGCCCGAGCACGAAACCATCCTGCCCTTCACCCGCCTCATGGGCGGGCCAATGGACTACACCCCCGGCATTTTCCAAATCAAGCTCGACGACTGGAACCCGGAGCGGAATAAGGGCAAGCAGGTGCACACCACCCTGGCCAAGCAGCTGGCCCTGTACGTGACCATGTACTCGCCCCTGCAAATGGCCGCCGACCTGCCCGAGGCCTACGAAAAGCACCTCGATGCCTTCCAGTTCATCGAAGACGTGCCCGTGGATTGGGACGACACCCGCGTGCTGGCCGCTGAGCCCGGCGACTACCTCACCACCTTGCGCCGCGCCAAAGGCAAGGACGAGTGGTACCTGGGCGCCATCACCGACGAAAACGCCCGCAAGCAGCGCCTCAAGCTCGATTTCCTCACGCCGGGCCAGCGCTACGAGGCCACCATCTACGCCGACGGCCCGGGCGCCGACTGGCAGAAGAACCCCATGGCTTACCGCATCAGCAAGCAAGTGGTGACCAGCAAATCGTCGCTGACGCTGCAGCTGGCGCCGGGCGGCGGGGCGGCCGTCAGCTTCAAGCCGGTGAAGCGATAGCGGCCTGGCGTATTCGCGTAACTCATTTTATCATAGACTTTCTCGACATGTTTACTCAACGAATTGCGCGCGCTGCGGCGCTGGTGCTGGGCACCGTGGGCCTGCTGGCGGCTTGCCACAAAGACGCTCCGCCGCCCGATGTGACCTTCCCCACCATCACGTCGACGCCCACGCCGCCGCAGTACGGCACGCCTTTCGCCGGGGTGCCCAACCGCCAAGACGCGGTAATTTACCAGGTCAACATGCGGGCCTTCAGCCAGGGCGGTAACCTGGCCGGCGTCACGGCGCGGCTCGATTCCATCAAGGCCATTGGGGTGAACGTGCTGTACCTCATGCCCATTTACCCGATTGGCACCGATAGCAAGGCGGTGAATTCGCCCTACGCCGTGAAGGACTACCGGGCGGTGAACCCCGAGTTTGGCACCCTGGCCGACCTGCGCGCCCTGGTGGACGCCGCCCACGCCCGCGGCCTGACCGTGATGCTAGACTGGGTGGCCAACCACACTTCTTGGGACAACGCTTGGATAACCCAGCACCCGGACTGGTACGTGCACGAGGCCAACGGCGCCATCAAGGCGGTGTCGAACAACGGCACGACTTACAACGACGTGGCCCAGCTCGATTTCAACAACGCCTACATGCGCGCCGAAATGATATCGGCCATCAAGTCGTGGGTGTTCACGGCCAACGTGGACGGCTTTCGCTTCGACTACGCCGACTTCCAGCCCGCCGACTTCTGGAAGCAGGCCGTCGACACGCTGCGCAACGTGAAGAGCCACAAGCTGCTGCTGCTGGCCGAGGGCAAGCGCCCGGCCAACTTTGCCTCCGGTTTCGACTACAACTTCGGGTTCGATTTCTACGGCGGCATCTACAACGTGTACCGCAGCAACCAGCCGGCCACGGTGTTTGATGCGCTGAATACCAGCGAGTACTCGGGCGCCACCGGCACGCAGCAGGTGGTGCGCTTCATCACCAACCACGACGTGAACGGCTCGGACGGCAGCCCGGTCACCCTGTTTGGCGGCGACGCGGGCGCCATGTCGGCCTTCGTCATTGCGGCCTTGTACAAAGGCATTCCCTTCGTGTACAACGGCCAGGAAGTGGGCATGAGCCGCGCCATTCCGTTTCCCTTCACCGGCGTGAAAATTACCTGGGGCGTGCGCTCCGACGTGAAACGCGCCTACCAGCAGCTGCTAAGCGCCCGCGCGGCCAGCACGGCCCTGCGCACGGGCACGCCCACGTCCTACAGCACCGCCAACGTGTGCGCCTTCACCAAAACCGCCGGCGCCGAGCAGGCCCTGGTGCTGGTGAACGTGCGCAACTCGGCCCAGACGTTCGCGGTGCCCGCCGCCCTGGCCAACAGCAGCTGGACCAATGCCCTACAGGGCGGCACCGTGGCCGTTGGCACCTCGGTCACGCTGCCGGCTTACGGCTACCTCGTGCTGAAAAAGTAAGGGCTGAAGTAGCAGAGCAGACGAAAAGAGCCGGGCAGCGCCCGGCTTTTTTCATGTACGCGGGGTAGGTGCTGAGCATTATCGCCAGGTTCGTCACATTATTCGCCGCATTCGTCCCAGGTAGTTTAGCCGGTGGCAATGGCCCAGTAATCTTGTTGCCGAAAGGGCCTTCTGGCAGCGACGGCGCTTGCTTTGTCGCTGCTGCGGGGCCAGCCATTCTCCAACGTTTTCACCAGCATGTATTATTTGATGACGGTTCGCATTCCTGCATTCATCCGCCAGTTGGGCGTCTTCCTGTGGCCGCAAGGCGATGACGCGCCGCCTTCGTCTCCGCTCACCATCCGGCGCGACGTAGTGGTGCTGGCCTGCGTGTGGGTGATGGGCTTGTTGCTGCTGCTGGAAGCCAAAGCGGACCTCGGCCTGTTTCTGTTTTGGAACATCCTGGCGCTGTCGACTGCCGCCATGCACAGCTTTGCCAGCCGCTCGCTCATTCCCGGTGTGCGGGGCCGCAAGCGCCCGTTGCTGCGCTATTTGCTGAAGGCGTTCCTGGTGTTGCTCGTGGCGATGGTGCCCGTTGGTTACCTCGTGGTGGTCCTCACCAACGACCATTACGACCGAGGGCCCGTTTTTGCCATGCTGAACAGCCTGTTTCAGTTCCTGTTCACGGTGCCGCTGTCGTGGGTGCTGTACCGGCGGCGGGCGCGCGGGCAGGAGGCCATCGAAGGGCTGAAGCAGGAGCTGGGGCAGTCCGAAGCCACGCTGGAACTGCTGCGCTCGCAGATAAACCCGCACTTTCTGTTCAATGCCCTGAACACGCTCTACGGTACGGCCCTGCAGGAAAACGGCGAGCGCACCGCCCAGGGCATCCAGATGCTGGGCGACATGATGCGCTTCATGCTGCACGAAAACCACCAGCCGCGCATCCTGCTGGCCCGCGAGCTGGATTACTTGCGCAACTACGTCGAACTGCAGTCCTTGCGCATTGCCACGTCGCCCGGCATCAGCCTCGACACGGCCCTGGACGAAGTGCCGCTGGGCAGCTCCATCGCGCCCATGCTGCTGATTCCTTTCGTGGAAAATGCTTTCAAGCACGGCATCAGCCTGCAGCATAAATCCTGGATTAAGGTGAGCCTGCACGTGACCGACAACCGGCTGTATTTCGACGTGTACAACAGCATTCACCCCAAGTCGGAGGCCACGTTGCCCGACGAAACCTCCGGCCTCGGGCTGGCCAACGTGCGCCAGCGCTTGGCCCTGCTCTACCCCGGCCGCCACGAGCTAGCCATCCGCCAAACCCTGGGCGAGTACTTTGTGCACCTCACGCTGGAGCTGTAGCTTCAACGCCAGTCCATCCCGCCGCCCATGAAAGCCATTGCCATCGACGACGAGCCCATTGCCCTGGACGTGGTGCGCGCCCTGGCCGCCAAGGTGCCGTTTCTGGAGCTGCGGGCCTGCTTCACCGATGCTTTTCAGGCGCTCGAGTATTTGCAGCGCGAAGCCGTGGACGTGCTGTTTGTCGACATCAACATGCCCGATATCTCAGGGTTGGAATTCGTGAGCAGCCTGGCCGAAAGGCCGCTCATCATCTTCACCACGGCCTACTCCGAGCACGCCGTTACGGGCTTCGAGCTCGATGCCGTGGACTACCTGCTCAAGCCGTTTTCGCTGGCCCGCTTCCTGAAGGCCTGCAACAAAGCCCAGGCCTTGCTGCAGCTGCGCGCAGCGCCGCCGGCCGCGCCCGCCCCGGGCTACTTCTTCCTAAAAACCGGCCCCGAGCAGGTGAAAGTGCGCTTCGACGAGATTCTGTACCTCGAAGCGGCCGGCAACTACGTCACCTTCGTGCTCACGGGCCGGCGCTTGCTGACCCGCCTCACCATTCAGGAAGCACTCGATTTGCTGCCGGCCGAGCGGTTCACGCGAGTGCACCGCTCTTTCGTGGTGGCCAACGACAAGGTCGACAAAGTAGAGCGGCACCAACTCGGCATTGGCAAAGTAGCGGTGCCGGTGGGCGCCTCCTACCAGCTGCTGGTGCAGCCACGGCTGCTGGCACCTAGCCCGGCCGCTCCGCTGCGCGAGGAGGGCCAGGCGCCCGCATAAATCGGCCCAGGGCGTAGCTTCGCGAGGGCCGCCCAGATGGCGGCCTTTTTCGCCTTTCGTATGCATTGTTTTCGTTTGCCCGCCGCGGCCCCGGCCCGGTTGAGGGCCTTCTGGCGTTTGGGTCGGGCCGGCGCCGTGTTGCTTGCGGGCTTGCTGCCGGCCCAGGCGCGTGCCCAGGCCGGGGCGCTGGCACCGGCCACAGGGGCCTTGCTCCTACGCCCGGCCGCCGTGTTCGACGGTCAGGAACGGCACGTGGGCTGGGCCGTGCTTGTCGAAAACGAGCGAATTGTAGCCGTTGGGCCCGCGGCGCAAGTGGCCGCGCCCGCCGGTGCCCGCACCCTGGAGCTGCCCGGCCTCACCCTGCTGCCCGGCCTCATCGAAGGGCATTCGCATTTGCTGCTGCACCCCTACAACGAAGCCGCCTGGAACGACCAGGTGCTGCTCGAATCGCAGGCGCTGCGGGTGGCGCGGGCCACGGCGCACGCCCAGCGCACGCTGCTGGCCGGCTTCACCACCGCCCGCGACCTGGGCACCGAAGGCGCCGGCTTTGCCGACGTCGGCCTCAAGCAGGCCATCGACCAGGGCCTCATCCCCGGCCCGCGCTTGCTGGTGGCTACGCGGGCGCTGGTGGCCACGGGCAGCTACGGCCCCAAGCTTTCGGTGGACGAAAATGTGCCCCAAGGCGCGCAGGAAGCCGACGGCGTCGACGGCATCGTCCGGGCCGTGCGCGAGCAAATCGGCAAGGGCGCCGACGTCATCAAAGTGTACGCCGACTACCGCTGGGGCTTGAATGGCACTGCTCAGCCCACGTTCTCGCAAGAAGAGTTGGCTCTGATTGTGCAAACGGCCCGCTCGGCGGGCCGCGGCGTGGTGGCCCACGCCAGCACGCCCGAGGGCATGCGCCGCGCCGTGCTGGCTGGCGTCGAAACCATCGAGCACGGCGACGACGGCACCCTGGAGGTGTTTCAATTGATGAAAAAGCGCGGCGTGGCCCTGTGCCCCACCGTGACTGCCAGCGACGCCACCTCGCAATACAAAGGCTGGAAAAAAGGCCAGGAGCCGCTGCCGCCGCGCCTGCAAGCCAAGCACCTCAGCATGCAGGCCGCCCTGAAAGCGGGCGTGACGCTGGCCATGGGCGGCGACGTGGGCGTGTTTGCCCACGGCGACAACGCCCGCGAAATGGAGCTGCTGGTGCAGGACTACGGCCTCACGCCGCTGCAGGTGCTGCGCCAGGCCACCAGCGGCAACGCCCAGATTTTCCACCTTGCCGACCGCGGCAGCATCCGCCCTGGCCTGCTGGCCGACCTGGTGGCCGTGGCCGGCGACCCCACGCAGGACGTAGCCGCCGTGCGCCAGGTGCGCCTGGTGATGAAAGGCGGCGTGCTCTACAAGCAGCCCTGAGCATCGCCTCCGCCGAAGAGCTTTGTGCTGATGGATTGGTACAAAAAAAGCCCAAACCGGTCAGGTTTGGGCTTTAAAATAGGGCCAGTGGCTTCAGGTAGCCAGCGGCTCATGGGGCAAAGCTAATTGGCGCGGCGCACGCTGCTACCGCCCGAGTGAGAAGCGTTGGCCACGCGGGCGGCGCCTTTGTAGCGCACGTCGGAGCCGCCGCTGGCACTGGCGGCCAGCTCGCCGTCCACCGTCAGCTCCACGTCGGAGCCGCCGCTGGCGCGCACGTCGGCTTTGGTGCTTTTCAGGTTGTAGCCGTTGTAGTCGGAGCCGCCGCTCACGTCCACGGTTTGCTGGTCCACGCGGCCGCTCAGGTCCACGTCGCTGCCGCCCGAAGCCGAGCAGGTTAGGGTTTTGGCCGTGAGGCTGAGCTTCACATCGGAGCCGCCGCTGGCGCTAATCTTGAAATTGTCGGCCGAGAAATTCGATTGGCCTTTGGCGTCGGCGCCGCCGCTCAGGCTCAGGCCCGTCAGGCGCGGGCAGGTGATGTACACGTTGGCCTTGCGGTTGTTGCTGAGCAGGTTTTTCCACGAAAAGCCGTTTTCCCAGCCAATTTTGAGGATGCCGCCTTCTACCGTGGTCACGAGGTGTTTCTGGGCGTTTTCCGACGCTTCCACCAGCACCGAGGTAGTGGCGCCCTGGGTCAGCACCACGTCGATGCCACCGCTGGAGGCGACGGCTTGGAACGTGCCCACCTGGCGGGGCTGCTTCACTTGGGCCTGGGCCGTGCAGGAGGCGAGCGAAACGGCCGCCACGGCAGCCGCGAAGAATAAGTTGTTCATCGTAGTAAGCAGAAAAAAGAGGTGTGAGCAAACGGATGCCGATAACCCGCGCGGGGTTGCTTGGCCGGCTAAAGCTACAACGCCTTGCGGAATAGGTAACGCGTTTGCGATGCCGTGGAAATAGAGGTGGTGGACTTATACACTGGCCGTTGCGGGTCGTTGAACTGCAGGTCGCGCTCTACTTTTTGCTCGGCACTGGTGGGCCGCACCTCGGTCCGAATTTCAAGCAGCTCCCAGCCGTCGGCCGCCAGCTCGTTCATGGTTTTTAGCAGCATCCGGTCGAGCTCGCCGGGAGAATCGGGGTTAAACAGCTTGCGGGCGGGCTCAAGCCTCGTTTGGCCGCGCCAGGCCGGCGCCAGCCACACTTGCCACGGGTCGAGTTGCACCAGTTGGTATTGGTAGCGCACCCCCGGCGTGCTGCTCACCGTGGTGGTGCTCACCGATGATTGCAAACTGGATTCGGGCAGGGGCGGTATAACGGAGGAGTGGTTCGACTGCGCAGCAGCCATTCGGACCGGCAGCAGGGCCGCCCAGAGTAGCCAAGTTTTCATAACACTAAAAAGAAAAAGGGGAAATGCGACCACTGTGGTCGCATTTCCCCTTTGCCGAATACCGTGCCAAACCCCTACTCGCGCTTGCCCTTGAGCATGGTGCGCAGCGCAGCCAGCTCGTCGCGCAGCTTGGCGGCCGTGAGAAAGTCGAGGTCCTTGGCCGCGGCTTCCATCTGCTTTTCGGTGGTTTTGATGAGCTTTTCCAGCTCGGGGCGGGTCATCATGGCCACCACGGGCTCGGCGGCCAGGGCCAGGGCGGTGCCACCGTCGGAGTCGGGGCCAGCGTAGCCCTGGGTTTCCACCACGCGGTAGTCGGCCAGGTCGGTTTGGCCGATGATTTCGGCGTGGCTCTTGCGCACGGTGCGCGGCGTGATGCCGTGCTCCTGGTTGTAGGCCAGCTGGGTGGCGCGGCGGCGGTTCGTTTCATCAATGGCCCGCTGCATGGAGCCCGTGATGCGGTCGGCGTACATAATGACCTTGCCGCGGTCATTCCGCGCCGCCCGGCCCATGGTTTGGATGAGGCTGCGCTGGTCGCGCAGGAAGCCCTCCTTGTCGGCGTCCAGAATGGCCACCAAGCTCACTTCGGGCAAGTCGAGGCCTTCGCGCAGCAGGTTCACGCCGATGAGCACGTCGATTTCGCCCAGGCGCAACTTGCGCAGGATTTCCACGCGGTCCAGCGTTTTCACATCGGAGTGCACGTACTCTACCTTAATGCCGAGGCGGTCCATGTACTTGCTGAGTTCCTCGGCCATGCGCTTGGTGAGGGTGGTGACGAGCACTCGGTCGCCCATTTTCACGCGGTTGTCCACCTCGTCCAGCAAGTCGTCAATCTGGTTCACGCTGGGCCGGATGTCGATTTCGGGGTCGAGCAGGCCGGTGGGGCGAATAATCTGCTCCACGATGATGCCGCCGCTTTGCTCCAGCTCGTAATCGGCCGGCGTGGCCGACACGTACACGGCCTGCCGGAACATGCTCTCAAACTCGTTAAACGTCAGCGGCCGGTTATCGAGGGCCGAGGGCAGGCGGAAGCCGTACTCGATGAGGGCCGTTTTGCGGCTGCGGTCGCCGCCCCACATGGCCCGGATTTGGGGCATGGTGGCGTGGCTTTCGTCCACCACCAGCAGGTAGTCGTCGGGGAAATAATCGAGCAAACAGAAGGGCCGCGAGCCCGGCGTGCGGCCGTCGAAATAGCGCGAGTAGTTCTCGATGCCCGAGCAGTAGCCCAGCTCCCGAATCATCTCCAAATCGAACTCGGTGCGCTCCATGATGCGCTTGGCTTCGGCGTCGCGGCCTTCTTTTTCGAAGTAGGCGTGCTGGTGCACCATGTCGTCCTGAATCTGCTTGATGGCCGAATTCAGGGTTTCTTTGCCCGTCACGAACAGGTTGGCCGGGTACAGGGCAATGCCGTGGGCTTCGTCGCTCAGCTTCTTGCCGCTCACCGGGTCAATCTTGTGCACCGACTCGATTTCATCGCCGAAAAAGTAGATGCGAATGGCGTAGTCGGCATAAGCCGGAAACACGTCCACCGTGTCGCCCTTCACCCGGAACGTGCCGCGCGAAAACTCCACCTCGGTGCGCGAATACAGAATCTGCACAAACTGATAGAGCAGGTTGTTGCGCGTGTAGCGCATGCCCGGCTTCAGAAAAATGACGTTTTTGGCGAATTCCTCGGGGTTGCCGATGCCGTAGATGCACGACACCGAGGCAATGACGATGACGTCGCGCCGCCCGCTGAGCAGGGTGGAGGTGGTGTGCAGCCGCAGCTTCTCGATTTCCTGGTTGATGGCCAGGTCTTTCTCGATGAACACGTCGGTGCTGGCGATGTAGGCTTCCGGCTGGTAGTAGTCGTAGTAGCTGATGTAGTACTCGACGGCGTTGTTCGGAAAAAACGCCTTGAATTCGCCGTAGAGCTGCGCGGCCAGCGTTTTGTTGTGGCACAGCACCAGGGCCGGCTTGCCGGTTTCGGCAATGACGTTGGCCATGGTGAAGGTTTTGCCGGTGCCGGTGGCGCCCAGCAGCACCTGGGCCGGCTCGCCGTTGTTGATGCCCTCCACGAGCTTGGCAATCGCCGTGGGCTGGTCGCCGGTGGGCTTGAATTCAGAGGTAAGTTGGTACTCCATGCAACGGGAAAGGTAGGCCGAAAAGGTCAGCCTACCTTAACCATAAACGGAGAAATTGGGTTTCGGAGGAATCGAGAAAAACGTGGCGGCATGACGTTCTTTTCAGGTTCTGCCTACTACCGCCCGAACTCCACGCCGGCTTCCATGCCGAAGCTGTAGGGGCGGCTTTGCGCCAGGAAGCTCTGCGCCGGGTGCGCGTTCAGCGGCACCAGCCCCATTTCGGCCACGGGGCCCAGGGTGAGTGCCCAGCTGCCGGCCGCGGGGCGGTATTGGGCGCCGGCTGCGCCGCGCAAGGTGCCCAGCACGCGGCGGTAAGGCCCCCCGGCGGTAAGCACCGAGTACGTTTTGGTGGCTTCGGGCTCGCCCTCCACCTCGCTGCGGGCGCCCAGCAGGGCGCTCACCACGCCTCCCAGGCGGCCGTAGAAGCTCCAGCCGCGCTTCACGGGGTTGGAGTAGCTCACCTCGAAGGGCACGCCGGCCATGCGATAGCGGAAATTGGTGGTGCGCAGGTCGCTGTTGGTAAACGAGCCCAGGTCGTAAAGCTGTTCGCCCACGAAGGCGGAGGTAGAAGCCGACTTGGCGGTGGCCTGAACGAACTCCAGGCCGGTGCTGGCCGACCAGTGGCCTTTCAGGTGGCGGGTGGCCAGCAGGGCAATGCGCTGGCTGAGGCCGGGGCGCAGGTTTTCGCGGTATTGGGTGGCGGCGGCTTCGGTCAGGGCCGGCGAGTCGGGGCCGAGGGCGGGGTTGTATTCAAACTCCGGCTCAATGCCTTTGCGCGAGAAATTGACGTTGGGATTGTACACGGAAGCGGCGTAGCTCACGCCGTAGTGCCACTTGCCAAAGTCAGCTGCGGGAGTCGGCTCGGGCAGTGCCACGGTGGCCAGGCCTTTGGGCAGGGCGGCGGCATCGGTCAGGCTGAGCGTAGCCGGCCGGGCGGCGAGGAAGCCCACCTGCTGGGGGCCGGCCACCGAAGCCGCCGGCGAGAGCCCAGCCGAAGCCGAAGTGCCCCCCGCTGCTTCCGCAGCAGCGCTGGCGCCGCCTACCGGAACAGCCGAAGCCACGGCGCCGCTTGCGGGAACCGTGCTGGCGGCCACCACGCCGCTTTCCGCCACGCGGGCAGGCCCAGCCGCACCCGACACCGAAGCGGAAGCCGGGTCGGCCTGCGCAATAACGGCGCCGCGGCTTGCGGCCACCGAGCCCGCCTGCTGGGCCGCCGACATGCCCGCTACGCGGCCGGCGTTGCCGGAGCGGCCAGCCGGAGCCGCATTTTCGAAGCCCTGGCGTACCGAAGCTGAGCCGAAGCCAGTGTCGGCCGCCGAGGGGTTGGCGGCGTAGGTGCGCGCGGTATTCGCGTTGCGCTCGCGCGAGCCGGCAGTTTCCGAAGCAGCGTAAGTGCCCGCCGCGCCAGCTGCATCGGTGGCTGCTTCGGGGGCAGCGGCGGAAGTGGCCGAATGCTGCGGCCGGCTCGTGCTATTGAGCTGGCCGGCGTTGTCGGCTGCGCGGGAGGGTGTGGGGGCGGCAGCGTACCCGCCGTGCTGGCCCTGGGCGGTGCCGGCCGGCGCGGTGGCTACCTCGGCGCTGCCAAAATTGCCGTCGTGCTGGGCCCACCAGCCGGTGCCGGCCAGCGTGGCCAGCAGCAGGCTGGCCGCGGCCACCCAGCGCGTGGCCACCAGGCGCTTGCGGTACACTTCGTTTTGCCGTATCAGCAGGGAGTTGTCAATCTGGTCCCAGAGCATGGGGCGCGGCGGCACGGCGGCTTCCTCCCCCATGTGGTGGCGGAATAATTCCTCCAGGCTGCCGGTGGTTTTAGGCGTAGTGGTATCGTCGATAGGATTAGCTGACATGGCGGGTTGGAGCCCCGAGGCGCTCCAGTTTAGTTTGTAAGATGACGCGGGCCCGGGAGTACTGCGATTTGCTCGTGCCCTCGGTGATGCTCAATAATTCGCCGATTTCCTTGTGGGTATAGCCTTCGATGGCGTAGAGGTTGAACACCATGCGGTAGCGGGGCGCCAGCTCTTGCACCATGGCCAGCAGCTCCTGAAAATTGTAGTTGCTGAGCGTAAATTCTTCGCTGGACAACGTTTCCGGGTATTCACCGTCGCTCACGGCCACCAGCGAGGCGTTGCGGCGGTGCTGGCGCAGGGCCGCGTTAATCATGATGCGGCGAATCCAGAACTCCAGCGGGCACTCGCGGCGGAAGCTGGCCAGCGTGCGAAACACCGTCAGGAAACCCTCCTGCAGCACGTCTTCGGCCTCGAAGGTGGTTTGGGCGTAGCGCAGGCACACGGCCATCATTTTGCCGGCGTACTTATCGTAGAGCAGCTTTTGGGCCAGCTGGCGACCGCGCAGGCAGCCGTCAATCAGCTCGGCTTCGGTGGGCGGGCTGGTCACGGCCGAGCTGCGGCTGGCGGTGAGGCGCGGCGCCACGGGCGCGGCCGCTTGGTCGGGCAGCACGTCGTCGGCCCCGAACGCAAACCAGGTGGCCGCGCTCACGCCGGCAGCCGGTAACCCAGGCCGGCGAGGGAAGGAGTAGACAAGGTCATTTTTTGCAGCATAGAAAGGCGAAGGTGTTGGGGCAAAGCCCGGCCCGCACAAGGCGTACTGCAAAGGGGAGGCACCCCGCCGCCAAAAGGTTGCAAGCAGGGTGCAAACCGTTTGGGTTATCGAGCAAAGCAGCGTTCGGTACCAATCCATGCCCGAATATATTTCGCAGAGCGCCAACAACCTTTCCCCGGCTTAAAGGGTATTAAATGTACCTACATTAAATAGTGGGCCTGTATAAGCTTATTTTCACTCGGCCCCGTACCTATGGTTCTGTAGTCTTTTCTTCTTTTTCTTAACCCTTAATAACTTCCTCACATGAAGACTCTTGTGCTGTTCTATTCCACCTATGGCCACGTCTGGAAGCTGGCCGAAGCCGTGGCCGAAGGCGCCCGCCAAGTGGCCGGCAACGACGTAGTGGTGAAGCGCGTGCCCGAAACCCTGCCCCAAGCCATTCTCGACCAGATAGGGGCCACGGGTGCGCAGCAGGCCTTCGCCCACGTGCCCGTGGCCACGCCCGAGGAACTGGCCGAATACGATGCCATTATCTTCGGCACGCCCACGCGCTACGGCAACATGTGCGGCCAGATGCAGGCCTACCTCGACAGCACCGGCGGCCTGTGGGCCAAGGGCGCGCTGGTGGGCAAAGTGGGCGGGGCGTTTGTGAGCACGGCCACCCAGCACGGCGGCCAGGAAACCACCATTCGGGCGGTGCACACCGCGCTGCTGCACCACGGCTTCATTCTGGTGGGCCTGCCGTATGCCTGGCAGGGCCAGATGGGTCACCACGAAGTGACCGGCGGCACGCCCTACGGCGCCAGCACCGTGGCCGGCGGCCAGGGCGAGCGCCAGCCCAGCGAAAACGAGCTCGAAGGCGCCCGCTTTCAGGGCAAGCACACGGCCGAAATCGCCAGCAAACTGGCCGCGAAGTAGGCAAGCGTGCTACCTGTCGTTGCGAGCGCAGCGCGGTAATCCGTTCTCGCTGAGTGACTAGTATAGCAATGTAAAAAGTCCCGGCACTGTGCAGTGCCGGGGCTTTTTTATGACTTTAGCGCGCCTCAGGATTGGTCGCACGGAGAGGACGGACTGCCACGGGCTGCGCCCTCGCAATGACGGGTGGCGCCCGCACAGGCGCCCTACAGCTGGTTGTGGGCCCGAATCAGTTCTGCAAACGACTCGCGGTAGGTGTCGCCCACGGGCAGCAGGCGGCCTGCCACCTGCACCTTGCCGCGCTCTACGTGCTCGATGCGGCTAAGGGCCACCAGAAACGACTTGTGAATGCGCGCAAACCGCTCGGGCGGCAGCACTTCCTCCACCCGGCGGAAGGATTGCAGCGTCAGGATTTTGCCGGCGCTGGCCGTGTGCAGCAGCAGGTATTCCTTCATGCCTTCGATGTAGAGAATGTCATCGAACGCCACGCGCTGCAGCCGGTGTTCGTTTTTGACGAACATGGCATCGGCCGGAGCCGGGGCAGCGGCGGGGACGCTGGCTTCGGGAGCGGCGGGGGCTGCCGGCCCGGCAACGCTGTTGGGAAGGGACTGTCGCACCTTGCTTACGGCCTGTAGAAAGCGGTCGAAAGCAATGGGCTTGAGCAGGTAGTCGGCCGCGTTCAGGGTGTAGCTCTGCACCGCGTACTGGTCGTAAGCGGTGGTGAAAACGATGCGCGGGGCGGGCGTGGGCAACAGCTGCACCAGCTGCAGGCCGGTGAGGCGCGGCATGTGAATGTCCATGAACACCACATCCACGGGGTTGTCCTGCAAAAACGCCAGGCCGGCCAACGCATCGTGAAACTGCCCGCGCAGCTCCAAAAACGGCACTTGCGCGCAGTAGTCGGCCAGCAGGTCGAGGGCCAGCGGTTCGTCGTCGAGGATGGCGCAGGTCAGGCGTTGCATGTGGGGTAGGCGGGTTTAGTATCGGTTGGTTTGGGTATTGTAAAAGAACGTCATGCCGAGCGCAGCCGAGGCATCTCGCGTGCTTCGTGCAGCGGGGCGCCTCACCCCCAGCCCCTCTCCCAAGGGAGAGGGGAGCCGGACGATTGAGTTAGTTCAGCACGCGGGATGTCTCAATCGTCCGGCATGACGTTCTTTCTGCTCACTGCTCACTGCTCACTGCTCACTGCTCACTGCTCACTGCTCACTGCTCACTGCCAAGCTGCAGCACCAGCTCCACGGCGTACTCGCCGGGCAGGGTGCGAATGTGCAGCTCGTGGCGCTCCGGGTACAGCAGCGCCAGGCGGCGGCGCAGGTTGTGCAGGCCGAGGCCGCCGGGCTGGCGCGGCAGGTCGGCGATGGCGGCCACGTAGTTGTGCACCGAGAAGCGCAGCTCGGAGCCTTCCACTTCCAGCTCCATCCGGATGGCTTCGGGGCGGGCAGCAAGGTCGCCGTGCTTGAAGGCGTTTTCGACCAGTGGCAGCAGCAGGAGCGGGGCCACCGGCGGGGCCGCCTCGATGGCGCCGTGGGTGGTGAATACGATGGCGGTTTCGGCCTCGGCGGCGGGCAGGCGCAGGCGCTGCAACTCCAGGAAGCTGCGCAGGTGCGTGAGCTCCTGGGCGAGGCTCACGGCGTCGGCGCCGCTGTCGTAGAGCAGGTAGCGCATGCTCTCGGCCAGGCGCAGCACGGCTTCCGGGGCGCGGTCCGATTTGCGGCTGGTGAGCGAGTAGATGTTGTTGAGGGTATTAAACAGAAAGTGCGGGTTAATCTGGGTTTTGAGCATGCCCAACTCCGTTAGCAGGTGCTGGCGCTCCAGCTCGCGGCGGTTGCGCTGGCCCTGCAGGTACTCAATGGTCATGCGCACGCCCGAGCTGGCCACCAGCGTGAGCAGGCCGCCCAGCAGCAGCCCTATCCACAGCGAGCCCGTGTAGGCGGCCAGCCCGGGCTGGTGGCCGTTCATCAGCCAGTACACCGCATTGGATGCGGCGATGCGCAGCAGCCCAAATACCCCGGCCGAGGCCAGCGCCAGCGCCAGGTACGTGGCCAGCCGCCCCTGCGGCAGCGTGCGCGGAAACAGCGTCACCCAGTTCCAGTAGAACAAGGCCGCCGTGAACCCATCCAGCACGGCGTTGCGCACAAACCACACCGCATCGAGCTTCACGGTGCTTTTGGGGCTGAGGCGAATGGCGTAATACAATAGGGCATCGATGCCCAGCAGCACCGCCACCAGCAGCAGGTGTACCCACCACGGCACGGGCGTGTGGTCGTGCACCCGCGGCCACCACCGGAAGCCGGCCGAAGCGCGCGCGCGGACACGGGCCGGCTGCTCAGGAGCGGCAGCGGAAACAACAGCGGCGGGCGAAAGAAGAGAATTTTCCACGTCGAAAGGTAGGAAATGCGGCAATGGCGCCCGGCCCGGTTTCAACCAACGCCCCGCCCGGCCCGCCCAACGCCGGCCGCCGGTACACCAACCCGCTGCCGCAACCCAAGGCACCCGTTGGTGGAACCCAAAGCCGGATTGACGGGCAAAAAAGCGGTGTTGCCGGAAGCCGCACCGGGATTGGTTGAATAGTGGTTTGCCGATGTTTTGGCGGGTCTAGGTTTGCCTCAGATTTCACCAGTCGCTCACTTCCTCGCCACTCTCACTGCTTTTGCCATGAAAAAAACCTTCTACCTCCATGTGGCCCGTTCCGGCGTGTTCTTCCTTGGGTTGCTGGGGGCTGCCGGCGTGCTGGCCCAGCCCACCGCTCACGCCCAACCGGCCACCGCCGCTGCCCCCGCCCCCGCGCTGGCGCAGCAGCTCGACGACTTCGTGCGGCAGTACGAAAAAAGCGGCCGGTTTTCGGGCACGGCGCTGGTGGCCGGCCACGGCAACATCCTCCTGCAGAAAGGCTACGGCCTGGCCAACCGGGAGCAGAACCGCGCCAACTCCGCCGACACCAAATTCCGCATCGGCTCGCTCACCAAGCAATTTACGGCCGCGCTGGTGCTGCAATTGGTGGATAAAGGCCGGCTCAGGCTCGACGGCCACGTGGCCGACTACCTGCCCGACTACCCCCAGCCGGCCGGCGGCCAAATCACCCTGCACCAGCTGCTGACGCACACCGCCGGCCTGCCCAACTACACGGCCCAGCCCAACTTTGCCTCCGCCGTGATGCGCACGCCCCACACGCCCACGCAGCTGGTGGCGCTGTTTTCGACGCTGCCGCTGGAGTTTGCGCCCGGCACCCAGTACCACTACAGCAATTCCAACTACGTGCTGCTGGGCGCCATCATCGAGAAAGTGACCGGCAAGCCCTACGCGCAGGTTTTTCAGGACAACATTGCGGGCCCGCTTAAGCTCAAAGCCACGTCCGTCGATGTGTGGGAGCCCGCCGACGCCCGCCGCGCCGCCGGCTACGAAACCTCCCCCAACGGCCTCGTGCCCGCCCCGGCCCTCGACATGACGGTGCCGTATGCGGCGGGCGCCATCACCTCCACCGCCCCCGACCTCTACCGCTGGAGCCAGGCCCTCGATGGCAACCGGGTGCTCTCCCCGGCCAGCAAAAAACTGCTCTTCACGCCCCTAAAAAACCACTACGCCTGCGGCTGGATAGTGTACAAAGCCAAAATCGGGGCCGAAGCCGACAGCACCCTGACGCAGGAGCACAACGGCCGCATCAACGGCTTCAGCTCCTACCTGGTGCGCGTGCCGCAACGCCAGCAGGTGATTGTGCTGCTCGACAACCACGGCGGCGAAGCGCTGGCCGAGCTGCGCCAGGGGCTGCTGCGCATTCTGCACCATCAGCCGGCCGTGGCGGCCCCGGTGCCCAGCGCCCCCGTGGCCGTCGACCAGGCCACGCTGGGCACCTACGTGGGCGTGTACGAGCTGGCGCCCACTTTCCGCATCACCGTGCGCCAGCGCGACGGCCGCCTGTTTATGCAGGCCACCGGGCAGTCGGAGTTCGAAACCGAGGCCGTGTCGCCGGTGCTGTTTGCCGTCAAGGGCGTGCCCGCGCAGGTAGAGTTTGCCAAGAATGCCACGGGCCAGGTGGCGCGGCTCATCCTGCACCAGAACGGCCACGCCCAGCCCGGCGCCAAAATAGAATAGCTACTTAGCTATACTAGCCACCGATTGAATTCCGTTTGCAACCGCTTTTCTCACCTTCTCCTTTCTGCAATGAATACCGCTCCCCTTGTCGAAACCACTGACCTTTCGTTCCGATTTGGGGAGCGGCCCGTGCTGCACGGCCTGGGGCTGGCCGTGCCCGCCGGCAGCATCTACGGCTTCCTGGGGCCCAACGGGGCCGGCAAAAGCACCACCCTGCGCCTGCTGCTGGGGCTGCTGCGCCCCGGCAGCGGCACGGTGCGCCTGTTTGGGCACGAGCTGGCCCGGCACCGGGTGGCCCTGCTCAGCCGCGTGGGCGCCCTCATCGAAAACCCCTCGCTCTACGACCACCTCACCGGCCACGAAAACGTGGAAGCCACCCGCCGCCTGCGCGGCCTGGCGCCCGCCCGCACCGCCGCCGTGCTGGCCCAGGTGGGCCTGAGCGCGGCCGCTCACCGCCCGGTGAAGGGCTACTCGCTGGGCATGAAGCAGCGCCTGGGCCTGGCGCTGGCCCTGCTGCCCGACCCCGACCTGCTCATCCTCGACGAGCCCACCAACGGCCTCGACCCCGCCGGCATCAGCGACCTGCGCCTCCTGCTGCGGCAGCTGCGCGAGGAGCACGGCAAAACCATTCTGCTCTCCAGCCACCTCATTGGCGAGGTGGAGAAAGTGGTGACCCACGTGGGCGTCATTCAGCAGGGACAGCTGGTGTTTCAGGGCAGCCTGGCCGAAATGCAGGCCCGCCAGCACACCCGCGCCCAACTGGTGCTCGAAACCGCCTGCGCCGCCACCTGCCGCCGCCTGCTGCCCGAGTTGCACGAGGCCACCGTGGCTGCGCCGGGTACCCTGCGCGTGCCTTTTCACTCGCGGGAGCACACCGCCGCGCTGGCCAGCGCCCTGGTGGCCGCCGGCCAGCCCGTGTTCGGCCTGCACTGCGAGCAGCCCACCCTCGAAGACACCTTTTTGCACCTCACCGAAACCACCGCTGCCCAATGAGCCCCGCCATTGCTTCCTCTTCTCCCGCGCTGCCGGCCGTGCCGGGGCCTTTTGTGCAACTAGGACGCAGTCTCACGGCCGATGTGCTGAAGCTGCGCCGCACCCCGGCGCTGTGGCTCACGCTGGCCAGCGGCGTGCTGCCGGTGCTGCTCAACTTCTGCATTTTCTACTTCAAAGGCCACCTCATGCTAAAGCCCGGCGCCGACGGTTGGGTGAAGTACGCCAGCATGAGCTGGCAAACGGCCGCCGTGCTGCTGCCGCTGTTCGTGGTGCTGCTCACCAGCCTGGTGGTGGGCGTGGAGAACAAGGCCGAGGGCTGGAAGCACCTGTTTGCGCTGCCGGTGGGCCGCCTGCCGGTGTGGCTGAGCAAGCTCCTGATAATTCTGGGGCTGAATGCGCTGGCCCAGGTGCTGTTTGTGGCCCTACTGCTGGCCGGCGGCTACCTGCTGCAAGCGCTGCGGCCGGAGTTGCGGCTGCAGCAGTTTGCGCCGCCGTTTCATGTGCTGGGTGTGCTGTTGGGCCGCACCTACCTGGCCACGCTGGGTATTGTGGGCGTGCAGTACGTGCTGAGCAAGTGGCAGTCGGGCTTTGTGCTGCCGGTGGCGGCGGGCATGGCGGGCTGGGTGGCCGGGCTCACCCTCATGCGCTGGGAGCACGTGGGCTGGATTCCCTACGCCGGCCCCTTCCTCACGCTCACCACTACGCCCTTCAAGGCCGTGCCGGGGCTGGTGGTGCCCGCCGTGGCGCCGCACGAGTGGTACCAGCTGCTGTGGTTTGGCGCGGCCGTGGTGCTGGGCTATGTATTTTTGCGCTGGCGCAACTTGGCCTGAGGCCGAAAAAGAGTCGACGCGGCGAAACCAACCGAAAATAATTCGCCGCCTTGTAATAAAACCGGCTATTTCCTGATACACCTTCTGCCAAACGGCAGCTTATAAAATTTTTCGCCCTTGGGGCGCAGCGCTCACCTTTTTTCTGCATCCTTCGCCACACCTTTTTCTGTTGATGAAACATACTCTACTCGGCTGGTCGCTGCTGGCGGCCGCTTGCACTACCCCGGCATTGGCCCAAACGCCCGCGGCCCCTGCCACCACACCAGCTGCTGCCAAGCCCGCCACACCCAAGCCGCTGGTGCTGCCCGAAGCGCCCAAAGGCACGGGCCGTCTCAGCGGCACCGTGCAGGACGCGGCCACCAAAAAGCCCGTCGAATTTGCCACCGTGGCCCTGCTGCCGCCCACCGGCGACACGCCCATCGACGGCACCGTGGCCGACGACAAAGGCCGCTTCAGCCTGCGCGGGCTGGCGCCGGGCGTCTACCGCCTGCAGCTCAGCTTCCTGGGCTACGCGGCCCTTACGCGGGACGTGACCGTGACCAGCGGCACCACCGACCTGGGTTCGCTGGCCCTCACCGCCACGGCCCAGCAGCTGGGCGACGTGACGGTGACCGGCGAAAAAGAAACCGTGGAAGTGAAGCCCGACCGCATTGTGTACAACGCCGACCGCGACCTCACCAACAAGGGCGGCGTGGCCGCCGACGTGCTGCGCAAAGTGCCCCTGCTGAACGTGGACCTCGACGGCAACGTGCAGCTGCGCGGCTCCTCCAACATCCGGGTGCTCATCAACAACAAGCCCAGCAGCATCCTGGCCGGCAACCTGGCCGACGCCCTCAAGCAGCTGCCCGCCGACCAGATTGCCTCCGTGGAGGTCATCACCACGCCCGGCGCCAAGTACGACGGTGAAGGCACGGCCGGCATCGTGAACATCATTCTGAAAAAGAACAACCTGCAGGGCGTGAACGGCAGCGTGAACGCCGCCGCCGGCAACCGCAGCTCCAACGCCGGCGGCAGCCTGAACGTGCGCCGCGGCAAGGTGGGGGTGAACACCAACCTCAGCAGCTACCTCTACTACAGCCCCAGCGCCAGCACCTCGGAGCGCACCAGCTTTGATGGTTCGGCCGGCAACGTCGTCTCGCGGCTGAGCCAGAACGGCAGCGGCGACAACCTCGGCGGCGGCGCCTACGGCCGCATGAGCCTCGACTACGACCCCGCCAAAAACCACAGCCTCACCGTGGGCTTCAGCGGCAGCCTCAACCGCAACCACAGCCAAAGCGACCAAGTCAATGACTTCGTGAACATTGCCGGGCCCTCGCCCAGCCAGCTGTTCACCCGCGCCACGGAGAATACCTTCAACTTCTCCAGCTACGATGTGAACACCACCTACACGCGCACCTTCGAGGGCCAGCCCCGCCGCGAGTGGAGCCTGCTGGCCCAGCACTCGCGCAACCGCAACCTGCAGCCCTACTCCCTGAACCAGTACGAAAACCAGTTCACGGCCACCGGCCTGCCCAACTACCGCGAAAGCAGCGACAACCTCTCGCGCAACCTCGAAACCACGCTCCAGACCGACTACACGCACCCCATCGGCGACAAGCGCAGCGTGGAAGTGGGCGGCAAGGCAATCTTGCGCCGCGTGCTGAGCGACTACCAGATTCAGACCGCCACCGGCACCGACGCGCCCTTCGTCATTGACCAGCAACGCTCCAACGTGTTCGACTACGACCAGAACGTGGCCGCCGTGTACGGCACCTACGGCTTCCCGCTGGGCAAGAAGCTGAACTCCCGCGTGGGCACCCGCCTCGAACGCACCGACATTGTGGGCCGCTTCCAGCAAAACGACATCACCCGCTTCACCAGCGGCTACACCAGCCTGCTGCCCAACGCCAGCATCAGCTACACCCGCAAGCCCGGCAATACCCTGCGACTGGCCTACAGCCGCCGCATCCAGCGCCCCAACATCTACTACCTGAACCCCTACGAAAACCGCGTCGACAAATTCAACATCAGCAAAGGCGACCCCACGCTGGACCCGGAATTTACCGACAGCTACGAGCTGAACTACAGCACTTTCGTGAAAGGCTCGGTGCTGAACTTCTCGCTCTTCACGCGCCAGACCAACAACGCCATCGAATCGGTGCGGTCCCGGTCCGGCGAAACCACCCTGACCACCTACGCCAACGTGGCCCGCAACCACACCTACGGCGCCAGCGTGTTCGGCTCCTTCAAGCCCACCCCCAAGTGGGAGCTGAGCGGCTCCACCTCCTTCAACTACGTGGTGTTGCGCTCGGGCTACCTCAACACCACCAACGAGGGCTTGATGTACAACCTCAACCTCAACTCGACCTACAAATTCACCAAAACGCTGAGCGCCCAGTTCTACGGCGGCATCAGCTCGTCGCGCGTGCAGCTGCAGGGCCGCGCCGCCGCCTGGAACTACTACTCCATGGGCATCAAAAAGACCATTCTGAAGGAAAAGGGCGACCTCACCCTCAACGCCGACAACTTCCTCACCGACCGGCGCGACCTCAACTCCACCGTCAGCACGCCCTTATTTAACCTCGAGCAGCACAACTACATCGCCCTGCGGGGCATCCGCCTGGCCTTCGGCTACCGCTTCGGCAAAATTGAAAACGCCCCGCCCAAGCCGCGCCGCAGCATCCGCAACGACGACCAGAAAGCCGGCGAAACGCAAGGGGGCCAGCAGTAGGACGCCGCGTTGTTACGAACGGGTAATTAACCCGTCTGTCATCCTGAGCAAAGCGAAGGACCTTATCACCGAAGAACAATTCGTTCTAACGTGATAAGGTCCTTCGCTTTGCTCAGGATGACAGATGCTTCCTCATCCCTCCTTAAGCGCAGCGTTCCAGATATCCCAGGCGGCTTCAGCCTGCAGGCACAGCATCTCAAAGCCGTTTTTTACCTGCGCGCCGGCCTCCTTGCCCTTGTGCATGAAGAGGGTTTCGGTGGGGTTGTACACCAGGTCGTGCAGGTAGTGGTGCTCGGTGAGGGCAGAGTAGGGGAGGGGCGGGCATTCGTCGGTGCGCGGGAAGGTGCCCAGCGGCGTGGCGTTGATGATGAGCGGATGCGCCGCCACCAGCTGCGGCGTGAGGTCGTCGTAGGTCAGGCCGTGGGCCATGGGGTCGCGGCTCACCAGCCAGTGGGCAATGCCCAGCTCCTGCAGCGCCACCACCACGGCCTTGGCCGCCCCGCCCGTGCCCAGCACCAGAGCCCGGGCCCCGGGCGCCCCCGGAAAGAACCGCCGCAGCGACTCCCGAAACCCCACGTAGTCGGTGTTGTGGCCGCGCAGGCGGCCACCAGGCAGGCATTCCACCACGTTCACGGCGCCCACGCGGGTGGCCGAGGGCGCCAGCTCGTCCAGGTACAGCATCACCGATTCCTTGTAGGGCACGGTCACGTTCAGGCCCACCAGGCCGGGGTGGGCGGCCAGCAAGGCGGGCAATTCGTTGATGGTGGCCAGCTCAAACAGGTCGTACTGGTGGTCGGGCAAGCCCAGCGAGTAAAACTTCTGGGTGAAGTACGTCTGCGAAAAGGAATGACTGAGGGTGCGGCCGATTAGCCCGAACTGGCGCATGCGAAGGGGAGAGGGAAAGAGCGGAAGGTTGCCAAAAGAACAATAAAAAACGCCCCCAACCGTCCGGTCGGGGGCGTTTTCGCCAAATATTACTACTTTATCCCCGACAACCGCCGGGCCGCTGCCTAGCGCAGGTCGGCGCTGGGCTGGGAGCCAAACTTGCTTTTCAGGAACGACCATAGCGGCGGCAGCACCGAAATCAGAATGATGGCATAAATGACCAGGGTGAAGTTGTTTTTCACCAGCGGAATGTTGCCGAACAGGTAGCCCGCTAGCGTGAGCGACACCACCCACAGCGCCGCCCCCGCAATGCTGAAGGACGCAAAGTAGCGGTACGTCATGGTGCCCACGCCCGCCACAAACGGCGCAAACGTGCGCACAATGGGCACGAAGCGCGCCATGATGATGGTTTTGCCGCCGTGCTTGGCGTAAAACGCCTGGGTCTGGTCAAGGTACTTTCGGTTGAGAAATTTGTAATTTTCCCGAAACACCCGCGGCCCTAAATAGTCGCCCACCAGGTAGTTCAGGTTGTCGCCAATAAAGGCGGCCGCGATGAGCAGCGGAATCAGCAGCCAGATGTTGAGCAGGGGGTGGCCCGTGTCGGGGTTGGGCTGAGCCGCCAGCGTGCCGGCCACAAACAGCAGCGAGTCGCCGGGCAGGAAGGGCATCACAATCACCCCGGTTTCGGTGAAAATGATGATGAACAGGATGAGGTACGTCAGGTTGCCGTACTCGTGCACCACGTTCACCAGCGTTTTGTCGAGGTGGAGCAGAAGGTCGAAAAAGTGCTTGATGATTTCCATGCCGGGCGTAAGTAAGCCACAAAGAAAACCGCCCGGCCCCGAAGTGCCGGCACGGGGCCTCGTGAGGCGCCAGTGCAAACGTGAGCAGACGATGAGTCAGCACCGCGCGCAGCTAGGTCGAAATCAAATATTTCTCGCTGTAATCCAGCAACATGAAGGCGATGTCATTGTACTCCTGCCAGACAAAGTTGACCGGCTTGTCCGTTGGGTTGTAATTTTGTCATTATTTTTTTCAGTACCTGCTTCATCCCATCAAATCCCATTTCTGGCACCAGTAACGCCATAAATCGCAGCCAGGAATGCCGTTGCGCCCGCAATGCAGCCGGCTTTGAGCCAAAAAATGGCACGGCGTATGATGGGCGGCGCCCCGGGGGCCACTACTTGGCCCAACCCCGGTGAAACCTTTGCCGTTGCAGGACTTAGAAAATTTTTTACCCGTCCGATGATTGTGTACCAAGGAGGCGATTGGTGGCGGGCCCTGTGGCACTTCCACACCTCTGCCGTTATTCGCCTGTTGCTGAAGCGCGTGGCACTGGTGGGCCTCTACGGCTCGGCCATTGCCGTCGTGAGCCTCGATTTTCATACCCTCAACGTCCGCATTGGGCGCGAGTACCTATCCATTCTGGGCATTCTGCTGAGCTTGCTGCTGGTGTTCCGCACCAACACGGCCTACGACCGGTACTACGAAGGCCGCAAGGTGTGGGGCATTCTCGTGTCGCAGTGCCGGGGGCTGGCCATGGAAATGAACGCCCTGCTGCCCCGCGAGGCCAAATCGAGCCGCCGCTATTTCGCCGCTCTCATCTCCAACTTCCCCATTGCCGTAGAAGGCTCGCTGCGCAACCGCATGCGCTTCGACAAGATGGAGGCCACGCCTGACATCATCGAGCGCCTGCAGAAAGCCGAAAACGTGCCCTCCACCATCATCGCCGTGCTCATGGAGAGCGTGGAGCAGCTGCGGCAGGTGCAGATTTTCGACCCCATTCACCTCGTCAACATCAAGCAGCACTACCTGAGCATGATGAGCGTGAACGGCACCTGCGAGCGCATCAAGGCCACGCCCATTCCGTACTCGTACAGCTTCTTCATCAAATGCTACATCACCATTTTCATCATGATAATGCCGCTGGTGCTGGTCGATTCCTGCGACTGGTGGATGGTGCCCATTACCATGATTGGGGCTTACGCCATGCTGGGCCTCGAAATGATTGGCAACGAGATTGAGAATCCCTTCGGGTACGATAGCAACGACCTGCCCATCACCCAACTGTCGAACAAGATTCGCGTCAGCGTGCACGACCTCCTCGGGGTGGAACTGCCGGCCGAGAAAAAGGCGCTGGCCACGGTGCCCTACAGCGTGGTGCACTAGTTCAGGGCCGGGCCGCAAGTGGTGCGCCGGGCCTTCTGAGAAATATTTCCTAAACATAGGAAAGGGCTAATTTTAACCTTTCCGACAATATTTTTAATTTTTTCAAAACCCATGTACCTTTTTTTGACCCCTCCGTATATGCGCCTCATTACGATACGCTAGTTGTGCGTTTCATTCCCTTTAACATCCAATCCCCATCCCAATGCAAACTTTGACCTTTACTCAGAAGCTGTTACGACAGCGTCGGTTCCTAAGCTTCCTGCTACCCTTATTTGCGATTTTTGTCGGTGCTGGCGCCTCCCAGGTAGCGCAGGCAGCTGTTGTGGTAACCGGCCAAACGGTTGTGGTAAACCAGGGTGCCTCTGACAATACGTACACGAAGTCGGCTTTTGATAACTCTACGCTGGTGGACCAGCAGCCTAGCTCTTCGGCTACTGCTTCGTTCGACATCAATACCGGCCAGTTGATTCTGAAAGGTGGTAGCCTTCAAACAGTCGAAAGCGGCGCTAGCGTTGTGAATGGTGCTCTGATTGAGTACTCTGTTTACGACCCCTCGGGCGCCATTGTAACTTCTGGTACTGTACCGCTTGCCCAAACTGGTGTTAGCGGCAGCACGCGTACTTTCTCAAACACTAGCGCCTCGATTAGCCTGATTCCTGCTATCGTTGGCGGCGGTGGCGTTGCTGGCACAGGTTACGTTCTTTCCATTATCTATCGGGCTAACTACCGCAACGCACCCTCTAATATTGGTTTGATTGCCCGCGATGACAATACGGCCGGCAACGGCGGCGCTGGTTACTTGGCTTCTTTCGACATCGACGGTACGCCCACGCCGGCCCCGACGCTGAACCCGAACACCATTCAGATTGCGCCCGACGGCGGCAACGCTACGTCTTACTTCTTCCCGAACACGGGCAGCAACCCCCAGTTCCCCGGCGCCACCTTCACTTCGTCGACCAACGCCGGCGGCGTGTCGGGTGCTTTCGACGTGAACACCGGCCAACTGCGCCTCACCAACACCACGGTAAGCACGACCGAAGCCGGTCCTAACACGGTTTCGACGGTGGTGCTCTATTACCGCACCCGTCTGGCGGGCACCAGCGGCGGCGCTTTCCAGCCCATCACCCTCACGCAGTCGGGACCGGCCGCGGGCGGCACGCGCATTTTCGTGATTGACCCGGCTTCGACCAACAACACTAACGCACAGCCCAACCTGATTGCCACGCCCGCGGTGACGTCGGCCGGCACTTACACCGTCGACATCTACTACCAGGCCAACGGCGTCAACAACTCGACCGGTGTGCCGTTCAGCATTCTCTACCCGCCCACGGGTGTGTTCTCGGCCAACTTCACGGTGGGCGGTACGCCCATTGCTACCACCATCTGGACCGGTGCCGTGAACGACAACTGGTTCGACCCGGGCAACTGGAGCAACGGCGTGCCTTCGGCTACCACCAACGCTCTGATTCGTGACTTGGGCGCCGGCAACAGCGTGCCTTACCCCAACATCTACTCGGACTACCGCAACACCACGGCCGGTGGCACCCTGCTCTACGATAACACCGGCTCGGGCCCCGCTCGTGCCCGCAACCTCACGTTTGGTGGCACGTCGCAGGCTTCGCGCTCGATTGGTCGTCTCGTAGTAGGCCAGCTGCAGGTGTTTGGCGACTTCAATAACCAGTACGACAGCTTCATTCAGCGCGAAAATACCATCATGGAATTTGCTGGTGGCAACCAGTTCATTTCGAGCGGCTCGTTTGTGCGCGTCGACATCTCGGGCGGCGGCACCAAAACCCTCGGCGGTGTGATGAGCATTTCGGAAGCCCTCAACTTCCTGACGCCTTCGGTTGGCGCTGTGAACCCCTATACCATCCCGAACCCCTACACGACCCTCAACGCCAACGCTGGCTTGCTGGTGACCAACATCCTGACCCCCACGGTATCGGTGGTAGTGCTGGCCGACCGCGCGCTGGTGAACGGCAACAACGGCGCCCAGATTAACGGCGAAACGGATGCCTCGTACCTGCGCGGCTTTGCTCGCACCACCCGCCTGGGTGTGTTGCCCGGCGAGGTTCGCACGTATGGCAACATGGGCCTGACCATCACCTTCACCAATGCCAACTCGCCCGGCAACGTGGACGTGACCCGCAACACGGCCGAAGCGTACTCGCCCATCAACAACCGCTATGGCATCCGCCGCATCTTCGGCGTGCGCCCCTCCGACCCCGCCACCAACACCGGCGGCTTGCGCGCCACCCTGGTGTTCCGCTACCTCGACAGCGAAACCCAGAGCCTGAACGGCCCGAACACCTACACGCCCGGCACCAGCAGCATTCCGGAAGACGACTTGGTAATGTTCTTGTCGAGCAACTCGGGTAATACCTTTACCCCCCTGGGCCGCGACGCCATCAACACGACCACTAATGAAGTGACGAAAACGGGCATCACCCAGTTTGCCACCTTCACCCTCGGCGACCGCAACAACCCGCTGCCCGTGACGCTGACCAGCCTCGAAGCCAAACGCATCGGCAACGACGCTCAAGTGGCTTGGGAAACCGCCAACGAAACCAACAACAAGGGCTTCGAAGTGCAGGTGAGCACCAACGGCTCGGACTTCCGCACCCTGGGCTTCGTGGCCGCTTCGTCCACCAACAGCTCGTCTGCTAAGTCGTACACCTTCCTCGACGTGGAGAAGAACAAGACCGGCGACCGGTACTACCGCCTGCGTCAGATTGACGTGGATGGCAAGGACTACTTCTTCGGCCCCCGCGTGGTGAACTTCAGCGGCAAGGCCACCGAAGGCGCTTCGCTGCTCGCTTACCCGAACCCCTTCAACAGCGCCGACCAGGTGCACCTGACCCTGCAGTCGGCTTCGGCTGGCAAAGGCTCGGTGACCGTGACCGACATGACCGGCCGCACCGTGCGCCAGCAGACGCTGGACCTCGGCAAAGGCAACAACGACGTGACGGTTGAGCAACTCGGCGACCTGAAGGCCGGCGTGTACATGGTGCGCCTCACCCAGCCCAACGGCCAGGTGCAAAGCCTGAAAGTGGTGAAGCAGTAACCGCGCCTCACCCACCAGCAAAAAGGCCGGCTCCCGCAAGGGGGCCGGCCTTTTTTTGTGCTCTGTGGCTTTGGATGTCGGGCTTACTCGCCCGCACCCGTCGTGCGTTAGCCGCGGGGCATGGAGGTGCCGGGCTTGGTGCTTTTGGCTGCCGGGCGGAACATGGGGTCCACGGCGTCCATGTCGAGGAAGTGCGTAAAGGTGTCGCCGCGCAGGCCCAGGCGAATGGTTTCGAGGCTCACCACTTCGTTGGGGGCAATGTTGCCGAGGTTCACGTTGGCCCCCAGCAGCTTGATGAACCACACCTGCTGGGCTTTCTGCGGGGCTTCCCACAGGATTTTCTCCGACGGAATCTTGGTCAGAATCTCCTCAACCAAGCCCGAGCGCACCTCGCCGGTGCTCCGGAACAGGCCCACATTGCCGCCCTCGCGGGCCTCGCCGATTACCTTGATGGCGCCGGCTTCGAGCTCGGTTTCCATCTGCGAAATCCACTTGTAGGGCGGGATGATTTTCTCGGCGTCCTTCGAGCCCACTTCGCTCAGCACGCGCACGCTCTTGCTCAGCTCGCGGATGTACTCGCATTTGCGGCCGTGGTCGAGGTCGATGCTGCCGTCCGATACCTCGGCGTACTCCATGCCGAAATTATCGAGCAGACGGCGGTAGTCGTCGAACTGGTTGCGGATGATGAAAGCCTCGAACAGCGTGCCGCCGAAGTACACCGGAATGCCCGCCGCGCGGTAGATTTCGAGCTTGCGCTTGAGGTTGGGCACCACGTAGGAGGTGGCCCAGCCCAGCTTCACCACGTCGGTGTAGGAGCCGCCCACTTCCAGGAAGTCTTCCACTTCGCGCAGGCTCATGCCCTTGTCCATCACCATGGTGTAGCCCTGCTCGCGGGGCTTGGCCGTGCGCTCGGGCAGTTGAGAGAGGTCGTAATTCATCGGTTTTCTAGGTATAAAGGCAATGAGGTAAGAGGTTACATCGACCAGAAAAGGGTGGGGCCGACAACAAAAAACCGCCCGTTCGCGAGAACGGGCGGTTGCAAAAGTAGCGTCTAAGTCAGGGAATTGTTATTTCCGGAACTGCTCGATGAGTTTCTTCAGGCCCGGCTGCTCGCGCAACTCGGGAAAGTAGTCGAACAGCAGCACGTGCTGCTCGTAGTTGAGCGTGAGGGCCGTTTCCAGGGTGGTGTAGGCCTCGCGCATGCGGCCATCGGCCAGCAGGTAGGCGCACAGCATGTAATGGAAATGGGCCTCCATGGGGTGCAGGTTCACGGCGTGGCGCACCAGGTCCACGGCTTCGGAGTAGTGCCCCTGCTCGTAGAGAATGGCGCTCCAGCTCACCCAACCCTGCACGTCGTCGGGGGCCACCTCGGTGGCTTTCTCGTACGATTCGAGCGCGCTCACCACGTTGCCCACGTGGTTTTCGGCCGCGCCCAGCGCCGACCAGTACTCGCCGCTCTCGGCGTACAGCTCGGTGGCCTTGCGGAAGTAGTGGATGGCCTCAAACCAGCGCCCTTGCTCCTGCAGCAGCACGCCCTGGCCAAACCACGCCTCGTCCATCTGGGGGTTTATTTCCAGGGCCTGGCGGTAGTATTTGCGGGCGGGTTCCCAGTCGCGCAGCTTCTCGTAGCACTCGCCGATGTTGCACAGGGCCTCATCCGTGGGCTGGCCGGGCGGGTAGGCCAGCTCAAACTCCGGAATGGCCTTGCGGTACTCCTGCTGGCACACAAAGGTGTCGGCCAGCCAGTGGTGGGCGTCGTGAAAGTCCGGGCTGATGGTCACGGCGTAGTCAAAGGCTTCGGCCGCTTTGGCAAAATCCTCGCGGCGGTACCAGTACTGGCCCAGGTTGTACCAGGCCGTAGCCGAGTACGGGTCGTCGTCGGTGAAGCGCTTGAAAAACTCCTCGTGCTCTTCCAGCCGGCCCGTAATGTCGAGGCAGTGCAACAGCTCCTGCACGCCGGTTTCGTTGTCGGGATTGAGGCGCAGGCTCTGCTTGTAGTGCTTGGCCGCGCTCTTGAATTTCTGCCAGCTCTGAAAAGCCAAGCCGAGGTTGAAGTGAATGTCTTCGCGCTCGGGTTCCTGCTCCAGGCCGGCCCGGAAAAACTCCACCGCCTCGGCAAACTCGCCGCGCTGGGTGCTGATGATGCCGCGCGTCACGGCCACGTCGGCGTTGGTGGGGTCCAGGGCCGCTACTTCGTCAATCTGGCGCTCGGCTTCGGAATAGTCGCCGCGCATGGCCGTCACCTGGGCGCGGTCAATCAGCAGCTCGGTGGAAAAGGGGTATTGGCCCAACGCGGCCTCGCAGGCCTGCAGGGCATTGTCGAACGCGGCGTTGGTAACGTAGTGGTCGATGATGTTTTCGAAATCTTCCAGGTCGAAGAAAACGGGCTCCTGCTGCGCCACCATCTGCTCGAAACGACGAACGGTGTCCAGCACAGCCCGGTGGTTTTCAAAATGTTCGTTCATGCGCATAAAATCGCAGTTAAGTGGATTAATCGGGGTTTTAGGAAGGCGCGGGGTCGACGGGAAAATAAAGGAAATAAACCGTCGGCCAGCGCCTCTTCACTCCACTTGTCAGTACTATGTCAATGATAACAAATATTGGGCAAAACCGTGCAATCCGGCTCTTGCTAAGATACGATAACCGCCGGGGCAGTGGTCGTGTTCGCGGCCAGTTCAGCCGCGCACCAATCCAGCGTATCGGCTAACGGGCGGAATACTAAGCCAGTAGCGCTTTGTACTTTGGCGTGCGCGTACACCACCGGCCGGCGGCCCGCTCGGGCCGTGTCCTTCGTGATGAGCGGCCGGGCACCCGTGAGCACGGCCCGGGCGTGCTCCAGGCGCCAAATGACTTCGGCGGCCCAGTCGGGCACGGCCACCGTGGGCGGGCGCCGCTGCAACGCCGCCGCCGCCTGCCGGAAAAACTCGCCCAGCGGCACCGCCTCCGCGCTGAGGATGTACCGCTCGCCGCTCAGCTCGGGCCGGTCCAGCGCCAGGGCCAGCAGCTGCGCCACCACGTCGCGCACGTCCACGAAGTTGACCAGCCCGCGGGTATAAAAGCGGTGCTGCTGGTGCGCGTAGCGCAGCAGGCGCGTGCTGCTGCGGTTCCAGTCGCCGGGCCCCAGCACCACCGAAGGGTTCACGATGACGGCCGACAAGCCCTCGGCCACGCCGCGCCACACTTCCAGCTCGCCCAGGTACTTCGAGGTGGCGTAGGCCGGGTGCGCGGCGCCCAGGTCCCAGGTGGCGGCCTCGGTCACGGTGAGGGTTCCGGTGGCCTCTGCTGCGCCCGCCGGCGTGCCCAGCGCGGCCACCGACGACACGTGCGCCAGCCGAATGCCCGGCCGTTCCAGGCAGGCGTCCACGATGGCGGCGGTGCCGTCCACGTTCACGCGCAGCAGCGCGTCCTCATCCTGCGGCGCGTAGGAAACCAGCCCGGCGCAATGAAATACGTGCGTGACCTCGGGTGTGAGGGCTGCGCGCAGCAGGTCGGTATCCAGCAGGTCGCCGGCCAGCCATTCCACGCCCGGAGCGGCGTTGGTTGGCGCGGCCCCGCGGTGCAGGGCGCGCACCGCCAGCCCGCGCGCCCGCAGCGCCCGCAACAGAAAGGAACCAATGAGGCCGGTGCCGCCGGTAACGAAAACCATATTTTTAGTGGTGAGTGGTTAACGGTTAGTGATGAGAGAATAGTTGGTGGCAGTCAACGTTAATTGCATTAACCACTAACCGTTAACCACTCACCACTACCTAAAGCGTACTGTTCAGCAGGGGCAGGCGCAGCAGCTTTTGCAGATACGGCTGCGGCACGGTGCGGCGCAGCAGAGTATCGGTGTGGCGCAGGTGGTGGGCGTCGGTGCCCACGAAATCGACCAGGCCGCCGTCAATCAGCTCCTCGGCCACCCGTTTGGCCCCGGGCGAATAGTAGCCGGCCAGCGAGTTGAGGTTCACCTGCAGCAGCACATCGTAGTCGCGGCGCAGCTTCTCTATTTCGGCCAGCCGCCCATACAGGTACGTGTACCGCTCCGGGTGGGCCAGCACCGGCCGGTAGCCCTGCGATTTCATCTCAAAAATGATGTCGAACAGGTTGAGCGGCTCGTTCATGTACGACGTCTCAAACAGCAGGTACCGCTTCTCGCCGCCGAAGGTGAGCATCTCGGTGCCGTCGGCCAACTTCCGGCCCAAGAACTCGTCCAGGTAATACTCGGCCGCGCAGTCCAGCTCCACGTCGCCCAGGCCGGCACTGGCGGCGGCTTCGCGCAACAGCTGCAGCGCCGCCCGAATGCCTTCCGGCGTGTTCTTGTAGAAGTCGCCCATGATGTGGGGCGTCATCACCAGCTTGCGGTAGCCGAGGGCGCGCAGGGCCCGCAGCAGGTCCAGCGAGTGCTCCACCGTTTCGGCCCCGTCGTCGAGGCCGGGCAACAGGTGCGAGTGCATGTCGGCCCCCAGCGCCGCCAGGGCCGCCACGGGCAGAGCCGCCGGGGCGGCCTCAGCCGCTGCCCCGCCAAAAAGCCTTTGCCAGAGCGAAGCCATCGGTTCAGAATGCGTTAAGACAAGAACTTCTTCAGCTTCTGGCCGAAGGTAAGCGGCTTGGTCACGGGCTCTTCGTAGTATCCCTGACCGTATGCCCCGTAGCCGTAGCCATATCCGTAGCCGTAGCCATACCCGTAGCCGTAGCCGGCCCCGGCAGGCGCGTCATTCAGGATGGTGCACATGTTCGTGAAGTTGTTGCTCCGCATCAGCCGGTTCATGTTCTTGATGAAGGCTTTGCGCGAGTAGTCAGCCCGCACGATGTAGAGCGGAATGTCGGCCTTGCGCATGATGAGGATGCCGTCGGTCACGAGGCCCACGGGCGGGGTGTCGATGAGGATAACGTCGTAGGTCCGGAACAGCTCCTGAATCATCAGGTCGAACCGGTCGCTCAAAATCAGCTCCGAGGGGTTCGGCGGCGTGGGGCCTGCCGAAATGAACTGCAACGACTCGATGTTGGTAGGCTGAATGCACTCCTGCACGGTGTGCCGCTCGATGAGAATGGTGCTCACGCCGCGCGTGTTTTCGGCGCCAAACGCTAGGTTCACTTTCGGCTTGCGCATGTCCAAATCGAGGATGATGACGCGCTGGCCCGAGAGGGCAATGATGCCGGCCAGGTTCACCGTCACGAAGGTTTTGCCCTCGCCCGAGATGGTCGACGTCACCGAAATCAGCCGCTTCTTCTTGGCCGAGCTGATGAAGTCCAGGTTGGTGCGGATGGAGCGGATGGATTCCGAAATAGCCGACTTGGGGTTCTTGTCCACCACCAAACGCGAAATCTCCATCTTCTCCTTGTCGTAAGTCGGGATGATGCCCAGCACCGACGCCTTGGTGTTGCGTTCCAGCTCGCGCACGTTGGTCACGGTGTTGTGCATGAAGTAGCGCACCGCAATCAGGCCCAGGCCCAGCAGCAGGCCACCCACCAGCCCAATGGCGTAGGCAATGAGCTTGCTCGGGAAAATGGGCGCGGCCGGAGGCGAAGCCGGCGACAGAATCTGGAAGTCGGCAATCTGGCCGGCTTGCTGAATGCCGAACTGAATTTTTGTGTTAAACAGCTCCAGATAGCTCTTGCCATAAAGGTCTACCGGGCGCTTGAGGCGCTCAAGCTCCGTGCCCTGCGTCGGTTTCTGGTCTAGCAGAGCGTTGAGTTTGTCGCTCTGCCGACCCAGCAGCGCCAACTGACGGCGCAGCAGGCTCTGGTCCTGTTGCAGCAGGCGCTTGATTTTGTTGCGCGTGAACGCCACACCGGCTTCGCGCTGCTGCACGGCTTCGGTCTTTTCGGTGCTGGAGCGGCGCAGGCGGCGCAGATCCCATTGCTGGCCGTTCAGGTCGTTCAGCGTCACGGCCAGCTGCGGGTCTTCCAAGCCGGCGATGGCCGGGATGGTTTGCTCCACAGTTTCGTTTTCCGACGTCGTGATGCTTTCGTCGTTTATCAAGCGGCTGATGCTGGCCAGCAGGTTTGCCTTCTCTTCCAATTCCAATCGGTCTTCCTCAAGCTTTTCCAGCTTGGTGGTAAGGGCCGCGGCATCGGCCTGCACGTCGTAGGTTTTGTTGGCCTGCGTAAACGCCTTCAGCCGGTCTTCCGCGGCCTGTAGTTCCTTGCGGTTGTCGTCGAGGGTTTTGTTGAGGAAGTTGGTTTTCAAAGTGGTCGACAGCCGTTTTTGAAAGAGCTTCTCCTTCAAATACACTTGGTCAATGGCATCGACGATGCTGCGGGCCTTGGTGGGGCTGTTGTCCTTGAACGATATCTGGATGGTGTTGGCATCGGGGTTTACGATGTCGACGGCCAGGTTTTTATCCAGATAGGCGTTCACCGCCGACTCATCCTGAATGGTGAAGTGGTAGTCGGCTTCGCGGGCCGCTTCGGTCAGGTCCTTGGTGCCGCTCACCAGCAGCTTGATGCCGGGCAGCGTAATGGGCTGGTCCAGGGCATACACCCCGCCCAGCGACTGGCCCTGGCCCACCACGTCGAGCTTGAATTGGCGCGGCCCGGTGAACTTGAGGTTGAACTTGCGATTGTACAGCGCCACGTCGCTGATGTCGTACTTGACGTGAAAGGGCGAGGTGTTGTACAGCTCGGTTTCGAGCACCGTGCCCTGCACGTAGTAGTTCACGTCCAGCGCCAGCGAGTCTTTCAGGCGGCGGTAGATGATGTTCGACTTGATGAGCTCCACTTCGCCCGCCAGCTTGCTGGTCCGGGCCTTGTCGGCGGCGGCCGGGGCAATCTGGTCGGCAATGCCTACTTCGGCGGCCTGGGCCCGCTCGTCAATTTTTAGCAGCGAAACCGACTGGTACACCGGCTTGGTGTAGCGCAGGTACAGCCACGAGGCCGTGACGCCCAGCACCACCAGCAACAGCAGCCACAGCAGGCTGCGCCGGGCCACCAGCACCAGGGTCGCAATGTCGAGGCCTCCGGCGTCGTCATCGTCAGCCTGCATGCCGGTCGAAGGGGCCGACGGGGGCGCCGCTACTCCGCCCGACGCGTTGCGGATGAGTTCTTCTATTTCGGTATTTTCGTTTATAGCCATTGCACTAGTATCGCCAACTCACTTTGGGTTTCCGTGGTATACGGTAGGTGGAGCAAATCAGACCTTACCGATTTAATTGGGAGATAATGAAGTAAGTAGTAGTCACCACCAAACTCGCTACCCCGATGAGCGGGTTCAAATCGGCAAGGTTATCGAGGAAGGGACGTCGAATGGGCTCGATGTAAATCACGTCGTTGGGCTCAATCTGCAGGTTGGCCCGTCGCATGCCGTTGAGCGTCGACAAATCGATTTGCTGCACGCGCGGGTTTTTCAAATCGCCGCGAATGATGCGGATGTTGTCGGCGCGGCCGCCGTTGCGGTACAGGCCCGTGCCGCCGCCGCCGCCACCTTGGCCATCTATCCCGCCAGCCAGGGCCAGTACTTCCAGCAGGTTCATGTTGTCGTTGGTGAGGGCGATGACCTGTCCGCCGGTGGCCCCAAGCACGATGACGCGGTTGTTGGTCACGCGCGTCGTCACAAAAGACTCCTTGTAAAACTCATTGAAGCGAATGGCCAGCACGCTGTCGGCCTGCAGCAGCGAAAGCCCCTTCACCGTCACCCGGCCTACCAAGGGCAGCACCACCGTGCCGTCGGCCTGCACCAGAAACTCCGAACCACCCGTTGCCGAACCCGCGCCCTGCCCGGTGTTGCGTTGCGGCGCGGCGTTGCGGCTGCCAGCGTTGTTTTGCTGCCCGCCTATCACGGTGCCGCGGCTGGGCAGCGTGCCAGAAGGCTGGCCAAACTGCAGTTCCCCGTTGGGGTCCAGAATGCGCTCGCCTTTGTTGGTGTTCACCCGCACTTCCAGAAAGTCGTTGGGCTGAATGACATAATTGCGCTCGGTCCGGTTCAGGGCGATGCGCAGCTTGGTGCTGTCGAGTTGGCGGCCCTGGCTGTCGGTTAGGCGAAAGAGCGTTCTTTTTTGATAGTATTTCGTCGAAGCGCACGACGAAAACAGCAGCACGGCCGGCAGCGCGAGCAGCCACAGCCGCCCGAGGCGGCGAAGGAAAAAAGAAGGCATGAAGGCCAAAGAATACAGTATCAACGAAAAAAATCCGGGAAAATCCATTGGCGACGGCCGCAGGTTCTCCCCAAAAAGCCTCAAAAGTAACGCTTTTGCCGCGCCCTTTCAAGAAACGGCCGCCGGGCGGCTGCGGCGGGCCGCCGTTTCCAACGTCTAAAACCGTACTTTCGTGGAGCCAAAACGAACACTCGTTGGGTTTGGCAGTTCCCGTTCTGTACCTACTCATAATTCCCACCAATCGTTCTCCTTACATGGAAGCCGTAGCCACCGAAAACCAAACCATGATTGCGCAGATGGTGCGCGATTTTGGCGCCCAGCACATCAAGCCCCACATGATGAAGTGGGACGAAAGCCAGGAATTCCCCGTCGATGTGTTTCACAAGCTGGGCGAGCTGGGCCTGATGGGCGTGCTCGTGCCGCAGGAGTACGGCGGCTCCGGCTTCGGCTACATGGAGTACGTCACGGCCATCGTGGAGCTGTCAAAAATCGACGGCAGCATCGGCCTGAGCATGGCCGCCCACAACTCGCTCTGCACCGGCCACATCCTGCAGCACGCTTCGGAGGAGCAAAAGCGCAAGTACCTGCCCAAGCTGGCCAGCGGCGAGTGGATTGGGGCCTGGGGCCTCACCGAGCCCAACACCGGTTCCGACGCCGGCAACATGCGCACCACCGCCGTGCTCGACGAGAGCGGCGAGAATTACGTGCTCAACGGCGCCAAAAACTTCATCACCCACGGCAAAACCGGCAACGTGGCCGTGGTCATTGCCCGCACCGGCGAAGTGGGCGACTCGCACGGCATGACGGCCTTCATCATCGAGCGCGGCACGCCGGGCTTCGCGGCCGGCCGCAAAGAGGACAAGCTGGGCATGCGCGCTTCCGAAACCACGGAATTGATTTTCACCGATTGCAAAGTGCCCGTGGGCAACGTCATCGGCAAGGTGGGCGACGGCTTTGTGCAGAGCCTGAAAGTGCTCGACGGCGGCCGCATCAGCATCGCGGCCCTCAGCCTGGGCATCGCGCAGGGCGCTTTTGAGGCCGCAACGCAGTACAGCAAGGAGCGTCACCAATTCAACCAGCCCATCAGCAATTTCCAAGGCATCGCGTTCAAGCTGGCCGACATGGCCACCGAAATTGAAGCTGCCAGCCTGCTCACCTACCGCGCCGCCGACATGAAGGACCGCGGCCTGAACGTGAACCTGGAATCGGCCATGGCCAAGCTCTACGCTTCGGAAGTGAGCGTGCGCGTGGCCAACGAAGGCGTGCAGATTTTCGGGGGCTACGGCTACACCAAGGACTATCCGGCCGAGAAATACTACCGCGACGCCAAGCTGTGCACTATTGGCGAAGGCACCAGCGAAATCCAGAAGCTGGTCATTGCCCGGGCGCTGCTCAAGTAGTAATCGACAAGGATTCAGTCGCCTTGCTAGGCGAATAGTTTGTTTCGCTAACAATTCTACTTATCTTTGCGGCCCGGTTTACACCGCACTCCTCAGAAATCTCCCTCACTCCCTGATATGATTATCGTTCAAATCAAAGACAACGAATCGGTTGACCGCGCTCTGAAGCGTTTCAAGAAGAAGTTTGAGCGCACCGGCGTGCTGAAAGAGCTGCGTCGTCGCACGTTCTTCCAGAAGCCCAGCATCACGCAGCGCAAAATGAAGCAGAAGGCGGTGTACAAGCTCGCTACCTACGGCCAGCCCAACGAATAGCCCAACGCCTTCGAGCCGTTTAGCTTAGCTAAAACCGGCTGGTTTGCCCCATTTGGCAAGCCGGCCGGTTTTTTCGCGTCCGTACCGTGCGCGGTTATTGGGTAAAAAATAAAAAAGCCCTACATTGGATGCCCGGCCCAACCGCCGGGCTTTTTTGCTGTGGGAATGGACGCTTTTCTCGATTTTTTGCGCTTTGAGAAGCGCTACAGCGGGCACACGCTCACGTCGTACCAGACCGACCTGGGCCAGTTTGCGGCGTACCTGAAATCGGCGTACGAGCTCGAAGACCCGGCGCAGGCCACGCACCCGCTCATCCGCGGCTGGGTGGTGGAGCTCATGCAACAAGACCTCGACCCGCGCACCGTGAACCGCAAAGTGGCCTGCCTGCGCTCCTACTACAAGTTCCTGCTGCGCGCCGGCACCATTGCCAGCAACCCCATGCTGCGCATCAAGGCCCCGAAGATGGCCAAGAAGCTGCCCGAGTTCGTGCCCGAAGATTCCCTGAACGGCTTGCTGAATTCGTTCGAATTCGGCGACGACTTTGCCGGCGTGCGCGACCAGCTGGTGCTGGAAATGCTGTACGGCACCGGCATTCGCCTGTCGGAGCTCATCGGCATTCACGCCGACGACGTGAGCCTGGGCGCCGGCACGGTGCGCGTGACTGGCAAGGGCAACAAGCAGCGCGTCGTGCCCCTGAACCCGACGCTGATGCAGGTACTTGAAAAGTACCAGGCCCGGCGGGCACACGAATTCGGGGCCGTTGAAGGGCCGCTGCTGCTCACCGACAAAGGCGAGGCCATGTACGAAAAGTTTGTGTACCGCACCGTGAAACGGCATTTGAGCCAGATTACCACCTCCGGAGCGCAGCAGCACCCGCACGCACTGCGGCATGCGTTTGCCACCCATTTGCTGGGCAAGGGCGCCGACCTGAATTCCATTAAGGAGCTGCTGGGGCACGCCAGTTTGGCGGCCACGCAGGTGTACACGCACCTATCCGTCGACCGCCTGAAATCCGTATTTGAACAGGCCCACCCACGGGCCTGAAGTTGCCACACCCTTTTACCCTCTTAATCAACTGCTTTATGAAAGTTCAAATGCATTCGGTGCACTTCGACGCCGACAAGAAATTGCTTGATTTTGTGCAGCAACGCCTCAATAAGCTGGAAACTTTTTATGATAAATTTACCGACGGCGAGGTGATTATGCGCCTCAACAATAAAGACGGCATTGCTAATAAAACGGTAGAAATAAAGCTTTTTGTGCCGGGCTCCACGTTGTTCAGCGCCGAAGATGCCGCTTCCTTTGAAGCTGCCGCCGACGCGGCCACCGAAAGCCTGCGCCGCCAAATCACGCGCTATAAGGAGAAAACCTTGAGCCATTAATGGCTGCGCTTGCAGCAACAAAAAAGCCCCTCCGGTTGCGGAGGGGCTTTTTTGTTGCTGGAGTCGTTCGCCTACAAGCCAAACTCGGCCTTAATCTGGGGCACGTAGTCGAGCTTTTCCCAGGTGAAGGTTTCGAAGGTTTTGGTTTCGCCGCCGGGCATCACCACGTTCACGGTGCCGGGCTGGCGGCCCATGTGGCCGTAGGCCGCGCTCTGGGCGAAAATGGGGTTTTGCAGGCCAAAGCGTTTCACGATGGCGTAGGGGCGCAGGTCGAACAGCTTCTGCACTTTCTGAGCCACTTCGCCGTCGGTGAGGGGCTGGCCGGCCGCGTTTTTCGCGTGGATGGTGCCGTAGGTGGTCACGAACACGCCCACGGGCTGGGCCACGCCGATGGCGTAGGCCACCTGCACGAGCACCTGGTCGGCCACGCCGGCGGCCACCAGGTTTTTGGCGATGTGGCGGGCAGCGTAGGCCGCCGAGCGGTCTACCTTGGAGGAGTCTTTGCCGGAGAAGGCGCCGCCGCCGTGGGCGCCCTTGCCGCCGTAGGTGTCCACGATGATTTTGCGGCCGGTGAGGCCGGAATCGCCGTGGGGGCCACCGATGACGAACTTGCCGGTGGGGTTGATGTGGTAGGTAATCTGGTCGGTGAAGAGGGCCTGCACGTCGGCGCTGAGGCCGGCCTTCACACGCGGGATGAGCACGCTGAGCACGTCGGCCTTGATTTTATCGAGCATCTTGCTCTCCGAAGCGTCGAACTCGTCGTGCTGCGTGCTGATGACGATGGTGTCGATGGCCTCGGGCTTGTGGTCGTCGGAGTAGCGAATCGTGACCTGGCTCTTAGCATCGGGGCGCAGGTAGGGCATGTCGCTTTTTTCGCGACGGATGGCGGCCAGCTCCCGCAGCAGGCGGTGCGACAGGTCGAGGGCCAGCGGCATGTAGTTGGCCGTTTCGTGGCTGGCGTAGCCGAACATCATGCCCTGGTCGCCGGCGCCCTGGTCTTCGTCCTTGGCGCGCTCCACGCCTTGGTTGATGTCGGGCGACTGCTCGTGCAGGCGGTTCATCACCTCGCAGGTGTCGGCGTTGAAGAGGTACTCCGGCTTGTCGTAGCCGATGCGGCGGATGGTTTCGCGCACAATGGGCTCGGCGTCGACGTGGGCCTTGGACTTGATTTCGCCGGCCACCAGCGCAAAGTCGGTGGTCACCAACGTTTCGCACGCCACTTTGGAAGTGGGGTCCTGACGCAAGTACTCGTCGAGAATGGCGTCGGAAATCTGGTCGGCAACTTTATCGGGATGGCCTTCCGAAACCGATTCGGAAGTGAACAGATAGGGCATTGAATGCGCGAAAAGGGCAGGAGAGAAAAAAGCAGGGCGCCCGCCCAACCAAAACCGGCGAGCGGGCGCGCCACAAAACTACGGAAAACCGAGCTATTGACCGTGGGGTCGGAAGTGGGAAAGCGCAAGCTGCTTTTGCCCGGCAACCGCCTGACGTTGCGACGTCAGTAGCGTGTGCGTGGCGCGCTATAATTGGGCCAGCCGGCCGCCGTCCACGGCCAAGGTGGTGCCGTGGATGAAGCTGGCCTCGGCCGAGGCCATGAAGGCGATGGCGGCGGCCAGTTCCTCGGGCTTGCCCACGGTGGCTTTGTCGATTTTCTCGTTGCCGTTTTTCACGTTGGGGTTGCTCCAGAGCATGGGCGTGTCGACGGCGCCGGGCGCGATGGCGTTGATGCGCGTCTGGCGGAAATCGAGCTCGCGGCTCATGCCCCGCACAAAGGCTTCGAGGCCGCCCTTGCTGGTGGCGTAGGGCACCACGGCGGCGGTAGTTTGGTGGGCGTGCACCGAGCTGATGGCCACAATGGCGCTGCCGCGGGGCATGTGCGGCAAACACAGCTGCGTGAGCTGGGCCAAGGAGCGCAGGTTTACCTGCATGAGCAAGTCCCATTTCTCCAACGGCAATTTCACGAGCGGCTCAAACGTCATCATGGCCGCGTCGCAAACGAGCACGTCGACGCGGTGGAATTTGACCAATACCTTTTGCACGGTGGTTTCGATGGCCTTGGGCTTGGCCAAATCGCAGGCCATGAACACGGCCTGGCCGCCGGCCTCCTTAATAAGCCGCACGGTTTCGGCGCCGTCTTTTTTGTCGCGGCCCAGGGCAATGACGGTGCCGCCTTCGGCCCCCAGCCGCACGCAGGCGGCCTGGCCGATGCCCGAGGTCCCGCCCGTTACCAGGCACACTTTATCTGTAAAACGCATAACAACCAGCCTGCTTCATAGAGGAGGCCGCGCCACCCGGCGGGCCGGCTGATTGTACGGGCAGCGCCGCGCAGTGGCCGAGCCTGCCCAGAAATTTGACGATAATCAGGCGGCAGCCAAGGCCGGCGCTACTTTCTCGCACACCAGCACCACGGGCCGGCCGCGCAGGTCGGTGGTGGCAAACAGGTACACGTCGCCGCCTTCCCGAATGCCGGTGCGGCGCCGGAAATCAGCCACCGAGTCGGGGAAGTTGCGGGTGGTGACGTGGGCGCGCGCTTCGGGCCCCAGGTGCGCTTTGAGGGCAGCCCCGTCGGCTTTTTCCGCGGCCCGCACCCGAAAGATGCGACCCGGAAAATCGGCCCGCAGCACGTCGGACGTGTACAGGTGGCTGTGCTGGTGCAGTTTCAGCAACTCGAAGGCCGTGCCGATGCTGCGAAACGCGCCGGCCTTGAGCACGGCCGCATTGGGCTCGTAGAGAAACTGTTGGGCCTCGGCGTAGCGGGGCGTGGCGCGGGCCTCACGGGCGCGGTTGAGGCGGAATTCCTGCTGGGTGCCGTCGCGGCGCAGGTTCAGGGCGTAGCGCTCGGGGTCGACGGCGGGCTCCTGGCCCAACTCGTAGAGCACTTCCTTCACCTCGTTGTCGACGGCCACTACCCAGAGCCGGCGCACGTGGCCCAGGCCCTGCACGGCCTGCTCGATGTCGAGCATGGGCGAAGTCTTGAGCAGGACTTTGGTGGCCTTGTGCAGCAGCAGCGGCATGAGCTTCACCACGTCGGGCTCGCAGTCGCGCAGCAGGAAAATCTTGCGCGCGGCCGTATCGCGCCGGGCCGGGTCGAGGTAGAGCCAGTCGTAGTGCTGGTCGGTTTCCTTGAGAAAAGCCAGCGCGTCGGCGGCGTGCACGTCCACGTTGGGGATGCCGAGCTGGCCAAAATTGTAGCGCACCACGTCGGCCAACGCCGCATTGCGCTCCACGTAATCGACGTGGGCCACCCGGGCGGCAAACGCCGCCGAGTCGGCCCCGAAGCCGCCGGTGAGGTCGGCCAGGCGCTGGCCATCCACCAGGCTGGCTTTGAACGCCGCCGTGCGCGCCGACGAAGCCTGCTCCACCGAAAGGGAGGGCGGAAATATCAAATCGGGGTTGTCGGCCCAGTCGGGCAGCTTCACGCGGGCCTTCTGGCGGGCCTGAATCTGGCGCACGAGCTCGGGCACGGGCAGGCCGGGGTGGCGGCGGGCTTGCAGGGCCAGGTGGGCGGGGTCGTCGTGCAGGTGCGCGGCCACGTAGCGCCTGGCCGCTTCGGGCAGGGGGTAGTCCATGGGAAAGGGTATACGGAAAACCGCGGGCCTTAGCGCAAGTTCCAGCGCAACGCCAGCAGCGGCTGCCCGGTGGGCGCCGCGCCGATGCCCATGCTGCTGGGGCGCAGCCGGGGCCACACGCTGCCGTGCGCCGGCGGGGCGGCGTTGTAGGCCTCCACGGCGCGCTTCATGTAGGTGTTGGTGTTGCGGTTGATGAAGACGGTGGCCAGCAGGCTGGTGGCAAATACGCCCAGGGCCACTTTCTGGGTGTTGTTGAAGTACTGCCGCTCGTCGCCCGCCAAAATTTGCTGGCCCCAGAGGCCGAAAGCGCCCACAGCTACCACGCGGTCGACGAGGAAGATGGTTTTCTGGCGGCGGTACTGGTCGAGGTGGGCCAGGGCCTGGGCATTGCCGGCCAGGTAGGGGCGCAGCTGTTGGCCAAAGAAGCCGGCGCTCTGGTACGCATCGCCGCCCACGCCGGGGGGCAGAAACTCAAAGTTGTGCTGGGGACCGTTGAGGCCGCGCTCGGCGTCTTCGGGGTGCAGGCGGATGGTGGCCGGGGCCTGTTGGGCCTGGGCCGGGGCAAACAGGCTAAAAACCAACGCCGTAATAACCGCCCCGCGCAGCCGCCACCCCGCGGCAGCCAGACAATCAAGTTTGTGCATATAACAAAGATAGAATGCGAACGCAGGCTGAAAACGCCCCGCGCTGCCGATTTTTTAGTCCCCCAACTCAACAAAGCGGCCCGTGCCTACGTTCTGGCCGGGCCGGCCGGTAGTTTCCGGGCGGCCCGCATCCTCATTTCACGTTGTATTCTTCGTATGAAAACGTCTTTCGCTTCCCTCGCCTTCCAGGCCCTATTGCCGGCCGCCGTGCTATTGGCCTCGTGCAGCAAAAAAGATGAACCGGCCGCGCCCGTTGTCGAGCAGGGCCAAGTTAAATTCCACCACGCCGCGCCCAGCGCCAACCTCGACGTGAAATTTCTGGCCGATGATGCCGAGAAGGCCACGCTGGCCTACGGCGCCAACAGCGGCTACCAGGGCGTGCCCGCCGGCAGCCGCACCCTGAAGGTGAACGTGGCCACTTCGGGCCAGAACGCCGTGACGCAGAGCGTGGCGGTAGAAAAAGACAAGAATTACTCCTACTTCGCCTACTCGCCGGGTGCTACCACGGCCGTGAGCGGCCTCTTCGTAAACGACGACCTGACGGCACCCGCTTCGGGCAAAGCCAAGATTCGCTTGGTGCACTTGGGTCAGGGGCAGGCCTCGCCGCTCCGCCTCACGCAACGGTTGGCCGTGGGCTCGCAGGCCATCACCGCCGACGTGCCTTTTGGTACCACTTCGCCGTTTGTGGAAATCAACGCCGGTACCTACAACATCGACGTTTCGGCCGGCAACCCCAGCGTGGCCGTGTTGTACGTGGGCGAGGGCAACGGTTCGGGCTCCACCACGGCATCGAAAAATTATGAATCGGGCAAGATTTACACCGTGCTGGTGCGCGGCTACACCAGCCTCGACCCCAACCTGGCTTCCAAAGTTGTGCTCATTCAGAACAACTAGCCTGACGGCCATAGTGCATAAAAAAAGCCCGCTGGAAATAACCAGCGGGCTTTTTTATGCACTATGGCGAAGTAATTACTCCTTCACCACCCGCAGGTGCTGCGCGGGCTGGCCGGGGAAGGCCAATTGCACGAAGTATACCCCGCTGGCTTGGCCGCGCAGGTCGAGCGGCAGCTGGCTGAGACCGGCGGCCAGTACCGGAGTGGCTGTGGCTAGCACGAGGCGGCCGGCGGCATCGGTTACGCGCAACTGGGCCGCGGCGGCCGGGGTGCCGACGGGCAGTTCCACGCGCAGGGTCAGGCCGTGCGCGAAGGGGTTGGGCACGCCCGTGAGCAGCAGGGCCGGCGCGGCTTCGCTCTCGAAGCGCACGGTGCGCACGGGCGAGAACTCAGCTTTGCCCGTCACGTCCAGTTGGCGCAGGCGGTAGTAGCGCAGGCCGGCTTTGCCCTTCTCGGCGTCGAGGAAGGTGTAGTGGCGCGGGGCGCTGCTGCTGGCCGAGGGGCTGGCCACAAAACCCAGCGTGCGGAATGCCCGGCCGTCGAGGCTCACTTGCACGTCGAAGCCGGCGTTGTTTTTCTCGCTGGCGGTGGTCCAGGCCAGGATGGCGTTGTTGCCCTGGCGCTCGGCCGTGAAGGCGGTGAGCTCCACGGGCAGCGGGTTGGTGGCGCTGCCCAGCGTCCAGATGGAGAAGTCGGCGATGCCGATTTTGCTCACCGTGTTGCCGGCGATGGTGATGGGCGCTTGGTTGGCCCACGGCCCCGCCGGGCCGCTCACCGACTTGAACAAGGCCACGTTGCCGGGCGCAATGCCGTTGCGCTCGTGGTCGAAGTAGCTGAAGTCCATGGCCACGTTCAGGCCCGTGTTGGTGGCGGGCTGAATGTCGAAGTAGCGCTTAATGCTTTGGCTGGTGCCCGCGCCGGTGAGCACCGTGCCCGTGGTGCGCACCACCGTGGTGAGGCCGGGGAAGGCCGTGGAAGCGGCGTCCGGCGTCAGCGTCAGGCCGATGTTGCCGAAGCTTTCGGCCGTGGCCGTGCTCAGGTCGCGGCCGGGCACCGCTACCTGACCCAGCACGTAGCTGGCGTCGGTTTCGGAGAGGGTGGCAGCGGGGGCCAGGGTCACGGTGTAGGTGCCGGTGTTGAGTACGCCCTGGCTCATGGTCAGGGCGTGGGCTACGCTTGTGTTGTTGGCCAAGGCCAGCACGCCGGCGGCAGCAGTCAGGTTCACGTTGAGGTCGTAAAAACCGTCAATGCCCGTGACGGTGGGCGCCGCGCCACGGAAAGCTACCATGCCACCGGTCAGACTCACGTTGGCGGCGGGCGTGCTGCTGGTCAGGTTGCCGTACACGTTCAGGGTGCCGGCGCTCTGGCTCAGGCTGGCGCCATTGGCGATGGTGAGGGTGCGCACGGCCGCGGTGGCCGCGGTGTTCAGGTTCGGATAATTAGCCAAGCCAGCCGGAATGAGGGCGTCGATGGTGTTGCTGGGCACGCAGGCCGTCCAGTTGGCGGCGTTGAACCAGTTGCTGCCATCGCCAGGCGCATTGCCGGTGTAGGTGGTTTGGTCGCCCACGGTCACGGTGGGGTTCGGGCTGAGCGTGTTATCCGTCGTGAGCGTTTCGGGAATGGTCAGGCCCTCGCTGGTTTGCAGGGCCACCGTCAGCGCTTGAAACGTGTAGGTGCCGGCGGCCGTCAAATTGGCCGTGCCCACGCTCACGGGTAGGCTGCCGTTGGCGGGAATGGTGCCGCTGGTTACGGTGACGCTCAGGGGCTGGGTGCCGCCGCCCGGCAATACCAGCGTGCCGCTCACGAGCAGCTTCTGGTTGACGCCCAATACCAGCGCGTTGGTGCTGGTGTTGGTCACGCTCAGCGTAATGGGCGCGCTGAGGGGGCCTGGCGTGCAATAGTTGGCGGCGGGGGCCGTCAGGGCCGCAGCATTCAGGGCCACGTTGGTCGTGTTGGGGAATTCGTAGGCACCCATGTCGGGGCCGGTTTGGCTGGCGGCCGTGCCGGTGGCCCGCACGGTGCCCACCAAATCGGTGGCGATGCCGCTAATGGTAAGGCCCAGGCCGTTGAGGGCAGAGTTGGTCGGGCGCAGGATGGCGTCGAACACCGGGTCGATGCTCTTGGAATTAACTCCTTCGCCGTTGGCTTGCGCGCCCGCCAAGTCCGTGCGCGTACCCGTCGCGTTGTTGCCGCCCTGGAGCAAAATGCCGTTCGTGGTGTTGGCTACCCATAAGTCGTTGTAGTCCGAAACGGAGCCGGAAACCCCGATGGACGAAGCCGAGGTCGAGTTATAAGCGTAGTGCAGGGCCGCACCCGATTGGGCACCCGTGAGGTTGGCAAAAATGTTGTTGCGGGTATTAAGGGTAGCGCCGCTGGCGCTGCTGAACTCGTAGCACGTGCTGCTGTACGTGGGGGTTCCGGTATTCAGGCTGACGGTATTGAACGAGATGTTGAAGACGCTGAATGACGTGCCGCCGGCCCCGGTGGTTAGGAAGATGCCCTGCACGTACCGATTGCCGGTGGCTGTCCCGGTGTAGCCCGAGGTGAGGCCGGTCACGGCGTTGTTGTAGGCATTTACTCCGTAGGCCACGTATCCGGCACCGGAAGTGGTGCTGCCACCCAAGTAAATGCCCCGCACAAAGGCTGCATTCGCAGCCCCAACCGAAGAGATGTTTGAAATTCGGTTGTTGTAGAACGAAGAGGCATCCGTCGGAGTGGTGGTGGCCGCGCCCCCAACTACCTCGCCCACGTAAATCCCCGAAGCTGCGTTGCTGCCGGCAGTGGCCAGGGTGCTGCTCACGTATTGCACCGAATTGTCGTGTACCGACATCTTGCGGTTAACCAGTCCGTTTATGCCCACTGAAAACGCTGCGCCTCCCCCAATTGGGGCGCTGCTGCTGCCCACTACACAGTTGGCGATTTCCGTGTTGTAGTCGTAGAGAGTAGAGGAATACCCCAGCGCTACTATGCCCGCCACGGCGTTGTACACCTGCAGGCCGAGGTAGCGGTTGTTCTGGTTGCAGCCAGCCAGGCTGGTGGGCGTAGTGGCGCCGCCGTAGCGAAGGTCCGTGGTTTGAGTCACGCCCCACGAGGCCAGATTATTTCGGTTTAGAGAGATGGTGGCGTTCTGCACCGTGTTGTTGAAGGCGCCGTTGGTGGCCGAGGCATTACGCACCAAGTAGCCGAACTCGACGTTGCCGCCCGGGGCGTTCACGTCGATGCCGTCGAAGGTGAGGTAGTCGGCGCCCTGCACCGTGAAGCCCGCGTCCAGCGCGTTCAGCGCCGAGCCGGCGGGCTGGAGCACCGGGTTGGCGCCCGCGCCGGCTTTCTGGAACGTGACTGCCGTGGTGGCGCCCGTGGCCGTGGTGCTGATGGCGGGCACTTCCTCCGCGAAGGTCTGGCCGGCGCTCACGTTGAACGTCACGGCCGGCGTGCCGGCCGTGGCCGTCGCAATGGTGCTTTGGTTGAGCACGGCAACGGCGTCGGAGAACGAGCGGAAATTGCGGCCGGTGGGGTAGCTAGTGGCCTGCGTGTTGTCGATGGTGTACGTGCCACTCAGAGCCAGTGCTGTGGCCGGCAATACGGCGGCTTCGTCGCTGCCCAGGTCGGGGGCGGTGCCGGTGCCGGTGTAGCCGGCGCTGCCCTGGCGGGCGTCACCGTCGTAGTCGGTGTCCACGGTGCCGGCCAGCGACACCCCGGCGCTTTCCAGCGCCGAGAAGTTGCTCAGGTGCAAGTCGGTGGCACTTACGAAGCCCGGCACGGCGTTGCGGGAATTACCGTTCTGCCCCAAGCCGCTCGTCGCGTTCTGAATGGCGGCGAGGGTCGTTAGGTCGCTCCCCGAAGTGGCAGCCCCGGTGCCGGCGTAGTTGCCCAGCACGCCGTTCGGGCCGTTCACGTAGTAGTCGTTGTAGTCGATGGTGGCGTAAGCAGTCCGGGGGGCGCCGCTGTAAATGGCGTAGTTCCTGGCCCCGCTGCTGCCGGGGCTTACCAGCGAGTTGGCAAAAACGTTGTTGCGCACGTCGAGCGTGCCGGCAGTGGTTATCAGCGAGCTGGTGTGGAAGGCGGCCGAAACGGTGCTGGCGGTGGTGTTGGTGGTGGCGCCGGTCAGGTTCACGGAGTTGTAATACACCTTCGCGCCGCCCATGCTGCTCAGCAGGCGAATGCCCGAAATCCCGTTGGTGCTCAACGTCGTGCCGCACGAGCCGTTGATGCCGGCCACGGTGTTGTTGGCGATGAGCAGGTTGCTCGTGTTGCTGCCGGTGCGGGCGTCGATGCCGTGCGCCCCGAAGCTGCCGGTGGCAGTGGCCGCAATGTTCACCACCCGGTTGCGCGCAATGGTGCCGTCGGTGAACCCGGCGCCCGCGTAAATCCCTGATGCGTCGGCCCCAAAGCCTTGGCTGATGCCGTCTATCGTGTTCTGGCTGATGGTGACAAACGGCACTCCCGTGTCGGCGTAGATGCCGAACAGCGGCGTTGCGCTGCTGCCCACCACGTTTTGCACGGTGTTCCGCGTGATTTGGGCACCCGTGGCCGAGGAGTTGCCCCCGGTGTTGCTAATCTGAATGCCCACCGTGGTCAGGCCGGCGCTGGGCGTGCCCACCGCGTTGTCGCTAATCACCAGCCCGTCGAGGCTGCCGGCCGTGGTGCCGCCCGCCGTGCCGCCCGCGTAGATGCCGTAAGCCAGCGTCTGAAACGAGTTGTTCTGGATGGTGAGGTTGTCGTTGTCTGCCCCCGTGCCGGTGCCTCCATTCGAAACGATGGTATTGCTGCCAGCAAACACCCCAAAGAGCCCCGTGGAGCTGCTGGTGCCCACCAAGTTGGTGTTTTTAATGATGATGTTGGTGGCGCCGGCACCGGTGCCGGCACTGGCCACCCACACCACCGCCGTCAGCACTTGGTTGGTGGTGTTGCTAATGGTCAGGTCGCGGGTGCTGCCGCCGGGAGTGTTTGAGCCATCGAAGGCGAAATAATCCACGCCATCGAGCTTAAACACAGCGGTGTTGGTGCTGCCGCTGTTGCCGCTCACCACCGGCGCCACGCCTGGTGCGGGCTTGAGGGTAACCGTGTTGGTGGCGCTGGCGCCGCCAAAGGGCGGAATCACGAACGGGAAAGTTTCGCCGTTGGCCGCGTTGTAGGGCGTGGCGGTGGCGTTGGTCAGCGAGAAAATCACCGGGCCGCTCACACCCCGGAAAGCCAGGTCGGCCAGCGCTGCCGTGATGGTGGCATAGTCGTTGCCGGCCGCTATACCCACGGTGTAGGTTCCGTTCAGCGGGCCCACGATGGTGCGCGTGGCCGCCGTTCCCGTCAGGGCAATGGCTACCGGGCTGCTGCCGCTCGTGATGGCCGAAGCCGTGTTGGTGACGCTCGACGTGAAAGCCACGTTGGTGGGCACGGCCGCGATGGTTCGGCCCACTGTGGCGCCGCCGGTGATGTCGTAGGTCAGGAAGTAATAATTAGCGCCTTCCGTCAGGGGCTGCGGCGTGCTCAACGTGAAGGTGAAGTTGGGCGCGGCCAGACTGCCCGCGGTGCCCAGCAGCGTGGCCGTGCCCGCCGCGAACGTGGCGCTGGTGCTGGTATACAGCTTGGCATTGGTAATGTCGTTGGTTGGCACGGCGGTGCCGGCCAAGCTAAACGTGACGCTGGTCAGCCGCAGGCGGTCGTAGTTGCCCGCCGTGGTCACAGTCAGGCTCGTGATGAGCTGGTTGGTGGCGTTGTTCGTCGTGTTCAGACCGTTCTGGGCGTAAGTCAGGGCTGTGACGGCCATGGTGGGCGCGGGGGTGAAGTTGCCCTCGTCGGCCCCTACGTCGGGCGTGGTGGCGTTGCGGGCGTCACCGTCAAAGTCGGTGGTTACGCCGCTCACCGGCGTGCCGCCGCTCTCAACCAACGTGGCCACGGCCGGGTCGATGTGCAGGAACGTGGCAGCGCTGCCGGTGGTGCTCAGAAACGGCGGGTTTTCGGTGCCGGCGGCCGATTCCCGCAGCGGCGCGGAGCCGCCCAGCGCCGCCATGGCGTTGCGGTAGTCGGCCAGGGCCGGGTAGGTGGTGGGCGTGCTGCCTTCGGCGTACACCACGTTGTTGGTGCCGGGCGTGCCGGCGTACAAGATGTTGTTGTTGGTCGTGGCGGCGGTGTTGGCGCTGGTGGCGGCCACGTTGCGGCGCAGGGCGCTGGTGTAGGCCGCGCCCACCGGTGTGCTCAGGTTCACCAGCAGGTTGTTGCGCAAGTCGAGCATCCCGGAGCCCAGCAACACGGCCGACGAGCCGAACGTGGTGGCCGAGGTACTCGTGGCGTTCAGCCGAACGGTGTTGTGGTACACGTTGTAGGGCCCGCTGTTGGTGAGGTTGATGCCCACCAAAGAACCCGTGGCGGTGCTGATGGGGGCCCGCAGGTCCCCAATCAGGTTGTTGTCCACGTTATCGGCGCTGCCGCCCAGCGTGTAAATGCCGTACACCGTGGCCGTGGCAGCGGCCGAGGAAAGGTCGTACACCTTGTTGCGGCTGATGTTGAACGTGTTGCCGCCCCCAAAGTAGAGACCGTACACCACGCCGGTAAAGGTGTTGGTGTGGCTCAGGGCATACAGGGTGTTGCGGCGCACGTTGGCCGTGGCCGCGGCCGAGAACCGAATGCCATACACCGACGAACTGGTGTTTTGCGCCAGCACGTTGTTGATGACGTTGTCTTCTACCGTGGCCGTGCCCGAGGTGCCCACCCCGGTCACCAGCATGCCATACGCTGACCCGCTGTTGGCGCTGTTGGTGAGGCTCACCCCCGCAATGGTGTTGCCGGAAGCGGTAATCGTGGCATTGCCCGAGCCCGGCGCGGCGAAAAACATGCCGTATGCAGAGGGCGAACTGCTGCTATTGGTCGAATTGACGTTCTTGATAACGTTCGACGAAAAGTCCAGGGATGGTGAGGTGGCGCCGCCGTTGAAATAAATGCCCGCCACGGGCGTCGCCCCGCTGTTGTTGATGCCGTTGAGCGTGGGCGTGGCCGCGTCGCCCACTTCGCCAATCTGGTTGCTCTGCACCTTCAGGTTGGTCACGTTCGTGCCCGAGCTGAAGCTGGTGGTGCCGCCTACGAAAATGCCGTACACCCCTTTGGTGAGGCTGCTGGCCGGGCCGCTGCTCAGCTTGTTGATGGTGTTGGCGTTGATGGTGGAGGTGGTGGCGCCCCCGGCGTTGTCGCCGTAGTCGAACAGCACCCCGTAGATAGCCCCCGTGACCGATGTAATGTCCTTGATGGTGTTGCCTTCAATCTTAACCTGGGCCCGCGAGCTGGTGGTCCCGGCCGTGTTCTGAATGCCGTACACGTCGGACGACCCCGGGAAGGAGAGGCCCTGGATGACGTTGCCCGTTATCGTGTGCAGGGCCGGCGTGGTGGCCGGGCCGCCCGCGCCGTTGTAATAGCCATAAAACGTGCCGGCGTTGGTGGTGCGGGCAATGTTTTTGGCCGTGTTGTTGGTGAAAGTGACGGTAGGGGTTTTGTTGCTGTTATAAGCAAAGGCGAGCTGCCCGCTGCTGATGAGCGACTTGCCGGCATTGTCCCAGGTATTACCATCGGCCGTCCACGAAGCCAGGTTGCCGGTGGAACTGCTCACCAGGATGCCCATGAAGTAGATGGCGCCCGAACTGCCCGCCGTTGCCGCCACCGCCGTAAATTGGTTATTGCTGGTGGTCAGCGTCAGACCAGTGGCTTCGCACCGAATGCCGTAAACGACGGCGGTCTGGCTGGTTTGGGTGGTCAGCGTGTTGTTGCTGGCCGTTAGCACGCCCGAGGTGCCCAGGTTGAAGGCAATGCAGCGCAACTCGCGGGTATTGGCCGTGCCGCCATTGCCGGCATTGTCCACCGTGTTGAAGGTGATGGACGTGCCCGTTTGGTAGTCGGCCAGAATGCCGTATACCTCACCGCTGGTGCTGCTGCCGACGTTGATGTTGTTGATGGTATTGCCGGCGGCGATGGCGGCGCCGCCCACGGTGTTGTTCTGGTCGTAATAGGTCGCGCTGGACAAGCCTTGCAGCACCACGCCGCGGCTCATGTTGGTCAGCGTGTTAGCCGTAAACGTGTTGTTTGTGTTAATAGCGGTGGCCACGGTGGCGCCGGTTACCACCGCGGTCGCACCCGCATTATCGGTATTGGCCGACAAAATGCCCGTGGTGATTGAGCTGGCCGCCAGTGGTTTTTGCAGCGTGACGGTGCTGTTTTTAATCGTCACGTTCTGGCAGCCGTTCAGCGTGGCGCCGGTGCCGGCGCGCCACAGGGCGTAGCCGGCCTCCATTTGCGTGGCCGCCGTGGTGTTGGTGCTGGGGTCGAGCAGGTCGATGCCGTCGAAGGTGACGTAATCGGTGCCGTTCAGGCCGATGATGGCATCAACCGTCGTGCTGGTTGAGCCGCCGGGCGCGGTGATTTTGGGGTTGGCCCCGGTGCCCGATTTTTGGAACGTAACAATGTTGGCCGCGCTGCTGCCGGCAATGGTGCCGAGCGCGGCCTTTTCCGTGTAAGTCGAGCCCGCCGTCACGTTGAACGTGGTGGCACAGGACAAGGTGCTGGCATTCAGAAATGCAAACGCGTTGGTGAACGAGTTGAACACCCCTGCGCTGCCCGTGGCATTGCCCGTGGCGTTGTCGATGCCGTAAATGCCGCACACGGTGGCCGCCACCGTGTAGTTGTAGTTGGCGCCCCCGTTGTTGTTCAGGTTCAGCGTCAGCATGTCGTAGTCGGTGCCGATGGCCGCCGCCGTGGCGATGGGCGAACTGAGCACGTAGTACGACACCGCCGTGCCGGCCGCCTGCCCCGGTATCAGGCCCGTGGCCGTGGTGCCCGACACCGTGAGCGGCACCAGTGCAGAGGTTCCGAAAGCGTTGGTGGAGTAGCGGACGTAGAAATATTCGGCCGCATTGGGCGCGCTGGCCAGCGTCGCCGTTATCTGCACCAGGCTGTTTTTGCCCGGCGTGGCCGTGTTGGCGGCCACCGCGCTGATGGCCACCGGGTTGTAGGCCGTTTCCAGCACGGCCATGGTGTTGTCGGCCGTGGGCGCGTTTTTGGTGATGTTGAACGTGTAGTAGCGCCCGGCCGTGAGCGCCGGCAGGCCGCCCGGCACGCCGCTGTTGGCGGAATATGTGGCCGTGCCGTTGTTGGTGCTGGGCGGGTAAGCGGTATTCGGGGCAATGGCTTGGTTGAAGCCGGGAATGCGGTACTTAATGCCGGCGTTGGCGTACGGCAGCCACTTGTTGTTGTAATCCACGTTGCTCGCCGTGCCTTGGGCAAACTGCCACTCGGCCACGTTGTCGGTGGTGGAGTTGGCGGCTTGGGTGCGGTACTGGCGGAAGCCGCCCACATCGACTAGGTTGGCGGCCACGTAGGTGCCATACGCCGAGTTGCTCACGTCGCCCGTGTTGGTGCCTATCACCGAGGGTTGGGCCCACGCCGGGGCTGCGCCCACAGTGAGCAGCCCAAGCAGCTGCCACATGCGCGCGGCAGAGGGCCGCGCCTCACGCCGCCCGGAAAGTAAAGTTTTAACCATATAAAATGAAAAAGGGGGTGGGAAACGCCAAAAGGGCATACAAAAGCCTCTCTGCTTGCGCAAAAAGGCAGTGGTATTATTTCAGCCCTGAAAGTTAATTCGTCAAGCAGTTTAATTCCTAGCCCGGAGGTATTTGCATGTTTATATCTGGCCGGCCTGACATTTTTCCTCGTTAAAGGGCGTAAAATTCCCGCTGATGTCGCCTCGGCTGCGCCCAAGAAACCACGGCATAGCTTGCCTGAATGGCGGGCGAATTGGCCGGCTTGGTAGTGCCGGCCCTTGAACAAAACTTGTATCTTTGCGGTTGAAACGCGATACCAACAATCAACTCATATCATGGTGGAAACCACGACGAAAACGTACGTTCCGTACAAAGTAAAGGACATGAGCCTGGCCGAGTGGGGCCGCAAGGAAATCCGTCTGGCCGAAGCCGAAATGCCTGGCCTGATGTCGTTGCGCGAGGAGTTTGGCGCGTCGCAGCCCTTCAAGGGCGCCCGCATTGCCGGCTGCCTGCACATGACCATCCAAACCGCCGTGCTCATCGAGACCCTCAAGGCGCTGGGCGCCGAGGTGACGTGGTCGTCGTGCAACATCTTCTCGACGCAGGACCACGCCGCCGCCGCCATTGCCGCCGCCGGCATTCCGGTGTATGCCTGGAAAGGCATGAACGAGGAAGAGTTTAACTGGTGCATCGAGCAGACGCTGTTTTTTGGCGAAGAGCGCCAGCCCCTGAACATGATTCTGGACGACGGCGGCGACCTCACCAACATGGTGCTCGACCAGTACCCCGAGCTGGCCGCCGGCATCAAAGGCGTGAGCGAAGAAACCACGACCGGCGTGCTGCGCCTGTACGAACGCGTGAAAAATGGCACCCTGCCTTTCCCCGCCATCAACGTGAACGACTCGGTGACGAAGTCGAAGTTTGACAACAAGTACGGCTGCAAAGAGTCGGCCGTGGACGCCATCCGTCGGGCTACCGATGTGATGATGGCCGGCAAAATTGCCGTGGTGGCCGGCTACGGCGACGTCGGAAAAGGCACCGCGGCCTCGCTGCGCGGCGCTGGCGCCCGCGTCATCGTAACCGAAATCGACCCCATCTGCGCCCTGCAGGCGGCCATGGACGGCTACGCCGTGAAGAAGCTCACGAACGCCGTGAAGGAAGCCGACATCGTGGTGACGGCCACCGGCAACTGCGACATCCTCACCGAGGAGCATTTCCGCAGCCTGAAGGACAAAGCCATTGTCTGCAACATCGGCCACTTCGACGACGAAATCGACATGGCGTGGCTGAACAAGAACTACGGCCACACCAAGGACACGGTGAAGCCGCAGGTGGACATCTACACCATCGACGGCAAAGAGGTCATCATCCTCGCCGAAGGCCGCCTCGTGAACCTGGGCTGCGCCACCGGCCACCCCTCGTTCGTGATGTCGAACTCGTTCACCAACCAGACCCTGGCCCAGCTGGAGCTGTGGGAGCGCGGCAATGAGTACGAAAACCAAGTGTACACCCTGCCCAAGCACCTCGACGAGAAGGTGGCCCGCCTGCACCTCGCCAAAATCGGCGTGGAGCTCGACGAGCTGACCGCCAAGCAGGCCGACTACATCAAAGTGCCGGTAGAAGGCCCGTTTAAGTCGGACCTGTACCGCTACTAAGCACGACTGACACAACGAAAAAGGCCGGTTCACGCAAGTGAGCCGGCCTTTTTTATTTGCGAAATCTTGTTATTCCAGCAGCACACGTTGCGGATGCGGCTGCCCGCCGGCGGCACCAATGCGCAAAAAGCACAGGCCTGCGGTCTGCAATACCTGCGGCCCAGTTGCCGGACATAAAGCATCGGTCAGGCGCTGCTGAAGCGTGCGCTTTGTGACGACCGCCGCCGCCAGCACCGCATTGGGTGAGTAGATGACGAAATCGGGCTGATGTTGCTCGTCGAGGGCCAACACGCGGGGCTCACTTCAGGCGCAGGTTGGCATCGTTTCTACGCCAATTCTGGTGTCACGCCCATGTTGGCGTAGCAGAAGCTCCACACGTCGGCCCATTCATCAATCAGCAGGGCGGTGCTTTTGCCGGCGCCGTGGCCGGCGTTCACGTCGACCCGAATGAGGGTGGGGTGGGGGCCGGCGTTGGCGGCCTGCAGAGCGGCGGCGTACTTGAAGGAGTGGGCGGGCACCACCCGGTCGTCGTGGTCGGCGGTGGTGATGAGCGTGGCGGGGTAGGCGGTGCCGGGGCGCAGGTTGTGCAAGGGCGAGAAGGCCAACAGGTTGCGGAACTGGGCTTCGTCGTCGGAAGTGCCGTATTCGGGTGCCCAGTTCCAGCCGATGGTGAATTTCTGGTAGCGCAGCATGTCCATCACGCCCACGGCGGGCAGGGCCACGCGGCAGAGGTCGGGCCGCTGGTTGGCCACGGCGCCCACCAGCAGGCCGCCGTTGGAGCCGCCCGCCATGGCGAGGTGCTGGGTGTCGGTGTACTGGTTCGTTTTGAGGTACTCGGCGGCGGCAATGAAGTCGTTGAATACGTTTTGCTTGTGCGGGGTCATGCCGGCGCGGTGCCAGTCTTCGCCGTACTCGCCGCCGCCGCGCAGGTTGGCCACGGCCAGGATGCCGCCGTTTTCGAGCCACAGCATGCGCGCCACCGAGAAGCCGGGCGTCAGGCTCACGTTGAAGCCGCCGTAGGCGTAGAGGTAGGTGGGGTTGTGGCCGTTCAGGGGCAGGCCCTTTTTGTGCACGATGAACATCGGAATCCGCGTGCCGTCCCGGCTCGGGTAGAACACCTGGGTGGTTTCGTAGTTGGCCGGCTGCACGTCTACCGTGGGCGCCCGGAATACGGTGCTGGTATTGGTGGCGAGGTCGTAGCGGTAAATGGTGGTCGGGTACGTGAACGAGGTGAAGGCGTAGTACACCGCCATGGCCGCCCGCCGCCCGCCGAAACCGCTGGCCGTGCCAATGGCCGGCAGCGCCACGTCGTGCCGAAACTCGCCCCGTTCCGAGTAGACCTTCACCTGCGAGCGGGCGTCGTGCAGGTAGCCGGCCAGCAGGCAGCCGCCCGCCTGGGTCACGCTTTCGAGCTTGTTTGCGGTTTCGGGCAGCACCTCGCGCCAGTTCGCTTCTTCGGGCCGGCTGGGGTCGATGCCCACCACGCGGTAGTTGGGCGCCCGGTAGTTGGTGTACACCAGCACCTCGCCGCCCACGTTGCCGACCACAGTGTTGTTGAATGCATAGGAATCAAACAGGGTGGTCCAGGTGACGGCCTGGGCGGGGTCGGTCAGGTCGCGCACCAGCAGGCGGTTGCCGTCCGACACGCCGTCGGTGAGGTAGAGGCACAGGAACCGCTCGTCCTCGGTGGCGCCGGCCATGCGGAAGCCCAGCGGCATGGCGGGGTTTTCGTACACCAGCTGGTCGTCGGCCTGCGGCGTGTGCAGCCGGTGGAAATACACCTTGTGAAACTCGTTCTTGCCCGAGAGGTCGTTTTCGCCGGCTTTGGGCGCGTCGTAGCGGCTGTAGTAGAAGCCCGCCGCGGTCCACGACGTCCCCGAGACCTTCACCCAGTCCAGCGTATCGGGCAGCAGCTCCTGGGTGGCCAGGTCCATGATGCGGATTTGGTTCCAGTCGGAGCCGCCGCTGCTGGTGGCGTAGGCCAGGTAGCGGTGGTCGTTGCTGAACTCCATGCCGGCCAGGGCGGTGGTGCCGTCTTCCGAGAATTTGTTGGGGTCGAGCAGCACGCGGGGCTCTTCCTGGCCGCGCTGGCGGTACACCACGGCCTGGTTTTGCAGGCCGTCGTTTTTGGCAAATACTAACTCGTCGCCCACCTGCTCGGGTACGCCGTAGCGCTCATAGTTCCACAATGTGGTGAGGCGCTCCCGGATGCCGTTACGGAACGGAATCTGATTCAGATACCCAAACGTGACTTCGTTCTGGGCCGTCACCCAGGCCGTGGTTTCTGCCGCGTCGGGGTCTTCGAGCCAGCGGTAGGGGTCGGGCACGGCGGTGCCAAAATAGGTGTCGGTAACGTCGGCTTTACGGCTTGGGGGGTAGGTCACGGCGGGTGGTGTCGGGAAGCTCTAGGCCGGCTTTGCGGCTGGGCTCGGCATTTTCGGGGGTGGTGGTTTCGGTAAGGGGCTGGCGGCGCGGCAGGGTGTTGCGCGCGGGCGGTGTGGTGGCCCGGCAAGCCGGCAAAGCTGCCAGTAGCACGAGCAGGCGAAAGGCAGCTTTCATGGGCAAGGAGGAAAAAGCGGTGGGGCGGCGCCAGCAGGTACGGCTGCAGAGAGCCGGCCGACTAAAAATGTATAGCTAATCCAGTTGCACGTCGTCGGCCACCGGGCCCTGGCGCTCTGTGCCGGGAGCGGGCCCAGCTTCAGCAGATGCGGCCGGCGGCCCGGGCACGGCCACGGCGGCGGCCACCAGCTCGGGCAGGTTGGCGCGCAGCCAGCGCAGCTCCTCGTCTACGCGCTGGCTCACCAGGCGCTCCACTTCCAGGCGCTGGGCGGGGCTGAGTTGGTCGAGGGCCGGCGTGGAGGCTGGCGTGGCGCGGGTTTCGGAGGCGGCCAGCACCAAGGCTTCGGCCCGTTTCACGCGGGCCACCGAGTCGGCCACGGCGGCGCTGGTTTCGGTGGCGGCGGCCGTGGCGGCGGCGGCGGCCTGCTTGGCCACCAGGGTTTCGCGCCGCTGCTGCCGGCGCCACTGCCCCAGCGTGATGCGCAGCATGACGTACAACACCAGGCTCAGAATGGCCAGAATGAGCGCCAGCGGCGCGGCGAAGCGGAAGAGCAGGCTGCCCGGCCCGGCTGTGGGCAAGGCGGCGGCCGTTGCGTCGGCGTCGCGGTCGGCCGCGGCGGCCTGTTCGGCGGCCTCGGCCGGACCCAGCGCGCCGGGAGTGGCCGTGGTGTCGGCCGTTTCGGGCGCCATGGCCGCCGATACGTCGCCGAGCGGCGTGCCGCTTTCCACGTAATGCGTGAGGGCGGTTTCGAGGGCCTCCACGCGGGCCATGCGGGCGGGGTCTTTGCGCCGGGCCGGCGAGCCTTTCAGCTTGCTCACAATGGCCTTGGTGAGGGCCGCGAGGCGGGCGGGGTTGTCCTTCTTGCCTTGGTAAATGGCGCCGCGGCCCTCAATGGGCTGGTAGAGCAGGCTGTACACGCGCAGGCTGTCGGGCCGGATGCTGGCGGCCAGGGCGTCGAGGTTGCCGCCTTCGCAGCGCACGGTGCTTTTGAGGTTGGGCCGGCCGGCGTCGTCGTACACGAAGCGCACCGTGGCGCACCAGATTTGCACCTTGCTCTCATCGAGCGAGGGCTGACCCAGGGGCGTTTGGGCGCGAAGCGAGCCGGTGAGCAGCAACAAAGCCAGCAGAGCGGCCAGAACGGGGCGGAAGGTCATAAGCAGCGCGGTTTTGACCGAAAAGTACGGCGTGGGGCGCTATTTATTATTGTTTGGGTGATATAGAATCTCCGAACTGGCGAGCGCTCCACAAGCCCCCCAGGGCATCGTAAATGGTCTGCCTGGGCGGGCCAATTGCCGCCACGGCCCGCCACTGCGGCTGCCCCGGAGAACGGCGGCTCCCTACCTAGGCCGTTTGAGGAAATGCCAATTGGGTTGGCCATCAGCAGATTCCTGGCGGCTGCTTTAGCTTTGCAGGGTACACCTTTTTCCCAGCATCATTGAAAACAAGCTACACCGACACCCTCTTTTCGACAGGTACGAAGCCCGCCGCCGGGCGCTGGCGCCAACCGCTGGCCCTGCTGGCCCTGCTGCTGAGCAGCTCCGGCGCCTGGGCACAAACCGTCAAAACCCTGCCGGGCGACTACGCCAACTTCGCGGCGGCCATCAACGACATCAACAGCAGCTTCCCCAATGGGGGCGTGACGGTAAACGTGGCCGCCGGCTACGCCGAAACGGCGCCGTCTGGCGGCCTGCCGCCCCTCACGGCCCAGGGCACGGGCGGGGCCACCGGGCAAATCGTTTTCCGGAAGGCGGGCAGCGGCACCAACCCGCTGATTACCGCGCCGGTGGGCTCCTCGAATGCGCTGGACGGCATCGTGCGCCTGAGCGGCGCCGATTACGTGACCTTCGACGGCATCGACCTGCTCGACCCGGCCACGAACAACAACCAAATAAAAGCGTCGGAATTTGGCTATGCTTTCTTCCGCGCCTCGGCCACCAACGGCTGCCAAAACAACACCATCCAGAACTGCAAGGTCACGATGAACCGCTCGGGCAGCGGGTCGGCCACGACCGGCTTGTATGGGGTGTACCTGGCCCTGACCACGCCCACGGGCACGGCCGTCACGCCCACCTCGGCGGCCGGCAGCAACTCTAGCAATAAGTTCTACGCCAACACGCTGCTCAACACCCAGTCGGGCATTTTCGTGACGGGTTACGGCGACGCGGCCCCGTATAGCCTGGCCGACCAAAACAACGACTTCGGGGGCCAGGCGGCCAGCACCGGCAACACCATCCGCAACTACGGGGGCGCGTCGGGCGTCATCGCCTTCGGCATCCGCGCCACCAACCAGCAAAGCCCCAACGCCAGCTTCAACACCCTGGACAACGCGGGCGGGGGCGGGGTCGCCACGGCCAGCTCCCTGTACGGCGTGTACCTGACGCTGGGCGCCAGCGGCGACATTACCCTGAACAACAACGCCGTGACGCTGGTGCAAGCCCCCACGGCCACCACCAGCGTCACGGCCACGGCCGTGTATTCGGGCCACACGGGCACGGGCACCGCAACCCTGAACAACAACGCGGTGAGCTACACCCTGGCGGCGGGCGGGGGCGTGGCCAGCGCCAGCAGCCGCTACATGGTGCTCAGCAGCAACATCAGCGCCATCGGCGGGCTGAACATGAACGGCAACCAGGTAACCTACACGCTGAGCAGCACAGCGGCCAGTTCCCCCATCAGCGGGGCGGCGCACGGGGTGAGCTGCCAGGGCCCGGTGGGCGGGGCACTGAACATGAACGACAACCAGGTGACCTTCACCCTGAGCAACACGTCGAGCAGCAGCCTCGACGTGGCCGCCCGGGGCGTGAACTGCCAAAACCCCGTGACGGGAGCTGCTTCGCTCAGCAACAACGCAGTGAACTACGCCGTGAGCAATTCGGGCACGGGCACCATCGCCGCCAGCGGCAGCGCTTACTTCGGGGTGGTGAACAGCGGAGCCGCCCCCAGCCTGGCCCTGAACACGAACACCGTGGCCTACACCCTGACCAATACCAGCACGAGCGCCATTTCCGCCGCGTGCCAGGCCGTGTACAACGGTGGGGCCGTGAGCGGAGTGCTGTCGATGAGCGGCAATGTCATCAGCCACACCGTGCCGGCCGCCCCGGCCACGGTGGGCAACATCTCTGGGTCGCTGCTGGGCATCTTCAACACCGTGGCCGTGCCGGGCAGCCTGGCCATCAACAACAATACCTTTTCCTTCGCCATCGCCAACGGCGGAGCCACCATCAGCAGCACGATGACAGGGGTTGTCAACCAGGGCGGCACGGTGGGCGGCACGGCCAGCTTCAACGGCAACGCCCTCGACTTTGCGCTGGCTACCGCGGCGGGCGTCACGTCGTCTTCGCCCATTGGCATCAGCAACTCAGCGGGTTCGCCACTGACCGGCGCGGCCACCTTCAGCGACAACACGCTGACCTACACGGGCACCCGCACGGGCGGCACGTTCAGCTCAGACTTTACGGGCATTGCCAATTACGCCGCCACCTCCTCCACGCTGACCATCGACAACAACACGCTGCTGGGCAGCAGCACGGCCAGCACCGGCAACATGACGTTTGTGCTGGCCACCGGGGCGTCGTCGGCCCTGGTCACCATCAGCAACAACCGCTACCAGAACAGCCGCACGGCCTCGACGGGCTCGGTGCTATTCATCAACAACAGCAACGCCGTCAACATCGCCACGGCCGCCAACCTGCTGGTGCAGGGCAATTCCTTCACCGGCCTCACCCGCACCGGCGCGGGCGGCACCACCGGCTACTTCAACATCGGCTTCGCCACCACGGCCGGTACGCACACCATCCGCAACAACACCGTCAGCGGCCTCACGCTGCTGGGCAGCTTTGTGGGAATAGAGTCGCTGGCCACGGCCACCGGCGCCGGCACCAGCAGCATTGCCTATGAGGTGAGCGACAACGTCATCGGGTCGCTGGCCAGCGGCGGGGGCATTTCCTCCACGGGGGCCAGCCCTATGGTGGGCCTGTGGGCGGGCGGCACCGCCGTGAGCGGCACGCTGGCCAACAACACGGTGCAGAACCTGAGCGGCGCCGGGCAGACGGTGGGCCTCACGCTGAGCGGCAACACCGGCGTGCCCGTCAGCACCAGCAATACCTTCTTTTCGGGCACCATCCTAGGCAACATCATCAGCAACCTCAGCACCACAAGCGGCGCCGCGGTGTACGGCATGTACCTGCCGGCCGCCAGTGCCCCCGGCGGCGCCGTCAGCACCACCGCCAACAAAGTGACCAACCTGAGCACCAGCAGCACGGGCGCGGTCTACGGCATCGAGGTGGCGGGCGGTCCCAGCCACACGCTCAGCAACAACATCATTGCCACCCTCACGGCCCCGGCCGGCACCGGCAGCCCCGCCGTGGCCGGCCTGTACCTCACCGCCGGCACCGCCATCAACGCCTACCACAACACCGTGTACCTGGGCGGCACCGGCCCCGGCAGCAGCGCGGCCTGCTACCGGACCAGCACCGGCGCTACCACGCTGCGCAACAACATTTTCTACAACGCCCGCACGGGCAGCGGCAGCAACTACGCCCTGGCCACCGCCTCCACCACCGGCTTCGTGGGCTCGACGACCAACCCCGGCACCAACACCTCCGACTACAACCTACTCATCGCCGCCGATGCCGCCAAAGTGGGCCTCTACGGCGCCACGGCCTACTCCTTTGCCGACTGGAAAACCGCCACCGGCGGCGACGGCAGCAGCCTGAGCGAAACCACCACCACGCTGCCCGCCGCCAACCTGTTTGCCAACCCCGCCGCCGGCGACTTCTTCCCGAACGCCGCCAACCCCGCCGCCTGGTACGCCAACGGCACCGGCACGCAGGTGGCCGGCATCGGCACCGACTACGTGGGCGCCCCGCGCCCCACCACCGTGCCCGCCGGCGCCCCCGACCTCGGCGCGTTTGAAGTGACGCCCACGGCCCTGCCGCCGGCCCTGGCCGTGTCGGCTGCGCCGGCCCTGGGCGGTACCCAGGTGTTCTCGCTCGGCGGGCGCACCCTGGCCCGCCTTACGTATGGCAGCACCGGCACCGTGCCCGGCAGCGTGCTGGCCCGCTACTACTCGGGCACCAACCCGCCCGCGCCCTTCCTGGCCGGCGCCCGCTACGCCAACGCCTACTTCGAGTTCAGCGACGCCACCGCCGATGGCAGCGGCTACACCTACCAGCCCACCCTGGCCTACGACCCCGCCCTGCTGGGCACCATCCCCAACGAAGCCGCCCAGCGCATCAGCCCGCGCGCCGCCGACAACAGCGGCTACGGCACGTACTTCGCCACCGTGGTGAGTCCGGCCCCGGCCCGCACCCTCATCGGCCCGGCCACCGCGACGCCCCTGGGCCTGCTGGCCATCGGCGCCGCTGCCGCGCCGCTGCCCGTGCAGCTGTCCCGGTTCGAGGCCCTGCGCGAGGGCGCCGACGTGCTACTGAGCTGGACCACGGCCACCGAGCACGACAACCAGGGCTTCGACGTGCAGGTGAGCCCCGACGGCCAGCACTTCCGCACCCTGGGCTCCGTGGCGGGCGCTGGCAGCAGCGCCGGTCCCCGCCGCTACGCCTTCACCGACCGCGAAGCCGGCAAAACCGGCCTGCGCTACTACCGCCTGCGCCAGCTGGACCAGGGCGGGCCGGCAAGCTTCTCGCCCGTGCGCACCGTGCAGTTCGACGCGGCCGCCGGCCCGTTACTGGCCTGGCCCAACCCCTGCCGGCAAGCCCTGCACCTGAGCCTGCTGCTGCCCCGGGCCGCCGCCGCGGCCACCCTCACGCTCACCGACATGCTGGGCCACCCGGTGCTGCGCCAGGAGCTGGGCCCCCTGACCGCCGGCCCCAGCCAGCCCACTCTCGACAGCCCCGCCTTTGCTCGCCTGCCCGCCGGCCTCTACGTGCTGCACCTGGCCACTCCCGCCGGTACCCAGACGCTGAAGCTGGTGAAAGAGTAAGCCGCCGCTGAGCAGGCAAAAAGGCCCTGGCACATGCCGGGGCCTTTTTTTGTGCCGACGGGGCGCCTCACCCCCGGCCCCTCTCCTCGGGGAGAGGGGAGCCACGGCGGCGCAGCCGTTTGTTGTGGTTTGCAATCGTCAGGCTCCCCTCTCCCCGAGGAGAGGGGCCGGGGGTGAGGCGCCCCGCCGGCACAAAGCCGAAGCATTGCCCCTGCCAATTCCCGGCTCTGCCGCAACTGGAGTAACCATAGCTTGGGATGGACGCCCGCCACACAGCCTCCATCGCGTCGAAGAGCCGGCTCGGTAGCCGACGCCCGACAACCCGCCGCAGCAGCGAAACAAGCCGGCACCCGCCCCGCCCTGGAACGGGGCCTGACGCCGTTATTTACGCCATGCGAACCCTCCGAAACCTCCTGGCCACCAGCGCGGGCCTGCTGGCCCTGGCCGGCTGCCAGTCCCAGCCCGACCACGCCAGCACCCCCGCCGCCGCCCCCGGCCAGTGGGTGGGCGCCGCCGGGCAGCGGCTGTGGGCGCAGGTGTACCTCAGCCCCCAGCTCAGCGCCCACCCCACGCTGCTTGTCGTGCTGCACGGCGACGCCCCCTTCAGCAAGCCCGCCTACCAATACACCGTGGCCCGACGGGCCGCCCAGGCCAACCCCGACCTGGTAGCAGTGGCCCTGCTGCGCCCCGGCTACACCGACCCCGCCGGCCACCATTCCGACGGCCAGCGCGGCGAAGCCACCGGCGACAACTACACCCCCGCCGTACTCGACGCCCTCGCCGCCGCCCTCACCACGCTCCGGGCCCGCTACCACGCCGGGCGGGTGGTGCTGGCCGGCCACTCCGGCGGAGCCGCCCTCGCCGCCGACCTGCTGGGCCGCCACCCCGGCCTGGCCGATGCCGCCCTGCTGGCCGCCTGCCCCTGCAACGTGGCCACCTGGCGCGCCCACATGAAGCGCCACACGGGGGGCGGGGCCATCTGGGACCAGCCCGTGGCCAGCGTGTCGCCGGAGCAGGTGCTGGCCCGCGTCCCGGCCCGCACGCGGGTGGCTCTGCTCGTGGGCACCGCCGACTCCATCGCCCCGGCGACCATGACCCGGGAGTATTACCAGCGGCTGCAGCAGCAGGGCATCCCGGCCACCCTGCGCGAACTGCCGGGCCTCGGCCACGAGATATTCCTGGGCAAAGCCGTGCAGCAGGAAATCAAGGGGCTGTTGCGGTGAGTAGGAGGGGGCGGAGTGTGGACTCTGCGCCTAAAGCAGCTGCGGGCCGGGTGTAAGGTGCCAGCATCTGCCCATACCTTGCCCGCCGAATGCTTGCCACCTACCTCCGCCGCTTCCAGAAACTGCGCGTCGCCCGCACCGCTCGCCACGGCGAGGCGCCCTATAAGCCCGCCCTGTTGCTGGCCGTGCTCGACGGCATCGCCGATGGCAGCATCCGCGACAACCGCATCGAAATCACCCCCGAGCTCATCGCGGCCTTCACCGCCATTTGCACCGACCTGAGCACCGGTTCCCACTTCACGGCCGCCAACTTCGCGCTGCCCTTCTATCACCTCACCGGCGACGGCTTCTGGCACCTGCACACCTGGCCCGGCCTGGAGCTGCTGCTCACCGCCTCCAACTCGGTGCGCAGCTTCCGCCACTTGCGCGAAGTGGTGGCCTTCGCCGCCCTCGATGCCGACCTATGGCAGCTGGCGCAACAGCCCGAAGCCCGGGCCGCCCTCCAGCAGGCGCTGCTGGCGCGCTACTTCCCCGCCACCCAGGCCCGCTGCCGCCCCCGTGCCGGCGAGGCCGCGCTGGCCCAAATCCGCCGCCAGATACTGGAAGAGCCCGCCGCCCTCTACCGCACCCACTTCCAGCCCGCCAATGAGCTCGACCAAACCATGCGCAACGCCCTCTTCAAGCGCGAAGTGTTGCGGGCCTACGACCACACCTGCGCCGTGTCGGGCCTGCATCTGGTGAGCACCGCCAGCAGCCCCTACCCGCTGCTCGATGCCTGCCACATCGTGCCCTGGGCCCTCACCCACGACGATACCCTCCCCAACGGCTTGGCCCTGTGCCCCAACCTGCACCGCGCCTTCGACCGCCACCTATTCTGGATTGACGCCGACTACCGCGTGTGCGTGGCTGCTACTTTTCAGGAACTCGGCGGCGCCGCCCACGGCATCCGCCGCTTCGAGGGCCAGGAACTGCGGCTGCCCCGGGAGCCGGCCTGGTGGCCGGGGCGGGAGAATCTGAGGGCGCAAAGGGGATACTGACTCGTCGTGTACTCAAATTACCATTTTTGTATACTTTACCCGAATGCGTTCCTTTCGCCTCGTTGCTCCACTGCTTTGCCTATTCTTCGCGGTGGTGGGATGCAGCACATCCAGGCACGTACGGTACGCCGAACAGGAATCGTCCTGCCCGTATCCAGACCTGATTAGCATCCGATACGACCCGCCGGCCCAAGACAAATACGTGTACCCCGTTGTCGTGGGCCTCCTTGGCAAGCAGTACCCCCGCGCCGTGTACCGGAACGGTGGGCCTACGGCTTTAGTCGAAGCCGCCTATTACACGCAGCTGCTGGCGCTCATGCAAAGGAGTGCCACCACCATGCCAGGTCCCGGCTCAGAAGCCAGCTATTTTCGCATTTGCGCCGGGCAACAGGAACTCCGGTTGCTGCGCCAGGACCAACGGCCGTTCTTCCAAGCCCTACTACGCGGACTTACGCCGCGGAGCGAAGCGGAAAAGGACTTTCAGAGACAACTAGAAATCTTGTCCGAGAAGTACTAAGTCGCGAAATGAACATGGAGGTAGAACGCTCCGTTGTGTAAACAACCCTTCCGCTGCGCCAAAGCCCTGCTGGCGTGAACCAGCAGGGCTTTGGCTTAACTCAACCGAACGTGATGCTTGCCGGACAAGACCACTGCGCGTGGCCCCGAGCGAGGCGATGGCCGGCCGGCCGTGCGGCCCTCTTCCGCACGGTTCGCCGGCCGCGGCAGCCTCGCGCAGGCGACGACCCGACGGGCACCGCCCCGGCCCGCTGCCGGGCTTTCTTTCCCACGCCGCCCAGATTACGGGTTTGTCCCGGCGAGTATCCGGAGTAAACCGCGGGCTACTAACCAAAGAAGGCGTACATTCACGGTGGAGCCGCGGGTGGGCGCTCGACGGGCGGTTTTGGGTTTCGGGGCATTTAACGTTAAAATAGCTCGCATGCACAACCACCGGCCAACCGACCGACTCGAATACTTCAGCGACGCCGTGTTGGCCATCGCGGCCACCTTGTTGGCCACCGACCTGCCCAAGCCCGACGCGGAAACGGGCTTGCTGCAGGAACTGGCCAAGCTCTGGCCGCACTACGCGGCCTTCGCGGCGTCTTTTCTCTTCATCTGCGTTGCCTGGTCCAACCACCACAACATGTTCGCGTACATCAAGCAGACGGACCAGTACCTGCTGCTGCTGAACATCTTGTTTTTGCTGTTCGTCACCCTGCAATCCTTCACCACCGGGCTGTTGGCCCGGCAGGTCGGCCACCCCGACGAACGGACGGCGGCCCTGGTCTACCACGGGACGTTGGTGCTGATGACCTTGTTCTACAACGGCACCTGGTGGTACGCCATCAGCCGGAAGGGACTGTTGGAAGACGGGACCGACAAGCGGCTCATCCGGCTGCTGACCACAGAATACGCCCTGGCCCCGGCGCTGCACCTGGCGGCCATGCTCGTTTGTTGGTGGAGCGTGCCGTGGAGCATCGTCCCCGTGGTGCTGCTGTACGCCTACTTTGCCTTGCCCCGGCTGAGCGAAAAAAGAATAAAACAGGAAAACCCAGCGTAGGAATAGACAAGCATAAAAACCCATTAGGTTCTAACTTTTTAATCTACTACATTTAAAGAATCATATTAACCAATTTATTAAGCCATGGCGATGACCACAAAAGGATTACTCGTCCGTTTAGCGGCGAAACATGGCAAAGACGACGCGGTGGAAGCGTTCCTTGCTTCTGCCCTGCCGTTAGTGCGGCAGGAGGCCGGCACAACAGCCTGGTTTGCCGTTCGATTTGGCCGGTCGGAGTACGGCATCGTCGATTTCTTCCCCGATGAAGCATCCCGCGAGGCACACCTGAACGGGGCGGTTGCCAGCGCTTTGCGGCAAAAGGCCGCCGACTTATTTGAAACTGCCCCGGATATCCAGAAACTGGAGGTCCTGGCCAGCAAACTACCCTCCCAACCGCCCGCGAAACCCAATACAAAAGGGCTGTTGCTGACCTTTAAAGCGAAGGAGGGCCACGAACAGGAGGTGGTCCAATTTTTACAAGGTGCCCAGCCGTTGGCCCTGGCCGAAGAAGAAACCATCGCGTGGTTTGCCCTCCGCCTGCCGACCGGGGAGTACGGCATTTTCGATGTTTTTCCGGACAACGGAGCCCGCTTAAAACACCTCGCGGGCCGCATTCCCCAGGAATTAACCAAACACGCGCTTTCGTTGCTGGGCAGCTTCCCGGAGATGGATTTGCTGGCGGTGACGGCGGAGAATTTTAATCCCTCGGTTTGCTAAACTACTGGTATAGTAGCAGAATGAGCAACCAACGAGCTATTGCACAACTTGGCGAGTTTACGAAACTCGTCTACGATTTAAAGTTTACGAAATGCACCAAGTAGATAAGTTTCGTAAACCGGGTGGCCTCCAAAAGTCACCCGTATTTCGAAGGGTTTTTAATACGCTCAGATGGCCTGAAGCGAAAGAAGCCCCGGCCGCCTACGCAGCCGGGGCTTCTTTCGCTTCTGCCACCCGCCCCGCGCCTTGCGGGCGCGGCGGCTTTTAGTACTATGCCGGGTTTTCCGGCGGCGGGTGCTTCCGGGGCTCCTCCGAGCATCCTCCGAGCATCCTTCGAGCGGCGGATACTGGCAGGGGCGGGTCCGCAATAGGACTTTTTAGAGGGTGCGGGTGGTGGCCGAGGCGTGGCCGGGGTTGTCGGTGGCCGTCACGGTCAGCTTGTCGCCGGCCAGGGTGGCGTTGCGGGCTGTGGCCGTGTACTGCCACTGGTTGGGGTCGGCCTGCTGCACGGCCGCGCCTTCTTCCACCAGACTGCCGTCGCCGTTCTCGATGCGCACCGTCACGGCCTTCACCGCGTAGTCGTCGGTGGCCGTGATGGCGATGACGTCGCCTACCTTGCCCGTGTAGGCCTCAATGTTCACCTCCCAAATGTCGGGCGCGTGCATGTAGTCGGCCACCAGCACGTTGCTGATGCGCTGGTTGCGGGCCTTGGCCTCGTCGGCGTACTCGGCCTGCACGGCCGGGTCCTGGGCCTGCCCGCGGGCGTAGATGATGGCCTGCTGGAACCGCTCGCGCTGGGCCGTCTGGGCCGCCGAGGGCGGGCCGCTGGGGGCCTGCGGGGCCACGCCCACCACGGTGCCGCGGCTGGTTTGCCGGAACACCAGCTGGCCGCCGAGCGTGCCGCTCAGGCCCTGCGTCACGATGTTGTTTTTAACCTTTGCCATAACGTGTAGATGGGGGTTTTGGGTAGAGAAACGCCCGGCCGTCAAGTCGGGCCGCCGGCAAGGTACTGGAATATTCAATTGCTTGTACATGACTGTCTCATGGCTTTACCACCAGCCCGTTAGCTGGGCGGCCCGCGGCCCTGCGGCGGCATGGCCAGGCGCTTTGCTCTGCAAAAAATGAGCAGGGGAGGAGGGTGCTGATGGGCCCCGGGGCCTTGCCTGGAGCCCGCTGCCGCTGACCCGGCCGCTGCCCGGAAAAGACGTTTTGGGCCCGTTTTCAGCGCCGGGCCGCTGCCTCTGGCGAAGCGCTGCTGCCCGTTGGCCGGCGCCTGCGGCGGCCCACTTGCCGGCTCCGGATAAACCACATGGCATTAAGGACTTACATTAGCGTCTGTTAGGGCCGGGCCGCCTGCTGTTGCGGGGCGTTTCGGTTTCATCCCCTTTTCCCCACCCTTAGTCCTTTTCTCATGATAAATCACTTACCCTGCACCTCGTCTTTCAACAAAGGCTGGGCCGGCACCCTGGCGCTGCTGGTCTGGCTGCTGCCGCTGCTGGGCCACGCCCAGGCCCGGGCCGATGCCTACGGCTTCACCCAAACCATGGGCACCTACGCGCCCATCACGGGCGGCACCACCATTAGCGGCAGCACCACCGACGACGACGAGGTGTACCCCACCGTCACGCTGCCCTTCTCGTTCACCTACGCGGGCACGGCCTACACCGCCCTCAACATCACCCCCAACGGCTACGTGACGTTTGGCGCCACCGCGCCCAGCGCCACCGGCTACACCCCCATTTCTTCGGGCACGGGCTACGCCGGTGCCATCGCCGCGTTTGGCCTCGATGGTGGCGGCCGGAGCAACGCCGGCGCCGCCATCAGCACCGCCACCGTGGGCACGGCCCCGAACCGCGAGTTTGTGGTGCAGTATGCCAACTGGAGCGCCTACGGCGGCGTGGGCGGCACCGAGAACTACCAGATTCGCCTGGCCGAAACCAGCAACGTCATCCGCATTGTGTACGGCACCTTCACGGGCCTGGCCACCGGCACCAACCCGCAAGTAGGCCTGCGCGGCGCCGCCAACACCGACTACAACAACCGCCGCAGCGCCGCGGGCTGGGACCAGACCAACACCGGCGCCGCCCTCACCAGCTCGTCGACCGTGGCGGTGGGCCCCACCCTGGTGCCGGCCGCGGGCCTCACCTTCACCTACACCCCTGCCGCTACGCCGCAGCTGCCGGCCATCCGGCCCACGGCCTCTGCCGTCGCGGTCAGCACCGCCACCATCGACTTTGTGGCGCCGGCCGCCGCCACCACGGCCCCCACGTCCTACACCGCCACCGTGACGCCAGCCGTCCCCGGTAGTCCGTTCACGGTCACGGCCTCGCCCTTTGCGCTCACCGGCCTGGCCGCCAGCACCGCCTACACGGTGAGCATGGTGGCCAACTACGCGGCCGGGGCCTCGCTGCCCACCGAAACCCGGTTTGTGACCACCCCGGCCTGCTCGCCCCCCACGGCGCTGGCCATCAGCGCCATCACCACCACCTCGGCCAGCCTGACGTTCACCGCCCCGGCCTCGGGGGTGACGAACTACACCGTGACCACCACGCCCGCCACCACCACCTACACCGTCACCAGCGCCACTACGGCCGCGCCGCTCGTGCTCACCGGCCTCACGCCCGGCACGGCCTACACCGTGAACGTGGTGAGCAACTGCTCCGTCGGGGGCGTGGCCAACACCGCCACGGTGAGCTTTGTCTCCGGCTTCACCTGCGTGACGCCGACTTACGCCACGGTGCCCTACACGCAGACGTTCGAGAACACCTGGGTGAGCAACTGCGCCCTGCGCGACGTGCCGAGCCTGAACTGGAAGATGACGGCCGGGGCCGACCCCGACGCCTCTTTCCGCCGCTACGACGACGGCGCCGCCGCCGGCTGGCTTAACGGCTCGACCAACTACGGCTACACGCCGGCCGGCAGCAACGCGGGCGGGGCCTCGTCTTTGTTCTCGGCGCGCTACCACTCGGGCAACGTGTTTCCGGTGACCGAGTTTGCCACCTTCGACCTTTACGCCAACGCGGGCGGTACCACGGGCACGCCCACCCTCACCTTCGATTACATCAACACCAGCGGCTCGGACAAGCTGGAAGTGCTGCTGAGCACCGACGGCGGCGTCACCTTCGGCGCGCCGCTGTTCACGCAGGTGCTGGCCGCCACCTGGACCACCTACACCGTGCCGCTGCCCGGGGCCACGGCCACGAGCGTGATTCGCTTCCGCGCCACCGGCGACAACGGCAGCTCCGACATCGGCCTCGACAACGTCAACCTCAACTACGTCACCTGCTCCATCGTGGCGAACCTGGCCGTCGCCAACATCACCGCCACCACGGCCAGCGTAACGTTTACGCCCCCGGCCGGCGGGGCTAGCTACACCGTGACCTACACCCCCACGGGCGGCACGGCCACCACCGTTACGCCCACCCCCACGGCCTCGCCCGTGTCCCTGACGAGCCTCACGCCCAACACCCCCTACACCGTAACCGTGACCACCAACTGCGCCGGCAGCACCACTTCGGCCAGCGTCACCACCACCTTCACCACGGCCTGCACGGCGGCCCCCTACGCCGCGCTGCCCTATACCCAGACCTTTGAAGCTACCTGGGCCAATGCCTGCGGCACCCGCGACGTGCCCGACGCCAACTGGCGTGCCTCGCCGCTGGCGGGCAACAACGCCTGGCGCCGCTTCGACGACGGCACGGCCGGTGGCTGGAGCACCATCAACGGCGGCTACACCCCGGCCGGCAGCAACGCCGGCGGGGCCACGTCCTTGTTTTCGGCCCGCTTCCACGCCTACAACGCTCCCGTGGGCAGCCAGGGCCTGCTCGACCTCTCGGTGAACGCAAGCGGTACCACGGGCACGCCCACCCTCACCTTCGATTACATCAACACCAGCGGCTCGGACAAGCTGGAAGTGCTGCTGAGCACCGACGGCGGCGGCACCTTCGGCGCGCCGCTGTTCACGCAGGTGCTGGCCGCCACCTGGACCACCTACACCGTGCCGCTGCCCGGGGCCACGGCCACGAGCGTGATTCGCTTCCGCGCCACCGGCGACGACGGCCTCAGCGACATTGGCCTCGACAACGTGAACGTGAGCTACGTGACCTGCACCCCGCCGACGGCCGTCGCCGTGCCCGCGGCCACCATCACCACCACCACGGCCCAGGTAACGTTCACGCCCTCGACCAGCGGCGTGGCCAACTACACCGTGACGACTTCGCCGGCCACCACCCAGGCCAACGCCACGGCCTCGCCCATCACCCTGACGGGCCTGACCCCTGGCACCACCTACACCGTGACGCTGACCACCAACTGCTCCGGCGGCAACGGTAGCTCGACGACGACCGTGCCGGTGACCTTCACCACGGCCTTTCTCTGCGTGACGCCGACTTACGCCACGGTGCCCTATACCCAGACGTTCGAGAACACCTGGGTAACCAACTGCGCCCTGCGCGACGTGCCCAGCCTGAACTGGAAAATGACGGCCGGGGCTGACCCCGACGCCTCTTTCCGCCGCTACGACGACGGCGCCGCCGCCGGCTGGACCGGCGGCTCGACCAACGGCGGCTACACCCCGGCCGGCAGCAACGCCAACGGCGCGTCGTCCTCATTCTCGGCGCGCTACCATTCCTACAACGTGTCTCCGGTGACCGAATTCGCCACCTTTGACCTCTACGCCAACTTGAGCAGCGCCGGTTCGGCTGGGACCGGGCTGAAGTTTGACTACATCAACACCAGCGGCACGGACAAGCTGGAAGTGCTGCTGAGCACCGACGGCGGGACCACCTTCGGCGCGCCGCTGTTTACGCAGGTGCTGGCCGCCACCTGGACTTCTTACACCATACCCCTGGTAGGCGGCACCGCTACGAGCGTGATTCGTTTCCGCGCCACCGGCGACAACGGCAGCACCGACATTGGCCTCGACAACGTGAGCCTGCTGGTGGTGACGGCCACCCGCAACGAGGCCCTGGCCGCCCAGGTGAGCGTATACCCCAACCCGGCCCACGAGAACTTCACGGTGCTGGTGCCGGCCGTGGCCAACGCCACGAGCGTGCAGGCCGAACTACTCAATGCCCTCGGGCAGGTGGTACGCACGCAGTCAGCGGCCTTGCCCGCGGCCGGTGCCCGCTTCACGGTGCCCACCGCCGAGCTGGCGACCGGCGTGTACACCCTGCGCCTCAAGGCCGGCAATGACGTCCTCACCAAGCGTGTGGTCATCAACTAGCTAGCCGGAGCCGGCTCTGCCTCAGGGCCAGCTCTTGGGCTTAATTGACCTGTATGAAAAAGCCCCGACTGCGCGAGCAGTCGGGGCTTTTTTGGTAAATATCCACCTGCGGCGTCGGACCGGTGGGCGGTCCACAAAACGACGACTAGCTGTAGTCAATCTCCGTGTTGTCGCCGATGTTCAGCGAGTGGTTCATGCCCCGGAACGAGGCGTCCGAACCCACGATGCAGTCGTGCATCACGGCTGAGCGTAGCTCCGAATAAGAGCCGATGATGGAGTCGCTCAGGATGGTGTTTTGCACGATGGTTTTGTCGCCGATGGCCACATTGGGGCCGATGATGGACTGCGAAATCTTGCAGCCCCGCCCGATGCTGACGGGCGGAATAATCACCGAATCCGGAAACTCCGAGTAGTCGCGCGGCTCCAGGAATTCGGCCGTGTTCAGCAGGCGGGCGTTGGCTTCGAGCAGGGTTTCCTTGCGGCCGCAGTCAAACCAGTTGTCGACGGGGCAGGTCGTCATCACCTCGCCGTCCTCGATGAGGCGCATCAGCGCGTCGGTGAGTTGGAATTCGCCGTGGGTGCGCACGTCGGTTTCGCGCAGCCACTCCAGGGCCTGGGCCAGCTTTTCGGCGTGGGCCAGCTTGTAGAGGCCCACCATGGCGTAGTTCGACTTCGGGATTTTGGGCTTTTCCACCACCTTGTTCACGCGGCCGCCGGCCCCGGTCTCCACAATGCCAAAGCGGGTGGGGTCCTTCACCTCTTTCACGGCCAGCACCGAGCCGGGCGTGGCCAGCAGGGCGGGCAGGTCGACGTCCACGATGGTGTCGCCGAGCAGGATGAGCACGCCGTCGGGGTCGTGGCGGAACTCCTCGCGGGCCAGCCACAGGGCATGGCCCAGGCCCTCGCGGGGCTCCTGCATCACGAAGGTGGCCTTGAGGTCGGGGTAGTTGCGGCGCACGTAGCGCACGATTTTATCGCCCAGGTAGCCCACGATGAACACAAAATCGGTGAGCCCGGCGCCCTGCAGGCGGTCGATGATGTGGCCCAGAATGGTGTTGCCGGCCACCGGCACCAAGCTTTTGGGCTGGGTGTGGGTGTGGGGGCGCAGGCGCGAGCCAATGCCGGCGACGGGAATAACGGCTTTCATGGTAATGAACCGAAGAAGAAATCGATTAAGAAGGAGCGAGGGCGGCCGGGCACGCCCAGCTACGCAGCAAGCTACAACTACTAGGGCCAAGCTGCGTACTTTGCGCCAAGCCCGGAACCAAACCGGCGCGGCCGCCGCAGGTTTTGGCCGTTGCCGCTTCCCCTCCGAGCATCTTTCACCATCACCCCTTCTTTTTTCACATGAAACGCTTTCTTCTGTATTTCGCGGGCCTGGCCCTGTTGCTCACCCAGTCCTCGTGCGGCTACAACGGCATGGTGCAGCGCGACCAGGCCGTGAAAGCCCAGGCCGGCAACGTGCAAAGCGCCTACCAGCGCCGCAACGACCTCATCGGCAACTTAGTGAACACCGTGAAGGGCGCCGCCAAGTTTGAGCAGGGCACCCTCACTTCGGTCATCGAAGCCCGCGCCAAGGCCACCAGCGTGCAGCTCAACGCCAACGACCTGACGCCTGAAAATATCAAGAAATTTCAAGAGGCCCAAAGCCAGGTGTCGGCCGGCCTGGGCCGCCTGCTGGCCGTGTCGGAAAATTACCCCGACCTGAAGGCCAACGCCAACTTCCAGGAGCTGCAGGCCCAGATTGAGGGCACCGAAAACCGCATCAACGTGGAGCGCAACAAGTTCAACGCCGTTACCAACGACTACAACACCTTCACCCGCTCCTTCCCCAACAACCTGTTTGCCGGCATGTTCGGCTTCCAGCCCAAGCCCTACTTCGAGGCCGACCCGGCCGCGAGCAAGGCGCCCACGGTGCAGTTTTAAATTTCAGTTATCAGTTAACAGTGAGCAGTGAACGAGTAGGGCCTCAGCCGCTACTGTGGGTTACCGGCTGCTCACTGTTAACTGTTCACTATTAACTGCTAACTGATGAATAACCCCCTTACCCCCGCCCAGGACGCGGCCCTGGTGGCCGCCATCCGGCAGGCCGAAGTCACGACTTCAGGCGAAATTCGGGTGCATCTGGAAGACACCTGCCCCACGCCCGAGCCGCTGGACCGCGCCGCCCAGGTGTTTGGCGAGCTGAACATGCACAAGACCGCCGCCCGCAACGGCGTGCTGTTTTACCTGGCCTGGCAAAGCCGGCAGTTCGCCGTCATCGGCGACTCGGCCATCAACGCGGCCGTGCCCGACGACTTTTGGGAAACCACCAAAGAAGCCGTGCTGGAGCAGTTTCGGCACGAAAACTACGTGCTGGGCCTGGAGCGCGGCATCAAGATGGTGGGCGAGCAGCTGCAGCGCTACTTCCCCTACAACGCCAAAACCGACCAGAACGAGTTGGACGATTCCATTTCCTTCGGCGGCCCAAAGCCGTCTTCCGACGCATGAAAAATTCCGAGGCTGACGCCAGGATAGACGCGCCCCGCGCGCAGGCGGCAGGCATGCGCATGCCCCGGCCCGCGGCGTGGCGCTGGCTGCTGGTGCTGCTGTGGGCCCTCACGGCGCTGGGCGCGGCGGCCCAAAACGTGCCGCCCCGGCCCAACCCGCCGCGTCTGGTCAACGACCTGGCCGGGCTGATGCAGGCCGGCGAAGCCGATGCGCTGGAGCGCAAGCTGGTGGCCTACAACGACAGCACCTCCTCGCAGATTGCCGTGGTCACGGTGCCCACCCTCGACGGCGACGACGTGGCCAACTACGCCCAGAACCTCTACGAAAGCTGGGGCATCGGCCGCAAAGGCAAAAACAACGGCATCCTGATACTGGTGGCCCAGCAGGAGCACGTGGCCCGCATCCAAACCGGCTACGGCCTCGAAGGGGCCGTGCCCGATGCCATCGCCAAGCGCATCATCAGCAATACGCTGGTGCCCGCGTTCCGCCAAAACCAGTACTACGCCGGCCTCGACCGCGCCACCGACCAGCTCATTGCCCTCGCCAAAGGCGAGTACAAAGCCGACCCGGAAGACGCCCGGCCGCAGCGCACGCGCGGTTCGTCGGGTTCCGGCATTCCGTTCTGGCTCATCATTGCCGTGATGGTGTTCATCTTCATTATGCTGCGCAACCGGGGCGGCGGCCGCGGCAACCGCGGCTTTGGCGGCGGTTTCGTGCCGCCCATCATCTTCGGCGGTGGCGGCGGCTTCGGCGGCGGTGGCGGCTGGGGTGGCGGCGGCGGAGGTGGCGGCTTCGGCGGCTTCGGCGGTGGCAGCAGCGGCGGCGGCGGCGCCAGCGGCAGCTGGTAGGTTTTTAGTGGTTAATGATAAACGGTTAGTGGTTAGTGCACGGTTATTTACAGCTGGGCATTAACCACTAACCGTTTATCCTTAACCACTAAACTCAGTGGTCGCTCTGCACGCCCACCGGAATGGCCACCGCCAGCCGGTTCTCGGCCGGCGGCACGGGGCAGGAGTAGCCGTGGTTGTAGGCGCACGAGGGATTGTAAGCCCGATTAAAATCGAGCTGCATCACCGTGACGCCGCGCGGCGGGATGCGCAGGTCGATGTAGCGGCCGCCGCCGTAGCTGCCGTGGCCGTTGGTGAGGTCGGTGAAGGGCAGGAAGAGGTAGTCTTCCAGGCCGGGCCGCTTCAGCAGCTCCTGGTTTTGGTACACGCTGAGCCGCTGGGGCTGGCCGTTCAGCACGAAGCGCAGTTCGCCGTATTTGCGGTAGGTGGGCCGGCGGGCGGTGCTGGTTTCCATGGCGAACGGCCGCGAGGTAGAGTCGCGCACAAACGTGGCCGTCACGTAGTAGCGGTACTGGGTGGGGTAGTAGGGCAGGCTGACGAGGGCCTGCTGCTCGGCCGGCGTCAGGGGCGACTCCTGCGGGTTGCGAAACTCCGCGTTCAGGGCCTGCTGAAACGCCAGCACGCTCTGGCGGTGGGCCACCGAGTCGAGGTGCGCGGGAGCGGTTTGCGCCTGCGCGCGGCCGGAAAGCAGCGCGCTTGCCAGCAGGAAGGCAAAGAAAGATTTCATGAGCCAAAGCTACTGCGCCTCCCGCGCCAGCAGGCCGTTTCCAACCTTATTGCCCAAACGCTAGTATCAAGCCTTGATTCGGCGGTAGCAAGGCCGCGGACAATTTCTTTCACCCTTCTTTTGTCGATGCCATGAATGCTTCCCGCCTAACCATACTGTTCTTTTTCTTCGCCCTGGCCACCACCCTCACCGGGTGCGACGCCATTGCCGGCATCTTCAAGGCCGGTGCCTACACCGGCATCATCGCCGTATTTATCGTGGTGGCGCTGCTGTTCTTCATCGTGAACAAGATGCGCGGCCCGCGCCCGTAAGCACGTACCCCCAAGCTGTGCTTGGGTTGAGGCGAACGAAACCTAACGATGCCTGCCAAGCCCAAGCGCAGCTTGGGGGTACGCCCACCAAACGCAAAAAGCGCGGCCCCTGCGAAGGAGCCGCGCTTTTTGCGTTGCATCGAAACCGGGAGGCTACTCGCTGCGCTGCTTGCTGGGCATGGTGCCGATGATGTGGTCCCAGAGCGTGCTGCTCACGCCAAAGGCCACCTCGTCTTGCCGGTAGTGGTGCTGGCTGTGGTGAGTCCACCACACTTTCAGGAAATTTTTGGGCGGCGCGTAGGCATGAATGGCGTAGTGCACAAACAGGTACATGGCGTAGCCAAACGTGAAGCCCGACAGCAGCCCAAACGCATACGAGCCGAAGCTGAAGCGGAAAATGAAGAACAGCAGCGAGGCTACGAATACCGTGATGATGGGCGGCATGGCCAGGCGCGTCTTGTCCTTGGGGTACTCGTGGTGCACGCCGTGCATGGTGTACTGGAACTTGGCCCGGCCCGGTGTGGTGGCCGGAATGTGGTACACGTAGCGGTGCACCAGGTATTCCACCAGGGTGAAGGCCAGCAGCCCCACCAAAAACAGCCCCAGCGCGCCCAGGCCCGTCATGAAGCCGCGGGTGAGGCCATAATACATGCTCAGCACGCCCGTAACGGCAAAAATGCCCACCGGCAACGCAATGTGCGTGTGCGAAAGCCGCTCCAGCACGGGGTTTTGAAACAGCTGGGCCGAGCCTTTGTGCTTGGGCCGCATGGGGGCCGCGGCGGGAGCAAGAGTGGGCTTAACGTCTGGTTCTTCGGTGGATAGGGTTTGCATAATAAGGACGAACAACAAACGGATGAAGGTGCAAAATTACGATGCCGGGGGCAATGTGCCCCCCGGCAGGGCAAAACCCGCGCCAGCCAGCTGCGCCACCACCGCGGGCAGCGTGCAGGCCGCCGAGCAGCGCAGCCGGGCCCGGGCATAAAACCCTTTCCGGGCCTTCAGGGTTTCGCGCAGCCAGGCTTCGGCCCCGCCCGCGGCCGCGATGAGGGGCCGTTTGGCCACTTCCTCGGGTGGCAGGCGGGCGGCCAGCACTTCCACCGGCACGTCGAGCCAGAGCGTGATGCCCGCGCTGTTAAGCAGCGCCATGTTGCTGTGAAAGCAGGGCGTGCCGCCGCCCGTGGCCAGCACCAGCGGCGGCCCCGCGTGGGCCAGGGCCCGCCGCAGCACCGCCGATTCTAGCTCCCGAAAGCTGGCCTCGCCCTCGGCGGCGAAAATATCCCGCACGCTGCGCCCGGTCTGCGCTTCAATGGCCACGTCCAGGTCCAGAAACGGGCGGTTGAAATGTGCGGCCAGCTGGCGGCCCAGGGTGGTTTTGCCGGCGCCGGGCAGGCCCACCAGGCTCAGGTGGCCGGAGCCGCCGGGTGGGACAGGGGTGATGAGGGGAGGTTGATTCACAGGCTTATAAAGGCACGGTGTAGAGACGCATATTGGCGTCTCCTCGTTGAACAACATCGGGCCAATTAGTGCGACTTGCGCGGTTCCCGCTGTTTAATGTAAAGACACAAATAGGCGTCTTTACCCCAGCTTCACCCGCGGGTCGAGCACGGCGTAGAGCACGTCGACGGCAATGTTTATGAGCACAAAAAGCGCGGCCACGAACAGCGTAGCGCCCATCACCACCGGAAAGTCGAGGTTTTCGACGGCGCGCAGCGTCACGGTGCCCAGGCCTTTCCAGTTGAAGATGTACTCGATGAAAAACGCGCCGGCCATGAGCGAGGCCAGCCAGCCCGACACGGCCGTCACCACGGGGTTGAGGGCGTTGCGCAGGGCGTGGTGCAGCACGGTGGCGGGGCGGCTCAGCCCCTTGGCGCGCGCCGTGCGGATGTAGTCCTGGCTCAGCACGTCGAGCATGCTCGAGCGCGTGAGCTGCGTGATGATGGCCAGCGGGCGGATGCCCAATGCCACGGCCGGCAGCAGCAAGTTGCGCAGCACCAGGTGCCGCTCGCCCGTGAACGGGTCCGTCTCATACAGCTGCCCGGTGAGGCTCAGGCCCGTCCAGCGGCTCCAGTAGAAGCCAAACGTGACGGCGATGAGGATGGCTGCCACAAACGAGGGCACCGAAATGCCCAGCACCGAGGTACTCACCAGCACCCTATCGAGCCACGACTGCGGCCGCAGCGCCGCCGCCACCCCAAAGGCCACGCCGCCCACGCTGGCAATGAGCATGGCTGCCAGCGCCAGCCACATGGTGCCGGGGAAATAATCGAGCAGGATGCGCAGCACGTCCTTGTTGCTCTGGAAGGAGCGGCGCAGGTAGGGCTTTTTCAGCACCAAGGCGCGCTCGCCCAGGGGCAGCACCGTCAGGCCGCCGTAGCGGGCGCGGCCGGCCGAGTCGCGCGGGTGCAGCCCCAGCGGCGACACGTCGTTGAGGTAGCCCGCGAGGCGGGCGGGCAGGGGCTGGTCGAGGCCGAGGTCGGCGGTGATGGCGGCTTTGGTGGCCAGGTCGGTGCGCTGGCCGGCCAGCAGCGCGGCGGGGTCGCCGGGCAGCACGTTGAACAGCAAAAACACCGTGCACGCCACGCCCACCAGCACAAGCAGGCCCTGGCCCAGGCGACGAAGAATGAAAGCAAGCATAGAACTGGGCCGCCGCGGCAGCGGCGGCAACGGGTATTATTTCGTTGCCGGCGCTTTCATCAGCCGCTCCACTTCGTACAGCGGCGGCAGGTCGTGGTAGTGGTACTTGGCCTTAATCACGCCGTCGCTGAGCACCAGCAGGCCGGGGTTGGAGCGAATGATGGACTTGAGCACCGTGGCATCGGCAAAGTAATAGGGGCCGGCCAGGTTCACGTCGTGGCGAAACGAGTCGAATTTGGGGGCGCTGGTGCTCGTGATGGTGAGGGCCGTGATGCCGCGGCGCGACTTGGCGGCGCCTTCCATCAAGGCGTTGATGGCGTCGAACCGGTCGCGGTCCGTCTTGTTCGTGTTCTGCACAATGAGCACCAGCTTGTTGCCTTTCAGCAGCTCCTGGGTGTAGGAGTTGCCCTCCACGTCGCTTATCTCAAAATCGGTCACGGCCGGCGTCGACTCCTTGGGGTTGAGGGCGGTCATGGCCTGGTATTTCCAGGTGGTGTCGGTGGGGTATTGGTCGAATTCCTTGGTTTCGCCGTTGCGCGTCATCGTGTAGCGGTAGCGGGCCGGCTCGGCCGGCTTCATCAGCTTGTGGATGTCGGCGCCCACTTTGTAGGGCAGAAAGTCGAAGTAGGGGAGGTGGCCCAGCGCCCGCACCCCAATGCCAATGGCAATGGCCGTGGCAAACGTCATCACCATCACGCCCAACGTGCCCTGCACAAAGGAGTGCCGCAAAAACCGCTTGTTGAAAAACACCACGGCCCACAGCACCAGCAGAAACAGGTCTTTGAAAAACGACGTCCAAGGCGTGAGCTTGATGAAATCGCCGAAGCAGCCGCAGTCCGTCACCTTGTTAAAAGCAGCCGAATAGAAAGTCAGGAACCCGAAAAACACCAGCAGCCCCAGCAGCGCCCACAAAATGATGCGCAGGTGCCAGCGCAGCAGCAGCGCCACGCCCAGAATGACTTCGAGCGAGCTGAGCACGATGGACAGCGTGCGCGACAGGTCCTTGAACCACAAAAAGAAGCCGCCAATGGCCGGCCACGACTCGGCAAATACCTCGAAGTATTCTTCCAGCTTGTAGGCCGTGCCCACCGGGTCGTTCAGCTTGACGAGGCCGGAGAAGATGAAGATGGCCCCCAGCAAAAACCACGCAACGCGCGTGAGGGTGCGCAAGGGGTGGGGCGCCGGAGCCGCCGCGGTAAGAGAACTAGGAATTGACATAAGACAAAGTAAGCCCGTGGCAAACGGCTGGACAACGCGCAATGTTCACGTAAAGGTCGGGCCGCTGCGCAAAAATCGCCAGCGCGGCTTTGCGCCCGGCGGCTAGCGGCGGGCCAGGGCCTCGGCGTAGCCGCTTTCGGCCAGGAAAGCTTTTGCGTCGTGCAGCGTGAGGATGTGGGCCAGGGCTTGCCTTTTGTCGGCGGCTTTGGCGTAGTAGGCCTGCACAATGCGGTAGCCCACGTAGTAGCCCAAATCGCAGGGCTTGTCGGGGGTTTCCTGTTTGCCGTTGGCCATCCAGTTGTCGGCGTTCGTGCCGAGCATTTCCTGCTGAAAAGCGGCCCACAGCTCTTTTTCGTGCGCGTTGCCGTAGGGATGCAGACGGGCGTTGGTGACGTGGCCGGTCACGAGTTCGGCCACAAAATCGGCCATGCCTTCGTTGAGGGCATAGCTGAGCAGGGTGCCATCTTGCGGGCCTTGGTTGCGGTGCACCAGCTCGTGCACTATCAGTGAGGGCATTTCCGACACGGGGGCGCAGCGGTTGCGCTGCACCAGGCTAAGTTCGGTGGTGTTCACACCGGGGCCGTTGGCCACTTGGTCGGCTCCAATCAGCAGGCCGGCGTCCGACACGGTACCGCCCGATACCCAGCCGCCCACCACGAAGTAGATGTTCTGAAATTGCACCGCCGGGTACAGCTCCTGAAAGCACCGAAACGCCGCCACAATCCTGGGCTTCTCGCTGGCAATGGCCCGCGTGGTGGCCTGAATGAACTGGTAATACCGCGGCCGCTGCAAAATCCGTTTCGTAAAAAAGGCGTCACTTCCGATTTTCAGGGAATAATAATCCTGCAAACCCGCGGAGGCCTTGTCGAAATAGTCGCGCCGAAAAACGGCTTTGGCGTGGGCCGTGTCGCGGCTGGCCGCAGCGTAGGCGCTCCAGAAACGGTCAATGTCGGTGGTCACCAACTGCACGTCTTCGGGGCGCTTGATGCGCTGCTGGTCTTCCTGCTGGCGGGCGCGGGCCAGCAGCTTGGGCCACTGCTTATGGCTGTGCAGCAGGTCGAGGTCGGAGTCGCGGGCAATGTGGCCGGCGTCCACATAGCCCGCGTCGATGGCTTTGCGCAGGTAGCTCAGCGCGTTGGGTGCATCGTGCAGCAGCCCGTTATAGCAGGCGATGTTGTAGTAGCTCACCGCTTTGTAGCGCGGCTTGGCCGACGGCTCGCGCACCACTTGCTGGTAGGCCGCAATAGCCGCGGGGTAATCCTTGCGCTTGCTGATGTCTTGGGCTCGGTTGATGAGCGAATCGGCCCGGGTCGGGGTTTGGGCGGGCGCTGCTAGGGCCGCGCTTAGGAGCAAAAGCAGAAGCAAAAGGGGTTTCATGGCGCAATAAGGAGGGGTTTCACGACAGATGCGCCGGGCGGCCGCGCAGTTGCTTGCGCAATTTCTGCTGCATCCAGCCCCGGTTACCAATTCGTTTGCGCGTGGCGTTACTTTTCCCCGCGCAAAATGAGCGCAAACACCGCGTAGTTCAGCATGTCGCGGTAGCTGCCTTCCACGCTTTCGCTCACCCAGGCGTCGCCCCCAATGTCTTCGAGTTGCTTCACGCGGTGCAGCTTCATCAGGATGAGGTCGGTGATGCTGGCCACGCGCATCTGGCGCCAGGCTTCGCCGTAGTCGTGGTTTTTGGCCAGTAGCAGGCGGCGGTTTTCGGCGGCTTCGGCGTCGTAGGCGGCGGCCACGGCCTCAGGCGTCATGTCGAGGGGCGTGTCGGGCGGCAGGTGCAGCTGCATCAGGGCAATGAGGCAGTAGTTGATGATGGCCACAAACTCCTCGTTCACATCGTCGGCCACGAGCTGCACGCCGGTTTCCTGAATGGTCCGGATGCGGTTGGCCTTGATGAAAATCTGGTCCGTGACCGAGGGCAGCCGCAAAATGCGCCAGGCCGTGCCGTAGTCGTGGGTTTTGGCCAGGAACAGGGCGCGGCAGCGGGCCAGCAGCAGGTCGTAGTGCTCGGGGGTAGTCAATGGATGAATGAGTGAATGGGCGAATGAGTGAATGAGCGCAGCCCCGCCTTCACGGCCGCAAGTTCGCCCCGGGGGCCGATATTTAGCCCGCTCTATTTCCCGCCTACCATGCGCTCGCCCGTCGTTCACCCATTCATTCATTCATCCATTCACTCATTGCTCAGCCCCCACGGCCGCCTGCTCAGCCTGCGCCACCCGCAGGTGATGGGCATTCTCAACCTCACGCCCGACTCGTTTTTTGACGGCAGCCGCGTGGCTTCGGAAAAAGACCTGCTCACCCGCGCCGAAGCCATGCTGAAAGCCGGCGCCGCCGTGCTCGACCTCGGCGCTTACAGCACCCGCCCCGGCGCCGCCGACATCCCGGAAGCCGAAGAAACCCAGGGCCTCCTACCCGCCGTGGAAGCCCTGCGCCGCGAGTTTCCCAACGCCTTTCTTTCCGCCGACACCTTTCGGGCCGGCGTGGCCGCGGCCGCCGTGGCCGCCGGCGCCGACCTGGTGAACGACGTGGGCGGCGGCACCCTCGACCCGCAGATGGTTGCCACCATAGGCCGCCTGCGCGTGCCCTACGTGCTGATGCACCTGCGCGGCACCCCCCAAACCATGAGCAAGCTTACGCACTACGAAGACGACCTCGTGCTCACGCTGCTGCGCTACTTCCGCGACGGCGTGGACGCCCTGCGCCGGGCCGGCGCCGTCGACGTGGTGCTTGACCCCGGCTTCGGCTTTGCCAAAACCGCTGCCCAAAGCCACGAGCTGCTGCGCCGCCTGCCCGAGCTGCACGCCCTGGGCCTGCCCATCTTGGCGGGCCTCTCGCGCAAGCGCATGGTGTACGGCCCGCTGGGCCTGGGCCCTGAGGCGGCGCTCAACGGCACCACGGCCCTGCACGTGGTGGCCCTGCAGGGCGGCGCCCGCCTGCTGCGCGCCCACGACGTGGCCGAAGCCGTGCAAACCATAGAATTATTTGCGCATACCTTTCCAATGGCGGAATAAAGGCCGTAATTTGAGGGGTGAAGCCCTGCGATGCAACTGCGGAGGGCAATCGTTGTCAACCTAAGCGCCGCCTTCCTAGCCTCGCTTCCTTCCAGCCCACCCGCCCATGTCCGGCCCGTTTCCCATCAATTTCCTGCGCTTCGGCTGGATTGACGCGGCCGACGTGTTGCTGGTGACGGTGCTGCTCTACCAGCTCTACAAGCTGCTGCGCGGCTCGGTGGCCCTCAACGTGGCCCTGGGGCTGATTTCGTTCTACGTGCTCTACCTGCTGGTGAAAGCCACCGGCATGGAACTGCTCACCAAAATTCTGGGGCAGTTCATGAGCGTGGGCGTGCTGGCCAGCATCATTTTGTTTCAGCAAGAAATCCGGCGGTTTTTGCTGAGCGTGGGCAAGGCCACGGCCCTGGAGCGCATGCGCAGCTGGACGTGGGGCCGTCCCGCCGAGGCCGCGCCGCTCTCAGTGGGCCCGTTTGTGGAAGCGGCCAAAAGCCTCTCCAATAAGTACACCGGGGCCCTCATCTGCTTCGCTCAGGCCTCGGACCTCACCGCGTTTGCCGAGTCCGGCGACCGCCTCGACGCCGAAATCAGCAAGCGCCTGCTGCTGTCCATCTTCAACAAGACCTCGCCCCTGCACGACGGCGCCGTGATTGTGGCCGGCGGCCGCCTGCAGGCCGCGCGCTGCATCCTGCCGGTGAGCGAAAACCCCGACGTGCCCGCCTCCCTGGGCCTGCGCCACCGCGCCGCCATCGGCCTGAGCGAAATCACCGACGCCGTGGTGCTGGTGGTGAGCGAAGAAACCGGCGCCATGAGCCTGGTGCGCCACGGCGAAGTGCACCGCAACCTGGCCACCGCCGAGCTGCGCGCCCGCCTCAACGAGTGGCTGCTCAGCAGCGCCGGCCGCCCCGCCACCGTGCCGGCCAAGTCGGAAGCCGCGGTGTAGCCGCCGGACCAAATGCCAATAGGCTGCGCTGCGGCGCTTAGGTTGGGGAGATAATAATTGCGATGTAGGCATGTGCCTTACCCACAGCAGTGTGAGGGCGGTTTTTGCGCCGATGGAATAGAGGGGGGCGGAAGGGGTATTAGGTTTTTGGGCATTTCGTTTTTACTTTTCTCGGAATATTTCTGTGCCAAGGTGGAAGGGGAGGAGTGTTTCGGCCGGTGAACCTATCGGCCTGAAATCCTGCCTGCTGTCCAGTTGCCTGCGCCGGAATTACTGCGTTCTACCACCCGTTGCTGCGCTTTTTTTCTTCACTCTTTCCTCTTTTCACCCACCGTATTCCTCACTTTTACCTTCTTTTTATGCACAAAAAAATACTTTGCGAGCCGCAGCAGTTGCGGCTCGGAATTCTGACAGCGCGCAAGCGGCTGTTGGGGCTGATGGGTGCGGGCGCACTGCTGCTCAGTAGCTTGAGCGCGCAAGCCCAGCTGTCCGGCGCCAAATCCATTCCCGGCGATTACGCCACTGTGGCGGCGGCCGTCACGGCCCTGAACGCGCAGGGCGTGGGTTCGGGCGGCGTTACGTTCAATATCGCCCCGGGCTACACCGAAACGGTGGCCAACGTGCTCATCACGGCCAGCGGCACAGCCGCCAACCCCATCGCGTTTCAGAAGGGGACCGGCACGGGCGCCAACCCGCTCTTCACGGGCGGCACGGGCGTGTCAACCACGCTCGACTCCTTCTTCACGCTGCAGGGCGCCGACTACGTCACCTTTGATGGCCTGTCCCTGGTGGACCCCGCCGCCAATGCCACCACCACCACGCAGATAGAATGGGGCTTTGCGCTGCTCAAAACGAGCACGCCGGCCGTGGACGGCTGCCAGAACGTGGTGATTCGCAACTGCGCCATCACGCTGCAGAAAGGCACCGCCACCTCGGGCATCTACTCGGCCAACCACACGCCGGCCAGCACCTCTACGCTGACGCCGACCACGCTGGCGGGCACCAACTCCAACAATAAGTTTTACGGCAACACCATCAGCCGGGTCAATAACGGTATTTACGTGGCGGGCTTCGCGGCGGCCAGCCCTTACCTGTACTACGACCAGGGCAACGAGATTGGCAGCGTGCTGAGCGGGACCACCGCCACGGGCAACACCATCACCGACTACGGCACCACCACCACGGCCTACGGCATCTACTCCATCTACCAGCACGGGGTGAAGGTGCAGGGCAACACCGTGACCTCCACCACGGCCACCACCACCACGGGCCCCACCAGCACGCTTTACGGCATCTTGGTGACCACGGGCGGCAGCGCCGACCTGCTTGGCAATACCGTGACGGTGAACACCAACACCACCACCTCGACGAGCTACGGCATTCAGAACGGCAGCGGCGCCAACGGCCTGAACGGGGCTGCCACGACGGTGAACATGGGCAACAACAGCCTGAGCATGAACTCGACCACCACCACCACGGGGGTGTTCTACGGCGTGTACAACACGAGCACGCCGAACAACCTGAACATGTTCGCCAACACCATCAGCAACTGGAACCGCACGGGCACGTCGGCGTTCAACTACCTGCTCTACGTGAGCTCGAGCCCCACCGCTACGCTGAACGTGTACAACAACACCATCAGCGACGTGACGACCACCGGCGCCACTTCCGGCATCTACTGCATCTATGGCTTTCCCGGCACGGCGGCCACGCAGTACTACGGCAACACCGTGCAGAACATTACCTGCGATGGTAACTCGCTCTACGGCATTTACCTGAGCGGCGGCCCGACCGTGGACGTGTACCGCAACCGCGTGTCGGGCCTCACGGCCAACGGCACCACGGCCACCATCTACGGCATTTACACCACGGGCACCACCACCACGCTGACCAACAACCTGATGGGGGACTTTAAGGCTCCTGCCGCCTCTAACACCAACGCCCTGACGGGCCTGTACCTGGCCGGTGGCACCACGGTGAACGCCCAGTATAACAGCATCTACCTCAACGGCAGTAGCTCGGGTGCCAACTTTGGCACCTCGGGCATCTACTTCACTTCCACGGCCACCACGCTGGTGACCCTGCGCAACAACGTGGTGGTGAACACCTCCACGGCCGCGGGCACGGGCAGCACCGTCGCCCTGCGCCGCTCGACCGGCACGGTGGGCGTTGCGCCCACTAACCTGACCACTGCCACCAACAACAACCTGTACTACGCCGGCGCGCCGGCTACTACCGGCAACCTGATATACGCCGAAGGCACGGGCACCCTCACCAACGGCCTGTCGGCCCTGGCCGACTACAAGGCATTCCTGACCGACCGCGAAGGCAATTCGGTGACCGAAAACGTGCCCTTCGTGAGCACCGCGGGTACTAACGCCAACTTCCTGAAAGTAAGCACCACCACGCCCACGCAGGTGGAGGGCGGCGGCGTAGCCATTGCGGGCATCACCACCGACTATGCCAACGCCACGCGCAGCGCCACCGCGCCTGACCTGGGCGCCTACGAAGGCACGTACCAGCCGCTCGACCTCACCGGCCCCGCCATTCTGAACGCCACGCTGAGCAACACCAACAGCACAGCCAACCGCACGCTGGTGGTCACTATCAGCGACGCTGCGGGCGTGGCCACGGGGGCCAACGCCCCGCGCCTGTACTACCGCAAAGGCACCTCGGGCGCCTACGTGTTTGTGAACGCCACCAGCGTGAGCGGCAACCAGTACACCTTCACGCTGAACTACGCCCTGCTGCCCGGCGGCACCGTGGCCACCGGCGACGTGATTCAGTACTACGTGGCGGCCCAGGACCTGGCCGCCACCCCCAACGTGAGCACCGCCCCCAATGGCGGCAGCGGCGCCACGCCGCCCGGCACCACGGCCCCGGCCACGCCCGGTTCCTACCAGATTGTGACCGTGCTGAGCGGCATCTACTACGTGGGCACCTCCACGCCCCCAGCTGGCACTCCCGCCGACCGTGTGTACCCGACCCTGACCGCCGCTGCCAATGCCTACAACCTGAACGTGTTGAGTGGAGCGGTGACGTTCTACCTGCTCGACGCGACGTATTCGACGGCCGAGACGTTCCCCATCGTGTTCAACGCCAACGCCTCGGCGTCGGCCACCAACACGGTTCGCATCAGCCCCTACACGGGCGTGACGAGCACCATTACGGGCGCGGCCAACAGCCTGCTCCAGTTTAAGGCCACTACCTACCTCACCTTCGACGGCTCGAACGTGGTGGGCGGCACCCAGCGCAACCTCACGCTGAACAACACCCAGACCACGGCCTCCGGCGTTGTCATCGTGGGCAGCCAGGGCCTGGGCAACGGCACCTCGTTCCTTGCCTTGCGCAACCTGAACCTGCGCGGCGCCAGCAACGGCAATTCGAGCTCGTTTGGCATCCTGGTGTCGGCCACGCCGACGGGCACTCCCGCCACGGGCACCGGCGCCGACAACGACAACCTGACCATTCAGAACAACGCGATTTCGGGCGTGTACTACGGCATCTATGCCGGGGGCACCACGGCCGTGAGCGCCGGCGGCCTCGACGGCCTGACCATTTCGAACAACCTGATTGGGCCGGCCACGGCTGCCGCCGCCGATAACATCGGCAACACCGGCCTGTACCTGACCAACGCCGTGAACCCGGTGGTGAGCGGCAACACGGTGCGCAACGTGACGGCCTCGACCGCTACCTACGGCATGAACTTCCCGGCCGGCGTAAACGGCGCCACGGTGAGCCAGAACACCATCAGCGGCGTTTCGACGAGCAGCACCAACGCCTACGGTATCTACCTGGGCACGAACTTCATCAACGGCGTAGTGGACCGCAACCGCATTGAAAACGTGGTGGGCGCGCCCACCGGCGGCTACGGCGGCAAGGGCATCGACATTGCCACCGGCAACGCCACCAGCAATCTGGTGGTGAGCAACAACCTGATTTCGGGCATGAACGGCTCGGGCTGGAGCACCCTCACTTCGGACGCCATCATCGGCATTCGGGTGGCCAGCGGCTCGGGCATCACGGTGGCCTACAACTCGGTGAACCTGTACGGTTCCTACCTGGCGGCTTCGACCAGTGCCTACCTCTCGGCGGCGCTGTTTGTGAACACGGGCTCGACCAACCTGACCGTGGCCAACAACGTGCTGGTGAACACGCTCACCAACACGGGCGGCACGGCCAGCGTGGCGTACTCGTTCTACACTTATGCGCCGGCTTCGGCCTACACCGTGCTCAACAGCAACGACTACTACGTGGCCGGTGCCCAAGGCGTGCTGGCCAACGTGGGCGGCTCGGGCGGCGTTTCGGCCACCACGGCGGTGGCCACGCTCGCGGCCCTGCAAACGGCCACTGGCAAAGACGCCAGCTCGGTGAGCGCCGACCCCATCTTTGCGTCGAACACCGACCTGAAATCGAGCCAGCCGGCGCTTAACAACGTGGGCACGCCCGTAGCGGGCATCACCACGGACTTTACCGGCGCGGCGCGCTCGGCCACCACGCCCGACATCGGCGCGTATGAGTTCACGCCCCAGCCCATCGACATCGCCGCCAGCGCGCTGGTGTCGCCGGTGAACTCGGGCACTTCGACCTGCTTCGGCGCGGGCACGCCCGTGACGGTGCAGGTGCGCAACAACGGCACGGCGACACTCAACTTTGCCACCAACCCCCTCACGGTGACGGTGGTCATCACCGGCCCCACAGGTACCACCCCGCAGACGCTGACGCAAGTCATCAACACGGGCACGCTGGCCTCGACGGCCACGCAGAACATCACGCTCACCAGCTTGGCCAACTTCACCACGCTGGGCACCTACTCCTTCGGCGTGACTACCACCGTAACCGGCGACCTAAACACCACCAACGACGTGCTGACCCCCGCGGCCACGCTCAACGTGGTGGCCCCGGTGGCCGGCACGCTCTCGCCGTCGACGTATGCGATTTGCGTGAGCGGCTCCACCACGCTGACCCTGGCCGGCGCCGCCAACGGCAGCATCCAGTACCAGAGCAGCACCAGCGCCACCGGTCCGTTCTCCGACATCAGCGGGGCCACGTCGGCCACTTACACCACGCCCACGCTCACCAGCACCACCTACTACCGGGCCGTGGTGAGCTGCGGCAACAACTCGGCTACCTCCAACGTGAGCACCGTGGCGGTGAACAACCCGGTGATTTCGGCCGCGCCCTCACCGGTGAGCACCTGCGCCGGGGCCACGGCTTCGCTTTCGGCCACCGTGCCTTCGGGCGTGAGCGTGCGCTACTTCACCACCGCCACCGGCGGCACGGCCATTGGCACGGGCAACCCCTTCACCACCCCCGCCCTCACGGCCAGCACTACGTACTACGCCGAAGCCTTTGCCGGCAACCAGGAAAACGTGGGCAAGCCCTCCACCACGGGCACCGACGGCACCAACACCATCGGCGGCCTGTACTTCACGGCCACGGCTCCCACCGTTATTACCAACGTGACGGTATACCGCACGGCCAACGCCGCCGCGGGCACGGCCACTATCCAACTGCTGAACGGCAGCACCACCAGCGGCACGCCGGTGGCCAGCGTCACGGTGCCGGTGCCGGCCAACACCACGGCGGCCATCTCGCCCACGGTGCTCACGCTCAACCTGGCGGTGCCTGCCGCCGGCTCGTATACGCTCTACCTGAGCGCGGCTACCCCGAGCCTCATCCGGGACTTCAGCAGCACGCCGCAGCCGGCCACGGCCTACCCCTACGCGTCGCCCAGCGGCTTGGTTACCATTACCAGCTCGACGCTGGGCAATGATTACTACTACTTTTTCTACAACTGGCAGATTGGCTCCGAATGCGTAGGCGGCTCGCGCACGCCCATCCAGGTGAACGTGACCCCCGGCCTGGTGGCCTCCCTGCCGGTGGCAGCCTTCACGAGCTGCGGCCAGACGCCTTACCAGCTGAACGGCGCCATCGCCGGCACGGCCACGGGCGCGGTGTACACGAGCACGGGCACGGGCACGTTCTCGCCCAACGCCACCACGCTGAATGCCACCTACACGCCTTCGGCCGCCGACGTGGCCGCCGGTACCGTGACCATCACCCTGACCCCGACGGGCCCGGCCGCGCCGTGCACCTCCACGGGCCGCGTGGTGCTCACCCTGCAGGCGGCGCCCAACGCGGCGTTCTCGTACCCCGCCGGCACGTACTGCACCAACTCGCCGGTGACGGTGGCGCCGGTGCTGGCGCCGGGCGCGGTGGCTGGCACGTTTGCCACCACGGGCTTTGGCTTGCGCATCGACCCCGTGACCGGGGTGATTAACCTGGCCAACACGAACATCGACGGCACCTTCACGGTGACCAACACGGTGGCCGGCACGGGGGCTTGCTCGTCCTTCACTGCTTCCACCACCTTCACGGTCATCTTCGGCATTGCCCAGCCCACGCTCACGGCCACGCCGCAGGCGGGCGGTTCGGTGCTGCTGAGCACGCCGGTGCTGGCCGGCGCCACGTACCAGTTCTTCAAGGGCAGCCCGGCCGTGGCCGTGGGCCCGCCCAGCAGCTCCAACACGCTGCTGCTGGCCGCCGGCACCCAAACCGGCAGCTACACCGTGGTCGTGACGGCCACCACGGGCTGCTCGTCCATCCCCTCGGCGCCGGTATCGGTGGTGGTGACCGGTACGCAGACGGCTACCCGCAACGGGGTGAGCCTGCTGGTGTACCCCAACCCCACGCCCAACGGCAACCTGACCGTGGAGCTCCGTGGCACGAAGGCCAACGCCTCGCAGTTCTCGGTGTTCAACGCTCTGGGCCAGGTGGTACGCACCGGCACGCTGGGCGCTGGCCTGGAGTCGCTGAGCCTGAACAACCTGTCTTCGGGCGTGTACACCCTCCGCGTGCAAACTTCGGAAGGCGTGCTCACGCAGCGCATCGTGCGGGAATAGCCCCACGCTTCGCGTAATTAAAAAGCCCCGCTGGCAAGCTGCCAGCGGGGCTTTTTTGTGCAGGTGCGGCGCGGCCTCACGGCGTATTGGTCACTACCTGGCCGCTGGCCGACTGCTCAGCGCCCGGCTCCTTGAGCGTGCCCAGCTCCTTGCCCACGGCGATGAAGGCGGCAATGGCCTTGTCGAGGTGCGCGCGGGTGTGGCCGGCCGAGAGCTGCACCCGGATGCGGGCCTGGCCCTGCGGCACCACGGGGTAGTAGAAGCCCACCACGTAAATGCCTTGGTCGAGCATTTTGGCCGCGAACTCCTGGGCCAGCTTGGCGTCATACAGCATGACGGGCACGATGGGGTGCTGGCCGGGGCGAATGTCGAACCCGGCTTCGGTCATCTTCTCACGGAAGTATTTGGTGTTTTCTTCGAGCTGGTCGCGCAGCTGGGTGCTTTCCGTGAGCAGCTCCAGCACGCGCAGGCTGGCGCCCACGATGGCCGGGGCCAGCGTGTTGGAGAACAAATACGGCCGGCTGCGCTGGCGCAGCATGTCGATGATTTCCTTGCGGCCTGAGGTGAAGCCACCCATGGCGCCGCCCAGCGCCTTGCCCAGCGTGCCGGTGATGATGTCGACGCGGCCCATCACGCCGCGCAGCTCGTGGGTGCCGCGGCCGGTTTTGCCCAGAAAGCCGCTGCTGTGGCATTCGTCCACCATCACCAGGGCCTGGTACTGGTCGGCGAGGTCGCAGATTTTGTCGAGCTGCGCAATGGTGCCGTCCATCGAGAACGAGCCGTCCGTCACGATGATGCGGTGGCGCGTGCCCTTGGCCTGGGCGTCCTGGAGCTGCTTTTCCAGGTCGGCCATGTCGTTGTGGGCGTAGCGGTAGCGCTGGGCTTTGCACAGGCGCACGCCGTCGATGATGCTGGCGTGGTTCAGGGCATCGGAAATAATGGCGTCCTGCTCGTTGAATAGCGGCTCGAACACGCCGCCGTTGGCGTCGAAGGCCGCGGCGTAGAGGATGGTGTCTTCGGTGCCCAGAAACTCGGCCAGCTTCTTTTCCAGCTCTTTGTGAATGTCCTGCGTGCCGCAGATGAAGCGCACCGACGACATGCCGTAGCCGTGCGTGTCGATGGCTTCCTTGGCCGCCTTGATGACCTCTGGGTGGGAGCTCAACCCCAGGTAGTTATTGGCGCAAAAGTTCAGCACCTCGCCGGCTTCGTTGGTTTCAATTTCGGCGCCCTGGGGCGAGGTGATGATGCGCTCCTTCTTGAAAAGGCCGGCGTCTTTGATTTTCTGAAGCTCTTGTTCGAGGTCGGGCTGGAGGGTGGCGTACATAAGGTTGGTGAAGTGGTGGGATGATGAATGAATATAAGCACGTCATGCCACGCGTAGTCGAAGCAGGACGCTCTTTGTTGACGGCTTTTACCGACTGAAAAACGCCTGCACGCCCCGGCGCCCGCTGTCCATCAGCTGCTTTTTCTGGGCATCCGTCACACGCTTGATTTTGGGGCTGAAGTTCAGGAAGTCGATGTTGACGGTGCGGCGTTGGTCGGCGGGCTGCACGGGGTTGAGGTTTTCGAGGGCCACGGTGTAGAGCGCGGCCATGTAGGAGTTGAAATCTTGGATGTCGTAGGGCGCCAGCTGCTGGCGGCCGGTGGGGGCGGTGTCGAGCGGAATCTGCTCGGCGCGGTCGAGGCGCAGGCCGAGGGTTTCGGGGTTGAAGATGCGGCCGCGCGCGTCGGGCGGGCCCGCGAAGCCGGCCGGCAAGTAGCGCGGGTAGTCGAACATGTCGACCGGGTAGTTGGCCAGCAGGCCGCCGTCCACCAGCACCTGCACGGGCTGGCCGGGGGCCGGGTTGCCGGTCACCACGTGGCCCTGGGCGTCGAGCAGCACGGCCCGGAAATACAGCGGAATGCTCATGCTGATGCGCACGGCGTCGGCCACGCGCATGGCGGGGTTGGTTTCGTAGCTGAACACCTGCACGCGCTGCAGCGTGAGGTTGGTGCCGGTGGTGTAGAGGTCGCGGAAGCGGCCCGGCTGCTCCTGGGCCAACTGGTGCAGCTCGGCCAGGGTGAGGTTGGGGCGCTGGGTTTTGCGGGCCACCAGCTCGCTGAGGTAGGTGGCAAACTCGTCGCCCCTATACCAGCCGTACTGGGTGATGAGCCGGTGCGTGCCCCCAAAAAAGATGAAACGGCCGTCGTTGAGCCGCTGCACGGGCGTGGCGTTCACCACGGCCACAATCTCGTCGGCGGAGTAGCCCACGGCCAGCAGCGCCGCCTGAATGGCCCCCGCCGAGGTGCCGCCCACCCGCCGGATGCCCTGCAGCAGCCCGCGCTGCTCCAGCTCCTGCAGGGCGCCGCCGTAGGCAATGCCGCGGATGCCGCCTCCCTCCATCACGAGGTTGCGGTAGGGCGACGCGGGCGGCGCCTGGCCGCACACCAACGGCCCGCGCAAGAGCACGCTCACGCCAATCAACAAGGAAACCAGCCGGCTTTTCATCGGGCCAAAGATACCGACGGGGGCCAGCCGCAGCCGGATGCCTATCAGGAGTCTTGGGCGTTGCTCTGGGCAAAGTCGCGCAGCAGCTGGCTCACCTCCTTGCAGGGCGCCGCCGTTTGGCCCACGTCGGTGGGCGCGGGCAGGCAGTGCGCCACCTTGTCCACAAAAGCAGCTTCTACGGAAGCGTAAGCCATGGGCCAGGGACCGAAGGAGCGCAGCTCGATGGGCCCGTAGGCGAGCGTGCGCACGTCGTAGTGGCGCGGGTCGTCGTTGATGCGGGCGTACAAGTCGCTCAGGGCCGGCTCAGGGCCTTCCAGCACCTGCAAAAACTGGCCCTTGGCAAACAGCAGGATGCCCGTGAGGCGGGCCTGCTGATTGTGCAGACGGGCCTTGCGCACCAGCGAGTTTAGCGTGACCTCGTGCACGGCGCGGGAGGCCTGACTGCGATAAATCAGGGTGTAGAGAGGGGTGAGCTCGGGCATAGGAAGGACGCAGGGCCTTGGGTGAGGCGGCCTGGCAACGTGGAAGGAGGTAATACGTAGCTTGGCACGTTCGGGCTACGGCGGTGCCGGTATCTTTGCGCCCTTATCCATTCCCACCTGCTCACTCAACCCCGACTTTCCGCATGGCTTCCCCTTCCGGCGACCCCGAAACTCCCCCTGTTCTGCCCGGCTCCGTGCTGGTCATTGGCGCCTGCGGCCAGCTTGGCCTCGAGCTGGTGGCCGCCCTGCGCCAGCGCTACGAGCCCCACCTGGTGGTAGCCGCCGACGTGCGTCCTCCCAAAGACCCCAACCTGCTGGCCGGCGGCCCCTTCGAGCTGCTCGACGTGCTCGACCGCACCCGCCTCGATAAGCTCATCCGCCAGTACCGCCCCAAGCAGATTTACCACTTGGCCGCCCTGCTCTCGGCCACGGCCGAGAAAAACCCGCTCTTCGGCTGGCAGCTGAACATGGACGGCCTGCTCATCGTGCTCGAAGCGGCCGTGGCCCACGGCGTGGCCCAGGTGTACTGGCCCAGCTCCATTGCCGTGTTCGGGCCCGACACCCCGCGCGACCACACGCCCCAGGTCACCATCATGAACCCCAACACGGTGTACGGCATCAGCAAGCTGGCCGGCGAGCAGTGGTGCGAATGGTACCACCGCAAGCACGGCTTGGACGTGCGCAGCCTGCGCTACCCCGGCCTCATCGGCTACAAGAGCCTGCCCGGCGGCGGCACCACCGACTACGCCGTCGACATTTACCACAAGGCCGTGGCCGGCGCGCCTTATGAGTGCTTCCTCGAAGAAGACACTTACCTGCCGATGATGTACATGCCCGACGCGCTAAAAGCCACGCTGGACCTCATGCACGCGCCGGCCGAGCAAATCAAAGTCCGCACCAGCTACAACCTGGGCGCCATGAGCTTCTCGCCGGCCGAAATCACGGCCAGCATCCAGAAGCACGTGCCTGATTTTGAGGTGACCTACGCCCCCGACGCCCGCCAGCAAATTGCCAACTCCTGGCCCGCCAGCATCGACGACTCCAAGGCCCGGCAGGATTGGGGCTGGCAGCCCGAGTTCGACCTCGACAAGATGACGGCCGACATGCTGCTGCATTTGAAGGAGATGCAGCCAGCCTAGGCTTGCGAATGCGCCCAAACAAAGCCCAGCGCCCGCTCAGATTCCTGAGCGGACGCTGGGCTTTCGCGTTTTGCCAGGGGCAGCGGCTACGCTTGCCGGCGAAGGTTCTCCGCGGCTTTGGCTTCGGCCAGGCGGTTGCCGCCGGGGCGCTGGGGCACGTTGAAGAGCAGCGACGTGGCCCACGGCACCAGGAAGCAGGCTACCGTGAGAACGGTCAGGGCCACATCGGCGGCTTCGCTTTCCAGGGCTTCGCTCACGGGGTGGCCGGGCAGGAAGTGGCTCGCCAGCGAGAGCATGAGCTTGAGGCCCAGCAGGGCAATGACCACGAAGGCCGCCGTTTCCAGAAACGGGTACTTGCCCATGAGCAGCACAAAAGCCTGCGCCACCAGCCGCATGGCCAGAATGCCGATGAACACGCCCACGCAAATCAGAATCAGGTTGTCGGTGAAGGCCACCACGGCAAACACGTTGTCGATGCTGAAGGCCAGGTCCATCAGCTCAATGAGCGCCACCGTGGCCCAGAATTTCCCGAACAGGCCCAGCGTGTTGCGGTAAAACCAGCTTTTCTCTTTGTTGATGGCTTCGGCGTCGTCGTGCGCGGGCCGGGCCTTGAAGTGCCCATACGCCAGGTACAGCAGGTAGAGCCCGCCCAGCGGCTTCAAAAACCAGAACTGGATGAGAAACGAGGCAAACACGATGCACACACCCCGAAACACATACGCCCCAATGATGCCGTAGCGCAGGGCCTTGTGCCGCTGCTCCTTGGGCAAGTCGCCCACCATGGTGGCCAGCACCGCCGCATTATCCACCGAAAGTAGGCTTTCGATGATAACCAGGTTGCCCACGATGGCCAGCGAGGCCAGCGGGTTGTTGAGGATTTGCTCGAGGTAATGGTTCACGGCGGAGAAGCTAGGGAACTTGGGTAACGAGGCGGCAAGTGGAAAGATGCCCGGCGGGCAATGAGCACAAAAGAACGTCATGCCGCGCGCCGCGCCGCACGAAGTGCTTGCTAAGTGGCGGCACCCAGCAGTTCCGCCATCTCCTCCACTATCGCCTTCCAATTCTCCAGATACAGCATGTGGCCCTGCCCGGGCAGTAGGCGCACCGGCGCGTGGCCCAGCCGCCGGGCCAGATACGGAATGTTGCCGGGCGCCCACACGCCATCGGCGTCGCCGTGCCAGAGGCGCACGGGGGCGCGCACGTCTTCGATGCGGAAGCCGGGTGGGCGGCACCACGCTTGCGCGTCGTCGTACACGCCGCGGCCGTGGTGGGCGAAGCCGGCCACGGCCGCATCGCGCAGCAGGGCCCGAAAATGAGTGGTCACGCGCGCTTCTTCCGAAAACATGAGGCGGATAAACCAGTCGATGGTGCGGTCGGGGTGGCGCCGCCATTGCCGGCTGAGCCAGAGAAACGTCGTTCTGTTCAGCCACGGAAAGCCGATTTGGCCCCAGCGCAGGAATTTCCACAGGGGCGAAAGGTGGCGGTAGGCCGCGGGCTCGCCCAGCGGCAGGCAGGTGCTGAGCAGCTGCCCGGCCGCCACCCGTGCCGGGTGCCGCGCCGCCAGCGCCAGCGCGTGCACTCCGCCCACCGACCAGCCCATCACGCCCACCGGCCCGCGGATTTCCAGCGCCTCGAGCATGGCCGCCACGTCGTCGGCAAACGAGGGAAACGTGAGCCGCCGGTACACGCTCGACTGGCCCACGCCGGGACGGTCGGGCGCCAGAATCTGCAGTTGCAGCCGCGCCAGCAGCGCCGCATCGTCGGGCAGCTCCAGCCCCGAGGAGCCGAAGCCGTGGTGAAACACCACCGGTCGGTGGGCGGGGTCGCCGTAGCGCGTCAGGCCCAGGCGGCGGCCGTCGGGCAGGCCGATGGTGAGGGGCGTGGGGCGGCCGGCGGTGGGGGAGGGCATGGCTGCTGGTACGGACAGCGGGGGCAGCAGTTGGGGAGGGCTGACTGCCGGGGCCGCAACCCAGCTGTGGCCTTTGCAGTTGTAAGGAGCCGGGCTAGTTCGCCTTTTTCATCTATGATAGTCAACTCCACGCCCGCCGGCTGGCAAATCATCTACCAACAAGCCCACGCCCTGCTGGCCATGCAGCTGGCCTGGCACTGGCCGCCCACCCTGCCGCCCGACCGCTGGGTGGGCCTGCTGGCCGCCATCGCGCAGCACGACGACGAGCAGGACGCCTGGCGCGGGCGCGGCGGCCACCACGGCCTCACGGCCGCCGGGGCACCGGCCAACTTCACCCACAAGCCGTTCTCGCTGGAACAGGCCGCCGGGGTGCTGGCTGCTGCCCGCTTTCAGGGGCGCTGGCGCAGCCTGCTCACCAGCCTGCACCTGAGCTGCCTCTACGAGGGCCTGCGGGGCCAGTCCGATGAAATAACGTCGTTCCTCGACTACCTCAAGGCGCGCCAGCAGGAGTGGCGGCGCGGCCTCAAGCTCACCAAGGCCGAGGCCCAGCAGGCCTACGACCTGCTGCACTGGTGCGACCGGCTGTCGCTCATTCTCTGCCGGCACGAAATCCCGGAAATGGGGCGGGCCGTGGAAATCCACCACGGCCCCGACGGCCGCCGCTACGACCTGCGCCAGCCCCACGGGCCCGACGGCCCGGTGCACATCGAGCCCTGGCCTTTCGCGGCGCCCGAACTTGAAGTGAGCGTGGAAGCCAGCGTGCTCACGCAACTGCAGTTCCGCGACGATGCCGAGCTGGCCGCCGCCCTGCGCGCGGCCCCCATCGAAACGCTACGCTGGACCCTGCGTCGCGCCTGACGGGCCTGCTAAGCTCGGCCGCACGCCGGGCGGCGCCATAACGCGGCCCGGCTGCCGCCGTAAGAGGAGCTCGTTTCATCCCCATTGCAGCATGGCTTCGCACTATAAATTCACCGACGTCGTGGCGGTTCTGAAGTCTTCCGCTTCGGAGTTCAGCAACAACAACTCGTTTCGGCACGCGGCGGCGCTGTCGTACTACACCATCTTTTCGCTGCCGCCGCTGCTGCTCATCGTCATCACGGTGGCCAGCGCGGCCTACGGCGGCGAGGCCCTGACGGGTCAGATTTACGGGCAGCTGAAGGGGCTGGTGGGCGCCGACTCGGCCAAGTTTCTGCAGGACAGCATTGCCAAGTTCACCGTGCAACAGCGGGGGCCGGTGGCCACCACCATTGGCATTGCCACGCTCATTTTTGCGGCCACCACCTTCTTTGTCACGCTGCAGGAAAGCATCAACGACATCTGGAACCTGAAGGTGAAAACCACCGGCATCGGCATCGGGGCGTTTCTGAAGCAGCGGTTTCTGTCGTTCGGGCTTATTCTGAGCGTGGCGCTGCTGCTGCTCATTTCGTTTGTGATAAGCGCCGTGCTGAGCGCCTTCACGGGCTGGCTGCAGCAGCAGATTCCGGCCGTGGGCGTGGTCGTCATTCGGCTGGTCGATTTCGTGCTGTCGCTGGGCGTCACCACGCTGCTGTTTGCCCTCATCTACCGGTTTTTGCCCGATGCCGTCATTCGCTGGCGCGACGTGGGCGTGGGGGCCTTCATCACGGCGCTGCTCTTCGTGATTGGTAAGTTTCTCATTGCCTACTACATCGCCAAGTCGAACCCCGGCTCGGCGTTTGGGGCGGCGGGCTCGGCCATTGTGCTGCTGCTGTGGGTCAACTACTCGTCGCTCATCATCTTCTTCGGGGCCGAGTTCACGCAGGAGTTTGCCGACGCCTTTGGGCAGAAAGTGCAGCCCAAGGCCCACGCCGTGCGCGTGCGCCTCGAAGAAATTGCCCCCGGCGAGTCGGACGAGGAAAAGGCCACCGGCCGGCCCCGCTCCACGGGCAGCTGGAAATCGTAGGGAGGGGCGCGCCGGGGCATGCAACCGGTTGGCCGGGGGCGTGCATCTTTGCCGCGCCACATCTCCCTCCGCTCATGCCGAAATTCTCCGCCTGCCTGCTGGCCGCGTGCCTGCTCGGTGCCCCACTGGCCGCCCTGCGCGCCCAAACCCCCGTGCCGGCCCCGCCGACCTTGCCCTCGGGGCCTCCTGCGCCGGGGCCGGCGGCTGCGCCCGCGCCCGCCCCGGCCACTGGCCAGCCCGAGCTAGTGGGGCGCACGTACAGCGTGGAACTGGTGTCGGGCAACACGTTTGTGGGCGTGCTGCGCAGCAGCGGCGCGCAGGAACTGGAGTTTCAAACCCAGGACCTGGGCGTGGTGCGGGTGCAGCGCGCCACCCTCAAGCGGCTGGCGCTGCTGTCGGAGGCGCAAGCCCGGCGGGGCTACGACGACGTGGGCAACGGCAACCGCCTGTTTTTTGCCCCCACGGCCCGCAACCTGCGCAAAGGCGAGGGCTACGTGCAAAACCTGGAGCTCTTTCTGCTGAGCGTGAACTACGGCGTGACCGATAACTTCTCGATTGGCGCCCTGGGCAGCCTCATCCCCGAGGCGGGCAGCTTCAATTTTATCGGCCTCACGCCCAAAGTGAGCTTTCCGGTGGCCGAAAACGTGCGGTTGGGCGCCGGTGGCCTGCTCCTCCTGAACCGGGACGGCGCCTTTGGCATCACCTACGCCAACGGCACCTACGGCGGCCCCGACAACAACCTGACCCTGGGCGTGGGCTACGCGTATTCCGGCACCGATGGCTTTTACAGCACGCCCGTATTTGTGCTGGGTGGGGCCACGCGCGTGAGCCGGCGCATCTCGCTCATGAACGAAACCTACCTCGTGCGCAGCAACTTTGGCGACGGCGTTGCCACCGGGGTGTTCGGCATTGCCGGGCTGCGCTATGCTACGTCGCGCATTGGGGGGGGGCTGGGCCTGGCCTACGTCTATGCCAACTACCGGGACACGAGCAGCGGCAATACCCGCTTTGGCTACGACAACGGCACGGCCTACCCGTTTGGCGAGGTCACGGTGCGCTTCGGGAAAATAAAGTAGCGCGCCGGTATTTTACGGCCTCAATCAGCCAAACCAAGCCCGTCTTATTGTAGGTTTGTGGCCCTTTCCTGGTGTTCGCGTTGGTACAAAGCGGTGGGCACTCTTTACGCCCCTGCCTGCATGAAGCACTTTTCTACCCTCGCCTTACTCCTCATCGGCCTGCTGCTGGCCGCCCGCCCCGCCGCCGCCCAAACCGCCGCGGCCGACACCGTGCCCGGCCAGGCCCGCTTTGTGAGCCGGGTGGCGGCCACGCTCTGCACCCGCATTCAGGAGTCGGGCCGCACCACAAAGTTTGAAAGCCTGACCCCCAAGCAGGCCGACGACCTTCTGATGCGCCTCATGATGACGAGCATGAGCGAGCAATCCACCGAATACGCCGCCCTGCTGGCCGCGGCCCGCCGCCAGAAACTCAGCAGCGACAAGCTCGGGCGCGCCGTGGGCTTGGGCGCCGTGAAGCAGCTCAGCGTGAGCTGCCCCAGCTCCATGAGCTTGTTTGTGCGCACCTCCTCGGCCCAAAAGGAGATGGGCGAAAGCGGGGCAAAGGCCCTCAACGACGTTTCGGCCGAAGAAAAGGCGGTGATACAGCCCCTGGTCGATTCCATCTGCGTCAAGCTGCGGGCCGAAGATGCCCGCCGCCCGCTTCAGCAGCGCACGGCCGCCGAGCGCACCGAATTGATAACCACCGTTATGCAGGGCACCATTGTTAAAAACATGACCCCGCTGATGAGCATCTATTCCATGGAGCAGCTCAGCAACAAGGACAGCATGCGGGCCTTCGGCATCAAGCTGGCCGGCATCATGATGACGCAGTGCCCCAGCTACATCATCATGCTGGGCGAAGACGCGAAAAAGGGCAAGCCTTAACGGGAAGTTCCGCAGCCTGCACGCTGTGCTAAGCCCGTAAAAAAGCCCGGACGTGAAGCACGTCCGGGCTTTTTCGTGTGGCAACGGCGGCGGGCTATTGCGCCGCTTCGGCCTTTTCCTCTTTCACCGCCAGCTGCCCGCAGGCGGCGTCGATGTCTTTGCCGCGCGAGCGGCGGATGTTGGTTTGCACGCCGCGGTCGGCCAGGAACTTGTGGAAAGCCGTGATTTTGTCGGCCTCGGCGTTCTGGTAGCTGGCGTTTTCGATGGGGTTGTATTCAATCAAATTTACCTTGCAGGGCAGCCACTTCGCGATTTTCAGCAGCTCGGCGGCGTCGTCCAGCCCGTCGTTGAAGCCGTCGAACACGATGTACTCGTAGGTGACTTTGCGGCCGGTTTTCTGGTGGTAGTACTGCAGGGCCTCCTTCAGCGCGGCCAGGGAGTTGGCCTCGTTGATGGGCATGATTTCGTTGCGCTTGGCATCGGTGGGGGCGTGCAGCGAGAGGGCCAGGTTGGCCTTCACGTCGTCGTCGGCCAGCTTTTTAATCATCTTGGCGATGCCGGCGGTGCTGATGGTGATGCGGCGCGGGGCCATGTTCAGGCCGTCGGGCGCGGTGATGCGGCGCACGCTTTCCACCACGTTGGCGTAGTTGAGCAGGGGCTCGCCCATGCCCATGTACACGATGTTGGTGAGCGGCGTGCCGTACTGGGCCTCGCACTGCTCCCGAATGCGCACCACCTGGTCGTAAATCTCGGCCGCGTCGAGGTTGCGCTTGCGGTCCATGTAGCCGGTGGCGCAAAACTTACAGGTGAGCGAACAGCCCACCTGCGAGCTGATGCAGGCCGTCATCCGCGTATCGTGCGGAATGAGCACGCCCTCCACCACGTTGCCATCATACAGCTTAAAGGCCGATTTGATGGTGCCGTCGTTCGAGAGCTGCTTGTTCTGCACCGTCACGCCGTTTATCACGAAGTGGTTGGCCAGCAGCTCGCGCGTGGCCACCGAGATGTTGTTCATCTCCTCAAACGTGGCGGCGGTGTTTTTCCACAGCCATTCCAGCACCTGCTTGGCGCGGAAGGGCTTCTCGCCGTGCTCCACCATGAAGGCCTTGAGCTCGTCGGGCGAGGTTTTGCGGATGTCACGCTTTTTGATGACGGGGGCGAGGGGCAGTTCCAGTAACATAGTGCAAAAATACAACCCCTCAGGGCGTTGAGTTCCGAAAACCGATAAATGGGCGCGAATGCCATGTAAAAACGTGGCACCGCGCCCCTGGCCGGCCTAATTGCCGGGCGCCAGCAGCGTTAGTTGCAGGCGCATAGCCACGCGCTTGCCGTTGGCATAGGCCGGCGCCACGCGGGGCAAGTTCCGGGCTGCGCGGCCCAGCAGCTCCAGGCAGGCCGGTGGCAGCTCTTCTTCCTCCTGAATGGCCACGGCATCGCCGTATTCGGCCCGCAGGGCTTCGTAGTCTTTGGGGTCGTGCGTCACGCGCTGCACGTCATACAGCGTGCCGCCCGGCCCCACGGTGACGAGAATGCCCAGGTTGGTTTTGGGCACGAAGCAGCCGCTTTCGCCCCGCAGCCGCAGGTATTCTGCGTTCAGGTCGTTGGCCAGCCCGCGGTAGCCCAGTATGCCCTGGTAAATGGGCATTTGTTCCACGGCCGTGTACAGGCGCAGCGAGTCGGCGGCGGGCACCGGGCGTTTGCTGCGCGCCAGTTTCGAGAGTCCGTCGAGCTGGAAGGTAATGGGCGCGGTGAGCACGCACGCCACCGGCTTGCCAAATTGCACGCCGGGCGACAGCTGCGGCAATTGCCGCACGGCCCGCACCACGGCCGAGTCGGTTTGGGCTTCCAGGCTACGGGTTATTTTCACCCGGCCCACGCGGCCGTCGGGGGCCACCACAAAACTCACCTCGCTCTGGCCCTGAATGCCGTAGCGCAGCGCCTGCATCGGGTACTTCACGCGCAGCTGAATGGCCCGCACCAGGCCGGGCTGCCCGCCGCCTTCTGGCATTTCGGGGGTTCTGAACGAAATATTGGGCCGTTCCGGCGTTGCGGAAACGGTTTGCGCCAGTGCGGCCGGGGCAAACGTTATTGTCCCCAGGCCAACCCCTAGGAAAAGCGCAATGGTAGTGGTCATTCGATAAAAAAGCAGCTAGCGTGTAAGCCCGCAAAGGTACCTCACGCCAGCGGCCCTGCGTGCACCTGCGCGGCCAGCGCCTCGGGCAGCAGGCGCAGCTTGCGCACGTTGTAATCGAAGCAGAGCATGCCAGTTTTGGCGCGGGCTATTTCCTTGCCGGCCTGGTTGTGCACGTGATACACCACGTCGAAGCCGTACTTGCTGGCGTCGGCGGCAGCTATCTGGAAGTGCAGCACGTCGCCGTGGAAGGCCTCGCCCTTGTACTCCACGGCTGCATCCACCATGATGAGGCCGAGCTTGCTCACGGGGTCGTAGTCGTTTTCGAGGCCCAGCGAGCGCAGAAACTGCACCCGCGCCTCGTGCAGCAGGCCCAGCAGCGCATCGTTGCCGAGGTGGCCGCCGTAGTTGAGGTCGGTGATGCGCACGGGTATCTCGGTGCGGAAGGAGAAGGCATCGGGCAAGGCTACTTTTACGCGGGCCATGGCTTTTAATGAAGAATGAGCGATGAAGAACGAAGAATTGACGGACGAGCCAAAGGTAGAAGTGCGGCGCACCGCCGATGGCTCGGCCACGCTTTACGTACCGGCCCTGGACGAGCATTACCACTCGCGCCACGGGGCCCGGCAGGAGTCGGAACACGTGTTCATCGAGGCCGGGCTGGTGCCCCTGCTGGAAGCCGGCCTGGGCGGGCCCTGCGCCCGGCCGCTGCACCTGCTCGAAGTGGGCCTGGGCACCGGCCTGAACGCCCTGCTGACCCTGCGCCGCGCCCAGGCCGCCGGCGCCGCCGTGGCCTACGACGCCCTCGAAACCGTGCCGCTGCCCGCCGCCGTGGTGGCCGAATTGTCCCAGAAATGGGCCGCCGAAGCCCCCGATTCCGTGGCCTTGCTGCAACGGCTGCACGCCGCGCCCTGGGCCGCGGCCTACCCGCTGTCGCCGCACTTCATCCTCACCAAGCTGCCTGAGGCATTGGAGGAGGCGCAATTGCCCGCCGGCTACTACGACCTCATTTATTTCGACGCCTTCGCCCCCGAAAAACAGCCCGAGCTGTGGACGGAAGCCATTTTCGCGCAGCTCTACGCCGCTGCCGCGCCCGGCGCGGTGCTGGTGAGCTACTGCGCCCAGGGCCAGTTCCGGCGCAACCTGCGGGCCGCCGGCTGGCAGACCGAAAAGCTGCCCGGCCCACCCGGCAAGCGCGAGATGACGCGGGCCCGCAAGGAAGCGGAAGCCGAAAAGCCTGCGCGATAAAGGCAAAACACGCCGTTACCTTTCTACTTGGCTCTTGCTATGCCCGCCGATTCCACGCTTGAAATTTATTGCCCCCGCTGCCGCTGGGCCCCCGACGGCGGGGCGCATTGGCAGTGCCATTGCGGCTGCATCTGGAACACGTTTGATACCACGGCCGTGTGCCCGCAGTGCCGGTACCGACACCGCGACACCCAGTGCCCGACTTACCCCGGCGGCTGCGGCGCGTCCTCGCCCCACCCCGACTGGTACCACGGGCTGGATGAAACCGTAGCGCAACTCGTGGAGCAGGCGCTCACCGCGCCGGTTAGCGTATGTTGCACTTCCAATGAGTCGTAAATTTCTCGAAAACGAAAGCCCCGGCTGGGTGGCCGACGGGCTCATCAGCGAAGCGCAGCGGCAGCAGCTGCTGGCCCGCTACCCGCCCGAGGCACAGGCCGTGGGCCTGCTGCCCCTGCTGGGCAGCGTGCTGGTGGGCCTGAGCGCCCTGAGCGTGGTGGCCGCCAACTGGCAGGGCCTGCCGGCGGTGCTGCGGGTGGCGCTGCTGCTGGGCAGCTTGCTGGGGGCCTACGGCGCCGGCGCCTACTTTCTGCGGCGGGGCAATGCCGACCTGGGCCACGGCCTCATCGGGCTGGGGCTCATCGTGTTTGGCGCCAGCATCATCCTCGTCAGCCAGCTATATCAATTGGTGGGCTACGACGTGAGCGGGCTGCTGGCCTGGGTGGTGGCCGGCGTGGCCCTCAGCTACGTGTACGGCTCGCGGCTGCTGGTGCTGCTCACGGTGGTGATTGGGGCGGCCGTGCAAACCTACTGCGTGCAGGTGCTGGGCAGCTTCAGCTATGCCACGGCGGCGCTGGTTGCGGTCGGCCTGGGCTACTACTGGTGGCGGCGGCCCGCCGTGGTGAGCAGCACGGTGCTGGCCACCGGCCTGCTGTGGCAAGCCGGCCTGCTGGTAATTGTGCTGCACGCCAAAATCACCTGGTTTTTTGTGCCGGCCATGGCCATCTACGCGGCCGGCGACTGGCAGGCCAGCCGCAGCGGTGCCCGCGCCTTGCAGGGCCCGCCGCTGGTGGCGGCCTACCTGTTCATGGTTGGGCTGGCCACTTTTGGCGAAACCGATACCTACGCCAACGTGCTGCGGCCCCCGCTGCTGCCGTATCTGCTGTCGTTGGGGGCGGTGTTTGCCATTTCGGTGGTCGGCAAGCGGGCGCGCGGCCGCTTCGACACGCTGCTGGACTGGCTGTTGCTGCTGCCGGGGTTTTACTTGCCGGGCGGACTGCCGCTGGCGGTGGCCACGCTGGTGGTGCTGTACGCCCACGCCGGCTCGGTGCTGGCGCGGGCCCACCGGCAGCAGGATTCCGACCAGCTCACCGTCGGCGCGGTGCTGTTTGTGGTGGCCACGGCCGTGGCCTACTTCAAGCTGACCTGGGCTTTTCTAGACAAGTCGTTGTTCTTCCTGCTGGGCGGTGTGCTGCTGCTCGGCCTGAGCTGGTACCTGCGCCGCCGCAACGCCCAAACCCTGGCCGCCGCCCCGCCGCCCGCCCAACCTGCAGCATCGAAAGGCGCCGATGAGGCAACGCAACCGTCCTAACTCAACCCTCAACCTTCCCCAATGCCCGACCTGCTGACCTGGGCTTCGGACCCGGCGCGCCGCCGGCCGCTGCTGCGCCTATTGGTGGCCGCGCAGGTGCTCTACGTGCTGGGCGTGGCCGGCGCCGGCTACGCCACCACGGCGCTTGGCCAGCACATCGTGCTGGCCACCACCCCCGTCGACCCGCGCGACTTGCTCTACGGCGACTTTGTGCGCCTGCGCTACGCCATCAGTGAAGCGCCCCTGAGCCAGTGGCGCGGCGAAACGCCGCCGCGGCGCCGGCAGGGCGTGTTCCTGCTGCTGGCCACCGGGCCCGATAGCCTGAGCACTACCGTTGGCGTCTATCCCAAAGCCCCCACGGCCGGCCCTAGCCAGGCCGTGCTCCGCGCCTGGGTCACCGATGTGTACCGAAACTCCCTGGCCCTGCGCTTCAACCTGGAGCGCTACTACGTGCCCGAAGGCAGCGGCCTGCGCCTCGAAAAAGCCGGCCGCCGGCACCCGCTGCGCGTGCACGTCAGCATTGCGCCCTGGGGCCAGGCCCGCATTGCCCGGGTGGAGGATGCGGGGGCGGGGCGGAAATAGGCATTGGGCGATGGCAGTCTGTCATTGCGAGGCCGCAGGCCGTGGCAACCGAAGGTCAGCGGAGCTAATCCGTCCTGTTTTCAGCCACCAGCTTCGAGACGTGATACACCCAAACGCAAAGCCCCGGCACTGCGCAGTGCCGGGGCGATTCACATTCAAAAGGTGGTTGCTGAGAACAGAACGGATTGCCGCACTACGCTCGCAATGACAGGCGCCGCGTCTACTGAATTTTAAACGTCACGGGCACGGTGAAGGACACGCTCACTTCGCGGCCATTCTGCCTGCCGGGAATGAACTTGGGCAGCGCTTTGATGGCCCGCATGGCTTCCTCATCCAGTCCGTAGCCGAGGCCGCGCACGATTTTCACGTCCGTCACCTCGCCCTTGGGGTTCACCGTGAAGCTGGCGTACACCTTGCCTTCGATGCCGTTGCTGAGGGCCGGGCCGGGGTAGCGGGCCGATTTTTGAATGGCCGCCACGATGGCGGCCTGTCCGCCGCCGCCGGGCAGTTCCGGCATTTGCTCTACCGATACGTAGACCTTGGTATCCACGGCATCGCCCACGGTTTTGGGGCCTTCCACGGCTTCCAGCGGCTCTTCCAGCACGCCGGGGTCGTCTTTGCCTTCCACGGTCACGGTGGAGATGCGCGCGTTTTGCAGCGCGGTTTGGTCGGGCACCTCCTCGGTCACCTGCGGGTCGGGCGCCACCACGGGCGGCGTGAAGCGGATGGACGGCAGCACCGTGCGCGCCGGCGGCGGGGCGGGCTGCGTTTCCACGGGCGGCGGGGGCAGCACTTTGGGGTCCAGCGGTGGGGCCATCAGCACATGGCCGTCGTCGAGTTTGGGGGCTGCCACGGGCGTCCGGTCCTTCAGCCACTGCGCGGCCAGCGGAAACACCAGCAGCAGCGCAAAAATGGCGGTGGCAATGACCAGCGCCCGCGTCACGTGGCGTTGGTAGAGGGCGCGAAGCTGGTAGGCGCCGTACAGGCGGTTGCGACCATCGAACACGATGTCGTCGAGGCTGGCCGTGGCCAGCTGCGTATTGGTCATCATAAGGTTGCGGTTTTAAGGAGGGTGAGGTCGTCGGGGGTGATGTTCACCAGCGCGTATTTCTTCTGGTTCGTGATGCTCATCTCGTCCAGAATGTCAATCATGTCCTGGTATTTGGAGTCGTCGCCGGGCTTGATGAGCACCGTGAGGCCGCCCCGCTGCTGGCGGCTGAGCAGCACCCGCCGGATGCCGTCGGCGGCGAAGGTGGTCGTGTGCAGCTCGGCCGCGGGCACGGAGGCATCGCGCGGCGCATTCAGCCCGAAGAAGTAGTGCACCTTATGCCCCTTGCCCAGAATGATGGTGAGGGCGCCCGACTCTTTGGTGGCTATTTCCGGCCCCTTCGCCGGCATCGTGAGCTCCAGGTTGTAGGGCTTGGCGAAGGTGGTGGTGAGCATGAAAAACGTGAGCAGCAGAAACGCCAGGTCCACCATCGGCGTCATGTCGATACGGGTCGACATCTTCTTGGCTCGTCGCTTGCCGGCTTTGTTGGGCCCGGCGCTTTGGGGTTGGATGTCGGCCATGGGTTCTCTCCTTTTGAGGTGATGGATGCCCGGCCAACGCAGCGCGCTAGTTGCTTATTGTGAGGAATTTATAGGTAAAATATAAATTTTAGGAAGCATACCAGAACCTGATTATTGGCGTTTTATCAAGTTGTCCGGTAAGTAGTGGCGGCCCTCCTCAAAACCGCCACACCCGGCCCGGCGTGATGCAGGCCGTGAGCGGCACGTCGGTGGGCAGCACATCGGTCAGGGCCGGCACGGGCGCCTCGTCCAGCACGCTCAGCCCGATGAACTGCGTGCCCGGCCGGCACTGGGCCAAAAACCGGTCGTAGAAGCCGCCGCCGTAGCCCACGCGGTGCCCCGCCGTGTCCACGGCCAGTAGCGGCACCAGCACGGCGTCCAGCACGGCCGGAAGCACCTCCGGCGCGGTGTCGGGGTCGGGCACCGGTTCTTCAATTCCCCACTTGTTTTGGGTGAGCTGGGTGTCCGGGGTTAGCTCGTAGTGCCTCAGCGAGGTGCCATCGGCCTGCACCACGGGCACGGCCAGGCGCAGGGGCAATTCCTCGCTCCACACCCACTCCACAAAGCCCCAGGTATCGGGCTCGTTGCGCTTTTTCAGCGGCAGAAACAGGTGCAGCCACCGCCACTCCGCCACCGGAAACTGGCGGAACAGGTTCTCGCGCAGCTTGTCGCTGCGGCGCGCCACTTCGCCCGCGTCCAGCGCCAGGCGGCGGGCCAGGGCGGTGCGGCGCAGGTCGGCTTTGGTGGAGGACATCCCAAACATGGGCGGGGCAAGCGCCGGGAGGCAGTTAGTCCTGGGCCGTCACAAAGAAACTGATGCGCGGCTGCATGCCCAGCAGCAAGGCCCCAATCGAGGCGCGCTCCCAGGTTCCCTGGCTGGTGCTGCGCAGGTAGAGGTCGTTGTTGGCATAGCCCACGCCTATCGAAAACGCGAGGCCTTCCTGGGCGGCCAGCGCTTCGGCCTCGGTGCGGTGCACCTTGGTTGTTAAGGTGGTTGGGCCGGTCGGAGCGGTGGGGGCTTCGGCCGTCGGGTTGTTCGTTATCCATTCCACGGCCAGGAAAAAATCTTCGTCCACCACCAGGCGGTCGGCCGTTAAATCGACCGAAATCGTGCCCTTCGTGAGGTCGGAATGCACGATGAGGTCGCGGTTGGGCAGCTTGGTTTCGGTGGGCCGGCCCTTGGCGTCGAGGCGGTACAGATTGACGCGCAGCGCCAGTGGCCCGATTTTGTTGTAGGCCAGGTTAAAATTGGCCGTGAGCAGCCGCGTGGGCTTGTGTTTGAGGGAAATGACCGTGCCCATCTCGGAGCCCAGGTCCTTCGTTCGCAGGTTTAGGGTGGAGGCTTCGCTGTTGCCGGTGTTGCCCAGCGTCACGTTGCGCCGAAACAGGCTTTTGCCTTGCACCTGCACTTCCTGCAGGCTCACGCTCTCGGGCGCCAGCGCCACGTTGGGGTGCGCCCGCAAGGCCCGCAACGTGAGCAGCTGCGTCTGGTAGCCCACGCTCGACACGCGCACGGTGTCGTTGGCCAGCGCTTCGAGGAAGGCCAGTTGGTAAGTGCCTTGCTCCGTGCTCACGGTGCCCAGGTTCTTGCCCACCACGCCGATGTTGACGTAGGGCAGCCCCGCCCGCGTGGCCGCGTTGGTGATGGTGCCGCTGATGGGTTGGGCTGCGGCAGTGGCCGCGGGCAGCCAAAGGGCAAAAAGCAGGAAAAAGAACGAAGCGCGCATGGGGCAAAGGAAAGCACCGGCCAACGGGCCGGTGCCTGGTAGATGCCGCCGGCCGGGCCGGGGTTGCCTACGCGCTTTTATTCCTCCACCATCACCGTGAACTCCAGCGCTAGCGGCTCAAATGCCTCAATCAGTTGCCGGATGAAGCCGGGGTTGTTAATCAGAATGCTGAGCACGTTTTCGCTGCGCTCCTGCAAGCCCCCGCCGGGGAAGAGCTTGTCTTTGAGGGCCGCGAGCTGGGCGTAGGCGGTTTCGTGCTTGGCTTCGGCGGCTTTGCTGAGGCGTTTTTCGAGGCCCATGAGGCCGGCGGCGGCTTTCTGGGCTTCGGCGGCCACGGTTTTCACCAGGGTGGGGTCGAGGCGCTGGGCCAGGTCCTGCACCTGCTGGAAGGCGGCGGCCAGGGCCTGCTGCTGCTCCTTCAGGCTGATTTCTTCCTGGCCCAGGGCGGCGCCTACCTGCTTCTTGAGCTCCGGCAGCGGCCGGAAAATTTCGTGCGTGGTCAGGCCCAGCTTCTTGAGTTTGCCCGCGTTGGCGCGGCTGATGTACTCGGCCGAGTTGCGGGGCAGCACAATGGGGTAGGGCACGCCAAAGGCCGCAAACACGTCTTTCAGCTGGAACCAGTACGCCACCTCGGCCCCGCCGCCGATGTAGACGAGGTTGGGCAGCAGCATTTCCTGGTACACCGGCCGCAGCACCACGTTGGGGCTGAACTGCTCGGGGTGTGCCTTCGCCAGCTCCAGCAGTTCGGCCTGGCTGTGGCACGTGGCCGTGTTGCGGATGGTCACTTCCACGCAGTCGGCCCCGCCGGCGTCGGGCTCCAGGCGCTCGCGCTTGCCCTCGTCGGTGATGTAAAACAGGTTGATGGGCCGCGAATACACCTGCGGCTTGTAGCCCGCGGCGGTGAGGCGCGCGTTGGTGGCCTGCACCGCGGCGTTCGACACCTGCTCCCGGATTTCCTTTTCCAGCACCGGCACCAGGGCCTGCTTTAGGGCGGGGCGGTCGGCGTCCAGCGTCACCAGGCCAAACTCGCCAAATAGCGCATCGGCCAGTTTGCGGGTGGCCTGGGCCAGGTTCTTCGACTCAGCGTAGGCCTTGTGAAAAGCGGCCGGCACTTCGGGCGGCAGCTGGCTCAGCAGTTGCTCGGCCAGGCCGTCGAGCGGCAAGCGGCCCACCGGGCCGCCGGTGTTGGCCGCGTCCCAGGAATAGGTTTTGCCAAACAGCGAGAAGTGGTTGATTTCGGCGAAGTCGTGATCCTCGGTGGCCATCCAGTACACCGGCACGAAGTCGTATTGCGGGTACTTTTCCTTCAGCTGCCGGCTCAGCTTGATGGCCGACACAATCTTGTAAATAAAATACAGCGGCCCGGTGAGCAGGTTGAGCTGGTGGCCGGTGGTCACGGTGAAGGTGGTGGGCTCGGCCAGCAGCAGCAGGTTGTTTTCGATGGCCGGCTCGGGCTCGGGGGCGAAGCCGTATTGGTCGCGCAGGGCGGCCACCAGGCGCTTGCGGGCTTCGGGCGTGTAGCGGGCCTGTTTTTCTTCTATCTGCGCCGCAATGTTTTCCAGCGTTGGAAAGCGGTGGTAGAAGGGTGCCAGCGTGGGCTTCTCGGCCAGGTAATCGGTCAACAGGCCGGAGAAAGCGCCGGTTTCGGCGTAGGGCAGGGTGCTACAGGTGGTGGGCATGGGCGAAATACGAGCGGGGCCGGGTTCGGGGCGAACCCCTGCCAATGGCAAAAGTCCGCACAAAACCCGGCCCCGGCCGAAATGTTCCTTTATGGGTGGTTTGAACGGTGTAGAGACGCGACACTTCGCGTCTCCACGTTGAACGATAACGCGCAAACGACACCCACGCGGCGCGGGCGCCGAGACGCGAAGTGTCGCGTCTCTACAGTCGTTCCGGATTATACCAGGTGCCCGTACAGGTCAAAGTCCGACGCCGAATCAATCTTCACGTTGGCGAAATCTCCCAGGCGTACGAAGGTGTTTTTCTCCACCGGCACCAGCACTTCGTTGTCCACTTCGGGCGAGTCGAACTCGGTGCGGCCCACGAAATGGCCGCTTTCCTTACGGTCGAAGAGCACCTTATAGGTCTGGCCCACGCGGGCTTCGTTCAGTTCCATCGAAATGCCTTGCTGCAGCTCCATGATGGCGTCGGCGCGCTCCTGCTTCACTTCGGCCGGCACGTCGTCTACCAGGGTGTGCGAGTGCGTGTTTTCCTCGTGCGAGTACGTGAAGATGCCCAGGCGCTCGAAGCGCGTCTGCTCCACAAAATCATACATCTCCTGGAAGTCCCGTTCGGTTTCGCCGGGGTGGCCCGAAATGAGCGTGGTGCGCAGGGCAATGCCCGGCACGCGCTGCCGAATGGTGTCCACCAGCTCCACGGTGCGGCGCTTGGTGATGCCGCGGCGCATGGCTTTCAGCATGTTGTCGGAGCCGTGCTGCAAAGGCATGTCGAGGTACTTGCAGATGTTTTCGCGCTCGGCCATCACGTCCAGCGCCTCCAGCGGGAACTGCGAGGGGTAGGCGTACTGCAGGCGAATCCACTCGATGCCGTTCACGTCGGAGAGGTGGCGGAGCAGGTCGGCCAGCTTGCGCTCGCCGTAGGCCTGCAGGCCGTAGTAGGTCAGGTCCTGGGCAATGAGAATGAGCTCTTTGGTGCCCATGCCGGCCAGGCGCTTGGCTTCTTTCACCAGGTCCTCGATGGGCCGGTCCACGTGCTTGCCGCGCATCAGCGGAATGGCGCAGAACGAGCAGGGGCGGTTGCAGCCCTCCGCAATTTTGAAATAGGCGTAGTGTTTGGGCGTGGTGATGAGGCGTTCGCCGATGAGCTCGTGCTTGTAGTCGGCGTTCAGCACCTTCAGCATCTGGGGCAGCTCCAGGGTGCCGAAATAGGCGTCTACCTGCGGGATTTCCACTTCCAGCTCGTCCTTGTAGCGCTGCGAGAGGCAGCCCGTCACGTAGAGCTTTTCGAGGCGGCCGGCTTCCTTCTCATCGGCGTAGCGCAGAATGGTGTCGATGCTTTCCTGCTTGGCGTTGTCGATGAAGCCGCAGGTGTTGATGATGACGATGTTGGCGTCGGATTTCTCGGCCTCGTGCGTCACGTCAAAGTCGTTGGCTTGCAGCTGGCCCATCAGCACTTCGCTGTCCACCACGTTTTTGGAGCAGCCCAGGGTGATGACGTTTACTTTATTGGTGGTTTGATTTCTAACCTTCATGAATCACGGTTTTATCGAAACGCACGCCCCAAAGGCGGTTTTCGTAGGAGTAGCGTTCAGCCGATGCAAGCTGAAATAAGGCCTGATATAAAATGTGCCGGGGTGGGCAGTGTGGTTGCGACTACAAAATTACGACGTAGCCAGTCCCCGTCCGCCAGTCAGCACCGCATACACCCCTGGCACCGCCCAGCGCAGCAGTGCCCCCACGCCCACGCTCACGATGATGACCAGTAGCGGCAGCAGCAAATACGTGAGCACGTGCAGGTGGGGCAGCGGCCGGCCGTAGCGCAACACGAGTTCGGTGGCATAGTTCACAAAGGGCACGTGCAGCACGTAAATCATAAACGAAAAGCCCGTGAGCCAGCGGAACCAGCCACGCGCCATGCACCCGCGCACCAGCCCGTTCAGCCCGAACCAGGCCACGAGCATGCCGCTGATTTCGCCCACGCGGTGCAGCGCCAGCATGGTGAGCGCCACCGGCAGCGAAAACGGCGGCCCCACGTGGAAAGCCAGCCAGGTTTTCAGGGCCGCCGAGCCCAGCCACAGCCCGCCCAGCAGCCAAAGGCGCACCCACCGGGGGCGCGTCAGCACATCTTGGTTGCGCACGGCCAGCCACACGCCCAGCCCAAAAAACAGCAGCCCGTCGCCCTCCACCAGCGGCAGCGGCACCATGAAAAACCACAGCAGCGCCGCCACGCTGAAGTAAATGGCGGGCCGCCGCACTATGGCCGTGCGCAGCCACGGGTACGCCAGGTTGCACACCAGCAGGCTGCGCAAAAACCACAGCTGAAACGGCACCGGCACCAGCAGCCAGCGTTGCACCAGCTCGCCCACCGAGTACTGGCTCAGCAGCTGCCGGGGCCAGAAGGGGCTGATTTCGGCATCGACGACGGCCTGCTTGGTGACGGGGAATTGCTCCAATACCCACAGCACGCCCAGCCATATCAGGCTCCAGAGCAGAAAGGGCAGGCCCAGCGTGCGCAGCCGGCGCTTCACGCGCTGGGCGTGGGGTGCCGTGCCCTCGTGCCGCGCAAACAGGTAGCCCGAGATGGCAAACAGGATGGGAATGCGGAAGCGCAGCACGCCATTGGCCAGAAAATACTGCAGCCAAGTGCCCGCCGACAGCGGCTCCTGCACCGGCGTGAACGGCTGCAGGTAGCGCGGGTGCAGGTTGTAGGCGTGCACGTAAATGAGCAGCACCATGGCCATCAGCGACCAAAACCGCAGCTTCTGGCTCAGAAACGGGTCGAGAGGCGTGCGCGTAGCGGGCGTGGGGAGAGAAGGCGGCATACCGGAGCAGATGCAAAAAAGCGGGGAACGGTTGTCGTCAACCATTCCCCGCCTAGCTAAACGGTGTAGAGACGCGACACTTCGCGTCTCCTCGTTGAACGTTTCGCTCAAATAGCGCGAACGCCGAGACGCGAAGTATCGCGTCTCTACCTCGTCCAACTACAACGCCTCAAACTGCCGCAGGAAGCGCATGTCATTCTCCGTAAACAGGCGCAGGTCCTTTATCTGGTACTTGAGCATGGCAATGCGCTCGATGCCCATGCCCCAAGCGTAGCCGGAGTATTTCTCAGAATCAATCTTGGCGTTTTCGAGCACGGCGGGGTCCACCATGCCGCAGCCACCAATCTCGACCCAGCCCGAGTACTTGCAGATGTTGCAGCCCGCCCCTTTGCAAATCAGGCAGGTGATGTCAATTTCGGCGCTGGGCTCGGTGAAGGGGAAGAAGCTGGGCCGGAAGCGGATGTTGATGTCTTGCCCAAACAGCTCCTGCACGAAGTAGTACACCGTCTGCTTGAGGTCGGCGAAGCTCACGCCTTCGTCAATGAAAATGCCTTCCACCTGGTGGAACATCATGTGCGCCCGGGCCGAAATGGCCTCGTTGCGGAACACGCGGCCCGGCATCACCCGCCGAATGGGCAGGGGCTCGGTTTCCATCACGCGCACCTGCACGGTGCTGGTGTGGGTGCGCAGCAGGTAGGGCTGGGTGCCGGGCTCGCTGCCCACGGGCGGGGCCACGAAAAACGTGTCCTGCATGTCGCGCGCCGGGTGGTTCTCGGGGAAGTTGAGGGCGGTGAAGTTGTGCCAGTCGTCTTCAATTTCGGGCCCCTCGGCCACGGCGAAGCCGATGCGGGCAAACACGCGCAGCATTTCTTCGCGCACCAGGCTCAGCGGATGGCGGGTGCCCAGGGCGTTGGGCACCACGGGCAGGGTATAGTCGAAATCGGGGTTGGCAGGAGCATTGTCGGCGGCGGCTTCGGCGGCTTGCTGGGCCTCGTCGAAGCGGGCCTGGGCCTGCTGCTTGAGGGCGTTGAGCTGCTGGCCCACGGCGCGCTTCTCCTCGTTGGGCACGGTCTTGAGCTGGTCGAACAAGTCGGCCAGCCGGCCCTTGCGGCCGAGGTAGCTGATGCGAAATGCATCGAGTTCGGCGGGATTATTCAGTTCGGCCTTCGTAATTTCGGCCGTAAGAGCGGCAATGGATTCCTGCATCATAGGCCGCAAAGTTACGGCAAGGGCCCGGCCCTCGCCGAACGATTCACGAACACATTCAGTTACCCCGGTTCCGTATCCACCTACCCTAAAGCCTTTGTCATGAAACGTGCGCTATTTTTTCTGTTCGTATTCGGCGGATTAGCTTCCACCGCCTCGGCCCAGAGCGGCTGGGATACCCCCGCCGCCGGCTGGGACACGCCCAAGAAGGCCCCCGCCAAGAAATCCACCAAAGCGCCGGCTGCCGCCGCTGCTGGCCAGAAAGCCACGCAAAACGGCGGCGCAGCCGCAGCCCCCGCCACCGAAGCAGCGCCCGCGCCTGAGGCCGCCGCTGCTGCCCCCGCGGCCGCCGACGACAAAGGCTTTGGCGCTGCCGCCGGGGGCTCGTCTTCCAGCAGCGCCAACATTGGCCAAGGCATTTCGGTGGCGCCCGGCGCTCCGGTGATGATGCGCGGCGGCCGGCACGTGATGCAGGACGACGCCATTGCCGCCCGCGAGCGTCGCCTCAACCGCAAGCCGCGCCGCGAGAAGCCCTGGCCGCCGCGCCCCGTCGACGCTGCCCCGGCTCCGGTAGCCACCCCCGCAGCCGCTGCCGCCCCTGCTCCCGAGCCGGCTGCTCCGGCCGCTGATGCCATGGCTGGCACGGGCGCCACGGCCGCCAAAGGTGGCAGCGCCGCGGCCGAAAAGCCCAAAACGGCCACTAAGGCGCCTGCCAAGGCCCTTGTACCCAAGAAAAAAGCGCCCGAGCCCCTTGGCTGGTAGGCGAGCATAATTCCTTCGCATAAAGCAAGCCCGCGGCCCGGTTGCTCTTCTCAGGTGAGGGGAGCAGCCGGGCCGTTTGCCGTGAATGCGGGCATAAGTTTTGGGCCCGGCCGACCGGGGCAGCGGCTTACGCGTATGCCACAGGCACCCCAACGAGCCCGCCTCTTGCTGAGCGCGGGCTCGTTGGGTGGTTCTTTCTTTTCACCCGTTCACCACCCGCTTATGTACCGCATTCTAATTTCTGGCCTGCTGGCGCTGGCTGCCATCTCCGAAGCCGCTGCCCAAGCCGCCCCGGCCGCCAAAACCACCACTGCCACCCGCCAATCGGCCGCTCGGCCGGCTCCCAGAGCCGCCTCGGCCGCGCGCACCGCCACCACCAAGCGCGCGGGCACCGCCAACACCACGGCTGCCCCCGCTGCGGGCGGCCGCAACGACATCGGGCCCGGCGGCAATGGCGCGGTGGGCTCCACTGAGAGCGCCGACGGCAAGGGCCAGAGCGTGTACGCGGCCCCGGGCATGCCCGTGAACGTGGACAACCCCAAAAAAGTGGGCAGCTACAACGGCCCCGCGCCGGCCCGCACCAAAAGCCGCACCACGCTCACCCCGCGATAAAAGGCGGGAGTTGGTCGGGACAATGGCCCGGATGGTAGGCGTTTGCGCACCATCCGGGCCTTTTTTTGCGCGCTGCCGAGCGAGCAGAGAAAGTTGGCACGCCTTTGGAATATGTCCATTCAACAACGGTAACCAACTTTTCCTCTTCACATTCTTAGCCCTTCAGCCATGCTTCGTTCGTTCCTCACCCTTGCCCTGTCGATGTTCCTGCTGGCTGAAGCCAGTGCCCAAACCGCTCCGGTGGCCTCGACCAAAAAGACGGCCCGCGCCACCAAGGTAGCCGCCCGCAAAGCCGCCAAAGCCCGCCGCGTCGCCGTGAAGTCGGCCCCCGCCGCTCCCCTTAACGACGGCTGGCCCCCCATCGAAAACAACACCCAAACCGCCGTGGCCTCGAACGACGGCTGGGGCTCGCCCGAATCGGTGATGGCCAGCAGCCCTTCGCGCGGCGAAATCGATAACCAGAACATTTCGGCCGCGCCCGGCATGCCCGTGCACGTGCGCACCAGCAACGGCCTGACGCCCTACAGCGTGCGCCCGCCCCGCAAGCCCGCCGCCACCCAAACCACGCTCGGCAACTAATACTGCCCGCTCAGCCGGCCCGGATTATTCCCCGGGCCGGCTGTTTGGCTTCGCTGGAACCGGCTTCCGCTCAGCGCCACCATCCACTTCGGTCGGTTGTGCGTATGAACGGGAGCCGGTTGGCTTTCGGCCCGATTTCGGCAGGGCCGCTCCACTGGTTTTTCTTTGTCCCCCTAACTTCTATTTCCATGTTTCGCTACTTTTTCGCTTCGCTGGTGCTGCTGGCCATTGCCGCCACCGATGCCTCGGCCCAAACGGGCAACCGCGGCAAAAAAATCGCCCCGTACTCCTCGCGCGGTCCGCGCAAGGTGAAGACGGCCGTCAAAATCAACCCCCACACCGGCAAGCCCTACGGCGCCGGCGTGCCCGAAGACATTCGCAACGGCTCGATGTACCTGGCCCCGGCCACGCCCATGCGCCGGCAGGTGGGCTACACCGCCAACGGCGGCTACAACGACAACCGCACGCCCCGCCCGCGCTACGCCAAGCCCTCCAACAGCTCCTTGAGCCGCGACAGCAACCTGCCCGTCGCACCGGCCAAAACCAAGGTGAAGGCCAAGCGCAAATAAGCTGGCCCGAATGGCTGGCGCTAATGACCTAAAAAAGAACGGTCCGGCTGAACACAGCCGGACCGTTCTTTTTGGTGAAGGAGGTGACTAATCCTGCCCGACGGCTTCGTAGTAGAGCGTGCTGCAGTTTTCGGGGCGCAGCACTTCCTGCGCGGCGGTGCGCACGCTGGCCACCGTCACGGCCTGAATGCGGCCGCTTTCTTCGTTCACCAAGTTGGCATCGCCCTGCAGCTTGCTGTAGGCCAGGTTGAGGGCGCGGTTCAGCAGGTCAATTTCGCCGAAAACCAAGCTACTTTCGGCCTGGTTTTTCACTTTTTCCAGTTCCTGGGCGTTCACGTCTTCGGCCAGGAATTCGGCCACTACTTCTTCCACGGCCGCGTCGGCGGTTTTGAGGTCCACGCCCGCGTTTAGCTTGCCGCTGATGACGAGCAGGCCGGGGTCGAGGGAGCCGGTGAGGGAGGCCGAAATGTTATTGAACAGGGCCTTTTCTTTCACCAGGCGCTGGTGCAGGCGGGCCGATTTGCCGTGGCCGAGCATGTCGCTCAGCAGGTCGACGGAATTGTAGCGGGCGTCGCTGCGGGCCGGCATGTGGTAGGCTTTGTAGAGCGCCGAGAGCGGCACGGGGGCCTGGGCCGTGAGGTGGCGGGCTTCCTGCTGCGGGGGCTCCTGCGGCAGCTGGCGCTGGTAGGCCGGCCCGCCCGGGATGGGCCCAAACCACTTTTCGGCCAGGCGGCGCACCTCGGCGGCGCTGGCCGCGCCGGCCACCACCAGCACGGCGTTTTGGGGCGCGTAGTGCTTTTGGAAAAAGCCGCGCACGTCGTCCATTACGGCGTTTTCGATGTGCGAAATCTCCTTGCCGATGGTGTTCCACTGGTAGGGGTGGGTATGGTAGGCCAGGGGCTTAAGCTTGAGCCACACGTCGCCGTAGGGCTGGTTGAGGTAGCTCTGCTTGAATTCTTCCACCACCACTTTGCGCTGCACCTCCAGGCCGTTTTCGGAAAAAGCCAGGTTCAGCATCCGGTCGCTTTCCAGCCAAAAGCCGGTTTCGAGGTTGGCCGCCGGCAGCGAGAGGTAGTAGTTGGTGACGTCGCTGGAAGTGAAGGCGTTGTTTTCGCCGCCCACGCGCTGCAGCGGCTCGTCGTAGCTCGGAATGTTCACCGAGCCGGAAAACATGAGGTGTTCAAACAAGTGCGCAAAGCCCGTATGGCCGGGGTCTTCGTCGCGCGAGCCCACGTCGTACATCACGTTGAGCACGGCCATGGGGGTAGAAAAATCTTCGTGCACGATGCAGCGAAGGCCGTTATCGAGGGTGAATTCCTGGAAATGAATCATTGAAAAATCAGGCGCAATACAAGTGGAGCAAACTTAACAGTCCCATTGGCAAAAAGGTCTACGGAAAAACTGGGCAGTGGGCCTGCTGTCTGCCATTATCAAGCCGTGAGCATCGGCCAGCCCCTCTCAACACGGGCGCGGTCCCGCCTGTTGCGTCCTGTTTTATGAAGGAAAGAGCTAGCGGTTGCGCATGCCGGCAGTGGGCGCCTAAAAGCTGGCCCGCACGCCCAGCAGCCACGTGCGGGGCACGGGGTACGCGTTGGCGTCGTAGCCGGCCGCCAGCAGGGTGGCCCCGCCGCTGCTCACGTTGGGGTCGAAACCCCGGTAGCTGCTGAGCACAAACAGGTTTTGGCCGCCCACCCACACGCTCATGGGATGGGGGTGGGCGGCGGGCCGCAGGGCGTAGCTAAACGTGAGCTGGCTGAGGCGCAAGTGCGCGGCCGACTGCAGCTGAGCGTCGTCGTAGCGTTGGTTCAGGGCCACGGAGTTGGCCAGCCCCACATTGGCTTCCGGAACGTCGGGGCTGTAGTGCGTTGGCGTCCAGCGGTCGAGCAGGCGGGTGGTACCGTTGGTGTAGCCGGTTGGCAGGTCGAGGGTGGCCAGCGTAGTGTTCAGCAACTGATGCCCGGCCTGGGCGTCCAGTTGCGCATCTAGCGTGAAGCGGCCCAGCGCCAGCGTCTGGCTGAAGGAATAAAGCTGCGTGGGCAAGGCCGTGCCCTGGTAGCTGGCATCGGCGTCGGTGATGAAGCCGTTGGCGTCGACGTCCTGATAGCGCAGGCGCCCCCCGATGTTCCGGCCCTGGGCATCCACGGCCCCGGCAGCAGCCACCGGCAGCCGATGATACAGGAAGAATGGATGCGGGGCCTCGCCCACCACCAGCCCCGGCACGGGTCCGGCATCGGGCACCGCAAGCAGGTCGGCTACGCGCTGCTGCTGCCAGGCCGCCGCCAGCCGGCTGAAGCCCCGGAACCGGCCCGCCTGCCAGCTGCCCGACACGGACAGCAGCAAGCCCTGGTTGCGCAACGCCGCCTCGCGTGGCAGCACCAGCGCGCCCAAGCCCGTGCCGGTGGGCAGCACCAGCAGCTGAGGCACCACGAGGTGGGCCGTGCTGCGGCGATAAGTGGTTACGTCGACCATGAGTCGGTTTTGCCACAAGCCCAGGCGCAGGCCGGCCTCCAGCTGGGTGGTGCGGGGCGGGGCCGGCTCCGGCGCCGACGAGCCGAGCGTTGACACCACTTGCCCCGGCCCCAGCCGGAGGTAGTCCGACGTCACGCCGCTGCCCCAGCCGGTGCCGGGCAAGCTCGTGGAGCTGGTTTGGCCCACGCCGGCCCACAGCGTGGCGGTGCTAATGGCCGGCGCATCGGCCAGGAAAGACTCCTGGTGCAGGTACCAGCGCACTTCCGCCGCCGGCAGCCACAGTGCTGGCACCTTGGGCACGAAAAGCAGGGTGGCGCCGCTGTTGGCGTCGCGGCGCAGCGAGGCCAGCGCTTCGTAGCGGCCCCGGTAGGCGTAAGTAGCCGTGAGGCCGGCGTTGGAAAAAGTGGTGGTGCTGCTGGTGCTGTAGTACGATTCCGAGCCCGGCTCGCGGTAGGTGCCGTTGGTGTTGCGCTGGTAATCCTGGTAGCCGGCGCTGGCCGTCAGGCCCAGGCGGTGGGCTTCGCCAAAGGTGTGGTCGTAGGCCAGGCGCAGCTGGGCGACGCTGGCCGTGGTGGGCAGGCGCAAGGTGCTGACGGCCGTAGCCGTGGTCTGCTGGCCAATGCTGGTGTTCACCAGAAAGTGCGTTTCGCTGGCCACGCGGCCCTCCTCGCGGCCCAGGCTGCCCGTGAGCACCACGCCGGGCCACAGGATGTACTCGGCGCCGGCCTGCAGCAGCAGCCGGCGCGACGTGGTGGCCGTGCCGTCGTTGGTAGCCAGGTCTACGGGGTTGCGCTGGTTGAAGAAAGGGCCGTAGCGCTCGAAGTTGCCCCGGGCATCGTGCACGGCCACGGTGGGCGGGGCCAGCAGGGCCTGGGCCACCGTGGCATCGGTGGGCAGCGTCTGGCTGACCGATGCAGCCGAGGCATTTAAAAACAGGCGCAGCTTGGGGCTAATCTGCTGGTCGAGGTTGAGCCGCAGGGCGTAGCGGTCGAGGCCGGAATGCGTCACCACACCTGCTTGGTTAAGGTAGTCGGCGCTGAGCAGGAAGCGCGTGCGGACGCTGCTGCCGTCGAGGGTGAGGTGGTGGCCGTGCAGCACGGCCGGGCGGAACAGCTCACCCTGCCAGTCGGTATCGGGCGAAATGGGCCCGGTGAGGGGGTAGCGCACCAGTCCGCCGCCGTTGGGCTTCTGGCTGGCCTCGTTGGCGAGGTCCGCATACTGGCGGGCGTTCAGCAAATCGTAGCGCTGGCGCACCTGCTGCACGCCGCCAATTCCGGCGTAGCGCACCCGCAGGGGCTGGCGTTGGCCGGTTTTGCCCCCGCGCTTCGTCACGATTTCAATCACCCCGTTGCTGCCTTGCGCCCCGTACTGCGCCGCCGCAATTCCACCCGACAGCACCGTGACGCTGGCAATGTCTTCCGGCGGCAGGGTGGGCAGCGGATTGGCCCCCGTATGGGCGAGCTGGGGGCCGCTTCCAAGCGGAAAAGCGGCACGCAGGAAAACTCCGGGTTCAAAGTCCGCATTCAGCGCCGGCACCCCGTCCACCACGTACAGGGGCTGGTCGGGGCTGGCCAGGCTGCTGCCGCCCCGGATGCGTACCGTGGCCCAATCGCCGGGCGCGCCGGAGGTAGGCGTTACCTGCACGCCGGGCACCTGGGGCAGGAGGGGCTGAAGGGTGAGGAAAGGCGGCGGCGTCCATGGGCTAACGGCGCTAATAAGGACACAACTCGTACCGCACGAAAAGCGGAGTGGCAGCACCACCGCCTCAACGCTGTCGGGAATGGCCGTGGCTACTGCCACGCGGCGTGGCGCCAGCGTATCAACTTGCTGGGCCTGAACCCCGGCAACGGCCAGAACTAAAAACGTGGTGGGTAGAAGTCGATTCATAGGTAGAAAAATAAGCGGAGAAGGCTGCTCGAAAGCAGATGCTGCGCCCCGGCCGTTTGCACAAGCCTCGGCCGCAAACTAGCGCGCCACCCCCAGCCGCAGCATACAGCAGGAGTCCGTGCGCACCAGCCACTCGCCGGGATGCCGCAGGGCCTCGAAGGCACGGATGCCGGCCAGCCAGCCGGGCGCGAAGCGGGAGAAATGGCGGCCACTGGCGAAGTAGATGAGAGTGGGCAACGGAAAGGCGCGGGCCCTGGACGCCCCGCCGGTTCAAAGCTAGCACGCCGCCCGGAGCCGCGGCACGGCAGTTCGTCGGCCCATCCCTGCCCGCTACCTTTGCCCCTCCCAACCCACCCCTTTTGCTCCATGACTCCCACCGCAACGGCCCTTCAGTTCGACCGCCAGGACCTCACCAACGAAACCCTGCTGCACCTCTACCAGCACCTGCTGCGCCCGCGGCTGATTGAGGAGAAAATGCTGATTCTGCTGCGCCAGGGCAAGGTGAGCAAGTGGTTTTCGGGCATCGGGCAGGAAGCCATTTCGGTGGGCAGCACCCTGGCGCTGGAGGCCGATGAGTACATTCTGCCGCTGCACCGCAACCTGGGCGTGTTCACGGGCCGCGAGGTGCCGCTGGGCCGCCTGTTTGCGCAGTGGCAGGGCAAGCGCACGGGCTATACCAAGGGCCGCGACCGCAGCTTCCACTTCGGCACCAACGAGCACCACATCGTGGGCATGATTTCGCACTTGGGGCCGCAGCTGGCCGTGGCCGGCGGTATTGCCCTGGCCGATGTGCTCGACAAAAAGCCCAAGGTAACCCTGACGTACAGCGGCGACGGCGGCGCCTCCGAGGGCGACTTCCACGAGGCCCTGAACGTGGCCGCCGTGTGGCAGCTGCCGGTCATTTTCATGATTGAAAACAACGGCTACGGCCTGAGCACGCCCAGCAACGAGCAGTTCCGCTTCAAATCCTTCGTGGACAAAGGCCCCGCTTACGGCATGGACGCCGTGCAGGTGGACGGCAACAACGTGCTCGAAGTGTACAACACGGTGAAAAAGCTGGCCGAAGACCTGCGCGAGAACCCGCGGCCGGTGCTGGTCGAAGCCCTCACGTTCCGCATGCGCGGCCACGAGGAAGCCAGCGGCACCAAGTACGTGCCCCAAAGCCTGATGGAGGAATGGGCCGCTAAAGACCCGGTCGAAAACTACGAAAAGTGGCTGTTGGCCGAAGGCGTCCTCACCGAAACCGCCCGGCACAGCATCCGCGAAACCATCAAAGCGGCCATCGAAGCCGGCCTGCAGGAGGCCGACGCCGAGCCCATGCCCACGGCCGACATTCAGGAGGAAATTGCCGACATGTATCAGCCCTTCCAGGCGCCCGTCACGGACGCGCCCCAGGACGGCGCCGTGCCCGAAAAGCGCTTCATCGACGCCATTTCGGAGGGCCTGAAACAGAGCATGGAGCGCTACCCCGACCTCGTGCTCATGGGCCAGGACATTGCCGACTACGGCGGGGTGTTCAAAATCACGGAGGGCTTCGTGGCCGCGTTTGGCAAAGCGCGGGTGCGCAACACGCCCTTGTGCGAGTCGGCCATTGTGGGCGTGGGCCTGGGCCTGAGCATCAAGAAGAAGAAAAGCATGGTCGAAATGCAGTTTGCGGACTTCGTGACCTGCGGCTTCAACCAGATTGTGAACAACCTGGCCAAGAGCCACTACCGCTGGGGCCAGAACGCCGACGTCGTCATCCGGATGCCCACCGGCGCGGGCTCAGCCGCGGGGCCGTTTCACTCCCAGAGCAACGAGGCGTGGTTTACGCACGTGCCCGGCCTGAAAGTGGTGTACCCCAGCAACCCGCACGACGCCAAAGGCCTGCTCTGCGCCGCTATTGAGGACCCGAACCCGGTGCTGTATTTCGAGCACAAGATGCTGTACCGCAGCCTGAGCGGCCCGGTGCCGGCGGCCTACTACACCACACCCATCGGCCAGGCCGCGCTGGTGGCCGAGGGCGACGAACTGAGCATCATCACCTACGGCATGGGCGTGCGCTGGGCCTTGGACGTATGCCAAGACCTCGGCGTGTCGGCCGACATCCTCGACCTGCGCACCCTGCTGCCCTGGGACCAGGAAGCCGTGCGCCGCACCGTGGCCAAAAACGGCCGCGTCCTCATCCTGCACGAAGACACGCTGACGGGCGGCATCGGCGGCGAAATTGCGGCCTGGATAGGGGAGAACTGCTTCGAGCACCTCGACGCGCCCGTGCGCCGCGTGGCCTCGCTGGATACGGCCATCCCGTTTGCGCCGCCGCTCGAAGCCGCATTTCTGCCCCAACAGCGGCTGCGCGAGCAGGTGCAGGCCCTGCGCCAGTACTAGGAGGCGTCGGAGTTGGCGCGGTTTTCGCGCCCGCAGGCCTTACCTTTCCCAGCTTCCTTCCTGACTTTGCACGTTTTACGGTGATTCTTCGTATACCTTCCGTTGTTCTTCGGTCCTTGCTGGGCGTGTGGCTATTGAGCAGCTGCACGCTCTACCACAAGGTATTTCACCCGTACCGCCTGCCCACGCCCAAGCCCTCGCCCGAGTACAAAGCCCAGCTCGAAGCCAAAAAGAAAAAAGACAAAGAGCTGCTGGCGTTGCAGCGTGACACCGAGAAAAAGACCAAGTCGGGCGACGGCACCGAGGAAGCCGCCACCGACGTTTCGACGCCCAGCGGCGGCGCCCTGAGCGCGCCCACGGCCACCACCACCGCGCCGCGCACCCTGCCCGAACGCTCCACGGTGCGCTACGACAAGAAGGGGCTGATGAAAAAGCCCAAGCTGAAACGCCGCAAGATTAACAAGCAGCACAAGCCGTTCCGCCCCTGGCAATCCATCAAGGACTTTTTCAAATATGGCCTCCACAAGAAACCCAACTACGACATCGACCACAAGGTGGCCCCAAAAGCCCCGCAGGACGAGCCCGCGCCCAGCCCCGCGCCCGACGATGCCGGCAGCAAGCCCTAGCGGCCGGGTGGTGTGGCTGCTGGCGGCCCTGCTGCTGTGGATGGGCGGCGGCGCGGCCCAAGCCCAGATTGTGCGCGAAAAACCGGCCAAGGTGAAAGCCGCCAACCGCCGCGCCCTGCGCGAAGCCAAACGCACGGATTCGCCCTTCAAAGACAGTCACCTCGACGTGACGCCGGCCCGCCTCAAGCGCGGCCAAAGCACCCAGCCCCAGCCCCAAATCGACCAGGAGCTGCGCTACAAGGGCACCGCGCCCGGCGTAAAGCCGGCCGGTTTCTTGGGCCTGCGCCGCGACAAAACCACCACCGTGGTGCGCAAGGAGCAGCGCACCAAGCCCCGCAACGCTGGCTCGGAAAAAGCCGAGAAATAAATTTGCCCCACCGCCCGGGAATCAACTGGCCCGCAAAGTTTGTAGTACCGGCACACCCGTCACACGCCGCCCGTACGCGCGCTCTGAGCGACGCCTTCGGGCGGCGGTTTTCTTCACTAATCCCTTTCGAATGTCGACCCCCTGGCTTCCCCTCACCCAACCCGAACAACTCACCGACCTGGCCCAGGCCTCGCACGAGCAGCCGGTGCTCATTTTCAAGCACAGCACCACGTGCTCCATCAGCGCGGCGGCCAAGAGCAAGATTGAGCGCCAATGGGCCGACAGCGGCCTCGACCTTCCCATCTACTACCTCGACCTGCTGCGCTTCCGCCCCCTCTCAGCTCAGATAGCCGAGCAGTTTGGCGTGCGCCACGAGTCGCCGCAGCTGCTGCTTATCAAAGACGGCGAGTGCACTTACGACGCCTCCCACATGGGTATTCGCCTGAGCGACGTGCAGGCTGTGGTGAAATAGTGAGAAACAAAACAAGCGTCATGCTGAGCGCAGCCGAAGCATCTCTACCGCGGTAGTAATCTGTTTGCTATTGCGGTAGAGATGCTTCGGCTGCGCTCAGCATGACGCGACAAAAGCCCCTACTTGTACTCAAACGCCACGTTCTGCTTGATATCCGGGTGCAGGCTCAGGGCCACGGGGCAGGTGAGGGCGGCGCGTTCCAGCACGGCGCGGTCGGCGGAGGCCAGGGCGGCGGGCAGCTGAAACGTGACGTCGATTTGGGCAATGCGGCGGGGCGGCTCGGCGCTCATGTGCTTCACCACGGCCCACGTGCTGCCCACCAAGTCCCAGGCGTGGCGTTCGGCCACGATGCCCATGATGGTCATCATGCACGAGCCCAAGGCGGCGCTGGTTAGGTCGGTGGGCGAAAACGCTTCGCCACGGCCGTGGTTGTCCACGGGGGCGTCGGTCTGAATAACGGTGCCCGAGGCCACATGAGTGGCTTCGGTGCGTAGGTGGCCGGCGTAGCGGGCGGTGGCGGTGTTCATCAAGTCAGGTAGTTACCTTTACCAGGAAGTTTCTTATTTCGCTAAATTACGTACTGTGAACCGGGCCGGGCCGGTAGCGGTTTACGGAGTACATTTTCGGTCGACTATGTTTTCTTTCCTTCCTCGCTTTGGGGGGCTGCTGGCCCTCGGTTTGCTCGCCGCCATTGGGGCCCGGGCCCAGGCGCCGGTGCGCTCGGAAATAATTCCGGTTGCGCCCTCCGACGAGCAGTCGTACAGCAAAGAAGTCGTGTACGGCGTCAACTTCAACACCCAAGGCGGCTTGCTGGGCGGCGTGTCGGTGCGCTCCTCGCGCGTGCTCGACGACCGCCTGCTCCGCTTTTGGAGCATTGAGGGCGTGATGCTGAAAAACAAAGCCAAGGAGCTGACCATCAATACCATTGTGGGCGGCAGCTACGTCGACCGCAAAACCAACTATGCCTTTGTGCTGCGGCCGTCCATTGGCATGCAGCGCATTTTGTTCCGCAAGGCCGCCGACGCCGGCGTGCAGGTAAATGGCCTGCTGAGCTTGGGCCCGTCCATCGGCCTGCTGATGCCTTACTACATCAGCTACGACTACACGGCCGCCCGCACGCAGGTCATCAACATCCAAACCGACGACATTCGCAACGAGCAGTACGACCCGTTCAAGCACGTGGACCCCAACGTGATTCTCGACCACGGCCCGCTTTTCAGCGGCATTGGCGAAACCAAGGTGGTGCCCGGCTTCCACTTGCGCGGCGGCCTCAGCTTCGAGTACGGCCGCTATCGCGATGCCGTGACCGGCCTCGAAGCCGGCGTGTTGATAGAAGGCTTCACCAAGCGCATGGTCATTCTGAGCCCTGGCAACCTCTCCGAAACCGACCGGCTGAACCGTCAGTTTTTCCCCTCGGTCTACCTCACGCTGTATTTCGGCCACCGCAGCTAAGAGCAGTTAGCAGTTCATGGTTAGCAGTTAACGCCGGCCACGCAAGTGCTGGAAGGGCCATTGTGCGCCGCACACGTTTCGGGAGTTAATTTTGTATGGCTTGTCCAAGTCGAAACGATTTGGCCGCGAATTACTTTTCATAGGGTTAACTGCTCACTGTTAACTGCTAACTGTTAACTGAAAATGATTGATTTGCCCGTTATCCAGCCCGAAACGGCTGCCCCTGCCCGCCCCCGCAAGCCCGACTGGCTGCGCGTGAAGCTGCCCGTGGGCCAGGAATACGCCGCCGTGCGCCGCCTCGTCGACGAGCACAAGCTGCACACCATCTGCGAAAGCGGCAACTGCCCCAACATGGGTGAGTGCTGGGGCGCTGGCACCGCCACGTTCATGATTCTGGGCAACATCTGCACCCGCTCGTGCTCGTTTTGCGCCGTGGCCACCGGCCGCCCCACCGAGTACGACCTCGACGAGCCCCGCCGCGTGGCCGAAGCCATTGCCCTCATGAAAGTGAAGCACGCCGTCATCACCTCGGTGAACCGCGACGAGCTCAAGGACCGCGGCGCCAGCGTGTGGCGCGAGACGGTGGTGCTCACCAAGCAGCTCTCGCCCGGCACCACCATCGAAACCCTCATTCCGGACGTGAAAGCCAACTGGGACGCCCTTGATGTCATGATTTCGGGCGGCCAGGAAGTGATTTCGCACAACATCGAAACCGTGGGCAGCCTCTACCGCCTCGTGCGCCCGCAGGCCCGCTACGACCGCAGCCTGGAGCAAATTCGCCGCACCAAGCAGGCCGGCCACCGCACCAAATCCGGCATCATGCTGGGCTTGGGCGAAAAGCCCGACGAGTTGTACCAGGCCATGGACGACCTCGTGGCCAACGGCCTCGACATCCTCACCCTCGGCCAGTACCTGCAGCCCACCAAGCGCCACCTCGACGTGGCCGAGTTCATCACCCCCGACCAGTTTGCTCACTACCGCGAAGAGGGCCTGCGCCGTGGCCTGAAATACGTGGAAAGCGGCCCGCTGGTGCGCAGCTCCTACCACGCCGAGCGCCACGTGAACGTGCCCGTGTAAGGACGCAGTATATTGGGCCAAAAATCATTCCATGGCCTTTTTTACTGCTAATGGGCGCTTGCGCCGTCGTGCTTACCTGCTGCGGGTGCTGGGGCTTTACACCCTGGCAATCCTTTTCTACGCAACGCCCGGTTTGCTCTACGCGGCCGAAGTGCCGCCCGGCCTGGCATTGGCCGCGTTGGCGGGCATCGGAGCCGTGCTGTATCTGACCATGGTGCAGGTGGCGTTGCGGTTGCACGACGTGGACCTTCGGGCCTGGTGGTGGCTTGTGATGTTGCTGCCGGGCGTGAGCTATGTGCTGGGGGCGGGCCTGCAGTTTGTGCAGGGCACCGTTGGCCCCAACCGTTTCGGGCCGGACCCCAAACGGCCCCATCTGCTCCCTGCCTTGCCCTTGCAAGCCCCGGAATCGGAGCCAGCCACCGAAGCGTGATAAACAAAAAGGCCGCTCCAATGCTGGAGCGGCCTTTGTCATGCTTGTGCCTGCCGAGGGTTAGCGGCGGGCGTTGTTGCCCTGGGGCGGGTAAGTGCTCAAGATGCCGTTCACGATGCGGTGGGTTTCGGCTTCGTCGATGGTGTTCTGGTCGACCTGAGCCTGGCCGGTGCCGCGCCATGCCAACTCCTTGCGGCGCGCGTCGATGATGTCAATCACCACGGTGCCGGCTTTGTACTGCGTCACGGGGGCATAGCCGCGGCCGTAGTAGCCGTAGCCGTACCCGTAGGGGTAGCCCAGGCCGTTGTAGTACGGCGACACTTGCTGCTTGTCCTCCACGCGGGCGCTGTAGGCGATGTAGATGTCGGGGGCCGACGTTACTTCGGTCAGGCCTTTGGCCGTCATCTCGGCGGCCACGGCGGCGCGCATGCGCTTGTCGAGGAAGGACTCGTAGCCTTTGGCGGGGCCACCTTCGGCATCCTTGGGCTGCTGCGGGTACCAGGCCCAGGTTTTGAAAGCGCGGAAGTTAACGGCGTGGTCGAAGTCGTTGGTCACGCCCACGCGGGCGGCAGAGGTGCAGCCGCTGGGGCCCAGCAGCAACACGAAGCTCGCGGCGACCAAAGCCACCGGATGAGCCAGAAAACGGGTGATGCGGTTCATAAAAGAAGGGTAGGATACAGAGTGAAGTGAGGGCCTAAAACCCCGCGTATCAGCGAGAAGCGGCGGGGTGTTGGGGGCTGCTGTACTAACGAAAAACCCAACGCCGACGTTCACTTTTTATTGGGTGTAGCAACCAAATCGGGCGGGGGTGAAGTGGCCCTGAAGCATTGCAATAACAGGATTTTATCCTACCTTACCCCCAAATTCCCATTCCTCCGTTCCTGCTTCGTCAATGAAAAGTACTGTCTTGTTGGTGTTGGCCATTGCCAGCATGCTGGCTGCTTGCACCTCCGGCCGCGAGGAGTTGCGTCAAACCTCCTCCAACGCCGTGCCGGTGCCCCACAACACCATTGTGGACTGCCCCGTGTACGACGGCATGAAAAAAACTTCCACCGTGCTCACGCAGACCACTGCCGGCAACGAAGTGCAGGTGCTCGACACCATCAACGCCTATTTTGTGCGTGTGCGCCTCGAAAAAAACGGCCTCGTGCAAACCGGTTACATGGACCGCCGCTGCTTCGGCGAGCGGGGCAGTAAGTGAGTGGAATTAACAGCTGAGCGCCAAAAGTAAAAAAGCCCGCCTGAGTCGTCAGGCGGGCTTTTTTACTTTTAGCGCTCAGCTGTCAACTTCCTAATAAGACGGGCCTTTGTCGGCTTGCACCAAGTCTTCTTCTTTGTCGGCGTACTGCTCGATGGGCGTGCAGCTGCAGATGAGGTTGCGGTCGCCGTAGGCCGAGTCGATGCGGCTGACGCTGGGCCAGAACTTGTTGGCGCGCACGTAGTCCATGGGGTACACGGCCTGCTCGCGGGTGTAGGGGCGCGTCCACTCGTGGGCCAGTACGGTGGCGGCGGTGTGCGGAGCGTGCTTCAGCACGTTTTCCTTGGCGTCGGCCTGGCCAGCCTCCACGGCCGCGATTTCCTTGCGGATGGAAATCATGGCGTCGCAGAAACGGTCCAACTCGTCTTTGCTTTCGCTTTCGGTGGGCTCTACCATCAGCGTGCCGGCCACGGGGAAGCTCACGGTAGGGGCGTGGAAGCCGTAGTCCATCAGGCGCTTGGCAATGTCCTCTACCTCAATGCCGGCCTTTTTGAAGTGGCGGCAGTCGAGAATCATTTCGTGGGCGCAGCGGCCATAGCTGCCCGAATACAGCACCGGGTAGTGCTCCTCCAGACGGGCCTTGATGTAGTTCGCGTTCAGAATGGCGATTTCGGTGGCGCGCTTCAAACCATCGCCGCCCATCATCGAGATGTAGGCGTAGCTGATGGGCAGGATGCTGGCCGAACCCCACGGCGCGGCCGAAACCGAGCCGTTCACGCGGCCCTCCACGGCTACCACGGCGTGGCCGGGCAGGTAGGGCACCAGGTCGGCCACCACGCCGATGGGGCCCACGCCGGGGCCGCCGCCGCCGTGCGGAATGCAGAAGGTTTTGTGCAGGTTGAGGTGGCACACGTCGGCGCCGATGTTGGCGGGCGAGGTGAGGCCCACCTGGGCGTTCATGTTGGCGCCGTCCATGTACACGCGGCCGCCGTGGTTGTGAATGGTCTGGCAGATGTCGATGATTGTTTCCTCGTACACGCCGTGCGTGCTGGGGTAGGTCACCATCAGGCAGCTCAGGTTGGCGGCGTGCTTCTCGGCCTGGGCCTTGAGGTCGGCCACGTCGATGTTGCCGTCTTCGGTGCTCTTCACCACCACCACCTGCATGCCGGCCATCACGGCCGACGCGGGGTTGGTGCCGTGGGCCGAGGCCGGAATCAGGGCCACGTTGCGGTGGTGGTCGCCGCGGGCATCGTGGTAGCCTTTGATGGCCAGCAGACCGGCGTATTCGCCCTGCGCGCCGGAGTTGGGCTGCAGGCTCACGGCCGCAAAGCCGGTCACCTCGCACAGCCAGGCTTGCAGGTCAGAGAAAATTTGCTGGTAGCCCTGGGCTTGCTCCAGCGGAGCGAAGGGGTGGAGGCCGCCGATTTCAGCCCAGGTCACCGGAATCATTTCGGCGGTGGCGTTGAGCTTCATGGTGCACGAGCCCAGCGGAATCATGCTGTGGGCCAGGCTGAGGTCCTTGTTTTCGAGCTGCTTCATGTAGCGCAGCATCTCATGCTCGGCGTGGTGCGTGTTAAAGATGGGGTGCGTGAGGTACTCGCTGCTGCGCTGCAGGGCGGCGGGTACACGCAGCTCGGTGGCTTCCACGACTTCGGCCAGCTGGTCGCTCTCCTTGCCCAACACTTTGGCAAACACGTCCAGAATGTCGGCCACGTCGTGCAGCTCGGTGTTCTGGTTCAGCGAAATGCCCACGCGCACCTCATCGAAATAGCGGAAGTTGATGCGGGCCGCTTCGGCCTCTTGGCGGAGGGCCTGGGCCAGCTCGGCGCTCTCCAAGCGCAGGCTCAGGGTGTCGAAGTAGCTTTCGTTGGTTTGCTCTACGCCCAGCTTTTGCAGGCCGGCTTCCAGCGTTTGGGCCAGCACGTGGGTGTTCACGGCAAACTGGCGGAGGCGCTGCGGGCCGTGGTACACGGCGTACATGCCGGCCAGTACGCTCAGCAGCACCTGCGCGGTGCAGATGTTGCTGGTGGCTTTCTCGCGGCGGATATGCTGCTCGCGGGTTTGCAGGGCCATGCGGTAGGCCTTGTTGCCGGCAGCGTCCACGCTCTGGCCGATGAGGCGGCCGGGAATGACGCGCTTGAACTGGTCTTTGCAGGCGAAGAAGCCGGCGTGCGGGCCGCCGTAGCCCATCGGCACGCCGAAGCGCTGCGAGTTGCCCACGCACACGTCGGCGCCCAGCTCGCCGGGCGAGGTGAGCAGCGTGAGGGCCAGCAGGTCGGCGCCCATCACCACGAAAACGTTGTTTTGCTGCGCCTGCGCGATAAAGTCTTTGTAGTCGAACACCTCGCCGTCGGCGGCGGGGTACTGCACCATGGCGCCGAAGAAGCCTTCGCCGCTGAGGTCAATCTGGCGGTGGTCGCCAATGACCAGCTCGATGCCCACCGGCGTGGCGCGGGTGCGCAGCAGGTCGATGGTCTGGGGCAGCACTTGCTCCGAGACGAAGTATTGGTGCGCGCCTTTTTTCTTGGTTTGGCTGTGCAGCATGTGCATGGCCTCGGCGGCGGCGGTGCCTTCATCCAGCAAGCTGGCGTTGGCGATTTCGAGGCCGGTGAGGTCAATCACCATCGTCTGGTAATTGATGAGGGCTTCGAGGCGGCCCTGGGCAATTTCGGCCTGGTAAGGCGTGTAAGCGGTGTACCAGCCCGGGTTTTCCAGAATGTTGCGCTGGATAACGGGCGGCAGGGTGGTGTCGTGGTAGCCGAGGCCGATGTAGGACTTGAACACTTGGTTCTGGCTGGCAATCTGCTTGAACTTGGCCAGGAAGGCGCGCTCGCTGAGGGCGGCCGGCAGTTCCAGCGGACGCTTGAGGCGGATGGCCGGCGGCACGGTTTCGTCGATGAGCTGCTCGATGCTGCTCACGCCAATGGCGCGAAGCATGGCGGCCTGCTCGTCGGCGCCGGGGGCGTTGTGGCGGGCTTCGAAAACGTCAACTGGCGAGAATTTCAACGACATAAAGACGAATAAAGGTTGTGAGTAGGGGCTGGTTTCGGAGACAACAAAGGTAGCCCCGAAAGGATTGCCGCGGGTGGGAAAGACCGGGCAAAAGCCGGGTGCTGCCCACGCGGCTGGCGGCTTTCATCCCCGAAAACTTTAGCTTTGCAGCTCCCATCCACTCCTTGATTCCCACCCATGTCCCTCACCGTAGCCCTGCTTCGCGAAACCAAAACCCCGCCCGACAAGCGCGTGCCCCTCACGCCCAAAAAATGCGCGGAAGCCCTGAGCACCTTCCCCAACCTGCGCCTGGTGGTGCAAAGCAGCGCCGTGCGCAGCTACCGCGACCAGGAATACCGCGACCTGGGCCTGGAAGTGCGCGACGACGTGAGCGACTGCGACGTGCTGATGGGCGTGAAGGAAGTGGCCGTCGACCAGCTCATTGCCAACAAAACCTACCTTATTTTCTCGCACACCGTGAAAAAGCAGCCCGCCAACCGCAAGCTGCTGCAGGAGGTGCTGAAAAAGAACATCACGCTGGTCGACTATGAGCTGCTGACCAACGCCCAGGGCGAGCGCATCGTGGCCTTTGGGCGCTACGCCGGCATCGTGGGGGCCTACAACGGCCTGCTCACTTACGGCCGCAAGCACGGCCTGTACGACCTGAAGCCCGCCTACCAGTGCGTGGACATGGACGACATGCAGGAGGAATTTTTCAAGGTGAAGAAGCTGCCGCCCATCAAGATGGCCGTGACCGGCTCGGGCCGCGTGGCCCAGGGCGCGCTGGAGGTGCTCGACCGCATGGGCATTCGGCGGGTGAGTGTGTACGACTACCTCTACCTCGATTTCAACGAGCCCGTGTACACCCAACTGCGCAGCTCCGACTACAACCGCCGCCGCGACGGCCGGGTGTGGGACACGCTGGATTTTCATCGCAACCCGCAGGAGTACGAGTCGGCGTTTGGCACGTTTCTGCCCGTGACGGATTTGCTCATTGCCTGCGCCTACTGGCACCCGGCGGCGCCCAAGCTGTTTGAAGAAGCCGATACCCGCCTGTCCGGCTTCCGCATCAATACCATCGCCGACGTGACCTGCGACGTGGACGGCTCCATCCCCACCACCAAGCGCAGCAGCACCATCGCCGACCCGGCGTTCGACTACAACCCGCAGACTGGGCAATTGGAACCCGCCTACTCGCGGCCCGATAACATCACGGTGATGGCCGTGGACAATCTGCCTTGTGAGCTGCCCCGCAACGCCAGCCGCGACTTCGGCCGCCAGCTGCTCGATAACGTGCTGCCGCACCTGCTGGGCGACGACGCCGAGGGCGTAATTTCCCGCGCCACCATTGCCAGGAACGGGCAACTGATGCCGCGCTACCAGTATCTGGCCGATTACGTGGCCGAAACCGTGCGGGCCTAAGGCGGCGCTACACGCCCCGCAGCAACGGGTACTTGGCCTGCACCAGCGAGTACAGGCCGTAGGCCAGCAGGCCGGCGGCTACGGCGCCCAAAGCCAGCGGCCCCATGGCGGCCAGCAGGTCAAACGCTTCGTCGGTGCTGCCCACGGCGCCGGCGTGGGACTGGCGGCCGGCCTGCACCACGAAGTAGCCGATGATGGCTACCACCACGCCGCGGGCCGTGACGCCCACTTGGCCGGCCCGGAACACCAGCCGGGCCTGCTTGGCGGTGAGGTGCTGGCCGTCGACGTCGTTTTTTAGCCGCCCCGAGAAGGCCCGGTACCCTTGAAACAGGCCAATGCCGATGACGACCAGCCCCAGCACGATGAGGAGCCAGTCGCCGCCGGGCCAAGCCAGCACTTTGGCGGTCAGGCTCTGGGAAGAGTCGCCGCCTTTTTCGGCGCGGCCATTGAGGGCCAGTTTGCCGGCGTACAGGGCCAGGCCGCTGTAGAACAGGCCGCTGCACACGTACCACAGGCGCACGGCCAAGCCTTTGGCCCCGCTGCCTTTGCTCTCGGTGTCGCGAATGGCCTGGGTGAAGCGCCAGGCGATGTAGCCCAGCAGCCCCAACGCAATCAGGCCCAGCAGCACGCTGCCGGCGGGCAGGTCCTGCAGGTGCTGCACGGCTTCCTCCTTGTCGGCGTGGGCGCCGGCGCGCTGGCCAAAGGCCGCCAGCAGCGCCAGCACGCCCATCAGCACGTACACCACCCCGATGGCCGCAAAGCCCAGCCGCGCCAGCGCCCGAATGCCGGAAGAGGCGGTACGCGGAACAGCAGCAAGCAAAGCATCGGGGGCGGACATGGCGGCAGGAAGAAATGAAGTTGGACCGGGCCCTTCCTTACGCACCGCCGCCTATGCAGGGTTGGAAAGCAACAGCGTGGGCAACAAAAAAGCCTTTCCCGTTGCCGGAAAAGGCTTTTTTGTTGCAACGCGGCGGCGTGTGCTTAGGGAAGGCACCGGGCGTTGTTAGAGGAAAAGAGGCGCGGGCTAGAATGTGCGGCTAAACCAGTTCTTGATGTCTTCCACGGCGTGGCCGGTTTTCTCCTGCAGGCGGCCAAACCACTCGTCCTGTTTGCCGTCCTCGTAGTCGAGGTCGTCGTCGGTCAGTTGGCCCCACTTCTGCTTGGCTTCGCCTTTCAGCTGGTTCCAGTTGCCGCGGGCTTTGAGCTCGGTTTGGTCGTTGAGGTTATTCTGGTTGAGGTCCATGAGTGAAACAGTTGAAAAGGTAAGAAAATGTGGATGGGAAGAAGGCAATAGTTGGGCTTGTACGGCCCCGTTGCCGGGCGCGTTGAAGCCGGCCTTCGGAATGCCGAAATTTTGCACGTGCCTGCCGGCGCCGGCCCGGCTATTGGCTAGCCGCCAAGCTGCCTATCAGCACCAACCAGACGCCCGTGCCGGCTGCGTAGCCGCTCCAGGCGCGCCCGCGTTTGCGGCGCAATGCTTCACTGCGGTAGGCGCGGTTGTAAACCGGGTCGGCCAGCAGGGCCGGAGTGGGAGCGGCCAGGTTGTGGGTTTTCACGGCGTGCGGCGCAATGGCCGCCGGAGCCACCACGCCCAGCAGTGGCCCGCCATAGAGCGTGGCCCCCAGCGCGCCCCAAAACGGCCCGCGGTCGGTGTAGTAGAAGGCGGCGGCGCGGCCCAGCTCTGCCCGCTGGGTGATGCTCAGGCCCGGCAGCAAATCGGGTGGGCCGGCGGGAACGGTGAGCGCCATGGAGCGCAATACCTCGCGGGTGCCGTTGGCGTACCGAATCAGGAACACGTCGGCATTGGCCAGGCGCAGGGTGTCGGGGGAGGAGGGACCGGCGGGCAGATAGGTCACGGCCACGGGCGTGATGGTGAGCACCCGGCCGGGAATTTCGGCGCCGTCGGTGCGCAGGATGACGTCGGTAGAGGCTTGGGCCGCGGCCACCCGGGCTCCAGCGAATAGCAAGAGAAACAGCAGGAGCGTACGCATGGCGAGAGGCAGCAGGGCCGGCCGTTAGCGGTGCCGGGCGTTGAAGCCCACCAGCAAGCTCACGCGCATGCCGTCGCGGCCCGGCACCACGGCCAGGTTCACCGGGAAGTTGACGCCATAGGAGCGAATGGACGTGCCCAGGGCCAGCACCACGCTCGCGCCCAGCGGCGTCACGTTGGGCCCCGCCCCAAACTCAAATCCCTTGGCCCCCCGGATGCCTAGCAAGCCGCTGACGCTGGGAAGGAAGCGGCCCTGTTCGAGCCCGCCCACCAGCGGCACGAACTCGACCAGCCCGCTCACGCCGTTGGGCAGCCGAAACAGGCGGCTCTCGAACTGCCAGCCAAACTGCGTGATGACGGCCCCGACCTCCACGCCTTCTTCCCGGGCCTTGCCCCGCACGCCCTGCGACAGGAACGTGACGCCCACCCGCGGCCCGTCGAGCCGGATGGGTTCTTCCAGCACCGCGTCGTTGGGGTCTTGGTTGGCCACGGTGGGCACCTCTTCGGGAAAGGCGGCGCGCACGGCCGCCGGTGGGCTGGACGGCCCCGGCTGGAAAATGGTGGCCGCGTTGAGCACCTCCTTCACGCCGTTGGCATACACTATCATGAACACGTCGGTGCGCCACACGCTGATAAGCGGCCCCTCAAGGTTGTCGGCGCGGCGAAACTTCACTTCCGAAGGCGTGATTTCCACCACTTTCACCTTCAGCTCCTCCCCATTGCGCTTGGTGAGGACGTCCTGGGCCTGCGCAACTCCGCCGGCAACCAGCAGAAATAGAAAAACGAGTAAAAATGTCCGCATGGTGAGTCTGGGTTGAAGTGAAATCGTGCGTAAAGGTGGACGAATGCCCCCCCGAGCGCCAGCTCATTTCTAGTAAATTCAGACTTTGCGGAGAGGTTGTTTATAAAGCAGATAATTAAAAATCAACCTGTTGCAGATTTGATAAGGGATATTATAAATATAGTAAATACAAGTTTTAATAGGTGCCTAAACACAAAAAAGCCCCGCTACCAGGGTAGCGGGGCTTCTCAACTCGGCGAGCCGAGGTTATTTCTGCGGGGTGGCGGGCACTTCTTCCACCACTTTGCCGGCGGGCGTGTTGCGCACCACGGCCGTGTCGCCGGGTTCGCGGGCCAGGTCGGCTTTCGCGCTGTCGACGGCGTTGTCCATGGCCTCGCCGGCATTATCGGCGGTGTTTTCTACGGAATTGGCGGTATCGTCGGCTTTTTTCTCCGAGCACGACGTGGCGGTGAAGGCTCCCAGAGCGGCCACCAGAAGCAGCGTTTTGAAGGACGTTTTCATTGGATTATGGGGGAAAGGAATGGTTGAAAATCGAGGTTAATGAGCCGCGGCGGCAAAAGGTAACCCGGCAGAATGCTACGGTCGAGCTTCGCTTCGCGCGTCAGCTTCACCTTACGGCGTGAGCTTTTCACTCGTTGCCAGCGCGCTGCTGCAAGCCCCCGGGGGAGGAGAAATTTGCGAGTCTAGGCGCAAATAAAGTTGGTTGGCGGCGGCACCCCGCGCCGTAATTTGGCGGCATGGACGACCTGCGCACCACGCTGCTAACTCTGGGCCCCGACGAACGCCGCGACTTCGGCGTGTTCATTCAGCGGCAGCGCCGCAAGGCCGCCGGCCGGCAGGATTCGCGCCTCTACGAGTTGCTGGTGCAGCCCAAGGAGCTAAAGTCGGACCAGCTCATTGCCAGGCTCTACCCCGACGAGCCCAACCCCACCGCCTACTATGCCCTGCGCAAGCGCCTGCTGCGCCACCTCACCGACTTCCTTCTGCTGCGCCAGCGCCAGCTCGACACCACGGCCGCGGCCTCGGTGCGCGGGCAGCTCACCCTGGCCCAGTACCTCTTCGAAACCGGCATCCCGCGCCTGGCCTGGAGCACGCTGCGCAAAGCCGAAAAGCTGGCCCACGAAAACGAGCAGTACGAGCCCCTGAACGCGGTGTACAACCTGCAGATTCAGCACGCCGACTCGCCCTACGCCCCGCCGCTCGACGAGATTCTGCCCCGCTACCGCTCCAATAAAAAAGCTGCCGACGAAGAAGAGCGCGCCAACATTGCCGACAGTCTGCTGCGCCAGCGCCTGCGCGAAGCCCGCGTGCGCGGCCGGGCCGCCGTGCCGGTCGACGACATTCTGCAGAAAATTCTGGCCGAATACGACCTGCAGGAGGCCTTTGCCCGCTCGCCCTCGCTGCTGAGCCGCCTCATGTCCATTGCCCGCAACGCCATGCTGGTGCGGCGCGATTTCACGGCGTTTGCGCCCTTCATCGAGCGTTGCTACACGCTCATGGAACGCCGGCACGGGTTTGCGCCGGCCCAGCGCGGGCACCAGCTCCGGCTGCTCTACATGCTGGCCCACGCCCTGTACCGTTCGCGGCGCTTCGCCGAGTCGGTGGCGTACCTGGAGAAAGGGCAGACGCTGCTGGCGGCCGGACCAGCGCGGCAGTTTGGCGAGTTCGTGCCCCGCTTCACCTTCCTGCTGGCGGCCAACTACGCCTTTCTGCGCCGCAACGCCGAAAGCATCGCGCTGCTCGAAGCCCTGTTGCGCGGCCCCAAGCCGCTCACCGCTTCCGACGACCTCACGGCCCGCTTTCAGCTTTCCTTTCACTACTTCGCCGGGGGCCACTTCGCCAAAGCCAACCAAAGCATGCTCAGCCTGGGCCGCACCGACCACTGGCTGGAGCAGCACCTGGGCCTGGAATGGATGGTGAACCGCAACATCGGCGAGCTGCTCATTCAGTTTGAGATGGGCAACTCCGAGCTGGCCCTGAGCCGCCTGCGCGCCATCGAGCGCACCTTGCGCGAGCAGTTTCCGGCCGTGCCGGCCGAGGGCGAGGCGCCCGCCGTGCCCGTGGGCGGCCCCTACAACCCCGTGCTGCTGTACCTAGCCTTCGTGCGCGAGGTGATTGAAAACCCAGCCGCCGCGCGCCAGCCCGACTTTGTGCACCGGGTGGCCCACATTCCCAACTTCCTCTCGCAGGAGCGCGAAGATTTGCAGGTACTCAGCTTCTACGCCTGGCTGCGCGCCCAAACGCTGGGCCGGCCCTATTACGACGTGCTGCTGGAGCTAGCCGCCGCCTAGCCCCGCCGAGACGGAAAAGGCCCGGCCGCAATTGCGGCCGGGCCTTTTCCGTCTCGGCGGGATGCAACTTATTTCTTGGTTGCTTCCTGCACGTTGGCTTTGGTTTGTTCGGCCGAGCGCTTGGCGGCGTCGCCCAAGGCTTTCATTTTGGCATCGAGCTTGTCGCCGGCGGCTTCCATCTTAGCGTCGGCCTCGTTCATTTTGGCGTCGAGCTTTTGCCCGGCCGCGTCCATCTTGGCGTCGAGCTTCTGCCCGGCGGCTTCCAGCTTATCGCCGGCTTTAGCCGCGGCGGCGTCGATTTTGGCACCGGCCTCGGCGGCCGAGCCAGCGGGGGCGGTGCTGTCGGTGGTCACGGTGGTCGTGGTGGTGCCGTCGGCCGCGGTGGTGGTTTCGGCGGTTTTCTGCTCGCAGGAAGTGGCGGCGAAGGCCAGAGCGGCAGCGGCAAACAAGGTTTTGAGTGAAGTATTCATGGAAAATAAAATGGAGGTGAAATGATACCGCTTAATTAAGCGGAGCTGTAAAAGGTAACCCGGCTGTTGGAGCATCGGGTTGAGGGCGGACCGGGCGGCGTGGGCTAACTTTTTAGTCACGGCGCTAGTATAGCCCCTTACGCATCTCCCTTATTTCGCATTCTCATGGATTCAACCGCCGCCACCCCGCAGACGCCCGCCACGCCCGAAGTGCCCATGGCCGTGAGCGACCAGCAAAACACCGCGCTGCTCGACGATACGCTTACCTTTCTCACCGCCAGCACGCCCGCCAACTCCGGCCCCCAGGGCATCGTGGAAATCGAGCGCTGGGCTGCCGTGCTCGCGGCCACGGACCGTCCTGGCCTGGCCAAAATCAAGCAAGAGCTGGGCCAGCTGAGCGAGCTGCTGAGCGACCCCAAAAGCCCGGCCCACGACATCGCCGAAATCCTGGCCAGCCTGGGTGCCGAAACCGCCAAAGTGGCCGAAGAAGCCGGTGGCGACTACAACGGCCCCCTCACCAACCTGAGCAAGCTGCTGCTTAAAGCAGGCAATTCGCTCTCGCGCTAGCCTGCGCCGTCCTAACCATTGTAGCGCGAACTTTGTAGTTCGCGTCCCCACGCCAAGTCTCACTAGTTGGGCCGGCGCGTGGCGACGCAATTACAACGTTCGCGCTACTGTTTTTTCTGATGGCCTCATTCTCTCCCGCCGACCTGCTGCCCTACGACCCCTTCGACGGCATGCGCTTCGGCCCTGATACCTGTTTTCTCAGCGGCCAGCCCGTGGGGCCCGACGACACGGTGCCCGTGTTTGCTGAGTGGCTGCAGGCCCGCTACCACCTCGCCGAGCGCCCCATTCAGCTCCTCGACCAGCGCACCGTGCTCATGCAGGACCTGCGCCTGCCCGCCAGCCCCGCCGCCCGCCACCGCATCGAAGCATTGGAAAGCCGGGTGGAGGCCGCCGCCGCGCAAGGCCCGGCCGCTCTGCGAGCCCTCGGCGACGACACGCTGTTTCTCTGGATGGGCAAAATGTTCTACGGCATCTTCATCACCGAACTGCTGAACGAGTTTGAGCCGCTGATAAAGCCCAAGTACCCGCTGGCCGAAAACGCCGCGCTGGTGCGCCGTTTCCAGGCGTTCTACCAGTTGCTGCAGGGCCTGCGCGTGCCCACCGAGTATGCCGATTTCGTGCCCGGCTCCGTGTTCGTGCTCGAAGCCGACCCAACTGAGGACGTGACGCCTTTTGAATACGACGACGACCTGAATACCCTCGTGTTCAGCATCAAGCTCGATAAAACCGTACTGGTGGCCTGCCTGGTGGATATTGGCCTCGTGGGCCAGGCCATGCGCAAGGTGTACGCCGATGCCCAGCGCCCGCTGCACCCGGTCCAGATTGCCGAGTTCAAGGCCCGGGTGTACTACGCCGCCCACCTGCTGCACGTGGTGCCCGACATCTACCCCCGCCACCCGCGCCCCGGCGACACGCACATTGTGTACGATGCCCTCATCGACGACGTCACCGGCGCCATCTTCAACCCGTGGGAAAACAGCGCCTACACCCAAACCCTGGCCGAAATGTGGCAGCGCTGGAACATCACCCTCGCCGACGTAGTGGCCACCCCCACCGAGCCCCTGACGCTGCTGTATAACGCCGACGGCTCTCCGCGCCAGCTGAAGCACTGGCCGGTTGTATTGAATTAAAAAAGAACGGTCATGCTTCGGCTTCGCTCAACATGACCGTTTCACAAACTATGTTTCGGTTACCATCTCACCTCCGCACTGCTCTGCTTGCGTTGCTGTTTCTGCCGCTGAACGGTTGCATCCGGCTGCTTCTCAAGCCGGGTCGGGATTTTGAGAAGTATACGCCCCCACCCGCGCCTGATTACTCCCAAGCTGCCAACTGGGCCGCCTTGCCCACAACGCGGGATTCGGCCGATGCGGTGCCGCGCCACTCCACCTTGCGGAATGAGCAGGCCACCGCTGCCGTCGACGTATTTTTCGTGCATCCCACCACCTACTACTCGCCCCGCCACTGGAACGGCGACGTGCGCAAAAAGTGGCTGAACAAGTACACCGACCGCACCACCATCAAGCAACAGGCCAGCGTGTTCAACGCCACCGGCCGCATCTACGCGCCGCGCTACCGGCAGGCCACCCTCTTCTCCTTCCTCGACAAGGAGCCCAATGGCCAGAAAGCCTTAGAACTGGCCTATTCCGACGTGCGCGCCGCCTTCCAGTACTACCTCGCGCACTACAACCAAGGCCGCCCATTCATCATCGCTAGTCACAGCCAGGGCACCGACCACGCAACGCGCCTGCTCCACGAATTCTTCGACAAAGCCACCCCGCTACACCGCCAACTAGTGGCCGCCTACCTCATCGGCTTCCAGGTGAAACGCAACGAATTCCTCACCATCAAGCCCTGCCCCGACTCGCTGGCCACCGACTGCTTCATCGCCTACAACACCTCCGATGCCGGCCACGAGTCGCCCATGTTCCAGCCCAGCATCGCCGTCAACCCACTCACCTGGACGCTCGATTCCGCCCTGGCGCCCGCCAGCCTCAACCGTGGCGCGGTCAGCATCCGCTTCAAGCACGTCCACCCCAACTTCACCGATGCCCAAATTCATCACGGCCAGCTCTGGGTGCACGCGCCGCGCTTCCGTGGCTTCCCGCACTTCCCACCCTCCGGCAAGAAGAAGCTGCGCTACTCCCGCCACATCGCCGATTACGCGCTGTTTTACATGAACATCCGCGAGAACGCCAAGGCGCGGGTGCGGGCATGGCAGAAGCAGTGATACAAACTGAGTCAGGACGATACTAGAATACAGAGTAGGTAACCCATTGGCACAATAGCTCCTACTACAAACCCCACTGCATACTGTCTGCTTCTTTTTGATAATAGGTAAAGTATTCCTATGTGGATAAGTAGAATTATGCCTAACAACAGTTTATAGCTGATGGGAAGCGGGTCTATGTGAAACCCTGATTCTCCTGGCATCACTCGGTCCATTATTGCAAAGTCAACTCCATCGGCCCATATCCATGCCACCAGAAATCCGTCTAACAGCAGCGTGCCTACGATTACAACGAGTAGAGTAACTATCCCCGGCAGCTTACTGGGAGTTTGGACAGAAGTAGCCATAACTGCAAAGAAAAGCCCCGCCGGCACGATGCCAGCGGGGCTTTCAATTTAGCTAAAAACGGCAATTAAGCGCCGATAGCCACGCGCTTGAAGTCCGTCACGGTCATGCCTTTCGACTTGCTGTCGAGCAGCTGGGCGATGGTCATCGAGCCGTCTTTCACGAACTCCTGGTTCAGCAGGGTCTGCTCTTTGTAGAACTTGTTCAGCTTGCCCTGGGCGATTTTCTCCAGCATGGCTTCGGGCTTGCCTTCGGCACGCGCCTGCTCTTTGCCGATTTCGATTTCGCGCTCCACCGTAGCCGAGTCCACACCGTCTTTGTCAACGGCAACGGGCTTCATGGCCACGATTTGCATGGCCACGTCGCGGCCCACGGCAGCAGCGTCGGCCGAGCCCACGTTTTTCAGCGCCACGAGTACGCCTTTCTTGCTGTCGGAGTGGATGTACGAAGCCACTTTCTCGCCGGTCAGCGTCACGTAGGTCAGGTCCAGCTTCTCGCCGATTTTGCCGGTCAGGTCGGTGATGTGCTCCTGAATGGTCAGGCCATCGTCTTCTTTCACGGCCAGCAGGTCTTCTTTGGTAGCGGCGTTGGTGCGCACTGCGGCATCGAGGATGCGCTGCACCAGCTCGCGGAAGTTTGCCACTTTGGCCACCGACTCGGTTTCGCAAGCCAACGCCACCAGTTTGCCGTTGGTGCCGTCTTCGCTCACGGCCACGGCCACAAAGCCTTCCGAAGTGGTGTTTTCGGCACGCTTGTCGGCGATTTTCTGGCCCGCCTTGCGCAGGATGTCGCGCGCAGCTTCGAAGTCGCCATCGGCTTCGGTCAGGGCTTTTTTGCAATCCATCATGCCGGCACCGGTCATGGTGCGGAGCTTGTTTACGTCTGCGGCGGTAATAGCGGCCATTGGAAGTAGGGGTGGGGTTGTAGAGACGCATATTTGCGTCTCCCGTTTGAACAATTGATTTAAACGTGCGGCCGATTCCGTTCTGGCGTGAGACGCAAGTATGCGTCTCTACATCGGCCTGAAAGCAAAATAAAAAAGGGAACCTCCGGAGCCTAGCTACTCGAAGGTTCCCTTTTTTCAAAGAGCTCGGAAGGGACTATTCTTCGTCAGCAGCCGTTTTTTCGGCAATGGCAGCCTCGTCGGCTTCCTTGCGCTCGGCGTCTTCTTTGTCAACTTTGCGCTCCGACAGGCCGTCTTCGATGGCCTTGCCAATCACGCTCACGATGAGCTGAATCGACTTCGAGGCGTCGTCGTTGGCGGGAATCGGGAACTGCACCAGCTCGGGGTTCGAGTTCGTGTCGCAGATAGCGAAAACCGGAATGCCCAGCTTGTGCGCCTCTTTCACGGCGATGTGCTCGCGCTTCACGTCCACCACGAACAGGGCAGCGGGGAGGCGGCCGAGGTCGGCGATACCGCCGAGCACGCGGTCGAGCTTGGCGCGCTCACGCGACATCATCAGCTTCTCGCGCTTGGCCAGTGCGGCGTAGGCGGTGTTTTCTTTCACCATCTTGTCGATGGTGGCCATCTTCTTCAGGCTCTTGCGCACCGTGGCGAAGTTGGTGAGCATGCCGCCCAACCACCGGTCGGTCACGAAGGGCATTTTCAAGCGCTCGGCTTCCGTCGTAACGATTTCCTGCGCCTGCTTTTTCGTGGCTACGAACATGATTTTGCGGCCGCTCTTCGCAATGTTGCGAATAGCCTGGGCTGCGTAGTCAAGCGAAACCAGCGTTTTGTTGAGGTCGATGATGTGGATGCCGTTCTTCTCCATGAAGATGTACGGCGCCATTTTGGGGTCCCACTTGCGGGTGAGGTGACCAAAGTGGGCACCTGCGTCGAGCAGGTCCTTATAGGTAGTCTGGGCCATGATGTATTTCCTCCTGGATTAGCGTTTCGAGAACTGGAACGAACGACGAGCCTTGCGCTTGCCGAATTTCTTGCGTTCCACCATGCGCGGGTCGCGGGTCAGGAAACCTTCCTTCTTGAGAGCAGGACGGGTTTCTTCGTTGTCGCTCACGAGCGCCTTGGTGATGGCCAAACGGATGGCTTCGGCCTGAGCCGAAATGCCGCCGCCGCGCACATTCACCTTGATGTCGTACTGGCCGACTTGCTCGAGGATTGCCAGGGGTTGGTTCACGACGTTCTCCAGCAGTTCGTTGCTGAAGTACGACTTCATGTCCCGGTCATTGATAGTGATATTCCCTTGCCCGGCCTGCATGTAGATGCGGGCCACCGAGGTTTTTCTTCTACCAGAGGTGTTGGTAATTGCCATTTAGTGGAAAAATAAAAGCGTAAGCCGGCGTTGGCTTACAGGTTGGTCAGTTCGATGGCCACGGGCTGCTGGGCCTCGTGGGGGTGCTCCGTGCCGGCGTACACGTACAGGTTGCGGTACTGGGCGGCGCCGAGGCGGTTGTCTTGCAGCATGCCTTTCACAGCGTGCTCAATTACACGACGCGAGTCGCGGGCCATTTGCTCGCGCACGGTGCGGCGCTTCTGGCCGCCGGGGTAGCCCGAGTGCGTGATGTAGACCTTCTCGGTCATTTTCTTGCCCGTTACGCGCAGCTTGTCGGCGTTGAGCACGATGACGTTGTCGCCGCAGTCCGAGTTGGGGGTGAACGAAGGCTTGTGCTTGCCACGCAGGATGTTGGCAATTTGGCTGGCAACGCGGCCCAGCGGGGCCACGCTGGCGTCTACGATAACCCAGCTCTTCTGGGCGTTGGCCTTATTGACGTGGGTCGTCTTGAAGCTCAGGTGGTCCATGAGTCGAAAAAAAGGTATGCTAAACTATTGAATAAGAGTACGGAGCCGCGAAGGCTTCGGGAAAAACGGACACAAAGGTACTGATTTATGGGGAAATAGCCAAAAGTGTCGGAATAGTTTTCTGCTACCCTCCCCGGGCACCCGGTCTGGCGGTAGCCGCGCCGGGTGCGTCCCACATTGCCCACGCGTACATTTGAGGCTTATTATTTCTTATGAGTCCCTCTGCTCGTTTATCTGCTGCTGCTGCAAATCCGGCCGATTCCCACCGTCGGGCGTTGCTTTTGCTGGCCGCGTTGCTGCTGGTTTCGGTCGTGATGGCTTTCATCACTACTAATACTTACGATTCGGGCGACAGCATCAAGCACTACTTGTTTGCGCGCTATGCTTTTCAGTACCCCATGAACTACATGGACTCGTGGGCCAAGCCGTTGTTTACGCTGCTGGCGTCGCCGGCCGCACAGGGCGGCTTCATCGGTATGAAGCTGTTTCAGTGCGCGATTGTGGCCCTATCGGCGTGGTGCGCCTACGTGGTGGCGCGCACCCTGCGGCTGCCCGCGCCGGAGCTGGCCATCGTGTTTGCCTACGCGTCGCCCGATTATTTCATCATCCAGTTTTCCGGGCTCACGGAGCCCTTGTTCGGCCTTATCCTGGTGGCCTCGGTGGCGCTGCTGATGACGGGCCGGCCCGGGTGGTCGGCGGCGCTGATTACCTGGCTGCCCTTTGTGCGGTCGGAAGGATTTATTCTGATTGGGCTGTGGGTGGTGTATTTTCTGTGGCGGCGGCAGTGGCGCTACCTGCCGCTGCTGGTGCTGGGCTACGCGGTGTATAGTGCGGTGGGAGCCGTGGTGCTGGGCGAGCCCGGCTGGGTGTTTGGCCACAACCCCTACGCCACCAAATCGGTGTACGGGCACGGCGAGTGGGACCATTTTGTGTTCAGCCTGCCGGGCCTGCTGGGCTGGGTGGTGCTGTTTCTGGCGGTGGTGGGCGGCGTGCGCATGGCGCTCGACCTGCTGGACCCGGAGCTGCGGCAGCGCCGTTTGTTCAGCGCCGAGCTGTTGCTCGTTTACGGCAACATCTGCGTGTTCATTGCGGCCCATACTATATTCTGGGGGGCGGGCTTGTTCAATTCCTTTGGCATGACGCGCGTGCTTGACGTGACGGTGCCGCTGTTTGCTGTGGTCGCACTCAATGGCCTGACTTGGCTCGTGCAACTGGGCAACACTCCGGCTGCTCAGCGGCGCATCCGCCTTGGGTGGGTGGCCGCTGCGGTGGTGTTTCTGTTTCTGGGCACCCGCCAGGGGTTCCGCTGGCGGCGCGACTTCACGCGCCCGCCCGACCAGGAAGTGGCCGAAAATGCTGCCGCCTGGATTCGCAAAACTTACGGGGAGGGCACCCGGCCGCTGGCCTACGAGTTCCCCTACGTGGCCGTGGCCACCAACAACGACTTTTTCGACGCCAAACAGCACCCCGATTTTCGCGCGCACGGCGACCAGCTGGCCGAGGTGCCCGTGGGCACGCTCATCGTGTGGGACGACTGGTTTTCGCGCACCGAAGGCTACGTGCAGTTGCCCATGCTGCGCCGCGACGCCCGGTTCCGGGAAATGTGGCACGACGCCCAGCCCCGCAACCGCTACCACCCGGAGCGCGACACCACGCAGGTCATTGTGTTTGAGCGGGTGCGCTAGCCCGGTGGCTTACTGGTGCTGCCGCAGGGTTTCTACCAGCACCCGAAAGTCTTTCGGGTAAGGCGCTTCCACGGCAATTTCTTCGCCGTTGAGGCCCGTGAACTGCAGCCGGAGGGCGTGCAGCGCGAAACGCTTGATGAAGGGCTGCTCTTCTTCGCCTTCCTTCATGTTGAATTTCTTCTTCAACGAAGACAGGTAAAAGTCTTCGCCGCCGTAGTCTTTGTCGCCCACGATGGGCGCCTGCAAATACATCAGGTGCAGGCGAATCTGGTGCATGCGGCCGGTCACGGGCTCGCACAGCATGAGGGCGTGGCGGGCGAAAGTTTCGAGGGTGGTGAAGTGCGTCTCGGCGGGCTTGCCCTTGTAGGCCAGGCGGGCCTTGCCGCGCGAAGTGGTTTCGATGTTGCGCTCCACTACCTCGTCCTGTAGCTGCGGCGTGCCCCACACCACGGCGTGGTACTGCTTTTTCACCTCGCGGTTCTCGAACTGCATGGCGAGGTGACGGTAGGCAGCCGGGTTTTTGGCGAAGGCCAGCGCGCCGCTGGTTTCACGGTCAAGCCGGTGGGCGGCCTGAATGTCGTCGTGGTGCTGACGGGCCAGGCGCAGCATGTTGGGCGCGCCGCCCACCCGCTCATCCAGCGTGGCCAGAAACGGGGGTTTGTTGACGACAACGTAGTCGTCGTTTTCAAAAATGACGAGGTCGGAGAAATGGGGAAGCTTCATACGCAGCCCCAAAGGTACGGCGTGCAACCGGCGGGCGGGGAAGCCCCCTGCCGAACGCAGCCTCGGCAGGGGGGTGGATGGCTAGCTGCCCGCGGCGCCTTTCGGCTTGCTCAGCTTGAATTCCAGCGTGGTGCCTTCGCCCACGGTGCTCTTCACTTTGATGGTGGACTTGTGCGCCTCCACAATGTGCTTGCTGATGGCCAGGCCCAGCCCGGAGCCGCCGGACTCGCGCGAGCGGCTTTTGTCGATGCGGTAAAAACGCTCGAAAATGCGGTTTTGGTGTTCGGGGGCAATGCCGGTGCCGTCGTCGCGCACGGCAATGCGCACGCCCCGGCTGCCTTCGATGAGGGCCACCACCACGCGGCCGTTGTCGCGGCCGTATTTGATGGCATTGTCCACCAAGTTCACCAGCACTTGCCGGATGCGGTTGCGGTCGGCCACCACGGGCAGCTCGGCGGGCAGGTTGGGCGGAAACAGCTCCAGGGTGGTGCCCCGCCGGGCGGCCTGCTGCTCCAGCAGCTCGAATATTTCGCGCACCAGCGCCACCAGGTCGAAGCGCTGGCGGCGCATGCGCACCACGCCTTTTTCGAGCTGCGCAATGGTGACGAGGTCCTGCACCAGCGCGTCGAGCGTATCGAGGCTGGCGGCGGCTTTAGTCAGGAACTTGCGCCGGGTGGGGGCGTCGATGTCGCCGTCTTCGTTGTCGAGAATGGTGTGCACAAAGCCCTGGGCGGCGAACAGCGGCGTCTTGAGCTCGTGCGACACGTCGGCCAGAAACTCGCGGCGCAGGGCCTGCAGGCGCACCAGCTCGTCCAGCTCCTGCTGGCGCCGCTCGGCCATGAGCAGTATTTCGTCGCGCACGCGCTTCACCGGCTCGGGCCGAAAGAGAAACTTGCTGCTGAGCTTCTTGAATTCCTTGCGCTTGATGTGTTCCAGGCCCGCGTAGATGCCGTTGATTTCGCGAAAAATCAGGGCTTCAAACGATAGGTACACCAGCAGAAAACACGCCGCCACCGTGACGCCCGCTGCCAGAAACGCCTCCCGGAACGGCAGCGTGGGGCCGATGCGGGCGTAGGTGGTGAGCACGCCCGCCACCAGCAGCGCAATCAGAATGGCAATGGTGCGAGAAGAGAGGTTCATTGGGATAGTAAAATAATTGAAAAAGCACGTCGTGCAGCGCGCAGCGAAGCATCTTGCGTGCAATAGTAAATAATTACTGCCTGCGGGAAAGATGCTTTGCTGCGCGCTGCATGACGTGCTTTCGTCAGCACATGCTGCCGGACTTAGTCCACGTTGAACTTGTAGCCCACGCCCTTGATGGTCTGAATGTGGTGTTCGCCCACTTTCTCGCGCACTTTGCGCACGTGCACGTCCACGGTGCGCGCCAGCACAAAGACGTCGTTGCCCCAGATGTTCTGGAGCAGCTCTTCGCGGTTGAACACTTTGTGGGGCGTGGCCGCCAGAAAAGCCAGCAGCTCGAATTCCTTTTTGGGCAGGCTGATTTTTTTGCCGTCCTGGTACACGGCAAAAGCCGTGCGGTCGATGCGCAGGCCGTTGATGTCGATGGCATCCACGGCGCCGTGGGGGTCTTGGTCGCGGCGCTTCACGGCGGCCAGGCGGCCCAGCAGGGCGCGCGGCTTGATGGGCTTGGCGATGAAGTCGTCGGCGCCGGCCTCGAAAGCGGCCACCTCGGAGAATTCCTCGGCGCGGGCCGTCAGAAACAGGATGTAGGTGTCTTTAAACTTGGGTTGCTCGCGCAGCAGGCGGCAGGTGGCAATGCCGTCGAGGTTGGGCATCATCACGTCGAGCAGGATGATGTCGGGGTGAAAATCGGCAGCAATTTCCAGGGCTTTGCGCCCGTCGGACGCCGAAGCGGTTTGGTAGCCTTCCTTTTTGAGGTTGAACTCCAGCAACTCAACGATGTCCGGGTCGTCGTCGACCACGAGAATCTTGTACACGGCGGATTTGGGAGCAGTCACGGCGTTACGGGCTTAAGTGAAGCAAGGGTTGCGCCTGCAAAAGTACCGCTCTCCGCGGCCCGCCCGATGTTACGATTATGTGACGCCGCCCGCCGGAGCGAGTGGGCCGGCCGGTGAGGACACCACCGGGTTCACGCACAAGGCCACCGTGTACAGCACGTTGGTGAAGATGTAGAGCAGGCCGTGAATGGCCCACACCTGTATGCTCAGTTCCCGCGAAAGGCTGAGCACGTAGTTGCTGGACAAGAAAATGAAGATGTTGCTGAGAAAATAGAGCAACAGCGCCGCCGACACCCACAGCATGGGCTCGCGCTCCAGCCGGCGGCTAATGGTTTGCCGCGTGGCCTCGCGCTGAAAGTAAACGCCCACAAAAACCAGCACCAGCACGCTCTCGATGAAGTGCTGCACCGGGCTGAATTGCATGGTGTCGAGCCGCGGCGAGTAGGTGAGCGCCGACCCCAGCAGGAACCCGATGAGCAGCAGCGGAATCAGGCGGCTCAGGGCCGAGGGCCGCAGCGCCCGCCGGTACATGAGGGCCAGGAAAGTGAACTCGATGGCCGTATCAATCGGGGCCAGGAACAGGTTGGGCCGATGGAAATAGCCCAAGGTGCGCGACGCAATTTCCATCAGCAAGCAGGCCACCAGCAGCGGCACCAGGTAGCGCGGGGCGGGCCCCAGCCGCCGGTAGCGCCACAGCCCCACGAGCGTAGCCACGACGACGGGAACGACCGAGAATTCGAGAATGAATTGCTGAACGGATTTCATTAGGTGAGGCGTAACGCGCACCGCGCTAGCGCAAAAGAGAAATCCGTAGATGAGAAATGGCAATGCCTGCTTCAGGCCATGTAATGGCCGGTGGCAAAGCCGTTGAGTACGCGCAAAGGTTGAGCTAATTTACGAGGTTCAGCCGCGACTTCAGGCCCTGGTAGCGCACCATGTCCACTTTCACCGTGCCCACAAACATTTCGGCCTGAAACAGCACCGGAATCTTGTTACGGTCGTCGGAAAAGTACACCGAAATGGCGTTTTCGCCCCGAAATAGCTTGTTGTTCGGCATCTTGGGCACCAGCTTGAAGGCGCGCACGTCGCCGGCCTTGGTTTCCACCACTTCGCGGCCTTTGAACACCACTTCCAACATGAAGTTGTCGCCGTCGAAGTAGCCGGGTACGCGCACCACGTCGCCCACCTTCATGCGCTCAAAGTTGAGGGTGCGCAGGTAATAGAAGCCGCTCACCAGCTCCAGGGTGTTGTTGGCCACCTTCACGGTGCTGCGGGCGTTGTTGTGGGTGTGGTCGGTCACCTCGGCCACGTCGCGCAGGTGGTCGAATTCCACGGTTTCCTTTTTGCGGTAGTTCTTCTCGGCAATCTCGCGCTGCGCGCGGATGGGCAGGATGCTGGTGGTGTCGATGTAGGCGCGCCACTGGTCGCGAATGCGCAGAAAAAAGTCGAACGACCCCGTGGTTTTGCCGCTCACCGTGGCCTTGTAACAGGGCCGGTCGTTGATGCGCTCCAGGCTGCCGCCGGTTTCCACGGTGGCCTCGCCGCCGTTGATGAGGCCGTAGTGCACGGTGTACTTAATGACTTCACCGCGCCCGAAGCTGGACTGCGGAACGTTGCGCACGGCATCGCCGGGCCCCAGGGCCAGTTGCGCCGAGGCCAGTAAGAAGAGGATAACGGGGGTAAAAATGAGCCAGCGGCGGTTCATAACGGAATAAGTAGAAGTAACGATTACAGCCATAGACAAACGCAATGCCAGCCAAAGCATTCCCAAAGATACGGACGTAAAAAAAGCCCGTTGCGGATGGCAACGGGCTTTCATTCTTACCGGGTCCGGCACGCTTAGAGCGTGTCTTCGCCGTCTTCCGGGCCCGCCATGTCCACGGGGATAACGTCGGCGTCGCCCTTGGCCATGGTCCGGATTTTGGCTTCGATTTCGTCGGCCAGCTCGGGGTTGTCGAGCAGCAGCGTCTTCACGGCTTCGCGGCCCTGGCCGATTTTCTGGTCGCCGTAGCTGAACCACGAGCCCGACTTGGCAATGATGCCCATGTCGACGCCAAGGTCCACGATTTCGCCGACTTTGGAGATGCCCTGGCCGTAGATGATGTCGAACTCGACCACCTTGAAGGGCGGGGCCACTTTGTTCTTCACCACCTTCACCTTGGTGCGGTTGCCGGTCACGTTGTCCTTGTCTTCCTTGATTTGGCCAATGCGACGGATGTCGAGGCGCACGGAAGCGTAGAATTTCAGGGCGTTACCGCCGGTCGTGGTTTCGGGCGAGCCGAACATCACGCCGATTTTCTCACGCAGCTGGTTGATGAAAATGCAGGCGCAACCGGTCTTGTTGATGGTGCCGGTGAGCTTGCGCAGGGCCTGGCTCATGAGGCGGGCGTGCAGGCCCACTTTCGAGTCGCCCATGTCGCCTTCAAGTTCGCCTTTCGGCACAAGGGCCGCCACGGAGTCGATGACGATGATGTCAATCGCACCCGATGAAATCAGCTGGTCGGCGATTTCGAGGGCTTGTTCGCCGTTATCGGGCTGGGCGATGAGCAGGTTGGTGGTGTCGATGCCGAGTTTCTCGGCGTAGGATTTGTCGAAAGCGTGCTCGGCGTCGATGAAGGCCGCCATGCCGCCTTTCTTCTGCGCCTCGGCAATCATGTGCATGGTTAGGGTCGTCTTACCCGACGATTCCGGACCGTAAATTTCAATCACGCGGCCGCGGGGCACGCCGCCAATGCCCAGAGCAATGTCGAGCGAGAGCGAACCGGTGCTGATGCTCGGGATGTCGCCAACTTTGTTGTCGCTGAGCTTCATCACGGTGCCTTTGCCGTAGGCTTTGTCCAGCTTATCGAGCGTGAGCTGGAGGGCTTTCATTTTTTCGGCTGCGACGTTGGTCTCCGCCTTGTCGGCTTTCGAGGCCTTTTCGGTAGCTACTGCCATGGGGTTGGGAAAAAGGAATTAGGTTTGGTAAAGTTAAGGGTTTTGGCGACGTCGCAATCAGATAATTCTATTCCTTGGTTAAAACTTCGGAAAGGCCCTTTTGCGACGGCTTTTTCTAACACAGAGCCCACCGGAATCGTGCCGTAGAAAGCGGAAATATATGAGGAATTATCTAAGAATTTTAGTTGGCCTTGTGGCTGTGCTAATTAGAGTGGAAACAGCGCAGGCGCAACTGGACAATCGGGCGTTTTACCAGGAGGCGCCGGGGCTCACCCGCAACACGGTTTATGCGGTTGACCCCGAGCACGACCGGAAATGGCGGCGCACCGACTTGGGCGATACCATCGAAATAAAACAGCCGGAGGCCGGCAGCTTGCTGCTTTCCTTCAAAGCCTTCACCTTCTTTAAGGACAACGAATACTTTAATAAGATTGTCGACGGGTATACCCTGTATGGCACGCAGCTAAATCCCCAACTGGTGTATTATCCCATCAAAGACCTGCGGCTGGAGGGCGGCGTGTTTTTGTGGAAGGACTTTGGCAACCCGGTGCTGCAGCAGGTGCGGCCCACGTTTCGGGCCACCTGGACGGTGGGCAAGCAGCAAATCATTTTGGGCAACATTCGGCCTCATCTGGCCCACAATTACATCGAGCCGATGTTCAACTTCGAGCGCGTGATGCTGAACCCGCTGGAAGAAGGCATTCAGGTGCGCTACCAGGGCACGCGGCTGTTTGTGGACCAATGGGTGGACTGGCAGCGCCAGCAGTACCGCTACAGCAACTACCAGGAAGAAGTGGCGGGCGGCATCAGCAGCAGCTACCGCATCAGTCCTGACGGCAGCCGCTGGACGGTAGCCATTCCGTTTCAGTTCACCGCCATTCACCACGGCGGACAAATCGATACGCTGAACAAGCCGCTGCAAACGGCCTTCAACGAAGCCCTTGGGCTGGAAGCGCGCTACCGCATGGACGGCGCCACCGTGCAGGCCGTGCGCTTCAACGGCTACGTGCTGGGCTTTCAGGACTATTCATTCACCGCCGGCCAGTTTCCTTACAAGTACGGGCGGGGCCTGTACCTGAACGGCACCCTTGAAACCCGCTTCGCGGACGTAATGCTGAGCTATTGGCAGGGCTCGCGCTTCATCTCGCCCCTGGGCGGCGATTTGTACCAGGGCGCCTCGCGCACGGTGTCGAACCCCGATTTTCTGGACCCGGAGCGCAAAATCGTAATGCTGCGGCTGCTGCGTGATTTTCGCATCGGCGACGCGGCGGCGCTCACGGCGCGGGCCGAGCCCTTGTTCGACCTCAACGCCAAGCTGCTCGACTACTCGTTTGCCATGTACCTGAACGTGCGCACCGAGTGGCTGCTGGGCAACCTGAGCAAGCGCGTGCGGGTGGGGCAGTAGCTACTCGTCGCGCGAGAGCCAGAAGCGGCGGATGTTGCTCGTGGCCTCGGTGGCCCGGAACCATTGCGGGCGTTTGGGCGGGGCTTCGGGCCGAAAGCCGGCGGCTTTGGCCACGGCCTGCCCGCGGGCGTTGTCGACGAAGCAGCGAATGAGCAGCTTCTGGCTGCCCACGGGCCCAAAGCCGAAGTCGATGACGGCATGCAGGGCCTCGCGGGCAAAGCCGTGGCCTTCGGCCGCCGCCGCCAGGTAGTAGCCAATTTCGGCCTGCCCGCGGGACTGGGGCATCAGGCAGATATCGCCCAGATAGTCCTGCGTGGCGCGGTGCCAGATGCCAAACACGTAGAAACGGCCCGATTCCCAGTCCTGCGCAAAGGCCTGCAGGGCCGTGGTGGCATCGGCGGGCACCCGCACGGCCTGCAGCCGGTCGGGGAAGGAGGTGCGAAACCGGGCCCGGTCGGCATCGAGCAGCGCGAAGAAGGCGCGGGCGTCGGCCGGCTCGTAGGGGCGCAGGCACAGGCGGGCGGTATACAGCGGGGTGCGGGGCAACATGGCTGCAAATGCGGCAAAAGCGCCGCCGAAGAAGTGGAAGGAGGCCCCGAAAAAACAAAAGCCGCCTCCGATGCAGAAGCGGCTTCGCTCGCTAGGACGGGCCGGCTATTTATTCACGCCCACGTACTGGCTGGGGCTGCCCAGCGCCTGCTGGGTGCGCATCACGTTTACCTGCCGGGCGGCTTCGTTGAAGAACTCAAGGCGGCGAATGAGCATTTCCTTCGTCAGCACGCGGCCCTCGGGCGTGCGCATGGTGCCGCGCTTGTCGGCCAGCACGCGCTGCATGGCGGCCAGGGTCTGGCCCTCGTGCTTCATGAACTGCTGCTGAAACTCGGCCAGCCGCGCCACGCCGCTGGCGGTGAGCACGAAATCTTCGCCGGCGCCCTGGTTCAGCACCTCACACAGCACGTATACCTCAATGGGCAGGCTGGTTTCGAGGGCGGTGGTGCGCAGGTCGAGGCCGGCGGCCAGAGCGTCGAGGATGATGCGCACGTTGCGCTCAAATTGCTGGTAATAGGCTTGGGCTTCCATTCTGAACTAATGTCTTTGCAGCTACAAAGAACGTCATGCTGAGCAAAGCCGAGGCATCTCTACTGTCGGAGTAAATAATTACTCACCCGGCAGAGATGCTTCGGCTTCGCTCAGCATGACAGTTATACTACTCATTCTTACAACAACTCTTTCACAATCTGCTCCACGCCCACGCCTTCGGCTTCGGCTTTGAAGTTGCGCACCAGGCGGTGGCGCAGGATGGGCACGGCCACGGCCCGCACGTCCTCAATGTCGGGCGAGTACTTGCCGTTGAGCAGGGCGTTGCATTTGGCGCCCACAATGAGGTGCTGCGACGCCCGCGGGCCAGCGCCCCATTCCAGCAGCTGGTTGGTGCGGGCGTGGGCGCGCTCGGTGTTGGGGCGGGTTTTCTGCACCAGGCCCACGGCGTATTCCACCACGTTGTCGGCCACCGGCACGCGGCGCACCAGCTCCTGGAAGGCCTGAATGTCGGCGGCGTGGAGCACCTTGTTCACCGTCGGCTTGCGGTCGGAAGTGGTATTTTTTACAATGTTCAGCTCCTCGGCGTAGCTGGGGTAGCCCAGCTCGATGTTGAACATGAAGCGGTCGAGCTGCGCCTCGGGCAGGGGGTAAGTGCCTTCCTGCTCGATGGGGTTTTGGGTGGCCAGCACGAAGAACGGGCGCTGCAGGGCGTAGCGCTGCCCGGCCACCGTCACGGCGTATTCCTGCATGCTTTCCAGCAGGGCAGCCTGCGTTTTGGGCGGCGTGCGGTTGATTTCGTCGGCCAGAATGATGTTGGCAAACACGGGGCCTTTCACAAAAGTGAAGTCCCGCTGCTGGTTCATGGTTTCCGAGCCCACGATGTCGGACGGCATCAGGTCGGGCGTGAACTGAATGCGGTTGAACGACAGGTCCAGCGAGTCGGCGATGGTTTGAATCAGCAGGGTTTTGGCCAGGCCGGGCACGCCCACGAGCAAGCTGTGGCCTTGCGAAAACACGGCGGTGAGCACCAGCCGCACCACGTCGTCTTGCCCCACAATGACTTTGCCGATTTCCTGGCGCAGCTTCTGGAAGGAGGCGGCCAGGGCGTCGGCGGCTTCTTTGTCGGAGGGGTATTGGGCCATGCGGGGTCGAGTTCTAATCTACTTAAAAACGTCATCCTGAGCGCAACAAAGGACCTTATCAATACCGAACAGTTGCAGTTAGAACTGCGGCTGACGTGATGAGGTCCTTCGCTCCGCTCAGGATGACAGGGAGAAATACTATCTGTTTTCCGTTGATTCCAGCACTTTGCACTGGGCGTATTCGGGGGCCACTTCCAGGTACACGCTGTTGCGGTTCTTCTCAAACCACTCATCCAACGCCTTGTTGCGCTTTTCGTTGAGGGCAGCGGCGGCAATTTTCTGGTAGTCCTGCTCCAGGTTGGCCTGGTGGGGCGGCGTGTTCGACTTCAGCCACAGGATGCGCATGGCGTCCTTGCCGTCGTCGGTGCGGTAGGGCATGGGCGGGGTGATGTGGCCCACCTTCATGGTGTCGATGGTGAAGAACACGGCCGGGTCGAGCTTGTCGAGGGGCAGGCGCGAGCCGCCGTCCTGGCGGTTGGCCAGCAGGCCGCCGTTGGTGCTGCTCTGTTTGTCGGAAGAGTTGTCTTTGGCCGCCTTGGCAAAGCTGATGCTGTCGCTCAGAATCTGGCGGCGCAGGCGGGTAAGTTTTTTGGCGGCTTCGCTGGCATCGGCGGTGCCGGTTTCGGGCTTCAGCAGGATGTGGCGCGTCGAATACGTGTTGCCCTTGCGCTCAATGAACTGAATGAGGTGGAAGCCGAACTGCGACTGCACCACCGGCGACAGCTGGCCGGGCTCCAGCTTCATGGAGGCGGCTTCGTATTCCGGCACCAGCTCGCCGCGCTTGAAAAAGCCCAGGTAGCCGCCTTCCTTCGCCGAGCCCGGGTCTTCGGAGTATTGCTTGGCCAGCGTGGCAAAGTCGGCCCCGGCCAGCACCTGCGCCCGGATGTCGTTCAGCTTGGCCAGCGCGGCCTGCTTGGCTTTCTCGTTCACCTGCGCCGGAATCACAATCTGGCCCACTTCCACTTCGGTGTTGAAGTAGGGCAGGCTGTCCTTGGGCACGCGGCTGAAGTACTGGGCTACTTCGCGGGGCGTCACGGCTACCTTGCCCGTGATGGTTTCCTGCATTTTCTGCTGCGTGAGCTGGTCTTTGATTTGCGGACGCAAATCGTCTTTCAGCGCCTTGATGGGCTTGTTGTACTGCTCTTCCAGGCGCTTCTCGGAGCCAATTTGCTGCACGAAGTAGGCCATGCGGCGGTCCACCTCGTCGTTCACGCGCTTGTCTTCCACTATCACCGAGTCCACCTCGGCGCGGGCCAGCATCAGCTTGTTCAGCACGAGGCTTTGCAGAATTTTGCACTTTAGGTCGGGCGCCACGGGCTTGCCGGCGGCGCGGGCCATCTCCTGCATGTAGATGTTCTCCACGTCGGAGCGCAGCACAATTTGGTTGTCCACTTTCACCACGATGCCGTCGAGCAGCTCCTGGCCCTTGGGGCGGCTAATGCCCAATTGGGCTTTTGAGGCGGGCACCAGGCCCACGAGCAACAACAGCGTAAGCAGGGCCGACGCCGCGGCGCGATTCACTTTAACAAGCATAAACAAATAAATAAAGCCCTTCGGCCAAATGCCGGGGCCTGAGCCACACGAGCGCATTAACACGCAAACGGTCCCACAAATTTCACGATAAATCCGTGGGCGGACAAAAACAAGGAGCGCCGCCCGCCTCAGATGGTTGCAGGGCGGCGGTAATGGGCAAATGAGCGAATGGCTGAATGGGTGAATAATTGCGCTTCACCCATTCAGCCATTCGCTCATTTGCCCGTTATTTACTTCGTTACAAGTTTGTTGACTTCGGCTTCGTTCACCTTCACCGGGCGGGCGGCGCGCATCTGCGCAATCCATTCCTTCTCCAGGTAGGTTTGGTAGTCGGAAGTGGCCTGGCCGCGGGCTTCGGCCAGCGTTTTGGGGCCGGCGGGCAAGGTTTTGTCGATGGTAACGGCGTAGTAGCGGCCGTCCTTCTGCACGTTGTAGGTGCCGGGGCCTTTACTCATCAGCTCGTCCATCACCTTGTTGTCGCCCTTCTGGAAGATGCGCTGGCTGATTTGGACCGACAGCGGGTTTTGCTCGTTCATTTCCGCCTCAATGGCGGCGGGGTTGGCGGTGGTCAGCGCAATCTGCACCTGGCTATCGGCGGCGGCCTTTTGCGCGGCTTTGCCGATGCGGCGGGCGGGCACGCCGCCGCGCGTCCGCAGGTAGCGGGCGGCCGAGTCGGCGCGAGCGGCGGCCAAGCTGGCTTTTTCGCCTTTTTTCACGCGGCCGGTCAGCGTCACGCGGGCCAGGGTGTCTTGCAGCATGCGCTTGGCCACTTCCTGCAGGGCCAGCGCGCCAGTCTTGTAGAAAACGGCCGAATTGGGACGGAAGGCTGCCGTTTTGGGCACGTTGCGCGTCACAGGGAAACGGCCGCCTTTCAATTCCTTCTGCACGCGGCTCAGCAGGGCGGGGGTGGCGGCGCTCACCACGCTGCCCTGCACGCGCTGGTCCCACTGGTACTTGGCCTGGTTTTCGGCGAAGTATTTTTTCAGGCCCACGGTGTCTTCAATGGCCTTGCTCCACACCTTCTCGTCCATCAACTGGAAGAGCAGGATGCCGTCGCGGTACTCCTTCACCAGCATGCGGTAGTCCTCGTACTTGGTTTCGAGGCTGTTTTTCTCAAAGTCGGTCAGCGACTGCTCCACGTACTGGTCGTAGAGCTGCTGCATGGCGAAGCTGGGCTGGGCGCCGGTGCGGGGCCGCTGGTTTTGCTGGGCGTAGGTCAGGAAGTCCTTCACCGTGTAGGGCTTGCCCTTGATGGTGAACAGCGCCGAATTGTCGTTGGCGGCGCCTTTGGCCGGCTTGCCGGTGGCAGCAGCGGGCGCCGTATACTTGAAGCGGCCGGCCACCAGTGCCGTATCCGCTTTGCTGAAAGCGTAGGTTTTGGCGGCGGGCACTTCCACAAACTGGTCTTCCTGGCGCACGCGCTTCAGGAAAGCAGCTTTGTTGAGCTCCGAGCGCGAATCCTTGGCCACTTTGCTTTTCAGGCCGGCTTCGAGGTCGGCGAACTTGGCCAGCGGCTGCTTTTCAATGAGCTTGATGACGTGCCAGCCGTAGGGCGTTTGCACGGGCGCCGAGAGGTCGCCGGGCTTTTGCAGCTTGAAAGCGGCTTCCTCAAACGAGGGAATCATGCGGCCCGTGCCGAAGGGCGGCAGCTCGCCGCCGTTGGCCGCCGAGCCGGCGTCTTCCGAGAACTGCGCCACGAGCTTGTCCCAGTTTTCGCCTTTCTTGAGGCGGCTGTACAGCTCGTCAATCTTCTTCTTGGCCGTGAGCGAGTCGGATTTGGCCGCGTTGGCGTTCATCCGAATCATGAGGTGAGCCACCTTGATTTCGCCCTGCGCCGCGCGCTTGTCGTTCACCTTGATGATGTGGTAGCCGAAGCGCGTGCGCACCGGCTGCGACACCTGCCCCACGGGCGTTTTGTAGGCCGCCGACTCAAACGGGTACACCATCTGCATGGCGGTGAAGTAGCCCAGCTTGCCGCCGTTTTCTTTGGCCGAGGGGTCTTCGCTGTTGGCGCGGGCCAGCTGGCCGAAGTCTTCGCCGGCCAAGGCCTGCTTGCGAAGCTGCTCAATCTTCTGAAAAGCCGCGAGGGTGTCCTGCGGCGTGGCATCGGGCGCCACGCGCACCAGGATGTGCGAGGCGTTCACCTCCTGGCTCATACGGTCGTAGGCCTCGCGCACTAGCTGGTCGGTCACGCTCTTCTCGGTGAGGTAGGGCTGGGCCAGTTGCTGGCGGTAGCCGTCCAGCTCGCGCCGGAAAGCCTGCGTGGTGTCAAGGCCGCGCTTTTCGGCTTCCAGCACCTTGAGGCGGAAGTTGGTGTAGAGGTCGAGGTAATCGGTCACGCTTTGGCGGGTGCCGTAGTCGGGGGCCGAGCTGTTGTTCTTGCGGTACACGTAGGCAAACTCGTTGGCCGGCACCGGGTAGTCTCCCAAGGTTTCCACCACGGGGCCCACAGCGGTAGCAGCCGTGGTGGCCGAGGCAGCCGGTTTGGAGGTCTGGCAACCAGCCAGCAGCGTGACGACGGCAGCGCCGGCGTACAGAATGCGTTTGTGCATATAAGAGAAGAAGGAAACAAAAGCGCTGGCCCGGAAAGGAGCAGCCGCGCGGGCATAAAATTACCGGTGCGAAATTAACTAATTTCCGGACGGAATGAAAGGCAGCACACAAGGCGCAGTGGCGGGCCATAAAACGGCCGGCCGAGCGCCGCGAAGCCTCTTTGCCGTGCTAGTAACCGGAATTACTGCGGCGGCAAAGAGGCTTCGCGGTGTTCGGCCGGCCAGAATGCGACCTCAGGCCAGGTGCTTGCTCAGGTGGCACACCGTGTGGTTGCCGCGGGTGAAAAACTCCACCCGGTCCATGAGGCGGTTGACCAGGGCCATGCCCATGCCGCCCTTGCGGCCTTCCTTGATGTAGGCGCGCAAATCAGGGCTTTGGTGCGTGCCGGGCAGGTAAATGGTTTCGCCGTTGTCAGCAATTTCCACATTAAGCTCGTGCTGGCTGAACGCCAGTTTCAGGTCCAGAAACTGCGTTTCGTCCTCGCCGTTGGCGTGGATGATGAAATTCGCCACTACCTCGTCGATGGCCAACACCACTTGGTTGACCGTGATTTCGGGCAGGTTGCGGCTGTTGAGGTAATCCCGCACAAAGTCCCGCACCTGCTGGAGGTGGCTGCGAGAACAGGCAATGCGGAGGGTGGATTTCATAAGTAATTAATAATTAGTAATTCACAATTAACAATTGCGCATGAGCCCGGCAGGGGCCAATTGTTCTTTATTAATTGTTAATTACTAATTGATTACGCGGCTTCGGCTTCGGCGGCGCTCGGCACGATGGTCATCAGCGCGTCGAGGCCCAGGATTTCGAACACGTTGAACACTTTTTCCTGCATGTTGAAGAACACCAGCTTCACGTTGGCGTCCTGAAAACGCTGCAGGTGCGAGATGAACACCCCCAGGCCGGCCGAGGAGATATAGCTGAGCTTGGCACAGTCGACCAGCACCTTGCGGTAGTTGAGGATGTCCGGCTTGGCCAGTTCAGTGTCAAGCACAATGGCGGAGCTAGCGTCCAGCTCGCCATCAAGCAGGAGGGTGAGGGTGTCGGCGGAGGGTTGGGCAGTTACTTTCATAATGAGGTCGATACGTCAGGCCAACGGTGGGGGTTGAGCCGACTTGAATTTAATGACCAGCAGGGTCTGGTCGTCGTGAATCGGATGCCCGTGGGTGAAGGCGTTGAGGTCCTTCAGGATAAAGTCCTTGATTTCATCCGCTTCCTGGTAATAGCTTTCTTCAAGGCGCAGCTTCAGGCGGTCTTCGCCGTACTCCGCGGTGCCGTCGCCGCCGCGGGCTTCCACGATGCCGTCGGTGTAAATCACCATCACGTCGCCGGGGCTGTAGTCGTAAAACTGGTTCTTGATATGCTTCTCGTAGCTCTCGTTGCGGATAATGCCGAGGCCGAGGCCCTGTGACTCGAAGTAAAACACTTCCTCGCGCAAAGCGTGATAGTACAGCGTGTGGCAATGCCCGGCCCGGGCAAACACGAAGCCGCCCTGCTCATAATCGATGATGTAGAGCGACGAGGTGATGAAGGACGACTTCTCCAAGCAGTGAGTGAGGGCCGCGTTGGCCTGGGCCATGAAGCGGCTGGGCACCGGAAATTTGTCCCGCTCGTTTTTCGCCAGCGGGTTTTCCTGCATCAGCGAATGGAAAATGCCCTTCATCTGAGCCATGTGGAAGGCCGCCGTCACGCCCTTGCCGCTCACGTCGCCGATGATGACGGCCAGCCGCCGGCCCGGCAAATGTAGGAAGTCGTAGAAGTCGCCGCCCACTTCCTTGGCCGCCAGCGAGTGCGAGCTGATGTCGAACCAGTTGTCGGTGGGCAGGTTTTTCGGAATGAGGCTGTCCTGCACCTGCGAGGCGATTTTCAGCTCCTCCTGCGTGCGCTGGTTTTCCAGCGACGTGCGCACCAGTTCCAGGTTTTCGATGCTGAGCACGGCCTGGCTGGTGAAGGTTTGCAGGATGCTCAGGTCTTCGCGGTCAAAGGTGTTGGGCTCCACCTTCAGCAGGTAGAGCATGCCGTAGTTGAAGTGCAGGCCGCGCAGGGGCAGCTGCAGCAGCGAGCGGTAGTGCTGCGTGGTGCCCTCGAACCCAATGCGGGCGTGCAGGTCGTTGGTGATGAACTCGCCTTCGGGCAGGTCATGGCCCTGCAGGCGGGCGCGGAGGGCGTCGGCCTGTTCCGGCTCGAGGTTGAAATACTGCGTGGCGGCCGCCGCGGTCACGCCCGAGTGGCCGGGGTCGAGGTCGAGCCAGGCGGCATCGGCTTTCACCGTCTGCACCGCCGACTCCAGCAAAATGTGGTACACCTCGGCCGTGGTTTGGCCGCGCTGAATGATTTGGGTGAGGCGCTGCAGGCGCAGGATTTCGCTGCGCCGCTGCTCGATGACGTCGGCAATGGGCAGGTTGAAGAACGTCACCAACAAGCCCATCAAAGCATAAAATGCCGAGAAGAAAGCCGTGAGCAGCAGAAACGCGTGCTGCGGCTGCGGGGCAATGAGCTGCGGGTCGACCTGCGTGACGCGGAAGTACTGCACAAACACGAGCACGCTGAACAGCAGGCCGGACTGCAGCAGCACCGCGCGCCACTTTTCGCGCTGGCTGAGGTAGGCCACCCATTTCTGGTGCCCGCTGAGGTAGATGCCGTACAGGCCCAGCAGCACCACGAGGGGGATGCCGACGTAGTTTGGCGGGTTGACGCCCACCAGCCGGAACAGCAGCGTAGCGCCCAGCAGCACCTCAAAAACCGTCCATTCGCGCTGCAGGCGGGGCGAAGACCGAAACAGCACCAGCGCCCGCCAGGCGTAGTTGGTGCGCGCCAGAAAAACGACGAACAGCCCCAGGTTCAGCGTGTAGATGCTAGTGAAGAACAGGCCGTTGCTGTCGAACACCGGCTGGTCCTTCATCAGGCGCTCCAGCAGGTGCAGGCCCATACAGGCCAGCGCCAGCAGGCCCGGCCCCGTGAGCAGGCGCCGCAGCAAGCGGATGAAAGCTTGCCCGTGCAGCGGCGAGCGTTGGTAGCGGTAATACAAAAACACGCCCAGCACGAACACGCCCTGCGCCAGCTGCGTGGTCCATTCCGGCCAGGTGCCCAGCCACGGCCCGGCCCCCGAGTGGCTCAGGGCACTCAGCAGCAGCAAGACCCAGCTCAGGAAGCTAAGCGGCAGCAGAAAAGAGGGTAAGCGTTGAGGCACAGACACAAACTAGGAATAACACAAGCCCACCAGCCCGTTGCGCCGTCGTTGGCGCTCAACCGGCATGCAAGATACAATCCCCTCCGCAAAAGCAAGTCCAACATTATGGCCTGCGCAGAAGAGCCCCGCCAGCGTAGGCCGGCGGGGCTCCTTGGATGTCAGGCCGCTAAAAGACTTCGCTTAGCGGCTCGAATAGTTCGGGGCTTCGCGGGTGATTTGCACGTCGTGCGGGTGCGACTCGCGCAAGCCCGCCCCGGTGATGCGCACGAACTGTGCCGCCTGCAGGGCCTCGATGTTGGGGGCGCCCACGTAGCCCATGCCGGCGCGCAACCCGCCCGCCAGCTGGTAAATCACCTCGCTCACGTTGCCCTTGAACGGCACGCGGCCCACGATGCCTTCGGGCACTAGCTTCTTCACGTCGTCCTCGGCGTCTTGGAAGTACCGGTCTTTGCTGCCGTCTTCCATAGCTTCCACCGAGCCCATGCCGCGGTAGGATTTGTACTTGCGGCCTTCGTAGATGATGAGGTCGCCGGGGGCTTCTTCGGTGCCGGCCAGCAAGGAGCCCACCATCACGGCGGCGGCGCCGCCGGCCAGGGCCTTCACGATGTCGCCCGAGAACTTAATGCCGCCGTCGGCCACCAGCGTCACGCCGGTGCCTTCCAGGCCCTTCGCGGCTTCGAGCACGGCCGAAAGCTGCGGCACGCCAATGCCGGCGATGATGCGCGTGGTGCAGATGGAGCCCGGGCCCACGCCTACTTTCACTACGTCGGCGCCGGCATCGGCCAGGGCCCGGGCGCCGGCGGCGGTGGCCACGTTGCCGGCCATCACGGGCAGGCCGGGGTAGGCTGCTTTGATGGCGCGCACGGCGTCCAGCACGCCCTTGGAGTGGCCGTGGGCGGTGTCGAGGCTCACGAGGTCGACGCCGGCTTCGACCAAGGCCGCGACGCGGGGCAGCAGGTCGGCGGTGACGCCCACGGCGGCGCCTACGCGCAGGCGGCCCTGGCCGTCTTTGCTGGCGTGCGGGGCGCGGCGGCGCTTGCGAATGTCCTTATACGTCATCAGGCCAGCCAGGCGGCCTTCGGTGTCCACGAGGGGCAGCTTGTCCACTTTGCTGTCGGTGAGCAGCTGCTCGGCGGCGGCCTGGTCGATGCCGGCGGGGGCAGTCACGAGGCGGTCGAGCGGAATCATGACCGTGGTCACGGGCTGGGTCAGGTCGGCTTCGAAGCGCAGGTCGCGGCTGGTGAGGATGCCCTGCAGGGTGTGGTCCGGGGCCACCACCGGGATGCCGCCGATGTTGTGCTTGCGCATGAGCTGGCGGGCGTCGGCCAGGGTGGCGGTGGGCGGCAGCGTGAACGGGTCCTGAATCAGGGCCGACTCGCTGCGCTTCACGCGGCGCACGTGCTCGGCCTGCGCCTTGATGGACATGTTCTTGTGAATGATGCCCAGGCCGCCTTCCTGCGCCAGCGCAATGGCCATGTCCGACTCCGTAACGGTGTCCATGGCCGCCGAAATCAGCGGGGTGTGCAGCCGGATGGTGGGGGTGAGGCGGGTGCCGGTGTCGCAGTCTCGGGGGAGCACCTCGGAGTATGCCGGCAGCAGCAGCACGTCGTCGTAGGTGAGGGCCTCGAAGGCAATTTTGGGGGTTGCGGAGTCCGCCATGGCAAAAGGGGTTGGGGGTTGGTACCTTTTGCCAGTCAAAGTTACGGCGAGAAATTGGGTTGGGCGTTGTGCCGCGGCGACTATGCACGGTTTGGGGTGCGGTTCAAACAATTCGGGGGCGCAATCCGTCTTAGCACCTACCATTTCATTGCATTCCATCATGCCCGACTCCACTCCCAAAACCTGGTTTATTACCGGCGCCTCGTCCGGCTTCGGCGAAGCCCTGGCCGACCACGTGCTCGAACAAGGCGGCCGCGTGGCCGCCACCTTCCGTAAGCCCGAGCAGGCCGCCGACTTCACCGCCAAAACCCCCGACCGCACCCTCGGCGTGGTGGCCGACGTGACCAACGAAGGCCAGGTAAAAACCGCCGTTGCCGACTCCATCGCGCGTTTTGGCCACCTCGACGTGGTGGTGAACAACGCCGGCTATGGCTCCATGGGCAGCATCGAAGAGGTGCCGGCCGAGGAAGTGCAGCGCCAGTTCGACGTGAACGTGTTCGGAGCCTTGCACGTGCTGCGGGCCGTGCTGCCGCACTTGCGCGAGCGCAAAAGCGGGCACGTGCTCAACATCACCAGCATTGGCGGGCTGAAAACTTTCCCTGGTGTGGGCATCTACAACGCCTCGAAATTTGCCTTGGAGGCCATTGGCGAGAGCCTGAGCCAGCAGGTGGGCCCGCTGGGCATCAAGGTTACCAACATCGAGCCCAGCGGCTTCCGCACCAAGTGGGCCGGCGAGTCGGCCACCATTGCCAACACGAAAATCGACGATTACCAGCCCACCGTGGGCGAAAACATCCGCGGCATTGAGGGCTACAGCGGCCGCCAGCCTGGCGACCCCGTGCGCGCCGCCAAAGCCATGTACGAAGTGGTGCACATGGAAAACCCGCCCCTGCACCTGCCCCTGGGCAAAGCCGCCGTGAAGGGCGCCCGCGAGAAGTTTGCGGCCCTCACCAAAGAGCTGGAGCAGTACGCCGACATGGGCGATGCCGCCGATTTTCCGGCGGGAGAATAGCGCTGGCTGCCGAATAAAAGGTCCTGCTGAGCGCAGGCGAAGCCTCTCTGCTACGGGAGTAAATAATTACTTCCACGGCAGAGAGGCTTCGCCTGCGTTCAGCAGGACCTTTTTTAAATGAATTCTTAAACCCGCTCCGGCTGCCTGCCCGGCGTATCTTCGTCCCATGCCGCATTCCACCAACGACCACCGCGCCGATTCCTGGGAGGACTTGCAGCGCCTGCTGTTCCAGAACACCTGGGACGGGCGCATTGGGCGGTTTCGCTCGCCGTTTGTGTACCGAGGCAGCCGCTCGCGCCATTACCTGCTCAATACCAGCCTGCAACGCCTCGGCGGCGAATACCACCGCCTGGAGCACCACCTGCTGCGCAACTTCCGCAAATACGCCCGCGACACGCCCATGCAGGCCGCCGGCGCCAGCACTTGGGACTGGCTGGCCCTGGCCCAGCACCACGGCCTGCCCACCCGCCTGCTCGACTGGACGTACTCGCCCTACGTGGCCCTGCACTTCGCCACCGACGACCTCGACGCCTACCACGAAGACGGCATCGTGTGGGCCCTGAACTACGTGAAAGCCGCCGAGCACCTGCCCGAACGCCTGCGCCAGGCCCTGCGCCAGGAGGGGTCCAACGTCTTCACCTCCGAACTGCTGCAACCCGTGAGCAGCAGCCTGCACGACCTAGAGCAGCTGCAGGCCGAGCCCTACGTGCTGTTTCTGGAGCCGCCCAGCCTCGATGCCCGCATCGTGCACCAGTACGCCTTGTTTTCGCTGATGAGCACCGCCCAAAGCGTGCTGCACGACTGGCTGGCCGACCGCCCCGAACTGTATTTCCGCATCATCATCCCGGCCGAGCTGAAGTGGGAAGTGCGCGACAAGCTCGACCAAGCCAACATCACCGAGCGGGTGCTGCTGCCCGGCCTCGGTGGCCTCAGCCGCTGGCTGCACCGGCACTACTCGCCCCGCACCGATGGCCGTAGCTTCTTGGATGAGAACGAGATGCGGTGATTTAGCTAGCAGTGAACAGTGAGCAAGGGATATTTTGTTTCAATTACTCGCTGCTTACTGTTCACTGAATTTATTGCCCTAGTCGCTTTTTGGTCAGTTTGGTGGGAATGTGCTCCATCGGCTTATCCGGCCAGGGATGCTTGGGGTAGCGGCCCTTTAAATCCTTGCGCACTTCGAAATACCCTTTTTCCCAAAAGCTGCGCAGGTCGCGCGTGACTTGTGCGGGCCGACCGCCCGGCGACAGCAGGTGCAGCAACAACGGCACCAGCCCGCCCGCCACCGTGGGCGTTTCGGTGAGGCCGAACAGCTCCTGCAGCTTCACCGCCAGCACGGGCGCGGCGGGGTCGCTGTAGTCGAGGGTGATGTGCGAGCCGCTGGGCACCTCCAGCTCGGCCGGGGCGAGGCGGTCGAGGGCCTGGCGCTGGGCCCAGCCGCCGGGCAAGCGGGCCAGCAGCGGCTCCGTCAGGTCGAGGCGCTGCACGTCGGCGAGGGTTTTAAGGCCGGCCAGATGCGGGCCCAGCCACTCGGCCAGCTCCTGGGTCAGCGTCTCCTCGTCGAAGGCGGGCCACGCTTCGGCCGCGCCATCTGCGGCGGTGGGGAAGTGCTGCCGCAGAAACTCCAGGCGCTGCTGCAGCTGCCGGGCGTAGGCGGTCCAGTTCAGCTTGCTCACACTAGCCTCCTGCAGGTAGTGCAGCAAGGCCGCGGCCACCAGCTCGGCGTTGGGCTGGCCGATGACTTTTTCGTCGAGCAGCAGGGCGCCGAGGCGCCGCACCCGGCGGCCGGTCACGCGTTGGGCGGCCGGGTCGTAGCGCACTTCGTCGGTAGTGGTAATCTGGTCGGCAAAGGCCAGCTCCAGCTCGTCTTGTCCCAGCGGTGCCGCCAGCGTAGCCCGCGGGGCCGAGGCCGTGCCCGCCAAGTGTGCCACCGCAAAAAACGTGGCCTGCGGGTCGACGTCGGTGGTGTTCAGGCTCACGCGTTGGCCCGTCACGAGGCGCAGCCGGTCGTGGGTTTCGCGCTGGGCCAGCCGGTCAGGGTAAGCCAGCGCAGTGAGCAGGCCCACGGGCGAATCAGTGAGTGCGCGAGGAGCCGTGGCCGCGGCTTTGCCCAGACGGCCGGTGAGGTTGCGAGCCACGTCGCGCGCCCGTTGCAGCGTAGCGTGGTGCAAGGCCAGGCCCGGCAGCGGCGGGCGGCCGCTGGCCAGGGCCTCCAGGCGCAAACGCAGGTCGGGCGGTGCCGGGCGCGTGTCGGTGGGCGAGGCCCAGCGCAGCAAGTCACGCTCGGCCAGCAAGGCAGCCAAGGCGGCCGCCGCGGCCCCGTGTCCCAGCTCCTGCCCGCGTACCACCAGGTGGCCAAGGCGCGGCGGTAGGCCCAGCGCGGCCAGTTGCCGGCCGTGCGGAGTGGGCTTCGTCGAAGTTGCATCGGTTGCCAACGCCCCCAGTCGCAACAGCAGGTCGCTGGCCTGAGCAAAGGCGGCCGCCGGCGGCACGTCCAGCCACCGCAGGCCGGCGGGGTCGGCAGTGCCCCAGAGGGCCAGCTCCAGCGCCAGGCCGCTGAGGTCGGCGGTCTGGATTTCGGGCGGGCGGTGGGCGGGCAGGCTGTGGTGCTCGGCTTCGGTCCAGAGACGGTAGCAGGTGCCGGGCGCGAGGCGGCCGGCGCGGCCCCGGCGCTGGTCGGCGGCGGCGCGGGCCACGGGCACGGTTTCGAGGGTGGTGAAGCCGGTGCGCGGCACAAAGCGCGGCACCCGCGCAAAGCCGCCGTCAATCACCACGCGCACGCCCTCAATGGTGAGGCTGGTTTCGGCAATACTGGTGGCGAGGATGACCTTGCGTCGGCCGCCGCGCACGGGGCGCAGGGCGGCGTCCTGGGCTTCGAGGGGCAGCTCGCCGTGCAGCAGGTGCAAGTCGACGTGGTCGGGCAAGAATTCGAGCTTGCGGGCGCTGCGCTGCAAATCGGCCACGCCGGGCAGAAACACCAGAATGTCGCCTTCGGCGTGCGCGTTCAAGGCCAGTTTCACCTGGGCCGGCACCAGCTCGGCCAGCCGCTCATTGGGCTTGCTGGGCAGGCTCGAAGCCCGGCGCGGGTCGAGGTAGTGCGTTTCGATGGGAAACAAAAAGCCGGCCGACGACACCACCGGCGCGGGCAGCCACTGCCCCAGTCGCTGCGCTTCCAGCGTCGCGCTCATGATGAGAATGCGTAAATCATCGCGCAGCACGGCTTGCGCGTCCAGCGCCAGCGCCAGGCCCAGGTCGGCGTTGAGGCTGCGCTCGTGAAACTCGTCAAACACCACGGCCGCTACGCCTTCCAGGGCCGGGTCGTCCTGAATCATGCGGGTGAGAATGCCCTCCGTGATGACTTCCACGCGGGTTTCGGCGCTCACTTTGCTGTCGAGCCGCACGCGGTAGCCGATGGTGCGGCCCACGGGTTCGCCCAGCAGCTGGGCCAGGCGGGCCGCCGCGCCGCGCACGGCCAGCTGGCGCGGCTCCAGCACCAGAATTTTATCCTGCGGGGCGCGCCACTCGGCGGCCAGCAGCTCCAACGGCACCACGGTGGTTTTGCCGGCGCCGGGCGGGGCTTCCAGCACCACGCGGCGATTGGCCGCCAGCGCTGCCCGCAAGGCAGGCAGCGCCGCGAGAATGGGCAAGTCGGGCAGCGGCGGCAAAACGAAGGCAGGGTTCACCCGGCAAAATTACGCCCTGAACCAGCGGGAGCGGCGGATAAGAAGCGGGCGGGGCATCTGCTGCAACGGGAAATGATTGAAACGGCGCTACGTTTGGTTTGCAGCCGCTTCTCACTTCTGCCATGCCCGACAACCACCCTGCCCCCCGCTCCGCCGATGCGGCAGCCCTTGCCCACCTGCCTGCCATGCGGCAGTTTTTGGCCGAGATTGGCATTCCAACTCAAGAAGCTGAGTTGACTGCCGATACCTTCCTGCCCGGCATTCTTATCGAAAGCGGCGGTTTGCTCATCGACCTTGCCAAGCTGCTTTACCCCGGCGACATCCTGCACGAGGCGGGCCACCTGTCCGTGACGCCCGCTGCCGAGCGTGCCCGGCTGTCGGGCAACGTGATGGCCGGCAAGCCCGAGCAGGCCGGGACCGACGGCGATGAAATCGTGGCCATGCTCTGGTCGTACGCCGCCGCCCGGGCCATTGGCGTGCCGCCCGAAGTCGTGTTTCACCCCGCCGGCTACCGAGACAGCAGTGTTTGGATGCTGGAAAATTTCAGGCAGGGCATCTTCCCCGGCCTGCCCTTGCTGGTGTGGATGGACCTGACGACCACCGAGGCCTTCCCGCGCATGACGCGCTGGCTGCGCGCGTAACGGCCCGCTACACCCGCTGCATGGGCCACAGCTCCACGCTCACTGGGCCGCCCGCGTGCACCAGCGGCGCCCCGGCGGGCGTGGGCAGCCCGTGGCTTTCCACCAATGTCGACTCGTAGTGCAGCACCTGCGCTGCGCTCAGCGGCCAGGGCTGGTGGGCCACCCGGCCTCGGTAGAGCTTGGTGTGGGCTTTGTTGCTGGCGTAGAGGCAGTAGCGCTCGGTGAGGAAGAAGGCCAGCGAGCCGGGCTCGGCCGGGGGCAGGGGCGCCCCAATTTTCCAGGTGGCGCGGAAGATGGCGGCCGGCATGCGCCCCTGCGTGCGCCGGGCCGTGAACTGGCGCAGCTGCGGGCCAGGGCTGTCCAGGCGCATGGTGGCGCGCAGGTAGGGCAGGTGAAAAAAGGTGCGCGCCACCCACACGGCCAGCGGACTGGTGGCATCGAGCGAGAAAAACCACACGCCCGGCACGCCGTCGAGGTGCACGTAGGTGCGCACGTTCAGCTCCAGAAACTCGTCGGTGCCGGGCGCGGGCGGCGTGAGGCGGGTGCTCACCTTCGACATCTTGAAGGGCACCACCGCCAGCCAGGCCAGGCCGTCGTAGGTGTCGACGCGGAGGCGGGGCGGCAGCAGCGGCTGCAACAGCGCCGCCGGCACCGGCCAGTGCATAAACAGCAGGTCGCTCCACTGCTGGCGCAGCAGCGGTGCGCCCAGAGGCCGCTCGCGCAAGGCCAGGCGAGCCGCCAGGGTGGGGGCGTTGGGGTCGGCAACGCCCAAGGGCGCAAATGCAAAATCGGCCATAAGTAGAAGCGTTGTTCTCCTACAACGGATTCAGGCCCCAAACGATTACGGCGCGTGGCGGGGCGCCGCCGTCAGTAGGTCGGAAACGTGGGGTCTACCTGTTCGGCCCAGGCCGCCACGCCGCCGCGCAGGTTCAGCACGTTGGTGCGGCCCAGGCGCTGGCGCAGGTAGCCCGCGGCCTGGCCCGAGCGCACGCCGTGGTGGCAGATGACAATTACGGGGCCTACCTCCCGAATTTCGGTGGTGCGGCGCGTGAACTTGCTCAGGGGCACGAGCTGGCTGCCGGGCAGGTGGCAGTAGTCATATTCTTCGGGTTCGCGCACGTCGATGAGCTGCAGGTCGTGGCCGGCTTGCAGGCGGCGGTGCAGTTCGGCGGCGGTTATTTCCAGCGGGGCGCTTTCCATGGCAGGGCGTTAGAGGGCGCAAAAGTAGGGGAGGGGCTCTACCTTGCGGCCTCGCTTGTTTCTGTTCCGTGGCTGCACTGCTTTTGTTTGATGTTTTGACGGCGGTCCGGGTCGCCGTTCAGTCGTCCTCCCCGCTGGAGGTGGCGGCGGTGGTCACCGGGGCGGCCTGCGTGTGGCTGGCGGCCCGCAATTCCATCTGGAATTTCCCCGTGGGCGTCGTCAACGGCATTCTTTACCTGGTGGTGTTCTGGCAAAGCCGGCTCTACTCCGACGCCGGCCTGCAGCTGGCCTTCATTGCCTTGCTGATATATGGGTGGGTGAAGTGGTTGCGCAAAGCCACGGGGCCGGAGCTGCCCATCACGCGCACGCCCCGCCGGCTGGCGGTGTGGCTGGGCGTGGCAGGCGTGCTGTACGCGGGGGTAGCAGGCGTATTATTGGTGACGTACACCAATGCCGCGCTGCCCTACTGGGACAGCACCACCACGGCCATCAGCCTGGTGGCCCAGCTGCTGTTGTCGCGCCGCCACCTCGAAAACTGGCTGCTTTGGATTGGGGTCGACGTGGCCTACGTGGGCATGTACTGGCACCGCGACCTCTACCTCACCAGCGGCCTCTACGTGGTGTTTCTGGGGCTGGCGGCCTACGGTTACTGGCAGTGGCGGCGCGAAGTGGCCGCGGTGGTTACTCCTTAAGAAGGAAGCAGATAGTGAAAGAAAAAGGTAATTAAGTCGTGGCTTCCTGCAATCTTTGCCACGCCACACCGCCCGGAGACACCCGCGTTATCCACCCCTAACGACTCCGAGGCGTCGGCGCCTTTCCCATCCCCGCCGCCCTCTCCACCACCCCCTTTGCTGCGCATTTCTTTAACTGGCCCCGAATCAACGGGCAAATCGACGTTGGCTGCCCAGCTGGCGGCGCACTACGGCACGTCCTTCGCCCCCGAATACGCCCGCGAGTACCTGGCCGAAACCGGCCCGCACTACACCCTGGCCGACTTGGAGGAAATGGCCCGCGGCCAGCTGCAGGCCGAAGCCGACGCCCTGCGTACGGCCCACCGCGTGGTGTTTTTCGACAGCGACCTGCTGGTGATAAAAATCTGGGCCGAGCACGCCTTCGGCACCTGCCCCGAGTGGATACTGCGCCAGATTGATGAGCAGCAGTATGATTTGGTGCTGCTCATGGGCGTCGACATGCCCTGGCAACCCGACCCCCTGCGCGAGCACCCCCACCTGCGCCAGCAGTTCTACGACCTATACCAGCGCGAACTGCGGGACCGCATGTCCAACTTTGCCGAAATTTCGGGGCCGCCCGCCCGCCGGTTTGCCCAGGCGCGCTTCCTCGTGGATGAGCTCCTGCACGCCGCCGAACGCCGTATTTCATCGCCAGAAGTTTTGTTGCCCACCGCCACCATGCCCACCTACACCCTGCGCACGCCGCACTGCCAAGCCGTGTTTGCCGCCCACGGCGCCGAGCTCACCAGCCTCGTCACCACCGCCCACCACCTAGAATACATCTGGCCCGGCGACCCCGCCGTGTGGGCCCGCCACGCGCCCGTGCTGTTTCCGCTGGTGGGCCGCCTGCCCAACGACGCCTACCACTACGAAGGGCGCGACTACAAACTGCCCCAGCACGGCTTCGCCCGCGACCAAGAATTTGCGGTGCTACGCCACAACGATACCGAGCTGGTGTTTCAGCTGCGGCACGACGAGGCCACCCAAACGGTGTTTCCGTTTGCCTTTGAGCTCACCATCACCTACACCCTGCGCGACGCCCAGCTCACCGTGCGCTGGGACGTGCGCAACCCCGCCGAAAACCAGCCGCTGCTGTTCAGCATCGGCGCGCACCCGGCGGTGCGCTGCCCCCTGCTGCCCGACGAGTCTTTCGACGACTATTTCTTCCAGTTCGACCACCCCGTGACCCTGGAGCGCCACCTGCTTCGGGGCGGCCTGCTCACGGGCCAGACCGCGCCCGTGCTGAACGACGAGCAGGAACTGCCGCTCAGCTACGCGCTTTTCGCCGACGACGCCCTGGTGTTCAAGCACTACGACTTCACGAGCCTCACGCTGCGCTCGCGCAAGTCGGAGCGGTTCGTGCGCTTTCAGTTCGACGGCTTTCCCTACCTGGGCCTTTGGACCAAAGGGCCCGGCGCGGGCTTTGTGTGCGTGGAGCCCTGGCACGGCGTGGCCAGCCCCGACGGCGCCCCCGGCGAACTGCGCGACAAGGAAGGCATCCTGACCCTGGAGCCGGGCCAGGTGTTCACGGCCGCCTACACCATTGAGGTGGGCTAGTTCGACGACGAGTTTATCCGGTTCTTATTGCCATGCCCAGCGCCGTTGCCATTCGCCCCATTGCGCCCGCCGCTACCTACGCCCTGCGGCATCAGGTGCTCTGGCCCGACAAGCCGCTGGAATACGTCAAACTTGCGGACGACCACGCCGGGCACCATTTCGGGGCCTTCCGGCGGGGCGAGCTGGTGGCCGTCATCTCCCTGTTTGTGACGGGGGCGGAGGCCCGTTTTCGCAAGTTTGCCACCCGCCCCGACTGCCAGCGGCAGGGCGTGGGCAGCGCCCTGCTGCGCCGCACGTTTACGGAAGCGCAGCGGCTGGGAGCCCGGCACATCTGGTGCGATGCCCGGCAGGACAGCGCCGGGTTTTATGCGCGCTTCGGCCTGCGGCCCGAAGGCGAAATTTTTTACAAAGGCCCCATCCCGTACGTGCGCATGGCCGGCCAGCTGCAGGAGCTGGCCGGCCATGAAGCAGACGGAAACCCGGCATAAGGACCACTACACGCCGATGCGGCGGCGGTTGTACTCGGGCTCCCAGTCATTGATGGGGCGCGAGATGCCGGGCGGCAGGTCGAGGTCGGGCAGGCCGGGGTCGTGCGGTTCGCCGCCGTCGTCGTCGCCGTCGTGGGGCGGGGGTGGGGGCAGCACACGCCGCCGACGCGGCATGACCAGCACGAACAGGAAAAAGGCGCAAAAGGCGACGGCGTAGACGAGGCTGAACATGGCAAAAACGACTTGAGCGGTGCGGAATCCTACAACGCAGGCGCGCGGCCCGGCGTTGCGCGGCCGACGTCCCTAAATTAACTGACAGTCAGTAAACGTCCGCGCTTCGGGCGTGCGGAACGAGAAAAAAAGATGGCGGGCGCCCCGGGTGTTACCTTTGCGGCATGTTTAGGGGTGCTGCGGTTGAGGTCAACCGCGGCTGAGATGATACCCATCGAACCTGAACCGGGTAATGCCGGCGCAGGGAACAAACAATCCGCGGACGTTTCCGCCGCCGCTCCGACCCCTGGGGCGACGGCGCGTTCCACTTATAGTCTTTTCCTTTTTTGAAAACTGTACTGCTTGCGGGCGCCGCCCTAATGGGGCTGGCTACTGCCCCGGCGCGGGCCCAACAACCCCCCGCCTTGCCCGATACGAGCAAGGTGCGCCGCATTCTCACGCCCGAAGCGGTGGTGACGGCCACCCGCGCCACCGACAAAACCGGCACTGCTTACCAGAACGTGAGCCGCCAGGAGCTGCAGGCCCGCAACTTCGGCCAGGACATCCCTTACCTGCTCGACCAGACGCCGAGCGTGGTGACGACCTCCGACGCGGGTACCGGCGTGGGCTACACCGGCATCCGCATTCGCGGCACCGACGGCACCCGCATCAACGTGACGCTGAACGGCGTGCCGGTGAACGAGGCCGAAAGCCACGGCGTGTTTTTTGTGGATTTGCCGGATTTGGCCTCGTCCACCCAAAGCATTCAGGTGCAGCGCGGGGCCGGGCCCAGCACCAACGGCGCGGGTGCCTTCGGGGCCAGCCTGAACGTGGAAACCCTCGGCCTGCGGCCCAAGGCCTACGCCGAAGTCAACAACTCGGCCGGCTCGTTTGGTACCTGGAAATCGACCATCATGGCCGGCACGGGGCTTATCAATGGCCATTTCACGGTGGACGCCCGGGCCTCGCGGGTGCAGAGCGACGGCTACGTCGACCGCGCCTCGTCGCGGCTGAAGTCGCTGTATCTGACCGGCACGTACTCCGACGACAAGACCCTGCTGCGCGCCCTCGTGCTCACCGGCTACGAAACCACTTACCAAAGCTGGTACGGCCTGGCCGACTCGCTGCTGCGCCGCAACCGCCGCTACAACGAGGCTGGCACCGACGCCGGCCAGCACCTGCCGGCCTATAAAAACCAGACCGACAACTACCAGCAGGACTACTACCAGTTCCTGATTTCGCGCCAGCTAACGCCCACCCTCAACCTGAGCGTGACGCCCTTCTGGACGCGCGGGGGCGGCTACTACGAGGAATATAAGGCCAATCAGGAATTCGAGAAGTACGGCATCGGCGGGCCGGTGTACCAGCCGGCGGCCGGCGGTGGGTTCGATACGCTGCGCACCACCGACGTCATTCGGCGGCGCTGGCTGAAAACCGACATGTACGGTGCCACCTTCGCCCTGCAGGCCCGGCCCGTGACCGGGCGCATCACCGAGGCCACGCTGGGCGGGGCCGTGGTGGGCTACCGGGGCCAGCACTTTGACGAGCTGACCTGGGCCCAGCGCGGCACGTTCATCCCCGAAACCGGCACGCGCTACAACGACGAGCCCAACGCCCACAAGCAGGACGTGAACGTGTACGGCCGCCTGAACCTGGACCTGACGAGCCAGCTGGCGGGCTTTGCCGACCTGCAATACCGCTTCGTGCGCTACGAGCTGTACGCGCCCGACGGCCGGCCCGACGGTGCCAAAAGCCAGCAAGCGACTCGCTTCAACTTCCTCAACCCCAAGTTTGGCCTCACCTACCAGCTGCGCCCCGCTACGCAGCTATACGCCTCCTTTGCGCTGGCCCAGCGCGAGCCCACCCGCACCGACTACACCGACACGCCCGCCGAGCGCCGGCCCACCGCCGAGACGCTCTACAACTACGAGCTGGGCCTGCGCCGCGCCACCGAAAAAGTGCAGGCCAACCTAAACTTCTACTACATGTACTACCGCAACCAGCTGGTGCTGAGCGGCCGCCTCGACGACGTGGGCAATGCCATTCACACCAACGTGGCCGAGAGCTACCGCCGCGGCGTGGAAGGCCAGGTGACCTACCGCCCCGTGCCGGCCCTGAGCCTGACGGCCACGGCCACCGTCAGCCAGAACAAAATCAACAACTACACCGATTACCTGACCGATTACGACCAGGGCGGCGAAAAAGCCACCACCTTCTCCCAAACCAACATCGCGTTTTCGCCCGGCTTCACGGCCGCCTACACCGTGGAGTACGAAGCCCTGCCCGGCCTGAAGCTGGCCACGCTGGCCCGCTACGCCGGCCGCCAGTACCTCGACAACACCAGCACCGAAGCCCGCAGCATTGCCCCCTACTACGTGCAGGACGTGCGCCTGCGCTACCTCTGGCAGCCGCAGAAATGGGGCTTCCGGGAAGTGGAGCTGGCCGTGCTGGTCAACAACATATTTGCCACCGAGTACGTGAACAACGGCTACACCTACGGCTATGTGTACGGCGGGCAAACGCAGTACTTCAACTACTATTACCCGCAAGCCAAGACCAATTTCCTGGCCTCGCTCAATGTGCGATTTTGATGTCTGAACCATGGATTCCTGCGGATTTTACGGATTGCACGGATTTTGTGGACGAATGCTACAATTGCCCATCTGCAAAAAGGCCACTCATCAGAGTGGCCTTTTTTGTTGAGCTTCCGCTGCCCGCTGGCGCCGTCCACAAAATCCGCGCAATCCGTAAAATCCGCAGGAATCCGTGGTTCAGATAATCAGCCGCACGCCGCCCAGCTCCGAAATCTGATACGGAAACCGGTCGCCGGGCGAGCCGATGAACATGAAGTTTTTGGGGATTTTCCACTGCTTGGAAAGCTCCTCAATCAAGGCTGGGCCGAAGGTGCCGTGCATGGTCACGAACTCGACCTCAATCTGCTCATAAGCGCGGTCCAGCACCCGAATGTCGTTCAACAGCTCCTCGGGGTATTTCTCGCCTTCCCTGAGCAAGGTCACGATGCGCAGGCGGTTGGTGAATTCATTTTCCACCACGTAGGCCATCACCTTGTTGAGGTTCGAGACGTTGTCGCCCTTCGTGAAAAACACGAATTCCTGCTGGGCCAGCTCCTTCAGCTGCCGGCGCACCTTGAGGCGGGCCAGTCGCGCCACCCGCGGCAGGTGCCGGGCCAGTTGCTCGGCCGCCGACAGCGCCAGGTTGAGAATGGCAATGCGGTTGAGCATGATGGACACCACGGCCATGGCCGGCAGGAAGTATTGCAGGAACACAATCAGGTATTCGGGATGAATCTTGATGTTGCCGAACAAGGCCAGCAGCACGCCCAGCAAGGCCAGCGTGACCGTGAGAATGCCCGCGTACACGGGCCGCGGCAGGTTGGGCCGCTTGCCTTTCAGCAGGAAGTTGCCGAGGGCAAAAAAGGCCATCACCGACAAGAATGAGATGGTGTAGACGCCCGCCAGCGGGCCCAGCTGCCCCTGCGTGATGAACAGCGCCGACACGCACAACAAAAAGAACACCAACAGGATGAGGTAGTTGCTGCCGCGCTTGTTCTCTTTCAGGAAAAGCTGCGGCAGGATGCGGTCCAGGGTCATGCGCTTCATCAGGCCGCTTACGCCCACGAAAGACGTGAGCACGGCTCCGCTCAGCACGGCCACCGCATTCACCGAAATGGCCGTGCCCAGCCACGGCCCGCCCGTCACGCGGCCCAGGTGCGAGAGCAGCGTTTCGGTGTGCTGGCCCACTTCCGCCAGCGGCAGCACCGCAATGGCCAGGAAGGCAATGAGCGGGTTGAACACCGTGACCACCACCCACATGTTGCGCAGCGTTTTCTGAAATACGCCTTGGGCTTGCTCCTCCACGAAGTTGGCCGAGCTCTCGAAGCCCGAAATGCCCAGCATGGCCGCGCTAAACCCAAAAAACAGCGCGTTGAGGATGCTGCCGCCTTTCACCGGCACTTGGAAGTTGAGGGCCAGGTTGTGCAGGCCGTGGGTGGCCAGGTACCAGCCCGCCACGCCCACCAGCAGCGTGAGCGAAGCCAGGTGCGTGAGAAAAATGATGACGGCCACAATGGCCGACTCCGACATGCCCAGAATGGTGAGCAGCAAAAACAGCCCCAGCAGCCCCACCGTGGCCCAAATGATGGGCAGCTCCTGCCACAGCGTGTGCAGGTAGTGCATGGCCTCGTTGGCCGAAAGCACGGCCGTGGCCATGTACGACAGGATGGTGAGGCAGGCGGCCAGCGCAGCGTTGCGCTTGCTGGTGGTATTCAGCAGCACGTTGTAGGCGCCGCCGTTCAGGGGCAGGGCGCCCACCACCTCGCCGTAGATTTTGCGGAACAAAAACAGCACCGCGCCCACCACCAGCAGGGCCAGCCAGGCATACTGCCCGGCGTAGGAAATGGCCAGCGCCGATACGTAGAGGCACGACGAGGAAATGTCGTTGCCGCAAATGGCGGTGGCTTCCAGCTCGTTGAGCTTGGGCGCGTGGTGGGTGGGAAGTCCGGGAGTGGACATGGGAAGGAGCAAGTGAATTTTGGCAAGCATACGACTTTGCCGGGCAAAAGGAGGGGCCCGGCTGGCCACGCCCCGGCTGGGCCCGCCCCCGCCGTGCCCGGCGCGGGCCGAACCGCGCCTCGGTCCCGGCTGTTACCTTTGCGGCCATACTCCCACCCAATTCCCACCACCCCACTTTTCCGCTTATGTCCTCGCAAGCCGACGTACTCTCCCCCGAAGCCAAAGCCCACACCGCCCAGAAAGGCAGCACCAACGCCAACGGCTTCACCGATTATTTCGACCTCGACGGCCTGCTCACCGAAGAGCACCTGCTCATTCGCCAGAGCATCCGCGACTTCGTGAAAAAGGAGATTTCGCCCAACATCGAGAAGTGGGCGCAGGACGCGCACTTCCCTTCAGAAATCGTGCGCAAATTTGGCGACGTGGGCGCCTTCGGCCCCACCATTCCGCAGGAATATGGCGGCGGCGGCCTCGACTACATTAGCTACGGCCTGATTATGCAGGAAATTGAGCGCGGCGACTCCGGCATGCGCTCCACTGCTTCGGTGCAGGGCTCGCTGGTGATGTTCCCCATCTACGCCTACGGCTCCGAAGAGCAACGCAAAAAGTACCTGCCCAAGCTCGCCAGCGGCGAGTGGCTGGGCTGCTTCGGCCTCACCGAGCCCGACCACGGCTCGAACCCCGGCGGCATGACCACCAACATCAAGGACATGGGCGACCATTACCTGCTGAACGGGGCCAAGCTCTGGATATCAAACTCGCCCGAGTGCCAGGTAGCCGTGGTGTGGGCCAAAAACGAGCAGGGCCGCATCAAAGGCGTCATCGTGGAGCGCGGCATGGAAGGCTTCAGCACCCCCGAAATCCACAACAAGTGGAGCCTGCGCGCCAGCACCACCGGCGAGCTGGTGTTTGAGGACGTGAAAATCCCCAAAGAGAACATCCTCCCCAACGTCGACGGTCTCAAAGGCCCGCTGTCTTGTCTCGATTCGGCCCGCTTCGGCATTGCCTGGGGCGCCATCGGCGCGGCCATCGACTGCTACGAGTCGGCCCTGAAATACTCGCTGCAGCGCGAGCAGTTCGGCAAGCCCATTGCCAGCTACCAGCTCCAGCAGAAGAAGCTGGCCGAGATGATTACCGAAATCACCAAGGCCCAACTCATGGCTTGGCGCCTGGGCGTGCTCAAAAACGAGGGCAAAGCCACCAGCGCCCAAATCAGCATGGCCAAGCGCAACTCCGTAGAAATGGCCCTGCACGTGGCCCGCGAAGCCCGCCAGATTCACGGCGGCATGGGCATCACGGGCGAGTACCCCATCATGCGCCACATGATGAACCTCGAATCGGTGATTACCTACGAGGGCACGCACGACATTCACCTGCTCATCACGGGCGCCGACATCACCGGCATTCAGGCGTTCAAGTAAGCTGCCCATATCATGAGTTACCAAAAGAGCCGCTCCGGATATGGGGCGGCTCTTTTGGCAACAATGGGCGAGTTCACTCAGCGCTTTTCCAGCAAGTAAGTGGTTTCGTTGATGACGCCCTGGAAACTATTGCCCTGCGTCACGCTGATTACGCGCCAGCCTTGGGCGGTTAGCTGATTGATTTTGGCCAGCTCAGCCCTGTGCAAATCGACAAAGCCGGCCACGGCATTCTTGCGATTCAGAAGTTTGGTGTCGACTTCCTGGGTTTGCTGCTCCCCATCGGACTGCACCACCGTAACGGCGGCCGTGTAGGAAGCCAGGCCCGAAGTGCGGCCGGTGCCAATGACCATCATGTAGCCCGCCGAATCGGCTGGGGCTTTCGGGTAAAAGGCCCACGAGCCAGCCACGGCCAGCGCCAGCGCGGCGGGGAGAAACATTTTTTTCATGCGGTTTGAAGGAGTGAAGTGTGAAATGGGCGCGCAACTTACTTAGACTTTATGCTTGCAATGTTGAAGTTGCATAAAACCAAAACCCGCTGTCCGCGCCGTAATTTGGCCCCATGATGAAAATCGTCCCCGCGTCCGAACCCCTCGTGCTGCTCGAATGCCTCGTGGCCGGCACCTCGCACCGCCCCAACCTGGAGAAGTACGAGCCCAAGCTACAGGTGGGCCAGGCCCTGCACCTGAGCCGCGAAGCCGACAACCACTACGACGACTGGGCCGTGCAGGTGCACACCGCCCCCGCCACCGACCCCGCCAACGTGTGGCTCGGCTACCTGCCCGAGGGCCGCAACGAAACCGTGGCCCGGCTCCTCGACGCTGGCAAGCACCTCTCGGCCCGCCTCAACCACAAATCCTGGGAAACCGACTGGCTGCACCTCGACATTGAGGTGCTGCTGCACGAGTAGTCGGCGATGGAAACCGTCTGTCATCCTGAGCGCAGTGAAGGACCTTGTCACGTCAGCCAAAGTCGTTTGGATGAGGCAGGGTCCTTCGCTGCGCTCAGGATGACAGACGAATTTTTACTTCCCTGAAGGAGCTTTTTGGTCTCCAACATAGTTACTCATTCGCTTAGCAAGCACTGACCAATCATTTTAGCAATATCATTATGCGCGAAGCCTATCTCACCGGCGGAATCGACGGGTTTGATGCTACCGATAAGGACATCGACAAAGCCCTCCGTCCGCTCAGTTTCGACGATTTCACGGGCCAGGACAAGATTCTGGAGAACCTGAAGGTGTTCGTGGCCGCTGCCAAACAGCGCGGCGACGCCCTCGACCACGTGCTGCTGCACGGCCCCCCCGGCCTGGGCAAAACCACCCTCTCGCACATCATCGCCAACGAGTTGGGCTCGGGCATCAAGATGACCAGCGGCCCGGTGCTCGACAAGCCCTCCGACCTGGCCGGCCTGCTCACCAACCTGGAGCCGCACGACGTGCTGTTCATCGACGAAATCCACCGTCTCAACCCCGTGGTGGAAGAGTACCTGTACTCGGCGATGGAGGACTACCGCATCGACATCATGCTCGACTCAGGCCCCAACGCCCGCTCGGTGCAGATTTCGCTCTCGCCCTTCACCCTGGTGGGCGCCACCACGCGCTCGGGCATGCTCACGGCACCGCTGCGGGCCCGCTTCGGCATCTCGGCCCGCTTGGAGTACTACGATTCCAAGCTGCTGACTACCATCGTGCAGCGCTCGGCCGAAATCCTGGGCACGCCCATTCACGAGGACGCGGCCTTTGAAATTGCCCGCCGCTCCCGCGGCACGCCCCGCATTGCCAACAACCTGCTGCGCCGCACCCGCGACTTCGCCCAAATCAAGGGCAATGGCACCATTACGGTCGAAATCGCGCAGTTTGCCCTCAACGCCCTCGACGTGGACGCCCGCGGCCTCGACGACATGGACAAGCGCATTCTCACCACCATCATCGACAAGTTTAAGGGCGGCCCGGTGGGCATCAGCACCATCGCCACGGCCTGCGGCGAGGAAGGCGAAACCATCGAGGAAGTGTACGAGCCCTTCCTCATTCAGGAGGGCTACATCAAGCGCACCTCGCGCGGCCGCGAAGCCACCGAGGCCGCGTACCAGCACCTCGGCCGCCTGTTGCCCAACCACCTGCGCGGCAACAACGGCGTGAGCCTGTTTGATGAGATAACAAGCTGACCGAGCGATGTAGAGACGCGACACTTCGCGTCTCAGCGTCCGCGCCGCATGCTCAGCCGTATGCGGTGTAGGTTTAACGCCGAGACGCATCGTTTAGCCCAACGGAACGCGCCGCCCCCAGCGGCGCGTTTCCTGTTTCTTTGCACCGCAGTTTCTTTCGTTGCCCATGCTTCCTCAGTCCCAATGGGCTCCTTTCATCAAGCGCCGCGCGGCCGAGCTGGGCTTCATGGCCTGCGGCATCTCGAAGGCAGATTTTCTGGAAGAGGAAGCCCCGCGCCTTGAAACCTGGCTCACGCGCCGCATGAATGGCAAGATGGGCTACATGGAAAACCACTTCGACAAGCGCCTCGACCCGCGCTTGCTGGTAGACGGTGCCAAATCGGTGATTTCGCTGCTGCTCAACTACTACCCCGCGCCGGAAGCCCAGCAGCCCGACGATACCCTCAAAATCAGCAAATACGCCTACGGCCGCGACTACCACTTCGTCATCAAAGACAAACTGAAAACGCTGCTGGCTGACATGGAGGCCGAAATCGGGCAAATTGGCGGCCGCTGCTTCGTCGACTCGGCGCCGGTGCTGGACAAGGCCTGGGCGAAGAAATCTGGCCTCGGCTGGGTAGGTAAAAACTCGAACCTGATAACGCCCGGCACGGGCTCATTCTACTTCATTGCCGAGCTGATTGTGGACGTGGAGTTGCCCGCCGACGGCCCCATCCGCGACTACTGCGGCACCTGCACCAAGTGCTTGGACGCCTGCCCCACCCAGGCCATCACCGAGCCTTATGTGGTAGACGGCAGCAAGTGCATCAGCTACTTCACCATCGAGCTCAAGGACCAGATTCCGACCGAGGTGGCCGGGCAGTTCGGCAACTGGGTGTTCGGCTGCGACATCTGCCAGGACGTGTGCCCCTGGAACCGTTTCTCGAAGCCGCACAACGAGCCGCAGTTCGACCCCGCGCCCGGTCTGAAAGACCTGACGCCGGGCGACTGGCGCGAGATTACCAACGAATTGTTCTCAGAGTTGTTTCGCCAGTCGGCCGTGAAACGCACGGGCTACGAGGGGCTGAAGCGCAACATTCGGTTTGTGGCCGGAGACTAGCCCAGCGCTACCACCGGCAATGCGCCTTGAGGGTTGCCGAATACCTTTTTCAACACCCGCCGGTACACACGCGCAAACTGCTGGTAGCACCACGCCCGAAAATCGGTGAGCTCGGCGGGCACCAGCATCTTGATGGCTTTGCGCAGCTCTTTCTCGAACAGCGCTTTGCTGAAACTGACTTTGAGCAGAATCATTTTCACGTAGTCTAGCATAGCATCAAAGAATACGGGGAGGGGAAGAGAGTAGAGGGGCCTTGAGCTTCCGGGAAGAGCTTGGCAGCCACCTGATAAGAAAGATACTACATGAAGGCGGCGTAGCGCAAGAGGCGCAAGGGGCGCGGCCAGGCCCGGGTGCCCCAATACGCAAAAAGAGCAGCCTGGGCCGCTCTTTTTCCGGGGAATGCCAAAATTATGTATCGTTCTATATTTCCCTATTTAATAGAACAAACTGAGGGCGGCCTGCGCTACGGCAGTGCTTACGGGCTCGTCAAATGCCTCAGCCACTGAGGGGTCGCTCACGAAAGTGAGGCGCAATACGCTCAGCAAGGAGGCAAAGGGCACCAGAACGCCGGCCTGTTGCTCTTGCGCAAGATTGTCTTCGCCGCCGGTAGCGGCCGTGGCCAGCACCTGGGCCGCTGCCGGCCGCGCAATGGCGGCATCGGTGGCACTGGGCCAGCTTTTCACGGCCACGCCGCGGTTGCGGCGCAGGGTGCGCACGTGGGCCGAGTGCTCGGCTTCTACGGCCACTATGCTCAGGGCCGCTTTGTAGAGCTTGGGGTCGTAGGAGATGTTGAACACCTGGCTCCGGTAGAGGCGGGCGCTCAGGTCTTCGAGCTGCTGCGCCAGGGCCAGGAAATCGTCGTAGGCCGTAAGCACGTTGGGAAACAGCACGGGGTTGCCAGGTACGTTGCGCTGCCCGCTAAAGTCGAAGGTGGGCATGGCGGGCATGATGGCGCCGCTGTCCTGCAGGGCCTGCGTGAACAAGGCCACGTGCTGCGTCTGGTGACGCAGGATGCGCTGGAAGTCGGGAACCTGCGCCGCCGGAATCAGGCTGGTGTTAGCCAGCGCCCGGGTATAGAACGCCGACACCAGCCGCTCGAGCAGCAGGAGCTGGGTCAGGGCGTCGAGGGAAGTGTCTTTGGTTTCGGCGGCGGCGGGCAGGGCCGCGCCCAGGCCCAGGGGCAGCGCGGCCACGGCGGCCCGGCCTAGCTGCTGAAACAAGGCCCGACGCGGCGCTGCGGCGGCGGGGGCAGACGCTACGTGGTCAAGAATGGACATCAGCTTCATAGGACGGGAACGGGCAAATTGGCGACGGAAATAACGTAAGGAGCGAAAAACGGCGCCAGGGCGGTGTTCACCTCTACCGGAGTCTTCGGCTTGAGCTGGCCGGCGGCGTTCACCACGTCGTCGTTGGCAAACGAGCCGGGCGCGAGCAGGTCGCGCACCACGGCGGCGTGCCGGGCCTGCACCGAGGCGGCCTTCAGCAGCAGCACGCGTTGGTAGGGGTTGCTGCTGGTCAGCAGCGGCACCATCACCGGGTACGTGGCCGCGGCCAGGTCTTCGAGCTGCTGGGCCGCGACCAGCACCCCCGCCCGCGTGGTGAGCGTGAACGAAGTGAGCTTGAAGGCAAAATCGGTGGGGAAAAGCTGCGCCGCCTTGGTGGGGTCGAGGTAGTTGGGGTCGAGGATGAGGTGGAGCAGCTCGCGGTAAGCCACCTCGTGGTCGCGCAGGTCCGAAAAAATGGCGCGCTCGGCGGTCGTCAGGTCGGTAGGCGGCGTTTCGTATATCTTCTGGTACAGCGTGGCCTTCGCCAGCGCCAGCAGGTAGAGGGAATACAACAGGCCGTTGTCGCCGGCGGGCAGCGTTATCAGGTTCGGGTCGGGGAGCACGGGCTCCGGGGTCGAGGTGTCGCACCCCGTGGCAGCTACCAGCGCCACCGTGGCGGCAGAAGCTGCCGAAACCCGCAAAAAACCGCGCCGTCCCAGCGGCTGGGCCCGCCAGGCAGGCGAGAAAGAGTGTTCAGACATGCGTAGTTAAATCAATCGGCCGGCCCGAAACCTCGGGCCACGAGCTACTGCAAAGGTACTCGCTACCTGTTCAATGGTTGCAAAGGCCCAAAAAACAAAGCCGGTTCCGCAACAGCGAAACCGGCTTTATCAGCAAAACATGTTCAGGGCCGTGGCCCGGCAACTTAAGCGCCAATCAGGCCGCCAGCGCGCGAGTTGTCCGTCACCTCAGCGGGCGTCAGGATTTCGTCGAACGAGGCCGCGGCATCGGCCGCCGAATACGTGGTGTTCGGGGTGATGGAGTTGGCGGCAATGAGGTTCACGTTCGATTGCGTGGTGTTGCTTTCGGGAATGGCGCCGGTGTAGTGGGGCTGCGAGTCGAGGTCGCCGGTGCCCGTAATCCAGGGCGTCTGGTTGCGCATGTAGCGGATGTGGGCCGCGTGGCGCGCTTCCACCGAGTGAATTTGCAGCGCAGACTGCAGGGGATTGATGGTGCCGATGCCGGTGATGGTGACGTCGGCTAGGCCCAGCAAGTCGCCGGCGCGGCCTTTGTAGGCCCGCACGCCGGTGTCTTCCAGCAATTGTGCCACCTGCAGCTGCGCCGCAAATGACGTGAGCGAAGCAAACGTGGCTGATTTGAACGTGACGGCCGGCGTGGGCGTCCCGCCGATGCCGGTTACCACGGCCTTCAGCAGGTTCACGTGGGCGGTTTCGTGCTTGGAAATCTGACGGATGGCGGCCTGCGCAGCGGCCGACGCCGTGGAGAAGTACGGCGAGGCAATCATCTTATTGTAAAAGTCTGCCTCCAGGTACTCCAGCGTCAGGGCGTAGTTGAACACCTCTTTGGGGTCGCCGGCGGTGGTGCCTGCGTAAGCCTTGGTGAAGAACGAAGCCAGCAAGGCCGGGCCGGCGGCCATTGCGGCGCGCTTGCTCATCGACGTAAGCGAGTTGAATACCGAGCGACGGGTGTCGAGGCGGCCCATTACGTCGGGGTCCACTTCGGCTAGCTGATTGATTATATTGAAGAAATTCATGGCGAGGATTGATTACGAGTGGAAGGGAATGAGCTACGCGTTGACGCCGATGCTGTCGCCGCTCAGCTTCTCCGTGATGAAGTTCTGGGCGGTATTGAGCACCTCTTTGGGCGTCATGGCCATGTCGAGGCCGGAGGCGGCGGCTACCTGGTCGTCGGCGGCAAACGAGCCGGGCGTAATCAAGTCGCGGATGTAGGCGGCGTGGCGGGCTTCCACCGACACAATCTGGCCGGCAATGACCAGGTAAGCCGGCGTTTTGATGAGCTTGCCGGCGCCGTTGTAGGCGGCCACGCCGAGGTCTTCAAACGCTTTGGCCGTGGCCAGAATAGTGGTTTTCGAGTCGAACGTGCCAGCGGGGTACTTCGGCGTGAGGTTGCGCAGCACCTGCCCGGCCGCATCGCGGGTAAGGGCGGCCTTGAAGAAGTCGCGGTGAATGGCTTCGTGCTTAGCTACTTGTTGGAAATAAGCAAATTCCGTGGCGCCGAGCAGGCTGGCGCCGTTGGACAGGGCGGCCACTTTGCTATAGAAATCGGCTTCCAGCTGCTCCAGCGCATAGGCGTAGTTGAGCACGCCCACGTCGCCCGAGCCCAAGCTGATGGAGCCATCAGCGGTGGTGGAGTTGCCGGTGGGCAGGTTGGGTTTCACCGGGTCCGAGTCTTTCGAGCACCCGGCCAGCACCAGGGCCGAGGCCCCGGCCGTAGCGCCGGCGTACATGAAGAAGGACCGCCGCTTGATGGGCGTGTACAGCGGCTGAGCGAACGTGGCGTCGTCGGAGCCGCGGGGCTGGAGATTGTCGGACATGGGTGAGAAGGATTTGGTGAAAAATGAATGACGCTTGGGAAAAGGCAAAGCAGTGCCCCCGCGGGCCAGCGGCCCGTTCTGGAAAGTGAAAACCTGAACCGTGAGGGGAGTTGTGAAGGCAGATACGGTGGGAGAAGCTCAAAAGGATTCAATAGCGCCAAAATTTCTGTTGCAAGAATCCGGATTTATGATTATACCCTTGACGTACAGCCTGCGATAAAATCCCGATTCCACCGTTTAAACCTACTTTTAGGGGCTGCAATGGCACCAACACCTATGGGGAGACTTTTTGGGATATTAGCGTGGCTGTGGTGGCTGGGGGCCGCCGGCCCGGCGGCGGCCCAGCCCGGCCCCCCGCCCCCGGCCGCACGCCCGGCCCCCGCCGCCGACGTAGTGCTAGTGCCCGGCCCGGCCACGCTGCCGGTCACGGGCACGTTCACGCTGGGCTTCCGGGTGCGCGGTGGCACCCCCGACAAGTACTCGGAATTTCCGGAGCTTGAGGGCTTCAAGAAAACCACCAAGGTGCGCATCATTACCACGCGCACGGTGCAGGGCCGCCGCTTCACGGATGTCACCATCACCCAGCGCTACGTGCCCTACGGCGAGGGCGAAATCGTCATCAAGCCGTTTCAGATGACCGTGAACGGCGTGGTGCTGAAAAGTGCCGGCGCCACGGTGCGCGTGGGGCCCGCGCCGACGGCCTCGGCCCCGCCGGCCGCGGCCACGCCCGCCACGGCGCCGGCCCTGACTAAGCCGGCCAACCCCGCCGCGCCGCTGCAGGCCGTGGGCGACCTCGACAAGCTGTTTGGCAAGCCCAAGCCCGCGCTGTACCAGGACGTGCCCGACCACGCGTTTCTGGCCGTGGTGGCCGAGCGGCCCAGCGTGTTTGTGGGCGAGGGCGTGCGGGTGGGGCTGTATTTCTACCTCAAGCCCGAAGACCAGGCCCTGCTGGCGTTTCACGACTTCAACGACCAGCTGCCGCCGCTGCTGCACGAACTGCACCAGCCCACCGCCTGGCAGGAGCCCGGCCCCGACGCCAGCGTGACCCCCGACACCGTGCGCCACCTGGGCCAGCGCTACCTGCGCTTCCGCCTGGCCGAAAACGTGTACTATCCCCTGACGGCACAGCCCCTGCGCTTTCCGCCCCTGGCCCTGACCATGGTCAAGTTCAAGGTCTTGAAAAAGCCCGAGGCCGGCCAGGACAACCGCCTGGCCGGCTACAAAACCTACTACGCTCCCGGCGTGGCTGTGCAGGTGCGGCCCCTGCCCGAAGCGGCCCAGCGCGGCCCCGTACCGGTGGGCAGCTACAAAGTGAAAGAAGCCATCAGCCGGACGCGGTTTCGGGTGGGCGAGTCGTTCACGTACTCGTTTGGGGTAGAAGGGCAGGGCAACCTGTCGGCGGTGCTGGCGCCGGTGTGGCCCGCCCGGCCCGGCCTGGAGGTGTACGGCCCGGAAGTGCGCGAGGAGCCGGTGCCGGGCGGCGGGCGCAAGCTGTTTCGCTACCGCCTGGTGGCCCGCCGCCCCGGCGTGCTGCCGCTCGATAGCCTGCTGCGCATTGTGGTGTTCAACCCCGCCACGGCCCGCTACGACACGCTGCGGCCGGAGCTGCGGCCCCAGGTGCGCGGCGCCGCGCAAGTGGCCACCTCGCTGCCCAAGCCCGAAGACGACCCCTTCTACGGCCCCGCCCTGGCCAGCGCCGACACCACCCTGCAGTCGGTGGACGTGTACCGCGACGTGCGCCGCTACGCCCAGTGGCTGCTGGTGGCGCTGGCCGGGGTGGCAGCGTTTGGCTGGTGGCGCGCCGGCCGGCGGGCGTAGTTTTGCGGGGCTTTTCGTGGTTGTTAGCTGCTTGGTGCTTGTTGTCGGTTTGGTAGGCAACGGGCCACGCGAGCCCTGACAACTGACAACAACCAACTGATAACCATTCTCATGTCCAATACCTTCGGCTCCCTCTTTCGCATCACCACTTTCGGCGAGTCGCACGGCGCGGGCATCGGGGTCATCATCGACGGCTGCCCGGCCGGCGTGGCCGTGGACGCGGCCCGCATTCAGGCGGCGCTGGACCGGCGGCGGCCCGGCCAGTCGGCCCTCACCACCCCGCGCAAGGAAGCCGACACGGTGCACATCCAGTCGGGCCTGTTCGAGGGCGTCACCACCGGCACGCCCATCAGCCTGTTCATTCCCAACGCTGACCAACGCTCCGACGACTACTCGCACATTGCCCACGCCTACCGCGCCAGCCACGCCGACTACACCTACGACGTGAAGTACGGCCGCCGCGACTACCGCGGCGGCGGCCGCAGCTCGGCCCGCGAAACGGCCGCCCGCGTGGCTGCCGGGGCCGTGGCCATGCAGCTGCTGGCGCATTTTGGGGTTGAAATTGCTGCCTACGTCTCGGCTGTGGGCGAAGTGGAAGTGCCCGTGGCGTATCAGGAGCTGGATTTTGGCCTTATCGACACAAACCTGGTGCGCTGCCCGCATCCCGAAACCGCGGCCCGCATGGAAGCGCGCATTCGCGAAGCCCAGGCCGCGCACGACACGGTGGGCGGCGTGATAACGGGCGTGGCCCGGCACGTGCCCGCCGGCCTCGGCGAGCCGGTGTTCGACAAGCTGCCCGCTGTGTTGGGCCACGCGCTGCTCAGCATCAACGCCGTGAAAGGCTTTGAGTTCGGCTCGGGTTTCGAGGGCACCAAGCTGCCCGGCTCGGTGCACAACGACGAGTTTTACACCGACGAAACCGGCGCCGTGCGCACCCGCACCAACCACAGCGGCGGCAGCCAGGGCGGCATCTCCAACGGGCAGGACATCTACTTCCGCGTCGCGTTCAAGCCCGTGGCCACGCTGCTGCAGCCCCAGCAAACCATCAACGACCAGGGCGAGGCCATCACGCTGGTGGGCCGCGGCCGGCACGACCCCTGCGTGCTGCCCCGCGCCGTGCCCATCGTGGAAGCCATGACCCAACTGGTGCTGGCCGACCTGCTGCTGCGCGCCCGGGCCAACCGGTTATAGCCGAGGTTACTTTATTATATAAATAAATTTGTTTATTTGATGAATTAATTTCATTTTTATGTCGGCGTGCTGTTGCATTCCGGCCAAGTTGCCTTGAGTAGAGAAAGAAAGGCAAGAAGCGCGCAACGTAGCTGCCGGGCAACCAGTGGCCCTTGGTTTGGCTGTCGTTACTCGCTCACTTTTCTATTTCTATCAACGCCGTGACTCCCCAACCATCTACCCCCGTACGCCGCCTTCTGGTGGTCGTTCCCGGACTGCGTGGCAAAGCCGTGCAGTGGGAAGATTTTAAATCGGTGGCCCAGGCCCAGCCTGGCCACGCGCAAGACGAGTGGCTGTTTTATGAGCACGGCGCGACCCCGTTTAGCCGCGAGGGCGTGGCGGTGCTGGCCCAGCGGCTGCGCGACCGCATCCGCAACAGAGCAGAAGTGCAGGGGCTGCCCGATGAAATCTTGTTGCTGGGCCACAGCCTGGGCGGGCTCATCGTGCGAGAGGCCTACCTGGCCGCCGTAGACGCCACGTATGAGGGGGAAGAGGTCGACGCTTGGGCCCGCAAGGTCACGCGCATCATCTTGTTTGCCGCGCCCAACCAGGGCGTGGTGGTGCCCGGCGCCAAACTCTTCGGCGTGGTGCCTTTTCTGGGGCTGGCCCGCTGGCTTTCGCCGCTGCTCGACGACACGGTGCAAGGCGCCGATTTCATCAGCAACCTGAAAATTGGCTGGCTGCGGTATTTCCGCCGCACGCCCCCCAGCCAGCAGCCCGTGGTGCTGCAATTGCTCGGCGACGCCGACAGCATCGTGGATGAATCGGAAAGCCTCGAAGTAGAGCAGCTGCCCACCGGCGAACAGCGCCGGCTGAGCGGCGCCACCCACAGCAACGTGCACCGCTGGGACTGGCTGCCCGCGGGCAGCGAGCGGGAGGACTACAAGCGCATGCTGATGCACTACACCTTCGAGCACCAGCCGTCGGACGCGCCCTCGGCCAAGCAAGCGGAGCGCAATGCCGTCCAAAACGTGGTGTTCGTCATGCCGGGCATTCGCGCGCTCAACCCCGACTGGACCACCCAGCTGCGGGACGTGCTGAAGCGACCAGACACGGACGTGCGCATCGGGAACTACGGATACTTTTCGGCGGCCAAATTCCTTCGTTCCGGCGTGCGGCGTGCCAACACCCGCTGGTTTAAAAACAGCTACAGCGACGCGCTGGCGCAGTACCCCAACGCCAACTTTCATTTCGTGGGGCACAGCAACGGCACCTACATTTTGGGCGAGAGCCTGCGGCGTTTGCCCAACATGCGCTTTCAGCGCGTGTACCTGGCGGGCACGGTGTTGCCGGTCGATTATCCCTGGGGAGAATTGTTTAAAAAACACCAGGTGGAAACGTTGCGCAACGACAAGTCCTGCGCCGACTGGCCGGTGGGCATTTTGTGCCGGGTGATGAACAAGGTATTGGGCATCCGCGACGTGGGCACCGGGGGCATCGAAGGCTTCCGGGGCGCCTATAGCGGCAAGCAGGTGCAGGAATACGCCTACTTTTCGGGGGGCCACGGCGCCCCGTTGGAAGTGGGAAACCATCGCAGCATCTCGCAGTACATCAACAACGCCGACCCAAACGAGCCCGACAGGACGGCGTTTGTGGGTGAAATTTCGCCCGCGGTGAACTGGGGCGGCCGGCTGGCCCCGGCGCTGGTGGTCCTGTTGCTGGCGGCGGCGGCGGTGTGGGTGGGATGGGGACTGGTCACGGGCGCCACCCCCGCAGAACGGTTTGGGCCTTTGGTGACGGTGCTGGCCGCGACCATCGTCGGATATTTTGCGCTGGACAAGGTGTAGCCCCATTGCCGGGCTGCCCGGGCGCGAGTCAATCAATGTAGGTACATTTGCAACCTCTAGCGCCGCGTTGCGGTTGTACCTTTGCCGTTGCAAACGCGTCAAGCTTTCTCCTTGATTTTAAGCCCCCAGCCATGTCTGTTTCCATTTATGCCGAAGCTTCTCCCAACCCGGAGAGCATGAAATTTGTCCTCAACAACAACCTGCTGGCCGATGGCGTGAGCGTGGACTACCCCAACGTGGAAGCCGCCGCCAATTCGCCGCTGGCGCAGGAGCTGTTCAATTTTGACTACGTGGGCCGCGTGTTTATCGCCCAAAACTTTGTCACCGTCACCAAAACCCAGCCCGAGCTGGGCTGGACGCAGCTCATCCCCGAGCTGCGTCAGTTCCTGAAGAGCTACGTGGAAGCCGGCGGGCCCATTTTCACCGTCGACCCCGCCGCCGAGCAAAAGGCCGCCCAGGCCGCCACCGCCGGCGACCCCACCCAGCAGGAAGGCCAGATTGCCCAGAAGGTCATCGACCTGCTCGACAACTACGTGCGCCCCGCCGTGGAGCAGGACGGCGGCAACATCACCTTCAAAAGCTACCACGAAGGCGTGGTGACCGTGAACCTGCAGGGCTCGTGTTCCGGCTGCCCCTCGGCCACCGTTACGCTGAAATCGGGCATCGAGAACCTGCTCAAGCGCATGGTGCCCGAGGTGCAAAGCGTAGTGGCCGAAGGCGTGATGGTGTAGTCCTCGAAGCCACGCAAGTACAAGAAAAAGGCCCGCTGGAGTGTTCCAGCGGGCCTTTTGCATGGCGGCCAGTTGTCTAATCCCGCGACTTCACCGTGAAGTTGCGGGCCACGGTGAAGCCGAAGAAAATGTCGCCGTCGAAGAAGTTGCCCGTGGTTTGGGGCACGAAGAACTTCTCCACCATGCCGCTGGAATTGGTGAGGTGCAGCTGAAACACGTGGCCGCCGGTTTCGATGTCGACGCCCACGCCCAGGGCGTTGCGGTAGTTGTCGGCCACGTAGCCGGGCAGCAGGTAGAAGTAGTCGGCGGTGAGGGCCAAGCGCTTGGTCAGCTTCTGGCGCAGACCCGCGCCGATGGAGTACACGTCGTTTTGCATGCCTTCCAGCGCCACGTAGTTGCGGTGGATGAGCGTGGGCATAAGCTGCACCGACAGGCTGGGGCTGAACTTGCGCGCCAGCAACACCTGGTAGGTGTAATCGAGGCGCGAAGCGGTGCTGCGCTCGGCGGTGTTGGCGGTTTGGTTGAACTTGAGCGTGGTGATGGCCGACGAGGCAAACAGCGTGACCGAAACCGGCATGGGGTGCGCGCCGGTGCTTTGCTGCAAGGCCTTGTATTTCACAAAGCCGTCGAACGTTTTCTCCTGCGAGCTGCGACCCAGGCCCAGCGCCAGCCGGTCGGTGACGCCGTACTCGAAGCTGAGGCGCAGCACGGCGTTGTCGAGCCCAAAAAACTCGTACGGGCCGCTGTTGATGGTGCCGAAGCGGTGCTGGATGAGGAAGGCCAGCGTGCCCTGGCCCGGCGTTTCCACCGACTGCGAGTTGATGATGTGCGTGCCCTTAAAGGTAGCCGCCACCGCCTCGCGCTTGGTCGAGTCGGTGGTTTGCTTTTCAAGGTCGCGCAGCAAGTCGTTTTCGGTTTGGGCGTGGGCGGCACCGGCCCAAGCCAGCAAGCCGACCAGCAATAAGCCCTTAAGTGAAACAGCGTAAAAATTGCGGAGCATGGAATAAGATGTTAAGCGGCAGAAAATCAGTTGGTGGGGCGCGTGGTGGCGCCCACGGCGGCGGGCACGGGGTCGCAGGCCAGGGCCACGCGCACGCTCACGATTTTGGCGATGTTGTTGCGCACAATCAGCGGAATCTCGATGTTATAGTCGGCCGGAGCCACCGAAAACACGGCCGCCGCCAGTAGCTGGCCGCCTTTTAGCTCCACGGTGGCCGGCACCTTGATGCGGTGCGTCACGCCGTGCAGCGTAAGGTCGCCCTCCACCTGGGCGGTGTGCGAGCCGGGGGTGGCCAGGGTGGCCGCGTCTATCCCCACAAAACGGCCGGTGAAGGTGGCTTTGGGAAATTTGTCCGACTCCATGTAGTTCTCGTTGAAGTGCTCCTGCATGAGCGTGCGCTTGAACACGAACCCCTTCACGGGCAGCGAGAAAGCCAACTGGCCGGTGCCAAAATCGAGCACGGCGGCCACCTCCTGGTTTTTGGCCTCGATGTCTTCGATGGGGCTGGCCGAGAAAAACGACACCCGCCCCGCCTTGGTCATGAACTTGCTTTGCGCCCGTGCGTGGGGTTGGGCCAAGAGCAACAGCAGCAACGGCAGCAGAAAAAGGGAGCGTTTCATAGCAGTGAGAAGGGGCGTTAGTTGTTTTTCTTGCCGGCCGCAATCCAGGCTTCGATGCGCTGGATGTCGCAGTCCGACAGCTTGGGCCGGCCTTGGGGCATGGGGTCGAAGCCGGGGTCGTGCCGAATGCAGCCGAGCAGCTTGCTGGGCGAGAAGTAGCTGTTGATGGCCTGGTAATCGCCAAAATTGTTGCCGCCACCCTTCACCGAATACACGGTACTCCCGTGGCATTCGCGGCAGTGGGCGTCGAAAATGGGCGAGATGACGTTGGCGTACGTCACGTTTTCGCGGGCCACGTCGCAGGCCGGGGCCGGGTCGCCGTGCGAGTAGGTGCAGCTGGCCGCCGCGCCCAGCGCCAGCAGGGCCACGCCCGCCAACGCCGCGCGCAGCCGGGCCGATACAGTGTAATTGTCGGACATACCGAACATCGCCAGAAAGTGAATGATGAATAAACCAGGCGTGAAATTTCAACCCGCAAGCTACGGCGCAACCAGGGCATTTGAGGGCGGCTAAAAACCGTATTTCACGCCCACAAACACGCCCGCGCTGGTCAGCTTTAGCTTGTAGACGCCCACGCCGGCCAGAGGCACCTTCACGTAAGGCTCGGCGTGCAGGCTCCAGCGCGGGCTCAGGGCGCGCTCGTAGCCCACCGACAGGTTGAGGATGCTGAACAAATGCCGGTTGGCGTTCACGGCCTCGCCCTCCCAGTAGCCGGGCTTGTTGTACTCCACGTAGGCGTAGGAATAGGTTTCGCGCTGCATGAAGAACGACGACAGGCCGGTGCTGCCGTACAGCGCGTAGCCGGGCCGCGAAAGCAGGTCGTAGCGCAGGTTCAGGGGCACGTCGAGCACGGTGCAGGTGCCGTCCACGTCGTCGAAATAGCGGTGTTTTACGTAAGGCGCGTAAGCTCCAAAATCGCAGTCTTCGCGCCGGGCGCTGTACTGTTTCGTCGAGCGCAGCAGGCCGGTGCTCAGGCGCAGGCGGCGGCCCAGGCGGTATTCCAGCACCACGCCCAGGTTGGGCAGCGGGCTCTCCACGCTGGCAAATTTCACGGTCGTCACATCGGGCGCTCCCACCAGGCCCACGTAAAAGCGGGGCTGCCGGGCCGGAGCGGGCACATCAGGCCGAGACGGCGTCGGCGTTGGTGCCACCGAAGCCAGCGGAGCCGGCAAGTCACTGCCAGTGGGCAGAGTCAACCGCACTTCCTTGAGCGCCAACGCGGCGTTGTCGGAGGTGGTGGGAGCAAGGTTTCTTGAAGCCGTAGGCGCAGCGCCGTCAGCTTGCGCCACGGATAGCGCCGAGGAGCCATTATCAGTCGCCTGATAAGATGGCTGGGCATGCCCCAGGCGGTGCGCTGCAGCGCGGACAACAACAGCCGGCTGCTCTTGCGCACCTCGCTGCAAGGCCCGCCGCGAAGGCCGCCGCCCAACTGCCGCCGTTGCCCAGGCCGCTTTCGGCGCGTTGTAGCGAGCTATAGCGGCCGGTTGGGCTTCGGCTGGTGCAGCTGCGTAGGGTCGTTTGGTTGGCGCAGCGGCCACCGCTTCAGCTAGCACCACCCCGCCCGTCCGGCCTTCGCGCGGCGCGGCAGTGGAGCGAGCCGGCTGGTTGGGCAGCAAGGCTGCCAGCGTGGGCGCTGGCCTTTTGGGCGCGGCTGGTTGCGCAGCCGGGGCCACCGTTGCGGTCACCGTTTCGCCAGCAGAAGGAGGAGATAAGGCGGTGGTTGGTGTAGCCTCCGTTGGCTTTGTCGTAGCGGGCGTGGTGGTGGCTGTTGAGGCCGGTGTGGCAGGCGAAGCCGCCGGGGCGTTTGCCCCTGAAGCAGACCAAGCAGCGCCCTTTTGGTTGGCCGGTTGGTGTCCGGTATGCTCGGCGTGAGTGGCGGCGTAAGAGGCGGCGGGCGTGCTCGCGGCAGCCGTCATTTTGGCGCGCGACGCCGGGCCGGCGGGCCACCACAGCAGCCAGCCCAGTCCCATGAGCGCCACGACCAGCACTTCCGCCGCGAAAAACTTCCACATTTTCCGCCGCACCGCCCGCTGAATCTCGGCCTTGTCTAGCTGCGTTTCCAGGCGCAGCCAGGCATCCAGCGGGAAGGGCGCGGGGTCCGGCTCCGGCGGGTTTAGCCGTTGGAAAGCGTTATCAATATCGTTATCCGACCACATAGCGGGCTGAAGTAATAGGAGTGATTTGGGCCAGCATTGTGCGCAAATGGGCTCGGGCTTTAAATAAATTCGATTTGGACGTGCCCACCGAAATGCGCAGCTGCTCGGCGATTTCCTCGTGGCCAAATCCGTCAATCACCGCCAGGTTGAACACCGCGCGGTAGGCCGGGGGCAGGCGCTGCACCAGGCCCAGCAGCTCGTCGTAGCTCAGCGTGTCGAGGGGCGTGGCGCCGCCGTCGGCTTGGTTCAGGGTCGCGTCGTCGAGCTCCTGCTGGTGCTGCTGGCGCTCGTTGGCGCGGTAGTGGTCGATGGCCGTGTGAATCATGATGCGCTTGAGCCAGCCCCGAAACGAGCCCAGCACGTCCTCCGGGTGGCGGGCCGCGTCGAAGCGGTACAAGTCGCGGAATATTTTCAGGAAGCCGTCGTTGGCCGCTTCCAGGGCCTGGTCGCGGTCGCGGGCGTAGCGCAGGCAGATGCTCATCGCAAAGCCGTGAAACTGCCCGTACAGCCGGCGCTGAGCCACGCGCTCCTGCCGTTGGCAGGCTGCCAGCAGCTCGGGCAGGGTAGGAGGAGCAGAGCTAGGTGAGGAGAGGTGCAGCATGCGAGCGGCGGTTGGCGGGGCTTCACTAAACCACTCGGAAGATAAGCAAAAACGGTTGCCCCAGGCACAAAAAAAGCCCGGCGCGCGGCCGGGCTTTTTTCAACTAATCAGCTAGGTAAGCCGTGGAACACTACACGTTGGCTTGGCTCAGCTTGGGCGTGCCGGCGTCCACGCCGGTCACGTCTTCGCCGCGGGCCAGGCGCTCACGCTCCTCTTTCTTGCCGTAGGTGTCGAGGATAATCGGGGTGGCGATGAACAGCGACGAATACGTGCCGAAAATCACGCCGATAATCATGGCGAAGGAGAACGAGCGCAGGGTCTCGCCACCGAACACGTACATCACAAACACCACCAGAAACACCGTGGTGAATGTAATCATGGTGCGCGAGAAGGTCGAGTTCAGGGCCGGGTTCACCACTTGGGCGAAGGTCAGCTTGGGGTTCTCGCGCAGGTACTCGCGGATACGGTCGTAGATAACCACCGTGTCGTTCATCGAGAAGCCGATAACCGTGAGCAGCGCGGCCACGAAAATCTGGTCCATCTCGTAGTTCAGGCCGAAGAGGCGGGCAATGGGGAAAGCCGCAATCACGAGCAGGGCGTCGTGGAACAGGGCCACCACCGCGGCCATGGAGTACTGCCAGCGCTCGAAGCGGAACAACACGTACACGAAGATGCCCAGCAGCGTGAGGCCCAGCGAGAGCACCGAAGTACGCTTGATGTCGTCGGCGATGGTGGCGCCCACTTTCGAGGTCGACTTAATCACCGGCGCGTCGGCGCTGTACTGCCGCAGGCCTTTGTTGAGGGCGGCCACCACTTTGGCGTCGGCGGCGGGGCTTTCGTCTTCGGCCAGGTAGCCGGTGGTGATGCGCAGGCGGTCGGGCGAGCCGTATTGCTTCACTTCCAAGCCGGCGCCTTCAAATACGGGGCGCAGCTTGTCGCCCACGGCCGAGGCTTCCATGGTCTTGTTGAAGTCGACCACGTAGGCGCGGCCGCCTTTGAAGTCCACGCCCAGGTTGGGGCCGCCCTGCACGTACATCAGCACGAAGCCGATGACGATGAAGAGGGTCGAGAAGGTGTAGGCCAGCTTGCGCTTGCCCACGATGTCGAAATTCAGGTTCTTGAACAGGTTGCGCGAAATCACCGTGCTGAAGGTCATCGGGTGGTTTTCGTTGCCCTTCACCATCCACTCGATGATGAGGCGCGACACGAACACGGCCGACAGGAACGAGGTGAGCACACCAATGCCGAGCGTGATGGCGAAGTTTTGCACCGGGCCCGTGCCGAAGAAGCCGAGAATCACGGCAATCAGCATGGTGGTCACGTTCGAGTCGAAAATAGCCGAGAAGGCGCGCGAGTAGCCTTTGTTGATGGCATCGGTGAGGCTAAGGCCGTGGTCGAGTTCTTCGCGAATCCGCTCGAAAATCAGTACGTTGGCGTCCACCGAGGTGCCCATCACCAGAATCAGACCGGCGATGCCGGGCAGGGTGAGGGCGGTGCCGAACTGGGCCAGCACACCCAGAATCAGGAAGATGTTGAAGAGCAGGGCGATGTCGGCTACGATGCCGGCGCGGCCATAGTAGAAGGCCATGAACAGCATGATAATTACCACGCCGGCCAGCGACGAGTACAGGCCCTGGTTGATGGCTTCCTTGCCGAGCGAGGGGCCTACCACGGCTTCTTCCACGATGCGCGTGGGGGCGGGCAGCTTACCAGCCTTCAGCTGGTTGGCCAAGTCCTGGGTGTCTTCAATCTGGAAGCTGCCCGTGATGCTGGTGCCGCCGCCCGTGATTTCGCCCTGCACCACCGGCGCCGAGCACACGTAGTCGTCGAGCACCATGGCCACCTGGCGGCCGATGTTGGCGGCCGTCATCTTGGCCCACTTGCGCGAGCCGGCGGGGGTCATGTTCATCAGCACTTCCGGCTGGCCGTTCTGGCCGATGTCGGCGCGGGCATCGTTCACGGCTTCGCCGCTCAGCATGGGCACGCCGTCGCGGGTTTTGCGCACCGGAATCAGCTCCAGGTACTCCTGCTTCTCAATGGTGGTGGGCTTCAGGCTCCAGAGCAGGGCCAGGGTGGGGGGCAGCACGGCTTTGGCCTCCGGCGAGCGCAGGAGGGTATTCATGCGGGCGGTGTCGCGCAGGTTCACGCCCAGGCGGCCGGGCATGGTAAAGAGCTTGGCGAGCACGCCGCCCTGAGTAGAATTAGCAGCCGAGTCGGCCGTGGCATCCTTGGTTTTCTTGGCCAGCTGCGAAGCCAGCGAGGTCGAATCGCCAGCGGCGGCGGCCGTGGTGTCGGCGGCCGAGGCCACGGCGGGGGCCGCTTTGGCAGCGGCCTGCTTGGCCGAGAGCTGCTTGTCGAGGGTCACGAGGTAAGGGCCCACTTCGTTCTGGTTCCACACTTCCCAGAACTCCAGCTTGGCCTGGCCCTGCAGCAGCTTGCGCACGCGGTCGGGGTTGTCGACGCCGGGCAGCTCGATTTGCAGGCGGCCGGTGCCTTTCACACGCTGAATGCTGGGCTGGTTCACGCCGAACTTATCGACGCGGGTGCGCAGGATGTTGAACGAGCGGTCGATGGCTTCTTCCACTTCCTTGTCGATGGCGCCAATCACCTTCTCGTTCGAGGAGTTGATGTCGATGCCGCGGCTCTTGTTGGTGGTGTTGGCGAAGATGGTGGCCAGCGGCTTGCTGGGCGCCAGCTGCTGGTAGGCCTGGGCAAACAGCGCCGTAAACGGCGTGCTGGAGTTGGTCTTTTGGGCTTCCTGGGCGTTGGCCAGGGCGCGGTTGAAGGCGGGGTCTTTGCTGTTGCCGCTCATGGCGCGCACAATTTCCACCGGCGACACTTCCAGCGTCACGTGCATGCCGCCTTTCAGGTCGAGGCCGAGGCCGAGCTCGCTCTGGCGCACTTCGCGGTAGGTGAAGGGGCCAAACACGGGCGCGCGCCACACCGAATCGAGGTAGTGCTGGCGGGCGGCTTCGTCGAGCTTGCCGTTGCGCGTGGCGTAGGCCACGGCCTTGGTCTGCACCCCGCGCGAGACGTAGGTGAAGAACAGGAAGTACACGCACAACGCCGTGACGACGAGGGTGAGCGCGATGATTAATCCTTTGTTACGCATGTGAAAATCAGTTATCAGTTAGTAGTTGTCTGTGAGCAATGAAGGCGGGAAGGGGCATGCAAGCAGCCACCAGCCGGCAGCTCAGGGACACGCCCACCAACTGCTAACTGCTCACTGCTAACTGCCAACTGAATTTAAGGGGCCTGCGGCGACAGGACCACGGCCAGCAGCCGCGCCCGAAACACCTCGCCCGCCCGGATGCCGGCCCGCAGGCGCGGCACGGCCAGGGCCTGGCGCAGGCTGGGCAGCCACACGGCCGGCACGGCGCTGGGCAGCCAGGCCACCATCGGCGGCGCCACAAAGTGGTCGAGGGCCGTGGTGGCTTCCAGCAGTACTTTTTGTTTCACCACCGCCACGCGGGTGGGCTGCGCCCAGCGCGTTTCGCCCTTGCCCACGGGCCGCAGCACGCTCACGGCGCGCTGGTTCAGGCCCAGTACCAGCAGCACCGTGGCGGCGAGCAGGGCAAAGCGGAGCGAGAACCAAAAACGGGAAAGCAGAGCCAGCATGGGTATGGACGGGGTCTGCAAAGATACCCATTTGGCGGGAATGCAGGCAAGGCCCGTTTTCCGCCCCGCAAAATGCCCTCGCCGGCGTGTAAGGCCCGCTCGCAGGCCGGTATTCCGAACCCGCACCCCGGTTTGGGCCGCTCACATGCGCGTAGGATGAACTCACAACCCGGTTTGATGAATTCGCACGCGTGTATGCCGAAGTCGCACCCTTGTTTGACAAACTTGCCATGCGGTTTGACAAACTTGCACACCGGTTTGGGCAGCTCGCACGCCGGCTCAACGAGCTTACATCCGTCTGCCGGCAACATAAAAAAGGCCCCTATAACAGGGGCCAGCCAAGGCAAAATAGAAACACCAGCAGCTAAAGCTTCTCCAGGCGCAGGGGCTGAATCCAAACGAAACAAAGCCGTTACCGGGGGGGCCAAGTGGTATTTGACCAACTCCCAGGTGCCCAGGTTGGCGTAGACCTTGCGCGTGTAGCCGATGCCCCGCGTGAGGTGGTAGGAGCGAACGAAAGCCCCTTTAGTGGAATCATGAACCGCGTCAATGCGCAGATGCACCGAGCGGGCGAAGCGGCCAGCGGGCACGCTCACCGGGAGAGTGTCGAGCAGGGTGGGGCCGGTGTTAGCAATGGGCTGACCCACCGGTAGCTGGGGGTATGACCACAGAAAGCCGATATCATACATATTTTCGGTGCTTTGCGTGACAAACCAGTGGCCGCTTTCTTCCTGGCTTTCGAAGAATTCCAAGCCGCGGAAGCCGCTGTTAGGACTGACGCCGGGGAAGTAGCGGCGGTTGGAGTGCCAGCAGGTGTAGTCGTAGAGCTCGGTGCAGGTGGGCAGGCCGTAGGTGGTCTGACCCGGCTGGAACACGCGCACCCGGCTGCCGATGACGGTGACCGTGTCCACTTCCACGGGGCTGGCGCCGCGCTTCTGGTAGACCCAGTAGGAGCCCCGGGGGAAATACCAGTAGGCCAGGAAGGCGGCCGGCGCCCGGGCCACCTGCGCGCATTCGGCGGGGCCGGCCGGCGCCTTTTGGCAGCCGCCGGCCAGCAAAATCACTGAAAATAAAGCAATGAGTACCCGTTCCATAAGATGATGTGAAAGTTGGCAAGAGCCATACAGCGACGCTGGCAGCGCAATCGTGACGCGCAACAGCAACCCCAGAAGTGCCGCTGAAAAGAACCCAGAAAAGAAAAACGTTACGGGTCGGAAGCCGACAAGCAGCGTGCAAAACCAACGAGGTGCACGAACGCCGAGTGCTCTGCCAAAAGGCGCAGAGAGCCAAGAGTTCGGGTGAAAACTCAGGGTGGTGGGGCGGTGGAAGGCGCCCCAAGCTGGCCGCAGTGGAAAGGTGCTGGCCAGTAGGTCAAATATATACCGGCAGGCTTAGTGCAGCGGAAGGCCTAATCGAGAATTATGTAGGCTTGTCAGGCCTTCCCGGTGCAAGAAAAAGCGTTGCCGTAACAACAGCGCAAAGCTCCGGCTGCAACGGCAACCAGAGCTTTACTGATACACGCGCGGCCAGGTCGGCGGCGCATGTAATTGCTTATTTCAGCGCCTCAAACGTGTACTGCGCATCGGCCCAAAAGGCATCGAGCGCCACGATGCGGGGCTTGAAAAACGAGATGAGCTTGGGCCAGTCGTCGCGGTTGAATAGGTTCACCGGCTGTAGCTCCGTGTAGATGCAGCTCAGCGGCAGGCCCTGGGCGTCCAGGGCCTCTTCTTCCCAAATCCATTCCTCGCCCAGCGTTTCGTGCAGCAAGGTTTTCAGCTCCCGGAACTGCTCAAAAAACAGCTCCCGAATGCCCGGGTCCGGGTGGTTCAGCTCGATGGCGATTTTGGCCTGCCGGTTGTCGGCCTGCATCCGAAAATACAGGTGCTTGATGCCCGTCTTGTAGTTAATCCAGTTGGTGGTTTCGCCCTCGGCCGAGGGCACGGGGGCCATGTATTGCCCAAAGGCGGTCCAGAAAGCCTGGCGCAGTTGGGTAGCTTCCGCTTTGCTATACATTTTTTTGGGGAGAAGGGTAGGAAGGGAGGTGGGAAAAGGTAGAAAAAGAACGTCATGCTGAGCGCAGCCGAAGCATCTCGCGTGCAATAGTAAACCCAATCGATTGGATTACTACCCCACGCGAGATGCTTCGGCTGCGCTCAGCATGACATGCTGCTCCTTTTCCCCTCTCCCCACCTTCTCCCAGATTCCCCAATAGAACTACAGCGGCGTGGCCCACCAGCCGGCCTCGTTGCTCTGAATGGCCACGCCACCGGCGTTGTGGTAGTATTCTTCCACACACTCTTTAAAGCCGGGGTTGTTGGTGCTGGCGAAGCACACGGCGTGGTCGGCGGTGGGCAGCGGGCCGGTGTGCATGGCAAACACGCTGCCCCGCTCGGCCTTCGTGATGATGAGGTAGGTCGTGTCGTTGAGCTTGCCCAGGCTGGCGTCGAACACCTCGCCGTAGGCTTTGTCGGGCGTCACTTCCACGCGGTAGGCGGCGTTGCCGGCCGGGTGCTGCATGATGCCGGCCTGACCGTTTTTGTCGCAGCTCAGCAAGCCCAACAAGCTCGCCGAAGCAACGGCGGCGGAGGCTAGCCGGGAAAAGAGTAAAGGTGTGCGTTTCATAAGCAGCAAAGCAAAGGGTGACTGGGTGGCGCTGAACCGGCTGCGGCGGCTCAGCTAGCCGCGGCCCGCTTCCGGTAAGGTGGAGATTGCAGGTCCAAGATAATCCATTTTTACTGCTATTGCGCAACACAGGCAAAAAAAAGGCCGCTCCGCAGCCCGGGCAGGCTGCGGAGCGACCGCTACCGAAATGGCCGGCGCGCGGCTAGCGTTGCGCCGCTACTTTGCCCTGCAGAAAGCCCACCAGCACCTCCAGCCCTTTCTCGAAGTGGCGGTTGTTGGGAATCACGATGTCGGCGTAATGCTTGTAGGGCGCGATGAATTGCTCGTAAGTCGGTGCCACGTGGTGGGTGTAGCGGTAGAGCACGTCGGCCAGGTCGTAGCCCCGCTCGTCGCGGTCGCGGATGATGCGGCGGTGCAGCTTCACGTGCTCCTGGGCGTCGATGTACACCTTGAGGTCGAGCAGCTTGGCAATCTCCTCGAAGTGAAACACGAAGATGCCCTCCACCACCACAATGGGCGCCGGCCGAAACACCAGCTCCTTGGGCGTTACGGCCGCATTGTTGAAGGTGTACTCCTTGCGGCGCACCTCGTGGCCTTGGCTGATGCGCAGCACGTCGTCGGCGTAGGCCGCGGCGTCGATGCTGGCGGGCAGGTCGAAGTTTTCCACGCCTTGGTCGTCGCGCAGCTGTTTTTCGCGGGGGTGGTAATAGTTGTCCTGCGAAATCAGGCAAATCTCCTCTTCGGGAAAGGACGCCAGGAGCCGGCGCAAAAACGTGGTTTTACCAGAAGCGCTGCCGCCGGTGATGCCAATTAGATACGGGGTGTGCATAGCAGGCAAAGATAACGCGCGGCGCACTGAGGAAGGAAAAAGAGAAGCGAAGAATTGAACCCGGCAATCATCCTGAGCTGTCTCGGCAAGCTCGACATGACCGGTCTGTTCCGACCTGTTCTTATTCCTGCTTCAAAAACGCCAACAGCCCCGCCACCGCCCGTGCCCGGTGGCTGATGCGGTTTTTCTCGGTGCTGCTCATTTCGGCGAAGCTGCGCCCGTCGCCCTCAGCGGGCACAAACACCGGGTCGTAGCCGAAGCCGCCCGTGCCGTGGGCTTCTTCCGTAATGTGGCCCGCCACCTCGCCGGCAAACTCGTGCACGCTGCCATCGGCCTGGGCCAGGGCCACCACCGTGCGGAAGCGCGCCGAGCGGTCGGCGGCGCCGCGCAGCTCCTGCAGCAGCTTGGCCACGTTGTCTTCGGCCCGGCGCTGGGGCCCGGCGTAGCGCGCCGAGTACACGCCGGGTTCGCCGTTGAGGGCCGTTACTTCGAGGCCGGTATCGTCGGCGAAGCAGGCCACGCCGTAGTGCTGGCGCACGTATTCGGCCTTCTGGCGGGCGTTGCCTTCCAGGGTGTCCTGGGTTTCGGGCAGCTCCTCGTGGCAGCCAATGTCGGCCAGGCTCAGCAGCGTGAGGCCCGCTGGCAGCAGTGGCCGGATTTCGTCGAGCTTGTGTGCATTGTTGGAAGCGAAGCAAAGTTGGGTAAGCAAGGGAGAAAGTATGTTGGGTTTAAATCAAAACGTCATGCTGAGCGCAGTCGAAGCATCTCGCGTGCAGCAGGAATTATTACTTGCGCGGGAGAGATGCTTCGACTGCGCTCAGCATGACGTTCTACGTAATGGCAAATCCTTTACCTAAACATCGACTTGATGGTGCCCCAGGAGCGCTGCACGGCGCTGGGCGTGCCGGCCAGCACCGTGAGGTAGCTCTGGTCGCCGGTGGGGCTGTGCACGGTGAGGCGGTAGGTGAAAGGCCCCCCGGCCGAGGGCGCGGGCGTGCCGGGCGTGCTGCCGGGCGTGGTGCGAAACACGTTGGCGTCGTAGTACTGGTAGCGGCGCTGCCCGTTGGGCACCACGCTGGTCACCGTGCTGTAGCTGGTTTCGGTGGCCGACTTGCGGGCCAGCTCGAAGCCCGTCACGTCGGCTTCGCTGTTCACTTCCCAGTCTATGCGCACCCGAGTGCCTTCGTAGGCGGCGGTGAACATGGTGAGCGACGCGGCCACGGCCAGCACGGCGCTGCACAACACCAGCAGCAGGGCTGCGGGGCCGGAGCGGCGAATCAGGCGACGGACGGGTACAAGTTTCAGCACACGCAGCAGCGGGCCCCGAGTGAGGGCCGAATTCAAATGTACAACCTTTTCGGAAAGGCAACAACCTCAGGAGCACGGCTTGCCCGGCCCGAAGCTGCGGAAAATGTTGGCGCCAGGGTTGGGTATTTCGGAGCTAAGCTGTACTTTTGCAGTCCCTTCCGCAAAATCGGCAGGGTTCAACCGGTAAAACTGACCCTCGATATGAAAAAGGACACCCACCCCGAGTACCAGGAAGTCGTATTCCAGGACTCCTCTTCGGATTTCAAGTTCATCACCCGCTCCACGATGAAGCCGACCGACACCATCACGATGGAAGACGGCAAGACGTACCCGCTGGTGAAAATTGAAGTGAGCTCGGCCTCGCACCCCTTCTACACCGGCAAAAACATGTTCATCGACACGGCCGGTCGCGTGGAGAAATTCCGCAGCCGCTACGCCAAGAAGGAGCAGAGCAGCGCCAACAAAGAATAGCTTTTTAGTTGTTAGTTGCTTGTTGTCAGTTATTAAGCTGATGAGCGGGCAGCCAAAAGCTCCCGGTAGCCCAGCTGCCGGGAGCTTTTCTTTTTACGATAACCGAACTTTGCCCCGGCGTTGTCTGCCCCGGCTTTGGTCCGGCCCCGACAACTGACAACAAGCAACTGACAACTACCTCCATGCACGTTCTGCTTTTCGACGACCCGGCCATCCGGCCGCACCTGTTGCCTTTCACGTTCACGCGGCCGGTGGCGGCGCTGCGCTGCGGCATCCTCACGCTGGCCGAAAAGTGGCAATGCCGGTTGGGCGTCGAGGCCGTGGGCTACCTCACGCAGCCGTACCTGCAGGCCAAGTTCCCGGCGGGTGACGTGCGCGGCGCGGCCCTCATCGTCAACGGCGCCGTGTGCCCCGACGACCTGCTCGCGCGCCAAGTGCAGGCCCTGCTGCCCGGCCAGGCCCTGTACTGCGACGAGTTGCTGGTGGCCGCCCACGTGGCCGACGCCTCGCTGGTGGCCGAACTCATTCAGGACGGCATTCCCGAAACCCGGCAGGTGGCCGAGCCCGTGACGGTGATTGACCGCCCGTGGCAGCTGTTTCTGCGCAACGGCGTGGAAATCCGCCGCGACTTTGCCCTGCTCACCCAGGGCCGCACCTCGCAGCCCGTCGGCGATGCCCACACCATTGTGTATGGCGCCGAGAATATCTTCATTGAGGAAGGCGTAAAAATCCGCGCGGCCATTCTCAACGCCGAGGACGGCCCCATCTACCTGGGCAAAAACGCGCAGGTGCACGAGGGCGCCATCATCAAGGGGCCGCTGGCGCTGTGCGAGGGCGCCCACATCAACGCCGGGGCCAAAATGCGCGGCGACAACACCGTGGGACCGTTCTCGAAGGTGGGCGGCGAAGTGGGCAACAGCATTTTGCTGGGCTACAGCAACAAGGGCCACGACGGCTACTTGGGCAACTCCGTCATCGGCGAGTGGTGCAACCTGGGGGCCGACACCAACACCTCCAACCTCAAGAACAACTACGCGCCCGTCAAAATCTGGAGCCACGCCGCCAGTCGCTTCGTCGACACCGGCCAGACCTTCTGCGGTCTGATGATGGGCGACCACAGCAAGTGCGGCATCAACACCATGTTCAACACCGGCACGGTGGTGGGCGTGGGGGCCAACATTTTCGGGGCCGGCTTTCCGCGCACCTTCATCCCGAGCTTTAGCTGGGGTGGCGCGGCGGGCTTCGAAACCTTCAAGCTGCCCAAAGTAGGGGAGGTGGCCGAGCGCGTGATGGCCCGCCGCAACCTGCCGTATGATGCCGTGGAGCAAGGCATCATGCAGGAAGTATTTGCGGCTACGGAAGGCGATAGAATCTGGGAAAAGGCTAAAGCATGACCTTCGCCGAAATTCCCAACCAAACCGCCGTCAAGCAGCTCCTGCGCCAGTCGGTGCAGCGGCAGCACGTGGCGCATGCCCAGCTGTTTCGCGGCAGCGAGGGCGGCGCTGCGCTGGCGCTGGCATTGGCCTACGCGCAGTTTTTGAACTGTGAGGAACGCGCGCCCGGTGCCGCCGACAGCTGCGGCCACTGCCCGGCCTGCACCAAAATAGCCAAGCTGGCCCACCCCGACCTGAACTTCATCGTGCCCGTCACCACCACCAAAACGGTGACCAAGGACGCGGTGAGCAGCAAGTTCATGGCCGAGTGGCGCACCTTCGTGCTCGACAACCCCTACCAGGGCCTCAACGACTGGATGCAGCACATCGGGGCCGAAAACAAGCAGGGCAACATCAGCAAGGACGAGGCCGTGCAGATTCTGAAGCTGGTGAGCCTGAAGGCCTTTGAGGCGCGGTTCAAAATCGTCATCGTCTGGCTGCCTGAGCTCATGCACCCGGCGGCCGCCAATGCCGTGCTCAAGCTGCTGGAGGAGCCGCCGCCCGCCACCATCTTCCTGCTGGTGAGCCACGCGCCCGAGCAGCTGTTGCCCACCATCATCAGCCGGGTGCAGCCGGTGGTGGTGCGCCCGTTTTCCGAAGATGACATAACCGGCTTCCTGCACACCGCCTACCAGGTGCCCGAGGTGAAGGCCCGCCAGGTGGCGCAGCTGGCCGAGGGCAGCCTGGGCGCCGCCATCGCCAGCCGCGACGCCAACGCCGACCACGACTATTTTGAGTTTTTTGCGAAGTGGATGCGCCAGTGCTACAGCCAGAAAGCGGCCGACATTCTCAAGCAAAGCGACGAATTCCAAAAGCTGGGCCGCGAAAACCAGAAGGAACTGCTGAGCTACTCGCTGGGCCTGCTGCGCAAGGTGCTGCTGTTTGGCATCGACCCGAAATTTGTGCCCCACCTGGCCAGCGGCGAGCAGCAGTTCGTAACCGGCTTCGCCCGTTTCGTGACGCCGCGCAATGCCGACCTGTTAACCAAAGAACTCACCGACGCCCACTACCACATCGAGCGCAACGCCAACGCCAAAATGGTGTTTGTGGACAGCTCCTTGCGGCTAGGGGGATTTTTGCGCGCCTGAATGAAAAAGCACGGTCATGCTGAGCGCAGCCGAAGCATGACGTTTTAAATGATAACCGCCTGATAATGAAAATCCGCCTCGCCACCCGCGCCAGCCGCCTCGCCCTGTGGCAAACCGAACACGTGGCCGCGCTGCTGCAAAAAGCCGGCTTCGAAACCGAAATCGTGCCGATGCAAACCACCGGCGACGCCGTGCAGGACCGCAGCCTGGCCAAAATCGGCTCCAAAGGCGTGTTCACTGAAGAGCTGGAAAACAGCCTACTGCGCGGCGAAACCCACCTGGCAGTGCATTCGGCCAAGGACGTGCAAAGCAGCATCCCGCGTGAGCTGGAGCTGCTGGCCTTCCTGGAGCGCGAGCAGGTGAACGACGTGGTGCTGAGCTTCGATGAGCAGTTTTCACTCGACAAGCCGGGCATCGTGCTGGGCACCAGCAGCACCCGCCGCAAGGCTCAGCTGCGCCGCTTCTACCCGCACGCCGAAACCGCCGAAGCTCGCGGCAACCTCCAGACTCGCCTGCGCAAGCTCGAAGAAGGTCAGTTCGATGCCCTCGTGCTGGCCTACGCCGGCGTGCACCGCATGGGCTACGAGCACCTGGTGCGCCACACGCTGCCCGCCACCCAGTTTGTGCCCGCCACCGGCCAGGGCAGCATCGCCGTGGAGTGCGCCGCCGACCTCGACGCCAACCTGAAAACCCGCCTGAAGGCTGCCCTCGACCACCCCGCCACCCACACCTGCCTACTGGCCGAGCGCGCCTTTCTGCACACCATGGAAGGCGGCTGCAGCATTCCCTCCTTTGCCCTGGCCACGCTCGAAAATGGCCACCTGCGCCTGCACGGCGGCCTCATTAGCCTGAGCGGCGAAGAATACGTGGAAGAAATCCAGACCGCCGATTCGCCTGCCGAGGCTCATGCCCTGGGCGTGGCCGTGGCCGATGCCGTTCTGGGCTGCGGTGGCCGCGAAATTCTGGCCAGTATCCGCGAGCAGCGCGGGTAGCCGGGGCTGGCGGTTAGTTTTGTCGGGCGTTTTACTTTCTCTCCTCTATGAAACATTCCATTCTGCGCGCTGCGGCGTTTTTGCTGGTGCTGCTGTGGGCTGCGGCCCCCGTTTTCGCGGCCGATAAACCCGGCAAGCCCAAAAAGAGCGGCAAAGACGAAGTCGTGACCATCACCACGCCGCAGGGCGTCATCCGCCTCGTGCTTTTCGACGACACGCCCCTGCACAAAGGCAACTTCCTGCAAAAGGCCAAAAGCGGGTTCTACAACGGCACCACCTTCCACCGCGTCATCGACAACTTTATGATTCAGGGCGGCGACGCCAACACCAAAGACGCCGACCCCAGCAACGACGGCCTGGGCCAGCCCAACGACCCCACCATCCCGGCCGAGCTCACGCCCGGCCACCCGCACGTGTACGGCGCCGTGGCCGCCGCCCGCATGGGCGGCCCGCGCGGCACGCCCAGCAGCAACTCCCAGTTTTACCTGGTCGAAAACCACGAGGGCACCCACTTTCTCGATGGGCAGTACACCGTGTTCGGCCAAGTCATTCAGGGCCTCGATGTCATCGACAAAATTGCCAAGGTGAGCAAAGACGCCCGCGACCGGCCCCTTGCCGACGTGAAAATGACCATGAAGGTGGAGAAGCTGAAGCGGAAGAAAATCAGCAAGCTCTACGGGTACAAGTACGAATAGCCACCCGGCGCCCACTGCCAGCGTATGAAAATCCTCGTCACCGGTTCCAATGGCCTGCTGGGCCAAAAGCTAGTTGCCTTGCTGCGTGCGCAGCCCGAAGTGGAGCTGGTGGCCACCTCCCGCGGCGCCAACAAGCTGGCTGCGCTTTACCCCGGCCTGCACTTCGTGCCCCTCGACGTGACCGATGCCGCTCAGGTGCGCCAGGTGCTGGCCCAGGAGCGGCCCACCCACCTCATCCACACGGCCGCTATGACCAACGTGGACGAGTGCGAGCTCAACCACGAAGCCTGCTGGCTGCACAACGTGACGGCCGTGGCGCACCTCGTCGACGCTTGCGCCGAGTTTGACATTCACCTCACCCACCTCAGCACCGACTTTATTTTTAGCGGCGAGGCCGGCCCCCTGGCCGAAGACGCCACGCCTGGGCCGGTCAATTTCTACGGCCACAGCAAGCTGGCCGCCGAAGAGCTGGTGCGGGCCAGCCCCGGCCGTTGGGCCATTGCCCGCACCGTGCTGGTGTACGGCGTGGCCCACGAGTACGGCCGCACCAACATCGTGCTGTGGGTGCGCGACTCGTTGCGCGCCGGCAAAGCCATCAAAGTGGTGTCGGACCAGTGGCGCACGCCCACCCTGGCCGAAGACTTGGCGCAGGGCTGCTGGCTGCTGGCCCTTCACTCGGCGCAGGGCATCTACCACATCAGCAGCGACGAAATGCTCACGCCCCATGCCATGGCCCTACAGGTGGCCGACTTTTTTGGGCTCGACCACGGCCTCATCGAGGAAGCCAACGCCGGCACGTTTACGCAGCCGGCCCGGCGGCCGGCCCGGACCGGCTTCATCATCGATAAAGCCAAGCGCGAACTGGGCTACCGCCCCCACACTTTTGCTCAGGGCATCGAGCTGGTGGGCCGCCAGAGCGACGAGCGGTAAGGGCAAAAAAAACCCGCCGGGGTAGACGGCGGGTTAAAACTCGGCAGGGGTAGCCGGCGAGCGGTAGAAGTAATGAGTGGGTAGATAGGGTAAGGGTATTATACCAAATGCGGGAAGTTGATAGGTAATGGGTAATCGACTGGATGCGATGGCTAAGCGTTAGAGCGGAAAGGAGGAATCAGGACTGCGGCCATACGCCTACCAGCAGGCCACCCACCAGTACGGCGGTGCGGCCCAGCAGGGCAGCTTCGCCCAATGCACGCGGCACAACCATGCCGTCGGGAGTCACGAAATCAATGCCCACCGATATGGGGCGAGCCGCCTGTGAGGTAGCCTTGGGGCGACGGGAGGAGCCCAATGATGGGTAAACGAGCAGATACATACAGAACGGGGTAGAGAAAAAGAGGAGTTGGGAGAGCGTCGAAATTGCTTTGTGCTGAAAAGCAATACAATGTTACCACCTCATTTTACCCTTTAAAAGGACATATCCGCTACGAGTGAGACATCAGGAAGCTTGCCTTTTTTAGCAGAAAAATCAAATAAATGGCTGAAAAGTACAGCTCATGTGAATTGCTGTCCAGTTCATAACATTTTTAACTATTTGTATAATAATGGTTTATAAACTAACGCTGCTAGTATTTTCTAATTTTAATTTTAGAAAAAAAGGCCGAATTGAGACATTGAAACCTGGGCATTTGCCCCCGGCCAGTGCGCGTTTTCCTGCCTGTTTCAGGGCGCCTGTCTGAATTATCTTGCAGCTTGCCTTCGGGGCGCTGAAGACAGAAAATGCAGGCTTAACATACTGAATGTAAGTATTGTAATGGGAAAAACGAACACCCACCATGCGCTCGTGTCATAGCGGAACGAGGCCATGAGCCGGCCCCAGCTGGCTACCTCAGGCGGCAAGCCGACACCCAAAAACGACAAGGTGCTTTCCAGGCCCAGCAGCCGGGCAAGGCTCAAGGGTAATGCAGCGCGTAATGGGCTGATGGCGTGTGGCATGGCATGCTTCAGCCAGATTTGCCAAGCAGGAATGCCAGCGGCCTGTGCGGCTTCGGTAAACGGTAGCGCACGCGTGCGCCGCATCTGGGCCCTGACCAGCCGGGCGGGCGTCGACCAAGCGGTAAACGCCAGAATCGCCAGCAGCCCCAGAGCCGAAACGCCGCCCGTGCCCGCCGCAATGGCTAGCACCAGCACCAAGTGCGGAATGGTGTCGAGGGCCGTGGCGACCCCCATCACGGCCGCATCGAGGGGCACCGAAGTGCTGTAAGCAGCGCCCCGGCGCGGGCGCCACAGCAGGCGCGCTACACCTGCCGCGGCCATCAGCAGCCCCAACCCAAACATGGGCAGGCGCAGAAACCACCACGCCGCGCCGAGGGCCAGTAGCCAGTAGCCGGCAGCGGCCCGCACCCGGTTGCCCCAAAACCCGGCCGCACCGCCCAGTACCCCGCCCACCATGGCCGCCAGAACGGCGGCTGGGAACGTAATGAATACAGCAGTGCGGCTCCCGTACACCAGCAGGCTAAGTACGTCGAGCCCCTGTGCGTCAGTGCCCAGCCAGTGCTGCCCGGGGCTGAGCGGGGCCTGCGCCACATGCGCCAAGTCGGGCACGTTGGGTGGGTAGGGCAGGGGCAGCCATGGGGCCGCCACGGCCACCAGCACCAACAGGCCCAGCCAGGCGGCCGCCACTTTCTGCGTCCACGAAAGGGAAGGCGAGGTCAGGACTGCCACCGGATGCGAGGGTCGGCCCAAAAATTCAACACGTCGGTGGCCAGCAGCGCCAGCATGCGGGCCGCGCCCACCAGCAGCACGCCGCCCACCAGCACGGGCGCGTCGCGCGCGACGGCGGCACCGGCCAGCAGGCGGCCCATGCCCGGCAGCGCAAATACCACTTCAACCACCACGGCCCCGGCCACCAGCGCCGGCAGCAGCTCGGCCAGTTGGGCCAGCGAAGGCAGCAAGGCATTGCGCAACGCATGGCGGCGGATAACGGCCGGCTCGGCCAGTCCCTTGGCGCGGGCCGTTACGGCGTAGTGGGAGCCCAGCTCCTGCACAAGGCTGGCGTGCAGCTGCAGGGTGAGCTCCGGAAGGGCGCTGAGAACCAGGGCGGCAGTTGGCAGCACCAGGTGCCATAAGTAGGCCGCCAGGTAGCCCCAGGTGCCGGGCGGCTGGTCGGTGGTTTGCCCCAGGCCATACCCCGGAAACCAGTCCAGCGCCTCGGGGTTGGCAAATGCCAGCAGCAGCAGGAGCCCCACCCCAAACAGCGGCAGCGCCTGGAGCCCCACCAGCCCGGCCCGAACCGGGCGTTGCCACCACGGCCTGCCCGCCAAGCCCAGGGCAAGCAGCAAGGCGCCGCCCACGGAAAGCGCCACCGCTAGGCCAGTGAGCGGCAACGTGAACGCCAGCGCGTCGGCCAGCTCCGCGCCGACGGCGCGGCCCGTGCGGTAGGACTGGCCAAGGTTGCCGCGCAGGAGCTGCGTGGCCCAGCGGTGGTATTGGTTGCGGAGGCCGTTCCAGCGCCAGGACGCGCGGGCTTCGGCGGGCGGGCTCACGTAAAAGAGCGGCTCATCGAGGCCCAGGCGCTGGTCGATGGCCTGCTCGGTGGCCGCCTGGGCTGCGGCAGAGAGGGGCACGCCGCTGCCGCGCTGCTCCGACGCATCGGGCGAGCCCAACTGCACGGCGCCCAAGTCGCGGTGAATGAGCAGGAAGACCACCGAAACCAGCGCCCACGCCGCCAATCCCGTGCGAAGCAAATGCCAGGCTATGCGCAGGGCCATGGGTTAGGGCGCCGGCTGGGCAACCCGCTCAATGGTGGCTGCGGCAAAGCCCGGCCTGAGGCTGCCCACGTGCAAGCCCGTAAGCGCACGGTTGGCCGCAACGCGGTTGGGCAGGTAAAACAAGGGCACAATGGGGGCCTCGGCCTGTAGCAGGGCCTGAAACTGCCGCAGCAGCGCCGTGCGCCGGGCGGGGTTGTCGGCTCTGGCAATGGCTGCGATGAGGCGGTCGCTGGCCGGCGTGCCAAACTTCGTGACGTTATTGGCGCTTGCCGAGTGCAGCAGCTGCGTAAAGTTGAACATGAACGGGTTGCCTCGAAGCACGCGCAGGTACACGTCGAAGTCGCCGCTGCGCATAGCCGTGGCAAACGTGCCCGGTTCGGTGGGTCGCAGCGTGACCGGCACGCCAATGCTGGCCGCCGCCGCCTGAAACTGCAGCGCCACCGTGCCAAACAACACTTCCTCGGCGCGGTAGCGCACCAGCAGGCGCAGCTGCTGGTCGGCGCCCCGGCCCGTGCTACGAAACCAGCCTTCGTGGGGGGCGGACCGGCGCTGCCACCCGGCGCGGCGCAACAGCGCCACCGCCGAGTCGGGGGCGAAGGGCACGGGGGCCAGGCTGTCGTTGTAGTTGGCGCGGTCGGCGGGGCTGATGATGCCTACCGTGCGCTGGCCCTCGCCCAGCTGAGTGGCGCGCAACAGGCCCGCCGCGTCGAAGCAGCGGCTGAGGGCCCGTCGGGTCAGGGCATCGGCCAGGGCCGGGTGCCGGGTGTTGAAGCCGGCCGTGGCCACGTCGTACGACGGGCTCGTGTAAAAGCGCAGCGCCGAGCGGGCGGCGGGCGCGGCACGCAGCCGCGCAAACTCGCGAGCCGGCATCTGCGGAAACACGTCTACGTCGCCGCGCTGCAAAGCCAAAGCGGCCGTGGCCACGTCCGGAATGATGACGTATTCAAGCTGCTGGGGTCTGGCCTGCAACACCAGCGGCGCTGGCTGCAGGCGGCTGCCCCACCAGCGCGGCTTGCGCCGAAACGACAGAAACCGGTCTTTTTCCCATTTCAACAGTTCGTAGGGGCCACAGCCGGATAGGCGGTTCGACGAGCGGCTGGCCACCGCCGCGAGGTACTGTTGGGCCACCGCCCGGGCGCCGGAGTCGGCGGGGAGGGGCAGGGGCTGGCGCTGCAGGTCGGCCAGCGACCACCGGCGCAGCAGGCCGCGCGGGTCGAGGCTGTGCTCGGGCAGAATGAAAAAGTCGCCCGACGCCTGCGCAAATTCCAGGCTCTGGCCTCGGCACAGCAGCGTGAAACGGCGGGGGTCCTGAGGATGGGGCAGCACGGCCCGAATGAAGCTGTATTGATTGCGGGCGGCCTCGTTGGGCAGGCCCGGGCAAAGCATCAGCTTAAGGGTAAAATCCACGTCGCTGGCCAGTACGGCCCGGCCGTTGTCCCAGGTGGCGGCGGGCCTGATGCGGTACTGTAGCCGGGTGAGCGAGTCGCCCACCAACTGGACGGTGGGCAGTTGTTCGGCCAGCGCCGGTGCCAGCTGCTGGGTAGCAATATCGCCCTGCAGCAGGCTGACGTGAAGCAGGTTGTTGGCGTCGAAGGCCGCCAGATTAGGCGCAAAAAGCGGGTCGAGCGTTTCCGGGTCGCGAGCCCAGCGGATGCGCACGGTGTCGCGTTGGGCATGTTGGCCGCCGCAACTGCATGCCAACAAGGCGATTGCAATGCGCAGCAGAAAATTAGCTGGGAGAGGATGCTTCACGCGGTACACCTAGCCTGAAAGTCGCCCCGTGGCGGTGAACAGGCAATATAGGCACGAAACGCGACCTGCAGCGGAATTAGGCTACGTCGTTGCCCCAGCCGCCGGTGCCGCCGTCGGCGCTATCGATATCGTTGCCCCAACCGCCGGTGCCGCCGTCGGCGCTATCGATATCGTTGCCCCAGCCGCCGGTGCCACCGTCGATGTCGTTGCCCCAGCCACCGGTGCCACCGTCAAGGCTGGTGCTGATGATGTCGTTGCCCCAGCCACCCGTGCCACCGAACGCAACGATGTCGTTGCCCCAGCCGCCGGTGCCGCCGTCGATGTCGTTGCCCCAACCGCCGGTGCCGCCGTCGGCGCCATCGATGTCGTTGCCCCAGCCGCCGGTGCCACCGTCGGCGCCATCGATGTCGTTGCCCCAACCGCCGGTGCCGCCGTCAAGGCTGGTGCCAGTACCGCCGAAAGTAGTCGAAGTGCTGCTTACAGGTGCCTGCAGGGCAAGCGCTTTTTGGGGGGCGCTGGTGGCAAAGCTGGCAAACTGGAACAGGGCGATGGCGAAGAGGTTCAACATGTCTATTTGGTTTATAAAGAGTGTGTCAGGCGATTGATTGACACAAAGTTGGGGGGGGCGACCACCCTACAAAAGGACAATGTTGTTCTAAATCAGACTTGTGTAAAGCTAATATTTAAAATGATTTTTAAAAGAAGTAGAAATTAACATATGCTTTTCTGAATTGTATTAAAAGTTTTTAAAGCAACAGTTTTAGAAAAAATATGCTATTTGCGACGTCAAGCCATGAAAATGACCGTAACAAATCACGATACAAAGGTGGAGGGGAGTATTCCAGTAAAAAAGGAAAGAAGGGCTCTGTTTGCGACATCGGGTTTACAAAGGCCTTTTTCCCATAAAGGCCGAATTTGAACTCATAGAGCGCTTTTGCAATGAATGAAATTTCAAATTTGGCGCGAATTGTGACATCGCGCAGCTTGACTTCTTTGCCGGTTTTGGACCTGGCGAGCACCCGGCCGAACAAGGAAAATCAATTCGTGGCCACCCTGACCGCTACGCCGGGGGCCACGCAGCTGCAAGTAGTGAAGGCGCTGTATGGCAAACCCACCGCCGCTAACGTGCGCGCCCTGCAACGCCTGCAGTCGCGGGTGAAAAACAAGCTGCTCAACCAGCTCTATTTCCTGGACCATTCGGACCCGCGCCACTTGGTGTCGCGCCGCTACCAGATGGAGTGCCTCGACTTATTGCACAAGATAAACATTCTGTTTGCAGAAGGCGAGTATGTGCTCACCGAGCGCCTCCTCTACCGCTGCAAGCGCCTGGCCGAGGCCGGTAGCTTCACCAACTACAGCGTGGAGTGCGCCCGGCTCATGTGCACGGTGTACTCGCAGCAGCGCCAGGCCCTGCGCTACCAGAAAGCCACCAGCCAGCTTTTGAAGCTGCAGCAGACCCTGGCCTGGGAAGATGAGGCCGAGCGCATCTATTCCGACACGCAGATGGCGCTGGCCCACACCGTGCGCAGCCGCCGGGCCGTGCTGCCCCTCCTGCCCACCTACATTGCCCAGCTGGAAGCCCTGCACCGCAAGGCCCGCACCTTCAGCACCTACAACCACCTCTACCGGTTGCGCCTGGCCTACGAGGAACTACAGGGCAATTTCAAGGAGATGATTAAAGTGACGGCCGACGCCTCGCGGCGCTTTCGGGAGGGCAAGCTCAATGCCCGGCGCTTCGACCTGCGCTTCAACCATTTCGTGAGCATCTACGCTTACCTGCGCAGCCGGCAGCCGGTGCAGGGCCTGCGCTTGGCCGAGCAGTACAGCCGTGACTTCCACCCGTCGTCGAGCAACTGGTTTTATTTTCAGGAGCACCACGTGCTGCTGGCCCTGCACGCCGAGCAGTACGAGCGCGCCCAGCAGTTGCTGACCACCATCACCAAAAACCCCGCCTACCTCATCCAGCGCGAGGCCGCTCTCGAACGCTGGGACCTATACAAGGCCTATATCGACTTTGTGCTGCCGCCCCAGCGCGCCACCGCCCGGCAGCGCCAAATGGCGCAGTGGGTGCTGCAACTGCCCGAGTACAGCCGCGACAAGCGCGGCCACAACGTGGCCATTCTGGTGTTGCAGCTGCTGCACTTCCTGCGCGAGCGCAGCCTGGAAGAGGTGCTGCTGCGCCTCGAGCGCCTGCGCAAGTACCAGCAGCGCCACCTCTACGAGGCCAGCACGCTGCGCAGCCGCCTGTTTTTGCGCCTGCTGCAGGTGATTGTGGAAAAGAATTTCGACGCCGCCGCCGCCGCCGAGCGCGGCAAAAACATGCTGCTGCAGCTACAGGATACGCCGCCGCCCGGCGAGGCCTTTGCCGAGGTCGAAATCATTCCCTACGAACAGCTGTGGAAGCTGGTGCTGGGGCTGCTGCGCGAAGGCCGCCCCATGGCCACAGAAGCTGACGCCTAGGTCCTGGAAAAACGGCGCAAGCCCCCGCCGCACAAGTAGTTGCGCGGCGGGGGCTTGCCATTAAGAGAGACTGTGGCCTTTAGGCAGTAGATACTAGGCGCTACGGCTCCACCACAATTTCGCGCGAGACGCAATGGCTGGCGATGCAGGCCGCCGAGCCGTAGCCGCGCATGCTGAAACGAACCTGGTAGGTGCCCGGCCGCCGGAACACGTGTTGGGCCGTGCGGCCCTGCTGCACGGTGCCGTCGCGAAAATCCCATACGTACTGCACGTTGTTGCAACTGAGCAACTGGGCTTCGGGCGAAGCAAAGCTGACGGGCTGGCCCACGCGCACGCGGGTGGTGGAAGCGGTGAAGTCGACGACGTCCTGCTGGACGAGGTTGATGGGAATGTATTTCTGCCCGCGGCGTATTTCGCCGGTTTTGTCCACGATGACGTCGAGCTGCACTACGTAGTTTTTGCGCTCCTTGTAGCAGTGCGTCACGGTGGGGCCGGTGAGGGTGGTGCCGTCGCCCATCTGCCACTGGTAAGTGAAGGGGCCGGCGGCCTCGTCGACGGAAGGACGGCCGTCGAGGTCGACGCAGAGCATGCGCGGCAGCGGCGGCCCGCAGTTTACGCTGGTGGTGTCGCCGGCCTGCTGGGCGCGGGCGGCCAGTGCGGCCAGGCTCAGCAAGAAGGCCAGGGCGGCTGCGCGGCCGCGGGAAGCTGCTGGGAGAAAGCGCATAGATAGAACGATAAGCAAAATTAGAATTTGTTGAGGCGCTGCATCACGTCGCGCAGGTAGGTTTGGCCCACCGGAATGTGCTTGGATTCCACCACCAGCGAGTTGTCTTCGAGGGCCTGGATGTGGTCGAGGTTGACGATGAACGAGCGATGCACTCGCACAAAGCGGGTGGCCGGAAATTTCTCTTCCACGGCCTTCATGGTGCTGTACACAATGAGCTTGCTGCGGTCGGTGATGACGTGCACGTAGTCGCCCAGGGCCTCCACGTAGCGCACGTCGTCGAAGGTGACGCGCACCAGCTTGTTGTCCACCTTCACGAAGGTGAAGGCGGCGTTGGGCGCCGACGCCTGGATGGCATCGGGGTCGTCGGCGGTCTGGCGCTCGGTCATTTCCAAGGCTTTTTGCGCGGCCTGCAGGAAGCGGGCGTAGCTCACGGGCTTCACCAGGTAGTCCACCACGGCCTGCTCGAAGGCCTGCACCGCGTAGTCTTTGCTGCTGGTGATGAGCACCACCAGCGGCGGGTGCTGCAGGGTGCGCAGCAGCTCGATGCCCGACATGAGCGGCATTTCCACGTCCAGAAACAGCAAGTCCACCGGCTGGGTGCGCAGCGCTTCGGCGGCTTCCACGGGGTTGGTGTAGCTGCCGGCTGCGGTCAGGAAAGGGGTGTTGGCGATGCAGTTGAGCACCACTTGCACCGAAAGCGGGTCGTCGTCGACGACCAGGCAGCGAAGTACGGATGTAGACATAAAAGCAGTTACGAGGAACGTTAATTTGACGAATGTAAGACCGTCAACCGATTTACTAACTGAGGGTTCGCGCTTCCAGTTGCGGGTATAGCTCGCCCAATTGCTGGCGAATGGCTTCGACCAGCGGCGGGCAGTAGGGGCAGTCGGGGAGGCGGGCGGCCCGCTCCAACTCGTCGAGCTGGGCGTGCAGCACCGGCACGCCAAAGTACGCCACCTGGCCTTTTAGCTTGTGCGCGGTGCTGGCCAGGGCGGCGGGGTCGTGGGGGCAGGCGGTGGCCAGCAGCGCTTCCAGCGCCGGCGCCTCGGTCAAGAAGGTGCCCACAATCTGGCGTAGAAAGCCCTCATTGCCACCGGCCAACTCTTCCAGCAAGTGCCAGTCGGGTTTGATTTTGAAGGCAGCAGGGGCGGCACTAGCGTCGTTGCCCTCGCGCCTGCCGGGCCGCTCGCTCGCCGGCCCGGCGCTACGCCCGGTGAAATGGGCCAGGCGCGCATACAGCACGGCCGGCTCGAAGGGCTTGGCCAGGGTGTCGTTCATGCCAGCTTCCAGGGCCAGCACCCGGTCTTCGGGCAGCACCGAGGCCGTGAGGCCGATGATGGGCAGCTGCAGGGCGTCGGGGAAGAGGGCGCGCAGGCGGCGCGACGCTTCGTAGCCGTCCATTTCGGGCATTTGCACGTCCATCAGCACGGCGTCGAAGGGCAGGGCAGCGGCCGCGGCGGTTTCCACGGCCAGGCGGCCATTTTCGGCGATGACGACCTGCACGTTCCAGGCTTCCAGGGTTTTGCGCGCCACCATCTGGTTCAGGGCGTTGTCTTCGGCCACCAGCACGCGCAGGGCGGGCTCGAAGGGCGCCAGCGGGCCGGCGTGGGCGTCGGGCTGGGCGGCGCTGGCGTCGGCCACTTCGTAGGGCAGCTCAAAGAAAAACTCCGAGCCCTGGCCTTCCTCGCTGGTTACGCCGAGCTGGCCGCCGTGCAGCTGCACCAGGTTGCGGGCAATGCTCAGGCCCAGGCCCGTGCCGCCAAACTCGCGCGTGGTGGACGTATTGGCCTGCGAAAAATCTTCGAAAATGGCCCCCAGCTTGTCGGCCGGAATGCCAATGCCCGTGTCGCGCACCGCGAAGCGGATGAGCTGGTGGGCCGGTGGGGTGGTGGGCTGGTCGGTTTGGGGCACCGCTTCCACCGCCACCGTGACGCCGCCCTGCCGCGTAAACTTAATGGCATTGCCGACCAGGTTGACCAGAATCTGGTTCAGGCGCACCGGGTCGCCGAGCACGGCGGCGGGCACGTTATCGGCCACGTTAATGTAAAGCGCCAGCCCCTTGCTCTCGGTGGCAAACTTGAACATGGCCCCCAGCCGGCGCACCGCTTCGGGCAGGCGGAAGGGCACTTGCTCCAGCGACAGCTTGCCCGCCTCCATCTTGGAGCTGTCGAGGATGTCGTTGATAATAACCAGCAGGTTTTGCGACGACGACTCGATGGCCGTGAGGTATTCGCCCTGCTCCTGCGTGGGCCGGGTGGCCTGCAGCAGGTTGGTGAGGCCGATGACGGCGTTCATGGGCGTGCGGATTTCGTGGCTCATGTTGGCCAGAAACTGCGCCTTTGCCCGCCGCGAGGCTTCGGCCGCGTCGCGGGCCACCACCAGGTCGGCGTTGATGTGCTCGATGTGGGCTTTCTGCTGGCGCAGCTCGGCGGTGCGCTCGCGCACGGTGCGCTCCAGCACCAGCTGGGTGCGGCGCAGGCGTCCCTCCCGGGCCCGCACCACCCCGAACACCAGGCCGCCCAGGCCAAGCGCGGCAAACGTGGCAAACCACCACGTGCGCCAAAACGGCGTGGCAATGCCGAACGCCGCCGCCACCGCCGGGCTCCACGCCCCCGCCGCGCCGCGCCGCACCCGCGCCTCAAACACGTACCGGCCGGCGTCGAGGCCCGGAAACTGGGCTTCGCCCGCCGCGCTGGGCCGGCTCCACTCGTCGGACAGGCCGCGCAGCCGGTATTGGTAGGCCAGGTCCTCGTTCGGATTCAGGCTGATGCCCTGGAAGGCAAAGCTGAGCCGGTGCCGCGTGGCCGATAGCTGCCCCAGCGCATCCACGGGTTGCGGGGCGCCGTCTACTTCGGCCGCGACAAAGGCCAGGCCCGGCGGACGAACCGCGGCGTAGCGCCGGGCCGCCGCCACATCGAGGCGCAGCAGCCCGGCGCGGGTGGGCAGCCAGGCCACGGCGGCATCAGGGCCCGGCGCGGCCACGGCGCCGGTGCCCAGGCATTCGCGCACCAGCGGGTTGTCGAGCGCGGCCAGGGCGGCGAAGCGCAGCCGGCGCACGTCGAGCAGGGTGAGGCCCTGGCGGTGCACCAGCAGCAGCTCGGGCCGGGCCGGTGGGGCCGGCAGCGGCAGCAGGCCATACACGTAGTCGGACGGCAGGGCGCCGCCCGCAAACTGCTCCCATTTGCCAGTGGGCGGGTGATAAAACACGCCCTGCCCCTCGGTGCCCACCCAGAGGCCGCCGTCGGCGTCTTCGGCGAAGCAGCTGATGTCGAGTCCCGTGGCGGTGAGGCGGGCGTACTCGAAAGTGCGGGTGCGCGGCTGAAACACGGCCAGGCCGGTGCCGCGCGTGCCCACCCACACCCGGCCGGTGCGGTCGGCCAGCAGGGCGGTGATGGTGTTGTGCAGCAGGCCGTCGGCCGTGGTGAAGTGGCGAACGGTCTTGGAGGAATCGGTCGGAACTAAGTAGATGCCATCGGCGGCGGTGCCCACCCACAAGCCGCTGGTGGGGGCGTAGGCGAGGGCGGTGACGTTGTAGTCGGTATTGTTTGATAACCCAGGCACTGCCACGCCGCCCGAGCCAGGTCTGGGGACGATGTAAACGCCCGTTGACGTGCCCACCCAAAAGCCGCCTCCCAGCCGGGTCGGGTGCGGCAGTAGGGCTTTGACGGGTTCGCCGGGTAGGGGCGGCACGCGCCCATTGCCGGCATAAAGCAGCGGCGCCGAGCCTGCGAGCGGGAGCTGAAAGAAACGGTTGCCGCCGAAAGTGGCCCAAGCTTCGAGGTTGCTGTTAGCTGAAAGAGTGGCCAGGGACGGCGTTTGGCCCAGCGGGCCGGCGGGCCGCGGCAGCAGCCGCAAATGCCGGTCAGAATGCCGCCACAGGCCCTGGCCGGCGGTGCCCAGCCAGGCGTTGCCTTCGCGGTCTTCGAGCAGGGAAATGACTTCGGTGCCGGCGGGCAGGCGCAGCTGGTAGCGGCGCAGGTAGCGCCCAATGGCAGCCGTGTCGACGGGCGGCGGGCCGTCGGCGGGCAGCCTGAGGCCGGCGGGCACGGTGGCGCGGTCGGCCGGGGCGAAGGCGCTGGTGGGCGTTTTTCTCACCGAAACGCCGCCCTGGTAATGGCCCACCCACAGCGCGCCCGTGGCCGGATTTTCGCGCAGCGACACCACAAAGTCTTCGGCCAGCCCGTCTTTTTGGGTGAAGGTGACGAAGCGCGTGCCGTCGTAGCGCACCAATCCGTCGCCGGTGCCGAGCCAGAGGTAGCCCTGCCGGTCCTGCAGCAAAGCGTAGATGAACGGGGCCCGCAGCCCTTCGGCCGGCCCAAACTGGCGCACATAGGCCTGTTGCGCCTGCGTCGGCCGCACCAGCAGCAACAACAAGCCCAGCAGCGCGAGCAACAGCAGGCCCAGCCGCCGCACGTACAAAATGTGAAAAAGAGGTTTCAAGCAGAGGCAGCCGGATGGGCCGGCGGGCTGGGGCCGGGTCGTTTCGGCGCACAAGGTAGAAGGCCGGGCTGGGCTGCGGTTTGGCATTCCGATTATCAATGGCCGTTTCGCGGCCAACAGCGGAATTTTCCCGGCCGCACCGGGCCTACTTGGCCGTCACCTTAAACTCGGTGCGGCGGTTGAGCTGGCGGCCGGCTTTGGTGGTGTTGGGGGCCACGGGCTGGGTTTCGCCATAGCCGGCGGCCGTGAGGCGGGCGGCGGCAATGCCGTGCTGCGTGAGGTAGAGCACCACGGCCTGGGCGCGGCGCTGGCTCAGGTCCTGGTTTTTGGCGGCCTCGCCCACGTCGTCGGTGTGGCCGGCCATTTCCAGCTTTAGGGCCGGAGTTTCGGTCAGGAGCTTTTGCAGGCGTTCCAGCTCGGCGGTGCTTTCGGGGCGCAGGCTGGCCTTGCCGGTGTCGAAGAAAATGTTGCGCAGCACGATGGTGGTGCCCACTTCCAGCTTCTTCAGCGGAATGTCCTTCACCACTTCGGCGTAGGCCGCGCCGGCGGGCAGGTCGAAGTTTTCGGAGTGGAAGAGGTAGCCGTCCTGCCGCACCACGATGCCGTAGTTGGTGCCCGAGGGCAAGCTTACGAGGTATTTGCCCGAAGTGGCGTTGCTGCGGAAGGTGGCAATGGTCTGGCCACTGGCGTTGTCGATGAGGTCGATGGCGGCGTCGAGCGGCTGCTTGGTGGCGTCGTCGGTAACGGTGCCTTTCAGAATGGTGACCTGGGCGGTGGCCACGGCCACGGCGGGCGCCAGCACGGTCTGCTTCACGGGGTTGAGGCGCGAGGCCAGCAACTGGTCTTCCTCGCTGAGCACGGGCGGCTTCTCGGGGCCTAGAAAGGTGATGCGGTAGATGTCTTTGGCGCCCAGGCCGCCGGGCCGGTCGCTGCTATAGTAGCCGTGCCGCCCCGAGGCCGAGGTCACAAAAAATACGTCGTCGTCGGGCGTGTTGATGGGCCAGCCTAGGTTCTCCGGCTCGCCCCACTTCCCGTTCTCAAACACCGATTTGAAGATGTCGTAGCCGCCCATGGAGTTGTGACCTTCCGACGAAAAGTACAGCGTCTTGCCATCGGGCGCCATAAAAACGCCCTCTTCGCCGTAGGCCGTGTTGATGGCCGAGCCCAGATTAACGGGCTGCGTGCGGCCTTCCATGTCCACCTTATAAATGTCGGAGCCGCCCAGGCTGCCTTCCTGCCGGTCGCTCACGAAGTACAGCCAGCGCCCATCGGGCGAGTAGCTGGCCGACGATTCGTGGTACTTGGTGTTGATGCGCGAGCCCAGCTGCTTGGGCTTGGTCCAGGCGCTGCCCGCGAGGTTGGCTTCGAGCAGGTCGCCGCCGTTGGTGCCCACGTACACCAGCATGCGCTGGCCGTCGGGCGCTAAGCCCACGGTGGCGTTGTGGTCGTCGGTGTTCACGGGCGTGCCCAGGTTGGTGGCGCGGCTCCACTTTTTGCCCTGCCAGGAGGCCTGGTAGATGTCTTCAAAAAAGCCGTTGCCTTCGGGGTCTTTCTTGCCGCCCGTCGAGCCGGTCCGGCGCGAGGTGATGAGGATGGTCGACTCGTCGGCCGATACCACCGGGCCGTAGTCCGAGTCGGCCGAATTCAGCTCCGGCCCCGCGTTGTCGATGAACACGCGCACCGGGCGGGCCGCCAGCTGCTGGCCCGTGCGGCACTGCTGCATGTAGCGCTGCAAGTCGTTGGCCGTAAGGGTTTCAGCGCTGCCGTTGCGGGTGTTGCCGCCCACGGGCTGGGCCTGCTGGTACTCGGCCAGGGCTTCGCGCCACTTGCCGCTCAGGTGCAGGGCGCGGGCCAGCAGGAAGTGGGTGCGGGCGTCGGCGGTGGCGTCGAGCTTGGCGGCTTTCTGCAGGTAGGGCAGGGCGGCGGTTTTGGTGGACGAGTGCAGGTAGCAGTCGCCGATTTTCACGTTCAGGCCTGCGTTGTTGGGGTTGAACTGCTGCGCGGCCAGGAAGTGCGGTAGGGCCTGGGCGTAGCGCGCCGGGTCGGCGTTGTACTCGGTGTCGCCGTCCTTCAGCTCGCGGTTGGCTTCGCGCAGGCCTTCTTTGTTATCGCCAAAATTGTCTTTGGTGAAGGCAATGCTTTGCGCAGCCGCGGGTAGGGCGGCGCTGGCGAGGAGCAGGAAAAACAGGCGTAATAACATCGTGGATAGATAGTTTAGGGAATGTTCTGTCGGGCGCCTCACCCCCTGGCCCCTACTCCCAAAGGAGAGGGGGCACCGGTTAGGCTCCTCTCGGAATCGTTAGGCTCCCCCTCTGCTTTGGGCTTTGCGCTTCAAGCGAATCGGGGCCGGGGAGGGAGGGGCTACGGCCGCGCCGTATGGATTATGCCAATTACTCCGTAGCCTCGCCCGCGCAGCCAGCGGCGGCCGCGTAGTCGTTGCCCACTTTCAGGCCCAGCTCGGCGGCTTTGCGCCAGTCCTGACAGGCTTCGTCGGCTTGGCGGAGCATTTCGCGGGCGTGGCCGCGGTTGAGGTAGGCTTCGGCGTAGTCGGCTTTTAGCTTGAGGGCTTCGCTGGCGTCGGCGGCGGCTTCGGCGTATTTCTCCAGCTTGAGCTGGGCGGCGGCGCGGTTGTTCCAGGCGTAGGCGTATTTGGCGTCGAGCTTGATGGCCTGCGTGAAGTCGGCAATGGCGCCGGCGTAGTCCTTGTTCTCGAAGCGGGCGTTGCCGCGGTTGTTGAAGGCCAGGGCGTTGTCAGATTTTTTGGCCAGGTAGGCGTCGTAGTCTTTCAGGGCCTGGGGCAGCTGGCCGGTGCGGCGCTCGGTGGTGGCGCGGTTGAGCAGGGCCGGCAGCAGGTCGGGCTGCAGGGCCAGGGCCTGGGTGTAGTCCTGGGTGGCGGCGGCAAAGTTGCCCAGCTTCTGCTGGGTGCTGGCGCGGTCGTGGTAGGCGTAGGCCAGCTTAGGGTCGGCTTTGAGGGCGCCATCAAAGTCGTCGCGGGCGGCTTGGTAGTCGCCTTTCTCGAAGCGCAGCACGCCGCGGTTGTACCAGGCCGGGGCATAGTCGGGTTTGGCCTTCACGGCTTCGCTGTAGTCCTGTTCGGCCTCCGTCAGGTGGTTCTGGGCTTCCTGGGCGCGGGCGCGGCCAAAGTAGCCGGCGTAGTTGCCGGGCTCCAGCTTCAGGGCCTGGTCGTAGTCGGCCTGGGCCTGGGAGTATTCTTTAAGCTCGAAGCGGGTGGCGGCGCGGTTGGTGTACGCGGCCGCAAAATCAGGTTTGGCCGCGATGGCTTGGTCGAAGCTACGCAGCGCCGCCGGGTAGCTCTGGGCCTGGAAGCTGGCCAGGCCGCTGTTATACGCTTTCTCCGCCAGCTGGGGGCCCGGCAGGGTGCTGGCCCGCACCGTATCGACCTGCGCGCGGGCGGCAAAAGGCGCCGTGAGCAACACGATAAAAAGTAGAGGTTTTTGTATCATAGCTAGATGATAAGCTAAAACAGAAGCGTATGTAGCGAAGATATAGGATTTTTACTTCTAGCCAATAGTCGGGCCAATAAAAAGAACGTCATGCCGAGCGCGGCGCAGCACCTCGCCCGCGGTCACTACTTAGTGGTGACAGGCGAGGTGCTGCGCTGCGCTCGGCATGACGTGCTGAGGGTCGCCTCTTACCTTTTCTCTGTTTTCTGCTTCTCCGCTTTTATCTTCCCGAAAATGCTCTTTGGCAGCAGCATGTGGGCCCCGCGGGTGCCGTCCACCACCTGCGTCGTGTTTAGGTCGCCGGCCACGCTGCACAGCATGTAGGCGTCATCGCGCGTCAGGTGCTTTTCGGCCACCAGGAAGGCTATCATTTCGCGCACGGCATCCTTGGCGGCCAAGGTTAGGTCCTCGTTCAGGCCCATGCTGATGTAGTGCGTGGGCGTTTCGGCGCGGGGCAAAGTCAGGTGCAGGTCCTTACGCACAATGAACTGCAGCTGGCCCGAAAGCGAGGTTTCCAACGCCGTAATGTCCACCTCGCCGTTGCCCTGCCCGGCGTGGCCGTCGCCCACAAAAAACAGCGCGCCCGCCGCGTGCACCGGCAAATACAGCGTGGTGCCGGCCACCAGCTCCTTATTGTCGAGGTTGCCGCCGTGGATGCCGGGCGGCGCGCTGTTCACGCGGCCCGCCGCGGCCGGCGGCGCCACGCCCATGCTCCCGAAAAACGGCCGCAGCGGCACGTCGATGCCCGGCAGGAAGTGCGCCACCATCTTCTTCTTATCGAGCGGAATAATGCGCATTTTGGCGTAGCCAAAATCCTCCGGAATAAAGCCGCTCTTGGCCCCGAAGGCATTGTAGGCGTAAGGAATGGCCAGCTTGACGGACTGAATGCGCACCTCCAGCACGTCGCCGGGCTCGGCCCCTTCGATGAAAATGGGGCCGGTGAGGATGTGGCCGCCCGGACCTTTGTTGGTGACTTTCTCCACGATTTCGCGCAGGTTGGGCTCCACTTGCGCGGGAGGCAGGCCGGCGCCTTCCAAGCGGGTGGGGGTGGAGGTGATGAGCGTGTGCACTTCCACGGTTTCGCCGGATTTGATGCGCAGCACGGGCGGCGCGGCGGCATCGTAGTAGCCCCAGGCGGCAGTGGCGGGCGTGATGGGCAACTGGTGCGTGGCTTTCTGGGCGTGCGCAGCTCCGGCCAAGCCCAGGCACAGCGCCAGCAGGCGGGCCCGCGGAGCGAATGATTCGTGGAATTTCATGGCAGCAAGTACGCACCTGCGCAGGGATGGACGCCGAAAAGGCGGCCACATAAAATTCATGTCGATTATAGGATTTCATCCCGTAGATTTGGCCCGTAAACTTTAGGGGTGCTTCGCTTCGGCGCGGCTGAGAAATACCCTTGGAACCTGATTCTGGATAATACCAGCGAAGGGAAAAGTAATGGTCCGCATCGCGGCTGTCTTTGGGGTAGTCCGTCGCCGGCGCCCCTATTGTTTATGGATTGATTTCACCGCCACCCGCCCCGGTTGCCATGATTTGCTACGTAAACAATTCGCCCCAAGAAACTTCCGATACTCAGACGCTCACGCAGCTGCTCGCCGACCTAGCCCTGGCCGGGCAGCGCGGCCTCGCCGTGGCCGTGAACGACGAGGTGGTGCCCCGCGCCGCCTGGGCCGCACACGAGCTGCGCGAGCACGACCGGGTCACGATTATTCGCGCCACGCAGGGCGGGTGAGGCTTTACGCTTAGTTGTCAGTTACTCGTTGTCAGTTGTTAGGTCTTTTGTTGACGCAACGACAGCAGGTTTTTTGACAGCTGATTTCTAACAACTGACAACAAACAACTGACAACTAACCCCGTCATGAAAAAGAAAGACCAGGCCCCGCAGCAGACGCTGGTGGAGCGCCAGCCGCTCACCGGCTCCCGTAAAATTTACGTGCAAGGCAAGCTACACCCCGAAATCCGGGTGGCCATGCGCGAAATCGCCCTGGCCGATACCGAGCGTAAGTTCGATTTCGGTTTTCCCTCCGAGCAGAACCCGCCCGTGACGGTGTACGACACCAGCGGCCCCTACACCGACCCTAACGTTGAAATCGACCTGAAAAAAGGCCTGCCCCGCCTGCGCCAGCAGTGGATTCTCGACCGCGGCGACGTGGAGCAGCTCAGCGGCACCACCTCCGAATACGGCCAGCAGCGCGCCGCCGACGCCGGCCTCGACCACCTGCGCTTCGAGCACATCGCGGCCCCGCTGCGCGCCAAGCCGGGCTACAACGTGAGCCAGATGCACTACGCCAAAAAGGGCATTATCACGCCCGAAATGGAGTACATCGCCATTCGCGAAAACCAGCGCTTCGACGAGCTGCCCGCCGATGACCCGCTGCGAACCCAGCACCGCGGCCACAGCTTCGGCGCCAACACGCCGGAGGGCCACATCACGGCCGAATTTGTGCGCCAGGAAGTGGCTGCAGGCCGCGCCGTGATTCCCAGTAACATCAACCACCCGGAGAGCGAGCCCATGATTATCGGGCGCAACTTCCTGGTGAAAATCAACACCAACATCGGCAACTCGGCCGTGACTTCATCCATTGAGGAAGAGGTAGATAAGGCCGTGTGGAGCTGCCGCTGGGGCGGCGACACGCTGATGGACCTGAGCACCGGCAAAAACATCCACGAAACCCGCGAGTGGATTATCCGCAACTGCCCCGTGCCGGTGGGCACCGTGCCCATTTACCAGGCCCTGGAAAAGGTGAACGGCAAGGCCGAAGACCTGACCTGGGAGCTATTCCGCGACACGCTGATTGAGCAGGCCGAGCAGGGCGTCGACTACTTCACCATCCACGCCGGCGTGCTACTGCGTTACGTGCCCATGACCGCCAAGCGCGTGACCGGCATCGTGTCGCGCGGCGGCTCTATCATGGCCAAGTGGTGCCTGGCGCACCACAAGGAAAGCTTCCTGTACACGCATTTTGAGGAAATCTGCGAAATCATGAAGGCCTACGACGTGGCCTTCTCGCTGGGCGACGGCCTGCGCCCCGGCTCCATTGCCGATGCCAACGACGAAGCCCAGTTTGCCGAGCTGGAAACCCTGGGCGAACTCACCAAAATTGCTTGGAAGCACGACGTGCAGGTGATGATTGAGGGGCCCGGCCACGTGCCCATGCACCTCATCAAGGAAAACATGGACAAGCAGCTGAAGGAGTGCCACGAGGCGCCGTTCTACACGCTGGGCCCGCTCACCACGGACATTGCGCCCGGCTACGACCACATCACCTCGGCCATCGGCGCGGCCATGATTGGCTGGTTTGGCACGGCTATGCTGTGCTACGTGACGCCCAAGGAGCACCTCGGCCTGCCCAACAAGCAGGACGTGAAAGACGGCGTCATCGCCTACAAAATCGCGGCCCACGCCGCCGATTTGGCCAAGGGCCACCCAGGCGCGCAGTACCGCGACAACGCCCTGAGCAAGGCCCGCTTTGAGTTCCGCTGGGAAGACCAGTTCAACCTGAGCCTCGACCCCGACACGGCCCGCGAGTACCACGACGAAACCCTGCCGGCCGAAGGCGCCAAAGTGGCCCACTTCTGCTCGATGTGCGGCCCGCACTTCTGCTCGATGAAAATCACGCAGGAAGTGCGCGACTACGCCGCCAAGCAGGACCTGACCGCCAGCGAGGTGCTGGCCCAGGGCCTTGTGGATAAGTCGCGTGAATTTGTGGAAAAAGGCAGCGAGATTTATCTGTAGAGACGCAATATTTTGCGTCTCGTCGTTGAACGACCGGTGCCGTGCCGGCAGGTCCCGTTCCAGCGTCATTGTTCAACGACGAAACGCAAAATGTTGCGTCTCTACACCGTTCAACCCCATGCCCCAACCCCTCCGTCCCCACGCCCTCAGCATTGCCGGTTTCGACCCCAGCGCCGGCGCCGGCCTGCTGGCCGACGTGAAAACATTAGAGATGAACGGCGTGTACGGGCTGGGCGTGTGCTCAGCCCTCACGCTGCAAAACGACGTGTCGTTTGAGCGGGTGAATTGGGTGCCGGCCGCCGAAATCAGGGAGCAGATTCGCATTCTGTTCGCGCGGTTCAAGGTCGATTTTATCAAAATCGGTCTGGTGGAAAGTCTGCCGCAGCTGCTGGAACTGGTGGGCTGGCTGAAAGTGCAAAACCCCCAGCTGAAAATTGTGTGGGACCCGGTGCTGAAGGCTTCGGCCGGCTACGAGTTTCACCGCAAAACCGACCGCAACCTGTTGCAAGCCCTGTGCGCCGAAATGGCCCTCGTGACGCCCAACAAGCCCGAAATGCTGCGCATGTGGCCCGGCGAAGCCGCCGCCGACATCGCAGCCCAGGCGGTAAGCTCCTTCTGCCCCGTGCTGCTGAAGGGCGGGCACGACGAAGGCGCCCAGGCCACCGACGTGCTGTTTGACAGCGGCAAGTGGCACTCGTTCACGGCGCCGCGGCTGCCGCACGGTGAAAAGCACGGCAGCGGCTGCGTGCTCTCGGCTGCGGTGCTGGCCAACCTGGCCAAGGGCAAAAGCCTGGTAGAAGCCTGCCGCGCGGCCAAGGACTACACCACCGCCTTTTTGGCCAGCAACGACACACTGCTGGGGTATCACTCGAAAAGCTAACCAACCATGAAAATTAACGCTCTGCACTACATCACCACCAACCCCGAAGCGGCCGAGCTGGCCTGCCGGGGCGGGGTGCGGTGGGTGCAGCTTCGGGTGAAAAACCAGCCCCCCGCCATCTGGAAGCAGCTGGCGCTGGACACGCAGGCCGTGTGCCGCCGGCACGGTGCCACGCTGCTCATCAACGACAACCCGCGCTTGGCGCAGGAAATCGGGGCCGACGGCGTGCACGTGGGCGCCACCGACATGCCGCCCGCCGAGGCCCGCGAAATGCTGGGCCCACGCTTCATCATCGGCGGCACGGCCAACACCTTTGCCGACGTGCAGCTCCTGGCGGCCGCCGGCGTCGATTACGTGGGGCTGGGACCGTTTCGCTTCACCAGCACCAAAGAGAAGCTGAGCCCGATTTTGGGTTTGGCCGGCTACGCCGAAATCATGCGGCAGTGCCGGGCCGCGGGCCTTGCGGTGCCGGTAATTGGCATCGGCGGCATTGCGCTGGACGATGTGGCGGCATTGCTCGAAACGGGGCTGCACGGCGTGGCCGTGTCCGGGGCCATCGGCAGCGCGGCCGACCCCGAGGAATCGGCGCGTCTGTTTGTCAGGGAGTTGTCGGCCGTAAACCCCATTTAATTATTATGTTAAATAAAAATTTAGTCATTGCCGACCGCACGTTTGGTTCTCGGCTGTTCACTGGCACGGGCAAATTTAGCTCGTCGGTGCTGATGGAAGAAGCGCTGTTGGCGTCGGGTTCGGAACTGGTGACGGTGGCGCTAAAAAGGGTGGACGTGGCCGACGCCGATGACGACATCCTGCGCCACCTGTCGCACCCGCAGTTCCACCTGCTGCCCAATACGTCCGGCGTGCGCACGGCCCGGGAGGCGGTTTTTGCCGCTCAGCTGGCCCGCGAGGCGCTGGAAACCAACTGGCTCAAACTCGAAATTCACCCCGACCCCAAATACCTGCTGCCCGACCCCATTGAGACGGTAAAAGCGGCCGAGGAGCTGGTGAAGCTGGGCTTCGTGGTGTTGCCCTACATCCACGCCGACCCCGTGCTGTGCAAGCGCCTGGAAGAAGTGGGCGTGGCGGCCGTGATGCCGTTGGGCTCGCCCATCGGCTCGAACAAAGGCCTGCTGACGCGCGAATTCCTCGAAATCATCATCGGCCAGAGCAAGGTGCCGGTGGTGGTGGATGCCGGCATTGGGGCGCCCTCGCACGCGGCGGCGGCCCTGGAAATGGGCGCCGACGCGGTGCTGGTGAACACGGCCATTGCCGTGGCCGGCAACCCGGTGGCCATGGCCACGGCTTTCAAACTGGCCGTGGAAGCCGGACGCATGGCCTACGAGGCGCGGCTGGCCGCCCCCGTAGCGCACGCCGAAGCGGTGGCCAGCTCGCCGCTCACGGCGTTTCTGGATTAGTGGTTAGCGGTTAGTGATAAGTGGTTAGTAACCAATGGCCATTATTGCTGTCACCTTCTTCATTAACCACTTATCACTAACCGTTAATCACTACCAAAAATGAGCTTTCGACCCATTTTCGAGGCCCACCTTTGGGACGACGTAAAGGCCAGCATCTACGCCAAGACTTCGGCCGATGTGGAGCGCGCCCTGAGCGCGCCGCAGCGTACGCTGGAAGATTTTAAGGCGTTGATTTCGCCGGCTGCGGTGCCCTACCTGGAGCAGATGGCGCAGCTCAGCCACCAGCTCACGCGCAAGCGCTTCGGCAATACGGTGCAGCTGTACGTGCCCCTGTACCTGAGCAACGAGTGCCAGAATATTTGCACGTATTGCGGCTTCAGCCTCGATAATAAAATCCGCCGGCGCACCCTGAGCAGCGTGGAAATGCTGCAGGAAGCGGCCGTGCTAAAGGACTGGGGCTATGAGCACGTGCTGCTGGTGACCGGCGAAGCCAACCAGACCGTGGGCGTCGACTACCTCGAAAAAGCCTTGCGCACGCTGCGGCCGCACTTCGCGCACCTTTCCATGGAAGTGCAGCCACTCGACCAGGAAGACTACGAGCGTCTCATCCCCGAGGGCCTGAACACCGTGCTGGTGTACCAGGAAACTTACCACCGCGACGATTACAAAAAGCACCACCCCAAGGGCAAGAAGTCGAACTTCAACTACCGCCTCGATACACCCGACCGGCTGGGCCGGGCCGGCATCCACAAAATGGGCCTGGGCGTGCTCATCGGGCTGGAGGACTGGCGGACGGACTGCTTTTACACTGCCCTGCACCTCGACTACCTGGAGCGCACGTACTGGCAAACCAAATACAGCCTGTCGTTTCCGCGCCTGAGGCCGGCGGAGGGGCTATTGCAGCCCAAAGTGGAGATGAGCGACCGGGAGTTGGTGCAGCTCATCTGCGCCTATCGCCTGCTGAACGAGGAAGTGGAGCTGTCAATTTCGACCCGTGAAAGCCCGGTTTTCCGCGACAACGTGGTGAAGCTGGGCATCACCAGCATCAGCGCGGGCTCCAAGACCAACCCGGGTGGCTACGTGGTGGCACCGGAGTCGCTGGAGCAGTTCGAGATTTCGGATGAGCGCAGCCCGGCCGAAATTGCGGCCATGCTGCGCCGGCAGGGGTATGAACCGGTTTGGAAAGACTGGGACGCCACGCTGGTAGGCCTGGCCCGCTAGAAGAACGTCATGCAGAGCGCCGCGAAGCATCTCGCGTGCAGTCGTAAATCAAAATCATGAAATTGTGAGTTAGTGCTAGCACGCGAGATGCTTCGCGGCGCTCTGCATGACGTTCAGCTATTCCATGAGTCCCACCTATTCCCCGCTTTCCCCCGCCGAAAACAACCGCTACAGCCGCCACTTGCTGCTGCCCGAAATCGGCCCAGCCGGTCAGCAGCGTATGAAAGCCGCGCGGGTGCTGGTGGTGGGCTGCGGCGGCCTGGGCTGCCCGGTGCTGCAGTACCTGGCCGCGGCCGGCGTGGGCACGCTGGGCCTGCTCGATTTTGACACCGTGGACGACAGCAACTTGCAGCGCCAGGTGCTCTACGCCACTGCCGACGTGGGCCGGCCCAAGGCCGTTGTCGCCGCCGAGAAGCTGGCGGCCCAAAACCCGTTCATCACGCTGCAAACGCATCAAATGCTGCTGTCGAGCGACAACGTGCTGGACCTCTTTGCGCCCTACGACCTGGTGGTGGACTGTTCCGACAATTTCGCCACGCGCTACCTCGTGAACGATGCCTGCGTCATGTTGGGCAAGCCGCTGGTGTTCGGGGCCATCTTCAAGTTTGAGGGGCAGGTGTCGGTTTTCAACTACCAGAATGGCCCCACCTACCGCTGCCTCTACCCCGAGCCGCCCGCGCCGGGCGACGCCCCCAGCTGCGCCGAAATCGGGGTATTAGGCGTGCTGCCGGGCTTGGTGGGCACGCTGCAAGCCACCGAAACGCTGAAAATCATACTGGAGCTGGGCGAGGTGCTGAGCGGCCGCCTGCTGCTGGTGGATGCCCTGGGCATGCGTTTCCAAAGCGTCAAGTTTCGCGCCGTGGCGGCCAACCAGCAGCTCACGGCGCTAGCGCCTGACTACGCCGCCTTCTGCGGCGAAGCGCCCCTGGAAGCCGCCCCGCGGCGCGCGCCCGAACTCTCGGCCGATGACCTGAAGGCCTGGCAACAGAGTGGCCGGCCGCTGCAACTGCTGGATGTGCGCGAGCCCCACGAGGCCGCCCGGCGCAGCATTGGCGGCCGGCTCATTCCGCTGGGGCAGCTGAGTGAGCAGCTGGCCGAAATAGCCGCCGACGTGCCCGTGGTGGTGCATTGCGCCAGCGGGGTGCGCAGCCAGAAAGCCGCGCAGCTGCTGCTGGCCCAGGGTTTTGGGGAAGTGTACTCGCTGCGCAACGGGCTAGCCGATTATTGATTGCAACGCCCGAAAAGCCGCTACCGGGTCGGGGCTTTGCCACACGGCGCCCAGCACGGCGGCGCCCCCAAACCCGACCTGCTGCACGGTGGTCAGGCGGTGCGCCTCGATGCCGCCCAGCGCCAGCACCTGCGGCGCGTAGCCGGCCCGTTGCCGCAGCTTGCGCAGCGTGGCCGCCACGGCGGCTAGGTCGAAAGCCGCGGCGTACTGCTCTTTGCTGAGGCTGTCGAAAATTGGGCTCAGAAACACGTAGTCGTAGCGGCGCCGGTGCTGCCGGATTTCGGCCAGCGTGTGGAAAGACGTGGACAGCGTCTGACCCGGCGCCAGAGTTGGCCGGGCCTTCGCGGCGCGGCCGGCGGCGGTGAGGTGGGCACCGCCCAGGCCCAGCTCGGCCACCAGCGCGTGGTGCGAGTGCAGCACCAGCCGGGAACGGTAGCGGGTCGGAATATCGGCCACGTAAGCTGCCATTTCGCCCTGCTCCCAGCCAGGTTTGCGCACGTGGAAGCGGGCCAGGCCAGCGGCCAGCAGTTGGCTCACCAGCGCGGTTTCGTGGGGAACGGGATGCGGGGGCGAAATGACAAGGAGCTGCATGGATGGTTGAAGCGCCCGCCTCAGGCCGCGGGGCCGGATGCGGGCCAGTTGGCCAGAAGGGCCAGAATGTGGTCGAGCCGGGCCTGCTTGGGCGCGGCGCGGCGGGCAATGGTGGTGCGCGTCCAGAAGCGGTGGCCGGTGAGAAAATTGGCTTGCAGCTGAAACCAGGCGTGCTCGCCGGCGATGAGCTGCCGGGCGGTCAGCTCGTGAAACAGGCTGGTCGAAATCGGCTCGAAATCGTCGCGGCCCAGGTAGTCGAGGTCGGCGTCGCAGAGAATTTCGGCCAAATGGCTTTGGGGCTCCTGCGGGTATTGGGTGGCCATTATCAGGGCGCAAATCTGCTCAATGTGGTCGGACGTGTAGCCAAAGCCGGGCAGGGTGGCCCGGGCCAGCGCGCAGCCCTGCGCCTCGTGGCCCTGATAGGCCTGCAGGAAGCCGGCGTCGTGGTAGAGGGCGGCGGTGCGCAGCAGGGCCAGGGCCTCGGGGTCGGTCAGGCCCTCGGCGGTGGCCAGCTCCAGGGCCACCTCGGCCACGTCGAGGGTGTGGTGCAGGCCGTGGTAATAGAGCGTGGGGGAGAGGCCGCGCCGCAGCTCGTTTACAATAAAATTTTCGGCGGCGTGGTGGTTCATGCGGCGGGAGGCGTGGCCCGGAATGGCCCGGAGCGGCGCAAAGCAACTACGTAAAATACGAATCGGGAAAGCAATTGGTAGCCAACGGATAAGACGGGTCGACAATTCCTGGGTCGGGCTTGGGCCGATGCCTAGAATTCTTTCATCTTTACGACATGACAATGCAGGCAGTAGCTTTGGGGGTTGTGCAGGCAGCTGCCCGGGCCGGCGTTCGGCTTAGGGCGTTGCTTGCACGGTTTTTGTGTATTGCGACGGCGCCCGGCAGCGGGCGGGGCGCGGCGGGCCAGGAGCCGGCGGCGGGCCCCGCCACGGCCGGCATCGTTGCGGCGTTTGCCTGCCGCCTTCACGCTGGTTTCTACCCATGAAATGGATTTTTACGGTGTTGGCGGTGTGGGCGCTGAGCGGGGCGGCGCACGCCCAGCGGCGCTACTGGGACGCCGACGCCGACTCGCTGGCCCGCTTGCTGCCGCAGCAGCCGTCCGATTCGGCCCGGCTGCGCACGCTGGTGCACCTGCTGGACCTGCGCCCCACCAACACTGCCGCGCTGCCCCTGCTCGACCAGTTGCTGACCCTGAACCAGCGCCTCCAAACCCTCGACGACGAGCCCTACCGCCGCCTGCGCGCGGGGCTGGCCCTGTGGCAGCGCACTCCCAACGCGGCCGCCCTGGACGCCATGAAAGCCGCCGTGGCCGAGTTTGACCGCGCGGGCCGCCCCATTCCGTGGCTGCTGATGAACCTGGTGGGCCTCTACAACCAGCTGAACCAGATGAAGGAGCGCAAGCAGTACTACGACGAAAAGCTGGCCTATTACCGGGTGCGCGGCATTACCGAGAACGTGGCCGCCTGCTACGTGTCGCAAGGCGCGTACTATCGGCGCCTGGGCGATTACAACCGTTCCATCAATAACACCCTACGCGCGGCCGACGTGGCCCTGCGCTTCAGCCGCAAGCTCTACATCAACGAAATCATCGTGACGGGCGGCATCTACGCCGACTGGGGCAACCACGCCAAGGCCGTGCAGTACCTGAGCCAGGCCCAGGCGCTGCCCGAGTTCCGACGGGTGCAGGGCACCAACCGCGTGTTCACGTTTCTGGCGCTTTCGAAGCTGTTTGTGCAGTTGCGCAAATACCCCGACGCGCTGCATTCGGCCGATTCGGCCCTGGCTGCCCGCGTCGACGAACCCTACGAGCGGCAATTGGACCGGGCCTTTGCGCTGGTGCAAAAAGCGGCCGTGCTGCTTCAAATGCGCCTGCCAGCCCAGGCCCAGCCGCTGCTGCGCCGCGCCCAGCAGCTCGACGACTCCCTGGACCTGCCCACCTCCAGCGGGCCGGGCGAGTTTGAGCTGGACGCCACATGGGCCCGCTACTACGCCACCCAAGGCAACCACCGCCAGGCCGAGCACTACTGGCTGCGCGCCTACCAAAAAGCCACCGCTGCCCGGCTCGACAAGCTGCGCCCGCGCTACCTGCAAGAGCTGGCCGCCTTTTATGACGCCCGCGGCCAGCTGGTGGAAGCCCAGCGCTACTCGCGCGCCTACATCGCCCTCGCCGATACCCTGAGCGCGGCGCAGGCCGCCTTTCACGTGGCCCAGTACGAAAACGAGCGCATGGAACAGGCCAAAAACGCGCAAATCAACGAGCTGCGGCAGGCCCAGGCCGTGCAGGCCGAGCGGCTGCGCCTCGGCAACTGGCTGCTGCTGGGGGCGCTGGTGGCGGTGCTGGTGGTATCGGGGCTGAGCGCCTTCATCTACCGGCAGCTGCGCGTGAACCGCCGCACGCTGCACCAGCTCCGCCAAACGCAGTCGCAGCTGGTGCAGGCCGAGAAGATGGCGTTTCTGGGCGAGCTTACGGCCGGCATCGCCCACGAGCTGCAGAATCCGCTCAATTTTATGAAAAACTTCGCCGAAGTCAGCACCGACCTCGTCGAGGACATGAACGGCCGCGGCCCGGTCCGGTCGGCGGGCCTGGAGCAGGAAATCCTGACCGGCCTGAAGCAGAACCTGCAGCAAATCAGCCAGCACGGCCAGCGGGCGTCGTCCATCATCAAAGACATGCTGGCGCACTCGCGCTCCGGCACGGGCCCGCGCGAGCTCAGCGACCTCAACGCCCTGGCCGACGAGTCGCTGACGCTGGCCTACGAAGGGCTGTGCGCCCAGGACAAAACCTTCCGGGCCACGCTGGGCAAAGACTTTGACTCCCGGCTAACCCCGGTGCCCGTGGTGGCGCAGGACCTGGGCCGGGTGCTGCTCAACCTGTGCACCAACGCCCTGCACGCCGTGCGCCAGCGCCAGCGCGAAGCCCTGGTGGCGGGCGTCGGCGCGGCCTACGAGCCCACCGTGACCGTGAGCACCCACCGCCCCGGCGGCCGGGCGGTCGAAATCCGGGTGAAAGACAACGGCACGGGCATGCCCGAAAGCGTGCAGGCGAAAATCTTTCAGCCCTTCTTCACCACCAAGCCCGAGGGCGAGGGCACGGGCCTGGGCCTGAGCCTGAGCCACGACATCGTGACCAAAGGCCACGGCGGCACCCTCACCGTGGAAAGCCGGCCCGGCGAGGGCACCGAGTTTGTGGTGCGCCTGCCGGCGTAGGGGCTCGCGGGCGCGGCGCCGGCAATGGTTCGGCGGCTGCTGATTAACATTGCCGCGCACTTCGTCGGGGCCGGGTCCCGACTGCGCGCTGCATCGACTTTCATGGCAAACTATTCAAGCTTTGGCGACATTCTAATCATAGCCCCGCTGGCGTATGGCGTGGTGGGGGCACTGCGCAAGTTCCTGGACTTGCCTCGGCGCTTGCCGCGCGGTAACAAAGCCCTGAACTGGATTTGGGTGCCCGGCGTGCTGCTGTACCTCGGTGCCCGCGCGCTCGACGTGCGCAGTACCAACCTCGACGACGCTTATTTGCTGCTGGTGCTGAGCGTGGTGGTGGCCGTGGTGGTGGCCGTGCGCGACTACCGGCCGGCCCGCTCGCTGCTGCTGGCCGTGAGCCCGTTTTTGCTCTACAAGCTGGTCGAATTTGTGGTGGAATCGCCCACGGGCAAGGTGCCCAAGCAGTACGACGCCGCCCTCGATACGACGCAAGGGTTTGCCATTATCTGGCTCATTACCTTTATTTTCATCGCGCGCAGCCAGAAAAAGCAGCTGGAAAAAGAGCGGCTGCTGCGCGAAGAGGAAGACAAGGCCAAGCGCCTCATCGAGGCGCAGAACGCCGAGCTGGAACGCCTGGTGAACGAGCGCACCGCTGCCCTTACCCACCAGGCCGAGGAGCTGCGCACGGCCCTCACCGAGCTCAAAACCACGCAGGCCCAGCTCATTCAGAGCGAAAAGATGGCCAGCCTGGGCGAGCTCACGGCCGGCATTGCCCACGAGATTCAGAACCCCTTGAACTTCGTCAACAACTTCGCTGAAGTCTCGGCCGAGCTGGTGACCGAGCTGGAAGAGGAGCGCGAAAAGCCCGACCGCGACCTGGAGCTGGAAGCCGACCTGCTGGCCGACCTCAAGCAAAACCTGCAGAAAATCCACCAGCACGGCGGGCGCGCGGCCAGCATTGTGCGGGGCATGCTGGAGCACTCGCGGGCCAGCTCCGGCGAGCGGGTGCCCACCGACCTCAACCAGCTGGCCGACGAGTACCTGCGCCTGGCCTACCACGGCCTGCGCGCCAAAGACAAGAGCTTCAACGCCACGCTCAAGCCCGACTTCGACCCCAACCTGCCGCCCGTCGAAGTCATTTCGCAGGACCTGGGCCGGGTGCTGCTCAACCTGCTCACCAACGCCTTCTACGCCGTGAAGCAGCGCCAGCAGCGCGGCGAGACCGGCTACGCGCCCACCGTGAGCGTGAGCACCCGCCGCGTGGGCGACCAAGTGGAGCTGCGCGTGAAAGACAATGGCACGGGCATGCCCGAAAGCGTGCAGGCGAAAATCTTCCAGCCTTTTTTCACCACCAAGCCCACGGGCGAAGGCACGGGCCTGGGCCTTTCGCTGAGCTACGACATTGTGACCCAGGGCCACGGCGGCACGCTGGCCGTGGAAAGCCGCGAGGGCGAGGGGACCGAATTTGTGATTAGCTTGCCGGCCTAAAAGTCAATTTTAACCGGAATTAATTCCAACCGCGAACGGTGAACAGCGGCATGGTGCCGGCGTTTGCCTATGCGTCTAGTTCTACTGCTCGCGGCCCTGGGGCTGCTTTTTGGGGTTGCCACCGCCGCGCCGCTGCCGGCCGATACGGCGGTGCTGCGCATCAACCGCCTGCCCGCTGCCGGCCTGCTGCTGGCCCACGGCTGGCGCTACCACCCCGGCGACGACCCGGCCTGGCCCCGCCCCGACTTCGACGACAGCGCCTGGGACACGCTCAATCCCACCCGGCCCCGGCGCGAACTGCCGCCGGCCTTGGGTACGGGCATCAGTTGGCTGCGCCTGCGCTTCCGGCTCGGCGACAGTCTGCACCAGCGCGAACTGGCGGGGCGAGCAATTCTATTGGGGGCTTGCGAGGTATATCTCAACGGAAAACGACTTACGCGCCAAGGCAGGATAGGTGCCACCGCTGCTCAACTCCTTCCCCAATCTTTGTTGCCCCAGCCAGTAGAAATTCGTGCCAATGGACCTTCCGAGCAGGTACTGGCCATCCGCTACGCGCCTTGGCATCCGTGGCTGCTAGGCGTGGACTATAAGCCGCAGTTATCCTTCCGGCTGTACTCGCCCGCGCGGTTTTGGCAAACCCAAGTGGTCGGAGGCGGTTCGGCCCCGGTGTATTTGCTGCTCTTCGGCATTGCCGGCCTGCTTACGCTGCTGCACGTAGCCTTTTTTCGCTATAATCCGGCCCAACGGGCTAATCTCTACTTTGCGCGCTTCGCCCTAACCCTGGCCCTTTGTGGGTTGTGTTATTACTGCGGCGCGACGTTGCCCTTCGCCACGCAATTGCCCAACATCACGCTGCTGGTGTTGAGCAGCCTACTGGCAAGCATGAGCGGCCTCTGGAACATCCGCGCCTTATACGCCTTGTTTGATTCCCGTCCTGGCCGGGTATACACGGGCCTGTGGGCCTGCTACGGGCTGGTGGGGGTGGAAGTCGTCGTTGCCTACTACCATCCGGCGACCTTTCCGGTACTAGGGATGCTTTTTGTCGTTATCACGGCCGAGCAGCTCCGGTTGACGACGCGGGCAATCCGACAGGGCCGCCGGGGCGGGCTCATCATCGGGGCCGGGTTTGCTGGCAGTTTGTTGATTTGGCTGGTTGCGGTCGGATTCCTGCTACGAGCCATCCTGCCCTTATTGGTAATCAACGGCCTCATATTGGTGGGCTTGCTGTTACCCGCCTTGGCCATCTCGCTATTTCTGGCCCGCGAATTTGCCCTTGATGCCGAGTTGCTGCAAGTCAAACTAAGCGAAGTCGAGCAGCTTTCGGCCCAAACGCTGGCCCAGGAGCAGGAAAAGCAAGCCCTGCTGGCCCAGCAGAATGAAACCTTGGAAACCCAGGTGACCCAGCGCACGGGCGAGCTGCAACGCTCCCTCACCGAGCTGCGGGCCACGCAGGCGCAGCTGATTCAGAAGGAAAAGATGGCCAGCCTGGGCGAACTGACGGCCGGCATTGCTCACGAGATTCAAAACCCGCTCAACTTCGTCAACAACTTCTCGGAAGTGAGCACCGAACTGCTGGAGGAGCTGGAAGAAGAGCAGGCCAAACTCATTCGCGACGCCGAATTGGAAGCCGAGTTGGTGGGCGACCTGCGGCAGAACCTGGGCAAAATCAGCCACCACGGCCGGCGGGCGGCGGCCATCGTGAAGGGCATGCTGGAACACTCGCGCACGAGCACCGGCGAGCGCGCCCCCACGGACCTGAACCAATTGGCCGACGAGTACCTGCGCCTGGCCTACCAGGGCCTGCGCGCCAAGGACAAGTCCTTCAATGCCGCGCTGGAAACCGATTTCGCGCCGGGTCTGCCGCTGGTCGAGGCGGTAGGGGCCGATGTGGGGCGGGTGCTGCTGAATCTATTCGGCAACGCCTTCTACGCCGTGCAAAAGCGCCAGCAAACCGGCGAGGCGGGCTACGCGCCCACGGTCAGTGTGGCCACTGCGCGCGTGAACGGCCATGTCGAAATCCGGGTGACGGACAACGGCACGGGCATGCCGACCGCGGTGCAGGCCAAGATATTCCAGCCCTTTTTCACCACCAAGCCCACGGGCGAGGGCACGGGCCTGGGTCTTTCGCTCTCTCACGACATCATTGCCCAGGGCCACGGTGGTACGCTCGCCGTGGAAAGCCAGCCCGGAGCGGGCAGCACGTTCATCATCTCTCTGCCCACTAGTTAATCCCTCAGTGCTTATGCTGACGTTTATATTGCTAAAACGGTCTGGTTTGCTGGTGGTCTTGCTGGCCTTGCTGTTTCTGCGAGTGGGCCCAGTGCGGGCCCAAACTACGCCCAGCCGCCGCTACTGGGAAGCCAACCCCGACTCGCTGCGCCAGGTGCTTAATAACCAGCACGCCGACACCGCCCGCTTGCGCACCCTGCTGCACTTGACCGACTTAGGGGGCATTGGCTTTTATTCGGCGGCCGACCAGGAAGCCAGCTTTCGGGAGTTGGTGCAGCTTACGCGCCGGTTACGGCGCCCCGAGGCCGGCGCTTTTCGGTTGTGGTACGCCGCGTCGCAGCTCGACAAAACCGGCAAAGAGCCGGCCCGCGCCCTCGACAGCACGCGGGCGGCCGTGGAGGCGTTCGACCGCGTGGGGTGGCCGGCATTGCCATTGCCGAGCGTCATCCGGCTGCTTAGACAACAAAAAGGTCCGGCTGCCCAGCTGGCCTATCTGCGAGCCAAACTGGCCCAGTACCAGGCGCGCGGGGCGCAGGTGAACATCGCCCAGTGCCACTTTGCGATGGGTGCGCCTTGCGTGATTCAGGGCGACTACAACCAGGGCATCAGTCACTACCTGCGCTCGGCCGATTTGGCCCGCGCTTACAACCGCTATTCGCAGGAGAACCAGCTGAAAGTAGTCGGGTATACCTACGCCGACTGGGGCAACCCCACCAAGGCCCTGTATTACCTGCGCCAGTCGTTGGCCGTGCACGCTGCACTGCCCCGGCGCAATGGCTACGACTGGTACGCCTACACCTACCGGGGCATGACGTTGGCCTACCGCCAGCTGCACAACTACCCTGCTGCTTTGCGCTACGCCACGCTGGCCCTGGCCGGCATCCCTACTGATACCACCCGCCGCTACGCCGCCGATGTGCCGAGAGTGCAAGCCTATGGCCTGACGCTGAAAAGCGCCGTGCTGCTCGACATGGGCCGCGAGGCCGAAGCAGACCCCCCGCTGGTGCGGGCGCGGCAGCTGGCCGACTCGCTCGGACTTAAACTCCATAACCAAGGGGGCGGGTACCTTGACTTGGAGGCGACTTGGGCCCGCTACTACGCCGCCCGCCACGAACCAGCCCGCGCCGAACAGGCCTGGCTTATAGCCTTGCAGCAGGCCCGCCAAATCAAGTCCGTGCCGTTGCGTCTGGCCTACCTGCGCGCGCTGGCCAACTTCTATGCCCAGCAGGGGCAAACGGAGCTGGCCGGCCGCTACGCTCGCGCCGGACTAGTGCTGGCCGATTCGCTCCGGGCCGTGCAGGGCGCGTTTCAGGTGGCCGGCTATGAGGCCGAGCGCGCCGAGCAGGCCCAGCAGGCCCGCATCCAGGGCCTGCGCCTGGCCCAGGTGCAGGCGGCCGCCCGCGCCCGGCGCCAGCGCCTGCTGCTGTTTTCCACGCTGGCCGTGCTGGCCCTGCTGGCCGGGCTGGGCTTTGTGCTCTGGCGCGGCAACCGCCGCCAGCGGCAAGCCAACACCGCCCTCAACCGCCTCAACGAAGCCGTGACGCAGCAGAAGCAGGAGCTGCAAACCCAGCGCGACCAGCTCAATACTTCCCTCACCGAGCTGCGGGCCACGCAGGCCCAACTGATTCAGCGGGAGAAAATGGCCAGCCTGGGCGAGCTCACGGCCGGCATCGCCCACGAGATTCAGAACCCGCTCAACTTCGTCAACAACTTCGCCGAAGTGAGCACCGAGCTGATGGCGGAATTGCGGGAAGCGCAGGCCGCCGGCGACGCGGAAGAAGTGACGGCGTTGGCCGGGGATGTGACGCAAAACTTAGGCAAAATCACCGAGCACGGGCGGCGGGCGGCGGCCATCGTGCGCGGCATGCTCGAACACAGCCGCACGAGCACCGGCGAGCGGGCGCCCACGGACCTGAACCAGTTGTGTGACGAGTACCTGCGCCTGGCCTACCAGGGCCTGCGCGCCAAAGACAAAAGCTTCAACGCCGCCCTGGAAACGGAATTCGCCGCCGACCTGCCGTTGGTGTCGGCAGTGGGGCCCGACGTGGGCCGGGTGCTGCTCAACCTGTTCAGCAACGCGTTTTACGCCGTGCACAAGCGGCAGCAGACCGGGGAGGCCAGCTACCAGCCCATTGTGGGGGTGAGCACGCACGTGGCCAACAACCATGTGCACCTGCAGGTGCGCGACAATGGCGGCGGGATATCCCCAGAAATCCAGCAAAAAATCTTCCAGCCCTTTTTCACCACCAAGCCTACGGGCGAAGGCACGGGCCTGGGCTTGTCGCTCAGCCACGACATCATCGCCCAGGGCCACGGCGGCAGCCTGGCCGTGGAAAGCCGCGAGGGCGAGGGCACCGAATTTACCATCACGCTCCCCCGCTAGCTCAACGCCCTTTGCCCATGAAACACGCGCTACTTCTGCTGTTGGCCTTGCTGCTGGGAACTCCCGGCCGCGCCCAAGCCCCCGACGCGACCGTGCTGCAAATCAACCGCCTGCCCGCCGACGGCCTGCTGCTGCAAAAAGGCTGGCGCTACCGCCCCGGCGACGATTCCGCTCGGGCCCGCCCCAACTTCGACGACCGCGCCTGGGACACGCTCGCCCTGCGCCTAACCGGACGCGAAATGCCGCGCGCCACCCAAACGGGCGTGTACTGGCTGCGGCTGCGCTTTCACCTCAGTGACTCGCTGCGCTCGCGCACCTTGGCCCTGCAATTCTGGCGGCGGGGCACGGCCGACGTGTACCTCAACGGCCGCCTGCTCAGCGACAGCACCCACCGGGCGCGGGTGCGCGGCTCGCGCATCGCGCCGGGGGTGCTGGAAGTGCCCGCCAACGGGCCGGCCGAACAGGTGCTGGCCCTGCGCGTGGCTCCCTGGCACCCCGCGCCGCTGCTGCTGGGCGCCGACCGGCTTACTGCCCTCCAACTGCGGCTGCGGCCCATGGCGCAGCTGGTGCAGATAGAGCGTGGCTGGGCTGATGAGGTCGCGCTCTGGCGGGTAATGGCGGCGATGTTTCTGCTGCTGGCCCTGCTGCACTGGGTCTTTTACCGCTACAACCCCACGCAGCGCGCCAACCGCTACTTTGCCCTTTATTCCCTGGCGTATTGCCTGTTTATGGCCAGCGTGCCGTACGCCATCACGGGGAGCGTCGAATTTCCGTCCTGGGCCTGGAGCGTTGCCATTGCCGTGGTGTCGTACGGACTGCTGACGCTGGGCGGCTTGTGGGGGGTGCGGGCGCTCTACACCTTATTCGGCTTCGCGCCCGGCCGGGTATACCGGGGACTGGCGCTGAGCGGCGGGTTGCTGCTGCTGGCGCAGTGGCTCACGCTGCTTTCGCCCTGGTATCTGATTCCCTACCTGGTTTTCGCGGTTTTGGTGCTGGCCGAGTCGTTGCGCCTGACGGGGCGGGCGCTACGTGCGCGTCGGCGCGGGGCACCCATCATTGCGGCCGGCTTTGGTGGGGGCCTGCTCTTCATCTTGCTTAATTTGACGCTGTTGGTGTTGGGCGTGCCCCTGGACGGTATAGGCAGCAACTTATTGTTCGTGCCCGCCATCCTGCTGCCGCCGCTGGGCATCTCTTTTTTCTTGGCCCGCGAGTTTGCCCTCGGGGCCGAGCTGCTGCTGGTGAAGCTGGGTGAGGTCGAACGCCTCTCGGCCCAAACCCTGGCCCAGGAGCAGGAAAAGCAAGCCCTGCTGGAGGGCCAGAACGAGACGCTGGAACACCAAGTAGCCGAGCGCACCGGCGAGCTGCAGCGCTCCCTCACCGACCTGCGGGCTACGCAGGCGCAGCTCATCCAGAAGGAGAAGATGGCCAGCCTGGGCGAGCTCACAGCCGGCATCGCCCACGAGATTCAGAACCCGCTCAATTTCGTCAACAATTTCTCGGAAGTGAGCGCCGAGCTGATGGCGGAACTGCGGGAAGCGCAGGCTGCCGGCGACACGGAAGAGGTGAGGGCGTTGGCCGACGACGTGACGCAGAACCTGGGCAAAATCACCGAGCACGGCAAACGGGCGGCGGCCATCGTGAAGGGCATGCTCGAACACTCGCGCACGAGCACCGGCGAGCGGACGCCCGCCGACCTCAACGCCCTTTGCGACGAGTACCTACGCCTGACCTACCAGGGCCTGCGGGCTAAGGACAAAAGTTTCAACGCAGCTTTGGAAACGGATTTCGCGCCGGGCCTGCCGCTGGTCGAAGCGGTGGGGGCGGACGTGGGCCGGGTGCTGCTCAACCTGCTGGGCAACGCCTTTTACGCCGTGCGCCAGCGCCAGCAGTCGAGCGAAGCCGGCTACCAGCCCACCGTTTTGGTGAGCACCAGGCAGATTGATGGTCGGGTGGAAATCCGGGTGGCGGACAACGGCACGGGCATCCCGGACGACATCAAAGCGAAAATCTTCCAGCCCTTTTTCACCACCAAGCCCACGGGCGAGGGCACGGGCCTGGGCTTGTCGCTCAGCCACGACATCATCGCCCAGGGCCACGGCGGCGCGCTCACGGTGGCGTCTCAGGAGGGGAAATTCACCGAGTTTCTGATTAGCTTGCCGATTAATTGAGTAAGCCAGCTAACGGCCAGCTTACGAGTTCGTTTGCTCAGGGGCGCACGAGCGGTTGCTGGTAGGGAAACCCCCAGTCCGCTTCCATCGAAATGCGTCCCCGATTCGGAATTCGCTGAATTTTACCCCCGGCTTGGTACCTTCTCTATTGCGCACATTTATTTCTCTTTTTCGGGTCAGGGCGGTTTGGTTGGCATGGGTGGTCGTGGCAGCGCTGTTGGCCGTGCCGCGGGCGGGGCAAGGCCGGGTGGTGCCGCCGCCCAGCCGCGCCGTGGACAGCCTGCGCCACCTGCTGGCCCGCCCGCTGCCCGACACCAGCCGCGTGGTGCTGCTGTGCCAGCTCAGCGACCAGCTCTGGACCCAGCGCACCGACTCGGCCGCCGTGTATGCCTACAAGGCCCTGGCGTTGGCCCGCCGCGTGCACTACCGCCACGGCGAAGGCGAGGCCCTGAACCGCCTGGGCGCCGCCCTGCGCGAAAGCAACCTGGCCCGTGCGCTGGAGGTGTTTCAGAAGTCGTTGCGCATTGCCGAAGTCACCCACGACCGCGCCCTGGCTGCCCAAAACTTGCGCAGCATCGGCATCATCTACGTGTACCTGCGCGACCAGCGCCAGGGCTTGGCCTACTACTTCCGGGCGCTGAAAATTGGCGAGGAGCTGCGCGACGAGCGCCGCGTGGTGATTGAGCTCAGCAACATTGGCCTAGCCTACGACCTGTTCAACCAGCTCGACTCGTCGCGCATCTTCCAAGAGCGGGCCTACGCGCTGGCCCGCCGCCTGCGCACGCCCACCAACTACATTCTCTACGGGCTGGGCAACGTGGCCCGCAAGCAGGGCCGCACGGCGCAGGCCAAGGCGTTTTACCGGGCCAGCATCACGGAGTCGAAGAAGGTGCAGCACCTGCGCAGCCTCAACTTTGCCTACGTGGGCCTGGCCACGCTCTACCAGCAGCAGGGCCGCCTCGACTCCAGTGTTTACTACGCCCGGCTGGGCTGCCAGGCCGCCCAGACCAACGGCTTCCTGCGCGGCGTGCTCAACGCCAGCACCCTGCTCACCCAGGACTACAAAACCCGCCGCAACGCCGACAGCGCCCTCAAGTACCAAAGCCTGATGCTGGTGATGAAGGACACCCTGTTTGGGCAGGAAAAGGTGATGCGCTTGCAAAACCTCAACTACCGCGAGCAGCAGCGCGCCCAGGAGGCCGCCGCCGGCCAGGCCCGCCTCAAAGCGCGCTACCGGACCTACGCGCTGGTGGTGGGCCTGGTGGGGCTGCTGGCGCTGGCCCTGCTGCTGGCTCGCCACGCCCGCCAGCAGGAGCGCGCTCGCGAAGCCCTGGAGCAGTCGCTGGCCGAGCTCAAAACTGCTCAGGACCAGCTGGTGCAGCGCGAGAAGATGGCCTTCTTGGGCGAGCTCACGGCCGGCATTGCCCACGAGCTGCAGAACCCGCTCAACTTCGTGAAAAACTTCGCCGAAGTCAGCACCGACCTGGTGGACGAAATCACCGGCGAGCACCGCGACCCCACCCGCAGCACCGGCCTGGAGCAGGAAATCCTGACCGGCCTGAAGCAGAATCTGCAGCAAATCAGCCAGCACGGCCAGCGGGCCACGTCCATCATCAAGGGCATGCTGGAGCACTCGCGCGCCGGCACCAGCCAGCGCGTGCCCACCAACCTGAATGCCGTGGTGGAAGACAGCCTGCGCCTGGCCTACCAAGGCTTGCGCACCAAAGACAAGGAATTTACGGCCGAGCTTGTGACCGAACTAGCCCCCGAGCTGCCCCACATCGAGGCCATGTCGCAGGACCTGGGCCGCGTGCTGATAAACTTGTTTACCAACGCTTTCCATGCCGTGCAGCAGCGCCAGCGGCAAAGCCCGGGCTCAGGCTATCGGCCCACCGTGACCGTGAGCACCCATGCCGTGCCGGGCGCGGTCGAAATCCGGGTGAAGGACAACGGCACGGGGATGTCGGAAAGCGTGCAGGCGAAAATCTTCCAGCCCTTCTTCACCACCAAGCCCGTGGGCGAGGGCACGGGCCTGGGCCTGAGCCTGAGCCACGACATCGTGACCACGAGCCACGGCGGCACCCTCACCGTGGAAAGCCGCGAAGGCGAGGGCACCGAATTTGTGGTGCGCCTGCCGGCTTAAGTTGGCCCGGGCCTACCTTTGGGCCCGACTTTTACGCTGCAAAATTGACCCTATGCAAATTCTGGTAGTTGACGACGAAACCGATGTGCGCGACTTGTTTCAACAGCGTTTCCGGCGCGAAATCCGCAGCGGCCAGTGGACCTTCAGCTTTGCCTTCTCGGGTGAGGAGGCTCTGGAATTTCTGCGGGCGCACCACTCCGAAGTGCTCATCATTCTCTCCGACATCAACATGCCCGGCATGAGCGGGCTCGACCTGCTGGGGCACGTGAAGGAGGAATTTGAAATGCCGCCCACCACCATGATGATGATAACGGCGTACGGCGACGATGAAAGCCACCAGAAAGCGCTGGCCCTGGGCGCCCACGATTTCCTCACCAAGCCGGTGGATTTTGCGGTGCTCAAAGATAAATTAGCACATTTGCTACCTTCCTAAGCGCGTAGCCAACCGTTCTACCACAACCCGTGTCATGAAAACGAAAATTCTGGTGGTCGACGACGAAACCGACCTCGAACTGCTCATCAAGCAGAAGTTTCGGCGCAAGATTCGGGAGGCCACCTACGAATTTGTGTTCGCCACCAACGGCGAGGAGGCCCTGACGCGCATCAACGAGCACCCCGATACGGACGTGATTCTGTCCGACATCAACATGCCGGTGATGGACGGCCTCACGCTGCTCAGCCACACCCACGCCCAGCACCCGGCCATGAAAACGGTCATCGTGTCGGCCTACGGCGACCTGGGCAACCTGCGCACCGCCATGAACCGCGGCGCCTTCGACTTCGTGGTGAAGCCCGTTGATTTCACCGACCTGGAAGTCACCATCGAGAAAACCGCCGACCAGGTGCGCCAGCTGCGCGAAACCCTTAAGGCCATTCAGGAAAATAACATCCTGAAGATGTACGTCGACGAGACCGTGCTCAACTTCATGACGCGGCCCGACTTCGAAAACCGCCTCACCGCTTCCGAAACCGTGGAAGCCACCGTAGTTTTTCTGGACGTGTGCGGCTTCACGGCGCTGGCCGAAAAGCTGGCGCCCACCGACGTGGTGAGCCTGCTCAACACGTACTTCGACTTGGTGGTGAAGGAGTTCATTGCCCAGGGCGGCCACGTCGACAAGTTCATGGGCGACGCCGTGATGGTCGTGTTTCGCGGCGAGCACCACCTCGACCGGGCCATCGACGCGGCGCTTTCGGCCCGCCAGGCCCTGCAGCAGAGCGACGCCCCGCTGCCCCCCGGCTTCGAGTACCGCCCACAGGTCAGCATCGGCGTCAACACCGGCGAAGTGGTGTCGGGCAACATCGGCTCGGCCTCGCTCAAGCGCCTGGATTACACCGTTATCGGCGACGTGGTGAACATGTCGCAGCGCCTGCAGTCGGCCGCCAAGCCCGACCAGATTATCATCAGCGAAGCCGTCTATTTGAAGGTGAAAGAGTCCTTTCAGTGCCAGTTCGTGAGCGAAGTCATGCTGAAAAACAAGGCGCTGCCGGTGAAGATTTACGAGGTGGTGGAGTAAACCCTCTGCCTGTCATCCTCATCTGGCGTCCGCGCAGCGAAGGATGACAGATAAACTACCCTGCCGTCAGCCCGCGCATTTTCTCGTTCTGCAGGCGAATGCGCTGGCAGAGAATGCGCAGGATGTTGCGCAGCACCTCGCCGCGCTCCTCCATCACGTCGTAGAAGTCTTCCTGGTCGATGCGGAAGGCCAGCACTTCGCTCAGCGCAGCGGCCGTGGCCGAGCGCGGCTCGGCATCGAGCAGGGCCAGCTCGCCGAAGAAATCGCCGGGGCCAAAGGTGGCCAGCTGTTGGGTGCCCGTGAAGATGCCCACCTGTCCATCGTGCAGAATGAAGAGCGAGGTGCCGATATCGCCTTGGGCGAAAATCTCCTCGCCTTCGCGGAACGTCACCTCCTTCATGATGGGCACGATGCTGCTGAGCACGTTTTCGGGCGTTTGGGCAAACAGGGCGGTGCTTTTGAGTATCATCACCCGCTCCAGAGACGAGACGCGGGCTTCGGGCTGATGAGAGGAATGCTGGCTCATGTCGGGCAAAGCGAGAGAAGAAATGGGCTGGCGCTGAGTGGCGGCCAGCGCCGCTGCGGCCACCCGTGCGCTTTCGCGCAGCAGCTGGTAGGGCGAAGTGAGGTAAGGCCGCAGAATGTCGGCGGCATCAGGCTCGGCGGGAAGCCAGTGGCGCAGAGCCAAGCCCAGCGTCCAGGAAGTAAAGGCCATGTGGCCGCGCCGCAACAGCAGCGTGGGCAGCGGCTCGGCGGGCGGGGCGGCGACGGCCGCGGGGTGGGGCGGGGCTACTGTGTCGCTGCCGGCCACCGCGGCCGGACCGGCCGGCGTGAGCACGTGGGCCCGGGCGGGCTGCGCCGGGGCCGTGAGGCGGGCAAACAGCGCGGCTTTTTCGGCCAAGGGCGAGTCGTCGAGCAGCGCCTGCAGGCCCTGGTACACCGGGCGGGGAATGAGGTTGTCGAGGATTTCGAGGGCGTTGGCTTGGCGTTCGCGGGCGGCGTGGGCCACGTTGCGCTGGGCCGTGGCCACCGATTCGGCGTCGTAGAGCTGGGCCAGCAGCCCAAACACGCGCTGGTGCAGCAGGCTCAGCTCGTAGTCGATGGTGGCCTGGAACACACTTCGGCCATCGGCCACCAAGCCTTGCAGCAAGTGCGTGGCCAGGGCAAATTCTTCGCGCAGCAGGTGCTCAAACACGGCCCGGTCGGCCGGCCGGGCCGGGAAGCGGCGCAACGAGCGCAACGCCACGCCGCGGGTGAACAGGTGCGGGTGCTGGGCCAGCTCGACCAGGGCGGCGCGGCTGGCGCCGGTGTTGAGGCGCTCCAGCACCAGGGCCGTGCGCTGCGGGTGTAGCGGCTCGGGCTCGCGGCGCAGGGCCTCGCGCAGCAGCGGCACCACGGCCGGGCCCAGGGCCACCAGGCTGTCGGCGGCCGGCTCCCAGAGGTGCTTGTCGTTGAGGGCCGTGAGCAGGTGCTCCGCCAGCTGCAAATGGCCCACCGTGCCCAGGGCCGTGAGGGTGGCCCGGACAATGTCGGCGTCGGGACTGGCCAGCCCGCGCTCCACGAGCTGGGCCTGCACATCGGGCGGGAAAAACGCCAACAGGCGCAATGCCACTTCGATGGCTGTTGACGGGGCATTGGAGCCCGGCAGTAATTGCAATAGGCTGGACTGGGCCGCCGCGTGCTGCGGCACCGCGCTCAGGCTGCCCCGGATGGCACCCTGGCGCGCGTCCCAGTCATGGCCGGCCAGCAGCAGGCCCACCTCCGGCGCATCCGGCGCAGTGGCGGCCAGCTGCTGGGCGGCGGCGGCGCGCACGGCCGGGACGGGGTCGCGCAGGGCCAGGGCCTGCAGGGCTGCTACGGGCAGCGTCGCGGCTTCGGCCGACGCCAGCAAGGCCAGGCGCACCCGCTCGTCGGCGTGTTCGAGCAGGGTGGGCGCGTGGCTGGCCAAGGTGGCGGGCTCGCGCTGGCGCAGCCATGCCACGGCATTCAGCACTTCGGTGGGGTGGGGGCTGCGCAGCTGGGCCAGCACCACGTGGCGCGCGGCATCGGGCAGGGCCAGCTCGGCCGTTTCGGCGAAACGGCGGCCCAGGCCTTCCTTCAGCTCGGCCAGGTAGCTGCGGTAGGTGCGGGCCAGCGCCAGCAGCGCCAGCAGCAGCAGCGCGCCCATCCAGGCAAAGGGCAGGCCGCCGTCGAGGCGGCCCAGGTAGCCCAGCACGAAAAACAGCAAGCCGGTGAGGCCCATGCCCAGCGGCTCGTAAAAGCCCTTGGCCAGCGTGTGCGCGGCTAGGCGCTGCGTGGGCGCCAGCGGCTGAAACAGCACCAGAAAAACGGGGTCGAACACGGTGCGGCGCAGCACTTCGAGCAACAGGTAGAGGCCGCAGAAAAAGGCCAGCTGCCCGGTCTGGCTGTAGCCGCCGGCCACCTGCAGGCCGCCAAAAATGGCCAGCGCCACCAGCGCCACCACCGGCAGCAGCCGCAACGACCACTGCACACCGTAGCGCTCCAGGGCTTGCCGGCTCACCAAAAGCTTGAAAAACGTAGCGGCGCCGTAGGTAGCAGCCAGCACCCAGCCCACCGACTGCATGACGTCGGCCGAGGCGTGAAACTTGTGCTTCACGTTCAGGAAAAACATGTATTCCACGCCCGTGACGACGCCCGCTATGGCCACCAAGCTCAGGCACATGGCCTGCACCAGCTCGCTGCCCCCGAAAAGCTGCTGCACCAGCCGGCCCGGCGGCCGCCGCACCCGCCGCACCGCCCGCGCCGTGGCTTCCACCACGTGCGAGCTAAGGGTGGCCCGCAGCGTGAACAGCGCCCCGAGGTACGCCACAAACGACAGCCCCAGCAGCACCGGCAGCTGCGCGTCGCCGTGAATGAGGGCCGCCAAGATGGCGCCCAGCGCCTTGGCCGGCATGTCGCCGGAGCTGATGACGCTGAACAGGCGCTTGCTCTGCCGCACATCAAATACCACCGCCGACACGCCCCAGAACTCCAGGTTGGTGAGCAGGTAGATGACCCGGTAGCCCGCCATGATGGCCACCGCGGCCGCTACGGAATGCCCCACGTACACCAGCACGCCCAGTACGGCCGCCAGCGCCACCACGGCCAGCAGCACGCGCACGGCCAGCTTGCGCAGTAGCAAGTGGTGCTCGAAGTGGGTGTAGATTTTGCCCACGGCCATCATGGCCAGGGCACCGGCTACGTAGCCCAGCGGCAGGCTTTGGGCGGGGTCGTGCTCCAGCAGCAGCACGTTGGCCGCCACGTACACCAGCACCGAGCCGATGCCGAGCAGAAAGTTGTGCAGCGAAAACAGCCCCACGGTGCGGGCTTCGCCGGCTTTGATGCCGAACAGGCGTTGAAGAGAGGTGGCCGAGAGCATGAGGAAAGGGCGGCCGGCACCACCGGGCACGGCCGTTGCCAAAGATACGGGCCGCGGGAAGCTATGCGGGGCAACAGGAGTAAGGCAGGGGAAGAAAAGAAGAACGTCATGCTGAGCGCAGCCGAAGCATCTCGCGTGCAAGAGTAAATGATTACTACCCCACGCGAGATGCTTCGGCTGCGCTCAGCATGACGTTCTATTTTAAACCGAGAAAGCAGTCGGCCCTAGTACACCCGAATGGGCCGGCTGAAGCTGTTGTTGCTTTCCAGCCACTCGGCAATGGCGTTGGTGCCATCTACCACGGCGCCCACCGTGAAGGTGCCGCGGGCGGTGGGTTTCCAGTTGTTGGTGGTGGCGGCCAGCAGGCGGGCCTGGCCGGGCTGCAGCGGCTGCGGCAAGCCCTGCAGGCTGCCCACCACGGCTTTGTCGATGGTGAAATTCACGCCCAGCTTGCTGCCGGTAGCCACCGGCGCGGTGCCCATGTTTTTCACCATGGCGTAGAACGTCACCGCCTGGCCCGGCTTGGGGAAGCGGGGCACGGTGAACACCTGCGTCACCTTTAGGTCGGGCTTGGTGGCGCCAGCCTGCAGCGTGAAGGCGCCGCCCAGGGGCAGTTTATCGGAGGCGCTGCCCACGTTGAAAGCGTAAGCGCCGGGGTGCACCTCGTAGGCTTTGGTCTGCTCGTTCCAGAAGTAAAAATCTTCGGCCGAAAGGGTGAAGGTCACAGTCTTTTTCTGCTTCGGGGCCAGGTTGATGCGCTCGAACCCCTTGAGCTGCTTCACCGGCATGTCCAGTTTCGACGACTTGTCGCGCAGGTAGAGCTGCACCACTTCGTCGCCGGCCACGGCGCCGGTGTTGGTCACGTCCACGCTGATGGTGACGGGCGCCCCCACGGCCACGGGGGCCTTGGGCTGCTGCAGGTTGCTGTACTGAAAGGTGGTGTAGCTCAGGCCGGCTCCGAAGGCAAACTCCGGTTTCATCCCTTTCTTGTCGTACATGCGGTAGCCCACGCCGTTGGCGTCGCGCAGGTCGTCGCTCCACGGGGGCAGCTGGCTGTCGCCGGTGGGCATGCTCACGGGCATGCGGCCGGCGGGGTTGTAGTCGCCCAGCAGCACGTCGGCCAGGGCGGTGCCAGCCTCCTGGCCGGCGTAGAAGCTGTATACGAGGCCTTTCATGCGGGGCAGACTCTCGTGCATCGCGCACACGCCGCCGCTTTGCACCACCACCACCACGTTGGGGTTGGCCCGGGCCAGGGCCATGATGAGGGCCTGCTGCTGGCCGGGCAAGGTGGCCGAGTTGTTGGTGCGGTCGTGGCCGGAGTTGTACTGCTCGCCCTCCTGGGTGCTGTCGAGGCCGGCGGCGAAAATCACCACGTCGGCTTTGCGGGCCAGCTCGCGGGCCAGCTTGAAGCCGGTGGTGTCGGCGCTGTTCATGTCGCAGCCTTTGGCGAAGGAAATCTTGTCCACGCCCAGCTTGGTTTCCAGGCCCTGCTTTAGGCTCACGGCGTAGGGCGGGGTGGTTTCGGAGCTGCCGAAGCAGTTCAGGTTGCCCTTGTCGGCGTTGGGGCCGATGAGGGCAATGCGCTTCAGCGTGGCCTTTTTCAGGGGCAGGATGTTGCCCGAGTTCTTCAGCAGAATGATGGACTCGCGGGCCGCCTGCTGGTTGAGCGTGGTGTGGGCCGGCGTGTTGGCGTCGGCCTTGCTGCCCTTGGGGTAGTAGTCGAGCAGGCCGGCCATGATTTTAGTCCGCAGCACGTTGCGCACGGCCGCGTCGATGGCCGTCATGGGCACGGCGCCGCTGGCCACCAGGCCCGGCAGGTCCTTGAGGTAGTCGTCGGAACCCATGCACACGTCGTTGCCGGCCAGGATGGCCTTTTTCGTGTCGTGCACCGCGTCCCAGTCCGACACCACGTAGAACGGGAAGCCCCAGCGCTCGCGCAGCACCGTGTTCAGCAGGTAGGGGCTTTCGGCCGCGTGCTCGCCGTTTATCAGGTTGTAGGCCGACATCACGCTGAGCACCGCGCCTTCCTGCACCACCGTGCGGAAGTGGTAGCCGTAGTGCTCCATCACGCCGCGGTCCGTAAATAGCTCGTTGCGGGTGTGGCGCGTGGCCTGCTTGCCCTCAATCATGAAGTGCTTCACGGTGGCCATCACCGGCGTTTTCTGAATGCCGAAAGCCACGCGGGACTGCACCTGGCCAATCAAGTACGGGTCTTCGCCGCCGCTTTCGGCGCTGCGGCCGCCGCGCGGGTCCTGCGTCAGGTCGATGCAGGGGCCCAGCTGCTGCTGCTTGCCAAAGGCCCAGAACTCTTCGCCCATGGCCTGGCCCACCTGCTCGGCCAGGCCGCGGTGCCAGGTCGAGACCAGGCCCATGCCCGTGGGCCAAGCCGTGGCTTTCTCGAAGCGCACGCCGTGGGGGCCGTCGTCCATCACGAAGCCCGGAATGCGGAGCCGGGCATTATCCGGCGTGGTCATGAAGGTGTTTTTGGTGAGCTGGGCCAGCTTTTCCTCGGTGCTCATGGCTTTGAGCAGCGAGTCGATGCGGAACTCCAGGCCCAGGCGCTGGGCCTGGGCGGCGGGGCTGCCGGCCAGCACCAGGGCGGCCCCGGCGGCCAGCCAGCGGAAGAAGGGGAAGGGTTTTTTCATAAAATAATGAGGAAGACGGAGGGAAGGCTGCAGAAGGAACAGGCCGCGCCGGGCTCCCCCCAAGGATGCCCGATGGCCCGTTCCTTCGAGATGACGCCGGGGGCTTGCAGCACCGGCGTCGGCAGCACCGGACGGAATCTCACCAATCCGTCGGCGTGAGGGAGAAAACGAGTTGAGGTGTTGAGAAGAACTATAAAAGGCGTGGCGTTCGATGCGCCAGCGTGCCCGGAGTCAGCTCTTTTTCATGTGGTAAAACCGCACGTAGTCCACCAGCATTTGCTGCGGGAAAGCGGCCTCGTCGATGCCTTTCTGGCCGCCCCACTCGCCGCCCACGGCCACGTTCAGCAGCAGGTGGAAGGGCTTGTCCCAGGGCCAGGCTTCCCAGCCGGTGTTTTCGTTGCGGGCCGCGAAGTAGAGCTGCCCGTCGATTTCGGCCGTGATGGTTTCGGGCGTCCACTCCACGGCGTACACGTGGAAGGCCGTGGTGGCATCGGGCAGCTTCGTGACGCCGGTTTTCTGGTTGTTGATGCGGAAGTAGTAGGCCTTGCAGTGGGTGCTGGCGTGAATCACGTTGGGGTCGTAGCCCACGTGCTCCATGATGTCGATTTCGCCATTGTCGGGCCAGCTGTGGTTGCCGTAGGGGTTCTCGTCGGGCAGCATCCAGATGGCGGGCCAGGTGCCGCGCCCGGCCGGAATCTTGGCCCGCACTTCAAAGCGGCCGTAGGTCTGGCTGCCGCCGGGGCCGCGCGACACCAGCCGCGCCGAGGTGTAGGCGTTGGCCGGCACCAGGGCTTCCTTGCGGGCTTCTATAATGAGGTGGCCGCCTTCCACGCGGGCGTTTTCGGGGCGGCGCTTGGTGTAGTATTGTTCTTCCTTGTTGCCCCAGCCGCTGCCGCCCACGTCGTATTTCCACTTCGTGGAGTCGGGCAGGCCGGTGTAGTTGAACTCGTCGCTCCACGCCAGTTTGGTGAAGGTGTAGCGCGGCTTGGCGGGCGGGGCCGCAGGAGGCGGGCTGCCGGGGCTCAGCCACAGAAACCCGGAAAGGAGAAAGGAAAGCATGGCGTTGAGATAAAGCCCGTCGCGGCGCCGCGGGCAGCGGCTTGGGCAAGGTATACCATCGGGGGCAGCCGCCCCGGTTTGTCCGAACCGGGAGCGGCCGCCGCCCTATCCGGCGGGTTCATATCCCACCAATTCCCGGCCGGATTGGTAGCAAGCGGGCGGGGTAGCGCGCTTATTTGTATTGGTACTGGCGCACGTAGTCCACCACCATTTGTTGCGGAAACACGGTGCTGGCGTCGGGATTGCCGTCGAAATTGCCGCCCACGGCTACGTTCAAAATCACGAAAAACAGGTTGTTGAACGGGTTGGGCGAAGCGCCCCCGTTGCCAAACGTGTAGTACTGCTGCCCATCGAGGAAAAAGCGCAGCTGGTCCTTGCTGCGCACCACCGAGTAGATGTGGAAGGCGTCGGACAGGTCGGCGGGCTGGAGCTGCGTGGTGCCTTGCTGGCCGTGCGTGCCCTGCGCGGTTTGGAAGTGCATGGTGCTGAGCAGCTCGCGGGGCTTGCTGCCGCGCAGCTCCATGATGTCAATTTCGCCGCACTTGGGCCAGGGGTTCTGGCCGATGTCGGAGCCCAGCATCCAGATGGCCGGCCAGATGCCCTTGCCCTTGGGCACCTGGGCCCGGATGTCGATGCGGCCGTACTGGAAGTCCTTTTTGCCGCTGGTGAGGATGCGGGCCGACGTGATGCTGCCCGAGCTCGACCGACTGGCCTTGATGTAGAGGTTGCCGCCGCTGAGGTAGGCGTTGTCGGTCGAGTTGGTGTAGGTCTGGAGCTCGTTATTGCCCCAGCCGCCGGCGCCCAGGTCGTATTTCCACTTGCTTTGGTCGAGGGCCGCGCCGTCGAACTCGTCGCTCCACACCAGGTCGGTGTAGTCGGTGTAGGCGCGGGCGTCTTCATTGGTTACCGGCGTGGCCGGGCCCGGAGGCGTCACCGGGCCGGGCGTGAAGGAACTGCCTTTGTCGGTGCAGGCCAGCAGGTTGAGGGCGAGGAGCAGGCCGGCCCCGTGGCGGGGCTTGAGGTGGAAGCGGGAAAACATCATGGCGAGGGAAAGGAAAGCGTTAAGCAGCCAAACGCGGCTACTTCGCAATGAATTTCATGTCGAACACCACGCCAGCGGCCGTACTGCCGGCGCGCACCAGCATGTGCTGCGAATCGATGGAAAGAATGCGGTACGTGAAGCCGGGGGCATCGGTCACGCCGATGAACGGCGACGGCGTGGCACTGGCCAGCGTGAGTTGGGCCAGGCCGGGGCCCGTGGCGTTGCCAAACGTGAACGACGTGGTCACGTTGCGCGGGGCATCGCAGGCGCCGCCGGCCACGAAGGTCTGGCCTTTGGCGTCGTAGGTGAATACGTTGGCGGTGCTGAACGTGTACTCGTCGTCGGCCTGGCAGGCGGGCAGTTGGCCGGGCATGGGGTTGCCGGCGTAGTAGCTGGTGGGGTCAGCATCGGAAGGGCCCACGGTGATGGGGGCCACCACGGTGTTGTCGAGCTTCCAGGTTTTGGAGGAGCCGCCCGTCAGAATGCCCTTCACGATGGCCGACACCTGCGGCAGCACCACGTCTTTGGTGGCCGACACGCTGGTGCCGCCCCGGTACGCCGTGATGAGGCGCGCCTTGAGCGTGCCGCCGCTGGTGTAGGTGTGGCTTACGGTCTGGCCCGTGCCCACGGTGCCGTCGCCAAACTCCCACTGGTACAGGAAGCCGTCGGTGTTGTTGGCCCGAAAGGTCGCCACGGTGGTGAGGCCTGTGGTGACCGTGGTAACCGTGAAGTCCGAGGCCGGCACGGCCCCTTCCAACTGGTTTTCTTTCTTGGTGCAAGAGGCCAGCAGCATCGGCGTCAGCAGGAAACCAAGGGCCGCGGCGCGTACAATATTTTTCATGAGTTGAATCTGGACAAAGGGTGAAGGAGCAAAAGGGCTCGCCCACGCGCAGGTGGTTTTCGCGGCGCGGGCGAGCTGTAGGCTAGTAGCCCGGGTTCTGCTTCAGGTTGGGGTTGATGTCGAGCTCGCTCTGGGGCAGGGGCAGCACCACGTTGGTGGGCTTCACGCCCTTGGCCAGCAGCTGGGGCGAGGTGAGCAGCTCGCCGGTGCGCTTCATGTCGAACCACCGGTCGTTCTCAAAGGCCAGCTCGTACTTGCGCTCGCGCCACACGGCCGTCTTGAACGCCTGGGCGCTGATGCCGGCCGCCACGTCGCGGGCCGAGGGCGCGTTCAGGGGCAGGCCGAAGGCGCGGCGCCGCACGATGTTGAGGGCTTCGAGGCCGCCCAGGGGCGAGGTGCCCGTGGTGGGCCCCGTGGCTTCGGCGTAAATCAGGTACACTTCGGCCAGGCGCATCACCTTGATGTTCAGGCCCGAGTCCCACACGCGGGTATCCACTTTGCCAATGAACCACTTCTTGCAGCCGTAGCCGCTGGGCGAGCCTGGCAGCGAGGCCGGCTGGGTGCGGCCGTCGGGGTACACGTCGCCGGGCTTCCAGATGGTCACGTCGCGGCGCAGGTCGCCGGTTTCGTAGCCAGCCACGAAGTCGTTTTCCGGGATGTTGAAGCCGTAGCCGCCCTGCGGCACGATGCTCTGGCCGCGGGGCCCGAAGAATTCGTTGCCCACAAAACCCAGGCCGTCGAACGTGTATTCGTTGCGGCCCGACACGTACTGCACCTCGAAGAGGCTTTCGCGGCCGTTGTCGTTGGCAATCTTGAAGATGTCGCCGTAGTTCGGGAACAGGCTGTACACCCCCGAGTCAATCACGGCCTTGGCCTGCTGCGCGGCGGCGGGCAGGTTGCCCTGGGTGAGGTACACCTTGGCCAGCAGGCCCTGGGCCGCGCCCTTGGTCACGCGCCCGATGTCGTCGCCCGAGTAGGTGGTCGGCAGCTTGGTGATGGCGTCGGTGAGGTCGCTCACAATCTGGGTGTAGACCTGCGCGGCCGGCGTGCGCGGAATGTTTACCTCGGCCGGCGTGAGGGGCGGCACCGTGAGCAGGGGCACGTCTCCGTAGGCCCGCACCAGGTCGAAATAGTACTTGGCCCGCAGGAATTCGGCCTCGCCCAAGCAGCGATTCTTGATGGCCGGGTTCATGCCCGCAATGCCGGGCACCTTTTGCAGCACGATGTTGGCCCGCCCGATGCCGATGTAGCAGCCGCCCCACAAGCGGTTGATGATGGGGTTGGTGCTGGGAATGTTGAAGTTGTCGAGCTGCTGCTGCTCGATGCCGTCGCCGCCGCCGCCGCCGCCGGTGTAGGAAATGTCGGAGCCGATGTCGCCGATGCCCCACAGGGCGTAGTTGTACTGGCCGCCCTTGCCCAGCTCGCTGTACACGGCGTTCACGGCCAGAATGGCGTCCTGTTCGGACTTGTAGAAGTTGGCGTCGGTGACCTGGTCGTTGGGGGCTTCGTCGAGGAATTTCTCGCCGCAGCCGCTCAGCAGGCCCAGGCCCAGCAGGGCACCCCACGCGTATTTATGAAAAATGGACATAGTCTGGATGGCTAAGAATGAGGTGGGAAGAGGCGATTAGAACCCGATGTTGAGGCCGCCGAGGAAGGTGCGGGCCTGCGGGTAGATGCCGCGGTCGACGCCGCTGGGGCTCACCTCCGGGTCGAAGCCCGTGTATTTGGTGAAGGTGAAGAGGTTCTGGGCGCTCACGTACACCCGAATCTGCTGGGCGCTGATGCGGCTGAGCAGGGTGCTGGGCAGCGAGTAGCCCAGGGTCAGGTTTTTCACGCGCAGGTAGGAGCCGTCTTCGATGTAGTAGCTGCTCACGCGCAGGTTGTTGTTGGGGTCGCCGGCAATGGCGCGGGGCACGTCGTTGCTGGTGCCGGCACCGGTCCAGCGGCCCAGCACGCGGGTGCCGCCGCTGGCGTTGCCGTACAGCGGGGCTTCTTCCAGGTAGCGGTTCAGGTTGTACACGTCGTTGCCCTGCACGCCCTGAAGGAACACGCTCAAATCGAAGCCCGCGTAGGTCAGCGTGTTGGTCAGGCCGTAGGTGAAGTCGGGGTTGGGGTTGCCGATGAACGTGCGGTCGGCGGCGTCAATCTTGCCGTCGTTGTTCAGGTCCCGGAAGCGGATGTCGCCGGGGCTGGTGGCCTTGGTGGGGTCGGCGTTCACGGTTTGGGTGGCGTGGTTGCGCACGTCTTCGGGCGTCTGGAACAGGCCGTCGGCCACGTAGCCGTAGAAGGAGCCAAACGCGTAGCCCGGCTCGTAGCGCACGATGTCGCCGCTCAGCGAGCCCTGGCCGTTGAAGGGCAGGCCGGCGCCCAGCGAAGTGAGGCGGGTTTTAAAGGTTGAGAAGTTGAGCGTGGTGTTCCACACCAGGCCGCGGCCGGCGTTGCGGAAGTTGTGCGAAGTCACCGAGAAGTCGAGGCCGCGGTTGTAAGACGACGAAGCGTTGCGGGGCACGTTCTCGTAGGTGCCCGACACCAGCGACACCGGCACCGAGGTAATCAGGTTCGGCGAGTTGCGGTTGTACAGGTCCAGGGTGGCCTCGATGCGGTTGTCGAACAAGCCCAGGTCGATGCCGAAGTTGGTTTGGTCGTTGGTTTCCCAGCGCAGCTCGGGGTTGGGCTGGCGGGTGGGGGCGCCCCCGGTGAAGATGGTGCCGTTGGGCCCGAAGGGGTAGTTAATCTGCGAGTTGATGGAGTAGAGGTAGGCGAAGCGGCCGGCGTTGTTGGGGTTGCCCACCTTGCCGTAGCCGGCGCGCAGCTTCAGGTTGCTCACCACCAGGTTGTCCTTCATGAAATTCTCCTCCGAAATGCGCCAGCCCACCGACACGCCGGGGAAGGTGCCGAACTTGGCGCCGGGGGGGAAGGCGCTGGAGCCGTCGGCCCGCACCACCGCCTGCAGCAGGTACTTGCCGGCGTATTCGTAGTTGAGGCGGGCAAAGTAGCTGGCCAGGTGCGACGGCACCCCCAGGTAGCCGAAGTTGCCGAGCTGCGGGTTCACCGGGCCGTTGTTGAGGTTTTGCAGGTCGTTGCTCAGGTAGCCGTTGCGCGAGGCGCCCACTTCCTGGCTGTTGAAGAGCTGTGCCGACTGGCCCAGCAGGAACGTCACCTGGTGCTTGTCGGCAAAGAGGTGGTCGTAGGTGCCGGTGTTCTCAATCAGGTAGCTGTAGATGGTGTTGGCCTGCGAAAACGAGCCCGCCGTGGAGTAGCGCGTGGTGTACACGTCGGTGCCCACCGTCAGCTCCGGGATTTTGGGGGCGAAGCTGTTGTTGTTGGTGAAGTTGAAGTCGACGCCCACGTTGGTGCGGAAGCGCAGGCCCTTCACCGGCTCCAACTCGGCAAACAGCGTGGTGAGCAAGCGGTTGCGCACGTACTTGCGGTTGGTGTAGAGTTGGGCCAAGGGGTTCTCTTCCACGAAGTTGTCCTGCTGGCCGCGCGGCTCGTAGTAGTAGCCGTCGGGCCGGTACACGGGCACGATGGGAATCATGCGAATGAGCTGCTGCACCGTGCCGTACTCGCCGCTGTTGGACGTTATCTGGCGGTCTTCCTGGTGCGTGAGCTGGATGCTGTTGCCCAGCTTGAGCATCTTGTTCACCTGCAAGTCGCCGTTGGCGCGCAGCGTAAAGCGCTCAAAATTGGTCCCGATGATGATGCCGTCCTGTTTGAAGTAACTGCCCGACACCGCGTAGCGGGCCTTGTCGCTGCCGCCGGTGGCGCCCAGCGAGTAGTTCTGCATGGCGGCCGTCCGGAACACCTCTTTCTCCCAGTCGGTGCCTTCGCCCAAGGCGGCGGGGTTGCGCAGGCGGTCCACCACAATGGGCTGGTTGGCCGCAATGCGATTTTCGTTGTTGATGACGGCGTACTCCTGGGCGTTCAGCAGGCCCAGCTTGCGCCAGGTGCTCTGCACGCCCCGGTAGCCGTCCACGTTCACGGTAGACTTGCCGGCCTTGCCGCGTTTGGTGGTGATGATGACTACGCCGTTGGCGGCCCGCACGCCGTAGATGGCGGTGGCCGAAGCGTCTTTCAGAATGTCAACGCTCTCGATGTCGTTGGGGCTGATGACGTTGAGCTGGTCTTCGCCCGAGTCGGGCAGCGGAAAGCCGTCCACCACAAACAGCGGGTGGTTGTTGCCGGCCGAGGTGATGCCCCGGATGAGGATGGACGTGCCGGCCGCCCCGCCCGGTGCGCCGCCGTTGGAGGTGATGGTCACGCCCGCTGCCCGGCCCTGCAGGGCCTGCGACACGTCGGCCACCGGCAAGGCGGCAATTTCCTGGCCGCTCACCGAGGCCACCGACCCCGTCACGCTGCCGCGCTGCTGGGTGCCGTAGCCCACCACCACCACTTCGTTCAGCTTCTGGGTGTCTTCTTTCAGGCTCACGCTCAGGGCGCTGGCGTTGCCGGCCGTGAGCACCACGCTCTGGGTGGTGTAGCCCACAAAGCTGAACACCAGCGTGCTGCCTTCGGGCGCCATCAGGCTGAAAGCGCCGTCGGCGTTGGTGCTCGTGCCCACCGACGTGCCTTTCACCAGCACGGTCACGCCGGGCAGGCCGGCCCCATCGGGCCCGGTCACTCGCCCGCTCACGGGCACGTCGGCCGCGGGCCGAACCAGCCGGCTCTCGGCCTCGGCTGGGGTGCTGTGCGCCAGCGCGGGAAGCCCGCAGGCCAGCATCACCGCCGTGCGGCGGAGCAGCGCATGTAAGTAAACAGGTCGCTTCATAATGAGAATTGTGAAGTGGGTGGGAAAAAATGTTAGAAGGTGAGTCCGCCCGCAACGGGCGGCCAGTCGGCGGCTCGGTTAGTTGGTTGAGTTTGGCGGGGCGCTGGACGGCACTACCGCGCCGGTAGTTTTGGTGGGCGCGCTGCTGTTGGCACTGGCGCTGCCCACGTAGCGAAACCGCGCCGTTTGGGTGCCCACGCGCAGCGTGTACCAGCCGTCTTCCAGCTGGGGGCGGCCCTGGCCGTCGGGGTAGCTCAGGTCGCGCAGGGGTTCGATGGTGAAGGTCAGTGCGCGGGTCTGGCCGGCGGCGTAGGGCTGCTTCTCGAAGTGCTTGAGCAGCCGCACCGGCCGCGCAATGCGCCCCACTTCATCGGTCAGAAACCACAGCGTGGCCTCTTGGCCGGCGCGGGTGCCGGTGTTGGCCACCTGCACGGTGGCGCGCAGCCGGGCGGCGGTGCCCGTGAGCACGGAGTCGCTAAGCGTCAGGCCCGAGTAGGCGTAGGCAGTATAGCTCAGGCCCTCGCCAAACTCGGTCAGCATCGTGCTTTTGTACTGGGTGCCCGGGGCCGAGAAGCCGGCCGCAAAATCTTTCAGCTCGGCGCTGTTCTCGTTGGCGTCGTGGTGGTAGTTGGTGACGTGGCCGGCAAACTGCGGATAGGTAAACGGTAGCCGGCCGCTGGGATTGGTCTTGCCGCTGATGACTTCGGCCAGCGCCGTGCCGCCGCCGTAGCCCGGCAGCCCCGCCCAGATGACGGCCGCGCTGCCGCCCGCCACCGCCCGAATGATGCTCGGCCGCCCCCCGATGATGACCAGCACCGTGGGTTTGCCGCTGGCCTGGGCCGCGCGCACCAGTTGCTGCTGGTCGTCGGGCAGGGTCAGGTCCGAGGTGTTGCCCAGCACTTCTGTGTAGGGCCGCTCACCCAGGGCCAGCACCACGGCATCAGCCCGCTTGGCGGCGGCCGATATGCTGGTCAGCAACGGCTTGCCTTTGGCGTCGCGGTAGGGCAGGGCCTCGACGGTGGCGTTGGGGTATTCCTTGCGCAGGGCTTGCACCAGCGTGGGCACGTCTTTGGGGTAGCCCTCTTCGGCGCGGCCCTGCCAGGCCAGCGTCCAGCCGCCGCACAGGTTGGCGCGCGACTCGGCCGAGGGGCCCAGCACCAGCAGGCGCTTCACGCGGGCCGGAGCCAGCGGCAGCACGTTCTTCTCATTCTTCAGCAGCACCAGCGACTCGCGGGCCGCCGCCACGGCCTGGGCGCGCAGGGCCGGGTCGCCCACGCGGGCCAGCCGGTCGGCGCGGGGCATGGGGTTTTCAAACAAGCCGATTTCCTCCTTCATCTGCAGCACCCGGCCCGCCGAGAGCGTGATGCGCTCCTCGCTCAGGCGGCCTTCCTGCACCAGCTCCTTCACGTAGCGGCAGAAGTTGGTGTCGTAGGGCGTCATGGCCACGTCGATGCCCGCGTCGAGGGCCATCCAGGTGGCTTCCTTTTCGTTGGGTGCCACCTTCTGCACCTTCACCAGCCGGTTGATGTCGCCCCAGTCCGTCACCACCACGCCCCGGAAGCCCATCTGGCGGCGCAGCAGGTCGGTAAGAATGGCTTTGGAGGCGTGCACGGCCTCGCCGTTGATGGCGCCGGAGTTCACCATCACGCTTTTCACGCCGGAATCGATTGCGGCCTGGAACGAAGGGCGAAACAGCTCCTGCAGCCGCTGGTCGGGGATGAGGGCGTTGGTGCGGTCCCAGCCGTTGCGCGGGTCGGAGTACCCGATGAAGTGCTTGGCGCAAGCCGCTATTTTGTAGGGTGCTATCTCGCTGTTGGTCTGGGCCTCACGCACAAACGTGGCGCCCATGGTGGCCGCCAGCAGCGGGTCTTCGCCGTAGGTTTCGTAGAGGCGGGGCCAGTAGGTGTTCACGCCCAAATCCAGCACCGGCGCAAACAGCCAGTGGTGCCCCAGGTCCGCCGACTCCAGCACCGTGGCGCGGGCCGTCTGGCGGGCTAGGTCGGGGTTGAAGGTGGCGCCCAGGTTGAGGTTGTGCGGGAAAATGGCCGTGCCGCTCACGTAACTGGCGCCGTGCATGTGGTCGATGCCGTAGAGGATGGGCACGTGCAGCCGCGACTCGCGCAGGGCAATGCGCTGCAGCGCAGCCGAGTAGCGCACCCACTGCGCCGCCGGCACCGCCTGCCCGTTGATGAACGAGCCCACGTGAAAATCGCGCACCAGCGCCGTGGCTTTGGCCGAGTCCAGCACCACGTCCTTGTCTTCGCCCGTGGTATTTATAGCCGACAGGTTGAGCTGGGTCATCTGCCCGATTTTCTCTTCCAGGGTCATCTGGGCCAGCAGCTGCTGCACCCGCGGGCTGAAGGCGGCCACGGCCGGGGCGGGCACTGCCCCCACGCTCACCGTAGTGGCGGGCGCCACGCCGGCGGTGGGCACGGCAGCCCGCTGGCAGGCGGCCAAAAGCGGCGCACTCAGCAGCAGCGCACGCCAGCTGACGCAGCCCCGGAGGGACGACCAGCGGGTACGCGCAACAGCAACCGAAAAGGAGGTGGTTACGGGAAAAAACACGAGCGTCGGGTGGGATAGGACGCTCAAATGTATGGGCCTGTGGTTGGCAAATGCAAGTGCAAAAACCGCCTCAGCTGCTTGTTTTAAGGGTTTTTACGCTTGTTTGCCTAAGTGGTTATACGCTTGCTGCACACGTAAAAAAACCGCTTTGTGCGCCAACTTGCCGGGCAGCGCCTTTTCGCAAATCCTGGTCTTGGGCTAAAAAACAACGAAAAAAAGTGCGAGAAATCGAAAAAAAATTGACTTCACGCCGCACATACCCACACCCCCACCTAATTCTGCGCCTACTATGCCGCCAAGCCCAAATCGTGGGAAGCCTAGCATTCGCAATCGTTACCGGAAGGTTGGGGCCGTCATTTTATGCTTTCCGCGGGGGCTTCTTCGGTCACTTCGGCGTCGGCGGTGGCATCCAGCAGCACATGCGTCCACGGCTCACCTTCTTCGTAGTCGGGGGCGTGGCGGCGGCGCTGCAGGGCAGCCAGCACTTTCTGGGCAAAGGCCCAGCTGGTGGCCTGCCGCAGCTCCAGCACGCGGGCCAGTTCCGACGGCGAGTAGTTGCCTTTGTGTGCGTGCAGAAGGAACACGGCGTACAGCGCCTTCACAATCGAGAATTTGCACTTTTGAAGTAGGGTGCCGGCGGTGGCCGACTCCACGTAGCGGCAGCGGGTGCAGCGGCGGGCGTGGGGCTCGCGGGCTTCGCAGCTCTTCTCGTGGCCACACTTGCGGCAGCGGTAGGTGCCATGGTCCCACTTCAAGCCGGCCAGGTAGCGCAGGCAGGCGTCTTTGTCGGGATAAATCTGGCTGAACTCGCCAAAGTCGACTTCGCGCGCTTCGATGCGGGCGGCCTTCTCGGCGTGCAGGTCGCGGCTGAGCTCGGCGTTGAGGGTTTCGATGGCGGCCGACTGCAGGGCCAGCAAGCCGTTGGCTTCCAGCAGCTCGCGATTCTGAGCGGCCACGGTGTCGTTTTGGCGGCGCAGCTCGGCGGTGCGCTGGGCCACCAGGGCTTCGAGCTCGGTGTTGAGGCGGTCTTTGAGCTCCTGGTTTTCGCGCATCTGCTCCACCAGGCGGTCCTGGGCCTGGTGCTTTTTGCGCAGCTGCTTCAGCAGCCGATGCTGGGTGAGCAGGGTCGTATCCATCAGGCCTTTGAGCTTTTCGCCCAGGGCGTAGCTCAGAATCACCACTTCGGCCACAAAAGCCGCGTAGAGGCTATACACGGTGTAGGCATTGTTGTAGAAGTCGATGCCCAGCTTGCGCATGATGAGGAAGGTGAGGCTGCTGGCCACCAGCGCCTGCGCCAGCAACAGGTAGCGCGCCGGGCGCAGCCCGCTGCGGTAGGCCCGGAAGGCCGAGTAATACAGCAGGCCATACGGCAGCAGGTAGAGCCAGAAGCTGAACCCCGAATGCACCACGGCCGCATCCAGCACCAGCAGGGCCGTGCTCAGGCCCACCACCCAGCGCCCCAGGCTGTAAAGGGTAGGCACGCGCGAGGCCATGTCGAGAAAGCCGCTGGCGTACACGGCAAACGTGATGAGCAGCAGCACCGGCGCCGCCGCCCCAATGAAGTGGTTCTGCCCTGGCCCGCCGGGCCACAGGTACTGAAAGCCCAGCCCGTCTTCGGTCAGAAACAATAGCGTGCCGCTCAGCACGTAGAGCACGTACGACAGATACGTCTGCTCCTTCAGGAAGAAGAACAGAATCAGGTTGTACAGCAGCATGATGACCAGGATGCCGTAGAATATGCCCAGCAGCCAATACTGCGCCGACAGTTCCGGAATGAGCCCCGGCCCGCTGTGCAGCATGGCCCGGAAGCTGGTGCGCGTATCGGAATGCAGGCGCAGGTAGTAGGTCGCGGTTTGGCCCGGCCGCGGCGGCAGGTCAAACAGGAAGTTCTTGTAGGGGTGCGGGCGGGTGGCAAAGGGCAGGCTGGCGCCGGTCAGCACGCTGTCGTAGGCGGATGTGCTCCCGGGCCGGGGCCGGAAAAACAGCGCCTGGCCGATGTGCGAGTCGTAGAGTTCCAGGTACCAGGCCGCCGTCTCGTTGGGCGCGTGGCGCACCGTGATGCGCAGCCAGTAGGCGCTGCGCGTGTGGTCGATGTTGGCCGGGTGGCCCGAACCGCGCAGCCGCACAAAGCGCCGGCTCCACGTAGGGCTCTGTGCCTGCGCCAGCGTGAGGCGGCCCGTGGGGTCTTCCAGCAGGCTGTAGTAGTTGTCGTCGAGGTAAATGGCCGACTGCGCCGGGTCGACCACCAGCGTGTCTTCGGGCGCGGCTTGGGCTTGCGGCGCGCCGCCCAGCAGGCCCGCCAGCACCAGGCTCAGGAGCAAGAAAAACCGCCTGAGCGGGCTTTCCAACGCCCGGCATTGGGCCCGGGGCCAATCGGCAGTGTCTGGTTGTTGCATGAGGCGTCTAAAATACAAAAAGCCCACCGGCTTTGAACCGGTGGGCTTCTTGAAACAAGCGGGGCAAAGCCTTACAGGCGGAACTGCGCGCCCACCTTGATGCCGAAATTCTGGTGCTTGGGCGTAATGGTCGTTTCGCGCACCGGCTGGTCGCGGTAGGTGAGGCGGTGGATGAAATCGACGCGAATAAACTTGAAAATGTTCTCGATGCCGTAGCCCACTTCCACGTACGGCTGCTTGTCGAGGGTGGGGATGGGGGCCAGTTCGTGGCCGCTCATGTCGCGGCGGGGCTGGGTGGTGTTGGTTTTGGACAAGGTGCCATACAGCACGTTGGCCGTGCCCACTAGGCGCCAGTTGAGCGCCCGAATGCCGGGGATGCCGTTGAGGAGCAAACCTTCGAAGTGGTGGTCGAGCCGCAGCGACACCGAGCGGTCGGTCACGAACTCGAAGTAGTTCATCAGGTTGAACGAGTTGGCGTTGTAGAACGGCGTTTGGTTGCCCAGCGGCGTTTTGAGGATGAGGTAGGGCACCGCATCGGGAATGTAGCTGCCCTCGAGGCGGTAATTGAGCCGGCCCAACTGGCCAATCGAGGCGCTGTGCGTAATCAGCAGGTTAAACTTCTGGTACGGCGGCGGCGTCTTGCCTTCGAAGAGGTTGCGGTAGCCAAGGGTGTAGCGGAACGTGAACACCGGCCAGCGCTTCAGGCCCACGGCCCGGCGGCGGTTTTCGCTCTGCACCAGGTTTTCGTCGGGGGCGTAGCGCGACTCTAGCACTGCTTCCGACAGCGTGAGGTCGTGGCCAATGGGCGCCGACGGGCCGCGGTCGGTGGTGGAGTAGTAAGCGAAGTCGTGTAGCGGCGAAATATCCTGGTGGCGCAGCGTCAGGGTCTGGGTGAAGCCGTGGAACAGGTCGCGCTGCACGCTGAGCGAGTACAAGTCGCGCAGGATGGGGCGGCCCTGAATGAAGCGTCCCCAGCGGGAGGCGGCCGCAAATAAGTTGTCGGAGGAAGTGAAGTCGTTGTCCAGCAAGGCCACCTGCTCCACGTCGTGCTTAAATTCGCCGGTGAGCAGCGTCCAGTGCCGGCGCTCGGCAATGTAGTAGGTCCGGATGCCGTACTTGATGCGGGTATCGCGCGTGCCGTAGGCCACGTAGCCCTGCGTCACCCAGTCGCGGCTGATGCTGGGCGTGGTGCGGAAGCCCAGCCGGATGCGGCTGCCTTCGTAGTCGTTGTGGGCGTAAGAAGTGAGGATGGGGCCAATGTCCCAGCGGCCCACGCGCTTGTAGCCGTTCACCAGCAGGTCGACCCAGTCGAGCAGGTTGCGCACCGACGGCAGTTGCTTGGCCGAGTCGAGCACGGCAAAGGTCTGGCGCTCCGACAGGCTGAGCGTGTCGGGCCGGTGCTCGTCGAAATAACCGCGGGCGCCAGCCTGCGGCTGGCTCGAGAGTAGGCCGCCGTCGCCCTGCTCGGCCGGCTCCATCAGCGACGACACAATGGGCTGGTCGTAGAAGCCCGGCTCGGTGTGGAGCTTGTTGCGCACGAAGTTGCTGCTCACCGTGGTGAAGCGCACCAGCATGGCGGCCTGCTTTTCGTAAGGCCGCACGCTGAGAACCAGCTTGGTGCGAACGGGCAGGCCCGGGCCGTCGCCCGGCGAGGTGAGGTCCTGATAAATGCGCAGGTCGCTCACGAAGTTGATGTTGGCGTCGGGGCTGGCCACCACGTCAATGCGACGCAGCGCGTAGCCTTCCTGCGTAATCCAGATGGTGCCTTTGAAGGCCAGGTCGTGGCTGCGCTTGGGCGTCACGGCTATCTTGTAGCACCAGTCTTTGCCCACAAACACCGAGTCCTGCAGCTCGTAGTCGTAGGTAAGGCGGCCGCCTTCGGCAATGGGCGAGATGAAGTCCTTGCCCAGCACGTTTTGCCAGTTGGGGTAGAAGTCGAAATTCTGGAAGTTCGAGCCCAGCATTTGCGACAGCACCGAGCCCTCGCGCGGGCCGGCGCCGCGCATCTGCTTGTGCAGCAGGTCTTCGCGGCGGCGCAGCGGGGCGTTGCGCTGGTACACCCGCGAGCCTACTTCGGAGGCGAAGATGGGCAACGGCGCGTCGCCGTCGGCCGCCGCCGCCGCGCCCTGGCGCACGGCCAGGGCCCGAATGTCCTTGATAACCTTACGCTTGGCCAGGTTGGCGGGCACGTCAATCAGGCTGGTTTCGATGCGGTTGTAGGAGTCGTATTCGGCCGCTTGCAGGGCCGAGCGTTCATTTTCGGGCTTGTGCTTCTGCACTTCGCGCAGGATGCGGAAAGCGGGGTTTTCGGGCTGGCGCGACGATACCACCACTTCGGCCAGCGCCACGCCGCCGGTCTTCAGCCGGAACAGCACGTTTTGGGTGGGAGCGTCGCTAAGCTTGCGGCGCTGGGTGGCAAAGCCCATGGCCGAGGCCGCAATGGAGTCGGGCGAGCCCGTCACGGCCAGCCGAAACTTGCCGTCGGCGTCGGCGGTGACGCCCGCGCTGGTTTTGGGAACGAAAATGGAGGCAAACGGCACCGGCTCACCGTTCGTAGCCTCCACTACCTGGCCGCTGATTACAATACGCTGGGCTGCGGCTGGCAACACCAACAGGAGTGCCAGGAGCAGCGGAGCAAAAAATTTCATACTGAGTAGTAAGGAGCCAAATGCAAGAACCTGAAGTAGTCCGGCAATTTACGCAAAGCGTACGCGGCTCCCAACTAGTTCCAAGCCGAAAGTATGAAAATTTCGGGCCAACAATTAAACCTGGCGGACCAACTGTTGTCCTGGCCCGGCCAACGTTAACGGAGCCGTCAAAAAAGCCCGTGCGTGGGCACGGGCTTTTTTACCTTGAAGAAGAAAACCGCCGGCAAAGGCGCCGGCCGGGCCTAGCGAATGACGATGGCGCCGTTGCCGCTCGTGGCCACGCGTCGTTCGCCCGCCGCCAGCAGGCCGCGGCTCATGCCGAAGGCAAAGCCCGGGGTGCTGCTGCTCAAGCCGGTGATGTTGCCGCCGCCCGCCGCCACCATGTTGCCCCCACCGGCGGCCACCACATTGCCGCCACCCGCGGCTACCACATTGCCCCCGCCGGCCGCCACCACGTTGCCGCCAGAGTTCTGTACTGCAACAGCAGAAACCTGATTGCCATTCAGAACGACCACGGCGAAGTTGCCATTGGGCAGGGGGGTGTAGCCCAAGCGGGTGCCGCTGGCCAGAAACTGCCGCACGTAGCCGAGCAGCTCGTTGTAGTTGCCCCAGCTGCCGTTGTTGTACAGGCGGATGTTGCACTCGCAGACTTCGCCCTGGCCCACGGGGGCGCGGTTGGCTGCCTGCTTGTAAGCCTGGGCAATCCAGGGGTCGCGGCACTGGGCCGAAGCGTTGAGTGTGGGCGTGAGCAGGGTGAGCAACGCCGCGCAGGCCAGCAATAAACAGGTTTTGAACATGAGGTGGGAATGGAAAAGATGGAAATGGAATAGTTTGAGAACGAGGGAATCCGCGGGGCCCCGTTGGGACAATCATCGAAGACTCATTCCTGGTGGCCAAACTATTGGGTCATTTCAGCTTTTCCAATACCCGTCGAGCAAGTGGAGCAAAAAGTCGACGGGCGGGTGCACCCGTCTGCCAACGGCGGCCGAGCCCGGTTAGCCAAGCGGCAAAGTCAGGCCCGGCTCGGCGGCATCGGTCAGCCAGACTTCCGTGCCCGCCGGTAAGGTGGCCGCCCCGACATCAAGCAGCAGCCCGCGGGTGGGGGCGTTGGGCGTTTCGGGCCGCGTCATTTCCTCCACGGTGGCCACGGCGGCGTGGCGCGCGCCGTCGGGCAGCCGCGCTTCCACAGCCAGGGCGGTGTGCAGGGCGTATGGTGCCAATGCGGGTGCGGGGCCTTGGGGCAATAATAGCAGGCCCAAACCCGGCAAGGGCCAGGCAGCGGCCACGCGCAACAGCAGGCCAGGGGGCGTATGCGGGGCAGTGGAAGGCATCAGGGCTGGGCCGGATTATCGGGCAGGGCTGCTTGCTTGCGGCGGGGCGTGGGCCGCAGGAAGTTGGCCGCGTTTGAAATAACGAAAACCGTGGACACGAAGCCGGCTATTTTTTCCAGCAGCAGCAGCAGGAGCTGGGCGGCGCCCACCGCGGGCGTGGCGCTGCCCTCGGTGTTGCTGATGAGCGTGCCCACGCTGAAATAAAAAAGCTGGCCAAAAACATCCAGTTCGCTGCCCGCGCGCAGGCCGGCAAAGGCGTTGCTGTTCACGCGGTGGAGGCAGTAAAAATCGAGCGCGAAAGACAGCGCAATCATGAACAGATTCAGCGACACCAGCAGCACAAACTGCCGGAAGGCTTGGCGAAGCGCGGCCAGGGCCCGGAAGTTGTGCAGCAGAAAATAGCCGGTTTTGCCCGCCGCGGCCAGCAGCAGCACGCCGGTGATGGCGCCGGGCGTCAGGCCTTCGTATTTGTCAATCAGGTACAGGGCCAGGCCCAGCGCCAGCAGCAAGCCGTGCTGCCAAAGCAACTGGTGCCACTGGTTTTGGGGCCGCGGGCGATTCATAGAGCCGAAGAAGAACCAAGCGGGTGAGCGCGGAATGAAAATGCAGCCACGAGGCACTGGCTCAGCCTTATACTTCCACCTTCAGCGTGGCCGGGGACTTGGTTACCTCAAACAGCTCGCCGTGGGGCACGATGGTGATTTGGCCGTATTCCTGCAGCAGCATTTTGTAGCACTCGGCCACGGGGCGGGGCTTGCGGTCGAGGTCGAACAGGCCGCAGGGGTTCACCTTGCCCACTTTGCGGGCCAGGCCAATGTCCCAGTCCAGCTGGTCGATGAGCGAGTACCAGGTGAAGCCGAGCACAGGCACGCCTTCGTCGCGCATGCGCAGGATGTTCACCCACTGCTTCCAGAGCCAGGTGGGGGCGTTGTGGGCTTCCAGCACGTTGGTTTCGGTGTGCATCACGGGCTTGCGGTAGCGGCGGTAGTATTCCAGCGTGATGTTGTACCAGCCCAGCACGTCCATGCTGGTGCAGATTTCGCCATCGGGCAGCACGATGCGCTCGTTGCGGCCGTAGTAGTCGTTGCCCATAATCTGGTAGCCGGGTGGCTCGCCGGCCATGAACCAGTCGTACTCGCGCCGGGTCAGGCCGTGGTCGAAGAGGTAGTTGAGCACGTCGCCGTCGGGGTGGTGGGCGTAGAGCAAGTCCAGCGACACAAAGCGCAGCTTGTTTTCCAGCGCCACCTCGGGCGAGGGGTTGGCGCGCAGCTCGTGGATGTACTCGGCCGACTCGCTTTGCACGATGATGCAGTCGGGCCGGTGCACGGCAATCTGCTGGGTGGCCATGATGCTGGCCGCCACCAAGTGCTTCATGGCCGTCACGAAACCGCGGTCGGATTTCAGCTGCTCGTTCCAGAGGCCGTCCTTGGCGCTCATGCGGGCCGTCACGTAGATTTCGTTGATGGGCGTGTAGTAGCGCACCCAGGGGTAGCGCCGGGCCACGGCGCCCGCGTACTCGGCAAAGTGCACCGGCAGCTCGGGGTTCTGGAAATTGCCCAGCCAGTCGGGCACGCCGAAATGCAGCAAATCCAGGATGGGCGTGATTTCCAGGCGCTGCATCTCGGCCATCACCTGGTCGGCAAATTCCCAGTCGTATTTGCCCGGCCCCAGGTGGGTTTTGTGGTAGGGCAGGCCGTAGCGCAGCACTTTCAGGCCCAGGCCCTTCACCAGGGCCAGGTCTTCGCGCCACCGCTCGTAGTGGCCGCACTCTTCCAGCAAGTCGCGCCGCGTGCGGCCGTGGTCGATGGTGGGGTTGGAGCACTCGATGCCGGTGGCAAACATGAAGTTGTTGGGCAGGCCGGTGGGCAGGCCGCGGCCGTCGTGCCCGCGGGCGCCGCCAAACTCGTCGCCGGCGTAATTGCCGTCGCCGTATTTCTCCTTGATGTGGGTGAGGAAGGCTTTCATTTGGGGATAGTTGTCAGTTGCTCGTTGTCAGTTGTTGGCTCTTTCGAGCAGCTGTCAGATACTAACAACCGACAACGAGCAACTGACAACTAAAATCACGCGTCGCGCCGCTGCTGCTGTTCCAGAAACTTGTCGGCTGTGCGCAGGCTCAGGGCCATGATGGTGAGGGCGGGGTTCACGCTCAGGGCGCTGGGGAAGGTGGAATTGTCGGCGATGTAGAGGTTGGGCACGTCGAAGGCGCGGCCGTTGGCGTCCACCACCGCGTCGTCGCCGCTCAGGCCCATGCGGGCCGTGCCGATGACGTGCGCGTAACGCTGAAACGCCCAGATATCCGTAGCCCCGGCCGCTTCCCAGATGCCGCGCATGATTTTCTCGGCGTGGGCATTCATGCGCTGCTCGTTTTCCTGGGCCGTGAAGTGCAGGCGGGGCTTGGGCAGGCCGCGGGCGTCTTTCTCCTCGGCCAGCTCCAGGAAGTTGTCGGCGTGGGGCAGGCAGTCGCCCAGGATGTTGATGCCGGCCACGTGGTTATAGTTCTTCATGTAGTCGCGCAGCGGCTGGCCCCAGAGCTTGCGCCCCCGCGCCACCTGCCCCGCAAACGTGACGGGCATGATGCCGATGCTTTGCAGCAGGTAGCCGCCCGCAAAATCGGCGTCGGCCGGCCGGTGGGTGTCCTGCGAAATCAAAGCGCCCGGAATGCCCTTGTACGGCCGCACCGCTTCTTCAAATGTGCCAAACACCTGCACGCCGGGGTGGGCCATCAGGTTTTTGCCCACTTGCCCGCTGGTCAGGGCCAGCTCATTGAGCAGCAGCAGGCGCGGCGTTTCCACCGAGCCGGCGCAGAGGAACAGGTGGCGGCAGCGCTGGCGCTGCTGCGCCCCGTTTTGCGTGTACACCACCCCAGTGATGCGGCCCTGGGCGTCGCGCTCAATCTCGGTCACGAAGCTGTTGGGGCGGATGTCGGCGCCGTGCTTCACTGCTAGCGGAATAAACGTGACGTCCATGCTGGCCTTGGCGCCGTTGGAGCACCCCGCCTGGCAAAAGCCGCGGTTGGTGCAGGCCTCGCGCCAGCCAATGCCTTCCTGGTAATAGCGCGCCGACAGCGCCGCATTGGCCGCCGGCGAGGTGCGAATGCCCAGCTTCTCGGCCCCGCGCACCATGAGCTGGGCGGCGCCGTTGAGCGGCAGCGGGGCCAGCGGGTAGCCCTTGCGTCGGGCCGGGCCCCAGGGGTAGGGCGTGGGCCCCGAAATGCCCAGAAACTGCTCCAGCTCCTCGTAATAGGGCGCCAGCTCCTCGTAGCCCACGGGCCAGTCCTCGCCCTGGCCAAAGTCGCGCTTCAGGTGCAGGTCGTCGGGCAAGGGGCGGGGCGTGTAGGCGGTGTAGTGCAGCGTGGAGCCGCCCACGCCGGTGCCCGAATTGTTTTTGCCCATGGCCAGCGGGTCGTGCCCCGCGCTCAGCCGCTCGTCGTTCCAAAACAGAAAGTTCTGGGCGTGCTCGTCGGTGGCAAAATCTTTCTCGGGGTTGTGCCAGGGGCCGGCTTCCAATGCTACCACCTTCAGGCCGGCCATGGCCAGGCGTGCCAGCAGCGGCGCCCCGCCCGCGCCCAGGCCAATCACCACGCAGTCTACTTCGTCGGCCTCGGCCGGGATGGCCTGCGGCTGCTCCTGCGGAATGTCGGTGGCAGCCGGTGCCGGGGCGGCGGGCTCGTCGGCCAGCAGCGCGCGCAGCAGCGGGTCCTGCACTTCGGGCTTCACGGGGTTGAGGACGCCTTCTTCGAGAACTTCTTCGTCGGGCATTTTTGCAATGGGTGAATGAGTGAATGGGTGAATGGGTGGATAAGCGGCCGGGCGAGTGAGCAGACGACCCTAGAGTCAGTCCCCCATTTCCCATTCACTCACTCACCCATTGGGTTCACCTCCCGGTCTTCTTTTTCGTTGAGGCCGATGCGCGTCCAGGCCGGCAGGTCGGCCATGCCCACGTAGCCGATTTCCTCCTGGGCCAGCGGGTGGGCGTAGTAATACTCCGTAAGTTCGGCCAGCAGCTCCTCGAAGAAGCGGCCGGCGTGCAGCGTTTGCCAGGTGGCGCCGGGCGGGCGGCCATCGGCCAGGGCCTGCAGCACCGCGTCCTGCTGCTCCGCCGCCAGCGCCAGAAAATCGGCCTGAAACAGACTCTGCGCTATTTCCTGAATGCCGCCCAGGCCCAGGCGCATGGCTTCGCGGTCGGGCGGCAGCACGTCGTAGCGCCAGCCATCGGCGCGGCCGGCGGCCAGGCGCTGGTCCACGGCCGGGGCCAGGGCAATGGGGGCTTCGGGGCGGTCGGGCTGCGGGAAGAGGCGGGCGGCCACGGCTTCGAGCAAGGCAAAAGACTCGGCGCTGAGCAACTGCGGCGCGTAGGCGGCGGGGGCATCGAGGCGCTCCTGCAGGGCGGCGCGGGTGGCTTCGGAAACGTGTTCGGTGCCGAGCAGGGCGCGCACGGTGCCGCTCGGGTACGTGGGGACGGGCATAGTAAAGGCTGTAGCTGATGGCAACGCCGCCTCAGACGGCTCAGCTAATATTCCCTTACGAGCAAAATCTTCTTCGCGGGTGAAAGCCCCGGCACTTCGCGCGCAAAAAGTCCGGCCAGCCACCGCTGGGCCGCGACGGGGGCGCTACTTCAGCAGCATAATGGCGGCCATGGTTTCGATGCCGTCCCAGAGGTTGCCGAGGCGGATGTTTTCGTTTTCGGCGTGCTGGTTGTTGTCGTAGTTGGCCACGGGCACCGTGATGGTGTGGGCCTGCAGCTCCTGCTCAAACACGTAGAGCGGCAGGCTGCCGCCCATGGTGGGCAGCTCCACCACGCGGTCGGGGGTGGTGGCTTGCACGGCGGCCACCACCTGCCGGGCAATGGGCAGGTCGAGGCGGGTGCGCTGGGCGTTGTAGCCGGGCTGGGGCTGCACGCGGGCCAGAAGCGGGTACTGGGCCCGCTCGGCCGCCGTGGGCTCGGCGCTGATGACGTGGTAGCCCTGCCGCTCGATGTGGCGAATGACTTTCTGCACCTGGCGCTGCACGTCGTTGCCGGGCACCAGGCGCAGGTCGAGCATGGCCGCTGCCGTAGTCGGGATGACGTTGGCGGCCTGCGCGCCCACGTTGGCGCTCTGCATGCCGTTGATGTTGAGCGAAGGCTGGTTGAGCAGCTCCACCAGCGCCTGGCCCGTGCCGTAGGGCCGGGCAAAGCCCAACTCCTGCCGGATGGTTTCGTCCAGGTTGGGCACGCGGGCCAGGGCGGCTTTCTAGGCCAGGGTGAGCGGGGTCACGTCGTCGTAGAAGCCGGCCACGCGCACCCGCCCGGTGCTGTCCTGCATCGAGGCCAGCAGGCGGGCCAGGGCCAGGGCGGGGTTGGGCGCCCAGTTGCCGTAGTGGCCGCTGTGCAGGGGGCGGCGCGGGCCGTACACGGTCAGGCCCAGGTTCACGTCGCCCCGCGCGCCAAACACCACCTGCTTGCGGCCCGACTGGTGCACCGGCCCGTCGCAAATCACCCACACGTCCGACGCCAGCAGGGCCTTGTGCCGCGCCAGCAGCTCGGCCAGGTGCGGCGAGCCCCGCTCTTCTTCGCCCTCAAAAAAGAACTTAAGGTTGGCGGTGGGCTTGAGCTTGCTGGCCACCAGGGCCTGGTAGCCGGTCAGAATGGCCATGATGCCGGCCTTGTCGTCGGAGGCACTGCGGGCGTAGAGGCGCCAGTTGGGGTCGAGGGGTTGGCCGGCGGCGGGGAGCGGGGCCAGCCGGCCGTCGCGGTCGAGCGGCCCGGTGGCCAGCACGGGCGTGAACGGGCTCAGGCCCTCGCGCCACTGCGCGGGGTTCACGGGCTGCCCGTCGTAGTGGGCGTAGAAAATGACGGTGCGGGTGGCGCCGGGCGTCTTCACCTCGCCAAACACCACCGGCGCCACGCCCGGCGTGGGCGCCGCCAGCAGCTGGCTCCGGATGCCGCGCTGCTGCATCATGCCCTGCACAAACACGGCCGTGCGCCGCAGGTTGGCCGTGTCGGCGGCCACGTTGGGAATGGCCACCAACTGCCCAAACTCCGTGAGCAGCGCCCGCTCGTTGGCCTGCCGGAAGCGCCGCACCTGCTGCAGCGGGGTGGTGGCCGCAGTCGAGCCAAGAAGTACCACCAGGGCCAGCGCGCAAAGTTTTTTCATGCCGGTAAGTTACTGGCTTTTGCGACCGGAAAAGCGGCCGTTTCGGCCATGTCTAGGTGCCTACCGGAATAGCGCGAGGGCTTTAATAAATGTCTGAAAGACGCCCCAGGCCAGCGGCACGCCCACAAACAGCCAGGCCAGCATCACTGAGCCGCCCGCGCTGGCCTCGGCCGGAGCAGATGGAGGAGAAGAATCTGTGTGTGAATTCATGACAGTGATAAGCAAAGGCGGAAGATGCAAGGCAGCTCAGTGTCCGCCGGCTTCCGGCGTGACGGGGCCTTGCTCGGCGTATTTCTCGTTCACGGGCGTTACGGCGAAGTTGGCCAGCAGGCCCACCACCAGCAGGCCGGCCATGGTGTAGAACACGGGCTGGTAGGCGGCGGCTCCTTTCAGCCCCTCGGCCTTGCGGCCCTCCGACAACCAGTTCACAATGAGCGGACCCAGCACGCCGGCCGTGCTCCAGGCCGTGAGCAGGCGCCCGTGAATGGCTCCCACCTGGTACTTGCCAAACAAGTCGGACAAGTAGGCCGGAATGGTGGCAAACCCGCCGCCGTACATGCTGATAATCAAGCAAGCCACTACCACAAACAGCGTGAGCTGCGCATTGTGGCCCAGCGTTGGCACCAGGGCATACAGCACCATGCCCAGCCCGAAATAGAGGGCATACGTGACCTTGCGGCCCAGCTTGTCCGACGCCGACGACCAGAAGAAGCGGCCCAGCAGGTTGAACAAGCTGAGCAGGCCCACAAACCCGGCCGCTGCGGCCACCGTCACGCCACGCCCGGCCCCGAGGACCTTGTCCGAAAAAGTTTCCTGAATGAGCGGCGAGGCCGTTTCGAGCACCCCGATGCCGGCCGTCACGTTGCAGAGCAGCACCACCCACAGCAGCCAGAACTGCGGCGTTTTGATGGCGTTGTCGGCCGACACGTTCCGGTCGGTGATGAGGGCGCTGTGCTCCTGGTTGGGCACGTAGCCGGCGGGCGCCCAGTCGTCGGCCGGCACCCGAATGGTCCACACCCCAAACTGCATGAACAGGAAGTAGAGGAAGCCCATGGCGATGAACGTGGGCGCCACGCCCTGCGGCGCCACGTCGTTGAAACGCGCCATCAGGGCCACGGCCAGCGGCGAGCCTATCATGGCGCCGCCCCCAAAGCCCATGATGGCCATGCCCGTGGCCACGCCCTTGCGGTCGGGAAACCACTTGATGAGCGTGCTCACCGGCGAAATGTAGCCGATGCCCAGCCCGATGCCGCCCACCACGCCGTAGCCGAAATAGACCAGCGCCAGGCTGTGCAGCCGCACGCCCAGCGCCGCCAGCAGAAAGCCGCCCCCAAAGCACAGCGCCGCCGCCAGCATGGCCTTGCGCGGCCCCACGCGCTCCAGCCACTTGCCAAAAATGGCCGCCGACAAGCCCAGCAGCACAATGGCAATGGAGAAAATCCAGCCAATCTGGCCCGCCGTCCAGTCGCCGGCAGCGGGGTGGTCCACGTCGCCGCTGAGCAGCGCCCCCAGCGGCTTCTTGAACACGCTAAAGGCGTAGGCCTGCCCAATGGCCAGGTGAATGGCCAGCGCCGCCGGCGGCACCAGCCAGCGGTTGTAGCCGGGGCCCGCCACGGTGCGGCTGCGGTCGAGCAGCGAGGAAGAAATTTCAGCCATGAAGAGGCAGGTTAAAGGACGGGCGACGGAGAGAGTTCAGGATGACAGGTGACACCAGATGAGTCCGACGCCCGGCCACCTCCGGCTATTCGTCGCTGCTGAGCTTGCCGCCGGTGACGTGCACGAGGCTGCCGGTCATGAATGAGCCGTCCTGCGAGGCCAGCAGTACGTAGGCCGGCGCCAGTTCCTCGGGCTGCCCGGGGCGCTTGAGCGCCACTTCATGGCCGAACTTTTCAATCTCTTCGCGCGGCATGGTAGCCGGGATGTTGGGCGTCCAGACCGGGCCCGGCACCACGCAGTTCACCCGAATATTCTTCTCGCCCAGGTACAGGGCCAGCGACTTGGTGAGCGCGTGAATGCCGGCCTTGGAGCAGGCGTAGTCCACTAGAATCGGAATGCCCGTGATGCCCACGATGCTGCCCGTGTTGATGATGCAGTCGCCGGCTTGCAGGTGCGGAATGGCCGCCTGCGCCATCCAGATGTACCCCAGAATGTTGGTGTCGAAGGTGCGCCGGATTTGCTCTTCCGGGATTTCCTCAAACTTCTCCTGGCTGTTTTGAAAGGCGGCGTTGTTCACCAGAATGTTCAGGCCGCCCAGCTCGGCCAGGGTGCGGCGCACGGCCTGTTTGCACTGCTCTGAGTCGCGCACGTCGAGCTGCAGCAGCAGGCACTTGCGCTTTTCGCGCTCCACCAGCCGGCGGGTTTCTTCGGCGTCCTCCACGTTTTCGTTGAACACCACGGCCACGTGGGCGCCTTCTTTGGCGAAGGCAAGGGCCACGGCCCGGCCGATGCCCGAATCGGCGCCGGTGATGAGGGCAATTTTATCCTTGAGCTTGCCGGCGGCGCGGTAGTTAGCCAGGTCCGAGTCGGGCTGCAGGCGCATGTCGGCCTGCTTGGCTGGGTAAGGCAGCTTCTGGGCGCCGGCTTTCATGTCTTTGGCAGTGGGGCGGCGCTCAGGCGTGGCAGGGGCTTTCTTAGCGGCCGCAGGGGCTTTTTTGGCGGCCTGCTTGGCCGGCACGGGTTTTTTAGTGGGCATGAGCTGAAAGAAATGGACTGTGCAGCTTACGCGTAAACCCGGCAAATGGCTACCCCGGCCGCCGCCCGGGCCCGGCGGGCTAGGCCGTGGGGTCGGGGTACACGGGCGGACGCTCGCCCACCGGCCGGCCGGCGCGCCAGCGCCGGAAGGCTTCGGCCGTGGCCCACATGGCCAGCAGCGGGCCCACCACGTAGAGCCACAGCCCCGGCCCGCGACCCGCCGCGGCCGCTGCGCCCACGGTGCGGGCCGGGTTCAGGCTCATTCCCGACAGCGGCGACTCGACCACGATGAACACGGCCAGCAGCCCGCCGGCCAATGCCCCCGCCCATTTTTTGCGCGTGGGCGAGTGCAGGGCCCACAGCAGCCCCAGCATCAGCACGGCCGAAATCAGCATTTCGGCCCCCAGCGCCAGGGCCCAGCCGTGGGGCGCGTCCAAGGGCTCAGTAGTGTTGTAGTGAATGAGGTGGTGCCCCAGCCACGGCGCCAGCAGCCAGCGCATGCCAAAGCCCGCGGCCAGCGCGCCCGCCACCTGCGCCAGCCCGTACCACAGCGCATCGGCGGTGCGAATGTGGCCCAGCTGCCAGAAGCCCAGCGTCACGGCCGGGTTGAAGTGGGCGCCCGAGCGTTTGCCCCAGGGCGAGTAGGCCAGGGCCGCAATCAGGCCGCCCACCACCAGGCCCACGCCCACGCGCTGCATCCACTCGTGCGGCCCCAGCGCCCGCGCCACCGCCGAATCGGGGTGGTGAAACAGCACGGCCGCCGTGCTCGACACGGTGAGAAACGCCATCAGGCCGCCGGCTTCCGTCAGGTAGTGGCGCCAGTGGTGGCGCAGGGCCTGTAGCAGGCGGGTGGCAAAGGCCATATCGAACAGCGGCGGGTGAGCTTCTGCAACGCAGAAAAGCCCGTTGGGTTGGCCGCCGGGGCGCGGGCGCGGGCCGCTACAGCCGGCGCAGGGCCACGCGGCGGTTGCGGGGGCGCTGGGCGGGGTCGGCGTTGTCGGCCACGGGCTGGGTGCCGCCGTAGCCCACGGGGCGCAGCTGCCCGGCGGCCACGCCGTGGGCCGTGAGGTAGAGGCACACCACCTCGGCCCGCTGCTGCGAGAGCTGGCGGTTGAGCTCGGCGTTGCCCACGTTGTCGGTGTGGCCCTGCACCTCGAAGCGCAGCGCGGGCTGGGCGCGCAGGGCCGCGGCCAGCCCGTCGAGAGCGGTGCGCACGGCGGGCAGCAGCTGGGCCTGGCCTTGGTCGAAATACAAATCCGGCAAGGTGATGGCCTCGCCCACGGCCAGGCTGGCCAAGCGCACCCGGCGGCTGGAGTCGGGCTTGGCCGCAATGGGCGGGGACGGGGCCGCAGTTGTCGGCACCGAGCGTGGCGTCGGCGCAGGCAGGGCGGCTGGTTTTGCGAGCCGCGGCGCCGCGGCTACAACTCGGGGTTTGCTGCGAGGCAACTGCGCGGGCGGCAAGGGCCTGCTCTCGGCCGGAATGGCTTTCGGGGCGGGCGCAGAAGGGGGAGGGGCTGCGCGCTTGGCCACCGGCTTGGGGTTGGACTGGTACAGGTAGGCCGCCGAAATGGGGGTGGGCTTGGGCTTGTCGGAAGTCATTCCCCACAGATTGCGCCACGAAGAAACCGTTTGGGAAGCCGGCGGCTCCCAGGTCACAAACACGCGGGTGTCCAGCCCGTATTGGCAGTAGTCGACCCGCAGGTGGTACGGCTCGCCGGCCCGTAGCTCCACGGCTGCAGTGTAGCTGCTTTGGGGCTGGCCGCGCCACTCGTTCAGCAGCAGCCGGTCGTTCAGCCACAGCCGGATGCCGTCGTCCACGGTCACGTGAAACACGTAGCGGCCGGTGGTAGGTGGCACCAGCCAGCCCGTCCAGCGCACCGAGAAATCCTCGGCCGGCAGCCCCGGCGCGGGCGGCTGCTGGCCCCAGTTGAAATTGATGGTGGCGTCGCGCCGGGTCAGCACAAACCGCTCGAAGTTCGTGCCTTCATAGTAGTCGCCGCGCAAGCCCGTGCCGGTGGGTAGGCCCTGGGCCTGCGCCAGTACGGGCAGCAAACGCACCAGCATTAGCGGCAGTAGTCTATAAAAACGTCCAGTGTTCGGCCAACTCATGTTGCCGCAACGAAATAGCGCGAGTTGGTAGTATCCACTTCTTACAATGCAGCCGGGCTACTTAAACTCATGGCCGCAATGGAAGCAGTGGAAGCGGTTGCCGCGCACCGGGTAGCGCAGCAGCACCGACAGCAGCCCCGACCACAGCCCGTAAGTGTTGCGCGTGGCCGGCCCCCAGGCCACGTCCGACGACCCGCAGCGCGGGCAGCGGGGCGTCACGGGGTCGGGCGCTTCGGCGGCGAAGGAGGCCACGTCGGGGGTGGTGGCGGGCGGCACGGGCACCGAGTGCAGTAGCGCCAAGGCGGCTTCCACGTCGCGCTGGCGCACGTGCAGGCGCACCCCGCCCGTGATGGGGCTGTAGAGCGGCAGCAGCCCCACCAGGTTTTCGTTGCTCAGAAAGCACGGAATGCCCGCCGCCTCCAGCCGGGTGCGGGCCAGGTTGGCCGCCATCGGCTCGTAAAACGATTCGAGAAAAACGACGGAGTCGGGGGTGGGCACGGGAGTACGGTAAATTTAGAGCGTCATGCTTCGACAAGCTCAGCATGACGTTCTTCCTAAGCAGCTTGAAAAATTACTTCGTCTGCTTCGTGGCCTCGTTGATGCCTTTGGCGGCGTGGCCGGCTTGCAGGGCCACAAATTCGGCCTGGCGGGCCCGAATGGGCACTTCGTAGCGCGTGGGCATGTCCATCCGAATCTGCTTGAGCTGGTCGTTCAGGCGCTGGTACACGGCGCGGGCGTAGTCCCAGTCGCGGTCGGTGAAGGTGGTGCGCTCGGCGCGCACGGCCCGCACAAACTGGGCGTAGGCGTTGGGCAGGTCGGCGGGCGTGAGGGCGTTTACCTGGCCGGAGTAGGGGCCCAGCAGCCGGGTTTCCATCGCAATCTGCTCGCGCGGGTCGAGGGGGCGGGCGCGGCGGGCGCGGTTGGCCTCGTGGTAGGTGGCGGTGGCTTTGCCCACGTTGGCAATTTTGCGGGTGGCCTTGCGGGCCAGGGTGTCCAGCTCGTGGCCGGCTGTGCGGGCGGCTTCCTGCCGCTCGCGCGGGGTCGAGTCGCAGCTGCTGAGCGAAAGCGCGGCCAGGGCCAGCAGGGCCCACAGCGGCCGGCCGGAATGGGAGGTCGAACGTTCAACTAGTCGTTTCATGGGGCGCCAAAATAGGGTGGGAGGACTTGGGGTTGCCGCCTTCTACGGCAGGCCCCGGCGAAGGTAGGGGCCCGGACCCGGGCTACTCCAGCGGCCCGCCGTCTTCGAGCAGCTCGCGCAGGGCCAGCTGCTGCTCGTGCAGGCCGGGCAGGTGGGCGCACAGCGCGGCCAGCTGGTCCAGGGTGCGCAGGGCGCGGCGGTAGTCGCCCAGCTGCCGCAGGATGCCCGCTTTGCCCCACAGCGCCCCAAAATGCCGCGGCTCGCGGTGCAGGGTTTCGGCAATGTCTTCGAGCGAGGCTTTGTACTCGCCGCGCAGGTAGTGGGCCGTGGCGCGCTTGTTCCAGGCTTCCGCAAAATCGGGGTTAATCTGGAGGATGTGCGTGAACAAAGCAATGGCCAGCGTGTGGTCCTCGGCTTGCATGGCGCGCATGCCGGCTTCGAGCTCTTTGTCGAGGGCCGCGTCGCCACTGCTCAGCCAGGCCTGCCAAATGCCGCTTTGCAGGGCTTCAATCTCGGCCGGCGCGGTGGCCGTGCGCAGCTGGGCAAACAGGTCGTCGAGCATTTTCAGTGAACAGTTAACGGTGAGCAGTGAACAGTGGGCCATGACGGGCACTGTTTCGGTAGCATAAACGAGCCCTGCGGCTAACTGTTCACTCTCACTGTTCACTGTTAATTGTTCACTGAAATCAAAACAGCTCCTTGGCCACGCGCCGGATGCTTTCGGCCTTGCCCATGGAGTAGTAGTGCAGGCAGGGCACGCCGTGGGCCATCAGTTCGCGGCTCTGGTTGAGGCACCACTCGATGCCAATGGCCCGCACCGCGTCGTTGTCGCGGCACTGGCTCACGGCCTCCACCAGCGGCTCGGGCAGGTTGAGGTAGAAGGAGCGGGGCAGCATGCTGAGCTGGCTCTTGGTGGTGAGCGGCTTGAGGCCCGGAATGATGGGCACGTGGATGCCCGCCGCCCGGCACAGCTTCTCGAAGCGGAAAAACTCCTCGTTGTCGAAAAACATCTGGGTCACGATGTAGTCAGCCCCGCGGTCCACCTTGTGCTTGAGGTAGCGAATGTCGGCGTTGTAGTTGGGGGCTTCGAAGTGCTTTTCGGGGTAGCCGGCCGTGCCGATGCAGAAGTCCGTGGCCCAAGCTTCGTCCTGCTCCTGGTCGAGGTATTCGCCCTTGTTCAGGTTGGCCACCTGGCCAATGAGGTCGCAGGCGTAGGCGTGCCCGTCGGGCTCGGGCTTGAACACGCCCTCGCTCTTAATGGGGTCGCCGCGCAGGGCCAGAATGGAGTCGATGCCCAGGAAGTGCAAGTCAATCAGCGCGTTCTCCGTCTCCTCCTTCGTGAAGCCACCGCAGATGAGGTGGGGCACGGTATCCACATCAAACCGGTTTTTGATGGCCGCGCAAATGCCCACCGTGCCGGGCCGGCGGCGCACGGTTTTCTTCTCCAGCAGGCCGTTGGGGTGGTGGCGGTACACGTACTCCTCGCGGTGGTAGGTCACGTCGATGAACGGCGGCTTGAACTCCATCAGCGGCTCAATGTTCGAGAACAGCGTGTGGATGTTTTCGCCCTTTTTGGGCGGCAGCACCTCAAACGAGAAGAGGGTTTTGCCGTTGGCGCGGGCGAGGTGGTCGGTAACTTTCATTTTATGTAGCGTGAACTCTGCGAGTCCGCGCATGGAAGCGTGAAGGCAATTGTTTCGTGTGTTGCGGGCGCGGACTCGTAGAGTCCACGCTGCAGCGCTACTTCTTCGGCTCGTAGTTGAGGTTGGGCATCAACCACCGCTCCAGCTCGGCGGTTTCCAGGCCCTTGCGGCGGGCAATGTCGCTCACCTGGTCCAAGCCAATGCGGCCGAGGCCGAAGTAGCGCGAATCGGGGTGGGCGTAATACATGCCGCTCACCGACGAAGCCGGGTACATGGCCAGGTTTTCGGTGAGCGAAATGCCGGTGTTGCCCTCAGCGTCGAGCAGCTGGAACAGCGTGATTTTCTCGGTGTGGTCGGGGCAGCCGGGGTAGCCGGGCGCGGGGCGCACGCCGCGGTACTTTTCCTGCACCAGGTCTTCGTTGGTGAGGTGCTCGTCGGGCGCGTAGCCCCAGAACTCGCGGCGCACCCGCTCGTGCAGGCGCTCGGCGAAGGCCTCGGCCAGGCGGTCGGCCAGGGCCTTCACCATGATGCTGGAGTAGTCGTCGTGGTCGGCTTCGTACTGCTCCAGCAGCTTTTCGATGCCGATGCCGGCCGTGACGGCAAAGCCGCCCAGGTAGTCGGCCCGGCCCGATTCTTTCGGCGCCAGAAAGTCGGAAAAGGCGATGTTGGGGATTTTTGGGCCCTTTTCGCCCTGCTGGCGCAAGGTGAAAAACTCGGTGGCCACGGTTTGGCGCGAGTCGTCGGCGTACACCTCAATCGTGTCGTAGTCCTTGGTGTTGGCCGGCCAGAAGCCCAGCACGGCGCGGGCCGTGAGCAGCTTCTCGTCGATGATTTTCTGCAGTAAAGCCTGCGCGTCGGCAAACAGCCGGGTAGCCGCTTCGCCCAGGTTTTCGTCTTCCAGAATGCGCGGGTAGCGCCCTTTCAGCTCCCAGGTGTGGAAGAAAGGCGTCCAGTCGATGTACTGGGCCAGCTCGGCCAAGTCGTAGTCTTCCAGCACTCTGGTGCCGAGGAAGCTGGGCTTGGTGATGGGCACCGCGTTCCAGTCCGACTTGAAGCCGTTGGCGCGGGCCGCTTCGATGGGCAGGTAGCTTTTGTCGCGCTGGCGGCTGGCGTAGTCGGCGCGCAGGGCGGCGTAGTCGTCGGCCACGGTCTGGGCGTAGGCGTGTTCGCCCGAGCCGAGCAGGCCAGCCGCCACGCCCACCGAGCGCGAAGCATCATTCACGTGCACCACCGCACCGCTGTAGGCGGGCGCGATTTTCACCGCCGTGTGCAGGCGCGAGGTGGTGGCCCCGCCGATGAGCAGGGGCGTTTTCATGCCGCGCTTCTCCATGGCCTGGGCCACGTACACCATTTCATCGAGCGAGGGCGTGATGAGGCCGGAGAGGCCGATGACGTCCACGTTTTGCTTCTGGGCTTCGTCAAGAATTTTCTCCAGCGGCACCATCACGCCGAGGTCGATAATGTCGAAGTTGTTGCAGGCCAGCACCACGCCCACGATGTTCTTGCCGATGTCGTGCACGTCGCCCTTCACCGTGGCCATCAGGATTTTGCCAGCCGTTTGGCGGTCCGAGCCCTGCTTGTCGGCCAGCAGATACGGCTCCAGGTAAGCCACCGCCTTCTTCATCACGCGGGCCGATTTCACCACCTGCGGCAAAAACATTTTGCCGGCCCCGAACAGGTCGCCCACCACGTTCATGCCGGCCATCAGCGGGCCCTCAATCACGTCGAGCGGGCGGGCCAGCTCCTGGCGGGCGGCCTCGGTGTCTTCGTCAATGAATTCCGTGATGCCCTTTACCAGCGCGTGCGACAGCCGCTCCTGCACCGGCAGGCTGCGCCACTCGTCGGCTTTCACCTCGGCCTTGTCCTTCTGCTTCACCGTGTCAGCAAATTCCACGAGGCGCTCGGTGGCGTCGGCGCGGCGGTTCAGGAGCACGTCTTCGACCAATTCCAGCAAATGGGGCTCGATTTCATCGTACACGCCGAGCTGGCCGGGGTTTACGATGCCCATATCCAGGCCGGCGCGAATGGCGTGGTAGAGGAAGGCCGTGTGCATGGCCTCGCGCACCACGTCGTTGCCGCGGAACGAGAACGAAATGTTCGAAATGCCGCCGCTGGTGAGCGCGCCGGGCAGGTTCGTCTTAATCCAGCGCACGGCTTCGATGAAGTCGAGGGCGTAGTTGCGGTGCTCGTCCATGCCCGTGCCCACGGTCAGGATGTTGGGGTCGAAAATGATGTCGGACGGGTCGAAGCCCACTTCCTTTGTCAGAATGTCGTAGCTGCGCTGGCAGATTTCGATGCGGCGCGCCAGCGAGTCGGCCTGGCCGTTTTCGTCGAAGGCCATCACCACCACGGCGGCGCCGTACTGGCGCACCGTGTGGGCCCGCTCGCGGAAAGCCTCCTCACCTTCTTTCAGCGAGATGGAGTTCACGATGCTCTTGCCCTGCACGCATTTCAGGCCGGCTTCGAGCACGCTCCACTTCGAGGAGTCAATCATGACGGGCACCCGCGCAATGTCGGGCTCCGAGGCGATGAGGTGCAGGAAGGTCGTCATCACCTGCTCCGAATCGAGCATGCCCTCGTCCATGTTGATGTCGAGCACCTGGGCGCCTTCTTCCACTTGCAGGCGGGCCACGGCCAGGGCTTCCTCATACGCACCGGTGCGGATGAGGCGGGCGAAAGCGCGCGAGCCGGTCACGTTGCAGCGCTCGCCCACGTTCACGAACAGGCTTTCCTCTTTGATGGTAAACGGCTCCAGCCCGCTCAGGCGCGTGGAGGGCGTGGGCGCGGAAGGCAATTGGCGGGGCTGGTATTTCTCGGCCAGCTTGCTCAGCTCGGCAATGTGCTGGGGCGTGGTGCCACAACAACCACCCACCACCGTCACGATGCCTTCCTTCAAATACTCTTCCACCAGCGCCGCAAATTCCTGCGCCGATTCATCGTACCCGCCAAAAGCGTTGGGCAAACCCGCGTTGGGATAAGCGGAGATGTGCACGTCGGAAATGCGGCTCAATTCCTCCACGTACTGCTTGAGCTGGTGGGCACCGAGGGCGCAGTTCAGGCCCACGCTCAGCAGCGGCAGGTGGCGAATGGAGTTCCAGAAGGCCTCCACCGTCTGGCCGCTCAGCGTGCGGCCCGAGGCGTCGGTGATGGTGCCCGAAATCATGACGGGCACCACCCGGCCGCCTTCGTCGAAGAACTTCTGCACGGCGTAGAGCGCGGCTTTGGCGTTCAGCGTGTCAAAGATGGTTTCGATGAGCAGCGTGTCCACGCCGCCGTCCACGAGGCCGCGCACCTGCTCCAGGTAGGCCGTGGCCAGCTCATCGAAGGTCACGGCGCGGAAGCCGGGCCGGTTCACGTCGGGCGAGAGGGAGGCGGTGCGGTTGGTGGGGCCCACGGCGCCGGCCACGAAGCGCGGCCGTTCGGGCGTGCTGTACTCGTCGGCCGCTTCGCGGGCCAGGCGCGCCGACTCGTAGTTCAGCTCATACACCACGTGTTCCAGCCCATAGTCGGCCTGCGCAATGGTGGTACCGCTGAATGTGTTGGTTTCCACCATGTCGGCCCCGGCGGCGAAGTACTCGGCGTGGATGCCCTTGATGATGTCCGGCCGCGTCAGGCTCAGCAGGTCATTGTTGCCGCGCAGGGGCTTGGGGTGGTCGGCGAAGCGCGTGCCCCGGAAATCCTCCTCCGTAAGCGGGTGGCGCTGAATCATGGTGCCCATGGCGCCGTCGAGAATCAGCAGGCGCTGGCGGAGCAGCTCGGGAAGGGGAGAGGGGGCGGCGAGGGTGGCAGTGGACATTTCTTTCGGGGGCGAATAGCTACGGAAGCGCGTATCCAGAAAGAAACCCGTGCGCAGGCGCACAGTTCCGGCTGTCATCTTCTTTCACCAAAACGGCGGTGAAACGGGAGTTGGCACCTACTCGCGGTAGGTTGCCAAGACGTCATCGGGCCCGGTCCCTCGGTCTTTCTGGATAGCAGCGTAGGGCGAAGATACAACACTACCACAAAAACAACCCTACGTCGAAATCAGACCAAAAAACTGCGGCCCCGGCCCACGCCAACAAGGGCGCAGGCCGGGGCCGTTTGGCATAACGAAAAGAACGAAGGCTAGTCTTTCTTCACGCAATTGGGGACGGTTTTACCGTCTTTTTTCTTGGTGCCCTCCTGCTCGTAGCCTTTCCAGCAGGGGTCTTTTTTGGCGGTGCTTGCTTTTTTCGTCGGCATAATCGGGTGGGTTGCGGTGAGAAAAAAAGACGGTGGCCAATGCGCCGGGCCACCCTCAACACTCAGCCGCTGGCGCTGCGACTCCCGCTGCTTTACGCAGCCAGCGCACGGAGGTTCCCCAATACCAGCCTACAGCGCCCACGCCGGCCACACGCTGCCCGCCGCAAACACGGCCGGCTCGGGCGGCAGTTCCAAAAACGCGGTGGCGCCCACAAGCCCCATCATGTCGCCGGAGCCGCCCACGCGCAACGGCGTGGCCAGGCGGCGGCCTTCGGCGTCCACGGCCAGGCGCACGGGCACGAAGTGCGTGAGCGGGGGCTTGAAATTGATGTCCACCGTGAGCACAGCCGGTTGCGGGGACTCGGCCGCGGCGGCCGTTTCGGTGGTGCCTTCGGGCTGCTGCACGGCGTGCAGCCAGGGCCGCACGTAGCGGCAGGCCGTGATGAAGGTCGACACCGGATTGCCGGGCAGCCCAAACACCACCGGCCCGCCGGCCCGCGCCCCAAACCACAGCGGCTTGCCCGGCCGCTGCTGCACTTCGTGAAATATTTCCCTGACGTGCAGTTCGCGCAGCAGGCCCGGCAGGTGGTCGGCGCGGCCCTTGCTCACGGCCCCGCTCAACACCACAGCATCGAAGCCAGCCCCCAGAATTTTGGTGAGGCCGTCGCGCAGCTCGTCCAGCGCATCGGGCAGGTGGAACAGGGAAACCTCAGCCCCAGCATGCGTGAACAGCGCTTGCAGGGCGTAGGCATTGGAGCGCCGAATCTGGTGCGGCAGCGGCGTTTCCTGAATGCCCACCAGCTCGTCGCCGGTGCTCACCACGGCCACGCGGGCGTTGCGCGTTACCTGCATTTCGGCGGCGCCCACGGTGGCTGCCACGGCCAGCTCGGCCGGCCCGAGGCGGGTGCCGGGCAGCAGCAGGGCCTCGCCGGCCCGGCGGTCGGCGGCCTGGTGGTGGATGTTCACGCCGGGGGCTTCGGGCGGCGGAATCTGGACGGTGGCGCGGTTGTCGTGCAACAGAATGTCCTCGTAGCGCACTACCACATCGGCCCCGGTGGGCAGCACGGCGCCGGTCATCACTTCCACCGCTTGCCGGGGGCTGAGCAGCGGCCGGGGCGGGGCGCCGGCGTACTGGGCGTGTTGAATTTCAAATTCGGTCTGGCCCCCGGCCCAGGCGGCGTGGGCCACCGCAATGCCGTCCATGGCCACCCGGTTGAAGGGCGGGAAGTCGCGGTCAGCCGTCAGCGTCTCGGCCAGGATGCGGCCGGCGGCGTGGGGTAAGGCGACGGTTTCGGTCGGCAGGGGGCGGGCCGTGGCGAGGACGCGGGCCGTGGCTTCGGCAGGAGTGAGCATGGGGAATTTTGTTGCGGTGCGGAACAGGGGGAACGCAGGTCAAAGAAATCAGCCCGTCATGCTTCGGCTGCGCTCAGCATGACGGGCTAAGTATTTTTTCGTTGACGCTACGGAATCAACCGGTCCTCGCGCAGCTGGGCAAACAAATCAAAGAAGGAATCCTCCGTTGACTGGAACACGGTGAAGCCGCGCTTGCGGCTGTTGGCCATGTCGGTCATCACCTCAATGGGCCGACCCAGGTCCAGGTCGGTGTGCCAGGGCGAAGCCAAGCGGCTCAATTCCGCCTCGGTCAAGCCGTGCTTGGTGGCAATTGCACGCCACAGCTCCGCGTCGCCCGCCATTTCGGCTTCCAGCGGGTGGATGCTGCCATCGAAACCCACGGCCGGCACGCCAAACCACTCGGCCAGGCGGCCCCACAGCTGGCTCCAGCGGAAAACGTCGCCGTTCACGACGTTGTAGGCCTCGTTGCGGGCGGCCTCGGTGGTAGCGGCCCACACCAACTGCTTGGCAATGACGCGGGCATCGGTCACATCCGACAAGCCTTCCCACTGCGCCTTGGAGCCGGGCCAGCGGAAAGGCCGGCCGGTTTCCTTGCAGATGCTGGCGTACACGGCCAGGGTGGTGCCCAGGTTCATGAGGTTGCCCACCGCTTTGCCGATGATGGTGTGCGGCCGATGGATGCTCCAGGTGAAGCCGTCGCGCGCGGCGGCGGCATACACTTCGTCTTCCTGGGCATAGTAAAAATTGTCGAGCGCCAGCCGGGGCTGCGACTCGCGCAGGGGCGTGGGCGGGGCTACCCCGCCGCTCACGTAAGCCTCAAATGGCCCCAGATAATGCTTCAGACCGGTTACCAGCGCCACGTGCTGCACCGAATGTTTTGGGCCCAGCACGGCCAGCAGGTTGCGCACCATGGCGCTGTTCACGCGAATGTTCTCCGCTTCGGTGTCGTTGCGCATCCAGCTGGTGATGAAAACGTGCGTGGGCTTGAGGTCCGCTAAGGCGGTTTCGAGGCTGGCCACGTCCAGCAAGTCGGCGGCCACGGGCTGCAGGCCGGCGATGTCGGTGCCGGGGCGGCGGGCCAGGCCGTAGGTGGTCCAGTTATTGGCCAGCAGTTCCTGGGCCAGGTTGCTGCCGATGATGCCGCTGGCACCAACAACTAATGCGGTATTGCTCATGATGAAAATTCGGGGTGGATAAGCGCGGCCCGGATGGGCCGGCGCGGTTCGCCGGGGTGGCCGGGGCATCTTGACCCGGTGCCGGATTGGAAACGGCTGCCAGTCTCAATAGTTTGCGGCAAAACAATTGGCCGCTGAGTTGGCTAAGTGAGAAACAGCGTGGACTTTTAGCCCGCCACACTGGTTGTCCTGTGGCGCCGCCAACCCAAAGTCCGCGCCACAATCTGTCCAACGATTAGACGCCATTATGCGTCTCTACGCCCTATGCTTACCAAGAATTTTACCCACGTCAACGCCGCCAACCAGCCCACCATGGTGGATGTGGGCCAGAAAACGCCCACCCGCCGCGTGGCCCGCGCCCACTGCCGCGTGGTGCTGGGCGAAGAGCTGCTGAGCCGCGTGCAGGCCGGCGAAATGCCTTCGCACAAAGGCCCGGTCATCCACACGGCCATCCTGGCGGGCATCATGGGGGCCAAAAAAACGGCCGACCTCATTCCCCTCTGCCACCCGCTGGGGCTCGATGATTGCAGCATTACCATCGAACCGGAGGGCGCCGGTGCCCTGCGCGTGGTGTGCACGGCCGTGGTCACGAGCCGCACCGGCGTGGAGATGGAAGCCCTGACCGGGGCCACGGTGGCCGCGCTCACCATCTACGACATGTGCAAGGCCTTTTCCCACGACATTACGATTGATAACGTGCAGCTTATCGCCAAAACCGGCGGCAAGAAGGATTTCAATCGATTTGAAAATTTGTAAATTCCGGCATGGATAGTCTGCCTAGTTCAACCGTAAAACGCTTCAAGCACGCCGCCCTTGCCCGTCCCGACGTGGGCGAATTTGGCCGCCACGAGCTGGCCATTCTCGGCGCGCCCTGCGGCGACATTCAAACGCTGGTGGCCCGGCTGCTGCCCCTGCTGGCGCCGCAACTGCGTGTGGCTTATGTGGATGCCGACCATGCCGCCGGCGACGCCGCTGCCGAAGGTGCTGCCGCCGCGCCTGCCAAGGCTGTGCCCTACGTGGCCGAAAAGGGCCTCTCCGCCGAGCTGGTCGATAAAATCACCTACCGCCAGCTCAACCTCACGCGGGCGCTGGACCGCTTCACGCAGCCCGAGCTGCTGGCTCACGACAGCGTGGTGCTGGTGAACGGCAACCACTTCCGCGCCCGCCAGCAGGTTGTCGTCGTCGACCCGCGCAAGCCGCTGGACAAGAAGCTCGACCGCCTCACCGACGTTCGTCTCATTCTCCTCGCCGACGGCCAAGCCGAGCTGCCGGCCGTGCTGGCCGAGCACCTCAGCGCAGCGCCGCTGCCGCCGGTGCTGGGCTGGGCCGAGACCGAGAAAATAGCCGCCTTCATCAGGCAATGGTACGCCCAGGCGGCGCCGGTGCTGCGCGGCCTCGTGCTGGCCGGTGGCCGCAGCGAGCGGATGCAAACCGACAAGGGCGCCCTGCACTACCACAACCTCGACCAGCGCCAGCACACCGCCGCGCTGCTGGCCGAGTTTTGCCCCGACGTGCGCGTGTCCGTTCGCCCCGACCAGGCCACCGAGCTGCCCGGCGGCCTCACCGCCCTGCCCGATACTTTTCTGGGGTTGGGCCCGCTCGGAGGCATCCTGTCCGCGTTTCAGGCCGACCCCAACGCGGCGTGGCTGGTGCTGGCCTGCGACCTGCCTTTCCTCACCCGCGAAACCCTGGAATACCTGGTGAGCAACCGGCAGCCGGCGCGCATGGCCACGTCGTTTCGCAGCCCGTGGGACGAGTTTCCCGAGCCGCTGGTGAGCATCTGGGAGCCGCGCAGCTACGGGCAGCTGCTGCGGTTTCTGAGCCTGGGCTACTCCTGCCCGCGCAAGGCCCTGATTAATTCCGACATCGAGCTGCTGCACCCGCCCGTGCCCGAGGAGCTGCGCAACGTGAACACGCCCGAAGAGCGGGCCGCGGCCACGCAGGAGCTGGCCCAGCGGCCGTAGCGGCCGGGCCTTATGCTGCCATCGGAGATAACCGCCCCACGGGCGGTTATTTTTTTGCGCTGCGGTTCAGACAATTATTGGGAATACGGTCGTTTAAGGCCGGTGCTGGCACGTTTTTGAATAACGAGCCCCTGACACACCTTATCAATCAATCGTATTTCATTATGAAAAACACTGCAATCGTAGCTGCCGCGCTTCTGGCCACGGCCGCTGTTTCCTCGGCGCAGGCGCAGGACGTGCGCTTCGGCCTGCGCGCCGGTGCCAACTACTCCAACCTGGCCGGCGACATTAAAAACGAATCGACCTACAACAACAAAGCCGGCTTTCTGGGCGGCGTGATGGTGAACGTGCCCGTGCTGGCCGACGGATTCTTGTCGGTGCAGCCCGAAATCCTGTATTCGCAAAAAGGCTTCGAGAACAAGCCCACCGAATACACCAACCTGCTGGGCGCCAAGCAAAAGCGCGAAGGCAACGTCAATTACAACTACCTCGACGTGCCGGTGCTGCTGAAAATCAACGCCGGTGGCTTCATCGTCGAAGCCGGGCCGCAATACTCGTACCTGATTAGCTCCAACAACGAAACCAAGTACACCACCACCCCGGCGCTGGGCGGCACCCCCACCGTGACCGAAACCCAAAACAAAAACGACGTGAGTGGCCTCAACCGCAACGAGCTGGGCTATCTGGCCGGCGTGGGCTACCAGGCCGATAATGGCCTGAGCCTGAGCGTGCGCTACACCGGCGCCTTCAGCGACTTCGTGAAGAGCGACAACAACACCTACTTCAACGGCGACCTGAGCAACGCCCGCCACTCGGCCTTCCAGTTCTCGCTGGGGTATCTGATTCCGAGTAAGTAACCCTCGGCCTGACCGCAAAAAAGCCTGCTCTCCATTCGGAGGGCAGGCTTTTTTCATGCTAGAAATGACGTTTACGGGTGCGCCGCCACCCATTCGGTGCCGTCCTCGTACTCTTCGCGCTTCCAGATGGTCACGACTTGTTTCAGCGTGTCGATGATGAACTGGCAGGCGGCGAAGCTTTCGGCGCGGTGCGGCGTGGCCACGGCCACCACCACGGCCACGTCGCCGAGCTCTAATGTGCCTTTGCGGTGCACCACGGCCACTTCCTGCAGCATGGGCCACTTTTCGTAGGCTTGCTGCACCACGTGCCCCAGCTGGGTGAGGGCCATGCTGTCGTAGGACTCGTAGTGCAGCCGGCGCACCGGCCGCCCGCCCGACTGGTTGCGCACCGTGCCGATAAAGGAGTTGACCGCCCCGGCCGTGTCGGTTTGCACGGCCGCGAGGGCGGCGGCCACGTCAATGGGCTGGTCGGTGATGGTGAGGGTAGGGGTCATTTGTCAGTTAACAGTTGTCAGTGAGCAGTTATCAGTTGCGGGTGCTTATTGAACAGCGTTACCCACTGCGCACTGATAACTGGTAACTGAAATCAGCCGCCGGCCACGGGCGGAATGAGGGCAATTTCATCGACGGTGTGCAGCGGCTGGTCGTGCGAGGCGTACTCGTTGTTGACGGCCACGGCGCAGCTGCGCAGCTCGCCCAGGGCGGGGTATTGGCGGCGCATTTCGGCCAGCAGCTCGCCCACGGTGGCGGGGGCCGGCGCGGGCAGCTCAATCACCGACGTGCCCACGATGTCGCGGGTGATGCCGAACAGGGAGATTTTTAATGACATATCTTTCGACGCAAACGTGTGGGCAAACCGGGGCCGCCGGTCCAGTGGCCCGCGGCACCCGCCGCGCCTGAACACCTTTGGCGCCGGGCGGGTTATCGCAAGCCGGCAGTCTTACGTACAGCCGGACAAAATTGGTGATAAACGTGCTTCCAACTCCTGCTTCCGTGGCCCCGCCGGCCGTTGCGCCCCTCTACGACCAGCACGGCCGGCCGCTGGAGTACCTGCGCCTGGCCGTGACGGACCGCTGCAACCTGCGCTGCTTTTACTGCATGCCCGAAGAAGGCATCAAGTACATGCCCAAGCACGAGCTGCTGAGCTACGAAGAGATGCTGCGCCTCACGGGCCTGCTGGCCACGCTGGGCGTGCGCAAAGTGCGCCTGACGGGCGGTGAGCCCTTTGTGCGGCGCGACCTGGTGCCCTTCATGGAGCGCCTGGCCGAGCTGCCCGGCATCGACGACCTCAGCCTGACCACCAACGGCGTGCTCACGGCGCCGCACGTGCCCGCCCTGGCCCGCCTGGGCGTGAAAGCCGTCAACCTCAGCCTCGACACGTTGGACCGGGAGCGGTTCTTCCACATCACGCGGCGCGACGAGCTGCCGCGCGTAATGGAAACGTTTCACGCGCTGCTAGAGGCCGGCATTCAGGTGAAAATCAACGCCGTGGTGATGGACGGCCAGAACATTGCCGACCTCATTCCGCTGGCCGAGCTCAGCCGCCAGCTCCCCGTCGACGTGCGCTTCATCGAGGAAATGCCCTTCAACGGCGGCAGCCACGAGGCCGGCCCCGCCTCGCTGCCCTGGAACCACCGGCGCATCCGCCAGCACCTGGAGCAGCATTTCGGCGCGCTCGCCCCAGTGCCCACGCCCGCCGGCGCCACCGCCTCCGAGTACACCATTGCCGGGCACTGCGGCACGGTGGGCATCATTGCGGCTTACTCGCGCACCTTCTGCGGCACCTGCAACCGCCTGCGCCTCACAGCCGAAGGCGGCATCAAAACCTGCCTCTACGACCAGGGCGTGCTCGATACCCGCGCCCTGCTGCGCGGCGGCAAAACCGATGCGGAAATCGTGGCGGCCCTCTCGGCCGCCTTCCGCCACCGCGCCGCCAACGGCTTCGAGGCCGAGCGGCAGCGCCCGCTGCACCAGCTCAGCTTCGAAAGCATGGCCACCATTGGGGGCTAGAACCGCCGCTGTGCTTGCGAAGTGCGAGTAAAACTTTGGATGCCGGTGCTGAGCTTAGCATTTATGTCACCAATTTATTAGGCTTACTACGGTTGTGCTATGCCAGCGCTGGCGACTTCGTGCCTCACACAAGGCCAGCGGGCAGCCATGAAAAATAGTATCGTTGCTATGAGTTTGTTTAAATTTATTCGCTTTTTAATTATATATTAGTAAGATGATTAGCCTGCATTAAGGACATATCTTTGTTGCCTTATTATTTATACATTATTTAGGCAATGTCCTTTTCTACACGTCTTTCTGCTTCCGACGCACTTCCTCCGGCCGCGGCCGAAGTCGAACCGCGCAGCAGCGAAACCGTGGAAGAAGAGCTACTTGCCTTGCGAGCGGCCCTGGCTGCCGCCCAAGCCGAAGCTGCTACCGCCGCCCAGCGCCTCGAAGAGCAGCAGGATTTTTACGAAACCATCCTCAACAACCTGAAGGTGGAAGTGGTGGCCTTCGACGCCGAACACCGCTACCGGTTCGTGAACGCCCTGTGCTTCAAGGACCCGCAGGTGCGGCGCTGGGCCATTGGCAAAACCGATTTTGACTACTGCGAGTTGCGCGAACTGCCCGTGGAACTGGCCGAAAACCGGCGCCGGGCCTTTGCGCAGGCCGTGCAGTCGCGCACCGAGTCGCGCTGGGAAGAAACCTTGCCGTCGGCCACGGGCCCGCGCCGCATCCTGCGCCAGTTCATTCCCGTGTTTCAGCCCGATGGCCAGCTGCGCACGGTGGTGGGCACGGGCACCGACATCACCAAGCGCTGGCTGGCCGAACAAAAACTGGCCGAGCAGCGCGAATTCTACGAATTCACCCTCGACCACATCCCCTGCGACCTCGGCGTGTTCGACGCCCAGGGCCGCTACCTGTACGTGAACGCCGTGGGCATCAAAGACCCCGTGCGGCGCAGGTGGGCCATCGGCAAGGACCATTTCGAGTACCACGCCCGCTACGGCCACCCCCTCGCCCAGGCCGAGGAGCGCCACGCCCGCATCATGGCGGCGTTTGAAGGGGGGCAACTGGTCACGTTCGAAGAATCGTTGGACCGGGCGGGCGGCACCCGCCACCAGTTGCGCTGCCTGCAGCCCGTGTTTCACGCCGATGGCACGCCGCACCTGCTGGTGGCCTACGGCATCGACATCACCGAGCGCGTACTCACGGAGCAGGCCCTGCGCCACGCCAAGCTGGCGGCCGAAAGCGCCGTGCGGGCCCGCGAGATTTTCCTGGCCAACATGAGCCACGAAATCCGCACGCCCATGAACGCCATCCTGGGCATGAGCCAGCTACTGGCCAAAACGCCCCTGGAGCCCGACCAGGACAGCTACCGTCAGGCCATCGCCACTTCGGCCGAGCACCTGCTGGTCATCATCAACGACATTCTGGACCTTTCCAAGCTGGAGGCCGGCAAGATGACGCTGGAGCACGTGGGCTTTGAGCCCGCCCAGCTGCTAGCCGAAGTGGACCAGACCCTGCACTACCGCGCCGTGGAAAAAGGCCTGGCCCTGCTGGTGCGCGCGGCGCCCACCGTGCCGCCGGTGCTCATCGGCGACCCCTACCGCATCCGGCAGGTGCTGCTGAATTTGGCCGGCAACGCCATCAAGTTCACCGACGCGGGGCAGGTGAGCGTGAGCTGCGACTTCGTGCCCGGCCCCGACGGCGAGCTTGGCGAGGTGGTGTTTGAAGTGGCCGACACGGGCGTGGGCATCGAGCCGGAGTTCGTGCAGAAGATTTTTCAGGAGTTTAGCCAGGAAGATTCGTCCGTGACGCGCAAGTTCGGCGGCACGGGCCTGGGCCTGAGCATTTGCCGCAACCTGCTGAGCCTGATGGGCAGCGACGTGCAGCTGGAAAGCGAGAAAAACCAGGGCACGGTGATGCGCTTTGCCCTGCGCCTGCCCGTGGGCACGCCCCTCGACCTGCCCCCCAAGGAAGTACTGCTGCCCGATAGCCCCATGCGCAACGACCTGCGCAACAAGCAGGTGCTGCTGGTGGAAGACAACCGCTTCAACCGCCAGATTGCCAAAACCTTCCTCACCCATGCCCACGTGCAGGTGACCGAGGCCGAACACGGCGCCCTGGCCGTGGAACTGGCCCGCCACCAGCCCTTCGACCTCATTCTGATGGACATTCAGATGCCGGTGATGGACGGCTACGCGGCCACGGCGCTGCTGCGCCGGCAGCTGGGGCTCACCACGCCAATCGTGGCCCTCACGGCCAACGCCATCAAGGGCGAGCGCGAAAAATGCCTGGCGGCCGGCATGAGCGACTACCTGGCCAAGCCCTTCAAAGAAGAAAGCTTGCTGAAAGTGCTGAGCAAGTGGGTGCTGCCCCCCGGCGCTCCCGCCGAGGCCGCCGAATCCCCGGAACCGGCGCCCGAGCCCCTGCCGCTGGCCGACTCGGACGGCGTGCAGCTTTACCAGGTCGACGAGCTGCTGAAGGTGGGGCAGGGCGACACCGATTTTGTGGCCTTCATGCTGGACACCTTCCTCGAAAGCTGCGAAGAAGCCCTGCGCGAGCTCGCCGAGGGCCTGCAACGGGCCGACATCGGCCTGCTGAAAGACGCCGCCCACAAGCTGCGTCCCAACCTGGTGCACCTGCGCGCCCTGCACCTGCTGCCACCCGTGGAAGCGCTGGAACAGTGGCAGGGCGAATTCCGGGCCGACGCTCTGGAGCCATTGGTGGAATCGATGGGCCTGTTGCTGCGCGAAATCATGCTCCAGATTCGCCTCGATTTGGAGGAATAGCCTTCGCCGGCAACTTCTGAGCGGGCCGGGGCGTTGGGGGAGCTTGTAGTTTTGCAAAACCGCCCGGGCCCGGCCCGCTGCGCGGCGCGTGAGGACCCGTGTTTATGATTTCGTTGACTGCATCGGCCCGGCCGATTTCGCGCAAGGCCCACCGCGTGGCCGTGGGCGCCTTGTTTTTTTTGTTGGGCCTGTGCTTTGCGACTTGGGCGTCGCGCATTCCGAGCGTGCAGCAGCGCATGGGCATCTCGGAGGCGGCGCTGGGCGGCGTGCTGCTGGCCATTCCGCTGGGGCAGCTGCTGTCGCTGCCCTTCACGGGCTGGCTGGTGGCCCGCGAAGGCAGCCGCAAAGTGGTGCTGTGGGGCGTGGTGCTGTACGCCGCCGCGTTGCTAGGCCTGGGCTGGGCCAGTAGCCTCTACCAGCTGGTGCCCTGTCTGGTGCTGTTTGGCGTGGGCGGCAACCTCACCAATATTTCGGTGAACACCCAGGCCGTGGGCGTGGAGCGGCTCTACAAGCACAAGCCCATCATGGCCTCGTTTCACGGGCTCTGGAGCCTGGCCGGGTTTGTGGCGGCGGCCATTGGCTCGTTTATGATTGGGCACGCCGTGGTGCCGGGCTTGCATTTTATTTTCATTGCGCTGTTCATTCTGGCGGGCCTGGCCGTGAGCGCCGGCTACACCGTGCGCCAGGACAGCGGCGTCGACCCCGACCAGCCCATCTTCGTGAAGCCCGACAAGGAGCTGCTGGGCCTGGGCGCCATTGCCTTTTGCGCGCTCATCTGCGAGGGAGCCATGTTCGACTGGAGCGGCGTGTATTTTAAGAAGGTGATTCAGGCCGACAAAGACTGGGTGGGCGCGGGCTACACGGCGTTCATGAGCACCATGGCGCTCGGCCGCTTCGGGGCCGACTGGCTAGCCCACCGGCTGGGCCCGAAGCGCGTGATTCAGCTCTGCGGCCTGCTCACGGCCAGCGGCTTGCTGATTGCGGTGCTGCTGCCCATGCTGCCCACGGCCCTGCTGGGCTTTTTGCTGGTGGGGTTTGGCACCTCGGCGGTGGTGCCGCTGGTGTACTCGGCGGCCGGCAAATCCACGCACATGTCGGCCGGCATGGCCCTGGCCTCGGTCTCTACGATTGGCTTTTTCGGGTTTCTGCTGGGCCCGCCCGTGATTGGCATGGTGGCCGGGGCCACCAGCCTGCGTGTGTCGTTTGCGCTGATTGCCTTGATGGGGCTGTGCGTGTCGGCGGTGGCGGGCCGGGTGCGGGTGTAGGGCATTGGGGAGATGGAAGCGGGGGAGAAGGGAGGAAAAAAGAACGGTCGTGCTGAGCGAAGCGCAGCGTAGTCGAAGCATCTCTACTGCGGCAGTGATTCCAACATTTAGGTTAGCATTGCGGTAGAGATGCTTCGGCTGCGCTCAGCATGACCGTTCTTTCTATTCTCGTAATAACCCAACCCAAAACACCTCATGCCCGAAACCTCACAAGTGACCAAATACGCCTGGGACGACATGCCCAAGGAGCAGCTCTCCGACCAGCTGTCGCGGCGCCTCATCACCGGCGATAAAATGATGCTGGCCCATGTCTACCTCAAAAAAGGCTGCATCGTGCCCCTGCATCACCACGAAAACGAGCAGATTACCTACATTCTGGAAGGCGCCCTGCGGTTTCACATTGGCTCCGAAGACGGCGAGGAGGTCATCGTGCGGGTGGGCGAAGTGCTGCACATTCCCTCCAACGTGCCGCACATGGCCGAAGCACTGGAAGACACGCTGGACGTGGACATTTTCAGCCCGCCCCGCCAGGACTGGTTGGATAAATCGGACGACTACCTGCGTCAGAAATAGCCGCATGGACCTCGGACTACAAGGCAAAGTGGCCCTGGTGGCCGCCGCCAGCAAAGGCTTGGGCCGCGCCGTGGCCGAAGAACTCGCGGCCGAAGGCGCCGCGCTGGTGCTCTGCGCGCGCCATGATGACGCGCTGCAGGCAACCTGTGCCGCCATCGAGGCCGCTCACGGCGTGCCCGTTCTCGGCCTGACCGCCGACGTGGCCAACCCCGCCGACGTGGCCCGCCTGGTGCAGGCCGCCCAGGAGCGGTTTGGCCGCATCGACATTCTGGTGACCAACGCCGGCGGCCCGCCCGCCGGCACCTTCGACACGCTGAGTGCCGAGCAGTGGCAAGCCGCCACCAGCCTGCTCCTCACCAGCGTGGTGGAGCTGACCCGCGCCGTGCTGCCCGGCATGAAAGCGCAGGGCTGGGGCCGCATTCTCAACATCACCTCCATCTCGGTGAAGCAGCCGGTGGAAAACCTCATGCTTTCGAACAGCCTGCGGGCGGCCGTGACGGGCATGGCGCGCACGCTGGCCACGGAAGTCGCGCCGCACGGCATCACCGTCAACAACATTCTGCCCGGCTACACGCGCACCGAGCGCGTGGTGAGCCTGGCCGACGCCACGGCGGCCAAGGAAGGCATTTCGGCCGCCGACGCCACGGCGCGCTGGGAAAATCAGATTCCTATGCGGCGGCTGGGCGAGCCGCGGGAGTTTGCGGCGCTGACGGCGTTTCTGTGCTCGGAGCGGGCCAGCTACATCACCGGCACGTCCATCCCGGTAGACGGCGGCTGGATACGCTCGCTGCTGTAACCTCTGCGGCGCGTTGCGTATAACAAAACGTCATGCTTACTCTGGCGCGGACGCCAGAGTAAGCATGACGTTCTTTTTTGCCTGGCCTTCTCCCACCGCTCGCATTTTTCATTTTGACCGAAACCCTCACCCACCGCCAGAAGATGCTCACCTTCGCCGGCATTTTGCTGGCCATGTTTCTGGGGGCGCTGGACCAGACCATTGTGAGCACGGCGCTGCCGCGCATCGTGGCCGATTTGCAGGGGCTCGATAGGTTTACGTGGGTGGCCACGGCCTACTTGGTGGCCAGCACGGCGCTGGTGCCCATCTACGGCAAGCTGGCCGACATGTACTCGCGGCGCACGATTGAGGTGGTGGCGGTGAGCATTTTCCTGGTGGGCTCGATGCTGTGCGGGCTGGCAGGCGAGTTTGGCCCGCTGCCGCTGCTGGGCGACGGCATGACGCAGTTGGTAGTGTTTCGGGCCATTCAGGGCTTTGGCGGCGCGGGGCTGTTTGCCATGGCCTTCATCATCATTGCCGACCTGTTTGCCCCGGCCGAGCGGGGGCGCTATCAGGGTTTTACGGGGGCGGTGTTCGGCACGTCGTCGGTGCTGGGGCCGCTGCTGGGCGGCTTTCTTACGGACCGGGGCACGGGGCTGATTCCGGGCGTGGCCGGGTGGCGGCTGGTGTTCTACGTGAACCTGCCGCTGGGCGCGCTGGCCCTGTGGTTTATCCTTACCCAAATGCCGCCGCTGCGCCCCACCACCGAACCCAAGAAGTTTGATTTCCTGTCGGCTGTGCTCTTGATGGTGGGCCTGGGGCCGCTGGTGGTGGCCTTGCAACTCAACAAAGCCACGTATGGCTGGACATCGCCGCTCACGTTGGGCTTGCTGGCGGTGGCCGTGGCGGCGCTGGGCCTGTTTGTGGGGCGCAGCCTGCGGCACGAAAACCCCATTCTCAACTTCGGCTTGTTCAAAAACCCGGTGTTTCGGACGGCCAATGCGGCGCTGTTTCTCATGGGCGGCGCGTTTTTGGGCGTCATCATTTTCGAGCCGCTGTTCATGGTGAGCGTGCTGGGCGAAACGGCCACCCGCGCCGGCATCAGCCTCATTCCGATGTCGCTGGGCGTAGTGACGGGCTCGATGCTGGCCGGGCAGATGGTGTCGCGCTTCGGCCACTACAAGCGCTGGATGCTGGCCGGGCTCTCGCTGCTGCTCGTGGGCCTGTCGCTGATGGCCACCATGCCCATCGACGTGCCCTACTACCGCGTGCTGCTGTACCTGGCCATCTGCGGGCTGGGCCTGGGGCCCACCATGCCGCTCTACACCCTGGCCGTGCAAAACGCCACCGAGCCCGCGCTCATGGGCCAGGCCACTTCGGCCAGTCAGTTTTTTCGGCAAATTGGCGGGGCCATTGCGGCGTCGGTGCTGGGCACGGTGCTCACCCTCACGCTGGCCCAAAACCTGCCCGCCACCGCCGCCAGCCCCGCCACCCAGCAAACGGTGGTGGCCGAAGGCCCGGCCTTGCCCGCTGCTACTGCCACGGGCCCGCCCACGGAGGCCATGCGGCAGGCTTTCTCCAAAGCCATTTCGCGGGTGTACTTTTTCAACATCTTCCTCGTGGTGGGCGGGCTGATAATGACGCTGTTTGTGCCCGAACTGCCCCTGCGGAAGGCGAATGAGAATGTGCCGGTCGCGGTCGAGTAACAACGCCCCCGGTCTAATGGCAAAGCCGTCAGACCGGAGCGTTAAGCTATTACTTGCCCAGCCCCACCCAGCCGCGTTGCATGGCGTAGTACACGGCCGTACCTACCACCAAGCCCACCAAGTAGCCATACGGCAGCCCCGCGCACAGCAAGCCCACCAGCAGTGCCACCAGCAAGTCGCTGCGCTCGGCGCTGATGTCGCGCAGCAGCGTGGCCAAGGACAGCGCCTCAAACAGCAGCAGCACGCCCAGCACCGGCAGCGGGAAAATCTGCACCACCTCGGCAAAGCCCTGGCTGAAAAACAGCCCCATCACCAGGAATAGGCCGCCGTAGATGACCACCGAGCCGCCGGTGCGGGCCCCAAACGCGTAGTGCCCCACCATGCCGCCCGAGCCGTGGCACACCGGAAAGCCGCCGAGAAACGGATTGACTAGGTTCATCAGCGCATAGGTGAAGCTGATTTTGCGGGTGGTGAGCTGGCGCTCGGGAAATAAGTCGTGCGCTACCTGTCGGGTGGCCAGCACCGAGTTGCCGAGCGACAGCGGAATCTGGGGCAGCGCCAGCAGCAGGGCGCCGGTGAGGATATCCGGCGTCTGGGGCAGGTGCCAGGCGGGCAGGTGCAGACCGATGGCCTTTTGCGCGGTGGCCAAATCGAGCTTGAACACCAACGCATACGCCACGCCCAGGGCGATGACGAGCAGCGCCGCCGGCCAGCGCCGGTTGCCGAACAGCACCACCGTGACCACAAAAGCGGCCGCCGCCAGCGCGTAGCCGGCCGCGCCGTCGGCCCCCACGTACTTGGTGAGCGCCAGCGTGGCCAGCTGCAGGGCCAGCCCAAACTGAATGCCGCGCACCACCGCCTTGGGCACCAGCCGCGCCAGCGCATCAATCAGCCCCGTCACCGACAGGAAAAACATGCTGACGCCAATGGCCAGCCCGCCCCCAAAAATGATGCGCCCGGGAAGTTTCTGGGCAATGACCAGGGCCGCAAACGCCTTGAGCGGCTGCACCGGCATGGGCATGCGGTACCACAGCCCCGAAAACACCTGCATCAGCCCGAACATGATGAGCACCCCGGCGCTGTCGACGCCCGAAGCGGCGATGACGCCGATGAGCAGCGGCAAGTCGGTGCCCAGGTCGCCAAACGCGCCGGCCAGCTCGTTGCGGTCGAAGCGCAGGGACGGGCGGGCGGGAGCAGGGGGCGCAGGTTGGGTTTGGGTGAGCATCGTGCAACTATTTCTTGTTGTCCCGCAAGCGCGCCAGTTCGCTGGCTTGCTCGGCGGCTTCGCCCAGGTACTCGCCGCTGGTGTAGCCTTTACGGAAGCGCAGCGGCTTGAGGCGCTTGCCCAAGGCCTCCACGGCCATTTCGTGGTCGAGGGCGCCTTCGTTATGGGCCAGGAACACCGTGGCCACGCCGTTGCCGATGAAGTTGGTGATGCTGCGCGCTTCCGACATAAACCTATCCACGCCCAGTAGCAGGGCCAGGCCCTCCACTGGTATCACCTTCATGGCCGTGAGCGTGCTGGCCAGCACCACGAAGCCGCTGCCTGCCACGCCCGCCGCCCCCTTGGAAGTCACCATCAAAATACCCATCATGGTCAGAATCTGAGCCCCGGAAAGGTCGACGTGGAAGACCTGGGCCAGAAATAAGGTCGAGAGGGAGAGATAGATGGTGGTGCCGTCGAGGTTGAAGGAATAGCCCGTGGGCACCACCAGCCCCACCACCGGCTGGGCGCAGCCCATGCGCTCCAGCTTCTCCATGAGGCCCGGCAGGCCGGCTTCGGAGGAGGAAGTGCCCAGCACAATCAGCAATTCGGCTTTGAGGTATTTCAGGAACGACCACATGCCCACGCCGCAGTAGCGCAAAATGGCCCCCAGCACCAGAAACACGAACACGCCCATGGTCAGGTACACCGTCGCCATGAGCTTGCCCAGCGGCAGCAGGGTGGCGATGCCGTACTTCCCAATGGTGAAGGCCATGCCCCCAAACGCCCCAATGGGCGCCAGCAGCATGACAAGGTGCAGCCCCCGAAACACGTATTTCGAGGCTGCTTTCAGGAAATGAATAACGGGTTTGCGGCCGGCGTATCGGCTGAGCGCAATGCCCAGCGCAATGGCTACTAGCAGCACCTGCAGCGTGAGGTTGTCGGCCAGGAAGTGGCCCCAGGAGAACTCAGTGGCCCGCTTCGTGAACTCGCCCACCTTGCCGGCATCCAGCCGGCCGGTGCTCACGTCCGCGCCCGGCCGCACCAGCGCCGCCACGCCCACGCCGATGAGCAGCGCCAGCGTGGTCACAATTTCGAAGTACAGCAGCGCCTTGCCGCCAATGCGGCCCACCTTCTTCAGGTCGCCCATGGTGCTGATGCCGAGGGTAATGGTGAGAAAGATGATGGGGTTGATGAATAGCTTCACCACGTCGATGAAACGCTTGCCCAGGGGCTCCATCTGCACGGCGGCGGCGGGCGCAAAGTGACCCAGCAGCGCCCCGGCAACTATGGCCAGCAGCACCCAAAACGTAAGGTTGCGGGTGAGTTTTTTGAATTTCATAGGCGGCGGGTAGGGGCGGAAAGGAATTGCAAGAACGTCACGCTAAAAAGAACGTCCGTGCGGAAGAACGTCACGCAGAGCGCAGCATCTTGCCCGCCACCGCCAATCCTTTCGTTGAACGATTGGTTTACTTGCTGCGGGCAAGATGCCTCGCTGCGCTCCGCATGACGTTATAGATTTCCATTTCGCCCACCCAATGAACCCCGCCATCCTGCTGCCCGCCGCCAGCTACGAATTCGCCAGCATCCAGAAGGTGAGCGGCGCCGGCCCACCGGTTTCGGCCTCCGACCAACTCGCGGCCGAAGAGCCGCTGGAAATCCGCATCGGCTACGAGGCCGACGGCCAGCGCCAGCACCGTACCCTGTCGGTGACCATGCGCACGCCCGGGCACGACGAAGAGCTGGCCGCCGGCTTCCTGCTCACCGAGGGCCTCATCCACGCCAAAGCCGACCTGCTGGGCGTCATTCCCTGCCCCGACGTGCAAAAGGCCGAAGAAGCCGGCAACGTGGTGCGCGCGGAGCTGGCCGCGCACGTGCAGGTCAATTTCCAGGCCATGGAGCGGCATTTCTACACCAGCTCCAGCTGCGGCGTATGCGGCAAAACCAGCATTGATGCGGTCCGCACCGCCTCCTGCCCCGTGTTGCCCACCGATGGCCCGCACCTCCGCTACGCCACGGTGCACCAGCTGCCGGAGAAATTGCGCGCCGCCCAGGCCGGCTTCGAGCAAACCGGCGGGCAGCACGCCTCGGCGCTCTTTTCGCCCGAAGGGGAGCTGCTGCTGCTGCGCGAAGACGTGGGCCGCCACAACGCCTTGGACAAGGTCATTGGCGCCGCGCTGCTGGCCGGCTGGCTGCCCTTGCACCAGCACGTGTTGCTGGTGAGCGGGCGCGTCAGCTTCGAGCTGGTGCAGAAGGCGGCGGCGGCCGGCATCGGCGTGTTGGCGGCGGTGGGCGCGCCCAGCAGCTTGGCCATTCAAGCAGCTGAGAGCTTCGGCATGACGGTGCTCGGCTTTGTGCGCAACGAGCGGTTCAACGTGTACTGCCACGGCTGGCGTTTGACGGAGAGGGGCGAATAAGCTTTTCTCGGCTCCGCCACTGGGGGCTACAGCGGTGGCTTTACTTCAAAATCGAAGCTGGTAGTTCCCGCCGAGCCGTTAGGGCTGAGGCCCTGCACCACCACCCGGTACCTGCCGGCCTGGTCGGAAGTGTAAAACGAGAGCTCCTCTGCGCTGGCATTGGGGTTCCAGTAGAGCAGGTTGCGGAAGTCGGGCATGCGGCTTTGGACGGCTTGCGGGGTGTCGTAGCGGGGGGCGTAAAACTCGCGCTGGCCCTGCAGCCCTTCGTAGTCCTGCAGCAGGGCGTAGGGGTCGGGCGGCACCCCGCCCAAATCCCCTTTGTAAGAGGTGTAGCTCACCACACCGTTGTACACGAGTGGGCCGTGAAAATATCGGGCCGTAATCACGTCCAGACGTTTGATTTTCAAGGGGTCAACGGCCATTATTTTGTTGGTGTCGAATACGGGCATTCCGTCCAGCAGCACCAGCGGGCTTTCCAGCAGGTTGCGCGAGTTGTGGTCGAGCACCAGAAAGTGGAAGCCGTCCTTGCGCATACGTACCATCACCCCCGGCACGTATTCGCGCATCACCTCTTCGAGGGTCTTAAACCGGGTAAATTGGTCGAGAAAGTACCGCTCGTCGGGCTTGCCGTAGAAAGTGGCGGTGTCGAGGAGGGGCGTGGAGTAGGCCGGCGTTTTGCTTTGGAAATGCAGCTGTACTTCCGATTGCACGTGGCGCTGGCGCAGGCCGGCTGCCCAGCCCGGCGGCAGCCACAACGGCGCCGATGGCCGCCGGGCATAGCGCGTGGAAAACGGCGACAGCAGGTCGACGCGGTACAGGGTGTCGCGCTCGGTATTGGGCTGCACGATGAGTTGGGTGGGGCCGTACAGGTCCGGCGCTTCAAAGCGAATGCTGCCGTCGGCCCGGCTCACAGAATTGTATAGCTGGAAATAGCGGCCGGGCATCGTGAGGTAGACGGGCACATTGGCCACGGGCGCGCCCGTGGCGCTCAATACCACTTGGCCCCGCACCACGTGGCCGTTGAGTTCGGGCAAGTGCTGCAGCGGCGCTGGCTTGGGGGCCAGCACGTCGGCCCACTTAAAGCGGCTCCAGCCCTGGGTCAGCATCAGGTTGTCGGTGGCTTCGGCGCGGTCGCGGCTTGGGCTCGTCAGGTAGTATTCCGGGTTCTCCACCACGCCCCGCAGCTCCGAGGTCAGCCACAGGTAGGGCACGATGTTGGTCCCGCCCGCGGCCGAAAGCGAATCGAGCTGATACACCGCCACCGACAGGTTGGCCGGTCCGGCGGCCGTCAGCCGCAGGCTCACCTTTTCGCGGGGCCCGTACTGCGGCTTGTCAGTTTGGGCCGCGAGGCGGAGTTGTTGGGCCGGCGGCCGGAAGTAAAGCCGCTCGCACACCGGCTGCCGGTGGCTGTTGAATAGCGTGAAATGCGAGATGCCATCGGCCAACCCGGTTTTGGCCACGCTGAACACGGCCTTGCCTTCGTAAAGTTGGCCCGTGGCCGCCACCGCCACCTGCTGTCCGGCGTGGGCCAGTAGGAAAAGGCGCTCGTCCGCGTCGCCGGCTCCGGTTGCTTGCACCACCAGCCGCAGCCGCTCAGCATTGCCTTCTTCTAGGCGCAGCACGTAGCCCCGCGTCTCCACCACGGGCAGGCTGACGACGATGGGCGGGCGGCGGGCCAACTTGATTTCGGCCCGGTATCCCCCGCCCGCGCTGGCCGGAACGAAGGAAAAGCTACCCAGGCCCTGCCGCAGCGTGGCAAACTGCGCCACGCGCGCGCCGCTGGGGTCGAGCACTACGCCGGTAGCCGCCACGCCGTGCCCGGCCCCGTCCGTTATTTTAAAGCCCACCCGGCTGAGCAGGCCTTGCACGAGGTGGCCGCCTTCGGGAAAAAATTGCGCATCGGGCGCGGCGGCCGGGCCAGCCGCTGGCAGTCCCGATTGCGTGTGCGTGTTCACCACGCTCACCGTGGTGTGGAAATACAGTTCGGGGTCGCCGTTCTGCATCCAGCGGGTATAGGCGCGCACCGTGTAGTGGCCCGAAGGCAAAGACGAAGGCAGCACTAGCGACCCCCACCCTGCGGCGTGCATTACCCCAATTTTGGTTTGCAGCACGGGCACGTTCTCGCGATTGAGTACTTCCACGTAGGCCACTTTGCTGGCGGCCAGGGGCCGGTGGGGGTTGCCGGCCACAGTGTAAGCCTTAAACCACATGGTTTCGCCGCTCAGGTAGCTGGGCCGGTCCACGTGTAGGTAAAGCTTTTCGGCGGGCACGCGCTGGCTGTAGGCTGCGAAGCGCGTGCCAATGGCCGGCAGCAGGGAGTCGGCGGGCTGCTGGGCCCGGGCCGCGCTCAGGCCCAGCAGCCCGGCTACGGCCGCGCCGAGCAAGCGTGTCCGTAGCCGGCAAAACGTCAAAAAGGAGCGGTCAGTCATTAAGAAAAAGGACGCAAAAGGGGGCAGCGTGAGGCGGCTTGGGGCAGTGGCTAGGGCCAGAAGCTCGGCTTCACGTTGGTGCCGCGCCGGCGGCAATCCACGCAGTCGGGCGACGATGAAAGGTAGAAGACCGGGTTGAAGTTGCCATCAAGAAGGGCATAGGTCGGCACGTTGACCGGGTTGCGGAAAACGTCGTTTACCAGGCGCAACGGAATGGTGTCCTGGTAAATGCAGTCTTCGTATCCCGTGGCGTACTTCGTGCCCAAGGGCAGCTGAGACCGGTCGATGAACATGCGCTTTTGCGTGACGGACGTCGCGCCGACGTAGCCCAGCACGAGCTCGCCGGCATCGTCCAGGCAGTGCACGTTGCCGGTGAGTTGCGTGGGCAGCGGGTCGAAGAGGGTGCCGAGGCTCTCGGTGTTCTTCTGCAGCATTTCCCAGTAAGCGTATTCTTCGGCCGTTTGGGCCAGCTGCTGCACCAGCAGGCTGTACTTCACGCGCAGCTTGTAGGAGTTTCGGGGCAGCAAGTGCAGCGGCGCGTCGGCCACCACGTCATCGCTCAGTTTCTGGGTATTACCCAGCATGATGGACGTGGAATTGGCCGTGCTCCAGCACGTGAAAATGTTCTCGATGCGCGGCCGCATGGCCCCGTTGACGTACTCGTAGTCGGACCGGAAAGCCGAATTGTACTGCCAGGTTTCCTGCGCTTTCCAGCGGTAGTAGCGGGTGGCGTTGGCGGGGTCATGCGTGTTCACATAGAGGCGCACCCCTTGGCCATCCACGCTCCAAGTCACACTGTCGATGGGCGGGGCCACCTTGGCCACCACCAAGTCGGAAGCATAGCGCCGGCCCGTCAGCGTGCTCACCTGCAACTGGTAGCGGCGGTTGGGACTCAGGGTCAGGGGCTGCGACGAGTATGTGCCCGGCAGTCGTTCGGCGAGGGGGTAGAGGGCGCCGGCGTCATCTTTGATGCTCACCATGGCCTTCAGCTCGAAGGGCGACACGGTGGTGGCCGCCAAGCTCTGACTCCTCGACAGCCGGATAACCGTGACGCCGTTCAGGTTGATGAAGCCGTCGACCACCAAGTAGCGGGCGGGCGAGCTTATCACCGGCGGCGCGTAGGGTTCCACGCAGGCCGCAAGGCTCAACAGCAGCCCCAGTACACAATATTTTATGGCGCGCAACATCGGGCGGGTTAAAATTTGAAGTTGTAGGTGACGGTGGGAATGGGCTGCGCGAAAATGGACAGCTGGTAGCCCTTGATTTGCCCGCCCACCGATTTGAAATACACCGAGTACGGGTTGCTGCGGCCGGTCAGGTTGTACACGGCCACCGTCCAGGAGCTGTGGGCCAGCTTCTTGATGCGGTGGTTGCCCTCGATGTTCATCGAAAAGTCCACGCGGTAATAGTCGGGCACGCGGTAGGCGTTGCGGTCGGAATAATACACGCGGCCCGTGCCGTCGATGTAGTACTTCGACAGCGGCAGCGTGATGGGCCGGCCCGTGCTGTAGTTGAAGTTCACCGACGTGCTGAAGCGCTTGCTGAAGCGGTAGTTGCCGGCCAGGTTCACTTCGTGGGGCTTGTCGTAGTTGCTGGGGTAGTAGGCGCCGCCGTTGATGCGTTCGGCCGGGTTATCGGGATTCACCTGCGCCAGTGTGCGGGCGTAGGTGTAGTTCAGCCAGCCGTTCACCTTGCCCGCGGTCTTGCGAACCGAGAATTCGACCCCGTACGCTTTGCCCCGGGCACTCACCACGTCGGTTTCGAGGTGGGGGTTGAGCAGCAGCTTGGCGCCGCCCCGGTAGTCCAGAAAGTCCTGCATCACCTTGTAGTAGGTTTCCACCGACGTTTCAATGGTGTTGGCCTTGAAGTTCCGGTAGTAGCCCACCGACACTTGGTCGCCCACCTGCGGGCGCACGTAGGCATCGCTCAGCTTCCAAGTGTCGGTGGGCGACACCGAGGCCGTGTTGGTGAGCTGGTGAATGTACTGGCGGGTGCGGTTGTAAGCGGCCTTCACCGAAGAGTTGTCGTTGAGCGCGTACTTCAGCGAGGCCCGGTACTCGGGGCCGTGGTAGGTGGCCACGGTGCGGCCGCCGCCGTAGCGCACCGTGTCGAGCACGGTGGTGGGGCTACGCGGGCGGCCTTCTTCGTAGCGGTACACGTCGCGCGGGCCCAGCGCCTGGTAAAAAGAGTAGCGCAGCCCCAGGTACACCGAAAAGCGCGCCGTCACGTCCCACCGGTCCGAAAGGTACAGGGCGCTTTCCTGGGCCTGCTCGCGCGCCAGGGTTTGCTCCACTACCAGCGATTTGTCGCCGCGGGGCTGCAGGCTGCCCGGCAACATGTTGTAGCGCAGGGTGCTGCCCCCAAAGTCGACCGTATGCGCCGAGCTGTGGAAATAGCTGAAATCGACTTGGCCGCCCAGCTGTTCGATGTCGAAGCGCAGCACCGAGGCGTTGACCGGGTTGCGCGCGCTTTCTATCTGGTAGTCGTAGCGGCTGTACGTGCCGGTGAGCACCCCAAACAGCCGGCTGCCGAAGGTGCGGCGCCACTTCACGCTCCCGTTCCGGTTCTGGTAGGCATACGTGGTGTCGCCGCCAAACCTGAACCGGTCGCGGCTGACATAGCCGTTTACCGACAGCGTATTGTTCGCGTCAAACGTGTGGTTGACCTGCGCGTTCACGTCGTAGAATGAGGCCGAGCTTTCGCGCAGGGTGCGGCTGGGTAGCTTGCCCAGTAGCCAGTCGGAATAAGACGTGCGCCCACTCACCAGAAACGAGGTTTTGTCTTTCACAATGGGTCCTTCCAGGGCCAAGTGGCTGGTGAGCAGGCCAATGCCGCCGGCCCCGGCAATTTTCTGCTTGTTGCCTTCGCGGGTGGTGATGTCGAGCACCGACGACAGGCGCCCGCCGTACTTGGCCGGAATGCCGGTTTTGTACAGCTCCACCGACTTGAGAATGGCGGGGTTGAAGCCCGAAAAGAAGCCGAACAGGTGCGAAGGGTTGTAAATGGTGGCGTCGTTGAACAGAATCAGGTTCTGGTCGGTGCCGCCGCCGCGCACGCTGATGCCGTTGCTGCCCTCGCCCACCGATTTCACGCCCGGCAGCAGCAGTACCACCCGCATCACGTCGGTTTCGCCAAAGGCCGTGGGCACCTGCCGCATGGTCTTGATGTCGAGCTTCTCGACCCCGATTTGCATGCCGGTCACGTTCTTGGTTTTCTCGGCTTCCACCACCACTTCCTTCAGCACCACCACGTTTTCTTCCATCTGCACGTCGAGCTGGCCGTTGGCCAGCAGCAGCACGCGCCGCCGCGTGTTCTTGATGCCAATGCCCCGAATGTTGAGCACGTGCGGCCCCACGGGCAGCGTCAGGGCATAATACCCTTGCGCGTCGGTGGCCACGCCCCCGCCGGGGCCGTCCACATACACCGTGGCGCCGGCCACCGGCCCGCCGGTTTTGGCCGAGCGCACGTGCCCGGTCAGCGTGGCCCGGCCGCTAGCCGGGGCGGCGCTCAACCGCCCAATTTCATAGAGCTGCGACGGGCTGGCGGCCACCGGCACCGGCTGGCCCGCCACGGCCGCGCTGTCGGCCCCCGGTGCTGATGCCAACGTTTCGAAAAAACCAGCGGGCAGCACCAGGGGCAGGCCCGTTCCCTTGGTGATAAACACGTGGCGGTCGGCGTCCATCGAAAACCGCAACGCAGTGGGCTGCAGCGCCTGCCGCAGCACCGATGCCACCGTTTGCTCCCGGGCTTCTGCCCGCACTGTCACGCCCCGCACCGCGGCCGAATCGAAATAAATGCGGTAGCCGCTGCGGGCTTCCAGCTGCTTAGCCAGCTGCTCCACGCTCAGGTCCTGGAAGCTTCCGCTGATGAGCGGCTCGGCTTGCTGAGCCCAGCCCAGCCGGCTGCCCGTGCAACACACAATCAAAATAACAAGCCGGTAAAGAGTTTTCATGCAAGCGAAGCAGGTAGAAAAAAGCCCTGGTGACGGTGAAGTAAGCACCCGAGCAAAGAAAAGGAGCGATGGAAGCGCCGCATCAGGGGAGGGGCGCCAGGGCGCCCGCGTACCGTACCAGTTCCGTCAGGGCCCGTTCACGCCCGTTTTCGCCAAAGTTCAGCTGCTGTGCTTTCAGGTATTTGCGCAGGGCAGCCTTTTGTTCCGGAAACACCCCTAGTACTGAATTTGCGCTGCCAACTTTGTGGTAATGACCATTTTTGTGAACGAAATAGGTTGCCTTTTCCTCCATTTCGCCTTGCAGACCAGTGGCCGTGGAGCGCTGCTGAACTGATTTGCGCCGCGCCGCCAGCAGGCGCGCCCGGCCGTCGACTAACACCTCGTAAAAACCGGTCTTAAGTGGGGCCTCTTCGCCGGTGGCCACCACCACTCGAACAAACGAATGCGTGTCGATGGTGAATCGGGCCAGGTTTTCGGATACCAGTTGTAGGTAATAATCGTTGGACGGGGCTTTGATGACCACTTGGTCGCGCATCAAATCGTAACGCAGTTCCACCCCAGGGTACAGTACGCCGCGATAGTAGACCGAGCCCGTTTGCGAGTCGGCGGAGCCGAAGAACTGGTGCCCGCTGATGTTGCCGCTCACGTAGTGGGCGTATTCCGGGCCATTGTAGAGGCGCGTTTCAAACCCCACGTCGGCCGCGTAATGCCGATAGAAGGCGTCAGGCAGTGAGACCCTTGCTCGCCCCGAGTCTGGTAGTGCAACGCTTTGGGCCTGGGCATGCGCTTTGGGAAACAGCAGAAGAATAAGGAGGTAGCAGAGAAAGACGTTTTTCATTCGAAGCAAAAAGCCACCCGTGTTCCGACTGGGAAAGATGACCGCACAACGGGATATGGCCTACCAATGTACTAGACTTGTCGCATATGGCCGGGCGCAACGGCTACTTCCGTCTTACGTTAGACATAGCATCCTCCATTTCCCGCCCCATTCTCATGAAACTGCGCATCGAAGACGACACCCTCCGCCTGCGCCTCTCCGATGGCGAGGTGCGCGAATTTGCCGAGCAGGGCCGCGTGGAGGGCGCCGTGCATTTCGGCCTCGGCCCCGAGCAGCGCCTGACCTACGCCCTGGAGCGCGGCTCCGAACGCCCCCAGACCATGCCCAACGAGGAGCCCGTGCAAATCCATTACGAGCCCGGCGCCCTGACCGTGCTCGTGCCCTTCATCCTGGCCAAAGCTTGGGTTGAAACCGACCAGAACGGCTTTTCGCACGAGCTGCCGTTGGCTGACAATCAGCATTTGCGCATCCTGGTGGAGAAGGATTTAGACTGCAAGCACTAAGGAAATGTTGAGGGTTGGGTGTTGAATGTTGAGTGCTCCGGCAGCCTCTGAAGATTCGGCCCTTTTGCATGCAACATTCAACACTTAAAAACTCAATCTTTCAAGATGCCCGATACTCCCAACTCCCCGCAAAACGACCCGAGCAAGGCCGGTCGCTCCCACGAGCAAGGCGCCCAAGACAACGCGCCCAAAAGCGGCGAGCGGCCCGCCCAGGGCAGCGCCCCCGCGCCTAACCACTACAAATCTGACCCCAACCGAACCCACGTGCACGCCCACATTCCTGCCCCCGACGTGGCCAACGCCAAGTACCAGCACCCCGTGCTGGCCCAGCCCCCCGAAGCCCTCACCGGCCTGCACCTGGAGGAGCGCCAGAAAATTGCGGCCGGCGTCACGGCCGTGCTCAAGTCCATGCAGTTTAGCTGGAGCGAGGCGGGCATGACGCGCGGCACCCACGCGCTGCTCAAAATGAACCAGAAGGACGGTTTCGACTGCTCGAGCTGCGCTTGGCCCGACCCCGACGAGCACCGCTCGGTGGCCGAGTTTTGCGAGAATGGCGCCAAAGCCGCTGCCTCCGACTCCGACCACCGCGCCGCCGGGCCCGAGTTCTTCGCCAAGCACAGCCTGGCCGAGCTCTCGCGCATGACCGACCGCGACCTCAACAACGCCGGCCGCCTCACGCACCCGCTGGTGAAGCGCCCCGGCGACAACCATTACTCGCGCATTGCCTGGCCCGACGCCTTCGACATCATTGCCAGGGAATTGAACGCCATGGATTCGCCCGACGAGGGCATTTTCTACACCTCGGGCAAGGTGCCCAACGAGCCAGCCTTCCTGTTTCAGCTGTTTGTGCGCGAGTTCGGCACCAACAACCTGCCCGACTGCTCCAACATGTGCCACGAGAGCAGCGGCTCGGGCCTCACGCCCACCACGGGCCTGGGCAAGGGCTCCGTCACGCTGAATGACATTCACGAAGCGGAGGTGCTCATCATCATGGGCCAGAACCCGGGCACCAACCACCCGCGCATGCTCTCGGCCCTACAAATCGCGAAGAACAACGGCGCCAAAATCATCAGCGTGAACCCGCTGATTGAGGCCGGCCTCAACCACTTCCGCAACCCGCAGGATTTCATGAACCCGCTCAAGGCGCTGGGGGCGCTGGTGGGCGGCGGCACCCCAATTACCGACGTGTACCTGCAGGTGCGCATCGATGGCGACATGGCCCTGCTGCGCGGCATCATGAAGCACCTGTTTGAGGCCGATGAGCTAAACCCCGGTCAGGTGGTCGACCACGCGTTTGTGCAGGAGTTTACCACCGGGTTTGAAGAGTTCAAGCAGAACATCCTCAGCACCAGCTGGGAGGACATTGAGGAAGTCAGCGGCATCAGCCGCGCCCAGCTGCTGGAGGCGGCCAACCTCATTGCCCGCAAGCAGAAAATCATCGTGTGCTGGGCCATGGGCATCACCCAGCAGCGCCAGGGCGTCGAAACGGTGAAGGAAATCGTGAACCTGCTGCTCATGAAAGGCGCCATCGGCAAGCCTGGCGCGGGCACCTGCCCGGTGCGCGGCCATTCCAACGTGCAGGGCGACCGCACCATGGGCATCTGGGAGCGCATGCCACAGCACTTCCTCGACTCATTGGAGAAAGAATTTGGCTTCACGCCGCCCAAAAAAGAGGGGTTCGACGTGGTGGAGTCCATCAAGGCCATGCGCCTGGGGCACACCAAGGTGTACTTCAGCCTGGGCGGCAATCTGCTGGCCGCCGGCCCCGACACCGAAGTCATTGCCGAAGCCATGCGCCAGCAGAAGCTAACCGTGTACGTGGGCACCAAGCTCAACCGCGGCCACCTGGTGACCGGCGAAACCAGCCTGCTGCTGCCCACCTTTACCCACGCCGACATCGACCTGCAAAAGGCTGGGCACCAAATGACCAGCTGCGAAAATTCCATGGGCGTGGTAAGCCAGAACAAGGGCGTGCTGGTGCCCGTGGCCGGCGACCAGCTCAGCGAAGTGGCCATCATCTGCGGCATGGCCATTGCCACGCTGGGCAGCAAAAGCAAGACCGACTGGGTGGCCATGACGGAGAACTACGACGTCATCCGCGACCACATTGCCCGCGTCATTCCCGGCTTCGAGGACTACAACATGAAGCTGCGCAAGCCCGGCGGCTTCTACCTGCCCAACGGCCCCCGCGAGCGGAAATTCACCACCGACAACGGCAAGGCCAACTTCTCAAAAACCACCTTGGAGAAGTACCCCCTGGAGCCCGACCAGCTGGTGCTGATGACCGTGCGCTCGCACGACCAGTTCAACACCACCATCTACGACTACAACGACCGGTACCGCGGCATCCACAACGAGCGCCGCGTGCTGTTCATGAACCCCGCCGACATGGAGGCCCGCGGCCTCAAGGCCAAGGACCTCATCGACATCACGAGCCACTACAAAGGCGAAGAGCGCCGCGTGGAAAAGTTCGTGGCCGTACCCTACGACATCCCGAAAGGCAACGTCTCGGCCTACTTTCCCGAGGCCAACCCGCTGGTACCCATCGGCTCGGTGGCCAAAGTAAGCAACACGCCCACCTCCAAATACGTGGTGGTGACAGTGATGCCGACGGCGGCGAATAACGACGTGCGAATCAAAGAGCGGGAAAAAATGATGGCGGAATAACGCCTGTCATTGCGAGGCGGAGCCGAAGCAATCCGTCCTGTCAAAACCAGCCCCGTTCCTTTACCAGAAAGCCCCGGTACCGCAAGGGTGCCGGGGCTTTTTATTGACTTTATCACATTAAAAAGGCTAGTCGCTGAGAACAGGACGGATTGCTGTGCTGCGCTCTCAATGACAGGCAGGTCGCTTAAACCGCAGCCGGTTGCTTTTCCAGGTCAAACAGCTCGCCCAGCAGCTCCACTAGCTGGCCGGCGTCGTCGCGCTTGCAGGCGGCTTTGAGCTGTAACACGTGCTGCTTGAGCACCTTTTGCATCAGCGAGCGGGTGGCTTCGTCGAGGAGCTTGCTTTCGGCGGGGGTGGCTTTTTTCTGGAAGCGGTCGAGCTCTTCCTGGCGCAGCTGCTCCAGGCTGGCTTTTACTTTTTGAATGATGGGCGACACCATCATTTCCTTGGCCCAGTCGCTGAGGCCGACAATGCTTTCGGCAATGATGGCGCGCACCTGGGGCACGGCGGCCAGGCGCATTTCCAGTGCGGCCGAGGCCTTGCTCTGGATGGCGTCGATGTTGTACACCAGCACGCCGGGCACCTGCTCCACGTCGGCGGCGATGCTGCGGGGCACGCTCAGGTCGACGAAGAACTTGAAGCTCAGCACGTCGAGGTGCTGCACCAATTCTTTCGTGAAGAACGGCTCGGCGCGGTTGATGGAGGAGATGATGACGTCGGCTTCCCGCAGCGCGGGCACCAGGTTTTCAAAGTCTACGATGTTCATGCCGCACTCCTCGGCCAGCGACTCGGCCTTGCTGCGGGTGCGGTTGCAGAGGGTGATGGTGCCAAACGCCTTGCTGGCGGCCAGGTGGCGGCACACGTCGGCCCCGATTTCGCCCAGGCCCACCACCAGCACGTTGGGGTTGGCCACGTCGGCGGTCAGCTCTTCTACCAGTTCTAGGGCGGCGTAGCTCACGGAGGCGGCGCCGTCGCGGAAGCTGGTTTCGGTTTGCACACGCTTGTTGGTGAAGAACACCGTGTGCAGCAGGCGGTGGAGGAAGGGGCCGGCGGCGTCGGCATCGGCGGCCCACTGGTAGGCCATTTTCACCTGGTTGCTGATTTGCAGGTCGCCCACCACCTGCGCGTCGAGGCCCATGGCCACTTCGAAGAGGTGCTGCACGGCCGCGTCGGCCTCGGTGAGCAGGTCGAAGTAGGGCAGAAACTGGCCGATGTCGGCGCGGTCCTTGAGGTGGCCCAGCGCGAGGATGATTTCGCGGCTGCGGTCGTCCTCCGCGGCGTAGTAGACTTCGGTGCGGTTGCAGGTGCTCAGCACAAGTAAGTCGGAGAGACCCAGCTCGTTGTGCAGCGTGTGTAAAAAGCGGCGACAAGCGGCCTCGTCTAAAGAAAGCAGCTCGCGGATGGCCAGCGGCGCTTTCTTGAAGGATAGGCTAACGGCCTTGAACGGATGGGACATAGAATAGACGACACGAAATCGGACTACAAAATTACGGCAGGATTTCGGTTCCGAATACTAACAGCCAGTGCCCGTCCGGGGTTCGGCCCCAAACCTGATGAATATCAGCCGGCGGGCCCATCCCAAGCGTAGCACGGGCACCTGGCCGGCGGGCGGCTGATGAAAATCAGGTGCCCGGCGCTAGCCACCCAGCCTCAACACCGCAACTTTTCGGAAAAACCGCCGTGCGCAGGGCCCGTACCTTTGCTGCATGTTAGTGAAAAACCCCTCTGCTGCTGACTCTCCACTCGTGCCGCGCCCCGCCGGGGTTGCCTCGAGCGCAGGCCCGGCCGGCAGCGACCCCGGCGCCGTGGGCGCCGCCGACGAAACCGCGTCGCTGGAAGCGGCCGAAGCCATGGCCGTGCCCGCGCCGGCCGTCACCTCGCCCGTGGCGTGGGTGCTGCTGCTGGTGCTGGCCTCCATCTGGGGCACGTCGTTTATTCTGATGAAGAAGGGGTTGGTGGTGTTTTCGGCCATGGAACTGGGCGCTACCCGCGTGGCGGTGGCCTCGTTGCTGCTGCTGCCGTTTGCCCTGCGCCACGTGGGCAGTGTGGAGCGCAGCCGCTTCAAGTGGTTGGCCCTGAGCGGTATGGTAGGCACCTTTATCCCGGCTTTTCTCTTTGCTTATGCCGAAACCAAGCTGGCCTCGGGGCTAGCGGGCGTGCTCAATGCCCTCACGGTGGTGTTCACGCTGCTGGTGGGCGCCTTGCTGTTTGGGCAGCGGCTCACGGGCTTGCGGGTGCTGGGCATCACGCTGGGGCTGGTGGGCACGGTGGTGATGCTGCTGCTGGGCGGCAGCGGCGGGGCCGAAACGCCCACCGGCGAGGGCAACGCCTGGTACGGCGTCTACATCCTCATTGCCACCATGGGCTATGGTCTGAGTGTCAATGTTATCAAGCACAAGCTGGGCGGGATGACGCCGGTGGCCGTCACGTCGGTGCTGTTGCTGCTTATTGGCGGGCCGGCGCTGGTGTATCTGCTGCTGGGCACGGCCTTTTTGCACAAGTTATCCACCGTGCCGGGCGCCTGGGCGGCCTTTGGCTACATTGCCCTGCTGGCTACCATGAGCACGGCCGTGGCCATGGTGCTGTTCAACAAGCTCATTCAGCAGTCCACGGCGCTGTTTGCCTCGTCCAGCACCTACCTCATTCCCATCGTGGCCCTGGCGTGGGGCGCCCTCGACGGCGAAGCCTTCAACCTCTGGCATTTTGCCGGCATGGTGGTCATTCTGGCCGGCGTGCTCATTATCCACCGGGCCAGGTAAGAATGGGTGAATGGGTGAAGTGAATACATTCCTTTCACTCATTCACATACGGCCATTCCTGGAACCGCGCGGGCAGGCCGGCGGCGCGGGCGTTGCCGCGCACGTAGGCCAGCAGGCGGGTGAGTTCGGCCTCGTCCTGCACTTCGTATTCTTGCCAGCCCACTTGCCAGAACTCGGCTTCGGGCGGAAGCTTGGGGCGCACCAGGCGGCGGCAGGCGGTGCCGGTGCGCAGGTGCAGCAGGTCGATGGCTTTGGCGAAGGATAAGTTGCTGGTTTCGGGCAGCAGCACCACCAAATGGACGTGGTTGGGCAGAATGGCGAAGCCCAGCACAGCGAAGCCGGTTTCTTCCAGCATCAGGATTTCGCCGGCCAGCGCTTCGGCCATTTTCTCGCTGTCGAAGTAGCGCGGGCCGATGGGGGCGCGGTCGAGCACGGCGTCGAATGCGGCGAAGAACTGCTTTTGGGCGCGGCGGTGCTCGGCGCCGGCTTCGTGAGCCCGGCGCCGTTCGGCTTGCAGCTCGCGGCCGGTGGCGGCCGGTATGGTGCCGTGCAGGCGAAAGGTGATGAGACTGATGGGCATGGCCGGGCGCCGCAGGAGAAAATATTGGAAAAGAAAGCCGCCTCAAGAACGGCAGCAGCGAGAAATTAGCTGAAGCAGGAAGGCAATGGCTTTTTGGTACTCATAGGCTTACTCGCGGTGCCTATGGGGCGAGGCCGGCGGTAGGGTAGCGGGCGAAGTGGCGCGAGCGGTTGAAGGGGCGCCGGTGTCGGAGTTATTGCGGTTCATGGGCCGTAACAAAGGGGCTTGGTTGAAATTACTGTAACGGCCCACTACACGAACCTTGTCCCGTCCAGGCGTGCTACAATGTCGGGCGCTGTTTACAAATACCCGCTTATTCTTCTTCGCACGCTAGGTGCAAACCGCTGCTGACACGGCAGTGCGTTTCACCGTTTTCTTCCCGGAGCCTAACCCTCCTTCCTGCATGCACACCCTCCTCATCGACGACGACCTCATCGGCGTCTTTCTTACCGAGCGCCTGCTTCGGCGCGAGGCATTTTCCGACGACATCGTCACGCTGAGCACCGCCCACGAGGCCTTGACTTTTTTGCAGCAGGCCGCCCCCGACGAGCTGCCCCGCGTGGTGTTTCTGGACCTGAACATGCCCATGATGAACGGTTGGGAACTGCTGGCGGCCCTGCAGCCCATCGCCGACCGCCTGCGCGGGCGCTGTCGGTTCTACATCCTCACGTCGTCGCTGGCCCAGGCCGATACGGCCCGCGTGGACGAGTTTGCGCTGGTGGCTGGCCTGCTGCGCAAACCCATCGACAGCGAGCAGATACGCCTGGTGCGCACGCAGCTGGAGCAGGCCGCAACAGGCTAAGCGCCGGGGGCGGTGGGGAGCTCGATGTAAAAGGTGGTGCCCTTGTGTTCTTGGCTGTCGAACCAGATGCGGCCGTTGTGCAGCTGCACTATCGTGTGAATGAGGTGCATGCCCAGGCCGGTGGTTTTTTCGCCGCGCAGGCCGGGCCGCCGGGCTTTGGTGAAGCGGTCGAACAGCACTGGGTGGAGCTGCTCGGGTATGCCGATGCCGTCGTCGGCCACGGCCACCAGCACGTGCTCGGCGCGCTGCTCCAGCGACACGGCAATGCGCCCGCCCTCGCCCGTGAACTTGATGGCGTTGGACAGCAAGTTGTTGATGACCTGCAGGAACTTGTTGTGGTCGATTTCGACGTAAATCGAGGGGCGCGAGGTTTCGAACGAAAACCACTTGGCCACCAGGTACTCGTTTTTTTGGTAGGTTTCCATCACCTGGCGCAGCTCGGCGGCCAGGTCCACGCGCGTGCGCTTCAACTCCACGCTGGCCGAGCCCATAAACTCCCCGTCCACGAAATCGCGAATGAGGTTCACGCTGTCGCGGCAGGTGTCCTGCATCACGCGTATCATGTTCTGCACCTGCGGGTCGTTCAGGGCCTGGGTTTTCTCTTCGAGAAAGTCGGCCAGCTGGCGCAGCATGTTGAAGGGACCGGCCAGGTCGTGCGACAGGATTTCCAGCGTCGTGTTTTTCTTGGCCATGTACAGGTCGGCGTTGCGCAGGTATTCCTGCTCCACGGTCACGTCCTGCACCGAGCCCGTGAGCAGCTCCTGGCCGTCGGCGGCGGTGGCGCGGTGGGCCTGCATGGCCAGCCAGCGCAGGGGCCGGTCGGGGCCGGGCTGCAGGCGTAGCAGCAGGTCGTCGCGCAGCTCGCCCGAGGCCAGGTCGACAAAGCACTCGCGGGCGTAGGCCTGGTCGTCGACGGGCAGCCAGTGCAGCAGCTGCGGCAAGTCGGCGTCTACGTTTTCGCAGAGCAGGCCCGGAAACAGCTTCTCATAGGAGGGGCTCAGGTAGAGCACTTTGCCCGCGCTGATGCTGTAGATGAAGAAGGTTTGCCGGCTGCCTTCGAGCAAGTGCTGAAACAAATCCGGGGGAGTGAGCATGGGAAAGGGAAGCAGAAAAACGCGGCGTTGGGGGAGCGGCCCACCACTAAAAAAACGGGTTGGTACAGCCACACCTGCTGGCGGGCCGAAATGCAAGCAGGCCGAAATATACAGCGTTTCGCCCCAGCCGGATGCCCCCGGCAGGCGCTGGTGGCGGCGCCTGCAGCTGGGCAGCCACTGGCTGCAGCATGCAGCGCTTCAGCGGCTTCAGGCGGGCCTGGCACATTGGCAGCGCCTATGTCGCATTCGTGCAATACTTCGCCTGGCAAAATATATACATTTTACTATGTTTTTGTCGCTCCTTCTATGAGGGGACGCGCGGCCAGGGGTGAGACGGGCCACCCCCGGGAGCGCAGAGTGGCAACTACGGCAAGGCCTATGATGCGACCAACTACACGCTTTTTTTAGCTGACCCGGCCGTGCCGCCCCAGGAGTTGTGGCCTGGGGCGCGCCACACGCCAGCCCTTTTCTCTCCTTTTTTCTGTTTTAACGTTCTGACTCATGAAAAATCCGTTGTTGCCCGTCGCCACCCGTTTCGGCCGGACGTGCGTTGTTGCCCTCCTAGGGGCTGCGCTTAGTCTCCTTGTTGCCAGTTCCAGCCAGGCTCAGGCCCCCCAGCGGTGGGCCGGGGTCGTAAAAATGACCGATTTGAGCTACCGCGTGTGGGCCTGCAACCCAGCGGCCAAGCCGGGCTTCATCCAAATGGTGGACGACAAAGGCACCGTTTACTTCGAGCAGTACAGCTCAGCCACCAATTTCGGGCGCAAGCTCAATTTCAGCGAGTTGCCCAACGGCAAATACACCATTCTGGTGAAAATCGGCTACGACGAACACCGGTTCAGCGTGAACATGCAAAGCTCGTCGCGCCAATGGGCCGACGTCGAGCAGCAGGAACTCAGCCAGCGCCTCATCACGATGGAAACGGCACCCAAGCCCGTGAAATAGCCGCGTTTTTCTCCACGAGCCCGGCGTGTGCCACAACCGGCAGGCTCGTTCATCGGCAGCACGGCCGGCCTTATTCATCAAAAAGGGCCCTGGCGAATGCTCGCCAGGGCCCTTTTTGGTGTGCGGCTTCTGTGCCGGCGCGCCGGGCGCTACGCCACGGCAACCTGGGCGCCGGGCTGCCCCAGCTTGGAGTTCTTGTAGCCGTAGGTGAAGTACACGGCCAGCCCAATCAGCAGCCACACGAAGAACAAGGTCCAGTTGCTGATGCCCAGTTCGGTCATCAAATACAGGTTGATGAGCAGGCCCAGGGTGGGCAGCAGCGACAGTTTTTTGCGGAAGGAGAGCACGCTCAGGGCCAGGCAGAACAGGAAGAACACCAGCGTGGGAATCTGGTGGGCAAAGCCGCCCGTCACCTTGCCGCTCACGGCGTCGTGCTGCAGCCAGCCGTGCTGGCCGGTGGCATCCAGCCAGAACTCGTGGTTGCTGGCCGCGTTGTAGCGGATGACCAAAAAGGCGCCCACGGCCAGAATGAGCGGCACCAGCCACTGCCCGTTGATGTAGGGCACCTTGAAGCGAGCCTCGGAACGGCCGTAGGGGTCGATGATGAGGATGCCGCCGCACACCAGCGCAAACGCGAACAGCGTGCCGATGCTGGTGAGGTCGACCACCAAATCCATGTTCAGAATAAGCGCCGGCACGGCCACGAAAAAGCCCGTGACGATGGTGGCAAACGAGGGCGTGTGAAACTTCGGGTGAATCTTGGAAAATACCTTCGGCAGCAGCCCGTCGCGGCTCATCGTGAGCCAGATGCGCGGCTGGCCCAGCTGAAACACCAGCAGCACTGAGGCCATGGCAAACACGGCGCTCACCGCCACCAGGCCCGAAAGGCGCGACAGGCCCACTTTGGCAAACACGAACGACAGCGGGTCGCCCACGCCCAACTCTTTGTACGACACCATGCCCGTGAGCACCAGCGTGATAACCACGTACAGCACCGTGCAGATGATGAGGGCATACATCATGGCCTTGGGCAGGTCGCGCTGCGGGTTCTTGCATTCCTCGGCCGTGGTCGAAATAGCGTCGAAGCCGATGTAAGCGAAAAACACCGCCGACACGCCCTTGAGCACGCCGCCCACGCCGTTGGGGGCAAAGGGCGTCCAGTTCGAAGGCTGCACGTAGAACGCGCCCACTGCAATGACGATGAACACCACAATGAGCTTGAGCAGCACCAGCAGGTTCGAGGCGTTTTTGCTTTCCTTGATGCCCACGTACACCAGCGCCGTGATGAGCACCGTGATGACGAAGGCCGGCAAATCGACCACCAGGTGGAAGCCGTTGAAAAGCTCGGGCGCCGAAGTCCAGGCTTTGTAGCCTTCTAGCTGAGCCGGGGTGGCTTCGGCCAGCGGCCGGCCGGCCTGCATGATGCTCATCACGGCCTCGTAGCCGGCGTGGCCGGTCTGCGTGCCCATCGTGAGCCACAGCGGGAGGTGAATGCCAACGCCGTCGAGCAGCCCGGTGAAGTAGTCGGACCAGGAAATGGCCACCACGATGTTGCCCACCGCATATTCCATGATGAGCGCCCATCCGATAATCCAGGCCGCCAGCTCGCCAAACGAAGCGTAGGCGTAGGTGTAGGCCGAGCCGCTGACCGGAATGGTGGCCGCAAACTGCGCATAGCACAGCGCCGAAAACGCGCAGGCCACCGCCGTGAACACAAACAGCAGCGACACCGCCGGGCCGCCGTCGAGGCTGGCCTTGCCGATGGTGCTGAAGATGCCGGCCCCGATGATGGCCGCAATGCCAAGGGCCGTGAGGTCGCGCACGGTGAGGTGGCGGGCCAGGCCGCCGGCGGAGGGCCCTTCGTGGTCGGCGGGTGGGTTTTGGAGGATGGCCGCAATGGTCTTGCGGCGGAAAAGGGACTTGTCGGAGCTCATGAAAGGTGGGAGGAGCGGGTTTGAAGGGCAAAAGATAAAGCATAATGGCGGGGGCGTGTGCAATCGGGGCCGCGCGGGCATCAATCGGGCAAGCTCTTTCGCCTTCTTCCTCAGCTTATGCGCCCCACCGTTTCCCTCACCATTCCGCAGCCCTGCCACGAAAGCTGGGACGCCATGACGCCCGCCGCCCAGGGCCGCCACTGCGCCGCCTGCCAGAAAACCGTGGTCGACTTCACCCTGAAAACCGATGCCGAAATTCTGGCGCATTTGGCCACGGCGGCTAGCGGAGTTTGCGGTCGGGTGTGGGACAACCAGCTAACCCGGCCATTGGCGCCGCTTGGTCCAAGCGCGGTGCCTGCCCGCTGGCGCACGTGGGCGGCTACCGCATTGGTCGCTTGGGGGCTGCGCGAAGGCCTGACAGGAGGGGCGCTGGCCCAGACGCCAGCGGCCGGGCACGCGCCTCATTCGCGGAAAAAGGCTGGTGCCGCGGCGCCCGCATTGCTCATCCAGGGCGTGGTGCTGAACGTGACTACGGGAGCGCCCTTGCCGGGCGCGGCGGTTTTTCTGCAGGGTGAAAACCGGCGCACCACCGCCGACTCGGCGGGCCGCTTCAGCTTGCGGGTTCCGGCCGGGCGCCGCGCCAGGCATTCGCTCGTAGTACACCTGTTCGGCTACCAGTCGCAGACGGCAGCGGTGCCCGCAACGGTGCAGGCGAGAAGCTACGTGCCCATCGGGCTACGTGCCGACGCGGCGGCAACTGGCGTCGAGGTTGCGGCCGCCATGCCTGTCGTCCAACAACGGACCATATGGATGGGAAGTATCAGCGCAGTCTCCGCAACCGAGCTCCTACCATTAGCCAGAACGCCTGGGCAGCGGGTGCGCAGCTTACTCAAATGGCTGACGAAACCGTTTCGCCGCCCTTCTACCAATTAATCAGCTTCTAGCCCACTCTGTATTATGCACTCGCTTAGCATCCAGATTCCGCAGCCCTGCCACGAAAGCTGGGACGCCATGACGCCCGCTACCCAGGGCCGCCACTGCGCCGCCTGCCAGAAAACCGTGGTCGACTTCACCCTGAAAACCGATGCCGAGATACTGGCCTATCTGGCCACGGCCGCGGGCGGCCCCACCTGCGGGCGCTTCGCGGCGGGGCAGCTGGAGCGGCCGTTGCAGCGCGCCGTTCCGGCTGCCCCAATGGCCCGGTGGCGGGCCTGGCTGGCGGCGGCCGTGGCCGTGTGGGGCGTGCGCGAAGCGGTGGGCACGAGTGCGCAGGCGCAGACGCCGCAGGAATGGCGGGCCCGCTACTGGGGTGGCCCGGTGCCAGCCGCGCCAGTACCAGCAACTAGCGAAACTCCAGCGCCTGCCGCAAAAGCTGCCGACGTGCAGCCCCCGAGCCCAGCCGGGAATCAGAGTGCTACAACGGGGGCTCCCATGTTGATGTCCTCCTTCCCAGACCAGCTGCCGCCGCGGCCCCTCACCGCGCCCGTGCTGCGCGGCGTAGTGACCGACTCTGCCAGCGGCGAACCGATACCCGGCGTAACAGTGCTGTTTGAAGGCACCACCGTGGGCACCAGCACCGACAAGGACGGCTTATTCAGCTTGGCGGTGCCGCTGGAGTTGGTAAATAAAAAGGGACTGGAAGTGAAAGTGGCCTCCATTGGCTATGTCTCGCAGTTTCGGGCAGTAGCAGTCCAAGCCGGCACGCCCCTAGCCTTCCGGCTGCAGCCAGATGTGAAGACTTTAGGCGAGGTAGTGGTGGCGGGCGGCCTCATGGTTTCTGCATTGCCGCCCGCGCCTTGGCACCCGCGGGCGCTGTGGGGCTGGGGCAAGTACTGGGTGACGCGGCCGTTCCGGCGGTAGAAGAAATGAATAGGGTATTTTAGACGCATGGCTCATTCACTCGTTTCCATTCCGCGGCCCTGCTCCGAAAGCTGGGGCGCCATGACGCCAACCGCCCAAGGCCGCCACTGCGCCACCTGTGCTACGGAAGTGGTGGATTTTACGCGCATGAGCGAGGCCGAGATTCTGGCCCTTCTGGCGGCGCGGAATGGACAGCACATGTGCGTACGAGCACACGTGACGCAACTGGTATCGGTGCCAGCAGGTCGCTGGCGGCGTTGGGTGGTCACGGGGCTGGCCCTGCTCGGCTGGCACCCGTTTGCAGCCAGTGCGACGGAGCCGCCGCAGGTGTTGCCGGTGGCGGGCACGTCGGCAATTGGGGCCAACGCTACCACCCACAGGCAAATTGTTATTCGCGGGCAGGTGCTCGATGGCGATACCGGTATGCCTTTGCCGGGGATGTATATTTTTATCAATCAAACGCGCTATGGCGCCACTACCGACGCAAGTGGGCGCTTTGAGCTGGTGTTGGATGCGAGTTGGAAGCCGGTGCAAGCCGATTCGCTCATGCTACGTATAGAAGGCCGTCCGTTCGATTTTAACACTCAGGAAGTGCAAGTCGATTTGCGGCCGGTTTCCTCGCCTCTTGAATTAATGGTCAAGATGCAGGCAAGAGAGGGACGTGGGCATATAATGGGCAAGATGATAAGGCCAGTGTTGCCGGTGAAGCCCCCACGTAGGTGAGCAGTTAGCCGCTTTAAATGCTGCGAGAGGAAGCAAAGCGCAAACCTTTCGCCCCGGAAATGCCTTTTCTGAGGGTATGAGATTCCTGCGTTTTACCCTACTGCTGCTGGCCACGGCGTGCGCTGCCCCCCGGCCCACCACCCGCTTCAACCCCACCGCTACCCGCGCCGAATTGCCCCGCGAAGAAGCCGTGCACTCCAAAAATTCGCTGGAGTGGTGGTACCTCACCGGCCACCTCACCGACCAGGCCACCGGCCACCAATACGGCGTGGAGTACGTTTTCTTCCACTTCAACCTGAAAGACGGCAAACAGGACTGGCAGATGGTGAACATGGCCCTCACCGACCCACAGGGGCAGAAGTTCAACTACGACTACAAGCTGGGCCGGCTGCCGCGCCTGCTCACCGACTCTTTGCCGTTGCGGCTGCGCGACCAGCAACGCGGCCAGGTGTGGAAGCTCGACGGGCAGGAGGGGACCTACCACCTGCAGGCCGCCTTCACCGGCAAGCAGAACGCCGGCTACTCCCTCGACCTCACCACCCGGCCCACCCGGCCCGTGGTGCTGCACAGCGGCACCGGCTACGAAAACTACGGCAACGGCATCGTGGCCGGCTACTATTCCTACCCGCGCCTGGCCACCACGGGCACCCTCACCGTGGGCGGCCAGCCCCACGCCGTGACCGGCGAGCTGTGGTACGACCGGCAGTGGAACTGCACCAGCATCGTGGACAAGAACGTGGGCTGGGACTGGCTCAGCATCCAGCTCGACGAGCCGCGCGAGGAGTTCATGCTCAACACCCTGCGCAACTCCGCCACCGGCCTCACCCTGAACAACGGCACCTTCAGCCGCGCCACCGGCGGCGCCGACCTGCACCTCTCCGGCCCCGATTTCCAGCTCACGCCCCTCACGTACTGGACCAGCCCCAAATCCAAAAAGAAGTACCCCGCCACTTGGCGTGTGCAGGTGCCCGGCCAGGGCTACGACCTCACCGTGGAGCCGCTGGTGCCCCAGCAGGAGCTGGCTTTGCGCTTTTTCCACGCCTTCACCATGTACTACTGGGAGGGCATGTGCCGCGTGACCGGCACCCGCAACGGCCAGCCCGTGACCGGCAAGGCGTATGTAGAGATTACGAATCGGTAGAGACCTGAGACATGAGACAGTGAGACATGAGACCCATGGAAAACGTCTTGCCAACCATAAGTCTCACGTCTCACGTCTCATGTTTTACTGATTCAGCACCACGCGGAAGGTGGTGCCGCGGCCCTGCTCGCTCCATTTCACGAAGAGCCGGCCTTCGTGGTAGTTCTCGATGATGCGCTTGGCCAGGGCTAGGCCCAGGCCCCAGCCCCGCTTTTTAGTGGTGTAGCCGGGCATGAACACGCTTTCCATCTTGTTTTTGGGAATGCCCTTGCCCGTGTCGGTGATGTCGACGGCCACCTGCCGGGCGGGCGTGCCGCGGCGGTACCAGGTGCGGCGCGTGCGCACCCGCCGCAGGTGCAGCGTGATGGAGCCGCGCCCGTCCATGGCGTCCACCGCGTTTTTGCAGATGTTTTCGATGACCCAGTCGAACAGCGGCACGTTGATGCGGGCGGGCGTGTCCGTCGGCAGGTCGGTTTCGATTTTGAAGACGACCTTTTTGGAAACGCGGCTCTGCAGGTACTCAATGGCGTTGCGGGTGGTCTGAAGCAGGTTTTCGTCCTTGAGCACCGGCACCGAGCCGATGTTGCTGAACCGCTCGGTGATGATTTCCAGGCGCCGGATGTCCTTGCCCAGCTCCTCCACAATGGGCTCGTCCTTGAAGCGGTCGGAGTCGCGGAGGTAGTTCTGCCAGCCCACTAGGCTGCTGAGCGGCGTGCCCAGCTGGTGGGCCGTTTCCTTGGCCAGGCCCACCCACACGCGGTTTTGCTCGGCCCGCCGCGACGAGCTGAACGCGAAGTAGGCGATGACGGCCAGGCAACCAATCACCACCAGCTGCACCAGCGGGTAGGTGCGCAGCTGCCGCAGTAGCTGCGAGTCGCGGTAGAAAATGTAGTTCACCTGCCCGCCGCCGAATTTCACCACAATGGGCGGGTGCTTGGTTTTCATCAGCGCCAGCTCGGTTTGCAGGTGGGCCATCGAGTCGGCCAGCGGCAGGCGGCGCGGCATGTCGATGTTTTTGGCCGCGATAATGTCCTTGCCGTCGCTGCTGAGAATGACCGGAATGGTGGTGTTGCCGTTGATGATTTCGTCGAAAACAAAGGGGTTCGTTTCCGACTCCGAATTGACGATGAATTCCTGCGCCTTGGCGTAGAGCTGAATCTGCTGCTGCTCCCGCTCCGATACGCGCTGCACCAGGAGGTTGGTATACACCACGGTGGCTGCCCCAATGAGCAGGGCCAGCACCGCCACCAGGATTTTGATGCGGGTTTTCTTTTCGTAAATCGGAATCATGTAATTGTTAGAAAGAACGTCATGCTGAGCGAAGCCGAAGCATCTCGCGTGTGGTAGTAACTCAATCGTAAGAATTACTTCGGCACGCGAGATGCTTCGACTGCGCTCAGCATGACGTTCTGTTTAGCCCCGAAAACTACCCCACCAGCACGGCGTCGCTGCTGGCAATTTCCTGCAGAATCTCCAGCACGGCGGCGGGCGTTTCGGCGTCTACCAGGCGGGTGCGCCAGGCTTTGGCGCCTTCCAGGCCACGGAAGTACTGGGCGTAGTGCCGGCGCATCTCAAACACGCCCACTTTCGGGCCCTTCCACTCCACGCTGCGGTCGAAGTGCATCTGGCACATGGCCACCCGCTCTTCCAGCGTGGGCGGGGCCAGCAGCTCGCCGGTGGCCACGTAGTGCTTCACCTCGCGGAAAATCCAGGGGTAGCCGATGCTGGCCCGGCCAATCATCACGCCGTCCACGCCGTAGCGGTTTTTGTATTCGAGGGCCTTCTCGGGCGAGGTGATGTCGCCGTTGCCAAAAATCGGAATCTTGATGCGCGGGTTGTTTTTGATGCTGGCGATGAGGCGCCAGTCGGCCTCGCCCTTGTAGAGCTGGGCGCGGGTGCGGCCGTGCACCGTGAGGGCCTGAATGCCCACGTCTTGTAGGCGCTCGGCCACTTCCTCCACGTTTTTGGTGCCTTCGTCCCAGCCCAGGCGGGTTTTCACGGTCACGGGCAGGTGGGTGTGCTTCACCACCGAGGCCGTCATGGCCACCATTTTGGGAATGTCCTGGAGCAGGGCGGCGCCGGCGCCGCGGCAGGCCACCTGCTTCACCGGGCAGCCGTAGTTGATGTCGATGAGGTCGGGCCCGGCCTCGGTGCTGATGGCCGCGCACTCGCCCATCGTCTCCACGTCGGACCCGAACAGCTGGATGCCGATGGGCCGCTCGTAGTCGAACACGTCGAGCTTCTTGCGGCTCTTGGCGGCGGCCCGAATCAGGCCTTCCGAGGAAATAAACTCGGTGTACATCAGGTCGGCCCCGTTGGCCTTGCACACGGCGCGGAAGGGCGGGTCGCTCACGTCCTCCATGGGCGCGAGCAGGAGCGGGAAGTCGGGAAGGGAGATGTTGGGACCGATGTTGACCACGGGGATATCTGTATGTTAAAGCGTGATGTTCTGGCGGGGCGCCTCACCCCCTGACCCCCTCTCCGAAAGGAGAGGGGGCACCGGACTTGCTTCAAATGGAAATCGTCAGGCTCCCCGCTCCCTTTGGAGAGGGGCCGGGGGGAGGCGCCCGCTATGTGCTACAGCACGCTCTTTGTTTGAATGACTAAGCCTAAGTTAAAATCTGCGGTAAATTTACGCCCTTCCCAACTAGCGCCCCGCCATGAAAGGTTTCCTGCCCCGTACCCTGCACCCCGGCTTGCAGATACTCCTGCTGCTGGGTTTTATGGCGTTATGCTTTTGCGTGGCCTACGCCGTGATATTTGCCTGGGGCATGGGCGGGTTCGGCTTGTCGACGGGGCAACTGATAGAGGCGATGCAGCGGCCCACGACTTCCCCCAACGGCTGGGGCATCATGATGATGGTGCAGGGCGTCACGCTGGGGCTGGTGTTTGGCGGCGCCGCGCTGGCGCTGGCCTCGGCCCTGGGCTACCGTTGGGCCGAATACTTCAACCCGCGCCGGCTGGGTGCGGGCTGGTGGCTGCTGGCCGCGGCGGCGCTTATTGTGGTCATTTTGCCGCTGATGTCCGTCATCATTGCCTGGAACGCGGATGCGCATTTCCCGGCCGCGCTGCACGATTTTGAAGTGTGGGCCCGCGCCAGCGAAGACCGGGCCGCCGGCCTCACCAAGTTTCTCACGCGGCTCACGTCCACCAGTCGCTTGCTGGTGGCCATTGTGGTGGTGGCGCTGGTGCCGGCTGTGGCCGAAGAGCTGGTGTTTCGCGGCGTGGTGCAGAAAAACCTGGTGCGCTGGTTTTCGCCGCACGTGGGCGTGTGGCTGGCGGCGGCCATTTTTTCGGCCATTCACCTGCAGTTCTTCGGGTTCGTGCCGCGCTTTGTGCTGGGGCTGGTGCTGGGCTACCTCTACCTCTGGAGCGGCAACATTCTGGTGAGCATGGCCGCCCACTTCACCCAGAATGCCTTTCAGCTCCTCATCCTCTACTTCACGCAGCAGGGCCGCTTCGGCTGGGGCTTCGACCCCGACGCCACCGAGCCCCTGCCCTGGACGCTGGTAGTGCCGTCGGCGCTGCTCTCGGCCGGGCTGCTCTATTTCCTGCACCAGCGCATGACCGCGCCCGCCGCGCCCACCACCATGCTCACCCTCAGCAGCGAGGGCGTGGCCGTGCATCGCAACGACAACCAATAATCTGTAGCGACGCGACACCTCGCGTCTCTCGTCTGAACGACCGGTATTGCACCGGCGTACTTTCCCAACGCCGAGACGCGAAGTGTCGCGTCTCTACATTCCTTTCCCACTTGTCCGACTCTACGCCTCCGATTACCGACGCCGCCACCGATACTCCCGCCGCCAAAGGCGGCCCCAGCAACCTTCGTTTGCGCGTCATCTGGGGCGTCATTGGCGCGGCGGCGCTGCTGGGCAGCGTCTGGTTCAGCCCCTGGACGTTTGGGTTGTTTTTCGCCTTCGTGCAGGCCGTGATGCTGTGGGAATTTTACCGCATGATGCGGGCAGGCGGCTACGCGCCGGCTACATGGATTGGGGTTGGAGCTAGTTTGATAATATTTGGAGTGACAGCCTTTTCATTCCAATGGATGTATCCAGTTGAATCACCTCTTTACATAGCTGGCCAACCGATACACGATATGATAACTGCATATCGCAGTGTTGAAAGGCTGGGTTTTATGGCTGCTGTTACAATGGTGGTTGCGCTTTTTACAAGTGTGATTTCGCTGTTGAAGGAATTAGGCAGTTGGCCTGACCAAAAGCAACCATTTGCCAACGTTGGTGCAGCGCTTGGTGGGCTTTTTTATGTGAGTATACCAATGTGCCTGCTCATTGTAATTGCCTACGGAAATCACGGCTACGATTACCGCCGCATCTTCGCCCTGCTCTTCCTCATCTGGGCGTCCGACATCGGCGCCTACGCGGCCGGCAAAACCTTCGGCAAGCACAAAATGGCCCCCAAAATCTCGCCCGGCAAAACCTGGGAAGGCTGGGCCGGCGGCTTCGTGATGACGTTGATAGTGGGCTGGGCCATCGGCTTCATGCTGCCCGACCTGCCGCTGGCGCACCGCCTGGTGGCGGCCGGCGTGGTGGCCGTGTTCGCACCGCTGGGCGATTTGGCCGAGTCCATGCTCAAGCGCAGCGTGGGGGTGAAGGACTCGGGCAGCATCATGCCCGGCCACGGCGGCCTGCTCGATAGGTTCGACGCGTTTCTGCTGGTGCTGCCGGTGCTGGCGCTGCTGCAGCTGCTGGCGGGGTAGGAGCCCCTCGGTCACTGCGAATGGAGCACAGCGGAATGCAGCAATCCGTCCTGTTCTCAGCGACCAACCCAATCATGTGAGCAAGCCCATCGAAAAGCCCCGACACTGCGCAGTGTCGGGGCTTTTCACTAACCGCAACTCATCGCAAAGAAAAGCGCTTAGCATTGAGCGGAAGGATTGCCACGGCTACGCCTCGCAATGACAGGCGGTTGCGATTTCCCCCAAACGTTTGCGGTCAATTCATCTCCGGTCTTGCCAAAAGCAATACCTTTGCGGCCCTCAATCGTATCCATCATCCCACCCAACGCTTCTTAAAACCAACCCCACCACGAATGGCAGCCCACACCGTGTATAAAGAGCCCGCTCCGCTAGTAGACCGCGAAAATCCGCTCGAATCGATGATGTCGCGCTTCAACATCGCCGCCGAAATCCTCGGCCTCGATGAGGCAACCTACAACGTTCTGAAGGCCCCCGACAAACAGGTCATCGTCAACATCCCCGTGACGATGGACGACGGCCAGATTCACGTGTTTGAAGGCTACCGCGTGATTCACAACACCATCCTCGGCCCCAGCAAGGGCGGCATCCGCTACGACAAAAACGTGCACCTCGACGAGGTGAAGGCCCTCGCGGCCTGGATGACCTGGAAGTGCGCCGTGGTCGACATCCCTTATGGCGGCGCCAAGGGCGGCATCATCTGCGACCCTACCACCATGAGCCCCGGCGAAATTGAGCGCATGACGCGCGGCTATACGCTGGCCCTGAAAGACATTTTCGGCCCCGACCGTGACATTCCGGCCCCCGACATGGGAACCGGCCCCCGCGAAATGGCCTGGCTGATGGACGAATTCTCGAAAACCAACGGCATGACTTCGCCGGCCGTGGTCACGGGCAAGCCCCTGGTGATGGGCGGCTCGCTGGGCCGCACCGAGGCCACCGGCCGCGGCGTGATGGTGTCGGCCCTGGCCGCCCTCAAAAAGCTGGGCCTGAAGCCGACCGAAGTGTCGGCCGCCGTGCAGGGCTTCGGCAACGTGGGCTCGTGGGCCGCCGTGCTGCTGCACGCCCAGGGCGTGAAGATTAAGGCCGTGTCGGACATCTCGGGTGCTTACTGGAACGAGAACGGCATCAACATCGACGACGCCATCGCCTACAAAAACGCCCACAACGGCCGCCTCGAAGGCTTTGCCGGCGCCACGCCGATGGACCCGAACGACCTGCTGACCTCCGACGTGGACGTGCTGGTGCCCGCCGCCGTGGAAGACGTCATCACCGAGCACAACGCCCACAACATCAAGGCCAAGCTCATCGTGGAAGGCGCCAACGGCCCCACCTCGGCCTCGGCCGACCCCATCATCAACGAGAAGGGCATCATGGTGGTGCCGGACATTCTGGCCAACTCGGGCGGCGTCACGGTGTCGTACTTCGAGTGGGTGCAGAACAAGCAGGGTTTCAAGTGGAGCCTCGACATGGTGACCGAGCGCGCCGACCGCATCATGTCCGACGCCTTCGAGAAAGTGTACCAGACCAGCCAGAAATACAAGATTCCGATGCGCATCGCGGCCTACGTGGTGGCCATCGACAAAGTGGCCCAGACGTACAAGTTCCGCGGCGGCTTCTAAGCACTAATCAAGTCAATCCAACGGCGCTGTTTTCAGCGTTAATGGCTTTGAGGGCTGCGCAACGCCGACGCTTTGCGCGCCAAACCGAACATCCGGCCCACTTTGCCCGTTGCGGCAAGGTGGGCCGTTGTTTGGACAGTGGGCTTTAACTTCGCCCCGGCGGCCAGTTTCGCAATTCAGATGAAAATACATAAAGAAGGAAGACGCATCCTGTTCGTTACGCTGCTGATTTTGCTGGCGCTAAACCTGTTGATGTTTTATTTCAACCGGGGCAACGCGTTGGTCAACCGGCTGTTTGCGGGCGCCACGGTGATTATCTTTTTGCTGATTCTGCAGTTTTTCCGCAGCCCGTTCCGGCACATGTTCACCCACGAAGACCTGCTGCTGGCCCCCGCCGACGGCAAGGTGGTGGTGATTGAGAACGTGTTTGAGCCCGAATACTTCGAAGACGAGCGCAAGCAAATCAGCATTTTCATGTCGCCCATCAACGTGCACGTGACGCGCAACCCCATATCGGGGCTCGTGAAGTATTTCAAGTACCACCCCGGCAACTACTTGGTGGCCTGGCACCCCAAAAGCAGCACCCAAAACGAGCGCACCACCGTGGTGGTGGAAAGCGACGCCGGCCCGCTGGTGCTCTTCCGGCAGATTGCCGGCGCCATGGCCCGCCGCATTGTATGGTACGTGAACGAGGGCGACGAAGTGAGCCAGGGCGAGGAGTTTGGATTCATTAAATTCGGCTCCCGCGTCGACGTTTTCGTGCCGCTCGATACGGAGGTGAAAGTGGAGCTGGGCCAGAAAGTGAAAGGCGGCGAAACCGTCATTTGCCAGTTGAAAGTGTGATAAGCGGGAGCAAACCGCAACGGCAACGACCAGAAACACGATTTGCCACAACGAACAAGGCCACTCAATGAGTGGCCTTGTTCGTTGTGGCGGCCCCGCACTGCCAACGCCGTGGCTGCACCGACTGCCGGCTATGCGGTGCGTTTGGGCCTACATTCGCGTCCTTTCACACTTTTTCAGTTCAGTTTTATGAAGCTGCCTCTTCTTTGCCTGTTCCTGACGACGGGAACCCTTAGCGCCGCAACGGCCCAAACCCCCGCATCGACTGCGGCGGTGAAACGCACCGAAGAGTATTGCCAAGTGGTGGCCCAAGCCAAGCTGAACGGACGCTACGTGGTGTCGATTGATTATGGCCAGCAGCAGAAGCTGGTCTCGGCCAATCTTTTTCGCGATGCATCGGGCAAGGCGGTTGAGTTCAATTCGGCCATGGACGCGCTAAACTGGCTGAATGCACAAGGCTGGGAACTGGCCAGCACCTTCATCGACCCGGCAAATACCGGGGCGTATTACGTGATGCGGCGCCGAATTCAATAGTCGGCCGGGCCGTGCCACCCATTCCGAGCGCGGTAAGGAGAACTTGCTCATCGCAGCCTCGCCCCGCCGAATTTCAAATCAGCACGTGCGGCACAAACTCCGAAAGGTTGGTGATGAGCCCCGCCTCGCGGCGAAAGCCAATGGCGCAGGCCTCGCCGGCCCAGAACACGCCGGCCTGGTAGCGGCGGCCTTGCGCGTCGGTGGGCAGTTCGGCCCAGCGCTGGTAAAGCTGGGGCTGCTGGTCAAACTCGCCGGGTACTTCGGCTCCGGCGCGGCCGTCGGGCTGAATTTCGGCCACGTTTTGACCTTCGCGCCCCAGCACGGGCTTGCGCACGTGGTGGCCGGGCAATGGGCGCAGGCTGGCATCGAGCAGCAGCGGGTGGTGCGGAAACGTATCCCAGAGGTGGGCCAGCAGGGCCTTGCTTTGGAAGAGCAGGGCGTAGGCCGGGTTGGCCGTCACCACGTCGCGGGTGAGCTGGAGCTGCACCAGGTCGGCGGTGAGTTCGGGCTCTTCTTCGGCCAGAATTTCCCAGGGCACCAGCTTGAACAGGAAGTCGAACTTTTGCCACTGCCCGGGCACCGACTCGGCCCACACGCCCCGGTCTTCGCCCTGCACCGATACGGTCATGGCATCAACGGAGCAGACGAATACATCGGCAAAGCCCGCCGTGCGGGCGGCTTCGGCCAGCACGGCGCAGTTGGCTTCGTCCTCGGCGCTTTCGGGCAGGTGCACGAGTAGGAGGGTGGCTTGCTTGTCGTTGTTCAGGGCGCGCCAGTGGCGAAACTGGTCTTCGAGGCATTCAAACAAGCCGTTGGCCTGGCGCTCGTCTTCGGACTGGCCGGCGGCTACCAGGCTGGCCCACTGCACCACGCTGGTTTCGGGCAGGCCGGTGGCGGTGTCGGCGTTAAACTCGAGGAGCTTGGGGCCGTCGGCCGTCAGCGCCATATCGAAGCGGCCGTAGAGGTGCCAGTGCCGCTCGTCGTTCCAAGAGTGGCGCACGGCTTCCCACAGGTTGGCCGGAATGGCCAGCTTTTGCAGCAGAGCGTCCGGAATGGGGTCCGGAATGGCTTCTATCAACATGTCGTAGAGCGTATCGGCGGCCTGGAGCAGCGTTTCAGCGTCAGTTTCTGAGAGCTGCACGGCTTCGCGGGCCACGTAGTTCTCGCAGGCGTCTTCAATGGCCCATTCCCAGCCCAGGGCCTGCACGGCCGGGGCTACTTCGCCGGAGAGCGGAAGGAGGTTAATCATCTGCGGGGTGATAAACTAGAATGTCATGCAGAGCGCAGCGAAGCATCTTGACAGCGCAATGCAATCAAATGATTAGTGGTGGCGGGCAAGATGCTTCGCTGCGCTCTGCATGACAGTCTTTACCGATTGAATAGGTCGCAACTTCATTGAGCCACCACTACCCCCCGAAGCCCCGGAAGCCACCGCGGCTGCCGAAGCCACTGCTGCGGCCCGACGGCGCGCTGCTGCGGAAGCTGGGCCGCGGCGAGCTGCGCATCGTGGAGCGGCTTTCCTGAATGCCGGCCGTGGGCGTGCGCTGGCCCACAAAGCCCCGGCCAAAGAAGCCGCGGCCCTGGTCCTGGCGCTCGCGGGCCACGTTGGCGCGCCAGCCCTGGTTGCGCTGAATGAGGCCGGGGTTGGCGTAGTAGCCGGGGTTGGGGGTGAGGAAGCGGCCGGCCATGTAGCCGATGCCGCTCCACATCAGCACGTCCATCAGGCCGGTGCCGTTGGCGCGGTTTTCGGGGTACTGGCGGCTGTAGTCCTGCATCTGGCGCTGCAGGGCCTGGCCTTGCAGGGTGTCGGTTTTGCCATCGAAATGGTGCAGCACAGCCGCCACTTCTTCCTTGCCGGCCGGGCGCTCGGCCGTGATTTTCCACTGGCCGGGCTGCACTTCGGTCATTTCCGTGATGACGCCCTGGCTGTAGCTTTCGCCGCCCCAGCTGCCTTCGGCGCCGTTGTCGTCGCGGCGGTTGTCGTTGGAGCAGGCGGGCAGGGCGAGGCCCAGGCTGCTGGCCGCGGCAATCAGCAGCACGTTGCGGCGCCAGTCGCCGAGGAGGTGGAAGTGCTTTTTCATAGTCTGAACCACGGATTCATCCGGATTTTTCGGATTGAACGGATTTTGTGGATAGTATTGAGATTAGACGGGAGCGAAATTGAATAGGTCGAAAGCTTCAATCGGCTGGCGGTCGGCTTTGTGCCGAATGTAAGGGGGCGGGTTGGTCGGACAGTCTTCCACAAAATCCGTGGAATCCAAAAAATCCGGATGAATCCGTGGTTCAGACAAACCACTGGCCCGCCAGCTGCATGAGCTGCTCCAGGGCAGCTTGGTCGTCGTGGTCGAAATCGTTGAGCTGGTCACTGTCCACATCCAGCACGGCCATTACTTGTTCGTTCTTGAAAATGGGCACTACGATTTCCGACTTCGACTCCGAGCTGCAGGCAATGTGGCCGGGAAAGGCTTCCACGTCGGGCACCAGCAGGGTTTCGGCCCGGGCCCAGCTGGCGCCGCACACGCCCTTGCCATGCCGGATGCGGGTGCAAGCAATAGGTCCCTGGAAGGGCCCCAGCACGAGCTCATCGCCTTTCACGAGGTAGAACCCCACCCAGAAAAACCCAAATGCCTGCCGCAGCGCTGCGGCCGTGTTGGCGAGGTTGGCGGTGAGGTCGGGCTCGCCGGTGGTGAGGGCTTCAATTTGGGGCAGCAGCTGCCGGTATTGCTCGGCTTTGGTGAGCGTGGCGTCGAGGGAGAGGGTTTCGGCCATGGAAAATGTGCGAAGTCAGGACTCGCGGAATGTTGGAAGGCAAATGATTAATCGGGAAGAGGCGCCAGCCATTACAGGCATTACGGCGATGAACGTGGGCGGCTACTCGTTTACGTACCAGAACAGCTCATCGGGGCCAACGTTTGTGCGGCTGCGCAGGCCGCTGAACCCGATGCGCGGCGCCGCAATGCCCTGGCCCAGCTTGGTGGGCGCGCGAAACACGCGGATTTCGTCCCACAAACCGGCCTGCAGCAGGGCATTGAGCACCGTGGGGCCGCCCTCCACCAGCACCGACTGCACCTGCCGCTGGTGCAGGTCGGCCAGCATTTGCGGGATGAGGTCGTCGGCTTCCGACAAGGTCACGAGGTCGAGGTTGGCCTTGTGGTAGGGCTGGCGGTAGGTGTAGATGAGTGTGGGCTGGGAGCCGTCGAGCAGGTTGTGCGTGGGCGGCAGGCTTAGGTTTTTGTCGATGACGAGGCGCGTGGGCTGGGGGCCGGGCCAGTCGCGCACGTTCAGGCGGGGGTTGTCGTGCAGGGCCGTGCGGGTGCCCACCAAGATGGCCTGTTCCTCGGCCCGCCACTGATGGGTGAGCAAGTTGGCCTGCGGCGAGCTGATGCGGATGGGCTGGAAGTACTTGCCGGCCAGAAAGCCGTCGGCCGTTTCGGCCCATTTCAGCACCAGGTAAGGCCGCTTCTTTTCGTGAAAGGTGAAGAAGCGGCGATTCAGCCAGCGGCCTTCCGGGGCCAGCAGGCCGGTCTCGACGCGCACGCCGGCGGCGCGCAGCTTTTCCAGGCCGCGGCCGTCCACCAGCGGAAAAGGGTCTTCGTTGCATACCACCACTTCGGGCACACCCTTGGCAAGGAGCAGGTCGGCGCAGGGCGGCGTCTTGCCGTGGTGGGCGCAGGGCTCCAGCGTCACGTACACGCGGGCTTGCTTCAGCAGCTCCTGGTCGGCCACGGCGGCCAGGGCGTTCACTTCGGCGTGCGGGTCGCCGTATTGCTTGTGCCAACCCTCGCCGATGATGCGGCCCTGGTGCGTCACCACGCAGCCCACCAAGGGGTTGGGCCGGGCGTGGCCGGTGCCGAGGTGAGCCAGCTGAAGCGCGCGGCTCATGCAGGAAACGTCGTCGATTTTCATGGCCGCGAAGGTAGGAACGGGGGCGTGGCTGGGCCCGCCCGCTACCTTTGCCCCGATGACTTTACGCGACGCCACCGCCTCCCTGACCGCTGCGCTCACGGCCCTCTACCCCGAGTCGGAAGCCGATGCCATTGCCCGCATGGTGCTCCAGCACCTGCTGCACCTCGATGGCCTGCACTTCATGATGGCCGCCTCGCAGCCGGTGCAGCCCAGCGTGTTGGCGCAGCTGCCGGCCCTGCAAACCCGCCTGCTGGCCCACGAGCCGGTGCAGTACGTGCTGGGCACGGCCTACTTCGCCGGCATGGAGCTGGAAGTGACGCCCGCCACCCTCATCCCGCGCCCCGAAACCGAAGAGTTGGTTCGGCTAATTGAGCGTGAGCAGGGCACCACGCCCGGGCGGCGCGTGCTGGACGTAGGCACCGGCTCGGGCTGCCTGGCCCTGGCGCTGGCCCGCGTCTTGCCCGTCGCCGAGGTGCTGGCCGTCGACATTTCGCCCGAAGCCCTGGCCGTGGCCCGGCGCAATGCCGCGCTGTGGGCCCCCGCCGTGGCCTTTCAGCAAGTAGATATTCTGCAAGACCTGCCCACTGGCGTGCCGCCCGGCTCGCTGGACGTGCTGGTGAGCAACCCGCCTTACGTGCGCGAAAGTGAGCGCACCCAGATGCGCGACAACGTGCTGGCCTGGGAGCCGGCCACGGCGCTCTTCGTGCCCGACGACGACCCACTGCTGTTCTACCGCCGCCTCACCGAAATCGGCCACGAGCTGCTGCGCCCCGGTGGGGCCATCTACTTCGAAATCAACGAGGCCTTAGGCCAGGAAACCGCCGACCTGCTCACGCAGCGCGGCTTTGCCGAAGTGCGCGTGCAGGAGGACATATTTGGGAAGGCGCGGGTGGTGAGAGGGGAGAAATAAGTCCCAACCCTGTCATCCTTCGCGGCGCAGACGCCAGGTGAGGATGACAAGGTTAATAATTACTCCACCTGCAGCTTCTCGCGGTAGGTGCCCCCCGTGGTGGTCACCTCGTAGAAATACAGCCCGGCGGGCAGCTTGGCATTCTGGTACTCAAAGCGGTGCGTGCCGCTGCCGAAGACTGCGCGACCTGTGGCCACTTCGGCTACTTTGGCGCCGCTGGTGCTGTAGAGCACAATGCGCACGGGGCCCGGCGTGAGCTGCGTCACGTCAAACGTCACGGAGCCGGCCATGGGGTTGGGGAAGGCCTGGGCTTGCGGGGCCGCGGCACCGGAGCTTTGCCGGGCAGCCAGCACCTGAATGGTGCCCACGGCGTTGGCGCAGTTGGTGGGCACGATGCGGTTGCCGGTGATTTCCAGCCAGTCGATGTCGGCAAACGAAGCGGCCGTGGTGGTTTCCAGGCGGATTTCGTTCACGCCGTTGTCCAGCGTCACGTTTTGGGTGGCGAGGGCGAAGGTGGTGCTGTTGGCCGTGCGGGGGAACGGCGCGGCGGCGTTCACCACCACGCCGTTCACCACGAGCTTGCCGGTGAAGCCCGAACTGGCGCTGCTGTTGGTGTAGCGCCATTTCAGCTCGTAGGCGCCCGCCGGCGTCACCTCCACTTTCCACACGATGGCCTTGGCGGCCGAGTTGCTCAGGTTGATGACCGCGCCGTTGTCGGCGCCGGTGTTCTGGCTGATGGCGCCGTCGAAGCTGCACAGGCCGGTGAGGGGCGTGTTGGTGTCCTCGATGCGGATGAGCGGGCCCGCCGCGCCCGTGCCCGGAATGAGCGTGAACGTGGCCCGCAGCACCTTGCTGTTTTTCACCCGGAACGTGAGCGGGTTGGTGGTGGCGGTGGTGTCGCCGCTCCAGCCGGCAAACTGCCAGCCGGTGGCGGGCGTGGCCGTCAGCGTCACCGACTGGCCCAGGGCATACGTGCCGCTGGCCGGCGCCACCGTGCCCTGGCCCAGCGCCGAGGCCGTGACGGCAAACGTGCCCGGCGCCAGCGTGGGGCCCACCTTGCCAATGCCGGCATTGGCCAGCACAATGGCCGGCACGTCGGGCGCCGCGTTCAGCACGCCGCTGTACGCGTACGGAATGGCCAGTGTGCAGGCCGTGAGCACGTGCACGTCGGAGGCGTACACGAAGGGACTGTTCACCAAGGTATTGCCTGAAATGTCGCCGAAGCCGTCCTGCGGGCTGTAGGCGGCCACGTAGGGGTTGCGGGCGTTTTCGAAGTAGTTGTTCTCTATTTTGAGGCAGGCGCCCATGCGCGAGTTCACGCAGGTGGAAGCAATGTCCTTGTAGTAGTTGTTGAATACGTGCCCGGTGCCGAAGCGAAACAGCGGCAGGCGCGAGTTGATGTTTTCGAAGCGGTTGTGGTGGTAGGTGATTTTGCGGTCGAAGTTGTCGGTTTCGGTGAAGCCGCAGAGGCTGGCCTTCCAGCCGTCGTGCAGGTAGTTCCAGGAGTAGGTGATATACTGGCAGTCGGCCTTGGCGTCGAGCAGGCCGTCGTAGTCGTCGGTGCCCACGCCCTGGTACACGTTGTACATCTCGCAGTGGTCCACCCACACGTGGTCGGCCGGGCCCTCGATGCCGATGCAGTCGCCGTCGCCGGTGCCGGCCAGCACGTTGTGCACCTTCACGTTCTGAATAATGATGTTGCTGGCCCGAAACACCTTGATGCCGATGCCATTGAACTCGCCCAGCCGGTCGAAGCCGATGATGGACAGGTTGCTCACGTCCTTCACGTCAATCTTGCTCAGGCCCGGCGAGTTGGCCAGCGTGATGGGGCCGTTGACGTAGATGGTGAGCGGCTGCGCGCCCTTGGTTTTGATGGCGTTTTGCAGGGCCGTGCCGGTGTTGACCGTCACGGAGGTGCCGCCGGCGCCCCCCGTGGTGCCCGTCGTCATCGAAGCGAAGCCAAACAAGCCAAACGTGGCCCCGGGCGTTTGGGCCGCGGCGGGAAGCCAGCCGATAAGTGCCAGGAAAGCAGCGAAAAGTAAGGATGTTTTCATGCGAGGAATTGGGTGGGGAAGAGGTTAGCCAGCAGTAATAGTAAGGGCCAGATGGGCGGAAATTGGCTGGTTGTCCGGAGTAAATTCGTGCAATCGATGTCGGGAACGTTGCCGGCCTGATAAAGCCTCAGATTACCAGTTTTTCAGAGGCGGCTAACGTGCTGCTTTCATGGGCCATGGCGGGGCTCTAGTGGGCTGGCGCTAATGGCGGTATAAGCAAAATCTATCGAACGCCGGGCCTTCTTTCGGCGTTCTTCGCGCAGCAAACCGACATTTTTCTTCCACTATTCAGCGCATTATTTCCATGAGCGAACAGCAAAATCCCACGTCCGGCGACGGCACGGGCACGGCCGTGAACGGGGCCGGCACCTCGCAGGACGGCCGCCTCGCCGCCGGCGAAAACGCCCAGACCCTCACCACCCGCCAGGGCCACCCCCTCACCAACAACCAAAACACCCGCACCGTGGGCAACCGCGGCCCGGCCATGCTCGAGAACTACCAGTTCATTGAGAAAATCAGCCACTTCGACCGGGAGCGCGTGCCCGAGCGCGTGGTGCACGCCCGCGGCGCCGGCGCCCACGGCGTGTTCGAAGCCTACGGCAAAGTGGGCGACGAGCCCATTGCGAAATACACCCGCGCCAAGCTGTTCAACACGGCCGGCAAAGAAACGCCTGTGTTCGTGCGCTTCAGCACAGTGGGCCACGGCGGCCACTCGCCCGAAACCCTGCGCGACCCGCGCGGCTTCGCAGTGAAGTTCTACACCGAAGACGGCAACTGGGACTTGGTGGGCAACAACCTGAAGGTGTTCTTCATCCGCGACGCCATGAAGTTTCCGGACCTCATTCATTCGCAGAAGCCCGACCCGGTGCACAACCGCCAGACCGGCGAGCGCATCTTCGACTTCATCTCGAACACGCCGGAAGCCATGCACATGGTGAGCTTCCTCTTCTCACCCTGGGGCATTCCGGCCAACTACCGCCAGATGCAGGGCTCAGGCGTGAACACCTACAAGTGGGTGAACCAGCACGGCGACGCCGTGCTGGTGAAGTACCACTGGGAGCCGCAGCAGGGCATCAAAAACCTAACTGCGGCCGAAGCCGAAGCCATTCAGGCCAAGAACTTCAACCACGCCACGCAGGACCTGTTCGAGAACATTGAGAAGGGCAACTTCCCCAAGTGGGAGCTGCGCGTGCAGATAATGAGCGACGACGAGCACCCGGAGCTGGACTTCGACCCGCTCGACGACACCAAAATCTGGCCCGAAGACCAGTTCCCGCACCTGTCCGTGGGCATGATGACCCTGAACCGCAACCCGGAAAACTACTTCGCCGAGGTGGAGCAGTCGGCGTTCGGCACGGGCGTGCTGGTGGATGGCCTCGATTTCTCCGACGACAAGATGCTGCAAGGCCGCACCTTCTCGTACTCGGACACCCAGCGCTACCGCGTGGGCACCAACTACTTGCAGCTGCCCATCAACGCGCCCAAAAAGCACGTGGCCACCAACCAGCGCGACGGCCAGATGGCCTACCACGTGGACTCGGCCCCCGGCCAGAACAACCACGTCAACTACGAGCCCAGCTCGCTGAATGGCCTGAAGGAGGCGCCCCGCACGGCGCCCGACCACATGCCGCAGTACAGCGGCCGCCTGATGCGCCAGACCATTGACCGCCAGAACAACTTCAAGCAAGCCGGTGAGCGCTACCGCCTGCACGAAGACTGGGAGCGCGACGACCTCATCAACAACATGGTGGGCGCCCTCGCCACCGCCAACCGCACCGTGAGCGACAAGATGGTGGAGCTGTGCACCAACTGCGATGCCGACTGGGGCCGCCGCCTGGCCGAAGGCTTGGCAGCTGCCCGCGCCGGCCAGAACGCCGAAGGCGGCAACCAGCACAACGAAGCCCAGGGCTCGAAAGCAGCGGCCGAAGCCGAGGCGGTAGCCCACGACGCCAAGCCGTATTAATCTCAATTAAGCAGGCAACAAAAAAGGGCTCCCAATGGCGGGAGCCCTTTTTTGTTGCCTGGTCGGGAAGGTTATTTCTGCACTTCGACCCGTGCAAAGCGCGAATGCTGCCCGTTCTGGATGCGCACCAAGTACAGGCCCTGGCGCAGGTCCGGGCGGTTTACGGCAAAGTCGCGCTGCTCACCGGCTTCAAGCTGGCCGTTGAAAAGCTGGCTCACTAAGTTGCCTTGCATGTCGAACAGGCTGACTTGCACGGGGCCAGTAGCAGCAGCCTGCACGTGTACCTGGAACTGGCCGCTGGTGGCGGGGTTGGGCGAGGTCTGAGCCACCACATCGGGGTTGGTAGCGCGGATGGCGCTGCTCTCGTTCTTGGGAGCAGCAGCCATCAGGGAAGAACCACCGGCGCCGCAATCGCCGTAGGAGTCGCCGTGGGCCAAGTGGGCGGCCACGGCTGCTTGGGCCACGCAGATTTGGTGGCCGTTGTGGCAGAGGTTAATTTTATCGCCGTGGGGGCCGCAGGCGGCATTCACCACCGTCACGGTGGCGGTGCTGGTGGTGGTTTCGCCACAACCCGAAACGGTGAGCTTTACGGTGTAGGTGCCCGGCGTGAGCGTGAGCGAAGCCACGGCCGGCTGGCCGTAAGAAGCCGTTACGTACAGGCTTTTGGGGTATACTCCGTAACAAGGGTCGCCGCCGAAGGTGGAATTCTCAACCGGAATCGATGCGGAGTTTTTGCCCAGCAGATAGGACTCTACCACGGCTTTGCTGGTAGGCGCGCTGCAGCCGGTGGTGGTGCCGTAGTTGGCGTATTCCACCGAAGTGAAGACCTGTCTGGCCGGGGCGGCGATGTTGAGTTTGATTCCCCCGCCCTCCTGCTGGGAAGTGGTGATGCTGCCTTCCTGGCCCGTGACAAGGGAAACCAACTGGGTGGTTTGGCTGCAACCGCTCACCACCGGGCTCAGGGTGGCGGGAGTGATGGTGGCCGTGCCGCCAGCGCCGGTCAGCACCGTCGTGCTGGAGGTGGTGGCCGCAAGGCTGGCTGGCGCTAGGGGAGTGGCCTGGGCCGCGCCTCCGAGGAGGTAAGTCATCAGGGCTCCGGCAAATGCAAGAGTGCGAGAGTAGTGGTTTGTCAACATAGTTAAGTTGAAAAAAGGGTTTTGTAGGCGACGGTTACACCCCAGCTGGTAAGGGCGTTTGGGGTATGAGTAAGTCACTAATTGGAACAAACATATTGTAGATAATTTGCAAATAAATCATATAATATTACATAATTAGAAAGTTTATAGTTTGCCAAAATGAAGTAAGTCATTGTATAAATCGTTTTTGCTGCTTACTGCTTGCTCATGAAGCGGACATTGCGTTATATATGGAATTTGTACTGACTGAATGTGCTTGGATAATTTATATAGTTACTTTTTGGATTACACTTGTGCTTATAAGATGCCTCGCAGTTAGCGCTATCGGTCACAACTGCGCCATCGGTTGGGTTTGCTGTCGGGACTGAATAAGTAGCTCAAGTCGCTAGGCTCTATCGACTTCAACCAACAAAAAGGGCTCTCAGCAATGAGAGCCCTTTTTGTTGGTTGAAAAAGGTATTAGGAATAGGGGGCTTACTTAGGGAGTTCGCGGGAGAAAGCCGCCAGCGCCCGGCTTACTTCGTTGGGGGTTTCGAGCAGCACGTAATGCTTGCCGGGCAAGGCCACCACGCGCTGGTGAGGGAAGCGGAAGGACTCATGCTGCGGACCGGTGACGTCGTCGGTTTGGCCCGGGAGCACGAGAACAGGCAGGGTCATTTGGGGGGTGCTGGCCGTCAGGTCCTCCAGGTAGCCGTCAATGACGCCGGGCTGGTAGAGGGAGGCGGCAAAGTCGTGGTTGGCGGTGGCCTGGCGGCGTTGCGCGCGGGCCACTCGGGCGGCGGCCGAGTCGGTAGCGTACATGAGGCGACCCATGAGGTGCTGCTGGTTGAGCAAGGCCATCACCATGCCGAAGCGCTGGGGCAGCGGGGCAGCGGCATCGAGCGGGGGGCGGGTGGCGGCGGGCAGCAACGCGTACCCTTTGGTGGCCATGCTTTCCATGGAGGCCGGCAGGTTCAGGATGCTGTTGGTGAGCACCAGGCCCAGCACGTGCTGCGGGTACTGCCGGGCGTAGGCCGTGGCGATGAGGCCGCCGAAAGAGTGCGACATGAGCACCCAGCGCTCGAGGTGCAGCTGCTGCCGCAGGTCTTCGAGGTCCTGCACCAATCGGGGCAGGCCATAGGCCTTGGTGGGCGAACTGGCCGAGCGGCCGCTGCCGCGCTGGTCGAGGTAAATCATTTGGAAGCGCTGCTCCAACATGGGGCCCGCCAGCGTTTCGATGGTTTCGCTGCCGGCGCCCGGCCCGCCGTGCACAAACACGCAAGGCCGGCCCTGGCCCGCCACGCGCACATAAAGGCGCACCCCATCGGAGGTGCTCACGGCGGGCGTGCCGTTGGCCAGCGCCTGGGCGCGGGCGGCCGGGCCAACCAGCAGCAGATAGAACAAGCATAACAGGGCGGGGCGGAGGAAGCGGAGCGTTTTCATGCTTCAAAGGTGCGCCCGCCGGCCGCCGGCCCTCAAGCCCAAGCTGCCGAACCGTAGCAGCAGGGCGACGAAGCGTAGCCAATGCGCGAAGAACGGGCCCGGCCCGGCCGCTCCCCGTAAGCCAACAGGCCACCGGGCCGGGCAGTGCCCAATCCGGTGGCCTGTTGGCGCGTTCACCCGCTTCGAGGACTACAGGTTTTGCAGCACGAAATTGGTCATCTGGCGGTAGAGGTGCAGGCGCGTGTTGCCGCCCGCAATGCCGTGGTTGCGGTTGGGGTAGTACAGCGTCTGGTAGTCCTTGTTGGCCTTGATGAGGGCCTCGACGAAGGCAATAGAGTTTTGAAAATGCACGTTGTCGTCGCCGGTGCCGTGCACCAGCAGGAACTTGCCTTTCAGGTTCTGGGCAAACTGCACGGGCGAGTTGTCGTCGTAGCCGCCGGGGTTTTCCTGGGGCGTTTTCAGGAACCGCTCGGTGTACACGGTGTCGTAGTAGCGCCAGTTGGTGACGGGTGCCACGGCGATGCCCATTTTGAAGAGGTCAGCGTTTTTGGTCATGGCCAGTGAGGTCATGTAGCCGCCGTAGCTCCAGCCCCAGATGCCAATGCGGGCCTTGTCGACGTACGGCAGTGTGGCCAGGTACTTGGCGCCCTCGGCTTGGTCGATGGTTTCGAGCTTGCCCATGTTGGCGTAGGTGCTCTTTTTGAAATCGGCGCCCCGGGCCCCGGTGCCCCGGTTGTCAACTGACAACACGATGTAGCCTTGCTCAGCCAGCAGTTGGTGCCAGAGGTAGTTGGTGAAGGCGATGCCGGCGCCGGTGTCATCCCTCACGGTTTGCGAGCCCGGGCCGCCGTACACGTACATCAGCACGGGGTATTTTTTGCCCGGGTCGAAGTTGCTGGGCTTCAGCATGGAGGCGTTCAGTTCGGTGCCTTCGCTGGTTTTGAAGGTGATGAACTCCAGCTTGCCGAGGTCGTACTGCGTCAGGGTTTGGCGCAGCTTGGCATTGTCCTCCAGGGTTTTCACCAAGTTGCCGGTGCTGCCTTGGCGCAGGCTCACCACGGCGGGCACACCGTTCGAAGAGTGCGTATTGAGAAAGTACTGGGTGTCGGGGCTCATGTTCACGGCGTCGTTGCCGCCGCCGGCCTCGCTGATGCGTTTTTTGCCGGTGCCCTGCAGGTTGATGCGGTATAGGTGGCGCTGCAGCGGCGAGCCCTCGGTGCTGGTGTAGTACACGAAGCCCGATTTGGGGTCGAAGCCGTTGATGGCCGTGATTTCCCAGTTGCCCTTGGTAAGCTGGCGCACCTGCCGGCCCTTCATGTCGTGCAGGTAGAGGTGCTGGTAGCCGTCTTTCTCGCTGGTAAAGAGGAACTGCTTGCTGCCGGGCAGGTAGCGCAGGTCGTCGCTGATGTCGACGTAGGCTGGGCTAGTGTCGGTGAGCACCACTTGGGTGTTGCCGGTGGTGGCGTCGCCGTGCAGGATTTCGAGCTTATTCTGCAGGCGGTTGAGGCGCTGGATGCTGAGCGTGTTGGTAACCTGCGTCCACATCACGCGGGGTAGGTACTGGTCGGTGTTCGGCCCCACGTCCATTTTGGTGGTGCGGCCGCTGGCCACGTCGTAGCTGCTCACGCTCACCACCGAGTTCTTCTCACCGGCCTTGGGGTACTTGAAACGGTATTCCTGGGGGTAAAGGCTGCCCCACTTCTGCATGTCATATTCCGGCACCTGGCTTTCGTCGAAAGTGTAAAAGGCAATCTGCCGGCTGTCGGGCGACCAGAAAAAGCCCTGCGCCATCGTGAACTCTTCTTCGTACACCCAGTCGGCAGAACCGTTGATGAGGTTGTTTTTCAGACCATTGGAAGTGACGGCGGTTTCCTTCATCGTGGCCAGGTCGGTCACAAACACGTTGTTGTCGCGGGTGAAAGCCACGCGCTGGCCGTCGGGCGAGAACGTGGCGTAGCCCTGCTTGCCGGTGCTCAGCGCCGTGAGCTTCTTCGTGCCGCGGTCGAACACGTAGTAGGCCGACTGCGCGCTGTGCCGGTAAATTGGCTCGGTGGCCGTGGTGAACAGGATTTTCTGCTCGTTGGCGTTGAAGGAGTAGCCGTCCACGTCCAACGACTTGGCGGCGCCGGCGGGCTGCAGGTCGGCAGCAGCCACCAGGGTTTGCACGGCTTTGCCGGTGGTCACTTCGTGCTGCACCAGGCTGCCGCCCTCCAGGGCGGAGTAGTAGCGGCCGTCGTTCATCCAGTTGAAGCCGGGCACCGAGGCCGAGCGGAAGGTGGGCTTGGCCCAAATGTCTTCGAGGGTGAGGGGCAGCTTTTGCTGGGCCTGCACGGCGGTAGGGGCGAGGCCCGGCAGCAGGGCCGGGCCGTTGGTGGCCAGCAGCGTGGCCAGCGCGAAAAAGCGAAAACGCATAAAGGAGAAAATCGTGAGCGAAATAAGAGTTAGAATAAGACGTTAAAGGTACTAGCTGCCCCCAGCACCGGCACGCCCCGTTACCTTTGCGCCATGCGATTTCGCCTGCTTCTGCTTTGCCTGCCCGTGCTGCTGGGCGCCTGCTCCAAAACCAACCCTGGCGTGCAGCTCGACCTGATTGGCGCCACGGGGCTGACGTCGGGCAACCGCACGGCCAGCCCGAGCGACACGCTCCTCACCCGCGTGTATGCCGTGGGCAACAACGACTCGCTGCGCCGCCTGCGCATCGTGGTGAACTACGAGCCCGGCCTCAGGCCCATTGCCTACCCCACGCCGCTTTCCAGCTTCGACCCCGCCAAGAATGCCCCCGAGGCGCAGGAAATCGTGTACCTCGACTCGCTCATCAAGCCCGCCTACAAAAGCAAGCCACCCTATCCGGGCGGCGAATACTTGTTCAACAATTCCTTCGCGGCGCGCACCACCTCGGGCACCGAGCGCTGGCAATACACCATCACCGACAAGCAGGGCGAATCGGCCAGCCGGGCCTATCGGCTCACGGTGCGCCAGTCCGACTCGGCCCAGGTGTACCACCGCTTCACGGCCCTGCTGCGCCCCGTGCCTGGCAACCGCCTCCGCGCCGACAGCCTGCGGGCCGTGCGGCGCGTGTTTCTCAACCTGCGCACCGGCCTGCTGCTGCCCAAGTTTGCCGTGCTGAGCCGTGTGCCGCTAGCCGCCAATCAGGCGCTGGTCGACCTCATTGCCCTAAGCGCCGACGGCAACAGCGTGATTCTGAGCTCGCCCAACGACACCCGCGTGCTCAACCTAAGCGGCGCCCGCTGGCCTGACCGCCGCACCACCGTGCTCAAGAGCACCAGACTTTCCGACACGGATTTCAATAACGCCGCCACGGGCGCCACCATCGCGGCCGCTTTTGCCGCGGGCACCGACTTCCCCGCCGTGACCAATACCGGCCCGCTGAGCAAGAACGAAGTCATTGCCTTCCAGGTGAAGGGCGACGGAACCGACGTATTCACCGGGCTGCTGCTGGTCACCAACATTGTGCTGGGCACCTCGCCCACCGTGGCGTGCACCGTGAAAGTGCAGAAAGTGCCGTAAGCGCTGTTGCCCACAAAAAAAGGCGCCCTCCGCACGGAAGGCGCCTTTTTTGTGGGCAATGGAAGGGGCTAGAACGTGAGGCCCGCCGTGACGCTGGTGGTGAAGCGCGACTGGTTGATTTTCACCAAGGGCTCCAGGCCGCCCAGGTCGTAGGCGGTGTAGTCTTGGTTGAAGGTGGTGTACACGCCGGCCAAGTCGAGGAAGAAATTGTTCTGCCGCAGGCCAAAACCGCCGGTGTAGAAGTTTTGGGCGCGCTCGTTGTTGGTGTCGGCCTTGTACGGGTCGCCGTAGCGGGCGTAGCCTAGGCGCACCCGGAAAATGTCGAAGCGGCCCTCGGCGCCAAAGCGCAGGTTCACGGTGTTTTTGTAGAGCGCCTGGATGTCGCTGTTCTCAGCCGTGAAGGGGTAGTCGCTGCCGTTGGCGTCGTTGGCGTTGTTGTGCAGGCGGGCCTGGCCGTAGCCCACGTATTCCACGTCGCCGCTCACGAAGCCGTGCTTGCCCACGGTATACGCCAGCCCGCCATTGGCCCGGAAGGGCGTGGTGAGCGTGTAGGCGTAGGGCGCAAACGTCTGGTCGAGCGACTTCACGCCCACCGGGCCCGTGGGCAGCGAAGTGGCCACCACGTCGTTGCCCTGCGCCGTAAACGTCGTCGTAAACACGGCGTTGTAGTCGTCCGTCAGCCAGGTGAAGGTCGGGGTTTGAATGGAGGCGCCAATGCGCAAGGCGTCGGTGGCGCGGTAGATAGCCCCGATGCGGGCGTTGATGCCCGTGCCGCTGGTTTTGAGCTCCTCGCGCAGGGTGTATTCGCTGAGGTGGGTGTTGGGGTCCGATTCGCGCTCGGTGAAGGTTTTGACGGACGTGTAGTTCGAACTCACCAGCCCCACGCCAATGCCCAGGTAGAGGCGGTCGCGGTAGCTGGCGCCGTAGCCCAGGTCAAACTGCGACGCCGAGCCTTTGGCATAGCTCGTTTCGGCCTGTTGGATGGGCCCGCTGCGGGTGGTGGAGGCGATGCCAATGTCTTTGCCGGTGCGCGGGTCTTTCACAATGCGGCTTAGGTAGGCCCCGTAGGCCAAGGCGTTGAGCGAGTAGTACTCGCCGTCGGCTGCTTGGCTGCGCAGGTTGTCGATGTTCTCTTGGCCGTAGCCATCGAAGCCCACCGTGCGGCGCAACGACGCCAGGTAAGACTGGTCGTCGCCGGTCAGGGCCAAGTTGCCGATGGTCCGGTCGTTCAGCGTGCCGCCATAGCGGAAAGACGTGTTGAAGTCAGCCAGCCGCGTGAAGCCCAGGGCAAACGCCCCGCCGCGCCAATTGGTGCTCTGGTCGTCGTCGGGGCGGCGGTTGGCCAGCACCACGCCTGCGCTGCCAATGTGGAAGCTGTTCTTGGTGTCGTTTTGCGCAGCTGCGCTGTTCCCCTCCATGCGGGCCGTGCTTTCGCCCAGCCCCAGGCCGGGCGAGAGGTGAACCTCCGATTTTTGGAACAGCCCCAGGCCGGCGGGGTTGCTGGTGAGGTTGCCAAAATCGGCGCCTACCGCCACGTTGGCCCCCCCAATGCCTTGGGTGCGGGCAGGACCCCCAAACTGGAGGCGGGAATAGCGCAGGGCATCGGTGGCGCCTTGGGCAAAGGCGTGGCCGGCCTGCCCTGCTACGAGGGCCAGGCTAAGCCAGTATATCCGTTTTTTCATAGGGGTGGGAAGAAAAGGAGCCGGCCGTTGGGCCGGCTCGCTTGAGAAAATAATTGCAGAAACCGTAGGTGAAAACGTGGGTTAGTCGGCGCGGCCCCGGCCCCGGCCGCCGCCCCCTCCACCACCGCCGTTCGACGGCGCCGAGTACGAAGGCTGGCTGGGCTGGCTGTACGAGCGCTGCGGTTGCTCGTAGCTGCGCTGCTGGGGCTGCTCATACGTACGCTGTGGCTGCTCGTAGGAGCGTTGCTGCGGCTGTTCGTAGGTGCGCTGTTGGGGCTGCTCGTAGGTACGCTCCTGGCGGGGCTGCTCGAAGCGGCGGCGCTGGGGCTGCTCCGTCACTACTTGCTCGGGCGCGTTGTTCGGTTGCTCGGCGGGCACGTTCTGGAAGATGCCGCCGCGACGGCGACCCTCCTGCGGTTGCGGAGCGGCGGGCTGCGCTTGGTCGGTTTGGGTGGCGGCATCAAGGTTGCGCCAGCGGGGGCGATTATCCTCGCGCGTCACCTGGCCGGAGCCGGGGTTGGCGTCCTGCGGCTGGCGGCCCTCGGCGGAAGGCCGCTGGTCCATGTTGCGGTAGCGGGGCTGCAAGCCGTCGTCGGTCATCTGACGGGGGCGGTTGAAGCCGCCGCCAACGGGCGTCGTGGCTTCGGTACCGGGGGCTGCCGTCAATACCTCAGTGCGGGTGCGCCCACCGGCTTCCACCATGCCGGCGGTCGGTTGCGGGGCGTTGGGCGACTGCGGGCGCAGGTCGTCGCGGGTGCGGCCACTGCCGGCGGGCGCCGGAATGCCGGTAGAGCCGGGGGTGCTGCCGGCCACGCTGCTGCCAGCCCGGCGGCCGTCGGAGCTGCGGTCGTTGCGGTGCACCGGGGTGCTGGTGCGGCGGCCGTTATCGTAGTAGCCGCCGTTGCTATAGTCGTAGTTGCTGCCGTAATAACGGTTGCCGTAGTAGCCGCCACGGCCGTAATAGCCGCCGTAGCCCCAGGGGCTGCTGTAATAGAAGGGGTCGTAGTAGCCGGCATAGCCGTAACCATAAGGACGGCCGTAGCCATAATAGCCGCCGTAGCCGTACCCCCACGGGCGCCCAAACCCGAACGTGATGCTCAAGCCCGAGCCGTAGTAGGGGCTGTAGAAGGGACTATAAAACGGGCTGTAGAAAGCCGTGGTGCAGAACGGGTCAGCAAAGCCATAGGGCGAGAAGCCGCAGGCCCCGCCGCCCCAGCCGTAGCTCAGGGTGGTGTAGGCGCTGTAGGGCGTGTAGTAAGCCAGGCCGGGGCCGTAGCTGGGCACGCCCTGCATGTAAGTGTAGGTGTTGTCGTAGTACTGGTCGGAGCCGCTGCCCCGCCGGGCCGACCTCGACTGGCTGCCGCCGTTGTAGTCGGGGTTGGCGGCTTCGTCGGTGCTGGCCGGGGCCGGCGCAGCGCTCACCAGGGACGTGGTGCGGTCCTTGGAACTGTAATAGACGCCGTCGTCTTCCGAGGTGGCGACGGCCGAAGTGCTCGCGCAGCCGCCCAGCGCGAGCAGGGCCATGGCGGGCAACAAAGCGGTGAGCAGGTTTTTCATGACGAAAGACGTGAAGAGTGGGAGGAGCGCATCAATAGTAGTAAAGTAACAACGCAAATGATGGAAAGGGTATGAACACGGGAAGACTCGATGAGACTTTAACAAGCAGAAAGATAAGGGGGTGTTGCAACGACTGCTGGATACCAGCCCAAGGCCTTGGTGCGTGCCCTTATCAGGTCCACTTATTCCTAACGTAATTTGGCATCGAAACGGTGCCACTTGGTCAGTTCAAATCTTGTACCAGAGTTGGGAACTTTTTCATTTACCCCTAAGATGCCTTCCATGAGCAAAAAGTTGCCTACCCGCCAAGAAGATTATTCTCTCTGGTACAACGAGTTAGTGAAGCGCGCGGGCCTGGCCGAGAATTCGGCCGTGCGCGGCTGCATGGTGATTAAGCCCTACGGCTATGCCATTTGGGAAAAAATGCAGCGCCAGCTCGACGACATGTTTAAGCGCACCGGCCACGAAAATGCTTATTTCCCGCTCTTCGTCCCCAAAAGCTTGTTCGAAGCCGAGGAGAAAAACGCCGAAGGCTTTGCCAAAGAGTGCGCCGTGGTGACGCACTACCGCCTCCAAACCGACCCCGACCGCCCCGGCAAGCTGCGCGTCGACCCCAACGCCAAACTGGAAGAAGAATTGGTGGTGCGCCCCACCTCGGAGGCCATCATCTGGAGTACCTACAAAAACTGGATTCAGAGCTACCGCGACCTGCCGCTGCTCATCAACCAGTGGGCCAACGTGGTGCGCTGGGAAATGCGCACGCGCCTGTTTCTGCGCACCGCCGAATTCCTGTGGCAGGAAGGGCACACCGCCCACGCCACCGCCGAGGAAGCCGTGGCCGAAACCCGCCAGATGCTGGACGTGTACGCCGAATTTGCCGAAGAGCACATGGCCCTGCCCGTGGTGAAGGGCGTGAAAACCCCCAACGAGCGGTTTGCCGGCGCCGAAGACACCTACTGTATTGAGGCGCTGATGCAGGACGGCAAGGCCTTGCAGGCCGGCACCAGCCACTTCCTGGGCCAAAACTTCGCCAAGGCGTTCGACGTGCAGTTTGCCAACAAGGAAGGCGGCCTCGAGCACGTGTGGGGCACCAGCTGGGGCGTGAGCACCCGCCTGATGGGCGCCCTCGTGATGGCGCACTCCGACGACGAAGGCCTGGTGCTGCCGCCCAAGCTGGCGCCCATTCAGGTGGTCATCGTGCCCATCTACAAAACCGGCGAGCTCGACGCGCTGTTGGAGCGCATCCGGCCCATTCAGCAGGGCCTTATTGCCCGCGGCATTGCCGTGAAGGTGGACAGCCGCGACACCGAGCGCCCCGGCTTCAAGTTTGCCGAGTGGGAAATGAAGGGCGTGCCCGTGCGCTTGGCCATCGGCGCGCGCGACCTGGACGCCGGCACCGTGGAAGTGGCCCGCCGCGACACCAAGGAGAAGATGAGCCTGCCGCTGGCCGACATCGTGGCCAGCGTCGACCAACTGCTGACCGACATTCAGACCAACATCTACAACAAGGCGCTGAAGTTCCGCGAAACGCACACCACCCGCGTGGATAGCTACGACGAGTTCAAGCGGATGCTGGACGAGGAGCCCGGCTTCCTGCTGGCGCACTACGACGGCACCTCCGAAACTGAGGAGCGCATCAAGGAAGAAACCAAAGCCACCGTGCGCTGCCTGGCCTTGGCCGAGCCCGACGAAGACGGCGTGTGCATGGTGACAGGCAAGCCGAGCGTTCGGCGGGCTTATTTTGCCCGGGCTTATTGAGGAATATTCTTGTTTAAAAATAAATCTTTCTTACTGATAGTGATATTTTAAAATAGAATAGTACCTTCATATGGCATTGGGTCGCGCATCGTTGCGCGGCCCATTAAGCCGTGTTCCGATGCGTATTTTTCTACTCAGCTTACTCGTCCTAGCAGCCAGCTCCGGCTATGCCCAAACCACTGCGGCCATTGAAGTGCCAGCCAAAGCTGCCGCAAAATTGGAGCGAGTGCTCAAGCAGACCCAAGAAGCGGTGGTCATCGGCAAGCGCGCCGAAACGTTGCCGGTTGAAGCTCGGCCCATGCTGAACCGCATTTTGGCGCAGTCGACGGCAGAATTTTTGGCGATTACCTCGCAAAGCCCTAGCAAGGAAGCCTATTTTAAGAGCGTAGACGCGGGCTTGAACCGCCTCAGCCCGATAGCCAAGTCGCTGGAAGACCGCCAGCAAGTGGCCGCTTACTACGAAGACCTGCTCGACATTGTGGGCATTGACAGCTCCGATGGCCGGCTGCCGGCCTTCGTAGAAAACAGCCCGGTTGCAGCCAAACAGTAAGCGCCCCCGCGGCAGCTATGGCCTTTGGGGGGCTGGTTGCGTATCTTTAGGTAAACAATTCCCTGACGCTCATGCCCTGGCTCACCATTGCGCTGCTGTTGCTGTTCGGCCTGCTTTTCGTGGCGGCCGAAGTCATTTTCATTCCCGGTACCACCATTGTGGGCATTGTGGGGTTTGTGCTGCTGGTGGTGGGCGTGTGGCTGGGCTACCGCGACCTGGGCACGCCCGTGGGCCACTACGCGCTGGTGGGCGTGGTAGCGCTGGCCGGGCTGATAGTGTACGTGGGGCTGCGGCCCAAAAACCTGGCCCGCGTGGCCCTCACCAACGTCAACGACGCCTCGGTGCGCGACGCGCGCTGGCCCGATGTGGCGCCCGGCACGGTGGGCCGCACGCTGTCGGCGCTGCGCCCGGCGGGCACGGTGCTGTTCGGCACCGAGCGGCGGGAAGCGGTAACGCGGGGCGAGTTTGTGGCCTCGGGGCACGAGGTGCGGGTGCTAGGCATTGAGCACAACCGCATTGTGGTGGCCGCGGCGTAAGGGCGGTGTGAAATTCGGCGTTACTTTACGCCATGAATTTTCCCATCTTTCCCTTGGCCATAGCAGCCGTTGTGCTGCTGGTGTTCCTGTATTTCTTCCCGATTAGCCTGTGGGTCACGGCTATTTTTTCGGGGGTGCGGGTGAGCTTGTTCCAGTTGGCGTTTATGCGGGTGCGCAAGGTGCCGCCGTCGCTCATCGTCAACTCGCTCATCACCTCCACCAAGGCCGGTTTGCAGCTCACGGCCAACGATTTGGAAACACACTTCCTGGCGGGGGGCAACGTGCCCAGCGTCATCAAGGCCCTGATTTCGGCCGACAAGGCCAACATTCCGCTCAGCTTCAAGCAGGCCACAGCCATCGACCTGGCCGGCCGCAACGTGTTTGAGGCCGTGACCACGAGCGTCAACCCCAAGGTGATAAACACGCCCAGCGTGGCCGCCGTGTCGCAGGACGGCATTCAGCTCATCGTCATTGCCCGCGTCACGGTGCGGGCCAACATTGCGCAGCTGGTGGGCGGCGCCGGCGAAGAAACCATTCTGGCCCGCGTGGGCGAGGGCATCGTGACAAGCATTGGCTCCTCAAAATCGCACAAGGAAGTGCTGGAAAACCCCGACAAGATTTCCAAGCTGGTGCTATCCAAAGGCCTCGACGCCGGCACCGCCTTCGAAATCCTGTCCATCGACATCGCCGACGTCGACATCGGGGAAAACATCGGCGCCAAGCTCCAAACCGACCAGGCCAGCGCCGACCTGCGCGTGGCCGAGGCCCGCGCCGAAGAGCGCCGCGCCATGGCCGTGGCCATGGAGCAGGAAAACCGCGCCAAAACCCAGGACGCCAAAGCCCGCGTGGTGGAAGCCGAAGCCGAAATCCCCAAAGCCATTGCCGAAGCCTTCCGCAGCGGCAACCTGGGCGTGATGGACTACTACAAAATGCGCAACGTGCAGGCCGATACCGAAATGCGCGACTCCATTGCCAACCCCGGCGGCAGTGGCAGCGGCAGCATCAAGCCGGGCCGGGAAGAGGGGCGGCAGTCCTGACGGGCGCCTCACCCCCTGACCCCCTCTCCAAAAAGAGAGGGGGCACCGGTTCGGGTGTAACGACTGAAAATGTAAAAAGGCCCGCTGAGCAGCGGGCCTTTTTTGTGTTAAAGCTAAAACGAGCATTTCCGGTGCCCCCTCTCATTTTGGAGAGGGGGTCAGGGGGTGAGGCGCCCGTCAGAACGAGCGTTACTTCTTCGTAATGGTGAACTCCACGCGGCGGTTTTTGGCGCGGGTTTCTTCCTGGTCGTTGCTGGCAATGGGCTTGGCGCCGCCGAAGCCTTCGGTGGTGATGCGGCCGCCGTTGATGCCGTGGCTCACGAGGTACTTCTTCACTTCGTTCACGCGGTCCACGCTCAGCTTGAGGTTGAGGGCGGGGTCGCCCTGGTTGTCGGTGTGACCCGAAATCTTGATTTCCACCGACGGGTACTCCTTCAGGATGCGGATGAGGCGGGCCAGCTCGGGGTAGGAGGTGGTGGTGAGGTAGTACTTGCTCTGCTGGAAGAAGATGTTGTTCAGCTTCACGGTCTGGCCCACGTCGAAGGGCACGAGGTAGAGGTCTTCCTTCTGCTCCGAGTACTTGTCCTTGGCCGTCACGTCGAGGCTGGCGTTTTCGGAGATGTAGCCTTTGGCTTCGGCGCGCATGCCGTATTGCACGCCGCTGGGCAGCACAATGGTGTAGGAGCCGTCGCGCGGGTCGGTTTCGGTCACGCCGATTTCTTCGCCCGTGAGCAGGTTTTCGTAGTGAATGATGGCCCGGATGGGCTTTTTGGTATTCACGTCGAGCACCTGGCCGGTCACCAGCGTCACCACTTCGGGCTGGAAGGCCGGGGCCAGCGAGATGCGGAAAATGTCCTTGGAGTTGTCGATGCCGTTGCGCGACGACACCAGGTAGGCGTCCTGGCCGGCGGCCGAAATGGTGTAGTAGGCGTCGAAATCGGGCGAGTTCACCACCGGGCCCAGGTTGCGGGGCGTGCTCCAGTTGGTCCAGCTGTCGTCGAGGCGCTTGGTGTAGAAAATGTCCGACTTGCCGTAGCCGCCGCGGCCGTCGCTGGCGAAGTACAGCGTCTTTTCGTCGGCGGCCAGGAAGGGGGCGAAGTCCGACTTTTCGGTGTTTACGGTGCGGCCCAGGCTCTTGGGCTTGGTCCAGGTGTTGGGCGTTTCGGGCACCGGGAAGCTCACGAACAAGTCCTGCCCGCCCAGGCCGTCGGGGCGCTCCACGGCCATGAGCAGGGCCTTGCCCGAGGTAGCCAGGAAGAAGTCGACGTGCTCCTTGTCGAGGTTGATGAAGTCCTTGATGTCCTGCTTCACCGGCTGCGTCCAGCCCATGCGGGTGCGCTTGCTGAGGCTGCAGCCCTGCGGGTCGATGGTGCCGTCGCGGTTGTAGATGTTGATGACGATGGCGCTCTGGCCATTGGCCGACACCGAAGCCAGGCCGTTTGGGTCGTCGGGGGTGTTGATGGGGCCGCCGATGTTTTTGGCCTTGCTCCAGGTTTTGTTGCGGCCGCTCACCAGCGTGGAGTAGTACACGTCCTGCGGGTCGCGGCCGCCGCCCACGTTTTCGGGCATGCTTTGGCGGGCGAAGTAGAGAGTGCGGCCGTCGGGCGAAATCACGGGGTGGGTGTCCACGTAGCGCGTGTTCACGTTCGGGCCCAGGTTCACCAGCGAAGAGTCGAACTGCGTGGACTTCACGGCGTCGGGGCCCTTGGGGGCGTCGAAGGCCTGCTTCACCATGGTGGAGGCCACGTCGGCGATGCCGATGGCGTCAATCTGGTTCACGCCTTCCACCTTGGCCGTGTTCATGTACACCTTCACGCCCAGGGTGCGGTAGTCGGCCGGGGGGAAGCGCACTTCCAGCGTGCGGAAGGCTTCGGGCAGCGGGCCGGGGTTGGCGTTGGTGTACACCTCGTGGTGCTCGCCCTTGGTGTCCACCAGCTCTACCTTGGTGATGGAGCCGGGGTTGAAGTTTTCCACGATGGTGACCTGCTGCGCCTGAATGGAGCGGGCAAAGCGCACTTCGATGAACTCGTTCGGTCCTTCTTTGCGCGGAATCCAGGCGTCGTTGCTGATTTGGCCCAGCGGCAGGGCGTTGGGCACGCTCAGCACCTGGTTGGGCGAGAAGGGCTCTTTGCCTTCGGCTTTGTAGGACGAAACCGCTACGAGGCGAGCGGCCCACTGCACGTGTTGGGCGGCGGCCGGCGCGGCCGCCAGCAGCACCGTGGCGGGCACGGCCAGCAGCAAATTCCGGATAAGATAATTATTCATAGTATCGGCAGCATGAAAACGTAACGACAGCGCTAGGTCTGGCAAATAACGGGATTTGCAACGGAACCGGGAAGCGGTTTTGCACAGCTAACCTAACGAAAAAGGATTTGCGGAGCCTCCCAGGCGAATGTATTACCTTCCCGATACGGTTCCGCGAGGCAGCATTTCGGGGGCCGCCTATTCGTGGCAATTCCAGTGTTTTCGGTGCGTGAGCGGGCGTTTGGAGCGGGTAACTGCCCCGGATTTTGGCGCGCCGGTGCGGCACTGATTTTATTGTTTTTCCTAGTGGGGGGTGGGGCGGCCCGGGCCCAGGTGCTGGTGGGGGCCACGCCGTTTGGGCCGGTGTTCAGCGGGCTGCGGCCGGCCGGAGCCGACACCGCCCTGTTCCTGCTGGCCCGGGCCCGGCGGGTGGGCGTGAGCACCTTCGTGCAAACCACCGGTGCCCGCGGCTACCTGCAGCTGGGGCCGCGCCAGCAGCTGCGCTACCGCGTGGGCACCGACATGATTTACGACTCGCGCGGCACGCCGCCCTTCGTGCGCGAGGACTATGGGGCCGACGTGGCCCACGTCTTCGCCCTCGACGCCGCCAACCACTGGCAGCTGGGTCAGCAATTGCACTACGACCAGAGCCGCGCCAACGCCACCCGCACCGGCCTGTGGCTGGGCCGCCTGGGCTACCAGCGCCGCCTGCGCCCGGCGGGGGCGGCCGACTCGCTTTCCCAGCTGCACCTCACCGTGCTGGGCGGCCTGGCCACCGACCGCCGCAACGGCCGCACCGACGCCGGCGTGGCCTACGGCTTCGACGCGGCGGCGCTGTATTTCCTCAACGGCACCGCGGCGCCGCCGCTGGCCCTGCGCGTGCTGGGCACCCGCTCGCGGCTGGGCCCGCGCACCATGCAGCGCCTGGTGGCCGAAGCCGCCGGCGAGCAGGCTTTCCTGGCCGATGCGCCCGTGACGGTGCAGGGCCGGCTGGGCTACCGCACCAACCGCGCCGAAGATTACCTGCTGGGCTCGGTGCAGCGCATTCAGTCCGACACGGTGCTGGCCCAGGCCGGGGCCACCTACAAGGTGAACGACTACGCCACCCTGCGTTCCGACAACAGCGTGCTGCTGCCCACGCGCGCCTTCCTGTACCGGCGCTTGAGCGAGGGCGCCGACACGCTGCAGGACGTGGGCTACCGCCAGCGCGAGCTCGACACGCGGCAGGAGCTGCGCTTTGGCCGGCCCCGGCTGCAGGCCAGCATCGTGTTCAACTACCGGGAGCGCACGCGGGCTTACTACCTCGACAACTCGCGCCGGCTGAGCGCCCCGCGCCTGGCCGCCGCCCTCAGCCGCGAGCAGGTGAAGGACATCACCGAGCAAACCACCCTCTGGCAGGGCAGCCTGACTTGGCTGCCCACGCCGCGGCACTCGCTCGACGTGGTGGGCACCGCCCAGTTGCTGCGCGTGGACGCCCCCAGCAAAGACAACCAGCAAACCCGCGACGAAGCCCAGCACCTGGCCCGCCTGACCTGGACGGGGCGCTGGGCCGGGGCCTTCCGCACCACGCTGGGCGTGGCCGGCGAGTACCGCCAGACGGTGTTCATCCGGGCCGGGCTGAGCGCGGAGAACTACGTGGACCACCTGCTGCACTGGGAGCCGGGCTTTACGTGGGCGCCGGGCAAGTGGAGCATCCGCTCGCAGTACCACCTGTGGGTGAGCTACCAGGTGCGCGACCAGCCCACCGAGCAGGCCCGCAACCGCGCCAGCCGCGTGCTGGAGCAAACCCAGAGCATCACCTACCAGCTGCGGCCGCGCCTGCTGCTGCTGGCCGACTACGTGCGCCGCGAAAACCGCGTGGGCCAGCTCAACTGGGCCCAGTTTCGGGAGAGCCCCCTGGATACGAGCGTGACGCACGACTTCTCCCTGGGGGCGCGGCAGGGGTGGGCGGGGCCCCGGGGCAGCACCAGCCTGCGCCTGGGCTACCGCCTGCTGGAGCAGCGCAACTACGGCCGCGCCGCCCTGCTGCCCGAAGCCACGGCGGCCAATCCCTCGCCGCAGCTCATCTACCTGCACAACATCACCCGGCAGCACGGCCCCGAGGTGGCGGTGGAGCGGCACGCGGTGGCGGGCTTCAACCTCACGGCCAGCCTGTGGCTGCAGTGGCTGCGCACCTTTTCCACCTACACCGTGGGCAAGGGCACCTTCCTCGGCAGCAGCTACTCGGCCCTGGATTTGGACCGCGAAACCACCCGCGTGCTGCCCTACTTCGAACTGACGGCGGAGTGGCGCGTGGGGCGGCGCTAAATGGGGCTATATTGCTGTATGCTCCGCAAATTCCTCCTCTACCTGTGCCTGGCCACGCTCACCCAGTGCAGCAAGTGCAAGAACGACCCCACCCCCGACCCGCCCAAGGACCCGCTCACGCTGCTGCCGCCCGAAACCAAGACCGGCGCCCGCACCTTCGGGTGCCTGGTCAATGGCAAGGCCTACGTCGCGCCTTTCACAACTTCCGCCAATGGGGACTGGCAGTCGACAACCAAATTAGCTATAGGTAGCACAACGAGGTTAAATGGCGAAGCAGGGGGAGAAATGAGTACAATACTCATCGCGCTAAACGGTGCGCTTCAAAGCAATCAAACCTTTGCCATTATCTCTTCCGCAACGCCTTTTCCCATATTTACCCCAGGAGTAAATCAGTTTTATTCCCACGTCGCGGCGCTCCCCTGTGTTTATGATGGCGACTACTTTACAACGGGCAAAGTAGAGCTGGTCAAGTTCGACCCCGTGGCGCGCATCGCGGCCGGCCGGTTTGCCTTCACGCTCTACAAGCCCGGTTGCGACAGCGTGCGCGTGACCAACGGCCGATTCGACGTCAAATTCTAAATGCCCAGCCGGTGCGGTGACGGAAAACCTCTTGCAAGTAAATCACTGAGGGCTAGCTATTGTCCACGCGTGCGGCTACCTTCCCGCCTCACAACCTAACCTCAACCCTTTACCGCTTATGGCCGCTCCCTACCACGACCTGTACGAAAACCATTTCGCCAACATCCGGTGCAGCCGGGCCACGTTTCTGGCCTTCCTGAACTACACCGCCACGGCCACGGCCGGCAGCCCCGTGCCCGCCCTCAAAAAGCTGAGCGCCGACCTGCAGGCCGCCGCCACCGCGCTGGGCGGCGCCGTGGTGACGCGCGAAGGGCAGGGCGCCACCGGCCAGGCCCTCACCCGCTCCAAGAAGGACGTGCTGCGCGCCATGCGCGTGTTTGTGCAAGACACCCACGCCGTGCAGCTGGTGCCCGCCTACCGCCAGCAGCCCGGCAAGCTGAAAGAGCTGCTGCCCCAGGGCCTCATGCACCTCACCGACGCCAACGCCACCGACCTGCCCGTGCGCTTCGAGGCCTTTGCCCAGGCCCTCACGGCCCACGCCGCCGACTTGGGCGCCGCCCCCGGCACCACGGCCGCCGGCCTGCTGGCCGAGCTCACGGCCGCCAGCGCCGCCAAAGACGCCGGCCTGAAAGTGGCCAAGGAAACCATCGGCAGCATCGGCGGGCAGTGGGCCCAAGCCACCCAGCTGCTCTGGCAAACCCACTGCACCGCCCTGGGCGCCCTGTGGGAGCACCCGGAGCAGGCCTACCTCTACTTCAACTACGGGCTGCTGCCCAACCGCAACCCCGGCCGCGACAAAGCGGCCAAAGTCCCCGCCGCTACGGCCTGACCCCAGCCCCCTCGCCACGCGTGGCGAGGGCCCTGCCCGATGTGCCCCTGCCATCCGCCACCTGTGGCGACGGGCAGGGGCACTGTGCTTCTAGGCCCTGCCACGCGTGGCGGGTGGCGTGGGAACGGTGCCGGGGTAGTCTGCCACGGGTGGCGGGTGGCGTGGTAGGTGCGCCGGCGGGTGCTGCCGCGGGTGGCGGCGTGTGTGGGGCGTTCAGACGGGGCGCCTCACCCCCCGGGCGGCGCGGGCGTAGCGCCTCCCCCCCCGGGCGGCGCGGGCGTGGCGCCTCACCCCCAGCGGCGTGGGCGTGGCGCCTCACCCCCCAGCCCCCTCTCCTAAGGGAGAGGGGGAGCCACGGCGGCGCGGGCGTGGCCACCCCCAGCGGCATGGGCGTGGCGCCTCACCCCCCGGCCCCCTCTCCCAAGGGAGAGGGGGAGCCACGGCGGCGCAGTTATATTTCTACTATGTTTTCAGCATCTATTTCAACTCCAACAACGTCAGGCTCCCCCTCTCCCTTGGGAGAGGGGGCCGGGGGGTGAGGCGCCACGCCCGCGCCGCCCGGGCCGGGGGGGAAGGCGCGCCGTCTAAACGCCCAACCCGCCATCACCCATTCCCCAACGCATGGAGCATCACCGCGAAGACTACATCTTGAGCGCCGACAAGCGCCAGTACGGTCGGCTCGACCTCAAGGGCCGCGCCCGCGCCATGCGCCGACAGCCCACCGCGGCCGAAGAAGCCCTGTGGCAAGCCCTGCGCGGCGGAAAAATCGGAGCCAAGTTCCGCCGCCAGCACCCCATCGACCGCTACGTCGTGGACTTTGTGTGCCTCGACGCTTGGCTGGTGGTCGAAGCCGACGGCGCCGCCCACCTCCCGCCCGACCAGCAGGCCTACGACGCCGGCCGCACCGCCCTGCTCGCCGAGCACGGCTACCGCCTCCTGCGCTTCCCCAACGACCAAATCCTCACGAACCTGCCCCAGGTGCTGCGCGAAATCCAGGCCGCCCTCCAACCGCCCCATCAAGGCTGCAGCATCTCATCTGGCTCCCCCTCTCCCTCGGGAGAGGGGGCCGGGGGGTGAGGCGCCCACCCGCGCCGCCCGGAGGGGAAGGCGCCCCGTCAGTAGGCCCCCCGACGCTACACCTCCTTCGGCAGCCCCGCCAGCAGCGCTTCCAGCCCCGCCACCAGCTGCTCCGCCCCGGCCTGCCGCTCGGCGTCCGTCGAGGCCTTGGCTTCCACGGCGGCGAGGTGAGGCACCACCTGGGCGGCCCCAATCAGGCGCAGCGAAGGGCGCAGCTTGTGGGCCACGGCGGCGGCGGCGGGCCAGTCGGCGGCGGCCAGGGCGGTGCGCAGCTCGGCCACGCTGGCGGGCGTGTTGGTGTGAAACGAAGCCAGGATGCGGTTCATGAAAGTGGTGCTGCCGTGAGCCGTTTCGCGCAGCAAGGCCAGGTCGAAGAGCGGGTCGGCGGCTGTGGCTGCGGCCGGCAGCGGCGCGGGGGCGGGCGGCGCCGGGCGGCGGTCGGCGGGCTGGCTGCTCCCGCCGGCCATCAGCGCGGCCAGCTTGCTGAGCAGCTCGGCCTCGTCGAAGGGCTTGGGCAGGGTGTCGTTCATGCCGGCGGCCACGTACTTCTCGGCGTCGGCCCGGAAGGCGTTGGCCGTGAGGGCCAGAATGGGCGTGGCCGCCTTCACCGGGTCGGCGTGGGCGCGGATGCGGGCCGTGGCTTCCAGGCCGTTCATGCCCGGCATCTGAATGTCCATCAGAATGACGTCGTAGCGGTGCTGCTCAAACTGTTCCAGGGCTTCGAGGCCACTGGCGGCTTCGTGCACCACCACGCCGTGGCTTTCGAGCAGCAGCTGGGCCACTTCGCGGTTCACGGGGTTGTCTTCCACCAGCAGCACGCGGGTGCCGCGCACGGCGGCCTCCTGCCCCGCTGCCAGGGGCGCCAGGGCCTCTTGCCGGGCCTCGGGGCTGGCCTTGGGCAGGGTGGTGACGAAGGAGAACGAGCTGCCCTGGCCCTGCTCGCTCTGCACCGTGAGCTGGCCGCCCATCTGCTGCACCAGCGCCCGGCTGATGCTCAGGCCCAGGCCCGTGCCGCCAAACTGCCGCGTGGTGTCGGCGTAGGCCTGGGTGAATTCCAGGAAGATGCTTTCCAGCTTGTCGGGCGCAATGCCGATGCCCGTGTCCGTAACCCGAAACTCGGTGGTGAGCGTGTCCTCGGTTTCGCTCACGAAGTAGCCGCCTATCGACACGGTGCCGCCCGCCGGCGTGAACTTGATGGCGTTCGACAGCAGGTTGATGAGCACCTGGTTGAGGCGGTATGAGTCGCCCAGCACCCAGGGGTGGGGGCAGGAGTCGCGCAGCATCGTGCCCACCACCCGAATGCCCTTCTCCTGGGCCTGCATCACCAGGGGCTCGGCGGCCTTGCGCATCGAGTCGCACAGGTTGAAAGCCGACTGCTCCATCTCCAGCTTGCCGGAGGTGATTTTGGCCATGTCGAGCACGTCGTTCACCACGCTCAGCAAGTGCCGCCCCGAGTGCTGAATGATGGCCGCGTAGTTGTGCTGCTGCTCGTTGAGGCCGGTTTTGGCCAGCAGGTTGGTCATGCCCAGCACGCCGTTCAGGGGCGTGCGGATTTCGTGGCTCATGTTGGCCAGGAAGTTTTCGCGGGCCGTGGCCGCGGCTTCGGCCGCGTGCTGGGCCTTTTTCAGGGCCGTGATGTCGGTGCTCACGCCCAGCACCTGGATGGTGCCGTCGGCCGGCACCAGGGGGCAGCGCACGGTCTGGTACCATTTGACTTCGCCGTTGGCCAGCTTCACCGACATTTGCGTGGTGAGCGACTGGCCGGTGTTGAGCACCTGCTGGTCGGCCAGAATGGCCACCTGAATTTCGTCCTTGCTCATGGCCGCCTCCATCGAGGGCGCCCCGGCCACCTCGGCAATGTGGCGGCGTTGGGCGCGCATCTCGGCGTTTTCGAACACGGTCCGGCCCTGCGCGTCGCGCACCCAGATGAGGTTGGGGTTGAGGTCGAGCACCAAGTTGGTAAACGCCTGCTGGGCCTTCATTTCGACCTCGTTTTGCCGAATGCGCGCTTCGGCCTGCCGCCGGATGGTGATGTCGAGCCCGTAGCACATCACCTCGCGCAGTACCCCGTCGGCCCCAAATATGGGGTGGTAGTAGCACAGCCAGTAGAGCTGTATTTGGCCGTCGGGGCCGGGCCAGCGCTCCTCCCAACTCACCATCTCGCGGCTGCTCACGGCGCGCTCAAACAAGCGGTGGCGGCGCGTCACCAGGGCATCGGGCAGCCCAATGGAGGCCGCGTGCTCGGCAAACGAGAGGCCGATGCGGGCCTGGCGCTTGGCCGGGTCGGGCTCGGCATAGGGGTTGATGTAGCGGTAGCGCTGGTCGGGGTCGAGCACGGTCACCACGGCGGGCAGGTGGGCCAGAATGGTCTCGTAGAAGTTGCGCTGCTGGTGGTTTTCCTGTTCGGCCTGGCGCTGGGCCGTCACGTCGGTGAGGTAGAGCATGGCGTGCTCGTCTTCCACCACCGGCACCGTGAAGAGCAGGTAGTGGCGGCCGTTGGCCGTCACTTCGCTGTGGGCCACGTTGCCCGTGCGCAGGGCCTGGGTGGCCGCGTGCGTTAGCTGGGGCCGCACCCGCGAGGGCCCGGTCGTTTCGAGCTCCTGGGCCAACATCCTGGCCGAGTCATTGGCAAACAGCAACCGTCCGGTGGCGTCGAGCCGCAGAATGGGGTTGGGGTTCAGCAACGGGATGCGACTGAGCGCGTGGTACTGCCGCAGCTCGGCCTCGGCTTGTTCGCGGCGGGCGCGCTCAGCCAGCAGTAATTCACGCAGCTCGGCAGTGTCGGTGGGCAGGACGTCGGTTTTCACTCCGTAAATATGCCGACGCGCGGCTTAATGAAGAAGCAGGACAGACGCCGCCCGTTCCCTACAACTCCTTGCGCAGGCGCGCCACCGGAATGTTCAGCTGCTCGCGGTACTTGGCCACGGTGCGGCGGGCAATGTTGTAGCCGCGGGCGTTGAGCATCTTTTCCAGCTTGTCGTCGCTGAGGGGGCGCTCCTTGTTTTCCTTGCCGATGAGGTCTTTCAGAATGCTTTTCACCTCGCGGCTGCTGGCGTCCTCGCCCGAGTCGGTGGCGATGCCTTCGGAGAAAAAGTACTTCAGCGGGTAGATGCCGAATTCCGTCTGAATGGATTTGGAATTGGCCACCCGGCTCACCGTCGAAATGTCCATGCCGATGCGCTGGGCAATGTCTTTCAGAATCATCGGCTTGAGCTTGCCCTCGTCGCCTTCCAAGAAAAAGTCGCGCTGCAGCTCCACAATGGCGTTCATGGTGCGCAGCAGCGTGTTCTGGCGCTGCCGAATGGCGTCGATGAACCACTTGGCCGAGTCCAGCTTCTGCTTCACGAACGTGACGGCCTCCTTCATCTTGGTGTCCTTCTTGGCCGCCTTGTCGTAGGTCCGGAACATCTCGGTGTAGGCCGGGCTCACGCGCAGCTCGGGGGCGTTGCGAGCGTTCAGGGTCAGGTTGAGCACGCCGTTGTCGTTCGTCAGAATGAAGTCCGGCATCAGGTACTGCGTCTTGCCCAGGCCGCTGGGGCCGCTGCCGCCGGGCTTGGGGTTCAGCTTCAGAATCACGTTGATGGCCTCCTTCAGCTCGTCGTCCTCCAAATCCAGCTTCTGCTGAATGCGCGGGTAGTGCTTCTTGCTGAATTCCTCAAACGTCTCGGTCAATATCCGCTCGGCGTTCACGGTGTTCTCGTCCTGCGGGCGGCGCTCCAGCTGCAGCAGCAGGCACTCGGGCAGGTCGCGCGCCGCGATGCCGGGCGGGTCGAACTGCTGCACCACGCGCAGCACGGCCTCAATCTCGGGCACGGTCACCTCCAGGTTCTGGCTAAAGGCCAGGTCGTTGGCAATGGCCGAGAGGTCGCGCCGGATGTAGCCGTCACCGTCAATCGAGCCGATGAGTTGCTGGCCAATGGCCTCTTGGCGCTCGTCGAGGTCGGCAAAGTGCAGCTGGTCGAGCAGCGAATCCAGCAAGGAGCCGCTGGTGTCGGCCAGGGGCGTGTCGCGCTCCTCTTCCTCGCCGGGGCCGTCGCCCTGCATCTTGTAGCCGGCTATTTCGTCGTCGTTGAGGTAGTCGCTCAGGTCGAGGTCGGTGTTGTCGGGGGCGTCGTCGGTCGAAGCAAGGTCTTCTTTCGCCGCCAGGTCGGGCTCGGGCATCTCATCGGCCGAGTCCTGGCCGCTGCGGTCCTCAAAGTCCTCGTCCAGGGTGTTCTCGTCGTTGTCGAGGCTGGCGTCGGGGTCGTCGCTATCGTCGGCGTCGTCGCTGTCGCGGTCCAGGTCCTCGGGTTCGTCGGGCTCGTCTTCTTCCAGCGCGGGGTTCACCTCCATCTCTTCCTTGATGCGCGTCTCCAGCTCCGCCGTCGGAATTTGCAGCAGCTTGATAAACTGAATCTGCTGCGGGCTAAGCTTTTGGGAAAGGAGCTGTTTGAGGTCGAGGCGTTGCATAGTAGCGAAATTACGGAAAGGAGGGGCCGGCGGTCAATTTTACTAAAACTTGGCATGAAAAGTTGATGTAGCGTGGGCTCTGCGCGTCCGCGCCTGGGCGAACGTTGGGCATGGCGCGGACTCGCAGAGTCCACGCTACGGTTCTACCTTTGCCGATTCATCCGCTTCCCCGCAAGATATGTCCCTCAAACGGTCCACCGTCAAAGAGCTCCTGGCCAGCCAGGACCTCGACCGCGAAGTCCTCGTCAAAGGCTGGGTTCGCTCCCGCCGCGGCAACAAGTACGTGCAGTTCATCATCGTGAACGACGGCTCCACCATCCACACCATTCAGGCCGTGGCCGCCGCCGAGAACTTTCCGGAGGAAACCCTCAAAGACGTGAGCAACGGCGCCTGCGTGGCCATTCGGGGCCAGCTGGTGGCCTCGCAGGGCAAAGGCCAGGCGGTGGAAATTCAGGCCACCGAAATCACCGTGCTGGGCACGGCCGACGCCGAAACCTACCCGCTGCAGAAGAAAGCCACCTCGCTGGAGCACCTGCGCGAGATTGCCCACCTGCGCCCCCGCACCAACACTTTCGGGGCGGTGCTGCGCGTGCGCCACGCGCTGGCCTTTGCTATCCACGACTATTTCAACCGCCACGGGTTCTACTACGTGCACACGCCCATCATCACCGGCTCCGACGCCGAGGGCGCGGGCCAGATGTTCCGCGTGACCACGCTGCCGCCCGAGCACCCGCCCCGCACCGCCGACGGCTCGGTGGACTTCTCCGAAGACTTCTTCGGCAAGCAAACCAACCTCACCGTAAGCGGCCAGCTCGAAGGCGAGCTGGCGGCCATGGCCCTGGGCAGCATCTACACCTTCGGCCCCACCTTCCGGGCCGAAAACTCCAACACCGCCCGCCACCTAGCCGAGTTCTGGATGATTGAGCCCGAGGTGGCCTTCAACGAGCTCGAAGAAAACATGGACCTGGCCGAGGACTTCCTCCAAAGCCTGGTGCGCTACGCCCTCGAGCACTGCGCCGACGACCTGCAGTTCCTCAACGACCAGTACGACAAGGAGCTGCTGGGCCGCCTCAACTTTGTCATCGACAACGCCTTCCAGCGCCTCACCTACACCGAGGCCGTGGATATCCTGAAATCGGCCAAGCAGAAGTTTGAATTTCCCGTCGATTGGGGCACCGACCTGCAGAGCGAGCACGAGCGGTACCTGGTGGAGAAGCACTTCAAGAAGCCCGTCATCCTGACCAACTACCCGAAGGAAATCAAAGCCTTCTACATGAAGCTGGATGACGACGGCCGCACCGTGCGCGCCATGGACGTGCTGTTTCCCGGCATCGGCGAAATCATCGGCGGCTCGCAGCGCGAGGAGGATTACGCCAAGCTCACGACCCGCATGGCCGAAATGCACGTGCCCGCCGACGAGCTGGACTGGTACCTCGACACGCGCCGCTTTGGCACGGCCCCGCACGCCGGCTTCGGCCTGGGCTTCGAGCGCCTCGTGCTGTTCGTGACGGGCATGAGCAACATCCGCGACGTGATTCCCTTCCCGCGCTATCCCAAAAACGCGGCGTTTTAATTCTGCATTCTGGCACACAAAAAAGCCCCTGCTCGCTGGCAGGGGCTTTTTTGTGTCGGCACGGATGGCTAGTCGCGCCGGGAGCGGCCGCGGCCGTTGTTGTTGTCGTGGCCGTGGCCCCGGTTGTCCTCGTAGCGGCCTTGCTGGTAGCCGTCGCGGTAAGCGCGGCGCACCTGGCCCGGCGGAATGGCGCGGCGCGGCTGCACCACCACCACGCGGCGCGGGTACCGGTCCCGGTGGGCATTCACAAACACCCAAGGCTGGCGGCCCCGGTAGTCGAGAATGACCGGGTGAAAGGGGTAGGGGTCGTAGTAGCTGGGCGGCAGCGCCACCCATTGGCCGTTCTGGAACACGATGTACTGCTGGGCATACAGGTCGTAGTACCCATCAATCTCGGGAATGTAGTAGAACTGCGTGCCCTGCGGCACGGGCGGGCCCCAGGCGGGCGGGCCGTAGGTCTGGGCCTGGGCGGCGGGTGCCGCAGTGAGCACCAGCAGGCCCAGCAGCGCGGCGCACAAAAATTTAGGTAATGAGCTCATTGCGTTTGCAGAAAAAAAACAGTGTTAAGCCTGATTTGCAAGGAAAGTGCCAAACCTTATGACGCAACAAAGCCCCGCTTTCGGAGCGGGGCTTTGCCAATTAGCGAGCGGCGCGGGGCTAGTGTTTGCCTTTGCCGTGGCCTTTTCCATGGCCGTGGTCGTCGTGGTCATTGTAGCGGCGGTCGTCGTAGCGGCGGTCGTCACGATAGTAGCTGCCCATTTTCTTGGCTTGGCCGGGGGGAAGGCCGCCGTTGCTGGGGTTGGCGCGGTAGCCGTATTTTTTGGCCTGGCCGGGGGGCATGCCCTTGCGGTAGCGGCCGTCGCGGTACCGGTCGTCGGTGGGCACGCGGTCGACGATGACCGGGTTGGTGCCGCCGATGATGACCGTGGGCTGGGTCTGGGGTTGGGGTGCTGGCTGCGAAGCGGGCGCGTTTTTGTCGAGCCACGGCGGCAGCTTGACCTGGGCCTGGGCCGGAACTGCGCTCAGGGCCAACAGGCCAACCAAGGAAGCGCAGAGAATATTAGGGAGCTTTTTCATGAGACCGAGCAAAAAACAAGGGTGAACAACCTAGCATACGCAAGGACAGTGCCAGGCTGCGTCCTTGTACGCCATAAAAGTCCCGGCGTTGACATTTGCCGGGAGGCCGCCAGCGGCATCTGAAAAAACCGGGCACAAAAGTGCGCCCGTGGGTGTTGTTCGCCGACGCCCCGCCGACTGCCGGATTCCCGGCTGTGGATTTCACGTTAGCCTGCGGCAGGCGTTTCCCGTACTTTTGCAGAATTATTCGCTGCGTTCCTGAATGGCCAAAAAATCCACTGCTACCCCGGTTGCCCCCGCCCCCAAAGCCAAAGCTGCCGCTCCGAAAACTACGGTCAAAAACGGCGCTACCGCCGTTGCGGCCGATACGGCTGCTGCCGTGCGCGACATCGCCGAAATGCCGGCTGCCGGGCCCACCACTGGGCACGTGCACGGCCAGCTCAACGGGCACAGCCCCGCCTCGCAGCACCTCGAAGCGCCTTTCATTGAAGTGTACGGCGCCCGCGAGCACAACCTCAAAAACGTGAGCGTGCAGATTCCGCGCAACCGGCTGGTGGTGTTCACGGGCATCTCGGGCTCGGGCAAGTCGAGCTTGGCCTTCGATACCATCTACGCCGAGGGCCAGCGGCGCTACATGGAGACGTTTTCGGCCTACGCGCGCAGCTTCATGGGCGGGCTGGAGCGGCCCGACGTGGACAAGATTGAGGGCCTGTCGCCGGTTATCAGCATCGAGCAGAAAACCACCTCGCGCAACCCGCGCTCCACGGTGGGCACCATCACCGAGATTTACGACTTCCTGCGCCTGCTCTACGCCCGCACGGCCGAAGCCTTCAGCTACGCTACGGGCAAGAAGATGATTCGGCAGAGCGACGACCAGATTATCAACTACATCCTCAAGCACTTCGACGGCAAGAAGCTGGTGGTGCTGGCGCCGGTGGTGAAAGGCCGCAAGGGCCACTACCGCGAAGATTTCCAGAAGATTGCCAAGCTGGGCTTCGCCAAAGTGCGCGTCGACGGCGAGATTCTCGACATCACGCCCAAGATGCAGGTGGACCGCTACAAAATCCACGACATTGAAATCGTGATTGACCGGCTGGTGGTGAAGGAGGAGGACCGGTTTCGCCTCAGCGGCTCGGTGCAAAACGCCCTCACGCACGGCAAAGGCACCATGCTGGTGCTCGACCCCGACGCCAAAAAAGCCCAGCCGCAGTTCTTCTCGCGCTTTTTGATGGACCCGGCCACCGGCATCGCCTACGACGACCCGGCGCCCAATACGTTCTCCTTCAACTCGCCTTACGGCGCCTGCCCCACGTGCAACGGCCTGGGCGAGGTGCAGGAAATCACGGAAGACAGCGTGCTGCCCGACCGCAAGCTCAGCATTGCGCGCGGCGGCATCGCGCCGCTGGGCGAATTCCGCGACATCTGGATTTTTCAGCAGCTCTCGCTCATCCTCAAAAAGAACAAGGCTACGCTGAACACGCCGATTGAAAAGCTGCCCGAAGAGTTGCTCAAACGCCTGCTGCACGGCATTTCGGAAGACGAGGCCGACAGCGGCAAAGGCACTTTTACGGAGCCGTTCGAGGGCATTATTCCCTTCCTGCGGCGGCAGATGGATTCGGAGTCGGACAACATTCGGGAATGGATTGCGCAGTACGCGCAGGCCCAGCCCTGCCCGGAATGCCAGGGCTACCGCCTCAAAAAGGAGAGCCTGCACTTCAAGATGGACGGCAAGCACATCGGCGAACTGTCGGTGATGGACCTGAACGAGCTGGCTGGTTGGTTTGAAGGCCTGGAGAACCGTCTGACGGACCGCCAGAACGTGATTGCGCGCGAGCTGCTTAAGGAAATCCGCAAGCGCATCGGCTTTCTGCTAGAAGTGGGCCTCGACTACCTGAACCTGCACCGCCCGGTGCGCACGCTCAGCGGCGGCGAAAGCCAGCGCATCCGCCTCGCCACCCAGATTGGTACCCAGCTCGTGGGCGTGCTCTACATCATGGACGAGCCCAGCATCGGCCTGCACCAGCGCGATAACGAGCGGCTCATCAAGGCCCTGCAGCACCTGCGCGACATCGGCAACTCGGTGATTGTGGTGGAGCATGATAAGGACATGATTCTCAATGCCGACCACGTGCTCGACATTGGTCCCGGCGCGGGCATCCACGGCGGCCACATCGTGGCCTCGGGCACGCCGCAGGAGATTTTCAACTCGGGCTCGCTCACCTCACAGTACCTCAGCGGGCAAAAGCACATCGAGCTGCAAAAGAAAAAGCGCAAGGGCGAAGGCACTGAGCTGGTGCTGAAAGGCGCCAAGGGCAACAACCTGAAAAACGTGACCCTGAAAGTGCCGCTGGGCAAGCTGGTGGCCGTCACGGGCGTGTCGGGCTCGGGCAAGTCCACGCTCATCCACGACACGCTGTATCCCATTCTCAACCAGTACTTTTTCAATTCCAAGAAGGAGCCGCTGGCTTACGGCAGCATTGAGGGGCTGGATTTGGTAGATAAGGTGATTGAGGTGGACCAGTCGCCCATCGGCCGCACGCCGCGCTCGAACCCGGCCACTTATACCGGCGTGTTCACCGAAATCCGGCAGCTGTTTGGCGAGATGGCGGAGGCGAAAATCCGGGGCTACGGGCCGGGGCGCTTCTCCTTCAACGTGAAGGGCGGGCGCTGCGAAACCTGCGAGGGCGCGGGCATCCGCACCATCGAGATGAACTTCCTGCCCGACGTGCACGTGCCCTGCGAAACCTGCAAAGGCCGCCGCTATAACCGCGAAACGCTGGAAGTCCGCTTCAAAGGCAAGTCCATCACCGATGTGCTCGACATGACCGTGGAGAAGGCCGTAGAATTCTTCGAGTTCCAGCCCCGCATCTTGCGCAAAATCAAGACCCTGAACGACGTGGGCCTCGGCTACCTCACGCTGGGCCAGCAGGCCACCACGCTCTCGGGCGGCGAAGCCCAGCGCGTAAAGCTCGCCACCGAGCTCAGCAAAAAGGACACCGGCAAGACGTTCTACATTCTCGACGAGCCCACCACCGGCCTGCACTTCGAGGACATCAACCACCTCGCCGACGTGCTCCAGAAGCTGGCCGACAAGGGCAATACCGTCCTCATCATCGAGCACAACCTCGACCTGATTAAGGTAGCCGACCACGTCATCGACATCGGCCCCGAGGGCGGCGCGGGCGGCGGCACCATCGTGGCCCAGGGCACGCCCGAGCAGGTGGCCAAGGCCGGCAAGGGCCACACCGCCCGCTTCCTGGCCGAGGAGCTGCGCACCAGCAAGTACGCCACGGCCTAGCCCCAACCTGGTATGTTGCGAATGAGGCCGGCAAATGGTTATTTGCCGGCCTCATTTTGTTTTCATTCCATGCGTGCAATGCTATTGTTTCTGTTGCTGGCGGCCTTGAGCGCCGCCCATCCCGCCACGCCCCCGGCTGGCACCCGCTTCGAGGGCAAGTTCACCAACGGGCTCAAGGGCAACACCTTGAGCTTCGTGCTGGCGCCCGACGGCAAGACCATCAGCGACGTCACTTTCAAAGGCTATTGGCGCTGCGACGGCAAGCTGGAGATGCTGGGCGCCGCCGGCCCCACCAAAGGCACCTTTGCCGTGAGCAACGGCACCATTGCGGGCCGCATTTGTGAGCCACCGAATGGCGGAGCCACCGCGTGGTGCTTCGATTTGGGCGGCAAGATTGCGGGCAAAACCGCTACCGGCCGCTTCCGCATGAACATCAACGCCCTGCGCTGCGACTCCTACGAGCTGCAGTGGGAAGCCGTGGCCGTGGGGCCGGCCCGCAAGTAGCAACGGGTCAGGCGTGCGCCGCGTGGGTGGCGCCCATCTGCGCGGCATAGGCTTTTTCCAGGTGACGGCGGCGCCGACCGAAATAAAAGCCCAGCAGCGGGAACACAATGCCCGGAATAATGCGCAGCATCCACGGGTGCACAAAAAAGGCCAGCACGATGCTCACCCCAAACACCAGGGGCGTCATCATCGGGCGCACCAGGTCGAGGTCGGGGTGGCCACGTTCGTGGGCGGCCACCAGGCCGTGGCCCGGGTGCCGCAAATAGGTTTGGATGCGCGCCTGCAGCAGGCCCGTCGCAATGATATTGACGCTGTAGAGCACCCAGGGCGTGGCCAGCATGCCGTATTCGCTCTGGTAGGCCGTGGTGAAGGGCATGAGCACAATGCTCAGCAGAAACGCCATGTTCAGCCAAATCAGTGAGTTGTCGAGGTGCCGCACGAAACGGAAAATGCGGTGGTGGGCCGTCCAGTAAATGGCGATGATGAAGAAGCTGATGAGAAAGCCGATGAACTTCGGAATCAGCCGCAGCAGCGCGCTGGTGGCTTCGTGCTCGGTGCGGTGTTCCAACTCCGGCACTTTCAGCTCAATCACGAGCAGCGTGATGGCAATGGCAAACACCGCATCGGTGAACAGAATCAGGCGTTCCAGTTGAAACGCGTCGCGGTTGTGCTGGGCCTTCTCGTTGCCATCCATACAGTTGCCATCCGCCCAAAGGCAGATGCCGCAATATAGCATTTGCGCTGCATGAAAAAGCCGTCTCGGTTTCCCGAAACGGCTTTTTTGTGCGGTGATAGAACGATGAGCTGATGCCTACATCTTCATGTCGCTGCTCTTCATGGCCATGCCCAGGTGTTGCTCCACCACGGGCACGGTTTTGCCGATGAAAGCCTTCAGGTCAGGGTCCTGAGTCATTTTTTCGTGGGCGCGCATGGTGTTGGCCGTCTTCTGGTGGTCGGCCTGCATCTGCGAGATGTACTTGGCTTCGAACTCCTTGCCCGAGAGTTTTTCCATGGCCGGTTTCATGGCCTTGTGCTCGGCGTCCATGTCGGTGGGCAGGGTCACGCCTTTCTTGGCGGCAATGGCTTTCAGGTCGGCCGTCGACTTGGTGTGGTCGGCAATCATCTTGTTGGCCATGTCCTTGGCCATGCCGGTCACGCCCTTGGCCAGGGCCATTTTGCTTTGCTGAATCTCGTTCTGGTCGCTGTGGGCGGCCGTCATCATAAATTCTTTGTCGTCTTTGTGAGGGCCGGTGGGGCCGTTGGGGTCGCCCATGGCCTGGCCGCTGCTGGCCGATTCGGTGCCGTTCATGGCGCCGTTGCCATTGTCGCTTTTGGCCGAGCCGGCCGCGCCGGGCTGGTTTTCGGGTTTTTCGGAGCCGGCCGGCATGGTGGCCGACACGGTGTCGCCGCCCGTGGCCGAGCTGGTCATGGTGTTGTCGCTGGCGTTGCCGTTTTCGGCGCTGGCGCCTTTGTTATCGCCGCACGAGGCCAGCGCAAACAGGCCCGTGGCCAGCAAAGGAAAGAGGATGCGTTTCATGGAAGGGGAGTTGGATGTGGAAAGGAAGATGAGTCTGCCCCGGATACCCGGGAAGAGGCCCCGGGCAGGTGGAAGTGCAAGTAATACGGGGCGTTACGGGCAAGTTGTTGCGCGGCGGCCCGTATTTTATCCGCCGCGGTGGGGTAAGCAGAACCGTTGCCGGGCACAAAAAAAGCCCGCTTCGCAAAGCGGGCTTTCAGGCACTGCCGGTGGCGGGGCCGGGTTATTTGCGGGCATCCACGGCGGGCTTCATTTTGGTCACCATGTCGAGGTGCATTTGCAGCACGGGCACGTTCTTGGCCGCGAAGGCCTTGATGTCGGGGTCGGAGGCTTTGATGGAGGCGTCGGTGAATTCCTTCACGTCTTCCTGGTGGTCTTTCAGCATCTCCTTCAGGTATTCCTGGTCCATTTTGATGCCTTTTTCCTCGGTCACGTCCTTCAGCACCTTGGCGTGGTCGTCGCCGAGAACAGTGGGCAGGGTGATGTTCTTCTTGGTGGCCAGGGCCATCAGCTCGGCGTTCGATTTGGTGTGGTCCGACACCATTTGCTGCGCAAACTGCTTGGCTTCGGGCGTGAGGGCACGGGCGGCCACCTGCTTGCCCAGCTCCACTTCCAGCATGCCGCCGCTGGCAGCCTTGGTGAGGAATTCGGAGTCGTAGTTCATGTTTTTCTCTTCCAACTTGCCGGTTTCGGTGGCGGCCGTGGCGGTGTCGGCCTTGGCTTCGTTGGCTTGTTGGGCCTGCTTCACCGAGTCGTTGGAATTGCAGGCCGTGGCGTTGAGCAGCAGCGCGGTGCTGAGCAGCACAGGGAGATGTTTCATGGCGAGGAAAGGGTTGATGAATACGCAAAAAGCAAGCGCTGAGTGAAATGCAGATGAAGCGCCCCGCGCGGTCGCTAGGGCCGCTTGTCCACGGCGTCGGCCACGTCCTTGGCGCGGTCCAACAGTTCTTCCACCGCCGGGTGGTACTTGGCCGCAAAGCCGCGAATGTCGCCGTCGTAGGCGTCGTCCTTCATGTCGTCGAAAGCGTCCTCGTCCTGGCCCTGGGCTTTCACCAGCAGCGCCACGGCGCGCTTTTCGAATTCGGCGCCGGGCTGGGTGCTGGCCTCGTGGTAGGCGGCCTGCTCGTCGCCGCCCAGGGCCGGCGGCACGGCCAGCTTTTTGGTGGCCGCCAGCGCGCGCAGGGCCGTCAGCAACTCCAAGCGCTGCTGCACAACGGCGGCGCCGTAGGCCCGCGCGGCCGGCACCGTGGCCCGGGCCTGCAGCAGCTTGCCCAGCTCCACTTCCAGGAGCGAGCTGCTGGTGGCGCGCACCAGAAACTCGGCGTCGGCCTCCTGTTTTTCGGTGGTGTCGGCGGCGTCAATTTTCTGTTCGTTCTGCGCCGTTGCGGAGTTCACGGCGTCGTCGCTGCCCGAGGGCGAAGAGCAGCTCACGCCGAGCACCGGCAGGGCCAGGCCCAAAAAAAGCCGCCGCAGGGGCGCTAAAGCAAATGGCAGCATGAGCATGACGAACGGGTGGGGTGTAGTGGGCAAGTAGCAGTGGCCCGCTATACGAGGCCTTGTGGGTCAGGTTTTTTTAGGCCGCGACTGAACTTTTTTGGCAAGGCCTTTAAACTTGTACCCCCGCGGTTCTTCCAACCGGCCAAACACACAGTTCTCATCTCTAATATTCCTATTTTTCTCACCTTCGCCATGCGTACTTTTTCATTCCGCTCCCTCACGTTGGCCTGCCTGGCCAGCGGCCTGCTTCTCACCGCCGGCTGCAATCGGAAATCCGACGACGCCGCCCCCGACGACATCACCACCGCCGAAGACCGCAGCGAAGACAACATCGAAACCGCCATCAGCACCGATGCCATGAACCTGGCCGGCCCGGCCGATTTCAGCTCCACCGCTCCCGCCTTCGCTATTCCCGACGCCGACTTCCGCGCCCGCTTTGGCTCCTGCGCCACCCGCACCTACGACGCCCAGGCCCGCGTGCTGACCATTGACTTTGGCACCACCAACTGCCTGTGCGCCGACGGCCGCTACCGCCGCGGCCAGATTCGGGTGGCCTTCACCACCGATGTGCTCAAGCGCCGCGCCGGCGCCGTGGTGACTCGCGTCAACTACTTCGTGAACGACAACCAGCACACCGCCACCCGCACCTTCACCGACCTGGGCCAGGGCTCCTTCTCGGTCGACGTGACCGGCGCCAGCATCATCCGCGCCAACAACGGCGGCACCCACTCCTGGACCGCCAACTGGACCTTCACCCAAACGGCGGGCTACGGCACCGCCACCTTCGCCGACGACGTGTTCACGGTGACGGGCTCGGCCGCCGGCACCAACCGCAAAAGCGTGGGCTACACCACCACCATCGACACGAATAACCCCCTCATCAAGCGCGGCGACTGCCCCAAATACTACGTGCAAGGCAGCATGACCCTGACCAACACCAACGGCAAAACGCTGGTGCTGAACTACGACCCCAGCGGCACCCACGACTGCGACAAGATTGCCAGCGTGACCGTGAACGGCCGCACCCGCACCATCACCCTGCGGTAAGCCCGCCGTTGCCCGGCACCGGGCAGACGCTCCCTTCGACGCCCCCTCTAGGCAGCCACCCGCTGCGCTGGATGGGGCGTTTTGCATTGCTGCCATGCCACCTTTTGGGGACTATGTGATGCAGCCGTAACCAGTGGCCAGCCCGCTTCCCGTTTCGGCTGCCGAGGCGGGCTTTTTGCGGACTGCTGGCTTACGGCCGCCCGCTGGTCGTTTGCTATGCGACGACGACGACTGGCGTTACTGCGGCACTGCTACCGGCGCTTCTCCGCGCTGGCCCGCCGCCCCGTGGGGCGCCCGCGGCGCGTTGCTACCCGGTATTGCCGCGGAGTTTCCGCGACTTGGGCAACGAACAGGACCGCATAGGTGCTCGATTGTTGCCGCTTGCGCACTACTAGCTGCTTTTTGCAGGGCTCAAAGCCCAAATGGCAAATGTTTTTTCGCCTCAACGCACCGGTGCTGGCCTAGTTGTATTAGAATAAATCAGAAAAAAATTAAATTGTTTATTTATTATAAAGAAAAATATATACATTTAACTATTATTAGATTAATCGTAAAAGTTCCCCTGAAAAGGGCTGCGTTTGTGCTCCGCGTGCTGCCCATGCTCAACGGCAGTGATAGAATAGCAGGGCCGGCTTGAGCACCGGTCCCGCTGGGTGTGGTCTCCGCTTCTTGCACATTCTGCCCGGGAGTTTCTGCCCGTGGGGCTGCGTGTTGGCAAGTAGCCACCCTTACGAATGCATAGGGTTTTCCGAGCCACTGGCTTCGGAATGAGGCGTTGCTGCCTTGCCGTTTCTGGCCTCCTTTTGCCGTGGTTCCACCGAGGGCCTTGGCCGGCCGCCTTGCGGCCCTCTCACGATGCTGGCGTTAGTCGTTCACTCACAACACGCATTACCATGAACTTTTCTTATCGCACACTTCCCACCGGGCCCACCGCTTTCGGTGACCTGCGCCGCTTTCTGCAAGCTTTCAACGGGTTGGGCCGCGGCCTGCGGCCCGCGCTGCTCACGGCGTTGGTGCTGCTGAGCTGCCCCGCCTTTGCTCAAAATGCCGTGCCGCCGGGCGTGGTGCCGGTGCTCCTTCCCAATCCCCGGCCGACCGGCGCCACCACCGGCTTTGCCATCGACGGCGACCTCGCGGCCTACGACGGCGACGCCGCAGCCTATAGAAACGCCGGCGACTGGCTGCCCAACCCGCTAACCGCGGCCGGATACGGGGGCGCGTTGTCGGCGACGGGCGCCGCGCCGGTGGGGTCCAAGCGCATTATTCACAAAACCGACGCCTACGGCGCCACGGACGACATTTTTGCGGGCGGAAGCAAGATTGATTCTAACCCCAACACGTCGGTGACCTGGAAAACCGGTGGGCCAAATCCGTCCAAGAACGACATCAACAATGCCATGGTGTACATTGAGGAAGGCACGGCGTCGACGGGGGCCGGCATCGTCATTGGCGATACGTGGGTGACGATGGCCGGCGACCGCGCCACCAAAGAAGGCAACAGCTTTCTGGCGTTTCAATTTTTGCAAAAAACGCTTGTGCGCAACGCCGATGGCACCTTCACCAGTGCGGGCACCGACGGGGGCCGCACGGTGGGGGACGTGCAGGTCACGGCCGAGTTCGTGAACGGCGGCACGGTGCCCAACCTGTACTACGAAGAGTGGCGGCCGGCCGGCACCGGCTTCACGTGGGTGCAACTGGCCAACCCGCCCTCGGGCGCGGCCTTCGGCCGCACCAACGGGGTGGCGCTGACCAACGTGCCGTATGCACCGTTTGGGGGCACGCTTTACGAGGCCAACTTATTCGCGGAAGTGTCCGTCGACATTTCGGCCGTGTACCGGGGGGTGCAGACCACCTGCGTGGGCAAGATATCGACGCTGTGGGTGGTGACGAAGTCGTCGCAATCGTCGTCGGCAAACATGACGGATTTTGTGGAGCCCATTCCCCTGGACCTCAACATCAACGTGGTGGCCGATGCCGGGGCCGACAAAGCCATGTGCGCCGGCGGTTCGGCGAAAATTGGGGCTACGGCCGTGGCCGGCTACAGCTACGCGTGGTCGATTGGCAATGCGTCGCCGTTTGCCACCACGGCGGAAGTGACGGTAAGCCCGGCCGCTACTACTACATACAAGCTGACCGTGACCAAGATAGGCTCTACCTGCTCCTCGCCTCCCGATGAGGTGACCGTGACGGTAAACGGCAACCCGACGGCGCAGGCGGGCACCGCGCCGGCCGCCCAATGCGCCGCGGCGAGCAACACGTTCTCCTTGTCGGGCTCGGGCACCAATGGCACGCCTTCGTGGGCCGTGTTCAACAACCCCAGCAGCCTTTCCGTGAACATCACCGGTGGCGACACCTACACGCCGAGTGTGGCCGTGAGCGGGGGCAGCGGCACCGTGACGCTGCGCTTGACCGTGACCAGCAACGCCACGCCGTCTTGCGGCACGGCCACCAGCGACGTGGCCGTGACCGTCAACCCCAACCCCACTGCCGGCGCCGGCACAGCGCCAGCCGCCCAGTGCGCCGCCTTGGTGGGCAACACCTTCTCGCTGAGCGGCACGGCCACGAACGGCACCCCCTTGTGGACGGTTTTCAGCAACCCCAGCAGCCTTGCCGTGACCATCACCGGCGAAACCTCCCTGACGCCGAGCGTGGCCGTGAGCGGGGGCAGCGGCGTCGTCACGCTGCGCCTGACCGTGACCAGCACGGCCAACCCCGTGTGCACCGCCGCCACCAGCAACGTGGCCGTGACCGTCAACCCCAACCCGACGGCGCAGGCGGGCACCGCGCCCGCCGCTCAATGCCTAAGCGCCAACGGCAACACGTTCTCCTTGTCGGGTTCGGGCACCAATGGCACGCCTTCGTGGGCCGTGTTCAACAACCCCAGCAGCCTTTCCGTGAACATCACCGGTGGCGACACCTACACGCCGAGCGTGGCCGTGAGCGGGGGCAGCGGCACCGTGACGTTGCGCCTGACCGTGACCAGCAACGCCACGCCGTCTTGCGGCACGGCCACCAGCGACGTGGCCGTGACCGTGAACGCGAAACCCGCCGGGCCCACCGTCACCGTGCAGGAGGCTTCCTTGTGCGGCGCGCTCACGGCGCCCACCCTCACGGTGTGCAACCCCGTGGCGGGAACCACCTACCGCGTGACCGAAACCGACGGCACCAATCCCCAAACCGCGACGTACAGCGCGGGCCCGCTGGTATTCGTGATGCGGGCCGGCAAAGGGTTTAGCATCACGGCCACGGCCTCGGCCGCCGCGGGCGGGTGCATCTCGGCCGCCACGGTTTGCGGCGGCCAAGCCGAATCCTGTCCCGCCCCCCCGGCCATCCGGTCGGCCTCGGTTGAGCCCACCACCATTCCATCTGCTTTGCAAGGAAGCATTCAAACCGAAGCTTACCCCAATCCCACCACCCGCGACGCCACCATCAATTTCACGGTGCCAACGTCGGGGCACGTGGTGGTGCAGCTCTACAACGCCATTGGCGTGCCCGTGGCCACCCTTTTCGATGGCCAAGTGGTGGGCGGCGAAACCCGAACCCTTCAGCTAAAAGGGGCACAGTTGGCTGCCGGCACCTACACCTACCGCGTGATGGCCAACGGCAAAGCCAAGACCAACCGCGTGAGCCTCGTCAGGTGAGGCGCTGGTACAGGTTGTAAAAAGGCCCGTTCACACCTGTGAGCGGGCCTTTGGCAATGGTCATTGGCCCGTGAACACCGGCTTGCGCTTCTCCCCAAAGGCTTTCACGCCTTCGAGGTAGTCTGCTGATTCGCCGGCAATCTGCTGGCAATGGGCTTCGTAGTCCAGCATCTCGTCCAGGGTGGCGGCGCCGGATTTGTTCAGCATTTGCTTAATGAGGCCAATGGATTTGGTGGGCGCCGAGGCGTAGCGAGCTGCCAGTGCATAGGCAGCTTCGTCGAGTTGCTCGGCCGGCACCACCTGGTTGACCAGGCCCAGGCGCAAGGCTTCGTCGGCCGGCACTTTCGAGCCCAGGCTGCACAGCTCAAAGGCCTTGAGCGTGCCCACCAGCCGCGGCAAAAACCACGACGAGCCCGAGTCCGGCACCAGCCCAATGTTGATGAACACCTCAATTAAGGAAGCTTCGCTGCTGGCCACAATGGCGTCGCAGGCCAGCGCCAGCGAGCAGCCCGCGCCCGCCGCCACCCCGTTGAGTCGGCAAATGATGGGTTTGGGCAGCCCGCGCATGGCCCGGATGATGGGGTTGTAGCGCTGGTGCAGCGAGTCGTAGAAGGAGCGGGGCTTGCCTTCGGCGGCCGCGGCTTCTTGCGCCGCCTTCAGGTCCTGGCCCGAGCAGAAGGCCCGGCCGGCGCCCGTGAGCACCACGGCCCGCACGGCGGCATCGCGCCCCACTTGCTTCAGGGCATCCTGCAGCTCGTAGCTCATGGGGTCGTTGAAGGCGTTGAACACCTCCGGACGGTTCAGGGTGATGGTGGCGACGCCGTTGGGGCGCACGTCGTAAAGCAGGCTGGTGTAAGTCAATGGGTGAATAGTGAGTGGGTGAATGGGTGAATGCAAAATAAGGTCCTGCAATTTTCTCATTCGCCCATTCACCCACTCACTCATTCACCCAGTAAAAAAAGCGCCTCGGCCACCACCAGGTCTTCCGGCGTCGTGATTTTGAGGTTGCGGTAGTCGCCGTCCACCAGCTGCACGCGGCACAGGTCGTCCACCACCGTGGCGTCGTCGGTGAAAGAGGCCAGCTCGGGCATGGCGTAGGCGCGGCGCAGGAGGTCAATTTCAAACGTCTGGGGCGTTTGCATCAGGCGCAGGCGACTGCGGTTCTGGGCCGCCGAGCCGTGTTGCGACACCAGCCGCACCGAGTCTTTGGGCACGACGGCGGCGGCGGCGGCGGCGTGGGTGGCCGCGGCGGCGTAAGTGCGCTCCACCACCTGGCGCGACACCAGCGGGCGCACGCCGTCGTGCACGGCCACCAGCCCCTCCGGATGCTCGCTCAGCGCGGCCAGGCCCGCCTTCACCGAGGCCCAGCGCGTGGCCCCGCCCGCCACCAGCCGGTGCGGAATGTCAATACTGAACTGCGCGCACAGCGCCTGCCAGGTATCGAATTGGTCGGCGGGCAGCACCAGCACAATCTCCTGCACGCCCAGCGCCGGCTCGGCAAAGCGGCGCAGGGTGTGCAGCAACACGGGCTCGCCGCGCAGCAGCAGGAACTGCTTGGGGCGGTTGGCGCCCATGCGGGTGCCGCTGCCGCCCGCCACCAGAATGGCGAGCCGCGGCGCCTGAGGGCCGGGAAGTTCGGGGGCTTGGCGCTTGGGAAGGGTAGGGGCTTTCATTGGCGCGAAGTTCTGTTAAAAAAAGAACGCCGGAACCCCTGACAAGGAATTCCGGCGTTCGCGAAGCCCGACGGCTTGAACTGCTTACAGAATCAGCATGGCGTCGCCGTAGCTGAAAAACTTGTACTTCTCTTTAATGGCTTCCTTGTAGGCTTCCATCAGCAGCGGGTAGCCGGCGAAGGCCGAGGCCAGCATGATGAGCGTGCTCTCCGGCATGTGGAAGTTGGTGAGCATGCAGTTGGCGATTTTGAAATCGTGGGGCGGGAAGATGAACCGGTCAATCCAGCCCTGGGTGGGCTTCATGCGGGCATTGGCCGACACCGACGCCTCCATGGCGCGGATGGTGGTGGTGCCCACGGCGCACACCTTCTTCTTAGCGTCGAGGGCCTTGTTCACTACCTCGCAGGCCGGAGCCGTCACGATGAAGTTCTCCGAGTCCATCTTGTGCTTGGTCAGGTCTTCCACGTCCACGGTGCGGAAGGTGCCCAGGCCCACGTGCAGCGTCACAAACGCCGGCTCCACGCCCTTGATTTCCATGCGCTTCATCACCTCGCGGGTGAAGTGCAGGCCGGCCGAGGGGGCCGCCACCGCGCCGATGTGCTCGGCGTAGATGGTCTGGTACCGCTCCTTGTCGGCGGGCTCGGTTTCGCGGTTAATGACTTCTTTCGGAATCGGGGTTTCGCCCAGCTCGTAGAGCGCCTTGCGGAATTCCTCGTCGGTGCCATCAAACAGGAATTTGATGGTGCGGCCGCGCGAGGTGGTGTTGTCAATCACCTCGGCCACCATGTCCGACTCGCCGAAGTACAGCTTGTTGCCCACCCGGATTTTGCGGGCGGGGTCCACCAGCACGTCCCACAGGCGCAGCTCCTTGTTCAGCTCGCGCAGCAGGAACACTTCAATCTTGGCGCCGGTTTTTTCTTTGTTGCCGTAGAGGCGGGCCGGAAACACTTTGGTGTCGTTGAACACCAACACGTCGCCCTCGTTGAAATAATCGAGAATATCTTTGAAGTTGCGGTGCTCAATTTGGCCGGTGGCGCGGTGCACCACCATCAGGCGGCTCTCGTCGCGGTTGCGGGCCGGGTGCATGGCCACCAGCTCCTCGGGGAGTTCAAATTTGAACTCGTGCAATTTCATCGCCATAGGGCAGTATTTGGGGGAAGTTACGGAAATTTGGGGAGGCAAAAGTACGGCTTTTTCCGGGAGAATCTACTTTTTAGTGCGCGCGCCGTTGCCGGGCGTGCTTTCACCGTCAGCAACTTCCCCGTGGGTTTCCGTCTTTTGAGTTCGTAAAGCCGCTTTATGGGAAAGCGCCGCCGTTGGCGAAAATGTTCCGTTGCACTTTTGCAGTTGCTGCCCGTTGCGCTCCACCTTTTCTGCACCCGTCTCTTTCTCATGCTAGCCCTGCGCCTCACCTTCGAAAGCTTTCGCTTCGCCCTCGACGCCCTCAAAGCCAATTTGTTGCGCACCATTCTGTCGCTGCTGGGCGTCACGGTGGGCATTTTTTCCATCATCGCCGTCTTCACCGTCGTCGACTCACTGGAAGCCAGCATTCGCCACAGCATGGACTTTGTGGGCGACAAAGTGATTTACGTGGCCAAATGGCCCTGGACCTTTGGGCCCGATTACCCGTGGTGGAAGTACGTGAAGCGCCCGGTGCCCAACCTGCGCGAGTTTCAGGCGCTGCAGCGGCAGCTGGGCCCCAACCACAAGGGCGTGGCCATTTTTGCCGCCAATGGCAGCAACACCCTCACGGCTGGCTCCAATTCGGTGGGCGACTGCGCCGTGCAAGGCATCAGCTACGAGTACCGGATAGTGAGCAACGTGCCCATTGCCGAAGGCCGCTATTTCACCAATCTGGAAATGGACGCCGCCCGGCCGGTGGCCATCATCGGGGCCACCATCGCCGAAAACCTTTTCCCGCAGGGCGGCGCTGTGGGCCGCGAATTCAAGGTGCGGGGCCAAAAATTCATCGTCATCGGCGTGATGGAAAAGGAGGGCAAAAAGATTCTTGACACGCCTAGCAACGACTCCAACTGCCTGATACCGTTCTCCATGTTTACCAAAATGTTCGCCCTGAGCACGAACGGAATGGGCGGGCCGAGTGCCTCGCTGGGCGTGAAAGGCCGCGACGACGACCCGGGCCTCATGGACTTGGAGTACGAAATGCGCGGCGTGATGCGCAACATTCGCGGCCTCAAGCCCCGCGAGGAAGACAACTTTGCGCTGAACCGGCCTGAGATGTTTGCTTCCGTCATCAGCACGCTGTTCAGCCGCATCGGCGTGATTGGGGCCATCATTGGCGGGCTGGCCACGCTGGTGGGCGGCTTCGGCATTGCCAACATCATGTTTGTGTCGGTGCGCGAGCGCACCAACATCATCGGCATTCAGAAGTCGCTGGGGGCGAAGAATTTCTTCATTCTGTTTCAGTTTCTGTTCGAGGCCATTTGCCTGTGCCTCATCGGGGGCGGAGCGGGCCTTTTCCTGGTCTGGCTCATTACCCTGCTTCCGCAGGACGCCTTGCCGCTCACCATGTCGGCCGCCCGCATTGTGCTGGGCCTGCTCATTTCGGTGGCCATTGGGGTGGTGGCCGGCATTGTGCCCGCCGCCGTGGCCGCCAACCTCGACCCGGTTATTGCCATTCGGGCCAAGTAGGAGCCGCCGGCCCGGCCAGCGGGCCCAACAAGGCGGCGCGAAGTTGCGTCTTACCGGCGTTCACCATTGCTTTTGTTAATGACGTTTCCTCCTTTTCTGCACCGCGAAGTGCTGGGCAATGCCCTGAGCCAATACCTCATTGCGGCGCTCATTCTGCTGGTGGGGGCGGGCCTGCGCCAGCTGCTGTCGCGCCTGCTCAGCAAAGTGCTGTTTCGGCTCACCAAGCGCTACACGGCCGGCGTGACGGAGCGCGAGCTCCACGATTTGCTCATTCAGCCGCTGTCGGTGCTGTTCCTGCTGGCCACGCTGTACCTCGCGTTTAGCGTGCTGCGCTACCCCTTGCCGCCCGATGCCGTGCCCGGCGTGGAGCCCTGGCCCAAGGTGGCGCTGCTGCGCTTGTTCCTGCTCGGCGTCATTGCCACCATCACCTGGGTGGCGCTGCGCCTGGTCGATTTTGCCCTGCTGGTGGTGCAGCGCCGGGGCGAGCTGCGCGAAACCCCGGCCATTCGGCGGCTCGACCATCAGTTTTTGCCCTTTGCGAAAGACTTGCTCAAAGTGCTGGTCATCATCATTGGGCTGATGGTGGTGCTGGGCGAGGTGTTTGGGGTGAACGTGACGGCCCTGATTGGCGGCCTGGGCATTGGGGGGCTGGCGGTGGCCTTTGCCGCCAAGGAAAGCCTGGAGAATCTCATTGCCTCGTTCACCATCTTCCTCGACCAGCCCTTCGGCGTGGGCGACCTCGTGACGGCCGGCGACGTGAGCGGCACCGTCGAGAAGATTGGCTTTCGCAGCACCCGCCTGCGCACCGCCGAGAAAAGCTACGTGACCGTGCCCAACAAAAGCATGATTGACAAGCCCCTCGACAACCTCTCGCTGCGCACTTCGCGCCGGGTGGGCTTCACGCTCGTGTTCGACCAGAAAACCACCAGCGCCCAGCTCCACGCCATCATCGCCGGCTCGCTGGAAGCCATGCAGGCCCACCCCCTCGTCACGCAGGACGTGCAAATGAAGTTCAACGCCCTCACGCCCGCCGGCAAGGAGGTCACGGTGCAATACTTCGTGGATACCACCAGCTACGATGAATACCTCAACGTGAAGGAAGACCTCAACTACCGCATCATTGAAGTGGTGGAGCAGTACGGCGGTGCGTTTGCGGGCACGGCCCCCGCGCCCGCGCCGGTGGCCGGTAAAGTCTGAGCCACGGATTCGGGCGGATTTATTGGATTTCGCGGATTTTGTGGACGGCGCCAGCGGACGGCCGAAGGTTACTAAAAAAGGCCACTCCGACGAGTGGCCTTTTTGCATGTAGAGAAGTAGGGTATCCGTCCACAAAATCCGAAAAATCCGCCCGAATCCGTGGCTCAGACTTTACCGGCCGCCGAACAGGCCGCCGAGCATGCCGCCCAGGCTGCTGCCGCCCAACAGGCCACCCAGGCCGCCGCCGCCCGCGCTGGCCGGCTGCGAGTTGGGACGTCCGCCCAGGCCGCCAAGGATGGACATCATCGAGCCCAAGCCGCCGCTGCCAATGGCCGAGCCCTGCTGCGGATAGTTGGCAGCCTGGCCGCCGCCCATCAGGCCGCCCAGCATGCCGCCGCCCAGCAGCCCGCCGAGCATGCCACCCAAGCCGCTGTGGGCCGCACCGCCCAGCAGGCCGCCCAGGGTGCCGCCGCCGCCCATGCCGCCCATCAGCCCGCCGCCTTGGCTCTGGTTGTTGCCGCCGCTCATCACGCGCGAAATCACCATGGGGGCCACCACGCCGAGCAGGCCGGTCATGAGGGCCGTTTTGGGAATGCCAGCACTGGAGAGCTTGTCCCCAATGCGGTCGAAAAAGCCTTGTTTGGCGGGGTCTTGTGGGTCGTGAGCCACGGTAGCGGCTTGGTCAACCACCGTTTCGAGGGTTTGCTTCTGCTCGGGGTTGATGCCCAGGTACTGCGACATTTTGCCAATCATGGCTTCTTCGTCGTTGGCGTAAGCACCGTCGGCGCGGGCGAAGCTGATGAGGTCGGTGATGAGGGAAAAGCGCAGGTCGCTGCTTTTGAGCGCGTCCAGATTCTGCTGAATGGTTTGGTTGGTGGCGTCCTGCGCGGCGGCCAGCACCTGCTGCGTGGCCCCGCCCGAGAGGCCCGCCTGCTGAGCCATGGCCTGCAGAAACTGGGTTTCAGCTCCTGAGGCTTGGCGGTCGGCGGTGGCGAGGCTGGCAATGGCGCTCAGGTAAGCGGTTTTCTCCGCTTCGGAATAGTTTTGGAGGAGTTGGGTGTCCATGAGAAAGAAAGGTTGGTTGGTGAGCGATTTCGGAACCTTAACGGGAGCGGCCCGAATACGTTGCTTGCCAACTAGCGGCTGCCAGCGCGTATTTTTTGCCTTTCCGCCGCAAAAATTCTTGGCCTGAAAATGAAGTCATTGCTGCATGCAGCGGCAAAATTCTGTGCCCTAAAGCAGAATTTCGTTTGGAGCTTCCGAAAACACCTCCCATCTTTGCAATCCCAAACGGGAATACCCACGGGGGATTAGCTCAGCTGGTTCAGAGCATCTGCCTTACAAGCAGAGGGTCGTAGGTTCGAACCCTACATCCCCCACACTAAAAGACAGCCACTTAGCTGCAAAGCCAGGTGGCTGTTTTGATTTGAATTACACGTTAGATTACACAGGTGCGATTGGCACTCGTGCTTGGTCATTGGGAGGTTAGCTCAGTTGGTTCAGAGCGCTGCTTTCACACAGCAGAGGTCGAAGGTTCGAGCCCTTTACTTCCCACATCCATCAACAGCCACCTAGCTTCATTGCGGGGTGGCTGTTTTGCTTTTGGGTTAAGCGACAGTTTAAATTTTGTGGGCCATATGTACGGTTGGTTGTGCGCCAGGTTCATTGCGTTGAATCCTCAACCAAGCTAGTCACAGGCTTCACCAAGCTGCCGACAGATAGCGTTGCATCAGGAGTTGCGAGCGATGCCCAACTCACCCGAACAGCAGATATCGGCGGAAACAATGCTTTTGGCCCTTCACGTTGGTCGCTTTCGCGCGGTGTGAATATTATGCGCTTTCGATGCGCTTCATGCATCGCCATTGACTTCTTCGCGCATGGCGCGCATCTTAAGCCGTTGGGTTCGTCTGTATCAAGTATACATTCGGATACTTGATTTTTTTGCTGTCGTTGCATTCACTGGGTTTATCAACATTCGCGTAGCTGGGCAGTCACTGGCGCATCAACGCCCCGTCGGCAAGCCTCATTGAAGACAACTGGTCCTTTAATGGCTCGTTTAGTTTATTGATTTCCTTGTTTAACAGGGCCGCGCGGCGTTCTGCAACAGCCACGACTTTTTTAACGTGTGGGTAATTTCTTCAATCGACCATTTTTAAGTTAGAGGCCAATTCATTCTGTCTATGCGTGAGGCACGTGGTTAAAGGTTAACCTGATTAGTGGATTGGCTCAGAAAGTATTACTCATCAAGTTAACCCGCAACAACTTTCCGAATCTAATTTTTGACCCAGCACAATGCGCTTTTTCGGCCTGCTCGGCGTGGGTTATGAAGAGGTTATAAAAGGCGTGCTTTTCTGACTTCTCTAAGGCGTAATCAAGCTTGGCAAATCCCCGTTACGTATTAACCAGTGCCTAAAAGTCTGTTTAGCTTTTATACCAACCTATTAATCAGGGCCACGGAGTGAATAGGCTCAAAGGAGCAGAGTAAATGACGCCTGGCACATTGCCACAGCGCGCTGGCCTGCACTTCCTCAGCGCGGGTTGGTCGCGTTCAACGACCAGCAGCGGCAGCATGATGCGCTGGCCCCAGATGCATGGTTGCGGTGGGCAGTTGCACACAGACAGAATGCATCTCGATTAGTCCCGTTGCGCACCACGGGTTCGGGCTTAAAAGTGTGGGCGGCCCCCAGCCGCTTGCGAAGTTGTGCTCGGCTAACCCGCAATTGCGCTCACAACCAGAAGCCAAGCACATATGAGCAAGGCCAACAATCATGCTGCAGAGGTGGGCAGGGCTTAAAAATAGTCTGGTTTATCTGTTGTATTTAGGGTTACGACCTCTAAAGTAGACTATACCATCAACGTAGGTTTTAGCATACCGGATGGTCGAGCTAGGCCAATGGCGAACTTTGCTAATTTCTTTCGACAACCAATTGCTGGCTTGGCGGGCGAATCCACCGGGTCATCACCCTGCTGCGGTTCATGCGTGCACACTTTTTCTCCCTGATTTTTCTTGTTACCCTTTTACCTTCAGGTGTTAAAGCCGGACATTCACGGCCTGTTGGCGCGCTGGCAGGCCCACGCGCCACCACGGCCCATGGCGTAGTGGAAGGCACGGCCGAGTCCAGCGGCATCCGCAGCTTCAAGGGCGTACCCTATGCCCAACCGCCGGTGGGGGCGCTGCGCTGGCGCGAGCCGCAGCCGCCGAAAAGCTGGACGGGCGTGCGGCAGGCCAAGGCATTTGGGCCGCGGGCCATGCAGCTGCCCGAGTATGCCGACATGGTGTTTCGCGCCGCCGGCACGAGCGAGGACTGCCTTTACCTGAACGTGTGGACGCCCGCCAAATCAGCCCGGGAGCGGCTTCCGGTGCTGGTGTATTTCTACGGCGGCGGCTTCCGCACCGGCGACGGCTCGGAGCCGCGCTACGACGGCGAGCAAATGGCGCGGCAGGGCATCGTGGCCGTCACGGTGAACTACCGTTTGGGCGTCTTCGGTTTCCTGGCCCACCCCGAGCTCACGCGGGAGTCGCCCCATCATTCCTCCGGCAATTACGGCTTGCTGGACCAGGCCGCGGCCCTGCGCTGGGTGCGGCAGAACATCGCCGCTTTCGGCGGCGACCCCGCCCGGGTCACCATCGCCGGCGAGTCGGCCGGGTCCATCTCCGTGAGTTTGCAGCTGGCCTCGCCTTTGAATGAAGGCCTGGTGGCCGGGGCCATTGGTGAGAGCGGAGCCGCTTTCGCGTCGTTTCTGGCGCCGGTGCCGTTGGCCAAAGCCGAGGCGGCAGGGGAGGGGTTTGCCAGCGGCGTGGGGGCGCCGTCGGTAGCGGCGTTGCGGGCCCTGCCGGCTGAGCGGCTGCTGGCGGCAGCGGGCCCGGGCCGCCATTTTCCTTCCACCATCGACGGCTATTTTCTGCCGCAAAGCCCGGCCGTCATCTACGCCGCCGGGCAGCAGGCCCGGGTGCCCCTGTTGGCCGGCTGGAATTCCGAGGAAATGAACTACAAGACGTTGCTGGGTTCGGAGCCGCCGACGGTGGCTGGCTACGAAAATGCCGTGCGGCGCGCGTATGGCCCGGCCGCCGAGGAAGTCTTGGAAGCTTACCTAGCCACCAGCGCCGCCGCCGTAGTAACAGCGGCCACCGACCTGGCCGGCGACCGGTTCATGGGCTATTCGACCTGGAAGTGGCTGGAGCTGCACCGGCAGACCGCCGGCCAGCCCGTGTACCGTTACCTCTTCGCCCGGGCGCGCCCCGAGCTGGTCGCATCCGGCCAGCAGACACCCGGCCCGCGGGGCGCGGTGCACTCCGCCGAAATAGAATATGCCCTGGGCAACCTGCCGCTAAATAAGGCCTACGCCTGGACGCCGGAGGACTACCAGGTATCGAAAACGATGCAGGCTTATTTCGTCAACTTCATCAAAACCGGCAACCCCAACGGGGCCGGCCTGCTCGCCTGGCCTGCCCTGGAAAAAACCAGCCCCGTGCCCGTGCTGCGCCTGGACGTGAGGCCGGTGGTGGAGCCGGAGCCCCACCGCAACCGGTACCTACTGCTGGACAAGCTGCAAACGCCGTAGTGACACTTTCTTCCTTGAATGACTACTCTTTCTTCTTTTGACCTGACCGGCCAGCTGGCGCTGGTCACGGGTTGCACGCGCGGTATTGGGCAGGCCATGGCCCTGGGCCTGGCCGAAGCCGGCGCCGATATCATCGGGGTTTCCGCCTCCTTGCCGTTGCAGGGCAGCGAAACCGGTCTGCGGGTGCAGGCGCTGGGCCGCCGGTTCCACGCCTACCAAGCCGATTTCAGCCAGCGCGGGCAGGTGGATGCGTTTCTGGCGCGGGTGCAGCAGGGTTTCCCGCGCATCGACATCCTCATCAACAACGCGGGCACCATTCGCCGCGCACCGGCCGCGGAGCACAGCGACGCCTTTTGGGACGAGGTGCTGGATACCAATCTCGATGCGCCGTTTCGGCTGGCCCGCGCTATTGGCGGCCGAATGCTGGAGCAGGGGAGTGGCAAAATCATCTTTACCGCCTCGCTCCTGTCGTTTCAGGGCGGCATCAACGTGCCGGGCTACGCGGCCAGCAAAGGGGCCATTGCCTCGCTGGTGAAGGCGCTGGCCAACGAATGGGCCGGCCGCGGCGTGCACGTGAACGCCATCGCGCCCGGCTACATCGCCACCGACAACACCGAAGCTCTGCGCCAGGACCCCGACCGCTCCGCTACCATCCTGGGCCGCATTCCGGCCGGCCGCTGGGGCACGCCCGACGACTTCAAAGGCCCCACCGTGTTCCTGGCTTCCGCCGCTTCCGACTACGTGCACGGCACCCTGCTCACCGTCGACGGCGGCTGGATGGGGCGGTAAATCCATTCGCTGATGATGACCAAGCATACTACTCTGCGCGGCTGCGCCTGGCCGCTGGCGGCCCTCTTGCTGGGCAGCGCCACTCCGCCCGCGCCCCGGCCCGCCGCTACCATCACCGTGCGCAACCCGCTGGCGCAGGCGCGCCGCGCCGAAACCATCAGTCTGCCGCTGGCCCGGCTGCCGGCGGCGGCCCGCCGGCTAAGCCCCGCCGGGCTGCGGGTGCTGGATGCGGCGGGAACCGTGTTGGTCAGTCAGCTGATGGATAACGATGCGGATGGGCAGCCCGATGAGCTGCTGTTTCAAACCGACATTCCGGGCCAGGGGCGGCAGACGTTTACGCTCGTTCCGGCGGCCGGGGGCGCGGGGGTGCCCGCCAGCAGCCGCACCACCTTTGCGCGCTTCGTGCCGGAGCGCACCGATGATTTTGCCTGGGAAAACGACCGGGTGGCGTTCCGCACCTACGGCCCGGTGGCCGAGCGGCTGGCCGTGGCCAAGGACCCCAACGGCACGCTCACCAGCGGCATGGACTGCTGGCTCAAGCGCGTCGACTATCCCATCATCGACAAGTGGTACGCGGGCAACGTGCGGGAAAGCGGCTTTTACCACCACGACCACGGCGAAGGCTACGACCCCTACCACGTGGGCGCCAGCCGCGGCACGGGCGGCACGGGCGTGCTCGACCAGGGCCAGCTGTACGTTTCGCGCAACTTCACCAGCTACCGGGTGCTGGCCACGGGGCCCATCCGCACCGTCTTCGAGCTGATGTATGCCCCGTGGGATGCCAACGGGCGGACGGTGACGGAGAAAAAGCGCATCTCGCTGGACCTGGGCAGCAACCTAACCCGGTATGAGGAGCAGCTTTCGGCCGACCAGCCGCTGCCCAACTGCACCATTGGCCTGACGCTGCACGAGCAAAAGGGAGAGGTGAAGGCGGACCGGCCGGCCGGCTGGTTTCGCTACTGGGAAAAAATCGACGACTCTTATGTCGGCACGGGCGTGGTAGTCGCGCCGCGTTCCATCACCGATTACCAGGACCACCGCGCGGCCTTCAAGGACCAAAGCCAGCTTTATGTCGTGACCCGGCCCGACGCTGGGCGGGTGGTGTTTTACGCCGGGTTTGGCTGGCAGAAAAGCGGGCAGTTTGCCTCGGCGCAAGCCTGGGACGAGTACCTGGCCGCCTTCGCGCGCGGCCTTGCGGCTCCGCTGGAAGTGCGCTGGCAGTAGCGGCAAAACGGGCCGGATGGAAGCCGTTGCGACAGGCCTATTTCGGGCTGTTTGGGCCTTGGTGGTGGCTTTTTGCCTTCCAAATCGTTTGCAATAACCGGAATGCGCATTAAAGTATCGGTTGTAAGCATGAAAGTATATTTTCTGCCTTCTAGAAAACTGTAGGTTTGACATGTTGAATTCACCCGCGCTTCATGCACTCCTGATTGAGGGAAGTTGAAGCGGTAGCGGCGCCCCTGCAAGGGCTCCGCCGGCGCCGGGAGGATTCTGCACTCGTTCAATCCCACAGAACATGAAAAACGTTCTCGGCTGTCCCTCCCACCCAACGCAGCCACTTCCCGCCCCGTCCCCGGCTGGCAACGCCCGCCGCGGCCATGCGTCCTTCCTGTCCACCGCCAACCGTGCCGCGCGATGAACATCGGGAACTGGACGGATGAGGCCCTGGTGGCCGGCATCAAAAACGACAACGAGGCGGCCTTCGAGGAGGTGTATAACCGCTACTGGCAGCGGCTGTACGCCCTGGCCCGCTACAAAACCGACGGCAAGGAAACCGCCGAGGAAATCGTACAGGACTTGTTTCTGACCCTCTGGGCGGGCCGGCAGCAGCTACAGCTCACTTCGTCGCTGGAAACGTACCTGTTCACGGCCGTGAAGTACAAGGTCATCAAGTACTACAAGGCCCGCATGGTGCGCGACAGCTACGCCCGGCAGCAGCTCAAAACAACCTCGGGCGCTGGCAACTTCACGGAGCATGTTGTTGATTTTGGCGACGTAAGCACGACGTTTCAGCAGGGCTTGCTGAGCCTTTCCCAAAAATCCCGGCAGATTTTTACGTTGAGCCGGTTCGAGAACCTGTCCAACAAGGAAATAGGCGCCGCGCTCAGCCTGACGGAAAAGGCCGTGGAATACCACATATCCAAAGCCCTCAAGCTGTTTCGGGTGATACTTAAAGACTGCGCGGCGTAGCGGGCAGCTAAACGATGTAGGGGCGGGGCTTGCCCCCGCCCGGACGTTAGCGCCGCAAGCAACAATTCCGCTCAACTGATAGTCAGCGAAGCTAACGGCGGGCGGGGGCAAGCCCCGCCCCTACATCGACCAGCCTTAAAACCACAGGCAAACGCGGTTGGCAAGCCCCGGCGCGGGGGGATTTTGGGCGAAGGTTATTTTTTCGCCGGACTTTTTTAGGGTTGGCGGGCTCTTGGGAGACTATCCCCTCGAATCAACCAGCGCTCGGGTAGGGGAGCCGACCAGATGGAGAAACACGACAAGGACCAGCTAGACCAGCTGCTGCAAAAATACCTGGACGGCCGCGCCACCCCCGAGGAACACCAGCGGGTGCAGCAGTGGTACGACGGCCTGGTCGGCGCCGGCGCGGTGGCGGTCGAAACCACCCAGCAGCTAGCTCAGACCAAAGCCGCCATGTGGGCCCGCATCAAAGCCGGCCGGCCCGCCGAAAAAGCCCCTGACCGGCAGGCCGTATTCGAAAATCGAAAGCTCGCCAATGGGCTGGCAACGGCGGGCGGCCCCGCCGCCATGCCGCCGACCGCGGCGCTGCCCGTGGTAGAAGGAGACGTTTCCACGGGGCCGACAGTGGCTTAAGTGGCTTTGGAGCCCTCGGATTCTGCGCAGCCAGCGGCGGAAAGCGAGAGTGGAACCAGCGTCGCTCCTGGCTTGGCGTCAGCCACCTATACTTCTATCTGAATCAGCATCCAACAATCGCACATGTACAAGCGAATTACCTTATTGCTTTTTATCAGCGCCTGGCTGGGCGCTTCTGTTGCGCAGGCCACTGTCAGGCTGCCGCGCCTCATCAGCGACGGCATGGTGCTGCAGCGTGGCCAGCCGCTGAAGGTGTGGGGCTGGGGCGCGCCGGGCGAGGCCGTGGCGGTGACGTTTCAGGGCAAAACCCTGGCGGCCACTACCGGCCCGGACGGCAAATGGACCATCAACCTGGGCACGTTCAAAGCCGGCGGGCCTTACACGCTGAGCGTGAAGGGCACGAACGAGCTGACGATTAAGGACGTGCTGGTGGGCGACGTGTGGTTTGCCTCGGGGCAGTCGAACATGGAGTTTCCGATGCGGAACTTGAAGGAGAAATACGCCACGGAAATCGCCCAGTCCACCAACCCGAAAATCCGGCAGTTTCTCGTTACTAAAAAGCATTCGTTTACCGGGCCGCTGGACGACGTGGCGTCGGATGGCTGGAAAAACGCCAACCCCGAGAACGTACTGGCCTTCACGGCCGTGGGCTATTTTTTTGCCAAAGACCTGTACGACAAATACAAGGTGCCCGTGGGGCTGATTCATAGCAGTTGGGGCGGCACGCCGGCCGAGGCCTGGATTAGTCCGGAAAGCCTGAAGCCCTTCGAGGGCTACGCCAAGGCCTACGCCAAGGTGCAGGACCCCGCCAACGTGAAGGCCATGCTGGACAAGAACAAAGTGGTGAGCGAGGATTGGTACCGCGCGGCCAAAGCCGGCGACCAGGGCCGCCAGCTCAACGCGCCCGCTTGGTTTCAGGCCCCCGGCCCCGAGGACGCCTGGAAGCCAATCACGGTGCCCGGCTACTGGGAGCAGCAGGGCGTGAAAGAAGTCGACGGCATTGTGTGGTACAAGAAGGAGGTGGAGGTGCCCGCCACGGCCGCCGGCCAGCCCGCCGAGCTGATTCTGGGCTACATCTCCAATCAGGATTCCACCTATTTCAACGGTCAGTTTGTGGGCTGGATGTACGACCGCTACAACCTGCGCAAGTACAAGGTGCCGGCCAACCTGGTGAAGCCGGGCAAGAACGTCATCACGGTGCGCGTCATCAACACCGAAGAAAACGGCGGCTTCATCCCCGACAAGCCCTACCAGCTGCAGCTGGCCGGCGCCACCATCGACCTGAAAGGGGAGTGGAAGTACCGCATCGGCGTGGCCACCCCGCCCATGGGCTACCGCGTGAACCTGGCCTACCAGCCCGCCGGCCTCTACAACGGCATGGTGGCGCCGGTGACCAACTACGCCATCAAAGGCGTGATTTGGTACCAGGGCGAGTCCAACGCCCGCAAGGCCTACGAGTACCAGAAGCTGTTTCCGGCCCTCATCACCGACTGGCGGGCCCGGTGGCAGCAGGGCGACTTTCCGTTTCTCTACGTGCAGCTGGCCAACTACCTGCCGGCCAAAGACCAGCCCGGCGAAAGCACTTGGGCCGAGCTGCGTGAGGCCCAGACCATGACGCTGGCGCTGCCGGCTACGGGTATGGCCACCATCCACGACATCGGGGAGTGGAACGACATCCACCCGCTCAACAAAAAGGACGTGGGGGCCCGCCTGGCCCTGGCCGCCGAGCACGTAGCCTACCAGGACAAAAAGGTGGTGTATTCGGGCCCGGTGTACCAGCGCCTGCAAGTAGAAGGCGGCAAAGCGGTGCTTTCCTTCGCCAACACCGGCGGCGGGCTGATGGTGAAAAAGGGCGACAAGCCGCTGGCCTTCGCCATTGCGGGCGCCGATAAAAAGTTTGTGTGGGCCGACGCCAAAATCGAGGGCGACAAGGTGGTGGTGTGGAGCAAGGACGTGCCCCAGCCGGTGGCCGTGCGCTACGCCTGGGCCGACAACCCCGACCAGGCCAACCTCTACAACAAGCAGGGCCTGCCGGCCATTTCCTTCCGCACCGACACCTGGCCGGGCCTCACCGTGGGGGTGAAATAAGCCCGTCGCTGGCCTGTCTGATTCGCCGCTCATTATTCAACTTTCCGATATGGTCCGCTGGCTTACATTAGGTTGGGTGCTGTTGCTGGGCCTGGCGCAACCGGGCCACGCCCAGCCGGCCAACCCGAAGAGCGACGCGGAGATTCTGAAAATCATCCAGCGGCACCGGCCTTCCCAGGGGGCCACCATTCCGGCCAACATCAAGCACCGGCTGGGCGCCACCCACGTGGGCGGCAAGTACCATTTCACCACCGCGCCCTACCTGGTGGAGGGCAGCCAGAAGATGGCCGAGCTGGGCTTTGGCGTCATCAAGCTCTGGTTTTACAAGCGGCCCAGCGGCTACCAGTACAATTCCAGCTGGAACCTGCCCGCGAACGTGACGCTGAAGCAGCTGGCGCAGCACCCGTATTACCAAGCGGCTTTTGCCCAGCCGTTTTCCACCATCCTGCTCAGCACCAGCGCCGAGCAGGTGAACGACAAGTTGCCCACCGACCCCGAAGGCCTTAAGCGCGAGGAAGCCGAATACTACGACCTCGCCCGGCACCTGCTGGAGCAGTACCGCGAACGCGACGTGCGGTTTGTGCTGCACAATTGGGAGGGCGACTGGATTTTGCGGGGCGGCACCACCTGGGAGGCGCACTGGGGCCGCGTGGCCCCGCCCGCCGACGTGCCCGCCCGCCTCGAACGCATGCGGGCGCTTTTCCGGGCCCGGCAGGCCGGCGTGAGCCGCGCCCGCGCCGCGGTGCCCGGCACCAAATGCCGCGTGTACCACGCCATTGAAGTCAACAAGGTGCTCGATGCCATGTACGGCGTGCCGGCCGTGACCACGCAGGTGCTGCCGTTCGTGGAAACCGACATGGTGTCCTGGTCGGCCTACGACGGTACCGATTTCGATAAATCGGGCGTGGACCTCTACAAGGGCATCGACTTCATCCGGCAGCACCTGAAGCTGACCGGCGCCGTGGAAAAAAAGGACGCCGTGTTTCTGGGGGAAATCGGCATCCCGGAGATGGCCACCAAGAACCAGCCGCAGGAATTCCGGGCGCGGTGGGACGCCTACGTGGGCGTGGTGCTGGCCCAGGGCCTGCCGTTCATGGTGCAGTGGGAGCTTTTCTGCAACGAAACCGCGCCCGGCGTGCAGTTGGCTCAGCCCGCCGCCACCACCACCAACCGCGACCTGAACGGCTTCTGGCTGATAAGGCCCGACGGCACCAAAAGCTACGTGATGAACTACTTCGACGAGCTGCTGCACCACGCCGGCGGCAAGCTGCCCCGGCCCCAGGACGCCACCGCCCAAGCCGGCGGCCAGCAGCCCTAGCCCCGGCGCGATTTGGTGAAAAATGAGTCCCCACGGCCTAGTCAGAAGCAGCCTGTTGTGCACGGGCATTTTCTGAAAATGCTCCCGCACCACCCCGCCCGCAGGCGGCTGATTTTCCGGCCCGGCCGGCTTCTCCAGGCTTCTTTTTTCACCTAACCCTTTTTTCCCCATGAACGTGCTGAAAAAACTGACGCCCTTGGCGTTGGCCGCCCTGACCACCTTTTCCTCCTGCGAGCGCAGCGCGGAGCCTGCCCCCCGCACCGCCGCGCCCCAGGGCCCGCTCACGCAGAACACCACCGATTTCATGACCGACGATTTCGACGCCGGCTGGACCAAGGACCTGGAGGGCGGCAGCTGGTGGTGGCAGTCGGCGGCGGGCATCAACTGGGCCATCATTCACTCCACGGCCACCCAGAAAGGCCGGGCCGAGGTGTCGCGCTTCCTCACCCGCTACAACGGCGTGGACAACACGGTGACCATCAAGGGAAAATTCAAGATGGAAACCACCGCCGACGGCTACGAGAACCTGGGCGGCTGGATTCTGCAATCCATGGCCTGGAGCTTCCAGGACCCCGCCGGCGTGACGCAGTACAAGCCCCTGGTGGTGGCCCGCATGCTGAAAGACCGGGTCGATTACCTGGTGTACGACTACGAGTGGGACGCCAACAACCACCCCGTGCCCAAGCCCGGCTACCCCATCATCAAGAACCTGAAAACCGGCGTCATGGCCGGCCAAACCATCGAGCTGGCCCTGAAAATCAACTTCAGCAAGGGCAGCACCGGCTTCGTGCAGGCCAACCTCGACGGCGTGAACATGACGGCGGCTAATTATTCCGGCGTCACCTATCCCACCATTTTCCCCTCGGCCAACCAGCAAATCCAGTGGAAAGGTGGCTGCTACGCGTCCTACGTGGGCGCCCACAACGCCAAAATCGGCCTGTACTACCTCTACACCGATGCCTACTAAAACGTCATGCAGAGCGTAGCGAAGCATCTCGCGTGGGGTAGTAACTCAATCAAAAGAGTTAGTTGCCCCACGCGAGATGCTTCGCTACGCTCTGCATGACGAGCTAAGCAAGCCATTGCCGAATTGCCAAACGGCTTATTCCCGCTGAAACCTTCCCCACTTATGCAAACCGCCGTTACCCCTTCCCCCGCCTTGCCGTCCGTCGCGGCGGCGCCCTCGTTCATTGAGCGGAAATACGTCCCGACGCTCGTTTTCGTCACCTCGCTGTTCATGCTCTGGGGCATTGCCATCACCATGGGCGACGTGCTCAACAAGCACTTCCAGAACGTATTGCAGGTGTCAAAGGCCGATTCGGGGCTGGTGCAGTTTTCCATTTTCGGCGCCTACGCCGTGATGGGCATCCCGGCCGGGCTGTTCATGAAGCGGTTTGGCTACAAAAACGGCGTGCTGCTGGGCCTGGGGCTGTATTCGCTGGGTGCGTTCCTGTTCGTGCCGGCGGCCAATGCGGGCTCGTTCGGTTTGTTCCGCGGCGCACTGTTTGTGCTGGCCTGCGGGCTGGCCACGCTCGAAGCGGTGGCCCACCCCTTCATGGCCGCGCTGGGCGACCAGCGCACCAGCGACCAGCGGCTGAATTTCGCGCAGTCCTTCAACGGCCTTGGGGCCGTAATTGGGCCGCTCCTCGGCAGCTACTTCATCCTGAACGGCACCTCCGCTACCGGCGATTTAACCTCGGTCAAAACCCTGTACGTGGTGATTGGCAGCGTCATTCTGGCCATTGCCGTGGCCTTCGCCTTCCTGAAGGTGCCGGCCCTGCAGGACGCCCACGCCGCCGAGGCACACGCCGAAACCGAGGCCGGCTTCTACGCCGGCACGCCCGAAACGGTGGCCGCCCCCCGGAAGCTGCTGCAGCACGCGCACTTCCGCTGGGCCTGGCTGGCGCAGTTTCTCAACGTGGCGGCGCAGGGCGGCACCTGGGCCTTTTTCATCAACTACGGGGTGGAGAAAATGCACTTCAGCGACGCCACGGCGGCCGGCTACTTCTCGCTCTTCATGGTGCTGATGATGAGCGGGCGCTTCGTGGGCACGTTCCTGATGCGCTACATCGCGCCGAACAAGCTGCTGGCGGCCTTCGCGCTGGCCAACGTGCTGATGTGCGTCATCGTGGCCCAAAGCTGGGGCTGGCCCTCGTTCATCGCGCTGCTGCTGATTAATTTCTTCTTCAGCATCATGTTCCCCACCATTTTCTCGCTGGGCATCAAGGACCTGGGGCCGCACACGCCGCAGGCCTCGTCCATACTGGTGATGGCCGTGGCGGGCGGGGCCGTGTTCCCCTACTTGATGGGCAAAATCGCCAACCACGACATCGCGGCGGCTTATTACCTGCCCATCATCTGCTACGCTTTCATCGCCCTGTTTGGCGCGCGGCTCTACAAAGTGGCGCACAAAACCGCCTGATTTCTACTACCCGCGCAAACGCGCATCTATTACCTGCATGAACGGTTTTCAACGCAACGCCACCCTCTGGGGCCTGGACCTGGGAGGTACTAAAATCGAGGGCATCGTCCTCAAATCGGCGCAGGAACCGGAAGTCCTGTTCCGCGACCGGCTGCCCACCGGCGCGGACAAGGGCTACGAGCACGTGCTGGGCCAGATTCAGCAGCTGGTGGAGCACATGGAGCAGTCCGTGGGCAGCAAGGCCAGCAGCCTGGGGCTGGCCACGCCCGGCACCCTGGTGCCCCGCACCGGCCTAATGAAAAACAGCAACGCACTCTGCCTCAACGGCCAGCCGATGAAGGCGGATTTGGAAAAGCGGCTCGGCATTCGGGTCGAAATGGCCAACGATGCCAACTGCTTCGCGCTGGCCGAAACCCGGCTGGGCGTGGTCAGGCAGCAGTTTCCCCACGCCAAAGTGGTGTTCGGCATCATTCTGGGCACCGGCGTGGGCGGCGGGCTGGTGGTGAACGGCCACGCGCTGGAAGGCTTCCACGGCCTGGCCGGCGAGTGGGGCCACAATTTCCTCAACGAAGCCGACGGCGCGCGCTGCCACTGCGGCAAAACCGGCTGCAACGAAAGCATCCTGGCCGGCCCGGCGCTACAGCGCCATTACGCCACGCTCACCGGCCATCCCCGCTCCCTGAAGGAAATCACCGAGCGCGCCGCCGCCGGCCGCGACCCAGCCGCCGAAGCCACCGTGCAACGCCTGGTCAGCTACTTCGGCCGGGCGCTGGGCACGGTGGTCAACATCGTCGACCCCGACGTCATCGTCATCGGCGGGGGCGTGGGCAACATCGACCGCCTCTACACCGAGGGCGTGAGCCAGGTAGCGCTCTACGTGTTCGACCACGTGTTTGAAACGCCCGTCGTGAAGCCCCAGCTGGGCGACAGCGCCGGCGTGTTTGGCGCGGCCTACCTCGTGGCGTAGGTCCGTATTTTCTTGTCTTTAATTTTCAATTCCTGAATGGATAACCCGATTAAGCAAGCACTATTTCAGCGGACGGCCGCCCACCTCCAGGACCAGGGCTTTGCCATTGCCGCGCAGGACGATGCCCGGCCCTGGGGCGGCTTCTTTGTGATTGACGAAGCCCAGGCCCAGGCGTTTGCCGATGCCTATTTTGAGGGTTTGTCGGCTGATTCGCTGCGCATTGCCGGCAAGCTCAGTCCCAAAATTCTGATAGTGGCCCCCGGGCAGCGGCTCTCGTGGCAGTACCACCACCGCCGGGCCGAAATCTGGCAGGTGGTGCACGGCCCCGTGGGCGTGGCCACCAGCGACACCGACGAGCAGGGCGCGGTGAAAAGCTACGCGGCCGGCGAGCGCATCGTGCTGCGGCAGGGCGAGCGGCACCGCCTCGTGGGTCTGCAGAGCTGGGGCGTGCTGGCCGAAATCTGGCAGCATACTGACGCCGAAAATCCGTCGGATGAAAGCGACATTGTGCGCGTGCAGGACGATTACGGCCGCTAGCCTTAGCCGTCAATTTCCCTAATCCTCGTTACCCGTAATGGTCAAACGCCTCACGCTCTGCGGCCTGCTGCTTGCCCTGGGCGCGCACGCCCAGCCCACCAAGCCGCTGCGCTACTGGAACCAGAACACCAAGCTGATTCCCTGGCGGGCGCCGCTCACGCCCAAGCTCAGCGCCCTGGAATACCTCGACCTCGACCACGACGGCGACCCCGACGTGCTGAAAGGCGTGATGAACGAATCCGTCCCCTTCCTCTGGATTGACGACGACGACGACATGAAAAAGGGCGACCTGGAGGGCGACACCGACAGCGACTGCCTGCTGCTGGACCTGAACCGCAACGGCGTGTTTGCCGGGCCGGAAGACATCAGCATCGACTGGAACGACGAGGACGGCGACGGCCAGGCCGACGTGCAATTGGTGGTGAAAAACGACAAGCCCTCGAAGGAAAACTACTTCGACTGGGGCGCCGATTTCATGTATGTCATGGACTTCGACCACGACCACATCCTCAATTTCATCGACTGGAACCTGCTAAATGTGCAGGCCTGGGATAAGCACGGCATCAGCAACTTCTTCACCGACTACCACGGCAACTCCTTGTTTCTGAAGATGCACGGCTCCAGCTACCGCATCGCCGACCTGCGCTACAACTGGGAAAACCCGTTCATCTTCTACGACAAGGACGGCGACGGCCTCAGCGAAATGGCCATCCGGCTGGTCGATACGCCCATCTTCAAAAAAGCCACCGGCGACGACCCGCTGTTTCAGGGGCAGAAGGAGGAAGTGGCCATCAAGTTCGGGCAGAAAATCGACCACGTGTCGATGACCTTCGACCTGGACAACGACAATGCCCCCGGCAACGAGTTCGACTTCGACCTGAGCCTGAATTTACGCGGCCCCGGCTTCGACTACAGCGACCAGAAGCACCCCTTCAAGAGCCTCAAGGGCCTGCCGGCCGCCGATAAATTCTTCTACGACGCCCGCTGGCGCCAGGGCGGCGAGCTGATTTACCCGGACCAGGACGCGGCCTGGGGCCTGATTTTCGGCCGCGGCCAGTGGAACCAGTGCACCTTCGTGTTTGACGAGGACGACGACTGCAACCGCTGGGAGCGGGTGGAGTTCTACGAGCCCAAGGACCTGTTCAAAGTAGGCAAAAACAACGGCGGCCTCGATAACAACCCGCAGGCCGACGCGGCCGGCGACCGGGGCGAGTGGGACGCGGACTTTTCGGGTCAGGGCCAGCTGTACGTGGGCGCGTTTGATGGCCGCCTGCACCTGTACGGCGCCGAGTGGGGTGCCTGGCGCACCGACCAGATGGCCTTTTCCTACCAGGGCTTTGGGGGGCTGTATAACCGCTACCGGCCCGAGCGCAGCCAGCGCGACCCGGAGGGTTTTGCCACCATCAAGTACACAGATTCCGATAACAACGGCTTTCTTGACGTTATCGAGTACGACCTCGACGGCGATACCAAGTTTGAGGAAAAAGTCTCCCTGAAACAGCTGGGCCTGGACGACCGCCGCGAGGTAATCAAAACCAGTAAAAACGAGTATGCCGACTTCCAAGGCCTGTTTAAGGGCGTGGCGGAAGGCATGTGGGCGCGGGCCAACGAGGCCGTGGCCATTGCCCGCAAGCACGGCCTGAGCACCAGCCACTACGCCTTCTACCAGCAGCCGCACAGCCTGCACCAGCAGTACGAGTACGGCTTCTGGCTGAACTTTTACCTCTACCAGGACCTGCGCCACCTGGCCCGGTTGAAAAACGACAAAGCCCTGCTCAAAACCCTGGACAAGGCCTACTACTCGGGCAACTGGAAACTGATTAACCCAAGCTGAGCCTAACCGGCGAACCTGGCGCCAACGGCCCCGCTCGCCCGGCCGCCCCGCTTCCCACTGAAATGATAAAACACGCTCTGTTCACCATTGCCGCGGCGGCCGCGCTGCTGGCCTCGCCCACGGCGGCCACCGCTGCCGGGGCAAAGCCGACAGTGCCCGCACCTGCGGCCGACTCCATCACGCCTGCCCAGGTCAGGCTGCGCTTCGACCAGGCCAGGCAAGCCGGCGTGCATCCCCGGCTGTTCTTTGCCGCGGCCGATATCCAGCGCATCAAAACCCTGCGCCAACAACGCGACCCGTTTGTGCTCATGGCCTTCGAGCAAATGCAGCAGGAGGCCGATGCGACCCTGAAGGAGCCCTTGCTGGACTATGCCCTCGATGATGCCAAGCTCCGCATTCCGGCCATTCACCGCTTTGCCGGGCAGCTGCCCAAGCTGGTGCTCATGTACCAGCTCACGGGCGAGAAAAAGTACGCCGACCGCTGCTGGGCCCAGCTGGAAAAGCAGGCGCACTACCCCGACTGGGGTGCCGACCGGCACTTTCTCGACACCGGCATCGGGGCTTTCAGCTTCGCCCTGGCCTACGACGGCCTGCACGACTACCTGATGGAGGCGCAGCGGGCCGAGTTGCGCGCGGGCGTGCTCCGGCACGCGCTCCAGCCCGGCCAGCAGCAGATGGAGCGCAACGCCTGGTGGCACAAGGCCAACCACAACTGGAACGGCATCTGCCACGGCGGCCTGCTGATGGCGGCCCTGGCCATGTTCGAAGCCGACCCGGCCAACATGAGCCAAGTGGTGTCGCTGGCCGCCAACGCGCTGCCGCTGTACCTGCGAGAGTTCGAGCCCGATGGGCAAAGCGAGGAAGGCCTGATGTACTGGAGCTACGGCCTGATGTACACCACCGTGGCCCTGGAAGCCATGGAGCGGGCCCTGGGCACCAGCTTCGGCCTGGCCGACCGGCCCGGCCTGCGCAAGGCCGGCTGGTTTCCCATCTACATGTCGGGGCCGGCGGTGGGGCTGAGCATCGGCGACGACCCGCTGAAAAACAGCCGCGGCGCCACGTTTTTCTGGTTTGCCCGGCACTACCACGACGCGCCCCTGGCCAAGGCCCAATACGAACTGGCCCTGGAAAACAAGGCCCCCGTGTGGCACGACATCCTGTACTACGACCCTGCGCTGGTGAAGGCGGCCACCACCGGCAAGAAGGTGAGCCTCGACAACCACATTCGCAAGATTGAAGTGATGTCGCTGCGGGAAAACTGGACCAAGGACGCCCTGTACATTGCCCTGCACGGCGGCAACAATAACGCCAACCACGGCCACCTCGACGCCGGCACCTTCGACATTCAGGCGCTGGGTGAAACCTGGGCCTACGGCGCCCTGGGCAGCGACAACTACACCTATCCCGGCTACTTTTCCAAGACCACCCAGCCGGCCTACACCGACGCGCCCGCCGCCCAGGCCGAAGCCGGCCGCTGGCACTTCTACCGCCTGCGGGCCGAGGGCAAAAACTGCCTGGCGTTCAACCCCGGCACCCGCCCCGACCAGGACCCCATGGGCGCGGCCACGCTACTGGATTCCGGCTCGTCGGAGCAGAAAAGCTTTTTTGTCGTGGATTTGTCGAGCCCCTATAAGCGGGACGTGACGTCCTACCACCGGGGCATTCTGCTGGACCGCACCCGCCGCACCATCACGGTGCAGGACGAGCTGAAGGCCCGGCAGGGCGCTGACATCTGGTGGAGCATGCACACCAAGGCCGCCATTGAGGTGACGGAAAACGGGCGCGGGGCCATCCTCCGGCTGGGCGATAAGAAGATGGGCGCCCGCATCGTGTCGCCCGGCCCGGCGTCGTTTCAAGTGCTGGCGGCCACTTACCTGCCCGGCGAGGCATTTCCGCTCACCAAAAACTCCCCCAATGCCGGCTTCCGGAAGCTGGCCATCGAGCTGAAAGGCGTGGATGCGGCCAACATCCGGGTGGAATTTTACCCCATCACCCCAGGCGCCACCGCCAAACCAAAAAAGCCCACGGGCTTTCAGCCGATGGCAAGCTGGTAGCTAGCTTTGGATGCGGCTTGGGTTCGACGGCTGGAGGTAGAGACGCAATATTTTGCGTCTCGTCGGCCGCGCCGTTCGGGTCGTTCGACCGATGACGTTCAACGAGGAGTTCTGGGTGGTGGCTATGCGTTGTCGTTCGACCGGTAACGTTCAACGAGGAGACGCAAAATATTGCGTCTCTACACGTGCTACAAACCCTAATACCGCACCAGCCGGTCGTAGCCGGTGAACTGCTCGTCTTTGCGCTTTTCCTTGTAGTGGAGGCGGTAGTAGGAGGGGGAGTAGTTATACTTTTTCTTGAACTGCCGGTTGAAATTGGCCACGTTGCGGAAGCCGCTCATGTAGCAAATCTGCGACACGGTGTGGTTGGACTGAATGAGCAGCTTCGAGGCGTAGCCGATGCGCAGGTAGTTCACGTAATCGGTGAAGCTCAGGTTGGTGAACTTCTTGAAAAAGCGCGAAAACGCCGACTCCGACATGCCAATCAGCGAGGCTGCTTCGGCCAGCGAAACGGTTTCCTGGTAGTTCTCGGAAATGAATTTGTAGACCTTGTTGATGCGCGTGCTTTTCGATTCGTCGGGCTCGGCGATGTAGCCCGGCATGGCCAGCTTGCGCACCTCCTTGGACTCGGCCAGGGTGTGGATGATTTCCAGGAACAGCAGGTAGGCCTCAAAGCCTTTCAGCTCGATGAGGCGCAGGAGTAGTTTGATGACTTTCTGCTCCGTGCCGCCGTAGAACTGGTACCCGCGCTTGGAGCCCAGCAGCAGGGTTTTGATGGGTTTCATGACCAGCGAATTCAGGGCCACGTCGGAGAACACGCTTTCTTTGAACTGCAGGGTAATCACCTTGGCGTGCTCCTCGGGCGCAATCAGCTTGTCGTCGCGGTACCAGCAGTGGGGCGTGTTCGGGCCTATCATCACCAGGTCGCAGAGGTCGTAGATTTCCACGTTGTCGCCCACCACGCGCTTGCCGCGGCAGTTCATCACCAGGTTGATTTCCAGCTCCTCGTGGTAGTGCAGCGGGTAGTCGAACTTGGCGTTGTCGTCGTGGGTCAACACAAAAATCGAGTCTTCGGAGATGGGGATTTTCTCCAGAAACACGTCCACTTTCTTGTTCTTCATCGGGGCGCGGCTGAGGCGTGCGGGGGGCCAGCCGCCGGGCGCCGGCCGCTGGCAAAGCACGCCTAAGATAGGCAGGCGTAGCGGCTGAGCGCGGTGCCGCCCGTATTTTCACCGCCCACACGGAATTTTTGCCTGCTGATGCCCGAAACACCTTTTAACCTGAAGCCCTGGGATGTGGCCATCATTGCCGCCTACTTCCTCTTCATCATCTGGTGGGGGCTGCGGAACTCGAAGAGCAGCAACTCGAAGGACTACTTTCTGGCGGGCCGCAACAAGAAATGGTACGCGGTGGGCCTGTCGCTGTTCGCGGCCAGCATCTCCAGCTCCACGCTCATCGGGCAGTCGGGCGACACCTACAGCACGGGCATTGCGGTGTACAACTACAACCTGATTTCGGTGCTGGTGCTGGTGTTTTTCGCCTGGTTTTTCCTGCCGTTCTACCTGCGGTCGGGGGTGTTCACCATGCCCGAATTCCTGGAACGGCGCTTCGACCGGCGCGCCAAGTACTACTTTTCGGCCCTCACCATCCTGGGCGCTATCTTCCTCGATGCCGCCTCCACGCTCTACGCGGGCGCCCTCGTTATGCAGCGCATTCTGCCCGAGGCCAGCGTGCCGGTACTCATCTTTGCGCTGGCTTTCGCGGCGGCCTCCTATACCATTCCGGGCGGGCTGTCGTCGGCCATCAGCGCCGAGCTGGTGCAGGCGGTGGTGCTGGTCATCGGCTCGGTCATTCTCACCTGGCTGGCCATGTCGAGGGTGGGCAGCTGGGCCACTTTGCAGGCCCGGTTTGCGGGCACCGAGATGCTCCATCTCATCCGTCCCCTCGACGATGCTTCGGTGCCGTGGCTGGGGCTGATTGTGGGCATCCCCATCCTGGGGTTCTACTTCTGGTGCAGCAACCAAACCCTGGTGCAGCGCGTGCTCAGCGCCGATTCCATCGACCAGGGCCGCAAGGGCGTGCTGCTCACGGGCTTCCTCACGGTGGCCACGTTCTTCATCATCGTGTTTCCGGCCATGCTGGCCAAGGTTGCCTTCCCGGACCTGCCCAAACCCGACATGGTGTACCCCACCATGCTGCTGGAATGGATGCCGGTGGGCCTGCTGGGCGTCATCATCGCGGCGCTGCTGGTAGCCATCACCTCCACGCTGAGCGCCATCCTCAACTCGGCCTCCACGCTCTTCACCCTGGATTTTTACGCCGCCTACAAGCCGGCAGCGAGCAGCCGGGAGCTGGTGCGGGTGGGCAAAATTACGGCCGTCGTCATTGTGCTCATTGCCTCGCTTTGGGCCCCCAACATCGGCAAGTTCGGCTCGCTGGTGAAGTATTATCAGGAGATGCATTCCTACATCGCCCCGCCGGTGGTGGCCGCTTTTTTCCTGGGCCTGTTCTACAAAAGAGCCAACGGCACGGGCGTTTTTGCCGGCCTCATGGGCGGCTTGTTGATTGCCGGGCTGCTGATTTTCTACAAAACCACCGTGTTCGGCAACCTGCACTTCCTGCTGGTCACGCCGTTCGTATTTCTGGCCGCGGCCAGCATTATGGTGGTGGTGAGCCACCTCACGGCCCCGCCGCCGCCGCTGAAAACCGACGCCTACACCTACTCCGGCGAAATCCTGCGCCAGGACCTGGCCGCTCTGAAAACGGTGCGCTGGCACCACAGCTTCTACTTCTGGTCAGCGCTGCTGGTGGGGGTGTGCCTGGCCATGCTGGCTATTTTTTAGGCTTCGGCAACGGAGGTATTGGAGGTAAATAAAGCAGTAGGGTAGAGGCAAAGCCGGCCGCGTGGCGGTCGGGGCGTGGAATGCTGCCGCGTGAGTTCCAGTAAGCTGTTTAGAGCGGGTTTTAGGTTGGTGGATGGCTATTAGAACGGGGTAGAGACGCAATATTTTGCGTCTCATCGTTGAACGACTGGCGTTGAATAGCACCCACGCGGTGCGGACGCCGAGACGCAAAATATTGCGTCTCTACCCCGTACGACAAATTGAGAATTGCTCTGGAAAGTCGTCAATATCAATCAGCCTGACGGGCTGGTGTCGTTTTAAACTGCCCCAGCGCAAAAAAAATAGTGGCCCGCCTTTAGGGTTGCCGGCCCTTCGACAGACTGTACCGCCAGCAGGAGCGCAGGGGGCGAGCCCGCGGCCCGAACAACCCGCGGCCAGCCACCGGCACCCGGGTGCAATAAGCCCCCCGGCGCCGCCCCGGGCTGATGCTCCCACCCGCTTCCCGACACAACTCAACCAGTAGCGCATGGACTTTTTTACGTTGATTACCAATGCTCACCGGGAGCGGTCTGCGAAACCGCTGCAGGCTCCGCTGCTTCTGTTGCTGACGCTGGCGGCTCCGCCGCTGGCCGGCGGCGGCGCGTGTCTGGCCGCCGCACCGCTGGCCTTTCAGGCGCCGGCGCAAGCCAAAGGCCCCATCACCGGCCGCGTGACCACCGCCAAGGGCGAGCCCCTGATTGGGGTGACCGTGCAGGTGAAGGGCACCAACCGGGGCGAAAGCACCGACGTGAACGGCAACTTCTCCATCAACGTGCCCGAAGCCGATGCCGTGCTGGTGCTCAGCTACATCGGCTTCGTGAAGCAGGAGGTGCCCGTCAATGGCCGGACGACGCTGGCCATCACCCTGGCCGAAGACCAGCAGGCGCTGGAAGAAGTGGTGGTGGTGGGCTACGGCACCCAGGACAAGCTGAGCGTGACCGGCGCCATTTCGAGCGTTAAATCCCAGGACATCCTCAAGGCGCCCGTGTCGAGCGTGGCCAACGCCCTGGCCGGCCGTACGCCCGGCGTGGTGACCACCCAGCGCGGCGGCGAGCCCGGCCGCGACGTGGCCGACATCTACGTGCGGGGCATCGCCACCTTCGCGCCGGGCGCCAACCGGCAGCCGCTGGTGCTGGTGGACGGCGTGGAGCGCAGCCTGGCCTCCATCGACCCCTACACCATCGAGAACTTCTCGGTGCTGAAGGATGCCTCGGCCACGGCCGTGTTCGGCATTCGGGGGGCCAACGGGGTCATCATCATCACCACCAAAACCGGCGCCATTGGCAAGCCGGAGGTGTCGCTCTCCACCAACTTCGCGGTGCAGAACCCCATTCGGCTGCCCCAGCTGCTGAACGCCGTGGACTACGCCACGCTGCGCAACGAGGCGGCCCGCAACGACGACCCGCTGAACCCCAACGCCCGGCTGTTCAGCGACAGCGACATCGAGCACTTCCGCACGGGCGACGACCCGTACTTCCACCCCAATGTGAACTGGTTCGATTACATGCTGCGCAAGTACGCGCCGCAGCAGCAGTACAACGTCAACATCAGCGGGGGCAACAAGGACGCCAAGTATTTCGTGTCGCTGGGCCACCTGAACCAGGACGGAGCCTACAAAATTGGCGACTTCTTCGATGATTTCAGCGCCAACCCCAACTACAAGCGCTACAACATCCGGGCGAACTTCGACTTCAACGTGACGAAGAAGCTGACGCTGTTCTTCAAGTCCGGCTTCGACATCACCAAGGGCAACTATTCGGGCAGCGCCACCAGCGACATTTTCGGGACCATCCTGTCGGCCAACCCCATGATGTCGCCCATCATCTACGACGGCAAGGTGGTGCGCAACGTGTCGGGCCTCACGGGCTTGCAGGTGTCGAACACGCCGCTCTACCAGATGCTGAACAACGGGTTCAACTCCGTGCTGAGCAGCAACCTGAACACCAACGTGGGCGCCCGCTACAACCTGGACCAGATTACGCCCGGCCTGGCCATTCGGGGGCAGGTGGCCTACGACAACTACTACCTGCAGGACTCGCGGCGCAGCAAGCTGGTGCCGCTCTGGGACCTGGAGCGCGACCCGGCCAACCCCACCTCGCCCATTCCGGTGCCCATTATAAACCAGTTTGAGGGGCCGGTGGTGTTCGGGGCCGACAACTACACCAAGTACCGCAAGGTGTACGCCGAGGGCGCCGTGGAGTACAAGCATTCCTTCGGCAACCACGGCCTGACCGCCCTGGCCCTGACCAACGCCGAGCGTGCCTACCGCGGCGGCAACGAGCTGCCCTACAACCTGCTGGGCTTCGTGGGCCGCGCCACTTATGACTACCAGCAGAAGTATTTCGCCGAGCTGAACATTGGCTACAACGGCTCCGAGAACTTCGCCAAGGGCAAGCAGTTCGGCTTCTTTCCCTCGGGCTCGCTGGGCTATTTGGTGTCGCAGGAGTCCTTCTTTCCCAAGAACGACTACTTCACTTTCTTCAAGGTGCGGGGCTCGTACGGGGCCGTGGGCAACGACAAAATCGGCGGCCGGCGCTTCCTCTTCACGCCGGATTCGTACCGGTTGGTGACGGCCAATAGCTTCAACAACAACGTCTTTCACACCGGCCTCAACCACACCATCCAGAACGGCTACACCGAGAGCCTGCTCGGCAACCCCGACGTGACCTGGGAGCGGGCCGTGAAGTGGAATATCGGGGCCGACCTGAAGTTCTTCAAGGACAAGCTCTCCGTGTCGGGCGACGTCTTTAAAGAGGTGCGGAACGACATTCTGTACTTCCTGAACCTGCCCGTGACTTTCGGTGACCCTAACCTGGTGGCGCCCTACAACATCGGCAAGGCCGAAAATCACGGCTTCGAGCTGGACCTGAACTACCAGGACAAAGTGGGCACCAGTGGCCTGGGCTACTGGGTGAACGCCAACTACTCCTTTGCCCGCAACAAGATTGTGTACCAGGACGAAACGCCGCAGCCCTACCCGGGCCTGGCCTACACCGGCAGCCGCATTGGCCAGCTGAAGGGCCTGCTGGCCGATGGCATCTACAACACGGTGGAGGAAATTCCCTCGCCCAGCGTGCTGCGCTCGGAGTGGCAGCCCAACCTGAAGCCCGGCGACATCCGCTACGTGGACGTGAACGGCGACGGCATCATCAACAACAACGACCAGGTGAACATCGGCAACCCCAACGTGCCGGAAATCATTTACGGCACCTCGTTCGGGGTGAATTTCAAGGGGTTTGAGCTGTCGGTGCTGTTTCAGGGCACGGCCAACGTGTCGACGTACCTGACTGGTGAGAGCGTCTGGCCGTTCGTGGCCGGCACCAAAACGGCCTTTGAAAACGCCAAGGAAAGCTGGTCGCAGCAGCGCTACGAAAGCGGCCAGCCCATCTCGCTGCCCCGCCTGACGGCCAGCCCCGAGGCCAACAAGCACAACTACCGCATGTCGTCGTTCTGGCTGCAGGATGCCTCCTACGTGCGCCTCAAAAACCTGGAGCTGGGCTACAACTTCAACCCCAACCTCGTCCGCCTGATTGGCCTGAAGGGCGCCCGCCTCTACGTGAACGGGCAAAACCTCTACACCTGGACGAAGATGAAATATTTCGACCCCGAGATAGCCAACTCCAACGGGTCGGTGTACCCCATGGTGCGGGTGTTCAACGTGGGCGCCAACCTGCGCTTCTAAGCCGCCCGCCGCTTCCCGCCAACCGCTAACATCCCACCCATGAAACGCTTTTCCTATCTGAAAGCCGCCCTGGCTACGAGCTGCCTCTTCGTGAGCCCAGCCTGCAAGGACATTCTGGAGCAGCCCGACGACGCGGTGATTACCGCCGACCAGGTGTTCAGCACCCCAGACAACGCCATGCAGTCCCTGTACAACGTGTACGCCACCTGCCAGATAAACGGGTTCATCACCGGCGACGGCAGCAACGGCCGCTCCGACGCCGGCACCAACGACGGCCTGCTGCTGGCCGCCTCCGACGAAGGCGACCAGGTGGGCACCGGCGGCGTGGCCAACAGCTTCAACGACGGCACCTGGGGCCCCAGCAACCAGAACGAGTACAGCATCCAGCGCGTGACCCAGGGCATGCGCAACGCCTGCGTGTTTCTGGAAAACGTGGACAAGGTGCCCTTCATCAGCACCGGCCAGTACAACTGGACGCCGCAGCTCAAGGCCCAGACCATTGCCGAAGCCAAGGTGCTGCGCGCCCTGATGCACTTCGACATGATGAGCCGTTTCGGGGGCATTCCCATCATTTCGGAAGTGCCCAAGGTGGTCATCAAGAACGTGGGCGGCATCAACAAGGCCGAAGTGACGCCCTCGGCCAACCGCCAGAGCCTGAAACGCACCATCGCCTTCATTGTGCGCAGCTGCGACGAGGCCATCGCCGACCTGCCCAACAGCTACCCCAGCTCCGACCTGGGCCGCCTCACCAAGGGCGCCGCCATGGCCCTGAAGGCCCGTACGCTGCTCTACGCGGCCAGCCCGCTCTACAACACGGCCACGCCCTACCTGTCCTTCGGCGCCGACAGCCTCATCTGCATGCAAAGCTTCGACCCGCAGCGCTGGCAGGACGCCGTGGTGGCCAACAAGGCCGTGCTCGACTGGGCCGCCTCGAACGGCTACGCCCTGCTCGACGACGCCACCCTGGGCAAAAGCGAAAGCTACAACTACGCCACCGGGGCCGTGTTCGACCCCAAAAACAAGGAAATCCTGTTCTTCGACCACACCCACGGCCAGCAGGCCGGCGGCGCCAACATCGTGCGCTGGGCCTGCCCCATCTACTTCTCCTGGGGCAACAGCGTGATGGCGCTGCCGATGAACTTCATCCAGAAAACCTACCGCGACCGCAACGGCAACGACATCACCCTGCCCACCACCGGCTCGTTTCCGGCCTTCAAGAACCTCATGCGGCGCATGGAGCCGCGCTTTCATGCCACGGCCTGGTGGCCCGGCTCGCAGTACACCAACACGGGCCTGATGAACACGGTGGGCGGCAACGACACCTCCAAATTCCTGATAAAAGTGGGCAGCGCCAGCGGTACCTTCCAGCAGGTGCCCACCACGGGCCAGCTGCTCGGCAACGGCGTGCCCAACGGCATCCACCAGAAGAAGTTCATCAACCTGGTGAACGCGCTCAATGGCCGCTTCGATGGCTACTGGCCCATCTTCCGGCTGGCCGAGTTCTACCTCAACCACGCCGAGGCCCTGAACGAAGTGAACCCCGCGGACCCGGCCATTTTCACGTCCTTGAACGCTATCCGGACGCGGGCCGGCCTGCCGCTGCTGGCCCCCGGCAACGCCACCTACGCCAGCATTGCGGGCAGCAAGGACCGGATACGGGCCTACATCCAGCGGGAGCGGGCCGTGGAGCTCTACGGCGAGGAGCACCGCTTTTTCGACGTGCGCCGCTGGAAGATTGCCGCCAACGACGGCGTGATGAAAGGCGACTTCTTCCGCATTTTCCTGCACGAAAACGGCACAGGCTCCTACGTGTACCCCACGCCCGCCATGACGCCGGCCCAGCGCCTGGCCAACGACCAGAAGCTGTCCTACCGCATCGAGAAGTTCGAAACCCGGGTGTGGGACGACAAAATGTATTTCTACCCCTTCCCGCAAGCCGAAGTGAACAAGGGATTTCTGGTGCAAAACCCCGGCTGGTAATTACTTAACCGAAGCGAGAGACATGAAACAGTATGTACACAAGCGCGTGCCGGGCGCGGTCTGGGCGGGCATTCTGGCCGCCCTGGCGCTGCCCGCCGCCGCCCAAACCCCCGACTCCACCCGGGCCGTGGCTTCGGACTCGGTGCGTAGCCAGCGGGCTGCCGCGCAGTCGGGCAGCTTTTTGGAGCAGCAGGTGGCTTTGCCGTTTGGGCCCACCATCAGCCGCCGCAACACCACCGCAGCCCTGTCCAGCATCGGCAACGGGCCGCTGCGAAGCTACAACACGCCCAACCTGGGCAACACCCTGCTGGGCCAGCTCAGCGGCCTGAACGTGGCGCAGCGCGGCAGCGCGCCGGGCAACAACGACACGCCGGCCCTCTCCATTCGGGGCGTGCAAACGTTCCAGGACAACGCGGTGACGGTGCTGGTGGACGGCTTCGAAACCAACTACACCACGCTGCTGCCCGAGGAAATCGAGAGCATCACGGTGCTAAAGGATGCCGCGGCGCTGGCCGTGTACGGCCTGGACGGCGCCAACGGCGTGGTGCTCATTACCACCAAGCGGGGCGTGGCGTCGGGCAAAAACGCCATCACGTTCAGCTCGCGCTTCGGCGTGCAGACGCCGGCCTATAAAACCGAATTTGTGTCGAACGGCGAGTATGCCGACCTCTACAACCAGGGCCTGCTCAGCGACGGCAAGACCATCGGCCAGGGCTATTTCAGCACCCCGCAGATTGTCGACAACTTCAAGTCGGGCGCTTACCCGTACCTGTACCCCAACGTGAACTGGTACGACGAAACCATCCGGCCCAGCACCACCAGCCAGGACTACAACCTCACGGTGCGCGGCGGCCGGCCCGACGCCAAGTACTTCGTGGCCCTGGGCTATGCCGACTACAACGGCCTCTACGCCAACACCGACAAGGACCGCAAAACCAGCTCCAACTACAACCTGCAGCGCTTCAACCTGCGCGCCAACTTCGACGCCGAAATCACCAAGTTTCTGACCGCCGAAATCAAGCTGCGGGGCACGATGCTGAACAAGACGTTCCCGAACGCGGCCGAAACCGACATCTGGCGCAACATCGCCCTGTTCAACCCCTACCCGTTGTTTACGCCGGACGGCAGCTACGGCGGCGCCCAGGGCTACGCCGAAAACCCGGCCGCGTCCATCCGCCAGAAGGGCTACAACTCCATCAACGACCGCACGGTGGATGCCAACGTGAAGCTCATTGGCAAGCTCGATTTCCTGACGCGCGGGCTGTCGGTGTTTGGGCAGGTGAACTTCAACAACTTCTACTTCTCGACCTACAACAAGACCCGCGGCTACCTCTACCAGGAGCTCACCGCCCGGCCCGACCTCACCGCGCCCGGCCAGGACCTGCAGTTCGACGCCGCCGTGCGGGGCAGCTCCGACCGCAACTTCGCCATCACCCAGGGCACGGGCACCCAGCTCACGCGGACCAGCTTCGTGGGCGGCACCGAGTACAGCCGCAGCTTCGGGCCGCACGCCGTGTACGCCTCGGCCATGTACCTGCAGGAGCGCATCGACGGGGCCGGCAACGAGATTCCCTACGCCAAGCAGAACATCATGGGCCGGGTGAGCTACAACTTCCGCGAGAAGTACTTCGCGGAGCTGGGCTACTCCGTGAGCGGCTCCGAGAACTTCCCCAAGGGCCACCGCTTCGGCGTGTTTCCCAGCCTCTCGGCCGGCTGGGTGCTGAGCCAGGAAAGCTTCCTGAGCGGCAGCAAGGCCGTGAGCTTCCTGAAGCTGCGCGGCTCGGTGGGCCTGCTCGGCAACGACCGGGCCGGCAACTCCGGCCGCTTCATCTACAACCAGTTTTACCTGGGCGCGGGCAGCTACCTGCTGGGCAACAACTACGACGTGACGGCCGCCACCTTCCGCCAGGGCAACCTGGCCAACCCCGCCGTGACCTGGGAAAAATCCCTCAAAGCCAACGTCGGCCTCGATGCCGTGCTCTACGAGAATCTGAGCGTATCGGTGGACGTGTTTCAGGAGCGCCGCACCGACATCTTCCTCAATCCCTCCAGTTTCGTGTCGTCCATCGTGGGGGCCACGTTCAACAACGTGAACCGCGGCGAAACCCAGAACCGGGGCGCCGAAGTGGAGCTTTCGTACCGCGGCACCGTGGGCCCGCTGGGCTACCGCCTGGGCGGCAACGCCTCCTACGCCAAGAACAAGATTATCAACATCGAGGAGCCCTACCGGCCCGAAGAATACCTGCGCGCCGAGGGCCGCTCCATCAACCAGCCTTTTATTCTGGAGTCCATCGGCTTTTTCCAGAACCAGGCCGAAATTGACCAGAGCCCCAAGCAACTCTTCGGCGAGGTGCGGCCCGGCGACGTGAAGTACAAGGACCAGAACAACGACGGCTTCATCGACGACAAGGACCGGGTGGCCATCGGCAACACCGCCGTGCCGAACTTCTACTACGGCTTCAGCACGGGCTTCGATTTCAAAGGGTTCGACCTGAACGTGTTCTTCCAGGGCGCGGCCAGCCGCAGCGTGTCGCTGCTCGACAACAACAACGTGGTGCCCTTCCTCAACGGCGGCGTGAAGCCCACGCCCTGGGTGCGCGACAACTACTGGACCCCCGAGCGCGGCAACGCGGCGCAGTTCCCGCGCCTCACCACCGAGGCCAACCCGAACAACTACCGGCCATCCACGCTCTGGCAGCGCGACGGCTCCTTTATCCGCCTGCGCAACGTGGAGCTGGGCTACACCCTGCCCCTGAGCGTGAGCTCGCGCCTCAAGCTCTCGACGGTGCGGGTGTACGTGAGCGGCAACAACCTCTACACCTGGGACCGCATCAAGGAGCTGACCGTGGACCCGGAAATCATGAACGTCTTCGTGCACCCCTCGCTGAAGAGCTACAATTTCGGCTTCTCGGTGCAGCTGTAGCCCCGGGCCTTTCACCGCGCAGAACTTTTCGCCTTATGAAAAAATACCTGACCGTGCTTTCGCTCCTGCTGGCCGTGGCGCTGGGGAGCTGCAAAAAGGACTTCCTCGACACCAACCTGCAGCAGAACTACGACGAGGAGCTGTTCATCAACTCCGGCTTCGACAACCTGAAGGCCTTCGGGATGGGCACCTACAACTACCTGCCCCAGCTCAACGGCTACGGCTCGAACGCCCTGCTGGCCGGCGCCAGCGACGAGGCCGATTTTGCCCGCGCCACCCCCATTCAGCGCTTCAACACCGGCGCCTGGGGCCCGTTCGACAACCCCGACGACGTGTTCGGGGACTACTATAAGGCCATCCGGCACGCCAACCTGTTCCTGGAAAAGACGGTGGACTACAAGACGTTGATTATCAAAGACACCATCAACGCCGCCAACAGGGCCATCTACGTGCAGAACCTGGACGACTTCACCAAGCTCCGGGCCGAAGTGCGCTTCCTGCGGGCCTACTACTACATGGAGCTGATAAAGCGCTACGGCGGCGTGCCGCTGGTGACCACCGTGCTGACCGAGGAAAGCGCCAAGGGCGTGGCCCGCAACACGTTTCAGGAGTGCGTGAGCTTCATCGTGAAGGAGTGCGACGAGGTGTACCCCGTGCTCACCAACCACTACACCAACTACGGCCTGCCGAGCGGCAGCCGCGTGGGGCGCGGCGACGGCGGCACCGACAACACCCGCCTCGGCCGCGTGGAAAAGCCCGCCGCCCTGGCCCTGAAGCTGCGGGCGCTGCTCTACGCCGCCAGCCCGCTGCAGAACGACGGCAACCTGCGCAGCCGCTGGGAAGCCGCCGCCGCCGCTGGCCAGCAGTTCTTCTCCGACCCCAACACCGCCCAGGTGCGCGTGCTCAATACCAGCTTCCCGGACCTGTTCACGGCCCAGAACACGGTGAACAACCTCACGCCCCGCAAAGGCGCCAACTCCGGCATCATCCTCACCCGACCCTTCGAGAAAAACGGCAACACGTTTGAGCGGGCCAACTACCCGGTGGGCATCACCAACGGCGGCCTGGGCGTCACGGCCCCCTCGCAAAACCTGGTGGATGCTTTTGAGATGAAAACCACCGGCCTGCCCATTGCGGCCGCGGGCTCCGGCTACGACCCCACCCGGCCCTACCTCAACCGCGACCCGCGCCTCGACTTCACGGTGGTGGTGGCCAACTCGGTGATGGGCCGCAACATCGACAACTCCAACCGCCTGACGCAGTCCTACGAGGGCGGGGCCGACGCCATCGGGGCCAAGGCCGGCGCCACCACCACGGGCTACTACCTGCGTAAGATGGTGGTGACCAACTTCGACGTGACCAAGGCCGACAGCAAGCCCAAAGCCTGGGTGCTGATGCGCTACGCCGAGGTGCTGCTCAACTACGCCGAAGCCATGAACGAAGCCTACGGCCCCGACGCCAAGCCCAGCCTGAACGGCGTGGCCGCCACCTATTCGGCCCGCGAGGCCGTGAACCTGGTGCGGGCCCGCGCCACCATGCCGGCCCTGCCGCTGGGCCTGGCCCAAGCCGCCTTCCGCGACCGCCTGCGCAACGAGCGCCGCGTGGAGCTGGCCTTCGAGGAGCACCGCTTCTTCGACGTGCGCCGCTGGAAAATTGCCGACGTGACCGAAAACCAGCCGCTGCTGGGTATGCGCGTCGTCAAAACCGGCGCTACCACCTTCACCTACCAGCCTTTCGTGGTGGAGCAGCGCACGTTCGTGGGGCCCAAGATGTACCTCTACCCCTTCCCCTACAACGACATCGCCAACAGCAACGGCTCGCTCACGCAAAACCCGGGGTGGTAGCACTGGCTACCAGCTAAAGCATTATCCATCATGAAGAAGCACTTCCTCTTATACCTGCTGTTCGCGCTGTGCTTCTCGTGCAAGGAGTCGCCGAACGACAACCCGCCCGCGCCGAGCAAGGGTGGGGGAGGAGGCCCGACCGGCCCCTTCGTTTCCACGGCGGTGGTGCCCATCCGGAGCGACGTGGTGGACCAGTGCTTCCAGGGCAACGGGCTGAAGGACGTGCACCCGAGGCTGTTTTTTACGGCCGCCGACATTGCCCGCGTGAAGGCTACCGGGCAGAGCGACGCGTTTGCCACCGGCACCTACAACGATGTCCTGGCCAAGGCCGATGCCGTGCTCACCGCGCCCTTGCTGGGCTATGGGCTGGACGGGGCCGGCCTGCGCATCACCAACATCCACACCTTCAGCAACGAGCAGCTGCCCTACCTGGTGCTGGCCTACCAGTTCACCAAAGACCCCAAGTACGCCCTGCGCTGCTGGCAGCAGCTCGACCGCATGTGCGCCTTCCCGGACTGGGGCGCCAACCGCCACTTCCTCGACGCCGGCATTGCCGCCAAGGGCGTGGCCATGGCCTACGATGGACTGTACGATTACCTGACGCCCGCCCAGCGCACGCAGCTGGTGACGGCGGTGCGCACCTTCGTGCTGGAGCCGGGCAAAACCCAGATTGAAACCAGCTCCGGCGGCTTCAAGTGGTATTTGACCAACGACAACTGGAACGGCATCTGCCACGGCGGCATGATTTCGGCGGCCCTGGCCATGTACGAAACCGACCCGGCGTTCATGAGCCAGGTGGTGGCCATCTGCGCCAACGGCACCAAGAAATACATGGATTCGCTGGAGCCCGACGGGGCCAGCGAGGAGGGCATGTCGTACTGGAGCTACGGGCTGTCGAACACGGTGCTGGCCTTCGATGCCATGAAGCGCATCCTGAGCACGACCTACGGCCTGACCGATGGCAACGGCTTCCGCAAAACCGGCTGGTTTCCGTTCAACGTGTCGGGCCCGGTGGGCACGGCCACCATGGGCGACGACTACATCTACAGCGGCAAAGACAACAAGTTCCTCTCGTACTTCTGGTTTGCCAAGCACCTCAATGACCCCGGCCTGGCCCGGGCGCAGTACGACGCCGCCTCGGCCCGCAACGCCAGCCGCCCCGTGAAAATGAACGGCTGGCTCGACCTGCTCTACTACGACCGCCAGCTCGTGAACCAGGGCAGCGCCGCCAGCTTCCCGCTGAATGGCTACGTGCGCGGCATCGACTACCTGTACGTGCAGGAAAACAACACCAGCGACCAAGCCCTCTACGTGGCCATGCACGGCGGCGACAACAACGCTAGCCACGGCCACCTCGACGCCGGCTCGTTCTACCTGCAGGCGTTGGGCGAAACCTGGGCCCAGGGCAACCTGGGGGCCGAAAACCCTTATCCGCGCGACTACTTTACTAATTCTGGCCCGTCGTACACTGCGCCCGCCACCACCGTGGCTGGCACACGCGGCCGCTTCTACTACTACCGGGTGCGCACCGAAGGCAAGAACTGCCTGGTTTTCAACCCCGACGCCCGGCCCGAGCAAACCCCCACCGGCGTGGCCACCGTGGCCGCCCAGCAGGCCGATAACACCGGCGGCTTCTACGTGCTGAACCTGGCTGACGTGTACACCCGCGACGTGACGGCCTACAAGCGCGGCATCAAGCTCAACCGCAGCAGCGGCATTGTCACCGTGCAGGACGAGTTTACGCCGGTGCGCGGCTCCACCGTGTACTGGCTGATGCACAGCCCCGCCACCGACGGCCTGCTCATCAGCACCGACGGCCAGACGGCCACCATGACGAAAAACGGCAAAACCTACTACGCCGTCATCAAGGCGCCGGCCGGGGCGCGGTTCACCAAAGTCGACCGCTCCACCAGCACCATCAACTACCTGCCCGAAACGGCGCCCATCTTCGCCGGCATCATGGCCAGCGAAAACACGCCCAACCAGTGGTACGGCAAGCTCCAAATCAAGCTCGATGCCCTGGCGCCCAACGTGCCCACCACCATTCGGGTCGACTTCGTGAAAGCCGCTACGGCGACCACGCCCGCCCTCACTGCCCTTAATTCCTGGACCACGTCCAATTAACCCTGCTTATGGCCGATTAAAGCAAGCGCCCCGAAGCGTCGGGTGCCCTCTGGTGGGATAGAGGCACCGGTTTTGGGTGCGCTTGCTACGGGCCGGTATTCGGTCAGCCGATGACAATTAGTAGCGCAATTTATTCTACCTGTAAATGAAGTTTTTCGAGTCTTCCGGTCTGCGTGTTGTCCTGCTGCTGTCGGCCTTCGGCCTGGGCAGCGGGCCCCACGCCCAGGCCCAATACAAGTTGAATTACGGCCTGAAAGAGCCCCAGGAAGCCAGCCTGCTGCCCCGGGCGGCGGCTCCGCTGTCCACCGCCACCCGCAAGCCCAAAGTAGCTCCGAGCCCCACGCTGACCCCCACGCCGGACGGCAGCTTCCTGCTGCGCCACGGCTGGGAGCTGACCCCGGCCAACGCCGTGAAGGCCGACGGCGCCGCCATTTCCACGCCCGGCTTCAGCAGCGCCAGCTGGTACAACGCCACCGTGCCGGGCACCGTGCTGGGCACCCTGGTCGACCAGGGCGTGTACCCCGACCCGTACCTGGGCCTCAACAACCTGCACATTCCCGACTCGCTGAGCCGCCAGGCCTGGTGGTACCGCACGGCTTTCGCCGTGCCGGCCCGGGAGAAGAACAAGACCGTGTGGCTGCAGTTTCAGGGCATCAACTACGCCGCGGAGGTGTGGCTGAACGGCCGGAAAGTCGGCACCATGCAGGGCGCCTTCAAGCGCGGCCGCTTCGACATCAGCAGCCTGGTGAGCCGCACCGGCCCGAACGCGCTGGCCGTGCACATCCTGCCGCCCCCCAACCCCGGCATTCCGCACGAAGAATCGGCCCGCACGGGCCAGGGCCCCAACGGCGGCCTGCACGCCCTCGACGGCCCCGCCTTTATTTCCTCCGAGGGCTGGGACTGGGTGCCCGGCATCCGTGACCGCAACATGGGCCTGTGGCAGGACGTGAGCCTGAAATTCACCGACGACGTGACCCTGCAGCACCCGCAGGTTATCACCGATTTGCCCCTGCCCGACACCACCCGGGCCGACCTGACCATTCGCACCGAAGTGGCCAACCACGGCCGCCAGGCCCGAACGGTCACCCTGAAAGGCGAGATAGAAGGAATTTCCTTTTCCCAGAAAGTGAGCCTGCAGGCCGGCGAGCAGAAAACCGTGGCCTTCACGCCGGCGCAGTTTCCGCAGCTGCGGCTGGTGAAGCCGCACCTGTGGTGGCCCAACGGCTACGGCGCTCCGGCCCTGTACCCGCTGCGCCTGACGGTGGCCGAAAACGGCCGCGTGTCGGACCAACAAACCCTGCGGTTCGGCATCCGGGAGCTGTCGTACGAAATGACCGTGGACGGCCCCGCCCAGCCCGGCCAACGCGTGGAATTCAACCCGCTGGCCGTGAAAAACCCCGCCCAATTGCTGTTCGACAACACCAAGCGGCGCGAGGTGGAGCCCGGCGTGTGGGTGGCCAGCCTGCGGCTCGGCACCGAGGCCGCCGCGCTGCTTCCCGTGCCGGCCCCCGCCGCCGCGCCCTACCTGGTGCTGAAGGTGAACGGGCAGCGCATCTATTGCAAGGGCGGCAACTGGGGCATGGACGACGGCATGAAGCGCGTGTCGCGCGCGCACCTGGAGCCCTACTTCAAGCTGCACCAGAACGCCCACTTCAACATGATTCGGAACTGGACCGGCGAGAGCACCGAGGAAGCCTTCTACGACCTGGCCGACGAGTACGGCATGCTCATCTGGAACGACTTCTGGATTTCGACCGAGGGCTACAACCTGGAGCCCACCAACAACGCCCTGTTCTTGGACAACGCCCAGGACATTGTGCGCCATTTCCGCAACCACCCGTCCATTGCCATCTGGTGCCCGCGCAACGAAGGCTACGCCCCCGTGCCGCTCGAAGACGCCCTGGCCTCCCTTATCATGCAGGAAGACGGCACGCGCTTCTACCAGGGCAACTCGCGCAACCTCAACCTGCGCCCCAGCGGCCCCTGGCACTACTTCAAAAGCCCGGTCGACTACTTCAACAACAACGCCCAGGGCTTCACCACTGAAATCGGCACCTTCTCGGTGCCCGAGGCCGAAACCATCCGCAAGTTCATCCCCAAGGCCGACCTCTGGCCCGTCAGCGACACTTGGTACTACCACGATTTCCACGAGGAGCAGGGCCAGAAAGACTACATCGCGGCCGCCAACAGCCGCTACGGCGCCTCGGCCGGCGTCGACGAGTTTGCCGCCAAGCTGCAGTTTCTCAACTACGACAGCCACCGGGCCATTTTCGAGGCCTGGAACAGCAAGCTCTGGCACAACACTAGCGGCGTGCTGCTCTGGATGACGCACCCGGCCTGGCCCAGCATGATTTGGCAGACCTACACCTACGACTACCAAACCCACGCCTCCTACTACGGCGCCCAGAAAGCCTGCGAGCCCATCCACGCCCAAATGAACCTGCACGACAACTGCGTGGTGGTGATAAATTCCTCCCTGAAGACCATCAAAGACGCCACCGTGCAGGTGAAAGCCTTCGCCCTCGATGGCAAGGAGTTGTTTGCCCAGCAGCAGCGGGTGCAGGTGGCCGCCAACCAGCTCACCACCGCCTTCACGCCCGAGCTGCCGGCCAGCCCGGCTGGCCCCTACCTGGTGCGGGTGCAGCTGCTGAGCCCGACCGGCGCGGTCATTTCCCGCAATGAATACTGGAAGGCGGAAAACGACGCTTTTCAATCCTTTGCCCGGCAGCCCCCGGTGCAGGCAGCCTGCAAAATCACGGCCCGGGATGCCTCAGCCCGCAAACTCACCTTCCGGGTGAGCAACCCGGCCCCGACGGCGGCCCTCAACGTGCGCTTCGTCCTGCTGGGCAAAGACCAGCAGCCCATCCTGCCGGCGTATTTTTCCGACGCCTACTTTACCCTGCTGCCCAACGAAAGCCGGCTCATTACCGTGGAGTACCCCGAGGGCCTCAAGGCCCAGGATTTGAGCGTGGCCTCGGGCGGCTTCAATGTGAAGTAAGGCTTTCGACTTAACAGTCTGGCTGGCTGAACGGTGTAGAGACGCATATTTGCGTCTCGTCGTTGAACGGAATCGGGCAATTTGCGCGAACGTAGAGACGCAAATATGCGTCTCTACACCGTTTCGGAGGCTTAAACAGCTCCTTGGCAATAGCCCCCTTGCTACCCCTAAACCCCGAAAACACCGGCTGAACATGAGCATTACCCCAAGCCGCCTGTTCGTGGCGGCCGCGCTGCTAACCGCCAGCCTCACGGCAGCCGGCCAAACGCTGCCGACCTTCCGCGACCCCGCCCGGCCGCTGGAGGCGCGGGTCCGCGACCTCATCGCCCAGCTCACGCTGGAGGAGAAAGCCCAGCAGATGCTCGACCAGAGCCCGGCCATTCCGCGCCTGGGCATTCCGGCCTTCAGCTGGTGGAACGAGGCCCTGCACGGCGTGGGCCGCTCGGCCCCGGCCACGGTCTTCCCCGAGCCCATTGGGCTGGGCGCCACCTTCGACGAGGACCTGGCCCGGCGCGAGGGCACCGCCATTTCCGACGAGGCGCGCGCCGTGTACAACGCCGCCGTGGCCAAAAACCACTACGTGAAGTACGGCGGCCTCACATTCTGGACGCCCAACATCAACATCTTCCGTGACCCGCGCTGGGGCCGCGGCCAGGAAACTTACGGCGAAGACCCCACCCTCACCGGCCGCCTGGGCGTGGCGCTGGTGCAGGGCCTGCAGGGCACCGACCCCAAGTACTTGAAAGTAGCGGCCTGCGCCAAGCACTACGCCGTGCACAGCGGCCCCGAAAAGCTGCGCCACGAATTCAACGCCCAGCCCACGCCCCAGGACTTGCGCGAAACCTACCTGCCTGCCTTTCGCGCCCTGGTGCAGGATGGCCACGTGGAGTCGGTGATGTGCGCCTACAACGCCACCAACGGCGACCCGTGCTGCGCCAACGAATTCCTGCTGAACCAGGTGCTGCGCCGGGAATGGGGATTTAAAGGCCACGTCGTGAGCGACTGTGGCGCCCTGTACGACCTCTCCGCCGGCCACAAAACCGTGCCCAATGAAACGCAGGCCGCCGCCATCGCACTACGGCGCGGCGTCAACCTCAACTGCGGCAACACCTACGCGCAGCTACCGGCCGCCGTGCGCCAGGGCCTGCTCAAAGAAACCGAAGTGGACAGTGCCCTGGCCGTGCTGCTGCGCACGCGCTTCAAGCTCGGCCTGTTCGACCCCGCCAACTCGACGCCCTACGACCAGCTGGGCCCGGAGGTGGTGAACAGCGCCGCGCACCGCGCGCTGGCCCGCGAGGTGGCCCTCAAGTCGATGGTGTTGCTGAAAAACAACGGCGTGCTGCCCCTGCGCCCCGACCTGGGCAAGTACTTCGTGACCGGCCCCAACGCCACCAGCGTGGAGGCGCTGCTGGGCAACTACTACGGCGTGAACGGCCAGATGACGACCATCCTGGAAGGGCTGGCCGCCGCCGTGCAGCCCGGCAGCCAACTGGAATACAAGCAGGGCGCGCTGCTCGACCGGCCCAACATCAACCCCATCGACTGGACCACCGGCGAGGCCAAAACCACCGACGCCATCTTCGTGGTGCTGGGCATCACGGGGCTGCTGGAAGGGGAGGAGGGCGAGTCGATTGCCTCGCCCCACGCCGGCGACCGGCTCGACTACAACCTGCCGCAAAATCAAATCGACTTCCTGAAAAAGCTGCGCCAGGGCAGCAAAACGCCCATTATTGCCATCGTCACCGGCGGCAGCCCCATGAACCTGGCCGACGTGCACGAACTGGCCGACGCCGTGCTCCTGACTTGGTACCCCGGCGAGGAAGGCGGCCACGCCGTGGCCGACCTCGTGTTTGGCAAGGCGTCGCCCTCGGGGCGCCTGCCGGTCACCTTCCCGCGCAGCCTGGCGCAGCTGCCGGCCTACGAAGACTACCACATGGCCGGCCGTACCTACCGCTACATGACCCAGGAGCCGCTCTATCCCTTCGGCTTCGGCCTGAGCTACACCACTTTCGAATACACCGGCCTCAAGCTGCCCAAAAAAGCCGCTAAAGGCCAGCCCGTGGCAGTGGAAGCCACCGTGAAAAACACGGGCCAAACCGCCAGCGAAGAAGTAGTGCAACTCTACCTCACGCCCGCGCCCCGCGCCGGGCAGCAGGTGCCGCTGTACGCGCTCAAGCACTTCCGCCGCGTGCAACTGGCGCCGGGCGCCAGCACCACCGTCCGGTTCACCCTCACCCCGGCCGACCTAGCCCTGGTGGATGCCGCTGGCAAATCGGTGCCCGCCAGCGGCCCCGTAACCATTGCCGTGGGCGGCGCGCTGCCCAGCGCGCGCAGCCGGGCCCTGGGAGCCAGCGCGCCGGCCGTGAGCACCATGGTGCTGCGCTAAGGCAGATTATTAATAGGAAAAGCAAGCCAACTGCATGGGCTTTAATCCGGTGTAATTTGCTGTGGGGCGTAGTGCGGAGTTGGTTATCAACTGTTGAGGTATTAGCAATTCGGGTAGCCACTATTTACTTGAATTGCTTGTTGGGCGGAAAGCGACAAGGTAACGCGCGCACGCCTCCTATGGTAAAACGGTTGTTTAGGACCGAAAATGCGTTTATAACATTTATTGAACGCTCTGTTTGCGAGTGGGAGCGGAATGCTGTCAGGCGTTCCGCGGCGCGCACCGGTGAGAACCGCAGCTCATACTTGGAAATCCTACTGCTTCATAACGGCTCAATTCCCGCGTAGACCCCGTTTCCAATGCATTACCCTGCCCGTACGAAAACCAGTTGTATCCAATCCAAACGGTTTTCAATTGTGAAGTCACCACAGCCCGTTTAAGGGTATTAAAAAAAAACTCAAAAACGCTCCTTAAGGGTGTTTTTCGAGCGGCTTTTTTGTGCTCATTATTCATCCGATGGCGGTGGTCTAATAAGCAGTGATTGCCGTATAGCATCTCATGATAGTCACGACTCAATTATGCAGGCGATGCAGCAGTGAGCAGGTTCGCAAAAACGGCAGCACCGGCGGACGGGCCAAGTACCAATGCAAAGCTTGTGGCTTTCAAGGCACATTGCACCCGGCGGCCCCGGCGCGGGCAGCGCGGTACGCCCAGGTGGAAAAATAGCTGGCCGAGCGCAACTCCCAGCGCAGCATCGTGCGCGTGACGGGCGTCTCGCGCATGACCGTGGCCAAACTGGCAAAAAAAAGCGCAGCGACCCAGCCCGCCTTTGCCGCGCCGGCGGCCGAAAAAGGCGCAACGCCGGCAGTGGGAGGCGCTTGAACTCGATGAGATGTGGACGTTCGTGGGCCGCAAGCGGCGCAAAGTGTGGCTCTGGCTGGCTGTCGAGCGGGCCAGCCGGCGCATCGTGGCCTGGGTGCTAGGCCGACGCGACGTCGCCACGGCCCGCCGCCTGTGGGACGCGCTGCCGCGGCGCTACGGGCGGCACTGTTGGTACTTCACCGACCTGTTTCCGGCCTATGCCGAAGCCCTGCCCCGCGGGCCGCACCGTCCCTGCCCCAAACCCGAGCGCCAAACCCGCATCGTGGAAGCCCTCAACTGTTCGCTACACCAGCGTTGCGCCGTGCTAGTACGCAAGACCTGCTCGTTCAGCAAATCACTGGCAATGCACGCGGCCCGAATTAAAATTGTCATCGACAAGCACAATGTCACCCTAAATTAGACCACCGCCGTTTTATTTAAGTTTGTTTGCCTTGGGCACTGGTACCAGAGTTTTCTTTCGGGAGGTTAGCTCAGTTGGTTCAGAGCGCTGCTTTCACACAGCAGAGGTCGAAGGTTCGAGCCCTTTACTTCCCACACACATCAACAGCCACCTAGCTTCATTGCGGGGTGGCTGTTTTGCTTTTCGCTTGTGGAAAAGGGAATGCAGCGAAGTGTGCCATTCTAAGCTGCTTTCTGGATTGCAGACGCCTTGCCAGTGCCCACCAGTTCAAAGGTGCTTCCGGTGTCTCATTGCGCTGTTAGCGCAACCTAGGTGAGGGCTACCTACCGTATTCGTGAGCGTAGCAGCTATTTCCAACGGCTCTGCGTTCAACTCCCGTGCCCACGAACGTCGCCCTACCTACCCGAAGCGTCCTGCAGATTGTGGAGAAACTCGGCCAGCGCGCTACTTTCATTCATAATGAAGCTACGACTTGGAATGATTGGCGGGGGCGAGGGCGCGTTCATCGGGGCCGTGCACCGCATGGCGGCCCGGCTCGATGGGCTCTATGAACTGACGGCCGGTGCTTTCAGCAGCAACCCCGACACCTCGCGGGCCACGGGCGTGCTGCTGGGCCTGGCCCCCGGCCGCGTGTACTCGTCTTATACCGAGCTGCTAGTTCAGGAAAGCCAGCGGCCCGCGGCGGAGCGGGTGCAGGTTATCAGCATTGTGACGCCAAACCACCTGCACTTTGCCCCCGCTAAGCTGGCCCTGGAGCACGGATTCCACGTTATGCTGGACAAGCCGATGACTTTTTCTCTGGCCGAAGCTCGGGAGCTGGCGCGGGTGGTGGATGCTTCCGGCAAGCGCTTCTGCCTCACGCACACCTACACCGGCTACCCCATGGTGAAGGAAGCTCGGCAGCTCATCCGGGCCGGCCGGTTGGGCCGCCTGCGCAAGCTATACGTGGAGTATCCGCAGGGCTGGCTGAGCGAGTTTGCCGAGGGCGAAGCCGGCAACAAGCAAGCCGCCTGGCGCACCGACCCCGCGCGCAGCGGCCCGGCCGGGGCCATGGGCGACATCGGCACCCACGCCTTCAACCTGCTCGAATACGTGGGCGGCCTGCCAGTGGAGCAGCTCTGCGCCGACCTCAATACCGTGGTGCCGGGCCGCCGGCTCGACGACGACGGCGCCGTGCTGCTGAAGCTGGCGGGCGGAGCCAGCGCGGTGCTCCTGGCCACGCAGGTAGCGGCCGGCGAGGAAAACAACGTGCGCATCCGGGCCTACGGGGAGCTCGGGGGGCTGGAATGGCAGCAGGCCGACGCCAATACGCTGCTGCTGAAACCCTTGCACGGCCCGGCCGAAATCTGGCGCACGGGCGGCGGCTACGTCGGCCCCTTCGCGCAGCACAACACCCGCACCCCCGCCGGCCACCCCGAGGGCTACCTCGAAGCCTTTGCCAACCTTTACCGCAATTTCGCGCTGGCCATCCTGGCCGACCTTGAAGGCCGGACGCCCGCGCCGGAAGTGCTCGATTATCCGGGTATTGTGGAGGGCGTGCGGGGCATGGCCTTCATCGAAAACGTCATTGCCTCGGGCCGCTCCGATAAGAAGTGGACCGAATTCACCGTCTAGCTGCTCATGAAAACCATCAAAGGCCCCGCCATTTTCCTGGCTCAGTTCATTAGCGACGAGGCCCCGTTCAATAGCCTTGAAAGCATCTGTGCCTGGGCCGCCGGTCTGGGATTTAAAGGCGTGCAGCTGCCCACGCTGGATAGCCGGTTCATCGACCTGCAAAAAGCCGCCGAAAGCCAGACCTACGCCGACGAAATCAAGGGCATTGTGAACGCGGCCGGGCTGGAAATCACGGAGCTGTCCACGCATTTGCAGGGGCAGCTCGTGGCCGTCAACCCAGTGTATGACCAGCTCTTCGACGGCTTTGCGCCCGCGGCGTACCGCAACAACCCCCGGGCTCGCCAGCAGTGGGCCGTGCAGCAGCTCAAGTACGCAGCGCAGGCGTCGAAGAACTTAGGCTTGAACGCCCACGTCACCTTCAGCGGGGCGCTGCTCTGGCCCATGGTGTACCCGTGGCCCCAGCGCCCGGCCGGCTTGGTGGAGGCCGGTTTCACGGAGCTGGCCCGGCGCTGGACGCCCATTCTGAACGTGTTTGATGCGTGCGGGGTGGACTTGTGCTACGAGGTGCACCCCGGCGAAGACCTGCACGACGGCAGCAGCTACGAGCTGTTTCTGGACAAAGTGGGCCAGCACCCGCGGGCCTGCCTGCTCTACGACCCCTCGCATTTCGTGCTGCAATGCCTCGACTACTTGGCCTACCTTGACATCTACCACGACCGCATCCGGATGTTCCACGTCAAGGACGCGGAGTTTAACCCCACGGGCCGGCAGGGCGTGTACGGCGGCTACCAGAACTGGATAGACCGGGCCGGCCGCTTCCGCTCGCTCGGCGACGGGCAGGTCGATTTCAAAGCCATTTTCAGCAAGATGGCGCAGTACGACTTCCCCGGCTGGGCCGTGCTGGAGTGGGAATGCGCCCTCAAGCACCCCGAGGACGGCGCCCGCGAAGGCGCCGCATTCATCCGCGACCACATCATCCGGGTCACCGATAAGGCCTTCGACGACTTCGCCGCATCCGGCCGCGATGCCGCGCTAAACGACACGGTTTTGGGTATCTAGCCCTGCCCACGCGGAGGTGAGGACGCTGGCGGGCCTGATGCGGCGGCTACTACACCTCGTAGAATTCCAGCGGCAAGCCGTCGGGGTCGGCAAAGAAGGTGAAGCGGCGGCCCGTCAGTTCGTCGACGCGCATGGGCTCGCAGGGCACCGCGTGTTGCTCCAGCCACTGCATGGCGGCCGGCAGGTCGGCCACGGCGAAGGCGAGGTGGCGCAGGCCAGCGGCTTCGGGGTAGCTGGGGCGCGGCGGCGGACTGGGGAACGAGAACAGCTCGATGAGGTAGTGGCCCCGCACGGCCAGGTCCAGCTTGTAGGAATTTCGCTCGACTCGGTGGGTTTCGGCCAGCACCTCTAGCCCCAGAATGGTGGTGTAAAAGTGTTTCGAAACGGCGTAGTCGGCGCAGATGATGGCGACGTGGTGCAGGCCAAGGATGGGGGGCATAGGGCTGGGAAGGCGGTGTAGGAAGGCTCAAAGAACCGCCCTGGTCGGCGCTTATCCGAATAGAGACAGAAAAATTTACTCAGCATGACGTTCTGGTTTTTGCCGAATCCAAACACGCCCTACGCCGGAGTGGCTGAGCGGGTAAGGCTGGTTTCGATGGACGACTATTCTGCTGTGTATATTTGAAAGGTTGCGCCTTCCATCCCACCCTGGGCCCAATCTTTATATCCTTGTGATTACAAAACTATTTTCTCGCGCCTCCGCGTGCCTGGCGCCTGTTTTTCTGCTGTTGAGTGCCTGCAGCGGGCCCGCGGCGCGCCCGCCGTACCGCATCGGATTTTCGCAGTGCAGCACCAGCGGCACTTGGCGGCAAGCGGTGCTCGCCGGCATGGAGCGGGAACTGAGTTTCCATCCCGAAATGCAGCTGCGCATGCTGGACGCGCACGACAACAGCCAGCGGCAGCAGGAGCAAATCCGGGAATTGGTGCGCGGCGGCATCGACCTGCTCATCGTGTCGCCCCAAGAGGCGGGGCCCGTGACGCCGGCCGTGGAAGAAGCCTACCAGCGCGGCATTCCGGTGGTGCTGCTCGACCGGCGCATTACCTCCGAGCAGTACACCGCTTTTGTGGGCGGCAACAACCTCGAAGTGGGGCAGACGGCGGCGCGCTACGCGGCCCGTTTGCTGAAAGAGCACGGGAATGTGTTGGAGATTCTGGGCGGCGTGAATGCCTCGACCACGGCCAACCGGCACCTGGGCTTTGCACAGGGCCTAGCGGCGTTTCCCAACATGCATTTGGCCGCGCAGGTGAAGGGCAATTGGGACCGCACCGCCCTGCAGCCCTTGCTCACGGCGGCATTGAAAGCACATCCGGAGGTGTCAATCATTTATGCGCACAACGACGAAATGGGCCTCGGCGCGGCGGCGGTGCTGCGGAAACTTGGCCTTACCAAAAAGGTGCGCATCATCGGCGTAGACGGGCTGGAACCGGGCTTGGTGCAACAGCGCGCGCTCACGGCCTCGCTGCTGTACCCGCCGGCCGGCGAGGACGCCATCCGCACGGCCGTGAAAATTCTCGCCCATCAGCCCTTCAAGCGAGAAACCATCTTGGGTACGATGGTCATCGACTCGACCAACGCGGTGACCATGCGGCAGCAGATTGATAAGATGGTGAGCCAGCAGCGCGACATTGAGCGGCAGCAGGGCCTGATGCAGCACCTGCTGGCGACTTACGCCACGCAGCAAACGGCGCTGTACGGGCTGCTGGCCTCGCTGCTGGGGGCGCTGGCGCTGGGCGCGGTGGCCTGGCGCTCGGCCCGCAAAAACCGCCAGATTAACCGCCAGCTAGGCCTGCAAAACGCAGAAAACGACAAAATCAATCGCGAGCTGGCCAGCCGCAACGCCGAGTACGACCGCATCAACCACGAGCTGATTCGGCAGAACGAGGAAAACGACCGCATCAACCGGCAGCTGCTGCAGCAGAACGAGGAAATCAGCGCCCAGCGCAACCAATTGGAAGTGCTGGCCGAACAGTCGCGCGCCGACACCGAAGCCAAGCTGCGCTTCTTCACCAACTTTTCGCACGAATTGCGCACGCCGCTTACCCTCATTATGGGGCCAGTGGAAGAACTGCTCACCAGCGGCCCCGACCTGACGGGCAGCCAGCGGCAGGACCTGACCCTGGTGCGCCGCAACACCCAGCGGTTGCTGCAACTGGTGAACCAGCTGCTGGATTTTCGGAAAATCGAAGTCGGCAAAATGGCCGTGCGCGCCACGGAAGGCGACTTGGTGGCCTTCGTGCGCGAGATTGTGGAAGTGTTTGAAAAGCCGGCCCGCCTGCGCGGCGTGGACCTGCGCCTGCTGAGCGCGGAACCGAAATTAACCGCGTGGTTCGACGGCAACTTGCTGGACAAGGTGTTCTTCAACTTGTTGTCGAACGCCGTCAAATTCACGCCCGACCAGGGCACCATTACCATCAGCGTGCAGCCGGCCGACGGCGGCCGGGCCCTGCAGGTGAGCATCGCCGACACGGGCCGCGGCATCAGCGAGCAGGACCAGGCCCACATCTTCGAGTGGTTTTACCAAGGCAGCCAAGGAACCGTGGCCAAAGGCTCGGGCATTGGCCTGGCGCTGGCGCACGGGCTGGTGCGCCTGCACCAAGGACAGTTGACGTTCAGTAGCTTGCCGGGCCGGGGCAGCATCTTCACCGTGACAGTGCCACGGGAGCTGCCTGCAGAATTGCGCGCCGATAATCCCGCCGACAACAGCGCAGAGCTCTCGGCGGCCGTGCTGAACGCGTCCGAAGAGGTTTTGCTTGACTTGGGCCCGGAAGCAACGGCCGCCGCCAAGGCGGAAAGCGACACGCTGGTGCTCGTCATCGAAGACAACCAGGAAGTAAACGATTTTCTGACCCGCAAGCTGGGCGGCAATTTCCGGGTGCAGAGCGCCGCCGATGGCCACACGGGCTTGCGAATGGCCACCGACCTGATTCCGGACCTGGTAGTGTGCGACGTGATGATGCCCGGTTTGAGCGGCCTGGAAGTGGTGGCCCAGTTGCGGGCCGACTGGCGCACCTCCCACATCCCGGTGGTGCTGCTCACGGCCCGCGGCGCTGCCGAGCAGCAGGTGGAAGGCGTGCAGGCCGGCGCCGACCTCTACCTCACCAAACCCTTCAACCCGACCTTTCTGCTCGAAAGCGTGCGCACGCTGCTGGCCAACCGGGCCCGCCAGCGCGCCCACTTCCGCCGCGAGTTCCGGCTAGACGAAGCCGCGCCCACGCCCGACCAGAAATTCGTGGCCGACCTCACGGCCACCGTGCAAACCCACTTGAGCGACACCAACCTCGGCGTGGAAGACGTGGCCCGCTACCTGGGCCTGACGCGCATGCAGCTCTACCGCAAGGTGAAGGCCGTGCTGGGCACCGGGGTCATCGAATTCATCCAAGGCCAGCGCCTGGACAAGGCCGGCGAGCTCCTGCTCGACGACTCGCGCTCCATCACGGACGTTGCGTATGAGCTGGGCTTCTCTACGCCGTCGTACTTCTCCAGCAGCTTCCGGGCGCGCTACCAGCTGTCGCCCTCGGAGTACCGCGCCCGGCACGTGCCGCATTTGAAGGGGTAGCAGGGGCGGGGCAAGCCCTGCCGGATATGACCCCGCTCCCACATCGTTCGGACGATAAACCCGCACTAAAAGGATTGTGACAGACGTGCACTAAAAATGAAACCGAGTCCTCACGGGGCTCGGTTTTTTATTTTTTATCCCTTTCATTTTCAGGCAACAACAGAAAATGTGTTGGGTGAACACGCGCTGTTAAAAATGAGAAAGGGTGCCTGGTTTTAGGCACTGAACTTTGCATTGCTTCGACTCAATGGACTGTTTACAACTCCTGTTTTTATGATGCGCAAATTGCTGGTTCGGTGCGGAGTGGCGGTCTTGGTTGTGGGCTTGGGGACGGTTGAGGCCCGCGCGCAGAAGGGCGGCCGTCCGGCGTTTATTCTGCTCGACGGCGCCCAGATGGCCGCTTACAAAGCGGCTTACCAGAAAGGCAGCCCGGCCGAAACCAAACAGGTGCAGGCCGCCGTGGCCGATGCCCAAAAGGCCCTGACGCACGGCCCGTACACCATCGTCAACAAAACGCAGACGCCCCCCACCGGCAACAAGCACGACTACATGTCGCAGGCGCCTTACAGCTGGCCCGACCCCGCCAAACCCGACGGCAAGCCCTACATCAACCGCGACGGCCTGCGCAACCCCGAAGCGGCTGCTTTCACCGACGAGGACCACATGCTGGACATGACCAGCGACGTGAAAAAGCTGGCCGTGGCCTACTACTTCACCGGCAAGGAGGAATACGCCGCCCAGGCCGCTAGGCAGTTGCGCGGGTTTTTCCTAGACCCGGCCACGCGCATGAATCCCAACCTGAACTTTGCGCAGGCCATTCCGGGCCTGTACACGGGCCGCTGCTACGGCATGATTGAAACCCGCAACCTCGTGGAAATTCCCGATGCGCTGGCTTTGATGAGCGCCAGCAAAAGCATTGATACCAAGCTGGTGAGCGGCTTGCAGGACTGGTTCCGGCAATTCACCAATTGGGCTCAGACCAGCCCGCTGGGCTCGGCCGAAGGCAGGGTGGAGAACAACCACGGCACCTTCTGGGACTCGGAGGTGGTGGATTTTGCCCTCTTCACCGGCGACGACGCCTTGGCCCGCAAGGTGCTCGAAACCCAGACCAAGGCGCGCATTGCCACGCAGCTGCAGCCCGACGGCGCCCAGCCCCTGGAGCTGGCCCGCACCCGCCCCTGGAACTACGTGACCATGAACATGCTGGGCTGGGTGCGCCTGGCCCGCTTAGGCGAAAGAGTGAACATCGACCTCTGGAACTACGCCCTGCCCGACGGCCGCGGCCTGCACGCCGGCGTGGCCTGGCTGAAGCCCTATTTGCTAAAAGAGAAGCAAATGGAACGCGCCGACGTGGCGCCCATCAGCAACCACACCGCGTTGCTGCTCTACGACAAGGCCGGCCAACATTACCCTGATTTGGCCGCCGACAAGGTCTTCGCGCTGTATCCGGACCACGTGCGGCGCCCCTGGACCTTGTAGCGAAGCGGCCCTGGAGGTTTCGCGGTGGGACGAAGATGCCCCAGGGCCGCCGAGCTAAAAATTGCACCAATCCATCCGTCGGGGCCGCCAGTGGCCGCGCGGCTCCCCTTGCCACCTTTCCAGACTACCCCTTTCCCATGACCGCACCGCGCCCGACGCTGCTGCTCCTGCTCGCGCTGGCGGGCCCCGCGGCGGCCCAGAAATCCCCTGATATTCCCGTTGGCCAGGTAGTGGCTTTGGCCGAGGCGCAGTACGCCGCCTTCCTGCGGCAGTACCCCGACAGCACGCAGCAGCCCCGCACCACCAAGCCCGACGGCTCGCTGCAGCTCACCAACTCGCGCAACTGGACCAGCGGTTTTTTCGCCGGCAACCTCTGGCAGCTGGCTCGCTTCATGGGCAAGGACAGCTGGCGCCGCCGCGCCGCCGCCCGCACCGAAACGCTGGAAGCCGAGAAATTCACCACCGACAACCATGACCTGGGCTTTATCCTAAATAACTCCTTCGGGCAAGGCTACGCGCAGACGCAGACGCCGAAATACCGCGAGGTGCTACTGCAGGGCGCGACCACCCTCTCGCGCCGCTTCAGCCCGACGGTGGGCGCCATCCGGTCGTGGGACTTTGCGCCGTTTACCTATCCGGTCATCGTGGACAACCTGATGAACCTGGACTTTCTGTTTTCGGCCAGCAAGCTTAGCGGCGATACCACCTTTGCCCACATCGCCAAAACCCACGCCAACACCGACCTGAAAAACCGCTTCCGCAAGGATTACAGCACGTTTCACGTCCTCGACTTCGACCCGAGCACCGGCCAGATGCGCAAGGCCATGACGCACCAAGGCTACTCGGACCAGTCGTGCTGGGCGCGCGGGCAGGCCTGGGCCATCTACGGCTACGCCATGCTCTACCGCAACACCCGCGACCAGCGCTACCTGGCCGCCGCCCAGCACGCGGCCGACTACTTCCTCAAGCAAACCAACCGCATTCCCGACCACATTCCCTACTGGGATTTTAACGCGCCCGACATCCCCAACGCGACGCGCGACGCCTCGGCGGCGGCCATCGCCGCCTCAGGCCTGCTGGAGCTGAGTAAGTACGCCAAGAGCCCCAAAAAGTATTACCAAGGCGCCACCGGCCTGCTCAGCAGCCTCTGCACGCCGCAGTACCTGGCCACGGCCGGTACCAACAACTTCTTCTTGCTGAAGCACGCCACCGGCTACAAGCCCGCCAACTCGGAAGTGGACGTGCCGCTGGTGTACGCCGACTACTACCTGCTCGAAGCCCTCTGGCGCTACCAGAACTACAACCAGTTTCTGGCGCTGCTGTAGCTGAAAAGTGATGTCTGAACAGTCGCCATTCAGCAGGGCTGTCAATCATTTGGGAAGCGTCTTGTGCTAAAAAATCAAGCCGCGTAGCGGTGACAGATTCGTCCTTCGTTTCTGTCACCGCTGCGCGACTTTTTAGCTTCTGGCATAGTTGCTCTTAATCCCCAAGCTGGCTGATTATGTTATTACCCAGAATATCATGCCCCCGGCTACTGCGAAGAAAAAAAGAAATAGCACGGCAGATACTTCGTAGCCGTCAATGGCAAAGCGCGGCGGTTTGCTTGCCGCGTAGCGCAACGCCACTTGCTCCCCCACGCGGAAATACTTGCCGGCTTCTTCGGTGCCATACATACTCTTCGCCTCAATGCGCACGCCTTCACGCGTTGTAAAGGCCACCACCGGTTTGTAGGTGACCCCATCCCCATTGGCTGTGCGTTCCAAGGCCACAATGATTCCCGTTGTGGCAACGCCCCAATAGCGCAAGTAAAACGACCGAATGGCCGCCCAAACAAATAACGCGATGAAAGCACCACCGACTAAGTAGTCCACAGTTCAAAGATAAATTCTTTCACCTTGCCTTATGCATACTGAGGAGTTGGCCAGTTGTCAGGGCGTCATTCCCCAGCAGAGTTGCCTCGGCGGTGTTCGGCAGGGTAATATTTTGAACTGTTTAAAAAAGAATTGGGGAGGCAACTGGTCAGAACCAGCCCCCTCCCCAATTCTTTTACAATCACGCTCCTTCTTAATACCCCGGGTTCTGCGTCAGCTTGCTGTTGAGCAACACTTCGACCTGCGGAATGGGAAACAGCTCCTTGGTCACGCTGGGGGCCATGGTGCCGTTGGCCGCGTCGAGGGTGGCGTACTTGGTTTTGAAGGCCAGCATGGTGCTAGTGGCCTTGCCCCAGCGGATGAGGTCGTGCCAGCGGTGGCCTTCAAAGCAGAGCTCCACGCGGCGCTCCTGCTCGATGGCCAGCTGCGTGTCGGCGGTGGTGAGGGTGAGGGGCTTGGCGGCCAGACCGGCGCGGGTGCGCACGCGGTTGATTTGCGGGATGGCCAGGGCGGTTTTGCCGTTGTTGTTCAGCGCTTCGGCGTACATCAGCACGACGTCGGCCAGGCGCAGGACGGGCCAGTCGTTGTCGCCCTCGTTGGCGGCCAGCACGTTGTACACGAACTTCTTGGCGTAGTAGTCGGTGGCATTGCCGGTGCCGGAGGCGACGAGAAAAGCCGCCTTGCGCTGGTCGCCGGCCTCGAAGGCATCGTTCAGGTCCTTGGTGCCGAGGTTGGTGCTGCCAGCCACCACGGTGGTCACGTTGGCGTTGGCGGGGGCGAAGTTGTAAGCGAATGAGTTGCCCTCGCCGTTGCCGGAGCTGAAATACTGGCAGGCGAAGATGATTTCGGCGTTGTTGTCCTTGCCCACGCCAAACACGTTGTTCACATCGGGCAGCAGTTGGTACTGCGTCAGCGCCACCACTTCGGCCAGCTTGGCTTCGGCTTCGGGCCACTTTTTCTCCTGTAAGTACACCTTGCCCAGCAGGGCCTTGGCGGCGCCGCTGGTGGCGCGGCCCACGTTGGCGCCGGTGTAGGAGAGGGGCAGGGACGCTTCGGCGTCGGCGAGGTCTTTTTCAATTTGGGCGTACACCTGGGCGGCGGGCGTGCGCACCAAGTCCAGCGCCTCGGCCTGGCTCTTGAGCTCGGTGAGCACCAGCGGCACATCGCCGAAGAAGCGCACCAGGTTGAAGTACATCAGGGCGCGCAGGAACTTGGCCTGGCCCACCAGCTGGGTTTTGTTCACCGGGTTGGCGTAGCTCACGTCGTCGGCGTGGCCCAGCGTCACGTTGGCCCCGGCGATGACGGTGTAGTGCTGGTTCCAGGCGCCGGAGATGTTGTTGTTGTTCACCAGCCAGGTCAGCTTGTCGAAGGGGCCGTACGTTACCTCGCTGGAGTTGATGCTGCGGGTGTTATCGGAAGGCAGCTCGGTGAACTGGAAGTAGCCGTTGTACACGTTGCGCATGGAGCCGTAGGTGCCCGTGAGGGCGGCCTGCAGGTCGGCTTCGGTCTTGTAAAAGCCGCTCACCGGAATGATGTCCTGGGGCGTGAGGTTCACAAAGTCTTTGCAGCCGTAGCTGCTCACCGTGAGGCCGGACAACAGCAAGGCACGGAGGATAAGCGTGGTGGGTTTCATGATATTCAAAAGTCGACAGATTAAAAACCAACCGTGAGGCCGCCCGTGAACACTCGGATACCGGGGTAGCTGCTTTGGTCGAGGCCAGGCGTGATGAGCGAGCCGCCGTTGATGCTCGTTTCGGGGTCGTAGCCGGGGTAGCGGGTGAAGGTGAACAGGTTCTGCCCGGTGGCGTACAGGCGCAGGCTCTGCAGCTTCACGCGTTTGAGCAGGGTGGCCGGCACCGTGTAGCCCACCGTCAGGTTGCGCACCCGCAGAAACGAGCCGTCGTACACCTGCCGGTCGGTCAGCTGGGTACCGGGGTTGTAGCCGCCGGCGGCGATGCGCGGCCAGCGTGTTTCTACGTCGGGGGCGTCGGGGCTCCAGGTGTTTTTGTAGAACTCGCGGGTGATGTTGGTGCCGTTGCTGGCCAGCGTGTAAAACTGGCGGATGTTGCCCTGAATGATGTCGCGGCCCTGCACGCCCTGCAGGCTGAGGCTCAAGTCGAACGCCTTGTAGGTGAAGGTCTGGTTGAGGCCGTAGAGGAAATCGGGCACGCCCTTGCCGATTTTCACCCGGTCGCTTTCGTTGATGATGCCGTCGCCGTTCTGGTCCTTGATAATCCAGTTGCCGAGGCCCCGGATGCCGGCGTAGGGGTAGGCGTCAAGGTCTGCCTGGTTTTTGTACACGCCGAGCACCTGAAAGCCGTACATGTTGCCCAGCGGCTCGCCCACAATCAACTGGTAGGAGTTGTTCCAGCCAAACACCGACGCCTCGGGCGGCAGCGAGGTCACCCCGCCCAGGTCGAGCACCTTGGTGCGGTTACCGGAAATGTTGCCGTTGATGGTCCAGCGCACCGGGCCCAGGTTGACGGTGGTGCCGAGGGCCAGCTCCAGGCCGCGGTTGCGCAGCCCGCCGATGTTGGTGCGGTACGAAGTGGCGAAGCCAAACGCGCCGGGCAAGGTCTGGTTCAGCAGCATGCCGGTGGTTTCGCGGTTATAGTAGTCCAGCGTCAGCGTGATTTTATCGCCAAAGAAGCCGGCGTCGATGCCCAAATCGGTCTGCTGGTTTTTCTCCCAGGTCAGGTTGGGGTTGCCCAGGCCGCGTTGGATGTAGCCGTACGTCCGCACGCCGCTGAAGCTGTAGTTGCTGCCGGCCATGGTGTTCAGGTAGTTGAACGAGCCGATGTTGGCATTCCCCGTCTGCCCGATGCTGGCCCGGAATTTCAACTCGTTCATCACCGGCTTGATGCCCTGCCAGAACCCTTCCTCGCTCACGCGCCAGCCCAGCGACGCCGACGGAAACACGGCATAGGGGTTGTTCGGCCCGAAGCGCGATGAGCCATCGGTGCGCAGCGCCGCCGACAACAGGTACTTCTTCTTGAAATCGTACGTCAAACGTCCACCGTAGCTCCGAAAGGCGTTTTGGTCGTAGGTCAACTCACCAATCCGGTCGGGCGAACCCAACGGGTTTTCGAGCAAATTCGTGGTGACGGTGCCCGGCCGCGCGGAAGTGGCCGTGTTGCGGGCCCGAAACTTCTGCAGCGAAAACAGTCCCAGCAATCCAAAATGGTGGTCGCCCACCTGCTTGTCGTAGGTGGCCGTGTTTTCCCACAGGAAGTCAATTGCCTGGTTCGAGCTTTCGCGGGCATACACTGAGCTCAGCACCGGTGTAGAAAGGTTGGCACCGCGGGCTGCTTCCGAGGCCATGGTGGCCGGAATATAGGCCGACTGATTGTCGGTGGTGAGGGTGCCGCCGCCGGCCGTTTTTAGGCGCAGCCCCGGCAGCGGCGACCATTCCAGGAAGGTGTTGGCAAACACCCGGTAGCTGGTGAACGTGTTCTGGTTCAGGTCCACCGTTTGGCGGGGGTTGAAGACGTTGTCGGTATAGAATTTCGTGTTGTTGGCGCCAATGACCTGGTTGACGGGCGTGCCGTAGTCGCCGTTGGCGATGAACACGGGCAGCGCGGGCGACTGCAGCAAGGCCAGCGAGGTGGCGTTGGGCACGGCCCGGGTGCCGTTGTTGGCCGAGCCGCCCGACTGGTTGTAGGCCCCGTTGGCCGCCTGCCGGTCCTGAATGCCCAGCGACGGCGCCACCGACACCCCAATTTTCAGCTTGGAGGTAAGGTTGGCGTCCAGGTTGAAGCGCAGGTTGAACCGGTCGTACGACGAACCCAACAGCACGCCGTCCTGCTTAAAATAGGCCCCGGAAACGTTGAAGCGGGCCTTTTCCGTGCCACCCGAAGCGGTCAGCTGCACGTTGCGAATCACGGCGTCGCGGTAGATTTCGTCTTGCCAATCGGTATCGGGCAGGCTGCCGGGGTCGTTCAAAAAAACAGGAGGCAGCGCGCCCGGCGCGTTGGGGAAGGCCGCTTGCCGCGCCCGGTCCTTCTGCCAGTCGATGTATTCGTCGCGGTGCAGCACGTCCAGCTTTTTGGAGATGCGCTGAATGCCCGTGTAGCTCGACAGCGCGAAGCGCGTCTGGCCCGACTTGCCGCGCTTCGTGGTCACAATCACCACGCCGTTGGCCGCCCGCGACCCGTAGATAGCCGTTGAAGCGGCATCTTTCAGCACCGAGATGTTGTCGATGTCGTTGGGGTTGATGAGGTTAAATTGGGCCGCGTCCTGCAGCGGGTAGCCATCCACCACGTACAGTGGGTCGGAGGACGTGCCCAGCGAGGTGCCGCCCCGGATGACGATGGTCGGCGGGGCGCCCGGCGCCCCGCCCTGGTCCGATTGCACGGCCACGCCCGGCGCCAGCGCCGCCAGCGCCTCGCCCGGCGTGGCCACGGTCTGCCGGCCAATGGCCTCGCCGTCGATTTGCGTCACGGCCGACGTCAGCGTTTTCTGCGACTGCTCGCCGTAGGCAATCACCACCACTTCGTTGAGCTTCTGCGCGTCCTCGCGCAAGGTCACGCTGATGTCGGTGCGGCCGCCCACCGGCACGTCCTGCGGCGCAAACCCGATGTAGCTGATGCTCAGCACCGGGTTGGTCACGGTGCTGGGGATGGTGAGGGCAAAGGTGCCGTCGCTGCCCGTGGAGGCGCCGATGGTGGTGCCCTTCACCACCACGGTCACGCCGGGCAGGGCGCTGCCTTTGTCATCTACCACGCGGCCTTTCACGGTGATGTCGGCCAGCACAGTGGCCGAGACGGGGCTGGCGGCGGAGGCCGGGTTGGCGGCCAGTGCCGCGCCCGCCACGGGCAGCAGCAGCAGCGAAGCAGCCGCCCCACGCAAGCGAGCAGACGGTAAAAAATGATTCATATGCGAAATGAGAATGGGTGGGATTGCAAAAAAAAGACGACTGAAACCGGCACTAGCTCAACCACGAAAACCACGGTTTCCAAGGCCACTGCGGAATGGAAAAGCAGCTCTTGCAGCAGCTGGCTTTTCCATTCCTTCAGCGTGTTCAATGAGGAGTTAGCGTATCAAAGGTCCATGGTGAAATCCCCATTCTCTTTCTCATTTTTAACAGATGTTGTTCAAATGAGATTTATTTATTAATTTATTGATTGCCAATGTTATGGTTACTGAAAATTCAAAATGGTGAGGAGCTGATTTTCATTTTTAGCACGCGGCTGTCACAATATTTTTAGCGGCCGCGCCCACTCACACGGGCACTTATACATCTTCCAGATGGGAGGTCGAGGAAGGAGAAAAGAAGGCGATGCCCGCGCGGGGAGCACCGAAAGCAGCGAAACTGCACCACGTCAAAAGGCCCCGAAGCAGCGCTGCTTCGGGGCCTTTCAGTTGCTCAAAATGGCATCTCGATTTGTTTCTTCAGAGCCTCAACCACTCGAGGAGCCTGCCTCATTTAAGCAACTTCAGCCTTCTTGCTAGCTGGTCTAAATAAAGGGATTTGGGTAGCAAGGATTCGCCTTTGCCGATGCCTTCTTTGAAGTCCTCGGGGGCCGAATCGTAGTTGTATTCTTTTATCTTACCGGCCGTTGGCGAAGTTTTAACGGCACTGGCCGGGCCACTGGTGCCAATGACGTAGCCCCAGCCAAACTGCTCGGAATCGATTACATAAGGTGACTTCGCCGGGTAGGCTTCGCCCACCGTGTTCCAGTACACACTTTGGGTAGTGGGGTAGCCGTGCATTTCCGGCAGGGTGCCCCAGGGCCGGAATTTGGCCTCTAAAAAATCCTTGTTCAGCGTCGTGTTGTCAAACAGATTGGCCATGCTCAGGTGCATGTGGAAATCACTGGCCAGCGTCGAGTTTTCGCCCCGGCAGCGCAGAATGACGTTGCCATTGCTCCGCATCGATTTGAAATCATAATTGTGGCGGGCATACGCGGCAAAGCAGTTCCGGATAAGGCAATCATTGGAAGCCAGCGTGTACATGTAGCCATTGCCGCCTTCGCCCAGGTACTGGGCTTTCTGAAAGGAACACGCGTCCACCGTCACAAACCGGGAGTTCTGCAGCAACACCCCGCTGGAAACCAGGTGGATATCGTCTTTATTCTCGTCCGGCTTGTAAGTGCTGACATTTCTAATCCAGCAGTTGATGGCGCTGTTTATCATGATTAGGTGAGCACCGTGTACCTCGTAAGCAGCAGTCCCCTTCGTATTGAAATCCAGGCCTCCCAAGCCCGGCAGTGTTGATTGCCGGTTGGCAATGGAAAAACCCTCGATGCCAACCTCGCTCAGCACGGGCTGCACGTTGTACACCCGGGCGTTATCCCGCTTTTTGAGAAAATACCGGGTAGGGGCGTCAATCTGCAGGGTGTTTGCCTTTTTATCTATCGCCGTGATGTAGCGGTAAAAGAGGGTGCCAACCAGCGAGGGTTCCCACAGGTTGTCCATGTTATGCTCCGTGATAAACTCTTTGGTAACATCAGTTCGCAGAACTATCCAGTCCCCCACTTTAAAATCCTGAACGGAGGAAACCGGAATGGTTTGAGTAGGCAGCAACAAGTCTTGGGCTATGCTCACTGCCTTGCTTTCGGGGCTCAGCCAATTGCCTCCGGCGGTTGGCTTGGCCTGGATGACGGCGGTATTTCGCACATCGGAATTGTCATTAAAAATGAACGTCTGGCCGATGCCTGCACCCCTTAATACCACGTTGCTGTAGCTTATCTTCAAGGGGTTGGCCTTGGCAGCCGAAACGTCAATCCGATATTTCCCCGCCGGCAAATAGACCACCCCGCCGCCGCGCTGGCCCACATCATTCAGCGCTTTTTGAATTGTGGCCGTCACATCCTCTTTGCCCGAATTATCTGCTGCATAAGGCGCTTTGGTGACGTCTACTGTGTTCTTTTTTATGTCAGGAAGCGCCCGCTCACCCCGATGATAGCCGGCATAGGAGAAATCGTGCAGGAACCGGCCTTCGCTGTCCTGCATTCCCGGCTTCCAGTTTGAGGGATATAAGCTGCTGCGCCATTCCTGGCAAAAAGCCGAATGAGCAGTAAGCAGAAAAACGGCCAGGAGAACGGAAGGCTTATTCATGAATTGGTGCGGCTTGGCAGTTTATTTTAGTTTCAGCACTTCGCTGCCCGCCAATAGAAATGCGCCCGTGCCGTAGTTCTGCCAGCTGTCAGCCGTCGCCGGGCGCGGGTCGAAGCCAATGTTTTGGACGAAACCAACCATGCCGTCGGGTTTTTGCATTTTCAATAAGGCGGGCCAAGCCTTCGCTACCACGGGCCTGAAATCGGCCGGATTGAGCAGGCCGTTGTTGATGCCCCAGGCAATGCCGTAGGTGAAGAAGCCGCTGCCGCTGGTTTCGGTGTGGTCGTAAGACTCGGGGGAGAGCAGGCTGGTGGTCCACATCCCGTCGGGCTGTTGCAGGGTCTTCACTTTGGTGGCCATTTCCCTGAAAAGCTGCTCAAAAAAAGGACGGTGCGCGTCGTCTTTCGGCAGGTCCTGCAGGATTAGAGCCAAGCCGCCCAGTACCCAGCCGTTTCCCCGGGACCAGAATATCTTTTTGCCGTTTTTCTCTTTCCTATCGGTGCTGGCGCCCGTCCACAAAAACCGGTCGTCTCGGGCAAAAAGGTGCTCTTCTTTATCGTAGAGCAGGTCATAGGTTTCTTTGTAGTGCCGGTACATGTCGTCCAGCAGCACGGGGTTATTGTTCCGTTTGGCCAGCACCGTGAAAACCGGCGGCGCCATGAAAAGCGCATCGCACCACCACCACAACGGTTTGGTGCGTTGCTGCTCCTGCTGATAAGCCAAATGCTTTTTGATGAAGTCTTCGGTCGGCACTAGGTTGGCGTCTTTTTCGCCAAGGGCTGCCAGATACAAGTACGCGTAGCTGATGGCCACGTCATCGGCGCTGTTGATGCGGATATAGGTTTGCCATTCATTTTTCCGGGCCATTGCTTGCAGAGCCTGCAAAAAATCAGCGTCGCCGGTGGCCTGATGAGCTTTCACAACTCCAGTATAGTAAGCCCCATTGGTCCAGTCTTTGGTCGACTTTTCGACAATTGGATGTGCCTCTTGCCACGCCAGAGCTCTAAGCATTGCCTTTTTCGTGTTGGAAGCAGTTCCGATTCCACCTGCACTTTTTGCAGTAGTGCATGCTTGTGTGAAAAAGATTGCTGCGAACAAGGAACAGATTAGAAGAAATCTCATTATGATTGAATTTGGCTCGGGTGGACGGGGGTGGGCGTTGGCAATCTGCTGATTACTGCAGCCTCCCGGCGGCGTTTTCTAAGACCACATTGGAGAGAATGGCGGTATCTATTTTATCCGGAATGTGTGAGCAGAAGCCGATGCCCACGTAAAACGGCTCTTTGAAGGTGAGCTTAATGGGGTCGCCTAATTGGTGCATGGGTTCGCCATTGAGGCTAATGAACATGGCGTAGTTTTCGCCGCGCTTTTCTAGCCCGATGCGCATGGCGCTTTTCTCCGGGACTTTCATTTGCAACACCTTCGTGTTTTTCTCCGGTCGCCAGGCCAGGTGCATCAGGCCCGCGCCGTGACGGGCTACCATGGCTTCTTCGGAGTCATCGTCCAGGCTTTGCCGGATAATCACGACCGCCTTTCTGTCGAAAAAGCCTTCGGCATTGGGGAATTTGACATCAGCAGCCAACGATACGTCGCCCGACATCTTCTTCCACAGAAAGCGGAATTCATCTCGGGTGTACCAGATGTTGTAACCGGCCGAATTAATGGTGTATTCCTTCGTAGTCGGTTCAAAACTGGAGTTTCCGGGCACCAGTGATGCGCCCACGTCGCTCTGGCCATCGAAAATGCCAATGTGCCGGTTTGACGTTTTGGTGGCCCGGTGAAAATCGGCCGGCGGAGGGACCTGCTTGTGCGTGGATGAACCGGGCAATGCCCAATCCGGCACAACCGGTTTCGTTGCTGCCGTTTGGGAATCACCAACCTTGCATGATACAATGCAGCCCATAGCAATCGAAGCCAAGATGATTAATGCATTGTTTTTGTTGTTGTAGAGATTTAAACCACCGTTGCGCCTTTCTCTCAGCACTTTCAATAGGTTTTTCATGCGTTGCCGACGTTTATATGCTGCCTTAATTGGGCGATTAATGTCCTGATTTGTTGAATCAAGTCATTCAAAAAATAGGCGGTCTAAATCAGGATGGTTGTTGCAGAAGGTCGATGGCAACGACTCCACATATGGGCGCCAACTATGGCCGCGCGCAACTTCATCGCAACGACCACGGCCACGCCTGTGGGCTTGCTCGCTGCCACTGATGACGGTAGCCACACTGGCAAAAAAGGCGCAGGGAACCAGCCCAGCATCGTCGCGCCTACGGCCGAAAAAGCGCAGCAACAACGCTGGAAAGCCCTTGAACTGGCTGAAATGTGGACGGTTGTGGGTCCCAAACGGCGCAAGGTATGGCTGTGGTTGGCCGTCACGTGGCCTGGGTGTGGCGTCTGGACAACCGCCGATTGCACATGAGTTTTAAGCACGAAAATCCTTATTAGCATTTTCGTGCTTAAGACTCATATGAAATCATGGAGCAAGCTGATTCACTTTTACATCATCGTAAAAAATATCGCCAGCCGGGCCAGACCAACTGGTGTCATCCCCGCCCCTAAATGTATCAAACGATATTCTCGTTATTTTACGATAATTGTGGTCGTTGGTCCAGCGAATGTCAGGGATGTTTGCTAGCTCGGTCCAAGTAGTAGCAGTACTCTTTTTGATGAGTATTTTTAAATAGCCATTCCTGTTGCTGTAGGTATTGCTTGTGACGTGTATATAAACGTTATACCACGCCCCTTTTTCCAATCCGTCGAATTGTTTGCTTTGTGGATTATCACCACAATGATATGCAGGGGTATTGGGCATATCGAAGTAATACACGTATGGCTTTATTGCGTGAGTTGTAGTGGATGTTCTTTTCCACATCAGCCTCACACTAGCTCCGTGCCCCGCCGTTGGAACATTGCAGGCACTGGCTCCGTCCCCAATCTCAAATCCCCAGCCAAGTTTTCCCCCTTCCGAAAAGGTGAAGGCAGGGTCAAACTTAAAGCTGTAACTCATATCGTAATCCGTACCATCGGATACATTGTTTGAAGCTACTAGCCCGTTGGTATACGAATAGCCGTCATCTAAATGGACGCGCAGGGAATTATCTATAATCCACTGTTTGCCTCCACGCCAATTGTCGGTTTTGGAATTATCTCCAAAATCTGCAGCGTATTCTGCAGCCGTGTATTCATGATTTGCAGCAGTAAACGTTTTTAGAGGAATGTTGCTAAAAATAGCATTGGACCGTACGGGGTCGATTTTATAATCCCCGTTTGTGGTCGTTTGCAGTGGATTGTCTTTTTCGCACGAGACCAGGAGAGCAGTTGCAAACAACAGGCACACAGCCCCTTTTTGGGTGAATTTGGTTCGCTTCATGACGAGTTGGTTTTTGGTTTGCGATTGAAATGGGAAAGGAAGGCCGGTTAACCGGCGTCGACGCCCGCTGATAAAGCCAGCACAAAGCAGTTCATCGGGCCTGCCCAGGCCAGCTACTCGATAACCACGCGCTTGGTCAGCACCTGATTATCGGCCTGCAAGCGCAGGGTGTAGACGCCCGCGGCCAGGCCCGAGGTGCTGAATTCGGCGGTAGCCCCGGCGGCGTTGAGGCCGATGGTGTGGGCCTGCACCGTTTGGCCCAGGGCGTTGAGCAGGGTGGCGCGCACTGCGTGCTGGCCCGCCAGCGGGGGCAGCAATAAGGTGAAGCGGGCGCGGGCCGGATTGGGGTATACACTCACGGCTTCGGTGGTCAACTCGGCACGGGAAGCCGTGACAGTGGCCGAACGGAACACGAGGCTGAAGCGCCCGTCGCCGCCCGCCAGCGTGCCCAACGCGAACGGATAGCTGCTGCCCGCCGCCAGCAATTGCTGGGTTCCGGTCAGCGCATCGCGCAAATACACGGGCGCGTTAAAATTGCTCAACTGCGCCACCGTGAAGGCGAAGTTCCCGGTCTGCGGCACGCGTAGATTGAGCGGAACTACCACGTCGGTAGTGCCGAGCGGGGCCAGGGCGTTGATGGCCAGCGGCGCGGTGCCGGCCAGCGTGGCCAGGTCCAGGCCGGTGGCGTTGGGCAGCTTGGTGGCGTCGAATTCAGTATCAATGCCAGTTGTGGCGCCTTGCTCGAAGTACACGTAGGCGTCGTCCTGCAAATTGCCGCCGTTCAGCGTGAGGCGCAGCAGTGGCCGGGTATTGGCGGTGCCGCGGCCGAAGACGGGCTGCGGGTCGAAACTGGTGATGCGGTTGGTGTTGGTCAGGTTCACGGCGCCGGGCGTGCCGGGGGCCGAAACGCGGGCGAAATAGCCCGAGCCGGCCACAATCAGCGGGGAGGCGCCCACGCCGTTGGCGTAGGTGCGGTAGGTGCCGGCGTACTGGCCGGTGCTCTGGTACACGTACATGGCCGCGTCCATGCCCGGGCGCTGGGCGGGCGTCACGGTGTTCCAGTCCAGGGGGCTGGGGTAGGGGTTACCTAGCAACTGCCAGCCGGCGTCGGCGTTAGTGCCCCGGCTGAGCGGTCCCGAGTTCTGGGCGGCGTTGTTGAAGGTGCCGGTGAAGGCGATGGGCGCGGCGGTGGCGGGCGCGTTCACGGTGTAGCCGCGCGTGGGCTGCATGGTTTCAGTGGCATCGGCGGGCGAGAACCAGCCTTTATCGAAGGCCGCATAGTTGGAAGTTGCCGTGGCCAGGCGGCTTTCATCGTAGCCAAACACCGTGGGGAACGGCGACACTGAACTGGGCGTTACGCTGGTGTTGTAGGCCGAATTGAATGTGGGCGTAAAGCCCGGGGTGACCAGGCTGCCGAACGTGGTACCCGCCACCGGCGAGCTCATATGGCGGTAGGCCGGCCCCGTCGTGGCGCTGGTGATGGCTCGCTGCATGGTGCCGTTGCCGGTGATAACGCCCCCGCTGTTGTCGACCAGCGCCGTGCCATCAATCGTTGAAAGTAGCGTGAACGGCTGGCCTGCGGTGGCCAAGTTGCCGCTTTGCAAACGGGCCACCTGAGCCACGCTCACGGCTTGGCTCAGGGTGAGGCCGGCGGGGTTGTTCACCGTGAGGTTGCGCACTTGGGCGGGCAGGCCCGTGCCCGTCACTTGGGCCGCCGTGCCGTTGTAGGTGTAGATGCCATCAATTGAGAAGCTGCGCGAGCCCGCTAGCTGAATGGCGCCGGTGCTGCCGCTGGCCGCAATGCCGGCCGGGTCGCAGATTTGCAGCTCGGCGCCGGCTTGTAGCTCGAAGCTGCCCGCGCCGCTCAGCGTTTGGCAGTTGGTGGTAAGCTTGCCGCCGGTGAGCACTCGTACCGTGGTGGCCACGGTGGTGGTGAGTTGCGGCAGCAGGGTGCCGCCGCTCTGCACGATAATGCTGTTGTAGCTGCCGCCGGCGGGCATGCGCTGGCCGTTGGTCACCACCAAATCGGGTCCCGTCACGGCGCGGCGCAAGGACTGAATGTAGGTGACGTTGGGCGTGCCGAAGCCGTAGCCCCAGTTCGGTGCGGTGCTCTGGGAAATGGCGGCCTTGCCGGCGCCGTTGTAGTCGGCGATGGTCTGGGTGGGGTTCAGCGGGTAGTGAAACGAGCTGGGGGCGCCGCCGGCTTCGGCGTCGGGTGAGGTCATTTTGTTGCCGGGCACCGAGAGGTAGAGTGGCGAAGTGCCCGCTGCCACCGAGCCGGCCAGCCCCAGGCGCGTCGCAAACGTGTGGATGGCCCCGGCCACGCCCGTCGGGCTCGAACCCGCTTCCTTAATCATCACCATTTCGTACTGCGTGACGTTGAAATTGGTGGAGGTGCTGGTGAGGTAAGTGCTGTTGCCGAGCAGCAGGTCCACGGTAAAGTCCGAGGCGTCGTAGTCGGGCACGTAGCCGGCGGGGCCGGCCAGCTGGCGCAGCACCACGGTGGTACCGCTGCGCATATCGGCCCAAAACGGCGTGTTGTTGAACTGGTACTTGCCGCCGGCGTCGGTGGTGCTGCTGGCGTCAAAGTCCTTCACAATCATGCCGCGCATGTCGAGGTGGTCCTGCACCACGAGCAGCTCCACGGCGTCGTTGGTGCCCAGCGCGTCATTCGAACCGTTGTACACGCGGTTTACCACAATGGGCGGCGGAGGCATGGCCGTGAACGTGATTTTGGAGATGTTGAAGCTGCTCGTGACCAGGTCAAACTTCAGCGTCGCGTTCGGCGAAGCATCCAGATACACGTTGTTCACCACCACGCTCTGGTAGGTGTTGTAGCTGCCCGTAGCGGGAATGGCTACCACGCCGGTTTTGTCCACGTCGTTCACGCTCAGCCGCAACGAGCCCGTCGAAGTAGCCGGCGTCGACACCCGAAACGCGATGCTGTAGTAGCCGCTGGTCTGGATGTTGACGGTGTATTTCAGCCATTCGCCGGCGGCCGAGTAACCGATGTTGCCGTAGCCGGCGTCGCCGTTTTGGGTATCCACGCCCTCGTTGGGCCGGGGGGCGGTGGGGTCGGCGGTCGCGCCGCGGTTTTCCATTTCGTTGTCGTGATAGGCCACACCCTCGCCGCCGAAGTCGTATTCAATGGACTTCACCACGCCCGGAATCAGGGCCGGCGTGCCGTTGTAGGGCGTGCGCTGGCAGGAATTCACCTGCACGTAGGCCGGCTTGCTCACCACGATGGTCGTGTCAGGGTTCACCAGCGTCATGGTCACGTTTTTGGCGCCGGCCGTGGTGTAGGTCACGGCAAAAGGCCCGCGGCCGCTGGCCGTGGCCGGCGTGGCGCCCGCCCCGAAAGCCCAGGTGAGCGAAGTGTAACTGCCCACCACCGCGCCCGTGTACGTCACCGCATCGGGGGCCAGGCAGGTGACGGTTTTATCGGCCGAAAAATCCGCCAGCGTCAGCGTCTGGCCGGGCCGCAGGTAGGTTGGGGGCAGCGCACCCTGGGCGTGTTGCAGCGAATACACAATCTTGCGCGTGAGCGCGCCCTGCGCATCAAACAGCAGCACCAGCGTCGACTGCGCGGGGATTCTGTCGTTGTAAGCCGCGTTGATGCCGGCCGGCACGTTGATTTTGAGTGCGTTCGTGCCCGGCACCGTGGCCGTGTTCAGCTGCACCGTGAAATCGAAGTCCGTCACGTCGCTTTCGTTCAGGACCATCACCGCCGTGGTGCCGTTGTCCTGGCTGCAGACCTCTTTCACCAGGCTCTGATTATCAGTCGCGTTGAGGTTAATGCCGTGCATGTTTTCCGACACCAGCATCTCGTGCCAGAAGCAGGAGCGGGGCTTGATGGTGGCCACCGTGGCGCCGTCGAGGTAGCCCTTGTCGCTCACGATGCGCGAGCCGTTGCTCTCGTGAATGCACCAGGGCTGCATCGACACGGCCTCGTACTTCATGCCCACGCCAAACACCTCGGCCCAAAACTGGCCGTTGATGAACGAGTGCGCGCCGAGGCCCTCCACCGTGTTCACAGCGGGGTTGGCGTAGTCGAGGTTGAACTCCGTGAGGGCCCAACGCAGGGCGTTGGCGCCGGTGCGGTTGTTTTTGGTGTTGGCGGCGGCCATCAGGCCCAGCAGGTTGGTCACGGTGTTGGCCACGTTCTGGCCGGCGGCCACCACCTGGGCCCGCGTCTGGTTGCCCGAGAACGGGTAAGTGTGGAAGGAAATGATGTCGATGTAGTAGCGCCCGTTGGCGTCGGTGCCGGTCACGTCGTTGGCTCCCCCCAGCAGGGCGGGGTAGTAGGCGTTGTAGCCGGCGTTTTCGGGCCCCACAATCAGGATGCTGGGGTCCACGGCCTTCATGGCCGAGGCGAAGCCTTTGATGTAGGCTTCCACGCCCGCCACCGGCACCACGTTGGGCTGGGCTGCCAAATCGGGCTCGTTGCCGATAATCCAGTACTTCACGTTGCGGCCCATGGTGATGTTCACATGGTTTACTACCTGCGCCGCCTGCGTGGCCGTGAACCGCCCGCGGCCTTCCGACACCTGCACCATGGGCTCGGCCCCAATGCGGCGAATGGAGTCAATCAGGGCGATGTATTGGGCGTTGGTTATCAGGTTGGTGTTGGCGCCGTTGCCGCCGATGCGAATCATCTTCACCTTCGACTGCTTGACCACCGGCCACAGTTGGTCGAGCAGCCCGCCGTAGTTTGTACTGCCCAGGGCCTTGGGCAGCCAGGCGTTTTGACCGGCCAGGTAGGGCGAGATGGCCTGGCCGTGGCCGGCCCCAATAGCGAGCCAGCTTAGCAGGAGGAGGTATAGTAGTCTTTTCATGCGTGGGAATTTGGGGGTTGGTTCGGAAGTAAGAAGCGGCGCAAGGGGCCGCCAACAGCGCAGATTAATTCGTGCCCGAACAGGACCCAGGAGCTCCGACAAACCGCCTCCGCAGCGGGACTTGTGTGCCGGGTTGGGGCCGTGAGGCGGCTGGCGCTGATAAGGGCCGTTGGCCTAGGCAACTCAGAGGGAATGGCCCGCCTCGGAGCAGCTAATTGCTGAGGGGCTCTACAAATGTCTGCGGAAGCCGACGCTACCACTTTCTCATTTTGAACCATCGTGGTTCATTTTGTGAATATTATTTAAAATACTGTTATACAATATTTTATTGAGCAAAAAATGAAACTGTAATCAGTTGCTGTTTCATTTTTAGCACGGGCCTGTCACAATACTTTTAGTGAAAATGGTAATCATCCCAACCATCACCGCCCTTGGTGCAGCGAAGCGGGAAAAAAGCAAAAAGCCGAAAAGTTGACAGCTGAAAACGGCGTGTATATTTCCGCCGCAATCGCAACATCGGCTTCTGCCGCGGGCCCACGAACGGGCTCATGTACTTGCACCAGCCCAGGCAGCCGGCCCCGCGTTCTGCGGGGCTGCTCACCTCACGGTTTTGGCTGATTGACCCGCCCAGGGTGCGGGAATGAAGGAGTTGCGCGGCCAGCCCGCTACGATACATCCACGAAAACGCACGACTGCTGCCGCAGTCGGAGCGTCGCCTTTTTGCCACGTCACTTTTAAGCCCTTCTTCAGCAATGGCCTATCCCTGGCTGCATTTTACCAGAGCAATAGGGTTCACGCCGCTCTTGTTCCCGCTGGCGCTGCACCCGGTAGGAGGCAGCCGCCCCGCGCCCAAGACTCCTACTGCGCTTGCTTTCAGCGTGCGCAACCGGCTGGCGGTGGCCCGGCCCACCGAAACGGTGAGCTTGCCGGCCGCGCGGCTATCAGGACTCATCAAGGCCTACGGCGCCGACAACCTGCTGGTGCGCGATGCGGCCGGCAAAGTGTTAGTAAGCCAGTTGCTCGACAACAACGCCGACGGCCAGGCCGATGAGCTGCTTTTCCAGACCGCGCTGGCCGCTAATGAAACCCGGAAATTCACCGTGTCGGGCGCAGCCGATGGAGCCGCCCAGCGCCCGAAAAGCCCCTATGCGACCTTCTCCCGCTTCGTGCCCGAGCGCATCGACGACTACGCCTGGGAGAATGAGCGGGTGGCCTTCCGCACCTACGGCCCCGTGGCGCAGCAGCTCACCGAGGCCGGCCGCAAAGACGGCACCCTCACCAGCGGCATGGACTGCTGGCTGAAAAGGGTGCCCAGCCCGGTCATCGACAAGTGGTACGCCGGCTACAAAACCGACCCGAGCTACTACCACCACGACCGCGGCGAAGGCTACGACCCCTACCACGTGGGCGACAGCCGCGGCTGCGGCGGCACCGGCATCTGGGACGAGGGCCGGCTGTGGGTTTCCAAAAACTTCGTCAGCTACAAAACGCTGGCCACCGGCCCCATCCGCACCGTGTTTGAGCTGACGTATGGGCCCTGGCAGGCCAACGGCCGCACCATCACCGAGCGCAAGCGCATTTCGCTGGACCTGGGCAGCAACCTGACCCGCTACGAAGACTACTGCAGCAGCCCGCAGGCGCTGCCCAATTTCGTGGTGGGCATCACGCTGCACGAGAAGAAGGGCGCGGTGCAGACCGACCAGAAAGCCGGCTGGTTTCGGTACTGGGAGGCCGTGGATGACGCCGAAATCGGCACCGGCGTAGTGCTGGACCCGCGCGCCGTGACGGAGGTGCGCGACCACCGCGTGGAGCAGCCCGACCAAAGCAACCTCCTCGTTTTTACCCGCCCGCAGAGTGGCCCGCTGGTTTTCTACGCGGGCTTTGGTTGGACGAAGAGCGGCCAGTTCCGCGCCGTGCCGGAGTGGGATGCCTACCTCGCCCAATTTGCCCGGCGCCTGGCTTCGCCGGCAGAAATAAGCTGGGTGAAAACCCAGTAAACAACATCGTCAATATCGGCATCTTTTGCCCGCAACCCTTTTGCTAACTCACCTATGAAATTCGCTTCTGTACGCCTCATGGCAGTAGCCGGCACGGCCCTTTGCGCCGCTACCGCTTTCAATCTGGCTTCGCCTCCCGTTCCGCCGAAACGCGGTGCCACCCCGCTCAACCGGCAGGCCGCGCTCATGACCAACGAGGCGGCCGTGGATGCGCTGCTGAAACAGCTCACGCTGGAAGAAAAAATCAAGATGGTGCACGCCAACTCGTCGTTTGCCGCCGGCGGCATTGCCCGGCTCAACATTCCCGAGCTGATGACGTCCGACGGCCCCCACGGCGTGCGCCCCGAGCAGGGCCGCGACTGGAAAGCCGTGCCGGACCCCAACAACGCCGGCACGTACATGCCCACCAACAACACCCTGGCCGCCACCTGGAACCCCGAGCTGGGCTACGCCTACGGCGCCGTGCTGGGCCAGGAGGCCAATTTCCGGGGCAAAGACATCATCCTCGGGCCCGGCATCAACATCATCCGGGCCCCGCTCAACGGGCGCAATTTCGAGTACCTCAGCGAAGACCCCTACCTGGTGGGGCAGATGGCGGCCGGCTACATCCGCGGGGTGCAGGCCCAGGGCGTGTCGGCCTGCGTGAAACACTACGCAGCCAACAACCAAGAATGGCAGCGCAACAAAATCGACGTGAACATGAGCGAGCGGGCCCTGCGGGAAATCTACCTGCCCGGCTTCCAGGCCGCCGTGCAGCAGGGCGGCGCGCACGCGCTGATGGGCTCCTACAACAAGTTCCGGGGCCAGTTTGCCACCGAAAACGCCTACCTGATGAATGACATTCTGAAAGGCGAATGGGGCTTCAAAGGCTTGGTGATGAGCGACTGGGGCTCCAACCACAACACGATGGACGCCCTGCGCAACGGCACCGACCTGGAAATGGGCACCGACCTGGTGCTGAAGCGCAACAGCGTGGACCAAAGCGCCACCGCCAGCACCGGCGCAGCCGCCCCGGCCGCCACCAAGAACATCTACGACCGGTTCTACCTGGCCGACGCGGCCCTGGAAGCCATCAAGCAAGACCCCAAGCTGGAGCCGCTGCTCGACGACAAAGTGCGGCGCATTCTGCGGGTGATGTACGCTACCAACATGCTGGACGGCAAAAAGCGCCAGCCGGGCGCGCACAACACTTCCGCCCACCAGGCCACCGCCCTCAAAGTGGCCGAGGAAGGCATTGTGCTGCTCAAAAACAACGGCCTGCTGCCGCTGAAGAAAACGGTGAAGACCGTGGCCGTCATCGGGGCCAATGCCACGCGTGAAAATGCGGGCGGCGGCGGCAGCGCGCAGCTCCAGGCCAAATACGAAATCACGCCCTTGCAGGGCATTAAGAACGAATTAGGTGACAAAGCCACCGTCACCTACGCCGAAGGCTACAAAGTTGCCAGAGGCCAAAAAGCCGACCCGGCGCTGATTGCCGAAGCCGTGGCCGCCGCCAAAGCGGCCGACGCGGTGGTGTACGTGGGCGGTTACATCCACGGGTACGACTACGCCAACTGGGGCCAAAACGCCTACGACGCCGAAGGCATCGACAAGCCCGACCTGAAAATGCCCTTCGGCCAGGATGAGCTGGTGCAGGCCGTGCTGGCCGCCAACCCTAACACCGTGGTGGTGCTGCTGGGTGGCGGGCCCATCGAAGTGGCGCCCTGGGTGGGCCAGGCCAATGCGCTAGTAGAAGCCTGGTACCCCGGCATGGAAGGCGGCAATGCGCTGGCGCACATTCTATTCGGTGATGTGAACCCCTCGGGCAAGCTGCCCTTCACGTTCCCGGTGAAGCTGGAAGACGCGCCGGCGCACAAGCTCGGCGAATATCCTAGCGCGCCCGGCGACCCGCTAAAGCAAACCTATAAGGACGACATCTGGGTGGGCTACCGCTACTACGATACCTACAATGTGGCCCCGCAGTTCGCCTTCGGCCACGGTCTGAGCTACACCACCTTCAAGTACAGCAACCTGACCGTAACGCCCGGCCCGAAAAGCGCCACCGTGAAGCTCACCGTCACCAATACGGGCAAGACGGCCGGTGCCGAAGTAGTGCAGGTGTACGTGCACGACGAGCAAGCCTCGGTGAAGCGCCCCGAAAAGGAACTCAAGGGCTTCAAAAAGGTCTTCCTGCAGCCCGGCCAGGCCCAAACGGTGACCGTGCCCCTGAATGCCGAAGCCTTTCAATTCTACAACGAAGCCAAAAAGCAGTGGGTGCTGGAACCCGGCAAATTCGACGTGCTGGTGGGCAGTTCCTCGCGCGACATCCGCCTGAAAGGCAGCGCGACGCTTTAAAGGCAGGTTGCGGGCACCGACTGATTCGCTGCTGCCTCATTTCAATTTCTTTGTAAATAAGACCTAATGCTCTCTCTTTTTGATGTAACGGGCAAAACGGCGCTGGTGACGGGCTGCACGCGGGGCATTGGCCAAGCCATGGCGCTGGGCCTGGCCGAAGCCGGCGCCGACATCATCGGCGTGTCGGCCACGGCGAAACCGGACGGCGGCGAAACCGGCCGATTGGTGCGGGCCCTGGGCCGCCAGTTCCACAGCTACCAAGCCGATTTTGGCCAACGGGCGCAAGTAAATAGATTCTTAAGCCGGGTGCAGCAGGAGTTTCCGGTTATCGATATTCTGGTCAACAACGCCGGCATCATCCGCCGCGCGCCGGCCGCCGAGCATTCCGATAAGGACTGGAATGATGTGCTCCATATCAACCTCGACGCGCCCTTCCGCTTAGCTCGCGCTTTGGGTGGCGAGATGCTGAAACGAGGCCAGGGCAAAATCATTTTCACGGCCTCGCTGCTCACCTTTCAGGGCGGCATCAACGTGCCGGGCTACGCGGCCAGCAAGGGCGCCATCGGCTCGCTGGTGAAAGCCCTGGCCAACGAGTGGGCCGGCCGCGGGGTGAACGTGAACGCCATCGCGCCCGGCTACGTGGCCACCGACAACACCGCCGCCCTGCGCCAGGACGAGGAGCGCAGCGCCGCCATTCTCTCGCGCATTCCGGCCGGCCGCTGGGCCGAGGCCGCCGACTTCAAAGGACCAACGGTGTTCCTGGCCTCGGCGGCGAGCGACTACGTGCACGGCACCATCCTCACCGTCGACGGCGGCTGGATGGGGCGGTAAAATCAATGAGCAAGGTCACGCTGCCTGCTGCTTGAATGCCTCTTATCTACATACCTGAAAAAATGAAGGCAACTCTCATCCTTATTATTTTACTCGCCTGCGGTGTTATTGTCAATACACGGGCACAGTTGCCGGCCCCGCCGTTGCGGGATGTGGAAACGGTGCGCAGCCGCTGCGTACGGCTCCTGCTTTCCGATACCGCCTACGCCAGCGAGCGGAGCTACCAGCTAAGCGGCGACATCAGCTACGCGCAGGACGGCGCGGGCTACTTCGCCTCCCTGACGCCGGAGGGCGCCTGGCCCGACATCGACTACCAATCCACGCTAAGCAATGCCTGGCCGCCCTCCTGGCACCTCTACCGCCTGCTGCTGGTGGCCCGGCAGTACCACCGCAACCACGACCCGCAGTACCTGGCCGCGCTGCACCGCGGGCTGGCGTATTGGACCAGCCACGATTTCCGCTGCCCCAACTGGTGGCAAAACCAAATCAACACGCCCTTCGCCTACGCCAGCCTGCTGCTGATGCTGGGCCCCGAAGCCACAGCCCCGGAGCGGGCGTTTCTGGATAACGTATTGAGTTCGCGCATTGCGCAGAAGAACCCCACGGGGCAGAACAAAATCTGGCAGCACGACATCGAAGCCCGCGTGGCCCTGCTCCACAACGATGCCGCCGCGCTAAGCCAGGCGCTGAATAACATGGCCTCGGTCATTGTGGTCAGCACGGGCGAGGGCATTCAGCCGGACTACTCGTTTCAGCAGCACGGGGCCATGCTGCAGTTTGGTAATTACGGCCTGCACTTCGTGAACAGCCTGCTGTTTTGGCTGGCCGTCACAGAGGGCACCAGCTACGCATTTGCGCCGGAAAAGCAGCGCGTGCTGTTTGATTATTGTGCCAATGGCCTGCGCTGGACGGTGTTTCGGGGCAAGATGGATATGACGACCCGCGGCCGCCAATTGCGGGCCGGCGCCGACACCAAGCGCGGGCAGGTGCTCTACGACGACTTGCGGCTGGTGCGCGCCCTCAACCCGGCCCAGGCCTGCCGGTACTTTCTCGACGGCTTCGCCGGCCCGGCCGATGCCGTCTGCGAGCTGCGGGGCAACCAAAATTTCTGGCGCAGCGGCTACTTGGTGCAGATGGCCCGGGGGCAATATTTCACGAGCGTGAAAACGCACGGCCCCTTCGTGAAAAAAATCGAGTCCATCAACGGAGAAAACCTGCTCGGGGCCTACCTGAACGACGGCGTGAGCCTGGTGCAGCGCACGGGCCGGGAGTACCACGACATCGAGGCGTACTGGAACTGGGCCCTGCTGCCTGGCACCACCACCGACACCACCCTGGCGCCCGGCGACGCCCAGGTGCTCAAATCCAATAACGAAGCGGCCTTTGTGGGCCAAGTGTCGGACGGCGCCGCGGGCCTGAGCACCATGGCCTACGACCGGCTCGGCCTGCAAGCGCGCAAAAGCTATTTCATGGTGGGCAATACGCTCGTAGTCCTGGGGGCGGGGATAGCGGCCAAAGACCCCAAAAACGTGGTTACCACGGTCAATCAAACCTATTACAAAGCCCCGCTGGTAAGCACCGAGGCCACGCCGAACAGCCTGCGCTGGCTCTGGCACGACAGCATCGCCTATTTTTTCCTGGCCCCCGGCAGCCAGCCGAAAACGCTGGTGCAAACCAGAAAAAGCAATTGGCCGGCCCTGGACTTGGCCTCCCCGCCTGCGGGCGCGGCCGACGTGCGCAAGACCTGCACCATTCTGCTGCCCCACCGCCAGACCTCAGAATACGCCTACGCCGTGCAAACCGGCCTGGGCCAGGCACAAGCCCGCGACGCGGCCCGCCGTTTTCCGGTGCAGGTGCTGGCCAACACCCGCGCCGTGCAAGCCATCAACGCCACCGACCGGGTGATGGCCGCGTTTTACCAGCCCGGCAAGCTGCGCGTGAACGCCTCCACCAGCATGGAGGCCGGCAGTCCGTGCCTGCTGGTGTACAAGCGCACTACTCCGAAGCCCGAAGTGTGGGTTTCGGACCCCACCCGCACCCTGCAAAACGTGCGGCTGAGCATCAATGGCGTCTCCCATACCATCGCGCTGCCCCAGGGCGACCTGTTGGGCAGTAGTGTAAAAGCTAGCTTTTAAACTCACCGGTCACCTAACAGTGGCTCACGAAGAGATGTGAGGTGAGGAATGCGGCACGGCTGATTCAAAAAAACTGCTGTTTCGCAGCCGCTCAAAACCCGCGTGAAGCCCGTTTCCAAATCCGTGAGCTACTCTTGGAAAGCAGGTGGTTTTACGGATGCACTCAGTTCTATTTGCGAATGCGTAAAAAAGCTCTTGGTGTGCCTGAAGCTGACCGTGATGACATAGCCGTAGCGCTGAGTTCTATCGCATTCGTTGGTGTGGGCGAGCTATTGCGATTCAGCACTGCGAACAGGAAAGCGGCTGCACGGCCGAGTGGCGCTAATTCCAGCAGCTCTTCCTCGATGCCCATTCACAAAACAGCCGCTTCGCCTCCTCGCGAGGCGGCTGTTTTGGTTTTACGTCAAAGCGGCCGCAGGAGCACACGGATAAGAAGAGGAGCCTAGCCTGTCAGGATGAACAAAAGGTGCTACTTTGCGGCACCAAATGGCTGTAAAGTCATAAGTATTCTTTCAAGCATCCACAATTCTTGGCTCCGGGCACTGTGAAGACCTTTTCTACCCTCGTTTTTTCTCTGGCTCTGGCTACGGTTAGTTGCAATGCCGAACGCGTCAGCAGCAGCCCGTCTTCGCTGCGTGAGCAGGAAGTTGTGCGTTTTCGGTCCGCGCCCGGCAAAGCTCCCGTGCTGTTTGGGCAGGTGCAGGCCGTAGATGATGCCGGGCGCTACCCCATGGCCACCTCATCGGTTTCGGTGGATGGCAACGTGTACTACACCAATGCCCTGGGTGCATATCGTGTGCCGGTATCGGTGGGCAAACACCAACTGGTGGTGGAGCACACGGGCGTACGTTCCTCACGCACCTCCGTGAAGGTGGAGCCCGGCGATTCCGTGCAGGTCAACTTCTACCTGCGTTACGCCGATTGAGGCATCGCCCGATGGCAAAAAGCAAAAAGGCCACCCGACGCTTCGGGTGGCCTTTTTTGCGGCAGAATGCCTCATTGGGCTGCTATTCCACCTGCAGCGTGCGGCTAAGCTGTCGGTCGGGGGCCGTCAGGCGGAGGAGGTAGGTGCCGGCTGCCAACTGGGGCAGGTTGAGAGTAGTGCTCCCGGCGTTGGCGGCGGGCACTTCCTGCTGGTACACCAACTGGCCGAGGGCATTGTATACCCGTACCGAGGCAGCCTGGCGGCCCAGGCCCGGCACCTGCACCTGCACGCGCTGGCTGGGGCCGGCCACCGGGTTGGGGTAGAGGCGCATTTCGGCAGCGGCTTCGGTGCTGGTGCGGGCGGCCAGCACCGTGCCGCCGTTCAGGCGCAGGTTCAGGCCCGGAGCGGAGCCAGTGGAAAGGCTCACGAAATCCAGGTCGCCGTCGGTGTCGAAGTCGGCCAGGAGCAAAGGCCCGGGCGTGCCGCCCACCGCAACGGGCGTGCCGGCGCTGAAGCCGAAGCTGCCGCCGTTGAGGCGCAGCTGCACGGTGCCCGCCGTGATGGCCAGGTCGAGGTCGCCGTCGTGGTCGAGGTCGCCCACGGCGAGGGCGCTGGGGGCGGCAGTCAGGGGCAGAACAACCGGCGCGGCAAACGAGCTTGCGGAGCCGGCGTTGCGGTAAAGGCGTGCCTCGCCGGTGGCGGCGCCGGTGCTGCCGAGCACGGCCAGGTCGAGGTGGCCGTCGCCGTCGAGGTCGGCTACTTTGAGGTCCTTGGCCGCGAAGCCGGTGCCCGGGTTCAGGTTCAGGGCCACCATTTGGCCCGACAGGCCAGCGGCGTCGTTGTTGGCGTTGTACCACACGCTCACGGCGCCGGTGGCGGCATCGGCCACGGCCAGGTCGAGGCCGCCGTTGCGGTCGAGGTCGCCCACGGCCAGGCCCACGGGCAGGGCAAAGCCGTGCGTGAACGTGAAGGGCTTGTCGACGAAGAAGCCGCGGGCGTTCAGGTAGATGTCGATGGCCTGCGGGCGGGTGAGGGCGAAGTCCTGGTCGCCGTCGCCGTCGAAATCACCAAAGGCAATGGCATAGGCGCCCGTGGCCAGGTCGAAGGAATAGTACATGTTGGTGCTGAACGAGTTGCCGGTGTTGAAGGCCATGTTCAAACGCGCTTGAATGGGGCCACCGTAGTGGTCCACAATGGCGGCTTCCAGGTCGCCGTCGTTGTCAAAATCCACGGCGGCCATGTGGGCGGTCGAGGAGTAGGCGTAGGGAATCAGGGTGGAGTGGTAGGTGAAGGCGCCCGTGTGGTTGGGGGTGCCCATCCACAGGTACATCTGCGTCACGTCGATGTTGGAAAACGGGCCCGGGCCGCCGGCGATGATGTCGGGCGCCCCGTCGTCGTTGAAATCGGCGGTGATGAAGTCGCGGGGCGGGCCCAGGTTGATGCCGAAGGCATTGGGCGCCTGTGGCGCCACGCCAAAGTTGCCAACGCCCGTGCCGCCCACGGCCGCCGTGTACTGAAACACTTCGGGCTTGGCCCGCGCCCCGGCCACGCCGGCCGTGGTGGAGGCGGCCTGCAGGAAAGAAGGCACGCTCACGCTCACCTGCTCGCCGGGCAGCAGCGCGTCCTGGGGCGTGAGCTCCGGTGTGGCCGTGCCCACTAGGCTGTAAGAGGAGCGGCGCTTGCCCTGGCGCATCGCCGTGTGGGCGTTCCAGGCGTCGAAGTTGGCGGCGGTCAGGGCCTGGTTGAAGTTGAGGCGCACGGTGGCCGTGCGCGACACGTTCAGGGCATTGGTGGCGGGGGTGTGGCTCAGCATCTGCAGGGGCGGCGCTATGGGCCCGTTGCGCAGCAAGCGGATGCCGGCGTTGGCGGTGAAGAACGACGTGGTGAACACGTCGAGGTCGCCGTCGCCGTCGAAATCAGCCAGCGCGATGGGGGCCGAAAGCGTGGTGGCCACGGTCATGGGCTGGGAAAAGCTCATGTTGCCGGTGTTGCGCAGCACGCTCAGGCCGGTGTTGTAGTTGCCCACCAGCACGTCGAGGTCGCCGTCGGCGTCCACGTCGCCCACGGTCACGCCGTCGGAGGTGGCGGTGGGGTAGCCCACGTAGCGCTTATACTGGCCGAAGCCGCCGGCGCCGTCGTTGGCATAGAAAGCCAGGCCCGCCCGATAGTTGTCCTGCAGCATCAGGTCCAAGTCGCCGTCGCCGTCGAAGTCGCCCAGGTTCAGGTTGGCGTAGCCGTACTCGTAGCGCGGCGGCGTGGCCGGCGCCACCAACTGGCCCTCCCCGTTGTTGAACAGCACCGACACCACGCCGGTGTAGTAGTTGGCCTGCACGTAGCCGTAGGTCAGCGCATCGAGGTCGCCGTCGTTGTCGAGGTCGGCCAAGCGCAGCCCGTCGAGCGGGGTGCTCCCGGTGGCAATGGCCGGCAGCGGAGCCGCAAAGCCGCCTCGGCCCGTGCCCGGATACACGCGCAAGCCGGAGTCGTCGCGCAGTATCAGGTCGATGTGGCCGTCGCCGGTGATGTCGCCCAGGTCGTAGCCGACGGGGTTGTACCAGGTGCTGCTGGCAAGGGCGGCCGGCGCCTGGAAATTGCCTTGGCCGTCGTTAATCAGCGGCTGCACGATGCCCGGCGACCCGTTGAAACGGTTGGTGCCCACGATGTCGAGGTCGCCGTCTTCGTCGAGGTCGGCCTGGCCGAGGTAGTTGAATTCCCCGCTCCCGAAGGCCAGTTGGGTCGTAAACCCGCCCTGGCCGTTGTTGCGGTAGAGCGTGCCATAGTTGTTGCCGCTGCTGGGGTTGGAAATAGTGAGCAGGTCCACCGCATTGTCGCCGGTGAAATCAGCCGCTAGGTAGCGGCGGGTCTGGCTGGGCGGGGTTATCGGGGCATCGGCCACCAGGGCGCCGCGGCCGGTGCCGCCGGTGGCCGCCCGGAAGGTGAGCACCCGGGCCGTGTTGCCCAGCACGGTGTTGCCGTTCTGGTCGAGCAGGCCGGGCAGCACGCTCAGGGTCAGTTCTTCGCCAGGCAGCAGGGCCGCGGTGGGGCGGTAGGTGAGGGGCGTGCCGCCGCTCACGGCGCCGCTGCACTTACCGCGCAGGTTGCTGGTCAGCACCAGCTTGCTGGCGCCCGAGGCCTGGTCGATGGGCTGCGAATAGGTGAGGGCCAGCGCCGCGCTGGGCGCCGCCGCAATGGCGTGGCGGGCCGGCAGCGAAGCAAGCTGCACGGGATTGGGCACCATCACAAACGCCGTGGAGCTGGTGGCCGTGCCGCTGGGCGTGGTAATGCTGATGGCGCCCGAAGTGGCCCCCGCCGGCACCGGCACCGTGAGCTGGGTGCCGCCCTGCACCGCAAAGCCCGGCGCCAGCAAGCCATTGAAGCGCACCGCCGTGGTGCCACCAAAGTACTGCCCTGCCACCGTGACCACGCGCTGCACCGCGCCGCTGGCCGGCGTGAAGCTGCTGATGGCCGGCACCGGCACCGTGAACGTGGCGCCCGTGGCCGTGCCCGCCAGCCCCGCCACCACAATGGGCCCCGTGGCCGTGGCCGCCGTGGTGGTGATGGTAATTTGGGTAGCTGATACGATGGTGAAGGGCACCGACACGCCGCCGATGGTGACGGTGGTCACGCTGCCCAGCGAGGTGCCCGTGAGGGTGATGACCGTGCCCACCGGCCCATTGGTGGGCGTGAAGCCGGCAATGGTGGGCTGCAGGGGCCGGTTGAAGTAACTGTAGAGCCCACTCTTGTAATTGCTGCCGTTGGCCGCAATGAGGCTGTCGCCGCCTACAATGATGTCGAGGCTGCCGTCGAGGTTGAAGTCGGCCACGGTCATGTCGCGCGGCACGGTGCTGGGCGCCAGCGTGAGGGGCGCGGCAAACGTGCCGGTGCCGTTGTTGAGCAGGATGTTGGCGCCCGTGTAATACACGGTCTGGCCGGTGGCCAGGTCCAGGTCGCCGTCGGCGTCGAAGTCGCCCACGCGCAGGGCGCCGAAGTAGCCGTTGGGACCCACCGCCGTGGGCGCGCCGAAGTTGCCCAGGCCGTCGCCCTTGCGCAGGCGCACATTGCCCTGCGAGTACGACGTGGCCGTGCTGGCCACGAGGTCAATGATGCCGTCGCCGTCGAGGTCGCCGGTTTCGAAGGCGATGACGGGTTCGGCGAAGGTGAGGGCGGCCACGGGCACAAAGTCGCCGGTGCCGGTGCCCATGCTGCGGCCCACCTGGGCCGAAGTCAGCTGCGTGCCGCCCGTGAGCAGGTCGAGGTTGCCGTCGTTATCGAGGTCGGCCAGGCGCAGGGTGCCGCTGCCGCGCACGGCGGCCACGTCGGCGCGGCGCTGGAAGGTGCCGTTGCCCGCGTTCAGGGTCACCATCACGCTGTCGGCGGTTTGTATCAGGGCGGCCAGGTCGGAAGTGCCGTCGGCGTTGAGGTCGCCCACGGCCAGGTCCAGCACCGTGCCGTTCACGACGTGCACGGGCTGGGCGGTCCCAAAGCTGCCGGTGCCGGTGCCGGCCCGCCACCACACGCGGTTGATTTCGCGGCCCGAGCGGTAAGCCAGAAACTCGGCCGTCACGAGGTCAAGGTGAGAGTCGCCGTTGATGTCGGCCACCCGAATGGCGCGCACCAGCGAAGTACTCACGGTTTGGGTGCGGGCCCCAAACTGGCCCTGGCCGTCATTGAACAGAATGCGCAGACGGTTCTGAAAGGACTCCTGCGTGATGATGTCGACGGCGCCGTCTTCGTCGAAGTCGCCCACGGCGCTGCTCAGGTAGCCGGTGTAGTTGGCGTAGCCGCCCCAGCGCAGGTTGCCCTGCCCCGGGCCGCCGGTGGCTGCCGTGAAGTCGTACACCTGCGGCGGCGTGCTGCCGGCACCGGCCGGGACCGGAATGGTCACCTGCACCCGCTCGCCGGGCGCGTAGTCCAGGGCGGGGTCAAAACCGAGAGTGCTGGTGCCGGCACCAGAGGCCGTGCCGGCGCGCCGACCCTGCCATAGGTTGCTGCGCACCACCAGGTTGGCAGTGCTGGCGCCCTGGCCCAGGCTCAGGGTGATGTTGCCGTTGCGGGCCGCACTGTTGGCGTTGCGGGCCGGCGACAGGCTGCTGATGGGCAGTGGCGCCGTGATGGTGAAGCTGCCGGCGCTGGTGGCCACGCCGCCCGGCGTGGTGAGCGTAATTGGGCCCGACGTAGCACCCGCCGGCACCACGGCCGTGCTCTGCGTGTCCGAAAGCACCATCACGCTGCTGGCCGGGGTGCCGTTGAAGGCCACGCCACGGGTGCTGCTGAAGCTGGTGCCGGTGATGATGACGCGGGTGCCCGCTGCGCCGCGCGTGGGCGAAAACGCCGTAATGGTAGGAGCGGGGCGGCCTTGGTTGAGGCGCAGCTCAATGGCGTTGCCGCCGGCCGGGTACAGCACATCCAGGTCGCCGTCGCCGTCGAAGTCGGCCAGCTCGCCATTGTAAATGGCGGTGCCGGCGGTGCTCACCGAGTAGTCAATGGGCAGCTGGAGCAGGCCGGTGCCGTTGCCCAGGCGCACGCTGATTTTGGGCAGCGCGGTGCCCCCGCCACTGCCGCTAAACGACACGAGGTCAAGGTTGCCGTCGCCGTTCACGTCCACCAGGTTCAGGCCGGTGGGGTCGCTGGGCACGGTGGTGGCGGCCACGGCCGAAGTAAACTGCCCGTTGCCCAGGCCTGCCCAAAACAGCACCGGCACGGGGTTGCTGTTGAACACATTGGTGGTGGTCACCACGTCGAGACGGCCGTCTCCGTTGAGGTCGGCGAGGTCCATGTTGGCACCGTAGGTAGTGCCCAACGACATGCGCGGCAGCAGCGTGAACTGTCCCTGGCCGTTGTTGAGCGCCGCGTGCAGGCCACCGCTGTAGGAAGTGGACACCACGTCGAGGTCGCCGTCGTTGTCCAGGTCGCCGAGGCGCAGCTGGCTGGGGTTGTTGAGGTCGAGCGGCGAGCCGAACAAGCTGAAAATACCCCCGCCGTTGTTCAGGGCCACGCGCAAGTACTGCGAGTATTCCAGATACGCCAAGTCCAGGTCGCCGTCGGCGTCGAGGTCGCCCACGCGCATCGGGCCCGAAATATTATTGGCGCTCAGCGAGGCGCCCAGCGAAAACTGCCCGCGGCCGTCGTTCAGCAGCACGTCCACGCGCACGGTGGTGGTGGTGCCGGTCACGATTTCGGCCACCAGCAGGTCGAGGTCGCCGTCGCCGTCCACGTCGGCCGGCAGGGGCTCGCTTTGCACCGAGCCCGCCAGCGTGGGCAAGCCCGCGCCGGTCGTGAAAGTGCCCGTGCCGTTGTTAAGGCGCACCATCAGGCCAAACGTGCTGCTGCCCGTGCTGATGGTGCCCACCACGTCGAGGTTGCCGTCGTTGTCGAGGTCCACGGCGTGCAGGCTGCCGGCCGTGCTGCCCATGGCCGTAGAGCCGGTTACCGTGGAGTATACCCCCTCGCCGGTGCCGCCGGTAGCGGCCCGGAACTCCACCACCTGCGGCTGCACCGAGCCGCCCGACGTGCCCGTGAGCGTGGCCGGCAGCAGCAGCGAAACCCGCTCGCCGGGCGCAAAGGCCGGGCTGGGCGTCAGGCTGAGCGTGGCCGTGCCCGCACCGCTCACGGTGCCCAGCTGCCGCCCCCGGCGCTGCGAGCCGAACACGCGCATCTCGTTGGCCGAAAGCGTGGAAATGGGACTGGCAAACGTGGCCTGCACCGCTGCGGTGCGGCTCACGCCCAGGGCGTTGCGGGCGGGGGTGGTGCTGGCCACCAGCACGGCAGGCACGGGCCCGGCGGTCACCACAAAGGTTTGGGAGGAGGTGGCGGCCCCGCCGACGGTGGTCACGCTGATGACGCCGGTGCTGGCGCCGGCCGGCACGGTGGCCGTCACTTGCTGGTTAGAATTTACCACGAAGGCGGCCGTAGCACCATTGAAGCGCACGGCCGAGGTGCTGCTGAGGGCGGTGCCCGCAATGCGCACCGACGTGCCCACCGGGCCCGCCGCCGGCGAAAACGCGGTGAGCGTGGGCGCCGATACCGGGGGCGCCAGCCCGTCGCGGCCCATTATCACGCGGTTGGAGGGGCCGGCGGCGGTGATGACGTCCAGGTCGAGGTCGCCGTCCACGTCGCCCAGCGTCACGCCCAGCGAGTAAGGCGTGCCCTGCTGGGACTTCAATTCCAGGGCGCCAAACTGGAGCGCGAAGCTGCCGGCGCCGTTGTTGATGAAGGTGATGACCTGGCCGCCGGTGCCCTGGGCCACTGCCAGGTCCATGTCGCCGTCGGCGTCCACGTCGCCGGTGCTCACAGCGTTGGGCGTGCTGCCGGTGGGCAGGGCGAGGGCGGTGCTGCCCACGAAGGCGCCGCCGCTGTTGAAACGCACGCTCAGGGTGCCGGCCGTGGCGTTGGTGGTGATGAGGTCGAGGTCGCCGTCGCCGTCAATGTCGGCCAGCGCCAGGTCCGACGGGGCCGTGCCCACGGCCACGCTGGTGCTGCCCGAGAAGCTGCCGCTGCCGTTGTTGACGCGCACGCTCACCGTGTTGCTGCCGCTGTTGCTGGTGATGATGTCCAGGTCGCCGTCGTTGTCGATGTCGGCCAGCTGCACGCTGGTGGGCTGGCTGCCCACGGCCACCGTGACCACGCCCGTGAAGACGCCCTGGCCGCCGTTCAGGCCCACGCTCACGGTGTTGCTGTTGTAGTTGGCCGAGGCGAAGTCGAGGTCGCCGTCGCCGTCCACGTCGCCGGCGGCCACGCTCACGGGGCGGTTGCCCACGTTAAGGAGCTGCCCGGCCAGGTTGGCCACGCCGAAGTGGCCGTCGCCGTTGTTGAGGGCAATGGCCACGGTGGCGTTGTCGGCGTCGCCGGCCAGCAGGTCCAGGAAGCCGTCTTGGTTCACGTCGGCCAGCACGGCGCCGCTGGGCGTGTTGCCCACCACGGTGTTGAAGTTGGGGGTGAAGGCGCCTTGCCCGTTGTTCAGAAACGAATACATGCCGAACAGACCGATGTTCGAGAGCAGGTCCAGGTCGCCGTCGTTGTCGATGTCGCCGAGTAGCATGTCGCGCGAGTTGGTGTAGGTCACCTCCGTCGTGTCGAGGAAGAAGCCCTTGCCCGGGCCGCCCGTGGCCGCCGTGAACTGGTACACCTGCTTGGCCGCGCCGGTGCCCGCCCCGCTGGTGAGAGTGTTGGGCACCGTCACGCTCACGCGCTCGCCGGCCGCGAAGGGCTGCGTGGGCGCGAAGCTCAGGATGCTGGTGCCGCCCCCGCTCACGGTGCCGGGCCGCTTGCCGCGCAGCTGGCTGCCGTACACCTTCAGGTTGGGGGCCGAGGCGGCGCTGATGGGCTGCGAAAAACTCACCGTGACCGGCCCCGAGCGGGGCGCGGCCACCGCCTGCCGGGCCGGCTGCAGCACCGTGACCGTGGGAGCCTGGGCCAGGGCCGGTAGCTGCCCGGTGCCAAGGAAAAGAAAGAAGCCAAGCGCGAGCCTGGAAAGATGCGTAAAGCGTTGGGGCATACTTGGAAATAATGGATAAAAAGAACGGCAGTAAAGCTACTCTGCAATAGTTCTTTTCTCCGCATCACAGGCCCTGCTTTGTTTGCTGCGCGCGCATTCGGGGGCAGCGGTTTGTCGGCCGCAGCCCGGCCCGGGCGCTAGTCGCCTTTCTTCACCACCACCTTTTGCCTGATTTCGGGAGGCAGGGGCTTGCCCTGCTCGTAGGCGGCCAGGATGGCCTTCTCCCGGCCCCGGCCAAACGAGGCGAACTTGACGGTGCCGACCGCGACGGCCACTGCCGCGGTGCTGGCGCCCACAGTAAACGGGGTGTCGTTGGGGGCGTGGGTGCCGCTGGGCACCACGCCGTTGCTCACCAGCCAAAAAATAAACGACACCGGCACCAGCAGCGCCCCGCCCAAGACGAAATACCCGCCCGTTGCCCGCTGCTTTTTGAACAGCCGGTGCACGGCCTGGGCGGTGTCGGCGTGGGCCTGGAGCGCCAGTGGCCCTGGCGCCACCGCCAGGCGGGCGGTATCGGGTGCGGTCTGGGCCTGGGCCGCGCAGCTACCGGCCAAGAACAGGGCAACAAACAGGAAGCAGCGCATCGAAACAGAATGAAGCAAGCTGAAGCCCCAGCAGGAAGGCATTTTCCAACAGGGGCCGGAAGCTAATCATAAAACTTCTATAAATATTTTTATTGCTATGTATCGGGCTTGTGGGAGGGAAGGCGCCTGCTCCGGGAGGCTACGCCCTCTCTTCCGCCCTGATTTCTACCCTGAACAATGACCTCCCCCGACTTCGCCGCCCGCTGGCACCACTCCGGCGGCGCCGAGCGCGCCAACTACGGCCTTTTTCTGTAAAAACTCCGCAACCTACTGGCCGTGCTGAGAACCCCGCCTCACGCAAAAGCCCCCACCCGTCGGCTGACGAATGGGGGCTTTTGCGCCAATTGAAATGGCTGGCGGCTGGCTACCAGATAACGACTCGCTCGCTGGCCGGGCGCCACATTTTGTCGCCTTCCTTGAGGTTGAAGGCCGTGTAAAACGCGTCGATGTTGGAGAGCGGCCCATCTACCCGGAAGCGGGCGGGGGAGTGCGGGTCGGTGAGCACCTGCGTGCGCTGGCTTTCCTCGCGGGCCTTTTGGCGCCAGATGGCGGCGTAGGAAAGGAAGAAGCGCTGGTCGGGCGTGAGGCCGTCGATGAGCTGGGTGCCCTGGCCCTGCGGCGTTTTCTTGAAGGCCTGGTAGGCCACCGTCACCCCGCACAGGTCGCCGATGTTCTCGCCCAGCGTGAGCTTGCCGTTGACGTGCAGCGTGTCGACGGCCACGAACTGGCTATACTGCTTGGCCAGGGCCGCGCCCCGCGTCTTGAAGTTGGCCAGGTCCTCTTTGCTCCACCAGTTGCTGAAGCGGCCCTGCGCATCGAACTGGCTGCCCTGGTCGTCGAAGCCGTGGCTGATTTCGTGGCCGATGACGGTGGCAATGCCGCCGTAGTTGACCGCGTCATCGGCCTGCGGGTCGAAGAAGGGCGCCAGCAGAATGCCGGCGGGAAACACGATTTCGTTGTTCAGCGGGTTGTAATACGCATTGAGCGTGGGCGGCGTCATGGTCCACAGCTCGCGGTTGACGGGCTTGCCCACCCGGCGCATGTTTTCCCGCAGCTCAAACGCCGTGGCGGCTTTCACGTTGCTGAAGTAGTTCGGGCCAATCGTCAGGGCCGAATAATCGCGCCACTGGTCAGGGTAGGCAATCTTCCGGCGAACGGTGCTCAGCTTTTGCGTGGCTTTTTCTTTGGTCGCCGCCGTCATCCAGCTGTTGCTTTTGATGCGCTCGCCAAAGGCCGTGACCACGTTTTGCACCAGCTCGTTCATGCGTTTTTTGGCGTCGGCCGTGAAGTACTTCTCCACGTACACCTTGCCCAGGATTTCGCCCAGCTTGGCATCGGTGGTCGCCACCACGCGCTCGTTGCGCGGGCGGTTTTTGGTTTGGCCCGCCAAAGCCGTGGAGTAAAACGCGAAATTGGCGTCCGCAAATGGCGCGCTCAGGTAGGGCGCCGCGCTGCTGAGCAGGCGCACCCGCAGGTAGTCTTTCCAGATGGCCAGCGGCGTGGCCGTGAGTTCTTTGTTGAGCCCGTCGAAAAACTCGGGCTGGGCCACCAGGAGCTTGGCCGGGGCCACGTTCAGCTTCTGAAACGTGGCGCCCAGGCCCAGCAGCGGGAACTGCTGTTGCGCTTTGTCCAGGGTGTAGTAGTTGAGCAGCTTCTGGATGTTGCGGTTTTCGGTGGGCGTGCGGGCCCCCGCGGCCAGGCGGGTTTCGAGGGCCACGATGGCCGCGGCCCGGTCCGCCGCCTGGGGCGTGCCCGACAGCTCCAGCAGCTGCTGCAGGTAGGTGGTGTACTTGGCCCGGATGGCCACGCCTTTGGCGCTGGCGTCGGTGTAGTAATCCTTGCCGGGCAGGCCCATGCCGCCCTGGCCCAGCGTGGCGATTTCAACGTCGTTGCTGACGGGGTCGGCCAGATTGCCCAGGCTAAACAACGGGGCCGTGCCACTGCTCAAGCCCGCGGCCAGCTGCGTGGCGGCCTCGGCCGCGACGCCCTGCGGCGTGCTGATGGCCTCAATGCGCTTCAAATCGGCCTGCACGGGCTGAAAGCCGAGCTTGTCGATGGCGGCCGTGTTCATGCCGCTGTTGTAGAAGTCCTGCAGCTTTTGCGCGGCGCTGCCCGGCTTGTTTTTCTGCGCGGCCATGGACGTTATCAGCTCCTGCAAGCGGGTCCGGGTCTTGTTCCGAATAATCACCGCGTTGCCCCACGACGATTCCGTGGCCGGAATCTCGTTGGCTTTGAGCCAGCCGCCGTTGGCGTAGGCGTAAAATCCATCGCTCGGCTTCACGGCCCGGTCGATGGTGGTTTGGTCCAGAAAGACCTGCTGGGCTTGCGCCCCCGCGGCGCCGCACAGCAGCAGCGAAGACAGAATAAAGGTTTTACGCATACAATTTTTTTGAAATAGAAACTGAAAGGTATGGTAAGCAAGCAATACAAACTATGTATTTTTTTATAAAGAAGGCTTGTCCCTACCATTCTACACTCCGCTGCCAACGGAGCGGTACCGCGCGGCTGCGTGCCCCAAACCCTCTATCTTCCGCCCTGATTTCTACCCTGAACCATGACCTACCCCGACTTCGCCGCCCGCTGGCGCAATTCCGGCGGCGCCGAGCGTGCCAACTACGGCCTCTTTCTGCAAGACCTCTGCGACCTGCTGGGCGTGCCCAAGCCCGACCCCACCACCGACCAGCCCGCCCAGGACCAGTACGTGCTGGAGCGCGCCGTCACCTTCCAGGACGGGCCCAAGAAGAGCACCGGCCGCATCGACCTCTACAAGCGCGGCTGCTTCATCCTGGAAACCAAGCAGGGCACCGACTCGCCCGATTCGCAGCAGCGGGCCGAAAAGTCGGACCGCGCCGAGCTGGGCCTGGCCGCCGAGAAGCGCCGCAAGGGCCACGCCCTGCGCGGCTCCGTGAAGTGGGAGCAGATGATGCAGGCCGCCCGCCAGCAGGCCCTGGGCTACGTGCGCGCCCTGCCCTCCGAGGAGCCCCGCCCCCTGTTTGTGCTGGTGGTGGACGTGGGCTACTGCATCGACGTGTACTCGAACTTCGCCGGCGTGGGCGATTCCTTCGTGCCCTTTCCCGACCAAGCCCGGTTCCGGCTGCCGCTGGCGGCGCTGGCCGACGAGGGCACCCGCGCCCTGTTGCGCCAGGTGTGGGCGGCGCCCCGCGAGCTGGACCCCAGCCGCCGCGCCGCCCGCGTCACGCGCGAGCTGGCCGGCTACCTGGCCGGCGTGAGCGCCCAGCTGGAGCGCGCCGGGCACGCGCCCGAGGTGGTGGCCCAGTTCCTGATGCGCTGCCTGTTCACGATGTTTTCGGAGGACGTGGGGCTCATCCCCAAGGCCAGCTTCACGGGCATGCTGCGCACCTACTCCACGCCCGAGCTGCGCGAGTTTCTGCCCGATGCCCTGCGCGGCCTCTGGGCCACCATGGACACGGGAGGATTCTCGCCCGACCTCAAGGCCCGCCTGCGGCGCTTCAACGGCAAGCTCTTCCACGACGCCACCGCCCTGCCCCTCACCCCCGACCAGATGGCCCTGCTGCTCAAAGCCGCCGAAGCCGACTGGACCGAGGTGGAGCCCGCCATCTTCGGTACCCTGCTCGAACGCGCCCTCGACCCCCGCGAGCGCCACAGCCTGGGCGCCCACTACACCCCGCGCCGCTACGTGGAGCGCTTGGTGCTGCCCACCGTGCTCGAACCCCTGCGCCGCGAGTGGACGGCCGCCCAGGCCGCCAGCGCCCGCCGCCTCGACGAAGGCCAACCCAAGGACGCCCGCCAGGAGCTGGTGCGCTTCCTCACCCGCCTCACCTCGCTGCGCATCCTCGACCCGGCCTGCGGCTCTGGCAACTTCCTCTACGTCACGCTGGAGCACCTCAAACGGCTGGAGGGCGAGGTGCTGGCCGCCATCAACGCCTTCGGGCAAACCGGCCTGCTCGACCTCGGCGGGGGCACCACCGTGTCGCCCCGGCAGCTGCTGGGCCTGGAGCTGAACCCGCGCGCCGCCGCCATTGCCGACGTGGTGCTGCGCATCGGCTACCTGCAGTGGCACCTGCGCACCCACGGCATCACCCAGCTGGCCGAGCCCCTGCTCGACGAGTACCAGAACATCCGCCAGCAGGACGCGGTGTTGGATTACAACTTGACAGTGCCTCGATTGGACGAAGCAGGGCGCACGATTACTCGCTGGGACGGATTTACAATGAAAGTCCATCCGACAACTGGCGAACAAGTACCAGACGAAGCCGCGCAGGTAATAATGCTGGATTACCCTAAAGCGAAACCCGCTGAGTGGCCTAAAGCAGATTTCATTATTGGCAATCCTCCATTCGTGGGAATGAAGCGAATGAGATTGGTTCTTGGTGATGGCTATACAGAAGCATTACGCAAAGCATACGCCAAGCAAGTGCCTGACTCGGCTGACCTTGTAATGTATTGGTGGTATAAAGCGGCCGAATCCGTCAGTAAGGGGGAAGCTGAACGGTTCGGGTTTATAACTACCAATTCGATAACTCAAATTTTCAATCGACGGGTAATCGAGCCTTATCTTGAAAATGAGTCCAGTCCGCTGTCAATAACGTTTGCCATTCCTGACCACCCTTGGGTCAATGGTGTCGATGGTGCAGCCGTACGCATTGCTGCAACTGTTGTCGAACTAGGCAAACGCCCCGGCCTTCTAGCTACGGTTATTCGTGAGCAAACCGGCAAAGAAGAAGATGCTATTGAAGTTGAGTTAACAGAAACTTCAGGGGTAATAAATGCTGATTTAACTTCAGGTGCCGACGTCGCGGGCGTGGCAGCTCTGCTTGCTAATGATAAATTGGCCTATCTGGGCGTAAAGCTCTACGGCTCTGGTTTTATCTTAAGTCCAGAAGAAGCTGCGTCACTGAAAACCACCTCAAGCGCTGCAATCGTGAGGCGGTATGTTAGTGGACAGGACTTAACGCAAAAACTACGAGGCCTTTCAGTGATAGATACTGATGGATTGTCACTTGACGACTTAACGGGTAAATACCCTGATGCTTTACAGCGCTTATTGCTCTACGTGAAGCCGGAACGTGACCACAACCCAAGCAAAGAGAAGCGAGAGCGTTGGTGGCTTTTTGGTGTGAATCAGCAATCAATGCGTAAATCTGTTAGTGGGTTGACTCGCTACATTGTCACGACTGAAACAGCAAAGCATCGATTCTTTCAATTTGTCGCCGGGGATTATCTAGCCGAGGGCACCAACATTGCAATAGGCATTGAGGATGCCTATTATCTCGGAGTTCTTTCCAGCAACATTCATATAAGTTGGGCATTAGCGGCAGGTGGAATCCTTGGAGTTGGTGGAACACCGCGTTACAACAAATCCCGCTGCTTCGACCCATTCCCCTTCCCCGACGCCACGCCCGCGCAGCAGGTCCGCATCCGCGAGTTGGCCGAACAGCTCGACGCCCACCGCAAGCGCCAGCAGGCCCAGCACCCCAGCCTCACCCTCACCGACCTCTACAACGTGGTGGAGAAGCTGCGCGCCAACCAGCCCTTGTCGGCCAAAGACCAGACCGTGAACCAACAGGGCCTGGCCTCCGTGGTCCTCAGCCTGCACCAGCAGCTCGACGCCGCCGTGGCCGAGGCCTACGCCTGGCCCGCCGCCCTGCCCGACGCCGAGATTCTCACGCGCCTGGTGCGCCTCAACCACGAGCGCGCCCGCGAGGAAGCCGGCGGCCACGTGCGCTACCTGCGCCCGGCGTATCAGGCGAAAGGAAATAAGGAACAAGGGATAGGGAATACGGCCACCCAGGCCGACCTGGCTCTGGCCGTATCCCCTGTGCCCTCCTCCCTTATCCCCTTCCCCACCGAGCTGGCCCAGCAGATGCAGGCCTTGCGCGACGCCCTGCAGCAAGCCGCCCAGCCGCAGACGGCCGCCCAGGTAGCCGCCCGCTTCCGGCGCCTGAAAGCCGACAAGGTGGAGCCCCTGCTGGCCACCCTGGCCGCCCTGAGCCTGGTGCGCCAAACGCCGGAAGGGGCGTACGCCGGCTAGGGCATGTGGCCAGTAAAAAAGCCCGTCATGCTTCGACCAGCGCAGCATGACGGGCTAACTGTTTACAGACCAAGCTTCACATGCGCGCTGAAAACTGGCCCAACCTTCTCCAGCACGTCGTGCAGCGCGCCGTCGGCGCACTTCTGCCACGTCGTTTGCGTGTTTTAACGAAGCGGTAAAGATGCTTCGGCGGGCTGCTGCTGCACGTCCTGCTCAAACATCTCGACGGGGCCTTCATCTACCGGCGGCGCCGTCTCGCGGGCCTGGTCTACGGGGCTGGCGGCGCGCGTGGCAAAAATCCGCTCCCGAATGGCCGTCGCCAGGGCCTCGTTTTTCCAGTACTGCACGTGCGCCGCCAGCGGGGTGCGGGCGTCTGCGTCTATCCGGTTTTCTACGGGCTGGTAGCCCGGCACCTGGGTGCCCGCGGGGGCGTCGTAGAAATCGAGGCCGCCGCTCACCACGTCGTTTTTCGAGTAAATGTTAATCCACTTCACGTAGTTGCGCACGCGCCAGGAGCGCAGCAGCGGCTGCACCGAAGCCATCAGGGGCGGCCGCACCGAGGTGTCGTCGGATTGGGTGTGGAAGAGGTAGGCGGTTTTGTCGAGCGGCGAGCCGAAGGTGATGAGGCCGCCGGTCCGCACGTCGGCCTGCAGGGGCCGGTCCATGCTTTCGTCGAGGTGCAGGGTGGCGTTGAGGGCGTCGTAGGTCACCACCGAGCCCAGCGAATGCCCCACCAGCACCAGCCGGTCGTAGGCAAAGGGCAGCTCCACGGCGGGGTCGGGGCTGGTGGCGGCGCGGGCCCCGTAGAGGGCACAGGCCATTTGGGAGGCCTGGCGCTTCACCTCCTCGCGCACCTTATGAAACTTGTCCACTTTGTACGCGTCCAGGTAGATGGCCACGTCGCCCATGTACTGCACCAGAAACCCGCGCAGGTACAGGCTGATGCCCACCGTGAGGCCCCAAACGCCGCCAATGAAAGCCATGCGCAGCAGCACGGCCCAGTGGGGTTTGGTCAGCCAGTCGGGCAGGGCGCGCAGCCAGGCATTGTTCTGCTCCAACTGCCAGATGTAGCTGAGCACGGGGCTGGGGTCGGGGGCCTTCGGGGCCAGGGTGTGCGCGCTGGTGAAGTAGTCCCAGGCCATGATGCCGGCCATGCCCACCAGAAACCCGCCGGCCACCCCCAGCAGCCCCCACACGGCCCAGTGCACCAGCTTGTCGGCCCGCCAGTCGGCTCCCGCCCGGGCTTTTTCCTTTGAAATCCCGCTGACCTTGCGCACCACCTTGCGGTCGAGCTTGCTCAGGTTTTCGACAATCTTCTCGCTCCACAGCAAAAACAGGCCCGCCACTACGGCCGGGAGCAGCAGCCACACCAGGTCCATCGTGAGCCGGTCGACCAGCCGGGCCGGCATTTTGGAGAAGCTGGAAAAGCTCAGCAGGTTGGCCCCCACCACCAGCGTCAGCAGGGTGTTGATGGCCACCAGCGCCAGCACCAGCGCCAGCGCCGCAAACAGCCCCCACACCGTTTTGCGGGGAATGGTAAACTCCCGCGTTTTCCCAAAGAGCCAGCGCTGAAACGTGCTGCCCTTCAGCAGCCGCGACCGCACCCCGCGCCACCCCGCCGAGGCCATGAAGCGCACCACTTCCGACAGCGAGATGTTGCCTTCGGTGAGGGGCGCCCAGTAGTTTTCGTACACGTGCACCGTCCGCTTTTGCTGGCTACGGGCGTCGGTCAGCTCCACCTCGGCCCGCGCGAGCCAGGTTTCGCGCTTGCTGTCGGGGTCCAGAAAGCGCACGTGGGTGACTACCGGCGCGGGGCCGGTTAGGTCGGTCCCAGTGGGCTGCTGCAGCAGCTTCACCACGTCTTCCAACGTGGCGAAGGGCACTTGCTGGCCCATGCCGTGGCTCACCAGCAGGGCCACGGGCTTGCCGGGGTCTTCGGGGTGGGGGGCCGTGGCGGGGCGGTTCAGCGAAGTGGCCACGGTGGTAGAATTCGCCAGGTCGACAGCAGGTAAGCTCGGGCTCATCAGTAGAGGTAGAATGAGGTGATGAATGCGGGTATATACCAGCGCAATGATATAGGTTTTTCTGGAATAAGTCATTTCATTCTCAAAAAAATCTAGGCCGATTGGGCAAATGCTTTGTCCGAATGCCGAAATCAGCGCGAGGCCGCACGGCATACAGCCGGTGAGCTGGGGAGCGGGACGGAGCCGGCGCTGCCCGGCGCAGGTGGGCGTAGCGGCGTGAGAATGAATTCGGCGCTTCATATCCGCTTCATGCGGTTGGCCGTTGGTTTGTGCCGTGAACCCCTCACCCGGGCGGTGCTGCACTGGTCTTCCCACCCGGCCGCAGCTTTCCGCCGCCCGGCCTTTGGTACCGGCCGGTGGCCGGCCACCAACGGCTTGCTGCTGCTTGAGCCAGGCCGAACGCGCATGTACGAACCCCACCACGCAACCACGGGCAGTCGATGAACGGGAGACCCGGCCCCGGTTGGCGTGGCCCAGTCACTACACAATCATCATTTAGACAATGCATTACCGAACGCCCACGCTATTCTCCGAGGCTTACCTAAAAAAAACGCTGCTGCTGCTAAGCGGCAGCGCGCTGCTGTACACCACCGGCTGCAAGGAAGAGAAGAAGCCAGTCGAAGAGCAGATTAGACTGGTGGCCACCAGCCCCTTGCAGAAGGACACCACCATCACGAAGGAGTACGTGGCCCAGATTCACTCCTACCAGCGCATCGAGCTGCGGGCGCTGGAAAAGGGCTACCTGGAGAAGATTTTCGTGGACGAGGGCCAGAAAGTAGCGCAGGGCCAGACCATGTTCCAGATTAAGCCCACCGTGTACCAGGCCGAGCTGAAGAAGTCGCAGGCCGAGGCGCACTACGTGCAGATGGAGTACCAGAACACCAAGAGCCTGGCCGACAAGAACATCGTGTCGAAGAGCGAGTTGGCGCTGTCGCAGGCCAAATACGACAAGGCCAACGCCGACGTGTCGCTGGCCCAGGCCCACCTGCAGTTCACGACGGTGAAGGCTCCGTTCAGCGGCATCATGGACCACTTCCAGGCCCGACTGGGCAGCCTTGTGGACGAAGGTGACCTTCTGACGACGCTTTCGGACAACAGCAAAATGTGGGTGTATTACAACGTGCCCGAGGCCGAGTACCTGGCCTACAAGCAGCACGCGAAGACCAACGACAAAGCCGCGCACGTGAAGCTGCGCATGGCCAACAACGAGGTGTTCGACCAGACCGGCATCGTGCAAACCATTGAGGCTGATTTCAATAACGAAACTGGCAACATCGCCTTCCGCGCCACCTTCCCCAACCCCGACGGGCTGCTGCGCAACGGCGAAACCGGCAGTGTGCTCATGACCGTGCCGCTGAAACACGCCCTCATCATCCCGCAGAAAGCCACCTTCGAAATCCTCGAAAAGAAGTACGTTTTCGTGGTCGATAAGAACAACGTGGTGCACCAGCGCGAAGTCGGCATCGCCTCCGAAATGCCTGACCTATACATCATTGGCTCCGGCATTACGCCCAACGACCGCATCCTCCTGGAAGGCCTGCGCAAAGTGAAAGACGGCGACAAGGTGACCTATGACTACAAGGCGCCGCAGGGGGTTCTCTCGAATTTGAAGGTGACGGCCGAGTAAGCGTCAGGGCGCAGCCAAAAGGCTGTCATGCAGAGCGCAGCGAAGCATCTCGCTCGGTGCAGCAATCAAGCATGCAGAACGATTGATTTAGTGGCGGCACGCGAGATGCTTCGCTGCGCTCTGCATGACGGCCTTTTGGGTTCTACCGCCTTCCAATTAATATCCACACAGCCAGAAGAATATGTTTAGTAAATTCATTCGCAGGCCCGTATTTGCCATTGTTATTTCGGTGTCCATCCTGCTCATGGGCGGGCTGGCCATCATGCAGCTGCCAACGTCGCAGTTTCCGGAGATTTCGCCGCCGCTCGTGATGGTGAGCGCCTCCTACCCTGGCGCTAGTGCTAAAGTGCTGACCGAGTCGGTGCTGATTCCGCTGGAGCAGGCGGTGAACGGGGTGCCGGGCATGAAGTACATGACCTCCGACGCCGTATCGGCCGGCGAGGCCAACATTCAGATTGTGTTCAACCTGGGCACCAACCCCGACCAGGCGGTGGTAAACGTGAACACCCGCATTGCGCAGGTGCTCAACCGCTTGCCGCTGATTGTGCAGCGCGAGGGCGTGATTGTGAACCGCGTGGTGCCCAACATGCTGATGTACGTGAACTTGTATTCGAAAGACAAGAACACGGACATGAAGTACCTGTTCAACTTCGCCGGCGTGAACATGATACCCGAACTGCAGCGCCTCGGCGGCATCGGCCGGGCCAGCATCCTGGGTAGCCGGCAGTACGCCATGCGCGTGTGGCTGAAGCCCGACCGCATGCGGGCCTACAACATTTCGGTGGATGACGTGATGAAGGCCCTGGACGAGCAGAGCGTGATTGGCTCGCCGGGCCGTATCGGCCGCGCCGATGGCAAGAATGCGCAGTCGCTGGAATACGTGCTGAGCTACCAGGGCCGCTTCAACGACGTGGAGCAGTATAAGAATGTGATTCTAAGGGCCAATCCGAACGGGGAAAGCCTGCACCTGAAGGACGTGGCCAACGTGGAGCTGGGCTCGGAATACTACGACATCTACTCCAACCTGAACCAGTACCCCTCGGCGGCCATCGTGCTGAAGCAGACCTACGGCTCGAACGCTTCGGACGTGATTAAAGAGGTGAAGGGCAAGCTGGAAGAGCTGAAAAAGAGCAGCTTCCCGCCCGGCATGGACTACAAAATCACCTACGACGTGTCGAACTTCCTCGACGCCTCGATTGAAAACGTGATTCACACGCTGCGCGATGCCTTCATTCTGGTGGCGCTGGTGGTGTTCATCTTCCTCGGCGACTGGCGCTCGACGCTGATTCCGGCGCTGGCCGTGCCGGTGTCGCTGGTGGGCTCGTTCATTGCGATGCAGGCGTTCGGCCTCACCATCAACATGATTACGCTGTTTGCGCTGGTGCTTTCGATTGGCATTGTGGTCGATAACGCCATTGTGGTGATTGAGGCGGTGCACGCCAAGATGGACGAGCAGCATCTATCGCCGTATAATGCAGTCCGACAAGTGGTTGGGGAAATCAGCGGTGCTATTATCGGCATTACCATCATGATGACGGCCGTGTTCATTCCGGTGTCGTTCATGAGCGGCCCGGTGGGCATTTTCTACCGTCAGTTCTCCATTACCATGGCCACGGCCATCGTGATTTCGGGCCTCGTGGCCCTGACGTTGACGCCGGTGCTTTGCGCCATGATTCTGAAAAACCACCACGGCCAACCCAAGAAGCAGACGCCGCTGCAGCGCTTCTTCGACTGGTTCAACCGCGGCTTTGAGAAGCTGACCAATGCGTATGTAGGCCTGCTGCAGCGCATTGTGGCCAACCGCATTGTGACGTTCGTGATGCTGGTGGCCTTCGGGCTGGGCATCTGGGCCATCTCGGCGGGGTTGCCGGCCGGCTTTATTCCGAGCGAAGACCAGGGCCTGATTTACGCCATTGTGCAGACGCCGCCCGGCACCACGCTGGAGCAAACCAACGCCGTATCGAAGCGCCTGCGCGACCTGGCCAAGGACGTGCCCGGCATCGCCAACATCTCGACGCTGGCCGGCTACGAAGTACTGACCGAAGGCCGCGGCTCGAACGCCGGTACCTGCTTGATTGACCTGAAGCCGTGGTCGGAGCGCAAGGAATCCATTGCCGAGATTGTGGAGGCGCTGGAAAAGAAAGCGCACGAGATTCCCGGCGCGACCATCGAATTCTTCGAGCCGCCGGCAGTGCCGGGCTACGGCGCGGCGGGTGGTTTCCAGTTGCAGATGCTCGACAAAACCAGCACCGGCGACTACAAGGCCCTGGAACGGGTGAACAACGAGTTCATTGCCAAGCTGAAAAAGCGCAAGGAGCTGGCGGGCGTGTTCACCTTCTTCTCGGCCAATTACCCGCAGTACGAGCTCAAGATTGACAACGAGCTGGCCATGCAGAAGGGCGTGAGCATCGGCAACGCCATGAACACGCTCAGCATCCTGGTGGGCTCGACGTATGAGCTGGGTTTCATTAAGTACCAGCGCTTCTTTAAGGTGTTCGTGCAGGCCTCGCCGGAGTACCGCAAGCTGCCAGAGGACATCCTGAACATGTGGGCCAAGAACGACAAGGGCGAAATGGTGCCGTTTTCGGCCTTCATGAAAATCGTGAAGAGCCAGGGTGCCAACGAAATCAACCGCTACAACATGTACCCCACCGGCTCCATCCGGGGCGGCGCGGCGCCGGGCTACAGCTCGGGCGAGGCCATCAAGGCGGTGCAGGAAGTGGCCGAAACCCTGCCCCACGGCTACGGCATCGACTGGGGCGGCTTGTCGAAAGACGAAGTGGGCCGCGGCAACGAGTCGACCGTAATTTTCCTCATCGTGCTGGTGTTCGTGTACCTGGTGCTGGCCGCGCAGTACGAAAGCTTCCTGCTGCCGCTGGCCGTTATTTTCTCGCTGGTGGCGGGGGTGTTCGGTTCCTTCCTGTTCATCAAAATCTTCGGCCTGGCCAACGACATCTACGCCCAAGTAGGTCTGGTAATGCTCGTCGGCCTACTGGGTAAAAACGCGGTACTTATCGTCGAATTCGCGGCCCTGAAACACGAGGAAGGCATGAGCGTCCGCGACGCGGCCATCGAAGGTGCGAAGACTCGATTCCGCCCGATTCTCATGACCTCGTTCGCCTTCATCGCCGGCCTGATTCCGCTGGTGGTAGCCACCGGCGCGGGCGCCATCGGCAACCGCACCATTGGTAGCTCGGCGCTGGGCGGCATGTTGTTCGGTACCGTGTTCGGGGTAATCATCATCCCCGGCCTGTACTACTTCTTCGGCACCCTGGCCGGCAACAGCAAACTGATTCGCGACGAAAATGAAGCGCCCATCCTCGAAGGCGTAGAGCCCCGTGTGACACTAGAAGAAATGGAGCCTTATGCGTGAGATTGAGAAGTGAGACGGTGAGAAGTGAGACATGGGATATGAAAAGGCAAGCGAATTTGCCGGAACAATTCCCGTCTCACCTCCCATGTCTCACCATCCCATGTCTCATCAAAAACAGCCTTATGCTTAAGAAACGAATTTATCAATACCTCGGTGCTGCCGGTTTGGCTCTCGCGGTAGGGGCCTGCAAAACCCCGGAGCTGGTGGTGAAGAACGAAACCCGCAGCACCCCGGCCAGCTACCCCACGGCTTCGGCCGCGGCCCCGGCCACCGCCGACAGCGCCAACCTGGCCCGCGTGCAGTGGAAGCAGTTTTTCACCGACCCCAACCTGAAAGCGCTGATTGAAACGGCACTGCAAAACAACCAGGAGCTGAACATCACGCTGCAGGAAATCGAGATTGCCAAGAACGAAGTGCGCGCCCGCAGCGGCGAATACCTGCCCTTCGTGGGCCTGGGCGCCCGCGCCGACGTGGAGAAAGTGGGCCGCTATACGCTGCAAGGTGCCACCGAGGAGCAGGTCGACATCAAGGAAGACCGCCGCACGCCCGACCCGCTCACCAACTTCCAACTGGGCGCGTTTGCCACCTGGGAGGTCGACATCTGGCACAAGCTGCGCAACGCCAAGAAAGCGGCGGCCCTGCGCTACCTGGCCTCGGTGGAGGGCAAAAACTTCATGGTGACCAACCTGATTTCCGAGATTGCCAACTCGTACTACGAGCTGCTGGCGCTGGACAACCAGTTGGCCATTGTGAAGCAGAACATCGGCATTCAGAGCAATGCGCTGGAGCTGGTGCGCCTGCAAAAGGAATCGGCCCGCACCACGGAGCTGGCCGTGAAACGCTTCGAGGCCCAGGTGCAGCACACCCGCAGCCTGCAGTTCAAGCTGCAGCAGAGCATCACGGAAACCGAGAACAAGCTGAACTACCTGGCCGGCCGCTACCCGCAGCCGGTGGTGCGCGACGACGCCACGTTTAACGACTTGCAGCCCTCCGTCATCACGGCCGGCCTGCCCACCCAGTTGCTGAGCAACCGCCCCGACATCCGGCAGGCCGAGCAGCAGCTGGCGGCCGCCAAACTCGACGTGCAGGTGGCGCGCGCCAACTTCTACCCGTCGCTGAGCTTGGCCGGGGGCGTGGGACTGGCGGCCTTCACGCCCGGCCTGCTGGTCTCGACGCCGCAGTCGATGCTCTACTCGCTGGGTGCCGACCTGGCCGGGCCGCTGTTCAACCGCAACGGCATCAAGGCTACCTACTACACCGCCAATGCCGCGCAAACGCAGGCCGTGTACCGCTACGAAAAGACGGTGCTGAACGCCTACGTGGAGGTGAGCAACCAGCTCTCCAACATCAGCAACCTGGAGAAAAGCTACGACGCCAAAGCCAAAGAGGTGGCCGCCCTGAACCAGTCGGTGGACATTTCCAACAGCCTGTTCCGCTACGCCCGGGCCGAGTACACGGAGGTGCTCTTCACCCAGCGCGAGGCGCTGGAGTCGAAGTTTGACCTCATCGAAACCAAGATGCAGCAGCTAAACGCAACGGTGAATGTGTACCGCGCCCTGGGCGGCGGCTGGCAATAGTACCTGCGCCGCATACCATCTAGGCTACGTTCCCGCCGATTGAAACGCTCCGCACGAATCCGTAGCGGGGCGTTTTTGTGTTCAGCCCCGCCGGCGTTGGCCGTACGCGGTAGGGGAGAGCTCGGCCGTTGGGCCGGGACTGGGGCCACTCACGTATCTTAGGCGAGCCCATTGACTCCTGTGCCCCGCCATGCCTCCCGGCAACAATGCCCCTACGCCCGCTGAACGCGCCGCCGACAGCCGCCTCGACTACCGCCCCGAACCGGCAGAAACGCCGGAGACTCCTCTAGCCGAGGCCAGCCACCGGCAGCGCCTCAGCGACGCCGTGCTGCTCACAGCCACCCGGTGGCGGCCGCTGGTGGCCGTGCTCGAAGCCGTGCAGTCGCACACGGCCACCGATTCGGTGTTTCACACCCGCCGCCTCAAGATTAATGCCCAGATTGCCCGGGTATACGCCGAGCTCAAATCCGAAAAGCCAAGCCGCCAAACGCTGCTGCACGCCTTCCAGACCATGGGCGAGCTGGTGAAAGAAGAAGCGCGCGACATCAGCAAAGACGAGCTGAAGCAGGCCGCGAAGGAAGTGGTGCTGGCCACCCTCAAAAACGCGCCGGGCCTGATAAGCGCCGCCCACCAGGCCCGGCTGCTTTCCTGAGCAGGGCGGCACCCCGGGCGCTGGCGGCCGGGCGGGACTTTTGCGTACAGCAAGGCTGTCTTGTTATTGTGCGCCATGAAACCGCTCTACCTGCTGGCCGTGCTGCCACCAGAACCCGTCTATGCCGAAACCTGGGCCCTGAAGCAGGAGGTGCATCGCCTCACGGGCAGCCGCAACGCCGTGCGGCTGCCGCCCCACATCACCCTGCTACCGCCCCAGCGCCAGCCCGATGCGTTTGAGGCCCGCTGCACGGTGGCGCTGACAGCTTTCGCGGCCACGCAAGCGCCCGTGGGCGTGGCCCTGAACGGCTTTGCCTGGTTTGGGGAGCGCACGTTGTTTGTGCGGGTGAGCGAGCCCGGCGCAATCGGGGCCCTGCACGCCCGGCTCGTGGCCTGGTGCGCCGCGCACTTGCCCGAAGTGCCGACCGAAAGCCGGCCCTTCACGCCGCACCTCACGCTGGCCACCCGCGACTTGCCCCCTGCGCAGGTACCGGCGCTGCGCGAGTTGTTTGCGGCCCGCTCCTATGCCGCCGAGTTTGTGGTGAGCCGGCTCACACTGTTCCGGCACAACGGGCAGCTGTGGGAGCCGCGCGCCGCCTTCGACCTGAGCGGCACCGAAGCAGCCGCGCCGCTAGCCGGCTGATGCCCCAGCGGGCACCCGCCCCGACAAGCTGTGCCGCAGGCCAAGCCAACCCTTTTGCGTTGTTTGCGTTAAAAGCTTTCAATTTCCCGTTTTGCGACGCGGAAAATGGTTTCACTAACTCTTGTAGCCGCTATGAAAAAGCAATTGTTTCTGCTCGCGCTGTTGGTTACCTCGGCCGGCTATTCGGCCAGTGCCCAGACCAGCACCACCACCACTACCCGCCAAACCACGGTAACGCCGGCCACCCCGGCCACGCCCGCCACGCCCACGTACCCAACGGCGGTACCGGCCCCGGCCACCAACACCACCGAGTCGACCACTACCACGGTAGAAACGGCGCCCGCCACCTCCACCACCACCGTTGTGACGCCTGCTCCGGCAGTGCAGACCGACGCGAAAGTGAAGGACAAGCGCAATAAAACGAAGATTAAGCCGAAGAAATAGGTAAAGCCTGTTCTATTTGAAATGCCCGGCTGCAAGCACTTGCGGCCGGGCATTATTGCGTGTATTGGGTTGATTGTCATGTTTTAATGCATGATTCACTACGAGGCCGGAACAACTTTTCGAGTTTGACAATGATTTCGACACAAAATGATAAATATCATTTTTTCATGTATAAAAAATATTGTTGACCTAATTTATTAAATATTATATATTATTTGTACATTTATTGCGGTCCGAAACGAAACAGCATGGTCCCACCTTTTCCCTTCTATTCCAGCTTGCCGGGTAAAGCGGAGTCCACCATTTACCACACGCACCCGCGGTGCAAAGTGGCGTTGGGCATAGCCGAAACGGCGCGCGTGCTGGGAATGGGGGAGGGCAGGCACGAGTGTCCGTTCTGTTACCTGCTGGGGCAATTCAAAACCAGCCGCCTGGCCACGGGTGCTCCTGCCCGCGAGCCGGCCGGGGGCTATACCAGCAGCAGCCCGGCCCGCGAAAACGCGTATTCGACCCCGTCGCGCTGAAGCCCGCCACCGGGCCGGAGCAGCCGCCAGCCCGTTTCTTTGCGGCGGTGCCGGCCCCGGGCAGCTAGTGGAGCTGCCGGGCCCGGGCACCGCCTTTGCCTATGCCGCTTCTTGAAGTTGTTGACGACCGCCTGGCGCGGTCGTTTGTTGAATTGCCGGCCCGCCTGCACGCGGCCGTGCCGAACTACATCGGCCCGCTCGAAAACGAGGTAGAAGCCGTGTTCGACCCCGCCAAAAACCCCAAGTTCAAAAACGGGGAGTGCGCCCGCTGGGTGCTGACGGACGCTGCGGGCCAGGCCGTGGGCCGCGTGGCCGCCTTTCTGAACCGCGACGCGGTGGACGTGCAAAACCCAGACCTGCCCACCGGCGGCATGGGCTTCTTCGAATGCATCGACGACCAGGCGGCCGCCAATCAGCTCTTCGACGCGGCCCGGCAGTGGCTGGCGGCCCGCGGCATGCAGGCCATGGACGGCCCCATCAACTTCGGCGAGCGGGACCGATTCTGGGGGCTGCTCATCGACGGCTACGACCTGGAGCCCAACTACGGCATGTTCTGGCACCCGGCCTACTACCGGCCGCTGTTTGAGCACTACGGGTTCGAGCTGTATTTCAAACAGTATACCTGCTACCGCACCACCGCGGCCGAGCTACACCCCAGCTTTGCCAAGCGGGCCGAGGAGCACGCCGGCACCTACCGCTTTGCCCACGCCCGCAAGCAGGACGCCGAAAAGCTGGCCCAGGACTTCCACCACGTCTACAACCTGGCCTGGGCCCGGCACTCGGGCGTGAAGCCGATGACCCTGGACGAGGCCCGCAAGATTGTGCAGCAGATGAAGCCCGTGCTGGACGAGCGCCTGCTCTGGTTTGCCTACCACGGCCCGGAGCCGGTGGCCTTCTTCATCAGCCTGCCCGAGCTGAACCAGATTTTCAAGCACGTGGGCCGGCGGCTGAACCTGCTGGGCAAGCTGCGCTTTTTGTGGGAGCAGCGCCGCTACATGCAGCGCCGCGACAAGAAGCTGTTCGGCATCATCTACGGGGTGGTGCCCGAGCACCAGGGCAAGGGCGTGGACGCGGCCATGCTGGTGTATGCCCGCCAGGCGTTCATCGACGCGGGCTACGCCGACATCGAGATGAACTGGATTGGCGACTTCAACCCCCGCATGCTGGTGACCACGCGCTCCATCGGCGCCAAAATTCTGAAAACCCACGCCACCTACCGCTACCTGTTCGACCGCGAAAGGCCGTTTGAGCGCATGCCGATAATTCGGTAGCCATGGGTTGCGCCCTCGCAGGGAAACGCGATTTTAGAACGGATACCCAATGGCCAGGTTGAAGCGGCCCGTGGTGCTGTCGGGCGTGCCGTAGGGGGCTTTCAGCGGCAGGGCGTAGTCGAAGCGGATGACGAAGAACTGCACGTCGATGCGCAGGCCCGCGCCGTAGCCCACGGCCAGCTGGTTGAGAAAGCTGCTGGCTTTGAACTCGCCGCCGGGCCGCTCGGGGTCGGCGTTGGCCAGCCAGATGTTGCCGGCGTCTACGAACAGGGCGCCTTTCACGTAGGGCACCAGGTCCTGGCGGTATTCCACGTTGCCTTCGAGGCGGATGTCGCCCACTTGGTCGTAGAACTGGTTGAGGCTCTGCTCGGTGGTTTGGGGGCGGTAGGTGCCGGGCCCAATGCCGCGCGCCGCAAAGGCCCGCACGCTGTTGGGGCCGCCAATGCCGTACTGCTTGGGGTAGGGCAGCACCACGGAGTTGCCGTAGGGCATGCCGATGCCGGCCTGCAGGCGGGCCACAATCCGGTTGCCGGACGTGGGGTTCTGGCTGATGCGGTAGTACTCGCGCAGCTCCAAATCAAACTTCAGGTACTGGCTGAACTGCTGGCCCAGCACGGTGTAGCCCTTATCGGGCAGGTTGCGGCTCTGGCCCGTGGCTTGGGCAATGAGGCTGGCCACGTTGCCGCTGCCCTCTACCTGGCCGCTGAAATAAATTTGCTGGCGGCGCTGCTCCAGCACCTGCTGGTTGTAGGTGTAGCGGTACGAGCTGGCCAGAATGAATTGCTGCTCGAAAGCGCTGCGTAGGTAGCGGCGGGTTTTCAGCAGGTCGTTGAAGGCCTTGGTGGTGTCGGCCAGGCGCACGTAGGTGATGTCGACGGGCCGGATTTCCTGCTCGTTGGTAATCTTGGTTTTGAAGGTGTAGCCGTAGTTGAGGTTGAAAAAGTCTTCGCGGAAGTAGTTGGCGCGCGTGACGGTGCGGTAGCCGGCCCCGATGGTGGTGCGCGGCTGAAAGTCGGAGTTGGGCAGCTTGATGTCGAACAGCGGCAGGTTGGGCGCCACCAGCCGCGGAAACACCAGCTGCGCGTTCAGCCCGAACTCGTAGCTGGTGAGACCCAGCGCGCCGTTGCCGTTGCCGCTTTGGGTTTCGGTGCTGGCCACGGCGTTCACCAGCAACTGCTCGCCGCCACGCAGGGCCGAGCGGTTGCGGAACGACAGCGTGAGGCCGGGGCCGGTGAAGCCGTTGCTCTTGCTCACCAGCTGCAAATCGGCCCGCAGGCTCTTCTTCTTGAGCTGGGTCATCAGCACGTCGGCGTCGAGGCGGGCGCGGCCGGCCGAGTCGCCGGCCGCCGAGGGCCGCAGCCGGATTTCCACGAACTTGAACGTGTTCAAGCTCATCAGGCGGCTGATGGTCTGGTCGCGGCGCCGGCGGCGGTACAGGCTGTCCGGGTACAGGAAGGTGGCGTTGGTAATGGCCTTGGCCTTGAATATTTCCTCGTCGGGGTAGTACTCGTACTTCTTGTACAGGATGGGCTGTCGGGTGGTCGTGTCCGTCAGCACGTAGTTGGTGTTCAGTCGAATACGCTCGAGCCAGTACGGCTTGGTGGCCTTGTCCGGCGCCTTGGCCTTCACCCGCAGGTACACGTTGATTTTGTTGTTCAGCGTGCTGTCGACCTGAAACAGGATGTAGTCGGGGTTGAAATAGAAGTAGCCCGAGTTTTTCAGCGCGTTGTCGATGCGCACCCGCTCGGCCGTGAAGGTGTTGAGGTTGTAGGCGTCGCCCACTTTGAGCAGCGTGCCGGCCTGCGTGGCTCGAATGTCCTTATCGACCAGCGTGTCGCGGTCGGGAAAATGAATTTCCTGAATGGTGTACACCCGGCCGGTGTTGGCCGTGTAGTTCACCTGCGCGGTTTTCTCCTGGGTTTTCACCTCGTTGGTCACCGTGCCCTTGAAGAAGCCGTTGTTGTAGAGCCGGTTGGTGATGAGGCCGCTGGTGGCGGCAATTTTCACGTCTTTCAGCAGCACCGGCGCTTCCCCAAACTTGTCGGCCAGGAAATGGCCCAGGCCTTTGGTTTTGCCTTGGCCCAGGCCCCAGAAGTATAGCTTGGGCCGCAGGCCCAGAAACGAGGCGTTGGGCTTGGGCCGAATGACCGATTCCAACTCCGTCTGGAGGGCCGCTTCGTTGGTGATTTTCTCCGGCGACTTGATGATGACCTTGCTGCCGGTGTACAGCTTCTGGCCTTCGGGCACGTATTTCAGCCCCGAGCAGGCCGACAGGCCCAGCAGCGCCAGCGCCGTCGCGGCCCAGGCCCCAAGCCGGCTGCCCGAGTTGCCCGCGCGCCCGTCCAAAGGGGCGGCGCAAGGCTCAGCAGCAGAACGGCGGTAGTGAATAAGCATACTCTGATTCGGTATTAGCGTCCGGTGGTGGACTTGTCACGCGTGGAGTCAACCCGCGCCGCGGGCTGGTTTTGCACGGAGTCTTTTTCGGCTTTTTTCTCGGCTTTCACCTCTTTGCGCTCCGCCTTGCGCTCGGCCTTCACGTCCTTGGGCACCTTCGAAAACAAGTCTTTCAGGTCGCGGTAGTCGCGCTGGAACACCAAGGCCGCGCCCGTCCGGATAATCTGGCCGTCGATGTCCTCGTAGCCGTTCTGGCGGAACACGCGCACCCGCAGGCGGCCGTCGGCCAGCACCCGGTACTCCAGGCTCACGTCGCCGGCCAGGTTGCTGGCGCTGTTCTGGCCCTGGGTGGCCTGCGTGCCCGAGCCGCCGCTGAGGTTGATGTCGGTGCCCACGCGCACGGTGAGGCGGTTGTTGAGCAGCTGGCGGCGCACGGCCACGTTCAGGTCGGTGCGGCTGCGGGCCTCGCCGGTGCTGTAGTCGGCTTGGTTGGTCACGCCCAGGTCCAGGCCCAGGCCCGAGAGGTATTTGTCGGTCAGGTTGGTGAGCTGGTCGGTGAGCACGGCGCTGGCGCTGCCGCGCAGCTGCGTGGCCACCAGGCCCTCGCCGCTGCTCGTCTGGAAGGGGTTTTGGGCCACAAACCGGCCCAGAATCAGCAGCGAAAACACCTGCTTGCTGAGCTCCGACGTCTGGCTGGGTTGGCGCAGTTGGGCCAGCTTGGTGTCCACCTGTCCGCCCAGCGCACCACGCTGGTTTTCGGGCAGCGTGATGTCGAAGCCGATGGTGGGCTTGCTGAGTTGGTCGGTCACCTTCAGCAGCACGTTGAAGGGAAGGCGGTTGCGGGCCACGGTGTTGGCCGTCTGGTCGTCGAGGCCCTGGCCGGCCAGCAGTTCGGCCGGCGCGGCCTGCACTTTGTAGATGGCCGTGAGGTCGAGCGTGGCGTTGTAGGGGTCGCCGTCCCAGGTGATGGACGAGCCGCGGGCCAGGATGAAATCGCGCTGGGCCAGGTCGTAGAGCGACATGTGGTATTGGCCACGCGCCACGTCCAGACGGCCGCTCAGCGTGATGGTGCCGTCGGGCGCAATGTTGGTATTCAGCGTGCCGGCGGCCCGCACCTTGAGGTTGTCGCCGCTGGCCGGGTCGATGACGATGGTAAACGGCGTGCGGTTGGTGATGGTCACCACCGCCGTGATGTCGTAGCCCGTTGCGTTCACCTTCGTGGTGTCGAGGGCCACTTTGCGGGCCAGCATGGTGTCGAGCGGGGCGCTCACGTCGATGAACTCCACAATGCCCGTGCGTTCCTGGGTAGTGGGCGTGGCCGCCGGCGACTCCACCGTCAGGTTCGAGCCTTCGACCACCGTCACTCGCGTGTCAATCTTGATGAGCTCCACCGGCCCGGTCAGGCGCGTTTCCGAATCGAGCACCAAGCGGCCGTAGAACAACTCGTTGTTTTCGCGGGTGCTGCGCACGGCCAGGAAGTTGTTGGTCGTGGCGTTCATGTCGAAGGAATAGTTGATGAAGTCCTTCGTGAGCAAATAGCCGTTCACCACGGCCTTATTCGAGGCCGAGTCCAGCACCGTGAAGTTGTTGAACGCAATGCCCCGGTCGTCAAACGTAAGTGCCTGGTTGGGCAGCCGGAACGGCGAGCCCAGCTGCGGCACAATGAACCCGGCATCGGCCGAGGTATTGAGCGTGCCGCGCACCACCGGCGCTGCGGGCGCGCCCGTCACCGTCAGCCGCCCGCTGATGTAGCCGTTGGCGTTGCGCACCTGGCCCACCGAGAAAGGCTCCACCAGTTTCAGGTTAAGCCGGTTGGCGTCCACGTTCAGGTTGAGCGGGGCGGGGCTGTTGGCCAGGTAGGTGCCGCGCACCTGCACGTCGTTGCCGGCTCCGCCCACCGTGCCGGCGGCCCCGCCGGTCAGGCGGGCGTCCACGTCGTAGCGGCCGGCGCTGGGGTTGGTGGCGTTGAAGGCAATGTCGCCGATGAGGGCTTTCTGAAACACCAGGTTTTTGACGGTGGCATCGGCCGTGAAAGCTTGGTTGGGCTTGCCCAGGTTGTCGATGCGGGCCGTGCCGTTGAGCTGCCCGGCCACCAGCGAGTCCTGCTGCTGCACAATCTTGGCCAGCTCGGCCAGCTCAAAATTGGTAAACGTGACGCCCAGCGGCGAGGTGGGCACCTGCGGGTTCTGGCTTTGCAGGGCCAGCGTGCTGCGGCCGTTGGTCAGGTTGAGCCCGTTGGCCACCACGGCGCCGGTGGGGTAGTAGCGCACATAGTTGTTGGCGCCAGCGGTCCAGGTGTCGTAGTTGAGAATCTGCTCCGGCGCGGCCTCAAACTGGTAGGCCACTTCGCCGCGGGGCTGGGCCAGGGCCTGCACGGTGCCGGCCAGCGCCAGCCTTTCGCGGTTAGCCGAGTCGCCCAGGATGGCCGCCCGCGCAAACACTTTGTTATTGGCCACGTTGCCAATCACGCTGGGGCGGCGCAGCTTCAGGGTGGTGTCCTGGGCGGCCTGGGCCAGGCGCAGGGCGTAGTCCAGCTTGCCAGGGTCCGAGTCCACGTTCAGCCGCAGCGAATCGAGCCGGTAGTTGTTGTACTGGATGAGCGGAATGCTGGTGGTGGCCGTGAGGCGGGCGGCTTGCCGCGAGTAGTTGCCGGCCAGCGTAAACGGCGAAATTTTCTTCAGGCCCGGCACCAGCTTGGTAGCCAGCTTGGGGTCTTTCAGCTTCAGCGAATACGTGAAATGGCGGTCGGCCGCGCTGGGTACGTACTGCACGCCGGGCACGTCGAAGTAGCGGTCGAGGTGTTGCTGCAGCTCCGTGGCCAAATCGCCGAGGTGCACGTTGCCATCGAGGTTCACGTTGGCAATGTCGGAGGTGATGACGGCCGTGGTGCGCGTGGCCGTCTGCACGATGCGGCCGTTGAGCGAATCGAGCGCAAACGGCTGGTTGTCGCGCACTATCACAATCTTCTGGCCGCTGAAGGTGCCGTTCAGCGAATTCAGGTCCGAGCCACGCAGGTTGGCTTTCAGGTTGCCCTGCACCCGCAGGTCGCCGCCGGTGTAGAAGCCCAGCGCCGTGAGGTTGGCGCCGCGCAGGTTCAGGCTGGTCACTTCGTAGGTGGGGTTGCGGGCGTCGCGCAGGTTCACCACGGCCTGCAAGTCGAGGTTCAGGTTGGGGTCGTTTTTGCTGCTGGCGTTGATGACGTAGCGGTTGCGGTCGAGGTCGACGGTGGCCACCACGCCGCGGTAGGTGTAGCCGTTGTAGCGGGCGCTTTGCACGGTGCTTTGCACGCGGCCCACCAGCGTGCCGGGGTCCTTCAAATTGCCCGTGGCGTTGATGCGCCCCGAAGCCGTGACGCGCCCAAGCTGCGGGTTCTTCAGCAGCCGGCCAAAGTCGAACCCGCCCACCGCGAAGGTGCCCACCAGCGGCTGCCGCCCGTTGGCCTGCGGCGCGCCCACATTGCCGCTGAAGGCCAGGTCGCCGTAGGTGCTGCGCAGCTTCAGGTTGGTGTCAAACGCCAGCGTGGTAGGCCGGCCGCGGAAGGTGCCGCTCAGCGCCAGCGAAGGCGGAATGCTGATGGTGTTCGGGATGCTGCCCTTGGGCGCGAGGCTGCGGATATCGGCCTCCGTGGTGTGGAAATCCTGAATGTCGAGGTCGGCATACAGCCGCGTATCGGTGTTGGGCAGGCCCTGGATGCGGCCGCGGCGGGCTTTGAGCACCGTGTTGCGCAGGCCCACAAACTCCAGGTTGCGCACCGTGAAATCGCCCACGCGCCCGGCAATCTGCCCGTTCAGCAGCACGCTCTGGTTGGGGCCGGTGTTGAAGGGCGGCGTGCCCGCCAAGTCCGGCGCCAGGTACAGGATGTCGCGGAAGCCCAGCCGGACGTCGCGCAAGTCGCCTTCAATCTTCAGGTTCGGCAGGTTTTTGGTGTCGCCCAGCGCGGCCAGGCTTTCGTAGCCAATGGCCAGCGTGCGCCGGATGCGGGTGTGCGGCGTCACCAAGTCGAGGCTATCCAGGCGGATTTGCACCGAGTCGTACACCACGTTGGCCCGCCATTTATCCACGCGGAAGCCGCTTTGTTCCTTGCCAGCCAAGTTCAGCACCCGGCCGGTGGTGCTGTTTTCGGAGTAGCGCAAGTCGCGCGTGTTCAGCACCAGGTCCGTAAAGTGCAGGTGGTTGTAGTCCATGGCCGGCACCTTGGTGCGCTGCTTGGGCTGGTTGAAGTTGTCGAAGTTCACGGCCAGGCCGCTGATGTCGGACTGGTCGAGGGCCACGCGCCAGCCGGGGGCCGCGGCGGTTTGGCCGGTGGCGGCCTTGGCCTTGTCGGTGGCTTCGTCCAGCTTGCGCACGGCTTCAGCGGGGTTCACCACCCGCTCTTCCACGGGCACCTGCTCGTTTTGCGCGTAGGCAAACGTGGTGTTTTTGAGGGTGAGCTTGCCCAGGCTCACGCGCTGCCGCTGCAAGTCGATGTCCTTGGCGGTGATGTCGGCCAGGCCAATATTGGTATTGATGTACTGCGCCGCCGGGTCGTTCTTGTAAGTGAACTGCACGCTGTCGAGCGTGGCCCGGTTCAGGCCCAGTTGCAGGGTGAGGGGCTCGGTGGGCCCGGGGTTTTCCACCTCCGGCGCCGTTTTGGTTTGCACAATGCGGATGGCCGAGCGGCGCAGGGCGGCGTTATCCACCTTATAGATGGAGTTATCCACATCCACCTCGTCCATGTTGGCGGTGAACTCGCCAATCCGGGCCCGGATGTCGGAGCCGGTTATCTGGTCGTTTTGGGTGAAGTAGATGTTGGTGAGCCGGGCCTTGCCGATGTCGTACTTCAGGCCCGAGGCCGTGGTATCGACCGGCGCCGTGGGGTCGGTGAAGGCCGCGATGATGAAGTCGTAGTTGTTCACCGAGTCGGGCTCGGTGCGGGTGAGGCGTACCCGGCCGTCGTTCAGCTCCACGTTCGACACATTGACTTGGCTGTGCAGCAGGGCCCAGATATCGAGGTCGACGCCGAGGTGGCCCACCGACAGCAGCGTGTCGCGCTTCTGGTCCTCCAGGTACACCCCGTCGAGGTTGATGGCGTGGCGGAAGTCGGTGCGGAACTTGCCGATGCGCACCTCCGTGCCCAGCTTGCCGCGCAGGTAGCTTTCGGCGCGTTTGGCCACAAAATCTTGTCCCGCAGGAAATTGCAAAAATACCACCACCGCAATGACGAGTAGCAGCACCAGGGCAATTAACCCCAGCAATCCGTAAAGGGCACGACGCAGAAAAATGGACAAGGCAGGAGGGAGTTAGCGGCAACACGTAGCAAGGCAGCCCTTCCAAACGCAAAACCATGAGCCGGGGTTGGAAACCAGCGCCGTATTGAATGGGGATGAAATGCCGTGGGATAAATCCGGGCGTCGGAATTATTCCATTTAAGAACTGCCGGGGCGGCGCGCGGACACTAGAATTCAGCAACTGAGTACAATCGATTGCACAAATGGCGTCCGGATATTCCTATTCCGTCTTGCACAACGGGTTGCACAGGGCCATTCCTCCGTCGCGGTTCCTCCGTCTTCACTCCGCAAGGCGTTATCTTTCGCCCCCAAATCCCACCAAGCTTCCCGCATGACAATACGTTTTTCCCTTCCTTACCGCACCGTGTTCGGCCAGCGCTTGGCCGTGTGTGGCTCGCGGCCCGAGCTGGGCGGCTGGCAGCTGGCCAGTGCCGCTCCCCTGCACTACGACGAAGCCACGACCTGCTGGAGCCTCGACCTGGAAGTGCCCGATGCCGCCGGCAGCCTCTCTTATAAGTACGTCCTGCTCGACGCCAACACCGGCGCTCAGCACTGGGAGCACGGCCCCAACCGCGTTTTGGCCTACGACCCCGCCCGCGCCCAGCGCCTGCGCCTGGCCGACTACTGGCGCGCCCCCGCCCAGCCCGAAAACGAGCTGCTGACCGCCGCCTTCACCAAGGCCCTGTTCCGGCGCCCCGGCGCCCCGGCGCCCGCCGAGGCCCCGGCCGCCAAACCTAAAAAGCCGGCCGCCAAAGGCGCCAAAGCCGCGAAGGCCCCCGACACGGCCGCGCCGGCCAGCGCCCCGCAGCCCACCAGCCTGCCGCCTGCCGCCGGCGAAACCGTGTTTCAGCTGGTAGCGCCCCGCGTGGCGCCGCACCTCGGCCTGTGCATTCTCGGTTCCGACCCCGCCCTCGGGGCCTGGGACAACACCAAGGCCCTGGTGCTGACCGATGCTGCCTACCCCACCTGGAGCGGCCGCATCAAGCTGCAAAACCCCGGCGAGGACTGCCACTATAAATACGCCATGTGGGACCCGGCCGCCGGCCACGCCCTCGACATGGAAGGCGGCGACAACCGCGTGGTGCCTGCCAGCCAGGACCGAACCGCCGCCCGCGTCTTCAACGACGAAGGCTACCGCTACCCCGACGCCTGGCGCGGCGCTGGCGTGGCGCTGCCCGTGTTTGCCATGCGCTCTGAGCAGGGACTTGGGGTAGGGGAGTTTTCCGATTTGAAGCTGCTGACCGATTGGGCCGTGCAGACCGGCCTGCAGCTGATTCAGATTCTGCCCATCAACGACACCACGGCCACCCACACTTGGGTCGACTCTTATCCCTACGCCGCCATTTCGGTCTTTGCCCTGCACCCGCAGTTCATCCACCTCGAAGGCATTGCCGCGCTCAAGGACAAGAAGGCCGCCAAGGAACTGGCCCAACTCAAGCAGGAGTTCAACGCGAAGGACTTCGTGGACTACGAGCCGGTGATGAACGCCAAGTGGAAGCTTCTGAAGCTGCTGTATAAGCAGGAGAAACAAAGCTTCTTGGCCGACCCTGGCTACCGCGCGTTCTACGCCAGCCAGGCCGAATGGCTGGTGCCCTACGCGGCCTTTTCGGCCCTGCGCGACCGGTTTGGCACCGCCGACTTCCAGCAGTGGCCCGAGGAGTTCCGCACCCCGCAGAACCTGGAAGCCCTCACCGCCGAAACGGCGGCCGACTATGACGAGTACGGCCTGTTTTTCTTCGTGCAGTACCACCTCGATAAGCAACTGCTGGCCGCCGTCGACTACGCCCGCGCCCACGGCGTGGTGCTGAAAGGCGACTTGCCCATCGGCATCTACCGCCATTCGGTGGACGCCTGGACGCAGCCCGAGCTCTACCACATGGACCGCCAGGCCGGCGCCCCGCCCGACGATTTCTCCACCACCGGCCAGAACTGGCGCTTCCCTACCTACAACTGGGAGCGCATGGCCGAGGATGACTACAAGTGGTGGAAGCAGCGCATGGGCCACCTGGCCCGCTACTTCGACACCCTGCGCATCGACCACATCCTGGGCTTCTTCCGCATCTGGGAGATGCCCATCGAGTCGGTGGAAGGCCTGCTGGGGCACTTTTCGCCCGCGCTGCCGCTGCATCGGCATGAGATTGAGCGTCGCCTGGGCTGGTTCGACTACTCGCGGCTGTGCGAGCCCTACATCCGCTGGCACATGCTGCAGGACATTTTCCAGGGCGAGGCCCAGAACGTGTTCGACGAGTACATGTACGATGCCAGCTACGGCCGCATTCACCTAAAGGAAGGCGTCGACAACCAGCGCAAAATAGAGGCCTACATCGCCCAGAAAATAGCCGACTACCCCGAGCACACGGAGTACTTCCAGTGGCTGCAAACCGGCTTGTTCAAGCTGGTGAACGAGGTGCTGTTTGTGCCGGCCGGCAACGACTTCTACCACCCGCGCATCACGCTCAACAAGAGCTATTCCTTCCGCGAACTCGACAGCGACGAGGACCGCCGCCGCCTCTACGACGACATATACATCGACTTCTTCTTCCGGCGCCACGAGGAGTTTTGGCGCCAGCAGGGCCTCGTGAAGCTGCCGCCCGTGCGCTACGCCACCGACATGCTCATTTGCGGCGAAGACCTGGGCATGGTGCCCGCTTCGGTGCCCGGCGTGATGAAGGAGCTCGGCATTCTGGGCCTCCACATCCAGCGCATGCCCTCCGACCCCGCCACTGAGTTTGGCCACCCTGACGCGGCGCCCTACCTGAGCGTGGTCACGACCAGCAGCCACGACATGAGCACCGTGCGCGGCTGGTGGGAAGAAGACCGAGTACGCACCCAGCGCTTCTTCGAAACCATGCTGGGCCACTGGCGCGAGGTGGCGCCGTTCTACTGCGAGCCCTGGGTGGCGCGCGAAATCCTGGTTCAGCACCTGCACTCGCCGGCCATGTGGGCCATCTTCCCGCTGCAGGATTTGCTGGCCATCGACGGCCACCTGCGCCGGGCCAACCCGCACGATGAACAAATCAATGTGCCCAGCAATCCGACCCATTTCTGGAAATACCGTCTGCACCTGCCGCTCGAAGAGCTGGTGGATGCCGTTGGTTTCAATGGGCCTTTGCGAGGACTGGTTACTGCTAGCGGACGTTCGCAAGCCATCGTGTAGCCCGAAACTGTCAACATTACAGAACATGCCACAGGCCGTAGGCTTAGCATATTGGTGCTAAGCCCACGGCCTGTGGCATGTTCTGGCAAGAGCATATACCTCAATCAAGGAAGCTACCGGCCGATTCACCGCTTTTTCTTAAGCGTGAAGGTTACGTGCGTGCAGTTTGAGTAGGGTGTCTTTTCAAGTTTAAACTATAAGTATTACTTAAAGCACATAATTTGTAATTTATTCAATTCAAGATATGGCGTTGAGTTATCCATTATTGGATTAGTTAAATTTTTGCTACAATTCGAATTTTAATACCAGTTGTATTTTTCTGTGTGTTTATATCACATAAAAAAATATTACGAGCCAGCTAAATCCCAATTAATCAAGTGATACGTAGGTTTCTGCCTTGATTATTTTTTTACTAAATCAAGAAATAGATAGTCGATTAATATAACGCGGTAGGTAATTTTGCCAATGGAATAATACAGTCCACTTAAGTTAATTCATTGCCTTGTAATTGTACTTTAAGAATTATTATATGTGTAAGCTGCATAATGTGCTTCACAATGTCGCCTGCTTCGCCTCGCAAAAGCACTTCGTTCACCGGGTCAATGCGCTTATTAGTCGAATACCGCACAGCGCGCTCATAGGGCCCGGTAATTTTACGCTCGGATTAGCTGGGTCATACTCATTTTAAATGACTCAACGACTTGTGTTTCGTCAATTAACATTTTAATTTTTTTTCACCCAAGTTCCTCATTATATGAGACAAACATTATCCATTTCTACATTCCTGCTGCTGGCATTGCTGGCATTTGTGCCGATAGGCGCACGGGCTCAGACCGCAGGGGCTGCCTTTTCCTGCGACGGGGTATTTTATCAAATCCGTCAAGTTGGCTTGGGTACAGGTGGCACGGCCCCGTACCACTCGCAGTTGTTCAAGGTTAATCGCAACGTAACACCAGCTGCCGACCCCACCACCACCGCGTACACCACCACGCTATTGCTGGATTTGGCAACGGGCTTAGGCTTGCCTGCCTCCAGCGATTTTGTGGTCAATTCATTGGCGTACAATGCGCTGGATGGATATTTGTACGCTCTTACCTACCCCACCAACAACGCGGCAACGTTTCCCGCCATCCACCTATATAAGATTGGGCAAACTGGTGTGGAAGATGTCGGGGTTATCAAAATTAACGGTGCTACGCCCGCACAGTATCCCCAGCTTGCCGCGGGCGTTATTGACGCAAACGGCATGTATTACGCCTCACCTCGTAACCTTGCCGATGCCTCTAACAAAAACAATCTGTTTCGTCTCGACCTAAGCCAGCCTACCGTTGCGGCCCGGCTCAACGCCGTGACGGTACCAATGGACTTTTACACCACTGCCAGCCCCACTGTTACCGTTACGCCGGCATCGACGCAGGATTTTAGCTTTATTGATATTGCGCTCAATCCCGTAGATAACTTACTGTATGGCGTTTACAGTCTGGGGTCGGTTTACAAGTTTGATTTTACGACTACTCCCGGCCGGGCCCGGGTTACGCGGGTTGGTACAGCACCTGGCACTTCTCCGAACTTGGGTTCGGTCTCCTTTGACTTGGCGGGCAACTTGTACGCCTATTCCAACGAAGGCGATTTCTACAGCGTCAACCTAACCACGGGCGCGGGTACCGATATTGGCAACGTGCCAACAGCCAGCGTAACCGACGGCGCTAGTTGCGTTAGCCCGAGCCAACGCATTGACGTCGTGAAGGAACTTTCCAATGTGGTAGCTATCAACGCGACAACATTTGATGTAACCTATACCATCCGCGTGAAAAACACTGGTACGGTTACGGCCACCAACGTGCAGATAACCGACTTCTTGAGAGGGGCAACCAACAACACCACTTTCCCTGCCTCCACCTCGGTCACCATCCAATCCATCGCTATCAATGCAAACGGCACTTCGTTGGCCTTGAACTCGGCATATACCGGCCAAGGCACTAACGGCGACCTCCTAACAGGCAACCAGCAGCTTACTGCTGGTCAAAGTGCGTCGCTTACTTTCACTGCCCGAGTGGTTTTTCCTGCTGGCGGCGTGCCCAGCACAGCTCAAAACAACCGGGCTTATGCTTCCAGCATCTCCGGTACCACGGCTAATCCTGGGTATTCGCTGCAAGGCACTAATGGCGTGCTCATTATCCCGCCCGGCGACCTGATTGCGACGGATGCTTCTACCAATGGCGCGGTATTGCCTGCCACGGCCAATGGCGATACCCCTTCGCCCACGCCGGTAACCTTTGCGCCGAGCATCTCGGGCACCGTGTTTGAAGACGTGAACTACGGCGGTGGCCTTGGCCGCTCGCAAGGCACCAGCAGCGGCGTAGGCCGCAGCGGCGCCCGCGTCGAACTCTACAACGTGACGGCTGGCGTGGCCACCTACAGCACCTTTGCCACCACTGCTGCCGATGGCAGCTACTCTTTTACTGGCCTGACCGCTGGCAACAGCTACGTGGTGCGCGTGGTGAACAACACCGTGACCAGCAGCCGCTCCGGCTATACGACGGCGGCGATTCCGGTGCAGACGTACCGTACGCAGGTAACCGCCGCGGGCGGAACTATCCCCGATGGAAACCGCGTGGGCGGTGAAGACCCTTCGCGCTACGATGCAGCTCAGGGTGGCACGGGCACCACGTTGGCATTCCTGGCGTCCGTAACCGGCATCATTGCCGAATCGCAGGCACCGATAGTCTTGGGCACGGCCGCAGCCGGTGCTCCGGCCGTGAACGTGGATTTTGGCTACAACTTCGATACCGTGGTGAACAACAACGACGTATCCACGGTAAGCGGCAACAACGCCCAAGGCTCCTTGCGGCAGTTCATCATCAACAGCAATGCGCTGGGCGGCGAAAGCACGCTGGCGCAGGTGTACACCGCCTCCAACGGCACCACCACGGCGCTGACGACGGGCCGCGAAACCAGCATCTTTATGATGCCCAACGGCACGGCGGTGGCCGGTCAGGTGGCCGGTCTTACGTCGGAATTCAGCGGCGGCGTGGCTACCATTACCCTCATCCCGGCCCTGCCGGCCATCACTGGTCCGTTGACCGTGATTGACGGCAGCACCCAAACCCGTTCCACCGGCAATACCAACGCCGCAGTGACCACGGCCGGCGCCGAATCTACCGGTCCGGAAGTGCTGATTGACCTCAACACGTCGCCTGGCCTGACTTTCTCGGGTGCTAACGAGGCACTGCTCAACATGGGCATCACCAATTCGCTGCTGGCCAGCAGCGGCGTCATCGTGAGTGGCACGGCCACCAGCTTGGACGTCATCGGTAACACCATTTATGGCAACGGGGTGAACATCTCCCTGCTGAGCGGTGCCAGCGGCAGCACAATTTCGGGTAACGTGATTCGCAGCTCGACCCGCGCCAGCGGCGGCGGCATTGTGGCACAGAGCGGCACCGGCACCAACACGTTCTCCCAGAACGTTTACGGGGGCAACAACGGCCTAGCCATCGACCTCACCAACGGCACGACCACGAACGGCGACGGCGTGACGCTGAACGACAACGGCGACGCCGACACCGGCGCCAACGGCCTGCTCAACTTCCCGGTGATTACATCGGCCACCATTTCGGGCACCAACCTCATTGTGAAAGGCTACGCCCGCAGCGGTTCGGTCATTGAACTGTACAGCGCGGCCGCCGACCCCACCGGTTTCGGCGAAGGCCGCACCTACCTGACCACCGTCACCGAAGGCACTTCGGACAATGACACCCGTACCGGCCTGAGCTACTCGGGCCTGGTTAACGGCCTCAACCAAGGTTCGGACAACTCGGCCAATGGTTTCAGCTTCAGCATTCCGTTGGCTTCGCTGCCGGGCGGCACGCTGGCGGCCGGAACCCTGCTCACCAGCACCGCTACGCTGAGCAGCGCCACTTCGGAATTCTCGGGCAACGTGGCCACCAACTTGGCCCCCGTGGCCAACGACGTGACCAACGATGCCCTGCCCACCAACAGCCCCGCGGTGGTCCTCAACCCCAACCTGTCGGCCACGGCCGATGGCGCCGGCAACACCATTGCTTCGTACACGGTGTTTGCGCCCGCCACGGGCGGCACGCTCTTCTTCAACGGCTCGGCCGTGTCGGCCGCCGGCACCACGGTGAACGCCAACCAGCTCGGTTTGCTGACCTTCCAGCCCACCTCGGGCTTCACGGGCAACGCCACGTTTAGCTACACGGCCACCGACAACAACGGCGTGGCATCAAACACGGCCACCTACACCGTGCCGGTAACGGCCGTGGCCAATGTGGCCACCACCATCACGGGTGCCAACCCCAACGCGGGCGGCACTTTGACTCTGGCGGCCACTTTCCGCAACCTCGGCCCGAACGACGCCCTCACGGTGACGCGCTTCGTGCAGCTGCCGGCCGGCCTTACCTCGAACGGAGGCACGGTGACGGCTGCGGGCGGCACCTACAACAACCTCACGGGCTTGGTAACCTTCGGGACCGTGTCTCCGCTGGCTTCGGGCTCGACGGCTCAAGACGTTTCCATTACGGTAACGAACCTGCCGGCTACCTACTCCACCATCACGGCCGTGTCGCGCATTGCGACCACCAGCGACGAGAACGGTGCCACCGCCAACAACGTGGCGCAGGTGACGCTGACGGTGAACCCGCAAAGCGACCTGACCACGACTCTCACGGGCCAGGCCAGCGTGGTGTACCAAAACCTCGCTACCTACGTGGTGACCACGCGCAACAACGGTGTGTCGCCGGCTGGTGCGGCCGTGCAAACGGTGCAGATGCCCTCGGGCCTGTCGGGCGTGTTCGCCACCAACGGCGGTACCTACAACAGCGGCAATGGCATTGTGACCTTCCCGGCCGTGGCCTTGGCCCCCGGCGAAGTGGTGACCAATTCGATTAGCTTCACGGCTCCCGGCACCGGCTATTCGCCTTCGGCGCTGGTTACGTTGACTTCGGCCACCGACACGAACCCAGGCAACAACACGGCTTATCTGAACGGGTCGGCCACTCCTGTATCCACGTCTATCGACACGGGCACGGGCGCTGGCACCAACGTGTACACGACCATTTCGGGCCCGGCCCAGGTTTCGGCCGGTGGCCCGCTGACTTACGTGGTGACGCAGGGCAACCGCGGCCCACTCACGGCGGCCAACGTGCAATCGCGCGTGATGCTTCCCGTGGGCCAAACCACCTCGACCATGACGGTGGACGGCGGCATTGCCACCCTGAGCGGCACCACGCTCACCTTCCCCAACGGCGCTACGTATTCGCAAACCACCGGCGTGCTCACGCTCCCAGTTATTGCCTCGCAAGGCAGCGCCGCTACTACTTCGTACAGCATCGTGCTGGACGCTCCGAAGGCCGGCACTTCGTTTGCGGTGAGCACCAACGTGACCACCACGTCGCTCGACCTCGTGCCGGCCGATAACGTGGCGACCACAGAGACGGAAATCCTCCCGGTGACGGACGTGGCCATCAGCATCTTCAACACCCGCGTCAATGGCGGTGGGCCGGCCACGAACAACGAAACGGCTGGCCAAATCGTGACGTACGGCGTGCAAACGGTTAACAACACGACCATCGCAGCTCAGAGCGTGCAACAGTCTGTGAACCTGTCGGTGGGTTTCGACCCCGCCACGTTGCAGGTGAACGGTGCTACGGGCACGGTAGGCGCCACCACCGTTACGTTTGCTTCGGGTGCGGTGTACACCATTGCCACCGGCACGCTGGTGCTGCCTGCCATCGCCAATCTGGTGGGCAACGGCACGGCGTTCACGACGGTGAGCTATGAGGTAAGCGGCAACGGCCCCCTGCGGGCCTCGGCTCAAGTTTCGACTACCACCACGGAGTCGAACTTGACCAACAATGCCTCGCAGTTCAACCCCTCCAACGGCAACACCGTGACGCTGGCAGTGGATGCCACTGTGCAGATTGCGGGCCCCGCGCAAGCGGTGGTGGGCAACCCGGTGCTCTACACCGTGACGACTTCCAACAACGGCCCGTCCACTTCGGGTACTACGGCCACCAGCCTCGTGCTGCCGGCCAACCTGGCTCCGGCTACCTTGTTGCTGAACAACGCCACGGGCACCTCGAACGGCACCACGGTGACGTTTGCCAACGGCAGCGTGTACACGCTCAGCACCGGCGCCCTCACGGCTCCGACCACCAGCCCCACGCTTACTCGCCCCGACGCGCCCGGTACCAGCTTCACGGTGCAGTTCCTTGCCCCTAACGTGACTTTGCTGCGCGTGACGGCAGCCGTTGCTTCTTCGGCCACCGACGTCAACTCGGCTAATAACTCGGCCCAAATCATCACGCCGCTCAGCACCTCGGCCCTGACCGGCCTGGACCTGGCCACCACCCTGACGGGCCCCACGACCCCGGTAGCCGGCTCCACTGGCCGCTTCACCTTGACGACGACCAATGGCACCGTGCAAGCGGCCACCAACGTGGTGCAAACCGTGTCGCTGCCTTCTGGCCTGCGCAACAACGGCGGCACCGTGACGGTGAGCGGCGGCGGTATCTACGACAACGCCACCGGCGTGGTGACCTTCCCGGCCACGGCCAGCCTGGCCACCAGCGGCAGCATCGTCAACACCATTGACGTCACGCTGCCGGGTACTTCGTTCACCGCCACGGCCACGGCCACGCTCGACAACCCCGATACGAACCCGGCCAACAACACGGCCGCCGTGCCGGTAACTCCGGCTTCCCGCGCCGATGTAACGACGGCCATCAGCGGGCCGGCTGCAGCCATGGCCGGTGCCACGGTGTCTTACGCCATTGTGACGACCAATAACGGCCCGTCGGCGGCCGGCAACACCACGCAAACCCTGAACCTGCCCGCCGGCGTGACTTCGTACAGCCTCAACGGCGCTTCGCCTGTCGGCGGCAGTGGCACGGTGACCATTCGCGCGGCTGGCACCCTGGCAGCGGGCGCTTCGGAAACGGTGATTGTCTCCTTCGCAGCTCCCACGGCCAATTTTGTGGTGCGCACCGACGTGACCACCACCACCACCGAAACCACTCCCAACGCCACCAACACCGCTTCGGTGTCGACCAGCGTGCTGAACCAGCGCCCGGTGGCCTACGACGTGGTGAACACTTCGATGACGCCCGAAGGCAACACGGCCGACCGCCAGTCCATCTCGCCCTTCGTCGTGACCGACGCCGAAAGCACCGTTATCTCGTTCCAGCTGGTGAGCATCCCGAACGCCACCACGCAGGGCACCCTGTACTACACCAACGGCGGCACCCCTACGGCCATCACCACGGCCAACTTCAGCAGCCTGAACCTGACGCTGACTCAGATGCAGAGCCTGTCGTTTGACCCGGTGAGCAGCTACGTGGGCACGGTGGCCTTCACCTACACTGGCACCGACCCCCAGGGTGGGGTTTCCAACACGGCTACCTACACCCTGGCCGTGGGCGCAGACAACAACTCGGTGTATGCCCGCACGCCTAGCAAAGGCGGCAACGCTAACAAGTACGCGGCGGGCGATGTGCTGGCCTACGGCATCGACATCAACGGCGCGCAGTACAACACGGCCGGGCTGATTTACGATGCCACGACCGGCAAGGCACCCGTCACCGGCACCGGTGCCGTGAACAACGGCATCCAGTCGGCCTCCATCAGCGCCGCCGACGTGACGCTGCTGGCCACTTACGGCATCGCCTTCAGCACGACCACGGGCCTGTTCACGGTATCGGACCCCACCAAACTGCCGCGCTTGGGCATTACGCTCCCCAGCATCAACGTGACGACGATTGACACCAAAGGCGGCACGAACGTCGTTCCGGTGACTATCATCACGGGCGCGGTGCCGCTGCCGGTGGAGCTGAAAGAGTTTGCTGTGACGACCGTGAAAAACATCGACGCCGCCCTGACCTGGACCACGGCTTCGGAGAAGAACAACGACCATTTCAACGTGGAGCGTAGCCTCAACGGCACCGACTTCGTGCAAATCGCACAGGTGAAAGGACAAGGCTCGACTGCTACCAGCACCAGCTACGCCCTGACCGATGCCGGCATCGGCAGCAAAGCCACGGGCCAGGTGTACTACCGCCTGCTGCAGGTGGACGCCGACGGCACGAGCACCTACTCGCCGGTGCGCACGGTGACCTTCACCAAGAGCGCCGTTGAACTGGGCATTGCCCTCTCGCCGAACCCCGCTTCGGGCCGCACGCAACTCGACCTGACCTCGCTGCCCACCGGTACCTACCAGGTGAGCGTGCTCGACGCCACGGGCCGCACGGTGCTGAGCAAAGTGCTGCCGGCCGGTCTGGCGCACGCCCTCGACCTGAACACCATCGCCAGCGGCACCTACGTGGTGCTGGTACGTGGCCAGAACGGCGGCCAGGTAGTGAACTTGACCAAGCGCCTCATCAAAGAATAACGGATGAGCGACTGCCGGCTTGCCGGTGCATGAAAAAGCCCTCCCCACGCCGGGGAGGGCTTTTTTTATGGCTGCGGCGCCGGCCGGCGCAACCCCGGGCCCTCCCGGCCGGTTAGACCAATCCGGACAGGGACTGATTTTGACTTTGATGCAATACGACGTGTTGATAATTGGCGCGGGCAGCGCCGGGCTGGCGGCGGCCCTCACGCTGGGGCGCTGCCTGCGCCGGGTGCTGCTGGCCGACGGCGGGCGCCCGCGCAACGAATGCTCGCCCGGCGTGCACGGCTTTCTGACCCGCGACGGCGTGACGCCGGCCGAACTGCTGCGCCTGGGCCACGAACAGCTGCGTCCCTACGAAACCGTGGAAGTGCAGTGCGTACGCATCGAGCGTGTGGTGCCGGAGGCGGGCGGCTTCCGGGCTACCGGTCGCGGCACCGCCGACGACGCGCCGCTTAGCATCACGGCCCGGCGGGTGCTGCTGGCCACGGGCGTGACCGATGTGCTGCCGCCGCTGCCGGGCTTTCGGGAGCTGTGGGGGCGGGGCGTGCTGCACTGCCCGTATTGCCACGGCTGGGAGGTGCGGGAGCAACCCCTGGCCGTGTACGGGCAGGGCCGCACCGTGACGGGCCTGGCCCTGCTGGTGAGCCGCTGGAGCCCCGACGTGGTGGTGGTGACCAATGGCCCCGGCCACCTCACACCGAATGCCCGGCGCCGCCTGCGCCGCCATCACATCCGCATCAACGAGGAGCCTATTGCCCGGCTCGTGGGCACCGACGAGCGGGACTTGCGCAGCATCGAGTTTGCCGATGGCAGCCAACTGGCGCGCGCCGCGCTGTTTCTGCACGCGCCCCAGCTGCAGCGCAGCACGCTGGCCGAAGAGATGGGCGCCCGCATCACCAGCAAAGGGGCCGTGTGGGTCGATTCGGGCCTGCAAACGTCGGTGCGCCACGTATACGCCGCCGGCGACACCACGCCCGGTGCCCAGCAGGCCCTGATAGCCGCCGCCGAAGGCAACCGGGCCGCCATTCTCATCAACGAAAGCCTGACACGCGAGGAATGCCCGCGCTGAACCACGCTACCGCACGAGCTGCGACAGCGCCTGCAGCGCAGCGCGGGCCCGCGTCTTGACGGTGGCTACCGGGATGCCGAGCTGCTCGGCGGCTTCGGCCTGGGTGCAGCCGCCGAAATACAGCAGGTCGATGACCTCGCGCTGGCGCGGCTTGAGGCGCAGCACGAACTCGCGCAGGCCAATGTGCTCGGGGTTGAACGACGCGGGCGCCGGGGCCCGCTGCGCCCTGCCCACTTCCAGGGAGCGGTTGGCGCTATGGAAGCGGTGGCGCGGGCTGCGCAGGGCATCGATGGCCTGGTTGCAGCACACCCGCACCATCCACGTGAAAAGACGGCCGCGGCCGGCGTCGTAGCGGTCGATGCTCAGCCAAACCTTCAGGAGGCCTTCCTGCAACACATCCTGGGCGAGGTTTTCGTCGCGCACCAGGCGTAGAATGACCGTGAACAGGTTGCGGGAATAGTGGTCGTGGAGGAGTTGTAGAGCTTGTTCGTCGCGGGCCAGGAGGCGCTGCACCAGCGCTTCCTCGTCGGCCGCTGCTAGCAGCGCCAGGGTTGATTTCATACAGGACAACAGCCGGAGCCAGCCCAAGCCCGGGCGGCAGCGGTGTTAAGGATAGAAAATGTGGACTTGAATAGTAAGGGTTTAAAACGGATAATGGCGAGGTTAGGCGACGGCCGCGAATAAATAATTTTGGCTTAAAGCCGGTATGGGGTAAGGATAGTCAGGTAGGGCGTTGGGTCAGACCTACGACAAGACGCGGGCGAGCGGATTTGGTGGATGTGGAAAAGCCTGGGGCGGTGGGCAACTCACGCATCGCGAGCCTCTGTATTTCGGCGCTCCGGCAAACAAGTAGGGGCAGGTGCTGCTTACGCTCTGGCCCGCGCCAACTCAACCGTAGCGTGGGCGTGGCCATTCTGCTTATGACTCCTACCATTGTTGCGCTGCATTGCTGGGCCAGCTCGGGCCGCGAGTACGACCTGCTCGGGCCGCTGCTGCCCACCGGCGTGCGCCTGCTTGCGCCCAGCCTGCCGGGCTTCGGCGGCCAGCCCGTGCCCGCCGATTTTGATTATTCGGTGCGGGCTTATGCCGACTGGATTGCCGCGTTCATCGCGCAGCACGAGGTGGGCGAGTTCACGCTCATTGGCCACAGCATGAGCGGCAAAATGGCTTTGGCGCTGGCGGCCCGGCGCCCGGCGGGCCTGCGCCGGCTGGTGCTGCTGTCGCCCTCGCCGCCGCCGGGCGAGCCCATGTCCGACGAAGACCGGGCCGCCTCCGTGGCTGCGCACGGCAAGCCCGAGGAGGCCGCCAAAACCTTCGAGAAGATAACCCGGCGCCCGCTCGCGCCCGAGCTGCGGGCCCACGTCGTCGCCGACAACCTACGCACCACGAAAGCCGCCTGGACCCACTGGCTGCTGGAAGGCGCTCGCGAAGACTTCAGCGCCCTCATGCCCCGGGTGGCGGTGCCCTGCCACCTGCTGGTGGGCGAAGCCGACCCCGCCATTACGCCCGATACCCAGCGCCGGCTCACGCTGCCGCTGCTGCCGGCGGGCACTCCTTTTCAGGTGGTGGCCGGCGCCGGCCACCTGCTGCCCCTGGAAGCCCCGGCCGAAGTGGCAGCCGCCCTCAGCTGAGCCCCTCGCTTATTCCAGCGCCCGGCTCCGAAACAGCAGGAAGCCCAGGTGCCCATAGATGCCGAAACGTTCGGCCGGGTCGTCGTAGAAGCGGGCATGCACGGCCAGCGGGCCCACCGGCGTCTGAAAAATCAGGCCCGTGCTGGCCGTCACGCGCGGGCGGTCGAAGCCGGCGCGGCGAACGGGCGCCTGAAGCTCGCCCTGCCGCAGCGGCTGGGCGTTCATGTGCGCGTACACTTCGGTGCGCCATTCCAGCTTTTTCAGGAATGGCTGGGTGTAGCGCAGGCCCACGGCGCCGTAGCGCGCCGAGCGGTAGGCGTCCAGAAACAGCGTACGCGAGTCGGGCAAGGGCGCAAACACCGGCGCCATGGTTTGCGACGAGCGGAAGGTGGTGAACAGCGGCTGCGTGCTCACCATCAGCTCGCCGAAGTAGCCCCAGGCGTGGCGTTCTTTTTTCAGGGTGAAAAACCGCTCCACCGTGGCCCGGAACTGCAGCCACTCGCGGTGCTGGGTGTTGGCCAGCTGCTCGGCCGTGGAGCCGGGCGTGTAGGTCGCCGAGCCGGTCACGGCGCGTAGCGTGTACACGTAGCGGTGGCCGCTGGTGGCGTACTGCTTGCGGTTGAGGGTGTTGCGGGCCAGGCGCAGGGCCGCCGTGGCGCCCCGAAACACGGTGGCGTCCAGCACGTCGGCCGATTTGATTTCGGTGGAATTGGTGTACTCGTCCTTGGTCACGAAGGTGGCCACGTCGAGCAGCAGCCGGCTGCGGTAGGTGGGGCTGATGCCGAATTGCCCGCCGAGCTTAGTGTCCTGCTGGCGCACCTGCGTGTTCAGCACGTCGCGCCCCAGCACGCCGCCCGTGTTCTGGTAGTCCCACTGGTTGTAGGTCACTTCGGGCTCGAAGAAATAGGCAAACTTGGCCGGGATGTTGACGCGGAACGAGCCGTGCGCGCCGTTGTAGAAGCGGCCCAGGCTCACGTCGGCCGAGGCCGTGTAGAGCAGCCGGCGCAGGTAGCGGTACTCCACCCCAAAAAACAGGTTGTCGATGGGCCGGTTCGAGAGCACGAAGCCCACCTCGGTGCTCACGTTGTTGTTGCGCTGGGCATCCACGCTGAACACGTAGCCTTTGCGGGCCGCGTCGTAGCGAATGCGCGGGTAAATGTTCTTAAAGTAGTCGTCCGACGCCAGCCGGTAGTAGCCTTCCTCGATGTCGTCGAGCGAGTACTCGCTGCCGCTTTTCCGGAAAAACCGGGCCGCATACTCGTTCTGGTCGGGCCGCAGGCCGTTCACCTTCACCTGAATGAAACGCGGCTTGGGCGCCAGCGCCTGGAACGCCAGCCGCCGCTGCTGCAGCGAAGTAGAATCGACGCGGCGCCCGATGCGCTGCTTTATCTTGTCCATGTTGCGCAGGGCGGCCGTGTCGCCCTCGGCAATGAAGTCCTTCACCCGGTCGAAGTCGCCCACGCCCATGCCTTCGAGGTCGGGCTGGATGTAGATGCCGTTGCGGCCCACGCTGCCCGTGTCGGCCACGCTCGTGCCCAGGAAGGCCACGGTGCTGGCCAGCAGCTGGTCGTCGTTTTTGGGGTACTTCTTGAAGGCCACGTCGCCCACGTTCACCCCAATGATGATGTCCGGGGCGAAGGTTTTCTTCATGGCGCTGGTGGGGAAGTTGTCGTACACGGCGCCGTCGTAGTAGTACTTGCCGTCGAGGTTGCGGATGGGCCGAAACGCCAGCGGAAACGACATCGAGTTGCGAATGGCGTCCGAAAGCGAACCCTTGCTCTGCTCCACCACCTGCCGCGTGAATACTTCCGAAGCCATGCAGCGAAAGGGCACAAACAGCTTGTCGAAGTCGTAGCCGCTGCTGGCCGAGGCCGGCGCCAGCAGGCGGGTCAGGGCCAGGTTCAGGTTCAGGTCGTTCACCAGGTTGGTGCTCACGCGGGCTTTGAACGTGGAGTCGATGGCAATGCCGAGGCGCAAAGCCGAGGGCGAGGGCTCGGCCGTTAGGAAGTTGAAGGTCTTGCTTTCCAGCGGCTTGCCTGAGGTCCAGTTCTGAAACTCGGGGCTGAGCACGATTTGCTCAATCTCGGCCGGGGAGTAGCCGGCCGCGTACATGCCGCCCACCACCGCGCCCATGCTCGTGCCCACGATGTAGTCGATGGGAATGTGGTTCTTTTCCAGCTGTTTCAGCACCCCGATGTGGGCCAGGCCTTTGGCCCCGCCGCCGCTGAGCACCAGCCCCACCTTTTGGGCCTGGGCCGGCAAGAGAGCAAAAACCGCCAGCACCAGCGCCGGCAGCATTTGAGAGGAGAAAAAATTCATACACGAACAGAAAAGTAAATCCCGGGCTCGGCCCGTGCCGCTGGTACGCCGCAGCCCACGGCGAGGTTTTAAGCTAACCCAATGCCGGTGCGTCGCTTTGGCTATCAGGTATTTGAATTGCAGAGAGAATGAGCTTTGGCCGCCAGTGGCCGTGTGGGGCTTGGCCGCGGGCCACCGCTCACCACTTCTTGAAAATGACGTACACCGCCGCCACCAGCAGCCCGAAGCCCACGAGGTGGTTCCAGCCCAGCTTGTCGGTTTTGAACACGAACACGGCGCACACCGTGAAAACAGTCAGCGTGATGACTTCTTGAATGACTTTGAGCTGAAACAGGCTGAACGGCCCGCCGTTTTCCTCGAACCCCAGCCGGTTGGCCGGCACCTGGAAGATGTATTCGAACAAGGCCAGCCCCCAGCTCACCAAGATAACCCCAACCAGCCCCAGTTTGGCAAACCAGGCCATTTTTTTGAATAAGTGCAGGTGCCCGTACCAGGCAAACGTCATAAACAGATTGGAAATGGTGAGCAGCACCAGGGAAAACACGCCTTTCATGGGGGGAAACAGGGGGTAGGGATAAGAAACTATGTCCAGTACGTGAGGTCGAGCTTTCTGAGCCATGCCGTTCTTTTGCTTTCTCATTCTTGCTTCTTTGCATGCGCACCCTCGACCCCGGCATCGGCGAAAAATTTTCGCGGCGCACCAAGCGCGCCATCAACCACGACGGCTCGTTCAACGTGCGCCGCCGCGGCGGCCCGCACCGCCACGACCCCTACCAGTGGCTCACCCGCATGGACTGGTGGCCGTTCATCGGCTTGCTGGTGTTGTTTTTTAGCGTGCTGAACGTGGTGTTTGCCCTCATCTACCTCGCCTTGGGCCTCGAAAGCCTGCCGGGCGTGATGGCCCCGCGCGGCTGGTGGCAGGACTTTCTGAGCGCGCTGTTTTTCTCCATTCAAACCTTCACCTCGGTGGGCTACGGGCACGTGTACCCGGCCACCAACGGCTCGGGCTTCGTGTCGAGCATGGAGGCGCTGGTGGGCGTGCTCTCCTTTGCGCTGGCCACGGGCTTACTCTACGGACGGTTTTCGCGGCCCACGGCGCGCATTTATTTCAGCCGCACGGCCATCATCAGCCGGCGGGCCGACGGCACGCCCTGCCTGCAGTTTCGCATTGCCAACCAGCGCGCCAACGTGCTGATTGACTTGCAGGCCCGCGTGCTGCTCAAGAGCGTGAACGAAACCACCAACGACCAGACCTACGCCCTGCTGCCGCTGGAGCGCAACGCCATCAGCTTCTTCCCGCTGAGCTGGACGCTGGTGCACGACATCACGCCCGACAGCCCGCTCCATGGCCTCCAGCCCGCCGACTACGCGCGCCTCGACGTCGAAATCATCGTTCAGCTCAAAGGCTACGACGACACCTTTGCGCAAGACGTGCACGCCCGCAACTCCTACACCCACGACGAGATAGAATGGCACCGCCGCTTCGTGCGCGCCTATGAGGTCGACGACGACGGCATTGCCGTGCTCGATTTAGACCAGCTGCACACGACGGAGGCCTTGTCCAATGGGTGAATGGGCGAATGAGTAAATGAGTGAATGGTATGGAAGAAGCGAAGAGAATTTCACCCATTCACCCATTGCAGCCTACTCATCGTGCCCCGGCGCCGACACCACGGGCTTGGCCGCGGCTTCCTTGGCTTCGCGCTCCAAGCGCTGCTTCTCGGTTTCAGAAGGCGTGCGCGGCAGCTGGCTCAGGTCGGGCGAGCCGCCGTCAACCCAGCAGGTAAACCAGAAGTCGCCAATCAGGGCCGCGGCGTAGCGCATCTGGCGCTCTACCTGGCCATTCAGGCGGGCGTGGTAAGCCCGGCTGAATTCCCGCGAATACGTCCGCACGGTGTTGTTGCCGCGCTGCTCGTAGCCAAATTTCTGGTCGCCGGCCGACTGCGCCGTCAGCTGCCGCTCAAACAGCAGCACCGAATCGACGGCCGCGTGCGAGCGAATGACGGCCGCCCAGATGGCATTCGTGGGATTGTCGAGGTACTCGGCCTTGCCGGTAAACAGGTCGTAGTCGGCGCTCAGCAGCTCGGGTAGCCGCGACTCCCACAGCCCGTGAATGCCGCGCTGGCCGGTGAGCTGGCCGTTGTAGTTTTTGGTGGTGTGCAGCGGCACGCAGGCATCGGCCACGTAGTGCCCCATGTCGGCCGATAGGCGCAAAATGCGGTCGGTGTCCTTGGCCTTAAAGGCGGCGGTGAGTTGGTTTTTCATGGCCACCACGTTCCAGGGCACAATGCCGTGGCGCTGCAGGGAGTCTTCGCCGTAGCGGGCCACGGCGTCGGCGTACTTGCGGGGCAGCTTGTACTCGGCGCTGTCGCCGTAGCGGTCCACGTCCAGAAAGTGCTTGGGGGCCTCGTCGGGCACCACGGTGCGGCGCGAGTCGGGCCGCGTGGCGTTCACCGTGAGGTACTCAATGTTGGCCTTGTAAAAGCCTATCATGCCCGGCGGCAGCGTGTACACGGCCAGCCGGTTGAGCAGGCGGTGACCAAAAAAGCCCCAGGCCTGGGCCCGGTAGGCCACAAGCACGAGGGGCAGACAAAACAGTAAAGCGTAGCCGTATTTTTTCACGGCAAACAAGGTACGGCGACGGCTGCGTAACTAATCAAAGAAGTAATGTAAAAATCTGTCATCCTGAGCGCAGCGAAGGACCTTATTACGTCAGGACAATAGCTGTTCCTCCGTGATAAGGTCCTTCGCTGCGCTCAGGATGACAGATTTGCCTAGCGCCGCCGGCCCTCGCCGGCAAACTTCATGCGGTAGTCATGCTTTACGTCGCCCTTGCTGATGCGGGCCAGTTTGCCCTTCAGCAGCTGCTTCTTAAAGCCCGACAGCTTGTCGGTGAACAAGATGCCCTCCAGGTGGTCGTACTCGTGCTGAATCACGCGCGCGGCCATGCCCGAAAACGCTTCTTCGTGCACCTGGCGGTTTTCGTCCTCGTAGCGCAGCACGATGTCGGCGTGGCGCGTCACCAGCTCCCGCACGCCGGGTATGCTCAGGCAGCCTTCCTCGAAGCCCCATTCCTCGCCGGTTTCGCTCACCATCTGCGGGTTCAGAAAGGCGCGCTTGATGCCCTGCTCGGGCACTTCGCCTTCTTCCAGCTCGGCCAGGTCTTCCTCGTCCAGCTCCACCATGGGGGCAGTGTCAATCACGAACAGGCGCACGGCCTTGCCAATCTGGGGGGCCGCGAGGCCCACGCCGTTGGCCGAGTACATGGTTTCGTACATGTCGCCAATCAACTGCTTGAGCTCGGCGGCGGGCAGGTCGGCGGGCAGGTTCTTGGCTTTGGTTTTCAGCACGGGGTCGCCGATGGCGACAATGGAGTAAATCATAGTAGTGGTCAGTTGTTCGTAGTCAGTTGTCAGGAGGCAGCCGCCGGTCGGTCGTTGTCGGCTGCCGACGCAATGGTCCGACAACCGACAACAAACAACCGACCGCTAAACTTCTCGCATCAGCGGCGATTCGAGAAAAGATTGCAGAATCAGCGTGGCGCTGATGCGGTCCACGGTGGCTTTGTCGCGCCGGGCTTTCTGGCCCAGGCCGCCGGCCAGCATGGTGGCGTGGGCCATGCGCGAGGTAAACCGCTCGTCGAGCTCGTGCACGGGCACGTCGGGCAGCTCGCGGCGTAACGTGCGCAGCAGGCCCACCACGGCGCTCGTCACGTCGGTGGGCTCGTTGAGCAACGTGCGGGGCATGCCCACCACGATGGCGCGCAGCGGCTCGCGCTGGTGGTAGGCCTTCACGTACGTCAGCAGGTCTTTGCTGTGAATGGTTTCGAGCGGCGAGGCAATGAGGCACAGCGGGTCGGTGGCGGCCAGGCCAACGCGCTTGTTCCCGTAATCGATGGCAAGAATGCGGCCCATGTGCCCGGTGTGCTTATGCGGAAAGGAAACGGCCGCCGTGGCCGCTGGTGCAAAGATACGGCAGGGGGCAGGGCCTAATCCGAAGCGCACCCGTTGCCGTACCTACCCGTCCTTCGGCGCTGGCATCGAGAAAGGCAGTACTGAACGGGTTTTTGCCCTGACTCATCGAAATCACGTCAATGATGAATTGGTAAAATCCTAAATTGCATCGTCAAAGAAGATGCACTTAAACATGTTTTTTAATTGCAATATCCCGTAAGTATTATCGGTTTATTTGCTTTTTGAATCTAAAATACTGTATTTATTAAAGAAATTGCCTTGTTGAGGTATGTTTGAGATGCCAACTAAGAAACTTTCAATAGTTTTGGTTTCAACTTACGGTTTATTCTATACGCTAACATCTATACTCTAATTAATGTCCGCTACCCTTCCCGATGCTTCGGAATCCGTCCGGCCGGCTGCCCGGCAGCGGCTGCGCGGGTGGCTACGCCAGGGCGCGCTGCTCACCCTGGCCCTGGCCTGCGGCGTGCTGGTGGCCAACAATCCCTTCCGGCCTTCGTCGGAAAACCCCGATGCCACGGCCCGCGGCTACCTGCGCTTCAAGGAAATTCTGAGCTACGTAGACCGCGACTACGCCGACTCCGTCGACACCGAGGGCCTGGCCGACTACGCCGTGGTGCAAATGCTGGAAAAGCTCGACCCGCACTCGGTGTACATCCCGGCGCGTGACCGCGACAAAACCGACGCCTTCCTGCAGAGCGACTACGACGGCGTGGGCATTGAATTCAACGTTTTCCGCGACACCATGACCGTGGTGGCCCCGCTCAGCGGCGGCCCCGCCGAGCAAGCGGGCGTGCAGCCCGGCGACCAGATTCTGAGCATCGGCGGCAAGCGCGTGTCGGGCGCCCACCTCACCACGGGCCGCCTCACCGAGCTGCTGCGCGGCCCGCGCGGCAGCAGCCTCACCGTGGAGCTGCGCCGCCGGCACCTGGGCCAGCCGCTGCGCCTGAGCATTGCGCGCAGCCGCATCACCAATTCGTCCATCGACGCGGCTTACCTGGTCGATGACCAGACCGGCTACATCAAGGTGAGCCGGTTTGCCTCGAACACTTACGACGAGTTCAAGGCCGCGCTGGTCGACCTGCGCCGCCAGGGCCTCACGCGCCTCGTGCTCGACCTGCGCGGCAACCCCGGCGGCTACCTCGACCGCGCCACCCGCCTGGCCGACGAGTTCATCGCCGGTTCGCGCAAAATCGTGTACACCGACGGCAAAGGCGAGCAATACGACTCGCAGACCTACGCCAAAGTAGCCGGCGAATTTGAGGAAGGCGCCCTGGTGGTGCTCGTGGACGAAGGCAGCGCCTCGGCCGCCGAAGTGGTGGCCGGCGCCCTGCAGGACCACGACCGCGCCATTCTGGTGGGTCGCCGCACCTTCGGCAAGGGCCTCGTGCAGCAGCCCATCTCGCTCAGCGACGGCGGCGAGCTGCGCCTCACCATTGCCCGCTACTACACGCCCGCCGGCCGCTCCATTCAGAAGCCCTACGGCGCCAACTACGCCGAATACAGCGCCGACGTGGCCAACCGCGCCGCCCGCGGCGAGCTGCAGTCGGCCGACAGCGTGAAGTTTGCCAAAGGTCTGCGGTTTCGCACCGACCACGGCCGCACGGTGTACGGCGGCGGCGGCATCATGCCCGACGTGTTTGTGGCCCGCGACTCGGTGGCCCACTCTGCCTATTACACCCGGCTGATGAGCCACGGCGTGGCCCGCGCTTTCGCCCTCAATTTCTACCAAAGCCACAAGGCCGAACTGGAGGGCCTGCGCTTTGAGCAGTTCAACGCCACGTTTCGCATCTCGGACGCGCAGCTGGTGAGCCTGGCCGCCCAAGCCGCGCAGGATGGCGTGAAGGCCGACGCCGGCACCGTGCGCCGCTGTGCCGCCCTGCTGCGCAACCAGCTGAAGGCCTACATTGCCCGCAGCGCCTACGGCACGGTGGCCTACTACACCGTGCTGCGCGAGCAGGACCAGGAGCTGCAGAGCGCCCTGCACGCCGTGAGCGACAGCTCGGCGCAGCTGGCGCTGCTGGGGAAATAACGCACCCCCAAGCGGTGTTTGGGTTCGGTTGAAATCGTTCGCTCTCGCACTGTCCGTGCCCAGGCACCGCTTGGGGGGGCGGCTGCCGGGTACGCGTTTTTCGTAACTTCACGGGCCCAACCGCAGGTCAGCGCAAGCTAATCCCACCCCCTGAGTTATGTCGTATTACCACCGCCTCGGCCAGATTCCGCGCAAGCGCCACACCCAGTTCCGCCAGCCCGACGGCTCCCTGTATTCGGAGCAGCTGGTGGGCACGCTGGGGTTTCACGGCGTGTCGTCGCTGCTCTACCACGTGCACCCGCCCACGCAGATTAAGCACGTGGGCGAGCCCAAACCGTATGCGCCCAAGCTGCTGAAGGACCGGCCGCTGCAGCCCGAGCACCTGCGCACGCTGGCCCAAACCACCACCGGCGGCGATTACCTGGCCGCCCGCCAAACCCTGCTCGGCAACGCCGACGTGACCATGAGCATCTGCAACCCCACGGAGAAGCAGATGGGCTACTACTACAAAAACGCCCAGGCCGACGAGGTAATTTTCGTGCACGAAGGCCGCGGCGAGCTGTGGAGCCAGATGGGTAAGGTGGCCTTCGAGCCCGGCGACTACGTGGTGGTGCCGCGCACCATCATCCACCAGCTGCATTTTGAAGAAGGCCCCGTGCGCCTCATGATTGTGGAATCGTTCAGCCCCGTGGAAACGGTGCGGCGCTACCGCAACCACTTCGGGCAGCTGCTGGAGCACTCGCCCTACTGCGAGCGCGACATGCGCCCGCCCACCGAACTGCTGCCGCACGACCAGCCCGAGGGCGACTACCTCGTGCAAGTGAAGAAGGAAGGCATGCTGCACCAGCTCACTTACGCCCACTCGCCCTTCGATGTGGTGGGCTGGGACGGGTATTTTTACCCCTACGCCTTCAGCATTCACGATTTTGAGCCCATCACGGGGCGCCTGCACCAGCCGCCGCCCGTGCACCAGACATTTGAGGGGCACAACTTCGTTATCTGCTCGTTCGTGCCGCGGCTATTCGATTACCACCCGCTCAGCATTCCGGCGCCCTACAACCACGCCAACGTGGATTCGGACGAGGTGCTGTATTACGTGGCCGGCAATTTCATGTCGCGCAAGGGCGTCGATTTGGCGTCCTTCACCTGGCACCCCACGGGGCTGCCGCACGGCCCGCACCCCGGCACCGTGGAGGCCAGCCTCGGCAAAAAGGAAACCCACGAGCTGGCCGTGATGGTCGACACCTTCCGCCCGCTCTACCTCACCGAAACCGCGCTGCCCTACGTGGACGCCCGCTACCCCATGAGCTGGAACCCCGGCTTCGTGCCCGACCCGCCCCGCTCGGCCGACCTAATGGACTAAGCCCGCCGGCCCCTCCCGGAACTTCCACCCCGGAATTTTTCGTATACTCGGTTCTTCTAATTCAAATATGACGACCATGAAAAGAATCTTCCTCCTGGCGCCCTTGGTGCTGTTTCTGGCCGTAGTGGGCTGCAAGAAGATTGACCAGCTGCTGACGTTCACCGTCGACACGTCGCAGAGCGTGGTCATTCCGGGGCTGCCGGGCTCCACGCAGCTGCCCGCCCCCGTCACGGTGACAACCAACTCGGCCGCTTCGTTTCAGAACAACAAGACCACCAAGGACAAGGTGAAGGACGTGTACCTCGAGGAAATGGTGCTAACCATCACCGACCCGTCGGGGGCCAACTTTGACTTTCTCGACAAGCTGGACGTGTACATCAACACGCCCAACACCAACAACAAAATCCTGCTGGCCAGCATCAGCAGCGTGCCCCGCGGCACCAACACCATCAAGCTGACGCCCACCACCGCCCGCCTCGACGAATACCTGAAAGCCGAGACGTATGAGCTGACCGTGGATTCGCGCTCGAACCGATTCAGTGCCAGCAACTTCACGGTGAAGGCCGATTCGCGCTTCAAGGTGACGGCCAATCCGCTTTAGTGCTGCCCTAAGCCAATCAACAAGAAAGCCGGCTCCGCAAGGGGCCGGCTTTTTTGTTGAGCGTTGAGGCCGCTGTTTCTTATTTCACCACCGCAATGCGGTTGTAGTGGTCCATCATCCGGGCGATGTCGGCGGGGCGGGTGTAGTCGAGGTGCTGGCCGGTGGCAAAGGTGCGCACGGCGTCGGCGCGGGCGCCGAAGAGGCGCAGTACCGACGCCTCGGAGGGCTCCAGCGGGCGCAGCGGCTCGGTGCCCACGGTGCCGGGGCCGGCCAGCAGGGTGCCCACCAGCGGGTGCTTGCCGTTGGGCGTGGCGTCGGGGGCGGGGGCGTAGAACCAGGCCAGCAGCTGCGGGCCGGCGTCTATGGCGGTGAGCACCTCCACGAATTCGCGGCGCGTGCCGGCGCTGCCTTCCTTCACCAGGCGCGAGCGGAAGCGGCGCAGGGGCTGGTCGGGGTTGCCGGCTTCGCCGAAGTCGAAGCCACGCAGGCTGCTGGCGGGCCAGAAATGGGTCGAATCCAGCTCCACCGAGTCCTGGGCTTCGAGCAGGTGCAGGCCGGCGTGGTAGCGCAGGCCCGGCACCAGCAGGTTGCGGCCGTCGAAAGTGCGCAGCGAGCCCGGCTGAAACGCATTGCCCCCCAGAAAGCCGGCGGGTTGCTGCCCCATCGCGGCGCGATATGTCCGAGCCGACGCGCTGGTGTTGGCCTGCTGGTAGGCCACGCGGGCTTCGGCGGCGTCGCGAGAGGTCTGGGCCGCCACCGGGCGAGCAAAAGCACCCAGCAGAATTGCAAAAAAGAAAGGCGTAAAGTTCTTCACAAATGAATAGCAGTAAAGGAATTCGCGTAAGGGGAAACAAATTTACAACAACTCGCTCAGCTGCCGCGAGGGTGTTCCAGCCTTTCCGCCCCGCCTCGTCAAATTCCGCTTAAAGGAGGTGGTGAAGCGGCTATTTTCCCTGCAAATTGTAGTATTCCACCATTCTTAGTACCTGCGCCAGGTCGGTATAGCTAAGGTGCTCTTTGGCCGCGTACGCTTCTACCTGCGGGGCGCGCGTGCCAAACAGGCGCGGAACCTCGCGCTGGTTGAGCGACACGGCGCGCAGGGGCTCCTGCGGCTTTATGCCCGGGCCGGCCACCACCACCTGGCCGATTTCGGTGCGGGCCGGCCGGGTCTGGGTCTGCAACACGGGGTCGTACTGGGCGTCGTCGTGCACGTAGTGGTGCAGCACGGCCAGCACCAGGAAGGCATTGTCGTCGCGGGTCAGTACCTCCACAAACTCACGCCGCGTGCTGCCGTCGCGCACCATGTAGGTGCGGAAATGCCGCGCATCGGCGCCCTGGCCCAGGTAAAAGCCGTCGAGGCTGCCCGGCGGCCACACGTGGCTGCCGGTCGAGTCGCGGGCTTCGAGCAGGTGCAAGGCCACGTTGTAGCGCATGGCCGGCACCCGCACGCGGCGCTTGTTGGGCAGCACCAGCACGCCGGGCTGCTCCACGCTCACGAGGTAGGCTTCGGGGGCGTTGATGAGGTCTTTGCGCATGCGCTCCAGCGCACCGGGCGAGTTGGCGCGTTGGTAAAGCTGCAGGCCGATGTCGCCCAGGTCGGGCTGCGACTGGGCCCGCGCTGGCGCCGCCAGCCCAACTGCCACCAGCAGCCCGGCCAGCAGCGCGGTAATCGAGGGTTTCATTCCTAAATCAGCTGAAATGTGTTGGTCGAGGCTTAGCGGTTGCGGCCGTACTGCTCGTGGCTGCTCACCCAGTCGGAGCTGCTGATGGCGGCGCCCAGGCTGAGCTCGCCGGCCAGCACCACGCCGGCCACGATTTCGGCAAACTTGCGCACCGTGCCGCGGCCCACGCAGCCCAGCATCTGCAGGCACTCGTTTTGGGTGGCCAGGCCGGTGCCGCCGCCGTGCGTGGCCACAATGAGCGACGGAATGGTGATGCTGATGTACAGGTCGCCGTCTTTGGTCACTTCCGAGTACAGAATGCCGGCCGAGGACTCGCTCACGTTGGCCACGTCCTGGCCGGTGGCAATGAACATGGCCGTGATGCCGTTGGCCGAGTGCGCGCCGTTGTTGTTGGCCCCCGAGATGAAGGCGCCCACGTTGCTCACCTGGCCGTGGTAGGCCAGTTGCTCGGGCGTCACGCGCATGCGCTGCTGCAGCACGTCGCGCTTCACCACGGCCTCGGCCACCACGCGCTTGCCGCGGGTGCGCATCACGTTGATTTGGCTGGCTTTTTTGTCGGTGGCAAAGTTCGATTCGAGGTAGAAGTGCTCGATTTTGACGTCTTTGTAGTTCTCCAGAATCCAGGAGCAGGCCGCAAAGGTGGCGCGGCCCACCATGTTCTGACCGGCCGCGTCGCCGGTGCTGAAATTGAAGCGCAGGTAGGCGAACTTGTTGCTCAGGTACGTGTCGATGTACTGCAGCTTGGCCACGCTGGACGTGCTTTCGGCCTGCGGCCGAATCAGGTCAATGTTGTCTTCCACCCACTTGCCGAAGTCGCGGGCGCCGCGCGCATCGGCAAACACAAACACCGGCGCCCGCTGCATGGCGTCGCCGATGACGGTGCATTTCACGCCGCCGCACAGGTTCAGCACCTGAATGCCGCGGTTGTAGCTGGCCACCAAGGTGCCTTCGGTGGTCGCCATCGGGATGAGGAAATCGCCCTGCGCGTGCTCGCCGTTCACGGTGAGGGGGCCGGCCAGGCCCACCGGAATCTGGGCCACGCCCATGAAATGCTCACAGTTGCCCTGCAGCTGGTGGGCGTCGAAGGAGTAGTGCTTGAGGTGCTTGAACTCCTTGCCCGAAAACTGCTCGGCGAAGCGCTGGCGGGCGGCCACGGCGGCTTCGGAATAGTCGTCGTCGGCGGCGCGCGGAATGCGGGGCTTGTGGTTGGCGGCGCTCACAATGGCGTCTTCCACTTCCACGTGCAGGTCGCCGAAGGCATCGGTCGAAAACCAGGCCTGCACCGGGTGCATGCCTTCGGGCAGGGCCGGCGTGTCGAGCACTATCATCAGGGAGCGGCCCACGGGCAGGTCGATGGCCTGGCCGTCGGCGTTTATCTGGCTGGCGGGGCGGCGCTCGCCGTCGCCCAGGTCCACCAATATTTTTTCGGCCGGCACCACCACGTCCCCAATCTGCACCTGCCGGAAGCCGGTGACTTTCACGGTGTCGAGCCGGTTTTTGATGCTGAAGGCCACGCCCGCGTTGTCGGGCAGGTTGTGCAGGCTGCCGCGCGTGTAGAGCAGCTTCAGGAGCATGGGGCTGGGGGTGAAAACCATTGTAGCGAAGGGCTGGGTGAAGGTGTGGGAATTGGGGCGCCGCAAAGCGCCGCGGTGAAGGTGGGGAATTTTGGCCAAAATCGCCAATTAATTGACCTGAACCGTCCGTGGAAAGTAACGCCGGCTGCGCCCGCACCAGCGGCCCTGTTTCTGAAGGCCGCCGCCGTGAGCTGCGTGCGGTGGCGCAGCAGAAATATTTTTGGGCGTTTGGCGGAGCTATTCACCGCCTTGCCAGACAAAAGCAAGAACCGCTCGCGGAGCTAAATCAACCTCCGTAAAGTATTTAGGCCGGGAGGCCGTCGGCAAGGGCCGGCAGCGGGCCCAAGTTCACCCGGAATTCACCCGGTCGGCACGAGCTTCAACCACTAAAACCCCTGCGGGGCGGCCCGGTTGTTAGCCGCCGCGCGCCGCGCGAAAGGCCCGCCGCACGGCCGGGCGCTTCGCAGGACGTATTACCTTTGTGCCCCGCCGGGAGCCCTCCGGCGGCTGCCCTTTTTCTGCTATGGCCTTATCTCCCGACTACCCCCGCTTCACCCTTGGCCATGCCCTCACGGCCGAGCAACGAGCCTTTTTTGCTAAATACGGCTTCCTTCATTTTCGCCCATTCGCGTCGCCCGAGTACGTGCAGCAGCTCCTCAAAGCCACCCAGGAGGTGCAGGCCCGCTGGCTGGCCGAGGGCGTGGAAAAAGTGAACGGCGTGCCCATCAAATACGGCCACGACGTGGACGGCTCGCGCATTGTGCAGCGCTTTGCCTTTGCCTCGCAGCACCACCCCGTGCTGCACGAGCTGCTGCAAGACGAGCGTTTCAAAGCCCTGTTTCCCCTGCTGGAAGCCGAAGGCGGCCGCGTGGGCGAAAACGAGAAAGACGGCCTCGTGGTGAACCACTACGTGAATGTGGAGGGCTCCGAGTTCAGCCAGATGGGCTGGCACACCGACTCGCTGCGCGACGTATTCTACGGCAAGCGCATCGGGCCCATGCTCAACGTGGGCCTGCACCTCGACGGCACCAAGGCCACCAACGGCGGCCTGCGCGTCATTCCCGGCACGCACCGCCAGGGCCTGCACAAGATGCTGTTTCGAAAAAAATACTACAAAGACGTGTTCTACGACCCCAACGAGGTGGCCGTGGAAACCGAGCCCGGCGACCTCACCGTGCACGACGGGCGCATGTGGCACCGGGTGGCGCAGTCGCCGCTGGTGGGCGACGCCAGCCGCCGCCGCGTGATGTACGTGCCCATCATCGCGGGCAAGTACCAGCCCAAAAGCCAGGACAGCCCCACGCCGTTCTACCTGCGGTTTCTGCACTTGGTGAAATAATTCGGTGAACAGTTAGCAGTGAGCAGTGAACAGCGTTGTTCGGTGAACTCCTGGCAACTGTTCACTGCTCACTGCTAACTGTTCACTGATAAAATGTACGCTCTCGTTACCGGCGCTTCGCGCGGCATTGGCCGGGCCATTTCCCTTCGGCTGGCCCAGCGCGGCTACGACCTGCTGCTGGTGGCCCGCTCCGAAGACCAGCTCACTACCCTGGCCCAGGAGGTAGCCCAGAAGCATAAGCGCCAAGCCCGTGTGCTGGCCCTCGACCTGGCCGCACCCGGCGCTGCCGACACCGTGGCCAACTGGGCCACCCAGCAAACCGACCAGCTAGCCATCTTGGTGAATAACGCCGGCTACGGCCTCTGGGGGCGGTTCGAGCAGCTCCGCCTGGCCGAGCAGCAGAACATGCTGCAGTTGAACATGAACCTGCCCGTGGCCCTCACGCACGCCCTGCTGCCCGCGCTGCACAAAGCACCCAAGGCGTATATCCTGAACGTGTCGAGCACGGCCGCCTACCAGGCGGTGCCGTCGCTGTCGCTCTATGCGGCCAGCAAGGCGTTTTTGCTCAGCTTCAGCCGCGGCCTGCGCTACGAGTTAAAGTCGAGCAACGTCTCCGTGACCTGCCTGTGCCCCGGCGCCACCACCACCGCCTTCGCCGACCGCGCCGGCATGGGCGCCGAGTTGCAAGCCACCGCCAATAAGGTGTCGATGACGCCCGAAGCCGTGGCCGAAGCCGCCGTGAACAGCCTGCTGGCCGGCGAGGCCGAAATCATTCCCGGCGTGCTCAACAAAGTATCGGCCGGCCTCACCAGCGTAGTACCCAAGGGCATCGTGGAGAAAATAGCGGCGGGGATTTACGAGAAGTATCTGTAGGACTTGGCTGGTATTTCGAACCCACCGAGTTCACGAAACTCATCTACTTGGCGCGTTTTGTAAACAGTGATTCGTAGACGAGTTTCGTAAACCCGCCAAGTGCCGCAGCCGCTTGCAGGCACCCAGTGGCGTGCTACAATTAGTAGTTTGCCGAAAGGAGCGTTTGCGGAATTACCTTCGGCTATGGAAGAACTCCCTGAAGCAGTCTTTGCCGTGGCCCTCGAACGGCTCGTCGTGGGGACCCAGGTAGCAACGGTGAAAGCTGGAGTTGGGACGGGCTCCATTTTCAGCCTGCATCTGCAGCCGACGAGTGGCGAAGTGCGCTACCTGATGGTGTACTGCGCTTGGAAGCTACTACGGACCGGCCGCGTGGCGTGCACGTGGCAAGACGCGGAAGCGTACCTAGCGGCGGCCTTGTCGGCCCACGAAGGCGAAGTGGTGGCAAGCGCCCAAATGGCCTCCGGCGGGGATGTGGCGCTGACCCTGCGCTCTGGAGCCGAACTCAAGCTCTTCGTGGACAGCTCCGCCCAAGACGCACCCCTCAATGCGTCCAACCCGTGCGATTATTTCGTGGAGGCAGCCGAGGGCATTTTCTCGTGCATCCGAGGCGCCTATTACCGGGAAGAGGCCTCGTCAGCTCGTCCGCAGAATGTATAGCCAAAGGGTAGCAAGGTAAACGCGCGTTTTCTATTGCTCAGGGGCCGGTACGTGTGCGCGCCGAGCGTACGTAATGGTGCTGGTTAGCGTGGTGGAGTCGGACGAAGGGATGGCCTGCCGAATCACAAGGCGCGTACGGGTCAGCGAGTCAATGGCCACGTCTACACTGTCGCCCGGCAGTCGCACCGCGCCCAGCCCGTGCGCCTCTGCTAAGCGAAACCCCGCCGGCGTGCGGGTGTAGCGGGCCCGCACCTGCACGTGCCCGCCGCGGTAGTGGCGCACTTCGGTGGGGGTAATCTCGCAGACCACCTGCCCGGCAGGGTACACGTCCGTTCGGGCGAACACGCGCCGCCCCATAAGGTTGGTTTCCACGCTCTGGCAACGCTTCGCCTCCCATACGCCCTGCAAGTGCACGTAATCCCTAGCCGGCTCTGCTGCCGGCGTGCAGGCACTGCTACCCGCCAGCACCGCACCCCATGCCAAGTACAAGTTCTTCATCCCACAAGCTAAGGACGTTTAGTCAAACGGTGGTTACCTTGAAAGGTAAGGACGTTCAAACCTCTACCTAAAAAAAGGCCCCGAAAACCTGCGTTTTCGGGGCCTTCGGGTGTGTCGCAAAAACGGTCAAAAAAGGATGGGTTCGTGAACGGCGGGCTGCCGCTTCGTAATCCGGCCCGCCAGCCAGTAGGCCAGCCAGGCAAAGAGCGGCGCCGCCAGCACATCGTAGGTGTAGTGCACGCGCTGCACCAGCACCAGCAGGCCCACGGCTACGGTCATGAGCACCAGGGCGCGACGCCAGGCGCGGCCGCGCACGGCCAGCACTAGCAGCGCCATGGTGGCCGTGTGGCCCGAGAAAAACAGGTCGCGCACAATGGGCTGCGTGGTCACTTCAAAAATGCGGTCCATCACCGGGTCGTGCAGCACCACCAGCGTGGTGGGCGGCTCCAGCGGCAGCAGCCACAGCGTGGCCATGCGCAGCACCTGCAGGAAATAGTAGCCCCACAGCGCCCGCAGCAGCAGATTGGGCCGCGGCAGGAGGTAGGCAAAAGTGCCCGCTATGGCCCCGTAGATGATGGCAAACGTGGGCACCGACACGTCGTGCACCGGCAGCAGCGCCAGCAGCGGGTCGGCCAGCAGGTGGCCCGGCCGCGCCTGGATGAAATGGTAAAAGCCCGGCACCACCGGCAGCAGGCCCACCAGCAATGCGAGCACCAACGCCAGCCGCAGCCGGAACGCCGGGCGGCTCCAGGCCGCGGCCCACCCCGTGCGGCGGCCTACCGCCGGGACCGTTTCGAGGGGAGAGGCAGTAGTAGGAGAAAGAAGATTGGCCACAATCAGACAGAAGAAAGCCCGTCAGCCAATTAGCTGCGGATAACTCAACGGGCAAAAATACGGCGGCGGCCCCACAGCCGTGCGCATGTTTGATAACCGGGGCGTAACATTACGCGCCGGGCATGCGTGCCCTGGGCCCTGATTGTTATTTCACTTTTTTCGCTCGTTATGCGCCGCTCCGCTACCCTTCTTCGTTCTCTTTTGGCCGGCGTGGCACTGGCGGCGCTGGGCCGCCTGGCACAGGCGCAGAACGCGGCCCTCAACGCCCGCATTGCCCAACTGGCTACCCAGGAAGAAGCCAAGGTGATTGCCTGGCGGCGCGACTTCCACGAGCACCCCGAGCTGGGCAACGAGGAAACCCGCACGGCCGGCATCGTGGCCGCCCACCTCAAAAAGCTGGGCCTGGAAGTACAAACCGGCGTGGGCCGCACCGGCGTGGTGGGCGTGCTGCGCGGCGGCAAGCCCGGCCCCGTGGTGGCCCTGCGCGCCGACATGGACGGCCTGCCCCTCACCGAAAGCAACGACTTGCCCTTCGCTTCCAAAGTGAAATCGACCTACCTGGGCCAGCCGGTGGGCGTGATGCACGCCTGCGGCCACGACACCCACGTGGCCATGCTCATGGGCGCGGCCGAGGTGCTGAGCCAGGTGAAAAAAGACGTGCCCGGCACCGTGAAGTTCATCTTCCAGCCCGCCGAAGAAGGTTCGCTGCCGGGCGTGGAAGGCGGCGCCAAGCTCATGGTGAAGGAAGGCGTGCTCGACAAGCCCAAGGTCGACGCCGTGTTTGGCGTGCACATTCAGGCCCAGACCGAGGTGGGCAACCTCACCTACCGCCCCGGCGGCGAAATGGCCAGCTCCGACCGGTTCACCATCAAGGTGCGGGGCAAGGGCGCGCACGGGGCCTACCCCTGGAACAGCGTGGACCCCGTGGTGACAAGTGCCCAGATTATCATAGGCCTGCAAACCATCGTGAGCCGCGAAATCAAGCTGATTGACGACGCGGCCGTGGTGACGGTTGGCACCGTGCACGGCGGCGTGCGCTACAACGTCATTCCGGCCGATGTGGAACTCAGCGGCACCATTCGGGCGCTCGACCCGGCCGTGCAGCAGCGCATCTGGGCGTCCATCCGTCGCATTGCCACCAACATTGCCGAGAGCGCCGGCGCCACCGCCGAAGTCACCATCGAGCCCTACGTGCCCGTCACCAGCAACGACCCCGCCCTCACGGCGCGCATGCTGCCCACGCTGCAAGCCGCCGCCGGCCCCGGCCACGTGCGCGAAATCAAGGCCGTGACCGGGGCCGAAGACTTTTCCTTTTACCAGGAGAAGGTGCCCGGCCTGTTCTTGTTTGTGGGCGGCATGGCCAAAGGCCAGGACCCCGCCACCGCGGCCGACCACCACACGGCCGGCTTCCGCATCGACGAGAGCGGCCTCACGCTGGGCGTGAAAACGCTGGCCACCCTCGCCGTCGACTACCTCGACAGTAGCAATCGTAAGCAAAAATAGGCCCGTTTTGGCCGATTCGGGTGAAAGGAATAATTCTATTTGTTAGAGTGCAAAATCGTCTTCATCAAACGTTCATGATTCGTACAAAATTTTGTCATAAGTATTAAAATTTTTAATCGACATCGATTGCGGAATGTAAAAATGGTTAGGTTGCGGCGGATTCACTGCGAAATATTCAACTTTTGCAGCGGGCCAAATTTCCCACCATCAACCCTTTTTACATGAGAAAACAATACTCAGCTGTAGCAGTAGCTCTGCTCGGCGCACTGGCCGCTACCACGGCACAGGCACAGGATGCGGCCCGCATTCAAACCAAAGTGTTGGGCAATGACAACCAGCCCGTGCTGGTGCAGTTTAGCCCCGAAGGAAAAATGGCCTACCGCGGCCTGAGCGGCGACCAAGTGCTGCGCCAGCAGCTTGGCCTCACCACCGCCGACCAAATGGTGCAGCGCACCCTGGAAACCGACCAGGTGGGCTACACCCACCAGAAGTTTGCCCAGTTTTACCAGGGCGTGCGCGTGGAGCACGCCACCTACACCGTGCACAGCAAAGGCGGCACCGTGGAAAGCATCAGCGGCGATTTTGAAAAGATTTCGGGCCTGAGCACCACGCCTTCGTTGAGCGAAAGCGCGGCCCTGACCAAGGCCCTGGCCCACGTGGGCGCCCGCAAGTACATGTGGCAAACCACCGAAGCCAACGCCGCCGAATTTGCCCCGCAGGGCGAGCTGGTGATAGTGCGCGACGGCCGCCAGAACGCCGAAGCCGGCCCCCTGGTGCTGGCCTGGAAGTTCAACGTATACGCCGCCCAGCCCATCAGCCGCTCCTTCGTATACGTGGATGCGCGCAGCGGCCAGGTCGTGTTGCAAGACAACATCATCAAGCACGCGGCGGCCACCGGCACCTTCGCCACGGCTTACAGCGGCAGCCGCACCATTGCCGATGGCACCACCACGGGCGGCTATTTCCTGCGCGAAACCACCCGCGGCCTGGGCATCCAGACATACAACTGCAAGAAGAGCAACAGCTACACCTCGGCCACTGATTTCATCGACGCCGACAACAACTGGACGGCGGCCGAATACAACAACGCCAACTTCGATAACGTGGCCGGCGATGCCCACGTGGGCGCTCAGGCCACGTACGACTACTGGAAAAACGTGCACGGCCGCAACTCCTACGACAACGCCGGGGCCATCATCAAAAGCTACGTGCACTTCGACGACGTGCCCGGCGGCGCCGGCTACGAGAATGCCTATTGGGACGGCGTGCGCATGACCTACGGCGACGGCGCTACCCGTTTCCGCCCGTTGACGGCGCTGGACGTGTGCGGCCACGAAATCGGCCACGCCGTGTGCGAAAAGACGGCCAACCTCACCTACGCCAACGAATCGGGGGCCATGAACGAAGGCCTGTCCGACATCTGGGGCGCTTCGATTGAGGCTTATGCCGTGGCCAACCTCGGCTTTACTTCGGGCGGTGTGAAAGCGAAGTCGACCTGGCTCATTGGCGAGGAAATCGACAAGCAGCAGGCCGCTTTGCGCTCAATGAGCGACCCGAAGTCGCTGGGCCAGCCGGCTTACTACAAGGGGCAGTACTGGGTGGCCACCACCTCGTCGCCGTCGAACGCCAACGACCAGGGCGGCGTGCACACCAACTCGGGCGTGCTCAACCACTGGTACTACATCCTGGCCGTGGGCAAATCGGGCACCAACGAAGGCGGCAACACCTACAGCGTGACCGGCGTGGGCATTGACGCCGCCGCCAAAATCACCTACCGCATGGAAAGCGTGTACATGACGGCCTCGTCGACCTACGCCCAGGCCCGTACCTACGCCATCCAGGCCGCCACCGACCTGTACGGCGCCGGCTCGGCCCAGGTCATTGCCGTGACCAACGCCTGGTACGCCGTGGGCGTGGGCGCGTCGTACACCGGCGGGGGCACCACCACGCCGCCGACCACCACCACGTATTGCACCATCAAGGGCACCAGCCAGTCCTACGAGTGGATTGACCTCGTGCAACTGGGCAGCATCAACCGCACTTCGGGCAAAGACGCCGGCTACTACAACGGCACGGCCCTGAGCACCACCGTCACCGCCGGCTCGGCCCAGACCATCTACTTCTCGGCCGGCTTCACCAGCACCGCCTACACCGAGTACTGGAAAATCTACATCGACTACAACAAGAACGGCGTGTTCACCGATGCCGGCGAACTGGTGGTGAGCGGCAGCAGCGCCAGCGCGGGCACCCTCAGCAGCACCTTCACCGTGCCCACCACCGCCCGCAACGGCACCACGGTGATGCGCGTGATTATGAGCGACAACTCGGCCACCACCAGCTGCGGCACCTTCAGCTACGGCGAAGCCGAGGACTACACCCTCAACATCACGGGCGGTGCGGCCCTCACCGCTCCGGCCACCCTGGCCGGCAATTCTACGCCGCTGGGCAATGAGGCCGCCAGCACCTTCGAGGTGTACCCCAACCCCGCCACCGACGCCCTGCGCCTAGCCCTGCCCGGCAACGCCGAAGCCCAGGACGTGACCGTGACCGACATCCGCGGCGCCCGCGTGGCCGGCGCCACCCTGCGCAACGGCACGCTGGACATCAGCGGCCTGGCCAAGGGCATGTACACCGTGAGCGCCAGCGACGGCCAAAAGGTGTTCCACCAGCGCTTCGTGAAAGAATAGCCCATTCGGCACTCCTCTGAGCCACAAAAAAGCCCTTCCGCAGCAGCGGAAGGGCTTTTTTTATGGCAAAATTCCGGCTGGGCTACTTCAGCTCGTAGTCCAGCTTGAGCATCACGGTGGCAAAGCCGTCGTTGTTGCGCGAGGCGCCGTTCAGGCGCTTGCTGATGTCGTCGAGCTGGTCGCCGGCCGAGAAATAGTAGTTGCCTTCGAGGCCGGCGCGCAGGCGGTCGGTGAGGCGCACGGCGAAGCCGGCGCCCACCGGAAACACGCCCGTCAGGGCCGGGTAGTCGTTGCGCTCGGGCGCCAGAAAACCGGTTTGGCCACCCGCACGCGTGGTGCCCAGGTAAGACTTGGGGTTGTAGAGCACCAGCCCGGCCCCGCCCTGTAGGTATACCTGGAACACCGGCGCCTCGGCCAGCGAAGCCGCAAAAATGGACTCGTCGGGCAACAGGTCGAAGCGCAGGAACACGGCCCCCAGGCCGTTGGTGCTGGTGAAGGCCAGGCCGCGCTCCTTGGCCTTGTCGCGGGCGCCCATCTCGAAGTAGGAGAACTCGCCGGCGATGTGCATGTGCGCCGTGAGGCGGTAGCGCACGCCCGCGCTCACGGCCGGGCCCAGGAAATTGTCGCCGAGGGCGTTGCCCAGGTCGCCGTCGTAAAACGTGGTGCCGCCGGCCAGCGTCACGTGCAGCGGGCCGCGGTAGTAGGGACGGCCCTGCCGGTTGTAGTGCCGCACCTCTCGGTGAAACTGGGCCTGCGCCGGCAGGGCGCCGGCCACGCCCACGCCCGCCACCAGGGCCTTAAATATCCAAGAACGAAACCGCATAGGTAGTCTAAGTAAAAATGGAGGAAGCCCCGGGTGACCCCTAACGACCACGCGGCGGAAATCCGTGTCTACGCGGCGGGCTTATTTAAAGGTGCCTTGCGGGTCGGGCAGCTTGGCCAGCAGGTCGGTCACGAGGTCGAGGTCGAGGCTGCTCACACTGGCGTTCTGGCCTTTGTGCACGGCGGCCCAGGCTTCGGCGTATTTCTCCTGGTAATAGAGGCCGCGGGCCAGCTGCTGCCAGGCAATGGCGTTGGCGGGGTCGGCGGCGGTGGCGCGCTGCAGCAGGTCGAGGCCGGTGGCGAGGTCCTTTTTCTTTTTGGTCTGGCTGTAGCGAATGAGGTAGCTCGTGCCCAAGTCGCTCATGATAAGCGAGTTGTTGGGCGCCAGCGCAAAGCCTTTGTTGAGCAGGCCAATGGCCGCGTCGGGGGTGGCGTCGGCGCTGGCCACAATGCCCAGGCCGCGGTAGGCGTCGGGGTTTTGGGGGTTGAGCAGCCAGGCCAGGTTGAAGCGGTAGGCGGCGGTGTCGGGGTTGTTTTCGCGCAGGTACTCGAAGCCTTTGGTGGCGAAGAACGTGCTGGCCTCGGTGGTGGAGGCAAAGCTGGCCGCAATGGCCTTGAGCTGCGCCTCGCCAATAATTTGGGTGGCCTGGGCGGGGCTGAGGCCGCCGAACAGCGGCAGCAGGCGGGCGGGCTTGCCGGGGGCCGCCGTGGTGGCGGCCAGGCTGCCGTCGGCGTTGGTGGCCTGGCCTTTGTTTTTGCGTTGGGCGTGGGCCGGAGGGGCCAGCAGCAGGCCCAGCAGCCCAACGGAGGCCACGGCCTGCGAAACGGTTTTGAAAGAAGCGGAGAGAAACACGTGGATGCGGTAATGAATAAAAAGAAAGCGTAACCCCATCAAAATGGGCCAGCTACGGATGCTGACAAAGATAAAGCCAACCGCGGCAAGGCCGGGCCGCGCCGCAGCCCTTGCCCGTGGGCAAACTGCGGCGGCCGCCGGGGCGTAGGTGAGCCACGCGGCGGGCACCTGCCCGTGGCTTTTTCTTGCTCGTTGTGTATGCGTCGTTTGTTGTTGGCGGTCCCGGTGGCCGCGTTGCTGGTCGTGGCGGTAGTGGTGCTGGCCACCGAATACGTGGTGGCCCGCCCCAGCCGCCGGGCCAAAGACGTGGCGTACGTGCCCGTCAATGCCCCCGATGTTGACAAAAAGCGCCACCTGCTCGATGTGTATTCGCCCAGGAAATCGGCGCCCCACGCGGCCGGCTTTCCGGTGGTGCTGTTCATCCATGGCGGCAGCTGGACGAGCGGCAACAAAAACCTCTACACCTTCATCGGCCGCCGCCTGGCCAAGCAGGGCGTGGTGGCCGTGGTCATCAACTACCGCCTGGCGCCGGCCGTGCACGTGCCCGAGCAGGCCGCCGACTGCGCCCGCGCCCTGGCCTGGACGGTGCAGAACATCAGCCAGTACGGCGGCGACCCCGCCCGCGTGTTTGTGATGGGCCACTCGGCCGGGGGCGGGCTGGCCGCCCTGCTCGCCACCGACGACGAGCTGCTAGCCGCCCACGGCCTGCCCCACAACCCCGTGCGCGGCGCCATTCTGGACGACCCAGCCGGGCTCGACATGTACAGCTACCTCCGGGAAATGAAGTACAGCAACGACGAGCAGTACCTCGTGCCCTTCGGCAACGACCCTACCGTGTGGAAGCAGCTGTCGGCCATCTACAAAATCAGGCCCGGCCTGCCGCCGTTCATTTTCTACCTTGGCGGCGAGACGTATCCCAGCATCAGCGGCAGCTCGGGGCGCTTCCGCGACAAGCTGAAGGCCTCCGGGCAGGCGCCGCTCTACACCATCATGCCCGGCCGACACCACATTCCCATGGTGCTGCAGCTGTATTGGCAGCACAACCTCATTTACCAAGGGCTACTGAAGTTTGTGGGGGCGTAGGAGGGTCAATTTTCACCCAAACAGCCCGCCCTGCCGCACGGGCTGCTCAAACTCCAGCAGCCACTTTTTGCGGTGCATGCCGCCGGCGTAGCCCGTCAGGCTGCCGTCGGCCCCGACGACGCGGTGACAGGGCCACACAATGGCCAGCGGGTTCTGGCCGTTGGCCGCGCCCACGGCCCGCACCGATTTGGGATTGTTCAACTGCCGGGCCACGTCGAGGTAGGAAGCCGTGCGGCCGTAGCCGATGCCGGCCAGCGCTTGCCACACCTGCCGCTGAAAATCGGTGCCGTAGGCGGGGGCATAGGTTAGGCTGAAGTCGCGCAGCTCGCGGCCGAAATATGCCCGCAGCTGCTCGTGGGCCGCACGCAGGCACGAGGCCACGGCGGCGGGCGCGGTAAGCTCGGCCGCTTCGTTGAGAAACGTAACGGCGCTCAGGCCCGCATCGGAACCGGTGAGGGCCAGCGGGCCGAGGGGCGTGAGCAGCGTGGCGGTAGCAGCATTCATGCAGGCAAAAGTAGAGACGCATAATTGCGTCTCGTCGTTGGGCATACCGGCGCATTGAACGATACCCATACGGTACGAATGCCGAGACGCGAAGTGTCGCGTCTCTACAGCAGCTCGGGCAGGCGCACGCGGCTGCGGGGCGGCCGTGCGGCGCTCACTACGGCCTGGGCCTGTAGCAGGGCCTCGGCGCTGGGCTGGTGCAGCACGCGGCCGGGGCCGGGCTGGGTGAGGTCGGCATCGAAGAGGCCGGAGCGGTGCCACTGGTCGAGGTGGTCCCAGTCGGGCCGGTCGATGAAGGGGTAAATGCACACGCCCTGCAGCGGCAGGCCTTTGCGCAGCACCTGGGCGCACTCTTCGGCTATCATGCGCCACCACGTGGGCCGGTCCACGCCGGGGTGGCTGGTTTCGGTGATGGCGAAGGGGCGGCCGTAGCGCTTGTAAGCATTTTGCAGCAGCTTGTGCAACGGCACCCAGCGCGGGTCCATCACCACGTCGTTCCAGCCCATTTTCTGGTGCGGGTGCAGCTGCCACTGGTTGTCGTAGTAGTAATTAAAGCCCACGATGTCGAGCAGCTCGGGGCTGCCGCCCAACTCGGGCGACATCCGACCGCACAGCATATCCGTGGCCTGAAACTGGTTATTATGGGCATCGCGGGCTTCGCGCCGCTGCTGAGGCCAGGCGTTGGGCGGCGGCACGATGTTGATGAGCGGCTCGGTGGTGAGCAGGCGGATGCCGGGGTCGGCCTCGCGCAGGGCGTAGCTGCCTTCGATGTAGGCGCGCATCAAGCCGTATTTCACGCGCCAGCCCTGGCCGTGGCAGTAGGGCGAAGTGCCATTGGCGTCGCCGCCCAGCCAACTGATGAAACTCACCTCGTTGATGGGCGTCACGATGAGCGTGCCCTCGGGCCGCACGGAGCGATAGAAATCGACGAACGCGCGGCACAGCGCGGCAAAGCGCCGGGCAAACATGGGGTGCAGCGGCGTGAGGTCGTCGGGGTAGCCGAAGTGGCACAGGTCCCAGATTTGCTGCACGCCGTGGCGCGCGCCGGCGTCCAGCATGGTTTTTACGGTGCTGAAATCGTATTGATACGGCGTTTTCTCGATGTGCGCCCAGCGAATGCCCTCGCGCACGGTGCCCACGTTGAAGGGCTTCTGAGCGGCGTAGTCTTCGTCAATCAACTGCAAATGGCCGGTGAGGGGCAGGAAGTCGACCCGGTTGCCGAAGGCGTTGAGCTGGTCGGTGCACTCGTAGCCGCCCCACCAAAAAGACTGAAACGGGCTGGAATCGGGGGTAAGTATTGCCATAGCTGGAAAAGGGGGGATATGCCAGCGCCCGCGCCAGCTGTCGAGCTAGCGCGGGCACCGCTTCTGTGTACCGCAAAAAGCGGCCTCGGGTTAAGGCCGAGCTTATGGCGCGGCGGTGGGCGCCGCCTGCACCAGGTTTTTGGCCTCGATGAAAATGCGCTGCACCTCGGGGTGCTCTTCCCGAATGGCGTCCTGCAACCGCTCCACGGCCGCCGCTACCTGGATGGAGCTGAGGTTGTCGGCAAAATCCACGTCCAGCGCCATGATGACGTCGTTCGGGCCCAGGTACATGGTGAGGGGCGAGCGGATTTCGCGTACCTGCGGCTGGGCGCGGGCTATGCGCTCCAGGTTGGCCAGCGTGTCGGCATCCACGCCGGCGCCCACCAACAGGCCCTTGGTGCGGCCCACCAGAAACACGGCCACCAGCATCAGCAGCAGCCCGATGGCGATGGAGGCACCCCCGTCGAAGTACGGATTGTTGAGCAAATGCCCCAAAAACACGCCAATGCCGGCCAGCGCCAGGCCCACCAGCGCGGCCAGGTTTTCCATCACCGACGCAAACACGGCCGGGTCGCGGCTGGTGCGCAGCATTTTCACAAAGCCCACGTTGGCGTCCGACTGCGCCAGCAGCGCCTTCACCGACAAGTAAAACGCAACGCCCTCGAACAGGAAGGACAGGCCCAGCACCACGTAGTTCCAGCCGGCGTCTTCGAGCGGCTCGGGGTGCTGAATGTGCTTGATGCCCTCGTAGAACGACATGCCGCCGCCGATGGCGAAAATCAGCACGGCCACAATCAGGCCCCAGAAATACAGCTCCTTGCTGTGCCCAAACGGGTGCTCGGCGTCGGGCGGGCGCTGGCTTTGGGCCGTGCCGTAGAGCAGCAGCCCGCTGTTGCCGGTGTCGACGAGCGAGTGAATGCCCTCCGAGAGCATGGCCGAAGAGCCCGTGAAATACGCCGCCACAAACTTGCTGATGGCAATGGCGATGTTGGCGGCGATGCCGCCGTAGAGGGAGAGTTTGGAAGCGTTAGCGTCGGCCATGCGGCGGGGAGTCTGGTTGAATAGGGGGGCAAAGAACGCCCGATGAGCAAGACGAGCTGTTGGGGGTGAATGTGCCTAGGCGGTCTGCTCGCGGCTTGACAGCGACTTGGCCTCCACAAAAATGCGTTTCATTTCCGGGTATTGGGCCCGAATAACGTCCTGCAGCGCGTCGATGGCGTGTTCAATTTCCTCGGACGTGAGGTGGTGGGCAAACTCCACGTCAAGGGCCAGAATGACATCGGCCGGGCCGAGGTAGGAGGTGAGGGGCGGGCCCACCTGGTCGATGTTGGGCTGGGCGCGCACCAAAGCCTCGATGGCATCCAGGGTTTCGTCGTCGACGCCGGTGCCCACCAGCAGGCGCTTGGTTTTGTAAATGAGGAACAAGGCCACGCACACCAGCAGCAGGCCAATGGCAATGGAAGCCGCGCCGTCGAGGTAGGGATTGTTGAGCAAATGCCCGAAATACACGCCGGCCAGCGCAATGAGCAGGCCCAGCAGGGCGGCCAGGTCTTCGAGCAAAATGGCAAACACCGATGGGTCTTTGCTGCGCCGTAGCGTGTCCCAGAAGCCGGCGTCGCCCCGGTCGGCATTGAAGGCCTTGAACGCCAGGAAGCAGGAAATGCCCTCAAATAGCAGCGACAAGCCCAGCACCCAATAGTTCCAGGTGGGGTCGGAGAGGGGGGCGGGGTTCTTGAGGTGCTCGATGCCTTCGTAGAACGACATGCCGCCGCCCACCGAAAACACCAGAATGGCCACAATCAGGGCCCAGAAATACAGCTCCTTGCTGCGGCCGAAGGGATGCCGTTTGTCGGCCGGCTTCTCGGCCTGGCGCACGCCGTGCAGAATGAGCCCGCCGTTGCCGCTATCCACGAGCGAGTGAATGCCTTCCGACAGCATGGCCGAAGAGCCGGTGAAATACGCCGCCACAAACTTGCTGGCGGCAATGGCGACGTTGGCGGCAATGGCCCCGTAAATGGCCAGCTTGGAAGAACCCGGTGAACTCATGGCGAGGCTTACGCGGTGAAATGGGTTGGCGTTGGGCGGTAGCGTGAACTTTCAGTTCGCGCTACCGCGCGTGCCCGGTGAGCGAGGAAGCCTCAATGAAAATCTTGCTAAACTCGGGATACTGTGCTTTGATGCTGGTTTGCAGGCGCTCCACGGCCTGCTCCACCTCCACGGCCGTCAGGTGGTCGTGAAAGGCAATGTCGAGTGCCAGAATGGCATCGGCCGGGCCGAGGTACATGGTGAGGGGGGCGCGGAGCTGGCCCACGGCCGCATCTTGCTGGGCCAGGGCTTCGAGGCGGCCCAGCACGTCGGGGTTGGCGCCTTCGCCCACCAGCAGGCCCTTGGCTTCCGTGAGCATGAACACGGCCATGCCCACCAGCAGCGCCCCGATGGTCATGGATGCCGCGCCGTCGAAGTACAGATTATTCAGCAAGTGCCCGAAGAAAATGCCAGCCAGCGCAATCATCAAGCCCACGAGCGCGGCCAGGTCTTCGAGCAAAATGGCAAACACCGCCGGGTCGCGGCTGGTGCGCAGCGCCTGCCAGAAGCCCTGCTCGCCCTGCGTCTTTTTGAACTCGCGGTAGGCCAGCGTGCAGGCCACGCCCTCAAACACGATGGCCAGCCCCAGCACCCAGTAGTTCCAGGTGGGGTCGGTGAGCGGGGCGGGGTTGCGGAGGTACTGATAACCTTTATAAAGCGACATGCCGCCGCCTACGGCAAATATCAAAACGGCCACAATCACCGTCCAGAAGTAGATTTCCTTGCTGTGGCCGAAGGGGTGGCGCGCGTCGGCGGGCCGGGCGCTGCGGTTCATGCCCAGCAGGATGAGCAGGCCGTTGCCGCTGTCCACGAGCGAGTGGATGCCTTCCGACATCATGGCCGCGCTGCCGGTGAAGCCCGCCGCCACAAACTTGGAAACGGCAATGGCCAAGTTGGCCCCAATGGCGCCGTACACCACGATTTTGGAAGAGCTGCCCGCCATGGATTTTAAATGAAGATTTGATGAAGCACTGGCGGGGCTTACGCAGGGAATGGGGGCGACGTTGGAAAGTAGCGCGGACTGTGCAGTTCGCGCTACTTTCGCCCCATGTCCGCACCCACTTTGCAGCGCCGCCTCGGCTTGGTCCAGGCCACGGCGCTAAATATGATAGACATGGTGGGCATTGGCCCCTTTGTCACCCTGCCGCTCGTGATGGGCTTCATGGGCCCGAACTTTCTGCTGGCCTGGTTAGTAGGCGCCGCCCTGGCCTCCGTCGATGGCCTCATCTGGAGCGAGCTGGGTGCCGCCTACCCCGAAGCCGGCGGCAGCTACCGCTTCCTCAAGCTGGCCTACGGCGAGCAGAAGTGGGGCCGCTACATGTCGTTTCTCTACGTGTGGCAAACGCTCATTCAGTCGCCGCTGGTGCTGGCGTCCGGCGCCATCGGCTTCGCCCAATATTTCGGCTACCTCGTGCCGATGACCGAATGGTGGCAGCCCAAAGCCGTGGCCGGTGGCGTGGTGCTGCTGCTCATCGTGCTGCTCTACCGCCGCATCGAGGACATTGGCAAGCTGGGCGTGGCGCTGTGGGTGGGCGTGCTCGGGCTCATGGGCTGGCTGATTTTCGGCGGCGTCACGCACCCCAACCACCACGTGGCCATTTTTCCGGAAGGCGGCTTTCCGGCCTTGCCGGGCCTGCTTATTTCCGTCGCCATGGGCCAGGCGGCCGTCAAAACCATCTATTCCTACCTCGGCTACTACAACGTGTGCCACCTCGGCGCCGAAATCAAAGGTCCGGAAAAGGTCATCCCGCGCAGCATTTTCCTGAGCATCCTGGGCATTGCGGCGCTATACCTGTTGCTGAACTGGAGCGTGGGTACCGTTATTCCGTGGCAGGAAGTGCAGGGTTGGCAGGCCAGCGCCGGCGACAAGTCGCAGTTCATCGTGAGTGTGTTTGTGGAGCGGCTCTACGGGCCGGCGGCTGCCACCTTTGCCACGGCGCTGGTGCTGCTGGTGGCATTTGCCTCGCTGTTTGCGGTGCTGCTGGGCTACTCGCGCATCCCCTACGCGGCGGCGGCCGACGGCGAGTTCCTGCCCGTGTTCGGCAAACTGCACCCCACCAAAAACTTCCCCTACGTCTCGCTGCTGCTGCTGGGCGGCGTGGGCTTCGTGTTCAGCCTGCTGTTCCGGCTGGGCGAGGTGATTTCGGCCATTCTGGCCATGCGCATTCTGGTGCAGTTTGTGGGCCAGGCGGTGGGGCTGGTGCTGTTGCGGCGACGGCGCGGCACGGCCGCGCTGCCCTTCAAGATGCCGCTGTATCCGTTGCCGGTTATTCTGGCCATCATCGTGTGGCTGTTTGTGTTCGTGGGCATCGCGCCGGCTGAGGTGACGTGGGGCGGGATGCATTTCAAGCTCTATTTCCAGTTCGCCGCGCTGGGCATGATGGCGCTAGGTACCGTAGCTTTCTTGCTCTGGAGCCGCAGCTTGAAGCGGTGGCCTTTTCAACCGCAGTAGAGCTGCAGACTGGGGCAGCAAGTACGTTTTGAGCCTTGGTGCTCGAAGCTCTACAAAATGCGGAAAGGACGATGCCGGGCCCGGCATCGTCCTTTTTCGTGCTTGCGCCAGCGCCCAGCCGCATAGCTATTATTCCTTCACGATGCGCCGAACGATGGTTTCGCCGGTGCCCGTGCGCAGTTCCAGCAGATAGATGCCCGTGGGCAGGCCACTCAGGTTCAACTGTCCGGCTGCTGTCAGGGGTTGCACAGGCCGGACTTGTCGGCCTAGGGCATCGCGCAGAGTGGCAGAGCGCAAGTCGCTTCCGGCCGGGGCCGTTATTGTGAGGCGGTCGTGCACCGGCACCGGATGTAGTTGCAGCCCCGCCAGCGCGGCGTTGCGCGCGGCCAACACCACTGTAAACGTGCCGGTGCTAACGGCTTGGCCCTGCGGGGTCGTCACCACCAGTTGGCCCGTGGTGGCGCCCACCGGCACGGTGGCAATAATCTGCGTGGCCGAAACCACTGTGAAAACCGCCGCAACGCCATTAAACGTGACCGCTGTGGCGCCCGCTAGCGACGTTCCGGTAATGACCACCGTGGTGCCGGGGGCGGCATTGGCAGGTGTAAAGCTGATGATGCTTGGCAAAGCCCCGTTGAAAACCACCGAAACGGCAGGTACGGCGCCGCCGCTCACAAAATCCAAGTCGCCGTCGCCGTCCACGTCGCCCAGGGCAATGCCGCCACACGCCAGGGCCAGCCCGGTGCTGTTGCCAAAACGCCCCTGGCCATCGTTGCGGAAAACGGTCAGCCCATTCGAGGAATTCCGGGCCGCCAGTAGGTCGAGGTCGCCGTCGGCGTCCACGTCGCCCACAGCAATGCTGTTGTAGGAACCACCCGCCGTCAGCACGGTGGCCGCAGCGGGGGGGAAAGTACCATTGCCGGCGTTCAGCGCTACCGTAATGGGAGCCGGGAAACCGGCGGACGGACTGTCGCCGGTAGCAATCAGGTCCAGGTCGCCATCGCCGTCCACGTCCTTGGTTTCCAATTGGACGGGGCCATCGGCAATGGCCACGGTGCTGAAAGCGACGAACTGGCCGGTGCCATTGTTATTCCAGATGCTGACGCGCGAGTTACCGTACGCGGCCACCACTAGGTCGAGGTCACCGTCGTTGTCCATGTCGCTGAGCTTCGCGTCATACAGTGTGGTCCACATCTGCAGGCTCGCGGCTATCTGCAGCGCCGTACTCCCCGAGAAGTTGCCCTGCCCATCGTTGGTGCGCACGTACGCGTAGCCGTTGGTGCTCACGGCCACTAGGTCCAGGTCGCCATCGGCGTCGAGGTCGCCGGTTGTCAGCGCAGCGGTAACGCCCGCAAACGGCACTTGCGCCGTGCCCGAAAAAACGCCGCTGCCGTTGTTCAGCCGTACGTAAGCCTTGCTGCCGCCCACCGTTTCCAACGCCAGCAGGTCCAGGTCGCCGTCGCCATCCACATCGGCCAGTTCCAGGGAGAGCGGTACAATGGCCAGCGCCAAGTCCCGGTTGACGGTGAAGGCGCCGCTGCCGTTGTTCAGCCGGACGTGAACGGTGCCCGTGGTTCCGTTCGACGACACGGCCAGGAGGTCGAGGTCGCCGTCGTTGTCCAGGTCGGCCAGGGCCGGACTGCCGGGCGCTATGCCCGTGGCCACGGGCGTGCCCACGGCAAACACGCCCCGGCCCGTGCCGCTAGCCGCCGCCGTGAAGCTGTAGACCTGAGGCAAAAACTGGGTTGCGCCAGTATCCTGCAGGGTTTCTGGCAGCGTCACGCTCACCGTTTCGCCGGGGGCGAACGGCCGGGCCGGGGCCAGCGAAAGCGTGTTCGACCCGCCGCCCGTGCGTGTGCCCGGCAGCCGCCCCCCGCTTTGGCTCCCAAACACGGCCAGCCCGAGTGCCGAAGCCGCCGTGATGGGCTGCGAGAATTGCGCCGCAACCGTGCTGGTTACGGGCGCTGCCACGGCATTGCGGGCCGGGGTGCGCCCGGTCACAGTAATCTGCGTCAGCACCGTATAGTTGGTGGCCGAGGTGGCGGTGCCCGCGGCATTTGTCACGCTCACCGGCCCGGTGGTGGCGCCCGCGGGCACCGTCACGGTAATTTGGGTGGCCGAGTTAATCACAAAACCCGGCGCGGCCGTGCCGTTGAACTGTACGCCGGTAACGCCAATGAAGTCGTTGCCTGTGAGCACCACCGTGGCCCCCACCAGCCCGCTGGCCGGCGCAAAGGCAACCACGGCCGGCAAGGCCACCCGTTCGTTCCAGCGCAAATCAATTCTGGGCGCGTTGCTTGTAGCCGTCGGCATAGCCAAATCAAGGTCGCCGTCGCCATCCAGGTCGGCCAGCGCGCCGCCCTGGGGGTAGGAGCCAGTAGGCACCGCCTGCGCGCCCGAAAAGGTGCCATTTCCGCTATTGAGCCGCACATTCACCAAGCCGTTGCTGTTTTGGTCGGTGCTGGTGATAGTCAGGTCCAGGTCGCCGTCAGCGTCGAGGTCACCCAGCAACACGCTGGCCCGGTAACCAATGGTAAGCGGTGCACCGGCGGTGAAAATGCCATTGCCGTTGTTGAATAGCACTACCGTGCCACCAAATGGAGGCACGTTGCCACCGAGTGGAAGCACCGCATCCAAGTCGCCGTCGCCGTCTAGGTCGCCCAGGGCCATTCGTTCCTGCGGAATGCCGCCGGCCGGGCCCGGGGTGATGATGCCGGGCGCCAGGCGTTGGAAGATGCCGGCGCCATTGTTTAGCTGCACACTGAGCGTGCCGTTGGGCAGCAGGGCCACCACATCCAGGTCGCCGTCGCCGTCCACATCTCCTAGTTCGAGGTCTAGGGGAGCACGGCCCACAAACAGATTGTAAACCCGGGAAAAAGCGCCGGTGCCGTCATTCAGCCGCACCCGAGCGCTGTCGCCGCTGATGACCGGAAAGACCACGTCCTGGTCGCCGTCAGCATCCAGGTCGCCCACGGCCAATCGGTGCATGCTGCCGGTCATAGCGTAGGTCGAGGAAATGGCAAAAGCGCCACTGCCGTTGTTCCGAAATACGGTGGCCGTGCTGTTTGCCGTCGAGTTGGAAGTGCTTATGCTCACCAGGTCTAGGTCATCGTCGTTGTCCACGTCCACAAGAGCCACATCGTAGGGAATCAATGGCAGCGCGGTGCTTTGCCCGGCCACAAACCCTCCAATGCCGTTGTTGAGTTGAATTTTGATGTTGTTGCCAAGGCTGTTGGCAATGACCAAATCCAGGTCGCCGTCTTTGTCTACATCGCCGGCCACCACCTGCGCCGACTCGCTGCTGAGGGCAATGGCCGAGCTGCCCGTGAACGTGCCCCGGCCCGGTCCCGTGGCGGCGGCCGTGAATTGGTACACTTGCCCCAGCACGTGCGCTCCGGCCGCACTTTGCAGGCTGGCCGGCACGCTCACGCTCACGGCCTCGCCGGGCGCAAAGCCCTGCGTTGGGGCAAAGGAAAGCGCGGCTGTGCCGCCGCCCGTCAGCACGCCGGGGCGTTTGCCCCGGCGCTGGGCGCCGTGCACCACCAAGCCCCCCGCCGAAACGCTGCTGATGGCCTGCGTAAAGCCAATGGCCACCGGCGCGGTTGGCGACACGGCCACCGCGTGGCGGGCCGGAGCTACGCTGGTAATGGCCAGGGGCATCGTCACGTCAAAGGACGCCGCCGTGGTGCCCGCGGGCGTCATCACCGTCAGCGGGCCGGAAGTGGCACCCGACGGTATGGTGACGGTGATGCGCATGGGCGAATTCACGACAAATCCCGCCAGCGGCGTGCCGTTGAGTGCCACGCGGGTCGCACCCGTGAAGTTGCGGCCCGCAATGTCCAGCACTGTGCCCGCCGGCCCCGCCGGCGGGGCCAGGTAGGTGATGGCCGGCCCCGCGGCCAGCTCATTGGGGTACACCCGCACCGTGGCGTTATTGCTGTTGATGGTGAGCGCCAGCAAGTCGAGGTCCAGGTCGCCGTCCAGGTCGCCCGTCACTACCTCTTGTGGCATGATACCGTTTACAATGGGCGCCACCGGTATGGAGGCGGTGAAGTTTCCGGCCCCGTCGTTCAGCCGGCCGCCCGCCGTAGTCATGAGGTCAAGGTCGCCGTCGGCATCCAGGTCCGCCAGTGCCAGGCCGCGGCCCGGGAGTTGGGTCTCAATGACGCCACCGAAGGTGCCAAGGCCGTTGTTGAGACGCAGGGTCACAGTTGCATTGTTGTAGTTGTTCACCAGCAGGTCTAGGTCGCCGTCGTTGTCTACGTCGCCCAACTGGACCCGCTCCGGGGCCGCGCCGGCCGCCAGGGCCGGGCCATTGTTGAAGGTTCCGTTGCCGTTGTTCAGGCAAATGCTGACGCTGCCGTCTGTTTGCCCGCCAGCCGAGCAGCCCATCACCACATCTAGGTCCCCGTCGTTGTCCACGTCGCCCACCGCCAAGCCGGCAGCCTGGTACCGGGTGGGAAAAATACGGTCAGTGCCCACGAAGGTGCCCGCGCCGTTATTAAAGCGCAGGTCGGCGTACCCCATAGCATTCAGGGCCAGCAGGTCGGCGTCGCCGTCGGCGTCCACATCGGCCAGCACCAATTGCCGCGTCCTGGCCGAAAGGCTAACGCTGCCCGCCGGCGCGAAAGCCCCTGCCCCGTTATTAAGAAGCACGTCTGCTGACCAGGCGTTAGGACCGGCGAGCAAGTCCAAATCGCCGTCGTTGTCTACATCGGCCAAGGCCAGAACCGACGCCAGCACCGGAATGTCGGGCATGCTGACGAAAGCGCCCGCGCCCGAGTTGAAGCGAACAGCAACGTCCGTAAACTGGCTGCCTACCACAAAGTCGAGGTCGCCATCGTTGTCGAGGTCGCCCACGGCTATAGCGGTGGCTGCATTGGGAAACGTTAGGTCGGTGCCTGCCCCAAAATTGGCTTGCCCCGTGCCGCCCGCTGCGGCCCTAAACTGATACACCTGCTTCGTGACCGCGCTGCCGCTGGTGTTCTGCATGGTGGCTGGCACGGTCACGCTCACCACCTCGCCCGGCGCAAAATCCCGGGCCGGGTCCAGCGTCAGCGTATTTGTGCCCCCGCCCGTTACCACGCCCGCCACTTGGCCCCGTTGGCTGCCGACAAGGCGCAGATTAGGCGCCGTACTGGCCGAAATGGGCTGCGAAAAACCAAGTGAAACGTTGCCTGACCGGCTGGCGGCCAGTGCGTTTCGGGCCGGCTGCCGCGTGAGTAGGCTGGGCGCCTGCGCGCGACTGGGCACGGCCGTCAGCCACAGCAGCCCCAACGCCAAGCCGCCACGCATCACGCGCCAAAGCGCTTTTTTTTCTGATAAAAGACCAACAAGAGTAGAAAGGAGCATAGTAACTGAGTAAGAAGCAATACAGGTCGGCGCTGGCACTTCCAGGAAGTGATGAGCAAAGTAAGCATTTCGCTCAGCGCTGGGCTGATAACAAAGGCAAGGCCTGGGAAATTGGGCTAGAATAAGTTGAGGCGTTACCTGCCGGCCACCGCCCCGAAGCGCAAAAACGCGGCCCCAGCGGCCACCCAACCGTTTTCAGGTTCGAGTGACCACTGGGGCCGCGTTTGTGGGTCCGAATGCCGGGAAGCTACGCCGTCAGTTCGCGGAACAGCTGCAGGTAGTGCCCGCGCTCCGAAATCACCGAATACTGGTCCACCACCGTCTGGCGGCCGGCGCGGCCCATTTCCAGGCGCAGGGCTTCGTTGTCGATGAGGCGGCTGATTTTGTCCACCCACTCGTCGGGCTGGTCGGCCAGATAGCCGTTCACGCCGTCCTGAATGATGGTCGAATTCACGCCCACCGGCGACATCAGCGTGGCGATTTCCAGGGCCATGTACTGCAAGCCTTTCAGGCCGCACTTGCCCTTGGCCCACTCCGTGTCGGGCAGCGGCATGATGCCCACGTCGATTTCAGACAGGTCCTCAATCTCGGTGTTTTTGCGCCAAGGCAGACCCACAATGCCGAGCTCCTCGTTGCGGTAGCTGCCGTCGCCGATGACTTTGAAGTATATCTTGTCGCCGTACTTGGCCTTGAGCTTGCGCAGGGCCGGAATGGCCGTTTCGAAGTGCTCGATGGTGGTGAAGCTGCCGCTCCAGCCCACGCACACGCGGCCGGGGTGCGGCGGCAGCTTGGCGCGCTGGTACTCGTCGGTGTCGATGGTGGTGGGCACAATCACCACGTTCTTGTTGAACTGCCGCGAATAATTGGCCAGGTACTCGTTGCCCGCAAAAATCATGTCCGACGCGGCGATGATGTCCTTCGTCTTGTCGGGGTTTTTCAGGAACAGCAGCTTGGTGTTGGCGCCCACTGCTTCGCCTTGGTTGCGCCAGATGGAATCGTCGAAGTCGAATACCACCTTGGCCTTCGACTTCGCAAACAGCTGCTCAAAAATGGTGGTGCCAATCATGAACGCCTCGCGCTGGATAAACACGATGTCGTATTTGCCCAAGTCCAGCACGTTGCCCAGGCGCTTGGCCGCGCTCTTGAGGAAGATTTTCAGCTTGCCGAAGTAGTTGCCGGGGCTGTAGAGCACCTTGTCGTCTTCGGCCGAAATCAGGTACGAGTAGTCGCTGTCGAAGCCGTTTTCGCGCAGGTAGTCGATGTATTGCTCAAAGCGGAACCGCTGCGAGGGCGAACGGTCGGGCCGGTGCATGGCCACCCAGAGGATGCGTTTCATTCAGGTGCTAAAAAGGATAAAAATTGAACGTCATGCAGAGCGGAGCGAAGCATCTCGCGTGCAAGAGTAAATGATTACTACCACACGCGAGATGCTTCGCTCCGCTCTGCATGACGTTCTCTCAAACGATACTTAAAAATGCATCAACCTAGTCTTCCAGCCACACCGGGGGCAGCTTCTCCAGCACTTCGATGTTTTCGAACTTGCTGCTTTTCTTGATGCCGGTGCGCTTGGCCCAGTCCACCATCTGGTCGAGGCCTTCGCGCAGGGTGGTGGCGCGGCCCTGGCCGAAGAGGCGGTGGGCTTTGGAGTGGTCGGCCCAGGCAATCTGCACTTCGTTGCGCGCATCGACGTGGCGAATCATGCCTTCGAGGCCCATGCTTTCCATCACGGTGGTGGCCAGCTCGTTCACGGTGTACTCCTGGTCGGCGCCGATGTTAATCACCTCGCCGTAGCTCTCCGGGATGTTCACGCAGTTGGCAATGTGGGGGGCGATGTCGCCTACGTAGGAGAAGGCGCGCTTCTGCTCGCCGTCGCCGAAAATGGTGAGCGGCTTGCCCTGCATGAGCTGGTTCATGAAGATGCCCACCACGTTGCGGTACCGGTCGCCGAGGTTCTGGTACTCGCCGTACACGTTGTGGGGGCGGAAAATCACGTAGTTCAGGCCGAACATCTCGTGGGCGCACTTCAGGTCGAGCTCCACGGCGTACTTGGCCACGCCGTAGGGGTCTTCGGGCTCGGGCGTCATGTCCTCGCGCATGGGCGGGGTGAGGGCGCCGTAGGTGGCGATGCTGGACGTGAACACGAAGCACTTGATTTTGTGCTTGATGCTCTCGTTAATCAGGTTCACGCTGCCCACCAGGTTGTTCTGGTAGTTGAAGCGGCGGATGAAGTGGCTCAAGCCCTCGGCGGCGTAGGCCGCGAGGTGGTACACGTAGTCGAACTGGTGCTCGTCGAACAGGCGGGCCAGCAGTTCGTGGTCGAGGATGGAGCCGTGCACAAACGTCGACTCGGCTGCGTGGGGCAGGTTTTCCTCAAAGCCGCCGCTCAAATCGTCCAGCACCACCACTTTGTGGCCCAGTTTGAGAAGTTCGCGGGCCACGTGGGCTCCTACGAAGCCGGCCCCGCCGGTAACGAGAGATGTAATCATATCAAAGAAATGGCGCCCGGTTGCAACGCTGGCCCGGCACTAACGTGGTAAAGTGAGGTATTTCAGGGGGCAAAGTTCGGGCATTTTTGTTGCCCGGCCAACCAAGCGCGCGGCGCCTGCCGGTTGGGGGCTTATACTCCCGGCACCGGCCCGGGGTTAATCGACCCGTTTTTCGTAGCAGAAAAACCGCAGCCCCGGCCGAAACGCCAGCGAAATCTCGCCCGCAAAGCGGTAGCCCAGCTTCGGAAAAAGCCGCTGCGTGGCTGCGTTTTCAGAGTTGGTGTCCACCCGCAGCACGCGCAGGCCTTGCGCGGCCGCTTGCTTTTCGGCTTCCGCCATCAGGGCCAGGGCCACGCCTTGGCCCTGGGCGGCGGGGGCCACGGCCAGGCGGTGCGTCACCAGCGCCGGCTCGGTCACGTCCCAGTCGGCCTGGGCATATTCCGCGTCTTGGTTCTGCGTGAGGGCCGCCACGCCCACCACCGCGCCGTTAAGCTCCGCCACCCAAAGGTGGTTTCGCTCCACGTCAGCCGTAAAAACGGCTTCGTTCGGGTAGTCGGCCGACCACTGGAAGTTGCCGCTGGCGTTCATCAGCGGCACCACCCGCCGCACCAGGGCGAGGATGGCGGGCACGTCGGCCAGAATAGCGCGGCGGGTAGCAACCATTGCAAAAAAAGCTTTAGCCGCGGCGCAGCACGGCGGCGGCTTCCTTGGCGAAATAGGTCAGAATGGCGTCGGCGCCGGCGCGCTTGATGCTGGTGAGCACCTCCATCATAGTGCGCTCGCCGTCGAGCCAGCCGTTTTGGGCGGCGGCCTTCACCATGGCGTACTCACCGCTCACGTTGTAGGCCGTCACGGGCAGGTGGGTGTGGGCCTTCACTTCATGAATCACGTCCAGGTAGCTCAAAGCGGGCTTTATCATCACCATGTCGGCGCCCTCGGCCTCGTCCAGCGCCAGCTCACGCAGCGCCTCGCGCTTGTTGGCGGGGTTCATCTGGTAGCTTTTCTTGTCGCCTTTTTTGGGCGCCGAAGCCAAAGCGTCGCGAAACGGGCCGTAGAAAGCCGAGGCGTATTTGGCCGTGTAGCTCATAATGCTCACGTGCTGAAAAGCATTCTCATCGAGCACCCGCCGAATCCAAGCCACGCGGCCGTCCATCATGTCGGAGGGGCCGATGATGTCGGCGCCGGCGCGGGCCTGGGCCAGGGCCATCTGGCCGAGCACTTCCAGACTGGCGTCGTTGAGTATTTCGCCCGATTCGGGGTCCACCACGCCGTCGTGGCCGTCGGAGCTGTAGGGGTCCATGGCCACGTCGGTCATCAGCACCACCTCCGGAAACTGGCGCTTGATGTCGGCCACCGTTTTCAGGTAGAGGCCTTCCATGTTAGTGCTTTCGCGGGCCACGGGGTCCTTCAGCACTTCGTTGATGTTGGGGAAGGGCGCGAAAGCTTTCACGCCCAGCTCCACGCAGGCCCCGATTTCGTCCATCACCCGGTCGGCCGTGAACCGGAAGATGCCGGGCATCGACTTGATTTCCTCGGTCTGATTCTGCCCTTCGGTGATGAAGATGGGGTAGATGAAATCGTGGGCGGTGAGGCGGGTTTCCTGCACCATGTCGCGGATGACGGCGGACTTGCGGTTGCGGCGGGGGCGGTGAGTGGGGAGCATAGGCGCGGGCCGGCGCGCCGGCGCCGGCATATGATATTTATTGAGGAGAAACGTGTTTTACAAAGCAGAATCGCCGGGCAAAGTTCGCCCCAAACCCCGAACTACTGCCCAAACGGGTCGATGTAGGCCACCAGTACGGCCAGCGCCGCCAGTCCGCCCACGATTATCCAGCCCAACGCTCCGCCGCTGAGAATCAGCCCCAGGGCCGCAACGGGCAGCATGAGTAAGCCGAGCACGCCCAGCACCGTGGTGCCCAGGCCCGCCTCGGCCGTGGCGTGGGGCCGCGCAAGCCAGCCGTGTCGGCGCCCGGTCGGGGCCGGGGTTATTTCGGCCGTAGCAGGGATTGATGCCGCGGCTTTCGCCAGCGGTTTAATGCGCGAAAGCCGCCGCGCTGGCCTCGCGGCTCTAGCCACCGCTGCCACGTGAGCCTGACTATTCGCCCCCGGTATCGCCGCTGCATTCATGGCCCCTGCAGAATCCACCGATTTCACGGGCGCTGCTGTCACGTGCGCCTGCGCCGACGAAAGGCGTACCGGTTGAAACGAAAAGCTGGCTCGGCTGCTCTGGCAGCTGCTGGCCCCGGCGGCCAACGCCACCAGCGCCAGCAGGTGCCATCGGAACGAGCGAAGTCGCGTAGCAAAAAGCATAGGGCAAAAGCTAAAGGATGGGATTGATGGAGGGCTGTACGAAAGTCCGGGCCTTTTCGCTATGCCCCGGCCAGCAGCCGGGCGGCTCGCCAGCCCGTGCCGGCGCCCATGGCCACGCCCATGCCGTTGCAGCGCACGGCGGCCAGCACGCCGGGCCGGGCCCATTCCACAATGGGCGCCAGCGCCGGCCCGAACCCCATCACCCCGCTCCAACGGAAATCGATGCGGGGCCGCTGGCCGGGCACGATGACGTGGTGCAACAGGTTTTCCAGGTAGCTCTGCACCGGCTCGGTGAGGCCCGGCGTCGTGGTGGCTTCGGCCGCAAAATCTAGGTTGCGGCCCCCTCCAAGCAGAATCCGGTGGTCGGGCAGCTGGCGGAAATAGGCGTAGCCGTGGTCGTAGTGAAACGTGCCCGGCAGCGCCACCTCGGGCAGCGGCTCCGTCACCAGCACTTGGCCCCGGCCGGGCGCCACGGCCACACCGGGTAGCAATTCACCCGCGAAAGCATTGGTGGCCAGTAGCACCTGGGTGGCTTCGAGCGTCGCGTCATTACTCAACTGTAAACGATGGTTATTCGCTGCCGTTTCAATGGATTCAACGGCGCAGTTGGTGAGCACGGGCACATCGGCGGCCCAGGCTCGGGCCAGCAGGGCGCGCATCATGCGGCCGGCGTCGAGGCTGCCTTCGTGCTCGTTTTTGAGCAGAGTACCCACGCCCCCGAAACCGAAGCGGCCCGCCTCGGCATTCGCGTCGCGGAAGGTGCGGGCGTGGCCCACCACCGGCGCCAGTAGCGCGTTGAAATAGTCGATTTTGTCGCGGCATTCCGCGGCCAGTTCGGTTTCCTCGTGCCGAAAAAGCTCGTAGCCACCCACCGGTTGGTAGTCAAGCCCGGCATCGCTCAGCAACTCGCGCAGGCGGGCCAGGCCCTCGCAGCGGGCGGCCACCACGGCTTGCAAGTCGCCGCGCTTTTCCTGATCTATCAACTCCGAAATTGACCCGAAGCAGGCGAAGCCGGCATTTTTGGTGCTGGCGCCGCTGGGCAGGGCGCCGCGCTCCAGCACCACCACGCGCCAGTGGGGCCGCCGCTGCTTCAGGTACAGCGCCGCCGTGAGCCCCACCAGCCCCGCGCCGATGATGGCCACGTCGGCCGGGCCGAAGAAGGACTGGTATTCCCAATAAGACAGCGCAAGGTGTCGCAAGGTCAAAAGAGGTTTCGCGAGGTGAGCTGGTGAGGAAGCTCAGCAGAACATCAAACCTAGCGAAACCTCTTTTAACCTTGCGACACCTTGCGCTTAGAAGGCCATGATTACCTCCTCAATCACGTCGCAGGCCTCGTGCAGTTGCTCCTCGGTAATCACCAGCGGCGGGGCGAAGCGAATGATGTCGCCGTGCGTGGGCTTGGCCAGCACGCCGCGCTCCATCAGGGTCACGCACACGTCCCAGGCCGTGCGGCCGTCGTCGGTGGGGTTGATGACCACGGCGTTGAGCAGGCCTTTGCCGCGCACCAGGTCCACCAGCTCCGGCCGTTGGGCTTGCACCCGGCGCATGCGCTCGCGGAAGATTCCGCCCAATCGGGCGGCGTTGTCAATCAGCTTTTCGTCCAGCAATACGTCCAGCGCCGCGCGCATCACGGCGCAAGCCAGCGGGTTGCCGCCAAACGTGGAGCCGTGCTGCCCGGGCTGAATGGTGAGCATAATCTGGTCCTCGGCCAGCACCGCCGATACCGGCAGCACGCCGCCGCTCAGGGCCTTGCCCAGGATGAGGATGTCGGCGTGCACGTCCTCGTAGTCGCAGGCCAGCAGCTTGCCCGTGCGGCCCAGCCCGGTCTGGATTTCGTCGGCAATGAACAGCACGTGGTGGGCCTTGCAAATGGCCGCTGCCTTCGCCAGGTAGCCCGCTGAGGGCACCATCACGCCCGCTTCGCCCTGAATGGGCTCTACCAAGAAGGCGCACACGTGCGGTTCCTTCACGGCTTCTTCCAGGGCCTCCAGGTCGTCGTAGGGCACCACCTGGTAGCCGGGCATGTAGGGCCCGAAGCCGCCCGTGCTGTCGCCATCGGTGCTGAAGGAGATGATGCCCGTGGTGCGGCCGTGGAAGTTATGCTCGGCCACGATGATGCGGGCCTGATTGGGCGCAATGCCTTTTTCCTGGTAGCCCCATTTGCGGGCCAGCTTCAGGGCGGTTTCCACGGCTTCGGCGCCGGAATTCATCAGCAGCGCCTTGTCATAGCCGAACAGCTCGCACAGCTGCTTTTCGGCCGCGCCCAGCTGGTCGTTAAAGAAAGCCCGCGACGTGAGCGTGAGCTGCTGGGCCTGCTTGGTGAGCGCGCCGATGATGCGCGGGTGGCAATGGCCCTGGTTCACGGCCGAGTAGGCCGAGAGAAAATCGTAGTAATGTTTGCCGTCCACGTCCCACAGGTGTACCCCTTCGCCCCGGGCCAGCACCACGGGCAGCGGGTGGTAGTTGTGGGCGCCGTACTGGTCTTCGAGCTGCATAAGCTGCTCGGCGCGGCTGGACGTGGCAGTGGGGGAGGCGGGGCTGTGCATACGGTGGGTGGGAATGATGGTGAACCCACGAAAGTACGTTTTTCCAGCCTGTTTGGCCGACTTTTAGCGCAGCGGCAAGTTCTCCAGCTGCCGCGAGGTGTCGATGTAGCGGCCCACGTAGTTGCCTTCCTCGCGGCCGCTGGCGCGCAGCAGCGTCCAGTCCACCACGGCGGTTTCGGGGAAGCTCACGGGCACGGGCTCGGCCGGGCTAGCGGCGTCGGGCAGCAGCAGGGCCTGCACGGTATTGCCGTGCCAGCCCAGCACCCGCGCCGAGGCCTGCCGGAAGCTGGTGTCCGTCGCAACCACGCGCACCGACAGCAGAAACTGGTCGCCGGTGGGCAGGCCGGCCAGAAATTTTTTCTTCGCCTGGGGCAAGGTGCGCAGGGCTTCCCGCACGGGGTCGGCCAGGGCGGTTTCGTCGCGGGTCAGGGCAGGGCGCACACCGGCCGGGGCAGTGGCGGCCGTTAGCACCACCGGCGGGGTGGCCTGCGCCCTCAATGGGCCGCTGTGGGCCACGCTGGCGGCCAAGGTCAGCAGCAGCGCCCGGTAAAAAGGTGTTTTCATAGGAAATAGTAGCATGTTTACCACACCAAGATACCGCTTATAATTCTACCAACGCAGCCGGGCCTAACTTTGATTCACGCAATGCCCGCTCCTCAACCCCAGCCGCTTCAGCCCGGCGATTTCTACTACACGCCCGAAGGCTACCTCGTGTTCACCGAGCAGTACCACCTGCGCCGGGGCACTTGCTGCGGCAGCGGCTGCCGGCACTGCCCCTGGAAATTTCGGCCCAAAGCAGGCCGTCAGGGCGCATCCGAACAGAAATAAGGGCAGGGGGCTTGGTGAATGCCAGACTTTTGCCGATATTTGCGGCCCGTTTCCCTGCTTAGTAACTAATTAACCCTCCGATATCATGGCCCGTGTTTGTGATTTGACCGGCAAGCGTACCCGCGTTGGCAACAACGTTTCGCACGCTAACAACAAGACCAAGCGCAAGTTCTACCCGAACCTGCAGAAAAAGCGCTTCTACGTGCCCGAGCAAGATGCCTGGGTTACCCTGAAAGTAGCTGCCTCCACCATCCGCACCATCAACAAGAACGGCATCATGGCCACCTTGAAGAAGGCCAAGGAGCAGGGCTTCATCGTTTACTAGATTCCGGTAACCAGTAAGGAGTACCAAGTAATAAGACCTGGCTGCCACGGCTGTGGGTCTTGATGCCCGGTATTTTTTACAACTTACTCGACTAAAGCCAGCGCCGATACATTGCCTTTAAGGCAACGTATCGGCGCTGGCTTTGTCTGTTGGCGGCTACCTTGCAATACGGCTTGGGTTTATTTAACGGTTGATGAACATGTCGCGCTACTTCGACGCTGTTTTTGCCTCGCCGCTGCGGTGGCGGCGCGCTACTTCGCTTTTCGTCCTGAGCTGCTTTGGGCTAGCTGCTTTGCCAGTGGCGGCCCAGCAGCCCGCGTCGGTACCCGAGCCCATTACTGCCAGCGAGGCCCCCGCTCGGCCCGGCGATTTTTTGTCGCCGGCGTTTCACAAGCAGCGCCGCGAGCTGCTGCGGGCGCAGCTGCCGGCCGGTAGCGTGGCCGTGGTGTTTGCTGCGCCTGTGCGCAACCGCGCCAACGACGTGGACTACGTGTACCACCAAAACCCCGATTTTCATTACCTCACCGGCTACGAAGAGCCCGACGCGGTGCTGCTGCTCTTCAAAGAGCCCCGGACCGTAGGCGGCCAGCCGGGCGTGACCGAAGCGCTGTTTACGCAGCCCCGCAACCCCGCCCGTGAGCAGTGGACCGGCCGCCGCCTGGGTGCGGCCGGGGCCAAAGGCCAGCTTCAGTTGCAGTTCGCTGCCGACAATAAAGACTTTGCTGCGGCCGGCATCAAGTGGGCCGATTTCGACAAAGTTTTGTTTGACAATCTGCCCACCGACACCCGCGACGACGCCCGCAACCCGGCCGACCTGCACAACTTGGTGGCCACTTTTCGCCAGCAGTCCGGTGTGCCCGCCGACTATAATCCAACTATCAGCGAATGGGAGGCCAACGTCAGGCGCTATGGCCTGACTCGTTCCAAAGGCTTTGCCGAATACTTGGCTGGCCAGGTAAAGGAAAACCCGGCCCTGGCAAAATCGGCGCTGCTGCGCGATTACATCGCCGCCACCACCGATGCTGCCCGCAAAGCCGCCATTGAAGCCCGCCCGCCCGGCCGCCTCGACGACGCCACGTTGGGCGAGGAACTCGACGCGTTGCGCGCCGTCAAGACCCCCGAAGAATTGGCCCTGCTGCGCCGCGCCATCCGCATCAGCGCCCAAGGGCAGCGCGAGGTGATGAAATTGCTGCGCCCCGACATGGGCGAGATGGAAGTGCAGGGCCTGCACGAGTACGTGTACCGCCGCTACGGCGCCGAGTTTCAGGGCTACCCCAGCATTGTGGGCGGCGGGGCCAACGGCTGCATTCTGCATTACGAAACCAACGACCGCCAGCGCCTCGACAACGACCTCGTGCTCATGGACTGCGGCGCCGAGTACCACGGCTACTCCGCCGACGTGACGCGCACCGCGCCGCCTTCGGGCACCTTCAGCCCCGCCCAGCGCCAGATTTACGAGTTGGTGCTGGCCGCCCAAGAAGCCGGCTTTGCCGCCTGCAAGCCCGGCGCCGCGTTCGACGCGCCCAACAAGGCCACCCAGGACGTGGTAGCCGCCGGCCTGCAGAAGCTCGGCATCATCAAGAAAAAAGAGGATTTCCGCCAGTACTACCCGCACGGCGCCAGCCACTACCTCGGCCTCGACGTGCACGACCGGGGCAGCTACGGCCCGCTCGTGCCCGGCAACGTCATCACCGTGGAGCCGGGCATCTACATCCCCGCCGGCTCGCCCTGCGACCCGAAGTGGTGGAACATCGGCGTGCGCATCGAAGACGACGCCCTGATTACCGCCACCGGCTACGAGAACCTCTCGGCCGAAGCGCCCCGCACCGTGGCCGACATCGAGAAGCTCATGGCCGAGCCCAGCGCCCTGGAAGGGTTTAAGCTGCCGGACTTGAAGTAATTGAGGCCGCGGGTCCGGCGTCGTTGCGTGCTGCAGCCCGTGCTGGGCTGCTCGCAAAGCGCCGTTCTGCTTCTCCAACTGAAAGTTGCGCATTAACCCATTGCGTTTTCCAAAAAGACCCGTACCTTTGCAGTCCTAAAATTAAAAACATACACCCCCGTCGAGATGGCCAAGAAAGGAAACCGGGTGCAGGTTATCATGGAATGCACCGAGCATAAAAACTCGGGGATGCCGGGCACCTCGCGCTACATCACCACCAAGAACCGCAAGAACACCCCTGAGCGCATCGAGTTGAAGAAATTCAACCCCATCCTCAAGAAAATGACCGTTCACAAGGAAATTAAATAACCTGAACAATGGCTAAGAAAGTAGTAGCAACTCTGAAAACCACAGAGAACGCCAAGAACTGGGCTAAGGTGATTCGTGCCGTGAAATCGGAGAAAACCGGTGCTTACACCTTCAAAGAAGAAATGGTGCTCCTCGACAAAGTGCAGGAATACCTAGCCACCGGCGTCAAGTAATTGACAGCTGGCTTCGGCTTTGCAAGAATTTAAAAAGTCCCACCTTCGTGGGACTTTTTGCGTGTAGGGGTATCACTCCCCACTATTATTTCCCTATGGGTCTCTTCGATTTTTTTAAAAAGGACAAGGAAACGCCCGCCCAGCAAGCCTCGCTGGACGCAGGCTTGGAAAAAACCAAGACCAATTTCTTTGAGCAACTCAGCAAGGCCGTGGTGGGCAAAAGCACCGTGGACGAGGCCGTGCTCGACGACTTGGAAAACCTGCTGGTGCACGCCGACGTGGGCATCGAAACCACCGTCAAGGTCATCGACCGCATCGAGGCCCGCGTAGCCCGCGACAAGTATGTGAGCACCGGCGAGCTCGACCGCATCCTGCGCGAGGAAATCGCGGCCCTGCTGGAAGACAACAAGTCCGGCTCGATGGCTGTGCTCGACAGCGCGGGCAGCACCGGCCAGCCTTACGTCATCATGGTGGTGGGCGTGAACGGCGTGGGCAAAACCACGACCATCGGCAAGCTGGCGCACCGCTTCCACTCGGCCGGCAAGAAAGTGGTGCTGGGCGCCGCCGATACCTTCCGGGCCGCCGCGGTGGACCAGCTCATCATTTGGGGGCAGCGCGTGGGCGTGCCCGTGGTGAGCCACGGCATGAACACCGACCCCGCCTCCGTGGCCTTCGACGCCGTGAAAAAAGGCGTGGAAATGAACGCCGACGTGGTCATCATCGACACGGCCGGCCGCCTGCACAACAAGGTGAACCTGATGAACGAGCTGAGCAAAATCAAGCGCGTGATGCAAAAGATGATTCCGGACGCGCCGCACGAAGTGCTGCTGGTGCTCGACGGCAGCACGGGCCAGAACGCCTTCCTGCAAGCCAAGGAGTTCACCAAAGCCACCGAAGTCACGGCCCTGGCCATTACCAAGCTCGACGGCACGGCCCGCGGCGGCGTGGTGATTGGCATCTCCGACCAATTCAGCATTCCGGTGCGCTACATCGGGGTGGGGGAGAAGATGACCGATTTGCAGCTGTTTGACCGGCACACGTTCGTCAATTCGCTGTTCAAGAAATAAACACAACGGCCAGGCGTTGGCCGCCAACGAACCAAATGCGTCGGCATTCGCATTAGGAAAGCAGCGCCGGGGCCCGGCCACCGTTGCGGGTGCTGCGTTGTCTTTAGCAATTTCTCCACCGTCTTCTATGCGTCACTTGTTGCTTCCCTTGGCTCTTGGTTCCGGACTGGTGGTGGCCGCGTGCGGCGGCAAAAACGAAGACCAGCCGCTCATTCCCAACGCCCCCGTCAACCTTAGCCTCACCCTCACCAATCAGGAGTACGTGCGGCTGCGTTTCGATAATGGCGCCGTGATGCTGCCGGTGAAGGGCCCGGCCGGCGCCGGCGGCGTGAAGGGCGTGATTGTGGTGCGGCAAAGTGCCAGCAGCTACCTCGCCTTTGAGCGCAACTGCCCGTACCGGCCCTACGACGCCTGTGCCACGGTAAGTCTGGACCGCAATTCGGGCTTGTTCATGCGGGATTCGTGCTGTAGTTCACAATTTGATTTGCGCGGCCAACCCACCGGTGGCCCCAACACCCGGCCACTTAAGCAATACAGCGTCAGCTTACAAGGCAATATTCTCAACGTAACCAACTAGGCCCACTGCTGATTTTCTTGAAAAAAAAGTTTGACAGACTTGCGCCTTTTTAGAGAAAGTCGTAGGTTTGCAGTCCGAAACAACGACAACCGGGTTTCGGGCATGAAAATGCTTCCTTAGCTCAGCCGGTTAGAGCATCTGACTGTTAATCAGAGGGTCCCTGGTTCGAGCCCAGGAGGGAGCGCTAAAAGGCCACTTACGACATAGTAAGTGGCCTTTTTCTTTTTGGCCTTGGTATGGTGAATGCTGGCCAATGTCATTTCCAAGTTCGGGGGCACGGCACAAACGCGTTTCGCATTTGAAAGCAAAGCCTTGAGCTTGCTTCTTCATTAAAACAGAAGCCGGTAGCGCCGAGCGCTGGGAGCGCACACCTCGTTGAAAAACGCCTTGGGAACCGCCCGACTTGTGGGATGCCGGGCAGAATGTGCCCCGGCCGGTGGCAACCGCCGCCGAAGGTTTTGCCCATCACTTTCTTCAAGGGTTACGTATTCATGAATGGGCAGGCCCCTGTTGTGGGGCGTTTGAGCCGGACACAAGTTGCTTGGATATGGTGCGAGACGGTGGCACGTGCGCACTGGCCAGTTGATTTCTCCTTTTACTCCTTCGGGACTTTCTGCGCGCGTGGCTTCGCAAGCCAACTTGCTTATGTCGAAAACAATTATTGTCTCCAACCGTCTGCCCACCAAAGTGCTGCGCACTGACGACGGCCTTAGCTTTCAGCCCAGCGAGGGTGGGTTGGCCACGGGGTTGGGCTCCATCTACCGCGAGGGCGAAAACCTGTGGCTGGGATGGCCCGGCCTGTTTGTGCATGACGAGGCCGAGGAAGCCCACATTGCCGAGCAGCTGCGGGCCGATAACATGGCCGCGGTGTTTCTGACCGAAGACGAAATCCGGGACTTCTACGAGGGCTTCAGCAATTCCACGCTGTGGCCCACGTTCCACTATTTTACCGAATTTGCCACGTACCTCGACGAGCATTGGGCCGCCTACGTGGCCGTGAATGAAAAATTTTGCGCGGCCGTGCTGGAACACGCCGGGCCCGACGACATCATCTGGGTGCACGACTACCAGCTGCTGCTGCTGCCCGAGCTGCTGCGCCAGGCGCGGCCCCGGGCTACCATCGGCTTTTTCCTGCACATTCCGTTTCCGAGCTACGAGCTGATTCGGGTGCTGCCCTGGCGCACCGAGCTGCTGCGCGGCATGCTGGGGGCCGATTTGCTGGGCTTCCACACGTTTGGCTACATGCGGCACTTCCTCAGCGCGGTGTCGCAGCAGCTGGGCCTGCCCAACCAGAACGGGCAGATTGAAACGCCCAGCCACACGGTACGCGTCGACGCCTTTCCGATGGGCATCGACTACGAGCGCTACGCCACCGCGGCCGCGTCGGAAGAGGCGCGGAGCCACGTGGCGGCTTACCGCGAAGCCCTGCAGGACACGCGCATCATTCTCAGCATCGACCGGCTCGACTACACCAAGGGCATTCCGCAGCGCTTGCGGGCGTTTAACCAGCTCCTGGAGCGCTACCCCGAATGGCGCGGGCAGGTGAGCTTGATTATGGTGGTGGTGCCCTCGCGCGACCAGGTGGCGCAATACGCGTCGCTGAAGGAAGAAGTGGACGAGCTGGTGGGCCGCATCAACGCCCAGTACCGCACCATCAGCTGGAGCCCGGTGCACTATTTCTACCGCTCGTTTCCGCTAGCCGAGCTGGCGGCGCTCTACTCGATGGCCGACGTGGGCCTGGTGACGCCCCTGCGCGACGGCATGAACCTGGTGGCGAAGGAGTACGTGGCCTGCCGCCTCGACCGGCGCGGCGTGCTCATCCTCAGCGAGCGGGCCGGGGCGGCGCGCGAGCTGTCCGACGCCCTCATCATCAACCCCACCGATACGCGCCAGCTCACTGAGGCCCTGCACGATGCTCTGGTGATGTCCGACGACGAGCAGGAGCGCCGCATGCGGGCCATGCAGGCGCTGGTGCGGCGCTACAACGTGTTTTCGTGGACGCGCCTTTTTATGAACCAGCTGGCCTACACCAAGATGAAACAGGAAACCCTGGCCACGGCCACCCTCGACGAGTCGGCCACCGCCACGCTGCTGGCCGACTACCGCGTGGCTGAGCAGCGCTTGCTGCTGCTCGACTACGACGGCACGCTCGTGCCCTTCCACCCCGACCCCACCCGCGCCGCCCCCGACCCGGAGCTGCTGCACCTGCTGCGCGCCCTCACCAACAACCCCCAAAACCACGTGGTGGTGATTTCGGGCCGCGACCGCAACACGCTGCAGCAGTGGCTGGGCCACTTGCCGCTGCATTTCATTGCCGAGCACGGCGTGTGGCTGCGCGCCGCCGAAGCCGAAGAATGGCAGCTCTTCCAGCCCTTGCGCAACGACTGGAAGCGCGAGCTGCGCCCGGTGCTGGAGGTGTACGTGGCCCGCACGGCCGGCTCTTTCATCGAGGAGAAGGACTATTCGCTGGTGTGGCATTTCCGCCGTGCCGACGCCGAACTGGGGCCCGTGCGCGCCCGCGAGCTGCTCAGCCACCTGAGCTTCATCACGGCCAACACCGATTTGCAGGTGCTGGAAGGCAACAAGGTGCTCGAAATCAAAAACGCCGGCATCAACAAGGGCACGGCGGCGGTGCGCTGGCTGAGCCAGTACACGCCCGGTTTCACGCTGGCGCTGGGCGACGACCGCACCGACGAAGACACTTTTCGGGCCCTGCCGCCCGAGGCTTACACCGTGCGCGTGGGCTCGGCCCAGCACTCGGCCGCCCGCTTCCACCTGGCTTCGCCGGCCGAAGTGCGCCACTTGCTGCGCCAGCTGCTGGGGTGAGGGCGGCCGAAGAAATACCGCCGCACTGATTATTATCAGACCGGAGCATGATGGTTGTCAGGGTGAGAAAGGGGGCTTGCCGTCAGTTTTGCAGCTCGCCTTACTTCTTCTACACATGCTGAACTCCGTTGACTTCCTGCAATTGGTTTTTTGTGCTTCCACCCTCACGCCGGCGACTGGTGCTGGGTGGTGCGTCACGGCTACCCCGCCGGCCAGGCTGTCGGCGAAGAGGGCCTGGGGCTAAAGGGAACAGCTGGAGCGTGGCCAGGGCGTAAGTGCGGGAATTTTGCTGCAAATTCAGCCCATCCAATTCCCCAACTTCTTATGGTCAACCGTTTGTTTGCCGGCGCTGCGGTGCTGGTGTTGTGGCTCCTGAGTGCCTTTGCGCCGGTGCCCGGCAAGATTACCGTGTACCTCATCGGCGATTCCACCATGTCGGTGAAAGAGGTGAAAAATTACCCCGAAACTGGCTGGGGCATGCCCTTCGCTACTTTTTTCGACGAAACCGTGACGGTGGACAACCGCGCCCAAAACGGCCGCAGCACCAAAAGCTTCCTGGCCGAAAACCGCTGGCAGCCCGTGGCCAGCGCCTTGAAGGAAGGCGACTACGTGCTCATCCAGTTCGGGCACAACGACGAGGTGCCCACCAAGAAATCATACACTCCCGAAGCCGATTTCAAGGCCAACCTGGTGCGTTTTGTGGCAGAAACGCGGGCCCGCAAGGCCCAGCCGGTGCTCATCACGCCGGTGGCGCGGCGCAAGTTCGATGCCGCGGGCAAGGCGGAGGGCACGCACACCGTATACTCCGAAATTGTGCGGGCCACGGCCCGCGAGCAGCAGGTGCCCCTCATCGACCTCGACCGCGAAAGCCAGGCCCTGCTGCAGCAGTTTGGCGTGGAGAACTCGCGCCTGCTCTTCAACCAGCTGCTGCCCGGCGAACACCCCAACTACCCCGACGGCAAAGAGGACAACACCCACTTCAACGAGCTGGGGGCCCGTAAGATGGCCCAACTCGTGCTGGCCGACATCCGGGCCCTGCGGCTGGAGCTGGCGGGGCGCATTGTGCAGCGCGCGGCGGCCAAAACCGTGGACCCGCAGGCGCGTTAGCCGGCGGCGGAGCGCTGCCCATCGCGCAGTGGGAGGCACCATGCTTATTTTGAAGGCCGAGGCGTATCTTCCAGTGTTCGGGTTCCGCTTTTGCCCAACGTTCTATGTGCCATGCTGCCTCCTGACGCCACATTGCCCGCGCTCGATTATTTGCAGTACCAATTCCGGTCCGATTTGCAGGTGCTGGTGGGGCGGTGGCTGCGCCAGCCCACCGAGGCGGAGCTGCACGCCGGCTACCACCGCTTGCTGGACGTGGCCGAAGCCGTGGGCGCCCGCCTCTGGCTGGTAGATACCCGCCGCCGCGACCACGCCAGCCAGCAAAGCACCCCCTGGATGATGGAACACTTTCTGCCGTTGCTGCCGCCGCGGCTGGGCGGCCCCGTGCACCTAGCTTATCTATTTATGCCCACGCACCTGCACGAGCTCGAACACGATGCCGCCGTGCCGCCGCTCACGTACTTCGACGGTCGCCCGTACCACGTGGGGCGGTTTACGGAAGAGCAGGCCGCCATGCGGTGGCTGGCAGCGTACCAGGCGCAGCTGCAGTAAGCGCGGCGCTTATTTGAGGTTGGTGCTGCGGTGGTTGAGGCGCATCACTTGGCCCGCTTTTTTGCCGTGCTTGCGGAAGCGGGCATCGGGGGCAGGCGCCAGCACCAGGCGCGGCAGGGTGCAGTCGTCGAGGGCCACGTGCTGCAGGGTGTAGCCGGCGGCTTCCACGTCCAGTACCTGGCCCTCATACACGGGGTCGGAGAGCTGAAAGCGGCCCAGCGCATCGGTCACGTAGGTTTGGTGCGTGCCTTTGATAAGCAGGGTGGCGCCCACCAGGGGCTGGCCGTTGGGGTCGAACACCTGGCCGGTGATGGGCGCGCACATCAGGCGGGCCGGGCGGGCGGCGCTGCGGTCGGGCCGGTTCGAAAGGGCAATGCGCTCGGGAGCGCTGCCGGCGGACGACGGCCGGGAATCGGCGCTTTGCGCAAGTGCCGGCCGCACGCCGCACACCGTAATAACCGCCCAGGCGAGGAGAAAAAGGCGCATAAAAAACGGAATGGGTGAAAGGGAAAGGAACAAAACGCCGCGTGAGCAAGGCCAATGCATGGCTCTAACACGCAACACACTACGCTGGGGTTGCCCCCGGGCACACCGAAACCGGCCCGGGCCCGCGGCGCAGGTGTATGCGGCCGCAACAGGCCGGGTTCACGGCGCGTTCACCACGACGGTATTAAGTTGCTGATTCATCGGGAAGCCATGCTGAATGTAGTCAACTTGTTTTTTGCTCGCCGGCCGTCGCGGCCGGCGGTATTTCTGCTGAGCGGCGCCCTGCTGGCGGCCGGCCCCGGGCGGGCCCAAGGTTTGGTGGCCTTTCCGGGAGCCGAAGGGGCGGGCCGCTTCACCACCGGCGGGCGAGGCACGGCTGCCGTGCCCACCACTGTGCTGGAAGTTACGAATCTTTTGGACGACGGCCAACCCGGCAGCCTGCGCTACGCCGTGCAGCTGAGCACGGCCAAGGCCCCGGCGCGCACCATCGTGTTTCGGGTGTCGGGCACCATTCACTTGGTTTCGCCGCTCACCATCAGCAAGCCCAACACCACGCTGGCCGGCCAAACCGCGCCCGGCGACGGCATTTGCCTGGCCGACTACCCCGTGTCGGTGAAGGCCAACAACGTCATCGTGCGCTTTCTGCGGTTTCGGATGGGCGACAAAAACCAGAACCAGGGCTTCAAGGACGGCGCGGGGGGCGACGACGCCTTCGGCGGCACCCGCAACAGCCGCCTGATGGTGGACCATTGTTCAATGAGCTGGAGCACCGACGAGGCCCTGAGCGTGTACGAAGGCGACAGCACCACCCTGCAGTGGAACCTCATTGCCGAGCCGCTGAACTACTCCTACCACTACGAAAAGGGCGACACCGACTTCGAGCGCCACGGCTTCGGGGGCATCTGGGGCGGGCAGCATTCGTCGTTTCACCACAACTTGTTTGCCCATTGCAAAAACCGGACGCCGCGCTTCAACGGCAGCCGCTACACCCACCCGGCGGGCTTCGAGAACTGCGATTTCAGCAACAACGTCATCTACAACTGGGGCGAAAACAACGTGTACGCCGGCGAGGGCGGCAACTACAACATCGTGGGCAATTACTACAAGCCCGGCCCGAACACCAGCCCCCGCACCCAGGCCCAACTGCTGAATCCCTACAAGATTGACAAGGAAAAGGGCCGCCTGCCCTACGGCAAGTTTTACCTGGCCGGCAACTACGTGGACGGCGCCCCAGCCGTGACCGCCCACAACTGGCGCGGCGTGGTGATGAACGGCGGCACCGCCGCCGACACCGTGCAGGCCAAAGTCGAAACGCCGTTTGTGGTGGGCGGCAAGGTCGCCGTGCAGTCGGCCGGTGCGGCCTACGAGGCCGTGCTGCGCGGCGCCGGCGCCATTCGGCCCACCCGCGACACCCTCGACCAGCGCATTGTGCGCGAGGTGCGCACCCGCACCGGCACCGTCATCGACGTGCAGGGGCACTACCCGCACGGCACGCCCTACAGCGTGAGCCAGCGCGCCTGGCCCGTGCTGAAAACCGCCCCCGCGCCCGCCGACACCGACCACGACGGCATGCCCGACGCCTGGGAAAAAGCCCACGGCCTCAACCCCAACAACCCCGCCGACCGTGCCCAGCGCGCGCCCAACGGCTACCCCCAACTGGAAAACTACCTCAACAGCCTCGCGCTGGCCATGGCCGCGCCCGCGCCCGCTGCCAAGCCGGCGCTGCCCAAACCCGCCGCGCGCAAACCGGTAAAACCCGCCCCGAAGGCGAAGCAGCCCGGCGGAGCTAAGCGCTAGATAGCGCGCAGGCCGGGGGCTTCGCAGAACACGATGCGGTTGCCGAAGGGGTCGAGTACTTCCATTTCCATCACTCGCTCGCTCCAGGCGGCGGGTTGCAGCGTGGGCGGCGTGTACGCCTTGTTTCTGTCGAGCAGCTGGTTGTGGTAGGCCAGCAGGCCCCAGGTGAGGGCCCGCACCCGGGCGCCGGGGCAGCTGTCGTCGGGGTTGGTGCTGAGGTGAATGACCACGTCGCCGCGCGATACCTGCGCGTAGTCGTAGGGCTTCACCTGCTGGTGCTCCCAGTCGACGCGGAAGCCCAACCATCCGACATAAAATTCGAGGGCCGCGGCGTAGTCCAAAATCCGAAAAACGGGCGTGAGCATGCCGCAGAGGGAAGGAAGCGGAGGAAGCGAGTTGAGTATGAAAACGAAATATAACCTATTATGAGTTAAACCCTATTTTGCTGTAACTGTTTTGGGGCCAAGGGGGCGGCTCGGTATGGCCGGCGCGCGGCTACATTTAGCGCATGATATCTTCTGCCGAATACGACCGCCTCGACGGCCTGGCCATGGCCGCGCTGGTGCGCAGCGGCCAGCTCACGGCCGCCGAGCTGTGCGCCGCCGCCATTGCCCGCGCCGAAGCCGTGAATCCGCGCCTCAACGCCGTGGTGCATCCGCTCTACGAGCCCGCGCGGCAGCGGGCCGGGGCCGGGCTGCCGGCCGGGCCGTTTGGCGGCGTGCCGTTTCTGCTGAAGGATTTTGGGGCGCAGTACGCCGGGGCGCCGCACACCTCGGGCAGCCGGGCCCTGCGCGGCTTCACGCCCACCGAAGACGCCGAGCTGGTGCGCCGCTGGCAGGCGGCCGGCCTCAACATTCTGGGCAAAACTAACACGCCCGAGTTTGCCCTCATGGGCGTGACCGAGCCCCAGCTCTACGGCCCCGCCCGCAACCCCTGGCACCTGGGGCACACGCCCGGCGGCAGCAGCGGCGGGGCGGCGGCGGCAGTGGCGGCGGGTGTGGTGCCGGTGGCCGGCGCCGGCGATGGCGGCGGGTCTATTCGGATTCCGGCGGCGTGCTGCGGGCTGTTTGGGCTGAAACCCAGCCGGGGCCGCGTGCCCACCGGGCCCGAGCAAGGCGAAAAGTGGCAGGGCGCCGCCGTGGAGCACGTGCTCAGCCGCTCGGTGCGCGACAGCGCGGCCCTGCTCGACGCCACGCAGGGGCCCGATGCCGGCGCCCCGTACTTCCTGCCCGCGCCCGCCCGACCTTATCTGGAAGAGCTGCGCCGCGAGCCTGGCCGCCTGCGCATCGCCTTCAGCCTGGGCCACCCGCTGGGCCGCGCTGTGCACCCGGAGTGCGCCACGGCGGTGCGCGAAGCCGCCCACCTGCTCGAAAGCCTGGGCCACGAGGTGGCCGAAGTGCCGCTGCCCTTCGACGGCCGGGCCGTGGCGTCGGCGTTTCTGATGCTGTATTTCGGCGAAACCGGAGCCAGCATTGCGGCCCTGGCCAAGCACCTGGGCCGCCCCGCCCGGCCCGCCGACGTGGAGCCTACCACCTGGCTGCTGGGCTTGCTGGGCCGCACCTACTCCGCCGCCGATTTTGCTGCCGCCCGCCATACCTGGAACGACAGCGCCCGCCGCATGGGCCGCTTCCATCAGACCTACGACCTGCTGCTGACGCCCACGCTGGCCACGCCGCCCGTCCGCATCGGCGAGCTGCAGCCCAAACCCACCGAGCAAAAACTCCTGAAGCTGGTGAACACCTTCGGGCTGGGCGGCCTTATCCGCCGCTCGGGCCTGGTGGAAAAGCTGGCCGAACAAAGCCTCGAAAAAACGCCCTACACCCAAGTGGCCAACCTCACGGGCCAGCCCGCCATGTCGGTGCCCCTGCACTGGACGGCCGATGGCCTGCCCTGCGGCGTGCAGTTCATTGCCCCATTGGGTGCCGAAGACGTGCTGTTTCGACTGGCCGGGCAGCTGGAGCAGGCCCGGCCGTGGTTTGACAAGCGGCCGCCGCTGTGTGATTAATCTTCAACCGCTTAGTTGCGGCTGACATTCCAGTTAAAGCAGGCGGTGGATTACCTTTGGTTGCTATGAAAAACGCCATCAACACTTTGCGCATTCAGAACTTCAAGTCGATAAAAGACGTGGCAATGCAGCCCCGGCGCGTAAACCTAATCATTGGCCAGCCGAACGTGGGCAAATCGAATATTCTGGAGGCCATGAGCTTGCTGGGGGCAGGGCTTTATGAGCGCGGTGCGAAGTTCATGGATACAACTGTGCGTTATGAGACAACATCAAATCTGTTTTACGATAATGATACAAGCCAGCCAATTTTAGTAAACTCATCCAATGGACTGGCAATACTTCAGACGCAGAGTGTAGATGGGACATCATATCATTTTATATCTACATCCAATCAAATCATAAGCTCTTATAAACAAATTATTCAGTCTTCTAACCTGCGGTATGGTTATGGATATAATGTTGAAAATGCCGAATTAAAGGACTTGCTGCGAATGAAAGAGAGTCAGGAGGCAGATATAAAAGAAGCAATAGACGCTGTATATAGAAATTACACTCAAAAAAAAGCCTATTTTTCCAGTTACCGAATTCAGGAGGACGGTGGCAGTTCTCAACTTGGAACTTCTTATGCTCCATCAGATGAACTCCCTAGGACCTACAAATACCATCCCAAACAGAACCATAATTCTGTAGCTGGGGGTTTCTTAGAACCACCTCTTGGAAGAAATTTGTCAAATGTTATTCAGCGTAATCCTGAATTGCGAAAGGAAATAGCGGCACTATTTAAGCCTTATGGACTTAGTCTTGTGTTACGAGTAGCTGAGCGGAAATTTGAAATTCAAAAACAGGTTGACGACCTTATTTATAATTACCCTTATTCTAGCATTGCCGACACCCTCCAGCGCATCATTTTTTACCTAGCTGCCATTGAGAGTAACAACGACGCGGTGATTTTGCTGGAAGAGCCAGAGGCGCATTCCTATCCGTTGTATGTATCGATGCTGGGGCGGCGCATGGTGGAGAGCCGCAGTAACCAGTTTTTCGTGGCCACGCACAGTCCATACCTCATCACCGAAATCTTGGAACAGATGCTGCCTGACGAAGAGCAGGCGTCAGAACTGGCCATTTTTGTAGCCTATTATGAGGACTACCAAACCAAGGTGAAACAGCTCAGCGACGAAGATGTGCGTGCCATCCGGGCCGATGGTTTGGATGTGTTTTACAATATGGACCGATTCATCCCCAGTGCCTACAATGACTGAGCACGCGCTGTTCGTACCCGAGTGTTGGGCTGATACGGCGTTGATACACTCTCTACTAGTAACGCCCAACAATCACCTTATGGTTAGCCACGCCCAAGGCATTGGCAATGTGGGTAACATTCTTGAAGACAAAAAAGGGCAACGCCAAGGCCGTCGGCTAGTGGGTATAGTTGACCGGGACAAGAAATTTCACGAGCAGCCCTATTTGGCACAGTTCACGCTGGTGGTTGGCGGTGGTAAGGGTCCAACGGATACGCACTGTATCTACCAGCATCCTGAGCGTACTGACCAGTACATAATTGTGCTCAATCCGGCCTGCGACCTGTGGCTGCTAAAAGCTGCCCGGCAGGCCCAGTTGCCCTTGGATGAGATGGGCGTCCCGACGGAGCTTGAATCGTTCAAAGATTTTAGCAAGCAAAATGGTGTGACAAAGAACCCCAAGATGCGGGAGCTTCTCTGGCGTATTCAGCAAGCACGCCCACCCATGTATCGTGAACTAGCGGAATTCGTGGCGAGCATCATGGACATTGCTCCACCCCGATATCTTTAGAAAAGTGTCACTAAATGATGAACTTGGACTATGCGGACGCCGAGACGCGAATACGCGTCTCTACTTCTTCACCACGCTGATGCTGCCGTTGCGCTCCAGGCACACGGCTTCGGTTTCGGCCAATGAGGCCACGTTGGCGCTGTCGCGGATGCCTTCCAACAGGTCGTTGTGGGTGAGGTTGTGCTGGGCGAGGGCCTCGCTGCGGGGCTGGCCGTGCTCGGCCAGCAGCACGGCATCGCCCTTCACCAGGCGGCTCACGGCCTCGCTGTGGAAGGAGGCCCAGGCCAGCAGCCGGTGCAGGCCCACCAGCACCAGCCCGGCCAGCAGCATGCCCCCAAACGGCGACGCCGCCACCACGTGCACGCGGCCACGGGAGTGGGGCACGTGGGCAGGCATTTCATGCAGCGAAGGAACCATGGAAGAGAGGCGACTGGCGGCGCCAGAATTTCCTCTAGGACGGCTACTGTTGCGCAGATGTTGCTACGGCGCAGCTTGCCCCGTGCGAATAAAAAAAGGGCCCGGCCATGTGGCCGGGCCCTTTTCAGGTCTCTGTGCTTGGGCTTACCGCTGCACGCTCACCTTGGTGCTGAAGGTGCCTTCGGTGGTGGTCACGCGCACCACGTAGATGCCCGTGGCCAGGGTGCCGGTGTTCAGCTCCACGCCGTTTTGCTGCAGTTGGGCGGCTGGCACCGATACGGTGCGCAGCACGGTCTTGCCGAGCAGGTCGAGCAGGGTGACCTGCACGGGGGCGGTGCTGGCAAGCTGCGCGCGCACCGTGAGCTGGTTCTGGGCCGGGTTGGGATAAGCTTCCAGGGCCGAGCTGACCACGGCGCCGTTCTTGCTGGCCAGGGCCAGGGCGCGCACGCCGGGGGGGAGGTTGAAGCCCTGCACAACGCCCGTCACCTTGGGTTGGCCGTTCACCCGGTCGCCCTGCCGGGCGTCGTAGCCCATGCCGCGGCGCGCAAACACGTTCCAGATGAGGTCAGCATTGGCGGCGCGGTTGGTCAGGGAGTCGGCGCGCAGCAGGGCGTCGCGGCCGTCGAGGAAGCCGGGGTTGCACACCTGCAGCTTGCAGCCATCCAGCACCAGCTTCAGGGCCTTGTTGTTGCCGCCGTTGGTGCTCAGGAAATCAGTCTCGTAGCCGTAGCGGTAGATGAACTGCCAGTTCAAATCCCACAGCACGGTGGCCCACACTTCGCCCACGTCGTGCGTTTCCTGGTACTTGCCCGTGCCCGTGCCCAGTTGGCCGTAGGTGTAGTTGTTGGCCGAAAAATTGGTGGTGTAGGGCTTGGCGCGGAAACCGGGGCCCACGGCGTAGGGGTTGCCGTTGTCGTAGGTGGCCATGTAGCGGTTGGTCGAGCCGATGTCGCCGGGGCGGGTGGTCATCCAGAGCGCGAAAAAGTCGCTCCAGCCTTCGCCCATGGTTTGGTTGCCGGTGGCCGAGTTGAGGCAGCTGGAGTTGGCCGGGCCGCCGGTGAGGCGGTTGCTGATGCCGTGGCCGAACTCGTGCGACACCACGCCGTTGTCGAACGAGCCGTCGAAATCCGGGCCCAGCGTGGCGTTCACGTTGAGCACGTTGCCGGCCTGCAGGGCCGCGCGCAGCCGGAAGCCGTCGGCCCCGCTGATGAAGATGGCCGGAATGCGAATGCCCACCGTGTCGGTGCCGCCGAAATTGACCAGGTTGGTGGTCGTGCCCAGCGAGTCGAACACGATGACGGCGGTGGCGCCGTTGTCCTGCGCCCGCTTCACTTTGGGCGCAAAGGTGTTGTTAGCGCGCGGGTTGAGCGTGGTGAGCTGCGGGCAGCCGCCGCGCTGAATGAAGGCCACGTTGCCGGCCACGGCCGCCGCGTTCACAAAGGGCGACGCGCAGCCGTGGGCGCCGTTGTCGGCCGAAACGCCGTCGTTCACCAGCACCAGCCGGCCCGCCACGGGCTTTTTGGTGAGGCGCGGGCCAAATGCCACCGTGGCAAAGCGGTAGCCGCCGTTGGCGCTGGCCGCGCCCGTCACCGTGAGGGTGTTGGCGCCGGTGTTGTCAAACAGGTACATCTGCATGCGGCCGGGGCTGCCGTCCACGGGCGTCGAGAAGTTGGCGTTGTTGCGGCCGCTGCCGTCCTGCGACTCGGCCCGCACGAAGTCGTTGCCGAGGCCCTGGCCGGTGATGTTTTTGTATTGAAAGTTGCCCGACACTTCGTTGAACCCCTTGCTCATCATCACGTCGTGGAGCATGTTGTTCCAGTAGAACAGGTTCGTGATGCCGGCGGCCAAGTTGCCGGGGTCGCGCGGCCCCAGGGCCGGGTTGAAGGGGAAGTCGAAGTCGCGGGTAGGCCCGCCGTCGGGGGAGTTGGTGGTCGACGACACGTTGCCGTTGCCCGACGTCAGGGTCACGTTGTCGTCGTAGGCGGCCACGTTGTTGCCGCGCGTCAGCTGCTTGCCGGTCGAGAGAAAGGAATAGGTATCGGCGAAAAACCCGCTCGGGGCGCGGCTGTCGCCCACCTGCCAGCCGTAGGGCGAATACAGCGGGTTGGCGGCGCTGAAGGGCACCACCACGCGGGGCGACAGGTCGGGGCTCTCAAACGGCACCGGAATCACGGTCAGGCTATTGGCCGCGCCGGTGGTGCCTTTAGCGCCTTTCGCGGCCTGCGCCGTGGCGGGGGCCGTGGCCTGGGCGGTGGGCACAAACGCGCGGCGCTTCTGCGCCGCGGCCACGTGCTGGCGGAAGGTGGCCAGCTCGCTCACCACGTAGTCGTTGCGGTCGAGCAGGCGGCCGGTGTGGGCGTCTACGCGGGCGTTCCAGTGGTGCTGCTGGTCGAGCTGGGCAATGGTCACGTTCCACACCAGCACCAGCTTGTCGCCTTCGCGCAGGTACATCAGCCGCACCGGAATGTTTTCTTCCGAGATGCCGGCCTTGTTGAACACAATGCCGTCGGCGGCGCGGCCTTCCACCACGCGGGCCAGGCCCACCGGGCGGGGCAGCTCCAGCGCCTTGGCGGCGGCGGCCACGGCCTGCTCGGCCGAGAGGCCCGGCGTAGCCGAAGGGGCCGCGGCCGCGGCGTCGGCCAGAAATTCGTGGTTGAAGAACACCACCTTGCCGCTGCGGTCGGTGTGCACGGCCCCGTTGGCGTTGAACACCGTCAGGCCGTTCACCCGCTGCTGCAGGTAGGTGTGGGTGAGGCCCGTGCCGGCATCGAAGTAGGAGCTGGTCACGGTGGGGCTGGCCACGTCGGCCGCCGTGAGGTGGCTCTTGGGCTGCGCCTGGGCTTTGGCCGAGAACGAAGCCAGGGCCTGCGCCAGCGGCGTGGCCTCCTGCGCCAGGGCCAGCCCCGGCACGGCCAGGGCAATGGCCAGCGCCAGGGCACGGTAGCCCGAATTAGTAGGAATTGCGGTCATTAGAGTAGTGGGATGAGAAAAAAGAAAGGCTTGAAAACCAGAATTATTTAACAATGCTCAGCTGGCTGGTCAGGTGCTCGTCGCCGTTGCGCACCTGCAGGTAGTAGATGCCGGGCGCGAGGCCGCTCAGGTCGAGCTTGTTGGTGTAGTTGTCGCGGGCCGAACCCGTGTACACGCGCTGGCCCAGCGTATTGGTCACCTGCACGCCGAGGCCGGCGCCGGCGTTGGCACCGTGAATTTCGAGGTCGAACAGGCCCGTGGCCGAGGGGTTGGGAAACACGCTCACGGCGCGCAGCAGCGCTTCCGAGCTGGCGCTGATGGCCGTGGCCGTCACCGCAATGTCGTCGATGTACAGGTTGCCTTGGTTGGCCGTGCTGTTCACGTGGAAGCCCACGTACTGCGTGCCCGCGCCCAGCGGCAGCAGGGCCACCACCGGCGTGGAAGTGCCGTTGGCCAGCGCGTAGTTGGTGTTGGTGATGGCCGCGTTGCTGAACAGCAGGTTGGTTTGAGCCGCTACGGTGGGCGCCGTGCCCGATTTCACTTCCAGGCTTTCGGTGTAGTCGGAGGGACTGTTGGCAATGCCCTCGCCGCGGTAGCGGAAGGCCACCTGGTAGCGCGAAGTGCCCAGCAGCGTGAGCGGCGGCGTGAAAAACCAGTCGTCGGCCGCCACGTTGTTCAGCACCAGGCCGCGGTAGCGCATGCTGTTGGTGCCGGAGTTGGGGTTCACGTTCGACACGGCCCAGGTGGTCGCGTCGTTGTTGGCGTTGAGCACCGTGATGCCGCAGGGCAGCGTCTGGCCGGGCAGCACCGTGTCGAAGTTCTGGGCGTAGGGGAAGGCCGATACCGCCGGGTTGGGGTTGCAGAGCGTGGCAAAGCTCACCACCGGCGCAAAGCTGCTGGTGCCGCCCGCCGAGCAGACGCTGCGCACGTACACCTGGTACACCGTGGCCGGGTTCATATTGGTGAGCGCAACGGGCGAGGCCGTGACGGGCAGCGAGGTGCCCCCGGCAACGGGGTTGAAGCCCGTGGGGCCGTACACCAGCTCATAGCTGGCTGCGCCCGTGGCCGGGGGCGTAAACGTAACCGTGGCCCCCGTGGCGCCGATGTTGCTCACCGCTACCGCCGTGGGCGCCGCGCAGTTGGGCACCGTGGTGCCAAACTCAATGGCAAACCGGGCCTTGGGCGTGGCCGTGGCAAAGTCGTTCCACACCGCGCCGTCGGTGGTGAAGTAGAAGGTGGCCGGGCGGATGGGATTTTCCACCTGGTAGGCAATGGCCATGTTGGTGGCGCTGGTTTCCTTCACCCCGATGAAGAAAGAAGCCGGCACCGCCACATTCGGCACAGGGATGGTCACGGCGCCGCCCGCCGACGTCCGGTTCTGCGTGGCCGAGGTGTAGAGCACCTGCCCGGGCAGCCCGCCCGCCGCCGTGGCGTCGTAAATCACCACCTGGTAGGGGGCCGTGTTCACGGCCGTGCCGGTGGTGGGATTGAACGTCACCACCACGTCGCTCAGCACCGTGGCCGCCGGCAGCGTGTATTTCGACGCGAAAATGGCGTTGCCCGCGCCCACGCCCAGCGTGAGCGGCTGGGCCGGGTCGGTATAGGAAATGCGGTTGGTGGTCACCAGCTGGCCGTACGTGGCCGAGTTGTTGGCGGTGTTGCCGTCGGCCGGCAGCGTCACGGTCACGGCGTTGGTGCCGGGCACGAGGGTGGCGGGGTAGGCGGCAAACGTGACCGTGGCCGACGCCCCCACCGCCAGCGAGGCAATGCGCTTGGTGTCGGTGAAGGTGTTGGCGCCCGTCACGTTCAGAGCCACGTCCAGGTTGGTTTGGGCCGTGAGGCCGGAGTTGGTAATCACGGCGCGCACGGCGTGGGGCAAGGCCCCGGGGCTGGCAATCTTGCCCAGCGTATAAATGGCCGCTACCCCGGCGTCGCTGTTGGGCGTGGGGGCAAAGCGGTAGGTGCGGCCGGCGTCGGGCAGCGCGGTCTGGCGAATGTTGTGGCCGTTGCCGGTGAGGCGGTCCAGGTAGGGGCCCGGGGCAAACACCGCCGTCGACCACAGCCCAGTGGAGCCCTTCGTGGCCACCAGCGAGGCCGTGGGCGTGGCGCCCTTCAGCCCCACCGCGGCGTATTTGGGATTGTCGGTGCCCGTGCCGGCCGTGGCCGCGCCGTACACAAACTCCACCGTGTTGGTGGTTTCGTAGAGCTTTACTTGGAAGGAGAAGTTGGCGTATTGCGTGGTAATCACCGTGGCAATGCTGCCGGAGGTGGCCTGCGGCTTGTCGGCCACGTTTTTCCACTGAATGGTGCACACCCGGTTGGGCGCCGTGCCGGTGGTGGCCACGCGGTATTCGGTGCCGCCTGCCGTGCCAGCAAACAGGTCGAGGTTGAACGGCGCAATCAGGTTCACGTCGGCCGCGTTGGTGCCCGAGATGGGGCCCAGCTCCGGCGTTTGGGCATAGGTTGGAAACGCGGCGGCCGACGACGGCGCGGCGCTGCCCAGCCGCAGCAGGCCGTTGGTGTTTAGCACGAATTCGGTGAAGGCCGTGCCGTTGAACGTGAACGTAAAGCCGATGGGCGTCGCGGCCGAGTTGGCGTCGTCGGTGTTGGCCGTGGCAATGGCCGCGCTGCCGGCCACGGCGCTGACATCGGCGTAGGTGCCGGCCACGTTGGCCGCCGTGGTCGCGGTGTAGTTGAGAGCCTGCGCCTGGGCAGCCAGCGCGGTGCCGCCGGCCAGCAACGCTACCAGCCCGGCTTTCTGTACGCCACGAACCCAGGTGGAGTGGGGGTAGGAATTGGTCATGAAAAAGAAAGAGATGAATGAATTGGGCCAGGCCCGGCTTCCTGCATTTGGAAACTGCCTTAAAAATACGCTGCTAAGACGGCAGTATTTTCATTAAAAATTCACAATCACTAAATATTGCACGAGCAATTGCCTCGATTATTGAAAAAATAGAAATCGGGCATTATTTAGGTTGCTGGCTCTTTGCCGGCTGAGCCCGGGCATGAAAAAGCCCCGCCTGCAGGAGCAGACGGGGCTTTTTGGCCCGGTGAAACCGGACGCGGCCTATTTGCCGAACACCTCGTTGAGCATGCCCGCCAGCCGGATGCCGGCTTTCAGAATCTGGTCTTCGACGGTGGGCCCGAAAGTGGGGTAGAAGTGCCAGTCGAACTTGGGGTTGGTGATGGCCGCGGCGTACACTGGTGTACACAGCTGGTACGACTCAAACAGCCAGGCTGTGGGGTCGTCTTGCTGCCACTGCTTCACCTGGGCGGAGGTAGCATGGTCGTAAGCCGAGGCCATTTCCGTGAACGTGAAGCCGGGGTATTCCACCAAGTCGCCGTCCCAGATGCTGTGCAGGTTGGTGTCGCGCCCGCGCCAGCTCACCGGAATGCCGTTGCCGCCCTTGTCTTCGAGGTGGCCCAGGTGCAGGGGCTGGTGCACGTCGCCCACCAAGTGAATGAGAAACTTGAGGGCAATGCGCTTTTCCTCGGTCGTCTTTTTGGGGTCTTTCAGGTCCTGACGCATCTGCAGCAGGGCGGCGTAGGCGTTGGTGGGCAGAGCCGGCGCCGGGGCCACCGTGCCCTTGAGCTGGGCAGTGAAAGCGGCGTAGTCGAGGCCGGTGGGCACGTTCACGTAGTGCCACGGGGCCGTGTCCTTGAACTGCGGGTCGTTGCGCAGCTCATCGGCCCAGGTGCTCACCAAGGGCATGGTTTCGCGGCCCAGAATGCGGGCAATTTCGCGCTTGGCTGTGGTTGATAAGTGGTTTTCGGCAATGCGCGCCACGGCCCGGTGGCCCATTGCGCCCCAGGCCAACAGGCTAAAAGGAGCACAGCACAAGGCCAGTAGCACAACACATTTTTTGAACATGAGAAAAAGGGGAGGGAATAAGTGAAACAAGCCAGTGAAAAATGCCGACGGCAGCAAATAGCCTGCAAAGCTAGTGTCCCGCTGGCGCCGTGGGCGCGTTTCCGCGGCGGCACCCGCCAAGCCCGTGCCTGGCCGCAACCCAAATCCTGTTCAGCAGTAAATTTGATGCCCTCAATTTGTCGCGCTTTCTCCCGCCCCATGCAACTGCAATCCATCGTCGACTTGCCGCAGCTCGCCATCGGCTACGACGCGGACAACGAATGGCTGTATGTGGACTGGAAGGGCGAGCACGACCCCGACACTTCGCAGGCCTGCTGCCTGCTCATGCTCGAAAGCCTGCGGGCCTGGCCCTGCTCCAAAATCCTCAACGACAACTCCAACATCATTCGCACCACCATGCAGCTGCGTGAGTGGAGCATGTGGTGGCTGGAGCAAATGCGGGAGGCGGGCCTGCAGCACCTGGCCTGGGTGCTGCCGCGCCACCTGATTTCTCGCGAGGGAACCGAAGCCGCGGTGCGCGTCATTGCCCGCCCGCACGTGGCCACGTTCGACGACGTGGCCTCGGCCTACGTATGGCTGCAGCAGCGGCCCCCTGTGCAGCCCTGTCCCCTCGGCAGCTAAATAAGGGGGCGCGGTCCCGTGTTCTCCTCGCCCGGCCTATGTACACCAACCCCGTCCTTGACGACAATTTTCCCGACCCCACCATCATTCGCGCCGCCGATGGCTGGTACTACGCCTACGGCACCCAAACCAAGCGGGCTGGCGTCATCATCAATCTGCAGGTGGCGCGGTCGTCGGATTTGGTGAACTGGGACTACCTCGGCGAAGGCCTGCCCGAAAAACCCGTGTGGGCCCGGCACAGCCAGAAAATCTGGGCGCCCCACGTGAGCGAGCACGGCGGCCGCTTCTACCTCTACTACTCGGCCCGGCCCGACGGCGCCGACTACCTCAGCCTGGCCGTGGCCGTGGCCGACCGCCCCGCCGGCCCGTTTCGCGACAGCGGCCAGCCCTTTCTGCCCGGCCCCGGCTTCACCTGCATCGACCCCATGGCCTTCGACGACCCCGCCACCGGTCAGCGGCTGCTGTACTGGGGCTCGGGGTTCGGCCCCATCTGGGTGCGCGAGCTGGCCGAGGACCGGCTCAGCTTCCTGCCCGGCAGCGAGGCCCGCGCCGTGGTGTACCCCAGCGCGAGCGACGACCCCGCCGACTACCACCGCCTGGTGGAAGCGGCCTGGGTGCACTACCGCGACGGCTGGTACTACCTCTTCTTCTCGGGCGACAACTGCTGTGGGGCCAATGCCCACTACGCCGTGCTGGTGGCCCGCGCCCGCCACGCCACCGGCCCGTTCGAAACCTACGCCGAAGCCAGCGCCGACCCCCTCACCGCCTTGCTGGCCGCCAATGCCCACTGGCACGCCCCCGGCCACAACTGCGTGGTGACCGACGCCGCCGGCCACGACTGGCTGGCCTACCACGCCATCGACCCGCGCCAGCCCACCTTCGACGCCATCGACGACTCGGAGGGGTACTCGCGCCGCGTGCTGCTCCTCGACCGCCTCACCTATGCCGATGGCTGGCCCGTGGTGGCCGGCGGTTCGCCCTCGTGGCAGCCGCAGCCGCCGCCCGTGGGGCAATAGTTGGCCTTGTTCCGGGCGGGGCCAAGTCGCTGGCGGCCGCTTTCTCGTATCTTGGGCTGCTCGATAATTCTTCGCTTATGCTGGTTTCGTTACCGTTTTTTCGTGGGGCCGGCCTGTGCCTGGCCCTGGTGCTGAGTCTGGAGTGGCTGGGCGTGGGTGCGGCTCGCGCCCAGGCGCCCGCCCCGGACCTGCACTGCCTCATGCTGCCCCTGGCGCCGGAGCAGCGCGCCCGGCAGTCGGAGTTGGTGGTGGAGGCGCAGGTGCTCGACGCCCAAAGCTTCTGGGATGCGCCGCACACGCGGCTGTTCACGCGCCACCGGCTGCGGGTGTTTTCGCTGCTTAAAGGCCAGGCGGCCGACACCGCCGGCCTGGTCCTCATCACCGAAGGCGGCCGCCTGGGGCTCGACCAGCAGGTGCTCACCAATACCCTGCGCCTGACGCCCGGCCAACAAGGCATTCTGTTTTTGCAGCGGGCCCCGTGGGCCGGCCTGGGCGTGGCAGGCCGCGCCTTCACGACCTACGGCAGCGAACAAGGCTTCATCGCCTTCAATGCCGAGGAGCAAACCGCGGCCGAGCCCTTCCGCGCCTATCCGGCGCTGGACGCGGCTTTCTTCGCCGAAATGACGCGCTACACCGGGCAGAAGCGCTTGGTGCTGCAGGCCCGCCCAGTTGCGGCGCCCCGGTCAGTCCCCGCTCGGCGCACCACCGCCGCCACCATCGCCAGCTTCTCGCCCCTGAGCCTGCCGGCCGGGGCGGGGGCCGTGCTCAGCATTGTGGGCGATGGCTTCGGCAACAGCCGCGGCACAGGCTTCGTGGAATTTCGCAACGCCGACGACGGCGGTGCCACCCGCGTGAAAGCCCGCGACGCCGACTACGTGAGCTGGAGCAATACCCTCATTCAGGTGAAAGTGCCTTCGGCCGCCAACGGGGGCTCGCCCGTGAGCAACGGCCACCCGGCCGGTTCCGGCACCATCCGCGTCACCACTGCCGACCAGTCGAGCGTAGAAAGCACGCGCACGCTCACCGTCATCTACGCCCTCAGCAACGTGGAAAGCACCGACGGCACCCTGCTGCAGCGCCCCAACCACGTGGTTCTGAACGCCCGCGGCGGCATCAGCTTCCGTTTCGGGCCCAATTTTGTGGCCAACGCCGCGGTCTCGGCCGCCTGGCAGCGGGCACTGGCCACTTGGCGCTGCCAGACCGGCATGAACTGGGACGTAGACGCCCCCGCCACCACCAACAGCGTGGCCGAAGACGGCCAGAACGTGGTGGCCTTTGATGCCGGCGCCGAACTGCCCACCTCGGTGCTGGGCCGCACCTCCAGCTACTACCGCGGCTGCTACGCGCCCAACGGCGAGGTGGTGTTTTGGGTGAAGGAAATCGACATGCAATTCGACGACGGCGCCAACTTTCAGTTTGGGCCGGCGCCGCCCATTGGCTCGTTGCGCCAAATTGACTTTGAGTCAGTGGCCGTGCACGAGCTGGGCCACGCCCACCAGCTCAACCACCTCAACCTGCCCGGCGCCATCATGCACTACGCCGTGTCGTTTGGGCAACTGTCGCGCAGCCTTAATCCGGCGAGCGACGTGGCCGGCGGGCGCCAGGTGTTGCGCGTGCGCAGCTTCCGGCCCCTGGGCTGTGGCGGGCCGGCGCTGTTGCCCGCGCCGCTCACCGGCTTTGCGGCCCAATACGCCGCCGGCACGGGCGTCACCCTGACGTGGGCCACCCGCGACGAATGCTTCCTCAGCGGCTTTGTGGTGGAGCGCAGCACCTCCGGCGACACCACCGCCTGGGAGCGGCTGGGCACCGTGGCCAACCGCGCGCCCGGCGGCCCCTACCAGTTTGTGGATGCCAGCGTGCCCAGCGGCTTGCTCTACTACCGGCTGCGCCTGCAGCGGCCCGATGGCACGCTCGACAACGCGCCTGTCATTTTGCTCAGCACCGACGGCGCCAACGCCAGCGTTTCGGTTTTTCCCAACCCCGTGACCGGCGACCAGCTGCGCGTGCAATACCCCGCTGCCGCCGATGGCGTCGTGACGTTCCGCGTGTTCGACCGGGTGGGCCGGCGCGTGCGCACCTCGGTGCTCAGCCTGTCGGCGGGCCTCAACGTGGTGCCGCTCACCATTACGGGGCTGGCGCCGGGGCTCTACGTGCTGCTTTGGCAAGACGCGCAAGGCAAAACCGGCACCAGCAAATTCGTGCGTTACTGACGCTGCCGCCGGCACAGCCCCTTGGTGTTAGAAGCCGCGCCCCACTGGCCGTGCTGCTTCGGCCGCAGCGGGTGCCACGGCGTAGCTGGCCAGTTGGCTTTCGTCGAGGTTGCCGTTGTACCAATCCTGCTCGATGGTGGCGCCCAGCTTCTGGTAGAAGCCGATGGCGGGCTCGTTCCAGTTCAGCACTTGCCACTTTAGGCGCACGGCGCCGGTGGCGCGGGCCTCGGCCACCACGGCGTCGAACAGCAATCGGCCTAGGCCGCCGCGCCGCGCCGATTCCGTCACCACCAAGTCTTCCAGGTACAGCATGCGGCCTTTCCAGGTCGAGTAGGCGGTGTAGAACAACGCCAGCCCGATGATTTCGGCCGCGTCGTTTTCGAGCACGAAGAACCCGAAGATGGGCGCCGGCCCGAAGCCGTCGCGCTGCATGGCCGCGAGCGTGTTGGTCACGGCCTCCGGGGCGCGCTCGTACAGGGCCAGCTCGTGAATCAGGCCCAGCACCTGGGGCAAATCGGCTTCGACGCCGCGACGGATGGTGTAGTTATCAGTGGCCAAAGCAGGAAGATTGAAAGGGTAAGAAAAAGCCGCGAACAAAAAATGAGCAATGAAAAACGCCGCAGGCGGCATCATTCATTGCTCACTGTCTCAGCAGCAAAAAGCCAGATTACATCTGGGGCTGCATCTTTTTGATGTCTTCGGTGGCATTCACCGAGTTCAGTTCGCGGTATTGCTCGGGCTGCTTGGCACCTTTGGTGGTGTCGGGCGCGGCGGGCAGGGGCGGCAGCTCGGTGGTGGCGATGTCATCGTCGCCCTCGGTGGCCGAAGGACCGCAGGACGGCAGCGTGAACGACAGCAGGGCAGCGGCCAGCAGGCCGGGGAGGAGCGTTTTTTTCATGTGTGGGGAAACGAATGCGGGCGCAAGTTACGCACGGAGTGCGGCTTGCCATACGGAAATATCGCGGGCAAGGCGGTGGCATTGGCTAACAAAAACGGCGGATATTTGCCTGCCCATGCCTGTTTCCCTTTCCGTCGTCATCATCACTTTCAACGAAGAAGCCAACATTGCCCGTTGCCTGCAGGCGCTGGGCAACGTGGCCGACGACGTGCTGGTAGTCGATTCTTTTTCCACGGATACTACCGTCGACATCTGCCACCAGCACGGCGCCCGCGTCATCCAGCACGCCTTTGCAGGCTACGTGGAGCAGAAAAACTACGCCACCAGCCAGGCCCGGTTCGACCACGTGCTGCAGCTCGACGCCGACGAGGTGCTGACCGAGGAGCTGCGCCAGTCCATTCGCGCTGCCAAGGCCGATTGGCAGCACGCGGCCTACTCATTGGCCCGCCTCACCAACTACTGCGGCCACTGGGTGCGCCACGGCGGCTGGTACCCCGACCGCAAGCTGCGCCTTTACGACCGCCGCCTGGGCCGCTGGACCGGCCTGCTCCTGCACGAGCGGTACGAAGTAGACGCCGGCCAAACCACCGGCCACCTCGCCGGCGACGCCCTGCACTATAGCTACCACAGCATCGCGCAGCACGTCAGCCAGCTCAACAAGTTCACCAGCATCACGGCCCAGGAGCTGGCTCTGCGCGGCAAAACCAGCGTTGGCCTGTTTCACCTGCTGCTCAAGCCGCTCTGGAAGTTCGTGCATGGCTACTTTTTCCGGCTGGGCCTGCTCGACGGCTTCGCCGGCCTGTGCATTGCCGGCATCTCGGCCTGGGGCGTGTTCCTGAAATTTGCCAAGCTCAAAACCCGCACCGAAAGCGCCGAAGCATGAGCCAGACCTTCCTCGTGTCCCGCACCGATGCCATCGGCGACGTGGTGCTCACGCTGCCGGTCTGCGGGCAGCTCAAGCAGCTGTTTCCGGGCTGTCGGGTGGTGCTCATCGGGCGCACCTACACGGCGCCCGTGGCGGCGGCCTGCCCCTGGGTCGATGATTTTCTGAACCTCGACGAGCTGCTGAAGGTGCCGGAGGCGGAGCAAATAGCGGCCCTGCAGCGTCAGGAAGCTGCCGCCATCGTTCACGTTTTCCCCAACAAGCTGCTGGCGCGCCTGGCCCAGAAGGCCAAGATTCCGGTCCGCATTGGCACGCGCAACCGTTGGCGCCACTGGCTCACCTGCAACCGGCTGGTGGCCCTCAGCCGTCGCCACTCGCCCCTGCACGAAGCCCAACTCAACCTGCAGTTGCTCCAGCCCCTGGGCCTTCGGGGCACGCCGCCGCTGGCCGAAGTGGCCAAGCTGGTGCGCCTGCAGGCCATCGAGCCACTGGCCAACCACTGGCACCAGTTGCTACAGCAGCGCCGGCCCGGCCAGCTCAACGTCATTCTGCACCCGCGCAGCCGGGGCAGCGCCCGCGAGTGGGGCCTCGATAATTTCGGCCAATTGGCTCAGCTGCTGCACCGGGCCGGCCACCGCGTCTTTGTCACGGGCACGGCGGCCGAAGGGGAGGAGTTGGCCGGTTGGCTTCGGCAAAACAATGCTTTTTTGGCCGCCGACCTCACCGGCCAGCTGGACCTGCCGCAGCTTCTGGCTTTCATTGCCGCCGCCGATGGGCTGGTGGCCGGCAGCACCGGGCCGCTGCACCTGGCCGCCGCGCTCGGCCGCCACGCGCTGGGCCTGTACCCGCCCATCCGGCCCATGCACCCCGGTCGCTGGGGGCCGCTGGGGCCGCACGCCGCGTTCCTCGTATTCGACAAGCCCAATTGCGAGGACTGCCGCACGCAGCCCGCCGCCTGCACCTGCATACGGGCGGTGGCGGCGGCGGCCGTGGCGGCGCAGGTGGCCGCGTGGCCCCCTTTGCCCAGCGGATAAATACTGCTCTTTGTCGATATTCTGCGGGCGGTTCGTCCACTTAGTTTGCCAGTTCCGGACCGGATTGCAACCTAGCGAGAGCTGCTATCCGTACATCGGGCAGGGCCTGTGCTGCCCGAGGGTGTGCCGTGCAGTAGTTTTTCTGCTCCACGGTGCGGCTCGGCGGGTAGTTTTGTGCCCGTGTCGAGCAACCCGGCCACCCGCCCATCCGAGTTGCTAATTCAGCTCCATTTGTCCTAATCCTTTATTCTTTCGTAGGTTTCGGCCTACAATTTCCCCCGCCCACCTGTATGAGCGATTCTCCCGAACGGGTCAAACTGAGCAAAGAGGAAAAAGACCGGCGCTTCCAGGCCGAGCTCATGCCCGTGCTCGACCCGCTCTACAATTTTGCCTACCGGCTCACCCTCGACGAGGACGACGCCAACGACCTCGTGCAGGAAACCTACCTCAAGGCGTACCGCTTTTTCGAGTACTTCGAGCCCGGCACCAACGCCAAGGCGTGGCTTTTCCGCATTCTCAAGAATTCGTTCATCAACGACTTCCGCAAGAAGAGCAAGCAGCCCGCCAAAGTCGACTACAGTGAGATTGAAGGCTATTACAACCCCGACGACGTAGAAGCCGAGGGCGAAATTGGAGCCTCGTCGTCCGACATGCGCCAGCAGTCGGCCCGCGACCTGATTGGCGACGAAGTGGCCAGCGCGCTAAATTCTTTGCCGGTTGATTTTCGCACCGTCATCATCCTCTGCGACCTCGAAGGCTTTACCTACGAGGAAATGGCCAAAGTGCTTGATATTCCGATTGGTACCGTGCGTTCGCGCCTGCACCGGGCCCGTAACTTCCTCAAGGATAAGCTGGAGAAATACGCCCAATCAATGGGATATGGCAATGACGCAATTGACGACGAAACGGAACTAACCGACTCCGAAAATAATTAACCCTCCCAGCAAGAGTACATACTCGGTAGCTCGGCTGCATTTCGTTGTCTTTCACCTTCTTTCGCGTATTTTCGTTATGAACCCATCTGCTACTACACAAACCAAAATGTCGGCCCCCGTTGCGGCTACCCCTGACAACGGCCCCGACTGCGAACGCGTGAATACTGTACTCGACCAACTCATCGAAGGCCAGCCCGTGACCGCGGAAGACGAGGATTACCTCTACGACCACGCGACCGACTGCTCGCCCTGCTTCGACGACATCGAGAAGCAACGCATCTTCATCTCCTTTCTGAAGCAACGCGTGCCTTCTCCCGCCACTCCCGCCACCCTGCACGAGTCCATTTTGGCGCGCGTAGGGGCCGTGGTGGCCTAATACCGGCGCCAACGGCTTAGCTTTGCGTGATGCAAGGCAAAATTATTGTGTTTTCGGCGCCCTCGGGCGCGGGCAAAACCACCATTGTGCACCGGCTCATGGAGCGCGTGCCGGAGTTGAGTTTTTCCATTTCGGCCTGCACCCGCGACCGCCGCGGCCGGGCCGAAGAAAACGGCAAGGACTACTACTTCATCACGGCCGAAGAATTCCAGGACAAGATTCGTCACGACGAATTTGTGGAATGGGAGGAAGTCTACGAGGGCGCCTTCTACGGCACCCTCAAGTCGGAAATCGAACGCATCTGGGACAGCGGCAAGCACGCCATCCTGGACGTGGACGTGAAGGGTGGTCTGAGCATCAAGGACTTCTACAAAGACCGGGCGCTGGCCATTTTTGTGCGCCCGCCGTCCATCGAAGTCCTGGAGCAGCGCCTGCAGGCCCGCGCCACCGATTCGCAATCCAGCATTTCCTCGCGGGTGTACAAGGCTAAGTTTGAGCTGGCGTTTGAAGACCGGTTCGACGTGACCGTGGTCAACGACGACCTCGACGCCGCCACCGACCACGCCGAAAAGCTCGTCCGCCAGTTCATCAGCGCCGAGCCGGCCGTCGTCTAACCGCGGGCAGGATGACGGATTCGCCTCGCATCGGCCTGCTGTTCGGCTCCTTCAACCCCGTGCACATCGGCCACCTCATCCTGGCTGAGCACTTCGCCACGCGCACCGACCTGGCCGAAGTGTGGCTCGTGGTCACGCCCCACAACCCCTTCAAGGAAGCCAAAGACCTGCTGCCCGACACCGAGCGCCTGCGCCTGGTGGAGCTGGCCCTGGCCGGCAATCCCCGCCTGCGCGCCGAGTCCATTGAATTCGGCCTGCCGCGTCCCAGCTACACCATCGCCACGCTCGATGCCCTGCGCCTGCGCCATCCGGGCCACGATTTTGTGCTCCTCATGGGTTCCGACAACGTGCCCGGCTTGCCGCGCTGGCAAGAGTCGGCCCGCCTGCTGGCCGAAGTCGACATCTACGTTTACCCCCGCCCCGGCTACGAATTGCCCGACCTGGCCGCCTTTCCTCGCCTCCGGGTGCTGGCCGCGCCCCTGCTCGACATCTCGGCCACCTACATCCGCGAAAGCCTGCGCGCCGGCCAATCCATTCGCTACCTGGTGCCCGCCGCGGTAGAAGCCGAACTCCTCAAGTAAAAGAATCTGCAGCCCGCCGCGGTTGATTCCCGCGCTGCCATAAAAAAAGCCCGACGATTTTCGCCGGGCTTTTTCTTATTTAAAGCAAGCAATCAGATGGTCATAATCTCCGATTCCTTCTTGCTGAGGGCTTTTTCAACCTCGGCAATGTACGTATCGGTCGTTTTCTGCACCTTCTCTTCGGCCACTTTGATGGCGTCTTCCGAAGCGCCTTCTTTCAGCAGTTTGCGCAGGGCTTCGTTCACGTCCTTGCGGATGCCGCGGACGCGGACCTTGCCGGCTTCCGATTCGTTTTTGGCTTGTTTCACGAGGTCGCGGCGGCGCTCCTCGGTCATGGCCGGGATGTTGAGGCGCACGCCTTCCGCGTCCGACACCGGGCTCAGGCCCAGGTCGCTGTTGCGAATGGCCTTGGTTACCTCGGCAATCATGTTTTTCTCCCAGGGCTTGATGAACAGCGAGCGGGCGTCGGGCGTCGAGATGTTCGCAATCTGGCCAATGGGCGTGGGGGTGCCGTAGTAGTCTACCCGGATGCCGTCGAGCATGGCCGGCGAGGCTTTGCCGGCCCGGATGCGGCTCATTTCCACGTTGACGTGGGCCAGGGCCTTGCCCATCGATTCAACCAGGTCGTCCAGGTAAAACTGAATTTCTTCGTCCATTTTGTTTAGTTGTCAGTTATTGGTTGTCAGTTGTCAGGCCGGCCACCAGTTTGTCAGTACAAACTAACAACCGGCAACAAGCAACTGACAACTAAAAATTAGGCTTGCTCCGGCTGGTTGCCCACCAGCGGCTGCAGCAGGCTGTTGATGGGGTCTAGGGCGGCCTTGCGGCCGGCGTGGGTGTTGGCGTTGCCGTCGCTCACCAGCGTGCCCATGGCTTCGCCGTCCAGCAGGCGCTGCAGGTTGCCCTGCGTGTTCATGTCGAACACGATGATGGGCAGGTTATTCTCTTTGCACAGCGTGAAGGCCGTCATGTCCATCACGTTCAGCTTCTTGCTCAGCACCTCATCAAAAGTGATTTCGGTGAAGCGCGTGGCCGACGGGTCTTTCTCCGGGTCGGCCGTGTAGATGCCGTCCACGCGGGTGCCTTTCAGCACCACGTCGGCCTCAATCTCAATGGCCCGCAGCGAAGCCGCCGAGTCGGTGGTGAAGTAGGGCGAGCCGATGCCGGCCCCAAAAATCACCACGCGGCCCTTTTCCAGGTGCCGCACGGCGCGGCGGCGGATGTACGGCTCGCACACCCGCTGAATGGTGAGGCCCGACAGCAGGCGCGTGCTCACTTCCAGCTTTTCCAGGGCACTTTGCAGGGCCATGGAGTTGATGACCGTGGCCAGCATGCCCATGTAGTCGCCCTGCACGCGGTCGAGGCCGAAGGCTTCGGCTTCCACGCCGCGGTAAATGTTGCCGCCACCAATCACGACGGCCACTTGCACGCCCGTGGCGGCCACTGCCTTAATTTCGGAAGCATATTGCATCAGCCGCTCGGCGTCGATGCCGTACTGCTGCTGGCCCATCAGCGCTTCGCCGCTGAGCTTGAGGAGGATGCGGTTGTATTTCAAGTCGAAATGAATGAGGATGTCGAAATAATAACGAAGGCTACGAAAACTGCACCAGCACTTGGCCTTTCTGCACGTTGTCGCGCAGGGTCACCTTGATGGTGCCCACCGTGCCATCGGCCGGGGCCTTGAGGATGTTTTCCATCTTCATGGCTTCCAGCACCAGCAGCGGGTCGCCCTTTTGCACGGCCTGGCCGGGCGCCACCCGAATGTCTACGATAAGCCCGGGCATGGGGGCTTTAAGTTCGTTGACTTTCGCGGCGGCGGCGTTGCTCATGCCCAGGCGCTCAAGCAGCAGGTCGAACCGGTCTTTGGCGTTGAGCTCCACGCGCTGGCCATTGAGCTTCAATACGATGTTTTTGGCGGCGAAGTCGACCGATACAACTTCCGCGTTGTAGGAACGACCTTCGTGCAGCACGTGAAAGCGGCCTTCGCCCAAATCCGCCAAGTCCCAGGCAAAAGGTTGGCCGTTGAGCGTGACGGTGTCGGCGGTGCGGTAGTCAACTTCCCAAAGTTGACCGGAGCCGGTGCTGATTTGAAGCATCTGAAGCGAATAGGGTGGGAGGAAAGCTGGGGTTAAAGGTAGCCCAAATCTCAAATTAATTCAGAAATTGAGGCGTTTTTCGCCCGTTCTTGTTGGCATGAAGTATCTGGTTCCGGGCCTCACCAGCCTGATGTTGTTTGTGCACCTGCTGGCCGCGGCCCAAGGAGCGAAGCCCGGCACGGGAAAGCCCGCTGCCAAGGTGCCGGTGCATAAAAAGGCGGCTCCTGCTCCGGCGCCGGCCCCCGCGCCGGCCGGGTTGGTGGTGCCGTCCTGGTTGCCCGCCGAGGCGCCGTTGCAGCCCGCGGCCACCATCCTGACAGATGTACTCGACACCAAGCTCGATGTTCGGTTCGATTATAAGAAGCAGTACCTGCTTGGTACGGCCATCCTTACCCTGCGCTCGCATTTCTATCCGCAGTCGGAGTTGGTGCTGGATGCTAAGGGGTTCGACGTGCAGAAAATCGAACTGGTGGGGGAGAAGAAGAACAAGAGCCTCAACTACAATTACAACCGGCGCAAGCTCGTCATTGCCCTCGACCACCCGTACCCGCGCAGCACGCCCTACCAGGTGCGCATCGTGTATGTGGCCAAGCCCAACGAGCTGCCGCAGGGCGGCTCAGCGGCTATTACCTCCGACAAAGGGCTTTATTTCATCAACCCGCTGGGCACCGACAAAAACAAGCCCCGCCAAATCTGGACGCAAGGCGAGACGGAAAGCAGTTCCTGCTGGTTTCCCACCATCGACAAGCCCAACCAGCGGATGACCCAGGAAATCAGCATGACGGTGGAGAAGCAGTTCAAGACGCTTTCCAACGGCAGCCTGATTTCCTCGCACGCCAACGCCGACGGCACCCGCACCGACACCTGGAAGCTGAGCCAGCCCCACGCGCCCTACCTCGCCACCATGGTAGTCGGCGACTTTGCCGTGGTGAATGACTCCTGGCACGGCAAACCCGTCGATTATTACGTGGAGCCGCAGTACGCCGGCACCGCCCGCGCCATCTTCGGCCACACCCCCGAAATGCTGGATTTCTTTTCCAAGAAGCTGGGCGTGGAATACCCGTGGGAGAAATACGCCCAGGTGGCCGTGCGCGACTACGTGAGCGGCGCCATGGAAAATACCACCGCCACCACCCACGGCAGCAGCATCCAGGCCACCAAGCGCGAATTGCTCGACGCCAACTACCAGACCGGCGAAACGGTCATCGCCCACGAGCTTTTCCATCACTGGTTCGGCGACTACGTCACGTGCGAAAGTTGGGCCAACCTGCCCCTGAACGAATCTTTTGCCGACTATTCCGAATACCTCTGGGCTGAGTACAAGTATGGTGCCGATGAGGCCAGCCTCGTTCAGGAAATCAAGCTCAACAACTACCTCGAAGAGGCCACTGCCAAGCGCGAGCCCCTCATCCGCTACCGCTATGTCAACCGCGAGGACATGTTCGACCGCCATTCCTACGACAAGGGCGGCCGCGTGCTGCACATGCTGCGCAAGTACGTGGGCGACGAAGCCTTCTTCGCTTCGCTCAACCGCTACCTGACCCAGAACAAGCAAAGCGCCGTCGAAATCTCTAAGCTGCGGACTGCGTTCGAGGAAACCACCGGCGAGGACCTGACCTGGTTTTTCAACCAGTGGTTCATGCAGCGCGGCCACCCGGAGCTCCGCATCACGCATACTTACGCCAATGGCCAAGTGGCCCTGCGCGTGCAGCAGGTGCAGGATACCCTGTTTCAGCCCATCTACCGCCTACCCGTGTCCGTGGCCGTGTGGACCAACGGCAACCAGCCCACCGAGCACCGCATCACCGTCACCAAAGCCGACCAGACGTTTACCCTGCCCAGCGGCCAGAAACCCACGCTGGTCAAATTCGACAGCGAAAATCAACTCTTGGCCCAAATCGACGAAGAGCGCAGCCAAGACGAATTGGTTTTCCAGTTCTACCACGCCCGCACCTACCAGCAGAAAGCCGAGGTGCTGGAGCTTCTGCAAAACAAAACCTTGGAGATGTCGGTGAGCAGCCTGCTTCGCAACGCCCTCAACGACAAGTTCTGGAACGTGCGCCGTCTCGCCCTAGACCATCTGCGGCGCTACCGCGGCCCCGAGCCCGAAGGCATGCGCAAAGACATCCAGCGCGTTGCCACCACCGACCGCAGTTCCCGCGTCCGGGCCCAGGCCATCACCACCCTGGCTACCTTCCCCGACGGTAATTACGCCAATATCTACAACGCTGCCCTCAACGACAGTTCGGCTTTGGTGGCCGCTGCGGCCCTGCGGGTGCTGGCCAAAAAGCCCGAGCCCACCACCCGCCAGCAGGTAGCCGCCATTGAGTACACCAGCGGAACGTCACTCATTCCTGCCATTGCCGACTACTACGCCCTCAACGGCGGCCTCGACCAGTACCAGTGGTTCCTGCGCCGGCTGCCCGACGTTGGGGAGAATGACCTTTACGCCTATTTCCAGTCCTTCGGCACGCTCATGACGCACATCCCGCCCGTGGAGCGCGACAAAGGCATCAAAATTCTGGAAGAATACGCCCGCAACGGTTCCCGTTACGACGTTCGGCTCGGCGCTTATAAAGGCCTTGCCTTGCTCATGCCCACCAACCCAAACCTGAAAGCCGTGCTGCAAAACATCCGGGAGAAGGAAACTGACGACCGACTCAAAGCATTCTATAACCTTATGTAGGAGCGCCTAAGCGAATTTTTGCGAAAAAAGTGACGCCTTTTTTTTCGCAATCCCTTGCCCGGTGTCAGAAAAGCCTTAATTTTGCGACTCCTTACGAAACGCTACTGCTTCGGCACTAGCCAAAACGCAAGGGTCTCGCCTCTCAGCAATCGGCCGGGGAGCACCAAAACTGGGGGTATCGCATAGCGGCAATTGCGGGTGACTGTAACTCACCTCCTTCGGGTTCATAGGTTCGAGTCCTGTTACCCCCACTTTTTTTTACATGCCATCTGCGGGAGTAGCTCAGTTGGTAGAGCGGCAGCCTTCCAAGCTGCAGGTCGCGGGTTCGAACCTCGTCTCCCGCTCACGTTTTCAGAATAAGCCGTTTTAGCTCAGTGGTAGAGCACTTCCTTGGTAAGGAAGAGGTCATGGGTTCAAATCCCATAAATGGCTCAGATTAGTTCAAGTCCAGCGGCCGGAGTTATTCCGGCCGCCGGCACGGTTCTCTCAGGCAAGCGACGCACAGTTTTCTATTACAGTAGGGGCTGAGTCTCGCTTTCTTCGTGTAGGTCCGGTTTTTATCCCTCAAATTCACTTCACCACCTCTTTTTTTACTCTTTACAATGGCTAAAGAAAATTTCGACCGGTCCAAGCCGCACGTTAACATCGGCACCATCGGCCACGTTGACCACGGCAAAACGACCCTGACCGCTGCTATCACCATGGTGCTGGCAAACCAGGGCCTGGCCGAAAAGCGTGACTTCTCTTCGATTGACAATGCTCCCGAAGAAAAAGAGCGTGGTATCACCATCAACACCGCTCACGTAGAGTACTCCACCAAAAACCGTCACTACGCCCACGTTGACTGCCCCGGTCACGCCGACTACGTGAAGAACATGGTAACGGGTGCTGCCCAGATGGACGGCGCTATCCTCGTGGTAGCTGCTACCGACGGCCCGATGCCCCAGACCCGTGAGCATATCCTGCTCGCCCGTCAGGTAGGTGTTCCCCAACTGGTGGTGTTCATGAACAAAGTGGACATGGTGGACGACCCCGAGCTCCTCGAGCTGGTGGAAATGGAAATCCGCGAACTCCTCTCGTTCTACGACTTCGACGGCGACAACATTCCGGTTATCCAGGGTTCGGCCCTCGGCGGCCTGAACGGCGATGCCAACTGGGTTCCCAAAATCAACGAGCTGATGGACGCGGTTGACTCGTTCATTCCGATTCCCGCTCGTCTGACCGACCTGCCCTTCCTGATGCCGGTTGAGGACGTGTTCTCGATTACCGGCCGTGGCACTGTGGCCACCGGTCGTATCGAGCGCGGCATCATCAACTCGGGTGAGCAAGTTGACATCCTGGGCATGGGCGCTGCTGCCGGCCTGAAGTCGACGGTGACGGGTGTGGAAATGTTCCGCAAAATCCTCGACCGTGGCGAAGCTGGTGACAACGTAGGTCTGTTGCTCCGCGGCATTGAAAAAGAAGCCATCCGTCGCGGCATGGTTATCTGCAAGCCCGGCTCGGTAACTCCTCACCAGAAGTTCAAGGCTGAGGTGTACGTGCTCTCGAAAGAGGAAGGTGGCCGTCACACGCCGTTCTTCAACAACTACCGTCCGCAGTTCTACCTGCGTACCACCGACGTTACCGGCATCATCACCCTCCCCGAGGGCGTTGAAATGGTAATGCCCGGCGACAACATCACCATCACCGTTGAGCTCATCAACAAGGTGGCAATGGAGAAAGGCCTCCGCTTCGCTATCCGTGAGGGTGGCCGTACGGTAGGTGCCGGTCAGGTAACCGAAGTTCTCGACTAAGCTCCGGCTTATCAGTAAAAAAAGCCGCTCTCGAACCTTCGGGAGCGGCTTTTTTACGCTGAAACAGAAGGCCATATTTGTTTTGTCCGCTGTTTCTCTTACCTTTGCACTCCCTTTGGCGAAATGCGCTTTGCGGGAATGTTTAAAAACGAGTGTAGTTCAAGGGTAGAATAGAGGTCTCCAAAACCTTTGATGGGAGTTCGAATCTCTCCACTCGTGCAATTTGGGCCAGTTGGCCCGCTCCATGTCGTTATCAGCGGCAACGCTGTTTTTTCCTCAACCAATGGACAAACTGAGCAATTATTTCCGCGCCACCATCGAGGAAATGCGCTACAACGTGACGTGGCCCTCGACGACCGAGCTGCAAAAAAGCGCCGGCCTCGTGCTGGTTGGCTCGCTCGTGTTTGCCATTGTGGTCGGCATCATGGACGTAAGCTTTGAGTCGGTGCTTAAAGCATTTTACAACTCGTTTCGCTAGTCGGTAAAGTAAGATGGGCGAATTGAAATGGTACGTGGTTCGCTCAGTGAGCGGCCAGGAAAAGAAAGCCAAAAATTACCTCGAAACAGAGCTCGGCCGGCATAACCTGACCGAGCTTGTGCCGCAGGTGCTGATTCCGGTAGAGAAGGTATTCGAGATGCGCAACGGCAAGAAGCGCGTCCGCGAGCGGAACCTCTACCCCGGTTACATCATCATCCACGCCGACCTCGGCCACGGTGAGGTGGACCACATCATCACCAGCACGCCCGGCGTGATCGGTTTCCTCGGCGACAAGGACAAGAAGGACGCAACGAACAACAAACCCGTTCCGCTGCACATTTCGGAAGTCAACCGCATCCTCGGCATCGTGGACGAAGCCGAACAGCAAGCCGACGCTACCCTCGACAAGCCCTACGTAGTGGGCGAACTCGTGAAAGTGGTGGATGGCCCCTTCAACGGCTTTTCCGGCAATGTGGACGAAGTATTCGAAGAGCGCAAGAAGCTCAATGTAGTCGTGAAGATTTTCGGGCGTTCGCAGCCGGTAGAACTCAGCTATACTCAAGTAGAAAAAGAAGCTTAGGCTTCCATCAGCTATACCACGCCAGTTATTCACTCCGAACTGGCGGGGCTTCCAAACAGGAGTTTATACCAACTGAGGCAAGCGCGAGTTACGACGCAGGAGCCCAGCCAAAACCAACCAAATGGCCAAAGAAATCAGAGGTTATCTGCGTCTGCAGATAAAGGGAGGCGCCGCGAACCCTTCGCCGCCGGTAGGACCTGCACTTGGTAGCAAAGGCTTGAACATCATGGAGTTTTGCAAGCAGTTTAATGCTCGCACCCAAGATAAAGCCGGCCAAGTTTGTCCTGTACTCATCACCATGTACACCGACAAGTCGTTCGACTTCGTGGTGAAGACGGCCCCGGCGCCGGTGCTGCTCATGGAAGCTGCCAAGCTCCAGAGCGGTTCGAAAGAGCCGAACCGTAACAAGGTGGGCTCCGTGACGTGGGACCAAATCCGCACCATCGCCGAGACGAAAATGCCCGACTTGAACGCCTTCAAGGTGGAGTCGGCCATGAAGCAGGTGGCTGGTACGGCCCGCAGCATGGGCATTACCATCAAGGGCGACTCTCCTTTTGCTGAATAATTAAACGGAGAAACGAACAGATGGCACAAGTAAGCAAAAAGCGCAAGGAAGCCCTTGCCAAACACGACCTGACGCAAGTGCGCAGCCTCGTGGAAGCCGCCAAAGTGGTGAAGGACATTACCTACACCAAGTTTGACGCATCCGTAGATATCGACGTTCGCCTCGGCGTGGACCCCCGCAAAGCGGACCAGATGGTTCGCGGCGTGGCCACCCTGCCCCACGGCACCGGCAAAACCGTTCGCGTTCTGGCGCTGGTTACTCCCGACAAGGAGGCCGAAGCGCTGGCCGCCGGCGCCGACTTCGTGGGTCTGGACGACTATATCTCGAAAATCGAGAAAGGCTGGACCGACATCGACGTTATCATCACCATGCCGGCCGTAATGGCCAAAGTGGGTCGCCTGGGCCGCGTGCTCGGTCCCCGTGGTCTGATGCCGAACCCGAAGTCGGGCACCGTAACGACCGATGTCGCCAAGGCGGTGCAGGAAGTGAAAGCTGGTAAAATCGACTTTAAAGTTGACAAAACCGGTATCATTCACTGCTCGGTTGGTAAAGTATCGTTCGATGAAAAGATGCTGGCCGAAAACGCCCTGGAGGTAATTCAGACGCTAGGTCGCCTGAAGCCTTCTTCGTCGAAAGGCACCTACATCAAGAGCATCACGCTCTCGAGCACGATGTCGCCCGCCGTTCCGGTGGACAGCCAAGTAAATTCCGCTAGCTAATTAACCCAACCAAACATGACTCGGGAAGAAAAACAAGCCCTCGTGGATGAGTTGAGCGGAAAAATGCAATCGCACAACTCGTTCTACATTGTCGATGCTTCGGTAATGTCGGTAGCGAAAATCAACGACTTCCGTCGCCTGGCGTTCAACCGCGGCCTGGAGTACAAGGTGTACAAAAACACCTTCATCCGGAAAGCCTTGGATACCCTCGGCCACGACACGTCGGAAATGGATGCCGCGCTGAAAGGCCAGTCGGGCGTGCTGTTCTCCACGGAGAGCGGTTCGGCTCCCGCCAAGCTGCTGCGCGACTTCTACAAAGCCCAAGCTTACCCCCGCGGTGTTGAGCCCAAGCCCGTGCTGAAAGGTGCTTACGTAGATGCTAGCATCTACATCGGCTCGAACCAGCTCGAGACCTTGACCACCATCAAAGGCAAGCAGGAATTGCTCGGTGAACTCATCGGTCTGCTCCAATCGCCCGCCAAGAACGTTATCTCCGCTCTGTCGAGCGGTGGCAACAAACTGGCCGGTATCCTCAAAACGCTTTCCGAAAAAGAGGCCGCCTAAGCGCCACTTCTCTTTTTCGACTTCAACAACAAATTTTCAACAACACTTTTTTTAACAATCTACAGAAATGGCAGATTTGAAAGCATTCGCTGAGCAGCTCGTAAACCTGACGGTGAAAGAAGTAAACGAATTGGCAGGCATCCTGAAGGACGAGTACGGCATCGAGCCTGCTGCTGCTGCTCCTGTAATGGTAGCCGGTGGCGGTGGCGCTGCTGACGCTCCTGCTGCTGAGGAGAAGACGTCGTTCGACGTTATCCTGAAAGCTGCCGGTGGCCAGAAGCTGGCTGTGGTGAAACTGGTGAAAGACTTGACCGGCCTGGGCCTGAAAGAGGCTAAAGAACTGGTTGACGGTGCTCCCAAGCCCGTGAAAGAAGGCGTAGCCAAAGACGAGGCTGAGTCGCTGAAGAAGCAACTCGAAGAAGCCGGTGCTGAAGTAGAAGTTAAGTAGTTTCTGCTCCTGAAGCATCTCCGGACCCGCTTCAAATAAGGATTAGACCTGGCAACTTAGCCAGGTCTTTTCCTGTTTGTAGCGTGTCAACCGCGCGAGCTACCCAGTTCGCGCTTTTGCTATGTCGGCTAACTGCCTTGTTGCACAGGCGGTTAGGGAGTGCCTCGCACCGCCGACGGGCCGCCACCCTGGCTTCCCACTTTACGCTTCTGTGTCCATCTTATAATCCCCATCGCATTGGCTACACCGAAAGCACAGACGGCCGCCCTCAAGAAAACGGCCGCCGAGCGAATCAATTTCGCCAAGATTAAGAAGGTTATCGAGTACCCGGACTTCCTGGACGTGCAAGTGCGCTCGTTCCAGGAATTCTTTCAGTTGGAAACCGCTGCTGAGCGTCGTTCTAACGAAGGATTGTTCAAAGTGTTCGCCGAGAACTTTCCGATTTCGGACTCGCGCGAAAACTTCGTGCTCAACTTTATCGATTACCACGTCGACCCGCCGAAATATTCGGTTGACGAGTGCATCGACCGTGGTTTGACTTATTCGGTTCCGCTGAAAGCCAAACTGCGTCTGATTTGCAATGATAAGGACAACGAAGATTTCGAGACGATTGAGCAGGAGGTGTTCCTTGGGAACATCCCGTACATGACCGTAAAGGGCTCGTTCGTTATCAACGGCGCCGAGCGCGTTATCGTATCGCAGCTGCACCGCTCGCCGGGCGTGTTCTTCGCCCAGAGCAAGCACACGAACGGTACCAAGCTATATTCGGCCCGCATTATCCCGTTCAAAGGCTCGTGGATTGAATTTGCCACGGACGTGAACAACGTGATGTACGCGTACATCGACCGGAAGAAGAAATTCCCGGTGACGACGCTGCTTCGCGCCATCGGTTATGGCACCGACAAAGACATCCTCGACCTGTTCGGTTTGTCGGAGGAGGTGAAGGCCGACAAGAAAAACCTCAAGAAAGTGGTGGGCCGCAAGCTGGCTGCCCGGGTGCTGCGCACTTGGACGGAAGACTTTGTGGACGAGGACACCGGCGAAGTGGTATCCATCGACCGCAACGAGGTGTTGCTGGAGCGCGATGCCACGATTGAGGACGCTGACATCGACGTGATTCTGGAGGCCGGCGCCAAGTCGGTAATCCTGCACCGCGAGAACGTGAACATTGCGGACTTCGCCATCATCTACAACACGCTGCAGAAGGACAACTCCAACTCGGAGAAGGAAGCTGTGGAGCAGATTTACCGCCAGCTCCGGAACACGGAGGCTCCGGACGAAGAAACTGCCCGCGACATCATCCAGAAGCTGTTCTTCTCGGATAAGCGCTACGACCTCGGTGAGGTGGGCCGCTACCGGATTAACAAGAAGCTGCAGATTGACATGGCGCAGGAGTCGCGGGTGCTGACCAATGAGGACATCGTGCTCATCGTGAAGTACCTGATTGGCTTGATTAACTCGAAGGCCATTGTTGATGACATTGACCACTTGAGCAACCGCCGCGTGCGCACCGTGGGCGAGCAACTCTACGCCCAGTTTGGCGTAGGTCTGGCCCGTATGGCGCGTACCATCAAGGAGCGCATGAACGTGCGCGACAACGAGGACTTCAAACCGGTTGACCTGATTAACGCCCGTACCCTGTCGAGCGTTATCAACTCGTTCTTCGGTACGAACCAGCTGTCGCAGTTCATGGACCAGACCAACCCGCTGGCTGAGGTGACGCACAAGCGTCGCGTATCGGCACTCGGGCCGGGAGGTCTGTCGCGTGAGCGTGCTGGCTTCGAAGTACGTGACGTGCACTACACGCACTACGGCCGTCTTTGCACCATTGAGACTCCTGAAGGCCCGAACATCGGTCTGATTTCGTCGCTGTGCGTGCACGCTCGTGTGAACTCGATGGGCTTCATCGAGACACCTTACCGTGACGTGAAGTCGGGCAAGGTAGACATGAGCGAGAACGTGAAGTTCCTGACCGCTGAGGAAGAGGACACGCACCACATCGCGCAGGCCAACTCGCTGCTGGACGACAACGGCAAGCTGACCCAGGAGCTGGTGAAAGGTCGTTTCGAAGGTGACTTCCCCGTGGTGAGCCCCGAGGAGTACTCCTACATGGACGTGGCCCCGAACCAGATTGTATCAGTGGCTGCTTCGCTGATTCCGTTCCTGGAGCACGATGACGCCAACCGTGCGCTGATGGGCTCGAACATGCAACGTCAGGCCGTGCCGCTGCTCCGCCCTGAAGCTCCGATTGTGGGCACGGGTCTGGAAGGCCGTATTGCCACCGACTCGCGTGTGCTCGTGGTGGCTGAGGGCGAAGGCGTGATTGACTTCGTGGACGCTAATAAGATTATCGTGAAGTACGACCTCTCGGAGGACGACATCATGGTGAGCTTCGACGCCGAGCGTATTACTTACGACCTCATTAAGTTCCGTCGCACCAACCAGGACACCTGCCTCAACCTGACGCCGCTCGTGAAGCGCGGCGAGCGGGTGAGCAAAGGTCAGCCCCTGTGCGAAGGCTACGGCACCAACCAGGGCGAACTCGCCTTGGGCCGCAACATGCAGGTGGCCTTCATGCCGTGGCAGGGCTACAACTTCGAAGATGCCATCGTCATCTCGGAGCGTGTAGTGCGCGACGACATCTTTACCTCGATTCACATTGAGGAGTTTGAGCTGGAAGTGCGCGAGACCAAGCGCGGCGAAGAAGAGCTGACCTCGGAGATTCCGAACGTGAGCGAAGAAGCCGTGCGCAACCTCGACGACAACGGCATCATCCGCCTCGGTGCGGAGGTGAAGGAAGGCGACATCCTGATTGGCAAAATCACGCCGAAAGGCGAGACGGACCCGACTCCGGAAGAGAAGCTGCTCCGTGCCATCTTCGGCGATAAGGCCGGCGATGTGAAGGATGCCTCCCTTAAGGCGCCGCCCTCCCTGAATGGTGTGGTGATTGGCACCAAGCTCTTCTCGCGTCCGAAGAAAGACAAAAACCTGCGGGCCAAGTCGAAGAAGGAAGTGGAAGACCTGAAGGCGACCTACGCGCAGGAACTGCGTGGCGTGAAGGCCATCATGATTGACAAGCTGGTGCAATTGCTGGAAGGCAAAACGTCGCAGGGCATCAAGCACCGCTTCGGCGAGGAGATGATTGCCAAGGGTGTGAAGTTCAACCGCAAGAACATCACCGAGGGGATGTTCCCGGAAAAGAACCCTTATAAGGACGAGAGCAACTACGCCGTTCCGGAAGAAGTGAACCTGTTCAAGGACCTGATTCTGGAAGGCTGGACGGCTGATGCTCGCGTGAATGGCCTGGTGCTGGAGCTGGTGCGTAACTACGCCAAGCGCCGTAACACTATCACCGCGAAATTCAAGCGTCAGCGCTTCACCTTGGAAGTGGGCGACGAACTGCCTGCCGGCATCGTGCAGTTGGCCAAAGTTTACATCGCCAAGAAGCGCAAGCTGAAGGTGGGTGATAAAATGGCCGGCCGCCACGGTAACAAGGGTGTGGTAGCCCGCATCGTGCGCGATGAGGACATGCCCTTTCTGCCCGACGGCACGCCGATGGACATCGTGCTGAACCCGCTCGGTGTACCAAGCCGCATGAACATCGGTCAGATTTACGAGACGGTGCTTGGCTGGGCTGGTCTAAAAATGGGTCGTACTTACTCGACTCCAATTTTCGACGGTGCGACCGAGGACGAAGTAGCTCGCGAGCTGACCGAGGCGGGCCTGCCCGACTGGGGCCGTGCATACCTGCACGATGGTTTGACGGGCGACCGTTTCGACCAGCCGGTAACCGTGGGCGTGATTTACATGCTCAAGCTGGGTCACTTGGTGGACGACAAGATGCACGCTCGTTCCATCGGGCCGTACTCGCTCATCACGCAGCAGCCGCTGGGTGGTAAGGCGCAGTTCGGTGGCCAGCGCTTCGGCGAGATGGAAGTGTGGGCACTGGAGGCCTTCGGTGCTTCCAACGTGCTCCAGGAAATCCTGACCGTGAAATCGGATGACGTGGTGGGCCGCGCCAAAGCGTACGAAGCCATTGTAAAAGGCGACGTTCTGCCCAAGCCGAACATCCCCGAGTCGTTCAACGTGCTGCTCCACGAACTCCGTGGTCTGGCACTCGAAATCACGATGGAATAGGTTTCTAGTGGTTAGTGATTAACGGTTAGTGGTCAGTTTTTGATTGAGCACTAACCGTTAATCACTAACCATTAACCGCTGATTGGCAGGCAACAGGAGGCGCTGATTGAGCGACTCTGGTAACGAAAGATGAGAAAACGCTTCGGTGAAAGAGGAGCGGGGGCTGTTCCGAGATATGGTCAGTGCAGCATCAAAACCCCCAAGTGAATCTTAATCGAAGGCCTTCCCATCATTCCGTTCTGTCAGCAGTTTTAATTTTTCGACCTTTTTAGAGTGCCTTTGCCCGACATACCTATCTGTTAAGCAAAGGCACTTTTTGAAGCGTCAACCTGTTTTGATTCTCTTGCGCCCTTCTGGCGAACGGCGAAGAATCAGGCAGCTCAAAGCCAACAGCTACTAGCTTAACCCCAATCAAATGGCTTTCGCAAAAAACAAGAAAGTAGTTCAGGACTTCTCCAAAGTCACCATCTCGCTGGCCTCGCCCGAAGCAATTCTGGAGCGCAGCACCGGCGAAGTGGTGAAGCCTGAAACCATTAACTACCGCACGTACAAGCCCGAAATGGGTGGCCTGTTCTGCGAGCGGATTTTCGGTCCGGTGAAGGACTGGGAATGCCACTGCGGCAAGTACAAGCGCATCCGCTACAAGGGCATCATCTGCGACCGTTGCGGCGTGGAGGTGACCGAGAAGAAGGTGCGTCGGGAGCGCATGGGCCACATCGAACTAGTGGTGCCCGTTGCCCACATCTGGTACTTTAAGTCGCTGCCTAACAAAATTGGCTACCTGTTGGGCCTGCCCACCAAGAAGCTCGACCAGATTATCTATTACGAGCGGTACGTCGTTGTTCAGCCCGGTTCTTTGGCGGAAGAAGGCGTACAAGTGCTCGACTTCCTCACCGAGGACGAATATCTGGACATCATCGATAAACTCCCCCGGGAGAACCAGATGCTGCCCAATGAGGACCCCAACAAGTTCATCGCCCGCATGGGTGCCGATGCCCTGCACATGCTGCTGGAGCGCATCAACCTGGACGAGTTGAGTTACTCGCTGCGTGACTCCGCTGCCCACGAAACTTCGCAGCAGCGTAAGGCGGAAGCCCTGAAGCGCCTGCGCGTAGTGGAAGCTTTCCGCGATGCCGCTACCCGCATTGAGAACAAGCCCGAGTGGATGGTTATCCGCATGGTGCCGGTGATTCCGCCGGAACTGCGCCCGCTCGTGCCGTTGGACGGTGGCCGTTTCGCCACTTCCGACTTGAACGACCTGTACCGTCGCGTTATCATCCGCAACAACCGCCTCAAACGCCTGATTGAAATCAAGGCGCCCGAGGTGATTCTGCGGAACGAGAAGCGTATGCTGCAAGAGGCTGTTGACTCCTTGTTCGACAACTCGCGTAAGGTGAACGCCGTGCGCGCTGAAGGCAACCGTGCCCTGAAGTCGCTGTCCGACATGCTGAAAGGCAAGCAGGGCCGTTTCCGTCAGAACCTGCTCGGTAAGCGTGTCGACTACTCCGGTCGTTCGGTAATCGTGGTAGGTCCGGAGCTGAAACTGCACGAGTGCGGTCTGCCGAAGAACATGGCGGCCGAACTGTTCAAGCCGTTCATCATCCGCAAGCTCATCGAGCGCGGTATCGTGAAGACGGTGAAGTCGGCCAAGAAGATTGTGGACCGCAAGGACGCCGTGGTATGGGACATCCTGGAAAATGTGCTGAAAGGCCACCCGGTGCTCCTCAACCGGGCTCCTACGCTTCACCGTCTGGGCATCCAGGCGTTCCAGCCGCGCCTCATCGAGGGCAAGGCTATTCAGCTGCACCCGCTCGTTTGTACGGCCTTCAACGCTGACTTTGACGGTGACCAGATGGCTGTGCACGTTCCCCTCGGCCCGGCCGCCATCCTGGAAGCGTCGATGCTCATGCTGGCGTCGCACAACATCCTGAACCCCGCCAACGGCGCGCCCATCGCGGTACCGTCGCAGGACATGGTTCTGGGTCTGTACTATGTGACCAAAGGCAAGCGCAGCACCGACAATGAGAAAATCGCCGGCGAAGGCCGCGTGTTCTACTCCGATGAGGAAGTAGTCATTGCCATCAACGAAGGCCAGCTCTCGAAGCACGCCTTCATCAAAGTGCGGACGCAGGTACGCGACGAAAACGACGACCTCGTGACGAAAGTCATCGAGACTGTGGCTGGCCGCGTGCTGTTCAACCAGCTGGTGCCGACGGAAGTGGGCTTCGTGGATGAACTGCTCACCAAGAAGAAGCTCCAGCAAATCATTTCGCTGGTGTTCAAGCGCACGGGCATGGCCCGCACCGCGCAATTCCTCGATGACATCAAGACCCTGGGCTTCCAGTCGGCTTACAAAGGCGGCTTGAGCATGGGTCTGGGCGACATCAACATCCCGATGGAAAAAGACGTGCTGGTGAAGCAAGCCCAGGCCGATGTGGCCGCGGTGACGCAGAACTACCAGATGGGTCTGATTACCGACAACGAGCGTTACAACCAGGTTATCGACATCTGGACGCGCATCAACAACCAGATTACGGAAACGTTGATGGGCCGTCTGGAGAAGGAAAACCAGGGCTTTAACTCCATCTACATGATGATGCACTCGGGGGCCCGCGGCTCGCGCGAGCAGATTCGTCAGCTGGGCGGGATGCGCGGCCTGATGGCCAAGCCCCAGAAGTCGCTGCAAGGCTCGATTGGCGAGATTATCGAAAACCCGATTCTGTCGAACTTCAAAGAAGGCCTCGACGTAATCGAGTACTTCATCTCGACGCACGGTGCCCGTAAAGGTCTGGCCGACACGGCTCTGAAGACGGCTGACGCTGGCTACCTGACCCGTCGTCTGGTAGACGTCTCGCAGGACGTGATTGTGAACGAGCAGGACTGCGGTACGCTGCGTGGCATCGAGACCTTCGCGTTGAAAGACAACGAGGACATCGTGGAGCCACTGTCGGAGCGCATCCTCGGCCGCGTGACGGTGCACGACATTGTGGACCCGAACACGAACGAAGTGCTGCTGGCTTCCGGCTCGGAAATCAAGGAAGACATGACCCGCCGCATCGACCAGGCTGGTATCGAATCGGTGGAAATCCGCTCGGTGCTGACCTGCGAAAGCAAGCGCGGCATCTGCGCCAAGTGCTACGGCCGCAACCTGGCTTCGGGCCGCATGGTGCAGCGTGGCGAGGCCGTGGGTGTCATCGCCGCTCAGTCGATTGGTGAGCCCGGCACGCAGCTGACCCTGCGTACCTTCCACGTAGGTGGTACGGCTTCGAACATCGCCGTTGAATCGAGCATCAAAGCCAAATTCGCCGGTGTGGTTGAGTTCGAAGACGTTCGCACCGTGGCGAGCACCGACGCCGAAGGCCGCAAGGCTGACGTAGTGATGGGCCGCTCGGGCGAAATCCGCATCGTAGAGAAAGGCACCGGCCGCGTCTTCACCACCAACCACGTGCCGTACGGCTCGTTCATGTTGGTGAAAGAAGGCCAAGAAGTGGAGAAAGGCGCTGAGCTGAATACCTGGGACCCCTACAACGCCGTAATTCTGGCCGAGTTTGACGGTACCGTGGTGTTCGACGCCATCACCGAAGGCATTACCTACCGCGAGGAATCGGACGAACAGACCGGTCACCGCGAGAAGGTAATTATCGAATCGAAGGCCAAGGACCAGAACCCGTCTATCATCGTGCGCCCCGGCAAAAAAGGCGATGTGGAAGGCCAGAAAGGCTACAGCATCCCTGTGGGCTCGCACTTGAACGTGGAAAACGGTGACAAAATCACCGCCGGTCACATTCTGGCCAAGATTCCGCGCTCGGTGGGCAAAACCCGCGACATCACCGGTGGTCTGCCGCGCGTGACCGAACTCTTCGAAGCCCGCAACCCGTCGAACCCGGCGGTGGTGTCGGAAATCGACGGCGTGGTGAATTACGGCTCGGTGAAGCGTGGCAACCGCGAAATCTTCGTGGAGTCGAAAGACGGCGTGAAGAAGAAGTACATGGTGCCGCTGTCGAAGCACATTCTGGTGCAGGACAACGACTTCGTACGTGCTGGCGCGCCGCTGTCGGACGGCGCCATCACGCCGACCGATATCCTGAACATTCAGGGCCCCGGCGCCGTGCAGGAGTACCTCGTGAACGAGATTCAGGAAGTGTACCGCTTGCAGGGTGTGAAAATCAACGACAAGCACATCGAGGTGGTGGTGCGCCAGATGATGCAGAAAGTGGTGATTCTGGATGCCGGTGACACGTCGTTCCTCGAAAACCAGGTGATTGACAAAATCATCTTCATGGCCGAGAACGACATGATTATCGACATGAAAGTGGTGACCGAAGCCGGTGACTCAACCAACCTGAAGCCCGGTCAGATTGTGACGGCTCGTCGCCTCCGCGACGAGAACAGCAGCCTGAAGCGCCGCGACCTTGCCCTTGTGCAAGTGCGCGATGCCCAGCCCGCCGTGTCGCGTCCCACGCTGCAAGGCATCACGCAGGCGTCGCTGGGTACGGCCTCATTCATCTCGGCCGCCTCCTTCCAGGAAACGACCAAGGTGCTGAGCGAAGCCGCCATCCGTGGCAAGGCCGACCAACTGTTGGGCCTGAAGGAGAACGTAATCGTTGGTCACCTCATCCCGGCCGGTACTGGCTTGCGCGAGTACACGCGTCAGGTAGTAGGCTCGAAAGAGGAGATGGAAGCTGCCCAAGCCGCCCAGGCGGCCGAAGCGGCCGTTCCCGCCAAGCGCCCCAGCCGTGCTGGCAAGCGAGAAGTGTCGGCTGAGTAATCCGCCGTAGGTTTGTAATGGAAAAGCCGACTGGGGTGACCCGGTCGGCTTTTTCTTTTTACTTTTCGCTCATGGCAGCACTTCTTGAAATCATAGGAGACTTCTGGTTCATCTCAACATGTATGGCAGTTGCCATGTGCGTTGGACTATTATACTTAGTCTTAAACCGTGAGTCATTATTAGTTCGCTCAGTGGGTACACTATTAAGCTTTGTCGTAGCTACGCTTATTGAATACAAGTTTGGTAAAATATTAAGTGAACTAGGGATAAGCCCTACGGCCAGAATAGTCTTGTTCATCCCTTTAATGGTAGGACTATGCACTGTGTTGTTCTTTCCAAAAGAGCACAGAAGGACATCACAACTGTAATCAAACGTTTTAATCACACTTGCAAAACATGCAACCAACCGACCAAAACCCAGACCCCAACGCCATCAACATCGAGCTTTCCGAAGCCATGGCCGAAGGCGAATACGCCAACCTCGCCATGATTGCGCACAGCAACAGCGAGTTCGTGATTGACTTCATTCGCATGATGCCCGGCCTACCCAAGGCCAAGGTAAAGGCGCGCATCGTCGTCACGCCCGAGCACGCCAAGCGCCTGCTGCAAGCTCTCACCGAGAACATCGAGCGGTTTGAAGCCGCTTTCGGCACCATCAAGATGCAGAGCGAAGCCCCCAGCTACCCGATGAACTTCGGCGGCGCAGTAGGGGAAGCCTAACCTGAACCAATTGCTCTAGCTGCGAAAGCGTCTTCATATCTATGAGGACGCTTTCTGTCTTTATATGACAGGATGAAAACTCCGCCCAATACATGGATAAGAAACGAATTCGCGGTTTAAAACGACACTTACGCAATCACCAGCAATGGGCGGCAATTCAGGAGCCATTCAATGAAGAGCGGATTCGTAAGATGCACTACGATTATGCCCACTTAGGGCTGAGCCCTTGGCGAGTGAATGGCAAACCGCCAGTTGCCATCAGAAAGCTATGGGTTAGCCGCTTGGTCGCCGATTATAAGGAGTGGCACAAGCAAATGGCAACTCGATACGATGAGTTCTACCTAGCGGTGTGGATTTTTGACCCAACCTTCGGTGAATCAGAAGTGGTGGTCGCAATTGAGGAAAAGATGGACGGGTATGTAGAAAGACATGGTGATATACTAGACTTGCCACTGCCTCCAGAGTATCAATCGTTGCCCGGAATACATGATTTGCAATGGACTGCTCATGAATATCTCATGCCTTACTGGCCTGACGATTTCGCAGAAATGGGCAAATGGGTCGCAAGAAAGCCGCACTGGACTGCTGAAGACAGCAACGGCGACTCGCTCGTGGTGGTGCAACTTGGCGTAGTCTGGGTGGGCCAGATAGCACCCTGAAAATTAACATCCTCACGCTGTTTGCTATTGCGACGAAATAATCCTACCTTTGCAAGCCAAATTTTAGGGGCAAACGGCTCCAAACAAACCATTCGCTAAATGCCAACCATCAATCAGTTAGTACGGAAAGGCCGTGAGGCTTTGACTACCAAGTCGAAGTCGCCCGCCCTTGATTCGTGCCCGCAGCGTCGGGGAGTGTGCACCCGTGTGTACACCACCACGCCTAAGAAGCCGAACTCGGCTATGCGCAAAGTGGCCCGTGTGCGCCTTACCAACGGTAAGGAAGTAAACGCATACATCCCCGGTGAAGGCCACAACCTCCAGGAACACAGCATCGTGCTGATTCGTGGTGGCCGGGTTAAAGACTTGCCAGGCGTACGTTACCACATCATTCGTGGCGCCCTGGACACCGCCGGTGTAAACGGCCGCACGCAGCGCCGCTCGAAGTACGGCGCCAAGCGTCCGAAGCCGGGCCAGCCCGCCGCAACGGGCAAAGGCGGCAAACCAGCACCCGGTAAAAAGAAATAAATGATTTAGTTGTTGGTTGTTAGTTGTCAGTTGTTAGGTCGTTCAATCGGCTGACCAACTGACAACTGACAACAAACAACTGACAACTATACCATATCATGAGAAAGTCAAAACCGAAGAAGCGCGTTCTGCTGCCGGACCCTAAGTACAAGGAGACGCTGGTAACCCGTTTTGTGAACTACATGATGTACGACGGCAAGAAAAACCTGGCGTACACCATCTTCTATGACGCCTGCGACCTCGTGGAGCAGCGCACCAAGGAGAACGGCCTCGAAATGTGGCGCAAGGCGTTGAACAACGTTATGCCCACCGTGGAAGTGAAAAGCCGCCGCGTAGGTGGTGCCACCTTCCAGGTTCCGATTGAAGTGCGTGCCGACCGCCGCATTTCGGTAGGTGCCAAGTGGATGATTCAATATGCTCGTCGTCGTGGTGAGAAGACCATGAAGGACAAGCTGGCCGGCGAAATCATCGCTGCGGCCAAAGGCGAAGGGGCTGCCGTCAAGAAAAAAGACGACACCCACCGCATGGCCGAGGCTAACAAAGCCTTCTCGCACTTCCGCTTCTAATACAAGTGCGAATGACTGAATGGGTGAATGAGTGAATGATTCTAAGCGGAACCATTTACCTCATTCACCCATTCAGCCATTCACTCATTCACTCATTGTAACAATGGCCGTTAACAAAGACCTTCAATACCTCCGCAACATCGGGATTATGGCGCACATCGACGCCGGTAAAACCACGACGTCGGAGCGTATTCTGTACTACACGGGTAAAACCCACAAAATCGGGGAAGTGCACGACGGTGCCGCCACGATGGACTGGATGGAGCAGGAGCAGGAGCGTGGCATCACCATTACTTCGGCTGCTACGACCACCTTCTGGAACTACCCCACCGATGCCAAAGGCAACACGACGGGCGAAACCAAACAGTACAAAATCAACCTGATTGACACCCCCGGCCACGTTGACTTCACGGTGGAAGTAGAACGTTCGCTGCGCGTGCTCGACGGTGCCGTGGCGCTGTTCTGCGCCGTATCGGGCGTGGAGCCCCAGTCGGAAACCGTGTGGCGTCAGGCCGACAAGTACAAAGTGCCCCGCATCTGCTTCGTCAACAAGATGGACCGTGCCGGCGCTGACTTCTTCAAAGCCGTAAACGAAATCAAGGAGAAGCTCGGCGCCAACCCCGTGCCGCTGCAAATCCCGATTGGTGCCGAAGACACCTTCAAAGGCGTAGTTGACCTGCTCACCGGCAAAGCCATTGTGTGGGACGACAAAACCGAAGGCAAGTCGTACGACGAAATCCCCGTTCCCGAGGACTTGGTGGACACCGTGGCCGAATGGCGCGAGAAGCTCGTGGAGAGCGTAGCCGAGTACGACGATACGTTGATGGAGAAGTTCTTCGATGACCCGGACAGCATCACCCGCGAGGAAATGATGACGGTAATCCGCAAAGCGGTTATCGACATGAAGTTCTCGCCCGTGTTGTGCGGCTCGGCCTTCAAGAACAAAGGCGTGCAGACCATGCTGGACGCCGTAATGGCTTACCTGCCTTCGCCCCTCGACATGCCCGCCATCGTGGGCGTGAACCCCGAGACGGAAGAGGAAGTGGAGCGTCACCCCGACAACTCCGAGCCTTTCACCGCGCTGGCGTTTAAAATTGCTACCGACCCCTTCGTGGGCCGTCTGTGCTTCTTCCGCTGCTACAGCGGCGTGCTGGAGTCGGGCTCTTACGTGCTCAACAACCGCACCGGCAAGAAGGAGCGCATCTCGCGCCTCATGCAGATGCACTCCAACAAGCAGAATCCGATTGACAAAATTCAGGCGGGTGACATTGCTGCAGGTGTGGGCTTCAAAGACATCAAGACCGGCGACACGCTGACCGCCGAAGGCCAGCCCCTGGTGCTGGAGTCGATGAGCTTCCCCGAGCCGGTAATTGGCTACGCCATCGAGCCGAAGACGCAAGCCGACGTGGACAAAATGGGCATGGCCATCGCCAAGCTCATTGAGGAAGACCCCACCCTGCGTGTGAATACCGACGAGGAAACCGGCCAGACCATCCTGCGTGGTATGGGCGAACTCCACCTTGAAATCATCATCGACCGCATGCGTCGGGAATTCAAGGTTGAAATCAACCAGGGTGCTCCCCAGGTTGCTTACAAGGAGATTCTCACCAAGAAAGTTGACCACCGCGAAACCTACAAGAAGCAAACCGGTGGCCGCGGCAAATTCGGCGACATCGTGTTTGAGCTTGGTCCGAAAGAAACCGAGCCGGAGAAACCCGGCATGGAGTTCGATAACGCCATCGTCGGCGGTGTGATTCCCCGCGAATTCATCCAGCCCATCCAGAAGGGTTTTGAAGAAGCCATGAAGCGTGGTCCGCTGGCTGGCTTCCCGCTCGAAACCATGAAGGTGCGCCTGTACCACGGCTCGTTCCACGACGTTGACTCGGACGCTCTGTCGTTCGAACTCGCCGCTCGCGACGGCTTCCGCGAGGCAGCTCGCAAGGCTGGTCCGAAGCTGCTCGAGCCCATCATGGCCGTAGAAGTGGTGTGCCCCGACGAATACACGGGTCCCGTAACCGGCGACTTGAACCGTCGTCGTGGTCTGATGAAAGGCATGGACACGAAGGCCGGCGCTCAGGTAATCAAAGCCGACGTGCCGCTGTCCGAACTGTTCGGTTACGTAACCGACCTGCGCACCATCTCTTCGGGTCGCGCTTCGGCTTCGCTCACCTTCTCGCACTACGAGCAGGTGCCCACCAACCTGGCCGATGCCATCGTTGCCAAAGTAAAAGGAGGTAAATAAGCTTTTCTAATTGGGGCAATCGGCCCCTGCCCAATACCATGAACCAGAAAATTCGCATCAAGCTGAAAAGCTACGACCACAACTTGGTCGATAAATCCTCCGAGAAAATCGTGAAGGCCGTGAAGGCCACCGGTGCCATCGTGAGCGGCCCCATTCCGTTGCCCACGCAAAAGGAGAAGTTCACCGTGCTGCGCTCGCCCCACGTGAATAAGAAGAGCCGGGAGCAATTCCAGCTCTGCACCTACAAGCGCCTCGTGGACATCTTCTCGACCTCGTCGAAAACGGTTGACGCGCTGATGAAGCTGGAACTGCCCAGCGGCGTCGACGTAGAAATCAAAGTCTGAGGATTCGATTTCAGCGTGAATTGAAAGAAAGCCCCACCGTACTTCGTTGCGGTGGGGCTTTTTCTTTGGAACTTGCGGCCTACTACTTTGCCCACATGCAATCTGTTTTCACGCTTGCCCGCTTGCACCTGGCTGCTTTGTTCTTCTGCGGCTGTGTCATCGTCGGCATTTTCGTTGCAGAATGGTTTCGGGTGTTGCCTAGCATTGGCATCGCGGGGGTAGCGGCCACCGGCCTGGTGTATGCGGTTTCCCATCGCCGAATAGCCCATAAGCAACTTTGGCCGGTATTTGGAAGCTTGTTTTTGCTGTTTTTGGTGCACGCCTCGGCAGGTTTCCATACCACCGCCGCCAATGCCAGCGCCTATTATCAGGACTTGGTTTTGCAATTGCCAATCTTGGGACTGGGGCTGGGGTTTTGGTTGCTGCCGGCGTTGCCAAGTCGCTATCTGCGGTGGCTCTGGTTGCTGTTGATAGGGGTAACGGTGCTCGCGGCCTTAGGGGCCACCATCAATTACCTGCTACACGCCGCCGAAATCAATGAGAGCTACTACCGCTCCAAGGTGATGCCCACCGAGCCCGACCACATCCGCTTCAGCCTTATCATCACCTTGGCCATTGCGGCGGGCATCCTCATGCTCGAGCATCGGGCTGTGAAGCATTCCTGGAGAATCTGGCTGGGGGGCGCCGTGGTCTTGCTGGCGCTGTTTCTGCACATGCTGGCCGTGCGCAGCGGCGAACTGACGTTCTATGCGCTCGGAGGACTTGCCATCCTGTGGCTGGTGCTTCGCAAGCAGCAATGGAAACGAGCCGCCGCGCTGGCGGCTTGCTTGCTAGCGTTGCCAGCGATAAGCTACGTGGCTTTCCCTACGTTTCGGAATAAGATTACCAACACGAAGGAAGACGTTAGCAAGGCCAAACAGAAGACCAGTTCAGAAGGCAAGAAATTCTCCATCTCTGGCCGACTGTACTCTTATAAAGCAGCGCTGGAAGTGTGGCGCGACAACCCCATGCTGGGCGTGGGCAAGCCCGACTTGGAGGATGAGATGGCCGTCCGGTATGCCGAAGAGTATCCCGAGATGACCAGCGAGTATTACATCTTGCCGCACAATCAGTTCCTATACAACCTGGCCGCCTTTGGTGCCCTAGGCCTGTTGGTAGGCATGGTTGGCTTGTTCTATCCGGCGTGGTGGGCCCGCCGGAAGCAGGCCCCTCTGCTTCTTGCCCAATACGTGAGCATTGCGCTTTCTTTTCTGGTAGAATACACCTTGGAAACGCAAATAGGACTGGCGTTTGTGGTGTTTTTCCTGTTGCTGGCCCTGCAAGGACTGCTGCCTTGCGCCGACCGTGACCCAGTTTGGCGTCCGGCTTAGATGACAGCCTTTCCAGGAGCTAACAGCCTCACCTAGAAAATATTTCTAGGTGTCATTGTGATTCCCGAGCCTTTTTTCCTATCTTTGCACTCCCTTAGCGAAAACGGCACTCGGCCGTTTTCTTTTTGTGTCATTTAATCATTAACAGAATGCCTGGCATTATCGGTAAGAAAATCGGTATGACAAGCCTCTTCACTCCGGACGGGAAAAACATTCCCTGCACGCTCATCGAGGCGGGTCCGTGCGTAGTGACGCAGGTTAAGACTATCGCGAATGACGGCTACACCGCCATTCAAATTGGGTACGGCGAGAAAAAAGCCAAGAACACCACCAAAGCATTGGCTGGTCACTTCGCGAAAGCCGGTACGACCCCCAAGAAAAAATTGGTTGAATTCCGCCTCGACGCCGAATCGACCTACGCCGCTGGCGCTACCATCGACGCGACTCTCTTCGAAGAGGGCGAATTCGTGGACGTAGTAGGCACTTCCAAAGGCAAGGGTTTCCAGGGCGTTGTAAAGCGTTACAACTTCCAGGGTGTTGGTGGCCAGACCCACGGTCAGCACAACCGTCTGCGTCACCCCGGTTCTATCGGTGCTTGCTCGTGGCCTTCGCGCGTATTCAAAGGAATGCGCATGGGTGGCCGGATGGGCAATGACCGCGTGAAAGTGCAGAACCTGAAGGTAATGCGCGTAGTAGGCGACAAGAACCTGATTCTGGTGAGCGGCTCGATTCCCGGCGCGAAGAATTCTTACGTGGTAATCGAGAAATAGACTAGTACGATGGAACTCGCAGTATATAACCTCAAAGGCGAAGACACCGGCCGCAAAGTGACCCTGTCTGACGCCATCTTCGGTCTCGAAGTAAACGAGCACGTGATGTACTTGGACGTGAAGCAGTACCTGGCCAACCAGCGCCAAGGCACGCACAAGTCCAAGCAGCGCAACGAGGTGCACGGCACCACCAAGAAGCTGAAGAAACAAAAAGGCACGGGCGGCGCCCGCGCTGGCAGCATGAAGTCGGGTGTGTTCGTTGGTGGTGGCCGCATGTTCGGTCCCCAGCCCCGCGACTACGGCTTCAAGCTGAACAAGAAGACCAAGCGCGTAGCTCGCCTCTCGGCCCTGTCGAGCCTGGCGAAGGATGGCAAAATCTCCATCGTGGAGACCATTGCCATGACTACTCCCCGCACCAAGGACTTCGTTGCCATTCTGGACGGCCTCAAGCTGACTAACGGCAAAAAGACCATGCTCGTGACCGGCGAGGTGAACAAGAACGTCATCCTCAGCGCCCGCAACCTGCAGAAAGTGAAAGTGTCGACGCCCATCGGCCTCAACACCCACGACCTGCTGAACACGGACACGCTCCTGATTTCGGAAGACGGCATGGCTTCATTGGTTGAACTCTATAGCACCGCCGAATAATGAGCACCCTGAAACGCCCCATCGTTACCGAAAAGGCCACCGGCCTGAACGAGAAAGGTCGCTACACGTTCGAAGTGGAGCGCACCGCCAACAAAGTGCAAATCAAGAAGGACATCGAAGCCCTCTACGGCGTGACGGTGACCGAAATCAACACGATGCGCACCATTGGCAAAATGAAGACCAAAGGCACCAAAGGCGGTCAGGTGACCGGCCGTCGGGCCCACGGCAAGAAAGCCATTGTAACCGTGAAAGAAGGCGACGTTATCGACTTCTACGGCAACCTCTAGGCCTAGGCTCCGCCTCCATATTTTTCGCCGCAAAAGCACAACTAGCTAGTAATGGCACTTAAAAAACTCAGACCAACCAGCCCTGGGCAGCGCTTCCGCGTTGCGCCGGCGTTCGACGAGATTACGACGTCGACCCCGGAGAAGTCGCTCTTGACTTCCCTCAACAAGACGGGTGGCCGGAACTCTTCCGGTAAAATGTCCAACCGCTACATCGGTGGTGGTCACAAAACCCAGTACCGCATCGTGGACTTCAAGCGCGATAAAGCCGGTGTTCCGGCCGTCGTGAAGTCCATCGAGTACGACCCCAACCGCACGGCGCGCATCGCCCTCGTCAACTATGCTGACGGTGAGAAGCGTTACATCATCGCTCCCGCCGGCATGACGGTAGGCGCGAAGATTGTGTCGGGTCCCGGCGTCGCTCCCGAAGTAGGCAACACCCTGCCGCTGCGCGAGATTCCCCTCGGTACCATCCTCCACAACATCGAATTGCAGCCCGGCCAGGGCGCGGCCATGGCCCGCTCGGCCGGTACCTACGCCCAAATCGTAGCCCGCGAAGAGAAGTACGCCACGCTGAAATTGCCTTCGGGCGAGATGCGCATGGTGCTCGTTACCTGCATGGCCACCGTTGGTACCGTTTCGAACGGCGACCACATGAACACTGTGATGGGCAAAGCCGGCCGTAACCGCTGGGCTGGTCGTCGTCCCCGCGTTCGTGGCGTGGTGATGAACCCTGTCGACCACCCCATGGGTGGTGGCGAAGGCAAATCGTCGGGTGGTCACCCGCGGAGCCGCAACGGCATTTTGGCTAAGGGCCAGAAGACCCGCAACAAGAACAAGTATTCGGAGAACCTGATTGTGAGCCGCAAAGGCAAGAAGTAATATATGGCACGTTCACTAAAAAAAGGGCCGTACATTGACTTCCGGCTGGAAAAGAAAGTCACGGCCCTCGACACGGCCGGTAAGAAATCGGTGGTGAAGACCTGGTCGCGCCGCTCGATGATTTCCCCGGATTTCGTCGGCCACACGTTCGCTGTTCACAACGGCAATAAGTTCATCCCGGTGTATGTGACCGAGAACATGGTAGGGCACAAGCTGGGCGAATTCGCCCCGACGCGCAACTTCCGCGGTCACATCGCCAAAAAAGATAAAGGCAAGCGCTAAGATGGAAGCAGTAGCAAAACTCCGCAATGTGCCGACCTCGCCTCGCAAGATGCGTTTGGTGGCCGACCTCGTGCGCGGCAAGAAAGTGACCCAGGCCCTCGGCCTGTTGCGCTTCGAAGCCAACATCGGCGCCGAGAAGATTGAGAAACTGCTCCTTTCGGCCTTGGCCAACTGGCAGCAGCACAACGAAGACGAGCGGATTGAGGACGCAAACCTCTACGTCAGCGAAATCTTCGTGGACGAAGGCCGCCAGCTGAAGCGCCTGCGCCCCGCCCCCCAGGGCCGTGGCCACCGCATCCGCAAGCGCAGCAACCACGTGACGCTGAAAATCGACACGAAGGTTGAGAAGCTTGGCTCCAAGCACGCCAAAGAAGTTGGCACTACCGAAAACCCCAAGGCCGACGCCAAATCCTAATTTAACATGGGACAGAAAGTAAATCCAACTGGCTTCCGCCTCGGCGTAATCAAAGGCTGGGACTCTAACTGGTACGGCGGCAAGGACTTCGCCGAGAAACTGGTGGAGGACGAAAAAATCCGCAAGTACATCAACGCGCGCATTCAGAAAGGCGGCATCAGCCGCATTGTGATTGAGCGTACCCTGAAGCGCATCACCATCACCATCAACACGGCCCGTCCGGGTGTGGTGATTGGCAAAGGCGGCCAGGAAGTAGACAAGATTAAGGACGAGCTGAAGCAAATCACCAGCAAAGACGTTCAAATCAACATCTTCGAAATCAAGCGTCCGGAGTTGGATGCCAAGTTGGTAGGCGAGAGCATCGCCCAGCAACTGGCCGCTCGTATCTCCTTCCGTCGCGCCATGAAGATGTCGATTCAGGCTGCGATGCGTGTTGGTGCCGAAGGCATCAAGATTCAGTGCGGCGGCCGTCTCGGCGGTGCGGAAATTGCCCGTTCGGAGCAGTACAAAGAAGGTCGTACGCCGCTGCACACGTTGCGCGCTGACATCGACTACGCTTTGTCGGAGGCTCAGACCGTGTATGGCAAAATCGGTATCAAGGTGTGGGTGATGCGCGGTGAGGTATTCGGCAAGCCCGACCTCTCGCCGAACCAGCAGCTCACCAACCCCGGCGGTGGCGAAGGTGGCGGTGGTCGTCGTGACGACCGCGGCCCCCGCGGCGAGCGTCGTGATGGTGACCGTGGCCCGCGTCGCGATGGCGGTGCTGGCCGTGGTGCCGGCGACCGCGCCCCCCGCGGTGCTGGCGACAACGCCGGTCCTCGTCGCAATGGCCCCGCCCAAGGTGGTGGAGCCGGCGCCGCTCGCGGCCCGCGTCGCTAGAACTAAGCTTACGCATTTCACTTCGTTTGCCACTCGTTGGTGAACGAAGTGAAATGTTCGGCTGTTCGCCCCTCTCTTTTAGAACACTCTCTTTACAATAAACTAAAATGTTACAACCGAAAAGGACCAAGTATCGCAAGATGCAAAAGGGTCGCGTAACAGGCCTCGCCTACCGCGGCAGCTCCATAGACTTCGGTTCGTTCGCTATCAAGTCGCTGGAAGTGTCTTGGATTACGGCTCGCCAAATTGAGGCTGCTCGTATCGCCATGACCCGCGCCATGAAACGCGAAGGGCAAGTATGGATTCGCATTTTCCCCGACAAGCCGATTACCAAGAAGCCCGCTGAGGTGCGCATGGGTAAAGGCAAAGGCTCGCCCGAGTATTGGGTAGCCTGCGTGAAGCCCGGCCAAATCATGTTCGAGTCGGACGGTGTGTCGCTGGAAGTAGCTAAAGAATCGCTGCGTCTGGCGGCTCAGAAGCTTCCCGTAAAAACTTCATTCGTGGTTCGCCGCGACTATACGGACGCTGCTTAAGTCATGAAGAACAAGACCGACCTCAAAGGCCTTTCCGCCGATGCGCTGAAAGAGCAAATCAAAACCGAGCAGGCTCAGGGACAGCAGCTGCGTTTCGCTCACGCGATTTCGCCCCTGGAAAACCCCGCCCGCCTCAAGGCCAACCGTAAAAACGTCGCCCGCTTGCTCACCGAGCAGACTCGTCGGAACAACGAGCAGGCCTCTAACCCCGCTTAATTCCGATGGCAACCGACGTAACAACCCAAGACCAAGCCGTAGCTGAAGACTCGCGCAACATGCGCAAGGAAATCACCGGCACGGTAACGAGCAACAAGATGGACAAATCCATCACCGTGGCCGTGGTGCAGAAACACAAGCACCCCATCTACGGTAAGTTCGTGACCAAAACCACGAAATTCCACGCCCACGACGAGAAAAACGAGTGCGGCGAAGGCGACACGGTGCGCATCATGAGCACCCGCCCGCTGAGCAAAACCAAGCGGTGGCGCCTGGTGGAAATTATTGAACGCGCTAAGTAATCCAGAGCAATGATACAGCAAGAATCCCGCCTGACGGTGGCCGACAACAGCGGCGCCAAGGAAGTCCTCTGCATCCGTGTCCTGGGTGGCACGGGCAAGAAATACGCCAGCGTTGGCGACAAAATCGTGGTAGCCATCAAGTCGGCACTGCCCTCGGGCAACGCCAAGAAAGGCACCGTAAGCAAGGCCGTAGTGGTTCGCACGAAGAAAGAAGTACGCCGCAAAGACGGTTCGTACATCCGTTTCGACGACAACGCCGCCGTGTTGCTCAACAACAACGACGAGCCCCGCGGCACGCGCATCTTCGGCCCAGTGGCCCGTGAGCTCCGTGAGCGTCAGTTCATGAAAATTGTATCCTTAGCCCCCGAAGTACTCTAAGCTATGGCTATCAAGAAAGCAGCTCCCGTACAACTGCACGTGAAAACGGGCGACACCGTGAAGGTGATTGCCGGTGACGAGCGTGGCAAAACCGGCGTTATCAAGTCGGTGAACCGGGTGACCCAGCGCGTAACCGTTGAAGGTCTGAACCTGGTGACGAAACACAACAAGCCGAGCGCCAAATCGCCCCAGGGCGGCATCACCAAGATGGAGGCGCCCATGCACGTGAGCAACGTGCAGGCTATCAACCCCACCACCGGTGAGCGGGTGCGCAAAGGCGCCGCAGCTGCCGCAGCTCCGGCTGCTGCCCCTGCCAAAGCCAAGCGTGCCTCTGCCAAAACGGCTTAAGCAGCCCCCACCATCATGGCCCGTCTCAAAGACATTTATAAAAAAGACGTAGTACCGGCGCTTCAGGAGAAATTCCAGTTCAAGAGCATCATGCAGGTACCGCGCATTACCAAAATCTGCATCAACCGCGGCATTGGCGCGGCGGTAGCAGATAAGAAGCTGGTGGACAACGGCGTGGAAGAGCTGACCCAAATCACGGGCCAGAAAGCCGTTCCGACCATCGCCAAGCGTTCGGTGTCGAACTTCAAGCTCCGCGAAGGCATGCCCATCGGCGCGAAGGTGACCCTGCGCGGCGAGCGCATGTACGAGTTCATGGACCGTCTCCTGACGGTGGCCCTGCCCCGCGTACGTGACTTCAAAGGCATCAACGACAAAGGGTTCGATGGTCGTGGCAACTACACGCTCGGCGTGAAGGAGCAAATCATCTTCCCCGAAATCTCGATTGACAAAATCAAAGGCATCTCAGGCATGGACATCACGTTCGTGACCACCGCCGAAAACGACGAGCAGAGCTACGAGCTGCTGAAAGCGTTCGGTATGCCTTTCGCCAACGCTAAAAAAGACGCTTAATCTTCCGAACTCATGGCTAAAGAATCCATCAAAGCACGGGAGCGCAAGCGCATTGCCACCGTGGCCCGCTACGCTGAGAAGCGCAAGGCTCTGAAAGCTGCCGGCGACTACGAAGGTCTCGACAAGCTGCCCAAAAACGCTTCGCCCGTGCGCCTGCACAACCGCGACATGATTGACGGCCGCCCCCGCGGCTACATGCGCAAGTTTGGCATCAGCCGCGTGCGTTTCCGCGAAATGGCCCTCGCCGGGAAAATTCCCGGTGTGACCAAGTCGAGCTGGTAGTCCAGTACGGCTTTTCGTAAGCAATCGAATAGGCGCTCCCGCTTCGGCTGGAGCGCCTATTTTGCTTTCAGCTCACCCATCCTCTCTAAAGGCGGACGCCAATGTATCGGAAAGAATCATTGCGAACGTTCATATTGATTTTTGCCGTGCACTTGCATAAGTGCTTCGCTTTCCGCTACCTTTGCACTCCCAAAACCTGAGGCTTGCCTCAAAACCATTTGGCAGGTTGCCAAAAGAAACCATTGGCCGGACCGTCGCCGGACGTGCCAAGTAGTCTTAACCGAAATTTCGTTGGTCCCGTTGGGCACCCGGCGAAATTTTCTTATCTTTGCGCTCCGAAAAAAGCGGACGTATTTACTTATCAATGAACACTGACCCCATTGCCGACTACCTGACCCGGGTGCGCAACGCCATCAAGGCGAACCACCGGGTGGTAGAAATCCCGGCCAGCAACATCAAAAAGGAAATCACGAAGGTGCTCTACCAAAAGGGCTACATTCAGTCGTACCGGTTTGATGATTCGTCGGTTCAGGGCACCATCAAAATCGCCCTGAAGTACAACCCGACCACCAAGGCTCCCGCCATCACCAAGCTGCAGCGCGTTTCGACGCCCGGCTTGCGTCAGTACGTGGCTGCCGACAACCTGCCGCGGGTACTCAGCGGTCTGGGCGTCGCCATCATCTCGACCTCGAAGGGCGTGATGACGGAGAAAGAGGCCAAAACCGAGAACGTGGGCGGCGAGGTGCTGTGCTACGTGTACTAATCCGGAACCGCTTTAGCTAACTCATATATGTCACGTATTGGTAAACTCCCGATTTCCGTCCCCACCGGGGTCGCTATTTCGGTTGAGAAAGACAACGTGGTAACGGTGAAAGGCCCGAAGGGCACGCTTTCTACGCAAGTAGACCGCGATATCAACGTTGCCATTGAAGACGGTACCCTCACCGTAACCCGCCCCACCGAGCAGAAGCGCCACAAGGCCATGCACGGCCTGTACCGCTCGCTCATCAACAACATGGTGGAAGGCGTGAGCAACGGCTTCACCAAGCAGCTCGAACTCGTGGGTGTAGGCTACAAGGCCTCGCTCGTGGGCAGCACGCTGGAGCTGGCCCTCGGCTACTCGCACAACGTCTACATCGCCCTGCCGAAAGAAGTAACCGCCACGGCCGTTACCGAAAAAGGTAAGAACCCGATTGTGACCCTCAACAGCATCGACAACCAGCTGCTGGGCCAGGTGGCCGCCAAAATTCGTTCGCTGCGCAAAGTTGAGCCTTACAAAGGCAAGGGTGTGCGCTTCGTGGGCGAGATTATCCGTCGCAAAGCTGGTAAAACGGCTTCTAAATAAATTCGCATCATGGCATTTGATAAAGCAACTCGCCGCAAGCGGATTCAGCGCATTATCCGCACGAAAGTGTCCGGCACCTCGGAGCGTCCGCGCCTGTCGGTGTTCCGCAGCAACACGGGCATCTACGCCCAGATTATCGACGACACGGCCGGCCGCACGCTGGCTGCTGCTTCCTCGAAAAAAGTAACCGCAGAAGGTGGTAACGGCGTGGCCCTGGCCGCTGCCGTAGGCCGGCAGATTGCCGCCGTAGCTCAAGAGAAAGGCATCACGAAGGTGGTGTTCGACCGCTCGGGCTACCTCTACCACGGTCGCGTAAAATCATTGGCTGAAGGTGCTCGCGAAGGCGGCCTCAATTTCTAAATTATCATGGCGCAAGAACGCGACAACAACAACCGGGGCGGGGGCGACCGTCAGCGCAGCAACGACCGCGACCGGAACAAGGACAACTCCCGCATGGGTGCTGACTCCGACTTCAAAGAAAAAGTAGTAGCCATCAACCGCGTAGCGAAGGTGGTGAAAGGCGGTCGCCGCTTTAGCTTCTCTGCCATCGTGGTAGTGGGCGACGGCAACGGCAACGTGGGCTACGGCCTCGGCAAAGCCAACGAAGTAACCGACGCCATTGCCAAAGGCATTGACGACGCCAAGAAGAACGTGGTGAAAGTGCCCATGTACAAGCACACCGTTCCTCACCTCATGGAAGGCCGCTACGGCGGTGGTTTCGTGCTCATCCAGCCCGCAGCGGCTGGTACGGGTGTAATCGCCGGCGGTGCTATGCGCGCCGTGTTCGAGAGCGCCGGTATCAAGGATGTGCTGGCGAAGTCGAAAGGCTCGTCGAACCCTCACAACGTGGTAAAAGCAACGTTTGCAGCCCTCGCCAAAATGCGCGACCCGTTGCAAATCGCCCAAGCCCGTGGTATTTCTTTGGCCCGCGTTTTTAACGGTTAATTGACATGGCACAAATTCAAGTAAAGCTCGTGCGCAGCGCCATTGACCGCCCCGAGCGTCAGAAGCGCACCGTTCAGTCCCTCGGCCTGAACAAACTCAACAGCACCGCTACCCACGAATCGAACCCGTCCATCCTGGGCATGGTGAAGAGCGTGCAGCACCTGCTCCAAGTAACCGAACTGTAAGACTATATTCGTCATGCTTAATCTCAGCAATCTATCGCCCGCCTACGGCTCGACTAAAAACGAGAAGCGGATTGGCCGGGGCGAAGGCTCCACGCGCGGTGGCACGTCGACCCGTGGTCACAAAGGCGCTAAGTCGCGTTCGGGCTACAAGCGCAAATCCGGCTTCGAAGGTGGCCAGATGCCCCTGCAGCGCCGTGTGCCTAAGTTCGGCTTCAAGAGCCTGAACCGCGTCGAGTACAAAGCCATCAACCTTGACGTGTTGACTTCGCTGCTCGAAAAGGACGCTTCGGCTACGACCATGGACGCCTCGTTCTTCGTGGCTAAAGGTCTGGCCTCGAAAAACGCTAAAATCAAAGTTCTGGGCCGTGGCGAAATCGCTACGGCGGTAGAAGTTCATGCTCATGCATTCTCGAAGTCGGCCGTTGAGGCCATCGAGAAGGCTGGCGGCAAAGCGGTAACGCTCTAATAGCTACCTTCGGCAATGAATAAGTTTATCGAGTCGATAAAGAACATTTTTGCGATTGAGGATTTGCGTACGCGAATCCTCAATACGCTTTTCTTCATTGCCATCTATCGCCTAGGCGTTTACGTGGTGCTGCCGGGCGTTGACCCCACGCAGCTCAAGACCGGCGCCCAAGGCTTGTTTGGCATTCTGGATACGCTGCTTGGCGGCGCATTCAGCCACGCGTCGATTTTCGCGCTGGGCATCATGCCGTACATCTCGGCGTCGATTGTGTTGCAGCTGCTCACCATCGCCGTGCCCTACTTCCAGAAGCTCCAGAAGGAAGGCGAGTCGGGACGTAAGAAAATCAACCAGTACACCCGGATTCTCACGATTCCGATTGTGTTGGCCCAATCGGTTGGCTTCATCGCCACGATTAACGCCGAAGCCATCATCAATCCTGGCACGTTCTTCACCGTTTCGACCATGATTATCATCACGGCCGGCACGTTGTTCTGCATGTGGTTGGGCGAGAAAATCACGGACAAAGGCATCGGCAACGGTATCTCCATGATTATCATGATTGGAATCGTGTCGCGTCTCCCCGGTGCCATCATCGGTGAGGCCGCTGCCAAAGGCGTGAACAAGTCCCTCATCTTCCTGCTGGAAATGGTGGTGCTGTTCCTCGTGGTCATGGCGGTTATCGTGCTCACGCAAGCTGTTCGCCGTATCGCTGTGCAGTACGCTAAACAAGTTGGCGGCACCACGCAGTTGGATGCGCAGCGTCAGTTCATTCCTCTCAAAGTGAATGCTGCCGGCGTAATGCCCATCATCTTCGCGCAGTCGTTGATGTTCGTTCCCGCCATCGTGGCGTCGGTATGGCAGAACCAGAGCGATACCGCCAGCTACATCGGCGTGAAGTTTTCGGATTACACTTCGTGGCAGTACAACCTGACCTTCGGCCTACTAATTATCATCTTTACCTACTTCTACACCGCCATCAGCGTCAATCCTAACCAGATTGCCGATGACCTGAAGCGGAGCGGTGGTTTCGTACCCGGCGTCAAGCCTGGCCGCGATACCTCGGAGTTCATTGATGAAATCCTGACCCGTGTGACACTGCCCGGTGCCGTTGCTCTTGCACTCATCGCCATCTTCCCGGCCATTGCTTTGCTCCTTGGGGTGACTCGCCCGTTCTCGGCTTTCTATGGCGGCACGTCGCTCATCATCATGGTGGGTGTGGTGCTTGACACGGTGAACCAAGTACAGAGCTACCTGCTCATGCAGCACTACGATGGCATGATGAAGTCTGGCAAGCTGCGCGGTCGCACGGCCCAGCCGATTTCAATAGCGTCGTAAGCAGCCATGAGCGGCAGCATTCAATATAAAACCGAAGAAGAGATTGACCTCATCCGAGCCAGCGCCCAGTTGCTGGCCAGGGCCCACGGCGAAGTCGCGGGAATGGTGAAGGAAGGAGTCACGACGCGGCAGCTTGATAAGCGCGCGGAGGAGTTCATCCGGGACCATGGTGGGGTGCCGTCCTTTAAAGGGTATAATCAGTTTCCCTTCAGCTTGTGTCTATCGCCAAACTCGGTGGTGGTGCACGGGTTTGCTACCGACGAGCCGCTGAAGAGCGGCGATATTCTGACGGTAGACTGCGGGGTTTTCCTGAATGGCTTTCATTCAGATAGTGCTTACACTTACCCAATCGGGGAGGTGGCGCCGGAAGTACTGGCTTTGCTGCGGGAAACCAAGGCAGCCCTTTACAAAGGCATCGAACAAGCAGTGAGCGGCAACCGCGTGGGCGACATCAGCTACGCTATCCAGAATCACGTAGCTCCGATGGGCTACGGGGTGGTGCGCGAATTGGTGGGCCACGGAGTTGGAGCTAAGCTGCACGAAAAACCCGAAGTGCCGAATTACGGCAAGCGGGGTTCTGGGCCGCTCTTGCAGACGGGGTTAGTATTGGCCATCGAGCCAATGGTAAACTTAGGCAAGAAGGATGTGGTGCAGGAGGCGGATGGCTGGACGATTCGCACCAAGGACCGAAAACCCTCGGCGCACTTTGAGCACACCGTTGTTGTTAGAAAAGAGAAGGCAGAAATTCTGACCTCCTTTGAATTCATAGAAAAAGCATTGCAGTAGCCCTTATGGCAAAACAAGCCTCGATTGAGCAGGACGGTACCATCCTCGAAGCCCTCTCCAACGCCATGTTCCGCGTGGAGCTGGAGAACGGCCACCAGCTGATTGCCCACATTTCGGGCAAGATGCGGATGCACTACATCAAGATTCTGCCCGGCGACAAGGTGAAACTGGAAATGTCTCCCTACGACTTGTCGAAGGGCCGAATCAAGTATCGTTATAAATAAACTCGTTTCTCTTCACAGGTCATGAAAGTAAAAACCTCGGTGAAAAAGCGTAGCGTGGACTGCAAACTGGTCCGCCGTAATGGCAAGCTCTACGTCATCAACAAGAAAAACCCCCGCTTCAAACAGCGTCAGGGCTAATCCCATTTTAGAATCCCGGAGCCTTGGGTACTGGTAAGGTTACTTACCGCCTTCCAAGCCGCTGCCGGGGTTCTGTCCGCAAACACATAACCACACACAATGGCTCGTATCGCAGGGGTTGATATCCCGGACAACAAGCGCGGCGAAATCGCCCTGACTTACATTTTCGGCATTGGCCGGAGCAACTCCAGCAAAATCCTCACGCAGGCTGGTGTTGATGTGAACAAGAAGGTGAAGGACTGGACCGACGAGGAGTCGGGTGCCATCCGCGCCATCATCGCCGCTGAGCACAAGACCGAAGGCGTGCTGCGCTCGGAAGTGACCACGAACATCAAGCGTTTGATGGACATTGGTTGCTACCGCGGCTTGCGTCACCGCAAAGGGTTGCCGGTTCGTGGTCAGCGCACCAAGAACAACTCGCGTACCCGCAAGGGCAAGCGCAAAACGGTGGCCGGCAAGAAGAAGGCAACGAAATAATCTCACACGGGAATCGGCGCTGGCTTTGGCGAGTAGTGTACTCGCGCAGCCAGCGCCAACACCTCCCGCATTTTTTGCGATAACCAAATGGCACAAAAAAGAAAAGACAAAGCCAAGAAGCGCGTTGTCGTGGTGGAGCAGGTGGGCCAGGTACACATCCGTGCCTCGTTCAACAACATCATCATCTCCATCACCAACAACAACGGTCAAGTTATTTCGTGGGCTTCGGCCGGCAAGATGGGCTTCCGTGGTTCGAAGAAAAATACGCCCTACGCCGCTCAAATGGCGATGAGCGACTGCGGCAAAGTGGCCCACGACCTGGGCATGCGCAAAGCCGAAGTATTCGTGAAAGGCCCGGGTTCGGGCCGTGAGTCGGCCATCCGCGCCCTCGGCAACGTGGGCATTGAGGTGACCACCATCCGCGACGTAACGCCGCTGCCCCACAACGGCTGCCGCCCCCCCAAGCGTCGTCGCGTTTAGTTTTTCACTTCAGTTAGGATAATAAGATGGCACGTTATACCGGCCCTACCTCAAAAATTGCCCGTCGCTTCAACGAGCCGATTTTCGGCCCCGACAAAGCGCTCAATAAGAAAGCTTATCCTCCGGGCCAGCACGGCCGCGGCCGCCGCAAGAAGCAGTCGGAATACGCCGTGCAGCTGATGGAGAAGCAGAAGGTGAAGTACATGTACGGCATGTTGGAGAAGCAATTCGAAAACCTGTTCCACAAGGCTGCCACCATGCCCGGCATCACCGGCGACAACCTGCTCGCCCTGCTGGAAGCCCGTCTCGACAACACCGTGTACCGTTTGGGCATCGCCTCGACGCGTCGCGCGGCTCGTCAGCTCGTGGGCCACAAGCACATCACCGTAAACGGTGAAGTGGTGAACATTCCTTCGTACCACCTGCGTCCCGGCGACATTGTGGCCGTGCGTGAGAAGTCGAAGTCGCTCGAAGCCATCACCACGAGCCTGTCGGTTCGCAACTCGCGCCAGTTCTCCTGGTTGGAGTGGGACGGCAAGGAGCTGGCTGGCAAATTCACCACCGCCCCCAGCCGTGAACTAATTCCGGAGAAAATCACGGAACAGCTCATCGTCGAGTTGTATTCGAAGTAATTAGCGCTACTGGTAGCGGCCCGGCAATTTGCCGGGCCGCACTTGTGCTTACTCGGCTATATAGCGCATGCGTTGAGCTTGCGCTTACTGCGTTTAAGCTGTCAGCATGCAAGATTTTATTTAATTGGCGCAAGCTACCGCGTGCGCTACAACTTTTTTAACGCCCCACATATGTCAATCTTAGCTTTTCAGATGCCGGAGAAAGTGGTGATGGAGAAATCCGACGACTTCACCGGGACGTTTGAATTTAAGCCGCTCGAGAAGGGCTACGGCGTCACCATCGGCAATGCGCTGCGTCGCATTCTGCTGTCGTCGCTGGAGGGTTTCGCTATCACGTCGGTGCGCACCAGCAGCGTGCTGCACGAGTTTTCGACCATCGAAGGGGTGATTGAGGACATGTCCGAAATCATCCTGAACCTGAAGATGGTCCGCTTCAAGAAAGTGAGCGATGCCATCTCGGATAAAATTACGGTGCGCGTGAAAGGCCAGGATACCTTCTCGGGTGCCGACATTGCCAAGTTCGCCAGCGGCTTCGAGGTGCTGAACCCCGACCACGTGATTGCGCACCTGGACCCCAGCGTTGAGCTGGAGCTGGAGCTGACGATTGCCCGTGGCCGCGGCTACGTGCCCGCCGACGAGAACAAGCCGGCCGACCAGGTTTTCGGTCAGATTGCCATTGATGCCATCTACACGCCCATCAAGAACGTGAAGTATAGCATCGAGAACACCCGCGTGGAGCAGAAGACCGACTACGAGAAGCTCATCATTGAGATTCAGACCGACGGTTCGATTCATCCGGAGGAGGCGCTGAAAGGCGCTGCCAACATCCTCATCCAGCACTTCATGCTGTTCTCGGACAACACGATGACCCTTGAGGGGCCGCGCGTAACCGAAGACGAGCCGATTGATGAGGAAACCATGCAGATGCGCAAGATGCTCAAGACTCCGTTGGAGGACATGGAGCTCAGCGTACGCGCCAAGAACTGCCTCAAGGCCGCCGACATCAAGACGATGGGCGAACTGGTGCAGTTGGAGATTGCCGACATGATGAAGTTCCGCAACTTCGGCAAGAAGAGCCTCACCGAACTCGAAAACCTCGTGGAAGAGCGCGGCCTGGAGTTCGGCATGGATTTGAGCAAGTATCGTCTCGACGAAGAATAGCAGTGATGGCTGAACCGTTGAAGAGTTGACTGCGTTGCAGTCGGCCAACAAAGGTTCAGCCATTCTTTTTTACTCATTTTTTTTTAATCAGTGCGCCCAAGGGGCAGCGGTTCTAATGAGGCCTCGAAGGCCCGCCGTGGTCGCCGCCCGCAAGTGCACACATTTTCAAACGTCCGATGCGACACGGAAGAAAAGTTAACCAACTGGGCCGTACTACCGCCCACCGCCACGCGATGCTGTCGAACATGGCTTCGTCGCTCATCCTGCACAAGCGTCTGACGACGACGGTGGCCAAAGCCAAAGCCCTGCGCAAGTACGTGGAGCCGATGCTGACCAAGTCGAAAGAAGACACGACGCACTCGCGTCGAATGGTGTTTGCTGCCTTGCAGGACAAAGAGTCGATTAAGGAGCTGTTTGGCAACATTTCGAGCAAAATTGCGAACCGTCCCGGTGGCTATACCCGCATCCTGAAGCTGAGCGATACCCGTCTGGGCGACAACGCCGACATGTGCGTGATTGAACTGGTGGACTTCAACGAAACCCTGATTGAGTCGAAGCAGGCGGCTGCTGATAAAGCTGCTGGCACTACCCGTCGTTCGCGTCGTGGTGGCAAGAAAGCTGCTGGCGATGCCGCTACTTCGGCTACCGAAGTGAAAGGCGAAGCTGTTGCTCCGAATGCTGTAGTTGAGCAGTCGGCTCCGGCTGATACGGCCACCGAAACCGTGAAAGATGGCGAGAGCCGCGAAGAGGCTAAGGCTGACGAGGCTGGTGCTTAATTCGTAGCAGTTGCTGAAAAGAAGAAAGGGACGCTCCGCGAAGGGCGTCCCTTTTTTGTTTTAAGGAAGCACCCTTTTTCTGTACCGCGTAGCTCTCCTAAACGCGTAGCGGGCGGCGGTTTTACTTGGCCAAAGGTGCATATCCCAGCCGATTCGCGTACGTTTGCAGCAACTTTAACTGTTTACCAAACGCCCTGCTATGAGCTTCATTTCGCAAATTCATGCCCGCCAAATTTTTGATTCCCGCGGTAATCCGACGGTAGAAGTGGACGTCACGCTCGACTCGGGCGTGGTGGGCCGCGCCGCCGTGCCTTCGGGCGCCAGCACCGGCAAACACGAAGCCGTGGAGCTGCGCGACGATGACAAGTCGATGTACATGGGCAAAGGCGTACTCAAAGCCGTTGACAACGTCAATTCCCGCATTGCCGAGGAACTGGTGGGTTTCTCGGTATACGAGCAAGCCCTGCTCGACAAGATTATGTTGGAGATGGACGGCACGCCCAACAAAGCCAACCTGGGCGCCAACGCCATTCTGGGCGTGAGCCTGGCCGCGGCCCGCGCGGCCGCGCAAGACGCCGGCATGCCGCTGTATCGCTACGTGGGCGGGGTAGGGGCTTCGACGCTGCCCGTGCCGATGATGAACATCCTGAACGGCGGCTCGCACGCCGACAACTCCATCGACTTTCAGGAGTTCATGATTATGCCCACGGGGGCGTCGTCGTTCTCGGAAGCCCTGCGTTGGGGCACCGAGATTTTCCACCACCTGAAGAACGTGCTCAAGAAGCAAGGCTTCAGCACGAACGTGGGCGACGAAGGCGGCTTTGCGCCCAATATCAAGTCGAACGAGGACGCCATCAAGATTGTGTTGCAGGCCATCGAAACGGCTGGCTACCGCCCCGGCGAAGACGTGTTCATTGCCATGGACGCGGCCGTGTCGGAGTTTTACGAGGACGGCGTGTACCACTTCAAGAAGAGCACCGGCGACAAGCTGACTTCGTCGCAAATGGTGGACTACTGGACCGACTGGATGAAGAAATACCCCATCATCAGCCTGGAGGACGGCATGGACGAGGACGACTGGACCGGCTGGAAGGCCCTCACGGAGCGCGTGGGCAAGCAAACTCAGCTGGTGGGCGACGACTTGTTTGTGACCAACGTGAACCGCCTGCAGCGCGGCATCGACGAAGGCATCGCCAACGCCATTCTCATTAAGGTAAATCAGATTGGCACGCTCACCGAGACGATTGACGCCATTAACCTGGGTCGCCGCAACGGCTACAAGAGCATCATGAGCCACCGCTCGGGCGAGACGGAGGACAACACCATTGCCGACCTGGCCGTGGCCCTGAACACCGGCCAGATTAAGACCGGTTCGGCCTCGCGCTCCGACCGGATGGCTAAGTACAACCAGCTGCTCCGCATTGAGGAGGAACTGGGCGAAGTGGCTTACTTCCCCGGCAAGAAAATGTAGGGAATCCTCTCGGGTAACAACAGAACGGCCGGTTTTGCGTGAGCGAAGCCGGCCGTTCTGTTATCTTTACCCTGATGCAACTACCCTCGTTTATCGGTCCGATGCTGCGCGTGTTCCGCAGCTTTTATTTCCTCACTGGGATGGGCTTTCTGGTGTGGATGTTGGTGTTTGACGCCAACGACCTGGGCAAGCAGTTCGACATCTACCGCAAGTGGCAGGAGCTGCGCAACGAGAAGCAGTACTACCTCGACAACATTGAGGTGGTGAAGAAGGAGCGGGCCGAATTGATGAGCTCGCCGGCGCTGCTGGAGAAATTTGCGCGGGAGAAATACCTCATGAAGCGGCCCGGCGAGGACGTATTCGTGCTGGTACCCGCTACCGAGGAGTAGGCGACCAACGGACTCGCTACGGCGCGTCTGCGCCGAAATGGCCGTACTTTAGGCCATGCAAGCACACAAAAAAGCGCTGTTGATGGCGGGGCTGCTGGCGGCGGCCTGCGGGTGGGCAGGCGCCCATGAAACCCCGAAGCCCGCTGCAGCGCCGCATCAGAGCCAAGCCCAGGCGGCTCACCAATTTTTGCGGGCCGTGCTGCGGGCTGACTATTCGGCGGCCTACCGGCGGCTGGCGCCGGAAGTGCAGCATACCATCAGCCTGGCCCGGTTTGAGGCATCGGCCCGGCCGCTGTGGCGCAGCGGGCATAAACACCGGCAGGCTATTGAGCTATATAAGCTGGGCGTGCGGCTAGGCGATGGCGGGGCCTCGCGACTTTTTTACGCATTTTCCTTCGCTGCTGACTCCGCTATTAAACCACCGCCGGTGCTATTGGAAGTAACGTTTCGGGACACTGCATCGCGGGCAGTGCTGGGGTTTGGTCTGCGGCCCAGCATACCGTCAAAGCCGGCCAAGCCATTAATGACACCTCGGAAACGCTAAATAAGCCTGATTAGCGTGGGTTCCAAGATGGGCGGCTTAGAACTACACTAACGGCACAAAACATTTTTTGTGCTTGGTTGTGCTGAAAGCGGTAGTCAAGCGGCTGGGTCGGGAGCAGGCAACAGCGTGGGAGCAGCAGGCTTGGCTCCGGGCGGCATGGCCGCGCGGCCGTAGTAGCGCTGCAGGCCCACCGCCAGCCAGAACAGCACTATCACGCGGGGCTCCTGCCAGAAATCCTGCGTGAAGGAGTGCAACAGGAAAAACACCAGGTACACCGTGAAGCCCACCTGAGCCGGTGTCTGCCGCCAGCGAAACACCCACTTTAGCTGCCGTAGCACGAGGTAGCCCAGCAGCAGCACGCCGGTGAGAAAGCCCAGCGCGCCCGACTCAGCCAGCCAGTCGAGGTAGAGGTTGTGCGCGTTCATGCGGCGCAGGGTGGGGGTGTAGTTGGGATGCTCGGGGTCGTGGCGCACGAAGTCGAGGTAGCGGTCGGGGAACGTGCCCGGGCCCACGCCCACCACGGGCTCTTGCTGAAAGAGCGAGAGGCTGTAAACCCAGCGGCTCATGCGCTCGGCATTCGACTCGTTGGTTGAAGAGAAGTCGCTCACCGAACCCAGCTCGTGCAGCAAGTCGGTTTTGGTGCGGGTGAAGGGGTGGGGGTGAACCATGTGGATGACCTGCCAGGCCCCGAGGATGAAGCCGGTGGCCACGGCCCACGGCAGCAGCAGCCGAACGCCCGCCTCACGCCCCGAAAATGCCAGCAGCAGCAACGCCTGCGCCAGCAGCGAGATGTAAGACGCCCGCGAGTAGGAAAACGCCACCACCATGAGCACGCCCGTGAGCGCAGCTGTGACCGCGAAGCGGCCGCGTTGGCTTTGGGCCCGCGGGTGGAACAGCAGCGCCATGTTGAGCAGCAGCACCAAGGGCTCGAGCAGCACCGTGAGGTTGGTGTGGCCGTGCTCGAGGAAGGGCTGGGCAATCATGTACGAAATGGTGTAGGAAATGCCCACCACTGCGTGACGCGCCAATGCATATGCCACTAAGATGCCGGTGCCCAACGCCAGTGCCCCCAGCGCCCGAAACCACTCGGCGCGCTCGAGACGTAGCACGCGCTGCACGCCGTAGCCGAACAGGGCGTAGAGCAGCACGGCCGCGAAGTACTTGGCCGACACCAGCGGCGCGCTGGAAAACACGGTAGACAAAAACAGCGCGCCAAAATGCAGCCCGATAAGCTTATCGAGCCGGCGCGCGGTGCGCGGCCAGGGCACCCAGCCCGCCAGCAGCCCCAGCCCCAGCACGCCCACCGTGAGGGCCATTAGCGGCTCTGAAGCCACCATCAGCCCAAAGCGCCAACGCTCCGAAAACCAGTCGACCGAGAGCGGCAGGCTGGCCAGCGAAACATAGAACAGGCCCAGCAACAGCGAGCGAAAACGCGAAGAATCCATGCGGAAAAAATAGTGCACCACCCGGGCGCAACGAGGTGTCGGGGCTAGCCGATTTTCTTGCCCGCCATGGCCTGCTGAATGGAAATGTTCATCACCCGCTCGGCATAGGGCCGGGTCAGCTCGTCGAGCTCGTCCATGGCCTTGAGGATGGGGTCGCGCTCGGTGCCGGCCAGGGCCGTGCGCACGGTGGCGACCTGCGCCGCGGTGGCCGTCAGCTCTTCGTCGGTGAGATGCTGGCGGTTTTTGCGGGTGAAGTTGTCGACCTGGTACAGCAACTGCTCGGCGGCGGTACGCGCTTCAATGAGCAGGCGGGTGGCCACGTCCTCCTTGGCGTTCACCAGCGAGTCCATCAGCATTTGCTCTACCTGTTCGTCGGTAAGCCCGTACTGGGGCTTGATTTCGACCTGCTGGCGGGTGTTGGAGCGCAGCTCGATGGCTTCTACTTTCAGGATGCCGTCGGCGTTGAGCAGGAAATTCACGTCGACCTTAGGCAGGCCCGCCGGCATGGCCGGAATGCCCGTCAGCACAAACTCGCCCAGCTTGCGGTTCTGGCTCACGAGGTCGCGCTCGCCCTGATACACGGCAATTTTCAGGTTGACCTGGCCGTCGACGCTGGTGGTGTACTGGCGGCCGGCCTTGGTCGGGATTTTGGAGTTGCGCGGAATGATGGGGTCGAGCAGCCCGCCCAGCGTCTCGATGCCCAGCGTGAGCGGCGTCACGTCGAGCAGCAGCACGTCGCGGCGGTTGCCGGCCAGAATATCGGCTTGAATGGCGGCGCCGAGGGCCACCACTTCGTCGGGATTGAGTGAGTTGTTGGCCGGCTGGCCGAAGAACTCCGACACGGCCTCGTACACCAGCGGCACGCGCGTGGAGCCGCCCACCAGCAGCACGGCGTCGAGCTTGGTTTCGAGCTTCGCATCGGCCAGGGCCTGGCGGCAGGCCGCAATGGTGCGGTCCACGAGCGGGCGGATGAGGTCGTTGAACTGCGCGCGGGTGAGCGTGACGGGGATGTTCCGGCCGGCTTCGTCGGTGAGGTGGGTCGTGAAGTCGTCGTGCTGGCTGAGGTGCTTCTTGGCCATTTCGGCCGCCAGGCGCAGCTGCTGCTGCAGGTGCGGGTCGGAGTGGAAAGACGCGGGCAGGCCGAAGGTGTTGGTCCAGTGCTCGACCACGGCGCGGTCAAGGTCGTCGCCGCCCAGGTAGGTGTCGCCGTTGGTGCTCAGCACCTCAAAAATGCCCTGCTGAATGCGCAGGATGCTAATGTCGAACGTGCCGCCGCCGAGGTCGTACACGGCCACGGTTTTCTCCTCGTCGGGGTCGAGGCCGATGCCGTAGGCCAGCGCGGCGGCCGTGGGCTCGTTCACGATGCGCAGCACTTCGAGGCCGGCGAGGCGGCCGGCGTCGCGGGTGGCCTGGCGCTGGGAGTCGTTGAAATAGGCCGGCACGGTGATGACGGCGCGATTCACGGGCGTTTTGAGGGCGTGCTCGGCGCGGGCGCGCAGCTCGCGGAGAATGTCGGCCGATAGCTCGATGGGGGAGAAGAACCGGTCGTCGACGCGGATTTTCACCAGGCCTTCGGAATTGTCGTCGATGACCTTGTAGCCCAGCTGCTGGGCGTGCTCGCCGAGGTCGCGGTAGCTTTTGCCCAGCAGGCGCTTCACCGAGTAAATGGTGCGCTGCGGGTCGGTGAGCAGAAACTCGCGGGCTTCGGTGCCCACCACGGGCTCGGCGCCGTCAGTGGGGAAGTGCACCACCGAGGGCACGATGCTGCCGCGGCCGAGGTCGTTGATGGCCACGGGCTGACGGTTTTCGGGGTGCACGTAGGCCACCAGGCTGTTGGTGGTGCCCAGGTCGATGCCCACGATGATTTCTTCTTGCTGGAGGCTGCCGGTGGCAAGGTTGATAGCGACTGTAGCCATATAAAGGAGGGGCCCGCGGTGGCGCGGGCCCGGAGGAAATAAAAAAATAACGCCGGCTGGCGCCAATACAAAAGTAGCCCCTAAACAGGCCCGGGCTGGAAATGATGCAACCGGGAGCGGCCGGCTATTTACAATGCCTGAATTTTATTCGAAGATTTTGATATTATTTCAAACCAAAACGATTGTAGGGCTCGTAAGGAAAGGACAAATGCTGTAAACATTTGGGAATCCGAAATATCCGGCCGATACGGTGGCAGGTGTTCAGGCTCCGCATTGCCTATTTTTTCACCTTTTCCTTTCACGCTTTTTACATGAAAAACCTGCTTACTCGTCCCCTGTTCCACGTTGCTCTGCTCGCAACTTCGGTGGGAGGGATGTTGGCCTGGAGTGGCCAACACAACACGCTGGAGGCCTCGAGCCACCGCGAAGCCCCGCTCATCGCCGACGACCCGCTGGCCGATAACACCGACCTCTACGCCTTCCGCAGCCCCGAATTTCCGGGCAACGACGCGAACGCCGCTGTTACCATCATCGCCAACTATATTCCGCTGGAACTGCCCCAGGGCGGTCCCAACTACAACACGTTTGGCGAGAACGTGCGCTACGAAATCCACATCAAGAACGGCACGGCCGGCAATGCCGGCGACGACATTACGTACCGTTTCACCTTCACCCGCACCAACCAGGACCCGACCACCTTCTTTAACATCCGGTTGGGGCAGCAGAACCTGAAAACCACCTACATCTGCGAAAAAAGCACGGGTGGTGGGGCATTCAGCACCATCGTAAGCAATGGCATTGTGCCGCCGCCCAATGTAGGGCCGCGTTCCATTACCAGCGCGGCCGGTTTGAACACCACCTACGCCACGCTGATGACTAACGCCATCCAGACGCTCGCCGATGGTACCAAAATATTCTGCGGTCCCACCGATGACCCGTTCTTCGCCGACTTGGGCGGCATTTTCGACCTGGGCGGCATCCGTGCTCCCGGCTCGGCCCGCGACGGCCTGGCCCGCAAAAACACCCACGCCATCGCCATGCAGATTCCGGTGTCGTTGCTGAAGAAGGCCAGCGCCCCGGCTCTGACCGGCACCACCAACATTCTCGATTCTAACTACATCATTGGCGTGTGGGCCTCGGCCAGTCGTCCTTCTACTCGCGTGCTGTCGGCTACGGGGGCCGCGCCCACTACTTCGGGCAATTACGTGCAGGTGTCGCGCATCGGCATGCCGCTGCTGAACGAAGTCATTAACCCCATTGGGGCCAAAGATGCCTGGAACGCGGGCTCGCCCTACGCCGAGGTGGCCGCCACCGACGATTACCTCTCGAACCCCGAGTTGGGCCTGTACATGGCCGACAACGTGCCCGTGGCCCCCACGGCGCCCAAGCCTGCTGGCCAGACCTACTACGGCGAAGCCGTGCCCGGCCTGGGTCCGCTGCGCATTCAATCGAAGTCGCTGGCTGGCCAGGCCCTGCTGGGCGGCTCGTCTTTCGCTGGTTTCGACTTCCGCAACGGCGCGGCTGGCGTGAGCGCCCTGGCCGGCACGCCTCTGGTGGCCGGCACGGCCCTGGCCCCATTGGCCAGCGGCGGCTACGGCGAGTACCTGCTGCGCCCGGGCAAGCCCCGCTCGGTTGATATCCTGCCCATCTTCCACACCGGTGTGCCGAACGCTATTCCCTACCAGTTGGCAACTGGCAAAGCCGGCAACCCGCTGGCTGCTGGTAAGCCTTTCATCAACAACTTCCTGCTGGTGGGGGCCTCGGCCAGCAACCCCGGCGGCGACATGTTGCGCTTGAACATGGCCGTGCAGCCTACTGCTCGTAACTCGGCTGATTTTAGCTCCGACGGCTTGTTGGCTGCCGCTGTACTCGGGCTCACCGATAGCCGGTACAATGCCAGTAATGCGCTGCAAGCCATTCCGAATATGGACGGCTTCCCCAATGGCCGCCGTCTGGAGGATGACGTGACCCGCATTGAGTTGAAAGCCGTTGGTGGCGTGGTATTGGCCGCCATTGGCCTGTGGTACGACGACTACACGCCTTCGTCGACGAACCCCGTGACCGCCCAGTTGGGCCGCGTGCTTGGCTTCAACGCCGGCGTCAGCGCCAACGACACCACGTTCCGCGCTTCCTTCCCCTATGTGCAGACGCCGTGGAGCGGCACCAATGCCCAGCGCGTGGCCCTGGCCCAGCGCTCGGCCGGCCTCGGCCTCTCGCCCAACCTGACCGTGGCCCAGGCTTTCCCGAACCCCTTCGTGGACCGCACCACCCTGCACTTCGAACTGCCCACCCGCGGCACCTTGAGCCTCGTGATTAGCGACGCTGCCGGCCGCCGCGTGGCCACCGTAGCCAAGGACAAAGCGTTTGCCCAAGGCGTGAACGAACTGACCTGGACGCCGGGCCGCGACGTGGCCCCCGGCCAGTACATTGCCACTCTGTACAACGGCAGCACGGTAGTGCAGTCGGTGCGCATCGAGCGCCAATAATCGGAGTCAGATTTCTCTGACCGCTGAATGAAGAGCCGCCGTTAGGTCCCGTGATGGGCTGGCGGCGGCTCTTTTTCGGTGACGGCTTGCCGGGCCTTACCTTGTTGCCAATTGACTTTCTGCGCTTGTGAAAAAGTATCTATACCCAAGTTTGCTGCTGGTATTTGGGCTCCTGGCCCTTGCCATCTTCGTTTTTAAGAAACCCGCCGTGCGCACGCCCGAGCTCAAGGAGCGCCACGGCGACCTGGCCGCTGGTGGCGAGTGGCTGAACACCAAAGCCGCCATCGAGGGCCTGTTAGCCAAGCTGCGCCAAAACCCCGCCGACCACAAAAGCCGCCTGCTCCTGGCCCAGGCCTACATGCAGGAAGCCCGCGTGACCGGCGACCACCCCTACTACGACGGCGCGGCCATGGAGCTGCTGGAAGAAGTGCTCCAGGCCGGGCCCGAGAACTTCGAGGCGCTGTGCTGCAAGGCCTCGCTCAGCCTCACGCAGCACCATTTTGCCCAGGGCCTGGGCATTGCCGAACAAGCCCGGCAGCTCAACCCCAACAGCGGCTTCGTGTACGGCCTGCTGACGGACGCCAACGTGGAAATGGGCCACTACGAGGAAGCCATTAAGATGGCCGACAAAATGAACGAGCTGCGGCCTGACCTGCCGGCGTATGCCCGCGTGAGCTACCTGCGCGAGATTTATGGCGACGTGCCGGGCGCCATTCAGGCCATGGACATGGCCGTGAAAGCCGGCTACATTGGCCTGGAGCAAACCGAGTGGACCCGCGTGGCCCTGGGCCACCTCCACGAGATAAGCGGCGACACGGCCCGGGCCCGCGGCTACTACCTCATGGCGCTGGCGGCCCGCCCCGGCTATGCCTACGCCCTGGCCGGCATGGGGCGCATGGCCGCGGCGCGGCGCGACTACGCCACCGCCATCAGGTATTACCAGCAGGCCCGCGGCCTGGTGAAAGACTACGCTTTTGCCGATGAGCTGACCGACCTGTACCGCCTGAACGGCCAGCCCAGCGAAGCCCAAAAAATGGCCAAAGAGTCGATTGCGATGCTGGCCAGCGCCGCCCAGGAGGCCGATGACAACGAGCAGATGGGCCACTACGCCGACCGCGAGCTGGCCTACGCCTACCTCAAAACCAACGAACTGGACAAGGCGCTGGAGCACGCCAAAATTGAGTACGGCCGTCGCCCCGACAACATTGACGTGAACGAAACCATGGCCTGGGTGCTCTACAAGCGCGGCCAATACGCCGAGGCCCAGAAATACATGCAGGTGGCCCGCCGCACCGGCTCCAAAAACCCGGTGCTGCTGGCCCGCGCCGGCCTCATCCTCAGCAAGCTGGGCAAAACGGCGGAAGGCCAGGCGCTGATTGAAAACTCCCTGAAAACTGCCCCCTACCTCAACCCCGACGTGGAAGCCGAGGGCAAAAGACTGTTGGCCGTCCGCTGATATGAAGCTTAATGCAGGAGCGTTTGCGGGCAGTAAGCGGGCGCGCCGCGCCGCGCTGGTGCTGCCTGCGCTCCTATGGCTGGCGCTGCCCGCGGCCGCGCACGTCCTGAACACGGACCTCTCGAAACTGTCGCGCACCGAGATACTGTGGACCTACTTGCAACTGGGCTTCACGCACATCATTCCGCTGGGGTTCGACCACATTCTCTTCATCATTAGTCTCTACATCTTGGAGCCGCGGCTCAAACCGGTGCTGCTGCAAGCCACGGCGTTTACGGTGGCGCACTCCATCACGCTGGGATTGGCCATGTACGGGCTCATTCAGCCGCTGCCGGCCATCATCGAGCCCATTATCGCGCTGTCCATTCTATTTGTGGCCATCGAAAACATCATCACCGACCGGCTCAACCCGTGGCGCGTGGCGGTGGTGTTTGGCTTTGGGCTGGTGCACGGCATGGGCTTCGCCAGCGCCCTCACCGGGCTGGGGCTGCCGCCAAAGGACTATTTCGGCTCGCTCATTTCCTTCAACGTGGGCGTGGAGGCCGGGCAGGTGGCCGTGATTCTGCTCTGCTGGGCGCTGGTGGGGCGCTGGGCGGCCGATAAAAGCTGGTACAAGCAGCGGGTGGTGGTGCCGGTATCGGTAGTTATCGGCCTGGTGGCGGCCTACTGGACCGTGGAGCGCGTGTTTTTTTCCTGATTTCCGGGCCTGCGTCCCGGGTTTGCCCTATTCATTTTTTTCGCCGTCGTCGATGCTGCGCTCGTTGCTCGCTTTGCTGTTGCTGGCCAACTACCTACTGGTGGTGGGCGCCGGCCTGGCGGTGCGCCGACCTGAAGCCCCGGCGTTTTCCGCCGCCCGGCCGTACGTGCACAGCCGGCACTGCCAGCAGCAGAACTACCTGCGCCTCGACTGCTTTGAGCAGTGCAACGGCGCGCAGCACGTGGCAAACGTGAAACTGCCCACCGGCACGGGCCTGCATTACCTGGCCCAACTCAAGGCGCTGGACGTGCACTGCGAGCTAGCCGGCCAGGTGAGCTGCGTGCGGCCATGTGCAGCGCCGGTTGCTGCTGAGAATGTGCCCGCTGGCCCAGTTGCCGAAGCGGCTGGCTTCGGGGGGTGCCATTCGCCACCGCCCCGCCGGGCATAAGTTGATGAGGAGCGTTGCGACCGGGCCAGGCCCGGCTCAGCACCGCCGCGGTGTGCTGCCCCACGGGCAAGCGCGCCACTTCACCTTATTCTCGCATTGAAGCTGTGCAGGGGCCCAAAAGTGCCCCGCCGGCGTCGCATTCCCGGCGTTATGAACGTTACTTTTTTACTGAAAAGAGCCCACCGCAAGTGGGCCCGGCGCGGTGCGTGCGCGCTGCTGATTGGGCTGGCTGCCCCGTCGGCCCATGCCCAAAACACCGCCACGTTGCGCGGCACGGTGGCCGATTCTGCCTCCGGACAGCCGCTGGCGGGCGTGAGCGTGGGCCTGCAGGGCCAACCCGGTGGCACAGCTACCGATGCGCTGGGCAACTTCCGATTGGGCGGACTGCCCACTGGTAGCTACACACTGCGCGTGGGCGCCCTGGGCTACCGTGCTCAATCTGTGCCCGTGACGCTGGCCGCCGGCGAAACTCAGCGCCTGAGCCTGCGCGTGGCTGCCACCACGCTCAACCTTGCGGAAGTGACCGTGAGCCAGCCCCGCGACCCCAACCAGAGCCTGGCTGCCATCTCGCACATCGACCAAGCACTGCGGCCCATCAACTCGGCCCAAGACCTGTTGCGGCTGGTGCCGGGCCTGTTCATTGCGCAGCATGCGGGGGGCGGCAAGGCCGAGCAGATTTTCCTGCGCGGCTTCGACTGTGACCACGGCACCGATTTCGCCGTGAGTATCGATGGGCTGCCCGTGAACATGGTGAGCCACGCCCACGGCCAGGGCTACGCCGATTTTCACTTCGTGATACCCGAAACGGTGGAGCAATTGAAAGTATACAAAGGACCCTACACGGCGCGCTTCGGCGATTTTGCCACGGCCGGCGCGGGCGAATTCACCACCAAAACCCGGCTGGAGCGCAGCCAGGCAAAGCTGGAGGTGGGCCAGTTTGACACGTACCGGGCGTTGGTGCTGCTGGACCTGCTGGGTGCTGGCCGCCACCTACTCAGCAAGCGTCCGGAAAGCGCCTACGTGGCCGCCGAGTACAACTTCACCAACGCCTACTTCGACGCGCCGCAGCATTTCAAGCGTTTCAACGGCTTGGCGAAATACACCGGCCAGCTGTCGGAGCGCACCTCGCTCACGCTGCTGGGCTCGCATTTTACTTCCAATTGGGACGCCAGCGGACAGATTCCGGAGCGCGCCGTGCGCGACGGCCGCATCTCGCGCTACGGCAGCATCGACCCCACCGAGGGCGGCCGCACCGGCCGCACCAACGCCAGCGTTATCCTCAGCACGGCGCTGCCGCACGATGCCGTGCTGCGCCAGCAGGCCTACTATTCGAAGTACGATTTCGGCTTGTTTTCCAACTTTACCTTCTTCCTGCGCGACTCCGTGAACGGCGATGAAATCGAGCAGACCGACGACCGGCACCTGTTCGGCTACACGGCCACCTATGAGCGCGCCGACCAGTTCGGGGCCCGTTCGCTGCACAGCACCCTGGGCGTGGGCACGCGCAACGACTTTTCCACCCTGGGCCTGTTCCGGGCCACCCGGCGCCAGATTACCGCGACCACCACCACGGGCCGCCTCTTCGAGCAAAACCTCAACGCCTACCTCGACGAAACCCTCGACCTGACGGACCGCCTCACGGTGAACGCCGCCCTGCGCGCCGATTTCTTCACGTTTGATTTTCGCGGGCAGCTGGCCGACGAGGCCACCGGGCAGCTGGAGCCGCTACGGGGCCGGGTGCGCCACGCCCGCGTGTCGCCCAAGCTGAACCTGTACTACCAGCTCACGCCCGCGGTGCAGCTGTTTGCCCGCTCGGGCCTGGGCTTCCATTCCAACGATGCCCGCGGCGTTATCCGCGACGCTACGGCCAACGTGCTGCCCCGCGCCTTGGGCTACGAGCTGGGCAGCACATTTAAGCCCCTGCCCAGCCTGGTGGTGAACGCAGCCCTCTGGAGCCTGCACCTGCAGGACGAACTGGTGTACGTGGGCGACGAAGGCATCACCGAAAGCACCGGCCCCACCCAGCGCTACGGCCTCGACGTGGCCCTGCGCTACCAGCTCGGCCGCCGGTTGTTCCTCGACGGCGACTTCAACTACAACCACGGCCGCCAGCTGCAGGCCGAAGCCGGCGCCAACTACATTCCGCTAGCGCCCACGTTCACCAGCACCGGCGGGCTCACCTACAAGGCCCCGCGCGGCCTGAGCGGCAGCCTGCGCTACCGCCACATCGACTCGCGCCCGGCCAACGACGATGGCAGCATCCGGGCGCGCGGCTACTTCCTGCTCGACGCCGTGCTGAGCTACACTACGCCCCGCTTCCAGTTCGGTGCCTCTGCGGAGAACCTGCTCAACGTGGCCTGGAACCAGGCCCAGTTTGCCACCCAAAGCCGCCTGCCCGGCGAGGCGGCCGAGGGAGTGGACGAGCTGCATTTTACCCCCGGCACGCCTTTCTATGCCAAGCTGAACGCCAGCGTGTTTTTCTAATTCTATTGGCCGCGAAGCGCAGTGTTTTCAAAAAATAGAGGCCTACCCGAAGCCTGTCTTATCTTTGAAAACACCATACTTCGCGGTTTTATGAAAAAAAATCTACCCTCTGTTCGCCCTAATTATCTGCCGCGTTTGAGGCAATGGGTGTATCTGCTAACCTGCTTGCTATCGTTGGCAGGGTTGCAGGCCATGGCTAGCTCGCCTACAGGCCCGACAGTGGCAGCCAGCCCGGCCCCTTCGTTAGCCATCGTCCTCAACCCCGACGGTTCCCTACGGCCGGGAGCGCAAGGCTCGTTTGATGCGCACCAGTTTAAGATGTTCACAGCACCGGACGGCAAGCCATTTTTTCGGCAAAGGTCAACTGCCGGTGCGGGCGACGAATACTGGCAACCGGGCTTCGGCATGGCTGGCACCAATAACACCGTCCGTACCGTGGTGCGCTCGGGCACAAATATTTACATAGGTGGCGACTTTTCTACCGTTGGCAACGTCGTGGCGCGCAACATAGCGCGGTGGGGCGGCACGAGTTGGAGCAGCTTGGGCAACGGTGCCGCAAACGGAACCAACGGCCCGGTTTACGCCCTATTGGCGGTTGGTACTGACCTTTATGTGGGCGGCCGCTTTACGCAGGCCGGTGGAATAACCGCCCGTAGCGTGGCCAAATGGAGCAGCGCCAACTGGACCAGCTTGGGGACTGGCATAGGCACCAATAGCACACAGACTGCTTTGGTGCTGGCGCTTGCCATCATTGGTTCTGATTTGTACGTGGGCGGTAATTTCTATCAAGCTGGTAACACCTCAGCCAGCAGCGTGGCCATGTGGGACGGCACCGCGTGGAGTGCGCTGGGCACGAGCCTCAGCAACGGTGTAAGCGGCCTAATACCCGAGATTGACGCAATGGCAGTGGTCGGGACTGATTTGTATGTGGGCGGCAGTTTCACGGCGGCCGGCGGAGTATCGGCCAATAGAATTGCCAAGTGGAACGGCTCTACCTGGAGTGCGCTGGGGACGGGCATCGGCACCCTTAACAATGGCGGCGTCTGGGCCTTGCTGCCAGTGGGAACGGACCTCTACGTGGGCGGTGGGTTTTCGGTAGCTGGTGGCGTTACGGTTGATTGCTTGGCGAAGTGGAACGGCAGCAGTTGGAGCCGAGTGGGCGGTGCGGGCTTCGCCAATGGCCAGAGCAACGGCATTGTCACAGGCCTTGCCTTCGTTGGCACGGAGCTCTACATCACGGGCGCATTTCGGCAGTCGGCCGGTGCGGTTGCCGACTTTACGGCCCGATGGGACGGCACGACGTGGCGTGGCGTGGGCACGGGCCTGAGCGGTACGATAGGTGCAGCTGCTTACTCCCTGCTTGTCGTGGCCAACGAGGTGTATGTGGGAGGTAAATTTTTGACCGCCGGTGGCAGCCGTGCCGACAACATTGCCCGGTGGAACGGCACCAATTGGAGCCCTCTGTCACCTAATATGGCCGCTGCTAATGGTCTGGACGCAGTTGTTTTTTCTTTAGGAATAGCCGGTAACAACACTGTGTACGCGGGAGGCCTTTTTCAGCAGGCCGGAGGTGTCGTTGCCGAAGGAATTGCCCGCTGGAACGGAGCGAGTTGGAGTAGTTTGCCGAGCGGAAGCTATTCGGGTGGGATGCAGGTACGGGCCATCGCGGTGGCGGGCACCGACGTGTACGTGGGAGGCATCTTCCACAACGTAGGTACGGTGCCGGCCGAATACGTGGCCAAGTGGAACGGCACCACTTGGAGCAGCTTGGGCACCGGCACGAGCAACGGCGTAAACAGCTATGTGTACGCGTTAGCGGTAGTAGGCAGCGACTTATATGTGGGTGGCAATTTTACCCAGGCCGGGGGAAATTCGGCCAATTACGTTGCCAAATGGAACGGAACCAACTGGAGCAGCCTTGGTCCGGCCGGCGCCAACGGCGTCGGCAATCCCAACTCTGCTGCCGTCCAGGCACTCGCCGTCGTGGGCACCGACCTTTACGTGGGTGGGCTGTTCAATCGGGCCGGCAGCACCACGGTCAGCAACATCGCGCGTTGGAACGGCACCGCCTGGAGCAGCGTTGGCACCGGGGTTAGTGGGTCGGTGCTGGCGCTGGCAGTGGCAGGCAACATAGTGTACGCGGGCGGTTTTTTTAACCAAGCGGGTGGAGTGCCAGCCAACCAGGTGGCCCGGTGGGACGGCACGGCTTGGAGCAGCCTGGGCTCCGGCCCAGCTAACGGACTCACAAGCCAAGGCTACGTGCAGGCCCTGGCTGTGGTCGGTTCCGACCTCTACGCGGGAGGCTTCTTCACGCAAGTCGGCGGAGTGGCCACGCAAAACCTGGCCCGGTGGGATGGCACGAGTTGGAGCCGCGTCGGTACGGGCACGAACGGCGCAGTATATGCCTTGGCTGCCGTTGGAAACCAACTCTACGCCGGTGGGTCTTTCACGGCGGTGGGCGACGAAACGAAAGTTATGAACAGCTTCGGCATCTATGACCCCAGCGCACCCACTGCCACTGCCGGCGCAACGCCAACCACGGCCGTGAGCCTATACCCTAACCCTGCATCGCAGCAAGTTACTTTTTCTCTCCCTCCGGCTAATAGACTCCGATACATCGAACTAAGGGACGCGCGCGGCCAGCTACTGCGGCAGGTGCCCCTGCAAGCGGGGACGGGCGCCGTCGCACTGCCTGTTAGCGGACTACCAACCTGTGTATACCTGCTGCGCTGTGGCCAAGTGGTTCGGCGGTTATTGGTGCCGTAAGGCACTATCTTCAGATTCTGAAGCTAAAAAGCCTCTGTAGTACTTTTAAACAATGGTTGGGTCAAAAGACGGGAACTCGCTTACTACTTTAATGATGGAAAAACGGCTGCTGGTGCTGGCCATAAGCGGGTTACTTGCGGCCGGCTGTCAGCTTCGCGCTAACGAGTCCCAATCCCCAGCCGTGAACGGTGTTCCGTTGCCGGCGCCGGAGCTTTTTACTCCGGCTCCTACGCCCGACTCGTTGGTCCTGACGCCACCGGCGGTTCTTCCCAACGTGCCCGATACCCTGCGCCAGGCCATCCGGCAGCTGCACGCTGCCCTGGGCCCCGCCGCCGCCGGGCTGCGCCCGGCAGTGTTGGAGCAGGCTTGCGTGGGCTACCTCACGCTGCACCCCACCGGCCGCATTGAGCGCGCCGGCTTGCTGGCCGTGGCCGACATGGACCTGCCCAACACCGTGGAGCGCCTCTGGGTCATCGACCTGAAGAACGCGCAGGTGCTGCACCGCAGCCTCGTGGCCCACGGCGAAGGCTCGGGCCACCTGCGTGCCCGCCGCTTTTCCAACGAAGAGAAATCGGCCTGTACCTCGTTGGGCTTCTACCGCACGGCCGACACCTACGACGGCATCCACGGTTACTCGCGCCGCATCGAAGGGCTCGACAAAGGCCAGAACGCCAATGCCTACGACCGGTACGTGGTGCTGCACGCCGCCGACTATGCCAGCCCGAAGTACGTGCAGCAGCACGGCCACCTGGGCTACAGCCGCGGCTGCCCGGCCCTGCCGCCCGAACAGTTCAAAGACATCATTGCCACGCTGCGCGTGGGCAGCCTGCTGCTGGTGAGCGGCCCCGGGCTGGCTTCGCGCTGGCTCGACGGGCCGGCCGCCGGGCGGCGCTTTCTCAAGCGCGGCTGGCTGTAGCCGCCCCCAGAAAATAGCGGTTTGGAATTATTTGGAGGTTGTTGTCGTTGATAACTCGTCCTTAGCGGGCGAAGCTTTCGTATAAGGTTATGGGCCAGTCGTCTTTTGGGCGGTGGGCCGCCTTTCCATCAGCTATTCTTTCCCTATCATGCACCAGACCAGCATAGTTCAGCGCAAACGGAAGGTATTGCGGCGCCAGCGCATCGCGCGGCGGGTGCTGCCGTTCCTGGCTTCTTTGTTCCTGGCCACGCCCATGGCCGGCCCCGTCACGAAGTCGATGGCCGGCGGTGCGCGCAGCGAATTGCGCCTGCCCAAAGTCGATTTCTCGCCCCAGGTCGTGTTCGACCAGAAGCTGCGGGCCACCTACACGGCCCTCGGCGCCGAGCAGGAAGGCTTGCGCTTCGAAACGTTTGCCAAGGCCATGACCGGCTACCTCAACCTGCGCCAGGCCGGCAAGCTGGACGAAAACAAGCAGCTGCTGACGGTGGTCGATTTCGACTTGCCCAGCACCGAAAAGCGCTTGTGGGTGCTCGACTTGGCCAAAAACGACATCCTGTTTCACACGCTCGTGGCCCACGGCCACAATTCCGGCGAGAACGAAGCCACCAACTTCTCCAACACCGACCAGAGCAACATGAGCAGCCTCGGCTTCTACGCCACCAGCGGCGAATACGTGGGCAAGCACGGCCGCTCGCTGAAGCTGGAAGGCCTGGACGAAGGCTTCAATACCAACGCCGAAGCGCGCTCGGTGGTGATGCACGGCGCCGACTACGTGAGCGAAGAGTTCATCAAGCAAAACGGCCGCCTGGGCCGCAGCCTCGGCTGCCCCGCGCTGCCCATGGAGTTGAAAGACCAAATCATCGAAACCGTGACGGGCGGCACCTGCCTGTTCGTGAATCGTTCCGACGCCGGCTACTCGTCGCAGTACCTCAACGAGCAGGTGGCCATCGCCGCGCTGGTGCCCCAGGCGGCGAATCACCTTTCTTAACGTTCCGGTTTAGCCAATAAAAAAAGCCCCGCGTTCACACGCGAGGCTTTTTTGTGGTCGGTTATTTCACTGTTGGGGCTTTACAGCTTCACCCCAAACTTTGCGCCCACACCCTCCAGGTCCTTCACCACGGCATCGAGCAGCGGAATGCCGTCGAGCAGGCGGTGGGCGGCCGTTTCGCGCTCCGGGTCGCCGGGAATGAGTACTTTTTTGCCTTCCACGGCCTGGGCGTTGCGGAAGGTCGAAATCCAGTTGTCCATGTGGGCTTTGAACTCATCGGCGGGCCGAAAGGCATCGACGCGCATGGCTCCGAAGAAGTGGCCCAGGCCCTGGCCCACGGGGTTGGCCGAGGGCTGCAGGAAGGCCACAAACGGCGGCACCCAGGGGCCGTAATTAGCGCCCGAAAGCACGGCCGAAAAGATGTCGACGATGCTGCCCAGCGCGTAGCCTTTGTGCGAGCCGGTGGCGCCGCCCAGCGGCAGCAGCGCGCCGCCGTTCTTCACGGCGTTGGCATCGGTGCTGGGCTGGCCGTCGGCGGTTTGGGCCCAGCCTTCGGGTAGGGGCGTGCCTTTGCGCTGGGCAATTTCGAGCTTGCCGTTGGCGGCGGTGGTGGTGGCCATGTCGGCCACGAAATCGGGCTGTTCGCCGGCGGGCACGGCCACGGCAATGGGATTGGTACCGAGAAGTCTATCCAAGGAATAGGTGGGTGCCACCAGCGGCGAGGCGTTGGTCATGGCCACGCCTATCATGTCGTGGGCCAGGGCCAGCATGGCGTGGTAGCCGGCAATGCCGAAGTGGTTGGAGTTCTTTACCGACACCCAGCCCGAGCCCACCTGCTGGGCCTTCTCGATGGCCACGCGCATGGCTTTGGGGCCCACCACCAGGCCCAGGCCGCCGTCACCGTCCACCACGGCGGTGCTGGGCGTTTCGTAGGTCACGCCTACCCGGGGCGTGGCGTTGATGCGGCCGGCCTCCCAGAGGCGCACGTAGCCCACCAGCCGGGCCACGCCGTGTGAGTCGATGCCGCGCAGGTCCGCCGACAGCAGGGTTTCGGTGGCCAGCGTGGCATCGGCCTCGGGGCAGCCCATGCTGCGGAAAACGCTTTCGGTGAACGTGAAAAGCTGGCTGTAGGAGAAGGTCGACATAGGGCGTCATGCAGAGCGCAGCGAAGCATCTCGCGTGCTCTAACTGATTCAATCAATTATTTGCTTGGGCACGCGAGATGCTTCGCTGCGCTCTGCATGACCGGCTGTGAATTATGCGCTTAGCATTTCGGCCAGCAGGCCTTCCTTCAGGGCATACGCTGAGGTCTGAATGCGGGTGATGCCCGAAATGCCCAGCACGTAATCAATCAACACGGCGGCCACCACCAGCATGTCGGCCCGCATGGGCAGGATGCCGGGGATGGCCAGGCGCTGCTCGTGGTTGCCGCTCAGCAGGTGGCGGTAGCTTTCCTGGAAGCTGCTCAGGGCCAACTCGGTGCGCGGCGGTTGCTGCGAGTCGGTGCGTAGCTGGCCCAGCTGCATGTCGGCGAGGCTGTCGAAGCTGCCCGAGGCGCCCACCAGGCTCACGGGTTTGTAGCGTTGCAGGGCTTCGATGAGCGGTTCCAGCACGGTGCCGAGGTATCGTTGCTCGGCTTCGACGGCGGCCGCGGGAAACACGCCGCTGGGGTCCGGAAAGAACTTGTCGAGCAGGCGCTGGGCGCCAATTTCAAAGCTGTGCTTCCAGTAAATGGTGGTTTGGTTGGCGATGATGAACTCCACCGAGCCCCCGCCGATGTCCATCACCAGGTGCGGCTCGGCGCCCAGGTCCACGGCCTGGCGCACGCCCTGGCAGATGAGCTCGGCCTCGCGCTCGCCGGGAATGACGTCGACGCGGATGCCGGTTTGCTCGAAGATGTCGCGCACTAAATCGGGGCCGTTTTTGGTGACGCGCATGGCGCTGGTGGCCGTGGCGCGCACTTCTTCCACCTCGTGCAGCTCAATTTCCTCCTTGAAGCCGGCCAGCGTGTGCAGGGCCCGCGCATACGGTTCCGGCGCGATGACGCCGTGGCTGATGCCGCCTTCACCGAGGCGCACGCCGGCTTTGGTGCGCAGCAGCACCAGCGGTTTTTCGCCGGGCGTGTTCGATAATTCCACAATGAGCAGGTGGAACGTATTGGTGCCCAAATCAATGAGCGCGAGGCGGCGATGGGCGTGCGGCGTGTGCATGAAGTAGCGCGGACTTTTGGTCCGCGAGTTTAGCGAAGAAGAAGTGCCATACGGCGGATAATTTGGCGCGGACTAAAAGCCCAGGCTACGTGGCAAACCGGCAGAACGTGCCCAGCGGCAATTTGCGCTGCCCGGCATCGTGCAGGTAAATTTCGCCCAGCTCGCGCACGACTTTCGGACCGGGGAAAATGGCCGTGGTGAGGTTGTCGAGAATCAGGGCCGAGAAGCCGAGCGAGTACAGGTTCACCACGAAGAAATGGTCCTCGGGGTCGAGCAGCTGCTGGCTGAGCTTGAGCATCTCGTTGAGCTCGTCTTCGAGCTGCCATTTCTCGCCGTTGGGGCCGCGGCCGTAGGCGGGCGGGTCGAGGATGAGGCCCTGGTACTTGCTGCCGCGCTTCACTTCGCGCCGCACGTACTTCATGGCGTCTTCCACCAGCCAGCGCACGCCGTCGAGCTGGCTGGCCTCCATGTTGTCGCGGGCCCAGAAGTTGACCTGCTTCACCGAGTCGAGGTGCGTCACGTCGGCCCCGGCGGCGCGGGCGGCCAGCGTGGCGGCGCCGGTGTAGGCAAACAGGTTGAGCACGCGCGGCAGCTTGGCGCGGCGCTGGCGGGTTTGGTTATAGATGAACTGCCAGTTGGGGTCCTGCTCCGGAAACAGGCCCACGTGCTTAAACGACGACAGGCCGAGGCGGAATTTCAGCTTCAGGCCGTCGGGGCGCTCGTAGGCAATGAGCCACTGCTCGGGCATGCTGGGCTTGAGGCGCCACTGGCCTTTTTCGGTAGAGCCGGGGGCGCGGGCGAAGGCGGCATCGGCGCGTTCCCACTCTTTGAGCGGCAGGTGCGGGTCCCAGATGGCCTGCGGCTCGGGCCGGGCCAGCACGTACTTGCCAAAGCGCTCCAGCTTCTGAAAGTTGCCGCTGTCGATAAGCTCGTAATCGGGCCAGGGCGAGGTGGTGAGGAAATCGTACATAGAGCGCGCAAAGGTAGGGGCGGGGCGATTGGGCGGTGCGGCCCGGCGCAAGCCTTTCGGGCGCGGCCGCCGTATGCGTGGGGTGTATTCGTTCACGTAATTCTGTTTTTCCATGCCTGAAATTCCTCGTTTGCTCGACCAGCTCCGCCGCGCTTTCGACGGCGACCCGTGGTGCGGGCCGTCGCTGCTGACCAACCTGGAGGGCGTCACGGCCGCGCAGGCGGCGCAACGCCCCATCAAAAACGGACACAGCATCTGGGAAATCGTGGTGCACCTGGCCGGCTGGACGGCCATTGTGCGCCGCCGCATCGCCGCTGACAAGCCCCTGCAGCCCGGCGACGCCGAAGACTGGCCCGCCTTGCCCGCCGACCTCACCGAAGCCAGCTGGCAGGCGGCGCTTGCCGCGTTGCGCACGGCGCAGGAGCAGTTGCTGGCTTTCCTCGAAACCATGCCCGAGGCGGACTTGGACCGCACCATCGGGGCCACGTTTGAGCCGCCGCAGGGAGGCAGCTACACGGCCTACCAGATGCTGCACGGCGTGGCCCAGCACTACCTCTACCACGCGGGGCAAATTGTGCTGCTGCGCAAGCTGCTGGGGTGAGGGCTGAACCCTTGGCTGGCCCACTTCAAACGGTCGCCGTCGCGGTTCATCGAATCAGCCCCGCCCACCTGTCGGCAGAACACTAGCTTTGCCAGATGCTGCCTGCCCACCGCAAGAAGTTAGCTGCCGTACTCTTCGTGCTCCTGCTGGCCGCCCTGGCCCTGGTGCTGTGGTGGCGCCGCGCGCCCCTGCCCGGCGCGGGCGTGGTGCTGCCCCACGACACCTACACGCCGCACCGCGAGGCCTTTACGCCGCACCGGGGCCGCATTCTCGACCGCAACGACTCGGTGCTGGCCTACACCGGCTTGCGGTACTTGCTGGTGCTGCCGCGCAGCGGCCGGCTCGATTCCACCCGCCTCAACCGGGTGCTGGGGTGGCCCGACAGCGCTTTTGAATACCGCGCCCGCGACCTGCGCCGTCGCGAATTGCCGCTGCAGCTGGACCTGACCGCCGGCGAAGCCGACATCCTGCGCCGTCATCGCCAGGAATGGCCCCGGCTTGTGGTGCGCGAGTATTCGGCCCGCAACTACACCGTGCGCGTGGCCGCGCCGGTGCTGGGCTACGCCTACAATGCGGCCCAGCCGTTTCTGTACCAGGCGCAGCGGCTGGCCCGCGGCCGGTTCTACCGCCTGCGCAACGGCGGCCTCGAAAGCTACTACAACGCCTTGCTCAAGGGCAGCCCCGGGGCCTACCACCCGTTGGTCGATGCGTTGGGGCAGCGCCACGGCTCCTGGGCCCCCGACACCATTTACCACCCCGGCCAGGACCTGCACCTCAGCCTCGACACGGAATTGCAAGCCTACGCCGAGCGCATCATGGGCGAGCGCAAGGGCTACATCGTGGCACTGGAACCGGCCACGGGCGAAATTCTCTGCTACGTTTCGGCCCCGACCTACGACCCGGCGGCGCTCACCGGCCTTGCGCGCGGCCGCGACCGGCGCGAGCTGCTGCTCAGCCCCGACATGCCGCTGCTCAACCGCCCCGCCATGCAGGCCAACCCGCCGGGCTCGGTGTTTAAGCTGGTGAATGCGGCCGTGGCCCTGCAGCTGGGCGGCATCACGCCCGCCACCGGGTTTCGCTGCGACCAGTCGCTCATCAACTGCGTGCACGACCACCCCAACGCCCGCAACCTGACCATGGCGCTGAAGTACAGCTGCAATCCTTATTTCTACCGCGTCTTGCAATCGGTGATTGACCACGTCCCCGATTCGCTGGTGCAGCCCGTCGACACCTGCGCCCAACGCCACCTGAACCTGGCCGCCTGGACGCGCCACGTGAAATCCTTCGCGCTCGACACCTTGCTGGGCGTCGATTTGCCTCAGGAGCGCCCCGGTTTTATTCCCACGCCGGCCTATTACGACCGCCGGCGCGGCCGGTGCGGCTGGACGTATGGCAGCATTTATTCCCTGAGCATCGGGCAGGGCGAAATCAACCTCACCGGGCTGCAAACGGCCAACATGCTGGCCATTGTTGCCAACCGCGGCTGGTACTACACCCCGCATTTCGTGCGCAGCGTGGGCAATGGCGGCCCGCTGCCCAAGTTCCGGGAGCGGCATCGCACCTTGGTCGATAGCGTGCATTTCGACGCCCTCATTCCGGGCATGGTGGCGGCCCTGAGCCGCAACGGCACGGCCGGCCTGGCCAGCCTCGACGACGTGGGCATCAGCGTGGCCGGCAAAACCGGCACCGTGCAAAACGACGAGGGCGACGACCACGCCACTTTCGCCGGCTTTGCCCCGGCCGAGCGGCCGAAAATTGTGGTGGCGGTCTACATCGAGAACGCCGGGTTTGGCGGCCTTTCCGCCGCGCCGTGCGCCGCGTTGATAATGGAAAAATACCTGCGCGGCAAAATAGCCCCGAAGCGAAAGCGCTGGGAAAACTGGCTGCGGTGCGGCAACCTCGCGGAACAGGGGCACTGAGGGAACTTGCGGCGGCCGAACGGTTTCTTTGCAGTCTGTTAGTCTTACAAAGCCAGGGCGTTCAGCACGAACGTTCTTCTTATCGGGTTATACGCCAATGCAATTCTATAAATACCAGGGCACCGGCAACGACTTCGTCATCATCGACGACCGTGCCCGCCAGTTCGACGAAACCGACCAGGCCCGCATTGCCCACCTTTGCCACCGCCGCTTCGGCATCGGGGCCGACGGGCTGATGCTGCTGCGCGAAAAGGAGGGCTACGATTTCGAGATGGTGTATTTCAACGCCGACGGCCGCCCCAGCTCCATGTGCGGCAACGGCGGCCGCTGCCTGGTGGCGTTTGCCAAGTTTGTGGGCGTGATTCAGGACCAGGCCCATTTCCTGGCCGTGGACGGCCCCCACGACGCCCGCGTGGAGCCCGATGGCACCGTGCGCCTGCACATGATTGACGTGGCCGCGCCCCAGGAAGCCGAGATAGGGGAGGAGGGCGACGTGTTTCTGCACACGGGCTCGCCCCACCACGTCCAGTTTCTGGACCCCGGCGAACATCCCACCCTGGCCGATTTCAACGTCTTCGCCGCCGGCCACGACATCCGCTACGACCAGGCCTACGACCCCGCCGGCACCAACGTCAACTTCGTGGAAGTGCCCGCCGACCCCGCCCACCCCTGGCCCGTGCGCACCTACGAGCGCGGCGTGGAAGACGAAACTTTCTCCTGCGGCACGGGCGTGACGGCCGTGGCCCTGGCGGCCTCGCAGCGCGGCGCCGTGTCGCCGGTGCGCCTGCGCACGCCCGGCGGCGAGCTGGAAGTCTCGTTTGAGCAGCGGCCCGATGGCGGCTTTACCAACGTGTGGCTGAGCGGGCCGGCCGTGCAGGTGTTTTCGGGGCAGCTGTAAACCGACGCCGGGAGTTACCCGGCGTTGGGGCCCTGCAGCCGGTTGGCGTCATCGTTCAGCGGCAGGGCACCCGACAGGCGGCCCTGCATCTTGCGCAGCCAGCGCTGGCCCAGCGCGGGGCAGGCGGCCAGCTCGGCTACTAGGGCGAGGTCGTGGCGTTGCTCGTACTTGGCGGAGTTGGCCCGCGCCACGGTCCATTCGGGGTAGGGGCGGTCCAGCAGGGCTAGGCCGCTGCCGGGCTGGATGCGGCCGGGCCGGAGCACGCGCATGTACCAGCCGGTGAAGCCGGTTTCCTGCAGCCACTGCGGCAGCAGCGGTTCTTGCCAGCGGCGGGCAATTTTCCAGCAGGGCGAGCGGGGCTGCGAAACCTGCACCGCGGCTTCGCCATATTGAAAAATGTCGCCGATGCACACGTCTTTTTCTGCACACGGGCCCGCCAGGGTTAGGTTTTCGCCGAAGCTGCCCGCGGCCATTCGCTGGCCCAGTTGCGCACTCCAGTGGGCGTAGTGCACGCCCGGGTACACGCACAGGGCTTGGTCGGGGCCGCCGTGGTTGTGCGGGTCGGCCTGCTCATCGCCGTCGATGTTCAGCTCCGACAGCCAGTGCGCTTCGATGACGGGCGCTTTCAGCAGGGCCGTGGTCCAGGCGCGCTGCAGGGGGTTCGCGGCTCCTGGCTCGCCCAGCGTACGGGGGCGGCCCACTTGCAGCGAAGCCACGGGAAGGGAAAGGAGGGGAATGGGCATGCGGGGCGAGAACGTTGGATTAGTGGGCCAACGCTAAAACATGCTCCCAAAGTACGCCCGCGAAATGCTGCTGAGCTGCCCGGCCGAGCGGTTTCGGCGTTCTATGGTTAATTCGTGCAGTCGGGCGCGCTGCCTGCACCAGCACGCTTGTTACCGTACCGGGCCAGCTCACGTCAATTCCTCTGCCCAACCCATGCCGGCTCCTTGTTCCATCCGCCTCCGCGCCCTCGAACCCGACGACCTTGATTTCCTCTATGCGCTGGAGAATGACCGCGACATCTGGGGCGTGTCGGATACCCTGGCGCCGCTGTCGCGCCAAGTCCTGCGTGAATACCTCGCGCATGCCACTACGGATATATACGTAGTGCGCCAATTGCGGCAGGTGGTTACTACTGAAATTAGCGGCGCCGCGGTGGGCGTGGTCGACTTGTTTGAGTACGACCCGCTGCACCAGCGGGCCGGTGTGGGCATCACCATACGGGCCAGCGAGCGGCGCCACGGCTACGCCCGGCAGGCCCTCGAATTGCTCAAAGAATACGCCCGCGAGGTGCTGCGCTTGCACCAGATTTATGCCACCGTCGGGGTAAGTAATGGGCCCAGTATGAGGCTGTTTCGCGCGGCGGGGTTTCGGCGGGTGGGCACCCGGCGGCAGTGGCTGCGCACGGGCAGCGGTTGGGAAGATGCCGCGGAGTGGCAGTGCCTGCTGACCGAAGAAACGGGTGTTTAATTACGTATTTTCTTGGATATAGACCATAATCTATGGTTGGCTAAGAAAGAGTTGGCCCGGTAAGCTGAGCCATATCCTTCCGCCGGGTGGTCCCGTATACGTGGACAAGCGCCCCGGCCGTTCTATCCTGTTGTTATTCCGGAGCGGCGCGAAACTCATCTTCCTGCCCTTTTCATGCCACCTTCATCGACGGTGGAAGCGCCCTTGCGTGCCTCCACCACCGCTGCCCGGCCCAGCGCATCAGCCGCCGAAACTTCTGCTCCTTACACCCTGCCCGACCTGGTTTGCTTTGCGCATTTGCATTGGGACTTTGTGTGGCAGCGGCCCCAGCATTTGCTTTCCCGCTTTGCGGAGCACGGCCGGGTGTTTTACGTGGAGGATGCCTTTTACCATGCCGATGACCTCATCGAGCCGCACATCGAAATAAAAGAGCGGCAAAACGGATTGAAAGTGGTGGTGGCCCACTTGCCCCAGCGCCTCCGCCACGACGAAGCTGCGGCCGACCAGGCCCAATTTGAACTTCTAAGCCAGTTTTTTAACGAGCAAGGTCTTACTAACTACGTTTTTTGGTACTACACGCCCATGGCGTTGGGCAAGTCGCGCCATTTCCAGCCCGTGCTCACCGTCTACGATTGCATGGACGAGTTGGCTGCGTTCAAGTTTGCTCCGCCGGAATTGAAAAAGCGCGAACTGGAGCTGTTTGAAAAAGCCGACCTCGTGTTCACCGGCGGCCAAACGCTCTACGAGGCCAAGCGCGAGCAGCACGCCGACGCCCACGCCTTCCCCAGCAGCATCGACAAGGCGCACTTCGGCCAGGCCCGCGGCCCGCTGGCCGAGCCCGCCGACCAGGCCGGCATTGCGCACCCGCGCATCGGCTTCTTCGGCGTGGTCGATGAGCGCCTCGACATTGAGTTGCTCCGCGCATTGTCGCAGCAGCACCCGAAGTGGCAATTCGTCATTATTGGCCCCGTGGTGAAGATTGACCCGGCCATTCTGCCCCGCACGCCCAACGTGCATTACCTCGGCGGTAAGGACTATAAGGAACTGCCTTCCTATTTGAAGGGTTGGGATGTAGCAACGCTTTTGTTTGCTGATAACGAAAGCACCAAGTTCATCTCGCCGACCAAAACCCCCGAATACCTGGCCGCCGGCAACCCCGTGGTAAGCACCCCGATTCGCGACGTGGTGCGCCCCTACGGCGACCTGAACCTGGTGCAGATTGCCGACAACCCCGCCGATTTCGGCAAGGCCATCGAGAAGGCCCTCACCCAGCGCGACGACGCCGACTGGCGCCAGCGCACCGACGCGTACCTCGCCACCATCTCCTGGGACCAAACCTGGCAGGCCATGGTGGGCCTCATGCAGCAGCGCCTGGCGGCCAAAACGCCCGACGCCGCCACCACGACCCAGGCCGGCGCGCCCCTGGTCGAAACCAAAGTGTCGGAAGTGCCGCTGCCGCCGGCTTCGGCCAACTAATTCGCCTGCCTTCTATTCAAGTAGTCCCTTCTAAACAAACTTCCATACCCTACGCACCATGTTCGATTACCTCATCGTTGGGGCCGGTTTTGCCGGCAGCGTGCTCGCCGAACGGCTGGCCACCCGCAGCAATAAGAAGGTCCTCATCATCGACAAGCGCAGCCACATTGCGGGCAACGCCTACGACCACTACAACGAGGACGGCATTCTGGTGCACAAGTACGGTCCGCACATTTTCCACACCAACTCGAAGGACGTGTTCGACTACCTCGGCAACTTCACCGAGTGGCGCCCCTACGAGCACCGCGTGCTGGCTTCGGTGGATGGCCAGATGGTGCCCATGCCCATCAACCTCGACACCATCAACAAACTGTACGGCCTGAACCTGACCAGCTTCGAAGTGGAGCAGTTCTTCGAGTCGATGGCCGAGAAGGTGGACGTCATCAAAACGAGCGAAGACGTGGTGGTGAGCAAAGTCGGCCGCGAGCTGTACAACAAATTCTTCAAGAACTACACCAACAAGCAGTGGGGCCTCGACCCCTCGCAGCTCGACAAGTCGGTGACCAGCCGCGTGCCTACCCGCACCAACCGCGACGACCGGTACTTCACCGACACCTACCAGGCCATGCCCCTGCACGGCTACACCCGGATGTTTGAGAAAATGCTCGACCACCCCAACATCAAGGTGATGCTGAACACCGACTACCACGAGGTAATCGACTTCATTCCCTATAAGGAAATCATCTTCACCGGCCCGGTCGACGAGTATTTCGACTACAAGTTCGGCAAGCTGCCCTACCGCTCGCTCGAGTTCAAGCACGAGACGCTGAATAAGGAAAAGCACCTGGCCGCGCCCGTGGTGAACTACCCCAACGAGCACCCCTACACCCGCATCACAGAGTTTAAGGCCCTCACCGGCCAGGACCACCCCAAAACGGCCATCGTGTACGAGTACCCGCAGGCCGAGGGCGACCCCTACTACCCCATTCCGATGCCGGAAAACGCCGAGCTGTATAACAAGTACAAGAAGCTGGCCGATGAAACGCCCAACGTGCACTTCGTGGGCCGCCTCGCCACCTACAAGTACTACAACATGGACCAGGTGGTGGCCCAGGCCCTGACGCTTTACAAGAAGCTGACGGAAAAAGAAAACGCCGCCAAACCCGCCCGCCCGGCCATTTCGGGCAGCACTTCGCTGGTAGAAAAACTAGTGAGCCGCTCGCCGAAGCAAGAATAACCCTTTCCGCTTTCCAAGCCCAGCTGCCACCTCGCACGCATGTGCCGGGGTGGCAGTTTGATTTAAGCCCGAACCAAGCTCAACGCTGTTTCGGGCCATTGTTCTACTTATTCCTGCAGCTATGAACCAATCAGAACCAGAACTTTGGGGCGGCGTTGAATGCAGCCACTGCCGCGTGGGCGACCATTATTCGGACCAAATGACGCGCAGCGGCCACCGCCACCGCGTTTCTGACCTGGATGCCCTGGCCGAGCTGGGGCTGAAAACCCTGCGCTACCCCGTGCTGTGGGAGCACACCTGCCCCGATGGCCCCGACGCCTGCGACTGGACCTGGGCCGATGAGCGCCTGCCCCGCCTGCGCGAGCTCGGCATCAACCCCATCATCGGGCTGGTGCACCACGGCAGCGGGCCCCGCTACACGGCGTTGCACGAAAACAATTTTGCCGCCGGCCTGGCCCGCCACGCCGGCAACGTGGCCCAGCGCTACCCCTGGCTCACGCACTTCACGCCCGTGAATGAGCCGCTGACCACCGCCCGCTTCAGCGCCCTCTACGGCCACTGGTACCCCCACACCGCCGACGACCGCACCTTCGTGCGCGCCTTGCTCAACCAGTTGGAGGCCACGCGGCAGGCCATGCAAGCCATTCGGCAATTCATCCCGCACGCCCAGTTGGTGCAAACCGAGGACCTGGCCCAGATTCATAGCACGCCGGGCATGCGCTACCAGGCCGACTTCGAAAACCACCGGCGCTGGCTCAGCTTCGACATGTTGTGCGGCAAGGTCACGCCCACGCACTTTTTCTGGAATTATCTCACCGAGCACGGCGCCAGCGAGGAAGAGCTGCAAAGCTGGCTCGATAACCCCTGCCCGCCCGATGTGCTGGGCCTGAACCACTACCTCACCAGCGAGCGGTTTCTGGACGAGGCCACCGACCATTACTGGCCCTGCCACGTGGCCGACAACGGCCGCCAGCGCTACGCCGACATTGAGGCCGTGCGCGTGGGCGGTGGCGTGCGCCTGGCCGGCGTGACCAGCCTGCTGCTGCAGGCTTGGCAGCGCTACGGCATCCCCGTGGCCATCACCGAGGCCCACCTCAACTGCACCCGCGAGGAGCAGGTGCGCTGGCTGCAGTACGTGTGGGAATCGGCCCGGGCCGCCCGCGAGCAGGGCGCCGACGTGCGCGCCGTCACCGTCTGGTCGGTGTTAGGCGCCTACGACTGGGTCAACCTGCTCACCCGCGACACCGGCCATTACGAAACCGGCGTGTTCGACGTGCGCAGCGGGCAGCTGCGGCCCACGCTGCTGGCGAAGCAGGTGCGGGCCCTCGCCCACGGCGCAACGTTCGGCCACCCCGTGCTGCAAAGCCTGGGCTGGTGGCAGCGCCCCGGCCGCGTGCACTTCCAGCCCAGCACCACCCCCGACAAATCCATTGAGCCCCGCCGGACGAAAGCCCCCCAAGCGGCACGCTCCGCACCCAAAGAGAAACTGCAACATGCGGCCTGATTTCATTCCCGCCCACATCGCCGACCAGGACATTCGGCCCCTGCTCATTGCGGGCGCGCACGGCACGCTGGGCCGCGCTTTCGGCCGCATCTGCCACACCCGGGGGCTTGTCATTGCCGCGATGGGCCGGCACGAACTCGACGTCACCAGCCCCGTCATGGTGGAGCAAGCGCTGGACTCGCTGCGCCCTTGGGCGGTGGTGAACGCCGCCGGCTACGTGCGCGTGGACGAAGCCGAAAGCAATGCCGGCGACTGCTTCCGCGAAAACGCCACCGGTCCCTCGGTGCTGGCCACGGCCTGCGCCGCGCGCCACCTGCCTTTCCTCACCTTCTCATCAGATTTGGTGTTCGACGGCCAGCAGGCCGAACCCTACACGGAATCCTCGAAGCCCACCCCGCTGAACGTGTACGGCCGCAGCAAGCTGGCTGCCGAGCAGCGCGTGCTGGCCGTGCACCCGCAGGCGCTGGTGGTGCGCACCAGTGCGTTTTTCAGCGGGTGGGACGAGTACAATTTCGTGCATTTTGCCTTGCAGGCCGCCCGTGCCCAGCGAGCGTTTGCGGCGGCCGATGACGTGCGCATTTCGCCCACCTACGTGCCCGACTTGGTGAATGCCTCGCTCGATTTGCTGCTCGATGAAGCCCACGGCCTCTGGCACGTCACAAATCAGGGGGCCTGCACCTGGGCCGAGCTGGCCCGCCTGGCTGCCCGGCACGCTGGGCTCTCGCCCGACTTCGTGGCACCGCGCCCCATGGCCGACTTTGGTTGGCCCGCCGCCCGGCCGGCACAAAGCGTATTGGTGAGCGAAAAAGGCATGGTGCTGCCATCCTTGGAAGATGCGTTGGGCCGTTGTGTGGGGGAAATGGAACGGCATTTCGCGCATCCGGCTTGAGCGTGGCGTGGCCGCCGCGAGCCCGCGCCGGGGCGGCCCGGGAAGACGGGAATGCCAGGCGGGGCACGGACTCGCAGCGTGCACGCCACAATCTGCCAGCCTGGCACAATTTCCTTTTTGGGACGGTTTTAGCGGAAGGCTCCGTAAATTTGGGGTGCGCCCCGGCGCTATTCGCTAAAAAACTACCTGATGTTTGAATTCCTAGGCAAGACCGTCGCCAAAATATTTGGCTCCAAGTCGGAGCGCGATTTAAAGGAAATCGTGCCCTACGTGGCGCTGATTAATGCCGAATATGCCAAACTGGCCGGCTTGACCGATGACCAGCTGCGCGAGCAGACCGATGCGGTGCGGGCTCGCATTGCCGAGCGCCTCGCCGGGCTGGACGGCCAGATTGCCGGTTTGCACCAGCAAATCGACACCCAGCCGCAGCTGGACGTGGCCCAGAAAGAAGTGCTGTTCGAGCAGATTGACGCGCTGGAAAAGCAGCGCAACAAGGACCTCGAAGCCGTGCTGCTGGAAGTGCTGCCGCAGGCGTTTGCCATTGTGAAGGACACGGCCCGCCGCTACAAGGAAAACGGCCAGCTGGTGGTGACCGCCAACGCCCGCGACCGCGAATACGCCGCCACCCACCCCAACTGCGTGATTGAGGGCGACAAGGCCATTTGGTACAACAAGTGGCTGGCGGCCGGTGCCGAAATCGTGTGGGACATGGTGCACTACGACGTGCAGCTCATCGGCGGCGTGGTGCTGCACCAGGGCAAAATTGCCGAGATGGCCACGGGCGAAGGCAAAACGCTGGTGTCGACGTTGCCGTCGTTTCTGAATGCGCTGTCGAAGCGCGGCGTGCACTTGGTAACCGTGAACGACTACCTGGCCAAGCGTGACTCTGAATGGAACGCGCCGCTGTTCGAGTTCCACGGCATCACGGTGGACTGCATTGACAAGCACCAGCCTAACACGCCGGAGCGCCGCGCCGCCTACCAGGCCGACATCACTTACGGCACCAACAACGAATTCGGCTTCGACTACCTGCGCGACAACATGGCGCGCGACCCCGAGGAGCTGGTGCAGCGCAAGCACCACTACGCCATGGTGGACGAAGTGGACTCCGTGCTGATTGACGACGCGCGGACGCCGCTCATCATCTCGGGCCCGGTGCCGCGCGGCGACGTGCACGAGTTCTACCAGCTCAAGCCGCGCATTCAGCGCCTGGTGGATGAGCAGAAGAAGCTCGTGCAATCCTACCTGGTGGAGGCCCGCAAGCAGATTGCCGCCGGCAAAACCGGCGTGGAAGAAGGCGACAAAAACGGCGAAGGTGGCCTGCTGCTGTTCCGCGCCTACCGTGGCCTACCCAAGAGCAAGCCGCTCATCAAGTTCTTGTCCGAAACCGGCATCCGGCAGGTGCTGCAAGCCACCGAAAACCACTACTTGGCCGACAACTCGCGCCAGATGCCCAAGGCCGACGAGCCGCTGTTCTTCACCATCGACGAGAAGAACAACCAGATTGAGCTGACCGAAAAAGGCATCGACCTCATCACGGCCCAGGGCGAAGACCCCAAGCTGTTCATCATGCCCGATATCGGCGCCGCCATTGCCGACATCGAGAAAAACGCCGCCCTTTCGGCCGAAGAAAAGCTGACGCAGAAAGAGAAGCTGATGAGCGACTACCAGGAAAAGAGCGAGCGGGTGCACACCGTGAACCAGCTCCTGAAAGCCTACACGCTCTTCGAAAAAGACGACCAGTATATCCTGACCGAGGACGGCAAGGTGAAAATCGTGGACGAGCAGACCGGCCGCGTCATGGAAGGCCGCCGCTACTCCGACGGCCTGCACCAGGCCATCGAGGCCAAGGAAAACGTGCGCGTGGAAGACGCCACGCAGACCTACGCCACCGTGACGCTGCAGAACTACTTCCGCATGTACCACAAGCTGGGCGGCATGACCGGCACGGCCGAAACCGAGGCCGGCGAGTTCTGGGAAATTTACAAGCTCGACGTGGTGGTGATTCCGACCAACCGCCCCATCTCGCGCAAAGACTCCGACGACCAGGTGTACAAGACGGTGCGTGAGAAATACAACGCCGTGGCCCTGGAAATCCAGAAGCTGGTGGAAGCCGGCCGCCCGGTGCTGGTGGGTACCACCAGCGTGGAAATCTCGGAGCTGGTGTCGCGCATGCTGAAGCTGCGCGGCATCAACCACCAGGTGCTGAACGCCAAGCAGAACCAGCGCGAGGCCGAGATTGTGGCCGCCGCCGGCTACCCCGGCACCGTGACCATTGCCACCAACATGGCCGGCCGCGGTACCGACATCAAGCTGCGCGAAACTTCGCGCGATGCGGGTGGCCTGGCCATCATCGGCACGGAGCGCCACGAAAGCCGCCGCGTCGACCGCCAGCTGCGCGGCCGTGCCGGCCGCCAGGGCGACCCCGGCACTTCGCAGTTCTTCGTGAGCCTGGAAGACAACCTGATGCGCCTGTTCGGCTCCGACCGGATTGCGAAGCTGATGGACCGCATGGGCATGGAAGAGGGCGAAGTCATTCAACACTCGATGATTACCAACTCCATTGAGCGCGCTCAGAAGAAGGTGGAGGAAAACAACTTCGGCACCCGCAAGCGCCTGCTGGAATACGACGACGTGATGAACGCCCAGCGCGAAGTGGTGTACAAGCGCCGCCGCAACGCCCTGTTCGGCGACCGCATGGAAGTCGACATTCTGAACATGATTTACGACGTGAGCGAGGACATCGCCGCGGGCCACAAAATCACGGGGGATTTTGAGGACTTCAAGCTGGCCATCATTCGGGTGTTTGGCTACGACACCTTCCTGACCCAACAGGACCTCACCGGCCTGCAACTGCCGGCGCTCACCCAAAAGCTCTACGAAGAAGCCCTGGGCTACTTCCAGAGCAAGAACGAGCACATTGCCTCGAATGCCCTGCCGCTGGTGAACGACCTGCTGGGCCAGAACGCGCCCTACGAGAACATCGCCGTGCCCTTCACCGACGGCAAGAAGCAGGTGCAGGCCATTGCCAACCTGAAGCGCGCCCAGGCCACCGGCGGCCACGACATTCTGCGCCAGATGGAGAAAGTGGTGGTGCTGTCGGTAATCGACACGGCCTGGACCCAGCACCTGCGCCAGATGGACGACCTGAAGCAGGTGGTGCAAAACGCGGTGTACGAGCAGAAAGACCCGCTGCTGGTGTACAAGTTTGAAAGCTTCGAGCTCTTCAAGCGCATGATTGGCAAGGTGAACGAGGAAACGACCAGCTTCCTCTTCCACGCCGACGTGCCGGTGCAGCAAAACATGGTGGGCACCAACGAGGAGCCCGACTACTACCTTGAAGACGAGGAGCAGCACACCAACTTCACCGTGGAGCACGAGTCCAGCCTCGACTCGCTCGGCGCCGGCCCCGAAGACATGGGCCCCGCCGACGTGCCCGCCGTGAAACAAACCCCGGTGCGCAGCCAGAAAGTGGCCAACCGCAACGACAAGGTGAACGTGCAGTACATGGACGGCACTATCAAGCGCGACGTGAAGTACAAAGCCGTGGAGCAGGACGTGGAAAGCGGCCGCGCCGTGCTGGTAGACTAACGTTGGTTTGCTTATGAAAATAATAACGCCCCGGCCGGTTGGTCGGGGCGTTTTTGGTTTAGGGGTGAAGCTTTTTTAATGAACAAATAGGGCAACAAAAATGGGTATATTGCCCGTACTTCCGGCAACAAAATGTTGGTGACAACCCCTTGTGAATTAGTTTAAAACGCAAGTAATTAATATGAAACAACTCTTCTCTCATCTGCGTCGGTGGCAACTCGCAGTAGGACTGTTGGCTGGCCTGCGTGCCCAGGCCCAGGCGCCGGCCTGGCAAACGGCCGTGGCGCTGGGGCCGGGTAGCAGTGCCTACACTGTCACGGAAACCAAAGTGGACGCCAGCGGCGCGGTGTATCTGGCTGGCTACTTCTCCGGAACGGTGAGCTTCGGCACCGTGGCACTGGTAAGCGCAGGCAGTCAGGACGGCTTCGTGGCTAAGTGGAACAGCACCGGCATCGGCTTTGCCTGGGTGCAGCAGGCGGGCGGCCCGGGCGCCGAAGCCGTGACTGCGCTGGCAGTGAGCGGCGCCAACGTGTACGTGGGCGGCACTTATGGCCTGGGCGGCAGCACGGTGGCGCTGGGTAGTCTCACCCTCACCAATACCGACGCCACCAACGCCAGCAAGGACGCCTTTGTCGCCAAACTCACGGATGCCGGCGCTGCTAGCACTTTCACCTGGGCGCACCGCATCGGCAGCGCCACCACGGCCCGCGGAACGGTGTTGCCGCCCAGCAACGTGGCCGATGACTTGGTGTCGACGCTGCTGGTAGACGGCGCCAACGTGTATGCGAGCAGTATTTTTGAAGGGGGCGTTGCGTCGATTGACGGCAGCGTGGCTTTTACCGATAACACGGGCACGTCTTATGTCCGGTCGCACCGGTTGCTCGTCGCAAAATTCATCGATTCGGGCAGTACGTCGACGCTCGGATGGGCCAACGGTGCCACGGGGCCAAACATGGCGACCAGTTCGGGAATAACGCTAAGCGGAAAACAGTTTTTGGCCGTTTCTGGCAACAATGTGTACGTGTCAGGCGTGGTATCGGGCTCTGAAATGTGGTGGGGAGGATTTAATGCCGGAGCCTTTGTGATAATGCCGTGCGCCGGCACATCGATTTACGTGGCGAAGTTCAATAGCGGGTTTGCTTGGTTCCAGAGGGTCTCGACGGCGAGCTCCTTTCAGGTGACGGGGTTGGCAGCCAACGGAGCGAATCTTTATCTGGCCGGGCAAATGACGGGGCGCACGGCCAACTTCGGCTACTTCACGGGGCCTTTCCCTTCGCTGACCAATCCCGACGTCAGCGGGGCAAGCCCATATCCTTTCCTGGCCAAACTCACCGACGCTGGCACCACGGGCAGCTTTGCGTGGGTGCAAGGCATCGCCAATCAGAGCCAGTTCCAGGCCTTGGCTGCAAGCGGGCCCAACCTCTATTTGGCCGGCAGCTTCACCGGAACCGTCAATTTTGGAAGTACGGCACTGACCTCAACAGCTAACTCGGCCGATGTGGTAGTGGTCAAGTTCACCGATGCGGGCAGTGCCGGCGCGCTGGCTTGGGTGCAGCAAGCCGGTGGTTCTGCCAATGACTACGCCACGGCGCTAGCCATATCGGGTAGCACGGTCAAGGTGACGGGCACTGTGGGGGCGGCAGCCACCTTTGGCAGCCAAGTGGTAACGGGCGCTTTGGGTTCCCAGACCACTTTTCTGGCGTCCTTCACCGACCCTGCGCTCGTCACTGCGGTTGCGTCGCCTGCAAGCTTCGAAATGGGTCTGTTTCCCAACCCTACCCGCGGCGGTGCCACAGTACAGTTGCCCCCCGGGCCCGGAACCGTCGCAGCCACGCTCACCGTGTTCGATGCTGTGGGGCGCGCTGTGCTCACTCAAAGAGCTGTCGGCGCCCGCACGGAGCTGGACCTGAAAAGCCTTGCCCCCGGCATCTATGCCCTGCGCGTCACCGTCGGCGCTGCATCGGCCACCCGCCGCTTGGTGGTGGAGTAGGGGAGGGGCGGCCTTACCCGCTACCTTTGCCCCATGAACCTCGCCGCCCGTATCGACCACACCCTGCTGCGCCCCGACTGCACCGAAGCACAAATCCTCCAACTGTGCGAGGAGGCCGCCGCGCACGGCTTTGCCAGCGTGTGCGTGCCGCCCTGCTACGTGGCCCTGGCCGCCGCTAGGCTGGAAGGCACCACCGTGCCCGTGTGCACGGTGATTGGCTTTCCGCTGGGCTATGCTTCGTCCAGCGTCAAATTTAAGGAGGCGGAAGTGGCCTTGTATGACGGCGCCCACGAGCTGGACATGGTCATCAACATCTCGGCGCTGAAGTCGGGCAAGACGGCCGCCATTCAGGCCGAAATCCTGGACCTGGCCGACCTCTGCCACGTGCACCAGGCCCTGCTCAAGGTCATTATCGAAACCGCCCTGCTCACGGAGGAAGAAATCGAACTGGCTTGCCAGCTCTGCGTGGCTGGCGAGGCCGATTTTGTGAAAACGTCCACCGGCTTTGCCAGCCGCGGCGCCAGCGTGGCCGACATCGAACTGATGCGCCGCGTGCTGCCCGAAAACGTGCGCATTAAAGCCGCCGGCGGCATCCGTACCCGCGCCGCCGCCGAGGCGCTGGTGGCGGCCGGCGCCGACCGCATCGGCTCGTCCAATAGCCTGGCCCTGATTGCTGAAACCGATGATTCGACCCTTGCTTAAGGCCCTGCTGCTGCCCTCGCTGCTTTCGTTGGTGGCCTGCGCCAGCACGGCCCAGCAGGCCACCCAAACCAGCACCTCGCCCGATACCACCCGCAAGCCCACCGCCACGGCCGCGCCCGCATCCATGCCGGCCGAGGACGTGAGCAAGTACCGGCCGGTGTTCACGGTGCCCAAACCGGCCCCCGTGGCAGCCGCCACGCCCGCGCCCAAAACCGTGGTGCCGCCCACCAACCACGTGAACCCCCAGGTGGAGCAGCGCCTGCGCGACCAGGCCTACACCAACCAAAACGTGAAGTATGCCCAGGGCTACCGCATTCTGGTGTACCTCGGCCTGGAGCGCGACCAGGTGATGGCCATCCGGCGCAGCATCATCAGCCGCTACCCCGACGAAACCGATTACATCGTCTTCAAATCGCCCGTCTACCGCCTCTACATCGGCGACTACCTCACCAAGCTGGAAGCGGCGCGGGGCCTGGCCCGGCTGCGTGGCCTCACGCCCAAGCTGGAGCTGGAGCCCACGCAGGTGCTGCTGAACAAGAACCCGTAAGAGCAGAGCGGTGAAAGAACGTCATGCAGAGCGCAGCGAAGCATCTCGCTGGTGGCCGTGACCGAATCGTAAGAATTAGTTGAGTAGGCGAGATGCTTCGCTGCGCTCTGCATGACGGGCCGTCGCGGCCCCTTGTCCCTCCTTCCATGCCCCTCGACCTCCTCCCGCGCATCCAACAGCTTGCCGCCCAGTACGCGGCCGACACCGTGGCCATTCGCCGCCACCTGCACGCCCACCCCGAGCTGTCGTTCGAGGAAACCAACACGGCCGCCTACGTCACGCAGGAGCTGCTGAAGCTGGGCCTCACGCCCCAGCCCATCGCCAACACCGGCGTGGTGGCCCTGATAGAAGGCCAGCCCGGCGGCCCCACCATTGCCCTGCGCGCCGACATGGACGCGCTGCCCATCACGGAGGCCAACGACGTGCCCTACCGGTCCACCAACCCCGGCGTGATGCACGCCTGCGGCCACGACGTGCACACGGCCTCGCTGCTGGGGGCGGCCCGCATTCTCAATGAGCTGAAAAGCGAATTCAAGGGCACCGTGAAGCTGATGTTTCAGCCGGGGGAGGAGCGGCTGCCCGGCGGCGCTTCGCTCATGATAAAGGAAGGCGTGCTGGAAAACCCGGCCGTGGCCAACGTGCTGGGCCAGCACGTGTTTCCGCACCTGCCGGCCGGCAAAATTGGCCTGCGCCCTGGCCGCTACATGGCCAGCACCGACGAGCTGTACCTCACCATCAAGGGCAAGGGCGGCCACGGCGCCATGCCCGAAATGAACCTCGACCCCGTGCTGGTGGCCGCCCACCTCATCGTGGCCGCCCAGCAGATTGTGAGCCGCCGCTCCAGCCCCAAAATTCCGTCGGTGCTCAGCTTTGGCAAGGTCATCGCCAACGGCGCCACCAACGTCATCCCCAACGAGGTCTACATCGAGGGCACCTTCCGCACCCTCAACGAGGAGTGGCGCGCCGAAGCCCACCAGCACCTGCGCCGCCTCTGCGAGGGCCTGGCCGAAAGCATGGGCGCGGTGTGCGAGCTTGAAATCCGGCACGGCTACCCGTACCTGGAAAACGAGCCCCAACTCACGGCCCGCGTGCGCGCCGCCGCCGAAGCCTACCTCGGCCCCGAAAACGTGGTGGAGCTCGACCAGTGGATGGCCGCCGAGGACTTCGCCTACTTTTCGCAGGCCGCCCCGGCGTGCTTCTACCGCCTCGGCACGCGCCACGAAGACGGCCGCTTTGCCTCCTCCGTGCACACGCCTACCTTCGACATCGACGAAAAGGCCCTTGCCACCGGACCGGGCCTGATGGCCTGGCTGGCCGTGCAGGAGCTGGCGGGGCAGTCCTAGGCCGCGCCCGGTTTCATTTCCTTTGCTCATTGCCCTATGAAACAGTTTTTGCTTGCGGCCCTGTGGAGCATGCTGCTGGCCCTGCCGGCAGCAGGCCAAACCCGCCGCACCGTTTTTGGCTGGCAGCTATGGCCCGAAGTGCAGGCTGAAGTGGCCCTGCCCACCACCAACGACTACCTCTTGGTGGCCGTGCGCGGCCAGCACCTCACCGACAACAACGGCTTCAGCGACCCCAACCGCGTGTTGGGCTTCGATGAGCGCCGCCTCACGCTGGGCTACGAGCATTTCTGGAACGAGCACTGGAGCATTGGCGCCACGGCGGCCTACGTTTCGGCCTACAACAGCTACGCCCTGCTGCCCGAGGTGCTGCTGCGCCACCGCAGCCCCGTGGGCCCGCTCACCTTCGGCCAGCGCCTGAGCGTAGAGCGCGTCATTCCGGGGGCCAGCGGTGCCACGGGCCGCACCAATGCTCGTCTGCGCGTCGATTTGGAGAAAATAGTGCCGGTGAGCAGCTTCAGCATTCGCCCACGCCTGAGCTACGAAGCCACTACCCGCGTGCGCCTGCTGCACTCCAACGACGACCCCAAGGAGCGCACCATCGATTTCACCAGCCTGCGCGGCGAAGTGGGCGTGCGTTTGTCCCCTTTGCTCGACGTGACGCCCTGGGTGGCTTACCAAACGCAGTACAGCTTCGGGCTGGCGCGGTACGACAAGGACGGCAACGAGATAGAGCCGGCCGGGAGGGCCAACGCCGTGTCGCCGGTGGTAGGGATTGATGTGCGGTTTACCTTCCTCAACGGGCAAGATGCCGCCGCTCGCAAGCAGCTACCAACCCAGCACTAAGCTGCGCGCAGCAGGCGGAGTGACAAAATTGCAGGCTGATAATTTTTCTATTTTTGCCACCTGCGAAGGGTATGTCAAGTTTTACTCGAGTGGCGGTGACAAATGCAAAAAGGTGTTTTTATAAAACAGGACAATTTGTCTTAAAAATGTGACGCAAATAGGTTTGGTATGAATTTGAATGAAAGACAAGTGTGCCGCCAAACGGCGCTTGTTCTTTCACTTCCACATTCAACTTCTATACAAACCATGGCCACGTTGCTGTATAACACCCGTCCTTCCCTGCGTCCGAGCCGTGCGTTGAGCACCATGCTTGCCGACATGTTGCGCGACCCGCAAACCACCCCCACCACGCAGCCTACGCCCACGTTCATCCCGGCCGCCGACATTCTCGAAACGGCCGAAGGCTTTGAGCTGCACCTGGCCCTGCCGGGCCTGAAGAAGGAGGCCGTGCACATCGAATTCCACGACGGCCAGCTGGTGATTTCCGGCGAGCGCGCCAATCCCGCCGCAGCCGCCAAAGAAGCCGCTGCCACCGCCACCGAGGCCCACGCCACCGACGAAGCCAAAGCCGACGACAACAAGCCCGCTGTGGTGACGCCCGACGCGCCGGCCGCGCCCAAGTTCCGCCGCCTCGAAACCAATTACGGCACCTTTACTCGCAGCTTCCGCCTGCCCGACACGGTGAACGTAAAGGCTATTGGCGCCGAGCTGACCGACGGCATCCTCCGCGTCACGCTGCCCTTCGACACGGAAAAAGTGACCAAGCAGCATATCGAAATTCGCTAAGGGCGAGTGAGCATTTGCAAAAAAGGCACCCGCTCGGGTGCCTTTTTTGCAGTCGTGCTTGTTGCGTACGTATACAGCTCGATTTGGCCTGTTTTCTGCTAAAAGCAACCCTGAGGCGCTAAACTGAATCCTTCTCGCGTTGATAGAAATATCACCGGGCCGGCTCATCCGGTTTTCATGCCCGGAATGATAAATTAGGCTCTTCATTCACTGGTTTCACCTTTTTCAAATTTCCCTTACCCCATGCAAGCAAAACAAATGATGCTCGGCCTGCTCGGTTCCGCCATTTTGGGCGGCGGCGTGGCCGTGGGGGGGTACAAGCTGCTGGAGCCCGCCCCCGTGGCGCCCCAGGCTGTAGCCGCCAACCCCCAGGTGCGTTACACGTCCGAGATGCGGAGCACGCCCTACGTCGTGCCCGAAGGCTTGAACTTCGTAGCCGCCGCCGCCGCCGTGACCCCGGCCGTGGTGCACGTAATGACCGAATATGCTGCGGAGCCCGCCCAGCGCCAGCAGCAGATGGACCCCTTCCTGCGCCAGTTCTTTGGCGACCAGTTTGACCAGTTTCAGCAGCAGCCGCGCGGCGGCGGCCAGGGCTCGGGCTCGGGCGTCATCATCGCCGCCAACGGCTACATCGTGACCAACAACCACGTCATCGACAAAGCCTCCAAGATTGAGGTGGTGCTCGACGACAAGCGCAAGTTCGACGCCGAGCTGGTGGGCGCCGACCCGAACACCGACCTCGCCGTGCTGAAGGTGAAGGCCGACAACCTGCCTTTTGTGAAGTATGGCAACTCCGACGACGTGAAAGTGGGCCAGTGGGTGCTCGCCGTGGGCAACCCCTTCAACCTGAACTCGACCGTGACGGCCGGCATTATTTCCGCCAAGGGTCGCAACATCGGCATCCTGAACCGCAAGGACAACATGGGCCTGGAGTCGTTCATCCAGACCGACGCCGTGGTGAATCCCGGCAACTCGGGCGGCGCCCTCGTCAACCTCAACGGCGACCTCATCGGCATCAACTCGGCTATTGCCTCGCACACCGGCAGCTACGAAGGCTATTCGTTCGCCATCCCCAGCTCGCTGGCCAGCAAGGTGGTCGACGACCTGCTGAAGTACAAAGTGGTGCAGCGCGCCTTGCTGGGCGTGCAAATCCAGGAAGTGGACGCCAAACTGGCTTCGGAGAAAAAGCTGAACACCCTGAACGGCGTATATGTGCAGGGCCTGAGCGAAAACAGCGCGGCTGCTGCCGCCGGGTTGAAAACGGGCGACATCATCACCCAAATCAACGGCGTGAACGTGAATACCTCTTCGCAGCTGCAAGAGCAGGTGGCCCGCTTCCGCCCCGGCGACAAGATTAAAGTAAGCTACCTGCGCGGCGGCAGCACCGGCACCACCGAGGCCATCCTGCGCAACTCGACCGGTACCACCGGCGTGGTGCGCGAAAACGTCGTGGCATCTATCAAGTATGAGGGCGCCACCATCTCGGCCGTTCCTGCCCGCGACCTGGCCAAGCTCGGTTTGGAAGGCGGCGCCAAAATCACCGGTATCAAGGGCAGCAACCTGCGCGAGACGGGCATGGCCGACGGCTTCATTATCACCCGCATCGACAAGACGCAGGTGACCAAGCCCTCGGACGTGAAAAACATTCTCGACCAGGCCCGTAACGGCGGCGGCGTGTTGGTGGAGGGCGTATACCCGGACGGCCGCAAAGCCTATTATCCCATCGGCGCCGAATAACATCTTTCTGCGTTAAAAAAGCCCCTGCCGCCTTGGCAGGGGCTTTTTTTTGCACTGAGGCGGGACGATGATTTGGGCCGGAGCAAAGGCAATAGCAAACCGAAAAATTTATTTGGTAAGCCTGGTAGAAAAGATTGAATTATGGGCATAACTTCGGCCAAAATAGCCCTGAAAAAGCTGGCAATTGTGCTTCCTCAACAAGTCCTTTTGCCTGGCTCGCACGTAAGTAAGAAGTCCCACTGTGGGAATTCTTGTTTAGGGTTTTGAACGGTAAACAGTCCGGCTTGTTTGCCACTACATGTGCATGGAAAACGTCATTAACACCCTCTACATCCAGAATTTTAAGTCGATTCGGAGCGCCGTGCTGCACCCGCGGCGCGTCAACCTCATCATTGGCCAGCCCAATGTGGGAAAATCGACGGTCCTGGAAGCCATGAGCTTGCTGGGTGGTTTTCCGTACGGTAAAAAGAAAAAATTCATGGGCAGCTTCGTGCGCTACGAAAAGTCGGCGCACCTGTTCCACGACGGCGTGATGACGCAGCCGCTTCGGGTAGAAACCGACCGCGACATCTGCTTGCTGGGCCACGACGCCAAAAGCAAACGATTCCGGTATGGCGTGTTCAGCCAGGCTGCCTACCGCTTGCTGCGCGCCCAGATGGGCCTGCCCTTGCTGGAAGGCCGCAATAAAACCCGGTCCGGCGACGACGCCCTGCTGCTGGAGCGCCTCTATCCGCACCTGTCCACGGCCTCGCTGCTGCCCGAGCCGGGCTTTCTCTACACCGAGTTTGACCGCCACGGCGCCATGGACCGGCCCGGCGAACCCGGCCATTACGTGGCCTCGACGCCCGCCTGGCAGCCCCGCGCCGTGAAGTCGTACCGCTACAAGTCCGGCGGCCGCATCGACCGGCGCCAGCCCGACGCCTCGCTGCGCCCGCCTTATGGCAACAACCTCGTGCAGGTGCTGGAGCAGCACGCCGACCTGCGCCAGGAGTTTGCCGGGCTGTTTGCGGAGCGTGGCCTGCGCCTGCGGGTGCGCCCCGACGCCGGCCGCTTTGAGGTGATGAAGGAAATTGACGGGCTGAGCTTTGCTTATCCGTATTCGGGCAGCGGCGACACGCTGCAGCGCTTCGGCTTCTACTTAGCGGCTATGGAATCGAACCGCGACACCGTGATTCTGCTGGAAGAGCCGGAGGCCCATTCCTATCCGCAGTACGTGTCGCAGCTGGCCGAACGCATTGCCACGCAGCAGGAAAACCAGTTTTTTGTGACCACCCACAACCCGCACTTCTTCAGCGAAGTGCTGGAAAACATGGTGCCCTACGAAAACCGCGTGCCCGAACTGGCCGTGTTTGTGGCGTACTACAAAGATTTTCAAACCAAAGTCCGGCAGCTGTCGGACGAAGAAGTGCGCGGCCTGCGGCGCGACAGCCTGGAAGTGTTCAATAACCTTGGCGACCTTGAGCAGGAACGCATGGCGCTGCGCAAGGTGGGCTAGCCCCAATCCGCTCAAGCCAACAAAAAGCCCCTTGCAGCAAACTGCAAGGGGCTTTTTGTTGGCTTGTTTATGCCCAAAAATGCCCTGGAAGGACGTTTTAGCCTAACCGCACTTTGGGACTGACGTATAAGCAAATGTCCGCAATTATTCTTCTGCCTATGCCAGCATTTCCCACCGATGCTTTCTCGCTAGAATACCGTTCCGATTTGGGCGTGCTCATTGGCCGTTGGCTGCAGGCCATGCCACCGCCCGAAGTGCAGGGCACCTACCAAGCCATGCTGGCGGCGGCAAAGGAGCACGGCAACTGCCGGTTTTGGCTGCTGGACCTGCGCCGGCGCCCGCTCGACGGCCCGGACCTGAACGAGTGGTTTCGGGACCAGTTTTCGCCACAGGTGGCGGCGGCGTTGGGCGGGCCGCTGTTCACGGCCTACCTCTCGGGCCCGCACCAGCGCCAAGCCGCCGAAAGCGCCGAGATGGAAGCCCACCTGCGCCAAGCCGCGAGCATCGATTCTTACCCGCTGTTTTACGACAACGAAGCCGACGCCATGGAATGGCTGCGCGACCAGCAGGAGCGCGCCGGCATGCTGCCTGCGCCAGAAGAAGAGAAACGACCCCGATAAGCAGCTGCGGGTTGGTATTTGGGGCGCGCAGCGTTGCCACACGGCTGGCCGCGGGGAAGTAAGCGCTTCGTTGGATGGCACGCTGTAGCTTTGCCGGCGCAACATCCCACCCCGATTTTCTTATGAAGCAAGCCCTCGAAGAAGCCACCGCGCCCGACGTGACCGTGGCCCATCCGCACGAAGACCCCCACGGCATTCAGGACGTGCTGCGCCAGCTGGGCGTGGCTTCCGACAACGCCGCCTACAGCACCGGCCGCGCCTGGGGCGGCCAGGCCAACGCCACCCGCCACACCGTGCAGGCGCCCGCCGACGGCCGCCGCATTGCCAGCGTGGCCTTCGCCACCCTCGACGACTACGACACCGTCATCAAAACCGCGCAGGAAGCTTTCCAGACCTGGCGCTTGGTGCCGGCGCCTAAGCGCGGCGAAATCGTGCGCCAAATTGGCAACAAGCTGCGCGAGTACAAGGAGCCGCTGGGCAAGCTGGTGAGCGCCGAAATGGGCAAAATTCTTCAGGAAGGCCTCGGCGAAGTGCAGGAGATGATTGACATCTGCGACTTTGCGGTGGGCCTCTCGCGCCAGCTGCACGGCTTCACCATGCACTCGGAGCGCCCGGCGCACCGCATGTACGAGCAGTACCACCCGCTGGGCCTGGTGGGCATCATTTCGGCCTTCAACTTCCCGGTGGCCGTGTGGAGCTGGAACGCCATGCTGGCCGCCGTGTGCGGCGACGTGAGCATCTGGAAGCCCTCGGAGAAGACGCCGCTCACGGCCGTGGCCGTGCAGCACATCATCCGCGAGGTGCTGGAAGAAAACGACATTCCCGAAGGCGTGTTCAGCCTGATTGTGGGCGGGGCCGACATTGGCGCCGCCATGGCCGCCGACAAGCGCGTGCCGCTGGTGTCGGCCACGGGCAGCACCCGCATGGGCCGCAAAGTAGGGGAGGTGGTGGGCGCCCGCCTGGGCCGCGCCCTGCTGGAGCTGGGCGGCAACAACGCCATCATCGTGACCAAAAACGCCGACCTCGACATTGCCATCCGGGCCATTGTGTTTGGGGCGGTGGGCACAGCTGGGCAGCGCTGCACCAGCACCCGCCGCGTCATCATCGAAGACAGCGTGTTTGAGGAGGTGAAAAGCCGCTTGCTGGCCGTGTATCCCAAGCTCCCCATTGGCCACCCGCTGCAGGAAGGCACCCTGGTGGGCCCGCTCATCGACGGCGACGCGGTGCGCATGTTCAGCGAAGCCCTGGCCAACGTGCAGGCCGAAGGCGGCAAGCTGCTCACCGGTGGCCAAGTGCTGAGCGGCGCCGAGCTGCACGGCGGTCACTACGTGCAGCCCGCGCTGGTGGAAGTGGAAAACCACTACCACACGGTGCAGGAAGAAACGTTTGCGCCCATTCTCTACCTCATCAAGTACAGCGGCGGGGTCGAAAAAGCCATTGAGCTCCAAAACGACGTGCGCCAAGGCTTGTCGTCCAGCATCTTCACCCTCAACATGCGCGAAGCCGAAGCCTTCCTGGCCGCCACCGGCTCCGACTGCGGCATTGCCAACGTGAACATCGGCACGAGCGGCGCCGAAATCGGCGGCGCGTTTGGCGGCGAGAAGGAAACCGGCGGCGGCCGTGAGTCCGGCTCCGACGCCTGGAAGGTCTACATGCGCCGCCAGACCAACACCGTCAACTACAGCACCGAGCTGCCCCTGGCGCAGGGCATCAAGTTCGATATTTAATCGAACTGACTAAGGCAACCGCACAAAAAAGCCGCTCAGGAACCTGAGCGGCTTTTTGCGTCTTGGCGAAGCTGCTTTGCTACGCTTCCTTCTTCCGAAAATCGCCTCGGGAGAAATGTTTTTCGATGAGGCAGTACATCATGATGAAGAAATAGCGCGAGCCCATCTCCTTGATTTTGAGCTTGCTCTCGCCGTACTTGCGGTTGGTCCAGGAGTTGGGCACCACGGCGTAGGAATAGCCCCGCACGATGGCCTTGAGCGGCAGTTCGAGGGTGAGGTTGAAGTGGGGCGAGAGGAAGGGCTTGAGCCCGTCCATGGTGCGGCGGCGGTAGAGCTTGAAGGCGTTGGTGCAGTCGTTGTACTTGAGCCCGAACAAGGTCTTGACGATGGCGTTGGCCACGCGGTTGAGCGTCTTTTTGTGGGCCGGGTAGTCCACCACCCGGCCCCCCTTTATCCAGCGCGAGCCGAAGACGCAGTCGTAGCCGCCGGCCTGCATGGTGCGGTAGTAGCGCACCAGGTCGGCCGGGTCGTCGCTGAGGTCGGCCATCATCACGGCCACGCACTCGCCCGTGTAGCGCTCGAGGCCGTAGCGCACGGCGTAGCCGAAGCCGTTGGGCCCGGGGTTGGTGTAGTAGGTCAGCGCCGGGATTTCCCGCGCCAGGGCCTCGAGCGCGCCCAGGGTGTTGTCCTTCGAGTTGTCGTTGGTGACGACGATTTCGTGGTCGATGCCTTCGGCCACCAGCGCCGCGTGCAGCGTGCGCAGCGTCTCGCCGATGCTCTCTTCCTCGTTGTAGGCCGGAATGACGACGCTCAGCTTCATGCCGGCTGGCGCTCCCGCAATTCGTTGAAAATCTGGGTCAGCGTGCTGGTCAGGTCGTACTTGAATTGCCAACCCGGGTAGTGTTGCTCGAAGCGGCTCACGTCGGACACGTACCAGATGTGGTCGCCGATGCGGTTCTGCTCCGAGTAGGAGTAGTTCATCTTGTTGGCGGTGATGGTTTCGCACAGGGCGATGGCCTCCTGCATCGAACAGTTGGCGAAGCGCCCCCCGCCGGCGTTGTACACCTCGCCGCCGGTGCGCGGCTGCTGGTAGAAGTGCCAGAACATGTTCACCAGGTCGTGGGAGTGGATGTTGTCGCGCACCTGCTTGCCCTTGTAGCCGAAGACGGTGTAGTGGTCGCCGGTGAGGGCGCACTTCATCAAATACGACAAAAAGCCGTGCAGCTGCGCCCCGGAGTGGCGCGGCCCCGTGAGGCAGCCCCCGCGGAAGACGGCCGTCTTCATGCCGAAGTACCGGCCGTACTCCTGCACCAGCACGTCGGCCGCCACCTTGCTGGCCCCGAACAGCGAGTGCGTGGTGTGGTCGATGCTCATCTGCTCGTCGATGCCGTTTTTGTAGTACGGATGGTTTTGGTCGATTTCCCAGCGGGTTTCGAGCTCCACCAGCGGCAGGAAGTTCGGGTTGTCGCCGTACACCTTGTTGGTGGAGGTGAAGATGAACACCGCTTCCGGCGCGTGCTGCCGGGTCATTTCCAGCAGGTTGAGCGTGCCGTTGGCGTTCACCGAAAAATCGGTGAAGGGCTCGCGCGCAGCCCAGTCGTGGCTGGGCTGGGCGGCCGTGTGCACCACCAGGGCGATGTCGGTGCCATACTCCCGGAAGATGTCCCCGATGGCTTCCACGTCGCGGATGTCGGCCGTGTGGTGGCGGTAGTTGGCGAACGTGTTCTGCAGGCGGGCGCGGTTCCAGTCGGTGCTGGCCTGCTCGCCGAAGAAATAGCTCCGCATATTGTTGTCGATGCCGACCACCAGGTCAAACTTGTCGGCGAAGAATTCCACCGCTTCCGAGCCTATCAGGCCCCCGGCCCCCGTGATGAGTGCGATTTTCATATTAGATAAAATGCAGGCCTTTTAGCCCAGGATGGGTTTCAGCTGCGCTTCGTTTTCGCGCAGCCAGTTGTACACGTCGGTTACGATTTGCTCGGCCGAGCGTTTGGGCGTCCAGCCGGTCAGCTCGGTCACGCGGGCGTTGTCGGTGAGGTAGAGCTGGATGTCGGCCTGCCGGTTTTCGACCTGCGAGCTGATGGGTACGGTATTGCCGGTCACGCGTTGGCAAATGGCCGTCAATTCCTGCAAACTCACGCTGATGTCGCGGCCGCCGCCCACGTTCAGGGTCTTGCCGTTCACCTGTTCCAGGTTTTCGAGCTGGTACTTCACCAGGTCGAACAGGTCGTCGACGTGCAGGATGTCGCGCACCTGCTTGCCGGTGCCGCCGAAGCCGAAATAGCCCAGCGGCTGCTTCCAGAAGTGGCGGGCCACCCACAGCACAATCACGCCCTGGTCGACCTTGCCCATCTGCCAGGGGCCGGTGAGCACACCGCAACGGTTTATCACCGTGCGCATGTTGTAGAAGTGGTGGTATTCCTGAATCAGGTACTCCGAGCACAGCTTGGTGGCGCCGTAGAGCGAGCGGTAGCCCTCCAGCGGAAAGTCTTCGGCCAGGCCCGCGGGCGAGATGCCGGCAATGGGCTGCTCGGCACTCACCTCGAAGCGCGTTTCGGCCTCCACGGTCTGGATTTTGTCGATTTGGTTAATCGGATAAATCCGGCTCGTGGACAGGAACACAAACGCCGCGTTGTGCTGGCGGGCGTAGTTCAGGCAGTTCACCGTGCCCGTCAGGTTGGTGTTAATCAGGTAGTCCGGGGCCGAGGTGAGGCCGGCCAGCACCGAGGGCTCGGCCGAGGCTTCGATGACGGCGTCCACGGCGGGCAGGGCGTCGAAATCCTCTTTGTTGCGAATGTCGCCGTGCACGAACTCAATGCCGGCTTCGCGCAGGCGGGGCAGGTTCAGCTCCGAGCCGCGGCGTTTGAGGTTGTCGAGGGCAAAGATGCGGCACTCGGGATAGGCTTCGCGGAAGCGAAGGGCCAGGGCCGAGCCCACAAAGCCAGCGCCACCGGTGATAAGGAGAGATTTTACAGACATACAGAGGGATTATGCTGTAAAATTAAGGGTAAAGGGCGCAAAGGACTTGCGTTGTTTTGCAGCGTTCTTTAAATCAAGTAGTTGTGTTTGAGGGCTGGCTCAGTGAGGGTCCTCAACCTTGATATCGCCGTGGCCTTTGTGGTAAAGCGTGGTGCCGCTATACATCACGTAGTACACCCGGTAGAGCTGGCCACGCTTAAACGAACTGCCGCTGATGTCGAACTGAAAATCCTGATTAGGAGAAAGGCCCGGCGAAGTGGCTTCGATAAGAGACTGATACACCTGGTTCACCACCACCACTTTGCAGCGCACTGCGGGTGCGTTTTGTGCCGAGGAATAGGAGAACCTAAACGCCCCGACGGCGGGGTTGGGATAACCGGCCGTGTAGATTTTGCCGGGGTTCTGCACGGGGCCGTTCAGGTCGAGCCCCAGCGATTGGAAAAGCTTTTGCTCCGTGGTGTTCCATTTGCCGTCGAGCTTCCAGTCCGTTTCGTCGCCCTGCCCCATGGGCAGGTTGTTGCCGGTACGCATGTCGTAGCCTGCGCCGGGCCCGAAATTGATGAACAGACTGGACGACGCATCCGAGTCGCTTTTAGAGCAGCTGCTGAGCGACAGGCTGGCTCCGAGAACAAGCAACACGAGGCCGAAGGACCGCAAACGGAGTGGTAGAGGCATGGCGGAAAAGGGTTAATTTGCGAACAAGTTACGGCCGTTGGGCCTGGCTGCAACCCTGTCCCTGCGAGTGGGGTCCTTCGCTCGCTATAGCTTTTCAACACTTCGCCTTTCTCTGCACATGGAAGCCGCCGTTGCCTACGTTGACATCAATGCTCCGCTGGTGGAGCGCTGCCGCCTGAACGACCGCCAGGCCCAGGCCGAAATTTACCGGCGCTACGCCAAGGCCATGTTCAACGCGGCCCTGCGCATCACCGGCGACTACGCCGAGGCCGAAGACGTGCTGCAGGAGTCGTTTCTGAGCGCCTTCCGGGAGCTCAGCAGCTACAAGGGCGACTCGTCGTTTGGGGCCTGGCTCAAGCGCATCGTCGTCAACAAGAGCATCAACTGCCTGCGGCAGCGGCGCCTGGCGCTGGTGCCCCTGGGCGAGCAGCACCACGACGAACCGGCCGAGGGCGCCGGCCCTTCGCCCGAAGAAGAAGCCGACGTGAGCTACCGCGCCGACGTGCTGCGCCGCTGCATTCAGGAACTGCCCGACGGCTACCGCGTGGTGCTGAGCCTCTACCTGCTCGAAGGCTACGACCACCTCGAAATTGCCGGCATTCTGGGCATTTCCGAGTCTACTTCCAAGTCGCAGTACAGCCGGGCCCGGGTGCGGCTGCGCGAGCTGGCGGCCCAGCGCGGCTTGAGCTAAGCCACATCCATTCGTGTTACCATCCGTTATTCTTATTCCCTCACTACTCTTCATCCTCTTTCGCCCGGCCGCGGCAGCCACCCCATTATCCCCGCGGCCCCTTTGGAACCTGGACGAACCGTGCGTTTGCAACCATCCATGAACCCGAACAAGCCCAATTCGTTAGAAAACTTCGTCGACCGGCACCGCGCCGACTTCGACGCGCACGAGCCGCGCCCCGACCTGTGGGCCGCCCTCGAGCAGCAGCTTGCCGAACCCCTGACCCCGCCGGCCCTGCGCCTGGCCCCAGAACCCCTTGCACCCCCAGTGCCCGCCGCGCCAGCCGGTTGGCTGCAGCGCTATGGCGTGGCCGCTTCGCTGGCCCTGCTGGTGTTTGCCGCCGGCGCCAGCGAAGCCTGGAAATCGAACCATCCGGCCCCCGTGCTCACGGCCGTTGCCACGCCCAAAACCAGCACCGGCGTCTCGGCTGAATCCGATGCGGCCCTGTACCAGGGCGGCAATCCCACGGCCCTGGCCGCCGCCGAGCGCACCACCGGCGCCGACAGCCAGCTCGTGCGAGCCGTGCGCGGCATGGAAGCATACTACACCAATCAATTGGCCCGCCGCCAGAGCGAACTAACCGAAATGCGCGGCCCCGGCACCGCCGGCATGACCGCCGACTGGCAGCGCGAACTGGTGTCGCTCGATTCGAGCTACCGCCAGCTGAAGGCCGAACTGCTGCACCACCCGCAGCCCGACGCCGTGCTCACGGCCATGAACCGTAACCTGCAAGTGCGGCTCGACATTCTGGACCAGCAGCTGAACCTAGGCGCCAGCGCCGCCGAGGACCACAGCACGGGCTCGTTCGTTTTGGCCGACAGCCGCCACGATTCGGAATGAAAAGGCTGATTCGTTGCTGGCGGCTGGCCCTGGTCGCGGCGCTGTTCGCGACGCTGGGTGCGCGGGCGCAGGCCACGCACTGGACCGGTGGCGGCTCGCAGGGCTTGGCCATCGAAGCCTTTATTGCGGTGGAATTTGCTTCGGGCGGGCCCCAAAACCCGCTGCCGGAACAGGCCACCGAGCAGCAGGAAACCATGCTGCAGGTAGAGCAGCGCCGCCGCCTCAGCCGCAGCTACGCGGTGCCCAAGGCGGGCCGGCCGTTCTCGCTGGACACGCGCTACGGCCGGGTGCAAATCAACCCCTGGAACAAGCGCGAAATCAAGGTGGAAGCCGAGTTGATAGCGCGCTCCGAAACCGACCAGGGCGCCCGCCAGGTGCTCGACGCCTTGGGCGTGCAGTGGCTGGACTACGACGCCAAAACCGGCGGCGTGGCCGTGAGCACGCAGTTTGGTCCCCTGCTGCGCGGGCGGCCCGGCGGCTGCCGCTACGAGGTGAACTACACCGTGTGGCTGCCCCGCACCACGGCGCTGCGCGTGCACAACAACTTTGGCGAAGTGAGCATTGCCGGCGACCTCATCGGCCCCACTGAACTGGCCGTGGACTACGGCGCCCTGCGCACCGGCCGCCTCGACGGCCCGCGCAACCTGCTGCGCATCGGCAACGGCGACTGCACGGTGGCGTTTGCCGGCCGCGCCAGCATCGACGCCAGCTACGCCCGCCTGCGCCTCGACCAGGGCACGACCGTGGACCTGCGCAACAACTATTCCGACATCGACATCGGCACGGTGCAGGACCTGACCGTGCACAGCAAGTACGGCGACGTGGCCCTGGGCAGCGTGCGCAACCTGCGCGGCTCGTCGGGCTACTCGCGCTTCACCATCGACAAAATCGGCGAGGCCCTCGACATGGCCGTGCGCTACTGCCCCGACTTTGTGGTGCGCGACATGGGCGCCAACTTCCGCCAGGTGAACCTGGACGGGGGCTTCAGCACCATTCGGCTGGGGTTTGCCGAAGCGCCGGTGTTCCGGTTCGACGTGAGCACCGAGCAGGGCCAGCTGCTGGTGGACAAAAGCGCGGTGCGCGTGCTGTCGCAGGAAAACGGCCCGCAAACCAGCGATGTGCTGGGCGTGTTTGGCGGCCCGGTGCCGGCCCCCAACTGCGGCAATGTGAACATCAAGGTGCGCTACGGCACGGTGCGGTTTAGCCGGTAGGGGAGGCGTTTCGCGGCCGCGTGCCGTTCTTTGAAACGATGCTTTTCTTTCGTTTCACCTTTCTGTGCCTGCTGGCCAGCTCCGCCGCGGCCCAAGTTGCTCCTGCCGTGCCCCACGCCGCCCAAACCTCCGCGCCCAAAGCCCACGCGCTGCGCCTGCGCCCCGGCGACGACCTGCGCCAATCCCTGACGGCGTATGCGCAGGCCCACCACATCCGGGCGGGTGCCATGGTGACGTGCGTGGGCAGCCTCACGGTGGCCACGTTGCGGCTGGCCAACCAGGAGGGCCCCGCCGTGTACCGCGGGCATTTCGAGATTGTGTCGCTGGTGGGCACGCTTTCCACCAACGGCTCCCACCTGCACCTGGCCGTTTCGGATAGCACGGGGCGCACCATCGGCGGGCATTTGCTGGACGGGTGCCGCGTGTACACCACGGCCGAAATCGTGCTGAATGAGCTGCCCGAGCTGGAGTTCCGGCGCGAAACCGACCCCACGTTTGGCTACCAGGAGCTGGTGGTCCGTCCTACGGTCGAGCTTAAAAATGAGCCGGTTTCGGGGCCCGCAAAAAAAAACCGGGCGCAGCCAAAAAAATGAGAACGCGAAGATGAAGGCATAGCGGCACATGCTTATACTTGTGGTACTGTAGGCGCCGCTGCTACGGCCGGAGGCCGGGGAGTTGCCTTCTCCGTCTTCCTCTATCATCGTTATGTCTACTGTTACCCGCGGGGCCTCGTTGGCGCTGCTCGTGGCGGCCCCCCTGCTCGGGATGGGCCAGCAAACTCCCACCACCCTGCCCAAGCCGGGCCAATTGGTGAACGAAGGCGTGGCCTTGCACGACAAGGAGGACTACGCCGGCGCCATTGCCAAATACCAGGCCGTGACGCCCGGCGACTCGTCCTACGCCTTGGCCCAGAGCGAGCTGGCGCTGAGCTACTACGTGTCGGGCAAGCACGCAGAAGCCGTGGCCGCCGCTAAGCGCGCCCTAGCGCTCAATCCTTTCGAGCCTGTCACCTACAACACCCTGGCCAATGCCCAGGACGAACTGAAGCAGGTGGACGCCGCCCTGGCCACGTTCAAGCAGGGCCTGCAGCTGTTTCCCTACAACCAGAACCTGTACTTCAACCAAGGGGTGACGTACCTGCAGCAGGGCCGCACCGCCGAAGCCCTGGCCAGCCTGCAGCACAGCGCCGAGCTCAACCCCACGCACGCCGGCTCGCACCGCCTGCTGGCCGTGGCCGCCGCCCGTCAGGGCCAAACCGCGCACGCCCTCATCAGTTGGCTGACCTACCTGGCCCTCACCGACGCGGGCACGGCCAGCCACAACGTGCTGGTGCAGGCCGAGCGCCTCTCGCAGGGCGTGGCCGTGGTGGAAGACAACGAAAAAGTGAAGCCCGTGGCGCCCAACGCCGCGTTTGCCGAGCTCGACCAACTGTTGGAAAGCAAGGTGGCCCTGCAAAAGGAGTACGTGTCGAAGGTGAAGTTTCAGGCCGCGGTGGTGAAGCAAACCCAGCTGCTGGTGGAGAAATTTCCGACCGAAGGCGCGGCCGACGACTTCTGGGTGCGGGCCTACGGTCCCATGGTGGCCGTGCTGCGGAAAGACAACAACCTGACGCCCTTCACCTACCTCATCCTGCAATCGGCCGACGAAAGCAAGGGCGCCCCGTGGGTGACAAGCAACAAGGCCAAGGTGCAGGCCATGCTGAACGCCTCCGTGCCGGCCCTGATGGAAATGCGGCGGCAGCAGCTGGTGGCGGGCGGTTCGGCGGGCCAGCGCCTGGAAGCGTGGTTCAACGACAACGGCAAGCCCGACGGGCTGGGGCCGGCCGTGAACGAGAAAGGCAAGTTCCGCTCGACCGGCGACTGGATTTCGCTCAGCAGCCAGGGCGCCGTCGACGCCGTGGGGCGCTTCAACGCGGCCGGCCAGCGGGTGGGCCCCTGGAAGGTGCTGCGCCCCGACGGCACGGTGGAGAAAACGTTTGTCTACAACGACAAAGGCGAGCGCGAAGGGCTGGCCCGTGAGTTCCACGCCAACGGCCAGCCGTCGTACGACATCAACTACAAGGCCGACAAGATTGACGGCCTGCTGACGGCTTATAACGAGTGCGGCGCCCGCACCGGCGCCCGCACCTTCACGGCCGGCAACCTGGAAGGGCCCTACACCACCTATTACGACAACGGCCAGCTGCACCTGCGCGCCACCCTGCACGCCGACAAGCAGGACGGCCTGGAGGAAGGCTTCTTTCAGGACGGCACCCTGCAGTACACCACCACCTACGCCAATGGCGTGAAACAAGGGCCGTTTACCACGTTTTACGCCGATAAAACGCCGCTGAACAAGGGCGCCAACGACAAAGGCGAGCACGACGGCGCCTACACCGAATACCACTCCAACGGCACCGTGAGCGAGGAAGGCCGCTACGCCCACGGCAAGCGCACGGGCACCTGGCGCAGCTTCTACCTCAACGGCAAGCCCAATGCCGAGAAGAACTACGACGAGGCCGGCGAGTTTCACGGCGTGTACCACGACTACGACGACACAGGCCACCTCTACGCCGACACCGACTACGCCCACGGCCGCGTGGTGCGCATTCGCTACTACGACCAGGCCGGCAAAACCCTGGTGGACCAGGCCGTGAAAAAAGGCCGTGTGACCATGCAGGGCCTCGACCCGCAGGGCCGCAAGGCCTCGGTGGGCACGTTTGTGGACGGGCAGATGGCCGGCGAGTGGAAATGGTTTTACGCCGACGGCGGCGTGCGCGAAATCACGCATTTCGACGACAAGGGCAACAAGAGCGGCGCCTCCGAATTCTACTACCGCGGGGGGCAGCTGCAGCGCCGCACCCGCTTCGGCCCCGATGGCCAGGAAGACGGCTACTATGAGCAGTACTACCTCGACGGGCAGCCCGCCGTGACCGGCTACTACCTGGCCGGCGAGCGCCACGGCCCCTGGAAAGACTACTACGTGGACGGCCGCGTGAGCGAAGAGTACGAGTACTTCAAAGGCGAACTCAACGGCCCGGCGCGCAGCTTCGAGCCCGGCGGCAAGCTCACCCAGGAGCGCCTGAACGAGTTTGGGGCGCTGCGCCGCATCGTCACCTTCGACTCGGTGGGCAAGGAGCTGAGCCGCGTGGAACTCAAGCCCGACAGCAAGGAAATCAACCTGCGCTACCCCAGCGGCAAGCCCCTGTATCGCGCGGCCCTGACCTGCTACAGCAGCAACGGGCCTTCCATGTGGTTCCGGCCCGATGGCAGCACCGAGTCGTCGTTTGGGCAGGTGAGCGGCCGCCGCCACGGGACCTACCGGGCCACCTTCGCCAACGGCAAGCCCGACCGCGTGGGCGAGTACCGCGACGGCCGGCCCGAAGGCGAGTGGCTCAGCTACTACGCCAACGGCCAGCTGCGGCGCAAGGGCAGCTACCGCGCCGGCGAGGAAGAAGGGGAGTGGACGTATTACTTCCCCAACGGCCAGGTGGCCATTGTGGAGCATTACGACGGCGGCAACCTGCACGGCAGCAGCAAGCGCTACAACCCCGCCGGCGAGCTGCTGGAAGAGAAAACCTACGAGTATGGCTCCCTGGTGAGCTTCCGCGGGCCGGGCGCGGGCGCGGCCTTCCAGCCGTTGGCCAACCAGACCGGCACCATTGCCGTGGCCTTTGCCAATGGCAAGCCCGCCGCTTCGGAAAGCTTCGACCACAACCAGGCCACCGGCCCGGCCACCTACTACTACGCTTCGGGCGAGGTGTTCCGGCGCACCGCGTTTGCCAAGGGGCTGCGCACGGGCCTGCTGGAAAGCTTTTACCCCGGCGGCAAGCGCATGGAAGAAGAAAACTACCTGCACGGCGAGCTGCACGGCCGCTGCCGCTACTACCGCCCCGACGGCACCCTGGAGCGCGAGGAAACCTACCGCAGCGGCGAGCGGCGCGGCCCCACCACCTACTTCGACGCCGCCGGCAAGCCCCTGCGCACCGAGACCTACTGGAACCTGATGGTGTACGATACCAAATAAGGTGAACCGGCGTTCGGTGTGTACCTTGTAGTGGCCTGATACTTACTTAGTCAATTCTTATTTTTTGTACATGTATTCCTCTACTCTATTCCTGCCGCTGTTCCTGCTCGTGGGCCTGGCGGCGCAAGCCCAGGCGCCTGGCGCAACGGTGGCTGAGATGAAAAAGCAGTACCCCGGCGAGAAAGCGGTGTACCTGGAAATGCGCCAGGACCTGACCGTGGAAATCCGCAACGATTCGGTGCAGGTGCTGGCCCGGCACCACGCCGACATGCTGCACCTCGACGAGCAGTCGGGCGCCTACGCCAACGACCGGGTGTTCAGCTCGCACTTCAACCGCCTGCAGAAGCTGGAAGCCCGCACCATGGTGCCCAACGGCGACAAGTTCAAGGCCGTGAAAGTGACCGATTTCAAGGACAAGTTTGAGATTCAGTCCGGGGTGTTTTTTGACGATACCCGGTCAACTTCGTTCTCGTTTCCGGCCGTGTCGCCGGGCGCCCGCACCATCACCGACTACACGGTAAAGCACGTGGACGCCCGCTTCGTGATGCCATTTTTTGTGGGTTCCTACGTGCCCGTGCGCCACGCCGAGCTCACCATTACGGCGCCCAAAGGCGTGGTGATTGGCTACAAGACGTTTCACGCCGAAAACACGCCCATCAAGTACACCAAAGAGGAAAAGGGCAGCCAGGTAATCTACCGCTGGACGGCCGACAACCTCGCCAGCCCGCCGCGCGAAGACGACGGCCCCGAGGCCAGCTACTACCTGCCGCACATCGTGTTTTTCGTGCAGGAAGCCACCGTGAACGGGCAAGCGCGCAAGCTCCTGGCCGGCGTGCCGGAGCTGTACAATATGTACGCCGACTTCGTGCGGCGCATCGACCGGCAGCCCAGCACGGCGCTGCAGCACCGCGTCGATTCGCTGGTGGCCGGCGCCAAGACGGAGGAGGAAAAGGTGCGCCGCATCTACTACTGGGTGCAGGACAACGTGAAGTACATCGCCTTCGAGCAGGGCCTGCGCGGCTTTATTCCGCACGATGCCGGCTTGGTGTATGCGCGCCGCTACGGCGACTGCAAGGACATGGCCAACCTCACCAACGAGATGCTGCACTTGGCCGGCGTGAAAACCGCCTACCTGACCTGGGTGGGCACCCGCGACCTGCCCTACAAGTACGCCGAGCTGGCCACGCCCGGCGTGGACAACCACATGATTGCCACGTACGAGCCCAAGCCGGGCCAGTACGTTTTCCTGGATGCCACCAGCAAGCACACGCCCTACGGCATGCCCTCGGCCATGATTCAGGGCAAGGAAGGCCTGCTGGGCCTCGACCCCAAGAATAGCCTGGTGGTGCCCATTCCGGCCATGGACAAAACCCGCAGCGGCTTCGACGACGCCTCGGTGCTGACCCTGGACGGCACCACGCTGCGCGGCACCGGCAAGCTGAACCTGGCCGGCTACACCAAAGTCAACCACAGCTACGGCCTCGACGGGCTGGACCGCACGGCCGAGCCCAAATACGTGAAGGCGCTGCTGGAGCGCGGCAACAACAAGTTCTTCGTCGACAAATACAGCATTGCCAACCTGGAGGCCCGCGACCAGCCCCTGAGCATCAGCTACGACTACCGCCTGCAGGACTACGTGCAGCAGGTGGACGACGAAGTGTACGTGAACCTGAGCCTGGAGCGCCCCTACGCCACCGACCGCATCGACTCGACCACGCGCAAGCTGCCGCGCTACAACGAATTTGCTCACACCGACCACACCCGCACCGAGCTGGTGGTGCCGGCCGGCTACGAGGTGAGCTACCTGCCGCCCACCGTGCAGGCCCAGGGCGACGCCCTCGGCTTCAAGGTGAGCTATGAGCGCAAGGGCGACAAAATCATCCAGGACCGCGAGGTGTACGTGAATTACCTGCTGCTCCAGCCCAAGCAATTCGGCAGCTGGAACTCGGTGGTGAACAAGCTGGGCAGCGCCTACCGAGAGGTGGTGATTTTGAAGAAGAAAAAGACTTAGTCGTTTTGACGTGGGGCCTCACCCCCTGACCCCCTCTCCTCAGGGAGAGGGGGCACCGGTTTTGCTCTTGCGACTGGCACCCCTCTCCCTGAGGAGAGGGGCCGGGGGTGAGGCGCTACACCAGAACGACAAAAAACTGATAACCACCCTACCTAATGCGCCCCTTCCTCCTCTCTCTCTTTCTGCTGATTTTCGCCGGCCTGGCCCAGGCCCAAACCCTGCCGCCCGACCTCGTACACGCCGGCTACAACTGGGATGTGGGCCGCAAGCAGCGCCTGCCCATCACCAAAGAGGACGCCGAGCTGCCGGCCATTATTCTGCGCGATTTTACCAGCCTGGAGTATTACTACGACAAGTCGCGCAAGGACCTGCGCCTGTTCACCACCGAGCACCGCATCGTGCGCGTCAACACTTCCGACGGCATCGAGCGCTTCAACAAAATTGTGGTGCCGGTGCTGGAGTCGGGTGCGCCCGTCGACATCAAGGCGCGCACCATCAGCCCGCGGGGCGAGGTGCATGAGGTGAAAGCGGCCGACATGAAAGAGCTGAAGGACCAGGAGGGCGGCCGCGGCTTCCGCGTGTTTGCCGTCGATGGCGTGGAGAAGGGCAGCGAAGTGGAGTACTTCTACACCCGCGAGCGCAACTTCAACCACTTCGGCTACGAGGTGCTGCAAAGCGAAACCGCGGCCCGCGACGTGGTATTTGAGCTGATTTCGCCCGAGGCGCTGACCTTTGAAGCCCGCGTGTACCACGGCCCCGCCGTGACCGTGGACACCACCATGGCCGGCCGCCGCGCCCTGCGCCTGACGCTGAAATCGGTGCCGGCCCTGCGCGAAGAAGCCTTTGCCAACGTGCAGGCCCAACGCATGCGCGTGCACTACAAGCTGGCCTACATGGCCAACAAGGGCCAGGTACGCCAGTTCACCTGGGCCGACGCCAGCCAGTTTGTGTACCGCAACATGACGTCCTTGAGCAAAGACGACGTGAAGGCGGTGGCCAAGGTGCTGGCCGCTGCCAAGCTACCCACGTCGGGCCCGCTGCCGGAGCGCATTGCCGCGGCCGAAAACTACGTGAAGCTGAATTTTAACCTCGACGAAAACGCCAGCCCGTCCCTGACGCAGGTAGTGGCCACCCACAACGCGCCGGAGGGCGGCTTTGTGCACCTGCTGGCCGCCATCTACCGCACCCTGGGCATCGATTACGAGCTGGTGGTGACCAGCAGCCGCGCCACCAACCCCTTCGACAGCTCTTTCGACACCTGGGACTACCTCGACAATTTTGCCCTCTACTTCCCCGGCACCGGCCAGTACCTGGCGCCCGGCCGCCCCGACTACCGCTACGGCATGCTGCCGGCCGAATGGACCGCTAACTCGGGCCTGTTCATCAAGGGCGTGACCTTGGGCACCATCGAATCGGCGGTGGGCAAGGTGAAAGAAATTCCGGCCCTGGACGCCGACAAGAGCCCGCAGAACATCGACGTGACCGTGGCTTTCGCGCCCGACCTCAGCAACAGCACCCTGCAGCTGCGCCAGACCCTGGGCGGCTACCCGGCCCTGCAGATTCAGCCCTTCTGGGCCATGATTCCGGAAGCCAAGCGCACCGAGCTGATGCAGCAGCTCCAAAAGGGCGTGGTAGCCGATGCCACCAACTTTCAGAAAACGACCGTGCGCAACGTGGAGCGCGGCCTGAGCCCGCTCGACAAGCCGTTCATCATCGAAGGCCAGCTCGATTCGCCCTCCTTGCTCGACAAGGCCGGCCCGCGCTACCTGTTCAAAATCGGCACCTTGCTGGGCCCGCAAACCGAGCTTTACCAGAAGGAAGAGCGGCAGTTCGACGTGGAAAACGACAACAACCGGCGCTACCTGCGCACCATTCGCTTCGAGGTGCCGGCCGGCTACACCGTGCGCAACCTCAACGACCTGAACGTGGACGTGAAAGCCGGCGGCGACGCTGCCAAGCCCGACTACGACTTCAAGTCGTCGTACGTGCAGCAGGGCCAGACCATCACCGTGACGGTGGACGAAAACTACCGCCAAATCCGCTGGCCCAAAGCCGACTTCGAGGCCTTCCGCGCCGTGGTGAACGCCTCGGCCAACTGGAACAAAGTGGTGCTGGTGCTGGACAAGAAAAGCTAGCTTCCCGCTTACTTACAGAAAACGAACGTCATGCTGAGCTTGTCGAAGCAGCTCGCGTGTTGTGGTAACTGATTACTGCTGCACGCGAGCTGCTTCGACAAGCTCAGCATGACGTTCTTTAGGCATTCATCAACGTGCTAGCCATGCCCACCGCCGACACCCCCAAAGCCGCCGACTTCCGCCGCCAGGTCCTGAACCCCATGAAGCTGCGGCTGTTCCTGATGCGCAAGCTGCCCATGGCGTGGCTGGCCGGCCTGCGCCTCACGCAGCTCACGCCGGAGTCGGCCACGGTCACCATTCGCTACAAATACCTCACGCAAAACCCGTTTCGCAGCCTCTATTTCGCCTGTTTGGCCATGGCGGCGGAGTTTGCCAGCGGCATTCAGGCCATGATGCACGTGCAGGCCGGCGGGCCGGTTTCGATGCTGGTGGTGAGCCTGCAGGGCGATTTCACCAAGAAGGCCGTCGGCCTCATCACTTTCACCTGTCTCGACGGGCCGCGCATCGCCGAAGCCGTTGCCGAAAGCCGCGCCACCGGCGAAGGCCGCGTGGTAGAATGCGTGAGCACCGGCGTGGATGAGGCCGGCGACGTGGTGGCCGTGTTCCGGCTCACGTGGTCGTTTCGGGCCAAAAAAATAATGGATGAGTCGCCCTTTAATAAGCGGCGTCGAGCACTTCGGCCAGCACCTCGGCTTCCGTGGGGGCCCCCACAATCTCAATGAGGTAGAAGCTGTTGCGGGTCATAAAAAGCCAGGGGTTCAGCCGTTCACGAACCGGAGACGTGCTGATTACCCGCCGGCCCTTGTGTTCGTCTTCGAACAACTCGAACCGCCGGCCGATTGCCGGGGCGAGCGGTGCCAGCCCGTAGCAGGAAAACCCGTTGCGAATTTTGTCCGGATGTTGCGCATCAGCGCAGGCTTGCAGCTTGACAAGGCGCACCCATGCAGGAAATGTAAGCGTATCGGTCATGACATCAGCGGTTTGTGAACTACGCAGGATGAGTAAGGGCCGGGCGGCATCGGCTATTCGCGAAGCTACAACTCCTTCTCCGACGTAATGACATCCACCAATCCGTCTTCGCTCACCACCACGGCCAGGCAGGGGTAGTCCGAGCTTTCCACGTAGCGCAGGGCCGAGTTGTAGCGGGCGCCGCGGGTGCTGTCGCCGCGGCCCGAGGCACGGCCATCGAGAATGACGCCGATGGAGTAGCAGTAACCTTCCGGGTCGAGCAGCACGGCGCCGTCGATGCTGGTGACGAGGCGCGTGATGAGCGGCGTGAGTGGCACCGGCTCGATGAGGGTGCACTGCAGCTTGAGGCGGTCGGCTTCGGCCAGGGCTTCGGTGGTGATGACCAATAAAGTGCCGTGTTTCTGGCGGCTGGCTTCGAGCACCACGTCCCAGAGGCGCTCCACTTTGGTGTGGTCGGTGAGGGCGAAGGTGCGCTTGAGTGCTTTGCGGAAGCCGGTGCGGTTGAGGCGGGTGCGGGGCAGGCCGGGCAGGCCGTAGTGCGAGCGCAGCAGCACGTGGCCGTCGTGCTGCAACTCCCAGGCGTAGTGCGTCACGAAACTGATGGTGAACAAATCTTCGCGCTCGGCGTCGTATTTGCCGGTGAGGCGGCCCAGGGCGTACACGTTTTCGCCGTCGGCGAGCAGGTGCACGTCGGGCGTGGTCATCTCCAGCAGCTTGCGCACGGCTCGGTAGTCGGTCAGGTCGGTGGGGCAGGTGAGGGCAAAGATTTCCTCGATGTTGGGGTGGCCGCGGCGGGCCAGCAGCAGCTTGCCCACGCCCTCGGCCCCTTCGTAGCGCAGGCTGCTGATGGTATTGCAGGTGGCAAAGAGCGTCGCGGCCGCCGGGTCGAGGCCCAGGGCCTGGGCGGGCGTGTCGAGCAGGGCTTTGCCGGCGCTGCGCAGCAATTCCTCGCTTTCGCGGGGACGCGCGAAGATGCTAGCCCCGGGCTCGGCTTCGGTCAGGGCCTTCACGCTTTCTTCGTTGAAGCGGTACATGGCCGCCACCAGCAGCGACGGCGCCAGCGGCCGCCCGTCGGTGTAAAACCGGTGCGGGCGCAATGACGGGTAGGCCCGCAGCGGCTTGCGCTGCAGGCGCAGCACGGTGGCCACAAAATACCCGTTGATTTCGACCGGCCAACCAGCAAAGTGCTGGTGCGGGGCGTGCTCGTCCAGCCCGTCTAGGATTTCCTGCACGGCATCGCGCACGCCCATGCCCTCGTGCTTGCGCCGAATCATGGCCGGGGTCACGTCGCTGCGCTCGGAGAAGGGGCGCGGGGTGGTGAGCTGAATGACGCGGCCGCGCGCCACGGTGCCCACAAAGGCGTCGGCGGGCAGGTCGCAGTCGGTGGGTTCGAGGCAGCGGGCGGGCAGGTCGGAGTTGGTGGGCAGGGCCAGCAGCACCACGTGGGGCTGCAGGTCGTCGTCGAGGGCCGAAAACAGGTCGTGCGCCAGGGTTTGGGCGGCGCGGTGGTAGCGCGTTTGGTAGGGCCAGAGAAGGGTGGGCGCAGGGGCGAGGGTGGGCGTCATGACTACACAACAAGCGGTGAGCGAAAAGCTCCCCCCTCCGGCGTCGGAAAGAAGGCCTTACAATTGAAACAAGACGGGCAGGAGCATCTTTTGCTTGATGGGTTTGCCCTGAAACATGGCCGGCTCCCACTTGGGCGCGGCCTTGATGAGGCGCAGGGCCTCCTCATCCAGCCCGGAGCCCATCTTTTTCACCACGCGCATGTCGGTGAGGCTGCCGTCGGGCTGCACCATGAATTCGACCATCACCTTGCCCTGAATCTTGCGCTGCTTGGCCAGCAAGGGGTATTTCTGGTTTTTCTCAATCCAGTCGAAGAAGGCCTGGGTGCCGCCCACGGGCTGGGTGGGGCGGTCGGGGGCCACCACGGGCCGCACGTTGGGGTTGGCCGAGGCGGCAATGTCGGCGGCGGGCGCGGCAATGGGCGTGTCCTTTCCCTTGGTGGTAATGGTGGTGGTGCTGCCCGGCGACATCACAAACGACACCGGCACCACCACGCGCTGGCGCACCACCTCGTTGCGGTGGTGCCGCGCCGGCGTCCATTTCGGCCCGCTCTTGATGAGGCGAATGGCCTCGGCGTCGAGCTCCGGCGACAACGGGTTTTCTACTTTCACTTCGTTTACGGTGCCGGTTTTCTCCACCACAAAGCTGACCTTCACGGTGCCCTGAATGCCTTTTTGCATGGCGCTGGCGGGGTATTTCTGGTGGGCCGCCAGAAACTGCGCGTATTTCTCGGTGCCGCCAAGCGGTACGGCCGGCTGCGCCACCGAGTCATACACGGTGGTGGCCGAGGGCTTGGGCGGCATCTTGAGCTTTTGGGCGTGGGCACCAAAGCCCACCAGGCAGCCAAACAGTAGAGGAAGGAAGCGCTTCATATCGATGAACGTAGGGGCGAGCTGATGGATAAATTCAGGAATAATGTGTGCAAATAACGATACAGAGAACGCAGCCCGCTGAAAAAACCTTGCCATTTGCGTCAATTATCATGGTTTGCGTTGCGGCCAGCGGTTACTTTCGCTGCCGTTCCCGCCCCTTTAAGCCCCCGCCATGACCGAGCCCCAACCCTCCCGCGCCCCCGAACCCGTGGGCGCCTACCCCTACACGCGCCGCGTGGGCAACCTGCTATTTCTGTCCGGCGTGGGCCCGCGCCAGCGCGGCCAGAAGGCCATTCCCGGCGTCGAAGTCGACGAAGACGGCAACGTTCTGCAGTACGACTTCGAGAGCCAGTGCCACGCCGTGTTTCAGAACGTGCGCTACATTCTGGAAGAGGCCGGCGCGCAGTGGGACGACCTGGTGGACGTGACCGTGTTTCTGACCAACATGAAAGACGACTTCCCGGTCTACAACCGCCTATACGCCGAGTACTTTGCTACGGCCCAGCCTTGCCGCACCACCCTCGAAATCAACTGCCTACCCACGCCCATTGCCATCGAGCTGAAGTGCATTGCGGCGCTGAGCAGCCAGGGGTGAAGCCGCTGGCTGCCCCGGTAAGCTCGACATAACGGGCCGGCTTCCGTATGCATAGCCAAATCACGATGACTTTGCATGTACGTTCGGAAAAATATACGCTTCGGAGTGGTGTGGCGCCTGGTGTGGCGCAGCCTGCTGGTGTTCACCATCTACGATTCGGTTATCTGCCTGCTCTACGAGTTTGGCGGGGCGCATTGGATTGATATTCCGTGGGCGCCGGTGGCCACGCTAGGCGCGGCGGTGGCCTTCTACATCGGCTTCAAAAACAACGCCAGCTACGACCGTTTCTGGGAAGGCCGGCAGCTGTGGGGCTCCATCGTGAACCTGAGCCGAATCTGGTCCATCCGGGCGTTCGACTTCGTGGAAGCGCCCGACGCCGACCTTCGCCGCCTGCACCGGCGCCTGGTGCACCGCCACCTGGCCTGGACCAATGCCCTGCGCCTGCATCTGCGCCGCCAAACCGCCGAACATTGGGACACCGACGTAGCGCCCTTCCTCGACCCCGCCGAGGACGCCGACGTGCGCCGCCTTAGCAACCCGCCCACGCACCTGCTGCGCCAGCAAAGCAACGAGCTGCGCCAGCTGCACCAGCGCGGCCTGCTCACCGAATTCCGCCATGTGGCCCTGATGGACACCATTCAGGACCTGTTCAACGCCCAGGGCGGCTGCGAACGCATCAAGAACACGCCGTTTCCGCGGCAGTATGCTTTCTACAGCTTCGTGTTCGTGTGGGTGTTTGCGGTGGTGCTGCCGCTGGGGCTGGTGGCCGAATTTGCCAAAATGGGGCCGGGCCACATCTGGCTCATGGTGCCGTTTGCGGTGGTGGTGTCGGGGGTGTTCAACACCATCGAGCTGGTGGGCCACACCAGCGAAAACCCTTTCGAGAACGAGATGAACGACGTGCCCATGACGGCCATCTGCCGCAGCATCGAAATCGACCTGCGCGAGCTGCTGGGCGAAACCGAGCTGCCCGCCAGGATTGAGCCCGTAGACGACGTGCTGTACTAGCGGCGGCTGGCGCCCGGCAGGCCGAAAATGACACAAAAAAGGAACGTCCCGCTGCACCAAGGCACGGCGGGACGTTCCTTTTTTTCTAGGAAAGCGGTTATTTCACCACTTCCACCCAGCTTTTGTATTCCTGCAGGCGGCCGGCGCAGTCGGTGTAGCTCACGTGGTAGTAATACGTGCCGGCGCTGTTGTCGGCGGCGGTCCAGCCCTGGGCGGCGTCGTAGCCCTCGTACACCTTGCGGCCCCAGCGGCTGTACACGCGAATGTGGTAGCCGGTCACGTCGGATATTTTGAAGCGCAGCGCTTCGTTCTTGTCGTCGTTGTTGGGAGTGATGACGGTGGGGAAAACCGGCAGCGCGTCGCTTTTTATCACTACTTGCGCCGTGGCCACGGCCGGGCACGTGCCCCCGCTGGTGTAGCTCACCGTGTAGGTGCCCGCCGAGGAGCTGGCCAAATCGATGGCGCCCGTGGAAGCATTGATGGCCAGCCCCGCGGTGCTGCCGAACGTGCCGCCCGTCGGCGTGGCCGTGGGAACACCGCTGTTGCCCGTGCGGCAGAAAGTGGTGGCCGGGTAAGCCAGCGTGGGCGCGTTGCGCACCAGCGTGACCGTGGTGGTGCCCACGGCCTGGCAGGCATTCAGCAGGTTGTAGGTCACGGTGTAGGTGCCCGGCGCCGACGCGCCCAGGTCGATGGCGCCCGTGCCGGCATTCAGCACCAGGCCGGCAGTGCTGCTGAACGTGCCCCCGGCGGGGGTGGCCGTGAGGGGCGTGGCCGTGAGCGCGGTGCCGGGCGCCGGCAGGCAAATGGGGCCAGGCGCGTACGCCACGGTGGCCGCAGCGGGCAGCACGGTCACGGGCACGGCGGCCGAGTTGCTCGACTGCACGCGGCACGTCACCACGGCCCGGTACTGCGTCGAGACGGTGGGGCGGGCCGTGTAGGGCACGGTGGTGGCGCCCGCAATGTTGGTGAACGTGGTGCCCCCGTCGGTAGAAGCCTGCCACTGGTAGGTGATGCTGCCCGACACGGTGGCGCCCGTCAGGCTCAGCACCACGGGCAGGCCGGGGCACACGCTGGGCGTGCTGGCCGTGGCCGTGCCGCCGGTGGGCACGCCCAGGCAGTTGGAGCCCAGGCTGATGCCCATCACGTTCAGGACCGGGTCGATGGCGGTTTTGGTTATCGTGATGCTTTGCACCGACTTGCTGTAGTTGGCCACCGCCAGGCTCAGGCGCACTTCGTACAGGCGCGGGTTGCCGGGCGTGAAGTCGACGGCATTGGTCACGTAGCTGACCCGGCTGCCCACGTTGATGGCGGGCGTAATCGTGCCATTGAACCAGTCGGGCACCACTACGTCCGTGAACGTTTGGAAGCTGCCGTCGGTAAAAGTGACTTTGAATGTTTTGTCGGCGGCCGTGGTGCCGTTGCCTTCGGTGGCCAGCACCATGACTTCGCTGCAGGGCTGCGGGTTGGTCAGGGTGAGCACACTGGGGGTGTTCACGTTATTTCCGGCAATGCGCAGCGAGTTATTGCCCGTTGCCGACGCCATCTGAAAGGTCAGCCCCGGGGTGCTGATGCTGTTGATTGTGCCGGAAGCGGGCAGCGCATTGCTGGCGTTCAGGCCCGGAAACGTGGCGTTGGCAAAACACCACCGCACCGTGGGAATGCCGCGGTCCACGGTGTTGGTAGTGGAGTTGGCCACCACCGGGTCGTTGCCGTTGGCAATGACGTCGTCGGTGTAGCCGGTCACGGCCACAGGCACGTAGGTGGTTTGGGCGCGGGCACCTTGCCAGCCCAATGGGCCAAGCATGGCAAACGCAAGGGTAAAACGGGTAAAAAGTATTCTCATTGGGCGGTTAGGGGGTAAAAAATGAAGGGGTGGTGAAGGAAAAAAGTAAATGGGTGGCTACATGGGGGTAAATTAAACACAATAAACCGGGTAGATACAGAAATTATTAAATGAGTGTGACGTGCTCGTTGATGTCCGAAAAAAAGGGCCTTCATTATAGCCATTTTCTGATGCGGCATTTTGAGAATGCGCTGACAGCCAGTGCCACGGAAGCGCCAAAGGCTACGCCGCCATCGCTGCCGCCAACTAAGCTCGACCTAACGCCAAGCCGCGGCCGGGCGTAAGCACAGGCTCCCTCTCCTGTCTTTCGCTCATGCCCACCAAGCTTCCCAATGCCGCCCGTACCTCGGGGGCCACGTCCACTTCGTGGTCTGGCACCGCGCCGGCCCTGCCCACATTCCAACCGCTGACCGAAAACACCGACGCCGACGTGGTGGTGGGCGGCGGCATTGCCTGGCTCACCACGGCGTACCCGCTGAGTCAGGAAGGCGTGAAAGTGCTGCTGCTGGAAGACGGCGAGCTGGCGAGCGGCGAAAGCAGCCGCAACCCCCTCGATTCCGGCCATGTGTTCATCATCACCGGCGACTCGGGCCACGGCATGACGCACGGCACGCTGGGTCCGATGATAATTACGGACCTCCTCCAGGGCCGCCCCAACCCCTGGGCCGACCTCTACGACCCCGGCCGCATCACCGTGAAGCGCGAAAGCGCCCAGGAGTTCATCCGGGAAAACGTGAACGTGGCCCTGAAATACACCGAGCTGCTGAACGGCCCGGCCGCCGGCGGGCTGGCCCCGGCTTAGAAAACCGCTGTCATCCCGAGCGCCGCGAAGGATGACCAGAGGTGTTTGCCTTTTCTAAATCCACCCTTCCCATGCCTTCCCGCAAACCCAAAACGCCTGCCAAAGCCCAACAATCCGAATCGACCTGCCTGCCCCCCAAGGGCGTGCTCATCGCCATTGGCGGACACGAGGACAAATCGCCCAAGCCCGGCACCGACCCCGACGCCGAATACGCTCCCGATTCCATTCTGCGCCGCTTCGTGAGCGAGGTGGGCCGCAACAAAAACATCCTGATTGTGCCCGTGGCATCCGAAGACCCCAAAGCCGCGGCCAAAGACTACATCGACGTGTTCACCAGCCTGGAGGCAGGCAAGGTGGAAGTGCTCGACCTGCAAACCCGCGCCCAGGGCCACGGCGACGAGGCCCTGCGCCAACTGGAGGAAGCCGACGGCTTTATGTTCACGGGCGGCGACCAGCTCCGCCTCACGGCCCTGCTGGGCGGCACGCCCTGGCTCAAGCGCCTCAAAGAGCGATTCACCCACGACGACATCGTGATTGCGGGCACCAGCGCCGGCGCGGCGGCCATGAGCACGCCCATGATTTACCAGGGCCGCGACAACCAGGGCATGCTCAAAGACGAAATCCACGTCACGACGGGCTTGCAGTTTGTGCACGACGTGGCCATCGACACGCACTTTGTGGCGCGGGGGCGCATCATCCGCATGGCCCAGATTATTGCCACCAACCCCGGCTGCATCGGCCTGGGCCTGGAGGAAGACACCGCCGTGGTCATCCGCGACGGGCGCGAGCTTGAAGTCATCGGGAGCGGCGTGGTGACGGTGGTGGACGGCCAGGATTGCACCGACACCAACATCTACCGCATCCAATCGGGCGAGGCCATCACCATCCGCGACTTGCGTATGCACATTCTCAGCTGCGGCGAGCAATACACGCTGCCCGTGCAGGAAGACCTGCACCGCTAGGCTAGGGCAGGCGCCGGCCGCATGCGTATTTTTGAGCCGATGAAACCCTCTTTCTCTGCGTTTGTACTTGCGTGGGGCGCGCGGGCCGCGCTGGTGCTGGCCGCGGCCCTGGCGCTGCCCGCCTGCCAAGACCCCCGCCTGGCCCGGCTCGAAGCCGTGCAGCAGCAGCAGGCCCGCGAGCTGGCCCGCCTGCGCCAGCAGCTGGCAGAACGTGACGAAGAGGTGCAGCAGCTGGAAAACTGCGTCGACGACCTGGAGAGCACCGTGTACGAAGACGACTCGACCGCCGACGACGAAGAGCCCAGCCGGCCCAGCACCACGCTGCTCTAGGCGCCCCGGCCCGAAGGGAAGCCTAGGCCGGCCCAATCAAATTGGCCGGGTTCCCGTTTATTCGCAGCCAGTCCGCGCTTCCTCCGAATGAACACCCACTCCCGTCGCCTCCGCTACTTCCTGTCCGGGCAAAACTTCTCCGACGGCGTGCGCACCACGGTGGCCATTTTGCTGCCGGCGCTGCTGCTGGCCCAGTGGGGCCACTTCGACCTGGGCCTCACCGTGTCGACCGGGGCCGTGTGCGTGAGCGTGACCGACACGCCCGGCCCCGCCGCCCACCGCCGCAACGGCATGCTGGCCGCCCTGGCCGTGGTGGTGCTCACGGCCCTGCTCACCAGCCTGGCGGCCACCAGCGTGTGGCTGCTGGGGCTCGAAATCGGGGTGCTGAGCTTCTTGTGCACCATGTTTCTGGTGTGGGGCGCGCGGGCCGGGGCCGTGGGCACGGCGGGCCTGCTCAACGTGGTGCTGCTGCTGGCCCACCCGCCGGCCCTCCGCGAGGTGCTGCCGCACGTGGGCCTGCTGGCGCTGGGCGGGCTGTGGTACGCCGGCCTGGCCATGGTGGCCTACCAGGTGCTGCCCTACCGCCCGGCCCAGCAGGCGCTGGGCGAGTGCATTCACGCCCTGGCCCGCTTTCTGGAGCTGAAGGCCAAGTTCTATTCTCCCGAAACCGCCCTTGATGAGGACTACCGCGAGCTGGTGGCCCAGCAGGTGGTGGTGAATGAAAAGCAGGAAGCCGCGCGCGACTTCCTCTTCCGCACCCGCCAGATAGTGAACGAAACCACCAGCACCGGCCGCCGCCTGGTGCTCACCTTCGTCGAAACCGTCGATTTGTACGAGCGCATCACGGCCGGGTACTACGACTACGGCACGGTGCGGGCCACCTTCGGCAAGAGCGGCGTGCTGCCCGACATCGCCGCCCTCATCCGCCACATTGCCACCGAGCTCGACCACCTCGGCGTGGCCATCCAGACCAGCCGCCGCTACGCCGGCCCGAGCCCCGACCTCAGCCAGGAGTGGGGGCGCCTGCAGGCCCGCATCAGCGCCCTCGACGCCGACGGCGAAGGCCACACGCGGGTGCTGAAGAAAATCCTGGTGAACCTGCGCGACATCATCCGGCGCGTGGGCAACATCCGCCGCTACTTCGACGAAAGCCTCGCGGCCACCGACGCGCCCGCCCCCAGCCGCGCCGCCGAGCACGCCCGGTTTGTGGCCCACCAGGAAATCGAGCGTCAGGCCTTCAGCCAAAACCTCACCCTGAAATCGAGCGTGTTCCGCCACTCGGTGCGCATGACGCTGGCCTGCCTGGCGGCTTTTGTGCTGGCCGAAAGCCTCTGGCACGGCCAGCACAACTACTGGATTTTGATGACCGTGACCATCATGCTCAAGCCCGGCTTCAGTCTCACGCGCCAGCGCAACCAGGAGCGCATCATCGGCACGCTAGTGGGCGGGGCGCTGGGCGGAGTCATTCTGTGGGCGCTGCCTTGGACGGAGGCCCGGTTTGGGGTGCTGGTGGTGTTCATGGTGCTGGCCTACAGCTTCCAGCGCACCGTGTACCTGGCCACGGTCATCTTCCTCACGGCCTACCTGCTCATCATGTTCAGCTTTTTGGGCTTCAATTACATTGGCGTGGCCGAGGAGCGCATCACCGACACGCTCATGGGCTGCGCCATTGCGTTTTCGGCCGGATATTTCCTGTTTCCCAACTGGGAGTCGGAGCAGCTCACCGACTACATGGCCGCCGCCCTGCGCGCCAACCTGGCGTATCTGCGCCAGCTGGCCAACCGACTCGCCGGCCGCCCCTTGCCGCCCAACGAGTATCGCCTGCTGCGCAAGGACGTGTACGTGAGCGGCGCCAACCTCGCGGCCGCCTTCCAGCGCATGCTCACCGAGCCCAAAAGCAAGCAGTACCGCCCCACCGAAACCCACGAATTTGTGGTGCTGAACCACATTTTGTCTTCCAACATCGCCGCCCTCACCGCCACTCTGCGCGAGGCCGCGCCCGCCGTGCCCCCCTTCGCTGCCGAAAGCCGCCGGGCCCTCACCAGCGCCTTGGCCGCCCTGCAAAAAAGCCTTGCGCGCATGGCGCCCGCCACCGCGGCCCCCGCTCCCGAAGTAGGCTTGGGCACTGCCGAAGCGGATGCCGCCGACGATAAAACGCTGCTGGAGCAGCTCAGCTTCCTGCAAAAAGTGAGCACCGACATCAGCAAGATTTCCGAAGTGCTGGTGGAGCAAAAGCAGTCCCAGCTCGTAGCGCCGAGCGCGGCCGAGGCCTGACGAACCGCTTTCGCGGCGCAAACCCTCAGAACGGCAGCTGCACCACCACGCGGGTGCCGGTTGCGTTCGGCGTTTCGATGCGCACGCTGCCGCCCAGGTAGGCGGTGCGGGTGCGCACCCCGCGCAGGCCGATGCCGGTGGCCGGCGTGTCTTCGCCGCGGGCAAAGCCGCGGCCGTCGTCTTCCACGCACAGCTCGAGGTGGGCAGGGTGGCAGCGCAGCTGCACCTGCACGTGGCGGGCCTGGGCGTGGCGCACGGCGTTGTTCACCAGCTCGGCCACGATGCGGAAAGCGGCCGACTGCACCGCCTGGGGCAGGGCGTCGAGGCCGGGGTCGAGGCGGGTGTTCACGTGGGGCGGGCCGTTGAGGTTGAAGGCGTCGCACAGGGCCCCGATGGAATTGTGCAGGCGGTTGGTGCCCGGCTCCATGGGCAGCAGCGAGTGGCTGAGCTGGCGCACCTGGCTGTAGAGCTGGCCCAGAATTTCTTCGGTGAGCAAGCCAATGGTAGCCGCGTTGGGGGCGGCGGCCAGCGCGTCGCGCACGGCGTGGCTTTGCCAGGCCATGTGCAGGGCGGCCAGGTTGGGGCCCAGGGCGTCGTGCAGCTCGCGGGCCAATTGCTCGCGCTCGGCATCCTGCGCGGCAATGAGGCGCCCGCCTTCCTCGTTGCGCTGCTGCAGCTGCCGGATGCGCAGCTGCGCATTCTGGCGCAACGTGTAGCGAAAGCGGCCCGTGAGCAGGGCGCTCAGCACCAGCAGCTCGGCAAACAGGCCCCAGGCCAGGGTGTTGGGGTAGATGGGGTTGAAGCTGCTCAGCCCCAGGTGGTTTAGCCAAAACACCGCGTACCCCACAAAAAAGCAGCAATACGTGAGCGAGTAGTACGCCGCCAGCCGCCGCCGGCGCCGCGACAACAAGGCCGCAATAAGCGTCACCCAGCCGTAGCCGAACACCAGCAGCATCAGCACCTCCCGGCCATAGTTGAGGCCTTCCACCAGCGGCAGGCTGTGGCGCACGGCCCACGGAAACACCGCCGCGTAGGCCGCCACCAGCCCACCCGCGGCCCCGGCCAGCCACACGCCGGCGCGGTACAGCTTCGCCGTCTTCGGCAGCCGCAAAAACAGCTGCATGATGCGAATGCCCGCTGCGCCGGCCAGAATCAGGAAGTTGTATTGGCCCACCGACCACAGCAGGCGGTACAGTGGCCCCGGCAGCAGCAGGGCGTCGAGGCCGTCTTCCATCATCAGAAACAGCGCCACGGCCGCTACGTAGGCCACGTACCAGAGGTAGATGCGGTCGCGCAGAAACGCAAACAGCACCAGGCTGAACACCGCGCTGCTCAGGTAAAAGCCCAGCAGCCACACCCAGTGCCGCTCAAACGGGAAGCCCATTTCCCAGGCCAGAAAATGCTCCGCGGTTTCGATGTAAGTGGGCAGGTACACGCCGCCGGTGTGCACGTCGGCGCGCAGGTAGAGCACGGCCGCCTCGCCGGGGCCCAGCTCAAACGGAAAGCTCAGCGAGCGGGCCGGGAACTGCCGCTCGGCCGCCGGCGCCCACGAGCTGGCGGCGCCCAGGCGCGTGAAGCGCGTGGCGCCCGGGCGCCGGATGTAGAGGGCCGCGCTGTCGGTGAAGTTGAAGATGCTCCACAGGAAGCGCAGGCGCCGGGCCTCGGTGTTGCGCACCGGCAGGCGCAGCCACACGCGGCGGTGCAGCAGGCCCAGGTTCAGGGTTTTGTGCCAGGGGCCGGGGCGGAAGCGACCGGCGCGGTACTGGGCTTCGGCTCGTTCGGGGTCGGGCGCGGGGCCGAAGGGCTCGGTGTAGTAGCGGTAGGCTTCGGAGAGGTGCGCGCCTTTGGGGTCTTTCAGCAGCAGGGTGTCGCGCAGGCGGTGCGGCGGGTTGTCGGCCGCCCGGGCAGCCCAGGCCGTCCCGGCCCACAAGCCCAGCATCAGCACCGCGAAGTAGCAAAACCGCATAGGCAAGAAATGAAAACCGCTGGCAACAGAGCCGACAAATAACTATAGGTTTATCTGCATTTCATCTGGTTTCGCCCTAAAATTATTCAAAAAACAAACCGGGGTGCTGCGGCCACCACTGGCCACTACAACACCCCGGCATAGAACATAAAGCCTGTCAACTACTTCGCCGCTGTGCCGTCGGGCTTGAGCGTACGGCCCAGCCAGTCGAAAAACACGCGCTGCCAGAGCACGGCGTTCTGCGGCTTCAGCACCCAGTGGCCCTCGTTGGGCAGGTAGAGGAAGCGGCTGGGAATGCCCCGCATCTGGGCCGAGCCGAAGGCTTCCATGCCCTGGCTTTCGGGCACGCGGAAGTCTTTGCCGCCGTGGATGACGAGGATGGGCGCGTCCCACTTGCCCACGAAGTTAATGGGGTTGAACTCGGTGTAGGAGCGGTGCTGGGGCACGTTCCAGGGCGCGCCGCCGAGGTCGTGGTTCACGAAAAACATCTCCTCGGTGGTGGTGTAAAAGCTGTTCAGGTCGAACATGCCGTCGTGCGAGATGAAGGTCTTGAAACGCCCCTCGTGGTGGCCGGCCAGGAAGTACACCGAGTAGCCGCCGTAGCTGGCGCCCACGCAGCCGCGCCGGTCCTTGTCGATGTAGGGCTCTTCCGAAATCTTATCAATCGCCGAGAGATAGTCCCGAATGGGCTGCCCGCCAAAATCACCCGAAATGGCGTCGTTCCATTCGCGCCCGAAGCCGGGCAGGCCGCGCCGGTTGGGCGCCACCACAATGTAGCCGTTGGCCGCCATCAGCTGGAAATTCCAGCGGTAGCTCTGGCTCTGGGTGATGGGGCTTTGCGGGCCGCCCTGGCAGTAGAGCAGGGTGGGGTACTTCTTGGCGGGGTCGAAATCGGGCGGGTAAATCACGAACACCTGCATCTGCTTGTTGTCGGTGGTGGTCACGCGGCGGTCTTCCACCTTGCCCAGCCGGATGCCGGCCAGTTCCTCCTTGTTGATGGTGGTGAGCGGGGTTTCCTTGCCGGTTTTCAGGTCGAGCCGCACGATGTCAGCAAAGGCCGACAGCGTGGTGCGGTTGGCCACCGCCTGGTTGTTGCCCACCAATTCAAACGAGTTGTAGTTCTGCGCGCCGGTGGTGAGCTGCTTGATTTTGCCGCCCTTGCTCGGCACTGAATACAGCTGCTCGGTGCCGGCCACCACGGCCATGAAGTAGATGGTTTTGCCGTCGGCGCTCCAGCGGGCGTTGTTGGCGCTCAGCTCTGAGCCTTTGGTGACGTCGACGCGCTTCTTCGTAGCGAAATCATACACCACGATGCCGTTGCGGTCCGATTCGAAGCCGGGCGTGGCCATGCTCAGCCAGGCCACCTGCCGGCCGTCGGGCGCAAAGGCGGGCTCGGTGTCGTAGCCGCCCAGGCCTTCGCTCAGGTTCACGGTCTGGGCGTTGTGAATGTCGTAGAGGTAGATGTCGGAGTTGGTGCTCACGGCCTCGGCCTTGCCGGTGAGCTTGCGGCTGGTGTAGGCAATGCGGTAGCCGTCGGGCGAGAAGGCCAGCTGCTCGGCGCCGCCGTCGGGCATCAGCGGCGAGTCGAACTTCTCGCCGGGCATCAGGTCTTTGCCGTAGCCCTCGGGCCGGCCGTCGGCATTCAGCGGCTGGAAGAACACGTGGCTGGCCAGGTGGTCGTCCCACACGTTCCAGTGGCGGTAGTTGAGGTCGTCGATAATTTTGGCGTCGGCCTTGGGTAGGTCCGGAAACAGGTCCAGCGTGGTGGGCGTCACCTTCACGTCCTGCGTGTAGAGGATGAAATTGGCCTTGGGCGCGTATTTCAAGTTGCTCAGACCCTGGTCGGGGAAGTCGCTGAGCTTGGTTTTGCCGCTGCCGTCGGCGTTCATCACGTACAGCTGGTCGGTGCCGCCTTCGCCCGAGAGGAACGTGAGCTTGCCGTCGGGCCGCCAGTTCAGGGTGTTTTCCGAGCCGGGCGTGTCGGTCAGCTTGCGCGCCGCGCCGCCGGCCACGGGCACGGTCCAGATGTCAGCGTTGCCTTTGTTCTCGGCTAGGTTGTACTTGGTGACGGTGTAGGCCACGGTTTTGCCATCGGGCGAGACCTGCATTTCGCCCAGGCGGCCGAGCTGCCAGAGCTTTTCCGGGGTGAGGACGGCGGTGGGGGTTTGGGCAGACGCGGCCAGCGGGAGCAGCGCCAACCCCACAGTGAGGAGCTTGTTCATGCCCGAAAAATACACAACATCCCGGCCCGCACCGGCCAAAAAAGAAGCCCCGCCAACTGCATTGGCGGGGCTTCTTCCTGTGGGTTACAGCCACCTGCTAGCGCATAAGCGCAGGTAAGAATCATTTGCTGTCTTTTTTACGGCCCGAGCCGCCGGGTTGTTTCCCGCCGCCGTCGTTTTTGTTCACCGTGGCCCAGGCGCGGGCTTCGGCTTCGTCTTTGGGCACGCCGCGCTTCTCGTAGCCTTCTTCGATGTGCTCGGCCTGGCGCTTCTGCTTGTCGGTGTATTTCGACTTATCTCCCTGGGGCATGGCAATAAGTAGGTATAAGGTGGAAAGGAACGGGTGCGGGGCGCCGCACCACGCATTTTTTTACGCGCGGGGCGGGGGAGGAGTTAGGTTGAGCTTACTATCTTCGTGCCCGGCTCCCGGCCTTTTTTCGTTGTTTATGCGCCACGTTGCCGACATTCCGCACCCCGCCGTCAAAATCACCTTGCTGGCCTGGAACGGCAAGTTTCTGCTAAAACTGGAACAGGGCAACCTGGAGCAGACCTACAAAGTGGCCGAGCTCGACCTGCTGACCGGCACCGATGCCGAAGCCCGCGAACTGCTCGACGACGAATTTCTGGCCGCCGCCATTGCCCGCTTTCAGGCCATGCGCGCCGACCTGCAGGCCGCCTTCGACCGCCACGAGCTGCGCTAACTCCGACGCCACACACGCCCTTTTCTCATGCAAAAAGTCTATTTCCTCCTGCTGTTGCTGGCCGGCTGGCTGGCTCCGGCCCTGGCCTCGGCCCAGCTCTACGACGTGCGCCCCGGCGAGGTGAACTACAACAAAAAGCCCCGCCCGGCCCTCAAGGTGCAGGTAGACGGCAAAGCCACCGACGTGCGCGAGTTCTTCCAGGACTGGATGAAGAGCAGCTACAACGTGAAATTTAAAACCGGCGGCGTGCTGGGCATGGGCAAGAGCGACGTGCTGATGGCCAAGCAAACGCCAGCCAGCACCATTTCGGGCAAGCTCGTGGACCTGTACGCCACCGTCATTGCGCCGTCTGATTCGGTGTCGGAAGTGTCTTTATTCGGCGGGTTCGACGACAACACTTTCTTCGACCCCGATAAAACCGCCACCGAATACAACGCCCTGCGCGCCATCGCGCAAAACTTTGCCGGCGCCGCCCGCCTCAAGGCCTACCGCGACATGATTGCCGAAGCCGAGAAAAAGCTCAAGGCCGTGGAAAAGGAAAAGGAGCGCCTCGAAAAAGAGCAGGCCTACCTGAAAACCAACACCGAAGCCAACCTGGCCCGCATTGAGGAGCTGAAGAAAAAGAACGCCGAAAACCTGTTGCAGTCGCGCGCCGACTCGGCGGCGCAAACCAAAAACCGGGTGCTGCTCGACGAGAGCCGCCTGCGCCTGCAGCGCCGCCGCGACCGCCTCTCCGCGCTCGACCGCAAAAACTAGCCCCGCCGCCGGCCGTATTCAGGTTCATGGACAACCCCTCTTCGCCCCTCGACACGCTGCGCCAGCTCAAGGAAATGCTCGACGCCGGGGCCCTCACGCCCACCGAGTTCGAAGCGCTGAAGCAGCGGCTGGTGTTTCAGGAGGCCGCCCCGGCCAGTGGGCCCCCGGCTCCGCCGGCCGTGCCGCCCGTGGCGCCCCCGGCCACTAGCAGCCTGTTGCCTCCGGCACCTCCTGCCACGCCGCCGGCCGCGCCATTCATTCCGCCGGCCGAGCCGGTGCAGCCGCAGTTCTATCCGCTCGCCTCCGATGCCGCCGAGCCGGAGCCCGAATTTGTGCCGCCCGTGGTGCGCCGCGCTTTCGAGGCTGAAACACCGCCGGTAGCGCCTCCGGCCGCTTTTGTTCCCGAGCCCATGCCCGAACCCGAAATGAATTCCGCCTACGTGGCCGACGAATTTCCCGAGGCGCAGGCACCCGCCGCCAAAAGCCCGCTGGCCTTGATTCTGTCAATTGGCGGCCTGCTGGCGCTGCTGTCGCTGGTGCTGTACCTGTCGCTGAACCGTCGGCCTTCTGAGCGCATTTCCAGCACCAGCCTCACGCCCGCCGATACGCTGGCCGCGCCCATCGAAACCGGCCCGCAGGCCGCGGAGCTGCCCGCTACTGCCGCGCCCGAAACCATTCGGGTGGCCCCGGCCAACCCGGCGCCGGTTATTCAGCCCCGCCCGGCGCCGCCTGCGCGCGATTCGGTGGCGGCCCCCGTCACGGCGCCCACCGATTCGGCAGGTGGCATCTAGAGTCGCTGGCTGATTTTTAGTGGCCTGCCTCAACGCACGGGCTGAAAGGGCGTATGTGAAAATCCCGGTCCTCACGGCCGGGATTTTCTGTTTCCTTTCCATCCCAATGTTTTCCTTGATGACGTCTCTCCGCTTTCATCCGCTGAGCTTGTCGGCGGCGCTGGCGGCTGCCTTACTCGGCGGCTGCTCGTCGCCCGACAGCAACTCTGGTACCGCTGCCACCTCGGCCGCATCCGATACCACCGCCACTACCGGCAGTGCCACCCCGGGCAACTCACCCCTGCAAGTGGTGGCCGAGTTCAACGACCCGCAAATGGTGGGCGTGGCCGTGGCGCCCGGCGGGCAGGTGTTTGCCTGCTTTCCGCGCTGGGACTGGAACCCGTCTTACCCCATTGCCAAAGTGGGGGCCAACAACACCCTCACGCCGTACCCCAACGCCAGCTGGTGCATGTGGAACGACTCCGTGAAATCGGAGCCGCTCAAGCACTGGATTTGCCCGCAAAGCGTGTTTGCCGATAAATCGGGCATGGTGTGGGTGCTCGACCCGGCTTCGCCCGGCCTGAAATTCACGGTGCCCGGCGGCCCCAAGCTCGTCAAAACCGACCCCAAAACCGGCCAAGTGCTGCTCACCATTCCCTTCCCCGAAGCGGTGGCCCCGCGCAAGTCCTACCTCAACGACGTGCGCATCGACCTGCAAAACAACTACGCCTATATCACCGAATCGGGCCTCGGCGCCTTGGTCGTGGTCGACTTAAAAACGCTGAAATCGCGCCGCCTGCTCGATAAGCACCCTTCTACCAAAGCCGTGAAGGGCCTGGTCATCAAAGCCGAAGGCCACCCCATGATTGACCTGCAGGGCAAGCCCGCCCAGTTCAACGCCGACGGCATTGCCCTGAGCACCGACAATGCCTACCTCTACTATTGCCCCCTCACCGGCCATACGCTCTACCGCATCAAAACCGCCGCCCTCCGCGACCCGGCCCTCACCGAAGCCCAGCTGGGCCAGCAGGTCGAAACCGTGGGCGAAATCCCCGGCACCGATGGCCTGGAAATCGATGCCGCCAACAACGTCTACCTCACTTCCTTCGAGCAAAGCGCGCTCCTGCGCCGCACCCCGGCCGGCAAAATCGAAACCCTCGTGAAAGACCCGCGCCTGCAGTGGCCCGATACCTACAGCTTCACCGCCGACGGCACGCTATACGTCACCAACTCCGGCATTCACAAAACGCCAAACTGGAACAAGGGCGTGGGCCAGCCCCGCCAGCCGTTCCGCATCTTCAAAATGGCCCTGCCCAAATAAAAATTGGGCTCGATTTAACCTCCTCTACAACCAGAAAGCCCCGCCAGCAATGGCGGGGCTTTCTGCTATAAGCATGCGAATAAAATAGGATAGAGCTAGCTTAACTTACTGCAAGGCCACTTTTTGAATCTTCACGCCCTTGGTAAAAATGTCGAGGTTCTCGCTCGGGTGCGCCAGGATGTCCATGCAGTGGCGGTGGCGCCGGTTCATGGTATCATGAATGGTATAAACGCCGTCGAGCTCGGGCGAGATGCCGCGCACCCGCACCTTATCACCAAAGTCAAACTTGCCACCCCAGGGCTTGAGCAAGTCCCGGGAAAGCGCCATCCAGCGCTTCTTGGTCCCGTAGTGGCGCTTGATGTGGGAATTGTCGGCGGTGATGAACGGCTCGTTGTCCGTCTGGCTGGGCACGGCCTCGTAGATGGTGGCCGTCACCGTGTAGGTGAGGCTGCGGGGCACCAGCGCTTTTGCCTTTTTGGCCTTCACGGTGGCCGTGTGGCGGGCCATGCCGCGCGTGGAGAGGAAGGCCTTCATGCCCGTGGCCGTGGCGGCGGGCGCCGAATTGGCCGAATTAAAAAGCGGCGCTGCAAGCGTCGCAACTGCTAGAAATACATCTATAAATAACCGTGCATTATACATTTATCCAGGGTTCGTTCAACCGCCTGTTAAGCCCGGCGGAATGGGCAAAACCCTTGCTTTTTGGGCAAGGGCGAAAAAGGTTAACGTTGAACACGTTGGATAAGTTTGCTAAAAATAAATTATCCAATTGCTAACGGCCTTGGAAGTAGCTGTCGGCCCATACATAGCAAAAAGTTTATAGAAGAAGCGGCGTCCGAGACCCGCGAAACGCCCGCCGGCGAAACAAATTCTTCTGTCGCACTCAGACATCGCCGGTGCCCACCCGTATCTACTTGCTACGGCAAGCCCGCGAAATTCTATAAATTGCCCTTCGCCCGCCCGGTAGGCGTAGCACCACGTTTGGGTAAATATGCCTGACTATAAGGCTTATTTGTAAACCCGAATTCAGGTTTTTGGCTCTGTATTAGGCCTGTTACTTTTGCTGAGCTTTACTTAAGCTCCTTCTCTCATGGACGCATACTCGTATATCGCCAACGCCGACGCCGCGGCTATCGAAACCCTCTATCATGCTTACCAGCAGAATCCAGAATCGGTTGATTACGGCTGGCGCAAGTTCTTTGAAGGGTTTGATTTCTCGCAGCAGTTTCCGGAAGGCGCCCCCGTAGTGCCCGGCAGTGGCAACACCACGAACGGCAACGGCGCCGCAGGCCCCAAGGCCGCCGCGCCAGCTGCCCCGCAGCCAGCCGACTACGGCGTGCTCCAAACGGCGGCTTCTACCAACAACGCGCCCGGCATCAGCAGTGGCGAGACGGCCTCCGATAAGGAAACGGCCGTGCGCAACCTCATCCACGCCTATCGCAGCCGCGGCCATCTGCGCGCCAAAACCAACCCGGTACGCGAGCGCAAAGACCGCAAGCCCCGCCTCGACCTGAGCGACTTCGGCCTGGGCGAAGCCGACATGGACACGGTGTTTAAAAACGGCGAAGGCCTGGGCCTGGGCCCGCAGGCCAAGCTGCGCGACATCGTGGCGGCGCTGGAGAAGATTTACACCGGCGCCATCGGCTTCGAGTACATGTACATCCGCGACCCGCAGGTGCTGGACTGGTTCCGCGCCAAAGTGGAGAAGGACTCGCTGGCCTTCAACCCCGGCGTGGAGTACAAGAAGCGCATCCTGAAGAAGCTGAACGAGGCTGTTGTCTTCGAGAATTTCCTGCATACCAAGTTTCTGGGGCAGAAGCGGTTCTCGCTGGAAGGTGGCGAAACGACCATTCCGGCGCTGGATGCCATCATCGGCAAAGGCGCCGAGCTGGGCGTGAAGGAAGTGATGATTGGCATGGCCCACCGCGGCCGTCTCAACGTGCTGGCCAATATCATGGGCAAGACCTATGAGCAGATTTTCTCGGAGTTCGAAGGCACCGCGGTACCCGACCTGACCATGGGCGACGGCGACGTGAAATACCACATGGGCTACAGCTCGGAAGTGGAAGCCAGCGGCGGTCAGAAAGTGAACCTGAAGCTGGCCCCCAACCCCTCACACCTCGAGGCCGTGAACCCGGTGGTAGAAGGCTTCGTGCGCGCCAAAATCGAGCACCAGTACGGCGGCGACTACCACCAGATTCTGCCCATCCTCATTCACGGCGACGCCGCGCTGGCCGGCCAGGGCATTGGCTACGAGGTGACGCAGATGTCGCAGCTGGAGGGCTACAAAACGGGCGGCACCATCCACTTCGTGATTAACAACCAGGTTGGTTTTACCACCGACTTTGAGGACGCCCGCTCGTCGATTTACTCGACGGATTTGGCCAAAATCATTGATGCGCCGGTGGTGCACGTGAACGGCGACAACCCCGAAGCGGTGGTGTTTGCCGTACAGCTGGCCACTGAGTACCGCCAGCAGTTCCACGCCGACATCTTCATTGACATGGTGTGCTACCGCCGCCACGGCCACAACGAGTCGGACGAGCCCAAGTTCACGCAGCCCACGCTCTACAACCTCATCTCGAAGCACCAGAACCCGCGCGAGGTGTACAACGCTATGCTGGTGCAGCGCGGCGACGTGGACGCCGAGCTGGCCAACCAGATGGACCGCGAGTTCCGCGACACCCTGCAGGCCCGCCTCGACATGGTGAAGCAGCAGCCGCTGCCGTATAAGTACCAGGCCTTGGAAAACGAGTGGCGCAGCCTGCGCCGCTCCAAGCCAGAGGATTTCGACCAATCGCCCGAAACCGGCATCAGCGAAGACGTGGTGCAGAAAGTGGCCAAGGCCCTGACCACGATTCCGGAAGGCTTCAAGCCGATTAAGCAGATTGACAACCTGCTGAAGGAGCGCCGCAAGATGTTCTACGAAACCCGCGTGCTGAACTGGGCCGCCGGCGAGCTGCTGGCCTACGGCTCGCTGCTGAGCGAGAAGCACATCGTGCGCGTGAGCGGCCAGGACGTGCAGCGCGGCACGTTCTCGCACCGCCACGCGGTGCTGCACGACGCCGAAACGTCGGCCCCCTACAACTCGCTTAACTTCATGGAGGGCGAGCACGAGCAGCTGAGCATCTACAACTCGCTGCTGAGCGAGTACGCGGTGCTGGGCTTCGAATTCGGCTACGCCATGGCCAACCCCACGGCGCTGGTGATTTGGGAAGCCCAGTTCGGCGACTTCGCCAACGGCGCCCAGACCATGATTGACCAGTTTGTGGTGAGCTCCGAGAGCAAGTGGCAGCGCATGAACGGCGTGGTGATGCAGCTGCCTCACGGCTACGAAGGCCAGGGCCCGGAGCACTCCAACGCCCGCCCCGAGCGGTTCTTGCAGCTCGCGGCCGAGTATAACATCGTGGTGGCCAACATGACCACGCCAGCCAACTTCTTCCACGCCCTGCGCCGCCAGCTCACGTGGAGCTTCCGCAAGCCGCTGGTGGTGATGTCGCCGAAATCGATGCTGCGCCACCCGCTGTGCGTGTCGCCGGTGGAGGAGTTCACCAGCGGCGGTTTCCGCGAAGTGCTGGGCGACACCTTTGCCGAAGCCAAGAAGGTGAAGCGCGTGCTGCTGTGCTCGGGCAAGGTCTACTTCGACCTGCTGGAAGAGCAGCGCGCCTCGGGCCGCACCGATGTGGCCATTGTGCGCCTCGAGCAGCTGCACCCCTTCCCCAAAAAGCAGCTCGACGCCGAGTTGGCCAAGTACCCTAAGGCCAAGCTGTATTGGGTGCAGGAAGAGCCCGAAAACATGGGCTACTGGAACTACATGCTGCGCTTCCTGCGCCGCGAGCTGGAAGACGTGGTGGCGCGCAAACCCTCGGCCTCGCCGGCCACGGGCTATAACAAAATCCACGTGAAGGAGCAAAAGGACTTGGTAGCCCGCGCCTTCGACAAGCCCAAAGAAGCCGTGGCCGACGCCAACATCAAGGAAACGGCGGAAAAGGCCAAAGCCACTGACTGATAATCCTGCCCGACTTCCTTCTCCTTACACCGATTCAATCCAAAACGCCTGCACATGGCCCTCGAAATCAAAATTCCCGCCGTTGGCGAATCCATCACCGAAGTCACCATTGCCAAGTGGCTCAAGCAAGACGGCGACGCCGTGAAGCGCGACGAAGTCATTGCCGAGCTGGAGTCCGACAAAGCCACGTTTGAGCTGCCCGCCGAAGCCGACGGCGTGCTGAAAATTCGCGTGGCCGAGGGCGAAACCATCGGCATCGGCACCGTCATCGCCGACCTGGACGGCGCGGCCGGTGGCAGCGCTGCGGCCCCGGCTGCTCCGGCTGCCGCCCCCGCCGCTTCGACGGCTGACCCCGTTTCGAAAGGGGAGGAGAACCCGGCGGCCAGCAACCAGTCCGGCTACGGCGGAGCCCCCGCGGGCAACGAGAGCAAAGACGCGTCGACGCCCGGCGCCCCGGCTGCTTCCGGTGCTGGCGCGGAGACCCCGACTGCTGGCGGTGGCTCCATTGAGATGAAAATCCCCACGGTAGGGGAGTCCATCACGGAAGTGACCGTGGCCAAGTGGCTGAAGCCCGATGGCGCCCAGGTGAGCCGCGACGAGGTGATTGCCGAGCTGGAATCGGACAAGGCCACGTTTGAGCTGCCCGCTGAAGGCAGCGGCACCCTGCGCCACGCCGTGAAGGAGGGCGAAACCATTGCCATTGGGACGGTCATTGCGCGCATCGAAGGAGGTAGCGGTGCAGCTGCGTCGGTTCCGACCGCGGCCGCTCCTGTGGTTGTTCAGGCTGCCCCGGTTGCGGCCCTGGCTTCGCAGCCCGCCAGCGGTGGCGCGGCCACTTACGCTACGGGGGTGCCTTCGCCCGCGGCTGGCAAGATTCTCGACGAGAAAGGCATTGCCGCCAGCAGCGTAACCGGCACCGGCCGCGACGGCCGCATCACCAAAGAAGACGCGCAGAACGCACAGGCGCGTCCGGCTGCTCCGGCCGCGGCACCTGCCGCAGCTCCGGCGCCAGCCGCACCCGCTGCGGCTCCGGCCGCCGGTGGCAGCCGCAACGTGCGCCGCGAGCGCATGAGCAACCTGCGCAAGACGGTGGCCCGCCGCCTGGTGTCGGTGAAGAACGAGACGGCCATGCTCACCACCTTCAACGAGGTGAACATGCAGCCCATTATGGACCTGCGCAACAAGTTCAAAGACAAGTTCAAGGAGAAAAACGGCGTGGGCCTCGGCTTCATGTCCTTCTTCACCAAGGCCGTGTGCGTGGCCCTGCAGGAGTGGCCCGCCGTGAACGCGCAGATTGACAACGGCGAAATCGTGTACTCCGATTTCTGCGACATCAGCATCGCCGTATCGGCCCCGAAAGGCCTCGTGGTGCCCGTGATTCGCAACGCCGAGCAGTTGTCCTTCGACGGCATCGAGAAGGAAGTGGTGCGCCTGGCTGGCCTGGCCCGCGACAACAAGCTCACCATCGAGCAGATGAGCGGCGGCACGTTCACCATCACCAACGGCGGCGTGTTCGGCTCCATGCTCAGCACCCCGATTATCAACGCGCCGCAGTCGGCCATTTTGGGCATGCACAACATCATTCAGCGCCCCGTGGCCGAGAATGGCCAGGTAGTGATTCGCCCCATGATGTACCTGGCCCTGAGCTACGACCACCGCATCATCGACGGCCGCGAGTCGGTGAGCTTCTTGGTGCGCGTGAAGGAATTGCTCGAAGACCCCACGCGCTTGCTGCTGGGCGTGTAGTCCAAGAATAGGATTTTTAAAAGCCCTGTTCCCGATGTGGGAACAGGGCTTTTTCATTTTTGGAAGCTTGAGCAATTATTACGGTGTATTCCTGGTGTTTTTATACGGGGTTAAAACTTATCGAAATTGAATTTTTAAAAGAAAGCGTATCTTTGGGGTAGTAAGCACAATGACCTTATAGCCCATGGGAAAATTCTTTACTCCTGTTTGCCATGAATGCCCCAGCCGCAACACGCCACTGATGGGCTGCTGCCAGGCCGATGAGCTGGACTTTATATCCGCCAACAAGGTTTCGCATCGTTTTCAGAAGGGCCAGCACATTTTTCAGGAAGGCGGGCCGGCCCTGGGCCTGCACTGCGTGCAGCAGGGCAAAATCAAGATTACCAAGGCTAGTGGCGACGGCAAAGAGCAAATCATCCGGCTGGCCAAAGGCGGCGACATGCTGGGCTTTCGGTCGGTGCTGGCCGGGCCGCACTACTCCACCTCGGCGGTGGCCCTCGACGATTGCGTGGTGTGCTTCATTCCGCGGGCCGACTTTTACCGGCTCTGGCAGTCGAACCTGCAATTCTCCACCTCCTTGATGCACATGATGGCCCGCGCCCTGGGCGAGGCCGAGCTGCAAATGCTGCACTTGGCTTACAAGCCCGTGCGCGAACGCCTGGCGGGCGCCCTGCTGATGCTACAGCGCACCTTCCGGCAGCCAGGCGATGCCGGGCCGTTTAGCACATCGATTTCCCGCGAGGACCTGGCCGCCCTGGTGGGCACCGCCAAAGAAACGGCCACCCGCCTGATGTCGGAATTCAAAGAAGCCGGCATCGTCGCCACGCGCGGCAGCCAGGTGACCATTCTAAAGCCGGACAGCCTTAGCCAACTCGCCTCCCTCTACGACTAGCAGGGCCGCAGTAGCCCCTGGTGCGCAGTTGCAACAGCCCCCGGGCCGCCGGGCGGGTAGTGGCCAACGTATGTTGGCTGCCCGTCCGGCGGCCCTTTTGGGTCGCGTATCCGTCGTCCGCGGAGAAATGGGCGAAAAGGCAAACGCGGGGTAATTCCAGCAATGGGATGCTTTTTCTAGCTTCAGGAATTACATAGGTTTAAATTATAAAAAATGTTATATTTTACTCCGGTACATTTTAAGCTCGATTGCGTTGCGTGGGGCCATCGGTTTGATGTAAATCATTATAAAAAGTGACGTATGTCATTTTTATTGGCTGTAGGTACGGCAGAGCTTTGTAACAGAAAAACTGCTCAAAAAACATTAATATTTGTCCATTTATGCGTTTTAAGGGCTGATTCTTGCTGATTATTAGCTGAATGGATATGCGTGTTGCGGCCGAAAAATCCGTTTCTAATTTCATCGGAAGCACGCGCATTGTAATGGGGCCCGACCCATTGGCAGCCTCCGGTATTACTTCGGATAAAATTAAAAAAGTGATAAAGCGGACACTTCTCGAAATGCCCGCGCTTACAACTGTTTCGGTGGTGGAGCTAGCCACCGGCAATACCCTGGCCTACTGCAGCCGTCGGCGTGGCTTCAACCCCGTCACCACGGCTGGCCACCAAGTCGAACTACTGCGCCAGCAGCAACAGGCCATGGCCGCGCTTGCCCTGCGCGGCGAGCGTCTGGAAGACATCCTCATCCCTTTTCGAAAACAACTACAGCTATTCCGCCTCGCCAAAAACGGCCAGTGGTTTGTGTTTCTGGCCGTGCGGGCCGAAGACACGCCCCTGGCGCTGGCCCGCGAGCTCCTCAAGTCCATTGTTGCCTAAAACCCAATCATTCATTCAATACCCCATTCTCTTTTTTCCTTATCATGGCTTACTCGACAAATTCCCCCGCTGGCAAAGTAGTACAAGACGTGTTGAACGATTTGCCGGGCCTGGTGGCCGTGGCGGTGGTCGACATCACCTCGGGCATGGCCCTGGCCTCGCACTCGAACTCGCCGGCCCTCAACCCCGAAACCGCCGCCGCCTACAACACGGAAGTGGTGAAGCAAAAGCAGAAAGCCATGTCGGCCCTGAAGCTGAGCGGCGAGAACATCGAGGACATCCTCATCACCCTCACCAACCAGTTTCACCTCATCAAGCTGGCGGGCAACAAGTTCATCTATCTGGTGGTGAACTCGCGCGAAACCAACCTGGCCATTGCCCGCGAGGTGCTGCGCTCGACGGCCGCCAACCTGAACTAATGCTGCTTGCCCCAACGGTGCGGCCGTTGGGCTACCACCCCTGGCCGGGCGCGCCCGCTACCCCGCGGCGCGTCTGGCCACCAGCCGGGACTACCCACCCCGCGCCCCATGAAAATTCCTTTTCTCAAGCAACTGCAGCGGCTCACGGGGCCCGTGGCCCACGAGGTGGTGCTGGCGGCCCCCGGGCCGGAAAGCGCCCGCATTGAAAGCGCCATCCGGCACCTGCTGGGCGACCTGCCCGACCTGCTGATGGCGGCCGTGGTAGACGTGGCCACCGGCAAAGCCCTGGCCACCTACACCGCCGACCGCGACCTGCGGCCCGGCCCGCTGGTGGGTTTCAACGCCGAGGCGGTGCGGCAGGTGCAGGCCGGGCTTCGGGCCCAGGGGGCAGCGTCGGAAAAGGTGGAAGAAATGCTTTTCACGCTGCGCTCGCAGCTGCATTTGCTGCGGCTGGTGCCTTCGGAAAAGCAGTTTGTGTACTTGGCGGTGGACTCGCGCGACACCAACCTGGCCATTGCCCGCGAAGTGGTGCGCGGCGGCATTGCCCTACTGGAGCCCCCCAGGTAGGGCACGGTGAAGGTGGAGACAAGTAGGGCGACTGAGAACACGCCGGCCTTTCCAGTAGCCTCCGGCGCCGGGTGCACGGCCCGCTCTGCATTGCTACCTGCTGGATAAGGCCCGTGGCTGGCCGGTAAAGCCACAAAACTCATTTTTTACCCTTTTTTTCTGTTCACCATGAAGCTTACCGCTACCCCATTTGACCCGCAGACCGGCGAATTGCTGCCGGTGTACCGCGACGCCTACCTGCGCGGCGACCTGGCCCGTTCCTCGGCCCGCGCCGTGGAAGAGTACCTCCGCAACGATGCCACGCAGGCCCACACCACCGTCACGCGCTGGCACGAAATGTCGACCGAGGAGGCCGAGGCCGCCGCGCCGACCACCTGGGTGCAAAAGCAGCTGCTCTTCATTCGGGAACAGCCGCAGCGCTTCCGCCGCCGGGCGTTCTCGATGGTGGGCGCGGCCGCGCTGGTAGCGGGCGTGTCGATGGCCGGCACTCGCCTGCCGTCGCACAACGCACCGGCCGTGCCGGCGTCGCTGCCCGAAATGACGTCGCTGGCCGCCGCCAGCACCGCCGCGGCCGAGGCGGCGGCCGAAGCCAACGCCTCCCGCCTCGTGACCGTGAGCGGCCGCATTCTGAACGAGGCCGGCCAGCCGCTGGTGGGCGCCACCGTGCTGCGCAAAGGCACCAGCCTGGGCGCCAGCACCGACGCCAACGGCCGCTACACCCTGCGCCTGCCCGCCGCCGTGGCCGCCACGGCCACGCTGCAATACGGCTACGCCGGCTACCACGACCAGGAGCTGAAAGCCGCCGACGCCTCGGCCCAGGGCGTGACCCTGCAGCCCCGCGCCAAGCGCAAGCACTGGCTGTTTTTCTAATTCCAGGCCCCGGCTGCCTGCCCGGGTTATCCTATTCTCAGTGAAAGCAAGGACCTACCGTAAGCACGTTGCAAATAAGCTTAAAGAATCTTCTCTTACCAATCCCCCTTCTTCAATAGCCGATATGGCCTACTCTACTAACAGTCCTGCCGGGAAGGCAGTCGATGGAATCATCACCGATTTGCCGAGCCTAGTGGCCGTGGCGGTGGTCGACGTTACCTCGGGCATGGCCCTGGCCTCGCACTCGAACTCGCCGGCCCTCAACCCCGAAACCGCCGCCGCCTACAACACGGAAGTGGTGAAGCAAAAACAGAAAGCCATGTCGGCCCTGAAGCTGGCCGGCGAGAAGATTGAGGATATTCTGATTACGCTGACCAATCAGTTTCATCTCATTAAGCTAAATTCGGCCGGCAACAAGTTCATCTATCTGGTGGTGAACTCGCGCGAAACCAACCTGGCCATTGCCCGCGAGGTGCTGCGCTCGCACGCCGACGAAATCAACTGATTGTTGCGGTAGCTGTTTTGCCCGGAAAAGCCCGTTCACCGTTGTGAGCGGGCTTTTTGCTTGTGCTGCCAGACGGGGCCAGGTGGGGGCCGAGCGGCCGGCTTATCCGGCGGCCGGGAAATTTCGTTAAGCGAAGCTCATCTCTTCTCGCCATGCAAAAGACTTCGAAACGCTCGTATGCCACGCCTCCCCGGCGCGGGGCTGCTTTTTGGCCCACCGTCGGCTTTGCCACCCTCGCCGGCATGCGCAGCATGAGCGCCCCGGCCTTTCTGAGCCATTATTTGTCGCGCCAGCCCCACGCGGGGCTGGCGGGTTCGCGGCTGCGCTTCCTGCAGAAGCCCGTCACGGCCGGGCTGCTCAAAGTGATGGCCGCGGGCGAAATGGTGGCCGACAAGCTACCCAACACCCCCAACCGCATTGCGCCCGAGGTGCTGGCCGGCCGGCTGCTGTCGGGGGCGCTGGTGGGGGCGGCCTGGTACCGCTCGCGGCATGGCAGCGCCCTGGGCGGCGGGCTGCTGGGGGCGGCAGTGGCGTTTGCGTCCACGTTCGTGAGTTACGCGCTGCGCACGGGCATCAGCGAAAAATCGGGGGTGCCGGTGGCGCTGGTGGGCGTGGGCGAAGACGCGCTGGTGCTGGCCGGCGGTGCCGCGCTGATTGGCTCCCGGCGTCCGGCCGTGAGCGAGTGGCGCCCGCTGTAAGGCGCGGTCAGGCCTTTTGCCGGCCACCCAGCACCACCAGCACCACGGCCAGCACGATGAGTGCCGCCCCGCCCAGCATTTGGGGGTTCAGCACTTCGCCGGCGAAGGCCCAGCCCAGCAGCACGGCCACCACGGGGTTGACGAAGGCGTAGGTGCCCGCCAGGGCCGGTTCTACCACGCGCAGCAGCCAGATGTAGGCCGTGAACGCCACGATGGACCCGAACGAAACCAAATACGCAAACGCCACCCACGACTTGGCCGTGACCTGCGCCAGCTCGAACCCGGTTGCTTCGCCCTTCAGAAAGCCCACCACGAGCATGGCCACGCCCCCGCACAGCATTTGCATGCCGCCGGAGAGAAAGGGCGAGGCCGACGGCCGGTGGTTTTTGGCGTAGAGCGAGCCGATGGACCACACCAGCGAAGCCAGCAACACCGCAAACACCCCCAGCCCGGTGTGGCCGGGCTGCTTCACGGCCGCGGCGTGGGTGTGGGCCACCAGCAGGTACATGCCCGCCATGCCGTCGGCCAGGCCCAGCGTCACCCACTTGGTGGGCCGCGGAGAAAGCCCGCTGGCCCAGCCCAGCACCGCCAGAAACATGGGCACCGTGGCCACCAGCAGCGCCGTGATGCTGCTGGGCAAATACACCACGCCCAGCGTGGTGCCGCCATTGCCAAAGCCCAGCAGGCACAGCCCTATCAGCGCCGCGAAGCCCCAGCCCTGGCGGGTGGGTGCCGGCTCGCCCTGCCAGCGCATAAACAGGTAGAGCAGCCCGCCCGCCAGCGCGTAGCGGGTGCCGGCCATGAGCAGCGGGGGCATGCTGGCCACGGCAAACTTCATTACCAGGTAAGTAGAGCCCCAAATGAGGTAGACCAGCGCAAAGGCCGTGAGCAGCGCGGCCCGCGAAGGCGCGGCCGGAGTAGGTTCGGACATGGAATGGAAAGAATGACCGCAAAACTACGGCTAAGCCCACCTGCAGGGCCGGGCTCGAATTCCTGCTGCTCGTTGTTGCTTTGTGTAATGAAGAAGAACCTCCTGTTGGCTCTGCTGTGGCTTGGGGCGCTGCGCCCGGCCGCCGCCCAGCTCCTGCAACCCAAGCCGGCTTTCACCCGCGCCGACTCGCTGCGCGGCAGCCTCACCTCGCCGCTGCGCACTTGCTACGACCTCAACTACTACCACCTCGACGTGAAGCTGGACCCGGCCAAGCGGTTCATCAGCGGCACGAACCTGTTTCGGTTTACGGCCACGCAGGATTTCACCCGGCTGCAATTTGACCTGTTTGCCAACCTGCAGGTGGAGAAAGTGCTGTACAAAGGCAAGGAAGTGCCTTTCGCCCGCGAGGCCAACGCGGTATTCGTCACCTTCCCGAAAGCCATTGCCAAGGGCAGCCGCGACGAGTTCACGGTGCAGTATTCCGGCAACCCCACGGTGGCCAAAAAGGCGCCTTGGGACGGCGGGATGGTCTTCACGCAGGACGCCGCGGGCAAGCCCTGGGTGGCCACGGCCTGCCAGGGCACGGGCGCCAGCATTTGGTGGCCCACCAAAGACCAGCAGGCCGACGAGGTGGACTCCATGCTCATCAGCGTGAGCGTGCCCACGGGCCTGAAGGATGTGTCGAACGGCCGCCTGCGCAAAACTACCAAGCTGAAAGGCGGCTACACCCGTTTCGACTGGGCCGTGCGCAACCCCATCAACAACTACGACGTGGCCCTGAACGTGGGCGACTACCAGCACTTCTCCGACTCGTACCAAGGCGAAAAAGGGCCCTTGACGCTTGATTACTGGGTGCTGCCCGAGAACGTGGCCAAGGCCAAAGCCCAGTTTGCCGCCAACGTGAAGCCCATGCTCAAAAGCATGGAGCACTGGTTCGGCCCCTACCCGTGGTACCAGGACGGCTACAAGCTGGTGGATGCCCCGCACCTCGGCATGGAACACCAGAGCGCCGTGGCTTACGGCAACAAGTACCAGAACGGCTACCTGGGCCGCGACCGCAGCAACACCGGCTGGGGCTCGAAGTGGGACTTCATCATCATTCACGAGAGCGGCCACGAGTGGTTTGGTAACAACATCACCACCCAAGACATTGCCGACATGTGGGTGCACGAAAGCTTCACCACGTATTCTGAGGCGCTGTTTGTGGAAAGCCAGTTTGGCAAAACCGCCGGCCAGGAATACATCCACGGCCAGCGCCGCAACATCCAGAACGACGGTCCCATCATCGGCCCCTACGGCGTGAACCAGGAAGGCTCGGGCGACATGTACGACAAGGGCAGCGCCCTGCTCAACACCCTGCGCACCATTCTGAACAACGACGAGAAGTGGCGCCAAACCCTGCGCGGCCTCTCCAGCACCTTTTACCACCAAACCGTGACCGGCCAGCAGGTGATGGACTACCTCAACCGCGAAACCGGCCGCGACTTCACCAAAGTCTTCGACCAGTACCTGCGCCACGCCAGCCTGCCCACGCTGGAAGTGCGCTTCGAGGACGGTAAAACCCTGGCCCGCTGGGTGAGCGAGGTGGAGAAATTTGACATGCCGATGCGCGTGCGCGTGAAGGGCGGCGAGTACCAGTTCATCAAGCCCACCGCCAAGTTCGCGGAAGTGAAGGAGCTGGCCGGGGCGACCCGGGAGACGCTGGAAGTCGACACCTTCAACTTCTACATCGGCGTGCTGGTGGACTAACGCCGTGCGGCTACCGCTGCGCCTGCCCGCCCACCAGCGCTTCGAGGCGACGCAGCCGCACTTCCAGCGCGGCCGCGGAAGGACCGGCCTGGGCCGCGGGCGCCGACTGCTGGCGGCGCAGGGCGGCGTTTTCGGCTTCCAGGGCCCGCACCCGGCGGTAGAGGGCCTGAATGGCAATGAGGTTCACGCCGTCGAAATCCGACTGGTTGATGGTGGTGTCGTTGCCGATGGTGCCCACGCCGTCGTGCCCGAAGGCGGCGTAGAAATCCTGGGCCATAGGGCCGTAGTGGCGCATGGTGCTGGGGTCCTGACCTTTGTAGTTCCACGAGCCTAGGCGCATGCCGTCGATGCGGGCCAGGAACTGGTTGCCGTCGGCCAGCCGACGCCGCTCCTTTTTGGTCGAGTCGGAAATGACCTGCCAGGCGTTGCCGCCGTTGGCCGCCAAACTCACGCCCACGGTCATGGCTGCGTTGGTGAAAAGACGGTAGCCGCCGGCGTAGCGGGCCGAAAACTGGTTGTTGGCCGAGGCGCGCAGCGAGTCGTTGCCGGTGGCGTCGGCGATGACGAAGGTGCCGCTGCGGCCGTTGGCCGAGGCGAAGCGGCCCAGGGCGATGGCGTTGGCGGCGTTGGCGGTGCACCGCTCGCCCAGGGCCACGGAGTAGTTGCCCTGCACCTTGCTGTTGAGGCCCCCGACCAGATTGTAATTGCCCTTGGCGCGGCAGTTCCGGCCGATGACCAGAGCCCCGGAGGACAACTGGTCGATGGCGTTGTCGCGGCCCAGGCAGGTGGCGTAGTTGCCCCGCACGTTGTTGTTGTAGCCGGCGGCCAAGCTGTAGATGCCCGCGACCAGGTTGTTGTAGCCGAAGGCGGCGGAGTAGAAGCCCATGTTGGCGCCGTCCCACTGGTTGCCATCCACGCCGCCGGCCCGGAAGGAGCCGTAGTACGGGGTCCACATCAGCCGGTCGCCCAGGCCCGAGGCGGGCGGCGTAGTGGAACCGTAGCCGATGCTGGTGCGCACGAGGAAACCCGCGTCGACGTCGGTGAGGTAGAGGCCGGCGGCGTTGTCGTAGACGCCGAAGGGACGGGGAGCGGCAGCCAGGCGCACCAGGCCGTTGCCATCAATGCGGAGCCCCACGGTGCCGGGCGCGGCGGCTGTGCCGCCCACCAGGCGGTTGCCGCCCAGGTTGAGGTTGCGGGTGGCGGTGTGGTTGCCGAGGTTGTCGCCGCTGCGCGTCTTGTCGGGAATGTAGAGCCATGCGCCGCCCACGCAGTACCAGAAGCCTTTGCGCCCGTCGGTCTGGAACACCATCAGCCCGTCGGGCGGCGCGGCGATGCCGGCGCGCGTGGCCGAATCCATGCGCGGAATGAGCAAGCCCTTGCCGGTGGCCGAGATGTCGAGGGCTGCTTGGGGGGCGGGCGAGGCGGTGCCGATGCCCACCGAGCCCGTTTGGGCCGCGGCCGCGGTGGCCAACAGCAGCCCGGTTGCGAGCAGGTACAGGTGTTTCATAGCGTGCGTGCGGTTAGCGAGGAAAATCGAAATAGTCCACTGCGGCCGCGGCCAGCAAGCTTTGGTAGTCAACAACGGCAAATGGTATGTGAACGCCCGGGCCTCGGCAGTGAGCGGCCCGCCGAAATGCGTCCTTGTTTGTTATCAGGGGGTGTGGGGCAAGCGCGGCGCCCGCGGCGGGCCGTTCTTTTGTGCACCACCCACCTGTGCTGTGCCGTACCTTCGCGGCGCGAATTATCACCGAACCTCCGGCTCATGAATCAATACGACGTCACCGTCATCGGCTCCGGCCCCGGCGGCTATGTAGCGGCCATCCGCTGCGCCCAGCTGGGCCTCAAAACGGCCCTCATCGAGAAATACCCCACCCTGGGCGGCACCTGCCTCAACGTGGGCTGCATCCCCAGCAAGGCCCTGCTCGACTCGTCGGAGCACTACCACAACGCCCATTCGGCCTTCGCCGACCACGGCATCGGCCTCGACAACCTGCGCGTCGACATGAACCGCATGATTGACCGCAAGGCCGGCGTGGTGAAGGCCAACGTCGACGGCATCGCCTACCTGATGAAGAAAAACAAAATCGACGTCCTCACCGGCGTCGGCTCTTTTGTTGACGCAACCCACATCAGCATCGCGCCTACGGCCGGCGGCGAAGCCCAGCAGATTGAAACCAAAAACGTCATCATCGCCACCGGCTCCAAGCCCACGGTGCTGCCGTTCATTGCCCAGGACAAGGAGCGCATCATCACCAGCACCGAGGCCCTGAACATCCGCGAAGTGCCCAAGCACATGATTGTGATTGGCGGCGGCGTGATTGGCCTTGAAATGGCCTCCGTCTACGCCCGCATCGGCGCGAAAGTGAGCGTGGTGGAGTTCATGGACAGCATCATCCCGACCATGGACCGCGGCCTGGGCAAGGAGCTGAAGCGCGTGCTGGGCAAAATCGGCATCGAGTTTTTCTTCTCGCACAAAGTGACCGGCGCCACCCGCGACGGCGACACCGTGACCGTGACCGCCACCAACGCCAAGGGCGAGGAAGTGAAGTTTGAAGGCGACTACTGCCTCGTGGCCGTGGGCCGTGTGCCCTACACCGCCGGCCTCAACCTGGAAGCCGCCGGCGTGCAGATGGAAGAGCGCGGCCGCATCAAGGTCGACGAGCACCTGCAAACCAACGTGCCCGGCATCTACGCCATCGGCGACGTGGTGCGCGGCGCCATGCTGGCCCACAAGGCCGAGGAAGAAGGCGTGTTCGTGGCCGAAACCATCGTGGGCCAGAAGCCCCACATCAACTACCTGCTCATCCCCGGCGTGGTGTATACCTGGCCCGAAGTGGCCGGCGTGGGCTACACCGAGGAGCAGCTCAAGGAGCAGGGCAAGGCCTACAAAGTGGGCTCGTTCCCCTTCAAAGCCAGCGGCCGCGCCCGCGCCAGCGGCGACACCGACGGCTTCGTGAAGGTGCTGGCCGACAAAACCACCGACGAAATCCTGGGCGTGCACATGATTGGCCCGCGCATCGCCGACCTCATCGCCGAAGCCGTGACCGCCATGGAGTTCCGCGCCTCCGCCGAGGACGTGGCCCGCATGAGCCACTCGCACCCCACCTACGCCGAGGCCATGAAAGAAGCCTGCTTGGCGGCCACGGAGAACCGGGCGATTCACATGTAAGTCGGAGCGTGTAGATTGCCCCTGAAAAGCGGCGGAGACCTTGAGGTTTCTGCCGCTTTTTTTATATTTAAACTACTGAAAAATTTAACTTTATGTCTGCTGCTCTGCGCTATTATGTTGGATTCAAGACAAGTGGAAGCATACCTCGGATAGAAAAGTTGTTGCTCGATACAATTGATATCACTGGGTTATCAATTGTTGCTACTAGTAACGTGAATGAGGATGGAAAGAGAGTTTTAGTCTGGATTATAAAGGCTAAATCCAGAGGGGGTATTTTCAAAGATTCAATGGAGGTAAGAATTTTTGAGTATGATGGCGAATATATAATTGTGAGTAATCCTGCTAGTAGGGGAGCCCCGTATTTAGTTGTTAGCCTTCTATTCGTATTCCAACAATTAGGTGGAGTGCTAAACGATATCCTTCCGGATTGGGCCGGTAAATCATGGGACGTTGTGAGGCCTAGTTGGAATTCAAGCAAAGTCCATACTCCAGAATAGAAAGAAAGCGTGAACAATAGGCTATTCATACATAATTGCCTACTGAACCAGCAACTGAAAGCGGCGGAAGCTCCCGCAGTTTCGGCAGCTTTTCGCATGGGGGCGGGCGGCTTTTCACCGCTTGCCGAAGCTCGCTTGCTACTTCCGGATGCCCGCCAAACGGTTCCGGACTACAAACCTTTGCTTCCGGACGCTCGCCAATCGTTTCCGGACGCCTGCCAACCGCTTCCGGACCGCAAACCTTAGCATCCGGAGCCTCGCCAAACGCTTCCGGATGCCCGCCAACCGTTTCCGGACACTTGCCAGTCGTTTCGGGACCACAAACCTTCGTTCAGGACGACAAACCTTTCATCAGGACGATAAACCTTCGGCCCGGACCACAAACCTTCGGTCAGGACTACAAACCTCCGCCCTATTTGATATGCTTACTTTTGAAGCATGTCACCCCAGTCCCTCACGCCCGCTAACAACCCCGTGGCCTCGGGCAGCTTCAACGTGTACGCCCGCGAGCAATTCATCAGCGACAAGGTGGCGTTTGGGCGGCGCGACTACTACAAGATTTCGCTGCTCACTGGCAGCAGCCGCTACAACTACGCCACCCGCGGCGTGCTGATTGACCGGCCCGCGCTGGTGTTTTCTAACCCGCTGATTCCGTATTCCTGGGAGCGGGTGTCGGAGGAGCAGGGCGGCTACCTGTGCATGTTCACCGAGGAGTTTCTCATTGTGAACGACCGGGCGGCCAGCCTGCAGGAGTCGCCGCTGTTCCGGCTGGGCTCCGACCCGGTGTACCTGGTGGATGAAACGCAGTACGCCGACCTGAGCTACTTCTTCCGCAAGATGCTGCAGGAGATGCACTCGGGCTACGTGTACCAGCAGGAGGTCACCCGCAACTACCTCAACCTGCTCATTCACGAAGCCCTGAAGCTGCAGCCGCAGGCCAGCTATTACCAGCACCCCAACGCCGCCACGCGCATTGCGGCCTTGTTTCAAGGGCTGTTGGAGCGGCAGTTTCCCATCGACTCGCCCGCGCAGGGCCTGAAGCTGCGCACGCCCGGCGACTTCGCCCGCCAGCTCTCGGTGCACGTCAACCACCTCAACCGGGCCGTGCGCGACCTCACCGGCAAAACCACTTCCGTGCACATCGCCGAGCGCCTCATCCGCGAGGCCCGCGCCCTGCTGCAGCACACCGACTGGAGCACCGCCGAAATCGCCTACAGCCTCGGCTTCGAGTACCCGACCTACTTCAACAACTTCTTCAAGAAGCAAACCGGCACCACGCCCTCGGCCCACCGGGCGGCGGTGGGCCGGGTGCCGGCGGTTTGAATTTCTTATTCTTTCGTTTGAATCCCGTTAGGGCGCCGCGGCGGGGGAGGGGACTTTTGTGCTGTTCTACTAACCCAGTCAAAACCCTCTCATGAAATACGTCCTCATCACCGGCGCCAACAAAAGCATCGGCTTCGAAACCGCCCGCCAGCTGCTCCAGCACGGCTATTACGTGTACCTGGGCAGCCGCAACCTCGACAACGGCCAGCAGGCCGTGGCCCAATTGCACGCCGAAGGCCTCAGCCAGGTCGAGCCCGTGCAAATTGACGTCACCGATGCCGCCTCGGTAGCCGCCGCCCGCCAGGCCATCGGCCAGAAAACTCCCGTCCTCGACGTGCTCATCAACAACGCCGGCATCAGCGGCGGGGGCGTGCCCCAAACCGCCATCGACACCAGCGTGGCCACGTTCAAGGAAGTGTACGACACCAACGTATTCGGCGTGGTGCAGACCACCCAGGCCTTCCTCGACCTGCTGCGCGCCGCGCCCGCGCCCCGCATCGTGAACGTGACTTCGGGCCTGGGTTCGGTGAGCCTGAACGCCGACCCAGGCTGGAAGTACTACGCCGTGAAGACGGCCGCCTATGGCTCCTCCAAGGCCGCGCTCAACATGTACACCATCGTGCTGGCCTACGAGCTGCGCGACACCCCGTTCAAAGTGAACGCCGTGGACCCCGGCTACACCGCCACCGATTTCAACCACCACAGCGGCCCCGGCACCGTGCCCGATGCGGCTGCCCGCGTAGTCAAAGCCGCTCAGTTGCCGTCGGATGGCCCCACCGGCCAGTTTTTCAGCGACGACAATGCGCCCGAAACCGGCATCAGCCCCTGGTAATTCTAGCGCAGGGCCCAACGAAAAAGCGGCCGAAGCTACAGAAGCTTCGGCCGCTTTTTCGTTTTAGAAAAGGCAGTGCTTAGAAAGCCAGTGCGCGGCCTTTGGGGTCCTCGCCGTATTGGTTTTCGCCGGGCGTGCCTTCGGTGCAGGCCAGTACCAGCAGCCAGATGGCGCCCACCAAAGGAATGAAAACGATGAGCGTGAACCAGCCGCTTTTGCCCACGTCGTGCAGCCTCCTAACGCCTACGGCCAGGCCCGGAATGAACAAGGCAATGGCCAGCAGCCCGGAAATGGCACCCCCGTTATCGCCCGTGAGTGCGTAGTCGGCCACGGCGGCCACAATAGAGAAAAGGAAGTTGAACAAGACGAACATCCAGTATTCTTTCCGGCGGGCGCGGCCGGAGAACACGGCATATTTTTTTAGAGCGAGTATGAAGTATTCCATTGGCAATCTGGGGTAGCAAATCCTACTCGTAAGGCTTTTCGGTAACGCCCCGTTTTTTAGCGTGGGTTCTGGGCTCCACTGCCTCAGCCGGCAGAGGCGCCGGTTGAATGCCGGAGAAAAGTACGCATCCGAATCCAGTTCGCAATATTGTGTTCCTTCGTTATCATGATTTCTTAACCAGACCTGCCTCATGTCCCGCACCGATGCCTTCGCCCAAACCCAGCCCGCCAGCCGTGCCGAGTGGCGGCAATGGCTGGCCGAGCACCACGCCAGCGCCCCCGGCGTGTGGCTGGTGTATTGCAAAAAAGCCAGCGGCCAGCCCAGCGTGACCTACTCCGAAGCGGTGGAAGAAGCCCTCTGCTTCGGCTGGATAGACTCGCACCCGCGCAAGCTCGACGCCGACCGCACGCAGCTGCTCTTCACCCCGCGCAAGCCCAAAAGCGGCTGGAGCAAGGTGAACAAAGAGCGGCTGGAGCGCCTCGAAGCCGCCGGCCGGCTCCAGCCCGCCGGGCTGGCCGCCATTGCCCGCGCTAAGCAAAACGGCGCCTGGGAAAGCCTCGACGCCGCCGAAGCCGGCCACGTGCCCGAAGACCTGGCCGAGGCTTTGGCGGCTAATGCGGCCGCGGAAGCCAGTTTTGCCGCCTTCGCGCCCTCGGCTCGGAAGCAGATTCTGACTTGGGTGCTGGGCGCCAAGCAGCCCGACACCCGCGCCCGCCGCGTGGCCGAAACCGTGCGCATGGCCGCCCTGGGCAAGCGGGCAAACTACGATAAAGAGTAGGGCAGGAGGGCGCAGAAGCCCGTCGTGCCGGGCGCAGCCGAGGCACCGCGCGCGGAGGGGTAATCAAAATCATCAGGCGAGTGGTTTACTGCGGCACGCGGGCTGCCTCGGCTGCGCCCGGCCTGGCGTTTCTTTGAGTTCTTGGTCGAGCCTCGCCGCATCCGCCGCATCCTTGCCGCACCTGTTTCCCCTTTGCCGCTCCCACCCCGTATGCTTTCCGAACCCACCTACCTCACGGCGCGCATGGCCGCGCCCATGATTGCGGCCCACTTTGCCCGGCACCACGCCGCCAGCCTGGAAGACGCCGACCGGCTGGCCGCGCCGCCCGAGGCGCAGTGGGTAGAGGCCGTAATTGACGTGGCCTTCTGGGCCAGCCTGCGCCGCGAGGAAGGGCACCCGCCCCGTATTTCGCTGGCCCTGCTGCCGCCCGAGCAAATCCGGCGGCCGCTGCTGTTTGGCCACAAGCGCCGCCTCACGCCCTACAACCTGCTCAAGCTGGCGCCCGCCGTAGAGCAGCCCGGCATCCACCTCGGGGTGTGGCACGACGCCGACGGCCTCTACCTCTGGGGCACGGCCAACACCATTCCGTCGCTCTGCTTCGTGCTCGAAGTGGTGGAGCCCGGCCTGCTGGTGGCGAAGCACCGCCGTGTGGGCGGCTTCGGCAAGTACGTGAACGTGGCCGTGCTGCGCGGCGACCACCTGCAGCTGGTGGACGAAGAGCACGGCGGCCTGGCCGACTGCCCGGCCCTGCGCGCTTTTCTGCCCGGCCGGAGCCTGCCCTCGGCCGGTTCCGGCGAGGTCGACAACGTGCTGCTGGAGCTGGCCGCCACCATGCGCGCCCACGGCCGCGGCGGCTTGGTGCTGGTGGTGCCCGCCGGCTCCGACCGGTGGCAGGAATCGGTGGTGCACCCGCTCACCTACCCCGTGACGCCGGCTTACAAGGGCATCAAGCTGCGGCGCCGGCCGGGGCAAACGCGCCGCCGCCGGCAGGATTTGCTGCACCGCAGCATCGGGGTGGTGGGCGGCTTTACGGCCGTGGACGGGGCCACCGTCATCACCCAAGACTACCACCTGCTGGCTTTCGGGGCCAAGGTGACGCGCGCCGCCAGCAGCACGCCCGTCGAAACGATGACGCTGACCGAGCCCGTGGTGGGCAGCGAGCCCCGGCAGCTGCACCCGGCCCAGAACGGCGGCACCCGCCATTTGGCCGCCGCTCAGTTTGTGCACGACCAGCACGACGCCATTGCGCTGGTGGCTTCCATGGACGGCTTTTTTACGGTTTTCGCCTGGTCGGAAGATTTGCAGCAGGTGCACGCTCACCGCATCGACGTACTGCTGCTTTGAGGCAGCACAGGCGAGCTGCATCCGGCGCTTTTGTGGTTAGCTTCGCTCCCTGTTTTCACGCCCGAGCTCTACTGTCCGATGCCTTTTTGTGTACGCCGCTGCGCCTTTTTCGTGTTGATGCTGCTGGCTGCGCACCAGGGATTTAGCCAGGCCGCCGCTCCGGCCGCGCTGGCGCAGGCAGCTAAGCTGGAAGCCGAAAAGAAATATGAATCGGCCTATCAGGTCCTCGATAAAGCGGACCCCAAAAACCAGCAGCCCGCCGTGGTGCTGCAAAAGGAAAAGCTCCTGCTCAACTACTACCTGATTGCCCTCAACTTTCAGGGTTTCGGGCTGAAAGACCTGGCCGCGGGCGAAACGGTGGAGCGCCTGCGCGGCAAGGAAGGCAACTACAGCATGCACCTGCTCGACATTCCGCAAACGCTGGCGCGGCTGCAGAAACAGTTTCCGCAGGATTACCGCCTCAGCCAGGGCCTGGGCGACTACTATTACCGCGCCATGCTCTGCCACTGCGGCGAGCAGGACAAGACCGAAGCGCAACTGCTGGATTTGGTGATTGAGCACTACGGCCGGGCCCATGCGCACCAGTTGGGCGATTTCATGACGTATTACGCCGTGGGCTACGGCCACCTCGCGCAGGGCCGGGCCCAGCCCAGCGTGGCCCCGTTTGAGAAGTCCATCGCCCTGAATCCGCAATACCCCGACGCGCCCTACAACCTGGCGTACGCTCTGCTGCAGCTGAAAAAGCCGGCCGAAGCCATTCCCTACGCCCAAACCTCGCTCCGGCTCTACACCGACCCCGCCCTAAAGGCCGATGCCGCCCGCATGCTCGGGGAGCTCTACCAGCAGCAACAGCAGCCCGCTGAGGCCAAAAAGGCGCTGCTGCAAAGCCTGGACCTGCAGCCCCAGCACTATGCCACGGTGCGCAGCCTGCTGGAGCTCGCCGTGACCACGCACGCGGCCGACGCCACCGCCTGGGCCACCCGCCTCTACCGCCTCAATCCGGCCGACGACCAGATGTTTTCCGACATCATGGACATCTACCAGGCCCAAAACCAGTGGGCCGAAGCGGAAGCGTTTTTCAGCGGCCAGCTGCCCGCGGCGCCGAAAACGCCCGCGGCGCAGGGCCTGCTGCACCTGTACCTGGCCATCCTCAACATGCAGCTCAGGCGCCCGCAGGTGGCCCGCCCGCATTTCCTGACCGCCCAAACCCAGCTGAAAAAAGTGGCCAAGCCCGACAACCCGCTGTTTCAGATGATTGAAAAAGGGCTGGCCGAGAGCAAGCCCTAGCCGCAGCTTTGCCTCAAGCCAGCAGCCAAAAGCGCCAGCCGCCCCAGTACTGCGCGTAGTGCGCAGCAAACGGCCGTAGCTGGCGGCTGAGCGGCAAGTGATGCCCCGCGGCGTAAGCGTCGTAAGCCGTGCTGTCGGGAAAGGTTTGGCGAAGGTTCGAGCCGAGGTCGTAGGTGTAGAACAGGTTGTCGTCGGCTTGGGCGCAGAGCACGTCGTCGGCCAGTTGGTAGGCCACGACTTCGGATTGGTCGATGGCGCGGACGGGTTCGAAGTAGGCCATGGTGCCGTTGATTTCTTCCATGGCCTCGCCGTGGCCCAGCGGGATGCGGGCGTAGTCGCCCAGGCCGTGGTTGCCCCAATACGTGAGCGAATACAGGAACAAGCCCACCGAAATCAGAAACCCGTAGCGCCACCAAAACCGCTTGGGCCGGGTGCTGGCCCGGGCAAACGGGCTGGTGGGGTCCACCGTGCGCACAAACTTGGCCACTTGCAGCAGCAAGGCGGCGTAGACCGAGGCCAGCACCGAAATTTTAACTACCGTGAAAACGAGGTGAACGAGAACTTCCACGCGAAGGCAATGAATTATGGAGCAGCAACGGCACTCGCCAGACCGGGTGAGCCAACCGCCGATGGCCGGCGGCGCAAATAAATCGGAAACATTACGGGCCCTGCTTCCGAATACTCTAATTCGCCGGCCGCGTCCCTGCCCCCGGTGTTGCGTTTACTACGCCATGGCTTTCCCACTGCAGTTTTTTCTGGAAACCGTTGTTTTACCGAACCTTCTCATGGCCAAGAACAAAAAGAAAAAGCACAAAAAAGACGACGTGTCGGAAGATATTCTGGACGTCGCCACCTTGTCCATCAGGAAGTTTCGCAAGGTGACCAAAGAAATTGGCAAGCTCAGCACCGGCCAGAAACTGGTGGGCGGCATTGCGCTGGTGGCCGCCGGGCTGGCCTACCTGGCCTCGCAGGAGGAAGAGGGCGCCGGCCCCGAGCGGGCCGATGAGGCGACGCCGCTGAAGCTGCACGCCCACCGGCCCGACGCCGACGATGAAACCGACGCCGACGACTACGAAACCGAAGCGCCCCCGAAGCCCCACAAACACCGAAAAATCACCAAGGCCCGCCCCAAGCCCGGCCCGGAGGTCTAAATCCGGAGGAATTCCCGCGCACATCACCCGTACCAACCTCACCTCGTCATGAAAAAGACCAAGAAAAACAAAGCCGCCAAAAAAGCCACCCTGCTGGGCGGCGCCACCAAGTCGCTCAAGAAGCTGGGCAAGGGCAAAGGCCTCGGCAAGCTCAGCACCACCCAGAAAGTGGTGGGCGGCGCGGCACTCGTGGCCCTGGGCCTGAGCTACCTCTCGAAGCGCCGCGCCGGCAAAGCCGCCGAAGCCACCGCGCCCACCAGCAGCACCAGCGCCACTTCCGACGCCCTGGCCGCCGAAGAAAGCCTGGCCGCCATGGACGGCAACGCCTAGAGGGGTGCAGAGACGCACTATTTTGCGTCTTACCGGCCCAAACGCAAAAAGGCTGACGCTCCGCGAGCGTCAGCCTTTTTCTATTTACTGAAGTACGGCGCTATTCTGCGGCCGGTGCGGCCGGGGGCGGCGTGGCGCTGCCGAGGCGCACGCGCACGGCGTTGGGGCCTTTGGGGCCCATTTCCACCTCAAACGTCACTTTGTCGTTTTCGCCGATGGTGATGCCGCCCAGGCCGTTGGCGTGCACGAAAATGCTTTCCTGCGTTTGCGAGTCGCGGATGAAGCCGTAGCCTTTCGAGGTGTTAAAGAACGTCACTGTGCCGGTGCGCAGGGTGTCCTCGGGCTCGCGGTCTTCCTGCTTGCGCACGCTGATTTGAATTTCCTCGTCCTTGATGACGCGCTTCTTCGTGGGGTCGGGCGGGGTGGAGGTGATGTTGCCGTTTTCGTCAACGTACGCAAACATCTCTTCCAGGGCCGCGCCGGATTTGGCGTTGGCCTGGCGCTCGGCTTTGCGCTCCTCCTTCTCGGTTTTCTTCTTGGCGCGCTTTTTCTCGTTGTCTTTCTTACCAAATGTCTCTTGAGACCTACCCATAGTTTTTTGCTGCTAAATCATTGTGTCTGAGTTTCGCGTCGTCACGAAGCGAAAAACAGAGGAGTGGATTGCGACGAAGATACGCAATAATTGAGGCGCATCCGCGGGCCTGCTTACCGCGGCGAATGCCACCGCGCCTTCCGCCAGGCTTCCTGCTGCGGGGGCTTGAGGAACGTCCAGGCCACGAGGCGGCTTTTTTTCTGGCCCTGGGCCATGCCAATGGTGCGCACGTCGGTGGCGCCGGCCGTTTTGAGGGCGCGGTACACGCCGGGCAGGGTGTCTTTTTTCGACACCAGCGTGGTGTACCAGTAGGCGGAAGTGGGCCGCCGGGCGCTTTCCTGCACCATGCGGCGGATGAAGCCCGCTTCGCCGCCCTCGCACCACAGCTCGTTGTTTTGGCCGCCAAAGTTGAGGGCCGGGCGCGGGGCGCGGCCGGTGCCCAGGCCCGTGGCTTTGCGCTGGCTGCCGGCCGCGGCCTCGGCCGCCGAGGCGTGAAACGGCGGGTTGCACATCGTGAGGTCGAACACTTCGCCGGCCTGGATAAGGCCGTCGAAAATGCGGGTGCGGGCGGGCTGCAGGCGGGCCTCAATGGCGCCGGCCAGGCTGGGGTTGGCGGCCTCAATCTGCTGGGCGGCCCGCACGGCCACGCCGTCCACGTCGGAGCCCACGAAGTGCCAGCCGTATGCGCGCCGGCCAATGATGGGGTAAATGCAGTTGGCGCCCACGCCCACGTCGAGCACCGCGATGTCTTGGCCGGGCGGCAGGGTGCCGCCGTTGCTATCGGCCAGCAAATCGGCCAGGTAATGCACGTAGTCGGCCCGGCCGGGGATGGGCGGGCACAGATAGCCTTTGGGAATGTCCCAGTACTCGATGCCGTAGAACTCGCGCAGCAGGGCCTTGTTCAGGGCCTTCACGGCGGCGGGGTTGGCAAAGTCGATAGAGAGGTTGCCGAATTTGTTGGGCTGCACGAAAGCGGCCAGCTCGGGCGAGGCCTTGCTCAGCGCCGGGAAGTCATAGGGCGCGCGGTGGGGGTTGCGCGGGTGCAACTGGTCTTTTTCGGTGGGCGCCGCGGGAGCGGCAGGGGCGGGTTTTTTCATCGGGCCGGTCAGGTGGTTTTGTAAAGGTACCAGCCCTCGCCCAGGGGGCGCAGCATGATGAGGCGTTCGGGCGTCATGGCCGGCAGCTGGGCCGGCTGGGGCTGGTAGAGCAGGCCCACCGTGCTGTTCACCTTGCCCCCGATGACGAACTCCAGGCAGCTGGTGCAGCCGGTTTCGCGGCGCGTCACGCGGCTCAGGTACAGCTTGCGCAGCAGGGCGTGCACGGCGGGGGCGGCGTTGGCGGCTTTTTCGCCGGCGGCAAGGCTGTCAGCAACAAAGTAGTTGCCCGCCTGCACCAGGCCCAGCAGCTTGCGAAAATCGGCCTTGTTTTTCCGGAAGTGGGCGGCAATGTCGGCATCGGCGGCGGTCCACAGGCGCAGGTTGCCCACCGTGAAGGCGTGGCTGGCGTCGGGGTGCTTGCGGTCGTACTCGGCCACCTCGGCCGGCGGCAGCGCCGACAGCAGCTCCACCATGGGCGGGCCCAGGTGCGTCATGGCCAGGTTGCGAATGGCTTGCAGCTTCCAGGCCGTGCCTTCTTTGGCAAAATGCAGGTAGAAGTCGCGGCGCTCAGCGGGGTCGCGCAGCTCCACGGCCACCACGGCGGTGCTGTCGCCCTGGCGCAGCAGCTCGCAGCTGCGCTGCAGCCGGGCCGGAATTTGCTGGCCCAGGGTTTCCTGGCGGGCCTGGCCGGCGGCCTCGCAGCAGAGGTAGTCCTTCATGTCGGCCCAGCCGGTGGGCGCCACAAACTGCTCGGCAATTTGCAGCGGCTGAAGGGGCGCAGGCGGGGCCGCGAAGCCGGGAAACCACAGCCAAAGCAGCAGGAATACGTGTTTCATTCGAAAGCCTAACCCCAAAGTAGAACGGGATAATTCCGCCGGGCCCGGCGGGCACCACACTAGCGCCGGCCGGCCGGGCCCGCGCCGCGTCCACCGGTCTTGCCCGGCCGGGGTGGCCCCGGCTCTTATACACATCT
>NZ_JACXAC010000005.1 GCF_014699055.1 Hymenobacter armeniacus
CCGCGGCCCGGCGCGCCTCGCGGGCAGCGGCCAGCGCGGCTTCGCGGCGGGCGGCTAAGCGGGCGGCGCGGGCGGCGCGGGCTATTTCCTCGCGCACCCGCTCGGCAATGAGATTGTCGAGGCGGTTTACGGCCTTGCGGCGCTCTTCCAGCTCCTGACGCAGGCCCTGCTCCTGCTGGCTGAGCTGCTGCACCATCTCGTCTTCCCTCGACTTCAGGCTGAGCAGGTTGCGGTTTTCGTTCAGCTGGCTGTTCAGCAGGCTGCTCTTGCGTTTCTGCTGCTGCGTGAGGCCCGAGAGCTGCTGGTGCAACCGGTACTGCGTGCCCATGATGCGGGCCGCCTGGCGCTGGCGCTCCTCGGTGTATTGGCGGATGTATCGCAGCCGCAGCGTGAACTGGTTGAACGACTCCGACGCAAACAAAAACATGAGCCGGTTGAAGCCGTTGGCCGTTTTCGAGGCCGTATAGAGCAGGCGGGCGTATTCGGCTTTGAGCTCGCGCAGGGTTTGCTGGGTTTTGAGCACCTCCGTAGCCGTTTGGTGCACGTTGGTTTCGATGCCGTGCAACTGCGTCGAAATGCCCTGAATGACTTGCTTCTTCACCGTCAGCTTCTCCTTGATGACGTTAAGCTGGCCGAGGCTCACTTTCTTCTTTTCCTGGGTTTGGTTCAGGGCCTGGCTGGTGACCTGAATCTGGCGCAGGTTGGCCTGGCGCTCGCGCTCCAGTTGGGCCTTGGTCTTGAGGCGGGCGGCCGCGGCCTTGCGCGGCGCCGGGCGCGCGGTGGCCGACCGGGAGGATTTTGCCGTTCTGGTGGTTTTGGGCGCCGGCTTCTTTTTGCGCTGCTGGGCCGCGGCGGGCGCCGCCAGCCACAAGCTCAGCAGGCACAGCCACAGCCACTGCCCGCCCGCAAGACGGGCGCCGGCGCCGGCAATTCGCTTAAGGGGTTGTAACGAGACGTTGTTCACCAGATACCAATCCAAAGCCACTGCCTATTTCTGCCGCTTGTAGCCTTTGGGCACGGCAAACGGAAACGCCAGCCGCTCGCGCCCCGCGTTCACCTTGCTGTAGTTGATGGCTGCCGTCACCGCGCCCGCCGAGGGCTGCTGGGCCTGAATGAACGTGGCGTGGGCAAACGGCAGGTTGCCCTGGTCTTCCAGCGGCTTGAAATCGGTATAGTCCACGGTCAGGTTGCGCTGGGTGGCGTCGTCCTTCACCTTCAACTGCTGCACGCGGCCGGTTTCGGCCTGCAGCAGGCGCTCGATGAGCACGCCGGCCAAGGGGTAGCTCACGCGCTGGCGGCCAGCTTCTTCTACGGCAATGGTGGGCGTGGTGCCGGCCGGCGCAGGCAGGTAGTCGCCCAACAGCAGGGCCTGCATCTGGGCAAAGCTGATGGGCACGTTCAGCAGCTTGCTGAGGTAGTCGTAGCCGCCCGAGAAGTAGGTTTTTTCCAAGCGGTTCAGCACGTGCACCGAGTCGCGCGTGAGCACCGCGCGCACGCCCTCAATGCCCACCAGCGACGCCGACACCCAGATGATACTGTCGCGGCGCATGCGCAAGGCAATGTTGGCGCCTTGCTTTTCGCCCTTCAGGTTGATTTGGGCCTTGCCCTTGGCGTTCAGAAACATAAACGCGGTGTTGGTGGCGCGCACTGAGGGCTCGGCCGCCGATACCGACGTGCCAGGGCCCGTGGTGGAGGCCGTGGGCACGGCCTTGCGGGCGCAGCCGCCCGCCAACAAGCCCAGCGCCAACAGCAAAGAAATTTTATTCATACAGTTTTCGGTCTTTCAATTTGCGTTCCAGCAGGTTGGAAGCCACGCCGGCTTTGCGGGCGCGCTGCCATTCGGCCACGGCTTTGTCTTTGTCGCCGAGCTGGAACAGGACGTCGCCGTAGTGTTCAATCACGGAGGCGTCTTTGGTGGTTTGCATGGCTTTTTCCAGCGCCGCTTTCGCGCCGGCGTAGTCCTTCATCTTGTAGAGCACCCAAGCATAGGTGTCGAGGTAGGTGTCGTTGTCGGGAAATTGCTTCACCACTTTGCCCGACATCTGCTTGGCCTTGTCCAGCTTTTCGCCCCTGAGCGACAGGAAATAGCTGTAATTGTTGAGCACCTGCACGTTATTGGGGTCGCTAGCCAGAGCGGCCTCGTAGGCCTCGTCCGACTTTTCGTAGAGGTGCATTTCGTGGTAGGCATCGCCCAGCTGGGCATCAAACTGCCCCAGTAGCTCCGGGTTGTTCACCACCAGCTTGCGGCCGTGCTCCAGGGCTTTCACGCCCTTCTGCGGCTGCTTTTTCAGCAAATGCGCCACGCCGTTGTAGAACCACAGCGACGACTGATTCGGAAACAGCTCCAGCGCCCGGTCGGTGTGCGCCAGCAGCGAATCGGTCTGGTTCAGTTCGGCATCGATGAGCACCACCTGCTGCCAGATTTGGAACTTGGAGTTGTCGTAGCGCAGGGCCTTCAGGTAGGTGTCGCGGGCGTCCTTCTTGTGGTCGGTTAGGGTTTGGATGTCGCCGGCCACGGCGTACGATTTCGCGTCTTTGGGGTAGGCTTTGATGGTGGCCGCGGCCAGGTCGCGCGCCAGCTGGTTCACCGATTCGGTGGGGCTGGGCAACTGCTTGATGTAGCCCACCAGCACCCGCACCCGGTCGTCAATGTCCAGGGCCGGGCTGGCAAAGGCCAGCTTCAACTGCTGGGCCGACTCTTCGGGCTGCTTTTGCTGGCGGTACACCTCGGCCAGAATCATGTGGGCCTGGGGGTTGTCGGGGTCGAGGCGCAGGGCCTGCTGGGCCACGCGCAGGGCGTCGGGCAGGCGGTTGTTGCTGGCGTACATCTCGGCCTGCGCCAGCACATAGCGGCTTTCGGTGGGGTTGGCCTTGATGAGCTTTTCGCCCTCGGCCAAGGCCAAATCCAGCTTGTTCTGCTTGAGGTAAATCTGCTGCTTCTTGAAGGAAATCTCGTCTACCTGCCCAAACTCTTTTTCGGCCTGGTCCAGGGTCGTCAGCGCTTCAGGCAGCTTGTTCTGGGCCAAGTACAGGTCGGCCAAGTTAAACAGGTAGTTGCCCGAGTTCGGCACCTGCTTGATGAGCGCCGCGTAGGTTTTGGTGGCGCTGTCGTACTGCTTCTGGCTGGCCTGAATCTGGGCCAGCAGCAGGTAGTAATAGGCGTTTTTCGGGTCGAGGCGAATGGACGCTTCGGCGTAGTTGTTGGCGTCGCGCAGGTTGCCACTCAGCAGGTTGGCCTCGGCTATTTTGTAGTTGAGGGCGGCGTTGTCGGGGCTCAGGGTGTAGGCTTTCAGCAGCTGCTCCAGGCCTTTGGTGTAGTCCTCCAGCATCACATACTTCACCCCGTCCACAAACAGCGCCTCGCTCATCTCGCGCTCGCGCTCCGACAGCGGCGGCGCGGCGGCCCGCCTGGCTTTGGCCTCGGCCAGCTTTTTCTCGATTTCGCGCTGCTCTTTTTCCAGGGCGCGCTGCTCCTTACGGCTCAGTTTGGCCGGCGGCTTGGGGGCGCCCTCCGTGGGCTGGGCGTAGCCAATGGCCACCATTCCCAACCAAAGCAACAGACTTAGAGCAACTTGACGCATATACAACAAAACCGGACCTCGGGCCCGGCTCACGAATTTACGGGGATTACGAACGAACGACGCGGCCCTCCGCAGAAGGCCGCGTCGCTAGTAACGCAAATCCGAGCTAAAATGTCACACGCGCAGCTGGTTATAATCGCCCAGGCTCAAGTCGTCGGGCGTGCCGGTCACGCCGGCGTGGTTGCCAATCATCGAGTTGGTAATAACCGCGTTCAGCACCGAAGCCGACTGCTGCACAATGGAGTTCGACAAACGCGAGTCGCGCACGTTGGCGTTATCGCCCAAGCTCACGTGCGGGCCCACCACCGAGTCGGTCACGATGGCGTTTTCGCCGATGTACACCGGCTCAATCAGCACTGAGTTGGTGATTTTGGCCGACTGGGCCACCAGCGACTCGCCGCGCTCCTTTAGATACTCTAAGTAGCGCTGGTTCGTGTACACCGTAGCGTCCTTGTTGCCGCAGTCGAGCCACTCGGTTACGCGGCCGGGCACGAACACCGTGCCCTTGTTTTTCATGTTTTCGAGGGCGTTGGTGAGTTGGTACTCGCCCTTGTCCTTGATATCGTTGTCGAGCAGGTACTGCAGTTCGTCGCGCAGGTACTCACCGTCCTGGAAATAGTAAATGCCGATGATGGCCAGGTCCGACACGAATTCCTGCGGCTTCTCCACAAACTCCGTAATCTGGCCCTGCTCGTTCAGCTTCACCACGCCGAAGGGCTTGGGGTCGTCCACTTTCTGCACCCAGATGGTGCCGGGCACGCTGGAGTCGAGGGTGAAATCGGCCTTAAACAGCGTGTCGGCAAAAGCCACCACCACGGGGCCGGTCAGGGCCTCTTTGGCGCAGAGAATGGCGTGGGCCGTGCCCAGCGGCTCGTCCTGGTACACGATGGTGCCCTTGGCGCCCACCGACTCGGCAATTTTCACGAGGTTTTTCTCCACCTCGGCGCCGAAGCGGCCGATGATGAAGGCGACTTCGTCCACCGGCTCGCCGCACACTTTGGCAATGTCCTCCACGAGGCGCTGCACAATGGGCTTGCCCGCAATCGGAATCAGGGGTTTGGGAACGGTGAGGGTGTGGGGGCGCATGCGCTTGCCCATGCCGGCCATCGGGACGATGATTTTCACAGGGTAAAGGTTGATTGTGGGGAATGAAAAAGAGAAGTTGCGGGAGCCGCTGCGAAGATGCTACCCAACGCCCGTACTCCCATACCCGCCCGCGCCGCGTTGGGTTGCGCTCAGCTCCTGCACGGGCTGCCAGCTGATGGTTTCGTGCTTGGCAACTACCAGCTGGGCAATGCGTTCGCCGTCGTTCACCACAAACGGCTCGTTAGACAAATTCACCAGCAGCACCCGGATTTCGCCCCGGTAGTCGGCGTCAATCGTGCCCGGGCTGTTCACGATGCCGATGCCGTGCTTCACGGCCAGCCCACTGCGGGGCCGCACCTGCGCCTCGTAGCCCACCGGAATTTCCAGGCTCAGGCCCGTGGGGATGAGCTGCCGCTCCAACGGGCCCAGCGTAACCGGGCCTTCGGGCAGGTGGGCCCGCAAATCGAGGCCGGCGGCGTGGGGGGTTTGGTATTCGGGCAGCGGATGGCCGGAGTGGTTGATGACGGGGATACGCATGAAGTAATAACCGTTGAGAAGAAGCAGGCGGGGCCGCAAAGATAGCCGCAAGGCTATATCGACCGTCTAAGCCGCCTTGGTGGCAAACGCCGCCTGCGGCCGTTCCACCACCCACAGTGCCACCAAGAATAATACCGTGAGCCCCGCGTGCCAGGCGTGGCGCACCCACCAATCGGCCGGCTGCAGCCACCAGCCCAGCGCCACCAGCCCAGCGGCAAACAGCAGCCACAGCCCCAGCCGCAGCGCCGGGTAGGGCACCGGGAAATGCCGCTCGCCCAGCCGCCAGCACAGCACCGCCATCATAAAATAGCAGGCCAGCGTGGCCAGGGCCGAACCCAGGTAGCCCAGCAGCGGAATCAGCAGGAAGTTGAGGGCAATGGTGAGCACGGCCCCGCCCGCGCCTATGTAGGTGCCGAAATACGTCTTGTCGGTCAGCTTAAACCACACCGACAGGTTGTAATACACTCCCAGAAACAGGTTGGCCAGCAGCAGAATGGGCACCACCACCAGCCCCTGCAGGTACTCGGGCCGCTTGAGGAAAAGCCGCCCGAAATCCTCCACGTTCAGGCTGACGCCCACGAATATCACGGCGCAGCACAGCGTAAACCACTTCATCACCAAAGCAAACGTGGCGGGCGAGTTCTTCTCGGTGGCCTGCGAGAAAAAGAAGGGGTCGGCGGCGTAGCGAAACGCCTGGTTCACGAGCTGCATGAAAATGCTCAGCTTGTAGCAGGCCCCGTAGATGCCCACCGCCGTCAGGCTGCTTTGGCCGGGGTAGAAGTTTTTGGGCAGCCACATGGGCAGCATGATGCGGTCCAGCGTCTCGTTCACCATGCCGGCCAGGCCCATCAGCATCAGCGGATACGTGTAGCCCAGCAGCGGCCGCAGAAAGGCCAGGTTCAGGCGGAAGCGGAAATCCAGCACCTCGCGCCACAGCAGCAGCAGCGTGAGCCCGCTGGCAAACAGGTTCGACAGAAACACATAGCTTACCCCAATGGTGGGGTCGAACACCCGCGCCACCAGCGGCTGCAGGCCCGGCAGCCACTTGCCGCTGGCCACGGCCGGGCAAAACACCAGAAAAAACAGGTTCAGGCCCACGTTTACCAGGATATTGACCAGCCGGATGGTGGCAAACTTGCGGGCCTTGTTCTCCAGCCGCAGCCGGGCAAAGGGAATGGCCGCCAGCGCATCCAGGCCCAGAATCAGGGCCATCCACACACCATACTGCTCGTGGCCCGGCGGAATACCCAGCATGCCCAGCAGCGGCTTGGCCAGCAGTATCAGCACGGTGGTCAGCACCACGGTGCTCACCAGCAGCAGGCTCAGCACCCGGTCGTACAGGTCCCGGCGGTCGGTGCCCGGGCGGTTGGCAAAGCGGAAATACGTGGTTTCCATGCCGTAGGTGAACAGCACGTTCAGAAACGACACGTAGGCGTACACCCCCGTCACCACCCCAAACTCGGCCGCCGCAAACGCGGCCGTGTACACCGGCGTGAGCAGATACGAGAGCACCCGGCCCACAATGCTGCTCACGCCATACACGGCCGTCTGCGAGGCCAGTCTTTTCGCTACACTCATTCTGTGGTTGGTGAAATCCAGCTGTCATCCTTATCTGGCGTCCGCGCAGCGAAGGACCTTCTCACGTCAGCAACTGTTGCAAGCGTGAGAAGGTCCTTCGCTGCGCGGACGCCAGATAAGGATGACAGATTATAGTTCTATTTGCCGGTGAACACGGCCGCGCGCTTCTCCACAAACGCCGTGGTGCCTTCTTTAAAATCTTCGCTATCGAAAGCCCGGCCGAAAGCTTCGACCTCGGCTTTGTAGCCGTCGGTGCCTTTGGCGTAGTGCGCGTTCACGCACTCCAGCACCATGCCCACGGCCAGCGGCGCCTTGCCCAGAATCTTGCCCAGCAGCTGCTGGCAGAAGGGCAGCAGCTCGGCCTGCGGCACCACGTGGTTCACCAGGCCCAGGCGCAGGGCCTCGTCGGCCTTCACCATGTCGGCCGTCAGCAGCAGCTCGATGGCCTTGCCCTTGCCGATGAGCTGGGGCAGGCGCTGCGTGCCGCCGTAGCCGGGCAGCAGGCCCAGGTTCACCTCGGGCTGGCCGAAGCGGGCGTTGTCGGAAGCCACGCGCATGTGGCAGGCCATGGCCAGTTCGCAGCCGCCGCCCAGCGCAAAGCCGTTCACGGCCGCCACCACGGGCTTGGTGCTTTCCTCGATGCGGCAGAAGGCTTCCTGGCCGCGCTCGGCGGCGCGGGCGGCCTGCGCGGGCGTGAGGGCGGCCAGTTCGGCAATGTCGGCCCCGGCCACAAAGGCCTTCTCGCCGCTGCCCGTGACGATGATGCCGCGCACGGCCAGCTCGTTGAGCGCCTGCTGCACGGCCGCGTCGATGTCGGCAATTGTGGCCGCATTCAGGGCGTTGAGCTTGCTGGGGCGGTTGATGGTGATGGTGAGGATGCCGCTGGCGGCGTCCAGGTCGTAGAGCAGGTTTTCGAACGAAGCAGACATAGCGTAAGAGCGGCCCGAATGGGTTGGCCGCGCCAAAGATAGGGCCGCGGGCCGCAGGGCCTGGCCGCGTCAGGACGCCGGTTCGTCGGTCCTGCGCCCACGCCAATCGAAATAAATCACCCTCCTGCTTCACATGGCCCACCTTTGCAACCATATCCTTGCTATGTATTTGTGTTTAAATACTTAGCTTTAACCGCAACTCTTTTTTTCACCCTTCACCTATCTTATCCTATGGGCTTCGTCTCCGAATTCAAGGAATTTATTGCCAAAGGCAATGTGCTCGACCTCGCCGTGGGCGTCATCATCGGCGCGGCCTTCGGCAAAATCGTCACTTCGCTCACCGACGACATCATCATGCCCGTCGTGGGCCTGGCCCTCGGCAAGGTCGATTTCGCCAACCTGTTCGTGGCCATGAACGGCCAGCACTACACCACCATCGAAGAAGCCAAAAAGGCCGGCGTGGGCACGCTCAACTACGGCCTGTTCCTCAACGCCCTCATCAACTTCCTCATCATTGCCTTCATCGTCTTCCTGATTGTGAAAGGCGCCAACAGCATTCGGAAGAAGCCGGTGGAGGTAGTGGCCGTGCCCGCCACCCCGCCGCCGCCCACCACCGACCAGCAGCTGCTCATGGAAATCCGCGACGCGCTGCGCACCGGCCGGGCCTAGCCAGCCGGCTTCCGTTCAACCAGCAAAAACCGCTGTCCACCGAGGCGTGGGCAGCGGTTTTGTGGTTTTTGGCTCAAGTGGCGGTTTTATATATAAGCAGTAATTGCCCGAATCAAAATAAGTTGCGAACTTAGGGGCGTCCTAATGCCCGACGGCTTCTCAATAAGGTCGTTGGTGAACCACCCGTTTCTCGCCTGCGTTAGGTCGCATCCTCCCCTTCCACCCCCTTTTTGCCAGACATGAAATTTCTTTGCGCTGCCGTTCTGCTGAGCGGCCTGAGTTTCGGCCTTGCTTCGGCCGCTCACGCCCAAACCGGGCCTGCTTTCCCCACTCCTGGCCAAGGCAGCAGTGAGGCCAACGCCCGCAGCACGTCCGGCAACAACGCCATGGAACTGGCCCGCAACCAGCGCCGCGCTGCCATGACGCCCGAGGAAGTGAAGCGCGACCAGCAGCTCGAGCTCCTCGAGGCCCGCACCGGCAATACCAGCTTTGGCGGCCGCAACGGCAGCCCCGAACGGCAGTTCGATACCAATCGCAACGGCAACGGCTTCATGGTAAGGAAGTTCAAATCAAAATCAGGCACCATGGAGCAGAAGCGCGGCCAAAGCCACCCCATCGGCGGCGCCAACCCCGCCGGCAAGCCGCTGGTGCACAAGCACAAGAATGCCAAAAAGCGCTTCCTGCTGTTTTAATCCCGTTCACTTGATAACGAAAAAGCCCCCGCTGCATCGGCAGCGGGGGCTTTTTCGTTGAATCAGCTTCGGCCTTACAGCGTCCGCTTGATTTCCTTTTCTTCGAAGCCTTCGATGTTATCGCCTTCCTGCAGCTCGTTGAAGCCTTTGATGGAGATACCGCACTCGTAGCCCTGGCGCACCTCGCTCACGTCGTCTTTGAAACGCTTGAGGTCCTGAATGTCGCCCGTGTACATCACGATGCCGTCGCGCACCACACGCACCTTGGTTTTGCGGGTCATGGTGCCCTCCGTCATCATACAGCCGGCAATGGTGCCCACCTTGGTGATGTTGAACACCTGGCGAACCTCGGCGTTGGCCACCACCACTTCCTGCACCGTCGGGGCCAGCATGCCTTCCATGGCATCCTTCACCTCGTTGATGGCGTTGTAAATGATAGAGTACAGACGGATGTCAATCTGCTCGTTTTCGGCCAGCTTACGGGCGCTCTGCGAGGGCCGCACCTGGAAGCCGATGATGATGGCGTCGGAAGCCGAGGCCAGCAGCACGTCGCTTTCCGAAATTGCGCCCACCCCTTTCGAGAGGATGTTCACCTTCACTTCCGGCGTGCTCAGCTTGAGCAGCGAGTCGGAGAGTGCTTCCACCGAGCCGTCCACGTCGCCCTTCACCAGGATGTTGAGCTCCTTGAACGAACCGATGGCCAAGCGGCGACCAATTTCGTCCAGGGTGATGTGCTTCTTGGTGCGGATGGTTTGCTCGCGGGCCAGCTGCAGGCGCTGGGTCGCGATTTCGCGGGCTTCGCGCTCCGTCTCCATCACTTGGAGGCGGTCGCCGGCCTGCGGGGCACCGGTCAGGCCGAGCACCTGCACCGGCGTAGCGGGCGGGGCGGTCTTCATCTTCTTGCCGCGGTGGTCGGTCATGGCCTTCACGCGGCCGAAGTGCGGACCGGCCAGAATTACGTCGCCCACGTTCAGGGTACCAGTTTGCACCAGCACGGTGGTCACGTAGCCCCGGCCTTTGTCCAGCGAGGCTTCGATAACGGTACCGATGGCGTTGCGGTCGGGGTTGGCTTTCAGGTCGAGCAACTCGGCCTCCAGCAGCACCTTTTCCAGCAGGTCGTCAATACCGATACCCGATTTGGCCGAAACCTCCTGGCTCTGGTATTTGCCGCCCCATTCTTCCACCAGAATGTTAATCTGGGAAAGCTCCTCGCGGATTTTCTCGGGGTTGGCCGCCGGCTTGTCAATCTTGTTGAGGGCGATGATAATCGGCACCCCAGCCGCTTGCGCGTGGTTGATGGCTTCCTTGGTCTGCGGCATCACCGAGTCGTCGGCGGCCACCACGATGATAGCGATGTCCGTCACCTTGGCACCGCGGGCACGCATGGCCGTAAAGGCTTCGTGACCAGGCGTATCGAGGAAGGTAATGGGCTGGCCCGATTTGGTCCGCACCTCATAAGCACCGATGTGCTGCGTGATGCCGCCAGCTTCGCCTTTCGCCACACTCGCGTCGCGGATGTAGTCAAGCAGCGAGGTTTTGCCGTGGTCGACGTGGCCCATGATGGTCACGATGGGGGCGCGCGGACGCAAATCCTCTTCGGCATCGCCGGCGTCCACATCGATTTCCTCCTCTTCAGCCGACAGGAATTCTACGTCAAAGCCGAACTCGTCGGCAATCACGGTAATGGCTTCGGCATCGAGGCGCTGGTTGATGGACACGAACATACCCATGCCCAGGCACACCTTGATGACCTCGTTCACGTTCACGTCCATCAGCGAGGCCAGGTCATTGGCCGAGATGAATTCGGTGAGCTTGAGGGTCTTGGCGTCAAGCTCGTTCTGCGCACGCAGGGCCTCGCGGTCCTCCGCCAGCATGCTGCGCTTGTCGCGGCGATACTTGGCGCGGTTGGCCTGGCCGGTGGCTTTGTTGCCGCCGAGCTTAGCCAGCGTGGCCTTAATCTGCTCCTGAATCTGCTTTTCAGCCTGCTCAGGCGTAAGCGCGGGAGCATTTGGCTTCGGGCCGGGCTGGCCGGGGCGCTGGCCGGGGCCGCCGGGACGGTTGCCACCTTGGCCACCGCCGGGGCGGTTGCCCTGGTAGCCGCCACCCTGGCCGGGGCCGCCCGCCGGGCGGTTGCCCTGGTAGCCGGGGCTGGGCGGCGAGGTGGTGCTGCCGGGAGGGCCAGGCAGGCGCGTGCGCTTCTTCTGGCCGGGGCCAGCGGGCAAGCCGCGCTTGCTCACATCCGACGACGCAATGGGACGGGGGCCACGGCCACCCGGCCCACGCCGGTCGTTGTTAATAGAGGACAAGTCGATTTTGCCGAGCACCGTGAGGCCCTTCAGCGTGTCTGACTTGGCCACAATGGTGCTGGTATCTTCGGGGGCAGCGCCTTCAGCAGGAGCAGCCGGAGCCGCAGCGGCCGGAGCCGGAGCAGCGGGCGCCGCGGCCACGGGAGCAGCAGGCGCGGGAGCGGGTGCTGCCGGCGGCGTGGCGGCCGAGGCCGGTGTAGGCTCGGCTTTCGCCACGGGCTGCGGCGCGGCGGGCGCTACCGGAGCAGGGGCCGGTGCTTCCACCTTGGGCGGAGCAGGCGCTTCTACTTTCGGGGCGGCCGGGGCCGGCGCGGGAGCTGCGGCGGCGGGAGCCGGAGCAGCGGGCTTGGGAGCCACCACGCGGCCTTTGCTATCCAGTTCGATTTTGCCCAACACCTTAAGCCCAGGCGCGGCTGGCGCTTGGGGGGCGGGCGTAGGAGCAGGGGCGGCGGGGGCCGCAGCGGCTGGCGCGGGCGCCGGGGCTGCCGCTACCGGAGCCACGGGCGCGGCCGGCTTGGGAGCCGGCGCGGGGGTAGCCACGGGAGCCGGACGCGGGGGTGCCGGAGCGGGCTTGGGGGCCGCTTCAAGGTCGCTCTGACGCTTCGCCTGGATAACCTTTTGGGCTTCCTGACGGTCGTGAGCGGAGGCTGCAAATTCCTTTTCAAGCGAGGCCACTTGCTCGGCTGTGAGCTTCGTGGTCGGCTTGTTTTCTACTTGTATGCCTTTTTTGGCCAGGGCCTCGACCACCCTGTCCATTCCAATGTTCAGGTCTTTGGCCGCCTGTTGTAGCCGTTTCGGGGTTGCTTCCGCCATTCTATCTGTTACTCGCGTACGATACGCTTCTAAGTGCAAAGGTATTACATTAAATCTTGCCAGCAGGGCGTAAACCGCGCCTGCTGGCCCGATTTATTACCTCTGCCGTACCGGCCGCGCGGCCGTCATTGGGCTGGCTCGGCGGGAGAGCTGGCGCCCGCTTCCTCAGTCGTGGCCTCGTTTTCCGTGTCCAGCACGGCGTGTTCGGCGGCTACGGCGGTGGCCGAAGCGTGCGTTACGGCGGCTTCTTCGGCGGCGCCATCGTCGGTTTTGGCGGCGGCTACGCGGTTTTTAGCGGCTTCCAGCGTGCTGTCGTCCAGGTCCTCATCGTCGGCAAATTCCTGGCGGATAATGCGGTACACATCGTCCACCATTTCTTCTTCGAGCTCCGTGCGGCGCACGATGTCGTCTTTCTTCACCGCCAATACGGCGCGGCCGGTATCGAGGCCAATTTTCTTGAGCTCGGCCAGTACCCACGGCTCGATTTCGTCCTGGAACTCGTCCAGCGAGATGTCTTCCTCGTAGTCGGTGGCTTCGCGGAATACGTCGATTTCCATGCCCACCAAGCGGCTGGCCAGCTTGATGTTGGCGCCGCCGCGGCCGATGGCCAAGCTCACCTGGTCGGGCTTCATGAACACGGAAACCCGGCCGTTTTCCTGGTTTATCTTCATAGAACCCACCTTGGCCGGCGATAGTGCCCGCGCAATATAGAGTTCGAGGTTGTCGGTGTAGTTGATGATGTCGATGTTCTCGTTTTCGAGCTCGCGCACCACCGGGTGGATGCGGCTGCCCTTCATGCCCACGCAAGCGCCCACGGGGTCAATTCGCTCGTCGTAGCTCTCTACGGCCACTTTGGCGCGCTCGCCGGGCTCACGCACCACGTTCTTGATGGTGATGAGGCCGTCGTAAATCTCGGGCACTTCCAGCTCAAACAAACGCTCGAGGAAAGCCGGCGCGGCGCGCGACAGAATGATTTTCGGCGTGCCGTTGATGACTTCCACGCGGTGCACCACGGCGCGCACGGTGTCGCCCTTGCGGAAACGGTCCTTGGGGATTTGCTCGCCCTTGGGCATTACCAGCTCGTTGTCGTCTTTGTCCATGATGAGGGCCTCGCGGCTCCACACCTGGTACACTTCGCCGGTCACGATTTCGCCGACCTGGTCTTTGTATTTCTGGTACAGGTTGTCGCGCTCCAGGTCTTTCACGCGCTGAATCAGCGTTTGGCGGGCCATGAGCACGGCCCGGCGGCCGAAATCTTCGAGCTTCACGGCTTCGGCCACGGACTCGCCGATTTCGAAGTCGGGCTCGATTTTCTGGGCCTCGGCCAGCGGAATTTTATCGAAGTCCCAGATATCCTCGGAGTTGTCGTCCACGATTTCGCGGTTGCGCCAAATTTCCAAGTCGCCGTTGTCGGGGTTGATGATAACGTCGAAGTTTTCGTCCTGGTCGTACTTCTTGCGAATCATCGTGCGAAACACGTCGTCCAGGATGCTCATCATCGTGGGACGGTCGATGTTTTTGCTCCGGGCAAATTCGCTGAAGGACTCAATTAGTTCGTGGCTGTTCATAGAGGCAGAACTGTATTTATTTGAATGAGATAACAACCTTGGCCTCCTTTATGTCCCCGAAGGAATAAAAAGCGGCGGGCAGGGTGGTTTTCTTGGTTTTTTGCTTGATGACTTCTTCGATTTCCACGCCCTCGGGGGTGGCGGCGGTGAGGACGCCGGTTTTCTCGGTGCCGTCGGCGAGCTTCAGGGCCAGCGAGCGGCCGATGTGGCGCGTGTACTGGCGCGGGTCGGTGAGGGGCTGGTCAGCGCCGGGGCTGGTGACTTCGAGCGAATACACCGAGTCCTCGCCGTACCGCTCTTCGATGCGGCGGTTGAGGCGGCGGCTAATCATGGCGCACTCGTTGATGCCCAGGCCGGTGGGGCCGTCGAGGATGACGGTAATCTTGGGCATCACCGAATCGGACACGGTGAGGCCCACGATGAATAGCTCCAGGTCGCCGATGGCGTCGCGGAGCATTTCCAGCAGCAGGGTACGGTCGTAAGACATGGGAGGAATCTGGGCAAAAAAAGAGGGGACTCTGCGTCCCCTCTTTGCGAAAGCGAATACCAACTTCGGGGGCAAAGGTACGACAATGGCCGGCGGAAAGCAAGACGGGGCCCAAGCGGTGGCGCCAGGGCCTGATTCGTGGCGTCGACGTGCCGACAGCGCATTCGCAGGCAACCACGGCGGCGTTCTGTTGCCTTTTGCAAACATGCCGCAGTGCGTGCGGGTTTCGCCCGCAGCATGCACATTTGTGCGCACATTCTCACCTTTTTACTTTACACTCATGCAAACCAGTCAACTCCTCCGCCACGTCGTTTTTGGTGTTGTGACGGCCTTCGCCGCCAGCGCAGCTCATGCCCAAGCCACGCCGGCTACTCCCGCCATGCCGGCCGCACCCGCCCAGGCGGCGAAGCCCAGCCCGGCCGCCACGGCCACCGGCAAAATCGGCGCGACGGCCGTTACCGTGAACTACAGCAGCCCGGGCGTGAAGGGCCGCAAGATTTTCGGCGGCCTGGAGCCCTACGGCAAAGTGTGGCGCGCCGGTGCCAACGAGGCCACCACGGTGGAATTCAGCAAAGACGTGACGGTGGAAGGCAAGCCCCTGCCCGCCGGCAAGTATGGCTTCTTCGTGATTCCGGCCGAAAAAGACAAGTGGACGGTGATTTTTAACAAAGTGCCCAACCAATGGGGCGCCTTCAAATACGACGAGAAGCAGGACGCGCTACGCGTGATGGTGACGCCCCGCAAAAGCGCGAGCGTGACCGAGCGGCTGGTGTACGAGGTGAAATCCCCGGGCCTGGTGCTGCGCTGGGAAAACGTGGAAGTGCCGGTGGCTATTAAGTAACCATTCTGCTTTTCTGAAATTTGTCGCGGGCGGCCTGAGGTGGGCCGCCCGCTTACTTTTGTGGCCCTCCGACTGTTGAACCCTCATGGAATATAAACTCACCCAATACAGCCACGGCGCGGGCTGCGGCTGCAAAATCGCGCCGGCCGTGCTCGACCAGATGCTGCACACCAGCATTGCCCAGCCGCACCACGACCAGCTGCTGGTGGGCAATGCCAGCCGCGACGACGCGGCCGTGTACGACATCGGCGGGGGGCAGGCCGTGATTTCAACCACCGACTTCTTCATGCCCATCGTCGACGACGCCTATGATTTCGGGCGCATCGCCTCGGCCAATGCCATTTCGGACGTGTACGCCATGGGCGGGCGGCCGCTACTGGCCATTGCCGTGCTGGGCTGGCCCGTGGACAAGCTGCCGCCCGAGGTGGCACGCCGCGTGCTGGAAGGCGCCCGCAGCATCTGCGCCGAGGCCGGCATTCCGCTAGCCGGCGGCCACAGCATCGATTCGCCGGAGCCGATTTTCGGCTTGGCCGTGACGGGCATGGTCGACATCAAGGACCTGAAGCAAAACGACACGGCCACGGCCGGCTCGGAGCTTTTCCTGACCAAGCCGCTGGGCGTGGGCATCCTGACCACGGCGCAGAAAAAAGGCATTTTGCGGGACGAGGACGCCGCCCTGGCGCCGGCCCAGATGATGCAGCTGAATAAGATTGGCGCGGAGCTGAGCAAGCTGTCGGCGGTGACGGCCCTGACCGACGTCACCGGCTTCGGCCTGCTGGGCCACCTGGCCGAAGTGTGCGAAGGCAGCGGGCTGACGGCCGAAATTGACTTTGCCAAAGTGCCACGCATTACGGCGGCCGAGTCGTACCTCAAGCAGGGCAGCGTACCCGGCGGCACCAACCGCAACTGGGCCAGCTACGGCCACAAAGTCGGCCCCATTACGGATGAGCAGCGCGCCTGGCTCTGCGACCCGCAAACGTCGGGCGGGCTGCTGGTGTGCGTGGAGCCGGCGGGCCGCGCGGCCGTGGAGGCAGTGTTTGCCAAGCACGGGCTGGCGCTGGAAAGCTTCGGGCGCTTGCGGGCGCACGCCGAGGGCGAAGCCTGGGTGCAGATGAGCGCCTAGAGTGGCCGTACGGCTTTTATGAAATCATCTTTTATTCGCCCGCTGCTGGAAGTGGCGGTGGTGCTGTTTGTGGTGCTGGGCGCGGCGCGCTGGGTGACCAGGCTTTTCTCAAAACGCACACAGGTGTATGAGGCCACGGCGGCCCGCCAGATGCGCCTGCTGTTTTGGCCGCTGCTGGCCCTGGGGGCTGGCTTGAGCGTGCTGCCCGCGGTGGCCATGGGCGAAACCACCGCCAGCACGTTTGAGTGGGCTTTGACGGGCGGCTTCGTGCTGTTTACGCTGGTACTGAGTGGCCCGGCGCTGCTGCTGCACCTACGCTACTGGATGCTCAACCACGAAACCACGCTGGTTTTTCAGCCGAATGACAACCGGTTTGAAGTGTATGAGGCCGGGCTGCGGCTGCCGTTTGCGCGGCGCGATGTGGCGCGGGTCGAGCGGGTGACTTGCCGGGCCCGCCGCACCTTTTGGGCGCGCTACGACTACCTGCGCCTGCACCTGGCCGATGGCCGCGTCATCGTGCTCACGTCGTTGCTCACTGAGCTTGAGCCCGTGGCGGTGTTTCTGCGGAGTGTGCCCACCGAGCGCCGCAGCACGTACTGGTGCTGGGCATAAGGGTGCTTACGGGCGGGCCTTGCGCTGATACAGGCCGGGCATGCCGGCCGGCTCGTAAGGACCGAAAATATTGGGGAGCAGCTTTTTCAGCCGTGGCACGTGGTTGCCCTGGTCGAGCAGGTAAGCGGGCGGGTTGCTACCCATTTTCTCGGCTACGCGCACCACGGCGGCGTACTCGTTGAGGTGGCCGAAATCGGCTTGCGAGAGGGCCCAGTCCAGGTAGGGCGTGGCGGGGTGGTTGTGGAAGTATGCGCGGTCGTCGGGGCCAAGGATGAGCAAGGTCTGACCGCGCAGGGCGGCGAAGCGCGGGTCGGGTTCGAGGCCAAAGCGGCTTTCGGCGGGCATGTGCAGCAGGCCTTCGAGGCGGGGCACGTGGGCCCGGTAGCGCAGCACCACCGCCGCGTTGATGATGAGCAGCAACAGCAGCTCCAGCAGCAAGGGCTGCCGGTAGCGCTGCCACAAAAACAGGCTGAAATACGCCAGCGGCGCCAGCAGCAGCACCAGCACGCCCGGCGCCGCGCCGCGCTCCACGGCTGCCGTGGCAATGGCCACCACCAGCCACACCAGCATCAGCTGCCGAAATTTGGCCTGAAAAACCAAGCCCAACGACGTGCCCAACGAGCGTAGCAGCGCGAGCGCCAGCACCACGCCCGGCACGATGAGCAGCCGCAATTGCAGGCCCGCCGGCAGGCCGCTGGCAATCAGGTCCGTTAAGCCGGGCTGCAAGTGGAACTGCACGAACCCCGGCAGCGCCCCGGTGTAGAAGAAAAACGTGGCCACCAACGCATACGGAAAGAAAAAACCGCACAGCAGCAGCAGCGAGCTACGGAAGGAATTGGCCGCAAAAATGACCACCGCAAACAGGCCCACGATGAGAAACAGCGCCAGCGGCAAGTAGCACAGCGCCCCCAGGCCAATGAGGAACCCAGCCCGGAACAGGCGGCGGTTGTCGTAGCCCTCGCGGGAGGTGGGCAGCAGCGCGCTCAACGAAAAGACAATGAACGTGTTGCCCAGCAGCAGCGGCGACAGCGCGTCCAAATCAGTACTGATGCTGCCCACCAGCAGGTAGGTCAGGGCCGCCACGTAGCCGCGCTCGGGGTGCACGTCGTAGCGGTTGAACACCACGTTGAGCCGCAGCGCCTGCACAAACAGCAGGAATAGCGCCACGATGCGGTAGAGCCACACCGGCCGCGCCATCACGGCATCGAGCGCGCCGAAAAAGGCCGCGGCCAGCGGGGCGGTGCCGTCGTAGAGGTCGCGGTAGGGCAAGGCGCCGCCGTGCAGGCGCTCGCCCACCAGCAGGGCGCGCAGCTCGGCGGCCGTCACGGGCAGGCCCGCCCACAGCAGCGGCAGGCGCAGGGCCAGCACCAGCACCAACAGGGCCAGCAGCTGCGCCGGCAATGAGCTTTTGAAAAAGCGAAGCAACTCTTAGGGAATAAGGAAGCAACAAAGGTATTGGCTGCGGGAACTCCCTTTTTGCCGGCGGTATTCCCTTGCCGAGGGAATTGTACCTTTGCCCTTTAGTATGGAAAGCAAACGACAACAAAAAATGGCCAGCCTGCTGCAGCAGGAATTGGCCGCCGTGCTGCAGCGCGACCTGCCGCACCTCTTCGGGGGCGGCCTGGCGCCGGCCATCAGCGCCGTGAAGGTGACGCCCGACCTGGGCCAAGCCCGCGTGTACCTGAGCCTGCTGCTGGGCAACAACGCCGCCGACCGCCTCGACATCATCAAGGACAACGCCAAGGAAATCCGGCACGCCCTGGCCAAGCGCATCCGCCAGACGGCCCGCGTGGTGCCGGAGCTGATTTTCTTCCACGACGACAGCGCCGCCTACGCCGCCCACATGGACCAAGTGCTCGGCACCCTAGACATTCCGCCCGCGCCGAAAGACGACGAAGGCGACGCCGACGACAAACCCGCCCGGCCGCGCCTCTTTAAAGGTGAGTAATTTTTTAGGGCAGGAGGGTAAGAGGGTTTGAGGGTAAGAGTTAATAGAACTCTGCCCTTGCCCTAACCTCTCTTACCCTCCTACCCCCATACCCTCCTGCCCTCCCTTGTACTACGACCCGATTAAGAAGACGCTCGGCCAGGTGTTCAACCGCACGCCGTGGCTGCGCCGGCTGTTTTACCACCTGCTCGACCTGCTGCTGCTGCGCACTTGGCACGTGCACCGCGAGTTGCGCCGCTGGGCCAAAGGCCGCACCCAGGAGCCACTGAACATTCTCGACGCTGGTTCGGGCTACGGCCAGTACACGTACTGGATGAGCGGGCTGAGTGACAAATGGCACATTCTGGCCGTGGACGTGAAGGAGGAACAAGTGGCCGACTCCAACGCCTTTTTCCGCCAGATTGGGCGCCGCAACGTGCAGTTTGCCGTGCAGGATTTGGTGCTCTACCAGGAGCCCAACTCGTTCGATTTGGCCCTGTCGGTGGACGTGATGGAGCACATTCTGGAAGACGTGGAAGTGTTTCGCAACATCCACGCTTCGCTGAAAGACGGCGGCATGCTGCTCATTTCGACGCCCAGCGACCAGGGCGGCTCCGACGTGCACGACGACGGCGAAACCAGCTTCATCGAGGAGCACGTGCGCGACGGCTACAACATCCGCGAAATTCAGCAGAAGCTCACCACGGCCGGTTTCGAGCGCGTGGAAGCCCGCTACGCCTACGGCGAGCCCGGCCAGATTTCCTGGCGCCTGAGCATGAAATACCCGATATTGATGCTCGGCAAGTCGAGACTGTTTTTCATCCTGCTGCCCTTCTACTATCTCATCACGTTCCCTTTTTGCCTGCTGCTGAACTGGCTCGATGCCCGCACGGTGCACGACTCGGGCACCGGCCTCATTGTGAAAGCCTGGAAGTAGGGCACAACGCACGGCCGCGGGCACGCGTTGATGCGCATTCGGTAGCTTTACCCGAAATTGCTTCCTTCTAACCTGCCCGCACTTCTGCCCGCTAACTCGTATTTGTGAGAGTCCCCCTCCTCATTGCCCGGCGCTACTTCCGCTCGAAGAACAAGCGCAACATCATCACCATCATTTCCAACATTTCGATGATTGGGGTGGCGGTGGGCACCATGGCGCTGATTATTGTGCTGTCGGTGTTCAACGGGCTGGAGGATTTGGTGCGCACGCTCTACGGCAAATCGGACCCCAACCTGGTGATTTCGGCCACCAAAGGCAAGGCCTTCGACGTGGACCGCACCTTCCTGATGAAGCTGGAAAACACGCCCGGCGTGGCCCTGCTCACCGAAGTCATTGAGGACAACGCCCTGCTGCAATACCACGACCGCCAGATGGTGGTGAAAATGCGCGGCCTTTCGGACAATTACTTCGGCCAGAGCCAGATTGACGCCAACATCCGCGAGGGCGACCACCGCCTGCGCCGCGACAGCCTGGAGTTGGCCCTGGTGGGCGCCGGCGTGCAGCACGAGCTCAGCATTACCCTGAACAACCGCCTGGCGCCCATGCGCCTGCTCTACCCGCGCAACACGCCCGGCAAAAAAACTCTGCAAATTGACCCCGACAAGGCCTTCAACGAGCAGGACCTGATAGCCGGCGGCGTGTTCCTCATCGAGCAGCACATCGACGACAGCTACATTTTCGTGCCCCTCGAATTTGCCCAGCGCTTGCTCAACTACGGCACGCGCCGCACCGCGCTCTACGTGAAGGTGGGCCAGAGCTTCGAGATTGAACAGGTGAAGGAGCAGTTGCGCAAGCAGCTCGGGTCCGATTTCAAAGTGCAGGATTCCGACGAGCAGCACGTGAGCTTGTTCAAGGCCATTAAGGTGGAAAAGCTGTTCGTGTTCATCACCTTCACGCTCATCCTGCTCATTGCCTCGCTCAACATCTTTTTCTCACTCTCGATGCTGGTCATCGACAAGAAAAAGGACATTGCCGTGCTGCTGGCCATGGGCGCCAACCAGAAAACGGTGCGCCGCACCTTCCTCTACGTGGGCGCCATTGTGGCGCTGGTGGGCGCGGCCACGGGCCTCGTGCTGGGCGTGACGCTGTGCTGGCTGCAGCAGCGCTTCGGCTTCGTGAGCATGGGCATGGCCACGAGCGTGGTGGATGCTTACCCGGTAAAAATGCAGGCCTCCGACATCATTTTCACCTGCATGTCCATCATTCTCATCACGCTGGCCGTGAGCATCCGGCCCGCGCTGAATGCCAGCCGCCTGGACGTGCGCGAGAATTTGTAAGCCCGGCGGCATCCTGCCGCGCTGCCAGCCGTAAGGGCTAAGCCCGCTCCTGGGCTGCCAAGCTCCGCCGTGCATATTTCCGCTTTCGGCCCTACCTTGCGCCTTCCGCGTGCCCGGCTATGAAAGTATCTACCGCAGAACCGTTTCAAATCGTTTACTCGCTCTTCGAGCACGAGTTCCTCGGCCACTTGTTTGCGGCCTACGTGGTACAGCTCGGCCCGCGGGGCCAGCTCACGCTGCAGCACCAAACCGTGTCGGGCAAAAACGCGCACGAGTTTGCCGCCGGCCTCGACGCCACCGACTTTGAGCTGGTGGAGTTGTGTGACCAGATTCAGCAGGAGGCAGTGGTGAAAGAATTCTGGCCCCGCAAAATCGCGACGGCCGAGTTTTTCCTCAAAACCTACAACGCCGAAAAGGGCGACAAGCCGCTGCAGGAAGCCATTTCCAAGCACGTGCAGGCGCGCATGGCGGGCATTCTGGCCCGGCTGACGGGCAAGCAGGTGTTCATCATGGGCCGCGACGGCGAGCCGACCTGGAAGGAAATCGGCATGGCGCCGGCCAAGGCGTCCATCCTCTTCCACTTCCGGCGCAACGAGGAAGGCACGCACTATTTCCCCACCATTCAGTACCAGGGCCAGAAGCTCGATTTTCAGTACAAAGACGCCGTGCTGGTGTGCCTGCAGCCCGCTTGGCTGCTGCTGAACGACCTGCTCTACACCTTCCGCACCGAAGTGGACGGCAAGAAGCTGCTGCCGTTTTTGAAAAAGAAATTTATTGTGGTGCCCCGCAACGTGGAAGAAAGCTACTTCCAGAAGTTTGTGGCGCCGCTCATGGAGTCGTTTGAGGTGCACGCCCGCGGCTTCGACATTCGCTCGGAGCGCTACGTGGCGCGGCCGCGGCTCACGTTCAGCGACACCATTCCGGCGCCGCCCGCGCCCGAAGCGCCCGTGCGCCCGCCGGGCCCGCCGCGCCGGGGCCGCATTCCGCTGCCCAAGCCGGTGGCGCCCCTGCTCACCGGTGCCGAAACCGAGCAGATTCACTTCGAACTCAGCTTCCGCTACGGCCCGCACCTGATGCCCTTGGGCACCAACAAGCCTGTGAGCGTGCACCTGGAAAAAACGGCTGACAGCTACGTGTTCCACCGCCTGCTGCGCAACCCCGAGCAGGAACAGGCCACCGTGGAAGAGCTGCGCGCCCGCTCGCTCACCGTGGAAAACGGCCACGCCACCCTGCCCAAAGCCGAAGCTTTCCGATGGCTGCACGACAACACCCCGGCCCTGGCCGAGCTGGGCTACACGGTGGAGGCGGCCGACTCGGCCACCAAGAGCTACTTCATTGGGCCCACCAGCGTGCACGTGGGCATTCAGGAGGCCGGCGACTGGTTCGACGTGCGCGGCACGGTGCGTTTTGGCGACATTGAAGTGCCGTTTATTCGGCTGCGCGGGCACATTTTGCAGCGCCGTCGCGAGTTCAAGCTGCCCAACGGCCAGATTGCCATCATTCCTGAAGAGTGGTTTACGGACTATCTGGAGCTATTTGCCTTCGGCGAAGAAACCGAAGACGGCCTGAACCTGCGCCGCCACCACCTGGCCTTGGTGGCCGACCTGCAAAGCAACGAGCTGGCCACCGTGCGCATGGGCCGCAAGCTGGAAAAGCTGCGCGACTTTGCCGAGGTGGAAGACCACCCGCTCCCGCTGGGCTTCCAGGGCGAGCTGCGCCCCTACCAGAAGGCCGGCTACAACTGGCTGCGCTTCGTGCAGGACTTCCACTTCGGCGGCTGCCTGGCCGACGATATGGGCCTGGGCAAGACCATTCAGACGCTGGCCATGCTGCAGCACCGCCACGAAAGCGGCGAAAACCAGGGCGCGGCCTCGCTGCTGGTGCTGCCCACGTCGCTGGTGTTCAACTGGCTGACGGAAGCCGAGAAGTTTACGCCCGACCTGCGCATTCTGGCCTACACCGGCACCTATCGCGACAAAAACCCCGACCGGTTTGCCGACTACGACGTGGTGCTGACCAGCTACGGCATCGTGCGCCTCGATACGGAATTGCTGGCCAGCTACAAGTTCGATTACGTGATTCTAGACGAGTCACAGGCCATCAAGAATCCGTCGAGCACCACCTCGCAGGCCGTGCGGCAGCTGCGCTCCAAGCACCGGCTCATCCTCACGGGCACGCCGGTGGAAAACAGCACCATGGACTTGTGGTCGCAGATGTCGTTCATCAACCCCGGTTTGCTGGGCACGCAGGCATTTTTCCGCAAGGAGTTCCTCAAGCCCATCGAAAAGCACCAGGATGAAGGCCGCACGCGGCGCCTGCACGCGCTTATCAAGCCCTTCATTCTGCGCCGGCACAAGGCCCAGGTAGCGAAAGAATTGCCCGAGAAAACCGAGCAGCTCAGCTACTGCCCCATGACGGAGGAGCAAGCCCACGCCTACGAGGAAACCAAAAGCTTCTACCGCAACAAGATTCTGCAAAACCTGGACGAGCACGGCCCGGCCAGCACGCAGTTTCTGCTGCTGCAAGGGCTCACGCGCCTGCGCCAGATTGCCAACCACCCGCGCCTCGCCGACGAAAACTACACCGGCGAATCGGGCAAGCTGCGCGAAGTGCTGCGCATGATTCGCAACGTGGTGGCCGAGGGACACAAGGTATTGGTGTTTAGCCAGTTTGTGCAGCACTTGGCGCTGGTGCGCGCGGCGCTCGATGAGCGGCAGCTGGAGTACGCTTACCTCGACGGCGCCACCCGCGACCGGCCCGCCGAGGTGGCCCGTTTTCAGGAAACCGAGGACCTGCGCATCTTCCTCATCAGCCTCAAAGCCGGCGGCGTGGGCCTCAACCTCACCGCCGCCGACTACGTGTTCATCCTCGACCCGTGGTGGAACCCCGCCGTGGAAGCCCAGGCCGTGGACCGCGCCCACCGCATCGGCCAGCAGCGGCCGGTGTTCACTTACAAGTTCATCTCGCAGGGCACGGTGGAAGAAAAAATTCTGGCCCTGCAGCGCCGCAAGCTGGCGCTGGTGAGCGAGTTGATTGCGACCGACGAGGCCGTGATAAAGCACCTCACGCGGGCCGATATTGAGGAGCTGCTGGGCTAAGCAAGGGCCGACGCGGCCGCAACCGCCTGGAGCAGGGGGCGCGGCAGGCCCGCCTTTATGCGCAGCGCGGGTGGCTACGCTACATTTTTTCAGCGAGAAGGGCGTTTCTTTGCTGAGAACGAGGATTTTTGGTCTTTGTCGGTGTTGCTGACGTCCGAGCTGCTATTCTATGAAAGCCTTTTGGGCACTGGTGCTGATTTTGCTTCCGTTGGGGCTGCGCGCGCAGGCGGAAAAAGCCGTGCCCACTGCAACCTACACCGACGCGGACGGCCGCTTCACGCTGACATACCCGCGCACCTGGCAGCTGCGGCCCAACGCTTCGGGGGCCGAAGCGGCGTTTTACGCGCCCGCCACGGGCCAGCCCGTGCCGGCCGTGGTGACGGTGACGGCCCGCCCCCTGCCCGACGACCTGAAGGACCGGCCCCTGACCGGCCCCGGTAGCCAAGACTCGCTCTGGCGCACGCTGCTGCGCCTGCCCCACGTGTACGTGGTGCGCCTGGAGCAGAAAAACTACGGCCGCTACGAAGAGGTGCGCTACGACTACACCTACGCGCCCGTAGCGGGGCTGCCGGGGCGCCTGCACGTGGCCGGCCGGCGCATCTGGCGCGTGGGCTACGAGTTTCAGGTAGAATACCGGGCGGCCACCACCGAAGACGGCCGCTGCCTGACCGAAGGCCTGCAGCTACTTGATTCCTTTGGCTTTACCAGCAAGTCCATCACCAGCCGGCGCTACGTGGACCAGGTGTGCGACGGCAAAATGTACGGCATCGCGGCCATGACCCGTCGCACCGGCCAGTGGGAAGACGATTGCCGCTCCATCCACGAGTTTTCGACCGAAGACGTGTCCGAACTGGCCACGGTGCACCGCAATGTGCTGCCTTTCCAATCGTACGCGCTGGCCAAGGGCTTCGACAACTGCCTGTATTCGGTCACGAAATCGCCCACCGACCGGCCCGAGCTGGTGTACCGCTACGACCCCACCACGCGGCGCGGCGCCTTCACCACCTGGCAACTGCCCGCGCAGGGCCCCACCAACGTCTGGATTTCGGCCGCCACCGACGAACGCGGCGACCTGTACTTTCTCACCTCCGATGCCAACCAACTGGTGAAGGTGAGCCCCGCCGAGGGCGGCACCGTGACCGTGCTCTGGCAGAAAGACCCCACCCAGCAAGCCGCCTACTACCCCAGCATTGCCTTCGACGGCGCGGGCACGCACGGCAACTTCTGCCTCGACGACGCCAACACCGTGTACATGGTGTACAGCACGGACGGCTCATTGGTGCGCGTGGACGTGAACACCCAGCGCCCCGCGCCCGAGCTGCTGGCCCTCACGGGCTTGCCCAAGCGCGGCGGCTACAGCGACGTGCTGCTGCAAAACGACGAGTCGGGCCGGCGGCGCATGTACCTGGCCGGCCCGCACGCCCTCTACAAGGTGGACCTGGCGCGGCGCAAGGCCAGCCTGGCCCGGCGCGGCACCTACACCGACCTGGCGGGCTGCAACCTGTTTCGGGTGGCTTACCGGGCGGCCCCGCCGCTGCCCAGCGCCACCGTGCCCTGGCGCGGCCGCGTGCTGAACGCCGCCACCTACCAGCCCCTGACCGCGGCCGAGCTGCACATTGGCCGCGAAAGCGCGTCGGCGGTGGTGTCGCTTTCCACCGATGGCCGCTTTTCGTACGGCGCGGCCCCGGGCAAGCCGTATTTCTACAAAGCGCAGCTGGCCGGTTTCGTCGACGCCGACAGCAGCTGGACGGTGGGCGCCGGCCCCACCGTGCACGACATTCTGCTGCAGCCCCTGGCCGTGGGCACCACCCTGCCGCTGGCCAACGTGCAGTTTGAGCAGGGCCAGGCCGTGCTGCTGCCGGGCTCGGCCCGCGCCCTCAACCAGCTGGTGGCGATGATGACCGACAACCCGCGCCTGACCATTGAACTGCGCGGCCACACCGACAACGTGGGCGAGCCCGCCAAAAACGTGGTGCTCAGCGAGGAGCGGGTGGCGGCGGTGAAGGCCTACCTGGTGGCCCACGGCGTGGCCGAAAGCCGCATCACCGGCATCGGTTTCGGCGGGGCCAAACCCGCCGCCAGCAACGCCCAGGAAGTCACCCGCAAGCTGAACCGGCGGGTCGAGTTTCGGGTGACGGGGATATAAGCCAGCAGTCGAATAAAGGCTGGCATGCAGAGCGCCGCGAAGCATCTCGCGGGCTCGCACAAATCAATACCGCGGCAAATTGGGTTACCACCGAGCGAGATGCTTCGCGGCGCTCTGCATGACGTTATTTCTTCTCCTTGCTCTATGCTGGTAACTCTTCGAACTGCCGTACCCCAATCGCCGGCCCGGGTGATGGCGGGCTTCACGCGGGCGCTGTTTGAGGCGCTGGCGCCGCCGTTTCCCAAGCTGCGGGTGCTGCGCTTCGACGGCTGCCACACCGGCGACCATGTTGAAATCGAACTGAATACCGGCGTAAAAAAGCTGCGCTGGACTTCGCTGATTGTGGACGACGGCGTGCAGCCCGACGGCACGCATTTCTTCGTCGACGAAGGCCAGATACTGCCGCCGCCGCTACGCTACTGGCGTCACCGCCACCTCATCCAGCCCGGCCCCAACGGCGGCAGCGTGATTGTGGATGCGCTGGAATACCGCACGGCTTCGCCCTGGCTCGACCGCCTGCTGTACCCCGCCATGTGGGCGCAGTTTGCCTGGCGGCGGCCCATCTACCGGCGTTGGTTTACATAGCGCCCGCGCTACAGGTCCAGCACCATGCGCACGTCGCCGGGATGGCCCGGGATGAGCGCCGCCGGCCGGAAGCCCAGCTTGTCGTACAGCTTCAGGGCCGGCAGCAGCGTCGAGATGGAAAGCACCTCCACGCGGCGCGCGCCCAGCTGCCGGGCCTTGCCCAGCATGCCCTGCCCCAGCGCCCAGCCAATGCCGCGGCGCTGCGCGGCCGGGGCCACGGCCAGCCGGGCCAGCTCAAACACGCCGTCGTGCTCCTTCACCAAGGCGCAGGTGCCCACGATTTCGCCCTCGCACACGGCCATCAGGATGTGGCCGCCGCGCTCCAGAATGTACTGCTGGGGGTTTTCTACCGGCTGGCGGTCGGGCCCTTCGATGTAGAAGTAGCGCGTAATCCACTCATAATCGAGCTCGTGGTTGAGGGCTTCGAAAGCCGGGCGATGCGCGGGCTCAAAATCGATGATGGAAACGCCGGTGGGCATGGGTGGGAGCGGGAAGGGAAGGACGAAGGAACCGAGGCTGCAAAGTTCGCACACAGCGGGCCGTACCTTTGCAGGCCTATGCTGAATCCTGCCACCATCGTCCTCAAAAACGGAAAAGACCATTCCTTGCGCCGCCGCCACCCGTGGGTGTTTTCCGGCGCCATTGCCCGCGTGAAGGGCGACACCGAAGAAGGCGCGCCTGTGCGCGTTGAGGCCGCCGACGGCGAGCTGCTGGGCGTGGGCCATTTTTCGGGCGGGGGCTCCATTGCCGTGCGCATGCTGGACTTTGGCCCGAGCGCGCAACTGCCGACGGCCGCGTTCTGGGAAGAGCGGCTGGGCAACGCCTACCGCCTGCGCCAGCGCCTGGGCCTGACCGGCACCGCCGACACCAACGTGTTCCGACTGGTGCACGCCGAGGGCGACGGCCTGCCCGGCCTCATCATCGACGTGTACGGCGACGTGGCCGTGGTGCAGGCCCACAGCATCGGCATGTACCGCGCCCGGCCCGAAATTGCCGCCGCCCTGCGCGCGGTGTTCGGCGACAAGCTGCGCGCCATCTACGACAAGAGCGCCGAAACCATTCCCGGCAACGCCGTGCCCGACGCCAAAAACGGCTACCTCTTCGGCCAGAGCAGCGGCACCGAGCACGTGGTGCAGGAAAACGGCCACCGCTTTGCCGTGGACTGGGAAACCGGCCAAAAAACCGGCTTTTTCATCGACCAGCGCGACAACCGCGACCTGCTGGCCCGCTACTCACCCGGCCGCCGCGTGCTCAACACGTTTTGCTACACCGGCGGCTTTTCGGTGTATGCCCTGGAGGCCGGCGCCGAACTGGTGCACTCCGTGGATAGCAGCAAAAAAGCCATTGCCCTCACCGAGCGCAACGCCGAGCTGAGCCAGCACGCCGACCGCCACGCCGCCTACCCCGACGACGTGCTGGGCTTCCTCAAAAACCACTCGGCCGAGTACGACCTGCTGGTGCTCGACCCGCCCGCGTTTGCCAAGCACATGGGCGCCCGCCACGCCGCCCTCATGGGCTACAAGCGCCTCAATGCGGCTGGCATTGCCCACCTGGCGCCGGGCGGGCTGCTGTTCACGTTCTCTTGCAGCCAAGTAGTTAGCCCCGAATTATTTGAGGGTGCCGTGCTGGCCGCCGCCATCGAGGCCGGCCGGCCGGCGCGCATTCTGCACCGCCTCACCCAGCCCGCCGACCACCCGGTGAGCTTGTTCCACCCGGAAGGCGCGTATTTGAAGGGGCTGGTGCTGGCGGTGGAGTAAGGGGCCGTTGCGCCTCACCCCCAGCCCCTCTCCCCAGGGAGAGGGGAGCCTGACATCTTCACGAACCGGTGCCCCCTCTCCCTGGGGAGAGGGGGTCAGGGGGTGAGGCGCCCCGTCAGAACTACTTATTCCCCGCCGCGCCCGGCGCGGGCATCTGCATCAGAAACTGGCCGCCGGCCCCGCCGCTGTAAGTTGGCACGTTGCTGCCGCCTTTTTCCCAGGCTTCAATCCAGCGCATCTGCACCAGCAGCGGCGTGAGCGACTGCTGCTGCTTTTCGTTGGCGTAGGCCTGGGCGTCGGCGGCAATGCGGATGGCCTTGGCGCGGCCCTCGGCTTCGGCGATGTTGATGCGGGCCTGGGCTTCGGCCTGGCGGATGCGGTTTTCGGTTTGCAGGCCGGTTTGCACGGCCGTGTTTTTGGCGTCGATGGCGGCTTTGAGGCTGGCGGGCGGCTCCAGCTTGGTAGTGATTTGCTGCACGATGAAGCCCAGCGTTTGCAGCTGGCTTACGAGGTTGGCCTTCACCTGGGCCTCGTAGGTGCCGCGGTTGCTGATGAGGCTGTCGGCGGTGTAGCGGTTGGTGGCCACGCGGTAGGCTTCGTACACGGCCGTTTTCAGGAAGCCGTCTTCGATGGCGGGCAGTGGCCGGCGGTACTGCCGAAAAATGTCGTCCACCTTATCGGACTGGATGTAGTAGTTGAGGCTGGGCGCCACGCCGAAGCTGGAACCGTCCTTGCTCTGCACCTCAAACTCTTCGTATTCCTTGTGCTGGGTGTAGATGGGAAATTCGTGCACGGCCGTGCTCAGGGGGCTGTAGAACACCCAGCCCGTGGTGTAGGTGATGTCGTCGACGCCCCGGCTGGCCCCGGCTAGGTTGACCTTGATGCCCACGTTGCCGGCGTCGATGCGCTCGACTTTAATCAGGCTGCAGCCGCCCACGAGGACGAGCAGGAACAGGCCCAGGAAGAGAAGGGGTTTCAGCCAGCTTCGCCCGGGGTTGAATTGGTATTCGGCCATTTTCTAAGGTAGTGCAGGTAAAAAGGTGAAAGCAAGCGTACAATCAGTAGCGTCCCAGCGTGCGGCCCGCTTGGCACAGCGAAAGAACAACACCGGCGGCTAATAGCAACAGCCCCAGCAAGCCGCAGCCCAGCAGCCAGTCGGAAGGCCGGCTCATCCAGTCCAGGCAGCGGGTGCCGGCCCAGGGCAGCAGGCCAAGGTAAAACAGCAGCCAGAACACGGGCCGCAAGGCAGAAGCAGGTTTGGCGGACATGGCGCGGACGGTTGACGTGGCGGAAGCGGTTGCGGAGAGATGTATCGCTCGTTGCCGCCGCTCATTACAAGCCGCGCTATTTTGCGGGGCTTCAAAACATCTGCCCACCCGTTGCGCGTTATGCCCCCAGTGTTTCGTAAAAAAACTTTCTCTGCGCCCCGCCAGCCCGTGGCCGTCATCGGGGCGGGCATTGCCGGCATTGCGGCGGCGGCGCGGCTGGCCGTGGCGGGCCACGCCGTCACGGTGTTTGAGGCGGCGCCCACGTTTGGGGGCAAAATGCACCAGTTTGCCCTGCCCGGCGGCTACCGTTTCGACGCCGGCCCGTCGCTCTTCACGCTGCCGCAGTTGGTAGACGACATCTTCCGGCTGGCCGGCCGCACGCCGGCCGATTATTTCCGCTACGAGCGGCTCGACCCCATCACCCACTACTTCTTCGCCGACGGCACCCGCCTGCGCGCCTGGGCCGATGCCGACCAATTCGCGAAGGAAGTGGAAGCCAAGTTAGGCACGCCCGCGGCGGCCGTGGCCACGTTTCTGAAGCGCGCCGGCCGGGCTTACGACGCCACGGCCGGCACTTTTTTGCACAAGTCATTGCACAAGGCCGGCACCTACTTCAGCCCCGAAACCCTGAAAGCCGTGGCCGCGCTGCCGCAACTGGGCCTGCTGGGCACCATGCACCAGCGCCACGCCAGCGCCTTCGGCCACGACCCGCGCCTGGTGCAACTCTTCGACCGCTACGCCACCTACAACGGCTCCGACCCCTACCAGGCGCCGGCCACGCTCAGCATGATTCCGCACCTGGAGCACGGCATCGGCGCTTTTTACCCCGAGGGCGGCATCTACGCCATTGCCGAAAGCCTGACGAAGCTGGCCCTGGAGTTCGGCGTAAAATTCCGCTACAACGAGCCCGTGGAAGAAATCATCGTGGCCGAAAACCGGGTGACCGGGCTGCGCACCGCGCAGGACGTGTACGACTTTGCCCAGGTGGTGAGCAACATGGACGTGGTGCCCACCTACCGGCGCCTGCTGCCGCGCCAGCCCGCCCCCGAGCGCACGCTGGCCCAGCCCCGCTCCTCCTCGGCGCTGATATTTTACTGGGGCATTGCCCGCGAGTTTCCGGAACTCGACCTGCACAACATCTTTTTTTCGGCCGACTACCAGCGCGAGTTCCAGGCTATTTTTCAGGAGAAAACCGTGGCCGACGACGTGACCGTCTACGTCAACATCACCTCCAAGAAGACGCCCACCGATGCCCCGGCCGGCCACGAAAACTGGTTTGTGATGGTGAACGTGCCCCACGACCAGGGCCAGGACTGGGACGCCCTCACGCGCCAAACCCGCGCCGCCGTGCTCCGTAAGCTGCACCAGGCGCTGGGCACCGACGTGGAGCCGCTCATCGCCGCCGAAAAAGTGTGGACGCCCCCGGGCATTGCCGCCGACACGTCCTCGTTTGGGGGCGCGCTCTACGGCAGTTCCAGCAACAACGCGCTGGCCGCCTTCCTGCGCCACCCCAATTTTTCGGGGCGGCTCGAAGGGCTGTACTTTTGCGGCGGGTCGGTGCACCCGGGGGGCGGCATTCCGCTGTGCCTGCTGTCGGCCAAAATCGTTGCTTCTCTTATTGATAGTTAATTGTTGAGAGTTAAAACCAGTGCGTAAAACGAGAGGGCCCTTGCCCCTCAACTTTTAACTTTTAACTGCTTGACTCCACCGAATGGAGTATTCTGAATCCCTCAATCCGACCACCAACACCCGTCGCTTGCGCATCGCCCAGGGCCTGGTGCTGCTGTTTCACGTCACGGGTTTTGTGGGCCTGGCCTTCTCCAAAGACCCCGATTTTTACCTGCGCTTCACGCCGCTCACGCTGCTGCTCACGGCGGGGCTGCTGCTGGCGTTTCAGCCGCAGCGCGGGTTCGGCTTCTGGGGGTTTTGCGTTTCGGTGATGGTGCTGGGGTTTGCCGTCGAGTTTATTGGCGTGAACACGGGCAAGATATTTGGGCACTACACCTACGGCGACACGCTGGGCTTCAAGCTGTTCAACGCGCCGCCGTTTGTGGGCGTGCCGCCGATGATTGGCCTCAACTGGCTGGTGCTCACGTACGTGTGCGGCGTGCTGGCGCGCTACCTGCCGCTGGGCGAGCTGCCGCGCATTCTGCTGGCGGCCCTGCTTATGGTGGGGCTCGACGTGTGCCTGGAGCCCGTGGCGGGCCGCTACGATTTCTGGCACTGGTCGGCCGAAATCATTCCACTGCAAAATTTCCGCGACTGGTTCATCGTGGCCTGCGTGCTGCAGATGCTGTTCAACCGCGCCAACTTTCCCAAGGTCAACGCCCTGGCCCCCATGGTGTACCTCACGCAGCTGCTGTTTTTCTTTTTCCTCGGGGCCTTGCAGTAAGGACGGGCGGCTTCCGTAACCTCAACCATAAGGAATTGCGGGCTAACCGGCGCTAGTTTTGAGCCGTAGTTGTCTTTCCTTCCCCGCTTCCTCATGCCCGATTTTACCCTGCCGGCGGCTTCATTGGAAGCCGCCATGCCCGTGTTTCACCGCTACGGCCTGCACACCGCCACCGACGAGGTGCTGGCCGCCGCCCTGCACACCAGCGCGGCCGAACTCACGGCGCAGTTTCCGAGCCGGGAGCTGCTGGTGCACCACGCCATGCTGGCCGACATGGAGCGCCAGAAACGGGAGCACCGAGAATTATATGAGCAATTTCAGACGGCGGTGGAGCGGCTCTACGGCCTGCTGCAGCTGGGCTTGCGCGACCTGGCCACCGTGCCGGGCCAGTTCTACCTCGACCTGCAAACCGGCTTTCCCCAAACCTGGGAGGCTGTGATGGACCACCTCAACAGCTACTCGGCGCCGCAGCTGCAACAGCTGCTCAACGACGGCATTCGCAGCCGCTTGTTTCGCTCCGACATTAACATTCAGCTCGTTACCAAAATCCTGATTGAGCAGCTCAACCTGCTGCTCAACCCGCAGGTGTTTCCGCCCGACCGCTACAACATGCGCGAGGTGTTCCGCAGCATCTTCCTGTACTACATTCGCGGCATCTGCACCGATGAAGGGGCGCGGATTGCGGCCGAGCATTTTGCCCGGCTGTAGGCAGCCCGGCCCGGCCGGGCCTAACTACTTGTACGGATGCGCTTATCATCGTTGCGCGGTTGGCTGCTGCCGGCCGCGGCGGGCCTGCTGTTAGCCGGCTGCCAGTCCAATACCTCCACGTCGGAAACGGCTTCGGCCGACGGCAAAACCGAAGCCGTGCCCACCGACACCGCCAGTGTGCCCACGCCGAAAGACGGCATCACGGCGGCGCTCATCGGGCAGCACATCAAGGTGCTAGCGTCGGATGAGTTTCAGGGGCGGCGGCCGTTTACGCCGGGCGAGGAAAAGGCGACGAGCTACTTGGCGGAGGAGTTCAAGAAGCTGGGGCTGCAGCCCGGGGCTAACGGCAGCTATTTCCAGGCGGTGCCGCTGGTGGAGATTGCGGGCAAGCCCGATTCCATTGCCACCGTGGCGGGCAACGGCAAGAGCCTCCGCCTGAAGTACCGGCAGGACTTCATGTTCCTCACGGAGCGCGAGGTGCCCACGGTCGACATCAAGAATTCGCCGCTGGTATTCGCTGGCTACGGCGTGACGGCGCCCGAGTACGGCTGGGACGACTACGCCGGCCTCGACGTGAAGGGCAAAACCGTGGTGGTGCTCATCAACGACCCCGGCAACGCGGGCAACGACACCACCCTGTTCAAGGGCAAGGCCATGACGTACTACGGCCGCTGGGGCTACAAGTACGAGGAGGCCGCCCGCCACGGCGCCACCGGCCTGCTCATCATTCACGACACCAAGCCCGCCTCCTACCCCTGGACGGTGGTGCAAAGCAGCAACGGCGGCGCCAAGCTGCACCCCCAAACGCCCGACCACGGCGCCAGCAAAGTGGCCCTCGAAGGCTGGATGACCCTCGACGCGGCCAAGCGCCTCTTCGCCATGGCCGGCCAGAGCTACGAGGAAGCCTACGCAGCGGCCAACAAGAAAGGCTTCAAAGGCCAAGCCCTGGGCCTGAACCTGACCACGACGCTGCACAACACCATCACGCGCAAAACCTCGAAAAACGTGGTGGCCGTGCTGCCCGGCACCACCCGGCCCAAGGAATACATCATCTATTCGGCGCACTGGGACCACCTCGGCATCGGCCCGGCCATTGCCGGCGACTCCATTTACAACGGCGCGCTGGACAACGCCAGCGGCTGCGCCGGCCTGCTGGCCATTGCCAACGGCTTTGTGCAAGCCAAGGAGAAGCCCGCCCGCAGCATCGTGTTTCTGGCCGTGACCGGCGAGGAGCAGGGCCTGCTGGGTTCCGACTACTACGCCCAGCACCCCATTTTCCCGGTGGCCAGCACGGTGGCCGACATCAATATGGACGAGCTGCTGGCCTTTGGCCCGATGCGCGACCTGACCATCACGGGCTACGGCCAATCGGAGCTGGACGACTACGCCCGCGCCGCCGCCAAGGAACAGAACCGCTACGTCATCCCCTACCAGCACCCCGAAACGGGCAGCTTCTACCGCTCCGACCATTTCAGCTTCGCCAAAGTGGGTATTCCGGCGCTCTACGCCAGCGGCTCCTTCGACAGCCGCCTGCACGGCAAGGACTTCGCCGAAAAGCAGCGCAAGGATTTCGAAGAAATTGCCTACCACCAGCCCGCCGACCAGTACGACCCCAAATGGGACCTGCGCGGAGCCGAGCAGGACGCCCGCCTGCTGTTCCGTGTGGGCCAGAAGTTGGCCGCCGAAACCACCTTCCCGAAGTGGAAAGATGGCTCGGAATTCAAGGCCACGCGGGAGAAAAGCCGGCCGATGTAGAGACGCATACTTGCGTCTCGTCGTCCATATTGCTTGGGCATTTTATTAAACGCCGAGACGCAAGTATGCGTCTCTACACCACTCATTTTAGCAGCACCAGCGGCTTTTTCACGTCGATGTGCCCCTGTTGGTCGAGCAGCTTGGCGGCGGCAGCAAACTGCGCCGGGTCGTGGGCATTCACCAGAATGATGGGGCCGTTGGGACCCATGATGCTTAGCAGAAAGCTCTGGTCCGGACGCAGCCGCTGCCCACGGAGCGCCGGCAGGTTTTTGCGCAGGTAATCGAGTGTGGCCTTGTGGTCCTGCGCGACGAGGATGACCGGAAAGTACTCGCCGCTCTGGGCCTGGGCCAGGGATTTGGCTTCGTTCAGAATGGGCGTCGACGTGTAGGTAAACGAGCTGCGAAACCGGTCCTGAAACGGCAGAATGGCTGCCCGAAAATCCTCGGCATTAGACCAATACAGGACCTTGCGAAACAGGTTCACGTAGTCGGTGGCGGCCTGCGGGAAGGTGCGGTCAAAGAGGCCAATGGCTTGGCTCACGAAGAGGCTATCAATGGTTTGGCCGCGCTCCACGTAGCCCGTCATGAGCGGGTAGAGAGCTTTGGCGTAGCGGTTGATGTAGTCGTCGTTGTACCATTCGCCGGGCTCGGGCTGGCCCTTTTGCTGCGCGTAAATCCATTCGCCGGCCACGGTGGCCAAGGCCTCTTCCATGAGGTTGTAGGCCGAGCGGCGATTGGGCGAAGGGTGGCGCAGATACCAGCCTTCCAGCTGCTGCTGCAGGCGCAGGCGCTGCTGCGCCGAGAGCGAATGGCTCATCTCGTGAAAGACGACGCCCGTGCCGTCCGCAAAACTGCGCGATTTGGGGTGGCAGTCCAGCAGCACCACGTTGCCGCTCACCCAGGCGTGGTTGGTGAAGGTCAGGTTGCCGACGCTTTGATTGCCGTCGAGCTGCGGGTTGAGCTCAATGCGGTACGGCAGGTTGTCGGGCCACACGCTGCCGTAGAACGTGCGCAGCTGGCCAAACTTCTGCATCAGCCGGCTTTGGGCCAGAAACTCCGCGTAGGCCGGGCGCAGGCGGGCCAGCTCATCGGCGTGCGGCAGCCAGGCCAGGGTATCGAAAGCCGGCGTGAAAAAGCGGTACACGCTGTCGAGGCTGGCCAGCACTTCGTTGGTGAGCAGGCCAACGGTGCGGCGCTGCAGGTCGGCCAGGTCGCGGGCGTCGGCGCTGGCGGCCATGTAGGCCGGGTTGGTGTTGCCCTGGCTGCCCAGGCGGCCCACGGGGTAGCCTTCGCGGTCGAAGCCCGGCTCGCGGTCCAGGTTTTGGTAGCGGCGCAACCAGCGGCGGGCGGCCGGCGTGTTGAAACGGCTTTGCTCGAAGGCCCGGCGGCTGCCGCGGTACCCGCCGCTGCTGCCCGCCAGCGTTTCCACAAACCGCACCAAACAGTGCACCCGGCTGACTTCGACCGTCACGGCCGGGCCCGGGCTGGCGGCCGGCGTTTGTGCCCAACCGGGTGAGCTACTCAGCAGAATGAACAGGTACAGTAGTCGCTTCATGCGGCTAAAAGTAGCGCGGACAGGTCAGGCCGGGCGTGCCAGCAGCCAGCCCAGCAACAGGGCCCGCGCCGTCCAGGCCAGGGTGCGCAGCCAGTTGGTGCGCGTGAGGCCGTCGATAGCGATGTAGTCGAAGCCGCCTTCGAGCCGATTGTGGAAGGGCACGGAGATGAAGAACGTGACGGCCCAAATCAGCAGCACCAAGGCCAGGCTCCACCAACCGGCGCCGCCGGGCAGGGCCGCGCGCCCGGCCCAGGCCAACCAGATGGCCAAGGCCAATTCCAGCACCATGGGGGCCATCACTACGTAGCTCATGCGGCGGGTGTGGGCCGCGTGGAAGGCCACCCAGGCATCTTTGGGCACCAGCCCGAAGCTGGGGTAGTGCACCACCTGAATGGTCCAGATGAGGCCGGTGAGGTAGGCGGCCGCGGCAAAATTGAGCAGAAGCAGAAGGCGAAGCGGCATGTGTAGTAAAAATAATTTTGGCCTGAACATACGGCTTTCCGGCTTGCCCGCGGCACGCAAACGTTCCCGTAAATCGGGCCCGGCGGTCCCGCCAGGGCCGAATATTTCCGTGGGCCTGCGCTGGTGCGTAGGTTCGCACCGCAACTTTTCTGCACCCCCACCATGCCCGTAACCACCGAAAGCCTGACCCATCTGTTCCCGCTCGACGAGCGGGCCATTCCCGAAGCCTGGCGCCGGCCCGAGCCCCTGCACCAGCGCCAGTACCTGCTCGACGGCGAGCTGCGCGAGTGGCACGGCCCCACCCAGGAGGTGCGCACACCCATCCAGACGCGCCTCACCGACGGCACGTTGGCGCCCCGCGTCATCGGCTCCTACCCGCTGCTTGACGAGGCCGAAAGCCTCAAAGCCCTCGATGCCGCCGTGCGCGCCTACGACCACGGCCGCGGCGAATGGCCCACCATGAGCGTGGCCGACCGCATTGCGGCCGTGGAGAAATTCACCCGCCTCATTGTGGCCCGCAAGGCCGAAATCGTGCAGCTGCTGCTGTGGGAAATCGGCAAGTCGGCCGCCGACTCGGAAAAGGAGTTCGACCGCACCATCGACTACATCCGCAACACCATCGACGCCCTCAAGGACATGGACCGCGACTCGTCGCGCTTCACCATTGAGGAAGGCATCATCGGCCAGATTCGGCGCTCGCCGCTGGGCGTGGTGCTCTGCATGGGCCCCTTCAACTACCCACTGAACGAGACGTTCTGCATGCTCATTCCGGCCCTCATCATGGGCAACACCGTGCTGTTTAAGCCGCCGAAACACGGCGCGTTGCTGCACTACCCGCTGCTGCAGGCCTTCACCGAAGCTTTCCCCAAAGGCGTGGTGAACACCGTGTACGGCCGCGGCAACGCGGTGGTCCCGGCCCTCATGGCGTCGGGCAAAATCGACGTGCTGGCCCTCATCGGCAGCAGCCGGGTGGCCGACTCGCTCAAGAAGCTGCACCCCAAGTCGAACCGCCTGCGGGCCGTGTTCGGGCTCGACGCCAAGAACGTGGCCATCGTGATGCCCGATGCCGACCTGGACGTGGCCATCAAGGAATCGGTGCTGGGCGCGCTGAGCTTTAACGGGCAGCGCTGCACGGCGCTCAAGCTGTTCATGGTGCACGAGAGCATTGCCGAAGACTTCGTGCAGCGCTTGGCCACCGAAATCAACAAGCTGAAGCCCGGCATGCCCTGGGACGCCGGCGTGAACATCACCCCGCTCCCCGAGCCGCAAAAGCCGGATTATCTGGCCGAAGTCATTGCCGACGCCCAGGCCAAGGGTGCCCGCGTGGTGAACGAAGGCGGCGGCACGGCGGCCGGCCCGCTGGTGTTTCCGGCGCTGCTGTTTCCGGTGCAGGAAGGCATGAAGGTGTGGCGCGAAGAGCAGTTTGGGCCGGTGGTGCCGGTGGCGTCTTTCAGCAAAGTCGACGAAGCCATTCAGTACATCATCGACTCCGACCATGGCCAGCAGGTGAGCATTTTCGGCAGTGAATCGAAGGAAGTGGCCGACCTCATCGACCAGCTCGTGAACCAGGTGAGCCGCGTCAACATCAACGCCCAGTGCCAGCGCGGGCCCGATACCTTCCCCTTCACCGGCCGCAAAGACTCGGCCGAGGGCACGCTGTCGGTGTACGACGCGCTGCGCTCGTTTAGCATCCGCACGGTGGTGGCCACCAAAATGACCGACGCCAACAAGCACATCCTGAACGAAATCGTGGACGGCCAGGAAAGCAGCTTCCTGAGCACGCGGTTTATTCTGTAGGCATCTTCGAACGAGGCTGGGAACATCATGCTGAGCGAAGTCGAAGCATCTCTACCGCGCAACTAATCCATTGTTTGGGTTACTATCGCAGTAGAGCTGCTTCGGCTGCGCTCAGCATGACGTTCTTTCGTTTCCAAAAGACTCCCGCCATTTTCACCACATGAAAAAACCCCTGTTTCTATTGCCGCTGCTGGCCGCGGCCGTGACCGGCTGCCCATCGAACTCCCTGAAAACGGCCCGCTCCGGCGACAAGCCCGACCTGCTCTACGCCGCCCTGGACACGACCGTGGCGCCCGGCGACGACTTCTTCAGCTACGCCAACGGCACCTGGATTAAGAACAACCCCATTCCAGCGTCGGAAAGCAGCATGGGCATCGGCAAGAAGGTGCAGGACGAGGTGTATGCGCGGCTGCGCGAAACCAGCGTGGAGGCGGCCAAAGCCAACGCCGCCGCGGGCAGCAACCAGCAAAAAATCGGCGATTTCTGGGCCGTGGGCATGGATTCGGTGAAGGCCGATAAGCTGGGCGCGGCCCCGCTCAAGCCGGAACTCGACCGCATCGCGGCCATGAGAACCGTGGCCGAAGTGCCCGGCGTCATCGCCCACGAGATTCCGCTGGGCGTGCGGGCCCTCATCGGTCCCAACGTGGGCCAGGACGACAAGAACAGCGACAAGATGGCGCTGTACCTGCGCCAGTCGGGCCTGGGCCTGCCCAACCGCGACTATTATTTCAACACCGACTCGCGCACCAAGAACATTCGGGCCGAATACCTGAAGCACTTGGCCAATACCTTCCGGCTGCTGGGCCAGGACCAAGCCACCGCTCAGGCCAACGCCGACCGCGTGATGGCGCTGGAAACGGCCCTGGCCAAGTCTTCGCGCAAGCTCGAAGCCCTGCGCGACCCCTACGCCAACTACCACAAAATGAGCATCGCGCAGCTCAACCAGCTCACGCCCGGCCTCGACTGGAAAACCTGGCTGGCGCAGATGGAATTCACGAACGTGGACACGGTGATTGTGGGCCAGCCCGAGTTTTACCAGACGGCGGGCCAGCTGCTGAAAAGCAAACCGCTGGACGACTGGAAAGCCTACCTCACCTGGCAGTTGGCCCGCACGTATGCGCCCACGCTCAGCAGCCAGTTTGTGAACGAGAACTTCCATTTCTACGGCACGGTGCTGCGCGGCGCCAAGGAAATCCGGCCCCGCTGGAAGCGCGTGCTCGACATGCAGGAAGACGCCCTCGGCGACGCCTTGGGCCAGCTGTTCGTGAAGGAATACTTCAAGCCCGAAGCCAAAGCCCGCTACGACACGCTGGTTCAACACGTGACCACCGCCTTCGCCGAGCACATTCAGAAGCTGGATTGGATGAGCGCGCCCACCAAAGTGGTGGCCCTCGACAAGCTGCACAAAATCACGCCCAAGGTGGGCTACCCCGACAAGTGGAAAGACTATTCGAGCCTGAAAATTGACCGCAGCTCGCTGGCCGAAAACGTGATGCGCGCCAACCTTTGGCAGCACCGCTACGAACTTAACAAGCTGGGCAAGCCCGTGGACCGCACCGAATGGGGCATGACGCCCCAGACCTACAACGCCTACTACAACAGCTCGAACAACGAGATTGTGCTGCCCGCCGCCGCCTTCGCCATCCCCGGCCTGCTCGATGCCGACGCCGACGACGCCCTGGTATACGGCTACGCCGGCGCCAGCACCATCGGCCACGAACTCACCCACGGATTCGACGACGAAGGCAGCCAATACGACGCCCACGGCAACCTGCACGAGTGGTGGAGCAAGGAAGACCGCAAGCGCTTCAACGAGCGGGTGAACGGCATTGTGAAGCAGTTCAACGGCTACACCCTGCTCGACTCGCTGCACATCAACGGCAAGGCCACGGCCGGCGAGAACATCGCCGACCTCGGCGGCATCGTCATCGGCCTCGACGCCTTCAAAAAAACCAAGCAGTACAAAGAAGGCAAGAAAATTAACGGCCTCACGCCCGTGCAGCGCTATTTCCTGGGCTACGCGCTGGGCTGGCAAATGCACGTGCGCGACGAAAGCCTGGCCTCGCAGCTGCTCACCGATGTGCACTCGCCCGCCCAGTACCGCGTGAACGGCCCCATGGCCGACGTGCCCGCTTTCTACGACGCCTTCGGCATCAAGCCCGGCCAAAAGCTCTACCGCCCCGATTCGACCCGGGTGGTGATTTGGTAAACCGGCGCTTGTCATTGCAGGCGCAGCGCGGCAATCCGTCCTCTCTAAGCGACTAGCCTACTAATGTGAAAAGCCCCGGCTCTGTAGTAGAGCCGGGGCTTTTTATGGGGTTGTCACGCCCCAGAGTTGGTCGCTAAGAGAGGACGGATTGCCACGCTGCGCCCGCAATGACAGACGAAGCTACTTCGCCACTGGCAGGCTCACGGTCACGTTGGTACCGGCGCCGGGGCGGCTCTGAATCACCAGCGTGCCGCCGTGGCGGTGCACGAAGGCCCGGCACAGGGCCAGGCCCAGCCCCAGGCCGGTGGCGCGCGGCTTGGGCGTGGGCGTGGGCTCGGGCAGGGCGGGGCCGCTCATGAGCGAGGCCACGGTGGCCGCGCTCATGCCCGGCCCGGTGTCGGTGCAGCTGATGAGCACCATCTGCGGGTCGTCGGGGTCGGGGGCTGCTTCGAGGTGTACGTGGCCGCCGGCGGGCATGAACTTGAGGGCGTTGCCCACCAGGTTGCGCAGAATGGTGCGGGCCATGTTGCGGTCGGCCATCAGCTTCAGGCCATCGGGGGCGGCCATGGTGATGTGCTGCCAGCTGGCGGCGGCCGTGGTTTGGTACAGGGCCTGGCACTCGGCAAACAGCTCCGACACGAGCACCGGGGCCGGGCGGCATTCCAGCTCGCCGGTCTGGCTCACGGCCCAGTTCAGCACGTTGTCGAGCAGGTGGTTGAGGCTGTCGGCGGCCTGGCGCACCAGAGCGGGCAGGCGGGCCAGGCCGTCCTGGTCGTTCTGGGCAATGTAGGAGTCAATCAAACTCGTGACGCCGGCAAAAGCCGTGACCGGCCCGCGCAGGTCGTGGGCCACAATGGCGTAGAGCTTGTCCTTGAACGACGCCACGCTGCGCAGCTCCACCGATACTTTTTCTAGGGCCCGGTTGTTGGCGGCCAGCTCGGAGCGGCTGCGGCGCAGGTTGCGGTAAAAATAGGCGGCCACCAGCAGCGCCAGCGTGAGCACGGCCACGGCCCCCACCAGCACGCGGCTGTGCCAGGCCTGCTCGTCGCGCTGCTGCGTGAGCAGGCGCAGGCGGCGGGCGCGCTCCTGGGCCTCGCTGCTCACCTGGGCGGCGGCCAGGGTTTGCATGGTTTGGCGGTTGTTCAGCGTGTCATTCAGCTCCACGTAGCGCTGGTTCCACTCGTAGGCCTGGCGGTAGTTTTCGCGCTCGGCGGCTTCGGCCGAGAGGATGCTGTAAGCGTCGAGCACGCACTCGAGGTAGTCGCTCTGGCGGGCCAGCTTCAGGGCTTCGCGGGTGGCGGCGTCGGCGCGCGCGGGCTCGTCGGTCTGGATGTAGTACATCGCAAACATGATGAGCTGCCGGGCCTGGCTGCGCACGGCGCGCTGCCGCCGGCTGATGGCCAGCGCCTGGGTGAGCAGGCGCTTCACCCGGCCCAGGTTGCCGGCCTGCATCTGGTAGTTGGCCAAGCTGGAGAGGTAGTTGGCTTCGGCCGTAGAGTCGCTTTGGCGGCGGGCCAGCGCCAGGGCCAGCGAGTCGTAATGCAAGGCCTGGGGCAGCTGCTGCCGGAAGAAAAACAGCCCGCCCACGTTGCCCAGCAGCTTCATGCGGGCGGTGGGCGTCACGCCGGGCTGGTTCATCAGGCGCAGGGCGCGGCGGTAGTGGCGCCAAGCCGAGGTGGAATCGCGCCGCTCGTGGTAGATGCTGCCCTGCGAAGTGTAGGCGCGCACCAGGCCGTCCACGTTTTTCAGCTTCAGAGCCAGCGTCTGGGCTTCGTTGAGGAGCTGCAGGGCCTCCGGGCCGTTGGAGAGGTTGCCGTAGCAACTGGCCAGGTACAGCAGACTACGGAGCAGGCCAGGGCCTTGCTCGTCGGCGGGTAGCGTGCGGGCCAGGGCCAGGGCGGCCTCGCCGTAAGGCAGGGCGCGGGCGGGCTGCTCGTTGTGCAGGGCGTAGCACATGGCGTTCAGCAGCCGCAGGCGGGTGGTATCGGGCAGGGGCGTGGCCAGCTTCTGCCGAATGGCTTCGGTGCTGTTTGGCAATGCCCCGCCGGCCACGGCCCGCGCAGGAGCCAGTAGCGCGCCGAAAGCGAGCAGCCAAATAAGCAAAATTCCAGGCCGGGTCATAAGTGGCTGCGTAATGCTAGCCAAAGATACGCACAGTCCGGGCAAGTTTCACGCTTTAATGCTATTTCAAAATATTCAAGGGTGCAATTTTTCCAGCAGGCCAATTTTCAAAAGCGGGGCAGCATTGCCTCAGCCCTTTATTTTCGCCACTCGGAGTTGATGACGGCCACCTTCGAAATTTGTTTTTAGAAAAGTTGATACAATTTCCCGGGTTTGCTCCTCGCTCACGTAGCGGGCCGGCACGCACAGCACGTTAGCGTCGTTGTGCTGCCGGGCCAGGGCGGCCAGCTCGGGCAGCCAAGCAATGGCGGCGCGCACGCCGGCGTGCTTGTTGGCCGTAATGCACACCCCGTTGGCCGAGCCACACAGCAGCAGCCCGAGCGCAAACTCGCCGCTTTCCACCGCTGCCGAAAGCGGGTGCGCCACGTCGGGGTAGTCCATCGAGTCGGCCGAGTACGTGCCGAAATCCCGCACCTCGTGGCCTTCGGCAGCCAGCCAGGTGCGCAGCATTTCTTTATGAGTGAAACCGGCGTGGTCGGAGCCGAGGGCAATTTTCATGGGACGTGGAAGAGGTTGCGTTGGAAGTGCGAGCGTTGCATGCCGGAGGCGGGCGGCACTAGCTGCCCATGGCTTGCTCCCGGGCCAGCTTGGCGTTGAGGCGGGCGGTGTCGCCGCGCCGCACCACGCGGGCAATGTGAATGCTCAGCTCGTAGAGCAGCAAAATGGGGATGGTGACGATGATTTGGGCCGAGATGTCGGGCGGGGTGATGATGGCCGCGATGATGAGGATGACCACAATGGCGTGCTTGCGGTACACCTGCATGATTTCGGGCGACACAATGCCGGCCTTGGCCAGGAAAAACACTATCATGGGCAGCTCAAACACGAAGGCACACGAGAGGCTCATGGTGCTCAGCGTGCTCAGGTAGCTCTGCATGTCAATCTGGTTTTCGATGGTGGGGTCCACCACGTAGCCGGCCAGAAAGTTGATGCTGAGCGGCGCGGCGATGTAGTAGCCAAACAGCAGCCCCAGCGCAAACAGCACCGACACAAAAAACACCGCCCCCTGCGAGTTGGCCCGCTCGTGCGGGTAGAGGCCGGGCTTCACAAAACGCCAGATTTCCCAGAACAGGTACGGGAACGTGAGGCAGATGCCGGCCATGAACGAGGTGCTGATGTGCATGGTGAGCTGCCCGCTCATCTGCCGGTTCTGAATCACGAACCCGATTTTGTCGATGCACAAGTCCGGCGCGTGCACCCAGTTGCCGAACTTGCAGAACATGCGGTAAGTCCAGAAATCGGGCCGCGACGGTCCCAGAATCACGTCGTGAAACAGGAAATCCTTCGCGAAAAACGCGCCGGTGGTGAACACCACCACCGCAATGGCCGACCGGATGATGTGCCAGCGCAACGCCTCCAGGTGGTCGATGAAGGACATTTCGTGCGTTTCGCCCGAGAGGTTAGGTTGTTGCGGTTGAGGTTGCACGGAGAAAATAGAGAAATAGGAAGAGGAATAAACCGTCTGTCATCCTGAGCGCAGCGAAGGACCTTATCACGTCAGGATGCGCTAACGTGATAAGGTCCTTCGCTGCGCTCAGGATGACAGACGAACATCACCCCATACGTAAAACGCTACGCAAACAGCGGGTAGTCCTGCAGCCAGGCATTCACGCGCTGGCGCACCTGCCCGATGCGGGTGTCGTTGTCGTGGTGGGTCAGGGTTTCGTCTATCAGCTCCACGATGCGGGCCATGTCCGACTCGCCCAGGCCGCGGGTAGTTACGGCGGCCGAGCCAATGCGGATGCCGCTGGTCACGAAAGGCGACTTGTCGTCGAAGGGCACCATGTTTTTGTTGATGGTGATGTCGGCCCGCACCAGCGTATTCTCGGCCAGCTTGCCGCTCAGGCCCTTCGAGCGCAAGTCAATCAGCATAAGGTGGTTGTCGGTGCCGCCCGAGATGAGGTCGTAGCCCAGCGCGGTGAAGCCGCTGGCCAACGCCTGCGCGTTGCGGGCCACCTGCCGGGTGTAGGTGGTAAAGTCGTCGGTCAGCGCTTCGCCGAAGGCCACGGCTTTGGCCGCAATGACGTGCTCCAGCGGCCCGCCCTGGGTGCCGGGAAACACGGCGCCGTCGAGCACGGCCGACATGGGCCGGATTTCGCCCTTGGGCGTGGTCAGGCCGAAGGGGTTTTCGAAGTCCTTGCCCAGCATGATGAGGCCGCCACGGGGGCCGCGCAGGGTTTTGTGCGTGGTGGTGGTCACGATGTGGCAGTGCTCGAAGGGCGAGTTCAGCAGGCCTTTGGCGATGAGGGCCGAAGGGTGCGAGATGTCGGCCAGCAGCAGGGCGCCCACTTCGTCGGCGGCTTCGCGCAGGGCTTTGTAGTCCCAGTCGCGCGAGTAGGCCGAGGCGCCGCAGATAATCATCTTGGGGCGCTCGCGGCGGGCGGTTTCCTTCACCTTGGCCCAGTCGATGAGGCCGGTTTCGCGCTCCACGCCGTAGAAGCTGGGCACGAAGTACTTGCCCGAGAAGTTCACGGGCGAGCCGTGGGTGAGGTGGCCGCCGTGGCTGAGGTCGAAGCCCAGGATTTTATCGCCGGGCTTGAGGCAGGCCAGGAACACGGCCGCGTTGGCCTGGGCGCCGGAGTGCGGCTGCACGTTGGCCCACTGCACGCCGAAAAGCTCCTTCACGCGGTCGATGGCCAGCTGCTCCACTTGGTCCACGATTTCGCAACCGCCGTAGTAGCGCTTGCCGGGCAGGCCCTCGGCGTACTTGTTGGTGAGCACGGAGCCCTGGGCGGCCATCACCTGTTCCGAAACGTAGTTTTCGGAGGCAATGAGCTCAATGCCGTGGGTTTGGCGGGCTTTTTCCTGGGCGATGAGGTCGAACACGGCGGTGTCGAGCAGGCGAGCGGGGGCGACGGTTTGCATGGGCGTAAAGGTAAGTATCAGTTATCAGTGAGTAGTTATCAGTGAACAGTTGGGGTGGCCCTTCTCGCGAGCGGGCTTTTTGAAAAAAAGAGCATTCAACCCGTTTTCTTTCAGAAACCCGGCGGCTTCAAGCACTTATCCGGCCTGCTAAGCGCCTCATGCGAGGCCGCTTCGCCGCCCTTCGCCCCTCAACTGCTAACTGCACACTGATAACTGTTCACTGATAAGCGTTTCCGTTGTTACTTGCTACTGCCTTTGCTCCCTGCCATGTCCGCGCCCCTTGCCGAAACCCTTACCCAGCTGCGCGTCGGCAATCAGAAGTTTCTGATTGACTTCTACCAACGCAGCCGGCACCTGTTTTCCCGCTGGGCCCAACGCCAGCACCGCCTGGCCCCGGCCCAGGCCCACGGCCTGCTGCAAGACACCCTGCTCGACTTCTACGACCAGGTGGCCGACGGCCGCATCACCAAAATGCCCGACGACCTGCGGGCCTTCATCTACGGCATGGCCCAGCAGCGCCTGGCTGCCCAGGTGCCCGCCCACGTGCCCCTGCCCGCCGCCGAAGCCGGCCGCCGCCAGCGCCTGCTGGCCCAGTTCAATCAGCTCGGGGCCGACTGCCAGCAGGTGCTGACCTACTTTTACTTTCGCGGCTATCATTTTGAGAAGATGGGCGGCAAGATGGGCTTCCCCAACGCCACCGTGGCCCGACTCCAGAAAAGCGCCTGCCTGCGCAAACTTTACGAGCTGCTGAAATGAGTCCTCAGACTCCGCCCCGCCCCGACCTCCGCCCCTACTTCGACGAGCTCGAACGCTTTGCCGACGGCCAGATGACTCCGGCCGAGCAGGAGGCCTTCGAGCTGCGCCTGGAGCAGGAGGAAGACCTGGCCGACGCCCACGCCGCCTACGAGCAGCTCACCGCCGACTTGCGCTGGGCGGCCGGCCACGACACCCTGCGCCTGCGCCTGCAAGCCCTCGACGAGCGCATGAACGAGCGCGGCACCGCCCTGGCCCGCGTGGAGCAGCTGAACCAGCGCCGCCAGCGCCGCTGGACCGTGCTGGGCACTTTGGGCGCCTTGCTGCTGCTGGCCGTCGGCGCGGCGGCCTGGTATTTCACCCGCCCCAGCCCCGCCCGGCCGGCCCGCAGTTGGGAAGCCTACTACCAGCCCGACCCCGGCCCCGTGGTGACGCCCGCCCTGCTGCACGCCCGCCCGCTGCTCTCCGAAGCCCTCGACCAGTACCAGTCGGGCCACTACCCGGCGGCGCTGCACTCGCTGGGCCGCGTGAGCCCCACCAGCGTGGGCAACGACACCCTGCTCTACCTGCGCGGCCTCATTCTGCTGCGTCAGGGCCAGGGCAACGCCGCCCAGCTGTACCTGCGCCGCGTGAGCGACGAAAATGCCACCAGCGAGCTAACCCGCCGCGCCCGCTACCACCTCGGCATGGCCTACTGGCAAGCCAAAGAGCTGGCCCCGGCCCTGACCGAGCTGCGCGCCGTGGCCGCCGACTCGCTCAACCCTTACCGCGCCTCGGCCCGGCGGGCAGTGGCAGCGGGGGTGCTGGAAGGCAAGTAGCGACGCATACTTGCGTCTCGTCGTTGAGCGACCCGCATTAAAAGGATGCCCCCCTCACGGTGCAAACGACGAGACGCAAGTATGCGTCTCTACCCCAACCGGTACCATTTCACAGAAAAAACCGGTCGGGAGTGGTGGCGCACCACTCCCGACCGGTTCTGTACCACTTGCGAGTGGTGGCGCACCACTCTGGGGTGATATCGCACCACTTGCGACCGGTTCCGCACCACCCCAGGGTGGTACGCCACCACTTGCGACCGGTTCGGGAACACTCCGGAGTGGTTCCGAACCACTCCGGACCGGTGTGGCACCACCCTGGGGTGGTGGGGCACCACCCGGGGGCGGGGCTAGGCCGTGGCGGGGGCCGCTTTGGCGGCTTTGGCGGGGCTCAGGCGCTGGGCGTAGCGCTTTTTCATGATGGCGAGGGGGGCCTGCACGGCGGCGGTTTCGCCGTTGTCGCGACGCAGGTCTTCGTACACGTCGTCGGCGGTCACCATCACGTCGGCGCCGGCCAGGCGGTAGGTGTCGCTCACTTTTTGGGCCAGGGGCCCGAGCACGGCCTGGATGCCGCGCAGGCTGTCCATGAGGGCCACGTCCTTTTCGAACTCGGCCAGGTCGAAGGCGCGGCGGGTGAAGCCCGGGTCGGCGCGCACGGCGTCGAGGGCGGCCTGGGCGAAAGGCACGCCGTCGAAGCCGATGTTGCGCAGGCCTTTGCTTTCGTCGGGCTGCAGGGTAATGAGGAAGGGCATCAGGTCCTGGACCTGGCGCAGCAGGTCGACGATTTTCTTGGCGTCGGCGGTAGAGAGGGTTTCCGAGATGCGGTTGCCTTGCTTCATGGGTAAACGGGGGTAAAAGATGGAGGAAAAACTACCGGGCCGGGGCTGGCATAAGCACCGGCCCCCGGCCCGGCAGAAGTAAATGTAAGCAGAACGGTATGCTTCTTTTTCGAGGCGCAATGGCCGGCGGCTCAACGCCGAAGGTGCTGGCAACTGGCAAGGCTCGTCCTGCTAAAAAGAACGGTCCTGCTGAGCGCAGTCGAAGCATCTCGCGTGCGTCGTTCAATGTGGCGCCTTCCCCCCCGGCCCTGGTCCGCGTGATGCGCGAAGCCCAACAGAGAGGGGAGCCGGACGAAGCGGTAGAGCTGCTTCGACTGCGCTCAGCAGGACCGTTCTTTTTAGTGGTTCAAACAGCCTCCTGGCGCAGGTAGCGGCGGTCCCCTAGTGCTGCACCCGAATCTGGTGGCGGCTCACGCGGCCGTTTTGCTCCACCCGCAGGTAGTAGAGGCCGACGGGCAGCCCGGCGGCGCGCAGCTCGGCGGGGGCGGGGCCGCTGGCGCGGCGCACCTCGCGGCCCTGGGCGTTGTAGAGCACGGCGGTGCGGGGCAGGGCGCGGGCTTCGGTGGTTGCGGGGGCGGCCAGGTAGAGGGTAGTGTCGGCGGGATTGGGGTAGGCGGCCGGCGCGGGCCGGGCATCGATAATCACACACTCGCGGGGCGGCTGCGTAGGGTCGGGGTTGGGGGTTTGGCTGGTCACCTGGGTCACCACGGCGTTGCGCACCACGCCCCGGGGTTGTTGTAGTTGGCTACGTGTAGTTCTTAGTAGGCTTGCAGGTAGTGCTGCACGCCCGACGTATCGGGGTCGTTGTGCACGCGGTTGAACACGTCCAGGGCGGCCAGGCCGAACACGCGGTCGTAGAGCACGTGGGTGGGAATCTGGCTTTTGTCCAGCGGCTGCAGCAGGCTGTCGGCCCGGTGCTGCGCCCGGCCGATGGTCTCGTTGCAGGAATAGGGCAGCTGCGTGGGCGGCAGCACCACGGCGCTGGTGCCGGCACCGCCCACGCGCTGGGCTAGGCTGGGAACTGCTAAGAGCAGCGCACATATGAGTAGAAGCTGTTTCATCGGGTAAGAAATGAAAAGGTTAATAGAAAAATTTATTGCTTCCGGTCGAAGCGCCCGTTGGTGACGGTAATGGTTTTACTGCGGTCCACCGTACTAGCGGCAGTGAACTCGAACGTGCCTGAACCGATGCCCGCCCGCAGGTCGGCTCGTGTCAGCACCACTTTGCCCGTCTGAGTCGAATTGGTCCCGTACAATTCTGACTTGCTCACGCCATCAATCGTGAATGTAGCATGGTCTAGAACGCGAGAAGGAACGGCTTGAGGATAGTAAGGTGTGTCCTTGTTCAGCAGGTATGTTTTGGGCACATCATTTTTTAAGAAGAGCGTAAGTGTGGCATTTTCGCCTTTGTACTGTCCATTCAAGTCTACCGTGTACACGCTGTCGAATGAGAAGCCACCAAATAGCGGCGGGGTAGGATTAGAAAATAGGTCGCCGCCCCATCCGGTGGCCACGAACCGCTCGCCGTTGACGAGGCAGCCGCCGGTGTTCTTGCCTTCCTGCGTGGCCGGGGGCAGGCCGGCGTCGGGGTTGTCTTTTTTGCAACTGCCGGCGGCCAGCGCGGCGGCCAAGGCGAGGAAGGGAAGTAGTTTGTTCATGGCTGAAAAGGGTGAAAGTGGAATAGCCTACCAAGCGTGCATGACGCGGTGGAAAAACGTTGGCTTGTAAAACCAAAGCCCCGTAGTGGTGAGAATGCCTGCTGCGGCGCAACGGGATGGCCCGAATGGCCACGGGCCAGCGGGTATGTGGGTCAGGCCTTCCCTCGGGGAAGCCGCCCTTGCAGCGAACAGCAAGCGCTTGGTTCATGGCGAAGGATGGGTAGAATCCGAAATGCCGCGGCGCCGGCTTGTGGGGAGCCGGCTTTTCTCAAACGTAGGCGATTTACCTGCGAAACGCGAATAAATATATTTACCAATCAGACTTTTACAGTTGTCTTATCAACGAAGTCGCAGACTACGTTTCGCCCTTGCAAGGCACGTATGGGCCATTGAACGAGTAAGAAGAACGGACTTTAGGGCTGGCGGGCCAAAGCAATTTGCTAACACGGCCCGAAGGGCAAATACGGCCGGCCCCGAAACACGAAAAAGCCCCAGCCACTATCGTAGCTGGGGCTTCGGAAAAGGCGGAACGGCGCTGGAGCGCGGCTCTCAGCCTCAGTTTTTCACCACGCGCTGGCGCAGCACCTGGCCGGCCACCGTGGCGGTGAGTACGTAGGCGCCGGCGGCCCCGGTGGGCTGCACGTGCAGCGGCGCCGCGCCGGGCGTCACGTCCTGGTGCCACACCTCGCGGCCCATGCCGTCGAACAGGCGCAGGGTGGCGGTGGTGGCGCCGGGGTGGCGCAGCTCAACGGTCAGGTCCTGGCCAAACTGCGTGGGGTAGGCGGCAAACACGGGGGCCTCGGCCTCGAAGGTCAGCTCGCGGGGGCCGTAGTAGGTGGCCTCGGCGGCGGTGCGGTCTTGCTGGCGCAGGCGGTAGTAGCGGCGGCCGGCTTTGCCCGCGCTGGCGTCCACGAAGCGGTAGCTGCGGGCGCTGCTGCTAGTGCCGCTGCCCTCGGCGGCCACGAAACCAATTTCTTTAAAGGTCTTGCCGTCGAGCGAGACTTCGATGCCGAAGCCGCGGTTGTTCTGCTCAGTAGCGGTGGCCCAGGTGAGCACGGCGTTGCGGCCCTGGCGCTCGGCCGCGAACTCGGTGAGGCTCACCGGCAGCGGGGCCGTGAGGTCGCCGAGGGTCCAGCGCGAGAAACCGTCCACGTTGTTGAGGGTGGCGTAGCCGCCGCCTACCGCGGCGCTGGTGCCGGCGGCGCTCACGCCCTTGTTGGCCCAGGTGGCACCGGCATTGGTCGACTTAAAGAAGCGCAGGTTGCCGCGGCTGATGCCGTTGAGTTCGTGGTCGAGGTAGCGCAGGGTCAGGCCCAGGTTGAGGCCGGTGAGCACGTCGGCGTCGATGTCGTAGTAGCGCAGGATGCCCTGGCGGCCGCTCACGCCCACCGGGGCCGTGCCCGTGATGCGCGTCACGAAAGTGGCGCCGGGCAGCGTCGAGCCGGGGGCGGGCGTCATTTCCAGGCCTACGCCGCCGAAGTCTTCCAGCACGCCCTCGGTGGGGGTGCGGTTCACCTCCACGCGGCCCAGCACGTAGCTGGCGTCAGTTTCCACGAGGTTGGCCAGGCGGTCGAGGGTGAGGGCGTAGCGGGTGCCGGTGGAGAGCACGCCGTTCAGCATCTGCACGCCGTTGTACACGGTGGCGTTGCCGGTGAGGGTTTTGGTGCCGGTACCGTTCACTTCGAGGTTGAAGTAGAGGCCGCCGCTCACGGTTTGGGGGCCAGTGCCGGTCAGCTTCACCTTGCCGGTGGAGCAGGTGAACTGGCCCGAATTCACCATATTACCTTTGATTTCGATATCGCCCAGCGTCTGGGCAAAAGTACCCGAGTTGGTGAAGTTGCCGGTGATGAGCATGTCGCCGCCGGTGTGGTTCAGGATGCCGGCGTTGGTGAGGTTGCCCAGCACCACGGTCAGGCCACTTTCCACCACCATCAGCTGGCCGCTGGCCACCGAGAAAGAACCCAGAACCGTGGTAGCGCGGCTCACGAGGCTGTTCACGCCGCTGGTGCCGGTGTTGCTCACGCTGGCCACGGTGTTGCTCGTGAGTTCGTTGCGGCCGCCGTCGATGCCAATGGCCGTGAGCGCAGCCGAGCCCGTGCCCGTTAGGCTCACGTTGCTCACCAGGTTGCCGGTCACTTCGTTGGTGAGGGCGGTGCTGCCGCCGCAGCTCATCACAATGCCGCGGAAGCTCTGCCCGCCGGTGTTGACCCAGGCGCCGCCGGTGGCGCCGGCCGCCTGCCCGCCAATGGAGTTGTTGGCCACGGTGGCGTCGTTGGCGCCGGTGCCGGGCGCAAAGTCAATGCCGGTCTGGGCCGTAGTGGGGGTCGACGACGCGTTGTAAAAGATGCTGTTGCTGCTGATGTTCCAGCCGTCGCCGTTGCCGCTGCCCACCTGCACACCGGTGCGGGTGAAGTTGTAGAGCTGGTTGCCGGTGAGGGCGAAGGCGTCGTTGGTGCCGGTGCCGGAGTTCACGGCGTACACCAGGTTGGCCGGCAGCTGCGAGGGGTTGGCGTTGAAGATGTAGCTTTGGGTCAGGGTGTTGTAGTCGTTGCCGGTGGCGCTGCCGTTGCCAATCACCACCACGCCGCTGGTCCAGGAGGTGGCGGCGCCGCGCACCTGCACTTCGCTCACGGTGTTGTGCGAGGCGTCGTTGCTGAACACCAGCGTGGGCGCCAGCTGGTTCGTCTGACGCAGGGTGAGGGCGCGGGCGCTGCCGTTGTTGCCGCTCAGAATGGTGTAGGCGCTGCCGGCCCCAAACGTGAACGTGCCCGTGATGATGGGCGAAATCCCGGCCGCGGGCTTGATGGTGAGCGTGTTGGTGGCGGTGCCGGTTTTGGTCAGCAGCACGTCTTCGGTATAGCCGTTAGCGGTTAGCTGCAGCTCATATGGCTCGGTCAGCGTGGAAGGCACCGCCGCCAGCGCCTGCGTGATGGTGGGGTAGTTGGCCTGGCCGTTGCCCACGGTGATGATGACCGTGGCGTGGACGCGGCTGCCGAGCAGCAGCAGCACCGCCAGCAGCACGGCCACTAGCTGCCCACGCCGGCGCTCCCACCACGGAAGCGTGGGTAAGGGGCCAAAAGAATGCGAGGCCGAGGGTAGGGAATGTTTCATATACAGGGTAAAAAAGTTTGAAATAGTAAGCCGCTCCGGCAGAAGCCTTCGGGCCGTTACTGCTTTCCAGATGGTGCGAAAATCCATAACCGGGTAAAATTCAATTCGCACCCTCAGGGCCGGCTTGATGTTTTCCGATTTTTGGGCTCAGCCCACCACGCAGAAATAGTATTTATCAAACGTATAACCCCGCGCACTCCTGCGCAACACACTAGTCAAGACCCCATCGGTATAATACAATTTATAACTTATTTTATTGCAGGCATCCTATGCTTTTCAAATAATACTTCAATTATTTTTTCAAATTTGCAGCCAATAACCCAAATTATTATTCCATTATTAAAGCTCTTTCCATTCGGAATACCGGGCATTTGTATGTAAGCCCGCGGCACAACCCGCTCAATGGCCACTAATCGCATCTGAGCAGCAATCGATGGCAGCACGTGTTGCCTTTCCAAAGAAACCGAACGGATATAATACAAAAGCATCCAAGGCCCACAGCGACTATATCGCACGAAGACAGCGGCACCCTGAAAGGTATTTTACCGCTTTCCTATCGGGTAAGGCGGTTCGCAGTTGGGCACCAGCAGCAACTCCCAGCTGTCCAAATTCAGGGCCGCCAAATGAGCCAGCTCAGGGTTGTGGCGATACACGCAGCCCGTGTCGAGGCCCAGGGCACCGGGGTGGCCAGCGGCTTTGGCGCGCACTTGCGCGGTGGGCGTGGGCACGTGGCCGTGCAGCAAGCGCCGCCCGCCCAGCCGCGTGGGGTCGTACACAAACTTCTTGGTGTTGAGCATGGTGTCGTGGTCCTGGCGCATGGCCGCGGGCGGCAGGGCAAAGTTGTAGCCCGCGTGCACCAGCACGAAATCGGGTAGTTCAATCTCGTAAGGCAGCGTGGCCAGCCAGTTGAGGTAATGCGCCGGAATGTCGGACAGCCGCCCCACGCCAAAGCTGCGCAAAGTGGGCTGACGGCCCCGCGGCCCCAGCCAGTCCCAGCGCCAGCGGTGGCGCGCGGCGTCGAGCAGGGCCTGGTCGTGGTTGCCGCGCAGGCAGTGCACGCGGTAGCCGCCGGCCTGCAGCTGCATCAGGTAGTCGAGCACGCCGCGGCTGTCGGGGCCCTTGTTCACGTAGTCGCCCAGCAGGTACAGCTCATCGCGAGAGGTCAGGCGCAACTCTTCTTCCACCAGGCGGCGAAACGTGTGCAGGCAGCCGTGCAGGTCGGTGGTGGCAAAGCGGCGCATGGGCAAGAAGGAGAGGCGTATGAGGAAAAGCGCAAAAAAGACGTCATGCTGAGCGCAGCCGAAGCGTCTCTACCTCGCAAGTAATTCAGTTACTCTCGCGGTAGAGATGCTTCGGCTGCGCTCAGCATGACGTCCTGGGTAATTCAGGCGAAACGGCCGCTTGACCTAGTGGCCGCCGCCGTAGGACGGCTTGTCCAGTTCGGGCTTGTCGAGGTTGCGGTTGGGGTGGCGCTGGCCAGCGTCGAGGGCTTCTTGCTCGAGGCGGGCCTCGGTGGCCTCGTCGAGGTCGTTTACGGGCAGGTCGCCGGTGCCTTGGGGCAGGCCCTCGCCGGCGGGGGCGCCGTGGTTTTCACCGGACTGCTGGTTGGTGTTGTTGCTTTTGTACGGCATGATGAAGGAAGTTAGAAAGTGGAAATGGGGAAGGTTTCTTACTGTCGCTCCGGGCTGCCGACGGGCGCGGCCTTACTGGTCGATGGCCGTGTCGGTGGCGTTGGGGTCGTTTAGCTCGGCGTTGGTGTCGGTGCCGGTGATGGGCTGAATGGGGCGGGGCTCCATCTGGCCCATGCCCACGCGGGAGTTGGGGTTCAGCATCTCGTCCACGCCGGGGCGGCGGTCGTGCACGTCCAGCTCATCCACGGGGCGGCCCGAGGGGGCGATGGAGTCGAGGCCGTCGTCATCGGGCAGGTCCTGGTTTTCGCGGCCGGCGCGGCCCTCATCGTTCGAGCGCATGTTGTCGGGCGGGGGCGCCATGGCGTCGGCGGTTTCGTTCACGCCCAGGGCCGTTTCGCCGCCCGAGGTATCGGAGCCGAAGCCTTCCTTGCCGTCGCGGTTGCCAAAGCCGCCGCGGGCCGCTTCGTTCTTGGGCGGGTCGGCGTTGGGGATGTGGTGGCCGGCCTCCATTTCTTCGTTGGTGGTGTCGTCGTTGATGACGCGGATGGGGCGGTTGTTGGGGTCGATGGCCATGTGGTTAAAGGGCTGGGGTACGAGGAAAGAAATAGCTGGGAAAAGGTGTACTTTGGATTTCCCGTTTGGGTTTTGCCTGCGCGCCCCCGGCACACCTGAACCGTGCTGTTAAATATAGCAAAAACTATGTGGACTGAAATCGATAACAGCCTGTGCCGCAGCTTCCGTTTTGCCGACTTCCGCACGGCCTTCGCCTTCCTCACCGAAGTGGCCGCTGAGGCCGAGCGCCTCGACCATCACCCGTGGTTCAGCAACGAGTACAACGCGGTCGAGTTCCGCCTGCGCACCCACGACGCCGGCAACACCGTGACCCGGCGCGACCACCGGCTGGCCGCGGCCATCGATGCCGTGGCGGCGCGGTATGCCACGCCGCCTTCTTAAACCGGGCCAAGCCCGGCCAGCACCATGACCACCGTCAACAGGCTAGTAATTACCAACAACCAATGATTTTTGGTTTGGTCTAACTCCTGAATGAACAGAAAACGTCGGGGATTGGCGGCATCGTAACGCAACAAGGCGTAATCATTATCGAAAAACTCGACTTTATCAGCGAAGAACAAATGCCGCGCGTCCAAAAAACGCTCTAATCCCGCACTTTCGCCTTCAACGACCTCGCCATTCCGCGTTGTGAACCGCACTTTAGGCACATAATAACTGCCGCTTCGGCTGCGAGCTACTTCTCGCTGAGAAATGATAACGCCTTCCTGTTCTATTCCATTGCGTGAAAGCTCGGAGGCTAGCCGGATTTCGGCCAATACAGCGTATGCTACGCTACCCGGAATACAGGCAAATACAACTGCCAGCCAAGCCATGGTTTATCAACAAAAGGGAAATACGCCTGCTTTTCTCGGCGACAAGATACCGGCGTAGCTGGTTTAATGCCGGGGCGGCTTTCAAAGCGGCGTACGGTTTGGCCAGCTACGTACCTTTGCCTCATGCCCAACACGGTTCTGTACCTCGTGCCCACGCCCATCGGCAATTTGGAAGACATCACCCTGCGCGCCATCCGCGTGCTGGGCGAAGTGGGCACGGTGCTCTGCGAAGACACCCGCACCAGCGGCCGCCTCATGCAGCACCTGGGCCTGAAAAAGCCACTCCTCTCCTACCACCTGCACAACGAGCACCAGCAGGTGCCGCGCCTGCTGGCCCGCCTGGAGCAGGGCGAGACCATGGCCTTGGTTTCGGACGCCGGCACGCCCGGAATTTCCGACCCCGGCTTTTTGTTGGTGCGCGAGTGCTTGGCCAAAGGCCTGGGCGTGGAGTGCCTGCCCGGCCCCACGGCCTTCGTGCCGGCCCTGCTCAAGTCGGGCTTTGGGGCCGAGCGGTTTACGTTTGAAGGGTTTTTGCCGGTGAAGAAAGGCCGACAGACGCGCCTGCAGCAACTCGCCGCCGAAACCCGCACCATGATTTTTTACGAGTCGCCGCACCGCATCGTCAAAACCCTGGGCCAGCTGGCCGAGGTGCTGGGCCCCGAGCGGCCGGCGTCGGTTAGCCGCGAATTGACCAAATTGTTTGAAGAAACCGTGACCGGCACGCTGGCCAGCCTGGAGGCTGACTTCGCGGCCCGGCCCAGCATTAAAGGAGAAATTGTCGTTGTCGTCGAAGGAAATCTTGCCCCGCCCGCCCGCGAGCCCCGCCCCGGCCGCGAAGACCGAACCCGCTGCCCCGACGACGATGCCGACGACGACATCGACGGCCAGGACTAGCGGCCTGTTCCGCCTGCGCACGCCGGTGCTCGCCGTGTTGGGCGCCCTGTTGCTGAGCGGCGGCTGGGCGCCGTGGCCCACCGCCTGGCTGGTGCCGCTGCTGTTCGTTGGCTGGCTGCCCTACCTCGTCATGGAGCGCAAGCTCACGCTGGAAGGCGCCCGCAAAGGCCGCGTGTTTGCCAGCACCTACCTGATGCTGGTGCTCTGGAACGCCCTCACCACTTGGTGGGTAAGCTACGCGCAGCTGGCCGCCGGCATTGCCGCCGTGGTGCTGAACGCGCTGCTCATGTGCCTGCCCCTCATGGCCTTCCGCCAAACCAAGAAGCGCCTGGGCAGCCGCTGGGGCTACCTTTCGCTGCCGGTATACTGGATAGCGTTTGAGCAATTACACCTACACTGGGATATCACCTGGCCCTGGCTCACGCTGGGCAACGGCTTCGCCGCAGCGCCGCAGTGGGTGCAGTGGTACGAGTACACCGGGTTTCTGGGCGGCTCGGTGTGGGTGTGGGCGGTGAATCTGCTAGCGTTCTGGGCGTGGTTCGGCCGGGGCGGCGTGAGCCCCTGGGCGGTGGATGGCCCTGCCCGCTTCCGCTGGGCCGCGCCGGTACTGGCCGTGGCCGTGCCGCTGTTCATTTCCACGCTCATCGGCCGCAGCTATGTGGCAAAAGGCCCCACGGCCGAAGTGGTGGTGGTGCAGCCCAACCTCGACCCCTACGTGGAGAAGTTTGAAGGCGGCCCGCAGTTTGTGCCCTACGACGAGCAGCTGACGCGCCTGATGAGCATCTCGGACCAGAAGCTCACGCCCGAAACCAAGCTCATTCTCTGGCCCGAAACGGCGCTGGAGGAAGCGTACTGGGAAAACACCATAGAAAGCCACCCCAAAATCCGGCGCGTGCGTGCTTGGCTGGCGCGGCACCCCGGCGTGGCATTGCTCACGGGCATCACCACCGTCACCTCCTACCCTAGCCAGGCCGCGGCCAGCGAAACCGCTCGCTACCGCGACGACCTGGGCTACTACGATTACAACAACGCCGCCGCTTACTTCGCCGACGCCGCCGCGCCGGTGGCCCTCTACCACAAGTCGCGGCTGGTGCCCGGCGTAGAAAAGATTCCGCCCATCCTCAGCAGCGTGCTCAAGAACATTGATTTGGGCGGTTTTGTGGGTTCTTATGGCAGCCAGACCGAGCGTACCGTGTTTGCAGCGCCAGCCAGCGCGCCGGCGCTGCGGGTGGCGCCGGTCATTTGCTACGAGTCCATCTACGGCGACTTTCTAGGCGAATACGCCCGCAACGGCGCCACGCTGCTGGGCCTCGTCACCAACGATGCGTGGTGGCACGACTCGCCCGGCTACCGCCAGCTGCTGAGCTACGGCCAACTGCGCTGCATCGAGACGCGCCGCGACTTGGCCCGCTCGGCCAACACGGGCTTCACCGGCTTCATCAACCAGAAAGGCGAAATCACGCAACGCGAGCCGGCCTGGATTCCCACGGCCAGCCGCGCCGCCGTGCATCTTAATACGGAGACGACGTTCTACGTCCGCTTCGGCGAGCTGATTGGGCGCGGCGCGCAGATTGCGGCGGTGCTGCTATTGGTGGTGGCCGTGGTGGTGGTGGGCTGGCGTCGGAAACGGCTGGCGGTGTAGAGACGCGACACTTCGCGTCTCCGCGTTGAACGGCTGGCAACTTTGCCCTGTCACCAACAAAGGCGCTTTTTAACAACATCAGCAACGATGTAGAGACGCGAAGTGTCGCGTCTCTACATCGTTCTAAACTTTACTCATGACGTCTCCCGACCTCACCCAGCTTTCCCACGACGTGGCGGCCCTGTGCCGCCGCACCGCCGAGTTCATCCGCCAGGAAGCGGCCACTTTCGACCGCGCCAAAATTGAGCACAAAGGCCTGCACGACCTCGTGAGCTACGTGGACCAGGAAACCGAGCGCCGCCTCGTGGCCGGCCTGCGTGAGCTGCTGCCCACGGCCGGCTTCATCACCGAAGAAGGCACGGCCGGCCCCGACTCGCAGGCCGAAGAGTTTACCTGGATAATCGACCCGCTCGACGGCACCACCAACTTTGTGCACGGCCTGCCGGTGTACTCCATCAGCGTGGGGCTGCTGCACGGCACGGAGCTGGCCGTGGGCGTGGTGCACGAGGTGAGCCGCGACGAAAGCTTCCGGGCCGTGCGCGGCGGCGGGGCTTTTTGCAACGACCAGCCCATTCGCGTCACCGACATTTCCGATTTGCACAGCTCGCTCATTGCCACAGGCTTTCCTTACAAAGACTTTGGCAAGATGGAGCCCTTCCTGCAGATACTCGGCGCCTTCATGAGCCGCAGCCACGGCGTGCGCCGCCTGGGCTCGGCCGCCGTCGACCTAGCCTACGTGGCCGCCGGGCGCTGCGAAGCGTTTTTTGAGTTCAACCTGAATTCGTACGACGTGGCGGCGGGCATCCTGCTGGTGCGCGAGGCCGGCGGCCACGTCACGCAGTTTCTCACCGATGGCGACCCGCTGTTTGGGCGCGAGGTGGTGGCCAGCAACGGCCACCTGCACGCGCAGGTGCAGGCCGTCATTGGCGAATTCTGGAAGTAGCGCTGCGTACCCCCAAGCTGTGCTTGGGCCCAAACGTGAAACGTGTGGTAATGTGCGGCGGGCCCAAGCACAGCTTGGGGGTACGCAGCGCCCGCAAACTTTTCCTTTTCCAGCTTAGTTCTCCTCTCATGCTCCTCGCCCTCACCTCCGTCGAAATCCAGTATTTCCTGATTGGCGCGCTCTTCGTGGCGGCGGCGTTCTACGTGGGCCGCATTTTTTGGCGGGCGTTTTTCAGCAAATCGGCCGCCGGCTGCGCCAAGGGCTGCGGCGGCGCCTGCGGGCAGCTCGACGTCGACCGCCTGCAGGCCACCATCGAGGCCCGGGCCAGCGCCCACAACGGCCGCTGACGGTTCAGCCCAGCGCTTTAATTTCTTTCTAACTTTCGAATAACCCGTCCCCGCCCCGGCTCCGTATAGCCGAAGCGGGGACGCCTGTTTTAGCCCCCTTCGCACATTCTTTCATTACCCAAACACCCCCAGCCATGCAGGACAAAGAAGAAGAACGGTCGCTTGTAAATGTTGAGAACAAGCTGACCAAGGACGGCTTCACCCAGGATTTCAACGTCGTGGATGGCCGCCTGCAAACCATTGGCAGCGACTCGAACAAGAGCTACGCCCCCGACGAAGTAACCATTGTGGATTTCTACCGCTTCGAAGGCGAAAGCAACCCCGACGACATGTCCATCCTCTACGCCATCGAAGCCAACGACGGCGTGCGCGGCACCATTTCCTCGGCCTACGGCGTGTACGCCGACAGCGACACCGACGAGTTCCTCAAGCAAGTAGAGGACCTGGGCAAAAACCTGATGAAAGGCCACAAATAGGCCGGTTAGCCCTTTGCCAATACCTGAACAGCCGTTCTACCGGCCCCATTGCGGGCCGGCAGAACGGCTGTTCAGGTACCGGGCCCTAGCCCCACACCTTGGTACCTTCCGAGCAGTTGCGGCACATCTCAATCTGGTCGCGGCCCTTGAGTAAGCTGCTGCGGAAGTGCTGGTACTTGGGGCCGCGCCAGAGCTGGGCGAAGGTTTCGGTTTTGAGGTCGCCCTGGCGGTATTCGGCGTCCTTGTCGAAACAGCAAGGAACCACCAGCCCGTCCCAGGTGATGACGCAGCTGTGCCACATTTTCCAGCAATGGTCCACGAGCTTGTTTTTCAGGCTCCAGGTGCCGTTGCCGTTGTTCTGGTAGCGCGAATAGTAGTCGATGGTGGGAATGAGCGGCGAACCCTGCGCGTGGTCGTAAATCTGGGCGGTTTTGAACCACACATCATCCACGCCCAAGGCCTGTGCGAGCTCCTTGGCATCGTCTATCTGGTGTTCGTTGGGCCGCACCACCAGAAACTGGAAGATGACGCGCGGCGTGCTCGACTTCAGCTCCTTGCGCCACTTCACTATGTTGCGCGTGCCTTCCAATACCTTTTCCAGCTTGCCGCCCACCCGATACTGCTGGTACACGTCCTGCGTGGTGCCGTCCAGAGAGATAATGAGGCGGTCGAGGCCGCTTTCCACCGTTTTGCGGGCGTTCTGGTCGTTCAGGTAGTGGGCGTTGGTGCTGGTGGCGGTGTAGATGCCTTTGTCGGCCGCGTACTTCACCAGCTCCAGGAACTGCGGGTGCAGGTAGGGCTCGCCCTGAAAATAAAAAATCAGGTACCACAACCGGCTGGCCACCTCGTCGATGGTGCGCTTGAACAGGTCGCCCTGCAGCATGCCCGTGGGCCGCGTGAAGGAGCGCAGGCCGCTGGGGCACTCCGGGCAGCGCAGGTTGCAGCTGGTGGTGGGCTCAAAGCTCAGCGCCATGGGCAGGCCGCGCAGCCGGGCCTTGCCCGTGAATTTGCTCAGGATGTAGGAGCCCACCACCTGCGCGGTATTCCACACGCGCAACGGCGTGGCTTTGGAAAGGAGGTTGAGGCTGTCGTTGAGCGTGGACATGAAGCGGGGAGCTAAAAGCAGTAGCGCGAACTTGGCAGTTTGCGTCCGTGGGGCAAGCCGGTTGGCCGGTGCCGGGACGCGAACTACAAAGTTCGCGCTACTTAAGTTACGCCGGGCGGCGCGGGCTACTTCTTCGTGGCCGAGAAGTCGATGGCGCTGGTGTAGGTGCTGGCTTTGCCAAACGACTGGTTGATTTCGTCGATGGCGGCGCGGCTGCTCAGGCGCTTGGGCTTGGTGTTGAGGAAGGTGCCGTCTTCGCCCACCAGCATGTAGGTGGGCACTTCCTGCAGGGCATATTCCTTGGCAATCTGGGAGCGCAGGCCGCCGCCGGGCACGCGCACCTGCACGCCGGGCAGCTTTTTGGCCATCACGAGCGAGCGCCAGGCCTGCTCGTTCTCGTCGAGGGCAATGTTGATGAACGTGATGTTTTTGCCTTCAAACTTGCGCATCAGCTCCTGGGCGTAGGCCAGGTCGCGCAGGCACAAGCCGTTGGTCGATTTCCAGAAGTTCAGGTACACTAGCTTGCCGGCGAAGTCGTGCAGGTGCACCGTGTCGCCGGCGGCGGTGGCCAGCTTGAAATCCGGGGCCGGCGCGCCGATGGCGAATTCTTTGTGCCGGTCAAAATCGGCCTGCAGCGTGGGGAAATACTGGTTTTTGGCGTCGTAGGCGCGGAAGTCGGCCAGCATGGCGGCCGACTGCTTCACGTGCCCGAAGCGGAAGGACTCCTGCAGGATGCGGCCCAGAATGATGGCGCGCGTGGGCCCGGTGAGCTTCTTGCTGGCCAGGGCGTAGGACGCCGGGTAGAAGTCCGGGTCGGTGCGCTGGTGCTTGTCCTGGGCCACGGCGAAATGCACGTAGTTGAGCAGGAATTCGTGGTACAGCTCACTCTGGGCGGCGTTGGGGTCGTTCAGCAGGCCGGGCTCGCGCAGGAAGTTGTAGTAGTCGGGCGCCATTTTCAGGCGGCCTTCGGTATTTACCACCTGCTCGCGCAGGTCCTGGAAGGTGAGGCGGTCGTTGGCGTAGGCGTACACCACCTCGGCGTGGGCGTAGTTGTAAAAATCCTGCGTGAACGACTGCTTGGCCGCGTGGTCTTCCAGAAACTCAAACTGGTGCTTGCGGCGGTACTCAAGGAAGGACAGAAACGGGGCTTCGTAGAGCTGAATGTTGTCGGGCAGCACCTGAAACCCGTCGTTTTCCACGAATTGGGCATCGGCTTCCACCAGGTAGTTGTTGGCGTTGGCGCCTTGCTGGCGGTGGCGCTGCTCGTCGGTCAGGTTCGAGCCGTTGCGCAGCTTGGTGGCCAGGCCGGTGGGCACGTCGTTGGCCTTAAATTTCAGCGTACCCGACATGTCGCTGCCCTTAAAGCGCACTTCAATGTCGGTGCCGGGGTCCAGAAACAAGGGCGCCACGTCGTCGCCATACACCAGGTCGGCCTTGGTGGGGCCACTCACGGGCACGGTGAGCCGGAACTCGCCCTTGTCGCCGATTTTGGCCCGAAACAGCTTTTCCTTGGGGTCGAGCGGGTTTTCGCGCAGGGAGATGGCCACCGAGTCGGTGGTGGGGCCGCTGATGCGGCCGGTGAGCGTGGCCTTGCCGCCCAAAGCGGCTTCGGTAGCCGGGGCCTTGCGGGCCGCGGCGCCCACCACGGTGGTCGTGGTGCGCCCCTGCCCGTGACTCAGCAGCGGCGCCAGCACCAGCGCCGCGCCCACCAACCGGCGCGCATACGTAATGAAAGACGACATCATATCACCAAATAACTAGCGGCCAGCAGGCGCCGGCAGCTGCCAAAAATCGACTAAACGGGCAAGCGCTTTCAACGGTCTTACCTATGAATTCGCGGTAAAAGCCTATCAGCACTCCGAAGATACGGCTTTTTGATTTATAAAATCCAAATCGCGCGACAGAATTTTTAAGGCCTTCCCGCGGGCAGGACTCGACAAAAGCCGCAGGGCTTCGGGGGCACTGGCTGATTATCAGCGCCGTTTTTGGCTAACCGAACAGGCCATTCAGTACTTCGTCGAGCCGGCTCACGGCTTGCACCTTCAGGCCAAACCGGGCTAAGTCCAACCCTTTGCCGTTGAACTGCGACACGTACATCTCCCGGAATCCTAATTTCTCGGCCTCGGCCAGGCGCTGGTCGAGGCGGCTCACGGCGCGGATTTCGCCGCTCAGCCCGACTTCGGCGGCCAGGCACACGTTGCCGGGAATGGGCAGGTCGTTGAGCGACGACACCACGGCGGCGCACACGGCCATGTCGAGGGCGGGGTCGTCGAGGCGCAGGCCGCCGGCAATGTTCAGAAACACGTCGTGCTGGCCCAGGCGCAGGCCGGCGCGCTTTTCGAGCACGGCCAGCAGCATTTGCAGGCGCTTGGCGTCGAAGCCGGTGCTGCTGCGCTGCGGGGTGCCGTAGGCCGTGGGCGACACCAGGGCCTGCACCTCCACCAGCAGCGGGCGGTTGCCCTCCAGCGTGGCCCCGATGGCCATGCCGCTCAGGCTTTCGCCGCGCTGCGAGAGCAGGATTTCGGAGGGGTTGCTCACCTGGCGCAGGCCGTCGCCCTGCATCTCGTAGATGCCCAGCTCGGAGGTGCTGCCGAAGCGGTTTTTGGTGGTGCGCAGGATGCGGTAGCTCAGGTGCCGGTCTCCCTCGAACTGCAACACGGTATCCACCATGTGCTCCAGGATTTTGGGGCCCGCAATGCTGCCGTCCTTCGTGATGTGGCCGATGAGCAGCACGGGCGTGCTGGTTTCTTTGGCAAATTTCAGGAACTCGGCGGTGCACTCGCGCACTTGGCTCACGCTGCCGGCGCCGCTTTCCACCAGCGTGGAATGCATGGTCTGGATGGAGTCGATGACGAGGATGTTGGGCTGCACCTGGTCAATCTGCCGGAAGATGTTCTGGGTGTTGGTTTCGGTGAGGATGTAGCAGCCCGACTGCTGGCCGGCGGCCATGCGCTCGGCGCGCATCTTTATCTGAGCTTCGCTTTCTTCGCCGCTCACGTAGAGCACTTTCATGCGCTTCAGGCTGAGGGCAATCTGCAGCATGAGCGTGCTTTTGCCAATGCCCGGCTCGCCGCCGATGAGCACCATGGAGCCCGGCACGATGCCGCCGCCCAGCACGCGGTTCAGCTCGCCGTCGGGGGTGATGATGCGGGGCTCGTCCTCCACCAGGATGTCGCCGAGCTGGACGGATTTGGCCGCTTTGGCCAAGTTGCCGCCGGGCACCGTGCTGGCGGGCTTCCACTGACCCGTGGTGGTGGCCGCGGTTTCTTTCTGGACCACTTCTTCGACGTAGGTGTTCCACTCGCCGCAGGCCGGGCAGCGGCCTATCCACTTGGCCGACTGCGCGCCGCAGTTCTGGCAAAAAAATACGGTTCTGGCTTTGGCCATGAAAAAACTACTTTGCGGGAAATAGAATGATAAATTACAAGGCTGCCCGGGCGGAAAAAGTTGCCTCAAAATTGAAGCATTTTGCCGGCTCATCCGTCGGCAGCAAGGCGCAAGGTACAACGCCCTGTCCCCGGCAACCGGTCAACATTACGCCCTTCGCAGGGCCGTTCCCTTATGGTCGAAACCTCCCTCATCACCGCCGCCGACCTGGCCACCGTCACGGCCTTTGCCGGCCTGCCCGATGCCACGCTGGAGTGGCTGCTGGCCCACGGCGCAAGCCGCACCGCCGCCCACGGCGAAGTGCTCTTCGAGCCCGGCTCCCCGGCCGAGCTGATGACGGCCATCATTCGTGGCGGCATTCAGTTCTACGCCGTGAAAGGCGCCCAGCGCGAGCCCATTTTTCGCATCGAGGCCGGACAGGTAACGGGCGTGCTGCCCTATTCCCGGCTGCGCGTTATCAATGGCCAAGGCACGGCCGTGGGTGACACGCTGCTGTACACGCTGCACCGGGACCATTTCCCGGCCCTGGAGCAAGCTAGCCCCGAGCTCACCCAGCGCCTGGTGGCGGTGATGAACGACCGCAGCCGCGACCAGGTGCGCAACCAGGAGCGCGACGACAAGCTGCGCGCCCTGGGCAAGCTCTCGGCCGGCCTGGCCCACGAGCTCAACAACCCCGCCGCCGCCATTGCCCGCGCCGCCCAGGCCCTGGCCCAGCGCGCCGCCGCCAAGCCCGCGCTGTTTATGGAATTGGTGGGCCACTGCCCGTCGCCGGAGGCCATGCGCGCGCTCACGGGGCTGGCCGTGCCGGCTGCGTCGGCCGCGCCGCTGTCGGCCCTGGCCCGCGCCAATGCCGAGGACGAGCTGGCCGACTGGCTCGACGGCCAGGGCGTGGCCGATGGCTACGGCCTGGCTTCGACGTTCATTGAGGCCGGCCTGGCCCCCGAGGCGCTGGCCACCACGGCCGCCCTGTTGCCGCCGGCGGCGCGCCCGGCGGCCTTTGCCTGGCTCGAAGGCCAGCTCACCACCATGCAGCTGGTGCGCGACGTGCAGGAGGCCGGCGGCCGTATCAGCAAGCTGGTAGCCGACGTGAAAACCTACTCGCACATGGACCGCGACGGGGGCTTTGAGTCCCTCGACGTGACGGCCGGGCTGGAAAGCACACTCAACATGCTGGGCTTTCAGCTACGCCAAAAAAACGTATCCGTGGTGCGGGAGTACGCCCCCGGCTTGCCCCCGATACGGGGCCGGGTGAGCAGCCTGAACCAGGTGTGGACCAACCTGCTCGACAACGCCATTGATGCCCTGCCGGCGCAGGGTGGCGAGCTCACGCTGCGCACCATGCGGGAGGGCGACTTTGTGCGCGTGTTCCTGCGCGACAACGGCTCGGGCATTCCGGCCGAAGTGCTGCCGCATATCTTCGAGCCCTTCTTCACCACCAAGCAAGCCGGCGACGGCTCAGGCCTGGGGCTTGATATTGCGCAGCAGATTATCCGGCAGCACGACGGCCGACTGGAAGTAAATTCGGAGCCCGGCCGCACCGAATTTTGTGCCTGGCTGCCGGTGGCGGGGGCGCAGGCGTAGCATGGCTGCACGGCCGGAGCGCCTCACCTCCGGCCCCTCTCCCAAAGGAGAGGGGAGCCTGACGCCCACGCAAGACCGGTGCCCCGTCTCTTTTGGGAGAGGGGGTCAGGGGGTGAGGCGCCCCGTCAGAACATTATAAAAACACCACCCCCAACCATGGCCACTCCGAAACCCATTATTCTCGCCGTCGACGACGACCTGCAGGTGCTGGGCGCCATCGCCCGCGACCTGCGCCAGGAATTCAGCAAAGACTACCGCATTCTGCGGGTGAATTCCGGCCCCGAGGCGCTGGCCACCATTCAGGAGCTGCACGAAAAAGAGGAGCCGCTGGCCCTGATTGTGGCCGACCAGCGCATGCCCGAGCTCGAAGGCGTGGAGCTGCTCACGGCCTCGCGCGAGTACTTCCCCGACGCCAAGCGCGTGCTGCTCACGGCCTACGCTGATACCGAAGCGGCCGTGCGAGCCATCAACTCGGCCCGGCTCGACCACTACCTGATGAAGCCCTGGGACCCGCCCGAAAACCTGCTCTACCCTACCCTGCACGACCTGCTCACGGCCTGGCAGGCCACGCACAAGCCGCGCTTCGACGGCGTGCGGCTGATTGGGTTCCAATGGTCGCCGCTCTCGCACGAGCTCAAGGATTTCCTTAGCGGCTACATGGTGGGCTACCAGTGGCTCGACTACGAAGCCAGCGCCGAGGCCCAGGCCCTGGTGAAGGCCCGCGGCTTCGACGCCACCGACTTGCCCCTCATCATCTGCCCTGATGGCAAGGCCGTGGCCAACCCCAGCAAAACCGACCTTGCCAACCACCTCGGCATCGCCAACCAGCCGCTGCAGGAGATGTACGACGTGGTGGTGGTAGGGGCCGGCCCCAGCGGCCTGGCCGCCGCCGTATACGGCGCCAGCGAAGGCCTCAAAACGCTCATCATCGAGCGGCAAACGCCCGGCGGGCAGGCCGGCACCAGCTCGCGCATCGAAAACTACCTGGGCTTCCCCACGGGCCTGAGCGGGGCCGAGCTGGCCCACCGCGCCTGGACGCAGGCCGTGCGCCTCGGCGCCGAGTTCCTGGCCCCGCAGGACGTGACCAAGCTGTGCATTCAGGACGGCTACAAAGTCCTGACCTTGGGCGACGGCCGCGAGGTGAAAACCAAGGCCGTGGTGCTGACCACCGGCGTGAGCTACCGCACCCTCGACGTGCCGGGCATGGACCGCCTCAGCGGCGCGGGCGTATACTACGGCGCGGCCCGCACCGAGGCCCGCAGCTGCGACCAGCAGGACGTGTACATCGTGGGCGGCGGCAACTCGGCCGGACAGGCGGCCATGTACCTGGCCACGTATGCCCGCAATGTCTACATCGTCATTCGCGGGGCCAGCCTGGCCGCCAGCATGTCGGCCTACCTCATCGAGCAGATTCGCAACACGCCCAACATCGAGCTGCTGCCCTTCTCGCAAATCAAAGAAGTGTGCGGCCAGGACCACCTCGAAGCCGTGATGCTGGACCAAAACGGCACGGTGGAAAAGCGCCCCGCCCGGGCCCTGTTCGTTTTCATCGGCGCCAAGCCCAGCACCGAATGGGTGTGCGACCAAGTGCTGTGCGACGGCAAAGGCTTCGTGCTCACCGGCCGCGACCTGGTGACCGACCCGCGCTACCCGCAGGTCTGGAAAAAGGCGCGCGAGCCTTACCTGCTCGAAACCTGCGTGCCGGGCATCTTCTCGGCCGGCGACAGCCGCGCCGGAGCCATGGCCCGCGTGGCCTCGGCCGTGGGCGAGGGCAGCATGGCCATCAAGTTTGTGCACCAGTATCTGGACGAGTAGTTTTTATCGGGCGTGAGGGTAGGAGGTATGCCACATCTGCTAAATTCCTACCCCCACACCCTCCTACCCTCACGCCCGATAACCTACTCCCGCACCACCAGCTGCTCGGGCAGGTTCATGAGGTAGTCGCCGTAGCCGCTTTTGCGCAGCGGCTCGGCGAGGGCGCGCAACTGCTCGGCGTTGATAAACCCTTGGCGGTAAGCAATTTCTTCGATGGCGCCCACCTTCAGGCCCTGGCGCTGCTCAATCACGCGCACGAACTCGCCGGCCTGCATGAGGCTTTCGAAAGTGCCCGTATCGAGCCAGGCCGTGCCCCGGCCGAGGATACCCACTTTGAGGGTGCCGCGCCGCAGGTACTCGCGGTTCACGTCCGTGATTTCGTACTCGCCGCGGGCGCTGGGCTGCAGGTTCCGGGCAATTTCAATGACGTCGTTGTCATAGAAATACAGGCCCGGCACGGCGTAGTTGCTCTTGGGTTTGGCCGGTTTTTCCTCGATGCTGAGGGCCTTTTTGTTCTCGTCGAACTCCACCACGCCGTAGCGCTCGGGGTCGAGCACGTGGTAGGCGAAGACCACGCCGCCGGTAGGGTTGCTGTTGGCTTTGAGCAGGGTTTCCAGGCCGGCGCCGTAGAAAATGTTGTCGCCGAGCACCAGCGCCACCTTGTCGTTGCCAATAAAATCGGCGCCAATCACAAAAGCTTGGGCCAGGCCGTTAGGCACCTCCTGCACGGCGTACTGAAAGTCGCAGCCCAAGTTTGTGCCATCGCCCAGCAGCTTCTGAAACTGCGCCTGGTCGTGCGGGGTGGTGATAATCAGCACCTCCCGAATGCCAGCCATCAGCAAAATCGACAGCGGATAGTAAATCATCGGCTTGTCGTACACGGGCATGAGCTGCTTCGAGACGGCCAGCGTGAGCGGGTGCAAGCGGGTGCCGGAGCCGCCGGCGAGGATGATGCCTTTCATGAGCGCAAGGTTTCGCGAGGTTAGAAGAGGTTTCGCAAGGTTTTTTTCTTGGTGATGAACTGCCAAAGGCAACCTTCGCGAGACCTTGCTGTACCTCGCGAAACCTGGCGCTAGTTGCGCTCCTGAATGAAGTTCTGATTGGCCTTGAACCACTCCAGGGTCTGGCGCAGGCCTTCGCGGATGCGCACCTGCGGGTTGTAACCCAGCAGGCGGTTGGCTTTCGAGATGTCGGCCAGCGAGTCGCGAATGTCGCCGGGGCGGTCGGGGCCGAACTTGGGCGCCAGGTCGGAGCCGGCTTCCTCGCGCAGGATGTCGTACATCTGCACCAGCGAGGTGCGGTCGCCCACGGCGATGTTGTACACCTGGCCCAGGGCCTCGGGGTTCTGCACCAAGGCGGCGCGGATGTTGGCTTCCACGCAGTTTTCCACGAAGGTGAAGTCGCGGGTCTGGCCGCCGTCGCCGTTCAGCGTGGGCGGCTCGTTGCGCAGAATGGCGTCAATGAACAGCGGAATCACGGCCGCGTAGGCCCCGCCCGGGTCCTGGCGCGGGCCGAAGATGTTGAAGTAGCGCAGGCCGATGATTTCCATGCCGTAGGTGCGGGCAAACACGTCGGCGTACAGCTCGTTGGCGTACTTGGTGACGGCGTAGGGCGAGAGCGGCTTGCCGATGCGGTCTTCTACTTTGGGCAGGCCGGGGTGGTCGCCGTAGGTCGAGCTCGAAGCGGCGTACACGAAGCGCTTTACGCCAGCGTCTTTGGCGGCGGTCAGCATCTGCACGAAGCCGCCTACGTTCACGTCGTTGGTCAGCACGGGGTCTTTGATGGAGCGCGGCACCGAGCCCAGCGCGGCCTCGTGCAGCACCACGTCGACGCCTTGGCAGGCGTTGGCGCACACGGCCGCGTCGCGAATGTCGCCGTCCAGGATTTCGAGGCGGGCATCGCCGGCAAACAGCGCCAGGTTTTTGCGGAAACCGTTGGAATAGTTGTCCAGGGTCCGGACTTTTTTCACGCCGTATTTCAGCAGGTACTCCACAATGTTGGAGCCGATGAAGCCGGCGCCACCGGTCACGAGAAACGTCAGGTTGTCGAGCGGCCGCTCGTGGAAGGGATTTTCGTACATAAGGTCAGTTAACAGTTATCAGTGAGCAGTGAACAGTTATCGAAATGACTATGGAACGATACTGTTCACTGCTCACTGATAACTGGTCACTGAAGCGCAGCGCTAGCGCCCGGCGTACTGCTTTTGGTTGTAGTCCTGGTAGGCGCCGCTGGTCACGCGGTTCAGCCATTCCTCGTTTTCGAGGTACCAGTCCACGGTTTGGGCCAGGCCCTGCTCGAAGGTGACGGAGGGTTTCCAGCCCAGCTCGTTCATGATTTTCGAGGAATCGATGGCGTAGCGCATGTCGTGGCCGGCGCGGTCGGTCACGAACTTGATGAGCTTACGGGAAGTGCCCACCTCCTGACCGGTTTTCTGGTCCACCACGTCGCACAGCAGCTCGATGAGCTTGAGGTTCTGCCATTCGTTCACGCCGCCGATGTTGTAGGTATCGCCGTTTTTGCCCTGGTGAAACACCGCGTCGATGGCCGTGGCGTGGTCTTTCACAAACAGCCAGTCGCGCACGTTCTCGCCCTTGCCGTACACCGGCACCGGCTGGCCGGTGCGCAGGCGGTGGATGGCCAGCGGAATGAGCTTCTCGGGAAAGTGGTTGGGGCCGTAGTTGTTGGAGCAGTTGCTGAGCTTGATGGGCAGGCCGTAGGTGTGATGCCAGGCACGCACGAAGTGGTCGGAGCTGGCCTTGGACGCCGAGTAGGGCGAGCGGGGGTCGTAGGCCGTTTCTTCGGTAAACATCTCGGGGCCGAAGTCCAGCGAGCCGTACACTTCGTCGGTGCTCACGTGGTAGAACACGTGGCCCTCGTAGCCTTTGGGCTGCCACAGGTGCCGCGCCGCATTCAGCAGGTTCACGGTGCCGATGACGTTGGTTTTCACAAACGCCATGGGGTCGGTGATGCTGCGGTCGACGTGCGACTCGGCCGCGAGGTGAATCACCGCGTCGGGCTCTTCGGTGGCAAACAGCTGGTCGATGAAACTCTGGTCGGCAATGTCGCCCTTGACAAACCGGTAGTTCGGCGCCTGCTCCACGTCGCGCAGGTTCTCCAGATTGCCAGCGTACGTCAGCGCGTCAAGGTTGATAATCTGGTAGTTCGGATACTTTGTAACGAACAAGCGCACAACGTGCGAGCCAATGAAGCCGGCCCCGCCAGTGATAAGGATTTTCATGATGAAGTATTTGTCATCCTAAGCGCAGCGAAGGACCTTTCACGTCCGGTGCTGCAGTAAATGATGGACCTGACGCAGGCAGCCGCGATACGAAGCCTCCTTTGTCAGCACGACAACCGTTACTTGCCCAGTGCCTGCTGCCATTTCCAAGCGCTGGCCAGGGCCTCGGCCAGGGTGCCTTCGGTTTTGAAGCCGAGCACGGTCTCGGCTTTGGTGGCGTCGGCGTAAATGGCGGGCACGTCGCCGGCGCGGCGCGGGCCCAGCTCCACGTTCAGCTTCTGGCCGCTCACCTCCTCGAAGGTGCGCACCACTTCGAGCACGGTGTTGCCGCGGCCGGTGCCCACGTTGAAGGTTTCCACTTTGTCGGCGGCTTTTTTCTCGAGCAAGCGGCGCACGGCCACCACGTGGGCCTTGGCCAGGTCGACCACGTAGATGTAGTCGCGCACGCAAGAGCCGTCGGGCGTGTCGTAGTCGGTGCCGTACACGGTCAGCTTTTCGCGAATGCCCGCGGCCGTCTGCGTGATGAAGGGCACCAGGTTCTGGGGCACGCCCAGGGGCAGCTCGCCGATTTTGGCCGACGGATGCGCCCCAATGGGGTTGAAGTAGCGCAGCAAAATGGTGCGCGGGCCGCCGGCGGCGGCCACGTCGGTGAGGATGTCCTCGGCCATCTGCTTGGTGGCGCCGTAGGGCGAGGTGGCTTTTTTGGTGGGCGTGGCCTCGGTCACGGGCAGCTTGTCGGGCACGCCGTACACGGTGCACGACGACGAAAACACGATGCTTTCCACCCCAAACTCCGGCATCACCGCCAGCAGGACCAGCAGCGAGTCGAGGTTGTTGCGGTAATACGCCAGCGGCTTCTGCACCGACTCGTTCACCGCCTTGAAGGCGGCAAAGTGAATCACGCCGGCAATGCCGGGCTCGGCCTGGAACACGCCGCGCAGCGCCTCTTCGTTGGCGCAATCGATGGTATACAGCGGCACGCGCGTGCCCAGAATGGCCTCGATGCCCGCCACCGCCGACTCCTGCGAATTGCTGAAGTCATCGACGATAATGGGCTGGTAGCCGGCCTGATGCAGCTCCACCACCGCGTGCGAACCGATGTAGCCCGCGCCACCCGTAACTAGAATTTTGGTACGCATAGTTTTCAATGAGTGAATGGGCAACTGAGCGAAAAAGCAGGAAAATGTATTACCTCACCCATTCACGCATTCGCCCATGGGTTACAGGCTCCAGTACTGCAGGTCCTTCATCTTGCCCCGGTACAGGCCTTTGATGTCGACCAGCACGGCATTTTCGGAGGTGATGGACTGGAAATATGCCTCGTCTTTGGCGGCGTAGGGCTGGTGGCCCACGGCCACAATCACGGCGTCGTAGTCTTTGCGCACGTCGTCGGCGGGCGTGAGGCGGAAGCCGTATTCGTGGTGCAGCTCGTTGGAGTCGGCGTGCGGGTCCACGATGTCGACGTTCACCGAGAAGTTTTTCAGCTCCTGAATCACGTCGGCCACTTTCGAGTTGCGGATGTCCTCCACGTTTTCCTTGAAGGTGGCGCCCATCACCAGCACGCGGCTTTTGGCCACGTCCTTGCCCTTCTTAATCATCATCTGCACCGTTTTGCGGGCGATGTAGGCGCCCATGTTGTCGTTGGTGGTGCGGCCGGAGAGGATGACTTTGGCGTCGTAGCCCAGCTCTTTGGCCTTGTAGGTAAGGTAATACGGGTCCACGCCGATGCAGTGGCCGCCCACCAGGCCGGGCGAGAACTTCAGGAAGTTCCACTTCGTGCCGGCGGCTTCCAGCACCTCGTAGGTGTTGATGCTCATGCGGTCGAAAATCATCGACAGCTCGTTCATCAAGGCAATGTTGACGTCGCGCTGCGTGTTTTCGATGATTTTGGCGGCCTCGGCCACCCGAATGCTGCTGGCGCGGTGCACGCCGGCATCCACCACCAGCTCGTACACCTTGGCAATGGTGTCGAGGGCTTCCTGGTCGTTGCCGCTCACCACCTTCACGATGCGGCGCAGGGTGTGCTCCTTGTCGCCGGGGTTGATGCGCTCGGGCGAGTAGCCTACCTTGAAATCGTTCGGGAACTTCAGGCCCGACAGGCGCTCAATCACCGGAATACAGTCTTCCTCGGTGCAGCCGGGGTATACGGTGCTTTCGAACACCACGTAGTCGCCCTTTTTCAGCACCTTGCCCACCGACGACGACGCGCCGAGCAGAGGCTTGAGGTCGGGCATGGCGTGCTCGTCGATGGGCGTGGGCACGGCCACGATGTAGAACTGCGCCTGGCGCAGCACTTCCAGCGAGTCGGTGAAGGTGATGTCGCAGCCGTCGAAGGCCTCTTTTTCCAGCTCGCCGCTGGGGTCGATGCCCTGCTTCATCTGGGCCACGCGGCCGGCGTTGATGTCGAAGCCGATGACCTTCAGCTGCTTCGCGAATTCGAGGGCAATGGGCAAGCCCACGTAGCCGAGGCCGATGACGGCCAGCGTGGCCTCTTTGCGCAATAATTGGTCGTACACGTGGTTAGTTTTTCGGGGTTCGTTTTTCGTTTTTAGGAAGCGGGCGCACCGATTTTTCGTCGGCACTTAGCTCGTACTGTTCGCCGCTTTCGGGGCAGGTAGCCCGGCGGTTGGCGTCGAAGGCGAGGCGATGGCCGTAGGCGCTCATCCAGCCCTGCGGCCGGGCAGGCGCGCCGTATACGAGGGCATAGGCCGGAACGTCGTGCGTGACCACGCTGCCCGCGCCCACAAAGGCGTAGCGGCCGAGTCTTACGCCGCACACGATGGTGGCGTTGGCGCCCACCGTCACGCCCTGCTCCAGGTACGTGCTCTGGTACTGGCCAGCGCCCTTGCGGGGCACGGCACTGCGCGGGTTTTTCACGTTGGTAAACACCACCGAAGGGCCCAGAAACACGTCGTCTTCGCACACCACGCCGCCGTACAGGCTCACGTTGTTTTGCACCTTCACGTTGCGGCCCAGCACCACGCCGTCGGCCACAAAGACGTTCTGGCCCAGGTTGCACTGCTCGCCGATGTCGGCACCGGCGCTGATGTGGCAAAAGTGCCACACGCGGCTGCCCCGGCCTATCTGGCAGCCTTCGTCGAGGACGGCCGTGGGATGGGCATAGTAATCGGAGGCGGGGTGGGGCATGCGGGCAAGCGGGTGGTTCGGCCGGCAAAGGTAAGACGGCGACGGGGGTTAGGGTCCTTCTTTGGGGGAATTCCCGTAAACCGTTAGCATCATGCCGCCAACCCGGACCGATGAGCGGTAGCCGCGCTCCTGTGGCTTATAGCTTCACGCACACGTTCTGGGCTTCCGTGAAAAACCGCAGCGCTTCCAGGCCGCCCTCGCGGCCCACGCCGGAGTTTTTCATGCCGCCAAAGGGCGTGCGCAGGTCGCGGTGCAGCCAGGTGTTCACCCACACAATGCCGCTGTGCAGCTGGTGCGCCACGCGGTGGGCGCGCTGCAAGTCGCGGGTCCAGAGGGTAGCAGATAGGCCGTAGTCGGTGCTGTTGGCCATCATCAGGGCCTCCTCGTCGGTGTCGAAGGGCGTGAGGGTGACGACGGGGCCAAAGATTTCCTCCTGGTTGGTGCGGCAGTCGAAGGGCAGGTTTTCGAATACCGTGGGCTCCAGGAAGTAGCCGGTTGAGCAGCGGCCGGGCACGGTGGCACGATGGCCGCCGGCCAGCAGCGTGCCGCCTTCCTCGTGGGCCAGCTTGATGTAGGTCAGCACTTTATGTAAGTGCGCTTCGCTCACCAGTGCGCCCTGCCTGGTGTCGGCTTCGAGCGGGTCGCCGATTTTTTGGTCCTTAAGCTGCTTCAAAAATTCCGCTTTGAAAGCCTCGTAGATGGGTCGCTCCACGAAAATGCGGGAGCCGCACAGGCAAATCTGGCCCTGGTTGGCAAAGCTGCTGCGGATGCTGGTGGCCACGGCGGCGGCCAGGTCGCAGTCGGCGAAGACGATGTTCGGGTTTTTGCCGCCCAGCTCCAGGCTCAGCTTTTTGAACATGGGCGCGGCCGTCGCGGCCAAGTGGCGCCCGGTGGCCGTGCCGCCCGTGAAGCTGATGGCCTTGATGCCCGGATGCTCCACAATGGCTTGCCCGCAATTCGGCCCGTTGCCGTGCACGATGTTGAGCACGCCGGCCGGCAGCCCGGCTTCCATGCACAGCTCGCTCAGTAAAAACGCCGTGGCCGGGGTAATTTCCGACGGCTTGGCCACTACGCAGCAGCCCACGGCCAGGGCCGGCGCAATTTTCCAGGTGAAGAGGTAGAGCGGCAGGTTCCAGGGCGAGATGCAGCCCACCACGCCCACCGGATGGCGCACGGTGTAGTTCACGGCCACGCCCTCTTGCACGTGGGCCTCGGTGGCAAAGTGCTGCGCGGAGGTGCCGAAGAAGTGGAAATTGGAAGCGGCGCGCGGAATGTCCATCACCCGAGCCAGGCTCAAGGGCTTGCCGTTGTCCTGGCTTTCGGCGCGGGCCAGGCGCTCCAGGTTGGCGTCGATGAGGTCGGCGATGCGCACCAGCAGGCGGCCCCGGTCCTCGGCGGGCAGCGCACGCCAGGCGGGCAGGGCGGCCTTGGCGGCCGCCACGGCGGCGGCCACGTCTTCGGGGCCGGAGTCGGGAATCTGGCCGTAAACCTGACCGGTGGCAGGCTCGATGTTGTTGAGGTAGCGGCCTGCCTGGGGCGGTACCAGCTGGCCGTTGATGTAGTTGAGCAGGTTGAGCATACGGGCGGGACTAGGCTGGCAAAGCTAACAAACCTGCCCGCCGCAACGCCGCTGGTTACTTCGCCGGCGCCGAAACCAGCGGCAGGTTGGTATCCGAAATCAAATACAGTGGGCGCTGCCGCACGTTGGCCGACAGCCGGGCCATGTACTCGCCAATGATACCCACCGAAATCAGCTGCACCCCGCCCAGAAAGAGGATGCTCACCATCAGCGACGGCCAGCCCGGCTGGTAATCGTGGGTGACAAACCGCGAATACATGGTGTAGAGGCCCACCAAAAAGGCAATACCTGATACCAAGAAACCGCCAATGGTGGCCGCCTTCAGCGGCACGTCGGAGAAGGCCGTGATACCGTCGAGGGCCAGGCGTATCATTTTGCGGTAGGTGTAGCCGGTTTCGCCGCCGGCGCGCTCGGCGCGGTCGTATTCAATGTATGTTTGGCGGTAGCCAATCCAGGAAATCTGGCCGCGGATGAACTTGTTCTGCTCCGGCATCAGGCGCAGGCCTTCCACCACCTTGCGCGAAATGATGCGGAAATCGCCCGTATCCACTGGGATGGAAATGTGCGTGATACTGGCCAGGATGCGGTAGAACAGGCGGGCCGTGAGCTTCTTGGCCATGCTGTCGCCCTGGCGCGAACGACGCTTGGCGTACACCACTTCGTAGCCTTCCAGCATTTTCTGGCGCAGCAGCGGAATGAGTTCGGGCGGGTCCTGCAGGTCGGCGTCGATAATGACCACGGCCTCGCCAGTGGCCCGGTCCAGGCCGGCCGTCACGGCAATCTGGTGGCCGAAGTTGCGGCTCAGGTCGATGTAGCGCACCCGGGGGTCGCGGGCGGCCAGATTCATCAGCAGCGCCAAGGACTGGTCGCGAGAGCCATCGTTGATGAAAATCAGCTCAAAGCCGCCGGGCAGCGCCATGGGCTCCAGCACGCTCAGCAGGCGCCGGTACAGCTCGTCGATGTTGGGTTCCTCGTTGTAGATGGGAATGATGACGGACAGCTCCACGCGGGCAGGGAATTGGCTAAGGAAGAAAAGCTAAGCAGGTTTCTGGGCCAGCGCAAACACGCTCACACCCAGGGGCAGGTCGAAGAAGCGCAGCAGTCGGTTTTCAGCTTTCACCCACCACAGCAGCAGGCTGTTGGCCGGGCCCGAAAAGTGGCGCAGGTCGCCGGTCGAGCCTTCTTTTTTGATGGGCGACACCGGGCCCGACACCAGCCGGCGCCCCAGCCGCAGCGCGGCGGTGGGAAAGTACATGGCCGCATTCCAAAACGAGCTGCGCCGGGTGCGCAGGCCGGCCCGCTGCAGAGCGCCTACCAAATCCTGGCGCGAGTAGCGGCGGTAGTGGTGGTTCACCACGTCGTGCTCGCTCCAGAGGTAGGCGTGAGCCGGCACAAATACCAGCAGTTGGCCGCCGGGCTTCAGCACGCGCGTCCATTCGCGCAAGGCGCGGGCTTCGTCCTCGATGTGTTCCAGCACATCCGAAGCCACCACCACGTCGAAGCGGCCGTCGGCAAACTCCAAGGCGGCTCCGTCCATCAGCGAGGCATTGGTCACGCCGCGGGCGTGGGCCAGCTCAATGGCTGGCGCGCTTACGTCGATGCCCGTCACGTCGAGGTAGCCGGCGGCGCGCAGGCGCTGCATGAGCGGCCCGCCCGAACAGCCGATTTCCAGAATGGCGGCCGTGTGCGGCAGCTGCAGACTGGCAATGAGGTCATACACCGCATCGCGGCGGCTGGCAAACCACCAGTGCTGTTCTTCGAGCTGGTGATATTTGGCTTCGTAGGTCAGGTCCATGCTAGGCAAAAGTACGGCAAGGGAATGTGGCTACATCACGTTTATTGTTAGAGACCTAAATGACATTTCTGACCATATCTGTTATTAATGGACGTCTTCTGTGCCTTTCTGAATATTTTTTCTCCGGCGCTTCAATACTACAATCCCTTCAACACCGTCTTCACAAAGTGGGGGCGTTTTTTACGCTGTTGGGTAGTTCTTCACCGGCCATATATGTTGAAACTGTTCAATGGGGGTTATGTCTAGCTATAGACCCTGCCTGCAGCGGGCGTGGTATTGGCAAGGTAGCAGCCGGTATTGTGGCACGACACCGGGCCGTGGCTACTCTTATATGCACCATAAGTAAAGGAATTGGCAGCAGAAAGGCTGGCCCATTAGCGTGCTACGATGCAGGGGGTCCGAACCTTAAACTGGTGATGCGGCACGATGATACCGAATTGTAGGCCCGACTGTCTACTTTTGCTACCAAATACTTTCTTGTCGTTTAATTAATGAAAAACTTTACCCTTTTACTAAGCATAGCCCTGCTGTCAGCCTGCTCATCCGATGATAAGGCAGCCTCTGCACAGGACGGAAGCATCGTCATTGAGAATGATTTTGAGTCCTTGGTTGGCTGGAACACCGACCCGGCGGCACTGTTCCGTGGCAAAGCCCATTCCGGTCGGTATGCCTTGAAGGTTGACAAAGACCATGAGTTCAGCCCTACGTTTGACATGGCGCTAAACTACGTCTCTCCTAAGCGCGTCAAATCCATCCACCTGGAAGCTTGGGCGATGCTGCCTGGCGAAAAATCTACTGGAGTGCTGGGCATTCAGGTGATGGAACCCGAAACGGGCAAGGAGATATATGGAGGTGGTATCCGCCTGGCCGAATCGGTGAAGAAGGGCAATCAATGGCAAAAAGTAGAGGCTGACTACGAGTTGCCGGCCACCATCACGCCGACACAGCACCTGCGCCTCGCGTTGTGGCGGGCCGATGCCAGTGACCAAGTAATGGTGGACGACGTCAAAATGACCATTAAGTAAGCGCACTTAGCCGGCAAGCAGCAGCGGGAATCGTCCAACGGCCTTATAACGCTGCTTCCTGTGTCACAAGACGGCAGGGCAATTTCCCGTTTTGGCCTCTGTGGCGGGCGTGGGTTGGCCCGCGCATTGTCGGGCAAGGCCCCTCCCGAGGCACCGGCAAAGCCGTGCGCACAAAGTAACACTCGGGTCGGCAGCTCCCCAATGAGAAAGCGGATTCCTTGCCCCTTGCGATGTCCTGCAAAGGTGGTTCTATACTGATTTTATATAGCAACGATGTTCAAGTCCTTTCCTAAATACTATTGGGTTGGCCTGCTGCTGACGTTTATCATCCTCGACACTGCCTATACCTTCTGGCAGAACTACCAGTTGCCATTGGATGGCGACATGGTAACCATTGTGTTGCCGGGCGAGAAGTGCGTGCCCATCATGCACGACCCCTTCGGCTGGTCGGTCATCACCCAGAATGCAGTTTACGCCGGCACCAACCGCTTTTTCGCGCACGCGGCCATGACCCTTTACTGGAAGACCATGCCGTTTCTGCTGCAGCTCTTCACCACGCCCATCAACAGCCTGTACGTGGCTAGTGCCTTGTTCAACACCGGGGTGCAGGTAGGCGTGATGCTGTTGCTGGCGGCTTACATTCAGCTGAGCGTGGGGGCCAAGCGCAGCCGCTGGGGGTACTGGGTAGGGGCGGCGCTACTGGTGCCTTTGTTTCAAACGGACGGCTTCTCCTACCAGATGGGAATTACCAATATGGCCGTTACGTACACCTTTTTCTACGGCCTCCCGATGATGCTGCTTTTGGTGCTGCTCTGGCCCTTTTACAAAGCGGCCTACCTGCAGCAGCCGTTTAGGGTGCGGCCGTGGCAGGCCATGCTGTTGGTGCTGCTGATGGTAGTGCTGGCCTTCAACGGGCCTATCGTGATGGCTGCAGTATCGGTGATGCTGCTCGGCGTAGCCATTTACTGGCTGTGGCGGCAGGCGAAGCCGGTGCCCACCGCCGACGCGCCGCGCACGCTGGCCACCGGCTGGCTATCAAACCAAGCCCTCTTGCTGCTGTTCGTATTCGGCGTGCTCGACCTGTATTCTTTATACATCGGCCGCAATGAAGCGGAGGCCACGCACGTCAACACCTTGTGGGAACGTTATCAGATGCTGCCCGGGGGCATTCTTTCCGAAGGGTTTGGCCAGTGGGGGCTACGCCTGCTCGTGTTGATGGTAATAGTGAACACACAGCTTGTGCGCTGGCTGCTGCCCGCCTCTGCCGACCGCAACCGGGTGCTACTCCTTATGCGGTTGGCGGGGTTGTTTATCGTGGTGTTTGTGGCGTTGATACCCTTCGGCGGCTACCGTGTCTATCGTCCCAACCTGATTCGCGGCGATGTCACCATTCCGGCCACCATCGCGCTTTTGCTTGCCTTCGGGGTATCTACTTACTACTTGCTTCTGCACTTGGGCAGCCGTGTACGGACGAGCTATCTGGCGGTAATACTCGTGGGTGCGGGCTATTTCATGTACGCGGATGCCGTGCTGCAAATGCCAACCAACAACCAGTGTGAGCGTTTTGCGCTGGAGCAGATACAGGACTCGCCCGAGCCAGTCGTGCGGCTCTACGTGTATTGCAATGTCTTAAGCTGGGGCTTGATGTCAGACTACAAAGCATCCGACATAAATGCGGATATGTTGCAGTACTGGGGCGTGACGGACCGTAGAAAGCTCTACTACCAACAGTAAGCTTTGCCCTCACGCGCATCCGCCCGGCCGCTACATTGTGCAGCAGCCGGGCGGATGCGCGTGAGGGTATTTTTTTCTCTGCCGCTCCCAAATGCCGACCACACTTATGGCGTGAGCGGGTACGTATTTTTAATAAGTCGGCGGCGGGTTCCGGTGCCGGTATAGTAGTACACGTCGGTGCCCACGGGGCGAATGAGCAGGTCGTCGGCCAACAGGTCGTGGTTTTCATAGAGCACCTCGATGCGCTGCAAACCGGGCTGCACCCGGAAGGGCACCACGATGCGCACCCAGTCGCCCTGCACTTCGTTGGCCTTTCGGCTGTCCACCACCGACTCCGCCCCGTGGCCGTCGGCGTAATACATCTTTACCCGCATGTTGCCGAAGCCGTAGGCCGTCTGGCCGTTTATCCACACCGAGGCTTCGTAGCGGCCGGTATCGGCGGGCGCGGGCACGGGGCCGTCGTACAGGGTTGAGAACTGGTCCTTGGGCTCGTAAAACGCGCCGGCTCCTAAGCGCCCCCGACGGTCGGGGGCTTTGTCGAAGCCCTGTACCAGAACGCCGGCAGGGGTAGTGGCAACTATTCCGCCGGGTCGCGCCTTCAGGGTGCGCAGCAGCGAGTCAGCTTTGGCTCGCTCCCGCGGCAGGGCGGTGGCGGCCAGCGCGGCCACCGGCAATTCGTAGAGCGAGGCTTCGGGGGTTTGCACCAGCAGGTGCGCTAGGCTCACGAGCCGCTGCTCGGCCTCGGTCAGGTAATCGGGCGTCACAAGAAGCAGCAGGGGCTTATTGTTGGGAAAATGGGCCAGCAATTCTTTGGGCACCATTGGGCTGCTGAACAGCTGCACGTGCTGTAGGGCCTGCCCCACCGAAGAACGTGGGGTGTGGTTGGCCAGCAACGGCAGCCCGCTCGTGGCCGACGCTTTGTAGGCCTGAAAGATGGATTGGCCGCTGCCGCTCAGGTCAAACTTATCGGTGCCGATGTTGTAGTAGGGCAGCGGCAATATGGCCTGAAAATCCGAGATGCGGCGGTTGTTCCACGTCAAACGCGAAATGAGGTTAGTGGCGGGGTCCAGAAAAGCGCTGGCGCCGGTGCTGGTCATTACTTTTGCAGCCTCTTCGGTTACCTGCAGCCAAGCCTCAACGCCCCAGAATAGCAGTAGCGTCACTCCCATCAAAGCCAGCGCACCCAGCCGCCGCAGCCGCAGGTATCGCCACAGCCGGTACAGGCAATACGCCGTGTAGGTGGTGCCCACGTAGTAAAACGGCCACGCGAAACGCCCCAACGACCGAAACTGCTTCACCTGCCCGGCGTGCTCGGTCAGCCAGCCGAAACCGTGCCACTTAAATGGCACGCCAAACGAGAATATTAGCAACAGCGAAGCGGCCCACAGCCCGGTACGCAAGTGTAGCGGCACCGCTGGACGCCCTAGGCGGCGCCACTGCCGGCGAGCCAGCACCACGGCCGTGCCCAGCACCAACGACGCGGCCAACGCGAGCGTGCTCACTAGGCCCACGTAAGCATAGCCTTCCACGCTGTCGCCCTCGCTGGGCCATTGCTCCTGCCACCAGTCGTGAAAGGGCCCCACAATGGGCATGAACACTGTGCTGGGCGTGGCCACAAATACAAGCAGGCCATACGGGTTGGGCGGCCGGTCGGTCACGTGGTCGGTGGCCCATAAGTAGCCTCTAAACAGCAATAGCGGTAGCACCGCTGCCAGCACCAGGCGCCCCAGCCACCGCCGCATGGCAGGCTGCTGCCATGCCAGCACCAGCACGTGTCCCAACAAAAACGCACAGCCCAGCGCCAGGAAATAAGGCATCACGGCCCCTATCAGCAGAATGCTGCCAATGAACACCGCATACCAACGCCAGCGACTCGGCGCCTCCTGCATCCGGATGATGCAATACCACAGCCACGGCACAAACCACGCATAGCTGAGCGAAAGATGTCCGTCGAGGCGCAGCACTTGAGGCGACATAAACCCGATAATCAGGGCCAATAGGCCGGCGTATAGCACCGGCAGGCGCGTGCGCCGCAGCACTGCGTACAGCACTCCCGGCGTGATGACCAGGGAACTCAAGGCCAGCAGGTTGGTAATGCCCACCGTGTAGCGCGCAGCCGGCACGCCGTGCCGCTGCAAAAAGCCCATCGTGGCCGCTACTAACGGCTGTAGGTTGGGGTAGTTGAAATGTTCGCCGTAGGGATAGTTCATGCCCGTGAAGCGGGCGCCCTCGTCGAACATGGCATAGAACGCCGTGACGTAGTAGCTCTGCAGCATGTCGCCGCCCGGATTGAAATAGAAGTCATTGGGATTGAGCAACACCGGGCCGAACAACACCGCGGTCAGCACCATAGCCGCCAGGGCCACCCCACCCATACCCAGCCAATGCGGCTTGCGTAAAATAGAACTCATGCGAGCAAAGATAAAGTCCGAGGCCGGCCGTCTCCGTTGCTTACCGGCAGCCAAATGCTGGCCACCAATTCTTTCTTGCGGATGCGCCCACGGAATGAGCCTGCCCAAGAAACGCAGTGAACATTCTTCCGAACTACTGGACCGTTCGTGAGCCCAACCGCAACGGCGAATCTATTAGTTTTGCCGCTTCGACACCCATCTAAGTTTTACGAATGAAAAATCTTTATTCCCTCTTACTGGGACTGGCCGGCGGCGCATGGCTACTGGCTTCCTGCTCCTCGAAAGGCGACACCGTGACCAAAGGCACGCTGGTGACGCGCAACGATTTTGAAAGCGTATTGGGCTGGGGTGGCAACGCCGATGCCAGCATCACCACCGAGCAAGCTCACTCTGGCACGCACGCGGTGAAGGTGGGCCCGCAGGGCGAATACGCCTACACCTACATTCAAAACATGGGCAAGATGAGCAACGCCAAAATCAAAGACCTCACCGTCTCGGCGTGGGTGTGGTTACCCAATCAGCAGGCTTCCAGCAGCTTGGTCGTGGCCATTAACCACTCTGCCGAACGCGGCACCCCTGTGTTTTACAAGACTATTGTGCTGCCCACATCGGTGAAGAAATTCAAGGAGTGGCAACTCGTAACGGAAACGTTCGCCCTTCCAGACTCGGTGCAGGCCACCAACCAACTTAAGTGCTACCTCTGGGGCATGGGCACCAAAGAAAATGTGTATGCTGATGATATCACCATCAGTGTTGGCAACTAGCAGCTTATGGCGGCAGTTGATTTGCCGCTGGGTAGCGGGCATTTTGCTGCTGAGTGGCGGGGTGGCATGTTCGCCGGTTGCCTATCACCCACCAGCCGGCGCATCCACTTGTGAAAAACCACCGGCGATGACGTGGTGTACCTCGATGATTTAGTGGTGGCGCACGAAGAATAACTTTCCCCACTCGGGTCCGCCGGCCGCTCTTTTGCCCTCGGATACTACTCAACTTTTTTCATGCGCAATTCCATTTTTCTCACCGCTCTCAGCCTACTAGCCGCATGCCGCAGCGATTCCAATTCGGCGGCGCGCTCCGGCACCGACGCCTCGGTGCTGGCCACGGCTGATTTTGAGCAGAGCATTGGTTGGGGCAATGCCGATGCCGCCTCCCTCACCACCGAGAAAGCCCACAGCGGCCAATGGAGCGTGCGCGTGAAGCCCGAGGTAGCTTTCAGTTATACCTACTCGCGCCAACTCCGCGACCTGAGCCCCACGCCCCTCACCCGCCTGGTGCTGGAAGGCCAGGTGCTGCGCGTGGCCGCGGGCAGCACCGCCAAGCTAGTGGTGCAGGTGAACGCCAGCCCCACCGACGACACCAAGGTGTTCTACGCGGCCCTGCCTGTGGAGCAGGACGTGCCCAAGTTTGGCGAGTGGACGGCCGTGCGCTTGCCCATCAACTTACCCACCAGCGCCACGGGCGCCAACAACATCAAGATTTACCTCTGGAACGACCAGGGCACCGCCCCCACTTATCTCGACGACGTAAGGCTGCGCAAAGCCGAATAAGGCGGCCTGCGACGAGCCAAGCGGCTGCCCGGAATGCCGTAGCTTTGCTTCGCAACTCGTGCGCTCCACCCATTTTCGGTTGTGAAAAAACTTATTCTCGCTTCGCTCTGCTCGCCACTACCCACCGGCGCACGCCCCATTTCTCCATTGCCTTTGGTGCTGCTTCGCCTACTGGGGCGGGTGGCAGCAACGGCCCTGCTGGGCACTACGGCCGCCTGCTCCGGCTCAGACGCCGGCCACTGGGTGGGCGACTACGTGACGGTAAACGATTTTGAGGCCGTGCGCGGCTGGGGCGCCGACAACACAGGCCTGGTCCGCGACCATGCTCATTCCGGACAGTACGCCGTGTTTGTGGGCCCCCAGCGCGAATACAGCCTCACCTACGACCTGCCCCTGGGCGAAGCCAGCGTGCACACCCTCAAGGGCGTGGCCGTGGAGGCGTGGGTGTATTTGCCCAGCCCGCAGGCCGCGGCCTCGCTGGAAGTGCAGGTGCGCCTGCCCGGCGAGGAAAACAAGCTGGGCTACGCCGGCCGCTTGCCGCTGCCCGAGCAGGTGAAGGAAACGGGCAAATGGACGCGAGTGCGCCAGGAGTTTGCCTTCCCTGTTGGGCTTCCGGCCGATGCACACCTGCGCATTTTCATGTGGCGCAACGGCAGCGCCGCCGAAACGGTGTACCTCGACGACTTGCGGGTGAAGGCCCTGGAATAAATGCTGTCTGGCCGGCGGTGGCGCGGGCCCTAATTAGAACTAGCTGCTGATGCGTTTTCCTCGTTTTCTGGTGCCTGCGGGCTCGTTTCAGCGCGCGTGGCTGTGGCAGGCCGGCGTGTACCTGAGCTTTTGGGCCGAGTTGCAATGGTTTGTGCACCCAGTGGGCCCATTTCTAAACCCGGTGCTATTCTACGCCGCGTCGGTATTAATGTGCGTGTTTGCGGCGCTCTACTGGCTCGACCGGCCCGTGGCGGCACCCAACCTAGAGCAAACCAGCCGGCGCTTTCCGCTGGCCTGGGCCGGGCTGCTGCTAGGCGCCGTGTGGGTGCTCTTCGCGCAGGCTCCAATCATTGCTTCGCACCCAGTGGATGTGCGCGCTTCCGACATCATTCCCATTCTACAGGTGTATGCCACGCGCTTTCTGAGCGGCGAGGTCATCTACCGCTATTCCACCACGCTGCCCTACCCCATTTTTCCCAACTACCTGCCCATGCAGTGGCTGCCCTACGTGCCGGCCCAGTACCTAGGCATCGACTACCGCTGGTGGGCGCTGGGCCTGCTGGTGCTGGTGGGCTTTGGGGCCTACCAGGCCGTGCTGGCCCAGCAGCGGCAGCAGTGGATGCTCTTTGTGCTGAAGATGGCCCTGCCGGCCTACGTGTTGCACCGCCTCATCACCCACAATTCCGAGCTATACGCCCACACCGTAGAACCCACCATTATTGCTTTCTACTGCGTGCTGGCAGCCAGCGTGCTGAGCCGCTCGGCCATTTTGCAAGCAGCGGCGCTGGTGGCCTGCCTGTTGTCGCGCTATTCGGTGGTGTTCTGGGTGCCGTTCTACCTGTGGCTGCTGTGGCGCGAGGCCGGCAAGCGCCACGCCATTGCGGTGGCGGGGCTGGTGGGCGTGGGCGTGCTGGGCATTTACGTGGTGCCGTACCTGAGCAAGGACTGGACGATTTTTACCCACGCCTTTGCCGAATATAAAATTGCGACCATGGGCGAGTGGAGCCGCACCGACGGCCCCGACGGTAAGCCGCCGCAACTGTTTTCGGGCTTCGGCTTTTCGGCCTTCTGGTATACCTACGGCCCCGCCGAGCTCAAGACGCGCATTGCCCTAGCCCAGCTCGGCGACGTACTGATTTCGTCGGCCGTGGTGGCCTTGAGCGCGTGGCTGTACTACCGCCTGCGCCACCGCTACGATTACCGCATCGTGGCCCTCATCACGCTGAAGCTATACCTGGCCACCTTCTACGCTTTCATCCAGACGCCTTACCCTTACCTGACCTCGCTGGGCCTGTTCATCTCGCTTTTTGTGGTGATGGTGACGGGCGCCGGAGAGCGGTCAAAAGCCGCTGTGCCGGAGCAGGTGGATACCTCCCCAACCAAGCTGGCCGCTGCCTAACGGCTTCTTTTTTTCTGCTGTTGCCGCCCTTTATGAAATCCCGCATTGCCCATCCCTATTCGCTGCTGGCCATTCTGCTGCTGTTTGTGCTGATGGTGCAAGCCCGGCTCTGGGCGCCGTACTGGGACACGCACAACGTGCAGGCCATCCTGACCTGGGATGCCATGGGGTATTACATCTACCTGCCGGCGCACTTCATTTACCACGACCTGGGGCACATGGCCTTTGCGCAGGACATCATGCGCGAGTACCAGCCCAGCAGCTCGTTCTACCAGGCATTTCAGGTGCCGGGCGGCCCCGAAGGCCAGCTTGTGACCAAGTACACCTGCGGCCTGGCCCTGTTCTGGACGCCGTTTTTCTTCCTGGGCCATTGGGCGGCGGGCTGGCTGGGCTACCCGCAGGACGGATTCTCGCCGCCCTACCAGGTGGCCATTGCCTTTGGCGGGCTGCTGTTTGCGCTGCTGGGGATGGGGCTGCTGCGCCGCGTGCTGCTGCGCTACTTTTCCGACGTGGTGACCACCTTGGTGCTGGTGCTGCTGGTGCTGGGCTCCAACTACTTCCAGTACGCCGTGTTCGACGCGGCCATGGCGCACAACTACCTCTTTACGGGCTACGCGCTGCTGCTCTGGCTCACCATCAGGTGGCACGAGCGGCCCACGCGACTGGGAGCATTTTTTATCGGCCTCACGCTGGGCCTGCTGGTACTCATCCGGCCGTCGGAGGCCGTGGCGGCCGTCATTCCACTGCTGTGGAACGTGGGCTCCTGGGCAGCCGTGCGCGCCAAGCTGGAACTGCTGAAAGAGCGGTGGGTGGACGTGCTGCTGCTGGTGCTGGGCGGCGTGCTGGGCGTGCTGCCGCAGGCGCTGTACTGGCACTGGGCCACCGGCCATTTTCTGTTTTATAGCTACGGCGACCAGCATTTCAGCTTTTTCAAGCCGCACCTGTGGGAGGTGCTGTTCAGCTTCCGCAAGGGCTGGCTGATTTACTCGCCGCTGCTGCTGCTGCCGCTGGCGGGGCTGGCGGCACTGTGGCGCATGCACCGAGCCATTGCCGTGCCGGTGCTGGCCTTCACGGTGCTGAACCTGTGGGTGGTGTCGGCCTGGGACATCTGGTGGTACGGCGGCAGCATCGGGCAGCGCGCGCTGGTGCAGAGCTACGCCGTGCTGGCCCTGCCCTACGCTGCCGCGGTGGCCTGGCTGCTGGTGCCCGAGCGCCGGCCGGCCCTGCGCGTGGCGGCCGTGGTGGCGGCCGTGCTGCTGGTCGATTTGAACCTGTTTCAGCACTGGCAGTACATGCGCTCCATTATTCACCCCGAGGAGATGAACCGGCGCTACTACTTTGCGGTGTTCAACAAAACCATGCCCACGCAGTCGGATTTTGCGCTGCTGGACGTGAAGAGCCATTTGCCCGAATCGGAGCGGCACTACACGCCGCAGTTGCTGGGCAAGCTCGACTTTGACAACCAGCCCGTGGATGCCGCCAGCGGCATTTCGGCCGACCAGGGCTACTTCAGCCGCCAGTCGTTTCACGCCGACCCGGCCCACGCCTACGGCCCCGCCCTCACCCTCAAACTCATGGACAAAGGCCTGCAGCCGGGCCAGTACATCCGCGCCTCCTGCCGGGTGTTTTCGGACTACGGTGCCTGGGGCAACAAGCTGGTGATGACTGTGGAGCGCAACGGAAAGAACATTGCCTGGGACGCCGTGCGCCTGCAAAACAACCTCAGCGTGAACCGTGCCTGGAACCTGGTCCACTTCGACGTGCCCCTGCCCGCCGACGCCCTGCCCGACGACATCATCAAAGTGTACGTGCTGAGCGACAGCGGCTCGAGCTGCTACATCGACGACGTGCAGGCCGAGTTGATGAAGCCAAAGAGCAGCTGGTGAGGCGCTGCGGCTACATGCCCAGCAAGCCGTACTTCAGAATGCAATAGATGGCCCGGAAGCCGTCGCGCCAGCCGATTTTCTTGCCCTCGGCGTAGGTGCGGCCGTAGTAGCTAATGCCCACTTCGTAGATGCGGGCGTCTTGCACGCGGGCCACTTTGGCGGTGACTTCGGGCTCGAAGCCGAAGCGGTTTTCTTCGAGTTTGAGGCTTTGCACGATGTCGCGCCGGAACATCTTGTAGCACGTTTCCATGTCCGTCAGGTTCAGGTCGGTGCACATGTTGGAGAGCAGCGTAAGCCAGTAATTGCCGATGCTGTGCCAGAAGAACAGCACCCGGTGCGGGTTGCCGCCCATGAAGCGCGAGCCGAACACGACGTCGGCAAAACCTTTCAGCACAGGCTTGATGAGCAGGTTGTACTCTTCGGGGTCGTATTCGAGGTCGGCGTCCTGGATGATGACGTAGTCGCCGGTGGCCTCGCGGATGCCGGTGTGCAGCGCGGCGCCCTTGCCCTTGTTCACGGGGTGTTCGAGTAGGCGCAGGCCCATTTCGGGGTAGCGCGCGGCGTAGGCCCGAATGGTGTCGGCCGAGGCGTCGGTGGAGCAGTCGTTGACGAGGATGATTTCCTTGCCGATGTTATTCACCAGCCGCAGCTCGCGCAGCAAATCCAGAATCTGGTGGATGGTGCGCGCCTCGTTGTAAACCGGAATGACGATGGAAAGCGTGTCGAATTTTACCACAAGAAGAAAGCTGGGCCGGGCAGGGAAGCCACAAAGGTACTTTTTACTGCGCAATGAAAAACGGTCATGCTGAGCGGAGCCGAAGCATCTCTACCGCAGTAGTAAATAGATTACTTGCCCGGTAGAGATGCTTCGGCTCCGCTCAGCATGACACGTCTTTTATTAATGTATTTGCCTTACAGCGAGCCCGTGCGGCCGCCGTCCACCGGCACGCTGGTGCCGTTGATGTAGGCTGCCGCGGGCGAGGCCAGAAACGCCACGGCCGCCGCCACTTCTTCGGCCTGACCGAAGCGGCGGGCCGGGATGGTTTTCAGCATGTCGGCTTCGATGGCGTCGGCCGATTGGCCGGTTTGGGCCACTTTTTTCTCGATGAGCGAGTGGTGGCGCTGCGTGAGCGTGGCGCCGGGCAGCACGTTGTTGACGGTGATGCCGTGCGGGCCCAGCTCGTTGGCCAGGGTCTTGGCCCAGCTGGCCACGGCCCCGCGGATGGTGTTGCTCACGCCCAGCCCTGCCAGCGGAATTTTCACCGAGGTGCTGATGACGTTGATGATGCGCCCGAAACCAGCCGCGCGCATGCCCGGCACCAGGGCCTGGGCCAGCAAGTGGTTGCAGATAACGTGCTGGTTGAACGCCACCCGCAAGGCCTCCACCGGCGCGTCGAGCAGCGGGCCGCCGGCGGGGCCGCCGGTGTTATTCACCAGAATGTGGAAGCCGGCGGGGTGCTGCGCCAGGTAGGCCTGCACCACCTCGGCCACGTGGCTGGGGTCGTCGAAATCGGCCACGAGGTAGTTGTGCGCTTGGCCGGCGGGCGTGGGCAGCTCGGCGGCTACCTCGCGCAGGCGTGCTTCGTTGCGGGCCAGCAGCGTGATGGCGCAGCCGTTTTCGGCCAGGGCCTGGGCCACGGCGCGGCCGATGCCTTGGGTGCTGCCGCCCACCAGGGCGCGGCGGTTTTCGAGAGAGAGGTTCATATAGGGCTCAAAAAAAACAGCAAAAAGTCTAGCGCGCGGGCGGCGTGAGCAGCACGTAGCCGTCCACGAGTTGCTCGCGGTAGCCGTAGGGCCGCAGCAGCTGGCGCAGAAACAGATGGGCCGGCTGCTCGCGAAACTCCGGGTTGATAACAAAAGCAGCGGGGTCGTACCGGCGCAGAAAGGCCTGCACCTGCGGGGCCGTGGGCGGGGCGGGCGCGATGGTGTCGGGCTTGGTTTGGCGGAAGAGCACGGCGCCGAGCACGGGGTCGTGCTCCAGGCTGGCAAACACCTCGGCCGGCACCCGCGCCATGAAGCCGATGGGCACCTTTTTCTCGTGCACCGTTTGGTAAAACAGGTGCTCCCGACGGAACTGGCCCACCTCGCGGTAGCCGCTGGCAATGCCCAGCGGCACCGGAATCAGGGTGTTGCCCGGCAGCTTGGCCACCTCGTGGAACACCCGCGGCACAGCGGCGCGCGAAGTGCGCTCGTAGGGCCGGGGCCAGTACTCAAACAGCACCAGGCCGATGAGTAGCAGGCTCAGCGCCGTGCGCGACGTGGCGTGCAGGCGCGGCTTCCAAGCCGCCTCCAGCGCGCTAAAGGTGAGAATGGGCAGCAGCAGGCCCACCATCATTACCCAGCGGGTGGGGCAACGGATGTTGTTGAAAAACGGAATAAAATGCAGGAAGGCGGTGGGCAAATGCAGCCGGTCGTGGCCGTAGACGCGGGTGGCGGGCAGCGTGAGCATCACGAAGAACAGTAGCACCCAAGCCAGCGGCCGGCCCTGCTCTTCCTGCGCCACGGCTGAAACAGGCCGACGGTGGGCCTTGCGCAAGGCCCACAAACCCAGCGCCAGCAGCGGCAGCGCGTAGCCCAGAAACAAGGTGTTTTCAAGCGAGCCCGGCATGGTAAACACCTTGGGGTTGTTGTAGAGCCGCGCGGCCCAGCCCCAGTACACGAAGCGGCTGGTGGGCGGCGGCATGATAAAGTCGACCAAATCGCCGCCCCACCAGAAGCCGCCGTTGTCCTCCACGCCCCAGCGGCGCAGCAGCCGGATGAGGACGTGGCTCAGCACCAGAATGCCGCCCAGCCAGGCCCAGGTGCGCCACTCCCGCCACCGGATGCGGCCCAGCCCGAACCAGTACCACGCCGCGTAAGCCAGCGAAAAATACAGCAGCCCAAACAGGACGTAGTAGTCGCTGAGCAGCGTGACCAGGCCCAGCGCTACGCAGCCGGCTGCGGCCTTCCAGCTCCGCACTTCGGGCAGAAACTTCCTTTCCCGAAACCGAAACGCATCCAGAAACGCCAGCACGTAGAACGGCACCGTGGCCGTGAGCACCAGGTTGTAGTGCTCGGGCAGGCGCTGCAGCTTGTAGGGCGAATAGGCGAAGATGAAGCCCGCCAGCAGGCACAGCAGCGGGCTTTGCACCCAGCGCCGGGCCAGCAGGTAGGCCCCGGCGGCCGACAGCGAATAGCTCAGCAGCAGGCCGATGTTGAGGGCCAGAATGTCATTGCCCACCAGCACGCTAATCAGGCCGATGATGGGCGTGTAGGTGTGCAGTATCAGCCAGGAGCCCAGCGGGTAGAACAGCCAGTCGGTATGAAAAACCGGCTGCCCGGTTTGCACCGCCGTGCGGAAGTGCCAGGTGTTCCAGGGGTACATGTAGGTGTCGTGCCCCGGCACCACCAGAAACGACGAGGTGAAGTGCGCCGCCAGCGGCCAGGTAAGCGCGGCAAACAGGACGCCGTAGAAGGCCGTCAGCAAGCTCAGTCGCAGCCAGTAGTTCATATGGTGTCGGGGCGGCTCCCTTTTCGGCGCCAGGAAATGTGCGGGCCGGCCGGCCCCAGCAGCAAAAGTAGCGCCTGCCGCCAGCCCAGTGCGAAGCCCCGAAAACAACGGGCCAAACGCCGTCGCGGCCGTAGCTTAGCACCTCCAACCACCCACCTCCTCGCCATGATAACCCGCCCCTTCAACTTCCAAAAGTGGATAGACGAGCACCGCCATTTGCTGAAGCCCCCGGTGGGCAACCAGCAGGTGTTCAAAAACAACAAGGACTTCATTGTGATGGTGGTGGGCGGCCCCAACGCCCGCAAAGACTACCACGTAGACGCCGGCGAGGAGCTGTTCTGGCAGATTGAGGGCACGATGACCGTCAAAATCATCGAAGACGGCCAATCCGTCGACATCACCATCGGCCCGGGCGAGATGTTCCTGCTGCCGCCCAACGTGCCGCACTCGCCGCGCCGGCCGGCCGGCACCGTGGGCCTGGTGCTGGAGCGCTACCGCGAAGGCGGCGAGCTCGACGGCTTCCAGTGGTACTGCGAAAACTGCGGGCACAAGCTCTACGAGGAGTTTGCCGAAATCACCGACATCGTGGCCCAGCTGCCGCCCATCATGAACGCCTTCTGGCAGGACGACGCCAAGCGCACCTGCACCAACTGCGGCACCTACATGGAGGCACCCGCGCCGGTGACCCCCGCCTAGTTCCGGCCGTGCTTTCCATCGACATCCACACCCACATTCTGCCCGAGCGCTGGCCCGACCTCAAGGAACGGTACGGCTACGGCGGCTTCATCCGGCTGGAGCACCACAAGCCCTGCTGCGCCCGCATGATGCAGGACGACAAGTTCTTCCGCGAGGTGCAGGACAACTGCTGGGACCCCGCCGTGCGCCTGCGCGAGTACGACCAGTTTGGCGTGCAGGTGCAGGTGCTGAGCACCGTGCCCGTCATGTTCAGCTACTGGGCCCAGCCCCTCGACTGCCTCGACCTGAGCCAGCTGCTCAACGACCACATTGCCGACGTGGTGCGCCGCTACCCCACCCGCTTCGTGGGCCTGGGCACCATTCCGATGCAGGCGCCCAAGCTGGCCATCCGGGAGCTGGAGCGCTGCATGAAAATCGGGCTGGCCGGCGTGCAAATCGGCTCGCACGTGAACGACTGGAACCTCGACGCGCCGGAGCTTTTTGATGTATTTGCGGCCGCCGAAGAGCTGGGTGCCTGCGTGTTTGTGCACCCCTGGGACATGATGGCCCAAGGCAAAATGCCCAAGTACTGGCTGCCCTGGCTGGTGGGCATGCCCGCCGAAAGCACGCTGGCGCTCTGCTCTTTAATATTTGGCGGGGTACTGGAGCGGCTGCCGCGGCTGCGCGTGGCGGTGGCCCACGGCGGGGGCTCGTTTGCCAGCACCATCGGGCGCATCGAGCACGGCTGGCAGGTACGGCCCGACCTCTGCGCCGTCGACAACCCGCACAACCCGCGCAACTACCTGGGCAAGTTCTGGGTCGACTCCCTGGTGCACGACCCGCTGATGCTCGACTACCTGGTGAAAACGCTGGGCGCCGACAAAATCACGCTCGGCACCGACTACCCCTTCCCGCTGGGCGAGCTGGAGCCGGGCCAGCTCATCAAATCCATGCCGTTTTCGGACGACATCAAGGCCCAAATGCTGGGCCAGAACGCCCTGGATTGGCTGGGGCTGGGCGCTAAGTCCTTCGCACCGATTTCCCCACCTTTTTCGTCGATTACCCTGCATGAGTAAGCCCCCCTCCCCAACCGTTGGCCGACTCGTGGCGCTCGGCAAGCGCGGGTTGCGATGGTGCAACAATCGTCCGGCGGCCAGTGCTGCCCTGCTGCTGTTTCTGTTCTTCGCGCTGTACCTGGCCCGGCAGGAGCCGACCCAGTTTTATTACGATGCGGGCCTATACTGGGATTTATCTGGCAAGTATTGGCAAAGCGGTGATTTTCAATTCATCGCTTTCGATAGCTTTTTGCGGGGTTACTTGTTTCCGCTGCTGTTGGGCTCACTCTGGCAGTTGCTGATTCACACCTCTGTATTGCCGCTGGAAATCACACGAACCCTGGGCGCGGCCACCGCCGCGATTTTGTTCGGGGTGGTGGCGCCGGGGTTGTGGCAAGACGTCAGAAAGCACAGCAACGCCAGCCGAGTATCGCTCGCCCGGCGCCTGCTGTTTGGAGCGCTGGGGTTTGCCTTTTGGCGCGGCTATTTTCATTATCCGCTCACCGATTTCATTTCGTTGCTGGCGCTGGCGGGCGGGCTATGGACGGTGGTGCGGGGCCGCGCGGTATGGAGCGGCGTGCTGGCTGGCATGTTAGTAGCGGCTTCGGTTAATTTTCGACCTGTGTATGCGGCGGCTGTACCCGTGGTATTCATCTTGTGCCTCTGGCCCGCTTCTCACGATGCTTCGTACTGGCGTACTTTCCTGCGCCAATGGGGTAAAACCGCCGCGCTGGCACTTGGAATGGCCATTGTGCTGTGGCCTCAAGTAATTATCAACACCACTCATTTCGGCGTAGCGAGCCCGCTGGTACTTACCACTAAACCGGGCACCCCGAGCCTGTACCTTACCCAGCTAAAATGGGGTTTGTGGTATCAGAAATACGAAACCAACGTGGGCACAGACTACCCTGTGCCCACAATGTTTTTTTTGGACGAAGACGGGCGCGCTGTGGAATTCCATCGGCCTCACCGACCTGGCGTCCTACGCCACGTATGGCCAGCTGATACTTTCCGCCCCCACCACGCTGATGGGCTCGTGGCTGCGGCATTTATTTAACGGCCTTGATGTGCAGTATCCCACCCCATACATTCCGGCGGTGTATGTGCCTACCTGGGGGTTGGCCTGGCTCAACTACACGGTGCTGTTGGGCGGAATGGTCATTTGGGTGCTCGCGTGGCGCCGCGCATCGGCGCCGGGCTACCTGGTGATTCTATCTTTGCTAATTCAGTGCGCAGCGGTGGTGCCCGTTGCCATGGAATGCCGTTTTTTACTGCCGCTGCATTTGTTGCTTTGTGCCGCTTTTGCGTTTGGTCTGCGGCCGAGACACTTGTGGCGGTCTACTAGCCGGCCCACGCGCATTGCGGCTGCTTGCCTCTACGTCACGGCGTTGGCAGCATGCTTCTGGGTATCGAGCAACGCCCAGCGGCAACTTGAACATGGAGCAAAGCCTGTGTTTGGGCCGCAGCCCGCGCCTTCCGTGCTTTGGTAGTGCTTATCCTCGCTCATTTTGTTTCTCACCAGAAGAAGCATGCTGAGTGCACACCTGCTTGAAATTATGTTGATATGACTGAGACAATAAGCCCTGCCGCCGAACTCGACGCTGCCGACCCGCTGGCATCCTTCCGTCAGGAGTTCCACATCCCGCCCGGGCCCGACGGCCGGCCCTGCGCCTACTTCTGCGGCAACTCGCTGGGCCTGCAGCCCAAAGCCGCCCGCGCCGCCGTAGAGCAGGAGTTCGACGCCTGGGAGCGACTAGGCGTGGAAGGCCATTTCCACGGCGTGTCGCCCTGGATGCACTACCACGAAACCCTCACCGACGCCTCGGCCCGGCTGGTGGGCGCCCGGCCCATTGAGGTGGTGGTGATGAACAACCTCACCGTGAACCTGCACCTGCTGCTGGTGACGTTTTACCGCCCCACGGCCACGCGCTACAAGATTCTGATGGAAGGCGGCGCCTTCCCCTCCGACCAGTACGCCATCGAGAGCCAGGCGCGTCTGCACGGCCTCGACCCCGCCGACGCCATTGTGGAGCTGGTGCCGCGCCCCGGCGAGCACACCCTGCGCACCGAGGACATCGAAGCCACCATCGCCGAACTGGGCGACTCGCTGGCTACCGTCCTCATCGGCGGCGTGAACTACTACACCGGGCAGGCCTTCGACATGGCCGCCATCACGCGCGCCGGCCACGCCGTGGGCGCCTACGTGGGCTTCGACCTGGCCCACGCCGCCGGCAACCTCGACCTGCGCCTGCACGACTGGGACGTGGACTTTGCCTGCTGGTGCACTTACAAATACCTAAACTCGGGCCCCGGCGGCACCTCGGGCGTGTTTGTGCACGAGCGGTTTGCCCAGCGCCCCGACCTCGTGCGCTTGGCCGGCTGGTGGGGCCACGACCCTTCCGACCGGTTTCAGATGAAAAAGGGCTTCCGGCCCATGGCCGGTGCGGCCGGCTGGCAGCTCTCCAACGCCCAGATTTTCCCCATGGCCATTCACCGCGCCAGCCTCGACCTCGTGGACCGCGCCGGGGGCATGCCCGCCCTGCGCCGCAAGAGCGAGCAGCTCACGGCCCGCCTCGAATGGCTGATTCGCGGCCTCAACCTGCCGGCTTCCGCGCTGGAAATCATTACCCCAGCCGACCCGGCGCAGCGCGGCTGTCAGCTTTCGGTGCTGGTGCACCGGCGCGGACGCGAGCTGTTCGATTACCTCGCCAGCCAGGGCATCATCGCCGACTGGCGCGAGCCCAATGTCATTCGCCTGGCACCCGTGCCGCTCTATAATTCGTTTGAGGACGTAGACCGGGTGGGGGCCGCCCTGCGGCAATGGGTGAATGGGTGAATGAGCGAATGAGTGAATCATTCGCTCGTCTTCCCTCCTCGCCACTCATTCCTCCCTTCGCTCATTCACCCATTCACCCATTGAAAATGGAAGATTACGCCGCCAAGATGCTGCTCAAAACCGATGCGGCCCTGCGCGAATACGTGACCGGCCATGTCCAGTACCGCGAGGCCGCCGTGCTCGCCGCGCTCGACGAGCTGCGCCGCCGCGGCCAGCCCGCCCCCGAAGAAGCCGAGCTGCGCCCCGGCCTGGAACTGGCCGCGGCCGAGCAGCGCCGGGCCGAAGCCGCCGCCGAGGCCGAACGCCGCGCTACCACTCCCCCCGATGCGGCAGAAGCCGCGGCTGGCCCGGCGCTGTACTCGCCGATATCCATTGTGCTGTTTTCGCTGCTTTTCACCATGATAATGGGCGGCGTGCTCATGTGCATGAACTTGGTTCGGCTGGGCAAGAAGGGGGCGGCCCTGGGGCTGGCCCTGTTTGTGGTGGCCTACCTCTACGTGGGCAGTCTGCTGCTGGGCCCGCTGATGATGTCGTTGGGCATCAGCCCCATACTGGGCGGGTTGTTGTTCAACGTGCCGGCGGCGCTGCTGTATGGGCTGTGGGTGTGGCCGCGCTACGTGGGCGCCATCAGCTACCGCAGCCGCAGCATACTGGTGCCCGTGCTCATCTACTTTCTCTTTGCCTGGGGGGTGCTGAAGGTGATTCCCTACCTGCCCAAAGCCGAGCGCCAGAAACTGGAGCGCATGATGCAGAAGTAGCTCCTGGCGCTGGCCGCCGCGTTAGTTCTTTTGCCATGCCCCTGTTTCCGCTTACCCTGCCCCAAGCCGACCTGCTTTTTGACCCGGCTTTTCTGCCGGCTGCCGAAGCCGATGCGCTCCTGGCCCAACTCACCGCCGAGGTGGCCTGGGAGCAGCGCAGCATCCGGCTGTTTGGGCAGGAGTTTCCGCAGCCGCGCCTCACCGCCTGGTACGGCGACCCGGAAGCCCGCTACACGTATTCTGGCTTGGCCTGGGAACCCCGCCCCTGGACGCCCGCCCTGCTGGCCCTGCGCCAGCGGGTGGCGGCCGCCTGCGCCGCCCCCTTCAACAGCGTACTGCTGAACCTGTACCGCGACGGCCGCGACAGCATGGGCTGGCACGCCGACGACGAGCCCGAGCTGGGCCCCAAACCCGTCATCGCCTCGCTCAGCCTGGGTGCCACGCGCCGGTTTCGGCTGCGGCCGCGGCCGGGATTGGTTCTCCCCTCTTTGTCGCTCGATTTGGGCTCCGGCAGCCTGCTGCTCATGCGCGGCTCCACGCAGCAGCACTGGCAGCACGCGCTGCCCAAAACCACCCAGCCACTGGGCCCGCGCCTCAACCTCACGTTCCGGTGGGTGGGTGGTAAATAATGTATTAGTATAGAATATCGGGATGCCCGCACAGCTCCTCGCAAGTGCCATGGCCGACTTCGTATTCGCCCACCCGAAAAGTGGGCAGCGTGCCGGTTGGGGATGCTTCCGTTGGTGCAGCCTCCGGAGTAGCATCGGGGACGGCCGGTAAATCGGTGAGCGGTGTATCGGCGGCTTTGGCTGCGGCCGAACGGCGTGGAAAAGTATTGTGTAGCATTCGTTTGTTTCACCAAAAAAATCAGCAGATAGCAATCGAGTTAGTAGCGGATATTGGGATGGCCCTGTAGCTGCGGGTCCCCGGCTTCGCCCACCAGGTAGCGGCCTACGCGCAGCGACGCTTGGGCGGCCACGGGCAACTCCGGCATGGCCCGGCGACGCCACGCTGCCCCGCTGGCGCGACGCCCGAGGGCGCTAGCCGAAAAAGGCCACGTCAAAGCCGTGGAGCGGCGAGTGGCCCGAAGGCGCCAACGCAAATACCGAGAACCTTTGTAACGGAAACGCAGAGCAGTCATAGCCAATGGTGTTTTTGTTATACTTCGTCAAAGGTCTGGCTGGGGTTGCCTCTTGCGTAAATTTTACGACCAGTCATATAAAATGCCCGATGAGTGCAACAAGCTTACCGGTGGATATTTCGCACTTGCGGAGCGAAGCCCCGCGCGGGTAGTAGCTTCGCTGCCCACCCGCCCGCCTGGGCATTCTCACTCTCTCTTCCCTGTTTTTTATGGCCGCTGATTCCCCCGTATTGCCGCATTCGGAGCCGCTCACCGTGATGGGAGCCGGCCTGGTGGGCTCGTTGCTGTCGTTGTACTTGGCCCGCCGGGGCCATCCCGTGCAGGTGTTTGAGCGCCGGGCCGACCCTCGCCGGGCCGGCTTTCAGGAAGGACGCTCCATCAACCTAGCCCTTTCCGACCGCGGCTGGCGCGCGCTGGAAGGCGTGGGCGTGGCCGACGACATCCGGCAGGTGGGCATTCCGATGACCGGGCGCGTGATGCACGACGTGCAGGGCCACCTCACCCGACAGCCCTACGGCCAAGATGGCCAGGCCATCTATTCCGTCAACCGCGGCCACCTCAACCGCCGCCTGCTCGACCTGGCCGAGGCCCAGCCCGCCGTGCGCTTGCAATTTGGCCAGCAGTGCCTGGGCATCGACCTCAAAAAGCAGGAGCTGCACCTGCTCGACACGGCCACGCAGCAGGAGCACACCGAGAAGTACACCCGGCTTTTTGGCACCGACGGCGCGTTTTCGGCCGTGCGCGGGGCCCTGCAGAAAACCGACCGCTACGACTACTCGCAGGACTATCTGGAGTACGGCTACAAGGAGCTAACCATCGAAGCCGGCCCCGGTGGCACGTGGCAATTGGATAAAAACGCCCTGCACATCTGGCCGCGCGGGCAGTACCTCATGATTGCGCTGCCCAACCTCAACGGCTCGTTCAACGGCACGCTGTTTTTCCCTTACGAAGGGGCCGAAAGCTTTGCGGCGCTGCAAACCCCGGCCGACGTGACGGCCTTTTTCGGCCGCGTGTTCCCCGACGCCGTGCCCCTGATGCCGAACCTGACCGAGGAGTTTTTCACGCACCCCACGGGGTCGTTGGTCACCATCCGCTGCTTTCCGTGGAAGTACGACGACGACGTGCTGCTGCTCGGCGACGCCTCACACGCCATTGTGCCGTTTTATGGCCAGGGCATGAACGCCGGTTTCGAGGATTGCAGCGTGCTCAACGAGTTGCTCGACCAGCACGGCGATGCCGCCTGGCCCACCATTTTTGCCGAATTTCAGCAGCAGCGCAAGCCCAACACCGACGCCATGGCCGACCTGGCCGTGTACAACTTCGTGGAAATGCGCGACCGGGTGGCCGACCCGCGCTTTCTGCTGCAGAAGAAGATTGAGGCCAAAATCTCGGCCCAGTTCCCCGGCCGCTGGACGCCGCTCTACTCGCAGGTCACGTTTTCGCACACGCCCTACGCCGAGGCTTGGGCCGCCGGCCAGCGCCAGGACGCCATCATGGCCCGGCTGATGCCGCACATCCAGGCCGAAGCCGATTTTGACCGGCCCGAAGTGCAAGCGCTGGTGGCGCAGGAAATGGCCGCCCACTAGCCTGCGGCTACCGCCGGGCCAGTTCGGTGCCGTCGAGCGCCAGCGGGGTGCCGGCCAGTTGTTGGCACAGGGCCACGTAGGCCTGCAGCTGCTGGGCGTCGAGCAGGAGGCGCAGGGCCTGGTGGTACTCCTGCCGGGTCCGGGCCACGTCGTCGCAGGTGAGGGCCAGCAGCAGGGCCTCGCGCTGGGTTTGGGTGCACAGTGCCAAGGCGTGCCGCTGGGTAGGGCTCAGCGCCAGGGTGTCGGCCAGGAAAGCGGTGATGCGGCTGGTTTCGCGGGCTTGGGGCGCCAGGCCGGGCGCGGCGGTTTCGTTGCGGGCCTCGCATTGGGCCATGGTTAGCGGTTTGGGGCGCCGGGCGGCCTGGACAGTTAATGCACTTGCAATCAGCAACAAAGTCGGCAGCGCACGGTGGGTCAGTAGCATCATTCGGTAAAAAGGCAGCAGGAGCATGCTAACCAGCGGGCTCATTCTGTGTTATTTGCAGTCATCAAAGCTATGATTGGCCCTTTCGTGGCGTTTTAACCGATGGGCGACCGTCGGCTTTCCCTCTGCGAGTGGTTACTTTATATCGGCGAATGTCCATGCTTCGGACGCTTCGCTTTTGCCCGCTACCCTCTCCCTTTTCCCGCCTATGTTAACATGCGCCATCATCGATGACGACGAGATTAACCGTCTGACTCTGGAACACTACGTCGAGCTTACGCCCGACCTTAAGCTTGTCGCTTCACTCGCCGATGGCATTGCCGGGCTCACGTTTTTCCGCGAAGGCGGCAAGGTCGATGTGCTCTTTCTCGACATCGAGATGCCCCACCTCAGCGGCCTCGAGCTGCTGCGGGTGCTCACCGACCCGCCCGAAGTCATCATCACCACGGCCCGTCAGGACTTCGCCGTCGATGCCTTCGAACTGCGCGTGACCGACTACCTGGTGAAGCCCTTTGAGTTTGCCCGCTTCACGCAGGCCGTGCAGCGGGTGCAGGCCCGGCGCAGCGGCCCGGCGGCCCCCGCCGCCGCGCCCGAGGCCCCTTCCAACACCGACCTGTTTGTGAAGGTGAACAGCCGCATGGTGCGCATCAACTTCGACGAGGTGCTGTACGTGGAGGCGCTGTCGGACTACGTCAACATCGTGACGGCCAAGCACAAGTACATTGTGTACACCACGCTTAAGGCCTTAGAAACGCGGCTTAGCTCCTTCCCCAATTTCATTCGGGTGCACCGGAGCTATTTGCTGAACACGCAGCAGATTGAGTCCATCGAAGACAACACGGCCAACCTGCGCGGCGGCCACTTCGTGCCCATCGGCAAGTCGTACCAGGAAGCCTTTTACAAGGGCCTGCAGCGCATTTAGGCATCCGCTTCGTCTTCGGCGCGGGGCACTTGCTGGTACGCGGGCAGTGCGTAGAACGGCCGCAGCAGCCGCACCACGTCGAGGGCGTCGGCCAGGGCCTCGTGGGCCACTTCCCGGTCGGGGAAGCGGGCGCGGGCTTTGCAGATGCTCATGCTGGGCAGGCGGCTGTCTTTGTGCCAGTTGAGGTAAAACACGGCAGGGTCGAGCATGGCGGGGTCGGCACGCACGAGCTGGCCGTAGCCGGGCAGCATCTTGAGAAAGCCCAGGTCGAACACGCCGATGTTTTTGCCGGCCATGGTCACCGTGACGCAGCGGTGGGCATCGGGCCGAAAGCCGTGGGCCAGCAAAAACTCGCGCAGCTGGGGCAGCAGTTCGTCGGGCTGGCAAAGCTCGGGGTTGGGCTCCTTGCGGGCCAGCTCCTGCAGCAGGCGGGCGTTGAGGGCGAGGGCGCCGGCGGTGCCCACGTATTCGGGGTGGCGCACCACCCGCCGAAACGCGGGCAGCTCGGCCAGGGGCAGCGGCCGGCGGCTGTCTTCGATGACGGCGGCCAGCTCCAGCACCTGGTGGCGCTGGGGGTTGGAACCGGAAGTTTCGAGGTCGAGGGAAACGTAGCGCATGAACGGTGTGTACGGGCCGGCGGCCTGCGCGGCGAGGGCCGTTTCCGTTGGCACCAACGCTTCGCTCGGAAGTCGCTTTTTTAGCATCTGCCCGTTACTTTGGGCATCGCCCTTAGCATTATTATTTGTCTCCCTTATATGAAAAAAGCGTTTTATACATTTCTCTCTGCTTTTTGTCGCTGGTGTAAATTAGTTTATGAAATTAGTACGTTGCCCTCTTTATCTTGCTGAAGCAATGAGAGTTTTTAGTAGCGCGGTTGCGCTTTTGGCGTTGATTCGGCTGACGGCGGCCGGGCAGGCCCCCGTTGATGCGACTGTGAACCAGTCGGTGGCGACGGTGCAGCGTCAATACGCGGTATCCTTTGTGGGGCACCCTGAACTCTTCAGTGGTTCCGAATACGTAGATTATGCCAAGCGGTACTACGAAAGCATCAGGCATCAGTTTTTCCTTACGCCCGAGGCCAAGCCCGGCGGGGTGCAATACAACGGGCAATATTTTGCCAATCAACAGCTGACTTACGACGTGGTGCTCGACCAAGTAGTGCTACGTCTGCCCGCCAGCCCGCTGCAACTGCGCCTGCTGAACGAAAAAGTTGAACATTTCACCATCGGCGGCCACTACTTTGTGCGCTACGTGGCCGACAGCGTAAAGGGTGAGAACATTCGGACTGGTTACTACGAGGTGCTGAACGAGGGCCGCACGCAACTGCTGGCTCGCCGGGCCAAGCGCAAACAGGAGAACATTGCCCAACGGCAAATTACCGTAAAGTTTTTACCAGCCGAACGACTATTCCTTAAAAAGGGTGGCGTTTTCTTTCTTGTGAAGAGCAAGCGCGCGGCGCTCAAGGTGCTAGCCGACAAAAACAAGGAAGTGCAGCAATACCTTCGGGACCAGAAGTTGGGGTTCAAAAGAGCCCAGTTCGAAACCTCGCTGCGGCGGCTGACCGACTACTACAAGGGCCTGCCGCAATAGCAATGCTTTTCCTCCTTTCGGCTTGCCATTCCTTTCCTCTATGAAGCCTTTCTTCACGGCGCTTTTTGTAACGGTTCTTAACCTACTACTGGGGATTTCAGGCTATGCGCAGCAGCCCAAAAAAACCGTTACCGGCGATCTTGCGCATGTGCCCTTTGAGGAATTCGCACGCCAGTTGGAAGCGCAAAGTAGTTAACGGCTTTACTTCGACCCGAAGGCCGTGGACAGTCTGCTTGTAACGCTGCGGGTGCGCGAGCAATCGACCCGGGCCGTGCTCCAACAGGCCTTGCAAAACACTTCCTTTCACTTTGTGGTCGACGACGAAAACCGGGTTTTCGTGTCGTCGGGACCGGTTATTAACCCGGGGTTGGCGCCTGACTTTTACGCGCCCAAAGCGGCCAGCAGCACGGTAGTACAGGCGGACGAAACGAACACCGAGCCGGCGGCCCGCTCGCGCTACGTGAGCGCTTCCGAATACAAAGTATACGTCATTGGAGCGGCGGGCGCCGCCATGGGGCGGGCCACGCTAGCTGGCCACATCCGGGCGCAAAAAACCGGCGAGCCCGTGATTGGGGCATCCATTTATTCCGAATCGCCGAACGTGGGAGCCAGCACCGACCAGTTCGGCTCGTTTTCGCTCACGCTACCGCCTGGCCGCTACAACCTTAACATTCGGGGCGTGGGCATTAAAAACACGAAGCGTCAGGTGGTGCTGCGCGGCGACGGCAAGCTGGAAGTGGAAGTGGAGGAAGACATCGTGACGTTGAAAGAAGTCGTGATTGAAGCCGAACAAGACAAGAACGTGTCGGGCATGCAAATGGGTCTCGAAAAGCTCGACATCAAGACCATGCGCCAAGTGCCCACCGCGTTTGGCGAGACCGACATTCTGCGTGTGGTGATGACGCTGCCCGGCGTGAAAACCGTGGGCGAAGGCAGCACCGGCCTGAACGTGCGCGGCGGCGCCACGGACCAAAACCTGATTCTGTTCAATGACGCCACCATCTATAACCCCTCGCACCTGTTCGGATTTTTTTCCGCCTTCAACCCCGACATTTTGCAGGGTGTGGAGCTGTACAAAAGCACTATCCCGGCCAAGTACGGCGGACGCCTGTCGTCGGTGCTTGACATTTCGACCCGCGAAGGCAACAAGAAAAAGTTTTCGGGTTCGGGCGGCATCGGGACCCTCACCAGCCGCATCACGCTGGAAGGGCCCTTTGTGAAAGACAAAAGCTCGTTTGTGGTGAGCGGGCGCGCCAGCTATTCCGACTGGCTGTTGCAAACGCTGTCGGACCGGAATTTTGCGCAGAGCGCGGCGGCCTTTCATGACATCACCGGGCACGTGAGCCATGAATTTAACGAGAAAAGTTCCTTATATGTGACGGGGTATTACAGTTCCGACCGGTTCCGGCTGGCCAGCGACACGGCATATCACTACTCCAACCGAACAGCCACGGTGAAGTGGCGGCACAACTTTACCAACCAGCTCTACGGCGTGCTCACGGGCACCTATAGCCACTACGACTACGACGTGCGCAGCACCAAAAACAGCGTGTCGGCGTCGGAGTTGAAGTATGCCATTAACCAGACCGGCCTGCGGGCCGATTTCAGCTACTACCCCAACGCGCGCCACACCGTGGACTTTGGCAGCAGCTCGCTGCTGTACAACATTCAACCTGGTAGCTTCCTGCCATTGGGCGAGGCGTCGGTAGTACGGCCCAACGTACTGGACCCGGAGCGGGCCTTGGAAAGCGCTTTGTACGTGTCGGACCGGTTCGACATTAGCTCGCGTTTTTCCGTGTCGGCCGGGCTACGTTATTCGTTCTTTCAGGCGCTGGGTCCGCGCGAGGTGTACCGCTACGTGCCCGGCGAGCCCCGCGCTGAAGCCACTATCACCGACACGGTGCGCTACGGCGCCAACAAGGTACTGGCCACCTACCACGGGCCCGAATACCGCCTATTGGCGCGCTACTCGCTCAATGAGAAGTCAAGCGTGAAAGCCAGCTACACCCGCACGCGCCAATACATTCACCAGCTCACCAACACGGCGTCGGTGTCACCGACAGACGTTTGGAAGTTGAGCGACGCCACCCTGCGCCCCCAAGTGGGCGACCAGTACTCGGTGGGCTACTACCGCAACTTCAAATCGAACACCATCGAGGCATCGGTGGAAACATACTACCGCTCCCTGCGGGACTTTGTGGACTACAAGAGCGGTGCCACGCTGGTGCTCAATCACCACATCGAAACCGACGTCATCAACGCCGAGGGCAAGGCTTACGGCGTGGAAGTTTTCGTGAAGAAGCTCACCGGCAAGCTCAACGGTTGGGTGAGTTACACCTATTCCCGCTCGCTGGTGCAGGTAAATGCTGCCACCACGGCCGAGATGATAAACGGCGGCCGTTACTACCCCAGCAACTTCGATAAGCCCCACGACGTGACCCTGGTAGGCAACTACCGCTTCAGCCGGCGATTCAGCACTTCGCTCAACTTCAACTACAGTACGGGCCGGCCCATCACGCTGCCGCTTTCAAAGTACTACCTCGGCAACTCACTCCATGTGTTTTACTCCGACCGCAACGCCTACCGCGTGCCCGATTACTTCCGCATCGACCTGGTCGTCAACATCGAAGGCAACCACAAAGTGAAGAAGCTGGCGCACAGCTCCTGGACGGTGGGCGTGTACAACCTCACAGGCCGCCGCAACCCGTATTCGGTCTATTTCAAGTCGGTGGGCGGCCAAACCAAGGGCTACCAGCTCTCCATTTTTGGCCAGCCCATTCCGACGATAACCTACAATTTCAAATTCTAAATGAGTGCCTTTCCGCCCGCCGGGCTTTGCTCTGGGCCCTTACGGCGCTGCTCACCGGCTGCACCGACCCGTTCACACCCGACGTTATCTCGTCGCCGGAGTCGCTGCTGGTGGTGGATGGTTTTATCTATCAATAGTCAAGGCGTGACCACCATCCGGCTGTCGCGAACCTACGCCATCGCGGCCAAAACCGACCCGCCCGCCGAAACGCAGGCCACGGTGTACATCGAAGACGACCGGGGCGCCCGTTTTGTGCTAAGCGAAAGCACGGGGAAGGGCGTCTATATCTCTGACAACCTGAACCTAAGTGTGACCCGGAAATTTCGGCTGCACCTCAATACCCGGTCGGGAAAAGAGTACGTTTCCGACTACTCTCTGATAAAAATCACGCCGGCCATCGACGCCGTAAATTGGCGCGTTGAGAACTCGTTTCTCAATCTTTACGTCGATACCCACGACGCCACCGGCAATACCCTTTACTATCGCTGGGAAACCGACGAAGCCTGGGAAATTTATCCTCCATACAACCCCGGAATTGAATACGCCAACAATGGTGTTCAGCCCATTGTGGTGCGCTACCCGCGCATTTGTTGGGGCAACCAGCACTCCAACGCAGTGCAGATAGCCAAAACCACCGGCCTGACGCAGGACGTGGTGGCCGACTACCGCCTGCGCCAGCACCCGGCCGGCTCCGAACGATTTTTCAGCCGCTACAGCATGCTGGTGCAGCAACACGCCCTCTCCAAAGTCGAGTACGACTACTGGGAGCTACTGCGCAAAAACACCGAGAGCATCGGCAGCCTGTTCGACCCGCAGCCCAGCCAGGTGACGGGCAACGTGCACTGCCTGAGCGACCCCGAGGAAATGGTGTTGGGATTTATCGGGGCCCATTCAATATCCGAAATACGCATTTTCATCACCCGCGCCGAGCTGCCCGCCGCAGTGCGCGTACTCAACGGCTACGAAGCTTGTGTGCCGCCCGACACCATGTTCATCAGTGGCCCGCGGGCGCCACGGGGCAATGCTGCTGTGCTGCTGAAAGATGCCTTCGCTACCCAGCAGCAGCTGCCCATTGGGCCCGTGTACGATGCCAATGGGGGCGGCCTGGTGGGGTACACGGTCAAATCGCGCGACTGCGTCGACTGCCGCACGCGGGGCTCAGCTACCAAGCCTTAATTCTCAGCAGCGAATTTCATGCGTAGCACAAATCCGGTGGCTTCTTCCTTTCCCATAGGCTTTGGCAGCTTGTTAAGCCTGACCATAGCCCTGGCCAGCCCCGTAGCAGCCCAAGTCCCCGCCGATACCCTGAGCCCGGCCGGCAGGCTGACGCGTTACGAGCAGCGCACACCGCACGAGAAGCTCTTTCTGCACCTCGACCGACCTGTGTATTTAAGCGGTGAAACCTTGTGGTTTAAGGTGTACGCCGTGGACGGTACTTACACCCGGCCCCTCACGCTGAGCAGCGTGGCCTATGTGGAAATACTTGATGCCCAAAATCAGCCGGTGCTGCAAGGCAAAGTGGCGTTACGGCACGCCACGGGGCAGGGCTCGTTTGTGCTGCCGGCTGCGCTGGGAGCCGGCACCTACACGGTGCGGGCTTACACCAGCTGGATGAAGAATTTTGGCCCGGAGTCTTTCTTTCACAGCACTATCGCGGTGATAAATCCTGCGGTGGCTTCCGGCGCGCACCCTGCGGACTCGGCATCTTTTGGGGCGCAGTTTTTCCCCGAGGGCGGCAACCTTGTGAACGGACTGGCTAGCAAAGTCGCCGTGAAAGTCACGGATACGTCCGGCCGCGGCACCGCGGCCAGGGGCCAGGTGTTCAGCGCCCGGGGGGCGGTGGTGGCCACGTTTCAAACCGCACGGCTGGGCATGGGCACCTTCTCGTTTACCCCCGAGGCTGGGCAAGGCCCATACTCGGCGGTGGTCACGTTAGGCCAAGGTCAGCGCATCAGCCGTAAGCTGTCGGCTGCGTTTGCCCAAGGCTACGTGTTGCGCTTAGAAGACAGCACCCCCGGCCGACTAACCGTGACCGTAGCGGCCACCACCAGTCAGCCGGAAATGGTGTTTCTGCTGGGCCATTCGCGCCAAAAGGTGGCGGTGGCCATTCCAGCCCAGCTCATCAACGGCCGGGCTACGTTTGTGGTCAACAAATCACATCTTCTGGAAGGTGTTTCGCACCTTACCCTGTTCAACGCGGCACAGCAGCCCGTGTGCGAGCGACTTTACTTCCAGCAGCCCGCGCACGCCCTTGGCCTGACCGTGCGGCCCGATAAAACCGAGTACGTCACCCGCGACAAAGTGAGCCTGCAACTAGCCGCGGCCGACCAGAATGGGCCCGTGCCCGCCAATCTCTCGCTGGCCGTGTACCGACTTGATTCACTGACCTCGACCCAAGCCACTTCCATCGACCGCTACCTCTGGCTCACAGCCGACCTGCAAGGCGCGGTGGAAAACCCTGACTATTATTTCACGGCCACGGGCCCGGAAGCTGCCGCCACCGCAGACAACCTGATGCTGACGCAGGGCTGGAGCCGCTTCCGCTGGGAAGACGTACTGGCCCCTGCTCCTAAGCCATGGGTGGGAGTTTATGCCCGAACCCAACGGCTTGGTGGTGCGAGCGCAACTGTGGTAGGCCGGCACCTGCAAGCCGCGCGTGGGCACGCTCACCTATCTATCATCTCTATCATCACCGGACCGCATTACGCGGCTGAGCACGGCCATAAGCGACGCCAACGGCCAAGTCAAATTTGAGGCGAAGCACCTCACCGGGCCGCACGAGCTCATCCTGCAAACAGATGTGACGCAGGACACGACCTGCCAACTCACGGTGCTTGACCCGTTTGCGGGACGCTACATCAAAGCATCTTCGGCTTCGGTTGGCCTGAACACCCGGTTTCAGCGAGATTACGAGAAGCGCTATTTGCAGGCCCAGGTTCAGCATGCGTTTTCGGACAAATTCCACAGCCGCTACGCTCCGGAGCACGTGGACAGCCTATCGTTTTTTGGCCAACCCAATGAGACGTACTACCTCGACAAATACACTCGTTTCAAGGTGATGGAGGAAGTGCTGCGCGAATACGTGCCGGGCGTGGTGGTGCGCATCCGCAAAGACGGCTTCCACCTGCTGGTGACCGACCGGGCCAACAAGGTGCTGTTGGAAAAGAACCCCATGGTGCTGCTCGACGGCGTGCCGGTGTTCGACATGAACAAAGTCATGGCCATCAACCCGCTCAAGGTGCAGAAGCTGGAGGTGATTGACAGCCGCTACCTGCACGGCGCGGCCATCTACAACGGCTTGATGAGCCTGACCACCTACAAAGGCGACCTGGAAGGATACCAGCCCGACGCCCGCGCTCTGGTGCAGCAGTACGAGGGCGTGCAGCGCCAGCGCGAGTTCTACGCCCCGCGCTACGAAACCGCGGCCGAGAAAGCCAGCCGCCTGCCCGACCTGCGCAACCTCCTCTACTGGAACCCCAACCTCGCCCTGACCGGGGCCGGGGCCCAGACCGTGGAGTTCTACACCGGCGACCAAACCGGGCGCTACCTCGTGGTACTACAGGGCCTGAGCAGCAGCGGCCGCGCGGGCACCACCACCGCCGTGCTGGAAGTGAAGCCGGCGCTGTAGGCGGGCCCCCGGCTCGGCGCAACAGCCCCACAAGCAAAAGCCCTGGCTTGGCAGCCAGGGCTTTTGCTTGCCCGAGAGCGGGTCTTCTCATACCGAACCGGCCTTAGTGCTGTATCTGCACCTGCTGGCGGGCCGGCGCCCCGCCGGCCGAAGGCACTTCCAGGTAGTAGAGGCCGTTGGGCAGGGCGCGCACGTCGAGCACCACGCGGCCGCCGCGGGCGGGCGCCTGGCGCACGGCCCGGCCCTGGGCGTTGAGCAGGCGCACCGCGCCGTGGGCGCCGGCGGGCACCGGCACGGTCAGGTCCGTATCGGCCGGGTTGGGGTAGGCGGCGGTGGGCGCCTGGCGGCCGCACTCCACGCAGGGTTCGGGGTCGATGGGGCCGCCCCCGCCGCTGCAGTCGCCGTAGATGGGAATCTGCCAGCAGTAGTACTCGTCGGCGCCGCAGCGGTTCGTGATAATCAGGCACACTTGGCTGCCTTGGCTGGTGCCGATGGGCGTGAGCACCGTGAACTGATTGGCCGAGTTGGCGGGCTCGCGGCCGTCCACGTTCCAGCGGAAGTTGCTGATGGGAAAGCCATAGTAATCCAGCAGCTGGCCGTAGAGGCGCAGGTAGGTGGGCGTGTTGCACTGCACCGGCAGGTAGGAGGGCGGCCCGGGGTAGTCGGAGGGCGGGGCGCCGTTGTTGTAGCCGGTGTCGGAGCCCACTTGCAGCCGCACGGGGTTGGTGGCGTAATCGAGCACGGCCCGGTGCAGCACGATTTTCTGGCTGGCGGGCACGCTGGCCTGGCAGTTGAAGGTGGCGTTGCCGGCCGTCACGCTCACGGTGATGTCGCCGTAGCCGTAATTGCTGCCGGGCAGCTGCACCGTCACGGGCTGGCCGGGCCCGCTCACCTGCGGCGTGAAGCTCACGCCCGCCGGGCCACTCCAGGTGAACTGCGCGCCGCCCGGCCCATCGGCCGAGGCCGTGAACGAGTCGCCGTAGCAGAACAGCGGCGGGTTGCCGGTGGCCGTGGGCACGGTGAGGGCGGGCTGAGCCACCTGGTTGCTGTAACTGACGGAATAAGTGTACGGCTGCGTCGTTAAGGAAGCGCAGGTGTATCGCGCCGTAACTGAGCCGGAGAAATTAGAGCCTCCCCCAATCGGGCCCGTGCCCGTGGGCACCACGGTTATCGTGGCCGTATTGGTGGCAGCGCCGGGTGCAAAAGCCCAGCCTTGGGGCAGCGTCCAAGTGAAAAAGTCGACTCCTGGCTGATTGACTGCTGCGGTTAGCGTGAACGGGCGCTGGTCGCCGCAGGTGAGTGGGTTTCGCGAAGGCGTGACGCCAGTAACGGCGGGCTGGGGCCGGAAGATGACCAATTGGCGCGGAAAACTCACGAGCGTGCCCGGCGCGTTATTGAAAAAGCTGTTTTCGTTGCAGGCTTTGCTGTATTGGTAGGCCTGCACGAGGCCACCGGCCGTGCCCGCTGGGGGAATTGCGCTAATGCTGCGCCCGCTGAGGTAGGCTCCCGGAAAGGCGGCGCTGGTTTGCGGGTTGACCACTTGCCAGCCGGCAGGCACCTGCCACACGTAATCGGTGATGGCCAAGGAGGGCACTGCTTTGAAGTACTCTTGGGCGATGGTGAAGGTGATAGGCTGGCCACCGGGGCACAGGGGCACGTTCAAACTTGACACCCCGTTTATCAGCCCCGGCGTCTGGTCCCGCACTGACTTGATGTTCACGGTGGCGGGCGGGGAATCCGGATAAGTGAAAGTATTGCTGCTAACTTCTTTTTTAAGTTTAAAAACGAGCGTTCCTTGTTCAGCTTTATCCTGCCACGTCACGTCACAACTGATAACGCTCCCACTTTCTACCGGAAAGGTGGCGGACCCGTTGGTGACAGCAACGGCCCCGGCGACGGTAACGTTGCTGTTAACCGATACGGAGATGGTGGTGCGCTCCCCAGGGCACACAATGGTTTGGTAAGCGGCTAGGGTGCCCTCAGTCTGGGCGTGAGCCAGCTTGGACGCCAGCAGCAAGAGTAAGCCTAAAGCTAGGCGCAAGCGGTAGAACTGTTTCTTGAGGATTAGGAAAAGTGAAAAAGAATCAAAAAAGCAATACTAAGTGCACCGTGCTGATTGGACGAAAAGTGGCAGTGAAACGGTAATAAGTGTCTTCACCCATATCGGAGCCAAACGGCAACGTTCCCGTATCAAAATCCGACACACGGGATTGCAATTGGAATTGAGTCCGAGTCCAGCGGATAGGTAAGGTTGCTTCCGCTTCGGCGTACAGGCGACGGAGAAATTGGTAGCGAACCCCGGCCAGTGGCTGCACAAAAAGGCCTATATCGTTGAACGAAGAATTTCCTCGGTTTACTGCAATGGTAAAATAGGGCTGGCCATTCCTGTCAATGGCCTGATAGCCTTGAGTGTATTGCTCAAAATCCCGCTTGCTAGTACCATAGAATCCGCCTGCTTCTAACCCTACATACCCTGCAAACCGTTTGTTAGAGATTACGGCGTATTCTTTGCCTAAAGCGGCCTCCATACGGTACATTGTTTGTCGGTATGCGTCTCCGCTGCCTTGTCCCTTGACGGCAAGAGGTTTCACCTGTTCGAAAAAATCATATATAAACTCCGCCCTGGCACGCAGGGCTTGCGCGGGCTTTACCTGGCGCTTGTAGAGCAGGCCCAGGGGCAGGCTGCGGTTGTTGCGAAAAAAGCCGTCGAGCACGGGGCTGGCCGTCAGGCCCAGGTGGTGGCGGTAGTAGCGGGCCGTGTCGGCCGGCGCCGGCGCCGGGGCGGTTTGGGCCAGGGAAGCGAAAGGCAGGGCCAGGCCCAGCAGGGCCGCGTAGCGGCAGGGGAAAGAACGCATAAACATGGAAAAGGAATGGTGCAGGCGGCAAGGTAGAGCCCGGCAGGGTTGCGGAAGGCGGTAGTGGCAACGCCACAAAGCTGGGCGCCCGGCCGGGCATCCGCAAGGACGTAACACCTGTTTTTTAGACTATAAACAAATCGCGTTATTATTGACTTATTATGGACTTTTTTTTTTTAACAACTGTGTTTTTAGCCTTTTTAACGCCGGTGCATGGCCCGGTGTGCGCCCAACTAATGACCCGAATGTGACAGGCGTAGCTCCCTAACGGGCTGCCTACCGCCCGGCCGCCCGTGCCCACCCTGGCCCACGCCGCGAACGACGGGCCAAACCGCCCCGCCCGGCACCCTTCTTTGTGCGCTGCCCGTACCTTCGTCCTATGCCAGACCAACCCGCCGCTCCCGCCAAAAAGCTTTTCCTGCTCGACGCCTTTGCCCTGATTTACCGCTCGCACTTCGCGTTCAGCAAAAACCCGCGCATCAACTCCAAAGGCATGAACACCGGCGCCGTGCTCGGCTTCACCAACACGCTGGTGGAGGTGCTGCAAAAGGAAAAGCCCACGCACATCGGCGTGTGCTTTGATGCGGCCAAGAAGACGTTTCGCCACGACCAGTTTGCCGAGTACAAGGCCCAGCGCCAGGCCATGCCGGAGGACATCGGCATTGCCATTCCGTACATCAAGAAAATCATTCAGGGCTTCCACATCCCCATTCTGCAAATGGATGGCTTTGAGGCCGATGACGTGATTGGCACGCTGGCCCAGAAGGCCGAAAAGGAAGGCTTTGAGGTGTTTATGATGACGCCCGACAAGGACTACTGCCAGCTGGTAACGGACCACATCAAAATCTACCGCCCCGCCTTCATGGGCAACGCGGCCGAAATCCTGGACGTGCCGCACGTGCTGGCCCGCTTCGAGATTGAGCGCGTGGAGCAGGTGATTGACATTCTGGGCCTGCAGGGCGACGCCTCCGACAACATTCCCGGCATTCCGGGCATCGGCGAGAAAACGGCCAAGGCGTTGATTAAGCAGTTTGGCTCGGTGGAGAACCTGATTGCCAACTCCGACCAGCTCAAGGGCAAGCAGCAGGAAAACGTGCGCAACTTCGCCGAGCAGGGCCTGATGAGCAAGGAGCTGGCCACCATCCACGTCAACGTGCCGCTCGACTTCGAGCCCGAGAAGCTGGTGCTGGATGCGCCCGACGAAGCCACCCTGCGCGAGCTGTTTGATGAGTTGGAATTCCGCCAGTTGGCGGCCCGCATCCTGGGCGGCGGCCCCGAGCGCACGCCGGCCCGCGTGGCCGCGCCCGGCTCCAAGCCCGTGCGCCAGCCGCGCGTGGCCGCCGGCCAGGCTTCCCTCTTCGGCAACCCCGGCGACGAAGCCGTGGCCATTGGCGCCGAGGAGGGCGAAACCGGCGGCTACGGTGCCCCCAGCGGCCCCCGCAAGCGCCTGGAAGACGTGCCCTACCAGTACCACCTGATTGACACGCCCGAACTGCGTAAGTCGCTGCTGGGCTTCCTGTTGCAGCAAAGCGAAGTAAGCTTCGACACCGAAACCACCGGGCTGGATATCATGACGGCGCGGCTGGTGGGCCTGAGTTTCTGCTGGCTGCCGGGCGAGGCCTACTACGTGCCCGTGCCCACCGAGGACCAGGCGGCGGTGCAGGCCATTGTGGAAGAATTCTGCCCGTTTTTTGAGGCCGAGCACATCCTGAAAATCGGTCAGAACATCAAGTACGACCTCACCATTCTGCGGCACTACGGCGTGGAAGTGAGCGGGCCGCTGTTCGACACCATGCTGGCCCACTACCTCATCGAGCCCGACATGCGCCACAACATGGACGTGCTGGCCGAAACCTACCTGCACTACACGCCGGTGAGCATCATCGAGCTCATCGGCCCCAAGGGCAAGAAGCAGATTACCATGGCCGACGTGCCGCCCGCCCAGGTGAAGGACTACGCCTGCGAAGACGCCGACGTGACCCTGCAGCTCAAGCACGTGTTCGAGCCCATGCTCAAGGACCTGGGGCTGCTGGGCTTGCTCAACGACGTGGAAAACCCGCTGGTGCCGGTGCTCAGCAGCATCGAGTACGAGGGCGTGCGCATCGACTCGAACGCCATGAACGAGTACTCGGCCGAGCTGCAAGGGTACATCACGGAGTTGGAAGGGCAGATTTTTGCCGAGGCCGGCGGGCCGTTCAACATCGGCTCGCCCAAGCAGCTGGGCGAGGTGCTGTTTGACAAAATGGGCCTGGGCGGCGGCAAAATCAAGAAAACCAAAACCGGCCAGTACGCCACCGGCGAGGAAATCCTGAGCCAGATGGCGGCCGAAAACCCCATTGCCGCCCTCATTTTGGAGCACCGCCAGCTCACCAAGCTGCGCAGCACCTACGTGGAGGCCCTGCCCCAGCTGGTGAACAAGGACGACGGCCGCGTGCACACCAACTTCAACCAGGCCGTAACGGCCACCGGCCGCCTTAGCAGCACCAACCCCAACCTGCAGAACATCCCCATCCGCACGGAAAAGGGCCGCGAAATCCGCAAAGCCTTCGTGCCGCGCGACGACAACCACGTGCTGCTCGCGGCCGACTATTCGCAGGTGGAGCTGCGCATCATGGCCGACTTCTCGGGCGACAAAACCATGATTGAAGCCTTCCGCCTGGGCCAGGACGTGCACACCAGCACGGCCAGCAAGGTGTTTAAAGTGCCGCTCGACCAAGTGGACGGCGAAATGCGCCGCAAGGCCAAAACCGTCAATTTTGGCATCATCTACGGCATCTCGGCCTTCGGGCTGGCCCAGCGCATCGGCATCAGCCGCAAGGAAGCCACCGACATCATCGAGACCTACTTCCAAGAGTTTCCGTCGGTAAAGCAGTTCATGGACGAGAGCATCAACCGCGCCCGCGAGCTGGAATACGCCGAAACGCTGCTCAAGCGCCGCCGCTACCTGCGCGACATCAACTCGCGCAACGCCACGCTGCGCGGCTACACCGAGCGCAACGCCATCAACGCCCCCATCCAGGGCACGGCCGCCGACATCATCAAGATGGCCATGATTAACATTTACCACTGGCTGCGCGAGGAGAAGCTCCAAACGCGCATGATTCTGCAGGTGCACGACGAATTGGTGTTCGACGCCGTAAAATCGGAAGTAGAATACATCACGCCCAAAATCAAGGAGCTGATGACCACGGCCCTGCTCCTGCCCCACGGCGTGCCGCTGGAAGTGGAAGTGGGCACCGGAAGCAACTGGCTGCAGGCGCACTAACCAGATAGCCTTCGCCCCAGAAAAAGGCCCTGCACAATGCCCATAAGCATTGCGCAGGGCCTTCCCTTTTTAGAGCAACACGAACTATTGCCGGGTGAAGACGGCCTTGTCGACTCTCAGGGAATCCTGATTTCGCCCGTAGATGTACCTGGCCTTGAGAGTAAGGGTAGTGTTGGTAAGCAGGCATTCGTAAGCCCCTGGCACGGCTTCCATCACAGGCATCACGCTTCGGCCGGCTCCTCCCCAAGGGCTGTTGACGGTGAGCTCGGTTTGTGCGCCGTTTATGCTCCACGTGCCCCAGTCGGAATTCACAAAGTTGCTTCTGACCGAACAGGCGCGGGGTTCCTGCTGCCACACAACTTTGCCCGCCGAGGTGAAAGTGAAGGTATTGAGCCCCAGGCAGGGCGTGGTGGGGCTGTTGGAAAACGTCCTGAAAAAATTATTCGTCCCGGTGACGGTTCCGTTCAGCGGACCAAAATCGATGGTGTAGTCCGTCATGCGCCAAGTGGTGTCGTCTAATGACGCTGTTTTTAAAGCCGGTGCAGGTTCTTTTTTTGAACAGGCGGCTAGCACAGCCCCAAGGAGAGCCATGCCAATAATGAATGTTCGTTTCATAAGATTCTGAAAGTAGAATGTTGGCAAAACGGTGACAGAACCAGTTGCCATAAGGTTGCTCTACGGCCCAGCTGCCCAAGCTTGCTTTTGGTGCCAATGGCACCCAGAATGTAGCAGAATGCTGTTCTTCTTTGAATGCGGCGATGAAATGGTCCTTCGCCTCCTCCTTTTGCAGGCATGCCGCCGTATAGGCAGCATTCACCTACGCCTCTACTTACCATGCCCCAGCAAGCTCACACCTCCACCCTGCAAAACGTGGCCCGCGGCCTGTTGGGCAGCTTTATGATTGTAGCCGGCACCGGCCACCTCACCTTTGCCCGGCGCGAGTTCCAGGCGCAGGTGCCCGACTTTGTGCCCGGCGACAAGGACACCACCGTGCTGGCCTCCGGTGTGGTGGAAATTGGGCTGGGGCTGGCGCTGCTGTTGCTGAAGGGCAACGACCGGCGGCGCATGGGCATTGGGCTGGCGGCCTTCTACGCGGCGGTTTTCCCCGGCAACGTGCACCAATACACCGAGCGCATTTCCGCCTTCGGGCTCGATACCGATGCCAAGCGGCTGGCCCGGCTGTTTTTTCAGCCCGTGCTGATGGGAGCGGCCTTGTACTCGACCGGCGCCCTAAATTCCCGACGGCTACAAAAGCCGGCCGTGCATCGTGCCCTGCCCCGCACGAACACTGCCTCTTGATTGGCACCGCCTTATGATTCCCAATAGCATCCCCCCGATGGACCGGCCCAACCAAAAGGGCCTCGTGGCCGAGCTGACCAGCCTGCTCACCAAGGGCAACGCCCACGCCACCTTCGAGGAAGCCTGCGCCGACCTGACGCCGAAAGTCTGGAATCAGCACGTGCCGGAGGTGCCCTACACCATCTGGCAGCTGGTCGAGCACGTGCGCATTGCGCAGTGGGACATTGTGGAGTTTTGCCTCGAACCCGAGCACAAGTCGCCCCAATGGCCCGAAGGCTACTGGCCCGCCCCCGATGCCACCGCCGACGAGGAGCAGTGGCAGGAAACCCTGGATGGCATTCGGCAGGACCGGCAGCGCTTTCTGCACCTGCTGCACGCGCCGGGCACCAACCTGCTGGCGCCCCTGCCCCACGGCACCGGCCAAACCATTCTGCGCGAGGCCATGCTCATTGCCGACCACAATGCCTACCACACCGGCGAAATCATTCTGGTGCGCCGCCTGCTGAAGGCGTGGAAATAGGACTAGGCCCTGGCTTATTCGGCTTTTGCCACCGTGTTGCCTTTGCCGATGGTGGTGATTTCGGGCTTGGTGCCCCGCCAGTGCACGGTGTTGTCGTTGCCGGTCACCTCAATGGTGGCCACGTTTTCCAGCGTGACGCGGTTGCGGTTGCCCACGAGGGCGAGGCCCTGGCAAGTGCCGGTGAGAGTGGCCTGGTTGTCGTCGCCCTGCAGCTGCACGTCCTGACCCGAGCAGGCACGCGTTTGCACCGACTTATTCCCAATAATGGTCAACTCGGTGTCGTCGCTCGTCACCACGGCCGACGCATCGCCGTTTCGCTCGATGCGCATGCCGGGCACCTCGACCCGGTGGCCTCCGGAGCTGCTGCGCACCTCCGCCTCTTCGGGCGGCTGCGAACACCCGCACAGGACCGCGGCCAGAGCGACGCCCAGCCGCATAAGTTGTCTTTGGCTCATGTAAAAACGACGTTAGGACAGCGAAACTTACGCCCTAAAACCCACTCTTTTTCCACTGCCGGGCTACGCCTCCACCCCCACCGTGCGCCGGATGCCCAGCTTCTTCATGCGCGCTTCCAGTGTTTTGGGGTTGATGTCCAGCAGCAGCGCGGCCCCGTTGGCGCCGCTCACGCGCCCGCCGGTGCGCTGCAGCGCGGCCAGAATGTGGTCGCGCTCCTGCTCCTTCAGCGTCTTGAGGGGAGCAAAGCCGGACCCAGCCGGCGCGGCCCCCAGCACCACGGGCGCCGCCGCAAAGCCCGCAAACTCCAGAAACGGCCCCTGGCTCACGATGATGGCCTGCTCCAGCACGTGCTCCAGCTCGCGGATGTTGCCGGGCCAGGAATAGGCCTGCAGAGCGGCCAAATCGGCGGGGCGGACCTGCCGCACGGGCTTGCCCAGGCGCTTGCTCAGGCGCTGAATGAAGTGGCGCATCAGCGGCTCGATGTCTTCACGGCGCTCGCGCAGGGGCGCCAGCTCGATGGGAAAGACGTTGAGGCGGTAGTATAAATCGGCCCGGAAGCGGCCGGCGGCCACTTCATCGGCCAGCACGCGGTTGGTGGCGGCTATCACGCGGGCGTCGGAGTGCAGCACCTTGGTGCCGCCCAGCCGCTCAAACTCCCGCTCCTGCAGCACTCGCAGCAGCTTGGCCTGCAGGTCGAGGGGCAGCTCGCCGATTTCATCCAGGAAAATGGAGCCGCCGTTGGCCAGCTCGAACTTGCCGATGCGCCGCTCCACCGCCCCGGTGAAGGCTCCCTTCTCGTGCCCAAACAGCTCGCTCTCGATGAGCTGAGCGGGCAGGGCGGCGCAGTTGAGCTTGATGAGGGCGCGGCCGTGGCGGGGCGAGGCGTTGTGCAGCTCGCGGGCCACCAGTTCCTTGCCGGTGCCGGTTTCGCCCGATATCAGCACCGTGGTGTCGGTGGGGGCCACCAGGCCAATGCGGCGCTGCACCAGCTGCAGGGCCGGCCCGTTGCCCACGAAGGCCCCCGAGTCGGCCCCGAAACGGGCCGAGGTATTGATTTCATCGACCAGATAAGTGCGCTCCTGCTCGACGCGGGCCTTCAGCTCCTCTATTTGCTCGAAGGCGAACAGGTTGTCGAGGGCCAGCGCAATCTGGGGGGCCAGCGCCAGCACGGTGGCGAGGTCTTCGGGCCGAAAGGCGTCCGGGTTGGGCGAGGCCAGAATGAGCACGGCCACGCCATCGGCCCGCTGCCAGATGGGTACGATGAGCATGGCCCGCGTGCCGTATTCCTCATACACCCGGCGCAGCAGCGGGAAGCGCTGGGCCTGCGCCCGGAAATCATCGGCCGCGTACAGCCCGGGCGTTTGCAGCAGGCTGTTGAGCTGGTGATACATGGTGGACGTATCGAGCTGGTTGAGGCCGTACTGCCGGTTGGGGTCGAGGGCCTGCAGCTGGGCGTCGGGGCCTTCGCCGGTGCGCGCAAATTCGGCAAAGCCTTCAAACGGCTCCTCGCGCCCTGCCCGCTGCACCCGAATGCCGAAATAGTCGAACCGCACCACCTGGCTCAGCGCCTCGGCCACCGCCCGAAACAGCGGCTCGCGCTGCTTGATGCTGAGCAGCGCGTTGGTGATGTTGAGCTGCAGGGTGCGCTCCTGCTCGCGGCGCGCCACTTCCTCAAAAGCCAGCGTGTTGGCCACGGCCACGGCGATGAGCGAGCCGATTTTTTCCAGCAGCTTCACGTCGGCCGGCGTGAGGTGGGGCGTGCGGCGCGAGGCCAGGGTCATCATGCCGGTGAGGCGGCCGCTGATGTGCAGCGGCACCGCCGTGAGGTGGCTGATGCCCAGTTTTTGAAACTTGTTGAACGGGGCGTAATTGGGGTAATTGGCCAGGTACTCGGCGGGCGTGAACTGTTGCACGCGCGGGTCGGCCACCAGCTTTTCGAGCGGCGAGCCGGCAATGGGCGTGAACTGGTCCATGCCGGGCTGCGGCGGCGGTGCTTCGTCCACGCCGTAGTAGTCGCGCAAAAACAGCCGCTTCATCTTCAGGTCCGCATCGAACACGTTGATGCCGATGAGGTCGAACGGAAAGATGAGCCGCAGCTTGGTGGTCACCACTTTAAACAGCGAGTCCTTGTCGCGCATGGTGGCGATGGCCTCGTTGAGGTGCAGCAGCAGGGTTTCGTCTTGGTCGGGCATGGAGCGGGCGTGAAAGCTAACGTAGGAGCAACTGGCCACTGGCGATGCTCAGTAAATGCATAGACGCGCCAGCGGGCCAGTTGTTGTAGCATTCGCCATATTTTTCCTGAAATAACAGGAGTAAAAAGGGGGTAATTCCTGATATTTAAGAAGTGTGTTTTGGGAAGCCCATCCACTCCATCACGGTAAACCGTCCACTTAAAACGCTCATTATCTATTTTTTGCCCTCAAAATATAGAACAAATTGAATTTTATTGAAACCCTTGGCACAGCATTAGGTAAGCACATGTAGATTCAACTCGCATTCGCTTATGTCTTTTCGTTCTCTCACTCCGGCAGCCTTTCTCCTCACGCTGGGCCTGCTGGGCACTGCTGGTTCGGCTCAGGCCCAGAACCAGCCGGGGGTGCCCGCCGCCGCCCAGCCCATTGGCCTGGCCAGCGACTCCCTGACCTTGGGCGCCACCGTGCAGGCCGTGCTCGACGCCAACCCCGGCATCACCAACCTCACGGAACTGTCGAACGCGGCCACCAGCCGTTTGTCGCAGACGCAGTCGGGCTTCTTGCCCCAGATTACGGGGACGGCCACTTACACCCGCATCGACCCGGTGGTGAAACTGCCCTTCAACGGCGAAACGCTGCAGTTTGCGCCTAATAACAACTACGATTTTCACCTCACGGCGCAGTACCTGCTGCTTGACTTTGGCAAGAACGCAGCGACCGTGAAAGTGGCCGAGTCGCAGGTGCAAACGGCGCAGGACAACATCACGGTGGCCCGGCGCGACCTGGCGTTCAACGCGGCGCAGGTGTACTACAACATCCTGTTCATGCGCGAGAGCATTCGGGTGCAAAACCAGCAGATTGCCTCGCTGCAGGCCCACCGCAACGAGATGGAAAAGCGCGTGCAGGGCGGCGTGAGCACCCGTTTCGACGTGACGACCACCGACGTGCGCATCACGCAGGCCCAAAACACCAAGCTCGACCTGGAAAACCAGCTCCGCAACCAGCAGGTGCAGTTGGCGCGCCTGCTGCACAAGCCCGCGCAGGCCGACATTCCGGTGAAAGGCCGCCTGACGTATGAGCCCCAAACCGTGGACATGGCCACCGAGCTGGCCAAAGCCACCGAAAACCGCCCCGAAGTGAAGCTGGCGCGCGACGCCGAAAAGACGGCCGAGCTGCAAGCCAAGCTTATTGAGAAAAGCGACCTGCCCAGCTTGGGCGTGGGCGCGCAGGTGGGCGGCAAAAACGGCTACATCCTGCCCGACATCAACCGCATTCGGTTCAACACGGTGGGCGTGGTGCAGCTGTCGGTGCCCATTTACGACGGCGGCCGCAACAAGAAGCAGCGCGTGGAAGCCGCGGCCAACAGCCGCGCCGCCCTGGCCCGCACCCAGGACACGCAGGAGCAGATTCGGGCCGACGTGCGCCAGGCCGTGAACAACATGGAGTTCAGCCAGGCCCGCCTGGCCAACGCCGAGCAGCAAGTGGCACAGGCTTCCGACGCCCTCACGCGGGCCCAGGGCCGCTACCGCTACGGCGTGGGCCAGAACCTCGACGTGCTCGACGCCGAAACCCAACTGTCCCAGGCCCGCCTGGCCCGCGCCCAGGCCATGTACAACTACACGCTGGGCCAGTACCAGCTGCGCCGCGCCACCGGCGAGCAGATTTGGCAATAAGCTTTCATTAGTGGTTAATGATTAACGGTTAGTGATTAATGACCAATCTGTAAGGGCCATTATGGCCCCGTGTTCTAATCCTAGTAATCAATCATTAACCGCTAATCATTAACCACTAAAAATGAACCTCTCCACCATCCTTTGTCCGCTCGATTTCTCGGCCGCGTCGGCTGGGCTGGTGGCGTACGCGGCCGCGCTGGCCGTGGCCACCGGGGCCCAACTGCGGCTGCTGCACGTGTGCGAGCCGCAGGAGGACCCCACCGGCCAGCGGCCCGACGACACCGTGTTTGCGCCCTGCAAAGACCGGATGCAGGCCCTGCGCACCGCCGCCGAGCAGGCCGGCGTGGCCCACGTGCACACCGGCATGGTGCGCGGCGAAGCGGCCTCCGAAATCGTGGCCGAAGCCAGCCGCCAGCAAGCCGACTTGATTGTTATCGGCGCACACGGCCAAACGGGGCTTACCCGCTTCCTGATGGGCACCACCGCCGAAATTGTATTGCGCACTGCCCGGTGCGCCACGCTCCTGGTGCGTGCTCCCCTCCAACCAGAAACCAGCGAACCAGCGAACTGACCCTCCGCCGCCACGCGTTTCTGCCTTCCCTTCTTTTCAAAATCGACACCTGAATACCTACTAAGATGGCCCAGACCGAAGTTTCCCCCAACGTACAAAACGCCCCCGCGCCCTACCCCAACGCGGCCTCAACCGAAGCCGAGCCGCTGGAGGCCCCCAAGAAACGCAACCCGCTTGTATTCCTCATTCTGGCCGTCATCCTGCTGGCCGGGGGCTTTTATGGCTGGACGCGCTACCAGTTTGCCAAAGCCCACGAAAGCACCGACGACGCCCAGGTGGAAGGCGACGTGTACCCCGTGCTGCCCCGCGTGGGCGGCCCCGTGCTGAGCGTGAAAGTGGACGACAACCAGCCCGTGAAAAAAGGCGACGTCCTCGTGACCCTCGACCCCGCCGACTACCAGCAGCGCGTGAACGCCGCCGAGGCCGCCCTCGCCGCCGCCCAAGCCCAGGTGGCCGCCGCCCGCGCCGGCGTGGCCACGGCCAGCGCCAACGTGCGTAGCGCCCAAACCGGCATCGGCGTGAGCCAGGCCAACCAAGAGCGCCTGCAGAAAGACCTCAAGCGCAGCACCTTCCTGCGCCAGCAAGACATCATCCCGCAGAGTGAGTACGACGCCGTGCAGGCCAACCTGAAAGCCACCGCCGCCCAGCGCGCCACCGCCACCGACCAAGTGAGTGTGGCCCGCCAGCAGGTGGCCGCCGCCCAGCAGCAGATTGCCGTGGCCCAGGCCGTGGTGAAACAGCGCCAGGCCGACCTCGACAACGCCCGTTTGCAACTGAGCTACACCACCATCACGGCGCCCGAAGACGGCATTGTGAGCAAGAAAAACGTGCAGCCCGGCCAGGTGGTGCAGCCCGGCCAACAGCTCTTCGGCATTGTGGGCAGCGCCCGCACCTGGGTGGTGGCCAACTTCAAGGAAACCCAGCTGGAAGACATGAAAGTGGGCCAGCCGGTGAAGATTGAGGTGGACGCCTACCCCAACGAGGAGTTTCAGGGCCACATCGAGAGCCTCTCGGCGGCCACCGGCGCCCGCTTTGCCCTGCTGCCCCCCGACAACGCCAGCGGCAACTTCGTGAAAGTGACCCAGCGCATCCCCGTCCGCATCGCCCTCGACAAAGTGGACCCCGAGCACCCTTTGCGGGCCGGCATGAGCGTGAATGCGGTGGTGCAGGTGAAATAATTGAGCAGGCAGCGGGCCATGTGGCCGTCATGCTGAGCGCAGTCGAAGCATCTCTACCGAGGAAGTGATTCATACCGGACCATCGAAGCGGTAGAGATGCTTCGACTGCGCTCAGCATGACGGCCTTCTAACTTCTAAAATATTTCGTTAATGGAAACCGGATTTACCAAGTGGATTATCGTCATCACGGTGGTCCTCTGCTGCTTGCTCGAGCTCATTGACACCAGCATCGTGAACGTGGCCCTGACCCAGATGATGGGCAACCTCTCGGCCACGCAGCAGGAAGTGACCTGGGTGATTGCCTCCTACGGCATCGCCAACGTGATTGTGATTCCGATGACCGGCTTCCTGGCCGAGCAGTTCGGGCGTCGCAACTATTACTTTGCCTCGGTGGTGATTTTCACCATTGCCTCCATGGCCTGCGGCCAGAGCACCAACATCTGGGAGCTGGTGGCGTTTCGCTTCATTCAGGGCATTGGCGGCGGCGCGCTCATGGCCACGTCGCAGGCCATTCTGATTGATACGTTTCCGCCCAAGCAATTGCCCATCGGCCAGGCCCTGTTCGGCATGGGCGTCATCATTGGGCCCACCATTGGCCCCACGCTGGGCGGCTACATCGTGGACAGCAACCTGGGCTGGCCCTGGATTTTTTACGTGAACGTGCCGGTGGGCATCTTGGCGGCCATCTTCACCATCCTGTTCATCCGCGACCCCGAGCGCATCAAAAACGCCGTTCCGCGGCCCCTGCGCGAGATTGACTGGGCCGGCATTGGCCTGCTGGTACTGGGCGTGGGCTCGCTGCAGCTGGTGCTGGAGCAGGGCGAAAGCGAAGACTGGTTCGAAAGCACCTACATCAACACGTTTGCCGTGCTGGCGGCCGTCGGCATCCTCGGCTTCATCTGGCGCGAGCTCACGGCCCGCCAGCCCATCGTCGACCTGCGGGTGCTGGGCCGCAGCCGCAACCTGGCCGTGGGCGCGGTGCTGTCGTTTGTGCTGGGCTTCGGCATGTTTGCCTCGGTGTTCATCTTCCCCATTTTCACCCAGCGCATTCTGGGCTTCTCGGCGGCCCAAACGGGCCTCATGCTGCTGCCGGGCGCCCTGGCTTCGGGCTTCATGATGCCGGTCATCGGCCGGATGCTGCAGGCCGGCGTGCCCCAGAAGGTGATGATTCCGGTGGGCTTTTCCATCTTCTTCATCTTCACGTTCTGGATGTCGCGCATCATCTCGCCCGCGGCCGGTACCGACGACTTTTTCTGGCCCCTGATGGTGCGCGGCCTGGGCATGGGCCTGATTTTCCTGCCCATCACCACCATGAGCCTGGCCGGCCTCAAGGGCAAGGACGCCGGGCAGGCCGCCGGCCTCACCGGCATGATTCGCCAGCTCGGCGGCTCGTTTGGGGTGGCCATCGTGGGCACCTACCTCGAGCGCAGCATCGCCCAGAACCGCATCAGCCCGCTGGCCCACATCTCGCTCTACGACAACGCCACGGTGCAGCGCATTCAGGCGTTCACCCAAAACTTCCTGTCCCGCGGCTTCCCGCTCGAGCAGGCCCAAAAACAGGCCTACGCCGCCCTCGAAGGCATTTTGATGAAGCAGGTATCCATCATCACCTACTCCCAGGTATTCACCATGATTGGGCTTTTCTTCGTGGTGTGCCTGCCGCTGGTGCTGCTGATTAAGCGGGTGAAAATCACCGGCAAAATCAGCATGGACGCGCACTGATGCGGTGAGGCAGCAAACGGCAAGAGGGCAGGCGCCCGTCTTTGTCTCAGCCATTGCCGCACTGCCCTTGAGGTGACTTCTCGCCGGTCTGTCGTAACTGATACCCCCAAGCCCCGACTCTGCAGAGCCGGGGCTTTTGCTTGCGCGGCCGTTGTGGCCACCACGCAAGCGCCCCTGAGTACCCGAAAGCTGCCGCAGGGCGCCGGCTGCGCAAAAACATTTTAGCTTTAAGGCTGGCAGGTAACGACCTGTGAGTTATGCTTTTCTTCAGAATTTCGCTTTGATGGCCGCACTTTCCCTGCCCCGGCGCAAACCCCAGCTGCCGACGCCCAACCCTGACTGGGGCGGAGCCAGCGCAGGCCGGTTTTCGGGCATAGACTGCTCAATCAAAAGTTCGCCAACGAAGCTGTTTATGCCGCCGCTGCTGTCCGGCACGTCATGCTGATTTCTTCAATGCTAAAAACCCTTACCGCACTAGCGGCGCTCTGGCTGGCCGTCCCCGCCTTCGCCCAAACGCCGGCCACCACGCCCGACCTGACCCAATGGGTAAACCCGCTGATTGGCACCGATTCCAAACCGGACCTCTCGAATGGCAACACCTACCCGGCCATTGCTCTGCCCTGGGGCATGAACTTCTGGATGCCCCAAACCGGCAAGATGGGCAACGGCTGGGCTTACCAATACAGCGCCGATAAGCTGCGCGGCTTCAAGCAGACGCACCAGCCCTCGCCGTGGATGAACGACTACGGCCAGTTTGCCCTCATGCCCATCACCGGCCGGCGCGTGTTCGACGAGGACGCCCGCGCCAGCTGGTTTTCGCACAAGGCCGAGGTGGCCGAGCCCAACTACTACCGCGTGTATCTGGCCGACCACGACGTGACCACCGAAATAGCGCCCACCGAGCGCGCCGCCCGCTTCCGCTTCACCTTCCCTAAAACCGACAGCGCCTACGTGGTGATTGACGCCCTGGACCGCGGCTCCTATGTGAAGGTGCTGCCCGGGCAGCGCCGCGTCGTCGGCTACACCACACGCAACAGCGGCGGCGTGCCCAAGAACTTTCGGAATTACTTCATTCTGGAATTCGACCACGACTTCACCAGCACGGCGCTGTACCAGGACAAAGCCCTGGCTGCCGGTGTGCTGGAAGTGACGGCCAAGCACGCCGGCGCCGTGGTCGGCTTCAAAACCCGAAAAGGTGAGCGAGTAAATGCGCGAGTGGCCTCGTCCTTCATCAGCCCCGAGCAGGCGGAGCTGAATCTGCAGGAAATCGGCAACAAGGACTTTGATGTCGTGCGCCAGCAGGGCCGCGCCGCCTGGAACAAGGCGCTGGGCCGCATCGAGATTGAGGGCGGGACCGAGGCCCAGCGGCGCACGTTTTACTCGTGCCTGTACCGCTCACTGCTGTTTCCGCGCAAGCTGTATGAGCGGGATGCCGCTGGCAATGTGATGCACTACAGCCCATTTAACGGGCAGGTGCTGCCGGGCTATATGTACACCGACACGGGCTTTTGGGACACCTTTCGGGCGCTGTTTCCCTTCCTGAACTTGCTGTATCCGGACGTGAATGCCGAGATTCAACAAGGCCTGGCTAACGACTACCGGGAAAGCGGCTGGCTGCCGGAGTGGGGCAGCCCCGGCCTGCGCAACGTGATGGTGGGTAACAACTCCGCCTCCGTGGTGGCCGATGCTTACCTGAAAGGCATTCGCGGGCAGGACATGAACGTGCTCTACGAAGCCCTGACGCACGGCGCCAACAACGCCGGGCCGCTCGACGCCGTGGGCCGCAAGAGCGTGGAATATTACAACAAGCTCGGCTACGTGCCCTACGACGTCAAAATCAACGAAAGCGCCGCACGCACGCTGGAGTATGCCTACGACGATTTCACCATCTACCAGCTGGCCAAGGCCCTGGGCAAGCCCAAAAAGGAAATCGACCTCTACGCCCGGCGCAGCCAGAACTACCGCAAGCTCTTCGACAAGGAAAGCGGCTTGATGCGCGGCCGCAACCAGGACGGCTCGTTTCAGAAGCCCTTCAATCCCTTCAAGTGGGGCGATGCCTTCACCGAAGGCAACAGCTGGCACTACACCTGGTCGGTGTTTCACGACGTGCAGGGCTTGATTGACTTGATGGGCGGGCGGCAGAAATTCGTGGCGACGCTGGACACGGTGTTTACGCTGCCGCCGGTGTTCGATGCGTCGTACTACGGCGAGGTCATCCACGAAATCCGGGAGATGCAGATTGCCAACATGGGCAACTACGCCCACGGCAACCAGCCCATTCAGCACATGGTGTACCTCTACAACTACGCCGGCCAGCCCTGGAAAACGCAATACTGGGCGCGCGAGACCCTCAACCGCCTCTACCTGCCCACGCCCGACGGCTACTGCGGCGACGAAGACAACGGCCAGACCTCGGCCTGGTACGTCTTCTCGGCCCTGGGCTTCTACCCCGTGTGCCCCGGCACCGACCAGTACGTGATGGGCGCCCCGCTCTTCCCCAAAGCCACCCTGCACCTGCCTTCGGGCAAAGACATCGTGTTAAATGCACCCCAGAATTCAGCCGAAAACCGCTACGTGAATGGATTGACTTTCAACGGCCAGGCTTACGACAAGAACTGGCTCAGCCACACCGAGCTCATGCAGGGCGCGACGCTGAACTTTGACATGAGTGCCGTGCCAAACAAGAGCCGGGGCACGCAGCCGGCCGCGGCGCCGTATTCGTTTTCGAAGGCGAAGTGAGGCGCCTGTCATTGCGAGCGAAGCGCGGCAATCCGTCCTCTCTTTGTGACAAACCCTGAGTTGTGATGGAGCCCAATAAAAAGCCCCGGCACTGCGCAATGCCGGGGCTTTATCACATTAGAAAGTGTCTGGGTTTGACAGGACGGATTGCCACGGGCTGCGCCCTCGCAATGACAGACGCCCTACTCTCAACCTACTGGTACTGAATATACAGCGGCTTGGGCGTGAGCTGCGTCAGCACTTCCACCGGGGTCATCATGTGGTGGGGCTTGGGCTTGGGGTCGTACTCGTAGAACAGCTTGAAGCCGGTGTACTGCACGGGCTCGGTCTGGATGTAGTCGTGGTACGAGTCCTTTTTCAGGGTGGGCTCGCCGTGGCCGTCCATGTGCATCACCACCTGCACGCGCGGGTCGAGCTTGATGTTTTTGTAGTTGGTCAGCATTTTACGGGTGAAGCGGTGCACCGTCAGCACTTTGGGCGGCAGCTTGTTTTCGCTCACGAGGCGGGCCAGGTAGTTGATGGTCCAGTTCACGTCCTTGGCGTCGAGGGTGCCGATGCGTTGGTTGGGGCGCACGCCGGGCATGGTGGCCAGCGAAAACTCGGGGTCGATGCCGAGGTGAATGTCGGGCTGCTTGAGGTAAGGCTCCAGTTTGGGCACTTCCACTTGCAGGGTGCTGTGGCCGGGCTGCACGTCCAAGAACAGGATGCACTTGTGCTCGCGGGCCCAGGCAATGACTTCTTCGATGGTGGCTTTGGAGTTCATCAGGCGCCACTTGCCGTCTTTGCCGGCGGTGCCCTGGGCCGTGATGGTCACGTTGTGCAAGGCGGGCTGCACCGGAATGCTGGTGTCGGCGGCCTGCCACTCCTTCAGCACGCCGGCAAACTTGCGGAACATCTGCTCCTTGGGCTCGCGCCCCAGAATGCCCATGCCCTTCGAGCGGATGTTGCCGTAGAACGCCACGATGCGGTGGCCCGGCAGGATGGCGCCCGGCAGCTGCCCGTTTTTGCGGGCAATGCTGTCGGCCTTCAGCGAGTCGCGCCGCATGGCCATCGCCTTGATTTTGATGGTGTCAATGGGGGCCGGCTTGCCTTCGGCGTCGCCCTCGGCGGCCGCGCCCGAAGCGGCGGTTTCGCCCTCGGCGGGCTTGGTTTTGCAGGCGGGGCAGCTGGCGGCGGCCAGCAAGCCAAAGGTGGCGGCCACGAGCGCAGCACGCGGCGTTAGGGAAAACAACACTGAATAAAAACGAATTAGAGGGCCAATACGACCCGCAAGTTAGCCCATTTTGCCCGGTTGTGGCCGGGCTCAACGCAGAAAGGCCCCGGCCGGGGCCGTGGCTTTTCGAGCGGTTTCTCGACTATTTTTTACCTAGAAAGTGCTGGGGCCCTGTTAGCAGCCGGCATTGGCCGGCCTGGGGGCCCAGCCGCCGTACCAGTTGAATAATTGCAAACCGACCGATTTGGCCGGGGTTTTCGCCACAAACCGCACGGGCACCGTGAAGCTCACGGCCACGGCTTTGCCATCGTGCTGGCCCGGAGTGAAGCGCGGCAGGGTGTGGATGGCGGCCAGCACGGCCGCATCATAGGCCGGTGCTAGTCCTTTCACAATTTTGGCATCTTGCACCTTACCGGTAGCCTGCACCGTGAACGAGGCAAACACCACGCCTTCTTTAGGGCTGGCGGCCAACTCTTTCGAGTAGGTAATGTGGCTTTGTATGTACCGCATAATGGCCTGGGCATCGCCGCCGCCGGGCAGTTGCGGCATCTGCTCCACGTAGGTGTACACGTTGCCGGGCGGCGGCGCAATCGCAACTTTTCCGATGTGAATCGGGGCTTTCATCTCTTGGTTGAGCGGCGCGGCGGCTGTCGGGGTGGCCTGATTTGTGGCTTTTTCGCAGGCGACGGCCACAACGAGCACGCCGAGCAGCGGCAGGGCAAGCCACTGCTTCCAGCGGCGAATGGGGGAGGTTTTCTGAATCATGGCAATGCGACGGAGGGTTTGGGAATGGGAGAAGGTGTGCGCAAGCGGGACGGAGAAACCGAGGCGGGTGGCCACTTGCCGGGCCAACAGGTGAGCGTAGGATTGAGCAGGAGAAAAGGCCGGCACCGCAGCCGCCGCATGGCGCAGCGCTTCTTCATCGGCCAGAAATTCGTGGGTGAGCGCCAGCGCCTTGCCACACCAATGCACAAAAGGATTGAACCACAGCGCGGCGCGCAGCAGCTCCAGCAGCAGGCGGTCGTAGGTGTGGCCCTGGCGCACGTGGGCCAGCTCGTGGCGCAGCACCTGGCTGGCCTCGGCCGCGCTCAGGGCCAGGGTGTCGTCCCAGAACACCGTGCGGCCGAACGAGCTGGTGGGCACCTGCCCCTGGGTGGGCACCAGCGTGTAGCCGTCGCACTTTTCGCGGGGCAGGCGGCGCGTGCTTCGCCACAGCCGGCCCAGGCCGAGACCCAGCCGGGCCAGGGCCACGGCCACGCCCACGGCGTATACTGCTACCAGCCGGGCCAGCAGCGGTGTTCCGGCGCTCACGGCCGGGCCTTTGGCGCTGATGGCCACGGCGGGCAGCAGCACCGAGGCCACGCCCGGCAGCCCGGCAGGGCCGGCGCCCCAGCCGCCGAACCACGCCGCGGGCAGCAGCGGCAGTCCCGCCGCCAGCACCGGGCCCAGCACCAGAAACCAACGGTTGTAGGCAAAGCTGCGCTCCTGGCGCAGGGCCACGCGGTAGCAGAGCCACCACAAGCCCAGCAGCAGCGTGCTGAGCAGCATCCACTTAAGCAGACTGATTGGGTTCATCGTGGTCGGGGGTTTGGGGTTGGGACGCGTGGCGGAGTATTTCGTCGAGCTGAGCGGCGTCGAGGTTTTCCTCTTTGGCGAAAAAGGAAACCAGCCGGCTGAAGGAGTTGCCGAAGTGCCCGCCCAGCAGCTTGCGCAGCGAAAAGCGGCGGTAGTCGTCCTGCTGCACCAGCACGAAGTAGCGGTGGGTGCGCCCAAAGGCTTCGTGGTCCACGAAGCCCTTGGTTTCGAGAATGCGAATGATGGTCGACACCGTGTTGTAGGCCGGCTGGGGGGCGGGCAGCTCGGCCAGCACGTCCTTCACGAAGGAGGGGCCGCGGCGCCACAGCACGTGCATGACTTGTTCTTCGGCGCGAGTGAGTTCGGGGAAAGCAGCGGGGTCCATGGGGCGGTTTAGGCGATGATATCTAAGCAAGGCAAACGTACAACTAATTTTTTAGTTTAAAAACTATTTTATTAGTTGATACCTGTTTGGGTTGGCCTCGTTGCTCTTGCGGGCAGGGCCGGCATTCAGCAAAAAGTCCATAAGTCACGTAAGCCCCGAGCCCCCTCTGCCTCCTGGGCTGTCAAACCGGGCTTTCTCCATGCAAAACCGCTACACCCTTTGCTTGCTGCTGATGCTCAGCGCCGGGCCCGGCCGGGCCCAGACAGAAAACGCCGCCCCCGCCGCCAATGCGATGCCAATACCGACCCCGGCGGCAAGGCCGCAGTCGCCGCGGCAGCTCTTCCCAGGCTTGTTTGAGGCCGTACAACTGGGCCGCGTGTTCGCCGACAGCAAAACCTTTGTAGACGCCGCGCCCCAGCAGCACCCCGCTACCATTCTGGCGGCGTGGCGCCGCGAAAAAAGCCAGCCCGGCTTCGACCTGAAAGCTTTCGTAACGGCGCATTTCGACCTGCCGGCCGATGGCGGCGTGCCGTTTCGGAGCAACGTGCAGGCCGGCCTGCGCCACCACCTCGACACGCTCTGGACGGTGCTGGCCCGCCCCGCCGCCCCGGCAGTAGACGCGGCCGACTCGCTGGCGCCCTTTCGCTCGCTGCTGCCACTGCCCAAGCCCTACCTGGTGCCGGGCGGGCGCTTTCGGGAAGTGTATTACTGGGATTCGTACTTCACCATGCTGGGGCTGGCCGATGCCGGCAAAGGTCAGCTGCTGAAGGACATCACTGACAATTTTGCCTTCCTCATTGCGCGCTACGGCTTCATCCCGAACGGCAACCGCAGCTATTACCTCACCCGCTCGCAGCCGCCGTTTTTTGCCAGCATGATGCAGCTGCTGGCCCGGGAGCGCGGCAACGGCGAGCTGCTGCGCTACCGCCCCACCCTCGAAGCCGAATACCGCTACTGGATGCAGGGCGCCGAAACCCTGAAGCCCGGCACGGCCGCCCGCCGCGTGGTGCGCCTGCCGGGCGGCGACCTGCTCAACCGCTACTGGGACGACAGCGACCAGCCCCGCGAAGAATCGTACGCCGAGGACGTGGCCGCGGCCAAGCGGAGCAAGCAGCCCGCGGCGCAGTTCTACCGGCACGTGCGGGCCGCCGCGGCCTCGGGCTGGGATTTCAGCAGCCGCTGGTTTGGGCCGGCGGGTGGGCTGGGCAGCATCCAAACCACCGATGTGGTGCCCGTCGACCTCAATTGCCTGCTTTACAACCTGGAAATAACGCTGGCCGATGCCGCCCGCGTGGCCGGCCAGCCGGCCCAAGCCCGCTCGTATACCGCCAAGGCCGCCGCCCGCAAAACTGCTCTACTGGCCCTGAGCTGGGACCCTAAGGCCGGCTGGTTTCAGGACTACAACTGGCGCAAGCGGCAGCGCTCGGCCGTGCGCACGCTGGCGGGCGTGTTTCCGCTGGCGTTTGGGCTGGCTTCGGCGGAGCAGGCGAAACGGGTAGGAACTGGGCTGAAAACCAGTTTCCTGAAAACGGGCGGCCTCGTGACTTCCCTCAGCGAAACCAAGCAGCAGTGGGATGCGCCCAACGGCTGGGCTCCGCTGCAATATCTGGCCATTGAGGGCCTCACGCGCTACCAGCAGCGCCCGCTGGCCGACACCATTGCCCGCCGCTGGGTGCGCCTCAATGCCCGCGTGTTTGGCCAAACCGGCCAGCTGCTGGAGAAGTACGACGTGCTGCACCCCAACCGCCCGGCCGGCGGCGGCGAATACCCGCTGCAGGACGGGTTCGGGTGGACCAACGGGGTGCTCCTACGGCTGCTGAACCGGGAAAACAAGTAGCGGCACTGCGGGCTAGGCTGACAGACCAGAAAAAAATTCGCCTCCCTCAGCAGCCTTTCCGGGCCGGGCCCTGTCTGCCCCAAGCCAGCGCGCTACGCGCGGGCTTACCTTGTGTGCATGCCAGCTCCACCCGCTGACTTACCTGAACTGCTGGCCCGCTGCGGCCGCCACGAGCCGGCGGCCCAGCGCCAACTTTACGCCCGCTACGCCGGCCGCATGCTGGGCGTGGCGCGCCGCTACGTGACCTCGGTGGCCGAGGCCGAGGACATTCTGCAGGACGCCTTCGTGAAGGTGTTTACGCGCCTGAGCGACTTCCGGGCCGATGGCTCTTTCGAGGGCTGGGTGCGGCGCATTGTGGTCACCACGGCCATCAACCACTGGCAGAGCGGGCAGCACCGCCGCCAGCAACTGCTGCTCGACGATGTGCCCGAGCCCTTCGCGGCCGACGCCGACGCCTTCGACCGCCTGGGCGTGGCCGAAGTGCTGGCCCTGATGGAGCGCCTGCCCGACGGCTGCCGCCTCGTCCTCAACCTCTACGCCGTGGACGGCTACTCCCACGGCGAAATCGCCGAGCTGCTGGGCATTCAGGAGAGCACCTCCAAGGCCCAGCTCAGCAAGGCGCGCAAACAACTCACCCGGCTGCACCAGCAGCAGGCCAGCTACTTGAAACTATGATGGAAGAACCGGAAGAAAACCGCCTCGACCACTCCCTGCGCGACAAATTCGAAGACTTTAGCCTGGAGCCTTCGGCCCCGGTGTGGGCCGGTATTGAGCAACGAATTGGCGCGCCCGCCCCGGCGCCGAAACGGCCGCGGCGCCCGCTGCCGTTGCCGCTGCTGTTTGGGCTAGTGGCCCTGCTGAGCGGGCTGGCGGGCTGGCTGCTGCCGCACGGGCCGGCCCGGGAACGGCAGGTAGCCGCTGTGGCTCCGGTAGCGCCGAGAGCAGGCGCAGCTGCAGCTTCGGCCGCGCAGCAACCACTGCGTCGGGCCCAAACCGCAAACGTCACAGCAACAGACGCAGCGAAACAGGAGAGCTTAGCGCAGCCGACTTCAATGGCAGCGCTCGAGGTGGCGAATGGCACCGTTACCACTTCGGCCACCACCCGCTTTGGGGCGGCACGGGGCCGCGGGTATTCCACTTCTTCATCTCTCGCTGCGCAGCCCTACACTCGTCGTTCTGTTCCGACGGCCAACATTCCGGGTGCCCTCGCCACCGACCGCCAGCTCATGGGGCCGCCCGTTGCCATTGCCCGACGCGACTCCGCAGCGCCACGCGAAACCGCTGTTGCTCGCGCAGCTGCCGCAGGCGCTGCGCTGGTCGCCATAGCCGACTCCACGCCCGCCACGTTGCGCCCTCTGGCCGCGCTGGAGCGGCAGGTGCTGGTGCAATTGCCCAGCACCGCCACGCTGCAGCCGGGCACGCCCCCCGCCGGCAGCCGCGCCGCCCTGCTGCTGAGCCTGCGCGCCGAACGGGCCGAGCTCCTGCGCCTGCAGCGCCGCACCGACAGCACGCTGCTGGCCCTGGGCGACCTGCCCGGCGCGCCCAAAGCCGACGTGGCCGCCGCCAGCCCCGCTCCCGCCGACACGGCCCGCCCGCGCCCCCTGGCCCACCGGTGGAGCCTGCTGCTGACGGCCACACCCGAGCAAAATACCCTCGGCCTGCAAGGCCCCGAAGGCGACAGCCTTACGGCCCTGCGCCGCAACCACGAAACCGGCCGCGCCGGCCTCAGCGCGGCCCTGCTGGCCGAATACCGCCTTACGCCGCGCCTGAGCGTGGGCGGCGGCGTGGGCTTCAGCACCTTCGGCGCCAACCTGCGCATCACCACCAAAAACACCGAGGTGCTGGTGAAATACGACACGACTACCACGCGCACCACCACGTTCTTCACGTCCACCAACCGGACGTATTCGGTGCGAATCATTCAGATTCCGCAGCTGAACCCGGTGTTCAACCCCAGCGGCCAAGTCATCAGCTACGACACGGTGTATGTGCCGCGGCAGGACACGGTGTTCACCACTACAGTGCAGCGCGACAGTACCCACGCCGTGCGCCGCACCATCACGCCTCTTATCAGCAAGAAGGAAACGCTTAGCTCCAAGCTGCTGCAGCCCAACTACCGCTTTTTCACGGTGCCGGTGCTGCTGCGCTACCGCCTCACGCCGGGCACGGGCCGCTGGTGGGCCGACGTATCGGCCGGCGCGCAGCTGCAGTTTTTCCTGGGCGGCACGCAGGTGGTGACCGACGACGGCGAGACCTTCCGCTCCGAAACCATCAGGGCGGGCGAAGGTCCTTTCCGGCGGCTAAACGTGGCGCTGTCGGGCTCGCTGGCCCTGAATTATGCCCTCACCAACCGCCTCAGCGTGAGCGTAGCGCCCAGCCTGCGCTGGCAGGCGCTGTCGCTCTACAAGCCCGAAACCGGCCTGCGGCAGCAGCCCACGGCCACGGGCCTGATGTTTGGGGTGCGGTTTGGGCTGTAAATAATTATTTTCAGCTAGCCAGCAGCCTTTCATTGGCGGGGCTGGTCTGAACCACAGAAACGGTAGCCCTGCAGCCCGGCCGGGCGGTGGCTACGGTTTTGGCTGCTTTTCCTCCATTTCTTTTCCCATTTCTGATGAAAATGTACCGTCTACTCTTCCTGGTGGGGGTGTTGGTGCTGGGCGTGCTGCGCGCCGCCCAGGCCCAATACGCCACGTGGTCGCGGCCGCTGTCGCCGGTGGCCCAGTCCTCGCGCTCCGTCACCGATGCCGCCGGCAACACGTATGTGGCGGGCTCTTACCGAGCCACCTTCACCATTGGGGCCTCCACGTTGGCCGGCCCCGCCGCCGCGGGCGACTTCAGCAACGTCTACCTGGCCAAGATTGACGCGCAGGGCGTGGTGCAATGGGCCATTGGCGGCGCCAGCATCCGCTCCGATGAGGTGCGGGGCTTGGCCTTAGCGCCCAACGGCACCGTGCACGTGGCCTTCCGCGGAGGGCTCGACTCGCTGGGCCAGACCCAGGGCACCAATTACCCCTTCATGTTTGGCAACCAGACGCTGCCCACCGGCGGCACCGTACTGGCCACGGTGAGCCCCACGGGTACGCTGGGCACCCTCACCTACCTGCACCAAGGCGGCGGAAACGCCGAAATAACGGGGATGGCCGCCGACGCGACCGGCAACACGCTGCTGAGCGTGGCGGGCTACTTCGGCTCCCAATTTGCCAGTTATACCTTTCCCAGGGTCGCAACCGGCTTCACCTACAGCTCGGCTATCTTCCGGGCAAATGCCAACGGGGCAGTGGCCTTGGTGCGCGGCGTGGTACCCACCACGGCCATTCAAGGCAGCAATTACCTCCGGCTGGAAGACTTGGCCGTCGACGCCGCTGGCGACCTCTACTGCGTGGGCTCGCTGCAAGGCGAGGCGGCGCTTGGCGGCACCCCCGGCGTAACCCTAGCCGCCTCCGGTAACGGGACGGCCGCCTTTGCGGTGAAATTTTCATCGACCGGCGTGGCGCAGTGGGGCCTGACAAATGCTTATACGAACGGCAGCGTTGGCAACGCCACGGGGGTGAGCGTGGCCCTGGCGCCCACTGGAGAGGTATATGTGGCCGGCAATGCGGGCTCGAACAACGTATTGTTTGGCAGCCTGGCCGCAGGTACCGCCGGGGGCTTCGTGGTGAAGCTGTCGGCATCCGGTGCTCCGCTGTGGGTGCGGGCGGCACAGGCCAGCACTTTCGATGGCACCAAAACGGCGGTGCACCTGGCCGTGGATGCGGCCGGCAACGTGTACAAGAGCGGTATTCTCAACCGGGCCAGCGCAGCCTTCGGCAACAACGTCACCATCAACTACCCGATGACTTCCACCTCGCAAAGCTCACCGAACACGTTTTACGTGGTGAGCTACGACCCCGCCGGCACCGCCCGCTGGGCTCGCACCATCGACGGCATCCTGCGGACCACGGCGGCAGACTCTTCTTTCTCCAACCACTCCGCCACGGGCTTGGGCGCCGATGCCAGCGGCAATGTGTACGTACTGAATTACAAGACACCCGGCTTTGGCAGGCAGCGCGCCCAGCTAGTCATCAACGGCCACATTCTGGGCGAGGGCAATACCCTGCTGCGCCTGAGCCCGGCCAGCCGCCTGAGCGGCACGCTCTACATCGACCAGAACAACAACGGCGTACGCGACGCGGGCGAAATCCCGTTCCCCTACCCGCAAATCATCACCGACCTGACCCAGGCCACCAGCTTTTCCAGTGAGCCCGGCACGGGCCAGTACAGCTTCTACGGCCTGCCCGGCACGGCCTACGCCGTCACGGTGCCCGCGCCACACCCCTACTACACGCTGCACGCGCCCACGCTGCTGGCGGGCACCTTCCCGGCGCTGGGCCAGGCCGTGACTGGCCAGGACTTTGGGTTGGTGCCGAACGATAACCAGTTGGATGTGCGCGTGACGCTCACGCCCTACGGCCCTGTGCGGCCGGGCTTCACCACGCGCTACCGCCTCACGCTCGAAAATATTGGCACCACCGTGGCCAGTGGCACCGCCAGCGTAACGCTCGACAGCCGCATTACCTACGTGGGCAGCGCGCCCGCTGGCGCCCGCAGCGGCCAGGTGGTGACCTGGACTTACACGAATCTGGCCCCGTTTGCCCGCCTCGATTACGACGTGACGCTGAGCCTGGCCGTGAACACCGTGCTGGGCACGCAACTGAGCTCGGTGGCCAACGCCGCGCTGCCCGGCGACGTGGACCCGAGCAACAACACCGCCACCGCCGCCCAAACGGTGACGGGTTCGCTCGACCCGAACGACATCACGGTAAACTACTCCCACCTGACGCCCGCCCAGGTGGCCGTTGGCCTGCCGCTCGACTACACCATTCGCTTCCAGAACATGGGCACCGACACGGCTTTCACCGTCGTCATCTCGGATGCCCTCGACGCCGCGCGCCTCAACCTGGGCACCATGGAGCTGGTGGCGCAGTCGCACAACTGCCTCTGGAGCCTCACCAACCGCGGCCTGCTCACGGTGCGCTTCCTCAACATCAAGCTGCCCCACCGCAACCAGGACGTCATTCGCTCGCAGGGGTTTGTGCGCTTCCGGGTGCGGCCCCGCGCCACCCTGGCCGTGGGCGACGTGGTGCCCAACGAAGCCGACATTTTCTTTGACTTTAACGCGCCGGTGCGCACCAACACGGCCACCACTACCGTGATGCTGGCCTCGGCCGCCGTGGCGCGCCACGACGCCGCGGCCTGGAACGCCTACCCCAACCCCGCCACCGACGCCGTGACCATCTCGGCCGACCTGGCCACCGGCGGCCGCGTGCGCCTCGATTTGCTCGATGCCCTGGGCCGCACCGTGCGCCAGCAAACCCTAACGGCGCCCGCAGGTGCCCTTCGCCAGGCCCTCGACCTGCGCGGGCTGGCCCCGGGCCTCTACGTGCTGCGCCTCACGCCGCCCAGCGGCCCGGCCAGCACCCAGCAGCTGGTGCGCGAGTAAGCGTTGTAGCTTTTTTCTGGCCACGAAGCCGGGTTGCCCACTGGGCGGCCCGGCTTTTTTGCGTGGCCGCCACGGCCGGGTTGGTCGACTTTGGGGAACGGCTGGTCTGGTAAAAGCGCCGCCTCGTCGGGGCCGGGAGCGGCGGGCCACGGTGGGGACTGAAAGTGGGCGCGGGTTTGGCACGGTTTTGTAATACCCCTTGTCATCGGCCACCTCGCCGGGCCAGCGCCCGGGCTTGCAGCGAGGCCGGTTTCTTTCACCCACTCAACCTTCTGGTTATGAAATTTTCACGCCTTTCGGGCGGCCTGGCCGCGGCTTGCCTTTTGATTTCTGCTTTTGCCGGTTCGGCCTCGGCCCAGCAAGTGTACCGCGACGCCTACGGCAACCCCAAAGCCGCTCCTTCGACGCGGCCCATGGGCAGCAGCGGCGCACACAAAGCCACGGCGCCCAGCTATTCGCGCCAGCCGTCGTATTCGGCCCCGGCCAGCAGCAATTCCGCCGTGCGTTTCGGTTTCCGGGGCGGCCTGAACGTTTCTGATATTCAGGGCGACGCCGTGAAGACGTTCACCGACCTGGCCGGCTACGCCCCCGATGGCGCCATCACCAAGCAGATGCGGCCCGGCTTCTACGCCGGCATCTATGCCACGCTGCCGCTGGGCACCAGCTTCGCCATCGAGCCCGGCATCAACTATTCCGAAAAAGGCGTCGTGCTGCGCGGCACCCTGCCCTTCCCCGCCCTCGATTTCCTGAACGCCAACGTGACCGGCACCGCCCGCCTGGCCTACATCGACGTGCCGGTGCTGGCCAAGGTGTTTGTGACGCCGGGCTTCTACCTCTACGCCGGCCCTCAGGCCTCATTCCTGGTGAATGGCAAAGCCCGTGTGGAAGCCGGCGCCCTGGGCTTCACCGCCTACAAGCAGGACTTCGACGTCTCGAATCAGCTGCGCAAAGTCGATTTCTCGGCCGCCGCCGGCCTGGGCTACCAGTTTGAAAACGGCCTGGGCCTGAGCGCCGGCTACGACTACGGCCTCACCTCGCTCGACGCCAACAACCGCTTTGACGCCCAGAACCGCGTCATCAAAGCCGGCCTGAACTACTCCTTCTAACGCGGACTAGCCGCCATCCTATTCCGCTTATATAGTTTCGTTTATTGCTCGGGTAAGCATCCGAAATAGGTTATAAAAAAGGCCCCGTCGAATATCGGCGGGGCCTTTCTGGTGTTATAAGTCATCCGTCATGCTACGCCTGTCATCCTGAGCGCCGCGAAGGACCTTCTCACGTCCGAACAAACTGTTCAGCGGTGAGAAGGTCCTTCGCGGCGCTCAGGATGACAGGTGGTTTGCGGCCATCGCCTTCCCTCTACCGTTTCCCCACCGCGCCGTTGCCGCTCAGGCCCTCGGCCAGGCGCACGAGGCGCACCAGTTCGGCGCGGTAGCCGTCGGTGTCGGTGCCGCGGGCGTTGTTGGCCAGCTGCTCGGTGGCGGCCCAGGTGGCGGTGCCGCGCTGCTCGCTCTGGCGCAGCAGCATGCCGAACTGCGCCACGGCGGCGGCAAAGCGGAAGTCGGCTGAGGCCTTTTCGATGCTCGTTGGCGTACTGGCCAGGGCCTGCGAGAGCAGCTTGCTGGTGCTGCCCTGCGGCTCTTTGTAGCGCAGCTTCACGGTGAGCACCTCGGCAGTGGCGGGCGCCGGGGTTTTGCCGGTTTGCTGGTATTTCAGGTCGTCGATGAGGGGTTGGGCGCTGCCCACGGGCACCAGTTCATAGAGTGCAGTCACGGTGTGGCCCGCGCCCAGCTCGCCGGCGTCTTTGCGGTCGTTGTTGAAGTCCTCGGCTTCCAGCAGGCGGTTTTCATAGCCTACCAAGCGGTAGTTGGCCACGCGGGCGGGGTTGAACTCGATTTGCAGCTTCACGTCCTTGGCCACCGTGAAGAGCGTGCCGCCGAACTGGGCCACCAGCACGCGGCCGGCCTCGTCGAGGTTGTCGAGGTAGGCATAGTTGCCGTTGCCTTTGTCGGCCAGGGTTTCCATGCGGCTGTCGCGCAGGTTGCCGCGGCCGCAGCCCAGCACCGTCAGGAAAACGCCGCTTTCGCGCTGGTCCACAATGAGCTGCTCCATGGCCTTGTCGGAGCTTTCGCCCACGTTAAAGTCGCCGTCGGTGGCCATAATCACGCGGTTGTTGCCTTCCTTGTTGAAGCTCTGCCGGGCCGTGGAATAGGCCAGGCGCAGGCCCGCGCCACCCGCCGTGGAGCCGCCGGCCTGCAGCCGGTCGATGGCGTCGAGGATGACCTGGGGCTGCGAGCCAGGCGTGGGCGGCAGCACCAGGCCGGCTGCGCCAGCGTACACCACCAGGGCCACGTGGTCTTGGGGCCGCAGCTGCTTCACCAGCAGCTTCAGGCCGGCTTGCACCAGGGGCAGGCGGTCGGGGCCATCCATCGAGCCCGATACATCCACCAGAAACACCAGGTTGGCGGGCGGCAGCTGGGCCGTTTCCACTTTCTTGGCCTGAATGCCGATGCGGGCCAGCTGGTGGGCCGGGTTCCAGGGGCACACGGCCAGCTCGGTGCTGATGCGCACGGGGTCGGGCGAGGTAGCGGCCGGCGCGGGGTACTCGTAGCGGAAATAGTTCAGCATTTCTTCCACCCGCACGGCGTCGCGCGGGGGCAGCTGGCCTTCGTTGAGGAAGCGGCGCACGTTGGAGTACGAGGCGTTATCCACGTCGAGCGCGAAGGTGCTGAGCGGGTCCTTCTTGGCCGAGAAAAAGGTGTTTTCCTTCACTTCAGCATAGGTATCGCCGGCGCCGGCTTCCTTACGGGCGGGCAGCGTGCCGGGGTAGGGGGCGTTGATGGCCACGCCGGCCACGCGTCCGCTCAGCCCGCTGGCCGGGGCCGCGTACAGGGCGTCGGCGGCAGCCTGGGCCGCTTTCACTTTGCGCTTGGAGGGCATGGGGTTCGAGGCGGGCGCGCTGTACTCGTCGTAGTAGCCGTAGCCGGTCACCACCACTTCGCTCAGCTGCTTCGTGTCGGCGAAGAGCGCCACGTTCACCACGCTGCTGCCCTCGATGCGCCGCTCCTGCGTTGCGTATCCGATGCTGATGAATACCAGCGTGGCCGTGCCGGCGTTGGGCACCCGCAGCGAGTAGCGCCCGGCGGCATCGGTGCTGGCGCCGAGCTGCGTGCCCTTCACCAGCACCGTGGCGCCCGGCAGGGGCTGCTTCGACTGGGCATCCATCACCACGCCGGTAATGGTGCGGGTGCGGGCCGTGTCGGCGGCCAGGGCCGGCGCAGGGGAGGCCACCTTTGTTTTCTTCTGGGCACAGGCCTGGTCCAGCGGAGCCAGCAACAGCGCGAGCAGGGGCAGCAGCAATAGATTTCTCATGACAGCAAGCGGGGGTTAGGTGAAACTTGCTGATTTGATGCAGGGCCGCGGAGGATTGCACACGGGCCAATCACCATTCAGCTTCGGGGGCCCGCTGGCAGCCACGTCCGTAAGTCGATTTCGGGCCACGGGAACCGGGCCGCGGGCAACGGTGTCGAAACAGCACCGTTGGCGCACTCGGCAAAACGGTCCTAACTTCCCAGCGCCATGTTCTTCCGCCGCGCCAAACCGTCTGCTGCCGCTGCCCCGCTCTCCGACCAGGAGCTGCTGGCCCGCTACCGCGCGCACGGCAACGTGGCCGACCTCGGCCTGCTCTACGACCGGTACCTGCCCGAGGCTTTCGCCGTGTGCCGCCGCTACCTAGCCCCGCCCGACGAAGACGCCCAGGACGCCGCCATGCAGCTGTTTGAGCACTTGGTGAAGGTGCTGCGCACCCACGCGCCCGACAACTTCCCGGCCTGGCTGCACACCACTGCCCGCAACCACTGCCTGATGCAGCTGCGGGCTCGCAAGCGTGGCGGCCCCAGCGCCGGCCCGCTCATGGTGAGCTTTCCCGATGCCACCGATGTGGAAACGGCCGGCGCCCGGCATCTGCTGGACGAGGAAGCCGCCGCCGAGGACGCCGAGGAAACCGAAATCCGCCTGCAAAGCGTGGAAGCGGCCCTGGCCCAGCTCCCACCGGCCCAGCGCCTCTGCCTCGAATTATTTTACCTGCAAAAGAAGTGCTACCGCGACATCGCCACCGAAACTGGCCTCGAACTGAACCTGGTGCGCAGCCACCTGCAAAACGGCAAGCGCATGCTGCGCCGCCAGTTGGAGCCGCCCGCGCCCTCCAAGCCCGCCGCCGCGCCCACGCTTCCTACCTCCGATAACAACCCGCTCCATGTCGCCCGCTGATTCGCCTTTTGCCCAGCTGCCCGCACCCGGCCCGCACCCGGCCACGGCGGAGCTGCGCGCCTACGCGGCCGGCACGCTGCCGCCCGCCGAGGAGCACCGCCTCGAAGCCCACCTGTTGGACTGCGAGCGCTGCGCCGAGCTGGTGGAAGGCTTCGCGATGACCGACGCGCCCACCACCGACCGCGCCGTGGCCGAGCTGCGCACCCGCCTGCAGGCCCGCCTCGGCACCACCGCGCCAGAACCCGTGGCTACGCAGTGGGCCTGGCCCCGCATTGCCGCTGCTGCCGCCATGCTGGCCGTGGTGGGAGGGGGCATCTGGGGCTGGCAGCACCAGGCGGTAGGGCCGCCGGCCGGCACCGTCCGCCAGGAAATCATCGTTTCCGCGCCGGCCGCCCCGGCGCCGCCTGTAGCCGTGGCTCCCCAACCCAAGAAGTTGGAGCCGGCGGCAACGCCTGCTCCCGCGGCCTCTGCCGCAACCGACTATGCCGCTGTGGCCCCCGCCGCACCGCGCCGCCCGGCCCGGCTTCGCACGGCCCCGAAGCCGACTGCTCCCGCGGTGCGGACCGATGGCTTTCTTGCCAGTTCGGCCGCGAAGACGGCTGCGGTGGCAGCCCGTGCGCAGCCGGCCAGTGCGCCAGTTGTGGCCGCCGAAGCTGCGGCCGACGAGCAGACGGCCCCGCCCGCGGCCAGCGCCGGGTGGGCCGCGGCCGAAGAAAAGGCTGCCCCCCCTGACACCGCCGCAGCGAGCAAAGCGGAAAACATGGAGCTGGGAGCGCCCGCTAAAAAAGCGAAAAGCATTGTCGCCGACGTGGCCGCGGCGCGGGTTCGAAACACGCCCATGGCCACTGTGGCCATCAACCCGGCGCCGGTGGGCGGCACGCCGGCGTTTCGGTCTTACCTACGCCGTGAGGCCGCTGAATTTGAGCCCGAAAAGGGGCCCAGCATGAACGGCAGCGTGTATGTGAAGTTCACCGTGGGCGCCGACGGCAAAGTGAGCGACCTGAAAGTGACCCGCGGCCTCCGCGACGACTACGACGCCGAGGCCCTGCGCATCGTGTGCGACGGCCCGGCCTGGCAGCCGGGCATTGCCGGGGGCCGCCGAGCCGCCCTGCCCATGGAAGTAATCGTGCCGTTTTAGTCGTGGCGCGGCCGGCAGCGTCGGCGCTACAGCTCGGCGCCTGGTTTCACGGTGCCGGCGTCGACTGATTTCAGGAAGGTGAGCAGGCCTTTGAAGTAGGTTTGCTGGTCGTCGTACATGCTCATGTGGCTGCCTTCGGGGCAGATGAGGGAATTGCCGCGCTGCACCTTGGTGGCAATCATGCGCATGTGAGCTGGGTCCATGGTGTCGTGCTTGCCGCCGATGCTGAGCACCGGCACGCTGAGCTTGGGCAGGTCGGGCACCCGGTTCCAGTTCACCAGCTTGCCCGAAATACCGAACTCGCTGGGGCCCTGCATGGTCACGTACAGCGACTGGTTGAGCTTGCTCATGGCGCGGGTCACGGGCTCGGGGTTGGGCACGATGCGGCACAGGTGCTCGGCGTAGAAGTTGGGTTCGAGCAGGCCCATGTAGCGCGGGTTGCTGAAATCCTTTTTGGCCTCAATCTGCCGGATTTCGGCCAGCACCTCGGGCTTCATCTGCTTGGCCAGCACCTCGTCGGCGTAGCGGCCGTAGTCGGGGCAGCTCATCATCATGTTCGAGATGATGAGGCCTTTGAGGTTCTGCTGGTACTTGAAGGCGTATTCGGCGGCCAGGATGCCGCCCCAGCTGTGGCCCAGCACGTAAAAGTTGTCCTTGGTCAGGTTCAGGGCCTGGCGCACCTGCTCCACTTCTTCCACGTAGCGCGGCAGGCTCCACATGGCGGTGTCCTTCGGGTTGTCGGAGTTGCCGCAGCCCAACTGGTCGTAGTAGATGAACTCGATGCCCTCCTGGGGCAGAAAGTTTTCGAAGCACTCGAAATACTCGTGCGTGGCGCCGGGCCCGCCGTTGAGCAGCAGCACTTTGATTTTGGGGTTGTTGCCGAAGGTTTTGGTCCAGACGTTGAACTTGCCCTTGGGCGTGCTGATGGGAATGACCCGCACGCCGCCGTCCTGCACGCCGGTTTCGGTGGGCGCGAAGTAGGAAGCCACCGCAGGGGCGGCCGGCGTGGCCGTGTCGATTTCGCCTGGGCTTTTGGGCTGGTTGCAGCCGGCAAAAAGTAGGGCGCTGAGCAGCGCGGCGGAGGTACGCAAGGAGCGGAAAGCAGGCATATGCACAAGCGAAGGGTTAGCAGGATTCGCTGCCGGAACCGTGCCCGGCAATCTCGGCGAAAGGTAGCCTAAACCAGCTACTTGCGCTATTCCGGCCTCACACTTTTCGCATACGCGCCCTATACGACGACGGCCGCGCCGCCTCCAGAGAAGCAGCGCGGCCGTCAGGCAATCATTCGCAAGCCGTTGAGCCGGGTGGCCGCTCAACGAAAAGGGCCCCTAGCCCGAGTAACCGCCGCCGCTTTCGGGCTCGGTGGCGCTGCCGCCGGGCTCCACGTCGAGCGTGGGCTTGGCCAGGAAATCGACGTGGCTGTAGTCGGGCGCGCCGTTGCCGGCGGGCTCGGGGGCCTCGTCGAAGGTGCGCTCGATTTCGCTCAGGTCAAAGCCCTCTACCGGCGTGCCGAAGCTCACCTTGGCCGTGATGCGGTACTCCACAATGCGGTTGTCGCGCACTTTGCAGCTCTGGTCTTTGATGTAGATGGACGAAATGTTGGGCACCGACGTGCTCAGGCTCTGCACGGCGCGCTGCAGGGCGTCCTCGAAGCTTTTGTCGGATGAGGCGAGGATTTCGATGACTTGTTTGATGGAAGACATGCGGAAGAAGTGGTTCTGTGATGGGTGGAGGTGCCGAGCGCCTGCACGAGCCGTCGGCTTTTGTTGATTTCTGGTAATTCCCTGTACGCGGGAAGTCATTTGGCAGCTATTTCGGTTGAGAATAAAAGCGGCCGTTACGCGGCGGTGTACTTTTGCGCACCGTTCCGGCCCGAGCCCGCACGTTCGCACATCCACTAACCAGCACATTCAACGAATGGATTTCCGCACCGAAAAGGACACCATGGGCACCGTGCAGGTGCCTGCTACCGCGTACTGGGGCGCCCAGACCCAGCGCTCCATCGAGAATTTCCCCATTGCCCAGGACATCAACCGGATGCCCAAGGAAATCATCGCCGCCTTCGCGTACCTCAAGAAAGCCGCGGCCTTCACCAACCGCGACGCGGGCGTGCTGCCCGCCGAAAAAGCCGAGCTGATTGGCAAGGTGTGCGACGAAATTCTGGCCGGCCAGCTCGCCGACTCGTTTCCGCTGGTGGTGTGGCAAACGGGCTCGGGCACGCAGAGCAACATGAACGTGAACGAGGTGATTGCCTACCGCGGCCACGTGCTGCAGGGCGGCCAGCTCACCGACGAGAAGAAAGTGTTGGCCCCCAACGACGACGTGAACAAGAGCCAAAGCTCGAACGACACGTTCCCGACGGCCATGCACATCGCGGCCTACAAAATCTTGGTCGAGACCACCATTCCGGGCATCGAAAAGCTGCGCGACGCCTTGAAAAAGAAGTCCGAAGACTTCATGCACATCGTCAAAATCGGCCGCACGCACTTCATGGACGCCACGCCGCTCACGCTGGGCCAGGAGTTTTCGGGCTACGTGAGCCAGCTCGACCACGGCCTGCGCGCCATCAAGAACACGCTGGCCCACCTGAGCGAGCTGGCCCTGGGCGGCACCGCCGTGGGCACGGGCATCAACACGCCCAAAGGCTACGCCGAGAACGTGGCCAAGCACATTGCCGACCTCACCAAGCTGCCCTTCGTCACGGCCGAAAACAAGTTTGAGGCCCTGGCCGCCCACGACGCCATCGTGGAAGCCCACGGCGCCCTCAAGACCATGGCCGTGAGCCTGATGAAAATCGCCAACGACATCCGCATGCTCAGCTCGGGCCCGCGCGCCGGCATCGGCGAAATCGACATTCCCGACAACGAGCCCGGCTCCAGCATCATGCCCGGCAAGGTGAACCCCACCCAATGCGAGGCCATGACGATGGTGGCGGCCCAGGTGATGGGCAACGACGTGGCCATCACCGTGGGCGGCTCCATGGGCCACTTCGAGCTGAACGTGTTCAAACCGGTGATGATTTACAACTTCCTGCACTCGGCCCGCCTCATCGGCGACGTGTGCGTGAGCTTCACCGACAAGTGCGCCGTGGGCATCGAGCCCATCAAAGCCAACATCAAGAAGCACGTCGACAGCAGCCTGATGCTCGTCACGGCCCTAAACCCGCACATCGGCTACTACAAAGCCGCCGAAATTGCCCAGACGGCCCACAAAAACGGCTCGACGCTGAAGGAAACCGCCCTCAAACTCGGCTACGTGACCGAAGCCCAGTTCGATGAGTGGCTGAAGCCCGAGGAGATGGTGGGCATGTAATTGCCTTCCTAGTACTGTCATCCTGAGCGGAGCGAAGGACCTTTCAGGATGACGGCCGAATTGAAAGCCGCCTTTCCGTTCCGGAAGGGCGGCTTTTCTTTTTTCCCAGCATCTTTGCCATCCAATGGATTTCTCTGCCAACCTCGTTCTCGAAAACAACCGGGCCCGCCTGCGCCCCTTGGAAGTCGGCGATTTTGAGGCCCTCAAAGCCGTGGCCTTCGACGCCGACCTGTGGAAGTACACCCTCACGCGCGGCGACGACGCCGTGAGCCTGGCCGCCTACATCCGCCAGGCGCTGGAAGCCCGCGAGCAGGGCTTGCGCTACCCCTTTGTCATCATCGACCGCGAAACCGGGGAACTGGCCGGCAGCACCAGCTACTACAACGACGTGGCCGCCGACCGGCGCCTGAGCATCGGCTACACCTGGGTGGGCACCAAATTTCAGCGTTCGGGCCTGAACCGGGCCTGCAAGCACCTGCTGCTGTGTCACGCGTTTGGGCAGCTGGGCTACGAGCGGGTGGAGCTCGAAACCGACGCGCGCAACCACAAGTCGCGCACGGCCATGGCCCGCATGGGCGCCACCGAGGAAGGCACGCTGCGCAGCCACCGCCCCACGCAGGGCGGCATTCGGCGCGACACAGTCATTTTCAGCGTCATCAAGCCGGACTGGTCGGAGCTGCGGCAGTCGGTTTTTCAGCCGTTTGAAGCCCGTGGCTGAGCCGGCCCAACCCGGCTCCGGCCGCCTGCGCCCGCCCGAGGGGCTGTGGCGCCGCCGCGTGGCCAGCTTCGGCCACGCCTTTCGGGGCGTGTGGGCGGCGCTGGGCTCGGAGGTGCACCTGCGGTTTCACGCCGTGGCCACGGCGGTGGTGACGGGGCTGGGGTTCTACTGCGGCATTTCGCGCCTCGAATGGGCCCTGGTGGCCATTTCGGTGGCCTGCGTGTGGGCCGCCGAGCTGATGAACACGGCCATCGAAGCCCTCACCGACCTGGCCTCGCCCGACTTCCACCCGCTGGCCGGCAAGGCCAAGGACGTGGCCGCCGGTGCCGTGCTGCTGGCCGCGCTGGGCGCCGTGGTGGTGGGCGCGCTGGTGTTTGGGCCCTACGTGTTTGGGCGCTAGCCCCCGGCCGCACCTGAACCATTGCGGGCAGCGGGCGTACCCATAAGCGGCTTGCCCATTCCGGGCCCTCATCTTTTTCTCTTTTCCCATGCGCCTGCTTTATCTCGCCGCTTCTTTGTTGCTGACCTCGGCCTGCGCCCACCAGCAGGTGAGCGTGACCAACCCCACCACGCCGCCCGCCACCGGCCAGGTGAACGGCCCGGCCACGCCCGCGCCCACCAGCGCCAACACCGTGGACCCCGTGCCCGCCCGCGTGGCCGAATCGGACACCACGGCCCGCCCGCGCTGGCTGAAAGACCGCATTGCGGCCGTGCTGGCTGAGCGCAAGCGCAACCCCATCACCCGCATTCTGCGTTACCGCTACGGCGGCCAAACGGTGTATTACATCTCGGCCCCGTGCTGCGACCAATACTCCAACGTATTCGACACCAAAGGCAAGCTCATTTGCCAGCCCGACGGCGGCATCACCGGCAAGGGCGACGGCAAGTGCCCCGACTTCGACAAAAACAAAACCGACGAAAAACTGGTCTGGCAAGACCCGAGATAGAGGTAAGGGTTACGAGTTAGAAGTGAAGAGCTGGCTTACGTGCCTCTCGGACTTCTGATTCTTAACTCTTAACTCGCAACTCTTAACTCATTATGAATACTTTAGAAAAACTCGGCGCTTTCAACGTGTGGGCCAACGACACGGTGCTCAGCCGCCTCGACGAGATTGCCGCTTCGGGCCAGGAAATTCCGGCCGTGGTGCTGCGCCTGTTCAGCCACGTGCTCAATGCCCAAGCCATCTGGATTTCGCGCATCAACGGCGTGCCCAGCCCCGTGAAGGTGTGGCAGGAGCACGACCTGCCCACCCTGCACCGCCTGCACCAGCAAACCTCGGAGCCCCTGCACCAGCTGATGGTGCACGCCGACGAAACCGAGCTTCAGCGCCTGATATCCTACACCAACTCGCTGGGCGACAACTACGACAGCCTGGTGCACGACATCCTCACCCACGCCGTGGTGCACGCCAGCTACCACCGCGCCCAGGTGGCCACCCGCCTGCGCGACCACGGCTTCGAGCCCGTCAATTCCGACTTCATCACCTACTGCCGCGAGTTGAGCGCGGCGGCCCAAACGGCCGTGCCCAGCCTGTAGCCGCCGGCCACACGCCCACGCTTTCGAAACCCTTCCGGCCCCGGAGGGGTTTTTTAGTGCACTACCTCACCAAACCCACCCCACGTTTCCGCTTATGTCTGAGCTCATTGCTTCTGCCCCGGTCCTCACCGCCGAGCGCCTGAACGGCGCTTATTCCTACGCTAGCTACCGCCAGCTCCTCGACGAGCTGATGGCCGAGAACCGCACCACCGGCACCACCCAAACCGAGCAGATTGTGCAGTACGCCCGCCTCAACATCCAGCGCATGCAGCGCCTGGACAAGACCATTCAGCTGCTGCCCGAAGTGCAGCGCGCCCTCGACAACCTCACCGAAGGCTACGAGTGGCTGGTGATAACCGAGGGCTGGTGCGGCGACGCTGCCCAGATTGTGCCCGTGCTCGAAGCTATGGCCCACGCCAGCCAGGGCAAAATTGCCACCCGCTACGTGCTGCGCGACGAAAACCTCGACCTCATGGACCGCTACCTCACCAACGGCAGCCGCTCCATACCCAAGCTCGTCGTGCTGCACACCGACACCCTCACCGAAGCCGCCACCTGGGGCCCGCGCCCGGCGCCCGCCCAGGAGCTGTTTGTGCGCCTCAAGCAGGAGGGCGTTTCTTACGAAGACTTTGCCACGCAGCTGCACGGCTGGTACGCCAAAGACCGCACCCGCAGCACCCAGCGCGAGCTGCTGGAACTGCTCAAGCGCCTGCGCTAGCCAGCCTGCGGCCCCAACCAAAGAGCCCCGACCTTATCAAAGGTCGGGGCTCTTTGGTTGTCAGGAAAACGAATGCGCTATTGCACGCTCACCGCGCCGAGGTCGGTAATCTGGTCGTTGGTCACCACCACGCCGGTGCGCACGGCCGTGCGGTAGGCCGGCTGGCCCACCGGAGCCGTGGTGCTCGGGAAAAACTCCACGCGGTAAGTACCGGCGGCTAAATCGGTAAGCAGGTACGCGCCCGAGGCGTCGGCCGAGGTGCTCACCGTGTCGGGGCCGAGGATGGTGGACCGAATGGCCAGCACTTGGGGCCGCGCGGCGGCCGGCGTCACGGTGCCGCGGATGCCAGCGCGCAAGTCTTGGGCCACCACGCGAATGACGGGCTTGAGCAGGTAGCGCTCCTTCTTGTCGTTGCCGGGCCGCCAGTTGCCGCGCTCCACGATGGACTTGGCCACGTCAAAATCGAGCAGCAGCTGATAGGTTTGGCGCTCGCGCAGGGTGGCTTTGTCGAGCTTCAGCTTCACGCCCGAAGTTTGGCCGCTGGGCGTTTTGAGGTCGTAGCGCTGGCCATCGGTGCCGATGACGTAGCTGTCGGGGCCCAGTATGAGGCGAATTTCTTTGAGGTCGCCGGGGGCAAAGTCTTCGCTCACGAGCAAGGCCGAGCGGCCGTTTACGTACTCAAGCACGTTGATGGCCTGCGGCGTGAAGCCGAGGTTTTTCCAGCCGTCCGGGTCTTTCTCTTCCTTCAGGTGCACTTCAATCTGGCGTACGTCCAGCACCACGCTGCGGAAATCGCCGGGCGCATCCATGAGCCGCACTTCCAGTTTCGAGGAATTGCCGTCGGAGTCTTTCGAGCAGCTGGCCAAGCCCAGCAGGGCGGCGCAGGCCAGGGGAAATAGGCGAGTGATTTTCATAGGAAATTGAATTAGGTACTAGCGGTGGAGCCTGAAACGGCCCGGCTGCCCAAGTGGTTGCCGGCTCGCTGCTGCCAACAATACTGCCAAAATTCCATTCCCAGCTCCCTTTTAGCCCAACGGCCGCTATTTTATCAGCAGCGTCCCGCCCCTAGTTGAAATAGTACAATAAGCAGAAAGCCGGCGTTGCTGCGCCGGCCTTCTCGTTGGGGTACTTTATTTCTTGGTGGTGTCGGCCGGTTCGGGGTCGGCGGGTTTCGGCTTGGGCTTGGGTTTGCCGAAGAGGCCATTCAAGCCCTGACCAATCTGGTTCCGGAGACGGGCCTGGGCTTCCAGCTTCGCCTTCTCCGTGGCGATGCGGGCTTTTTCTTCCGCGGTTTGCTCGGCGGCTTCGTTGGTGGCTTTGGTGCTGTCCTGGGCGGCTTTCTTCTTGGTGGCCAGGCCCAGCAGGGCGTCGGTGAGCTTGGTTTTCACCACGTTGGTTACAATGGCTTTGCCCTGGTCCTTCACGCTGCCGCTGGTCAGCTTCACGCTCGGCGCCTTCACGGTGCCGCCGATGTTCAGGCCCAAGGTAACGCGGTCGGTGCCCTGAATGTCCTTCACGCCGGTGAGCTGGGTGAGCTTGCTGTTCAGGGCGTTGCCCAGCTTGCCAGTGGGCACGTTCAGGGCCGTGACGTAGGCCAGCGCGCCGGTGAGGCTGTTCGAGCCGCCCAGGGTCATTTTCACGTCGCCGATGGTGAGGTCGAAGGGCTGCACCACGAGGTTGCCGTTCACGATGTTGGCCTGAATTTTTTTGTCGACCACCAAGATGGTTTTCAACTCGGGCAGCGTGGTCAAGCTCGCAATTTTGGTCATCACCTCCGACTGGTTCACGGCCGCCCGCACGATGTCGAACAGGCCCTTGCCGCTCAGCGTGGCCAGGTTGGGCATCATGTCCGGCCCCATCTCGCCGCTCACGCTGAAGTTGGTGCCAAACACACCTTCCACTTGGCTGGCCAGCGGCACCAGCGTCTTGATGGTGTTGAAGGCCGAAAACGCCTTCTGGAAGTTCAGGTCTTTGATGTTCAGCCCAAAGTCAAACTTGGGGTGCGCCAGGTTCTTGCTGCTGTAGCTGCCCGTGGTGCCAAAGCTGGCTCCCAGCGTGTTGAAGGTCATGTTTTTGAGCACGGCCGTTTGGTCGCGCACCGTCACGGTGCCCTGGGCGTTGGTCAGCTTCAGATTGTCGTAGGTCACGTTGTCGACGTGGCTGTTCAGCACCAAGTCGAAGTATTTCGGAATCTGCAGCACGCCGTCGGCCTTGGCCGGGGCCGCCGCGCCCTTCACCGTGGGCTTGGCCGATACCTCGTCGACCATCCACTCGTTCACGTTGAAGTTGCGCGAGTTCACCGTCAGGTTGCCCTTCAGCGACTGCCCCGGCGTGAACAGGTAGCCCAAGTAGTTGCTGATGGTGCCCGACGCCGCGAAATCGGAGCTGCCGGCCGTGCCGTTCAGGCTCTGCACCGCAATCTGGTTGTTGTTGAACGTGGCCGTGCCGGAGCTGATTTTCACGCCCTGCGGCAGGTCTTTGCTCTTGTAGGTCACGTTGTTGGCGCGCACCGTGCCGCTGGCCACCACGTTCTGGTAGCGCCCGGCTTCCACGTCGGCCATGTTGCCCTTGGCGGCAATGTCGCCGGCCACGCGGCCCGTCACGGTCATGCCCTGCAAGGGGAAAATCTTCGTGATTTTGGTCAGGTCCACCGTGCCGCGCACGTTGGTGTCGAACACGGGCTTGTCGATGTTGTGGGCCGTGAGGCGGCCTTCCAGCGGCTCGCCTTCCAGCACCATGCGGAACTGCGGCAGGTTTATCTGCGTGTCGTTCACCTTGCCCGTGGTGTTCACCACCGTGCCGTTGAGGTTGATGTTCTCAATCGGGGCCGGGAATTTGGCCGATTTCACAAAGCCATTGGTCAGCCGGATGGCGGCGTTCACCACCGGCATCTGGGTTTTGGAATACACACCCTTGGCCGTGCCGTCCACAAACAATTGGCCGCGCATGGCCAAGTCCTTCACCGGGTACACCTTCAGGGCTTCGGCCAGGTTCACGTTGGCTTTCACGCGGCCGTTCACGTTCATCGGCTCCAGGCCGTCGATGGCCACGTTGCCGTCCACGGGGTTCGGGCCCAGGTCGAGGTGAAACTGCGGGATGTTCACCTTCACGTTGTTGGTGTAGCCGGAGGGGTTATCCACCTGCATTTTCAGGTTGATGTTCTTGGCCGCCTGCGGCAGGTCGGGGTACTTAAACTGGCCATTGCTCACCACCAGGTTCACGCCGTAGCCGGGCATGTGCAGCGCATTCTGCGTGCCCTTGTAGTAGCCATCAAACGCCACCTTGCCGCTGGTCTCAATGTTCTTAAACTTCTCCGTAAATACACCCGGCACCAAGCTCAGCAGGGTTTTGAAGTCCGTTTCCAGGGCTTTGAATGTGATGTCGTAGGTAATGTCCGTGGCGTTGGGCAGGCCAATGGCCCCCGCGAAGCTGAACGGAAATTCGTTGAGCTTAATCTTGTTGTCCTTGAACGTATACAGGTTCTTGTTCAGGTCCATGTTCATCGTCACGTCGGCGTCGAGCTGCTTGTCCGTCACGTAGGCCACGTTGTTGTAGCTCATGTCGAGGTCGGCCGCCGTGGTCTGCGAGGTCATGTCGAACACGTTGCTGGCGAAGTCGCCGCTGCCCGAGTGGTTCACGCCGCGGGCTTCCATCCGGAAGGGGAGGGTCAGGTCCTCGTAGCGCAGGTGGGCGTCGGTCAGCTTCCAGCCTTTAATGGCTAGGTTCACCTGGCTGGTGTCCTGGCCCTTGGCCGCAGCGGCCGAGTCCGAAATCACTACGTCCCAGTTGGCCAGGCCGCTTTTGAGGCGGCGCAGGCTCAGGTCGGGCCGTTCCAGCTCCACGCTGTTAATCTTAATTTCCTGGCCTTTGATTACCGTCATCACGTCCAGCCCCACCCGCAGGTTGGGCAGGTAAGCCAGCGTGTCGCGGCTGAACGAATCGAGCCCAATCACGCGCAGGTTCTTAATGTCGAGCGTCAAATCCGGGAAGGAGTGCAGCACGCTCACGTCGATGTTGGCGGGGTCGTACTGCACCTGGGCACGCACGCGCTGGGCAATTTGCTTATCGGCCAGGGCCCGCAGCTTGTCCTTGAACAGGAACGGCGCGGCCACCACGGCCGCTACCAGCACCACCAAAAACACGACGACACCTATCAGAATTTTTCGCATAACAGAATTTAGGTAAGGCAATATCAGCAACTACGGCAAAGGTAAACGGGCTGGCGTACCGCTTTTTTCACAATGGCTGCCCCCAGGCGTTCTCCAACAAACGCCGCCGTAAAAATGTCCGTTCACGCCCGCCGCCGCCCCCTCCCTTGGGTCAAACCGGCGCATTCCATCGCCTAATCGGGCATTTTACTCTTTCAAAAGCAGAAACCAACTCGGCTTACCCGTATCGGCCAGCCCTTTTGAGCAACGTATAATCGGAAAAACATTCTTCTAATAAGATAATTTTAACTATTAGATAAGTTACATATAATTAACAAATTGTCATAAACGCTGTAACCGATTATCTTTGCCTTCCTTCATTCTGCTTTCGTTATCCACCGTCATCTTCCAGCTCTGTCGCTGCATGAAATTTTTCTATTCTCTTCTTGCCCTCGCGTTGGGATTGGCAGCTCAATCTGCCCACGGCCAGGCAAACAAAATGAGCCTGACCGGCAACGTGCAGTCCACCGACCGCAAGGCGTTGCCCGGCGCCGCCATCACGGTTATTCACGTGCCGTCGGGGGTGCGCTACGCCGCTTCGTCCAGTGCCACGGGCCGCTTTGAGGTGCCCAACCTGCAGGCCGGTGGCCCCTACCTGCTGCAGGTAGGCGAAGGCGGCTACCGCCCCCAAACCGTGGAAAGCATCTTTCTGGAAAACGGCAAGTCGGCCTCGCTCACCGTCACCCTGAGCCGCCTCGCGGGCCCCGATGCCGGCCGCGCCAACCAGCCCACGCTGGCCGCTGCCCCCACCGAGGTGCTGGCCCCCGAAAGCGTAGTGGGCGGCCCGGTTTACGTCACGACCGTTTCACCCGCCCGCGCCGGAGCTTCGGCGGCGGCCGCCCCAGCGGTTTCGGCGCCGCCCGCCGAGCCGGCTGTTTCGGCGGCGCCTGCGCCGGCCGGTCCGGCGGCGCGCTATCGCCGCCGTCCCTACACCCCCGGCAAGCCGTACGTGCCTAAAAAAGTGACCGACCCCATCGTGCCGGGCCACTTCGACGCCAAAACCGGCAACTACATCTACCACACCGGCGCCCCCACCACGCTCAAACTGCCTAACGGCGCCAGCATTGCCGAAGTCGGCGCCAGTTCCACCGAGAGCTACCTCTACCGCTTCCTCTCCGACCCCGCGGCCCGCGTCGACACCGCCGACCTCACCCAGGGCTGGTACAACTTCGACCGCGTGTTTTTCATGCCCGGCAAGGCCACGCTCGCGCCCGAGTCGGTGGGGCAGCTGCGCAACATTGCGGCCCTGCTCAAGGCCTATCCCACGGCCCGCATCAAGCTGGGCGGCTACACCGACAGCACCGGCACCTATAAGGTAAACAAGCAGCTGAGCGAAGCCCGCGCCCGCACCGCCTGGGCCAGCCTCGTCGAAATGGGCATCAGCCCCGGTCGCATCGACGCCCGCGGCTACGGCCCGCGCTACGCCATTGCGCCCAACACCTCCGAAGAAGGGCGCGCCATGAACCGCCGCCTAAGCGTGAAAGTGCTGCAAAAGTGACGCGGCCGGGCGTGGGCCGGTGTTGCCCGCGGCCGTACCTTCGCTTTCGCGGCCACACTAAGCGGTGGGCCGGCGGCGTTACCCGGTTCTCATGCCCCAGCGTACCCCTTCTTTTTCTCAGCTGCTGCGGCCGGCTCTGTTGGCCAGCTTATTGGGCTTGGCGTTGGGCGCCCGCGGGCAAGACGTGTATTTCTCCCAGCCCTTTGCCACGCGCCTGCACACCAACCCGGCTTTCACGGGCCTGGTCGACGACTACAGCGTGACGCTGAGCTACCGCAACCAGCTGCCCACCCTGGCCGGCTCCTTCGTGAGCACGCAGGCGGCCGGCGACCTGCGCCTCAACCAAACCGGCCAGCATCACGCCCTCGGCCTGCTCATCAACCAAGACCGGGCCGGCTCGGTGGGCTACACCCGGCTCGAAATCGGGGGGCTCTACGCCTACCACACCCGCATCAACGAGAAGCTGGCCCTTAGCGGCGGGCTGCGCGCCAGCTACGGTCGCCAGCGCGTCGGATATGACAATTTCGTGTTTGGCGACCAGATTCAGGAAGATGGTAGCGTGACCGGCCCCACCGCCGAAGCCCTCGATTTTGCCCCCGCCAACTACCTCAGCCTGGGCACGGGCGCCGTGCTCTACACCGAGCAGTTTTGGCTCAGCGTGGCCGGCCAGCACCTCAACCAGCCCGACCTCGGCTTTCGGCAGCAGAGCGAGCTGCCTCTGCTGCTGAGCGTTTCGGGCGGCTACAAGTTCTTCGCCGTGAAGCCCGGGCTGGGCATTGCCACCCGCGAGGTGAGCTACACGCCCGTGGCGGCCTACACCCGCCAGGGCGGCTCTCAGCGCTTGGAGACAGGTGTTTACGTCACGGCCTCGCCCGTTACGCTGGGGGCGGTGTACCGCAATATTTCGCCGCTCGGCAACGTTGACGTGCAGCACGTGCTGGCCGTGGTGGCGGGCGTGCAGGCCGGCGGCCTGCGCCTGGGCTACAGCTACGACGTGGGACTTAGCCGCCTAAGCGCCGATTTGGGTGGCGCTCATGAACTAACCTTAGCCCTCCGCGCATTTGACCGATTGGAAAACGCCCATCGTCGCTTAAAAAGAAGAGTTTACCCGGCAGCACCTTGTCCGGCATTCTAATATTTTGTATTATTGCGTCCTAATTGCCTTAGATAACCCCTCAGCCCCATACTCATTTTAACTTTGTTATGAAATTAACCAATTATCTACGCCTATCCGTGCTTGGCCTAGTAGTCTTGGCGAGCTGCGGCAAGAAAGGCCCGCCCACGGCCCAGAAGCCGGGCAAATATTCTTCTACGACGGGTATTGAATATAATACGGAGAAAGGCATGGCCGTCGCCAACTTCAAGAAAATCCCCGAAGGCCCCGGCCTGGTGTTCATTGAAGGTGGCCGCACGGTGCTGGGCTCGCAGGAAGAGGACGTAACCCAGACCCACGACAACATCGAGCGCACGGTAACCATCGCCTCGTTCTACATGGACGAAGCCGAAGTGGCCAACATTCACTGGCTCGAATACCTGCACTTCATCCGTGCCGACTCAGCTGAGGAGTTTTACCGCTCGGCCCTGCCCGATACCACGGTGTGGGCCCGCGACCTGTCATTTAACGACCCCTACGTAACCTATTACCTGCGCTATCCCGGCTTCCGCTACTTCCCTGTGGTGGGCGTGAGCTGGCTGCAGGCCGATGATTATTGCTCTTGGCGTACTGCCAAAGTGAACGAGCGCCTCGCGGCCGGCGGCGAAAGCAAGCCCGGCGGTGGCAAAGGCCTGTTCGGCAAAAAGAAAGACAAAGCTTCGGGCGAAGGCGCTGCAGGGGCTGAAGGCACGGCCGGCGCTGCCGGTGCGTTGGCCACGGGCAAAAGCACGACTTCCATCGAGAACGGCAACACGCTGCCCAACTACCGCCTCCCCACCGAGGCCGAGTGGGAATACGCTGCTCAGGCCCTCGTGGGCACTCAGGAAGTGGGCAACGAGAACCAGGAAGAGAAGCGCATTTATCCCTGGGACGGCAAGTCGACCCGCAACGCCTACGGCAAGAAGCAGGGCCAGTTCCTGGCTAACTTCAAGCGCGGCCGCGGCGACTACGCCGGTATTGCCGGCAGCCTGAACGACGGCGCCATGATTACGGAGTATATCTATTCCTACCCGCCGAACGATTACGGCCTGTATAACATGGCCGGCAACGTGAACGAGTGGGTGCAGGACGTGTACCGCCCCCTGTCGTTCCAGGACGTAGAGGACCTGAACCCCTTCCGCCGCAACGGCGTGGGTGACCCCGCCGAGAAGTACGACAAGAAAGGCTACCAGTCCTTGATTGACGACCACGTGCGCGTGTACAAAGGCGGTTCGTGGCGCGATGTGGCCTACTGGCTCTCGCCCGGCACGCGTCGCTTTATGGCCGAAGATTCGTCGACGGCAACCATCGGTTTCCGTTGCGCCATGATTAACGCTGGCTCGAACAAGTAAGCTTTCGCTTCGACAAGTAAAAAGGCCGCTCCTAGTTCAGGAGCGGCCTTTTTTTGTTGACACGGTTTCGCTGGGTTTCATTTACCGGTCGGCGCAGGCGATGGTGGCAATGCTGACCTCAGCCGCGCCGGCTGCCAGCAGCACGGCGCCGCAGGCTTCGAGAGTGGCGCCGGTGGTGAGCACGTCGTCGACAACCAAGATGCGGCGGCCAGTGATGGCGGCCGGGTCGTCCACTTCAAACACCGTGGCCACGTTTTCCCAGCGTTGGGCGCGGTTCTTTTTGGTTTGGGTGTTGGTGTTGGTGTTGCGGCGCAGGGCGGTGAGGCCGGCGGGCACTTTCAGGCCATCAGACAAACCCGTGGCGAAGGCGGCGGCCTGGTTGTAGCCACGCTTTGCTAGTTTCTTGGGGTGCAGGGGCACGGGTATGATGAGGTCGAAATCGGCGGCGAGACCGGCGGCGTGCAGCTCGGCACCGTAAAGCTGGCCGAGGGCGGTGCCCACGTCGCGCTGGCCTTGGTATTTGAGCTCATGCAGCAGGTGCTGCACCCGGCCGTGGCGCACGAAACGCAGGTAGCTCACGGCGTGGCGGATGGGCAGCTTGCCCCAAAAGCGCCGGCCGATGGGGTTTTGGTCGGGCGGCAGCAGGTGAAAGTCGGTGTAGGGCAGCTCGGCCCGGCAGCCGGTGCAGAGATGGTTTTCACCGCTTACCAGCGGCTCCTGGCAGGCCAGGCACAGGCGCGGGTAGATGAGGCCAACGAAATCATTCCACAGGGCGCGGAGCATACATTGATTTGCTGATTGGTAGATGTGCTGATGTGCTTTTGGCTGAGTAGGGATAGGCCACCATTCTACGGGGATTGGCACGAAAGGCCGTTCTTTGTACGTTCTGGTCACTCATGCCAGTGCCGGGCGCTTTGGCTGTTTCGTGCCACGGCTCCCAAGCTACGCTGAATGGCTCACAATAGCCAGCAACTCAGCCAATCAAAAAATTAGCACATCAATCGAATGTCTCAAGTAACCGAATTCAACGAGTACCGCCAGCGGATGAACGCCACCATCCTGGCGGCCGACAACAAGGTCATCAAGCGGTTTTTCAACCTCGACACCAACACCTACGCGGCCGGCGCCCTTGACGTCAAAACCAAGGAAATGCTGGGCCTGGCCTGCTCCATGGTGCTGCGCTGCGACGACTGCATTAAGTACCACGTGGGCAAATGCTTCGAGGAAAAGCTCACCGATGAAGAGATTTACGAAGTCTTTGCCATTGCCAACATCATCGGCGGCAGCATCGTGATTCCGCACTTCCGCCGCGCGGTGGAGTACTGGGAAATTTTGAAATCGGAAGCCGGCAGCGAAGCACGGGCCGACGAGCAGGCCGACCTGGCCGCCCACAAAGCCGCGCACGGCGGCGAGCCCGCCGCATGAGCGAGGACCTGAACCCCGCCCCAACCCACGAAGCCGAAGAAGACTTCGAGGCCCGCTGGGAAACCCTGATGCTGGAGATGCAGGAGCGTTTCGGCAAGCGGCCCGATTTGAACGCGCTGCTGCTGCTCATCGGCATTCAGGAGTTAAACCAGGGCATCACCACCTTCACCAAAGAGCAGAAGCAGGACCTGATGCACATTGCCACCTGCCGGCTCTTCAGCCTCAGCGGGCACTATGAGCTGGAGCGCGTGGACGAGGACGGCTGGCCGCATTATAAGCTGCTGCGCCCCGTGCCATTTGCCAACCTCAAGGAGCAGGAGCGCATGCTGAAATGGCACGTGCTGGAGTATTTCGCGCTGGACCCGGGCGACGACCTATAGTGCAATTAGCGCGTCATGCTGAGCGCAGCCGAAGCATCTCTACCGCACAACTAAATCCTTGTATGGGGTAGAGATGCTTCGGCTGCGCTCAGCATGACGTTCTTAATTCTCATAAGAACCAACCAATGAAAATCATCTCTTACAACGTCAACGGCCTGCGTTCGGCGGTGAGCAAGGGCTTGCTGGATTGGGTGGCCGAAGCCGCGCCCGACGTGCTGTGCCTACAGGAAATAAAAGCCAGCCGCGAGCCCATGGACGTTTCGGGCTTTGAGGCGCTGGGCTATGCGGCGTACCTGCACCCGGCCCAAAAGCCGGGCTACAGCGGCGTGGCCACGTTCACGAAAGTGGCGCCGAAAGCCGTCGTTCACGGCTGCGGCCAAAGCTGCTACGACGACGAAGGCCGCGTACTGCGGCTGGATTTTGCGGACGTGTCGGTGCTGAACACCTACATGCCTTCGGGCACGAGCGGGCCGGAGCGGCAGGCCTTCAAAGTGGAATGGCTGCACTTTTTCCGCGATTACGTGGCCCGGCTGCGGGCCGACGGCAGCACCCCGCCGCTGCTCATAGGCGGCGACTTCAACTGCTGCCAGACGGCCATCGACCTGCACAACCCGAAGGCCAACCAGAACAGCCCCGGCTACACCCCCGAGGAGCGGCAGTGGTTCCGGGATTTTCTGGCTGATGGGCTGGTGGACACCTTCCGGCACCACCACGGCGAGGCCGTGGGGCACTATTCGTGGTGGAGCTACCGGGCCGGCTCACGCCAGCGCAACGTGGGCTGGCGCCTCGACCACTGGCTGGCCGATGCCGCCCTGCAACCCCGTTTGGCCGGTGCGGGTCTGTTGCCCGACGTGGTGCACTCCGACCATTGCCCGGCCTGGGTGGAGGTGATGTAGCGCGGACTCGCAGAGTCCACGCTACATTCTCGAACCAAGCGCCGCGTCCTGATGTATCTTTCCTGAATTAGAACTGATTTATGGCGATGCTGATGGAGCGCGGCGCTGCGGCGGCCGAGTACCCCGCGTTGGCGCGGGTGCGGACGGAGCTGGAAGCCTTCAAGCGCAAGTTTTACCTGAACCTGCTGGTGCGTGGGCTGCTGGTGGCCGGCGGGCTGCTGCTCACGTTTTTCGTGGTGTTCAATGGGCTCGAATACTTCCTGTACCTGCCCACGGCGGTGCGGGCAGGACTGCTGTTCGGGTTCATCGGCCTCACCATTTACAGCTTCGCGCGCTGGATTTGGACGCCCCTGGCGGCCCTCACCAACCTGCGCCGGCTGCTGAGCGACGAGCAAGCGGCCCGCAGGGTAGGGGAGTTGTTTCCCGACGTGCAGGACCGGCTGCTGAACGCCCTGCAGCTGCAAGGCCAGGCCCGCGACAATGCCCTCATTGCCGCCAGCCTGGAGCAGCGCGCCGCCCAGATGGGCAACATTTCCTTCGCCCAGGGCATCGACATCCGGCAGCAGAGCCGGCCGCTGTGGAAATACGCGGCCGTGCCCGCGGCCGTGCTGCTGCTGTTGCTGGCCTTTTACCCCAGCTTTTTGGTGCAGGGCACCGAGCGCATCTGGCACTACAAGCGGGCATATTCGCCGCCGGCGCCGTTCCAGTTTTTGATTAAAAACCCCAAGCTGACGGCGTTTCGGGGCGAGGATTTTACGCTGGACGTGGCGGTGGCCGGTTCGGCGTTGCCAGCCGATGTGAGCATTGCCTACAACAACGGCGAGCGGCGCCTGAGCAAAGTGACCGGGCACGGCGACCAGTTCCGCTATACTTTCGAGCAGCCGCAGGGCAACGTGACGTTTCAACTCAAAGGCGCTGGCTTTGCCTCCCAGGAGTACGAGTTGACGGTGCTGGAACGGCCCAACTTGCGCGATTTCAAAGTCAACATCACCTACCCGACCTACACCGGCAAAGCCGCCGAAACCATTGAAAACGGCGGCAACCTGACGGTGCCCGAAGGCAGCACCGTGCGCTGGGAATTCGCCACGGCCGCTACCGATGAGCTCGCGCTGGTGTTCCAGAACCCGGACGAGACGCTGGCCGCCACCGGCGACGACGGCACCTTCGTGGCCGAGCGGCGGGTGCTGCGCTCGCAGCCCTACCTGCTGCGCCTGAAGAACCCGGCCAGTTTGAACCGGGACCCCATTTCCTACCAGCTCACGGCGGTGCCGGACCTGGCGCCTATGCTCACGCTGGAAGCATTTGCCGATACGGTGACGCGGCGCTACCTGGCGCTGGGCGGCACCGTGCGCGACGACTACGGCCTGACACGGCTAGCGCTGCACTACGCGCTGCGCCGGGAGGGCCAAGGCCCCAATGCGGCGCCCAGCCGCCAAGGCACGGTGGCGCTGGCGCTGCCGCGCGAAAGCTCGGGCACCTACGCCCACACCTGGAACCTGAACCCGCTGAACCTGCGCCCCGGCGACCGGCTGGAATACTACGTGGAGGCCTGGGACAACGACGGCGTGCACGGCCCCAAGGCGACGCGCACCCGTCCGGCGGAATTCCGCCTGCCCGGCCGGCGCGAGATGCGCCAGGAGCTGAACGCCCAGGCCGAATCGGTGGCCAGCCAGATGAGCCAGGCCGCTAAGCAGAGCGAAAAGCTGGAGCGCGAGTTGGCTAAGGCCCAGGACAAGCTCAAGACCAAGCGCGACCTGAGCTTCCAGGACCGGAAGCAGCTGGAAAACATGCTGGAACAAAAGAACCAGATGAACCAGCAGATGGAGCAGATGCAGAAGATGTTCGAGCAGCTGCAGCAGAAGCAGGACCAGCTCAACCCCAAAAGTGAGGAGCTGGCCAAGAAGGCCGAGGAGCTGAAAAAGCTGATGGCCGACCTGCTCGACCCCGAAACCAAGAAGCTGTACGACAAGCTGAAAAAGCTGCTGGAAGAGCAAAAGCAGCCCGACGCCGAGATGCAAAAGCTGCTGCAGCAGCTCGAAAACAAGGAAGACACCTTGCAGAAGGAGCTGGACCGCGCGCTCGAAATGTTCAAGCAGATGCAGCTGGAGCAGAAGGTGGAGGAAACCGCCAATAAACTCGACGAGCTGGCCAAGGACGAAGAGAAGCTGGCCGAAAAAACCGCGCAGAACGACAAGGAAAACCCCGACAACAAACTTTCGAACCAGGAGCAAAAGGCCCAGCAGGAGCAGCTGAAGCAGCAGCAGGCCGAGAACCAAAAGGAGTTTGAGGACCTGAAAAAGGAGTTGCAGGAGCTGAAGCAGATGGACAAGAAGCTCGGCGACCAGAATGGCATGGACGAGCAGAAGCCCGAGCAGGAGCAGACCGACCAGGACATGCAGGAAAGCCAGCAGCAGCTTGGCAAAAATCAGAATTCCAAGGCCGCCGCCAAGCAGAAAAGCGCCGCCCAGCGCATGAAAAAGATGGCGCAGAAAATGCGCGACCAGATGAGCGAGGAGGAAAGCGACCAGGCCCAGCAGAACATCGACGACCTGCGCGACATCCTCGAAAACCTACTTACGCTCAGCTTCGACCAGGAAAACCTGATGAAGGATTTCCGCAAAGTCGACCAGTCCGACCCGCGCTTCGTGCAGCTGGGCCAGACCCAGCGCAAGCTGCGCGACGACGCCAAGATTATTCAGGATTCGCTCTACGCCCTGGCCAAGAAGGAGCCGAAGATTCAGAGCTTCGTGACCCGCGAGGTGGGCGAGATGAACGGCCGCATGGACGAGTCGCTCACCCACATCCAGCAGCGCGACCCCGGCCGCGCCACCGCCACCCAGCAGCAGGCCATGACCAGCATGAACAACCTGGCCCTGATGCTGCAAGGCTCCCTCGACCAGATGCAGCAGGAGCAGCAGGCCGGCAAAGGCCAACCCCAGGACGGCCAGGGCAAGCCCGGCAAGAAAAAGGGCAAGGGCAAAGGGCAGGGCCAGGGCAGCAAGCCCGGTCCCGGCAACATGGGCAAGATGCAACAGCAGCTCAACGAGCAGATTCAGAAGCTCTCGCAGAGCGGCAAGCAGGGCCGGCAGATGTCGGAAGAGCTGGCCAAACTGGCCGCCCAGCAGCAGATGCTGCGCCAGGCCATGCAGCAGCTCGACAAGCTGCAACAGGGCCAGGGCAAGCCCGGCGGCAAAGCCGGCCAGGGCCAAGCCGGCGAAGGTAAAGACGGCAAGGAAGGCACCAAGGAAGGGAAAGAAGGCGGCGCTAACGGCAAGGAAGGCAAAGGCGAAGAGGGCGGGGGCGGCACCGGCGACATCAAGAAAATGATGGAGCAAACCGAAACCGACCTCGTGAACAAGCGCCTTTCCGAGGAAACCATCATGCGCCAGCAGCAAATCCTGACCCGCCTGCTGGAAGTGGAAAAATCGGCGCGCGAGCGCGACCAGGACACCAAGCGCGAAGCCCAGGCGGCTCAGTATAAACCCCCGGTTTTTCCGGCAGCTTTTGACAAATACAAGGTTAGCAAGGAACGCCAGACCGAAATCCTACGTAGTACTCCCCCGAACCTCACCCCGTACTACCAGCGCGAAGTGGGGGAGTATTTTCAAAAAATCAAGTAGGCGACCGACGGCCTCCATCCAAACCGGCTGTCGTTTCGTTAAGTGTTTAGTGTTCTGCTTAAACCGGGCTCCCGGACAGCGGCAGAAATTGTTGTGGCGCTTTGCCGTTTAAAAGACTATTTTTGCCGCCCCTAACCCGCTGCCGCCCTACCTATCAAACCGCCTTATGAAGCAGGTAAAAATTCAGATTCCGTCGCTCGTTGAAAATATCCGCGTGGTCGAGAGTTTCATTGACAACTCCAAGGATACCTTTCAGATTGAGGACGATATCTACGGCAACATCATGGTGGCCGTGACCGAAGCGGTGAACAACGCCATTCGCCACGGCAACAAGTTCGACAAGGACAAAAACGTCTACCTGTCGCTCTACGTGGAGCCACAGCAGCTCAAATTTGAGATTGAGGACGAGGGCGCGGGCTTCAATTACGACAACCTCGACGACCCCACGGCACCCGAAAACCTCGAAAACCCGGGGGGCCGCGGCATCTTCCTCATCCGCCACCTGGCCGACGAGGTAGAGTTCAGCAAGGAGGGCCGCCGCGTGCAGCTCACCTTCCAGCTCACGCCCGCCCCCGCCGACGAAACCCCGACCGCCGACCACGTCGCCGCCTAAAGCCGCCGTTTGCCGCATGATGAGTCACCCGCCGGTGGGGCCGCCCCACCACGACAACTTTCCCCCCGGCGAGCTGCACCACGAAGCCCCGGGCATTGAATTCATGGTGGAGGACGTGCCCGAATTCGAGCTCGCCGACGCCGAAGAACTCATTGGCTGGATTGAGCGCGTGGCCGCCGTGCACGAGCACCGCATCGTGCAGCTGACGTACATTTTCTGTTCCGACGACTACCTGCACCAACTTAACGTGGAGTACCTCGACCACGATACGCTGACCGACGTCATCACCTTCGATAACTCGGACGACGCCGACATTCTGGAAGGTGACATCTTCATCAGCGTGGAGCGCGTGCGCGACAACGCCCACGACCTCGGTGTGAGCTTCCGCGACGAGCTGCACCGCGTCATGATTCACGGCGTGCTGCACCTGCTCGGTTACCACGACAAAGACCTGCTGAGCCAGACGGCCATGCGCAAAAAAGAGGACGACTGCCTGTCGCTGCGCACTTTTTAGCGCTCTTGCTGTTTGCAGACTACAACCACCCGACGCCCGCCTCAAGCGGGCGTTTGGCTTGTCTGCTTCCTTGCCCGTCTTCGTTCTTTTTGCGTTTCTGCTGCCTGCCCCTTCTATGTCCGCCTCTTCATCTGCGCAACCCATTATCCGCGGCGATGCCTTGGATTTCTACCTCGCCCAAGGTTACTACCGGATGCAGCAGGAGCTTTTCACCTGCCACTTCGTGCCCTTCAGCGGCAAGCTCTACACGGCCCACTGGCTGCGCCTGGCACTGGGCCGCATAGCATGGGGCCCGGAGCAGCGGGCCCTGCTGCGCCGCAATTCCCGCTTCGCGGCCACCATTCGCCCTTTTCGCATCACCGACGAGTACGAGGAGCTGTACGCCCGCTACCGCGCTTCCATTACCTTCGACGCCGCGCCCACCATCGAGGCCGTGCTGATGGGCGGAGAGGCCCACAACGTGTTCAACACCCAGGTCATTGAGCTTCGCGACGGCGAGCGCCTGATAGCCGCCGGCGTGTTCGACCGCGGCGAACGCACCCTGGCCGGCATCCTCAATTTTTACGACCCCGCTTACCGCAAGTTCAGCCTCGGCAAGTATTTGCTGCTGCTCAAAACCGACCACGCCCGCCGCCAGCACCTCGACTATTATTATCCGGGCTATCTGGTGCACGGCTACCCCAAGTTCGACTACAAGCTTTTTGCCTGTCTGGCGGCTACCGAAGTGTTCGACAGCGTGCGGGGCCTCTGGGTGCCGTTTGCTTGGGATGCAGTAGCCGAGCACTCCGCTGAGCTGCTGGCCGACTGGCTGCCCGAAGAGTTGGGCGGCCTCACGGTGTAGGCGACGGGGCCGCCCTACATCCGAATTCCGAAATCCACAAGCCGTTTCACGTGAAACTGGCGGTGGGTGGTTGATTGCGTAATTTTGTAATTCTCAACGCCGGAACGCCGGACAGGCCGTTTGGCGTTGCACGTTACTTATCGCCGGTTGGCGTGGTGCCTTATTCCGAACCTGCGCAAGGAGGTTCTACTCCCGATTATGTTTCAAACTTCCGAATACGACGTCATTGTAGTGGGCGCGGGCCACGCCGGCTGCGAAGCCGCGGCCGCCGCCGCCAACCTCGGCTCGAAAGTGCTGCTGGTGACGATGAACATGAACACCATCGCCCAGATGTCGTGCAACCCCGCCATGGGCGGCGTGGCCAAGGGCCAGATTGTGCGTGAAATCGACGCGCTGGGTGGCCAGTCGGGCATCATCACCGACCAGACCATGATTCAGTTTCGGATGCTGAACCGCTCGAAAGGCCCCGCCATGTGGAGCCCGCGCGCGCAAAGTGACCGCATGCGCTTCGCCGAAGCCTGGCGCCTGACCCTGGAAGGCATCGCCAACGTGGACTTCTGGCAGGAAGCCGTGACCGGCATCGTGGTGGAAAACGACACGGTGGTGGGCGTAAAAACCCAGCTCGGCATCGAATTCCGCGGCAAGTCGGTGGTGCTCACCAACGGCACCTTTCTGAATGGCCTCATCCACATCGGCGAGAAGAATTTCGGCGGTGGCCGCGCGGCCGAGAAAGGCAGCCGCGGCATTACGGAGCAGCTGCTGGAGTTGGGCTTTGAAGCCGGGCGTATGAAAACCGGCACCCCCCCCCGCGTGGACGGCCGCAGCCTCGACTACTCCAAAATGGAGGTGCAGGGCGGCGACGAAGTGCCGAGCAAATTCTCCTACCTCGACACGCCGCGCCTCACGCAGCAGCGCCCCTGTTACATCACCTACACCAACGAGCGGGTGCACAACATCCTGCGCGAGGGCTTCGAGAAGTCGCCCATGTTCCAGGGCCGCATCAAGGGCCTGGGGCCGCGCTACTGCCCCAGCGTGGAGGACAAAATCAACCGCTTCGCCGACAAGGACCGTCACCAGATTTTCGTGGAGCCCGAGGGGTGGAGCACCGTGGAATGCTACATCAACGGCTTTTCGAGCTCACTGCCCGAGGATGTGCAATACCGCGCCCTGCGCGAAATCGCGGGCTTCGAGAACGCCAAGATGTTCCGGCCGGGCTATGCCATCGAATACGACTTCTTCCCGCCGACCCAGCTTTCGCTCACGCTCGAAACCAAGCGCGTGCAGAACCTGTATTTCGCGGGCCAAATCAACGGCACCACGGGCTACGAGGAGGCCGCCTGCCAGGGCCTGATGGCCGGCATTAACGCGCACAACAAAGTGCACGGCAAAGCGCCCTTCGTGCTGAAGCGGAGCGAGGCTTACATCGGCGTACTCATTGATGACCTCGTGAACAAAGGCACCGACGAGCCCTACCGCATGTTCACGAGCCGCGCCGAGCACCGCATTCTGCTGCGTCAGGATAACGCCGACCTGCGCCTCACCCCGCTGGGCCACGAGTTGGGCCTGGCCTCGGATGAGCGCCTGGAGCGCGTGCGGATGAAGGAAGCGCAGACCGCCGAAATCGCCTTGCTGTTCCAGAAGTTCGCCATCGAGCCGGCCGAAATCAATCCGCTCATGGTGGAGCTAGGTTCGGCCGAAATCCACGAGAAAACCCGCGCCGTGAACCTGCTGCGCCGCCCCAACGTGGAGCTGGCCGACCTGCGCCGCGCCCTGCCCGCACTGGATGAAGCCCTGGCCGCTTACGATGCGGAGGCTTTGGAGCAGGCCATTATCAACATCAAGTACGAAACGTATTTGCAGAAGGAGCAGCAGCAGGCCGAGCGCATGCAGGAGCTGGAGAACTTCGTGATTCAGGGCCGGCTCGACTACCGCGCCATGCCCGCCCTCTCGCACGAAGCCCGCGAAAAGCTGCTCAAGATTCAGCCCGAAACCATTGGGCAGGCCTCGCGCATCAGCGGCATCTCGCCGGCCGACGTGTCGGTGCTGATGGTGTATTTGGGTCGTTAGGAAGTTTTCTTGAACGTCATGCTGAGCGTAGTCGAAGCATCTCTACCGCAGTAATATTATTACTCTCGCCGTAGAGATGCTTCGACTACGCTCAGCATGACGTTCTTTTTGCTCTGAGCCCGTCTCATTCTATTGCCGCTAAATCTTGCGAACTTTGCCGGGCTATGAAAGTTGCCGCGCCGCCCTACTTGCGGCCGGCTTTGCCATTTAGAAGTATCCGTGCCCTACGAACGTTTAGACAGCTGCCCGGTGTGCGGCAAATCCGAGTTTCGCAACAAGCTGGTGGTGGAAGACCGCACGGTGAGCCACGAAAGCTTCGCCATTGTGCAGTGCACGGGCTGCGGCTTTCAGTTTACCAATCCCCGGCCGCAGGAGGCCGACATCGGCCGCTATTACGAATCCGACGACTACGTGTCGCACAACAGCGCCGCCGGGGGGCTCGTGAACCAGGCCTACAAGGTGGCCCGCTTTTTCACCATGCGCCGCAAGGTGGGGCTGCTGAACAAGTTTGCGCCCCGCCGCGGCCAACTGCTGGATTATGGTTGCGGCACGGGCCACTTCCTGGCGGCGGCCAAGGCTGCCCGCTGGCAGGTGGCCGGCCTGGAGCCCAACGCCCGCGCCCGCGAAGAAGCCAGCCAGCGCCTCGGCCAGCCCATCGGGCAGGAAAGCCTGGCCCAGTTTCAGCCCGGCACGTTCGATGCGATTACGCTGTGGCACGTGCTGGAGCACATTCATACGCTGAATGAGACGCTGACTCAGCTCACGGCCCTACTGAAGCCCGACGGCGTGCTGCTCATTGCCGTGCCCAACGTGGAAAGCCTCGACGCCCAGCACTACCGCGAGCTGTGGGCGGCCTACGACGTGCCGCGCCACCTTTATCACTTTGCGCCCAAAACCATGGCCCAGCTGCTCAAAAAGCATAAGCTGGCCATCCGTCACACCTTGCCCATGCCCCTCGATGCCTACTACGTGAGCATGCTGAGCGAAAAGCACAAGGCCGAGCGCGCCGGCGGCTTGCTCACGGTGCTGAAGGCGGGCTACAAATCGAACCAATACGCCGAGCAGCACGAAGGCCAATATTCGAGCCTGCTCTACGTGGCCGGGCGGCGCACCCCGGCGGCCTGATGCGGCGGGCGGCGCGCCGGTGGGGGAGGGGGCTGGTGCTGGCCGCGTGGTGGCTGCCAACGGCTCACGCCCAAACCGTGCCCGCCACACCGGCGCGGCCCGACTCGCTCAAAACGCCAGCGCCGACCTTTGTGGTGGATACCGCCCGGCAGGTCACGGTCGTTAGCGCCCCGGCCGAGCCATCGGATGTGGTCACGCGGCCGTTGGCGTGGCGCATCGGGGCGGCCATTGTTGTTCTCACGCTTTCCACGCTGCTTCTGTATAATGTCCGTTCGCGCTGAACTGCTGGCTTTGCTGGCGCTGGTTGCCCTGCTTGATGGCTGCGCCGCCGTGGCCCCACCCCTGGGCGGCCCGCGCGACCGTACGCCCCCGCGCCGCATCAGCAGCTCGCCCGACAGCGCGGCCCGCAACGTGAGCCAGCAGTTCATCCGGCTCACCTTTTCGGAGCCCGTCGTGACCAAGGACCTGAGCAAAAACCTGCTCATCACGCCCCAGCTGCCCGAAGACAACCCCTACAAGCTGCGCGAAGACCGCAACTCCATCACGCTGCTCTTCGACAAGCCCCTGGACCCGAACACAACCTACAGCTTCAACTTCCGCGACGGCGTGGTGGACATCACCGAGGCACTGCCCGCCAAAAACGCCGTGCTGAACTTCAGCACCGGCGCCGTGCTGGATTCGGGCAAGGTGAGCGGCCTGCTCACCGATGTGCTCACCCTGCGGCCCGTGGCCGAGGCCAGCATCGGCCTCTACCGGGAGGCCGACACGGCCGGCGTGCGCCGCGGCCGGCCCTACTACACCACCCTCACCGACAAGGAAGGCAAATTCAGCCTCGGCTTTCTGAAGGCCGGGACGTATAAAGTTTACGCCGTTGGCGACAAGAACAACAACGGCCGCTACGACGACGGCGAGAAAATAGCCTACCTGCCGGCCCCCATTACCATCGCCGGCAGCACGGGCCAGCCCCTTACCCTCGCCTTCACCCGCCCCGACCGGCGCCCGCCGCTGCTCACCACCCGCACGCCCAGCCCCACGCAGGTGCGCCTGAACTTCAGCGAAGGCTTGCGCTCGGCGGTACTGGCACCGCTGGGCGGTACGGCCTCGGCCGAGGCCGTGACCGAAGCGGCCCAGCTTACCGACCGCGGCCGCAGCCTCGTGCTCTACAAAACGCCCGCCGTGGGCGACGGCCGCTACCTGCTCACCATGACCGACAGCACCGGCAACGTAGGCCGCGACACGCTGGCCGTGAAATTTCCGGTGCCGCCCGCTTCGGCCCGCAAAGTGGCCAACCCGCCGCTGTACTCCGTGGAAGGCTCGCCGCGCAGCGTGTTTCCCGAAGGCATGGTGCGCTTCCAGTTTGCCGTGCCCGTGCGCGTGGCTGCCGGCAAGCCCTTCGGCACGCTGGTGGAAGACTCCATCCGGCGCCGCCCCCTGCGCCTGCCCGCCGACGGCACCCTCAGCGCCGACCGCAGCCAGCTCACCGTGCGCTTCAACAGCCGGGCCAAAAACCGCCTCGACATCCTGCTCGACAGCACGGCCATTACCACCATCACCGGCCAGAACCTGCGCCTCAAACCCCTGCGCCTTGGCATCAGCCAGCAGGACGTGTCCACCAGCCTTGCGGGCACCATCAGCACCAAGGCGAAGAATTTTGAGCTGCAGCTGCTCGACGACAAATTCCAGGTAGTAGCCAGCTTGGTGTCGCCCAAAGGCCGCTATGTGTTTTCCGACATCGCGCCCGGCACCTACCGCCTGCGCGTGCTCATCGACGCCGACGGCGACGGCCGCTGGCGCGACGGCGACCCCAACCTGCTGCTGCCCGCCGAGCCCGTGTACCTTCACCCGCGCCCTCAGCAGGTGCGCGCCGGCTTCGACCTTGAGGAGCCGCTGAGCTTCTAATTCCCCTTTCTGGTTTTCAACTGAGGTCACCGGGCCCGGTCAGACGGCACCCGCCTTCCGACCGGGCCCGGTCCTTGTTTGCCGCTGCTCAACGGCCGGGAAAGGCGCTGGTGTTGCCCTGGTGCGTGGATGTTACGCCTGCACGGCGTAGGGGAGGAGCGTGGCCCACCGGGCCGTTCACTCTCTCAGCAACGATTCTGTTTTAATGATTGGCCGCACAGCTCGGCCCTGGCGCTATACAGGAGTTCGGAGGCGGTTTCATGCGCCTTAAAGGCCCCGTTTCCCCCATTTCGTGGAAAACTTATGCCTGATTCCAGTAACTGAGGTCCATTTTGGGCACTAATCCACCGTTTTTCCACGGGCTTTTCCACACGGTTTTGACGGTGTGGGAAATTTCGGGGATAACCTGGTGGAAACATTGGGCTAGCCGGGGGATAAAGCGGGCACAAGTTTTTTTGGTCGTTTCCCGCTCCGCACAGGGGTTTTTCCACGGGGATAACCGGGGATAACTTCTCCGGGCCAGCGGCCCTTCCCACATGCCCATTTGGGCGGGGATAATAAAAATGTGGAAACCCCGTCCGGATGTTGAAAAATCAATCAAGTGTTTGTTAAACAGTATTTTATTATCCACAATGCCGGTGGATAGTGGGTGGAAAAGGCTCACGTTACCCCCACGTTTTCCCCGCTGGGGATAACCCTTTCGGCTTATCCACTTATCAACGTCCCTAATGAGTGGAAACAAAAAGAGTTTTTTAGAAAAAATTTAATAAAAAGTTAAGGTTGGGGAAAACGCGACTCAAGCGTTTTGTCCTGGTTCAAAGGTTTGGGACGCGCTTCAGGTACTTGGTCCCGGCTCAGGGGTCGGCCCGGGCCGCAAGCGTTTGGCTCGGGTCAGAAAGAAGTAGTCCGACTCAGGATTTTCCGGCGGCTCGCCGGGGAAGGGTTTTCCACCTGCTCCCACCGGTTTTCCACTGCTTGCGTACAAACCGGGCACACCTCCCCTATTCTGGAATGCCGTTCGACTACACCCTCGATTTCCATACCGTTGACTTTCGCCAGCACCCCGAACTATATCGCGTGGGCCGGGGCGAGCAGGGCGTACTGCTGGTGCAGCCCTACAAGGGCGAAATTTTGCCGCACTGGCGCTTCAAAGACGCTGCGGCGGCCCGGGAGTCGTCGGAGACGATTTACGGCTTGTTTGAGGCTTATTTGAAGACCCACGATTTTGTGGGCGCTGACATGGCCCGCAAATTCATTCAGATGGGCTTTACGCGGGCCCGGCGCTACGCCAACCACAAAGGCGGCAAGAAATACGCCGGCCCCGTGCCCGACAACAAAAAAGGCCAGAGCGGCGCCCACGGCCGCGCCGAGTTGCCCCGCACCACGCACCCCGACCCGGACAAGGTGGAGGCCGCTGCCATTTTCAAGCGCAAATGGGACGAGGCCAAGGCCAATCCCGAGTACCTGCGGCAGAAGGAGGCATTCATGGAAAAGTATGGCAAATAATGATTAGTGGTTAACGGCTAGTGATTAATGGCTCAGATGCACAATCATTAACCACTAACCGTTAACCACTAATCAATACAACCCTACCTTTGCCTACTACCCTTCACCCCAACGCCATGAGCACTCCCCAATCCTCCAGCATCGAGGAAAACGAAATTATTCTGGGCACCGGCATGGGCCCGTTGCGCTTTGGCGCCACCATGGACGAGGTGCGCACCCTAGTGGGCGAGCCCGAAGAAATTGAAGAGTCCGACGACGACGACGACTTCGAGCACCAAGCCTGGAACTACCACGAGGAAGACTACCTCCTCTCCCTCTACTTCGACCGCGAAGACGACTTCCGCCTGAGCTGCATCGAAACCGACAACCCCAACATGCGCCTGTTCGGCGAGGCCATCTACGGCCGGAGCATCGACCAGGTGAAGGCACTCATGCAGCGCCACAGCCAGCCCACGCCCGAAATTGAAACCATGGAAGAGGGCGCCGTGCGCCTCTCCTACGAGAAGTCGATGATTGACCTGTACTTCGAAGAAGGCGAGCTGCAATTCGTCAATTTCGGCGTCTTCATCAACGACGACATGGAGGTGCAGTGGCCCAAGTAATTGCTTGGTTATCCACATTTAGTCTTGTTTTTGCTGTGGATAAGTGGATAAGTAACTAAAAACAGTGGGGTTATCCCCCAGATTTTGCGTTTTGCTAGCACGCACCCGGTTTGCTAACAAGGCGAGCAAACAAAAAGGCTGCCCCGTTGAGGAGCAGCCTTTTTGTTTGTGTAAGCGTGGCGCAAGCTAGCCCAGCACCGCGCGGAACAGCAGGAACAGCAAGCCCGAGAGCACCATGGTGACGGGCAGCGTGAGCACCCAGGCCAGCGCGATGTTGCGCACCATGCCGGGGTTGATGTTCTTCACGCCGCGGCTGGCCACCATGCTGCCCGCGATGCTCGACGTGAGCACGTGGGTGGTCGAAGAGGGAAGCTTCAGCCAGGTGCTGGCGCCAATCATGGCGGCGGCCACCAGCTCGGAGCTGGCGCCCTGCGCGTAGCTCAGGTGCTCCTTGCCGATGCGCTCGCCGATGGTTTTCACGATGCGCTGCCAGCCTATCATGGTGCCCACGGCCAAGGAAAGGCTCACCATCAGCAGCACCCACCAGGGGGCGTAGTCGGTGAAGGTTTTCATCTCCTTGGTGGCGTCGTCGTAGGTTTTGCGGTCGGCCGAGCTCAGGCTCACTTTCTCGGAGCCGAGGAGCTTTTTGGCTTTGCTGGTGAGCAGCAGCACGTCGCGCCGAATCTCGAAGCGCGTTTGCTGGGGCAGTTGCTTGATGTCGGTTTTGCCGGCGAAGATGCGGTCGAGGTCGGCGGTTTCGGCCTGTATTTCGGCCAGGGTTTTCTGGTCGTTGGGGCTGAGGTCGGCTTGGTTGACGCGGCTCATCACGTACTCCACCTTGGTGAGGGACCCGCGCAGGTCGAGCGGGTTCTTGGTTTCGTCGAGAGCAAAGCGGAAGGGCACGATGCCAATCAGAATCAGCATCACCAAGCCCACGCCCTTTTGGCCATCGTTGGAGCCGTGAAAGAAGCTCACCAGCGTGCAAGTCGTAATCAGGGTGAGGCGAATCCAGAGGGGCGGGGGCTTGCGCTTGTGCGGCTCCTTAAAAATGGCCTTGCTGCGCACGAAGCGCTTGAACAGGAACATCAGGCCGATGGTGAGCGCGAAACCCAGCAGCGGGCCCACGAGCAAGGCAATGCCGGTTTCGCCGGCCTTGCTCCAGTTCACGGCCGCGCCCTTGGACTCGGGCAGCAGCGAAAACGCGATGCCCACCCCCAAAATGGACCCGATGAGGGCGTGCGAGCTCGAAGCCGGAATGCCGTAGTACCAGGTGCCGACGTTCCAGATGATGGCGGCCAGGATGAGCGCGCCCACCATGGAAATGCCGTGGTAAACGTTCTGGTCGACCAATGTTTCGACGGGCAGCAAGTAAATGATGCCCATGGCCACCCCGATGCCGCCGGCAAATACGCCGATGAAATTCCAGAAGGCAGACCAGACCACGGCCACCCACGGCCGGAGGGCGTTGGTGTAAATCACGGTGGCCACGGCGTTGGCCGTGTCGTGGAAGCCGTTCACGAACTCGAACGCGCAGGCCGCAAGCAGGCACAGGACGAGCAGAATAAGCACGTGAGGCTCTAAACCTAAACCAAACATAAAAGGCGGTTTTGTGGGAAATTGAGTGTAATCATGGGTCAAAGGTAGGGAGGTGGCTCACAGACGGCATGTTACCGAATTGTGAACAGGGGCCGGGGAGAATGCCGCAGAACGTGCTGCGAAAGGTAGCCGAAGCTTCTTTGCCGCGAGAGTGGGTAGGGCCTGCCCCGGGGAAATGTGCTGGCTGGGTTCGGCTGGGTGTTCTTTTAATGGGGTTCTAATCACGTTCCGGATTTCGCGCCTTCTACGCAGAAGTTTCAGCTTGCGCCACATCGGGCTACTTTTGCACGCATGAACCCAGCAGCAGAACCCGCGCAACTAAAAGATATCGTGGCCCACGCCAAGGAATACGGTTTCGTGTTCCAGTCCTCGGAAATCTACGACGGCCTGGCCGCCGTGTACGACTACGGCCCCAACGGCGTGGAGCTCAAAAACAACCTCAAGCGCCTGTGGTGGGACGCCATGACCCAGCTGCACGGCAACGTGGTGGGCATCGACGCCGCCATTTTCATGGACCCGCGCACCTGGGAAGCCAGCGGCCACATCGCCGGCTTCAACGACCCGCTCATTGACAACCTCGACAGCAAAAAGCGCTACCGCGCCGACGTGTTGCTCGAAGAAAAAGCCGCTGAGTACGAAAACGCCGGCGACCCCGCCCGCGGCGCCGCCCTCACCGCCGAGATGGGCCGCCTGCTCACGGCCAACGACTTGGCCGGCGTGCGCCAGCTCATCCTCGACGAGAAAATTAAGTGCCCCGTATCCGGCACCGGCAACTGGACCGAAGTGCGTCAGTTCAACCTGATGTTCTCCACCCAAGGCTCGGCCGTGGACTCGGAGGCGCCGCCCGTGTACCTGCGCCCCGAAACCGCCCAGGGCATTTTCGTGAACTTCCTGAACGTGCAGAAGTCGGCCCGCATGAAAATTCCGTTCGGCATTGCCCAAATCGGCAAGGCTTTCCGGAACGAGATTGTGGCCCGGCAGTTCATCTTCCGCATGCGGGAGTTTGAGCAGATGGAGATGCAATTCTTCGTGCGCCCTGGCACCGAAGGCGAGTGGTACGACACCTGGAAAGCTGCCCGCCGTAAGTTCCACGAGGCCATTGGCCTGCCGGCCGAGAAGCTGCGCTTCCACGACCACGACAAGCTGGCCCACTACGCCAAGGCGGCCGTCGACATCGAGTTTGAGTTTCCCTTCGGCTTCAAGGAAATCGAGGGCATTCACTCCCGCTCCGACTTCGACCTGACCCAGCACCAGAACCTGAGCCGCAAGAAGCAGCAGTACTTCGACGCCGACATCGACCCCGCCACCGGCAAGGCCTACGGCAACTACGTGCCCTTCGTGGTCGAAACCTCGGTGGGCGCCGACCGTCTGTTCCTGGCCACGCTCTGCAACGCCTACCAGGAAGAAACCATTACCGAAGGGGAGGGCGAGGCCCAGCAAACCAAAACCCGCACCTTCCTGAAGCTGCACCCGGCCCTGGCCCCGGTGAAAGCCGCCATCTTCCCGCTGGTGCGCAAAGACGGCATGCCCGAGAAAGCCCAGGAAATCTTCGACGCGCTGAAGTATGACTTCCGCCTGGTGCTGGAGGAGCGCGACGCCATCGGCAAGCGCTACACTCGCCAGGACCTCATCGGCACGCCCTTCTGCATCGTGGTCGATGGCCAGACGCTGGAGGACAACACCGTGACCGTGCGCCACCGCGACTCGCGCGAGCAAACCCGCATGGCCATCTCGGAACTGCGCGCCTACATCGGCGAGGCCGTGAGCCCCCGCCGCATCTTCGAGCAGCTATAGGAACGGGCCTCTGTCGTTGCGAGGCCGCAGGCCGTGGCAATCCGTCCTGTTCTCAGCGAGCAGCCTTCTAGTGTGAAAAGCCCCGGTTCTGCCATGAGCCGGGGCTTTTTGTTTGCGTTTTGTCGCCTCTCGAAGCTAGTCGCAGGGAGAGGACGGATTGCCGCGCCGCACTGTGTTCCGCTTGCGATGACAAAGGCGCGCCCGCCCTTGGCGTAACTTTGCGTTTTTGCAGGGTTTTATGTGGGAACAGCTCGCCGTCTTCATCATCCGGTTTCGCCTGTCGCTGATTGCGGTGCTGGCCGCCATCACCGTGTTCATGGCCTGGAAGGCCAAGGACGTGGAAATGACCTACGACTTCGCTCAGGTGGTGAGCGAGCAGGACCCGGACATGATTTACTTCAAGCAGTTCAAGCAGCGGTTTGGGGAAGACGGCAACGTGCTGGTTATCGGCATGCAGGACAGTTCGGTGTACAAGCTGGGCAACTTCAATGAGTTCCGCATCCTCACCGATACCCTGGCCAAAGTAGAAGGCGTGAACGGGGTGCTTAGCGTGAGCAAGCTGCTCAACATCAGCAAGGACACCGCGAATAACAGCTTCAAAGCCGCGCCCATTTTCCGGACGCCGCCCCGCAGCCAGAAGCAGCTCGACAGCCTGATGCGCGTGGTGAACAGCGTAGAGTTTTACAAGGGCCAGCTCATCAGCCCCACCACGGGCGCCACGCTGCTGGCCCTCACCATGGACCCGAAATACCTGAACTCCTCGAAGCGCCAGGCGGTGATGAACAACATCTTAGGCTTCTCGGAGAAGTTTGAGAAGAAAACCGGCATCAAGCTGCACTACGCCGGCCTGCCCTACGTGCGCTCCACGATGACGAGCAAAGTGGCCGGGGAAATGAAATTTTTCACCATTCTGGCCATGATTGTGACCGGCATCACGCTGCTGGTGTTCTTCCGCACGTGGTCGGCGGTGCTGTTTCCGCTCATTGTGGTGGGCGTCACCGTCGTCTGGTGCATCGGCTCCATTGTGCTGCTGGGCTTTAAAATCAACCTATTAACGGGGTTAATACCGAGTATCATCATCGTTATCGGCATCCCGAACTGCACTTACCTGCTCTCGCGCTACCACTACGACTACCGCAAATCGGGCAACCAGATGCTGGCCATGACGCGGGTAATCCGCAAAATCGGCCTTGTCACCCTCATGAACAACACAACCACGGCCGTGGGCTTCATTGTGTTTGCCTTCACCGACATTGCCATTCTCTACCAGTTTGGCTTGGTGGCCACCATCAACATTTTCGCGGCCTTCGTCATCAGCTTCATCCTGATTCCGGCCGTGTTTACCTACCTGCCGCCGCCCACGCCCAAGCAGCTGGAACACCTCGACGCCAAGCCGCTCACCAAGCTCCTGGAGTTTTTCGACTACCTCGTGCTCGACCGTCGGCCCACGGTCTACATTGCGGCCCTGGTGATGGTGGGCATTGCCGCCATCGGCATCTCGCGCATCGACGCCGTGTCGTACATGGTCGACGACTTGCCCAAGAAAAGCTCCGTGAACGCCGATTTGGCCTTCTTTGAAAGCCACTTCAACGGCGTGATGCCGCTGGAATTTGAGGTGGATACCCACAAGAAGCGCGGCCTGCTGAAGCTGAAGAACCTGGAGAAAATCGACCAGTTCGAGAAGTTTCTGCGGACCCAGCCGGAGCTGTCGCCGCCCGTCAGCTTGGTCACCTTCCTCAAGGCCAGCACCCAGGCCTTCTACAACGGCGACCCCAGCTTCTTCCGCCTCCCGGACAATTCCGAGAAGAACTTCATCCTCAGCGCCCTGGCCAACTCCAAAGGCAACGCCGCCGGCGCGGGCATGAACAGCAAGCTCCTGCGCTCCTTCGCCGACAGCACCGGCCAGAAAGCCCGCATCAGCCTAAAAATCGCCGACATCGGTTCCCAGAACCTGGACACGCTGATGAACACGAAAATCATCCCGGAGATGAATCGCATCTTCAAAGGCACGGGCATGGACATCCGCCCCACGGGCACGACAATCATCTTCACGAAGGGCAACGAATACGTCATTCACACCCTCCAGGAGAGCCTGTTGATGGCTTTCGGGCTGGTGGGTTTGGTGGTGCTCATCCTGTTCCGCTCGTTTAAAACGGTGCTGTTTGCGCTCATCCCTAATGCCGTGACGCTGATTCTCACGGCCGGCATTATGGGCTATTTCAACATTGCGCTCAAGCCCAGTACGGCCCTGATTTTCGTGATTGCGCTGGGGATAGATGGGGATAACTCCATTCACCTATTAGCAAAATTTCGCCAGGAAATGGCCCTGAATGGCCAGCGCGTGCGCGAAGCCGTATCCGTGACGCTGAGCGAGGCGGGTACCAGCATGATTTACACAAGCATTGTGTTGTTTGTAGGGTTCAGCATCTTCGCTTTCAGCGAGTTTGGCGGCACCAAGGCCTTGGGATTGTTAATGGCGGCGTCGTTGTTGATAACGAACTTCTCCAACCTGATTCTGTTGCCCGCTTTGCTCGTGACGTTCGAGCACGGCAAGAGCAGCGACATCGACAACAACGCCCTCATCCGGCACTACGATGAGTCGTACCACGAGGAGGACGATGATGCCGACCTGAACCTGAAAGAAATGCACAAAGCCTCCGACTACGAAGGCGATTACTCGATTTAAATGAACGATGTAGAGACGCATATTTGCGTCTCGTCGTCCGCGTCGTGCGGGCCTCGTTTGCCCTGAAATTCTATCGATTACCGTTCAACGACGAGACGCAAGTATGCGTCTCTACATCGTTCTAAAACTGAACAATGAAATACCCCGAATACAAGCAGCCGCTCAACTACGGCCAGCTCGGCGAGGATGTCCTCGCCTGGTGGAAGGAGCACGGCATCTTTGAAAAGAGCGTGAGCAGCCGCGAAGGCCAGCCCACGTTCGTGTTTTACGAAGGTCCCCCGTCGGCCAACGGTGCGCCCGGCATCCACCACGTGATGGCGCGCACGGTGAAGGACATTTTCGGCCGCTACCAGACGCTGCTGGGCAAGCAAGTGCCCCGCAAAGGCGGCTGGGATACCCACGGCCTGCCCATCGAGCTGCAGGTGGAGAAGGAGCTGGGCATCACGAAGGAGGATATCGGCAAGAAAATCAGCGTGGAGGACTACAACCAGCGCTGCAAGGAAACCGTCATGCGCTTCAAGGCGCAGTGGGACGACCTGACCGAGAAAATGGGCTACTGGGTCGACCTCAACGACCCCTACGTGACCTTCGAGCCGGAGTATATCGAGAGCTGCTGGGCGCTGCTCAAGAAGCTCTACGACAAAGGCTTGCTCTACAAGGGCTACACCATCCAGCCGTACTCGCCGGCTGCCGGCACCGGCCTTTCGTCGCACGAGTTGAACCAGCCCGGCACCTACAAGGACGTGAAGGACACGACCGTGGTGGCGCAGTTCAAGGTGAAGCGAGATGAGAAGTCGGAAGAATTGTTATTCAGCCCTTCTCATCAGTCAGGTGATGTATACATCCTTGCGTGGACAACTACTCCCTGGACTTTGCCTGCTAACACGGGGTTAGCTGTTGGCAAGAACATTCAGTATTTGTTGGTTAATACCGTTAACCCGTACACAAATAAGGAGCAACAAGTAGTCCTTGCGAAAGCGTTATTCGGGAAGTATTTCTCGACTACTGAGGATAACAACCTGGACAATGTAGATTTCCGGTGGAATGTTGATGACCCAATCGTAGACAAAAAGGGCCTAGTTACCCGCTGGAACGTATTTGAAGAATTTACCGGTGCCGACCTTGTCGGTATCAACTACGAGCGACTGTTCGGCCCAGACCAAGGCTTCCCCCATTTCGAAGGGCAGGAGCGGGCTTTCCGCGTTATCAACGGCGACTTCGTGACCACGGAGGACGGCACGGGCATCGTGCACATCTCGCCCACGTTTGGCGCCGACGACTTCCGGGCCGCGCAGCTGGCCGACATCCCGGCGCTGATGGTGCCGGATGCCGAAGGCACGCTCGGCCCCATCGTGGACCGGACGGGCCGCTACGTGCCCCAAATGGGCGAGTTTGCGGGCCGCTGGGTGAAGAACTACGACGGCCACGACGAAACCGGCGCCGACTATAAAACGCTGGACGAGAGCATCGTCATCAAGATGAAGGGCGACGGCACGGCCTTCAAGGTGGAGAAGTACGAGCACACCTACCCGCACTGCTGGCGCACCGACAAGCCCGTGCTCTACTACCCGCTCGATTCCTGGTTCATCAAGACCACGGCGGTGAAGGACCGGCTCATCGAGCTCAACAAAACCATCAACTGGAAGCCCGAAAGCACCGGCACCGGCCGTTTCGGCAACTGGCTGGAGAACCTGGTAGACTGGAACTTAAGCCGCTCGCGCTACTGGGGCACGCCGCTGTCCATCTGGCGCACCCAGGACCGGACGGAGGAAATCTGCATCGGCAGCATCGCCGAGCTGAAGGCGGAGATTGACAAGGCCGTGGCGGCCGAAATCATGACCCACAACCCCTACGCCAACGGCGAAAAAGTGGACCTGCACCGGCCTTACGTCGACGATATTTTCCTCGTCTCGCCCACCGGCCAGCCCATGTACCGCGAGCCTGACCTCATCGACGTATGGTTCGACAGCGGCGCCATGCCCTACGCCCAGTGGCACTATCCGATTGAAAACGAGGGCCAGTTCCAGAAGAATTTCCCCGCCGATTTCATCGCCGAAGGCGTGGACCAAACGCGCGGCTGGTTCTTCACACTGCACGCCCTGGCCGTGATGCTGGAAGACTCCGTGGCTTTCAAAAACGTGATTGCCAACGGCTTGGTGCTCGATAAGAACGGCAACAAGATGAGCAAGCGCCTCGGCAATGCCGTCGACCCGTTTGCCACCATCAAGCAGTTCGGCCCCGATGCCACCCGCTGGTACATGATTGCCAACGCGCCACCGTGGGACAACCTCAAGTTCGACCCCGCCGGCGTGACCGAAGTGCAGCGTCGTTTCTTCGGCACGCTCTTCAATACGTACTCGTTCTATGCGCTTTACGCGAACCTGGACGAGTTTCAGACCAGCGAATTCGACCGCGTGCCGCACGCCGAATTGAGCGAGCTGGACCGCTGGGTGCTGAGCAAACTGCAGTCGCTGATTGTGGAAGCGCGCGGGCACCTCGACAACTACGACCCCACGAAGGCCGCCCGCGCCATCCAGGATTTCGTGACCGACCAGCTCTCGAACTGGTACGTGCGCCTGTCGCGCCGCCGTTTCTGGAAAGGCGAACTCACTCAGGATAAGCGCGCTGCCTTCGAAACCCTGCAGGAATGCCTGGTGGTGGTGGCGCAGCTGATGTCGCCCATCGCGCCCTTCTTCGGCGAGTGGCTGTACAAGAACATGACCGACGGCATGCGCGCCGAGGCCGTGGCCAAAAACACGCCCCTGGCCCCGGAATCGGTGCATCTGACGCTGCTGGTGGAGGCCGATACGGCCCGCATCGACCCGAAGCTGGAGGAGCGCATGGAACTGGCCCAACGCATCAGCTCGCTGGCCCACTCGCTGCGCAAAAAGTCGGTGCTGAAGGTGCGCCAGCCCCTGCAGCGCATCCTAGTGCCGGTGCTGAACGACTCGACCAAGGAGCAAGTGGGCCTCGTGGAGGACCTGATTTGCGCCGAAATCAACGTAAAGCACATCGAATTCCTCGACGACGAAAGCGGCGTGCTGGTGAAGTCGGTGAAGCCCAATTTCAAGCGCCTCGGCCAGCAATATGGCCCGCGCCTGAAGGCCGTGGGCGCCCGCATTCAGCAGATGACGGCCGCCGAAATCTCAAAGCTGGAGAAGGAGGGAAGCCTCGCCGTGGAGGTGGATGGCCAGCCCATCACGCTAGCGCCCGACGATGTGGAAATCCGCACCGACGACCTGCCCGGCTGGCTCGTGGCCACCGACGGCCCCCTCACCGTAGCCCTCGACGTGACCCTGACCGACGAGCTGCGCCAGGAAGGCCTAGCCCGCGAGCTGGTGAACCGCCTGCAAAATCTGCGCAAAGACTCGGGCCTGGAAGTGCAGGACAAAATCCGCGTCACGCTGGCTGACCAGCAGCCCGAGCTCACGGCCGCCGTGGCCGCGTTCGGCGACTACATCCGCACCGAAACGCAGGCCCTCGCGCTCGAATTCGCGCCCGAAATCAGCGGCGGCTCGGTGCTCGAATTTGATGACTACTCCGTGCCGGTTCGGCTGGAGGTCGCAACTACCTGAGGCTGAACGACTCGTTGGGAGGTGAAATCCCCGGCGAGTCCTCGGCCGCACAAACAATCAATAAGCTCGTCTTTGGTCGCACAAAGCCTCAGACAATCAGTTGTAAAAGGTACAAAAGGACGGTAATAAAACAGGCCGTCGCTCCCGCCACTTTTGGCCCCGTCTGCATGCATCCAACGCTCACCACTCGCCAGCAAAACGCGGCTAAATTCTTCCTGCTGGCGCTGTTCGTCATTGCCCTCGACCAGCTCTCGAAGTGGGCCGTGCACACCTACATGCAGCCCGGCATGGGGGGCGAAATCCCCGTTTTCGGCCACTGGTTCAAGCTGCACTACACGCTGAACCCCGGCATGGCCTTCGGCGCCGAGCTGCCCGCACCGTATGGCAAGCTGGTGCTCAGTGGGTTCCGCCTGCTGGCCGTATTTGGCTTGAGCTACTACATCATTCGCCTCTGCCGGCAGCGCGCCGCCGGCGGCTACATCGCCTGCATGGCCCTCATCCTCGGCGGCGCTGTGGGCAACCTGATTGACTCGGTTTTCTACGGCGTTATCTACGACAACGCGCCTTTTGGTTCGCCCACGCGCTGGTTCTACGGCCAGGTCATCGACATGCTCTACGTGGACATTTACGAAGGCTTCCTGCCCCAAAACTGGCCGTTGATAGGAGGGAAGTACGTCTCGCTCTGGCCCATTTTCAACATCGCCGATTCCGCCATTTTCGTTGGCGTGGCCTTGATTCTGCTCAATCAGAGCCGTTTTTTCAAGCAGGAAGAGCCGGTGGCCGTGGCTGAGAAACAGCGCGAGCCGCTGGTAGCTCCCGACTCGGAGAATCTGGGGTAGGAACGTCATGCCGAGCGTAGCCGAGGCATCTCGCTCGCTTCGCCTGCCGTCAACCTCACCCCCTGACCCCCTCTCCAAAAAAGAGGGGGCACCGGTTCGGAGCAGTTAGAACAAAGAGCCCAGCGCAATGCGTTGGGCTCTTTTCGTTTATGAATCGTTGCGGCATATCCGGTGCCCCCTCTTTTTTGGAGAGGGGGTCAGGGGGTGAGGTTGACGCCAAGGCCGACACTTCCTGCCGTTCTTTGCATTCCCATTGCCCTATTCTAAAATGCACCCAACGCTCACTACCCGCCAGCATTCTGCGGCTAAATTCTTCCTACTTGCCCTGTTCATCATTGCCATCGACCAGCTCTCGAAGTATTTGGTGCACACCTACATGCAGCTCGGTTCGGCCGGCGAAATCCCGATTTTCGGCCAGTGGGCCAAGCTCACCTACACGCTGAACCCCGGTATGGCTTTCGGGGCCGAGCTGCCCGCGCCCTACGGCAAGCTGGTACTCACCGGCTTCCGCATGCTGGCCGTGGGCGGGCTGATTTACTACATTATTCGCCTTTGCCGCCAGCGCGTGGCGGCCGGCTACATCGCCTGCATGGCCCTCATCCTCGGCGGGGCCGTGGGCAACCTGATTGACTCGATTTTCTACGGAATTATCTACAATAATGCCCCTGTAGGCTCGCCTACGCGCTGGTTCTACGGCCAGGTCATCGACATGATTTACGTGCCGCTGTACGTGGGTTATTTCCCCAAATCCTGGCCCCTCATCGGCGGCTCGTACAGCGGCGGCTTCCCCATCTTCAACATCGCCGATTCGTCCATCTTCATCGGCGTCGCCTTGATTCTGCTCAACCAGAGCCGCTTTTTCAACGAATCGCAGCCCGCCGCCGCTCCCAACGAGCCCCAGCCCCTAGTCGCTGCCGATGCTGAGAAGCTGGCGTAGTAGGGGAGAGGCAGAACGTTGAACGATAGTTGAATGGTGATACTAGAACGTCATGCTGAGCGCAGTCGAAGCATCTCTACCGCTTCGTTGAGAGAAGTGAATTAATTAATTGTCATTCATGCAAATAGGAAGATTCTCGCTGAAAAAATACTTACTGATTTTAGCAGTAGGGATTGTGTTCTATTTTTCTTTCGACTTCCTGAGTGACTTCATGTACAAACAGAAGTTAGGCGACCATTCCGAGGCAGTTCTTGCAGCTATACACGGTGCTAAAAGTTCGCTAAGGATACTCCGTCGAACAGGGGAAATTTATTCTGAGGAATACAGTCTAAACTCACTGACTTCTTCTGAAGACTCGGTTGTTCTTCGTATCAAATTAGGAGGAGAAAAAGCTACTGCTGCTATTGAAGCGCACGCGGTGAGACAAATGTCAGGCGTTTGGAAAATCTATAAGAGCGACACCGTTTTTACCAAATAGCTCTAAAACGCAATACATCTCTACGGTTTCTTAACGAAGCGGTAGAGATGCTTCGACTACGCTCAGCATGACGTTCTGGTGTATTGACGTTCTTGCGTATCCAAACTGCTTAAACCGGTTCGAAACCACCCCAAACTGCCACCCATAATTCCCTCCGTGCCCAACCCGCTGCTCACCGTTTCCAACCTCACCATTGACTTCTCCAGCCACCGCGGCGACGTGCGGGCCGTGGACAACGTGTCGTTTGAACTGCACCGGGGCGAAACGCTGGCCATTGTGGGCGAGTCGGGCTCGGGCAAGTCCGTGTCGTCGCTGGCGCTGCTGGGGCTGATTCCGATGCCGCCCGGCCGCATCAGCAGCGGGCAGGCCCTCTTCCAGTCCGAAAAGCTGGGCCAGACCGACCTGCTGAAGCTCTCCGAAGCCGACCTGCGCCAGGTGCGCGGCAACGACATCGGCATGATTTTCCAGGAGCCGATGACCTCGCTGAACCCCGTGTACACCTGCGGCAGCCAGGTGGTGGAAGCCCTGCGCCTCCACACCGACCTCAGCGAGGCCGCCGCCAAGGCCCGCACCATCGAGCTATTCACCGAGGCGCAGCTGCCGCGCCCCGAAGCCATTTTCGGCAGCTACCCGCACGAAATCTCGGGCGGCCAGAAGCAGCGCGTCATGATTGCCATGGCCATGGCCTGCCGCCCGGCCCTGCTCATCGCCGACGAGCCCACCACGGCCCTCGACGTGACCGTGCAGGCCCGCATGCTGCGCCTGATTGACGACCTGCGCCGCCAGCACAACACGGCCGTCCTCTTCATTACCCACGACCTCGGCGTGGTGGCCGAAATCGCCGACCGCATCCTGGTGATGTACCGGGGCAAAATCGTGGAACAGGGGAGGGTGCTGGATATTTTTAAAAATCCGCAACATCCGTACACAAAAGGCCTCTTGGCGTGCCGTCCGCGCCTTTCGGTGGGCAAAAAACGCCTCCCTGTGGTGGCCGATTTCATGCGGGAAGACGCCAGCGGGCAATTATTGGCCCAGCCCGAGCCCGTGCTTCCGCTGCCAGATGAGGCACTTGCGGAATCTTCGCCCGAAGTGGAGGCCCAGCAGTTACACGATAAAATTGAAACCGCCAAAACGTTCCCCGTGGAACATGGCGTTTTGGGGGATGTTCCACGCCCTGCCGAGCTTACTTCGGCGCCCGTTGCCGCCCCCACCGTGACCGCCGCGCCCAACGGTGCTGAACCGCTTCTCCAGGTTCAAAACCTCCAGGTCTACTTCCCGCTCCGCAAAGGCTTCTTCCGCCGCGCTACCGATTACGTGCGGGCCGTGGACGATGTCAGCTTCACGCTCTACCCCGGCGAAACCATCGGCCTCGTGGGCGAGTCGGGCTGCGGCAAGACCACGCTGGGTCGGGCGCTGCTCCGCCTCACGGAACCAACGGCGGGCAGCATCCTGTTTGAAGGGACCGATTTGGCGAAGCTGTCGAGCGAGGACCTGCGCCGCCGTCGGCGTGATTTGCAGCTGGTGTTTCAGGACCCCTACGCGGCCCTCAACCCGATGCTGACCGTGGGCGAGGCCATCTGGGAGCCGATGCGCGTGCACAACGTGGGCGGCACCCGCCAGCAGCAAAAGGCGAAAGTGCTGGAGCTGCTGCGCACCGTGGGGCTGCGCGACGAGCATTTCCAGCGCTACCCGCACGAGTTCAGTGGCGGGCAGCGGCAGCGCATCTGCATTGCCCGGGCGCTGGCCTTGCAGCCCAAATTGATTGTCTGCGACGAGTCGGTTTCGGCCCTCGATGTCTCGGTGCAGGCGCAGGTTCTGAACCTGCTCAACGACCTCAAACGCGAGTTCGGCATCACCTATCTGTTCATCACGCACGACCTGTCCGTGGCCCGGTTTATGAGCGACCGGCTGCTGGTCATGCACCAGGGCCGCATCGTGGAAAGCGGCCCGGCGGCGGCCATCTACGCCGCTCCCCAACACGAATACACCCAAGGCCTGCTGGCCGCCATCCCGAAGGACAGCCTGGCCGACATCGAAGCCGCCGTAGCCAGTAGGGCCTAGCTGGGCTGTAGCGTGGACTCTGCGAGTCCGCGCATCGTTGGGCGGTATGTCGTTCGCCCAGGCGCGGACTCGCAGAGTCCACGCTACAGGGTTCGCGCTACTCCGCGCTTGCCTCAATACCTTGCGCCGCCAGATGCTACTCAAGCAGCGCCAGCGAAGCTCCAGCTTCTGGCGGCTACGGCGTCAATCCCAACCCCGCGCGGACTCACAGAGCCCGCGCTACAACCTCCCGGCCCGGCCCGCGTTTCACTAAGCGGCGCGGCCCAGCCAGCCACTCATTTTTCCGCTCTCGCCGCCTGCGACCAAACCACTTTTCGGCGGCCAATTTTTACCCAAATGAATACCCCCGAAAACTCCCGGGCTCCCCGCGCCAAGCGCGAAAAGCCCGAACCCGCGGCCATCACCCAAGACCAAGTCCTGCGCGTCTTCGCCGACAACCCCACCAAAGTCCTCGCCTACCGCCAGCTCTCGCGCCGCCTCGGCGTCACGACCAAGGGCCAGCGCGAGGAGATTTTTGCCCACATCAAGGTGCTGCGCAAAAACGGCCTTATTACGCTGCTCCAAAACGACGAATACCGCCTCGCCGATACCGACGCCGTGGCAGCAGCTTTGATGCCGTCCAGCGCCAAAAAATCAACCAAAAAAGGCGACTCGCCCATCGCCCCGCCCCGCAACCGTTCGGTGCAGGCCGAGTTTGGCCAGGACCCCATTGTGCACCGCCGCCGTTACGCCGGCTTCGACCACGTCGACGGCGACGACCGACCAGAACGCGCTCCATCTAACACCATCATCGGTACCGTCGATTTAGCTACGCCAAGCTTTGCCTTCGTGGTGCCGGAGGGTGTAGATGGTGGCGACGACATCCGCGTGTTCACCGACCAACTCAAGTTCGCCCTGCAGGGCGACGTGGTGCGGGTGCGCCTGCGCAGCGGCTCGCGCGACGGCCGGCCGATGGGCGACGTGGTGGAAGTGCTCAAGCGGGTGCGCCCCGAAATCGTCGGCCGCATCCAGATTCAGGGCACGCTCGGCTTCGTGAAGCCCGACAACCGCAAGGTGTATTTCGACGTGTTCGTGCCGCCGCATTTGCTGCACGAGTCGCGCAACGGCGACAAGGTGCTGGTCCGCATCAACGAGTTTCCGGAGGACAGCAGCCGGCAGCCGGTGGGCGAGGTCATCCGCAACTTCGGCGCGGCCGGCGGCAACGAGGCCGAGATAAACGCCATCATGGCCGAGTTCGGTTTGCCCTTCGAATTCCCCTCCGAAGTGGAAGAGGAATCGGAAGGCATCAGCGAGGTTATTGAGCAGGATGAAATTGCCCGCCGCCGCGACTTCCGCAACATCACCACCTTCACCATCGACCCCGCCGACGCCAAGGATTTCGACGATGCCCTGAGCATTCAGAAGCTGGAAAACGGCCACTGGGAAATCGGCGTGCACATCGCCGACGTCACCCACTACGTGCGCCCCGGCACCGAGCTGGAGCGCGAGGGCAAGCACCGCGCCACCTCGGTTTACCTGGTCGACCGCGTGATTCCGATGCTGCCCGAGCGTCTCTCCAACGGCCTCTGTTCGCTGCGCCCGCACGAGGACAAATTGACCTTTTCGGCCGTGTTCGAGCTCGATGAAAACGGCAAGCTCTACGAGTCGTGGTTCGGCAAAACCATCATTCACTCCGACCGCCGCTTCAGCTACGAGGAGGCGCAGGAGCGCATCGAAAGCAAGGAGGGCGAGTACGCCGAGGAGATAAATCTGATGAACGGCATCGCGCATAAGCTGTGTGCGCTGCGCTTCAAGCAGGGTGCCATCACCTTCGAAACCCAGGAAGTGAAGTTCCGGCTCGACGAGAACGGCAAGCCCCTCGGCGTGTATGTGAAGGAGCGGAAGGACGCCCACAAGATGATTGAGGAGTTCATGCTGCTGGCCAACCGCAAGGTGGCCGAGTTCGTGTTCAACCTCAAAAAGACCAAGCCGCGCTTCACGATGGTGTACCGCACCCACGACGCGCCCGAGCCCGAACGCCTCCAGACCTTCGCTCTCTTCGCCCAGAAATTCGGCTACAAGCTCAAGCTCGAAAACCCGAAAAAAATCAGCACCGAGCTCAACAACCTTAGCTCCGAGGTGATGGGCAAGCCCGAGCAGAATGTGCTCCAGGGCCTGGCCATTCGCACCATGAGCAAGGCCATCTACACCACCGAGCCGCTCGGCCACTTCGGCCTGGCTTTTGACCACTACTCGCACTTCACCTCGCCCATCCGCCGCTACCCGGATATGATGGCGCACCGCCTGCTGGAGCACTACTTGCTCGGCGGCAAGAACGTGGCCGTCGAGCCCGTGGAAGAAGAGTGCAAGCACTCCTCGGCCCGCGAGAAACTGGCGGCCAACGCCGAGCGCGCCAGCATCAAATTCAAGCAGGTCGAGTTCATGGCCGATGAAATCGGCAACGTCTTCAAGGGCGTGGTGTCGGGCCTGACGGAGCGCGGCATGTACATCGAAATCGAGGAGAACAAGTGCGAGGGCATGGTCCGCATCAGCGACATTCCCGGCGACGAGTACGAGCTCGACAAGGACAACTACCGCATCGTGGGCCGCCGCAACAAGCGCATCATCCAGTTCGGCGACGAGATGATGGTGGTCGTAAAATCTGCCAACCTGCTCGACCGCACCATCGACTTCGAGCTGGTCGACGACCGCCCCGACCATGTGAAAAAGCGCGAAGCCGACGAGCGCAAGCAGCGCAACAGCGAGCCCCGCGGCTACCGCGACCACAGCAGCGGCAAGGGCCACAGCAAGGGTGGCCACAAGGGCAACAAGCGCCGCTAGCCTTCGCCTGTCATTGCGAGGGGAGCGCAGCGAACCGCGGCAATCCTTCCTCTCGATGTAACCAACCTTGAGATGTGACAAGCCCTGGCTCTACAGAGTCGGGGCTTTTTCGTCTAGCTTTACCAGCACCCTGCAGGCCTCGCTGATGCTCCGATTTATCAAGTACACCTTCTCCTCAATCGGCTTACTGTATCTGACGTTTCTCAACTCAGCATACAAGTTGCACTACGGTGAACATGGGCGGGAGTACTTCAATGATGATTCCATCTTCTTCGGGATGATGCTGTCCGGCTTCTTGCTGCTTGTGCACCTTTTCAGCATCTTCTTGGCGACCGTAGTCCTCCGGAAAGGCAGGCCTGAAAAAGCCGATATGTTCTTCGCGATTGCCTTTCTCTTGCACCTTGGCTACTGGATTTATTGTGCCAATAGCGGGGCAGCGATGCATGAACAATGAGGAAATCTAAAGCTCGACAAGCCCCGATTCTAACTAGAGCCGGGGCTTGTCGCTTTATCAGGCGTCTGGCTTTGAGAGGACAGATTGCCGCGTTCCGCTGCGTCTCACTCGCAATGACAGATGCCCCCGTTCTTTGTACCACCTATGACCCCAGCCGACTTCCCCGCTAACATCACCGCCGCCCTGGCGCAGCTCAGCTACGGCGAGCAGCCCGATACCCTCTACGCTCCCATCCGCTACATCATGGGCCTGGGCGGCAAACGCATCCGACCGCTGCTCACGCTGCTCGGCGCCCACCTTTTCACCGATGAGCTTAGCGGCATCCTCAAGCCCGCCCTGGCCACCGAAGTCTTCCACAACTTCACCCTGCTCCACGACGACCTGATGGACCAGGCCCCCCTGCGCCGCGGCCAGGCCACCGTGCACGAAAAGTGGAACCCCAACGTCGCCATCCTCTCCGGCGACGTGATGCTGGTGCGGGCCTACGAACTGTTCCTGGACGTGCCGTCCGCACTGCTCCCGCGCATCCTCGCCCGCTTTAGCCAGACGGCCGCCGAGGTTTGCGAAGGCCAGCAGTGGGACATGAATTTCGAGACCGAACCCCAGGTCAGCATCGCCCAATACCTAGACATGATTCGCCTGAAAACGGCCGTCCTCCTCGGCTTCTGCCTGGAGCTGGGCGCCCGCCTCGCCGGCGCTTCCGAGGACGATGCCGAGCACCTGCGCCAGTTCGGCACCGATATTGGCCTGGCCTTCCAGCTGCGCGACGACCTGCTCGACGTGTACGGCGACGCCGCCACCTTCGGCAAGCGCGTGGGCGGCGACATCATCTCCGACAAGAAAACCTTCCTCCTGCTCTCCGCCCAGGCCCAAGCTAACGATGCTCAGCAGGCCACCCTGGCTCAGCACATCGGCCAGCCCGTGTCCGATGCCGACGCCAAGGTACAGGCCGTGCGGGCCATCTACGATGAGCTCAAAATTCGCCCGCAGACGGAGGCACTCATCAACACCTACTTCCAGGACGCGCTGCAGCATTTGGAGCGCGTAACGGCGCTAAATGAGCGCAAGCAACCCCTGCATCACCTCGCGCTCCAGCTCATGGACCGCGAAAACTAATCTTCTGTGCTCAGTCCCGTTCTCATTCTCATCGGCCTCACGGTCGCCATTTCCATCTATGCCTGGTCGAAAGACGAGCTGATGAACTCCTGGATAATGGACCCCTACCGCATGGCCCGCTCCGGCGGCCAGTGGTACCGCCTGCTCACTTCCGGCTTCCTGCACGCCGACTGGGCCCACCTCCTGTTCAACATGTTTGCCTTCTATTCCTTCGCGCCGGTCGTGTTGGGGTCGCTATACGAAGGCTACGGCCAGGGCGTAGGCCTTGGGTTGTTTCTGGCGCTGTACCTCGGAGGCATCATCCTTTCCGATTTGCCCACCTATTTCCGGCACCGGCACGACCCCGGCTACCGCAGCCTTGGCGCTTCGGGCGGGGTGTCGTCGGTGTTGTTTGCCAGCATCCTGCTTATGCCGGTTGCTCCCGCGGGGCAGGGCATCATCATTTTCCCCATCCCGTTTCCCATTCAGCCGTTCCTGTTCGGCTTCCTCTACCTCGCTTATTCCTACTACATGGCCCGCCGCCGCGCCGACAACGTGAACCACGACGCTCACTTCTACGGGGCGCTGTTCGGCGTAGTGCTGCTATTAGCCTTCATTCCGACAGCCGGCCCTGCCTTCCTGCAGCAAATTAGCTTGTTTATTCAGTCAAAGTTTTGATTTACAACTATTTATAATAGTAATATTGCTTTTAGATAATCTATTTGTGGAGCGTTGCGTAATGAGGGGCAAGTTCATTCTTTCACTTTGCCCTCTTACTCATGAACACCCTTCGTCACTTCGCTTCCCGCTTGCCCCTCACGGCCCTTTTGCTTCCCCTGATGTTGCTGGCCACTTCCTGCAGCCGCTACAACGACAACGGTAGCCTGTCCATTGCCGGCGTCATCTACCTCATCCTCGCCATCGCAGCGGTTATCAGCCTGCTGAAACAAGACTGGAGCCTAGGCAAGAAACTCATCTGGGGCGTTATTATCTGGTTCTTCCCCATTGGTGGTTCCATTATCTACTTCCTCTTCTCGGGCCGGAAGTAGTCGTTCCACCTCGTTTCAAACAAAAAGCCCCGACCATATGTGGTCGGGGCTTTTTGTTTGAAACGAGCAACCGTTAGTTGTCCTACCGGTTCAACAGCCGCTTCTTTTCGAGCCGGGCCACGCCGCGCAGCAGTTCGCCGCTGTTCGTGATTTGGGTCAGCTGCCAATGGTCGCCCTGCCGGCGCATCTTCACTTCCACCACCATTGTGGTGTCGTATTTCGGCTGCGTCACCTCCAAACCCACAAAGGCGTTGTCGCCTTCCTCCCTGGTGTATTTGATGCCTTTAAATTCGCTTTCCGGACTCACCACCCGCCCGGCCAGGCCCGTCAGCGAGATGTTCACCAGCCGCTTCGGTGCGGCCGCGGCAGCCGCCTCCAACGAGCCCGTTTCGACGTAGCGTTGCACCTCCTGCCGCGCAGCCTTGGCCAGCGTGGGCTTGAGCATGCGCAGAGCGCCACCCATCATCAGGCTGCCCCCCGGCAGTAAAGAAGTCAGCGCCGAGCCCTGCTGCGCCACGTCATCTACCAGATGCGAAGTGACGCTGTTTACGTCCACGTACTTTTCAAAGGAAGCCATGTCGTGGGCCTGCACCGCCGCCGCGGCCGACACCAAAGCACCCTTGGGGCCATTTTTCAGGCTCCGGTAGTAGTAATAGCCTCCGGCACCTAGCGCCAGCAACAACACAAGTAGAAGCAGTTTTTTCATGAAAGCATATGCCTGATAAGTGAGCTGCAAAAGTACCCCACAGTGCGGGTAAAAAGCGGCCATGGCTTTCTGCCATCAGCTGCTTCCTCCGGCACGTTTGGGCCGCTCACAACCAATTTGTTTCCCTTGCCTAATCAATATGAACCCCACTGTTCGTCATCGTCCCGAAGTACACGGCCACCGCGGCTGCCGCGGCCTACGTCCCGAGAACACTCTCTCCGCCTTTCTCCACGCATTGGAGTTGGGCGTCGATGTGCTGGAAATGGATGTTGTCATTTCGGCCGATAAGCAAGTTGTCGTCTCGCATGAGCCCTGGCTCAACCCGCTGTTTTGTCTCAGCCCCGAGGGGCATCCCATCGCCGTAGATGCGCCTCCGCAGCAACACAACCTGTACCGTATGCCTTATGTCTCCATTCGCCAGTGCGACTGTGGGCAATCGCATCCGGGCTTCCCGGAACAAGTAGCTGACCCCTCCTATAAGCCGCTGCTGAGTGAAGTTCTGGCCGCGGTTGAAAGCGCGGTCCTTCGGCTTGGGCGCCGCCCGGTAGGTTATTCCATTGAAATAAAAAGCGAGCCCGAATACGATAACATCTTTTCCCCATCACCTTCCGATTTTCTGCCCTTGGTGCTGGCTGAACTCACTTCCATGGGCGTGCTTTCGCGCACCACACTTCTTTGCTTTGATGCGCGCATACTGCAACTGGCCCACCGCGCCTTGCCTTCCCTTGCCACCTGCTTGCTGCTCGAAGCTCATCAGCCTTGGATAGAGAGTGTCCAACAACTAGGCTTCGTTCCAACTACCCTGGGTCCCGATTTTCATTCTGCTTCCGTTACGGCTGTTACAGCCCTGCGTACCGCATTCCCCGGTCTTCGCATTGTTCCCTGGACTGTAAACGAGCCAGACGACCTGCGTCGATTTATACGGCTTGGTGTAGATGGTATAACCACCGACTACCCCGACCGACTTCTGCCTCTGCTTGGCCAGCTATTTTAAGCCCTTTGCCTTCTAGCAAGCTATTGCCAGCTAGTACAAACCGACTCGAGTAGACTGGTGTAATTACAATCTAGGTGTAACACACTTTGTTGTTTATACAGTGTTACACTATTTGCAACAAACATATTTTGTAAATGTAACGTTCTGCGCAAGTGCAATACTTGTAATTTATGTACATTTCTGTACGATATTTATTCGAACAGTTTTGTTTAATCGAATTATAAGTAACATATTTGCATCAGCGTTACGCAACACTCTCAATATGCCACATCAAGGCGAAATCCTGCAGGAAGCCATCAAAAACAGCGGTATTTCCATTACGCGTATCGTAGAGGAAATGGGGATTACACGTCCTACCATTTATCGTAAATTCAAAGAAGAAACAATTGATTACACCTTTGTAAAAAGAATTGGTGACATCATCAATCATGATTTTTCTAATGACTTTACATCGTTACAACAATCGATGTTGCCATTTGTAACTCCTGTACAAAAGCCTGTTGTTACACATACTGTAACGCAACGTGTAACACAGCCTCAACAATCAGATTCTGACCCCGCTAAGCAGCTTTTAATACTACAGGCGAAGTATATTTCCCTTCTAGAAGCCTACAATGAACTTCTGTTGAAGGTGTATGGCCCTAAGTGACAAAAATGTTCCACGTGAAACATTTTTGTTCGTGGCTGAGCGGAACGCTGAACACGCAAATACTGTTGTGCGTGAAAAGCGTAGCCGAAAGGATTGCTGAGCCAACCGAGTTGCTGTTCTTATACAGCCCAGATTTTGCCAAACAAGATTACACTGAATTGCTGCTGGCGCGCAAGCCGACACTGCCAGACTGTGGGGAAGGGAGGCTGCCAAGCAGCCTTAATCCAAGGTTATGTAGAGGGAGGTGGTGCAGGAAAGAAGAGGCCGGGCGCCTAGAGGAAAATAACCTCGGTAACCACCGTTTCGCCTACTTCTGCGTTGATGAGTTCGGCTACCCTAGTCTTCGCCATGAGCAACTCGTGCTTAAGGGGAGCCGAAGTGAGGCGCACAAAGAGGCGGCCTTTGTTAACGTACACCTCCTGGGTTTTCAAAGCCACAGCCTTACCCATGACCCGTTCCCAACTCGACACCACCGTCACCTCATTGAGCTTGCCTTGCAGGCGGTAGGTGCGGACCAATGCTTCGAGACCCTCCTTGAGAGAGATGTCGCCGGAACGGGAAGGGGAGGAGTGCTTTTTCACAGAAATGTTAACCTAAACCACGGGCAAAGAAGCCCCGGTTTTGCAGTGCAAAGGTAGCGCAAGGGTACCGCTAAACGGGCGCCACACTGCCATCCTGCACCCGAAAACGGAGGATGGGAATGGTAACGCGGGCAAGGGCTTGGTCGGTTCGCTCTAGGTTCGTGTCGGTCAAAAACACTTGGCCAAAGGTTTCATCGGCGACAAGTTCGAGCAGGCGGGCAATGCGTTTATCATCCAGCCTATCGAAGATGTCGTCGAGCAGCAAAAGGGGTTTATGCTGCTGCTTGGCTGCGAGCATTTCAAACTGCGCAAGTTTCAGCGCAATGGCAAAAGACTTCTGCTGACCCTGAGAGGCATGGCTTTTCACTGGCAACTCGTCCATAAGGAATACAAAGTCGTCGCGGTGCGAGCCGGTTGTGCTGCGCTGCAGGGCAAAGTCGCGTCGCTCATTCATGCGCAGCAGCTGCGCAAAGTCGGCGCTAATGAGCTGGCTCTTGTACGTGAGCGTGACGAGCTCCCGGCCATCAGCCAACTGCTGGTAGTGCCGCTGGAACATAGGCACGTACTCATCCAGGAAGGCTTGGCGCAGGAGGGTAAGCTGCTGGCCGATGGGAGCCAACTGCTCATCCAAGGCCAAGAGGTACTCACGGTCGAAGCCATGCGCGGGCCGGTCACTCCCTTGCTTTAGTACCGCGTTGCGCTGGCGGAGCAAGGCATTGTAGGCAATGAGTAGTTCAAGAAACTCGTGGTCTAACTGAGCCATGAGGCTATCGAAATACTTACGGCGCTCCTCGCTGCCTTGGCGGATGAGGTCGGTGTCGTAAGGCGAAATCAGCACGGCAGGGTAGCGACCGATGTGGTCGGCCATGCGCTCATACGCCTGCTTGTTGTGGGTAAGGGTCTTTTTTTGCCCAGCGCGCAGGCTAACCTGAATGGTTTCGGGGCTAGTAGGCAATTCCGAGCTAAAAACACCCTTAACTACAAAGAAATCAGAGCCTTGCTTGATGCAAAGAGCGTCAGATGAGGTGATGGCGCTTTTAGTGAGCGACAGGTAGTGAATGGCGTCGAGCAGGTTAGTTTTTCCGCTGCCATTGTCCCCGATGAAGCAATTGAGGCCAGGGGAAAGGCGAAGCGCCGCGTCGTCATAGTTTTTAAAAAAAAGCAGCTGGAGGGAGTCAAGGGTCATAAGGTTCGGTATTGCCAGCACTTTTACGTAATTTCGCCCTCCCAACGCGAAATATTCTTTTCCTCGAACTTGCTATGGCGGATACGAAAGTAAAAGCTGCTTCCAAAAAAACGACGGCATCTAATGGCGCAGCTGCAGCCAAAGCAAACGGCAAAGCCGCTACAACCGGTGGCCAGCCCGACCCGGTGATGCCCGGCACCGATGCGCCCGAGATGGGGGCTTCGGGCACCGACCTGTCCCAGGAGGCGAAGGCGGGAACAAACTTCCCCAAGGAAACCTACCTGCGCTGGTACGAGCAGATGCAGCTCATGCGCAAGTTTGAGGATAAAGCCGGCCAGCTGTACGGCCAGCAAAAAATCAAAGGCTTCTGCCACCTCTACATCGGCCAGGAGGCCTGCGTAGCCGGTCAGGTGTCGGCGTTGGAGAAGGGCGACAAATACATCACCGCTTACCGCGACCACGCCCACCCGTTGGCGCTGGGCACCTCGCCCAATGCCGTGATGGCCGAGCTGTTTGCCAAAGCCACCGGATGCTCGAAGGGCAAAGGCGGCTCAATGCACATGTTCGACAAAGAAGTAGGGTTCATGGGCGGCCACGGCATTGTGGGCGGCCAGGTGCCGATGGGCGCGGGCATTGCCTTCGCCGAGAAATACAACAAGACCGGCAAGCTCTGCATTTGCTCGATGGGCGACGGCGCCGTGCGCCAGGGCGCCCTACACGAGGCCTTCAACATGGCCATGCTGTGGAAGCTGCCCGTCATCTTCGTGATTGAGAACAACGGCTACGCCATGGGCACGTCGGTGCAGCGCACCTCCAACGTGACCGACCTCTACAAGATTGGCCTGAGCTACGACATGCCTTCGGAGCCGGTGAACGGCATGCGCGTGGAAGACGTGCACGAGGCCGTGGCCCGCGCCGCCGAGCGCGCCCGCGCCGGCGAAGGCCCCACGCTGCTTGAGTTCAAGACCTACCGCTACAAGGGCCACTCGATGAGCGACCCCGCCAAGTACCGCACCAAGGAAGAGCTGGAAGACTACCGTCACCGCGACCCCATCGAAGCCGTGCGCCACACCATCCTCACCAACAACATGGCGACGGAGGCCGACCTCGAAGCCATTGATGAGCGCGTGAAGGGCCAGGTGGCCGAGTCGGTAGAGTTTGCCGAGACCTCGCCTTACCCCACGCCCGACGAGCTCTACAAGGACGTGTACGTGCAGGAAGACTATCCCTATATCCACGACTAAACAGGAATGGCTGCGAGCGAATAGCTGGCAGCCATTAGCTTTACAGATTCTAACCACCCCGATTGTTAACTAAAAGCTAGCAGCTGACGGCTAATAGCTAGCAGCTTCTCTGATATGTCGAAGATTCCGTACACTGGCAAAAGCCAGCAGGCCCGCCAGGGGCAAGTAACCCAGAACGTGCCGGCCGACCCGCTGGCACCGGCCGAGAACCTGCCGGCCGAAAACCCGTTGCTGGAAGACCCGGACGCCTTGGCTGCCCGCCTGGCCGAGTCGGAAGATTTCGTGCGCAACAACCGCAACGTGCTGCTGACCATTCTGGCCGTGGTGGTGCTGGCGGTGGTGGGCGGCTTCGGCTACTACACTTGGCGCAACCAGCAAGACCAGAAAGCGCAGGCCAGCATGTTCCGCGCCGTGAACAACTGGGAAGCCGACTCGCTGAACAAAGCCATCAAGGGCGACGGCAAAGCGCCGGGTCTGGTGACGGTGGCCAACGAGTACGGCAACACCAAGGCCGGCAACCTGGCCAACTTCTACGCCGGTGTGGCATCGTTGAAGCAGGGCAAGTTCAAAGAAGCCCTCGACTACCTCGAAGACTTTAGCTCCGACGACTACCTGGTGCAGAGCCGCGCCTACGCCCTGATGGGCGACGCGCAGCTGGAGCTCAACAAGCCCAAGGAAGCCGCCGACCTGTACGCCAAAGCCGCCGACCACAACGCCAACGAGTACTTCTCGCCCGGCTACCTGATGAAGGAAGCCACGGCCCGCGAAGTAGCCGGCGACACCGACGGCGCCGTGAAGGCTTACGACCGCATCATCAACGAATACCCCACGGCCCAGGAAGTAGCCGAAGCCCGCCAGTACAAGGCCAAACTGGCCAAATAAAGACTTAGCTTACCGGTCGTCCTGAGCACAGCGAAGGACCTTGTCGCACCCGAACGAAGCTCGTTCAACCGTGATGAGGTCCTTCGCCGCGTTCAGGATGACGCTTTTTTACGCATCAATCCCATGGCAACTGCCCTCCAGAATCTGAGCGACTACGACGCTTCCTCCTTCATCGACATCAGCGAAAAGCGGTTTGGGCTGGTGGTGGCCGACTGGAACCGCGAGATAACCGACGTGCTGAGCGCCGGCGCCTACGAGACCCTGCTCAAGCACGGCGCCAACCCCGACAACATCTTCCGCAACACCGTGCCGGGCAGCTTCGAGCTGACACTGGGGGCCCAGTTCTTGGCGCAGCACGACGAGATGGACGCGGTGATATGCCTGGGCGTGGTGATTCAGGGCGAAACCAAGCACGACGATTACATCTGCCACGCCGTGGCGCAGGGCATCACCAACGTGGCACTGAAATTTAACAAACCGGTCATTTTCGGCCTCGTGACCACCAATACGCTGGAGCAAGCCTGGGACCGGGCCGGCGGCAAGCACGGCAACAAGGGCGTAGAAGCCGCCGTGGCGGCCATCCAAATGCTGGGTTTTTAACCAGTTAGCGAAAAGCGCGATAAAAGCCGTAACTTTGCGGCCGCAAAATGAAGCACGCAACGGCTTTAAGCCAACGCAATAGCCGTTCTTAGCACCTGCTAAACCTTTTAGGGGCCCATGGCGTTGCCGGTGCGGCGCATGGGGCAATTTCATACCATACTTCGCAGTCTTTTTTTACCCATTCGATGAACGACGACAACATTCGCTATTCCCGGGAGGACCTCAACGAGTTCGACCAGATTATTCAGGAGAAGCTGACGGCGGCTCGCAAGGAGTTGTCCTTCATCAAGGAAACCCTGAACCGCAGCAACGACTCCGGCACCGACACCACGGCCTCGTCGGCCAAGGTGCTAGAAGACGGCGCCGACACCGCCGAGAAAGAAAGCATGAACCAGCTGGCTTCGCGTCAGATGAAGTTCATTCAGCAGCTCGAGAACGCCCAGGTCCGCATCAAAAACGGCACCTACGGCGTGTGCATCGGCACGGGCAAGCTCATCCCCAAGGAGCGCCTGCGTGCGGTGCCCCACACCCAGCATTCGATTGAAGCCAAAATGGCTCGCCGCGACTAAACGGCAACAATTTCCTGGTGGTCGGTACTGCGCGGCAGTAGTCAGAATGTTTTTTGCGTTGACGCTGTTCAACCGCTCTGACTACTGCCGGCGCAGTACCGGCCGCTCTTTTTAACCTGTACCGTAGCGATACGGCACGCAACTTTTCTCCCCATGGGCAAGAAGCATTTTTCTGACAACAAGGCGGACCGTCGCGGCGGCCGCAACACGGGCGGCCCCGGCGGCTTTGGCAACAACGAGCGGGCAGGCCAGGGCGGCCCGGCCGGCCGCAGTGCCGACCGCGGCGAGCGAGGTGGCTACTCCAGCGCCCGCCCCGGCAACGGCCGTCCGCCCACGAACGGCGCCTTTGGTCGCCCGGCGGGCGGGGCCTTCGGTGGCCGCAGCTTTGGCGATGGCGAGAAGCGTCCGTACGGCGCGGGCAACCGCGAAGGCGGCAGCGGCTTCAACAAAGGCTTTGGCGGCAATAAGTTTGCGCCCCGGGAATTTGGCCAGCGCGAGCCGGGCGGTTTCCGCCCCGGCGCCGACCGTGACCGGCCGCGCGTAGGCGGAGAGCAGCGCAGCGGCACCAGCTACGGCCGCACCGCCGAGCGTCCGGAGCGCAGCAGCCCGGCTTCGGCCGACGGTCGTCCCGTCCGCGAGTACCAGCCCAAGGAGAACTGGCAGGGCCAGCCCTACCGCCGCGAGGGCGAGAAGGCCGTGCCGCGCGGCCTGCCCGGCGAGCGCAACCGCAAGTTCCAGAAGCAGAACCCCAACGCGCCGCAGGACGAAACCATTTATTCGCGTCCCGGCGGCAGCTTCGGCCGCAGCACCCCACGCGAGCCCGAAGATTTCCAGCGCAGCGAGGAGCGTGGCCCGAACCGGCCCATTCGCGCGGCGCGGCCGTTTGAGGCCAACCCGCCGCAGCCGCGCGAAGAGCGAGGCGAGCGCCGCGGCTTCGGTGCCGACCGTGACGAGCAGGGCGACGCCGACTACCGCGCCGACCAGGCCGCTTTCGGCCGGAAGTTTACGCCCGGCGCCTTTGGCCGCCGCGATGGGGCCCCGGCGGGCCGCAGCACCGGCGAGCGCCCCGGCAGCTACGAAAAGCGCGGCCCGAAGGAAAAGTGGGCACCCGCGCCCGGCAGCTTTGCCGAGCGCCGCGAGGCCCTGAAAGCCCAGGAGCGCAGCGTGCGCCGCTCGGGCACCGGCTACGGCGCCAGCGTGGACAAGCCCCGCCCGGCCCGCCCCGTGGGGCTGGACAACCGCGCCGACAAGCCCCGCTACGGCGAAAAGCCCGGCGAGGCACCCGACTACAAAAACCTGAAGCACTACGAGCAGGACAAGAACCGCGGCAACAAGCGTCGGCGCGAAGAAGCCGATGACTTCGGCACCGACGAGACGCGCCTGAACCGCTACATCGCCAACGCGGGCATTTGCTCGCGCCGCGAGGCCGACGCGCTTATTGCCGCCGGCGAAATCCGGGTGAACGGCGAAGTGGTGACGGAGATGGGCTACAAGGTGCAGCCCACCGACACGGTGCAGTACGGCAAAACCAACCTCAACCGCGAGAAATCGGTGTACGTGCTGCTGAACAAGCCCAAGGACTTCATCACCACCACCGAAGACCCCGAAGGCCGCCGCACGGTGATGGACCTGGTGGCTGGCGCCTCGAAGGAACGCATCTTCCCGGTGGGCCGCCTCGACCGTAATACCACCGGCCTGCTGCTGTTCACCAACGACGGTGAGGTCGCCCAGAAGCTCTCGCACCCCTCGCACAAGAACAAGAAAATCTACCAAGTGGAGCTTAGTCGCCCGCTCACGGAAGAAGACCTGGGCAAAATCGCCGCCGGCCTGGAGCTGGAAGATGGCAAAGCCGTGGTGGACGACGTGGCCGTGGTGGCCGGTAATGCGCACTTCGTGGGCATCGAAATTCACATTGGCCGCAACCGCATTGTGCGCCGCATTTTCGAGCACCTCGGCTACGAAGTGGTGGCCCTGGACCGGGTGCAGTACGCTGGCCTCACCAAGAAAGACCTGCCCCGCGGCAAGTGGCGCTTCCTGAGCGAGCAAGAGGTAATCCGTTTGAAGTATTTCCTGTAAAGCTTTCCGCCTTTCGGTAAAAGAACGTCATGCAGCGCGCAGCGAAGCATGACGTTCTTTTTAAATCGCAACCTGTTCTATCGATGCACACCCTTGCCCTCGACATTGGCAACACGGCAGTGAAGGCCGGCTGTTTCGATGGCCCGGCGCTGCGCGAAATGGCGGCGGGCCTCACGGCGGCCGAGGTGCGGGCGCTGGTGAAGCGCTGGGCGCCGCAGCGCCTCATCGTGGCCTCGGTGGCCGAGGCCGCTGTGCTGGCCGTGGAAGACCTGCAGGACCTAGTGCCAGGCGAAATACTGGCATTTAGCCCGGGCACCACGCCCGTACCCTTGCGCAATGCCTACGCCACGCTGCACACCCTGGGCGCCGACCGGCTAGCAGGCGCCGTGGGCGCGGCTGCGCTACGGCCGGGCCAGGACACGCTCGTCATCGACGCAGGCACGGCCCTGAAGCTCGACCTCGTGACGGCCGACGGCACCTACCACGGCGGCAGCATTGCGCCGGGGCTGAGCATGCGGCTGCGGGCGCTGCACAGCTTCACCGGGCGGTTGCCGCTGTTGGAACTGCCGGCCCCCGATGCAACGATTCCGCTGGTGGGCGACTCCACTACCGGGAGCCTGCTGAGCGGCGTGGTGAACGGGGCCGTGGCCGAAATCACGGGCCTGCTGGCGCAGTACCAGCAACGCTACCCGCGCCTCGGCGTGCTGCTTACCGGGGGCGACGCCGCTTTTCTGTCGGCCCGCCTCCCGGCTCGTATCTTTGTGGTGCCTGAGCTGGTGCTGCTCGGCCTAAATCGGATTTTAGCTTATCATGTTGTCAAATAAAGAGATGGGGCGCACGGGGTTGGGCCTGGTGCTGGTGGGGTCGATGGTGTTGCTGGCCGGTGGCGCGCAGGCGCAGGGCCTCGGCAACTCGCCGTACTCGCGCATTGGCTTGGGCGAGTTCAACGCCAATACCGGCGGCGTGCGCCAGATGGGCATGGGCGGCGTGGGCTTGGCGGCGCCCAACGCAGTGAATGTGAACGAGCTGAACCCGGCGTTGCTGTATTACACCAACCGCACCACGTTTGAAGCGGGCTTCAACGGCCAGTACAAAACGGTGAAAAACGCCACGGCTTCCAACCGCAGCGGCAGCGGCACGCTGGGCTACCTAGCCCTGTCGGTGCCGCTGAGCTCGAAGTGGGCCGCCGCCGTGGGCCTCAAGCCCCTGAGCGCCGTCGACTACGAATCGAACATCCTGCAGGCGGTGGTGAACACCCCCAGCGGCCAGCCCGCGCAGTCGCTGAAGCAGTACAGGGGCGAAGGCGGTATTTCGGAGGCCTACCTGGGCCAGGGGTTCCGCGTGGCCAAGGGCCTGACGCTGGGCTTCACGGCGTCGTACGTGTTTGGGGTGATTGACGAAACCACCGCCACCACCGTGTCGACGACCGACAACAGCATCAGCTCGGTGAAGGTGGTGGAACGGCAGCACACGCGGTATTCGGACTTTGCCTTCAGGGCTGGCGGGCACTACCGCAAGAGCATTGCCAAAGACCTGAGCATGAACCTGGCCGGCGTGTATAGCTTCGCGCACAACCTCAACGGCCAGCAAACCAACACCCAAGAGCGCGAAAACGCCGATGGTACCCTCAACAGCGCGCCTACCACCATCAGCGACGGCCGCGGCAGTTCCTACGTGCCGGCTCTGGCGCAAGTGGGCGTCAGCTTCGACAACGAAAAAAACTGGAGCCTGAACCTCGACGCCTCGCAGCAGCAGTGGTCGAAGTTCAGCAACTTCAACGGCACGGGTCCGGCCCTGAGCAACACGCTGCGCGTGGGCCTGGGCGGCGAAATCACTCCGGACCCCGGCTCGGTGGAACACTACTTCCAGCGCGTGTCGTACCGCGCCGGTGTTAGCCTGGGCCAGATGCCTTACCAGGTAAACGGCAAGACGCTCTACGACCGGTCGGTGAGCTGGGGCTTTGGCTTTCCGATGCCCACGGCTTCGGCCCTGGAGGCGACCACCATTAGCCTGGCCTTCACCTACGGCGTGCGCGGCAACACCGACGTGCTGAACGCGTCGCTGGGCACCAGCAACGTGCAGGAAAACTACATCCGCGGGCAATTGGGCATCACGCTGAACAACCGCTGGTTCATCAAGCGCCGCCTGCAATAGTCCACGCTTTAACCACAGCCAAACGACGTGTGCACGAGCAAGCAGCAAGGGTGGGGGAGTGCGGCGGGCTTGGTGCTGGCGGTGCTGGCCCTGACCAGCTGCGACAAGCAGAAAGTGACCGGCCCCACGCTGGTGTACACCGGCCCGCTGATGGAAACCACCAACGTGGTGGAGCTCATCAGCGACTCGGCTAAGCTGAAGTTTCAGCTCACGGCGCCGCTGCAGCAGCAGTTTGAAAACAGCGACTTTGTGTGGCCCAAGGGAGTGAAGGTAACCTTCTACTCACCCGACGGGAAGAAGACTGTCGTGAACACCCTGACGGCCAAGTACGGCAAGTACGACAAGGCCAAAAACCTCTACACCATGCGCGGCGCGGTGCAGGTGGTGAACGTGCCCAAGGCCCAGCGCATGGACACCGAAGAGCTGTTTTTCGACAAGAACAAACAAATTATCTACACCGACTCGGCCATGGCTGTGCGGGTAGAAACGCCCACGGAAATCTTGTCCGGACACGGCCTCTGGGCCAAGCAGGACCTGAACCCCTACCGCATCTACAACCCCACGGGCATCATCGACAAGGTGGGCGCGGGCCTCTAACGCGCCCGCCCGGCGTTGCTACTTATGAAATTCGACAAATCCCTGATGCGCACCGTCCTGTTTGCCGTGGGCGTGGTGGCGCTGGTCATTGGCATTTACCAGACCATTTACTACAACGACCTGGGCCGCAACTACTGGATTTTCATGGTGTCGATGCTGTGCTGGATGCCCTTGCTGTACTGGCGGCAGCAGGAGCGGGTGGCCGCCAAAATTGCCGAGCAGGAAGCCAAGCTGGCCCGGCAAAACCGCGCCAAAACCCCGGCCAAATCGACCAAAAAGCGCCGCTAAGCCGGCGCCGCCGGGCTCGGCGCGAAGCGCATGCCCCGGCCAACCACGGCTAACGGGGTGGGTTTTAGCGAGCTAGTTTGGGACTTTAAATCTGGCAAAACTTTGATTCCCGGCCAAATTCTGGTTATTTTGCGCCTCTTTTGACCAATACAGACGCTGAATTTTTTGACAAGTAAATGGCTTTAATTAACACGATTCGGGAAAAATCAGGCGTAGCGGTGGGCCTTGTGGCCATCGGCATGCTGCTCTTCATTGTGGGCGGCGACCTGGTGGGCGGTAAAAACCGCCTGTTTAACCGCAACGACACCGTGGTAGGCGAAGTGGCCGGCCAAAAGGTGGAGCTTGAAGAATACAATGCCTCTCTGGAGCAAGCCAAGCAAGCCTTCGCGGCCCAGCAGCAGCGCCAGCCCGACGAGCAGGCCCTCGGCTACTTGCGCGACCAGGCCTGGAACCAGACCATCTACCGCCTGGCCTTTCAGCCGGAGTGGGAAAAGCTGGGCCTGACCGTGAGCGACGACGAGCTGTGGGACATGGTGCAGGGCGACAACGTGAACCCCGGCATCAAGCAGGCCTTCACCGACCAGAAAACCGGCCAGTTCGACAAAGCCCGCCTCATCCAGTACCTGCAGAACCTCGACAAGCTGCCCCCCGAAAACCAGGCCGCCTGGCGCAACTTCGAAGCCAACCTGCCCGCTGAGCGCCTGGCCAACAAGTACAACGCCCTGCTGAAAAACTCGGTGTACGTGACCTCGGCCGAAGCCAAGCGCTTCGGGATGAACCAGAACACCAAGGCGGTGGTGAAGTACCTGTTTGTGCCCTATGCCACCATCTCGGACTCGGCCGTGAAGGTGACCGACGAGCAGCTGCAGGCCTACCTCGACAAGAACAAGAGCAAGTACAAAGTAGAAGAAGGCCGCTCGGTGGAATACATCACCATTCCGGTGGTGGCCTCGAAGGAAGACAGCGCAACCGTGAAGAGCCAGATTGCGGAGCTGACCACGCAATTTGCCTCGGCTCCGGTCGACTCACTGTTTGTGATGCAGAACTCGGAGCAGCCCTACAACAAGGCCTTCCGCAGCCCCGCCGACCTGCCCGAGCAGCTGCGCAAGCAACTGCCCCTCTCCACTGGCAAAGTGTATGGCCCCTATGCCGAAGCCGGCACGTACTCGCTGTATAAGGTAACGGGCGTGAGCACCGGCAAAGACGCTGCCGCCCGCGCCAGTCACATCCTCATTAAGCCCGAAGGCACCACGCCCGAAGCCAAAGCCGCCGCGAAGGCCAAGGCCCAGGACATCTTGAACAAAATCAAAGGCGGCGCTGACTTTGCGGCCATGGCCCGTCAGTTCGGCACCGACGGCACCAAAGACCAGGGCGGCGACCTCGGCTGGTTCGGCCAGGGCCGCATGGTGCCCGAGTTCGAGAAAGCCATTTTCGGCGCCACCAGCACTGGCCTGCTGCCCAACGTGGTGGAAACGTCGTTTGGCTACCACGTCATCAAAATCACGGCCGTTCCCACCAAGCAGACCTACCAAGTGGCTGAAGTGAAGAAGACCATTGCCCCGAGCGACGCCACCCGCGACGCGGCCTACGCCCGCGCCCAGGCCCTGAAAGGCCAGGCCACGGACCTGGCCAGTTTCCGCGCCCTGACCACCAAGGACAAGACCCTGGTGAAGCAGGAAGCCAAGAACCTCGACGCTTCGGCCCGCACCGTGAATAACCTGCAAAACGCCCGCGAGATGGTGCGCTGGGCCTTCGGCTTCAACCCGAACGGTGCCAAAACCAACGTAGGCGACGTGTCGGAAGTGTATGAAATGGGCGACCAGTACGTCATTGCGGTCCTCACCGATGAGCGCGCCAAAGGCACCGCCACCGTGGAGAGCCTGCGTCCCGAGCTCACCGCCCTGGTGCGCAACGAGGAGAAGGCCAAGCAAATCATGGCCAAGCTGCCCACCGCCGGCACGCTGGAAGAAATGGCCGCCAAATACGGCCCCACCGCCCAGGTAGGCACCGCCGACAACGTGGTGCTGGGCCAGGGCAGCCTCACCAACGTGGGCTTCGAGCCCCTGGCCGTGGGCAAGGCCTTCGGCCTGAAAACCGGCCAGAAGTCGGCACCCATCCAAGGCGAGCAGGGCGTGCTGGTGGTAGAGCCCCAGACCGTGACCACCGCCCCGGCGCCCGCCGACCTGAAGGCCGTGCAGCAGCAGCTGGCCCAGCAGCGCGCCCAGCAGCAGGACGGCAAGATTTACGAGGCCATCAAGGCCCACGCCAACGTGAAAGACAACCGCGCCAAGTTTTTCTAAGGCGCCCAAACGCTGGGTTGAAAAGGGCCGTACCTTCGGGTGCGGCCCTTTTTCGTTTTTCGGCGTCATTGCCCGAGGCGCCGCAAACTGCCCGGCCACGCCTGGGTCGGCATTGAACGAACGCGCTGGCGCCCAACGTTTGCGTTCAGCGCCAGGCCCTCGGCCACCGAATCCTTCGTCGTAAATTCTATGCGTCCGCATTCCTTCTTCCTTGCTGCTTCCCTGCTGTTGGCGCTGCCGGCGCAGGCGCAGCCCACCAAAACCTGGGGCCCGGTGAGCAGCACCGCGCTGGCGCAGGACTATGCCCGCCGCGGCGAGCACGAGAAGGTGGTGTTTCTGTTCGACAAGCTTCCGGCCGAAGAGCAGGCCAGCCTGGCCGTGTTTCCGGTATACCTGAATTCGCTGCAGGCCCTGAAGCGCTACAAGGACGCCGAAAAAGTGGCCAAGAAAGCCGCGAAGCTGCACCCGGAGGACGCCACGTATGGCGTGGCCCTGGGGGGCGTGTACGCGGCCGCCGGCGATAAATTCGCGGCCGACAAGCAGTGGCAAAAGGTGCTGGCCCAGCTCAACACCGCGCAGGTAGTGCCCGTGGCCACCGAGTTTGGCCGGCGCGAGCTGCCCGAATGGACCGAGCGCACCTACCTGCGCGGCCGCGCCCTGGCCAAAAACGACACGGAATACGCCCCGCAGCTCATCCAGCTCTACACCCAAACCCAGAACCAGCCCCAGGTGCTGGCCGAAACCCTGCACTTGGTGGCACAGGATGAGAAGCAGCTGCCCTTTGTGCGCAACATGCTGCAGAATGCCCTGCGCGACGACAAAGACTTCGACGCGCTGGAGAAGCTGTTGCTGACCGCCACGCAGGAGCACCCCGACCAAGCGGCCTACAGCGAGCTGCTGCTCTGGCTGCAGGTGCAGCGCAAGGATTTTAGCGGGGCGCTGGTGCAGGCCCGGGCCCTTGACCGGCGCAGCAAAGGAGAAGGCCGCCGCGTGATTGAGCTGGCCGCCATTGCGCAGCAGAACAAGGACTACGAAAGCGCCATCGACGGCTACGCCTATGTGGCCAAGGAATACCGCAACGGTCCGTATGGCAATTTTGCCCGCCAGCGTCTGCTGCAAGCGCGCGAAGCGCAGGTAAGCACCACCTACCCCGTCGACGTGGCCAAAGTGCGCGCCCTGGTCACGGAATACGAGCAGTTACTGGCCGAGCTGGGCCGCACCCCCGACACGGCCCCCGTGCTGCGCAACTTGGCCAACCTGTACGCCTTCCAGCTCAACGACCGGCCCAAGGCCATGACCTTGCTGCAGGAAGTCATCGACATGCCGCGGGCCAGCGACGACGTGGTGGACGAGGCCAAAATCACGCAGGGCGACCTGTACCTGCTGAAAGGGGAGCCCTGGGAGGCCACGCTGCTGTACTCGCAGGTGGAAAAGTCGCACAAAGACTCGCCCTTGGGCTACGAAGCCAAGCTGCGCAACGCCCGCCTGAGCTACTACGCCGGCGATTTCAAGCTGGCCCAAAGCCACCTTGACATCCTCAAAGAAGCCACCACCCGCGAGATAGCCAACGACGCCATGCAGCTCTCGCTGCTGATTCAGGACAACACCGTGGAAGACACGCTGGGCCTGGGCCTCAAGGCCTACGCAGCCGTGGAGCAGCTGGTGTTTCAGAACAAGATAAAAGAAGCCATTGCCGGGCTTGACGCCCTGTTGGAGAAGTTTCCCGGCCATTCGCTGTCCGACGATACCTATTACCTCAAGGCCCAGCTGCAGCGCCGCACCGGCGACTTCCCCGGCGCCATCGCCACGCTCGAGCGCATCACCAACAACGTGAAATACGACGTGCTGAGCGACGACGCCCTCTTTCTCATGGCCCGCATTCAGGAAGAAGACCTCAAGGACAAAGGCAAAGCCCAGGAGCTGTACAACCAGGTGATAGTGAAGTACCCCGGCAGTATTTACGTGGCCGAAGCCCGCAAGCGCTTCCGCAAGCTGCGTGGCGACGGGGTGTAATGCCCAAGCACCGTTTGAGCTACTACCCAAAAAACACGAACATCAGCGCAAGCACCAAAATAAACGTGCCATACATCAGCACATCGGTGCCGATGTACTGGCGGTATTTGCGGTAAAGCTCTGGTAGTTTGCTCATGGTCTGCGGCAATGGGGGAGGCGCCGGGCAAAGGTACGCCGCGCCGCTGCGGGCCCGGTTTGGTCGTACTTTTGCAGCCATTTTGACGAAGTATCCGATGCCCATATCCGCTGGTAAGCGCTGGAATTATATCCCCGAAACCGACCCCGCTGCCGCCCTTCGGCTGACGCAGGCCCTCTTCATTGCCCCTGAGATAGCCGCCCTGCTGGTGCAGCGCGGCATCGACACGCCCGCCGCCGCCGCGGCCTTCTTCCACCCCGACCTGCGCCAGCTGCCCAACCCGCTGCTGATGCGCGACATGGACCGCGCCGTGGAACGCCTCACCCGCGCCCACCGCGCAGGCGAGAAGGTGCTGGTGCTGGGCGACTACGACGTGGACGGCATTACCTCCGTGGCCACGGTGATGAGCTACCTCACGCCCTTGTTCGGCGCCGAGCGCCTGCGCGACTACATCCCTGACCGCTACACCGAAGGCTACGGCATCTCGCAGAAAGCCGTCGATTTTGCGGCTGATAACGGCTTTGCCCTCATCGTGGCGCTCGACTGTGGCATCAAGGCCGTGGAGCAGGTGGCCTACGCCAGCAGCCGCGGCGTCGATTTCATCATCTGCGACCACCACCTGCCCGGCGAGGAACTGCCCGCCGCCGTGGCCGTGCTCGACCCCAAGCGTGCCGACTGCGAGTACCCGTACAAGGAGCTTTCCGGCTGCGGCGTGGGCTTCAAGCTGATGCAGGCTTTCGGGGAGCACCTCGGGCTGCCGCAGGAGCCGCTGCACGACCTGCTCGACCTCGTGACGGTGAGCATTGCGGCCGACATTGTGCCCATCACCGGCGAAAACCGCATTCTGGCCGCCCACGGGCTGCGCCGGTTTAATGAAGACGCCCACTTGCTGCGGCCCGGCCTGGCGGCCCTGCGCGAGCTGGCCACCCTGCGCGAGGGCCCGCTGGGCATCAGCAGCCTCATATTCGGCTTCGCGCCGCGCATCAACGCCGCCGGCCGCATGGGCGACGCCCGCCGCGCCGTGGCCATGCTCCTGGCCCCCGACCAGCAGGAAGCCCGCTACACCGCCGAAGTGGTGGACCAAATGAACCAGCAGCGCCGCGGCTCCGACCAGCACACCACCCAGGAAGCGCTGGACATGATTGCGGGCAGCCCCACGCTGCAAAATGCCCACGCCACCGTGCTCTACAAGGCCGACTGGCACCAGGGCGTGCTCGGCATCGTAGCCTCGCGCTGCCTGGACCAGTATTACCGCCCTACCGTCATCCTGACGCAGCGCGACGGCAAAGCCACCGGCTCGGCCCGCTCCGTGGCCGGCTTCGACGTGCACGAGGCCCTGGAGGCCTGCGCGCCACTGCTCGACCAGTTTGGCGGGCACCGCGCCGCCGCTGGCCTCACGCTGAAGGTCGAAAACGTGCCTGCCTTCCAGCGCCGCTTCGAGGAGGTGGTGGCCGGCACCCTCACCACCGAGCACCTGGTGCGGCCGGTGGAAGTGGCGGCCGTGTTGCCCATTGGCCGCATCAACGAAGAATTCTTCGCCGAGCTGCGGCGCATGGAGCCCTTCGGCCCCGGCAATCCCAACCCGGTGTTCGCCTCGCAGCGCCTCGTGGCCGTGCCGCACAGCGCCCGCGTGGTGGGCCAGGGCCACCTCAAGCTGCGCCTGGCTTCGGCCGACGCCCAGGGCCCGGCCGTGGATGCCATCGGTTTCGGCCTGGCCGACTACCTGCCCCAGATTGAGCAGGGCCAGCCCTTCAGCGCCTGCTACACGGTGGAGCTGAACGAGTACCGCGGCCAGCGCAGCGTGCAGCTGCGCCTGCTCGACGTGCGCTGGGAGTAGCCCGGGGCCGGCGGCTAGTCGGCCGTAGGCAGGGCCCGGAAATAGTAAAACGTCTTCTTGGTGGCCAGCGCCAGCGTGGGCTGGGCCATGTGCATCAAATAGTCGCCGCGCACAAACAGCCACCGCGAGTTGGGCAGGCTGAGGTCCTGCGGGTATTCGCGCAGCTCCAAGCGCGTGAGTACGTGGTTTTCGCGGCGTTCAATCAGGGTTTGGCGGCCCTTCGCGTCGTAGAATACCACCTTCTCCAGCTCCACGCCGAAGCGCCGCTTGATGGTTTGAGTTTTGACGACGCCGGCCCCGGCCGGGGTGCTCACGCCGGAATAGAACGACGACACGCCCTTAGCCTTGGCGTAGGCCTGCACGCGGCGGTGGGCACTGCCGAGCGAGCCCTGCGAAGACTTAAAAAAGCCCATGCGGCTTTCGGCTTCGCTGCGCACGGTGGCCACGCGGCGCATCAGCGAGTCGTGAGCGGCGGTGTAGCGGGCGGCCTGGTCGGGGGTGAGGTTTGAAGCTGCCGGTTGGGAGGTGGTTTGGGCGCAGGCCCAGGCCGAGCTGCCCAGCAGCAGGCCGGTCAGCAAAAGTTTGCTGGTCATAAAAAATAGGTTGGTAGAAAACGGGCGCAAGCTACTGTGCGCTGGCTTATCGCATGGCCCGCCACACCCACCACAGCAGTGGCAGCTGCAACGGCAGCCGCCCCCAGGCCACCCAGCCGGGAATGCCGAGCTTCTCGTGGATGAGGGCCATGTACACATTGGCCGGAAACACCGCGACCAGCAGCGCCAACAGCCCCCAGCCGGCCAGCTTGCGCGTAGGACCGAACAGCAGCCCCAGTCCACCCAGAATTTCAAATGCCCCACTCGCGTACACCAGCGCCAAGGGCTGCGGCAACTGCGGCGGCATGATGGCCAGGTAAGTGGCCGGGTGGATAAAGTGCCAAAAGCCAGCGGCCGTAAACAGCAGGGCCAGGGCAACGCGACTGAGCAGGCGAAGGGACATGAGACGGCAAAAGTGCGGCAGAAAAGCTGCCCCCGAGCCTCAGTGGTTTATACTGAAAATGCCGCGTTGCGGAAGAATCTTTTGGCCTGCAGCGGTTGTCATAGGCAAGGCGGGCCGACGGGACGACCTGCCTTGCCTAACGCCCGTTAGGGTCGTACTTTTGTGTCAATAAATAATCATTCCCACCACGCCCATGCAAACCGCCACGTCCTCTAACATTTACCAACTTTCCGAAGAGCAGCTCGCCGTGCGCGACGCCGCCCGCGACTTTGCTCAGAGCGAGCTGTGGGCCGGCGTCATTGAGCGCGACGAGCACCAGAAATTCCCCGCCGAGCAGGTGAAGAAGATGGGCGAGCTGGGCTTCATGGGCATGATGGTGAGCCCCGAATACGGCGGCTCCGGCCTCGACACCGTGAGCTACGTGCTGGCCATGGAAGAAATCTCGAAGGTCGACGCCTCCTGCTCGGTCATCATGAGCGTGAACAACTCGCTGGTGTGCTGGGGCCTGGAGAAATACGGCACCGAAGAGCAGAAGCGCAAGTACCTGCCCCGCCTGTGCTCGGGCGAAATCATCGGCGCCTTCGCCCTCTCGGAACCCGAAGCCGGCTCCGACGCCACCAGCCAGCGCACCACCGCCGAAGACAAAGGCGACCACTACCTGCTGAACGGCACCAAAAACTGGATTACCAACGGCACCACCGCCTCGGTGTACCTCGTCATTGCCCAAACCAACCCCGAGCTGAAGTCGCGCGGCATCAACGTGCTGATTGTGGACAAGGACATGCCCGGCTTCGTGCAGGGCCCGAAAGAGAACAAGCTCGGCATCCGCGGCTCCGACACCTGCTCGCTGATGTTCACCGACGTGAAAGTGCCCAAGGAAAACCGCATCGGCGACGACGGCTTCGGCTTCAAGTTCGCCATGCAGGTGCTGGCCGGCGGCCGCATCGGCATTGCGGCGCAGGCCCTGGGCATTGCCTCGGGCTCGCTGGAACTGAGCCTGAAGTACGCCAAGGAGCGCAAAGCTTTCGGCGTGCCCATTTCGCAGCATCAGGCCATCCAATTCAAGCTCGCCGACATGGCCACCAACGTGGACGCCGCCCGCCTGCTCTGCCTGCAAGCCGCCGCCGACAAAGACGCCGGCCAGGACTACGGCAAGTCGGGCGCCATGGCCAAGCTCTTCGCCTCGAAAGTGGCGATGGACGCGGCCGTGGAAGCCGTCCAGATTCACGGCGGCTACGGGTTTGTGAAGGAGTACCACGTGGAGCGCCTGATGCGCGACGCCAAGATTACCCAGATTTACGAGGGTACTTCTGAAATTCAGAAAATTGTGATTTCGCGGGATATCCTCAAGTAAACCGCGAATTGCCTAAAATTCAGATTCATTGCACAAAACCCAGCCACTTTTTGGCTGGGTTTTTAGTTTTTGTGAATTTCAAGGTGTTATCTTGCACTGCGGTAGCCGCACATCCGGTCCAGCCGCTCCCTAAATCCGCCGCTTTGGCACCTTGAATTATGGAAGATTACAATAAAGTCATCGAATCGTTGGGCGTGCGCTACATCAAAGCGAAGAACCTGGTGTTGCACCAGCCTTTCACCGTGCGCAATTCCTACGACGTCGGCAATAACCTCATCCTGCTGCACAAAGGCCACATCACGTTTGGCGAGGAAGAGATGGTAGTGGAGGAGGGTGAAATGCTGTTCATTCCCGGTGGCCGCCCCACCCGCGTAAGCTACGGCCAAGACCCCAAAGGCCGCGTCATCACCAACGACGACCTCATCACTAATAAGGACAAGTTCTTTCATTCCAACGACAACCTCGACCTCATCGGCGAAGCCGACGAAAGCCACAGCTTCGTGAGCTTCGAGGCCAAGGTGTTTGATTCGGTTAACTTCTTCGCCTCGCTCGACGTGCCGGCCTTCCTCATCTCGGGGCAGCCCAAGCTGGCCAACCTCGTGATTAAGGTGGTAGAGGAGAGCATTCAGGACCTGCCCGGCCGCGAGCGCCTCATCAACATCTACACCGAAAACATCGTGGTGGAAGTGGTGCGCTACGTGCTGCGCAACAACATGTTTGTGGAGCAACTGGCCACCAACAGCACCTACTTCAAAGACCCGCGTCTGATTGACCTGTTCAACTACATCAAGGAGAACCTGGGCGGCGACCTCTCGAACAAAGTCCTCTCGGGCGTGGCCAACGTGAGCGAGGACTACGTGGGCCAGTACTTCAAGATGCTGACCAACATCAACCCGCAGGACTACATCGAGTACCAGCGCATGGAGCGCGCCGTGTTCCTGCTGCGCACCACCAAGAAAAGCATCCGCGACATCGGCAAGGAAGTGGGCTACAAAGACACGGCTTACTTCTGCCGCCGCTTTAAGATGATGTTCGGCATCCCGGCCGGCAAGATGCGCCGCCGCGAGTCGGCCATGAACATCTAAGCCGAGTGGCCAACGTGCATTCGGCACAACCAAAAAGCCCCGCTTCGTATCGAAGCGGGGCTTTTTGGTTACTCAGCAAACGAGCAGCTTATTCGATGCTACGGAAGTTGTCGTCGGTGCGGCTGCTTTCCGAGGTGCGGGAGCCGTAGTCGCCGCCGGCAGCGGAAGACGACGAGCCGAAGCCCGAGCCGCTGTCCGAACGGCCGCCACCTAAGATGCCGGTGTTGCCGCTGGCGCTGCTGCGGCTGGAACCAGCCGAACTGTTGTCGTAGCGGTTGCCGCTAGTGTAGCCAGAGCCGCTGCCGCCATAGCGGCTACCGCTGTTGCCGTAGGGCGAGCCGCTGTCGGAGCGGCTGGCCGTGCCCGAGGCCGAGCGACGGCTCGTGGACGCGTCGGGGGCCTGGTAGCCGTAGCTGCGGCGGCCGTAGCTGCCGCTGCTTTGGCGGCCGTAGTTATAAGAAGACGAAGAAGAGTCAGACGACTTGCCTTTGCGCAGGGCCAGCCAGCCCAGGCCGGCGGCCAGAATGGCGCCGCCCACTACTTTTTGGGTGGTGCTGAGCTCGCCCACGCGCGACAGTGCCCGCGAGCCCCAGTCTTTCACGCCTTGCGGCAGCTGGTTCACGCTGTCGAGCACGCCCGAATCCTGAATCCATTTTTTGCCGCTTTCCATGGCCGTGTCGAGCAGGTTGTTTTGCTCGCCGTTGGTCTGCTGGCCCTCGCCCTGGCGCTCGGCGCCGGCGTTGGCCGAGGTTTGGCCCGATGCGTTGGGAGTAGCCGAGCTGTTCTGGGCGCTGGGGTTGCTGCGGCTAGTGGTCGTTTTGCGGCTATTGGCGCCCGCGGTGGCGTCGTTGCCGAGGCCGGTGCTGCCGGTGCTGTTGCCGGCGTTCTGGTTGCGCACGTCGTCGCCCGCCATCGGCGAGCCCGGTTGATTGGGTTGGTTATCCATGGTGAAAGGAAGGAAATGTGGAGGTGGAAATGGAAAGGAAAAGCTAACCGCAGCCGGAGGGCTACGGGGGCTTTTATTCGTAAGACCTCCGGGATAAGTTGCGTTAGCACTCAATCTTTTGGCCAGCCAAGCCCGCGTCTACGGGCCCGCGCGGTGCCCGCCGCTGGCTAGGGCCGGGTGGCGTGCCGGGGCAATGGCCGCAGCACGTGGGCGGGGTCGGCCAGCACCACGCGGCGGGCTTCTTCGCGGGCTTCTACCTCATACTTGTTGTGGAAGTAGCCCACCCGCGCCGATTCCACGAGGTATTTCCAGAGGAAGCGCACCAAGCCGTGTTCCCGGTATTGGCGCAGGTGCACGGCTTCGTGGGCCACCCATTCGGCGTCGGCCAGAAACTCTTCGCGGGTGGCGCCGCTCAGGTGCACCGTTTGGCCCACCACCATGGCCACACGAGGGGCACGCAGCACCAGTCGGGCAACGCGGGCGAGGGGAGAACGTGTCCAGGTCCGGAGATTTTGCATAAAGCAAGATAGCGAAATAGTGAAGCCGCGCTATTACGGCAAAGGGAAAGGCATGGTTGCAAGAGGAAAGAACATTATTCGGTTAATAAATTATATTTAACAAAGAAAAATTGAATTTTTTTCACAAAAAGTGCTGAGCTTATCAAAAGTTTAGGTTAGCTTTACCCAACGACCAATTTTAAAGGGAATATAATTTTCCCGGTCCGACTGCCTTTTCACTTCTTTTCATCCGGCCCAACACGGCTTCGCCTATCGCCTAAGAAAACTACTAGCCCGGCTCTTTTTGCGCCTTTGCAGAAACCCGGATTTGTGCTCCCAACCCCTAACGACGGACAATGAAACATAGCATTCTGTATTGCCTCGCCGCTGGCTCCCTGGCCCTCTCTTTCTTCTTCGAACGTGCTCCCGATGCTTCGGCCACGGCTCGTGCCACCGCGGCACCGGTCGTAGCCGAAGCATCGCTGCTTCCGACCCTGACGATGAGCGAGCCCATTAAACCCGCCTGCACGCCCGCCAATACGCCCGTAGAAAAGCCCGCCGCGCCCACCGCCGCCGAACTGGCCGCCTCGCGCGACTCGCTGGCCTACCACTACTATGCCCAAACCCTGGGCCTGCGCCTGGCGTTCGACGAGAACAAGGACCTGCTCCGCACCGTGACCGACTGGATTGGGACGCCCTATTCGTATGGCAGCAACTCGCGCAAAGGCACCGACTGCTCCGGCTTCGTGACGCGCGTGTTCCGGGAGGTCTACGGCATCAACCTGGTGCACTCGTCGCGCGCCATGTTCAGCACCACCAAGCGGGTGGCCAAGGCCGAGATGGAAACCGGCGACTTGGTGTTTTTCCGCCGGGGCAAAGGTCCGATTTACCACGTAGGCATCTACCTGAAAGACGGCAAGTTTGCCCACTCCGCCACCAACGGCGGCGTGATGGTGAGCTCCCTGAACCAGCCGTACTACCACCGCAATTTTTACGCTGCCGGCCGCGTGCGCGCCGCCGAGGCCGACGCTACGGACAATTAATTCTTGCCCAACCGACTTGTAAGGCACCGCGCCCGGCCCCACGGCCGGGCGCTTTTTTTGGGCGTTGGCCGAGAGATTGGTGCCGTTGGCGGAGCGGGCATTGCAGCTTAATGAAAGAAAGTAGATATTGTAGTTAAACCCGCGCTGCGCTTGCAGGTCTATGCTAAACCATTGGGTGATAAGAAAAAGCTGTTGAGTCATCACAGGACCCGACGAGTTTTTTGGGCTTCACATTCACGCGCCTGCTTATGAATCGTAGACTTTTCCTCCAACGAAACGCCGCCGTTCTCAAGACTCCAACTGCAGCGGCAGCGACGCCTACGGCCGCCACGGCCGCGCAAGACCCGCCCGAAAAGGTGAGCCGCTACGCCAACAAGGTGCTGCCCACGGGCCTGTCGCGGGCTACGAGCACGCTGGTGCCCTACGCCGGCCCGTGGGGCTACGAGCAGGCCGCACACCTGCTGCGGCGCACCCTGTTCGGCCCGACGCGCCCCGAAATTCAGGCAGCGGCGGCTTCCAGCTTGTCGGCCGTGCTCAACGGCTTGCTCACGGCGCCCGCCGCGCCGGCCCCGCCCGTGAACGTGTCGACCACCGACACGAGCGTTCCCATTGGCCAGACGTGGACGGCGGAAGTATTTGACCAAAACTTCGAGGGCGTGCGCCGCGCCTCGTTGCGCGACTGGTGGCTGGGGCAGCTGCTGGGCCAGGGCGCCTCGCTGGCCGAGAAGATGACGCTCTTTTGGCACAACCACTTTGTGGTGGAGCTGGGCGACATCAACGACGCCCGCATGGGCTACGAGTACTGCCGGCTGCTGCGCCAGCACGCTCTGGGCAACGTGAAGCAGCTGGCCAAGGACGTGACCGTCACGCCGGCCATGCTGCGCTACCTCAACGGCAACCAGAGCACCGCCGGCGCGCCCAACGAAAACTACGGCCGCGAGCTGCTGGAGCTGTTTACCGTGGGCAAGGGCCCGCTGATAGCGCCCGGCAACTACACCAACTACACCGAGGCCGACGTGCAGGCCGCCGCCAAAGTCCTCACCGGCTGGCGCGACCAGGCCGCGCCGGTGGGCAGCTACTTTACCGCCAGCCGGCACGACGGCACCACCAAGGTGTTCTCGTCCTGCTTCGGCAACGCCCGCATCGCGCCCAACGGCGCCAGCGAATACCTCGACCTGGTGAACCTGATATTTCAGCAGGCCGAGACGGCGCGGTTTCTGGTGCGCAAGCTCTACCGTTGGTTTGTGTACTATGTGATTGATGCGCAGGTGGAAACCGACATCATTCAGCCCTTGGCCACGCTGCTGATTCAGAACAACTACGAGGTGGCGCCGGTGCTGCGCGCCCTGCTCAGCTCCGAGCATTTCTTCGACGTGCTGAACATGGGCTGCCTCATCAAAAGCCCGCTCGATTTCACGGTGGGGCTGTGCCGGCAGATGCAGATAGCGTTTCCGGCGGCCAGCGCCGGCGTGGTGGCCCAATACGGCATGTGGAACTACCTCAACGGCGTGGTGGCCCTGCAGCAGCAAACCCTCGGCGACCCGCCCAACGTGGCCGGCTGGGCCGCCTATTACCAAACCCCGCAGTTCCACGAGCTGTGGATAAACGCCGTGACGCTGCCGCGCCGCAACCAGATTACGGACCTGCTCATCGGCAACGGCTACACGCGCAACGGCGTCAAGATTGTGATTGACCCGCTGGCGCTCACGCTGGCCATGCCCGCGGCCACGGCTTCGGACTGCAACTTGCTCATTGCCGAGTTTGTGCGGCTGATGGTGCCCATTCCGCTGACGGCCAACCAGCTCACGTTCCTGAAAAACGCCTTGCTGCCCGGCCTGCCCGACTTCGAGTGGACCGTGGAGTGGCAGCAGTACCTGGCCGCGCCCACCAACACCGCCAAGAAAGCCGCCGTGACCACCAAGCTGCAAGCCATGCTGCGCGCGCTGATGGGCCTGGCCGAATACCATTTGTCTTAACGCCAACGGCCTACTCTCTATGAAGCGTCGCGACTTTTTACAGACCACGGCCGCTGCTGCGGCCGGCACCGCCCTGCTGAGCGGCATGCCCATTGGCGCCTACGGGTATTCGCCGCAGCTGGCGGCCCTCACCAACGCCACCACGCAGTCGGACAAGGTATTGGTTATCATCCAGCTGCAGGGCGGCAATGATGGCCTGAACATGATAATTCCGCTGGACCAGTACCCGGCCCTGATGGCGGCGCGCGGCAACATTGCCCTGCCCCAGACGTCGGTGCTGCCGCTCACCACGGCCACGGGCATTCACCCAGCCATGGCGGCGCTGCACAACCTCTACCAGAACGGGCAGGTGGGCGTGGTGCAAAGCGTGGGCTACCCCAACCCCAACTTCTCGCACTTCCGGGCCACCGACATCTGGACGTCGGGCTCCGACTCGAACGTGACGCTGACCACGGGCTGGGCCGGCCGCTACCTCGACGGCGAATACCCCGGCTTCCCCACGGGTTTCCCCAACGCGCAGAACCCCGACCCGCTGGCCATCAGCATCGGCTCGGTGGTGAGCAACTGCGTGCAGGGCCCGAGCGTGAACATGGGCATGGCCATTGCCAGCACCACGTCGTTTCTGCAGCTGCTGAGCGGTGGCGTCGACGCCGCCCCCAACACGCCGGCCGGGCACGAGCTCATGTTCATCCGGCAGGTGGTGAGCCAGACGCAGGTGTATACCTCGGCCATTCAGGCGGCGGCGGCGCGTGCGCAGACGCTCTCGCCCTTGTACCCCGCCGCTGGCCAGAACTCCTTGGCCGACCAGCTCAAAATTGTGGCCCAGCTCGTATCGGGCGGGCTGCAAACGCGCATTTACGTGTGCACCCTGGGCGGCTTCGATACCCACACCCTGCAGGTGCCCGCCACGGGCAGCACCACCACCGGCACCCACGCCACGCTGCTGGGCAAGATTGCCGAGGCCGTGAACGCCTTTCAGGACGACCTGCGGCGGCACTCGGTGCAGGACCGGGTGGTGGGCCTCACGTTCTCGGAGTTCGGGCGGCGCATCAAGTCCAATTCCGGCAATGGCACCGACCACGGCTCGGCGGCCCCGCTGCTGGTGTTCGGCACTAAGGTGAACCCCATGGTGCACGGCCCCAACCCCACGCTGCCGGCCAACGCCGGCGTGAACGACAACGTGGCCATGCAGTTCGACTTCCGCAGCATTTACACCAGCATCCTGCAAGACTGGTTCCAGGTGACGCCGGCCACGCTCACGCAGCTGTTTGGGCGCAGCTTTCCCTACGTGCCGGTGCTGCGGCCCGGTGCCCTGCTGGCCACCGCCGGCCCGGCCGAAGTGGCCGACTTTACGGTGTATCCAAACCCGGCCCCGCGCGACGGCCGCACGACCGTGGCCTACGACAGCGCCGGCGGCCACGTGCAGGTGGTGCTGCTCGACACGCTGGGCCGCGAGGTGCGCCGCGCCGTGGACCGCGAACTGCCCCGCGGCGCCCAGCAACTTCCCCTCGACCTGAGCGGGCTGGCCGCTGGCGCCTACTACTGCCAGGTGCGCGAAGCCCGTCGCACCGGCTCGCGCATCGTGGTGGTGGAGTAAGCAGGCTAACCAGCAGAATATAACCGACAATAGCGCCGGCCTTGCCTTCAGGAGGTGGCCGGCGCTATTGTCGGTTTTTTGCGGGAAAGTGCAGGAAAAAGTAGCCCCGCCAAGCCCTTTTGCGTAGAGGATTTTTCGGGGCCTGCCTGGGCCCCGATTCCTTTCACCTCCTCCTTCATTCCCTTCTTTATGGAAGCGCAAATCGAACAACAACTCGAAAAAATTCTGCCCGAAGACCTCGCCCGGACGTTTGAGAGTGCCTACCACGTGTTTCAGGGCAACCACGAGCACATGGACGACCTGCTGAAAAACGGCGGCGTGCTGCTGCGCAAAGCCGCGCAGCGCTTCACGCCCACCCAAATGGTGGTTGGCATTGCGGCGCTGGCCGCGGTGGCCGTGGTGCTCATCAACCGCGCCACCAGCGACGACGACCACGAAGGCGAAGCCCGCGACGTGAGCAACCGCGACAGCAAGCGTCAGCTGGGCGGCAAAGACCAAGACAAGAAATAGGTTCGGAAACGAACCCCGAAAAGCGGCGCCCGAGAAGGCGCCGCTTTTTTTGTGCCCGGAGGCTGGCCCGCTCAGCGAATGTCGACCACCACGGGCACCACCAGCCGCACCGCCACGGCCTGCCCGCGGTGCCGGCCGGGGGTGAAGCGCGGCAGGCGCAGTGCGGCGGCCACCACGGCGTCGTCTACAGGGCCGGAGATGCTTTTGAGCATCACGGGCCGGGTCACGCGGCCGTCGGGCTCCACCACGAAGCTCACCTGGCCCTCGCCGCTGGCCGCCCGCTCCGGGTAGCGGATGAGCTCCTGCAAAGCCGATTGCAGGGCGCCGGGGCCGCTGTGCTCGGGCAGCTCCGGCATTTGCTCTACCTGGCTATACACCTGGCTTTCGGGCACGGGCGGCGCCACGCCCGCTGCCGGGGCCGGGGGCCGAAACCAGATGTTCAGCGTCTGGTACACGGCCACGGGCTGGTCGTCGTAGCCTAGGGCGGGCTGCCAGCGCGGCTGGCTGCGCACCAGGCGCAGCGCTTCTTCGTCACAGGTGGTGCAGAGCGGGCTCATCACTTCGGCAGCGCCCACGCGGCCATCGGCCTTCAGCACGAAGCGCACCGTGACGCGGCCCTGCAAGTCGCGCTGGCGCACTTCGTCGGGCGTGCTCAGGTTCTTTTGCACGTATTGCTCCAGCGCGGCCTCCCCGCCCGGAAAGCGGGCCGCCTGCGCCACTTCGTTGGCGGCGAATACGTGGCGCGGCGAGAGGAACATAACCGGCACGGTGAGCATCGTGGCCACGGGCTGGCCGATGTAGCGGCCGGGCAGCAAGCGCGGCATGCGCCGCACGGCCGCCAGCGCCGCAGCGTCGCAGGCAGGGCTCAGCGACTGCACCACGGCGGCTTGCCGGGCCACGCCGCTCACCCCAATCACCACGCGCACAAACACGCGGCCCTCCACGCGGCCTTCGCGCACTTCGGCGGGCAGCTGCAGTTGTTTCTGCACGGCTTTTACCAAGGCTAGGTTGCCGCCGCCCGTGGGTAGGGACGGCATTTGTTCTACGTAGCTGAACACTTGGGCCGTATCGGGCTCATAGCGGCCGTAGTACTGCGCCGCCGCAGGGCGCGGGCGCCCGGTAAGCAGCAGGCAAAGCATCCCAGCCGCCCAGGAGATACGTCCGGAATGGAACCGAAATGGAAGCAAAACAGCGCGGTTATCCATGCCGCAAATGTATAACCAGGGCAAAACCCGTTCGAATGGTTTTGGCTCTGTACGTTCTACTTTCTGGCGGGGGGCGGCATGGTTATTTGAAAGGTGACGGGCACCGTGAAGCTTACCGACACGGGGCGGCCCTGTTGGGTGCCGGGCGTGAATTGAGGCAGCTGCTTCACCGCCTCCAGCACGGCTTCGTCGCAGCCCCAGCCGATGCCTTTCACAATTTTGCTGTCGCGCACCATGCCGTCTTCGCCTATTGTGAAAGACACGAACACGCGGCCTTGCGCCGCATGCTTCAGTGCCTCCGCGGGGTACTTTACGTTGGCTTGAATGGCGTTGACAATGGCCCGATTGCCGCCGCCGCCGGGCAGTTGGGGCATTTGCTCCACGTATGTATACACTTTGCCGTCAATAACGACTTCTTGGCCGTTGCCTGGTTTAGCCGGCTCGGGCACGGGCGCCGCCGTTTGGGCAGCGGCAAAGCCGATTCCAACAAAGAAAAAAGCCGTCGCGAGGCTGAGAATGCGGGGTAGAAACACGGGTGAGCAGGGCATTATGAGACGAGGAAAGAGGGCGAATTCAAAGGTAGCCACGGCCCCGCCGCTACCGGGCGCTGGCGGAGCTGCTTAGGGTCCAGGCGGCTTTCACGCGGGGGTTGGTTTCCTGGGCCGAGCGCAGAAACACCAGCTCATCGAGTTGGCCCACGCGCCAGGTTTCCAGCATGCTATTGTAGTAGGGCGAGCCCGGGTTGCCGCTCTGGCCGCCGGGGTACACGCCGTAAGCTTTCACCTGCGGGCCCAGCGCCACCACCATGCGCCAGGAGGGCCCGTTGCGCTCCGAGGTGGCGTTCACAATGCCCGCGCCGCCGCCGCAGTCCACGTCCATCTGCCCGAAGCCGGGGAGCTGGAGCAGGTGCAGGATGTCGGTACTTTTCTGGCTGGCCCAGCGCCATTTGGCCGACAGCGGCCCAAACTTGCGGGTGAGCGAGTCGGTGGCGAAGTGCAGGCTTTGCAGCGCCAGCTGCGGCAGCGTCTCTTTGGCCGCGGTGTTGCGGTTGTCTACCCAGGGCGAATTGAGCTCGCGCAGAATCAGGTTGTTGGTGCGGTCGCGGGCTGGGTAGCGGTAGGCCGGCCCGTTGGGCGTGGAAGGGAAGTCGTCTTCCCACAGCCGTTTCACCAGGTCGTTGTACCACAGGTTGAACACGCTGGGCCCGATGGCATCGGCGGCGAATTGGTAGCGCCAGCGGCGCATTTCGGCCAGCACCCGGCCTTCGGGCGAGTCGGCGGCGGGAGGCGTGGCGCCGCTATTGTGCTCGCTCACCAAGGCCAGCAGGCGCGGCAGCATGAGTTGGGCGTTGAGGTCGAGGACGTCGTTTTGCAGCGCGCGCAGGCTGTCGGGCGTGATGCCGCTCATGGCCGCCAGGCGTTCGTTGATGCGGTGGCCGCGCTCGTAGCTGCCAAAGGTCCAGTTCAGGTAGTACGGGTAGTCGGGGCCGGCCGAAAACTGGTTGGCCGAGCTCACGAAGCCCCGCGCCGGGTTCTTCACGTGGGGATTCTGGGCCTGCGGAATCCAGCCCTGCCAGTCATTGGCCGGGTCGGTGCCGTCGAGGATGAACTTGCCCTGGTCGCGCCACTTCAGCGGAAAGCGCCCGTTGGGCCAGATGGCAATGTCTTTCTCGTTATCCGCAAAAATGAAGTTCTGGGCCGGCGAGCCCCACGAAGCCAGCGCGGCGGTGTAGTCGGCGTAGGAGCGGGCGCGGTTGAGCCGGTACAGGGTCAATATCTCGTCGGCTCCGTCGTGGGCGGTCCAGCGCATGGCGTGGGCAATGGGCGTCTGGTTCAGGAAGGGCTTTTCGGGCTTGTCGTACACCACCGGGCCGTGGTGGGTATACAGCACCGTGTCGAGCCGGTCGGGCTGCCCGCGCACCTTAATGTGTTCCACCACGCGGCGCACGGGCTTCCAGCGGCCGTCGTGCCAGTACTCGCGCATGGCTTTGTCTTTGAACTTCAGTTGGTAAAAGTCCAGCACGTCGGCCGCCACATTGGTCACGCCCCAGGCCGCCTGCTCGTTAAAGCCGATGATGACCGTGGGCGCCCCCGGAATGGTGACGCCGTACACGTTCACGCCCGGCGCGCTCAGCTGCACCTGGTACCAGATGCTGGGCAGGTTGAGCTGCAGGTGGGGGTCGTTGGCCAGCAGCGGGTAGCCCGAGGCCGCCTTTTCGCCGCTCACCGCAAAGTTGTTGGAGCCCAGCTCCGGGTCGGGCTCGTCGCGCAGCTGGTGGGCCGCGTAAGCCGCCTCAAACGACTGCGGCACCGGCGGCGCAGGCAGCGGCTTAAAATCCAGCGGCGTGCCCACCGGCACGATGGGGTCTTCGCGCGTGGGGTAGTCCGGAAACAGGTCCTTGGTCACGGCCGGGCCGTACTTGCGCAGGATGTTGCTCATGCGCAGGTCGTCGGTGCGGCCGCTCAGGTCCCAGGCCATGTACTTGAGCAGCAAGGCGCATTTCAGCGGCTCCCAGGGCTCGGGCTGGTAGTCCAGCAGCTTGTACTCAAAGGGCAGCGTGCTCGGCGTGAGCTGGCCGATGTAGGCGTTGACGCCCGCCGAATAGGAGTCCAGCACCACCTTCGTCGTGGGGCTGGCCCGCATGGCCTTCAGCGAATTGGCCGCGCCGAAGGGCAGGCCCATGCGCCGGAAAAACCGGTCGGTTTCGAGCCGGGCCGGGCCCACGATTTCGGCCAGCCGGCCGGCGGCCACGTGCGTCACGAAATCCATCTGCCAGAGCCGGTCGCGGGCCGTGAGGTAGCCCTGGGCGAAGTAGAGGTCGTGGTCGTTTTGGGCAAAAATGTGCGGCACGCGGTGGTCGTCGTAGCGCACCGTCACGGGGGCCTGCAGGCCGGGTAGTGCCAGCGTTTGCTGCGCCGGAAAGTCGTCGGCGGCCTCGCCGTTTTGCCAGAAGCCGCGGTACGGGCTTAGCAGCTTGCCAAACGGCGGCAAATCGCCGTGCTTGGTGTTCAGCACCCACACCAGGGTCAGGCTGGCGGCCAGCGCCAACAGGGCTTTAATCATGTTAGTTGTCAGTTGCTTGTTGTCAGTTGTCCGGTCATTGAGCAAAAGCAAAGGCCAATTAACGACAATGTCGCCAATTGGCCTTTACGAAAACTGTCGCCATCAACCGAACCCAGCTTCTCAAACAAGCAGGCCTAACAACTGACAACTAAAAACCAGCAACTAAAATCACCGCAGCGCCACCTCGCGCACCAGCCCGCCAATGCCCCACACCAGCAGTTGCTGGCGCACGGCTTCGGCCTCGGGCTTTTCGCCGAAGTTGCCCACCAGCACCCGGCTGCGCTGGCGGCCGTCGAGCAGCTCTTGCGAAATGCTCACGCTCACCTCGGGCAGCAGGGATTTAATCTTGGCCTGCACCGCTTGGGCGTTGGCCGCGTCCACAAACGAGCCGGCCTGAATGAGGAAGCCCACCGGGCAATTCACGGCTTCGGTCGGAGTGGTGGCCTTGCCCTTGGGCGCTGCCGAAGCGGCCACCAGGGCCGGCTTCACGCTCGAAGCGGCCGAGTCGACTGCGGCGGGCACCAAGTAAGTGGTAAAGGCCGCGTCGGGGTTGGGGTCGGCGGCGTAGAGGGCGGCCAGGTTTTCGGGCGTGGTGGCAGGGCCCAGGGGGGTGGTTTCGGCCACTATTTCGGCCACCACGGTGGCGGCGCCGCATTCGGTGATGCCCAGCGGGCGGGCGGCAATCTCGGAAAGGTCCAGAATGCGCTGGTGGCGGAAGGGGCCGCGGTCCGACACGCGCACCACCACCGACTTGCCGTTCTTCACGTTGGTCACCCGCAGGCGGGTGCCGAAGGGCAGCGTTTTGTGGGCGCAGGTGTATTTGAAGCGGTTATAACGCTCCCCGCTGGTGGTGCGTCGTCCCTGAAAGCTACTCGCGTACCAGGAGGCCCGGCCGCGCAATACCGTGGTGCCGGCGGCGCTGGGGGCAGAAAAAGCTGCTTTGTGGGTGCCACGGGCAGTGGTGGCGTGCGCCGGAGCGCCCAGGAAAGTCAGCAGAAAGAAGAAGCAACTGGAAAGGACGAGTACTACCGAGGGACGAAATAAAATCATGCGTTTTGCAGATGGTGAGCAAAACAAACATAGGCCTACCCCGCCAAGTGAATGCTAAATTCCAAATCCGACTTCTAACCGCATTGGGATAAAAATTGTCCTTTTGCTAGAAAACTTGCATTTAATTAATCTTCATGTTGGTAAGAAAAGTAGCCGTGAGGATGCCTCAAACTATATTTTGCCGAAAACGGGCCAACCCATTGCGCAGGTGCAAAAATTAGATTATGCGGCGTGTATAAAATTCGGGCATCGGTGGGGTTGCCTTCTTCGAAACCCGGTTGCATAAGTCCAGCTTTTTTCGTAAGAGCAGTGCCCGCTCGCCGGCTCGCCAACCCTACCTTTGCCCCATGGATTTCGGCCGTTTGCCCGACTTACGCTACGTTGATTTTCGGCTGCCGCCCGACCACCCCGAAACCGCCCGCGTGCTGGCCCGGGCCCGTCCTGCGCAGCCCGCGCCCGCTCGTTTGCACGTGGGCTGCCCCATCTGGACCAACAAGGAGTGGCTGGGCAGCTACTTTCCGGCCGGCATCAAGGAGCCCGATTACCTGCACTACTACGCCCAGCAGTTCAACAGCATCGAGCTGAATACCACGCACTACCGCATTCCCGACGCCGGCACGGTGCGGCGCTGGCGCGAGGCCGTGGGCCCCGGTTTCAAGTTTTGCCCCAAGCTGCCGCGCAGCATCAGCCACGAGCGGGAACTGTTTCAGGCCGATGACTTGGTGGTGCCCATGGAGCGGGCGTTTGCGGCGCTGGAGGAGAACCTGGGCTGGGCGTTTCTGCAGCTGCCGCCGCACTTCGGCCCCGAGCACCTGCCGCGGCTGGAGCGGTTTCTGCTCGACTTTCCGGAGTCGGTGCCGCTGGCCGTGGAGCTGCGCCACCCGCGCTGGTACTCGGACCCCGTGCTGGCCGACGCGGTGTTTGCCACCTTCGAGGCCCTCAACAAAACGCTGGTGATAACCGACGTGGCCGGCCGGCGCGACGTGCTGCCCATGCGCCTCACCACGCCGGTGGCCTTCATCCGCTTCAACGGCCACGGCCTGCACAGCACCGACTACCAGCGCGCCGACGCCTGGGCCGAACGCCTGGCCGCCTGGGTGGCCCAGGGCGTGCACGACATCTACTTCTTCATTCACCAGAAAGACGTGCGCCACGCCCCGGTGTTTGCCCAGTATTTCCTGGAGAAAATGCGCCTGCTCACGGGCATAGTGGTGCCGCCGCCGTTCATCATCCCGCAGCCAGTGCAGGGAAATCTGTTTGGGTTTTGAGGAACAGTAACATCCGTAAATCACCTGTCATCCTGAGCGCAGCGAAGGACCTTATTACGCCAGAACTTTCTAACGTGATAAGGTCCTTCGCTGCGCTCAGGATGACGAACGAGTAGGGTTACAAAACCGGCTGCTTGAGCAGCGGCCCCAGCACCTGCCACACGTTTTCGGCCAGGATTTTCTGGCCGGCGGGGTTGGGGTGCACGCCGTCGGGCAGGTTGAGCTCGCGGCGGCCCAGCACGCCCTGCAGCAGGAAGGGCACAAAAGGCAGGCTGTTTTTCTCCGCTAACGTGCGAAACAGTGCCTTGAACTCGGTGGCGTAGTGAGCCAGGCGGTGGCCACCCAGCGGGCCGAGGTCGAACGGAAATTCGAGGCCGGCGAGGACAAGCTGGGCCTGCGGGTACTGCCGCCGCACGGCGTCGATGATGAACTGCAGGTTCTGGGTGGTTTCGCGCACCGGAATGCCGCGGATGCCGTCGTTGGCGCCGAGGGCCAGCACGAAGACGTCGACGGGGTGGCGGGCCAGCACCGAGGCCAGCCGCTGGCGGCCGCCGGCGCTGGTTTCGCCGCTCACGCCGTAGTTATAGGCTTTGTACGGAAGGTGTTGCTCGTCGAGGCGCTGCTGCAGCAGGGCGGGGAAACTTTCGCTGGCGCGCAGGCCGTGGCCCGCGGTAAGGCTGTCGCCGAAGAAAATGATGTTTTTCATACAGTGCCATTTCAACAGCCCAAGCGGCGTTTTCGTGCCCGCTGGCCGCTGCGTCACCGCGGTCTATTCCACCACTTCGAGCACGGTGCGAAACGACACGTACCGGCCCGCAAAATGCTTTTCCATGTCGGCGCGCAAGGCGGGGGCGCACAGCTCCTGGTACTGCTCCAGCTGCTCCACGCTGAGGCAGTAGTACTGGGCAGCGTAGGTGATGCCGTCGTTTTCCTCGTTTAGCAGGCGGCAGAGCTGGCTCTTGATGAAAAAGCCGGTTTCCATCACCTCGGGCATGTGGGTGGAGCGCATGTAGTCCAGCCACTCCTCGGCCACGGAGGGCTCAATGCTGCTGGTGACGTTGTAGAGAATCATGGAACAGGTTTTAGTTGTCAGTTGCTCGTTGTCAGTTGTCAGGGTTCTGTTGTGGGGTTTGCCAGAACATTCTGACAACTGACAACGAGCAACTGACAACTAAACTACACGGCTCAGACGCGCATGGTGTCGAACTGAAAATCAGTAATACGGGCCTGAATGTCTTTGGGCGAAAGCTTCTCGGCCGCGGCGGCCTGGGCCAGGGCGGGCAGTTCGGCGTCGCCGGCCAGGCGCAGGCTCAGGATTTGCTTGAGGCTGAGCTGCTTTTCGAGGGCGGCGAAGCGCTGGCCGCTTACTTCAAAATACCGCTGGCGCACTTCGAGCCGGCAAATGCGGTCCTGCAGCTGCAAGGCATAGTGCTGGCGCAACATCACGAGCACGCCCAGGCCGATGACGGCCAGCGCGGCCACCGTGAACCACAGCCGGGCCACTTGGTCGTCGTCGCCGGCCACTTTGGTGTAGCGCAGCACCGCGTAGCCGGCCATGAGCAGGGCCAGCGGTAGCAGCACGAAATGGTGCCACGGGTAGTACATGGGGGTGTTTTTGGTGGGCGTGGCCATAAGCAGAAGCAAAGTAGATGAAACGAAAGGTAGGGGGCGAAAACCGGAATAGGCCAAAAGAAAAACTCCGGCCGGGGCCGGAGTTTTCCACGAATACGACGTAGTGACTGCGCGTTTACTTCATTTCCTTGGCGCGCTGCTTTTCGGCTTTGGCCATGGCACGGGCGGCGCGCTCCTGCTTCTTGGCTTCGGAAGCAGCGAGGCGCTGCTCTTTGAGCTGGGCTTTTTGGGCTTTCTCTTGGCTGCGCTGTTCGCGGAGCTGCTGTTTGAGGTCCGACTGCTGGCTGGCGTTGGCTTTGAGCTGGCTGCGGCTGTCGCGCACGGCTTGGTCGCTGCTGTTGCTTTGCTGCTTCTGGGCGTCGTAGGTGGCTTTGGCGTCGGTGGCGCGCTGGGCCTGCTGCTCGGGGGTGAGGGGCAGGGCGGCCGGGTCGGGCGTGGGAGCGGGCGCGGTTTGGGCGTTGGCGAGGGAGGTGGCGGTGAGGGCCGCCAAAAGGACTGCGCCGAAAAGTAGGTTTTTCATGGGAGGGGATTACGGCCAGCCAACGGCTGACTGCACCTTCAAACGCAGGCCCTGAGTGGAGGTTAGTTATTTATTGATTTTCAAGACTTTTATTCTTCTACGTAGTCCAGGTCTTTGCCGTAGCTCTCGGGCAGGGTGCTCACGGCCCAGAAGGCCACCAGCAGCGTGAGGCCGCCCAGCACCGCGGCGCCAGGGATGAAGCCAAGCGCCCCGCTCAAGGCCTTGAAGGCGGGCACCAGGCCCACCACCGCGCCGCGGGCAAAGTTGGGGGCGGTGGTGGCCACGGTGGCCCGCAGGTTGGTGCCAAACTGCTCGGCGGCCACCGTCACAAACAGCGCCCAGAAACCCACCGACACGCCCAGCACGAAGCACACGCCGTAGAACACGGTGGGCGTGGCGCCCTTCACGCCGTACAAATACACGCCCACCAACGCGGCGCAAAAGCCCAGAAACACCTTCAGCGCCTTGTTGCGGGAATGCCACAGCTGGCTGAGCGCCCCGCTGGCGAAGTCGCCAAACACCAGCCCGAAGTAGCACCAGAACACCGCCAGGCCGGCCTCCACGTTGCCGCTGATGCCCAGGGCCTTGCCAAATTCCGGCGCCAGTGTCACCAGGATGCCCACCACAAACCACAGCGGCACCCCAATCAGCAGCACGCGCAGGTACTTGCCCAGGCGCACGGGGTTGGTGAACAAACTCAGGAAGTTGCCGCGCACCACCGCGGTCTGGGCCTGCACCTGCTGAAACATGCCCGACTCGAACACGCTCACGCGCAGCACCAGCAAGGCCAGGCCCAGCCCGCCGCCCACAAAGTAGGCCGGGCGCCAGCCAAACTTGGCCACCCAGTAGCCCAGCATGGCGCCGCTCACGCCCACGGTGGCCACTATCATGGTGCCGTAGCCGCGCTGCTCCTTCGAGAGGCTTTCGCTCACCAGCGTGATGCCCGCGCCCAGCTCGCCAGCCAGGCCGATGCCGGCAATGAGCCGCAGCCACGCGTACTGGTCGATGGTGGTGACGAAGCCGTTGGCGATGTTGGCCAGCGAATACAGCAGAATCGAGCCAAAGAGCACCGACAGCCGCCCCCGTTTGTCGCCCAGAATGCCCCACAAAATGCCGCCGAGCAGCATGCCGCCCATCTGCATGTTGATGAGAAACAGGCCCTGGTTGGTCATTTCGGGCGTGCCGGGCACCACGCCCAGCTCGGTGAGGCTCTGGACGCGGACGATGCTGAACAGAATAAGGTCGTAGATATCAACGAAATAGCCAAGGGCGGCCACGATGACGGCGGCGCTGAAAAGTGAGGCTTTTGCAGCGGATTGAGGGACTTGCATGGCGAAATGTAGCACCGGCCACAGAAACGACCGGTGCCGTCGGCACGCCCGCAATGCGGTTAGGCGTGGCCGTGGGCCGCGGCTTCGGGCAGCTGGCAGCCACTGTGGCAGCCGCCGGGCGTGGGGCCGTCTTCCACCTGCACCGTGCTGTGGTGAATGTGGAATTCGGCTTCCAGGCCTTTGGAAAGGGTGGCCAGCCACTGGGCATCGGCGCCGCCGGGGCGCACGAGGTGGGCCATCAGGGCCGCGTCGTGGCCCGAGCTGCTGAGGCTCCAGATGTGCAGGTCGTGCACGGACTGCACTTCGGGCTGCTGCAACAGGTAGTTGCGCACGGCTTCGGGGTCGATGCCGTCGGGCACGGCCTGCAGGCCCAGGCGCAGGCTGTCGCGTAGCAGGCCCCACGAGCTGTAGGCGATGATGGCCAAGATGATAAAGCCAATGACGGGGTCGAGCCAGGCCCAGCCGGTGAGCACCACCAGGCCGCCGCCCGCCACCACGCCCACGCTCACCAGCGCATCGGTGAGCATGTGCAGGTAGGCGCCGCGCACGTTCACGTCGCCCTTCTGCCCGCTGCGGAATAGCAGGGCTGTGACGCCGTTTACCAGAATGCCGGCGCCGGCCAGCAGCATCACCCAGCGGCCGTTCACGGGCTCGGGGTGGCGCAGGTGGTCGATGGTTTCCCAGAGGATGAAACCCAGCGCGGCGTAGAGCAAGGCCGTGTTCAGCAGGGCCGCCTGAATGGTGGCCCCGCGGTAGCCGAAGGTGTAGCGCCGGGTGGCCGGGCGGCCCGCCAGCCAGGCGGCGCCCCAGGCCAGGGCCAGGCTCAGCACGTCGCTCAGGTTGTGGCCGGCGTCGGAAAGCAAGGCGGCGGAATTGGCCCAGAGGCCGCCCGCGGTTTCGGCCGCCACAAAAGCCAGGTTGAGGGCAATGCCGATGGCGAAGGCGGCGTTGAAACCACCACCGGGCGGCGGGGCAGCGTGCTGGTGGCCAGCGTGGGAGTGGTCGTGGGGCATAACGAAAGCGCGGGAGACTGCACCAAGAACGTAAGCGGCGCGCATTGGGTGCAGGCGGCGGCCCGATGCACCGGGCTACGCCCGCGTCAGCACCTCGTCAATCAGGCCGTATTCTTTGGCCTCGTCGGCGCGCATCCAGTAGTCGCGGTCCGAGTCGTCGTGGATTTGCTGGTAGGTTTTGCCGGTGCGCTCGGCGTAGATGCCGTACAGCTCCTGGCGCAGCTTCACCACCTCGCGGGCCGTGATTTCGATGTCGGCCGACGGGCCCTGCACCCCGCCGCTGGGCTGGTGAATCATGACGCGGGCGTGGGGCAGGGCCGAGCGTTTGCCCAGGGCGCCGCCGCACAGCAGGAAGGCACCCATGCTGGCGGCCAAGCCGGTGCAGATGGTGGCCACGTCGGGCCGCACGTACTGCATGGTGTCGTATATGCCCAGGCCCGCATACACCGAGCCGCCCGGCGAATTGATGTAGAGCAGGATGTCTTTCTTGGCATCGGCCGACTCCAGAAAGAGCAACTGGGCGTTGATAATGTTGGCAATGTTGTCGTCGACGGCCTGTCCCAGAAAGATGATGCGGTCCATGATGAGGCGCGAAAACACGTCGATTTCGGCGAAGCGGGTAGGCCGCTCCTCAATCACCGAGCGGGTCATGTTCTGCACGTATGGCCGGGCCAGCCCCTCGGCGTGGCTAAGGTACTGGTCTACGGCAAGGCCGTTGAGGCCCTGGCCGTGCACGGCAAACTTGCGGAATTCTGGCTTATTCAGCATGAGGAGATGATGGAGTGAAAAAGACAAAGCGAGGTCTGCCCGCCGGAAAAGACAGGGATAAAAGCCCGTGATTCAAGGGAGAAATAAGGGGATGTAGAGACGCGTACTCGCGTCTCGGCGCGTGAACGACGCCCCGGCACCATCCCAACGGTGCGGGCGCCGAGACGCGAATACGCGTCTCTACATCGACCAGAGGCGGCGCAGCCAGGCCCAGCGGCCGCGATACAGCCGGGCGTGAATGCTCCGCAGCTCCTGCCGTAGCTGCTGGCGGCCGGCCCGGCGCAGGCCCTGGTAAAGCCGCTGTTGCGTTGCCGTGTCGGCCGCCAGCTCGCCATCCAGCAGCAGGCGCAGGTTCCAGTCGCCGGCTGGGAGGGCGGCGGGGCCATTCAGCAAATGCTGCTCAATCAGCTGCAGGCGTTCGAGCTCGGGGCGCATGGCTTAGGAGTCAATGGTTTCGGCATGGAAGGCCCGGCGCACCGAGTTGCGCAGCCGCTCCAGGCACTTGAATTTCTGCACCGTGGCCGAACGCACGGAGCGGTAGTCGTGGTCGGCCGCAATCTGCGTCAGAGGCTGCTGGAAGTAATAAAACGCCAGCAAAATGCTCTTGCATTTGGCGCCTAGCCGCTCCACGTAGTCGAGCACGGCCGGGCCGGCCTCTTCCGAGGCATCCGGCGTTTCGGCGTTTAGCTGCTCGGGGTCGTCGGGCAGGGCATCCTGCGGCAGGCGGGCGCGGCGGCGCAGCTCATGCTGCCACCGATTGCGGCAAATGCTCACCAAATACGTGCTGGCCGAGGCCGTCAGAACCAGGCGGCCGCCAGTGGCCTGCTCGTAGAGAATGACCAGCGCATCCTGAAACACATCCTGCGCGTCTTCCGCCGAGCCGCCGTGGCCGCGCACGTAGCGCCGCACCGCCGGAAACGCGCGGCGGTACAGGCGGGTCAGGGCCTGCTCGCGGTTGGCAAGCAAGGCATCGCGCAGGGCGGTGGCGGGCAGGAGGTGGGGCGAAGCAGTCATGGCGGGCGGGGCTGTACTAATTAATCCATTTCTGGCCCAACTATCACCCCGGCGGGCAAAAAATTAAGGCGTCTTGCTTTCCGGCAGAAAGCAAGACGCCTTATAATTAGTGGATTATGCTGGCCCGCGGCATTGGCGCGGGCCAGCAGCTATTACTTAAAGCTCAGCGGCACCACCAGCCGCACGCCCACGTTGCGGCCCTGGTTGAACACGCCGTAGCGGCCGTTGGCGGCGTTGTAGTCGGCGTACTTCAGGCGGCTGAGGTGGCTCTGGTAGCCCACGTCGAACAGGTTGTTGGCCGTGAGGTAGAGCGAGAACAGGGTGCGGCCCTGCGCGTTGGCCACGTCGGTGCCCAGGCCGGCGTTGAACAGCGTGTAGCCGGGCGTGGCCGTTTCGGTGTCGAAGGCCGAGAAGAAGCGGTTTTGGGCAAAGGTGTGCTCCATCTGCAGGCGCGCGTAGGGGTTGGCGAGGCGCTTGCCCTGGCGGCGGAAGTTGGCCCGCAGCTCCGACTGCAGCCGGTCGGCCGGAATAAAAGGCAGGTACTGCTGGTCGGCGGGCACGTCGAGCTGGCGGGCGCGCACCATCGAAAACGAGTTTTCGAAGTGCAGCCAGTCCAGCGGGTGGGGATGGAAGTCGAGGCTGACCTCGCCGCCATACAGCCGGGCCCGGCCCTGCGAATATTTAAACGCCCCCGTGTCGTCGCGCAGCGAGTCGGCGCCGCCGGCCGTGAGCAGGCGCTGCGTGAAAATGTAATTGCTGATGCTGTTGGTGAACGCATCGACGCTGAAGCGGACGTGGTCGGTGACGTAGCTCACGCCAGCATCCGCCTGCAGGCTGGTTTCGGCGGCCAGGTTCTCGTTACCGATTTCGTAGCGCAGCGTGCCCTCGTGCTTGCCGTTCGAGGCCAGCTCGGCAATGTTGGGCGCCCGGAAGCCGCGGGCCAGGTTGGCCTTCACGGTCAGCCGTTCGCTCAGGCTGTAGGCCGCGCCCAGGCTGCCGCTGTAGTTGCGGTAGCTGCTCACGAAGCCCGCAAACTTGGTTTCGGCGTCGGCGGCCGGGCCGGCCACGGGCTGCTCCTCCGCGTTCAGGTACAGGGCATCGGCCGAAATCTGGCGCACGTCGTAGCGCAGCCCGCCGCTGAGGTCGAGCCCGCCAAACGTCTTCTTCACCACGCCGAACACGCCGCCCTCGTTGGCGCGGTAGGCCGGAATCAGGAATTCCACGCCCAGGTTGCGGTTTTGCTGGTGCAGGCCGCTGGTGCCCAGGGTCACGTTCCAGCCGTTGTGCTCGGGCAGGAAGTAGCGCAGGGCGTAGTCCACGGTGCGCAGCTGGAAGTAAAGCGAGGTTTCCGACGGGTCGAACACGTTGCCGAACTCGCGCCGCAGGTTTTGCTGGTAGCTCACCTGCAGGGTGAGGCGGGCTCCGTTCTCGCCCAGAATGAAGTTGTTGTCGGTGCCCAGGCGCAGGTGGTTGATTTGCTGCCGCGGCACGGCCAGGCCGTAGCCGCGCAGGTCGGCGTCGGTCACGGGCACGCTGGCGGTGCTGTCGGCGCCGGCTTGGTCGAGCCCGGCGGGCACGTCTTTGGTGAAGCGGCCGGTTTCGTCGCGGGTGCCCTCGGTCAGGCCAATCTGCTGGTTGAACGTGCTGAAGGTGAGGTGCGAATAGCCCCAGCTCTTGTTCACGCCCACGTAGCCGTTGGCATCCCACTCATTAAAGCCGGAGTTGTACACGCGCCCATCGTAGCGGTTTTGGTAATTGCCGGCCACCTTGCGGGTGCCGCGCACCAGCCAGTTCAGGCCGTTGAGGTTGCCGGCGTTCAGCAGGGAGTAGCCCTGCTGGTGGTTGTTGGCCTGGTAGCTGCCCGTGGCCGTGCCGATGATGCGCCCTTCGGCCACCGGGTCGGGCGCCACGAAGTTGATGACGCCGGCCATGGCGTCGGACCCGTACAGCAGCGAGCCCGGCCCCTTGATAACCTCGGCCCGGTCGATGCTGAACTCGTCAATCTCGATGCCGTGCTCGTCGCCCCACTGCTGGCCTTCCTGCCGGGCGCCGTTGTTGAGGGTCACCACGCGGTTGTAGCCCAGCCCGCGCACCACCGGCTTGCTAATGGCCGCGCCGGTCGTGACCTGGGCCACGCCCGGCGTGTGCGCAATGGCGTCGATAAGGTTAGAGCCCGACGTTTGGTTGAGGCGCGTGCGGTCGACCACCGAGGTGGGCACCGGCGAGCGCCGCAGCTGCGTGGCCTGCGACACGCCCGTGACCACCACCTGGCCAATTTCGGTGGCCGCCGCCGTCAGCCGGATTTCCAGCGGCTGGCCGCTGCCCGTGTCCACGGTCTGCGTCACGGTGTTGTAGCCCAAAGAGCGCACCTGCAGGGTGAAGCGCCCGCGGGGCAGGTTGTTGAAGGTGAAGCTGCCATCGGGCCCCGCGGCGGCGCCCTGCTTCAGGTCGTCAAACAACACGGTGGAGCCCGGCAAAGCTTCGCCGCTGGCCGCATCGACGACGCGGCCGGTGAGGGGTGGAGCGGCTACGCGGCCGCGGGGCGCAGGAGGCGCGGGCTGCTGGGCCCATAGCCCGGCAGGAGCCGCCGCCAATGCCGCCAGCAAAGGCAATCGATAAAGAAAAAAACGCATGGAAATAAGCCAAAGCCGCCAGCCCCGGCCGGGCACGAAGGCGCGGCACGGGGCGGTCAGCGTGAAACCAGGAAGAAAGGAAACGCCGGAATCAGGCTCGGCAGGGCGGCCCACGCAGGGGCAGCAGGCGCGGCCGCGCGGCCGCTACCACCCGCACGGCCAGCGGTAAAGCCGCGGCGGGGTAGCTGGGCGCGAGGCGGGGCTGCGGCGCCGCGGTGGGGGCCGCCGGCTGGTACGCCACGTCGTAGAACTGCTCTACCTCGCAGTGCTGGTGCTTGGCGCTGAGGTGCGCTTTGCCGGGCTGGCGCGTGCCGGGGCGGGCCACCGGCTCGTCGGTGGTGTGGGCGTGCGGGTGCAACGCCAGTATCCACGCCTCGGGCAGCAAGGTCCGCGTGAGGCAGAGCAGCAGCAGGAGGGCTAAATGGGAACGCAGGGCTTGCACGGTGCAAAGATGAGCGAAAGCCGCAAAAGCTGCTCGAAAAAAAAAGTTGTCAAAAAGCCGGCAACCGGCAATCCGAATGCGGCGCATTTACGTAAGCCCCGCGCCCGGCTTCGGGCCGATGCATACCTGAATTTTGTGATACTCAATACCATTGCCAGCCTTTCCCTCCAGTACGACGAAGCCCTGAGCTTGTTGCGCGTGGAATGGGCCGCCGGCGAAGACATGCGCGCCTTTCGCAGCGCCGCCGAGCAGTTGCTGGAAGTTGTGAACCAGCATAGCGTACGAAATATTTTGCTGGAAATGAATACGTTTCCAGAAATTGCCGTGTACGACCAAGTGTGGCTGGGCGTGGGTTGGATGCCCGCCCTCGTCAAGTTGCCCATCGAGCGCATGGTGCTGGCCATCAACCGCCGGCACGTGCACAACCAGCTGGCCATCGACTCGCTGATTGCGCTGTTTCGCCCGTTCATCAAGTTCGACATTCAGTTCTTTTCGACGGCCGTGCCCGGCCTGCACTGGCTCAGCGACTACTCCAACCGCGTGCCCGGCCTGCTGGCCGAATGGGACGCGGCCCACGGCCGGGGCCCCGCGCATGGCGGCGTGAACGAACCGCGCGCCTTCTATCAAACCGGACTGGAATACTAACGGTTGCCGCCGCTCCGCTGTCAATCTGACAGCGAACCCCTGCTTGGAACGGGCTTTGAATGCCGTGCAGCACACGGCCCGGCACCTCGTGCCCGGTCGTTTCGTCTGCAACCAACCGTTCTTATTCATACCATCATGCAAGAAACCGGCTCCATCTCCATCCACACCGAGAACATCTTCCCCATCATCAAGAAGTTCTTGTATTCCGACCACGAAATCTTCCTGCGGGAATTGGTGTCGAACGCCGTCGACGCCACCCAAAAGCTGAAGAGCTTGGCCCAGTTGGGCGAGTACCAGGGCGACCTAGGCGAGCTGAAAGTGCGCGTGACCGTGGACAAAGAGGCCCGCAAAATCACAATTTCCGACCACGGCCTGGGCATGACGGCCGAGGAAATCAAGAAGTACATCAACCAGATTGCTTTCTCCGGCGCCACCGAGTTTGTGGAGCAGTACAAAGAGAAGGATGCCAACGCCAAAGACCAGATAATCGGACAGTTCGGCCTGGGCTTCTACTCGGCATTCATGGTGGCCAAGGAGGTAGAAATCTGGTCGAAGTCGTATAAAGACGACACCCTGACGGCCCACTGGACCTGCGACGGCAGCACCGAATTCACCCTCGAAGAAACCGAAGGCGAGCACGCCAAAGCCGAGCGCGGCACCGATGTGGTGCTGCACGTGGCCGAAGACTCCGACGAGTTTCTGGAGGAGGCCCGCTTGCGCACCATCCTCACCAAGTACTGCAAGTTCCTGCCCATTCCAATTGAGTTCGAGGGCGAGGTCATCAACCAGACCACGCCCATCTGGACCAAGCAGCCCTCGGAGCTGACCGACGAGGACTACAAGAAGTTCTACCAGGAGCTGTATCCGATGAGCATGGACGAGCCCCTGTTTTGGATTCACCTGAACGTGGACTATCCGTTCAACCTCACTGGCATTCTGTACTTCCCGAAGGTGAAGGACGAGCTGCAGTTCCAGCGCAACAAGATTCAGCTGTATTCCCGCCAGGTGTTTATCACCGACGAGGTGAAGGACGTGGTGCCCGAGTTCCTGATGCTGCTGCACGGCGTCATCGACTCGCCCGACATCCCGCTGAACGTGAGCCGCAGCTTCCTGCAGGCCGACGCGGCGGTGAAGAAAATCAACACCTACATCACCAAGAAGGTGGCCGACCGCCTCAGCAGCCTGTTCAAGCAGGACCGCGCCGGCTACGAGGAAAAATGGTCTGACATCGGCCTGTTTGTGAAGTACGGCATGCTGTCGGACGACAAGTTCTACGACAAGGCCAAAGACTTCGTGCTGCTCAAGAATGTGGACGGCAAGCTTTTCACCATCAATGAGTACACCGAGCACATCCAGGCCAACCAAAAGGACAAGAATGACAACACGGTGGTGCTCTACACCAACGACGCCGAGCACCAGCACAGCTTCGTGGCCGCCGCCCAGGAGCGGGGCTACGACGTGCTGAACTTCGACCAAGTGCTCGACCCGCACTTCGTGGGCCTGCTGGAACAGAAGCTGGAGAAAACCAGCTTCAAGCGTGTGGATGCCGACACGGTGAGCAAGCTCATCGAGAAAGACGGCACCACCGAAAGCGTGCTGAGCGAAGACGACACCAAGAAGCTGGAAGAAACCTTCACCACGGCCATCGCCAACCCGGCAATGCACGTGAAAGTGGCCGCCCTCTCGCCCCAGGACGCGCCCGTGGTCATCACCCAAAACGAGTTCATGCGCCGCATGAAGGACATGCAGCGCACCGGCGGTGGCGGCGGCATGCAGATGTTCGGCGCCTTCCCCGAGTCGTACGACGTGACCGTGAACGCCAACCACCCGCTGGTGAGCAAGGTGCTGGCCGACGGCGGCTCCACGCTCGCCAAGCAGGCGTTTGACTTGGCCCTGCTCTCGCAAGGCCTGTTGAAAGGCGAGGCGCTGACGGCCTTTGTAAAGCGCAGTACCGAACTGCTGTAACGTTCACCTCACCCCCTGACCCCCTCTCCGAAAAAGAGGGGGCACCGGCTTTGCGCCGACGGAGAGTTTAAAAGGAAGAAAGCCTGCTGAAAAGCTGGCTTTCTTCCTTTTAAACTCTTAATCAATATTTCGTTTGCTCAGGACCGGTGCCCCCTCTTTTTTGGAGAGGGGGTCAGGGGGTGAGGTTGCCAGCCGCCGCAGCTCCTTGCCCGTCAGCACCGCCACGCCCTCCGTGCTGGCCAGCCACAGCCGCTGCTGCTTATCTATTTCCAGCAGGACCGGGGTGCCCACGCTGGCCGGCAGCGCCACCGGCACCAAGAGGCGCTTGGGTTCCACCTTGTCCGTAGCCGGGGCGAAGCTGGCGAAACCGGCCGGCTCGTTGGGCAGCAGGAGCAGGCCCTGCGCCGTGGCAAACAGGCGGCCCGTGCCGGCTACGCTGGCCACGCCAAACACTTCATTGCCGGGGCGTCCGATGAACTTCACGGTGGGTAGCTCTTCCTCGGCCGCGCCGCACTGGCCGTTGTTTTCGAACACGCAGATGGCGTCGGACATCACCACCCAGAGGTTGCCGGCGTTGTCGGGCAGCAGCTTTTCCACGATGTTGTCGGGGATTTCGTGGTTGGCCACGCCTTCTTCGTTGTAGCGCGTCCACTCGGCGCCCTGCTTGCGGCTGAGGCCAATGCTGGTGGCAATCCAGACGGAGCTGTCGGCCGTGGCCACGCCGCCGTTGATGGCGGGCGTGTGCAACTCCTGCGTGAAGGCATTGCCGGCCCAGCGAAACACGCCCTGGCCGTTGGCGCCCACCCACATGGCCCCCCGCGCATCGCGGAAAACGGCCGTAATGCCGGGCGCGGCGTCGGGGCCGGGCAGCGGCAATGGGTGCGCTCTAAAAGTGGCTGTGCTCAGGGTTTGCACGCCCGCGCGGGTGCCCAGCCAGAGAGCTGTATCGGCCACGGTTGCGCATTGAATGGGCTGCTCAATTTGGTGCTTGCGCACAAACGCCGCGCCTTCGAGCCGGAACACGCTGCGCTCGGTAACGAGGTAGGTCGTCTTGCCCGCGTGCAGCAGGGCCACCGGTTTTTCGTGGCCGGGCACGGCGTAGTGGGGGCGTGGCCTGGCCAGCGCGGTAGCGGCAAAACCAAGCAGCAACAAGCCCAACAGCAAGGGGCGCAAGGAAGGTGTTTTGACGGAAAAGAACATTGCCCAGGAACGGTTTAACGGTTCGGGCAAAGGTAGATATGGCCCTGCAGGGTGTTGGTTATCTAGGCGTTATCAATGAAGTCGTTCGGCCCCGAATTCTTAATGGAGGCTTGATAGCACAGTAACCCCGGCCTCACGGCCCCCGCTCAATTTTGCGGCCGGTTTATTCCATTCATCAACCCAAACCGGCTTTTATGAAAGCGAAAATGATACTCAGCGGCGGCCTGCTGCTGGCGGCGCTGGCCGGGCAGGAAGCCCGGGCCCAGGCGGCCAACAACAACGTCATCATCTATATCGGCGACGGCTTCGGGCTGGCGCCGAAGACGGCCGCGCGCATGGCCATGGGCCAGGGCACCACCGGCAAGCGCTTCGCCTCCGATGCCGGCTTCCAGGTGCTCAGCCTCGACAAGCTGAAGTACAACGCCACCGTCACCACGCACTCGCTCAACTCCTGGATTACGGACTCGGCCCCGGGCGCTTCGGTGTACGCCTGCGGCAAGCCCGGCAAGCAGGACAACGAGGTGATTTCGCTGAACCCCAGCTCCGGCGCGGCCATCGAAACCATTCTGGAAAACGCCAAGAAGCAGGGCTACGCCGTGGGCCTCGTGAGCACGGCCCGCATCACGCACGCTACGCCGGCCGCCTTCGCCAGCCACATCTGGTTCCGCGACCTGGAAGACTACATCTCGGCCCAATACATTGCCTCGACGCAGGCCCAGTACGAAGCCATTTTCAACAGCAGCCCCACCACCTCGTACCGCTACACGGCGGCCCGCGACTGGGTGTTGCCCACTCCTAAAGTGGGCGTGGAGCTGGACGTGATTCTGGGCGGTGGCGCCCGCCACTTCATGCCCCGCACCCGCACGGCCGCCAGCGCCTACGAAACCATCGTGGACCGCAACGGCGCGGCCATCATCGACCCCGCCACCGGCAACGCCGCCACCCTGCGCGGCAACCGCGCCGACGACGTGGACTTGGTGAGCTACGCCGTGAACCAGCGCAACTACGGCTATGTGAACAGCCGCGACGCCCTCAACAACCTCAACCTGAGCCAGTACGGCGTGGGCGGCAAGAAGCTGCTGGGCTTGTTCAACAGCTCGCACGTGAACTACGAGCAGGACCGCCAGACCAGCGCGCCCTGGGAGCCCTCGCTGGCCGAAATGACCCACATGGCCATCGAGGTACTAAAAGCCAAGAGCAACGGCAAAGGCTTCTTCCTGATGGTGGAAGCCGGCCGCATCGACCACCTGGAGCACGCCAACACCGGCGGCATCACGGTGGTAGCCAACCCCGCCGGCGGCAACCAATACACCGTGGATTCGGACAAGCCCACCTACGCCCCCGGCGGCGGCGAAGCCAACTACACGGCCACGCCCAGCACGGCCCGCACCACCAACGTGTACGCCTCCGACTACATGATTAAGGAGGTGCTGGCTTTCGACTACGCCGTGGCCGAGGGCCGCGCCCTGCTCGGCACCCAATCGACCACTGGCAACACGCTCATTTTTAGCACCTCCGACCACGAGTGCGGCGGCTTCGCCGTGACGGGCCTGCACGACGAGGCCGATGCCCAGCAGAACGGCACCAAAATCCGCACCTACTCGGGCCAAATCACGAAGTCGGTAGCGGCCGAAGCGGGCTACGCCACGCCCACCAACCTGCTGCGCGGCGACGGCGGCACCGGCGGCTGGTTTCCGGACTACGTGATGAACACCTTCCAGGGCAAAGACTATCCCCAGCCGGCCTCGGCCACGGGCAAGCGCATTGTGGTGGCCTACGGCTCAAACCCGCTCACCAACGGCAACGGCACCCGCGCCAGCACCGGCGTGGGCAGCAACCAGGGCGGCACCCCCGGCAACCACACGCCCCAGGACATCTGGGTGGGGGCCGAAGACAACACCAACAACCCCCTGCACGCCGCCGCCATCACTGGCCAGGGCCTGTTGGACAACACGTCCATTACGCCCGTCATGGCCCGCTTCCTGGGCCTCACCAGCTTCTTCAACACCATCACCCTGCGCACCACGCCCGGCAAGGCCGACGAGCTGCAGGGCCTGCAGCTGAGCCCGGTGCCCTTCCTCAATCAGTTCAACGTGGCCTTCACGCTGCCCACTGCCGGCGCCGTCACGGTCGAACTGTTCGACGAGATGGGCCGCCGCGTGCAGAAGGTGGTCACGAACCACAACTTCAGCACCGGCCCCCATTCTGTGGCCGTGGACGGCAGCCGCCTCCGCGCCGGCCTCTACATCGCCGCCGTCACCATGAACGGGCAGGTGGTGAGCAAGCGCACCATCAAGCTGTAGGCTGCCTGGGCCAAACGCCTGGCAAAGCCAGACCGTCATGCCGAGCGTAGTCGAATCATCTCTACTGCAATAGTAATTAGCTACTTGCGCGGTAGGGATGCTTCGACTACGCGCAGCATGACGGTCTTTTTTACAGGCCTACTTCACGTTGCGCGCCACCACAAACATCCGGTCGCCAAATCGACCCGTCAGCTTGTTCAGGTAGTACGTCGGGTATTGGCCGGCCAGCTTGCTCACTTTCTCCACCATGCTGCCGCCCAGCCGAATGTTCTTCGGCGGCTTCACGGGGTTCAGCAGTTCCACCACTTCAAAGCCCTGCTTCTTGAGCATTTTGGTGATGGTAGCGGGGGTGAACTCGAACAAGTGGTAGGGCGGAATGTCCATCTTGCGTTCCTTGCCGAGCACGCCATAAGCGGCAAAGCCCAGGCGCACGGTGGGCAGGTTGAGCGTGGCGGGCAGGGCCAGCACCAGCAGCCCGCCCGGCTCCAGAATGCGGTGAAACTTGGCCAGCGTAGCGGCGGGCGAGAGCAAGTGCTCCAGCACGTCGCCCATGTAGGCGAGGTCGAACTGGTTTTCGTGGAAGTCCTCGGTGGTTTCGATGTTGCCCGTCACCACGGGCAGGTGCAGCTCGCGGCGGGCGAAGTCGGCCGCGTGCTCCGATATTTCGAGACCGTGGCTTTCCCAGCCCATGGCTTCCAGGCTTTTGAGGGTATAGCCGGGGCCGCAGCCCACCTCCAGGTAGCGGAACTTGCGGCCGGGGTACTTGGCCAGAATGTAATTGGTGAACTTGTCGGGCCGGAGCTGGTTTAGTACTTCCTGCTTCTGGCCTTCCTCAATGAACACCACGTCCTGCTGGGTGCGGTCGTAGTTGGGGCGCTCCGTGAAATAGTCCTTGCCGTAGAGCCGTTCCAGCTGCGCCGGCGTGGGCTGCGGGTCCAGAAACATCAGGTCGCAGGCGCGGCATTGGGTGCCTTGCAGCCGTTGGCCTTCAAATTCGTAATAGAAAGGCAGCTTCTTAAAATCGGAGCTGCCGCACAAGTCACAGGTACGCATGACGCAAAGGTAGAGACGCATATTTGCGTCTCGGCGTCTGGGACAGTTGATGTCCAGGGGAGCGGGCCTGTTTATCGTTCAACGACAAGACGCGCACACGCGTCGCCACATCATATGCTCGACGTTCTCATCATCGGGGCCGGCCCCGTGGGCCTGGCTTGCGCCCTCGAAGCCCAGCGCAAAGGCCTGCGCGTAACCATCGTGGAAAAGGGCGCGCTGGTGAATTCCATCATCGGCTACCCCACCAACATGGAATTCTTTTCCACCCCCGAACTGCTCGAAATCGGCGGCTATCCCTTCCCGGTGTCGCACTACAAGCCCCTGCGCGAAGACGCCCTGGACTACTACCAGCGCGTGGCCCGCAGCGAAAACATTCCCCTGCGCCTCTACGAACGGGTGCTGAGCCTGCGCGGCGAGCAGGGTAATTTCACGGTGACCACCGACAAGGGCGAAATCCAGACCCGCAACGTCATCGTGGCCACGGGCTTCTACGACCTGCCCAACCCGCTCGACGTGCCCGGCGAAGACCTGCCCCACGTCAAGCATTACTACAAAGAGCCCTACGAGCACGTGGGCCAGCACGTCGTCGTCATCGGGGCCAAAAATTCCTCGGCCAAAGCCGCCCTGCAGCTCACGCGCGCCGGGGCCCAGGTCACGCTCGTGGTGCGCGGCCCGGAGGTTAGCCCGTCGGTGAAGTATTGGATTCGGCCCGACCTCGTCAACCGCATTGCCGAAGGCCGCATCACCGCGCATTTCAACACCTGCGTCACCGCCATCACGCCCGAGGCCGTGGAGGTGCGCACGCCCGACGGGCCGCTCACCATCCCGGCGCAGTTCGTGTACGCCCTCACCGGCTACCACCCCGACGAGGCCCTGCTCGGCCGCCTCGGCGTGGAGCCCGACCCCCAGGACGAGGCCCGCGCCCCGCTCTTCGACCCCGCCACCCACGAAACCACGCAGCCCGGCGTGTTCGTGGCCGGCACCGTGTGCGGCGGCCGCGCCACCAGCCGCTGGTTCATCGAGAACGGCCGGCACCACGCCCAACTCATTGCCGCGCATCTGGCGGGGCACGCAGTGAGCTTGCCCCGCTGATGCCCAAACAAAAGCGCCTTCCCCGGTCGGAGAAGGCGCTTTTATTTGGGCCATGTTTTCGCAGATGACTACGGGAACACCACGCCGCGGTAGTTGTTGGCGTTCACGCCCTGGAACGTGCTGCCGTACTTGGCGTTGATGACTCGCAACATCTCGTTGGCAATCACGGCGTAGCCGCGGGGGGTGGGGTGCACGCCGTCGAGGCTGAACAGGTTGCCCGAGAGGTACCCGGCCGTGTTATTCACGGCGTTGGTGGCAAAGCCACTGGCGGCCACCGACCGGAAGAAAATGTTGGCGTCGAAAATGGCGAGGTTGCGGGCGTTGGCTTCCGTGGTCAGGGTCGTGTTGAACGCGTTGGTCGTGCTCACGATGCTGGCTTGCTCGGTGGGGTCCAACACCAGCGTGCTGGGGAAGGGGTTGGCGGGGTCCTGCCCAAAGGCCTTCGTGGTGTCGATGGCTAAGCCGCCGAGTGCTGCCGGGCCCAGAAACTGCGCCAGCGTGTAGGTCGGGGGCAGGTTGGGGCGCGCCTGCTGGTAGAAGTCGCGCCAGTACTTGCCGGTAGCCCGGCCGTAAAGCGAGAGGTAGGGCGAGGCGGTCAGCGTCAGCAAGAGGTTGCCGGCTGTGCCGGGCGCGTTGCCAATGTCGGAGAGCTTGGCGGTGAGGACGCGGGTGTTGGGCTGGCCCGGAGCGAGCAGGCCGGTGGTGTAAATGAACGGCGCCACGGTCACGGGCGTGTTGTTCAGGGCCAGGTTGGCCCGGAACGAAGGGCCCACCGTGGTGAAGAACGGAATGTTCGTCACGTCCGGAATGGTGGCCACCACGCCTTTGGCGCCGCCAGCGGTCAGGGCGTCGAGCACCAATTTAGTATTGGCGGTAAAGGTAGCAGCAGGCGTCACGGAGTTGGCGGCAGCGCCCGCCGTGGCAAACCCCAGCACGTCGTTGTTGCCCAGCCATTCGGTAAAGAACGTGGGCTTGATGGAAGCCACCGTGCGCTTCACGCGGTCGAGGTAGCTCTCGTTGCTGCCGTCGGGCGTAATGCGCTCAAAATAGGCGTTAAACACCGGCGTGGGAGCCGCGAACGTGCCGCCCGTCGAGGCCGAGTTGCCGAAGCCAGCCGTTGTAATGTCCGACATCCGAATGCCGTCAATCCCCAGGTTGTTGATGTCAGACAAGTCCTTGGTGTAGAGCGGCTGCGGGCGGGGCAGGGGGCTCGTGCGGGTGGGCACCGCGCCACGAATGGCGAGGTTGGTCGTCACGCTGGCCGTGATGGGCGCGGGCAGCGAAGTGGCCGTAGCCGGCGTGAACCCCGCCAGACGCAGGTAGCCCGAGCCGTTGGACTGGGTTTCGCTGAACAGGGCCTGCAGGAATGTGCCGCCGCCTACCAGCGCAAACTGGCTGGCCAGAATGTTGGGGTACGAATTCAGCTGCGACTCGCGGTACTGGCCGCCATCGGCGGTGCCGCCCGTGAGCGAGTTGCCCACCGAGACGTACCGGGAAAAGTCGGCCGAGCCCGCCGAAACTTTCGGGGCGTCAATGTCGGGCTGGCAGCCCGCCAGTCCCAGGCCCAGCAAGCCAAGTACCGGTGCCGAACGTTTGATAAACAATTTCATAAGAGCAAAGACTGAGGTTCGGGTGGGAAATTAAAACTTGTAGTGCAGGCCGATGCCGGGGATGTAGGCATTGGTGCGGAAGGTGCCGGCCACGCGGTCGGTGGTGCCCAGGTTCAGCAAGTCCTGCTGGGTCTGGGTGCGCTTCACCAAGGCTTCGAACAGGAAGGAGGCGTCCACGCCCAGCTTCTCGGTCACTTGGTAGGAGAGGCCCAGCGTGCCAATGGCGCGGTCGGCGTCGGGGGTTTCGGGGGTCACGAAGCCGTCGCGCACGGCCGAGAAGTCGTAGGAAGCGCCGGCGCGCACGGCCAGCTTGTCGCTCACCATGTACTGGCCGCCCACGCGGAAGGCCAGGGCGTCTTGGTAGTTGCGCTTGGAAGTGCTGGTGGCGCTGCCGCCCACCACGCCCGTGCCGCCGTTGTCGCTGCTGAAGGCGAAATCGAGGGTGCGGTACTGGCTCCAGAAGGTCAGGGCGGCGTCGACGCCCAGGGTCAGCTTGTCGGTCGGGTTGATGCCGATGCCGATGCTGGCCACGGCCGGCAAGGGCAGCGTAGCGGCAAACTTGTTGGCCGTGAACGACGGGTTCACGATGCCGGCGCTGGCGCCCGTGGGCAGGCCGGTGTAGGTGATGCTGCCGTTTTCAACCTTGGCGTCAATCTGCGAGCGGTAGCTCACGCCCACGCCCAGCTTGTCGGAAGGCTTGAAGAAAATGCCGGCGTTGTAGCCAAACTGCGTCTTGGCCTTGCCGTCGAGTTCGATGTGGCCGGGGCCGGTGGGCAGGGGCAGGTCCTTCTGCAGGTTCACCGAACCGTAGGCCAAAATCATGAGGCCCGCGCCCACGCTCAGCTGCGGCGTGATGGCGTAAGAAAAGGTGGGCTGCACGTACACCGCCTTCAGGTCGATTTCGGTGAGGGCGTAGCGGCCTTCCCAGCCGTCGGCGTACTTCACTTTGTTGCCGTAGGGCGTGTACACGGCTAAGCCAAACTTGTACTTGGCGTCTTTGGGGCCGAAGCCGGCGTAGAAGTTGAAAGGCGTCACCACGCTGTTTTGGAGGGCTCGCTGGTCGCCGCCGTTTTCGCTGCGGAAGCTGATGCGCGCCAAAGCGGCGTTCACGCCGAACTGCACGCCATTTTCGCGCACCAGGGCCAAGGCCCCGGGGTTGTAGAACATGGCCGCTTGGTCGAGCGACAAGCCCACGCCGACGCCGCCCATGCCGATATTTTTCTGTCCGCCCAGGTTTACCTGAAAGCCGCTGGCCGACGCCGCCGACGCACTGGCTAGCAGCGCACCTCCCGCGAGGAGTAGTGTTTTTACCGTCATATAAATTAAAATTTGGGGTGGGGTTATTTGAGAGGCTAAAAGTAGCGGAAAAATTCAAGTCAATTGTTAGGCAAGCCGACTGATTTTGGCGTTGCATTCGTTTATTTCCCGGGTTCGGCCGCCGTGCCGCAAGCCCCTACCTTTGCTGTATGATTCTTCGCGCCGACCACCTCATCAAAAAATACAAAGCCCGCACCGTCGTCAACGACATGTCGGTGACCGTGGAGCAGGGCGAAATCGTGGGCCTGCTCGGGCCCAACGGCGCCGGCAAAACCACCTGCTTCTACATGATGGTGGGCATGGTGAAGCCCAACGCCGGCCGCATCTTCCTCGACGACACCGAAATCACGACCATGCCCATCTACCAGCGGGCCCGGCTGGGCGTGGGCTACCTGGCCCAGGAAGCCAGCGTGTTCCGCGACCTGAGCGTGGAGGAAAACATCATGGCCGTGCTCGAAATGACCAAGCTCAAGAAAGAAGCCCGCCAGGCCAAGGTGGAAGAACTGCTCGAAGAGTTCAGCTTGGGGCACGTGCGCAAGAACCTGGGCAAGGTGCTGAGCGGCGGCGAGCGCCGCCGCACCGAAATCGCCCGCGCGCTGGCCGTCGACCCCAAGTTCGTGCTGCTCGACGAGCCGTTCGCGGGCGTCGACCCCATTGCCACCGAAGAAATCCAGGGCATTGTGGCCAAGCTCAAGCACCGCGGCATCGGCGTGCTCATCACCGACCACGACGTGAACGCCACCCTCAACATCGTGGACCGTGCCTACCTGCTTTTCGAAGGCAAGCTGTTGAAAGCCGGCACCGCCGAAGAGCTGGCCGGCGACGAAACCGTGCGCCGCGTGTACTTGGGCAAGAATTTCGAGCTCAAGCGCACGTTCTAAACGGCTAACGGAGTAGACGCGAAAGAACGTAAGGCCACCACCTATTTCCGCCCACTTGCCTATGCTCGACCAGCTACTCGCCAGCGCCGTTCAATGGAGCAGCCTGCCCCGGCTGGCCCGCGTGCGCGAGCAGCCCGACGCCCTGCAGGCCCGGCTGCTCACGCACCTGCTGAGCCGGGCCAACGCCACCGAGTGGGGCCGGCGCTATGGTTTCCGCGAGCACCTGTCGGCCGCGGAGTTTGGCCGGCGCGTGCCCGTGAGCACCTACGAGCAACTGTACCCCGAGTTGGAAAAGGTGCTGCGCGGCGCTCCCGATGTGCTGTGGCCCGGCCGGCCGCGCTGGTTTGCCAAGAGCAGCGGCACCACCAATGCCCGCAGCAAGTTCATCCCCGTCACGGTCGAGGCCCTGCACGAATGCCACTACCGCGCCGGCCGCGACATGCTGGCCCTGAGCACGCACTTTTACCCCCAGGAGCGGCTACTGGCCGGCAAAACGCTTTCGCTGGGCGGCGCCCACGCCGCCAACCCCTTCCGGCCGCAGGAGCCCGCCTCGCGGGCCGGCGACGTGTCGGCCGTCATCATGCAGCAGTTGCCGTGGTGGGCCGAGCAGCTGCGCACGCCACCGCTCCGGCTGGCGCTGCTAGACGAGTGGGAAGAAAAAATTGAGCGCATAGCCCGGCACGTGCTCCACCAAGACGTGCGCACCCTGGCCGGCGTGCCCACCTGGATGGTGGTGCTGCTGCGCCGCGTGGTGGCCCTGGCCGGCGCCGACAACATCACGGAGGTGTGGCCGCGGCTGCGCCTGTTCCTGCACGGCGCCGTGGCGTTTGGGCCCTACCGTGAGCTGTTTCGGCAGCTCATCCCCGATGCGCGCATGCGCTACCTCGAAATCTACAACGCCTCCGAAGGCTATTTTGCCCTGCAGGACCAGCCCGACAGTGAGGACCTGCTGCTGCTGCTCGACCACGGCATCTACTACGAGTTTCTGCCCGCCGACCAGTGGGAGGCGCCCAACCCCCGCCCCGTGCCGCTGGCCGAAGTAGAAATGAACCGGGCCTACGCATTGGTTATCAGCACCAACGCGGGCTTGTGGCGCTACCTCGTGGGCGATACAGTGCGCTTCACCTCGCTGGCGCCCTATCGGGTGCGCATCACCGGGCGCACCAAGCATTTTCTCAATGCGTTTGGCGAGGAAGTGGTTATCGAGAACGCCGAAGCTGCGGTGGCCGCTGCCTGCCGGGCCACCGGCGCCGCCGTGCGCGATTTCACCGTGGCCCCGGTGTGGTTCGCAGCCGACAACGCCGCTTCGCGCGGCGGGCACGAATGGGCCGTGGAGTTCGCCCCCGGCCCCAACCGGCCCGACCTGGCCCGCTTCGGGGCCGTGCTCGACGCCACCCTCTGCGAATTGAATTCCGATTACGCCGCCAAGCGCCACCGCAGCCTGGCGCTGGCCCCGCCGCAGCTGCGAGCCGTGCCCACCGGCACTTTCGAGGCGTGGCTGGGCAGCCAGGGCAAGCTGGGCGGGCAGCACAAGGTGCCGCGCCTGCTCAACACCCGCGACGTGCTCGATGCCGTTTTGCAAACGGCCGCGGCCACAGCTGAAGCGGGGCGTTAACTGCTTGCTGGTGAAACCGGCAGCGCCAACTGGCAGAGAAAAAACAGGCGTTTAGCGAGGATAAAGCAACATTCAGGCGACTAAATATGGCTCGGTGAACGATAATAATGCAAAAAGCGGTAATATTACCGTAACGTTCATGCCTATGTCCTATACTACTCAAGCACCTGCAGCCAAGAAATCGGCTTATCAGCGCCCGTATAAAACGCGCAGCCAACGCCGCATGGCCGACCGCCGCAAGCACGACGAAACCGCCGATTTTAAGTTCCTGGTAAGGGTGGCCGTGGGCATTGGCCTGCTGCTGCTGCTGGCGGTGGGCTTCGCCATTAAGGGCATGGCCGACAGCAGCGACGCCGCCGCGCCCGTGGCGCTGACGACGCGTGGCCTCCCGGCCGCCGCGTAGGCGCTTGCGCCCCCGCGCTATTCGTCCAGCATGTTGCCCAGCAGGCCGCCCAGCACGCCGCCGCTTTCCTTCTGGGCGTTGCCGCCGCCGGGCGCCAGGGCACGGATGAGCTTTTTGACGGGCATGGACTGCAGCCACACGCGGCCCGTGCCTTGCAGCGTGGCCAGCAGCAGGCCCTCGCCCCCAAAAATCATGGACTTGAGGCCGCCGGCCCGGGCCACGCTAAAATCGATGCTGGGCTCAAAAGCCACCACGCAGCCCGTGTCCACGCGCAGCAGCTCGTTGTTCAGCTTTTTCTCGATGATGGTGCCCCCGGCGTGCACGAAGGCCTTGCCGTCGCCGGTCAGCTTCTGCAGGATAAAGCCCTCACCGCCAAACAGGCCGGCCCCGAATTTCTGGTTGAAGTGCAGGCTGATTTTGGTGCCCCGCGCCGCGGCCAGAAAGCCGTCTTTCTGCACAATGAGGCCGGCGGGCATGTCGCGCAGGTTGATGGGAATAATGGTGCCGGGGTAGGGGGCCGAAAACGCCACCCGGCTTTTGCCGTAGCCGCCCCGGTGCGTGAAGTGCGTGAGGAACAGCGACTCGCCGGTAATCAGGCGCGTGCCGGCCGAGAACAGTTTGCCCATAAAGCCCTGGTCGGGCTCGGAGCCGTCGCCCATTTTGGTTTCGAAGGCGATGCCTTCTTCCATGTACACCATGGCCCCGGCCTCGGCAATAACGGTTTCGTTGGGGTCGAGCTCTACTTCGAGCACTTGAATGTCGGAGCCGAGGATGCGGTAATCAACGTCGTGGGAGGTCATGGCGCAAAAGCAGAAAGGGTGATGCGGCCAAAGATAGGCGTCGGCTCAAATTCCGGCTTTTCAAAAAATCGGCGGGGGAACAATATTTTGAATTTGCTGCGTTGAGAAAGCAACGTCAACTAACTTTATAGTTGTTGCTAACCCTTTCGCCACATGTACCTTTCTCGCTTGCTGCTGCTGTTCGGTCTCGCTGTTCTTCTGCATGCCTGCGCCGGGGCACGCGGCTTTTGGAATCCCAACCGTTCGGACCGCCACGGCCTGGCCCGGGGCCGCTGGCGCACCTACCACGACGACGCCAAAAAGCAGCTGTTCACCAGCGGCCAGTACCGCCACGGGCGACCGGTGCGCACGTTTCGCTATTTCTCGGCCACGGGGGCGCTCGAGCGCTCCGAGGTGTACGGGCGCGACGGGCTGTGCGAAGTCACTTATTGGCACCCCGACGGCAAAGTGGCACGGCGCGGCACCGCGCAGTGGGTCACGGGCCAGGGCAAGGCCCCGCGCTTCTATTGGTACGGCCCCTGGACAAGCTACGACCCCGCCGGCCAGGTTACCGACGTGCAAACTTATATCGACGGCACCATCACGCGCGCCGAGAAGTACGAAGACGGCAAGCTCACGCAGGTCGAAACCTACGAAGGCAATAAAACCACCCGTACAGAATCGTACCAGGACGGCCAGCTCATCCGGGTCGAGACCTTTGAGAAAGGCCTGCGCACGGGCAACACCAATACCTTGTAGCGCGGCCGTCTATTCGTCCAGCGGCAGCTCGCCGCGCGTTTCGGCGGCTTCCTTGTCGGGGTCGCCCACGGCTTTTTTGCGTTTGGCCTCGCGGCTGGTGCGCCGCATAAACTCTTCGTCCGTCTCTTCGGGCTCGGGCGCGTGCTCGGCGTCGGCAATGGGGAACGCCTCGTCCTCGGTTTCGTCGGGGCCCGGCTTCTCGCCAAACTGGCCGGCGCGGTCCACCAGCTTTTTGTCGCGCACGTGCCGGCCCAGAAACTGGTTGATTTGCTCGATGCTGTAGTTGGAGGTGATTTCCCCGAGCGGGTTCACCCCGATTTCGAAGCCTTCAAGCTCCTTGTGAACGCGGGCCTTTTTGTCGGGGTCGGCGGCTTTCTTCGGTTTGACGGGTTTTTTGGCCATAACGGAAAAGTTGGGCAGATGTGAACCACTTTACGCGAATTCGGGCCCGCGGGTGAACCGGCCGGGCATAAAAAAGGCCGGCCCGAAGGCCAGCCTTTTCATTCTCCTGCCAAAAAGCGGCCTACGCGCGCGACGCCAGGCGCTCCACGGCGGCCCGCAGGCGGGTAGCCACTTCGCCGCTGCCCAGAATGGCCAGCGCTTCGAACAAGTCGGGGCCGGCGGCGGCACCGGTCACGGCCACACGCAGGGCCTGCAACACCTGGCCGGGCTTCATGCCCTGAGCTTCGACGGTCTGGTTGAAGATGCTTTTCAGGACCTCGGCGTTGGCGCTGGGCTCGGAGTTGTCGGGCAGGGCGTCGGCGTAGGCGGCCAGGGCGGCACTCACTTGCGCGTTCCATTTCTTGCTGATGACGGCCTCGTCGTATTCGGTCGGGGCCTCGAAGAAGTACTTGGCTTCCTGCCAGAAATCGTGCGGGAAGCTCACCCGCTCCTTCATCACGCCCACAATTTGCTCGGCTTTCTCTTGCGAGCAGGCAATGCCGTGCTCCTGCAGGGCCGTGAGCAGGTAGGGGGCCAGTTCGGCGTCGGACTTGGCGCGCAGGTAGTGCTCGTTGTACCACTTCACCTTGTTCTGGTCGAACTTGGCCGGCGACTTGCTCACCCGCTCAATGGAAAAGGCCTGAATCAGCTCGTCCATCGAGAAAATCTCCTGCTGCGTGCCGGGATTCCAGCCCAAGAAGGCCAGGAAGTTCACCAGGGCTTCGGGCAGGTAGCCGTCCTCGCGGTAGCCGCGGCTCACGGTGGGCTCGCCGGTTTCGCCGTCGATGCCGTGCCACTCCAGCGGGAACACCGGGAAGCCCAGGCGGTCGCCGTCGCGCTTGCTGAGTTTGCCGGTGCCATCGGGCTTGAGCAGCAGGGGCAGGTGGGCAAACTGCGGCATGGTCTTTTCCCAGCCCAGGTAGCGGTAGAGCAGCACGTGCAGCGGCGCGCTCGGCAGCCATTCCTCGCCCCGGATGACGTGCGAAATTTCCATCAAATGGTCGTCCACGATGTTGGCGAGGTGGTAGGTCGGCATGCCGTCCGACTTCATCAGCACCTTGTCGTCGATGGCCGAGGAGTGCACCACCACCCAGCCGCGAATCAAATCCTGGAAGCGAACCTCTTCTTTGCGAGGCACTTTCAAGCGAATGACGTATTGAGCGCCGCTGTCCAGCAACTGCTTCACCTCGTCCTCGGGCAGGGTGAGGGAGTTGCGCATCTGAGCGCGGGTGATGCTGTTATACTGCGGGTTGGGGACCTTGGCGGCCTGCAGGCGGGCGCGCATGGCGTCCAGCTCCTCGGGCGTGTCGAAGGCGTAGTAAGCGTGGCCGTCGGCGATGAGCTGGTCGGCGTACTGCTTGTACATGGGCTTGCGCTCGCTCTGCTTGTAGGGGCCGTGGGGGCCGCCCACGCCCTGGCCCTCGTCGATGACGATGCCGCACCAGGCCAGGGCTTCGAGGATGTACTCCTCGGCCCCAGGCACGAAGCGGTTCTGGTCGGTGTCCTCGATGCGGAGCAGCATCTTGCCGCCCAGCTTGCGGGCCAACAGGTAGTTATACAGCGCAGTGCGCACGCCGCCGATGTGCAGCGGCCCGGTGGGCGAGGGCGCAAAGCGCACCCGAACTTCTCTTTCAGTCATGGGAATGCAAAAGCGCGTTCCGGTTCTCGGAACGCGCTGCAAAGGTAAGGCGAAGGGCAGTAGCGCGAACTTTGTAGTTCGCGCTACCGCGCCATCTCAACGATTATCGCACTGCCACGCGAACTACAACGCTCGCGCTACTGCTAGTCTCGGTTCTTGAAGCCCAGCCAGAGCACCAGCCCCAGCAGCGTGATGCCGCCCCGAATGCCCCAGGCCACAGCCGGGCCCCACCGGTCAATCCACGTCAGAAACACGTAGTGAATGTTGGGATTGATGAGCGGCAACACCAAGGAAATGAGCCCAATGATGAGCAAGCCGAGTCCAAGTTCTTTCATAAAGAGAAGGGGGGTTGAGGTGAAACAGGCCCCTCAAACGCCCTTCGCGCCAGCTTATTATGCCCCAACGGCGATGCAGGAAATTTCCACTTCCACGTCGCGCGGCAGGCGGCTTACTTCCACTGTTTCGCGGGCCGGCGCCGTGGCGTCGTCGAAGTAGGAGCCGTACACTTGGTTGACGGTGGAAAAGTTGCCGAGGTCTTTCACGAAGATGCTGCACTTCACCACGTCGGTAAGGGCCAGGCCGGCGGCGGCCAGCACGGCCGTCAGGTTTTTCAGCACCTGATGGGTTTGGGCAGCTACGTCGCCGGGCACTAGTTGCCCGCTGGCATCCAACGGAATCTGGCCTGAAACATACACCGTGTTGCCCGCTTTCACGGCTTGGGAGTAGGGGCCAATGGGCGCGGGGGCCTGGTCGGTAAGGATAATCTGGTGAGCCATGTGGTGAGTTGGTCTATTGGTGGGTTGCTGGATTAAGAGGCGCAAATAACACAAAAGCCGCCCCTGTTTCCAGAAGCGGCTTTTATCAGCAAGTCCAAAAACCTGCTTTTTTCACAAGCTGTCCGCTATTCTACCGTCACCGATTTGGCGAGGTTGCGGGGCTGGTCCACGTTGCAGCCGCGCAGCACGGCAATGTGGTAGCTCAGCAGCTGCAGCGGCACCACCGATACCAGCGGCATCAGCACTTCGCTGGTGTGGGGCACTTCAATCACGAATTCGGCCATGGCCGGAATCACTTTGTCGCCCTCGCTCACCACCGCAATGATGCGGCCTTTGCGGGCTTTCACTTCCTGAATGTTGCTCACCACCTTCTCGTACGAGCTGTCGCGGGTGGCAATCACCACCATCGGCATGTTCTCGTCAATCAGGGCGATGGGGCCGTGCTTCATCTCGGCGGCGGGGTAGCCCTCGGCGTGGATGTAGCTGATTTCCTTAAGCTTCAGCGCGCCTTCGAGAGCAACGGGGAAGTTGTAGCCGCGGCCCAGGTACAGGAAGTTGGTGGCGTCTTTAAACTCCTCGGCAATCTCGCGGATTTGGGCATCCAGCTCCAGGGCCTTGGTTACTTTGGCCGGAATGGTGTCCAGCTCCACCATCAGCTCGCGCAGCTTGGTGTCGGTGATGGTGCCGCGCTTCTGGCCCATAATCATGGCCAGCAGCGTGAGCACCGTCACCTGCGCCGTGAAGGCTTTGGTCGAGGCCACCCCGATTTCGGGGCCGGCGTGGGTGTAAGCGCCGGCGTCGGTGGCGCGGGCAATGCTGCTGCCCACCACGTTGCACACGCCGAAGATGGTAGCGCCCTTGCTCTTGGCCAGCTCGATGGCGGCCAGGGTATCCGCGGTTTCACCGCTTTGCGAGATGGCAATCACGATGTCGCGCTCCGTGATAATCGGGTTGCGGTAGCGGAATTCCGAGGCGTATTCCACTTCCACCGGAATGCGGGCCAGGTCCTCAATCAGGTATTCGGCCACGAGGCCGGCGTGCCAGCTCGTGCCGCAGGCCACAATGATGATGCGCTGGGCGTTGATAAACTTCTGCTCGTAGGCCCGGATGCCGCCCATGTTCAGATGGCTGGCTTCTATTTCCAAACGGCCGCGCATGGAGTCGAGAATTGAGCGGGGCTGCTCAAAAATCTCCTTCAACATGAAGTGCTCGTAGCCGCCTTTCTCGATGCTGTCGAGCTCCATCTCCAGCTTCTGGATGTAGGGCGTCTGGCTCACGTCTTCTTTCGAACGGATTTCCAGCTGGCCGTCGCGAATGACCACGATTTCGTAGTCGTTCACATACACCACCTCGTTGGTGTACTCGATGATGGGCGTGGCGTCGGAAGCAATGAAGAACTCGCCTTCGCCAATGCCAATCACCATCGGCGAGCCTTTGCGGGCGGCGATGAGCTGGTTGGGAGCATCCTTGCTGAGCACCACGATGGCGTAGGCGCCCACCACTTCGTGCAGGGCCAGGCGCACGGCTTCCTCCAAGGAGCAGTCGTTCTGCTTCTGAATTTCCTCAATCAGGTTGACGAAAACTTCCGTGTCGGTGTCGGAATGGAACACGTGGCCCTGCTGCTGCAAGTGCGTTTTCAGCGCCGCGTAGTTCTCGATGATGCCGTTGTGAATGATGGCAATGCGCTCCGACGTGGAGTAGTGCGGATGGGCATTCTCGTCGTTGGGTTCGCCGTGGGTGGCCCAGCGGGTGTGGCCCATGCCCACGTGGGCATGTGTGTCTTTCTCGTGGATGAAGGCTTCCAGGTCGCTGACCTTGCCTTTTTTCTTGTACACGTTGAGCTCACCGTTGAGCAGCGCAACGCCGGCCGAATCGTAGCCCCGGTATTCGAGACGGTGCAAGCCTTTGAGAATAATGGGGCAGGCCTCGCGATGGCCCAGGTAAGCAACAATGCCGCACATGGCAAATTAAGTTAGGTTGTAATGGAGGGAAAGGCCGAAGCGGCCGCTAGCTTGGTCGAGAGCCTAGCGCTTCTGCGAGTAGTATACCCGCAGCCGGATGTTGGTTGCGTCGAGCGCGGCCCGGTTGAGCGTCAGCCCAGCGGAAGAACGGATGTTGGGCGCCAGTACCAAGGCATCAGGGGTGCCACCCAGGTTGTTGTAGAAGTAGGCTTGCATGTATGCCGTGACCGGAATGGCGTAATACGACTGCGAACCGGTTGCGTTGAGCACCCCCGCGGTTGGGCTGCCCGAGTTCTGCTGATTGGTGCCATCGGCCTGCACAATGCGGTCGGTGGGCAGAAAGTTGATGGTGCGCTGCAACACTTGGTTGGCGGCGTTCACTTCCACGGCGTACAGCTGCGCAGGGTTGCCATACAAGGCGTTGGTAAAGGGCTTGACGGGCGCAATTATCTCGGCCCGGTTGATGACCACGCCCACCGTGTCGGTAGAGCCAATGAGTCTTTTCAGAGTCACCCGGCCTTTCATCAGCACGCGCGTAGCCAGGCCAGTGCCTTCCTGCACGTAGCTGGTGCCGCCCAGCAGCGCCGGCGGCACCGACCCCGACCGCGCGGCCAGCGCCGACAGTGCCGGGGGCAGTACGTTGTCGATGGTGGTGAAGTAGCGCGGGTCGCGCGCCGACGAGTACGTGGTACTTATGCCGCTGTAAGCGGGGCCAAAATAGATGGAGTAGATGGTGGAGTACGCAGGAGGTGACTTGCTGTGGTGGTAGTAAACCAGGATGCGCGACTTGTAGCTTTTGCTAAAGCTGACGATGCTGCTATTGTGGTCCACATTGGGCAATACCGCCAAGCCTTTCAGGTAACTATCCAACTGGGCTTGGTTGAACCCAGCCATATTTAGCTTGGCGTACAGTCCCGTGGCAAAAGACGAGCTCACGCCCGGCACGCCGGGCTGGCCCGGGCCCGGGGGCACGGCCGTCCGTTGTAGCAGCAAGCGCACCGTGGGGTCGGGCGTTACGGTGGTGCCGGCCGGGATGGCCGGGCTGGTGGAGGTCGCGGCTACGGCCGCGGTAGTCACGGTGATGGTGCGGTCGAGGCGGCTGGTGAGGCCCAGAGCAATGGGAGCACCCAACGCAACCGGCGTGCCGCCGTTGTACACCTGCCGCTCGTCGAGCGGCGCCGCCAGGTTGAACACGTCAAACTTGACGGGCGTCGTCGCACTGCCATACACCCGGTCAAAGCCCATCACCAGCACCACCGAATCCAGTACCGGCGCGGTAACGGTGGAGGGCAGCGAGTCGGCGGGAATGCCGCCACCGGCCGAAATGATGGCGTTAACACCGCTGGCATCCACCACGTTGAAGTACGCGGCGGCCGTGGTTTTGCCGGCCACGTTATCAGCCAGGCTGCCCACTAGGAACTGGTTGGTTTTGGCCGTTTGGACCGGCGCAATGCGCACGGTACTGGCTTCCAACGGGAGGTCTTTGTACTCGGTGCTGACGGCCGTGGTGTCGGGCAGGTCAACGTTCAGGTCCGTGCCTTTGTCGCAGCTGGCCAGCGCCAAAGCGGCCACGGCCACGAGGGGAGCACTGCGGCTAGTTAGCCAATTCATTGTAAAGCGCTAGGTAGGAAGTGTGCAGGTTTTCGTCGGTGGCTACCTGGCTGAGCTTGTTGTTAAGGGCGTATTCGTGGAACATGCCGTTCATGTTTTCGCTGAAGTCCTCGTCGGACCGCACCACGGTGTCGGCATACTCCATGCCCATTTTGATGAAGCCGCTGAAATCAGCCGACTTCAGCGAGGCCAGCATCTGGTCGTCGATGTCGAGCATCTTCGCTTTCTCCAGAATGTTGCCCTCAAATTTGTCGTCGAACTCGTTGTTGTAAATCGAGAACACCGACTTGGCGTCCTTGAACACCGGGTCTTTCTTGTAAGTCGTCTTCAGGTACAGCGGAATTAAACCGGTCATCCAGTCCGAGCAGTGCACAATGTTGGGCGACCAGCCTAGTTTCTTCACCGTCTCGAGCACACCTTTGCAGAAGAAAATGGCGCGCTCGTCGTTGTCGGCGTAAAACTTGTCGTTCTTGTCGACCAGGGCCGACTTGCGGTGGAAATAGTCCTCGTTGTCGATGAAATACACCTGCAGCTTGGCCGTCGGGATGGACGCCACCTTGATAACCAGCGGCTTCTCGTCGTCGCCCACGGCAATGTTGATGCCCGAGAGGCGCACCACTTCGTGCAGCCGGTTTTTGCGTTCGTTGATAATGCCGAAACGGGGCACAAAAATCCGAATCTCGCAGCCCATCTCCTGCATGCTGGCGGGTAGGCGCCGGAGCATTTCAGCCACTTTCGTGGTCTGCAGGAAGGGGTCAATTTCGGTGGCCGCGTAGAGGATTCGTAGCTTCGACATAATGGATTATTGAAGAGAATGGGACAAGGCCATGCTATGGGTGCACAAAATTAAACAATTTTGGGCGGAAAATCAACATAAATCATACCGAGGGCCTTGCCAATAGCCTTCCTTCTCTATGCAGATACTTACGACTGCCGCCGGGTTGCACGCCTACACCGAACACGCTCGCCAAACCGGCCAACGGGTCGGCTTGGTTCCCACCATGGGCGCCCTGCACGACGGCCACCTGCAGCTGGTACAAGCCGCCCGCACCGATTGCGACGTGGTGGTGGTCAGCCTGTTTGTCAACCCCACGCAGTTCAACAACGCCGAAGACTTCCGCCTGTACCCCCGCGTGCCCGAGGCCGACGCGGCCCTGTTGGAGCCCGCCGGCTGCACCGCCCTGTTTGTGCCCACGGTGGAAGAAATGTACCCCCGCCCGTCCGTCCTGCGCTTCGATTTCGGCGACTTGGAGCGGGTGATGGAAGGTGCCCACCGCCCCGGCCATTTCAACGGCGTGGCCACGGTGGTGAGCAAATTATTTCACATGGCCCGCCCGCACCGGGCCTACTTCGGCCAGAAGGATTGGCAGCAGGTGGCCGTCATCAGGCAACTGGCGGCCGACCTGTCGTTCGACCTGGAAATTGTGACCTGCCCGACCATTCGCGAAGCCGACGGGCTGGCCATGTCCTCGCGCAACCGCCGGCTCGATGCGCCGGCCCGCGCCGCCGCACCGCTGCTGCACCAGGTGCTGGAAGCCGCCGCGGCCCAGGTGCGCCAGGGGGTGCCGCCCGCCCAGGTGCGCGCCACGGCCGAGGCCACCCTGGCCCGGGAGCCGCTGCTCACGCCCGAATACGTGGAAGTGGCCGATGCCCAAACCCTGCAGCCGCTGGCCGAGTACACCGCCGGCCGGGCCGTGGTGCTGTGCCTGGCCGCGCACCTGGGCGGCGTGCGCCTGATTGACAACGTGGTGGTGGAGTAGGGGAGGAGCGGCCACGCCGCGCGCAAGGGCGTTTTACCTTTGCGGCGGTTTTTGTTCCTCGTTTGCGCCCGCAGCTATTCCGGTCTTCTATTGAAAAAGCTCTTAAACATTCTCAAATACGTCCTGCTGCTGAGCATTTCGGGCGCGCTGATGTGGTACGCCGTGCGGGGGCAGGATTTGTCGCGCATCGGGCATTACATCGCCACGGCCAACTATTTCTGGCTGGCCATCACGCTTACGCTTTCCACGCTGGGCTACTTCAGCCGGGCCTACCGCTGGCAGATGCAGCTCAAGGCCTCGCAGACGCCGGCGGGCTACTGGCCCGTGTACCACGCCATGATGGTGGGCTACCTGGCCAACCTTGTGCTGCCGCGCATGGGCGAGGTCATCCGCTGCTCGGTGCTGCGGCGCACGAGCGGCGTGCCGGTGCAAGTGGCCATCGGCACGGTGGTGACCGAGCGGGTGATTGACGTGCTGGTGCTGCTGGGCCTGCTCAGCACCTTGCTGCTGCTGGATTTCCAGACGTTCTGGCGGTTTGTGACGGTGGAAATCCTGGGCGGACGCTACGAGACCCTGGCCCGCAACCCGCTGCCGCTCATCATTGCGGCTTTTGTGGGCGGCATTCTGCTGCTGGTGGCCGGCTTCGCGCTGTTTCGCAACTTGGAGCGGCTGCGTCAGAACGCGTTTTTCAACAAGGCGGTGTTGTTTGTGAAAGGGCTGCTGGCCGGCGTGTTCAGCGTGCTGAAGCTGGAAAACAAGTGGCTGTTCATCTTCCACACGCTCTTCACCTGGAGCGTGTACTACCTCATGGACTACCTGGCGTTTTTCTGCTTTCCGGAAACGTACAGCCTCGACATGCGCGCCGGCCTGGCCGTGCTCACGTTTGGCGCGTTTGGCATGGCGGCGCCGGTGGCCGGCGGCATCGGCCCCTTCCACGTGCTGGTGCAGGGCGTGCTGATTGTGTACGGCATCAGCAAAGAGGCCGGCATTGCGTACGCGCTGGTGGTGCACGGGGCCCAAACGCTGCTGGTGGTGCTCATGGGCGGCATCAGCTTCGTGGCCGTGGCCGCCGCCGACAAAGGCCGCTTGCTCACCGAAGCCGAAGCCATTGCCGACGAGCCGCTGACCAGTGAATAGTTTCAGTGGGTGAATGGGCGCGAAAAGCATTGGCCCATTCACCCTTCACCCATTGATTTTATGTGGACCAAAGACAAAATCCAGACGCGTGAGCAGCTGCCCGCCACCGTAGCGGCCTGGCGGGCCGAGGGACGTAAAGTGGTGTTCACCAACGGTTGCTTCGACCTGCTGCACCTGGGCCACGTGGACTACCTGGAACAGGCCCGGCACCTGGGCGACGCCCTGGTGGTGGGCCTGAACACCGACGCGTCGGTGGGCGCCCTCAAGCCCGGCCGGCCCATTCAGGACGAGCACGCGCGGGCCCGTATTCTGGCCTCATTGGCCTTTGTGGATGCGGTGGTGCTGTTTGGCGAGCCCACGCCGCTGGCCCTCATCGAACTGGTGCAGCCCGACGTGCTGGTGAAGGGCGACGACTACGCCATTGACGGAATTGTGGGGCATGAGTTGGTGTTAAACCGGGGCGGGCAGGTGCTGACTGTGCCATTAGTGCAGGGCTACAGCACGTCCCGCATCGTGGAGCGCATTTTGCACTCCTCGTAGCGGTTTCACCCTTTTTTTCTTACTGCCATGTATTTCCTGTTGATTCTGCTGATGCTGGTTAGTTGGGGCATTCAATGGCGCCTCCGTAGCAAGTTCAAGCAATACGCCCAAGTGGGCCTGCGTGCCAATTTGACCGGCGCCCAAGTCGCCGAACTCATGTTGGCCGACCACGGCATCACCGACGTGCGCATCATCAGCACCGAAGGCCGCCTCACCGACCACTACAACCCCACCGACAAAACCGTGAACCTGAGCGAGGGCGTGTACGCCGAGCGCAGCGCCGCCGCGGCCGCCATTGCGGCCCACGAGTGCGGCCACGCCGTGCAGCACGCCACCGCGTATTCCATGCTGCAGTTCCGCTCGGCCATGGTGCCGGCCCTGAGCGCGGTGTCGACCTGGATGCCGTGGATTTTGCTCGCCGGCGTGTTCCTGATTAACCGCTCGGTCATTCCGCTGGGCATCGGCATTGCGCTGTTCTCGCTCACCACCTTGTTTTCGTTCGTGACCCTGCCAGTAGAATTCGACGCGTCGCGTCGGGCCCTGGCCTGGATGGACAAGCGCGGCGTGGTGACGGTGCAGGAGCACGCCATGGCCAAGGACGCTTTGTGGTGGGCCGCCATGACCTACGTGGTAGCTGCCATCAGCTCATTGGCCACGTTGCTGTATTACGTCAGCATCTTTCTGAGCGGCAGCCGGCGCAACTAAGCCCAGGCTGCCCCTGACGGCAAAGCCGCTGTTCCTTAACCGGAGCAGCGGCTTTTTTGTGCTTATCTGTTAGCTGTCAGCCAGCTTGCCTACTGACGAGCTTGCATGCAATAAGCAAAAGATATAGAAATTTAATTATTGATAATTCAATTATGATTTATACTTTGCGGTGCCCTTCCTGTTGTCGCCCGGGCCCGCGGCTGCCTTGCGCAGCGATGCTGGGGCGGAAACCTTCTTTTCTGCCAGTACCATGCCCACTTCTACCCCAACGGCCTTGGTTGCGGCCGCACCCACACTGTTCCGGCAAGGCTTGCTAGCCGTGTTGCGCGAGCAATGCCCCGAGTTGGCCATCACGCTCACGGCAGATGCTTCGGAAGTAGAACAGTTAGCCACGCATCATTTCTACGGCTTGCTGGTGCTCGAAGGCGCATTGCCGGGCTTAAACCTGCCCCACGTCTTGGGGCGTCTGCGTCAGGCTCGCCCTTCCCAGCGCCTGCTGGTGCTGGCCGATGCGCGCACCCTGGCCCACGAGGCAGGCCTGCACGCGGGTTCAGGGGCTTGGCTGTTTGTGCCCAGCCACGTGCCTCCCCATGCGTTGGCGGCGGCCATTGCGCCGTGGCTTGCGGCTGGGCCTGTGGGCAGCCCACCGCCGCGCGTGCTGCCGCCCTACGCCATTGCCGGGCGGTTCAGCCGCCGCGAGCTGGAAGTGCTGCGCCTGGTGGTGGCCGATTGCTGCAACGAGGAAATTGCCAACCGGCTGTTTATCAACGTGCGCACCGTGGAAAGCCACCGCCGCAACCTGCTGCAGAAGGCCGGCACCCGCACGCTGGTGGGGCTAGCCGCGCGGGCGGTGCGGGAGGGCTGGGTAGCGTGAATTTTCAGTGATGGCACTGATGTAGCAGGGAAAGCAAAAAGCGAGTTTTACGGGCTGCTTGGCAGGTGGGCCTTGCGCACAAAGAGCGGTTGGTTTTGCACACGGCACAACTGCTTTTTCATTGCTTGAAACAGCACCGGACTCTGCTACTCAATGCCCCTGATTATGCGCGCTCGACAGTTACTCGGCTTTCTTTTTCTGTTGATGTTGGCAATAGGGCCGGCGGTGGCCCAAGTGCCAGAAGCCGGTGGCGCACCACCAGTAGCCGCCCCGCCAGCGGCCGCCCCGCCAGTGGCCCCAAAGCCCGTAGCTGCGGCGGAGGCCGCTCCGCCACTGGTGCAGATAACAGACGTCTACAACCTGTCCAGCAAGCGCCGCGACAGCCTGCAACTGGGCGACCACGTGGTGCTGCGCGTGCGCGGCCTGGCCAAAGCCTTGGAGGCTTATAAACGCAAGCCCACGGAACTGCGGCTGTTTATCGACGGGGTAAGCTTTCCGATGGCGCCGGAAAGCGTGGACCTGCTCAACCGCGCCGATACGGCCACGGTGCGGTTCTTATTGCTGCGTAACCCCACCACCGAGCCCATCTGGCAGCTTTTTTACCGGGTGCGGAGCAAGCTGGACCACAAGGCGCACATCGGCATTGGGTTCGAGAACGGGCAATTGGGCGATGCCTTTCCGCAGGACCACAACATCTACCTGGAACTGGTGCGCCGCAACGAACTCAACCTGGGCCTTTTTCTGGTGGGTGCGCTGCTGGCCGTATTGCTGTATCTGTGCTGGCACAGCAACCTGGTGCGGAGCGACATCCTCCGCGGCAACCTGAACGGCCTGGATGTGGACCGTACCGACATGATTGGCAAGCACTACGAGTCGGTGCCGTTCAGCCTCAGCAAGGTGCAGCTCGTGTTCTGGACCTTCCTCATTCTCAGCGCCTACCTGCTGTGCTACCTCGTGACCGGCGAACTGGCGGCCATTCCCGTGAGCCTGTTGGGGCTGCTAGGCATCAGCTTGGGCGGAAACCTGTTCAGCCGCGGCATCACCAGTGACCAAGTGAACGCCAGCGCCGAAGGACCCACCGTGAAGGACGTCAGCAAGGGCTTCTGGCGCGACATCCTGGCCGAGCAAAACCGGTTTAGCATCGCGCGCATCCAATTCCTGCTGTTCAACCTGCTGGTGGGGCTATACTTCGTGCGACACGTGTGGCGGCTGTGGAACCTGCCGCCGCTGGACGAAGGCCTGCTGGGCCTTATTTCCATCAGCACAACCGGGTTTTTGTTTGGCAAATACCAGGAAAGCAAACCCGCTTCGTCGGACGTGGCAGCGGCCAAAGACGCCGCCGGTATTCAAGGAAATTCCCTGGGCCAAGGGGCGGTAGTGCAACGCACCCTGCCTGGCGGAGCCACCACCATTGTGAACGTGACCCCTGCCAACGCCGGCGCCTCCGGTATGCCAACTGATAGCGGCCCGGCACCTGCCGCGCCCACGCCGGCGGTGCTGCCCGATGGCACCCCCACCCGCCGCGACGACGAGGGCGACGACAACGAAGCCCAGCCCCCCGCTGGCACGCTGAGCGGCGCTCCTGATGCCAGCCTGGCCATGGGCTAAGCCGGCCCCTGCTCACTTTTTCACGCCGAGTCATGAAACAGTACCCAGACCGCGAATTTGATATTTTGCCCGCCTACCTGCCATTGGGCACCCGCCGCCGGGGCTACGCACTCACGGCGCCCGGTCCCAACCCGTTGCGCGCGCGTTTTCTGGTGGCCCACGACACTGGGAATCCCGGCTCGACGGCCGCTGGCAACGTGCGCTACTACCGCGACACCTACCTCATCAAACCGCCTACCTCAGCCCATTTGTTCGTCGACGACCACCAGATTCTGGAGTGCGTGCCGGCCCTGACGGCCCCACCCGAAAAAGCCTGGCATGTGCTATACGACCGGCGCGAAGACAACATTCTCTACGGCTGCAACGCCAACGACGCGGCCATCGGAGTGGAGTATTGCTACGGCGGGGCAATCAACGCCGACGAAGCCTACCGGCGCTACGTGTGGCTGCTGGCCTACCTCTGCGTGCATTTTGGGCTCGACCCGCGCCGCGACATCACTGGCCATTGCTTTCTCGACCCCGGCCGGAAGTTCGACCCGGTGGCGGGCTTGTCGCACAGCCGGCGCACGTTTCCGCAGCTATTGGCCGACGTCACGGCCATCTTTCAGAGCATCGGAGGGGTCTTGCCCGACCTGCCGCCGCTGCCCAGCAGCGTAGCCGCGCAAGGCTTGGTCAACATCCGGCAGGGCGAGCCGTTTCGGCGCGCGCCGGTGGCCCGGCAAGTGCCAGCCGGGGCGGTGCTGCCCGTGCAGGGCCGCGTGGTGGGCGAAGCCGTGAGCGGCAACGACGACTGGTACGAGCTCAGCCCCGGCGGACTGTTTTGCTGGAGCGGGGCCGTGCGATGAAAGGGCGCTTGAAGCACTCCAACGCAAGCACGCCCTAGTCAATGTAGAGGACTGTTTGATAAACGGAGCTCGAAACAGGGAGTTTGTTGCTTCCGCAAAGAAGCTGAAAATGGTACAGCAAAAAGGCTGCAACCGAAAGAGAAATACGCCATTAGTTTCAAATTTCCCATGGCAATTACCCCTCTAGCACTGCAAACGGTTATGAAATACCATTTGGGTAGCTTCAACAACACCGGTGTGCCGATTGATGACGCGACCATTCACGAAGATGTTTTGTCGACCAATGACGGGTGGGGCAATGCCCATTCGGCCAATGTATACCGGGCAATCATTCGGTGGACAATTAAAGCGAATGGCGGAGTTGACAAGCCATGGCCTAGCAATTGGCTAAAGTTGAACGTCATTCAGTTAACCGCTAGGATACTTTAGTCATGGGCACAAGACGCACGTTTGTGGTCGGCTTAGTGGTAGCGCTATGCTTTTGTTCAACCAGAGCTGTTGGGCAGATAAGCCAGGAAGGAACGGCAATCAACCTGAGCAGCTTACGCACCGACCTTAAGGCAAATGCCATCAAGCTGGCCATTTCGTATGCTCAAGCATGGGATAGCACCTTTAAATACCAAGACATCCTGGTCGCTTCAACCAGCAAAAACGCGTTGTTTCAATTGTCTCCCGAAATCAATGTGTTGACGGGAACCGCGGATGCGTTTTCCTCCATAAATATCAAAGCACAGGGCTTCGCCATGGTGTTCCGCGACACCACGGTTGGGGGCCTACGCACAGTAAACTCCCGGCGGATATTTCACCTGTTTCCGGTATCAGCAGGCTTGGAAAGCAACAACACATTCCGGGTCATCAACGGCGTGGCGGAAGTTGGCTACGCTCCGTGGTATCAGATTGCTGGCAACAAGCATATCACTCCTTTCATGCGCTCCACACGCATTGGGGTATTTCTGCAAGGTGGTTACAAGTTCAAGAACGACACCACGGGCCAGCACCTGAAAGGCGGGGAGGCGGTGGAGGGCAAGGAATTGCGTGATAATGGCATCTTCCGGGCGAAAGGCTCCTTCGCTATCGATGCCGGCGAACCGCTCATCAAGATTGGCTTCTTGCAGGCCGGCGCTATCGGAAATGCCGACTTATGGTATGACTTCAAAAACCAGGCGTGGTACCATCGGGTGCAAGGCAAGCTACGACTTTACATGCCCGGCACCGGAGCGTATAAAAAACAGTACTTGGACTTCGAATACCAGAAAGGGTCAGGAGCGCCGAATTTTAATCAGGGCGACCAGTACGGAATAGGTCTAACCGTCGCTTTTTAGTCCGCTAAGCCTGTAACGCATGCTGGATGACTCTAGCTCTTGTGCGGTTGCCTTGCACTTGTGGGAGGGTTTACCAATGGCGTGGTGGGCGCTAGCGAATCACTTCTAAGCAACCCCGTAGGCGCTGGCCGGACTGGCGGTTGCGTAATAGATAATAATAAATACCCGCCGATTGGTTTTGGGCGTTCCAGCGGTTGTCGTAGGTTGCTGTTCGGTATACCAGCCGGCCCCAACGGTTGTAGACGTCTAAGCTCCACTCGCCGGCTTTTAGGCCCTCGAGGCGGAACGTTTCATTAACGGCGTCCCCATTGGGCGTAATGACGTTGGGCAACTGGCAGGCTATGGCCACTGTGGTATCGGCGCGCTCGCAGCCCTGGTAATTGCGCACTTTCACCCAGTATTTGCCTGGCTGACTTATGGCAAGTTGGCTGCTGGCTGAGCCATCAGACCACCGGAAGGTGGTGCCGGCGGGTTGCGCGCCGAGTTGCATCAGCACAGAGCCCCCGCACAGGCGAATGGTGTCGGGTAACGCAAGGGCGGGAAGTGGGGAGATGATGAGGTTGCGCTCGAAGCGGTAGTACTGCCCCCGCAACACGGTCGAAAGCGTCACGGTGTAGGTGCCAGCCAACGGGTAAGTGCGCGTGACTGAAGTCCCCTGCACCGAATCGGCCAGGCCGGTAAGCGGGTCGGAGAAGGTCCAGGTGAGGGGGCCTGTGCCCGTGGGGATTTCATAGGGTGCGAACTGGACTGTGGAGCCCGCGCAAGCGGTTTCGGCCATAAAGTCGAGCGACGGAGGCTGCAGGCGCACGATGTTTTGCAGCTCGTTGCCATTGGCACCGGTAATGTTGCTGACATTGACGACAGGTAGTCCAACCGGGCGAAAATTCGCGGCCAAGCCGCGGCGATTGGGGCGGTCGATAATGCCCAACGTGTTGCCGGAGGTCGCATAAATGCGGCCATCTGGCCCAATTTCCAGGTCCGACAGTGGCCTAAAATCAGGGTCCGTGAAAAAGGTTTTATAAATCATCAGCTTGGAGTTCCGGACGTCCGCGGGTGAGCCTGCCCGTAAGTCATACTGACACAAAAAATGAGTTTCAAACACGTTGCCACTGGACGTCGTGCGTGAAGATTGAGACTGGTAGAGTTTAGAAGCATCGGCTGAAAACTCGAAATCGAAGAGGAATGAATTTGTCACGTCTGTGTCGAGCACCTGCGCATTGCTCAGCAAGCCGGACGCTCCATTAAAGTCGAACAACTCAACCGGCGCGTAGAGCCCGGCACGAACCAAGTGCTTGCCATCCGGCGCAAAGGCCATGATGCTGATGTTCGTGCTCAGGCTGCCGCTGGTGCTCGTGACTGGCGCTGGGCTTACGCCGGCCGAGGTCACCAGAAGACTGTAAAAGGAGTTAGTTCCCAAGCCGTGCACCACCACCCATACGTCCCGACGGTTGGCGTGCTGCATCCCCACCACACCTTCAGCGATTTTGCTGGTGAGGGTGGGGGTGGGCAGGCGCACGTTGCGCACGGCCGTGACGCCGCCGAGCCCGCTGCGCAACGACATGTCTACCTCGGTGTAGGACAGGCCCCCGTTAAGCAAGTTTTGCTGCGAGTCGGTGGTGAAAACGTAGTAAAGCGACTGGCTACCCGGCCGCTTCACAATCAGGGTGCCGTTGTGGGCGCCGAACCCGGCGTTGAGCTGCGCGGTAGTGCCATCGCAGGCGCCGCAGGCATTGGTCATAGGGGTGTGCTGGCTGTCCCAGACCGTGTTGCCATTGGTGTAGAACAACAGCCGGCCATTGGCGTCGGAAATAGCGGAACAACCGCCTGCCGAGTGCCGGAAGCTGGTGGCAACAAAAGCGGGCCCCGACGGCCGGAAATTCAGCCCATACAAAAAATTAAAAGCCCAGTTATTGTTCTCGCCCTGCGCCTGCACTTGCCCACACCCCGCCCACACTAGTAACAGAACAGTAAGAAAACGCATGGGCAGTCGCATGATGGAAGAACCGTATTCTTATAGCGAACAGGCAAAGCAAAAATTAAGCCGACCGCGGGTGGCACCGCCCCGGCTAAACAATCACGCCCCGCCGAATGAACGGCGGGGCGTATCTGATATTGAGCTTATAGTGCTCTCTAGCCCAGCTTCTTGTACCGCACGCGCTTCGGTTCTACGTCACCCAGGCGCTTGCGCTTGGCTTCCTCATAGTCCGAGAAATTTCCCTCGAACCACACCACTTCCGAGTCGCCCTCAAAAGCCAGAATGTGGGTGGCCAGCCGGTCGAGGAACCACCGGTCGTGCGAGATGATGACGGCGCAACCGGCGAAGTTCTCCAGCGCGTCTTCCAGGGCTCGGATGGCGTTTACGTCCAGGTCGTTGGTGGGCTCGTCGAGCAGCAGCAGGTTGGCGCCCTGCTTGAGCGTCATGGCCAAGTGCACGCGGTTTTTTTCGCCCCCCGAGAGCATGGCCACTTTCTTCTCCTGGTCACCGCCGCCGAAGTTGAACTTGCTCACGTAGGCGCGGGAGTTCACCGGCCGGCCGGCCAGCAGCATGGTTTCGGTGCCGCCCGTAATGGTGTCGAACACCGATTTGCTGGGGTCCAGCGTGTCGTGCTGCTGGTCGATGTAGGCCGTCTGCACCGTGGGGCCTACTTCGAAGGTGCCCGCGTCGGGCTGCAGTTGGTCGGTGATGAGGCGGAAGAGCGTCGTTTTGCCGGCGCCGTTCGGCCCGATGATGCCCACAATGCCCCCCTGCGGCAACGAAAAGCTCAGGTTCTCAAACAATAGCTTGTCGCCAAATGCCTTGGTGATGCCCTCGGCCTCGATGACCTGCGCACCCAGGCGCGGGCCGTCAGGAATGAATAGCTCCAGCTTCTGCTCCTTGTCCTTGGCTTCTTCGCTGGCCAGCTTGTCGTAGTTGGCCAGGCGGGCCTTGCCTTTGCTCTGGCGGGCTTTGGGCGACATGCGTACCCAATCCAGCTCGCGCTGCAGGGTCTTGGCGCGCTTGCTTTCCTGGTTTTCTTCCTGAGCCAGGCGCTGGGTCTTCTGCTCCAGCCACGACGAGTAGTTGCCCTTCCACGGAATGCCCGAGCCGCGGTCCAGCTCCAGAATCCAGCCCGCCACGTTGTCGAGGAAGTACCGGTCGTGGGTCACGGCAATCACAGTGCCTTTGTACTGCTGCAGGTGCTGCTCCAGCCAGAACACGCTTTCGGCGTCGAGGTGGTTGGTGGGTTCGTCCAGCAGCAGCACGTCGGGCTCCTGCAGCAGCAGGCGGCATAGCGCCACGCGGCGCTTCTCCCCGCCCGAGAGGTTACCGATAACGGCCTCCTCGGGCGGGGTGCGCAGGGCATCCATGGCCCGCTCCAGCTTCGAGTCCAGGTTCCAGGCGTCGAGCTGGTCCAGTCGTTCCTGCACCTTGCCTTGGCGGTCAAGCAGCTTGTCGAAGTCGGCGTCTTCGGCCCCAAAGGCCTCGTTGATTTCGTCGAACTCCTTGAGCAGGGCCACGGTTTCGGCCACGCCTTCTTCCACCACCTCGCGCACGGTTTTGGTGGGGTCGAGCTGGGGTTCCTGCTCGAGGTAGCCCACCGAATAGCCCGGCGAAAACACCACTTCGCCCTGAAACTGCTTGTCGACGCCGGCAATAATTTTCAACAGGCTCGACTTGCCCGAGCCGTTCAAGCCCAACACGCCAATCTTGGCGCCGTAGAAAAACGAGAGGTAGATGTTCTTGAGAACTTGCTTCTGGGGCGGGTAAATCTTACTCACGCCGGCCATGCTGAAGATGATGGTCTGGTCGCTCATGGGGAGTCGGGAAGGGCTGATGGACGAATTGCAAGCGCAAAGAACGGCAACCGCGGCTAGTGGGCCATGCGCCGGCCGTCGGGTTTTCGGGGCCGTGTGTCGGTGGTTCCCGGGCGTCAAACCCGGTTTTGGGCACGTTTCCCCGCGGCTACATCATTACATCACCTTTTTACCGTAAACTTGTATTCCCTTCCCAATCCATTTTTCAGCCACTTCACCCCTTTTCACCGCTCTGCCCCGTATTCCGCACTCCTACCCACGAGCTTACACATTAGTATGGAACCAACCGACCACTTGCTGGCCGAAGCCCAGCGCTACGGCTACGTGGAAGCCGGCGGCGTGTGGCTGCGCCCCGTGCTTGCCCAGCCCGCCCGCCAGATAGGCCTGGTCAAAGAAACCGACGAAGCCGCCCTCCTGTATTTTGCCCAACGCTTTGAAGCTCTGCGGGCAAAAGTAGATTCGCTGCTCATGAAAATGGAGGCCAGCGACAACAAAGGTTCCTTCCTGATGAAGGCGTTGCACCTGAAAGAGCAGCTGCTGACCTACGATGGCCTAGGCGATTTTGCCGCCTTGCACCGCCGTCTCACCGAAGCCGAAGAAGCCATTGCCGTGACGGTGGCTCAAAACCGCGAGAAAAACCTGGCCACCAAGCTCGGCTTCATCCAGGAGGCCGAGGCCCTGCGCGACAGCGTGGAGTGGGTGTCGGCCAGCGAGAAAGTGAAGGACCTGCGCCAGGGCTGGCTCAAAACCGGCCCCGTCGACAAAGCCATGACCGACGAGCTGGAAACGCGGTTCCAAGCCGCCATTCAGGAGTTTTTTGACCGGCGCAAAGCCTTTCAGTCGGACAAGAAGGCCATGGTGGCGCGCGTACAAAACCGCTACCGCGAGCTCATTCAGCAGGCCGAAAACCTCAAGAACTCCGACCAGTTCGAGGCCACCTCGCGGCAGCTCAAACAGCTGCAGCAGGCCTGGCGCGAAGTAAACGGCACCCTCCCCAAGAAGCAGGCTTCCGAACTCTGGACGCGCTTCCGGGCGGCCAACAACCATTTCTTTGAGCGCCTCAAAGCGCACATTGCGGCGCAGCAGGCCGCCGGCACCGGCGCCGCCGCCACGCCCGAGCAGTTGCTGGCCCGCAAGCGCGCCCTCGCCGAGCGCGCCGAGGCCCTCATGGCCGTGCCGCCCCAGGAGGCCATTCATCAGGCCAAAGCCCTGCAAGCCGAGTGGAAACAGGTAGGCACCGTGCGCGGCGAAGAGTCGGACCGCATCTGGCAGCGCTTCATGGTGGCTTGCGACAAGATATTCGAGCTCAGCGCGTTGGAGTACCACTTGCGCAAGCGTGCCGCCACCGAGGCCGTGCCCACGGCTCCGGCCGAGCGCGCCCGCTACCGGGCCAGCACCCTGCGCGAGCTGCTCAAGGACGACCAAGCCGAGCTGGCCACCCTGCGCGACAATCTTGACAAGCTGAGCCCCAGCGCCGCCAACGACTCGTTCCGGCAGATGCTGCAAACCAAAATCCGGTCGTTTGAACGCAAAATCCGCACGAAAAACGACCTGATTGCCTTGTTTAACCAGCAAGCCCAGGCCGCCGGCTAAAACTTTGGGCCGCGTTTTGCGTTGCCGAAAAGGCCGCCGGAATGCCGCCGTTTCGGGCTTGTATCTTGCCCGGAAATAGTTACCTTCGCCAACCTTTTTTTATCCGCCTCCCTATGTATTGGACACTCGAACTCGCATCTTATCTGGAAGATGCTCCCTGGCCCGCCACCAAAGACGAACTGATTGACTTCTCCATCCGCTCGGGCGCGCCCATGGAAGTGGTGGAAAACCTCCAAGCCCTGGAAGACGACGGCCAGCCCTACGAGAACATCGAGGAAGTGTGGCCCGACTACCCCACCAAGGAGGACTTCATGTTCAACGAGGACGAGTACTAGAACTACTGACTGCTAAGGGGTTACTGTTAGATGATTGACGCGACGCGAGCCTGTTGATGCACAACAATCCGTCACTCACCACGCAACACTCACCCCTCAACATGCAACAACTGGTTGCGGGCTACCCCGGCAGGGTGCTGGTCCGCAACCTTTTTTTGTGCCTGCCCGAGCCGGCTTTCGTGGCCGTGGTGGGCCACAACGGCAGCGGCAAAACCACTCTTTTTCGGGTACTGACGGGGCAGCTGGCCTACCAGGGCAGCGTGCAGCTGCACGGGCACGAGGTGCGCACCCTGCGCCGCGCCGCAGCCGCCGGCCTGCTGGGCTACCTGCCCCAGCGCGGCAGCATCGACTTTGCCATTGCCGTGCGCGAGCTGGTGGTCATGGGCCGCTACCGCCACCACGGCCTGCTGAGCGCCTATTCGCCGGCCGACTACGCGCTGGCCGACGCCGCGTTGGCCCGGGTGGGCATGGCGCACCTGGCCGCGCGCGACTTCACCCAGCTCTCGGGCGGGGAGCAGCAGTTGGTGTGGCTGGCCCAGCTCAGCCTGCAGGATGCGCAGGTGTATCTGCTGGATGAGCCCACGCAGCAGCTCGACGTGTACTACCGCCGCCAGGTATTCAGCTTGGTGCACGAGTGGGCCACGGCGCAGGGCAAAACCGTGCTCTGCAGCACCCACGACCTCGACAACCTGCCCGAGTTGTCGGGCTATCTGCTCAATCTGTCAGAAGCGGAGCCGCAGCTGCGCCTCATTTCGGCCGCCACTGTGCAAGCGGCCCGCGCCTGCCTGGAGCAAGCCCCGCAGCGTTAAGCAAGGCTTACTCCCGCTGCCCCGGCCGCCCCAGCAGCACCTGCCCGATAGACCGCATGAAGGGGCCGGGCGACACCGAGTTCATGATGCGGAAATTGTCGGCCCATGAGGTCGTTTCGTCCAGAAAGCGGAAGATGCGTTCCACGGGGTTGCGCTCGAACAGCTGGCGGAAAATGTCCCGCGTCGTTTCGCCCCGCCGGCGCATGATGTCCAGCAGCAGCGTGTCGAAGAGCCGGAATTGCCATTGGTCGCCGGTGGGGTCGGGGGGCGGGTGGCCGGTGCTGGCCAGGGCCGCCACCAGCCGTGCCGAATGCTGCTGAATGCGCTTGAAGGCGTAGCCGGTGCTGGGCTTGGCCCGCCCGCCGCGGGTGCCCAGGTTGATGATGTGCGGGCCGATGCGAGCCGGCAGCGGGTGGTCGGTCATCGGAATGGCGCCCACTTCTTCGGCCGTAATGCGGTAATCGGCCAGCCCCAGCGTCGTGCTCAGATATTGACGGAGAGCAGCTTCGTATTCTGCTTTGGGTAGCGGGTTTTCTGAGAACAATGTGTACTCTACCAGTGCTTTGCGGGCCGAGAACGGCAGCACGTACATAAACCGCGCCTCGTGGTGCTGCTCGCCGCGAAAGTCCATAAACTCCACCGTGGCGGGGTCGAACGCGTCGTGGTCGGTTTCGATTTCCCAGCCCACGAAGTGCTGCAGCAGGTAGCGGTGCTTCTCCGGTCGCCTCAACGCAGCCAAGTCCGGCGGGCGACTATCGAACGCGTAGCGCGCCCGGAAATCGCCGCAACTGCTGCGCACCCGTACGCCGTCAGCGCCATCTTCCAGGTCAATCACCGTGCCCCGCACGATGGTAAACTGGGGGTTGTCGGCCAGCGCCCGTTGCACGAAGCGGTAGTAATCCAGCCCGTTGATGGTTTTGTAGCGGTAGCGGCCCAAGTCGATGACGCGCTCAAAGCCGGGGCTGCGGAAGGCAATTTGTCGCCACTCGTGCGCCACAATGCCGTCGAATAGACCCGGCGCATCGGCCCAGAAGGACCAGGTGCGGTCGTCCTGTGCCTTGGCCTCCGGCTCGATAAGCAGCACTTTCTTGCGGGCCAGCCGGGGTTCCTGCGCAATGTGATAGGCCAAGCTGAGGCCGGCCGCCCCGCCGCCCACAATGAGGTAATCATAATCGAAAGTGGCGGCGGTAGGAGCGGGCATAAAAAAATGGCAACGGCAGGCGAAAGCTACCCACAAAAAAGCCGCTTCCGAAGAAGCGGCTTTGCATAACCACGGGCTTGCCGGACCGGTTTAGAAGTTCGGCGACAGCAGGTACTTGTGGTAGAAGTCGTCGATGATTTTCACGGCTTCGCTGGCGTCGTCCACAATCTGCACCAGGTTTAGGTCCTCGGGCGAGATGTTGTGCTCTTCGTGCAGCATCACGTCTTTCACCCACTGAAACAGGCCGTTCCAGTACGCCGAGCCCACCAGCACGATGGGGAAGCGGCTGATTTTCTTGGTCTGAATCAGCGTCATGGCTTCAAACAGCTCGTCGAGCGTGCCGAAGCCGCCGGGCATGCCCACGAAGGCCTGCGCGTATTTCACAAACATCACCTTGCGCACGAAGAAGTAATCGAAGTCGATGCACTTGTCCTGGTCGATGTAGATGTTGTGGGTTTGCTCGAAGGGCAGCTCAATGTTGAGGCCCACCGACTTGCCGCCCTCGGAGCGGGCGCCCTTGTTGCCGGCCTCCATGATGCCGGGGCCGCCGCCCGTGATGACGCCGTAGCCGTGGCGCACCAGCTTGGCCGCAATTTCCTCGGCCTGCTTGTAGTAAGGATTGTCGGGCTTGGTGCGCGCCGAGCCGAAGATGCTCACGCAGGGACCGATTTTGGACATCTTCTCGAAGCCCTCCACAAACTCGGCCATCACCTTGAAAATCTGCCAGCTGTCGGCGATTTTGATTTCGTTCCAGTCCTTGTCCACGAAGGCTTTGCGCAGGCGCTGCTCGTCCTCCAGGGCCATGGTGGTTTCGCCGTGCGCGCTCTGGCGCATCTCCGTGATGGAGGTCAGCTTGTCGTCGTTGACGTTGGGCTGCTTGATGGTTTTGCCGCTGCCGGCGTTCAGCATTTCGTCGGCCGCTTTGGTTTTGCTGGTCTTGGGTTTTTTCAGTGTAGACATAATTGCAAGTGGAAATACCTACCAAAAACAAAATCGCCCCGAACCGGGGCGACTCAAAAGTAGGGCGTCAAAGATATTGATTTGTTAGCAAACAATCACGCTTGCCCACGTTTTAGGGCTTGAAGAAGAGCAGTATGCCGAGCTTGCCACGGCCGCTGGCGCGCTACAATCGATTGCAGCGCTTGTGCCAGGGCCCCAGCAAGCTCAGCTTAACCCGTTGTCGCTCTTCTGGCTATCGCCTCACACCAGCTGCCGCAGCGCCATCTCGAACGAGCGCTGCGCGATGCCGGTGGCCTGCGAATTTTCCTGATGCGTGCGCTCCAGCGCGGCCCCGATGATGCGCGAAGTGTCGGCAAAAATGGCTTGGTCGGTGATTTCGGCGCCGGTTTCCATGAGGTAGGCAAACACGCGGGCCATGCCGCAGTTGGCAATGAAATCGGGGATGACGGCCGCGCGCTCGTCGGCAAACACGCCGGTGGGCCCGAAGAAAATTTCCGGGTCGGCGAAGGGCACGTTGGCGCCGCAGCTTATCACCTTGAGGCCACCGGCCAGCAGCTGCTCCACCTGCGCCTGCGTGACGAGGCGCGACGACGCGGCCGGAATGAAAATATCGGCCCCCACCGACCACACCCGCTCGTTGATTTCGGCAAACGAGAGCAGGTGCTCGGCCGTCAGGGCATTGCCTTTGCGGGCCAGCAGCAGGGCGCGGATTTCTTCCAGGCCCAGGCCGTCGGTGCTCAGCAGGCCGCCGGCCCGGTCGATGATGCCCACAATGCGCACGCCCTGGCCGGCCAGGTAATAGGCCGCCGCCGCGCCCACGTTGCCCCAGCCCTGGATGATGGCGCGCTGCCCGCGCAGCTCTGTGCCGGGCCAGAGGCGGTAGTAATGGCGCACGGCCTCGGCCACGCCGTAGCCGGTGATGAGGTCGGCCACGGTGTATTTGCGGGCCAAGTCGGGTGAGAAGGTGGCGTCTTCCACCACTTTCACCACGCCCTGGCGCAGCTGGCCCAGCTTCTGGATTTTTTGGGGTTCGGTGGCGCGGTAATGGCCGTTCACCACACCTTCCTGCGGGTGCCACAGTCCGTATTCTTCAGTTATCGGTATAACCTCATGTATCTCATCTACGTTAAGGTCACCACCGGTGCCGTAGTAGTTTTTCAATAGCGGAATGACGGCGCGGTACCACCTTTCCAACACCCCGCGCTTGCGCGGGTCCTGCGGGTCGAAGTTGATGCCCGATTTCGCCCCGCCGATTGCCGGCCCCGACACCGTGAACTTGACCTCCATCGTTTTTGCCAGGCTTTCTACCTCGCGCTTGTCGAGGCCTTTGCGCATGCGCGTGCCGCCCCCGGCCGCGCCCCCGCGCAGGGAGTTGATGACCACCCAGCCTTCGGCTTCGGTTTCAGCGTCTTGCCACTCGAATACGATTTCGGGGCGCTTGTTTTCAAATTTTGTGAGCAGGTCAAGCATCGGTTGAATACAAAAAAGCGTCTTTACAAACAGGGCCGCAAAGGTACGCGGCGGCCCGGTGCCGGGCTTTCAAATAGGATGTTACCCATTTGAAAATAAAAATCTTCAAATACTGCAGTATAGGAAGGAAAAATAAATCTATTTCTTCCTATTTTGCATAGTCTTTAGGAACTACCTGAGTAGTACCGCTGTATTGCACTTATTCTACGCTTCCATTTTCCTTTCACTTTTTATCGACTTCATGAAACCATTGCATTCGCGTGTTGAAGCGCAACAGTTGGACCGTGCCGCGGCTATGCTCAAGGTTCTCTCGCATCCCAAACGTTTGGCCATTGTTGACCTGCTGGGCAAAACCAAAGGCAAGGACAGCCAAATGTCCGTTACCGATATCTACCAGGCCCTCGACCTTCCCCAGGCCATTGCTTCGCAACACCTCATCACCCTCAAAGACCGGGGCGTGCTGAAGTCGAGCAAAGTGGGCACCAAGATTTATTACTCGCTGGCAGTGCCGCAGCTGCTGAAAGTAATTGATACCCTGGAAGATTATTCGGGCCGGTTGTAGCCTGAGCTAGCTAGCTTTAGTTGAAGGAGGCTGTTTCGCAAGAGGCAGCCTTTTTTATGCGCCCTGCGGCGCGCTGAACGCAGCGTGCAAGGCCAGCACCTGCGGCAGCAGCGGCTGCGCGTCGTCGTTGGTCAGCACGTAGTCGGCGCGTTGCATCTTCTCCTCCTCGCTGAGCTGTTTGGCCATGATGGCCCGCACGTCGGCCAGGGAGCGGTGCGGGTCGCGGCGCAGCACCCGCGCCTCGCGCACCGGCAGCGGCGCATACACCGTAATGATGCGGTCGAGCTGTTGGTACGAGCCTGCTTCGAAGAGCAGGGCGGCTTCCTTGAGCACGTAGGGGTGGCCCGCGGCCTCCTGCGCCCGAGCCCAGGCTTCAAAATCGAGGCCTACCTGCGGGTGCACCAGCGCGTTGAGCTGCGCCAGCAGCGCGGGATTGTTGAACACCGTGCTGGCCAGCAGCGGCCGGTTGAGCCGGCCGGCGGCGTCGTAGGTGTCGGGGCCAAAGGCTGCGGTGAGCTCACGGCGCAGCTCGGCCCCGTTTTCCATCAGCCAGCGGGCGCGGGAGTCGGCGTCGTAGGTGGGCACGCCCAGGGCCTGAAACAAGCGGCTGGCAATGCTCTTGCCCGAGCCAATGCCGCCGGTGATGCCAATGCGCAGCATGGTTAACGACTGAAGTGGTTGATGGCGCGACGACGCCCGGGCGCGGCCGGCGCTGTGTTGGCAAGGCGGCTCACGCGCACCGTGGAAACGGACGGCCGCACCTGCGACGGGGCACGCAACTCTACTTCGACATTGTCGGACGCGCCGGCGCCCTTGGGCAGTGCCACGGGGTAGGGGCTGGGCAACGAGTTAACCAGCGAGGCTGGCCCGCGAAAGCTAACGGTGGCGGGCGTGAAGCGCGCCGCCCGAGTCTGCCCCGAATCGGGCGCCAGTGCCAGGGGCAGGCGCCGCGTGGCGTAGCGGTCGAAGGTCAGCCGGAGGGTGTCGCCGGCCCACTCGTTTATCTGCACGCCCTCAAGCGCATTTTGGAGACCGCGGCGCCAGGCGGCGGGGGGCAGGTAGCGCGTGCCCGGCAGGGGCACGGGGCGCAGGTCGGCGGGGTGGGTGCCCCAGCCCATGTTGGCGCGCAATAGCCGCCAGCCCTGGCCCGTGACGGTGACTGGCAACGCCGTGGGCAGTGGCCGCAGGGGCACGTAGCGGGCCGAGTCGTAGTGCCAGGCCAAGGGGCAGCTCACGCGCGTGGTGTAAGTCTTGTTCAGGGCGTTCATTTGCCAGAACAGGCCGGCGGCCAGCAGGCACGCCGTCACGGCCCGGTAAAAACTGGGTTCCTGGCCCGCAAAGGGCCGCACGAACCAGCGCACCAGCCGGCCCGCCCGGTTCAGCGGCCCGTCCATGGCTAGCTGGCGGCGGGGGCGTCGGCGCTGGGGCTCGTTTTGCTGCCCACTTCACGGGCAATGGCCGAGCGGTCGAAGCGCAGCTTGGTGCCGCGGTCCACTTCCACCACCACGGTGTCTTCGGTCAGGTCGACCACCAGCCCGTGCAGGCCGCCGATGGTCACGATGCGCGTGCCCTTGGTGAGCGCCTGCCGGAAGGACTTGGCTTCGGCTGCGCGCTTTTGCTGGGGCCGAATCAGGAAGAAAAACACCACCAGGCCAATGGCAACGGGGAAAATCAACTGGGTCAAATCCATTCCTCCGGCGGCCTGTAAAAATAACGTCAACAACATGGCGGTAAGCGTGAAAGAGGTGATTTAGAGGGGCTTCTTGGCATCGGCCGTCAGCACGTTGCCTTTGATGAGGATGGTGGTGATGGTGGGCTGGGTATTGGCCCGCACCGCCACCTGCTTGCTGATGATGCCTTGCTTGCCGCGGCTGTCAAACTGCACTTCCAGGGTGCCCTGGGCGCCGGGGGCCACGGGCTCCTTGGTCCAGCTGGGCGTGGTGCAGCCGCACGAAGCGGTGGCGTCCTCAATCAGCAGCGGCGACTTGCCGGTGTTGGTGAAGGCGAAGGTGTGGTGCACCTTCGTGTCGGGCTTGATGTCGCCGAAGTCAAATTCGGACTCGGTGAATTTCATCACCGGGGCGTTGGGGTTGGGCGCTTCGTTTTCGCTCACCACGTTGGGGTTGTCCACGGTGGGGTTGGCGGCCGCGTCGGAAGCTTCGGTGGCGGCGGCGTTCATGCCTTCGGTGCCCACCTCGTTCTTGTCGCGGTTGCAGGCGCCGAGCAGCAGAGCAGCAGCCAGGAAAATCTGGTATTTCATGAGTGGGGTATGTATCTGGTTGTCAGCCCAAGCCCGCAGGGCTTTCTCTCCGCCGAACAAACGGTTCAGCGTGAGAAGGGCCTTCGCAGGCTCAGGAGGCCAAACGATTGGTAGGCAGCAACGCGATGAGCTACAGCTTCTCGATGATGTGCTGGGCAAACTCGCTGGTGCTAGCCCGGCCGCCGAGGTCGCCGGTGCATTGTTCCGGGTGCAGCAGGGTGGCTTCGAGGGCCTTTTCAATCTGGTCGGCTTTGGCGTGCTCGCCGAGGTGGTGCAGCATCATCAGGGCCGAGCGAAGTAGTGCGGTGGGGTTGGCTTTGCCCTGGCCCGCGATGTCGGGAGCCGAGCCGTGCACGGCCTCAAAAATGGCCATGTTGTCGCCGATGTTGGCCCCGGCCACCACGCCCAGGCCGCCCACCAGGCCGGCGCAGAGGTCCGACAGCAAGTCGCCAAACAGGTTGGTGGTCACAATCACGTCGAACTGTTCGGGCTTGCCCACCAGCTGCATGCACATGTTGTCGATGATTTTGTCTTCGAACACAATCTCCGGAAACTCCAGGCTGGCTTCTTTGCACGCGTTTATCATCAGCGTGCCGGCCATCTTGATGATGTTGGCCTTGTGGGCCAGCGTCACCTTTTTGCGGCCGTGCTTGGCGGCGTAGGCAAAGGCGGCGCGGCAGATTTTGCGCGAGCCCTCCACCGTGACGCGGGCCACCGCGTCGGCAATGCCCAGGCGCTCGTCCCACATCTCCAGGCCCGAGTACAGGCCTTCGGTGTTTTCGCGAAACAGCACCAAGTCGATGCCCTCGTAGCGGGTTTTGATGCCGGGTGTGGTTTTGCTGGGGCGCACGTTCTGGTAGAGGTCGTACTTCTGGCGCAGCGTCACGTTGATGCTGCGGAAGCCTTTGCCCACCGGCGTGGTGATGGGGCCTTTGAGGGCCACCTTATTCTTTTCGAGCGACTTAAGCAGGGCGTTGGGAATCAGCTCGCCCGACTGGTCGAAGGTGGTTTGGCCGGCGTTCTGCTCTTCCCACTGCACGGGCACCTGCGCCGCGGCAAAAATATCGGTTACGGCTTTCGTGATTTCGGGGCCTATGCCGTCGCCGGGAATAAGGGTTACTACGTGCATCTTCTTCTGGTAATGGGTGAACGGGTAAATGAGTGAATGGGTGAACGGGTGTGATGGCTTGGTTCCGCATCATTCACCCATTCACCCATTCGCTCAGTCACCCATTGAATTAGGCGCCCTTGCGGGAGTTGATTTGGTTGATGAGCTGGTCGACGTCGCCCAGCAGCTGTTCGGCTTTGGATTTGGCGTCGGAAATCACGCGCTGGCCTTCGCTTTTGGCCGAAGACTGGCCCACGCCTTCGCGGCTGGTCACCAGGCTGTCGGTGAGGTCGGCGAGCACGGAGCGGTATTTTTCGAGCTGGTAGCTGAGCCAGGAGCGGGTTTCGCTGCCGGGTTCGGGGGCGTAGAGCAAGCCAAGGGCCGCGCCGGTGAGGGCGCCGCCCGCGAAGCACAAGATGCCGGTGGTGGTTTTGCTGGCCATGGTCGTCGGGATGATTGGGAGGTGGGAAAAGAGTTCGGGCTGAGTACGCAGAAACCCGGCCGTGGGTACAAATGTAGAACAAGGGGCCGGGCTTCGGCGCCCGGCGCTACTGGTTGTCGAGCAGGCCGCGGCCCGACTTGCGAATGTCGCCGCTGGCGGCCAAATCCGTCGCCAGCTTGTCCAGAATGCCGTTCACAAACTGCTTGCTCTTGGGCGTGCTGTAGAGCTTGCTGATTTCGATGTACTCGTTGATGGTGACTTTCACCGGAATGCCGCGGAAGAGCTGCATCTCGGTGAGGGCCATTTTCAGGATAATTTTGTCGAGCAGGGCCACGCGCTCCACGTCCCAGTTCTGCACCGAGCCGGCAATGAGCTTCTCCATCTTGTCGTCCTCGATGAGCGTCTGCTTGTAGAGCGTTTCGGCAAACTCGCGGTCGTCGGCCCAGTTGGCCGAGAGGTTCATCAGTTCCTGCTTTTCGTCGGCGCCGTAGGGCAGCATTTTCAGCGTCTTCAGCACCAAGTTGCGCACGATGGGGCGGTTTTCTTCCCAGTTCAGGTCGGCCGCTTCGAGCTGGCGCGGCAGGGCTTCGCCCTTGAACACAAAGTCTTTGTAGAGATGCCGCAGGATTTCCATGTCCGTGTCGTAGTCCATCTCGGGCTGGTCCACGTCCTTGCCGGCCAGGTAGGTCCGCACGGTTTCATCGGCTTTCATCTCCTCCCAGGCGGTGCGCAGGGCCTCCGTTTCTTCGGCGCCGTCCCACTGCAGCTTGCGCCGGATGGTGGTGGCCTGCAGCTGCTCGTTGGCCATGAGCTTGGCAATGGCCTTGTTCTGGTGCAGGCGGTTGGCGTCCAGGGCGTCTTCGCGCGGGCCGAGGCGGCGGCGCTCCTCGCGGCTCTGCTCTTCCTCAATCACGCCGAGCAGGGCGGCGGGCAGGTTGAGCAAGTGCAGGTACTGGTCGTGAATGCTTTCGGCGCCCACCAGCAGCTGGCCGGCGTACAGCTCGGCGTCCTTCTTCACCTGGTTCTGGAAAGAGTTGATGGCGTCGGTCACGGCCTTGTCCACGGCTTTGTCGTCCGTCTTTTCGGGCGTCACGCCGGTGCGGTACCACTCGCGCAACTGGGCTTCGCCCAGCTTGCGCTGGCCTTCCAGCTTGCGGCGGTCGGGGGCCTCTTTGGCCGTCAGGTCGGGCTCGAAAGCAGCCGCAATGCGGTCCTGAGCCAGCATTAAGTCCGCTCCCACCGCCTGGTGGTAGGAGTAGAGCGACTGCATGACTTTGATACGGAGGAGGCGGCGGTTGAGCATTTTGTTAGTTGTTAGTTGCTGGTTGTCAGTTGTTAGTTGCTGGTTGTCAACTGTTGTGCTTAACTAACAACTGACAACCAGCAACTAACAACTAGTAGGTAGACTTCACCTTGCCCACGCTGGCAATGCGCTCCTTGGCCTGCTTGATGGCGGCGGCCTGCGGGTGCGAATGCTCTTCTTCGGCTTTCGCCAAAACCTGGAGGGTGAAGTCGTAAATTTTTTCGGTTTGGGTGAGGGCGCCCTGGCGGCTGGTGCCCACCACTTCAGAGTACACGTTGATGAGGCCGCCGGCGTTGATGAGGAAGTCGGGGGCGTACACAATGCCGCGGCGCACGAGGTCGGGGCCGTGCTGGTTTTCTACTTTGAGCTGGTTGTTGGCGCAGCCGGCCACTACCTGGCACTTCAGGCGCGGAATGGTCTCGTCGTTGAGCGTGGCGCCCAGCGCGCAAGGCGAGTAAATGTCCATGTCCTGGTCGTAGATGTCGTCCAGGCCCACGGCGGTGGCGCCGAAACGAGCGGCGGCTTCCAGGGCGCGGTCTTCGTAGTAGTCGGTCACGATGAGCTTGGCGCCCTCCTTCTGCAGGTGCTCCAGCAGGTAGGTGCCCACGTGGCCCACGCCCTGCACGCCGATGCGCTTGCCGGCCAGGCTCTCGGAGCCAAACGCCTTTTTGGCGGCGGCTTTCATGCCCATGTAGGTGCCGAAGGCCGTCACGGGCGAGGGGTCGCCGGAGCCGCCCATGCTTTCGGGCAGGCCCGCCACGTGGGTGGTTTCCATCCGGATGTACTCCATGTCCTTGGTGGTCATGTTCACGTCCTCGGCCGTGATGTACTTGCCGTTCAGGTTCTTCACGAAGCGGCCGAACTTGCGCAGGAGCGCCTCGGTCTTCAGCGTTTTGGCGTCGCCGATGATGACGGCCTTGCCGCCGCCCAGGTTCAGGCCCGAGATGGCGGCCTTGTAGGTCATGCCCCGCGAAAGGCGCAGCACGTCGTTCAGGGCTTCCATGTCGGAGGCGTAGTGCCACATGCGGGTGCCGCCCAGGGCCGGGCCCAGCACGGTGTTGTGGATGCCGATAATGGCCTTGAGGCCCGTCTCGTGGTCGTGGCAAAACACGACCTGCTCGTGTTGGTGCTCGGCAATTTGGCCGAAAATGGCCTCGGGGGCCAGGGTTTGGGCTTCAATCATGGGGATGAGTGAAATGGGTTGGTGGGAATTGTGGGATGGGTTGGGAACAGTGCGGCGTAACTTTGTTGGGTCTCATACGGAAAAACCGGAACGTCATGCAGAGCGCCGCCAAGCATCTCGCTCGGAATAGTAATTCAATCGTATTACGGATGGATTACTGCGGCAAGCAAGATGCTTCGCGGCGCTCTGCATGACGTTCTGATTTCTCTTTCAGGCCGCAAAAGTACCCCTATTTTCCCAAACCGGCCGCTTTCCCACCCAGCCCGTGCGCGCATTATCCGCCGTTAACCCCTTCATTTACCGCTACAAATGGCATTTCCTCGCCGGGGTGTTATTCGTGGCGCTGAGCACGCTGTTGGCCATTTTTCCGGCCCAGCTGGTGCGCTACGCTTTCGATTTGGTGAACGAGGGCATCGACCTCTACCACCTCTACGCCGGTACGCAGGCCCAGAGCGGCGTCTACCAACTGTTTGGGCGCAACGTGCTGTTCTACGGCGTGCTCATCATTGCGCTGGCGCTGGGGCGCGGCATCTTTCTGTTCTTCATGCGCCAGACGCTCATCGTCATGTCGCGGCACATCGAAAACGACCAGAAGAACCAGATTTACCAGCACTACCAGTCGCTGCCGCTCAGCTTCTACCGCCGCCACAGCACCGGCGACTTGATGTCGCGCATTTCGGAAGACGTGAGCCGCGTGCGCATGTACCTCGGGCCGGCCATCATGTACTTCCTGCAGCTGGTGCTGCTGTTCCTGCTCATCGTGCCGCTCATGCTCATGGTGAACGTGAAGCTGACGCTCTACACGCTGCTGCCGCTGCCCATTCTGTCGGTCAGTATTTTCTACGTTAATAATCTGATTGAGCGCAAGTCCGACGAGATTCAGAAGGCCCTGTCCGGCATGACAACCTTCGTGCAGGAAGCCTTCTCGGGCATTCGGGTGCTGAAGTCCTTCGTGCGCGAAGCCGACTCGCACGAGCAGTTCGTCAACGCCAGCAACGAATACAAGGAGAAGTCGCTAAGCCTGAACTTCGTCAACTCGCTGTTTTTCCCGCTCATTCTGTTCCTCATCGGCCTGAGCACGCTCATCACCGTGTGGGTGGGCGGGCAGGAAGTCATCCGGGGCACCATCACCACGGGCACCATTGCCGAGTTCCTGATTTACGTGAACCTGCTGACGTGGCCGGTGACGGCGCTGGGCTGGACGTCGTCGCTGGTGCAGCGCGCCGAGGCCTCGCAGGCCCGCATCAACGAGTTTCTGGACCAGAAAACCGACATCGTGTCGCGTCAGAACGTGGAGCGCGAGCTGGCCGGCGACATTGTGTTCGAGAACGTGTCGTTCACCTACCCCGACACCGGCATTCAGGCCCTGAAAAACGTGAGCTTCCGCGTGAAGCCGGGCCAGACGCTGGCCGTCATCGGCAACACGGGCTCGGGCAAAAGCACGGTGGCCGCCCTGCTCTGCCGCTTATACGACGTGTCGGCCGGCGACATCAAAGTGGACGGCGTGGACGTGCGCGACTACTCGCTGCGCGCCCTGCGCGGCCAGATTGGCTACGTGCCGCAGGACGTATTCCTGTTCTCGGACACCATTCGCAACAACATCAACTTCGGCCTCGACGAGCCCGACGAGGCCCGCATGCTACAAGCGGCCAAGGACGCAGACGTGTATGAGAACATCCTGGCTTTCCCCGAAGGATTTGACACCAAAGTGGGCGAGCGGGGCATCACGCTTTCGGGCGGGCAGAAGCAGCGCGTGAGCATGGCCCGGGCCCTCGTGAAAGAGCCCAAAATCCTGATTCTGGACGACTCGCTGTCGGCCGTGGACACCAAGACCGAAAATGCCATCTTGGGCAGCCTGCAGCGCATCATGGCGGCGCGCACCAGCCTCATCATCTCGCACCGCGTGAGTTCGGTGAAGCTGGCCGACGAAATCCTGGTGCTCGATGACGGCCTCATTGTGCAGCACGGCACCCACGACGCCCTAATGGCCGAAACCGACGGCCTTTACCGCGCCCTCTACGAACGGCAGCTGCAAACCGAGGAAGCGTAAAGCGGCGTGGACTCTGCGAGCCCGCGCCCACCCGCGCGGCCCAATAAATTCCCATCAATGCCCGGACTCGCAAAGTCCAGGCTACCATCCTCATGAACCAACGCCTCGCTCACGTCACCCTCCTCGTCCGCAACTACGACGAAGCCATTGCCTTCTACACGCAGGTGCTGGGTTTTAGGCTGGAATCTGACCTGGACATGGGCGAGGGCAAGCGCTGGGTGGTGGTGGCGCCACCCGGTACGGGCGGTTGTGGTCTGCTGTTGGCCGAGGCCAAAACCGAAGCCGAAAAGAGGGCCGTGGGCCAGCAAGGGGCTGGCCGGGTGTGGCTCTTTCTGCACACCGACGACTTCTGGCGCGACTACCCCATCATGCAAGCGCGGGGCCTCCATTTTCTGGAAACCCCGCGCAGCGAAGTGTACGGGCACGTGGCCGTGTTTAAAGACCTCTACGGCAACAAGTGGGACCTGCTGCAGCCATTAGGCTAAGCACCGGGCACAGCCGCTACTGGCCTATCATGACGCGGCGCATGCCGGTTTTTTCGTAGGCCGTGCAGTGCACGATGTAGGAGCCGGCCGGTAGCTGGCTCACGTTGAGCACGGCCGGAATCTGACCGTTCATCATCGTGTGGGTGATGACGGGGCGGCCGCCGGCGTCGGTCACTTCCACGCGGGTGGGGCCGGGGTTGTCGGTTTTGACGGTGAGCTTGCCGGCCGCCGACTCTGCCTTCACCTTGATGGCGTTTGGGTTGGCGGCAGGGGTCTCGGGAGCGGGGGCAATGAGGCCCGGCGCGGGCGTGGCCGCCGGAGCAGCCGCGGCGACGGGCGCCGCCACGGCGCCGTTGGGTAAAATGGCTTCTTCTTTGGCGGCGGAGGCGGAGGCAGCAGCCGGGGCTTGCGCGCGGGCAGCCCCGAAACCCAGCGTGCTGGCGAGCACAAATAGTAATAACTTTTTCATAAGTAGGATAAGAGCAGGATGGAGTAAAACGGCTACGGTAAAGCTAAGCAATTCTGGGGCCGCTTTAGCAGGAAGCCGTTTTTGCCGGGGCGTGGCCGCGGCGGCCGATGCAGGATTTACGAAACTTTATTTGCGTTCGGCTTGCACCACTCTCAAAAATTGCCTTACCTTTGTCGCTCCAATTACCAATCGGGGTGTAGCGTAGCCTGGTATCGCGCCAGCATGGGGTGCTGGAGGTCGTAGGTTCGAATCCTGCCACTCCGACGGAAGAGCAGCCGCTCAAACAGCCTCCGAACTTTCGGGTTCGGGGGCTTTTTTCGGCCGCAAATTGGAAAACAGAAAACAGGCCGCCCCATCGGCCTGCTTTCGGGGTGTAGCGCAGCCCGGTAGCGCGCGTCGTTCGGGACGACGAGGCCGTAGGTTCGAATCCTGCCACCCCGACTCGAAAACAAACTGAAAAGGCCCGCTGAACAGACGTTCGGCGGGCCTTTTGGCTTTTGGGCGCGAGCCGACCCGTGCTAGCCTTTATATCGGCTGGTCGAGCCGTAGCGGCGGCCAATCCCGCGCCGGCGCGGCTTGTCGCCGTTGCGGGTGAGCAGGAAGACGCCGCCGCCCACCACGGCGGCGAAGGTGGCCAGCTTCACAATCATCCCCTTTTTGTCGTGCTTCCACTCGGCGGGATAGCCCTTCTCGGCCCAAATGTTGGGCAGCGTGCCGTGGGCCAGGTCGTCGATGATGCCTTCCACCACGTTCACCTTATCGGCCATGAGCAGGGGCAGCCAGTGCAGGTACTGGTTTTCGCTGTACTTGAAGGCGAAGCGACGAATCATGCCGCTCAGGCCGGAGGGCGGCACCGAGTTGCCCACCACGGCCGTGTAGTCGGGCCGCTCAATGGAGTGCAGCACCTCTCGGTCGAGCACCTGTTGGGTGGGCCGCACCCAGGAGCGGCCGTCGTGCTCCTCGCCGGTCCGGTGGCGGTTGGGGTAGGTGGGTTCGTTTTCGGGGTCGGCGTCGATGCCCCAGCCGGGGATGTGGGCGAAGTCTTCTGCGGTCTTTTTCATGATGGGCGGCATTAGGCGTTAGCAGTGGGGGGAATGAGGACCGGCTTGATGCAGTTGTCGAGCTTGGCCGAGAAAATGCGGTAGCCGTCGGCCACGTCTTCCAACGGGATGCGGTGCGTAATCAGCTCGCTGGGCTTGAGGATGCCGTTCATGACGTGGTCAATCAGGCGGGGCAGGTGGCGCTTTACCGAGGCCTGGTTGGCCCGGATGGTGAGGCCTTTATTCAGCACGTTGCCGATGGGCACAAGGTTGTCGGTGGGGCCATATACCCCCACGATGGAGATGACGCCGCCCTTGCGCACCGAGTTGATGGCCCAGTGCAGCGCCGTGGCCGAACCGGCCTGCAGCAGCAGTTTGCGCCCGGTGATGGTTTGCATGGTATTGCCGGCGGCTTCGGCCCCCACGGCGTCGATGCAGGCGTCGGGGCCAATCCAGTCGGTTTGCTTCTTGAGGAACATGACCGGGTCTTCCATGTCGGTTTCGAAGTTGTAGGCTTCGCACTTGGCGAAATTCTGGGCAAATTCCAGCCGGTAGTCTTCTTTGTCGAGGATGATGACGCGGCCCGCGCCAAACAGCCAGCAGCAGCGCGCTGCCATGATGCCCACCGGGCCCGCGCCAAACACGACCACCGTGTCGCCGGGCTGAATGCCGGCCATTTCGGCGGCCTGGTAGCCGGTCGGGGTGATGTCGGTGAGCAGCACGGCATCGTCGAGGCTCATGCCCGCCGGAATGACCGTGGGGCCGAAATTGGCGTAGGGCACCCGCGCGTACTCGGCCTGGCCACCGTTGTGGCCGCCCCCGGTGTGCGCATAGCCCAGGAAGCCGCCCACGGCCGTGGCCTCGGAATTGGATTCGTGGCAGTTGCCGAACATGCCCTGCTTGCAGAAAATGCAGCGCCCGCAGGCAATGTTGAACGGCACCAGCACCCGGTCGCCCACTTTCACATTGGTTACTTCGGAACCAACTTCCACGATTTCGCCCACGAATTCGTGCCCAAACGTCATGCCGACGCGGGTGTCAGGGACGTTGCCGTTGTAGAGGTGCAGGTCGGACCCGCAGATGCACGTGCGCAGCACCTTCACAATGGCATCCTCGGGATGCAAGATGGTGGGCATGGGCTTTTGAACGGCGCGGACCCTTTTGGGGCCTCTGAAATCCATTGCTAACATAGCGAAAAGGGTTAAGTGTGGAAAGGATGTGAATTGCTGGCTTTGCCTGGAGATTAGTCTCTTATTCAAAGCGTCGCAAGGCCTGCTGGCTGTACTGCCTGGGGAGGGCAGGGTTTCTGTTTGGCGGAATAAGGCCTTGGATTTCAGTACTAGTTCGAGCGATACGTACGGGCGTCTCCGTCTTAATACGGAGGGTGCGCTATGGCCCGGCTACTGAGAAAGAAGCACCGCTACCTTTACGGCTTCACCAGTTTTCTACCTTTTTCACATGAAAAAAATTGGACTTCTCGCGTTGGCGCTCGCCAGCGTGCAAGCGGCACAGGGGCAAAGTATTGCGGCCGGTACCGTGTCTTTGGGCGGCAACATTGGCTACAGCCGGACTGCCAACAAGCAGAGTGCGACCTACAACCAGCGGAGCGGTGGCGGTAACTATACTTACTCCAGCGAAAGCACAACCAGCCAGTTTAATCTGGCGCTGTCGGGCGGCTACTTCGTGGCTGACAACCTGGCCGTGGGACTGAGCGTGGCCTATATCGCGGCCAGCACCATCTACAAAAACACTTCTTCGACGTCGCCGCAGCCCATCAACTTGCCCGACTTGTCGCCAAATACCAACACGCGGGTGGGAGCTTTCGGCCAATACTATAAGATGTTTGGCGAGCAGTTTGGCCTGGTGGGCACGCTGGGCGCCGGCTACCAGCATACCAAGAACAACACCTACGACAACGGTGGCAGCGGCGCTCCGGTGGCCGTGAGCTACGTGGGCAACGGCTATTATGCGGACCTGACCCCCGGCATCGTGTTCTTTCCCATTCCGAAGCTGGGCATCAGCGCGTCCATTGGCTCGCTTGGCTTCTCGCACCTCAGCTTCGACCAGCCCGAATACCCTAATAGCAACGTTACCAAGCCGTCGAGCTACGAAAGCACCCTCAGCACCTTCGGCGCCAACTTTGGCCTCAACCAACTGCAGTTTGGCGGCACGTACTACCTCGGCCGTTAGGCCATGTCAGAAGTGATGCTACTTCTGCAAGCGAGGGCCCCTGACCATGTTCGGTCAGGGGCTTTTTTGTTAGCTAAAAACCTCGGTGTGGTCAATAAACGAGGCTGCCCATTACTTCACGCCCACCCACACCTCAGAGGCATCATCGGCCCCGAAGCGTTCCAGGTAGAAGTCGCCGCGCTGGGTGAGCTTCTGGGTTTTCACGGCTTCGAGGGCCGCGGGGTAGAGCTTGTTGGGGGCCAGCAGGTAGCTCACGCCCTGCAGGCGCGCGGCCACCACGCGCTGCCCGGCGGGCACCACGCGGTAGCGAAAGCCGGCGGGCAACGGCTGGGTGGTGTCGGCCAGGGCCAGCCCAATGAAGGCCCGGATGGTGTCGCGGGCCGTCTCGGGGTCGTTGAGGTACAGGTTGGCCAAGTCGCCGTGCAGGCGCGTCTGGGCGTCTTTGGCCCGGCGGAAAAGGCGGCCAAAGGCGTCGCCCGTCACCACGCCGTGGTAGGGCTGGCCGGCCAGGTACAGCGGCGCGGTCGTGGTTTCGAGGGCAACTTTGGGCGAGCGGGCGCCGCCCAGGTACACGTACACGCCGGCCGCGCCAACGGTGAGCAGGATGATGGCCAAAAAGAGGTAGCGGGTCATTTCTGGGGAGTAAGCATTAGCCGTTGACCACGTATTGCATGCGGTAGAGTTGGGCGTAGTAGCCGCCCTCCAGGCGCAGCAATTCCTCGTGGGTGCCGGTTTCCTTGATTTCGCCCTTGTCGAGCACGATGATTTTGTCGGCTTTCTGGATGGTGCTCAGGCGGTGGGCAATGACGAGCGAAGTGCGGCCCTGCATCAGCTTTTCGATGGCCTGCTGAATGAGCTCTTCGGTCTCGGAATCGACCGACGACGTGGCTTCGTCGAGCACGATGATGTGCGGCTGGTACACCATGGCCCGCACAAAGCTGATGAGCTGGCGCTGGCCCACCGAGAGCGTAGCGCCGCGCTCCATTACGGGGTAGCCGAGCCCTTCGGGCAGGCGCTCGATGAAGCGGCGGGCGCCCACGAGGTCGGCCGCTTCCCAGATTTGCGCATCGGTGATGGTTTTGTTGCCCAGCGTGATGTTGTCGCGGATGCTGCCGGCGAACAAGAACACATCTTGCAGCACCACGCCGATTTGGCGGCGTAGCAGGCTGAGGTCGTACTCGCGCAGGTCGCGGCCGTCGATGCAGATGCTGCCTTCCTGAATGTCGTAGAAACGGCTCAGCAGGTTGATGATGCTGGTTTTGCCCGCGCCGGTGGCGCCCACGAAGGCAATGGTCTGGCCGGGCTTCACGTGGAAGCTGATGTCCTTGAGCACCCAGTCGGGCTCGTTGTAGGCAAATTTGACGTGCTTGAATTCCACGTCGCCCCGCAGCTCGGCGGGGGCGAAGGTGCCGCTGGGGGCCACCAGCTCCTGATTGTCGAGCAATTTGAGCAGGCGCTCGGTGCTCACCAGGCCCAGCTGCAGGGTATTGAACCGGTCGGCAATCTGACGGATGGGGCGGAAAAACAGCGCGTTGTACATGATGAAGGCGATGAGCGCGCCCTTCGAGATGGAGCCCTCAATCTGGCCTTGCGCCGCGTACCACACCAGCAGGCCCACGCCGATGGCGCCCAGTACCTCGGCCACCGGGAAATAAATGCTGTAGTAGAGCACCGAGCGAATGTTGGCCTCGGTGTGCTCCTTGTTGATGGCGGCAAACTTGCGGTACTCGCGCTCCTCGTTGTTGAAAATCTGCACCACGTTCATGCCCGTGAGGTGTTCCTGCACGAAGCTGTTGAGCTTGGCCACGGCCGTGCGCACGTCCTGAAACGAGCCCTTGATTTTTTCCTTGAACACGTAGGTGCTGAACAGCAGCGGCGGAATGACGGACAAGCTCACCAGCGTGAGCCGCCAGTCTATCCAAAACATGAAGGCCATGATGAAAAGCAGTTGCAGAATGTCGCCCACCATGGCCGCAAGACCCTCGCTGAACACGTCGGACAGGGTTTCCACGTCGGAGATGTTGCGCGTCACGAGCACGCCGATGGGCGTCTGGTCGAAGAACTTGAGCTTGAGGCTGAGCAGGTGGCGGTAGAGGTCGGTGCGGATGTCGCGCACGATGTACTGGCCCAGCCAGCCGCCGTAGTAAGTCTGCAAATAGCTCACGCCGGCGTGGGCCACCAGCAGCACCAGCAGCAGCAGAAACATAAAGTTCAGCCCCTTCATGTCGCCTTGCTCGATGCTGACATCGACCATGCGCTGAATGAGAAAGGGCCGCAGCGTGCCCAGCACGGCCGTGGCCACGGTGAGCACGATGAGGCCAACGAACACGCGCCGGTAGGGACGCACGTAGCCGAGCAGGCGGCGCAGCACGGCCCAGTCGAAGACCTGGCCGGTTTTGGTGGCGGAAGTGGTGGGGTCCATAAGTGGGGCAAAGGTCGGGAGTAAACCGCGGCCAACCCGAAAGAGTTACCCCCGGTTTCGCCGTGCTCCCGAATGCCGCCCAACCCCGGCCTACCGCACGATTTCGACCCAGCCCTTCAGCTGACTGCTGCCATCGGCAGTACCGAGCAGGTAATAATAGATGCCGGCCGGCAGCCCGGCGCCGTCCCACTCGTTGTGGTAGGCAGGACTGTTGAACACAGGCTGGCCCCAGCGGGAAAAGATTTGCAGCCGCCCCAGGCAGCCCCCGATGCGAGGCGCAAACACGTCGTTCTGCCCGTCGCCATTGGGCGTGATGACGTTGGGCAGCACAGCCGGCTGCACTTCCAGAAGCGGCAGGGCCACCTGGCGGGGGCAGGGACCCGGCCCCGTGCCGCCCGCCAGCGACGCCTGCGGCTGGTAGCGGCCGGCCGCATAAATGTGCTCCACCACTGCGCCGCGGCCCGGGGCGCTGCCGTCGCCAAAGTCCCACTGCACCTGCGCCGCCGCCGGCCCCGTAGCTTCAAAGCGCACCAAGCGCGGCGCCAGGGCATTGCCCGAGCAGTCGATTGCCGACCACCGCGCCGCAAATGTGGGCTGCGCCGGCACCGTGACGCGGTAGGGAGCCGTGCCGCAGCCGTCGGGCAGGGTGTAGGTGAGCACGCTGGTACCCGGCGTGAGCTGCGGAGTGAAGACGCCGGCTGCCGTCACGTTCGGGCCCGTCCAGGTGCCGCCCGCGGGCGTGGCGCGCAGTCGAAATGGCGCGGGGTCGAGGCACAGCACCGTGTCGGCGGGCAGGCGGATGGGGGCCAGTAGCGTCACCTCGGCCACGGTGGTGACTACTTGGGTGCAGGTCAGAAACGGCAGCGTGTAGGTGAGCACGTGGCGCCCCGGCCCGGCCAGCGTCGGGTTGAAGCGGTTGCCCACCACGCCGGGGCCGCCAAACGTGCCGCCGGGTGGCTGGGCCGTGAGCACCACGCCGTGGGGTGGCGCCGCGGCGCAAAAACTTATCGGCGCCAGCGAATCGAGCACGGCCGCGGGGAAAGCCAGCACCTGCACCTGCAGCCGCCCCGAAGCCGGGCACAGCGAGGGATTGGTAGAGGCAGTGGTGGCATAAATCAGCGTTTGGAGGCCCACCAGGGCCACGCTGGGTGTGAAGCTGTAGCCGCTGGTCGGCGAGCCCGTCACGCCCGGCCCGCTCCAAATGCCACCGGCTGGGAAGGCGCTCAGCACCTGTGGCCCGGCCGTGGGGCACACGGTGGTGTTGGGAATGCTCAACTGCACGACGCCCGCTTGCAGGGTCACGGTGCGGGTGGCCCGGGCCGGGCAGCTGGCCGTATCGAGCACCGCGCCCGTGTACACCAGCGCGCGGCTACCGGTCAGGGTGGGGCTGGGCGTGAAAAAGAAACCCGTGGCCAGCGAGCCCGTCACGCCGGGCCCGCTCCAAGTGCCGCCCGCGGGCGAGCCGCCGCGCAGCCGAAAGGCGGCTGACGTGGTGCACAGCACCGTGTCGGCCGGCACCTGCACCGCGCCGCTCACCGGCTTCACCCGCACGTACAGCGTGTCGCGGATGGGCGCGCAGAACTGCGTGCCGCTGAATACATACACCAGCCGGTGCGTGCCAATCAGGGCCGGGCTGGGGGTGAATACGTAGACACCGAGGTTGTTCACGCTTACGCCATCGCCCATCCAGCTGCCGCCAGGCGGCAGCCCGCCTAGGGCGTAAGGTGGGTCGTTGGCGCATAGCACCACCGGCGGGCCCAGGTCGACGTAGCGCAGCCCAAATACGGTGAACGTGACCGACGCCACCGACGGGCAGCGTCCGCCCGACGCCGTGCCCGGCAGCACGTAGCGTACCTGGTGCTGGCCAGGCCCCGCTGCCACGGGGTCGAAAGCAAAGGGAGCGGTGCTCGTCACGCCCACGCCCACAAAAGTGCCGCCCGCCGGCGTGGCCGCCAGCCGAATCAGGGGCGGCGGCGGGCCCTGCGGCTGCAGGCATATGGTGGTGTCGCGGGTTGCCATGCGGGCCAGGGCTTGCGGCAGCACGGTGATGCGCCGGGTGTTGGTGACCGTGCCCGTGCCCGCGCAGGTGCCCGCAAGCGGACTCGTGTACGTCAGCACGAACGTGCCCAGCCGGGCCGTGTCGGGCGTAAACCGGTAGCCCGTTGCCACCGAGCCCGTCACGCCCGTTCCTGTCCAGACGCCGCCCGCCGGCGAACCGCCCAGCATCACGGGCCCAGACCGGGCACATACCGTGAGGGAGTCGGTTCCGGCCGGGTTGGTGCCAGCCGTCAGGTCAAATCGGAAGGCTGCGTTGTTGCAATGGGCCGAGCCGTTGGTGGGCGAGTAGGTGTGCGCGCCGGCCGGAATGGGCAGGCCGGCACCGGTGCCCTGATTGCACGCGCACACGGCCTGGTAAAGGGAGCCCTGCGCATCGAAGCGCGACAGTCCGCCGTCGACGTGGTCGTCGGCCGAGGTGCCGAAAAAGGTGGCGTATTCCAACACCCGCGCCTCGTCGGAAAGCTGCATCAGGTAGAAATCCATGCCATCGGTGGTGGCCTGCAGGGCGTTGGAAGTCACTTCGAGGCCCGCGGTGGAACCGTTGTTGGGGTCGAGCCCGCCGCCCCAGCCCGCCACAAACAGGCGGCCGTAGCAGTCCACCTCAAACGCCGTGGGCGAGATGTCGGGCACGGCCCGGCCGCTGCCAAACACCGTGGCAAACCCCGCCGTGCGCAGGTCGGGCGCCAGCTGCTGAATGAACTGGTGGCCCCGTGGGTTGCCGTACACCCCGTTGCTCAGGCCCGGCCAGTTGTTGGTAAGCGTTTGCCCCAGCACGTACACCTGCCCGCCCGCCGTGCGCCGCACGAAGTAGGCTTGGTCCAGAGCCGTACTGCCCAGGTAGGTGCTCTGGATGAGGCTTCCGGTGCCCGACAGGCGCGCCACGAAGCCATCCACCACGCCCCCAAAGCTGGGCCGGTAGCCATTCGCCGTGCCCCCAAAGTTGGCGCTGGTGGTGCCGCCGGCCACCAGCAGGCCGCCGCTGTCTTCGCGCTGCATGGAGTAGGCCGCGTCGGCGCCCGAGCCGCCCAGCAGCGTGGTCCAGCGCACCTGGCTCAGGCTGGAATCGAGGCTGGTGACGAGGCCATCGGTGAGGCCCCCGCGAAACGTGGCACCGGCGGCCAGCCCCGGAAAATCGGCCGAGGCCGTGGTGCTGGCCACGAACACGTTGCCCTGCGCATCCACGGCCAGGTCGCCCCGGAAAGCGTCGCCGTAGTTGTAGCGCAGGTTGGGCGCCGGCGTTTGCGGGTCGAGCAGGCCGTCATTGCCCGTGCCGCCCAGGTACGTGCTGGCCCGCAGCCGGCCGCCGTCGGCGCTCAACCGGCTGATAATTAAGTCAGAGCCATTGGGTAGCACAAAGGCCGAGCTGCTGCCGTAGGGCGCAATGCGGGTGCCGCCCCGAAACGCCGTGCCCGCGGCCTTGCCGGTGGTGGGGTAATTGGTGGAAGACGTAGTGCCCAGCATCAGCAGTTCGCCTCGCCCGTTCACCACCAGGCTGTGCGGAAATTCCAGGTTGTTGCCGCCCAGGTGCGTCGCCCAAGCCCGGGCCCCCGGCCCCGAGGTGGCGGTGTTGAATTTCATGATGGCAATGTCGATGCTGCCGCCAAAACTCGTTTGGTAGGCCCCGGTCGTCACCGGATAGCCGGGCTCGAACACCACGCCGGCCGTGTAGAGGCTGCCCGCCGCATCGTGAGTGGCCGCAAAGCCCCAGTTTTCCACCGTCGAGCCCGTGTAGCTGGCAAACTGCACCACCGGGTCGATGACCAGCAGCCGCCGCCGGTCGTAGGCCCCCAACTTGAAGCCGACCTCGGTACCGCGCAGCTCAAAAGTGCACGCCACGGGCTGGCGCTGGCCGGCGGCATTGGTTTGCCAGGCCCGGGGGCGCAGCTCGGTGAGCGGGCCGGCAGAGGTTTGCACCAGCAAGTTGCCGGTAACTGCGTCGAGGCGCATTGCCTCGGCACCGCGGTAGCGCAGGCGGGCCCGCGCGGGCGCGGCGCCGGGTGCCAGCAGCAGGTCGTATTCCAGCTGGTGGGCGGCGCTTTCGTGCAGCACCAAGTCGGTGCCGGGCCACAGCTCGCGGTAGCGCAGCTGACGGAAGGTGCGCACATCGGCGGCCCAGCGCCTGGGGTCGTTGCCGCGCAGGTAGTGCTGGCGGCCAGCCGCCGGGTTTTCGGCCAGCAGCTTAGCGCCTGCCAGCGGCTGCACAAACTCTACCCGCAAGCCGTGGCTGCGGAGCAATGCGCTGGGCGAAGAGGCCTGCTCGGGGCCAGACTTGGCCGGGACGTGGTCGGGCAGCCCACTCGTGAGGGCGTAGGCAAGACCGTCCGGCTCCACAAAGAGCCAGGCGCCCGTGGCCACGTGCGCCGCGTAGGCCGCCCGCGCATCCCACTGGCCCTTGTTCTCTGTAAATTCCACGGTGGGCGCTGCTTCCTGGGCCCAGGCCGGCCGGAAGAAAAGCACCAGAAGCAACAACAGGGTAAATGTTGAGCGCATAGGCAAACGGAAGGAAAGGAGCAGTGGACCTGCGAGCCGCGCGGAAACGGCGCCCGCATTCTTGGCAGTCTCCTGCAAATTACTCCTAAAGTATTGCCTTTTACCGAATTATTCAGCCTCCGGCACAATCCCGTCCTCGTACTCCACCCGGCTCAGGAACAGGCCCCGCGCCGGCGCCGCCCCGCTGGCGTCGACGCGCCGCTGGGCCCAGAGCAGCTGCTGAAACTCGCGCGGCGTCATCTTGCCCCGGCCCACGTCGAGCAGGGTGCCCACCACCAGCCGCACCATGCCCCGCACAAAGCGGTTGGCCCGAATGCGAAACACCCAGCCGCCCGGCGCCGGGTGCCAGCCGGCGGCCGTGCAGTAGCACACGTAATGGTTTTCGCCGCCCTTCACTTTCGAGAAGGAAGTAAAATCAAACTGGCCCAGCATGTAGCCAGCGGCCTCGTTCATGGCGGCAATGTCCAAGGGCCGGTCCACGTACAGGGCGTGGTCGCGGCGGAACGGGTCGGGGCGCGTCACCACGAAGTACTCGTAGTTGCGCTCCTCGGCCGAGAAGCGGGCGTGCGCCTCATCGGGCACGGGGTGCAGGCGCAGAGCGCCGATGTCGGGCGGCAGGGCGCGGCGCAGGCGGTAGAGCAGCACGTCGAGCGGCATGTTGTCCGGCAGCTCGGCGTCGAAATGGGCTACTTGGTGGCTGGCGTGCACGCCGGTATCGGTGCGGCCGCTGCCCACGCAGTAGGTAGGGCGGCGCAGTATCTGGGTCAGGCAGCGGTCGAGCTCGGCCTGCACGGTGGGCTGGCCGGGCTGAATCTGCCAGCCGCGGTAGTGGGTGCCGTCGTAGGCAAGGTGCAGGAAGTAGCGCATGGGCCGCAAAAGTACAGGCGCGGCCTTTGGCGTTTCTACTCCACCACCACGCGCTTGGCCACGGCGCCCGCGTCCGTGTGCAGCCGCAGGGTGTACACGCCCGGCGCCAGCCCGGCGGTTTCGACGCGGAAGCTGGGGACGGCCACGGCGGGGCGGCGCACTACTTGGCCAAGGGCGTTGAGCAGCTCGGCCTGCGTGCTGCCGAAGCCAGCGGGCAGCTGCACGGTAAAGACGCCGCGGGCCGGGTTGGGGAAGAGCGAAACGTCGGCGGCTACGGGACGGGCAGTGGCCAGCGGCGTGAAAGTGCCGGTGTTGAGCAGGACCGAGACGGTGTTGGCGCTGGGGTTGGTCGTCACGATATCGAGGCGACCATCGCCGTTTACATCACCCAAGGCTATTTTATAAGGATTAGCATCCGTGGTAAAATTGGTTTTGGGCCCAAAGCCGCCACTGGCTAAACTCAACAACACCGCCACTTGGCTGCTGGAAGCGCTACCTGTTACCATATCAAGGCGTCCATCGCCATTCACGTCGCCCAACACCACGCAGTTTGGGTTTGCTCCAACAGGGTAGTCAGTTTTACGGCTAAAGCCGCCACCTGATTGGCCCAGAAGAACCGAAGATGAAGCAAAATCAGAATTAGCCGTCACAATATCGAGGCGGCCATCATTATTCACATCGCCGAGCGTAATGCTTCGGGGATAATAATTGGCTGCATAATTCTGGCTTTGCCAGCCGCCGGCAGCCGTGGCCTGCACCAGAGTGATGGCATCATTTACCCCACTGCCTCCCACTATGTCCAAGCGGCCATCGTTGTTTAAGTCGCCCAAGGCCACGCTGGCAATTGCGCTAGTCATGGCAGTAGTTTTGGGTCCGAAGCCGCCGGTGGCTAAGCCCAGCAGAACCGATGCTGCCCCGGTTGTGCCCCCATTGAAGGCCCTGAAACTGGCCGTCACGATGTCAAGGCGACCGTCATTGTTCATGTCGCCGAGGGCAACCGAGCTGGGAGATGATTCCGTTGGATAGTCGGTTTTAATGCCAAACCCTCCTGCCACTCCCAACAGTACTGAAACCGCATCAGCGCCGCTGTTGGTCATAACAATGTCGAGCCGGCCGTCACCATTCATGTCGCCCAGCGCAAGGCTCTGCGAGTTTGCACCCGTGGAGAAAAGGGTATTGGGGCCAAAGCCGCCACTGGCCAGGCCCGGTAGCACCGACACACCGCTAAGAGTGCCGGAAACAGTGTAGTTGCTGCTCACTACGATGTCGAGCCGGCCGTCGCCAGTCACGTCGCCCAGCGCCACGCTGGCAGGGGAGGTACCCACCGGATAATCGGTTTTGGGCCCGAAGCTCTGTCCCCACGCCGCGGGGACTGCCGCGCCCAGAACCAGCAGCAGCGTGCCGCGCCGCGCCAAACGCCAGCAAGTAGTGGCAAATGGGAAGAGATGATTCATATCAGGTAGTGGGTTGAGGTGGACAAGATGCCGGACAACGGCAGGTTGGAAGGTACTTATAAATCACAACGCACACAAAATGAGTACACAAAAAAGCCCGTATGGCCAAGCGCTATGCTTAGCCATACGGGCCTAATTTCTGCAAATTATTGTAGCCTACAGCTTCTCGTAAATCACGGCCGCGCCCTGGCCCACGCCCACGCACATAGTGGCCAGGCCGTAGCGCATGCCTTCGCCGCGGCGGTGCATCTCGTGCAGCAGCGTGGCCGTGATGCGGGCGCCCGAGCTGCCCAGCGGGTGGCCCAGGGCAATGCTGCCGCCGTTCACGTTCACCTTGGCGGGGTCCAGGCCCAGCTCGCGGATGCAGGCAATGCTTTGGGCCGCGAAGGCTTCGTTTAGCTCAATCAGGTCGATGTCGGCCAGCGTGAGGCCGGCACGCTCCAGCACCTTGCGGGTGGCCGGAATGGGGCCCAGGCCCATCACCGCGGGGTCGACGCCGGCCACGGCCGAGGCCACCACCCGCGCCAGGGGCTTCAGGTTGTAGCGCTGCAGAGCCTCTTCGCTCACCAGCAGCACGGCCGCCGCGCCGTCGTTGATGCCGGCCGAGTTGCCGGCCGTCACGGTGCCGCCCTCGGGCTGAAAGGCGGGCTTGAGGGTGGCTAGCTTCTCCAACGAGGAAAAGCGCGGCTGCTCGTCGGCGTCGAACAGCGCCGTGTCGCCCTTGGGCTGCGGAATGAACACCGGCACAATCTCCTTGCGGAAGCGGCCTTTCTCCAGGGCCCGGGCGTACTTGCGCTGGCTCTCGAAGGCAAACGCGTCCTGCTCTTCACGGGTGATGCCGTACTGCTTGGCCACGTTTTCGGCCGTCTGGCCCATGGCGAAGGGGTAATGCATCTTGCTCAGCTTCGGGTTCACGAAGCGCCAGCCCAGCGTGGTGTCGTGGGCCGTGAGCTCGCGCCCGAAGGCCGACTCCGACTTGGCCATCACAAACGGGGCGCGGGTCATGCTCTCGGCGCCACCCGCTAGGTACACGTCGCCCTCGCCGCACTTAATGGCGCGGGCCGCGTCCATGATGCTTTGCAGGCCGGAGGCGCAGAGGCGGTTCACGGTGTTGCCGGGCACCGTGATGGGCAGGCCGGCCAGCAGCGCCGCCATGCGGGCCACGTTGCGGTTGTCTTCCCCGGCTTGGTTGGCGGCGCCAATGATGACGTCCTCCACGGCATTCTTATCAACGGAAGGGTTGCGGCGCATGAGCTCGCGGAGCACGTGGGCGGCCAAATCGTCGGGGCGGACGCTGCTCAGAGCGCCGGCAAATTTTCCAATCGGGGTACGCACCGCGTCCACGACATAAGCAGTTGGCATTACAGGTAACAATAGCGGCGCAAGCGCCGGATGGGACTAAATTTGCGGCCCCGGCACTCGCCCGGACCTTGTTCAACACTACAACAAAGATGATACAAAGAATCCAAAGCGTGTTTTTACTGTTGCTGGCCCTGGCCATGCTCAGCGTGTTGGCGTTGCCGCTGTGGCACAAAGTCGACGGCCTCACCCACCAGGAGCTCACGCTCACGGCCTTCGGTTTCCAGGCGCAGGGCCTGCAACTGCCCGCCAGCACCGGCCCCGTGTGGCTAATTGGCGCGCTGGCCGCCGCTTCGGCCGCCCTGGCCGGCTACGAGATTTTCCAGTTTAAAAACCGCGCCAAGCAATTGCTGCTGGGCTCGCTCAACCTGCTGCTCATTGTGGCCACGCTGGGCGCCATGTTCTACTTCTCCAACAAAGGCGAGCAGCTGCTCAACCTCAAGCTGGAAGGCCAGTTCCTGGCCGGCTTCTACCTGCCCACGCTGGCGCTGCTGCTCAACCTGCTGGCCAACCGCTTCATCCGCCGCGACGAGCAGCTCGTGCGCAGCATGGACCGTCTGCGCTAATTAGCTTTTAGGCAACAAAAAGGCCGCTGTGGGTTTCACAGCGGCCTTTTTGTTTGCATTGGAAAACGCTTAGCGTTGCGGCACCGTGCCGATGGCCTGCTGCACCTCCTGCACGCTGGCGTCGAAATCGAAGGCGTCGTACACGCGGTAGAAATTCTGCTGGTCGGCCACGTGCGGGTAGGCATATTTGGCAAATTCGACCCGCGACGCCTCGAACTCGAAGGTGCGCAGCAAGCGCTTCAAATCATCGGCCTGAATGCTGCTCTGGGCCAGTGCCTCTTTGGCCGTGCTCAGCTTGCTGGCTTCAAATGGCCGCTGCTTTACCGACTGCATGATGGCATCCACGTCCTGCGCGGGCAGCACGCGGTAGCTGCTGCTGGCGCTGCCGGGGTAGTAACCTCCGCCGCCGTTGTTGGGACCGTTTGGGCCGTTGTTGTAGCCGCCGTTGGGGTCGTAGCCGTTCGGGTAGTTATTGCCGCCGTTGGGGTAGTTGTTGCCGCTGCCATTGCCGTAGCCGTTGGGGTCGTAGGGCGTGGGGCTGTTGTAGGCGCCATTGCCGCCGTAGCCAGGGCCGTAGTAGCCGCCGTTGTTGTAGCCGTGCCCGCCGCCGTAGCCGCCGGGGCCATACAGTGCCACCGCGCCCACTTGCCGCAGGTCGAGGGGCCGGCCGGGCCGCGCTATCAGCACAAACGAGGTTTCGAGGCCGGGCTGCAGCCACACGCGGCTGCGGAAGCGCACCACCCGGCCGTAGCCGGCGGGCAGCGTGAAGTCGGCCCAGTGCTGGCCGGGGGCCAGCCGGTCGACGTGCACCTGCCGGGCGCCGCCGCGCGTCACCAGGCGGCCGTCCAGCACCAAGTCGAAGGGCACGCCGCGCTCCGAGGCAAAGTTGACGTTGGCCGGCGCGGGCGGATAGGCCAGGGTAGGAGCCACCGCCGAAAAGAAGCTGGCAATGGCGAGGAGTAGGAGCTTTTTCATGGCGTTTGCAGAAAAGAGTCCGCTGTGAAATCGGCGGGTATTTTCGCTATTTTCAAAAGGTGTGCCATGTTTCCTGCGCTTGCTCCGCTCCATAGTTCTCCCATCCGCCTCAACGCAAAAAGCCCCCACAACTAAGGCTGCGGGGGCTTTTTTATGCAAACGAAACGCGGAGTTTACTTCGCTATTCGCGTCACCTTGAACTCGGTGCGGCGGTTGCGCTGGTATTCGGCTTCGGTCTTGGCATTCGGCACTACCGGGCGGGTTTCGCCGTAGCCTTTGGCCGTGATGCGCGACTTGGCGATGCCTTTGCTCACGATGTACGCCACGGCGGCTTCAGCACGCTGCTGCGAGAGCTTCATGTTGTAAGCGTCCTTGCCGCGCGAGTCGGTGTGGGAGCTCAGCTCGATGCTGATTTTGGGGTTGTCCACCAGCGTCTGCACCAGGGTGTCGAGGCGGATGGCGGCATCCGGACGGATGTTGTACTTGTTGTAATCGTAGAAAATGTCCTTAACCTCGATGGCTTTGGCCAGAATGATTTTGTTCAGAGTCAGGGTCACCGGCAGCTGAACGTCGTTCGTGAGGTTGGGCAGGGCATCCTGGCTGGGCTTGCGGCCCACGGTGCTCAGCGAAGTGCGGGCGGTGAAATCACCGGCGCGCTCGGCGCGGAAGGTGTAATTGCTCACCGAGTCCAGCTTCACGCTGAATTTGCCGGCGGCGTCGCTGGTCACGGTCTGCGGCTGGCCGTTGGGGCCCGTGATGGTCACGGTAGCGCCGGCCACGGGCAGGGTGGTGTTGGCTTTGTCGTCGCGCTCCAGCACGGTGCCGTCGGCGTAGAAGGTCACCAGCTTGAGCGGCTTCTTCTTGAACATGTACTCGTCGTCCGAACCCTTGCCACCGGCGCGGTTCGAGCTGAACAGGCCCATGTCATTGGCCATCGGCACCGGGGCGAAGTCGTCGCCGGTGCTGTTCACGTCGGCGCCGAGGTTAACGGCCTGGCCGCCTTTCACCATGAACAAGTCGAGCTTGCCCAGGCCGGGGCGTCCGTCCGACGCGAAGTACAGTGTGCCGTCGGGGGCCACGCCGGGGAAGTTGTCGTTGCCGGCGGTGTTGATGCTTTCGCCGAGGTTTTCAGCCGGCGAGAAGCGGCCGTTCGGGCCGAGGGTGGCTTTGTAGAGGTCGTTGCCGCCCTGGCCGCCCTTGCGGCTCGAAGCAAAGTACAGCGTGGTGCCGTCGGGCGCGAACGCCGGCGAGAAGTCGTCGGCCGTGCGGTCGTTGATGTTGGCGAGCACGGGCTCGCTCCAGGTGCCGGCTTTGTTGTAGGAAATCCAGAGGTCAACGCTCAGGTAGCCTTTCTTGCTGCCGTCGTTCGAGCGCGCAAACACCACCGTTTTGCCGTCGGGGGTGAAGGTGGCGCTGGCCTCGTGCTTGTTGTCGGAATTGAAGGGGCCTTCCAGTTTGCGCACGCTGCCGCCGGTCATGGTGGCGGCGTTGTCGAACTTGATGGCGTAGAGGTCGTTGAAATTTTCGCCGTTGCCGAGGTACTTCTTACCGTCGCGGCCCGACGTGAACACGAAGTCACCGCCCGAGCCCATCATCGTGCCGCCAAAGTCCGAACCCGCCGAGTTGAGCGCGTCCACCGGCATCACATCGTACTTATTTTTCACCCCCGCCACGGCTTTGCTGGCGGCGGCGTTCTTGGCTTCGGTTTCGGCGCGGGCGGCCAGGGTGCGGTTGCCGCCGCTGCTGGCGTAGCTGCTGAACTGGGCCGCGGCCTCGTCGTATTTGCCGTTGGCGCGCAGGGCTTCGGCGTAGCGGAAGCCGGCGTCGGCGTTTTTCACCCCACCGTCGAGGGCAGCTTTGTAGAAGGGCTCGGCCAGCTCCACCCGGTTCGACAGGCGGTAAGCTTCGCCGATGCGGAAATTCGAGATGGCCGCATTCTTGCCTTTGGCCACATCGGCCTGGTACAGCGGAATCGCCAGCTCGTACTGACCGCGGGCAAACTGCTTGTCGCCCTTACTCATGGCGCCGCTGCTGGCACAGCTGTTTAGCAATGCCGTAGAACCAGCCGCAGCGCAGATTAATACTAGTTTCCTCATAGGTGGTGTGGTGGAGGGGTGGTGAGGGAGAAGGAGCCGGAAAATTTTCCCGACTAGGCATTTTTGGGTTAGCAATAATACTACGTTTAGGTAGGATTCGCGCAAGACGCTGATTTTTTTCTTCCTAACCAAAGTAGCGGGCCAGCCAGGTTTGGCTCGCCGGGCGGGGCCAGCTAGTGCCCAGCTCTCCCTTTGTGGCCACCGTGTTGTCGAAGTAAAAAGTGTCGGGGCCCACCGTGCCGGCGGCCACCGCCGCCTTTATCTCGTTGTGCTTTAATAAATAAATCTCACCATCCTGCATGAATGCCATTCGGGATTTGTCGAGCAGCTCAATGCCGAGCTCTTGTTCGAGCTGCGCCACGAAGCGCACCGAGGCATCGATGGAGCAGCCGCTGGCGCCGGCCACGCCTTCGTCGAGGCCGATGACCAAAAACTGCTGGTGCAGCACTTCCGCCGAGGCCAACAGGCTACGGCCGTGGCTGGTCCATTCTTCCGAAAAGCGGGCCAGGTGAGGCAATAAGGCCACCGTTTCGGGCCCCGAAAGCGGCCGACTGGCTTGGTAAATCCATACTCGTGCCGAAGGCGGCAACTGGTCGAAGGAGACGTACATAGGGGGCGCGGAGTGAGCGGGCAGCAAGAGGGCCGCCCCGCGTTGCCAAAGGTATCAGGCAAACGAACGAGCGGCCCACTTTTGTGCCTATTACCCCGCGCAAAAACGACGGCAGCTGCGAAAAACTACGCGTTAATGCCTTCGGCCGAAGCCACCAGCTCGGCCAGGTCGAACACCTGCACGGCGTTTTCCTGCTCCTTGTTCTTCACGCCGTCGCTCATCATGGTCATGCAGAAGGGGCAGCTCACGGCAATGATGCTGCCTTGCAGGCTGTGCTGGCTGGGCGCGTCGGTTTCAGTTTCGACGCCGCCCAGGTTCTGCAGGGCCGCGGCCGCGCCGCTGAGCGTGGCCAGGGCTTCCTCGGTGCGCTCGATGTTGATGTCCTTTTTGCCGGGCTCGGGCTCTTTCCACATCTGGGCGCCGCCGGCACCGCAGCACAGGCCGTTGGCCCGGCTGCGCTTCATCTCCACGAGGTCGGCGTCGAGGGCGGCCAGCACCTCGCGCGGGGCTTCGTAGATGTTGTTGGCGCGGCCCAGGTAGCAGCTGTCGTGGAAGGTGATGCGGCGGCCCTTGAAGCTTTCGCCGCCCGTCACGCCCACTTTGCCCTCGTTGATGAGCTGCTGCAGGTACGTGCTGTGGTGAATGACCTCGTAATCGCCGCCCAGCGCGGGGTATTCGTTTTTAATGGTGTTGAAGCAGTGCGGGCAAGCCGTCACGATTTTCTTGATGCCGTAGCCGTTCATCGTCGTGATGTTCTGCATGGCCTGCATCTGAAACAGGAACTCGTTGCCGGCGCGCTTGGCGGGGTCGCCGGTGCAGCTTTCTTCCAGGCCCAGCACGGCGTATTTCACGCCCACGTGGTCGAGGATGCGCACGAAGGCGCGGGTCACGCGCTTGTACCGGTCGTCGAACGCGCCGGCGCAGCCCACCCAGAACAGGATTTCGGGCGACTCGTTGCGGGCCGCCAAATCGGCCATGACGGGAACGGTGATTTGCTTTTTAGCGGAGGCTTCGGGAGACGTGGGGGACATGGGAAAGTGCTTAAGAAGAACGTCATGCTGAGCGAAGCCGAAGCATCTCTCCCGCGCAACTATCTATTTCTAATAAGTTGATTTACTTACACGGTAGAGATGCTTCGGCTTCGCGGACGCAAGATGAAGCAGGACCGTGCTTTTTGCTGCTGACTAAGCTACCGCAGCCTTCGCCGGCTTCTCGGCGGCAAACAAGTCATCGGCCCAGTTGAACCGGTCCGACGGCGAGAAGGCCCACGGCGCACCGTTGTTTTCGATGTTGGAGAACATGACGTTGAGCGAGTTCGGCGCGGCCGACTCTTCCAGCACCAAGAAGCGGCGCATCTCGATAATGCTTTCCAGCGGGTTGATGTTCACGGGGCAGCTTTCCACGCAGGCGTTGCAGGTGGTGCAGGCCCAGAGCTCCTCGGGCGTCACTTTGCCGCGCAGCAGGGTGGCCTCCATCAGGTCGGTCACGGGCTCGTGCTTGGCTTCGGCACCGTATTGGTTGGGCCGGAAAATGAGCGGCGACTCGTATTTCTCCTCCATGCGGTCGCGCGTGTCCATGATGATTTTGCGCGGCGAGAGCAGCTTGCCCGTCAGGTTGGCGGGGCATACGGAGGTGCAGCGGCCGCACTCCGTGCAGGAGTAGGCGTTCATCAGGTTGGTCCAGGGCAGGTCTTCCACGTCCTTGGCGCCGAAGGAGGTGGGCGCCAGGGCCGAGCCGTCGGGTGCAGTGGGGGCGGGCGGCACCACGTAGCTGGGGTCCATCATGGCCTTCACCTCGTGGGTGATGCTTTCCACGTTCGAAAACTGGCCCTGCGGCACCAGCCGCGAGTACCACACGTTCGGGAACGAAATGATGATGTGGAAGTGCTTGGAGCTAGGTAGATAGTTGAGAAATAGGAAGATGCCCGTAATGTGCGCCCACCAGCCGATGCGCTCCAGCACGTGCAGCGTGCCGGCATCAGATGGGAGCAGCCCGACCAGCAGGCTGCTGATGGGGAAGGTGCCGGGCATTTCCTCGCCCAGCATCTGGTGCATTTTGAGGTCTGCGGTGTTCATGAAGAACAGGGCCACCATCAGGATGACTTCGATGTAGAGAATGACGTTGGCGTCGAGCTTGGGCCAGGCGCGCAGCTCCACGCCGGTGAAGCGCTTCACGGGCTGGCTGCGGTTGCGGCGCCACCAGAAGGCGGCCACGGCGAGTATCACCAGCGCGGCCAGGATTTCGTTGGTGGCCATCAGCACGTCATACATCGGGCCGAGGAACTTGAGGGAGCGGTGGAAGCCGAAAATGTTGCCAAACAGGCCGTCGATGACGATTTCAATCACCTCGATGTTAATCACCAGAAAACCGACGTACACCACTAGGTGGAGCAGGGCGGGGGTGAGGCGCTTGAACATTTTCTGCTGCCCGAAGGCCACCAGCATCATTTTGCGGAACCGCTCGGCGGGGTGGCCGCTCATGTCGCGCTCGCGCCCGACGTGGATATTGGCCCAGATTTTTCGCACTTGCCAGGCAAACAGGCCGAATGCTGCCACCAGCAGCAGCAGGAAGAGGATGGATTGCAACATGCGGGTAAAGGTAAGGAGACGGGAACGTTTGCGGCCGCAAGATAGTCGGCATGCCGACTACTTTTTAGCGGGCGGGCGGGGCGCCAATACTTTTTTTACTCATTTTCTTGCGCCATTGTTTTGGATTCGTACCTTTGCGGTCCCCAAAGCGCCTTCCGGAGCAGTGGGGAAACGGCAACATAGCTCAGTTGGTAGAGCACAGCACTGAAAATGCTGGTGTCGTTGGTTCGATTCCAACTGTTGCCACGAAAAAGGCCTCTAGCATTGTGCTGGAGGCCTTTTTGCTTGGGCTTGGGCCGATGATTAGCGTGGTGGATGAGCTGCTCCTTGCCAGCCGCCCAGTTTGAATGATGGAGTGGCTTAAACGCCAAGCGGCCCCTAGACCTGGCCCTGTCAGGTATCGGCTGTGGCGGGCCGTTGCCGGGCAGGACAGCACAGGAGAATTGGCGTTTAAGCGGCTTCTACCTTGGCCTGCCACGCCGGTGACTCCGCCGGGCGGCTATTCCCACCCACCATGCTTCTCCGCTCTTTGTTGGTCAGTGCCTGCGCGCCGGCCCTGTTGCTGCTTGCTGCGCCTGCTCACGCGCAGGTAAAAACCAACGACACCACCACGCCGCTGCACCTGCTCAAACCCGACTACCCCGTGCCCTACGGCCAGACCAAAGCCGAGGACGTGAAGCTGGTGCTCGACCGCGTGTACGCTTACCTCAACGCCGCCACGCCCGCCGAGCTGGTCGATAAAAAGACCAACGCGCCCATCACCGACCGCCGGAAATTCAACCCTGACGCCATCATCAAGCCCGGCGACTTCCGCCTCACCAGCTACGAGTGGGGTGTGACCTACGCCGGCATGCTGCGCGCCTCCGAAACCACCGGCGACCCCAAATTCGCGGCCTACACCCGCAGCCGCCTCGCCTTTCTGGGCGAGCTGGTGCCCTACTTCCAGGCCTACCAAACCCAGCACCCCGAAGTGGCCACGCCCGTGCGCTCGGTGCTGCAGCCGCACGCCCTGGACGATGCCGGCGCCATCTGTGCGGCCATGATAAAAACCCAGCGCCTCGACCCCAAAGCAAACCTGCGGCCGATGATTGACAACTTCGTCAAGTACATCATGACCAAGGAATTCCGCCTGCCCGATGGCACGCTGGCCCGCAACCGCCCCCAGCCCAACACCCTCTGGCTCGACGACCTGTTTATGAGCATCCCGGCCCTGGCCCAGATGGGCAAGCTCACCGGCGAGGCCCGCTACTACGACGAGGCCGTGAAGCAACTCACGCAGTTTGCCCCGCGCATGTTCGACCGGCAAAAGGGCCTCTACATGCACGGCTGGGTGCAGGGCATGGCCGAGCACCCCGAGTTCCACTGGGCCCGCGCCAACGGCTGGGCCATCCTCACCACCGTGGAACTGCTCGACGTGCTGCCCGCCGACCACCCCGGCCGCCCGGCCGTGCTGGAGCTGCTCCGCGCCCACGCCCGCGGCCTGGCCGCCCAGCAAAGCGGCTCCGGCTTCTGGCACCAGCTCCTCGACCGCCCCGACAGCTACCTCGAAACCTCGGCCACGGCCATCTACGCCTACGCCATCGCCCACGCCGTGAACCAGGGCTGGCTGGATGCCCAGGCCTACGGCCCCATGGCCCTGCTGGCCTGGAACGCCGTGAGCACCAAAGTTAACAAGCAGGGCCAGGTCGAAGGCACCTGCGTGGGCACCGGCATGGGCTTCGACCCCGCCTTCTACTACTACCGCCCCGTGAACGTGTACGCCGCCCACGGCTACGGCCCCGTGCTGCTGGCCGGCGCCGAAATCACCCAGTTGCTCAAGCAGCACCCGTATGGCATCAACGACAGCTCGGTGCAGATTGTGAAGTAGGCGGCGAAGGTTGTAGATGATGGGCAGACTGTTCGGCCATAAGCGAAGCAAACAATTAATCTCATTGGCTTCCGTTGGCCACTCATAGAAGAGAACCTTATGGAATCTGTCTCCTCAGAACAAACAATAAGCCCGTACGAGCCAACTGGGCGTAGAATCAGCATTTGGCTGTGGATTTTGGCTTCCTGTTCGGCAGGTTACGCGCTAGCATGCACAGGCTTTTATTTCCAGTATTACGTCACATACGGCTTCTTTCCTCATCCCGACTCACAGCCCGAAGCCACACAAGTTAATTTTCCTCTGCTTAACGGCGCAATCGTATTGCTGCTACTGGCTCAATTTATTACTGTACCCTTGTCTTTAGTTGTTTTAGGGTATGCACGCAGCAGAAAGACTAGGTTGAGTATTCTTGTTCGTCTGTACATCTGGACCGCTTTGGGAGCCGCTTTTATTGCTACCTATGGCGGTTTTCTGGACTGGTTCTTTGATTAACTGTAGTAATCAGTTTTGTTGATATGGGCATGTTTTAGACTAGAAGCCGCCTCACTTCACGGCCACATCCCACACCTTAGCCATGCGGGCCTTGCCGGCCGGGCCTTTCACGCTCAGCACCTCCCGACATGAAAAAGCTTCTCCTGTTTCTGTTGCTTCTGCCGGCCCTGCTGCCCGCGCAAACCCCGGTGGCGGCGGACAAGCCCCTCAACATCTTCACCCTGGGCGACAGCAACGGCACGTTTCCCCAGAGCTGGCCCAAGCAGCTGGAGCTGGCCCTGCCCCGGGCGCAGGTCTTCAACCTCAGCAAATCGGGCCGCACCATCGGGTTCGTGAACAACGGCGACAGTACCTTGAATTCGCTGCTGGTCATCGACGAAAACCTGCGCAAAGCCGCCGAGTTTACCAAGGACCGGCCGTTCGATTTCGTGGTGCTGGAGCTGGGCACCAACGACGCCAAAGCCGTTTTTGCTGACCGCCAACGAGAAGTCCCGGCCAACCTGGAAACCCTCCTCAAGAAGATTAAAAACTGCCCATATCCCGCCATCAGCAAAGCTCGGATTATCATCATCTCCCCGCCGCCCTACGGCACCAAAGCCGAAGCCTTGCCCAAATACCAGGGCGGCAACGCGCGGGTGCGCAACATGGCTGACGCTTTCCAGCAGGTGGCAAAACGGACCCATTCTCAGTTCGTGAATGGCTACAACACGCCGGGCCTCGATATCAACACTATGACTGCTGACGGCCTGCACCTGGACGCTACTGCTTCTCAGTTGCTGGTGGCACCAGTGCTGGTCATTATGGGGCGGTAGGGTTAATCGTCTTAGAACGGAGTAAGGGAAACCTGAAACGGTCATGCTGAGCGCAGTCGAAGCATCTCTACCGCTTTGCCTGGCGTGACGCCTCACCCCCGGCCCCTCTCCCAAGGGAGAGGGGAGCCAAGTGAAGCGGTAAAGATGTTTCGACTGCGCTCAGCATGACGGTCTAATGACGTTCTAAAATTTTGCCTCACTTCACCGCCACGTCCCAGAGCTTGGCCATGCGGGCTTTGCCGGCGGGGCCTTCCACGTCGAGCACCACGAGGTACTTGCCGGCGTCTTTGTAGCGGTGCACCGGGCTGGGCTCGGTGGAGGTGGTGCCGTCGCCGAAATCCCAGTGCCAGCGCTTGATGGGGCCGCGGCTTTCGTCGCGGAACGTGACCTGGCGGCGGGCCATGTCCGTGACCTGAAACGACCATTGGGCCGCCAGTTTCGGCAGGTATTGCGCGGACAGCGGTAGCAGCGTGAACACGGTGCCCAGGCTGGAATTGCCGTACATCTTGTGGTTCTTCGACAGGTTCCAGAAGCCTTTTTTGCTTTCGTCCTGCACATCGTCGTAGTCAATTACGGCCCAGGTGAGGCCGATTTTCTTGCCCTCCGTCAGCACCGATTCCACGGCGCGAGCGGGGCCCTCGGCGCCGGCGTAGTCGAAGGGCGTAATCCAGAACTCGGCCGTGAGCTTGCCGGGTTGGCCGGGCCGGAAGTCGTAGCTGTAGGCGATGTTGGAGTAGGGCAGGCGCTTTATCCAGGGCTGGCTGCCCCAGGCCAGGGCCCAGTCCTTGCCCTCGGCGGGCATGAAAATGTGGTAGTTCTGGGCGTGCACGCCGTGGAAGGCAAAGTAGCGCTCCATCAGCGGCAACTCCTGGTTGGGGTGCTGCTCGGCGATGAGCGGGCCGCCGGAGAGGTCGCCGTCCACGATGATTTCGAAGGTGTCGTTGTGCAGGCCGGGCTGGCTGAAATCCCAGTAGTCGTCGGTGGCCTCGTAGAGGAAGTAGAGCCGGTTGAGGCCCGCTACCCAGGCCACGCGCACCTTCACATCGAGATTGGTGGAATCGGCTTTGGGGTAGTGGCCGGAGTCGTCGCGCAACTGGTCGGTGCCCACGATGTATTCCTTCGGGAACGTGGCCCAGTCGTCGGCCTTGCCGTCAACGCGCGGAATCATGTTGGCCGGGAATTGGTAGATTTTGAAGCCCCGGTCTTCCTGGGCGCGGGCAGCGGGGTGGATGCCGCAGAGGAGCAGCAACAACAGGCCGAAACCACGAAAGCAGCACGTCATGCTGAGCGAAGCCGAAGCATCTCTCCTGCAATAGTAACCGAATCGAATCAACGAAGTGGCAGAAATGCTTCGGCTTCGCTGCGCTGCGCTCAGCATGACGTTCGGTGTGGGATGATGGGCTGTTTGCATGGCGTTTTAATGATTATTCCTGCCACACCACCACGCCCGCCGGCTGCAGCACCTTCTCGCCAACCAGCACCTTGGCCCCGGCCGGCACGGCCACGGTATACGGCTTTTCGCCGTAGTTCACGCCCACCCAAAACCCGTCGCGCCAGTCCAGCATCACGCCGTCGGGCAGGTTTTCGATGGCGATGCCCGCCCGCTCATACACCCGGCGGATGACCTCCTTCTCCAGGGCGCCGTCGTCGGTGTCGGGGCCCACGTAGGTGACGGTGCCCTTGCCCAGCCGGCGCGACACCACGGCCGCCTTGCCGCTGTAGAACTGGTTCGAGTAGGTGGCCCAGACCTCGGTGCCGGGCTGGGGCTCCAGCACGTCGGCCCAGTTGTTCCATTTGTAGGTTTTGCCGTTGGCCTCCACGGTGCCCGCCACCCAGCTCGGCAGCAGGTCGTACATCGAAATGCCGGCCCCGATGAGGTCGTGAATCGGCTCGGCCCACTTGGCTTCCCAAAGCTTGCCGGTGCGCTCTTTCTGGCCGGTGCGGGCGCTCAGGATGAGGTGGCCGCCCTGCTCCACGTACTGCTTCCAGCGCGCCACCAGGGGCCGGTCGAGCAGCTCGTAGGCGGGCGCCACCAGCACGGGGTAGCGCGCGAAATCTTTGGCTTCGGTGATGACGTCGACCGGGGCGCCGGCCTGCTTCAGGGCGCCGTAGTAGTGCTTGAGGTGCAGCATGAAGCTCCACTGGTCGGTTTGGGGCTGGTTGTCCATCTCCCAGCGGTTGTCGGCGTTGTAGAGCACGGCGGCTTGGCGGCGGCGGTAGGCCGCGGGCACGGGGGCCTTGGGGGTGTACTGCTGCTGCACCTGCTTCAGCTCCTTGATGACCCGGATGTATTCCTGCCCGCTGGTGCTCGGCGTCACGCCGTCGGTGCCGATGATGCCGTAGTGGTACTGCTCGCCGCCGGTCAGCGGCTGGCGAAAGCGGTAGTTGCACACGAAACGGTTGCCGCCCGCGAAGGCGTGCCAAATCCACATGCGCACCGCCCCGGGCAGCGGCTGGGGGTTGAATTTGCCCCAGTTCACCTGACCCGGCTGCAGCTCCATCACGCCGGTGGTGCCGTTGAAGGACCGAAACAGGTCGTTGGCGAAGGCAATGCTGGTGGCCGAGCCCAGCCGGAAGCCCTGCGGCCCCGTGCCGTTGTCGTAGCCCGCCACCAGGTACTTGGTGTAGGTCAGGAAGTCGAGGCCCGTGATGCGGGTGGGGTCCACGTCCACGTGCTCGGGCATGAGGTTGGTAGTAATCCACTGGCTGGGCGCCAGGTATTTGCGCAGGATGGTGTACTGCGCGCTCAGAAAGTCGTTGGCCTCGTCGGCCGAAAACCGCTTGAAATCCAGCACGGCGTGCGGGCTGGGCTGGGCAATCAATTCCTTCTGGTTCGGAATGAGCACCTGGGCGAAATCGTTGTAGCGAATGCTCCAGAAGGCCGTGCCCCAGGCCTGGTTCAGGGCGTCGAGGGTTTGGTATTTGGCTTGCAGCCAGCGCCGGAAGCTGGCCTGCGCGGCCGGGCTGTAGTCGTACTGCCCGTAGTGCGAAGGCTCGTTATCCAGCTGCCAGCCCCAGATGCGCTTGTCCTGGCCGTAGTGCTTGCCAATGGCCTCCACCATGCGCGCCACGTACTGCCGGTAAACGGGGCTCGACCACGAAATCTGCTGGCGCGAGCCGTGCTGCATGGTGCGGCCCTCGGCGTTCACCATCAGGATTTCGGGGTGCTGCTGGGCCAGCCAGGCCGGCGGCGTGGGCGTGGAAGTGCACATGATGACTTTGATGCCGTTCTGGTGGGCCAATCCCACCGCCTCGTCGAGCCAGGCAAAGTCGAACTTGCCTTCCTCGGGCTCAATAAACGACCAGGCAAACTCGCCAAAGTGCGTAAACTGAAACCCCACCTCGGCCATCTTCTTGATGTCGCGCGCCCAGTTGTCGTGCGGCCACTGCTCGGGGTAGTAGTAGCTGCCGATGCTCATCAGCTCCGCGTTGTTGAAGAACCGCGGCTTGGGCTGGGCTTGCGCAGCGGCGGAGGTTGCCGTGGCCAGGCAGAGCGCTAGGGCCCAAAGGGTGAATTTTTTCATATAAAGTATGGTGGTTGGCCTCTGCATTGACATAGTGGTTCTGAGGGGCGCCTCACCCCCTGACCCCCTCTCCCGAGGGAGAGGGGGCACCAGTATTGCGCTTTTACAGAAATCGGCTGGCTCCCTTCTCCCATGGGCTTCGCGCTTCAAGCGAACCGGGGCCGGGGGTGAGGCGCAGGTTAATACTTCCGCTTCAGCCACTCCTGCGGCACGGGGATGATGCAGATGTTCATGCTCCGCCCATCGGCCGAGAGCATGGCCGATTGAATCTCAATCTTGGTGCCGTCGGGGCTCATGGTGGGGTGGGGGTGGTCGGCGGCAGTTTCCTTGTGGCCGGTGCTGAGCAAGCGCATTTCGCGGGTGTGCCGGTCGATGAGGTAGATGCTGCGCGAGAAGTCGTCGCCCACGGCCCAACGGCCGTCGGGCGAGCCGCTCACGTGCCAGAGGCCGCTGCCGCTGGGCGTCTGGCCCACGATGGTCATTTCGCGGGTGCGGTGGTTCACGATGCCCAGGCCGGTGGGCTTCTCGCGGGTGCCGGAGGGGCCCCAGGCGGCTTCCTGGCCGGGGTTGGCGCCGCTCACGGCCGAGCCGGCGGCCACTTCCTTGGTCGAGCCCGGGATTTTGCGGTGGCCCATGATGGCGATGGCCGTTTCGTCCTTCGATATCACGGCCTCGTGGGTCACCCACTCGGTTTCGGCTTCGGGGTAGAGGGGGCGCAGGCCGGTGCCGTCGGCTTGCACCGTCCAGGTGCGTTGGGGCGACTTCCCGCCGGTTTCCCAGCAAAACACGATTTCGCCCGGTACCCAGGGGTTGGTCTGGATGTGCCCCACCTGAAACGGCACCGACACTACATATTTGATGGCACCCGTCTGCACGTTCATGGCCGCGATGCCGGCCGGCCCGGCGCCCATGTGGCGCGGCCCAAATTCGGCTTCCAGCTTGGTGCCGGGCGCGAGGTGGCGGGCGGCTTCGTCGCGGCCCACGCGGAAATAGGCCCAGGTTTCGTCGCCATCGAGGGCCATGTCGCCGCCGGCCTGCAGCTCCGGCGGCGTGGTGCCGCAGATGCGCTGGTAGGCGCTGGCGGGCTGCATCTTGCCAGCCTTGCTGTCGGCAAAAACTTTGGCCAAATCCACTTCCACAATCTGCACGCCGGCGGGCCGCTCCTTGCCTGCGCCCGGCAGGTTGCGCATGAAATACAGCTTCATGGCCTTGCGCGCCACGTTGAGCATGCCGGTGTAGCTGCCCTCGCTTACCTGCACGATGTCGCCGGTTTTCTCGTTCACGGCCAACGCTTCGTCCTTGGCCCGGTTCGAGCGGAAGATGAGCCACTGGCCGTCGGCGGTCCACTGGTTGTGGGTTTGGTAGATTTTGCTGTCGCCGGCCGACGTGCTGGTCAGGAAGGTGAGCAGGGTGCCCGTCACGGGGTCTTTCACCACCTTCTTCTCCGAGGGGAAACGTCGGCCGATTTGGGCCCGGGCGGTGCCGGCGAGGAGGAGGGCGACGAGAAGTAAAGCAGTTTTCATGGGCGGGTTTTAGAAGGGCGAATTGAACGCGGTAGAGACGCAATATTTTGCATCTTGTCGTTGCTGATGGTGTTTGCTCTGAGCCATTTTAAGCAGGTGGAGCGGTCCCGGTCGTTCAACGACGAGACGCAAAATATTGCGTCTCTACCTCGTTCTGGTGGATTTCTTCAGGGGGTCACTCTCGGTTACTTCCAGTCCTTGCACGCCTTTCAGCACCAGCAGCGGCGCCGCCCCGGCCTTGTCAGCCGATACGTGCCGCAGGCCCGCGCCTTGCACATCCACGAGCATCAGGGCCGGCCGCGTTTCGGCGCCCAGCAGGTGCAGGCTCACGTCGTGCAGCTCAACGTTGCGGGCGTGGCGGATGTAGCAGCCGTAGGCCGGGCCCACACCCAGCTTCTGGGGTTCGGGGTAACCTTTCTCGTCCTCCGGCAAGTCCTGCTGAATGGCTGCTGCCGATGCCGCGTCCAGCGGCTTGTACCAGATGTTGATGTTGCTCAAATGCACATCCTCAATGGGATGGCCCGGTACGCCGCTGATGAGCATGGCAAACCGCGAGTCGGCGTTGTACACATTCACGTTGCTGATGCTGATGCGGCGCAGGGCCCCCACGGGCGTGCCCGCCGGCGCCCGCAACCGGGCCCCCAGTCGCAGGAAAAACGGCGCGTTGATGACGTCGCGCATCGTGATGTTGTCGATGACGACGTCTTCGAGCAGGCCGCCGTCCACGGTTTCCAGGGCCAGGCCGCGGCAGTAAATGAACACGCAGTTGTTGATGGCGATGTTGCGGAAGCCGCCGTTCGACTCGGTGCCGAATTTGATGCGGCCGGTGGGGCCCTCGTGGTCGGGCACGAGGGCGGCCTCGTTGCGCCGGTAGGTGCCATCCAGCAAGCTGCCGCGGTCGAAGCCGCTCACCTGGCAGTTGGTGATGGTGACGTTCTCGGTGGGCCGGGCGTAGCCGAGGGCGAAGGAGCTTTTCAGGCAAATGCCGTCGTCCCAGGGCGAATTCACGGTGCAGTTGCTCACCCGCACGTTCTGGCAGCAGTCGATGTCGAGGCCGTCGCGGTTGGTGTCCAGCTTCAGGTTGTCAATGGCGAGGTTGTCGACGCCCGTGGCCAGCAGGGCAAAATGCCCGCCCTGGCGAACCGTGAAATCCTTGAGCGTCACGTTGCGGCACAGCTTCAGGGCAATGGCCTTGTTGCCGACGGGAGCTTGGTGCGGCCCCTCGCGCGTGAGGCCCTGCCCGTAAATGGTGCCCGGCCCGAGGATGGAAATGTCCACCAGCCGCTCACCCCAAATCAGGCTGTTGTGCCAGTGGCTGTGGCCGAAATCCTGGAATTTGTCGTTGTCGGCCGGTTCCGGCGCATCGTAGCCGGTGGCGCCCACGGGCGCGGCGGCCAGCAGCACCGCGCCCTGGTCGAGGTAGAGCGAAATGTGGCTTTGCAGCCGGATAGAGTAACTGCGGTAGGTGCCCGCCGGAAAATACACCGTGCCGCCCCCCGCCTTCGCCGCCGCCGCAATGGCCCGGTTAATGGCGTCGCCGTCCAGCGTCGCGCTGTCGCCTTTGGCCCCGAAGTCGCGCACGTTGAAGCCACCCGCCGGTGGGGCCGCGCTGGCAGCACCCAAGCCGAAGAAGAGAAGAGCAAGCAGCCAGGCTCGCCGAAGCAGCAGTTTTCCGAAAAGCATCACGCGCGGGTCAGGTAATCGGTGGGAAGCCCACTTTACTCCTGCGCAAGAACCATTGCGTTGCGTCCGAAACCTACCTGCACTCTTCTGGCACTGCTACTTATGCCGGCGAGGACCGCAACAAGGCTAAAACTCCACAATGAACCCAATCGTGGGCACCACCAGCGCGTCGCTGTCGCCCAACAGAATGGGCACGGCATTGCTGCCGTCGGGGCGCAGGGGCTGGCCGTCGGTGGTGACGTAGCCGGAATTGTCGGGCAGGCGGTCGAAGGTGTAGGAAGGTACTGAGACTGGTTTGGCCAGCAGCGCATTCTGCACGTCGACGTAGAAATCGAAGCTCAGACGGCGCAGGTTTACCTTTTTGTCCAGGCGCAAATCGAGCTGCTGGAAGCCGCCCAGGCGGCGGGTGTTGAGCTGGCTGTAATCGAGAATGCCCGTGCCCACGGCCTGGTAGCTGGCGCGGCTGGCGGCTTCGTCGTAGGGCGTGTAGGGGGCGCCGCCACCCACGCGGTACTTGGCGCCCAGCTCCCAGCCGCGGCCCAGCTGGTAGCCCAGCAGCGCCGACCCCAGGAAGCGCGTGTCCCAGGCCGTGGGCTTGTATATGCCATCCACTCCCGAAAACTCCGACCGGAAACCCGTCAGCGACACAATGGCGAAGAGCTTGCCGCTGAGCTTCTGCTGGAAAAACGCCTCGGCGCCGTAGGCCCGGCCCTGGCCGGTGCTGGTCACGGCCTCGTTGCCGATGGCATTGAAGTCGCCGCCTAGGTTGGCCAAGCTGATGCCGTTGCGCACCGACACGGGGTAGTAGGCGTATTTCTTATAAAAGCCCTCCAGCGTGAAACGGGTGGCCTTGCCGGGTAGCCATTCCAAGCCCGCCACGGCGTGGTCGGAGCGGATGTAGCGGCTGTCGGAGTTCACGCGGGCGCCGTTGGGGGCGCGGTAGCCCAGGATGGTGCTGGGCGGAATCTTGAAGTAGCGGCCCAGCGAGGCGTTGAGGTTCAGCGTGGGCAGCAGGGCGTAGCTCAGCGAGGCCCGCGGCGACAGCGTCCGGTCGAGCCGGTAGCCTTCGGTAAGGGCGGTGGTGCCATCGGTGCGGATGCCGGCCGACACCGTGAGGCGGCTGGTGGCGCCGTAGGTGCGCGTGGCCTGCACGAAGGCCCCGTAGCGCAGGAAATCGAGGTCGGTTTTGAAGCGCACGGTCACGGCCGGGCTCACGAGCTGGCCGCTGGCGTCGCGCACCTCGGAGCGCAGGCGCTGGCTCAGGTCGTTGTCGTAGTGCTGCAGCTGGATTACCGTGCCGTAGCTGTACTGCCAGCGGCCCACGCGCTTGTTCACGTCGGCGCGCAGCTTGTTTTCGGTTTCGCCGCTGCGGGCGCCCAGCTTGCGGCGGCTTTCGTCGCCGGTGTAGCCGTATTCAAAAGCATCGGCGGCGCTGTGCTGCTGGGTGCGGCTCAGGGCCACGTTCACAAAGCCGTTTTCTACTAGGTGGCGCAGGTTCAGGCCCACGGTGTAGTTCCACTGGTCGATGGTGGGGTTGGAGCGCAGCACGTATTCCTTCGAGGGCGAGCTTTTCTTGGGCGGCACAATCTCGAAGTGGTCGATGGCGCCCAGGCCCAGGCTGGTGAGCGTGGTTTTCTCCGACAGCTTGGTGGTAGTCTTAAACTGAAAATCGTAGAAATCGGGCCGAATGGGCAAGTCAATCAGCTTAAACAGCAGCTGCAAATACGAGCGCCGGGCCGAAGCCAGAAACGTGGTGTTGCCCGTCAGCGGGCCTTCCAGCGTGGCCGCCACCTCCGTGCCCGAGGTGCGCAGGTTGCCCTGAATGCGCTCGGAGTTGCCGTCGCGCTGCCGGAACTGCAGCACCGAACTCAGCGCATTATCATAGCGCGCCTGTAAGGCCGAGCTGCTCAAGGTCACGTCCTCAATAAAGCTCACGTTGAGAATGCCGGCCGGGCCGCCGGCGCTGCCCTGCGTGGGAAAGTGGTTGATGACCGGCACCTCAATGCCGTCGAGGTAGTACACGTTTTCGTTCGGCGCGCCACCCCGGATGATGATGTCGTTGCGGAAGCCGGCCGTGCCGCCGCTGCCCCCGCCGCCCACGCCGGGCAGGCTCTGCACCACCCGGGAAATGTCGAAGTTGCCGCCCGGGTTGCTCTTGATTTCTTCGGTAGTGAGGCGTTGCACGCTCAGCGGCGTTTCGGCCGTGGCCACCCGAATGGCGCGATTGGCCGTCACGGTCACCTCGCCCAAGGCCTGGGGCACGGTGTTCAGCTCCAGGTTGAGGGTGTTCACGTTGCCGCTGCTCAGGGCAATGTTGGAGCGCACCAGTGGGTCGTAGCCCACGAAGGTGGCGCGCAGGTTGTAGGCGCCGGCCGGCACGCCCGTGAGGCGGTAGCGGCCCTCGGCATCGGTAGCGGTGCCGAATTCGGTGCCCTCCAGGGTGATGCTCACGCCGGGCAGGGCTTCCTGGGTGGCGCGGTCGCGCACGGTGCCGGCCACGGTGGCCGTGTTTTGGGCCAGGGCGCGCAGCGAAAACAGCAGTAGCAGCAGCAGGGTAGCGATTCTCATGGACAGGGAAGCAACAAGCCGGGCAAAAGGTTGGGCCAACGGCCGGATTAAGAAATGGTGACTCCGGCGGCGCTCAGCAGATGGGCGCGGTACACCTGAAACAGGCAGCCGCCCAGCAGCCCCACGCGCACCAGGTTGAGCACGTTCCAGCGCAAGGCCATGGCCGGCAGTTGGGCTTGCTGGGCGGCGAGGTCGCCAAAAAACAGCTGCAAGTTGAGCTGGGTGACGATGTAGCCCGTGAGCAGCAGCGCCGCCAGCCCCAGCAGCGAGGCCTTGGCAAGCCGCCCCCGCAGTCGCGAGCCCGCCGGCGCCCGGTACCAGCTTGCCCACACCGCTGCCATGGCCAGTTGGGTAAGCGGGACGTAGTAAAAAATGGGGTTGGTGCTGGTGAAATAGCCCTGCCAGGCCGCAAGCTTGGCGGCTGTGCTGCTGAGCATGTTCGGCGCCAGCACCACGGCTTCGTAGAAATTGCCGAAGAACCACTGGGCGGTGCCAAGCAACCCAAAAAGGAGCAAAAAACGATTGGCCATAGTCGGCGACGGAGAAGGTTGCATAAGCCAGCTGCGAAAGGTTTATGCAAAATTCCGCCCCCAACCGCCTGGTCCGAGTTGTCAATTGGCAACTTCGGCGGCGCCTTATTTCTTGGCCCGTAGCCGGCTGAGGCTGGTGGGCGTGATGCCCAAAAACGACGCCAGGTGCTTTAGCGGCACGCGTTGGGCCACGCCGGCCAGCTTGCGGTAACGCTGCTCCGCGGTTTCGGTCTGGAACGCCAAAATGCCGTCAACGAGCCGCAGGAAGGCTTCTTCCCACACTTCGCGCACCACGGCCTGCCAGCCCGGCACCGCCTGGAAGAGCCGAAAATGGGCCGGGCGCGGCAGCCGCCACACGCGCATGTCTTCCAGGGCCTGGATGGAAAACCGCGACGGCCGCCCCGACTTGAAGCTTTGCAGCTCCGTGAACAGGTTGCCCTCGAACGCCAGCCAGCCGGTTATCTCCCGCTCGCCCACCTCGTGAAAAATGCGGCAGCCGCCGCGCTCCACGAAGAAATAATATTCGCACACGCGCCCCGCTCGCAACAAGTAGTCGTCTTTGCGAAAATCTACGGGCTCAAATTCGGCGGCAATCAGCGTGGCTTCTTGTTCGGTGAGCGCCGCGTATCGGCGGATGAGCAGAACCAACGGGGACATGGGGCGTGGAAAAGGCGATGGAAGAAGCAAACCAAGAAACGGCGCAGCCGGGCAGTGGCCTGGGCCGCGCATCAGCAATTCTATTCGGCAAATAACCAGCGCAATGATTTGCGGCGAGGGCTAGAAGGCAAGAAAAAATACTGTCGAGGCAATCCGCTGGCTCAGCCAGCGGCGTAGGTGGGTCATACTCTTCAATAACCAATCATTTCTTTATTCAGATGAAAAAGACGTTGTTTTCCCTCGCTTTCGTTGCCTTGTTTAGTGTTGGTGCTACCACCACCGTTTCGGCACAGGCTGCCAAAACCGTGATGGTGGGCGGCGCGCCCATGTACCCCACGAAGAACATCGTGGAAAACGCCGTTAACTCGAAAGACCACACCACGCTGGTGGCCGCCGTGAAAGCCGCGGGCCTGGTCGAAACCCTGCAGAGCGCCGGCCCCTTCACCGTATTTGCCCCCACCAATGCCGCCTTCAACAAGCTGCCCGCCGGCACCGTGGAAACCCTGGTGAAGCCCGAGAACAAGGCGACCCTCACCAAAATCCTGACCTACCACGTGGTAGCCGGCCGCATGACCGCCGCCGACCTGATGAAAGCCATCAAAGCCGGCAAAGGCACCGCTACCCTCAAAACCGTGAGCGGCGGCACCCTGACCGCCATGGCCAAGGGCAAAACCATTGAGCTGAAGGACGAAAAAGGCGGCGTGTCGACCGTGACCATCGCCGACGTGCTGCAAAGCAACGGCGTGATTCACGTGGTGAACACCGTGCTGATGCCTAACTAATTAGCGGAAGCTAGCAAAGTTGAAAACCGTCGTGGGCGAAGGCCTGCGACGGTTTTTTTGTGTGCCACGCCACTCGGCCCGTTCGCGCCCCGGCCCCGGCGCCCTGAAATTCCGGCCAGCCGGCCCTGCAAAAGGCGTGAGTTGTAGTATCTTGCTTTCACGATGAGCGACGTGTGCCGCGGTGCGCGTTCGCGAGTCGGGCACGATGGCCAGCACCGCGGCGCCCGTCGGGGTGTGGGGTGGCGGCAGCCCGCCCCGGGCCCCAAGCGTTGCTGCCCACGCAGTCTCCGTTGTCTTTCTGAGCTTTTAACAAACGCAAAAACCGCCGCCGGCCTCAGCCAGCAGCGGTTTTTTGTTTGGTGCGCGCCCGGGGTGCCAGCCGCTAGCGGCATTCGGCCTCGGCGGCGCGGGCATACTCGTAGCCCAGGCGCAAGGCGCGGCGATAAAACTCGCACGCCGATGTGGTGTCGCCGGTGTGGGCCGCCAGGCGGCCCAGCAGAAAGTGCGTGCGGCCATCGGCGGGCCGGGCCTGCAGCACGTGGAAGTAGTCGGCGCGGGCGGCGTCGTAGCGGCCCAGGGCCGCAAACGCCACGCCGCGCACCTGCACAAACTGCCACGGCGGCCCGGCTCCCGTGCGCTGGCGCTGGGCCAAGCCCTGGGTGAGGTCGGCCACGGCTTTCTCCGGTTGGTTGAGGTCGAGCAGGCGGGCTTTGCCCCGCGCCAGGTAGGCGGCGCTCAGGGTCGAATCCAGCGTGAGGGCGCGGTTGAAGCTGAGTTCGGCCGCGGCGGGACGGCCCAGGGCGGTTTCGCAGCGGCCCAGGCGGTAGAGCAGGTCGGCGGCCACGCGGCGCGGCGGGCGCTGCAGCAGGGCCGCCTGAAAATCGGCCCGGGCGGCCTGGGGGTTGTGGTTGAGCAGCAACTCCAGCTCGCCGCGGCGGCGCAGGGCGGGGGCGTAGTCGGGCCGGAAGTGCAGGGTTTCTTCCAGGAAAGCGTGCGCGGCGGCAAAGTTGCCGTTGGCGTAGGCGCGCAGGCCGTCGTCGTAGTTGCGGTTGGCCGAAATGCGGTCCATGGTCACCTTCACGGCCAGCGAAAACACCACCAGGCCCAGAATGAAGAGCAGGGTGAGGCCCCAGTCGCGGGCGTTGAAGCGCGGCTGCTGGCGCGGAATGCGCTGGTAGTGCCGCTCGCGGCTGCCGGCGGGCGGGCGGGTGCGCAGCGGGACGGGCGGCGGCATGGGCACGCCGTACACGTGCTGCGTGGCGGGGCGGTGCTGCTGCTGGCGGCGGGCTTCCTCGACGCGGCGGGCGGCCTGCTGCAACTGGAAATCGTAGGTGGCCCGGCGGCCGGGGTCGCTCAGCACGCCGTAGGCCACGGCCACGGCCTTGAACTGGTCTTCGTACCGGACGTCGCCGCCGTGCTTATCGGGGTGGTAGCGCACCACCAGCTGCCGGTAGGCCCGCTTGATGTCGGCGGCCGCGGCGGTGGGGGCTACTCCAAGAACTTGGTAATGATTCTGACTCACGCTACGGCAGCAAACACAAACGACGGCACAAAAGTCAGCCACGCGCCGAAATTTTCCGTAGAACCGACGCAATCTGCCGGTCTGTTTATATAGAATGGCTGAGCTTTTTCGCCCTTTTTCCTTTCTTGCCACTCCATTTTCGCGCCGTATGGTCACCGACGACGACACCTCCAAAACCCCTCGCAACGACAGCCTGATTGGCAACCTGACCGGCTACCTCGACACGCGCATCGACCTGGTGCGCCTCGAAATCCAGCAGAAAGTTTCCACGGCCCTGGTGGGCACCATTCACGGCGTGATGCTGGCCGTGCTGGGCATTTTCTTTTTGATTTTTCTGAGCGTGTTTGCCGGGCTGGCCCTCAACTCGGCCCTCGACAGCGAGTTCTGGGGCTTCGGCATCGTGGCCGGCTTCTACCTGGTGCTGCTGGTGCTGGTGCTGGTGGGCGTCGACAAAGCCGCCTTCCAGGGCCTTGCCAACAAGGTGATGAAAGACACCATTTACAAATCCGACAAACGCCAAGCCTAGCCTGCTATGAGTGACCTGCAAAATCCCCTGTTTGACGAAGAAAAAGAATTTCTCGAACGCAAAAAGCTGGAGTACGAGCGCGCCCTGCGCGGCGACGTGGACCACATCAAGGACCAGTCGCTGAAAGTGGGCAAAATCGCGGCCGTGGGCGCGGGCCTGGCCGGCGGCATCTGGCTAATCAGCAAAGCGTTTGGCGGCAAAAAGAAAAAGAAGCACAACCCTTACGTGGAGGAAGAAGGCGACTACGACTACCGCGGCGCCGAAAGCCACGGCTACCACAACGGCTTCGATACCCACGAGTTTGACCGGGACGGCGACGCGTACGACCCCGAGGACGAAACCGGCCGCGGCTACTACACCGCCGGCAACGGCAAGCGCTACCAAAGCAAGTTCTACCGCAAGTCGGCCGCCGACTCGGCCCGTGCATTTGTGGAGCAGGACGAGCCCGAGCAAAGCCACGAGGCCGACGACCTGGGCTTTGGCGGCAAGCCGTCGGCCACCGATGCCAGCGCCAGCGGCCAGCAGGGCTCGTTCCGCGACCCCGAAGAATTTGAGGACGACCCTTTCCAGGACCTGCCCTACGACGACAGCCGCCGCCTGCCCGCCTCGCACGCCTTCGACGACGCGGCCGCCCTGGCGCCCAACCGCGCCAACGGCCGCACGCGCTTCGTGGCCGACGTGCTGCAGTCGTTTCTGAAGTCCGACACGGGCAAGGTGCTGGTGGGCCAGGTGGCCGCCGTGGCCCTGGCCCTAGTGTCGAAAAAGGTGAGCGAGTTTTTGCCGTCCGCCAAAAATTCGGACGCTACTTCCGACCTTGCGACTTCGGCGGGCTACGCGCCCGCCGAAACGGGGTTTGCCCCCGCCGCCTCGTCTGTCTCCCTAGATTCCCCGGATGCGTCCACCCACTCCCAGTCTTTATGATGCGTTGCGGACCCGTCAGCAGCACGGCTGCAAGGCGCTGGCCGTGCTGCTCGACCCCGATAACTTAGACGAAAACAGCCTGTTGCACCTGCTACGCTTGAGCGCGGTGCACCCGGTCGATTACTTTTTCGTTGGGGGCAGTCTGGTGCTGAGCGAGCACCAGGCTGCCCTCATTGCGTTGATTAAGCAGCACTCCACCGTGCCGGTGCTGCTCTTTCCCAGCCACAGCCTGCACCTCGACGGCCCCGCCGATGGCGTGCTGCTGCTCTCGCTGATTTCGGGCCGCAACCCCGATTTTCTCATTGGCCAGCACGTGGTGGCCGCGCCGCGCCTGCGGGCCAGCGGCCTGCAACTGCTACCCACCGGCTACATGCTGGTCGACTCGGGCCGGCAAACCACGGCCTCGTACATGAGCGGCACCACGCCGCTGCCGCACGACAAGCCCGGCATTGCGGCCTGCACGGCCTTGGCCGGCGAGCAGCTGGGCCTGAAGCTGATGTACCTCGACGGGGGCAGCGGCGCCCAGCACCCCGTCTCGGCCGCCATGATTGCGGCCGTGCGCGAAGCCGTGAGCACGCCCATCATCGTGGGCGGCGGGCTGAACACGGGCGAGAAAGTGTACGCCGCGCTGGCCGCCGGGGCCGACGTGGTGGTGGTGGGCAACCACATCGAAGCCAACCCCGATTTTTTGGGCGAAGTGGCCGGCGTAGTGGCTTCTTTCAACCGCGTGGTGGCCACGGCCTAGCCCGCATCCGAGAAAGCCAACCCCTATCTAACGCCGGTAATGAGCACTGCGGGCCAACACCGTGAGCGCCACCAGCGCAGCGCGGGCGCGCGTTTTCACGGTGGCCACCGGAATGCCCAGCTGCTGAGCGGCTTCCGCTTGGGTGCAGCCGCCAAAATACAGCAAATCAATCACCTCGCGCTGGCGGGGCTTGAGCTCCAGCGTGAGCTCCCGCAAACCAATGTGCTCGGGGTTGAAGGTAGCCGTGGCCTCCACTTGGCAGACAGCGCTGGCCTCCAAGGGCCGGTTGCGGTTGTTAAACCGATGGCGGGGATTGCGGAGGGAGTCGATGGCGTGATTGCAGCACACGCGCACCATCCAGGTAAAAAAGCGTCCTCGCTCCGGCTGGTAGCTGGCAATGCCCTGCCAAATTTTGAGCATTCCCTCTTGCAGAATGTCCTGGGCTAGGGCTTCGTCGCGCACCAGCCGCACCACCACCGTGAGCAGCTGCTTGCCGTAGGCCCGTTGCACGCAGGCCAGCGCCTGCTCGTCGCGGGCCTGCAGGCGGCGCACCAACTCGGTTTCGTTCAGCAACGCAAGCGGTGCCACTGGGGTAGCCATTCAGAAATAGTAGAGAAAGCAATAGGCGAAAGGAAGGGGGCCACGGCACCGCAACTCAGTACGCGCACGGCCACTCCGGGGTTAGGCCACAGCGGCTATGTGCTGAGCGTTATCATCTGAAATTCAGTAATATAAGTGCAAAATTGTAAATATTTTGGCTTTGAGCAGGAATTCCTGCGCAACGGGCCCGGTCATTTGAGCGACGCAGGCAATACGCGAGAGGCCGCACTTGTTGTGTAACTTTCGAATGCCCGGGCTTACGCCTTTTTCTTATTGTATTGGCTTGCCCGCTTTTATGCTCATGTCCGCTCCATCTTCTTTGGTGCCTCCCTACGAGGCCGAGCGCCTGCAGTCCCTGCGTCATTACAACTTTCTGTCGACGCCGCCCGATGACGTTTTTTACGCGCTGGTAGCACTGGCTGCGCAGGTATTTGGCCAGCCTACCTCTTTCGTGGCCCTCGTCGATGCCAACGAAGTGCTTTTTCCGGTGCGCCACGGCGCGGATTGCATGCCGTCGGTGCCTCGCGACCAAGCATTGTGCTCGTCGGCCATCCTGGCGCCGGGGGCGGTGGCCTACAAAAACCTGGCCGCCACGGCTCTAACCGGGGCCGATGCGCCCGCCATTGGAGCGGCTGTAGCTCGGGGTAATGGGTTTTACGCCGCGGCGCCCCTGCGCATGCCCGACGGCTACCACATTGGCGTGCTGTGCCTAATGGGCCCGCAGCCGCGCACTTTCAGCCAAACCGAGGCCGAAGCCCTCGAAGCCCTGGCCAACGTGTTCGGCGTGGCGCTGAGCGTGCGACATCTTTGCCTCGAAACGCCGGAATTAGGACCCGAGGAATGGGCCGTGATTTGCGGCCGTCTTCGCACGGGCGTGGCGGCGCTCAGCCGCCACGTCCTGGAACTGCTGCCGCCCCATGGAGCAGCAGTGCCCACACCGGCCGCCGTGCTCGAGCTTCTGCAACAGGGCTTGCAGACGCTGCACTTGGGGCTGCAAGAGTAATTATTTGGGTTTTTGGGGCTTGCCGCCGTCGTTTTGGCCCGATGACGCCGGACAAACGGCAGGGCAAATTTTCGCGTTGCCTTCCAGCTGGGTTTTCAGGTGGGCAAGGGCCGCCGGGGGCAGGCCGCAGCAGGGCAGGCGGATGCGGCGCTCATCCACGTAGAAAAGCAGCGCGGTGGGAACGCCACGCTCCACCTGCCACGAGCGTATTTCCTCGGCCAGGAGCAAGAACGTTTTGCGAGGCAGCCGGTAGGGGTAGCAAATGGCCAACAGCCCATTGGAAACGCTGATTCGAACGGCAAGGCGCAGCGTCAGCCCGGCCACCGTTACGATGGAGAGCCCGCCCAGCCCAGCGGCTCCCGGCACGGCGCGGAGCCAGGGAAAGCAGCCCAGCAGCGCGCCCAGCGCCCCGAGCCAGCCCAGGTTGAGAAGGCCCAGCCGTAGCCAGGAGCTTTGTATTTGCGCGGGAATAGGCACTTACAGGCGCACGTTGAGCGAGAAAATGGCGCGGTTCTCATACGTGCGCAGGTCGGGCTGCCAGCCGGCGGGCAGGGGCTGGTCGGCGTAGCCCGACGGCGAGGTGGTGCCGCCGGGCCCGGCGAAGTAGGGCACGTTAGCGGAGCGGTGCAAGTACTCCGCGCGAAACGTGACAAAGTCCGAAGGCATAAAATCGAGCGTAAGGGTGGCCTCTTTGGCCGTGAGCCGGCTTGCGTCGGCGTCCGTGAAGCCCACCGCCGACGGGCTGAAGCTGAGGTAGCGCGAAGGGTTCTTCACGAAACCCACGCGGGTGGTGAAGGCCAGGGTGTTTTGGGCAAACCACAGCCGGTGCGCCAGCGAGGAGCCGAGCATGAAATTGTCGCGGGCCCGCAGCCCGTCGCCGCTCTGGAAGCCGTAGTGGTTGTTCAGGCTGAAAGCGGCCTGCGTGATGCCCCGCAAGGAGCCGGTGCGGGGCTTGTGGTAGTAGCGGGCCACCACGGAATGGTCGTGGTGGAAGCGCACCACGTTGGGGTAGGCCCGGGCGCCAATGGCGGCGGAATCGGGCGCGGGCCGCGAGTCGTTGCCGTAGTAGAAATTGGCTGCCACTTGCAGGTTCTCGCTGGGACGGAAGTAGGTGGACTGGCCCACCGCCGGCCGGCGGTTGAAGCTGTTGTAAGTCTGCCAGCCGTTCATCAGCCAAAGCTCGGTTTTGAGGCGGCGGCTGGGGTAAAACTGCACCCGGGCGCCCTGGAAGTAAAAGGGCGTGAAGTCGCACACCAGGCTGCGCTGGTAGCTCCAGTTTTCCTGCATCACATAGCTTTCCAGGCCGATGTAGCTCATGAAAATGCCCAGCTCCACGTTCAGCCCGTAGGCTTTGTTGAAATGATACCCGGCCGCGGCCTCGCGGATGAACTTAAGGTTGCCGGTGCCGGTGTTGCGGCCGCGCAGCACCGAGCCATCGGTTTCCTGCACCACGTGGAGCATCGAGCCGGTCTGGACCCAGAGCCGGCCGATGACGTTCTTATAAGTGGTTTCGATGCCCGCCGAGGCCAGGTTCAGGGAGAATTCCTGGGCCCGGCCGGTGGTGGCCGAAATGGTTTGGGTGTGGTCGAGGGGCCGGGCGAAATTGTAGTTGAAGTAGCTGTCGAGCAGCACGGTGCCGGTCAGCACCGTCTCGCCCGCGGCGTCTTTGAACTGGAGCGGAAAATCGCGCTGGCGGTTCTGGCCATTTACCCACGTGAGGTCCAGGCCCGCAAAAGGCACTTTGGCCGTGCCAGAATCAGCGGCCGGAGCCGACTTCTGGGTCGTCGGTTCGGTCGATTGGGCGCCGGCCGGCAGGCTCAGGGCAAGCAGCAGGGCGACGGGCAGCCCGCTTTGCCACGGGCGCAGAAACAGAATGTTCATGAAAAAAGTGGGGTGGGTGAGCCTGCAGCAGGAACCGGTGAACCCGGTGGGCTACACTTTGAATACCAAGTGCTCGGCGGCCAGGGCGCTGGCCGGCACGGGGTCGGCGGCGCTTTCGGCGGGCACGCGCCGCAGCTCCAGCTGGCGGTAGGGCTGAATGGTCAGGGGCACGTTTTCGACCACCACGTCGCTGGTGTCGAGGCCGAAAGCTTGCTGGTCGCTGATGGCGAGCTTGTTGAAGAAGAAGTAGCCGTTGAGCACGAAGCGCTCGAAGAAGGACAGCTGGTTGTCGTAGCTGAGGATTTTATCGAGCACCACGAAGCGGAAATCGCCGGGCAAATGGTGCTTTTGCAAAGTGGCGTAGCGCGAGGTGATGTCGATTTCGCCCTGGGCGCCCATGTCTTCCAGCACCCGGCGAAACAGCAGGTTGATGCGCGGCTGCACGCGGAAGCCCAGCCGGAAATTGATTTTGTAGGCCACGTCGGGCACCAGCGTTTCGAGGGTGTAGTGCATGCCGAAGGGCTCGTTGAGCAGCGAGATGTTCAGAAACCAGTACCGGTCGGCGCGCTTGGGTTTTTTGCGCAGGATGGAGTAGAGGATGCGCGACTCAATCTGCCGGGCATTTTTGCTGCGCGTGAGGTACACCAGGTTGGAGGCGTACTTGCTCACGGTGGCGTCTTGGCTGAGCTCCTGCAGAATGGGCAGGTGCTCGGCCCACTCGGTCATGTCGAGGTAGCGGTTCTTGATTTGGCGGCCCTTGTAGCCCACCCACATGCCCAGAATCAGGGCCCACTCGAAGACGAGGATGCCGAGCCGGTTGAGGAGCTTGGTGATGTTGGCGATGAGGAACGACAGCTCCACCGTCAGAAACACCAGCATGATGAGGCCCACCACCGGCAGGGCCCAGTGCCGCACGCCGCGCAGGTACTGCGAGAGCAGCAGGCTCGTCATGAGCATGGCCACCGTGATGCTGAAGCCGTAGGCCGCTTCCATGTTGCTGCTGGTCTGGAACCAGAGCTGCACGGCCACGCAGCCGGCCCACAGCATCCAGTTGATGCTGGGCACGTAAATCTGGCCGCGCTGGTCCGTCGGAAACAGGATGCGCACCTTGGGCCAGAAATTCAAACTCACCGCCTCCGAAATCAGCGTGTAGGAGCCCGAGATGAGGGCCTGCGAGGCAATGATGGTGGCCGCCGTGGCCAGCAGGATGAGCGGCAGCAGCGCCCACTGCGGCGCAATGAGGAAGAACGGGTTTTGGTCGCCATCCAGGGCCTTGCCCGCAAACTGCATGGCCCACGCCGCCTGGCCGAAGTAATTCAGCACCAGGGCCGTCTTGACGAATAGCCACGACACCCGAATGTTCTGGCGGCCGCAGTGGCCCAGGTCCGAATACAGCGCCTCGGCCCCGGTGGTGCACAGAAACACGGCCCCGAGCAGCCAGAAACCCTTGGGGTACACGGTCAGCAGCTCGATGGCGTACAGGGGGTTCAGGGCCCGGAGCACCTCCGGATGGTGCAGCACCTGCACAAAGCCCAGCGTGCCAATGGTGCTGAACCACAGCAGCATGATGGGCCCAAACGAGGCCCCCACCACCTTGGTGCCGAACTGCTGAAAGCCGAACAGCAGCGTGATGATGGCCAGCACAATCACAATGATGGTGCTTTGCGTGAGGCCCGGGTCGAGGATTTTCAGGCCTTCGATGGCCGACGACACCGAGATGGGCGGCGTGATGATGCCGTCGGCCAGCAGCGTGCCCGCCCCGATGATGGCCGGCCACAGCAGCCACTTGCCGCGGCGGCGCACCAGCGAATACAGCGAGAAAATGCCGCCCTCGCCGTGGTTGTCGGCTTCGAGGGTGAGCAAAATGTACTTAACGCTGGTTTGCAGCGTCAGCGTCCAGAACACGGCCGACACGCCGCCGTAAACCAGCAGCTCGCTGATGGGCCGGTCGCCGAGGATGGATTTGAACACGTAGAGCGGCGAGGTACCGATGTCGCCGAAAATGATGCCGAGGGTGACCAGCAGCCCGGCCGCCGTGACGCGGCGGGCGTGAATGCTGGAAGTGGAAAGTGCGGGAGAAGCCATGAAAATGAAGATGGTGGCGGGCCGTCAGGCCGCGCCGGTGGCAAGAGGCAACGTGAAAAAGAAGGTGCTGCCAGCGCCGGGCGCGCTACTCACGCCCAGCTGGCCGCCCTGGCTGGCGATGAAGTCGCGGGAGATGCTCAGCCCCAGGCCGCTGCCGTCGCGCGGGGCCGCGCCGCTGGCGTCGGGCATTTGCACAAAGCGCTGGAAGATGCGCTCCTGGTGCTCGGGGGCGATGCCGGGGCCGTGGTCCTGCACGCTCACCTGCACGGCGCGCCCGTCGGGCGTGGGGGCTGCGCGCAGGTCAATGCGGCCACCTTCGGGCGAGTAGCGCACGGCGTTGGCCAGCAGGTTGAGCAGCACCCAGGCGGTTTTTTCCAGGTCGGCGCGCACCGGGGGCAGGTCGGCGGGCACGTGCACGTCGAGGGTTAGGCGCTTGGGGGCCAGCTGCAGCTGCAGCGGGGCGGTGGCGGCCGCCACCAGGTCGGCCGGGGCGGTGGGCTGCAGGTGCAGCGGCACGGCGCCCGATTCGAGCCGGGACACGTCGAGCAGGGTGCCCGTGAGCTTGAGCAGGCGCTGGCTTTCCTGCTTGAGGGCCAGCACCAGCTCCTGCTGCTCGGGCGAGAGGGGCCCCACGCGCTGGTCCTGCAGCAGCTTGAGGTGGAAATTGATGGTGGAAAGCGGCGTCTTGAGCTCGTGCGAAACGGTGGCCAGAAAGTGGGACTTGGCTTGGTCGAGCCGCTTAAACTCCGACACGTTGTGCAGGGCCACGATGGTGCCCACAAACTCCACCTGGTCGCGCACCGGGTTGAAGGACACGGCCTGGTGCACCAGCAGGCGGTAGTGGCGCTCCTCGCCGCCCAGGGTGAGCGTGAGCGGCTGCGCCTCGGCCGGGCGGGCGCCCGAAGACGGCAGCAGCGGCAGCAGGGTGGCCATCACGGGGGCAAGAGCGGCCAGCCGCTCGGCGGACTGGCCCACCACCCGCGCCTGGGGCAGGCCCAGCAGGGTGCAGGCCGGCGGGTTGGCCACCAGCACCACGCCGGCTTCGTTGAGCAGCAGCAGCGCCTCGTCGAGCGTTTCGACGATGCTGGCCACGCGGTGGCGCTCGGTCAGCACCTCCGCCAGGTTGGTGTTGCGAAACTCGTTGAGGTGTACCAGCAGGCGGTTGAAAGCTTCGGCCACCTGCCCAAACTCGTCGCGGCTTTCGACGGGAATGGTGGCCGCGAAATTGCCCTGCGCCGCGTGCTCGATGCTGGCCGAGAGCTTGCGCAGGCCGCCCACGGCCGCTTCGGGCACGCCCAGGGCTAGGCCCAGGGCCAGGAGCAGGTTGAGGGTGATGAACACCAGCAGGTAGCGCCCGGCCCAGACGGCGGTGTGGTTGGCCTGTTCATTTTTGCGGGTGAGGGCCTGCATGTTGAGCTGCACCACGCCGTGGGTGAGGCGGCGCAGGCCGGCCAGGGCGGCGGGCCGGGCGGCCGCCGGCAGTGCCGCAAAGCGGGCCACGCCGGCCGTCAGGCTGTCGACCAGAAGCTGTTCGCCGGGCTCGGTCACGTTGGCGGCCTCGCGGCGGAGCTGCTCCCGGAAACGCGGCAAGCCCTGCGGCGCATTCGGGTCCGCTTCGGCGGCGTCCAGCGCCAGCAGCATGCCCTGGCCAAGCTGCACCGAATAGAAGTTGTCCTGCAGGATGGTGCGCGAGCTGCGGTCGAGGTGCTGCACGGTGTAGTGGGCGTAGGTGCCCATGGCCAGCAGCAGCGCCAGCACGGCCAGGAATCCGAGGGTGATTTTGGTTTTGATGTTCATGACCAGAAGATGAAAGGGACTTTGCCAACCACAAGCCAAGGTGCCAACCGTACTCGTATTGAGATGGCAATGTGCTGTCAGTCAGGTAACTATTTTGATGGGATTAAAGAATGCCAAGGTCCCGAAACGGAGGCACCCTATCATTTTGACACGGTGGGAGGTCAAAACGATAGGGTGAAGGGCGCCCGCCGGCCCGGTTACAGGCCGTATTCCTGCAGCTTGCGGTAGAGGGTCTTCAGGCCGATGCCCAGCACGCGGGCGGCTTCGGTCTTGTTGCCGGCGGTTTCGTGCAGCACCTGCCGAATCTGGCGTTTTTCCAGGGCACGCAGGGAGCGGCTATCGGGCGCCTCGTCGGCCGCCGGCGCCTGCTGAAACTCGGCGGGCAGGGTGTCGGGGGTGAGCAGTTCCTCGTCGGCGAGGATGACGGCGCGCTCCAGCACGTTTTTCAGCTCCCGCACATTGCCGCGCCAATCGTAGTGGCGCAGCAGGGCCAGGAAGTCGGCATCCATGCCGCGCAGGCGCTTGCGCAGCTTGGCGGCGTAGAGCTGCAGGAAGTGGCGGGCCAAGGGCTCAATGTCGTCGCGGCGGGCATTGAGCGGCGGCACAGGCACCACAAACACCGACAAGCGGTAATACAAATCGGCCCGGAAGTGGCCCTGGTCGGCCTCGTGGCGCAGGTTGCGGTTGGTAGCCGCCACCAGGCGCACGTTGCCTTTGGTGGGCGTGGTGGCCCCAAGCTTGGTGTACTCCTGGCTTTCGAGCACGCGCAGCAGCTTGGCTTGCAGGTTGATGTCGAGCTCGCCGATTTCGTCCAGAAACAACGAGCCGCCGTGCGCCTCTTCAAACAGGCCCTTCTTGTCGGCCAGTGCCCCCGTAAAAGCGCCTTTCTTATACCCAAACAGCTCCGATTCCATCAAATCCTTGGGAAAGGCGCTGCAATTCACGGCCACAAAGGGCTTGGCGCGCCGCGGGCTGGCGTGGTGAATGGCTTGGGCAAACAGCTCTTTGCCGCTTCCGGTGGGCCCTTCCAGCAGCACCGCGGCCTCGGTGGGGGCCACGCGCTCGGCCAGGGCCTTGGCCTGCGCAAGGGCGGCCGACGGGCCAATCATGGAGGCGAAGCTGTACTGAGCGCCCACCTGCTTTTCGAGGTCGGCCACGCGGCGCTGCAGGCGGGCTTTGTCGGCCGCGCGCGCCACCACCACCAGCAGCTGGTCGTCGGAGTCGCCTTTGGTGAGGTAGTCGAAGGCCCCGCTCTTCATGGCCTGCACGCCGTCGGCAATGGTGCCGTAGGCGGTGAGCAGGATGACTTCGGCGCTGGGGGCCAAGGCTTTGAGGCGGGGCAACAGCTCCACGCCGTGAGCGTCGGGCAGCTTCACGTCGCAAAGAACCACCAGAATGTCGGCGGCGTGCTGCTGCAAGGCGTCGAGGCCGCGCCGGGCATCGGGAGCCTGCAGCACGGTATACCCTTCAAAGCCAAGCACCCGCGAGATGACCTGCCGCAGGTTGGCTTCGTCGTCGATGAGCAGGATGGTGCCGTCGGGCATGGGGGAGGGGCAGCGCCGGAAAAGGCCGGCAAATTACGCGCAACGGCGGGCACCGAACGGCCCACCAAAGCCTCTAGTGCCCAAAGCCCTGGTTCGCGGCGTAACCCCCAGCGCTTTAAATGCAAAAAACCCGAAAAACTGCTTTCACAACATGAGAAGCGGTTTTCCGGGTGTGCATGTGTGAGCCGATTATTGGACTCGAACCAACGACCTGCTCATTACGAATGAGCTGCTCTACCAACTGAGCTAAATCGGCTTGTTCCCGGCCAACGGTTTTGGAAGGGAGTGCAAAGATAGGCAGCGCGCCGGAAGCCGCGCAACCGCCGCCCCAGAAAAATTTAGAAACCCCGCCGCCGACGCCGCGTTTGAAACGCAGCCTCCTTGCCCACGCCATATGAAACCCCTGCCTTCGCTCGCCGCCGGCTTTGCCGGCGCCCTCGCCCTCACCGCCCTGCACGAAACCGTGCGCCGCCTGCGCCCCGAAGACGCCCCGCGCATGGACGTGCTGGGCATGCGCGGCCTGCGCAAGCTGCTGCGCAAAGCCGACGCGCCCCAGCCCGACCGCGACACCCTCTTCGACCTCACCATGGCCGGCGATATCCTCAGCAATGGCCTATACTACACCTTGGTAGGCAGCGGCAAGCATGCCCTGCGCCGGGGCCTGCTGCTGGGCGTGGCGGCGGGCGTAGGCGGCGTGGTGCTGCCCGGCCCCATGGGCCTGGGCGAAGGCCCCAGCAACCGGACGCCCCAAACCCGGGCCATGACCGTGGCCTGGTACACCGTGGGTGGCCTGGTGGCCGGGGCCGTGGCGCAGGCGCTGCGGAAACGTTAGCCGCCGCCCGGGCGTTGGGATAAAGCAAAGGCGGCGCTGGCGCGTCAGCCAGCGTTGCCCGTACTTTGCGACGGCCTCACCATCCTCAGCTATTATGCGCTTCTGGCTCATTTTCATTCTCATTTTTTTCGCGGTGCGCTACGTGCTGCCCATTGTGCTGCGCTGGGCGCTGAACAGCTTTGTGCGCAAGCAGATGCGCAACGGCGGCTTCGTGGTGCCCCCGCAGGCCGCGCCGCGCCAAGACCGGGAGCCCGGCCAGATTCACGTCGATTACGTGCCGCCCACGGCGGCCAAGCCGAAGCCAAACGAGTTCAAGGGCGGCGAATACGTTGACTTTGAAGAAGTAAAGTAGGCGCGCGAGGTTTCGCAAGGTGAAAAGAGGTTTCGCGAGGTTTGATCAACGTCAACCTCGCGAAACCTCTTTTCACTTTGCGAAACCTCGCGCGAGCGGCCTTCGCGGGGTTGTGCTGTACCTTCGGGCACGTTTTTGTGTTCCCTCAAACTTGCCCTGATGGCTGTTGTTGCTTCTGCTTCTTCTGTTTCGTCCGCGCCGTGGTGGCAGCGGGCTTTGCCGCACGTGCTGGCGGTGATGTTTTTCGCCCTGCTGGCCTGCGTGTACTTCTCGCCCATTGTGTTCGAGGGCAAGACCCTGGCCCAGCACGACATCACCCAGTTTCAGGGCGGTGCCCACGAGGCCCAGCAATACGCCAAAACCATGGGCAGGGAAGCTCTGTGGACGAATTCCATGTTTTCGGGCATGCCCACCTACCTGGTCAGCCTGCACTTTCCGGGCGACTGGTCGGGCTACCTGCAAACGGCCCTGACGCTGGGCCTGCCCGCCGTGGTGGCCAACCTGTTCCTGGCGCTGCTTTGCGGCTACATTCTGCTGGTGGCGCTGGGCGTGCGGCCGCTGGTGGCCGTGGCGGGCGCCGTGGCGCTGGGCTTTTCGAGCTACAACCTCGCCATTCTGGCCGCCGGCCACAACACCAAGAGCTTGGCCCTGGCCTACGCGCCGCTGGTGCTGGGCGGCATTCTGGTCACGTACCGACGGAATAAGTGGCTGGGCGCCGCCCTGTTTGCCGTGGCCCTCACGCTGAACGTGCACGTCAACCACCTGCAAATCACCTACTACCTGCTGCTGCTGGTGGCCATTTTCGCGGTCATCGAAGCCGTGGCCGCTTTCCGCGAAGGCCGTCTGCCCGATTTCCTCAAGCGCACCGCGCTGCTGGCGGTGGGCGCAGCGCTGGCCGTGGGCGTGAGCTTCGGCCGCCTCTACACCACCGCCGAGTACAGCAAATACAGCAACCGCGGCCCGAGCGAGCTGAAAACGCCCGCCCCCACGGCCCCCGGCCAGGCGCCGGCCGCTGCCACCGAAGACGGCGGCACGGGCGTCGACCGCGACTACGCTTTTCAGTACAGCTACGGCGTGGGCGAAACCATTACCTTGCTGATTCCCAACTTCTACGGCGGGGCCAGCTCCATGCCGCTCGGCACCGATTCCAACCTCGGCCGCGCCGGGCTGCCGGCCGAATACTTGGGCGCGATGCCGACCTACTGGGGGCAGCAGAGCTACACGGCCGGCCCGGTGTACATGGGCGCGGTGGTGTGTTTCCTGTTCATTCTGGGCCTGTTCGTGGTGGAGAAGCGCACGCGCTACTGGCTGCTGGCTGGCACGGTGCTGTCCATTCTGCTGGCTTGGGGCAAGAACTTTGAGACCTTTAACTACCTGATTTTCGACATTCTGCCCGGCTACAACAAGTTCCGGGCCGTGAGCATGGCGCTGGTAATTGCGCAGCTGGCCATGCCCATTCTGGGCGCGCTGGCGCTGAGCCGGGTGTTGCGGCCGCGCGCCGTGGTGCCCGCGGCGACGCCCGGCGCGGCGGCCGCTGCAGCTCCGGAAACGGCAGTGCTGCTGCCGAAAGTGCTGTATGCCGGCGCCATCACGGCCGGCATCTGCGTGCTGGCTTACCTGGCCAGCTTCAGCTTCGATTTTGCCGCGCCCATCGACGGCGAGCTCACCAAGCAGGGCTTCACGCCGCAGTTGCTCTCGGCCCTGCGCGCCGACCGCGCCGACCTGCTGCGCAACGACGTGTGGCGCGGCCTGCTCTTCATTGGGGCGGCGCTGGGCGTGCTGTATTTCTACCTGAAAGGCAAGCTGGCCATGATGCCGGCGGCCCTGGTGATGGTGGCCCTGGTGCTGCTCGACCTGTGGGGTGTGGACAAGCGCTACTTGGGCGAGAACAAGTTTCAGCGCGAAACCATCGCCGAAGAGTTTCAGCCCACGCCGGCCGACCAGCTCATCCTGCGCGACACCGACCTGAGCTACCGCGTGCTCAACGTGCAAAATCCCTTCAACGAGGCTCAGACCTCGTACTTCCACAAGAGCATTGGGGGCTACCACGGCGCCAAGCTGCGCCGCTATCAGGACCTGATTGAGCGCCAGATTTCCAACAACAACCAGCAGGTGCTCAACATGCTGAACACCCGCTACCTCATCACCGGCGACCCCAAGCAGCCGGTGCAGCGCAACCCCGGCGCGCTGGGCAATGCCTGGTTTGTGAGCAGCGTGAAAACCGTGAACAGCCCCGACGAGGAAATGGCCGCCCTGAGCACGCTCAGCCCCGCCACCGAAGCCGTGGTGGACGCCAGCAAATTCCCGCAGCAAAAAGCCGCCACTTACGACATCACCGGCTCGACCATTGCCCTGGCCGGCTACAGTCCCGACGAGTTGAAATACCGCGCCAACGCTACCCACGACGGCGTGGTGGTGTTTTCCGAAATCTATTATGCCGACGGCTGGCAGGCCTTCATCGACGGCAAGCCGGTGCCGCACTTCCGCGTCGACTACGTGCTGCGGGCCCTGCAGGTGCCGGCCGGCAACCACACCATCGAGTTCAAGTTTGAGCCCAAGTCCTACGCCGTGGGCAACACGGTGTCGCTGGTGTCGAGCATCGTGCTGCTGCTGGCCCTCATCGGGGCGGGCGTGTACGTGGCCCGCCGCAAGCCCGACGCGGCCGCTCCGGCATACGCCGCCCCGCTGGCGTAGCCTCAGCGGCTGAAAACCGGAACGGCCACGCTGCGCCCGCGGCGTGGCCGTTTCTATTCGAGCCAACCGAACACGAGCCATGAGCCAGCTGCTGCAGGAACTACCTGAACCCAAGGCCCAGGCCCGCGGCGTGCGCCTGCTGCTGTGGCGCGACGACCTAGCGCACCCGGACCTGCCCGGCAACAAAGCCCGCAAGCTCAAGTACAACCTGCGGGCCGCCCGTGAGCAGGGCCACCGCACACTCCTGACGTTTGGCGGGGCCTATTCCAACCACTTGGCGGCCGTGGCCACGGCCGGGTGCCTCTATGGGCTGCGTACCATTGGCCTGGTGCGGGGCGATGCGCCGCCTCCTGGCGCCGGCTCTGCCGTGCTCAACCCCACGCTGGCCCAGGCAAGCGCCGACGGCATGGAGTTATATTACCTCGACCGCAGCGCCTACCGCCGCCGGTCTGAACCCGGTTTCATTACCGAATTGCTTGAACAGTTTGGCCCGGCTTACGTGCTGCCCGAAGGCGGAACCAACGCGCTGGCCCTGCCCGGCTGCGCCGAGCTGGTGGCCGAAATTCGGGCCCAGACCGACTTCGACGCGCTGGCCGTGGCGGTGGGCACGGGCGGCACCCTGGCGGGGCTGCTCACGGGCCTGGCCGGGCAGCAACAGGCCGTGGGTGTGGCAGCCCTGAAAAACGGCGGCTTTCTGCGGGACGAGATTGATGCGCTGACCCGGCAGGCCAGCGGCCGCGCTTTCAGCAATTACTCGCTGGAAACCGGCTATCATTTCGGCGGCTACGCCAAATACTCGGCGGAGCTGCTTGGGTTCATTCGGGCGTTTGAGGCGCGGCACGGGGTGTTGCTCGACCCCATCTACACCGGCAAGCTGCTGTTTGGCGTGCTCGATATGATTGCGCGCGGGAATTTCGCGCCGGGCAGCACGGTGGTGGCCATTCACACGGGCGGCCAGCAGGCCTGGGCCGGGTGGAACGAGCGGTTTGCGGCGAGGTAGAGACGCGTATTCGCGTTTCGTCGTTGAGCGACTGGAACCGCGCCGTCAGGTCGTTATTCTGGCTTATCAGTATGCGTAGTCCGATGTGAGTTGTTCAACGGCGAGACGCGAATACGCGTCTCTACGCGCTGCCAAACGCCTTGCAGCTCCAGCGCGGCCAGCACGAACACCACCGTCAGCACCGGCGCCAGAAAGCGCACGTCCCAATCATCAACGGTGAGTGTGATGATGGCCGCCTGCAGCAGGAAAACAGCGGCCAGAAACACCCGCGCCGGGCGCCAGATGTGGGCCCGGCGGGTGGCGCGGGCGGCCAGCCAGTAGCCGGGCCACAGCACCAGCACCCCCAGCACCCGGTGCGCCAGCGAGTAGTGCGGCTTGAGGTAGCTCACGAACACAAACAGCTTGCCCAGCATCAAGCGCCCCAGGTACAAGGGGTTGTGGACGGCGAAGTAGAGCACCCGCATGGCCGGCCCGGTACCGGGCGGGGGCATTTGCAGGGGCGCGGCCTGGTGCACGGCCCAGAGCGGGGAACGGAAAATCAGCTCGCCGCGCTGGTAGGTGTCCATGAGGTAGTAGGTGGCCAGCTGGTGGTTGAGGGCCCGCCACAGCAGCGGCGACAGCAGCACCAGGCCCAGCAGGGCAGCGCGCCAGGCCCGGTGGTCGGGGCGCCGGCGCAGAGCGTCGAGGCCGGCCAGCCCGGCGGCCAGGGCCACCAGGAAGCCGTTGGGCCGGGCCAGTGCCGTGAGCGTGAGCAGCAGGAAAAAGCCGAGCCAGTGGCGTGGGCCGCCGTGCTGCAGGCGCGTGAAAGCGCCAAACGACAGCGCCACCAGGCTAATGAACAGCGACTCGGTGAGCAGAAAAACGTTGAACTGCTGAATGTCGGGCCAGGCAATGAACAGAAAAGTGGCCAGTGCCGCAGCGCCCCAGCGGCCCCCGGCCAGGCGGCGCGTGCCCTGGTACACGGCCCGCGTGGCCAGCGCCGACACCAGCAGCTGGCTCGCTACAATGCCCCACCAGCCCAGGCCCAGCCGCAGCCACAGGCTCTCGAACAAGGGGTAGAGCACGTAGCGGAGGTTGTGGCCGGGCTCGAAATAAAACCGCTCGGCGATGTTGGCGGCGTAGGAGAGGTAGCGGCCGCTGTCGTTGGCGAAGTGGGGGCCGCGGAACTGCAGCAGGAAGCGTACCTGCACCAGCACCCACAGCGCCGCCAGCAGCCCCTGGTGCTGCCGGCCGAGGCGCTGGCCCAGCAGACGAAAAAACCAAAATGCGCGCATTGGCCGCAAAGCTAGCCCGCGCTTCCGCCCAACGCCGCCGAAGCCCAGCCGTACTTACCCGCATATGAACCTTATCCGACTGTTTCGCCGCCTGCTGCCGCTGCTGTTTCTGGTGGCGCTGGGCTGGTTTCTCTGGAAAAAAGTGGGCCCCACCCTGGCCGGCCTCAACCCGCTGGCGGCCGACGAGCCGCGCATCACCGTGACGCACAACACCGTCCTCACGCAGGTGGAAGCCCTGGGCCGGCTGGAGCTGGTGCGCTACCGCTTCAAGGACGTGGTGGAGTACCGGCGCAAGGCCTACCGGTTTTTGCCCGAGTCGAAAGTGGCCCTGGTGGTGGGCGGCGAGGCCGTGGGCTGCATCGACCTGCGCAAGCTCAAGCCCCAGGACGTGGTGCTCGAAGGCGACTCGGTGGTGCGCGTGGCCCTGCCCGCGCCGGAGCTGTGCACTTTCCAAATCAACCACAACCAAAGCCGCGTCTTCAGCACCGAAAACGGCCTTTTCCAGGATGCTGAGCTGGTGGACGAAGGCTACAAATACGCCGAAGCCCAGGTGCGCAACGCCGCCCTGCAGTCGGGCATTCTGGCCCAAACCCAGCGCAACGCCGAGCAGATTCTGGTGCCCATGCTGCGCACCCTCACCGGCCGCCGCGTGATACTGGGCCAACAGATGGTGCTGCCCAAATCGGGCCCGAAACAGTAGGGGTGAGCCGGAAGAAAAAAGAACGGTCATGCTGAGCGCAGCCGAAGCATCTCGCGTGCTATAGTAAATGATTACTTACACGGTAGAGAAGCTTCGGCTGCGCTCAGCATGACCTAGACAAACCTTACTCGTCGTCCTCCGGCGTTTTGCCCAAGTCATCGAGCGCGATTTTTATCAGGTCCTGCTCGTAGCCTTTGCCCGTGAGGTACTGCGAGATTTTCATGCGGCGCACGCGCGGGTTTTTCTCCTTTTCCTGGCGGTCTTTCTTCTCCAACACCTCGACCAGGTTCTGGTAATACTCCTCGCCGTCAATCTCCTTCATGCCCGACTTGATGCAGTACTCGCTGATGCCTTTCTGCTTGAGCTCCTGCATAATGCGGCGGCGGCCCCACTTCTTCTGGCGGTAGTGGCCACGCACGAAAGCCTGGGCAAACCGCTCTTCGTCCAGCAGCTTTTCGCGGCCCAAGCGAATGATGATTTCGCCGGCTTCGTCCTCGTCGAGGCCGTAGGAGCGCAGCTTCTGCTCCACCTCTTTCTGGGTGCGCTCCTGGTAGGCGCAAAAGGCGGCGATTTTTTGCAGGGCTTCGCCGGGCGTGTATTGCTTGGGCGCTTTGTCGGGGTTTTTGAACATGAATACCGGTGAACAGTTAGCAGGTAGCGGCGCGAGGCTTCTCGGCCGGGCCCGCAGGTTTTTACCTAACATCCTTCCGCAAAGTTCGTTTCCCACGCGTCGCGCTTCCCGTCGTTTCATTGACTAGTAACCTTTCTCCCGGCGTGCGGCTCATGCTGCTGAGCACCGTGCTGTTTGCGGGCATGAACGCCTGCGTGAAGCAGTTGCACCACCTGCCGGCGCTCGAAATCATTTTCTTTCGCTCGCTCTTTTCCATCGTGGCCAGCTACGCGGCGCTGCGGCGGTTGGGCGTGGCGCCGTTTGGCCACAGCCGCGCCTTGCTCATCAGCCGGGGCAGCACGGGCGCGCTGGCCCTCATGTGCTACTTCGCGTCGTTGCAGCACCTGCCGCTGGCCACGGCCGTCACGGTGCAGTACCTGGCCCCCATTTGCACGGCCGTGCTGGGCATCTGGCTGGTGCGCGAGCCCGTGCGGCCCTGGCAATGGCTGTTTTTCGGGCTGAGCTTTGGCGGGGTGCTGCTGGTGGGGCAGGGCAGCCCGGCCGCGGCCGGTCGCGCCGCGGTGGCCGCGGGCAGCAATTGGGTATACCTGGCCGTGGGCGTGCTCAGCGCCGTGATATCGGGCCTGAGCTACAACGCCATCCGCACCTTGCGGGGGCGCGAGCATCCGGTGGTCATCGTGTTCTACCTGCCCCTGATTTCGCTGCCGCTCACGGCGGTGGCCTGCCTGTTTCAGTGGCGCACGCCGCAGGGGCTCGACTGGCTCTGGCTGCTGGCCTGCGGGGCCTTCACCCAGGCCGCCCAGGTGGCCATGACGCGCGCCTACCAGCTGGAGCGCCTCGGCCGGGTGGCGCCGCTCAATTACCTGGGCATTCTGTACGCGTTGGCGCTGGGGTGCTGGCTGTTTGGCGAGAGCTTCGGGCCCTTGGCGTATGCGGGCATTGGGCTGGTGCTGGCAGGGGTGGGGCTCAATGCCTGGTACACGGGCCGGCGCAGCGCACCCGCAGCCGTGCCGGCGCCGGCCGAGGAGGTGGCGGCCTGAGGCCGCGCCCGGTGCCGGAACCCAGCGCGGCCGCTGCCGAACATAAAAGCCCTGCCCCCGGTGCCCCGCAAGGCAACCTCTGCGGCGCGGCTGGCATCACAGAAAGCGGGGCCGTACCTTGGGCTGGCCTACACTTCTGCTTTCTGCTGCGTTTATGTTTCCGACTGCCTTGCGCTTTCTTGCCGTTGCCTTCTTGCTAAGCTGCTTACCTACGTGGTGCCGCGCCGGCGTCATCAAAGGCACCGTGCGCGGGGCCGACCAGCAGGGGCTGGCCTTTGCCAACGTGGCGGTGCGCGGCTCGGCCACCAGCACCGGCGCCAACGAGCAGGGCGAGTACCAGCTGCGCCTCGCGGCGGGCCGCTACGAACTGGTGTTTCAGTATGTGGGCTATCGGCCGCAGGTGCAGCCCGTGCGCGTGCCCGGCGGCGACTCGCTCCTGACCGTGAACGTGACCCTGCAGGCCGAGGCCTACAACCTGGGCGAAGTGCTGGTGAAGTCCTCAGACCGCGACCCGGCCTACGCCATCATCCAACAAGCGCAGCAGTGGCGGGCCTACCACCGGCGCGAAGTGGCCGCCTACCGGGCCCGCATCTACATCAAGGCCCTGGGCCGGATAGACGACACGCCGGCCAAAATTATGGGCTTGTTTAAGCTCGGGCCCGACATCAAAAAAGGCATCTTTTACCTGTCCGAGAGCCTGTCCGATTTCAGCTTCACGCAGCCCAACGTGGTGAAGGAACGTATGATATCGAGCCGGGTGAGCGGCGACTCGCGCGGGCTGAGCTTCAACCGGGCCAGCGCGGGGCGCAACCTGGGCTTCTATGAGAACCTGATAAAGCCGGCGTTTTCGGAGCGCGGGTTTGTGTCGCCCATTGCCGCCAACGCCATGCTGTTTTACAAGTACGAGCTGGTGGGCAGCACGCCCCGGGGTGGCGAGGTGGTGCACAAAATCCGGGTGATACCGCGCCGGCGCACCGACCCGGTTTTCTCGGGCTACATCTACATTGTGGACGGTTCCTGGCGCATTCACTCCGTTGATTTGAGCCTGGACCAAGACGCCCAGATTGACTACGTCGACAACCTAACCATCAACCAGCAGTACGCCCCCGCGCCGGGCAACCCGAACGTGTGGCTCATTCAGTCGCAGCAGGTGCGCGCCAACCTGTCGGGGCTGGGCTTCAAAGGCTCGGGCTACATTACGGCCGTGCTTTCCAACTACGCCAACGTGGTGCCCACCTACCCGGCCCCGCCCGAGCCCAAGGCCGCCCCGCCCGTGGTGACCGAGAAGCCCGACGCGCCCGTGGGCCAGGAAACCGCCGCCCAAATTCGCAAGCGCAAGCCCGACCTACGCGGCCTCAATGCCCAGGTGCGCAAGAAGGTGAAGCAGGCCCAGCGCGATTCCCTCAAAAACGACCCCTTCGCCAGCATGGGGCGCGGCGAGGTGCAGCGCATCGAGAAAGGCGTGAACGAGCGCGACTCGGCTTACTGGGACGCCATTCGCCCGGTGCCCCTCACGGCCGAGGAGCAGAAAGACTACCGCGTGAAAGACAGCACGGAGGTCATCCGCAAGTCGCGCCCCTACCAGGACTCGCTGGACAAGAAGCGCAACGAGTTTGAGTTTACCAGCCTCATATTGGGCGGCTACACCCACCAGAACACCTTCAAAAAACAGTCGGTGTCGGTGCTGCCGGTGGCCCAGATTTTCCAATACAACACCGTGGAGGGCGTCGTGCTCAACGCCCAGGCCATCTTCAACCAGCGCACTGATGACCGGCGGTACTTCACCATCACGCCCACGCTGCGCTACGGCTTCAGCAGCGAGGCGCTGAACCCGAGCCTGAGCGCTACCTGGCAGCTGCACCCGGCCAAACTCAAGCAAATCAGCGTGGTGGCCGGCCGCACCATCGAGAACTTCGACAAGAACACGCAGCTCACGCCGGCCATCAACACGTTCTACACGCTCTACCTCAACCGCAACTACGCCAAGCTCTACCGCCGCGACGGCGCCGAGTTTACCTACCTCACCGAGCCGGTGAACGGCCTGAACCTGCGCGCCACCGCCGGCTACTTCGACCGCCACGAGCTGGCCAACACCACCGACCGCCTCATCCACGACGTGCCGGGCCGGGCCTTCACGCCCAATATCCCGCTGAGCGACGAACTGGCCGACACCGGCTTTGGCCGCAGCCGCATCCTCACCGTGGGGCTGTCGCTCGACTACAAGCCCGGCCAACGCTACATCAACCGGCCCGATGGCAAGTTCAACCTGGGCTCGAAATGGCCCACCTTCAACGTGCAGGGCCGCGCGGCCCTGCCCGGCCTGCTGGGCGCCGACGTGCGCTACCTGCTGCTGCAAGCCGGCGTGCGCGACGCCGTGCCGCTGGGCCTGCTGGGCACCAGCAATTTCCGCCTGAACGTGGGCGGCTTCGTGGGCAAGCAGGAAGGCATGACATTCATCGACTACCGCCACTTCTCCGGCAACCAGACCCTGCTCACCGGCAACTTCAGCTACTTCCAGCTGCTGGACTACTACCGCTTCAGCACCAACAACGCCTACCTCGAAGCTCACTACGACCACCACTTCAACGGCTTCTTCCTCAACTACGTGCCACTGCTGCGCAAGCTGAAATGGCAGGAAGTGGCCTCGCTCAACTACCTCACCACCCGGCAGGCCGGCCACTACGTGGAAGTGGGCGTGGGCCTCGAGCACATCCTGAAGGTGTTCCGGGTCGATTTCTACACCGCCCTGCAAAGCGGCGAGCGGCTCGGCACGGGCTTCCGGGTGGGGTTCGGCTTCTAGCCAGAGCGTTTATGCACCGCAAGTGCTTGATGATGAGCCAAAAGACTGGTATGCCTGCCGGGCCAAGTCTTGCAGTAGCTGGCGCAGCTCGGGGGGCGAAACCACGGTGACCGCGCCGGCCTGGGGCAGCAGCCAGGCGGCCAGCGGCGGCAGGTAGCCGGGCACGAAAGTCATTTCCACGCTACCGTCGGGCGCGGGCTGCTCGTGCGCCCAGCCGTACTGGCGCTTGGCGTCCTGGGCGCGTCGCGCCGCCTCGGGCCCGAACCGCACCACCGCCGTGTCGCGGGGCCGGCGTTCGGCTTGCTGGGCCCAGTACTGCTGCAGCGTTTCGGCGCGGGGCGCGAAGGTTTCTTCCTGCAGGCGCAGGTGTTCGATGCGGTCGAGGCGAAAATCCCGGAAGGCCTGCCGCAGCCGGCAGTACGCCACCACGTGCCAGTACTGCCCCAGGTACAGGCCGATGGGCTCGGCGTCGCGCTCGGTGCAAGCCTCGGGGTAGCCGGCCCGGTACTGCAGGCGCACCACCCGCTGCGTGGCAATGGCCGCGAGGAGCTGCTGGTGCACATCGGAGCCCGCGGAAGCCGTTGGGCCCGGGCGCACCACCTGAATGTGCGGGCTGAGCTGTTCGAGGTAGTCGCGGTCGGCGCGGCGCAGCACGGCCCGCAGCTTGTCCATGGCGGCTTGGCCGTGCCGGGCCGTTTGTGCATCGGCGAGGCGGGCCGCCAGTTTCTCGGCCGTGAGCAGAGCGGCGGCCTCCTCCCGGGTAAACATGACGGGCGGCAGGCGGTAGCCTTCGGCCAAGGAATAGCCCACGCCGGCTTCCCCGTAGAGCGGCACGCCGGCGGCTTCCAGCGTCCGCAGGTCGCGGTACACGGTGCGCAAGCTCACGCCGAATTGCGCGGCCAAGCCCGGCCCGCGCACCAGCCGTTTGGCTTGCAGCTGCAAAAGAATGGCCGTGATGCGGTCGAAGCGGTTCATGCGCAAACCAGAAGGGAGGCGTAAAAATGGGACCGAAAACCCAAAGCCCCGGGCTTGCCGCGCAGGCCGCGGTCATGCAAGCGGGGCGTTTCACCCAAAGAAGCGCCCGGCTGCTCTTTTTTTTGAAGCGCCCCACTTCCTGCTGACACAGGGCTGTCACTTCCTGCTTGGACTTTTGGGTCATCATCGCCGCGTGGCTCATGTAGCGCCAGGGCGACCACCAACTTTCAAGCCGCTGCGGCGGCGTCATTTACCCCTTTTTCCAACCCCCCATGACCACTACCCAAGCCATTATGACCGTACAGGAAGTAGCCGACCGTTACTACGAACTGGCCCAACGCGGGCAAATAGGCCAGATACAGGACGAACTGTATGCCCCTAACGCCGTGAGCCTCGAACCCGAAAACCGCTCCAACCTGCCGCGCCGGGTAGAAGGGCTGGCTGCCATGAAGCAGAAGGAGCAGCAGTTCTACCAACTATACGAGCAGATGCACGGCGGCGAATGCGGCAAGCCGGTGGTGTCCGGCGATTATTTCGCCTGCGCCCAAAGCCTCGACGTGACCCAGAACGGGCAGCGCAAGAACAAGCACCAGTTGGCTGTTTTTGAGGTGGTGGAGGGGAAAATTGTGCGGGAAGAATTCTTCTACAAAGAATAATTGATAGCCGCCACGAGGCTGTGCGCCGGGGAGGCCGGATGCGAAAGCGTAGTCGTGCGGCATCAAGCGGTTGGCGTGCGCAGGTTCTCGCTGCTCAGGTTCCTATGTTTGTGGGTTCCTTTTTCGCTGCCTGCCTATGTCCGCCACCCCCGCTCCATTGCTTCCCGAAGACGAACCCGAGCGGCTGCGCAGCCTGCGCGCCAATGAGGTGCTGCCCACGCTCATTGAGCCCGTGTTTGAAGAGTTTGTGGCCCTCACGGCGCAGGTGTTCAGCCTGCCCATCTCGCTCATTGCCGTGGTGGAGGAGGACGACGTGTACTACCCCGCCAACCACGGCATGCCCGGCAACGACCAGCAGCCCCGCGTCGAGGCGCTGTGTTCCACGGCCGTGCAACAGTCGCGCGCCGTGGTCTACCACGACTTGCTTCTGGAAACCGCCGCCCTCACGCCCGAGGCCGTGCGCGCCGCCGAGGGAAATGAGTTGCGCTTCTACGCCGGGGCGCTGCTGCGTTTGCCCAACCAGCCGCCGCTGGGCACGCTGTGCATCATCGACCGCCAGCCCCGCACCCTGAGCGAGGCCGAGCAGCAGTTGCTGGAGCAGCTGGCGGCCCTGGTCAGCCAGGCCATTGCGGTGCGGGTGACCTGTTTGGGGCAGCCCACGCTGGGAGTAGAGCAATGGGAAACCGTGCGGGCACAATTGCAGGAAGAGCTGCGCGAGCTCACGGCGCTGGTGCGCTACCTCTTCACCCGCCACGGCGTGCAAGTGCCCGTGCCGGCCGAGCTACTCACGCAGGTGAGCCGGCGTCTCTCCGACATTAAGATGCTACTGGACGAACACCGCTGCGCGTAAGCCTGCCCACCAGCACCTCGCGCCAACAAAAACGCCTGCCCGGCCCCACAAGCGTGGGCCAGGCAGGCGTTTGGCTGCTGGATGCAGCCGAAGGCTAGTCGGCGGCGGTGCGCTTGCGGTCGCGCAGGCGCTTGAGGCCGTAGGCCGCGCCGCCGGCCAGCAGCAGCGAGGCGCCGCCGTCAATAGGCACTTCGGCGGCAGGCGTGGTGGGCGTGGGGCCGCCCGAGCCGGGGCCCTGGGCTAGGGCGGGCGTGAAGGCACCAGCCAGCAGGCACACGCCCGCGGCAGAAAGAACGAGGCGAAGCGCCGGGGTCAGAATTTTCATGGGAAAGAAAGAATGAGTTGCGATGAGACGGAAACCCGACCCAAGCCGGCCCCGGAGCTATAGTAGCGCCCGGGGCCGGCGGTCAGGCCATTCAAGCTGTTATTCTACCACGAGGCGCTTCACCACGAGGCCGGCGGCCGTGCGGGCCTGCACCGAATACACACCGGCGGCCAGGCCGCTCAGGGGCAGTTCCAGCGCGTCGGCGGAGCCGGCGGCCAGGGTGCGCGTCAGCACCGTGCGGCCCAGGTTGTCCACCACCGCCACGGCCGTGGCCTGCTGGCCGCGCAACGCCACCGGTAGCATCAGGGTAGCCGCGCCGCGCGCGGGGTTGGGGTACACGCTGGCCAGCTGGGCCAGGGCGGCGGGCGCCGTGGCCAGCACGCGGTTTTGGGTGCTGAACACCACGGCGTAGCGGCCGCCGGCCGCGGCGTTGGCCGTCAGCGTCAGGCTCACCGAGGGGGTAGCGGCCAGGTCGGTGTAGGCGCCGGTGAGGGCGTCGCGCAGGTACACGCGGTAGTTGGCGGGCACGTTGGCCAGGTCGTCGACCGTGAGGGCGTACGTGCCGGCCGTGGCCGCCGACACCAGCAGCGGCACCACCACGTCGGCGCCCGTCAGCTCGGGCAGGCCGTTGATGGCCAAGGCCTCGGCACCGGCTTCGGTGGCCAGGGTAAGCCCGTTGGACCCGGGCAGGAAGCTGGCATCAAATGCGCGGTCGAAGCTGGCGGTAGCGCCCTGCTCCACATACACCGTGGCTTGAACGCGGGCCTTGGCATTGCTCAGGGCCAGCGTCAGTTGCGGGCGGATGTCGTTGGCGCCGCGCTGGAAGGGCGTGTTGTCGAAGGTAGCCACCCGTTCTTGGTTCGTGAACGTCACGGAACCGCTGGTGCCGGCGGTGCTGGCGCGCACGAAGAAGCCCTGTCCCAGCGGAACGATGTTGGTGCCGCCGTTGGTGCCCACGCCGTTCACGTAGCTGGCGTAGGAGCCGGTGTATTGGCCGCTGCTCTTGAACACGTACAGCGCGTTGTCCACGTTGCTCAGGCGCCCGTTGCTCACCATTGCCGTCCAGTTCAGGGGCGAGGGGAAGGGGTTGCCGCGCAAGTGGAACCCGCTCTGCGTCTGCGCGCCCCGGGTGAGGCCGGCGGCGGTAAGAGGCGAGGTGCCGTTGTTGAGCGTGCCCACAAAATCGACCAGTTGATTGGCGTTGATGTTCACGGTGTAGCCGCGCGTCACTTCCAGGGCATCGCCCGTGGAACCGGGTGAGAAGAAGCCTTTGTCGAAGTCGATGGAGCCGGCGTTGCCGCTGGTGCTCACCCGGGTTTCATCATAGGCAAACACCGTGGGGAACGGCGTCACGGTGTTGCCCACCGTGTTGTAATTCGGGTTCACTACCGGCGTGAAACCGGCCGTGGCCAGGTCGGCCACCGTCGAGTTGGCCACCGGCGAAGAATAATGGCGGTAGCCCACCCCGCCGTTCAGGCTCGGGTCGATGTAGCGCTGCACCGTGGCCGTGCCGCTCACGGTGCCGCCGGTGTTCACCACGTAGGCCGTGCCGCTGGCACCCGACAGCAACGTAAAGGCCTGGCCCGAGCCAATGGCCAGCGAGCCACTGACCGTGAGGCCGCGCTGGATGGCCACCGGACCGGTGGTGGCGGCGCCCGCCGTGCCCACGCTCAGGTTGGGGAAGGTGGAAAGCGCCGGCCCGGCAATGGTTTGGGCCGCGGCGCCGTTCAGCGTCACCAGGCCCGAGCCTGCGCCGGCCACGGTGCCCGCGGCGTTGGTGAAGTTGCCCACCACGCTGAGGTTGCCGCCATTGGCGGTAGTGAGCGTAGCGCCGGCGTTCAGCGTCACGGTGCGGGCCTGCTGGGCGTTGCTCACCACGGGCTGGTTGGCGGCGGCGCCAATCACCACGTCGTTGCTGGCCAGGGGCACTTGGTTGGGCGTCCAGTTGGTGGCCGTGCCCCAGTCGGTGCTGGTGGCGCCGGTCCAGGTGAGCAGCGAGCCCGTCGGGATAAAGGCTGCCAGGCCGCTCACGTCGCCGCCGTTGCCCACGGTGCCTTTCAGCGTAGCCGCGCCGGTGGCCAGGTCCAGCGTAAAGAGCTGGTCGTCGATGCTGGCGCCCGTGTTGGTCAGTAGGTAGGCCGCGTTGGTGGTGGTGGTGGGCGTGTTAAAAATGTCAAAGTCGGCACCGCGGGGCGTAGTCGGCGCCGCCAGTCCCGACGCGCCCACCAGCACCAGCGTGCCGTTGTTGGGCGGGTTCTGAATGTAGAGGTTGCTGTTGGTGGCGTCGTAGTCGTACAGCGTGGTGGCGTTGGTGGGCGCCTGGTTGTTGATGTACGCGGCTGCGCTGATGACCGGGCCCGCCGTGAGGGTGCCGTCGGTGGCCGCAATGCCGCCCGTAATGGGATTGAGGCGGAAGTCGGCGCGGTTGGTGCTCACCACCCGAATGCGGTCCACCGTCGGGTTAAAATCGAACCCAATTCGGTCGTTGGCGCCGCCCAGCGCCAGCGACACGGGGCCGCTGCCAATGGGCGTGAGCGCGCCGGTGCCCAGGTTCACGGTATACAGGCGGCCGGTGGCGGCGGTAGCGTTGTAGCCCAAGGCGTACAACTCGCCGGTCAGGGGCCGGAAGTCCATCCCGGCCAGGGTTTCGCCCGCGTTCAGGGCGCCCAGGGCAATTGTGGAGCGCAGCAGGCTGGGCGAGTCAGAGTAGAAAGAAACCAGCTGCCCGCCGCTCACCGCATACAGCAGCTGGCCGGTGGTGGCCGGCGCCGTGGCCGAAGGCTGGGCGGCGATGTCGCGAATCTCAAACGCGGCCGCGGCCGGCACGGTGTTGCCCACCAGCGTGGCCTGGCCCGTGCCCAGGTTCAGGGTGTACAAGTTGCTGCCGCCCGTGCCGTTCACTTCTTCCAGGTAGCCCACGTTCTGGCCGGTGGTGGGGTTGAAGTAAATGTCGAGGTCGAAGCCGCGGGCTGTGCTAATGCCGAAGGAGCCCAGCCGCAGCTCGCCTACGGTGTTCAAGGTGCCGTTGTTGGGCGGGCTTTGAATGGTCAGGTAGCCGATTTGCGTGTCGTTGTTCTGCTCGTCGATGTCGTAGAGTTGGGTGTTGAGCGGCAGCGGGCCCGCCACCGAATTGGTGTAGGCCGCGGCGCCCACGCGCGGCGTGGTGCCGGCGTTTGCATCACCCGCTGCGTAAGCTAGGTTGGTATCGGTGGCCGCAACGCCGCCCGTGATGGGGTTGAGGCGGAAGTCCGCTCCCGTCGAGCTCACCACCCGAATGCGGTCCACGGTGGGGTTAAAGTCGAACCCAATGCGCACCGGTGCCGCGCCCAGCGCCAGCGCAAACTTGGCTGCCACGGCCGTGGTGAGGCCCGTGGCCGGGTCCACGGTGTAGAGCTGCGCTTGGTTCACGCCGTCGTAGCCCAGCGCGTACAGCCCGCCGGTCGCCGGCCGGAAGTCGAGGCCCACCAGCGGCAGGTTATCGGTTGGCGAGGCGTACACAATGGGCGTGGGCGACAAGGTGTTGGTCATGCCCGTCGTCAGGTTGATAGTGATGAGGCCCTGCGAGCCCGCCGGTACTATCACGCTGTTGGTGGCCGTGCCCAGCCCGTAAACCGTTTGCGCCTGAGCGCCCGGCGTCGCTCCTAATAGCAGGCCCGCGCCCAACGCCGCGGCCCCTGTTAAACGACGAAACCGCTGGCGCGCTGCCAACGGTGAAAGTAGGTGTTTGAACATGGAGTAGGAGGTAAAGATGAAACGATAAGCAACGGGCGGCGCGGCGTTATTTCGCCGGGTCGCCCGTTACATACGTTGGCATTCAGCCGCAAGGATTACCCCGCTACCTCTTTTAATCTCAAATTAATACAGCGCCCGCGGGCCAGCCGGCGCTCACGGGTTTTTAATGGCGCGCAGCAGGTTGGCCAGGGCCGCGGCCGGGTAGGCTTTGCCGCGCGATATCACCGCGTCGATGTGCCTGATGTTGGCAATGTTCTCCAGCGGATTGGCGGTCAGCAGCACCAGGTCGGCGTCTTTGCCCACGGCAATGGCGGCCGTGCGCTCGGCCACGCCCATAAACTTCGCGCCGTTGACGGTGGCCGCCTGCAGGGCCTGCAGGGGCGTGAGGCCCGCCTGCACCAGCAGTATCACCTCGTCTTGCAACGAGGCGCCGGGGTAAATGAACGAGTTGAAGGGCCCGCTGTCGGAGCCGGCCAGCAGGGGCACGCCCGCCGCCTGCATCTGCGGCACCAGGCTCATAAACTTGGTTTCGAGCTTCTTGCTAAACTGCTGGGCCGCCAGCGGCTGCTGCTTGGCGCTGTTGAGCCGGCGCGCATACGTGGCCTGAATCTTCGGGTCGATGTACGCGAGCAGGGTGTCGCGGGCGTGGTCGTTTTCGGGCAGCTCGGTCAGCGTTTTGCCAATGTGCAGCGTGGGCACGGCGGCGGTTTTGTGCTTGGCCATCAGCTTGAAGATGCGCGCGGCCGCCGCGGGGCTGTAGGTGTCGTACACGGCCGGTAGCACCGCAAACAAGCCCAGCGGCTTGGGCGTGTTCAAGCTGGTGCGCACCGCCGCCGTCAGGCTGTCTTCCTTGCCGGAGCAGGCCTTGAACACATAATACAGGTGCTCGGTAGCGTCGAGCCCGCGCTTCACGGCGTCGCCCAGCTTCACGGAGTAGGGCATGTGGCCGGTGGTTTTCAGGCCGCGCCGCTGCGCCTGCGCAATGGTGTTGAGGTAGGCTGCGCCCGAAATCTTGCTGTCGTAAATCTTCACGAAGTCGACCCGCAGCCGCTGCAGCGAGTCCAGCGCCTTGCCAATCTGGGCCGGCGTTTCCACTTCCAGCGAGCCCGGCCAGTAGGCCTTGGGACCGTCAATCTTAGGGCCCGAGGTGAAGATGCGCGGCCCGGCGTAGCGGCCCGCGTCCATGTCGGCCCGCCACTGCAGCACGCTGGGCGTGAGGTCGCCGCCGCAGTCGCGCACGGTGGTCACGCCGTGGGCCAGAAACAGGGCCAGGCTTTTCTTGTTGGCCGCCGCCAGGCTGTCGCCGCCCCGGAAGTGCACGTGCATGTCCCACAGGCCCGGAATGAGGTAGCGGCCGTTGCCGTTCACGTACTGCTTGGCGGCGTAGCTGTCCTTGTCGGCCGTTTGCACCTCCACAATCTTGCCCCGCGAAATGGCCACCACCTGGTTGGGCGTGAGCTGGCCCGTGGCCACGTCCACGAGGGTGACGTGGTTGATGACCACGTCGTAAATCGGCAGCTTGGTGGGCCGGCGGGCGCAGCCGGCCAGCGCCGCGGCCAGGCTCAGGCCCAGTAAGACTCGGGGAAAATTCATGCGGAAGAGCGGCAAACGGCCGCGGCAAAGTTAGGCCGGCAGCCGCACCGTAAATTCGGTGAACTCGCCTTCCTCGCTTTCCACCGTGAGCGTGCCGCCGTGGCCCTTCGTGATGATGTCGTAGCTCAGCGACAGGCCCAGGCCCGTGCCCTCGCCCATGGGCTTGGTGGTGAAGAAGGGCTGAAACACCTGCGCCGCCACCTCCGCCGACATGCCGATGCCGTTGTCGCGCACCCGAATTTCCACCGCGCCCTCGGCCCGGCGGGTTTGCACGCGCACCACGGGCTGGTAGGTGGGCTCGTCGGCCTGGCGGTGGCGTACGGCGTGCAAGGCGTTGGTAAACAGGTTCAGAAACGCCCGCCCCAGCTCCTGCGGCACGGCGGGCACCGGCTCCAGGTGGGGGGCCAGCTCCACGTCGAGTTGCACGGCCGCGGCCCCGGCCGGCCCCGGCGTGCTCAGGCCGGCCAGGCGCAGGCTTTCGGCCAGCAGGGCGTTGAGGTCGGTGGGCTCCGGCGCGCTGCTGCCGGTGCGGGCGTGGGCCAGCATGTTGGTGATGATGGACGAGGCCCGCTGCCCGTGCTGGCTGATTTCGCGCAGGTTCTGCTTCAGCCCGGCCATGATTTTCTGCTCCAGGCCGCTGGGCTGGTCGGCGCCGGGCAGGGCGGGGCCCTGGTCGAGCAGGGCCTCGCTCACGGCCGCAAAATTGCGCATGAAGGCCAGCGGGTTTTGCAGCTCGTGGGCAATGCCGGCCGAGAGCTCGCCCACAAACGACCATTTCTCGGCCGCCACCAGCTGGTCCTGCATGGTGCGCAGCTCGGTCAGGGCCTGGTCGAGGGCATTGCGCTGGGCTTCAATCTCGGCGTTGCGCTCGTTCAGCAGGCGGTTGGCGCGGCGCTGGTGGTAGTTGGTGCGCCACAGCGACGCGGCAATGAGTGCGCAAAAGCCCAGCGCCGCCAGCAGGGCCATGCGCTGGTAGCTAGCCGTTTGCAGCTTGTGCTCGGCCCGCTGCTGCAGTTGGCGCTGCTGCTCGTTGAACGCCAGCAGCTGCAGTTGCCGGAACTTGTCGGGCCCAAACAGGCTGTCGTGCGCCGCAATGGCCAGGCCTTGGTAGCGGTAGGCGCTGTCGAGGTTGTTGCGCGCCTGGTAGAGGCGAGCCAGCAGGTTGCCCGCATCGAGCACGGTGATGCGGTACGACACCCGCTGCGCGGTTTGCAGCGCCCGGCGGGCATACAGCAGGCTCGAATCGGGCTGGTGCAGCGTGTGGTAGAGGTCGGCCATGCGGTAGTACGCCATCGAGCGGTTGCGCAGGTCGTTGGTCAGGGCGGTTTCGCGCAGCGAGCGGCGGTAGTAGCTCAAGGCTTCGGGGTAGTGGCCCAGCCGGGCCTGCACGCGGCCCATGTTGCGCAGGGCCAGGGCCTCGGCCAGCTTGGGGCGCGGAAACCGCGCCAGCAGGTCCTGGGCCTGGCGCTGGCGCAACAGGGCCGAGTCCACCACGTTCAGGCGCTCGTAGCAGCTGCCTTGGTTGGTGAGTGCGCCGGCCACCCAGGCCGACTGGTGCGTGCGCTGAAACAAGGCCTGCGACAGCTCATAATAGCGAATGGCCTGCCGGTACTGGCGCAGGTCGAAGCTGATGTTGCCCAAGGCATTTAGGCTCGCGGCCTCGCCTTCCAAGTCGTGGGTGTCGCGGCTCAGTTGCAGGGCAATGGTTTGGTTGGCAAAGGCTTTGGGCAGCTCGCCGCGCTCGCGCAGCACAATGCCCATCATGCTCTGGGCCCGGCCGCGGCCCTTGTCAAAATTGTAGCGCCGCGCCAGCTGCCAGGCCTGCTGGGCCAGGGCCATGGTCGAATCGGGCTTGGAGGCGCGGTACGTGTAGGCCAGCTTCAGCAGGGCCAGCACCCGGCTCGAGTCGGCGAGCGTGCGCTCGTACACGCGCCGCAGGCTGTCGGTGGCCGGCGTTTGGGCGGCGCGCAGTGGCTGGGCGGCTAGCAACAGGCCGCCGCTCAGCACAAGCCACCGGGCTACAAGCAAAGGGGCGTAAAAGAATCGGATAAAAAAGTGGGTAAAAGGACCCGACGGCCCAGGGTGAAAACGCATGGTGCATGCCGGGCACTGCCGGCGAATAATAACGCCTGATGGGCGCGGAAAGGGCAGCTTGGGGTACATTCAGCGCCAACGCACTTTGGCGCCGGCCTGGCCCGCGTGCAGCCGGGCGGGCACGCTGGCCAGAATGAGGTCGCGGAGGGCCGTGAGCAGCGGGGTGCGCACGAAGCCGTGGTGCACCACCAGGCTGACCTCGCGCACCGGCGCCGGCTCGGCAAAGCGCTTGAGTAACGGGTTGTGGCCCACTTCGTCCAGCACTGCCAGCTCCGGCACCAGTGTATAGCCATGATGCCGCCGAACTAGTTCCATCAGCGTTTCAATCGAGCCGCTCTCGTACGTGACGGCGCCCGTGGAAGAAGACGGGCCGCACACGTTCAGCACCTGGTTGCGGAAGCAGTGGCCCTGCTGCATCAGCCACAGGCCGGGTTGGTGCAGGTCGGCGGGCTGCACGGTGGCGCGGGCGGCCAGCGGGTGGGTGTCGGAGGCCAGCAGCAGAAACGGCTCCTCCAGCAGCGGCAGCTCGCGCAGTTGCCGGTCGTCGAGCGGCGTCACCAGCAGGCCCACGTCGAGGCGGTGCTCCTTGAGCTGCTGCATGATTTCCTCGGAGCGCAGCTCTTCTACCCGTACCCGCAGCTCCGGGTAGGCCGCGGTGAGGCCCACCAGAAAACGCGGCACCAGGTACGGCGCCACCGTGGGGATGACGCCCAGGCGCAGTTCGCCCACCACTTCGCCCTTCTCGGCCTGCACCAGCTCGCGCAGCAGCTGGGCCTCGCGCAGCACCTGCCGGGCCTGGGCAATGACCTTCGCGCCCACCGCCGTGGGCTCGGCGCCGCGCTGGCTGCGGTCGAAGAGCAGCACGCCCAGCTCTTCTTCCAGCTTCTGTACCTGCACGCTCAGGGCGGGCTGGCTCACGCAGCTTTTGTCGGCGGCGAGGCCGAATTGGCGGTGCGTGTCGAGGGCCACCAGGTACGTGAGTTGCTGCAAATTCATGTAGCAAAGATAATCTGGGGTTATAAAACTGATTTATAAAATCAGTTTTGCTTATGAGTTCTGCTCAGGTTAGTTGAGGGGGCTACTTGGCACAAGCCTCTCAATTTGTATGAAGGAGTCAACAAAAACGCCGCTTCGAGTTCTCGAAGCGGCGTTTTTGTTAATGGGGAAGTAAGCTTACATCACCACTTTCAGGTTGTCGAACTTGCCGGATACCTGCATGGTAATCAGTGGAAACCTTGCGACGACGAATGGCAATGGGTTGAGTTGGTTTGGCGCCTCCACAACGAATTGGCCGCTGATAAGGTGGCGCTTCGCATCGTAAGCTGTGATGGTCACGTTGCCCGTCAGCTGCGGGGTGGTTTCGGAAAAGGGAAAAGCAGAGGTTACTCCTTCGGAGTTAAATTCGTAACGCACAAAAACAGGGTCGGTAGGGTGGTCCAGGCAGCGCCACGCATACGTGCCCACCCAATCGGCTCCTCGCAACGGGCTGTCGCGCAGCTTGAGCTGGGTCCGGTTTATTTCCAAGTGAAGGTTGGCCGTGGAAGCCACAAAATCCAGCGTTAGCACCTTCGAGCCGAGCGCCGCCGCGCTCTGGATACCGGGGGAATTATAGGTTCTCACAAAACCACCCCCGTCGGGTCGCATCACGTAGTTCTTCAGCTCAGAATACGGCGCTGGGTCAGCCGGGGCCGTCTCATTCTTGCTGCAAGCAGCAAAGCCGGTAGCGGTAACCGTGAGGGCGGCCAGCAATAGGGCGCGAGTAGTTATTTTCATGAAAAGTGGTAGTGACCGCGAGGCTAGTGGAGAAAAAGGCGGGCACAATGATTGCCCCGAATGCCCAAAGTGACTGGCAATAAATGAGCCATTCTCCCGGCGCTTTAAGCAGTCGAAAGAGAGGCGCTAGATGGCTACTTTCACGTTGTCGAATTTGCCATATACCCTAATGGTAACCAATGGGAACATGGCGACGGAGCCGGGCAAAGGATTCAGCTGATTGGGGGCCCCCAATTCGTACCGGCCACTGATAAGGTGCCGTTTGGCATCGTAAGCCGTGATGGTCAGATTGCCGGTTAGTTGGGGCGTGGTTTCGCTGAAGGGGAAAACGGAAGTCACCCCGTCCCACCGGAACTGGTAATGCACCACAGCCGGGTCGTTGGGTCGGTCGAAGCTCTTCCACGCATACGTGCCTACCAGCTCGCCGCCGCGCAAAGCGCTGTCCCGGTGCTTCAGTTGAGCAGCGTCTATGTCTATGTGCAGGACGGTTGTGGAAGACACGAGCTCAAGCTTCAGGGCCCCCGTGCCCAGCACCGCCGCGCTCCGGATGCTGGGCGGGTCGTTGGTAATGACATAGGCGCTTCCATCCGGCCGGACTATTCGATTAGCCAGTTCGCAGTAGGGGGCAGGGTCGGCCGATGGCGCCTCGTCTTTGCGGCAGGCGGCGAGGAACGAGGTGGCCGTGAGGGCGGCCAGGAGCCAGCCGCGGGTAGAGTTTAGCATAAGAAAGTGGGCAACAGCAGCGCTGCGTGAAAGGAAGGCAAAAGAAAGGTAGGCACGAATGCCCAATTGCACGCGCAACGAAATGAGCCATTCTCCCAGCCCTGCGGGCAAGTGCTGGGAAAATGGCTCATGTGGGAAATGCCAGCGCTACAGCGGCTTCTTGCGCTCGGCCTGGAATTTCTTCAGCTGCGGCTCCACCACCTTTTTATCGCCCACCACCACGATGGTCATGGCCTCGGGGCGGATGTACTTGCGGGCGATGTCGCTCACTTGCTGCGGCGTCACGGCGTTGATGTTTTTCACCTGCTCGGTGAGGTAGGTTTCGGGCAGGCCGTGCAGGTCCAGCGCGTTGAGCTGGCCAATGATGCCGGCCGGCGTGGAGTTGCGCAGCACAAACATGCCCCCTTCAAAGTTCTGAATGCCCTTCAGCTCCTCCGTCGAGGGCGCTTCCTTCTGCAGGCGCTCCACTTCGTTCATGATTTCCTTGAGCGAGTTGCCCGTCTCGGCAGTCGTCACGTCGGCCGTTTCGCTCCAGGTGCCGGCCCGGTAGTGGGTGGTGAGGGAGCTGTAGGGCGAATACGTGTAGCCTTTGTCCTCCCGGATGTTGCGCGTGATGCGCGAGCCAAACGAGCCGCCCAGCAGCGAGTTCATCACCCGCATCCGGATGTAGTCGGGGTGGCTGGGGTCTACCACGGGCAGGCCCACCACTATGGTCGACTGCGGGGCGTTGGGCCGGTCCTGGGTCAGCAGGTCGCCCTTGGTCAGCGGCTTGGCCACCTCAATCTTGGGCGCCGGGCCCTGCTGGAAGCTTGCCCATGCCGCCGTGATGGCCTGGCGCAGTGCCGGCGCATCGAAGCGCCCGGCCGCGTACACGCTGGTGCGCTGGGCGCCGTATTGGGTCTTGTAGAAGTTCTGCACCTGCTCCAGTGTCAGGGCGTCAATCTGGGCATCGGTGGGCAGGCCGCGGCCGTAGGGGTGGTCGCCGTAGATGGCCGTGTTGAACTTCATGCGGGCCTGCACGCCGGGCTGGGCGCGGGCCAGCGCCATTTGCCGCTTCAGGTCGGTTTTGAGGCGGGCCACTTCGCTGGCCGGCAGGGCCGGGTGCAGCACCACGTCGGCCAGGAGGGTGGCCAGCTCGGGCGCATACTCGCTTAGGCAGGAGGCCAGCAGCGTGGTTTGGTCGGCGCCCACCGAAATGTTGAGCGCGCCGCCCATGCGGGCCACCCGCTCGGCCAGCTGCGTGGCCGACGTCGACGCGGTGCCTTCCTGCAGCAGCTTGCCCAGCAGGTCGGCCACCGACGCTTCGTTTGCCGCCTCGTGCACGTTGCCCGCCTGAATGGCCACCAGCAGCGTCACCTTCGGCACCTGCCCGAACGGCACCAGGCGGGCCCGCAGGCCGTTGTCGAGTGTGAAATCTTCCTTGGCCGGCAGGGCAAAGTCGCGCGGCTGGCCGCCGGCGGGCGGGGCCTGCTTGGCCGCACCTTTGGAGTGAATGACCGGCTTGGCGGTCGTTTGGGTTTTGGCGGGGGCTTTCTGGGCCTGCGCATGCGGCGCCCCGGCGCCCACCAGGGCCGCGCTGAGCAGCCCCATAACTAGCTTTTTCATATAAAGAAGGCGGAAAACTAGCTTTTGGCCAGGGGGTTGACGGTGATGATGGTGCGGTTGGTGGGCCGCAGGTACTCGCGAATGGTCTTTTGCATGAGCTCGGGCGTCACCTTCCGGAACTCGCCTTCGAGCCGGTTGATGCGGCTGGGGTCGTTGTCGAACAAGGCAAACGCGGCCAGCAAATCGGCCCGTCCGAAGTTGTCGGACCCACTCACCTGGTCATAGAACGCCGAGCGGATTTTTACCAAGGCCAAGTCCAGCGTGGGCTGGTCGATGCCGGTGCGGGCCAGTCGGTCAATTTCCTGGTCGAGCACGCGCACCACCGAGTCGGCCTGCACGGCGGGGTCAAACACGAGGTCGCCCATCCACAGCATGGGGCCGTTGTAGTTGAACTGATTGCCCAAATAGTTGATGCCGCCGCTCACGTTGTCGGTGTAGCCGCGCTTCTGCACCAGGGCTTGGTAGAGGCGGCTGTCGTTGCCCTGCAGCAGAATCTGGTCGAGCATTATCATAGCGTAATACTCGGGCGTGTTGCGCTCGGGCATGTGGTAGCCGAAGGCCAGGGCCGGCTTGGTGGCCAGCTTGTCGTCTTTGCTGAAGCGCTGTTCCTGCTCCTGGCGTGGCTCCGCAATGTCGGGCTTGGGCGGCTGCGGCGCGCTGGGAATGGCGGCGTAGTACTTCTGCACCCAGGCCTTGGCCTCGGCGGGGTCGAAGTCGCCCACCACGGCCAGCACGGCGTTGTTGGGGGCGTAGTAGGTTTTGAAAAACGACTTGGTATCGGCCAGGTTGGCCGCGTCGAGGTCGCTCATGTCGCCGTAGAAGTTGTGGGCGTTGTTCCAGTTCTTGTTGGCTTTCATGGGCATGTCTATCCACGGAAAGCCGCCGTAGGGCTGGTTGAGCACGTTCACGCGCACCTCGTTTTTCACCACGCCCTGCTGGTTGGTCAGGTTGACTTGCGTGATGGCCAAGCCGCGCATGCGGTCGGCTTCGGCCCACAAAATGGTTTCGAGCTTGTGGGCCGGCACCACCTCAAAATAGTTGGTAAAGTCGAAGCGCGTCGAGCCGTTCAGGGCCCCGCCGTTCTTCTGAATCAGCCCGATGAACTCGTTCTTGCCCAAGTTCTGCGAACCCTGAAACATCAGGTGCTCAAACAGGTGCGCAAAGCCCGTGCGGTTGCGCGGCTCGGTGCGGAAGCCCACGCCGTAATAAGCCGCCACCGTGGCCGTGGGCGCCGTGTGGTCGGGCGAGAGCACCACTTTTAGCCCGTTGGGCAGCGTGTAGTATTCCACCGGAATCTCAAACGCCGGCCCGGCGGGCGGCGGGGTGGGGGCTGCCGCCACCGCGGGGGCGGCGGTGCTGGGCGCAGGCGTCGTGACCACCGACGTGGCCTTGGGGCTGCACGCTCCGAGCGCCAGCGCGGCCACCGGCGCCCATCGCAGGCCCCGTGGCAAGGTAAACAACTGTCTCATAGGTAAAAGGTGTGAAGTGGGAGAGTGGTGTAAGAGGCTCTTAAGTTAAGAAATGTCGGCACATGTCAACCCGCCCGACGGGCAGCGCCGGCCAACGCCGAAGCAATGAAGAGGGATAATGCGCGGCCGTTGCATCGCCGCCGGGCCTCACAACATTTTAGGACCCGCCGCGCGACCTTTGCGCCGTGTTCGCCTTTTCTACGCTGCCGGCGTTGCTTGCCGGCCACCTGCTGCAAGCCCCCGCCGACCCCGCCGCCGAGGTGCGCCACCTGCTGCTCGACAGCCGGCGCGTGGGCCTGCCCGCCGGCGCCTTGTTCTTCGCCCTGCGCGGCCCCAGCCACGACGGGCACCGTTACCTGCCGGCCCTGTACGCCCAAGGCGTGCGCCTCTTTGTGGTGGAAGAAGGGAAGGACCTGCCGGGCGGCCTTGCGGCCTATCCCGAAGCCGGCATCCTGGCCGTGGCCAGCCCGCTGGCGGCGCTGCAGGCCCTGGCGGCGGCGCACCGCGCCCGGTTCGGTGGACCGGTGCTGGCCATCACTGGCTCCAACGGCAAAACCATTGTGAAAGAATGGCTGGCCCAACTGCTGAGCCCCGACGAGGACATCTGCCGCTCGCCGCGCTCCTACAACTCGCAGGTGGGCGTGCCGCTGAGCGTGTGGGAGCTGAACCCCGCCCGGCACACGCTCGGCATCTTTGAAGCCGGCATTTCGGAAGTGGGAGAGATGGCGCGGCTGGCCGGCATCATTCAGCCCACCGAGGGCCTGTTCACCACCCTCGGCACGGCCCACGACGCCGGCTTTGCCTCCCACGAACAAAAGCTGCTGGAGAAACTGAAGCTGTTTCAGGGCCCCGGCTTTCAACGCCTGTTTTATTGCGCCGACCAGCCGCTGGTGCAGGCCGCCGTTTCGCGCCTTGGGCTGCCCGGTTTCAGCTGGACGCGCCAGGCGGGCCAAACGGCCGACCTGTTTTTCGACGCGCAGCCCGTCACCGACGGCCGCACCCGCTGGCTAACCCACGCCGCGGTCGGTGGGGGAGAAACGGAGTTCACCCTGCCCTTCGCCGACGAACCCTCGGTCGAAAATGCCCTGCACTGCCTGGCCGTGCTGCTGCACCGCGGCCTGGAGCCGGTCGAAATCCAGCGCCGCCTGGCCCGCCTGCACCCCGTGGCCATGCGCCTGGAAATGAAGCAGGGCCGCCACGACTCCTACCTGCTCGACGATACCTATAATAACGACTTGGCCGGCCTTTCGCTGGCTCTCAGTGCCTTGGCCCGGCAGCCGCGACCGGGGCGCCGCACCCTCATTCTGAGCGACGTGCTGGAATCGGGCCTCACTGGTGAGGAGCTGTATGCCCAGGTAGCCGCCCTGCTGCCCGCGGCGGGCGTTACGCGGCTCATCGGCATCGGCGAAGCCATCGGCCAGCAGCAAAGAGTGTTTCCGGAAGGCCTGGCGGCCGAGTATTTCCAGAGCACCGAGGCGTTTCTTGCCCAGCTCGACCCCGCCGCCTTTGCCCGCGAAGTGGTGCTGGTGAAGGGCGCCCGCCGCTTCGGCTTTGAGCGAATTGTGGCGGCCCTGCAGGCCCAGCAGCACGGCACGGTGCTGGAAGTCAATCTTGATGCGCTGAGTCATAACCTGCAGCATTACCGCCGCCAGCTTCAGCCCGGCACCAAACTCATGGTGATGGTGAAGGCCTTCGCCTACGGCGCGGGCTCCTACGAAGTGGCCAGCCTGCTCGAATTTCAGCGGGCCGACTACCTGGCCGTGGCCTACGCCGACGAGGGCATTGCCCTGCGCGAAGCCGGCATCAGCCTGCCCATCATGGTGATGAACCCGGCGCCCGATTCCTTTGCCGCGCTACGCCAGTACCGTCTCGAACCGGAAATCTATTCGTTCGAGATGCTGAACGAATACCTGGCCGCCTTCGATGCCGCGGCGTCTGAGGGCCCGTTGCCCGTGCCCAAAATTCACCTCAAGCTCGACACGGGCATGCGCCGCCTTGGTTTCGACGAAGCCGACCTGCCGGCGCTGACTGCCCGCCTGCGCGAGCACGCCGCGCACCTGTCCGTGGCCAGCGCGATGACGCACCTGGCCGCCGCCGACGAGGCGGTGCACGACGATTTCACGCAACAGCAGCTGGCGGCCTTCCGCCGCATGGCCGCGGCCGTGGAGGAAGCGCTGGGCTATGCCGTGCTCAAGCACGCGCTGAACTCGGCCGGCATTCTGCGCTTTCCCGAAGCCCACTTCGATATGGTGCGCCTGGGCATTGGGCTCTATGGCGTGGACGCCAGCGGCCGCGACACCGATGCCCTGCGCTCCGTGAGCCAGCTACGCACCACCATCTCTCAAATCAAAACCTTGCCCGCGGGCCACACCGTGGGCTACGGCCGCCGGGGCACCGCGGCCGATGCCGACCGACGCATTGCCACGCTGGCCATTGGCTACGCCGATGGGTACGACCGGCGTTTCGGCAACGGCGCGGGCATGGTGCTCATTCGGGGGCAGCGGGCGCCGCTGGTGGGCTCCGTGTGCATGGACATGTGTATGGTCGACGTGACGCACATTGCCGAGGCCCGGGCCGGCGATGTGGCCCTGGTGTTTGGCGAAGGCTTGCCGCTGCCCGAACTGGCGGGCCGCATTAGCACCATTCCCTACGAGTTGCTCACCAACGTGAGCGAACGGGTGAAGCGTGTGTTTGTGAGTGAATAGCACCCGGCATGGTCCTGCTTTTCTTTGCATAAGCTAAAAAAACAGGTTGACGAGGTACGAATGATTTCTCGATGTCTTAATCGACTATAGCGGAGTCTTTGTGTCTTAAAATCACCTGTTGGCCGAAAAAGAACGAGGAGCCGCCGTGCGTGTGGGAAGTTTGTGTCCAAAAATTAGACGCTTTTCTAATTTTTGGACACAAACTTCCCACACGTTATTTATGCATCTACTTCGACTCTCTTGTTTTCTAGCTTTGGCAGTTGGCGCTGGCGTTCCGGCCCGTAGTTGGGCCCAAAGCGAAATCACCAACACGGCCACCATCACCGGAACCATCCAAACCGAAAGGGGCGGGGCCCTCACGGGTGTGTCGATTACGGCGCTGCATCTGCCCACGGGCATCCGGCGCGTGGCCACCACCGACACGCGGGGAGTTTTCACCATCAGCACCCTGCTCACGGGCGGGCCGTATGCGCTGCAAATCAGCCAGCCCGGCTTCCGCGCGCAGGTCATCAACAACGTGTTTCTGAAGGCCGACGCGCCAGCCAGTTTTGCCTTGGTGCTGGCCCCCGACGTGGTGGCCGTGGGCACGCGCCGCCTCGACCGCACGGCCCTGGAGTCGGTGGCGCCCGTGGACGTGATTGACATGCGCGAACTGGCCCTGGCGGCCCCGCGCGTCGACAACACGCAGCTGCTCAACTACGCGGTGCCGTCGTTCAACTCGGTGCGCGAAACCTCGGCCGACGGCGCCGACCACGTGGACGCCGCCACGCTGCGCGGCCTGGGCTCCGACCAGGTGCTGGTGCTCGTGAACGGCAAGCGCCGCCACACCTCGGCCCTCATCAACCTGCTGGGCAGCCGCCCCTACGGCAGCGCCACCACCGACCTGAACACGATTTCCTCGAACGCCCTGGACCGCGTGGAAATCCTGCGCGATGGCGCGGCGGCCCAATACGGCTCCGACGCCATTGCCGGCGTTATCAACCTCAACCTGAAAAGCGACAACCACGGCGGCAGCGTCATGGTCAACAACGGCATCCATCAGTCGGGCTTGGGCTACAACACCACGCTGAGCCTCAACAAAGGCCTGAAGCTGGGCAGCAAAGGCTTCCTGAACGTGACCGGCGAAGTGGACTACCGCGGCTACACCACCAGCCCCGACTACGCCCGCGACCTGAATTCCTGGCCCGTGTACTCCAGCATTCGGGCCCGCGAAGACTCCTTCCTGCTGGCCAACAAAAAAACGGCCAAGGACTACCGCCAGCGCAACGGCGACGCCATCATGACCAACTACCGAGCCGTGTATAACGCCGGCGTGGAGCTGTCGGAGAAGGCGCGGTTCTATTCCTTCGGCACCTATAATTACCGGCGCGGCCAGGCCGTGGCGCCCTGGGTGCTGCCCAGTGCCAACCCCGCCGACCTGGGCACGCAGCCGGGCTTCAGCCTGGGCTACCAGCCCAACATCAATACCCGCATTCAGGATGGGGCCGCCGTGGTGGGCCTCGACCTCAAGCTGGGCCGCTGGGACCTGGACCTAAGCCAGAGCATCGGCACCAACCGCATGCGCTACGACCTCGACAACACCCTCAACCCCTCGCTGGGCGCCAAGTCGCCCACCTCGTTTGAGGCCGGTGGGCTGCAGTTCACCCAGGCCGTGACCAACGCCACGGCTAGTCGCCTGTTCGACAACGTGCTGGCCGGCACCAACGTGGCCTTTGGCACCGAATTCCGCAACGACTACTTCGAGATTGTGGCCGGCGACGAAAACTCCTGGAAAGACTATCAGGCGGGCCAGCCCGGCGCCTCGGGCGGCTCGCAGGGCTTCATCGGCTTCGACCCCACCTCGGCCATCGCGGGCAGCCGCCAGAACGTGGCCGGATTTCTGGACGTGGAAGCCGACGTGCTGAAAAACTGGACCGTGGGCGCCGCCGCCCGTTACGAGCGGTATTCCGACTTCGGCTCGGCCCTCATCTACAAGGCCACTACCCGCGTGCAGGCCACCAAGTGGCTGGCCCTGCGCGCCGCCTACAACACCGGCTTCCGAGCGCCCTCGCAGCACCAGCAGCTGTACCGGCAGCTCACGCTGCTGCCCACGGCCAGCGGCACCACCTACTCAGGCATCTACAACAACCAGAGCGACATTGCGCAGGTGGCCGGCATCAGCAAGCTCACGGCCGAGAAGTCGCGCAACGCCAGCCTGGGCCTGGTGCTCACGCCCACCAAGGACTTGGTGTTCACGGCCGACGCGTACCAGATTGACATCGACGACCGCATTTCGCTCACCAACGAGTTTGGTGCCGGCATTTCGCCGCAGCTCGACGACGCCCTCGACAAGGCCGAAACCACGAGCGTGCAGTTCTTCGCCAACGCCCTGAACACCCGCACCCGCGGCCTCGACCTGGTGGCCAGCTACAACCGCACGCTGGGCCGCGGCACGCTGCACGTCACCGCCGCCGCCAACTTCAACGAAACCACGCTGCGTAGCCTCAACGTGCCCACGCTGTTTCGGGGCATTCAGACCGATGAAATTGCGGGCAACAACTTCATCGGCCAGCGCCAGCTGTCGCTCATCACCACGGGCAGCCCCAAAAGCAAGCTGCTGGCCAGCGTGGGCTACGAAAGCGTGAAATGGGGCGTCACGGCCCGCTACACCCGCTTCGGTCAGGTGTCGTCCTACGATTTCAACTTCGACGGGCTGGAAGAAGGCAGCTACTACCTGGTGTTCAGCGCCAAATCCGTCACCGACCTCATCCTCACCTACAAGCCCGTGAAAGGCCTGACCCTGGCCGCCGGCGCCCAGAACCTGTTCAACGTGCGGCCCGACAACCTGCTGCAGGCCGCCAAAAACGGCCACGCCCCCGACGGCTTCGCCTCGGCGGCCGACTACCAGGCCTACTACCTCAAAACCTACGGCACGCCTTCGACCACGCCCTACGACCACGACATCCTGCCCCACCACATGGTGCAAATGGGCGCCAACGGGGCTTTTTTCTACCTGAAAGCGACGTACGCCTTTGGGCAATAAGTTTTTAAGTTGTTGCTTGCGAAGTGAATTCTCAGCCCATCCAACGTTAATTTTTCTTGCATGAACGACACTGCTACTCCTGCTTCGTCGCGCCTGGCCCGCACCGACCTGCTGCGCTCCCTGCAAAAGGCTTTTGGGCTGGCCGTGGCCGCCGAGCAGCCCGGCGCGCCCTCCGTGCCCGAGCTCATTGCCCAAGCCGAAGACCAGGGCCGCCGCCGCTTTCTGGCCAACAGTGCCCGGTTTGGCGTGCTGGCCGGCGCCACCGGCCTGCTGGCCGCCTGCGAAACCGTGGCCCCCGAGCCCGCTCCAAACCTCACGGCCTTCCGGGGCAGCAACGCCCAGGGCGGCGCGGCGCGGGTGGTGATAGTAGGCGCCGGCATGGCGGGCCTGAATTGTGCCCTCAAGCTGCAGAAAGGCGGCGTTCAGGCCAGCCTCTACGACGCCAGCACCCGCGTGGGCGGGCGGATTTTCACGGCCAAAGACCTGATGGGCAGCGGCCTCACCACGGAGCTGGGTGGCGAATTCATCGACAGCGGCCACGTCGACATGCTGAACCTGGTCACGGAATTCGGTCTGCCGCTCTACGACGTGGAATCGCCCAGCGAAACGGCCCTAGAGAAAGACACTTACTTCTTCAACGGCCGCCGCTATTCGCTGCAGGAGGTCATTCAGGCTTTCCAACCCTACGTGGCGCGCATCACCGACGACGTGCGGGCCATGCCCAACACCATCGTGTTCGACAATTACGGCGCGGCCGGCCCCTACGACCAACTGTCCATTGCCGGCTACTTCGATTCCATTGGCATGACGGGCCTGATTCGCACGCTGCTGGAAGTGGCCTACGTGACCGAATACGGTCTCGAAGCCAACCAGCAGACGGCCATCAACTTCCTCTGGCTGTTTTCGCCCGACACCCGCAAGGGCACGTTCGATATTTTCGGCATCAGCGACGAGCGGTACAAGATTCAGGGCGGCAACCAGCGCCTCACCGACGCCATGGCCCAGCGCCTGGCCGGCCAGATTACGCTGCAGCACAAGCTCACGGCCATTGCCAAGCCCGCCGACGAGTACCTGCTCACCTTCCAGCAGGCCAGCGGGGCCACCGTCACCGTGGCGGCCGACATCGTGGTGCTCACCATTCCCTTCAGCGTGCTGCGCCAGGTAAGCCTCAACTTGCCCTTGCCCGCTTGGAAGGTCAACGCCATCAACAACCTGGGCTATGGCACCAATGCCAAGCTGTTTTTGGGCTTCAACAGCCGCCCCTGGCGCACCAACGGCTGCACCGGCTACATCTTCTCCGACCAAGCCGCCCAGAGCGGCTGGGACGGCAGCCAGTTGCAGCCCGGCACCGCCGGCGCCTATACCGTATATGTAGGCGGCCAGGTAGGCGTCGACATGGGCACCGGCGCGCCGCAGTCGCAGGTGAACCGCTTCCTGCCCACGCTGGAGGCCGCCTGGCCCGGCACGCAGGCCCAGTACAACGGCAAGGTGGAGCGTTTCCACTGGCCCAGCCACCCGCTCACGCGCGGCAGCTACGCCTGCTACCGCCCCGGCCAATACACCAGCATTGCCGGGGCCGAAGGCCGCCCGGTGGGCAACCTGTTTTTTGCCGGCGAGCACTGCAGCGCTTATTTCCAGGGCTACATGAACGGCGCCGCCGAAACCGGCCGCCTGGCGGCCCAGGCCGTGCTGCAGGCCGCCACCACCAAAAAGGTGGCCTTGCTCTCGCGCTTCCGCCGCGCGGCGGTGCCCGTGTAGGTTAGCGGCGCCGTAGTTTACCAAAGTCCCTCGTTTTCGTCCGGAAGCGAGGGACTTTTTGGTATAATTGCTCCTTCAGATTAAGCTTGGCAAGGTATTTATTTTGCTTCTTTACCGTTGGCGCACCGTGGCTCTAATAACTTTGGGGGGCCATTGGCCTTTGTGACGCTTCTTTTTTAGCTATGACCATCAATACGTTTCGTGTGATGCGCCTGCTGGGCGCATTCTTTATCTGTTTCGCGCTGGCGGCTGCGGCATCGGCGCGCCCAGGCGTACGACCCGCGGCCGCGGCCGACATCCCGCCGCTCGACGGCATCTGGAAAGGCCAGCTGAAAGTGCCCGGCGGGCAGCTCGAAGTTATTTTCCGCTTCGTGAAGCTCACCGGCGGCGAGTACTTTGCCACCCTCGACGTGCCCCTGCAGAAGGTGAGCCGCATGGCCGTGAAAACCGAAGTGAAGGCCGACACCGTGCGCCTGTTTGCCGAAGAAGCCAACAGCCGCTTCATTGGCAAAGTATCGGCCGATGGCAAGCAGATGGTGGGCACCTGGCAGCAGCCCGGCTTTAAGGTACCCATGACGCTGACCTTTAGCGCCCTGCCCGCCATGAACGCCAAAAACGTGCGCCTCACCCCGCCCTACCGCGAAGAAGAGGCCACCTTCAGCAACCTGAGCGTGAACACGCGCCTCAGCGGCATGCTCACCATTCCGGCCGGCCCGGGGCCGTTTCCGGCCGTGGTGCTGCTCTCCGATGCCGGCCCGCAGGACCGCGACGGCACCGTGGGCGACTTTGCGCCCCTGGGCCTGCTGGCCGACTACCTTACCCGTCGTGGCGTGGCCGTGCTGCGCTTCGACGACCGCGGCGTGGGCAAGTCGGGCGGTACGCCCGCCGTCACCACCGCCGACCTGGTGAGCGACGCCCAAGCCGGCCTCAACTACCTGCGCACCCGCCCCGAAATCGATTTGGCTCATTTGGGCCTGGTGGGCCACGGCGAGGGCGGCAACGTGGCGCTGCTGGCCGCGGCGCAGCCCCTGCCGCCGGCCTTCGTGGTGGCGCTGGCGGCCTACGGCCTGCCCGGCCGCGACATCGTGGTGCAGCAGCAGGCCACCACCCTGCGCACCCTCGGCACGGAGACGGCCCAGATTGAGGCCGCCACCAAGCGCCAGCAGGCCATGCTCGAAATCATTCGCCAAACCACCGACAACGCCCAGGCCCAGGCCATTGTGGCCAACATGCTGAAGCAGAACAACGCGGCCATCGACAACGCCACCGCCCAGTCGAGCGCGGCCGAAATGACCTCGGCCCGCTACCGCTATTTCCTGGCCTTCAACCCCGTCGAGAAACTCAGCGCCGTAGCCTGCCCGGTCTTGCTGCTCAACGGTACCTCCGACCTTACCATCAACGCCGATGCCAACCTGAACGCGCTGAAAAATGGCCTGGGCAAGAACAAGGCCGTGACCGTGAAGAAGCTGCAAGGCGTGAACCACCTTTTCCAGCCCGATGCCACCAAGTGGCCCATCATCAACGGCCAGCCCCAGCCCAACTTCTCGCCCGAGGCCCAGGAAACCATCCGCGAGTGGATTGTGGCCCAAACGAAGAAATGATGCGGCACTTGCTTAAGTACGTGCTGAGGTGCAAGGGCCGCACGGGCTACCCACGGCCGGTACCAGATGCCGTAAGACACGAAAAGGGCCCTGCTGTGAAGCAGGGCCCTTCTTCATTAATACTTTAATGAGGTCGCTGAACGGCGGCAAAGCAGCACAGCACCCAATAATGCATTACTTAATCATGTCTACTTCGGCCTTAATCATGGCGTTGTAGCGGCGGCCCTGGCCGTTGGCCAGCGTGAGCAGGTTCCAGCCCTTGCCGATGGTGTAGCTCCAGGTGCGGCTCTCCTTATACTCGAAGGTGGGGCGCATAATCTGGCCGTAGGGCGTGTAGTTGTCCATGAAGTTGGTGGTGTAGAACTTGTCGCCGCCCACAATCCACTCCATGGCCACGAAGAAGCCTTCTTCCGGCGCCGGGATGTTGTAGGTGCTCAGGTCGATGGTGTACCACTCGCCGCCGCGCGAGGCCGAAACGACGACGTTTTCGGTGAGCAGGTCGGTGTTGGGGGCGTTGTAATTGCCGTCGGCTTTGTACAAGCGCACGCGGAAGGGCTCGCGCGGGAAGCCGTTCTCGCCGATGTAGAACGAGACCGTGCGCACGTTGCCCAGTTTTTTCTGCTTGTCGTTTTTCACGAAAAAGGCGTACTGGCTGCCGGGCAGGCCCTGAATCATGCCCTCGCCCGGGTTGTTCGACTTCGAGCCTAGCTCCAGGTTTTTCACCTTGCCGCCCTTCACCGTCACGTTGCCCAGCTCAATCACGCGCTTCTTGAGCTCGATGATGAGGTCTTCGGTGGCGCCGCGCTTGATGAAAATGGCGCTGCGCTCGTAGCCCAGCGTCATCACGATGAGGGAGTCCTGGCTGGTTTTTTCCAGACCGGCCAATTGGAAATATCCGTACTCGTTGGTGAGGGCACCGGTGCCCTCCTCACGCAGGCCAATGGAGGCAAACGGCACCGGGTCTTTGGTCTTGGCATCCACGACACGACCAGTAATGCGGTTTTCCTGCGCCCAGCTCAGCGCCGGCAATAGCAGCAGAACCCAGAATGCGAGAAAAGGTAAGCGTTTCATCATTGCCAAAAATAATATAGTTGGATGTCGACTGGCAAATTTACAAATTCCGAGCCATACTATTGCCATTGATAGTCAATGAAGGCAGTAATGAATTTGGGGAATGCAAATTGAAATCAGCAAGCTAAGCCCGCAAATTGGCCCGTATTGGCCTAAAAATACGTTCCAAATAGCTGGGTTGGATGTTGCATTTTTCCCGATAAAATTCCCAAACGAACACGGACTGGTTTGTTGCGTACCGGGGCCAACATTTATTCATTCACCTTTTTCTTTCTAACGTGAAAAAAAGCCTCCTTGCTCTGCTCGCGGCCGGCGCCCTGCTGGCCGGCTGTGAAACCAAACATTCTGAAATCTAAGACCAACTCGCCGAGGCTGGCCAAGACACCGCCGTGCTGGCCCGCGACGGCCAACCCGCCGCCAAGGTGGCCGCCGGCGCCGCCAATTCCGTCGACAACGCCTGGGACCTGACCAAAGCCAAGCTGGCCGACGTCAAGTTCAAGGAAATCACTTCGCCGGGCGTGACCGTGCGCGGCGACGATACTTACAACGTGTACAGCGTAGACGAAACCGTGCTGTTCGACACCGACAAGGCCGACATCAAGCCCGGCGCGGCCGAAACCCTGAAGCAGATTACCGGCTCCATTGGCCAGCGCTACGCCACCGGTCAGGTGCGCGTGATGGGCTTTGCCGACTCGCGCGGCGACAAAAACCACAACCAGGCCCTGAGCGAGAAGCGCACCGAAGCCGTGAAAAGCTACCTCGTGAGCCTGGGCGGCATCGACGCCGGCCGTGTGAGCGTGGAGCCCATGGGCGAAGCCATGCCCGCGGCCTCCAATGCCACGCCGGAAGGCCGCCAGGAAAACCGCCGCGTCAAAATCGCGGTACGCACCAAATAACCCGGCCGCGCCCTGCACCGCGGGGCTGCGAAAAGAAAGGCCCGGATGCCCCCGCATCCGGGCCTTTTTCGTGGCGGTTGGGAGGGCGGCGCGTTCCGTAGGGCCCCGGGCCAGCGTCAATACATCTTAAAATACCTTTTCTGAAAAGTGCTGCTCATTTTCGATGGTTGATAAACAGCGCCTTGCGGAAGAATACGGCCGTTTTTTTCTGAATGCGCGGCCGGCCTGCGTACCTTTAGGGTGCCATAAATGGATTCGTATTATTTGAGATGAACAGGTACTTATTTTGGGCTTTGTTGTGGCTGGCCGGGCCGTGCGCCGCGCACGCCCATGCGGTAGTTCCAACGGGCGATAACATCCCCCTTGCCGGATTGTGGAAAGGCAAGCTACCCGTGCTGGGCGGGCAGCTGGACCTCACCATCAGCGTGGTGCCGCTGGCGGGCGGCAAATACTTTGCGGCCCTCGACGTGCCGGCCCAGAAAATGACCCGCGTGCCCACCGAAGTCACCGTGCGCGGCGACTCGGTGCTGCTGGCCATACCCGGCGCCGGCAGCCGCTACGCCGCCCGTTTCGACCGCGAGAAAAACGAGCTCAACGGCACCTGGACGCAGGGCACCGTGAAGTCGGCGGTGCTGCTGAAACACTCGCCCATGCCCACGCTCAACGGCCCCAGCACCCGCCTGGCCCCGCCCTACCGCGAAGAGGAAGTGATGTTCAACAACCCGGTTTCGCGCCTCAACCTGAGCGGCATGCTGACCGTGCCTGCCGGGCAGGGCCCCTTCCCGGCCGTGGTGCTGGTGAGTGACGTGGGCGCGCAGGACCGCGACGGCACGTTCGGCGACTACCACATGATGGGCTCGCTGGCCGACTACCTCACGCGCCGCGGCATTGCCGTGCTGCGCTACGACGACCGCGGCGTGGGCAAGTCGGGCGGCAGCACCGCCACGGCTACCACCGCCATGCTGGTGAGCGACGTGCAGGCCGCCATCAACTTCTTGCGCTCGCGCCTGGAAGTGAACATCAGCCGCATCGGCGTCATTGGGCACGGCGAAGGCGCCGACGTGGCCCTGATGGCCGCCGGCGCGCCCCTGCCCCCGGCGTTTGTGGTGTCGCTGGCGGGCTACGGCCTCACCGGCGAGCAGACGCTGCTGCAGCAGCAGGTGACCGAGCAGCGCGCCCAAAAGATGGACCCGGCCAAGATTCAGGCCGCCTACGAGCGGCAGCGCACCATGTACGACATCATTCGGCAAACCAACGAGCCGCAGGCCAAGTCCATTGTGGCCAACATGCTGCGCCAAGACCACCCCGACCTCGACGCCAAGGAAGCCCAGGTGCAGGCCGTGAAGCTCCTCACGCCCTGGCGCCACTTTTTCCTGTCGTACGACCCCATTGCCGAACTCGACCAGGTGGCCTGCCCGGTGCTGCTGCTCAACGGCACCGACGACCAGGAAGCCCCCGCCGACCTGCATCTCACTGCGCTGGAGAAGGAGCTGAAAAGCGTGAACCGCGCTACCGTGTCGAAGCGCCTGCCCGGCGTGAACCACCTGTTCCAGCCCCCCAAAACGGAGTGGACCCTGATGAACGGCGAAATGAAACCCATGTTCTCCCCCGTCGCCCTCAACGTGATTCGGGAGTGGATTGTGGGACTGGGGGTGAAAAAATGATTCGTTGATGTGCTGATATGCTGCTCGTGCATCCTCTTTGCTGAATAGCTGAATAGAAAAAGGCCCGGCTTCACAGCAGGGCCTTTCTGTTTACGCGGCATGCATGCGCTATTCGGCACACATCAGCACATCAAAAAATCAGCACGTCATTTAATCATGTCGACCTCGGCCTTAATCATGGCGTTGTAGCGCAGGCCCTGGCCGTTGGAGGCGGTGATGAGGCTCCAGCCCTTGCCGATGGAGTAATTCCAAGTGCGGCTTTCCTTGAACTCGAAGGTGGGGCGCATAATCTGGCCGTAGGGCGTGTAGTCGTCCATGAAGTTGGTGGCGAAGAACTTGTCGCCGCTCACCACCCATTCCATAGCCACGAAGAAGCCTTCTTCCGGCGCGACGATATTATAAGGAGTGAGGTCGACGGTGTACCACTGCCCGCCCTGCGGCGCCGAGACGACGACGTTTTCGGTGAGCAGGTCGGTGTTGGGGGCGTTGTAGTTGCCGTCGGCCTTGTAGAGGCGCACGCGGAAAGGCTCGCGCGGGAAGCCGTTCTCGCCGATGTAGAACGAGACCGTGCGCACGTTGCCCAGCTTCTTTTTCTTGTCGTTCTTGACGAAGAAGGCGTACTGGCTGCCGGGCAGGCCCTGAATCATGCCCTCGCCCGGGTTGCTGGCTTTGGCGCCGAGGCCCAGGTTTTTCACCTTGCCGCCCTTCACCGTCACGTTGCCCAGTTCCACGGCCCGCTTGGGCACTTCGATGGTGAGATTGGTGAGCGGCACGCCGCGCTTTACCAGCACAGCTCGGCGGGCGTAGCCCAGGGCCACCACCACCAGCGAGTCGGCGGTGTTTTGGGTGGGCGCCGGCACAATGAACACGCCGTGCTCGTTGCTGAGCGCACCTATTTGCTCATTTTTGAGGCCAATAGAAGTAAAAGGCAGCGGCTCTTTGGTGTCTTTATCAACGATTACGCCCTTGATTTGAACCTGCTGCGCCCGGGCTACGGTTGCAGCACCGGATAAAAATAATGCTATAAAAAGTAGGCGTTTATACATAAGATGCTAGGTAGACCGAACAAAATTACAAATTAGAGAGCGGAAAGTTATTAGAAATTATTAGGACAAACAACCATTGCGGAGAAGCAGGGCCTTAGCGCTCGTAAAATTGCATTATTGCCGAGGGCCAAGAAGCCGGTAAAAAAATGATGGCGTCGGGAAAGCTTTTGCCTTCGTACCTTTGTTTGTATTCTTTCTAAATAAGCTTTCACGCATCTCCCACCCGTGGCATTATTCCGTCGTTCATCGCAACAGGTCGCCGTCAGCGCCGCCACCCGGCGCACCGCCAAAGACCTGCGCCTGGGCGAAAGCGGCACCATCTGCTGCCTGGAAGACCCCGAGATGGCACTGAAGCTGCTGGAAATGGGTTGCGTGCCCGGAGTGAAAGTGCGGCTCAGCGGCCGTGCCCCCCTGGGCGACCCGCTGATGCTGGTGCTGGGCGACCAGGAGTATACCTTATCGGTGCGGGCCAACGAGGCCGCCACCATTTTGCTGAAAGAATAGGGCGCAGCGTATGGCGGCGATTTTGAGCAACCCCTCGGCGGCGGAAGCCGTCGCCTTGCAAACCGGCCCGGCCGCCGGCGCGCGGCCCATGCGCATCGCCCTCATCGGCAACCCCAACAGCGGCAAAACCTCGCTGTTTAACCAGCTCACGGGCCTCAACCAAAAGGTGGGCAACTTCCCCGGCGTGACGGTGGACCGCAAGTCGGGCTTCGCGCAGCTGACCGCCACGCAGCGGGCCGAAATCGTGGACCTGCCCGGCACCTACTCGCTCTACCCCAAGAGCCTGGATGAAAAGGTGATTACCGACTTGCTGTACGACAAGACGTCGGCCAGCTACCCCGATTTTGTGGTGGTGACGGTGGACGCCAACAACCTGCGCCGGAGCCTGCTGCTGTTCACCCAGTTGGGCGACCTGGGCCTGCCCGCCGTGCTGGCCCTCAACATGATGGACGTGGCCGAGCGCCACGGCGTCAACATCGACCTGCCGGCGTTGGAGCGGGAACTGGGCGTGCCCATCATCCCGATGAACGCCCGCAAGGGCATTGGGGTGGCCGCGCTCAAGATTGTGATGGCCCAGCGGCTCGACGCGCCGCCCGTGCGCTGCTGGCAGCCCGACGAAAAGCTGCTGCCGCTCGTGCGCCAGATTCGCTACTACTTCGACCTGCACAACGACTACCTGGCGCTGCACTACGCGCAGCAGTTCCGCCAAATTGGTTTCCTGAGCGCCGACGACAAGGCGTACTTGCAGGAGCTGACGCAGAAATACGGTTTCGACGCCACGGCCCAGCAGGCCAGCGAAACCATTGCCCGCTACGCGCGCATCAACGAAATTTTGCTGGAAACGGTGACGGTGACGCGCACCGAAACCCGCGAGCCGGTGAGCAACCGCATCGACCGGGTGCTGACCCACCGCGTGGGCGGCTACCTGATTTTTCTGGCCATCCTGTTCCTGTTGTTTCAGGCCATTTTTGCTTGGGCGCAGTACCCGATGGACTGGATTGACCAGGGCATTTCGGCCCTGAGCGCGACCATTCAGGAAAACTTCCACGGGCCGCTTATTCGGTTGCTGACCGAGGGCGTGCTGGCGGGCCTGGGCGGCGTGCTCATCTTCATTCCGCAGATTGCGCTGCTGTTTGGCTTTCTGGCCATTCTGGAAGAGACGGGTTACATGGCTCGCGTCACTTTCTTGATGGACAAGCTGATGCGGCCGTTCGGCCTCAGCGGCAAAAGCGTGGTGCCGCTGATTTCGGGGCTGGCGTGCGCGGTGCCGGCCATCATGGGGGCGCGCACCATCGAGAGCTGGAAAGACCGGATGATAACCATCTTCGTGACCCCGCTGATGTCGTGTTCGGCCCGCATTCCGGTGTACACGGTGCTGGTGGCGCTGGTGGTGCCCGACGAGGCCGCCTGGGGCATCTTCAACCTGCGCGGCGTGGCCCTGATGTCGCTGTATTTGCTGGGCCTATTCTCGGCGTTGGCGTCGGCCTGGGTGCTGAAAAAGGTGCTGAAAGCCCGCGAGCGGAGCTACTTCATCATGGAATTTCCGGTGTACCAGTGGCCGCGCTGGAAAAACGTGGGCCTGACCATTTACCAGAAAGTGCAGGCGTTTGTGCTGCAGGCCGGCAAGGTGATTGTGGCCATTTCGGTGCTGCTGTGGGTGCTGGCCAGCTACGGCCCCGGGCAGCGGCAGGAGGAAGCCGTGTCGCAGCTTATGGTGCGGCAGAACATCGGGTTCAGCTCGCCGCAGGCCATGGCCCGCTACAACCAGGAGCACCCCGAATACAAAGAAGACCTGGCCCGCCGCGTGGCCTCGGCCCGCCTCGAAAATTCCTACGCCGGCACCTTCGGCCACCTCATTGAGCCGGCCATTCGGCCGCTGGGCTACGACTGGAAAATTGGCATTGCCCTGCTCACCTCGTTTGCGGCGCGGGAAGTGTTTGTGGGCACCATTTCCACCATCTACAGCGTGGGGCAGGACGCCGACATGGGCACGCTGCAACAGAAGCTGAGCGCCGAGAAAGACGCCAACGGCCAGCCGTTTTTCACGCCGGCCCGGGCGTTTTCGCTGCTGGTGTTTTACGTGTTTGCCATGCAGTGCATGAGCACATTGGCCGTGACGTACCGCGAAACCAAGAGCTGGAAGTGGCCCCTGGCCCAGCTGCTGTACATGACCGGGCTGGCATACGTGGCCGCATTTGCGGTGTACCAGGTGCTGAGCTGATTCTGGTATTTCCGAACACACAACTGTCCATTTCAAAACGAGGTGTCCAAAATTGGACACCTTTTTTAGTTGGCCTTCACTTGGGCTGGAGTTTAAATACTTAAAAATCACTTGATTATATAAATGGCACGGGGCTTGGCAAGGGTGAAGGGAAACCTCTCTACTGCTGCACGAAAATGGACAGAGCCATTGCCCCTTCAATCCAAAACCAACGCCGGCGCCGCCACTGGCTGCTGGGCGCCGGGGTGGCCGTGGTTGCCTTGCTGGCGGTGCTGGCCTTCCGCTCGGTGCTGAAACCGAGCCTGCGCCGGGCCGACCTACTGACGGCAACCGTCGAAACCGGCGACGTGGAAGCTTCTATCTCGGCCGCCGGCACCGTCATTCCGGGCCGGGAAGCCGTGCTTACCAGCCCCATTCAGAGCACCATCCGGCGGGTGGTGGTGGCCGTGGGTGCCAAGGTGAAGCCCGGCGAAACCATTCTGGAACTCGACAAAGAGTTGGCTAACTCCTCGCTGGCCAAGCTCGACGACGAGCAGCTGCGCAACCAAAACAAGAACTCGCAACTGCAGCTCACCCTGGAGCGCAGCCTGAACGACCTGCGCACCCAAGCCGAGGTGCAGGCCGCGAAGGTGCGCAGCCTACAATCGGCGCTGCGCGACGAACAGCAGCTGTTGAAAATTGGCGGCGGCACCGCCGAAAACGTGCGCCAGGCCGAGCTCAACCTGACCGTGGCCCAGCTGGAAGCCCAGCGCCTGGCCCGCCAGATACAGACCCAGCAACGCTCCAACGCCGCCGACGTGCGCGAGCTGGGCTACACGGTGTCGATGCAGCAGCGCAGCATTGCGGAGCTGGCCACCAAGCTGCGGCAGGCCGACATCAGCAGCCAGCAGCCCGGCGTGCTGACCTGGGTAAACGAGAGCATCGGCACCACGGTGCAGGCCGGCGACCCGCTGGCCCGCGTGGCCGACCTCAGCAGCTTCCGCGTGCGGGCCACCATTTCGGACAGCTACGCGGAGGACCTGCACCAAGGCGACCCCGTGGTGGTGCGGGCCAACAACACCGACCTGCGCGGCACCGTGACGACCATCAGCCCGAGCGTGGAAAAGGGCGTGGTGACCTTCTACGCCCAGCTCGACAACCCGCACCACCCGGCCCTGCGCGCCAACCTGCGCGCCGACGTGTTTGTGGTGACGCGCGCCCACCACGGCGTGCTGCGCGTGAAAAACGGCCCGTTTTACACGGGCGGCAAAGAGCAGCCGGTGTTTGTGCTGAAGGACGGCCGGGCGGTGCGGCGCACGGTGCGCTTCGGCGACAGCAATTTTGACTATGTGCAGATAGTGAGCGGCGTGCAGGCCGGCGAAGAAGTGGTGGTGTCGGACATGAAAGACCACCTCGACACGCCCGAGCTGACACTCAAAGACTAAGGCGATGAAGCGAATTTTCCTCTTCTTGCTTGGGTTGCTGGTTTTCCTGACGCCGCCAGCCCGCGCCCAGGAGCCCGTGGCGTTGCCGGCGGGCCGCGGCCTTACGCTCGACCAGATTATTGCCCTGGCCCTCGATAAATCGGCGGTGGGCCAGCAGGCGTTCACCACCCGCGAAACCATCTACTGGGCCTGGCGCGGCTACCAGGCCAACTACCGGCCGCAGCTGGGGCTGCAGGGCACGCTGCCCAACTTCAGCCGGGCCATTGCGCCGGTGGTGCAGCCCGACGGCACCACCAGCTTTCAGTCGGTGCGCATCAATAACTCCGATTTGGGCCTGACCCTGAGCCAGAACATTGGCCTCACCGGCGGGCAGGTGTTTGTGGGCTCGCAGGTGCAGCGGTTCGATGATTTCAATGGCTCGCTGCGCCGCTACAACAACCAGCCTTTCACGCTGGGCCTCACGCAGCCGCTGGGCCAGTTCAACGCCTTGCGCTGGGCCCGGCGCATCGAGCCGCTGCGCTACCAGGAAAGCCAGCGCCAGTACGTGGAAGAGCGCGAAACCATCGCCCAGCGCGTCACGGAACTGTATTTCGACGTGCTGTTGCAGCAGGTGAACGCCGAAGTGGCCCGCCAAAACGCCGAGGCCACGGCCGAGCTGCTGCGCATCGGGCAGGAGCGGTACCGGCTGGGCCGCCTCTCGCAAAGCGACCAGCTGCAGCTGGAGCTGAACCTGCTGAATGCCCAACAGGCTCAAACCCAAGCCCAGCTGAGCGCCGAAAATGCCACCGTCGAATTGCAGGGCTACACCGGGCTGGCCGAGGCGCCCGCGCTGGCGGTGCCCGCCCCGGCACCCCAGCCCGCCGTGGCGCCCGCCCTGGCCCTGGAGCAGGCCCGCCACAACCGCAGCGCCACACTGGCCTTCCGCCGCCGGCTGCTGCAGGCCGAGCGCGACGTGGCCCAGGCCCGCGGCACCACCGGCTTCCGGGCCACGCTCACGGCCAATACCGGCTACGTGAACCAGGCGGCCTCTTTCGGCGCTACCTACCTCAACCTGCAAAACCAGCAGCAGGTGGCTTTGGCCTTTTCGATGCCGCTGGTGGATTGGGGCCGCCAACGCTCCCTCATCAAAACCGCCGAATTGGCCCGCGACCAAGTGACGCACACCGTGGCCCAGGAAGAGCGCACCTTCGAGCAAACGGTGCTCACCCAGGCCCGGCAGTTTGCCGCGCTGGCCCAGCAGCTGCGCCTGGCCGGCCGGGCCGACTCCATTGCCCAGCGGCGCTACGACATTGCCCGCGCCACCTACCTGCTGGGCCGCATCAGCCTCACCGATTTGAGCCTGGCCTCGAACGCCAAAGACGGCGCCAAGCGCGACTACATTTTTGCTTTGCGCTCGTGCTGGGTGGCGCACTTCCGGCTGCGGGCCCTCACGCTGTATGACTTTGAGCGGCAGGCGCCCATTGTGGCCGCCCGCTGATGATTTAACCCTGTTTCACGCGCTTTTCTCACCTTTTTTCTCATGGAAAATCTGCTCGCCACCTCTTCCCACACCCGCTCGCAGCCGCTGAACGGCGCTACGGACGCCCTGCCCGTGCTTCGGCTCACCAACATCGAGAAGGTGTACCAAACCAAGACCATCGAAACGGTGGCGCTGAACCAGGTCAACCTCACCATCAACCGCGGCGAGTTTGTGTCGGTGATGGGGCCCAGCGGCTGCGGCAAGTCGACGCTGCTCAGCCTGATGGGCCTGCTTGACGAGCCCACGCGCGGCACGATTGAGGTAGACGGCCGCACCGTGCAGTCGTACTCCGACCGCGAACTGGCCAACCTGCGCAACCTGAAAATCGGCTTCGTATTTCAGAGCTACCACCTGATAAACGACCTTTCGGTGGTCGACAACGTGGAGGTGCCGCTGCTGTACCGCAAGGGCATGGGCGGCAAGGAGCGCCGCCAGCGCGCCCTCGACGCCCTCGACAAAGTGGGCCTGAGCGCCCGCACAGGGCACTTCCCCGGCCAGCTGTCGGGTGGGCAGCGGCAGCGGGTGGCCATTGCCCGGGCCCTGGCCGGCGGCCCCGAAATCATTCTGGCCGACGAGCCCACCGGCAACCTCGACTCGGTGATGGGCGAGGAAATCATGGACCTGCTGCTGGGCCTGAACCGGCAGGACGGCGTGACCATCGTGATGGTGACCCACGACGAGCAGCAGGCCCTGAAAACGCAGCGCGTGGTGCGCTTCTTCGATGGCAGCCAAGTGGGCTGATTCAGTTAACTGCTCACTGAAAACTGATAACCGGAAAGCCATGCTTCTCTCTTACCTCAAAATTGCCTGGAAGGTGCTCATGCGCCGCAAGTTCTTCACATTCATCAGCCTGTTTGGCGTGAGTTTCACGCTGATGATATTGCTGGTGGTAATGGCCATGTTCGACCACCTGGTGGGGCCGGGCGCGCCCGCGAAGCGCATCGACCGGATGCTGTTTGTGAACACCATCCGGCACGAGATGGTGGACAACCACGGCTGGATGAACATGCCGGCCAGCATTCATTTCGTGGACGACTACGTCCGGAAAATGAAAACGCCGGAACTGGTGGGTATCAGCTCGGGGATTTCCAACGCCACGGCCTTCACCAAGAGCAAGCTGCTGCCGCTGGACGTGGCCTACACCGACGGTAACTTTTGGCAAATCATGGACTTCGATTTCCTGGGTGGGCGAGCATTTAGCAAAGCCGAAGTGCAGCAGGCCCAGCGGGTGTGCGTAATCAACGAGGCCACGGCCCGCAGTTACTTCGGAAGCACTGACGTGGTGGGCCGGCCCATTGAAATTGACCTGAAGCGCTACCGGGTGGCGGGCGTAGTGCGCAACGTATCAGCCGCGCGCATCTACGCCTACGCCGACGTGTGGCTGCCCTACACCCTGAGCGCGAATTATTTCAAGGACAACCGCCTCAACGGCGAGTTTCTGCCGGTGTTGCTGGCCCCCTCGGCGGCGGCGGTGCCGGCCATGCGCGAGGAATACCGCCAGATGATGCGACGTGTGGAAATCCCGAATCCGAAGGAAGTGAAGGCCGTGTTTTCCTATGCCGACCCCATTCTAGCCTCCTTCACGCGGGCCCTGCTCAACCACCAAGACCAGACCGTGGACGACGACAACATCGGCGCCTTCTACCTAATTGTGGGCGGGCTGGCGCTGCTCTTCATGCTGCTGCCCGCCCTGAACCTGGTGAACCTGAACGTGACGCGCATTCTGGAACGCTCGGGCGAGATTGGGGTGCGCAAGGCCTTTGGGGCCACGGGCGGCAATCTGGTGGGGCAGTTTTTGGTGGAGAACGTGGTGCTGGCCTTGGTGGGCGGGCTGCTGGGGCTGGGGCTGGCCGCCGGCGCCCTCGCCCTGGTAAATGAAGCGCACCCCGTAGCCTACGCCCACTTCGTCCTCAGCTGGCGGGTGTTTGGCTGGGGTATGCTGCTCACGTTCATTTTCGGGCTGATGAGCGGCGTGTACCCGGCCTGGAAAATGTCGCGCCTGAACCCCGTGGCTGCTCTGCGCGGCAGCGGCGACCAGAAGTAACCTGCCAAACGGCGTGACGTGCTGTTTTTCTTCCTGCTAATTCCTCCTCCAACTCCCCATGCTCCGCCATCTCTTCACCCTCATCTGGAACCGCAAGCGGGCCAACCTGCTGCTGATTTCCGAAGTCTTTTTCTCCTTCGTGGTGCTGTTTGGGGTGGGCGCGGTGCTCATCACCGCGGCCAAAAACTACCTGGCCCCGCACGGCTTCAACTACGAGCAGGTGTGGCGGCTGGAGGTGCGCGCCGGCCAGAACCTGAAAATGCCCCGCGCCGAACTAGACGACGTGTTGCGTCAGGTGAAGGCCCTGCCCGGCGTGCGCACCGTGGCCCTGACCAGCGGCAACACACCGTTCATTTTCAACACCAACAACTCGGTGTTTGAGTACGAGGGCAAGAAGTCGCCGCAAGCCAACGTGTACGACGCCGACGACCATTACGGAGAGGCCATGCAGCTGCACCTGCGCGAAGGGCGCTGGTTTGCGCCATCCGACGACGGCAGCAACCACCGCCCCGTGGTCATCAGCCAGGACCTGCGCGAAAGCATGTTTGGCAACGGCCCGGCCCTAGGCAAAATATTCACCTGGGAAAACCCCGGCAAAGGACCAGCCAAACCCGAAGACGAATTTCTGGTGACGGGCGTGGTAGACGCCGTGCGCATGGAAAGCGACTTTTCGGCCGCCATTCCCTCGGTGTGGAAGCGCCTTATTCCCTACGACACCACCCACTGGGAAACGGCCAACGTGCTGGTGCGCGTGGCCCCCGGCTCGGGCGGCGAGCTGCAGGAGAAAATAGCCCGCACCGTGGCTGGCGTCACGCGCCAATGGACCAGCCAGGTTCGCGTGATGGACAACGAGCGCCTGCACCGCCGCCTCTACACGCTGGTGCCGGTGGTGGGGCTGTGTATCATGGGCCTGTTTCTCATCATCAACGTGGCGCTGGGGCTGTTTGGGGTGCTGTGGTACAACATCAGCCAGCGCCGGGCCGAGATTGGGCTACGGCGGGCCATGGGTGCCACGGGCGCGGGCATCGGCTGGCAGTTTCTGGGAGAGATGATGGTGGTCACCACGTTTGGTGTGCTGCTAGGCACCCTGCTGGCGGCGCAGTTTCCGCTGCTCAATGCTTTCGATTTGCCTGCTCAGCCTTACCTGCTGGCCATCGGGGCAGCGGCAGCCGCGGTCTATTTCATCACGGCGCTGTGCGCGTGGCAGCCCAGCCGGTTGGCGGCCGCCATTCAGCCGGCCGTGGCCCTGCGCGAGGAGTAGGCCGATGGCGGCCCCGGCGTTATTTTGCCGGTGGGCGGTAACGAACCGGCGCCGGCGCCGGTACCCGGGCAACCCCGGCCACCCGGCATGCATCTGGGGTATCAAAAGCCATTCTTTTCACTCACTCATTTCCCTTTTTCCGCATGAAAGCTCTCTCCACCTTCGCCCTGCTGTGGCTGCTCGCCTTCGCGCCCGCCTTTGCCCAAACCGCACCCGAAATTCGCACCGTGGCTGATTTTCATGCCCTCGAAGTTTCCGACGGGGTGCAGGTGACCGTGGCCTCGGGCACCACGCAGCGCGTGGAAGCCAGCGCCGACAACGCCGAGTTTCTGGACCGCCTCAAAACCGAAGTGCGCGACGGCGTGCTGAAAGTAAGCTTTGAACACAAGCTGAACGAGACGTGGAGCAAGGACAACCGCCCGCGCAACCTGCGCGTGAGCATTGTGGCCGGCCCCCTCACCGGCGTGGAGGCCAGCAGCGGCTCCCGGGTGACGGTGAAAAACGACTACGCCGTGAACAACTTCAAGCTGGACGTCTCGTCTGGTGCCGTTTTCACCGCGCCCACTTTGGCCGGCGTGGCCGTGCAGGCCCAGGTGAGCAGCGGCGGCGTGGCCACCCTCGGCGGCAAGGTGCAAAGCCTGAGCGTGCGCGCCTCCAGCGGCGGCGTGTTTAAGGGCCAAAACGTGCAGGCCGCCACCTGCGATGCCAAGGCCTCCAGCGGCGGCACCATCAGCGTGGCCGTGCAGGACAAGCTGATGGCCGATGCCTCCAGCGGCGGCGACGTGCGCTACGCCGGCTCGCCCCAGGTCACCAAGCACACCAGCAGCGGCGGCAGCGTGAAAGGGCGGTAGCATCCCGCCCGCCTGCCCGCCGCACTCACCTTTTTTCTGCATTATGTTTCTCATCGTCGACGACGACTTGGCCGTCCGCACGTCGCTCCGGCTGCTGCTGAAGCAGGCCGGCTACCCTGCTCAGGCCGTGGCCACGCCCGCCGAGGCCTTGGCCGTGGTGCGCGAAGCCCCGCCCACGCTGGTGCTCATGGACATGAACTTCTCGCTGGCCACCACCGGCGAAGACGGCCTGGCCCTGCTGCGCGATATGAAGCAGCTGGCCCCGCAGGTGCCCGTCATCCTCATCACCGGCTGGGGCTCCATCAGCCTGGCGGTGGAGGGCATGAAGGCCGGCGCGGCCGAGTTTGTGACCAAGCCCTGGCACAACGACGCCCTGCTCCAAACCATTCGGACGGTGCTCAGCCTGCACGACGCCCACCCGGCCGACGCCGGCAGCCCCAGCGCCAGCCGCCGCCAGCTCGACCGCCAGTACCGTTTCGCCGACATCATCGGGCAGGATGCGCAGCTGCTGCACGTGCTCCGCAACGTGGGCCAGGTAGCGCCCACCGATGCCTCGGTGCTGATTGAAGGCGAAAGCGGCACCGGCAAGGAGCTCATCGCCGAAGCCATTCACCGCAACAGCCAGCGTAAAAACCAGCCGTTTGTGAAGGTGAACCTCGGGGGCATTTCCAGCAGCTTGTTTGAAAGCGAGATGTTCGGCCACCGCCGCGGCGCCTTCACCGACGCCAAGGCCGACCGGGTGGGCCGCTTCGAGCTGGCCAACGGCGGCACCATCTTCCTCGACGAGATAGGGGAGCTGGAGCTGGCCAGCCAGGTGAAGCTGCTGCGCGTGCTGCAAGACCGCACCTACGAGGTGCTGGGCGACTCCAAGCCGCGCCGCCTCGACATCCGCGTCATTGCCGCCACCAACCGCAACCTGGCCGAGATGGTGCAGCAGGGCCGCTTCCGCGAAGACCTGTTCTACCGCATCAACTTGATTACGGTGCGCCTGCCGGCCCTGCGCGAGCGGGCCGCCGACATTCCGCTGCTGGCCCAGCACTTCGTGGACCAATTGCGCGCCACCTACCACCGCCCGGCCCTGAAGGTGGGCGCCCGCGCCATGCACTGGCTGCGCGAGCAGCTCCTGCCCGGCAACATCCGCGAGCTGAAAAACCTGGTGGAGCGCGCCGTGCTCGTGAGCGGCAAAGACGAGCTGGGCCCCGAAGACTTCCAGGCCAACGCCCAGCGGCTGCCCGCCCGCGCGCCCGCGCCCGGTGAGCTGCCCACCCCCGGCACCATGACCCTGGACGAGCTGGAAGCCCAGATGATACGCCAGAGCCTGGCGCATTACGACGGCAACATCAGCCGCGTGGCCAAGGCATTGGGCCTGAGCCGGGGCGCGCTGTACCGGCGGTTTGAGAAGCACGGCATTCCGTTCGACGAGTAGGGCGTCATTCTGCTGGGCGCCTCACCCCCCGGCCCCCTCTCCGAAGGGGAATGCGACAAACCATTCTTCGGGGGAGCCACGGCGGCCCGATTACTGCGCACTGGCTAGAGTTATCGAACGCACCCCCTCTCCCTGAGAGAGGGGGCTGGGGGGTGAGGCGTCAAGTCAGAACGAGCCAAGCGAGATGTCTCGGCTGCGCTCAGCATGACGTTCTTTTATTTGTCGTCCTGCCCCCCCGCAACCCATGACGCTCCGCACCCAATTCCTTCTTTTCGTCACCATCATTCACGCCGTGCTCATTGCGCTGGCGGCCCAGCTGCGCACCACCAATCCGACGCTCTTCGTGGCTTCGGAGGCGCTGCTGCTGGCGAGCATCTACCTCACGGTGCGGCTCTACCGGGGATTTGTGCGGCCGTTTCAGCTCATCGCGGCGGGCACGGCGGCCATCCAGGCCAAGGACTTCTCGATGAAGTTTGTGCCGGTGGGCCAGCGCGAGATGGACCAGCTCATCGACGTGTACAACCACATGATTGACGAGCTGCGGCAGGAGCGCGTGAGCCAGCACGAAAAGAGCTTTTTGCTGGAGCGGCTCATCGAGGCCTCGCCGGCCGGCGTGCTCATTCTAGACTTTGAAGGCCGCATTGACAGCGTGAACAGCGCCGCCGAACGCTTTCTCGGGCAGCCGGCCCAGGCGCTGCTGGGCCAGCTGCCCGCCGCGCTGCCGGGCGCCTGGGGCCCGGCCCTGGCCAACCTCACCGAAAAGCAGCCGCAGAGCCTGCGCCTCTCGGGCCTGCAAACCTACCGGGCCCACGCCGCACACTTCTTCGACCGGGGCTTCACGCGGCGCTTCATTCTGCTCGAAGAGCTGACTCAGGAGTTGATTCAGCAGGAAAAACAGTCCTACGGCAAGCTGATTCGGATGATGTCGCACGAAATCAACAATTCCATCGGCGCCATCAACTCCATCCTGCACAGCTTCGAGCACTACCGCCCGCAGCTCGACCCCGCCGACCAGCCCGATTTCGCGCAGGCCCTCGACGTCAGCATCGCCCGCAACACCCAGCTGGCCAACTTCATTGCCAACTTTGCCCGACTGGTGCGGCTGCCCGCCCCCGTGCCCCAGCCCACCGACGTGCACGCCCTCCTACGTGGCATTTGCCGGCTGTTGCAGCCCCAGAGCGAAGAGCGGCACATCCGGTGGCACCTCGACATTTCGGAAACACCGCTGCTGCTGCGCTTCGATGCCCAGCAGCTGGAGCAAGCCCTCCTAAACATCGCCAAAAATGCCCTCGAAGCCATTGGCCACGACGGCAACATCTGGGTGCGCACCACCGCGCAGCCGCCCACCGTCACCATCGAAAACGACGGACCGGGCCTGACGCCCGAAATCAGCCAGCGCCTGTTTACGCCTTTTTTCAGCACCAAGCGCGACGGCCAGGGCATTGGCCTGACGTTGGTGCGCGACATTCTGCTGGCGCACGGGTTCCGGTTTCAACTCACTACCCAAAAAGACCAACGCACGGCATTTTTTATCGAAATGACCTCTTGAGAAGGGGGCATATTTCCATTAAACTTACATTTACAGGAAAAGTGACCTAAAAATTTAGGGTGCATTTGTAAATGATGTTGCATAACTTCGTGGAATAGCCCATCATCTGCTCCCTGTTATGACTCGCAAGCAATACCTGGCCACTGCCTGCCTCGGCTTTATCCTTCTATTGGCCGGAGTCGCAGCCTTTCTGCCCCAAAGCCACCCCGAAGCCGCTGCCGACGCCTTCAATCCCGCCGACTTGGCGTGGATGCTTTCGGCCTCCGGCCTCGTGCTGCTGATGACGCCGGGGCTGGCGTTTTTCTACGGCGGCATGGTGAGCAAGCGCAACGTCATTTCCACCATGCTGCAGAGCTTCATCGCGCTGGGCGTGATTTCGATACTGTGGTACGTGGTGGGCTTTTCGCTGGCGTTTGGCGACAGCATCGGGGGCGTGATTGGCAACCCGCTCACGTTCTTCATGTTCAACAACGTGGGCACGGCCCCGCACCCGCGCCTGGCCTCCAACCTGCCGCTGGTGCTATTTGCGGCCTTTCAGCTCAAGTTTGCCATCATCACGCCGGCCCTCATCAGCGGTGCCTTCGCTGAGCGGATTCGTTTCTGGGGCTACCTGCTGTTCATGTGCCTGTTCAGCCTGTGCATCTACTGCCCGCTGGCCCACTGGACCTGGCACCCCGACGGCTTCCTGTTTAAGTGGGGCATACTAGACTTTGCAGGGGGCACGGTGGTGCACATCTCGGCCGGGTTTGCGGCGCTGGCGGGCGCGCTGGCCCTGGGCCGTCGCCGCACCCACCTCGAAGGCCACACCCACGTGCCGCCCAACGTGCCGTTCATTCTCATCGGCACGGGTTTGCTGTGGTTTGGCTGGTTTGGCTTCAATGCCGGTTCGGCGCTGGCGGCCAACGCCACGGCGGTGCAGGCCTTTATGACCACGCACTTGGCTTCGGCCGCCGCCATGCTCACTTGGATGATGATTGAAGCCGTGCGCGGACAGCGGCCGTCGGCGGCGGGCGCGGCCATTGGCGCGGTGGTGGGCCTGGTGGCCATCACGCCGGCGGCGGGCTACATTAGCTACGGTCCGGCGCTGTTTATTGGCGTGGTGGCGGCCGCCATCAGCGCCGGCGCTGTCGATTTGAAAAACAAAACTACCCTGGACGATACTCTCGACGTGTTTCCCTGCCACGGCGTGGGCGGCATCGTGGGCATGATTCTCACGGCCGTGTTTGCCAAGAACGGCGGCCTGGCCACCACCGGCGAATGGACGCTGCTGCTGCGCCACCTCGGGGCACTGGCCTTCATCTCCGTCTTCACTTTCGGCGGCTCCTACCTGCTCTACAAGTTCACCAACCTGCTCATTCCCATTCGGGTGAATGCCCGCCACGAAGCCGACGGCCTCGACATGAGCCAGCACGGCGAAACCGTGCTGCCCATCGTGCCCGAGGCCGTGCCCGAAAGCGAGCTGCGCTACGTGGTACGGGCCTCGTAGCGACGTCATAAATAATCAGCACGTCATGCTGAGCGCAGTCGAAGCATCTCTACCGGGAAAGTAATTATTTACTCCTGCACGCGAGATGCTTCGACTGCGCTCAGCATGACGTGCTGATATAAATGCGTCACGTCCCCAGCACAAACACCGTCGGAATCTTGTGCAGCTCCGGCGCTGGCAGGCGCTTCCAATCCGAGACGGTTAACGTCTTGATGAACTCCCCGGCGCCCGTCACGTCGGCCGCCACGCACAGGCGGGTGCCCGGCTGCAGGTGCGCCAGCAAATCGGCAAACAAAGCCCCGTTGCGGTAGGGCGTTTCGATGAACAGCTGCGACTGCTGCCGTTGCTGGGCCTCCTTCTCCAGGGCTTTGATGGATGCCACGCGCGGCGCCTTCTCGATGGGCAAATACCCGTGAAAGGCAAACTGCTGCCCGTTCAGCCCCGAGGCCATGAGCGCCAGCAGCAGCGACGACGGCCCCACCAGCGGCACCACCCGCAGGCCCAGCCGGTGGGCCTCGCGCACCAGCGCCGCGCCCGGGTCGGCAATGCCGGGGCAGCCGGCTTCACTCAGAATACCCCCGTCGAGGCCTTCTTTCACCAGCGGCACCAGCGCGGCGCGCACCTCGGCGTCGGTGCTGTCTTTGTCGATGACGGTGAAGCGAATGTCCTCAATCACGCGGTGCGGGGCCACACTTTTCACGAAGCGGCGGGCCGTGCGGGCGTTTTCCGCCAGAAAGTAGGGGAGGGCGGCCACGGCGGCCACCACCTGCGGCGGCAGCACCTGCGGGGCCGTGTCGTCGGCCAGGGGCGTGGGGAGAAGGTACAGCGTGGCGGGCATGGGCGCGGGGAATAAGCCGCAAAGGAACGGCACAGCCGCGGGTGGGGTCAGCGCTGGGCCACAAAGCCCCGGTTATTGCAGCGCAAACGCCCGCACCAACCCAAACACTTCCTCCGGTTTTTCGGCGTGCACCCAGTGGCCGGCGTCCACCACGGTGGCCACTTCGGAGTTGGGAAACAGGGCCGGAATGCCGTGCAGCTTGTCCTCGGCGGTGATGTAGTCGGACTTGCCGCCCCGGATGAACAGGGCCGGCTTCAGAAACGGGGCCGCTGCCGTGGTGGCCTCGCCAATGGCCGCCAGCTGCGCCGCCAGTACCGGCAGGTTGATGCGCCAGGCAAAAGTGTTGTCTTCGGTGCGGTACAGGTTTTTGAGCAGAAACTGCCGGGTGCCCACGTTGGGCACGTGCTTGGCCAGGGCAGCGTCGGCTTCCTGGCGGTTGGTGCAGGTGGTGAAATCCACGGATTGCAGGCCGGCCAGGATGTCGTCCTGATGCTCCATGTCGGAAAAGCGCGGGGCAATGTCGACCACGATGAGGCGGGCCAGCCGCTCGGGGTGGTCCAGGGCCAGGCGCATGGCCACTTTGCCGCCCATGCTGTGGCCCATCAGCGTCACGTCGGGGCCGAGCTGCAGGTGGTCGAACAGGGCCAGCACGTCTTCGGCCATCAGGGCGTAGCTGTGTTCGGGGCTGTGGAAGGAGCGGCCGTGGTTGCGCAAGTCCACGCTCACCACGCGCAGGCCGGCTTCGGTGGCCCAGCGGCGGGCCAGGCTCTGCCAGTTGTCTAGGGTGCCAAACAGGCCGTGGAGGATGACCAGGGGCCGGCCCTGGCCTTGGTCGAGGTGATGAAGCAAAGGCATGAGGCAAAAATAGCGACAGGCTCCCCGGCCGAGCCGAAGAGCATGTCGTATTAGGGCACACGGCCCCGCTTATGCCGTGGCGGGTGCGCCTGCCGCGGCGCCCTCAAACGCCGGCGCAAACACCGTTTGGGCGAATTCCTCCAGCGTGGTGGGCGTGGTGGTTTCGGCCGTGCGCGGGCCCTTGGTCATCGATTTTTCTTCGTTTATGTGCTGAGTCATCTCAATGTAGAGGTCGGCCATGTTTTCGCTCAGGCCGGCGCCCACCATGCCCTGCCGGGCATCGGCATAAGGAAACGGCACGTAAGGCAGCTCCGGCCGGCCAATGGCCCGGCCCAGAATGGCCGTGGCCTCGGCCATGGAGTAGTCGCGCGGGCCCAGCAGGTAGTGCACGGTGTGGCCTTCCAGCGCCGGGCCGCTCAGCAGCTCGGCGGCTTTGGCGGCAATGTCGCGGGTGGCCACCATGGGGAAGGCCACGTCGGGCCGCGTGGCCGAGCCGATGATGCCCATGTGCTGCACCATGCCCACGTTGGCCAGCAGGTTTTCCATGAAATACGCCGGGCGCAGGTGCGCCACCGCCAAGCCCTCAATGGCATTGAGGCGGGCTTCCTGGTGGTGCAGGCCCACCACGGGGCCGGTGCCGGTGGGCTGCTCGGCCCCGATGCTGCTCAGGTGCACCACGTGGCGCACGCCGGCGTCGCGCACGGCCTGGGCGATGGCCTCGCCGATTTGCTGCATGTGGGCCAGCACGTCGGGCACTGTGGGGCTGGGCGGAATCATGAGGAAGGCGGCGTCGGCACCGCGCAGGGCATCGGTGAGGAAGGCCGCGTCGTGGGCATCGCCGGCTTTGGTGGTGGCGCCTGCTTGTTGCAGCGCGTCGAGGCGGGCGCTGGGACGGGCCACGGCCGTGACCTGGTGCCCCTGGCCCAGCAGGTGGTGAACGAGGGCGGTGCCAATGTTGCCGGTGGCGCCTAATACGGTGATTTTCTTAGCCATGAGTCGGAGTAGTGATGCCGGGACCCTGTTGCCCGCTGGCCATGCAAAGGTGAATGTGTAACTTTACTTTTCGCAAGTACCTACTAAAAAGTAGGGTACTTACCTGATAGAAAGAATCGTTGACAATCAGAAAAATAATTTTATGAGCAAGCCCACCAAACAACAACAGGCCGAGGCGTATTGGCTGGCCTCATCTACCCGAAATGACTTGGTGTGCCCGGTGCGCACCACGCTCAACGTGTTGGGTGGCAAGTGGAAGCTGCTCATTCTGTCGTACTTGCTCGACGAGCCGCGGCGCTACGGCGAGCTCCGCCGGCTGATGCCCGAAATCACGGAGAAGATGCTCATTCAGCAGCTGCGCGAGATGGAAACCGACGGCCTTGTGGCGCGCACCGTGCACCAGACCGTGCCGCCACGCGTCGACTACAGCCTCACGGCGCAGGGCCAGCGCGTGCGGCCCATGTTTGCCGAGCTGCTGGGCTGGGGCCTGCAGTACTTAGACCGCAGCGCTGCCGCTGAGGCACCGGCCGGCGCCGGGCAAGGCTAGAACCGCCCGACAACCAGCAGGCTGGCTTCATGCTTCCTACAGACGCAACGGTCTAGGTTTGACGTTTTCATCCCGGGCGGCTTCGGTTGGCCCTTGTTGTTTTCGTCTTCTGAAACAGTTCCTGCCTCTGCTCGCGGGGGCGCTGCTCCTGGTGGGGCCGGCCCGCGCCCAGGTCACGCCGCCCGGCGGGGCCACGCCGGTTACGCCCCCCAACGCCGCATCGGCCCAGGAGCCCGCCCACCAGCCCAACGACGCCCCCGACCAGCCGCGCAACTGGAGCCTGCACTTCCAGCAAACGCTCATCGACCAGTGGCACAACGACCTGCGCACGCCGTATGCGGGCGACTACAGCCTGGCCGACCGCGAATCGGCGAAGCTGTCGTTCACCTCCACGCTGTTCATCGGGCGGCGGCTGTGGAAAGGCGCGGCCGTGTATTTCAACCCCGAGGTGGCCGGTGGCAGCGGCCTGAGCAGTGCCCGCGGCATTGCGGGCTTCACCAACGGCGAAACTTTCCGCATCGGCGTGGCCGACCCCGTGCTGTACCTGGCCCGCCTCTACCTGCGCCAGACCATTGCCCTGGGCCCGGGCACTGATGCCGACGAAGACGACCTCAACCAGCTGGCCGGGCCCCGGCCCACGCGCTACCTCGCCTTCAATGTGGGCAAGTTCAGCGTGGCCGATTTCTTCGACCAGAACAGCTACTCGCACGACCCCCGCACGCAGTTCCTGAACTGGGGCCTGATGAGTGCCGGCGGCTGGGACTACGCCGCCAACACCCGCGGCTACACCGTGGGCGGCGTGGTGGAGTACGTGACGCCCGCCTTTGCCCTGCGTGTGGGCTCGACGCTGGAGCCTACTTATGCCAACGGCCCCACGCTGGACTTTCATTACCGCACCGCCCACGCCGAAACCGTGGAGCTCACCAAAAGCTACCGCCTGGGTGGCCGCCAGGGCACGCTGCGCCTGCTGGGCTTTCGCAACGTGGCGGCCATGGGCGACTACCGCGCCGCCACCGCGGCCAACCCGCGCCTGCACGCCGACACCTCGGCCGTGGCCCTGTTTCGGGCACCGGGCCGCACCAAAACCGGCTTTGCGCTCAACGCCGAGCAGGAACTGACCAAGAACGTGGGCCTTTTTGCCCGCGTGAGCTACAACGACGGCCGCTACGAAACCTGGGCTTTCACCGAAATCGACCACAGCGCCAGCCTGGGGCTGGTGAGCACCGGCGCCCGCTGGCAGCGGCCCGACGACCGCCTCGGGGCTGCCGTGGTGGTGAACGGCCTCAGCCCTGAGCACCGGGCCTATCTGGCGGCCGGCGGCTACGGCTTCATCGTGGGCGACGGCGCCCTGAACTACGGCCTCGAAAGCATTGGCGAGGTGTATTACAGCCTCAGCCTGCCGCGCTACCACGCCTCCATCAGCCCCGATTACCAACTCGTTATCAACCCCGGCTACAACCGCGACCGCAGCGGGCCGGTGCACGTGGCGGCGGTGCGGCTGCACGTCGAGTTTTAGGGGCGGGAAGTGGCCCTGCGTGTAAAATTCGGGCATCTGGACGGTTGGGGCCGGCCGCCGCGGGCCGGGGGCCGTACCTTTGTGCCCGCCGCAAGGCGCGTTTGCGTTTCCCCATCCAACCCCAGTCCGTGTACCTTCATCATGTGGCGTCCTACCTTCCGGAGGCCGTCGTCACCAATGCTCACTTCACCCGCCTGAATGGCCTGGCCAGCGAGTGGATAATTGAGCGAACCGGCATCCAGGAGCGGCGCAAAGCGGCCCCCGGCGAAAATGCCAACACCATGGCCATTGCGGCCACCCGCGCGGCTTTCGCCGCCGCCCCCGCCTTTGCTGCCGCTAGCGTCGACCTTATTGTGGTGGGTACCTACACGCCGCACGACACCATTTTCACGGCCGCCCACGCCGTGCAGCGGGATTTGGACGTGAACGAAATCCCCACGGTGAGCATCTCCTCGGCCTGCTCGTCGCTGCTGAATGCGGTGGAAATTGTGGAGGGTTATTTTGCCATGGGCAAGGCCACCCGCGCCGTAGTGGTCGTCACGGAGCACAACACCGCCTACAACAACGAGGAAGACACCATGGCCGGCCACCTCTGGGGCGACGGCGCGGCGGCCCTGCTCATCAGCAAGGAGCGCCTCGCGCCCGGCGACCTGCGCATTGCCGAGGTCATCACCGGCGGCGCGGCGCCCGTGAGCAAAGCCGACGAGTCGGTGACCCTGAAGCCCGTGGAGCGCGGCATCGTGATGCCGTTTGGCCGCGACGTGTTCCAGCAGGCCTGCATCTACATGGCCAAGGTGACCCAGCAGCTGCTCGACAAGCACGCCATTGCCATCGACCAGCTCACCTACCTGATTCCGCACCAGGCCAACCTGCGCATCTCCAAGAACGTGACCAAGCAGCTCGGCCTCGACCCCGCCCGCGCCGTGAGCAACATCGAGCGCCTCGGCAACACGGGCTGCGCCGGCGCCGCCATCGGCCTGGCCGAAGTGTGGGACACGCTGAAAGGCGGCGACAAGGTGATTATCACCGTGTTCGGCGGCGGCTATTCCTACGGCGCTATGCTGCTGGAGAAATAGAACCTCATGCTGCCGCCGCCCGACGCTTTTTTGCCCGAAATCACTTTCCAAACCAGCCGCAGCAGCGGGCCGGGCGGGCAGAACGTGAACAAGGTGGAATCGCGCGTGGAACTGCGCTTTCCGCTGCGCGAGTCGCAGGTGCTGACCGAGGCGCAGAAGGAGCTGATTCTGGAAAAGATTGGCAACCAGCTCACCGCTGAGGGCCTGCTCCTCGTCACGGCCCAGGACGACCGCAGCCAGCTGCGCAACAAGGAAATTGCGCTGACCCGTTTCCACGAGCTGCTGCTCCGAAGCCTGCGGCGGCCCAAGCCCCGCAAGGCCACCAAGCCCAGCAAAGCCGCCGTGCGCAAGCGCCTGGAGGGCAAAAAGCTGCACAGCGACAAGAAAGCCAACCGCCGCAAGCTGGACTAGCGGCGCGGGCCGCTTCTAGGCTGCACAAAAGCCCCCGTGCCATGGGCACGGGGGCTTTTTTCTGGTTGCCAGTTGATGGAGTGGCGGCTACTTCACCCCGTCGAGGGCGAGGTGGTTGCTGAGGGTGGTGCCGGAGCAGGTGTATTCGGCCGTCGGGGCGGCGCCTTTGGTGTAGGTAAAGGCTTGGGTGGCTTGGTTGTCGGTGCCCCACATCACCCAGATTTTCATCCAGGTGGTGGCGCCGTCGGGCACGCCCAGGTCGCCGGGCGAGGTGGTGTAGGACTGGCCCAGCAGCTCGTTGCTGGTTTGGGCCGACGACTGCAGCTGGCCGTTGTCGTCGAGGTACACAAATTCGGTGCGGCAAACGTAGCCGCCTTGCTGGTTGAGTTTGAACTGCCCTACTTGTTGGAGTGCCATGGGGGTAGTAGAAAAAAGATGGGTGCGCCTACTCTGGGTCAAGGCTTTTCGGCAACCGCCTGGTGTCTCACTGAAGCTTCGTTTGACAGTACAAAGAGACAGCCCGGACGCCCGGCGTATAAGCGCACAACTACTTGATTTTCACAACCCGCTATTCTACGTGATTCTGCCCCGTGTTTTTACGGGAGCGGTTATTACCTGCCTGCGCCGCCTGGGTTCCAGCACGCGGAGCCCGTCGGCTTTTCGAGCCGCAGAAAGTGCTACCCATCCTTTTGCCCATTGCTGCCTTACAGCAGCGTGCCCCGCAGCAGCAGCAGGGCCACCGAGAAGTAGATAATCAAGCCCGTGACGTCGACCAGCGTAGCCACGAAAGGTGCCGACGACGTGGCCGGGTCCAGGCCCAGCCGCTTGAGCAGCAGCGGCAGCATGGAGCCCGCCAATGAGCCCCACAGCACAATGCCCACCAGCGCCACGCCCACCGTGAGGGCCACCAGCACCCAATGCTCGCCGTAAATTGGCGTGATGCTTTGCCAGATGGCAATGCGCCCGAAGCCCACCAGTCCGAGAATCAACCCCAGGGCTAAGCCTGTGACGATTTCGCGCCGCAGCACCCGCCACCACTCGCCCAGCGTGAACTCGCCCAGCGCCATGGCCCGGATGATGAGCGACGTGGCCTGCGAGCCCGAGTTGCCTCCCGAGCTGATAATCAGAGGAACAAATTGCACGAGCACGATGGCCTTTTGCAGCTCGCCCTCAAAGAATTGCATGGCCGAGGCCGTGAGCAACTCGCCCAGAAACAGGATAACCAGCCAGCCGGCCCGCTTCTGCACCAGCCGCAGCAGGGGCATGGTGAGGTAGGGCTCGTCGAGGGCTTCGGAGCCGCCGAACTTCTGGATGTCTTCGGTGTCTTCTTCCTCCCGAATGCTCAGGATGTCGTCGATGGTCACGATGCCGAGCAGAATGCCCTGGTCCGACACCACGGGCAGGGCGTTGCGGTCGTTGCGCCGGAAAATATCGATGGCTTCTTCCTGGTCCTGGTTGGCCACGAGGCTCACGTAGCGGCGGTCCATGAGGTCGCGCACCCGCGCCGTGGGCGCCGTGAGCAGAAACTCCCGAATGCGGATGTCGTCGATGAGTACGCCGTGGGCATCGGTCACGTAGAGCATGCTCAGCGTTTCGGACTGCCCGCCGTGCTGCCGGATGTAGTCGAGCACCTGCTGCACCGTCCAGTTCTCGCGAATGGCGATGTAATCGGGCGTCATCAGGCGGCCCACCGAGTATTCGGGGTAGCCCAGCAGCTGCAGCGTCACCTTGCGCTCTTCCTCCGAGAGGCTCTGCACCAGCTCGGCCACGAAGTTGGCGGGCAGGAATTCGAGCAGGGCCGTGCGGTCGTCCGGCGACATCTCGTTGAGGATGTCGGCCATCTTGTCCTGGGCCAGGTTTTCCAGAAAGTGCTTCTGCACCTCCAGGTCGAGGTATTCGAACACCTCGGTGGCCAGCTTCAGGGGCAGCAGCCGGAAAATGATGAGTTGTTCCCGTTCTTCCTCCTCCTCAATGAGGGATACCAGCTCCGACGGCTGAAAGTCGCGGAGTACTTGCTTAAGCTTAAAAAACTCGCCCTCCTGAATCAGGGACGTGATGGTTTCCACGGTCTGCGGCTGCATGAAAAGAGGGGCGGAGGTGCTTCGCTAGGCAAGCGGGGTTGGGGAACGGAAAATTGCGGTGCAAAAGTAGCGCGAAGCCGGCGGTAAATGGCCGACCGAACCAAAGTTGACGGCGATAAAAAGCGCGCCCGGTTCCGCGGCATTACCTCGGCCGTAGCAGCTTTGGTTGGCTCAGGAAGTGCCAGCCGCGCCGCGGCGCACAGCAAGCGGCGCAGTTTCCCCGTATTCACCATTCTATCTTGCCTTTCCAAATTCGTGTTCATGCCCGCCGATTCCTCTTTGCCTGCCACTGCGCCGCTGGGCACCCTTGTGGTGCTAGGCGGCGGCGACGACGACCCCATGCTGGCCCTGCTGGCCCGGCTGCTGCCCGACCGCAACTCGCCCATTGAGGTGCTCACCACGGCCAGCCGCCGCCAGCCCGCTCGCACCGCCGCTGCCTACGCCCACGCCTGGAACCAGCTGGGCTGTCCCCACGTGCGCCACCTGCAAGTCGACGAAAACAACCCCGCCGACGACCCGGCCACCCTGGCGCGCCTGCGCCGCGCCGCCCTCGTCTTCATGAGCGGCGGCGACCAGGAACGCATCACCGATTTCCTGCTCGGCACCGAATTTCTGGCCATTCTCAAGCACAAGCACCAGGCCGAGGCCGGCTTCATCGTGGCCGGCACCAGCGCCGGTGCCTCCGCCGTGGCCGATTTTATGCTCGTGAACGGCCACGGCTGGCGTAGCCTGCTGGCGGGCCACGTCGACGTGAAGCCCGGCCTGGGCCTGCTGCCGGGCGTGCTGCTCGACCAGCACTTTGCCGAGCGCGGGCGCTACCCGCGGCTCATGCACGCCGTGCTGGCGCAGCCCACGCTGCTGGGCATTGGCCTCAGCGAAGAAACGGGGCTGGTCATTCGCGCCGGCCACCCCGCCGAAGTATTCGGCGAAGAAGCCGTGGTGATAGTAGACGCCGCCGCCGCCACCCACAACAACCTGCCCGACCTGCCCGATGACCAAGTCATCAGCGGCCACAACCTGTGCCTGCACCTCATGGTGGCCGGCCAGCACCTCGACCTGGTCACGCGGGAGGTGAAGGCGGGGTAGGGGAGACGGACGATAAGAAAAAGTGGATAGCGTCTGTCATCCTGAGCGCCGCGAAGGACCTTCTCACGCCTGCGCTGATTGAATTGCTGCAAATCGTTCTTCGGGGAGAAGGTCCTTCGCGGCGCTCAGGATGACAGACGCCCTCCTTTCCCTGCCTCCCCTCCCCACGGGCACCAAAGCGTCCTACATTTGCGTTGATGCGGCGAAATTATTTGGTGCTTTTCATGCGTAATCTTCGTTTGTGGCTGCGGCCGCTGCGTTTTCTGGGTATTTTGGTAGTGGCACTCACGCTCCTGCCGTGGGCGTGCACACGCAAAACCGTGTCGTTCAAAAGCACGCCCGACGAACCCGTGGCCCTCGTGGCCGACACGCTGACGCGCACGGCCGACTCGCTCAACGGCAAGCCTTCGCTCAGCACGGCCCGCAAGGTGGTGCTCACCAAAGAGCAAGAAAAAGCCGCCAAAGACGCAGAGAAAGACACCCAGCGCAAGGCCAAGAAAAAGCCGAAAAACGTCTTTCTGGGCGAGAAGATGAAGAAGGCCTTCGTGAAAACCGGCCCCAAGGGCCGCAATCAGAAAATCGCCATCTTTTACTTCCTGAAGTATCCCAAGGTGCTGAGCGACTATGCGCCGGCGCATTATTACTACGACACCAAAAAGCACAAAATCCTGAAGCTGGCGGCTGTGGAAGAAGACGCTACCAACCTCAAGATTCTGCATGGGCCGTACAAGGTGCTGCAGAACAACAAGGTGCTCGAAACCGGCTTCTATGCCTTGGGCACCAAGCACCTGCGTTGGGAGACCTTCGATAAAAACGGCGTGCTGCTCACCAAAACCCACTACGAGATGGGTTTCCCGCGCGATGCCAACGTGAGCTACTACGGCGAAGACCGCAGCAAAATCAACGAAGTGGTGCCCTACGTAAACGGCAAATTGGAGGGCGACTACGCCAAGTTTCTCGTGAACGGCCAGCCCGACTGGCGCGGCCAGTTTGAGAACGGCAAGCGCGTGGGCATCTGGACCAAGTACTGGGGCTTTCGCGGCCGCCGCCACTACGAGTACCAATACGCCGAATCCGGCTACGACCCCGAAGTGACCGAGCCCGAGCTGGTGCGCGAGTACAACCGCAACGCCACCCTCATCTACGACAAAGAGAAGAACCTCGACAAGCGCGGCCAGCCCGAAGCCGAAGACCGGCCGGGCCAAACCCGCCGCCCCGGCTACACGCCCCGCACCGTGCCCAAGGCGTCTCCTAAAGTAACGCCCCGCAAGAAGTAAGCTTTAGGCTCAGTAAAAAGCATCCTCAAAGTGCTCAAGTCGGAAGCCCTGGCTCAGCAGGGTAAGGGCCACGATGTCGAAGCGGATGTCGCCGCGCCAGTCCAGTTCCTCCTGCAAATGCGTGGCGGCCAGCCGAAACAGCTCCTTCTTGCGGGTCGAAACAAAAGTTTCGGGGGCGCCGAATTGGCCCGACGACCGGGTTTTTACTTCCACAAACACCAGGAGGGCGTTGCCTTGGCGCAACACCAGGTCGACTTCGGCGCGGCCGTGGCGGTAGCCGCGGGCCAGCACCTGGTAGCCTTGGGCCAGAAAAAAGTCGGCGGCCGCGGCCTCGCCGGCCTGGCCTAATTCGTGAGGGGCGTGGGCCATGGGTAAGAAGGGTCGGAAGGGCTTGGTTGCACCAGCCCCGGCGCAAGCCGCCGCAAGCTAACCGAAGGCGCGCGCAAGCCAATGCCTACGGCGCTTAGTACCTTTGCGTCCCGTTACGTTTTCCCTTGCCCATGGCTTCTTCAGTAGAACAGGTTCCCGCGCCGCCGCACGACGCCCTCGGCCCCGACGACGCGCAGCCCACCACCAACCGGACGGTGGAGGTGCGCCGCCTGGGCCTCGTAGACTACGTGCCCACCTGGGAGTTGCAGGAAGCGCTGATGGCCGGCACACTGGCCATCAAAACCCAAAACCGTGAGGCCGAAACCACCGGCGCCCCGCACCAGGCCACGCCTAACTACCTGCTGCTCTGCGAGCACCCGCACACCTACACGCTGGGCAAAAGCGGCAAGCCCGAGCACCTGTTGCTCGACGATGACGCCCTCATGGCCCATCAGGCCAGCTTCCATCGCATCAACCGGGGCGGCGACATCACCTACCACGGTCCGGGCCAGCTGGTGGGCTACCCCATTCTCGACCTCGACAACTTCCGCACCGACATCCACTGGTATCTGCGCATGCTGGAGGAGGCCGTCATTCGCACCCTGGCCGAGTACGGCCTGAATGCCGGCCGCATTGCCGGCCTCACCGGCGTGTGGCTCGACTGGGAAGAAGGCGCCCCCAATCCCCGTAAAATCTGCGCCCTGGGCGTGAAGTGCAGCCGCTGGGTCACCCTGCACGGCTTCGCGCTCAACGTAACGCCCGACCTGTCGTATTTCGGCCACATCGTGCCCTGCGGCATCACCGACAAAGCCGTGACCTCGCTGGCCCGGGAGTTGGGCCCCGGCGCGGCCGTGTCGGTGCCCGAGGTGCAGGAGCGCCTCCTGCCGCACCTGCTGGCCCTGCTGGGAGCCACCGAGGCCGCCACATTCTCCCAATTCGCCCTGCCCACTACCTAAGCCGTGAAACAAGATATTTCCTTCGACCCCGTAGAAGGCGTTTCGGTCGCCATCATCCCCGACAGCGACGCGCTGCCCCCCGACGGCCAGACCCTGTGGCAGGTGTACTTGCTCAACCACAACGATTTCCCGCTGGAAAACGTCATCGTGAACGCCAACGGCTACGGCCAGCAGCCCGACGGCGAAAAAGTGCGCACCTCCACCTTGCGCTACGTATTTGAGGAAGTGGGGGCCCGCACGGCCGTGCCCGTCGAGCCCATCGACCCGGCTTTGTTTCACCTCAACAACCAATACTGGGTGAGCTATTACCACGGCACCCAGATTTTCGACAAAAAATTCATCTTCGTGCCCGATTCCATCGTGCCCGACAACTTCACCCACATCGCCCTGCTCGACCAAACTGGGGTGCTGCACAGCTAATAAATCTGCCTTCGGGTAGCGTAAGTCATTAATTGTAACTATTGTATATGAGTCATTTCGATATTCCGCTGGGTTTGTCGTGGATGTGGGCGTTGCTGGTGTCGCTGTTCGCCGTGCCGTCCATCATCTACATCGCCCACCTCAAAAACATGCTCGACACGCCCAACGGGCGCACCGTGCACCAGTCGCTCACGCCGCGCCTGGGCGGGGTGGCCGTGTTCGCCGGGTTCATGTCGGCCCTCACCATCTTCGCGCCCCTGCAAAACGGGGTGAAAGAGCTGCTGGCCGGCTGCATCATCCTGTTTTTTGTGGGGCTGAAAGATGATTTGGTGGGCATGTCGGTGGCCAAGAAGTTTGTGGGCCAGCTCCTGGCCACGGGCATTGTGATGATAATGGCCGATGTCCGCATCACCAGCTTCCAGGGCATTTTCGGCATTGGCACGCTGCCGGTGGGCGTCAGCTACGCCTTCACCCTGGGCGTTATCGTGGGCATCACCAACGCCATCAACCTCATCGACGGCCTCGACGGGCTGGCCGGCACTATTGTGCTCATTATCTGTGGCACCTTTGGCTACTACTTCTACCAATACGGCGGCCCGTACTACAGCAACTACGCCTTCGTGGCACTTTGCCTCATCGGCGGCCTGCTGGGTTTCCTACGCTATAACTTTCACCGGGCCCCCATTTTTATGGGCGACACGGGCTCGCTGGTGTGCGGCTTCATCGTGTCGGTGCTGTCCATTCAGTTCATCGAGATGGGCTTGCACGTGGGGCAACCTTTCGGGGCGGCGGCTCCTTCGGTGGCCGTGGGCATTCTGTTTGTTCCGCTGTTCGACACCCTGCGGGTATTTTCGTTGCGCATGCTGGCGGGTCGTTCGCCCTTTTCGCCCGATAAAAACCATATTCACCACCGCATCCTGGCCATGGGCTTCCAGCAAATCAGCACCGTGCTGCTGCTGGGCCTGCTCAACGTGCTGGTAATATTGTTCGTCATCCGCTTCGCCCATTTGGGCAACACCATCCTCATTGCCGCCCTGGCTGGCTTCTCGGCGCTGCTGAGCGTCTTCTTTGGCGTGTACCAAAGCCGCATCTCCCGCCGGCAACTGCTGGCCGCCGAAAGCGGCAACTAACGTCCTGACTATGTGGCGCGCGCGACGCATCTGCTGGCTGCTGGCGTGGGGCTTGTGCCTGGCCCTGGCCGGCACGGCACGCCCGGCGCGCGCCAGCGAGTACCGGCAGCTGCCCCCATCCACGCCAACTTCTTTGTCGGCCGACTGGCTGATTCACGACGCCGCGCGCAACCGGCTCATTTTCTATCTGCCGGGCTACCACCAGCCCGCCCACGCCTACTACCAGTGGGTGCGCATCAGCCGCAACCAGCCCTTCCCGCTGTCGTTTGCCGCCCAGCCGGGGCTGAGTTTGTTTCTTGACAACCAGCTCATTTTCAACGCCAAATCGGCAACAACTTACTCCCTCGATTTGGCGCGGCTGCTGCCGGCGCAGTTGGCGCCGGGCACGCACCTGCTGGCCGTGTGGCAGCCCGACGGCTCGCCAGCGCTGGCGTCGTTCTCGGGCGTGAGCGCCAGCAGCACTGCCCCCGGCCAGGCCGAGGCGCGCGCGGGGCTGGCCCAGCCCCGCGTGCCCGCGCCGCAGGGCCAAAACGTGTATCTGGGCTTTTTGCTGGTGCTGGGGCTGTCCTACGGGGCCGTGCGCGCCACCTACCAGCCCGGTCTGGCTCGCATCTTTCAGATTGACGAGCTATTCAGCAGCGGTGCCGACCAGCAGGCCTTCCTCGCCAAGCCCGCCTTCTCCCTCCTGAACCTGTTGCTGGTGGTGCTGTTCGCGTTTTCGTTCGCGCTGCTCCTCACCGCCCTGCACACCGACCTGCAGAACCTGCCGCTGCTACGCCGCTTCTTCGACGTGCCCGAAACCGCCATCGTGGCCCGAGTGCTGCTCTACGCGGGCGTCATCACCGTATTCGTGTTCGGCAAATACGTGTACGTGGCCCTGCTGGCTTACACCTTCGGGCTGCAGGGGCTGGTCAACGTGCAATACCGGGAATTTTTGCGCACCACGCTGCTGGCAGGCTTATTTCTGCCGGTGGTGCTGCTGCTCTACCTCAGCCTCAACAGCGGCTACCCGCAGGCCGTGGCCTGGGCCGCTAGCGCCGCCATTGCCGTGGTGCTGGTGGGCACGGTGCTGCGCGTGGCCCACACCTTACACCAATATGCCTCCCTGCTAAATCTCCATTTGTTTGCCTACCTTTGCGCAACTGAAGTACTGCCTTTATTGGTTTTACTCAAACTTATTGTCTTTACGTACTGATTGGCCTTAGCTTCGCAATTTGCCTTCGTGCATACTCCTCCTCTTATTGTCCTAGCATTACCCTTTTTCTTCCTGTATGGCCGAGAGTGCAGATAAGCCGGGCACAGGCCGGCATGCCAAGCGCATCAGTAGCATCCTGGTTACCCAGCCCAAGCCCGCCAACGACGTTTCTCCCTACTTCGCCATTGCCGAGAAATACGGCATCAAGGTCGATTTCCGGGAGTTCATCGAAGTGCAGCCGGTGTCTTACAAGGACTTCCGACGCGAAAAAATCAACATCCTGGATTTTACAGCCGTGATTTTCACGAGCCGTAACGCCGTGGACCACTTTTTCCGCATTTGCCAGGAAGCCAAGCTGGAGATGCCCGCCGAAATGAAGTATTTCTGCATTTCGGAGCAGACCGCCAACTACTTGCAGAAATACATTGTGCTGCGCAAGCGCAAGCTCTTCGTGGGCGAGCGCACGGCCGCCGACTTGTTCGATGTAATTAAAAAGCACAAGGGGGAGAAGTTCTTATACCCCTGCTCGGACATCCGCAAGGACGACCTGCCCGTGTTCATGCGGGCCAACAACCTGAAGTTCTCGGAAGCCGTCATTTACCGGACCGTGGCCAGCGACTTATCTGACCTGGCCGAGGTGAAGTACGACTGCATCGCCTTTTTCAGCCCGTCCGGCATCAGTTCGCTTTTCATCAATTTCCCTGATTTTGTGCAGGACGGCACCCGCATTGCTGCGTTTGGCCCCACCACGGCCAAAGCCGTCCTCGACGCCGGCCTCATTCTCGACATCGAGGCGCCCCACCCCAATGCCCCATCCATGACCGGGGCCATCGAGGCCTACATCCGGCGCCATGCGCAGCCCGATGTGGGCAAGCCCAATTCCAAAAACGCTAAACCCAACGCCTGATTCAGGTAAATGGTTGAAAACCGGAGCAACCCACCTTTGCCCCGGTTTTTTTTGTCCAAGTTTTTTGGCCGCGCTTTTTCCCTTACATTTGGAAGCGAGTCTTTCGCTCGTAACCACCCAACTTCCACCTCCCTCTTCTTTCACACCCCCGTTACCACCTGTCCTATGAAAGGAACGTTACTCGCGACCCTCTTTTTCGCGGCCGCAGCTGGCTCGGCGTATGCTCAGCAGCAGCCTCAGTTCACCCACTATGCTTTCAACGGCATGGCCCTGAACCCGGCCTACGCCGGCATCAAGGGTTACGGGGAATTCAACCTGATTGGACGTTATCAGTACTTCAACTACGGCACTTACGGCGACGCCAACGGCTCGCCCCGCACGGGTCTCTTCTCGGCTTCCATGCCCGTTCTCGCCACCGGTGGGGGCGTGGGCGCCGTGGTGTACTACGACCAAGTGGGCCAGTCGAAAATGACCAACGCCGCACTGTCGTACTCACAGCACATTAAGCTGGGCGAAGGCAAGCTGGGCATCGGCATCCAGGGCATTTATACTTACCTGAGCAAAGGCACCTACATCGCCATCGACGAAAATGACGTGAACGTGCCCAGCGGTGCTTCCGACAACAAGTTCGACGCCGGCGTAGGCCTGTGGTACGAGTCGCCGAAGTTCTACGCGGGCTTGAGCATGAACAACCTGCTCCGCTCGCAATACACCTTCAAAAGCGCCGGCAACGTTGGCACGCCCAACAAGTACATCGCCGAGAATCACGCCTACTTTACGGCGGGCTACAATATCGACGCCTCGTCTTCCGTTGTAGTGACGCCGACGGTATTGGTGAAGTCCGTACTGCCGGGCGATTTTTCCAGCAGCAGCAAATTTAGCAACTCCAAGAACTACTCCTTTGAAGGTGGTGTTCGGGCCACTATCGACGACAAATATTGGATTGGTGCCAACTATCGCACCGAAGAATCCGTTTCCGGCCTGCTCGGCATCAGCTTTGCCAAAGACAACGCTGTACGCTTAGGTTACGCTTTCGATTTTATTGCCTTCAACCAGGATGCCCGCGCGTTCAGCTCGCACGAAATTATGCTCTCCTACCGCTTGCCTAAGGCCATGGTGAATACCCGTCCGGCCATTCGCACGCCCCGTTACAGCTTCTAATTTTCCTATTTCTCGTTCGGCTCTCAGAATGAGCATTATCCTATTCGGTTAGGATAAATTTTAGGCGGCCTCGCAAAATATAAAACGGATTAACCGAGTTATTTGCGCTATTCAGCGTGTTTGCCCCGAATTTGGTCGTGTGCAGCAAAACTTAGGTATTGCACAGTTTCCTAATTCAGTGTAGATTTGCCAGCCCATCTAAATGTACTTTAGCGGTATCGGTATCTAAAAACAGAATTTTAACACACATGAACAAGCTTCTAGCATTATCCCTTTTCGCTATCTCCGGGACGTTATTAGGTGGGTGTTTTGGAAAAGGACCCACGGGTGACCTGGTTGGTTCTGAAGACCGCCCCTTCTTTATTCCCCAGGAAGTGCCTTATGGCATGGTACCCTGCCCCGGTGGCACGTTCCACATGGGCCAAACCGACCAAGACATTTCGGCCTCCATGGTAAACATGAACAAGCAGGTGACCATCGCCGGCTTCTACATGGACGAAACGGAGATTACCAACAACGAGTACCGCCAATTCGTGGACGCCATCAAGCAGGATTCGCTCGACGTTCTGGGCGAGGAGTACGTGATGACGGAACTCTACCCCGATACCACGGTGTGGGTGCGCGACTTCACCTACCACATGGGCGACCCGCTGCTCGAGTACTACTACACGCACCCCGCTTTCGATGACTACCCGGTGGTGGGCGTCGACTGGTTTGCCGCCAAATACTTCTGCAACTGGCGCACCAAGTTCCGCAACGCCGCGCGTGAGGAATCGGGCTATGCCAACGACCCCAACTTCCGCCTGCCCTCCGAGGCCGAGTGGGAGTACGCCGCCCGCGGCGGCCGCGACCTGGCTACTTACCCCTGGGGTGGCCCGTACCTGCGCAACACCAAAGGCTGCATGCTGGCCAACTTTAAGCCCGGCCGCGGCGATTACGCTTCGGATGGCTTTGCTTACACTTCTGAAGTGGGCTCTTTCTTCCCCAACGACTTCGGCCTGTACGACATGGCCGGCAACGTGTCGGAATGGTGCGACGACGCCTACATGGAAGCCTCGGTGCCGGTGGTATGGGACTTGAACCCCACCAACCCGGACGACAACGAACCGCGCAAGGTGGTGCGGGGAGGTTCCTGGAAAGACATTGCTTATTTCCTCGAAACGGGCACTCGCAACTTTGAATACCAAGATTCGGCACGCTCCTATATCGGCTTCCGCTGCTCGATGATTCAAATTGGCATGGGTACCAACAGTTCCCTCAACTAATCAGCAAGTCTTATCATAACCACCCTCCCCTTCTAACACCTTCTTCAACCCCTTTCAACAGTTAAATTCTCATGGCAGCTAAAGGAAGTTTTCTCTATGATACGCTGATGCCCAAGATTTATGGCATCGGTGCAGCCGTTGTTATCGTCGGTGCATTGTTTAAAATTGAGCACTGGGCCGGTGCTGATACTATGCTCATCGTAGGTCTGGGCACTGAGGCCGTTATCTTTTTCCTCAGCGCATTCCAGCCGCAAGCCAAAGAGCACGACTGGTCGCTGGTGTACCCCGAGCTGAGCGAAGGCTATGACCCCTCGACCGGTAGCAACAGCCTCTCGACGGAGAGCTCGGCCAAGGGCTTGACGATGAAGCTCGACGACATGCTGAAGAACGCCAACGTAACTCCCGAAGCCATTTCGAGCCTCGGTCAGGGCCTGAACCGGCTGAGCACCACCACCTCGCAGCTGTCGCAGCTGGGCGAAGCCACCAACGTGACCGACGAGTACACCAAAAAAGTACGCTCGGCTGCTGATTCGCTCGAAAAAATCAACGTGGCTTACTCCAACACCGTGGACGCCATTTCGGCCATGTCGAACGCCACCTCGGATGCCAAGGAGTACCACATGCAGGTGCAGAACGTGACCAAAAACCTGGGTGCGCTGAATGCTGTGTACGAAATGGAACTGCAGGATGCCAACACGCACCTCAAGTCCATGAACCAATTCTATGGCACGCTCAGCAAGGCCATGGACAACATGACTCAAGCCGGCAAAGACACCGAGCAGTTCCAGAAGCAGGTGGCCGACCTCACGGGCAACCTCACTTCGCTGAATCGTGTGTACGGCAACATGCTGAACGCCATGCGGGCCGGCGCCCAAGCCTAAGCGCTTTTTATCATCCTCTCCACAAATTTTAGCGGAACCAGATAATGGCAGGCGGAAAAGAAACACCGCGGCAGAAGATGATTGGCATGATGTACCTCGTGCTAACCGCTCTTCTGGCGCTCCAAGTGAACTCAGCAATTCTGCTGAAGTTCAAATTCATCGATGATAGCCTCTTGGGCGTCAACGATAAGACCTCGGTTGGCGCCGACGGTACCGTGAAAGGTATCCAAGCCGCTGTTCAGAAAAACAACAACCAGCCCCGTGACCTCGCGGTGTTGAAGCAAAGCGAGGAAATTCGGGCCAAAACCAAGGAATTGGTTTCTTACCTGCGCGACGTGCGGCAGAAGCTGCTTGCTGCTACCGAAAACAAGGAAGGTCAGGAAATGACCAACCTGAGCGGTGAAGACAAAGTGGCCATCACCATGCTCGGCGGTCAAAAGCACAACGGCATCGCCTACACGGGCCTGAAGCCGAAGCTGAACGAATACTCGGAGTTCATCAAGCAGTATGTGCCCACGGCTACGCCGCTGGCCATCGACGCCAAAGACGACCCCCGCGTGACGGAGAAGGCGCAGAAGAACAAAAACTTCGCGGAGCTCAACTTCGAAAATACCCCGGTGGTAGCCGCTCTGGCCACCATCTCGCAGAAAGAGACCGAAGTGCTGAAATACGAAGCTGACGCTTTGTCGGCCCTGGCCCAGAAAGTAGGTGCCAAGACGATTGTGTTTGACAAGATTGGTGCTTTCGCCAGCGCTGAGTCCAACACCGTAGCCGCCGGCACCAAGTACAAAGCTGAACTGTTCCTGACGGCTTCGGCCTCGACCATCAGCCCCCGCATGACCCTGAACGGCAGCCCGCTGTCGGTAGGCCCGGATGGCAAAGGCAAGGTGGAGTTCACGGCTCGCCCCGGCGCATTCGATGCTTCGGGCAACGCCAAAGCTTCGTGGACGGGCACCATCCGTTTCAACCAGAATGGCCGCGATACCACCTTTACGGTGAAAGTGCCCTACACCATCACCAAGCCGGTGATGCAGATTCAGTCGGCTTCGGTACAGGCCCTGTACTTCAAGTGCGGCAACAAGCTGAACGTGTCGGTGCCCGCGCTGGGCGCCCAGTACAAGCCTAGTTTCTCGGCTTCGGGCGCTGCGGCTATCCCCGGTTCGAAGACCGGCGACGTGACGCTGATTCCGAATTCGAAGGAAGTGACCCTGAACGTAAGCAGCGGTGGCAACGCCATTGGTTCGCAGACTTTCCAGGTTCGTCCTATTCCTAAGCCCACCATTCAGTGCTTCGTAGGCGGCCGTGAGGCCAACGAGAAGCAGGGTACCCCGGGTACTGCCGTGCGCTCGATGACGCTGAAGGCTGTGCCGGATGCCGGCTTTGCTACTTTCCTGCCCGATGATGCTCGTTTCCGCGTGACCCGCTACGAAGTGACCCTCGTGCGCGGCCGTCGCCCGGCGCTGGCTACCAAAACCGTAAACGGCCCTCAGGCGGACCTCAGCGATGTGGTGAACGCCTACCGTGACGGCGACCGTCTCTATGTAGAAGTGAAGGAAGTGCAGCGCATGAACTTCCAAGGCAGCACCGAGCCGGTGAGCGTTTCCAAGCAGTTCAATATCCCCCTGCTGTAATATTTGTGGCTTGTCCACGTTAGCGAACTATCCTACAATTAATTTGCTTTTGCCCGATATGAAATCCATTCACACCCTGGCCGCCATTGCGGCGGGCTTGTCGCTGTCGCTGACGGCTTCGGCCCAGGAGCAAGCCACGACGGCGAGCAGCACGGGCTCGCACCGCCCCATTCCGCCTTCTGACCAGATGTTCCGCAAGAGCATTTGGCGGCAAGTGGACCTGCGCGAGAAGCAGAACAAGCCCATGTTCTCCGAGGGCAAGGAAATCAGCCGCATTATTCTTGATGCGGTGAAGCGTGGCGAATTGACAGCTTATAAGAACGATTCGCTGACCTCTACCTACACTTCGCAGGAAGTGCAAGGCAATGCCTCCTACGTGGACGAGGCCGTGAAGCTGAGCGACGAGGAAAAGGCCGCTGGTTTCAGCGAGAAAGACCTCAACGGTGGTGGTGATGACGGCTGGGGTACCCCGGCGCCGAAGAAAAGCGGTGGCGCTACCGCCACCACCAAGCGCCAGCCCAAGCTGGGTGCCAACGGCAAGCCGCTGAAGGACAAGAAAGGTAAAATCATCTACGAAACCGTAGCTGTAGCTCCGCCGCCGCCCCCCGCGCCGTTGGGCAACGAGTACCGTCCCAAAGACTTGTATGAGATGGAAGTGAAAGAGGATATGATTTTCGACAAGAAACGGTCGAGAATGTATCACGACATCAAGTCCATCACGCTGCTGGTTCCCTCCACGCTGCCGACGAACGTGTCGGGCATTGAAAAGCCGATTGGCACGTTCAAATACAGCGACTTGGTGAAGGTGTTCCGCGCTAATCCGCAAAACGCCATCTGGTTCAACGCCGAGAACGACGCTCAGCACAAGAACCTGGCCGATGCTTTCGAGTTGTGGCTGTTCAACTCCTACATCACCAAAGTGTCGAACGCCGGCGATAGCCGCCTCGACGACATCTACGGTGGTGCTCAGCAAGGCATCCTGGCTGCTCAGCAGACGGCTGCCGACCTGGTGGAATACGAATACAACCTGTGGAGCTTCTAACGCTTGCAGTGTAGAAACGAAAAAGGCCCTCTCAGCAATGCGAGGGCCTTTTTCGTGTTACGTTAGGCGCATCAGCTTGGGAGCTGGCGGGCGGGCATAGGGTGGGAGGGAGCTTCGTTTGCCGCGAAGTAGTTCTGAAGCACTTTGGCTTTGGCCTTGCCGACTTCGGCGATGAGTTCGGCTTCAGAGAGCTCCCGGATTTTTTTGACGGACTTGAATTTGTTGAGCAGCTTGTCGGCGGTGACGGGGCCGAGACCTTTCACGTCGGTGAGCTCCGTTTTGAGCGTGGCAGCGTCGCGGCGCGAGCGATGGAAGGTGATGCCGAAACGGTGAACTTCGTCGCGCATGCGCTGAAAAAGGCGCAAGGATTCGCTCTTTTTGTCGATGTACAGCGGCAGCGGGTCGTTGGGCACGTAGATTTCCTCCAAGCGCTTGGCAATGCCGATGACGGGAATCTGACCCCAGAGGTTGAGGTCTTTCAGGGCTTTCACGGCCATACTGAGCTGGCCCTTGCCTCCATCTACGATGACCAACTGCGGGAGGCTGGCGCCTTCATCCACGAGGCGACGGTAGCGGCGAGTCACGACTTCGTACATGGAGTCGAAGTCGTTGGGGCCGACAACGGTTTTGATGTGGTAGTGGCGGTAATCCTTTTTGCTGGGTTTGGCGTTGCGGAAGCAGACCATGGCCGCCACGGGATTGTCGCCCTGAAAGTTGGAGTTGTCAAAGCACTCGATATGCTTGGGCAATTCGGTGAGGCGCAGGTCCTTCTTAATGGTTTCCATGATGCGCACCTCGTTTACGTCCTTGCTGCGCTCGTTCATGCTTTCCTTCTCCTTGCGGGCATAAAGCACGTTTTTGATGGCTAAGTCGAGCAGCTTGCGTTTGTCGCCGATTTGCGGCACCGCGAGCGTAACGCCGGGCAGGGGCAACTCGACGGCTACGTTGGTCAGGATTTCCTTCGATTCGCTTTCGAACTCCTGGCGCATCTGCATGATGAGGGGCGCGAGAATTTCGGCGTCCTCTTCGTCCAGCTTTTTGGTGACTTCGAGCGACTGCGTAAGGATGATGCTGCCATTCATCACCTTGAGGTAGGTGATGAAGCCCGACTTTTCGTTGCTGGCAATGGCGAAAACATCGATGTTGGTGAGCGAGGCGTTGACGATGGTTGATTTCACCTGGAAGGCCTCAATCTTGTCGAGTTTGACCTTGAACTGGTGCGCCAGTTCGTACTGCATTTCCTGGGCGGCGGCGGTCATTTTTTCCCGGAAATACTGCTTGGGAATGCGCAGGTCGCCGTTGAGGATGTTGCGGATTTGCTGAATGTAGCCGTTGTAGATTTCCTCGTCTTCGCGGGCCACGCAGGGGGCGTTGCAGTTGCCGAGCTGCAGCTCCAAGCAGGGCCGGAACTTGCCGGCTTCGACGTTTTGCGGGCTCAGGTTGAAGTTGCAGGTGCGCAGCGGGTACAAGGCCCGAATGAGCTCGAGCAGCACGTTGAGGGCCGTCCCGTTGGCGTAGGGGCCATAGTAGCGCGAGCCGTCGTTAATCTTGTTGCGGGTGGGGATGAGGCGCGGGAACCGCTCATTCGTCAGGCAGAGGTAGGGGTACGTCTTGCCGTCCTTCAGCAGGATGTTGTACTTGGGCTGGTGCTGCTTGATGAGGTTGTTTTCGAGCAGAAAGGCATCGGATTCCGAATCCACGATGGTGAATTCAAGGCGCTTGATGTTGCGGACCAGCTGCTGGGTTTTCTTGTTGTGGTCGTTTTTGGTGAAGTAGCTGCTCACGCGCTTGCGCAGGTCGATGGCTTTGCCCACGTAGATGATGCCCTCGTCGTCGAAGTACTTGTACACGCCGGGGCGGTGCGGGAGGCCGTTGATTTGGGCTTGCAGTTCAGGATTGGCGGCCATGGCGGGTAGTTAGGCAGATAAGGCGAAATCGACGGAAACCGCGTCGTGTAATTCGCATCAAGGATAACGAAAAGTGGCCGACGAAAGGTCGCCGGCCACCAAGGAAAATGAGGATTTCAGGCAATTAAATGTCCTTGTCGTCGAGGTCGGACGCGTCGGGCACCTGCATCTTCTGGTCGTAGGGGATGGTGTCGCGCTGGCCGCCGTAGTACTTCGAGCAGTCGATTTCGATGCTGAGCGGGGCCGCGGGCTTGGGGAACGGGCCCGTGTCGATGCCAATGCTTTTGTCTTTGTACACTTTCTGCATAAACAGGCCGTAGAGCGGCAGCGCGAGGCGGGCGCCCTGCCCGTAGGCACCGGTGCGGAAGTGGATGCTGCGGTCTTCGCCGCCTATCCACATGCCGCACACCAAGTCCGGCGTGATGCCCATGAACCAGGCGTCGGAGTAATTGCTGGTGGTGCCGGTTTTACCGCCGATTTCGTACGGGAACTTGAAGCCGGTATGCAGGATGGTGCTGGTGCCGCCGGGCTCGGTGGTGCTGGCCTGCAGCATGTTGGTCATGATGTAGGCAGTTTCTTCGTTCAATACCTCGCGGGTTTGTGGCACGAATTCGCGCAGCACGTTGCCGTTCTTGTCTTCGATGCGCGTCACCATGATGGGCGAGGTCCACACGCCCTTGTTTACGAAGGTGGAGTACACGCCGCAGAGCTCGTAAATGCTGCAATCGGAAGTGCCGAAGCCCATGGAGGGCACGGCATCAACGGGCGAGGTAATGCCGAGGCGCTTGGCGTAGGTGGCAATGGTTTCGGGGCCCAGCTTCATCACCAGCCAGGCCGTGATGGAGTTCATGGAGCGGGCCAGCGCCTGCCGCAGCGTGAAGGTGCGGCCCGAAAAACCGCCCTCAAAGTTCTTGGGTGTGTAGGCGGCGCGGCCGGCCACGGCGGGGAAGGTGGTGGCCACGTCGGGCCGTGGGTAGCACGGCGAGAAGCCGCCGGCCTCAATGGCCGCCGTGTACACAATGGGCTTGAACGTGGAGCCGGGCTGGCGCTTGCCCTGCCGCACGTGGTCGAACTTGAAGAACTTGTAGTTGGCACCGCCCACCCAGGCCTTCACCTGGCCATTCAGCGGGTTCATGGCCATGAACCCGCCCTGCAGGTAGCGCTTGTAGTAGGCCAGCGAGTCGAGCGGCGACATGAGCATTTCCTTCTCGCCCTGCCACGTGAACACCGGCATTTTGTACTTCTTGCGCAGGTAGTAGTTCACCGAGTCGCGGTTGCCGTCGAACTGATTCATCAGCGACTTGTAGCGCTGGGTGCGGCGCATGGCGGTGTTCAGGAAATCGGGGATGACTTTGCCGGTTTCGTCGCGCCAGGGCAGCTGGCCCTTCCAGTGCTGGCTGAACCACTTTTGCTGCAGCGACAGGTGCTCGGCCAGGGATTTCTCGGCGTAGGCCTGCATCCGCGAGTCGATGGTGGTGTAGATTTTCAGGCCGTCGGCGTAGAGGTCGTGGTCGGTTTCCTTGGCCCAGGCCAGCAGCGACTTCACCACCTCGGCCCGGAAGTACGGGGCCAGGCCCTTGCTGGGGTTTTCCACGGAGTAGTGCAGCACAATGGCCTTGGCGGTGTCCTGGGCCAGCTCGGCATCGGTGATGTAGTGCGACTTGGCCATTTGGCGCAGCACCCAGTTGCGGCGCTTGCGCGAACGGTCGGGGTGCACCACGGGGCTGAAGCGGCCCGGCGCGTTCACGATGCCCACCAGCGTGGCGGCCTCGGGCGTGCTCAGGTCCTTGGGGCGCTTGTTGAAGAAGGTCTTGGCCGCCGTGTTAATGCCGAACGAGTTCGAGCCATACTCCACCGTGTTCAGGTACATGCGCATGATTTCGCGCTTGGTGTAGTTGCGCTCCAGCCGAATGGCCAGAATCCACTCCTTGGTTTTGGTGATGAGCAAGCCCAGCTTGCCGTTGCCGTTCAGGGAGCCGTCGTTGAGGTCCTGGCGGGTTTTGAACAGCACCTTGGCCACTTGCTGGGTGAGGGTGGAGCCGCCGCCGTTGTGCGAGAAGGTGAGCACGCCCGTCACGGCCCGCAGCACGCTCTTGGCATCAATGCCGGAGTGCTGCTCAAAGCGCACGTCTTCGGTGGCAATGAGGGCATCAATCAGGTTCTGGGGCAGGTCTTTGAACTCGACCGGGGTGCGGTTTTCGCGGAAGTACTTGCCCAGCAGCACGCCGTCGGCCGAATAGATTTCCGACGCCAGCTCCGAGCGCGGGTTTTCCAGCGTCTTGAGGTTGGGCATGCGCCCGAACAGGTTCAGGAAGTTGCCGCTCACGGCCAGCACAAACAGGCCCAGCCCCAGCACGCCGGCGCCAAACAGCACCCACATGGTCCGAACAAAAGCCGTGAACCGGCCCCGGCGCGCAGGTTTCAGCGGCATGGGCTTGGGGCGGCGGGCAGGAGAGGAGGTTGGCATATTGGCAATGAAAACGAAATAATACGCAAAAATAGAGCCTGGGCGGCGGGCAGGCAGCTTACACGAGTTTAAGGAATAAATGGGAACGTCATGCGGAGCGCAGCCGAAGCGTCTCGCGTGCCGCAGCAATTCTTACGATTGAATTACTACCACAAGCGAGACACTTCGGCTGCGCTCCGCATGACGTGCTTGAATTACGCTTGAAAATCTACTTGTACACTTTCTGGTAGAAACTCAAATACCCCGCCAAGTCCCCGCTGGCCTGCAGCAGCGCCAGGTTTTCGAGGCTGATGACGAGCGTTTGATACCCTGCCCCGCGCAGGCGCGCCAGCGGCGACTGCGGCCCGCGCAGCTTGGTGGCGTAGCTCTGGGCCACCTTGGCGCCCGGCAGCGTGCGCACAACGACCAGCGACTGGTCGGCGCCCAAAGCCGGGGTGTCCAGTTGCAGGTTGTTGGCCCGGAAAAAGCGGCTGTTGTACGCCGTGAGCTGAGTGACTAGGTCGGCGGCCGGGGGCGTGGCTTTCGCAAACACCAGCACCACCGCGTGGGCCCCGCTGAGCTGCGTGGTGTAGGCCGTGGTCGGGGCCGCGGGCGCTGCAGGAGCCGGGGCTACGCTGGGTGCGGGGGCTGCACCGGCCGGGCTGGCGGGCGAGGGCGTAGTTGTGGGCGTAGTCGGCGCGGGGGCCGGGGCAGCTACGACCGGAGTCTCCGCTTTTTTGCCTTTCGCAGGAACCGAAGGCTTGACCGGGGCCGGGCCCGCCGAGCCCGCCGGTGCTATCGACTCGGTGGTGGAGCGCGGCGCGGCGATTCCCGAAGACGTGGGAATCGGTGCGGGCACAGGGGCATCGGCCGGCTTGGCGTCCGGGGCCACCGGGCTGAGGGCCTTGTAGGGCGTCTCGTCTTCGCGGTAGAAGATGCGCATGCGGTTGTCCACCTCGCCGGGGCGGAAAAGCGACACCACCGGCTTCTCCGTCGAGGCTAGGGCTCCGGCAATCTGGCCGGTGCTCTGCTTCTTGTACGACTCGGCCAGGGCCTGCGCCTGAGGCACCAGCGGACTGTCGGGGTAGTCTTTATAGAATTTTTCCACCGACGAGCGCGCCGTGAGCGGGGCCTGGGTGCGCACCACCAGCAGCGTCTTCATGTACGCCACCCGGTCGTTGAGGTCACTCTTCGGAAACTGCTTCTCGGTGCGGGCCAGTACGGCCGAGGCCTTTTTGAACTCCTGGTTTTTGTAGAGCGTGAACGCCGAGTCGACGCGGCTGGCCACGGCGTTGTGCAGCGCCAGCTCGTGTTCGCGGTACAGCGGGTCGGCAATCAGCTTGGCGTAGATGGAATTGGGGAACTCCTTCTGCAGCGCGGCCGCATACTGGGCGGTTTTCGCCGCGTCGGGCTTGTCCTTGTAGTAGAGATAAAGCAGGTAGTAGGCATCGGGCGCGTGCGGGCCGCGGGCATAGCGCGTCACCTGCTTTTCGTACACCTCGAAGCCCTTTTCGCGCTCCTTCAGCTGCTCTTTGTAGATGCCGCCCAACTCGTACATCGCCGCCTCTACCAGCTTGTCGGACGCTTCCAGCTGAGCCGGCGTGAGGGGCAGCGTGCCGCGATACCGGGCCACCAGCGCATTCTTTTCGGCATTGGGGTCCACGGGCGCCGCGGTGCGGGCCGAGTCGAGGCCGCCGTTCACGCCGGTGGTGCGGTTGCCGGTCACGGTCAGGGGTACGCCGCCGTTGGCCGTGGCATTGGGCGAATTGCCGGTCTGGCGCACCGTGCGCCAGTTGTCCTGCAGCTTGCGGTCCTGCCACTTCCGGATAAAGTCGGCCCGCGCCGTGCCCAGCGTGGCCGGGTTGTCGAAATACCATTTGGCACCGCTGGCCGGGGCCGTGGGGTCGAAAGACATGGGGTCGGGGGCGGCGCTGCCACCCGGGAAAGGGCTGGCCGAGCCGCCGCCGTTGGCCACGCGGTTCTGGAACTCAGCGTCGCGGGCCTGCGCCTTCTGCTGCGCTTCCAGCTTGGCCGCTTCCTTTTGCTTGAGCTCGATTTCGGCGTCAGCGTACAGGTTCAGCTTCTCGTTCAGCGCCGCCTCGGGCAGCCGGGCCAGGGCCTGCAGGCTATCCTGCGTCTCGATGATGGTGTACTGCTTGGCGAAATCCCGCAGAATCTCGCTGCGCTCCTTGATGGCCGCGTAGGTCTTGGCTTCCTTGTTCAGCGTCTGCACCGTGCTGTCGTAGTAGGCGGCGGCCAGGCGGTACTTCTGCAGGTTTTCGTAATAGATGCGGCCCGCCAGCAGGTAGGTGTAGCTTTTCTGGAGGCGGTTGGTGGTGGTGGCCGCAATGGACTGCCGCAGCAGCTTCAGTGCTTCCGGGTAGTTCTTCTCGCGGTAGTTCAGCCGCGCCATCTCGTAGTAAATCTTGTCGCGGTAGTCCTTGTTCTTCGGGTCTTTCAGCAGGCCCGCAAACGTCTTGTTCAGCCGCTCCCGGCTCTCCGGCGTCAGGTCCGACACCTGCGGCAGCATCAGCTTGGCCTGGAAATCCAGCTCATACGGCGGGTTGCGGGCCAGAATCTGGTCGAGCTGCTCGTAGGCCTTCTTGTTTTCGCCCGCGTCCTGGTACAGCTGCGCCAGAATGTAGCGCGTCCGCGACCGTTCGTTCTTGAACTCAATCAGCGGAATGGCCTTTTCCAGCTGCGGAATGGCCTTGGCCGGCTCCTCGGTGCGGATGTAGTAGTCGGCTCGGGTCAGAAACAGCTGCCGGGCATCCTGGGGCAGGCCCACTTCCTTATCCAGCAGGTCCGACACCGCCTTGGCGCTTTCCATCTCGCCCTGCGCCATGAAGGTGCGCATCAGCCCAATCAGCGCCTCGTGCTTGGCGTTGGCGTCCTTGCTGGTCGAGTTCACGTACTTGAACGTCTGCGCCGCGTCGTCGAACTGCATCTGGTAGAAACGCGACCACGCCACCAGAATGTAGGCGTCGTCGGTCCAGTCCGAGCCCGGCCGGTGCTGAATCGGCATCGACGCTTTTTTGATGATGTCGTTCAAATCGGCGCGGTTGGCGCGCACCGTGGTGCTGTCCAGGGTGGGAAACAGCGGCAACGTCTGGTTGTAGTCGTTGATGCGGGCCGCGTAGAGCTTGTCTTCGGTGGCGTGCAGCTTCTCGCGGGCCAGGAAGTAGGCGTTGTCGCGCGCCGCCACGTTGTTGAAGGCGTGCGCCACCAGGTTTTTATCCGAAGCGCAGCCCGCCGCCCCCACGGCCAGCAAGAAGAGAAACAGGGCCGCCCAGCGGTATGTCAGCAAGTAGTGAGTCAAAGCCAGAAAGGAAGGAATACTAAGCAGGTGCTTGCCCACGCAACGCGCGCGGCAACCCGAAATGTTCGTCGGCGCCGGAAAGCTAACGTAGCCGAAGAAGTAAAATTACGTTTTTCCGGGGGCAAACGCGGCCCCGGCCCGCGGCGTACCTTTGTGGTTCTGTTGCTCAGCCCGTTTCCATGTCCTCGCCGTCTTCGCCTCCGCCCCCCGGCCCTAACCGTCTCCAGGCCGTTGCCAAGTACTCCGGGCTGGCGTTTCAGATGCTGGCCATCATCGGCGGGGCCACGTGGGTAGGCACCTGGCTCGACGGTCATTTTCACACCCAAAACCCCTGGTTTACCATCGGCCTCGCGCTGCTCGGGGTGTTCGTGGCCATGTTCCAGGTCATTCGCAGCCTCACCAAAGGGGCTGAGTAGGTTGAAGTACTCCTTGGGTTTACGGTTTAGCTAGTTCACGATGCGGTTTCTGCGCCAGTTCCTTGTTTTCGCCGGTGCGCTGGCCCTGCTCATTTTCGCCTTGCAGCACGGGTTCGGGCCCGCCATCATTCACCCGCGCACCTGGCTGCTGTTTGGCTTCATGGCCGGCCTCACGCTGCTCACCTACGGCCTCACCGCCCGGCTCGTGGCCGTGTCGCCCACCAATCTCGGTATCGGCTATCTGGTGGGCATGACCATCCGGCTGCTGGCCTCGCTGGCCCTCGTTACGGTGCATTTGGCCCGGGGCGGCGCCCACGAAGGACGGGGCGTTTGGACCTTCCTCGGGGCCTTCTTCCTCCTGTACTTTTCATGGGTCGGGTTTGAAATCTGGGCTACTTTGAGTAACTTGCGGCCGATTTCGGAAAAGCAAGTGTCGCAAACATAGCACTTTAGCCCGAAATCAGTCATTAATTAACTTTAGATGAAGCATTTACTTTCCGTTCTTCTCTGCTTCCTATCTCTGTCCGTTTTTGCTAACGAACCCGCCAACGAGGCTTCCAAAGAGGAGGGCTTCAATCCCGGCGAAATGATTTTGCACCACATCGGCGATTCGCACGAGTGGCACTGGCTGGCTACCGACAACGGCAGCTTCACCACCTACCTGCCCATCATCGCCTACCGCCCCGGCAAGGGCCTGTCGGTGTTCTCCTCCAAGCGCATCTCCAACGGCGAAGCCGAAGGCCCCGCCAAAGAGTACGACGGCCTGAAGCTGGAGCACGAGCACCTCGTGAGCACCGACGGCAGCAAAGTCTACGACTTCTCCATCACCAAGAACATTGCCGCCCTCATCGGCAGCGCCGTGCTGATGCTCGTCATCTTCACCGCCGTGGCCCGCGGCTACGCCAAGAACCACGGCCGCGCCCCCAAAGGCATTCAGTCGTTCTTCGAGCCCATCATCGTCTTCATTCGCGACGAAGTAGCCAAGAAAAACATCGGCCCGAAGTACGAGCGCTACATGCCGTACCTGCTCACGGTGTTCTTCTTCATCTGGTTCAATAACCTGCTCGGCCTCACCCCCGGCGCGGCCAACCTCAGCGGCAACATCGCCGTGACCATGGTGCTGGCCCTCATGACGCTGGTTATCACGCTGGCATCGAGCAACAAGTACTACTGGGCCCACATCTTCGCCACCCCCGGCGTGCCCAAGCCCCTGCTGCCCATCATGATTATCGTGGAGGTGATTGGCATTTTCACCAAGCCCTTCTCGCTCATGATTCGTTTGTTCGCCAACATCACGGCGGGCCACATCGTGGTGCTGAGCTTCATCAGCCTGGTGTTCATCTTCAAATCGTGGGCTGTGGCCCCGGTGACGCTGGCGTTCGGCCTGTTCATCAACATCCTCGAACTGCTGGTGGCCCTGCTGCAGGCGTTCATCTTCACGCTGCTCACCTCCATGTACATCGGCGGTGCCGTGGAAGAGCACCACGATGCCGACCTGCAGATTGGCTACAACGAGGACGGCACTGCCCCGCACGCCGCTCACTAATCCCTGAATATCCCGTCGGCCTCCGGGCTAGACTATCCGATTTTTTCAGTCGGACCGTGGCAATCCCCCCCCCCCCGCTGCGGGCTCGGCTAATTTTTCTCTTTTTCCATTTTTTCTTTTTTTATGCTTCTCTCTTTGTTGTTGCAGGCTGTTGCCCAAATGGCGACTAACTACGGTCCTGGTTTGGCTGTAATGGGTGCCGGTATCGGTGCTGGTTTGGTTGCCCTGGGCGTAGGCCTGGGTATTGGTCGCATCGGCGGCAGCGCCATGGACGCCATCGGCCGTCAGCCCGATGCTTCGGGTAAGATTCAAACGGCCATGATTATCGCCGCCGCTCTTATCGAAGGTCTCGGTCTGTTCGCCGTCGTGGTTTGCGTTCTTATCTGGACCAAGCTCTAAGAAGTTTTGCCGGGCCTAGTGCCCGGAAGTAGTTGGAAGCCCGCCGCCCGCTGCTGCTTGTGCAGCCCTGCGCGGCGGGCTTACCTGCTCCTACTGCCTGTAGCTGCCTTAGCCGATTGCATCCCAACGGTTTTACCTATTTAATTCATTATGCCAGCTTTCCTCACCCCCGAACTCGGCCTCATTTTCTGGCAACTGGTTATTTTCCTGCTGGTGCTGTTTCTGTTGGCCAAGTTTGCCTGGAAACCGATTTTGTCGTCGCTGAAAGAGCGCGAGGACAGCATCGAAAGCGCCCTGCGCATGGCCGACCAGGCCAAGATTGAAATGCAGCAGCTGAAAGCCGGCAACGAGAAGTTGCTTGCCGACGCCCGCCTCGAGCGCGACCGCATGATGCAGGAAGCCACCGTGATGGCCAACCAGCACCGCGAAACCGAGCGCGCCCGCGCCACCGCCGAGGCCAACACCATCATCCAGCAAGCCCGCGAAGCCATCCAGCAGGAGAAGAACGCGGCCCTGGCCGAAGTGAAAAACACCGCCGCCAAGCTGTCGGTCGACATTGCCGAGCGCATCCTGCGCCGCGAACTGGCCGAGCCTGCTGCCCAAACGCAGCTGGTGGATTCGTATTTGAAAGACGTTAAACTGAACTAGTTGCTGGTTTTTAGTTGTCAGTTGTTAGGCCATTCGAACGGCAAATCTTTAACAATCACTGACAACTGACAACAAACAACTGCCAACTAATACCAACCAATGGCTGACCAACGAGTAGCGGCCCGCTACGCCAAGTCGCTCCTCGACTTGGGCAAGGAGATGGGCACGCTGGATAGCGTGAAAGCGGACATGGACCTGCTGAGCAAGGCCATGGCCGAAAGCCGCGAGCTGCGGCTGTTGCTCCGCAACCCGATTGTGAAGCACGACAAGAAGCTGGCCATCCTGAAAGCCATTTTTGGCGGCAAGGTGTCGGACATGACCATGCGCTTCTTCACCATCCTCACCGAGAAAAACCGGGAGGCGGCGCTCGAAAGCATGGGCACCGAATTCCAGGTGCAGTACAACGCCATGCAGGGCATTCAGATGGCCGAAGTGACATCGGCCACGCCCCTCACGGCCGCTTCGCGCGCGGAGATGGAAAAGCTGGTGACCCAGCAAACCGGCCTCACCGAAGTGAAGCTGACCGAAAAGGTGGACCCCAGCCTCATTGGCGGATTCATCCTGCGCGTCGGCGACAACCAGATTGACGATTCCGTGCGCACCAGCCTCCGCAAGCTGCGCACCTCTTTGCAAGAAAATTCTTACCAACAACAACTATAATACAGCATCATGGCAGAAGTACGTCCGGACGAAGTATCCGCAATCCTGCGGCAGCAGCTGTCCAATTTCAAGTCCGAAGCCGAGCTGGAAGAAGTCGGCACCGTGTTGCAGGTCGGCGACGGCGTGGCCCGCATCTACGGACTGAGCAAAGCCCAAGCGGGCGAACTGATTGAGTTCGAAAACGGCCTGCAAGGCCTCGTGCTCAACCTCGAAGAAGACAACGTGGGGGCTGTGATGCTGGGCGACTACTCGGAAATCCGGGAAGGCGCCACGGTGAAGCGCACCAACAAAATTGCCTCCATCAAAGTGGGCGAGGGCATTGTGGGCCGCGTGGTGAACACCCTCGGCCAGCCCATCGACGGCCGTGGCCCCATCTCGGGCGACCTGTACGAGATGCCCCTGGAGCGCAAGGCGCCCGGCGTAATCTACCGTCAGCCGGTAACCGAGCCCATGCAGACGGGCATCAAGTCGATTGACGCCATGATTCCGATTGGCCGTGGTCAGCGCGAGCTGATTATCGGCGACCGTCAGACCGGTAAGTCGGCCGTGGCCATCGATACCATCCTGAACCAGCGCGAGTTCTACGAAGCCGGCCAGCCGGTGTTCTGCATCTATGTGGCCATTGGCCAGAAGGCTTCCACCATTGCCCAGGTAGTAAACTCCCTGACCAAAGGCGGTGCCATGGACTACACCGTGGTGGTGGCCGCTCCGGCCGCCGACCCCGCGCCGCTGCAGTTCTACGCTCCCTTCACGGGTGCGGCCATCGGCGAGTTCTTCCGCGACACGGGCCGTCCGGCGCTGGTGGTATACGATGACTTGTCGAAGCAGGCCGTGGCTTACCGCGAGGTGTCGCTGTTGCTCCGTCGTCCTCCCGGACGCGAGGCGTACCCCGGCGACGTGTTTTACCTGCACAGCCGCCTGCTCGAGCGGGCCGCTAAAATCAACTCGTCGGACGAAATCGCCCGCGACATGAACGACCTGCCCGAGAGCATCAAGCACTTGGTGAAAGGCGGCGGCTCGCTGACGGCGCTGCCCCTGATTGAGACGCAGGCCGGCGACGTATCGGCGTACATCCCGACCAACGTGATTTCCATCACCGACGGCCAGATTTTCCTCGAGACGAACCTGTTCAACTCGGGTGTGCGTCCGGCCATCAACGTGGGTATCTCGGTGTCGCGCGTGGGTGGTAACGCCCAGATTAAGTCGATGAAGAAAGTGTCCGGTACGTTGAAGCTTGACCAGGCTCAGTTCCGCGAGCTGGAAGCCTTCGCCAAGTTCGGTTCCGACCTCGACGCCTCGACCAAGCTCACCATCGAGCGCGGCCGTCGCAACCTTGAAATCCTGAAGCAGCCCCAGTTCTCGCCCGTGAAGGTGGAAGACCAGGTGGCCATCATCTACGCCGCCACCAACGGCCTCCTCGACAGCGTGCCCGTGAACCGCGTGCGCGAGTTTGAGAAGGAGTTCGGCCAAGTGATGAACTCGCGCTACCCCGACGTGCTGAAGGCCCTGAAAGCCGGCAAGCTGGAGGACGCTGGCACCAAGGCCATCCGCGAGGTAGCCAAGGACGTGTCGGCGAGCTACGCTTCTTAATGGTTAATGATTAACGGTTAGTGGTTAATGCCTGGCGGCTGGTTCAGCCATCGGTCATTAACCACTAGCAATTAACCACTAACCACTAATCATTAACCATTAAATATGGCTAGTTTAAAAGAAGTCCGCAACCGCATTCAGTCGGTGAGCAGCACGCAGCAGATTACCAAAGCCATGAAAATGGTGGCGGCCGCCAAGCTGCGCCGTGCCCAGGACAACATCATCCGGATGCGGCCCTACGCCCAGCGCCTGAACACCATTCTGGCGAACCTGACGCGCACGGCCGATGTCGACATCGTGAGCGACTACGGCGTGGCCCGCGAAGTGCGCCGCGTGCTGGTCATTGCCGTGACTTCGGACCGGGGCCTGGCCGGGGCGTTCAACTCGAACGTGTTCAAGGGCGTGAACGCGGCCATTGCCGAGCGCTACGCTGACCTGCCGGCGGCCAACATTTCGTACATGGCCATCGGCAAGAAGGCGCACGACTACTACGGTCGGCGCGGCCCGCTGGTGGGCAACTACGCGCACGTGTTCGCCAAGCTCTCGTTTGAGACGGTGCGTGAGGCGGCCGAAGTGGCCATGGAAGGCTTCCGCAACGGAACCTACGACGAAGTGGTGGTGGTGTACAACGAATTCCGCAACGTGGCCACGCAGATTATCCGCACCGAGCAGCTGCTGCCGCTGGTGCCGGCTGCGGCGCCCGTCACGGCTTCGGCCACGGCCAACATCGATTACCTGTTCGAGCCCTCGAAAGAGGAAATCGTGCAGACGCTGATTCCGCAGTCCATCAAAATTCAGCTCTACAAGGCGGTGCTGGAAAGCAATGCCTCGGAGCACGGCGCCCGCATGACGGCCATGGACAAAGCCACCGACAACGCCGGTGAGCTGCTCAAGGCCCTCAAGCTAACCTACAACCGGACGCGTCAGGCGGCCATCACGACCGAGATTCTCGAAATCGTGGGCGGTGCCGAGGCGCTGGCGGCCGGGTAAATCGGCATTCAGAATTAAGATGAAGCAAAAAGGCCCGTCTCCGTTGGAGTCGGGCCTTTTTCATGATAAGGCATGCCCTCGCTAGTCGTTCTGCAGGTTGTGAGCTAGGCAGTAAGCTACATTTAGGGGCTTTTGCGGCTAATCCTCTTTCCCTTGATTTATGAGATTTTTTTCTACGCTCTTTTATGACTTTTCACGCCGCTTTGTCTGGCTCTTCGTTCTGGCAATCCTCAGCACATCGGTGGGGGTTCGGGCGCAAGCTCCCGCATGGCAAATGGCGGTGGCTGCGGGCCAAACCAACGGCTTCTCCACGGCATCGGCCATGGCGGCCGATGGCAGTGGTAACCTCTACCTGGTGGGGTCATTCTCCGGCACCATCGTGTTCGGGGCCACGGCGCTGACCAGCGCGGGACAGACCGACGTGTTTGTGGCCAAGTGGAGCGGGAGCAACCAGGCCTTCGAGTGGGCGCGGCAGGTGGGCGGGGCCAGCAATGAATACGCGGGCGATGTCGCCGTCAGCGGCACTAACATCTACCTGACGGGCTACTACCGGAGTAATCCGGTGCAGTTTGGCAGCCTCACCCTCCCGAACGGTGGCAACGGCACGGGCGACTCCGACGTCTTCGTGGCCAAACTCACGGACCTGGGCACCAGCGCCGACTTCACCTGGGTGGAGCGGCTGGCGGGCACCGGCTCGGACTTTGCCACGGGGCTGGCCGTGAGCGGCAACAGGGTGTACGTAACGGGATACTTCAACAGCCCCGTGCTCAATGCTGGCACGGTGGCCCTGACCAACGCCGGGGCCTTCGATGTGTTCGTGGCCAAGCTCACCGACACCGGCGCCGGCGGCACCGTGGGGTGGGCGCAGCAAATGGGCGGCCCGGGGAACGAGCAGGTCTTCGCACTGGCCGTGACGGGCGGCCAGATGTACGTGGGCGGAGGCTTCTCCGGCACGGCTGCCTTTGGTGCCAACAGCCTGACCAGCGCGGGGGGGCAGGACGTATTTGTAGCGAAGCTGACCGACGGCGGAAGCAGCGCTGCCTTCGGGTGGGCGCAGCGGGCCGGCGGCACCGGCGGCGATTATGCCACGAGCCTGGCGCTGGCGCCCGGCGCCGTGTACGTGGCCGGCGCCTACACCGGTAGCCCCGCCAGCTTCGGCGGCACGACGCTGCCCCACGCGGGCGGCACGGCCAGCGATGCTTTCATTGCGAAGCTGACCGACGCGGGCAGCACCGCCGCCTTTGCCTGGGCCCTGGGGGCCGGGGGCACCGCCGAGGATGCCCCGACCAGCCTGTCCGTGCAGGGAAACAACGTGCTGATGAGCGGCTACTTCGGCAGCTCCACCATGGCCTTTGGCTCCACCACGCTGGCCAACCCCGCCACGGCCTTTGATGCGTTTGTGACCCGGGTGGTGGACGCCGGTGCGACGGCCCGCTTTGCCTGGGCACTTCGGGCCGGCGGCTCGGGCCAGGACACCGGCGAAGCCCTGACCGTGAGCGGCAACACCATCTTCGTGGCCGGGGCCACTAACCCGCCTGCCACCTTCGGCAGCCTGACTATTGGCACGCCCACGGGAACGCAGGCGCCGTTTCTGGCTTCGATAGTAGATGCTACCCTGACGGCCACCGCTGCTCCGGCCACGCTGGAGGGGCTGGCCGTTTTTCCCAACCCTGCCCGCGTCTCCGCAGCCGTGCGCATGCCCGCCGTGCCTGGCGCCGCACAGGCAACGCTCACGCTGCTCGACGCGCTAGGCCGCGCCGTGCGCACACAGATGGTGCCCTTGTCCGCCGCCGGACTCGCCGTCGAAGTTTCCGTGGCCGGTCTTGCGCCGGGCCTCTACCGCCTGCGGGTGCAAGCTGGTGGGCAGCAAGCCAGCCGGGCGCTCAGCGTGGAGTAGCGCCCCCGCCCAACGCTAGGCCCTCAAGCTGACCTACAACCGGACGCATCAGGCGGCCATCACGACCGAGATTCTCGAAATCGAGGGCGGTGCCGAGGCGCTGGCGGCCGGGTAAGCCCCGAACTGATTTGACCTATGCAAAAGGCCCGCTTCCGAAAGGATGCGGGCCTTTTGCATGATTGTAAACGCTAAGAGGATTGAAAAATATACTTCATGAGCGCCTGCCACTTAGTTGAGAGCAGGCGCTAAATACCAGTTGTGGGTATACCACGTTGCGGATTGGTCCGTTAGAAAGGCCTGTTCTGGTGCGTTGCTGCTATTCTATTCTTATCCACACCTAAGCTATGCTATCCTCTTTCGCTTCCTCGCGGACCTTATCCAGCGGCCGCCAACTGGCCTTGCCGCTGCCTTTGATGCTGCTGCTGACCGGCCCCGTTGCCCACGCTCAGGCCCCGGAAGCTCTCTCAGAAGTCGGCCTCTATCCCAATCCTGCCCACATCCGCGCTACGGTGGAGGTGCCGGCGGTGCCCGGTGCCACCCGCGCCAGCGTGCGGCTCCTGGATGCGCAAGGCACGGTGGTATTTGAGCAACCAGTCAGCTTGCTCGAAACGGGTGGCACCACCGAGGTGCCGTTGCTGGGCCGCGCGCCGGGGCTGTACCGGGTGCAAGTGCAGGTGGGGGAGCTGCGCGTGGCCAAAACGCTGAAAGTAGAGTAGGGGCTCCGGCCCGAGCCGCGCAGTTGGCGCCATAGGGTAGGGAAGCAATGGCTTGCTTTCCCATTGGGCCTTGGCCAGGCTTTTGAGGCAGCGGGTTTTTTGGCGGCTGGGGTGGCGCTGGCTGAAGTAATCGTGCGTGCCTTTAGTACGCTGACCCAAGAGGTGCTACGAGCCAACATTGCCAGGACCCGCGCAACCGCACCTACTTCGACCGCAACTGACGGCTGGCCAACAATGCCGGTGCCCAGGGCCTACGATTATGGAATTGGTGCGGGGCGCTGCCGAGCGACGGGCCGACCATTTATTCCCGAAGCCGCTGCTCAGCTAGCGCATCGGCTTTTGTTGTGTTAGGACGGGGGCACATTTCACTTTCAGGCCTCTTCATGCGTTCGCACGGCCACCACATTGCCTCAGAGCGTGCCAATGGAGAGCAGCCGTGTGCCAATAAGAAAACCGGCTAAAGGAATTTTGCACGGCCTGACTCACTGGCGTAAAAGTGCTGCTTATGAAGTGATAAGGGGGTGAGAGCAAAAGAGCTGCGGCGAGATTTGCGATACCGCGCAATGCCGATATATTTGCATGAGGTCAATTTTTTCTTTCCCTAAAACAATTCTTTATTGATGAAAAAATTATACGCGCGTTACCTGGCAGCTCTGGGGCTGCTAACGACCGTCTGGCAGCCCGCCAGCGCCCAAACCCAGCCCGCCCAACAGGCTGCCGAACTTGCTTTGCAGACCCGGCAGCAATGGGCCGGCGCCGACGTAGCCGCGTCGGACCTGCGCATTTCCAGCGCCCGCATCGAGGGGCCGGGCTTGCTCTATGCCTATCCGCAGCAGCTGCAGGCCGGCATTCCGGTCTACAACCAAGTGGCTACGCTCGTTTTTAAGAACGGAAAGCTGACTCATCACGCGGGTAGCTTCGTGCCGGCCAAAGCCTTTGCGGGCCTGTCGGCAGTGCCGCGGGTGCCGGCGGCGGCGGCAGTAGCCGCGGCGCTGGCCACGCTGCCGGGCCGCCCCGATGCGGCACCCGCCGGCCTGGGGGGCGCCAGCGGCCCCGACCAGCAGCAGCGCTTTGCCGCGGCGGGCGTGGCGCGGCGGCCCATTGAGGCGCGCCTGGTGTGGGCCAAGGATAAGAACCAGCAGCTGCACCTGGCCTGGAACGTGAACGTGGACGTGCTGCACTCGGCCGACTGGCTCAATATTCGGGTGGATGCCAGCACCGGCCAGGTGCTGGGCCAAGACAACTGGACGGTGAGCGAGAAAGCTGCGCACCCGACGGTTGGCGCCGGGCCTGCTCGCGCATCGGCGGCCGGCGCCAGCCCGGCTCGTGGGGCTGCCACGGCTGCCCGGCGCGGCCCCAGCGGCGCGCGGGGAGTATTGGCCGTGACGCCGGCCAGCTACATTGTGGTGCCCTTCCCCGGCGAGCGGCCCGACGTGACCGCGCCCACCACCGACACCAACCCCTGGCTGCGCGCCGGGGCCGGCAACGCCGCCGCCACCCACGGCTGGCACTTCGACGGCACCACCAACTACACCGACACGCGCGGCAACAACGTGTGGGCCTACGACGACAGCCTGAAGCAGAACGGGCCGGGCCGCTTTGCCACCTCCACCGGCACGGCCGGCTCCTTGGTGTTCAACTACGTGCCCGACTTTACGGCCAAGCCCACGCTGGGCAAGAACCGCCGGGCCGCGACCGTGAACCTGTTTTATTGGAACAACTTGGTGCACGACGTGATGTACCAGTACGGCTTCAACGAAGCCAGCGCCAACTTCCAGGCCGACAACCTGGGCCGGGGCGGCGTGGGCGCCGACCACGTGCGCGCCGAAGCCCAGGACGGCCTCGGCGTGAACAACGCCAACTTCAGCACCCCGCCCGACGGCACCAACGGCCGCATGCAGATGTACCTGTGGAACCCCGTGACGAGCAACTCCTTGACGGTGACGGCCCCGGCCGCCATCGCGGGCACTTATACCATGGCCGAAGGCTCCTTCAGTACCCAGAACCTGCTGGCTAACAAGGGCGTCACTTCCGGCACCCTGGTGTACTACACCGACCCGGGCGCGGGCACGCACTTTGCCTGCACCTCGCCTTCGTCGACCAGCGTGAGCGGCAAGATTGCGCTTATCTACCGGGGCAGCTGCAACTACAGTGTGAAGGTGAAGGCCGCCCAGAACGAGGGCGCCATTGCCGTGGTGATGGTGAACAACGTGGCCGGCGGACCCGTGACGATGGGCGGCACCGACAACACCGTCACCATTCCGGCGGTGATGGTGTCGCAGGCCGACGGCGCAACGCTGGCCGGGCAGCTCAACCTGGGCGCCACGGTGCAGCTCACGCTGCGCCCGCCGCTGCAGCTCGACGGCGACTTCGACAACGGCATTGTGGTGCACGAGTACGGCCACGGCATCAGCAACCGCCTCACCAGCGGCGGCCCCAACACCAGCTGCCTGGGCAATGCCGAGCAGGCCGGCGAGGGCTGGAGCGACTTCTTCGCCCTGATGATGACCACCGACTGGACTGCTACTCCCCTGACCGATGGCCCGCGCGCCCGCACCATGGGCACGTACGCCCAGGGCCAGGCAGCTACCGGGGCGGGCATCCGGCGCTATCCTTTCAGTACCAGCCTGACCGTGAACCCGCTCACCTACGCCAACGTGGCCACCAACACGGAAGTGCACGCCATTGGCGAAGTCTGGACGGCCACGCTCTGGGACATGACCTGGAACATCATCCAGCAGCAAAACAGCATCGAGCCCAACCTCTACAACAGCGCCAGCACGGGCGGCAACGCCGTGGCCCTGAACCTGGTGATGCAGGGCCTGAAGCTGCAGCCCTGCGAGCCCGGCTTCCTCGACAGCCGCGACGCCATTCTGGCCGCCGACTCGTTGCTCTACGGCGGGCGCTACCACTGCGCCATCTGGGGGGCCTTTGCCCGCCGCGGCATGGGCTACAGCGCCCGCGAAGGCTCTTCCAACAGCGCCACCGACCAAACCGTGGCCTACGACCTGCCCGGCGTGAGCCTGCGCAAAAACAGTGTGCCGCTGGTGGGCAACCAATTTGCCATCAACCTGTCGGCCACCTGCGAGTGCCAAACCCAGGCCCCGGTTTCCATCACCGACCAGCTGCCGGCCGGCCTGCAATACGTGAGCAGCACGGGCGGCACGCTGAGCGGCAGCACCGTCACCTTCCCCAACCTGAGCTTTACGACCGGCCAGCAGCGCACCTTCCAGATTGTGGCCCGCACGGCCACCGGGTCGGGCTGTGCCGTGACGCTGCCCGTGAACGACGACCGCGACGCCAACACCGTGGGCGGCTTCACGCCGGCCGTGGTGACCAGCGGCGGCGGCAACGCCTGGGCCCCGACCACGGCCCGCGCCCACAGCGGCGCCGCCTGGGCTAGCGGCGACCCCAACGCCACTTCCGACGTCACCCTGACGTCGGCCGCGTTCACGCCGGGCGCCTTCTCGGTGCTGTCTTTCCACCACTTCTTCAACACGGAGGCCCGCTACGACGGCGGCATGGTGGCCATTTCGGTAAACAACGGCCCCTGGCAGGACGCGGGTGCGCTGTTTCTGCAAAACGGCTACAACAGCGTGTTTGCCGCCGGCACGACGTCGGTCGGCAAACCTTGCTTCTCGGGCAGGTCGTCGGGCCTGGAAGGGGCGGCGGCTTTCCAGCAGTCCATCGTCAACCTGGCGTCGTTCAGCGGGCAGTCCATTCAGGTGCGCTTCCAGTTCCAATCCGATTCGAACAACCCCTATGCGAATGCGCTGCCGGGTTGGTTCGTGGATGACATTCAGGTGCTGAGCGGCTGCGGCGGCTTGCAGCAGGTGCAGCTGCTCAACAGCGGCGGCACGGTGGCGGGCAGCTACGCGCAGGCCACTTTCCTCACGCCGCTGCCGGCGCCCATCCTCATCAGCCTCAATCCCACCAGCGGGCCGGTGGGCACCAGCGTCACCATTACGGGTACCGACCTGGACAACTCCACCGGCCTGACCCTGAACGGCGCGGCCCTGGCTTTGTCGGCCATCACGGCCAACACCGCCACCAGCCTGACCTTCACGCTGCCCGCCGGGGCCACCAGCGGCCTGCTGACCGTGACCACCCTGGGCGGCACCAGCAACGGCCTGCCCTTCACGGTGACCGTGGTGCCAGTGGCCACCAGCTGGACCGGTACCGTGAGCACCGACTGGTTCACGGCCGGCAACTGGAGTGCTGGCGTGCCCACCACCGTGCTGGACGCGACCATTCCGGCCACGGCACCCAACATGCCCGCCATTGCGGCGGGCACTGCTTCGGTGCGCTCGCTCACGGTCAATTCCGGCGCCACGCTCATTCAAACGGGCGGCACGCTCGACGTGTGGGGCGACCTGACCAACAACGGCACCTTCGTGCCCAGCGGGGGCACGGTGGCAATGGGCGCCACGGCCGTGACCAATGGCCCCAACCTGCTCGGGTCGAGCCGCGTGCGCTTTTGGAACCTCACCGTGCAGGCCAACGGCGTGCTGCTGAGCACGTCGGCCGGCGCCACGGTGCGCCGCGTGCTGACGCTAAACGGCACCTTCGTGACGCAGGGCAACCCCTTCACGTTGGAGTCGGACGCCACCGCCACGGCCGTGGTGGTGAACAATGCCGGGGGCCTCGTTTTCGGTACGGCCACCGTGCAGCGCTACATCGACCCGAGCCTGAATGCCGGTCTGGGCTACCGCCACTACTCGGCGCCGGTGGGCCTGGCTACCGTGGCGAGCCTGGCCACAGGCTCGTTTGCCCCGGTGGTTAATTCGGCTTACAACGGCTCGGCGGCGCCGGGCGGCGTGACGCCCTTCCCCACGGTGTACGGCTACGACCAGAGCCGCCTGACGCTGAGCAACAACCTCAGCGCCTTCGACAAAGGCTGGTTCTCGCCGGCTGCCCTGACCGACCCGCTGACCGTGGGCCAGGGCTACGCCGTGAACCTGGCCGCCAACCAGACGCTGAGCGTGGCCGGGCCGCTGAACAACGGCAACCTGACGGTGTCGTTGGCCAGCAACCGCGCCACCACTGCCGACGGCGGCTGGCAGCTGGTGGGCAACCCGTACCCCGCGCCGCTGGATTACTCCTTGGTGGCGTTGGCCGACCGGGCCGGTCTGGATGGGGCCATCTACGTGTACAGCAGCAGCAGCCAGTACGCCGGCCAATACCGCAGCTACGTGAATGGCGTGGGCGGCAACCCGGTCATTCCGTCGGGCCAGGGCTTCTTCGCCCGCGTGGCCACCGGCCAGTCGGCAGGGGCGCTCACGTTCCGCAACAGCCAGCGCCTGACCGTGCCCAGCACCACGCCCTTCCAGCGCACGGCCGAAGCCCGGCCCCTGGTGCAGCTGACGCTGCGCGGCGCCACAGGTACGGCTTCGGACGAGGCCTATGTGTATGCCGAGACGGGCGCCACGGCCGCCTTTGACGGCGCATTCGATGCCGAGAAGCTGCCCAACACCACGGGCCTGAACCTGTCGTCGGGAGCCGCCGGGCGCGAGCTGGCCATCAACGGCCTGCCTGCCTTCACCTCCGGCACGGTGGTGCCGCTGAGCGTAGGCGTGCCCACCGCCGGCACCTACACCTTGCAAGTGGCCCAGCTGCTGAACCTGCCCGCCGGCACCGCCGCCGTGCTCGTGGATGCCCAGCTAGGCACCCGCACCGATTTGGCTGCGCTGCCGGCTGCCGGCTACGCTTTCACGGTGACTTCGGCCCAGGCCAGCGCCCTGCTCAGCGGCCGCTTCTTCCTGAACCTGGTGCCCGCCGCTCCGCTGGCCTCGGCCAATGGCCGTCCGACCGCGGCGCTGGGCCTGTTCCCCAACCCAACCCTGGCCCGCGCCACCACGCTCACCGGCGCGCAAGCCGGTGCCCCGGTAACCGTGTTTGACGCCGTGGGCCGCCTCGTGCTCACCACTGCGGCCACCGCGGCCGGCACGGCCCAGCTAGCCCTGCCCGCAGGCGCGGCCACGGGCGTGTACGTGGTGCGTACCGGCACCCAGGCCATCAAGCTGGTGGTGGAGTAAGCCGGTTGCGTAAGCAGTAAAAAGCCCCGGCGCTATGCGTCGGGGCTTTTTTTACGGTCGGCAGGCTAGGTCAGCTGCATGTAGTTGCGCTGGGCGCGCTGCTTGTCGGGCTTGGGGGCTTCCGGCTGCTCGGCCAGCAGCTCCAGCAGGCGTTCGGGCGTGAGCTCGGTGAAATCCTTGATGACGGTGAGCGGGGCCTGAAACGCCTTGGCCGGCACGCCCGAGGCCACGGCCACGCAGCGCATGCCGGCCCTGTAGGCCGCCTGCTCGCCCAGCACGGCGTCTTCAAACACGATGCAGTCTTGGGGCCGAGCGCCCAGCTTGGCGGCGGCCACCGCGAAGGTGTCGCCGTGGGGTTTGCCGCGTGCCACGTCGTCTTTGCCCACCACCACGTCGAAGAAGCGGCGCAGGTCGAGGTGGTCGATGATGTAGGCAATGGTTTCGGGCGGCGAGCTGGTGCCGAGGGCAATGCGGAAGCCCGCGGCGCGGGCCGCTTCCAGAAAGCGGCTGAGGCCGGGCGTCTCGCGGCGCTTGCTCCAGTACAGGGTGCGGTACAGAAACTCACGCTGCGAGGCGTACTCCTTGAGCTGCTTTTCGGGCACGGGGTGGCGAAAAACCGTCTTGAGAATGTTGGTGGCCGGCATGCCGTTGAGGCGCTGCAGCAGTTTGCGGGCGTTGGTGCTCAGGCCCAAGTCGCGGAAGAGCAGCTGGAAGGCGCGGGCCTGGTAGGGCGTGTTGTCGATGAGGACGCCGTCCATGTCGAAGATGAGGGCTGGTTTCATAGGAAGCGAGGGTGTAGAGACGCAAGATGTTGCGTCTCTACGTTGAACGACTTGCGCTTGAACGGTGACGTGCCGCTGGCACCCAAATGGCGCGGACGGCGAGACGCAAGATGTTGCGTCTCTACAGCGCGGCGATGCGCGGTATCTTTGCCGTTGCATAGCCTTACCCGCTTTTACTTGAAAAAGATACTGCCGTTCACCGTGGCCGCTCTGCTGGCCGCCGCCCCAGCCTTCGCCCAGAAAGCCGAAAAGCCCCTCCCGCGCCCCAAGCTGGTCGTCGGCATCGTGGTCGACCAGATGCGCTACGACTACATCTACCGCTACTGGAGCAAGTACCCGGCCGGGGGCTTCCGGCGCCTGCTGGGGCAGGGCTTCAGCTACGAGAGCTGCCACTACAACTACGTGCCCACCTACACTGGTCCTGGCCACGCCAGCGTGTACACCGGCACCACGCCGGCCGTGCACGGCATTGTGGGCAACAACTGGTTTGAGCGCGAAACCGGCAAGGGTACCTACGTGACCGAAGACAAAACCGTGCACGCCGTGGGCGGCACCGAAGCGGCCGGCCAGATGTCGCCGCGCCACCTGCTGGCCACCACCATCACCGACGAGCTGCGGCTGGCCACAAATTTTCAGGCCAAAACCATCGGCCTCAGCATGAAGGACCGGGGCAGCATCCTACCGGCCGGGCATTCGGCCACCGCCGCCTACTGGTACGACGGCACCAACGGCGCCTTTATCAGCAGCACCTTCTACCAGCCCACGCTGCCCGATTGGGTGCAGAAATTCAACGCCGCCGGCCACGCCGCCCGGTACCTGGCCCAGCCCTGGAACACGCTGCGGCCCATCGGCGACTACACCGAAAGCACCCCCGACGACGTGCCCTGGGAAGGCGCGTTCAAGGGCGAAAGCAAGCCCGTGTTTCCGCACGATCTGCCCGCGCTGGCGGCCGGCGCGCCCGCCTCGGTGCAGCCCGCCCTCAAAAACTCGGGCGAAACCCGCAACCCGCAGGCGCCCACCCAGAACCTCGACCTCATCCGCAGCACGCCCTTCGGCAACTCGCTCACCACCGACTTCGCCCTCGAAACCCTGCGCCAGGAGCAGATGGGCCAGCGCGGCGTGACCGATTTCCTGGCCATCAGCTACAGCAGCACCGACTACGTGGGCCACCAGTTCGGCCCCAACTCCATCGAAGCCGAAGACACCTACCTGCGCCTCGACCGCGAGCTGGCCCGCCTGTTTGAGGCGCTCGATAAGCAAGTGGGCAAAGGCCAGACCCTGGTGTTCCTCACCGCCGACCACGCCGCGGCCCACGCCGTGGGCTTCAACCAGGCCCACCGGCTGCCCGGCGGCGGCGTGGGACCCGCCGTGATGCGCGACTCGGTGCAGCGCGCCCTCACCCGCCAGTACGGCCCCGGCCAGTGGGTGCTCAGCTACGAAAACCAGCAGGTGTACCTCAACCGCCAGCTGCTCAAGAAGAAAAACATCGACCTGGGCAAGGCCCAGCAGGACGTGGCCGCCGCGCTACTCACGCTGCCCGGCGTGACGCAGGCCCTCACCGCCCTCGACCTGCAGCGCGCCCACTGGAGCGAAGGCCTGGGCATGTACCAGGAAAACGGCTTTTTTGCCCCGCGCTCCGGCGACGTGCTCACCGTGCTGGCCCCCGGCTGGCTGGAGGCCTACGCCTACCCCGTGGTGAAGGGCACCACCCACGGCTCCAGCGGGGCGTATGACACGCACGTGCCGCTGCTATTTTGGGGCTGGGGCGTGAAACACGGCACTTCGGCGGCCGCCGTACGTATCACGGACATCGCGCCCACCATTGCGCGCTTTCTGCACATTCAGGAACCCAGCGGTTGTTCGGGGGTTCCTTTGGTGGAGGTGCTTCGTTGATTTGCTGATTTTTTGATGTGCTGATGTGCTTTTCCGCGCGGGTTCATGCACTTGGCTGGGGTGAGCGTGCGGAGGATATGATTTTGGACAAAATTTTCCGGATGCTCAACAGGCGCGGCAGCAGTTCGCCGGGGCTTTCGTAGGAAGGGGCGTGGTGGCAGAGCAGCAGCCAATAATCGGTTTCTTCGGCTTCTTTGGCCGCAATTTTACATTTGTGTACAAAGTCGGCGCGGCTTTCGGAACTTTGCGCCTCCCGAACATTCGCGCCAATTGCCGTTCCGCTCCTCATCAACTGTTTCGCCATGACGTAGCGCCGCTGCGCTTCCAGCCGTTCGGTGTACTCGATGATGAGCAGCGAAAATTCAAAAGTCAGCCGAACAATTAGATTATCAGCTTCGGGAATTGCCACGGCAAAATAGTTAAAAGTCAACCGGATATACCACAAACATACGCTCTGCCTTGGCTCTCGGGTGGCTTGCCCACCAGCAACCAGCGGGAGCACATCAGCACATCAAAAAATCAGCAAATCTTAAGAATGGCCCATTTTAATCCCTGGCACGACGTGTCGCGCGGCGACGAAACGCCCACCATCGTGCAATCCATCATCGAAATCCCCAAAGGCAGCAAGGGCAAGTACGAGCTCGACAAAGAAAGCGGCCTGCTGAAGCTCGACCGCGTGCTGTTCTCGGCCGTGCACTACCCCGCCGCCTACGGCTTCATTCCGCAAACGTATTGCGACGACAAAGACCCCCTCGACATTCTGGTGCTGTGCTCGGTCGACATCGTGCCCATGTGCCTCGTGGAGGCCAAAGTCATCGGCGTGATGCAGATGGTGGACCAGGACGAGGAGGACGATAAAATCATCGCCGTGGCCGCCCACGACATCTCGGTGAACCACTACAACGACATCTCCGACCTGCCCCCGCACACGCTGCTCGAAATGCAGCGCTTCTTCGAAGACTACAAGGCCCTCGAGCACAACAAGCACGTGGTGGTGGAGCGCTTCATGGGCAAGGAAGACGCCTACCGCATCATCAACGACAGCATCAAGCTCTACCAGGAAACCTTCGGCGAGCGCAAGGCGGTGCTGGAAGAAAAATAACCCGGACACGACCTAACGGCCGTTTTCTCGTAAAGGCGAAGCATGACCATTCAGCGTCCTGCTTCGCCTTTTTGGCGTTTTTTATACGAAAACAGTCTGTTGTTGGTGATTGTCACCATGACACTGCTGACCTTGGGCGGCCAGTTCCTCACCGGCTGGTACGACTACAACGACGAGCTGCAGGACATGGGCCTGGCCCAGCTGTCGGCCGGCCAGTACCTCACGTCGGGTCATTTTCTGGAGGCCACCTTCGAAAACTGGGAAAGCGAATTCCTGCAAATGGGCCTCTACGTGCTGCTCACCGTGTGGCTGCGCCAGAAAGGCTCTTCCGAATCGAAAAAGCTGTACGAAGAAGAGGAGGTAGACGCCGAGCCCGACCCCAGCAAAGAAGACGCCCCCGGCCCCGTGAAGCACGGCGGCTGGGTGCTGAAGCTGTACAAAAACTCGCTCAGCCTCGCCTTTTTCGTCTTGTTTTTGCTCTCCCTCTGGCTGCACGCCAAGGGCGGCGCCGAAGTATACAGCATCGAGCAGGTGCACGACGGCAAGCCCGCCGTGGATACGCTGGCCTACATGGCCACCTCGCGGTTCTGGTTCGAGTCGTTGCAGAACTGGCAGAGCGAGTTCCTCAGCATCCTGAGCATCGTGGGCCTCAGCATCTTCCTGCGCCAGCACGGCTCGCCCGAAAGCAAGCCCGTGGACGCCGCCTACGCCGAAACCGGCAAGTAGCGGCACCGCCCTGTGGCGCCGTGGCGCTAATTTCGGCCGTGCCCACGCCGCCTGCTCCTTCCCTGCGCTTCTCCTGGCCCCGCCGGCTGCTCGACGCCGTGCTCTACAGCAGCGTGTGGCTGTCGGGCGCGGCGGCGGCCCAGACGGCCTATACCCTGCACCTGTGGCCGCCCCTCGACGCGGCCGGCTACCGGCTGGTGCTGCTGGTGTTTGCCGCCACGCTGCTGGTTTATAACCTCGACGCCGCCTTGCCCTTCAAGCACCGGCAGCCGGCGGGCACTTCCGGGCGCAAGGCCTGGCAGCAGCGCCACCGCCGCGGGCTGGCCCTGATGGCGGCCGGCGCCGCGCTGGTGGCGGGCGGGCTTTTTCTGGCCGATGGCTGGTGGCGCTACCTGCCCAAACTGCTGCCGCTGGCGGCGCTGGCGTTGCTGTATTCGTGGCCGCTGCTGCGCTGGCGCGGCCGGCGGCGGGCCCTGCGCGAAGTGCCACTGCTGAAAGTGTTTCTCATTGCCGGGGTGTGGTCGCTGGTCACGGTGGGGCTGCCGGCCCTGCTGCTGCACCACCCGCTGACGGCCGTAGCGGGGCTGCTGGCGCTGCGTTTCTGCCTGGTGCTGGCCCTGGCCATTGTGTTCGACATTCGAGACGTGAGCCGCGACCGGGCGGCGGGCACGCACACCTTCCCAGTGCTGCTGGGGCTGCGCGGGGCTAAGCTGGTGGCGTTGGCGTTTTTGGCCGCTACTTTGGTGCTGGGCTTGGGCTGGGGCATGCCGCGGCTGGGCCTGCTGCTCACCGTGCTGTTGGCCGCCACCGTCATTGTGCTGGCGCACGAGCGCCGCGACGATTATTTTTTCGCCCTGCTGGCCGACGGCGTGCTGCTGGTGCCCCCCATTCTCTACTTCCTGAGCTAGCCGGGTTCTAGCCCCGTGCTAACTCCTGCAGCGCCGGGCCGATAAACCGCACAATGTCGCCGGCTACCAGGCCCGCTTGCCCGGTTTCGGCGGCGGCCAGGTCGCCGGCCCGGCCGTGGGCGTACACGGCCAGCCGCGCCGCTGCAAACGGCGACAGCTGGGCGTGGGCGCGCAAGGCGAGCATCAGGCCCGTGAGTACGTCGCCGCTGCCGCCCGTGGCCATGCCCGCATTGCCGGTGCTGTTGAAGTGCAGCTCGCCGGTGGGCGTGGCCAGGCAGGAGTAGGCGCCCTTCAGCAGCACCAGGCAGCGGTGCCGCTGGGCAAAATCGCGCAGCAGGTCCAGGCGGTGGTAGTCGTCGCGGGCTGGGCCGGTGAGGCGCTCGAACTCTTTGGGGTGGGGGGTGAGCACGGCGTTTTCGGGCAGCAGCGCCAGCAGCTCGCGGTGCTGGCCCAGCAGGTTGAGCGCGTCGGCATCAATGACGAGGTGCAGGGAAGCGGGGCGCTTTTCGGCGGGCTTATTGGCTGCTTCCAGCAGCTGGCGCAGCACGGCCACGCCTGCCTCGGCCTGGCCCAGGCCCGGGCCAATGCCCACGGCTTGGTAGGGTTTTAACTCCGGCAATTCGCTGATGAAATCGGCCTGCGCATCGGTCAGGCACATGGCTTCGGGCTGGCTGACTTGGAAGATGTCGTAGCCGCAGCCGGGGATGTGCGCCGTGAGCAGGCCCACGCCGCCGCGCAAGCAGGCCCCCGCCGCCAGCACGGCCGCGCCCATCTTGCCCCGGCTGCCCGCCAGCAGCAACGCGTGCCCGAAAGTGCCTTTGTGGCTGAATTTCGGGCGGGCGGGTAAGGCGCCGGCCATGGTAGCGACGTCGGTATACTGCCAGGGCGTGGCCGTTTCGGCAATAAAGGATGGGCTCAGGCCAATGTCCAGCACCTTCCACTCGCCCACGAACGCCGCGTTTTGTGGCAGCAGGAAAGCCAGCTTGGGCAGGCCGAAGCTGACGGTGTGCCGGGCGTGCACCACGGCGCTATTGGCCGGCTGGGTCGCGTCGGCAAAAAGCCCGCTGGGGAGGTCGATGGCCACGACGCGGGCGTTGGCTTGATTGAGCTGCTGCACCACCGCGGCGGCCGTGCCCGCCAGCGGCCGCGACAGGCCGGTGCCAAACAGCGCGTCGATGACCACGCCTTCGGCCGGCGCATCCAGTGCGCCGTGCGGCCCGAGGGTGCTCACGGGCACGGCAGCGGGCAGGCGCTGGCGGTTGTGCTGCCAGTCGGCCGACTGTTTATCGGCCGGAAGCAGGGCCACGCGCACCGCGTAGTGGGCCGCATGCAGCAGCCGGGCCACGGCCAGTCCGTCGCCGCCGTTGTTGCCGGGGCCGCACAGCACCAGCACTTCGCGGGCAGCGGCGGCAGCAAATTGCCCGAGGAACCACTCCGTGAACGCCTGCGCCGTGCGCTCCATGAGCTCGACGGAAGTAATGCCTTGTTCCTGCAGGGTGGCGTGGTCGAGCTGGCGGGTTTGGGCGGCGGAAAGGATTTTCATGGCGAAGCGGGCGGGTGGAAAAGCTACTTTTGCGCATGCAAGAAACAGCCCGCGTCTTCATCGTGCCCGGCCTCGGCAACTCCGGCCCCGACCATTGGCAAACCCATTTTCAGCGCTTCCACCCCGAGTTTACCCGCATCGAGCAGCGCGAGTGGGATGCGCCCGACTGCTCCGAGTGGGTTGACACCCTGGAGCAGGCCCTGGCCGGCGAAGACCTGCGCCGCGTGGTGCTGGTGGCCCACAGCCTGGGCTGCGTGACGGTGGCGCACTGGGCCGGGCGCTACGGCCACCGCGTTCGGGGCGCGCTGCTGGTGGCACCCAGCGACGTCGAAACTGCGCACTATGCCGCGTTTCCCACCACCGGCTTCGGGCCCATGCCGCTGGCCCGGCTGCCCTTCCCGAGCAAAATCGTGTTCAGCCAGAACGACGAATGGGTGACGCCCGTCCGCGCCCGGCAATTTGCCGAAGCCTGGGGCAGCGAATTGGTCGACATCGGCGACGCCGGCCACATCAACGCCGCCAGCGGGCACGGCGCCTGGCCCGCCGGGCTGGCGCTGCTGCGCGAGTGGCTGTAAGGGAAATGCCGCCGCGCCGTCTAACCCTGCAGCGCCGCAAACCTCCCGGCCACGGCTGCGTTTATCTTTTCTGAGCCTGCCATTTTCCCTCAACCTCCCCTCATGCAAACCTGGAACGACGTCATCCGCCTTGCCAATAATCCCATTCCTTCGCCTCGCCGCGTAGAGAAAACGCCCGCCGAATGGCGCGCCCAGCTCACGCCCGAGCAATTCCACGTCACCCGCGAGCACGGCACCGAGCGCGCCTTCACCGGCGAGTATTGCGAGGCCCACGAAGCCGGCCTCTACGCCTGCGTGTGCTGCGGCACCCCGCTCTACGACTCGCGCACCAAGTTCGAGTCGGGCACGGGCTGGCCGTCGTTCACGCAGCCGGTCGACGAAAGCGCCATCCGCTACAAAAAAGACACCAGCTACGGCATGGTGCGCGTGGAAGTGCTCTGCAACGTGTGCGACGCCCACCAGGGCCACGTGTTTCCCGACGGGCCCGCGCCCAGCGGCCTGCGTTTGTGCATCAACTCGGCCAGCATCAAGCTGGTGCAGGAGGCACCGGCCTCGGCGCAGTAGGGCGGAGTTAAATCTGCCACTACAAACAAGTTGTAAATTTGAGCCGGCTCGGCTGCGTACGCAGCCGAGCCGGCTCATTTTCACTAAACGGTTTGTATGAAACAACAACTACATTTTATACTGGCCCTGTCTGCTTTGGCTTTTGCGACTGCCCCGGCCCAGGCCCAAACTCCGGCGGCCAAACGTGGCGCAACCGGGGCGGCGCCCGTAGCGGCCCAACGTCTGGTTTCCAACTCCGCCTTTCGGCTGGTGCAAACGGTGAAGCAGCAGTACCGCAGCAACGCCTGGCTTGATACGCTGCGCTTCACGTATTCCCGCTTCACGGCCCTGAATTTGCCTCAGCGCGAGTTGCGCGAAAATGCGCCCACCCGCGGGGCGGCCCTGCGCGCGTTGCGGCAAGAAAATTACCAGTACAACGCGGCTGGCAAGATGACGTCGGACTCCACGTTCGCCTTCACGAACGGCGTGGTGAACACCACCGCCCTGTTGGCCCTGAACTACACGTACGACACGCAAGGCCGGCTGCTGCAGGAATTGCAAAGCATTCGGTCGAATGGCGTGTGGCGCCCGTATGGCCGCAGTACCTACACCTACAACGCACTGGGGCAGAATACGCGCATTCTGGACGAGTCGTATTTCGGCTCGGCGTATTTTGCCGACGACCAGGAGCTATTTACCTACAACGCCGCCGGGCAAGTGGCGACGGACGAGTTTCAGCTGGCCGACCTTTCCGGCACGGTTTTCAGCCCGTTTCAGCGCAACGTGTACACCTACAACGCCTCGGGCCTGCGCCAAACCGATGTGCAGCAGCGCTACACCAACGGGGCCTACGTGGATGACTTCCGCGTGACGAATACCTACACTGCCACGCCCATTGGCACCCCAGCCGCTTACCAGCTGGCCAGTTACCTGGTGGAGCGCGTCGGGAGCACGCCGGGCGTGTGGCAGCCCTACTCGCGCGGCACGGAAACCTACGACGCCGACGGCAACCTCACCGTCGACCTGTACCAGCCGTACGTGAGCGGCGCTTACGTCAACGATTTCCGCTACCTCTACACCTACCAGCGCGTGCTGGCCACCACGGCCTCGCGCGCCCTGCAGGCCCAATTGGCCGTGGTGCCCAACCCTGCCACCGGCGGAACGACGGCAGCAGCCCTTCACTACGTGCTGCCCACGGCCGCCCCGGTGGCTGTGACGGTGCTCGATGCCCTAGGCCGGGCCGTGCTCACGTTGCCCGCGCGTGCGCAGTCCGTTGGCGAACACACGCTGGCGTTGCCCGCCCTGCCGCGCGGCGCCGGGGTCTACGCGGTACGCCTCAGCACTGGCACCCAAAGCCAGACGGTGAAACTCGTGCTGGAATAAACCGGTGCTGCCCGCAACCACAAAAGCCGCTTCCTGATGTGGAAGCGGCTTTTGTGGTTGCGGGGGAAACCCAATGGCCAGCCAACCAACGGAAAACGTACACCTTTGCGCCCCGGTATGGCCCGCCGGCGAACGAAGCCGGTTCCGGCGCTTGTTTCGCTGGTGCTCTTTGCCGCCGCTTCGGTCCGTTGCCCCGTTTTTACCCATCCTCCAATTCCCACCATGTCGTTGCTCTTCACCGATTTTGCCTCCTGGCAAGCCCATTGTACCCGCACTGGCCAGCCGCTTTACCAACCCGTGCTCGATTATGAAATCGAACAGAAAGGCCGCAGCGAAGACGAAATCTGGGCCGGCCTGCAGCTCGCCTACGACGTGATGCGCGACGCCGTGCACGAGGGCCTGACCGGCGACATGACCTCGCGCTCGGGCATGATTAACAACGGCGCCAAGAAAATTGCCGCCTCGCCCGTCACGGTCCTCTCGCCCGAATTCAAACAGCTCATCACCCGTGCCTTGGGCGCCAAAGAAGTGAACTCGTGCATGGGGCGCGTGGTGGCCGCGCCCACCGCCGGCGCCTCGGGCATCTTGCCCGGCGTGCTGGTCACGCTGCAAGACCTGCACAAGCTCTCCGACCGCCAGATACTGGAGGGCCTGCTGGTGGCCGCCGGCATTGCCCTCATCATCGAGCAGAACGCCTCGCTGGCCGGGGCCGTGGGCGGCTGCCAAGCCGAAACCGGCTCGGCCGCGGCCATGGGCAGCGGCGCCATCGTGTACTGCCTGGGCGGGCCCGTGGAGCAGGTGTTTGCCGCCGTGGCCGTCACCATTCAGTGCATGCTGGGGCTGGTGTGCGACCCCGTGGCCGGCCTGGTGGAAGTGCCCTGCGTGGTGCGCAACGCCTCGGCCGCCGCCATTGCCTTTTCCTCGGCACAGATTGCCATTGCCGGCATCGACCCGGTTATTCCCGTCGACCAGTGCGTGGCCGCCCTTGGCGAAGTGGGCCAGGCCATGGAAACCCGCTACAAGGAAACCGCCCTTGGCGGCTTGGCCGCCACCACCCGCGGCAAGGAAATTGAGAAAATGGTCTTGGTGCAGGACGTCAACATCCTGCCCGACGACCCCGACCAATAAGCGTCGCTCACCGCGACGGCGCTTCACCATTTCCCACAAAAAAGCCCCGCTGGCAGCTTGCCAGCGGGGCTTTTCAATGCGCCTAATCCGAAGATTATTCCTTCACCAGGCGGCGGGTTTCCACGCCGTCGGTGTTGCTGAGGCGGAGCAGGTACACGCCGGAAGCCATGCCCTTCAGGTTGAGGGGATGGGTGGCGGTGCCGGCGTTGGCGGGCAGCACTTCGGTCAGAATCACGCGGCCCAGCGGGTCAAGCACCGTCAGCTGGGTAGCCGAGCGGAAGCCCGTCAGCTCCAGCGTCACCTCGCCGTTGGGCGTGGGGTTGGGGTAAAGCTTCAGGCTGGCGCCGGCGATGCTGTTCTTGGTGCCGGTAACCACCAGGGCGGCGGAGGGCAGCGAGACGCAGCCGTTGGCGTTGGTGGTGGTCACGGTGTAGGCGCCGAGCTGGGCCGGGGTGCCGGTGAGCACCAACGTCTGGCCCGTGGCGCCGGCGACGGCCGTGGTGGTCGTGCCAACGGTCAGGTACCACTGGTTGCCCGTGGCCGCGCTCGAGGTGAGCGTGGTCGTCGTGCCGTTGTACGTGGCCGTGATGGTCGGCGTGGCCGGCCGCGGGTTCACCGTGAACGTTGTGGTGGCCGTAACGGCCGGGCACGAAGCCGTGGCCGCCACCGTGTTGGTCACGGTGTAGGTGCCGGCCGTGGAGGTAGCCAGGGTGATAACGCCCGTGGTGGCGTTAAGCGTCAGGCCCGCCGTCGACGAGAACGTGCCGGCCGTGGCGCCGGTGCCCAGCGTGGGCGCTACGGTGCCAGTCGAGCCCACGCAACCCGTGGCCGTGGCGTAGCTGAACGTGGCCACCTGTGCGGGGCTGATGGCCAGCGTGAGCGTAGCCGTGCCCGGCGAGCAGGTGCCCACCGCGTTCGAGGTGAGCGTGATGGTCACGGTGCCGGCGGCAATGTCGGCAGCCGAGGGCGTGTAGGTAGCGCCCAGCGTGGTGGCGTTGGGCGCGAACGTGCCCGTGCCGCTGCTGGTGTAGGTGCCCGTGGTAGCCGAGCCGCCCACCGTGCCGGCCAGCGTGTAAGCCGAAGCGGCGCAGGTAGTGGCCGTGGCGGCCGGGAAGCTGGCCGTAGCCGGCGCCGTTACGTTCACCTGAATGGGCGTGCGCGTGGCAGCCACGCACTCGCTGCTCACCACCCAGTCGTAGAACCAATAGTAGTAAGCCGGGTCGAAAGAGTTACCCGTGATGCTCACGCCACCGCCGTTGTAGGGGTAGGTAGCGCCCGAGTCGTTGCGGTAAGCCGTCACGGTGCCAGTACCGAGGCCTAGGCGTTGGGCCGTGCCTACCACCAGGTTGAAGCCCAGCGGAATGTAGGTCTTCGTGCCCACCTGCGCCGCGGTTACGGCTACGGTGGCGGTCTGAAGCACGGTGCCCGTGCTGCTGCGGTATTCTACCACGAGGTTACCGGCGGCGCCGGGGTACATGTACACGCCGGTGAGGACGGTGGGTTGCGTCACGCTGAACACCATGTACTGCGCCGCGGAGCTTTGCGAACCCGTGCCAATGGCGTTGGTGAGCGCGCCCACCGAAGCCGTGCCGCCCGTGTAGGCTTCGGCATAATACGTCGTCGAAGCGGTGAGGGCCGGCGTGGTGTAGCTGCCCGCCGTGGTGGTGGTCAGGGCCGTGCCGCCCGTGGCGGTGCTGAAGAAGCGCACCGAGTTGCCGGTCGTGGCCGTGGCCGTCAGGGTGGCGGTAGCGCCCGAGCAGATGGTCAGCGGCGTGTTGGTGGTGGCAATCACCGGGTTGGTCACCGTGATGGTGGCTACGTTCGAGGTGGCGGCGGGTTGGGCCGCGCAGCGCACCTGCGCGCGGTAGTAGGTCGTCTGGGTCAGCACCGGCGTGGTGAAGGTGGCCGCCGTAGCGCCGCTCACGTCGGTGAAGGTCGTGTTGTCGGTCGACTGCTGCCACTGAATGGTGCCGTTGGCGGCGCCGGTCAGGGTGAGGGCAGTAGTGCCGCTCACGCAGAGGTTGCTCGAAGCCGGCGACACGGTGCCCGCCACCGGGGCGGCCACCGTGCGCGTCACGGCCGCCAGCGCGTCGTTGGCAGTATTCTGGTCGCCGGTCACCGTGGCGGTGATGGCGAACGAATAGCTGCCCACGGCCGACATGTTCAGGGCAGGAGCAAGGGTCACCGTTTGCGCCGCGCCGGCGGCCAGCGTGCCCGTCGAAAGGGTGCCCGTCAGGGTTTGAGGACCGCCGGGGGTGGTCACCACGGCCGTCACGGTGGCCGGGTTGGCGGCGAAGTCCAGCGCCGTAGTGCCTTGGTTGCTTACCTGCACGGTCACGGTTTCGGCCGTGCCGTAGCAGCCTTGGGTGGCGGTCGGCGTCACGAGCGCAACGGGTGCCAGGTCGATGGGCGACAGGCTGCGCACACTGATGTTGTCGATGTCGACGTAGTAGTCGCCGTTGCCGCGTAGGGCCACAAACTGCAGTTGCACGGACTGGCCCACGCCCACGCCCGTCAGGGGCACGGTGTAGGTGTAGAAGTTGTTGTTGGCGGTGCCGTTGCCGTTGTAGTTGCTTGCGTTGATGGCAAACACTTTCTGGTAAGTCAGGCCGCAGTCCGTCGAGAGCAGCACTTTCAGCGTGTCGCCGGCCGCCAGCGTGGTGCCGGTGGCGGGGTAGCCGCTGAAGTCCACGAAGCGGGCATCAAACGACAGCTGGTTGGTGGCCGTCGTGGTGTTGCCCAGCTTGGGCAGAATGGCAAACGAGCTGGGGTTGGTGCCGTACACGTCGGCCGACAGGGCATTGCTGCCGCTGGTGCCATGGTTGGCCAGCACTTTGAAATCGTAGGTCGCGTTGCCGGTGTCCACGGTGTAGCCCGCGGGCAGGTTGGTGCTGGCGTTGAAGTTCTCGGCGTAGGGCAGCGGCAGCGGCGCCACCGTGGTGCGGGTGGCCGTGAGGCTGTTGTTGGCCGGGTTGCCGTCGCCGGTGGTCGTCGTCGTGATGGCGAACGAGTAAACGCCGGCCGCCGTCATGTTCAGCGTGCCCGGCAGGGTCACGTTCTGCGTGGCACCGGCCGCCAGCGTGCCGGTGTTCAGGGTCGTGGTAAAGGTCTGGGCGGTGCCGCCCGGCGGGGTCACCACCACCGTCACGGTCACGGGGTTCAGGGCCAGGTTGAGCACGGCCGTGGCGCTGTTCGTGATGGTCACCGTCACGGCCTGCGCCGCGCCGAAGCAGCCCGTAGCGGCCGGAGCCAGCAGGGCAGTGGCGGCCACGTCGATGGGCGCGGGCGTGTACTCGTCGGCGCCAATGTCGGGCGTGGTGGTGCTGCGGGTGTCGCCGTCAATGTCAACCGTGACGCCGCTCACCGGCACGCCGGCGTTGTTCAAGGCCGCGGAGAACGTGTGCAGGTCGGTGGCCGAGCTGAACTGCGGGTCCACGTTCAGCGAGTGCGTATCCTGGCCGGTGGCCGTGCGCAGGTCGGCCAGCGTGGTTTTGTCGGAGCCCAGGTAGCCCAGCACACCCTGCGAGCCGCTCACGAAGTAGTCGTTGTAGTCGATGCTCGCGTAGGCCGTGTTGGCGGCGGCGCTGTAGAAGCCGTAGCTCTTGGCGGTGGTGCTGGTGGGCAGCAGCAGGCTGTTCACCAGAATGTTGTCCACCACGGTCATGGCCGTGGAAGTAGAGGCCACGTAGAGCGCGGCCGACACGTAAGCCGACGTGCTCGACGTGTTGTTGTAGTTGCCGGTCAGGTTCACCGAGTTGTGGGCCACCGTCACGCCGCCCGTAGCAGAGCTGGCACCGATGCGAATGCCCACGATGGCGTCGCTGCTGAAGCTGGTCCAGCCGGCGCCGTTGATGCCCGCCACGAAGTTGTTGCTCAAACGCACGTTGCTGGTGGCCGAGCCGGTGTTCAGGTCGATGCCGCGGCCGCCGTAGGTGCTCGTGTTCGAGGCCACGTTCAGCACGCGGTTGCGGTCCACCACGCCGTTGAGGAAGTTGGTGCCCAGGTTCAGGCCCACGGCATCGAAGGAGCCGGCGTTCACCGTCACCCCGTTGATGGTGTTGCCCGTCACCGTGGCGCCCGACACGCCGGTGCTGAAGGTCATGCCGTAGGTCAGGGCCGAAGCCGTGGCCGCCACCACGTTCTGCACCGTGTTGCCGCTCACCACCGGCGACACCGCGTTGGCGATGAAGACGCCGGCGTTGCCGATGTTGGCGGTGCCGGCCGTAGCCGGGCCCACCACGTTGTTGTTCACCACCAGGCCGTCGGTGCCGCCGGCCGAAGTGGTGGCCGAGCCACCCACGTAGATGCCCACGTAGGCCTGCGTGATGCGGTTGTTTTGAATCACGAGGTTGTCGTTGTCAGCCCCCGAAGCGCCGGCCGTGGCGCCCCCGGCGGCAATGCCGATGCCGCTGGTGGTCGACGAAGCCGTCAGGTTCAGGTTTTTCAGCGTCACGTTGGTGGCGCCCAGGGCCGTGCCCAGGCTGCGCACCTGCACCACGGCGCCGCCCGCACCGGCGTTGGCCAGCGTCAGGTCTTGCGTGGTGCCCGTGCCGATGGCCCCGTCCAGGGTCACGTAGTTGGCGCCGTTCAGCACCACCAGTGCGGTGGTGTTGGTGCCCGAAATCGTGGCCGCCACCAGCGGCTTAATCGTCAGCGTGTTGGTGGCGCTGGCGTCCGGGTTGGCGTTCAGGGTAATGGGGAAGGTTTCGGCCGTCGAGTAGGCCGCGTCGAGCAGGGCAAACGTCACGGCGCCGCCCAGCGTGTTGGCGTTGTAGGCGGCCACTGCGGCCGTCAGCGTGGCGTAGGTGCGGGTGGGGTCGGGCGAAGTGCCCGTGCCCACGTAGTAGGGGCCGGCCAGGGCGCCCTGCACCAGGAACTGGTTGGGAGCCGTGGGGGCCGTGGTGCCGGGAGGCGTAGCGCCCGAGCCGCCCAGCGGGCTGGTCGACGCGTTGCCGGGCACGTCCTGCGCGGCCACGTAGTACTGCACCACGTCGAAGCCGGCCACGCCGCCAATCAGAGTGTAGTCGAACGTGAAGGTGTAGCTGCTGCCGCTCACGCTGGTGGCGTTCACGAACACGTAGGCGCCCGTGGTGCCTTTGCGGTAGTACAAGCGCGGAGCGTTGGTGCCCGTGGCAATGCCGCTGGGGTCGCTGATGGTCACCACCAGCGTGCGGTTGGCCGTGCTGGGCGTGCTGCCCAGGGCGGTGTAGGTAATGGTCGGGCCGCTCAGGTCCTGCGGCGTGAAGGTGCCTTCGTCGGCGCCCAGGTCGGGCGTGGTTGTGCTGCGAGTTTCGCCGTCGAAGTCGGTGGTGATGCCCGCGATGGGCGCCCCGCCGCCTTCCACCTGCGTGGGCGTGGTGGTGCTGATGTGCAAGAAGTTAGTCGCCGTGCCCGTGGTGCTGGCAAACGGCACGTCTTCCGTCACCGAATTGCTTTCGCGCGAAGCCACCAGGGCTTTGTAGGCCACCAGGGTTTGCGAGGCATTGGTGGCCGTGGTGGTGCCTTCCACGTAAATCAGGTTCGTGGCCGAAGGCGTGCCCGCGTAGTACAGGTTGTTGTTGGCGGTGCTGGCCAGGTTGACCGGGGCCGTGCCCGTTGTGCCGCTGATGCGGCGCAGCGCGGCGGTGTAGCCGCCCGTGCCCACGGCCGTGCTCTTGTTCACCACAATGTTGTTGCGGGCGTCGAGCACGGCGCTGGTCGAGTTCAGGTAGATGCCCGACGTGCCGAAGGTGGTGCCGGTGCTGGTGGCGTTCAGGTAGATGGTGTTATAGTACAGGTTGTGGGTGGTGCCGCCGCCGATGAGCACGCCGGTCACGCCCACCAGGCTGGTGGAGGTGGCGGCGCGCAGGTCGCCAATCAGGTTGTTGGTCACCGTGGTGGTGGTGCCGCCCGTCAGCCAGATGCCCGTGCTCAGCACTGCCGCCGTGCCGCTGGCGGCGCTGCCGCCGGCCAGGTTGTAGATTTTGTTGCGGCTGATGGTCGGCGAGCCCGTCGAGGCCAGAATGCCGGCCACGTTCGAGGCCACCGCCACGGCGCCCACGCCGGTGAGGTTGCTGATGGTGTTGCCCGAGATGTTGACAGCGCCCGACGAAGCCGTCGAGATGCCGAACGAGTAGCCGCCGGTGGTGGTGGTGCTCACCGAAATCGGAGCCGTGGGCCCGCCAACGGTGTTGCCCGTGGTGGTGCCGATGTTCACGTCGCCGCTGCTCACGTAGATGCCCGACAAGATGCCGTTGCCGGTGGTGGCGCCGCTGCTGCTCACCCAGGTGATGTTGCCGATGGCGTTGCCCTGCACGTTGGTGGCCGTGCCGGTGGTGGTGGCCAGGCCGATGCCGATGAAGCGGTAAGCCGCGGCGGCGTTGGCGGCGGTGAGGGTGACGGTGAGCGGCGTGCCGCCCAAGGCCGGAGCCGAGCCGCCGATGAAGTTGCCCGACACCGTGTGCCCGTTGTTGGCGTTGATGAAGATGCCGTACATCGTGCCGGCCACGTTCACGCGGCTGGCCGTTTGGTAGAAGCTGTTGCCGCTGATGTTCCAGCCGGCGCCCGACTGGTTCAGGTAGATGCCGTAGGTGCTGCCCGTGCCGTAGTTGTTGAACAGGTTGTTGTTCAGGATGCTGTTGCGGGCGTTCAGGGCGTTGCCGCCGTAAATCAGCGTCACGGGCGTGGTAGCGCCGTCGCCGATGTTGCAGTACTGCACCGTGTTGTCGCTATTGCCGGTGGTGGTCACCGTGCCGGTGAAGTTCACGTCGGGCGAGCCCGAGTCGCTGGTGCCCACGCCTTTAATCTGCACGTGCTGCACCGTGTTGAACGTGGCATCGCTGGTGAACTGCAGCGGAATGCCGCTCGTGCTGGTGCTGCTGATGGTCAGGTCAGTAGCTTGTGCGGCCCCGCTCACCGTGGTGCCCGAGCCGCCGGGGCGACCGTCGATAATGAGGTACTTGCCGCCCACGATGTTGAACACGGCCGCGGCCGTAGTGCCCGTGATGCTGAGGTTGTTGGCGCCCGCAGCCGGGCGCACCGTGATGGTGTTGGTGGCCGTGGCGCCGGCGTAGCTATACACCAGCGGGAAAGTTTCGGTGGTGCTCACGTACGCCGCTTGCAGTTCCAGTACCAGCGGGCCGCACAGGCCGTTGTTGGTGATGGCCGTGAAAGCGGCGGTCAGCGAAGCATAATCGGCGCCGGGGCCCACGGTCTTGGTGCCGCAAATGGGCACCGCGGCGAGCGTGGTGACGGTGGCCGTGGGCGCAAAAGACTGGATGCCTTCCGCGTTGGCGGCCACTTTGTAGTAATACGTGGTGTTGGCCGCGAGGCCCGACTGAGCCAGCGTCACCGTGCTGCCGGTGCCCGACGACGACGACGACGTGACCGAGCCCACCGACGTGAACGTGATGTTGTCGGTGGAGCGCAGTACCGAGAAGCTGTATTCGTTGGTCGAATTGTCGGTGATGCTGACGGTGAGGGTGGTTTGCGTCACAGCCGTCAAGGCCACGGTGGGCGCGGCCGGGGTGGCGGTGGGCGTGAACGTAAACACCGTGCGGGCGCCATCGGCCGTCGAGCTGAGCACCCCAACGGGGGCGTTGTCGGCCAGCGAGGTGGTGGTGGCCGTCGTCACGGTCGCGTCGTAGGTCGGCGTCGCGTTGTAGGTTTTCACCACGCCAATCTGCCCGGCGCTGGTGCCCGCCGAAATGAAGAGCGAGCGAGTTACGCTCGTGCTGTTGTTGTAAACCGAGCCGTAGCGGTATTCAATTTTGCCGGTGTTCTCTTCCAGCAAGACCTGCATCACGCTGCCTGTGCCCGTGGACCCAAACGGAATGCGCAAGCCGTTGAATTCAATCACCAAGGTCTGGTTGGCGCCCGGGAGCACCTTGTAGTGCACTTTGCCCGCGGCCAGCACAGCGTTGTCGCCGCCTATTGGCGCCAAGATGGCGGCGCCGGAAGCGGGCGAGGCCGTGGTGCCCGAAATAGCCGTCGCGCCCAGTCGCACCTGCCCGTTGGAGTTCGTGCTGAACTGCGTGTAGGGCGTGCCCATGAAGACGAACGTGAAGCCAATGGGCTGCACCGTCGACGCGTCGCTGTCGCGATAAGTGCCGGTCGCCAGGGCATCGGTGGTGCCCGCCGACATGTCCACCAGCGAGCCATTGCTGCTGGTGGCGAAGGCGTAATTGGCCGTGCTTTGGGCCCAGGCCGCCGAACTACTGAACAAGGTCAGCAGCGCCACGACCAGCCACCGGCTCAGCCGGTTAGCAAGTAAGGGTGTGTGCATAAAGGGTTGGAAATAGGTGGGGAAAAGGGGGTGAAAAAGAAAAAAAGGAAATGAAAAAATGTGAATATGCGCCTTTCTGAAAAGAACTGCGGCGTAAATTAGTCATTATTTCAAGGTGTTTATGCGCTGAAATAAAGCTTTATCCGATTGCTCCAAAAAAAAGCCCCCGATTCTGAGTCGGAGGCTTTTCAGGAGGGCGCACTCAACGTGCAGAACCGTGCTAGCGCTTGATGACTTTTAGGCGCAGCGGCTGCCCGGCCAGCGTGGCCTGGAGCAGGTACAGGCCCGACGGCACGGCGCTCAGGTCGCGCAGGGGAAGTTGGCTGGTGCCGGCCGGCACGTCCAGCTGCCGCGTCAGCGCCTGGCGCCCGGTGGCGTCGGTGAGGGTGAACAACACCCCGGCCTCGGCCTGAAGCGAGTGCACGGTCAGGAAAAGCTCGTGGTCGAAGGGCTGGGGCGCGGCTTGCAGCGCGTCCACGAAAGAAGCCGAGCCGAAATCCAGCGTCCGCACCGGCGAGAAGCTGGCGGTGCCGTCGAGGTCGAGCTGGCGCAGGCGGTAGTAGCGCCGGCCGGCTTTGCCAACTTCGCGGTCGAGGTAATCGTAGCGGCGGGGGGCCGTGCTGCTGCCCGCCCCGGCCACGAAAGCCAGCGGGCGGAACGTGTGGCCGTTGGTGCTCACTTGCACCTCAAAACCGCGGTTGTTTTTTTCGCTGGCCGTGGCCCAGGCCAGGGCCGCGTCATCGCCTTGGCGGCGGGCTTCGAAGGCGCTAAGTTCCACGGGCAGGGGCGGCCCCAGGCGGAAAGCGCCTTCGTCGGCGCCCAGGTCGGGCCGGGTGGCATTGCGCACATCGCCGTCGAAGTCGTCGGTGATGCCGGCAATGGGCTGGCCGCCGCTTTCAATCTGGGTGCCGTAGTTGAGCTTGATGTGTAAGAAGTTGGCCGTCGTGCCATCGGTGCTGATAAAGGGCGGGTTCTCGGTGAAGGAGTCAGCTTCTTTGGGGGCCAGCAGCAGCTTGTAGGCCGGCAGGTCCTGGGCCGTCACGGTGCCGTCGGTGAACAGCACGCTGGTGGGCGACGGCGGGCCGGCCCAGTATAGGTTGTTGTTGGTGGTGCTGGCAAAGTTGCTGTTGGTGGCGTTCACGTCGTCGCGGCGCAGGGCGGCGGTCACGAAGGTGCCGTTCGGAGTCGAGAGGTTGGCCACCACGTTGTTGCGCAGGTTCACGAGCGGCGCGGTGGCGCCCAGCACAATGCCCGACGTGCCGAAGTTGGCCGCGGTGCTGCTGGCATTCAGGTACACGGTGGTGAAGTACACGTTGGCGGCCGCGCCGCCCGTCAGATTCAGGCCGGTCACGGCGTTTCGGCCGGCGCCGGCCGGGGTGCGGAAGTCGCCGAGCAGGTTGTTGGCATACGTGACGGTGCCCCCAAAGAGCTGGTAAATGCCGGTGACCTTGCCGGCCGCGCCCGTCGCGCTCAGGTCGTAAAGTTTGTTGCGGGCAACGCTGCTGCTGCCGGAGGTGGTGTTCACGGCCGACAGGTAGATGCCCACCACGTTGCCACTCCCGCTGCCCCCGATGCTGAGGCCGCCCACCACGTTGCGCAGGATGCTTTGCGCCGTGCCCGCCGAGCCGCCGCCAATGTAGATACCCCACACGTTGTGTTCCGCCGTCGTGCCGGTGCCCCCGATGCTCAGGCCCGTAATCACGTTGTCAGTCAGCGTTTCGGACGGGACCGCGCCGCTGGCTTCCTGGCTGTAGCCGGCCACCAGGGAACTGGAGGAGCCGGTGCCGGTGGCGTTGGGAACGGCGTTGTTGGTGATGGTATTGGAGCTGAACGTGAGGGTGCCGGTGTTCACCGCTGCGCCCACCAGCCGGCCGATGGCGCCGGTGGCTTGGTTGCCGCTCACGGTGTTGCTGCTCAGGGTGATGGGCGTAGCGCCGGCGGCCGCATTGGCCACGTAAATGCCATAAAATGCCCCGTTGCCGCTTTTGGTGTTGTTGGTGACCTGGTTCGACGAAATGGACGTGGACGCAGAGGCGGCGGTTGCCCCAACGCTTGCCCGACTGATGCCGATAACGTTGCCAAACGAAGCCGCGCTGTTATTCGACACCTGGTTGCCGCTGATGACGACCGTCGTCGCCGCGTTGTTGGTGCGGTCCGCAATGTAGTTGACCGCACTCGCGTCGCCGCTGACGTTGTTCGTAACCTGGTTTGCCGAAATGGTGGTGGCCGCGGAGTTGACGCCACTGCGCAAAATGTGGTTCACCTCATCGGTGGTGACCGAGCTGTTGTTGGTAATGAAGTTGCCGGTGATGGCCACCGTTTGCGGGGTGGTGCCGTTGGAGCTGGCGTCCACAAGCCAGCTGACGGCGCCCGTAGCACCGGTCAGCACGGAGTTTTGCACGCGGTTGTTAGTGATGCTGACGTTGCCAACGGCGCCGCCCGCATTCTGCAAAATGCCGACGACGCTGCCCGTCGAGGCCGAAGTGATGGACACGGTATTGCCGGATATCAGCAACGTGCCCAGCATGCCCGCGGACGATGTGAAGCCCGTGGCAATGCCCCGGACGGGGGCCGAGCTGTTGCCGTTGGGAGTGCTGATGACGTTGTTTTCAATGCGCAAGCCGCTCTGGTAATCGGCCTTGATGCCGAACACGGTGGCCGCGGTGGTGCCGCTGATGTCAGAAAAGGCATTGCCCAGCGTCGAGCCCACTTTGTTGTTCAGGTCCGGAAAAGCCCCGGCCGTAGCCCGGCCCAGGAGCGAGATGCCCAAACAGGCATTGGTGATGGTGTTGCCATCAAATTCATTGCCCGAGTTGGCGCCCGCCACGTCGCTGGTCACTTGGGCCACGCCGCTGATGTTGGCGTTGGCACTGTAGATGCCGATGGTGCCGCTGTTGGTCTTGTTCAGCGTCACGGCGCAGTTGCGGATGACGTTGTTTTGGCAGCCGTCGGTGGCCGAGGGCCGAAACAAGGCGTAGCCGTACTCCATTTTTTGGGTGTTGGTGCCGGCCGTGCTATTAGCGTCGCTCACGTCGATGCCGTCGAAGGTGATGAAGTCGGCCCCGCTGAGCTTAATGATGGCATCCTGCGCGCCGCCGCCTGCGTTAGCGGCCGGCTTCACCACGGGGCGCACGTTGGCGCCGCTGGCCGTCGAGTTGTCGCGCTGAAACGTGACGCGGGCGGTGGCGCCCGCGCCGGCCACGGCGTTCAGCTGCACGTTGCTTTCGGGGTAGGTGAGGTTGTCGCGCACGTTGAACGTGGCGGCGCAGCTCACGCCGGCCGTGTTCAAGGAATTGAACGCCGTGGCAAACGAGGTGAAGTTGTCGGCGCTGGCCGCCAGGCTGTTGTTCAGCGTGTAGGTGCCGCAGAGCGGGCTGCCGGCAAAGCCGAACGTGGCCACGAAGTTGCTGCCGCCGTTGCTGTCGAACCGGTCGCCCAGGTTCGTGGAGGCCCGCCAGTACACTTCCACCACGTAGGTGCCGCGCGTGGTGAGGCCCGCCGTCAGGTTGATGTTGGCCCCGGTGAGGGTCCAGCGCTGGTCGCAGCCGTTGTTGTCGCACGAGCTCAGGTTGGCGCCAAACGGCAGGTTCACGGCGGTGTACGCCGGGCTGGCGCTGCCGCGGGAGGTGCTGCCCAGCAAATACACGCGGTAAAACAGCGTGGCGGCGGTCACGTTGCCGCCGTTGTTTTTAAAAGTGCGAACCTCCGCCCCATCGAGAACGAGCGACGCGTTGCCGGGGGAGTAGCCGCCCGCGCCCAGCGTGGCGCCTTCGTAGGGCGTGGTGTTGCCCGCGTTGAGGTTGCCGGCGCGGTCAAAGCCGTCGATGCGCACGGTGGTCTGGAAAATGCCTGTTTGCTGCGCCCATGCCGTTTGGCTGCCGGTGGCCCCGGCCAGCACGGCCCAGGCCAGCACGGGCATTCGTTGCGCAATGCGCCGCACAACTGTCCGCGAGATGGAGAGTAAAGAATGTAGCATGCCGTAGGGAGTGGGTGGGAGGAAAAGGAGTGGCCAAGCTGCCCGAAAGGAGCTTGTAATCTGGTTTTTGCAGCAGGCAAGGCTGGGCAAAGTCCAAAGGTCTTACATTGAGGCCTGTAATGCAACAAGGTGTGCAAACCTTTGCCCACGCTCGCGGGCTTGGCTCGTTGTGGCCGCAAAGCAGCCTTGGCCGCAACGCACGGCCTGCCGGGCCGTGGCCAGCCCTTTTCGGTGGGCCGCGCTGCTCCGAGGCGGTCGCACTCCCTTTTCCTGGCGGGCTACTTAGCCGGCCAAGGGCTGCAAAAAATGTCGGCGAAGCCAGCCAATGCGGCGGGCTAAACCTTCCCCTGCCGGGTGGGCGCCATGGTGAGGCGCGTCAGGAAATCCACGGCCGGGGCGTAGCGGCTGCGCAGCTCGCGGTAGTGTTTCCAGGCCGCATCACGGTCGTGGCAAAGCTGCAGGCCGTGGGTGGCCAGCTCTTCGCAGGCCTCGTTGAACGCGGTGCGGCCAGACGTTTCGCCGCCGTCGTCGGGCAGCAGGGCGCTGGGCTCGGCCCCGGCTTTGGCGTCGAAAAAGCGGTACACGCGGTTCATGGCCAGGCAGCCGGCTTTGAAGGTAAGCTCGGCCTGCCGGGGCCGCTGGCCGTCGACGGCGGCAAAGAGCAGGGCGGCGGCGTCCAGAATCAGCCCGCCGGCCATCACCCAGGAGCGGCCCGGCTGCGGCGAGCGAAAAAACGACAAAATGGGCAGCGAGGTGTGGCTTTCCTCAATCTCGACAAACCATTGCTCCCAGGCGACCCACTGCGCGTCGTCGTTTTGCACCGAGCCGTCGTGGTTGAGCCAGCCCAGCAGGCAGGCGGCGGTGGGCGGCGTGCCGGCCCGCAGCTCCAGTAGCGCCACCGTCACCTCGCGCCGGGAAAACGCCTGGTAGATGGTGGGCAGGTAAGAAAGCAGCAGCGTGAGCAGCAGCAGCCCCAGCGTGGCCTCCGAGTAGGTGAGGATGCCGCCCCCGACGCTGAAGTCGTCAATTGTGCCCAGGGTGAGTAAAGAGCTGCCGCTCAGTTGGTAGCAGTGCAGCCAAGTGCCCTCGCCCACGGCCCAGTACATGCCGGTGTAGCCCACGCTCACCAGGGCTTCCCACGCCACCGGCAGGGCCACCAGCGCCACCGGCGCATAATGCGCCATGATGCGGTCGCGCCGCTCGTAGGAATTGGCAAACCGGGCGGCCACGTCGAATAGCACCCGGATGCCCATGAACACCCACACGTTCAGCCGCACCACCTCGTTGCGGGGCAGCACAAACGAGCGAATGGCCGCCGATAACGTGGTGACAACCAGCATCGCGCCGCCCAGGCCGGTAATGATGCGCAGGGCCAGCAGCCAGAAAGAATCCATAACGTCATCAAACGCAAAATTCGGCCTTAAGGCCGAGACTCCTTTGAGAACGAATATTCTAAGCGCTGCCGACGGCTAGCCACCACGGCTGCGTACCGCTCGCGCAGGCCGACCGGCAGGCAGGAGCGGTCGAGCAGGGCTTGAATGGCCGTATCGTGCCCGACGATGTCGGCCAGCAGCTTCTGCACCCGGCGTGCGGGCAATCCCAAGCGCCGCCCGAACTCGGCAAAGTCGTCGTAGGCCAGGTAGGCATTGGCGGCGAAGCTGGGGGTTTCGTAGTCGTCTTTAAACAGCGGCATGGCCAGGCCGTTTTCGCCATCCACGTGCAGGGCAGTATTGAGCAGGTCGTAAGCCGGCGTCAACACGTATTCTTCCCGCTCGATGAGGCGGTAAAGCGAAAAATTCTTGAGGTGGGCATCGCCATTGCCCACGAGGTAGTTGAAAAGAATCACCCGGAAAAACTCGTCCAACGCCAGCGGAGCCGCCGCCACGTACCGCCTGATAAGCTCGCCTACGTATTCGTAGCTGGCCGCATCGTACTTGTAGTTGGGGCCGTGCGTGGCGCGGCTGAACTGGCCAATCTGGGCGAAATCTTCCTGGTGCCGGCGTCCCAGCGGCGTCACGTCGAAGCGCCGCGTCAGATAGGCGCTCGGCGCGCCATCTGCAAAACGCAGCAGTGCGCAGGGGGCCACGTTGAGCTTGAATACCTGCCGTGCCAATTGCATGGTCAGGTGCTCATTGGCCGGTACCGCTTCGGCATTCCTGAGGTCGAGGCTACGCGGTGGGGGCTTCAGGATGTATTCCAGTTCGCCAGTTTCCTTGCTAAGCTCCAGTACGTTGCCCACCAAGCGCATAGAGGCTTTAAATTGCACGCCGGAAATCGATGTGCGTTTGATGGCCTCAATCAGCAGGGTCTGGTATTCCTGGGGCAGGTCGCTCAGCAAAAAAGCCAGCTGCGGTGCCACCGTTCGGCCCTCGAAGAGCAGGGATGCGCATTTGCCGCAAAACCGCAACTGGTTGTTGGGCAGCTTCTTGTAGCAGCCGAGGCAGGTGGTCATCAGTCGGGGAGTTTGCGCACCGTAATGGCACCAATGGTTTGCGACTCCGCCGTTTCCAGCAGCCGGGTGAACTCATCACCTTCTTCAAGGTGCAACAATCTGATTTGCATGGACTTGTTTGTGCCCTCAGCCAGCAATCCCGAGAAAAAAGGAAACAGATAGTTGGACACGTATTCCTGGCGGGTGGTGGGCAGGCTCAGGCTAATGGGCGGCCCGGCGGTGGCCAGATAGGCATCGTCGTACCGAAACCGGTACGCCCGCTCGTCGCGCGACAGCACACCCACACGTCGGCCATTGTCCAGTACTTCTGCCCGTTGCGTCTTCACAGTTGATGAGGCTTGATTATCGTTAGTTGCAGGCCCAACACAGCCAGCACCGCGCCCAGTTGTTTAAATCCGGGGTTGCCGCGCCCGTTTTCCCAGTCTATCAGTTGGCGGGCCGAAATACCGCCCAAGTCGGCTACCCGTTGTTGCGTAATACCCAATTCAGCCCGACGGGCAGCAAGGGAATTGCCTAGCTCTTCAACTGACATAATACTATAACCAAAAGAAAATTTGTTATCAACGAATGTATGAAATATAATTCAGACTTAGATTGAAAAATTCAATTTAATCCTGAATTTAATAATTGAAAGTTATAAAAGTGAAATAAGTTTCACTTATCCCACCCAGCCTATTGCCGGGCCCGCCACAGCTCCCGGAACGACTGCGGCGCAATGGCCAGCGCCGCGCGGCGCTTGCTCCAGCCCACCTGGCCCAGCAGGCGGCCCAGGCTCCAGTCCTTTATTTTGGCCGGCAGCACATCCAACGCCCAGCGGTGCTGCATGCTCCACTTCCAGAGGCCAATAGCGACTTTCTCCTCAGTCGGCGCGTAGCCTTCTTCCACGCTCTGCTTGCGGTTGAGCAAGAGTAAGTTGTGCAATGGAATGCGTACCGGGCACACTGTGGTGCAGGCGCCGCAGAGGCTGCTGGCGTAGCTCAGGTGCTTGTGCTCGGGCAGGCCGCTCAGGTGCGGGCTGATGACCGAGCCGATGGGACCGGAATACGTGGTTTCGTAGGTGTGGCCGCCGATGTTTTTGTACACGGGGCACACGTTGAGGCAGGCGCCACAGCGAATGCAGCGCAGCGCGGCGCGCTTGTCGGGCTGGGCCAGCAGGTTGGTGCGGCCGTTGTCGAGCAGGATGACCACCATTTCCTCGGGTCCGTCCACCTCATCGGGCTGGCGCGGGCCGAAGTACACCGTGTTGTACACCGTCACCTGCTGCCCCGTGCCGCTGGTGCTGAGCAAGGGCCAGAACAAGTCCAAATCCGTCAGCTGCGGAATGACCTTTTCGATGCCCACCACCGCAATGTGCAGCTTCGGAAAAGTGGCCGACAGGCGGGCGTTGCCTTCGTTCTCGGTCACGGCAATGGCGCCCTCTTTGGCAATGAGGAAGTTGCCGCCGGTCACGCCCACTTCGGCGCTGGTGTACTTGTGGCGCAGCAGGTGCCGGGCCGTGAGCACCAGCTGCTGGGCGTCGTCGGTGTGGGCAATGCCCAGGTGCTTCACAAAAATGTCGGCGATGTCGGCCTTGCTCAGGTGCATGGCCGGCGTCACAATGTGGTAGGGCCGCTCGCCGTTGAGCTGCACGATGTATTCGCCCAGGTCCGTCTCCACCGACTCAATGCCCCGGGTGGCCAAGTACTTGTTGAGGTGGATTTCTTCGGTGGTCATGCTCTTGGCCTTCACCACCGTTTTGGTGTTGCGCGCCGCCGTCAGCTTGCCGATTTCGGCCAAGGCTTCGGCCGCGTCGCGCGCCCAAATCACCCGCCCGCCGCGGGCCGTGAAGGCGGCTTCGAACTGCAGCAGGTACTCGTCCAGCTTCTCCAGCACGGTGGCTTTGAGGTAGGCGCCGCGGTCGCGGGCCAGCTCGTGCTGGTCGTAGAGCTTGAGGCCGGCGCTCACGGCCGCGTCGTACTTGCCGATGTTGAACCGGATTTTGCGGCGGTGCTCGCGGTCGAAGGCTTTGGCCTCGGCGTCGAGCTGGAACTGGTCGGCTTTGGCGTTGGTGGCGTTGGTCATGGCTTGTTGGAATCAACCACAATGCGCTGCTCGCGGTTTGCCAGCTCCCAGGCGGTGTAGAACACCAGCTGGGCGCGCTCCGCTAATTTATCGAATTCGATTTTGTCCACGTCGTCGGTGGCCTTGTGGTAGTCGGCGTGCTCGCCGGTGGTGTAAAAAATGACCGGGATGCCGCGCCGCGCAAAATTGTAGTGGTCGGAGCGGTAGTAGATGTGCTCCGGCTCGTTGGGCACGTTGAAGCGGTAGTCCAGCTCCAGGTGCGTGTAGTCGCGGTTGGCCGCCTCGTTGATGCGGTGCAGGTCCGACGACAGCTTATCGGACCCCACCACGCACACAAAATGCCGCTTCGGGCCGTGCTTGCGGTCGGAGCGGCCCACCATGTCGATGTTCAAATCGGCAATGGTCTGGGCCAGCGGCAGCACCGGGTGCGCCGTGTAGTATTCGGAGCCAAAAAGCCCTTCTTCCTCGGCCGTCATCGCCACAAACAGAATGCTGCGCCGCGGCCCGTGGCCTTCGCGCTGGGCCTGGGCAAAGGCTTTGGCCAGCTGCAGCACCGCCACCGTGCCCGAGCCGTCGTCGTCGGCGCCGTTGTAAATGGTGTCGTGCTTCACCCCCAGGTGGTCGTAGTGGGCCGAAATCACCAGCACTTCTTCCTTTTTATCCGTGCCTTCCAGAAAGCCCAGCACGTTCTCGGTGGTGAGCTGCTGCTGGGCCTGCGGCAGATAAAACGTGGCCGTAGGCGGCTGGAAAGCGGCCCGCACCGGGCCGCCGGCCTGGCCCAGGGCCCGCACGTAGCCCAGCACCTCGGGCATGGTGGCGCCGGCCAGCCGCAGGCCCAACTCCTGCGAGGTCAGGAACACGCCAATGCCCGGCGGAATGCTCTCGCTCACCGTGTCGATGATGGCCGGCCCCGGGTCGGGCAGCGAAAACGCGGGCTCGCGCAACGCCGAACCAAACTGCTGGCCTTCCTTCCGAAACGCGGCCGAGGGCGCAAACGTGACCAGAAAAATGCTGCGCGCCCCGTGGGCCTTGGCCAGCGCCGCCTTGCGCAGGCCCGAGTCCCAGTAATCGGCCGCGCGGCCGCGCGGCTTCAGCAGCTTGCGGCCCCGGTCGTCCTGCGGCTCGCCCATCAGGGCCACCACGTCCTTGCCCTGCACGTCGAGGCCGGCGTAGTCGTTGTAAGTGCCCTGCTCCACTCCAAAGCCCACAAACACCGGCTGCCCCACCGTGGGCGCCAGGAACGGCGAAGGCATGGGCCCGTAGCTGAAAAAATCGTTCAGCCACTCGTAGCGCTGGCCGCCCACCTGCACGTAGCCGCCCGGGGCCGGCGTGCCGCGCAGCAGCGGGAAGTGCTGCAGATACGGGCTGTCGCCACCCTGCACGGGGCCTTGCAAGCCCAGCGCGGCAAATTGCTTCACCAGAAACTCGGCGGCCATCTTCTGCCCGGGCTGCCCCGCCTCGCGCCCCTGAAAGGCGTCCGACGCCACCACCGTCAGGTTTTCGCGCAGCTCCTCGGGCCGGATGGTGGCGGCATAGGTGCGGGCCCAGTCCGGGGCGGCGGGCGCAGCCGGCGGGGGAGGGGCTCCGCCCTTGGTTTTGATTTTAATCTTGGCGGGCGCCTGCTGCGCGGTGGCGGGCAAGCAGGAAATCAGGGCCACAAGGCCGCACAGTAGCAGTTGTTTCATACGGGGGAACACGCGCCCTAAAAGTAGCAGAACGTCCTGCTCCAACTGCGTACAGTCGAAGCAGGACGTTCTACAATCAGTGGTTCAGAAAACCGAATTACGGCTTGTTCGAGTCCACGACGATGCGGCCGTCGCGGTTGGCCAGCTCCCAAGCCAGGTGGAACACCAGCTTGGCGCGCTTCTCCATCTTCGGAAACTCAATCTTGCTGATTTCGTCGGTTTCCTTGTGGTAGTCGGCGTGCACGCCGTTGAAAAAGAAGGCCACCGGGACCTTGTTCACGGCAAAGTTGTAGTGGTCCGAACGGTAGTAGAAGCGGTTCGGGTCGGCGGGGTCGTCGAAGCGGTAGTCCAGGTCGAGCTGGGTGTACTTCTTGTTCTGCTCCTCCTGAATCACCTTCAGCTCCGAGGCCAGCTTGTCGGAGCCGATGACGTACACGTAGTCCGGCTTGCCTTCGTGCTCCACGTCAGTGCGCCCAATCATGTCCACGTTCAGGTCGGCCTCCGTCTGGGCCAGCGGGAAAATGGGGTGCTTCGAGTAGTATTCCGAGCCAAACAGGCCTTTTTCTTCCCCCGTCACGCTCAGGAACAGCAGGCTGCGGCGCGGGCCGTGGCCTTCGGCCTTGGCCTTGGCGAAGGCCTCGGCAATGGTCACGATGCCCGACGTGCCCGAGCCGTCGTCGTCGGCGCCGTTGAACACCTTGCCGTCCTGAATGCCCAGGTGGTCGTGGTGCGCCGAAATCACGATGATGTCTTCCTTCTTGTCGGTGCCCTCAATGAAACCCAGCACGTTTTCCGTTTCCACGGGCGTGTGCTTGCGCTCGGCCTTAATCTGCATGGGCACGAGCTTGAAGGCCGATTTTACCGGTTGCTTCGTGCTATTGATTTTGGCCAGGTAAGCTTGCACGGCGGCATCCTTGGCGCCGAGGGCGGCCAGGCCCACGGCCGGCGAAATGAAGAACGACGGCACGCGGCTCGATTTCTCCGTGCTAGGCATCACCGTCGACGGGCGGGAGATGTAGGGCGCCAGGCGAGCGGCCTGCTTGGCAAAGTTGTCATTGGGGTTGAAGCTCACAAAAAACGCCGTGCGGGCGCCTTTCTGGGCGGCCAGCTGGGCCTTGGCGCGGTAGTCGTTGCCCCACTTGGTGGGAGCACCGTCGGCGCTCAGCAAGGCTTTGCCGCCGTCGCCGGTGGGCTCGCCCAGCAGAATGAGCACGTCCTTGCCCGCCACGTCCACGCCGGCATAGTCGGAGTAGCCGGGCTGCTCGATGCCGTAGCCCACAAACACGGGCTTCACCGTGGTTTCGGTGGCAAAGGGCGAGTCGCCCATGCCGTAGAAGTCCGTCAGCCACTTGTAGCTGGTTTTGCCCACTTTCAGGGTGGCGCCGTCGGCCCAGGTCACCTGCTCCACGTTGAAGTGCTGCTGGTACGGGTCGTTGCTGGCGGCCACGGGGCCGGTCAGGCCGGCATTTTTGAATTGGGTGGCCACGTAGGCCGCGGCCATGTGCTGGCCCTTGGTGCCGGTTTCGCGGCCTTCGTACTCGTCCGAGGCCAGCACCGAGAGGTGGGCGCGCAGGCGCTCGGCGTTCACCAGGTCGGCGTATTTCACGCTCCAGTCTTCCGCGGCGGGGGCCACGGGCTGCGTAGCCGGTGCGGCCGTGGGGGCGTTTTTGCCCGGCTTGGTCTTGATTTTTACCTTCTGCGCCTGCACAGAAGTGGCGCTGGCCAGGGCCAGCAGGGCAATCAGCAACGTTTTATTCGTCATCAGAAAGGAAAATGGTGGGAGTAGGTTTAAATGATTTGGGCAGAGCCGCGTCTCCACGCAGACGGGCCGGGCGGCTTAGCTGCGCGTGATGAGCACGGTGGCGTAGGCCGCCACGCCTTCCTGCCGACCCACAAACCCCAGTTTCTCGGTGGTGGTTGCTTTGATGGAGATATCATCCTCGGCAATGCCCATCACCGCCGCCAGCACGCGCTGCATCTCGGCGATGTGCGGGTTCACCTTGGGCCGCTCCAGGCAGATGGTGGAGTCGATGTTGCCCACCTCGTAGCCTTTCGAGCGCAGCAGGCGCATTACCTCGCTCAGCAGGCGCTTCGAGTCGATGCCTTTGTACTGCGGGTCGGTGTCGGGGAAGTGAAAGCCGATGTCGCGCAGGTTGGCGGCGCCCAGCAGTGCATCGCAGATGACGTGGATGAGCACGTCGGCATCGGAATGGCCCAGGGCGCCGTGGGTGTGCGGCACCTGAATGCCGCCGAGCCAGAAGGGCAGGCCCTCCTGCAGTTGGTGAACGTCGTAGCCGAAGCCGGTGCGAATTTTCATAAGGGTGGGGAAAGGTGGCGGGCCCAGCGGGGCCGGCGCAAAAGTACCGGCCGGCCGCTGCCCGCGCCACGCCGGCCCACGGCCCGGGTTAACAAAAAAATAATCGGATGATGCGATGCTATTAAGCTAAATTTATTAGCTTTGCATTGCTACTGTATTTAGTCGAGTGCGTGAGGGTTCCACGAAAATTTTCGCTCATGGCCAAAATAAATCGTCCGCTCATCCGTCCATCCCCGAGCGAAAAGCCTTGCTGGCCGTGGCTGAGCCGCAAAAAAAACCGTCGGAAACTTTGGGCACAATAAAAGTTTCCGGTGTACCTTTGCGGCGTAGTTATGGAAATCAAAGACCGAATCCTCAATCACGCGCAGGCGCTTTTCATGCGTAACGGCATCAAAAGCGTGAGCATGGACGACATCGCCGCCGACATGGCCATGTCGAAAAAGACCCTGTACAAGTGGTTCGAAAACAAGGACCAGATTGTGATGGCGACCATGAACCGGCACCTGAACCAGGTGCAGGGCGAGTGTACCGCCGTGGCCGGCCCCGCCGCCAACGCCATCGAGGAGATGCTGACCATCTCCCGGTGGGCCGACGAACAGTTCAGCAACGTGCACCCCAGCATTTTCAACGACCTGAAGAAGTACCACCCCACGGCCTGGGAGCTGTTTGGGCAGCACAAAAACACGTTTATCCTGGAACAGATTACCCGGAACCTGCGCCGGGGCATGGCCGAGGGCCTGTTCCGCCCCGACCTCGACGTGGACGTGCTGGCCCGGCTCAACCTGGCCCAGATTGAGCTGGCCTTCGACCCCGCGCTGTACCCGCCGGCGCAATTCAGCCCGATGCGCGTCAACCGCGTGTTCGACGAGCATTTCCTGCTGGGCGTGGCCACCCTCAAGGGCCACAAACTCATCAACGCCTACCGGCAGGTGACCGAAAACGAATAGCCGCCGGCGCCCTTTCCCCGCATTCCCCGTTTCCCTTTTTGCTGTTATGAAGATGTTTCAACCCAGACTCCTGCTGCTGGCGGCGCTGAGCGCGGCCGCGCCGCAAGGGCTGCTTGCCCAAACCAAGCCCAACACCGCGCTGGTGACCGCCCCCACGGCCGGCACCATGCCCCTGAGCCTGCAGCAGGCCGTGAGCTATGCCATCCAGAACAAGCCCACGCTGCTGGCCACCCGCCTGGGCGAAGCCACGGCCGCCGCGCGGGTGGGCGAAATCAAGAGCGCCGGCCTGCCGCAGGTGAACGTGGGCGCCACCGCCACCGACAACCTCAAGCTGCAAAAGTCGCTGGTGGATTTTGGCGCGCTGGGGGGCGGCTCGTCGGCCACGCCGCTCACGGCCGCCGACATCGCGGCTGCGCAGGCCGGCCAGACGGTGAACATCAAGCCCATCACGCTGCCCTCCGAGCCGGTGCCGCCGCAAGCCTTTGCCTTCGGCCTGCAATACGCCGGCAACGCCAGCGCTTCGGTTTCGCAGCTGTTGTTTGACGGCTCGTATTTGATTGGGTTGAAGGCGGCCAAGGTGTATACCGAATTGGCCAAGAAGCAAACCCAGCAGGCCGAAATCGACGTGGTGGAGCAGGTGAGCAAAGCCTACTACAGCACGCTGGTGGCCCGCTCGCGCCTGGCCCTGCTGGCCCGCAACGTGCAGCGCCTCGACACGGTGCTTTACCAAACTACCCAAACCTTTAAGGCGGGTTTTGCCGAAAAGCTCGACGTGGACCGCCTGCGGGTGCAGCGCAACAACCTGGTGGTGGAGCAGCAGAAAGCGCAGCGCCTCACCGAGCTGAGCGTGGCCTTGCTGAAGTTTCAGATGGGCCTGCCGCAGCAGCAGAACATTCAGCTCACCGACTCGCTCGGCGCGGCCGTGGTGGATGCCGGCGCGTTGCGCCAGCGCCTCGGCGTGGCCAGCCTGAACACCGGCGGCGCCGGCGAAGGCAACGTGCCCGCGGCTCCTGCGCCCGTGACGGGCACCGACCCCGCCACCCAAAGCCGCCTCGACCAGCAAACGGCCCTGGCGGGCGGCCTGGCCCCGGCCGCGCTGGGCGCCCTGAACTACAACAACCGCATCGAGTTTTCGACCTTGGAAACCCAGCAAGCCCTTGCGGGCCTCGACCTGCGCAACCGCCAGGCCGGCGCCTACCCGCGCCTGCTACTGACCGGGGCCTACGGTTTCACCGGCTCGGCCAAAACCATGGGCGATTTGTTTGCCTTCCGCGGGCCCGACTCGCGCAGCAGCAACGGCTTTCCGAACCAGAACTGGTTTGGTTTCGGCAACGTGGGGCTGACTTTGCAAGTGCCGGTGTTCGACGGTTTCCGCCGCAAGTACCTCGTGCAACAGAGCCGCATCCAGCAGCAAACCATTGAAAAAGGGTTTGAAACGCTGAAGCAGAGCATTGACTTGCAGGATGCCCAGAGCCGCACCACGCTGGTAAATGCGTTGGATGTGCTCGACAACCAAAAGGCCAACCTCGACCTGGCCACCGACGTGGCCCGCGTGACGCGCATCAAGTTTAACGCCGGCGTGGGTTCCAACCTGGAGGTGATTACGGCCGAAACCGACCTGCGCTCGGCCCAAACGAATTACTACGGCGCCGTGTACGATGTATTGGTGGCCAAAGTAGACCGCGACAAGGCCACCGGCGAGCTGTACAACCAAGTGAAAAAATAACGCTGGGCCCGGCCCACTACCCCCATTCATTACCCCCGAAATACCCGTTTCCCCATGCGTTTCAACTCAACCCAACCCGCTGTTCTTTTCCTGGCCGGCTCGCTGCTGCTGGCCTCCTGCGGCGGCTCCAAAGACCCCAAGGCCGAACTGGCCAAGCTGAAAAAGGAGCAGGCCGCCAACCAAGCTAAAATTGCCGAGCTGGAAGCCAAAACCGGTGCCGGCGCCGACGCCGCGGCCGCCAACATCACGCCCGTGTCGGTGCTGAGCGTGCAGCCCGAGAGTTTCAAGAGCTTCCTCGAAGTGCAGGGCCGCGTCGATTTTGACCAGAATGCCACCGTGGGCGCCCGCGCCGCCGGCACGCTCACTAGCATCCGCGTGCAGCGCGGCGACCAGGTGCGCAAAGGCCAGGTGCTGGCCACGGTAGATGCCTCGGTGCTCGACGCCAGCATTGCCGAGCTGCGCACCCGCATGGACCTGGCCAAGACGGTGTACGAGAAGCAAGCCGGCCTGTGGAAGCAGCAGATTGGCACCGAAATACAATACCTGCAAGCCAAAAACAACTATGAGGCCCTGCAGCGCAACCTGGCCACCCTTAACCAGCAACGCTCCCTGTACAGCGTGGTGGCGCCGTTCTCGGGCGCCGTGGACGAGGTGCTGCCCAAGCTGGGCGAAGTGACGGCCCCCGGCGCCCCAGTGGTGCGCCTCACCAGCGGCTCGGGCGGTAAAATCCTGGCCGACGTGTCGGAAGCCTACGGCAACAGCATCAAGGCCGGCGACAACGCCGTGGTGACCATTCCGGACCTGGGCGGCGAAGAAATTCCCGCCACGGTGCGCGTGGTGAGCCGCGGCATCAACGCCACCAGCCGCACCTTCACGGTAGAGCTGCGCCTGAAGGGCGCCAAAGCCGCCGACCTGCGCCCCAACATGGTGGCCACGGTGCGCATCCAGAACTACGACCGCCAGAACGCCACCGTCATCCCGGTGGACCTGGTGCAGAAAGACGAGCAGAACAGCTACGTGTACGTGGTGGGCCAGGAGGGCGGCAAGGCCGTGGCCAAGAAGCGCATCATCCAGACGGGCAACGCCTACAACGGCAAGATTGAAGTGACCAGCGGCCTGCAAAACGGCGACCAGGTGATTTCGGCCGGCTACCAGAATTTGAACGAGGGCCAGGCGGTGAGTGTCGCCAAAGCCTAACGCTGCCTTTCCCGGCGGCTTTTCCTCCCGCTTTTACCTAGCACCCTAGAAAAGCTATGCAAGATTTAGAAAAAGAGTTTGGGCCGACCAGTTGGTCCATCAACAACAAAACCAGCATCTACATCATCACGGTGCTGCTGTGCGTGGCGGGGATTTTTGCCTACATCAAGCTGGGCAAAGAGAAATTCCCCGACATCGTGATTCCGCGCATCATCGTGGCCACGGTGTACCCCGGCACCTCGCCGGCCGACATCGAGAACCTGGTGACGCGCCAGCTCGAAAAGGAAATTAAGAGCGTGAACGGGGTGAAGAAAATCAACTCCACCTCGAACCAGGACTATTGCATCGTAGACGTGGAGTTCAACTCCGGCGTCGACGTGCAGTACGCCAAGCAGCTTATCAAGGACGCCGTAGACAAGGCGGCCACCGAGCTGCCCAACGACCTGCCCACGGCCCCCACGGTGAAGGAGATTAACATCTCGGAGCAGCCCATTATGTACGTCAACCTGAGCGGCAACCTGCCCGCCGCCCAGCTCAAAAAATACGCCGACGACTTCCAGGACAAGATTGAGGCCCTGCCCGAAATCACCCGCGTCGACATCATCGGCGCCCTCGACCAGCAGGTGAACGTGGACGTAGACCTGAACAAGCTGCGCGCCTCGCGCCTGGGCTTCTCGGACATTACCCGCGCCATCGGCGGCGAAAACCTCACCGTGTCGGGCGGCTCCATCGACGTGGGCCAGCAGAAGCGGGCCGTGCGCGTGGCCGGCCAGTACGTGCGCGCCTCCGACATTGCCGATATTCAGGTGAAGAACCTCAACGGCGCGGCCGTGCGCCTCGGCGACATCGCCACCGTGGTAGACGGCTTCAAGGACCGCGAAAGCTACGCCCGCCTCGACGGCAAGCCCGCCATCACCCTGAACGTGGTGAAGCGCCAGGGCGAAAACCTCATCGACGCCTCCGACAAAATCAAGGCCCTGGTGAAGGAAACCGAGAAGACCCTGCCCAAGGAGCTGAAAATTACCATCACCGGCGACACCTCGAACGACACCCGCGTGACCCTGCACGACCTGATTAACACCATCATCATCGGTTTTTTGCTGGTGACGTTCATCCTGATGTTCTTCATGGGCACCACCAACGCCATGTTCGTGGGCTTGTCCGTGCCGATTTCGATGTTCCTGGCCTTCCTCATCATCCCGGGCTTCGATTTCTCGCTGAACATGATTGTGCTCTTCGCCTTCCTGCTGGCGCTGGGCATTGTGGTGGACGACGCCATTGTGGTCATCGAAAACACCCACCGCCTGCTGCACGAGCACCCCGACCTGAGCACCAAGAAAGCGGCCAAATTCGCCGCGGGCGAAGTATTCGTGCCCGTATTGGCCGGCACGCTGACGACGGTGGCGCCGTTTGTGCCGCTCATGTTCTGGCCCGGCATCGTGGGCTCGTTCATGTACTACCTGCCCGTCACGCTGATTATCACGCTCATGTCGTCGCTGGTGGTGGCCTTCATCATGAACCCGGTGTTCGCCGTGAGCTTTATGAGCCGCGAAGAGCATTTCGAAGAAGACCTGCACAGCAAGCCCAAAGCCACTCGGGGCTTCCTCATCACCATGGCCGTGCTGGTGGGCCTGGGCATTCTGTTCAACCTCACGGCCATGGGCAAAACGCCCGAGGTTGGTCCCGACGGGGAAGCCACCGGCCTGCTGGGCCATTTCCTCGGCAACCTGTGTCTGGCCCTGGCCGCCTTCATCGCCCTCGACCGCTTCGTGCTGGTGAAGATGATTGCCTGGTTCCAGACCCGCGCCTTGCCGCGCTTCCAGAACGGCTACGCCGACCTGGTGCGTTGGGCCATTAGCCACCCGGCCCTCGTGATGGTGGGCGTACTGGTGCTGTTCATCGGCTCGTTTGTGGCCGTGGGCATCCGCGGCCCCAAGGTGGACTTCTTTCCCAAAGGCGACCCCAAGTTCATCTACACCTACCTGCGCATGCCCGTGGGCACCCGCGTGGAGGTGACGGACTCGGTGACGCAGATACTGGAAAACCGCATCTACGGCGTCATCGGCCGCCAGAACCCCGACGTGGAATCGGTGATTACCAACGTGGCCATCGGCGCCGGCGACCCCAGCGAAGCCACGGCTTCGGGCGTGTCGCAGTCGCACATGGGCAAGGTGGGCGTGGCCTTCAAGGAGCTGAGCGACCGCAAAGGCCCCGCCACCAGCACCTACATGGACAAAATCCGCGAGGTGGTGAAAGGCATTCCCGGCGCCGAAGTATCGGTGGACCAGGAAGCCAGCGGCCCGCCCCAGCAGAAGCCCATCGCCATCGAGGTGAGCGGCGACGACTACCCGGCCCTGGCCAAGCTCTCCAAAAAAGTGGAGCGCTACGTGGACTCGCTGCGCATCGGCGGCATCGAAGACCTGCGCTCCAACCTAGAAGACCGCAACCCCGAAATCGCCGTCAACATCGACCGCACCCGCGCCAACCGCGAGGGCATCAGCACCGGCCAGATTGGCCTGGAAGTCCGCACCGCTATCTACGGCTCGGAAGCCAGCAAATTCAAAACCGCTGACGACGAGTACCCCATCCAGGTGCGCTACGCCAAGCCCTACCGCAACGACGTGGACGCCGTGGTGAACGCCCCGCTTACGTTCCGCGACGCCACCGGCCAGGTGCGCCAAGTGCCCATCTCGGCCATTGCCGACGTGAGCTACGGCAGCACTTACGGCGGCATCAAGCGCAAAGACACCAAGCGCATCATCACCATCAGCTCGAACGTGCTCAACGGCTTCACCGGCCCCGACGTGGCCGCCCAGGTGAAGCAGGCCCTCAAGTCCTTCCCCGTGCCTGCCGGCTACAACGTGAAAATGGGCGGCGCCGAAGAAGACCAGAAGGAAACCACCGACTTCCTGCCGCTGGCCGGCCTGGGCGCCCTGGCGCTCATCTTCCTCATCCTCGTCACGCAGTTCAACTCGTTCAGCAAGCCGGTCATCATCCTCTCCGAAGTGCTGTTCTCGATTGCGGGCGTGTTCTGGGGCCTGGCCATCACCGGCATGAACGTCAGCATCGTGATGACGGGCGTGGGCATCATCGCCCTGGCCGGCATCGTGGTGAAAAACGGCATTCTGCTGGTCGAATTCACCGACATCCTGCGTTCGCAGGGCATGCCGCTGCGCGAGGCCATCGTGTTGGCCGGCCGCACCCGCCTCAACCCCGTCATTCTGACGGCCACGGCCGCCACACTGGGCCTCATTCCGCTGGCCATCGGCCTGAACATCGATTTCTACGAGCTGTTCGCCTCCGGCAACCCGCACTTCTTCATCGGCGGCGAATCGGTGACGTTCTGGGGCCCGCTGGCCTGGACCATCATTTTCGGTCTGGTGTTCGCCACGGGCATCACGCTGCTGGTGGTGCCGGTGATGTACCTGCTGAGCGAAACGCTCAAAGGAAAAATTTCCGGAAAAAACCCCGACCAGCTTGCAACCAATTCCGAAGAGGTGGACTCTGAAGAAGTACAGGCGGCCGCGCCGCCTGTACTAGCCTAACCATTTCTGCGTTGTCGGTGCCCGTCGGTCGGTTTTTGTTGCAGCACTAACCACTCCATCCCACCCCGACGGGCACCTCGCGCCGCCGCGCTAGTCGCCCCCGCCTCACCGTTTTTTTCGCAACTATTATGTACGTATCCACCACTAGCCCCGCCCATACCGCCACCATCGAGCAGCAGGTATTCCGCATCATCAGCAAGCGCAAAGCCATTCGGGCCAGCCGCGTGCGCAAAACCGCGAGCCTCGCCCGCGACCTGCGCTTCGACACCGTCGACGTCGTCGACATCATCCTGGAACTGGAGCGCAACTTCAGCATCACCATCCCCGACGAGGTGCCCCTCTTCACCGTGGGCGACTTCGTGCGCTACGTGCGCGAGCACGCCGCCGCCGCGTAGTGGTGGTCCGCCAGATATTCTTGCTATAGTTGCTATGAACTAAAAAGGCCCCGGAACCATGGTTCCGGGGCGTTTTTTTTATAGGCTTGTGGGTCTAACGCACGTTGCCGCCGCTGTCGAGGGCGCCGGCATCGGTGGCGTTGCGGCTGCCTTCCCAGGTGCGCACCGTGGCGCCGCTGGTGGGGCCGGTGGGCTGGGCGTCGTCGCCGGCCTCGTGCACGGGGCGCGGGCTGCTGCTCTCGGGCGAGCCCAGGCCGGAATCGGTGTTGGACTCGCGGCGGGGCGAAGCGGGGGATTGCTCGGAGTGCGTGCCGTGCTGCTTGGCCGATTCGGCGGCGGGCTGGGCGCGGTCCGTGGCGCTGGCGGCATAGGGCGAGCCCATGGCATTGGCTTTTTCTTCAGCAGCGGTTTTGTCGCTGCTGGCGCCCGAGGCGGCAGCCAGCGCCGGCCGCGTAAGCTCCCATTCGTGAAACTTGTCCATCTCGTGCTTAAGCGTGGTCGAGAACCAGGCCACCAGGGCCACGTCGTCGAGCAGGCCCAGCACCGGAATGAAGTCCGGAATCAGGTCAATTGGGCTCAGGAAATAAATGAGCACGGCCACGGCCGCCGCCACCGTGGTGCCGGGCACGCCCGTGTATTCACCCGAAATCGACGCTTTGATGAGCCGGAACATGGTTTGGAGCGTTTCCCAGGCTTCGTGGGCCAACGTGCCTACTTCGTTCTTTTGGCTGGCTTTCTGGTACGCGTCCGTTAGCAGCTTTTTCATGCGCGTGGGCTGTTTGATGTAGCCCTCGGCGGTGCTGAGAAATTTCTTGAAAACGGCCGAGCCGGCCACGTCATTACCGGTAGGCGGGGTTTGTTGATTTTGAGCCACGGAGTGCGGAGTTAAGAAAGACAAAGGAGAATGGACAAACGCCGTTTATCCTGGCCTGAATACTGCATTTGCCCACTCAAGGTTATCGAAAACAAGCCCAGCCGTGGAGCCAGGCTGCCAAAGGTCTCAGATTTATATCAATAAATATAAATAACTAAATCCATGTTTGCAACAAGAAGGCGGCCCTGCTTCTCGTAAGAAACAGGGCCGTTGTAAGTTGTGGTCAGGCTGGGTTGGCGGGCGGTATTAGTCCTTCTCGTACACCTTCACCACAAACACGTAGTCCTGCAGCTTTTTCAACTGCTGCGGGCGGCCTGAGCCGGCCAGCTGGCCGTAGCGGGGCAGGTGGTAGGGGGCGTCGGCCTTGGCCGTAGCGGCCAGCGAATCGACCAGCCGCACCAGGTACGACGACTTGGTGGCAAAGGCGGCGCTCTGGGCGTCGTTCTGGCGGCCGCTCACCACGCCAATCAGGTTGCCGCGCTCGTCTAGTAGCGGGCCGCCCGAGTTGCCGGGGTTCACCGGGATGCTCACCTGGTAGAAGGCCGTGTCGCCCTCGAAACCCGAGCGGGCACTCAGCGAGCCTTCGCCGTACACCACGTCTTCGCGCGGGTAGCCCAGCGTGAACACCCGTTCGCCGAGGTCGGCCTGGCCCGACTTCACCGCGTAAGGCAGCCGGCCAAAGCCCGTGAATTTTTTGTCGGTGATGCGCAAAATGGCCAGGTCGTGCTTCACGTCCGAATACACCGGCTCGGCGCGGTAGCGCTGGTGGTTGCGGCCTTCAATGAGTACAGAATCAGCGCCTTGAATTACGTGGAAACTGGTCACCAGATAGCCTTCCGAAGTCAGGGCGAAGCCCGTGCCGCTAAACTTGCTGGCCACGACGGGTGCAGTTTCTTTGCCCAATTGCGTGTTCAGCGTCAGTTTCAGGTCCTTCTGGCTCTTCTTGATGCGCTCGACTTCGCGGCGCAGTGCTTGGTAGCCGCTCGGCGTGGGCAGGTGCGAGTTGCGCCAGATGTCCAAGCCCAGCAGCGTGGCAAACACGGCCATCACGGCCACCGAGGCGGCCACGCCCACCGTGGCGCGGTGCCCGCTCCAGAACTCGCGCAGGCGGCGCTCGGTGCGCGAAATGCGCAGCATCGGGTTCACAGTGTGCGTCAGCTTGGCGGGTTGCTCGGCGGCCGGGGCGGCCTCGGGCGTTTCAGCGGCCAGCATGGCGGCGTGAATGCCGCGCAGCTGCTCGCGCGCTTGCTGGCGCTGGCGGTAGGCCCGCAGCGTGCCGGTCAGCTCGGTGAAGTCGGCGTAGCGGAGGGCAAAGTCCGGGTCGGCCGCCATGCGCGCTTCGAGGCTGGCGCGGGCGGGCCCGGCCAGCTCGCCGTCGGCGTAGGCTTCAAATAAGGCGTAATAGTCTGCTTCAGTCATCATGGGGTAAGCCTGCCGGTGGGAGCGGCAGCGGTAAGCAAATTGAATGTTCTGCACGTCGTTTGCGCGCAGCTAGTGATAATTAAATCGGCTCTTCTTTATAATGGGCAAAGAATAATTTCTTGAGGCGCACGAGGCACTTATATTTCTGGTTTTTAGCATTGTCGGCGTTGGTGTAGCCGAATTCTGCCGTCAGGTCCTGCATCGACTTGTCGAGCAGGTAAAAGCCTTCCAAAAGCGAACGACAGGGCTCCCCCAGGTGGTTCAGGGCCTCGCTCATGGTATTGAAGCGGCGGTCCTGTTCCTCGGCGGCCAGCACATCTTCCTCGGCCCCCGTGTTGAGGTAGGGGCCGTGCTCCTCGTCGTCGAGCAGGCGCACGCCGAAGCGGCTTTTGCTCGTGAGGCGTTTCAGCCACAGGCGGCGGCACACGGCGTAGAGGTAGGTTTTAATCTGGCAGCTGAGCTCCAAAGAGCCGTCGCGTACTTTTTCATAAAACACCATCACGCCTTCCTGGTACACGTCCTGGGCATCGTCTTCGGAGCCGCTGTTTTGCAGCACGAAGTGCGACACCATGGGCCAGTGCAGCCGGTAGAGGTGGGCCAGCGCCCGCTCATCGCCGGTGCGAATGGCGGCAATGAGCGCGTCGTCAGTAGGAGTCAAAGAAGAGGAAGTTGGATTGCCCCTGCTCATTCACTTTGGTTGTTAATACGGCTGCGGGCAGCAAGTAACCCGACGAAAAAATATTTTTCTGGCCCGGGTTACCTTTTCAGTAAGGCGGGATAAAGGGCGTTTTTAAGTTAACCCACTTTCAAAATTACCCTAAAATGAACAACCTGTTTAAAGTTGCTGCTCTGGGCCTCGCCCTCACCGCTGGTCTGACCTCTTGCGAGTCGAAGTCGACCGAGTCGACCACCGTTGAGACTCCTGCTGCTGGCAGCGAGACCACGACCACCACTACCACCACCGACACCACCGCCATGGCTCCCGCTGCTGACGCTACGGCTCCCGCCACCACGGACGCTGCTGCTCCCGCTGCTGGCACCGACGCTGCTGCTGCTCCCGCCGCCGGCGCTACCACCACCACCACGACCACCGAAGAGAAGAAGTAATTGGCCGCTGGCCTACGGCCAGCCCCCAATCTTCCCTGTTCATAAAACGGCCCGGACGCAAGTTCGGGCCGTTTTTTTGTGCCTGGCTGATGCCCATTTGGCCCTGCCGGCAACCAACCAGCCGGCGGCCGTTTACTCAACCAGCCGCAGCAAATCGGCGGCAATGCCGGGCCAGGGCTGGTGCAGGTTGAGGGTGACCACCCGCACGGGGTGTCCGCCCAAGGTGTAGCGCACGTCCACGGCCTGGGCAGCGGCCGGATACAGCAGGATGCCTTCCAGCGTTTGGCCGGGGGCCGGCTGCTGGTTTTGCAGGTAGGCGTAGAGCTGGTACAGGTGCGGCGCAATGAGGCGCTGCCGGTCGTAGCGTGGGCGCAGGGCCGCGGCGTAGTACTTGGTGTCGAGGATGATTTTGCGGTCGGGTGCGTCGAGCGTGGTATCCGTGAGCATGGTGGGCAGCAGGGCCAGGTCGTCGGGCTGGGCGGCTTCGGCTTGCCAGGCAATGGTTTCGGCGAAGACGCGGTAGCGACGCTGCTCGCGCCGGAAGAAGTTGCGCGTGAATTGCTCAAACACGCGCGCCATCAACGCCTCGTCGCGCCGGAAATCGGCGAAGCGGCTGCGGCCGCCGGCGCTGGGCTGGGGCAGGGCCGTGAGCCACACCAGCTCGCACACGTGCAGCAGAAACGCCTGCTGGCCATCGGGGCGCTGCCGGCGCAGCTCGCGGAAAGTGGCCGCGGTGGGCGCGGGTTCGGGCGGGGTGGTGGGCAGGGCCGGCAAGCGCCGCCGGAGGTGGCTTAGCTCGCGGCGCAGGGCCGGCGGCAGGTCCGAGGCGGTGGCCAGTTGGGCCAGTGTTTGCGCCAGCAGCCGCAGCAGCGGCGACGAAGCCTCCAGCTCGTCGAAGGTGCAGAGGGCGCGGCCCCGGGCCAGCAGCCCCCGGCCCAGGCTGGGCGCCAGCTCGATGCGGCCGCGCAGGCTGGTCAGCTCGGCGTGGTGGGTTTCGAAGGTGGGGGGAAGGCCTTGCTTGAGCAGGCGGCGGGTGCCGTGCAGCAACACCTGGGCCAGGAGCCCCCAGGGCCGCTGAAACGCCGCCGCCTCGGTGGCCTGCAGCACGGCCGGCTCGGGCAGCCGGTTCCAGGCATAGCACAGGAAGTAATAGAGGGTGGGCAGCGGTATCACAGACGGGAGCAGCGCAACAAGCGGAATGGGCGGCTTACGAGAAGCACCGCACAAAGATGGTCCAATACCGCGCCTGACGCGCCCGCCCGCCTGGAGCAGCCTGTTTACCTAAAACAGCCTAGTCTGTGTAAGCTGAGCAGTGCCGCAATGCTGGTGGGATATTGAGGCCCGGCGGCTGGGTAAACCAAGGTGTTTGTCGCCCGAATGCCCGGATTGAACGAAGCTAAAAAGGCTGGCCTCGGTGCCACGGTACCTTTGTATTGTTCAAATAAACGCCCCGTTCCCATGCGCCTGTTGCTCTCGTTCCTCACCGCTTTCTTCCTCCTCACGTTGTCGGCCCCGGCCGTGCAGGCGCGGGAGTTGGCCCCCGATAGCAGCAAGCTGGCCCCGGCGCCCGTTAAGTCCCGAACTGCGGCTTCTGCGGCAACTGCTGCTGCGCCGGCTGCCACGGTGACGTTGATTGGCAAAATTATGGACGGCGCCCGCGCCCTGCCCGGGGCCGTGGTGGTGCTCACCAGCACCAGCCAGATGACCGTGACCAACGCTGCCGGCGAATTCACCTTCAACGTGCCGGCTCACGCCGGGCCCATGCAGGCCACCGTCACCTACGCCGGGTATGCCGATGCCGCCGTGACGCTGAGCCCGGCCTTCAACGGGGCTACCATTGGCGTGTGCAAAGCCCGGCCTGCAACCGCCGTCCCCGCCAAAAACCACCTGCGCTAGCGTGCAGTGCAACAGAAACTTATTGAGTAAAACACCAGCTATGTGACCAACGGCCTGCCGCCGCAGGGCGCGTCTAGGCCAGCAGCTTGCGCAGCTGGGCCGCGGCTATGGCGGGTTGCTCGCGCCAGTAGTCGGCCAGCAGGGGGCCTATTTCCTGTTCCAGAACCAGCCGGAGCCACGCTTCGGCTGGTTCGTTTTTGGGCGGCTGGCAGAAGTAGCTGTGGCCAATCTCAAAGTCGGGGCCCAGCTCGGGGTCGTCGGCAATGGTCTGGTTGAGGGCCGTCATGCGCCTGCACAGGCGCTCGATGAGCGGGGCGGGCACGCCCTGGGCCGCGAGGTGGACCCGCAACCGCTCCCCAAACTGCGGCTGGAGCTGCACGAAGGCAAAACGGCGGCGCAACGCATAGTCCAGCGGGGCCAGCGAGCGGTCGGCCAGGTTGAGCGTGCCGATGACGTACAGGTTGTCGGGCACGAAGAAGCGCGGCATCTCGGGCGGCGCGTAGGGCAGGCGCAGGGCGTGGGCCGGGCCGCGCTTATCGGCTTCGAGCAACAGCAGCAGCTCGCCGAAAATGCGGGGCACATTGCCGCGGTTCACTTCGTCAATCAGCAAGAAGTACGGCCGTGCGGGGTCGGCCGCAGCGCGCTGGCACAGCAGCGGCAGCACGCCGGGCACGAGGTGAAAGCGGCCCTCGGCATCGGGGCGGAAGCCCAGCATAAAATCTTCGTAGCCATAGCTGGGGTGGAACTGCACCAGCTCCACGCGGCGCTCGTCTTGGGCGCCCAGCAGCAGCCAGGCCAGCCGCCGCGCCAGAAAGGTTTTGCCGGTGCCCGGCGGCCCTTGCAGCAGCAGGTTGCGCCGGCGGGTGAGCCCGGCCAGCGCCGCGTCCAGCGAAGGTTCGTCAATGAATAGCTCGGCCAACGCCTCGGCACGCGAGTAAGCCGGCGGGGCGTAAGGCGCCGTTGGCTCTGCTGCCTGAGTGGCCGAGGCCGGCCGGCCAGTGACGGGAGCCTCCGGGTCTTCCTTGGGCAAGCCGGTGTACAAATCCTCGGCCTGCTGACGAGCGGTTTCCTCGCCGTCGGGCCCGGAGCCGGAGGTAAGCACCGGCCGCTTGGTGCTGATGGTGAAATCGAGGCTTTCGAGCAGGGCATTGGTGGGGGCACCGGCGGCGCGGGGCCAGTGGGCGGCGGGGTTGCCGGTGGCCAGGCGGTAGGCCAATTCGGCCACGGCACGCGGCGGGTAGCGGCGGCCCCGGTACACCAGCTCGTACACGGTGCCGGGCGGCAGCGGCCGGCCCTCGCGGGCCACCTGGCGCAGGGCGCGCAGCACCTGCTCGCGGGTGAGCAAGGGCGCAGCGGCGGCAGCAGAATCGGGAGGGACGGCGGGCATGGCGGGCAAGGTAGAACCGGAACAACAAACGGCCGGAATCAAAAAAGTCCCTTGGGCGAGCCAAGAGACTTTTTGAAAAGCATAACGAAGAAATAACGGCGACAACGCCGCGGGGCGCCCTAAGGGGCCACCGTGAACTTGCGCGTCACGGAGTTGTAGGGGCCGGGGATGAGGGTGCCGCTGCTGTCGACCAGCTCCAGCTTCACGGTGTTTTCGCCGGCGGGCAGGCCTTCCATCATGTAGGGCATCCACTTATCGAGCATGAACTCGGTGCCGTTGATGGTGGCGCGCACGCGGTTGCCGCCGGGCTCCAGGGTGGTGTTCACGAGGTAGAAGTCCAGCATGATGCGCTTGGCATCGGCGCCGGAATAGGTGTCTTTCGGGCGGCTGTAGAACAGGTTGGGGCCGTTCACGTTGATGATGGGCGTGGCGGGCGCCGCGCCGTTGCCCACGTTGATGACGCGCAGGTCGTAGGCGCCGCGGTGCTTGAGGCTTTCGTGGTAGGAGCGCGACAGGAACGAGAGCACCACGTGCTGGCCGTCGGGAATGGCTTTGCTGAAGCTGGTCTCGTAGTGGGCGGTGTAGGGCTCGTTGTCCACGATGTTGTGGATGTGTTGGCCCTTCATCGAGTTGGCCATCTCGGCCATGTGCGGGCCGCCGCTCATTTTGGTGAGCTGGAAGTTGGTAATCTGATAGTTGAACGGCACTTCGCCGCTGGGCACCGTCGAGTTGGCGATGGGGGCGCGCAGTTGCATTTGTGCTTCGGGGAACTTGGGCGAGTCGCCGAAGGGCGTCAGGCGGATGCCGTTCGACTCCATGCTTTCGCCGCTGGTGCGCGCGCCAGTGGCTGCGGTGTTGCTGCCAGCCGAGGCGCTCACGTCGGTTGCCGGCTTGCTCGTTTCGCAGCTGGCGAGGACGGCCAGGGTGAGGGTGCTGCTCAGCAGCCAGAATGGAGTTTTCATGTTGTAAAAAAAGTAAGCAAAAGAGTTGGTAGTAATTGTTGATTGGAAAGGGATGCGCGACGCCCTTTGGCAGGGAACAAGCGCCCGGTGCAAGGTTTTGATTAACTTGCGGCGTTGCCCACCAGGGGTTTTACAAGCCCCAAAGTAAACCTAATTTTCCCATGCAAGACCAACTTCTTGACCAAATTCCCTCGCTCGACCTCGCCGACTTTCGTTCCGGCGACCCCGAGCGCAAGGCCCGCTTCGTGCAGCAGCTCGGCGAGGCCTACCAGAACATCGGTTTTGTGGCCCTGAAAAACCACGGCCTCAACGACGAACAGACCAAACAATTGTACGCCGACGTGCAGGCGTTCTTCCAACTGCCCGACGAAGCCAAGCAGCGTTACGAAAACCCCGAGCTGGCCGGCCAGCGCGGCTACATCAGCAAAGGCAAGGAGCACGCCAAGGGCCGCAACACCGGCGACCTGAAAGAATTCTTCCACGTGGGCCAGGAGGTGGAAGAAGAAGACCCCATCAAGAACGAGTACCCCGCCAATATCTGGCCCGAGGAAGTGCCCACCTTCAAGGAGAGCACCTTCCGCGCCTACCGCACGCTGGAAAGCGCCGGCCAGGACGTGCTGCGCGCCATTGCGCTGTACCTGCACCTGCCCGAAAACTACTTTGACGACAAGGTGAAGCACGGCAACAGCATCCTGCGCCCCATCCACTACTTCCCCATCGAAGACCCGGAGGCGGTGCCGGCCGATGCCGTGCGCGCCGCCGAACACGGCGACATCAACCTGATTACCCTGCTGATGGGCGCCAGCGCCGACGGCCTGCAGGTGAAGCGCCGCGACGGCAAGTGGATTCCCATCACGGCCCTGCCCGACCAGATTGTGGTGAACGTGGGCGACATGCTGCAGCGCCTCACCAACGGCGTGCTCAAGAGCACCATCCACCGCGTGGTGAACCCGCCCCGCGAAAAGATGAACACCTCGCGCTTCAGCATTCCGTTCTTCATGCACCCGCGCTCGGAAATGAGCCTGGCCGCCCTGGACCACTGCGTGACGCCCGACAACCCCAAGAAGGAAGCCGACATCACGGCCGGCGAATTCCTGAACGAGCGCCTGATTGAGCTGGGGTTGAAGAAGAAGTAAGGTTGGGTAAAACCGCCATCAGCACGTCATGCTGAGCGTAGCCGAAGCATCTCTACCACGCAAGTAATCCACTCGGAGCAACGAAGCGGCAGAGGTGCTTCGACTCCGCCCAGCATGACGTTCTTTTTTGCCTTGGTATGACCGTTCCGGCTTCCGCTTCCAATCCGGCCCCGCCGCCCGGCGCGCCCGTGTCGCTCACGCCGCCCCCGCGGCGCTCGGGCAAGCGCACGCGCCGGGTGCGGAGCATTATTTTTTTGAAAGACGTGGCCCTGCTGGCCTGCACGGCCTTTGGCGGGCCGCAGGCGCACCTGGCCATGTTCTTCCGGCTGCTGGTGGAGAAGCGCCGCTACATCAGCGCGGCCGAGCTGCTGGAACTGCAGGCCCTGTGCGCGTTGCTGCCGGGCCCCACGTCTACCCAAACCATCACCGTCATCGGCTTCCGGCTGGGCGGGCCCAACCTGGCCTACCTCACCCTGCTGGTCTGGATGACGCCGGCCGTCACGCTCATGACGCTGGCCGGCCTCACCCTCAGCCACCTCGACCCGGCGCGGGTGGCGGCGCTGGTGCAGTTTGTGCAGCCGGTGGCCGTGGGCTTCGTGGCCTTCTCGGCCTACAAGATTTCCGAAAAAGTCATTCACACCAAAACCGCCGTGGCCCTGATGGTGGCGGCGGCCATGCTGGCCTATTTCTTCCAGCTGCCCTGGATGCTGCCGCTGCTGCTGCTGGCCGGCGGCGCCGTCACCACCGCGCGCTACCGCAAGCACGCCATCATTCAGGAGAAGAAGCCCCTGCGCGTGGAGTGGGCCAACTTTGGGCTGTGGCTGGGCTTCCTGGTAGGGGCGGCCGTGCTGGGGCACTACACGCGCCTGCTGCCGGTGCGGTTGTTCGAGAACTTTTACCGCAACGGCTCCCTGGTGTTCGGGGGCGGGCAGGTGCTGGCGCCGCTGCTCTACGCCGAATTCGTGGAGTTTAAGCATTATCTCACGGCGCCGGAGTTTCTGTCGGGGCTGGGGCTGGTGCAGGCCATGCCGGGGCCCAACTTTTCGGTGGCGGCCTACATCGGGGCGCTGGCCATGCGGCCCATGGGCGGCACCAGCGTGCAAATATTGGGCGCGCTGGTGGGCGTGGCGGGCATCTTTTTGCCGGGCACGTTCCTCATCTTCTTCGTCATTCGCTTCTGGGACCGGCTGCGGCAATACCGCGTGGTGCAGGCCTCGCTGGAAGGCATCAACGCCGTGAGCGCGGGGCTGGTGTGCGCGGCCACGTTCCTGCTCTACCACCCGCTGCCCTACCGGCTGCTGGACTTGCCGTTCCACCTCGGGCCGATTGATTCGCTGCCGCTGAACCCGCTGCTGGTGGGCACCACGTTCCTGCTGCTGCTGTGGGAAAAGGTGCCGAGCGTGGCCATCATTGCCGTGGCGCTGCTGGCGGGAGCCGCGTTGGGGTAGCAGGGAGACACCTGTCCTTGCGAGCGCAGCGCAGCCGTCCGCCCTGTTCTCAGTGACTGGCCTAATAACGTCTCTTACATGAAAAGCCCCGGCACTGAGCAGCGCTGGGGCTTTCCGGCAAAAGGATGGGGCTGGCTTTGAGAGGAAAGACTGCCCTCAGGCCTTCACCCGCTTGGCCAAGTACTCTTCCCGCGCCTCTTCCAGCTGCCGTAGCAAGTCGGCCCGCCGGTTCAGCAGTTCCTCGCCCACGGCGGGCAAGCTGCGAAACAGCCGCAGCGCCCGCAGCCGGTCCAGGCGCGGCGCCAGCTTGTTCCAATAACTAAGGGCGTAGAAGCCGGTGAGGGGCAGGCTGAGCACGTAGAGGGCCGTGAGGCGCCAGTCGTGCGCGAGCCAATGCTGCACGGCCGCGGCCTGCAGCGCGTAGGCCAGCGGAAACGTGAGCATGCCCACCACCAGCATGATGGGCGCCACAAACGCAATGTCGTCGGTGGCGCGCTTGGCTATCATCGACGGCAGAATGTAGGGCAGGTAGTTGTTGAGGAGGCCATAGAGCCACACCGGCGCGCCCAGCACCAGGTTGAGCAGGCCGGCCACGCTGCCGCGCCGCTGGCCCTCCACGGCCTCGTCGGTGAGGCGGTGGCGCCGCAGCTCGCTGAGGTAGGTTTGGAACTGCAGGCGCATGGCCACCAGCCGCGTGGGCGCGTGCTGCTCAAAACAAGCCAGCGCCTGCAGCAGCGTCTGGCTGAGCTGGAAGTTGTCGTAGAGCGTGTCGGGGTTGTCGTCGGGGTTGAGGTGGTCGCCGAAGGTGCGCTCCACCTGCTGCACAAACTCGTCCTCAGCCGCGTCGCGCGTGATGACCAGGCGCCGCTCCAGCGCCTCCCGAATGGCGTCGGTGAGCTGGTCGGCGGCGGCTTCGGGGTCTTGGGCGTAGGCCGCGGCATAGTCGGCCACGATGATGGGCGGGGCCACGTTCAGGAGCACGTCGGAGCGGAAGCGGGCGGGGTCGAAATAGTTGGTGGCAATGGGTATCACCTTCAGGCCCAGCTTGAAACCGTGGCGAGCCTCGGCCCCCAGCGCAATACGGGCGGCCCCGGTTTTGAGGGGGCGCAGGCGGCGCTCGGTCACGCTGGTGCCCTCGGGAAAAATCATGATGGTGCCGCGCCGGTCCAGGTAGTCGTAGCAGCGGCCGAAGCTGGCCTCGTTCTGGGCGGCCAGCTGCTCGGGTGTGGCGGGCGCGGCGCCGCTTTCGGCGTCTTGCCGGCGGTAGATGGGAATGGAGTTGCCCGACTCCATGATGGCCCGGATGACGGGGTTCTTGAAAAACGTGCTTTTGGCCAGAAACGCCACCGGCTGCCGCGTGTGAATGGCCGTGAGCAGCGGGTCCATGAGCGTGTTGGGGTGGTTGCCGGCGAAGAGCAGCGGGCCGGGCAGGTTGAGGCGTTCGCGGTGCCGCACCTCCATGCGCCGGAAAAACACCCGCAGCGCCACCTGCACCAGCGGTTTCATCACAGTATAAAAGAGCATGGGCCGAAAGCAGTTAGGCCCGCGAAGGTAGGCGGTTGCCCACGAATGCGCCAGGCCCGCCCACGCCCCTACTGCGCCGAAAACCGGAAAGCCGCCGGCGTCAGCCCCGTCTTGCTTTTGAACAGCCGCGTGAAGTACTGCGGGTACTCAAACCCCAGCTGAAAAGCCGCCTCGTTCACGGTGAGCGAAGTGCTCAGCAGCAGGTGTTTGGCCTTCTCGATGAGGGCGTGGTGCAGGTGCTGCTGGGTGCTCTGGCCGGTGAGGGTGCGCAGCATGTCGCCGAGGTAGGCCGGCGACACGTGCAGGGCGTCGGCGAAGTGCTGCACGGTGGGCAGCGGCCGTTCTCCCGCCCGCGCAAAATACTCCGTCACCAGGCCCTCGAAGCGGCTGAGCAGGTCGTGCTCGGGCGTGCGCCGCGTCAGAAACTGCCGGTGGTAGAAGCGGTTGGCGTAGCTCAGCAGCAGGTCGAGCTGCGAAATGAGCACGTCCTGGCTGAAGGCGTCGATGGGTTGCTCGTATTCGGCTTTGATGTTGCGCAGCAGGCCATCCAGCACCGCTTCTTCTTTGGCCGAAAGGTGGAGGGCCTCGTGCACGTCGTACGAGAAGAAGCCATAGCTCAGAATCTTCTTAGCCAGTGGGTATTTCGTCAATAAGTCGGGGTGAAACACCAGCATCCAGCCGCTGATTTCCGACAAATCCAGCGTCTCGTCGATGGCAAACACCTGGCCCGGGGCCTGAAACCCCAGCACGCCCTCGCCAAAATCGTAGGACTGCCGGCCGTAGTGAATGGTGCCTTTCAGCCCCTTTTTCAGCCAGATGCTGTAGAGCTGCGGCACCACCGGCGTGAGGCCTTTGGGCGGGGCCTGCCCGCGCGACTCGCTCAGGTCCAGGATGGTGAGCAAGGGGTGCGCCGGCGCCGGCTTCCCGCAAAAGCGGGTGTAGTCCGTGACGGTGTGCAGCACCTGAAATTCTTTGCTGGGCGGTTTCATCGGGTGTCGGGAAGCTGGTTAAACTGTTCGGCTCAGAAAAGCCAGAATTTCCGGGTACAACACTGCGTGAAATTGCATCCGGTCGAATCCGGGCGGGTCTTGCGAAGGCGGGAATGCCGGGCTGACCCGCGCCGCCGGAAACGGGCTCAGGAAGGAGAAATGGCCAGCGTTGGCCACCACGCGGTGCGTGAGCTGTCCGGCATCGGGCACGCCATTTAGCACAATCTCGCCGTGGAAGCGCGTGAGGTGTTCGTCCTTTTCGGCCTCCAGCAGCAGGATGGGCACCCGCACGTGGCGCAGCGCGCCGGGCGCCATAAACCAGGGCGTGGCCGGGGCCAGCAGCACCAGGGCCTTCACCCGCGCGTCGGCCGGTACCGGAATGGGCTGCTGCTGCCAGTCGGGCGAGTCGCGCGGTGTGGCGGTGGGCCGGCCGCCGGCCAGCGCCAGCGCGGTGTAGCCGCCCAGCGAGTGGCCAATGAGGCCCACGGCATCCGGCCGGAGCGCTCCGGCCAGCCCCGGGGCGTCACTCAGCGCATCAATGGCCAGCTGCAGGTGGCGCGGCCGGGCCGCCAGGTTTTGCGGAGTGCCGGCCCAGGCGTCGTTGTCGCGGTTGTTGAAGGGGTGCTCCGGTAGGCCCACCACCCAGCCGTGGCGGGCCAGGTAGTGGGCCAGGTTGCGGTGCACCAGCCCCGAGCTGCCGGTGCCGTGCGAGATGAGCACCACCGGAAAGGTGCCGGGCGCCACGGGGGCGTCGCGCGCCACGTCCAGAGCGTACAGGCTCAGGGTTTCGGCCTGGCCGGCCGTGCGGCTGGGGTACAGCACCAGCACCGGAAACGTGAGCACCAGTCCGGCGTCCGTCACCTCCAGCCGGCGGTAGCCAACGAAATAGTCCATGCTACATTTTTGCGGGATAGACGGCCAAGTTCGCCATTTTGCCGCCGCCCAACGGCCTAGAAGCCTTCCGGATACGCCGCGCCCGCTTGGCTGCCCACGGGCATAATGGCCTCCAGCTCTGCCAACTCCGCCGGGCTGAGCGGCATGGTGGCCGCCGCTACGTTGGCTTCCAGGTACTTGCGGCGCTTGGTGCCCGGAATGGCTACCACGCCCTGCGCCAGCACCCAGGCCAGCGCCAACTGCGCGGCCGTCACGCCTTTGGCCTCCGCCAGCGCCCGCAGCTTTTCCACCAACGCGAGGTTTCGGTAGAAATTCTCGCCCTGGTAGCGCGGAAAGAAGCGGCGCGAGTCATTCGGCTCGAAGTCGTCGGGCGTTTTGATGTCGCCCGACAGGAAGCCCCGGCCCAGCGGCGAATAGCCCACGAAGCCGATGCCCATGTCGCGCGTGGCTTGCAGCACGCCGCTTTCTTCCACGCCGCGGTCGAAGAGCGAATACTCGGTTTGCAGGGCCGTGATGGGGTGCACGGCGTGGGACCGGCGCAGGATGTCGGCCGACACCTCGCTCAGGCCCAGGTAGCGCACTTTGCCTTCTTCCACTAGCCGGCTCATGGCGCCCACGGTGTCTTCGATGGGCGTGGCGGGGTCGAGGCGGTGCAGGTAGTACAGGTCCACGTAGTCGGTGCCGAGGTTGCGCAACGAGCGTTCGATGCTTTTGCGCACGTACTCGGGCCGGCCGTTGTAGCCGCCCGTCCAGGTTTCGTTGTCGTCGACTTCAAAACCGAACTTGGTGGCCAGAATCACGTCGGCGCGGCGACCGGCAATGGCGCGGCCCACCAGCCGCTCGTTCAGGGCGGGGCCGTAGAGGTCGGCCGTGTCGAGCAGGTTCACACCCAGCTCCAGGGCCCGGTGGATGGTGGCCACGCTTTCCGCTTCGTCGGCTTCGCCGTACACGCTCATGCCGTTCACGCCGGCCGTCATGCCCATGCAGCCGAGTCCTTCGATGGGAACGTGCAAGCCCTGGCTGCCCAGGGGTACCGTTTTAATGGTGCTCATCATGAATAAATTAGATGGGTTGATTGATAAGGCAAAGGTCCGGCCCGGTCCCGGGCCCTGCCTTATACAAACCCCCGCTTCTGCAACACAAAACGCCGCCCCCGCCCGCCAACGCAAACGCGCCGCCCCGCCCGAAGGCGAAGCGGCGCGCGGCTGGCTGCAGCAGGCTGAAACCCTTATTTCTTGCGTTTGGCGGCCTTCTCTTTGGCTTTGATTTTTTCCTCTTCGCGCTTCAGCTTGGCCTTTTCCTTTTTCTCGCGCTCTTCCTCCATCTTCTTGCGCTTGCCGGGGTGCAGCGCATCAAAAGACTTGATTTTGGCGAGGCTGTCGGCCACCACCATTTCCCGGCGGGAGGTGACGCGGCCGCTCAGCGACACGTGGTCGCCTTCGTTGATTTGGGTAGTGGTGCCGTCTTTGGACGTCACGAGCCCCGTGGTGCTGATGGTGGTGCCGTTGAGGAGCTGCTTGTCGGCGGTGAGCGGGTTGGTCACCCCAAACTCGGTGAGGATGATGCGGCCCTTTTGCATGGTCAGTCCGTCTTTCACGCCCTCGCCGGTGGCGGCCAGTTTTACCCGGGCGGGCACGGCGCCACCCGGTCGGCGCGGCGGCAATTTTGTTTGAGCCTGGGCCACCGTGCCCTGCATAACCAATAGAAGAAGGGCGGCCCAAATGAGTTGTGGGTATTTCATGGAAAAATTAAAAATGAAATAATTTAAACAGTAGTATGAATCCCTATCAGAACGCAAGTTACACATTTTATTGTGTCAGTCTTCATCTTGGCTTAATGTACGAGTGCAAAACTGCTTAAGGTTTCGGTGGGCACAAAATGCCAACTTTTGACGGGATAATTCCGTTCAGAAACAGCCTGTTCAATTTTGATGCCTGTTTGCACCGGATGCCTCCGCGGGCGGCGTGTTAGCCTCTGGGTTGCCGGGCCAACACGCGGGCGTGGCGCGCCGCGCCGCCCTGCCGTGCCGCCCATTCCGCCGCAGCCGATAACTTGCCGGCGCGCTCTGCATCTGGCCACTTCCAACGACCTTTCGGCAATGGATTACAAAGACTATTACAAAACGCTGGGCCTCGACAAAAACGCCACGCCCGACCAAATCAAGAAGGCGTACCGCAAGCTGGCCCGCCAGCACCACCCCGACGTCAACCCCAACGACAAAACGGCGGAGCAGAAATTCAAGGAAGTCAACGAGGCCAACGAAGTCCTCAGCGACCCCGAGAAACGGAAGAAGTACGACCAGTTCGGGGCCGACTGGCAGCGCTACCAGCAGCAGCCCGGCGGCGGCCAGCCCGGCGGGGGCTTCGACTGGAGCCAGTACACCCAAGGCGGCGGGGGCGGCTTCGGCGGCGGCCAGGGCAGCCCCTTTGGCGAGGGCGAGGACTTTTCCGACTTCTTCAGCTCCCTTTTCGGCGGCATGGGCGGTGGGGGAGGGCGCAGCACCCGCCCCGGCGCCGGCCAGGACTACCAGGCCGAGCTGGAGCTGAGCCTGGAAGAAGCCTACCGCGGCGGCCCGCGCACCATCACCGTCAACGGCAAAAACCTGCGCCTCACCATTCAGCCGGGCGTGGCCGATGGCCAAACCATCCGGCTGCGCGACCAGGGCGGCCCCGGCCGCAACGGCGGGCCCAATGGCTCCCTGCTCATCACCTTCCGCATTCGGCCCGATGCTCGCTACGCCCGCACCGGCGACGACCTCACCCAGGACGTACCCGTGAGCATCTACAAAGCGCTGCTGGGCGGCGAGCAAACCGTGGACACGCTCAGCGGCCCCGTCAAAATCAAGCTCAAGCCCGAAACCCCCAACGGCACCCGCCTGCGCCTGCGCGGCAAAGGTTTTCCGGTGTACCGCAAGGACGGCCAGTTCGGCGACCTGTACCTGCGCCTGAACCTGACGCTGCCCCAGCACCTCACCGACCAGGAAAAAGACCTCATCAAGCAGCTGGCGGCCCTGCGGCCCGACGCCTAACCCCTTGTTGTTATGGAAACGCACCTCATCACCCTCACTTTCCAGGAGTGCAACGTCCGCTACGGCCTGGCGCCGGCCGAGCTGCACGAGTTTTTGCAGGCCGGCCTGCTGCGGGCCGCGCCCGCGCCCGAAACCGTCATCGTGGACGAGCCCGACGAGCTGCCCCGCCTGGCCCGCCTCTACCACGAGCTCAGCCTGCCCCCCGAAGCCCTCGACGTGATACTGGCCATGCGCCAGCGGCTGGTGCGCCTGCAGGCCCTGCTGGCCCATGAAACCGCCCGCGCCCGGCAACTGGAAAACTTCCTGCGCGGAAGTGGGGCGGTGGAAGAACTATGAGCCTTCAAAACGCGACTTCATGCAGTTTTAGGTAGCTGCTGCCCTCTAACCTCCTGTCTGTGCCGAATTAAGTTTTGGTGTATTCGTGAGCTCTATTTGAGAGTTTACGAAACTCATCCCCTAACGCAGTTTTGTAAACTTTGATTGGTAGACGGGTTTCGTAAACTCCATATATCCAATAGAAGGCGGTTCCAAGTCCCCATGGAGCTAGGAGCGGAGTAGTTTAGTAGTTCAGGCAAAGGAGCGTAATTTTCATGCCGTGTTTCTCACTGTCACGTTTATGCACCTGCAGGCCCGCTACGCCCTTCTTTGCTTACCACTGGCGGGGGCGGTCTGCTCTTGCGGGGGCAATGCCATGCACTACGACGCGGCCACGCGCGCCCTGGCAACGTGCAGCGGGGCCACGCTGACCACGGTGGTTGTCGCCGGAGTGGATGGAAAAGACTTTTACCGCATTGCAAAACGTCCCGGGGCCGCGGGCACCGACCATCTCCGGTTGGACCAATTGAGTGAGAGCTACGTCGTGCGCGGATGGGATTCCCGTGTGTGTCCCGCTGGCGTGCGGTTGCGCCCGAACACGTCTTACCGCGTCAGCAACGCATCGAATGGGGATGCCGCGGCTTCCGACGTGTTGGTCAAAACGGCCTCCGATGGTCTCATTACCGAAGGCAGCCCGGCCGCCTGCCGGTAAGTATTACCTAGCCAAAACTTGTTCAGTAAAAGGGTCCGAAGAGCAAAACGAGCATTAATATGCGCTATGAAAACGCGGATTATGTACCTCGAGAACAAGGAAACGGGCGAAGCACACATCGGCCGGGTCACGTTTTCGCGCACGATGCAAACGGTTTACTACCACGACAAGGTCCTGCAGCGGGGCGGGAGTGCGAGCCTCAAAGGCAATTTTTTCGACGTCGCTACCAATGAAGAATACTGGGTGTCCGGCCCCAAGAAGCGTGGGGGCGACGCGCATTATGAACGGGTCACCGTCCTCATCGACGAGGACGTGAAAGAAGAGTACTGGACTACTATTCGCGCTCCTCAGTAAAAATTTCGCCCCTTTGCGTGAACGCAAAGCGGCGAAATCTTCCGCCACTCCTTCCCCCGCGGCGGGGGGTGCTAGCTTTGCCCCATGCGGTTGTTTGAAACGGGGGACGGGCTGGAGAAGGTGCCGGGCGTAGCCTGGGTGCTGGCCATCGGCGTGGTGACGTGCGCGGTGGTCGCCGTGGGCGCGGCCCTGGTGGCCGGCGGCTTGTGGCTGGCCGACTGGCTCAGCCGCGGGTGACCGTGTTAGATGGAAAAATGGGTTTACAAAAACGGTCCACAGAGTAGCTACTTTCGCCTGCTAGACTTATCCCTTATGGCTCTTTGGAACCTATCATCGGAATTTGTTACCCGCCTGCTGTTGTGGCGGACCGGCCCCGCTGCTTTCCGGGTTATGCAATACGACGACCCGGCCGAGGTGCTGACTAACTCCGATTACTTCCTCTTTGATAAGAAGTACGAAGCGGTACTGCGACAGCTACACGGGCAGGTAGACGTCAGCCCGGCTACGGTGGTCGATGGCGTGCGTCACCTCGTCTGGGACCACTACCTTGAGGCACGCATCCTTCGCTCGGTTGACGCCGATGCGATTTGGGGCCACGAAGGTCTGGGCCTGGACCTATACCGATTTGGGGAGCAATCCATTTTTGTTTCGGAAGCCCTGAAGCAGGAATTTGAAAAAATACACGCACACGGGCTGTATTTCAGTTCGGGACTTTCCGAGTTTGCTTAGCTCACACAACTGTTCACGCAACCGGTAATTTAGCGAATCACCCGCCATCCTGACTCTATGCGCCGGAACGACTTTGACTTTGCGATGGACTTGCTCACCCAAGCGGGCTTGGAGCCCGAAGAACTGGCCTCCACCCCGGAAAAAGGGCTGCTGGTTGCCCTGGAGTCAACAGGCCTTGTCGCGTGGATATTCACCCCTGAGGGGGAGTTCCTGCGGTTTGAGCCGGGTCTAAGACGTGTCGACGAGTAACCGTTGCCGGGTCACCTCGGCCCGAACCGTTGAGAATGCTTCGGTTTAGCCAAAGGGTCCGACGAGCGAAAGGAGGTTTACTTTACGAAAACGCTTTACCGCTTATTCGAGCTGACAATGAAACGCCCCGCCCGTTTTGCCGCGTTGCTGTTTGCGCTGCTGGGACTTTATCCTGTGTTCCTAAGTAGCTACAGTCTCCTCTGGTGCCCTCTGCTCTTTCTGCTGGCAGGAATTTTACTCGTCGTCGATGCGAACCGAGTCTACAAATCCCTTGGCATCATCTGCTTATCCATCAATGTGTATGTGGTGTACTTGATGGTCAGCATTGAATGCTAAAAGTACCGCGAGTTCACAAAAACTGTGGGTTTGTCAGTACAAGATAAGTTGTTGCACTACCTCTTGCCCACTGCCAAGAGTTTATAAATCAGCCCTATTTCCGCGTCGGAACAGAAGCTCAATTACTACCGCCGTTACGCCACAGCCAGCGCCAGCAGCAACCCCGCCAGCGTGGCGCCCAGCTTGGGCCAGTTGAGGCGGTGCTCCGGGCTGGTTTCGAAGAGAATGGTGGTGGAGACGTGCAGAAAATTGCCGGCCACCAGCCCCAGCAGCGACGCATACAGGCCGCTGCTGAGCAGCTCGCGCAGCACCACGTAGTTGCTGAACACGATGCCCGCGGGCGAGGCCAGCGCAAACACCAGCAACCCGGGCCACACCCGCCGAAAGCTGCCCAGCCGCAGCCGCAGCAGCGTGGCCAGCGCAAATGCCGCCGGCACGTGGTGCAGGGCCACGCCCACCACAATGGCGTAAAAGTTCTGGCTTATCTGGCCCACCTCGGGCGTGTGCACCAGAATGCTGCCTTCCAGAAACGAATGCACCACCAGCGCCGCCAGCAGCAGAAACGGTACCCGGCTCACGCCCGCGTGCGCCCCGTGGGCCGGCTCGTGGTGTACGTGCCCGTGTTCCACGCCCTGCGACAGCACTTCGAGCAGCAACTGCCCAAAAAATCCTGCCAGCACCCAGTAGCCCACCCGCGTGGGCTGCTCGGGCAGCAACTGCAGCGCCTCCGGCAAAATGTGCGTGACCGTGAGCGTAAACAAGTAAGCCCCGCTAAACGCCAGCAGCGGCTTCAGCCAGCGGCTGCCCTGCGCCACCGGCACCCAGGCCGCCGCGGCGCCCGCGCCCAGCACCGTCAGCAGGAGCAAAAAAATAGCAAACCCCATGGCGAAAAATGAGGAATGAAGCACGCAGCATGCGGAACGAGTAGCCGGCCCGGCTAATTACGCTCCGCATGCCGCATGCCTCACTCAAAAACAGCGGCAGCCCGGCCGTCAACCGACGGGCCAGGCTGCCACCCAACTAGTTAATCTGAAAACGACGTAGCGCCTTAGCGCTGAATCTCGTGCCCGTTCTCGGCGGTATCGGCTTGGCTCGATTTGCCCGCGTCGTTCAGCTTGCCGCGCTTGCGCAGGCCCTCTTCGGCGTTGGCCGAGATAGTGGATTCCACCTTGGGCTGCGGGCGCACGTCGAGGTCGGCCGACGAGCTCACGGGCTTGGTGATGGCGGCGCCCTTGGCTTGGTTGGGAGCGTAGGCCGTGTTCTGGTCGAAGTTGTCGCTGGTGCGGGTGCCCGGCGCAACCATGTCGAGGGATACTTTGTCGTCGGGGCGCCAGTCAGACGGCTCGCTGCTGCAAGACGTCAGGGCCAGGGAAGCGGCGGCCACGGCCAGCAGCAAGGTGGGGGTCAGTTTCATCGGGGTAAAATTAGCGGGAGATTGAATGCGAAAACAAGCGGGGCCGGGGCACGCGCCTCGTTCCCAGATACTGCTGCCGGAATTAAACGGTTGTGGCGCCGGCTTCGGCGGGCAGCAGGTTTTTGCGGCGCAGCAGGGCCTCAAACAACTTGCGGTCGTTGTCGGCGTTGAAAATCTTGTAGGGCAAATGTAAAAACACCGGCACGTCGAAGGTGCGCGCCAGCCACAGGCGCCAAGCCGCGAGGCCTTCGGGCGGGGTGCCGGGCTTCAGGTACAGCAGGTAGGCATCGGCGTCGCGGCGGGCGCGGTCTATCATGTCCCAGCTCAGCTGCATGGCCTTGCCTTCCTTGTCGGGGCCCACGCGCAGCAGCAGTTGCTTGTTGTCCATCTCAAAGGCCATGCGCTCAAACAGGGGCTTGCTCTGCTCCATCTGCGTAATGCCCGTCACCTGGGCCGAGCGGAACAGCACAAACAGGATGGTGAGCACCACGGCCAGGGCAATCCACCACCACGAAGGCAGGAAAATGGCCGGCAGCAAGCCGAGCACAAACGGAATGAGGGCGTATACCCAGTCTTTTTTCCACACCTCGCCCATCACCATCTTGGTGTAGGCGTCGGTGGTGAGCTGCGATTTTTTGGTGCGAATGGCCAGCGGCGAAGCCTGCTGGGCCTGGCGGAAGCCGCCGCCTCCGCCCCGTTGGTTGGGTTGGTTCATTTTTAGTGGTTAATGATTAGTGGTTAGTGGTTAGTGAACATCGGGCAGTAGCATGCACCAGGTTATCGGCTGACTACTAACCACAAATCACTAACCGTTGACCACTATTTAATACGCTTTCAAACTCAAATCCAGACTCTTAACCGAATGGGTGAGGGCGCCCACGGAAATGTAGTCGACGCCCGTTTGGGCCACTTCGCCAATGGTCTGTTCCGTGATGCCGCCGCTGGCCTCGGTGGGGTAGCGCCCGGCCACCAGGGCCACGGCCTCGCGCAGCACTTCGGGCCGCATGTTGTCGAGCATGATGCGCGTGATGCCACCGGCATCCAGCGCCTGCTGCACCTCCTCTAAGGAGCGGGTTTCGATTTCGATGGGCAGTTGCCGGCCTGTTTTCTCCAGGTAGGCGTGCGTGGCGGCAATGGCTTGGGCAATGCCGCCGGCGTAGTCCACGTGGTTGTCCTTCAGAATAATCATGTCGAACAGCCCGTAGCGGTGGTTCACGCCGCCGCCGATGAGCACGGCCCACTTCTCGCAGAGGCGGAAGTTGGGCGTGGTTTTGCGGGTGTCGAGCAGCTTGGCGTGGGTTCCCGCAATCAGGTTGTTCAGGTGGGCCGTGTAGGTGGCAATGCCGCTCATGCGCTGCATGCAGTTCAGCACCAGGCGCTCGGCGGTGAGGATGCTGCGGGCCGGGCCCTCCACCGTGAAGGCGATGTCGCCGTGCTTCACGGGCGTGCCGTCGGTCAGCAGCGGCGTCATGGTCAGGGCGGCGTCAACTTCGGCAAAAATCAGCGGGGCCAGCGCCATGCCGGCCAGCAGGCCTTCGCCCTTCACCAGCAGGTGGGCGCGGTTGCGCGCCTCGGCCGGAATGGACGCCAGGGCGGAGTGGTCGCCGTCGCCCACGTCCTCGGCCAGCGCCGTGCGAATGAAAGTGGTCAGGGCCTCGGGCGTGAGGTAGGAAGCGGGTGGGGTTTGCACGGCGCAAAGGTACGGCCCTTGCGGCGGTGGCGAAAGCCAAACAAAAAGCCCCGGCCTAATCAGGTCGGGGCTTCGGGCTTATTCTTTGGTAAAGTCCAGCGTATCAATCAGCGGGGCGCCGCGCGAAGGCTTTAGCTTCACAAACAGGCGGTAGGTGCCGCTCTTGCCGGTGTAGCGCCCGATGGCGTATTGAATGCCCTCCTGGCTTTGGCCCTGGTGGATGAACTCGAAGGTGCTGGGCGCGTTCTTGGCGAAGATGTCCTTCATCACAATCTCGGCCTGCGTGGAGTTGTAGCTCTGCTTGTCGCCGTCGAACCCAATTTCCACGGTGGGGGCAAAGTACTGCGACAGCTCGCGGGAAGAGCCGTTGCGCAAGGCGGCGCGCACGGCTCCGAGGTTATCAGACTGCGCGTGGGCTGCGCCCAGGCCCAGCAGGAATAGCCAGCTTAAAAATAACGTTCTAAACAAATAGCGTTTCATTATCGGGGTAATAAGTGCGTCATACGCGGCGGAATTGAAGCGAAAATGGTGCCAGGATAAAAAAAACAAGCTCGTGTTGCAGCCTGTAAAGTTTGCGGGTAAACTTAACAGAGAGAAAAACAAGGCCAAGCGGCCGCGAAGATAGATAATTCCAACCCATGGGCGGGCCGGCCGTATCTTCGCGCCATGAATAAGCAGGTTTTGTTGGTGATTTTGGACGGGTGGGGCATTGCCCCGAACACGGCCGCATCGGCGGTGGATGCCGCTAATACGCCGTTCTATCACGCGCTGTTGCAGCGGTATCCGCACAGCACGTTGCAGGCATCGGGCGAGGCCGTGGGCCTGCCCGAGGGCCAGATGGGCAATTCCGAGGTGGGCCACATGAACATCGGGGCCGGCCGCGTGGTCGACCAGGAGCTGGTGCGCATCGGCAAGAGCATTCGGGAGCGCAAGCTGGGCCAGATGCCCGCGCTGGTGAAAGCCTTTGAGTACGCCACGGCCAACGATAAGCCGCTACACCTCATCGGTTTGTTGAGCGACGGCGGCGTGCACTCGCACATCGACCACGTGAAGGCCCTGTGCACCATTGCCCACGAAGCCGGCGTGCGCCGCGTGTTCGTGCACGCCTTCACCGACGGCCGCGACACCGACCCCAAGAGCGGCGTGCGCTTCATCAACGACCTGGAGCAGCACAACGAGCGCAACGGCGCCAAAATCGCCTCGGTGGTGGGCCGTTACTACGCCATGGACCGCGACCGCCGCTGGGAGCGGGTGAAAGTGGCCTACGACCTGCTGGTGAACGGCGTGGGCACGCCCTCGCAAAACCTGATTCAGAGCGTGCAGGAGCAGTACAAGGACGGCGTGACCGACGAATTCCTGAAGCCCATCGTGAAAACCGGCGCCGACGGGCAGCCGCTGGCCACCATTCAGGAGGGCGACGTGGTGCTGTGCTTCAATTTCCGCACCGACCGGGGCCGCGAAATCACGGAAGTGCTGACGCAACAGGACATGAATGCGTTTCAGATGCATCGCCTGAACCTGCACTACCTCACCCTCACCAACTACGACGACACCTTCGTGGGCGTCACGCCCATTTTCGAGAAGGACAACCTGAATAACACGCTGGGCGAGGTGCTGGCCGCCTACGGCAAAACCCAGATTCGCATTGCCGAGACGGAGAAGTACCCGCACGTGACGTTCTTCTTCTCCGGCGGCCGCGAGAACGAGTTTGTGGGCGAAAAGCGCATTCTGCGGCCCTCGCCCAAGGTGGCCACCTACGACCTGCAGCCCGAAATGAGCGCCGCTGACCTGCGCGACGCGCTGATACCGGAGCTGCAGGCCAAAGCCGCCGATTTTGTGGTGCTCAACTTCGCCAACCCCGACATGGTGGGCCACACCGGTGTGTTTGAAGCTGTAGTTAAAGCAGTGGAAACCACCGACCAGTGCGCACAGGCCGTGGTGGAAACCGCCCTGTCCAATGGCTACGCCAGCATCATCATCGCCGACCACGGCAATGCCGAGTTCATGCGTAACGCCGACGGCTCGCCCAATACCGCACACACCACCAACCTGGTGCCCTGCATTCTGGTCGACAACGACTACCGCGGCACCCTGGCCGATGGCAAGCTCGGCGACCTGGCGCCCACCATCCTGGAGCTGATGGGCGTGCCCAAGCCGCTGGAAATGACGGGCCAAAGCATCCTTCGTCCTGCCGCGCCGAATGCATAAGCGGGGCAAGGAATGGATTGGGGCGTTGCTATGGAGCAGCACGGGCTTGCTCGTGGCGGCCTGCGGCGACGCCGGCCCGGCGGCACCCGCGCCGCGGCGGCCCCTGTATTTCGACGTGAAAGGCCTGCTGACCCGGCAGGTGGAGCAGCTCGACCAGCGCCACGCCGCCGTAACCAAGCGCGTGAGCCTGCGCGGCGGCGCCGTCGAAACCGTGCGCGTGCCCGCCGTGAAATGGGCCGATGAGCTCCAAATTCTGTTTCAGGCCGACATCAACAAAGCCGCCCTGCGCGGGGCCTACGCCGTGGATTCGGTGGTGCTGCCCGGCGGCGCCCTGCGCCGCACCTACACCCGCCGCCCCGGCCAGCCCAATGCGCCGGTGGCGCAACTCTCGGTGGTGCATCAGGGGGTAGTGCCGCAGGAGGTTTCGGCCACCATCGAGCAGGACAACCCGCTTTTTTCGGCACAAAAGCAGCTGCGGTTCCAGCTGCAAAACGGGCAGCTCAGTAGCTATGAAGTGCAGGGCACCCAGAAGCTGGTGCTGTTCGACACGCTGCGGTATTCGGCGGCCGGGCAGGTGCAGTAGCCTTGCGGGCCGCATGCGCGGGGGCTAGTCGTAGGTGCCCAAGCTGGTGGCTGGCTGGGAGCGGCGCAGGTTCAGAATATCGGTGGCGGGAGTGCTGACGGGGACTCGTTTTTTGGCCGGGGAAGTATCCTGCAGTCGGTAGTCGGGTTTAGTGCTGGTCAGAGACGTGCGCTTGAAAAGCGGGTCTTGCACGTTGACCAAATTAGCCAAGCCGGGAGCGCCCAGGCCCGGTTTATCGGGGGCATTCGTTGCGGCTTGGTAGTCGGCGGTCCGCAGCAAGGTGTTGCGCACGTTGACGGTGTAGTTGGGGTCAGCATTGTTTTCCAGAAGCAATTCGTTGTCGTACGAACCCCACACTATGCTATTGGTCAGGTTGAGGACCAGCGGAAACTTCTGGATGTTGCCCTTGGCATCTTCTAAGGCGTTGGAAAAGCTCAGCGAAGCGGTTTCGCGTCGGAAGGCGGGGGTGTAGTTGGCGACGGTACAGAAATTGAGGTTGAACACTCCGCCGTAGCCCAGCACGGCATACTCGCCGCAGTTGGTAAGCAGGCAGTTGGTGGCCGTGATGTTGCTGAGCACGCCAATGATGCCGCCCGGCGGCAGGCCCGTGCCCACGTAGTTGGGGTTCGAGCCGGAGATGTTGCGCAGCACCACGTTTTCCAGCTGCAGGTCGGGCTGTGGGGTGCGATTCTCCACGTTTAGCAGCGACACGCCAAAGTTCGCGTTCTTGATTTCGGCAAACTTGATGACGTTGCCGCGGCTGGTCGAGGTGAAGAAAATGCCCCCCCATTGGCCGGGAATATCATTGTAAAACGGCTCCAACCGGTCGCCCTGAAAGCGTACCGTGGCTTGTTTGGCGGCCGTGGTGTCGCCCGGCGCAAGAGCCGCCGACGCATTGATTTTCAGCGTGCCGTTTACCTGAATGGTCGCGCCCGCATGGCAATAGATTTTGGTGCCCGGCTCAATCTGGAGCGTAGAGCCCGCTTCCACGTACACGCCGATGACCACATCCGGGTTAGGGGCCGTTTGCCGGTAAAGGGAGTTGATGATAACATGGGGCTTGTCGCTGCGCCAGATTTCCGTGCGATTGCCCGTGATGGCGAGGGCCCGGTGGAAGTACGCATTTTGCCCGTACGCCACCAGCTTCACTTTCTGGTCGTTGCCGTTGGTGCGGAAGCGCACTTCGTCTTCCACCAGAAACTTCTTGGCCACCGTGGCCTGCCCGTTGTCGCCCAGGGTGGCGCGCACCAGCACCAGCAGGCTGTCGTTGCCCCGCACGGTGACGTTGTTCACCACCGGGCCCGCATCGCCGTTGATAATCAGCGAATACGTATTGCCGGCCAGGCCCGCCAGGCTCACGTCGGTCTTCACGGCGCCGCTGTTGCGGTTGTACACCCACACCCGCTTGGTCACGGTTTTGATGGTGGTGAACACCGTGTCGAACAGCACCGTGTCGGCACCCATTTCCAGGCTGCCCGAGGTCTGAATCAGGTCTTCCTTGGGCTCGCAGCCGGGCAGGAAGGTGAGCAGGCAGCTCAGGACGAGGAACAGCGGGAAGAGGTAGCGCATAGGGCAGCAAAGACGGTCAAGCTCCCCTCCTTACCAAGGAGGGGACGCGGCCGCGACGCGGACGCTGGGGTGGTTGCGGGCGTTGAACGACAAGAGCGGACGCTTCAGTATGGCAAGCGAAGGAGAGCCTTGTGGGTGTCGTTCAACGCCCGCAACTACCCCCGTTTTTGTTGCGCAAAAACTCCCCTCCTTAGGAAGGAGGGGAGGGATATTCTGTTTACTTGGCCACGCCTTCCTGCAGGCGCTCAGCGCTTTCGGCCAGGCGGAGCTGCTCCACGAAGTCGTCCACGTTGCCTTCCATCACGCTGGCCAGGTTGTACACCGTGTAGCCGATGCGGTGGTCCGTCACGCGGCCCTGCGGGTAGTTGTAGGTCCGGATTTTGTCCGAGCGGTCGCCGCCGCCAATCATGCTTTTGCGCACGGCGCCGTCGGCTTCGTTTTTCTTGGCCAGTTCCATTTCATACACACGGGAGCGCAGCACGGCCAGGGCTTTGTCGAAGTTTTTGAGCTGCGATTTCTGGTCCTGGCACTGGGCCACGAGGCCGGTGGGCAAGTGGGTGAGGCGCACGGCCGAGTAGGTCGTGTTCACCGACTGGCCGCCGGGGCCGCTGGAGCAGAAGTAGTCCTTGCGAATGTCGCTCATGTTGAGCTCGATGTCGAATTCCTCGGCTTCCGGAATCACCACCACCGAGGCCACGCTGGTGTGGATGCGGCCCTGGGTTTCGGTGGCCGGCACGCGCTGCACGCGGTGCACGCCGCTTTCAAACTTGAGCTTGCCGTACACGTCTTCGCCGCGCACGCCCACAATGATTTCCTTGTAGCCGCCGGCGGTGCCTTCCATGGCGTCAATGAGTTCCATTTTCCAGCCCTGCTTTTCGGCGAAGCGCATGTACATGCGCTGCAGGTCGCCGGCGAAGATGGCGGCTTCGTCGCCGCCCGCGCCGGCCCGGATTTCCATGATGACGTCTTTCGAGTCGTTGGGGTCTTTGGGCAGCAGCAAGTCTTTGATGACTTCTTCGAGGCGCTCCTGCTCGGGCTGCAGCTCGTCGAGCTCGGCCTTGGCCATGTCGCGGAAGTCCTGGTCTTTCTCGGTGGCGATGACTTCGCGGGCGTTTTCGATGTTGCTGAGCACCTGCTGGTAATTGCGGTATTCGGTCACAATCTTGCCCAGCTCCTTGTATTCCTTGTTCAGGGCCTTATAGCGCTTCAGGTCCGACATCACGTCGGGCTGCATCAATTCCTCGTTGACGTTTTCGTATCGTTGATTGATGGCTTCTAATTTATCCAGCATCGGGCGTTCGGTATTTAGTCAGTAGTTTGCAAAGATACTGAATCTAAACACCGCTATGTAGGCCGGACGTTCATTCAGCATCGTAACCCAACCGCCGCGCGTCGGCCTGAGTGTATGCAAGTGTTGAAATTCGGAGGCACGTCGGTGGCCTCCGCCGAGAATATCCGCAAGTCGCTGGCCATTGTGGCCAAGGCGGCCGAGCAAGGTCCGGTGGTAATGGTGGTGTCGGCGCTGGGCGGCACGACTGATGGCGTGATTGGGGCCGGGCGGGCCGCCGAACAAGCCAACGAAGACTTTCGCGAAGCCCTGCAGCAGCTAGAGGAGCGGCACGTGACTGCCGCCCACGACCTGCTGGGGGCCGATGCCCAGCACTCCGCCATTGCCCATGTCCAAGCCCAGTTTGATGAGCTGAAGCAGCTGTGCGACGGCATTTTCGCCCTTGGCGAATTGTCGAACCGCACCCTCGACCGGCTCATGAGCTACGGCGAGTTGCTGTCGTCGCAGCTCATCGCCACCGCCGCCCAGGCGTATGGCCTTGACGCGGTATGGGCCGATGCCCGGCAGCTGATTCGTACCAATTCGCGCTTCGGCATGGCCGAGGTGGACATGGGCACGACCGAAAAGCAGGTGGCCGAATTTCGCGGTAATCAGTCGGCCAACGTGTGGGTCGTGCCCGGCTTCATCGCCGCCGACGCCCACGGCGCCGCCACCACGCTCGGCCGCGGCGGCTCCGACTACACCGCCGCCCTGCTGGCGGCCGCTCTCGGCGCCGAAAAGCTGGAAATCTGGACCGACGTGAGCGGCATGATGACCGCCGACCCGCGCCTCGTGCGCGGCGCCCGGCCCATTGCCCGCATCAGCTACCAGGAGGCCATGGAGCTGTCGCACTTCGGCGCCAAGGTGCTCTACCCGCCCACCATTCAGCCGGTGATGCGGCGCGGCATTCCGCTCTGGATTAAAAACACCTTCGCCCCCGACGACTACGGCACCCTGGTGGAGGTGGCGCCGCCGCGCACGCCCGCCGTGGTGCAGGGCATTTCCAGCATCGGCAACCTGACCTTGCTCAACCTGGAGGGCAGCGGCATGGTGGGCATTCCCGGTTTTTCGAAGCGGCTGTTCGAAGCCCTGGCCCGCGAGCGCATCAACGTGATTCTCATCACGCAAAGCTCCTCGGAGCATTCCATCTGCGTGGGCGTGAACGCGCAGGACGCCGGCCTGGCTAAAATAGCCGTGGACGAAGAGTTTGCGGTGGAAATTGCGGCGGGCCGCATCGAGCCGCTGCGGCCCGAGGCCGACCTGGCCATTGTGGCCCTGGTAGGCGAAAACATGAAGGACCATCCCGGCATCAGCGGCAAGCTGTTTGGGGCGCTGGGGCAAAACGGGGTGAACATCCGGGCCATTGCGCAGGGCGCTTCGGAAAAGAACATCTCAACGGTGATTCGGGCCGCCGACGTGCGCAAGGCCATCAACGTGCTGCACGAAGCCTTTTTTGAAGCCACCAAGAAGCAGGTGAACCTCTTCATTCTGGGGCCGGGCAACGTGGGCAGCAAGCTGCTGGAGCAGCTGGCCCGCCAGCAGCCGCACTTGCTCGAAAAAATGGGCTTGCAGGTTCGCGTGGTGGCCATTGCCAACAGCCGCCACTGCCTGGTAGACGAAAACGGCCTCGACCTGACGGCCTGGCCCGACGAGCTGGCCGCCGCCCCAGCCCAGAGCCTCGACGACTTTACGCAGCTCATCATCGGCCGCAACCTGCGCAACTCCATCTTCGTGGACGTGACGGCCAACCCCGCCGCGGCCGGCATCTACGCGGCTTTGCTGGAGAAGAGCGTGGCCATTGTGGCGTGCAACAAGGTGGCTGCGTCGTCGGAGTACGCCCACTATGCCCGCCTGAAGAGCTTGTCGAAGGAGTTCAACGCCAGCTATTTGTTTGAAACCAACGTGGGCGCCGCCCTGCCCGTCATCGGCACGCTCAACGACCTCACGCGCAGCGGCGACGTGGTGCGGCGCATGGAGGCGGTGCTCTCGGGCACGCTCAACTTCGTGTTCAACCACTACGACGGCACGCGGCCCTTTGCCGAGGTGGTGCGTCAGGCCCAGGCCGAAGGCTACACCGAGCCCGACCCGCGCCTCGACCTGAGCGGCACCGACGTGGCCCGCAAAATCCTCATCCTGGCCCGCGAAGCCGGCCAGGCAATGGAAATGAGCGACATCGAAATCAACGGTTTCCTGCCGCCGGCCTGCCTCGAAGGCGACGTGGAAGCCTTCTATGCCCAGATGGCCGCGCACGAAGCCCACTTCCGCGCCCTCTACGACGAAGCCGCGGCCGGCGGCAAGCGCCTGAAATTTGTGGCGCGCTACGCCGATGGCCGCGCCAGCGTGGGCCTGCAAACCGTGGCGCCCGGCCACGACCTCTACGACCTGCGCGGCAAAGACAACGTGGTGCTCTTCTACACCGACCGCTACGTGGACCAGCCGCTGGTGGTGAAGGGCGCCGGGGCCGGGGCGGAAGTCACGGCGTCCGGCGTGTTTGCCGACATTATCCGGGCCGCGCGGCTTTAAAATCAGTGAACAGTTAACCGTGAGCAGTGAACAAGCAATGGCTCATGGTTAACTGCTCACGGTTAACTGTTCACTAAAACTCATGCCTGATTCCGTTCTCGTTCATTCCCCCGCCACCCTTTCCAACCTCGGCTGCGGCTTCGATGTACTCGGCCTTGCCCTCGAAGCTCCTTATGATGCCGTGCGCGTCACGCGGAGTGCCACGCCCGGCGTCCGCATCCAACACCTTGACCCCTACCACCTGCCCACCGACCCGGCGCACAACGTGGCCGGCGTGGCCCTGCTGGCCTTGCTAAAAGCCGCGCCCGACGCCGTGGGCTTCGACGTGGAAATCACCAAAGGCATCAAGCCGGGCAGTGGCGTGGGCAGCAGCGCGGCCAGTGCGGTGGGCGCCGTGGTGGGGGCCAATGCCTTGCTCGGCAATCGTTTCAGTAAAATGGAGTTGGTCGATTTTGCCATGGAAGGGGAGGCCGTGGCCTCCGGCGCGCGCCACGCCGACAACATCGCGCCGGCCGTGTTCGGTGGCTTCACGGTGGTGCGGGCCGTGACGCCGGCCATCGACATCGTGGCCTTGGCCGCGCCGCCGCTGTGGGTGGCCGTGGTGCACCCCCAGATTGAAGTGAAAACCAGCGACTCGCGCAAGGTGCTGCCCGCCGATGTGCCCCTGAAGCTGGCCACGCGGCAGTGGGCCAACGTGGCGGGGTTGGTGGCGGGCTTTCTGACGGCGGATTATGCCCTGATAGGCCGCTCGCTGGACGACTACATTGTGGAGCCGGCGCGGCTGCCGCTCATTCCCGGCCTGGCCGCGGCGCGGCGGCGGGCCCTGGCCGCCGGGGCCATTGGCGGGGGCATATCGGGCTCGGGGCCGTCCATTTTCATGCTGAACAAAACCGAAGCAACGGCGCAAGCGGTGGGCACGGCCATGGGTGAGGTATTCACCGAACTTGGGATTGAATTCCACGTCTATGTAGGGCCGGTGGCCACTGAGGGCGCGCGGGTGGTTTCAGCATAAGCTTTGATTGATGAAGTACTACAGCCTCCGCCACCAGTCGCCGCGGGTCGACTTTCGCACGGCCACCGTGACCGGGCAGGCCCCCGACGGCGGCCTGTATTTCCCCGAAACCATCCCGAAGTTCCTGCCCGGCTTCCTGCGCGAGCTGCGCACCCTGAGCAAGGCCACGGTGGCCCTGAACGTGATGCAGCCCTACGTGGGCGACACCATTCCGGCGGCCGATTTGCAGCGCATCTGCGCCGAAGCGGTGGATTTTGCGTTTCCGCTGGTGCCGGTGAGCGAGGGCGTGGCGGCTTTGGAACTGTTTCATGGGCCCACGCTGGCATTTAAGGACGTGGGGGCGCGGTTTATGAGCCGCTGCCTGGGCTACTTCGCGCAGCGCGGCGACACCCCGCCCGTGACGGTGCTGGTGGCCACGTCCGGCGACACCGGCGGGGCCGTGGCCAGCGGCTTTCTGGGCGTGCCGGGCGTGGAGGTTGTCATCCTCTACCCCTCGGGCAAGGTGAGCCCGGTGCAGGAGCAGCAGCTCACCACGCTAGGCCAAAACATCACGGCGCTGGAAGTGCAGGGCACCTTCGACGACTGCCAGGCGCTGGTGAAACAGGTGTTTCAGGACACGGAGCTGGCCAAAAAGCGCTTCCTCACGTCGGCCAACAGCATCAACGTGGCGCGGTGGCTGCCGCAGCAGCTCTACTACTGCTTTGCCGCGCAGCAGTGGCCTGAAGGGGCCGCACCGCCGGTGCTGGCGGTGCCGAGCGGCAACTTTGGCAACCTCTGCGCCGGGCTGCTGGCGCGGGCGTCGGGGCTGCCGCTGGGACATTTCATTGCGGCTTGCAATGCCAATGAGCCCGTGCCGGCCTACCTGCGCACGGGCACCTTTGCGCCGCGGGCGGCCATCCCCACGTTTTCCAACGCCATGGATGTGGGCAATCCCAGCAACTTTGCCCGCATTCTGGAGCTGTTCGACAACGACCTGGGCAAGATGCGGGCCGCCCTGGGCGCCGACACGGTGAGCGACGACGAGACCGTGGCCGCCATTCGGCAGGTGTGGAACGAAAAAGGCTATTTGCTTGACCCGCACGGCGCGGTGGCCTACGTGGCGTTGCGCCGCTATCAGGCCCAGCAGGCCGGAGCCGCGGGCATGATTCTGGCCACGGCGCACCCCGTGAAGTTTCCCGCCGTGGTGGAGCCCATTCTGGGCCACGCCATCCGGTTGCCCGATGTGGTGCAGGCCCTGCAGGGCCGCGCCAAACGAAGCGTGCCCCTGGCGGTTGACTACGAAGAACTGAAAGCTTTTTTGTCTTAGGAATGAGCCGTTGGGCTTGGCCCTCACCGAACATGCTACACTCAACCCGAAATAGCTTATTTACTTTTTCGTCAGGGGCTCGCCTCGGAGCCGTGCTCATGCTGGCCGCCCTCGGGGCCTGCCGCCCCGACCAGGTCGAACACCTCAAGGACAGCAAGCGCATTGGCATCGAAACCGCGAATTGGGAGGTGAAGCGCATCATGCCCAAGGAGTTGTTGAAATCGGCGCGCTGGGCCGGCGATTCCCTCACCGCCACCGCCGACACGCTGCTGCGCCAAACGCTGGCCCGCGAGCTGGCGGCGGGCGGCGTGGCGCGGGCTGCCGCCTTCTGCCGGCCCGAAACGTACCGTTTCGCCGACTCACTGGCCAAAGTGTTCAAAGCCACCACCCGGCGCGTGAGCTCGCGCCCCCGCAATCCCGCCAACCTGAGCCAGCTGCGCCCCGAGGAGCTGAGCCCCGACACTGCGCGCACGGTCCGGCGCGAGTCGCAGGAAGTATTCTTCTACCAGCGGCCCATTGTGCTGAACAACTCGTTGTGCCTGCGCTGCCACGGCGAAGTAGGCAAGGACATGTCGAAAGCCGATTACGCCCTCATCCAGAAGCAGTTCCCGCAGGACCAAGCCACGGGCTACCGCCTGGGCCAGCCCATGGGCGCTTGGCAGCTCAGCCTGCGCCGCGACGGCGTGGCCGAGTTCTGGACCATGAAAACCCGGAAGAAATGGAAGGAGCACAAAATGCCCAAGTTGTTCTGAGGCAACGTACCACGTTAGAACGCCGCGTATAATGATGATGCTCCCTTGCCGCCGACAAGTTGCGCGCCTTTCTGGTACACTCAGAGATTGAAAAACAGGTTTGCACGCACGTTTTGCCCATGACTTCTTCTTCCCCTCCCATCATCATTATCGGCGCCGGCATGGCCGGCCTCTCGTGCGCCACCTGGCTGCACCGCGCCGGCCGCCCGGTGCTGGTGCTCGAAGCTGCCGACGGCGTGGGCGGCCGCGTGCGCACCGACCTCACGCCCGAGGGTTTCCGGCTCGACCGTGGCTTTCAGGTGCTGCAAACCAACTACCCCGAAGCCCGGCGCCTATTCGACTACGGCGCGCTGAAGCTGCGGGCGTTTCGGTCGGGGGCCGTCATCCGAATGCCCGACGGCCAAGAAACTACCCTCGAGAACCCGTTGCAGCGGCCCTTGGCGGCGTTTTCGGCGCTGGCCTCGCCCATCGGCACGCTGCCCGACAAGCTGCGCATCCTCAGCCTGGTGCGGCACGTGCTGAAATACAAGCCCGAGGAGCTGCTGGCCCGCCCGGCCACCGACACGCTCACGTTTCTGCAGCGCTACGGCTGGAGCGAGCAGATGATAAACTCGTTCTTCAAGCCGTTTTTCGGCGGCGTGTTTCTGGACCGCGAACTCACCGCGGCCAGCAATTTCTTTGAGTTCGTGTTTCAGCAGTTCGTGACGGGCGAAGCCGCCGTGCCGGCCCTTGGCATGCAGCAACTCCCCGAGCAGCTGGCGGCCCGCCTGCCCGCCGGCACGGTGCAGCTCAACGCACCCGTGGCAGCCATTGTCGACGGCTCGCAGGTGCGGCTAAGTTCAGGCAAGGTCGTGGAAGCTAGCGCAATCGTGCTGGCCACCGACGGCCTAACGACCCTGCGTCTGCTGGCGGGCCGCAGTGGGAACCCCGCCGATGCCGTTAGCACCGAAGCGGCCAGCTTCCCCACGGCGGCGCGCATCACCACCTGCACGTATTTTGCCACTTCCGGCGGCCACTCGCCGGGCCGTAACGACAAGTTGCTGCGCCTCAATGCCTCCTCCCATGCCCTCGCGCACAACGTGGCTTTCCCAGCCGATGTGAGCGGCGACTACGCCCCGGCCGGTCGCTCGCTGATATCGGTGAGCACCCACGGCGAGCGTAGCCTGAGCGAGGCCGAGCTCACGGCCGGCGTGCGCGAGGAATTGGCCGCGTGGTTTGGTCCGGCGGCCCGGCAGTGGCAGCACCTGCGCAGCTACCGCATCGCGGCGGCGCTGCCGGTGTACCTGGCGGGCCAGCCCGTGCGCCAGCCCCTCAAGCTGGCCGAGCGCCTGTACCGGTGCGGCGACTGGGCCGCGTACCCGTCGCTCAACGCCGCTTTGGCCACGGGCCGGGAGGTGGCCGAGATGATTGCTAAGGGTTGAGGAAGGTTTGCCTGCAATGAATTGCCAAAACAAAAAAGGTCGCTTCCAAACCAGAAGCGACCTTTTTGGGCTTAATGCAGCTGCTTTACACCTGCGGATTGGCTGGGGCCAGGGCATCGTAGCCGAGAGTTTCGGCCGGCTCCTGCACGGGCAGGTTGATGTCGTCGGCGTCGTTGACGCGCAGGGTGAGCAGGCCCGAGATTATCATCGACACGCCGCCGAGCACCAAGGTAAGGATGGATTCGTTGTGAAACAGGTGCTTGGTGAAAAAGCCCAGAATCAGGCCGGCCACCACTTGCGGAATCACGATGAAAAAGTTGAACACGCCCATGTAGTAGCCCATCTTGTTGCTGGGCAAGGCGCCGGCCAACATGGCGTAGGGCACCGACAAAATGCTGGCCCAGGCCACGCCCACGCCCACCATCGACAGCAGCAAAAGCTTGGGGTCCTGAATGAAGTACATGGAAATCAGGCCCAGCCCGCCCGCCGTGAGGCACAGCATGTGCGTGAACCGCCGGCTGGTGGCCCGGGCTATGGCCGGCAGCAGCAGCGCCGCCAGGGCCGACACGCCATTGTAGACGGCGAAGCAAATGCCCACCCAGTCGGCCCCTTCGTTGTAGAGCTTGGAGGTAGTGTCGGAGGTGTGGTAAATGTGGCTGGTGATGGCCGGCGTGGTGTAAATCCACATCGAAAACAGCGCGAGCCAGGAGAAAAACTGCACCACGGCCAGCTGGCGCATGGTTTTGGGCATTTCGAAAATGCCCATGAACGACTCGCGGAAACCGTTGGCGAAGCCTGCGCTGCGCGCCTTTTCGGCTTCAAACTCGGCTATGTTTTCGGGCGGGTATTCCTTGGTGCGCAGCACCGTCCAGAGCACAGCCAGGAAGAAAACGATGCCACCAATAATGAAAGAATAGCGCACCGAGGGCGGAATTTCTCCCGCCGGGGCCGTATTGGCCACGTGAAAAACGTTGGTGAACACCCACGGCAGCGACGAGGCCACTACTGCGCCCACGCCGATGAAAAACGTTTGCGCAGCAAAACCGGTGGTGCGCTGCTCGGAGGGCAGCAGGTCGCCCACCAGCGCCCGGAAAGGCTCCATGCTGATGTTGATGCTGGAATCCATTATCCAGAGCATGCCCACGGCCATCCAGAGCGCCGTCACGTTGGGCATCACCAGCAGGGCAATGGAGGCCAGAATGGCCCCCACCAGAAAGAATGGGCGCCGCCGGCCCCAGCGTGGGCTCCAAGTGCGGTCCGACAGATAGCCGATGATGGGTTGTACCAGCAAGCCGGTGAGCGGCGCGGCCAGCCAGTAGAGAGCAATTTCGGTGCCGCCCAGCGTTTCAAAAATGCGGCTGACGTTGGCGTTTTGCAGCGCGAAGCCGAATTGAATGCCCAGAAAGCCGAAACTCATGTTCCAGATTTGCCAGAAGCTGAGGCGAGGCTTGACGCTGGTGCTAGTAGTGGGTGCGGCGGTGGGAGCGGCCATGAGAAAGGAGGAAAGTGTGAAGGCTGCGACACGCCCGTAACCGGAGCACCACAGCCTTCAAATTTAGGAGTTTAGGCGGCATTGCGCAAACGTTAGCGCGGCTTTATCTCGAAAATGTACGCCGACAGCGGGGCCAGCGTCAGGTTCAGGCCGTTGCGGGGCTCGTCGGTGTCGAGCAGGTCGGTGTAGGTGTAGAATTTTTTGGTGCTCAGGCCCATGGCCGCCATGGCCTCGGCCGGGATGGTGATGGTGGGCCGGTAGGTTTTGTCGGCCGAGAAATTGACCACCACCAGCACCTGCTGCTTGTCGGTGTAGCGCAGGTAAGAATAGATGCGGCGCTGGTCGTACTCTTTGCCCAAGTTGTTGGCGTCCTGCAGCTCGTAGAAGCGGCCTTTGCGCAAGGCCTCGCTCTGGCTGGTGACGGTGAGCAGGCGGGCGTAGAACTGGCGCAGGTCTTTTTGCTCGGGGCTGAGCTTGGCGCCGTCGAACTTGCCCTGGTTCATCCATTTCTGGTGCTCGGGCACGCCCCAGTAGTCGAAAATGCTGGTGCGCCCGTCTTCGCTGCTGAAGCCTTCGGCGCCGTGGGCGGGCTCGCCCACTTCCTGGCCAAAGTAGAGCATCACCGGCCCGCTGGCCAGGGTGGCCGTCACGGTCATGGCCGGCACGGCGCGTTTGGGGTCGGTGGCAAAGTCCTTGGAGGCAATGCGCTGCTCGTCGTGGTTTTCCAGAAAGCGCAGCATTTTGGACGAGAAGCCGTTGCTTTCTTCTTTCCACACTTTGGTGATGTCCTCGGTGGTGCCGGTGCCGGTCATCAGCTTGCGCAGGCCGTCGTAGAGGCCCACCTTGTCGTAGAGAAAGTCGAATTTGCCGGTGGAGAGGTAGGTTTTGTACTCCTTGGCGTTGTAGGCTTCGGCGATGAAGACGATGCCGGGCTTTACCTTTTTTACTTCCGGAATTACCCAGGCCCAGAACTCCACGGGCACCATTTCGGCCATGTCGCAGCGGAAACCGTCCACGTTTTTGCCCGCCCAGAACACCAGGATGTCGCGCATCTTCTTCCAGGTGTCGGGCACGGGCGCGAAGTAGCCCTTGCGGCCGTTCTGGTAGTCCACGCCGTAGTTCAGCTTGATGGTCTCGAACCAGTCGTTCACGCTGGGCGTTGCCGAAAACACGTCGTTGCCGGTGGCGCGGGCGGGCGTTTCGGTGTATTTGCCGTCTTCGCGCGGGCCTTTGCCGGGGCCCAGCGGGTTGTAGTCGGGCGGCACCACGAAGCTCTTGCCGGGCAGGTAGTAGAAATTGTTGTTGGGCGCGAAGGCTTTGGTTTTGTCGTCCATCGCGCCCAGGTCCACCACGCCCTGGGGCTTGGCGTCCGACTTGTAGGAGCGGGCCACGTGGTTCGGAATGAAGTCCATCAGCACCTTCAGCCCGTGGTCGTGGGTGCGCTTGATGAGGGCTTCGTACTCGGGCATGCGGTTTTTCACCGTCACGGCCAGGTCGGGGGCCACGTCGTAGTAGTCCTTGATGGCGTAGGGCGAGCCCGCACGGCCCTTCACCACATCGGCGTCGTCGGCCGGAATGCCCTGCGAGGTGTAGTCCGTCATGGTGGCGTGCTCCAGCACGCCGGTGTACCACACGTGGCTCACGCCCAGCTTCTTGATTTCGTCGAGGGCCTTGTCGGTGATGTCGTTGAATTTGCCGCAGCCGTTCTCCGTGATGGTGCCGTAGGGCTTGTTCAGGGCCACTTTGTTGCCGAACAGCCGCGTCATCACCTGGTAGATGACGAGCTTGTTGTCCTGGGGGACTTCCGCGGTGGTGTTGGGGTCCTGGGCGGTGGGTTTTTTGGCCACGGGCGGGTTGGGCAAAGCGAATGCAGCCAGGGTGAGGAGGCTGCCAGCCAGCAACAGTTGTTTCATGATGCGGCAAGATAATAGGTCAGTGAACAGTTATCAGTGAGCAGTTAGCAGTCGAGCGCGTCATTAACTGCTCGCTGATACCTGTTCACTGCCAGGCTACCACTCCTGCGTCAGCGGGTGCAGCATCAGCTCGTCGACCACCACGTGGGCGGGGGCCTCCAGCACGTAGCGCACGGCCTGGGCCACGTCGGCGGGGCGCAGGTGGGTTTTCTCGGCTTCGGGGCTGCCCGGTTTGGTGTCGTTGAAATAAGTGTCGACTAGGCCGGGGTAGATGGTGCTCACCTTCACGCCGTGGGGCCGCACCTCTTTGCGCAGGCTGGCCAGCACGGCATCCTGGGCAAACTTGCTGGCGCCGTAGGCCGTGCCGTGCGCGAAGCTGCGCCGGGCCACGTCGGAGGTGATGCCCACGATGTGGCCGCGCTTCTGTTGCTTGAGATGAGGCACGGCGGCTTTGCAGAGCAAAAACGTGCCCTTCACGTTGGTGTCAAAAATCCGGTCCCACTCGGCGGCTTCAAAGTGCTCTAATTCGTTGAAAGAACCCACCCCGGCGTTGCAGACGAGGATGTCGAGGCGGCCGTAGTGGCGCAGGGTTTCGGCCACCACGTGCTGGGCGTCTTCCTCGTCGGCAATGTCGGCCACGATGCACAGGCCCCGGGTTTTGTGGGTCAGGTCTTCGAGCTCCTGCTCGCTGCGGGCCACGGCCACCACTTTGGCACCCTGCAGGGCCAGGAGCAGCGCAATGGCTTTGCCGATGCCGCGGCTGGCGCCGGACACGATGGCTACTTGGTCGGTGAGGTCGGTCATGGGCGCAAGGGTTCGCGAGGTTAAAAGAGGTTTCGCCAGGTTTTCGCGAGATTTAAGAAAGTTACAAAGCAGGCGTTAGGCACCTCGCGAAACCTTCCTTACCCTCGCGAAACCTCGCGCTATTTCCGCAGCTCCACCACCCAGGCCGTGTGCGCCGGTACGTTCAAGGTCTTCAGGTCGCTGATAGTTGCCCCGCTCACCACCTCCACCCCGGAAGAGAAACCATCCGTCCGCTCGGCGAAGCGTGTGCCGTCCACCTTCTTTGCGTCCTTCGTGTTGTTGGCGATAATCATCACGCACTCGCCGGCGTCGTTGTAGCGGAAATACGTGTACACGCCGTCCTGCGGGATGAATTGCATCAGCTTGCCGCTGCTCAGCACGGGGTGCGTTTTGCGGTAGTTGGCCAGCTTGCTCACGTAGTCGAAGGCCTCGCCCGCCTGCCCGGGCCGCGCCACAAAGTAGTTCAGCTTGTCGCCGGCCCAGCCGCCGGGGAAGTCTTCGCGCACCTTGCCGTCGGGGTTCGAGAAATTCTTCATCAGCACCTCGGTGCCGTAGTACAGCTGCGGGGTACCGCGCAGCGTGAGCAGCCAAGCAATGCCCGTCTTGAACTTGTTGAAATCTTCGCCAATCACCGAGTAGAAGCGGCTCATGTCGTGGTTGTCGAGGAAGGGCACGTTGCGCGTGGCGTCCACGTACAGCCAGTCGGCCTGCAGGGCGTGGTAAAGCTTGCTCAGGTCGCCGTTTTCGGTCTTGAGTGCGTCCGAAATCGCGAAGCTGATTTGAAAATCGAGTACGCCGGGCAGGTTCGACTTAAAGCCATTCACCGGCGGCAGAATGTTCTGGGCGTAGAACGCCTGCTCGGCCTCAGTGCCTTCCCAGGCCTCGCCAAACTGCGCCAGCTTGGGGTATTCGTCGCCAATGGCCTGGCCAAACGCCATGAGGAACTGCGGGTCGGAATAGGGATAGGTGTCGATGCGGTAGCCGTCGATGCCTGTCGACTCCACCCACCACAGGAAGTTCTGAATCACGTAGGTGGAAACCAGCGGGTTGCTCTGGTTCACGTCGGGCATCGTGGTATCGAACCAGCCGTCGTTGAACAGCTGGTAGTCGCGCTTGGAGCCGTGCGGGTCGTTGAGGGCGAAAGCGTTGTAATTGCTGCGCGTGAAGGTGGGAAACTGGTGGAACCAGTCGGCCGCCGGCTTGTCGAGAAACAAGTGGTGGTAGCTGCCCCAGTGGTTCAGCACAATGTCCTGCACCACTTTCAGCCCCTGCGCGTGCGCGTCCTTCACAAATTGCTGGTACTCGGCGTTGGAGCCGTAGCGCGGGTCAATCTTGTAGCAGTCCGTCACGGCGTAGCCGTGGTAGCTGGCTTTGGGCATGTCGTTTTCCACGATGGGCGTGGGCCAGATGGCCGTGGCCCCCAGCTGCTTGAAATAGGCGAAGTGGTTGGCAATGCCCTTCAGGTCGCCGCCGTGGCGGGCGTACATCGAGTCGCGGGCCACGCGGGGGGCGCGGGTGCCCTTCACCACGTCGTTCTTCGGGTCGCCGTTGGCAAACCGGTCCGGCATCAGCATGTAGATGAAATCGGCCTGCGTGAGGCCCTGCGTGCGCTGCGGGTCGGTGTTGCGGGCGCGCAGTTCGTAGCTGTAGTTCAGTGTTTTGGCTCCTTTGAAGGTGAGCTTAAGCTGGCCCGGCCGGGCGTTGGGGCCAATGTTGAGGTTGACCACCAGGTAGTTGGGGTTCTCCAGCTTCTGGGTGCCTTCGAGCGTCACGCCAGCATACGAAGCCAGGCTGGCGGCGCTGGTGCCCACGCCGGGCGCGTGCACCAACAGTTGCAGCTTGGGGTTTTTCATGCCCACCCACCAGTAGGTAGGGTCGATGCGGATGCCAGCAGTGGCCTTGGTGGCAGCGGCGGGCGGCGTCATCATTTTGGCCGAAAGCGGGGAAGCGGCGGCCAGCGCGAATGCCGCAACCAGTAACAAATGAGGGACTTTCATGGGGAGCAGTGCGACCAGTGGAAACGTTTGCGCACCAAAAGTACGATTTTGGCGATATGCACCCCGCAGAAGAAGGGCGGTGGGCCAGGCAACGGCACCTCCCAAACCGGCAGCGGGTGGGGGAGGTGGCTGGTTTGGCGGGCAGAAGAGGCGTCCGGCTTCTTGGCCCCGATTTGGTATTTATCGAATGATTAGCAGATTGTTCCCAACTCGGCTTTGCCCGCCTTCGTTAGGAAATGTTGCCGGAGCCCACCCGCCGGCTCGCCCCACGCAACAATTGCCCCCTCCAACCACCCCCGCACGCCCATGACCGAAAACTCCAAACTAGCTGATACCCTCAACGAGCTGACTCTGTTCGTCAACGACCGCATCGAAGGCTACAAAACCGCCGCCCACGAAACCAAAGACGCCCAGAACCACGCCTATTACCAGCAACTGGCGCAGCAAAGCGAACAGTTTGTGAGCGAGCTGAACGGGTTTGCCAAAGCCGCCGGCGGCGACGCCGAAAGCAGCACCACGCTCAAAGGCAAGTTCTACCGCGGGTTTATGGATGCCAAATCCATTGTCACCAACCGCAGCGAAGCCAGCATTCTCGATTCTAACATATACGGCGAAGAATGGGCCATCAAGGCCTACACCGAGGCGCTGGAATCGTCGGAGCTCGCCGGGGCCGCCCGCCAGGCCGTGGAGCGCCAGCACCAGACCTCGCAGGAAACCCTGCGCAAGCTGCAGCAGCTGAAAGGCGTGGCCAGCGTGGGCTAGCATTGGCCAGCAGCCAGGGCATTTGCGCTAAGTCAGTTGTAGCTTAAGAACGAGCTTCTTAAGCTCAGCCGGTGTGCGTTTGCGGAGCAAGCTTAATATTGGGCTTCCACGTTATTTGTCGAAACGTTTGCACATTGCGGCTTCGTTTCGCTACGGCTTGGCTGGTAGCATTTTCAATTTCACCCCGCATTTCTTATAATGCCAGCCCCGGCTGGCACTGTGTTTCTCTATGGCTTTTACGTTCAAACCTTACGCGCCCGCCGCCAAATACAAGACGGCTGCGGCGTATTTCTCGATGGAGTTCGCCGTCGACCAGGCCCTGAAAACCTACTCCGGCGGCCTGGGCTTTCTGGCCGGCTCGCACATGCGCTCGGGCTTCGAGCTGAAGCAGAACCTGGTGGGCATCAGCATCCTGTGGAGCTTCGGCTACTACGACCAGGGCCGCGCCGAAGACCAGACCATGCGCGCCGAGTTCCGCCAGAAGCACTACTCGTTTCTGCAGGACACGGGCATCGTGTTTCCCATCACCATTCACGGCGCCGACGTGCAGGTGAAGGCCCTGTACCTGGCCCCCGAGGTGTTCGGCACCGTGCCCATGTTCTTCCTCACCACCGACATTCCGGAGAACGACTACATCTCGCGCACCATCTCGCACCACCTCTACGACCCGGACGCCGCGGCCCGCGTGGCCCAGAGCATCCTGCTGGGCGTGGGCGGCGGCAAGCTGCTCGATGAGCTCGGCCGCAAAACCGACGTGTACCACCTCAACGAGGGCCACGGCCTGCCGCTGGCGTTCTACCTCTACGAAAAGCACGGCCGCGACCTGGCCGAAGTGCAGAAGCGCTTGGTGTTCACCACGCACACGCCCGAGCTGGCCGGCAACGAGGAGCGCCCCATGAAGCTGCTGACGGACATGACCTTCTTCGGTACCATGCCCGAGGAGGAAGTGCGCCGCGTGGCCCGCATCGGCGAGGGCGACGCCTTGAACTACACGCTCACGGCCCTGCGCTTCGCGCGCAAGGCCAACGCCGTGAGCAAGGTGCACGGCCGCGTGGCCAACGAAATGTGGGGCCACTACGAAGGCATTTGCCCCATCATTCCCATCACCAACAGCCAGAACGGCACCTACTGGCGCGACCCGCAGCTGGCCGCCGCGCTCAAAGGCAAGGACGACGCGGCCCTGCTGGCCCGCAAGCAGGAGCTGAAAAAGGAGCTGTTCAAGATTGTGGCCGACCAGACCGGCAACGTGTTCGACCCCAGCGTCATCACCATCGTGTGGGCCCGCCGCTTTGCCGGCTACAAGCGCGCCGACCTCATTCTGCGCCAATTCGAGCGCTTCGTGGAGCTGGCCCGCAACACCCAGCGCCCCATCCAGATGATTTGGGCCGGCAAGCCCTACCCGAAGGATTTTGGCGCGGTGGCCTTGTTCAACGACATCATCAAGCGCACTGCCAGCCTGCCAAATTGCGCCGTGCTCACGGGCTACGAGCTGGGCCTGTCGGCGGCTCTCAAGAAGGGCTCCGACATCTGGCTGAACACGCCCCGCTTCCCGCGCGAGGCCAGCGGCACCAGCGGCATGACCGCCGCCATGAACGCCAGCGTGAACCTGAGCATCGCCGACGGCTGGATTCCGGAGTTCTGCCGCGACGGTGAAAACGGATTCCTCATCGCCCACGCCGATGAAAACCTGCCCGAAAACGTGAAGGATGACCAGGAGGCCACCACCCTGCTCGACGTGCTCGAAAACACCGTGCTGCCGCTGTACTACGACCAGCCCAAGAACTTCCTGAAAGTAGTGAAAACCGCCATGAAAGACGTGGAGCCGGAGTTCGAGAGCGGACGCATGGCCAAGGATTACTACGAGCTGCTGTATAAAGCGTAAGCAAGCGGGACGGTTGGCCCACTAGAGGTCGGCTGTCATCCTGAACGCAGTGAAGGACCTTACCACGTCGGAACGATTGTCGTATAAACGACTCGTCCGGGCGTGGTAAGGTCCTTCACTGCGTTCAGGATGACAGCTATTTTCCTTTCCACTATTTCCCTTCCTTGCCATGTGTGGTCGCTACACCTTCATCGCCCCCGCCCCAACCGTTGAGCAGCGCTTCGACGCCACGTTCGCGGAGCCGGCGCCCACTACCTACAACGCCGCGCCCTCGCAGCGCCTGCCCGTCATCACCAACACCGCCCCCGGCCAGATTCAGCTGCTGAGCTGGGGCCTGGTGCCCGGCTGGAGCAAGGACCCCGCCGCCGGCCCCAAGCCCATCAACGCCCGCGCCGAAACGCTGGCCGAAAAGCCCAGCTTCCGGCAGCTGCTGGGGCGCAAGCGCTGCCTGGTGCTGGCCGACAGCTTCTTTGAGTGGCAGGCCACGCCGGCCGGTAAGGTGCCGCACCGCATCCTGCTGCGCAATGAGCAGCCCTTCGCCTTCGCCGGGCTCTGGGATGAGTGGGTGGACCGCGGCACCGGCGAGGTGCACCCCACCTTCACCATCATCACCACCGAGCCCAACGAGTTGATGGCCAGTATACATAACCGCATGCCGGTCATTCTGCCCACCCGCGCCGCCGAGCAGGCCTGGCTCGACGACGGACTGGGCTTGGCCGCCCACCAGCAGCAGCTGATGCCCTACGATGCATCGGCCATGCAGGAATACGTCATCAGCAAGCGCGTGAACTCGCCGGCCAACAACGACCCGGAGGTGCTGGCGGCCGCTTGAGCTACGGCTGCATGCGCCGTCTGTCGATGCGAGGCCTTAATTGGCAAAGCACTATCTTGCCCGCATGAACTGGCGCAACCCCTGGCTTTTACCGATTCTCATTCTCGTGCTGGCTTCGGCCCTGCAACTGGACCTGCCGTGGTGGAGCCTGGCCGTGGTGGCTTTTGTAGTCGGTCTGGCCGTGGCGCCCAGCGGCAAGGCGGCGTTTTGGGCGGGCTTTGCGGGCTCAGCGCTCAGCTGGATATTGCCCGCCGCCTGGCTGGCTTACCAGAACAACGGTCTGCTGGCCCACCGCGTGGCGCAGCTGCTGCCGCTGGGCGGCTCGGTGCCAGCTTTGGTGGCCGTGGCGGGCCTGATTGCGGGCCTGGCGGGAGGGCTGGCCGCGCTGAGCGGCGCGTGGCTGCGGGAGGCATTCCGGCCGCGCTACTCAGTGCGGTAGATAGGTTGTTTGAACAGCGACTAACGGGCGGTGTACCAAGCCAGTACTTCCAGCCCGGCAGCGTCGTTGTCGGCTTCCACTACTTCGTTGATGACGTACTGGATTTCATCTTCCGACCAGCCTTCGTCTTCGGCGGCGGGTACCCAGAGGTCGAGGGCGGCGTAGCGGTTGGTGTCGGGGGGCAGCGTCCAGCGGACTTTTTTGCGGATGTTCATCGTGAGCAATGTTTCTGAATAGGGGAGGATGGATGGCGCGGCCAACTCAAGGGGCGCTGGCTGCCCGCACCACGGTCACGCGCACGGGCACCACGCCGGCCTCGATGATGTCGAGCTGCGCCGCCGCGCGCCGCGACACGTCCACGATATAGCCCTTGGTGTGCGGCCCGCGGTCGGTCACCGTCACGTCGACGGAGCGGCCGTTGCGGGTGTTGGTAACCCGAATGACCGTGCCGAAGGGCAGCGTGTTGTGGGCCGCCGTCATCTGGCCCGGTCGGTAAATGGAGCCGCTGGCCGTGGCCCGGCCGTTGAACTTGTCGGCGTAGTAAGACCCAAGGCCCGACTGGGAAAACTTGCTGTAGTTGCCTTTGCTGTCGTTGCCGGCGTTGCGGCTGCTGCCGCACGACGACAGCAGGCCCAGCGCCAGGAGTAGCAGCAGCAATAGGCGGGTAGGCAGCGGGTAGGCTCTGGAGTGGAAGGTCATCAAAGCGGTGAAATGGCTGGCTGTTTGGGGCAAGATACCGGCCAACGGCGAAATGAGCGGTCAAAGCTGCCGCCAAGCGCCCGGCCGCGGCCCGGTTCAGGGCCGGCGCGCCGGCCGGTTTCGGGAGGCCGGGGACGGGGCCGCGGCGGTGGGGCGCGGAGCCGGCACCCGCAAGGCCTGCAGCTGCTCGAAGCTGCCCTGAAACACGTTGAAGTCGACCACGCCGCGGATGCCGGGCACGTAGGCTTCGTCGGAGTGCTGCCAGATAATCCACTTGTTGGCGGGCATGGCGGGCTTTTCCACCTCGTAGTGCGCCAGCCAGAGCGGGTAGCTGTCGAAGTGCCCGGCCAGGTGGCGGCGGTAGAAGCTGTGGTTGGAGTAGAGAATGGGCCGCACGCCGTAGTGGGCCTCGATGAGGCGCAGCCAGCGGGCCACCTCGCGGCGCAGCACGGCCACGTCGTGAAAGTTAGACGCTTCCACGTCGAGCACGGGCGGCAGGTCGCCGGGGGCCAGGGGCACGGTGCGGGCAAACAGGTCGGCCTGCACCTGGCCGTCGCGGTTGGGCTGGAAGTAGTGGTAGGCGCCGCAGAGCACGCCGGCCTTGCGGGCTTCCTTCCAGTTGCGGGCAAAGCGTTGGTCGCGCATTGTGGCGCCCTCGCTGGCTTTGATGAACGCAAACCGCACCTTATTGCGCGCCACCTCGGGCCAGTCGATGCGGCCCTGGTAGGCCGACACGTCGATGCCGTGTACCGAATAGCCGGCCAGTAGCGGGGTTTTCTCGCGGCCCGTCAGGCCGTTTTGGGTGAAAGTGGCCCAGGCCCGGCGGGCGTAGCGGTTCACCTGCACCTGGTGGCGGCGGTAGTATATCGCGCTCAGCACCAGGGCCACCAGCAGGCCGGCCAGCAGCGGGCGGCGCCAGGCCCGGCGGGGGGCACGGGACGGGGCGGAAGGGGCGGCGCGACGGGTGGCGGACGAATGGGGCATGGGCGGTGCGGGTCAAAAATAACGCCCCGCCCGGCGGCATCGTGCCTTGGCCGCCGGCTTTTCGCCAACTTTGCGGTTCCAGCTTTCTGTCTTTGCTATGTCTTTCCTCCGCGCCGCCGACGCCCGCGACGAATCGGGCCACCTCATCAGCGAGCTGCACGGCGTCACGCTCGCCGCCATTCTGGAGTACCTGGTGGCCGCCTACGGCTGGCCCGAACTCGATGCGCGCCTGCGCATGAACTGCTTCGCCGACAACCCCAGCATCAAGTCCAGCCTCACGTTTCTGCGGCGCACGCCCTGGGCCCGCGCCAAGGTAGAAGCCCTGTACATCAAAGCCCGCTCGGCCGAAGTGCAGGGCCGCCCGCGCCCCTAACCGCCATGGCCGACGTAGCCCCCAAATCCTCGAAAGAGTCGTTGTTTATTGGCCTACTGCTGTTCGTGGCCTTCGAAACGGCGGCCTTCTATGGCCTGCAGTACCTCACCTCGGGCCTGGGCGAATCGAACCAGATGCAGCCCGAAAACACCATTGTGAGCAACTGGCTGAAGACGATGGTGTTTTTTGTGCTGCACCTCGTGCTGGTCATCGCGGCCATGCTCGTGCTCAGCAACCGGCTGCCGCGGCACTACCGCGGGCAGGTGATGGGCTGGTTCTACCTGGCCCTGCTCATGAGCTTCGTGCTGCTGGTGCCGCTGTTTGGGTAGGCCCCAAAAAAACAAAACCACCGCTGTGGGCGGTGGCTCAATGTGAAACCCAAGAGACTCAATACGTGGCCGGTCGGTCCCGGCGTTATCGATGGACTGCGGTGCCGGTCGGTCCCGGCGTTATAGGTAGTTAATCAACAGCAGTTCAGTGAATTTAATTCGGGCAAAGGCCCAGTATTAATTGTGGCGAATGTCGATTTCGCGCTGCTGGTCGGAAGGGTTGAGGAAGGGAATGCGGACCTGTAGCTCGTTGCCTTCGTGCACGGCGTCGATGCGCGCCAGGTCGAGGTTGTTGGGCAGGTCGAGGGTCTGCACGAAGAGGGGAGCGGCCAGCTGGTCATCGGGCTCGTGGCGGTACTCGCCGAACACGGTGAGGCGCTGCTGGTTGAGCACCACGCGGAAGCTCTCGGCCGGCACGGTGGGCATGGCCACGCGCAGAATCACGCCTTTGGGGCGCTGGTCGACGCGCAACTGGGGCTGGGCCACGCCGCCGCCAATGGTGTTGAACAGGTCAAGCTGCGGGGCGATGGAGCGGATGAATTTCGGGCTGATAAGTTTCATGGCAAGGAGCCGGTTTTAAGAGCGGCTTCGGGCTTGCTATGACAAATGATGTACCAATCTTAATTGAGGGTTACTGGCACTGAATATCAGTCGTATTGGCGGGATTTTCGCGCTGTTTTTTAGCGTTCCGGCCACGCTGGCAGAAATTGCGGTTTTGCCCCTGAAAAATGCCGACGAAATGGCGCAGCCAGGGCCCCCGTCGTCCTCAAAACCGGCTGGTCAGGCCGAAGTGAATTTTTGAGTTGCTCAGGCCAAACTGCTGGCCGATGGACCGGGCCTGGCCCGCCGAGTACACAAACTGAAACAGGCCGGCCGGCGTGCGGAAGCTCAGGCCCGCCCCCAGGCCGGTGGGCTGGTCCGAAAACCGGTCGTTGGTCACGTCGTGCCGCAGGTAGGCCTGGTCGGCAAACAGAAACACATAGGAATCGGCCCCGATGAACTGCCGGAATTCGGCCGTGGCCACGGCGAAGGAGCTGGTGTAGAACTGGTTTTCGTTGAAGCCGCGCAAGGAGTTCAGCCCGCCCAGCCGCAGCAGGTCGTTGGTGTAGAGGCGCGGGTTGAGCAGGCCTTCGCTGCGCAGCCGCAGCAGCAGCACCCCGGCGCGCTTCACCGGAATGTACCGCTCGGTGCGCAGCGCGAAGGTGTACTGGGTGCTGCGCATCGGCAGGCCCGCGTAGAGTTCGGGCCGCAGCTGGATGTTCTGGCTGATGGTTTTGGTGCCCACCGCCGATTGCAGCTGCAAAAGGGCGCCGCGGTGCGGAAAAAACAGGTCGTCGAGGTTGGCCCAGGCATAGGCCAGGCCGTAGGAATTGTACTGCGAGTCAAGGTTGGCGGGCAGCACGGTGGTGTCCTTCAGAAAGTCGAGGGAAGAGGTGCGCTGCTCGGCAAAGAAGCTGATGCGGCCAGCCCGCGCCGTGGGGTACGTCACCTGCAGGCGCGGCTGAATGGTGGTGAAGTCGTTGGTTTGCTTGTAGAGGTTGAACGTGCCCGCCACTTCCAGCGGCGAGCCGAAGAAGTTGGGGTGCACGTACTGGGCGTCGAGCAGCTGCGAAAAGGCATCGGTCTTACGCCATTGCAGGCCCACCTGCTTGCCGCCGCCCTTGATGTTGCGCAGGTTGATGGTGACGTCGCCGGTGAACTGCACGCCGGTCTGGTCGGCGTTGGCGTTGGGCAAAATGCCCACAATGGCGTCGAACTGGTTGCTGGGCCGGTCGTCGAGCAGCAGGTACACGCGGGCCTTGCCGCCGGCAAACCGGATTTCGGGCTCGGCGCGCAGCCGCAGGTAGGGCAGCTGGCGCAGCAGCTGGGCCGCGCTGGCCACGCGCTGCTGGCTAAAGGGCTGCCCCGGAAAAATCTGCAGGTACTTGGTCAGAAAGCGCTTTTTGGTCTTGGTGTTGCCCACCACCTGCAGCGAGTCGAACATCACCACCGGGCCGCGCTTGAGCATCACGCGCCCGGCAATGTCGCGCCCGCTGAGCTGCACCGAATCGAGGCCCACAGTAGCGAAGGGAAAGCCCTGGTTTTCGGCCTCGGTGAGGATGCGCTCCTGCAGCCGGGCCCAATCGTCGGGCAAGAACGGCGTTTGCCGAAACAGCTTTTCGCGGTAGCCCGCCCGCGTCATCAAGCCGTCGCCGAGGTTGCCGTTGCGCAGGTAGGCCCAGCGGAACTGCTCGCCCACGTACAGGCGCACGCGCACCGTGTCGCGGCCCCAGCGCAGCTCGTCGGCCGAGGCCGTGAGGTAGGCGTCGCCCTGCAGGGCCACCACCACGTCGCGCACCTCGCGCAGCGCACTCAAGGAATCGGGCACGGTGGCGCGCACCTTGTAGCGGCGCACTATGGGGCGGTCGGCGGCTTCGGTTTGCAGCAGCAGCACCCGCGGGTGGGCCAGGGTGCGGCGCGGCGCAGCGGCCGGCGACGGCGTGTCGCGCGGCGGCAGGGGCGGGGTGGCTAAGCCGGGCTGGTTGGGGGCCGCAGGGTTCAGGCTGGGCGTTTGGGACCGGGCCGCCGGGCTGCCGAGCAGGCCGCTCACCGCCAATATTCCCACGCAACGCAACAGTAGCCGGATAACCATTCTGGGCATTAACGCAAAAGCCGCCTTTTAATTTCCCGAAGATAAACCCCTCCGGCACGCGGGCGCCCAGGCGATGCTTCGGCCGTCGGGCTAGCGGTGCTCAGGCACCGAAACCAGGCGTTGCGTAGCAGTTTCGGGCGAGGGCGCCGCGGCTGCATCGGCTAATGCCCGCTTGCTGGCTTCTTCGCCGGCCACCACCAGGAAGCCGTAGCCGAACACGAAGAGGTTCAGGCCGATTTGCAGGCTTAGCATGTCGACCACCATAGCAACGGTGGTCTGGGTCAGAATGAAAAAGCAGAGGGCCGGGTTGCGCCGCGCCCAGGCCCGGGTGAGGGGCCACAGCAGCACTGCAAGCCACAGCGCCAGGCCAATGAGGCCGCCGCCCATCATGGCTTCTAAGTATTGGTTGTGCACTTCCACGCGGTTTTTGAGGCGCAGGCCGTAGTCGTGCCAGGCATACTGGCGCAGCATGGCCGCGTGGGTGTCGGCGGGCCCCACGCCCACCAGCCAGTTCTCGCTGATGACGTAAGCCGCCGTTTCGGCCGCGGCTAGGCGCCGGGCCAGCGAGTAGTTGTTGATGTCGTGCCGGAGCTGAAACTGTTGCACGTCCCACACGCTGGCGCCCACCCGCTCCTGCACCGAAGGCAGCGCCCGGTAGGCCAGCCAGGGCGCCGCGCCCAGCACCAGCACCAGCGCCAAGCCCAGCGCCAAGTGGCGCCGCGTGAGCAGCCAGCCCGCATACGCCAGCAAACCGGCATACAGCACCAGCAGCCCCGTGCGGTAGGCCAGCACGTGCAGCACCGCCACCGCCACCACGGCCGCCGCCAGCAATGCCCACCGCAGCCAGGGCGCGGCCAGTGGGTGGCGCCGCAGCAACAGCCCCCAGAAGAATGCCTGTGCCAGCATCAGCCCGAACGGGATGTGGAAAATGCGCGTGACGGCCTGCATGTTTTGCCCGATTTTGATGGCGGCGTTGGCGGCTTCGGGATGTAGGAGGTATTGGCCCAGGGTGGCCAGGCCCACGGCCGCCGTGCCCAGCACAAACAGCGCCCCCACCGCCAGCCTCTGCCCGCGGGCCAGCGGCACGGCCGCCGTAAACGCCAGCGGCACGCCCAGCCAGGTCAGGCTGCGGAACAGCTCGTGCCGCCACACCGGCCACTCGCTGGTGTAGAGGCTGCTCAGCAGTAGGAATACCACGATGGCCGCCGCGCGCATGGCCGCCCCGTTGTGCCAGTAGCGGGGCAGGTCGCGGCGCAGGTGGGGGTTGGCCAGCACGGCCAGCACCCCCACCACCGGCGCCAGCGCCACCAGAAAGCGGGCCGAGAGCAGCCCCACCACGCCCGCCACGCAGGCCAGCCCCAGCAGGTATTGCGAAAGACGCCCGGACTGGTAATGCTGCACAATGTTCACGAAAGAAGGCTCTGGTGGTGGGCGGGGCTTTTCGCCACAAAGTAACCACGCAGTGGCAGTTGCTTGGCTGAATCGGGCCAGGAGAATGTCCTGGCTTCGGCCGGCCCGTTCGGGCTTTTTTACCTTTGTCGGGTCGCCGGCCTCCGGCGGCGGAATTATTGCGGGGCCGCTGCCCGTTTACTTCTACGCTTTTCACCGCGTTTCCATGGCTGGCCTGTACCTCCACATTCCGTTTTGCAAGCAGGCTTGCCACTACTGCGACTTTCACTTCAGCACTTCCTTGGGGCTGAAAAGCCGGTTGGTGGAGGCCATCGTGCGGGAGCTGGAGCTACGCCGCGACTATCTGCCGGCCGGCACTGCCCTGGAAACCATTTACTTCGGCGGCGGCACGCCTTCGCTGCTCACGGCCGCGGAGCTGGACCAGGTTTTCAGCGCCATCCATCGGCATTTTGCCGTGGCACCGGGCGCCGAAATCACCCTCGAAGCTAACCCCGACGACCTGAGCGCCGCCAAGCTGCACGAGCTGCGCCAGGCCGGCGTCAACCGCCTCAGCATCGGCCTGCAGAGCTTCTACGAACCCCACCTGCGCCTGATGAACCGCGCCCACACCGCCGAAGAATCGACCACGGCCGTGCGCCGGGCGCAGGAGGCCGGCTTCGAGAATATTTCCATCGACTTGATTTACGGCGTGCCCGCGCCGGGCCACCACATCTGGGAGGCCGACTTGGCCAATGCCTTTGCCTTGGGCGTGCCGCACGTGTCGGCCTATGCCCTGACGATTGAGCCCGGCACGGCATTCGGGCATCGGCTGCAAAAGGGCACGTTCACGTCGGCGCCCGACGAGTTTGTGGCCACGCAGTTTGAGCTGCTGCTAGGTGCCATGCGCGCCCACGGCTACGAGCAGTACGAAATCAGCAACTTCTGCCAGCCCGGCCGCGAGAGCCGCCACAACGGCAACTACTGGCGCGGCGTGCCCTACCTCGGCCTCGGGCCCAGCGCCCACAGCTACGACGGCCAGAATCGCCAGTTCACCCTCGCCAACAACCCGCAGTATGTGGCGGCGGTGCTGGAGCGGGGCGAAGTGCCCGTGACGTTGGACGTGCTCACCGCCACCGACCGCGCCAACGAGTACCTGCTCACCACCCTGCGCACGGCCCGCGGCTGCGACCTGGCCCACCTGCGCACCCAGCTCGGCTTCGACGTGCGGGCCGCCCACGCCGCCTACCTTGCCGAGCTGCAGGCCAACGGGTGGGCCCGCATCCAGGGCGAAGTGCTTACTTTGACCGACGCGGGCAAGCTCCTGGCCGACCACATCACGCTGGAGCTGTTTCAACCCCCTGCCGTAGCCGCATGAGACTCCTGAGCGACAGCATTGCCGACGACGCCGACTTTTTTGTGGAGCAAATTCACGTCGTGGCCATCGTCTTCGACAACACCGACGACGTGACCGTGTGGGCCACCACGCTGTTCGACAACGACACGCATTTCTTCCACCTCGCGCTGCCCTTCAAAGCCCTCGACACGCTCCTGAGCCTGGCCCATACCCGCGCCGACGCCCTGCAGGAAGAAGTGGCCGATGCGCTGGCCGCGCAGGAGTGGCCGGCGCTGCTCGAGTATAATTCCGACGAGAAGCCGCCCGTGCCATTGCCCAGCGTGGCCCTCAAGCTCTCCGTGACCTACCCCGCCGTGGAAGACGGCGAAGCCGAGGACGGCGAGGAGCCCGACGACCCCCAGCCGCACAACATCTTCTACCTCGAGGGCGTGTACGTGCGCCTCGATACCTAGCCCGCCCGTGGCCATGCCGCCCGTCTTCTACCTCATTCCCGGGCTGGGCGCCGATGAGCGGGTGTTTCAATTTCTGCGCCTGCACGGCGAGGTGCACGTGCTGCAATGGCTGCCCCCCCAAACCCCTCGGGAACCGCTGCCGCACTATGCGGCCCGGCTCGCGGTGGCCGTGCCCGGGGGGCAGCCGTGCTGGCTGGTCGGCGTCTCGTTTGGCGGCGTGCTGGCGCAGGAGGTTGGGGCATTGCGTCCGCAGGCGCGGGTGGTGCTCATCTCCAGCTTCACCGGCCCGCAGGAACTGCCGTGGCTGGGCCGCCTGGCCCGGGCTACGGGGCTGCACCACCTGGTGCCGCCGCAGCTGCTGCCGCGCCTGCCCCAGGTGGCGCAGTGGCTATTTGGCGCGCGCAACGGCGGCGAGTACCGCCTGCTCCGCCAAATCCTGCTCGATACCGACGTGGCGTTCACCCGCTGGGCCATTGCGCAGCTGGTGCAGTGGCCGGGCCGGCTGGGGCAGCCGGTCGTCCGCATTCACGGCACCGCCGACCGGCTCCTACCCGCCGGCGCCGCACACAGCCAATACCGCTTGCCCGGCGGCCACCTCATCATCATTAGCCAGGCCCGCGAAATCAGCCGGATTTTGAATGAGCTGGCAACATAAGCCGAGCGTTGTATAGAATCTGGACGTCGTGCCGAGCGCAGCGAAGCATCTCGCTTGAATTAAGTAATTAGTTATTGCACGCGAGATGCTTCGCTGCGCTCTGCATGACGTTCTTTTGCTCACTGCTCACTGCTCACTGCTCACTGCTCACTGCTCACTGCTCACTGCTCACTGCTCACTGCTCACTGCCAATTGAATACGCCCACTTACCCCTACGCCGGCCGCACCTACGCCTTCGACCCCGCCGCGCCCATCGATATTTCCCTGCCGCTGGCCCCCGGCGAAAACCAGGTGAACTGCTTCTGGGCCGAGCCGGTGCAGTTTGATACCATTCGGGTGGGCAGCTTTGTGGGTAGCGTGGCCCTGGGCGGCAGCACCAACTACCAGCGCGTGCACCTCACGCCCCACGGCAACGGCACCCATACCGAATGCTACGGCCACATCTCACCCGACCCGGCCGTGACGCTCAACCGGTGCCTGCGCCGCTTTCTCTTCGTGGCCCGGCTGGTGAGCGTGGCCCCGCGGCCCCTGCCCAACGGCGACCTGGTGGTGCTGCTGGCCGACGTGCAGGCCGCCCTGGCCCAGCAACCCGACCGGTCTATACCAGAAGCCCTCATCCTGCGCACCCTGCCCAACGACCCCGCCAAGCGTCACCGCCAGTATTCGGGCACCAACCCCACCTACATCGAACCCGCCCTGGCCGAGTGGCTGGTAGAATACGGCGTGCAGCATTTCCTGCTCGACCTGCCCAGCGTCGACCGCGAGGAAGACGGCGGACAGCTCCTGGCGCACCACGCCTTCTGGCAATACCCGGCGCAGCCCCGCTATGGCGCCACCATCACCGAGCTGATTTTCGTGCCCGATGAAGTAGCCGATGGCCTCTACCTGCTCAACCTCCAAATCACCAGCCTGGAGCTCGATGCCAGCCCGAGCAAACCCGTGCTGTATCGCCTGAGCCCGCAGGAATAGCCAGCCGGAACAGCGGCCGCGTGCAACCCCTGCGCCAGCGGCTGCATCTGGCTTCTGAACCTTCACTCTATTCCCACCGCTGCTCATGCGCCTTTCCCGTACTTTTCTGTCCAGCCTGCTGATACTGGCCAGCACCGCCCTCAGCCACGGGCAAACAGCCCCTGCTGCCCCGGCCGAAGCGGGGGCTCACCCGGATGCGCCGGGCGAGGCCACCTCCCGTAGCCTGCTCCTGAAAGTTGGGCTTAGTGCTGGCCGTGCGTTGCGCTGGGGCGGCTACGAAGGCTGGGTGGGCCGCGCCCCCGTTTCGGTAGCCGCCGAATACGCCCTAAGCCCCCGGTTCACCCTCTACAGCCAGCTCGACGCCGACATCAGCGTGCTACGCCGCACTACCTACGACGGCCCCAGCAGTCCCCTTGTGCCTTCGGGCGCCGTGGGGGTAGGGGGGCGCTACTATTACAACCAGGCCGGCCGCGCCCACACCGGCCGGGCCCACGGGCTATTCGTTGGCAACTACGTGGGGCTGGAGCTGCACACCGAGCTGGAGCGCTACAATGGCCGTCTCCGAACCGGACCCAGCCTCAACGCTTTATGGGGCATGCAGCGACGGCTGGGGCGCAGCTTTCTGGTCGACTTCAACGCCGGCATAGGTTACGGACCCAACAGCGCTGCTACCACCGGCTACCGCACCGCCGCCGGCACCATTGCCACGCAGTTCAACCTCGGCGTCTACTTCGGCCGCTAGCGCCGTGACAGGTTTTTATTCAACGCCAAAAGGGCTGCCCCGTAAGGAGCAGCCCTTTTTCAATGCTAACGCGCTGGCAATTAAGCCGGCATCGACACTACTTCGCGGGGCACCACCGTCACGAACGAACGGTCTTTGCGGCCTTTCTTGAACTGCACTTCGCCGTCGACGAGGGCGAACAGCGTGTGGTCCTTGCCCATGCCCACGTTCTCGCCGGGGTGGTGCTTGGTGCCGCGCTGACGCACGATGATGTTGCCGGCTACGAGGGCCTGGCCCCCGAAAATCTTGATGCCGAGACGTTTGGAATGCGATTCGCGGCCGTTGTTGGACGAGCCGACACCTTTCTTGTGAGCCATGGTATTGAAGCTAAAGCTACCGGCAAATGGCCGGGAGCGGCTGGTTTAATAGAGAATTAGATAGCGAGCAGGCAGCTAGAACTAGCCGATGCTGTTAATCATTACTTTGGTGAACTGCTGGCGGTGGCCGTTCATCTTCTGGTAGCCCTTGCGGCGCTTCTTCTTGAAGACGAGAACTTTGTCACCCTTCACGTGAGCGAGGATGGTGCCGGTTACGGCTACGTTCAGTTCGGGAGCGCCTACGGTGATGGTGCCGTTGTCGTCGGTCAGCAGGGCGTTGCCCAGCGTCACGGTGTCGCCAACATTGCCGGCCAGTTTGTGAGCGTAAACGAATTTGTTGGCCTCAACCTTGGTCTGCTGGCCAGCTATGTTAACAATTGCGTACATCAGCTTTCGCGGGTTTTTCTGAAATGGGAAGGCAAAAGTACGGCTTTGGTTTGGGATTTCCAAGCCTAAGTTCTTAATCGTCATTGGCTGCCCGTCGGGCGGGCTCGCAAAACGGCGCTGGAGCCCGCTTGCGCCTGCTTACGGCCAACCGGCGGCTCGATGAAAAAAGCACGCGAGTACGTACGTACAGTACGTCATTTTGGGGACAAGTGCGTTTATCCACAGGGAAAATGTGGACAACTCGGGTAAAAGCGGCTGATTTTGAGGCGGGTTTGGGTAGCAGCCACCCGGTTGGCCTGTGGAAAACCACGGGTGCACCCACCCCAAACGCCGCTGTTCTTAACCAAAAAATAACGAATAAAAAAGCTGAAAAGTGGGGCCGACTGCCTCCCGACCGGACCTATATTTGAAGCTGGAAGGTCGACCGCATTTGCCGGCGCTGCGCCAAACATCTGCCGGATGACGGCGGTTGAGTTGCCGCTTACCTCGACGAAACCCGCCACCAAAGACCCCGAGAAATTATGGAGCCGCTCCTCGCCGAAAACCCCAACCGCTTTGTGCTCTTCCCCATCCAGAACGATGAGGTGTGGCAGTACTACAAGAAGTCGCAGGCCTCGTTCTGGACGGCCGAAGAAATCGACCTCTCGCAGGACCAGAAGGATTGGAACAGCCTCAACGACAACGAGAAGCACTTCATCAAGCACGTGCTGGCCTTCTTCGCCGCCTCCGACGGCATCGTGAACGAAAACCTGGCCGTGAACTTCATGCAGGAAGTGCAGATGCCCGAGGCGCGCTGCTTCTACGGCTTCCAGATTATGATGGAAAACATTCACAGCGAGACCTATTCGCTGCTGATTGACACCTACATCAAAGACCCCAAGGAGAAGGACTACCTCTTCAACGCCCTCGAAACGGTGCCCGCCGTGCAGAAAAAAGGCGAGTGGGCCCTGAAATGGATTAACTCGGAGAATTTTGCTGAGCGCCTCATCGCCTTCGCGGCCGTGGAAGGCATCTTCTTCTCGGGCTCGTTCTGCTCCATTTTCTGGCTGAAGAAGCGCGGGCTGATGCCCGGCCTTACCTTCTCCAACGAATTGATTTCGCGCGACGAAGGCCTGCACTGCGACTTCGCCTGCCTGCTGTATAGCTACCTGCAACACAAGCTCGACCCGGCCCGGGTGCAAAGCATCATCCGCGACGCGGTGACCATTGAGCAGGAGTTCGTGACCGATGCGCTGCCGGTGAGCCTCATCGGCATGAACGCCAAGGCCATGTCGCAGTACATCGAGTTTGTGGCCGACCGCCTGCTGGTGGCCCTGGGCTGCGGCAAGATTTACAACGCCACCAACCCCTTCGATTTCATGGAGATGATTTCGGTGCAGGGCAAAACCAACTTCTTCGAGAAGCGCGTGGCCGAGTACCAGAAAGCCGGCGTGATGAGCGAGCGCAACGACAACGTGTTCTCGCTGGACGAGGATTTCTAAGCCGGCGACGCAACGCTGATAGGGGCATGACGGTCAGGGTGAAAGGAATCATTTGTGCCTTTCATTCTGACCGTCATGCGTATTTTCCAACCTCTTATTTCGCTGCTGCTGCTGGGCAGCCTGGCGGCCTGTTGCAAAGACAATGGGCCCGTGGTAGAGCCGGTCGCAACCTGCGACGACGGCAGCCAACCCGCTACCGTGGCGCACGGCCCGAACAGGTGCGACCCCAACGGCTGGGTGCTGAAATTGGACGGCGGTGGGGCGTACCCGGTGGATGCCTTGCCGGCCAGCCTTCAGCAAGACGGGCTGCGCGTATGCGTGGCGTATGCCCTCTACCAGGATATGGGCGCGTGCCCCTGCTGTGGCGGCACGCGCCTGCGCATTCAGCGGATTCAGCCGCAGTAGGGGAGGCGTGTGCCAGGTGCCCTCGTGACCGAACGACCATGGACTGTGGCGGTAAGAAATAATGCCGGCGCAAAGTCGAGCCCGGGGCAACCACGGCGTAAAATGGAACGAGTAGATAGGTAATCGGGCCTTTGACCCGGTGGTATCTTCGCGTCTTTATTTCCGTCTTCCCAATTTTATTTCAATGACATACCGTTTACTCGCTCTCTTTGCTCTACTCGTTGCTGCGCCCCTGGCGCGGGCCCAAACGGCGCCTGTTCCGGCCGCGGCGGCCGCTGCTGCCACCAAGCTGCCGCGCTACTCCACGTCCACGGGCCTCATCACCTTCTTTTCCACGGCTCCGCTGGAGGACATTGAGGCGCTGAACCCCAAGGTGGCGGCGGTGTTTGAGATGGCCACCGGGCAGCTGGCTTTTTCCATGCTGATGCGCGACTTCCAGTTCAAGAACACGCTGATGCAGGAGCACTTCAACGAGAACTACGCCGAGAGCGAAAAGTACCCACGGGCGCGCTTCACCGGTACGCTGGTGACCATGCCCGACGAGGCCACCCTGCGCAGCGGCCCGCAGCCGGTGTACGTGCAGGGCGTGCTCACCATTCATGGCGTGAAGCGCAAGGTGCGGGTGCCCGGCACGCTGCACCTGCGCGGCAACGACCTGGTGGTGACCTCCAAGTTTGCCGTGGCCCCGGCCGATTACAAGATTAAAATCCCGGCCCTGGTGCGGAATAACATCGCCAAGAGCATCGACGTGAGCGTGATAATGACCTGCCAGCCGGCAACGACGGCCACGGCCAGCCGCTGAGTCTGACTAGATAGCGGAGTTGCTATTGACGCTTTTGCCGCCCGGCACGCCCTAAAAAGCGGCCGGGCGGCTTGCGTTGGGGGTATGTGGAAAACTTCTATATTTTTTGTTTGCCCCTCGCAAACACAGGAGGTAATTTCCGGGATTCAATGAAACCAGGCCAGCAGTTCACCGCGGCCTTGGCACTGCGCTTTCACATCGGACTGAACAAGTTGCGGCTGCGCCCTCCCCGGACCGGCCGCTTTTTATAAGAAAAAATTCCCAACCAAACACCACTGGTATGCTCGTAATTAAACGCGACGGACGCCGCGAATCCGTCAAGTTCGACAAAGTCACGGCCCGCATTGAGAAGCTGTGCTACGGTTTGAATCAGGACTACATCTCGCCAATTGAGGTGGCCAAAAAGGTGATTGACGGCATCTACGATGGCGTGAGCACCATTGAGCTGGACAACCTGGCCGCCGAGACGGCCGCCTCGCTCACCACCCGCCACCCCGACTACGCCATCCTGGCGGCCCGCATTGCGGTGAGCAACCTGCACAAGGTGACCTCGAAGTCCTTTAGCAGCACCATGAAGCGCCTCTATACTTATGAGGACCCGAAGAATGGCGACAACGCTTCGCTGCTGGCCACCGACGTGTGGGAGGTGATTCATAAGAATGCCGCCACGCTGGACTCGGCCATTATTTATGACCGGGACTACAACTACGACTTCTTCGGCTTCAAGACCTTGGAACGCTCGTATCTGCTGCGCTTGGAGGGCAAGGTGGTGGAGCGGCCCCAGCACATGCTGATGCGCGTGGCGGTGGGCATCCACAAGGATGACATTGACTCGGTTATCAAGACCTACAATCTGCTGAGCGAGCGGTGGTTTACGCACGCCACGCCCACGCTGTTCAACGCGGGCACGCCGAAGCCGCAGATGTCGAGCTGCTTTCTGCTGACGATGAAGGACGACTCCATTGATGGCATTTATGACACGCTGAAGAATTGCGCGCTGATTTCGCAGAGCGCCGGCGGCATTGGGTTGTCGGTGAGCAATGTGCGGGCTACGGGCTCTTACATCAAAGGCACGAACGGCAACTCAAACGGGCTGGTGCCCATGCTGAAGGTGTTCAACGACACGGCCCGCTACGTGGACCAGGGCGGCGGCAAGCGCAAGGGCGCGTTCGCCATTTACCTGGAGCCCTGGCACGCCGACATTTTCGAGTTCCTGGACCTGAAGAAGAACCACGGCAAGGAGGAAATGCGCGCCCGCGACCTGTTTTACGCCCTCTGGACGCCCGACTTGTTCATGAAGCGCGTGGAGCAGAACGGCGACTGGACGCTGATGTGCCCCCACGAATGCCCCGGCCTCGACACGACCTGGGGCCCGGAGTTTGAGCGCCTCTACGCCAAGTACGAGAAGGAGGGCCGCGGCCGCCGCACCATCAAGGCGCAGGAGTTGTGGTTTGCCATTCTGGAAAGCCAGACGGAGACGGGCACGCCCTACATGCTGTTTAAGGACGCGGCCAACGGCAAGTCGAACCAGCAGAACCTGGGCACGATTAAGAGCTCGAACCTGTGCACCGAGATTATTGAGTACACCGACGCCGACGAGATTGCCGTGTGCAACCTGGCCTCGCTGGCGCTGCCCCGCTACCTGGTGACCGACGCAGCCGGCAACACCACCTTCGACCACCAGAAGCTGTACGAGGTGACCTACCAGGCCACCCTGAACCTGAACAAGGTGATTGACGTGAACTACTACCCGGTGCCCGAAACGCAGAAGTCGAACTTCCGCCACCGGCCCATCGGGCTGGGCGTGCAAGGGCTGGCCGATACGTTCATTGCCCTGCGCATGCCCTTCGAGAGCGACGAAGCCTCGGGCCTGAACAAGGACATTTTCGAAACCATCTACTTCGCGGCCATGACGGCTTCGAAGGACCTCGCCATCAAGGACGGGCACTACGAAACCTTCCCCGGCTCGCCCCTGAGCCAGGGCAAGTTCCAGTTCGACCTCTGGGGCGTGACGCCCGACTCGGGCCGCTGGGACTGGGAAAGCCTGCGCGCCGAGGTCATCAAGCACGGGGCCCGCAACTCGCTGCTGGTGGCGCCCATGCCCACGGCCAGCACCGCCCAGATTCTGGGCAACAACGAGTCGTTTGAGCCCTACACGAGCAACATTTACGTGCGCCGCGTGCTCAGCGGCGAGTTTATGGTGGTGAACAAGCACCTGCTGAAGGACCTGGTGGCCCTGGGCCTGTGGAACGACGCCATGAAGCAGGAAATCATCGCGGCCAACGGCTCGGTGCAGGGCATTGCCCGCATTCCGCAGCACATCAAGGACCTGTACAAGACGGTGTGGGAGATTTCGCAGCGCCGCATCATCGACCAGGCCGCCGACCGCGGGGCCTACATCTGCCAGAGCCAGAGCCTGAACCTGCACGTGCAAAACGTGAACTTCGGCAAGCTCACCAGCATGCACTTCCACGCCTGGAAGCGCGGCCTGAAAACGGGCATGTACTACCTGCGCACCAAAGCCGCCGCCGACGCCATCAAGTTCACGGTGGAAAAGCAAGCCGCCGAAACCCTGGAGCCCCTGGCCCTGGTGGAGCAAAACCAGTCCGACATGGCCTGCTCCCTGGATAACCCGGACGCCTGCGAGGCCTGCGGGTCGTAAGAAACATTAGATTTCAAAATATAAAAGAGCGAATACTAAATAGTATTCGCTCTTTTTTTGATATATTTGGGTTCACCTAAATATCTACCATTTATGGCTTTGGCTTTAGCAGAAGATTCGGAAGAAGTAGTATGTCAATTCTGCAAGGAACTGACGCCAAGTGAATACAATTTTTGCGTTGTCTGTGATAGCCAGACCAAATGCTTGGAGTGCGGTAAAAAGACTTTTCCTGGAAAAGACTACTGCTTAAGTTGCAGTAAACCACTTGTGGTTAAAAAGAATGGTAGCCAAGCGCCAAACCACTACTTGAGAACAGTAGAACAAGATGGCGACAAGCGGAAAGAACATACTGAATTTTCTTTATCTGATAAATCGGTTGCAGAAATAGCGCCCTTCGTAGTTGCCCAAATTCTCCCAGATAATAGAATTGGAGATGGGACAGTTGCATTGCCACCAGCAGCTGATGAAATCGAAACGTCTGCAACTGATGTAACCCCTAAATCTAATGCAGATGATGCTTCGACAGCTGAAACTCCTAAAGCGGAAAATCCAACTGCCAATACAGATAAATTAAGATTCTTTACTGAGGACTCAGGAGTTCTCGTTGCTACAACAAAGGACTTTAAGGGCAAAACGTGGTCTGAGCAACAGAAGAACTTCCTTGTTCTATACTGCTTTTTTTATAAGCTCGTATTTGGAAAACCTGTACCAAGTGATGACCATTTGCGTAGCGCTGCAGAGAAGGTAGATATCGTTGATAAGAACAACTTTACTACTTATCTAAAGGGCGTACATAGCAGTTATTTGATGCCTATAACAGGTGGTTTCCAACTGAATGATGATGGCATAGAGCGAGCCAAAACAATAATTACTTTGCTAGATAATAAGCAAGCACCTGAAGGTGAAAAGTATTGGCTGCGAAATAAGTCCACGTCCGCTCCTGCAACTCCCCGTATCAAAGACGAAGACAAGAAAAAAGCTGAAGCTTGGGCTTCAGAGAAAGTAGAATTGGGTAAGCTAGATGTACTTGAATTGAAAATGGCACGTGAGTATGCCATGTTTGCAATTTGGTCTATTACCGTAGCTCTTAAGAAAGGAGAATCTGTTAAAAGTAGTGAAGCTTATCACTACTTAACAACCAAGTACGCTAACATTTCAGTGAAATCAGAAGCCTTTCTGAAGGCGATTAATAATAACAAACCGAGATACTTCGATTCAAATCAGTTGGATGGCTCTTGCTACTTGACAAAGTTCGGAAAGCAATGTGTCGAAGATTGGGTATCAGGTAAAGCAAAACCTTCAGCCGCTGAAGCCCAGAAATCATAAGCTTTCGAAATGAGCATAGCAAAAGCACAACTTGTAGCGTCTTTGTCTCCGCCCTTACCTCAAGAAGTAATTGAGCACTTGGTCAACGAGTACCAAAGTATAAAACAAAATCTAGCATACAGGCGCTTCCGCCCTAGTGAGTTAGATGGTGGGCGGTTCGGAGAATGTATGCTCCGATTATTCCAGTATCTTGACGGGAAGCCACATACGCCTTTCGGGGTCCAAGTCAAGGATGCTGATACCATAATTAATAGAATGCAGAATATATCGGGGCTCCATGATTCTGTAAGGTTACATATTCCTAAGCTAGTAAAGCTTCTGATTGACGTGCGCAACAGAAGAAATGTTGCTCATGTTGGCGGTGATATAGACCCGAATTTTTCTGACTCTATCTTTATCTCTCAAATGTCCGATTGGATTATGACTGAGTTGATAAGAGTTTATTATGCTTGCTCAGTTGATGATGCTAACAAAATAGTTAGAACCATCAATGAAATACATGTTCCAATTGTTGCAACTGTCGATGGTTTTGTCCGAGTCCAGAATACTGCTTTGGATGCGACACAAAAAGTATTAGTCATCCTTTATCATAAAAATCCTGAGAAGATTTCCGATACAGACTTAATCAAATGGTCTGAGTATGGTAACTCTTCTAGATTCAAAAGCAGTATTCTGAAAAACCTGCACAATGAGGCTTTAATACATTACCAAAATGGCTTATGCTCTCTTTTGCCTAAAGGGATATTGCATGTTGAGCAGACTATTCCAATGGATGTAATAGCATAGCATTACAAGTAACTCCAGCTTCCCCAGCCGCTGCCGCCCCGGGAGCGGCTGGTTTGTTTTTGGGGTAGCGCGTGCGGAGTGGCGAGAAACTCTAAGCTTCTCTCAGCCGCCTTCGCGCCGGGGGCGGGTGGGGGTGGGGTTGGGGGAAGCTCGCGCCATTAGGTAGAAACACTAAGCATCGGTCAGCCGCTGGGGGCGGCTGGGGGGCGTGGGGCGTAGCTTGCAATATGAAGCATCAGGTTTTTCTTTCGCTCGTTGTGGGCTTGCTGTCATTAGCCAGCAGCGCCAAGGCTCAAACCCCAAAAGCAGAGCCGCAAGAGCTCGCATCATCGCCGAGCTTCATGCCGAGTGGCGGATTCGTGCCCGATGCGGCTACTGCCAAGCGCATTGCCGAAGCCGTCTGGCTGCCCATCTACGGCAAGAAAGTCCTGAGTGAAAAACCGTATCAGGCTACGCTAAACAGCAAAGGCGTGTGGGTAGTGGAAGGCTCTTTGCCCAAAGACATGGACGGCGGTGTGGCTTACATTGAGATAAGCAAACGCGACGGCCGCATCCTAGAAGTTACTCATGGGAAGTAACTGACGTATCGTTCAGCCGCTTCGCCCCAGGGGCGGCTGGGTTGGTTCTGGGGGAGCTCGCGCGGAATGGCGAGAAACACTAAGCATCGTTCGGCCGCTGGGGCGCCGGGGGCGGCTGGGGGCCGTGGGACGGTCCCGGAGCCCTACTTGGTTTCCGAGGAAGGCCCCGGGACCGTCCCGGACCGTGCCTCGACCCGGAGAAGCGCCCCGGGACGGTCCCGGAGCCCTATTTGGGTTCCGAGTAGGCCTCCGGGACGGTCCCGGACCGGGCCTCGAACCGGAGTAGGGCCCCGGGACAAAAACCTAGATAGGAATATGGCGGATACCGGCTACCTTATGGCGCTTTATTCACCTAACCCCCAACCTGTTTATGAGTCCCGCATCTACCGGCACGCCGGCCCCCGACCCCTCCGGCAACGAGCCCACCTACACCCCCAATCTGCCCTTCGGCCAGCTGGAGCTGGCCACCCTGGCCCTGAGCGCGGCCACATTCTGGCAAACCTCCGCGCTGGGCGACCTGCTCTGGAAAACCAAAGCGGCCTTCCTGACCCAGGCGCAGGCCTATTTCGACAGCCTCGATTCCGCCGACGCGGCCCAGGACGGCCGGGGCCCCCAGGCCCAGCGCCTGCGCACCCTCGATGCCCAGATTGACAAAGCCCTGGGCTTCGTGAAAGGCTACCTGGCCGAAGACCACGACGGCGACGCCGACGAGGCCTACTACGACGAGTTCGGCATCAGGGCCGAGGGCCGCAACCAGCGCCTGCCCAGCGCCCGCCCCGCCCGCGCCAAGGCCCTGGCCAAGCTGGTGGCCGCCCTCCACGCCCACGGCTACGACGACCGCAAGTACGGCAAGGCCTTCTGGAAGCCCATCGCCACCGAGTACGCCGACCTGGTGGGCCAGCGCGCCCAAACCGAAAGCGCCGCCGCCGGCGAAACCGGCCAGAAAAACGCGCAAGAAAAGCCCCTGCGCAAGGTGCTCAAGGCCCTCATCAACCTCATCAAGGCCCACTACCCCGACACGTACAAGAACGTGCTGCGCGAGTTCGGCTTCCAGAAGGAAGGCTACTAGGGCCGGGCTCCGGCCCGCTTCGCCAGCCGCTTCCGTTTCGGGGGCGGCTGGTTTGCGTTTGGGGGGAAGCTTGCGCCGTTAGGTAGAAACACCAAGCGTCGCGCACGATGGCGCGGGGCTGCGCCCCGTGCCGGCTATTTGTGGGCCTCTGGCCCGCAGGTGTCCGCGCCGTTTGGGTATTGCGGTGCATATTGTTCAACGATTGCAGGCCGAAGGCCTGCGAATAGTCGGCACGGGGCGCAGCCCCGCGCCATCGCCTTTCACTTGCCAATTTCTACTGATGTCAGAGAAATATAAAACCTATGAGGGTGGCATATTCTTCGTGACCTTGACAGTGGTGGGCTGGATTGACGTATTTACCCGGCCCGACTATGCCGACCTGTTTCTGGACAGCCTACGCTTTTGCATCCGGCGCAAAGGCCTGCGGGTGTATGCGTTCTGCATCATGCCCAGCCACGTTCACCTTATCGCCGACGTGGAGGATGGCCTGCTGTTGGCCGATGTGCTGCGCGACTTAAAAAGCTTCACCGCCAAAAGCATCTATCAGCTCCTCGAAACGCACCCGCAGGAAAGCCGCCGCGACTGGCTGTTGCACCTGCTGCAATTTTATGGCCGGCCACATGGGCAGGCGTTCAAGTTCTGGCAGGAAGGCAACCACCCGATTGACTTGAAATCGACGGCTTGGATGCAGGAAAAGCAGGAATACATCCATCAAAATCCGGTGCAAAACCGGCTGGTTGATGAGGCACACCATTATCCATTCAGCAGCGCTTTTCCGGATTGCGGCGTGCCGTTGAGTGAATTTTTGTAAGCACGATGGCGCGGGACTGCGCCCGTGCCGGCTATTTGCGGGCTTCTGGCCCGCAGACGTCCGCGCCGTTTGGGCAAGTCGTATGTTGTTCAACGATTGCAGGCCGGAGGCCTGCCGATAGTCGGCATGGGGCACAGCCCCGCGCCATCCGTCTCCTAGTTGAACGACGCCCGGAATTCCAGTGGCGAGAGGCTGGTCTTGGTTTTGAAGAGCTTGCTGAACGACTGCAGGTGCTCGAACCCCAGGCCGTAGGCAATTTCGCTCACGGTGAGGGTGGTGGTGGAGAGCTTTTCCTTGGCCTTGGCAATGAGCGCGGCGTGGATGTGCTGCTGGGTGTTCTGGCCGGTGAGGACGCGCAGCAGGTTGCTGAGGTACTTGGGCGAGAGATGTAGCTGGTCGGCCACGTACTGCACGGTGGGCAGGCCGCGCTCGGGCAGGTCGGGGCTGTTGAAATGCGTATGCAACAGCATTTCCAGGCGTTCGAGCACCTCGTGGTTGGCCTTTTCGCGGGTGATGAACTGGCGGTTGTAGAACCGGTCGGCGTAGTGCAGCAGGCTTTCGAGGTGCGACACGATAATCTGCTTGCTAAACCGGTCAATGGTGGACGTATACTCCTGCTCGATGGCGAAGACGAGGCTTAGAATGGCTTCCTCTTCCTTGCCCGACAGAAACAAGGCTTCCCGGAGCGAATAATCCCAGAAATCGTACTGCTGGATGGTTTTGGCCAGCGGCGTATTCCACAGGAAATCGGGGTGGAGGTACACCACCCACCCCGATTGTTCTGCCGCATGGTTCTCGTCGGCCACCGCCACGCTAAACACCTGGCCGGGCGCAATGAACGAAAGCACGCCCTCGTTGAAGTCGAACGGGTGCTGCCCGTACTTCACCTGAACGTTGCGCGTGCGCTTGACCGAGATGATGTAGAAGTCCAGCACCATACTCTCCGGCGCGCGGCCGGGCGGCGGGGGTGGCACGGTGCCCACGTTCACCACGCTCAGCAGCGGGTGCTGCGGCTTGGGCAGCTGCACGAAGTCGTGGAACGCGCTGATGGTGTGGAAGCGCCTCATGCCGGTTCGTCGTTGGGGCAAATTTCCAGCACCAGCTTGCCCCGCACGCGGTGGGTCTGGCTTTCGCGGTGGGCCTCGGCTACCTGCGCCAGCGGAAAGGTCCGGCTAATGAACACCTGCACCCGGCCCGCGTCAATCAGCGCCGCGATTTCCTCCAGCCACTCGCCGCGCGCCTGGTTATTCGACAGCGCGCCCGTGGCCTGCTGCCGGACCAGAGCCGCCTGCACGGCCTCGTCGAAGGGCACGTCCAGGTTCACCGTCACGAAGATGCCGCCCGGCTTGAGCACCGGAATGATGCGCGCCCGCGCGGCATTGTCGCGCAGGGGCGAGGCTTCCAGCACCACGTCCACGCCGTGCACCAGCTGCTCCACGGGCTGGCTGCGGTAGTCGAACACCTCGTCGGCGCCCAGCTCGCGCACGTAGTCGAGGTTGGCGGCCGAGGCGGTGGCGATGACGTAGGCGCCCTTGGCCTTGGCAAACTGCACCGCAAAGCCCCCCACGCCCCCTGAGGCGCCCTGAATCAGGACGCGCTGACCGGCTTGCAGCTGGCCGTCGTGGAAGAGGGCCGTCCAGGCCGTGAGGCCGGCCAGCGGCACGCCCGCCGCCTCGGCGAAGCTCAGGCGGCGGGGCTTCAGGGCAAACCGGCTGGCCTTGGACGTGCAGTACTCGGCGTAGCTGCCGTCGCCGGGGAAGTTGGGCTCGCCGTACACGGCATCGCCTACGCGGAAGGCCGTCACGTCGGCGCCGACGGCTGCCACCACACCGGCCGCGTCCCAGCCCAGGGTCAGGGGCAGGGTCAGAAAAGACCGCAGCACGTCGTTGCCGCCTTCCCGAATGGTCCAGTCGGCCGGGTTGACGCCGCTGGCGTACACTTGGATGAGGATTTCATCGGCTGCCGGTACGGGGCGGGCTATGTCTTCCAGTTGCAGGACTTCGGGGCCGCCAAAGGCGTGGATTCTTATGGCTTTCATCGGAAAGGAAATTCGGTTGGTTGATGAGTGCAAAGGTCCCGATTGATGAAACCGCATAATTAGCCAAACTGCCCTTTGTTTCAATCAAAATGACGCGCAGCGGCCGGGCGGCAGGGTTGAGACCGGCTAATCGGCTACAATAATTGGCCAATAACCCCCCAAGGCGACCGTGCTGCGCGCCGCTACCTTCGCTGCACTATGAAAAAACCTGCCATTTCGCTGGTGCTGCTGCTGAGCCTGGGTGCCCGCGCCGCCTGCTGCCAGGCCCCCGCCAGCCCTGCCCCAAGCGCAGCAGCGTCAGGCAAGGCCGACCAGGAGATTGAAAAAAAAGCCGCCGATTGGGTGGCTTCCCTTAACCTCAACGACGCCCGGAAGCAGGCCGCCGTGCAACAGGCCATTGCCACGCACCTCACGGCCATCCGGGACTACCACAACGCCCACCCCTACACCGAAACGCCGGCCGGCCTCAATCCCGGCACCGGCCAGCCGCTGAGCGTGATGGACCGGACGCTTATCGCCGTGTCGGCCATGCCGAAAAGCATTCACGACAACCTGATGGCCAGCCTGCGCCAGCACCTCACGCCCGAGCAGGTGGAGGCCGTGCTCGACAAGTACACCATCGGCAAGGTGGCCTTCACCCTGAACGGCTACCGGGCCATCGTGCCCAACCTGACGCCCACGGAAGAAGCCGTGATTCTGGCCAACCTGAAACAGGCCCGCGAGCAGGCCATCGATTTCAAGACCATGAAGGAAATATCGGCGGTGTTTGAAATCTACAAAACCAAAAACGAGGACTACCTGAACACCCACGGCCGCAACTGGCGCGAGCTGTTCAAAGCCTACGTAGACGCGGCCAACGCCCGGAAAGCGGCTGGCAAAGCCAACGCCGGGACGCCGCCCGCCGCGCCCCCGAAGTAGCCCGGGCCCGGCCTTAGGGGCGCTGGTGCCGTATGACGGAGGCACCATCCTTGCCGGTTGGCGTTGGCCTGCGTCCTTGCAGAGGCTGGCGGCCGGTTTTCGCTCATGCCCTACTACACCATTGCGCTGCTGCTGCTCGGAGTTGCCATTTTGGGGGTGGCCTGGCTGCCGTCGCTGCTCGAGAAGTACCCGCTGTCGTACCCCATCCTCTACATTCTATTGGGGCTGGGCGTGTGGAGCCTGCCCCTGCAGCTGCCCGCGGCCGACCCGCAGCAGCACAAAACCCTGGTGACGCACCTCTCCGAGCTGTGCGTGATTGTGGCCCTCACGGGCACGGGGCTGAAGATTGACCGGCCGTTTTCCTTTCGGGCCTGGCGCTCGCCGCTGCTGCTGGTGCTGGTGCTCATGGTGCTCACCATTGCCGGGCTGGCGGTGGCGGGCCACTGGCTGCTGGGGCTGGCGCCGGCCTCGGCGGTGCTGCTGGCCGCCGCGCTGGCGCCCACCGACCCCGTGCTGGCCGGCGACGTGCAGGTGGGCGACCCCGGCGAGGGCCGCGAAGACAACGTGCGCTTCGCCCTCACCGGCGAGGCCGGGCTGAACGATGGCCTGGCCTTTCCCTTCGTGTACCTGGCGCTGGCGCTGCTGCCCGCGGCCGCGCCGCTGGGCGAGCGGCTGCTGCACTGGCTGTGGCTGGACGTGGGCTACCGCATCGGGACGGGCGTGCTCATGGGCTGGCTCTCGGGCCGGGTACTGGCCTACCTGATTTTCAACCTGCCCAAGCGCGTCAGCATCAAAACGGAAGGCTACGGCTTTGTGGCGCTGGCCGTCACGCTCACGTCCTACGCCGTCACGGAGCTGCTGCACGGCTACGGGTTTCTGGCGGTGTTCATTGCGGCCATCACGCTGCGCAGCCGCGAGCGCAAGCACGAGTACCACCGCCAGATGCACGCCTTCACCGACCAGATGGAGCGGCTGTTCATCGTGGTGATTCTGCTGCTGCTGGGCGCCGCCATAGCCGATGGCCTGCTGCGCGCCCTCACCTGGCAGGGCGCGGCGCTGGGCCTGCTGCTGGTGCTGGTGCTGCGGCCGCTGGGCGGCATGCTCACGCTCATTCGCTCCAAGCGCATCAACTTGGCCGAGCGGGCCGTGATTTCCTTTTTCGGCATTCGCGGCATCGGCTCAGTCTTTTACGTGGCCTATGCGCTGGGCGAGGCCGACTTTCCGCAGGCCCGCCAAATCTGGGCCGTGCTGGCCTTCACCATGCTGCTGTCCATCACGCTGCACGGCATCTTGGCCACGCCCGTCATGAACTGGCTGGACCGCCGCCACGGCCGCAAAACCCAAACCGAGCTGACCGAGGCCACCGCGGAGTAGGGGCCGGGCCTATTCCTTCATCACCCGCCGAGTTTGCCGAAAGTTGGTGCCGCGCAGCGTCAGCACGTAGATGCCGGGCGCCAGGTGGGCCGTGTATTCGCGCAGCTGGCTTTGCAGCGCCTCCGGCGTGCCGGCCAGCGAGAGCAACCGCGGGCCCTGCGGCAGCGAAAAATCGAGGGTGAGGCGGCCGGCGCGGGCCGGCACATCGGCCAGGGTGAAGGGCACTTCGCCCGCCGGCGGGTTGGGGTACACAAACAGGCGGGAGGTGGGCCGCGAGGTGGCCGCGTAGCTGATGCCCGAAAAATTGACCCCAATCAGCACCGGGTCGTGGTCCGACGACCGGAAGGGGGTGTTGATGTCGGTGGCCGCGCCGGCGTTGGCGTACTCCAGCACGCTGGGCTCGGCCGAGTTGATGTGCCATTTCTGCACGTCGATAAAGCCCACCAGATTATTGGTAATCACGGCGTGGTCGAGCGAGCCCGTGAGGCCCCTGAACACGTAGGACGCGCTGGTGGGCGGCGTGGCCGGCACCAGCCCGGCCGCGCGCATGATGTCGATGGGGTCTTCCTCGTAGTTGGCGTTGTAGTCGCCGGCGCTCACCACGCGGGCCGCCCCGGCCGGAATCATCTTCTGCTGAATAAACTGCACCAGCGCCGCGGCCTGGGCCTTGCGGCGGGCGTTGGAGCCGCCCTGGCCGTCGTTCTGGTCGGCATCGGCGCCCTTGCCGCTGCCCTTGCTCTTGAAATGGTTGATGACGAAGCCCAGCGTGTCGGGCCGCTCCTTGCGCTTAGTGATGAAAATCTGGCCCAGCGGCGGGCGCTCAAACACGCCCGGCGCGGTGAAGAGCTGCGGCGGCCCCAGCGGCGCCAGCACCGCCGGCTTGTAGAGGATGGCGCAGTGAATGAGGTCGGTGTTGTTGGGCTGGTGGTTGGCGTCGCCGTCGTTCACGAAAATGTAGGTGCCCTTGCCCATCACCTGGTTCAGGCCGTCCACCAGGTCCTGAATGGCGGAGGTAGAGCCGTTGCCGTCGTTCTCAATCTCGGTGAGGCCCACCACGTCGGCGTTCATCTGGCTAAGGGCCAGAATGATTTTGGCGCGCTGCCGGGCAAAGTCCGCGGCCGTTTTGGCCCCGCGCGGCGTGGGGAAGCCGCCGCCCTCGCCGTCGCCGTTGAAGTAGTTGAGCACGTTGAAGCTGGCCAGCTTCAGGTCGAGCTTGCCAAACACCGGCGGGCCCTTGGGCCGCGAGGTGCGCACCACCGGCGCCGCCTCGCCCGGCAGCGGCTGCACGCGCCACTTGCCAAAGCCGTAGCCCAGGATGCCGCGCAGGCCCGTGAGGGTGCTGCCCACGCGCACGGTGCCGGTGTTGGGGTCGAGGTAGGGCGTGGGCGAGGGGTTGTTGGCCGAGCTGCCGTCGTCGAGCACGAGGCACTTGTTTTCGTTGGCGGTTTGGTAGGCGTTCACGGCGGCCACGTTGCTGCGGCCGCTGCTGTGGGTGCCGGTGGCGGGGTCGTCGTTGGGGTCGATGAACTGCGTGGGCTGGTAGGCCAGGCCCTGGGCCGAGAGCGTGAGCTCGCCGCGCTGCTTGAGGCTGTAGTTGTCGACCACCGTCATGGCGTCCGAAAACTGCACCCGCATGCCCTCGTAGCGCTCGGCGTCGGGGGCCGAAAAGTCGGCGTTGCGGATGGTGACGAACGCCGGCAGGGCCTGGCCCGAAGCCAGCACCGTGATGTTCGGCTCCGTCAGCACGGCCTGGTTGAAAGAGGGCGCGCCGGCATCCTCGCGCACCGTGCCGCTTATGCGCACCCGGTCGCCAATGCGGACGGTGGGCGCGGCCGCCACCACAAACAGGGCGTCCGAAGTGGCGGGGTTGCCGTCGGCCGTGGCCTTGTCGTCCTGCACGTAGAAGCCGGCCGGGTTCAGGCCCGCGTACACGCCCGTCACCACGGCCTCGACGGTGTAGGTGCCGGCCTTGGCGCTGGCGCCGCTGCCCTGAATGGTGCCAATGGAAGTGGCGCTGGCCGCCCTGGCGCCCATTAATAACCCTGCGAAAAGGACGAGCTTACCGCGCATGTAAGAAGAATCAAAAGAAGGTGGAAAGGGCGCTAAAGATATTACCGCCGGCCCCGCCACGCTTGCGCGCCCGGAAACGCAGCGCTTGCGGCGGGGGCGCGAGGCGATAGATTTCGCCGCACTGCCAGGCAACCGGCGTTGGGCATTTAGCTACCTTTGGTCGCTTCTACCGCCTTTTTCGCCTCGCATGAAATTCTTCGGCCGCCTCGACCGACACTTCTTATTCGGCTGCTGCAGCCTGCTCCTGGCCCTTGCGGCCTGCACCGCTTCCAAAGCCCCGTCCGCGACTGCGGGCACTGACACTTCGGCCCCCGTATCCATCCTGCTGTTGGGCTCCAACCACCTGGCCCAACTGTACAAAGCCAACAACCCCAATTCCGACGTGCTCACGCCCCGCCGCCAGGCCGAGCTTTCGGCTATGTGCGACCAGCTGCAGCGCTACCGCCCCGACGGCATCCTAGTGGAGGAAGTGCCCGAAAAACAAGGCCGCCTCGACAGTCTGTATCGCCTCTACCGGCAAGACAAGCTGGACCTGAACACCATGCCCGGCGGGCGCAACGAAATCTACCAAGTCGGCTTTGTATTGGCCAAGCGCCTCGGTCTGCCCGGCGTGCACTGCGTGAACGCGCCCGGCGGCACGTCCCAAAGCATTCTGAGCGAAGGGCAAAACATCGGGCTCTACGAGCAGGCCACCACGGAATGGCGGGCGTTCGGCGCCCGCACCATCGACCAGCCGCTGCTGGCCGGCGCCACCACCATGAGCCAGTACTACCGGGCCATGAACGAGCCGGCCACCGTGCAGCGCCTGCACACGCTGGTGTACCGCACGCCGGCCCGCGTCACCAACGGCACCCTCAAGCCCGACCCCATGGTCGACGCCGCGTTCGTCAACCCCAAGTACGTGGGCGCGGAGTTCATCTCGGTGTTTTTCAACCGCGACCTGAAGGTGTACTCCAACGTCGTGACCACCCAACTGGCCACCCGCCAGCACCGTCAGCTGCTCATCATGGGCCTGCGGCACGTGGGCTCGCTGCACGGCATTTTCAGCACCGACCCCGCCTACCATGTAGTGGCCGCCACCGACTACCTCAGCCGCCGCTAAGGCTCAGGGCCGCACCAGCCCGAACCGGCCGCCCTGCACATCGAGCACCACGGCGCGCTGGCTGAAGGGCTCGTTGCCCAGCATGCCGCCCATGCCCGAAAAGCGCATCAGCAGGTTTTGGGTGAAGCTGGTGCCCGTCATGTGGCTCACGGTGCCCAACGGCAGCGTGGCGGTGCCCAGCTGCACGGCGGCGGCCGTGGGGGCGGTGTAGGACATGAGCGGCCGGCCCCACGAGCTGGTCGCCTGGGTGCGCACCGGGGCGCCGGGCCGGGCCAGTTTCTGCCATTCGCCCTCGCTTGTGAGCAGGGCAAAAGCGCTGGTGCCCGTGTCGAAGAACAGCTTGCGCGGCTCGCCCTGCAGCCCGGCCGTGAACACCGGCCGGCGGCTGTCGAAGGCCAGCGGCACGAAGTCGGTGCGCTGGGCCAGGCTGTCGGGCACGGCGGGCAGCAGGCTGAAACGCTGGCGGGCGTAGTCGAGCACCAGGGCGCGGCCTTCCAACACATCCCCCCCCAGCGTGCCGATGATGAAGGGCGCGAGGGTGTCGGCGGGCAGCGCGGCGGCGCCCAGGTTGCGCGTCTTCACCCAGTGCGCCCGCACCTGGCTTTGGCCGAGGCCGAAGCGGAAGTCGCGCAGGGTGTCGCCGTGCAGCGCCAGGGCCGAGCGCAGCGCCGGGTAGCGGGCCTGCAGCGCCGCCAGCGGCCGGGCGTAGAGCACCGAGTAGGGCGCGCCCGTGTCGAACTGCAGGTAGCACGTGCGCGGGCAGTTGGGCAGGCGCACGGGCACCAGCACGGCGGCGTGCGGCATGGCCCGGCCGGCGGCGGTGTCGGCCAGCCAGGCGAAGGGCGTGGCGGCCGGCAGCCCCGACACCACCAGTTGGTTGGCCGGCGGCAGAAACTGCTGGCGGAAGTAGAAATAACCGCCGATGCTGCTCAGCACGAACAGCGCCAGCACGGCCAGCAGGATTTTGAAAATGGGTTTCATGACGCAGAAAAAAGGAGAGGATTACTGCGTCAAAAGTATCCGGCGCTACTGCCGAAGTCGGGCGTCATTACCCCGTCATTTTGCCGCCACTTGGGGCAAGGTGCTGGTAGTGAGGGCGAATTAATTGGCGCCCGCCTACAGCCGGTAGCGGTACACGTCGAAATTGCCCCGCCGCAGCTGCGCGCTGTAGTACACGACGGTGGCCACGTTGGCCGCGTAGGTGCCAATCAGGGCCGTGAGCCAGAGCTCGGGCAGGGGCGTGTGGTAGCGCCGGTACAGCACCAGCTGCGCGGCCAGCGCCAGCAGCACCAGAAAGAAAGTGGCCACCTGCCACAGCAGCTGAAAGCCCAGCACCCGGCGGCCCAGCTCGGCCACGTGGGCCGTGGTGTGGCGGCGGGCGCGCCACAGCAGCCAGGGCACCACCAGGTTCAGCAGCGGCAGCACCAGGAAACTCAGGGCGCTCAGGTTGAGCAGCTGCAGGTAGTCGGGGTTGGAGGGCAGAGCGGCGGCGGTGCTCACGGGCTCGGCCAGGGTGGGCACCGGCCCCGGCAGGGTTTCAGCGGGCGTTGGGGCTGCGGGGGGGGGAGGCTCGGCGTGCAGGGCTTCGAGCGGCACGCTCAGGGCGGCGGCCAGGGCTTGCACGGTGTAGCCGCGCGGCACGGTGGCACCCTGCTCCACCCGCTGAATGGTGCGCAGGCTCACGCCCGACTGCTCCGCCAGTACTTCTTGCGACAAGCCCTTGCTTTTGCGAAGGGCCAGAATGCGGGCACCGGAAAACTCAGACATGCGGAAAACAACGGGGTAGAACAGCGGCAGAAAATGCGCCCGGCGCACTCGGGGCTAAAGGTAAAGGGCCCGGCTGGTTTGTGCGCCGCGAGCTGGGGCTAGCTTTCCGCCGGCGCCGCCGGGCCCAGCCCACGCGGCCGCCACCTGGGCCAAGCGCGGCGGCCGGGCCAATGAGTGGCTGGCAGCAACCAGCAAAAAGCAGCGAGCAAGCATGGCCGGCACGGGGCGGATTGGCTAGGCCGGCTGCTGGGCCAGCCAGGCCGTGGCCGCCGCGTCGGTGTCGAAGGAGCGGTAGGTGAGGGGCAGGCCCTGCACGCTGGTCGTGACGAAGGCGGTGGCCAAGCGCACCAGCACGTCGGGCGACACCACCACGGCCCCGTAGCGGTAGCCGCCTTCCGTGACGGCCCGGGGCAGCCAGTGCTGGGCTATCCACTGCTGCTCGGTGGGCGAGAAGGGCGGCATGGTGAGCTGGTTTATCAGGATGCGGCCCCAGCCGTGCTGCTGCAGGCAGCGCAGCATCTGGTTAAACAGGGCCTGCGTTTCGGCCAGGGTGCGCCGGCGCGGCCCCCAGGTAGCGCGCAGAAAACCAGCCGGGTCGGCCTGCAGCTGGCCGGCGGTATTCTCAAAAAGCAGGGGCAGGGCCGTTTGGTTCATCGGCGCAAAGGTACCGCCCGGCGGGCTTGGGCAGGCCGGCCCGGGCCTTACTGCTGCCCCACCGGCGCGGCGGGCAGGCGCACGCTCCGCAGCCAGGCGTAGGCGGCGGCCACGTCGTCGAACATGCTCAGCTGCGGGGGGCAGTTGTCGGCCACGGGCAGCAGCAGCTCCACGTCGCTGCGGCACTCCAGGGCCCGGCTGTGCACCCAGGCCACGCAGGCCATGCCCGCCCGGGCCGTGGCCGGCAGGTACACCTCGGCCACCCACTTCAGCAGCTCCCAGCTGATGTGGGTGATGTGCGAGTTGTCGTTGAGGGCTTTGGGGGTGCCAAGTTGGCCTATATAGGTCAGAATGCGCTGGCAGTCTTCCTGCACGTTGGCCAGCTCTAGGGCGCCCTTCCAATCCAGATACAGCCAGTTGTTTTCCTCATCGTGGTAGAGGTCAAGCGCTTCGGAGGTAGAAAGGAGAGTTATCGGCATCGGCACACACCCACGGGTCGAACAGTCCCGGCAAATATACTTTCGGGCACCCGCCGGCTCCGCATGCCCGGCCCGGTGCGGCGGGCTGGCCGTGCCCGCGCCGGGGGCCGTATACTCGGGCTATGATTCCGCTCATCACCCACACGCCGCGCCTGCTCATTCTGGCCGCCAGCCGCGCCCTGCTCACGGCCGAGCTGCACAAGCCGCACTATTTTCCCGTGTTGCTGGGCGCTGCCCTGCCCGAAGACTGGCCGCCCGGCGAGTACGACCGCCCGGCCATGGAGTTCTTTCTGGAGCAGCTCACGGCCGGCGGCCGCGACGCCGCGGGCTGGTACGGCTGGTATGCCCTGCGCAAAGCCGAAGGCGACACGCCCCGCACCCTCATCGGCAGCGGCGGCTTCATGGGCCCGCCCGACGCCGAGGGCACGGCCGAAATCGGCTATTCCATTTCCAGCGACTGGCGCCGGCAGGGCTTGGCCACCGAACTGGTGGGCGGCCTGGTGGCGCAGGCCGCGGCTACGGGCCAGGTGCGCCGCCTGGTGGCCCACACCGAGCCCGGCAACGCGGGCTCGCAGGAAGTGCTGCTGCGCAACGGCTTCGTGGCCACGGGCCCGGCCCCCGACGGCCGCCTGCGCTACGAGCGCGCCGTGGAGCCGCAGCTGCCCGAAACTGCCGCCCCGCAGCCGCCCCAACCGTAGCGGCCGTGGGCTACATTTGCCGCATCCCCGGTCCCTGTTGCTCCGCTCTTCCATGAAAAATGCTTTGCTGAAATACGGCTTCTTCGCGCTGGCGCTGGCCCCGCTGGGCTGCACCACCAGCGGCCCCGCCGCCTCCCACACCAGCGCCGACAGCTGGACGCCCCAGAAGGCCGACAAGTGGTTTCGGAGCCGGGTGTGGGCCAATGGGCTGAAGCTGAACGTGCAGGAATCGGTGAACAAGGTGGAATTTGCCAAGCAGTATACCGCCAACAAGGCGGCCTGGGACAAAGCCTTTGCCTACTTCCGCGACACCAACCTGGAAGAGCTGCCCGTGGGCAAGTACCCCATCGACGCCGACAACGTGTTTGCGGCCGTGACCGACAACCCCACCAAGGAGTACGCCAACACCAACTGGGAGTCGCACCGCAAATACATCGACATGCAGTACGTGGTGCGCGGGGCCGAGAAAATAGGGCAGGTGCCCATGGACAAGGCCACGGTCATCAAGCCCTACGACGAGGCCCGCGACGTGGCCAACTACTCGGCCGAGGGCCCGCAGTACGAAGCGCGGCCGGGCACCATCTACCTGTTTTTTCCGCAAGACGTGCACCGGCCCAACATCAAGGTCGAGGGCATCGACAAAGACAAGAAGGTGGTGGTGAAGGTGCGCGTGGCGCAGTAGGGCCAGCCCGTCCAACAGCCAAACCGGCACCGGGGCCGTACAAGGCGGAAGATTCCCTTCTTCCACTCTTCTCCCCCAGTGCTATGGTTAAACTACTGTTTCTCGTATTCCTGTTTGTGTCGGCCGGGCTGGGCTTGCCCGCGGCCGCCCAAACCGGCACCGCCGACGTGCCCCCGCGGCCCCAGCCGTTTCATTTCGTCAACGACGAGGCCAGCCTCATGGCACCGGCCGATGCCAAAAAGCTGGAAAGCGGCCTGCGCCGCTACGCCGACAACAACGGCACGCAGATTGTGGTGGTGACCGTGCCCGCCCTCGGCGGCCGTGACGTGGCCGACTACGCCCGCGCCATCGGCACGGCCTGGGGCGTGGGCCAACGCGACAAAAACAACGGCGTGGTGGTGCTGGTGAGCGCCAAAGACCGGAAAATCAGCATTCAGCCGGGCAGCGGCCTGCAAAGCAGCATCACCCCGGCCGTGACGCAGCAGGCCATCAGCCAAATGGGCCCCGGCTTTAAGCAGGGCAACTATTTTGCGGGCCTGCGCACCGGCCTGAACACCCTGATGGCCGCCGCCGACCCCAACGCCGCCACCCGCGGCCAGGCCGGCAGCACCGCCTCCAGCAACGCGGGCACCAGCACCGACATCAACACCCCGAGCAACCTCTCGCAGGACCCCGCCCCGGTGCCGCCCACCGACCCCGTGCTGGCTGCCCCGCCGGTCGAGCCCGCGCCGTCGGGCCCCGGCATGGGCACGCTGCTGATTGGGGCGCTGGTCATCGGGGGTATTCTGTGGTTTGTGGTGCGCATGTTTCGCAACCGCAGCGCCGCCGCGGCCGCCAATAACCCGAACGCGGGCCCCTCGGGACCTACGCCCGACTTCCTGCCCAACCGGGGCGGCTCGAACCGCGGCCCGGCGGGTGGCAACTACAACCAGGGCTACAACCAGGGCGGCCCGGGCTACGGCAATGCGCCCAACCAGGGCGGGGGCGGCATGATGGGCGGCATGGGCGGCGTGCTGGCCACCGGCGCCGCTGCGGCCGCCGGTGCCTACCTCGGCAACCGCATGGCATCGGGCCACGATACCTCGGGGCACAACTACACCAACGATAACGACAACACCAACTTCAACACCGGCGCGGCTGGGGCGGCCGGGGCAGGCCTCGGGGCCGCGGGCACCGGCGCCGCCAGCGACTACTTCTCGAGCCGCGACGGCGGAGGCACAGGCGCCGCCGACAGCCCCGGCCCTGATTATTTCTCCGACGACAACACGGCCGCCGACAACTCGTCGGACTACTTCTCGTCGGACGACAATTCCTCCTACGACGACAGCTCCTCCGGCGACACGGGCGGCGGCGGCTTCGACAGCGGCGACGACAACAGCGGCTCTTGGTAAGGGGCGGCGATAATCAGACTGAAACAAAGAAGCCCCGGCGCATTGTGCGCCGGGGCTTCTTGCATGAATACCGTGGCCTGCGCGCACCTGTCCGAGCGTGGACCGGAGCGTAAATCGGCAAAGCGCTATACCTTTCGGCCGGATTCTTCAACAAACTTTTTTGGCGATGTTTCAGGGCTTGCGCACAGTGGTGTATCCGGTGGGAAATCTGGCTGAGGCCACGGCTTGGTACAGCCGGGCGCTGGAGCAGGAACCGTATTTCAACGAGCCCTTTTATGTGGGCTTCAACGTGGGCGGCTACGAGCTGGGCCTGATACCGCAGCACACCGCCGCCGGCCAGGCCGGCCCCACCGCCTATTGGGGCGTGCCCGATGCCGCCGCGGCCTACGACCGCCTCCTGAGCCTGGGCGCTCACCCCAGCGAGGCCGTGCAGGACGTGGGCAGCGGCATCCTGCTCGGCGCCGTGCTCGACCCCTTCGGCAACTTGCTGGGCGTCATCCAAAACCCGCATTTCGCCCTGCCCGCCTGAACGGTGTAGAGACGCGTATTCGCGTCTCGGCGGCCGCGCCGTCAGGGAAATCAGCCAGGAGCCAGAACGAGGTAGAGACGCAACATCTTGCGTCTCGTCGTCCGCGCCGTTCGGGCTTCGTTCAGACCAACCAGACGCGAGCCGTTCAACGACGAGGCGCAGCATCTTGCGTCTCCACTTGCAATAGCCTTCTCCAAATCATGATGCCTGAACATAATACTATAGCCTCGGCCGTGCCGGTGCTGGAAACCAGCCGCCTGCGCCTGCGCGGCTTTCGTGCCGATGACTTCGACGGCTGGTTTGCCATGAGCCGGCTGCCGGCATACCACCGCTACTTCACGCCCGAGCCCATGCCCGCCGAGGAGGTGTGGAAACTCCTGCTGCGCAGCGCCGGCCACTGGGCCATCATGGGCTACGGCTTCTGGGCGGTGGAGGAAAAGGCCAGCGGCTGTTTCGTGGGCGGCATTGGCTTCCTCAGCCTCAAGCGCGCCCTCGACCCGCCCCTGGGCGAGGCCCCGGAAATCGGCTGGGTGCTCGACCCCGCCGTGCACGGCCTGGGCTACGCCACCGAGGGCGTGGAAGCCGCCCTGGCCTGGGGCCAGCAGCATTTCGGGCCGGTGCGCACCGTGTGCATCATTCACCCCGAAAACGAGCCCTCGCTGCGCCTGGCGCATAAGTTTGGCTACCGCGAATACGCCCGCACCACCTACCACGAGCAGCCCATTGTGCTGCTGGAGCGGCCGGGGGAGTGAGTAGGGCTTTATTGGTGTAGAGACGCAATATCTTGCGTCTCGTCGTTCGCGCCGTTCGGGTGTCGTTGGCGCCACGCCGTTCAATGCAAGACGTTCAACGCCGAGACGCAAAATATTGCGTTTCTACTATCCTCTGTTATTGGTTGGCCCGCCGGGTGGAATAGAGTAGCTTGCGCGCCACACCGCTGTGGTGCTCACCGCTTTCTGCTCCGCTTCTTATGCCAACACTTCTAAAATTTCTGCTGGTTTTCCTGCTGCTGGCTGCCGCTGGCACTACCTGGGCCCAGGCGCCGGCTACGGCACCAGCGCCGGCCACCGCCCAGCCCGCCTTCGACGTGGAAGCCGCCACCCAGGCCTACCTCAGCACCCTCACCCCGGCCCAGAAAGCCAGCTCCGATGCGTACTTCGAGGGGGGCTACTGGCTGCTGCTGATTGACGTGCTGTATGCCGTGGGCATCGCGGCCGTGTTTCTGGGCCTGGGGTTGTCGCGGCGCCTTAGGGCCTGGACGGAACGGCTGCCGCGGCGGTTTCTGCGCACGTTGGCCTACGCCGCCGCCTACCTGCTGCTGGCCTGGCTGCTGAGCTTCCCGCTGGCGGTGTACGAGGGCTATTTCCGCGAACACCAGTACGGACTGTCCAACCAACGCTTTGGCCAGTGGCTGAGCGAAAACCTCACGAGCCTGGCCCTGAACGTGGTATTCGGCAGCCTGCTGATTTTGGCTTTGTACGCGGCCATTCGGCGCGCCGGCAGCCGCTGGTGGGTGTGGGGCACGGGCATTGTGGGCGCGTTTCTGGTGATTAGCATCTTTCTGGGCCCGGTGTTCGTCAGCCCGCTGTTCAACAAGTACACGCCGCTGCCCGCCAGCCCGGTGCGTGCCGCCATCCTGCGCATGGCCCGGGCCAACGGCGTGCCCGCCGACAACGTGTACCTCGTGGACGCTTCCCGCCAGAGCAAGCGCATCAGCGCCAACGTGAGCGGCATCGGCAGCACCATCCGGGTGTCGCTCAACGACAACCTGCTGCGCCGCAGCACGCCCCAGGAGGTGCAGGCCGTGATGGGCCACGAGCTAGGCCACTACGTGCTGAACCACATCCAGAAAATGCTGGTGTTCTTCATTGTGCTCATCGGGCTGGGGCTGTGGGCGCTCGACTGGGCCTTCACGCGGCTGGTGGCGCGCTACGGCCCGCGCTGGGGCGTGGCCGACCGTGCCGACGTGGGCGGCCTGCCGCTGGCGGTGGCCCTGCTAGCCGTGCTCAGCTTCCTGGCCACGCCGGTGCTCAACACCATTATTCGCACCCAGGAGCAGGAGGCCGACATGTTTGGCCTGAACGCCGCCCGCCAGCCCGATGGCTTCGCCACCATCGCCATGAAGCTGTCGGAATACCGCAAGATTGACCCCGCGCCGCTGGAGGAGGCACTGTTTTTTGACCATCCCAGCGGCCACACCCGCGTGCACACTGCCATGCGCTGGAAAGCCGAGCACCTGGGCGAAAAGTAGTTTGGGGGCGAACTTGCGGGCGCCTTGCCGCCGGGGCAGGGCTGTGTACTGTCCACCACAAGCCTGAAAACCATGCCCGCCCGTCCCTACATCCTCGCCGAAACCACCTGGAAAACCGTGCAGGAAAACGCCTACCAAGTGGTGGTGCTGCCCTGGGGCGCCACCGAGGCGCACAACTACCACCTGCCCTACGCCACCGACAACTACCAGTCGGACTACGTGGCCGCCGAGGCCGCCCGCAAAGCCTGGGAGCAGGGCGCCAAAGCAGTGGTGCTGCCCTGCGTGCCCTTCGGCGTGAACACCGGCCAACTCGACATCACGCTCGACATCAACATGAGCCCCAGCACGCAACTGGCGCTGCTGCGCGACGTGGTGCAGGTGCTGGCCCGCCAGGGCATACCCAAACTGGTCATCCTGAACGGCCACGGCGGCAACGACTTCCGCCAAATCCTGCGCGAGCTGCAGGCCGAGTTTCCGACGGTGTTTCTGAGCACGCTCAACTGGTTTAAAGCCGCCGACCGCAACCAGTACTTCAGCGCGCCCGGCGACCACGCCGACGAGCTGGAAACCAGCGTGATGCAGCACATCGCCCCCGAACTGGTGCGCCCCCTGGCCGAAGCCGGCAACGGCGCCGCCCGGCAGTTCCGCATCGCGGCCCTGCGCCAGGGCTGGGCCTGGGCCCAACGCGAGTGGAGCAAGGTGAGCGCCGACACCGGCGTGGGCAACCCCGCCGCCGCCACCGCCGAAAAAGGCGCCGCCTTCCTGGAAGCCGTAACCACCAACATTGCCCAGTTTCTGGTAGAGCTAGCCGCCGCCGACCCACAGGATTTGTATGAATAAATACAGTTAACAGTTATCAGTGAGCAGTGAACAGCATCGTTCAGCAAGCTTCCAACTGATAACTGCTCACTGATAACTGCTCACTGATAACTGCTCACTGATTTCATGCCCTCCCAATTCGATAGCGTCATCTTCGACCTCGACGGCACCCTGTGGGATGCCTCAGAAGCCATTACGCGGGCCTTTCAAGCAGCCCGCGGCAGCGTCGACTACATCGAAAACGACGTGACGCTGGCCCAGGTGCAGGCCGTGACCGGCCAGCCCTACACCGTGGTGTACGAGCGCCTCTTTCCCAAGCTGCCGGCCGATAAGCTGGACGAATACCGCGCCCTCTGTGCCCGCCACGAACTGGCCGCGGCCACGGACCACGGCGGCACGCCCTACCCCGGCCTGGCCGAGGCCCTGCGCTACCTGCGCGGCCGGGGCTACCGGCTGTTCATCGTGAGCAACTGCCAGCTGGGCTACGTGGAGGCCTTTTTCAAGCACAGCGGGCTCGGCGAGTTCTTCGAGGGGCACCAGTGCTACGGCACCAAACTGCTTTCCAAGGCCGAAAACATCCGGGAAGTGGTGGCCGAATACGGCTTGCAAGCGCCCGTGTACGTGGGCGACACCCCCGGCGACCTCGCCGCCAGCCAGGGCGCGGGCGTGCCGTTCATCTTCGCCACCTACGGCTTCGGGCAGCTCACCGAGGCCGAAGCGCCCACGCGCATCGACCGGCTGGCCGACTTGCAGGAGCTGCTCTGAATGATGCTGAAAAAAGGGCTTGTTCGTACATTGGAGGCATGAAATTCCCGGTCTTTCCGCGCATCACCATTCATCCGTCCATTTGCAACGGGCAGCCCACCGTGCGCGGGCTGCGCTACCCCGTGTGGCAGGTGCTGGAGTGGCTGGCCGGCGGCGCCACCGAAGCCGAGCTGCTGGCCGCGCACCCGGCGCTCGAACCCGAAGACTTCCGCGCCTGCCTTGCCTTTGCCGCCGAGCGCCTCAAGCCCCACGACCGCACCCCGCCCACGGCCGAAGACCAGACGTCCGAAGAGTGGATACTGAGCCGCCAGAGCCGCTGGCTGGCCGAGCAGGAGTTTCTGAAGCAGCTGTGGGAGCGCAGCCCCGGCCCGTCTGCCAAAGGAAATGTTGAGGGGCCGCACTCGCCCAAATGACCAGTTGCAAGCCGGAATAGATGCGTAGCTTTGGGCACCGCGCCGCCGCCAACTGAGCCGCTTTTTTCATGTATCAGGACCTTGCCTCGACTGCTTTTCTGCACGTTGCCTACCGGCCCGATTCGTGCCTGCTGATTGGCCGCTGGCTGTGCTCCATCAACGACGCGCAGCTGCGCGAGGGTTACGAAACCATGCGCCGCGCCGCGCAGGAGCACCAGTGCCACCACTGGCTGATGGACGCGCGCCGCCGCACCGACCGCCGCCTGAACGGCCCCGAATGGGTGGTGACCACCTTCCTGCCGCAGGTGCAGCGCGAAATGGGTGCCCCGCTCTACGTGGCCTTCCTGGTGCTGCCCAACCACCTGCGCGAAGTGGAAGCCGACCCCCACATGGCTGAAAAAAATCCTTCGCCCAATGCCTCCTTCCAATACGCCCGCTTCATCGACGAAGGCGCCGCCAACGCCTGGCTCGACCAGAAGCGCCGGGAAGGCCAGTAGCCATCCGTCGTGGCGAGCCTAACGCAGCAGTTGCACAAGCCTTTCTGATTCCTACCGTTGGCTCTCCAGCGTCTGCATGGGCGTGGCCATTTCCACGTTCGACGTATTGGGGAAGGCGAGGAAGTGCGTCACGCGCGGCTCGGCGGGGCCGCTGTGCAACCGGAGCACCTGGGCCTCCACGGCCTGGTCTTCTTTGGTGAAGCGGTGGTGCTGGCGCTGGTGCTCGCCCCAGGTGGCCACGTAGTAAAACTCGGTGAGGCGCGTGGGGTGGGCCACGTCGGCAAACACGCCAGCGCGCAGGGCGCCGTCGCGCAGGCGCAGGCGGGTCAGCTGCTCGGTGGCGGCCCGAAAGGCCGGCCAGTCGGCGGGCTCCACGTGGTATTCAATCATGATGACCACCGGGCCGTCGTCGGGGTCGATGTGGCCGTCGGTTTTGGGGTCGGGCCAGTGCTCGGCGGGGTCCAGGTTCAGGCCTTCGGCCGAGCGCATGGGGAAGGGGAAGGCCAGCAGCGCGCTGGCCACCATCCAGCCGGCCGCGATGAGCAGCGAGGTTTGGAGGGTGAGGTGGTCGGCCAGCTCGCCCCACGCCAGGCTGCCCAACGACAAACCCGCTTGAAACACCAGCATGTACACACTAATGACGCGGGCCTGCACCCACTTCGGCACGTTCAGCTGCACGGTGGTGCTGAAGCTGGTCATCACCATCAGCCAGGCAATGCCGGACAGGAACATCACCGCGTAGAGCACATAAATCTGGGCCACGAGCGCCAGCGCCAGGTTGGTGACGCCGAACATGAGCACGCCCAGCAGCACGCGCTGGTTGAAGTTGAGCCGCGAGCCGGCCCGGCCCATTAGGAAAGCCCCCGTGACGGCGCCCGCGCCCAGCCACGACAGCATCACGCCGTAGTGCCCTGAGCTCAGGTGCAGCTTGCGGGCAATGACCACCGACACCAGCGCCCACATGGCCGCCGCCCCAAACGAAAACGCAAACGTGCGCACCAGCACCCCGTAGATGGCCGGCGAATACTGCACGTAGCGCCATCCCGCCCGCAAGGCACCCAGAAAGTTCTCGGCCGGGCCGCTGGCCACGGCCTGCTCCCGCTTCCAGAAATACACCACCGCCCAGGTGCCCAGAAACGACACGCCGTTGAGCACAAACACCCAACCGGCCGAGTAATAAGCTATGATGGCCCCGCCAATGGCCGGGCCGATGGCCCGCGCAATGTTGTTGCTCACGCCGTTCAGCGTGATGGCAAACGGCAGGATGGGCCGGGGCACCAGCTCCGTGGTCACGGCCTGCCAGATGGGCGCGTTCAGGGCCGCGCCCATGCCCAGCAGGAAGGTGAAGCCCAGCACGCCATAGGCCGAAATGCCGCCCGTGAGCGTGAGCACCCCCAGAATGGACGCCACCACGGCCATGAATCCCTGCGTGAACAGCAGCAGCTTGCGGCGGTCCACCATGTCGGCCATGGCGCCAGCGGGCATGCTCAGCAAAAAAGCCGGCAGGCTGGTGGCGGCCTGCATGAGGGCCACGAGCAGGGCCGAGGTGGTGAGCGTAGTGACCAGCCACACGCCGGCCACGTTCTGCATCCAGGTGCCCACGTTGCTCACCATGCCCGCAATCCAGACGGCCCGGAAAATGGCAATGGTGAAGGGCGTGAGCAGCGTGGCCTTGGGCGGGGGTGGGGCAGTGGTCGGCGTCATCGAAAGCAGCAGAATTCTACCCTCTTCAACAATCGAAAGGGGCGAATGGCTTCCTACGGCTGAGAGCAGTAAAAGGCTTTATCTGTCATCCTGAGCGCAGCGAAGGACCTTCTCAAGACAGAACCACTTGTTCAGGCGTGAGAAGGTCCTTCGCTGCGCTCAGGATGACAGATAAAACAACGACTTTCTACCGTTTCTGCGACGACTCTCGCACCAGTAGCTTGGGCTTGAGCACGATGGGCTTGGGCGGGCCCTGGCGGTTGGGGCCGCTTTTCAGCATCTTTTGCAGCAGCTGCACCGCGGTTTTGCCCATTTGCTCGCAGCGCTGGTCCACGCTGCTCAGCATGGGCTCGGTGAGCATCGTGAACATCTCGTTGCTGAAGCCCACCACGGCAATGTCCTTGGGTACGCGCAGGCGGGCGCTCTTCACCGCCTGAATGGCGCCAATGGCGGCCAGGTCGTTGCTCGAAAACACGGCGTCGGGGCGCTGGGGCAGCTTCAGAAGCTGGCGCATGGCTGCGGTGCCGCCCTTCTGGCTCATCTCGCAAAACATGATGAGCTCGTCGTCGATGGGCAGGCCGTGGGCCTGCAGGGCGTCGCGGTAGCCCTGGTGGCGGTTTTTGTGGATGTTGAGGTGCAGCGGGCCGGTGAAGTGGGCAATGCGGGTGCAACCCTGCTCGATGAGGTGCGTCACCACCTGATAGGCGCCCTGGTAGTCGTCAATCATGACGGCGCTCACGTTGCTGCCGCTGAAATCCTCCACCACGCGGTCGAAAAACACCAGCGGAATGTTCTGCTGGCGCACGGCTTCGAAGTGGCCGAAGCTGTGCGTCGTGTTGGCCAGCGACACCAGAATGCCTTCCACCTGCGAGTTCATCAGCAGGTCGATGTTTTTCTGCTCCTGGCGCGAGTCTTCGTTCGACTGGCAAATCATCACGTTGAAGCCCAGCTTGGCGGCTTCGGTGGCGATGCCGTGCACCACCTGTGGGAAAAAGTGCCCCGTGATGTGCGGCACCAGCACGCCCAGCGTGTTGCTGCGGCCGCGGCGCAGGGCGGCGGCCAGCTGGTTGGGCTGGTAGTGCAGCTCTTCGGCCAGTTGGCGCACGCGGGCCTTGGTGGCCTCGCTCACGTCGTCGTGGTCGCTCAGGGCCCGCGAAATGGTGGAGGGGGAAAGTCCCAGCGTCTTGGCCAGGTCAGTAATGGAGGCGCGGCGATTGGCCATCTCTGTAGGTTGTAGCGAAGTGATGAAATACCCGAGCCCCGGCGCAGTGGCCGGCGCCGCCAGCCCAGGACGCGGCCGGCAGCTGCTCGTGCTTTGGTCCCGCGCTGGACCGGCGCGGGGTGCTGACAATTTACCGAAAACAGGTGGGCGCCGTGGTTAGAAGCGTCCTTTTCGGGCATAGATGGGAATTCAGCCGCAATCTACTAGCCGCAAACGAATCCGGGCCGCTGCCGCCAAAAAAGTTGCTCAGGCAATGCGCCAGCTGCATGGGCACATTCCGGCGCAAGCCGCTGCCTGGCCGCCTTTATTCTATCACCAGCCCAAATTTGGCCACCACGCCCACCAGGCCCTGCAGGGTGAACTTGGCGCCCTGCAGCGGGTTGGTTTCGGGGTCAATGATGAAGCCGGACGCGGTGGTGAAATCGGCCCCGGCCAGCCGGGTATTCTGAAACACCGCGCCCGCCAGCGTGCAGTCCTGAAACACGGCGCCGGTCAGGTCGGCGTCGGCGAAGTCGGTTTCTTCCAGCCCGCAGCCCACAAAGCGGGTGCCGGGCAGGGTGCGCCCCGCAAAGGAGGCGTAGCGCAGCTGGCACTGGTCGAAATGCACGCCAAACAGCATGTCGCGGCAGGCCGTGAACTGCAGGCCCAACAGCTTGCAGTCGGCGAAGGCCACGTTTTGCAGGGCCGTACCCGCCAGCCGCACCGTGGCCAGGTTGCAATGCTCAAACAGGCACTCGCTGAAGCGCAGCCGGCTGAAGTCGGCCCCGCTAAAGTCGCAATTCACAAACCGGTACTCGTCGAACTCGGTGTGGCTCAGCAGGTGCCGGGCGTCCCAGCCCACGGCCACATTCTCCTCAGGAAATCGGTCGGGCTTGCGAAGGGCGGCGGGCTTGCGGCGGGCGGGTTTCATGCCGGCAAAGCTACTGCTTCACCACCCGCAGTGTCTGGCTAAAGCCAGCGCCGCGCAGGTGCAGCAGGTAGGCGCCGGGCGCCAGGCTCGCCGTGCGCTGGGCGGTTTCGGCCGGCAGCCCGGCGGCCGGGCCGTGCAGCGCCAGCACCCGCTGGCCTAGCACCGACACCACGTCCAGCGTCAGGGGCTCGGTGGCGGCCAGGCCCGTTATCCGGAGGGTGAAGCCGGCGGCGGCGGGGTTGGGAAACGCCTCCATCTGCACGCCCGCCGCGGGCCGGGCGGCCGCCGTTACCACGCCGCCGAAGTTCAGCCCGATGAGCACGGGGTCGTGGTCGGAAGAGCGGAAGGGACTGCTGACGTCGGTGGCCGCGCCGGCCACGTCGTATTCCAGAAATTCGGGCTCGGCGGCGTTGATGTGCCACTTTTCCACGGCGGCGTAGCCCAGCAGGTTGGGCGTAAGCACGGCGTGGTCGAGGGAGCCGCTCAGGCCGCTGAACACGTAGGAGGCGCTGCTGGCCGGGCTGCCCAGCACGAAGCCGACGGCGCGCAGAATGTCCATGGGGTCTTCTTCGTAGTTGGCGTTGTAGTCGCCCACGCTCACCACGTAGCGCGTGCCGGCGGGCAGCACCGTGCCGTTGATGAATTGCACCAGGGCCGTGGCCTGCTGCTTGCGGCGCAAGTTGCTGGCGCCCTGGCCGTCGCCCTGGTCGGCATTGGCGCCGCTGCCGCTGGCTTTCGACTTGAGGTGGTTGACGACCAGCGCAAACGTGTCGCGCGCCGCCGTGCGCGTCGTGATGAAGAGCTGGGCCACCGGCGGGCGCTCGAACACGCCCGTAACGCTGGCCAGCAGCACGTTGCCGTAGGGCGTCACGGCCGCCGGCTTGTAGATGATGGCGCAGTGAATGAGGTCGGTGTTGTTGGGCTGGCGTAGCACGCCGTCGTTGACGATGGCGTAGGTGCCAGCGCCCAGCGCCTGGTTCAGGCCATTCACCAGGTCCTGAATGGCCGAGTTGGGCCCGGTGCCGTCGTTTTCAATCTCAATCAGGCCTACCACGTCGGCGTTCATCTGGGCAATGGCCGTGATGATTTTGGCGCGCTGGCGGTTGAAGTCGGCCAGGGTGAGGGCCCCGCGCGAGGTGGGAAAGCCGCCGCCCGCGCCGTCGCCGTTGAAGTAGTTGAGCACGTTGAAGCTGGCCAGCTTCACCGACAGCGGGCTGAACGTGGGCACCGGCGGGCGCACCGTCGTCACCACCGGGGCGGCGCCCGGCAGGGGCTGCACGCGCCACTTGCTGGAGCCGTAGCCCAGAATGCCGCGCAGGCTGGCAATGGTGCTGCCCACGCGCACGGTGCCGGTGGCGGCGTCGAGGTAGGGCGTGGGGGAGGGGTTGAGGGCGGCCAGGCCGTCGTCGAGCAGCAGCGACTTCTGCACGTTGGCGGCCTGGTAGGCGTTCACGGCGGGCACGTTGGTGGTGCCGGTGCTGCTGGTGCCGGTGGCCGGGTCGTCGTTGGGGTCGACGTACTGCGTGGGCTGGTACACCAGGCCCTGGGTCGAGATGTTGAGCTCGCCGCGCGACTTCAGGGTGGCCACGTCGGATACCGTGACCGGCGCCGAAAACTGCACCAGCATGCCTTCGAAGGCCTCCGCATCGGCAATGGCGAAGGTGGCATTGTTCAGCAGCGTAAAGGGCGGCAGGTTCTGGCCCGCGGCCAATACCGTGACGGTGGGGCTGGTGAGAACGGCTTGGTTGAACGAGGGCGTGGTGGGCATTTCCTGCACGGCGCCGGTGACGCGCACGCGCGTGCCGGCCGCCACGGTGGGGGCCGTCTGCACCACGTACAGGGCGTCGGAGGTGGCGGGGTCGCCGTCGGCGCCGGCCGTCTCGTTCTGCACATAAAAGCCGGCCGGGCTCAGCCCGGGGTACACGGCCGTCACGATGCCCTCGACGGTGTAGGTGCCCGCCGTGGCCAGGGCGCCGCTGGTTTGAATGGTGCCGATGGGCGTGACGGTTTGGGCCCGGGCCAGCGTGCTGGCTGCGGCCAGCAGCGCCGTGAGAACAGCCCCGCGCGAGGCCGTGTAAAGCTTTATCATGCAGTTCAACATCAACATAACCCAAATGCGGGGCTATAAATGTACTGCGCATTGGCCCAGCGGCTGGCGCGGCCCAAAAACCTGTGGCGTAATGCCATGCCCGAATGCTGTGGCAACAAAGCCCCGCCTTCGGCACGTACGTACAGCAGCCATTAGGTTTTCCACATTTCCACGTTCCTGCCCCATGTTTCAAGACCACCCTACCGCGCCCGCCGCTACCGATTCGGAATCGCGCCACGACGAGTCGCGCCGCCAGTTCATCAACCACGCGGGGCGCGGCCTGCTGGCCGTGGGCGTGGCCAGCGCCCTGCCCGTGGCCGCCGCCGAAGCCGCGACTGCCGAAGCCGGCGCCCCGCCCGTAACCGGCCCGCTCGACATCAAGCTGCCCCCGCTGGAAGCGCCCACCGACCCCAAGGGCTCGGAGCCCTTCAACCCCGACGCGCCCGAGCGACGCGTGGGCTACGCCCTGGTGGGCCTGGGCCACCTCACGCTCAATGAAATCCTGCCCGCCTTCGGCCAGAGCAAGCACGCCAAGCCGGTGGCCCTGGTGAGCGGCGACCCCGAAAAAATGCGCAAAGTGGCCCAGCAATACGGCATCAAACCCAGCAGCTGCTACTCCTACCAGACCTACGACAACCTCAAGGACAACCCCGAGGTGGAGGTGATTTACATCGTGCTGCCCAACTCCATGCACCACGAGTTCACGCTGCGGGGCGCCAAGGCCGGCAAGCACATCCTCTGCGAAAAGCCCATGGCCAACTCGGCCAAAGAGTGCGAGGAAATGATAGAGGCCTGCAAAAAAGCCGGCAAAAAGCTCATGATTGCCTACCGCATTCAGTACGAGCCGCTGAACCGCATGGCCATGCAGCTGGTGCGCGACAAAGCCTACGGCAAGGTGAAGCTGCTGCAAATGGTGAACAGCCAGAACCAGGCCCACGACCAGCAGTGGCGCCACAAAAAGGCCCTGGCCGGCGGCGGCGCCCTGCCCGACATCGGCCTGTACTGCCTCAACACCAGCCGTTTCCTGCTGGGCGAGGAGCCCACCGAAGTCTCGGCCCAGATATATACCACACAGGGCGATGCCCGCTTCAAGGAAGTGGAAGAAAACGTGACGTTTACCCTGCGCTTCCCCAGCGGGGTCATTTCGCAGTGCATGACGGGCTACGGCACTTTCAACAGCAAGAGCTACATGGTGCACTGCGAGGAAGGCACCATCAAGATGGACCCGGCCTTCACCTACCAGGGCCTGCACCAGGAGCGGGTGCGCGCGCCCAAAAGCAAGCAGCTGAAGGAAACGCCCAACGACCCCATGAAGGACCAGTTTGCCCTGGAGCTCGACCACATGGCCGAGTGCGTGCGCCAGAACAAAACCCCCTACACGCCTGGCGAAGAAGGCCTGCAAGACCAGCGCCTCATGGAGGCCATCTACCAGTCGGCCCGCGAAAACAAGCCCGTGAAGCTGCCCGCCGTGAGCAAGCTGGATGCCTTCCGGGGCTCGCCGCCGCAGGAGCAGGAGGCGTAGCGAGTTGGTCTACTCGTCTGACGTTGACGCCTCACCCCCTGACCCCCTCTCCTCAGGGAGAGGGGCACCGGTTATTCTTCTGTATAAATCGGCTGACTCTCCTCTCCCTGAGGAGAGGGGCAGGGGGTGAGGCACCCGCAACAACTTTAACTTCAACCCCACCACCATGCGCACCATCAAGCAGCAGCACCGGGCCATCAATGCCCCCATTGCCGACCTCGTCACGTACCGGGCGCTGCCCACGGCGTCGGTGGAGTACATCGACCCGTTTCTGTTTCTGAACCACCACGGCCCGCAGGTGTACCGGCCCAACAACAACGGCCTGCCCTTCGGCCCGCACCCGCACCGCGGGTTCGAGACGGTGACCTTCATTCTGGAAGGCGATATTCTGCACAAGGACACGGGTGGGCACGAAAGCGTGATAAACGCTGGCGGCATTCAGTGGATGACGGCCGGCAGCGGCCTGGTGCACGCCGAGGTGTCGTCGGAGCAGTTCAAGCAAGCGGGCGGGCCGCTCGAAATCCTGCAGCTGTGGGTGAACCTGCCGGCCAAGGACAAGATGGTGGCCCCGCGCTACATCGGCCTGCAACAGGAAGAAATCCCGACTGTGACGCTGGAGGGCGGCGTGGTGGTGCACGCCGTGTCGGGCGAGTGGGCCGGCACCGCCGGGGCCGTGCAGCCGCTGGCCGACGTGGCCCTGGCTTGGCTGGAGCTGCCGGCCGGCAGCCGCGTCGCGCTGCCGGTGGCCGCCGAGCGCAACATTTTCTTCTACGTGGTGCGCGGCACGGTGCAGGTGAACGGCGCCGAGGCCAAGGCCCGCCAGCTGGTCGAATTCAACCACGATGGCGACGAGCTGGCCCTGGCCGCCGACGAGGAAGCACTGTTGCTGCTGGGCCACGCGCTGCCGTTTGGCGAGCCAGTGGTGAGCTACGGGCCGTTTGTGATGAACACCGAAGCCGAGATTCAGCAAGCGTACCGCGACTACCAAAGCGGAGCATTCGGCGCCTGGAAAGGCTAGTTGGGCGAAAAGTATGGGGCGCCGTGCAACCTCAGCCGCCGGTTGGTGGTTGAGGCGTGCACCCCTCTTTCAACGCCACCCGCCGCAACTGCCGCCGGACGCCCGGCTCTGCCCCACGTTTTAGATGCTCAAGTCACCCGTTCGCACCCTCTATTTCGAAAACAGCATTGGCCGCATTTGGGAAGAACCCGGCGGCTATGTGCGGCTGGAATACCGGCCCGGCCCGCGCGAAACGGTGCAGTTTCGGGCCATTCTCACGCACTTGGGCCAGGCCCTGGCCCGCCACCGCTGGTCGAAGGCCCTCATCGACCAACGCGAGATGGCGCCCTTCACCCCGGCCGAACTCGACTGGATGACCAACGAATGGCTGCCCGGTGCCGTGCGCGAGTGCGGCTACCGCCACGGGGCAGCCCTGGTGGCGCACGACGTATTTGCCCGCCTGGCCATGAACCAGCTCGTGATGGCCAGCCGCGGGCTGAACCACACCTACCGCACGTTTGAGAGCGAAGAAGAGGCCACTGCCTGGCTGGCGCAGGTGCCCGACGGACGCTGAGCGAACGGGGCATTTCCCACCATCAACAACCAGAAGCCCGGGCTTGCCTCAGAGCAACCCCGCCACCACGTTGATGGCCAGGGCCACGATGGTGGTGTTGAAGGCGAAAGCCATAAGGCTGTGAAACAGCACCAATTGCCGCATGCGCAGCGAGGTAATGCTGACGTCGGCGGTTTGGGACGTCATGCCAACCACAAAGGAGAAGTAGACAAAATCCCAGTAGGAGGTTGGCCCGGCGCCGACAAAAAGCAGGCCGGCATCGGCCCCCGCGTTCTTTTGCAGGGTGAAATAGGTGTGCGCGTAGTGCAGAGCAAACAGCGTGTGCATCAGGCACCAGGTGCTGCCAATGGCCACCACCGAAACCGAGATGTTCTCAATCCGCTCTTCCCGGGCCATGGCCTGCAGGTTGTGCAGCAGCAGCACCACGGCCACGATGCTGATGGTGGTGCCCACGAAGGTGGTCAGCAGCAGCAGCAGCCACGTCTTGTCGGGGTGCAAGGCCCTGACGACGTGAAACATGTCGGCCGCGCGCGTATGGAAAATGGTTATCCAGCTCAGCAGCAGCACGCTTAGCACGAACCCGTCCCAGCCCATGAGCAGCCGGGTGAGGAGCAGGAAATCGGGCGGGGCCAGCCGGTAGCACAGCCCGCCGATGGCCAGGGCCAGCACCACGTGGAGCAAGCGCGCCACCAGCCCCGGCCGCAAAGGCGCCAGCGCCGAGAGTCGCGTAGAAAGGGCAGCGTCCATGGCACACGAAACGGTTACGTTAAGACCCGGCCGCCTGCCCCCTGCCCCAACCGCGCCGCCCCAGCCGGTGGCCCCTCAACAGGCCCGAACCTCCCCTAATATACGACAATGCCGGGACGTTTGGGGCGTCCCGGCATCGACCTCAGGCCACGGGCGAAGGCTGGGCCGGGGCATTGGCCGCCACGTCTACCTGCCCGGCCAGCAGGTCTTCAAACGTCTGGCGCTTGCGAATCAGGCGCAGTTCGCCGCTTTCGTCCAGCAGCACTTCGGCCGGGCGGGTGCGCGAGTTGAAGCTGCTGCTCATCTCGAAGCCGTAGGCGCCGGCGTTGTGGAAAGCCAGCAGGTCGTTTTCGCGGATGTCGGGCAGCAGCCGGTCCCAGGCAAAGGTGTCGGTTTCGCAAATGTTGCCCACCACGGTATACAGCCGTTCCGTGCCCTTGGGGTTGGTGAGGTTGCTGATGTGGTGGTAGCTGTCGTAGAACATGGGCCGGATGAGGTGGTTGAAGCCCGAATTCACGCCCGCAAACACGGTGGCCGTGGTTTGCTTCACCACCGCCACGTTCACCAGCAGGAAGCCGCTTTCGCTCACCAGGTATTTGCCCGGCTCGAACCAGCATTCCAGCTCGCGGCCGTATTCTTTCTCAAACGACTTGAAGGCCGCGGCCACTTGCTGGCCCAGCGCGTTCACGTCGGTTTCGGGGTCGCCGGGCTTGTAGGGCACTTTAAAGCCCGAGCCGAGGTCCAGAAACTCCAGCTCCGGAAAGCGCGTGGCCGCGTCGAACAGGATTTCCAGGGCCCGCATGAACACGCCCACGTCCTTGATTTCGGAGCCCGTGTGCATGTGCAGGCCGCGCACGTGCAGGCCGGTGCCCTTCACCACGCGCTCGAGGTGGCGCATCTGGTGGATGCTGATGCCGAATTTGGAGTCGATGTGGCCGGTTTGAATCTTGTAGTTGCCGCCCGCCTCAATGTGCGGGTTCAGGCGCACGCACACCGGGTACGAGCCGCCAAACGTGGCCCCAAAGCGCTCCAGCAGCGAGATGTTGTCGATGTTGAGGTTAACGCCCAGCTCCTTGGCTTCCACCAATTCCTCAAACGTGACGCTGTTGGGCGTAAACAGAATGTCGTCGGGCGCGAAACCCACGTGCAGCCCCAGCTTCACCTCGTTGATGCTCACGCAGTCGAGCCCCGAGCCCAGGCTGTGGATGTGGCGCAGAACGGACACGTTGCTCAAGGCCTTGCACGCATAAAAGAAGCGCGTTTTATGCCCCGAAAAAGCCGTGGTCAGCTTTTTATACTGCCGCGTGATGGTCGCGGAATTATACACGTAGAGAGGGGTGCCGAATTGGTCGGCGGCGGCGCGCAGCGCATCGTTAATACCTGACATAATCACAAAAGTACGGCCCGTGAAGGTCGTTGACGGTTTCGACGTCCATACGAACGTCATGCAGAGCGCGCCACAGCGTTTTGCGTGCTTCGGCGCGCTCTGCATGACGTTATTTTGAAGCACTTAATTCCCCATTGTCCCAATGTCTGCTCCCCTCGAAGCCTGGCTGCGCGGCCCCATTGCGGGCGTGCCCCCGCTGCTCCAACCCGTAGCCCACGCCCTGCTGCAGGCCCGCGACGAGCTACACGAAGCCTTGCACGATTTTCCGCCCGCGCTCCTGAACGAGCGGCCGGCGGGCGTGGCTTCCGTGGGCTTCCACCTGCAGCACCTGGCCGGCGTGTTAAATCGCCTGCTGACCTACGCCCGCGGCGAGGCGTTGTCGGAAAGCCAGTTTGCCGATTTTCACGCCGAAGTGCCGCCCCTCTCCATCGCGCCCGACACGGTGCAACAGCTCGTGGCCCGCTTCAACCACGAAGTAGACGCCGCCCTGCAGCAGCTAAAAGCCACCCCCGAAACCAGCCTGGCCGAAGGGCGTGGCGTGGGCCGGGCGCAGGTGCCCTCCACCGTCATCGGCATCCTCACGCACGCCGCCGAGCACACCACGCGCCACCTGGGCCAGCTACTGGTGACAGCGAAATGGGTGCGCAGTTTGGCATAAAGCCCAAAGGCCGTCATACTTCGCTGGCGCTCTGCCGGACGGACTTTTGAGGAAAACTTATCGCGGCCCGGCCACCGTCTGCACGCGCGGCTTGGCGCGCTCGTACTGCGGCGGCCAGGGCATTTCGGCGCCCAGCTCGTGGGCCGCAAACAGCGGGAAATAGGGCTCGCGCAGGAACTCGCGGGCCAGCAGCACCAGGTTGGCCTGGCCGTTGGCCAGAATGGCCTCGGCTTCGGCCGGGTTGGTGATGAGGCCCACTGCGCCCGTGCGGATGCCGGCCTCTTCCTTGATGCGCTCGGCAAACTGCACCTGGTAGCCGGGGCCCACAGGGATGCTGGCCTTGGGCACGTTACCGCCGGTGGAGCAGTCTATCAAGTCCACGCCGCGGGTTTTGAGCGCGGCGGCCAGCTGCACGGCTTCGTCGGCGTTCCAGCCGCCTTCTACCCAGTCGGTGGCCGAAATGCGCACGATGAGCGGCCGTTCTTCGGGCCATACTTCGCGGGTGGCCGCCACCACGTCCAGCAGCAGGCGGATGCGGTTGTCGAATGAGCCGCCGTACTCGTCGGTGCGGTGGTTGCTCAGCGGCGACAGAAACTGGTGCAGCAGGTAGCCGTGCGCGGCGTGCAGCTCAATCACCTGGTAGCCCGCCGCCAGGCAGCGCTGCGCGGCCGTGCGGAAATCAGCAATAACCTGCTGAATGCCTTGCGCATCGAGGGCCTTGGGCTGCGGGTAGCTGTCGGAAAAAGCCTCGTTGCCGGGGCCCACCACTTGCCAGCCGCCTTCGCTGGCGGGCACCGCGCCCTCGCCGCGCCAGGGGGCGTAGGTGCTGGCCTTGCGGCCGGCGTGGGCCAATTGAATGCCGGGCACGCTGCCCTGCGCCGTGATGAATTCGTTGATGCGCCGGAGCATGGGCACGTGCTCGTCTTTCCAGATGCCGAGGTCTTCGGGGCTGATGCGGCCTTCCGGCGACACGGCCGTGGCTTCTTGGATGATGAGGCCGGCGCCGCCCACGGCGCGGCTGCCCAAGTGCACGAGGTGCCAGTCGTTGGCGAAGCCGTCGGTGGCGCTGTACTGGCACATGGGCGACACCACGATGCGGTTTTTCAGCGTGACGCCGCGCAGGGCCAGGGGTTCAAATAGCTTTATCATAAGGGGCAAAAAGTAAGGTCGGGAAGCAAGCCTTCTTAACCTGATTTCAGCCCTTGGGGTTATAAACGGCGATGGTGACTTGCCCGCATCGACTTTCGAAAAAGCCTGTCATCCTAAGCGCAGCGAAGGGCCTTCTCACGCCTGAACAAGTCGTTCAAAAGTGAAAAGGTCCTTCGCTGCGCTCAGGATGACAGAAGGTGCGCGGCACGACGCTCACTCAAATAATCGTGCTCAGCCCGATTTCTACGTTGTTTTTATTCCACTGCTTCTCGTTCGAATCTGCAATCCAGAAGGCGATGTAATTGCCGACTTCCTCGGTGGTATAGGGCGCGGTGGGGTTTAGCTCCTTGGTCAGGACGCCGTTGTGGAGAGCTTCGTCTACGGCTTCGCGCACCAGGGCGGCTTCGGCGTCCAGCTCCAGGTGCTCCAGTAGCATGGCGGCCGAGAGAATGGTGGCAATGGGGTTGGCGATGCCTTTGCCCTTGGCCTGCGGGTAGGAGCCGTGAATGGGCTCGAACAGTGCCACCCGCTCGCCCACTGACGCCGAGGGCAGCAGGCCCAGCGAGCCCGCAATCACCGAAGCCTCGTCTGAGATGATGTCGCCGAACATGTTTTCGGTCAGAATCACGTCGAACTGCGTGGGGCTGAGGATGACCTGCATGGCCGCGTTGTCGACGAACAGGTAATCCACGGCCACTTCCGGGTACTCGGCGGCCATTTCGCGCACCACTTCGCGCCACAGGCGGGAGGTTTCCAGCACGTTGGCCTTGTCCACCAGCGTCAGTTTCTGCCGGCGGCCAGCCGCGGCGCGGAAGGCCAGGTGCGCAATGCGCTCAATCTCAGGGCGGCTGTAGGTGCAGTGGTCGTAGGCGGCTTCGCCGTCGGCGGTGCGGCCTTTGTCGCCGAAGTAGATGCCGCCGGTCAGCTCCCGAAAAATGAGCAGGTCGGTGCCTTCGATGCGCTCGCGCTTCAGGGGGGAATGCTCCAGCAGCACGCTGTAAGCCGTCACGGGACGGATGTTGGCAAACAAACCCAGCGACTTGCGCAGGCGCAGCAGGCCCTGCTCGGGGCGCACCTTGGCGGTGGGGTCGTGGTCGTACTTTGGGTCGCCGATGGCCCCGAGCAGCACGGCATCAGCGGCGCGGCAGGCGTCGAGGGTTTCGTCGGGCAGCGGGTTGCCGGTGGCGTCGATGGCGCAGGCACCCATCAGGTAGCTCTGCATGTCGAAGCGGTGGCCGAAGCGGCCGGCCACGGCTTCCAGCACCTTCACGGCCTGCCGACAGACTTCGGGCCCGATGCCATCGCCGGGCAACACGGCTATTTTCTTGCTTACCATGACCAGGTTCGGTTTTGTTCGTAGGCTTCGATGGCGGGCTTCTGGCTCACCAGGTAGTCGATGTCGTCGTAGCCGTTAATCAGGCACTCCTTCTTGTAAGGGTCGAGGTCGAAACGGATGACTTCGCCGGTGGCCGGCACGTGCAGCGTTTGCTCCCGCAGGTTCACCACGAATTGCACGTGGGCGTCTTCCTCCACCAGGGCAAACAGTCGGGCCAGCTCGGCATCGCTCACTTGCAGTGGTAGCAGGCCGGTGTTGAGCGCGTTGCCGCGGAAAATGTCGGCGAAGTAGCTCGAAATCACTACCCGAAAACCGGCGTCGTACAGCGCCCAGGCGGCGTGCTCGCGGCTGGAGCCGCAGCCGAAATTCTTGCCCGCCAGCAGAATCTGCCCGCTGAAACGCGGGTCGTTCAGCACGAAATCGGGCTTGAAGCTGCCGTCCGGGTTGCGCCGCCAGTCGCAAAACAAGTTCTCGCCGAAGCCCTCGCGCGTGGTCGCCTTCAGAAAACGGGCCGGAATAATCTGGTCCGTATCGATGTTTTCGAGCGGCAGCGGGACGGCGGCGGAATACAGGGTCTGGAATTTTTCCATTGGGAATTCGACGAAATCAGTTGTCATCCTGAGCGCAGCGAAGGACCTTATCACGACTGTGCTGTTTCAGTTACTGCAAATCGTTCGAAGGTGAAAAAGGCCTTCGCTGCGCTCAGGATGACAGAAAAGACTCAATTTAAATACTGCGTGATGTCCACAATTTTGCCCTGCACGGCCGTGATGGCGGCCACCAGCGGCGAGGCCAGCAGCGTGCGCGAGCCCGGCCCCTGCCGCCCCTCGAAGTTGCGGTTGGAGGTGGCCACGCAGTAGGCGCCGGCGGGAATTTTGTCCTCGTTCATGGCCAGGCAGGCGCTGCAGCCGGGTTCGCGCAGCTCAAAGCCGGCATCGGCCAGAATTTTGTCCAGGCCTTCGGCCCGGGCTTGCTGCTCCACCTGCTTCGAGCCGGGCACGATGATGGCCTCCACGTGCCGGGCCTTCTGCTTGCCTTGCACGTAGGCCGCCACGGCCCGCAGGTCCTCGATGCGCGAATTGGTGCAGCTGCCAATGAAGACGTAGTCGATTTGCTTGCCCAGCAAGCTTTCGCCCCGCTGGAAGCCCATGTACTGCAGCGACTTATCAAAGCTTTCGGCTTCGCTGGCCGGCACTTCGCTGGGAATGTGGCCATTCAGCGCAATGCCCATGCCGGGGTTGGTGCCGTAGGTTATCATCGGCGCAATGGCGGCCGCGTCGAAGCGGTGCTCGGCGTCGAACACGGTGTCCTCATCGGAATACAGCGTTTGCCAGTAGGCCACGGCTTGCTCCCAGGCGGCTTCTTTAGGGGCGTAGGGGCGGCCCTGCACGTAGGCAAACGTGGTTTCATCGGGCGCGATGAGGCCGCCGCGGGCGCCCATCTCAATGCTCATGTTGCACACCGTCATGCGGCCTTCCATGCTCAGGCTGCGCACGGCGCTGCCGGCGTATTCCACGAAGTAGCCGGTGGCCCCGCCCGTGCCCAGCTGCGCAATGATGTACAGAATCAGGTCCTTGGCCGTGACGCCGGGCCGCAGCGCGCCGTCCACGGTGATGCGCATGCGCTTGGGGCGGCTCAGGAGCAGGCACTGGGTGGCCATCACCTGCGCCACCTGGCTGGTGCCGATGCCGAAAGCCACCGCGCCAAACGCGCCGTGGGTGGAGGTGTGGCTGTCGCCGCACACAATGGTGGTGCCGGGCAGCGTGAGGCCCAGCTCGGGCCCGATGACGTGCACAATGCCCTGGCGCTGGTGGCCCAGGCCATACAGCTCCACGCCGTACTTGGCGCAGTTAGCCGTGAGCGTGTCCACCTGCGAGCGGCTCAGCGGCTCCTCAATGGGCAGGTGCTGGTTGCGGGTGGGCACGTTGTGGTCGGCCGTGGCCAGGATGCGGCTGGGGCGAAACAGCGGCAGTTCGCGGGCTTCGAGCTCGTCGAAAGCCTGCGGGCTGGTCACCTCGTGGATGAGGTGCCGGTCGATATACACGATGTCCAGGCCGCCCGGCGCGGCTTTCACCACGTGCGCCTCCCAGATTTTATCGAATAAGGACTTGGCCATTGGGGTGGGGCGACGAGACGCATCCTTGCGTCTCGTCGTTGGGTGCTTTGGGAGAGGAAACGAGGCGTTATTTATCGTTCGACGACGAGGCGCAAGGATGCGTCTCTACATCTTTCAGCCGCCTGCTGGGGTAAAATCAGCGGCAGTGGGTGCTGCTTGCTGAATCACGGCGACTCCGTAGCTAATCCAGTCAGTGAAGCGCGGCGGTTGCGGGGTTTCCGGTTGGGGAGGCTGGCTGCTGGGTTGGGCGGGGCCGGCGGCGAGGGGGCGGTATTCTTCGGGAGTCGTCATGGGTTAGTTGGCGGCTACTAGGTTTTCTTGTTCTACAAGGGCGTGCAGGTCGTCGTCCACCACCTCGCGCTTGCGGTCGGCGAGTTCGAGAAAGCACGCGTAGGCTTTGTTCAGGGCCGTTTTTTCGAAATCATAGCCCAGCTTCTGGAGGCGGTAGGCCAGCGCGGCGCGGCCGGAGCGGGCCGTGAGCACGATGGACGAATCGGCCACGCCCACTTCCCGCGGGTCGATGATTTCATAGGTTTCGCGGTGCTTGATGATGCCGTCCTGGTGGATGCCACTGCTGTGCGAGAAGGCGTTGGCGCCCACAATGGCCTTGTTGGGCTGCACGGGCATGGTCATCAGGTGCGACACCATGGCCGAGGTTTCGGCCAGCAGGCGGGTGTTGATGCGGGTGTCGAGGTGGAGGTAAGGGTGCTGGCGCAGTATCATCACCACTTCCTCCAGGGCCGTGTTGCCGGCCCGCTCGCCCACGCCGTTGATGGTGCACTCAATCTGGCGGGCGCCGTTCATCACGCCGGCAATGGAGTTGGCGGTGGCCAGGCCCAGGTCGTTGTGGCAGTGCGTGGACAGCCGCACCGTGTGAATGCCGCGCACGTTTTCGTGCAGAAACTTGATTTTGGCGCCGTATTCCTGGGGCAGGCAGTAGCCGGTGGTGTCCGGAATGTTGAGCACCGTGGCGCCGGCCCGGATGGCGGCCTCGCACACGCGGGCCAGGAATTCGTTGTCGGTGCGGCCGGCGTCTTCGGCGTAAAACTCCACGTCGTCCACGAAGCTTTTGGCCAGCTTCACCGCCGCCACGGCGCGGGCCAGCACGTCCTCCCGTGTGGTGCAGAGCTTGTGCTGAATGTGCACGTCCGATGTGCCAATGCCGGTGTGAATGCGCGGGTAGCGGGCCGGGCGCAGGGCCTCGGCGGCCACCCGAATGTCGTTTTCGACGGCCCGCGAGAGGCCGCACACGGTGGCTTCGCGGGTTTGGGCGGCAATGGCCTGCACGGCGGCAAAGTCACCGGGGCTCGACACCGGAAAGCCGGCCTCGATGACGTCGACGCCGAGCTGCTCGAGCTGGCGGGCAATGAGAAGCTTCTCGTCGCGGTTTAGCTTGCAGCCCGGCACCTGTTCGCCGTCGCGGAGCGTGGTATCGAAGATTTGGATTTGCTGCGGAGACATGCTACAATCGCCCGGAAACGCCGGGCGGGGCCGTTGAAATAGGCTGGCAAGTAGCGGCCGCGTTTGCGGCATGAAAACCGCCATTTTACCGTTTCTACTATTTCTAATCGGCGGGATTTGCAGAGTAATACCTTGTGGGATAATAGGTTGCATCAGGACGTTATACAATGCCAAACAAGAGCCAAGAACCCGTTTTTCAGTTGGTAAAATCGTTGACGCGCTCCGAAAAGCGCCATTTCCGCCTGTTCACCAACCGGCAGAGCGCAAGCGAAGACCTCAAGTTTTTGCAGCTCTTCGACGCCCTCGACGCCGCCGACACTTACGACGAGGCCCAGGTGCTGGCCCAGGTGCCCGCCCTCAAGCGCGTGCAACTCGCCAACCTCAAGGCCAACCTTTACCGGCAGGTGCTCTCCAGCCTGCGGGTGTACCACGCCGGCCAAAACCCCGACATTCAGCTGCACGAGCAGCTCGACTACGCCCGCGTGCTCTACAACAAGGGCTTCTACCAGCAGGCCTTGCGCATGCTGGAAAAAGTGAAGCAGCAGGCCCGCCAGGCCGAAATGCCGCACATCGTGCTGCTGGCTCTCGACTTTGAGAAGCTCATCGAAAGCCAGTACATCACGCGCAGCCTGAAAGACCGCGCCGAAACCCTCACCACCGAAGCCACGGACACGGTGGCGCACTTGGCCAACCAGCACGCGCTGTCCAACGCCGCGCTGCGCCTCTACGGCCTCTACCTGAAGGCCGGCCACGCCCGCAACCGCGCCGACCACGCGCGCATCACGGCGTTTTTCCGCGAAAACCTGCCGGCTGCCGAAGACAGCCGCGGCGGCTTTTTCGAGAAGCTGTATTTCTACCAGGCGCAGGTGTGGTACCACACGCTGAGCCAGAATTTCCGGGCCAGCTACCGCTACGCCCAGAAGTGGGTCGACCTCTTTGAGCAGGCCCCGCCCATGAAGGAGCTGCAAACCATGCTCTACATCAAAGGACTGCACAACCTGCTGGCGGCGCTCTATAACATGCTTTACTACAGCAAGTTCATGCAGGTGCTGAAAAGGCTGGAAGACTTCGCGGCCAACCAGACCCGGCGCAGCAGCCCCAACACCGAAATCCTGCTGTTCCAGTACATCTACACCAACAAAATCAACGCCTACTTCCTGGAGGGCCGCTTCACCGAGGGCCTGGCCATCATCCCGGAGCTGCTCGAGCAGCTGGACCACTTCAAACCCCAGCTCGACATCCACCGCACGCTGGTGTTTTACTACAAGATTGCCAGCCTCTACTTCGGCAGCGGCGAGTACGAGAAGGCCATTGAGTACCTCACGCTCATCATTCAGCACAAAGACCTGAGCCTGCGCGAGGACCTGCAGTGCTTTGCCCGCATCCTCAACCTCATTGCCCACTACGAAGCCGGCGACGACGCCAGCCTGGAATACCAGGTGCGCTCCGTGTACCATTTTCTGGGCAAGATGGACGAGCAGCAGCCCATGCAGGTCGAGATATTCCGGTTCCTGCGCCAGCTGGGTGGCATTGCGCCGCCGCAGGTGCGCGAGGCCTTCATCGACCTCAAAGAGAAGCTGACGGTCATTGCCGCCAATCCCTACGAAAGCCGGCCCTTTCTGTACCTGGACATCATTTCGTGGCTGGAAAGCAAGATTTCCAACGTGCCGGTGCAAGACGTGATGAAGCGCAAGTTCCGGCAGATGAAGTGATGTAGCGTGGCCTCTGCGAGTCCACGCGACGGTACCTTTGCCACTCCGCTGCTATCCCATTCTCCATGTTGGCCCCGGCCTTTTTGCTGCTATTCAACCTGTTTTGCCGCCTGCCGCCGGGCCCGAAAGCGGGCATTGTGTTTCCGGTCCCCAGCGGGGTGCCCAACCAGCTTTTCTACCTGCAGCGCGACCCCAATACCAACACCGTCATCTACCAACTGAACGTGGACCGCGCCGGCCGCCTCAACGAGGACGAGCCCGTGAACGCCTTCTGGATTCGCTACGACGAGCACGGCGAGCGCAAGGAGCTGAACTTCATTCAGGGCAAGTTTGCTTATGGCCTCACGGCCGAAAAACTCGCCGCCGACAAGTTTGAGCTGAAGTTTGCGGCCTATAGCAAGGTGCGGTTTTTCCTGCTGAAGTCGCCGGTCGACAAGGCGTTTCACGTCTACACCACCATTGCCGGCAAGCAGCTGCAGCTCGAGCGTGTGTATTTGCGCATCGAGGGCGGCACGTTTTGGGTGCCGAACGTAAGATACCTGGAGTTCAAGGGGCTGAACACGGCCACCCGCGAGCCGGCAGTGGAACGGGTGCTGCCGTAGCTGCCGCCGGGCTTTTCGGTTGGAGTTGCGGCGGTTGTGCGTAACTTGCCACCGCAAACCCGCACCACCGATGTTCCAGACGCGCTACTTTTTCGGCTATTACTACTTCTACGCCACCGCGTAGAACGAGCCGCCGCGTAGCTAACCTCAGCCAACTCCAGCGCCGCTCGTTCATCGGGAAGGCGCTTTTTTATTGCCCAATTCACTCATGGTACCCACGCAGCAAGTGTTTTTTTATTACGGCTATACCTTCTTCTATTCGAAGAAGCCGGCCCGCTGTTGCCCGAGGTGACCACACCACACTCGCTGCCAACCACCCCAGGGCCCCGCACTACGGAGGCCCTTTTTTATTGCCCAATTCTAGTTGTCAGTTGCTCGTTGTCAGTTGTTAGCCTCACATGGCACAGACTACTGAGTAAATAGCCGGACAACTGACAACGAGCAACTGACGACTAACAACTAACGCTACACCATGCCCAAGCACGTTTCCATCCAGGGGTTCCAGGGAAGTTTTCACGAAGTGGCAGCCCGGCAGTTTTTCGGCGCGGCGCCGGCGCTGCTGCCCTGCGCCACCTTCGCGGCCGTGGTGGCCCACGTGGTGCACGGCACCGCCGAGGCCGGCCTGATGGCCATGGAAAACTCGCTGGCCGGCAGCATCCTGCCCAACTACCTGCTGCTGGAGCGCCACCCCGTACGGGTAACGGGCGAGGTGTACCTGCCCATTCATCAGCACCTGCTGGCGTTGCCCGGCACCACGCTGGCTGCCGTGCAGCAGGTGCACTCGCACCCCATGGCCCTGCGCCAGTGCGGCGAGTTTCTGGACCGTCACCCGCACTGGAAACTGGTCGAAACCGACGACACCGGCCACAGCGCCCAGCTGCTGGCCCAGCACCGCACGCCCGGCGTGGCCGTGGTGGCCGGCGCCCAGGCGGCCGAGCAGTTCGGCCTGCACATCCTGGCGCCCGCCATTCACGACGACCCGCACAACTACACCCGCTTCCTGGTGCTGGAGCACGCCGACAGCGCCCGCCCCGACCCGCTGGCCGACAAAGCCTCGCTCTACTTCTGCGCGCCACACGCGCCCGGTCGCCTGGCCGCCGTGCTCGCCCGCGTGGCCGCCCACGGCCTAAATCTGAGCAAGCTGCAGTCGTGCCCCCGCCCCGGCCAGCCCTGGCACTACGGCTTCCACGCCGATGTGGAATGTGAAAATCCGGCGCAGCTGGAGGCCCTGCTGGCCGATTTGGCCCCCGTAACCGAAGAACTGCGCGTGCTGGGCGCCTACCGCCGTGGCCACTGGAATACCGCAGCTTCCCAAACCATCGACGCCCAAGTAGCGCCGCAATTGACTTAAAATCATGAAAACAGCTTCCGCAGCACGCCTGCAAGTGCCCGTTGCCAGCCGCCTGGCCCACACCGGCGAATACTACTTCTCGCGCAAGCTGCGCGAGCTGGCCGCCCTGAACGCCGCCGGCGCCAACATCATCAACCTGGGCATTGGCAGCCCCGATTTGCCTCCGCACCCCAGCGTGGTGGCGGCGCTCAGTGCCAGCGCCGCCCAGCCCACCGCCCACGGCTACCAAGGCTACCAAGGCACGCCGGCGCTGCGCGGGGCCATGGCCGCTTTCTACCAGCGCCACTACGGCGTGACGCTCGACCCGGCCAGCGAAATCCTGCCGCTGCTGGGCTCGAAAGAAGGCCTCATGCACGTGGGAATGACGTTTTTGGAAGCGGGCGACGTCGTGCTCATTCCCAACCCCGGCTACCCGACCTACCGGGCCGTGGCCGAAATCTGCGGGGCCGAGGTGCGCGAATACGACCTCACCGCCGCCCGCGGCTGGCTGCCTGACTTGGACGCGCTGGCTCAAACCGACCTTTCGCGGGTGAAGCTCATGCTGGTGAACTACCCGCACATGCCCACCGGCGCTTCGGCCGACGCGGCTTTTCTGGCGCAATTGGTGGCTTTTGCGAAGGTGCACAGCATCCTGCTGGTGCACGACAACCCCTACGGCTTCATCCTGAATGAAACGCCGCCGGTGAGTTTGCTCTCGGTGCCCGGCGCCCGCGAAGTGGCTCTGGAGCTGAACTCGCTCAGCAAATCGCACAACATGGCCGGCTGGCGCGTGGGCATGCTCTGCGGCCGCCCCGACCTGCTGGCCGACGTCCTCCGCTTCAAAAGCAACATGGACTCGGGGATGCTGCTGCCGGTGCAGCAAGCTGCGGTGGCTGCCCTGGCCCTAGGCGACGACTGGTTCGCGGAATTGAACGCCACCTACCGCGTCCGCCGCGAATTGGTGCTTGAACTGCTGCGCGCCGTGGGCTGCGAACCCGCTCCGGGCCAGGTGGGCCTGTTCATCTGGGCCGCGGTGCCGGCCGAGTACGCCGACGGCTACGCCCTGAGCGACGCCGTGCTGGCCGAAGCCCGGGTATTTCTGACGCCGGGCGGCATTTTCGGCAGCAACGGCCTGGGCTACGTGCGCGCCAGCCTTTGCCAGCCAGAAAGCGTGTTGCGCGAGGCCCTGGAGCGAGTTCGTGTCACCATTCCTTCTGTCAACTCATGAACGTCACCATCATTGGCCTCGGCCTCATTGGCGGCTCGCTGGCGCTTAGCCTGCGCCAGCACGGGCTGGCCCAGCATTTTATTGGGGTGGAAGCAAGCCCGGTCCACGCGCGCCGGGCGCTGGAACTGGGCCTGGTCGATGCAATCGAAACTGACCTTGCCGCTGCCGTGCGCCGGGCCGATTTGGTGGTGGTGGCCGTGCCCATGGACGCCATGGTGGCCGTGCTGCCGCTCGTGCTCGATGCCACGGCGCCGCATCAGGTGGTGATTGATGTGGGCTCGACGAAGGGCACCTTGCTGGCGGCCGTGGCCGCACATTCGCGCCGGGGCCGTTTTGTGGCCGTGCACCCCATGGCCGGCACCGAATACTCCGGCCCCGATGCGGCCACGCAGGGCCTGTTTGACGGCAAAACCGTGGTGCTCTGCGACACCGAGCACAGCGACCCCGACGCCGTGCAGCTGGTCGAAAAGCTGTTTCACGCGCTGCCCATGCGCCTGCTGTACCTCGACGCGGCGGCCCACGACCTGCACACGGCCTACGTGTCGCACATCTCGCACATCACCTCGTTTGCGCTGGCGCTCACGGTGTTGGAGAAAGAGAAGGAAGAGCAGCGCATCTTCGACCTGGCCAGCGGCGGCTTTGCCTCCACCGTGCGCCTGGCCAAAAGCTCGCCCGCCATGTGGGTGCCCATCTTCCGCCAAAACCGCCTCAACGTGCTCGATGTGCTCGATGAGCACCTGCACCAGCTGCAGCACCTGCGCGACCTGCTGGCGCGGGAAGACTACGACGGCCTCACCCAGCAAATTCAACAAGCCAATCACATTCGCAAAATCCTGCCTTAGCAGGCAGAACAACATAAAAAAGCCCGTCATGCTTCGGCTGCGCTCAGCATGACGACCTAAAAACTAATAGCTAATCAATCCCATGAATTCATCCGCCATCCCCGCCATGAAATCCGCGCTGTTCAACCGCCAGCCCGACGACAAGCCTTTCCTTATTTCCGGGCCCTGCTCGGCCGAAACCGAGGAACAGGTGCTCGAAACCTGCCAGCGCCTGGCCGCCACCGGCAAGGTGCAGGCCCTGCGCGCCGGCATCTGGAAGCCCCGCACCAAGCCCGGCATGTTCGAGGGCGTGGGCACCAAAGGCCTGCCCTGGCTCAAGAAAGCCAGCGAGCTGACCGGCCTGCCCACGGCCGTGGAAGTGGCCACCGCCAAGCACGTCGAAGACTGCCTGGCCTTTGGCATCGACATTCTGTGGGTGGGCGCCCGCACCACCGGCAACCCGTTTTCGGTGCAGGAAATTGCCAATGCCCTGCGCGGCGTCGACGTGCCGGTGCTGGTGAAAAACCCCATTCACCCGGAGCTGGAGCTGTGGGTGGGCGCCGTGGAGCGCCTGCAAAAAGCCGGCCTCACGCACGTGGGACTCATTCACCGGGGCTTTTCGAGCTACGGCAACACCGATTTCCGCAACGCGCCCATGTGGCACCTGCCCATTGAGATGAAGCGCCGCATGCCTGACATGCCGCTGCTCTGCGACCCCAGCCACATCTGCGGCCGGCGCGACACGCTGGCGGCCGTGGCCCAGCAGGCCCTCAACCTCGGTTTCGACGGCAACATGATTGAAAGCCACATCGACCCGGACGCGGCCTGGAGCGACGCCAAGCAGCAAATCACGCCGGAAGTGCTGCGCGACCTGATTGAAGACCTGGTGTGGCGCCACGAGAGCACCGACAAGCGCGAGTACCTCACCGCGCTGGCTAGCTTCCGCGAGCAAATCAACCAGCTCGACGCCGAGATTATGCAGCTACTAGGCCGCCGCATGGCCGTGGCCGAAAAAATCGGGCAGTACAAAAAGGAAAACGACATCACCATTTTGCAAACAGCACGCTTTAATGAAGTGCTGGAGCGGTCTATGCGTCAAGGGCATTCAGTAGGCTTATCGACGGAATTTGTGGAGCAATACCTTGCGGCTGTACATTTGGAATCCATCAACCGCCAAAACAAGGTGATGGAAAGCTAGCCCAGAAAGTCAATCTGATTTTAGACTAAGGATTGACTATTGAAAAAATCACAAATCGTTTTGTGCGGGTTTTGTACTCGTATCATAAAGAAAAGCCGCCCTGCAGTGAGTAGGGCGGCTTTTTGTTGTTGGGTGAGATGATGTGTTTATGATTTACGGCGGTTGCGCAGGCGTTTAAGACCGTAGGCCGCGCCGGCCGCCAGCAGCAGCGAGGCGCCGCCGTCCAGAGGCACCTCTGCGGCGGGTGTGCCGGGCGTGGGGCCGCCCGAGCCAGGACCCTGGGCTTGGGCTTCGGAGGCGGCTCCAGCCAGGAGAGTGAAGGCAGCCACCGCCAGGGCTCTGCGCCGGATGTTGGTGTTTTTCATAATGCTATTGATGCAAAAGATGAGAAGCAAAACCGTGTCTGCCTCCGGGGGCCGCCAATTAACACAAGCGGCTGGCAGCTCCCGGAGGCAGCCGGACTAGTCGATGGTCAGGCGCTTGCTGATGGTGCCAGCGGCCGTTTGCATACGCACCGTGTAGATGCCCGGGGCCAGGCCGGGCAGCGCAAGCGGCCGCAGCAGCTCGGTGCTGGCGGCCAGCGTCTGGCGCAGCACGGTTTGGCCCAGCGTGTTCAGCAACGCCACTTCCACGGCCTGGGCGCTGAGCGCGGCGGGCAGGGCCAGCGAAACGCTGCCATGAGCCGGGTTGGGATACAGCGCCACCTGCTGGCTGATGGCCGCCGGGGCAGTGGCCAGCACGCGGTTTTGGGTGATGACCAGCGTGAAGCGGCCGGCAGCGGCCGGGCCAGCCGTTAGGTTCACGGCGTAGCCTGCGGCCTGGCTCAGGTCGAAGAAGGCGCCGGTCTGGGCGTCGCGCAGGTAGGCGTAGCGGCCGGCGGGCAGGTTCAGGAGCTCGGTGGCGCGCAGGGTGTAGATGCCGGCTTGCGGCGCTTGCACGCGCAGCGGCACGTTCACGTCGGTGGCACCGAGGGCAGGCAGCGCGTTGATGGACAGCAACTCGGTGGCGCTGAGCTCGGTGGCTAGCACGGGCACGCCGGCCGCCGTGAGCTTGTAGGCATCGGCCGTGGCATCGAAGCCGGCCGTGGCGCCGCTGCTGAAAGTGACAACCGCCTCATCGGTCGGGCCGGTAGCGCCGCGCAGGTCGAGGCGCACCAGTGGGTCGGTGGCCGCGCTGCCGCGCTGGAACACGGGGCTGGCGTAGGTGGTGGCGCGGGCCGAGTTAGCGAAGTTGATGGCGCCCGGCGTGGCCGCCGAGGTGGTGCGCACAAAGAAGCCCTGGGCCACGGGCAGCAGGTTGGTGCCGCCGTTGGTGCTGGCGCCGCCGCGCACGTAGCTGGCGTAAGTGCCGGCATAGGGCCCGCTGGAACGGAACACGTACACGGCCGCGTCGAGGCCGCTGGTGCTCACGGCTTCCCAATCGAGCGGGGCAGGGTAGGGGTTGCCGAGCAGCTGCCAGCCCGACTCCGGCTGCGCGCTGCGCGTGAGGCCGGTGCGGCTGATGCTGCCATTATTAAGCGGGCCCACAAAATCCACGAGCTGCGTGCCGCTTAGGTTCACGGAATAGCCTTGGCCGGGAATCAGCGCATCGCCCAGCGTCGTGGGCGATTCCCAGCCGTAGTCGAACGCGCTGGTGGTGGGCGCGGCCGAAGCAAACAGGCGCGAAGAATTGTAGCTGAATACCGTGGGGAAGGGCGTTACGGTGTTGCCCACCGTGTTGTAGTTGGGGTTCACCACGGGCGTGAAGCTAGCCGTAGCCAAATCGGCCACCGTGCTGCCGCTCACCGGCGGCGCGTAGTGGCGGTAGCCCAGGCCCGAATTATTGGGCGTGATGTAGCGCTGCACCGTGGCGTTGCCCACCACCGCGCCGCTGGTGTTCACGACCATGGCCGTGCCCGCCGCATCCGAAAGCAGCGTGAACGCCTGCCCGTTGGTGGTGAGGTTGCCGTTCAGCGTGAGCAGCTGGCGCACGCCGGCCGCCGCGGCCAGATTGGCGCCGGCTGCGCCCACGGTCAGGTTCTGGAAATTGGACGGGCTGGTGCCGCCGATGGTTTGGGCGGCCGCGCCGGCCAGCGCGATGGTGCCGTTGCCGCTGCCAGCCAGGGTACCGCCGTTGTTGGTGAGGTTGCCGGTCATGGTGAGCACGCTGCCGGCCGGGGTGGTGAGGCTGGCGCCAGTGCCCGACAGCGTGACGCTGCGAATGGCCTGCGCCCCGCTCACGGTGGGCTGGTTGGTGGCGTAGCCGGGGAAGACGGCATCGTCGGTGGCCAGGGGCACGGTGTTGACGACGGCCGACGACACGGCCGAGTTCGTGGGCGTGTTAGAGCCCGAAATCCAGTTGCTGCCCACGTTCCAGGCGCCGCTGGTGTTGCCGGTCCACATGGGGCCGGTGTAGGTGCTGGCCACGTAGCCGCGCATCCACACCAGCGCCGCGCGCTCGGTGTTGTCGGCGTTGGCGAGGTTGGCGCCCTGGGCGGTGCGCCAGTGGCCCACGCGGTAGCCCCACAGCGTGATGCCGCGCACGGCCGGGTTGTCCCAGAGAAGCGGGAAAATGCGCTGGTATTCGGCCAACTGCACGGCGTCGGTCAGGCCGTCGAGGTCCAGCTCGGTGGCGTAGAGCGGCAGGTTGGTCGAAGCCAGCAGCGCCAGATTGGCCTGAATGGTGGCCGTGGGTATCCCGCTGAACGAGAAGGCATGCGCCTGAAAACCAACGCCGTCAATCAGGCCACGCGCTTTCAGCAGGTTGATGATGTTGACGTAGGTGGTGGCGCGGGCCGTTGAATTCTCCACGCTGTACTCGTTAATCATGAGCTTGGCGTTGGGGAAATACTGGCGGGCCAGTTGAAACGAGGTAATAATCCAGTCGAAGCCCGTGGCCCCGGTGCCGCCCAGGGCGTTGATGTATGCCCCGCCGGTGGGGTTCACGCTGCCCGTGGGGTTGGTGGGCGAGCCCACCACCACAAAGCCGGTCGGCGGCGCATTGATGGGCTCGTTCACCACGTCGATGAAGTCGATTTTGGGGTAGCGGGCCGCCACCGCCGCAAACCATTCGTTGATTTCGGTCAGTTGTTCGGCCGGGGTGAGGTTGTACATCCAGGCCGGCTGCTGCGAGCCCCAAATCAGGGTGTGCATGCGAAACGAGCTGCCGGTGCTGATGGCTTGGTTGTACGCCGCGTCCAGGTCGGCCCAGTTGAAGGTGCCGCGCGTGCTTTCCACGCTGCCCCACTTGCCGCCGTTTTCGGCCGTCACGCTGTTCCAGTAGTTGCCAAAAAACGGCGCCTGTTGCGGGCTGTAAGCACTGCCCAGGTATTTGGGCTTGCCCGTGGCCAGGGGCGGGCCCGACGGCGTGAACGTGACCGGCGGGGTCACGCTGCCTTGCGCGCCGGCATCGAGGTTGGCGACCGTGAAATACAGCCCCGTTTGGCCGAAAACGAACTTATCGAAATCGAGCCCGTCCTCGCGGGCTCCAATCTGGAAGGTTTGCGTCAGGGCGCCGGCCGGTACCGTAAAAGTGACCAGCGGGGTGGAGCCGAAGGTGCTGAATTTCGACAAGTTGACCCACTTCCAGACGCCGGTGCCGGCGCCGCCGCCGCCGTCCACGGGCAGGATGCCTGCGGTGTAGCCCACGGTGTTGAGGCCGTTGGCATTGGTCCAGTCGCTGGGCGTGGCCGGGCCTTTGGCGCCAAAGCTGCTGCCGTAGAAAAAGCTGTCGTCGTTGGCGTTCCCGGCGTTCACGCGGATGCGGGCGTACAAATCGTAGGTGCCGGCCCCGGGAAAGGTGACGGTGTAGCTCAGCACCCGGTTGGCCGTGGCCGGGGCCGAGGCGCCCACCCCGCCGCCCGGCGAGCCGGCCGCCGTGTACGCCGATACGTCGGTGAGGCTGGTGGCGTAGGTTACGGCCGGGGCGGCCGTGGTGCGGAACGCCCAGTCGCCCTGCGCGGCGCCGCTGATGGCCGCCCCGGCCGAAACGCCGGTTTCGGCCTCAAACGGCACCGGCGCGTTCTGGGCCGATAGGCTGAGGTGGCCGCTGAAAGCAGCCGCCAGCGTAAGAAAAACGCGTTGAAGTTTTTTCATAGAAAAACAAGTTTGGGTGGGATGGTGGAAAGAAAAACCTGACGCTGAGGGCCCTGTTGGCACCCGCGTCGGATTAAAAGTATGCCCCGGCTTTCCAGATTAAATGCCTGTTTTTCTAGTGAATAGACAAGATTTTTATCGGCAACGATTGTGATAGTTACACAACCGTTGCCGATAGATGAAGCAGGCCAAAATTTTATTAGCAGCCCGCGGGCACTGGATTTATCAGCGCAGCAAAAAGGGCTTCCGCCGCAGCAGAAGCCCTTCCAAAACCGTAACAATCGATGGCAATCCGAGAGCCTACTCCACCACGAAGCACTGGGTGCCGCTGCCACCGGCGGAGCTGACGCGCACGGCGTAGAGGCCGGGCGCGAGGCCGCGCAGGTCCAGCTCGGCGCGGGCGCCTAGGGCGGCTTGTTGGGTGCGCACAGCGCGGCCCAGCGCGTCGAGCAGGGTGAGCGCGGCCGTGGCGCCGCCGGGCCCTGCCGGCAGCTGCACCGTAGCGCTGGTGTGGGCCGGGTTGGGAAAGAGGGAGAAACTCAAGGAGCCTTGAGCTGTGGTCGTGGCGGTGAGGGTGGGGTCAGTGAGGGAAGCGAGGAAGGCAGCAATGTTGCTTGCTGGAGAAAGTGATAAGCTACCAAAGTAGGTGGGCATGCTATTAAAGAAGCCTGCCGCGTATATATTTCTGCCCGCTACTGTCAAACATCGTATTTCCTCGCTGAGAGAGCCACTGATTTGTTGCGCCCAAGCAAATGTGCCCGTATTGCCATTGTCCGTTAATTTGGCGACGAAGGCATCGTCATAGGTAATGCTGGGATTAAGCGTATTTATAAGCATAATGCTGCCAAAAGTGGCAGTGGTGTTGAAGAAAAAGCCAGCCAGGAAAATGTTGTTGCCGCTCACGGCTAAGCCGCCCAACCGAGTGTAGCCGCTGACCTGCTGTCCCCATACAAAATTGCCAGTATCGGTGAGCTTACCCACGAAAGCATTTTGACTTGAGCCATTGGCATTGGTCAAGGAAATCCCGCCGAGCATAATGGCATTGGGATAAAGGCCGCTTACATAAACGGATGTTCCATTCACGGCAATGCCAGTGAGATAGTCGTTGCCGGAACCAGCAACTTTTTGTGCCCAATCGAAAACACTTGTGCTGCCAAGGTCTACAAGTTTTGCCACAAAGCCATCGGCACCGCCAGAAGCAGCTAGTGTCGTATTGCCGAAGTCGGCAGCGGTACCGCCAAAGCCTCCCGTCAGGTAAACACTGGTTCCATTGACGGCTACCCCGGCGTTGTAATCATCCCCTACGCTGCCAGCCCGTTGGGCCCAAGCGAAAACGCTGCTACTGCCACCATCTACGATTTTGGCTACAAAGGTATCAGTGCCCCCAATGCTACTAAGATTGTGAGAGCCAAAGCTGGCTACGCCCGTAAAGTTGCCGGTTGTGAATACCCCAGCGCTGGTTACGGCGATGCCGCCCGCGCGGTCATCGCCCCCTCCACCGGCGCTCTGCGCCCAAATAAAATTGCCTGCATTGCCGCTATCCACCAGCTTCGCCAAAAAAACATCGTAAGTGCCAGCAGTCGTATTGGTGAGCGTGATGCCTCCAAATGTGATGACGGCGCCATTGAAATCACCGGCCAGGTAAACATTATTTCCGCTGACGGCTATCGCCGAAATAGCGCTGCCAACAACGTGATTTGCCCAATCAAAAGCGGCTGTTGAAGAATTCCACTTGGCCACAAATAGGGCACTAATCCCTCCGCTTGTGAGCGAAGTGGGACCAAAACGAACCGTTCCCTGAAAGCGGCCGGCTAAGTAAATATTGCCGTTGGCATCGGCGGCTGTTCCACTAATAAAGCATTCGCCGCCTTGTCCCACTGCCATAGCCATCTGCCAGGCAGGGGCCTGTGCCCGCACTGCCGGCTCCACCAGCCACAGAAGAATCAAGAGCGCCAGCCCGGCACGCTTCCAAGCGAAAATCAGCTTCATATTGAGTGAAAATGAATGCTATGAGTGGAATGTCGGCTTAAATATATCCACACAAAGAAGCCCCGGTGCGCAGGCACCAGGGCCTTCCTGAATGATGGAATCAAGCGGCGAGGGATGCGTTCTGCAACGCCCGCGCTACCGCCCTCACCAAATCACCGCCCGCTGGGCGGCCGGACGTATCATTTTATCCCCCTCTTTGCAGCCAAACGCCGCCTGAAACTGCGGCATGTTCATCAGTGGGCCGATGGTGCGGTATTGGCCGGGCGAGTGCGGGTCGGTGGCAATTTGCTGGCGCAGGGCCTCGGGGCGAATGTTCTGGCGGCGCAGCTGGGCCCAGCTCAGGAAATAGCGCTGCTCAGGCGTGAAGCCGTCAAACTTCGGGCGCGGGCCGTTGCCGTAGCGCTGCTGCAGCTGCTTCTGCAGGGCGCCGTACACCACCGTGAGGCCGGCGAAATCGGCCAGGTTTTCGCCCATCGTGAGCTGGCCGTTCACGTGCACGGAGTCGAGCGGCGAGAAGGCGTCGTACTGGCGGCCCACCACGGCGGCGCGCTTCGTAAACTCGGCCGCGTCGGCCGGCGTCCACCAGTCGCGCAGGTTGCCTTCGGAGTCATACTGGCGGCCCTGGTCGTCGAAGCCGTGGGTCATTTCGTGGCCCATCACCCCGCCAATGGCGCCGTAGTTGATGGCGTCGTCGGCCTTGGGGTCGAAGAAGGGCGGTTGCAGGTAGCCGGCCGGAAACACAATCTCGTTCATCGGCGGGTTGTAGTAGGCGTTGATGGTGGGCGGCGTCATGCCCCACTCGTTGCGGTCGATGGGCTGGCCCAAGTGGGCGGCCTCGCGGCGGCTCTCCCACTGGCGGGCGGCCAGCACGTTCTTCAGGTAGCTCTCGCGGGTGATTTTCAGGGTCGAATAATCCTTCCACACGTCGGGGTAGCCGATTTTCACGCGCAGGGCGTTCAGCTTTTTCAGGGCTTCGGCCTTGGTGGGGGCGCTCATCCAGGTGTTGGTTTGGATGTGCTCGGCCATGCTGGCCTTGATGTTGTTCACCATTTCCAAGGCCTTGGCTTTGGCTTCAGGGCTGAAGGCCTGGTCGACGTAGAGCTGCCCGAAGGCCTCGCCCAGCGTCTGGTCGGTCACGGCCTGCATGCGCTTCCAGCGGGAAGCCTGCTGCTTGGCGCCAGTCAAGGCCTGGTTGTAGCGGAAAGAGGCCTCCGCAAACGGCGTAGGCAAGGCCGCGGCCGCGCCGCGCAGCAAGTGCCAGCGCAGATAAGTTTTGAGGTCGGGAGTGCTTTCGGTCTTCAGCACGGCGTTCACCTCGTCAAAAAATGCCGGCTGGCCGATGATGATTTCCTGCGCTTTGCCCAGCTGCAGGCCCGCCAGCAGGCCCTTGACGTCGAGCGCCGGGTAGCGCTTCTGGGCGGCCGCCACGGTCATTTGGTTGTAGTTGGCTTGCGGGTCGCGCAGCTCCACGGGCGTGCGCGAGGCCTTGGCCAGGCGCGTTTCGATGCGCTCCACGGTGGCGGCGTCGAGCTGGGCCACCGCGGGCGCGGCCCCCTGCAGGCGGAACAGCTCCTGCAGGTAGGCGCGGTAGGCTGTTTTCACCTTCTCGGTCCGGGCGTCGGTCTTGAAGTAAAACTCCCGGTTGGGCAGCGTGAGGCCGCCCTGGTTCATTTGCACGACGTATTGCGAGGTGTTTTTCTCGTCCACGTCCACCCCGATGCGGAACAGCACGCCAAAGTCCAGGTCCTGCAAATGAATGATTTCGGCGCGGAGGGCAGCGGCGTCGCGCACGGCCGCCACGCGGTCCAGTTCCGGCTTCAGCGGCGCCAGGCCGGCCCGGTCGATGGCGGCCGTGTCCATGGCAGCGGCGTAGAAGTCGCCCACTTTTTGCAGGTTCGAGCCGGGCGGAGCGTTGCGGTTGGCCGCCGCGTCTTCCAGAATCTTGCGCAGCAAGTCCTGCGTGCGGTTGCCGAGCAGGTTGCGCGGTCCCCAACTGCTGGCGTAGCCCGGCACGGGGTTGTTGCGCAGCCAGTTGCCGCCCGAAAACTGAAAGAAGTCGTCGCAGGGGTTCACCGTGCGGTCGAGGTCGGCCATGTCTAGGCCCACGCCTTTGGGGTAGCTCTCGGTGGGAGCGGGGGCGGCTGGCGCGGTGCTGGCCACGGGGGCGGGCTTGGTGCCGGCGCAGTTGGCCAGGGTCAGCGCCGCCGCCACGCCGAGGGAAGCAAGGTTTTTCATATGTGGAGAATCAGGATTTCAGAAGCAATGTAGCGTCAAAGACCCCAGCCGCTCCGCAGGATTGCACGAGGCTCACAGCCCGAAACCAGCACCTCATGCAGAGCGCAGCGAAGCATCTTTACCGCAATAGTAAAATAGATTACTTGCTGCGGTAAAGATGCTTCGCTGCGCTCTGCATGACGTTCTTCCGCTCACCACTCACCACTCGCTACAGCCCCAGCCGCTCGCGCAGCTGCTGATACAGCTTTTCGCCGTCGCTGGGGTGGTAGGCGCTGGCTTCCACCAGCCTTCCATTCTTATCGAAAATCATGTAAGTGGGCAGGTAAGGAATTACCTTCTCCAGCGACTTCTGCACGGCCTCCGAGGCCAGGTAGTGGGCACCGCGCAGGTTGTTCTTAGCCGCCAGCGCCGCCCACTTCTCCCGGAAGCCGGGCTTGTCGACGGAGATGTACAGCACCTCAATGCCGTTTTTGCTGGCAAACTCGTGCAGGCCGGGCTCGTGCCGGAACTCGGCAATGCACGGCCCGCACCACGACGCCCAGAAATCGACAAACACCGGCCGGCCCGCAAACTGCTGGCGCACCAGCCCCGCCAGCGTCCGCACCGTGTCGAGGCCCGGCGCAGGGGCAAAGGCCAGCGCCCGCGCGCCGGGCGCCAGCGTGCCAAAGGTCAGGTTCTGGCCCGCCACTACCGCCGTAGGCCCGTTCTTGGGCAAGGACTTGGCAATGATGGGATTATACGGACTTGCCGGAAACAGCCGCCGGTAGTCGGCCGCTACTTTGGCAAAGTCGGCCGGGCTCATGGCATTGAAGGCCAGCGCCGTGAGTAGCATGTCGCCCACGGCATGGCCCTGCGCAGCAGCGGGCAGGTAGTCGTAGCGGCTCATGCCCGAGTTCACCTGCGCAAACTGCGGGGTGTAACCGGCCCAGGTGCGGGCCGTGGGCGAGGGGCCGGGCAGCACGCCCTGCTCGCGCAGCCCCGCTACTATGGCCAGATTGCCCAGCGAACTGTAGCGGTAGCGGGGCAGGGCGGGGTTGTAGCGGGCGCACAGGGTCTGGGTCAGTTGGCGGGCTTCTGCCTCGGGCATTTGCAGATGCAGGTTGGCCTTGGCGGAGTCTTTAAAATGAAAGGCTAACGCATTGCCCGACCAGTAGAGCAGGCGTTGCTCCACTTCGGCCGTCAGCACCTCGTAGCAGCGCTGACTGATACTGTGCGCCTTCAGCGCGGCCGTGAGCAAGGCCTTGGGCTTGGTCGTTTCGGCTTCCAGGGCCGCCAGCACGGCTGCGGCCGTAGGCGCGCTGGCCAGCACCGTGCCGATGCGCTCGCCGCTGGCGAGGCCGCCACTCAGCAACTGGCCCTGCTCCAGCAGGTTGTTGCCGGCGGCGTTGGCGCCCGTGTACACCACCGTCGGCGGCGCGTTGCCCACCCCGGGCGTCAGGCTGAAGGTGACGTGGGCCCCCGGCTCCACAAATGACAGGTTGCGCGGCACGTACTTGCCATTGTAGCGCACAAAGCCCGTTTGCCCGTGCCGCAACTGGTAGCGGATGCGCCCGCCGCGCACCACCGCCTCGTTGGGCCCGTCGGTGAAAAAGTAGTTCAGCGGCACGCCCGGCAGGGGCTCGAAAATAGCCGCCGTAGTCGAGTCCGGCACACCGGTAAACCGGCCTTCGATGACGACCGACGCGGCGGTCGAAGCGGCTTTTTGGGCACGCAGCCAGCCCGGGGCGACGGCCAGCGCCGCCCCAAGCAGGCAAATTTGGTACTTCATTGCAGAAAGAAGGGGAAGCGTTATTTTTGGTAACTGGTGTAGGATTCCGAGAGGTACTTACCTGCACCGTCGAACAGCACGTAGGCCGGCCGGCGGCCCATCACAATTTCGGCCTGGTAGCGCGAGGGGCCGCCGTTGGGGTCTTTTACCTCCGATACGCGCAACAGGCGGGCCGAGGGGTAGTGCTGGGTGAGGTAGGCCAGCCCCGGGGCGGCCAGGTAAGGCACGCTGGCCGCCGGGGCCGGTGCGGCTGCGGCGGGGCTTATATCGTTGAATTTGTTGTTGAAAGCCAGCACTTCTGCGCTGTTCTCCTTGGCCTTGGTGGTCACAATGAGCACGCCATTGTTGGCCTCATCCCCAAAAATTTGACGGGCTTTCTCGTTGTCCTTAAATACGCTGATATTGGCAATGTTGTCAGGGCCAATATCTTTGATGTCACCAGTATAGCGCTGGCCATCTAAGTAAACCAGCGGGGCCAGCTTCTTGCCTGGGGTAACCAGGGTTTGCGCAGTGGCTGCCGCTCCAGCGGCCGACCGCGCCGCGCGGACTGTGGCCGGGGCATCTACTAATTGCTCCTGCGCGTTGAAATACAGCTTGTGCTTCTCGCCGTTGCGAGTCGTCACGCTGGCGTAGTACTGCACATGCGGCGCCTTCTCGGCTGCCTTTTCGCTGATGAAATAACCGCCAACAGTGCTGCCGGGGTAGGTTTTGGCAATGTAGGCCTTGATGCCTTCGGGCAACTGGTGGTCGGCCGGATTTACGGCTGGCTTAGGCGAAGCAACTGCCCTGCTGGCACGTTCCCGTGCTTCCGCCGCCGCCACTTTCTCGTTGAATGCCCGCACGTCGGCGCGGTTCTGATTCTGTTTTGAGGTAACAACCAGCACGTATTCGTCTTGCGGGTTCCCGGAGATTTTGCGGGCTTCTTCGCCTTCCAATGCAGTCATAAACGCTACATTTTCAACTCCGAGCTTAATTTCTTCTTCAACGGAACTTACCTTTCCGTCGAGGTAGTGGGTGGCGTGCTCCTCGTCTTGGTCTTGTTGAGCCAACGCTGCTTGGGTTGCCGCCGGCACCGCCGGCCCGGCGCCCTGCGCCCGCGCGCCCGAAAAGCCCAGCGTGGCGGCCAGCACCAACGGCCCGGCCACAAAATAGCGGGCCAGCTGCCCGGTCGAAGAAAGCGGTGTGTTCATCATAGCAACACGGTTTTTGAGGGTTGGAAATGTGAAATGCGAAACGAGGGCCGGGCCCGGCTGTGCCTGGCTCAGGCGCAGCAAGCTGTATTGGTAGGCGCGCCGGTCGAGGCCCGACTGCAGGGCAGCGTGGTCGGCCAGGTATTCCAGGTTGTCGAGCAGGGCGCGGCGCAGCAGCCAGGCCGCGGGGTTGCACCAAGCCGCCGCCTGGGCCACGTGGGCCAGCAGCACATCGAGCGTGTGCCAGTGGCGCACGTGCACCTGCTCATGGCGCAGCACGGCCGTCAGTTCCAGGGCGGGGTGTTGGGCTGGATTGAGGTAAATGGTTGACCCAAACGAGAACGGGCTGACGTCGCCGGGCAGCACCCGCACGGCCACGCCGCTCACCACCGCCGGCCGCGAAAGCCGCCGCAGCCGCGCCAGCGACAGCAGCTGCACCAGCAACCGCCCCAGCCCCAGGGCCACGCCCGCGCCGTACACGGCCAACGCCACGGCATTCCAGTCAATGGGCGCCGAAGGGGCGGCCGTCGGTTCGGTCGCCGGGCCGGTGGCCGTATCCATCAGCACCACCGCCACGGGCGCGGCCGGCTCCGGCGGCAGCAGCGCCGGCACCGGCAGTAGCGGATACACCGCCGAAAACAGCAGCGCAAAAAGTAGATAGAACCGGTTCAAGCGGAAAAACGTGAGCCGGCGCAACAGCCCAAAGTAGGCCAGTGCGAACAGCAGCAGCGCGCCGTTGGCCTTCAGCAGATACAGGAGCGTGGGCGACAGCATGGCTACTCCTCCTTCTTGCTTTCGATGAGCTTGATAATCTCCTGCAGCTCTTCGGCGCTGATTTTGTTGTCTTGCGCGAAAAACGACACCAACTCCTTATAGGAGTTCTGGAAGTGCTGCTTCACCAGCGTGCCCAGGGAGCGGCGCTGGTAGTCGTCGGCCGACACCACGGGCACAAAGCGGTAGGAATTGCCCAGCTTTTCGGCGCGCACGTAGCCCTTGCGCTCCAGGTTGCGCAGGGTGCTGGCCAGCGTGGTGTAGGGCGGGCGCGGCGCGGGCAGCTGGTCGAGCACGTCTTTCACAAAGCCGCCGGCGGGCAGCGGCCACAGCACGCGCAGGGCGTCTTCTTCGGGTTGGGTGAGGCGTTCCATAAAGCCGGTGAACTAGTTAATTACGATGATGTCGTAAATCTACGAAAATTTCGTAATTGTCAAACGGCCCGGCTGGAAATATGTTGTGATGAAATGAAAAAAGGCCTCCCCACGGATTGGGAAAGCCTTTTTTGGTAAGAAAAATATTGCAGGAACAGTGCGATGCTTGCCGACTTAGGAACCCACTTTGTCGGTCTGCTGAATCTGCAGCCACCGAATGGCCGCGCCTTCATCACCAAAAAACGAAATGGCGAAGGGCTTGTCGTCGTAGGCTTCGGCCGACACGTAGCCCGGCTGGTTCACAATGGCGTTGTGCAGCGCGGGCCCCACCAGATAGGCCACATACAGCCGCCCGTCGAGCCGCCGCGCCATGTCCGGAAAAAACTTGGTCAGCAGCCACTCGGTCGTGGAGGGGTCGTTGAGGGTGCGGCGGCGAATGTCTTGCAGCCAGAAGCGCGCCCTGTTGTCCAGGGCCGCGTCGGTCATTTGCTGGTACACGGACGGCAACTCGCGCGGGTCCGGCTGGTAGCCCCAGCGGCCCACCAGTATGTCGAGGTCGTCGCGGTAGGTGAACTCAATGAGCGGCGCGGGAAGGTCAGAAGTCATGGGCAAAAATCGGTCTTGCGCAAGGTACACGGCCGGCGGCACATGGGGGTTGCCTTGCCCGGGGCCTTAGTGAGCCGGCATGGCATCGGCGGGCGCCGCGGCCACTTCCACGGGCGGGTGCCGCCGAAACGAGCGCAGGGCCAGCCCCGCGCTGGCCAGCGCCATCACCGCCCCCAGCACAAACGGCGCCCCCGGAAAATGCACCGGCGCGCCTTCGCGGGTGAAGTAGCGGAACAGGCCCGTCATCAGCAGCGGGCCCACTACGCCGGTCACGCTCATCAGGCTGGTGAGGGCGCCTTGCAGCTCGCCCTGCTCGTTGGCCGGCACTTGGCCCGAAATGGTGCTTTGCAGCGCCGGCCCCGCAATGCCGCCCAGGCAGTAGGGGGCCAGAAACGCCAGCATCAGCCAGCCCCGCCAGGCAAAGGCAAACAGCACAAAGCCCACCGTGTAGCACAGCAGCCCCACCACAATGGCCCGCGCCGCGCCCAGCTTCGGAATGGCCACGCGCACCAGACCGCCCTGCACCAGGGCCGAAAACAACCCGATGACGCCCAGCGAAATGCCCACCATACCTTCGCCCCAGCCAAATTTCAGCTCGGTGTAAAACGTCCAGACCGACTGCACCGACGAGCCCGCCAAGTAAATCAGCACCAGCGAGGCCACCAGCGCCAGCACCGCCGGGTAGCGCTTCAGCCGCAGCAGCGAGGCCACGGGGTTGGCCCGGGCCCACTCGAAGGCCCGGCGCTTGGCCGGCGCCAGCGACTCGGGCAGCACCAGCAGCCCGTACAGGAAGTTGCACAAGCTCAGCGCCGCGGCCACCATAAACGGCGTGCGGGCGCCAAAGCCCGCCAGCAGCCCGCCCACCGTGGGCCCAATGATGAATCCCAGGCCAAAGGCCACGCCCACCATGCCAAAGTTCTGGGCCCGGTTTTCGGGCGTGCTGATGTCGGCAATGTATGCCGTGGCCGTGGTGAAGCTGGCCCCCGTGATGCCCGCCACCACGCGACCCACAAACAGCCAGGCCAGGGTGGGGGCAAAGCTCAGAAAGATGTAGTCGAGTCCCAGCCCGAGCAGCGCGGCCAGCAACACCGGCCGCCGCCCCAGCTTGTCGCTGAGCCCGCCCATCACCGGTGCAAAGCAGAACTGCGCCCCGGCGTAGGCAAACGTGAGCCAGCCCGAGTACACGGCCGCCTGGCTCAGCCCCTCGCCCGTGAGCTGCCGAATGAGCGTGGGCACCACCGGAATGATGATGCCGAGCCCGCTGACGTCAATCAGCAGCGTAACGAAAATGAACCCAAGGGCAGGCGAGCGCTGAGACGGCATAACACAAATGCTAAATACGATAGCAAAGATGGCTGATTAAACTGGTATTTCGGAGCCCTTCCGCTGCTGGCGGCTGTCCATAAGTAGCATGGGCGCGGGGGAATTTCGGCGCGGCGGCTATCCATTTGCAGGCCGTTGGCGTATGAGGCGCAAGTCCCGGCCCGTCCGGGTTTCCCTCCGATTTTACTTCATCCCCTTTTTTGCCATGAATCAGAAACGCACTTTTGGCAGCATTCTCACCGTGTTGGGCATCATCGGCATCATCATCGGCGCCCTCGCTTTCCTGGGCGTGGGCGGCATTGGCCTGAGCAAGATGAACTCCATCGTCCCGTTTGTGGTGGGCCTCATCTTCTTTTTTGCCGGCATCAACCTGGTGAAGACCACCGGCGACCGCGCCTAGCGCAGGCAGGCACCTAAAAAATTATTTCCTGTCCGCTAAGGCGTTATCAGCGCTGGGCAAGAAATATGAGCCAAATAATTGACATCCCAGAAAATCCCCGTACTTTTGCAGAACCAAACAGTGCGGGGTGGAGCAGTTGGTAGCTCGTTGGGCTCATAACCCAAAGGTCACTGGTTCGAGTCCAGTCCCCGCTACCTAAGAAAAGGCCGTTTCCAATAAGGAAACGGCCTTTTTCTTTTCCCATGGCGCAAAGGGAACACGGCCTCACTTAAATCCACCAAGTTTGAGGGAAAGATGGTTAATCAACGACCTTACTTGTCCTGCACCGCGACTGGAGGCGCCGCTGCCGCCGTGGAAGAATCAGGGTGCACCCACCCGCTGATTTCTTGATAATCGCCGCTTTCAGTGAGCCCTCCGCCCAATCGGGTGGTTTTCTGGTACCCAGCGTTGAAATAGTAGCGGCCCGACTGGGCGTGGTAGTTACCAATGCCTTGGCCCAGCTGCCGATAAGCTACGGCCGAACGATGCGGTGCAAAAGTCAGGCGAAGCTGTTGCAACTGGTGCGACCGAGGGTTTAATGTAACGCGGAGCTGTATGGCCCCGTCCGTGTCGTCGAGCACGGGCAGGGTGGCGGCAAATGCGGTGGCTTCGCGCTGAACGTTTTGCAGCGGCACGCTCCGCTGGCCGGGGGCCGGCCCCGGTGTACTCCCGGTCACCGGTTTTGTGGCCGTTGTCCCTACCGCTTCGGCCGCGCCTTTCTCCTGGGGTGGGCACACCCATTGCGTTGCTTTGCTGCCGCGCTGCACGGTGAGCACGCTGGAATGGGCCTCCTTGCGGAGGATGTCGCCGTGCTTCAGGTATACGCTTAACTCCAGGCTATCAGCCGATGCCGGGCCCACGTTGGCTGCTTCGGCCGCCACAAAGGCACTTACGTCGTACTGGTTTTTGGTGTGTCCGTTAAAGAAAAAGCTGTGGTAGCTACGGCTCTGCATGTGCCCCGTCACGCGCGCATTTACCGCCGTATCGTAACCGATGACGATGCGCGGGAAGAACAAGCGGCTGCCATACGGAATGGCCAGGTAAAAAAGCAGGGCGATGGCCCCCAGCGCGAGGATGTAGGCGGGTCTCATGCCGCCAAGATACCGGGCAGGCGTACGTTAAACACGTCGGCCAGGGCGCGGCGCGCGGCGTGGTAGCCGCACATGCCGTGCACGCCCCCGCCGGGCGGCGTCGACGAAGAGCACAGGTAGAGCCCCTTGGCCGACGTTTGGTAGGGCGACAGGCGCAGCACCGGCCGCGTAAACAGCTGCCCGATGTCGAGCACGCCGCCGTTGATGTCGCCGCCCACGTAGTTGGGATTGTGGGCTTCCATCTGGGCGGGGTTCATGGTGTGGCGGGCCAGAATACGCTCCCGAAAGCCCGGCGCAAAACGCTCCACTTGTTGCTCAATGGCCTGGGTCATGTCGTGCGTGGAGCCGTGGGGCACATGGCAATAGGCCCAGGCCGTATGCTGGCGCGCCGGCGCCCGCGTGGCGTCGAAGAGGCTTTGCTGGGCCAGCAGCACGAAGGGCCGCTCGGGGTGGTGGCCGTCCCAGGTGAGCTGTTCGGCGTGGGTGATTTCCTCCAGCGTGTTGCCCAGGTGCACCGTGCCCGCCCGGCGGCACTCGGGGGCGGTGAAGGGAATGGGCTCGGCCAGGGCCCAGTCAATTTTAAAGACGCCCATGCCGTAGCGGTAGCGCGCCAATTGCCACTTGTAGAGCGACGACAGCTGCTGCCCCGCAATGGCCAGCAGTTGCCGGGGCGTCACGTCGAGCAGCACCGCGTGCGCCGACGGCAGCTGGCGCAGCGATTTGACATAAAACCCCGTTTCGACCTGGCCGCCCAGCGACGTGAAATAGGACGTGAGCGCCGCCGCAATTTGCTGCGAGCCGCCCCGAGGCACCGGCCAGCCGCCCACGTGCCCCAGCGCCAGCAGCACCAGCCCAATGGCCGACGTGGCCACGCTGCTCAGCGGCAGCTGCGCGTGCGCCGCCATGCCTGCCCACAGGCCCCGGGCTTCGGGGGTGGTGAAGTAGCGGTTGGCCAGCAGCTGGGCCGGCAACAAGCCTTTCAGGCCGAAGCGGGCCATGGCGAGCGGGTGCGCTGGCAGGCGCAATGGTCCCAGGATGGCCGGCGCCAGGGCCCGCCAGTCGTTCACCACGGGGGCTACTAGTTGGCGGTAGGCGTCGGCGTCGGCGCCCAGGTCGGCGGCGGTTTCGACCAATGAAGAGTGCAGCGCGGCCGCCGTGCCGTTGGCAAAAGGATGGGCCGCGGCCACCGGTGGGTACATAAATTCCAGGCCGTGGGCGGCCAGCGGCAGCGTGCGAAAAAACGGCGACTCGGCCGCCAGCGGGTGCACCGCTGAGCAGATGTCGTGCTTGAAGCCGGGCAGCGTCAGCTCAGCCGTGCGCAGGCCGCCGCCCACCGTGTCCTTGCCTTCGAGCAGCAGCACCGACAGCCCCTGCTGCTGCAGCGTGATGGCGGCGGCCAGCCCGTTGGGGCCCGAGCCGACCACAATGGCGTCAAAATCGCGCTTGGTCAAGGGAGTGAGGTGTTGGGGTGAAGTGAGCTGTCGTGGCCATTAAACGAAAAAGGCCCGGCAACTGCCGGACCTTTTCTGCTGAACCGCAACCAAAGTTGCTTAGATGTTCAGTTTCACGAGCTTCATGCCCATTTTCTTTTCCTTCTTGAGGTAGTCCACCAGCATCACGTAGCCGGGCTTGGCCGGGTACAGGTACGAGGCGGTGGCGTTGCTGGTGCCGTCAATCTTGTCGACTTTGAACTGGCCGTTGTCGCCGAAGGCCACGTTGCCGATGACCTTCTTGGTGGCCTCGCCCTTTTCCTTGTCGTAGTTGATGTACACCACGTTGAACTGCGAGTTGGCGTCGTTTTTCTGGGTGAACTGGTAATCGAACTGGCCCGATTGGCGGAAGTACATGCCCAGGAAGCCCGTGCCCATGAGGCCCGCTCCCGGCGGCACGTAGGCCACGGAAGGGTCTTTGGGGAAGAATTTCACGTTGGTCAGCTTGTACTCCGGGTCGAGGGCAAACACCAGCATGTTGGCGATTTTGCCCTTCGACACCGAGGCGTTGCCGCCCAGCATGGTCATGGCTATGCCCATGCCGTCGCCCACCACTTTGTACTGCTCGGCCACGATGTAGGTCATGCCGTTGGAGCCGCGCACGATGGAGTGCGTGTAGTTCACGAAGCCGTCTTCCAGGCTCTGGCGGGCTTCGGCGGGCATGGCGGCGGCCACTTGGTTGTGCCAGCCGTAGTTGGTCACGGCCACCTGCTTGCCGGCTTCGCTGAAGCGCTTGATGAAGAAGCCCTGGCTTTTGTTCACGAAGGGCTTGTCGTTCAGCTTGTAGAACTCGCCCACGGCGATGAACTCGCGCTTCACCGGGTCGAAGGTGAACGAGCTGAGCGAGAGCTGCTCGGTGGTGCTGGTTTCCACCGGCATTTCGAATACTTTCTTGCCCGTGGCGGCCTCAATGGCCACCATGTAGGGGTTGATTTTCTTCGACATCACGCCGTCGCGCCGCAGGGCCGTGCCCAGGATGTACTTGTCCACGGCCTGGGTCAGGTTGATGGTTTCGTAGAACTTGGCCTTGGGGTCGGCGGCAATGCGCCAGCGCGGCGTCAGCTTGTCGTCGTACATCTGCAGGTTGTAGCCCTTCATCGTGCCCTCGTAGCTGTTGCGCACGAAGCCGTAGTTGGGCACCGGAAACAGGCCCATCGAGCCGAACATGCCCCCGCCGCCGCTGTCGCCGTCGTTGCCCTGCGCCCCAAACGACTGCATGGTGGCGGCCATATCGGCCCGGTTCAGCTCGCCAATGGCCTTGAAGCCCAGCTTTTTGAGACTGGTGTCGTAGGTTTCCAGCTCCAGGGTTTTGTCCTTGGCATTGTAGTAATACATGGCGAAGGCCGTGCCGTTGAAGGCGTTGCGCAGCAGGAAGTACTTGCCGGCGGGCTTTTGCAGGGTGATGTTGGTCACCTTGTTGAGGTCCTGGTCGTAGAAATCGAGCAGGAAATTGTCGTTTTTCTTGTCGGCCTTGTCGCCCTTGGTGTAGGTCACGTAGCCTTTCACCTCGTTGCCGGCATACACCGGCTCGATGGCCGTGCGCGACACGCGCGAGATGCCGTCGAGGGTTTGGGTTTGGGCGTGCAGAGCCGCCGGAGCTGCCAGCGCAGCCAATGAGGCCGCCAGCAGCGTGCGTTTAACAAACATGGAAATGGGGGTAAGGGTGGTGAATAGCGGAAGTGTTAACGAATGGACTTTTTGGAAGAAACAGGCTTGGGAAACAGTAGCTTGCTGAATTTGCCGTCCTGGTAGTGCGCCAGGTATTGCTGCTTGAGCGTGGCGGCGGTGGGCTCGCCGCTCAGGGCCGCGGCGGCGTAGCTGGCGGCCAAGGCATACTCGTTGGCCGGCGGGGCGGGGGCGGTGCTGCCGTTTTGGGCAAAGCAGGCCAGCAGGCCCTTGTAGTCGTCGGCTTTCCAGGCGTAGAGCGTGGTTAGCAATTGGTTGAAGTTGTCGTGGTGGTGCTTCGACACGTTGCCCACCACTTCGTAGAAGTCGTGCTTCAGCAGGTGCTCGCGCAGCTCGTACAGGCTCAGCGTCACCACCGAGCGCAGGTAGGCGTTTTGCGGGTCTTGGCGCAGTAGCTGCAGGGCCTCGAATAAGGCATGGTCGTAGCAGTCGTAGTCGAACCAGCTTTGCACGGCCTCCAGGCGGCTCTGGGCCACCACGCGGGCAAACTCGGGCGAGATGGCCGAGGGCCCGTCGGTGATTTGGCCCTGGGCCAGCTCGCTGAGGTAGCGCATGCGCTTGGCGCAGTCGGGGTGGGTTTTCAGGGTGTCGGAGGTTTCCATCACCGTTTTCACCGGCGCGGCCACCGTGAAAATGGACTTGGGCTTAGCCGGCGCTTCGGCCAGGGGATAGGGAAAATTGGCGCAGCCAAAAAACTGCCCCAGCGCCAGCGGCTCCGGCGTCAGGGGCTGGTCTATCTGGTCGAGGAGCTGCAGCACGCGGTAAGCCTGCTTCGTGTCGAAGCTCGTGCGCTTGAGCAGGGCGTAGCCCAGCGAGTCGGCCTGCTTCTCATACTTACGGTGGTGGTACGTGCTGTTCAGTTTCAGCCCAAGGGCCAGCGCCTTCAGCTTCGAACTGATGTTGTACTCGTCGGCCACGATGCGCTTCACTTCCTTGCGCACCTGCTTGCTGTGGATTTTGGTGAGTTGCTCGCGCAGGCCCGTGGCCATGTGCTGCTCCTGAATGTGGGCCAGCTCGTGGCACAGCACGTAGGCCAGCTGGCTTTCGTTTTCGAGGCGGCCCAGCAGGCCCACGTTCAGCATCACGGTGCTGTTGCCCACGGCGTGGGCGTTGGGCTCGGGGTTGCGGCTGAGCACCAGCTGCACGGGCGGCAGCTGCGGGTTGGCCTTCTGGATTTGGGCAAACACCCGCTGCACGTAGGGGTTCAGCACGGGGTCGAGCAGGGCCGAGTAGCGCACCGTGTTGTACACGTCGGTGCAGGCCTCCTGCGCAATTTTCTTGTAATGGTCTTTGTACTCGCCGCTCACCGACTTGGGCGTGACCAAATACTTCTGCACGGCCGTGCGGTGCGTCACGGCCAATTGGTGCACCTGCACGGTGTCGGGGGAGTAGAAGGGGAGGTAAGGCGCCTGTTGCGCCAACGCCGGGGTAGCCAGCATGCTGCCCACTGCGGCCAGCAAAAACAAGAGACGCATAAAGCCGTCGGAGGAATAAGATTTTGGAAAGGCAGACAATCCGTCGAACCAAAGGTAGAACGACGAATTGCTATAATCCTAACCGGTTATCCTGACCGGCAACATAATTTTTTGGTATTGGCTGCTAGCGCCTTATCTGCCGCGGCCCAAGCCCCGCAGCACCATCAGGCAGCCTTTTTCCGGGCCACCACGGCAAACAGCGGGTCGGAGCGGCCGGGGGGCAGCGGGCTACGGTCGAACAGCTCGATGGCGTGCCAGCCGCCCGCCGCAATTAGATATTGCTGCACCAGCGCCAAGTGGCCCCGGTCGTCGAGGGCGTGCCAGGCGGCAATGGCCTTGCTCGGAAAGCAGCGGTTGGAGAAGGTGATGACCAGCGGCGCCTCGGGCCGCAGCACCCGGGCCAGCTCGCGCAACACCGCCACCGGCTGGGTGAGGTAGTCGATGGACACGCAGATGGCGGCGCCGTCGAATTCCGCATCGGCAAAGGGTAGGGCGGGCTGCTGGTTGAGGTCCTGCACCACGTAGCTTTCGAGGCGCGGGTTGGCCGCCAGCTCGGCCTTGTTCATGCCCAGGCCCACCACGCGGCGGTAGGGCACCTCGGCCGGCAGGTGGCTCACCCAGCTGCTCATCAGGTCGAGTAGGTCCGTATTGGGCGGGAAGTACTCACGGTACAGCTGCGTGACGGCCGCAATGGCGCGGTCGTCGATGTGCGTCACGAAGCGCGGGTGATGGTAGAACTCCGCGTCGGGCGTTTCGTCCTGGCGGCGGAAGAGGTTGGCGGGGAGCGGGTTGTTGGGGTTCATAGCGGGATGTAGAGACGCAACACATTGCGTCTCGTCGCTGAACGATTAGAACCACGCAGTTCGGGTATCGTTCGGTTGTCGTGCAAGCGTATTTGTTCAACGACGAGACGCAACATAGTGCGTCTCTACCCCGCCAGAAACGCCTTTAAATACGGCGCTGTGCGGCTCTCACGCACCTTCGCCACCTCGCGCGGCGGGCCGGCGGCCACCACGCGGCCGCCTTCTTCCCCGGCGCCGGGGCCGATGTCGATGACCCAATCGGAGCCGGCCACCACGCGCATGTCGTGCTCCACCACGATGACCGTGTTGCCGGCTTCCACCAGGCCTTCGAGCTGTGTCATCAGCTTCTCAATATCTGACGGGTGCAAGCCGGTGGTGGGCTCGTCGAGCACGTAGAGCGTGTTGCCGCGGCCGATGCGCTGCAGCTCCGTAGCGAGCTTGATGCGCTGAGCCTCGCCGCCGCTGAGCTCGGTGGCGGGTTGGCCGAGGCGCAGGTAGCCCAGGCCCACCTCGCGCAGCACGGTGAGGGCGCGGAAGATGGCGGGCTCATCGGCGAAGAACTCCCACGCGTCGTCCACGGTCAGGCCCAGCACTTCGGCAATGTTCTTGTCGCGGTACTGGATTTCGAGGGTTTTGGCGTTGTAGCGGGCGCCGTGGCACACGGGGCAGGGGGCGTACACGCTGGGCAGAAACAGCAGTTCCACCATCACGAAGCCCTCGCCGGCGCAGTTTTCGCAGCGACCCTTGGCCACGTTGAAAGAAAAACGGCCGGCGTCGTAGCGGCGCTTTTTCGCGTCGGGCGTGGCGGCGAAGAGCTTGCGCACATGGTCGAACAGGCCGGTGTAGGTGGCCATGTTGGAGCGCGGCGTGCGGCCGATGGGCTTCTGGTCGACGCGCACCAGGCGCTTGATTTTGTCTAGGCCGGCCGTGATGTGGCCGCCGAGCGTGGCCGGCGCGGGCGCGGCCAGCGGGTCGGTTTCCTCTTCTTCGGCTTCAATGGCCTGGCCCAGGCTTTCGGCCACCAGCTCCACCAGCACCTGGCTCACGAGGCTGGACTTGCCCGAGCCCGACACGCCCGTAACCGTGGTGAACACGCCCAGCGGAAATTCCACATCGAGGCGGTCGAGGTTGTTGCGCGTCACACCGGCCAGCTTCAGCCAGCCGGTAGGCCGGCGCGGCGACTGTTCGGGCAGGGCCGCAATGTCGAACAGAAACTGGCGCGTCTGGGAGGCGACCACGGCTTTCAGGCCTTCAGGAGGGCCGCTGTAAAGAATCTCGCCGCCTTTCTCGCCGGCGGCGGGGCCCACGTCCACCAGCCAGTCGGCCTGGCGGATGACGTCCAAATCGTGCTCCACCACAAACAGTGAGTTGCCCGCGCTTTTCAGGCCAGCCAACGCCTTCAACAAAGCCTCCGTATCGGCCGGGTGCAGGCCGGCGCTGGGCTCGTCGAGCACGTACACCACCCCGAACAGGTTAGAATACAGCTGGGTAGCCAGCCTTAGCCGCTGCAGCTCGCCCGGCGACAGTGTAGGCGTGCCGCGCTCCAGCGACAGGTATCCCAGGCCCAAATCGAGCAACACGGTGAGCCGCGCGGCCAAGTCCTCGGCAATGCGCCGGGCCACGATGGCCTGTTCGGGGTGCGCGAGGTGGCCGGCCGTTTTGCCCGCGGCAAAGGGCTGCAGCAGCGCCGCCAGCCGCTTCAGCGGCAACCGCGACATCTCCGCAATGTCCAGCCCGGCAAACTTCACGCTCAGCGACTCCCGGCGCAGGCGCTTGCCGTGGCAGGTGGGGCAGTCGGAGCCCAGCATGTACTGGGCCACGCGCTTTTTCATGAGTGCGCTCTGGGTGGTGGCGAAGGTGTGCAACACGTATTTCTTCACCCCCATGAAAGTGCCCATATAGTTCGGCGGCTCGCGGCGCTTGATGGCGCGCTGCGTTTGCTCGGGCGAGTAGCCGGGGTACACGGGCAGCACGGGCTGCTCTTCGGTGAAGAGTATCCAGTCCCGGTCCTTCTGCGGGAGGTCCTGCCAGGGCGTGTCCACGTCGTAGCCCATGCTCACCAGGATGTCGCGCTGGTTTTGGCCACCCCAGGCTTGGGGCCAGGCCGCAATGGCCCGCTCCCGGATGGTGAGCGTGGGGTCGGGCACCATGCTCTGCTCCGTCACTTCATACACGCGGCCCAGGCCGTGGCAGGTGGGGCAGGCGCCCTCGGCGGTGTTGGGCGAAAAGGCTTCGGCGTAGATGATGCCTTGGCCGGCCGGGTAGTCGCCGGCCCGCGAGTACAGCATGCGCAAAAGGTTGGAAAGCGTCGTCACCGAGCCCACCGACGAGCGGGTGCTGGGCGCGCCGCGCTGCTGCTGCAAAGCCACCGCCGGCGGCAGCCCGTCGATGGCCGTGACTTCGGGCACCGCCATCTGGTGAAATAAGCGGCGGGCGTAGGGCGACACCGACTCCAGATACCGCCGCTGAGCCTCGGCGTAGAGCGTGCCAAACGCCAGGCTGCTTTTGCCCGAGCCCGACACGCCGGTGAACACCACCAGGGCATCGCGCGGAATGTCGACGTCGACGTTTTTGAGGTTGTGCTCGCGGGCCCCGCGCACGCGCACGAAGCCGGTGAAATCGGAAGCAGAGGAGGGGGAGGAATTGGCCATGGAAAGGAGGCGTTGCGTTGGGCTAGGCTTCGCATACGTAGCCGCCGCGGGTTCATCCATGCCGCTGGCAGATAGCTGTGCCGGCTGGTGCTTGCTACGGCTGAGTCCATGGGCGGCATGGGTCCGGGCGCCACGGGCCAAGCGGTTGGCCGTCTGAGAAATCCTGCTTAACCTTGACGCCACAACTTTCTTTCCTGCGTGAAAACAGTTCTACTGGCCGTGTTGCTGCTGGCCGGCGCCGGGCGTGCGGCCCGCGCCCAAACCTATTATCCCGACCTGACTTCCCAAACCCTGAACGTGCCCGGCCGGGCCGTGTGGGTGGAGCAAGTGGTGGACGGCCGCGTTGGAAATCCGCCCATCGGCATTGCGTACCGGGCTGGCAAATCGGCGGCCATCGAGTTTCGGCAGGGCGTGGGGCCCGAGCTCACCACGTTTCTGCTAAGCCAGCTGCCCCGTCAGCCGTTCGACCACCCGGTGGTGCTGTGCCTGCGCCGGCTGCAACTCAGCGAAACCCTAGGCGGCACTCAGGAACAGGCCACCGCCGAGCTGGCCGCCGACGTGTACGAGCACCTGCCCGACGGCTACCATTTCGTGCAGGCCGTGGCCGCTCAGGCCAGTAACACCGGCCGCGAAGTGACGTACCGCCACGCCGAACACGTGACCCAGATGCTCGGCCACTGCCTGGGCCAGCTCACCGGCACTGCCTGGCCGACGGTGGCCGCCCGCCCGGCCCGCACCCTGACCGAGCTGCCCGCCGACCAGCCCGCGGCGCTGGTGGGCCGCCGCGCCGTGCCCGCCGTGCTGCGCGAACCCCTGCGCCGGGGCCTGTACCTGCGCTTCGACCAGTTTCTGGCCAACCGGCCCGATACCGCCCTGGCGTTTTCCCTCGACACGCTGCGGCGGCACTACCGCAGCCGCCTGGCCACGGTGCAGTGGCTGGGCGTGGCGCGGGTGCGGCCGAAAGGACGCCTCGGCATCGACCACAACGTGCCGCTGCCCGAGCTGTGGGGCTTCTGCGACGGCCAGCAAGCTTTCGTGAAGTATGGCAAGGAGTATTTCCCGCTGATGCGCCAGGGCAATTCCTTCACCTTCGTGGGCGAAACCCCGCTCGACCAGGTACACGAGGCCGCGCTGGCCCAGGCCCAAGGCCGAACGAGCATGATAGCGGGAGTGGCCGGCGCGGTCCTGGCCCGCACCAACGTGCCCGACCACACCGGCGAACCCTTGGCCTACGGCCTCGACATGAGCACCGGCGCCACCAGCCCGTACCCCAGCCTGCGCACCCCGCTGCGGTCCGACACGGCATTCGTGTACATCTACCGCCCCGCCCATTCGGCAGGCGCCGAGGCCGTGAAAGTGCTGGTGAACGGCCAGGAGGTGGGTGCCCTGCTGGCCGGTCAGTACCTGGAATTGCCCTGGGCCCGCTTTGGCAAGCCCATGTAGCTGTGCCTGTATGGCGTGGCAGCGGCCAGCCCCTGCCAGCAGGTGGTGCCCAACACGGTGCAGCTGAACTACTTGAAAATAAACTCCCCCAAGGACACTCACCCCTGGCAGTGGATGCCCCCAGCCCAAGGCTCTGCCGACCTCGACGAGCTGGACAAGCGCGGCAAGTAGGCGCCGCTTAGCCCGGCTGCAGCACCAGGCTGGCCGAGTTCATGCAATACCGCAGTCCGGCCGGCTCCGGCCCGTCGGGAAACACGTGGCCGAGGTGGCCGCCGCACACGTTGCAGCGCGCCTCAATGCGCTGCATGCTGAAGCTTTCGTCGAAGAAATACGCAATGGCGCTGCGGGCCGCGGGCTGCCGAAAGCTGGGCCAGCCCGAAATGGCGTGGTACTTCTCCTCGGCCTCAAACAAAAGGCTGCCGCAGCCGGCGCAGGCGTAGCGGCCGGGCTCGTAGGCGCGGCAGTAGGCGTTGCGGTAGGGCGGTTCGGTGGCGTGCTGGCGCAGCACCCGAAACCGCTCCGGCGGCAGCAGCGCGGCCCACTCAGCTTCCGAATGCTCCACGCGCCGGGCGGGCTCGGGGTTGCCGTACTTGGCGTAGGCGAGGACGTCTTTCCAACGCAGCATGCTACGATTGGCCGGGCGCGGCTAGGCGCTGGTGGTTAGCAGGGCCACCACGGCTGCGGGGTCGTCGACTTCGATGATGAGCTGCTGGTATTCTTCGTCTTGCAGGTCGATGACCACCACGTTTTCGGGGTGTACCACGTCGACAAACGCGGGCTTGAGGCCCGGCACGCCGTGCAGGTAAAAGGTGCCGGCTTTGATGACCCACGGCATGTAGGTGCCCAGCGCCCGAAAGCCGCTGAGGTTTTTGCCCACTTCCGCATCGGCCCGGACGCCCGAAATGTGGCTGCGCGGAATGGTGAGCGAGCTTTTGAAAGCCCAGATTTTGTGCAGGCCCTGCACGGTGAACACGACGGTGTCGTGCTGAATGGTGACGTCAACCATGAACCAGGTTATTGAGCAAGCGAAGGTGAGGAATTGGGAATGGCGGCTTCCGGGCCGCGCGGCGCGGGTTGGCCGGCGGTTTGGGCCCGCATCAGCAGCAAATAAACGGCGCCCGACACCAGGAAGCCCACGAACCAGGCGTAGTTGTACACGGCCACCAGCCCCGGCCACACCGCGCCCTTGTCGAGCACGCCGATGGCGGTGAGGAAGCCCGGCACGTTAGGCAGAATGCCCACAACGAGCGCCAGCAGGGCGGCGCGGTTCACGCCGTTGCGGTAGGCGTAGCGGCCGTGGTACTGGTAGAGGTCGGGCACGTCGAGCTGCTGCTGGCGGATGAGGTAGTAGTCGGCAATCATGATGCCGCCGATGGGGCCCAGCAGGCCCGAGTAGCCCACCAGCCAGGTGAAAATGTAGCCCGACGGGTCGGCAATGAGCTTCCAGGGGAAGATGAGCAGGCCGATGACGCCGGTAATGTAGCCGCCGGTTTTGAAGCTGATGCGCGCGGGCGAGAAGTTGGCGAAGTCGTTGGCCGGGCTCACGATGTTGGCGGCAATGTTGGTGGCCAGCGTGCTCAGGGCCACGGCCAGCATGGCGAAGCTCACCAGCAGCTTGCTGTCGAACTTGCCGGCCAGCACCACCGGGTCCCAGATAGTTTTGCCGTAGATGACGAACGTGGCCGAGGTCACGACCACGCCCACGAAGGAAAACAGCGTCATGGACGTGGGCAGGCCAATGGCCTGGCCCATCTGCTGGGCGCGCTGGCTGGTGGCGTAGCGCGTGAAATCCGGAATGTTGAGCGAGAGCGTGGCCCAGAAGCCCACCATGCCCGTGAGCGAGGGAAAGAAGAACGCCCAGAACTGTGCGCTGCTCGTGAATTTGCTCGGCTGCGCCAAAATGGGCCCCAGCCCATTGCCCGCCGATATGGCCCACCACAGCAGCGCCAGCGCCGCCACTGGCAGGAAAAAGGCTTTGAACACCAATAGCTTCCGAATGCTGTCGACGCCCAGGTACACCACGTACATGTTCAGCACCCAAAACAGCAGAAACACGATGGCCGGCCCCGTGGCCAGCCCCCAGCTGGCCGGAAAAACGGCCGGCAGCGTGGCCAGCCCCGGCACCCACAGCACCGCCATTTGGTAGAGGGCATAGCCGCCTATCCACGTCTGAATGCCGAACCAGCCGCAGGCAATGATGGCCCGCAGCAGCGCCGGCACGTTGGCCCCGCGCACGCCAAAGCTGGCCCGCGCAAACACCGGAAACGGGATGCCGTACTGCGCCCCGGCCCGGCCATTGAGCAGCATAGGCACCAGCACGATGGTGTTGCCCAGGAAGATGGTGAGCAGGGCCTGCCACCAGTTCATGCCGCCCTCGATGAGCGAGCTGGCCAGCATGTAGGTCGGAATGCACAGGCTCATGCTAATCCAAAGAGCGGCGTAGTTGCCGGTGCCCCAGGTGCGCTCGGTGGGCGCCACGGGGGCCAGGTCGGGGCTGGTGAGGCCGGGGGCGGGCGCGATTTCAGTAGCGGGGTTCATGGTCGAATCGAACTAATAAGAACGTCATGCTCATCTGGCGTCCGCGCAGTCGAAGCATCTCTACCGCAATAGTAAATAATTACTTGCGCAGTAGAGATGCTTCGACTGCGCGGACGCCAGATGAGCATGACGTTCCTTTATGACTCGCCGCTCACCACTCAGCGCAACAGCCCGCTCACCTGCTCCACCAGCACGGGCACGCTCAGGCCGCCCATTATCAGCACCACCACCCAGCCGGCGGCCAGCATCCAGCGCGGGTGCCGGTAGCCGCGCATCAGGCGGCGGTTGGTGGCGGCTATGAGGATAATGGCCAGCGCAATGGGCAGGATGAGGCCGTTGACGGCCCCGGCCAGCACCAGCAGCTGCGCGGGCTTGCCCACCAGCACAAATACCGCGGTGGAAAGCACGATGAACACCGAGATGCACACCCGCTCATAGCGCGCAAAAACGGGGTGGAAGGTTTTGAAAAACGACACCGACGTGTAGCCCGCGCCCACCACCGAAGAAATGGCCGCGCTCCACAAAATGACCCCAAACACCCGGAAGCCCACCTCGCCCGCCGCCGAGCGGAACACGCCCGCCGCGGGGTTGTCCTTGTCGAGCACGGCGCCGTGGCTGAGCACGCCTACAATGGCCAGAAACAGCACAAACCGCATGACGGTGGAAATAACAATGCCGCTGAGGGCGCTGCGCGTCACTTCCGCCTGGTGGTCGGGCCCTTTGATGCCGGCGTCGAGCAGCCGGTGCGCGCCCGAAAACGTGATGTAGCCGCCCACGGTGCCGCCCACAATGGTCACGATGGACGCCGCGCTCACCTTCACGGGCAGTAGCGTGTGGTGCAGCGCCTGCAGCACCGGCGGGTGCGCGCTGATGGCAATGCCCAGCGTGAGCAGAATCTTGACCGTGCCGAGAATCTTGGTGAAGCCGTCGAGCATCTTCCCGATTTCCTGCACCCAGAACAACAGCAGCGCCACCGCGCAGCTTATTATGGCGCCCTGCTCGAAGCTGAGGCCCGTGAGCACGTTCAGGCCCAGGCCGCAGCCGGCGATGTTGCCGATGTTGAAGGCAAATCCGCCCAGGATGACCATGGCCGCCAGAAAGTAGCCCAGGCCCGGCAGCAACTGGTTGGAAAGGTCCTGCGCCCGCAACTCGCTCACCGTGAGAATGCGCCAGGTGTTGAGCTGGGCGCCGATGTCGAGCAGCACCGATACCAGAATGACGAACCCGAAGCTGGTGAGCAGCTGCTGGGTAAACACCGTGGTCTGGGTCAGGAAACCCGGTCCGATGGACGAGTTGGCCATCAAAAAAGCGGCGCCGAGCGTGGCCCCGCCCCACCAGCGGGCCTTGGGCGGCGGCCTCATGGGGCCACGGCCGGGCGGCCGGCCTGTAGCTGCACCCCCGCGGCCTTCAGCTCGGCGTGCAGGCGCTGGGCAAATTCCAGGGCATGGGCGCCGTCGCCGTGCAGGCACACGGTGTCGGCCCGAATGGCGACGTCCTGGCCCTGCTGCGCGCGCACCTGGCCGTGCTGCACCATGCGCAGCACCTGCGCAATGGCCGCCTCGGCGCTGCCAATGAGGGCGTCGGGCTGGCGGCGCGGGGTGAGGGTGCCGTTGGCCTGGTAGGTGCGGTCGGCGAAGACTTCGTGGGCCGTGCGCAGGCCCAGCTTTTCGCCGGCTTTGGTCAGCTCCGAGCCGGCCAGGCCGTAGAGCGTCAGCTCGGGCTGCACCTTATACACAGCTGCGGCAATGGCCTCGGCCAGGGCGGCGTTGGTGGCGGCCATGTTGTAGAGGGCGCCGTGGGGCTTGAGGTGGTGCAGCTGGCCGCCTTCGGCCCGGGCCACGGCGTGCAAGGCCCCGAGCTGGTACACCGTCAGGTCGAACGCTTCTTCGGGCGAAATGTCCAGGTTGCGCCGGCCAAAACCGACCAAATCGGGCAGGCCGGGGTGGGCGCCCAGGGCCACGCTGTGCTGCAGGGCCGCGCGCACGGTGCGCTTCATCACGCCGGGGTCGCCGGCGTGAAAGCCGCAGGCAATGTTGGCCGAGGTGATGAACGGCATGAGGGCCTCGTCGTGCCCCAGGGTCCAGGCCCCGAAGCTTTCGCCCATGTCGCAGTTAAGGTCAACGGTAAGAGGTGGGAGCATATTTATGAATTATGAAAACAAAATGGCACGTCATGCTGAGCTTGTCGAAGCATCTCTACCGCGCAACGCAATTCAATCGAGCGGTTTACTGCTGCGGTAGAGATGCTTCGACAAGCTCAGCATGACGTGCTGCTAGCTGCCAAAAACTGTTTCCACGGCCCGCTGCAACGCCCGCAGCCGCCGCTCCTGCGCAAGGTACAGCGCCTGCGCCTCGACCAACGAAACTTCCCGAAAGCGAATGCTTTGCCCCGGCCGCACCTGCGCCAGCACCGAAAAATCGGCGGTGATAACCTGGGCCATGCGCGGGTATCCTCCCGTGGTTTGGTGGTCGGCCATGAGCACAATGGGCTGGCCCCCGGCCGGCACCTGCACCGTCCCAAACGTGACGGCGCTGGACAACAGCTCGACCTGCGTTTGGCGCTCCAGCACCGGGCCATGCAGCCGGTAGCCCATGCGGTCGGCCTCCGTTGTCACCGTAAAAGGCTGCTGCCAGAAAGCGCGGCGGCTTTCCGGCGTAAACTGCTCGTATTCCGGGCCAGCCATTGCCCGAATGGTTGGATTAGGCAAGGGCGCGGGGCACAGCGCCGGGCCGGGAGTCCAGCGGGCCGGCGCCCAGGCTGCTGAAGCAGCCGAAGCTGCCAGCGCGGCCATCAGCTGCTGGCCCGTCGGCGTTGGGCCGGCCACGAAAAGCACATCGCCCGCCCGCAGCGCCCGGCCGCGAAAGCCGCCAAAGCCTGCTCGCAGGTAGGTAGCCCGGCTGCCCAGCACCGGCGGCACGTCGATACCACCCGAAACCGCCAGGTAGGCCCGGCTGCCCGCCACGGCCGCGCCAAAGGCTAGCTCCGTGCCCGCCGCCACCCACACTGGCCGGTGCATTCCGACCGGCCGGCCGTTGAGGGTGGGGGAGAGGTGCGCGCCGGTGAGGGCGATGAGGTGGTCGGTTTCAAAGCGCAGGCGAGGGCCCAGCAGCGTGATTTCGAGGACGGCGGCGTGGTCGGGGTTGCCCACCAGCAGGTTGGCCACGCGCAGGGCGGTGGCGTCCATGGCCCCGCTCACCAGGATGCCGTCTTGCTGGTAGCCGTGCCGGCCGAGGTCTTGCACGGTGGTGAGCAGGCCGGGGCGCAAAACGCTAATGCTCATGCTGCTGGAGGTGGTAAAATTCGGCTTCGTCAATCGGCACGAAGCGCAGCCGCTGGCCGGCTTGCAGCAAGCTGGGCCGTGCCCATTCGGGGCTGAACAGCCGCCGCGGGGTGCGCCCGATGAGCTGCCAGCCGCCCGGCGTGGGCAGGGAATAGATGCCGGTTTGGGCCCCTGCAATGCCCACGGCCCCGGCCGGCACCAGGGCCCGCGGCTCGGCTTTGCGCGGGGCGGCCAGCCGCTCATCGAGCCCGCCCAAGTAGGGGAAGCCGGGCGCAAAGCCTATCAGGTGCACCAGGTAGTCGGGGGCTGAGTGCCGGGCAATAACCTCGCCCGGGGGCAGGCCCGTGTGGGCCGCCACGAAAGCCAGGTCGGGCCCGAACTCGCCGCCGTAGCACACCGGGATTTCCACCAGGTCCGTGCCCGCTTCTCCTGCGGCGGCCTGGGCCGCGGGCAGCAGCTGGTGCAGGATTTCGGCCACCCGCTCGTAGGGCTGGTGGCGGCCGTTTTCGCTCAACACCCACGGGTCGTAGTACACGGTGAGCGTGGTGAAGGCGGGCACCAGCTCGCGCAGCCCCGGGAAGGGGTACTCCGTCAGGTAGCGGCTCACGGCCTGGATGGCGCGGTGAATGGCGGGGCTGATGCCGTGGCCGAATTCCAGCACCACGGCCGCGTCGCCCAGCGGAAACAGCCGCACGTCGGCGGCCCGGGGCGCAGGCGGTTGGGGGGCAGTGCTCACGGGCTGGCGGTTATTTTTGAAGCTCTTCCTACCGAGCTTTTCGTTGATGATTTTCAGCTTCCGTAAATATGGCAGGGCCGGTGGGCTTCTGCTGGCCGTGGCGGCCGGCGCCTGCCAGCGCCAACCGGTGTTGCAAACCGCCGTGCCTCCTGCCTCACCCGCCCCGCCCCGCGCCCTGCCGCCCGTCGAAAAAGGTGTTTCGGAAACGCTGGCCACGGCGCGCAAGCAAAACATCAGCCGCGTTGCCTACGGCCTTCGCCTAAGTATTCCGGCCCAGAAAGCGGAGCCCATTGCCGCGGAAGAAACGGCGTCGTTCACGCTGCGCGACAACCTCGACCCCGTGCAGCTCGACTTCAAGGCGCCCACGGCCAACCTGCATGGCCTCACGGTGAACGGGCAGACCGTCGAAATCGACCACCGCAACGAACACCTGGTGTTACCCGCCAGCGCGCTGAAAGTGGGCCGCAACGAGGTCAATATCAGCTTCGCGGCCGGCGAGCAGTCGCTCAATCGCAACGCCGACTACCTCTACACGCTGCTGGTGCCCGACCGCGCCCGCACGGTGTTTCCGGTCTTCGACCAGCCCGATTTGAAGGCCTCGTTCACACTGGCCCTCACGGTGCCCGCCGGTTGGAAAGCCGTGGGCAATGCGCCGGTGCGCGACTCGGTGCTCAACGTTGGTCCTAGTCCGTCCAAACGCTACACCTTCGCCCCTTCCGACAGCATCAGCACCTACCTGTTTTCCTTCGCGGCGGGCAAGTTCGCGCGGCTAAACCGCACGCTCAACGGCCGCCCGATGAGCTTCCTGCACCGCGAAACCGACCCGGCCAAGCTGCGCCTCAGCCTCGGCCCCATCTTCCAGCTGCACGCCGATGCGCTGCAGTTTATGGAGCAGTACACGGGTATCAAGTACCCGTTTCAGAAGTTTGATTTCGTGGCCATTCCGGATTTTCAGTACGGCGGCATGGAGCACGTCGGGGCCATCGATTACAAGGCCTCGACCTTGTTTCTGGACGAGGGCGCCACACAGGACCAAGTGCTAGAGCGCGCCAACGTGGTGTCGCACGAAACGGCGCACATGTGGTTCGGCGACTTGGTGACCATGCGCTGGTTCAACGACGTGTGGATGAAGGAGGTGTTTGCCAACTTCATGGCCGATAAAATCACGCAGGTGGCCGTCAAAAATTCGAACTACGACCTCAAGTTCGTCATCGACCATTACCCCGCCGCCTACGGCATCGACCGCACGGCCGGCGCCAACCCCATCCGCCAGCCGCTGGCCAACCTGCAGGACGCGGGCTCGCTCTACGGCAACATCATCTACCACAAAGCGCCCATCATGATGCGCCAGTTGGAGCGCCTGATGGGCCCCGAAGCCTTCCGGGCCGGCCTGCAGGAATACCTGCGCCAATACGCCCACGGCAACGCCACCTGGCCCGACCTCATCGCCATCCTCGATGCCCGCACGCCCGCCGACCTGCAGGCCTGGAACCAGGTGTGGGTGAACCAGCCCGGCCGGCCGGTGTTCAGCTACCGCATCAGCGGCGGCCACGACCAGCGCTACGGTCTGTACGTGACGCAAACGGCCGAGGACGGCTCCGACCGCCTGTGGCCGCAGGAGTTTGAGGTGCTGGTTGAATCGGCCAGCGGCGAGCAGCAGCAGCTGAGCGTGAAAATGGACGGCTCGGAAAAGGGCATCCGGATTCCGTTTTTGCCGAAGCGCATCGTGTTCAATTCCACGGGCGTGGGCTACGGCGTGTTTCCGGTGGCGCCGGCGCTGCTGCCGGGCCTCACCGAAATAAAAAGCCCCGCGGCCCGCGCCGCCACCTACGTCAACCTCTACGAAAACATGCTCCGCGGCGATGGCGTCAAGCCGCTGGAACTACTGAAGACGTACCGCCAGGCCCTCACCCGCGAGCCCGAAGAGCTGAACCTGAAGCTGCTCACGGGCCAGGCCAGCGCCATTTTCTGGCAGTTTCTGAGCCCGGCCCAGCGGCTGGCCGTGGGGCCGGGGCTGGAAGCCGACCTGTGGGCGGCCATGCAGAAGAACCCCGCGCCCAACTCCAAGAAGCAGCTGTTCAAAACCTATCAGTCGGTGGCCCTGACCAAGGCGGCGCAAACTCGACTCTACGGCATCTGGCAAGCCGAAAAAGCCCCCGTCGGCGTGAAGCTGACCGAGGACGACTACACCGCGCTGGCCCTGGCGCTGGCCGTGCGCGACTACCCCGCCGCCGCGCCCATTCTGCCCGCGCAGCTGGCCCGCATCAAAAACGAGGACCGCCGCCTGCGCCTGCAATACCTCATGCCCGCCCTGGCGCCCGATGCGGCCACGCGCGACGCCTTCTTTGCCACTCTCAAAGACAAAAAAGGCCGCAAAAAAGAAGCCTGGGTGACTTCGGCGCTGGGCTACCTGCACCACCCGCTGCGGCAGGCTACGTCGGAGAAATACCTGCCGGCCAGCCTCGATTTGCTGGAAGAAATCCAGCTCACGGGCGACATTTTCTTTCCCTATTCCTGGCTGCAGGCCACATTGGGCAGCTACCAAACGGCGAGTGCCGCTGCCACGGTGCGCACTTTCCTAGCCGCCCACCCCGACTACCACCCCAAGCTGCGGGCCAAGCTGTTGCAAGCGGCCGACGACCTGTTTCGGGCCGAGAAGCTGGTGCGGTAAGCCATGAGAGGGATATAGACACGCGACCCTTCGCGTCTCGGCGTAAAACGATAATACCGTCATGACTTGCAAATGACACACCAACGGCGCCGCTGCCAAGCCGCGAAGTGTCGCGTCTCTACATTCCCATGCTTGCAACGCCGGCCCGGTGCTACTTTCGGGCGGGTACAACCGCCCGCCCCCACGTCGTGTCCATGAAAAACCGTACCGCCCTCGGCCTGCTGGCCACTGGCCTGCTGCTGGCTTCCCGCCCGGCCCTGCCGCCCGCCGACGCCCTCAAAACCGAAGCGCTTCAGGACTTGCAGGCGCATTACACCGAGTACCAGCAGGTGGCGCAACGCATCTGGGGCTTTGCCGAGGTGGGCTACAAGGAAACCAAAAGCTCAGCGCTGCTGCAGGAGCAGCTGCGCAAAAACGGCTTCACGGTGCAGGCCGGCGTGGCCGACATGCCCACGGCCTTCGTGGCCACCTACGGCAGCGGCGAGCCGGTCATCGGCATTCTGGCCGAGTACGATGCGCTGCCGGGGTTGGCCCAGCAAGCGGTGGCCGACAAAACCGCCATTGCCGGCCAGGATGCCGGCCACGGCTGCGGGCACAACCTCTTCGGCACGGCCAGCGTGGCGGCGGGCATTGCCCTGAAAAAGCTGCTGAAGGAAGGCAAGCTGCGCGGCACCGTGAAGGTGTACGGCTGCCCGGCCGAGGAAGGCGGCAGCGGCAAGGTGTACCTGGTGCGCGCTGGCTTGTTCCAAGGCGTGGATGCGGTGCTGCACTGGCACCCGAGCAGCGAAAACGCCACCATGGCCGGCAAGTTCATCGCCAACACCTCGGCCAAATTCCGCTTCCACGGCATCGCAGCGCACGCGGCCGGCGCGCCCGAGCGCGGCCGTAGCTCCCTCGACGGCGTGGAGGCGATGGACAACATGGTGAACCTGATGCGCGAACACGTGCCCCAGGAAACGCGCATTCACTACGTCATCACCAACGGCGGCAAGGCGCCCAACGTGGTGCCCGACTTTGCTGAGGTGTATTACTACGTGCGCCACCCCAACCGGGCCGAGGTGCAGGCCGTGTTCGAGCGGGTGGTGAAAGCTGCGGAAGGCGCTGCCTTGGGCACCGGCACTACCATGGACTACGAAATCATCGGCGGCACCCACGATTTGCTTGTGAACGAAACCCTGGCTCGCGCCCTGCAGCGCAACCTGGAGCAGGTGGGCGGCGTCGCCTACACGGCCGAGGAAACCGCATTTGGCCAGAAAATTCAGGCGTCGCTGGGCGTGCCGGCGCCACCGGTGGTGCAGGCCGCAGAGGTGGCGCCCTACCAGGTGCGGAGCTTGGGCGGCAGCTCCGACGTGGGCGACGTGAGCTACGTGGTGCCCACCGTGGGCCTCTCGGCTGCCACCTGGGTGCCCGGCACGCCCGCGCACAGCTGGCAGGCCGTGGCGTGCAGCGGCAAGGAAATTGGCATCAAAGGCATGATGGTGGCCGCCAAAACCATGGCCCTCACCGGCATCGACCTGTTCACTTCTCCTGACCTGCTGACCAAAGCCAAAGCCGAGCTCAAGCAGCAGGTGGGCGACTACGCGTACAAGCCCCTGCTCGGCGACCGCAAGCCCGCCCTCAACTACCGCGACTAGCCCGCCGGGCTAGGGCCGCCAGCGAAACGACTGCGCATCGATGGCGCGCATGGTGCACAGCACGCCGTCGAGGTGGTCGCACTCGTGCTGCAGCAGCTCCGAGAGCGCGCCCTGCACCGGCCACACCTGCGGCTGCCAGTGCTCGTCGCGGTAGCGCACCGTGAGGGACTGGTGCCGCCGCACGCGCACCAGCAGGTTAGGAAAACTCATGCAGTCGTCCCAGAGCTCAAACAGGTCGTCGCTGGCGTCGGTCAGCTCGGGGTTGAGCAGCACCAAGGGCCGGTCGAGGTTGAGGTACACCAGCCGCTTCATGATGCCGAGCTGCGGCGCCGCAATGCCCCGCCCGAAGCCGTACTTGGCGCGCACTTCGTTCATCACGTGGTGCAGGTCGGCCACCCAGCCGGCTACCCGCGGCAAGTCGGCTTCCGTCACGGGCTCGCACACCTCGTAGAGGCGCGGGTCGCCGAGCAGGACCATGTCAGCCAGGGTTTTCATGGCGAAGGCTTTGGGATGAGTCAGGCGTAAGTCAGCGGCTTTTCCAGCACCAGCAGCGTGAGCGGCTGCCGGGGAATGCCGAAGCGCGGGTCGGTGGGGAAGGGCTCGGTGGCGCCGGTTTGGCGGTAGCCTTGGCGCTCGTAGTAGGCAATGAGCTCCGCACGGACGGAGATGACGGTCATCTTGCTCACGGTGCAGCTGTGCTGGCGCCCGTAGTCTTCGGCGGCCCGAATGAGGAACTTGCCCACACCGCGCGCTTGGCCCTGGGGCTCCACAGCCAGCATGCCCAGGTATACTTTCTCGCCCGTGGCGTGGGCGTAGAAGCTGCCCAGCAGCTCGTCGTTTTCGTCCAGGCACATCAGAATGGCGGCACCGGGCACCGCCAGCATTTCGCGCAGACCTTCCTCGTCGATGCGCTGGCCATCGAGCAGATGCGCCTCCGTGGTCCAGCCCTGGCGCGATGAGTCGCCGCGGTAGGCGCGGTTCACAAGGCGGGCGAGGCGGGGTACGTCGGAAGGGGTAGCGGTGGCAAGTTTCATGGCACAAAAATACGGCGGCCCATTTTCGGGAAAGGGTCTATTGCCGCAGAAAATGACCCAAATCCGACACGCTGGCAATGCCCAGCTGCCGGGCCTGCCGCTGCCGCATCAGCAGGGCGTAGGTGTTGTTGAAGCCCAGCGGCGCCAGCCACTCCAGCTGGTAGCGCCGACGGAACTCCCGCCGCACGTAGCCCAGCACCGCCGCCGGCTGGCCGCCCAGCGAATCGACCACGGCGGGCGTGGGCTGTAGCAGCACCAGCAGGCCGGTGCCGGTGTATTCGGGGTAGAGGTCGATGGCGCCGGTGCGCAGCGCTTCGAAGCAGATGGTGGTGCCGCCCAGGCCGGTTTTGGTTTGCACGGCCAGGTCGGTGTAGCCGCGAATCAGGGCCGCGTACATCTCAATCAGGATGTATTGCTCGGCAAAAATCTTGGAGCCCAGGCGCACCACCGGGGCGCCCGGCGCGGCGGCCCGCGGCGCCCGCCACAAGCCCCGGCGCCGCAGATAGGCTTCGGCAATGGCTTTGGGGTCTTGGTGCAGGTAGTCGGCCCGGTAGTTCAGGTTAGTCATGGCCGAGTCGGATATCAGGCCATTGAGGCGCGCCAGCACGGGCGCCAGTTCGGGGTGCTGCAGCAGCAGGGCCGGGCGCACCACCGGCACGGCGTAGTAGGGCGGAAACACGCGGCGGTCGTCGCGCAGCACCCGCAGGTCGTAGGCCCGGATGCGGCCGTCGGTGGAGTAGCCGTCGATGACGTCGACATCGGCGTGGCGGGCGGCTTCGTACACCAGCGCGGGGGCCAGCACCACGCTGGGCAGGCGCCGCAGTCCGTAGGTTTTGGTGAGGCTGGGCAGGCCATCGGCCCGGCCCACAAACTCGGGGCTGAACCCGGCCAACAGCTTGCCGGTGGCGCGGGGCAGCAGGTAGAGCGCACCCAGCAGCGGCAGCACCACCAGCAGCGCGGTGCCCACCTGGCCCAGGCGGCGGGTGCTCAGCCGCTGCACGCCGCCCAGCAGCGCATCGAAAGCCAGCGCCAGCCCGGCCGCCGGCAGTGCCCCGGCCAGAATCATGACCGGGTTGTTGAGGGCAATGCCCCCAAAAATGAATTCGCCCAACCCGCCGGCCGCCACGTAGGCGGCCAGCGTGGCCACCCCCACGTTTATCACCGTGGCCGTGCGGATGCCCGCCATGAGCACCGGCAAGGCCAGCGGCAGCTCTACCTGGCGCAGCACCTGCGCATCGGTCAGGCCCAGGCCACGGGCGGCTTCCACCACGGCCGGCGGCACGCCCTGAATGCCCGCCAGCGTGTTGCGAATGATGGGCAGCAGCGAATACAGAAACAGCGCGAAGATGGCCGGCTTCGGCCCGATGCCCAGCAGCGGAATCAGAAAGCCGAGCAGGGCAATGCTGGGCACCGTTTGGAGCACGCCGGCCAGGCCCAGCACCGCCGGCGCCCAGCGCGGCCGGCGCGACAACAGCAGCCCGAGCGGCACGCCCAGCAACACCCCCAGCAGCAGCGAGCCTGCCGTGAGGCCGATGTGCTGCAGCGTTTGCTCGCCCAGCTTGCCGGCCTGCTCGCGCCAGAAAACGAACAGGGCGCTTAGCGTTTCCATGCGTCCTCCTCTCGTTGCAGGGCGTCGCCGAAGGCCGCCATGAGCTGGGCCATGGTAAAGGAAGCGGCCGCTTGGTCGCCGGTGGTCAGGGCTTCCAAGGCCTCGTTTACCGTGGTGCTTGTGGTGAAGGATGCGCCGCTGGCCTGGCGCGTGTTATCGGGAAATACGTCGCCCAAAGTCAGGGTGCGCAGCTGCAAGGCCAGGCGTTCGGCCGCGAAAAAGCGGCGCACGAAGTCATTGGCGGGCCGAAACAGCAGCTCGCGCGGCGTGCCCAGCTGCTGCACCTGGCCGGCATCGAGCAGCAAAATTTGGTCGGCCAGCTCGAAGGCTTCCGTCACGTCGTGCGTCACGAGTACCACGGTTTTGCGGCGCAGCTCCTCCAACTCCCGAAACTCGCGCCGGATGCTGGCCCGCGTGATGGGGTCGAGGGCGCCAAAGGGCTCGTCGAGCAGCACGATGGGTGGGTCGGCGGCCAGGGCGCGGGCCAGGCCCACGCGCTGCTGCTGCCCGCCCGAGAGCTGGTGCGGGTACTGTCCGGCGTAGCGCGCGGGCGGCAGGTGCAGCCGGGCCAGCAGCGCCGTGGTGCGCTCGGCAATGGCGGCTGGCGCCTGGCCCAGCAGGCGCGGCACCACGGCCACGTTTTCGGCCACGGTGTAGTGCGGCAGCAGCCCCACCTGCTGAATGACGTAGCCCATGCCGCGCCGCAGGGCTTCGGGGCGCTGGTGCCGCACGTCTTGGTCGTTGATTTCGACGGTGCCGGCGTCGGGCTCAATCAGGCGGTTGAGCATTTTGAGCAGCGTGGTTTTGCCGCAGCCGCTGGGACCCAGCAGCACCAGCGTGTGGCCCGCCGCCAGCTCAAACGACACTTCCCGCACCACGGCGTGCGCGCCAAAGCGCTTGCTAAGACTGGAAACGCGGATAACCGGGGGTAAGGAATCGGGCATACGGCAGCAAGGTAAACCCAACGGGCCACCCAACGTTGGGGCTGCTGCCCAGCACTCCAAGGACGCCGGCTACCAGAGCCGGATGTCGGTGATGCCGGCCGGAATGGGCGCTTGCTCGCTGAAGCCCAGCACGCACCAGTTGGGCTGCACGCCGAAGGCGCCGCCCTCCAGCACGTAGCTCACCCAGCGCGTGACGGTACGGCCGGTGAATTGCCCGCTGTCGGGGTCGAACTCGCGCAGGATGAGCATGTCGCCGACCTGAAAATTTCGGTCGTTTTCGCGCACATCAAACGGTTTGTTGCCGGCCTTGGCGGCGGCGAAGCACGAGGGCCAGGTTTTGAGCTCGTGGGTTTGGCGTTGGCCGGGGTTCTGAATTTGGAACTGCGGCACAAACGGCTCGGGAAAGGAGGTATGCGAATTCATGGGATGGGTCGTTGAGAGGAAGCTGCCGGCCGGGAGGCCGCCGCATGGGCGGGCGTCGGTGGGGGGACTTAGGCTTCGAAGGTGAAGGCTTGGTTTTTCTCAAGATAAGCAAAAAACCAGGCCAAGATGATTCAACGCAAAGGAAATCAGGATAGTTCCGGTCGAAAACATGGGAGCGGACAGCCGCGGGCTCTGCCGCAATCAACGGCTTTGCCAGGTTTCACAATCGATTGAACGGCCTGCGTTACCGGTTTTCGCCAGGTCGGTAAGCGCGGCGCTGGGCCGGCTAAGTCGCCGTTTCGAGCGCTTCCATAAATTGATAAAAAAATGAGGGATTGGCGAAGCCGAACCTCAAAGATGCGTCCAATTATTGGCTTGTGGCTTCCAGGCGCTGGCCGCTAGTTCAGCCCCACCTTGCCTTTCATCGACTCAAACAGCTTGACGGAATCGAACCCCACGCCGTTTTTAAAGACAATTTCCATCTGCCGCACCTGCTGAATGTCCTTCTCGGGGTCGCCATTGATGAGCACCAGGTCGGCCTGTTTGCCGGCCTCGATGGTGCCGATTTCCTTGTCGCGGCCCAGGTAGATGGCCCCGTTCAGGGTGCCGATTTTGATGGCCTGTACCGGCGTAAACCCTTCTTCGACCAGCAGTTCCAGCTGGCGGCGGTTGGAATATCCGGCAATGGTGCGCCCCGCGCCGGTGGGGTCGGTGCCGGCCACCAGCAGGCCGCCGGCGTCGTGAAACTGCTTCTCCCAAGCCATGTTCTTCTTGAACAGCCGCACGCTGGCGGTGTCCTTTTGCTGGTTTTGCTGCCAAGTGGCCCGCTCGCGCTCCTGCAGCTGCGGAATCAGCGACTCCAGCCCGCCGCCCAGCACCACTTCGCGCCCGGTGTAGGGCTCAAACACGGTGAGCGTGGAGGTGAGCGCCACGTGCTTGCTGACCAGAAACTTGATGAGGCTGGCCATGTCCGGGCTGTTCTGTGGCAGGCGCAGCAGGCTCTGGCGGGCGGCGGGGTAGTCGCAGGCGTCGGCGGCTTTGTTGGGCACAAAGTCGGAGCTGGCCATGAAGCCGTGCTCCAGGTTGTCGATGCCGATTTCGGCCGCCTCGCGGTAGCTGAGGGCGCAGAGGTGGCCGGTTACCTTGAGCTGGCGGGCGTGGGCCTCGCGCACCACGGCGGCCAGGTCGGCGCGGGTGGCGTGCATGTACATTTTGAACGACGTGCAGCCCTTGTCGGCCCAAAACCTGGTGGTGGCCGCCGCGTCCTCGGGGCCTTTGATGGTGTTCAGGGCCGGAATGTCCATGGCCGGCTCCTCCATGTAGGGCGCGCTCACGTCCATGTCGGGCCCAATGAGCTTGCCCTCCGAAATTAGCCGCTTGATGGCCAGGTCGGTTTGCGGCTCGATGCTGCCGGCCGTGCGGATGGTGGTGGCGCCCCCGGCCAGGTACAGCCGCGGGAAGGAATAGGGCATCTGGGCGATGTTGAAGTACGGGCCCGCTGGCATGGTGTAGTACAGGTGCTCGTGCAGCATCACCAGGCCCGGAATCAGCGTCTTGCCCGCGCAATTGATGACCTGTGCTCCGGCCGGTACTTTCACCTTTTTCGCGGGGCCCACCTGCGTGATGCGGCCATTCTGGAGCAGCACGGTTTGGTGGAGCTGGGCGGGTCGACCGGTGCCATCAATCACCTTCGCGTCGGTAAGGGCCACGGTGGATGCGCTCACCTTGATGAACTCCTGCACCTGCGGGGTAAACTGCTGGGCCTGGGCCGAGGCACCAAGGACGCAACACAGGGAAGCGGCGAGCAGGCGGCGGGAGCGTGCGAAAGGAGTCATAAGCTGAGGGAAGAATGCTGGCCCGTAGAGACGCATCTTTGCGCCCCGTCGCCCGCACCGCAAAGTCGAGTCGTTCAACGACGAGACGCAAAGATGCGTCTCTACGGGCCGGCCCGTGTCCATCGTCTTTCTCAACCTCTTCCCATGCGCAATTTTCTACTCTCCTGCCTGACGCTGCTGCTCCTCTTTCATCGGTCCGCCGCGGCCCAGATGTATTCCACCGCCGACCCCTTTGCGCACACCTTCAGCATTGTGGCGCGCGACCCGGCCACCGGCGAAATGGCCGTGGCCGTGCAAAGCCACTGGTTTTCGGTGGGCACTTCCGTGAGCTGGGGCGAGGCCGGCGTGGGCATGGTGGCCACCCAGTCGTTCACCAACAAGTCCTTCGGCCCGCGCGGGCTGGCGTTGCTGAAAAGCGGAAAATCGGCCCAGCAGGCGCTGGACGAGTTGCTGTTGAACGACGAAGGCCGCGACGTGCGCCAGGTTGCCATCCTCGACAACCAGGGCCGCGTGGCCACCCACACCGGCAAGAAGTGCGTCGACATGGCCGGCCATCAGCAGGGCAACCAGTTCTCGGTGCAGGCCAACATGATGCTCAACGCCACCGTGTGGCCCGCCATGGCCAAGGCCTACGAGCAAAACGCCCGGCTGCCCCTGGCCGAGCGGGTGCTGGCCGCGCTGGATGCCGCCCAGGCCGCGGGCGGCGACATCCGCGGCCGGCAGTCGGCGGCGCTGCTGGTGGTGCGCGGCACCGCTACCGAAGGCCCCTGGGCCGACCGCCTCGTGGACCTGCGCGTGGAAGACCACGCCGCCCCACTCGTGGAGCTGCGCCGCCTGCTCCGCCTGCAGCGCGCCTACGACCACATGAACGCCGGCGACCTGGCCGTGGAGAAAAACGACATGCCCACGGCCATCAACGAGTATCAGGCGGCCGAAAAGATGTTCCCGCAAAACCTGGAAATGAAGTACTGGCACGCCATCACGCTGGCCAACAAGCAGCAGGTGCCCGCCGCGCTGGCCTTGCTGCGCCCCATTTTCAAGCAGGAACCCAACTGGCGCGTCCTCACCCAGCGCCTGCCTAAAGTGGGCCTGCTCACGGTGACCGATGCGGAGCTGAAGCAGATTCTGGCGCTGTAGAGACGCATATTTGCGTCTCAATCCTGAACGAGGTAGAGACGCAATATTTTGCGTCTCGTCGTCCGCGCCGTTTTAAGGATTGTCGGGTTTCGTTCGCACCGCGCAGGCACAAGTCGTTCAACGACGAGACGCAATATCTTGCGTCTCTAGACCATTTATCCATGAAAAACTTTCTTTTAGTAAGCGCCGCCGCGGCTTTACTGCTCAGCCCCCGCGCCCAGGCGCAGGCGCCCCTCACGGTGCCTGCGCCCGTCAAGCAAGCCCTTGACCAAGTACAGCCGGCCGACATCAAAGCCCACATTGCCTACCTGGCCGACGACAAGCTGCAGGGCCGCAAAGCCGGCACTCCCGGCTACCAAATGGCCGTCGACTACGTGACCAAGCAGCTGAAGGACCTGGGCGCGCAGCCCGCCGGCGAAGGCGGCACCTACATCCAGAAAGTGCGCCTGCGCCGGGCTTTCCTGAAGGGCGACGCCACGTTTGCGGCCCGCGACGCCAACGGCACGGCCATGCCGCTCACGGCGGGCCAGGACTACGTGGTGTACCCCAGCCCCGAGCTGCCGGCCACCAGCGTCACGAACGCGCCGCTGGCCTTTGCCGGCTACGGCATCAGCGCGCCCGAGCTGGGCTACGACGACTACAAGGGCCTCGACGTGAAGGGCAAGATTGTGGTGATTGTGCGCGGTGCGCCGCGCACGTTTGCCTCCACCGTGGCCTCGGCCAGCCAGGATTTGGCGGGGCTGCTGAAAGCGGCCGTGCAGCACGGCGCCGTGGGCCTGATGCTGGCTTCGACCCACGCCACACCGTTGGCCAGCATCAAAACCGGAACCTACAGCGTGCTGGGGCCCAATGGCAAAGTGGCCGTGTCGCGCACCTTTGCGGCGGGCAGCAAGCAGCAGTTCTACGGCGCCGTGAGCGCCGCCACGCTGCAGCGCTTCCTGCAAACGGCCGCCCTGGATACCGCGCAGGTGTTTGCGTCCATCAAGAGCGGCAAGCCGGCGTCGGCTGCTTTGAAAACCACCGTAACGGCCAGCGCGCAGTCGACTTATCAGGACATTGAGAGCTACAACGTGGTGGGCAAGTTCACCGGCTCCGATGCCAAGTTGAAGGACGAATACGTGGTGCATTCGGCGCACCTCGACCACCTGGGCATCACGGCACCCGTGAAAGGCGACTCCATCAACAACGGCGCCCACGACAATGCCTCGGGCGTGTCCTGCGTGCTCGAAATCGCCAAAATCTACTCCAAGCTCAAGGAGAAGCCCAAGCGGACGATGCTCTTCGTGTTCATGACCGGCGAGGAATTGGGCCTGCTGGGCTCGGCCGCCTTCGCGGCCAACCCCACGGTGCCCAAGGCCAACATCGTGGCCGACGTGAACATGGACATGCCCACCCTCATTGCCCCGCTGCTGAGCGTGGTGGCCCTGGGCGCCCCGCATTCCAGCCTCATTGAGCCGGTAAAAAAGGCGGCGGCCTACATGAACGTAACCCTGGAGCAGGACCCCGAGCCCGAGCAAAACCGCTTCATCCGCAGCGACCAGTACAGCTTCGTGACCACCGGCATTCCGGCCCTGCACATCAAATACGGCAACAAAACCGCCGACGGCAAAAACAACCTCAGCGAGGAAGTGCAGAAGTGGCGCGCCGTGACCTACCACAAGCCCCAGGACGACATCAACGGCCAGTTCGATTTCGAGGCCGGCAAAAAGTACGTGCAGCTCTGCTTCCTCATCGGTTACCAAGTGGCTAACAACCCCGCACGCCCCACCTGGAACAAGGGCGACTTCTTCGGCCAGCGCTACGGCAGCCGGTAGAGACAAGTAGCAGAACAAAATCAGAAAGGCCGTCATGCTGAGCGAAGTCGAAGCATCTCTCCCTCGCAACTAATTTGATTTAGTACTGCAGTAGAGATGCTTCGACTTCGCTCAGCATGACGGCCTTATTTTATGCGATTTAGCTCTACTCCTCGTCCTCAAACTTGCCCATGGCGCCTCTTTCGTAGTCGGCAATGGCCTGCACCAACTCCTTGTTGGTGTTCATCACGAAGGGGCCGTAGGTAGCCAGCGGCTCTTCAATGGGCTCGCCGGCCAGCACCAGCACGATGCTGTCTTCGGTGGCGGTGAGGTGGGCTTCCTCGGAGTTCCAGCCCAGCACCACCAGCTGCTTGGTGGCCGCTGGGCGGTTGCCGTGCAGCAGCACATCGCCCTTCACAATGTAAAGGCCCACGTTGTAGTCCTGCGGCAGCTTAAGCGTGAACTCGCTGCCTTTGGGCAGGTGCACGTCGAGCATGGTCAGGGGGGAGAAGGTGCTGGCGGGGCCGGTCACGCCCTCGTAGCTGCCCGCGATGACGCGGATGGTGCCTTTGCCGTCGGCTGTGGGCAGGGTTTTGATTTCCGTCGACGGAATGTCTTGGTAGTTGGCGGGCGCCATCTTGTCCTTCCTGGGCATGTTCACCCAGAGCTGCACCACTTCCAGCGTACCGCCGCGGCGGGTAAATTCCTTCTCATACAGCTCCTCGTGCATGAGGCCGGCGCCGGCCGTCATCCACTGCACGTCGCCGGGGCCGATGTTGCCCTGGTGGCCGGCCGTGTCGCGGTGGGCCAGCACGCCCTGGTACATCACGGTCACGGTTTCGAAGCCGCGGTGGGGGTGGGGCGGCGAGCCCAGCGGCGTCTCGCTGGGCGCGATGGCCATGGGCCCGATGTGGTCGATGAGCAGAAAGGGGCTGAGCTGGCGGATGCGCGGCCCCGGCATGGGACTGGTCACTTGGAAGCCGTCGCCGACGGCCTTCCGGTTGCCGTCAATCACCTGAAAGATTCTTCGGAACGTGGTGGCTTGTGTGGTATCCATAAAAAGTAGGAAAAGGAGAGGGGAAAGGCCTGCTCAGGGCGGCCGTCTGGTAAAAGCGTTGGGCGTCAAAATAGTTATGCGCCGGCTGCTGCTAAACGCGCCAAAACCCGTTAGGTTTTGACCGCCTATCACAAACGGTTGCGGTAGTTTTTGGTTAAAAAGCGTTATCAATCAACTGGTTGCGGGCGCGGGTTGCGCTTCTATATTTACGCGCCAGTCGCTGGTAACGCCGGCCTGGCCACGGCAATCAAGTCGTTTTTGACAGCCTTCGAAAACCTGCTTACACTCCAAAATTCCCTCATGCTCACTTCCTCCAAATCGCCGCGCCTGGCGCCCGTGCTAGCCGCTTCGCTGGCCCTGCTCGGCGCCTGCCAAAGCAACAGCTCCACCCAGGAAACCACCACCGCCTCCGACGCGCCCAAGGCCGACACCACGGCCGCCGCCCCGGCCGCCAAGCAGCCGCTGTCGCAGCCCCTCATCAGCAACATCTACACGGCCGACCCGTCGGCCCACCTCTTCGACGGCAAAATTTACATCTACCCCTCGCACGACATCGAGGCCGGCATTCCGGAAAACGACAAGGGCGACCATTTCGCCATGCGCGACTACCACATCCTGTCGATGGACAGCATTGGGGGTAAGGTGACGGACCACGGCGTGGGCCTCGACATCAAGGACATTCCCTGGGCCGGCCGCCAGCTCTGGGCGCCCGACGCCGCCTTCAAGGCCGGCACCTACTACCTCTACTTCCCGGTGAAGGACAAGCAGGACGTCTTCCGCATCGGCGTGGCCACCAGCAAAACGCCCGCTGGCCCCTTCAAGGCCGACCCCGCCCCCATTGCCGGCAGCTTCAGCATCGACCCAGCCGTGTTTCAGGACACCGACGGCAGCGCCTACATGTACTTCGGCGGCCTGTGGGGTGGCCAGCTGCAGCGCTGGCAAAAAGGCACCTACGACGCTAATGCCGCCGAAAAAGAGCCCAGCACCGACGTGCCCGCCCTCAACGCCCGCGTGGCCAAGCTCTCGGCCGACATGAAACATTTCGACGGCCCCGTGAAAGAACTGGTCATCGTGGATGAAACTGGCAAGCCTCTGCTAGCCAGCGACACCAAGCGGCGCTTCTTCGAAGGCGGCTGGATGCACAAGTACCAGGGCAAATACTATTTCTCCTACTCCACCGGCGACACGCACCTGCTGGTGTACGCCACCAGTTCTACGCCCACCGGCCCCTTCACCTACCAGGGCGTCATCATGGAGCCCGTGCAGGGCTGGACCACCCACCACTCCATCGTGCCCATCAAGGACAAGTGGTACATTTTCTACCACGACACCCAACTCTCGGGCAAAACCTGGCTGCGCAACATCAAAGTCACCGAGCTGAAGCGCCGCGCCGATGGCGGCATCGAGACGATAGTGCCGTAGGGCCGAGGGTAGAAAGACGGCGCAAAAAGCAACGTCATGCTGGGCTTGCCGAAGCATCTCACCCGCCGCAGTAAACCAGTCATCAGGGTTTAGCTGCGCGGCAGAGATGCTTCGGCAAGCCCAGCATGACGTTCTTGTTTAACGCATCTGGTACCCTCGAAACTTTCCGCCGCCCCTAATGCTTTAAGCATGCGTATTTTTGCATCCTCACGCGGCCCCGCCGCTTTTTAATTATACAGTACAATGGCAGTTTATCCCGAATACATGGTGGCGCCCATCCGCCAGGACCTCACCGAGGTTGGTTTTGAGCAGTTAATGACCCCCGAAGCAGTGGAATCGGCCCTGGCCGACAAAGAAGGCACCGTGCTGGTGGCCGTGAACTCGGTGTGCGGCTGCGCCGCCGCCAAGGCCCGCCCGGCCCTGAAAATGGCCCTGGCCAGCGCCGACAAAAAGCCCGGCAAACTCGTGACCGTGTTCGCCGGCATGGAAACCGATGCCGTGGCCAAGATGCGCGAGCACCTGCTGCCGTACCCTCCTTCGTCGCCCTGCATCGCCCTGTTCAAAGACGGCGAGCTGGTGCACATGATTGAGCGCTACCACATCGAAGGCTCCGACGCCATGCGCATCGTGAACAACCTTCAAGGCGCGTTCGAAGAGTATTGCTAGTTTGCAATCTAAGCCGCTGGCTTCGATTCGTAGATGGTCGTCCCGGTTTCGGGGCGGCCATTTTTTTTGCTGGCATCCTCGGGCTTCTCAGTTGGCTTGGTGAAGGCGATGAGCAGCGCCCCGCTGGCCATGAGCCCAGCGCCGAGCATCACCTGCCACGTGAGTTTCTCCTTCAGGAAAATGGCGGCCAAGGTTACCGAAAACACCAGGGCTACGTTGGTGAGCGGCGAGACGCGCGAGGCATCGCCGATGGACAGGGCCCGAAAGGACAGGAGGGAAGACGCGGCCGTGAGGACACCGGCTGCAATGAGGAACATCCAGCTTTTGCGCTCAATCTTGCCCAGGTCGGGCAGCAGGTTTTCCCACAGCACCGTGCCCCACGACACAATGATTATCAGCACGGCCTGAATGGCAAACGCCAGGCTGGGCGGTACGTTTTTGATGCCTGCTTTCGACAAGGTGACCACAGTAGCCGACACCAACGCCGCCAGCAACGCAAATACAACCCACATATATAATTCGCTAAGTATTTGCCAGGCAGCACGCTAGGCACTTAGGCAATACGCGGCGCCGGGGCCAGAGTTCGGCAGGCTTCGCAGCCGGAAACGAAAAAGGCCGCTTGGGGAAGCGGCCTTTTTTGTTTGGAAGCATGCCTTCGTCGGGCCTTTACAGCCCCAGCGACTTGAAAAAAGCGTCCTGGTTGGGCTCGCGGCCCAGGAAGTTTTTCACCAGGGTATATTCCTCGTCGGTGCCGCCTTTGGCCAGGATGTAGTCGCGGTAGCGCAGGCCGGTTTTGCTGTCCATGATGCCGTTTTTCTCAAACACCGAGAACATGTCCTCGGCGTACACCTTTGACCACATGTAGCCGTAGTAGCCCGCGCCGTAGCCGGTGAGGTGGCCGAAAGACGCCTGCATGTTGGTGCCGTCGAGGTAGGAGAAGGGCGTAATCTGGTTTTGCAGCTTTTTCAGCACGTCGGTGGTCGTCTCGGTGCCGTTCGGGTCGAACCGGTCGTGCAGCGTCATGTCCAGGGTGCCGTACAGAATCTGGTTCGAGGCGGCCAGGCCCGAGCCCACGTTGCGGGCCGTCCACATCTTGTCATACAGCGGCTTGGGCAGCACTTCGCCGGTCTGGTAGTGCTTGGCGAAGGTCTTGAGGGCGTCGTAGTTCCAGGCCCAGTTTTCCAGGATTTGGGAAGGGGCTTCCACGAAGTCGCGCTTCACGCTGGTGCCCGACTGCGCCGACAGCTCGGCCGTGGTCAGCAGGTTGTGCATCACGTGGCCAAACTCGTGGAAGAAGGTCACCACCTGGCCGTGGTTCATCAGGGCCGGCTTGCCGGCCGTGGGCGCGTTGAAGTTGCAGAGCAGCACGGCCGTGGGCAGCTGGTAGCCTTTGGCCGTGGCCCGGCCCGATTGCACCCCGAAGCAGGCCGCGTGGGTGTACTTGTTGTCGCGCGGGTACAGGTCGATGTAGAACCGCCCGATGAGCTGGCCGTCGCGCTGCACCTCAAACATGCGCGCGTCTTTGTGCCACACCGAAGGGTTCTTCACCTCGTTGAACTTCAAGGCAAACAGCTGCTGCGTGGTGTTGAAAAGGCCATCCACCACGTGGTTCACCTCGAAGTACTCCTTCACTTTCTCCGCGTCGACCTGGTACTTGTTCTGCATCAGCAAGTTGCTGTAGAAAGACGTTTCCCAGGGCGCTATCGTCTTCACGTTCACGTCCTTCAGGTAGGCGCGCTTCACGGCCAGCAGCTCGTCGAGGTCCTGCTGGCTTTTCACCTTCACCCGGTCCACCAGCTTGGTTTCGAAAGCCCACACGGTTTCGGGGTTTTTCACCATGCGGCTGCTGGTTTGGTAGGCGGCGTAGGTTTTGTAGCCCAGCAGCTGGGCTTTTTTCTGGCGCTCAATGAGCAGCTGCTTCAGCACGGGCAGGTTGGCTTCGGCCGCGCGGTTGTTGTAGAGTGTGTAGAGCTGCTTGCGCATGGGTTCCGACTCCGCGTACTTCATGAACGTGGTGTAAGAAGGCCCGTCCACGTTGATGCGGTACATCGCGCCCTCGCGCGGACGGCTTTTAATGTAGTCCTCCGGCAGGCCTTTCATATCGGCCTCGCTCACCAGCAAAAAGCTCCGGTCCTTGGCAATGTTGGCCCCAAAGGCCAGGGCCAGGTCCGATATTTTGTCGTTGAGCTTTTGCAGCTCCTGCCGCTTCTCGGGCGTCAGGGCGAAGCCGTTGCGCTCGTACTCGTCCACGGTTTCGGTCAGGAACTTCTTGCGCGGGCCGGTCAGGGCCAGTGCTTCCGGGGTCTTGGAGTAGTCCTTCACGGCCCGGTAGAGCTTTTCGTCCAGCTCCAGCTCGTTGCCATACTTGCTGATGAGGGCCAGGCTGCGCTCGGCTTGGTTGCGCACCGCCGAATCGGGGCTGGCGTTGAACAAGATGCTGATGGGGCCGGCCACGCTGCCAAAGTTGTCGCTCATGGCATCCAGAGGCAGCATGGTGTTGGCGAAGGTGCGCTTGGCGGCCGGCACGCTGTAAATGGTGGTCAGGGCCGTTTTGGTGTTGGCAATGGCCAGGGTGGTGGCCTGCTGCACATCGGCCTTGGTGGCCTTGCTGAAGGCGATGGGCTGGTTGAAAGCCGGCATCAGCGGGTTGGCGGCCGCTTTGGGCGCCGCGGGCGGGCCGCCGGCTTGGGCCTCGAGCGCGCTCATGGAGAGCAGCGCCAGCGCGCCGCGCAGAACCGCCCGGCAAGAAAAAGAAGTCGTCATACTTTAAAGCAGAAAAGTTAAAATGTCTGGCAAGTTAACAGGCGGTTGATTTCAGCAGGTCGTTTATGAGCGCCTGTCATCCTGAGCGCAGCGAAGGACCTTATCACGCTCGCACCGTCTGGACTACAGTAAATCGTTCTTCGGTGATAAGGTCCTCCGCTGCGCTTAGGATGACAGACGTGCACCAAAAAGCCGCCCCAACGAAACAACCTCTTGCGTAAGGTTGCTTTGTTGGAGCGGCTTCCGTGGATGCCAGCTCCGATTAGTTGGCCACTTCGCTGATGAACTTGATGCGCACCAGCCGCAGCTCTTCTTCGCTGAACTCGTCGCCCAGTTCCTTCATGGCCACGGCAATGTTGTCGGTCGTGGCCGACATGAAGTAGTCGTAAATCTCTTCCTGACGCTCTTCCTCCACCATTTCATCGAGGTAGTAGCCCAGGTTCAGGCGGGTGCCGGAGTAGCAGATGTGCTCGATTTCCTCCATCAGCTCGGCCATCGAAATGCCTTTCGACGAGGCCACGTCTTCCAGCATCATCTTCTTATCGATTTGCTGGATGATGTAGATTTTGATTTTGGAGCGGTTCACGGCCGACTTCACCACCACGTCCTCGGCAGTTTCGATGTCGTTGTCTTCCACGTACTTCTTGATGGCCGCCACGAACGGCGCGCCAAACTTCTGGGCCTTGCCCTGGCCCACGCCCGACACGTGCGTGAGGTCGTGCAGCGTGGTGGGGTAGGTGGTGGCCATTTCCTTCAGGCTCGGGTCCTGGAAGAGGACGTAGGGCGGCAGGTTCTTCTGTTTGGCCACCTGCTTGCGCAGCTCCTTAAGCTGGGTAAACAGGGCTTCGTCGTGCCCAGCGGCCTGCTGCACTTCCTCCTTTTCCTCGTCGGCCTTCTGCTCGGCGTCGAAATTGTGGTCGCGCGTCAGCGTGATAGAAGTCGGATTCTCAATGAAATCCATGCCTTTGTCCGTGATGCGCACCAAGCCCAGGCTGTCGATATCCTTTTCCAGGAAGCCGTTCAGCAGGCACTGGCGCAGCACCGAGTGCCAGAATTGGGCGTCGCCCAGCTCCTTGCCCTGGCCGTACACCGGCAGCGCATTGTGCGCGTAGCTCTCGATGTGCGGGTTGCTGAGCCCCAGCAACACTTGGCCGATGTGCGTCAGGTTAAAGCGGGCTTCGGTCTGCACCACGGCGCGCAGGGCCAGGCCCACGGCCGCTTCGCCCTCAAACCGCTCCTTGGGGTGCTTGCAGTTGTCGCAGAAGCCGCAGTCTTTCTCCAGCACCTCGCCGAAATAGTGCAGCAGCTGCCGCCGCCGGCACACCGACGACTCGGCATAGTTCGTCATTTCCTGCAGCAACTGGTGGGCGTTGTCGCGCTCGGTCACCGGCTTGTCTTTGCTGAACTTCTCCAGCTTCAGAATGTCGTCGTAGCTGTAGAACATCAGGCAGTTGCCTTCCAGGCCGTCGCGGCCGCCGCGGCCGGTTTCCTGGTAGTAGCCCTCAATGGACTTGGGCGCGTCGTAGTGCACCACAAAGCGCACGTCGGGCTTGTCGATGCCCATGCCGAAGGCAATGGTGGCCACGATGACGTCGCATTCCTCGTTCAGGAAGGCGTCCTGGTTGTCGATGCGGGTTTGCTGGTCGAGGCCGGCGTGGTAGGGGCGGGCGCGCACGTCGTTCACGCGCAGCAGCTCGGCTATTTCCTCCACCTTCTTGCGGCTCAGGCAATAGATGATGCCCGCCTTGCCCTTGTGCTGCTTCACGTACTGAATCAGCTGCTTCTTGGTGTTGTGCTTGGCGCGCACCTCATAGTAAAGGTTGGTGCGGTTGAAGCTGGTTTTGAACACCGACGCGTCGTCCATCTGCAGGTTCTTCTGAATGTCCAGCTGCACTTTGGGCGTGGCCGTGGCCGTGAGGGCAATAATCGGCACATTACCACCCAGGTTGTCGATGATGCCGCGAATCTTGCGGTACTCGGGCCGGAAATCGTGGCCCCATTCCGAGATGCAGTGGGCCTCGTCGATGGCCACGAAACTGATGGTGCTTTTCAGCAGAAACTCAATGGTGTCGTCTTTGGTCAGGCTTTCGGGCGCCACGTAGAGCAGGCGCACGTCGCCGTTCATCACGTCCTTCTTGACGCGGTTCATCTCCGTTTTGGTCAGCGTCGAATTGTACACCTGGGCATTCACGCCGAAGGCGCCGAGCTGGTCGACCTGGTTTTTCATCAGGGCGATGAGCGGCGAAATCACGATGGCCGTGCCCGGCAGCACCAGGGCCGGCAGCTGGTAGCACAGGCTCTTGCCCGCGCCCGTGGGCATGATGACAAACGTGTTGCGGCCCGCCAGTATGTTCTGAATAACAGCTTCCTGCGTCCCTCGAAACTGGCCGTAGCCGAATACTTCTTTAAGCGTATGTTTCAAATCGGCCGTGCGGACCGGGGATTCTTGAAGGGCAACTGTTGACATAGTTCGTAAGCTCAGATGAGGTGCGTATGGAAGCGCGGTTCTTAACGAAGATAAGCACGAGGATTGTTTTTTAACGTGAAAAATGGTGTTTTTCGTGAATTGTGGAAAACAATTTCGTAACGCCAAATACGTGGCCGCGTACTGGGTAAAATGCAAATGCCAGACGAACAAGGCGTTTGCAAACGGCAACGGGCGTGGCACGTTTAGCGGCTGAAAACGAATGGTTCCGGGCCACCGCTGGGGGCGTCGGGGCTCTGCCTCCCGCTTAGCTTCTGTGGCCGAATTTTGCAGCGCCATTTCCCGCTTTTGCTTTGCCCATGCCCGCTTCTTCCGCTTCCGCCCATCTGGCCGCCGCCGGTGCCGCCCCTTCGCCCGCCGACATGCTCACCATTGCCCGGCAGGTGCTGCACGAAGAGGCCGCCGCCCTGCACGACGTGGCCGAGGCCATTGGCGCCACCCCCGACTTTGTGCGCTGCGTGCAAGCTATTCTGCAGCTCAAGGGCCGCGTGGTGGTCACGGGCATCGGCAAAAGCGCGCACGTGGCCGGCAAAATTGTGGCCACGCTCAACAGCACCGGCACACCGGCCCTGTTCATGCACGCGGCCGACGCCATTCACGGCGACCTAGGCATGATTCAGCCCGAAGACTTCGTCATTGCCATCAGCAAAAGCGGCGACACGCCCGAAATCAAGGTGCTGGTGCCGCTGCTGCGCCGCAAGGGCGTGCCGCTGGCCGCGCTGGTGAGCCGCGCCGATTCCTACCTGGGCCAGCAGGCTACATACATCTTGCACGCGCCGGTGGCCAAAGAGGCTTGCCCCAACAACCTGGCGCCCACCACCAGTACCACCGCCGCCCTGGCCCTGGGCGACGCCCTGGCCGTGTGCCTGCTCGAAAGCCGGCAGTTCACGGCCGCCGATTTTGCCCGGCTGCACCCCGGCGGCACCCTCGGCAAGCGCCTCTACCTGAAAGTGGGCGACCTCAGCCGCCAGAACCAGCGCCCCCAGGTGCAGGAAGATGCCCCGCTAAAGGAAGTATTGCTCGAAATCTCCGGCAAGCGCCTTGGTGCCACGGCGGTGCTGGATGCCGCCGGCGAGCTGGCCGGCATCATCACCGATGGCGACCTGCGCCGCATGCTCGGCAGCTTCTCGGACCTGGAAAACCTGCGCGCCCGCGACATCCTCACGCCCCGCCCGGCCACGATTGACATCGAAGACTTTGCGGCCGAAGCCCTGGCCCGCATGCAGCAGCGCAACATCACGCAGCTGGTGGTGACGGAGCAGGGCGCCTTCGCCGGTTTTATTCACTTGCACGATTTGCTGCGCGAGGGCTTGGTGTAGCGGGTCCGGGTCCCGTGCTGCACGTTCTGCCGAAGTCTTACCTTTGTCGTAATGAATTCCACCTACCTCGTTGTTATGGCGGGCGGCATTGGCAGCCGCTTCTGGCCTTTTAGCCGCACCCACCACCCCAAGCAGTTTCACGACGTGTTGGGGGTTGGGCGCTCCATGCTGCAGCTTACCGTGGACCGGTTTGCCGGCGTGTGCCCCCGCGAAAACGTTTTCGTGGTGACCAACCGCGACTACACCCAGCTGGTGCAGGAACACCTGCCCGACCTGCCGGCCGACCAGATTCTGGGCGAGCCCATCGGCCGCAACACGGCCCCGTGCATCGCCTACGCCAGCTACCGCATTGCCCAGCGCGACCCGCAGGCCACCATCATTGTGACGCCCGCCGACCATGCCGTGCTGCGCGAAGACGAATTCCGACGGCTCATCCGCAAAGCCGTGGAAGCCGCCCGGGCCCACGACGTGCTCATCACGCTCGGCATTCAGCCCTCGCGGCCCGATACCGGCTACGGCTACATCCAGTACATGGACGAGCAGAGCCTGCCCGGCGGCGAGCTGCACAAGGTGAAAACCTTCACCGAGAAGCCCAACCTGGAGCTGGCCCGCATGTTTGTGGAAAGCGGCGACTTTCTCTGGAATTCCGGCCTGTTTGTGTGGCGGGCCGATGTGATTATCAACGCCTTCCACCAATACCTGAGCGACATCGCCGAAGTGTTTGACGAGGGCGCCGCGCAGCTCGGTACGCCCCAGGAAGAGGAGTTCATCGGCGAAGCTTATTCGCGCTGCCGCAACATCAGCATCGACTACGGCGTGATGGAAAAGGCCGACAACGTGTACGTGCTGCCCGCCGACTTCGGCTGGAGCGACGTGGGCACCTGGGATTCGCTGCACCGCATCGGCCAGCACGACGACAATGGCAACATGGTGAGCGGCGACGTGCTGCTCTACGACACCACCGGCTGCGTCATCAAAACGCCGGAAGATCGCCTCGTGGTGGTGCAGGGCCTGGAAGACTACATCGTGGCCGAGTACGACAACGTGTTGCTCATCTGCAAGCGCAGCGAAGAACAGCGCGTGAAGGAATTCGTAGCCGACGTGAAGGCCAAGAAGGGCGCGGGGTACAACTAGGCGCCGCCTGTCATTGCGAGCGCAGCGCAGCAATCCGTCCTGTCAGAGCCAGACCGCCCATTTACCTAAAAGCCCCGGCACTGCGCAGTGCCGGGGCTTTTAGGTTGTCCGCCATCCTTCGCTGCGCTCAGGATGGCAATAGTTGCTCTTTAAGATTGCGCCACCCGCTGGCGGGCCACTTCAAATAGCATGATGCCGGCGGCCACGCCCACATTCAGGCTTTGAATCTGGCCGGTCATGGGCACTTTCAGCTTCACGTCGGCCAGGCTCAGCAGGTCGGGCGAGATGCCGTCTTCTTCGGAACCCATGAGCACGGCCACGGGGCCGCTGAAATCGACCTGGGCGGCACCCACGGCTTCATCAGCTTTCTCGGTACAAGCCACTACGGTGATGCCCGACTGCTGCAGGAAGCGAATGGTTTCGTGCAAACTCACTTCGCGGCACACCGGCAGGATGTTGAGCGCGCCGGCTGAGGTTTTGAGGGCGTCGCCGTTGATTTGGGCCGCGCCGCGGCTGGGCACCACCAGCGCGTGCACGCCCAGGCACTCGGCGGTGCGGGCAATGGCGCCGAAGTTGCGCACGTCGGTGATGCGGTCGAGCAGCAGCAGGAAGGGCACTTTGCCTTCCTCAAACAGCCCGGACACGATGTTGTCGAGCGGGGCGTAGTCGATGGGCGACACGAAGGCCACGGCGCCCTGATGGTTTTTGCGCGTCAGGTTGTCGAGCTTCTCTACCGGCACCATCTGCACCTGAATGCCGGCCTCGCGGGCGGCGGTGGAAATGTCGGTAACCAAGCTGTTCTTGGTGCCGCGCAGCAGGAAGATTTTCTCCAGCGTGCGGCCGGCGCTTAGCGCTTCCAGAATGGGGCGCAGGCCAAACAGCATGTCGATGCTCGACGCCTGGGCCGGTCGGTTTTCGTAGCGGGGCCGGTCCTGGCCGCCGCGCGGGCCGTTTTCGTTGCGCTCGCGGTAGGGCGGGCGGCTGTCGCCGCGCTCCGGGCGGGCGGGGCGGTCGGCGCCGAAGTCGTCGCGGTTGTCGGAGCCGCCGCGGCCGCGGGGGCGGGCGGGGCGGTCGTCAAACTCGCTGCCGCCGCGGTCGGGGCGGAACTGTTTGGGGGTGACGGGGCGGTTGGCGCCGTCGTAGAAGCGGCGGCCGGCTACCGGGCGGGCAGGTCGCTGGGGACGTTCGGGCCGGTCAGGGCGGTCGGTGGGGTTCTCCATTTTTCAACGGCGGCATACCAGAGCAGTTCGTACTCGGGCCGGCGCACCAATTCGTAGTAATCAGGCGCAAAGGTACTCGGCCGGGGCCGGAAGCTGAAGGTGACGCCGCCGCCGCCCAGTCCCGCCTCCGGGTAGAACCACCGTTCCTCGCCGTCGAACAGCCGCCGCACGCTGGGCGGCGGGCCCATCACCACGTACAGCAGGCCCCGGTCGGTGAGCCAGCCGGCCTTGTGGGCGGCAAATAATTCGTTGGCGGCCATCACGCGGCCGTAGTAGCGGCGGATGAGCTCTTTGCCCAGATTTTGGTTGCCCTGGGCGATGTCGAGCCAGAACCGGTCCACGGCGCGCTTGGGGTCGGGGGCGTCGGTGAGCTTCTTGCGCTCCTGGCTGGTGGTGAGGTAGCGCAGCGGCTCGATGAGTTCGGCGGCCGTGGTGAGCTCGGGGTAGCGGTTGGGGGCCATCAGCACGGCCAGCACCGGCGGGCGGGTGCTGCGCGAGCCCACGCGCAGCGCGTACAGGCCGGGCTCCTCGAAGCGCAGGGGCTGGCCGGGGCGCGTTTCGGCCGAGTCGAGCACGGGCAGGGTGCGCGGGCCGGCGGGCATGGCGGCCGGGTTGGTCATGGGCGGCAGGGCCGGGGTTGGGTTCACGGCGTAGCGCTTCCAGCGCACGGGCTGGTAGAGGCCGTAGCTGTCCACGCCGAAAGACTCGCCGGCCTGCACGTAGCGCCGCAGCAAAGGCTGCCCCACCGAATCCACGAGCACAAACGGGCGCGCCAGCAGGGCTTCGGTCAGGCGCAGCCAGGCCGTGGTCGTGGGCTCCTGGTAGTCGTCTTTGGCGTCGGGCAGCGTGGTGTTGAACTGTAGCACGGTGCCGGTCGGCAGCCGGCTCGCGGCCACGCAGAAGCTCAGGCGCACCCCATCAGGGAAGGGGATGGCGTGCTGCTGGCGGCGGGGCACGCTGTCTTGCCACAGCGGCTGGCGGGCTTCGTAGCTGGGCCAGGCGGTGAGGCGCAAGGGGTGGCCGGGACCCAGGCGGGCGGGCGGGGGCAGGCGCAGGTAAAAGCGCAGACTGTCGCCCTCGCGGCGGGTGTCCACGTCCAGCCGGGCCACGTCGCGGTAGAGGCCGGCGTAGTCGGGGCGCGGGGCCAGGGGCTGGCGCGCGACGTTTGCCGCCAGCGTCGCCAGCAGCAGGCAACCGATTAAGCTGAGGACAAAATTGCGTTTCATTGCCATGTTCATGCGAAGACGCCGGCTGGAATACGTCAAATTAGCCATTTCCTGCTGCAAACGCTCAAACACGGCCGATGGTATTGGAAAAGAATAGACTTCGGGCATGAAAAAGGCCGGCCCGCACTGCGCGAACCGGCCTTCACTTCATTGCTCCTATACCAAGTACCTACCGCGGGTAGTACTGGTTCATCAGCCCGTAGGCCTTCTGGGCGCGTACGCTGTCGCCGCTGAGTTCGGCGGCGCGGTACACGCTTTGCAGGCCCAACAGGTAGCCGCGCATGTCGTCCTCAAACAGGCTGGCGTCGGGCTTGGTGCTGTAGTAGGCCAGCATCTGCTCCGAGCGGCGCGTCATGGCGTCGAGGAGCTGGTCGGCTTTGGCCTTTTCGCCGCCGGCCACCAAGGCGGGCACCAGCTGGGGCGAGTAGTAGTCGTAGGGAATGGTGTTGTCGGGCATCAGCTCCAGGCACTTGTCGGCCACTTCCTTGGCCTTGGCCACGTTGCCGCTGGAGAGGTAGGCTTGCGAGAGGCGGGCAAACTTGTCGCGGTAGTTGGCCGGGAAGCGCAGGTTGTTCTCGTCGTAGAAGATGTGCGGGTTTTGCAGGCCGCGGTAGCTGAAGGTTTTCAGCAGGCGCTCGTAGGTCAGGTCCTTTTCCACGAAGCCCTCGTCGCCGGAGCGGGGGTCGTAGTTGGGGTCTTTCAGCGGCAGCAGGCGGTAGGCCATGCCTTCGAGCTGGAAGTAGGGCTGCAGGTTCATGTAATCGGAGGGCGCCACGGTGCTGCTGAAGTAGATGGGCCGCTGCCAGTTGTTGCTGGCAATCATGTCCAGAATCACCAGGTTTTTCTTCTCGATGGCGCGCTTGCCCATGCTCCACTCCATCTTGCTCACCAGTTGGTTCTCCCGGTCTTTGGGGATGATGCCGAGCTTGCGTACCGCCACCGTGTCGATGGGCAGGTAAAAGTTGGGCGTCGGGAAGGAGTTCATGCTCGGGCCGCCTTCCTGGTACTGCACCTGCAGCAGCGGGTTGTTGGAGGCGATGAGCTGAATGAATTCCTTGAGGTTTACGCTCTGCACCGCCGGGTTGGCGGCGTAGGGCAGCATGTCGTTGGTGCCCTGGGCGTAGGCCTCGGGGCCCATGCTGATGGGGAAGGGCTGCGACTTGTAGGCGCGGCGCTTCATCTGGGCAATGTACCAGTCGGTGTTCAGGTACGAGAGCACGGCCACGCGCACGTCGGTGCGCACGCCTTCCACCTCCTGGGCGTACCAGAGCGGGAAGGTGTCGTTGTCGCCGTTGGTGAACAGGATGGCGTTCGGGGCGCAGGAATTCAGGAGGTTTTTGGCCGAGTCCACAGAGTTGTAGCGGTTGCTGCGGTCGTGGTCGTCCCAGCCCTGGGCCGCCATGATGCCTGGAATGAGCAAGCCCACCACCAGGGCCAGGCCGGCGCGCAGGCCGTCGGCCTTCACCACTTTTCCGAATAGTTCGGCCAGCCCCAGCACGCCCAGGCCTATCCAGATGGAGAAGGCAAACGTGGCGCCGGTGAAGGTGTAGTCGCGCTCGCGCGGCTCACGCGGCGGCTGGTTGAGGTAAAACACGATGGCCAGGCCCGTCATCAGGAACAGCAGGCCCGTCACCCAGGCGTCCTTGCTGTCGCGGCGGCTCTGGAAAAACAGGCCGATGAGGCCCAGAATGAGCGGCAGCGCCAGGAAGTTGTTGTGCGCCGGGCTCTCGCCGATGCGCGCCGGCAGCGTGCTTTTGCCGGGGCTGAAGGGCGTGACCACGCCCGCCTGCTGAATGTCGGACTCGCGGCCCACGAAGTTCCACATGAAGTAGCGCCAGAACATGTGGCCCATCTGGTAGCGGAACAGGAAGCCCAGGTTCTGGCCCATGGTCGGCTTCACGCCATCCTGAATATCCACCCACTTCTTGTAGTTGGCAATCTGGTCGGGCTCGTAGCTGTAGATGCGCGGGATGAGCATCTTGTCCTCGTCGGCGTACGTGTACTCGGGCTGCGGGGGCAGCTCCTTGTAGCGGCCGGTTTTGGGGTCGCGGGCGTAGCGGGGCGCACCGGGCTCCTGCCCGTTGGGCTGGGCGTTGAACTGCGGGCCGTAGAGCAGCGGGCGCGAGCCGTACTGCTCCCGCTTGAGGTAGCTCACGAAGGAGAGCACATCCTCCGGGTCGTTTTCGTTGATGGTAGGCTGGAAGGAGCTCCGGATGGGCACAATCAGATACGACGAGTAGCCAATCAGAATGAACACGAAGCACAGCATGGCCGTGTTCAGCAGCTGACTGCGGCGCTGGTACGAAAGCCGGAAGCCAAACCAAATCAGCCCGATAAAGACAATCAGGAACACAAACAGGCCCGAGTTGAACGGCAGGCCAATGGTATTCACGAAGAACACCTCGACGCTGCCCGCCAGCGTGGGCAGGCCGGGAATGATGCCCACCAGAATGGACCCCACGATAATCATGCTCACCACCATCACTAGGATGCCGCCCTTCATGCTGGGGTTGGCGGTGCGGCGGTAGTAGTAGATGAAGCCCAGGGCCGGCAGGGTCAAGAGGTTCAGCAAGTGCACGCCGATGCTCAGGCCGATGACGTAGGCAATGAGCACAATCCACTTATCAGAATCGGGCTCGTCGGCGTGGGCTTCCCACTTCAGCATCAGCCACACCACGGCCGCCGTGCACAGCGCCGACATGGCGTACACCTCGCCCTCCACGGCATTAAACCAGAAGGAGTCGGAGAAGGTGAAGGCTAGCGCCCCCACCGCGCCCGCGCTCAGGATGAGCAGGCGCTGATAGCCATTGGGCTCGATGGCTTCGGCCCGCAGGTTGCTGTTGCCCACGGCCTCGCGCAGCACCAGCTTGCGGGCCATGCGGGTGATAATCCAAAACAAAAACAAGACGGTGAAGGCGCTGCTCAGGCCCGAGAGGGCGTTGATGAGCACGGCCACTTTGGTCACGTCGCCAAACGAAAACAGCGACATGATGCGGCCCAGCAGCAGGAAGGTGGGTGCTCCCGGAGGGTGCGGCACCAGCAGCTTGTAGGAGCAGGCAATGAACTCGCCGCAGTCCCAGAACGAGGCCGTGGGCTCCAGGGTGAGCAGGTAGGTGACGGCGGCAATGGCAAACACGAGCCAGCCGACCAGGTTGTTCAGGCTTTTAAAGGAACGCATACTATCGAATGAGGCACACAACGCCGCCCGTCGTTTGCAAAACGCGGCCGGAAAAAGAAGCTAGCAAATCAGTTAAAGGGCAAAAGTAGGCAATGCACGGTTGCACTGCGCACGAACCCGCCGCCGATACAGGCCAGAAACACAAAAAGCAGCCATGGGCTGCTTTTTGGTCAGTAGTTCGGGCAAAGAAACCTTAATTCTGCAGCACAATTCGTTTCGTGCTCACCACCTTGCCGTCCACCAGCAGGCTGTACATGTACAAGCCGGCGCGCAGGTCGCTCAGGTCGAGGGGCAGGCCGGCGACCGTCAGCTCGGGCTTGAGGGCAATGGTGCGCACTTCCTGGCCGATGATGTTGCTCAGGCGCAGCTTGTAGTCTATACCAGGCTTCTGGTCCAGCTTCACCGTCACTTGCCCGTGGCTGGGGTTGGGGTACACGCTCAGGGCGATGCCGGCGGCGTTGGCGTCCAGCGTGGCCGTGTTGGTGGTCACGATGAGTGTGCCGAACTGGCCAAGGCCGGGAGCGCCGTGGGCGGTGCAGTGAAAAGGATAGGTGCCCACGGCAAACGTGTTGGCCGGAAATGTTTTAGTCAGGTTGGCCGAATTCATCTGGAACGTGGCCCAAGCCGCCGGCGAGCTGTCCGACATGGTGGGATGGCTCGATTGCCCCACATATTGAAAAACCAACACGTCGCCCCGCGCTATGCGAATGGTGTTGGTCCCGTCCGGGCCGGCGTAAAAATTGTCGCCCACCTGAATGGTGATGGTGGCGGCCAGCACCGGCGCCAGGGGCATGGCCAAAATGGCGGCCACAGCCATAATTCGAGTAAAAAGTTTCATACGGGTAAGCAGAAAAGAGTAAGGTGACGAGCAAGGTAAGTACCGGCCACGGCAAAGACAAGCACCGTGCCGAGTTGCGCAATCAACCCCGGGCCAGTCGTTTCGGTTTGATAGACTGTTAAAACTGCCAAAAGTTGTATGGCGGCAACAAAACCAACTCGGCCAGACAAACCAACTGGTTGCCTGTGTCCGGAAATATTTTATTACTGCCATTTAATGGTTGAACCACAGAGGCCAAAACGGCGGCTCCGGTGGCTACAGGTGCCGGATTTCCTGCATGCCAAACCGTCGTAGCTCTGGGCCCACGGCCACGGCCAGCCGGCCGTCTTCTTCCACGCCCACAATCTGGCCCTGCGTTGCCTGCCCGTCAATCAGAAAGGTGTGGGTTTCCTGGTAGCGATATAGGGCGCGGAGGTAGGTCTGGCGCAGCGCGCCCACCTGCCCGGCGCGCAGCTGCAGGTAGCGGCGCTCCAGGCATTCGAGCAGGCGGGCGGCCAGCGCGGCCCGGTCGTAGGCGCGGCCCGTGAGCAAGCGCAGCGAGGTGGCCGTGGGCACGGCAAATCCTTGCTGGTTGATATTCATGCCGATACCAATGATGCTATATTGAATCTTTGGGCCGCTCAGGGTGTTTTCAATCAAGATGCCACCCAGCTTCTGGTCGCCGTAGTACAGGTCATTCGGCCATTTCAGCTTCAGCTTGGGGTCGGGGCCCAGCAGGGCCGCGGCCCAGTCGTGCACCCCCAGGGCCACGGCTTGGCTGAGTTGGAATTGCTGCGCGGCTGCCAGAAACGTGGGCTGCCACACCACCGAAAGCATCAGGTTTTCGGCGGGGGCGCCTTCCCACTGGTTGCCGCGCTGGCCCCGGCCAGCCGACTGAAAGTCCGTAATGACGGTGCAGCCTTCGCTGGCCCGGTTTTGGACAATCAACGCCTGGGCCTCCGAATTGGTGGAGGCACAGGCCGGCAACCAGACGAGTTGTTGGCCCGTGAACAGGGTTTGAGGGGTGACAACCACGGCCTTCTTTCGCGTATCGTTAACTTCGTAGACTTTCAGCTGCAAAGCTCACACCTAACACCACAATATGAAAAGCACGTTGGTCCGGCAGGATTCAGACACATTGGCAGATTTGGTCATCCGCGGGATGCAGGACAAAAAAGCGTCCGACATCGTGGTGCTGAATTTGAAGGAATTAAAAAACGCCGTGGCAGATTATTTCATCATCTGCTCGGCCAATTCTGATACCCAACTCGACGCCGTGGCCCGCTCGGTAGAAGAGGAGATTGAAAAAGTAACCGGCGAAAGCCCTTGGCAAACCGAAGGCCGTACCAACCGCGAGTGGGTGCTGCTCGACTACGTGGACGTAGTGGTGCACGTGTTTCTGCGCGACCGCCGCAAGTTCTACGCCCTCGAAGAGCTGTGGGGCGACGCCGACATCCGCTACGTGGAAGCGGAGCCGGCCTAAGGATTGGCCTGGGGCCTACAACGAATTAGGAACGTCCTGCTGAGCGCAGCCGAAGCATCTCTCCCGCGTAACTAATCCTGATGATTGGATTACTCCCGTAGCAGAGATGCTTCGACTGCGCTGCGCTCCGCTCAGCATGACGTTCTCTTTTTCTCGAAAATCCAACTTCGCCCAAAATAAAACCGTCCTTCGCGCGTCTTCTGCATGGCCGAACATTTGCTTCTGAGGCGGTGTTAGGCCCGTAGTTATACCTGATTTAAAGTAGCTATTTTCATGTCGGATAAAAATCCCAACAACAAGAAAAAGAAGCCCCTGACGCCGGCGCCCAATCCGCGGCCGGGCTTGCAACTGTGGGTGCTGGCCGGCTTGCTCGTGTTCGTGTTCGGCGTGCTGGTGATGAACAGCATGAACGCGCCGGCCAAAATCAACCAGCAGCGCTTCGAAACCATGCTCGCCGCCGGCGACGTGAAGGAAATCACCATCATCAGCAACCAGAAGCTGGTGGAGGTGAAGCTGAAGCCGGAAGCCCAGGAGAAGTACAAGCAGGAACTCACGCGCCGCACGCCTTTTGGGGCCAGCGGCACGGGCGGGGCGCAGTTTTATTTCCCCGTGGTCGATGCCAAGCTCTTCCAGGAAGACCTCGACAAATTGCAAAAAGACGTGGCGGCCGGCCAGCGCCTGCCCCTCAACATTGAAGAGCGCAACAGTCCCGGCGACTACATCTGGAACTACGGTTTCATCGTGCTGATGATAGTCGGGTTCTGGTTCCTGATGCGCCGCATGGGCAGCGCCGGTGGCCCCGGTGGTCAAATTTTCAGCATCGGCAAGAGCCGCGCCGCCCTGTTTGAAGGCGGCGACAAGGTGAAAATTACCTTCAAAGACGTGGCCGGCCTCGAAGAGGCCAAAGAGGAAGTACAGGAGATTGTGGAATTCTTGAAGAACCCCAGCAAGTTCACCATCCTCGGCGGCAAGATTCCGAAAGGTGCCTTGCTCGTAGGTCCTCCCGGTACCGGTAAAACCTTGCTGGCCAAAGCCGTAGCCGGCGAGGCCGACGTGCCGTTCTTCTCGCTGTCGGGCTCCGACTTCGTGGAGATGTTCGTGGGCGTGGGCGCGGCCCGCGTGCGCGACTTGTTTAAGCAAGCTAAAGCCAAAGCGCCCTGCATCATCTTCATCGACGAGATTGACGCCGTGGGCCGCAGCCGTTCGCGCGGCTCGGTGCCCGGCGGCAACGACGAGCGCGAGAACACCCTGAACTCGCTGCTGGTGGAAATGGACGGCTTCGGCACCGACTCCGGGGTTATCATCCTGGCCGCTACCAACCGCCCCGATACCCTGGACTCGGCCCTGCTGCGTCCGGGCCGTTTCGACCGTCAAATCAGCATCGACAAGCCGGACATTAACGGCCGCACCGAGATTTTCAACGTGCACCTCAAGCCGCTGACGCTGGGCCCCGACGTGGACGCCCGCCGTCTGTCGGCTCAGACGCCGGGCTTTGCCGGCGCCGAGATTGCCAACGTCTGCAACGAGGCCGCCCTCATCGCCGCCCGCCGCGACAAGAAGTTCATCACTGACCAGGACTTCACCGACGCCATCGACCGCGTGATTGGGGGCTTAGAGAAGAAAAACAAAATCATTTCGCCCGGCGAAAAGCGCATCGTGGCCTATCACGAAGCCGGCCACGCCATTGCGGGCTGGTTCCTGGAGCACGTCGACCCGCTGGTGAAAGTGAGCATCGTGCCGCGCGGGGTGGCCGCGCTGGGCTACGCGCAGTACTTGCCGAAAGAGCAGTTTCTGTACAACACCGAGCAGCTAATTGACGAAATGTGCATGGCCCTGGGCGGCCGCGCCGCCGAGGAACTGGTGTTCGGTAAGATTTCGACCGGTGCCCTGAGCGACCTGGAGCGCATCACCAAGATGGCCTACTCCATCGTGACGATGTACGGCATGAACGCCAAGCTCGGCAACGTGTCGTTCTACGACTCGAAAGGCCAGAACGAGTACGGTTTTTCGAAGCCCTATTCGGAAGCTACTTCGCAGATGATTGACGAGGAAGTGCGCAGCATCATCGACCAGGCGTACACTCGCACGAAGGAGCTGCTCACCGAGCGCCGCCACGAGTTGGAGGTGATTGCAAAGGAGCTGCTAGAGAAGGAAGTGCTGCAGCAGGAAGACCTGACCCGCCTCGTGGGCCCGCGCCCCTTCGCTACCCAAACCAACTACCAGGCCCACATGGCCGGCACCGACCGCAGCGAGACCGCCAGCGAGGTGAAAGGCGAGCAGGCCGCCGGCGGCAAGCTCGGCAACGACCTGCCCGACCTGAACCTGCCGGGCCTGAACGACGACCACAACAACGAGGCATCGGCCCCCAGCGGCAGCGCCGTGGCCGGGTAGTAGCGCAGGCTGAAGCCTATTCTGGAAAGCCGGCCCCGCCACGGGCCGGCTTTTTTTGTGAAACCTTCCGGTACTTTTGTTTTATGTCCGAATCTTCCCGAAACGCGGTACTGGCCCGCATTCGCCAGGGGCTGGCGGCCGGCCCGGCCCAGTTACCGCCGCGGCCCGATTTTGCCGCGCCCGTGCACCCGCCGCTGGGCAACGCTGACCCGGTGGTGGCTTTTGCGGAGAGCTTCCAGCGGGTGGGAGGGGAATTCTACTACTGCGAGTCGCTGCCGCACCTGGCGGTGCAGCTGGCGGGGTTCCGGCAGCGGCAGCAGGTGGGCATCCCGTTTGTGTGGGAGCCCGAGCTGCAGGCCCTGCTCTACAAGGCCGGCGTAGCCTTTCGGGCCGATGAAACCGAATTTATCGAACACGCTGATTTAAGCCTGACTTCCTGCGAGGCCCTGGTGGCCCGCACCGGCAGCGTGCTGGTGTCGGGCGCCACCGGCAGCGGACGGCGGCTGAGCATCTATCCCGACCAGCACCTGGTGCTGGCCCGGCCCAGCCAGGTGGTGGCCGAAATCGGCGATGCGCTGCAAGTGATGCAGACGCGCTACGGCGCGCAACCGCCCTCCATGGTGTCGCTCACCACCGGCCCCAGCCGCACGGCGGACATTGAAAAAACCTTGGTGCTGGGCGCCCACGGCCCGCGCCGCATTGCCTTGTTTTTGCTCGAAGACGACGCTGAACTTCTGTCTGCATGAAGCAAGCTCTCACCCTGCCCGACCTGGCCCTGCCGCCCGGCAAAAAGGTCTACTTCGCTTCCGACTTTCACCTGGGCGCGCCCAATGCGGCGGCATCGCTGGAGCGGGAGAAGCGCATCGTGCGCTGGCTCGACGCCGCGGCCCGCGACGCGGCCGCCATCTACCTGCTGGGCGACCTGTTCGATTTCTGGTTTGAGTATCGGCACGCCGTGCCGCGCGGCTTCATTCGGCTGCAGGGCAAGCTGGCGGAGCTGACCGATGCCGGCCTGCCCATCACCATTTTCACCGGCAACCACGACATGTGGATGTTTGGCTACTTCACGCAGGAAATGGGCATTCCGGTGCTGCGCCGGGAAGTGTCGCAGCGCATTGGCAACCAACTGTTTCACATTGGCCACGGCGATGGACTGGGGCCGAAGGACTACAGCTACAAGGCCCTGAAGCGGGTGTTCACTTCCTCGTTGGCGCAGTGGCTGTTTGCGCGGCTGCACCCCAACTTCGGCATCGGCATGGCCAACCGCTGGAGCCGCCGCAGCCGCATGCAGGCGGGCAAGGACGACACCAAGTATTTCGGCGACGAAGAATGGCTGCTGCAATACTGCCGCGAGGTCGAAACCCGTTCTCACCACGACTACTACGTGTTCGGGCACCGGCACCTGCCGCTCGATGTGGAAGTGGCCGCGGGCAGCCGCTACATCAACCTGGGCGAATGGGTCAATTATTGCAGCTATGGCGTGTATGACGGTAATGCATTGGCCCTGCGGCATTTTGAGCAATAGCGCGCTTTGGCGCATGCGCGCCGTTCAACTCCTGGCACTTGGTTCTGGGCTTTTGGCGCTGAACCCAGCCCGCGCCCAAGTCACCGTTCCTTCCGCCGCTTCCACGGCCCCGGCTTCCAAACAGGTGGTCTCCCCGGTGCAGCCGGCCCCCGCGCCGTCGGCTGCCGGGGCCGCCCTCACTGCCGCGCCGTGGAAACTCCTTCGCGACATCAAGCTGCCCAACCCCGGTGCGGCTTCGCTCGACCGGCGCGGCGCCCTCTACGTGGCCGATGCCGACAACAACCTGCGCCAGTTCGGGCCTGAAGGCCTGCCGCTGACCACCTACGCCCCGGCCCAGCCCGGCCACGCCGCCCAGGTCGAGGCCTGGAACGTGACCACCACCCTCGTCTTCAACGACGACCGGCAGCAACTCGTCTTGCTCGACCGTTTCCTGGCGCCTATTTCCGAAGTGCGGCTGGCCGATTACGTGGACGGCACCATCCGGGCGGCCACCCTGGCGCCCGACAACCGCATCTGGCTGCTCGACGAAAGCAACCTCGTGCTGCGCCAGTTCGACCCCAACACCCAGCGTTTGCTCCAAAACACCCCGCTCGATTTGCTGATTGGCCGCTCGCGGCCCGACTTCCGCTTCCTGCGCCAGTACCAGAACAACCTCTACCTCGTGGACCGCAGCACGGGCATCTACGTGTTCGATAATTTCGGGAGCTACAAGAAGAAGCTGCCCTTCACCGGGCTGAGCATGATAGGCTTTCGGGGCGATGAGCTGTATTACCTCGACGCCGGAGCCCTGCATTTTTTCAACCTCTACACCCTGGCCGAGCGGCGCGTGGCCCTGCCCGCCGGCCTCGACCCGGCGGCCGTGCGCCAGGTGCTGGTGGGCGAAACGTACGCCTATATTTTCACGGCGGCGGGAGTGGCAGTGTATCAGCTGAACTGACCGGCTCTACGGTCGAGTTTGTTGGTAAGGGAGGGCGGGCATCGGTAACCCGGCCGAAACAGGCCCGTTAGGAACAGGAGTTCTTCCTTTCCACTTCCAATTCCCTTTTCATGAAAGCTCTACGCATTCACGGTGCCCGCGACGTGCGGGTCGACAACGTTGACGACCCCGAAATTCAGGACTCACGCGATGCCATCATCCGCGTCACCAGCACGGCCATTTGCGGGTCCGACCTGCACATCTACAACGGCAGCATTCCGCAGCCCCGGCCCATGACCTTGGGCCACGAGTTCATGGGCATTGTGGAGGAAGTGGGCAAAGGCGTCAAAAACCTCAAGCGCGGCGACCGGGTGGTGGTGCCGTTTCCCATTGCCTGCGGCCACTGCCTGTTTTGCGACCACGACCTGCCCGGCCACTGCGAAAACTCCAACCCCGAGCACTACGGCCCCGAAGGCGGCCTGATGACCGAAAAAGGCGGCGCCTTGTTTGGCTACACGGATTTGTACGGCGGCTACGACGGCGGCCAGGCCGAGTACGCCCGCGTGCCCTACGCCGACTACGGCCCCCGCAAAGTGCCTGACAACCTGACCGACGAGCAGGTGCTCTTCCTCACCGACATCTTCCCCACGGGCTATTCCGGCATCGACTGGGCCAACGTGAAGGGCGGCGAAACGGTGGCCATCTTCGGCGCCGGCCCGGTGGGCATCATGGCCGCCAAGTCGGCCTGGCTGCGCGGCGCCTCGCGCGTCATGATTGTGGACACCCAGCAGTACCGCCTCAACCTGGCCGCCAAAGCCGCCCGCGCCGAAGGCATCCTCTGGGAAAGCCACGACCAGGTGGTGGACGAAATCCGCAGCAAGACCCGCGGCTACGGTGCCGATGTGGTGGTGGAAGCCGTGGGCTTTGAGCCCGACCGCAGCCTCGGCGACCGCGCCAAGGCCGTCATCAACCTCGAAAAAGGCTCCGACAAGGTGATGCTGGCCTGCTTCAGCGCCGTGCGCCGGGGTGGGTTTGTGTCCATCCTGGGCGTGTATTCCTCGCCCTTCGACAACTTCCCCATCCACCAGATTTTCGACAAGGGCATCATCATCCAGGCCGGCCAGGCGCCCGCCCATAAGCATATCGACAAGCTGCTGAAGCACGTGTCGGATGGCGACGTGCGGCTCGACGACATCATTTCGCACCGCCTGCCGCTTTCGCAAGCCCCCCACGGCTATGACATCTTTCGTCACAAAAAGGACAACTGCACCAAAGTGGTGCTGAAGCCGGGGATGTAGTAAACCGCGTTACTGAAAGTCCCGGGCCTAACGGCTCAGCAAACGCCCCGACCTTGCCGGTCGGGGCGTTTTTATTCAGTGATAGGCAGACTTAATGCTTATTGCATATAATAAACTATATATTTAACTTTATTCCGAAAATAGGTTCACTTGTCACGTTACTTCCTATGAAAACCTTGCTCTGGGGCTTGTTGCTGGCCTTCCCTCTTGCAAGCCGGGCCCAAAGCGTGGGCATTGGCACCACCACGCCCGATGCCTCCGCCGTGCTCGACATGCGCACCACCACGCAGGGCCTGCTGCCGCCCCGCATGAGCGCGGCCCAACGCCAGGCCATTGCCAATCCGGCCCAGGGCCTGCTCGTGTACCAAACCGACGGTTCCGTGGGCCTTTACGTGTACGCGGGCCTGACCTGGCGCAACCTGACCGACGGCCGCATCCCCGACGCCAACGGCTCGACGGCGCCGCCCAACGGGGGCGTGGTGAGCACGTTCAACTCCTCGACGCTTCCGCGCCCCACCGGAGTGGCCGTCGGCGAGACCGGCACCGTGTACGCGTCCGATGTGAACTACCACATCCTCGTGCAGTTTCCGGTTTCCGGGCCGGGCACGGTGCTGGCCGGTGCAGTCACGGCCGGCTACGCCGACGGCACGGGCGTGGCCGCTAAATTCAACACCCCCACCGGCGTGGCCGTTGACGCCAACGGCACCGTGTACGTGGCCGACCAGGCCAATAATTGCATCCGCAAGGTCACGGCCGCGGGCGTGACCACGACGCTGGCCGGCTCGACCACGGCCGGCTCGGCCGACGGCACGGGACCGGCTGCCGGCTTCAACTTGCCGACGGGCATCGCTGTGGACCTCACCGGGGCCCTGTACGTGGCCGATAAGGGCAATAACCGCATCCGCAAAATCACCCCGGCGGGCGTGGTGACCACGCTGGCCGGCTCGGGCACGGCCGGCGCGGCCGACGGCGTGGGCGCGGCCGCCAGCTTTAACGCCCCGGCGGGCGTGGCCGTCGATGCCCTCGGCACGGTGTACGTGGCCGACCAAGGCAACCACCGCATCCGCCGCATCACCGCGGCCGGCGTGGTCAGCACGTTGGCGGGCTCGGGCGCGGCGACGTTTGCCGACGGCACGGGCGCGGCCGCCAGCTTCAATTCGCCTTCGGGGATGGCCGTCGATGCGGGGGGCACCGTGTATGTGGCCGACCAGCTCAACCACCGCATCCGCCGCGTCACCCCAGCGGGGGTAACGACGACGCTGGCCGGCTCCGGCACCGTCGGCAGCACCGACGGCACGGGGACGAATGCCTCGTTTAACACCCCCACCGGCATCGCCATCACGGCGGCGGGCACCCTCTACGTGGCCGAACCGCCCACCAACCGCATTCGGGCCATCAAATAGCGGCCCGCGGGCGCCGCCGACGGGCGTGGCCGGGCCGTTTGGGAATGGGAGCTTATGATTGGTAGACCCGGGTCCAGGATTGCGAAACCCGGAGTCCAGGTTTGTGAAACCCGGGCTTCGGTTTGCCAATCCTGGACCCGGCTTTGCTGACGGCCCGGGCACCACCGCCAAATTATTCGGCCCCGCCGGCGTGGCCGTGGACGCCAGCGGGCAGTGTACGTGGGCGATTATATCAACAACCGCATCCGGGTGGTCAAATAAGGCCGGTGCGGTGCGGCAATGCCCCCGGGTTCGGCGCCCGGCGCCTTGTTGGGTTTGGCTTTACCTTTGAAAAGAAGGCCACGGCCAGCCCCGCAACTCCTTTCTACCAAGCCCATGCTGCAAACCCCGAGCAATTTTACCACCGGCCGGAAGGCACTTCCCTTATCTTGGCGCTGCCGTGGGTGGCTGTTGCTCGTGCTGCTGGCCGGGCCGCAGTTGCTCCGGGCACAGGCGCCGCGTGCTGCCGCGCAAGCCCGGCTGGCCCCTGGCCTGCAGGCCGCCTTGGGGGCCCGGGGGCTGCAAGCCGTGCGCGTGCGCGTGGCCGACCCCGCCGCTTTCCGCCGCTGGGTGCAGCAGCACCTGCCCGCCGCGCAAGTGTCGCAGCCCGGTGCCTCGCCCCGCACCCTGGAAGTGCGCGGCCTGAGCGCCGCGGCTGTTTCCCAATTGGCTACCGCCGCTCCGGTCGATTTTGTGGACGTAACCGACCGCCAGGCCCACGAGGAGCGCCAGCTCAATAACTCCGACTTGTCGGTGAATGCCATTGCAGCTGTGCACGCGCGCTTTCCGCAGCTGGCCGGCCAGGGCCTGGCCGTGTCGGTGAAAGAATTGCCCTTCGACCCCAACGACATCGATTTTATTGGCCGGGTCATTAACCCGACTGCGTTTCCGGCCCCTTTTTCCGACCACGCCACGGCCATGGCCACGCTCATTGGCGGTGCCGGCAACTCCAGCCCATTGGGCCGCGGCGTGGCCCGGCAGGTGCGCCTGACCACCTCCGACTTTGCGCGCCTGCTGCCCGACGACGGCGCCCAGCTGGCGGCGGCCGGCGTGTCGGTGCAAAACCATTCTTACGGCGTGGCCATCGAAAACTACTACGGCATCGAGTCGCTGGAATACGACCGGCAGGTGCGGCAGTACCCCACGCTGCTGCACGTGTTTTCATCGGGCAACGTGGGCTCGGCCGCCAGCCCCAGCGGCCCCTACACCGGCCTAGCGGGCGTGGCCAACGTCACGGGCCAGTTCAAAATGTCGAAAAACACCCTCACCGTGGGCGCCACCGACCCCAGCGGGCAGGTAGCCAGCCTTAGCTCGCGCGGCCCGGCCTACGACGGCCGCCTCAAGCCCGAACTGGTGGCCTACGGCGAAGGCGGCTCCTCCGAGGCGGCGGCGCTGGTGTCGGGCATCGGCGTGCTGCTGCAGCAGGCCTACCGCGACCAGCACAGCGGCGCGCTGCCCCCGGCCGCCCTCGTGAAAGCCGTGCTCCTGAACAGCGCCGACGACCTGGGCCGGCCCGAAGTCGATTTCGTGAGCGGCTACGGGCAGGCCGATGCGCTGGGCGCGCTGACCACCATGCGCGGCGGCCAGTTTTTCAGTGGCAGCGTGGCCCAGGGCGCCGAGCAGGTGTTCATCGTGTCGGTGCCCGCCGGCCAGCAGTTCAAAGCCACCCTGGTCTGGAACGACCCCGAAGCCGCTGCCAACGCCGCCAAAGCGTTGGTGAACGACCTCGACCTGGAGCTGGTCTCGACCTCGACCGGCCAGCGGTGGCAGCCCTGGGCCCTGAGCAGCACGCCGCGCCTCGACTCTCTGACCCTGCCCGCCCGCCGCCGCCCCGACCACCTCAACAACGTCGAGCAAATCACCCTCGCCGTGCCCACGGCCGGCACCTACGAGCTGCACGTGCGGGGCTTTGCCGTGCCGCAGGGCCCGCAGGCCTTCAGCCTGGCGTACGAAACCAGCCCGACGGCGCTGGAATGGCGCAGCCCGCAACGCGCCGTCAATGTGCGGCCGGGCGCGGCTACCCCCCTGCTCTGGTACTGGAACGGCCCGGCCACCGCCACCGGCCGCCTCGAATACCGCCCGGTGGGCCGCGCGCAGTGGCGGGCCGTAAGCGCCGCCGTGCCGCTCGCGCCCAACCGCTACGCCTGGACCGTGCCCGATACCACCGCGCTGGCGCAACTGCGCTTCGTGGTTGGCAGCCAGAATTTTACTTCCGATACGTTTGCCATTGTGCAGGCCCCGGCGGTGCAAGTGGGCTACACCTGCCCCGAGGAAACCTTGCTGCAATGGCGCCGCGTGCCCGGGGCCACCGGCTACCAGGTATACCGGCTGGGCGCCACCACGCTCGTGCCCCTGGCGCAGCCGAGCGCCGATACCGCGCTGGTGTTCAACCAGGCCCAGATGGCGCAAACGCGCTACTATGCCGTGGCGCCGCTGTTGCGCGGCGTCATCGTGCAGCCCGGTTCTACCATCGACTTTGCTACCCAAGGCACGGCGTGCTATTTCCGTTCGTTTCTGCCCCGGCAGTTGGTCGACGAGTCCATTCGTTTCGATGTGGAGCTGGGCACGGTGTTCCGGCTGCGCTCGGCCACGCTGGAGCGTATGGGCTCGGCTGGCTTTGAGGCCGTGCAAACCATCGCCCCGCTCACCGCTGCCCGTTTCTCCTTCATCGACCGGCCGCCTGCTGCCGGGCGCTACCTCTACCGCGTGCGCCTCGACAACGTAGCCGGCCGGCAATTTTACAGCGGCACCGAAGAAGCCTACCTGCTGGGCTCCGGCCAACTGCAGGCTTATCCCAACCCCGTGCCGGCCGGCGCCCCGCTCACGGTGGTGGCCAACAGCGCAACGCCTGTGGTCATTCGCCTCTACGACATGCTGGGCCGTTTCCAACGCACGGCCACGGCCGCTGGCCAGATTAACGTAATCGAAACCGAGGGGCTGAAGCCCGGGCTCTACCTGCTACAGGTGCAGCAGGACGACGTGCCCAAGCAAACCCTGCGGGTTGTTATTCAATAAGTCCACCGCATGCGCCTCAGCGGGCTAACAACGAAAAGCCCCGACTCATTGCTGAGTCGGGGCTTTTTGCACAAGCTACCGGCCGAGGGGCTAGTAGATGTAGTTGAGGGCGGTGAGGTCGTTGGCGGTGAAGGGGCGGTTGACGCCGTTGCCCACGCAGGCCAGCATCCAGGAGTTGGGCTCGGCCGCGGAAGGCGTGCCCGGAATCAGGATGGCCCCCACCGTGCTGGCGCCTTCGTTGGACTTGCGCCCGCCGCAGCTATACTGGCGGTTGTAGTAGTCGGTGTGGCGCATGCCGATGCAGTGGCCCATTTCATGCGCCATGATGGTGGCGATGTAATTGGTGTTTGTGCTGTTGATGACGTTGGGCACCAGCGTGAAGCCGGGGGCGGGGTTGCCGCCGCTGGGGAAGCCGCCCGACTGGCCCAGCACGCCCGGGCCCAGGTCGGCCGAGTACTTCACCGGCAAATCGCCGCCGCTCGAAACGCGGGTGAAATGCAGCTGCAGGTTAGCGGCATTGTAGCGGGCAATGGCCTCGTCGATGGCCGGTCCATACGCCGCGGGGAACCCGCTGTCCAGACTCACGGTCAGGGTGCGGCCCCCGGTGGCATTCACCAGGTTGGTGGTGCGGTATTGCTCCTCGTCGCCTACGCGCAACGTGCCGTAGCCGGGGGCGCTGGCCAGCAACTCTGGCGTCAGCAGCATGTCGCCTTCTACCACGTAGCCGTTGTCGACGGCGCGCACATCGTCGGCACTAAAGCCCAGGGCTTTGATTTGGCCAAGCACCTCAGCAGAGAGAGCTTCGGCTTTGGGAGTAGACTCTTTTTCCTTCGAGCAGGAGGAAAAGGCCAGCATCGAGGCAAGGCAAAGGCCGGCAGCAAATAAGTTTTTGGTATTCATACGTTGGTTGGAAATGGTGGTGGGATGGTGGAAAGACAAAAGCAATAAACAACAATTGTTTGATAATCTGCTATTTATTACCTGACAATAGGATGGCTTTTAATGCAAGAGCCCCGACTCATAAGAGTCGAGGCTCTTGCATTAAATGGGTTGGATACAAGCTACCGGCCGGGGGCTAGTAGATGTAGTTGAGGGCGGTGAGGTCGTTGGCGGTGAAGGGGCGGTTGACGCCGTTGCCCACGCAGGCCAGCATCCAGGAGTTGGGCTCGGCCGCGGAGGGCGTGCCCGGAATCAGGATGGCGCCCACCGTGCTGGCACCCTCGTTAGAGGCGCTACCACCGCAGCTGTAGGCGCGGTTGTAGTAGTCGGTGTGGCGCATGCCGATGCAGTGGCCCATCTCGTGCGCCATGATAGTGGCGATGTAATTCACGTTCGAGCTATTGATGACGTTGGGCACCAGGGTGAAGCCGGGGGCGGGGTTGCCGCCGCTGGGGAAGCCGCCCGACTGGCCCAGCACACCCGTGCCGAGGTTCGACGAGTATTTCACCGGCATCTGGGCACCCGAGCTCACGCGGCGAAACTGCACCCGCAGGTTGGCGGCGTTGTAGCGGCGGATGGCCTCGTCGATGGCCTGCACATAGTAAGAGTTGAACGAGCTGCTGATGCTCACGGTCAGCACGCGGGGCAGGCCGGTCACCAGGTTGGTGGTGCGGTATTGCTCTTCGTCGCCCACGCGCAGGGTAGAGTAGCCGGGGGCGCTGGCCAGCAACTCCGGCGTCAGCAGCATGTCGCCCTCCACCACGTAGCCGCCCTCAACGGCGCGCACGTCTTGGGTGCCGAAGCCCAAGGCTTTTATTTGGCTCAGCGTCTCCTGCGAAACGGCGGCGGGGGTGGCAGCGGCCTGCTCTTTTTCTTTCGAGCAGGAGGAAAGTGCCAACGTCGAGGCGACGCAAATGGCAGCGGCGGAAAGTACGTTTTGTAGTTTCATAGGGTAAACGGGGTTGGTAGTTGTGAAAAATGGTTGAAGGATGGGCCAAATAAGAGCAGAATAATTGTAAATGTCAATGGGATTCAATTCTAAAAAATGGAATAATTGCAAAAAACCGCTTCTATTCACCGAATCCTCACTTTATGATTTTACCACGCTGGTTGAGTTGCCAAAATCTTACACGTTTATGTGTAAAGTGCTAAAAGCAAGATAGAATTGAATCCTGCAAAGTCCAAGTGCATTTTTAGTAGTGGCAAGGCCGTTTTCCCTTGCCGGCCCTGCACTTTCGGGGTGCCCTTGCCGAAATACGTATCTTTGCTAGGAACCGAATTCTCGCGGAAAACCCGTTTCCGCTCAACTATATATTTTCTGACCAGTGGCTTGTACTTCATGTTCTTCCGGCGGTGGCTGCGGCACCAAAGTCGGCGGCTGCGGCTCCAAAGGGGGCTGCAGCTCCGGCGGCTGCACCCGCCTCAATGTATTCGACTGGCTCCAGGACGTGGAAATGCCCGATTCGTTTGCGGGCTTTGATATCGTGGAAATCCGCTTCAAGGGCGGCCGCAAAGAGTTTATGCGCAACGAGCTGCGCCTGCCGCTCGTCACAGGCGACGCCGTGGTGGTGGAGGCGGCCGGCTCCGGCTGGCACCTGGGCCACGTGAGCCTGAAGGGCGAGCTGGTGCGCCTGCAGATGCGCAAAAAGAAAATCCCGACCGACTCCAAGGAAATCCGCAACGTGCTGCGCATCGCCACCCCCGACGACGTGGAGCGTTGGGAAGCCGTGCGCGACCTCGAAAACGGCACCATGTTTCGGGCCCGCGCCGTGGTGGGCGAGCTGCGCCTCCGCATGAAGCTGAGCGACGTGGAATACCAGGCCGACCGCACCCGCGCCCTGTTCTACTACTCGGCCGAAGACCGGGTCGACTTCCGCGAGCTCATCCGCCGCCTGGCCGATGAGTTTCGCGTGCGCGTCGAGATGCGCCAGATTTCCCTGCGCCAGGAAGCCGGCCGCATCGGCGGCATCGGCGTGTGCGGCCGCGAGCTGTGCTGCTCTACCTGGCTGCAGGACTTTAAAACCGTGAGCACCACGGCCGCCCGCTACCAAAACCTGAGCCTGAACCCGCAGAAGCTGGCCGGCCAGTGCGGCCGCCTCAAGTGCTGCCTCAACTACGAGCTCGACGCCTACCTCGACGCCCTTAAAGACATTCCGCAGGTGCAGCGCCCGCTGAAAACCAGCAAGGGCGAGGCCTACCTGCAGAAAACCGACATCTTCCGCCGCCGCATGTGGTTTGCCTTCAAGGGCGACAACAACTGGGTGATGCTGGACACGGCCCGCGTGCGCGAGCTGCTGGACCTGAACAAGCGCGGCGAAATCATCGAAAGCCTGCTGCCGCCCCGCGAAGAAGCTCCCGAGCCCGAAGTGTCGGCCATCGTAGAAGGCTCCCTCGACCGCCTCGACGACAAAATCAAGTCGAGCAGCAAGCGTTCGAAGCGCAAAAAAGGCAAGCCTGAAGCCCGCGAAGGCGCCGCCCAAAACGAAGGCGCCGAAGCCCGCCCCGCACGCGAGCCCCGCGAACCCAAGGAGCCCCGCGCCGGCCGCGAACCCGGCGCCGAGCCCCGCGAAGGCCGTGAGGCACGTCCGCCGCGTGAGCCCCGCGAAGGCCGCGCGCCCCGCGACGGGCGCCGCCCGGCCGGTGCCGCCCCCGGTGGCCCCCGCCCGCCCGAGCAAATGACCAGCCCCGGCCCCGGCGACGCCGACAACCCCACACCGGCCCTGGGCCTGTCTCTTATACACTTCT
>NZ_JACXAC010000006.1 GCF_014699055.1 Hymenobacter armeniacus
GTTCATCCTGAGCCAAGATCAAACTCTCCATTGTAAAAATGTCTACACCCAGGCGAACCCGGGCTGATGTCGAGTGCTGACCTTGCTCACATTTTGACGTTATGGTCAAATTTGTTTCGCTTGGTTTGTTGCACAGTCCTTTTTCCGAAGAAGAAGCAACAAGTACAACACTTACTATTTGTCTGTTTCCGTCATTCAAAGAACGTATGATGCTTCCATTTGAAGCGTCAGTGCGGGTCCTAATTCAACCCAGGCTTTTTCTTTATAAATCTTAATCCGTTTTGGGATTGCAAAGATAAAGCTTTATTTTAATTTGGCAACTACTAATCAAAAAATTTAAGGTTTTTCAACCAGTCTTGCTACTTAACCGCTTTCAATTAAAGCGGCTTTTAATTTGTATGTCAGTCTGTTAGGGTCGACTCTTACAAACTCTTGTCGTTTTGGGAGTGCAAAGGTAAGGCTTTTTTGCGACTTTCCAATCTTACGACGAAAATTTTTTAATTATTCTCGTTTCGATTTTCAATCTCTGACTACCTCCGGTTGAAGCGGGCTGCAAAGGTACGGTGGCTTTTTTCGCTAATGCAAGCCATTTGAGAAATAAATTTCAAGTCTTGCGAATGACTACGGTGGGGAAGACAAACTTCTTTCCGCAGGCGTTCCTTACCCTTCAATTTGTTGCTCGGGCAGATGCTCCGGCGTTTCCGTTGGTCCGTTTGACGTTTCGGGACTGCAAAGGTAGAGGGACTTTCTGGAGTGACAAGGGCACTTAAACGAAATAGTTGGTTTGAAGTTGTAAGTAATTGATTGATGCGGCAAAAAAATGATTTGCTGCTAGACTGATGAGCTAGAATGGCGGTTTGAAGCTGATTCTAAACTTGGGTTAAATGCGGATTGCGGCGTCGTGAGTGCTTATAGGGCGGAGCCAGAACAGTTATATGAAGGCACTCATGGATACTGGGGCGTCGGTGAAGGAAAGTGACTTTACCCCTCCCTACCCTATTGTTTGTGCCTTGTGATTTTGAGGCGGGAGTGTGTCTGTGAGGTATCCAATTGAGCTATTTCGCTAAAAAAAGCCCCGCCTCCCTTGCCAGGTTTAAGCTGGAAAGGGATGCGGGACTAAAGGAACGTGGAAGAACCGTCGACTTGCCGAGGTTATTTGAGCGGCGATGACCTTAGGGCTTTGTTCAGTAGTGTTGTCTTTCTTGTGCTTGGTCTGACGTTCTTAATATTCGGGTTAGGCCTTCGCTGGTTAGCGATGGAGGGTGCTAATGCGGTCGGGGCCGACGCTAATGATGCTGATGGGGACCTGGAGTTCCTTCTCAAGGAATTCTAAGTAGGCGGTGAGGTTGGCGGGGAGTTGGGTGGCGTCGGTGATTTGGGTGAGGTCGGTGTTCCAGCCGGGGAGGGTTTGGTACTCGGGGGTGATGGTGGTGAGCTCGCCGGGGTCGGGAAGCTGGGGGGTGCTTTCGCCGGTGGCGGTGCGGTAGTGGGTGCAAGCCTGGATTTCGGCGAAGGCATCGAGGACGTCGGCTTTCATGAGATGAAGTTCGGTGACGCCATTGAGCATGATGGCGTAGCGGAGGGCGGGCAGGTCTATCCAGCCGGTGCGGCGGGGGCGCCCGGTGGTGGAGCCGAATTCGCGGCCGGCCTGGCGGATTTGCTCACCGACTTCGTCGTGGAGTTCGGTGGGGAATGGACCGCTGCCGACGCGGGTGCAATAGGCTTTGGTGATGCCGTACACCTTGTCAATATGACGCGGGGCGATGCCTAGGCCGGTGCAGGCACCGGCGGCAATGGTACTGGAAGAGGTGACGTAAGGATAAGAACCGAAGTCGATATCCAATAAGGAGCCTTGGGCGCCTTCGGCGAGGATGCGCTTGCCTTGGGTGAGGAGGTCGTTGAGCAGGTATTCGGTATCGGTGAGCTGGAGGGTGCGCAGGAATTCGACGGCAGAGAAGAAGTCGTCTTCGAGGGCTTCGATTTCGAGTTGCTTGTTGTGATGAGCGGCAATGGCGGCGTGCTGGGCGACGGCCTCTTTATAACGCTGCTCAAAATCGGGCAGGAGAATGTGACTGACGCGTAGACCCACGCGGCCAATTTTGTCGGAATACGTTGGGCCGATGCCTTTGAGGGTGCTGCCGATTTTGGTGTTGCCGCGGGCTTCTTCGCTGATGCGGTCGAGGGCGCGGTGCGAGGGGAGAATGAGTTGGGCCTTTTTGGAGATGTAAAGGTTTTTGGACCATTCGATGCCGCGGTCGGTGAGTTTTTGAAGCTCCTGGCGGAAGACGACCGGGTCGAGCACGACGCCGTTGCCGACGACGTTGATGATGTGCGGATGGAAAATGCCGCTGGGCACTTGGTGCAGGACGTGCTTGACGCCGTCGAAATACAGGGTGTGACCGGCGTTGGGGCCGCCTTGAAAGCGTGCAACGGCGTCGTAGGTGGGCGCAAGCACGTCTACGATTTTGCCTTTGCCTTCATCGCCCCACTGGAGGCCTACTAATACGTCTACTGGCATGTGTTCTGGGTTTCGACTTCTGACGGGCGCCTCCCCTCCAGGCCATTTCGCCTTGGAACAGGGAAAGCCAGATGGAACGGCGGCGCCTTGGGAAGTCTATTATTAAAAAGGGGGTTATTGGAGTTGATTTACGGCAAACTGCTCGGCTGTCAGAAAGTCTTTCGCGGCATTCAGAATGACATTTTCGAACCGATTAAGCAAAAAAATGGCCGCCTAATTGGCGGCCGGGGTTAGGAGTTGGCGGGCGGTGGCTTCGTCGGGCGAAACGGTGAAGATGTTGTTCAGCTTCGTGATTGCCAGCATTTTCTTGGGGTGGTCGGCGGGGTTGATGAGGACCATTTCGCCGCCGCGGCTGCGGAACTTGGTGAGGAGCGAAACGAGGACGCCGATGCCCGTACTATTGATGTAGCGGATTTCGGAAAGGTCGACGGCACATTGGTTGAGCTCTTCGCCGAGGTGGGTGTTGACGGACTGCAGGAGTTGGTCGGTATCGGGGCTGCCAATAAGGTCGCCGGTGAGGCGAACGAACAGGATGCCGTTTTGAACGGAGCTGGTGGTGGTCATGCGGATGGAGCGGATGCGGAAGAACGGGCGGCGGCCTGGGCGCGACAGTCGCCGCAGATGCCGTAAAGATTTAAAGAATGGTGCAAGATATGGAAGTTCAGAAGCTCGCCGACCATCGTCTGGATACCGTGAATGCGTGGGTCGCAGAATTCCACCACTTTATGGCATTCGGTGCAGATGACGTGGTCGTGCTGGCGGTAGCCATAGCTCTTTTCATACTGGGCCAGGTTGCGGCCGAACTGGTGCTTGCTGACAAGGCCTTGCTCGACGAGCAAATCTAAGGTATTGTAAACGGTGGCACGGCTCACTTGCAGGCCGCGCTCCTTCATGCCGGCGTAGAGCTCATCGACGTCGAAGTGGCCGGAGCGGGCATAGATTTCTTCTAGTATGGCGTAGCGCTCGCCGGTTTTGCGCAGGCCTTTGTTTTCGAGGTGGGCCGTAAAGAGCTTGCGGACTTCGTCGAGCTTGTCGGTGTTGAGCGTGGCTTCGGAGGCGGCGCTGGGCGTGTGCTTGGCGGCGTAGCCGGTTTCGGAAGAGCCGCCGGGCCCCTGCCCTTCGGCGGCCCGAGTTTCGGGTGCGTGAGGAAGGGGCGAAACTGTTTCGGGAGTGCGCACTATATAAGGAGTGTAGTTGACGGGCAGAAAAACCTACGCTTGTTAAGCGCCAAGGAGGGTTTTAGGTTCTACCGGCTCAAAATAAAGCGGATAATGCCGGGCGCAACCGGGATTGAAGGCAGCTTGGCAGTGCGGACAGCGGTTGCCACAGCTTAGGTAACGTTCGATGCTGAGGGTGTTTTTGCAATTGCCGCAGTAGATGGCCTCGGCCTGAAACTCAGCGGCGGGCCATACCGCGAGGGCATGGCCCGCAGTTTCGAGGTGGCAGTCGAAGCAGGCGTAGAATTCATCGCAGCACTTGAACTTAATGGCAATGATGTCGCGCTCCGAATGCCAATGAGCGCATTGGGTGCGCTCGTTGACGCCGGTGCCGTGGCAAACGATGGGTGCGGCCGAACTCATGCGTGCTGCGAATCGAATCGCTCAACCTGCAGCACGCCGTTGACCTTGCGCAGGCGCTGAATGAGCTTGTTGAGGTGGTCGGTGTCGTTGACGAACACCATAATCTGGCCCTCGAAAATGCCGTCGTCGGCGTTGATGGTGATGGAGCGCATGTTAACCTTGAGACTGGTGCTGATAATGCGCGTCACGTCGTTGACGAGGCCCACGCGGTCGGAACCTTTGAGGCGGATACCGGCCAGGAAAGCCAGTTCCAGTTGGTCGGTCCACTTGGCGCGCACGATGCGGTTGCCGTAGTTCGACATCAAATCGACGGCGCGCGGGCAGCTGGTGCGGTGAATGATGAGGCCCTGGTCGGTTTCGAAGCCGAACACGTCGTCGCCGGGAATGGGATTGCAGCAGCGCGCAATGCTGTAATTGAACTTGTCGGTGTGCTCCCCTACTACCAGCATGTCGGGCCGCACGCCGCGAATTTTCTGGACCTCGTTGTCGAAAGTTTTAGGTTCGAGCACGGAAGGAACCGGCTTGTCCGAAGTGAACAACGATTCCCGAATGGTGCGGCCGTCGACCTGGCCGATGGCGAGGCGGTAGTAGAATTCCTGCGCCGTGGCCACGTTGAAATAAGCCAACAAACGATTGAAGTTTTCCTGCGTGAAAGGCACGCCGATGTTTTCCATCCGTTTTTCGAGCAGGAAACGGCCATCTTCGGCTTTGGCGCGCTTGTCGTCGCGCAGAAAATCCTTGATTTTGGAGCGGGCCTTGGTCGTGATGACGTAGTTGAGCCATTCCGGCGTGGGCCGCTGCTTGTGCGAAGTCAAGATTTCGACTTGGTCGCCGTTGTGCAGCTGGTAGCTCAGCGGCTCCAGCTTCTGGTTCACCTTGGCGCCGAGGCAGTGCAGGCCGATTTGGGAGTGGATGTCGAAGGCAAAATCCAGCGCCGTGGCCTTATCCGGCAGAATAACCAGCTTGCCCTTGGGCGTGAAGGCATATACTTCCTTCACGAACAGGTTCTGCCGGAACTCATCCATGAATTCCAGCGCGCTCGAGTTATTCGATTCCAACATCTCGCGCACTTTGTTCACCCAGCCTTCCAGCGAGCTTTCGGGCTGAATGCTGCCCGTGTCCTTGTATTTCCAGTGCGCGGCGTAGCCCTTTTCGGCAATGTCATCCATACGGCGCGAGCGTATTTGCACCTCCACCCATTGGCCCGCGCGCGACATGACGGTGGTGTGCAGGCTCTCGTAGCCGTTGGCTTTCGGCGTCGAAACCCAGTCGCGCAGGCGGTCGGGATTGGGCTGGTAGAAATCCGTCACAATAGAATATACCTGCCAGCAAGCCGCTTTTTCCTGCTCCGGCGGCACGTCCAGAATCACCCGAATGGCAAACAGGTCATACACCTCATCGAAGGTGATGTTCTGCTTCTTCATCTTCTTCAGGATGGAATAGATGCTTTTCGGGCGCCCCTTGATTTCATACTCAAAGCCCTGCGCCTTCAGTTCATCATCAATCGGCTGCACAAACTCCTTAATGAAGCGGTTGCGCGCCGCCTGGCTCTGCCGCACCTTCGACTTGATGTCGTTGTACGTCTCCGTATCCGTGAACTTGAGATATAAATCCTCCAGCTCACTCTTTATAGTATAGAGTCCCAGCCGGTGCGCCAGCGGCGCGTACAGATACAATGTTTCCGAGGCAATTTTCAGCTGCTTGTGGCGCGGCATCGAGTCCAGCGTCCGCATGTTGTGCAGGCGGTCGGCAATCTTGATGAGAATCACGCGCACGTCCTCGCTCAGCGTGAGCAGCATCTTGCGGAAGTTCTCGGCCTGCTCGCTCGTGCCGTACTCAAACACGCCCGAAATCTTCGTGAGCCCATCAATAATCCGGGCCACCTTGGTGCCAAACTCGCGCTCGATGTCCGAAATTTCCGTGGGCGTGTCCTCCACCACGTCGTGCAGCAGCGCCGCCACAATGCTCGTGGTTCCCAATCCAATTTCCTCCACCGCAATCTGGGCCACCGCCAGCGGGTGCAGAATATATGGCTCGCCGGACTTGCGACGCATTTCCTTATGCGCCTCAAGGCTCTGATTAAACGCCTTTTTAATCAGCTTTGGGTCGCCGTCCTTCAGGTACGGCTTGGCCGTGCGCAGCAGGCGGCGGTAATGGCGCAGGATTTCCTGGCGCTCAGCTTCGGGAGAGATAACGGGAGGCATAATAGGTAAAGTAACAACGCACGCGCAGAAAAGGTGGCTTCACAAGACACCACGGCCTACTTATACCCGCGCTTTGCGCACAAGGATTTTCCCGAGTACCTTTGCGGGCCCGTAGCAGTCGGCGTGCGGCACCATATGCGGATATGGCGAAATTGGTAGACGTGCCAGACTTAGGATCTGGTGCCGCAAGGCGTGTGGGTTCGAGTCCCTCTATCCGCACTTTTTTCTGATACGGCCTTCAGTCGCATAGGCTGGAGGCTTTTTTTTCAACCACTCAACCTGGCCAGCGGAAGCCGGCTCCCCTGTTTTGAACATTACCCTCGACAAGAACGACGAGCAGCTGACCGGGCTGCTGACCGTGCACCTGACCGAAGCCGACTACGCGCCCACCGTCGACAAGCAAATCAAGGAGTACACCAAGCGCGCCCAGGTGAAGGGCTTCCGCCCCGGCATGGTGCCCGTGGGCATGGTGCGCAAAATGTACGGGAAAGGCATTCTGGCCGAGGAAATCAACAAAATGCTGGGCAAGGCCGTGGACTCCTATATTAAGGAGAACAACATCAAGCTGCTGGGCGAGCCCCTGCCCGTGGCCAGCAACGTGGATTTCGACACCGACAAAGACTTCGATTTCCAGTTTGAGCTGGGCCTGCTGCCCGACTTCACCCTGCCCGAAAGCCTGACCGCCGAGCTGCACAAGGTGACCATCGACGACGACACGCTGGCCCAGACCAACGAGCAGATTGCCCGACAGTACGGCGAAACCACCAACCCCGAGGTTTCGGAAGCCGGCGACTACCTCTTCGGCAAGCTGAAGAAGGCCGACGAGGAAGGCGACGGCCGCACCGTGCTGCTGCCCATCAACAAAGTGGCCGCCGACCAGCAGGTGCAATTCATTGGCAAGAAAGGCGGCGACGTGATTACGTTCGACCTGCAAAAGGCCTTCAACAACGACGCGGCTTCGATTTCGAACTTCTCGGGCCTGAGCAAGACCGAGGCCACGGACGCCACCGGCGACTACGCGTTCAACGTGGAGAAGGTGAACCGCACGGCGGCTCCGGAATTCAACCAGGAGCTGTTCGACAAAGTATTTGGCCCGGAGGCTGTTTCGAGCCAGGAAGAGTTCGACGCCAAAGTGCGCGAAACCATTCAGTCGAACTACGACCGCGAGGCCGAAGGCGCCCTGAACAACAGCATCGTGGAGCAGCTGGTGAACACCGTGGACATCAAAATCCCCACGGAGTTCTTCAAGAAGTGGCTGGTGCGCGCCAACGAGGGCAAACTGACGCCCGAACTGGTGGAGCAGCACTACACCGACTACGAGAAGGAGCTGAAGTGGAGCATGATTCGCAACAAGGTGGTGGAAGAAGCCGGCCTGAAGGTGAGCAACGACGAAATCGTGAACCGCACCCTCGACAAAATCATGGGCCAGTTCAACATGCCGAACATGCCCGACGAGATGCGCGAATCGATGCGCAGCTACGCCGACCAGTACCTGAAGCAGGAGAACGGCAAGAACTTCGTGAACGAGTACGAGGCCATTCTGGCAGAGAAAGTGCTCGAAAACCTGCGCGGCAAAGTTGTTGTTACGGACAAGCCCGTAACGGCCGAAGAATTCCGGACCCTGCACAGCTAAACCCTGCGCGGCCCGCTTTTTCAAAAAGCTCTTACGGAGACGTAGGGGCTTTTTTGTTGGGGTTCCGACAACATTCCTTTACTTCGCTCGTCTTTCTAACCTCACCCGTGCCAGCTTCGGCGGGCGCCTCAATTCCTTCAAATGCTGAATAAACAAGAGTTTCGCAAGTTTGCCGTTAAGCACCAGGGCCTCAGCGGGCTGGGTGTTGACCAGTACATCCAACACGTGGAAGGCCAGACCCGCGGCGGCCTTATCCTGCCCACGGGCATGACCCGCTCGGTAATTGAGGAGCGCCCCACGCGCTTTGCCGAAATCGACGTGTTTTCGCGCCTCATCATGGACCGGATTGTGTTCTTGGGCACGGCCGTGGACGACTACATCGCCAACATCCTGACGGCCCAAATGCTGTTCCTGGAGTCGGCCGATGCCAAGAAAGACATTCTGCTCTACATCAACTCGCCCGGTGGCTCGGTGTACGCCGGCCTCGGCATCTACGACACCATGCAGTACGTGAACCCCGATGTGGCCACGATTTGCACGGGTTTGGCCGCTTCGATGGGCGCCGTGTTGCTGGCAGGCGGTGCCGCTAACAAACGCTCGGCCCTCCCCCACGCCCGCGTGATGATTCACCAGCCCTCGGGTGGTGCGCAGGGTCAATCGTCGGACATCGAAATCACGGCCCGTGAAATCCTGAAGCTGAAGAAAGAACTGTATGACATTCTGGCGCAGCACACCGGCAAAACCTACCAGGAAATTCACGACAACTCGGACCGCGACTACTGGATGCGCGCCGACGAGGCCAAAGAATACGGCCTGATTGACGAAGTGCTGGAGAAGAAGAAAGCTTAACTATCAGCTTTCTCGGATTTAACAAATTCGCTTAGACACAAAAAAGCCATTACTGAATCAGTAATGGCTTTTTTGTGCACTTGTAAATGAGCAGTGCGTTAGCTCAGGCATTTAAAGCTTAGCGATGAGCCCGATTTTGAGTCAGGTTTGTCTGCAGCCTATCGCAGCAAATGCGCAGGGCGGAGCATTGAGCAGCACCGGGTCAGCAAGCGCAACTGGGGTGCTAGCCATTGCTTTGCTGGCCCTGCTGCTTCAGCCGCTAGCACGACCTTGAGCAGGCACACCACACAGCAAGCGCCCTGGCTGAGGCTACTGCTTACTTCCACGGTGCCGCCATAGGTTTCCCAGCGGCTGTAGCGGCGGACGCCTTCGCCCAGCGTGCCACCCACGTGCTACCGCGGCTATTGGGCAACAGGCTGAGCACGTGCAAACCGCGGCTAGTGCCGCCAATAACGCCAGAGCACAGACTCCAACCCGTTACATCAGGTCATTCGAGATGCAGCGGGTAGCAGTGGCAGCATGAATGGACAGCATTTAGAACACCTTAGCCAGCAGACATTCAGCGCAGCCAGTTCCGCTAAGTTGTAGTGAGTGGGTGTGCCGGACGACAACCGTTTGCTACGCAGTGATTACGGCCAGCCGCATGCGCGCGGGAATGACGTTGGCGGCAGCTGGACGCGGCTCCGGGGTCGTGGTGGCGGTGAAAGACCACCCGGTGGACCAGGCCGACGTAACGGTGGACGACAGGAAAACTAATTGCAGATGAGGTACGTGAGGTTCCATGAGTGCGTGGTGAGAATAGCGTGAAGAATGTTCCAGGTGTGAATGGTAGCAGCGGCGTGGGATGTGCAGAGAGATTTCAGGCGTGGCCTTCGCGCACCAGGCCCCAGTTGATGGGGGCGTCGGGAGTCTGGCCGGTGGCGCACTCCCCCATCAGCCGAAACCCGAGCCGTTGAAAAAAGCCCAACAGCGTGGGTTGCTGCGTGTCGAGATAGCAGGGCCTGTGGGCGGCCTGCATGGCGGCCAGCGTCACGCGCAGCAGGCGCTGGCCCAAGCCCCGGCCCCGGTCGGCGGGGCGCACGGCCAGGGCCAACAGGTAGTGTTGCTGACGAGCCGTGAAACTGTGGCGCCGCAGCCACGTGGTGGCCACCAAGAAATGCCGCAGCCGCTGAAATCCGGCCCATTCCAAGCGCCAGAGCGCGGCCGGCAGCAGGGCGGTGCGCAGGAAGCGCCGCAGCGTAGCCGCCGGATGTTCGGGCCCAATCCACACGGCCAGGGCGTTGCCTTCGGCGTTGGTGTACACGCGGCCGTAGCGCAGGCCGAAGCGCAGCACCTGTTCCAGCAGCCAGAGGCGCTGCTCATTGGCATCCGGGCCGGTGCAGCAGTAGTTCAGTACAGGGTTCTCGGCGCAGGCCGACTCCAGAAAGGCCGTGGCCCAACTCAAATCGGCGGGCTCCAAGCGGCGCGCGGGCAAGTTCGTGACCATACTATCAAACCGTTGAAGATGACGTGGACGAAGAGGGCGGCAGGCTGGGCAGAACAACGGGGCGATACCCGCGGCCCGCCCCGGGACTTGAGGCGGGCAGGGCAGGGTTGCGGGTAGCATTTTTTCATGAAGCGTGGCAGACAGGAAATCGGGGCGATGGCAGATAGCCAAAACAACTGCCTGCGTTCCGTTCTGCAATTCGTTCCCGTTGCCAATGCGTTTTTGCTTGTTGCGCGGCTTTCGCGTCGGTTGCAAATGCATTGGCGTTTGTAGCAAAGCGACCTTGGGCGCGCCACCTCACCGCGCATTTACCCGTAGCGGTTGCGCGCTCCGGCCGGCAAAGGGTTGCACTCTGGCCATGCGGGCGGTGGGAGTCAGGCTTCGCTGCGGCCGGCTTTGTGGTGGCGCACCGTGGCGCTGGGCGGGTAGCCAAACTGCCGCGAAAACGCCGTGGAAAACGCCGCCGGACTCCCAAAGCCAACCTGGTACGCCACTTCGGCCACCGTGCCCACCTGGGCCTGCAGCAGGGCCAGGGCCCGGTAGAGGCGCGCGCTCCGAATGCACTCGCCCGGCGACTGTCCGGTGAGGGCCTTCAGCTTGCGGTGCACCTGGGTGCGGCTCATGCCGATGTCGGCCCCGAGTTCATCAACGCCAAAGGTTTCGTCGCTCAGGTGCGCGAGCACCGACTCGTTGACGCGCCGGAGAAATTCCTGGTCAAGAGAAGGCAGGCCGGCCACGGCTTCGGCGTGGGCCGCCAGGCGGCTGGCCGGCTCGCCATCGGCCAGGGCCGGCGGGGCATGTTCGGCCCCGAAGCGGGCGCGCACGCGCTGGCCCAGCACCAGCAGGTTGCGCACCTGCGCCCGTAGCTCGCGCGGGTTAAAAGGCTTGGCCAGGAAGCTGTCGGCTCCGGTTTCGAGGCCTTCGAGCTTGTCGGCGGGGCCCGATTTGGCGGTGAGCAGGATGACGGGAATGTGGCTGGTGGCGGGGTCGGTTTTGAGAGCGGCGCACACCTGGTAGCCGTCCAGGCCGGGCATCATCACGTCGCTCACCACCACGTCGGGCACTTCGGTCCGGGCCCGGTCCAGACCAGAAGTGCCGTCGGCGGCCAGCAGCAGGCGGTAGCCGTCCGGGGCCAGCGCGTCGTGCACAAAGCTGCGCACCTCCTCGTTGTCTTCGATGATGAGCACCAGCGGCGCATGGGGCAGTGCCAATTCGGCCGGGCTTGCATCGTCCTCGGCCCCAGCCGCCGGCGTCGCGGGCGCGGGGGCGGCAGATGGCGGCGGTGTTTCGGCAACCGAGCGCAGCCCGCGCGGCAGCTCCACCGTGAACGTAGCGCCCACCCCCGGTTCGCTGGCCACGGCCACGGTGCCGCCGTGCAGCACCGTGAGCTCGCGCACCAGCGCCAGCCCGATGCCCGTGCCGGTGCGCGGCTTGCCGGGCACGCTGTGGGCCTGGTAGTACCGGTCGAACAGAAACGGCAGGTCGGCGGCGGCAATGCCGGGGCCGGTGTCGCGCACGGCAATCGTGACACGGCCCGCCGGCGCGGCGGCCGTGGCCGGCAGCTCGGCCACGCTGACGGTGACGGTGCCGCCCGCGGGCGTGAACCGCAGCGCGTTGGCCAGCAGGTTGGTCACTATTTCTTCCAGCTTGGCGGCGTCGAACACCAGCGGTACGGCCGTGGCTGGGGCTTCGCAATGCAGGGCAATGCGGCGGCTTTCGGCCAGAGAGTCAAACGAGGCCACTAAGTGCCGTACGGCAGCAGCGGCATCGCCGGGCGTGGGCTGCAGGCGGAGGGCGCCGGCTTCGAGCTTACTCAAATCAAGCACCTGGTTGATGAGGGTCAGCAGCTTGCGGGCGTTGCGCAGCACCAGGTTGCCCATGTGGCGAGTGGTGAGGTCGGGCGCTTCGGCGGCCAGGGTTTCGGCGGGCCCCAGAATGAGGGTGAGCGGCGTGCGGAACTCGTGGCTGATGTCGGTAAAGAAATCGTTTTTCACCCGGTCCATCTCCTGCAGGTGCTCCAGGGCCTGGCGTTCCAGTTGGCGGTCGGCCCGCTCCCGCTCGCGGCGGCGCGTGTAGGCCCGCACCCAATAAATGGTCAGGCCAAAGCCCAGGGCGTACAGCGCATAGGCCCACCACGTGCGCCACCACGGCGGCCGGATGCTGAACGAATACGTGGCCGCCACGGGGCTCCACACGCCGGCCTCGTTGGCGGCGCGCAGCTCGAAGCGGTAGTCGCCGGGGGGGAGGTTGGTATAGGCAGCCGAGCGGGCGGCCAGGGGCCGGGTCCAGTCGTCGTCAAATCCCCGCAGGCGGTACTGATAGCGCACGCGGCCGGGGTTGGTGAGGCTATTGGCGCTGTAGTCGAAGGTGAGGTGATTGAGGAAATGGGGCAGGCTGGCGCCGGGCCGCAGGGCCGTGTCGCGCCGGAACAGGCGCAGGCCCGTGAGGCGCGGGTAGGGCGCCACGCGGTTGGGGCGGGCCCCGGCGGGCGTGTAGCGCATCAGGCCCGCCACGGTGCCGGCCCAGAGCGTCCCGTTGGGCTCGGCCAGTACGGCGTTGATGCCGGTTTCCTGGCCCATAAAGCCCTCTTCGCGGCCAAAAAAAGTTTGGCGGCCGGGGCCGGGCTCGTAGCGCAGCAGGCCGCGGGTGGTGCCCAGCCACACGTCGCCGCGGGCGTCGCACTGCACAAAATACGGGTTGTCGAGGTGGGCGCCGGGCTCTTCGCGCAGGGGCACCCGGCGCAGGCCGCGGGCCGCGTGGGCGGGGTCGTAGGTGAAGATGCCTTCGCCGAAGCTGCTCATCCACAACGCCCCCCGCTGGTTTTCGCTGATGGAAAAAATGGACAGCGGCTCGGCCCCGGCCGGCCGGGGCGCCACCATCCGGAAGCGCAAGCCGGGCGCGCCGCCGGGCCGCGGCGTTTCTTCGGCCTGCAGCAGGCCCGCGTTTTCGGTGCCCAGCCACATGGTGCCGGCGCGGCTGCGCAGCACTTTCATCACGCGGCGAGCCCCGGCCAGCGCCGGGCCCACGTATTGCTCGATGCGGGCCGTGGCGGGGTCGTAGATGACGAGGCCGTTGGTTTCGGTGGCCAGCCAGATGCGGCCGTGGGCATCCTCCACCATGCTGGCCACCGTGGTTTCGGCCAGGGCCGGAATCTCCGGACTGAGCAAGCGCCAGCGGCGGTTGCCGGCCTCCCACACCGCCGAGCCTCCCTGAATGGTGCCCACCCACACGTCGCCGTTGGCGCGGGGCAGCACCGCCCGCACAATGTTGTGCAGGTCGGGCTCGCGGCGGGGCAGCACCTGGCAGCGCGTGCCGCCCGCGGCCCCCGGGCTGAATAAAGCCAAGCCGTCGTTGGTGCCTACCCAGTAGCTGCCGGGCGCGCCCTGGGCCGGCGCCAAGGCATACACTTTGGTACCCGGCAGGCCGTCGGCCGCGTCAAACAACGCAAACCGGGCATCGGGCAGGTATTGAGTCAGGCCGTTGGCCGACGTGGACCACAGGTTGCCTTCGCGGTCGAGCAGCAGGTCGCCGCGGCGGTAGCTGTGCGAAATCAGGCCGGTGCCGGGCAAGCAGCGGGCCGCCGAGGCAGTGGGCGTGGGCAGGTAGCACAGGCCGTTGCCGGTGAGGGCCCACACGCGGCCCGCGCGGCCGGGCTCGGCCACCACGCGCAGCACGCGGTCGGAGCACAGGCCCTGGGCGGCGGTGTAGCGCCGCACCCGCCCGCCCGCCGCGGGCGGGTCGAGCACAAACAGGCCCGCCGTGGGCGTGCTGCACCACAGGCGGCCGTCGGGGGCGGCGCTCAGGCCCACCACGGCCCCGGTGCGGAGCTCTTCGGGCAGGGCGGCCGGCAGCGGGCGCGGCTGGCCGGTGGCGGCGTCGAGCAGGCGCAGGCCTTCGTCGGAGCCCACCCACAGGCCACCGGCCGGGGCGGGCAGCAGGGCACTCACGGCCTTGGGCTTGTCGTCGGAGCCGGCGCGGGCCTGCACCTGTTGGGCAACGGGCATGGCCAGGCTGTCGCCGGGCATGGGCGCATCGGGCCAGCGCAGGCAGTAGAGGGCCCCCCCGGCCGTGCCCACCCACAGGCGGCGGCTGGTGCCGGTGCCTTGGGGCAGCAGGGTGAGCACCTGGGCAAAACGGCCCTGCGCGCGGCGCGGCGTGATGCGCCGGGCCCGGCCCGTGGCCGCGTTGTAGTAGCAAATGGAGCCGTCGCGCATGCCCAGCCACAAGTTGGCGCCGGGGCCGGGGTCGGCGGCCAGGGTGGTGACGCGGGTGTTGGGCAGGCCCGAGCGGGTGGTGAGGGAATGAAACTCGTGGCCGTCGTACCAGGCGGCGCCCACTTCCGACACCAGCCAGAGCCGGCCCTGGCCGTCCTGGGCCAGGTCGCTCACGCTGGTTTCGGGCAGGCCTTCGCTCAGGCCGAAGCGGCGCGAGGGCAGCGTTTGGCCCTGGGCGGCCGGCGGGCCCGCGAGCAGGCAGGCGCCCAGCAGCCCTAAGCACAACCGTAGCACGGCCAGCAGGCCGTGCCACCTTTGGCGAAAAAAAGGCGTCCTTAATCGTCTGCTCAACATAGCGAACCGGGGTTCGACCACCTGATAATTGCCTGCAACGCAACCTGCTTGCGCTGATGCCTCAGGCTTTAAAACTACAAAATATCTACAGAGCGCACTATCTTAGTCTTTCCGCAAGGGCACCATTTTTCTCGTCGAAGGCGTTGGGCATGTCGTACCTTTGAGCCCGCTTGTCCAAAAACTTGCTCTCTACACCCTTCTATACCTCTTTCCGTGGCCGAAATATCCTGTTCCTTTTGCAATAAGAGCAAGCGCGAAGTCGCCGTCATGATTTCGGGCATCAACGCCCACATCTGCGAGAAATGCGTGGGCCAGGCCCAGCACATCCTCGACGAGGAGGCCAAGGCCCAGGACGCCAGCAAGCAGCCCAAGTTCAACCTCATCAAGCCCAAAGCCATCAAGGACCACCTCGACCAGTACGTGGTGGGCCAGGACGAAGCCAAGCGCGTGATGAGCGTGGCCGTGTACAACCACTACAAGCGCCTGATGCAGAAGCCCAGCGAGGACGAGGTGCAGATTGAGAAGTCCAACATCATCATGGTGGGCGAAACCGGCACCGGCAAAACTTTCCTGGCCCGCATGCTGGCCAAGATTCTGCAAGTGCCCTTCTGCATTGCCGACGCCACCGTGCTGACGGAGGCCGGCTACGTGGGCGAAGACGTGGAAAGCATCCTCACCCGCCTGCTGCAAGCCGCTGATTACAACCTCGAAGCCGCAGAGCGCGGCATCGTGTACATCGACGAAATCGACAAGATTGCCCGCAAGAGCGACAACCCCAGCATCACGCGCGACGTGAGCGGCGAAGGCGTGCAGCAGGCGTTGCTGAAGCTCCTGGAGGGCACCAACATCAACGTGCCGCCCCAGGGCGGGCGCAAGCACCCCGAGCAAAAGATGATTTCGGTGAACACCGAGAACATCCTCTTCATCTGCGGCGGCGCCTTCTCGGGCCTCGACCGCATCATCAAGAGCCGCCTGAACACCAAGCCGCTGGGCTTTGCCAAGACTAACCTAGAAGAGCAGGTAGACACCGAGAATTTCCTGCGCTACGTGTCGGCCCAGGACATCAAGAGCTTCGGCCTCATCCCCGAGCTCATCGGCCGCCTGCCCGTGCTCACCCACCTCAACCCCCTGGACCGCACCACGCTGCGCATGATTCTGACCGAGCCCAAAAACTCGCTCGTGCGCCAGTACAAGCGCCTGTTCGGCATGGAAAACATCGAGCTCGACTTCACCGAAGACGCGCTGGAATACATCGTGGAAAAAGCCGATGAGTACCGCCTCGGCGCGCGCGGCCTGCGCTCCATCTGCGAGAGCATCATGACCGACGCCATGTTCGAGATGCCCTCCGAAGAAGGCGCCGACAAGCTGCAAATCAACCTGAGCTATTGCCGCAGCAAGTTCGAGAAGTCGACGCTGCGCCACATGCGGGCGGCTTAGTTGAATTAACAATTAAGAAGTAAAAATGCCCGCCTGACGATTCAGGCGGGCATTTTTACTTCTTACTTGACATTATTCCACCACCAAGCGCTGCACGCTGGGCGCGCGGCCTTCCGTGTGCACGGTGAGCAGGTAGGTGCCGGCGGCCAGGCCGGCCGTGGACAGCTCAGCGGTGCTGCCGCTGAACGTGCGGGTGCTCACGAGCTGGCCCAGCACGTTGCGCAGCGTGAGGCTGGCCGACTTGGCGGGCAAGGCCAGCGTGAGGTGCAAGGTGCCTTTGGCCGCAATGGGGTTGGGCCACACGCTGAACTCGCTCTTGCTGGCATTGGCCGTGGCCGAAATGGCCGTTACGGTGAAGAGGCTGCCGTTGCTGACGCCGTTGGGCGTGGCCACAAACACGTCGCCGGTGGTGGCGCCGGTGGGCACCGTGGCCGTAATCTGGGTGGCCGAGTTCACGGTGTAGGTGGCCCGCAGGCCGTTGAAACGCACCGCCGTGGCGCCCGTGAAATCGGTGCCGGTGATGGTGACGGTGGTGCCCACCGAGCCGCTATTGGGCGAGAGCTGCGCGATGGTGGGCGCCGGCGCAGAACAGATGGCGCTCAGCACAAACGTGCCTTCATCGCCGTTGAAGCCGGTCACGAAAATGCGGTACGTGGTGCCCGTAGCCGCCGTAAAGGTGAGCTCCGACGACACGCCCCCGTTGAGGTTGCAGTTCGGGCCGTCGTCGTTGCCGGCCACGCACACGTAAGCGCCGCAAGCCCCTTCGTACACAAACAGCTTGGTATCGAAGTCGGTACCGGCGTTGCAGGTCGACACGGTGATGTTGGTGCCCGTGCCCACAATGGTGTAGAACACGCCGCCCGCGTCAATGTCTTCCACGCAGGTGCCGGTGGGGTCGCCTACGTCACTCGCGTTTACGGTGGTGCCGGTCACCGTCTGGCCACAAGTGAGGGCAATGGCGCTAGCGCAGGCGTCGTTGGCGGGCTGCACGTTGAAGTTGAACGACGACGTGCCCGTGCCGCCCGTGGCCGTGATGGCCACGGGGCCGGTGGTGGCACCGGCGGGCACCGTCACCGTAATCTGGGTGGCCGAGTTCACGGTGAATACCGGCGCCACGGTGCCGTTGAACGTGACCTGCGTGGCACCCGTGAAGCCGGTGCCCGTGACCACCACCACCGTGCCCGGCTGTCCCGCCGACGGCGAGAACGAGGTGATGGTGGGCGGCAGAATGACCGTGAACGGGCTGGCCGAAACGGCCGTGTTCACCGGCGTGGTCACGGCGAGGGGGCCCGTGGTGGCACCCGTCGGTACCGTGGCCGTAATTTGCGTGGCCGAGTTTACGGTGAACGCCACGGCCGCTACGTTGTTGAAACGCACCTCCGTGGCGCCCGTGAAGTTAGTACCCGTGATGACCACCGGCGTGCCAACGGTGCCGCTAGTGGGCGTGAAGCTGGTGATGGTGGGCGGCGCGCCCACCACAAACGGCGTGGCCGAGGTGCCCGTGCCCGTGGGCGCCGTCACGGCGAGGGGGCCCGTGGTGGTGCCCGCCGCCACCGTGGCCGTGAGCTGCGTGGCCGACACCACCGTGAAGCTGGCCGCCGGCGTCCCGTTGAAGGCCACGGCCGTGGCGCCCGTGAAATTGGAGCCCAGCACCGTGACCACCGTGCCCGCCAGGCCGCCCGTGGGCGTGAAGCTGGTGATGGTGGGCCCCACCGCGGGGGGCGAAATGGTAAAGTTGGTGTCCGAGATGTCGAAGAAGTAGTTGTCGGCGGCCTCCACCATGAGGCGGGCCTGCGCCTGCGCCGTGGTGGGGCTGGGCGCCACCACCACGGCCGAGCCGTTATTGGGCACGTTTTGGGCCAGCACCGTGGGGTAAGTCAGGCCGCCGTCGAGGCTGAGGCGAATGTTGACCACGGCGCAACTCACCGGGGCCAGGTTGGTGCCGGCCACGTCCCAAGTCACGGTTTGGGCGGCGCCGCCGGTCCAGGTCACGGCCGTGTTGGGATACTGCACCACGAAGGGGCCGGCCGCGGCGCTGCTGCTCAGGCTGACGGTGCTGCTATAGTTCACGCCGCCAATGACGCCCACCGGGCCGCTGTGCTGGTCGCGCACGGTCACCCGGAAGTTGAGCGGGCGCGTCACGGTGGGCAGGCGCTCGCCTATCACCGTGGCGTTGTTCAGGAGGCTGGGCAGGCGCGGGAAGTAGCGCGTGGGGTCGGTGCTGGGCACGAAGGAGCGAAACAGCGGAATGGTCTGGCCGGGCACCTGGGCGGCATTGGGCGAGCCCGAAGGGCCCAGGTCCAGCTCTTCCCACATGTAGGTCAACACGTCGTTTTCGGCATCGGTGGCACTGGCCGTGAGCTTAAAGGGCGTGCCGATGGGCAGCACCTTGCCGCTGGCGGGCACGGCCGTCACCACGGGGGCGGTGTTGCCGGTGGCCGCGTTCACGCTGCAGGTGGTGCCGTCGATGAAGGCGCGCATCTCCTGGTAATTGGCCGTATGAAAAATGGCGTCCGAGTTCGGCTGCAGGTTATTAGCTGAGCCGCAGATGCCCGCGTAGGCCATGATGGTGGAGCCCGAGCCCGGCTCGTAGGCCGTGCCGGCGTTGCGGTTGCCGTCGCAGCTGCCCGCGTTGTCGTTGTTGAAGGTGTGGTTGCCGCCAAACTGGTGGCCCATCTCGTGGGCCACGTAGTCGATGTCGAAGGCGTCGCCCACGGGGCTGGGCGAGCCCGTCACGCCGCGCGCCTTGTCGGCGTTGTCGCACACCACGCCCAGGTAGGCCACGCCGCCCCCACCGGTGCTCACCACGTGGCCAATGTCGTAGTTGTTCACCCCGATGATGGCGTTGATGTTGGTCTTGTTCTGGTCCAGCATCAGGCCGCCGTTGTTGTTGGTGTAGGGCACGGGCGGCGCGGTGCCGCCGTTCAGAAAAATCAGCTGGTTATTGTTGGCAACGAGCACCATGCGCACGGCCAATTCTTTCTCGTACACGCCCACCACGCGGTTCACGGTGGTGACTTCGCCGGCCATTACACCGGCCACGGTGTTGCCTTTGGTCGCGGCATACTCCGGGGTGCAGGCCAGGGCCAGGCGGTAGGTGCGCAGCTGCGGGCCGCTCGAGAGCACACTGGCCGTGCGCTGGGCAATGGTGGCCACCGAGCGGGCCGCTTTGGCCTTGGCACCGTCCTTTTTGGGGTCGAAGGCGCACACCAGAGCCGAACCGGCCGCGGCGCGGTTCATGTCTTTCTTATAAAATCCGAGGTAATGCCGCGCATCGGTGCGGCTCACGGGGTCGATGTAAAAGCTGTTGCCGTTGCCGGTGAGCACCTGGGCGTGGAAGCCGGCGGGCGTCAGGTCGAGGCGCACGGTGGCGGCCGGGTCGTCGAGGCCCACGCCGGCGTAAGTGGCGATGTCGGGGAAGTGCGCGGCCAAGTCGGGCACCATCACGGGCGCGTTGCGCACGGCAAAGCGGCCCAGGCGGCCGTTGGGCAGCGGCAGCGCCAGCACCAGCGGGGCAGCGCCGGCCTGCGTTTCGGAGGGCGCGGTGGCCAGGGCGGTGCGCAGGCCGGCCACGTCCAGCGTCAGCGGCTGGGCATGAAACAAAGCCGCCGACAGCGGCGAAGCGGCCGCGGCCGCTTTGGCTTCGGCATCGGCCCGGAAAAACGGCGAATCGAGTTGCTGGGCCTGGGCGGCCGCCGAGAGGCCCAACAGCGCGAGCAGCAGCCGGCCCACGCGCGCCGCGCCCTTGCGGGCCGACGAGCGAGCGGGTGACTGTGGGGTGGCCGGCCGGGGCTGGTAACGGTGCTTCATTCTACATCAACGGAATGGGGTGGAAGTGACAAATATAGCCCGTGGCCGAGGTTGGGCGGGGCCAAATCGACCAATAAGCGCTTTGAATCGGCTGCTGCTCCGGGCGCTCCCGCCGCCCACAAAAACGCCGCGCCCCGAAGCAAGCTCCGAGGCGCGGCGTTGGATAAGCCCGCTCACACGGCGGCCCCGACGGGCCGCAGCGCTAAGCGGCTTTGAGGTATTTCACCATCAGCTCGGCCGTTTTGCGGGCGGCCTGCTGCTGGCCCAGCTTCTCCCGAATGTCGGCGTAGCCGGCCTTGATGCGGGCCTTGTAGTCGGCATCGGTGAGCATCGTGCGCAGCTCATCGAGCAGGTTGCGGGCGTTGAAGTTGCCCTGAATCAGCTCCTTCACCACTTCGCGCCCGGCAATGAGGTTGACCAGCGAAATGTAGGGCACCTTAATCACCATCTTGCCAATGGTATAGCTCAGCAGGCTGGTGCGGTAGCACACAATTTGGGGCACGCCAAACAGGGCGGTTTCCAGCGTGGCCGTGCCGCTCGTAACCAGCGCTGCTTTGGCATGGGCCAGCAGGTCGAAGGTTTGGTCGAACACAAAGCGGATGCCGTTGCGGTGGAAGTGCTTATAATAATTCGGGTCGAGGTTGGTGACGCCGGCCACCACAAACTGGTACTCCTGAAAGCCGGGCAAGATGGCAATCATCTCGTGCAGCATCTCCTCGATTTCTTGCTTGCGCGAGCCCGGCAGCACCGCAATGATGGGCCGTTCCGGGTCGAGGCGGTTGCGCTCGTAGAAGTCGGTGGTGGGCTGAAACTCGGCCACGGCGTCGGCGGTGGGGTTGCCGGTGTAGTCGATTTCGTAGCCAAACTTGGCGTAGAACTCCCGCTCAAACGGCAGGATGGCAAACATCTTGTCCACGTAGGCCTTCACCTTCTCGACGCGGCCCTGGTTCCAGGCCCAGATTTTGGGCGAGATGTAGTAGAACACCTTGATGCCGTGCTCTTTGGCAAAGCGAGCCATGCGTAGGTTGAAGCCGGCGTAATCCACCAGAATCAGCACGTCGGGCTTAAAGGCGAGGATGTCCTGCTGGCACTGCTTGAGGTAGCCGCGAAATTTGAGGACGCTGGTGGCCGCTTCCACAAAGCCCATGATGGCCAGCTCTTTGTAATGGCGCACCAGCTCGCCGCCCTCGGCCTCCATCATGTCGCCGCCCCAGAAGCGGAACTGCGCGTCTGCGTCCTGCAGGCGCAGCTCGCGCATGAGGTGAGCGGCGTGAAAATCGCCCGACCGTTCGCCGGCTATCAAGTAGTATTTCATTAAAACAGTTATCAGTTAGTAGGTATCAGTGAGCAGTTTGTCGTTATCGTCTCCGTTGTGCTTATCCGAAGCGAAGCGGCTCCGGACAACTGCTAACTGTCAACTGATAACTGATAACTGTTCGCTGATGGCTAGCCGCCGTAATATTCCACGAAGTTGCGCGGCGTTTCGTAGAGTTTAACGCAGTGCAGGCGGGCTTGGGTGATGGCGGGCAGCTCGCGCTCAATGATTTGCCAAAAGGCAATGGCCAGGTTCTCGGTGCTGGCCATCTGGCCGGCCATGAAAGGCACGTCGAGGTTGAGGTTTTTGTGGTCGACTTGGTCGGTAATGTGCGTGCGCAGCAGGTCGGAAAGGGCCTTCAAATCGACCACGAAGCCGGTTTCGGGGTCGGGCTCGCCCTTCACCGTCACGATGAGGTCGTAGTTGTGGCCGTGCCAGTTGGTGTTGGCGCAGGGGCCGAACACCTCGCGGTTGCGCTCCTCGCTCCACTTGGGGTTGTAGAGCTTGTGGGCGGCGTTGAAATGTTCCTGGCGGCTGATGTATATCATTCTAGTTGTCAGTTGTTAGTTGCCGGTTGTTAGTCTTAATAGGAGGCAACACCCTCCTAACAACTGACAACTAACAACTGACAACTACGTGGTTTTCCGCAGCAAATATACGAAGAAGGGTACCCCGAACAGGGCCGTGACGAGGCCCACGGGCAGCCCGGCCGGCGGGTAGAGCAGCCGCGCCAACAGGTCGCAGGCCAGCAGAAAGCCGCCGCCCAGCACCGCACAAAACAGCAGATTGTAGCGCCCCGTGGCACCCAGCAGGCCCCGCGTGAGGTGCGGCACCAGCAGGCCCACGAAGCCCACCGGCCCGCACAGCGCCACCACGCCCCCCGTGAGGCCGGCCGCCAGCCCCACCAGCAGCCAGCGCCGCCGCGCCACCGGCAGGCCCAGGGCGGCCGCCCGCTCCTCCCCCAGCAGCAGCAGGTTCAGGTCTTTCTGCAGAAAAGCCAGCACGAACAGGCTGAGGACCAGCGCTGCCGCCGGGTACGGCAGCACGCTCCAACCGGCCCGCTCAAAGCTGCCAAACGCCCAAAACACCACGCTGCGCAAGCTGCCCTCGGGCGAAGCCAAGAACGTGAGCAGGCTGCCCGCCGCCGAGGCCAAGGCACCTACCGCCACGCCCGCCAGCAGCAGCGGCGCCGGCAAAATGCGTCCCCGCCGCGTGCCCAGCGCCACCACCAGCAGCGTGGCCCCCAAGGCCCCCACCAACGCGGCCACCGGCGGCAGGTACACGCCCGCCAGCGTGAGCGACGGCACCAGCACATAGCTGGCAATGGCCCCCAGCGAAGCCCCCGACGCCGTGCCCAGCAAGTAAGGGTCGGCCAAGGGGTTCGTTACTAGCGTTTGGAGCAGGTAGCCGCTCACGGCCAGGCTGGCGCCGGCCAACAGGGCCAGCAGCAGGCGCGGCAGCCGCAGTTGCACCAGCACCAGCTGGGCGGGGTCGGTGGGGTCGTAGTGATGGAAGGTCTTCAGGATGAAGCCGTAGGACGTGGCGTAGCTGCCCACGCGCAGGCCCAGCACCACCAGCACCAGCACGAGGAGCAGGCTGATTATCAGCCACAGAAGCGGATGGCGGGCGGGCATCAGCGGGGGCCTTTGATGGAGGAAAGAGCCGGCGGAATTCGTATCAGCGTTTGCAGCTCCCGCACCGACTCTACCACGCGCGGCCCCGGGCGTTCCATCAGGTTGCCGGTGATGGGGAACACGCGGTGGGTGCGATAGGCCTCCATGCGGCGCAGCTCCGGGTAGCGCCCAAAAAACGTGCTGTCGAGCTGCCGGAAGCGCCCGCCCAGCAACACGTCGGGGTTGAGTTTAAGAATGTACTCGCGCGTCAGGGCCGGGTAGGGCTGCGGGAAGGTTTCGGTGAGGGCGTTTTGGCCCCCGGCCAGCCGGATTTCGTCGGTGAAGAGCGTATTCTGGCCGTAGCAATAGATAGGGTCTTGCCAGGTGATGGCCAGCACGCGGGGCGGGGTGCGGGGCCGGGAGGGGGCAGGAGCGGTAACGAGCGTCTTCAGCTCCCGCCGCAGCGAGTCGGCCACGCGGTGCCCTTGGGCCGGACGGCCCAGCAGGCGGCCCAGCTCCTCCAGGCCCGTAAATACGTCCTCCACCTTGCGAAAACGCATGTAATAGACCGGAATGCCCAGCTCCTGCAGCCGCTTGGCGTCGTCGACGGACGTAATGCCTTCGACGGTGAACACCACTTCCGGCTTCAGCGTGACGAGTCGCTCCAGGTCCAGCGGGTAGTTGTTGACGACGGGCTTCCGGAGCACGGCGGCGGGGTAATTGTCCTGCGGGCAGCGGGCCACGACGGTGGCCGTGTCGGCCACGGCGTAGAGCATTTCGGTCATGCTGGGGGCCAGGGCCAGCACGCGCCGCGGGTGCGCGGGCAGGCTCAGGGCGCGGCCCAGGCCGTCGCGCACGGCCACGGGACCGGCCGGCCGGGAATCAGATTGGCAACTCGCCAGCCAGGCCAGCGGTAAAAGCAGGAGCAGGAAACGCATGCGGCAAAGGTAGCGGCGCTACCCGGCGCGTCGGTTTACCTTTGCTCCGTCCCCAAGCCCGAACCTTATGATAGTAGTCACCGGCGCGGCCGGCTTTATTGCCAGCTGCCTAGTCGCCCGCCTCAACGCCGCCAATTTCAACGACGTGGTGGCGGTGGATAATTTCTCGGTTGAAAAAAAGCTGCCCAACATCCAGGGCAAAAAGCTGCGCGAGTACGTGGACCGCGAGACCTTCTTCGAATGGCTCGACGCCCACCACGAGCAGGTGGAGTTCGTCTTTCACCTCGGCGCCCGCACCGACACCACCGAGATGGACCCGGCCGTGTTCGACGTGCTGAACCTGAACTATTCCAAGCAGATGTGGCAGGCCTGCGTGCAATACAACCTGCCGCTGGTGTACGCCTCCTCGGCCGCCACCTACGGCGACGGCACCCTGGGCTACACCGACACCGACGAGGCGCTGTTTCCGCTCTACCGCCCGCTCAATCCCTACGGCGACTCGAAAAACGACTTCGACAACTGGGCCCTGGCCCAGCCCGAAAAACCCTATTTCTGGGCCGGCCTCAAGTTTTTCAACGTGTACGGGCCCAACGAATTTCACAAGGGCCGCATGGCCTCGGTGATATTCCACGCCTTCCACCAGATTCAGCAAACGGGCTCGATGATGCTGTTCAAGTCGCACCACCCCGACTACACCGACGGCGGGCAGATGCGCGACTTTGTGTACGTGAAGGACGTGGTGGAAGTGTGCTATTTCCTGCTGCACCACCGCACGCACTCCGGCATCTACAACCTCGGCAGCGGCCAGGCCCGCACTTTCCTCGACTTAGCCCTCAACACCTTCCAGGCGCTGGGCCGCACGGCCGATATCCAGTTCAAAGACACGCCCGAGGACATTCGCGACAAGTACCAGTACTTCACCGAAGCCGACATGAGCAAGCTCAAAAGCATCGGCTACGACCAGCCGTTTACTCGTCTGGAAGACGGCATTCGGGACTACGTGCAGAACTACTTGGTGCCCGGGCGGTATATGTAGGCAGCTCGGTGGTTGGAGGTAGAGACGCATATTTGCGTCTCGGCACCCGCGCCGTTCAACAGCTATTTTTCAACGTCAAGACGCAATTATGCGTCTCTACATCCCGCCCGTGCCCCACTCCTCCCGTCCCGTCATTACCATCGTGGGCGGCGGCTTTGCGGGCACGGCGCTGGCGCTGCAGTTGCGGCAGCAGCCCGGCTTGCAGCAGGCCGAAATCCACCTCATTGAGCCGCGCGAAATTCCCGGCCCGGGCCTGGCCTACAGCGCCCGTCGGCCCGAGTATCTGCTGAACGTGCGCCCTGGGGCGCTGAGTCTTTACCCCAACGCTCCCACCCATTTTGCCAACTGGCTGAGCACCCAGCCCGAAAGTGCCGCTGGCGTGCCCGACTTTGCGCCCCGCGCCGCCTACGGCCGCTACCTGCACCAGGAGCTGAGCGCGGCCCTGGCGCCCACGGCCACCGCGCCGCGCGTGCTGTGGCACAACTCCCGGGCCGTGACGGCGCGGCAGCTGGGCCCGAACCGCCGCAAGGTGCTGCTGGCCAACGGCACCGAAATCATCAGCGACTACGTGGTGCTGGCCTTAGGCAACTTCCCACCCCCGCCGCCCGCCGGGCCCGACCACCGCTACCTGCACCACCCCGGCTACCACACCGACCCCTGGGCCGTGGGCAACCTGCGCCGCATCGACCCCGACGACGACGTACTGCTCATCGGCTCCGGGCTGACGGCCGTGGACGTGCTGCTGGCCCTGCACCAGGACGGGCACCGCGCGCCCGTGACCGTGGTGGCCCGGCACGGCCGCTGGCCCAGCGCCCACGGCCCCGTGGCGCCCCCATATCCCAGCTTTTACGCCGAGCTGACTTCGGAAACCACGGTCACGGGCGTGCTGGCCGTGTTCAAGCGGCACCTGCGGATGGCGGCAGCGCAAGGCATTGGCTGGCAGCCGGTCCTCGATTCGCTGCGGCCGGATTTGGGCCGCATCTGGGGCGCGTGGCCGCTGGTGGAGCAGCGCCGTTTTCTGCGCCACCTGGCGGGGCTGTGGGCCGTGACGCGGCACCGCAGCCCGCCCCAAAACGCCCAGGCGCTGGCCCGCCTCACCGCCGCCGGCCTGGTGCGCCTGCAAGTGGGCACGGTGCGCGAAATCCGGCCCGCCGGCGACCACCTCGACGTGCGCGTGCGGCCCCACGGCGCGGCCGGCTCCTGGCTCACGGCCCGGCACGTGGTGTGCTGCGCCGGGCCCCTGCTCGACTACGGCCGCATCTCCGACCCGCTGGTGATGAGCCTGCGCGACGCCGGCCAGCTCGCCGCCGACCCGCTGGGCCTGGGCATGCTCACCGACGCCCACGGCGCCCTGCGCGGCCCCGACGGCCTGGTGTCCACCACCCTTTTCACGCTGGGTCCCAGCCGCCGGCCGGCCTATTTTGAGTCGACGGCCGTGCCCGAAATCCGGCAGCAGGCCGCCGACTTAGCAGCCGACCTGGCCCGACGCGTGGCCCAGGCCCGAAACGAGCAATCCTAAAAAAGCCGCTTCCTGACGAAAGCGGCTTTTTGGTGCAATCTTAAATCCGACCTAAGCGGCCAGGGCCGGGTACATGGGCAGCACCGGGGCCTCGGTGGCCGGGAAGGCCGGCCGGATGTCGGCCAGGCGGGCGGGCGCCGCAGTGGGCTGGGCATCGTCGTGATGGCGCAGGGCGCGCATCAGCAGGTAGCGGTATTTTTCGGCGTCGGCCAGGGCTTGCTCGATGGCTTGCACGGCGTCGGCGTGCGCCACCACGGGCTGCAGCTCGCGGCGCGGGCGGCGGGCTTCAAACACATGACCTTTGAGGTATTCGGCGGCAGATTTCATACGTGGAAACGGGCTGGTTTTTAGCGGAATATCAGCGTAATAGGGTAACCCTAAAAACGCCGTTTTCATTCCCGTAAAGGCCGATTTTCGCTGCTAATTACAAGGTTTTACACACGTCCTGCCGGGCGCCTGCTCACCCCATCTTCAGCACGATTTTGCCGAACTGGGCCCCGGCATCCATGCGGCGCAACGCCGCCTCGCCCTCGGCCAGCGGGAACACCTCGTCTACCACCGGCACGAGCTGCTTTTCCGTCACCAGCGCCAGCATATTCTCGAAGTCCTGCGGCGAGCCCATGGTGGAGCCCAGCACGCTGAGCTGCTTCCAAAATATTTTGGCCGGCGGCAGGTCCGGAATGGCGCCCAGCGTGCCGCCGTAGAACACGATGCGCCCGCCCGGCGCGGCGGCGTCGAGCAGGGCATTGAACGCGGGCCCGGCGGCGCTGTCGATGATGACATCGAACGGGCCACCGGCCTGCTGCACCAACGTTTTTACCCAATTGTCGTCGGTGTACTTGATGCCGCCTTTCACGCCCAGGGCTTGCGCGCGGGCCAGCTTGTCGTCGGAGCTGGACGTGACCCAGACCTCGGCCCCGCGAGCGGCGCAAAACTGCGCGGCCAGCAGCGCCACACCGCCGCCCACACCCGTCACCAGCACCCGCTCGCCGGCCTGCACCTGGGCGCGGCTGAAGGCGGCCCGATAGGCCGTGAGGCCGCCCAGCGGCAGCGCCGCGCCCTGCTCGAAGCTGAGGTGGGCCGGCAGCGGACGGATGTATTCGGCGGGCAAGGCGATGTAGTCGGCAAAGGTGCCGGGGTCGGGCATGCCGAGCACCACGAAATCCTTGGCCTGCGCTTTCGGATTATGGCCCCAGCGCAGGCCGGGGTAGATGAGGACGCGGGCGCCAAGGGCGGGGGCATCGGCGGGCACACCGGGACCGTGGGCCGCTACTTCGCCGGCGCCGTCGGCGCCCAGGGTGCAGGGCAGCTTGATGCCGCCATACTGGCCTTTCTGAATCCAGACGTCGCGGTGGTTGAGGGCGGCGGCGTGGAGCCGGACCAGGATTTCGCCGGGGCCCGGCGTGGGCGTGGGCACGTCGCGGACGGTAGCCGGCTGGTGGATGGCGTCGAGCTGGAGGGCTTGCATGAAAGAGCTGTGGGGAATAGAAAGAGGTGGCAACACAAATGTCAACGCCCGCAAAAGGTTTGGCTGCGGGCGGTGTAGAGGGTGCTTATGGGCCGCGAACCTTCCGGGCAGGGCCCCGTTGAAAGAGGCCGCCCCCGGCGGAGCAACTTCCCTATACAAAACCCCACCGCAATGTCCGAAACTCATTCGCTCGAAGACGTGCTGAATACGCCCCAAAAGAAACTCGCGTTTTTTCAGAACCTGGTGCTGGTGGCCGCCGCCGATGGCCAGTTGAGCACCGAAGAAGGCGACTTCCTGCTGCAAATTGGCAACAAACTTGGCCTGAAGCCCGAGGAAGTGATGCCCATTGCCGACAACCTGGGGGTACTCAGCTTCATTGTGCCAGCCGAGGGCCTGCAGCGCACCCTGGAGCTGCAAACCTTGGTGCAAATGATGCTGGAGGATGGGCAGCTCGACGCGCGCGAGTACGGCCTGTGCCAGGAATATGCCATGCGCATCGGCTACAGCAAATCCATTCTCGACGACATGGTGAGCCAACTGGCCGGCGGCGAGCCCAACCCCTACCCGAACCCGCCCACGGTGAACTGATGCCAAACGGATGCACGCTTAATTGAGCTTTTTCAACCCCACTAGCGCCAGCGGGCCGGCCACCAGCAGCCCCGTGGCCAGCCCGCCCACATGCGCGGCGTTGTCGATGTTGCCGGTGATGCCCGAAATCAAGTTGCTGAGCACGAGGTAGAGCACCAGGCCCAGCATGGCGCGGCGGTCGGACTTGTCGAGCACCAGCTTTTTGCCAACCAGCAGCACCAGCAACAAGCCGTAGAGCCCGAAGATGGCCCCGCTGGCCCCCACCGAATTGATGCCGCCGGTGTGCCACCACAGGCTGGCCAGCCCGCCGCCCACGCCGCTGGCCAGGTACACCAGCAGCAGGCGCCAGGGGCCCACCCGGTCTTCTACCAGCAGCCCCAGTAGCCAGAGCGAAAACATATTGAGCAGCAGGTGCGAGAGGCCGGCGTGCACAAACTGGTAGGTGAGCAGGCGCCACGGCTGCCCGTGCAGCGTAAGCCCCGACACGTTGGAGCCCCACACCACCAACTGGTGGGCCGTGGGCGCCGAGGCCGACACGCCGCTGAGCACCATCAGCCCAAACATGAGCAGCGTGGCGTCGAGCAGCAGCGGCGTGGCCAGGAAGCGCCGCGACGGAATGAGCAGGCCCCGCAGCAACTGGCCCAGCAGCTGGCCCCAGGTTTCGGGTTCCTCGGCCGGGGGCAGCGGGGCGGGGGCCGCGGCTTCGGGCAGCAGGCCGCGGCGCTTGAGCTCGGCCACGGCGGCGGCGCCCACGGCCGGCGGGTAGCGGGCGGCGTTTTGGGCCAGGTACAGCAGCTCGGCTTCGGGCTTTTGGGCGAAGAGCTGGGCGGCGAGGGCAGCGGTAGAGCCGGGCTGGGGCTCGGGGGCGGGTGCTTCCATGTAGCGCAGGACGCGGCAAGGAGCGCGCCACCTTGGCAAACCGGCCACTTTGCCAGTTGGTTGGGAACCATCGCAGCGCAGCGGCGTCATTCAACCCGCCAAAACCCGTTTTTCTTAGAATTTCGCCGTCAGCACCGTGGCCTTGTAGGGCTTGCCGGTGACGGGCGAGGTGGGCAGCACGTCTTTCAGCCAGTCCTGCACGTCGGCTTCGCGGGCTACTAGCTCCCGGTCTTTGAGGAAGCGCTTGTTGGGCAGCAGGTCGGGGAACTGCTCCAGAATGTGCTGCTGGCTGCTGGCAGCCTCGCGCATGCGGTCCATTTGGTTGGCCATCACGGGGCCAAACTTGAAGTGATACACGGCGGCGCGGTTCCACTCGTGCCAGCTTTGGCGGGCCACCAGGGTTTGTTCGGCAAACATGGGCCCGGCTTTGCCCGCGTGGGCCTGGCCGGTGAGGTATTCGGTTTGCGTCTCAGCCGCCCAAAAGCGCTTGCACAGCTCCCGGAACTGGCGCAGGTGCTCTTCGTTGGTTTTTTCGCGGGCCGGCACCGTGGCCAGCTGCCGGCGCACCACGCCGGCCACGTCGTAAGTCGGAATGGCCGAGGTAGGCACCTCCGTGAGCCGGGGCATCGGCTTGGGTCTGGCCGAGGCCGCTACGGCCTGCACGCCCCCGCCGCGCTGCTGCCGAGCGTAGTAGTAATAGCCCAGGCCTAGCACCAGCGCGGCCAGGGCCAGGTTGAGAAAATTGACGCCGCGGCCGGCGCGGGCCACGCTGGCGGGCGCTTCCAGATTTTGTGGTTCCAGAGCGGGCATTTCCATCTGCAGCAGGCCCCGCCGGCGCAGCTCGCGCCGGGCCGACTCAATCAAATCGGGCTGGTAATACTCGGGGTGCTCGATGAGAAACCGCAGCTCGGCTTCGGTTTTTTGGTGGTAGAAATCGGTAGCGGCGTCGGACACGGCGGCAGGCTCGGGGCTGAAAGTGAATGGGAACTGCTAAGATGGTGAACGCCGCGCAAACCGCCGCGCCCAACCGTGGGCGCCCCCCGCCGTAAACCCAACCGCGGCGCCTGCGGGCCGCCGCGCATTCTCTCATCCTCCTTCTTCTTTCTCATGCCCGACCCCACGCAGAACCCCACCGACCCCCGGCCCGACTTCGCCCCCAGCTCCGCCACGCCCGACCAGGAATCGGAGCAGGAGGCCACCGTCAACAGCACCCCCGACGCGGCACCTGACTCTACCGGCTCCCCCGCATCGGGCCAGCCCGGCGCCACGCCCAGCAGCACCCAGCAGAACATGGGCGACGGCGCCGGCATCCGCGGCGACTACGGCGACGCCAGCCAGACCAACGGCCTGGAAGGCGGCCCCGACACCCCCGACAACCCCGAGACCGATACCGAGCTGACGGGCTCTTGAGGCACCCTGATATTCTGAAATACCCTGCGGCGCGGCCGGCGTAACCTCCCCCCCAGCCCCTCTCCCCATGAGAGGGGAGCCTGACGATTCCTCAAAGAGAGGAGCCGGTGCCCCCTTTCTTTTGGAGAGGGGGTCAGGGGGTGAGGTTCCGTCGGCCACGCCATAAAGCGTAATTTGCGGTCTGTTTCCGTGTTGCTGAATTTCTGTTGATGCTTCGTTTCCTCGCCGCTGGCCGTTTCCTTTTCCTGCTGTCATTGCTAATCGGGGCTGCTCCCGGGGCCGGGGCCCATCCCGCGGCCGACACCATTCCGCCGCCCAAGCGCGAGCTGCGCGGCATGTGGGTGGCCACCGTCGAAAACATCGATTGGCCCAACCAGCGGGGCGAGTCGCCGGAGCAGTACCGCCGCGAGTACCGCCGCCTGCTCGACGCCGGCCAGCGCGCCGGCATCAACGCCGTGTTTGTGCAAATCCGGCCCGCCTCGGATGCCTTCTACCAATCCAACCTGGAGCCCTGGAGCAAGTGGCTGACCGGCACGCAGGGCAAAGCCCCGGCCGACGGCCAGGACCCCCTGCCCTTCCTCATCGTGGAGGCGCACCGGCGTGGCATGGAATTTCACGCCTGGTTCAACCCCTACCGCGCCACCATGGACTCGGTGACGCGCCGCCTGGCCCCCACCCACCCCTACCGGCAGCACCCGGACTGGTTTCTGCGCTACGGCGGGCAGCTGCTGTATAACCCCGGCTTGCCGGCGGTGCGAGCCCACATCACCCGCGTGATACTGGACGTGGTGCGGCGCTACGACATCGACGCCGTACACTTCGACGACTACTTTTATCCCTACCCCGACCCGGGCAAGGTGTTTCACGACGAAGCCGCCTTCCGCGACTTCAACCCCACCGGCCTGGCCACGCTGGGCGACTGGCGCCGCGAAAACGTGAACATCCTCATCCGGGACCTGCACGACAGCATTCAGGTGGCGAAGCGCTGGGTGAAGTTCGGCATCTCGCCCTTCGGCGTGTGGATGAACAAGTCGAAGGACTTTCCGCAGGGCTCCGACACGCGGGCCGGCCAGCCCTCCTATTCGAACCTTTACGCCGACACGCGCCTGTGGCTGGAAAAAGGCTGGATAGACTACATCGTGCCACAGCTGTACTGGAGCTCCAACTTCCGCCTCTGCCCCTACCCCGTGCTGGTGAACTGGTGGGCCGAAAACCACTTCGACCGCCACCTCTACATCGGCCACGGCACCTACCGCATGCTGGAAAGCACCCGCTCCGACACCACCTGGCGCAACCCCCGCGAACTGCCCCGCCAAATCCGCCTCAACCGCGCCACCGAGGGCGAGGCCGTGGGCAGCGTGTTCTTCTCGGCCAAATCGGTGCTGCGCAACCCCCTGCACACCACCGACTCGCTCACCCAGGACCTGTTCCGCTACCCCGCCCTGGTGCCTTCCATGCCCTGGAAAGACGACCTGCCGCCCCTGCCCGTGGCCAACCTCACCCTGCGCCGCTTGGGGCCCCAAGTAACACTGAGCTGGCAGAGCGGCCCGCCCGCCGCCGACGGCGACGCGGCCACCTACTACGTGCTCTACCGCTTCGGGGCCAACGAGCCCAGCACGCCCCACGACCCCAGCCGCATCCTGGCATTGCCCCGCCCCGCGCCCGGCTACCCCGCCACCTACGTGGACACCACCGCCGTGCCCGGCCAGGCCTACGCCTACTACGTGACCGCCGTGGACCGCCTGCACAACGAAGGCCGGCCCATGCGCGTGGTGAGCACCGGCCAGACCGGGCCCGAGCTGGCCGTGGGCCAGGCGCCCGGCGGAGCACCCCGCCCGGGTGCGCCCACGTCGCCGCCTGTGGCCTCGCGCCCGGCCCAGCCCACCATCACCCTGCCCACCGCCGAGAGCCCGGAGAAAGCGGCGCCGTTCACCAAGGTCAAAATCAAGGAGAAGCCGGCGAAGAAGAAGGGCTTCTTCGGGCGGCTGTTTGGGGGGAAGGATTGATGGTGAGGTAGCAACCAGTACCGCCACCAGTCCCGGTGCCCGTGGGCACACCGGGTAGGGGCAGCGCCGCACGTGGCGGGCCATGTGGGCACACCGGGTAAGCCCATTGCCACACGTGGCAGGCCAGGCAAGCACAGTGCCCACCCGGCCCGCCGCATGCGGTAGGCCAGGTGGGCACTGTGGGAATACCCATCGCCGCACGCGGCGATGGCAGGAAAGAGCCGCTACAGCGACCGGTATTCGAACCGGACCCGGGCGGCGGCCCCGGCCGAGCCGGGCTTCACGCTCAGAATGCGCAGGAGCATCACCTCGGCGCCGCGCACGCGCACGGCAAACACGTCGTTGGCCGCCACGGTGCCCACGTCGGCCACGGTGGTGTTCTGGTAGAGGGCCGTGGCCACGGTGTTCACGGTGGGCGTGGTGTAGAAGCCGGCCGCTACTTGGGCGGGCGTGGCCCGGTAGAAGCGCGTGTTGTTGGCGGCGGAGATGGTGACGTTGCTGCCCGTGCCGCTCAGGAACAGGTCTTTGGCCGTGGCCGGGTTAGCAGCCGGCTCAATGGTGCCGGTGCGCAGGTTGAAGGCCAGCGAGTCGAGCGTGACGCTGGGGCCGCCCGCAATGCGGCCGGTGCGCAGCGTGGCCAGCGGCGTAGGCGTGGTCACGGCGATGACGGGCGCGGTGATGGTGAGCGTTTGCACGGCGGCGTAAGCTTCAAAAATGAAGGTGACGGGCTGGCCGTTGCTGTTGCGCGGGATGGTGGCGTCCACGGTGCGGGTGTTGGCCGCGCCGGTGGTGGGGTTGCGCACCACGCCAGCCCGCACCCGCGGCTGCGTGCCGATGCGGTAAAAGGTGGTCAGGCTGTCGACGGCTTTGGCGAGCGGGCTGGTGGTGGTGGCGCCCTTATTGAGAATCAGGGAATAACCAATGATATCGCCCTCGCTCTGGGCCGTACCCGCGAGGCCGTTGCGGTAGGTGGGCACAGGCGGCACGGTGGCAAACTCCAGCGTGGCCGGCGCGGCCACCGTGTAGGTGAAACGGCGCAGGCGCTTGGCGCCGTTCTGGAAGTTGAGCGTCACGTCCACGCGCACCAGCGTGCCGTTGGGGGCGGTGGCGGGCACGGTGTAGGGCACGGGCATCACCTGCAGGCCGCCGGTGGTGTTGTAGGTGCCGTTGGCCGGGAAGGTGCCGGTCACAGTAGAGTCGATTTTGCCAATGACCTGGAACACGGTCACGTCGCGCAGCTTGTCGGCTTCGGCGTACGACACGTAGAGCGGCACGGCTTCGGTGGGGGCGTAGCGGGTGGCCAGGGCCACGCGGGGCAGGCCCAGGCCGGCAAAGCCCGGCTCAGAGTCCGTGGTGTAATAGTCGTCGAGCTCGGCCTTTTTGCAGCCGCCGAGCAGCAGGCCCAGCAGCGGCAGCACCAGCAGCAGGGTGCGAAGAGAGAAATGCTTCATATAACGGGGAGTTAAAATCTGGGGGATAGATGGCAACCAGCACGTCCGTGCAGCCTTAGGGGCGGTCAAACCACAGGGGCTTGGTCACGTACTCGTTGTCGTTGCCCAGGGCGGTGCCCGATTCGGCGTAGAGGCCGGCCACGGCGTTCGGGTTCACGGTCACCTCGGTGGCGCCGGGCAGCAGGCGGCGGGGGTACTTGCCCTGCAGCGGGCCCGTGCCGTTGTTATTGTAGAAGGGGTACAGGAAATTGACGTAGATGTTGCGGTCAAAATCCAGGCGGCGCAGGTCCGACCACGAGTCCGGGTTCAGGAACATGGCGATGTACTTCTGCTCCATGATGGAGCGCAGCGTGAGCTGGGCTTCGTTCTGGGGCACGGCGGCGCTGGCCAGGTAGGCGTTAATCTGGGCGTCGGAAATGAGGGGGAACGTGACCGTGGGGGGCGTGAACGTGCCGCCCGTGCTCACCTTCCGCATGTGCGCCCGGATGCCTTCGCGCAGCGCGGCCAGGGCCCGGGGCAGGTTGTTGGCCCGGAAAGCGGCTTCGGCCTCGATGAACTTGATTTCGTGGTAGGTGATGGCCTCGAAGTAGCCTAGGTCGCGGGCGTACCAGCCGCCGTAGAAATCGGTGAGCGTGGAGCCGGGCGTGAGGTTGGTGGTGGTGCCGCGGCCGGGGTCGGCGCCAGTGCTGGTGGTGGGCACCAGCACGCCAAAGCGCGGGTCGACCACGCCGGGGAAGGTTGTGCCGTTGAGGTACTTCACCACATTCGACGAGAAAGCCGCCCCGCCGAAGTTGCCGCGCGTCACCCCAAAAATGTTGGTGGTGTTCGAGAGCGGCGCCACGGCCACCTGGAAGTTGATTTGCGCGTCGTCGGCCGACGACGTGAACGCCTTGTCGCACAAGGCCAGCACGGCCGTGGGGTTGTAACTGGTCTTCTTGGTGAGGTGCTGGGCCTGGCGGGCCTTCAGGGCGTAGGCCAGGCGCACCCACTTGGCGGGGTCGCCTTTATACAGGATGTCGCCGCTTTCGCTGGGCGCCGTGGTGTAGAGGGGGCGGAAGTTGGCGCTGGCGGGCTTGGACATTTCCACCGCGCCTTCGTCGCAGAGCTGGTTGATGACGCCGTAGATGGACTCCTGCGAGTCGTACTTGGGCGTGAAGTTGGCGCCGCCCTGGTAGGCTTCGGAGTAGGGAATGTCGCCGAGCATGTCGGTGGCGTGGGCCAGAATCATGGCTTGCATGATTTTGCCCGCGCCCACGTAGTACACCGAGCCTTCGGCCTCGGCCGCCTTCTGCATCACCGGGATGTTGCCGCCGGCCTGGAAGTAGGAGAAGTTGAAAGTGTTGGTGCTTTGCGCATTGGTCAGGAAGTACTGGTCGTTGCCGCCGCTGTTGAGGGTGCGGCTCACCACGTACTGCGAGAGGTAGGGCGTGCGCAGCGCCGTGAACATCTGCACTTGGATGCCGTTCGAGATGATGCCCGGTAGCAGGAAGTTCGGCGTCGAGACGACGGGGTTGTTCGGGTTATTGTTCACGTCGAGAAACTTCTCGCACGCGGTGAGGGCACTGCCGCCAAGCAGCAGCCCGAGGCCCATTATATAGCGGTTCAGGTTCATATCAGAAAGCGGGAAGGACAGCTTGAGCCGTCGTTTAGAAGTTAACGCGCAACGCCATGTCCACGCCGCGAGTGCCCGGCGTGTTGCCGTAATCGAAGCCGTTGGAGCCACCGCCGCGCACGCCGGCGCCAGCGGCCGAGGTTTCGGGGTCGGCGCCGGTGTACTTGGTGAACAGCACCAGGTTGCGGCCCGTCACGCTCAGCTCGGCGCCCTTGATGAAGCCGGTGCGCGAGAGCAGCGTGGTGGGCAGGGCGTAGCTCAGCGTCACGTAGCGCAGGCGGGCCCACGAGCCGTCTTCGATGAAGGCCGTGCCCGCCGCGCCCAGAATGCTGGTGTAGTAGGTCTGGGTGAGCTCCACGGGGCGCGTGTTTTTCGAATAGCTGCCGTCGGCGTTGCGAATCACGCCGTCGAACACCACCTGCTTGTACCGGTCTTCGGTGCGCTTCGAGGTGCCCACGCGGGTCTGGTACCAGTCGTTGCCGTTAATCACGACGCCGCCCACGCGGAAATCCATCAGCGAGGTCAGCGAGAGGCCCTTGTAGGTGAAGGTGTTGGTGAACTGCGTGGTGAAGCGCGGGGCGCGGTTGCCGGCGTAGGTGAACAAAGGATTGACGGATGGGTAGCCGGTGGTCGAGTTGATAATCATCTGGCCGTAGAACTCGCTGCTGGGGTCGGTCACGCGGTTGAAGTCCGAGGCGCCCACGCCCGAGATGGGGCGGCCGGGGAAGGCGCCGCCCTCGTGCACGTCCGTGATGAAGGCATCGGACTGGAACACCACCGTGAGCGGGAAGGGCAGTTCCTCCACGCGGTTGGTGTTGTGGTAGAAGTTGGCGATGATGTCCCAGCTGAAGTCCTTGGCCTTGATGGGCGTGCCGGTCAGCGAGATTTCCTGGCCTTCGTTGGTCACGATGCCGCCGTTGATGTACTGCAGGATGAAGCCAGCGGCCTGGCTCACGCGGGGCGCAATAATCTGGTCCTTGGTGCGCGAGTAGTAGTAGTTGAAGTCCAGCCCCAGGCGGTTCTTGAAGAACTGCAGGTTGATGCCGGCTTCGTAGGTGCGGGTGCGCTCGGGGCGCAGGTTGGGGTTCGAGCCGAAGAAGTCGTTGCGGAAGCCGCCGCCGATGTAGGTGTTCTGCGTGAGCGCCGACAGGATGCGGTAGGGCTGGGTGTCTTTGCCCACCTCGGCCACCGAGCCGCGGATTTTGCCGTAGTTCAGGATGTTGCTCTGGTCCAGGCCCAGGGCCTTGGTGAACTCGTAGCCCAGGCCGGCCGAGCCGTAGAGGAAGCCCTTGCCGTAAATTTTGTTCTCATCGGGCCGCGGCAGCGTCGACGACTGGTCGTAGCGGCCCTGGAATTCGAGGAACAGCTGGTTGAACAGCGTCAGGTTCAGGCGGGCAAAGTTGCCGATGAGGTGGCGCTTGGAGTCGCGCTGCAGGGCGTTGCGGTTCACCGTGTTGTTGAGGCCCACGAAGTTGGGGTTCTGGAAAATCAGGCCGATGTAGTCCACGGCCTGGTCCATGTTTTCCTCCAGCGTGTTGCCCAGCACCAGCGTGGTGCCCACGTTCTGGCCAAAGTCGTGGTTGAAGGTGGCCAGCGTGGTAGCCGTGGTCAGGCGGAATTGGTCCACGGTTTCGGCGATGCCGCCGTTCTGGTTGCCCACCTGCGAGGTGCCCACGGCGCGCACCGACGTCACGCGCGAGGTGTACAAGTCGGTGCCGATGTTGTGGCTCAGCGTGAGCCACGGCGCCACTTTGTAGCTCAGCTGCACGTTGCCGATGAAGCGGTTGGTGCGGTCGGTCTGGGGGTTGTTGTTCACCGTCCAGTAGGGGTTGTCGGCGTCGGCGTCGGTGCCGTTGCCCAGCGCCAGCAGGCGCCGACGGGTGCCGTCGGGGTTCAGGTAGTTGCGGGCATCGTCGTCGCGCGGCCAGTTCAGCAGGCTCAGCAAGAAGCCGCCGGTCGAGCCAAACAGGCCCGGTCCCTGGATGGGCCGCTCGCCGCCCGACGTCAGGTACTGGGCCGAGCCGCTCACCTTCAGGCGCTCCGTGATGGCGGCCGTGCCCGAGAGGCGCACGGTGCTTTTGTCGTACTTGCTGCTCGGCGTCACGCCCTGCTGCTGCAGGTTCGAGGCCGACACGAAGAAGCTGGCCTTCTCGGAGCCGCCCGACAGGTTCAGGAAGTTCTGGAAGGCGTTGCCTTTGCGGAAGAAGTTGCCCACGTTGTCGTACACTTCCTCGCCGGGCGCAAAGCGCGGGCCGAACGAAATGCGGGTGGTAGGGTCGGCCAGGCCGCTGCTGCCGCGCTTGTAGAGGCTCTGCATTTGGGGCAGGCGGCTCACCTCGTCCACCGAGTACTGGGTGCGGTAGTTGAGCGTGGTGGTGCCGGCCTTGCCTTTTTTGGTGGTGATGACCACGGCGCCGCCCGCCGCGCGCAGGCCGTACAGGGCCGCCGCGGCCGGGCCTTTCAGCACCGTGATGCTCTCAATATCTTCGGGGTTGAGGTCGCCGGCGCGGTTCGAGGAACCCACCGAGCGGCCCAGCAGGCCGTTGAAGGCCGAGCCGCCGCCCGGCGCCGTGCTCTCCTGAAAGGAGCCGTTGTCCATAATCATCCCGTCGATGACGAACAGCGGCTGGTTGTCGCCGTCGAGCGAGGTGCCGCCCCGGATGATGATGCTGGCGCCCTCGCCCGGCGCGCCGCCCGACGAGGTGATGTTGACGCCCGCCACCTTGCCCTGCAGGGCGTTCACCACGTTGGTCTGGCGCGAGTCGATGATGTCTTTGCTTTTCACTTCCTGCACGGCCGTCACCAGCTCGCGCTTGGCCTGCGGAATGCCGTAGGAGGTCACCACCACCTCGTCGAGGCCGGTGGTGCTTTCCTTCAGGCCCACGTCCACGGCGCCTTCGGCGGGCACGGCGCGCTCCTGCGAGGCGTAGCCGATGAAGCTGAACACGAGGGTGGCGCCCGGCGCGGCCTGCACCGAGTAGCGGCCGTCGGAGCCGGAGGTGCTGCCCGTGGTGGTGCCCTTCACGAGGACGGTGACGCCCGGCAGCGGGGTTTGGTCGGTGCTGGACGTGACGATGCCCGACACGGTGCGGGTCGCCGTCTGGGCCCAGCTAGGCGGCGCCAGCAGCACGCCCAGCAATAGCAGGAATAGCCAGTATTTTTTTTTCATGAGAAAGAATGAATTGGTGGGAAAAGGGAATCAATAAAAAAGCCGGAACCCGGGCACGGCGCGCCGTTAGGTTCCGGCCCAAAGGTCGGCAAAATAGCTATGCACTTACAACACAGGGCCTTGTAGTTCATACAGGCAGGCAGAGTCGCTCAAAATGGAAAGGAAAGGTTCAAATGTGCGAAACAATTGGGCAATTTTCCCGCAATCGTTCCCAACAAAATGCGAACAGCGAAGCCCCGCTCGTCCCAATAATTTTATCTTGTTTATTAGAAATTATCTATTTGCTATTTGTGAAGTTTTGATTCGTGCCGGGCATTCGCCAACTTACCGGCCCCTCCCACCCTAGCCCTTGTTTTTTATGGTATCCCCCCTCGCAGCGTTGCCGGCCTCGGCCGGTGCCCGCCTCCCCGTCAGCCTCTACGCCGATTCGGAGCAAGCCTCCGCCGCCGTGGCCCAACAAATTGCCGACCTCATCCGCCAGCGCGCCGCCGACGGCCGGCCCTGCGTGCTGGGCCTGGCCACTGGCTCGTCGCCCACGCGGGTGTATGAGGAACTGGTGCGCCTGCACCGCGAAGACGGCCTGAGCTTCCAGAACGTCATCAGCTTCAACCTCGACGAGTACTACCCCATGGCGCCCGGCTCGCTGCAGAGCTACGTGCGCTTCATGCGCGAGTACCTGTTCGACCACGTCGACATCCGGCCCGAAAACGTGCACATCCCCGACGGCACCGTGCCGCCCGAGCAGATTCCGGCCTTTTGCCAGCGCTACGAGGAGCAGATACGCGAGGCCGGCGGCATCGATTTGCAGCTGCTGGGCATCGGGCGCACCGGCCACATCGGCTTCAACGAGCCCGGCTCCGGGCCGGCCTCGCGCACCCGCCTCATCACCCTCGACCACGTGACGCGCACCGACGCAGCCTCGGACTTCTACGGCGAGGAAAACGTGCCGCGCCGGGCCCTCACCATGGGCGTGGGCACCATTCTGGAAGCCCGCCACATCGTGCTGCTGGCCTGGGGCGAGGGCAAAGCCGCCGTGGTGAAGCGCATGGTGGAAGGCGAAGTAACCGACACCGTGCCGGCCACCTACCTGCAGCGCCACCCGGCCGTGCAGGTGGTGCTGGACGAGGCCGCCGGCGCCGAGCTCACGCCCCGCAAAACGCCTTGGCTGCTGAGCCTGCCCTGCGACTGGCACGACGCGGCCCTGGTGCGCAAAGCCGTGACCTGGCTGGCCCGCAGCGTGAGCAAGCCCATTCTGAAGCTGACCGAGGAAGACTACAACGAAAACGGCCTCTCGGAGCTGCTGGCGCAGTCGGGCCCGGCCTACGACATCAACATTCGGGTCTTCAACGAGCTGCAGCACACCATCACCGGCTGGCCCGGCGGCAAGCCCGACGCCGACGACACCCACCGCCCCGAGCGCGCCGCGCCGTTCCCGAAGCGCGTGCTCATCTTCTCGCCGCACCCCGACGACGACGTGATTTCGATGGGCGGCACGCTGCTGCGGCTGGTGGACCAGGGCCACGAAGTGCACGTGGCCTACCAGACCTCGGGCAACATTGCGGTGTTCGATGATGAGGCCATTCGCTTCGCGGATTTCGTGGCCGACTACGACCAAGCGTTTCACTTTGCCAGCGGCGAACCGGCCGACAACCTGTACCACCGCGTGGCCAATTTCCTGCGGAATAAGCCGCCCGGGCAGGTCGACTCCGACGAGGTGCAGCAGATTAAGGGCCTCATCCGGCGCGGCGAGGCCAAAAGCGCCCTCCGCTACGCCGGCCTCGACCCCGACGAGCGCGCCCACTTCCAGGACCTGCCCTTCTACGAAACCGGCCGCGTGCGCAAAAAGCCGCTCGGCGACGAGGACATCCGCCTCACCATGGAGTTGCTGAACCGCATCCAGCCCCAGCAGATTTACGCCGCCGGCGACCTGAGCGACCCGCACGGCACGCACCGCGTGTGCCTGGCGGCCATTTTTGAATCCATTCACCGGCTGAAGGCCTCCGGCACGCCGTGGCTCGACGACTGCTGGGTGTGGCTCTACCGCGGCGCCTGGCAGGAATGGGACATCGACCAGATTGAGATGGCCGTACCGCTTTCCCCGTCCGAGCTCACGCGCAAGCGCCGCGCCATCTTCAAGCACCAAAGCCAGAAGGACCGGCCGCTGTTCCCCGGCGCCGACCAGCGCGAGTTCTGGCAGCGCAGCGAGGCCCGCAACCGCACCACCGCCAAGATTTACGACGAGCTGGGCCTGCCCGAATACGAAGGCATTGAGGCCTTTGTGCGCTGGGCGTTTTAAACCCAGACCGTTATGTACAACGGTCATGCTCATCTGGCGTCCGCGCAGTCGAAGCATCTCTACCGCTTCGTTCTGGCGGTTCGCCTCACCTCCTACCCCCCTCTCCCAAAGGAGAGGGGGCACCGGTGCTGCGCTTGCGTCCGGCTCCCCTCTCCCTCGGGAGAGGGGCCGGGGGTGAGGCGCACCTTCTCAAACCCTAACCTATTCATAGCAGAAGCTGAATATTAAGCAAATTATTTCTATACCTTAGTTAAGAAACTTGCTTGCTCACCTTTTTCCCACCAAACTCTTCTGCTTATGTACCACTTATATCGAGACCAGCTGGCCCGGCATTTGGGCGGGCTGCTGCTGTGCCTGCTGCTGGCCGTGCCAGTGCTGGCCCAAACCGCGAGCCAGCGCTACACCCTGCGCGGCCGCGTGACCGACGCCGCCGGGCTGGGACTGCCCGGCGCCACGGTGCTGCTGAACGGCACCACCTTCGGGGCCTCGTCCGACGCCGACGGGGCCTACTCCGTGAGCGCCACGGTGCCGCCCGGCAGCTACACGCTCACCATTTCGCTGATTGGCTACAAGTCGGAGTCGCGCCCGTTGCGGCTGGGCACCGACGAAACCGTGACCACCGACGTGGCCCTGAGCGAAGCCCAGCAAAAGCTGGACGAAGTGGTGGTGGTGGGCTCAACGGTGACCGTGAACCGGCGCGAGCTGGGCAACGCCATCAGCACCATCAAGGGCTCGGAGCTGACGCAGAGCGGCTCCGGCGCGGTGCTGAACTCGCTGCAGGGCAAGGTGCCCGGCGCGCAGATTACGCAGAACTCCGGCGACCCGGCGGGGTCCATGTCGGTGCGCCTGCGGGGCATCCACACGCTGGCGGGGTCGTCGGACCCGCTGTATGTGATTGACGGCGTGATTATCAGCAACGCCAGCACCAACGTGTCGCAGCTGGCGCTGGCCAACGACATCGGGGTGGCCAACGCCGGGCAGAACCGCTTGGCCGACCTCAACCCCAACGACATTGCCAGCATCAACGTGGTGAACGGCTCGGCGGCGGCGGCCATCTACGGCTCGCGGGCGGCCAACGGCGTGGTGCTCATCACCACCAAGCGCGGGGCGGCCGGCGGGGTGAAGGTATCGGCCTTCACCAGCTTCACCGTCAACGAGCTGCGCAAGTCGGTGCCGGTAAATACTTACGGCAAGCAGTTTGGCTTCGCGGGGCTGCGGCTCTACACCATCGGCGGCATTTCGGCGGGCCAGATTGCGGCCAACCCCGGCACCACCACCACCAGCATCACGCGGGCCAACGTGGCCACGCCGCTGGCCAGCAACCTGGTGGACGTGACGCGCTACAACTACTTCGACCAGATTTTCCGGACCGGCTACGGCACCGACGACGGCGTGTCGTTATCGGGCGGTTCGGAGCGCACGCAGTACTACGTGTCGCTGAACTACCTGAAGAACCAGGGCATCATCAAGGGCACCGATTTCACGCGCTACAACCTGCGGGCGCGGGTGGAGCAGCGCCTCACGGGCTGGGCCAAGCTGTCGGCCGGGCTGAGCTACATCAACAGCTTCTCAAACGAGAAGGCCAACGGCAACGTGTTCTACAGCCCGATTAACTCGGTCAACATCACCAACAACATCTACGACATCACCCAGCGCGACGCCAACGGCAACCTGCTGGCCGTGGAGCCCACCCGCGTAAACCCGCTCTCGACCATCGAGGACATGAAGTTTACGCAGGGCGTGAACCGCACCATCAGCGACGTGCAAGTCAATTTGACGCCGTTCAAAGGCTTTTCGCTCGATTACGTGTTTGGGGTGGATGCCTTTTCGCAGGCGGGCCAGGGCTACATCCGGCCCTACCCCTACCAGGCCGCGGCCGGCCTGCCCGCCGCCCGCTACCCCTTCGGCTACGCCTCCAACGCCAACAACGTGGCCGTGCAGCTGAACTCCGACATCAACGCCGGCTACGACTACGATTTCAGCGAAACCCTGAAGCTGAGTTTGCGCGCTGGCTACAACTACCAGTTCAGCCAGCAGGACCTGACGGCCACGCAGGGCCAGAACCTGGCGCCGTTCATCACGACGGTGAGCGGGGCCTCGAACACCACCGTCACCTCACAATACAACCTCGACCGCTACTCGCTGAGCGGCTACTACGGGCAGGCCACGCTGGGCTACCGCAACCTGGCCTTCGTCACGGCGGCCGTGCGCAGCGACCGGGCCAGCAAGTTTTCGCCCTCCCAAACCAACCAGATATACCCGAAAATCAGCGGCTCGCTGGTGGTGTCGGACATGAGCTTCTGGCAGAATTCCACCTACGGCCAAGCGTTCAACACCCTGAAGCTGCGGGCCAGCTACGGCGAGTCGGGCAACCTGGTCATTCTGCCCACTTACGGCCGGTTCTACGCCTTCAACCCGGTAGGCTTTCTGGGCCGCAACACCCTCACGCCCAGCACGCAACTGGCCAACCCCGACGTGAAGCCCGAGCGCAACTCCGAAACCGAAGTGGGTGCCGACCTGGGCTTTCTCAAGGACCGCATCAGCCTGGGCGCCACGTACTACTACCAGAAAATCACCGACCTGCTGCTCTCGCGCAACCTGGCGCCGTCGTCGGGCGGGGCCACCATCTTCAACAACGTGGGCAGCATGGAAAACCGCGGCCTGGAGCTGCAACTGACGGTGGTGCCCGTGAAAACCGAAAACTTCACCTGGGACGTGACGGCGCTCTACAACCGCAACCGCAACAAGGTGCTGGACCTGCCCGGCTCGAACGGCAACACCCAGGCCATTTCCATCGACAACGCGGCCGGCGCGCCGGTGTACCTGCTGGCCGGGCAGCCAGCGGGCGTGTTTTACGGCTCGGGCTACGCCCGCGACGCCAACGGCAACCTGCTGCTCACGCCGCAGGGCTTTCCGCAGGACGAACGCACCTCCGGGCAGGCCGTGGGCGCGGTGGGCTTCACGCCCTCGCGCACGGCCGACGGCCAGCCCAGCTACGCCGCCGGCACGGCCATTGCCAACGTCATCATCGGCGACCCCAACCCGAAATGGACGGGCTCGCTGAGCTCCAACCTGACCTACAAGAAGCTCTCGCTGCACCTGCTGCTGGACGCGGTGCAGGGCAACAGCGTGTTCAACGCCGACAAGCGCACCCGCCAGGGCGTGGGCCTCGGCGACCTGGCCGAGAAGGAATTGCGCGGCGAGCTGCCCCGCGGCTACATCTTCGCCATCTACAACACCCAGGAATTTCGGGTGGACGACGGCTCCTTCGTGAAGCTGCGCGAGGCGGCGCTGAGCTACGGGCTGCCCACGTTCACGAAGCTCATCAGCTCGCTCAACCTTTCGCTGATTGGCCGCAACCTGATTTCGTGGGACAACTACAACGGCTTCGACCCCGAAACCAGCGCCGGCGGCTCGAACGACCTGCTGCGCGCCATCGACTTCGGCAACGTGCCCATTCCGCGCACTTACCAGATTAAGCTTTCGGCCACGTTCTAGCCTTCGCCATCGCCATGAAAAAGTATACCATCCTCGCGGCCCTGCTGGCGTTGTCGCTCGGCAGCTGCAACAAAGAATACCTGAACCCCAGCGCGGCCAGCGAGCAGCAGGTCGTGACCTCGTCCGACGGCCTCATCACGCTCTGCAACGGCCTGCAGGCCCGCTACACCACCGGCGGCGCGCTCAGCGTGCTGTATAACTCGGTGGCCGCCGGCGGCCTCAGCACCAAGGAGCTCACCATCCTGAACGTGGGCAACATTGAGGAATACAACGTGAGCCTGGGCGCCGGCAGCGTCACGAACAGCAACGGCGTGGTGCGCAACCTCTGGACGCAGGCCAACTTGGTGAAAGCCAACGCCGACCTGGTGCTGGCCAACGCCGGCAACGCCACCGAAGCAGGCACCCGCAGCGGCATTGTGGCCTACGCCAGCATTTTCCGGGCGCTGGCGCTGGGCACGCTGGCGCAGTTTTTTGAGAGCGCGCCGCTCGCGGTGCAGGAGAATGCGGCCTTCGTGCCCCGCGTGCAGCTGCTGCAAAACGCCGTGGCCCAGCTCGAAACGGCCGCCACGCAGCTGGCCGCGGCGCCGGTGTCGGCCGACTTCAACGCCAAGATTGTGCCCGGCATCGACCTGCCCAACACCATTCAGGCCCTGATTGCGCGCTACAGCCTGCAGGCCGGCGACTACGACAAAGCCTTGGCCGCCGCCGGCCGCGTGGACCTCACCAAACGGTCGGTGTTCAACTTCGACGACAACACCCGGAACCCGCTGTTTGAAGTGGCTTTTGGCAACCGCAACGTGTTCGAGCCCTTCAACACCAGCCTGGGCCTGACCGGTGCGCTGGCGCCCGAGTCGGGCGACCGGCGCCTGCCCGCGCTGTTGCGCATCAGCCCGGGCCCGCTGCCCACCCAGAACCTGGGCACCGGCTTCTTCACCGCCAACAGCGCCCCCATTCCGGTGTACCTGCCCAACGAAATGATTCTGATTCGGGCCGAGGCCTACGCCCGCAAAAACGACGTGCCCAACGCCATCACCGAGCTAAACCGGGTGCGCACCAGCACGGCGGCGGCCGCCGCCACCAGCACGGGCTTGCTGCTCACGCTGCCGGGCGCGGGCCTGCCGGCGTATTCCGGCCCCGCCACCCAGGCCGACGTGCTGACGGACATTCTGCGCAACCGCAGCATCGAGCTGGCTTTTCAGGGCTTCCGGCTCGATGACAACCGGCGGTTTGGCCGCCCGGGCCCGGGCGCTGCCGGCGCCGAGCGCAACCGCAACTTCTACCCCTACCCCCGGGTGGAGCGCGAGAACAACTCGCAAACGCCCACCGACCCGCTGATTTAGGTAGACAAAAGAAGATTCTTGAGGCAAAAGAACGTCATGCTGAGCGCAGCCGAAGCATCTCGCGTGTGGTAGTAAACCAATCGTCAGGATTACATCAGCACGCGAGCTGCTTCGGCTGCGCTCAGCATGACGTTCTTTTACATTTGCTCGATTACGTCATTCCGGCAGCCCCGACCATGAACTCCCACCTCGCCCGCCTGTGCCACATTGCCACGCAGCCCAGCCGCCGCATCATCGGGCTGATGTCGGGCACCTCGCTCGATGGGCTGGACGTGGCGTTGTGCCGCCTCACCGGCCACGGCCCCGGCACGCAGCTGGAGCTGGAGCACTTCCAGACGGTGCCGTATGCCGAAGACACCCAAGCCCGCATTCGCGAAGTGTTTGCGCGGGAACAGGTGAGTCTGGAGTTTCTCACGCTGCTCAACCCCTGGCTGGGCCAGCTGCACGCCGCCGCCATCCTGGATTGCCTGCGCGACTGGCAAATTGCGCCGGCCGAAATCGACCTGGTGGCCAGCCACGGCCAGACCATCTACCACGCTCCCCACCACCAGCACCAGCGCCCCGATTTCGACCTAAACGCCACCCTGCAGCTCGGCGACGGCGACCACGTGGCCGTGGGCACCGGCATCATCACCCTCAGTGATTTCCGGCAGAAGCACGTGGCCGCCGGCGGCGAAGGCGCCCCCCTGGCGGCCTACGGCGACTTCTTGCTCCTCAGCAGCCCCGATGAGGAGCGGCTGCTGCTCAACCTCGGCGGCATTGCCAATTTCACCTACCTGCCCCGTGCCGGCGGTGACGCCACCACCGCTTTCAGCACCGACACCGGCCCCGGCAACACCCTGCTCGACGCCACCGTGCGCGCCCACCGCCCCGGCCTGGCCTACGACGAAGACGGCCGTCTGGCCCTGGCCGGCCGCGTGCACCAGGGCCTGCTCACCACTTTGCTCGACCACCCGTTTTTCAGCGCCCCGCTGCCCAAAACCACGGGCCCCGAACTATTCAGCCCCGCATACCTGGCCCAGGCCCAGCAGCGCAGCGCCACCGAAAACCTACGCCTGGAAGACACCCTCGCTACCTTGGCCGAGCTGAGCGCCGTGGGCGTGGCGCGGGCCGTGGAAGCCGCCTTTGCCGAGCGGCCAGCCCCGACTGCGGTGTACGCCAGCGGCGGCGGGGCCCACAATCCGGCCCTCATGGCGGCCCTGCAGCGGCATTTGCCCACCGCCCGCTTCGCCAGTACTGATGCGCTGGGCGTGTCGGGCGACGCCAAGGAAGCCATCCTCTTTGCAGTGCTGGCCAACGAGGCCGTGGCGGGCCAAACGGTGGCTATTGGCGCAGGGCGGCAGCGGGTGCCCGCCGTGGGCATGGGCAAGGTTTCGTTTCCGGGGTGATGGTACCGGTGCAGAACATCAGCGCCAGCATAAACACAGCCCGTCATGCTGAGCGCAGCCGAAGCATCTCTACTGCGCAAGTAATTAGTTAGTATCGCAGTAGAGATGCTTCGGCTGCGCTCAGCATGACGTTCTTTTAGTTTCTCAAAGAGTCTATTTCTGACCTTCCACCCATGAACTCCACCACCCAAGCCGCCCTCGCAACCACCGGCGCGCAGCCGCTGGCCGAAGCCTCGCAGCCGGGCCGCCTCATCAGCCTCGACGTCTTCCGCGGCCTCACCGTGATGGCCATGATACTGGTGAACAACCCCGGCGACTGGGGTCACATCTACCCGCCGCTGGAGCACGCCGAATGGAACGGCTGCACGCCCACCGACCTCATTTTCCCTTTTTTTCTGTTCATCGTGGGCGTGAGCCTGGTGTATGCTCTCGATGGGGTGAAGCGCCAGGGCGGGCCGCAGGGGCCGGTGCTGTGGCGGGTGCTGCGCCGGGCGGCGGTGCTGTTTGGCCTGGGCCTGCTGCTGTCGCTGTATCCGAAGTTTAATTTCCCGGTGGTGCGCATCATGGGGGTGCTGCAGCGCATTGCGCTGGTGTTTCTGGGCTGCAGCTTCATCTTCTTGAAAACCAGCTGGCGCACGCAGGTCTGGCTCGTCGTCGGCTTCCTCGCCGGCTACGCGGTGCTGATGCAGCTGGTGCCCGTGCCCGGCTTCGGCCCGGCCAACCTGGAGCCCAGCACCAACCTCGGCGCCTGGCTCGACCGCTTGGTGTTCACCGAAGCCCACCTCTGGAAGCAAAGCAAAACCTGGGACCCCGAGGGCCTGCTGGGCACGCTACCCGCGTTGGGCACCGGCCTGCTGGGCGTGCTCACGGCCCAGTGGCTGCGGCGCAAAGACCAGGAGCCGGCCGCCAAAGTGGCGTGGCTGTTTGTGGCCGGCGGCGCCATTATCCTGGCCGGCCTGGTGTGGGCGCCGTGGTTCCCCATCAACAAAGCCTTGTGGAGCAGTTCCTACGTGCTCTACACCGGCGGGCTGGCCATGGCCAGCCTAGCGGCCCTCTACTGGATTTGCGACGTGCAAAGCCACCGCGCTTGGACGCGCCCGGCCGTGGTGTACGGCGTCAACGCCATTCTGGTGTTCTGCCTGTCGGCGCTGCTTTCGCGCACGTTCGGGCTGTTCACGCTGCCGCTGCCCAACGGCAAAACCGGCGGTGTAAAAGAGTGGCTTTATGAGTGGGGCATTGCCCCGCACTTCGCCGACCCGCGCATGGCTTCGGCCGCTGGGGCCATTACGCTGATTATCATTTGGTATTTCATCCTGAGCCGGATGTACAAGAAAGGCGTGGTGCTGAAGGTGTGAGTTGTGGGCATTATTCGGTTAAAAGAACGTCATGCTGAGCTTGTCGAAGTATCTCGCGTGTGGTAGTACCCCATTTACTCTTACTCGCGAGATGCTTCGACAAGCTCAGCATGACGTTCTTTCGGACAATTCTGAATTTATCTCATGAAAATCCTCATCATCGGCGGCGGCAACATGGGCCTGACTTACGCCCGCAGCTTCGTGCGCGCCCACGTCACCTCGCGGCTCGATTTGCGGCTGCTGGCCCGCTCGCCCCAGCGCGTAGCAGCGCTGGCAGCCCACGAGCTGGGCACAGTCTGGGGCACGCCCGAAGAATGCGTGCCCGGCGCCGACCTCCTCATTTTGGCCGTGAAGCCGCAGGATTCGCCGGCCCTGTTTGAGGTGCTGCGCGGGCTGGTGCAGCCGCAGCAAGTGGTGCTCAGCATCATGGCGGGCGTGCGCATTGCCACCCTGCGCGAGGCCCTGGGCACGCCCAAAATCATTCGGGCCATGCCCAACCTGCCGGCCCAAATCGGCATGGGCATGACGGCCTTCACCAGCACCGACGAAGTGACCCGCGCCGAGCTCGTGCAGGTGCAAAACCTGCTCAGCACCACCGGCAAGACGGTGTACGTGGAAACCGAAGCCGCCATCGACGCCAGCACGGCCATCTCGGGCAGCGGCCCGGCCTACGTGTACTACTGCATGAGCGCCCTCATGGACGCGGCCGCCCAGATGGGCTTCGCCCCCGCCGAAGCCGAGCTACTCGTGAGCCAGACCTTCCGCGGCGCCGTTGAGTTGTACTCGCAATCGGGCCTGAGCTGCGAGGACTGGATTGCCAAAGTGGCCTCCAAGGGCGGCACCACGGAAGCCGCGCTTAAAGCCTTTGGCGCGGGCCAGGTGCGCGAAGGGCTGGTGGCCGGCGCCAAAGCGGCGCGAGACCGGGCCGAGGAGCTGGGCAAATGAGCGTACCACCAAGCTGTGCTTGGTGGCGGCAGCGCGCCGGTTACTAAAACTAAGCGCAGCTTGGTGGCACCGCCCCTATTCCTCGCGCCAATAGTTATGGGGCCACTGCTGCCAGTCAGTCACCAAGCCGGCTTTTACCGGATTGTTGAGGGTATAGGCGATAGTGGCCGTTAGCTCCCGCGCGTTACGGATGCGATGGTCATAGCTTTCGCGCTGCCATACTCTGCCCGTATCATTCCACAGCCGATTGAGGTGGCGGGCAGTGTGGCTTTTAAGCCGCTGCAGGGTTCGGGCCAGCGGGGTGACGGCCTCCAGCGGTAAATGCACGACCAAATGCACATGATTAGGCATCACGCAGTATGCCAGCAAATGATAGCTGGGCCCGTCGGCATAATGTAGGGAATCTTTTACGATGGCGGCCTCGGCCGTGCCGCACAAGTAGCACGGCCCGTGGCCGGAGCGGTCAAGAACGGCATCGAACGTACTAAAGAAGCCCTTGCGCGGCTGATTGTCCGCCGGGATGTCCGTGTTCTGCCGTTGAAGCAGCTCCCGCTCCTCCATTAGCCGCAGCACCACTTCACGGGGCAGCGAGCCCGCCAGGCGAAACGTGATAAAGTAAGACTCCCCCACACCTAGCGTGTGCGGTAGAAAACGCTGGTAATGGGTCAGCTCCATGCAATAAATAAAGCATCACTAAACTGTACCACCAAGCTGTGCTTGGTCCCGGTCGCCGGCGCGCAGCTGCGACCGAGACCAAGCACAGCTTGGTGGTACACCTAAGCCACCGAATAGCCGGCAAAGTCCTTGCGCAGCTGCGTTTTGAGAATCTTGCCGGTGGCGGTGTGCGGCAGCTGGTCCACAAATTCCACGGCGTCGGGCTCGCAGAATTTGGCCACCTTGCCTTTAAAGAAATCCAGCATTTCCTGCGCAGAAACATCGAGACCGGGCCGGCGCACGATGATGAGCAGCGGCCGCTCGCTCCATCGGGCACTGGGCACGCCGATGACGGCCGCTTCGGCCACGGCGGGGTGGGCCACGGCCAGGTTTTCGAGGTCGATGCTGGAAATCCACTCGCCGCCCGATTTGATGACGTCCTTCGAGCGGTCGGTGATGTGCATGAAGCCGTCGGGGTCGATGGTGGCCACGTCGCCGGTGCGGAACCAGCCGTCGGCGGTGAGCTCGCCGGGCGTGGGGCTGCGGAAGTAGTCGCGCACCACCCAGGGCCCGCGCACCAGCAAGTCGCCAAAGGCCACGCCGTCGTGCGGCAGCGCGTGGCCGTCGTCGCCCACAATTTTCATGTCGACGCCGAACACGGCCCGGCCTTGGGTGGCCAGCACGGCGGCCTTCTCGTCGGTGCTCAGCTCCAGCTGCTGGGCTTTGAGGCGGCTGGCGGTGCCCAGCGGACTGGTTTCGGTCATGCCCCAGGCGTGGGTGATGGTGACGTGCAGCTCGTTTTCAAACGCCTTCATCAGGGCCGGCGGGCAGGAGGAACCACCCACCACCGTGCGCCGCAAGGTGCTAAATTTCCGGTGCCCTTCGCGCATGAACTGCAGCAGCGCCAGCCAGATGGTGGGCACCCCGGCCGAGAACGTGACGCCCTCGGCCTCCATGAGTTCAAACAGGCTGGCGCTGTCCATGCCCGCGCCGGGTAGCACCAGCTTGGCCCCGTTGAGGGGCGCCGCGTAGGGCAAGCCCCAGGCGTTGACGTGGAACATGGGCACCACGGGCATGATGACGTCCAGGGCCGAGCAGCCCAGCGCGTCGGGCAGCGAGATGCCCAGCGCGTGCAGCAGCGTGGAGCGGTGCGAGTACAGCACGCCCTTGGGCTGGTCGGTGGTGCCGGACGTGTAGCACAGCGAGCAGGCCGTGTTTTCGTCGAAGCTGGGCCACCCGTAGTGCGGGGCCTCGGCGGCCAGCAGGTCTTCGTAGCTGCACAGGCCGGGCAGCTCGGAGTGGGCGGGCAAGTGTTCGGAGCCGGTCATGAGCACCCATTTTTCTACGGTGGGACACACGGGTGCCAGCCGCTCTACCAAGGGCAAAAAGGTGAGGTCGAAAAACAGAATCCGGTCCTCGGCGTGGTTGATGATGTAGACGAGCTGCTCCGGAAACAGCCGTGGGTTGATGGTGTGGCACACCGCGCCGATGCCCGCCACGCCGTAGTACAGCTCGAAATGCCGGTGCGTGTTCCAGGCCAGGGTGCCCACCCGGTCGCCGTTTTCAATGCCCAGCTTCAGCAGCGCGTTGGCCAGCTGCTTGCTGCGGGCGTTGGCGGCGGCGTAGGTGTAGCGGTGGATGCCACCCTCGGGCCGGCGCGACACGATTTCGGTGTCGGCGTGCCACTTGGCGGCGTGCTCGATTATTGTGGCCACGCGCAGTGGCTCGGCCATCATCAGTCCTAGCATGAGAAGCGGGGTGGGAATGAGTAGATGCCCGTAAGGTAACAGCCGGGCATCTAACTTGCTATCCCCTCCTACTTCCGCGCCGCCTCAATGGCCAACTGCAGCAGCGAGGAGCGCACGCTCAGCTCGGTCAGCTTGTTGTTGCGCCGCGTGGGGTGCACGCGGTTGGTGAGCAGGATGACCACCAAATCCTTCTCCGGCTCGACCCAGAAGTACGTGCCCGTGAAGCCCGTGTGCCCGTAACTGCTTTGCGAAGCGCTTTTGGCCGAGTTCACCGTGGGGTTGGCGGCGGGGCGGTCGAAGGCCAGGGCGCGGCGGTTGTCGGGGCAGAACTGGCAGCGGGTCCACTCGGCCATGATGTCTTTGCTGAACAGCTGCTGGCCGCCGTAGCGCCCGCCCCAGGCGTAGGTCTGGGCCAGCTTGGCCACGTCGTTGGCATCGCCGAAGAGGCCGGCGTGGCCCGAGAGGCCGCCCAGCAGCGCGGCGCCTTCGTCGTGCACGGTGCCGTGTAGCAGCTGCCGCCGGAAGGCCGAATCCACCTCCGTGGGCACGATGCGGGCCAGCGGAAAGCGGTTGGTGGGCCGGAAACCCAGCGTGGTGGCGCCCAGCGGCCGGTACACTTCTTTCTGCAAAAACGCATCAAACGTCTGCCCCGTGCGGGCCTTCACCAGCTCCGGGTATAGAATAAACGACAGGTCGGAGTACACGTAGCCGGGCTTCTCGTTCAGCGGCGACTCCCCTATTTCTTTATAGATGCGGGCCGGCAGCTTCTTGCGCGCCCACAGGCCCTGCGCCGCCGGCAAGGGAAACCGCTTCGACGAATCGGCCCGGAAGTAGCGTCGCCGCATTTCGCCATTCTTCTTGCGCAGTTCCTGCCAGAACGGAATCCAGGCCTTGAGGCGGGCTTGGTGGGCCAGCACGTCGCGCATCTTCAGGACGGTCTTATTGGTGCCGCGCAGGAAGCCGAAATAATTGCCCATGGCGCTGTCGGGGCTGAACTTGCCCTCGCCCTGCAGCTTGAGCAGCGCCGGCGTGGCGGCCATGAGCTTGGTCATGGACGCCAGGTCGTAGAGGTCGTCGTTGCGCACGGGGCGCGGCACACTCACGGGCTGAACGTTACCAACTACACGTGGATTTTTCTTCTTGGGGTCAACTACTACGTCGCCGAAGCCGGCATACGTCTGGTTGCCGTAGCTTTTGCGGAGCACCACCGTGCCACGCCGCGCAATGAGTACCTGCGCCCCCGGAAACGCCTGTGCCGCCAGCGCCCGGCCCACCAGGCTGTCGACGCGGGCTTCGAGACGCGGGTCCATATTCTCGTCTTCGGGGTTGGCGTAGCGCAGGCGGAAGCCGGCGGCCGTGCGCAGCCCGAAGCCGCGCGGGTACCGGTCGCTCACCGTCACGGGCAGCTTGCCGGCGGCCCCGATGCCGCCAAAAATGGCCTGGGCGGCCAGGCTCTGGGCGTTCTCGCTTTCCTGATACGCCATGATGACGGCCGCGGCGCGGTCGAGGTCGCGCACCTTGGCCACCGCATAGGCCGAGCCGAACACGCTGAGCACCAGCGTTTGCTTCTGGTCGACCAGCTCGCGGAGCAGCAGGTTGGTTTCCGGCGTGATGCCGAAGCTGGTGGCGGGCAGGCGGCCCAGGCTTTGCAGGCCCACCAGCACCACGTTGTAGGGCTTGAGGGCGGCGCGCAGCTTCATCAGCTCATCGAGCGTGGGCGTGGCCGAGGCGTGAAAGTGCGCGGCGGGCGCGTAATCGGCCACGGCTTTCTGGAAGTCGGTGGTGTCGCGCGGGGAGCCGCCCAGCACCAGCGTGGCAATGCGCAAGGTGTCGAGGCGTTGCAGGGGCAGCAGGTTTTTCTGGTTGCGTAGCAGCGTGATGCTCAGCTCGGTGAGGCGGTGGCTAAGGTACTGGGCGTGGGGCGCGTTGAGGTCCTGGTAGAGGTTGCGGGTATCGATAGGCCGGTAGTGGTTCAGGCCGGCCCACTGCTTGAGGGCCAGCACGCGGCGGCAGTGCACGTCGATTTCCTGCTGGGTGAGGCGGCCGCTGTCCACGGCGGCGCGCACCATGCGCAGGGCCAGCGGAATGTTCTTGCTGAACTCCAGGATATCGTTGCCGGCGATGAGGGCCCGCACGTCGGCCTCGCCCGGTTCAAACATGCTGATGACGCCGCGCATGTTCATGGCGTCGGTAAACACCAAGCCCTTAAAGCCCATCTCCGTGCGCAGCAAATCGGTAATGATGGGCCGCGACAACGTGCTGGGGCCCGGCACCGTGTCCAGGGCCGGCACGTTGAGGTGGGCCACCATCACGCCGCCCAGCCCACCGGCCATGAGGCTGCGGAAGGGCGGCAACTCCAGCGAATCGAGCCGCCGCCGGTCGACGCGCACGGTGGGCAGGGCCAGGTGCGAGTCGGCATCCACGTCGCCGTGGCCGGGGAAGTGCTTGGCCACGGCCAAAATGCCGGCGTCCTGCATGCCGCGCATGTACTGGCGGCCGTCGCGGGCCACGGCGGCGGGGTTTTCGCCCCAACTCCTGAAGCCGATGACCGGGTTGGCGGGGTTGTTGTTCACGTCGACCACCGGCGCGAAGTTGACGTGCATGCCCAGGCGCTTGAACTGCCGGGCCACCTCGCGGCCCATGTCATACAGCAGTGCGGTGTCGGTTTCGCCGCCCAGGCTCATCTGGTAGGGGAATTTCACCACGCTGTCGAGGCGCATGCCCACGCCCCATTCGCCGTCCATGGCCACGAGCAGCGGCACGCGGCTCTGGCTCTGGTAGCGGTTGAGCAGGCGCGCCTGCCGGGCCGGGCCGCCCTGAAAGAAAATCAGCCCGCCGATGCCGTATTGCTTGATGAGGGCCGAAATGGAGTCTTCGTCGACGCGCTTGCGGTTGGAGTAGGCCGCCACCATGAACAGCTGCGCGGCGCGCTGGTCGGGCGTGAGGGCGCGCATCAGGCTGTCGACCCAGGGCGAGTGCAGGTAGCGCGTGAAACCCGGGCCTTTGGCGCCGGGCATGGCGGCCACAGGCTTGGCCTTGAGAATTCTAGAGGAGGCTGCTTTGGCATTGGTCGGCTTGGGCCGGGGCTTGGTGGCCGGGCGCACGGTTTGCCGGGGCTTAGCAGCGCCGGAGCGCACTTGCGCGTGGCCCAACAGCGGGCACGCCAGCAGCAGCAGGAACGGAATAAGGGTGGGAAGACGCAATGGAAAACCGGAAGAAGCGTGGGAATTGGAACCACGAAAGTACTTCCTGGCTCCGGGCCGTGTGCTTCCGCTTCCACTCAATGCCCTACGGCACCGGGCTCAACCATAAGACAGCCGCTCTGCTTCATCGCGGAGGCGCCATGGCAAAGTGCAAAACCTTAATACCCTCTTGCAGAAGAACAGCTGCCTGATTTTTTTGCTATGACCTCGTTTATGGGAAGTCGCAATGATTAAATTTTAGAAATAGTAATTCCATAATATGGCTTCACATTATGAAGAAAGAGCTTTTTGATGTGCGCTACGTTATTTGACAAAAAAAGGTCATAAAATACTAAGTTTTGTTTATACCTTGCCACCGCAAAATCCTGTACAAAGGGATTTAAACCCAATTTCTCCTATTTATGGCAAACTTTACTTTCACCTTTTTTAGGGCTACTGCTTCGTGGAACAGGAACGCCTCATTTAAAAAGTCGCTCCTGGTCTTCGTGGTGCTACTCTCGTGGTCGCTCGGCGCGGCAGCCCAAACCACTTACTACTGGCGGGGCACAGTAAGTAGCCGTTGGAACGATGCGGGGAACTGGAACACCCAGACTAACGGCAGCGGCTCCACCCGCGCGACCCCGGCCGACGATGACATACTGATTTTTTCAGGAAACATTGGGGCCACTTTCCCCAACCCCATCATTGTAAACTACGGCAATGGCGCCAGCTCAGCTTTCTCGCAAACCGTCGGCAAGCTGCGAGTGGTGAACAGCGCCGACATTAACCTGGCTGGCCCCACAAACGGCAACGACGGCAGCATCATCAACGTAGGCGGCGGGCCGCAGGCCCCCCTTGGAGATGACTTCTTTATAGAGTCAGGTTCGAACATCAGCTTTGTCTCTTCAGGCCAAACCGCTAACCGATTCCTGCACATCAAGTTAGCCTCCGGCCGCAAAGGCTTGGTGGCTGGCAATATTGCTGTCAACTCGGGCAACCTCACTCGACTGCTGGCCACCGACGCGAATGGGTTGGTGTTCACGGGTAGTAGCAACGTCACCGTGTACAGCATCACTGGCAGCCCGTTTGGCACCACAGGCGCCAACACCGTGGTGGGTTCCAACAACAGCCCGCTGGCCAACTTTTCCGACGTAGTGCCGGCAAACGCCGTGACCTTCTCCAGCGGCACCACTTTCGAGCAGAGAGGCGGGACCAATCCCTTCGGCACGGGCACGACGCCGGTGGTGTCGTTCGCACCGGGCAGCAAGTACAAGTACGTCGCCGGCACGTTCTCAGACGTGGGGCAAACGTATGGTTATCTGGAATTTGCCGGCAACCTAACGACTACGGTAGCGGGCAGTCAGCGCCTTACGGTGGCCAACGACCTCACGGCTTCGGCAGGCACCACCAACATCAACGTAACCGGCACAGGTGCCACGGGCGGCGTATTCATCGGCGGCAATATGCAGACGCTGGGCGGGACGCTCAACTTCGTCCCCGCTACTGCTAGCGAATTGAACGTAGACGGTATTACGCTCGTAACCAGCACCATTTCCTACACCCCCACGGTTTCGGGCAACGTGACGCTGAACGGCAGTGTGGCGGTGACGTCTGGGGGCAGCCTCACTTTCAATGGCGCCGTTGCGAACGTGAGATTTCTGGGCAGCAACTTCAACAACGACGGTCTTGCCAATTTTGCACAGGGCTCCAATAGTACGGTATCATTCCAAGGCACCTCAGCCCAGGTCATTGGCGGGGCGTCTTCGACAGCTTTCGGTGCCAACACCTCCTTCGAAATCAACAACCCGGCTGGTGTAACCGTTGGTCGTTCCTTCACCGTGCGGCGTGGCCTGTTGCTGACTTCCGGCCTGCTGTATACCGACCGCGCCTCGGGCAATCTGCTCACCCTGGCCGCCAATGCCACCGTGACCGGAGGCAGCAACGCCAGCCACGTGAGCGGCTACATGGCGCGCCAAACCCCGGCCACCGTGGTGGCCGGCGCTCCCCTCAGCATGCTGTACCCAGTAGGCAAAAATGGGGTGTATCGTCCATTCGTTTTAAACATCACCACGCAAAGCAGCACGAGCGGAATCAACTACGTAGGCGAAATGCAGGATACCCCGCCGACCCAATCGGTGGTGGCGCCTTTGGTGCACGTATCGTATCGCCGCTACTTGCAATTGGCTCCGGACGTGGCTCCTTCGGGTTTCTCGGGCACCGTCACAATGTTCTTTGCAACCGATGATTACGTGAACGACCCGCAGGCCTCCTCCTTCGTAATGGCCAAAAATAACGTGGCCAATGGCGCGTGGAGCAGCATTGGCAATGGCGGGGCTATTGGCACCGCCAACAACGGTCTGCCCGTGAGCGGCTCCCTGACGTCGGCGCCCTTCACCACGTTCAGCACAGGCAGCAACTTCTCGCTGGCCAGCACCGTGGCCTCGGTGGGCTTCCCCGGCACCAACCCGCTGCCCGTGCAGCTGACGCGCTTTGCGGCCAACACCAAAGGCAACGGCATTGCCCTGGACTGGGCCACGGCCACGGAGAAGAACAGCGCCTACTTTGAAGTACAGCGCAGCGCCAACAGCGAAACCTTCCGCACCATTGAAAAAGTGCAGGCCCTGGGCAGCAGCACCACCACGCACACCTACGCCACGCTGGACCGCGCCCCCCTGGCCGGCCTGAACTACTACCGCCTGCGCCAAGTAGATGCCGACGGCAAGGAATCGTACTCGTCCGTGGTGTCGGCCCGCTGGAGCGCCGTTACGGCCGTGGAACTGTACCCCAACCCCAGCAGCGACAAAGTGTACCTGAACGGCCTGGACGGCACGGTGCGTTTCCGCGTGCTGAACGAGATGGGCAAAACGCTGATGAGCGGTGAAACCACCGGCGCCGCAGGCGTGAGCGTGCAGACCCTTCCGGCCGGCATGTACCTGCTGGAACTTGTGACCGAAACCGGCCGCACGGTGCAGCGCTTCGCCCGCCAGTAATTCCGCCCGCACAGCCTACCAAAAGCCCTCGTGTCGCAAGGCGCGGGGGCTTTTTGCGTGGTAGCATTGGGGGCTGAGAGGTGTGCTGCATTGCCCTTTTCTGCCCGCTGCCGTAGTAAAGGGCCGGGTGGCAGCTGATTTTCCTGCCCCTGCATTCATGCCAATGACCGTTTTCCTTTCCGGGCTGCGCACGGCTGGCCGGCTAGCCCTGGTGGCCGGGGCGCTGTGCCTCGGCGCCTGCAGCGGCGGCGCGCCCCTCGAACAATCCAGCGGCGGGTCGGGCCGCTCCACGGCGGTGCAACTCGACACCACGGCCACGCTGCCCACGGAGGCCTGCGGCTTGCTCACGGCGCGGGAGGTGACCGAGCTCACGGGCCAGACCGTGCAGCAACAGGCCCAGGGCGAGGCCTGCCGCTTTGTGGATGCGGCCCGCCCCAGCGGCCCCGACGCGGTGGTGCTGGTGTCGTTGCGGCCCGCCACGGCCTTTGCCATTGCGCAGGCCGGCAACAAGTTCAGCCGCCGCAGCATGGTGCGGATGACGGGCCTGGGACGCGAGGCCTACTACGACGACTACCGCGGTGACCTCTACGTGCAGCTGCCGGAGCGCACGCTCGTCATCGGCATGCCGCGCCGCCTAGAAGACCGGCGGCGTGACCGCCTGGCCATGGAGCTAGGACGGCTGGTACTGGCCCGGTTGGCGGTTCGCACGCCGGGTTTGGCGGCGCCGTAGCCGAGGGCGTGCGGGGAATGACCGGGCTTCGTAGCTTGCGACAACTTTTTCCTGCATTCATGAAAAAAATTGCCCTCGCCGGCCTCGTGGCCGCCGCGCTCGCCTCGGCCTGCAACCAAACCAAAACCACCGAAACCGCCAGCAGCGGCACGGAAAACGCCGGTTCGGCGGTCGACTCGACCACGGGCCTGAACGGCCTGTTCAACGCCTACTGGGAGCAGCAGTCGCGCCTCGACCCGCTCTCGGCCACGGCCTACGGCGACAACCGCTTCAACGACCAACTGCCCAACAACCAGACCCGCGCCTACCGCGACACGCTGCGCGCCTTTTACCAGGGCTATCTGACCAAGCTGCAGCAGTTTGACCGCGACAAGCTAAGCGACAACGACAAAATCAGCTACGACATCTTCGCCTACGAGATGAACCACGGGCTGGCCAGCCTGAAGCTAAACGCGTGGATGCTGCCGGCCAACCAGTTTTACGGCCTGCCCATTTCGTTAGGGCAATTCGGCTCGGGGCAGGGCATTCAGCCGTTTAAAACGGTGAAGGACTACGACAACTGGCTGGGCCGCGTGCACGGCTTCACGGCCTGGACCGATTCGGCCATTGCCAACTTTCGGGTGGGCGTGCGCACGGGCGTGGTGCTGCCCAAAGTACTGGTGCAGCGCATGATACCGCAGTTGCAGGCGCCCGACATTGTGGTAACGGACCCGACCAAAAGCCTGTACTACGGCCCCGTCACACGCTTTCCCAAAGACTTTTCGGACGCCGACAAAACCCGACTGACCGAGGCCTACAAAAAGGCCATCCTCACGGAGCTAGTGCCAGCTTACCAAAAGCTGGGCGCTTTCCTCCAGACGGAATACCTGCCCAAGGCCCGCGCCACCAGCGGCATCGACGCGGTGCCCGGCGGCAAGGAAATTTACGCCTACGACGTGAAGTACGAGACGACGACCGACAAGACGCCCGCCGAAATCTACCAGACCGGCCTGCGCGAAGTGGCCCGCATCCGCCAGCAGATGGAGGCCATCAAGGCCGAAGTGGGCTTCAAGGGCGACTTGCAGGCGTTTTTCAAGTACCTCAACGAAGACCCCAAATTCCGACCCTTCAAAAAGCCGGAGGAAGTGCTGGCGGCGTTTGAAAACATTCACCAGCGCATGTTGCCCAACCTGCAGAAGATGTTCGGGCGCACGCCCAAAACGCCGTTTGAAATCCGTGAGACGGAGAAGTTCCGCGAAGCGTCGGCGTCGGCCGAGTACAACCAGGGGTCGCCGGACGGCTCGCGGCCGGGCATTTTCTACGTGCCCATTCCCGACGCCACCAAGTTTGCCACCACGTCGGGCATGGAGTCGCTGTTTTTGCACGAGGCCATTCCGGGCCACCACTACCAGATTTCGCTGCAGCAGGAAAACACCGCCCTGCCCAAGTTTCGCCGCTTTGGCGGCCAGAATGCCTACGTAGAAGGCTGGGCACTGTACTGCGAGAGCCTAGGGCCGGAGCTGGGTTTGTTCAAAGACCCTTACCAACGCATGGGCGCCCTCGGCGACGAGATGCTGCGCGCCGTGCGCCTGGTGGTGGACACCGGCCTGCACTCCCGCCAAATGACGCGCGAGCAGGCCATTGAGTACCTGCTGGCCAACCTGAGCACTACCCGCGATGAGGCCACCTCCGCCATTGAGCGTTACATGGCCATCCCCGGCCAGGCCTTGGGCTACAAAATTGGCCAATTGAAAATTCGGGAGCTGCGCGCCAAGTACGAGAAGCAGCTGGGCAGCAAGTTCAGCCTCAGCGCTTTCCACGACGAACTGCTGAAAGACGGCTCGATGCCGCTGGCCGTGCTCGAAACCAAGATGGATGCGTGGGCCGCGCGCCAGAAATAAACCCGTTTCGGGTGAAAACCAGAGAGCGACCCGCCGGCCACGGCGGGTCGCTTTTTTGTTGATGCCCGCTTCATAATATCCCGGCAGGCAGGCGCTCGGCGGAGAAAAACCGCTCTCCAATGGCATTCTGACGCATTAGGGCGTACATTGCCAGCTTATTCGCGCGGTAATGGGCAAGTTGGTTTTTGTATTGCTGGGGGGCTGGCTGCTGTGGGCGCGCCCCGCGGCGGCCCAGACGCCTGCGCCCGCCCGCGGCACCAACCCCGCCGGGGTGCTGCTGGCCAGCCTCTTCAATGCCTACTGGGAAGACCGCGCCCGGCTGTTTCCGCTGCTGGCCATGGCCCAGGGCGACAACCGCTACAACGACCGTCTGCCCAACGACCAGACCCAGGCCTTCCGGCAGCAGCAGCAGCGGCTGTACCGCCGCTACCTCAACGACCTGCTCAACATCGACCGGGCCCGCCTTTCGGCCGAAGACAAGCTTAGCTACGACATCTTTCAGTACGAAATGCGCACCCGCCTCGAAGGCCTGCGCCTGAACCTGTGGATGCTGCCGTTTGCCCAGTTCAACAGCGTGCCCAGCCTGCTGGGGCAACTGGGCGGCGGCACCGGGGCCCAGCCCTTCCGCACGGTGCGCGACTACGACAACTGGCTGGCGCGGGTGAGCCGGTTTCCGGCCTGGGCCGACTCTGCCATCGTCAACTTCCGGCTGGGCATGAAGGCGGCCGTGGTGCTGCCCCGCGTGCTGGTGCTGCGCACGGTGCCGCAGCTGCAGGCCTACGTGACAATGGACGCCACCAAAAGCGTGTTTTACGGTCCGGTGACGCGGTTTCCGGCCGACTTTCCGGCCGCCGACAAAGCGCGGCTGACGGCGGCCTACCGCGAAGCCATTCAGGCGGAGCTGGTGCCCACCTACCGCAAGCTAGCCGAGTTTCTGCAAAACGAGTACCTGCCCCAGGCCCGCCGCAGCACCGGCCTGAGCGACGTGCCCGGCGGGGCCGAGCTTTACCGCTACCAGGTGCGCCTGATGACCACCACCGACCGCTCCCCCGACGCCATCTACCTCACCGGGCTGGCCGAAGTGAAGCGCATCCGCGCCGAGATGGAGCTGCTGAAGCGGCGCGTGGGCTTTCGGGGCTCGCTGCCGGCGTTTTTTACCTACCTCACCACCAACCCCCGGTTCAGCCCCTACCAAACCCCCGACGAGGTATTGAACGCCTTTCGCGGCATTCAGGCCCGCCTCTCGCCGAACCTCGCCCGGGCCTTTGGGCGGGCGCCCAAGTCGCCGTTCGAGATTCGGCAGACCGAGGCGTTTCGGGCGGCCACGGCCTCGGCCGAGTACAACCGGGGCGCGCCGGACGGTTCCCGGCCGGGCATTTTTTACGTGCCCATCCTCGACGCCACGCAGTTCAACGTGACCTCGGGCATGGAGTCGCTGTTTTTGCACGAGGCCATTCCGGGCCACCATTACCAGCTGTCGCTGCAGCAGGAAAACACCGCCCTGCCCAAGTTCCGGCGCTTTGCCACCTACCCCGCCTTCAGCGAGGGGTGGGCGTTGTACTGCGAGAGCCTGGGGCCGGAGTTGGGCTTGTTCAAAGACCCTTACCAACGCATCGGGGCGCTGGGCGACGAGATGCACCGCGCCCTGCGGCTGGTGGTCGACGTGGGCCTGCACGCCAAGGGCATGAGCCCGGAGCAGGCCGTGGACTACCTGATGGCCAACGAGCCCATTTCGGAGCAGGAGGCCACGGCCGAGGTGGAGCGTTACCTGGCCCTGCCCGGCCAGGCCCTGACCTACAAAATAGGCGCCCTGAAGCTGCAGGAACTGCGCGCCCGCTACCAGAAGCAGCTCGGCGAGCGGTTTGATGAGCGCGCGTTCCACGACGAGATTCTGGGCGGCGGCAGCATGCCCCTCTCGGTGCTGGAGCGCCGCATGGACGCCTGGGCCGTGCGCCAGCGCTAGGCGGGCCGCTGGCCTTGCGGCAGTTGGAGAACAGAGAAGGCTGAAAAAGAAATAACCGGCTTACATTGGCCGATATTTCTTTTTTTAAGCCAAATTTTTTTTCGAATGGTTTTATTCTCTACTCCTCTTGGCCGCGTCGTGGCGTTGTTCAGTCTGGCCCTGGCCACCACCGTGGGCCCTCCCGCGGCCCATGCCCAAACCGCCCCGCCCGTAACCGCCCCGCTTGACGTGGCCGCGGTGGATGCGGCGGTGGCCGGCACCCTCAAGGGCTTCAACGTGCCGGGCATGGCCGTGGCCGTGGTGAAGGACGGGCAAGTGGTGATGGCCAAAGGCTACGGCGTCAGCTCCCTGAAAACCAAGGCGCCGATGGACGCCAACACGCTGGTCGGCATCGCCTCCAACACGAAAGCCTTCACGGCCGCCGCGCTGGGCTTGCTCGTGGACGAGGGCAAGCTGCGCTGGGACGACAAGGTGACGGATTACATCCCCGAGTTTAAGATGTACGACCCCTACGTGACGGCCGAGTTCACGGTGCGCGACCTGCTCTGCCACCGCAGCGGAATGGGGCTGGGAGCCGGCGACTTGATGTTCTTTCCCGATTCCAGCGACTTCACGGTGAAGGACGTGATTCACAACCTGCGCTATTTCAAGCCGGTATCGTCATTTCGCAGCAAGTTCGATTACGACAACAACCTCTACATTGTGGCGGGCGAAGTGGTGACGCGCGTGGCCAAGCAGCCCTGGGCCGAGTTTGTGGAAGCCCGCCTCGTCAAGCCGCTGGGCATGACGCGCACCGCCACCGATTATTCGCGCCTGCCCGACCCCACCAACGTTATCGACGCCCACGGCCAAGTAGACGGCAAGGTGCAGGTGATTCAGCGCGACCGGGGCGCAATTGCCGCGCCGTGCGGCGGCATGTACAGCAGCGTGAACGACCTGAGCAAGTGGGCCCTGATGCTGCTGGGCGGCCCCGGAGCCCCCGCCCCGCTGCTGAAACCCCAGACGCAGTGGGAGCTGTGGTCGCCGCAAACCATTCTGCCGGTCGGCCCCGGCCCGTCGCCCTACAACACGCATTTTTACGCCTACGGCCTGGGCTGGTTCCTGAACGATGCGCGGGGCTACAAGGTGGTGTCGCACACCGGCGGCGAGGTGGGCATGGTGACGAAAGTGCAGTTGGTGCCCGAGCTGCACTTGGGCATCATCGTGCTTACCAACCAGGAAGAAGGCCTGGCTTTCAATGCCATTACAGCCAACATTCTGGACCATTACCTGGGCGTGACCGGCCAGGACCGGGTGCAGGAAATGCTGGGCTACAAACTAGCCGGGGCAACGAAGGCGGATAAAGCCACCGCCGCCGCCTGGAAACAAGTGGCCTTGGCCCAGAAAGCCGCGCCCAAAAAACCGGACTATAGCGCCTACGTGGGCCGCTACCACGACGCTTGGCTGGGCGACGTGAACGTGTACCAGCAGGGCCCGCAGCTCTGGCTGCGCGCGGTGCGGGCGCCCCGCCTGGTGGGCCAGGTGCTGCCCTACCGCGGCAGCACCTACGTGGTGCGCTGGCGCGACCGCAGCTTCAATGCCGATGCTTTCGCCACCTTCACCCTCGACGACCAGGGCCGCGCCTCGGGCCTGAAAATGAAGCCGATTTCGCCCGCCACCGATTTCAGCTACGACTTTCAGGATTTGGATTTGCAGCGCGTGGCCGAGCCGACGGCGGGCGCCGGGCAGTAAAACACCGCTTCCCAAGCAACCGGGAAGCACAGGCCGCGTCCTTGCTGCTCGTGCCCATGTTTCAAAGAGAGCCCCGGCCACGGGGCTTTCTTTTTGTCCGGTGCCCGGCGCCCATATGCGGCCCCGCGCTACCTTTCCCTTCTCATTCCGAATTCCCGCATTTTGCCCCATTCTATGCACAAGTTTGTTCCGGCCCTGGTTGCGGCCGCGTTTTTTACCTCGGCCGCTTCGGCCCAGCAGCGGCCGGTGCTCACGGCCGAGGACTACGCCCGCGCCGAGCGCGCCATGAGCTACAACACCCAGGCCCTCATCGACCACAGCGCCGGCCAGCCCAACTGGCTGCCGAACGACCGGTTCTGGTACCGCGTGATGACGGCCCAGGGCAGCGAGTTCATCCTCGTGGACCCGGCCCGCAAAACCCGCACCGCCGCCTTCGACCAGGGCAAGCTGGCGGCGGCGCTGTCGGCAGCCAGCGGCAAGAGCTACGAGGGCGGCCGCCTGCCCTTCCGCAGCATCAGCTTCTCGCCCGACGCCAAAGCCATTTCCTTCGCCGCCGCCGGCAAAAGCTGGAAGTACGACGTGGTGAGCGGCAAAATCAATCCCGAAACGCCCCCGGCTACCGCCCCGGCCGCCGCCACCGGCTCGGCCACCGAAGAGGTGTCGCCCGATGGCAAGCTGGCCGCCTTCATCAAGGACTACAACCTGTGGGTACGCAACACGGACACCAACCAGACCACCCAGCTCACGACGGACGGGGCCAAGGACTACGGCTACGCCACCGACAACGCCGGCTGGACGCACAGCGACAAGCCCGTGCTGCGCTGGTCGCCCGACTCGCGCAAAATCGCCACCTTCCGGCAGGACCAGCGCAACGTGGGCGACATGTACCTCGTGACCACCAACGTGGGGCACCCGAAGCTCGACGCCTGGAAATACCCCCTGCCCGGCGACAAGGACATTCCGATGATAGAGCGGGTGGTGGTGGAAGTGGCGTCGCCGAAAGTAGTGCGCTTCCAGATGGCCCCCGACCCGCACCGGGGCTCCCTCTCCGACGACATTTCCAGCAGCGGCACCTTCGACGATGTGGACTGGAGCCCCGACGGCCGCGAGTTGGCGTTCGTGTCAACCTCACGCGACCACAAGCAGGCCAAGCTGCGGGTGGCCGACGCCACCACCGGCGCCGTGCGCGACGTGTTTGAGGAGAACGTAGCCACGCAGTACGAGTCGGGCCAGGGCGCCATCAACTGGCGCTACCTGCCCAGCACCAAGGAAGTAATCTGGTATTCGGAACGCGACAACTGGGGCCACCTCTACCTCTACAACGCGGCCACCGGCAAGGTAAAGAACCAGATTACCAAGGGCAACTTTGTGGTGACGCAGCTCCTAAAGGTGGACGAGAAGAAGCGCCAGCTGTACTTCCTGGCCGATGGCCGCGAGGCCGGCAACCCCTACTTCACGCACCTCTACCGCATCGGGCTGGATGGCAAGAACCTCACGCTGCTCACGCCCGAAGCCGGCAACCACCAGGTCACGATGTCGCCCTCGGGCCGCTACTTCATCGACACCTACTCGCAGCCCGACAAGCCGGGCGTGACGGTGCTGCGCGCCGCCGACGGCAAGCTGCTCTCGACGCTGGAGAAGACCGACATTTCGCGCCTCACCGCCACCGGCTGGAAGGCGCCCACGCCCATCACGGTGAAAGCCGCCGACGGGCAGACCGACCTGTACGGCCTGATGTTCACGCCCACCAACCTCGACCCGAGCAAGAAGTACCCGATTATCAACTACATCTACCCCGGGCCGCAGGGCGGCGGCGTGGGCAGCTGGTCGTTCGTTTCGGCCCGCAACGACAACCAGGCCCTGGCCGAGCTGGGCTTTGTGGTGGTCGTGATTGAGGGCAGCTGCAACCCCTTGCGCTCCAAGAGCTACCACGACGCCTGCTACGGCAACATGGCCGAAAACACGCTCTCGGACCAGGTGGGCGGCATGAAGCAGCTGGCCCGGCAATACGCCTACATCGACCTCGACCGCGCCGGCATCTGGGGCCACTCGGGGGGCGGCTACGCCACGGCGGCGGCCATGTTCCGCTACCCGGATTTCTTCAAAGTGGGCATTTCGGAATCGGGCAACCACGAAAACCGCAACTACGAGGACGACTGGGCCGAACGCTACGTGGGCCTGCTCAAAACCAACCCCGACGGCACCACCAACTACGACAACCAGGCCAACACCACCTTCGCCAAAAACCTGCAAGGCAAGCTCCTGCTGGCCCACGGCCTGATGGACGACAACGTGCCGCCCTCCAACACCCTGCTGCTGATTGAAGCCCTCACCAAAGCCAACAAGAGCTACGACCTGGTGGTATTTCCGAACGCACGGCACGGCTACGGGGCCTACTCGCCCTACATGACGCGCCGCCGCTGGGACTACTTCGTGCAGCACCTGGCCGGCGCCCAGCCCCCGCACGACTACGAAATGAAGCCCAAGCCCGACCCCCGCAACGCGGTGATGTAGGCGAAGGGCTAAGGAAACCGGCATTAGCTCTCAACCGAAGAACGTCATGCTGAGCGGAGCCGAAGCACCTCTACCGCGTAACTAATCCATTGCTTTTGGTTAGTATTGAGGTAGAGATGCTTCGGCTCCGCTCAGCATGACTTTCTTTTGTTTTTCCGGTTAGTTTCCAGTCCCGCCGTATGGTTGCTTCTCCCTCGTCTTCTGACACGGCCCGCTTTCCCCGCGCCCTGCCGTTCATCATCGGCAGCGAGGTGGCCGAGCGGTTCAGCTACTACGGCATGCTCACCATCCTGCCCACGTTTCTGGTGGCGCAGTTTTTCAACCCCACGCAGCAGGGCGCGCTCACGCCCGGGGCCGAGGCGCAGGCCAACGCCCTGGTGCACTCCTTTGCGGCGCTGGGCTACGCCCTGCCGGTGGTGGGCGCCCTGCTGGCCGACTGGGTGCTGGGCAAGTACCGCGTCATCCTCTACCTCTCCCTGCTGTACTGCGGCGGGCACGCCCTGCTGGCCGCTTTTCACGACGACCTGAGCGGCTTCCGGCTGGGGCTGCTGGTGGTGGCCGTGGGCATGGGCGGCATCAAGTCGAGCGTGACGGCCAACCTCGGCGACCAGTTTACCCAGGCCAACGCCGGGCTGCTGCCCAAGGCTTTCGGCTGGTTTCAGATGTCCATCGACGTGGGCGCGGCCCTGGCCACGGTGGTCACGCCGCTGCTCTACGCCCACTACGGCCCGGCGGTGGCCTTTGGCGTGCCGGGCCTGCTGATGGCCACCGCCGCGCTCACTTTCTGGCTGGGCCGCCGGCGCTACGTGCGCGTGCCGCCCACCGGCCTGCGCGCCGGCCTGCGCCAAACGCTGGGCCCCGGCGAGGGCCGGGCGGCCCTGCGGCGCATCGGGGCCGTGTTCATTTTCGTGCCGGTGCTCTGGATGCTGAACGAGCAAAGCTCCTCGGAATGGGTGCTGCAGGCCACGCACCTCAACCGGGAGCTGTGGCCGGGCTTCCGGCCGCTGGCCGAGCAGATTCAGCTCTCGGGCATCGTGTTCGGCATTGGGCTGAACCCGCTGCTGACCTACGGCCTCTACCCGGCCCTGCAGCGGCGCGGCGTGCGCGTGACGCCGCTGCGGCGCATGGGCGCGGGCATGGTCATTGCAGCGCTGGCGGTGGTAATCATCGGCGTGGTGCAGCTGCGCGTCGATGCCGGCGGCCACCCCTCGGCGTGGTGGCAGATACTGGCCTACTGCGTGCTGGTGGGTGGCGTCATCATGGTGGCCATCACGGGCCTGGAGTACGCCTACACCCACGCGCCCAAGGCCTTCAAAAGCCTCACCACGGCGCTGTGGGTGCTTACCATTGCGGCCGCCAACTTTGGCCTGAGCCTGCTCAACGGCAGCATTGCGCGGGGCGGGTGGCTGGCCGGGCTGCACGGCGCCAACTTCTACTGGTTTTCGGTGGGCCTGATGGCCGTGAACGTGACGCTGTTTGCGCTGGTGGCGGCGCGGCTGCCCCAAAAGACGTACGTGGCCCCCGCCGCCGAGCCGCAGTTGGCGAGCTGAGTTGTTACTTCCGGTCATGAAACGTCGGTTGCGGAATTGCTGGTGGCTCTTGGGCCTGTTGTGGTGGGGCGCGGGCGTGCCGGCGGCCCTTGCTCAACGCCCTTTTGCCTTGGCCGACATCGGCCGTCTGGTGAACGTGGGCGACCCGCAGCTTTCGCCCGACGGCCGGCAGATTCTCGTCGTTGTGTCGCGCCCCAACCCCGCCACCAATCGCAACGAGGCCGAGGTAGTGCTGGTAGACGTGGCCACCGGCCAGCGGCGCGTGCTGGTGGCCGGCCGCCCCACCGTGAAGCAGCCGCGCTGGGCCCCCGCCGGCAACCGGGTAGCCTTTCTGGCCCGCGCCGGCACGGGCAAAGACGCGCACACGCAGCTATTTATTCAATCCCTTGCCTCCGGCGAAGCCCGCCAGCTGACCAACGCGGTTGAAAACGTGCAGCTCTACAGCTGGAGCCCAGACGGGCAAACCCTCGCCTACTCGGCCGCCGATGCGCCTACCAAAGCGGCTGAAATCGCTCGTGGCAACGACAGCTTTGAAGTGGGCAACGGCAGCGCGACGCTCACGGCCCCGCCCGCGCCCGACCACCTGTGGCTGGTGCCGGCCAGCGGCGGCCCCGCCCGGCGCCTCACCGCCGGCCCCCTCAGCCTTCCCGACGACTCCTCAGCCCCGTTTGCCTGGGCGCCCGACGGCCGCACGCTGGTGTGCGTGCTGCGCCCCAGTGCCCAAACCGGCGACCAGGAAACCCGGGTGTATATGCTGGACGTGGGCACGGGCGCGGTACGGGAGCTGCCCGGCTCCCCGCACCGCGTCGACCTGCCGGCCTACTCGCCCGACGGGCGTTGGATTAGCTACCAGACGCCGCGCGAGGCGCCGTATTATGAGTCGCTGGAATTTGACGTGGTGCCCGCCGCGGGAGGTGCCGCGCGGCATGTGTGCCGCGGCCTCGACCGCAACCTGCAGCGCGCCTTGTGGAGCCCCGACAGCAAAAGCCTGTTTGTGGGCGGCAACGACGCGGCCACCGTGGCCATCTGGCAGCTGGGGCTGGACGGCAAAAGCCGGCGGCTGCCCCTGGGCGCGGTGTCGCCCAACGGCAGCTACTGGGTGGAAATGGCCGTGGGCCGCCGCAACGCCTTGGCCCTGACGGCCAACGAGCCCGGCCGCCCGGCCGAGCTGTACTACCTGGCCTCGCCCACGGCCAGCCCGCGCCGCCTCACCGATTTCAACCACGAAACCGCGGCCCTGGCCCTGGGCCGCATGGAAGCCGTGGAGTGGACCTCCGACAACCTGCGCCCCGACGGCATCCTGACCTACCCGCCCGATTTTGACCCCGCCCGCAAGTACCCGCTGGTGCTGATGATGCACGGCGGGCCGTCCAACGCCTCGCGGCTGGCGTTTTATGGGCTGGGGCAGGCGGTGGCGGCGCGCGGCTACGTGGTGTTTCAGCCCAACTACCGGGGCAGCGACAACCTGGGCTACGCCTTTCAGCGGGCCATCAGGGAAGATGTCGGCGCCGGGCCGGGGCGCGACGTGCTGGCGGGAATCGCCGCGCTCGAAAAGCGCGGCTGGGTCGACACCAGCCGCATTGCCCTGAGCGGCGCGTCCTACGGCGGATTTATGACGGCTTGGCTCATGGGTGAGTCGCGTCGCTGGCGTTGCGCGGTGGCGGCCTCGGCCGTGGTCGACCTACTGGACAGCTACAACCTGAGCGACAACAACGTGGCCAATGCCGGGCACTACGGTCCTTCGCCCTGGCTCAGCGCGGATAACCTGGAGCGCTACCAGGCACAGTCGCCGCTGTCGCGGGCTAGGCGCTGGCACACGCCCACGCTCATTTTGCACAACGTGCACGACTTTCGGGTGCCCATTGCCAATGCCTACAAGTTTTACCACGCCCTGCGCGACAACGGCGTGCCGGTGCGCTTCGTGGCCTTCCCCATTGCCGCCCACGTGCCCGCCGACCCCGTGCGCAGCGCCGAATGGAACCGGCTGTGGGTAGAATGGCTCGACCTGTACTTGGCGCCTGGAACTGCTTCCGATGCCATTCCGAGCAAGTAAACCCCTTTCCCATTTGAAACATCATCCATTGCTTTCTCTTTAGCCCACATGAATTCAATTGTCCGAACCACTACGGGCTGGCTGTTGGCCGGAATGTTGGCGGCCGCGCCCTTTGCCGCATCCGCCCAGAAAAAGCCAACCGCAAAACCCGCCGCCAAGCCTGCCAACGCCGAGAGCGCCATCCGCGAAGCCGACATCAAGCGCGATTTGTACGCGCTGGCCGGCGACCATTACCGGGGCCGGGAGGGCGGTACGCTCGATGAGCTGAAGGCCTCCGTGTGGCTGGCCGACCAGATTCGGGCCATTGGCCTGCAGCCGGCGGGCGACGACGGCACGTATTTTCAGTGGTTTCATCTGCAGCGCACGCGCCTCACCAAAGCCAGCAAGCTCAGCATCGGCACGCACCAGCTGAAGCCGAACGCGGACGCCCTCGTGTTTGCCCCCACCAACTATGCCGTGACGGCGCCGCTGGTGTACGTGGGCACCGGCACGGCCGCCGAGCTGGCCAAAGTCGACATCAAGGGCAAGGCCGTGGCGGTGCTGTTTTCGGGCACGGTGCCGGCCGATTTGAGCTTCCGCCGCTTCCTGACGCTGACCATGAACACGAAATCGGCGGAGCTGCTGAAGGCGGGCGCCGCGGCCGTGGTGTTTGTGGCCGATGCTCGCGCCCAGGCCATTTACGAGCACTGGGGCCACATTTACGAGCGGGGCCGCTACGGCCTGCCCGGCGACCCCAACACCAAAGTGGTGGACACCCCGCCCCTGCTCCTGCTGCCCGAAAGTGCCAAAGACTGGGTGCAGCAAGCCGGCCAGCAGCTGGTGGTGGATTTGAAAGTGGAGAGCTTCCTGTACCCCTCGGTGAACATTGTGGCCACCGTGCCCGGCACCGATGCCCAATTGCGGAAGGAAAACGTGCTGTTCAGCACCCACCAGGACCACGACGGCGTGCGCGCCCCGGTGGCCGGCGACTCCATCTACAACGGCGCCGACGACAACGCCACCGGCTGCGCGGCCCTGCTGGCCATCATGCGGGCCTTCAAAAAGCAGCCGGCGCGGCGCACGGCCCTGTTCGTGTTTCACGGCGCCGAGGAGCGGGGCCTGCTGGGCTCGCGCTACTATTCGGCCAAGCCCACGGTGCCGCCGTCGTCCATTGTGGCCGTGCTGAACGCGGAGATGATGGGCCGCAACGCGCCCGACAGCGCCGCCCTGCTGGGCTCCATTGCGCCCCACCTCAACTCGTCGGACCTGGTGAAAACGGCCCTGGCGGCCAACCAGGCGGGCCCCAAATTCAAGCTCGACACCGAGTGGGACAAGGCCACCCACCCCGAGGGCTGGTATTTCCGCTCCGACCACCTGCCCTACGCCCGCCTGGGCATTCCGGCAGTGATGTACACCTCGGTGCTGCACGTAGACTACCACACCCCGCGCGACGAGCCCAGCCGCATCGATTACCCCAAGCTCACCCGCATGACCCAGTGGATGTACCTCACCGGCTGGGCCGTGGCCAACCGCACGGCCCCACCCGCCCGCGAGCCCGGCTTCAAGCTGGAACGATAACGAAGCAGTAGCACCGAGCCATGACAAAACCTGGACTTGACCGTCACCTGCTGGCCGTGCTGGCCTTCTGGCTGCTGGCCCTGACGCTGCACGCGCAATCGAACACCAAAGAGGGCTACGTCGCGGTGCCGGGCGGCAAGGTGTGGTACCAAGTGTTGGGCGCCGACAAGCCGGGCGTGCCGCTGCTGGTGCTGCACGGCGGGCCGGGCTCGGGCAGCGGCGCCTTCGGCAATTTCACGGCCCTGGCCGATGAGCGGCCGGTGATACTCTACGACCAGCTGGGCTGCGGCAAGTCGGACCGGCCCGACAACCCCAGCCTGTGGACACTGGGCCGCTACGTGGAGGAACTAGACGCCGTGGTGCGCGCCCTGGGCTACCCCAGGCTGCACCTGCTGGGCCACTCCTGGGGCACCACGCTGGCCACGGAATACGTGCTTACCAAGAAACCGCCGCAGGTCGTCAGCCTCATCGAGTCGAGCCCGTGGCTGGACACCAAGCGCTGGATTTCGGACGCCCAGCGCTACGTGGCCGAGCTGCCCCCGGCCCAGCGCGAGGCCTTTAGGCTGGAAAACGCTACCGACTCGGCCAGCCGGCGCAAGTACCAGCAGGCGGTGGATTACTACTACAGCCTGCACGTGTACCGCAACAAGCCGAAGGTGCTCACCTGGCAAAAAGGCGGCGGCAAGCAGGCTTACGAAACCATGTGGGGCAAGAACGAAACCACCTCCACCGGCAACATGAAGCACTATTCGCGGGTGTCGTCGCTCAACAGTCTCACCCTGCCGGTGCTCTACCTCTGCGGGCGCTACGACGAAGCCACGCCCGCCTCCACGGCTTATTTCCAACAGCGTACGCCGCACTCGCAGCTGGTGGTGCTGGAAAACGCCTCGCACACGGCCTACCGCGAAGTGCCCGACGCGTATTTCCGGGCGGTGCGGGATTTTTTGCACCAGCAATAAGCCGGCGCCCGGTCAATTTCGTTATGCTACTCGGCTGCCACTTCCCCCTTGCCGCTCATGAACCTGACCAACGCTGAACTGGCCTTCGTGCTGGGCCGCCTGCTGATGGGCGTGGCCTTTCTGACCCACTTTCTGGTGCGGCTGCCCAAGCTGGCCGCCTTTCAGGCGGGCATGGTGAAGCAGTTTGCCAATTCGCTGCTGCCCGAGCTGCTGGTGCGGCCCTTCGTGGCCGTGCTGCCGTTTGCAGAAGGCGCCATCGGCCTGCTTTTGATTATCGGGTTGTTTACCCGGCCGGCGCTGGCGGCGGCCATGCTGCTGATGACGGCCCTAGTGTTCGGCAGCAGCCTGCTGGAACAATGGGCCACCGTGGGCACGCAGCTGGTGTACGGCCTGTTCCTATTTGCGCTGATTTTGCACAGCCAGTACAACCGCCTGTGCCTCGACCGCACGACGGGCCCGGCAGTACATTGAAAACGGGCTGAACAATTAGGGGAATAAGCTGGTCATTGCCTCGCTGTGCCATTATCCAGCTTCACGCCCCTCCCATGCGCCACCTCACCGCCGCCGACATCCAGGCTTTCGACAAGATTTACCGCCTCAACCTCGTCAACGGCCTGCCCGGCTTCAAACCCGCCAACCTGGTGGGCACGGCCGCACCCGACGGCGCCACCAACCTGGCCGTGTTCAGCTCGGCCCTGCACCTGGGCTCCGACCCCGCCCTGCTCGGCATCGTGACGCGCCCCACCACCGTGCCGCGCCACACCTACGCCAACCTCAAAGCCACCGGCTGCTTCACCCTCAACCACGTGCCGGTGGCCCTGGCCGCGCCCGCGCACTACACCTCCGCCAATTTTCCCGACACGGTTTCGGAGTTCGATGAGTGCGGCTTTACGGCCGCTTTTCGGGACGACTTTCCGGCGCCCTACGTGGCCGAAAGCCCGCTGAGCATCGGCCTGCGGCTGCTCGAAGAGCACGCCATCAGCAACGGCACCGTGCTGCTGGTGGGTGCCGTGGAACACGTTTACCTGCAGGACGAAGGCCTGCGCGACGACGGCACCCTGGACCTGGTGGCGCTGGCCGCGGCTTGCATCTCCGGCCTCGATGGCTACCATGCCGTGCAGCCGCCCGTGCGCTTTGGCTACGCCCGCCCGGGCCAGTTCCCAAAGCCTGAGTAGCCTCAGGCCCGATGGCATTGCTATCAGGCTAGAAATCAACAAAAAGCAAAAGGCCTGTTCCCTCGTTGGAAACAGGCCTTTTTTTGCCAGCAGCATTGGCTACGGATACTGCGTTTCGATTTTTCGGGCCCAGGAGTCGGTGTAGCGCTGGTCGCCGCGGTGCGCGGGTGCCGTGTCGTCGGTCAGGTGGCTTTGCACATTCGAGCCGCCGTGCCCGGGCTCCGCAAATTCGGCCGGGTGGTCGCGGTACCAGGCCCGGTACGAGCCATCGGCAGTGCGCTGCATGGTCTTGCTGGGCGAATCCGATTTCTTCGCGCGGCCGTGCTTGCCTTTTTTGCGCTTCTTTTTGCCATTGCCGGCCGTGGCCAGGGCCACCCCGCCAATGGCAAGGCCTGCCACGGCCAGGATTTTCAGCCAGGGCTGCACCAGGGGCGGCGGCACCGAGGTCACGCCGCTGCCATCGGCGCGGGCGGGCACTTTGGCGTAGCGGCCCACTTTGGGGCGGGCCAGCGCGTCGAACTGCGGCACGAAGTCGGCCAATTGGCGACGCAGCTCCTCGCCGTGCATGGGAATGCCGTGGCCGGTGGCGGCCACTTCGGGCTCCATGCGCGCCAGCAGCGCCATCGAGTCGCGGGCGGCATCCCAGTCGGGCGTGAAGTAGGCCGGCGGGCCGTGCACTTCCTGCTTTTGGGTGAAAGTGCTGGTACCCGACTCGGCAAAAACCGTGGTGAAGGCATCGCCGGCCACCAGCACCTTGTCGTGCTCGCGGAAGAACGACACGTGCCCGAACGTGTGCCCCGGCGTGTGCACCCAGCGCCAGCCCGGCAGGCCGGGCATGCGGCCATCGGCGGGCAGGGCCTGCACGCGCGAGCCGAAATCGTAGGCGTGCTTGGGGTAGGCAAACGACAGGTAGGCCATCATGCCGCGGCCCACGGTGGGGTCGGGCGGCGGAAAGCTCGACTTGCCGGTGAGGTAGGGCAGCTCCAGCGGGTGGGCGTACACGGGCACGTCGGGCCAAGCGGCCAGCAGGCCGTCGAGGGCGCCCACGTGGTCGAAATGCCCGTGGGTGAGCAGGATGGCGGCGGGCGGCGTGTCGGGCCCGAACAGCGCTTCGGCCTGTTTGCGAATCTTGTCGGCCGAGCCCGGCAGGCCGCCATCAATCAGCACCCAGGGGCCCTGCGGCTGGTCTTGTGGGAAAGCGTAGTACAGGTTCACAAACACGTCGCGCAGCACGCTCAGGCCGGGCACTACGGCGGTGAAAGCGGGCGTGTTGGCCCGGGTGGCATCGTTGGAAAGCATAGGCGGTGTAGAAAGGTGAAGCAGGAATAATGAGCAGCCCGCGGCGAAGCGGTTCCGGCCGCGCCGGGCTCCTTGCTACTACGGCCGCCACCAACGAGCGGGTTGACTTTTCTTCGGGGCACTGCCGGGCCGGCAGGGCCTACCGTCGTGCTTGCACCAAACGCAAAAAGCCCGCCACCCAATGGGTAGCGGGCTCTCAAAGCCGAGCTAAAAAAATTACTTGGGCTGCTGCTGGTCGTTGGTGTTGCCGTTGCCGTTCGTCGACTTGTCGGGCGTGGCCATGGTGCCGCTGGCCGACTGCGGCGAGGCGGCACTCTTGCCGGCCGGGGCCGAGTTGAGCTGGTCCTGCACGGTGCCGTTGGCAATGGCGGCGGCCGAGCCCACGCCCCCAGCGGCCGGAGCCTCCTGCTTGTAGTTGATGCTGTCGCGGTTCACGTCCCAATTGTGCCAGCCGGGAGCTTTGGTGAAACCGTGTTTGAATTGCGGGTTTTCGCCGGGGCTCCAGCGGTAGTCGCAGGACGAAAGCGTGGCGGCCAAAGCGGTGCCCAGCAGCAAGGCCAGGGCAGGACGAGAAGAAAGCTTCATGAAGTAGGTCTTGGGATTGGACACACAAAGTACGGGGATTTCGGGCGGAAGGCCAACCCAAAGCCGCCGCGGGCGTTACTTTCGGGCACGGCGCGTGCCGCCTCTTGTGCTGCTTTTCCATCATGGCCGCTTCCGATGCCAACCAGCCTTCCCGCTTCCGCCGGGCCCTTGGGGCGGTGGGGCGCGCCGCCCTGCTGCCCGTGCAAGGCGCTGGCTACCTCATTCGCTCGGGCCGGGCGCACCAGCATTTCTTCCTCCCGGTGCTCAACGGCGCGCTCGGCGACCAGCTGGCGGCCCGCTTCGACCGCCGCGCCATCCAAATGAGCTTTCGGCGGGGCGGCGAGGACGTGCCCGTGGCCGACCTGCGCCTCACCGAGCCCCAGCAGAAAACCGTGGTGTTTGTGCACGGCCTGATGGGCGACGAGCTCATCTGGCAAACCGGCTTTCAGGACGCGCCCGGCAGCCGGCGCTTCGGCCCGCGCCTGGCCGAGGAAACGCACTGCCGCTCCCTCTACGTGCGCTTCAACTCGGGCCTGCACCTCTCCGAAAACGGCCGCGAGCTCAGCCGCCTGCTCACCGAGCTGGTGACCACCTACCCCGACGCCGTGGGCGAACTGGTGCTGGTGGGCCACAGCATGGGCGGGCTCATCATTCGCTCGGCGGGGCACTACGGCAGCGGCGTGGGCCGCCTGAAAGGCTTTAGCGAAGCGCTGCACGCCGGCATGAATACCGGCAGCATCGCCGACCATCCCATTCTGGAGCCGGAGCCCTGGCTGGCGCACTTGCGGTCGGTTTTCCTCCTTGGCACGCCCAACGACGGCTCGTGGCTGGAACAGAATTCGCACTTCACCGCGCGGCTGCTGGAGCGCATCAACCTGTTTCCCACGCGTTTTTTCAGCAAGGCCCTCAACCAGCGCAGCAACGGCATCAAGGACCTGCGCTACTCCATTCTGGTAGACGAGGACTGGCAGGACGCCCACGCCAACGACCTGACGCCGCCGCGCACCCCCGTGCCGCCGCTGCCGGGCGTGCGCTACCACATTTTGATGGGCGCGTGGCTGCGCTCCACGCGCCCCTCGGCGCTGCGTGAGTACTTCGGCGACGGGCTGGTGGGCCAGGGCAGTGCCCGCGGCCACGCCACGTTCGGCGATGAGGCGGCCCTGCCCGAGGGCGCCAGCGTGCGCACGGCCGTGTTCAGCCAGCAGCACCACGGCGGCCTGCTCACGCACCCGGAGGTGTTTCAGTACCTCAAGCAGTGGGCCTGAGCCGCCCAGCAACAAAAAAGCCGCACTCAGCAAAGAGTGCGGCTTTTTTGGCTAATAACCGTTTCGTTATCAGGTAGTGGTGCCCGACGTGGTGGTACCAGACGTGGTAGTGCCCGACGTGGTAGTACCCGATGTGGTGCCGCTGGTGGTGCCCGACGTGCTGGTGCCCGGGTTGGCAGTGCCCGTGGTGGAACCCGTGGTGCTACCCGAAGTGGAGCCGTAGGTGGTAGTGCCCGTGGAGCCGGACGTGCTGCCCGAGGTGGTGCCGCTGGTCGAGCCCGCGTTTTCGGAAGTGGAGCAGGCGCTGAAAAGGACGAGCGACGAGCACAGGAATGCGCCGGTCAGCCCAGTAAGCCATTTACGTTTCATGGGGCAATGGAAATGTGGAAAGAAAGGAAAGGTGCCGGTTGGCTCTATGGCTATACGGGCATTGGCGGCGCGATTTACCCGTATTCTTGCGATATAAATACGTATTTCCTAGTTGCGCAGCGACACCGGGGGCGCAGGCTGCGCGGGCAACTCGCAGTCGCACAGCACTTCCCGCACGGGCTTGGCCACTTGGTAGCCGGGCAAAGACACTTCTTTCATGTACACCACCGATAGATGGCGCAGCGGCGGATGGGCCGGGTTTTCGTGCCAAATGCGCAGCAGGTAGTTGCAGTAATAAGGCCGCATCCAGGCGTTGTCGACGAAGAGGTAGTTTTCCGAATATTTGCGCCATCGGTCGTTTTTAAAAAGCGACACCACAGCGGCCGGCTTGGCGTAGTTCACCGGGACGCCGGCGCGGTTGAGGTCCAGCACGCTGCCGCTGGCGGTGGTGCCCTCGAAGATGTACCAGCCATCGTCTTTGAAGACGGTGGGCGCAAACATGCCCCAGTGCTGGTCGACGCGCAACAGGTAGCCGAACCAGCGCAGCCTATCGGGGAAAATGCCCCTGGCGGGCCGCAGCAAGGCCACGTCGTGCAGGTTCCAAAGGCAGATGTAGGTGAGCACCAGAGCCACAAAAAGGTCGCGGGCGCGGCGGGCCAGGTACTGGTCCTGCTCGGTGGGCGGCGCAGTGCGCTCGAGGCGCAGGCGCCAGGGGGCTTGCCAGGCGGGCAGCCAGTAGCGCCAGCGCTGCACGCGCGGCCCCAGGCGGCCCAGCACCGGCCCCAGGCGCCGCTCCAGCCAGTCGAGCGCCACCGGCGGCAGCAGGCCCAGAACGGACGCCCAGTTTATCAGAAAAAACAGGCCCACGAACAGCGTGACGCTGATGGTGAGGTGAAAGAAAAACAGCACCCCCACCACCAGCAGCCGCCACCAGCGCACCCCCACCGGAATGAACAGGGCAAACGGCAGCAAGAGCTCGGTGAAATAGGCCCCGAACGTGAGGACGCGCAGCAACCCGGGGTATGGGTAGAGCAAGCGGCCGCCGGGCAGCAGCAGCTGGTCGAGGCTGAAAGCGTAGTAGAGCGCGGTGCCGTCGCGGGTCCACTCGGTGCCGTTTTTGAGCAGGGCCGTGCACCAGTACAGCAGGGCCAGCTGCACCACGTAGGCCACGGTGGCGGCGCTGAAATACGAGAGGCGCGCGGGCGCAGGCTGGTGGCGGGCGTCGCGGGACCACACGCGGCCCCACGGCAGAAAAATGCCCCAGAACAGCAGCATGCGCAGCAGGTCGTCGCCGCCCTGGCCAATGAGGGTGTTGCGGTTTTGCAGCGACACCAGCAGCACCCACGAAGCCACTGTGGCCAGCCGCGTGTGGTAGCCCAGCAGCAAGGCGCCGGCCACCACGGCCGCCACGAGAAACAGCAGGGCCTCCAACTGCCACAGGCCGGTGGCGGCGTGCAGCGAGAATTGGTAGGGCGTCCAGGCGCGCTCCATGAGCGCGGACACGGGCAACACGCCCAGGTTGGCGTAGTGGGCTTCGAGGTCGGTGCTGCGGATGGCTAGGTCGACCAATAGCACGGCGGCCGTGGCCATGCGCAGCAGCGCCAACGCCCGCAAATCGAGCACGAACGGGCGCCGGAGCACGCCCCAAAAGCCAGCGGGGGCTTCATCCATAGAGTAGGCCGGCAAGCGCCGGGAAGAAAATCAACAAGGCGAAAAGGCTGTCATACGGAACGACGCGCCCTTTCGCCTTGCAGAAAAAGAAAGAAATGCCGGAAAGTGCCCTAGCGCGTGGTCGGCCCGCTCGTGCTGCCCACACTGCCGGAGGTGCCCATGCCGCCGTCGGAGCCCGAACCGCCACTGACCAAGTCGCTGCTCATGGTGCTGGGGACGGAGCTGGTGGTTGTGGTCGAGTTTTCCTCGGTGGTCTCGGATTGGCAGGCGCCGAGTAGGGCAGTGCTCAGGGCCCGCGCGGCTAAGGGGAAACCGTTTTTGGGGTGAACATGACGGTAAGGATTTGGTTTGCTTAGCTGTACGGCCAAGCTGAGGCCCTAACCGATAAATAAATCCGTATTTTTTGTCAGAACAAATACGGAGCCCCGCCTCGGCCGCCGGCCGCCGTCGCCAACCTCCCACCCGCCGCCCCGTTAGTACACGCGCCCCTCTCCTGCCCGCCCATGCCCGCCCCCGTGGCCCCCGACACCATTTTCTTCGACGGCGTGTGCAACCTGTGCCACGGCTTCGTGCAGTTCATCATTCGCCACGACCCGGCCGGCCGCTACCGCTTCGCCGCCCTGCAAAGCGACGCAGGCCGCGCCCTGCTGGCGTCTCATGCCATAGCAGCCAGCGCGTCCATCGACCCCGAATCGGTGCTCCTGCTCAGCCAGGGGCGCTTGTATTCCCACTCCGATGCCGTGCTGCGCATTGCGCGCGGCCTGGGCGGCGTCTGGCGCCTGGCTGCCGTGGGCCAGCTGCTTCCCCGCGCCTTCCGCGACGCTCTCTACCGCTTCGTGGCGCGCAACCGCTACCGCTGGTTTGGCCGGCAGGAAAGCTGCCTGCTGCCCACGCCGGAGCTGCAAGCCCGGTTTTTGTAGAGGCGCGAATACGCCGCTCTACCGCTTTCGGCGCAGCTCGGCCTCGTATACGCGCCGGCCCAGGTCCCTCAGGAAGGGAAAACCCACGGCGTCGTACTCGTACTTGTCGTCGTTCAGCACACCGTCGGCGTTCACGTAGAGCACCGCGCTGAGCAGAAATTCTACCCCGTGCGCGGGGTCTTCGACGTAGGCGTTGTCGATGAGGAAGCCGTAGGCCTGCCCGATTTTGTTGTAGACGCGCACGCCCGGTGGCAGCGGCACGGTGCCGCCCCCGCCCAGCAAAAACTTGGCGTAGGTGTCGGGGTAATGCACGGCATCGTAGCGCGGGGAGGTGCTTTCGCGGGGCAGTTGCGAGAGGGCTTGGCGCAGCAGGGCGTAGTCGGCGGGCGCGAGGCGCAGGCGCTGAGCGGCCGGCACGCTTTCCGGAAACAACACGAGTTGCAGCAGGCGCTGCAGGTCGGGCAACGAAAAGGCATTTTTCTGGCTGAAATCGAGGGGCCCCGGTACCACCTGCGTGCCCTGCACGTGGCCCTGCCCAATGCTTTCGCCCCGCAGGTGAAGCCGCGGCCACGGGCCCTCAAAAAAGCCCGCCGGCTGCCGGTAGAGCAGCTGCGTGGCGGCCGTATCGGCGTAGAACGCCACGGGGTTGGTGTGGCGGCTGCCGGGCTCTTGGTCGCCCACCGAGAGGCGGTGCCGCAGGCGGCTGTGGCGCAGCCCCAGGCGGGCCAGCCCGGCGTTGAGCTCGGCCGGGCCCACAAACTCATACAGCCGATTGAAGGCATCGTTGTCGCTCACCAGCAAGGCCTTGCGCACGTAGTTGGCCAGCGTGGGGCGGCCGCTGGCGCTGCTGCTGTCGCGCAGCACCCGCGTTTGGCCGGCAAAGGCCGAGTCCGTCAGCATGACGGATTCCGGGCCGAGGCCGGGGTAGTGGGTTGCCAGCTGCCGCAGCTTCTCCAGTGCCAGGGCGGCCGCGGCCAGCTTCACGGTGCTGGCGGGGTAGAAATACTGGCGGGGCCGCACGCGGTAGCCGTAGCGGCGGAAGTGTGGCGTCCCATCGGGGGCGCGCCGGATGCGGGTGTAGAGGATTTGCAGCCGGTACGTGCCGGGGCGGGCCAGCACGCGGCCCAGCCCCGCGGTGTCGTGGCGCAGCACCTGCCGCAGCGGGTTGGGCCGAAGCTGCGCGGCCGCCGGCCCTGCGCTTGCCAGCAAGCTTCCGCCCAGCCACAGCCCCCGCACAAGATTCTGCCAAATCGCCATGGCGTGAAGATAGACGTGCCGCGGCAGGCAGTAGACGCCCGGCGCTTAAATCAACAAGAAAACATATTTTACTATATTAGCTACGCGAGACGCCTGTCGGCAACCTGTCCGCGCTGCGCTGCTGCTGGTCCCCTGTTCACTTCTTTCCCTACTATCACGATGAAAACCTTACTTCTCGCCCTACGCGCCGGGCTGGCCGGCATTGGGCTGGCCCTGGCCGCCCCCGCCACGGCCCAGACCGTTCCCAACGGCAACTTCAGCACCTGGGCCACGCGCAATGGGGTAGAAACGCCCACCGGCTGGCTGACGACCGACGACCTGCTGGGCGGCTTCTTCAGCACGGGGGCCGTGGCCAAGACCACCACGGCCAACAGCGCGCCCTACGCCGCTCAGCTCCAAACCGTGAGCCTGCCGGGCGGGGCGTCTTTCCCGGGCCTGCTGATTTTGGGCAGCACCCTGCGCACCAGCGCCGGCCTGCCGGGCGGCGTGCCGTTTACGGCGCGGCCGCGCAACCTGCAGTTTTACTACCAGCTGCAGGGCAGCCAGGCCCTGTCCGACTCGGCCGCCATGGTGGTGCTGCTCACCCGCCGCCTAAACGGCACCACGACGGTGGTGGCGGGCGGCGCCTACGACTTTAGGGCGCTGGCCAGCAGCTACACCCTGGCCACGGTGCCCCTGCAGTACTCCTCGGGCCTGGCCCCCGACTCCGTGTTCATGGTGTTTTACTCCGGCCAGGCGCGCACCGTGACGGCGGGCTCGGTGCTGCGCATCGACGACATCTCCTTCACCGGCACGGCCACCGCCACCCGCGACGCCGCCCTGGCCGCCCAACTCAGCATTGCGCCCAACCCCAGCCCCGACGGCCGCTACCGCCTCAGCAGCCCCGACGCGGCCCTGCTGGCGGCCCCGCTCAGCGTGTTCGACGCCACGGGCCGCCTCGTGCGCCGCGAAACGCCCGCGCCCCGGCCCGGCGCCCCCGAGCGCGCGCTCGACCTGAGCGAGCTGCCGGCGGGCATTTACTCCGTGCGGCTCGATACCCCCTACGGGCTGCTCACGCGCAAGCTGGTGCGCTGACGGCCGCGCCTCAGAAATGGACTTGTTCGGCCCGGCGCAGCCACGCCTCGGCAATGGTGGCGCCCAGGCCGGGGCCGGTGGGCATGTCGATGCGCCCGCCCGGGCCGTAGCGGAAACCGCCTTCCACGGGGTCGGCGGTGAACATGAGCGGGGTGTCGAAATCGCAGTGCTGAATGGCGGGGTTGCTCAGGGCCAGGTGGGCGGCGGCCGTCATGCCCAGGCGCGATTCCAGAAAGCCGCCCACCTGCAGCGTAAGGCCGGCGGCTTCTCCCAGCCGAGCAATCTTCCGGGCCCGGTGGAAGCCCGACGACTTGCCCAGCTTGATGTTCAGCAGCTGGCAGGCTTGCAGCTGGATGAGCCGCGCGGCGTCGTGCTCGTCGCCGCAGCTTTCGTCGGCCATGATGGGGATGGGCGAAGCGGCCGACACCCGGCTCAGCTCCATGAAATGCTGGCGCAGAATGGGTTCTTCGCAGTGCTCGATGTTGAACTCGCCCAAGGCCTGCAGCACGGCAATGGCGTTGTCGGCCGTTTGCCAGCCCTGATTGGCGTCGATGCGCAGCGGGTGCGTGGGCCCGATGCCCGCCCGAATGGCCCGGATGCGGGCCACGTCTTCATGCAAAGGCCCGCCCAGCTTCACCTTGATGGCCGGGAAGCCTTCCTGCTGAAAGCGCACGGCGTCGGCCTGCATCTTCTCGGGCGGGCCCAGGCTCACAGTCATGTCGGTGTGCAGCGCCTTGTGGCGGTGGCCGCCCAGAAAGGCGTAGAGCGGCAGGCCGGCGTGCCGGGCCGCAATGTCGTGCAGGGCAATGTCGAAGGCGCTTTTGATGCTGCTGTTGCCGTAGATGATGCGGTCCAGCTCGGCCAGGCAGCCGGCCAGGTCGAGGGCGTCGCGGCCTTTGAGGGCGGGGGCAAAATACTGGCCCACCACAAAGCAAGTGTCGACGCTCTCGCCGTTGATGGTGAGGAAGGGGCTGCACTCGCCGTAGCCCACGAGGCCATCGGCGGTGCGCATGACGACCACCACGTTCTGCACCGCCAGCAGCGGGCCAAGGGAGATGACAAACGGCTCCTTGAGCGGCACGAGCAGCTTGTAGAGGCTGATGGACTGGATGGTGGTGCCGGGCATGATGCGATGCAGGTGGAGCTGCAAAAGACGGCGCCGGGCCGGGATTACGCAACGACAGCCCGCCACCGGCGAGGCCACTCCGCCACCCATGGTCCATTCGCGTCGGCATGTTCCGGGCACGTACGCTTTTTTTAGCAGCGTCGACGTGCGTTTCTCCTCCTCAAAATGCAAGCCTGCAGCTGAACCTTAGCCACCCTAAGCTTCTTAGCAGATGCTCCTGTGTGTGCTTCCGGCCGACCATAGCGGGCTTTGTTAGTGAAGACAATAGCTGCCATACAGACCAGCTGGCGCGCCGGGAAGGCGTACCTTGCCCTTGGTGCCGCTGCCCGCGCCCTTCATTCGTGTTCCGCCATGTCGCCTTCCCTTGAGAACCCTCTTTCCCTCGAACAGCAGCTTGAGGCCCTGCGGGAGGAAAACCGGTGCCTACGGGCGGGCCAGGCGGTGGCCCGGGCGCACCAGGCCGAGTCGGATAGCGAAGAGCGGCACAACGCCCGGTTCCGCACGGTGTTCGACAATTCGCCGTTCGGGCAGAAAATCATTACCCCCGACCTGGTGATTCGGCAAGCCAACCGGGCGGTGGTGAACATGCTGGGCTTCGCCGACGAGAGCAGCCTGGTGGGGCACCGCATCCAGGAGTTTGCCCACCCCGACCACCGCGCCGACTGGGCCTTCCTGCAGGAACGGCTGTGGAGCCACAAGCTGCCGCACTTCACCCTCGAAACCTGCCTGGTGCGCACCGACGGCTCCTCGTTTTGGTGCCAGGTCACCTCCATCCGGTTTCCCGACGGTGCCGAGGAGCTGGGCTATACGCAACTCGAAGACATCGGCGACCGCAAGGCCCTGGAGCTGTCGCTCAAGCGCCTCTACGACGCGCAGGAAACGATTCTGCACCTCGTCACGCACGACCTAAAAACGCCCATTGCCCACATCCAGCTGCTCACCGACCTGCTGCAGCGCCAGTCGGACGCGCCTTCCGCGACGGCCGCGGCCCAGGAAACGGCGCATTACCTGGCCCTCATTCGCCGGTCGTGCACCGAGGCCGACAAGCTGCTGAAGGACATCCTCTTCCTGGGCTCGCTGGAGGCCAACCTGCTGAAAAAGCAGCCCACCGACCTCATCGCGTTTTTGGAAGAGCGACTGCCGGCCCACCGGCTGGCGGCCCAGCACAAAGGCCTGCACTTGGCCCTGGAACTGCCCGCCCAGGCCGTGCAAGCCAACCTGAACGCCGACGTCTTCGGGCGGGTGGTCGACAACCTGGTGAGCAATGCCCTGAAGTTTACCCCCGCCGGCGGCCGGGTCACGGTGGGGCTGCAGGAGCAGCAGGGCCGGGTGCTGCTGCGCGTGTGCGACACCGGCATCGGCATTCCGGAAGCGCTGCAGGAGGAGCTGTTTGAGAAATTCAGCACCTCGGCCCGCCCCGGCGTGGGCGGCGAAGCCAGCACCGGGCTGGGGCTGTTCATCACCAAGCAGATAGTGCAGCTGCACCGCGGCAAGGTGTGGGTGGAGAGCGAGGAAGGCGCCGGCGCCTGCTTCTTCGTGGAGCTGCGCTGAGCGGCACCGCACGCGTGCCAGTGGGCGCTAGAAAGCCTTTACGGAAGTGTGATTCTTTCTCATGTTTCGCATTCAGCTCCCGGCATCGCGCGGCGCTTTCGCGTCGCTGGCTTTCCTTCCCCGCGCCAGCCCCGTTCTCAATGGAACTTGGGTATAGGGACGGCAAGGCCGTGCTGGCAAAGCGGCAATGCCTCCTACTGCTTCGCCTCAGCCGGCGTAATGGGCGTGTTCATTCTCTGTTTTAGCTGGGCTTGCAGCTTCGCAGCGGCCTCTGCAAAGCTTTTGCGTTCGGCCGCTATGCTGTTGCTGCCGTTTTCGTTGAGCGCCCGCGCTTCTATCAAATCGGCTTCGGCAGGCAGGCTAGTGGGCGACGGTGGCTTAGCCATCGGATACTCAATCACAAAAGTCGTTATTTCGTACCGATAGCGGCCCTCCCGCAGCGAAAGCTTCGTCGTGTAGTGAAGCACTAGCTTAATGGTGTAATGACGGGCTGGGCGGGTGCCACTTTCCACCGCTTCGTAGGTATATGCAAAAGGCTGCGACCCATCGGCAGCAACCACTTCGGTGTCCAGCTCACTGGTCTCGATAGGCGGCCTACTAGCAGGAGCAATGCCACTTGCCCAAGCGCGGGCACGGGCTCGTAAATCCGCCTGGCTTACGCCAGCAGCCGGCACCACCGCCGTATAGCATATGCGGCGCGTTGCCTTATCAAGGGGGAAGGAAGCGGGCGCCTGCCCCATTGTCGTGCCGGTTAGACAGCAGAATAAGGCAATGGGTAGCAGCGTTTTCATCAGGCAAATGTATCTAAACGACCAACACCGCCCCCAGGCGCCCCCGCACCCCGCCGGCGCCCCACGCCCGCCCGTTTCCAAGGGCACTGCCGCAACTACTGCCGCCAAAGAAACGCGTCACTGGCATTTATTCGCTGGCTGGTTTTACAATTATGTCTCCGCTACCAAGACACAATATCAACCACTCCAAGTGGTGAGGCAGAATGAAAATGCTGGAATCAGAAGTGTAGGCTTCTTCAGTGCGCTGCTTGAGCAAAGTATTCAATTCTGTTCCTTCAACATCATAAGCTCGATTTAAAAAGGAATGGACCGAATGTTCATATCCCAAATAGTAAGCTGACTCTGACAGTTGCTCAAACAGTGTGGCGTCTGCTTTAAATAGTGTTTCTGTCTCAATGCCTACATCTATCATGTGCCGGAACTGTTCGAAAATCTTGTGTTGGTCTTCCGCAGCCAAACGATTACCCGGCAAATAATTTTTGGACAGGTCTACTTCTTGAATCTGTGCGATTAATTGGTCTTTAAAGCGGTTCTTATTCTGCAAATCGGTGGTGATGCGAATGGAATTGTTTGCCGACTTAACTATGTATGCGCCCAGGTTCTCAGTGATGCTTTCGATTTGCTCAAGCTGAATGTGCTTTTTGCGAAAGCCGTATTGAACAAGCTCCGCATCAGAGAGCACCAACTTGTGTCGCGTAGCATATACCAATCCTGCGACGCACGCGATGAACAAAGGAATGGTTATCAAACACAGATGCCCAAAGTCTTTTGTGCGCAAAGAATCAGTCGCATCCCAAACTGCCAAAAGCCCGAACCCAACAGCGGCACTATAAATAAGGACCTTCGTTCCTAGCGTGAAATCAGTGTGGGCAACAATGGACATAAAAGTATGCGGTAGAGTCCTCAGTTGAGGAAGGGTAAATCAAGCCGCTACTTCCGCCTTCTCTCCCGCCGCCGGTGCCACGCTCACCCGCACCTCGCCGAAGCCGACGGGCGCGATGACGCTGGGCAGGGTGAGGCCGGTTTCCAGGGTGGCGGTGGTTAGTTCGGCGTCCTGGCCGTCGGCTTGCGCGGTGAGGGGGCCGGGCAGGCCGTGCAGCACCACGCGGTAGGTGGCGTAGCTGGGCTGGTAGCTGCCCTCAATGGCTTGGGTGAGCACCAACTCCTGCGGCGAACCGGCCACCGTGAAGCGGCGCACGGTGCGCTGGCCGTCCTGGTAGGCGTAGCCCTCGCCGCCGTCGTCGTAGTGCACGCTCTCAGCAGTGCCGTTTTTGTAGTACACGTGCAGGGTGAGTTGCTCGATGGCCCTCTCGCCCACGTATTGCAGCACGGGCTGCATGGGCAGCACGGCGCCGGCCTTCACGAAGAGCGGGATGCGGGTGAGGTCGGCGGTGGCCCAGACTTCGGCGCCGCCGCTGGTGGGCGCGTCGGTCCAGTAGTAGAACCAGTCACCGCGGGGCAGGTACATCCAGCGGCCCTCGGCGCCGGGCTGGGTGATGGGGCAGACCAGCAGGTTGTCGCCGAGGCCGAATTCGGCCATACGCAAGTAGGTTTCGGTGTCGTGCTGGTCCAAGAAGGTGAGCGGACGCAGCATGGGCGTGCCCTGGGTGGCGTACTGCCAGAACGTGGTGTACATGTAGGGCAGCAGGCGGTAGCGCAGCTCGATGAAGTGGCGGGCCAGGTCGGTCACCTCGTCGCCGAAGCTCCAGGGCTCCTGGTCGCCATGGTCGCCGGAGCTGTGGGTGCGGAAGAACGGGTGGAAGGCCCCCAGCGCAATCCAGCGGGCGTAGAGCTCGCCGGTGGGCGTATCCACGAAGCCGCCGATGTCGGAGCCGATGAAGCTGAAGCCCGAGATGCTTAGGCGCTGGCACTGGATGTTGGCCAGCCAGAGGTGTTCCCAGGAGGCGATGTTGTCGCCGGTCCAGCCGGAGGAGTAACGCTGGCCGCCGCTGTAGGTGCTGCGCGTGATGGTGAAGGGCCGGTTGGGGTAGCAGAACTGCTTCACGCCGTCGTTGGTGGCGCGGGCCATCTGCATGCCGTAGATGTTGTGGGCCTTCTGATGCGAGGCCCAGTGGCCGTCGTATTCGAAGCGCACGTCGGGCGGGAAAGTGCCTTTCTCGAACACGGCCGGTTCGTTCATGTCGTTCCACACGCCCTTCACGCCGATGTCCTGAATCAATTCCTTGAACAAGCCCGCCCACCACGTGCGCACCCGCGGCGCCGTAAAATCGGGGAAGTTGCAGAGGCCCGGCCACACCGAGCCCTTCATCAGGGGGCCGTCGGCGCGGCGGCAGAAGTAGTCGTTTTCGATGCCTTCCTTGTACACCGAATACTCGGGGTCAATCTTGATGCCGGGGTCGATGATGACGACCATTTTGAAGCCGTCGTCGGCCAGCTCCTGCACCAGGCGCTTGGGGTCGGGGAAGTGCTGCTTGCTCCACGTAAAGCAGCGGTAGCCCTCCATGTAGTCTATATCCAGGTAGATGGCGTCGCAGGGAATTTTTCTATCCCGCAGCCCGCTCGTGATTTCCTTCACGTTGCTCTCCGGGAAGTAGCTCCACTTGCACTGGTGGTAGCCCAGCGTCCAGAGCGGCGGCAGCTCGGGCGGGCAGGTGAGCAGGGTGTACTCCTGCGTCACTTCCAGCAGCGTGGGGCCGTAGATGAAGTAGTAGTTCAGCTCGCCGCCCTGGGCCCAGAAGCTGGTCACGTCGGCGCGCTCGGCCGCGAAGTCGAAGCTGGCTTTGAAGGTGTTGTCGAAGAAAATGCCGTGGGCAATTTTCTGGTGCAGCACGTGGTAGAACGGGATGTTTTTGTAGAGCGGGTCGGAGCCCTTCACGTAGCCGTAGGTATCACTGCCCCAGTTGGTGAAGCGCTTGCCGCGCAGGTTCATGTTGTCGGGCTTATCGCCGAGGCCGTAGTAGTGCACGCCGGGCGGCACCTGCTTGCTCATCTTCACGATGTCGTTGCCGGTGTCGTAGTCGTACTCCCAGTGGAAGCCCTTCTCGTCGTCGCTCAGCACCGTGCCCGAGCGGTCGAGCACGCGGGTTTTCAGGGTTTCCTTCTGAATGATGCAGATGAGGCGGGCCGTGGTGAGGCGGTAGTGGTCGGGCTTTTCGCGGAATTCCACCAGGGCCGGGGCCAGGCGCGTGGTGGCATCGGCGGGCACGGCGTAGGAGAAATCGGGGTTGAGGGGCCCGTCGGTGAGGTAGCGGAAGCGCAGAATTTTGTCGCTCAGCACGTGCAGCAACAGGCGCACGCCGTTTTGGCAATTGAAAAGGAAGCGGTGGTCGTCGAGCTGGTCGAAGCGAATGACTTCGCCGGGGTAATGTTCCTGGTGGCTTTTGGCCGCCAGGTCGTTCACCATGTAGTTATTTTCCTGAATCGAGGTATTCATAAACAAAAGCGGGGCTAAACAACGGCAGCGCGCGGGCGCCGCCGGGCAAAAAAAGACCGGCCAAGCCGGTTGAGTGAAGGCTAAGTACGCAAGTTACTTTTTCCGGGCTGGCTGCCGCCGAAATTTTCGGCCAGCGCAGATTTTTCGCCGATATATGAATTGGCTTGCGTAGCATTGACAACTGATAGCGCGCCGCGCCCGCCCGGCAGCCTGCGCCGGCCCGTTTTTGCCCCTTTTTGCCTGCCATGACCCCGTCCGATTTCTCCGTTCTGCTGCTGGCCTGGGACGATGCCGACCCCAGCGTGGCCGTGCTCGGCGGAGCGGCCCTGCCCCCCACCCTGCCGCTGGTCTACCACCTCGCCGCCGAGCAGGCGGTGCTGGCCCTGTACCCGCACCTGCCCGCCGAAGCTGAAGCGCTTGCCGGCAAGGAGCCAGCCGCACCAGCGGCCGACGCCGCTCCGCCCCACTCGGCTTCCCAAGCCACGACCGAGGCCGAACCGGACGCGGCTTTCGCAGCCCCGGAAATCCTGGCCGAAGAGACGGCTGCGCCAGAAGCAGTGGGCGTGCGCCGCTTGATGAGCGCCGCGAGCGAAGAAACGCCCGCCTTTACCACCCTGCTGGTTGGGCTGGACGAACTGGCCGCCCCTGCCGGCTCCACCGAGGGCTCTGCCCAGCTGCCCGCTGCGCTGCCCGCCCCCAAAACCGCCGCCCCGGCGTCGGCCGGCCCCGCCCGCAGCCAGTGGCCCACCGGCGCCAACGCCCCGCAGCGCGTGCGCTGGGCCGCGCCGGCCGCGCCCTACGTCGGGGCCAGCGCGCCGGCCGGGCCGTCGGTGCAGCAGCCAGTGGCCCCGCTGGTGCCGGCGTCCAGCGTGCGCGAAGCGGCCGACCTGGCCCAGGCGGCGTTGAGCTGGCCCGCTGGCTTCAGCCCGCTGGCCGCGCCCGCGCCCGCGCAAGCGGAGGAAGCAACGGTGCCGACTGCCGTGGCCCCGGACCTGAACGAGGAAGCGGCAAGCGACTCAGAGCCCACCACCGCGCGCCTTGCCGAAGCCCTCGACGAGCCGCGGGAAGAAATAGGTGCCGCCGAAGCCGGCGACTTGGCCGCCCCCGAAGACAACCTGACCCTGGAAGCCCCGGCCGCGGACGTGGCGGCGGCGGAGCCGGCGGTGGAAAATCCTGCCTCAGCCCCGCAGATTCCGGCGGCGCCCGAAGCGGGGCTTTCCGCTCGCCTGCCGGCAGCGGACGGCCTGAATTTCCGCATGATTCAGTACGCCCGGCAGGCGGCGCAGCTGGTGCACGGCCGCACCGACTTCGAGGTGATTTACGCGCCCAACTGGCCGGCTTGGCTGGCGGCGGTTGAAATCCGCAACCGCTCGCGGCTGCCGCTGGTGCTGTACGCGGGAAGCCTGGCCAGCGACTTTGGCCCCCACGAAGGCGGCTGGCTGCTGGAAGTGGAGCGCATGGCCCTGCGCCGGGCGCGCCTCGTGCTGGTGCCCAGCGAAGCGGTGCGCCAACAGCTGCAGCAGCGGCACGGCGCCGAGGCCAGCGAAGTGCGCGTGGTGCCGGCCGCCGACGAGGCCGCCGTGCAGGCCGTGCTGCGCGAGGTGGCTGCGGACTAAGCTCCGCGGGCGGCTTGGCTCGAATTGGTTTCCTTTGTGGCCTGACGTCATTTTAGCCACTTCAACAAAAGCCCCCGCATGCAGCCCGAACACGAATTTGAAGCCGTTTTAGAAGCCGGCGAAGACCACGGCGGCGTGTTTGTGGTGCTGCCCTTTTCGGTGCCGGAAGTGTACGGCACGCGCGGCCGCATTCCGGTGCAGGCCACCTTCGACGGCTACCCCTACCAGGGCAGCGCCGTGCCCCTCGGCGACGGCCACCACGCCCTGCTCCTGCTCAAGCAAATCCGCAAGGCCATCGACAAAACCGTGGGCGACACCGTGCGCGTGACCCTGACGCGCGACGCCACCGAGCGCAAGATGGAAGCCCCCGCCGACCTGGCCGAGCAGCTGGCCGCCAACCCCAAAGCCGCCGCTTATTTCAACAAGCTGGCCTACACCCACCAGCGCGAGTACGTGCGCTGGCTGGAAGGCGCCAAAAAGCCCGAAACCCGCGCCAAGCGCCTCGGCGAGGCCGTGGCCATGCTCACGCAGGGCCGCAAGCGGGGGTAGCAGCCTCTGCTTTTGCACAGAACGTCATGCTGCGCGCAGCATGACGTTCTGACTATTAATACCTGGTTTCCCACCCAGCCAATCCTCATGAAAAAAAGCCATCTGCTGCTCCTGTTGCTGCTCCCGCTGCTGGCCAAGGCCCAGAACATCAGCATCGACCGCGTGAACCCCACCAACTGGTGGGTGGGCATGAAAAACCCCAACGTGCAGTTGCTGGTGCACGGACCCGGCGCGGGCACCCTCACGTATACCGTGAATTACCCCGGGGTGAAACTGGTGAAAACCAACACCGTCGAGAACCCCAACTACGCCTTTCTCGACCTCAGCATCTCGCCCTCGGCCAAGCCCGGCTCGGTGCGGCTGGTAGGCAAAAAAGGCACCCAGACCGTGACGCAAACCTGGGCCCTGAAAGCCCGCGACAACGCCCCCAAAGCCCAGGGCGTGACGGCCGCTGACTTCATCTACCTGGCCATGCCCGACCGGTTTGCCAACGGCGACCCGGCCAACGACAAGTTCGCGGATATGCGCGACCCCAACCACGACCGCGCCAACCCCTTCTTCCGCCACGGCGGCGACCTGCAAGGCGCGGCCCAGCACCTGGGCTACCTCAAAGACCTGGGCGTGACGGCCGTGTGGTTTACGCCGGTGCTCGAAAACAACCAGCCGCTCACCTCCGAGGGCGGCACCATGCGCGCCTCCTACCACGGCTACGGCTTCACCGACCAATACAGCGTGGACCGCCGCCTGGGCGGCAACGCGGCCTACAAAAGCTTTGTGCAGCAGGCCCACGCCGCCGGCCTCAAAGTGGTGCAGGACGCCGTGTATAACCACGTGGGCAACACCCACTGGATATTGCAGGACCTGCCCATGAAAAGCTGGCTGCACCAGTGGCCCAGCTACACCAACACCACCTACCGCTACACGCCCATCACCGACCCGCACGCGGCGCAGATTGACCGCAAAATCACCCTCAACGGCTGGTTTGTGCCTTTCCTGCCCGACCTCAACCAGCAGAACCCATTCGTGGCCAACTACCTGATTGAAAACGCCATTTGGTGCGTCGAGAACTTTGGCGTGGACGCTTGGCGTATCGACACGTACCTGTATAACGACCAGCCGTTTATGAACCGCTGCAACGCAGCACTGCTGGCCGAATACCCGCGTCTGCACATCTTCGGCGAGTCGGCCGTGACCAACAGCATCGACCAGGCCTACTACACGCGCAGCAAAATTGATTTTCCCTTCAAATCGAACCAGCCGGGTGCGCTCGATTTCGTGCTCGAAGGGGCCCTGCTGGGCGCGCTGAAAGATACCGGCACGCCCGCCACCACCGGCTGGGACGGCGGCGCCCAGCGCGTGTACCAGGCCCTGGCCCAGGACGTGGTGTACCAGGACCCGACCCGGCTCGTGACCTTCCTCGACAACCACGACCACAACCGCTTCCTGTCCGAAATCGGCGACGACCTCGACAAGTACAAGCTGGGCCTGACTTGGCTGCTCACCACGCGCGGCATCCCGAGCATGTACTACGGCACCGAAATCCTGATGAAGAACTTCAAAGACCCCACCGATGCCGAGGTGCGCAAGGATTTCCCCGGCGGCTGGCCCGGCGACAAGGACAACAAGTTCACCGCCGCCGGCCGCTCGGCCCGCGAAAACGAGGCCTTCGACTTCGTGAAGAAGCTGGCCACCTACCGCCGCGACCACAAAGTGCTGCACACCGGCAAGCTGATGCAGTACCTGCCCGAAAACGGCCTCTACGTATACTTCCGCTACGATGCCAGCGGCACCGTGCTGGTGGCCAGCAACACCACCGATAAGCCCGCCGCGCTGCCCACGGCCCGCTTCGCGGAGCGCATGAGTGGCTTCACGAAGGGCCGCAACGTGCTGACGGGCGAGAGCCTGAGCAATCTGGCCACGCTGCAGCTGCCCGCCAAAACGGCCGTGGTGCTGGAGCTGGGCAAGTAGCTTCGGCAAATACCCAACGGGTTGTGGTCAGCCTGCTTCTAGTCAAGAAGCAGGCGTTGGGTCAACGTCTGGCCGGGCACCACGAGTCGAACGAAATAGAGGCCCCGGGGCAAGCCGGACACCGCCAACGGCACTGCGCTCGGCAAGGAAAGCATCAATTCGCTTCGAACCTGACGCCCCAGCGCGTCGCTTATGATGAGGGCACCTTTCAGCCCTACGATGGCCTGTGGCACGACGATACACGTGCTCGAATGGGCGGGATTGGGAGACAAACCCCATTGGCTTTTCTCAAAAAGCGTGTTTGTGGCCAGTGCGGTGGCGTCGTTTAATGACGCGAGGAATCCCACGGAAGCACTCGTTCCCATTACGGGCAGCGACCCGAAGCTGGCCGGGGGAGCAACACTCCCGCCCAAGTATACGCCAGTGCCAATGACGGCAGGACTGCCCGCGTAATCATTGCCAGCACCTCCAGCTCGCAGGGCCCATGCGATGCCGCCACTCAGGCCCGCGTTGGTGAGGCGGGCCAGGAACAAGTCGTACCCCGTTCCCGCGTTCACCAATGTGGTGGCGCCTGCGTCGGCCGTGGGGCTGCTGAACGAGCCGGACACGTAGACGTTGGGGCCCTGCACGGCCAGGGCGAAACCGTAATCATTGCCCGTGCCGCCCAGTCTATCGGCCCACACAAACGCCCCGCTGCTCCCCGAATCGGTCAGTTTGGCCACGTATGCGTCTTGCCCGCCAGCGTTTAGTAAGGTGCTGGTGCCAAAGGTGCACGTCGAACTGGCAAACGAGCCCGTAATGTAGACATCGGTGCCGGAGACGGCCACACCAAAGCCGGCTTCGACCCCGGCGCCCCCGGCCCGCACGGCCCACGGAAACGTTGCCCCCGTCCCCGAGTCCGTTAGCTTGGCCACGAACACGTCGTTGCCGCCCGCATTGGTCAGCGTTGTAGCGCCAAAGACAGCCGTCGAGGACACAAAATTGCCCACGAGGTAAACGCCTCCACTGCCCACGGCAACGGCGTTGGCCGAGGCGCCCGTGCGCTGGGCCCAAGCAAATGCTGCGCTGGCACCCGCGTCCACCAGTTTGGCCGCGAAACCTCCCCCGGCCACGGTAGTCGTGCCAAATACCACATCCAAGCCACTGCATGAACCGGCGATGTACACGTTTGGGCCGGATACGCAAATGCCGTTGGCACTGTCGTTTTGCGAGCCTCCACCCCGTTGTGCCCACACAAAGGCACCTGTGCTGCCCGCGTCCGTGAGCTTGGCCACAAACACATCTTGCGTCGCATTGCCCGCATTGGTGAGCGTGTTGCTGCCAAACGCACAAGTGGGACTGGAAAAGGCGCCGGTCATGTAAATGCTGCTCCCCGCCAAGGTGATGGCTTGGGGGAAGTCGTTGGTGCTACCTCCGGCCCGCATGGCCCACAGGAAGCTCCCGGTAGCCGGACGCCACTTGGCAACAAAAATGTCGTCTCCGCCTGCGCTGGTCAATGTAATGGTACCCAAGCGGACGGCCCCCGCAAACGAACCGGCCACAATCACGTTGCCCGCCCCATCAGGTTGGGACAGAAAAGTAGAAGAGGTTTCGCCCGCGCCTTGCCCCAACAAGACGGCGCTTTGCCAAGAAGGAGGCGCTTGGCCGTAGGCGCGCGTAATAACTGCGGAAGCTAGCCACAGGCTGAATAGGGCAAGACGTAAGGCTGGAGTCATAAGGGGGCGGGAAAGAGCCGGGCGGCGAGTGAGTTTGGAAAATGTGGCGACTAGAAGCAGTAGCGGCCGCGCAGGGGTTGCGCAAAAGGCGGAACGACGAGTTCTGAAAGCAAATGAAGTAACTGCGTTGAAGAAAGCATCAAATAATACTGCGTCTTTTGCAGCTGCCCGCCAAAACGGCTGTGGTGCTGGAGCGGGGCAAGTAGCGGCCGGCGCAGCTACCGGCCGGGCCGCCACTCCACAATGCGCACGGGCTGGGGCGGCAGCGCCTCCAGGGTTTCGCCGTCGCCCTGGCCGGTGCGCTGCACGAAAAGGCTGAGCACGCCGTGTTTTAGCCAACGCTCGGTGTCGTAGCTGGGCTCCCAGCTGCCCAGGGGGCTGGTGATGAGGTCGGTGGTGGTCCAGCGGTTGGCGGCGAGGTCGGTGCACTGGGTGAGCGAGGCGCGGTCCTGGCGCTCCACGTCGCGAAAGACGACGTACACCGTGCGGTGGCCCCGCTGCTCGCCCACCAGCACCTGCGGCCGGGCAATGGGAATCTTCTTGGTGCCGGTTCCGCTCAGGCTAAAGGGCGTGGTGCGCTGGCCGACCTGCATGGTCTTCCACTCCTTACCGGCCAGGCAAACGAGCTGATACTGCGGCACCTGCGTGCCCGCGGGCCGCCAGTACGTGGCGATGTAGGGCTGCCCCGCGGCATCGGCCGCAATGGACGTCTGGTTTATCAGCTCGCTGCGCTGCGGGATGCGGCAGGCGTACTCGGCGGTGCGCTCGGTGATGGGCAGCGCATAGGGTTCGCCGGTGCTTTTCTGCCAGGTGCGGCCGCCGTCGCGGGAGCGGGCGTAGGCCAGGTCGTGGTTGGAGGCCACGTCGGGCGACTCGCGCCACACCCAGGCCACGTGCACGGTGCCGCGCGCGTCGATGCAGGCCTGCCAGTAGGCGTTGCGCTGGCCTTCGCCGTCGATGAGTACGCTGTGCAGGCGGGTCCACTGCCGGGTTTTCAGCGAGTAGCGGTTCAGCACGAGGTTGCCGTTGCCGGAGCCGCCGTCGCGGTACAGAAAGAGCAGGTCGCCGCCGGGGAAACGGTGAAACTCCGGGTAGCTCACCTTCTGCTCCTGCTGGCCGGTCATGGGCTGCAGCGGGCCCATTTCCAATGAGCCGGGCGCCAGGCCGCGGCAGTAGCGCAGGAGGGTGTTGTGGTGGTCGAAGCTCAGGTGCACGTAGCCGGCGCCGTCCACCATCAGGCTGATGACGTTGTGGGCGTCCTTCACGTTGCCGTGGTAGGGCGTGCGCTGCACCTGCCAAGGCCCGGCGGGCAGGCGGCGTTTGGCCAGCGTCACGTAGCCCACCGAGTCGTAGTAGGCAGTGAACTGGTCGCGCTGGTGCGTCACCACGGAGTTTTTGCGGAACACGGCGCCGTTCACGTTGTTGCGGGCCCAGCCCAGGCCCACGGGGGTTTGCGCGAGCGTGGCGCGGGGCGAAGCCAGGCCGGCCCAGAGGAGCAACAGCGGCCCGGCAAATCGAACAAAAAGCATCAGGAACGAATGTTGGTTAAAGTCCAGCCGTGCCGCAAATCATCATTCGGGGCTTGCCGGATGGGTGGGGCGCCAGAGGCACGGGCGGGCAGGGCAGGCTTTTGCTCACGGCTGGCTGCTGCCCGCCGCGGGCTGCAGTTCGCTGAGAATCGGATGATTGAGAAAAGCAACGCGGGCCTGCTGCGGCTTGAGCAGTTCCAGCACCGCTATGTCGTTGGCGCCTTTTTTCAGCCACTCGGCGGGCACGTACAGCGTTTGCTGGGGCCCAATGGCCCAGTAGCGGCCCAAGTGGTGGCCGTTCACCCACACCACGCCTTTGCCCCACTGCCGCATGTCGAGATAGGTGTCGGCGGGCTGGGCCACGCTGAACGTGGCGGCCCGCAGTACGGGGGAGCCGTCGGCCGTCGGGACTGCCGCGCTGGCGTTGGGCACTACCGGGGCTTGGTCGAAGGGCAGGCCGAACATCTGCCAGCCCCGCACCTCCTTCCCGCCCAGGCGCACGCTCCGGGTGATGCCTTTGTTGTTCTCCAATAGGTATTTGCCAAAGTTGATGCGCCCCATGTTTTCGACCAAAATGTCGAGCTGCACCGGGCCGGCGGGCAAGGCCAGGCGCAGGCTGTCCTGCCGCAAGCGGCGGTCGAGGGAGCCCACGCGCCGGCCGTTCAGCAGCACCACGGCGTAGTCGCGCAGGTCCGTGATTTTTAGGGTTTGGGGGCTGCCGCCCGGCACCGTGGCGCGGTAGAGCACATAGCCGTAGGCCTGTTTCAGCGCCTCGAAGGTGAGGGGCGTGGCGCTGGCCACGGGGGCGGGCAGGCGGTCGAGCAGGCTGAGCGCCCGGGTGAGGCTCAGGGCCGGCAGGGCCACGCTGGGCCGGGGCGCGGGCACGGGCGGCAGGGGCTGGCCGGCCGGCCGGTATTTGGCAATGACGCTTCGGAAAGCCAAGAACTTGAGCGTGGCGTTGCCGGCCTCGTCGAGCGGCGCGTCGTAGTCGTAGCTGCTGATTTGGGGCTCGTACGCAGTGCCGTCGCCCTTGTAGTTGGCCCCGTTCATGAAGCCGCGGGTGGTGCCGCCGTGAAACATGTACATGTTGATGGACATGCCCGCCTTCAGCACCGAATCCAGGCCGGGCGAGTACTTGGCGGCGGGTACGGTGTGGTGCTGGGTGCCCCACCAGTCGAACCACGCGGGATACCACTCGGCCACGTAGTAGGGCCCCTGGCCGCCGTGGTTGGCGCGCACCAGCTGGCGGATTTGGCCGGGCTTGTCGGTGCCGTTCACGGCGGGCAGCAGGCCGGGCAGGTGGCCGTTGGCCACGTCCTTCACCGGGTCGCAGGTGTAGAGCAGGCCGTCGAAGCCGGCTTCCTCAAACAGCTTTTTGTTTAACGCGAGGTACTCCTTATCCGCCCCGTAGGAGCCGTATTCGTTTTCCACCTGCACCATGAGCACGGGGCCGCCGTGGTTCACCTGCAGCGGCGCCAGCTGCTTGCCCACGGCCTGCATGTAGCGGCGGTAGGCGGCCACGTACTGCGGCTCCTGGCTGCGCACCTTCAGGCCGGGAATGTTCTGGAGCCAGTAGGGGTAGCCGCCGAATTCCCACTCGGCGCACACGTAGGGGCTGGGACGCAGCACCACCCACAGGCCTTCTTCCTGGGCCATGCGCACGAAGGCGGCCACGTCGTGGTTGCCGGCAAAATCGTACCGGCCCGGCTGGGGCTCGTGGGCGTTCCAGAACACATAGGTGCCCACCGTATTCAGGCCCATGGCTTTGGCCATTTTGAGGCGCTGCCGCCAGGCCTCGCGCGGAATGCGCGGGTAGTGCAGCTCGCCCGAAATCATTTGAAACGGCTTGCCATCCAGCAAAAACTGGTCGGCGGCCAGGGCAAAGGTGTGGGCGGGCGGCGTGGCGGGCGGGGCGCCGGCCAGCCCCAGGCCGGCGGCCGCCAGCAAGGGCAGCAGGCCACGTAAAAACGAAGGAAGCATGAACACGAACGGAGAAAGGTTGAAAGGCGGCGTGAAGGGCCGACGGGGACTACCCGCGGGTGGCGCGGTGCTATTCAGGCCGCAGTGCGAAGGTAAAGCTCCCGTCGGGCCGCGGGAATGCCGGGCGTGGGCGGCCTTCGTTGCGTTGCGGGCAGCCAATTGCCTCAATGCCTCCCTGCCCTATTCTGCCCCCGGCGCCTAGTATTGCGGTTGGAAATTCGCCGCTGGCCCCTTTCCAACCAGCCTCACTTCCCCACCCCATCTTTATGCTCCGTTTTCTTCGTCCGCTGGCGGGCGGGCTGCTGCTGGCCTTGGGCCTGGGCCGCGCCGGCCACGCCCAGGCACTCAGCGCCGCCGACAAGGCCGTGTTCAAGCCCAAATTCATCAAGCAGCAATTGCTGAAAGCGACGCGCTGGCAGCTGGCCCACCCCAAGCACCAGGCGACGGACTGGACCAACGGGGCGTTCTACTCCGGGGTGTTTGCCGCTTATCAGGCCACCAAATCCCGGCTAATTCTGGACTCGCTCCTGGCCATGAGCGAGCGCACCCACTGGCAGCCCGACCGCCGCTACGACCACGCCGACGACATCGTCATCTGCCAGACCTACCTCAACCTTTACCGCCTCAAGAAGGACCGGCGCATGCTAGCGCCCACCCTGGCCGTGGTGGAGAAATTTCGCACCGTGCCCGGCCCCGAGGTGCAGAAAAACGGCATTGCCTGGTGGTGGTGCGACGCCCTGTTTATGGGCCCGCCCGTGCTCGTGAAGATGGGCCTGATGGAGAACAAGCCCGAGTACCTGGCCCTGAACGACACGCTGTACCAGCAAACCTACCGGCGCCTGTTCAACCACCAGGAGCACCTTTTTGCCCGCGATGCCTCCTACCTGTGGAACGCGGCCGGCGAAGGCAAAAAGGAAAGCAACGGCCAGCGCATTTTCTGGAGCCGCGGCAACGGCTGGGTGATGGGCGGCCTGGTGCAAATTCTGCAGGAGCTGCCCGCCAATCACCCCTCGCGGCCTTTCTACCTGAGCTTGTTTAAGGAAATGAGCGCCCGGCTGCTGCTGCTGCAGCAGCCCGACGGCCTGTGGCGCTCCAGCCTACTCGACCCCGCCGCCTACCCCGGCGGCGAAACCTCGGGCTCGGGCTTTGATACCTACGCCATGGCCTGGGGCCTCAACAACGGCATTCTGGACCGCGCCACCTTCCTGCCCGCCGTACAAAAAGCCTGGGTGGCCCTCAGCAAAGTGGTGTCGCCGGAAGGCCGCGTGGGCTGGGTGCAGCCCATCGGCGCCGACCCGCGCCGCGACTTCTCAGCCGACAGCTGGGAAGTGTACGGCACGGGCGCCTTTCTGCTGGCCGGCTCCGAAGTCCTCAAGCTCACCCGCTGATGCCCACTCTCGCCCCATGCGCCACCCCGCGGGGGCCGGCCTCATCAGCACGCCGGCGCCTTATTAAGCGGCGTTCTTTTGTTACAGGGGTTGGTGAGGGGCTGTCGGCGCTGTCGCCTTACGCCTCCGTTACGCCTGCGCCAGCACCAGCACCACCCGGCTGGGCAGGTACAGGCTGAGCTGGTGCTCATACGTTTCGTACTCAAATGCCTCATCGGGGCGGTCGAAGCCGCCGAAGCGGGCGCTGTCGGAGGAGAGCACCACGCGGTACTTGCCCTCCTGCGTCACCCAGAAGCGGTAGTCGGTGAGGCTGCGCTCCACGTGCAGGTTCACGATGAACACGAGGCCGCCGCGCTCGAAGGCCAGCACCTGATTTTCCTCGTCGTGCTTGAGCAGCGTGGCCGGGCCGGCAGCCAGCAGGTGGCGGGCTTTGGCCAAATGAATCAGGGCCTTGTCGAAGGCGCCCATCTGATGGAATTTCAGGTCGGGGTTGTCGCCCAGGCTCCACTGGCGGCGGGCAAAGTGGTAGCTCCAGCCGTTGCCCTCGCGCGGAAAATCGACCCACTCGGGGTGCCCAAACTCGTTGCCGATGAAGGTGAGGTAGCCCTCGCCGCCGGCCGCCAGCGTGAGCAGCCGGATGATTTTGTGCAGCGCCAGGGCCCGCGCCGCGCCGGGGTCGCCGTCCACGACGTGCATGTGGGTGTAAATGGCCGCGTCGAACAGCCAATGGGCCAGCGTTTTGTCGCCCACCAAAGCCTGGTCGTGGCTTTCTGCGTAGGCAATGGTTTTCTCGCCGGCCCGGCGGTTGGTGAGGGTGTACCACAGCTCGCCCAGGGGCCAGTGCTCGTCGGGGGTGTGCTTGAGCAGCTTAATCCAGTAGTCGGGAATGCCCATGGCCAGGCGGTAGTCGAAGCCCACGCCGCCTTCCTTGATGGGGCGGCACAGGCCGGGCAGGCCGCTCATGTCCTCGGCCACCAGCAGGCTGCCTTTCTTGAACTCGTGGGCCAGCGTGGTGGCCAGCTGCAGGTAGAGAATGGCGTCCTCGTCGGCCGCCGGCCCAAAGTAGTTGTCGTAGCCCACAAAGGCCACGCCCTCGCCGTGGTGGTGGTAGAGCATGCTGGTCACGCCGTCGAAGCGGAAACCGTCGAAATGGTATTCCTCCAGCCAGAAGCGCACGTTGCTGAGCAGAAACTGCTGCACCTCGGGCCGGCCGTAGTCGAACAGCTTGCTGTCCCAACCGGGGTGGTTGCCGCGCTCACCCTTGTGGAAGTAGAGGTTGCCGGAGCCGTCGAAATCGGCCAGGCCTTCGGCTTCGTTTTTCACGGCGTGCGAGTGCACGATGTCGAGCAGCACGGCAATGCCGCGCCGGTGCGCTTCGTTGATGAGAAACTTCAGGTCTTCGGGCGGGCCGAAGCGCGAGCTGGCCGCAAACAAGTTGGCCACGTGGTAGCCGAAGGAACCGTAATACGGGTGCTCCTGCACGGCCATCAGCTGGATGGTGTTGTAGCCGCCGGCCTCGATGCGGGGCAGCACGTTTTCGGCAAACTCGCGATAGGTGCCCACCCGGCCTTCCTCGGTGGCCATGCCCACGTGGGCCTCGTAAATCAGCGGCTCCTTCACGGCGGTGGCGGTTCGGAACTTCTGGTCGGTCCAGCGGAACTCGGTGTCGGGGCGCCAGATTTGGCCGGCAAAATCCTTGGTCTGCTCGTCCTGCACGGCGCGGCGCAGGGTGGCCGGCAGGCGGTCTTTGCCCTGGCCGTTGGCCACCACGTGCACCTTGAAGCGGCTGCCGTGGGCGAGGCGCTGGTCGTATTCCGCATCGGGCAAAAACGCCTCCCACACCCCAAATTCCAGCTTGTGCAAGGGGTTGGCCTGCCGGTCCCAGTGGTTGAAATCTCCGATTAATGACAGCGCTTCGGCGCCGGGCGCCCACTCGCGGTACACCCAGCCGCCGCGGCCGGCGTCGTGGTTCAGGCCCAGCTGCTGGTGGGCGGTGGCGTAGTGCAGCAAGGAGCCGTGGTACTGCTCGATTTCGGCCAGCCGGGCCTGCAGGCGCTCCTGGCGCTGGCGCAGCACGGGCTCGAAGGGCGCCAGCCAGGCGTCGTTCTTGACGAGGGCCAGCGGCGCAGGGCGGCGGGCGCGAGCCGTCGCGTTGGAAGTAGCGGCAACGGTGGCCGGGGCAGCCGCGGGCGCAGTAGGTTTCGACTTAGCCATGGGTGAAAATGGTTTTGCCCAAATGTAAGGCCCCAAAACTGCTGGCCGAGGTCAGGAGCAGAATCGCCGAGGTTTTGCCGGGGCTGGGCTTTGATTTTCGGCGCATGGTAGCAAGGGCGGCATTATTCCCGTTATTTTGCCCAATGCTGAAACGTGTACTCACTATTTCCCTGGCCCTGCTGATGGCTTGTTCGGCCGAGCGGCCGGTTACGTCTACCTCGCGGGCATTTGAGGGCTCGCTGGGCACGCCGGTGCCCAAGGCCGCGGCGCCCAAGCTGGCCCGCTACGCCATGGTGGTATCGGCCCACCCAGAGGCTTCTAAAATTGGCACCCAGATATTACAGCGCGGCGGCAACGCCTACGACGCGGCCGTGGCCGTGCAGTTTGCCTTGGCCGTGGTGCTGCCCGTGGCCGGCAACATCGGCGGCGGCGGCTTCCTGCTCTACCGCGACCGCAACGGGTCGGCTGGTTCGCTCGACTTCCGCGAAACCGCCCCCACGGCCGCCTCGCGCGACATGTACCTCGACAAAGCCGGCAACGTAGTGCCCGGCCTGAGCACCGCCGGCCCCCTGGCCGTGGGCACGCCCGGCACCGTGGCTGGCATGGTGACGCTGCACAAGCAGCTGGGCAAACTCTCGTGGCCCACGCTGCTGCAGCCGGCCGTGGCCCTGGCCACCCGGGGCTTCGTGCTCACCACAAAGGAAGCCGCTGGCCTGAATCGCACCAAGGCTGAATTTCAGAAGTACAACCCCGGCAATGTGCCGGCCTACGTGCGCCCCGGTGGCGGCGACTGGCAGCCCGGCGACACCCTGCGCCTGCCCGAACTGGCCCGCACCCTCACGCGCATCCGCGACCAGGGCCGCGCCGGCTTCTACCGCGGCGAAACCGCCCGCCTGCTGCTGGCCGAGATGAAGCGCGGCGGCGGCCTCGTCAGCCAAGCCGACCTCGACGGCTACCGCGCCAAGTGGCGCGAGCCCCTGCGCGGCCGCTACCGCGACTACGACGTGATTACGATGCCGCCGCCCAGCTCCGGCGGCGTGGCCCTGCTGCAAATGCTGCAAATGCTGGAGCCCGTAGACCTGGCTCAGGCCGGCTACCACACGCCCCTGGCCGTGCACTACATCACCGAGGCCGAGCGCCGCGCCTACGCCGACCGCGCCACCTACCTCGGCGACCCGGACTTTGGCCTCGTGCCCACCCAAAAGCTGCTCGACGTGGACTACAACCACCAGCGGGCCGGCTCCATGCGCTCGCGCGGCCGGGCTTCGGCCAGCTCGGAGGTGACGGCCGGCGCCAACCTGCCCAGCTACGAGAGCGACCAAACCACCCACTACAGCATCGTGGACGCCCTCGGCAACGCCGTGAGCTGCACCACCACCCTCAACGGCGCCTACGGCAGCAAAGTGGTGGTGCCCGGCGCCGGCTTTTTGCTGAACAACGAGATGGACGACTTCTCGGCCAAAGCCGGCGTGCCCAACTCCTACGGCCTGGTGGGCGGCACGGCCAACGCCATTGCCCCCGGCAAGCGCATGCTCAGCAGCATGACGCCCACCATTCTGACCCGCAACGGCCGCGTGGCCCTCGTCACGGGGTCGCCGGGCGGCAGCACCATCATCACCAGCGTGCTGCAGAGCATTCTGGGCATTGTCGACTACGGCCTAAACGCCCAGCAAGTGGTGACCGCGCCGCGCCTGCACCACCAGTGGCTGCCCGACGTGCTCGACGTGGAAGCTGGCGCCCTGCTGCCCGCCGCCCAAGACACCCTGCGCGCCCGCGGCTACCGCCCCCAGCCCCGCCTGCCCTGGGGCCGCCTCGACATCATTCACGTGCTGCCCGACGGCACCCTGGAAGGCGGCGCCGACCCGCGCGGCGACGACACCGCCGTGGGGTACTAGGCAAGCAAGCAGTAAAAAAGCCCGCTGGAATCATCCAGCGGGCTTTTTTACTGCTTATCAAGTTTGGTGAACGAGGTAGCGACGCAAGTATACGTCGCTACCTCGTGCTAGCGCGCAACGGCCGTGCTGGCCAGGTGGCGCAGGTTGCCGGCGGCGGCGATGAGTTTCTGGCTGAGTTCGCGGGCTTTGTCGCCTTCGCCGCTGAAGTTGTGGGTGGTGAGGGCCGCCTGGGCGGTGAGCTCGCCGAGGTTCTGGAAGGCCTGGGACATGCCGGCGGGGTTGTTGCCGTCGATGTGGCGGCGCAGGGTCTCCAGCTCCGCCACGATGGGGCGCAGCACGGGCTGGTCGATGGAGCGCAGCTGCTGAATCCAGTGGTCGATGTGGCTGTAGCCGGCGCTGGGGTCCATCTGGAAGCCGTTGCCGGTGGCGGTGAATAGGGACTTGATGCCGGATTCTACTTCGGAAATAAAGCTCATGAGAAGAAGAGAGAAATGGAAAATGAACCCAGCCGGCACGGCACGCCGCCAAACCCTGGCTTGGGACCACGAAGGTACGGCGCCAAGCCCCCAAAAAGCCAACCCATCGGCAGATATGCCCGCGTGCCGCATGGGAGCGGCTCTTTTCACAGAGACGCAGCGGCCGTCCGTTCGCAAAAGTCCTGCCGGCGGCCGGGGCACACCAGCACCGCTGCCGGCCGGCAGCGGTGGCTTAGCCGCGCAGCTGGCCAGCGGCGGTGCTGAGCACGTTGCCCAGCTCGCGCAGCTTGTCCTGGGCATCGGCGGTGGCCGAGTCGGCCGCTTGGGTGGTGAGCTCGCCAAGGCTGCTCAGGTGTTGGGCAAGGGTGGCGGCATCGGCGGTGCCACTGCGAAGCACCTGGTGGAGGCTTTGTAGCTCGGCGGCGATGTCGGCCAGCGGGGCGTTGCCCTGCAGGGTTTTTATCCAGCCGGTGATGTTTTCGCCGGCGATGCCGGCGGCGCTGGGCAGGCCGCCGCGCAGCGCACCCAGCGTGGTATCCAGCTGGCTGTTGCCGAGGCTGCTTTGCGATTGGGAAGCATTCATGTGTGGGGAGTGGAAGGGTTGGCGGATGAAAGATGCCTTAGCAACCCGCAACGCCCGGCCTTGTTGACCCCGACCATCACAACATTTTGGCCTTCGCCGGGAGCCGGCGGCCCCGGCGCCCTATTCTCCGCCGGGGTGCAGGGCTTGCACGTCGGGGTGGTTGTAATTCACCACGATGACCGAGAACGGATGCGGCTCGCCCTCGCGCTTTTCGATGCGGATGGTGCCGGCGTCGCGCAGGTGGTTGAGCAGGTCGCGGCGCTCGTAGTCGGGCAGCTCGGGCAGCTCGTCGGTGAGCAGGCGCATGAACGGGCCCAGCCACAGCTCGGGCACGCGGCGCTGCTGCTTGGCTTCCAGCTTCTGAAACTCGTTGAGAATGAAGGCCAGCGTGCGGCGCTCGATGTCGCGCGCCAAGGGCCGAACCGGGGCAAAATCGGGCACCTCGTCGGTGGCGCGAAATGCCACCCGGGGCGCCACGGGCACCACCGGCCGGGGCGCGCTGGCCGAGGGAATGGAGCCCACCTGCGGCCCTTTGGCGGTTTCGCGGGCGGCCAGGGCGGCGGCCGTGGGCACGCCCGCCAGGCCCTGCTCGCGCAGGCGGCGGCTTTCTTCCTGCAGGCGCAGGCGGTCGGTGCGGCGCTTTTCGAGCTGCTCCACGCGTTCGGCGCCCAGCAGGTCGCGGGCGTCGATGAAGGATGCGGAGCCGATGTTCTGCAGCAAGTCGCCGGACACGGACTCGCGGAAACCGGCCACCAGCACCTGCCGCGCCTGCCGGCGCAGGTGCTGCAGCACGGGAATGTAGTCGCGGTCGCCGGCCACGAGCACGAAGGTGCCGATGTCGGGCCGGGTGTACATCACCTCCAGCGCGTCGATGCAAAGCTGCATGTCGGCGGCGTTTTTGTGGTCGGTGCCCAGCACGTTGCGGGTGCTCACGCCCATGAGGTAGAGGGCCCCTTGCGGGGCCGTGGCCAGGCGCTCGAAGTCAGCGTAGGCGTAGCTGATGAGCGAGTCGAGGCCCTTGGCGGCCAACTGCTCGCGCAGGCTGCGCACGATGTCGAGCACGTAGTCGTTGAGGTCGGGCGGGTCGTGGAAGTGATTCTTGAGAAAATAATAAACATTCTCAAAATCAATGAAAACCGCGGCGTACGGGGAAGCAGGGGACTTGGGCGACATAGGGCGAAGGTACTATATCCCGCAGTGGGAAAATTTCCCGGGCTGGGCAGCATGGTTCAGCTCAAGCCTGATTTTGCTTCGGTACAGGCACGAAATCGGAGGCTTTGACTTCGGCTGTAACTTGCCCCTCCCACCCGACTTGGCTTTCATGAAGCACATTACCCGCTTCTCGGTTTCTTCAGCAGTTTTGGTTTCAGCGCTTCTGCTGTCAACGCCCGGCGCCAAGGCCCAGCGCGCCGGGGGCGGCCCACCGGCCACGGACCCGTTTGGGCGGCGCGTGGTGCCGGCGCGGGTAGTGCCGGGCGGGCGGTACAAGTCGCACTCATTTGCAGGTGGTGTCCTGCGTGTCACTTGCACCAATGGTAGCATGCTTAAGGTGCAGTCCTGGGCCGAGGGGGTGTTAAAGGTGAGCTACTCGGCCAACAGCCACCCGCTCAAAGCAGATAGCTCGGTGAGCGTGGTACAAGGCCCCGCCGTGCAGGATGAGCCCAAGGGCATTCTGGCTACCAAGCCCGAAGTAGCGAATACCCCCGATGCGCTGCTTGTACTTTCGGGGCCACTGGCGAATGGCGTGACAGTGATGATTGACAAAAAAACTTGTCAGGTCAGCTACCATCGCAACGAATTATCCTTTTCTCAGGCAGGACCAATTTTTCTCTACCAAGCAGCCGCGCCCACAACCGCCACCCAACCAGTGCCCGGCGGCGTGGGCGTGCGCTTCCGCCTCGCTCCGGGCGAGCGACTGTACGGCACCGGCTCGCGCGCCCTTCCGCTGGACCGGCGCGGCCACCGGCTGGAGCTCTACAACCAAGCCCACTACGGCTCGCAGAACAACGAGCCCAACCTGAACATCGCGCTGCCCACGGTGCTCAGCAGCCGGGGCTACATGCTGTTTTTCGACAACCACGCGCCGGGCTACCTCGATTTGGGCAAGACCGATAAAAACGTGCTGGAATACGGTGGCGAGGGACTGACCTCCCTCTCCTACTTCGTGATAACCGGCCGCAACCAGGCCGAAATCCTGGAACGCTACACGGCCCTCACGGGCCGGCAGCCGCTGCCGCCGCGCTGGGCGCTGGGGCTCATCCAGAGCCGCTTCGGCTACCAAAGCGACGCGGAGATGCAGAACGTGGCCGCCCGCATGCGCCGCGAGAACTTCCCGCTCGACGCGCTGGTGCTGGACTTGTACTGGTTTGGCGGCACCACCCGGCAGGGCGACCTGGCTTGGGACCGCAGCAAATTCCCCGACCCGGCCGGGATGATGAGCCGCCTGAATAAGCAGGGCGTGAAGACCGTGCTGATTTCGGAGCCTTACGTGATGCTGACTTCGCGCAACGACTCCACGGTGCGCACGCAGGGGCTGGTGGGCACCACGGCGGCGGGCCAGCCGTTCACGGTGGGCTCGTTCTGGGCCGGGCCGGCCAGCTTGCTCGACGTGTTCAAGCCCCAAACCCGCGACTGGCTGTGGGGCTACTACAAACAGCTGCACCAGGAAGGCGCCGCCGGCTGGTGGAGCGACCTGGGCGAGCCCGAAAACCACCCCGAGGCCATGCAGCACGCGGCCGGCCCGGCCCGCGCCGTGCACAACGCCTTCGGGCAAAGCTGGGCGGGCATTTTGAGCGAAGGCTACGCGAAAGATTTTCCCGACGAGCGGGTGTTCAACCTGGCGCGCTCGGGCTGGGCGGGCATGCAGCGCAACAGCGTGTTTCCGTGGTCGGGCGACATCAATCGCTCCTGGAGCGGTTTTCAGGCCCAGATTCCGGTGATGCTGGGCATGGGCCAGGGGGGAGTGGGCTACATGCACTCCGATGCGGGCGGCTTCTGCGTGGGCGGCATCGACCCGGAGCTGTACACCCGTTGGCTGCAAATGGCCAGCCTCTGCCCCATCCTGCGGCCCCACGGCTCGGGCGTGCCGCCGGAGCCCTACTATTACCCTGACCCGTACAAGAGCAGCGTGCGCAACGCCGTGCAGCTGCGGTATCAGTTGCTGCCGTACCTGTACACGCTGGCCTGGCAAAACACGGCGCGCGGCCTGCCGCTGGTGCGGGCCATGGATTTCAACAATCGTTATCCTGTTATCCCGCCACCGCCACCATCAAAAGCCGATTATTTAGTGGAGGTAGCAGCCGCCGATGACTGGGAAAAGCCGAAAAAAGAGCATTTCTACCGGGATATTGATACAAGTGCGCCACTTGACTCGCTGGTCACCAAGGCATTGGCACTTGCTAACGACCAATACCTGCTCGGCCCCAACCTATTGGTAGCCCCGGTGCTCCACCCCAGCCAGCGGCGGTGCAACGTGCTGATACCCAGCGGAAACTGGATTGATTTTTACACCAATCAGACCTATGCCGGCAGTAGCGTGGTGGGCGTGCCCGCCCCGCTGGCCCACACGCCCCTGCTGGTGCGCGGCGGCGCCTTTCTGCCCATGACTTCCTACCGGCCCAGCACCGCCCTCTACCGCCCCGACACCCTGCTGCTGCGCTATTACCCCGACCCCAGCGCGTCGGAATCGGAATTCACGATGTACGACGACGACGGGCACTCCGCCCAGGCATTGGCGCGGCGGCAGTACGAAACCCTCACGGCCCGCGGCTTCTGCACGCCCATGCAAACCGACGTGATACTGAGCAGCAACGGCGAATACCCGGGCCAGCCGGTGTTTCGGTTCCTGCGGCTGCTGGTGCAGCGGGTGGCCGCGCCGCCCACGGCCATTTTCTTCGACGAGAAGCCCGTGCCCGCCGAAGGCTATTCCTACGACCCGGTGAAGCATGAGCTGGAAGTGCACTTCCTGATGAATGCCGGCGTGGCCGTGAGCCTGCGCGGCCTAAAAATCCTGACCACAACCGCCCCCAACGCGGCGCCCGACGCCCTGACGCTGGAAGCACCCGACGCCCGCAGCTTCGGGCCCGGCGGCACCACCCTGCACTACACCCGCCACCGGCGCACCAGCCCCACCGCCGTTCAGCCCGACCGTCGCAACCCCAAGCTGGAAATCAGCTCCGTGCGCGCCGATGCCTTTCTCAATATTTTTGACAGCCTGGGGCAACTGGTGTTCACGGAAGCGCTATCGGACGAGCCCGGCCCCCACGCCCTGCGCTGGGACGCCCGCAACGCCGCGCCGGGCGTGTACACGGCCGAAGTGGCCGGCCAGCACCAGCGCCTGATTGTTACCCAATAGCTTACGTCCCACTCATGCCGCCCTTCGACACCGCCCGCCTGCACCTGCGCCCGCTCACCGACGCCGACACGGCCGGCATGTTTGCGCTCGACTCTGACCCGGCCGTGCACCGCTACTTGGGCGGCATCGGTGGCCGGCTGCTGACGGACCCGACCGAAAGCCTGGACATGATACGCTTCATTGAGGCGCAATACGCCGCCAACGGCATCGGGCGCTGGGCCGTGGTGCTGCGCGAAACCGGCGAATTCATGGGCTGGGCCGGGCTGAAGCTGGTGGCCGGCCCCATCAACGGGCAGCACGATTTCTACGACCTGGGCTACCGCTTTCGGCCCCAATTCTGGGGGCAGGGCTACGGCTACGAAGCCGCCCAGGCCTGGCTCGACCACGGCTTCCAGGCCATGCGCCTGCCCCGAATCTGTGGCTACGCCGACGCCGAAAACCTGGCTTCCCGGCGCATTCTGGCCAAAATTGGCCTTCGCGAAGGCAACGAATTTGTGGAAGAGGACGTGCGCTGCGTGTGGTATGAGGCCCAAAATCCGGCCACGCCCACTTAACCCCGACTCGCCGCCAGCGCTAGAACGGCACTCGCTGAAACACCAGCCGCACGCTGGCCCCGCCCATGGCCATGGGCCCGGCAAAGCTGCCGCTACAGAAATTGGGTATCAGATTGTCGACGGTAAGTGCGCCCGTGGTGGTGGGGCCGCTGTAGAACGGCCCGCCGTTGGATGTGCAGCCGGCGGGGAAGTTAGTTGCAGGCCTGTACGGGGACATTGAGCAACACCGGCCCGGTACTGCCGGGTAATCCCTTGCCCACGTAGTAATACAGCAGCGCCAGGGCCGAGCCATCGGGCAGGCCCGCGCGCAGCACCAGTATGCGCCGCTCCTGCCCCGAGGCGGACGGCGGCGGCGTGACGAGCGACACGTTGTAGCTGGTCAGGTCGAGGCGGTGTAGGTGATGGACGTAGGCGGCACCGGCGTCGGCTTGGGCGCGTCTTTGGAGCAGGCGGCCAGCGTGAGCAACAGCAGCAGCAAAAAGGCCTTCATGGCCCCAAGCTAGGGTCCGGCGTTGGCCGGTAGCGGCTCAGCAGCAGGTGCACCAGCAGCACCCAGCCTACAGCGCTGCTCCAGCCGGCCAACACGTCGGAGGGGTTGTGTACGCCCAGGTACACGCGGGCCCAGCCCACGGCCAGCGCAAACAGCGGCGCCAGCCCCTGCACCCACCCGCGGGCCCGGGCCTGCCACAGCAACAGGCCCAGCGCCGTGGCCAGCGCGGCCGTATCCATGGCGTGCCCGCTGGGAAAGCTGAGGGTGGTTTCGGGTCGAATGCTGGCCCACAGCGCGGGCCGCGGCCGGGCCACCAGCGCCTTGATAAGCTGCGTGAGCAGCATGGAGCCGCCCACCGCCAGCGCCCACTCGCCGGCGGCGCGCCAGCGGCGGCGGCGCAGCAGCGCCAGCAGCCCCAGCACCCCGGCCCCCACCATGGGCCCGGTGTTGCCCACAATGGTCAGAAATACGGCCAGGGCATCGAGCGCGGCCGTGGCGTGGCGGTGCCAAAACCAGAGCAGCGGCTCATCAAAGCCCAGATGCCCAGTGGTTAGCACCGCCCACGCCAGCGCGCCGAAGGTGGCCCAGGCCAGCAGCGCTCCAATCAGTACCCAGCGGGTGTGCCCGCGCCAGCGCCGGTTGGACGGCATCCAATACGAAGCGTTGGTCATGGGTAGGCGCTTGAATCAGCCCCGTGGGTGGGCCGCGCTGGAATGTACGGGCAGCGCGGCCGGTCGTTTGGCGGCAGGTGGCCGACTAGCGGGCCAGCCGGTCGAACGTGACCTGAAAATCGTTGCGAATGGCGTAGCTGCCCAGGTTTTGGAAGAAGGAGTGGGATTTGTACTTCACCCCGAATTGGGTGCGGTCGAGCGTGGCCGTGCCGCACAGGCGCAGGAACACCATCAGCGAAACCCAGGTATCGATGAATTCGAGCCGGTAGGTAACGGGGCGGCGCACGTACTGCCAAAAGTCGTTGCGCACGGCGTAGGGCTGGAAGCACAGCCACCAAACCAATACAGCGCCACCTGCAGGAATACTGGCTCAAAATGCAGCCAGCAGCCGGCCCGCCCCCGAAAGCCGTGGTTGACGAGGCGGCGCACCTAGAAATACAGCAGCGGCCCAAACGCCAGCGAGTAGTACATGGGCGAGAAAGACAGGTTGGCGTTTTGCCCGTACAGCCCCGACATCTGAAAAAACACGACGAGCACCCACAGCGCAATGGCCCCCATGAGCAGGGCCAGGAAGCGGTTCAACACCCGCTTGAACGGCGACGCGGCCAGCAACCCGGCCGCGAAGCACGCTTGCGCGACGACGGCACACAGCGCCACCGTCATGAAGGAAATTGGGACTTGCAGGGGCCTCAGCGCCCATCGGCTGCCGCAAAAATGCGGCCCGGTGGGCTTTCCCGGTTTGTCTTACTTTGCGGCATGAGAATTCCCATTGCTTTCCGCGCCTGGGGCGCCCTGGCGGGGCTGCTGGTTGCGCTCGGGGCCTGCCAGTCGGGCCCCGGCGCGGGCACTGAACAACAGGCCGCCGTCCCGCCGGCCGCGGCCGTGCCCGACGCAGCGGCGTTCCGCGTGCGGCACTCGGCCTGGGCCGCCACGGCCAGCCTTTACCAGATAAATGTGCGCCAGTTCACCCCCGAAGGCACCTTGCGGGCGGCGGAGGCGCACCTGCCGCGCCTGCAACGCATGGGGGTGGGCATTGTGTGGCTCATGCCCATCAATCCCATCGGCCGGAGCCACCGCAAGGGCGCGCTGGGCAGCGCCTACTCGGTGCGCGACTACCGCGCCGTGAACCCCGACCTCGGCACGCTGGCCGACCTGCAGCATTTTGTGGGCACGGCGCACCAGTTGGGCCTGCACGTCATTCTCGATTGGGTGGCCAACCACACGGCCTGGGACAGCAACCTCACCACCGAGCACCCCGAGTGGTACACCCGCGACGCCAAGGGCAACTTCCGCCCGCCGGTGGCTGACTGGCAGGACGTCATCGACCTCGACTACCGCCAGCCCGCCCTGCGCCGCTACATGACCGAAAGCATGGCCTACTGGGTGAAAACCGCCGACCTCGACGGCTTTCGCTGCGACGTGGCCGGGCTGGTGCCCACCGACTTTTGGAACGACACGCGGCGCGAGCTGGAAAAGACAAAACCGGTCTTTATGCTGGCCGAGTGGGACGAGCTGTTTCCGCCCACGTTCATTTCGCGGCGGGAATTCGACCCCCACACCCGCCTGCTCGAGCAAGCGTTTGATGCCACCTACGCCCTCAGCCTGCACGGCCTGCTCGACAGCGTGGGCCGCGGCCAGAAACCCACCGCCGAACTGGCCCGCTACTGGGCCGCCGAGCGCCGCACCTACCCGCCCGGCGTGGGCCTGATGACCTTCACCAGCACCCACGACATCAACGCCTGGGACGGCAGCGAGTACGAGCGCCTCGGGCCCAACGCCGTGCCCGAAGCAGTGCTGGCCATGCTTTGGCCCGGCATCCCGATGCTCTACAACGGCCAGGAGTCGGCCCTGAAAAAGCGCCTGCGCTTCTTCGACAAAGACACCATTTCGTGGAACGGCTACCCGCTGCAGGGCTTCTATACCACGCTGCTGCAACTGAAGAAGCGGCACCCGGCCCTGCGCAATTTCGACGCGGCCTCTCGCTTCCGGCTGCTGCCCAGCCCGGCTTCCACCGTCCTGTTCGAGCGGCGCAAAGCACTGGACGGCATTGTGGTAGCCGTGAATTTGAGCAACAAGCCGCAACGGGTGACATTGCCAGCCACGCCCGATTCGCTGGGCTGGCGCTACGCGGCTGTGTTTGACGGCCGCGCGCCTTCGGTTTCCCAACAAAACCGCACCGCTGCCCTCCCCCCGCACGGCTACCAGGTATGGGAACAAATTGCCCTGAAGTGAGTAAGTGTCTGTGACACTATTCGCTTCTGTAGTCCATGCCCCTGCTCGCCGAAACCATTACGCCTTTCGATTGGCAGCGCCTGCTGTGGTCGGCCGATGCGCCGCCGGCGTTTCTGTTTGAAGTGGCCTTCCGCTGCGTGTTCACCTACCTGCTCACGCTGGCGGCCTTGCGCATCACGGGGCGGCGCGGGGTGCGGCAGCTGTCGCTGTTTGAACTGAGCATCATTTTGGCGCTGGGCTCGGCGGCGGGCGACGCCATGTTTTACCACGACGTGGCCTTGGCGCACATTGCGGTGGTGTTTGGGGTGGTGATGCTGCTCTACATCCTGTTCAACCGCCTCACCGAGCACTTCCCGCGCTTCAGCGACTGGCTGGAGGGCAAGCCGGTCCGGCTCGTCGCCGACGGCGCCATCGTGGACCGCGCCCTGCGCAACCAGAACCTGACGCACAAGGAGCTGTTTGGCGAGCTCCGCCAGCTGCAGGTGGAGCACCTGGGCCAGGTGCGGCTGGCCTACATCGAAGCCACCGGCCAGGTGAGCGCCTATTTCTACCCCGACGACGAGGTGCGCCCCGGCCTGCCCATTCTGCCCGAGGACCGGGAAAAGGCAATCAGCCTCATCGAGCAAGAGGGCGCGTATGCCTGCACCGAGTGCGGCAAAGTGGAAACCCTGACGCCCCGGCCCGCTCATGCCTGTACCGTGTGCCGGTGCAGCAAGTGGCTGCCCGCCAGCACGGCCCGGCGCGTGGCGTAGGCGCCATGTATTTGCACCGGGGCTCAGCCACCGCCGGGCGGCGGGGCTACATTTACAGCGCCCGGCCACGGGCTTACGGAGCTGCCCCGGGCAACTTTGTGGGCCAAGCAGTGTCTTGCCGCTGCTCCATTTTCTTCGCTTATGAAAAACCTACTCTACAGCGCATTGCTCCTGCTGCCGGGCCTGGCGCAGGCCCAAACCGCGAGCCTCGTGGTAAAAGGCACGGTGAACCCGAAAGCCAACGTGGCCAAGGCCTACCTCAGCTACCCCGTCAACAAAGTCAGGACCACGGACTCGGCGGCGGTGAAAAACGGCCGTTTCAGCACCCTCAGCAAGCTGCTGAACAGAGTAAACTAAGGCGTTTGCGCCGCCGATAATCGTGCCGCATGCCGGGGCTGCCTCCTGCCGGAAGCGGTGCGGGCTTGCGGCTTTTTTTCTTGTCAACATCTTTATGGACACTGCTTTTTCGCAACAATACGAGCTGGTTCGGGGGGCCCGCGGGGCGCTGCTGGAGTATTGCGCCACGATAGACCCGGCGCATGTGGTGGCGCCCCTGCCGGAGTTCAATCACAGCAGCATTCGCGACCTGCTGGTGCACGTGGCAGCTTGCTACGCTTTCTGGCTGGGCCAGGCAGACCTGCCGCGCCTAACGGTGCCCGATGCGGTGCCCGACGTGGCGGCGCTGCGCCGCCTTTTTGCCGAGGTCGACCGGTTGGTGGAGGCCTTTTTGCGGCAGTATGCGGGCCGTTGGCTGGTGCCCATGGCGGTGGCGGTGCCGCGCCAGCCCGCGCCCCTGCCCTTTTCGCCGCTGCAGTTGTTCACGCACGTCATCACCCACGAGTTTCACCACAAAGGCCAGGTCTTGAGCATGAGCCGGCAGCTGGGCTACGTTCCCGTCGACACCGACGCCATCCGCACCTGAGCCGTGCGCGCCGGAGGCTAACCTTCGGCGCCATTTTTCGGTTAGTGCACCTCATGCCAACCCTGTTTTTTCGCTATGCAAACCCGTGAACTGGGCCGCTCCGGCCTGTCTATTTCGCCGCTCATGCTGGGCGGCAACGTCTTTGGCTGGACCATTGACGAGGCCACTTCCTTTGCCGTCCTCGACGCTTTTGTGGCCAACGGCGGCAACGCCATCGACACCGCCGACGGCTACTCGGTGTGGGTGCCGGGCCACGTGGGCGGCGAGTCCGAAACCATCATCGGCAGGTGGTTGCAGCGCCGCGGCCGGCGCGACGACGTCATCATCGCCACCAAAGTGGGCTGGGAAGTGAACGCCGACCACAAGGGCCTGAAAAAGGACTACATCCTGCGCGCCGTGGAAGGCTCGCTCAAGCGCCTCGGCACCGACTACATCGACCTCTACCAGTCGCACAAAGACGACCCCACCACGCCCGTGGAGGAAACCCTGGAAGCCTATGCGCAACTGGTGAAGGCGGGCAAGGTGCGCGCCATTGGCGCCTCCAACTTCACCAATGAACGCCTGCGCGAGTCGCTGGCCGCCAGCCAGCAGCACGGCTTCCCGCGCTACGAGACGCTGCAAAACCTCTACAACCTCTACGACCGCGAGGACTTCGAAAAGAACCTGGCCCCGCTCCTGCTCGAAGAAAACATCGGCGCCATTCCGTACTACGGCCTGGCCGCCGGCTTCCTCACCGGCAAGTACCGCTCCGAGGCCGACCTGCAGAAGAGCCCGCGCGGCGGCGGGGTGGGCCAGAAATACCTGAATGAAAAGGGACTGGGCATCCTCAAAGCCCTCGATGCGGTGGCCGACCGGCAATCGGCCACGCCCGCCCAGGTGGCCCTGGCCTGGCTGATGCAGACGCCCGCCGTGGCCGCGCCCATTGCCAGCGCCACCAGCGTGGGCCAGGTCACGGAGCTGCTCGAAGCCACCGAGCTGCGCCTCACGGCCGAGGACGTGCAGACGCTGGAGCAGGCCCAGCCGGTGAAGGCTGCCTAATTTGAACACCGTAGAGACGCAACATGTTGCGTCTCTACTCCTCTCTCACCAATCTTTATGACGTACACCAACAAGCGCGTGAAGCTGGCTTCGCGCCCCGTCGGGCTGCCGCAGACGGCCAACTTAGACCTCGACGAGGTGGAAGTGCCGGCCCTCACCGACGGCCAGGCGCTCATCAAAATTAGCTTTATTTCCCTCGACCCCGCCATGCGCGGCTGGATGAACGCGGGCCGTTCCTATATCAAGCCCATCGAGGTTGGTGAGGTGTTTCGGGCGGGCACGGCGGGCCAGGTGGTGGAATCGAAAAACCCCGCTTTTGCGGTGGGCGACTACGTGACCGGCAACCTCGGCGTGCAGCAATACGCCGTGGTGGGCCCCGGCGCCACCGACCCGCGCAGCCCCGAATACCTGGTGAAAGTGGATACCAGCCTGGCGCCGCTCGAAGCCTACCTGGCCACGCTGGGCATGCCCGGCCTGACGGCCTACTTCGGCCTGCTCGACACTGGCCAGCCCCAGCCCGGCGACACCGTGGTGGTGAGCGGCGCGGCCGGCGCCGTGGGCAGCGTGGTGGGCCAGATTGCCAAGCTGAAAGGCTGCCGGGTGGTGGGCATCGTGGGCGACCAGGCCAAGGCCGACTACTGCCTGAACGTGCTGGGCTTCGATGCCTGCGTGAACTACAAAACCGAAAACGTACGCTCCGGCCTACGCGCGGCCTGTCCCCAGGGCATCGACGTGTATTTCGACAACGTGGGCGGCGAAATCCTCGATTTTGTGCTGGAGCAAATCCGCTTCAAGGCCCGCATCGTCATTTGCGGGGCCATTTCGCAATACAACAACACCACGCCCGTGAAGGGCCCCAGCAACTACCTTTCGCTCCTCGTGAACCGGGCCCGCATGGAGGGCATCGTGGTGTTCGACAACGCCGCCAACTACGCGGCCGCGGCCCGCGAAATGGCCGGCTGGCTCCGGGAAGGCAAGCTGCACATGCCCAAAGTGCAGGTAGAGCACGGCATCGAAAACTTCCTGCCCGCGCTGCTGAAGTTGTTTTCGGGCGAGAACTTCGGCAAGCTGGTGCTGGCGCCGTAGCCCGTTTTCTTCCTTCGTCGCCATCAGAAAGGCCGCGCAAACTCAGTTGTTTGCGCGGCCTTTTTTACGCTTTGCGGCAGGCTATTTTTTGGCGGCGAGGGCGGGGTCGTTGGCGGCGGCACGGGCGTCGACCACGGTGTTGTGGCCGGCGGTGAGCAGCCATTTGCCCTGCTTCTTCACCATTATTAGGCTGAGCAGGTTCTGGTCGTCGCCCATTTTGTTGGTGCCGCGGTTCACGCCGTCGGGCGGGTAGAAGGCGCCTACTTCGTAGTACACGTTCACGAGGGCCACCTCCGGGGTGATGGCGCGCATGGCCACCTTGCCTTGCTTGAAAGGCACGCTTTTGAAAATGGAGTCGAAAATCTGCTGGTGGGCCAGTTGCACCTGCGGCCGGCCCTGCCACCACATGCCCACGATGTTGACCCAGCTCACGTCGGGGGTGGTGTAGGCGGCCATATCGGCAAACTTGTGGTCGGTGTAGTTGGCGTCCACGCGGCGCAACACCTGGCGGATGGCGGCCTCGTCGGCGGCGGGCAGCTGTTGGGCGAAGGCGGCGGCGGTGCCCAGGCACAGGGCCAGGCTCAGGAAGAAGGTTTTCATGGGGTTGAAGTGGTTGGTTCGACAGCAAAGCTCTCGGCCAACGGCCCCGCCCCGGTAGTAAAAAACCGACATTTACGCTGGGTACAGCACCGGGCTGCCCACCACCTGGGTGTGGGCCAGCTCGGCGGCCAGCAGCTGCGGCGGCGTCACGCCGGCAAACGCTTTGAAGTCGCGCACCAGGTGGCGGTAGTCGTAGTAGCCGGCGCGCACGGCCACGGCCAGCCAGTCCAGCTCAGGCCGCCGCTCTTTGAGCCGAAACGCCCGGTCGAAGCGCACGATGCGAGCGTAGAGCTTGGGCGACATGCCCACGCGCTCCACAAAGCCGCGCTCGAACTGCCGCGGGCTCAGGCAGGCCTCGGCGGCCAGGTGCTCGAGCGAGGCCGTGGTGCGGCCGGTGGGCAGCAGCGCCGGCAGCAGGCGGTCGAGGGGGCGCTCGGCGCGGGGGCGCAGGCGGCCCAGCATGCCCAGCAGGTAGCTTTCGAGCACAGCCAGCATGGCGGCGTAGTCGGTGGTTTCGGCCAGCCGGCTTTCCACCTCGGCCACGCCGGGCCCGAGCAGCGCGCGGCTGTCGATGGAGAAGTCAAACAGCTCCTTCACCGGCACGTCCAGCAGCCGGTGCAGCCCGCCGGGCCAGAACGCGGCGCACACCATGAGGTGGTCGGGCGGAAACCGCAAATCGACCCGCGACACCTGCGGCCCCACCACGATGCTGCGCGGCGACGGAATTTCGCGCCCCTGCCCGTAATGAAAGGTGTTCATGGCCTCGCGCGGGTAGAAATACAGCCACTGCTGCGGCGCCGGCGGCATGGGCTTCACGGCTTGCGCCGGGCTGATGCCGTGGTAGCGCATGTGCACCAGCATGTAGTACTGCACAAAAGGCCGCAGCGGCGGGGCCGGCTGTTGGAAGCGCAAAACCATGAGACCAGCAGGAAAGGTGCTGGGTGAATATAGTGGTTTGACTGGGTTTGGCCGCGGCTTCGTTCTGGCGGACGCCTCGCCCCCCGGCCCTTTCCTCAGGGAGAGGGAAGCCCGTCTTTGCATTAAGAGTTAGAAGTAATCGTCGTTTTTGACTCCTAACTCTTCACTTTCACCCTTAATGGGAGCAAAACCGGTGCTCCCTCATCTATTGGAAAGGGGGTCAGGGAGTGAGGCGCCCGCCAGAACGAAGCCGCGCTACTTGGCCACGTCCACAAACTCGTACGTGCGGGCCACGTCCAGGGGCTTGCCGTCGGCTTCGGCGTAGGGGTACACGAAGTAGTTGAGCGGCGGGCCGGCTTGCTTGGGGGCCAGCTCCACGTCGCGGCCGCGGGTGAATTCGACGCGGTTTTCGTCGTGGGCGCCGAAAAAGTAGTTGCGCTTGTCGGGGTTTTTGGCGGCTTCGGAGGCGTCGACGGGCACCCAGCCGGTTTCCTTGGTGTAGAACTCGGCCCAGCAGTGGTAGCCCTTCACTTCGCCCTTGCCGCGCTCGGCGGGCAGCGGCAAGCCGATGCTGAAGCGCGCCGGAATGCCCAGTGAGCGGCAGTAGCCGATGACGATGGCGTGGAAATCGGTGCAGTTGCCGCGGCGGGCGTCGCAGGCGTAGTAGATGTCGCCGCGGCCCCAGCCCTGGCCGGTTTTGTCGTAGGTCACGGTGCTCACCACGTGCTCGTAGACGGCGCGGGCTTTTTCGAGGTCGGTTTTGGCGCCGGCCTTGGCCACCACTTCCTGGGCTTGCTGCTTGATTTTGGCGTCGAGGGGCACCAGCCGGTCGGGGCCGAGCCAGCGGGCCATGTTGGTGTCGGCTTTTTCCTTGCTGGCCTTGGCCGTGGGCGTACCCGCGCGCAGGTTGAGGTGCTCGCGGCGGGTGATGTGGGCGGTGAGCTTCACCACCAGCGGGGCGGTGGGCACGGCGGCGGGCTGCAGGTGCACCATCTGGTTGCCGTAGGCGCCGGTTTCAATCTTGTACGGCACCGGCGACTCAATTTTGAGGTTGCGCACGTCCTGGTTGGCGTCGGCGTGGGGCACGGGCAGCCACAGGTCGAGGGTTTTGGTGCCGGCGGGCGGCACGGGCACGGTGGCCGTGCTGGTGAGCACAAAAGTGCGGCTGCGCGGGGCAGCCGTTGGCGTGGGCTTGGCGCCGCTGTAGCCGGCGAGCAGCACAGACGCGCCCAGCAGCCCGGCCCAAACGGCCGAGCGGTTCAACAAGGAAAGGTGCACAAGAACGGGGCAACAAGTCGCTGCTGGCGGGCGTCGGCCAAGCTGGGTGCAAGCTGAAAATAGCTTGTACTCAACGGCCACGGCCAAGCGCCCATGCCCGTTGACGCGATGCCGCCGGGGCATCCGCCAGTCAGGGCCAACCAGACCCCAGCAGTGCCCCAAAGGTACGACCCGCGCCGCCGGGGTTACTTTCACGGCCTCAAGCTGCGCCCATGAAAGCCACTGGCCTGCCGGTTCTGGCCCTCGCCTCGTTTCCCAACACGCCCTCCGGCGCGCCCTACTACTGCGAGCGGCTGGAAACGCACGTCGTCCGGTTTCCGCACGTGAACGCGGCCCACGCCCACGATTTCTACCTGCTGCTCTACGTCACGGCCGGCACGGGCACGCACACCGTCGACCTCGTCGCGTATGACTTGCGGCCGGGCAGCGTGTTTTTTCTGGCCCCGGGGCAGGTGCACCACTGGCAGCTCACGCCCGACACGCGCGGCTTCGTGGTGTTTTTTTCGGCCGATTTCTACCTCTTCCGCTACCCCGGCGCCGGCCTCTACGCCTACCCGTTTTTCGGCAGCGCGCACCCGCCGGTGCTGTACCTGCCGGCGGCCGAAACCGAGATTCAGCCCCTGTTTCAGCGCCTGCTCGACGAATACACCGCGCCCCACGCCAACCAGGCCGACGTTTTCCGCAGCTACCTGCACCTGGTGCTGGAGCTGGCCACCCGCCACTATCCCGCCTCCCCCGCTGCCGAGGCCGAAGCCAGCCTTGCCCTGCAGCAAATCCGGCAGTTTGGCGCCTTGCTCAACGAGCACTACCGCACCCGGCGCAGCGTGCGCGACTACGCCGACCTGCTGCACCTCACGGCCAACCATCTCAACGCCCTGTGCCGCCGCGTGCTCAACAAAACCGCCAGCGCCCTCATCCACGAGCGGGTCATCACGGAGGCGCGGCGCCTGCTCAGCCACTCGGCGCTGAGCGTGGCGCAGGTGGGCTACGAGTTGGGGTTTGAGGACTCGTCCTACTTCGTGCGCTACTTCCGCAAGTACGCGGGCACCACGCCGGAAGCCTTTCGGCAGCAGCGTTGATTTGTCCTGTAAAGGCCTGAAATCGGGCCGCAATGCCCGCCTTACGGCCCGGTAATTTTGGGTCATCAATGGCGCTGACGCGGCGGCGCTCGCCCCGCGCGTGGGCGCCGCCGCTTTTCTCCCGTATAGCCCCTAGCCTCATGCTTCCCTCCCCCGCTTCCCCCATGGCCGAACCCACCGATTCCTACGAACTCGTCGACTCGACGGCCCTGGCGCTGCTCAAGCTGCGCTGCCCGCGCTGCCACCAGGGCAAGCTCTTCAGCACTTCGGCCCTGAACGTGACCCAGTTTGCCCAAATGCCCGCCCAGTGCCCCGTGTGCGGCCAGAGCTTTGAGCCCGAGCCCGGCTTCTACTTCGGCTCGATGTACATCACCTTCGCCTTCAACGTGGGCACTTTCCTGGTGCTGGGCGTGCTGATTTATTACCTGCTCGGCAACCCCGACACCTGGGTGTACGTGGCCATCATCACCGGCGTCACGGTGCTGTTCACGCCGCTCATTCTGCGCTATTCGCGGGCGCTGATGCTCTATTTGTTCGGCGGTGCGCGCTACGACGCCAAGTGGCGGAGCCGCCACGGCCGGGCATCATGAGGGCCTGTCAGGCCCTTGTTGTTGCCTGCAATTCAGACAAATAGCAGCAAGGGGCGTATGTCATAAATATTCACTATTTTTGATATACACCCCTTGCTGCTATTTGCTATGAAGACAACTGTACTATTGGTTGGGCTGGGCTGCCTGCTGGCCGGTCCTGCACGGGCGCAGATGGAGCCCACCGCCGGCGAGTGGAAAACCTGGGTCATCCCCTCGGGCGCGGCCCTGGCGGTGCCGCCCCCGCCATCGGCCAAAGCCACCCGGGCCGAAGCCCAAACCGTGCTGGCCCTGGCCCAGCGGCGCGACTCGGCCAGCCGGCAGCTGATTCGCTACTGGAACGCCGGCGCGCCCGGCTACCGCTGGCAAGCCATCTCGGAAAGCCTGCTGCACGACCCCGTCACCATGTGGCGCGCCCAGGCCCTGATGAACATCGCCATCTACGACGCCACCGTGGCCGCCTGGCACGCCAAGTACGCCTACCGCCGCCCGGGCCCCGACGCCCGCCACGCCGAAGCCGCCTGCGTGGCCCACAACAGCAGCCCCTCCTACCCTTCGGAGCACGCCGTGGCGGCCGGCGCGGCCTCGGCGGTGCTGGCGGCCCTGTTTCCGGCCAAGGCCGACTCCCTGCGCCAGCTGGCTGCCGACGCCGGCCGCTCGCGCATCTTGGCCGGGGTGGCCTATCCCAGCGACGTCGACGCCGGCTTCGAGCTGGGCCAGCGCGTGGCCGCGGCCGTGCTGGAGCGCGCCAAAACCGACAGCTGCGACGCCGTCTGGAAAGGCGCTGTGCCCACGCAGGCTGGCCTGTGGCACGACAAGCGCGCGCCCGTGGCGCCCATGCGCGGGCATTGGCGGCCGTTTGTGCTCACCTCGGGCCGGCAGTTCCGCCCCGGTCCGCCGCCCGACTACGCCGCCGACATGCAGGAGCTAAAAACGGCCAAGCGCACGCCGGCCACCATGGGCCAGGCCTTCTACTGGGCCTCCTACGACTACTGGGGCGAGATGCTGAACCGGAAGCTGTTCGAGACCGGCCAATACCTCGACGCCCCCCGGGCCGCCCGGGCCTACGCCCTGCTCAGCGTGGCCGCCTTCGACGCCGGCGTGGCCTGCTGGGACGCCAAGTTCACGTACTGGGGCATTCGGCCCGACCAGTACGACCCGAGCTACCAGCCGGTGCTGCCCGTCACGCCGCCGTTTCCGGGCTACCCGTCGGGCCACGCCACGCTCTCCTGCGCCCGCGGCACGGTGCTGAGCTACCTCTTTCCCGAGGAAACCCAGCTCTGCGACGCCAAAGCCCACGAAGCCGCCGAGTCGCGCTTCGACGGCGGCATTCACTTCCGCACCGACAACACCGTGGGCCTCGCCCTGGGCAAAAAAGTGGGCCTCGAAGTGGTGAAGCGCGCCCGCCAGGACGGCGCCGACGCCCCAGCGCCGCGCAAAGTGGCCAGCCGGTGAAGGCATGCCAATAAAAAAGGCCGCCATGCAGAGCATGGCGGCCTTCGGTTTCTAACGATGGCTACCGCAGCACCTGCGCGCGCCACACGTTGTTGCCGGGGTTCACGTCGGGCAGCAGCTTGGTGGCGTTGAGGCGCACCTGGGTGAGGGGCGTGGTGGAATTGTAGCGGAAGGTCCAGGTGCCGCCGCGCTGCCAGATTTCAACGGGCAGCTTCACGCGGGTGGTTTTGCCGTTGGTTTCGGTCACGTCGGCCGTCACGGGCATGGCGGCCTGGCCGCGGTTTTCGAGGGTGATGAGGGCGCCCTGGCCGGGGTCCTGGTTCACGTAGGCCACGGTGGTCACGGCCTGGTCCAGAATCCAGTTGTTGTACACCCACTCGCGCCAAAACCAGCTCAAATCCTCGCCGCTGGCCTCGTTCATGGTCCGGAAAAAGTCCTTGGGCTGCGGGTGCTTGAAGGCCCAGCGCTTGATGTAGGTGCGGAAAGCGTAGTCGAACCGCTCCTCGCCCAGAATTTCCTCGCGCAACAAAAACAGGCCGTAGCCCATCTTGCTGTACGCCGCAAAGCCCAGGTTGCGCGACTGCGTCACGTCGGGCACGGTGTAGGGCGGGTCGGTGGCGGGGTCGAGAATGCCGCGCACCAGCCCACCCACCAGGCGCGTGGTGTCGTTGAGCAGCTTGGCGTACTCGCCGTTGTTGAAGGCCTGCGACGACAGGATGTTGATGAAGGTGTTGAAGCCCTCGTCCATCCACGGGTATTTGCGCTCGTTCGAGCCCACTATCATCGGAAACCAGTTGTGGCCGAATTCGTGGTCCGTCACGCCCCACAGGCTGGCTTTGCGCGCTTTGGCTCCACAAAACACAATGCCCGGGTACTCCATGCCGCCCACCACGCCGGCCACGTTGGTGGCCACCGGGTAGGTGTATTCGTACCACTGCTTCGAGTTGAATTCGATGCTCTTTTTCACGTACTCCGTCGAGCGGTTCCAGGCCGTGTCCTGGGCCGACTCCACGGGGTAGAGCGACATGGCCAGCGACTTGCGCCCGCTGGGCAGGTTCATCTTGGCCGCGTCCCACACAAAGGCGGCCGAGGCGGCCCAGGCCACGTCGCGGGCCCGCTGGCAGCGGAAGTGCCAGCTCAGGCGGCCGCCCTTGCCGGCCGGCCGCGAGCCGGGCTGCGTCACCTCGTCTACCGAGCGCACGATGACCGTTTGGTCGGAGCCGGCGGCCTTGGCCAGGCGGCTTTGCTGGGCGCTGGTCAGCACCTCGGCGGGGTTCACCAGCTCGCCCGAGCCGCCCACCAGGAAGTTGGCCGGCACGTTCACGGTGTAGTCGAAGTTGCCGTAATCGAGGTAGAACTCGGCCGTGAGGTAGGGCAGCGTGTTCCAGCCCTCCACGTCGTCGTACACGGCCATGCGCGGGTGCCACTGCGCCACTTCGAAGATTTCGCCGTTCTTGGTGTTGAGGCGGCCCAGGCGGTCGGAGCCATACTCGGGCACGTTGAAGCCGTAGTCGATGTGGATGCTGAGCTTGTCGCCCTTGGGCTTCAGAGCCTCGGGCAGTATGATTTGCAGGCGCGTGTCGTTCACGCGGTAGTTGGCCTTCAGCTTTTTGCCGTGCAGCTCGATGCTCACGGTTTGCAGCGAGTCGCCGCCCTGGAAGCCGCGGGCCGAGTTGCCGAAGCGCCCGCCGCCCACCGGCGTGGCGGCCGCCCCGCGCGAGTCGGCGCGGTACAGGTTCTGGTCCACGTAGAGCCACACGAAGGGCAGGGCGTCGGGGCTGTTGTTGGTATAGGTGATGTCGACGCTGGCCGTCACGCGGGCCGTTTTGTCGTCGAGGCGGGCGTTGATTTTGTAGTCGGCCGCGTTTTGCCAGTACTGGGCGCCGGGCTGGCCGCCGGCCGTGCGCGTGGGCGTGGCCAGCTGCTCGATGAACGAGGGATTGAACAGCGTGCGGGCGTCGTAGGCCGGGCCAGTCGGCACCGGGGCCTGAAACTGCGCCGCCGCCGGGCCGGCCGCCAGCAGGGCCGCGCCCAGCAAAAAGGTACATTTCATGAAAAATCGGGTGGAATAATGATAGAAAAGAACAGAAACCGTCTGTTTTCCTGCCAAAGGTAACGGCGCGGCCTTGCCCCTAAGCCAGTTTTTCGCGCACCTGCTGCATCAGGCCATTGAGGTCGGCCCCGGCCATTTCCTCCGCCGTCAAAAAAGGCTGCAGCTCCCCCGTTTCGGCCACCGCAAAAGCGGCCGGCAGCCGGTGCCCGCGCCACTGCGGAAAAGCCCGCCCGAACTCGTCGCGGTGCAGGAACTGCACCGGCACCGGCAGATTCTTGATGAACGCGCGCCACTCGGGCCGCATGCTGGTGGCGCCATACGTCACGGCGCACAGCGCGCACGGGTAGGTGGCCGGCGAGAGGATTTTGTGAAACGCGTCCTTTAGGCCGGGCAGCAGGCCGGTGTCGGCATTATACACAAAGAGCAGGCGTTGGGGCATTTTCAAGCGTGAGCGGTTAGTAATTCGGCGCTTTGCCGGGCTATTTCCAGTTCCTCATTCGTCGGAATCACCAATATCCGGGCCCGCGACGCCGGCCCGCTCAGGTCGCGCAAGCCCGGGCTGCGCTGCTGGTTTTTTTCCTCATCCAGCTGCAGGCCGAAGAACTCCATCCGCGCGCACGCCTTCGCGCGCACCAGGGCGTCGTTCTCCCCCACTCCAGCGGTGAACACAATGGCATCCAGGCCATTGAGTGTGGCGGTGTAGGCGCCGATGTAGTGACGAATGCGGTAGGCGTACAGGTCGTAGGCCAGGGCGGCGCGGGCGTCGCCGGCGGCCAGGGCCTGCCCGATGTCGCGCATGTCGTTGGAGCCGGCCAGCCCCAGCATGCCGCTTTCCTTGTTGAGCAGGGCGCTCACCTGCTCGGCAGAATAGCCCAGCGGCCCCAGCAGGTGCAACAGCACCGAGGGGTCGAGGTCGCCGGAGCGGGTGCCCATCACCAGGCCGCTGAGCGGGCCGAAGCCCATGCTGGTGTCCAGCGACTGGCCGCCGCGCACCGCCGCCATGCTGCAGCCATTGCCCAGGTGAATGGTGATGAGCCGGGCGTCGGGGTTCTGCAGATACGCCGCCGCCTGGGCCGCCACGTACTGGTGGCTGGTGCCGTGAAAACCGTATTTGCGAATGCGCTGCTTCTCGTACAGCGCCGTGGGCAGGGCGTAGCGAAAAGCGTACTCGGGCATGGTCTGGTGAAAAGCCGTGTCGAACACCGCCACCTGCCGGGCCTGGGCAAACAGCTGCTCCGCCACTTCAATGCCCAGGTAATTGGCCGGGTTGTGCAGCGGCGCCAGCGCGAATAGCCGCCGGATTTCCGCTTTCACCTCGGCCGTGATGAGCGTGGTGGCCGCAAAAGCCTCGCCGCCGTGCACCACGCGGTGGCCCACCGCGGCGATTTCCGCGGGGTCCCGGATGACGCCGCCGGGCTGGGCCGTCAGCAGCCGGACTACCTCGCGCAGGCCGGCCTCGTGGTCGGACAGCGGCAGGACGAGGCGCTGCTCGGCAGTGGCGCTTTCCTGCTCAAAAACAGTGTGGCGAATGGTGGCTTCGTCCGAGCCGATGCGCTCCACCAGGCCGCTGCACACGGGCTGCTCGGCCGGCCACCTAAAGAGTTGGTACTTGATGGAGCTGCTGCCGGAATTGATGACGAAAATGTTCATGCAAAAGGTAGTATGTAGCGCGGACTCGCAGCGTCCACGCTACTGCTGCTGGCTTTGAATGGCGGTGATGACCACCGTATTAAACACGTCATCCACCGTGCAGCCGCGGCTGAGGTCGTTCACCGGCTTGTTCAGCCCCTGCAGCACGGGGCCGATGGCCAGGGCACCGGTTTCGCGCTGCACGGCTTTGTAGGTGTTGTTGCCGGTGTTCAGGTCCGGGAAGATGAGCACGCTGGCCTGGCCGGCCAATTCCGAGTCGGGCAGCTTCTGGCGGCCCACCAGGGGGTCCACGGCGGCGTCGTACTGGATGGGGCCTTCCACTTTCAGGTCGGGGCGCTTCTGGCGCACCAGCTCGGTGGCCTGGCGCACCTTGTCCACGTCGGCGCCGGCGCCGGAGGTGCCCGACGAATACGAGAGCATGGCCACGCGCGGCTCGATGCCGAAGGCCCGGCTGCTTTCGGCCGAGGAAATGGCAATTTCGGCCAGCTGCTCGGCGGTGGGGTTGGGGTTCACGGCGCAGTCGCCGAACACGGCCACGCGGTCGGGCAGGCACATGAAAAACACCGACGACACCACCGAAACGCCCGGCTTGGTTTTGATGAACTGCAGCGCCGGCCGGATGGTGTGCTGCGTGGTGTGCACCGCCCCCGACACCATGCCGTCGGCGTGCCCTTTGTACACCATCATCGAGCCGAAATAGGACACGTCGCGCAGCAGGTCGCGGGCCATGTCGTGGTTCACGCCCTTGTCTTTGCGCAGCTCATAAAACGTCTCCACGTAGTCGGCGTAGTGCTCGTAGTGTACCGGGTCGATGATGCGCAGATGGCCGGCGGGCAGACTCAGGCCCAGGCGTTTGGCCGAGGCCGCCACTTCGGCCGGGTCGCCGAGAATGGTGAGGTCCACAATGTCCTGGTGCAGCAGCTGGGCGGCGGCCCGCAGAATGCGGTCGTCGTTGCCTTCGGGCAGCACAATGTGGCGGCGCGAGCGTTTGGCCCACTGCAGCAGCCGGTACTGGAACATGTGCGGCGTAATGCCCTCGGATTGGAAGCTGACCAGCTTTTCTTCCAGGGCCCGCACATCCACGTGCCGCCCGAAGGTGCCGATGGCCAGTTGCACCTTCTTGGGGTTGTCGGGCGAGATGCGCGAGCGGATGCCCGCCACGCGGGTGGTGGTTTCGAAGGTGCCCGTGGGCACGGCCAGAATGGGCACCACGTTGGGCAGGCCTTCCAGCAGGCGCATGATGGGCGGGTCGGGCTCTGAGCCGGCCGTGAGCACGATGCCGGCCACGCGCGGGTAGCTGGCCGACTGGTTGGCCTGCAGCGCGGCCACGATGATGTCGCCCCGGTCGCCGGGCGTCACTATCAGCACGTTGTCTTTGAGGTAGTTCAGAAACTGCGGCACCTGCATGGCCCCGATGACGTAGTTGTCGACCTGGCTGCCCAGGCCTCCCTCGCCAAACAGCAGCTTGCCGCCCAGCCCGGACTGGATTTCGCGCATGGTGGGGTGCAGCAGGTTAGGCTCTTCGGGAATGACGGCCAGCAGCACCTCGGCCGGCAGCTGGGCGCGGAGCAGCGCCTGCACGTCGTCGGCCTGGGCGGGGGCCACGCGGTTGGCCACCACCAGCAGCACCGGCACCTCGCGCCCCTCAAAGCTGCGCAGCAGCGTCAGCGCCGCGCTCACCAGCTGGGCCGTGCTTTTGCCCTCGCCCGATACCAGCAGCACCACCGGCACGCCCAGGTTCTTGGCAATGGACACGTTGGCGTCGAACTCAATGGCGGTGCCCGGCCCCAGGAAGTCGCTGCCCTCCACCACCGTAAAATCGCACGTGTCTTCCCAGTGCTTGAATTTGCGGATGACGGCGTCAATCAGCTCGCCTTGGGCGTCGGCTTCCAGCAGCCGCAACGCTTCCTGGCGCGTGAATGCGTAGGTATCGGCGTAGGGCAGCCCCAGCTTGAAGTACTGGTCAATGGTGTCAATGTGCGGGTCGAGCCCCTGGCCGGGGTCGTAGTCGATGATGGGCTTGAAGTAGCCCACTTGGCGGGCTTTGCCCAGCAGCATGTTCACCAAACCCAGGGCCACCAGCGACTTGCCGCTGTTGGGCTCGGCGGCGGCAATAAAAACAGCTTTCGTCATAGCACAAGGTAACGCGCCAATAGGGCCCGGTGTTGGCGCAGCCTCCTACAGCGCACCGTCGGACGGCCTGCGCTGGGAAAAAGCCGCAAGCTGGCTGCGCCCGCAATTGCTGCCCAGGCAATGAAACAACAAAGCCCCGGCCAGAAGGCCAAGGCTTTGGAGCAATCGGCAGCGCCGAAGCGCCGGCCGACGAGCTTGCAAGGTATGCATACCAAATTACGAACAGCAGAGCAGCGAGGTTCCCGAAGCGGCGCTGGCAGCCACGGCAGCACTGGTTTCACAAAAACTTCGCCGGCGAATGGGGGCGCAAGCTATTGCCGCGCCCATCTTTGCGGACATGTCCGCCCCCGCCGCCCCCCTGCCCTATCTCGTTTTCGATTTCGACAGCACCTTTACCCAGGTCGAAGGCCTGGACGAGCTGGCCGACATCGCCCTGCAAGGCCACCCCGACCAGGCCAACGTCGTCGGCCAGATTAAGGCCCTCACCGACCAGGGCATGGCCGGCGAAATCGGCTTCCAGGAGTCGCTGAGCAAGCGACTGGCCCTGCTGGGCGCCAACGAGCGCCACCTGACGCCGCTCATCGCCCGCCTCAAAACCAAAGTGAGCGAGAGCATTCAGCGCAACGCCGCTTTCTTCCGGCAGTTCGCCGACCGGATTTACGTGGTGAGCAGCGGCTTCCGCGAGTTCATTGAACCCGTGGTGGCCGAGTTCGGCATCGCGCCCGACCACGTGCTGGCCAACACCTTCACCTTCGACGCGCAGGGCAACATCACCGGCTGCGACCCCGGCAACGTGCTGAGCCGCGATGGCGGCAAAATCCGCCAGCTGGTGCTGCTCGATTTGGACGGGCCCGTGTACGTGCTCGGCGACGGGTATACCGACTACCAAATTCGCGAAGCCGGCCTGGCGCACCGCTTCTACGCTTACACCGAGAACGTTAGCCGCCCCAGCGTGGTGGCCCAGGCCGACGAAGTGCTGCCCACCTTCGACGAGTTTTTGTACCAACTAAGACTGCCCATGACTCTTTCGTACCCCAAAAACCGCATCAAGGTGCTCCTGCTGGAAAATCCGGACGCCCGCGCCGCCGAGCTTTTCCGCCAGGAAGGCTACCAGGTGGAAGAAGTGAAAGGCGGCCTCGACGAAGACGAGCTCATTGCGCGCATCGAGGGCGTGAGCCTGCTCGGCATTCGCTCCAAGACCCAGGTAACCCAGCGCGTGCTGGATGCCGCCAACCGCCTCATCGGCATCGGCGCCTTCTGCATCGGCACCAACCAGATTGACCTGGTGGGGGCCATGAAAAAGGGCGTGGCCGTGTTCAACGCACCGTTTTCGAACACCCGCTCGGTGGTGGAGCTGGCCCTGGGCGAAATCATCGTGCTGGCCCGCCGCATTCCGGAAAAAAACCCCAAGATGCACGCCGGCGAATGGGACAAGTCGGCCAACGGCTCGTTTGAGATTCGCGGCAAGACGCTGGGCATCGTGGGCTACGGCAACATCGGCTCGCAGCTGAGCGTGGTGGCCGAGGCCGTGGGCATGAAGGTGGTGTACTTCGACGTGGCCGAAAAGCTGCAGCTCGGCAACGCCGTGAAGTGCCGCACCCTGGACGAGCTGCTGGCCCAGGCCGACGTGGTGACGCTGCACATCGACGGCCGCCAGGAAAACACCAACTACATCGGCGCCCGGGAATTTGCGCTGATGAAACAGGGCGCCCTGTTCCTCAACAACGCCCGCGGCCACGTGGTAGACGTGCCGGCCCTGGCCGACGCCCTGCGCAGCGGCCACCTCGGCGGCGCGGCCGTCGACGTGTTCCCCTACGAGCCCAAAACCAACCACGAAACCTTCGAGAACGAGCTGCGCGGCCTGCCCAACGTGCTGCTCACGCCGCACATCGGCGGCAGCACGGCCGAGGCCCAGCGCAACATCGCCGAGTTTGTGCCCGAGCGCATCATGCAGTACATCAACACCGGCAACACCCAGCAGTCGGTCAATTTCCCCAACATTCAGCTGCCCACGCAGCAGGCCCACCGCCTCATCCACATCCACGCCAACGTGCCCGGCGTGCTGGCCAACATCAACAACGTGCTGGCCCAGCACCACGTCAACATCCTGGGCCAGTACCTCAAAACCAACGAGCACATCGGCTACGTGATAACGGACATTGACCGGCAGTACGACCAGGAGGTGATTCAGGCCCTGCGCGCGGTGGAGCACACCATCAAGTTCCGGGTGCTGTACTAAGCAGTCAACCTCCCTTCAGCAGAAAGGCCCGGCTTCCATGCAACTGGAAGCCGGGCCTTTCTGCTGAAGGGATAACCCGCGTTTTATTGCCGCGTCACTTTTCGGGTGATGATGCCCGTGGCGGTGGTGAGGCGCAGCACGTAGACGCCCGCGGCCAGTTCGGGCAGGGCAGCCAGGGCCTGCGGGGCGGCGCCAAGGTCGAGTTTGGCGGCGTATACCGGGCGGCCGGCCAGCGTGGTCAGCGACACGGCCACGGCCTGGGGCTCGGCGCTGCCGGGCAGGGCCACGCTCAGGGCCTGGGTAAAGGGGTTGGGGTAAGCCTCGGCGGTGGCCGGGGCGCTGGCCACCGAGCGGCGGAGCACCACCACCGGCGAATACGCCACGGTGCCGTCCAGGTCTACCTGCCGCAGGCGGTAGTAGCGCACGGCGGCAGCCGCGGCCGAAGCGTCGAAGTACTCGTAGGCGCGGGGCGAAACGCTGCGGCCGGCGGCGGGCAGCTCGGCCACCGTGGCGAAGGTTTTGCCATCGGCCGAGGCTTCTACCACGAACACCTTGCTGTTGACTTCCTGCGCCGTGGCCCAGTTGAGGCGGTTGCCGGTGGCCAGGGCAGCGCCTTCGAAGGCAGTGAGCTGCACGGGCAGCGGCGCCACGAGCGAGGGCGTGGTGGCCGACTGCGCTTGCTCGTAGCGGAAAATGGTGCCGTTGCCGTTGCCGAGGAACAAATCGAGCAGGCCGTCGCCGTCTAGGTCCGTCACGGCGGGGGCCGCGTAGCCGCCCACGTTGCTGGGGTTGGTGCCGGTGGCGCCCAGGTTGATGAGGCCGGCCGAGGTGCCGTCGGTGCTCAGGTTGGTGCCCGCGTTGAAGGTCACCGCATTCAGGCCCGATTGGGTGTAGAGCATCACGGTGCCGGCCTTGGTGCCCACCAGCATGTCGAGGTAGCCGTCGCCGTTGTAATCGGTGAGCAGGGGCTTGTCCACGTCGCCGGCGTCGATGACCGTGCCGTTGGCGAGCTTCAGCTGGCCCCAGGCCGTGAAGCCGGCGGTGGTGCTGGCGTTGGGCGTGGCCTGCTCGTAGCGGCGCAGGGTGCCGTCGTTGCTGCCCACCAAAATGTCGAGCAAGCCGTTGTTGTCGAGGTCGGCCACGGTGGGCCGGGCGTAGGAGCCGCCGTTGGGCGCCCCGCTGGTGGCCGCGCCGAAGGGGTTGGCGAAGAGCGTGGTTTTGGTGAACTGCAGGGCGCCGGCGCCGCTGGTGGCCAGCTGCTCGTAGCGCAGCACGTTGCCGGTGTCTTCGCCCACCAGCAGCTCCAGCAGGCCGTTGCCGTCGAGGTCGGCCACGGTGGGTTTGGCATAGAGGCCCACGTCGAGGGTGGTGCCGTCGGCGTTTTTGAGGAGCACGCCGGTGCCCAAGGTGAGCGAGTTGGCCGAGGCCTGCTCGTAGAGCATGACGGTGCCGTCGCCCTGGCCCACCAGCAGCTCCACGAGGCCGTCGTTGTCGAGGTCGCCGGCCGTGGGCGTGGAGTAGTTGCCGCTGGCCGTGGTGCCGGTGAAGGCCGTGCTCTGCTGCCCGTAGCTCACCGACGACGACTTGCGGGTGATGCCCAGCTTGGCGCTCAGCACCGTGCCCGTGCTGGTGGTGAGGCGCATGCGGCCCGTGGCGGCGGCCGGCGGCACAATCACCGACACCGAAGTGGCCGTGGGCGTGCCCACCACGCGCATTTTCTGGCCATTCAGCTGCACCGACGTCGTGGTGCCGAGGTTGAGCCCGGTGATGACGACCGTGGAGCCGGCCGCGGCCGTGGTGGGGGCAAACGAAACGATGGTTTGGGCCGACACCAGGGCGGGCGTCAGCAGGCCAAGGCTGGCCAACAGGGTGCGGCGCAGGGATGGCAGGAAAGCGGAGGAGAAGGTGAAAGCGAACATGTCTTGGGTTGAAAAAGGCGGTTGAATAGGCGGCCAGGGCTGTTTCGGGTTGGCGTTGCAAAATTGTTAGGCGTGCCGACTATCTTTTTTTGCGCATCGTTTAACCTCGGCCATTCCTCGCCCAACCCGGCTCAATTCCCAGCGAAAGCGCGCGGGCGCCGGGTGACGTTTTTCGCCCGCCTGTCCTCTCCACGGCCCGTCCGAACATGTCTGAAAAATCCGTCCGTGTCTCACCCCAGTTAAAACCGGCAGCTCATCGGGCAGAAAAGCTAGTTCGCAGACTATATAGCCGCTTCGGCATTGGCCGGCGCTACATTTAGGCTCCTGCAACCAATAAGCCTTCCGGCGTTAACCCCCCGCCGAGCCGGGCCGTCAAGCCGGCCTCACCCCGCAAACGATTTCTATGCAACGACACCGCTACTCCTTTCTTCTTGTGCTGCTGTGGCTGTTCCCGGCCCTTGGCCACGCCCAAATCACCCCCATCGTCAGCTCTTGGGTGGTGAACACCACGGGCGCCACCGGCTTTGGTGGCATTCTGAGCAACGTGCAGCGGGTGCAGTACTCTGCCGGCAACGTGTACATCACCTGCACGGGCGTGCCGAGCTACACCATCGGCCCCTGGCCCATGAACCCCAACTCGGCCACCAACCAGAACTTCGTGTTCAAAATCACGCGCACGCCCCAGCCCAACACCGGTACGCCCACGGCCACGCCCCTGGGCCACACCGGCATCTGGAGCAACGGCGTGAGCATTTTCAACGCCAAGGACGCCATGAGCTACAACAACGCGGGCGTGTGGAACCAGAACGCCATCGTGGTGGAAGGGCCCAGCTTCGACTCCTGCCTGGGCCACCCGGCCGGCAACGGCGAGTACCACCACCACCTCAATCCGCGCTGCCTCTACAACGACCGCGACAGCAGCCGCCACTCCCCCATCATCGGCTTCGCTTTTGATGGCTACCCCATCTACGGCGCCTACGGCTACGCCAATGCCAACGGCACGGGCGCCATCCGGAGCATGCGCACCTCTTTCCGCACGCGCAACATCACGGCCCGCACCACCCTGCCCGACGGCTCTGCCGCGCCCTCGGCCGGCCCGGCCATCAACGCGGCCAAGCCGCTGGGCTACTACATCGAAGACTTTGAGTACGTGGCCGGGCGCGGCGACCTCGACAGCCACAACGGCCGCTTTTGCATCACGCCGGAATACCCGCAGGGCACTTATGCCTACTTCGTCACCATCAACAGCCAGTACGCCGGCGCCTACCCCTACACGCCCGGCCCTACTTACTACGGCGTGATTCCGGCCGGCGCCACGGGCCCGCAGTCGGGCCACGCCGTGGTGAACGAGCCCGTGACCACCTACGTGGTGACGGCTGCTTTCTTGGCCGCCGGCGTGCAAATCACGACCTACCCCAACCCGGTCAGCGACGTGCTTACGGTGGCGCCCGAGGGCGGCGTGGCCAACGACCTCACGGCCCGCCTCTACAACACCCTGGGCCAGCCCGTGACGCCTATTCAAGAGCTGCACCCTTCGGTGCGAGCCGAGTTTGATGTGTCGGGACTCGCGGCCGGGGTTTACTACCTGAAGGTGAGCGGGCCGGATGTTACAGCCACTCAGCGAATAATGGTGACGCGCTAACCCGCGCCGGGGCACTTTTTCCGGGTCGGGCATCACGCCTCCCGAAGGTTTATGTCCGGCGGTCAGCGCAGCGTGATGAGGGGCGTACGCGCCGTGTAGATTTCGCCGTTGGTGAGGCGGTAGCGCAACGCAAACTGCTGCGGACCGGCTTGGCTGGGGGCCTGACGCAGGCGCAGTTGCTGCGGATAGTCCGGGCGCGTGCCGGGCACGGGCACCAGCGGCAAGGGCTTGCCATCGTCGCCAGCTAACAAGTCGTTGACGACGGTTCCGGCGGGGTGGGCGGCGTCGTAGGCATACACGCAACGCACCACCAGCGAATCGAGGACTTCGGTGGTGCCCCGGTAGCCGGGCATGGGTGCGGGCGGGCAGGCGTAAGCAGCCGGCAGCCAGGCGGCCGCTTGCCGCTGGCTGTAGTAGCGCTTCTGCAACTGGATGGCGAGGCTGATTTCGGCCGCGGCCACCGACTGCCCCGCCGCAACGGCCTCTCCGCGCTGGAGGACGGCGAAGGTCAGGCCATCCACGTCGAAATAGGCCAGCGACGTATCAACGCTGCATTTGTACTTATCAGCACAGCCTTCCAGGGCGGCGCCGGTCGGCCCGAGGGCCAACACCAACAGGGTTCCGACAAGTTTTTTCACGTTCGTGTGTTTTTGCCCAGGTTTCACCCCCAAGTTACCGCGACGGGCCGGCTTTACAGCCGGTCGCGCACCTGGCGCAACACCCGCTCTACTTCGTTGCGCATGTCGCCGCTGTCGGCCACGTGGTTGTTGTTCATGAAGCTGAAGGCCACTAGCCGGCCGCTTTTGGTGCGCAGGTAGCCGCACACGTTCAAATTGTTGCTCAGCGTGCCGGTTTTGCCCCACACCCAGGGGCCAGCGGCGTCGTGGTAGCGCTTGCGGAGGGTGCCCTGCCCCCCGCCGGCCGCCAGCAGGCTCAGCAAGCGCCGCTCGGGCACCTCCTGGTGCAGCCGGAGCAGCAGCGCCGTGAGGGAGCGCGGCGTGATGAGGTTGAGCCGCGAAAGCCCCGAGCCATCCACCCACACCACGGGGTCGGGCAGGCTGCTGAGGAAGTTTTTGCGGGCGTAGCGAATCACGCGGCCGGTGCTGAGCGAGTCGTGGTTGCCGATTTTGGTGCTGCACATCAGCAGCAGCTGCTCGGCCAGAAAGTTGTCGCTCACGCGCAGCATGCGGCGGTAAAGGGAGTCGACGCGCAGCCCGTGCAAGGTGCGAATAGAATCCTGGCCCGGGCGCGGGCGCCAGGCGGCGTTGGCGGTGGCCCGGCGCAGGGTGTCGCCCAGCAGCCGCAGCATCAGCCCGCGGCTGGTGATGAAGGGCGTTTCATCGACCCACTTTTTGGTGGAAGGCAGCACGTAGAAGCGGTTTTCACGGGGGTCGCGCAGCACGTGGGTGTCCTTGTCGAGGCCCGGCGTGAGCAGGTCGGAAGTGGCCGGGCCCACCAGCGGCGCAAAGTAGCGCGGCAGCACCCGCACGCGCGACATGGCCGGGGCCACGGCCCGGGTGGCGGCCGTGGCGCCGGCCCGCGGCCTGGCGGGCGCGGGCGCGGCGGCGTAGAAGCGCACGGTGTGCCCGTAGATGGGAAATGCCCCGCGCTCGGGTTGGAAATAGTAGCCATAGTCGTCCCAAGTCCAACTGGGGCCGAAGGGCGTCACGCATTTAATGTCGCAGTAGGCCAGCACTTTCTCGGGGCGGTTCAGCAAAAAGCTGTAGGCGCGGCGGCTGGGCACGTCGCCGTGCAGCAGCGTGGGGTCGCCGGTGCCCTGGAAAAACAGCGTGTCGCGGCGCGAGAAGTAGCGCAGGCTCGGCAGCGAGTCGCCGAGCAGGCGCAGCCCGGCATAGAAGCTGAACAGCTTCATGTTGCTGGCCGGGGTGAAATATTTGGCTTCCTGGTAGCCGTAGAACGGCTTCGTGCTGTCGGCGTAGGCCAGGCTCAGGCCCACCTGGTGCTGGCGCAGAATGGCCGAACTATTCAGCAACGAATCGAGCCAGGGCAATGGCCGGTCCGGCGCCGTGGCGGCGGTGGCCGGCGGGGTGGTGGTGGTTTGCGCGCAAGCCGGCAGCTGGGTGGCCCCCAGCGTCAGCAGCAACAGAAAATACAGGGAACGTAGCATCGGCCGCAACTTACGCAACAGCCGCGGCTGGGGAGGCTTTTATGCCCCAAATCATGCCTGATGCCCCAAAATCGGCCGAATAAAACGCCCCCACCGGCCAAGTGGTGCCCCTCGCGGGGCCGCCACCTGCCGCCCGCCGTTGCGGCTAGGCCAGCACGGCCTCTGCTTCGGGCACCGCCAGCGGTGCGCTGGCCGCGGCAGCGCCCAGGCCATCGAGGGCCTGCGCCAAATCCGCAATGAGGTCGTCGGCGGCCTCCAGGCCAATGGAGAGGCGCAGCAGGCTGTCGGCAAAGCCGGCGGCGCGGCGCTGCTCGGCCGGGATGGCCGTGTGCGTCATCGAGGCCGAATGGCACACCAGGCTCTTGCCGCCGCCCAGGCTCACGGCCAGCTTGAAGTAATTCAGGCTGGTGGCAAGTTGCGTGGCCGCTTCCACAGTGTCGTCTTTTAGCACCAGCGCGATGATGCCGCCAAAACCGTCGGGCTGCTGCTGCCGGGCCAAGTCGTGGTTGGGGTGCGATTCCAGCCCGGGGTAATACACAGCCTGGATTTCGGGGCGGCTTTGCAGGAAGCGGGCCACCTGCAGGGCCGCGCTGCAGTGCTGGGCAATGCGCAGATGCAGCGTTTCGAGCCCGCGAATCACCAAAAACGAATCGAACGGCCCCAGTATGGCGCCCGAGGCGTTTTGAATGAACTGGATTTGCTTGCCCAGCTCTTCGGTAGCTGCCACCACGGCGCCGGCAATCAAATCCGAATGGCCGCCCAGGTACTTGGTGGCGCTGTGCACCACCAAATCGGCGCCCAGCAGAATGGGCTGCTGCAGCACGGGCGAAGCAAAGGTGTTGTCGACGCACAGCCAGGCGCCGGCGGCGTGGGCCAGCTCGGCCAGCCCGGCAATGTCGGAGACTTTGAGCGTGGGGTTCGAGGGCGTTTCCAGCCACACCAGCTTGGTACGCTCATTGATGGCGGCCTGCACCTGGGCCAAGTCGGCGGTGTCGCAATACACGATGTCGATGCCGAAACGGCGGTACACGTGCTCAAACAGGCGGAAGGCCCCGCCGTAGATGTCGTCGATGGCCACAATCTGGTCGCCGGTCGAGAGCAGCTTCAGCACGGCATCGATGGCGGCCATGCCGCTGGCGAAGGCGTAGGCCGAATGGCCGTGCTCGAGGCCGGCCAGCAGCTGCTCCAGGGCGCTGCGGGTGGGGTTGGCGGTGCGGGAGTAGTCGTAGCCCTTGTGCACGCCCGGCGACTCTTGCACGAAGGTACAGGTCTGGTATATCGGCACCGCGAGGGCACCGGTTTGTTCGTCGACGGGAAAGGACTGAATGAGGCGGGTGGAGGCTTGCATGAGGCAATGAGCGTTTTGTGGTTGAGACGAAAACGCACCCGGGTACCTGAGCACTTTCAAGATTTCTCACCGAAAGGGCACAAAAAAAGCCCTTCCGACAAGTCAGAAGAGCACCACCGCTGCAGTCGGGGAACATCTTGTAGACTTATCTTCTCCTGAACCGGCCGAAACTGATTCAGAACAGGATTTAGCACCTGGTATTGCTACTGGTTGCTAAGGCATCGCAGGGCCTGTCCCTCCGCCTTTCTTGATAAGTGCCCCGATTAGGGAGCGTGCCGCAAAGATAGCGGCGGCCTGAAACGACGCAAGCAACGGAGTGGAAAAAATAATCAGCACGTCATGCCGGCCGCCCTCCCCTACCGCTCAATGTGCTTCACCTTGGCCTCATCCAGGTCCAGTTGGGCTTCCTGCTGGCGCAGCACTTCGTCGTCGAAGCTGTCGTGGTGGCGCAGGTGGGCCAGGGCCTCGCGCTCCACGTTCAGCACGTCGAGCAGCACGAGGTGGTACTGGCGCAGGGCGTCACGGCCGGCCTGGTCGGTTTCCAGCGCGTTGAGGGTGCGGGTGGTGAGGTTGATTTCGGTTTGCATGCGCTGCTGCAGGCGCGCAATCAGCTCGTTGGCCTCCGTTTCGGCGGCGTAGTGGCGCTGCAGGTGCTTCACGGCCGCGGTGCGCAGGTGCAGGCGCACGCCGGCTTCCTGCTCTTCGAGGGGCATGCGGTCGTCGCGCTCGGCAATCCGGGTGAAGCGGATGATGGCCGGCAGCGTGAGCCCCTGCAGCACCAGCGTGACCAAAATGACCACGAAAGTGATGAACAGAATGAGGTTGCGCTGCGGAAACGGCAGGCCGTCGTTGGTCAGCAGCGGCACCGATAGCGCCGAGGCCAGCGAAACCACCCCGCGCATGCCCGCCCAGCCCAGCACCAGCGTGCCCTGCCAGCCCGGGCTGGGCTCGGCATTGCGGATGCTTTTGCTCAAATAGCGCGGAATGAACGCCGCCGGATACATCCAGAGGAGCCGAATGACGATGACCAGCCCGCTCATCAGCAGGCCGTAGGCAATACCTTGCTGCAGAGAGTATTCGCCCAGCCCTTCTACGGCAATGGGCAGCTGCAGGCCGATGAGAATGAACACCAGCCCATTCAGCACGAAGCTCACGCTGGCCCACACGCTGTTGGCCTGCAGGCGCGTATTGGCGTCGAACACCCGGTGCGACAAGTGCGAGAGCAGCAGGCCGCCGCTGACCACCGCCAGCACGCCCGAAAAGTGGAATTCCTCGGCCAGCAAGTACATCACGTAGGGCGCCATGAAGGTGAGCACCGTGTTGATGCTGGGCGTGGTGGGCAGGTACTTATGAATCAGGAAAAACCCGCAGGCCACGCCCAGCCCCACCATCAGCCCCATGCCGCTGGTGAGCAGAAAACTGGTGGCTGCTTGCTGCCACACAAACGTGCCCGAGAGCACCGCCAGCAACGCAAACCGAAACACAATCAAGCTACTGGCGTCGTTAATCAGGCTCTCGCCCTCCAGAATGGCCGTGACGCGCCGCGGCACCTTGATGCCGCGCAGCACCGAAGTGGCCGCCACCGCATCGGGCGGCGAAATAATGCCGCCCAGCAGAAAGCCCAGCCCCAGCGTGAACCCCGGAATGACGGCCCGCGCCACGTAGGCCACAATGAGCGAGGTGAACGCCACCAGCCCAAACGCGAGCAGCCCGATGGCCCGGCGCCAACGCCAAAAGTCGTTCCAGGAGGTGGTCCAGGCCGCCTCGTAGAGCAGCGGCGGCAGGAAAATCAGGAATATTAAATCGGGCGCAATGGCCACGCGCGGCAGGCCGGGCACAAAACTCAGCGCCAGCCCGCCCAGCACCAGAAAAATGGGGTAGGAAATGCGCAGCTGCTGCGCCAGCATCACCAGCAGAAACACGACGAACAGCAGGCCGAGAACGAGGAGCAGGGTTCCGTGCAACATGGGGCCGGGTTGTATTTACCAGCCCAAAGAAACACCCGGCCGCGCCAGCCAACGAAACGGCTTGCCGAAGCGCGCTATGCTTCAGCGAGCGCGACAAGGCAGAATGGCGAAACGCCTAGGCGCCTTTCTACCGGTGCCACAGCTGGCGGCCCGCCGTGGGCCGCTTGGGCCGGTCGAAAAGCACCACGTAGAGCACGCCCAGCAACGGCGTGAGCAGCAAGGCCGTGAGCAGGCGCAAGTGCCAGTAGTGAACCGGGCTCAGACCCCAGCTCTGGACGAGGTGATTGATGAAATGTGCCATGAATAAATGTACTAATTCCCAGCGACTTTCGCAATCGTTTGCGGAAACACCCGCCTCTTTTTTGCGGGCCGTCATGGGCTAGCTGCGGCGGCATTGGTGGCCCGGCCGCGCATTTTTTCCGCCATTCCAACTTTGGGCGCCGTACTTTTGACTCCCGTCATGCCCGAACGCTCCAACCCCTCCCCCAGCGCGTCGGCAGCGAAATACATTTTCGTTACCGGCGGCGTCACTTCTTCACTCGGCAAAGGAATCATTTCCGCCTCGCTGGCCAAGCTTCTGCAGGCCCGCGGCTTCCGAGTCACCATCCAGAAGTTCGACCCTTACATCAACATCGACCCCGGTACGCTGAACCCGTACGAGCACGGCGAGTGCTACGTGACCGACGACGGCGCCGAAACCGACCTCGACCTCGGCCACTACGAGCGGTTCCTGAACACGCCCACCTCGCAGGCCAACAACGTGACTACGGGCCGCATCTACGACCACGTCATCCGGCGCGAGCGCGAAGGCGCCTTCCTCGGCAAAACGGTGCAGGTGGTGCCCCACATCACCGACGAAATCAAGCGGCGCATGCTGCTGCTGGGCCAGAACGGCCAGTTCGACGTGGTGATTACCGAAATCGGCGGCTGCATCGGCGACATCGAAAGCCTGCCCTTTGTGGAGGCCGTGCGCCAGCTGCGCTGGGAGCTGCCCGAGTACGATTCGCTGGTCATTCACCTCACGCTGCTGCCTTTCCTGAAGGCCGCCGGCGAGCTCAAAACCAAGCCCACCCAGCACTCGGTGCGCGACCTGCGCGAGGCCGGCCTGCAGCCCGACATCTTGGTGTGCCGCTCCGAGCACCCGATTCCGATGGAAATGCGGCGCAAAATCGCGCTGTTCTGCAACGTCAAAATCAACTCGGTCATCGAAAGCCTCGACGCCGACAGCATCTACTCGGTGCCGCTGCTCATGCGCAAAGAGGGCCTGGACGAGCGGGTGATTAAGCGCCTGAAGCTGACCGGTGGCGCCCAGCAGCCGGATTTGGAGGCGTGGAAGGACTTTCTGGGCAAGCTGAAAAACCCGACTGAGGAAGTGACCATCGCCCTCGTGGGCAAGTACGTGGAGCTGCCCGACGCCTACAAGTCCATCAACGAGGCCTTTGTGCACGCCGGCGCCCAAAACGAGTGCAAGGTGACGGTGCGCAGCATCCAGTCCGACCACGTGACGCCCGAAAACATTGCCGGCCTGCTGCACGGCTGCGACGGCGTGCTGGTGGCCCCCGGCTTCGGCGAGCGCGGCTTCGAGGGCAAGATTGCCGCCGTGCGCTACGTGCGGGAAAACAACATTCCCTTCTTTGGCATCTGCCTGGGCATGCAGGTGGCCGTGGTGGAATACGCCCGCCACGTGCTGGGCCTGCTCGACGCCAACTCCACCGAGATGGACGCCCTCACGCCGAACCCCGTCATTGCCATGATGGAGGAGCAGAAAAACATCACCCAGAAAGGCGGCACCATGCGCCTGGGTGCCTACGCCTGCGACCTGCGCCGCGGCTCGAAAGCGGCCAAAGCCTACGGCCGCAACCACATCAGCGAGCGGCACCGCCACCGCTACGAGTTCAACAACCAGTACCTGCCCCGCTTCGAGGAAGCCGGCCTGCAAGCCACCGGCACCAACCCCGAAACCGGCCTGGTGGAGGTGATTGAGCTGCCCAGCCACCCGTGGTTCGTGGCCGGTCAGTTCCACCCCGAGCTGAAAAGCACCGTGGAGCAGCCCCACCCGCTGTTCGTGCGCTTCGTGCGGGCCGCCATTCAGCACCGCAAGGGGTAGGCAGGTTTCAAAGCAATTGCAGACGCCTGTCGTCCTGAGCGCAGCGAAGGACCTTATCACGTCAAAACGGTTTGTGGTAATTCTTTTTACCCAAGCGCGATAAGGTTCTTCGCTGCGCTCAGGAGGACAGGCGTCTGCAATTATTTATTCCTCTTTTTCATTCTTCATTAAGCGCAGCGTCCCGCCGTACCTTTGCCCCTTCGCAACTTTAACATCGTAATGGATAGAAATCAAGCAACCGGCCTGTTCCTCATCTCGGCCTTGCTCCTCGTGTACCTGTTTTTCTTCAGCCCGAAGAAGGACGAGAAAGCCGCCGGCAAAACGCCCCCGGCCACTACTGCGGCGGCCACGCCAGCCGCGGCTCCGGCCGCCGCCGCACTGGCCCCCGAAACCGCCCTCGACACCACGGCCGGCCCGGCCCAGGACCTGCACCTGACCAACGCCAACCTCGACGTGACGCTCTCGACGCGCGGCGGCCGCGTGACGGCCGTGCGCCTGCTGAAGTACAAGACTTTTTTCGGCCAGCCGCTGGACTTGTTCGACGCCAAAAGCGCCCGCATGGATACCCGCTTCCGTACCGTGGACGGCAAAACCATCAAGTTTTCGGACTTGAATTTTCAGGCTGCGCCCTCGCAAGCCAACGGCGCGTCGGTGCTCACGTTCACGGCGCCCGTGGCCGGGGGGCAGATTGTGCAGACCTACTCGCTGCCCGCCAACAGCTTTGAAGTGAAGTACGACCTGCGCCTGGTGGGCTTGGAGCGCACCGTGGCCCAGGAGCCGCTCACCTTCAGCTTCGTGGACCAGGTGCGCCAGACCGAGCAGGACCTCAAGCAGAACCGCAACCACACCACCATCAACCATTACCTTGCCGCTGGCGACCAGGGCGCCTTGGCCGAAGCCAGCGAGAAGCCCGAGGAATTCAAAGCCGGCGGACCGGTGAAATGGGCGGCGCACAAGCACGACTTTTTTGTGGCCGGCCTCATTGCCGACCAGCAGCCTTTCGCTGGCGGCGCGTTCAATTCGAACGTGAACCTGGAAGACCCCAAAACCATCAAAACGCTGAGCAGCACGCTCTCCATTCCGGTGGCCGAGGTGGAGCAGGGCCGCGGCCAGTACCGCTTCTATTTCGGCCCCAATGCCTTCAACACCCTGAAGGAAGTGGCGCCGGAGTTCGACCGCAACGTGTACCTCGGCTGGGGCTTGTTTCGCTGGGTAAACCGCTTCGTGGTGCTGCCCGTGTTCCATTTCCTGGAGCAATACATCAGCTCCTACGGCATCATCATCCTGCTGTTGGTGGTGCTCATCAAACTGGTAACGTGGCCCTTGACCTACAAAACTTACGAAAGCCAGGCCCGCATGAAAGTGCTGAAGCCCGAGCTCGACGAGCTGAAGGCCAAGTACGGCGACGACCAGACCAAGGTGCAGCAGGAGACCATGAAGCTCTACCAGACCTTCGGCGTGAGCCCGCTGAGCGGCTGCGTGCCCACGCTGCTCACGCTGCCCATCCTGTTTGCCATGTTCCAGTTCTTCCCCAACGCCATTGAGCTGCGTCAGCAGAGTTTCTTGTGGGCCAAGGACTTGAGCTCCTACGACGTGTTTGCCAAACTGCCTTTCTACATCAAGTGGTACGGCGACCACATCAGCATGTTCACGCTGCTCATGACGGCCTCCACCCTGGTGATGACCTGGCAGAGCAACCAGATGAACACGGCCATGCAGGGCCCGATGAAGACGTACAGCTACCTGATGCCCATCATCTTCCTGTTCGTGCTGAACAGCTTTGCGGCCGGCCTCACCTGGTACTACTTCGTGTCGAACGTCATCACTTTCGCGCAGCAGGCCATCACCCGCGGCCTGGTGGATGACACCAAGATTCGCGCCCAGCTCGAAGCCAACAAAATCAAGAACAAGGACAAGAAGCCCAGCGGCCTGCAGGGCCGCATTGCCGAAGCCATGAAGGCCGCGCAGGAGCGCGAAGCCCAGGCCAAGCGCAAGTCGTAATCTTTCCCGTCATCCGGAATGGGTGGCGGGCCAAAACCGGCAGAACGAAGACCATAGGCACGGTTTTCGTTCTGCCGGTTTTTTGTTTGCCTACATTCACGCGGCAATTCCTTTTATACCCCCCCGTCATGCGCCACTTCGCCCTGCTGCTGTTCCTGTTTGCTTTCGGCCTCGCGCTGCCCGCCTGCGCCCAAAAAGTCGCCTCCAAAACCCAGAAGGTGAAGGTAAAAAAGGCCAAAAGCAGCACAAAGCCCGTGGCTGCCGCCAAGCCCGCGGCCGAGGAAAGCCCGGTCATCACCTTCGAGCGGACGCCCTGCTTCGGCACTTGTCCGGCCTACCGCATGCAGGTGTTTGCCGATGGGCGCGTGCTGTACGAAGGCCGGCGCGGCGTGCCGTTTGTGGGCCAGAAAGAGCTTAGGCTGTCCAAAGCCGCTGTCGACGACTTGCTGCGCCAGGCCAAGGAAGCGCATTTCGACCAGTTTGCTGAGCAATACACCCAGCACACCACCGACCTGCCCAGCACCATCATTGGCGTGCGGCAGGCCAACGGCCAGCTCAAAGTGGTGCGGGTAGAAGAAGGCGAACCCGAAAACGTGCGGCAGCTCGTCACCTATTTCGGGCACCAGTTCGACCCGTTGGTTCAGTCCACCGCGGCCGACAGGTAGGGCGCGCCCCAGTCGCGGGCCGGCTCATTTTCCTTCCGAAGGCGCGGGCTTGAACACCGTGCGAAACGCCTTCAGCGCCGCCGGATGGTAGATGGTGGCGTGCGACTCCTGCGGCATGGCCTCGGAATAGGCAGTGATGCGCCCCCCCGGTTTGCTGTTTAGCAGCTTGGCCAACTGGCTCACGACGTCCGGGTCGCCATCGCGGCTGATGGCCAGAAACACGGTTTTGAGCTGGCTGCTCTTGGCCGTGAACCAAGGCAACTTGCTGGCTTCTTTTGCCAGCTGGCCGTTGTTCCACCACAGACTGGGGTCGAAGGCTAGGTAGGTATTGAACAGTTCGGGCTCCAGCAGCAGCGTTTCGACCACGAACAAGCCCGCCAGCGACTCGCCCACGATGGCCGTTTCGGCAGTGGTGCGGTAGCGCTTTTTCACGGCCGGCATCAATTCCTCGCGCAGAAATTGACGGTAAGCAGCCGAGCCGCCCACTCGGGGGGCTATTTTCTTGTCCTTCTCGTTGGTGGTGGGCCCGGTGAGGTCGCGCCGCCGCTCGGTGTTTTCGATGCCGACTAGGATGAACGGCCGCATCGTGCCATTGCCCACCGAGACTTGCACCAAGCCGGCTACGTGCAAAAAATCCTCCTGCATGCCGCCATCCGGCATGTAAAGCACCGGCAGCTGCAGCGTAGTCGATTCGGCATAGCCCGCCGGCAGGTACACGTTGATGCGGCGCGTTTCGCCCAGCGCCTTGGAGGCAATGGTGAACGTCTGCCCCATCACCAGCGGGGCAGCTTCGGAGGCAGCACCAGCGGCTTGGCCACGCACGGCGCCCGCCCACGGCAGGGCCAGCAGCACCAGTAGAATCGACGGGCGGAGAAAGCGCATAACGAGTCAGATTAAAGGCGAAAAGGTGGGTCAGTCCTTGTGTACTCGCTCCAGCAGCAGCGTGTTCATGGGGTTGGGCGTGAGGCCGCGCACGTTGTTCTGCGTGAGGCGCACCACTTCGTCGTAATACAGGCTGATAACGGGCGACTCTTCCACCACAATGCGGTCCATGGCCTGGTAGAGCGCCGTGCGCCGGGCCACGTCCTGGGTGCGGCGGGCTTCGTCGTAGAGCTTGTCGTACTGCGCGTTTTTGAAGTGGGTTTTGTCGGGGCCGCCGGGGCTGAAATTGGGGCTGTAGAACAGCGCCAGGTAGTTTTCGGCGTCGGGGTAGTCGCCCAGCCAGCTTTTGGCGAAAAAGGCCACCCGGCCGTTGTCCACTAGGTCCTGCTGCGCCGCCGATTGGTTGATGTCAATCTGGACCTGCACGCCCACGTCGGCCCATTGCTTTTGCAGGTACTCCCCTATCTCCTTGCGTTCCAGCACGGTGCTTAGGCGCAGGCGCAGCGGCTTGCCGGGGCCGTAGCCCCCGGCGCGCAGCAGTTGCCGGGCCTTTTGCGGCTGGTAGCTGTAGCCCGGCACTTCCTTCTCCGAGAACGACGGCAAGGCCTTGGGCACGAAACCGGAGGTGCCGGCCGTGCCCACCCGGTTCAGCAGGTAAGTCAGCATTTCGGGCTTATTGAGGGCGTAGTTCAAGGCCTGGCGCACACGCTTGTCGCGCAGGGCCCGGCCCTGCACGGCCTGCTCCCCCGTCAGGTTAGCCGAATCCAACTGAATGCCGAGGTACTCCGTGTTCAGGTACGGCACCTTCTGCACCGTGAATTTGCCCTTAAAATCCTCTCGGATGGTGCCGTCCGGGTGCATAATCAGGTCGCGCGAACCGGCCCGGATGCCCGACAGGAAATCCAGCTTGCCCTGCATAAAAGTCAGAAACTCGGTCTTGCGGTCGGGCAGAAAGCTGATGGCCACGGCGTCCAGATAGGGCAAGGCTTTGCCCTGCCGGTCGCGCCGCCAGTAGCTGGGGTTGCGCTCGTAGAGCAGGATATTGCCCTCGTCCCAGAGCTTGAACCGGAACGGGCCCGTGCCCACCGGGTGCTCGCGGAAGTCTTTGCCGTACTTGGCCACGGCTTCGTGCGGCACCACGTAGGCATAGGGCATGGTCAGAATGCCCAGAAACGGCACAAACGGCTCCTTCAAATGAATGCGCAGCGTGGAGTCGTTCGCGGCCACGAAGGCCGTGTCGCTGGGCGAGCCGTCGGGCTTCTCCAGGATTTTGCCCCGAAAAATCCAGCCGCCGGTGCTGGCCGTGGCCGCGTCCAGAATGCGCTTGAAGCTGTAAACGAAGTCGGCAGCTTTCACTTCGCGGCCTTTGCCGCCCGGAAAAACGTCGCTGTCGTGAAAGCGCACGCCCTTGCGCAGCACGAAGGTGTAGAGGCGGCCATCGGGCGAAATGCTATAGCGCCGGGCCAGGGCCGGAGCGGGCAGCAGGGTCGAATCCAGCTCCACCAGCCCGCTGTAGAGCTGGCCTACCGCCCACCAGTTGGCCTGGTTGCGGGCAAAAGCGGGGTCGAGCGAGGACAGGGCCTCGGGTTGGTTGTAGCGAAACACGCGGCGCTCGTCGGCGGCCGGGCGGGCCGCGTCGTGGCAGCCGGCCAGCGTTAGCAAGCCCAGCGAAAGTCCAAACCAGTTAGCCGAGAAGCCAGCCCAACGAGCCAAAAAAGGGGCCATGCGAACAGGGAAAGAATGTATCTTTGTGCAATGCTACGGCAAAAGTTATTAGTTTTTAGTCGTCGGTTGCTCGTTGTCAGTTGTTAGTTGAAAGGCCCTTAAAAAGCCCACTACCTGATGATGAAGCAACAAACCACTAACAACTGACAACGAACAACTGACAACTAGAGAGACTCATGGGAAAAATCATCGCGGTAGCCAATCAAAAAGGCGGGGTGGGCAAAACCACTACTTCCATCAACCTCGCGGCGTCCCTGGCCGCCCTGGACTACCGGACCCTGCTCGTCGACGCCGACCCCCAGGCCAACGCCACTTCCGGCGTGGGCTACGACCCCAAGGACATCCAGAACAGCATCTACGAGTGCATGGTGGACGGCATCAACGCCCAGGACATCATCCTGCCCACCAACATCCTGCCCCACCTCGACCTCATGCCCTCCCACATCGACCTGGTGGGCGCCGAAGTGGAGATGATAAACCTGCCCAACCGCGAAGAAAAAATGAAGGAGGCCCTGCGCCCCCTCGCCGAGCAGTACGACTACATCATCATCGACTGCTCGCCGTCGCTGGGCCTCATCACGGTCAACGCCCTCACGGCCGCGCACTCGGTCATCATCCCGGTGCAGTGCGAGTACTTCGCTCTCGAAGGCCTCGGCAAGCTCCTGAACACCATCAAAATCATCCAGAGCCGCCTCAACACCGACCTCGAAATCGAAGGCATCCTGCTCACGATGTACGACGTGCGCCTGCGCCTGAGCAACCAGGTGGTGGAAGAAGTGCGCATGCATTTCCAGCAGCTCGCCTTCGACACCATCATTCCGCGCAACGTGAAGCTGAGCGAGTCGCCCAGCTTCGGCATCCCCGTCATTCTGCACGACGCTGAGAGTAAAGGCTCCATCAGCTACCTCAACCTGGCCCGCGAAATCGTGGAGAAAAACAGCGTGGAAGCCACCGAGGAAACGGCCGAGGACGAGCGGATTTAGTTTTAGAACGTCATGTTGAGCGAAGTCGCAGCATCTCCACTGCGCAGGTAATCAACAGATGCTATAGTAGCAGAAGTCTCTTCTGATTATTAAAGCCCAGCCAGTTCCCGATGGCTTCTTCCTCCGAACACCAGCCGCCAGATTTTCGGGTAAGCTACCGCATCTACAGCGCCGAAGAAGGCGGGCGCAAGAAGCCGCTCTTCCAGGGCATCCGGTGGGATTTTGCTTACGAATACGAGGACATAAGCCCACCAAATCAGATAGTTGTGATTTGGCCGATATTCATCACACCATCTGGCGAAATGCTGCCCGAAGGTGAGCCCATGCCTAATTCTGGCTTGGCTGATATGTATATTCTAAATTCTGCTTTTCGGGAATTTCACAGCCAGCACATAAAGCTTGGTACACGGGGTTATTTCCGAGAAGGTGGGCTAAATATCGGGCCGTGCGAGGTAGTTGAGGTGCTGGCGCTGCATCAGAATCCAAAGTTGTAGTGCCATAAGCCCCAGCGGGGCGACATATCGGTAGTAACCCAAGCTTCTTCAGGTTCTCAAAGCCCCGTCGGGGCGGCATTCGTTGAACGAGGGCCGCCCCGACGGGGCTTTGCATTCGGGTCTTGCGTCTGGCTCCCCCTCTCCTTTGGGAGAGGGGGCCGGGGGGGTGAGGCGCCCGTCAGAACGTCGCCCCAAACTTCTGGCTTGCCCTTCGCTGAACTCTCCGTATTTTTGACGTTCGGTTGCCGCATGCCTTTTATGGGCCCGGCCGACGTACTATGGCTCAAGAGAGAAACGAAGAGAAATTGCAAGCTGCTTTGGCCGCTGCCGCCGCGGTGAAACGCAAGGGTGGCCTGGGCCGCGGCCTCAATGCCCTGATTGAGGGCAGCTACGAGAAAAAAGGCGACCGGCCCGGTACCGGCGACCGGCTGGTGTCGCACCCAGTCAACTCGGTGGGCTTTATCTCGGTCGAGCACATCGAGGCCAACCCCTACCAGCCCCGCACCCACTTCGACCAGCAAGCCCTGCAGGAACTGGCCGACAGCATCAAAATCCAGGGCATTATCCAGCCCGTGACCCTGCGCCAGCTCGGCACCAACGCCTACCAGCTCATCTCGGGCGAGCGCCGCCTGCAGGCGTCAAAGCTGGCTGGTCTGGAGACGATTCCCGCCTACATCCGCAAGGCCGACGACCAGCAAATGCTGGAAATGGCCCTGATTGAGAACATTCAGCGCGAAAACCTGAATGCCATCGAAATCGCCCTCAGCTACCAGCGCCTGCTGAGCGAGTGCAACCTGCGCCAGGAAGAGCTGGGCGACCGGGTGGGCAAAAACCGCTCGACCGTGACGAACTACCTGCGCCTGCTCAAGCTGCCGCCCGATGTGCAGATTGGCCTGCGCGACGCCGCCATCAGCATGGGCCACGCCCGCGCCCTCATTGGCCTCGACGACCCCAAGGCCCAGGTGGAGCTCTACCGCAAGATTGTGGCCGAAGAACTCTCCGTGCGCCGCGTGGAAGAGCTGGTGCGCAACGGCTTCGGCCGCCCCGCGCCTGAGTCGAACAGCAATGGCTCGGCCAACTCGGCTCCTGCTCAGCCGGCGGTGCCCGCCGCCGAACTGCGCCGCACCGAGCGCCACCTCACCGACCGGTTTGGCTCGCGCGTGCAGGTGCGCCCCGGCCCCAAGGGCAACGGCGAAATCAAAATCGCCTTCGACTCGATTGAGGACATGCAGCGCATCCTGCACATTCTGCATCCCTCGTAAGGCCGCCCCCGGTGGGCGGGTGGTTTTCGTAATTCAACGCGCTGGCCAACATGCGAAACCCGGGCGTTTTCCGTTAGCGGAGTTGCTATGAAGAAGTTGTATCACCACATCGCGGCCTTGCTGGTTCTGGCTGGCTCCTTGCTGGCGGGCCACAGTGGCGGGGCGCAGGTATTCAACCCGAATAACCCGACCAATCCCAACGACCCCACGGGTCGCACGCCCGCCGCCATCCTCGCCGACACCACCGAACGCCGCGACCCGGTGGTGACGCCCGAAGCCAAGCGCAGCAAGGCCGCGGCCGACTCGGCCAAGCGCACCGAGCGCATGTTCCGGGCCTTTGGCTACCAGGGCATTCGCCTCACGCGGCCCGGCAAGGCGGCCCTGCTGGCCACCATTCTGCCCGGCGCGGGCCAGATATACAACCGGCGCTGGTGGAAGCTGCCGGTGGTGTATGGGGCCTTGGGAGGGGTGGTGGGAGCCGAGATTTTCTGGCAGCGTCGCTTCACGGAGTTTTCCGATGCCTACGACCTGGTGACGGCCAACCCCAAGCTGATAGGCAGCCAAAGTCTCTCGCCTCGGGCGCGGCTATACACCAGGCCCGACGGCATTAAATCGGCGCTGGTATACTACCGGGGCAACCGCGACATCTTTTACCTCTACATTGGGCTGGCTTATGGCCTGCAAATCGTCGACGCGCTGGTCGACGCTCACCTGAAGGACTTCGACGTGAGCGACGACCTGGCCGTGCACTGGCAGCCCACCTTGCTGCAGGTGCCCGGCCAGGGTGCACTTTTGCCCTTCACGCCCGGCCTGCAAGTGGCGCTGCGCGTGAAATAACTTTTTAGTTGGCAGCAGTTCGTTGTCAGCTGTCATGCCCAAGATGGCCGCAGCTGCCGACCCGAAAACCGCCAACGCCCCCTGATAACTACCATGAAAATTCTTCTCATCGGCTACGGCAAAATGGGCCAGACCATTGGCGCGCTGGCCCAGCAACGCGGCCACGAAATTGCCGGCATTGTGGACCTCCACGCCAGCCAGGCCAGCATCGCCGACTTCAGCCCCGCCACGGCCGACGTGGCCGTTGAGTTCACCCACCCCGATTCGGCCTTTGCCAACGTGCAGGCCTGCCTGCGCCAGGGCTTGCCGGTGGTGTGCGGCTCCACGGGCTGGCTGCACCACTTTGAGGAGGCCAAAGCGCTGACCGAGGAAGTGCAGGGCAGCCTGTTCTACGCTTCCAACTACAGCGTGGGCGTGAACCTGTTCTTTCATTTCAACGAGTACATCGCGGCCAAAATGAACCAGTTTGGCGGCTACGACGTGGCCGTGCGCGAAATCCACCACACCCACAAAATCGACCAGCCCAGCGGCACGGCCCTCACCACGGCCGAAGGCATCCTGCGCCATTTCCCGGCCAAATCCACTTGGCGCAACGCCCCCGCCGAAACGCCGGCCGAACTGGCCATCATCAGCGAGCGCGCCGGCGAGGCGGTGGGCACGCACATCGTTACCTACACGTCGGACGTCGACACGCTGGAGCTCAAGCACGAGGCCCACAGCCGCGAGGGCTTCGCCCTGGGCGCTCTGCTGGCCGCCGAGTGGCTGCCCGGCCGCCAGGGCGTGTTCGGAATGAAAGAGCTGCTGGATTTGTAGTTGCCTCACCATTTGCCGGCCGCGGCGGGGCAATCTGGCCCGTTGCTGCCTTTCTTTGCCTGATATTCACTGCCAAGCCCAAGCTTGCCCATGTCGTTGCTCAAAACCACCCCCACCGCTGCCCCCAAGCCGCCCAAAACGAAAACCCGCGAATGGGCCGATTCGCTGATTTTTGCCATTGTGGCGGCCACGCTCATCCGTTGGGCCACGTTTGAGGCATACACCATTCCCTCGCCCAGCATGGAAAACTCCCTGCTGGTGGGCGACTACCTGTTCGTGAGCAAGCTGCATTACGGGCCCATCACGCCCCAAACGCCGCTGCAGGTGCCCCTCACCCACCAAACCGTGTGGGGCACGGGCCTGAAAAGCTATTCTGAGCTCATTCAGCTGCCCACTTACCGGCTGCCGGGCTTTTCGGAAGTGAAGCGCAACGACGTGGTGGTGTTTCACGTGCCCCACGAAACCCAGTACCCCGCCGACCTGCGCACCAACTATATCAAACGTTGCGTGGCCATTGCCGGCGACACCCTGCAAATCAAAAACGGCCAGGTGTACCTCAACGGCCAGCCCGAGGGCACCGTGCCCGGCCTGCAAACCGACTACGTGATGCAGGTGGACAACCCCAACGACGAGGTGCTGGCGGCCCTGCGCTCCCAGGGCGTGGTCGACTACACTCAGCCCGGCGGCATGCCGCAGGCCATGGGCGGCGAGGTGCCCGGCACCTTCGTGTACAAAATCAGCTGCACCCAAGCCGCAGCCGATTTCTTTCGCAAGCAGCCCTATGTGAAGCGCCTCGACGTGTACGAGCCGCCGCTGCCGTCGCTCTTTCCCGACAAGGCTGATTTTACCAATTCGGACGCCACCAGCGCCACCCCGCGCAAGTGGACCCTGGACAACTACGGCCCGCTGCCCGTGCCCAAAAAGGGCCAAACCATCACCCTCAGCCCCGGCAATGCCGCCATCTACTACAAAATCGTGGCCCGCTACGAGCGCAACGAAGGCATTACCTGGAACAACGCCGACGGCATGATTTACCAGAACGGCAAGCAGCTCACCAGCTACACCGTGAAGCAGAACTACTACATGATGATGGGCGACAACCGCCACAATTCTGAGGACTCGCGCTTCTGGGGCTTCGTGCCCGAAGACCACATCGTGGGCAAAGCCGTCCTCATCTGGCTGTCCATCGACCCCAACGCCGACTTCTGGCACAAAATCCGCTGGAGCCGCTTGTTCAACATCATCCACTAAGCGCCGGGCATGGCGAGCGCAGCGAAGCAACCGAAGGTCAGCGGAGCTAATCTCTCCTCACTCCGCGACCAGCCTCATAATGTAAAAAGCCCCGGCTCTGCATGGAGTCGGGGCTTTTTATTTGACTTGTCAAATCAGTGCGTTGGAAGCTAAGAACCGGACGGACTAGCTCAGCTGACCTTCGATTGCCACGGCCTACGGCCTCGCCGTGACGCTTGAACCCTACCACACTATCGGCTCCAGCCCCATGCGCTGAAGCCAGGCATTGGTCTTGCTGAAGGGCTTGCTGCCGAAGAACCCCTTGTCGGCCGCAAAGGGCGACGGATGCACCGACTTAATTACCAGGTGCTTCTTCTCGTCAATCAGCTCGGACTTCTTACCGGCATAGGCGCCCCACAGGATGAACACCACGTGCTCCTTGCCTTCGGAAACCTTGCGAATCACGGCGTCGGTGAATTCTTCCCACCCTTTTTTCTGGTGCGAGGCCGGCTCGCTGGCCCGCACGGTGAGGGTGGCGTTGAGCAGCAGCACGCCTTGCTGGGCCCAGCGGTCGAGGTTGCCGTTGGGCGCGGGCGGCGTGCCGGGGATGTCGTCCTGCAACTCTTTGAAAATATTCTGGAGCGAAGGCGGCGTACGCTGCCCTTCCTGCACCGAAAACGACAGGCCGTGCGCCTGGTTGCGGCCGTGGTAAGGGTCCTGGCCCAGGATAACGACCTTCACTTTTTCAAACGGGGTGGCGTCGAAGGCGTGAAAAATTTGGGGGCCGGCCGGGTACACGGTAGCCGTGGCGTACTCCCCTTTCACAAAGGCAATTAGCCGCTGAAAATAGGGTTTTTCAAATTCGTCGGCTAACACCGGCCGCCAGCTTTCGGCTATCTTTACCATTGAAAATTTGGAGAAAATAAACGGGTGTTTGCGGCGTTGAAAGGCCGCTTTTGCGTAAAACCAATTTCCGCGGGCCGCTGTTACGCCCGCAGCTACCTTATAGCCCGACACCTATGCCCACCACCACTACGCAAGGCGTCACCGTTTCGGTTACGACCAACTACTTGCCCGACTATTCCAGCCCCGGCCAGGAACACTTCGTGTTCGCCTATAAAATTGAAATTCGCAACAACAGCGAGTTCACCGTGAAGCTGTTGCGCCGCCACTGGCACATTCACGACGCCAACGGCGTGGTGCGCGAAGTGGAAGGCGAAGGCGTGGTGGGCCGCCAGCCCGTGCTGGAGCCCGGCGAGGCCCACCAATACGTGAGCGGCTGCAACCTGAAGTCGGGGGTGGGCAAGATGCGCGGCACCTACCTCATGGAGCGCCTAGCCAACGGCCAGGAGTTCAACGTGGAGATTCCCGAGTTCACGCTCATGGTGCCCTACCGCCTCAACTAAGTCCTCGTTTCGCCAAAGAGCGGGCGGACAGTGCGACCTTTGCGGCTCGCATTGTTCGCCCGCTTCTTGTTTCAGCTCCTCGCTTACCTCCGCTTCTGGCTTCGTTCGGGCAACGCCCACGGGCTGCATTCGCCCTTCGTATTTGGGCTCTACACCTCGGTGGTGCGCCACACGGGCTCGTACAAGGCCTACGCAGCCATCGAAGCGCGCCGGCAGCAGCTGCTCGGCAGCCCGGCCAGCATCAGCGTCACCGATTTTGGGGCGGGCTCGCACACCGGCGCGGGCCAGCAGCGCCGCGTGGCCGACATTGCCCGCACCGCCGCCAAGCCCCGGCCCCTGGCGCAGCTGCTGTTTCGGTTGGTCAATTACTTTCGGCCGGCCACCATTCTGGAGCTGGGCACGTCGCTGGGCCTCACCACTGCCTACTTGGCCTCGGCCGATTCGCGGAGCCGCGTCGTCACCTTCGAGGGCTGCCCCAACGTGACCGCCGTGGCCAGCGAAACCTTTGCCGAGCTGCAGCTGCGCAACATCGACGTCATCGAAGGCAATATCGACCACACCCTCGCTCCTGCCCTGGCAGCGCTGAATCGTCCGGTCGACTTCGCCTTTTTCGACGGCAACCACCGCTACGAGCCCACGCTGCGCTACTTCGAGCAGTGCCTGGCTCACCGTACTGAAAACTCAGTTTTCGTCTTCGACGACATACACTGGTCCGCAGAAATGGAGCGGGCCTGGGAAGCCATCAAAGCCCATCCCGAGGTGATGCTGACGGTGGACTTGTTCTACATTGGGCTGGTGTTCTTCCGGAAGAACCAACCCAAACAGCATTTCTGGCTGCGCCCCTGATTGCCGGTCATAGATTGGCAATCGCATTGCTAACCAGCGCTTCTCGTTCGGGCGACTCGGCACCGCGCATGGCCAAGATGAATTCGGCGAATCGAAAGGCATCGATGCTGACAAAGCCCAGGGAAATATTCAGCTCCTGAAATCCCAATCCCTTGTTCAAACTGGCCATGCCCTGTTTGAATTTGCCTTTGCGGCGCGACGGCTCAAACGCCTCGTCTACCACGAGGCAAATGAAGGCCTGTTTGTTTACTTCGGCCAGGTACACGTCTTGAATGATGGCCCAGTTGATGAATTCGTGGTGCATCATCCGGTCAAACACCCCGACGTCGTTGACAATTATCTGCGGCCGCCGGTCGAGCAGCTGAAAAAGGCTTACGGGAATTCCCAGCCCAAAAAACCCGATGCTCGCCCACGCCACCCACCGCGGCGCGTCGGGCCGGCTCAACATCAGGCAGCCGATGGCCACGAAGGCCGCGCAGCCCACCAGCAGCTTCAGGGCTTTGACAGGCGACTTATACAGCCGAAACTCCTGCATCGCAGCGTTTCCGAAATTAGGCCTGCAAGCCCTGCGTGTCGATGCCGGGCACCGGCCGGAGGGCGTCGCGCACCCGCGTCAGCTTCACCAGGAGGGCCTCCAATTGGTCCAATGGCAGCATGTTGGCGCCGTCGGAGAGGGCCGTGGCGGGCGTGGGGTGCGTTTCGATGAACAGGCCGTCGGCGCCCACGGCGATGGCGGCTTTGGCAATGGTCTCGATGAGGGCGGGCTGGCCGCCGGTCACGCCGCTGCTTTGGTTGGGGCGCTGCAGCGAGTGCGTCACGTCCATCACCACGGGCACCTCGAACTCGCGCATGGCCGGCAGGTTGCGGAAATCCACCACGAGGTCGGAATAGCCGAAGGAGTTGCCGCGCTCGGTGAGGATGACGTGCGGGTTGCCCGACTGTCGGATTTTGTCGACGGCCCATTTCATGGCTTCGCCGCTCAGGAACTGGCCTTTTTTCACGTTCACCACTTTGCCGGTTTGGGCGGCGGCGATGAGCAAATCGGTCTGCCGGCACAGGAAGGCCGGGATTTGCAGCACGTCGACGTACTCGGCCGCCAGGGCGGCTTCGCCCGATTCATGGATGTCGGTGACGGTGGGGACGCCGATTTCGCGCCCCACTTTTTGCAGGATGCGCAAGGCCGTTTCGTCGCCGATGCCGGTGAAGGAATCGAGGCGCGAGCGGTTGGCCTTGCGGTACGAGCCCTTGAAGATGTAGGGAATCTGGAGCTTGTCGGTGAGGTGCTTGATGCGCTCGGCGATGCGCAGGGCCATGTCTTCGCCTTCGATGACGCAGGGCCCGGCCATGAGGAAAAACTGGCCGGAGTTGGTGTGTCGGAAATGCGGGAGCGTGTTGGCGAGGGCTTGGAGCATGGGAAGGTTATTTCTTCTTTAAACAAATAAACAGCTCGCGCCCCTGCCGGGGCTTGAGCGAATTAGTGGCCGTTTCGAAATGCCGGAAATCAAAGTACGGCTCGAAATACTGGCGGTATTCTTCCTTACTGCCGCCAAAGGGCGGCTCCTGCACCGGCCCGAAATCGGTGTCGAAGAGCAGGCCCATGAGCGTGCCGCCGGGCCGCAGCAGGTGGGCCACTTGCCGGGCATAGGCCGGGCGCAGGGCGGGGTTGAGGGCGCAGAAAAACGTCTGCTCCACAATTAAATCGTAGGGCGGGTCGTTGGGCAGCGTGAAGAAATCGGCCAGCAAGAGGTGGTCGGCCGGGAAATCGGGCACGCGGGCGGCCAGGGCGCGCAGGGCTTCGGGGGCAATGTCGGCCACGAACACCTGCTCGAAACCGCGCTGGTGGAGGTACTCGGCCTCGTAGGCGCGGCCGGCGCCGGGGATGAGGATGCGCGGCTGCCGGGCCACGTCGAGCTGGTCGAAATAGGCGCGCAGCGGGGGCGTGATGGCGTGGGCATCCCAGCCGTCGCGGCCTGCGTCGTAACGGCCTTGCCAGTAGGCGGCGTCGAACGCCGGAAAAACCGTTTCCATACCGTTGAAGTATACTTGTAACTTGCCAGGGCACGGAAGTCCCCTATTTTTACGCCCAAAGGTACGTGCCGCATAGCGGCGGGCGCTTTGCTTTTCTTTTGCTTTTTCCGCTTAACAATTCCCGCATGGACCCGAACGAAACCCCCGAACCCCGCTCCAATAACAGCCGCGTCCTGCTCTGGGCAGCCCTCGTGCTGGTGCTCCTGGGCATCAACGGCGTCCTGTTCTACCTCAACCAGCAGAAAGGCCAGAAAAACGAGCAGCTGACCACCGAAGTGCAGGCCAAAGACAGCAAGCTGCAGGAGCAAATCAAGCAATACGAGGCTTTGAAGGCTGATTTTGAGCGCCAAAGCCAGGAGCTGCAGGCCCTGGGCCTGAGCAACGACTCGCTGGTGGCCAAGATTGCCAGCGTGAACGCCGACCTGCTGAAGCTGCGCTCGTTCCGGGCCGGCAGCTTCTCCATTGCCCAGCAAAACCTGTTTAAGCAGCGCGCCCTCAACCTGGAAAGCCAGCTGCGCAAACGCGACGACGATATTGCCCAGCTGAAGAAGGACAACGAAACCCTCTACACCGAAACCACCACGCTCAAGGAGAAGCAAAACAAGCTGACGGACACCATCAGCACGGTGGTGCGCAGCAACCGCGAGCTGAGCGAGAAAGTGGGCATTGCGTCGCGCCTGCAGTCCGAAAACATCAAAGTCGCCATCATCACCTCCAAAAACAAGGAAAAGGAAGACGACAAAGAGGAGTTCAAGGCCAAGAAAGTGGAGAAAGTAAAAGTGACCTTCAACCTGGCCCGCAACGACGTGTCGCCGAAGGAAACCAAGTCCATCTACATGCGCATTCTGGAGCCCGACGGCGCCGCGCTCTACAACCTGAGCACCGGCGGCGGCACCTTCACCGTGGATGGCCAGGAGGCTTTCTACACCCAAAAACAAGACGTGGTGTACGACAACACCAAGCAAAAGCTGGAGTTTGTGTACGCCAAAGGTGCCGACTACAAGAAAGGTCAGCACACCGTGGAGCTCTATGAAAGCGGCCAGCTGATGGGCAAAACCACGTTCACGCTCAAATAGTCTGGCCTTATTTATAAGGCACAAAAAAGCCGCTTCAATAACTGAAGCGGCTTTTTCTTTCTAGGCCATTGCTATTCTATCGCCAGACGCTGGGCCGGACCAGCGCCGCGCAGCAGGTAAAGGCCGGCGGGCAGGCCGTGCAGGTCGAGCGTGGCCTCGGGGCCGGTTGGGACGGGGTAGCGGCGCACGGAGCGGCCCAGCGCGTCGGTGAGCGCGAGGGGCGCGGGGGCAGTGCCGGCGGGCAGGCGCAGGGTGGCCGCGTGCCGGGCGGGGTTGGGGAAGAGGGCAGCCGGCTCGCGGGGCCCGGCGGCCGTGGTGGCGGTGAGGGTAGGGTCGGTGAGGGAGGCGAGAAAGCCGAGCGTCGCGAATGAGTTCGGCTTTGGAAGGGCAATACTGCCGAAGTTAGCCGTGGTGCTACCGAATGCCCCGGCCACGTACACACTTGTGCCACTTAGGACCAGCGCATTACTCACATCGTCTGCCGTACCCCCTGCTCGTTGCGCCCAAACGAAGCGGCTCGTGCTACCTACGTCCGTGAGTTTGGCGACGAATATGTCGCCAGAGCCCGCAGTAGTAAGAGTAGTAGGACCAAAATCTGCTACCGGATTACCTTGATAGCCAAAATTGCCAGCCACGTACACGCTACTGCCGCTCACGGCCAGCGCAGTGGCTGCGTCAAAGCCCGTTCCCCCTGCCCGTTGCGCCCATGCGAAGCTGCCCGTATTCCCTGCGTCCGTGAGCTTGGCCACAAAGATGTCGGGATAGCCGCCAACACTCGTATTGGTCAAAGTGGTGGGGCCAAAGTCCGTTGTAGAGCCGTAAAAAACGCCGGCTACGTACACGCTATTGCCGCTCACAGCCAGCGCGGTGGCAAGCTCTGCACCCGTCCCACCGGTCCGCTGCGCCCAGGTAAAACTACTCGTGCTGCCCGCATCCATCAGCTTGGCCACGAATACATCGTTGCTGCCTGCGTTGGTCAGGGTGGTGGAACCAAATATTGCTGTGGGACTGTCAAACCTACCGGTCAGATACACACTACTGCCGCTCACGGCCAATGCGCTGGCTCCGTCGCGCCACATGCCCCCGGCCCGTTGCGCCCACACGAAGCTGCCGGTGCTGCCGGCGTCTGTGAGTTTGGCCACAAACACATCAGACAAGCCCGCACTGGTTAGTGTGGTAGAACCAAAGGCCATCACAGGGCTGGTAAAACTGCCGGTTATGTATACGCCTGTGCTGTTCAATGCCAGCGCAGAGGCAAACTCTTCACCTGAACCACCAATGCGCTGCGCCCATGTGAAGCTGCCCGCATCGGTGAGCTTGGCTACGAAAGCGTCGTAAGAGCCCGTATTAGCCAGGACGGTGGAACCAAAGCCCGCCGTAGTGCTATCAAAGAAACCCGCCACGTACACACTGGTACCGTTCGCAACCAGTGCGTTGGCACGGTCAAGCCCCGTGCCGCCAGCCCGTTGGGCCCACACAAACTGGTTGGTACCTGGGTTAAATTTAGCCACGAATACATCGTCACCTCCGAGGCTGGTCAGCGTGGTGCTGCCCAGTACCACCGTATTTGTGAAATGCCCGGCTAAGAATACATTTCCTCTCACATCAATAGCCGTAGCCGTTACTTCCGAATGATTAGTATTCGCCGCCGTTGTGGCCACACCCACAGCCTGTGCCGACTGCCAAGCTGGGGCCTGAGCCGCTGCCGGCAGGCGCAACGCCAAAGCAAGCAACGCCAACAGGGCTCGACCCAGTGTAGCAGGAGGCAGAAGAGAAAGGTTAGACATTGAAAAAGAAGTTTTTATATAAGACGCAATATAAAAAGAGGGAGCTGGACTACTCCTGCTCCCTCTCCATGCTAATTATCAATGACCTTTAGCCCTCCGCACTCGTTTTCTCGAACTCATCCAGCTTGGCCAGCGTGGCGCTGATGTTCTCGGTGAAGATGACGCCCACCCCACCCTGTGGGGTGTGCCGCAGCAGGTGGTCGATGGCGTCGGGCTCGTGTTCGATGTAGGTGATTTTCAAATCCGGCTTGTCGAGGCGCAGGCCGCGCTCCATGATGTCGCGCAGGAACTCGGCCGATTTGCCGCGCAGGTCCCGGTCCTGCCGCAGAATCACCTCGTCGAAGATGCGGCCGGCGATGCGGGCGAAGCCCAGCGTGTCCTCGTCGCGCCGGTCGCCCAGGCCCGACACGATGCCGATTTTGTGGGTAGCCGGCGTGGCGGCCATGAACTCGGCAAATTTGGTGATGCCGGCCGTGTTGTGGGCATAATCCACGATGACTTCGAAGTCCGGAAAATTGTAGATGTTCATCCGGCCCGGCGTTTTGGTGGCTGAGGGGATGAAGGTGCGCAGCGCCGTCTTGATTTCATCTTTGTCGAACCCGGCCAGGTAGCCGGCCAGGGCGGCCGCCAGGCTGTTCTCGATGTTGAAGCCCGCGCGCCCGCCCAAGGTGATGGGAAACTCGGCGGCCCGGTCGATGCGCAGCTTGTAGCTGTTGCGGTAAATCGTGACGTAGCCTTCCTCGTACACCGCGGCCACGCCGCCGGCCTCCACGTGCTCTTGAATGCGCGGGTTGTCGTCGCGCATGCTGAACAGGGCCACTTTGCAGTCCACGGTGCGGGCCATGGCGTACACCAGGTCGTCGTCGGCGTTGAGCACGGCCCAGCCGTTTTTGCGCACCGTGCGGGGCAGTACGCCCTTCACGGCGGCCATTTCCTCCACCGTATGAATGTCGCGCAGGCCCAGGTGGTCGGCTGCCACGTTGGTCACCACGGCAATGTCGCAGGTGTGGAAGCCCAGGCCCGAGCGCAGCATGCCGCCGCGCGCGGTTTCGAGCACGGCGTAGTTCACGGTGGGGTCTTTCAGCACGAACTCGGCGCTTTGGCCGCCGGTGCAGTCGCCCTTCTGCAGCTGCACGCCTTGGATGTAGATGCCGTCAGTCGTTGTGAAGCCCACTTTGTAGCCTTTGCTGGCCACCATGTGCGCGATGAGGCGCGTGGTGGTGGTTTTGCCGTTGGTGCCCGTGATGGCGATAATGGGAATGCGCGCCGTGCTGCCGGGCGGGAAGAGCATGTCGACCACCGGCGCGGCCACGTTGCGGGGCAAGCCATCGGCCGGCGCGATGTGCATGCGGAAGCCGGGGGCGGCATTCACCTCAATCACGGCGCCGCGGCTCTCGTTGAGCGGCACGGCAATGTCAGTGGCCATGAGGTCGATGCCGCAAATGTCGAGGCCCACGATGCCGGCCACGCGCTCGGCCAGCAGCACGTTGTAGGGGTGCATCTGGTCGGTCACGTCGGAGGCGGTGCCGCCGGTGCTGATGTTGGCCGTGCTTTTCAAATACAGCGTTTCGCCGGCCGGCAGCACCGACGCCAGCGTCAGGCTGCGCGCTTCCAGAATGTCCATCGTGTGCTTGTCGGCCTTGATGGCGGTAAGCACCTTTTCATGGCCCACGCCGCGGCGCGGGTCCTTGTTCACCTCGTCAATGAGCTGCTGAATGGTGCTGCGGCCGTCGCCGGTCACGGCGGCGGGCGTGCGCTTGGCGGCCGCAATGAGCTTGCCGTTCACCACCAGCAAGCGAAAGTCGAAGCCTTCGATGAACTGCTCCACAATCACCGCCCGCGAGTATTCCTGCGCGGCTTTGAGGCCGGCCACGGCGCCTTCCCAGTTCATGATGCGAATGGTGGCGCCCTTGCCGTGGTTGCCGTCGAGCGGCTTGGTCACGATGGGGAAGCCCAATTCGTCGATGGCGTCGCGCAGGCCATTCTCCGAATACACGGTGGTGCCGCGCGGCACGGGCACGCCCGCGTCGTTGAGCATGGCCTTGGTGCGGTTCTTGTTGCCGGCCACTTCCACGCCGGCGTGCGAGGTGTAGCTGGTGGTGGTGGCCCAGATGCGCTTCTGGTTCACGCCGTAGCCCAGCTGAATGATGTTGCTGTTTTTGAGGGCGATGTACGGAATGTTGCGCGACGCGGCCTCGGCCACGATGCTGTAGGTGCTGGGCCCGATGAATTCATCCTCGCGGATTTCGTGCAGCTCGTCGATGATGGGCTTGAGGTTGACCTCTTCCTGCTTGCACAGGGCTTCCACAATGTGCACCGCAGACTCGGCGGCCCGGCGCCCGGCCCGCTCCTCTTGGTACGCAAACACCACATACTCCACGCCTTCTTCGCGGGCCGGGTAGCTTTTGCCCCAGTACACGGGCATGCCGGCCATGCGCTGCAGCTCCAGCGCCACGTGCTGAATGACGTGGCCCAGCGGCTCGCCGTCGTTCAATTGGTCTTCGTTCAGCGGCGGGTGCTTCGGCGACTGCCGGCCGCTGATGCCGCCCGGCTGCGGCTGCCCAATCTTCGGGAACAGCTGCATGAACGTAGCTGGCAACTCCGGAATGGCGTTCGACCATGTGCCCGCAAACTCTTCCAAATCCACCTTCATCACGATGAGTTTGGTGTGCTTCACGGACCAGTAGCTGGGCCCGCGCATGGTACGAATGTCAATAATTTTCATAAAGTGTCAGGGTGGTGAGAGTAGGATTCAGCCGCAAGTACGGTCACTCGGTCAGCTTGGCTACGAAATGTAGGGATAACGCCGCCCAAAACCCCCAATGCATTGCCTTCAACCACGAAAAAGCCACTATCTATGCTCCGGCCCTGGACCAACCATTTCAGGTTGGCCTGGGCACCGCCAATTCCTGTTTCTGAGAAGTTAATAGCCTGCGCATCTGCGGTTGAAGTAGCTTTTCGAGGTAATAAGCCAGCAGCAGCGAAAGCAACAGATACAAAGCGAAACGCACGCCATACGTGAAGCCGGTCCCGGAAAAAGCCTCCACGCGCCTCAGTCCCGTCATGATGGGAAAATGCACGATGTAAAGGCCATACGAAATGCCTCCTAGCTTCACCAGCCGCTGCATGGCACGGGCCGCTACGGCCTCAATGCGCGCCGAGGGCACCGCCACCAAAGCCACCGCCGCCACATAAAACGCACTGGACAGGTTGTAGGGGGCCAGATTTAGCTGGCCGTGGTGCTGCCCCAGGTAGAGGAAAGTGGCTGCCGGCAACCCAAACAAGGCCCACAGTGTATACTGCCGGCCCGGAAAGTCCTGATTGGTAAACAGCAGAATGTACAACGCCCCAACCGGCAGAAAGGCCAAATCGCCAAACGTAATCACGGCCCGTAATTGCTCGGCCCCCGGAAAGTAATGGTAGTACAGCCGGTCGCCGACCGCCAATTGCGCTACCTTCCAGAGGAGTGTTTCAAAAATATTAAACGAGTGCAGGCTCAGTAACAGCAACAACATTCCCACCAAAAACTGCGAACTGGCCCACCGGCTCGGCAGTGCGCGTTGCGACAGGCCTAGGCCGCACAGCCAAAACGCAAGGCCAAAGCAGTAGCAAGTCAGCAGCGTATTGGTCGGCCACAGCAACTGGTTGACCACCCCAAGCAGTACACAGCCGCCGGCCACCGGCCAGGCATTGGCCCGCCACAGGGAAACCGGAATGAACAGCAGGTAAAAAACGACTTCGTAGTGCAGCGACCAAGCCGGCTCATTTTCGATGATAACCTTCGCCAGCAACACGTGCGTCAGGCTAAGATGGGCCAGCCACGTGCCCACCGGATATGGCTGCGCCACGGCCCACGTGAGCAGCATCGCCACCGCATAGATGGGGTAGATGCGCACAAACCGCTTTTTGAGGTAGGTCCTTACCGTCGGACCGGTCAGGGGCACCGCATTGGTAATGCCAATCACGTACCCGGATAATATGAAGAACAGCAGCACGCTCAAGTGCCCCGGCACGTGGTAGGCCAGCGGCCCCGACAGCGTAAAATGCGGGTCAAGGCCCCTTTCGATGCTGACGCCGTGAAACCACACCACCACGAGTGCCGCCATGCCCCGCAAACCCTCCAAGCGGTATTCGAATTTGCGCTTTGGGTGATGTGCAATTTCCTTGGTGGAAGAGGTAGACGCTGGCGCGGAACTAGGAATCATGCCCTCAATTACGGCCTGATAATTCCAGCATACTGCCGTCCTTTTCTCCTGACCGGCTTTTGTGTGCCACTGCAGCACTCGTTTTGCACAAGAAAGTATTGGCCACTAGGCCTGTAGAAGCGTCATGGGCAGGCCAGCCTTTTCAGAAATTTATTTGCCTCACCCCGCTGCTGATACCAGTAAGTCCTGCTTCCTGCAGTCCGGTTTCCGCTTTCTGCGGGCACTTCGGCTTACTTCCAACGGCCTCGCTTGACTAAAAGCAAGAATCCCCTCATAAGCAACTCGCTTACAAGGGGATTATGTTATTCTAAAAGAGGTGACGAGCGGATTCGAACCGCTGTAGGAGGTTTTGCAGACCTCTACCTAGCCACTCGGTCACGTCACCGGTTGTGGGCTTTTGGGAGCGCAAAGGTAGGCAGCCCGGTTGGTGTGGGCAAGGCCAACGCATAAAAAAAGCCCCGGCGTTGCGGCCGGGGCTTTTTCAGCATTCGAAATCAAGCACTAGGCGTTGGTTTCGTCTTCCTTCTTGTCGGCGTCGCCGGCAAGGAGGTCTTTGGCTTTGTCGGCCAAGTCGCCAGCCACTTCCGAAGCCTTCGCGAAGGCGTCCGAGTGCGTCACGGCGTCCACAGCGTCCGAAGCGGCGTGCTTCACCGTGTCGAGGGCAGCCGAAGCAGCACCGGCGATGCCGGCCAGCAGGCCACCTTCTTCAGCGGCGGGAGCTTCCTCAGCCTTGGCGGCTTTGGGAGCCTTGGCAGCGGCGGCGAGCTTCTGCTCACCGGCCTTGCGCTCGTTGCCCATCATCTGGTCGCGCAGGGCGCTCAGGGCGTCGAGGTCGCCGAGGGTCGACTTCTCTTCGGTCTTCTTCAGGTCGCTGATTTTGCCTTCACCCTGGGTGTCGCCAGCCTTGGTGTTGGTTTTCTTCTTGAACTTGGCGTTGCGGCTGTCGTCCTCAGCGGCGGCTTCCTTGTTGAACACGGCCGTGTGCGAGAGCACAATGCGGCGGTCGTCCTTCGAGAACTCCGTTACGCGGAAGTCGAGCGACTCACCGTTTTCAGCGGTCGAGCCATCTTCCTTCACCAGCGACTTCGGATAAGCGAAGCCCTCGATGCCGTAAGGCAATTCGAGTACCGCGCCACGCTCCGACTTCTCGGTGATGGTGGCCTTGTGCACCGAGCCGGGGGTGAACACCGTCTGGAAGGTATCCCAGGGGTTTTCTTCCAGCTGCTTGTGGCCCAGGGCCAGGCGACGGGCGCCGAGGTCCAGTTCCAGAACAACCACGTCGAGCTTGTCGCCCACCTTCACCATTTCGGAGGGGTGTTTGATTTTCTTGGTCCAGCTCAGGTCCGACACGTGCACGAGGCCGTCCACACCCTCTTCCAGTTCTACGAACAGGCCGAAGTTGGTCAGGTTACGCACGGTGCCGCTGTGCTTGGTGCCCACGGCGTAGGTCGAGGCGAAGTCGCCACGGGTCCACGGGTCTTCGGTCAATTGCTTGATGCCGAGGCTCATCTTGCGGTCTTCGCGGTCGAGCGTCAGAATCTGCGCTTCTACCGTGTCGCCCTGCTTGATGAAGTCCTGCGGGTTGCGCAGGTGCTGGCTCCAGCTCATTTCCGACACGTGGATGAGGCCTTCTACGCCCGGTACCACTTCCATGAACGCGCCGTAGTCGGCCACGTTCACGATGCGGCCCGATACTTTCGAACCCGGCTGCAGGTCGGCCGGCAGCGAATCCCACGGGTGGGGAGTCAGCTGCTTCAAGCCCAGCGAAATGCGCTTCTTGGCTTCGTCGAAGTCCAGCACCACGATGTTCAGCTTCTGGTCCAGGGTCAGCACTTCGCTCGGGTGAGCGATGCGGCCCCACGAGATGTCCGTGATGTGCAGCAGACCGTCGACACCGCCGAGGTCGATGAACACGCCGAAGTTGGTCATGTTCTTAATGTTGCCTTCCAGAATCTGACCTTTTTCGAGGTTGTTCAGGATGGCCTCACGCTGCTTCTCGAGGTCTTTCTCGATGAGTACTTTGTGCGAAACCACGACGTTGTCGAAAGCGGAGTTGATTTTCACCACTTTCACTTCCATGCGACGGCCAACATAAATGTCGAAGTCGCGGATGGGCTTCACGTCGATTTGCGAGCCGGGCAGGAAGGCTTCCACGCCGTCGAGCTCCATGATGAGGCCGCCTTTGGTGCGACGCTTCACCACGCCTTCGAGGATGGTATCCAACTCGAGGGCGTCGTAAATAGCCTTCCAGGCCTGCTTGATTTTAGCTTTCTTGCGGCTCAGGATGAGCTGGCCGTTGGCATCTTCCTGGTCTTCAATGAATACCTCCACCTCGTCGCCGATTTTCAGGTCGGGCAGGTCGCGGAATTCGGTGATGGACACCAGGCCATCGGATTTGAAGCCGATGTTCAGGATAACGTCGCGGTCGGTGATGCCGACCACGGTGCCTTTCACCACTTCTTCTTCCTGTACGGTCGTCAGGGTGTCGCCGTACATTTTCTCCATCTCAGCGCGCTGGTCCGAAGAATAATTGCCGCCGAAGCCGGTCGCTCCAACGTTGTCCCAATCAAAATCGTCAACTAATTCAGTTGCCATACTTGTATGCGGGCTTCTATGTAAAAGCGCAGCGGCCGAAGCCCAGACTGCTACGCCGTTGCTTTTGAACCTCTTGCCGTTAGGGCGCAAGGCCCGCCACCTTGGCGGGGCCGCAAAGGTACGGGTTTTCAGGCAGTTTTGCTAGTTTGTCGATAAGTAGTTTTTTAATGAGTAAGCGGTTTCAATGGCTTGCTATGGGCAAAAAATTGCTTCCAAAAATACCGAATAGCGTCGGCTTGGCTAAGGCGGTATTTATCCCAATCTAAAATAGCCAAAGAGTAAAGGGATGTATCATTTCCGTTTAACCGAGTAGGGTACATCATCCGAGCTTTTGTCATTTCCACTTCATCAACGCCCGCTCGATTGATTACATATTTGCCGGTCGTGGTGGGCCAAGTAGTCAAAATGAAACGCTCGGAACCAACAGGCAACGAGACAATTGTTGTATCCCTGCCATTAATTAAACCTATAGATACTACTGTTGCTATAGCACCACCGGTGGCATAGAATATTCCTAGTGAAGCCGCATAATCCAACGTGCGAGCGCCTGAATCAGAACCACCTCCACAAACAAAAACTTTGTACGTCCCTGATTTCAAATCATCGTCGCGTAGCGGTTGACCATTCTTATCATTCAGCACAAAGCCAACACGGTAGGTCCAACTGGCTTGGCAAAAGGCCGGTGCAGTGCTGCAAAGAAGTGAGGATACAATGAATAGTGTTTTCATAGACTGTAAGTTAATCTGCGGCGCTAATATTCAGGGAAGTTTATCGTAGTCAATTGCCACAATCTTAACACTACCCCGACAAACCCCGCACAACGCCCCGCCCGTAAGGAGAACGGTAACCATTCACCTCAACACTCCTTTCACGCATGGCTTATATCAAAGCAGGCAACGACACGGCCGGGCATCCGGTCAATATTTTCTACGAAGACTGGGGGCAGGGCGCCCCGGTGGTGCTCATCCACGGCTGGCCGCTCGACCACACCATGTGGGAGCACCAGGCCATTGGGCTGGCCAAGGCCGGCCTGCGCGTTATCGCCTACGACCGGCGCGGGTTCGGCCGCTCCTCGCGCCCCTGGACGGGCTACGACTACGACACCCTCGCGGCCGACCTCAACGCCCTACTCGAAGAGCTGGATTTGAACCAGGTGACGCTGGTAGGCTTCTCAATGGGCGGCGGTGAAATTGCCCGTTACATCGGTACCTATGGCGACAAGCGCATTGCCCGGGTGGCGTTTGTGGGGGCCGTGACGCCCTTCCTGCTCAAAACCGACAACAACCCCGAGGGCGTGCCGCAATCGGTGTTCGACCAGATGCAGGACGGCATCAAGAAAGACCGGTTCGACTTCCTGCAGACCTTCGCCAAGGGCTTCTACGGCGTGGGCATGATTAGCCATCCCGTAAGCCAAGCCGTGCTTGACTGGAATTTCACGGTGACGTCGTTGGCTGCACCCAATGCCACGCGCGACTGCGTGACGGCCTTTAGCGCCACCGACTTCCGGGCCGATTTGGCCGAAATCAAAGTACCCACGTTGGTGATTCACGGCGACAAAGACGCGACAGTGCCTTTTGAGGCCAGCGGCGAGCGTACGGCCAAGCTGATTCCGCAGGCAGAATTGAAAGTGTATAAAGGTGCGCCGCACGGCCTGTTCTTCACTGACAAGGACCAGTTGACGACGGATTTGCTCTCGTTTGTGGGCCGGTAGTTTCGGAATCTTAAGGCAACAAAAAGCCCCGGCGCAGATGCGCCAGGGCTTTTTATTTCGTGCTTGATGAGCGTACTACGCAGCGCGGCCCATCTGGCGCAGGAACATGACGTGCGAAACCACGGCGGTGCGGGTGCGGGCGTAGTTGTTATACGTTATGTCAAACTCGGAACATACCTGCTGCACAATCTTGCTGATGGCGGGGTAATGCACGTGCGAAATCTTGGGGAACAGGTGGTGCTCAATCTGGAAGTTGAGGCCGCCGACCAGCCAGCTGACCACTTTGTTATCGGTGGCAAAGTTGGCGGTAGTGCGCACTTGGTGAATGGCCCACTCGTCTTCCAGCTTGTGGGTGGTGGCGTGTGGCACCGGGAAAGCGGCGTCTTCCACGGTGTGGGCTAGCTGGAACACCATGCTCAGGACCAGGCCGGCCACGGCGGTGCTCAGCATGAAACCGGCCAGCCAGGGCAGGAAACCCACCATGTAAATGGGCAGGGCCACATAAAGCAGCAGGTTCAGGACCTTGAAGCCCCAAAAGCTGACGTGCTCGCCGGTGTTCATGGGCTTGAGGCCGATGGCGCCGATTTGGCGGGAGAAGTACTTCTGGTAGTCCATGGCGAAAATCCAGGACGTGTAGAGCATGCAGTAGAGGGCCCAGAAATAGAAGTGCTGGTAGCGGTGCAGCGCGTGCTTGGGCTGGTCGGGCGTCATGCGCATCCAGGGCTGGATGTTGATGTCGTCGTCGTGGCCCTCGATGTTGGTGTAGGTGTGGTGAATGAGGTTGTGCTTGGAGTTCCACATGTAGGGGCTGCCGCCGAGCACGCCCAGCGTGTAGGCGGCCAGCTTGTTCACCCAAGCAAAGCGCGAAAAGCTGCCGTGGGCACCGTCGTGCATCACGTTGAAGCCAATGGCGGCGATGACGCAGCCCAGCAGGGCGCATTCCAGCAACGCCCAGCCCCAGGCGGGCGTGAAGAACACCAAGTGCACGTAGAGGGCGGCCATCACGCTCACGAGCAGCACGCCCTTGAAGATGAGGCTAAAGTCACCAGTCATCCGCTGCCCCGATTCCTCGAAATAGTGATTGATACGGGTTTTGAGCTCGGTGTGAAACGAGCGGGTTGCAGCGAACTTGGGCAGGGCCATAGGCAGGTTTAGGTGGGGTTGTGGTCAAAGGTACCCCTTCCTAACCCTATACGGCCGAACTTAATTCAGGTACGCGTGCCAGGTTTGGTCGATGGTGCCCGCCGAGAGCTTGAGGAAACCGGCCAAGGTGGGCTTTTTGGGCTGCTGCCGAATGGTCAAACCGGCCTCGTTGGGCGTGTGGTGGCCTTTGGCGTGGTTGCAGCGGGCGCAGGCCGTGAGCAGGTTGGTCCACGAAGATTCTCCGCCGCGGGAGCGCGGCACCACGTGGTCGAGCGTCAGGTTTTTGGTCGAGCCGCAGTATTGGCACTCGAAATGGTCGCGCTTGAAGATGTTGTGGCGGCTGAGGGCAATGCCTTTGTAGGGCACGCGCACGTAGCGCTGCAAGCGAATGATGCTGGGCTTCGGAAACGACTGGGAAATAGTGCGCAGGGTGCCGTGGTCCGACTTGGCCACCATCTCCGCCTTATCGAGAAACAAGAGCACAAACGCCTTCTGCACGCTGCACAGGGTAATGGCGGTATAGTCGCCATTCAGCACTAACACTTTTTGGTCCATACACGCTTGGGGCTCGGATAACCCGCCGAAAGCTAGCGGTTTCCAAGCAGATAAACAAGCGGAAATGGGTTAAGTTCAGTGCTACACGAAAGCATGAAAAAAACGTCATGCTGCGCGCAGCACGACGTTCTTTTCTGTCGTATGGCGCCCCTCCTACTCCGGCAGCAGGCGCTTAATCAGCCGCAGCTTGTGCGAGTAGCGCTGTCGGTCGCGGTTGAAGATGCCGTTGTGGTCGAGCGGGTCGATGCGGACTTCGCCGTGGGCGTGCAGAATCTGGCCTTCGTCGAGCACCATGCCCACGTGCACGATGCGGCCCTCGGCGTTGTCGAAAAAGGCAAGGTCGCCGGGGCGGGCCTGCGTCACGAAGTGCACTTGCCGGCCGTGGTCAATCTGCTGGCGGGCATCGCGCGGGAGCTGAATGCCCACCAGGCCGTAGAGCTGCTGGCACAGGCCCGAGCAGTCGAGGCCGAAGACGCTTTTGCCGCCCCACACGTAGGGCGCCTTCAGGTACATGAGGGCCGTTTTGCGGAGCAGGGCGGCTTGGCGGGCGTGGTCGGGCGCGGCGGCGGGGTTGGTGGCCGTGCCGTTGAAGAAGTAGTTGCGGTCGCCGATGCGCACGTTCATGCCGTCGAAAAACGGCAGCCGGCAGCCCAGCGTGAGCGGAATTTTGGTAGTGGCGTCGCTCACGGCCTGCACCACGTCGAGGGCGCGAGGGTGGTCTTGGGCGCACCAGGCAGCGTAGTACTCGGGCGACACGGCCGTGTGCTGTTTGAAATCAATCCAGCCCACGTAGTCGTCGGCGGCCAACTGGATTTGCAGCCAGCTTTCCTGCGTGACCAGAATCTGGTAACACTCGCCAAACAGCAGCTGGGTAACGAGTTCGGCCCGGTCGTTGGGCTCGGCGCGAACGGGGACGGCGCTCAGGGCGCAGATGCCGGGATTCAATGGGGAAATGACTAGAGAAGTGAAGGGATGAATGCAAAGAACGGCAGCAGAGCATTCACTCATTCGCCTATTTGCTCATTCATCCATTGATTACAGGCGCTCCATGTCGCGCTTTTGGGCTTTCTCCTTGAGGTCGTTGCGCTTGTCGAAGAGCTTTTTGCCCTGGGCCAGGGCGATTTCGATTTTGGCAAAGCCGCGGTCCGTCACGAACAGGCGCAGGGGGATGATGGTCAGGCCCTGGTCCACGCTTTTGCCGGCCAGCTGCTTCAGCTCGCGCTTGTTGAGCAGGAGCTTGCGGGCGCGCATGGCGTCGTGGTTGTTGTAGGTGCCCAAAGAATAGGGTGCAATGCGGATGGAATGAATCCAGAGGTCGCCTTTGTGGTCGAAGGTGCAGTAGCCATCGGTCAGGTTCACGTTGCCTTCGCGAATGCTTTTTATCTCGGTGCCTTGCAGCATCACGCCCGCGTCGTACTTGGCCAGAAAGGTGTATTCGTGGCTGGCGCGGCGGTTTTTGATATTGATAATGACTGGTTTGTCGTCTTTGGCCATGTTACAGGTTCGGTTCTGATTGGGCGGTGGCGGCCGCATCGGCTTGCAAGGAAGCAAAACGAGCCGCGAGCCGGGCGCGCGCCACAATGCGCTGCTCGGTGTGGCCGGTGGCCACGAGGCGGGCCCCCACCCGGGCTTCTACGGCACAGCGCAAAGTTGCGCCGTCGAGGGCGTCAAAGGTAGCCGTCAGGACGAGGGTTTCGCCGGCGAAGGCCGGGGCGTGGTGCCGAATGGCGAGGGCCGTGCCAATGCCTTCTTCGTCGGCGTCCTTCATTTCCAACACAAACAAACGGGCGGCCCATTCCATCTCGCGGCTCAGCGCAAACGTGCCGAGCACCGCATGCACCAGGCCGCCCGTGGCCTCGCCAAAATCGGCAAAGTCTTGGGGCCGCACGGTGTAGCGGTGGGTTTTCACAGCGCCCGGGCCAAAAGGATTGTGCATGGCGGGGGCGCTATTTCAGTTTCAGGCGCGGGTCGGGGCTGGTGAGCTGGGTGGCAAAGTCGCCGGCCTCGTACTGGAAATGCGCCGTCATGGCCACCATGGCGGCGTTGTCGGTGCAAAACTGAAACTCCGGGATGAACACCTGCCAGCCTTGGGCGGCGGCTTCGGCTTCCAGGGCGGTGCGCAGGCCGGAGTTGGCGGCCACGCCGCCGGCCAGGGCCACTTGCGTGAGGCCCGTATCGGCGGCGGCGCGGCGGAGCTGGCGCAGCAGCGTGGCCACAATGGTGTGCTGAATGCTGGCGCAGAGGTCGGCCAGGTTTTCCGGCACGAAGTCGGGGTTGGCGGCGGTTTCTTTTTTCAGGAAATACAGCACCGCCGTTTTCAGGCCGCTGAAGGAAAAATCGTAGCCCGGCATGGCGCCCACCGGAAACGTAAACCGCTCGGGGTTGCCCTGGCGGGCCAGCTTGTCGAGGTGCGGGCCGCCGGGATAGGGCAGGCCGAGCAACTTGGCGGTTTTGTCGAAGGCTTCGCCGGCGGCGTCGTCGATGGTTTGGCCGATGACGTCCATCTCCATCGCCGATTTTACCACCACCAGCTGCGTGTGGCCGCCGCTCACGGTGAGGCAGAGGAAGGGAAACGCGGGCTTGGGGTCGCGGATGAAGTGGGCCAGAATGTGGGCCCGCATGTGGTTCACGGCCAGCAGCGGCTTATCGAGCGCCAGCGCCAGGGTTTTGGCAAACATCCCCCCTACCAACAGGGAGCCGAGCAGGCCGGGCCCCTGCGTGACGGCCACGGCGTCGAGGTCGGCTTTGGTGAGGCCGGCCTGCTTGAGGGCCGCCGTGACGACGGGCAGCATGTGCTGCTGGTGGGCGCGCGAGGCCAGCTCGGGCACCACGCCGCCGTATTGCTCGTGGACTTTCTGGGTGGCCACGACGTTGCTCAGCAGCTGGCCGCCGGCCAAAACGGCCGCGCCGGTGTCGTCGCAGGAAGACTCAATGGCGAGGATGATGGGATGCTCAGGCAAGGCGATGAATGTTTGGTAATGAATGGTTCCGGCGGGCAAAGGCCGAGGCATTGGGGGCAAGCTGCGAGGCAGCGCCCGCGGTTATCACAACAGGCAGCCGCCGTCGATGGATTTGCCGCGCAGGTCGATTTTTGGGCGGCGTACGTCCGGGCGGCGGGATTGAAAAGGCAAAGTTCGCGTTACGGACTGGAATTGGCCCGAAAGCGGCGAACCGCGGCTCGGCCGGGGTCGTTCCATTGGCCTGATAATTGGCTGAGTGCCTTGCCGGTTGGCGCAACCGGCCAAAAAACCGCAACTTTGCGGATTCACCCGCGTTTTTCGCGTTCAACTGTTCTGCTCCGGTGCGTCGTTTCTTCACCTTTCTGCTGAAAATACTGCTGGGCCTGGGGCTGTTGGTGGTGTTGGCCGTGGTGGGAGTGCTGCTGGCGCTGCGGATGCCCAGCGTGCAAACCCGGCTGGCCCACGAGGCCGCCGAGGTGCTCACCCAGAAGCTGGGCCAAACCGTGACCATTGGCAAGGTGGACGTGCGGCCGTTCTCGCGCGTGCTGCTCGACGGCGTGCGCGTGCAAGACCGGCGCGGCGGCGAACTGTTCGGCATCGGGCGGGCCGACGCCGATATTTCCCTGTTTTCGGTGTTCGACCCGCGGCACCTGCACATTGCTACCCTCACGCTAAACGAGCCGCGCTTCGTGCTGCGCAACCTGCCCGGCCAGCCCGATTCGACGACCCTGGACCAATTCATCACGTCGGTGAAGCGCTTGATTGGCCCCTCCACGGACACCACAAAATCGAAGCCGTTCGATTTTCAAGTGGGCAGCGTGGCGCTGCGCAACGGGCACTTTGCCATTGAGAAAGGCGACGTGCCGCGGGCCAAGACCTACGGCCAGAGCATCGACTACGACCACCTGCTGGTCGACAGCATCTACGCCGACGTGTCCAACATCCGGCTGGGCGACACGCTGGGCCTGCGCATCAGCCACCTGCACGCGGTGGAAACGCCCTCGCAGTCGCAGCTGCGCGAAATTACGGCCGACATGACGTATGGGCCGCACTTCTGGGAGTTCAAGAACCTGAGTTTGCGCGTGGGCCGCAGCCAGATTAAAGATTACGTGCGGTTTGAGTTCCGGGTGTTCACCAACTTCACCGACTACAACGACTCGATGAAGACCATTGCGCGCCTGCGCAATTCGGTGGTGTACTCGGACGACATCGCCAAGTTTGCCCCGCAGCTTTCGGAGCTACACGAGTCGGTGGCGCTGTCAGGCGATGCCTCGGGCTACGTGCGCGATTTCAAGGTGAACAACCTCGACGTGCGCTACGGCCAGGGCACGCACATTGTGGCCAAGCGCGCCCACGCCGACGGCCTGCCCAATTACAAGGAAAGCTTCGTCGACCTGCGCCTGCTGCCCTCGGTGGTGCTGGCCAGCGACCTGAAGCACTGGCTGCCCGCCGCGGCCAACAAGTTTGTGCAGCCCCTGGGCCGGGTGAAGCTGCAAGGCCAGGTGCTGGGGTTCTACAACGACTTCGTGGCCAATGCCTCCTTCGACACGGCGCTGGGCTTTGTGGCCACCGACGTCAACCTGAAAACCAAAACCGACCTCACGCACGCGGCGTATTCCGGCACGGTGCGCAGCAATGCCTTCCAACTGGGCAAGTTTTTGGGCGACGAGTCGGTCATTCGGGACGTGACGCTGAACGGGCGCGTGGCCGGCGTGGGCTTCGTGCCGCCGTTTGCGCGGGGGCAGGCCTCGCTGTCCATCCCGGCCATCTGGCTGAACGGCTACCGCTACCGCAACCTGTCGCTCAACGGCGACTTCCACCAGCAGTCCTTCAGCGGCCACATCACGGCCAACGACCCCAACGTGAAGCTGGTGGGCGACGGCCACATCGACCTCGACCGCGAGCACCAGGACGTGGACATCAAGGCCAAAATCGAGCGGGCCGACCTGCGGGCGCTGGGGCTGATGAGCCAGCCGCTGGTCATCTCCACGACGGCCGACGTGAAATTCCGAGGCGTGCAGCTCGATTCGCTGATTGGGCACGCCTACCTGCGCAAGTCGCGCTTCTCGCTGGGCAAACAGCGCCTGAGCCTCGACACCCTCGACGTGGTGAGCACCCGCAACCGCCTGAACCAGCGCCGCGTGACGCTGCGCTCCGAAGCCATTGACGCCAGCGTGGCCGGCGCCTTCAACACCTCCGACGTGGTGCGCGACGTGCAAACGCTGCTCACCGAGTACCGCCTCAACTTTGAGAGCAACGCCGCGGCCACGGCCGACTACTACCGCCGCAAGCGCCAGCGCGAATTGCCGGTGTACAAAATTGACCTGCGCCTGAACCTGAAGAAGCCCAACCCGGTGCTGGCGCTGTTTGTGCCCGAGCTGCGGGTAGCCAACGGCAGCCGCATTGACGGCTCGTTCCGCAACGGCGAAACGTCGATTTTCCAGCTGGGCGGCCACCTGGACAGCCTGAGCTACGGGCCGGTGCAGACGGTGAACAACGACTTCGACTTTCTCACCTCCAAGCTGCCGTACAAGGCCGACATTCTGGCCCAGGCCAGCGTGACCAGCGACCGGCAGGTGCTGCCGGGCCTGGGCAAGACCGAGAAGTTCATCGTGGAAGGCGTGTGGGACCAGCAGCGCATTAACTTTTCGACCTCGCTGGCCCAGACGGGCACCACCAACAAGGCCACCATCAACGGCTCGATGGGTTTCCTGCCGCGGGCGGTGGAGGTGATTTTCCGGCAGTCGGCCATTCACCTGCTCGACAAGGACTGGACCATTGCGGCCGATAACTCAGTGACCATCTCAGACTACGGCCGCGAATACGACGTGAAGAACCTGACCTTCAGCAACGGCGAGCAGTTTGTGGGCGCGCAGGGCTTTATTTCGCCCCAAGCCGACAAGCCGCCCCTGCAACTGCAGGTGAAGGACTTTGAGCTGGCCACGCTGAACACCCTCACCGGCCAGCGGCTGGGCGGCCGCGTGAACGCGCAGGGCACCGTGAGCGGCGTGTACGGCCCGCTCACCATCAGCAGCACGCTGGGCGTGGACTCGCTGACCTACGACGGCACGCTCATTGGGCAAGTAGCCGGCCGCAGCGACTGGGACAACACGGCCAGCAAGCTGCGCGTGAACCTCGACGTGGCCCGCGCCGGCCAGTCGGTGCTCACGGTGCTGGGCGACATCGCCCCGCGCGACGACAAGAACCAGTTCAACCTCACCGGCACCCTCAACGACGCGCCCATTGTGCTGGCCCAACCCTTTCTGGGCTCCATCATGAAAAACCTGGGCGGCACGGGCCGCGGCGAGCTGCGCCTCACCGGCCTGTTTGGCTCGCCCAACCTGCTGGGCGCGGTGGACGTGAGCAACGGCCGCTTCACGTTCGGCTACCTGGGCACCACCTACACCTTTGCCGACCGCATTTCCTTCACCACCACCAGCATCAGCTTCCGCAACATCAAGCTGCGCGACGCCCTGGGCAACACCGGCACCGTGGACGGCATTGTGAGCCACCACGGCTTCAAGGACATGAGCCTCGACATTGCGGCCAGCTTCCGCAAGATGCAGGTGCTCAACACCACGCGTAAAGACAACGACCTGTACTTCGGCACGGCCTACGCCACCGGCACGGCCCGCGTGACGGGGCCAACCAACGACCTGAACGTGGTGGTGCGCGCCACCAGCGAGGCCGGCACCCGCCTCTCGCTGCCCTTCGACAAGGCCGCCAGCGCGGAGAAGGCCAGCTACATCAAGTTTGTGAACAACAACCCCGCCGGCGACACCGTGTTGCTGCGCAAGGCCAACCTAGTGGCGGCCCAGCAGGCCAAAGTCGACCTGTCGGGCATCACGCTGAACATGAACCTGACCGTGACGCCCGACGCCTACCTCGAAATCCTGCTCGACGAAAGCACCGGCGACGTCATTCGGGGTTCGGCGGCGGGGCAGCTGCGCATGGCCATCGACACGCGCGGCGAGTTCAACATGTTCGGGCAGGTTGAAATCGTGCGCGGAGCCTACAATTTCACGCTGCAGGGCCTTGTAAACAAGGAGTTTGTGGTGCGTCCCGGTGGCATCATTTCCTGGAACGGCGACCCGCTGGCCGGCGAGATGAACATCACGGCCACCTACACGCAGCGCACCTCGCTGGCCCCCGTGATTGGCAACGCCCAGCAAGGCGGCTCGGCCGTGGTGCCGGTGACGGCCGTGATGAACTTGAACGGCCCGCTGCTGCTGCCGGCCATTAAGCTCAACATGGAGTTCAACGACGCGCCGGGCGCGCTGCAGGCCCTGCTTACCAATTTTGTGACCCTGCTGCGCAACGACGAGCAGGAGCTCAACCGCCAGGTATTCAGCTTGCTGGTGTTCAAGCAGCTGTCGCCGCTGGGGTCGTCGCTGGGCAGCACCATCTCGTTTCGCGGGCAGGATAATACCGTGTTCAACAGCTTGGGCCAGGTGCTGAGCACGCAGCTGGGCCTGCTCACTTCGCAGATTGACCAGAACCTCGAAATCGACTTCAACATCAACGGCATCACGGCCGAGCAGCTGCAGGCGCTGCAGGTACGCCTGAGCTATTCCTTCCTCAACGGCCGCCTGCGCGTGACCCGCGAAGGCGGTTTCACCAGCAACGCCAACATTGTGGGCCTGCCCAATACCGGCAGCAACACCGCCGGCCAAGCCTCGCTGCTCGGCGACCTGAGCCTGGAGTACTACCTGCGGCCCGACGGCAAGTTCCGCACCAAGCTGCGCTACGAAACCACCCCGCGCGACTTGGAAACCATCAACCAGCCGCGGGCGGGCCTGTCGCTGCTGCACACCGAGCAGTTCAACACGTTCAGCGAGCTGTTTACGCGGAAAAACCCCAGGAAAAAGGAGCGTCAGACCCAGAAAGCCCGCGAAGGCCGGGAAGTGCTGAACGTGGACGAAGACCCGCGCACCAACCTGTAGCCGACGCCAGCAAAGCGGCAATTTTCTTCGTCATCGCCGGCACTGCGTGCGTATGGCGGCCGGCAGCTTTCTACCTTTGTTTTTCCATGCCTCAAGTTCACAAGAAAAAATTAGGCTCCTACCCCACCCTGCTCGTGGTGTTCAGCATCACGCTGGCGCTGGTCGTCATTGGCTTGTTTGGCCTGCTGCTGGTGCACGCGCACAAGCTCTCGGAAGTGGTGCGCGAAAACCTGGAAGTGCAGGTGTACCTCGACCGTGACCTGCCCGAAACCGAGCTGCTGCGCCTGCAGCAGGACCTGGGCCAGCTGCCCTTCGTGGCCGAGCGCGACGGCAAGCCCCAAATCCGCTTCGTGAGCAAGGAAGAAGGCGCCCGCCAGCTGCTGCAAAGCACGGGCGAAGACTTCCGCCAATTCCTCGGCGACAACCCGCTGCGCGACGCTTACGCCCTCAAAATCAAGCCCGAATACACCGACACCATGCACCTGCGCCAGCTGGAGCGCAGCGTGGCCACCCAGCGTGGCGTGTTTGAGGTGCAGTACCCGCAGGACCTGTTTGCCAGCATCAACAACAACCTGACCCGCATCAGCCTGGTGCTATTGGGCTTTGCGGCGGTGCTGGTGCTGGTGGTGGTCATTCTGATTAACAACACCATCAAGCTGGCGCTGTTTTCGCAGCGGTTTCTCATCCGGTCCATGCAACTGGTGGGCGCCACGCGCCTCTTTATCCAGCAGCCGTTTTTGCGGCGCGCTACCTGGCAAGGCCTGGCCAGCGGCGTGCTGGCGGCGCTTATTCTCATTGCGCTGCTGCAATACGCCTACCTATCGGTGACTGAGCTGCGCTTGCTGCGCGACGATGTGAACCTCGGCCTGCTGCTGCTGGGCGTCATCGTGCTGGGCGTGGTCATCGGCTTTTTCAGCTCGGCTCGCGCCGTGCACAAATACCTCAGCATGTCGCTCGACGACCTGTACTAATTTTTAGTTGTCCGTTGCTGGTTGTCAGTTAGTTGTAAGTCCAAAAAAAGACGCGAAACCTGAAAACCTAACAACTGACAACCAACAACTAATACCTAACTTATGCAACCCACCAAACCCGCTCCGCACTTCGCCTTCGGGCCCCGCAACTTCCGCCTGATGTGGATTGGCCTGGCCGTGCTGGCCGCCGGTTTCATCACCATGATGTTTGGCGACAAGGATAATTACGGCGAAGACTTTGTAGGCATCACGCTGGGGCCGTTGCTGCTCGTGGCCGGCTTCGGCATCGAGTTCGCCGCCATTCTGGTGCGCGACAAAACACTGGTGGTGGCTCCCGCTCCGCCCGCTCCTACCTCAGTGCCCGGTCTCACCCAGGAAATTGGCACTGCTCCCGCTGCGCCGGCCGCGCCGGCTTACAAGCGCCTGTAATCTAGTGATTCGTGTTCAGTGGTTAGTGATTGACTGTCCGGCCATTAACCACTAATCATTAACCGCTAAGCACTAAAAGATGACCTATTGGCACGCGCTGCTCCTCGCCATTGTGGAGGGCCTGACTGAGTTTTTGCCCGTTTCCAGCACCGGGCACATGATTATTGCTTCGGCGCTGCTCGGCATTCCGGCCACGCCGTTTTTCAAGCTGTATCTGGTGGTCATTCAGCTGGGGGCTATTCTGTCGGTGTTTGTGGTGTATTGGAAACGCTTTTTCCAAAGCATCGATTTCTATCTGAAGCTGTTGGTGGCATTTCTGCCCATTGTGCTGGTGGGCCTGCTGTTCAAAAAACACATCGACGCGCTGCTCGAATCGGTAACGACGGTGGCCGTGATGCTCGTTGTTGGCGGCGTGGTGCTGCTGTTCATCGACCGCTGGTTTCCGCAGGAAGACCCCAACCAGGGCGGCCACCCGGTCACAAACCCCAGCTTCAAGGAAGCGCTGATGATTGGCTTGTTCCAATGTCTGGCCGTGGTGCCGGGCACCAGCCGCTCGGCGGCCACCATCATCGGCGGCCTCACCCAGAAGCTCACGCGGCGGGCAGCCGCCGAGTTTGCGTTTTTCCTGGCCATGCCCACCATGGCCGCCGCGGCGGTGAAGGACGTGTACGACTACTATAAGGAAGCCAAGGCGCAGGGCATCGACGTGGCGCACCTGTTTTCGGGCACGGAGCTGAAAATGCTGGCGCTGGGCAACGTGGTGGCCTTTGTGGTGGCGCTGCTGGCCATCCGGCTGTTTGTGGGCTTTGTGGCGCGCTATGGCTTCCGGGCCTTTGGCATCTACCGCATCATTGCGGGCGGTATCTTGTTGATTATGCTGGCCCTGAACCTTCCCCTGAACGTGCTATGAGTACCAAAACCCTGGCCGATTTTGATTTTGAAACGGGCGAAGTCCTGCTACTGGACAAGCCCCTGACGTGGACCTCATTCGACGTGGTGCGCAAGGTGAAAAATGCCCTGCGCATTAAGAAAATTGGCCACGCCGGCACCCTCGACCCCCTGGCCACCGGCCTGCTCATTCTCTGCACGGGCAAGAAAACCAAAGAAATCGACCTCATTCAGGCGCAGGAGAAGGAATACACCGGCACCTTTCGCCTGGGCGAAACCACGCCCAGCTTCGACCTAGAAACGGCCGTGGACATGGCCCGTCCCTACGCCCACCTCACCGAGGAGCAGATTCGGGCCGCGGTGCTGCCTTTTCTCGGCCTTATTCAGCAAACGCCGCCGCTGTTTTCGGCCGTGAAAATCGATGGCAAGCGCGCCTACGAAATTGCCCGCCAGGGTCTGGAAGCCGAAATCAAGTCGAAAACTGTCGAAATCAAAGCCTTCGAACTGACGCGCATTGCCTTGCCCGAGGTTGATTTCCGCATTGTGTGCTCCAAGGGCACCTACGTGCGCAGCCTGGCGCGCGACTTTGGCCTGGCGCTGGGCTGCGGCGCCCACCTCACGCGCCTGGTGCGCACCCGCATCGGCGAGTATCGGGTAGAGGACGCCTTTACGCTGGAGGCCATTCAGGCCCTGCGCCCGCCCCGGCCCGAAGAGGAAGGACGCGCCCGCCGCCCCGAGCGCCCCGGCACCGCGCCCAATCGCGCTGGCCTGCAGTATTTTGCCGCCCTGCAAGCCGATGCGCTGGCGGCCAAGGAGCACCAACCCACGGCTGCCGCAGCAGCACCCGACGAGCCAACGGAGTAGAGACGCGTATTCGCGTCTCGCCGTCCGCGCGGGGCGACGTTGGGTAGCCACGAGGTGCGAATACGCGTCTCTACAGCATTCTGGCGGCCAGCCAATACGCCGAAGCGGGCAGTTCAATGCCGCGGCCGTTACCTTCGTGGCACTGTTTCCCTTCACTCATTCGCAACTCCGGCGCCCTCAATGCACGTCATCCGCGACCCGGCCCAGTTTCCGTTTCTTGGCAATGCCGTCGTCACCAGCGGCACTTTCGATGGTGTGCATGTGGGGCACCAGCGCATTTTGGGGCGGCTGCGCGAGGTGGCGCAGGCCAGCGGCGGACCGTCGGTGGTGATTACCTACTGGCCGCACCCGCGGCTGGTGCTGGGCCCGCCGCCCTCCCACCCCGAGCTGCTGGAATTGCAGCTGCTCAATACCCTGGAAGAACGCATTGCCAAACTGGCCGAATTCGGCGTCGACTACCTCCTCATCGTGCCCTTCACCCGGGAATTTGCGCAGTGGACTTCGGAAGAGTACATCCAGAACCTGCTGCTAAAAACCGTGGGCACCAAGCAATTGGTCATCGGCTACGACCACCGCTTCGGCAAAAACCGGGAAGGCGGCTTCGACTACCTCAGCCAAAACGCCGACCGCTACGGCCTGACCGTGGAAGAGATTCCGCGCGAAGACGTGGACGCCGTGGGCGTGAGCAGCACCCGCATCAGGCAGGCGCTGCGGCAGGGCGATGTGGCCACCGCCAACCGCTACCTCGGCTACCACTACCCCATCACCGGCTTGGTGGTGCACGGGCAGAAATTGGGCCGCACGATAGGATACCCCACTGCTAATCTGGCCATTACAGAGCCGCTGAAACTGGTACCGGCCCGCGGCATTTACGCGGTATGGGCCCTCACGGCGGCGGGCACGCAGCACCCGGCCATGCTGGCCATCGGGGTGCGGCCCACAATTGGCAAGGATTTGGAACAGACTATTGAGGTAAACCTGCTCGACTTCAGCGGCGACTTGTACGACCAGCTGCTGACGCTGGAGTTTGTGGCCTGGCTGCGCGGCGAAGAAAAATACGACGGCCTGGACGCGCTAACGGCGCAATTGGCGTTGGATGCGCAAGCCACGCGCGCGGCGCTGGCATAGCTTTCTGCTTATTATATTCCACCGTATTCTTTATGAAATACTTCCGCTTATTTGCAATAGGCTGCTTTTCCCTGCTTACTTCTTTCGCCGCCCAGGCCCAGGGCAAGCTCACCGGCGTGGTGCGCGACTCGGCCACCAACGAGCCCCTGTCGTTTGCGAGCGTGTTTCTGGCCAATACGACGCTGGGCGTGACCACCACGGAGCAGGGCACCTTTGTGTTCCCCAAAGTGCCGGCCGGCACCTACGACGTGGTGGGCTCCTACGTGGGCTACCGCCTAGCCAAGCAAAGCGTTACCATTGGCCGCGAGCCGCAGGAAGTGACCCTGAAGCTGGGTGCCACCGGCAACCAGCTGGGCGAGGTAGTGGTGAAGCCGGCCGCCAACAAGCCCGAGGAATATGCAAAATTCTCAAAGCTGTTTTTGGGCGGCAGCACGTTTTCGGCCCAGTGCCGCATCAGCAACCCCGACGACGTGCTGGTGCTCTACGACGACTCGACCAAGGAGCTGACGGCCCACGCCAAAGAATTCGTGCAGATTGACAACGAGGCCCTGGGCTACCGCCTGAAATACTACGGCCTGCAGTTTTCTTCCAACGACGACGACCGGTCGGTGTTTTACTACGGCCAGCCCGTGTTTGAGGAATTGAAGCCCAAAGACGAGCGCCAGCGCAAGCTCTGGGCCGCCAACCGCCTGACGGCCTACAAGGGCTCATTCATGCACTTTCTGCGCAGCGTGTACAACGACCGGCTGAAGGCCGAAGGCTTTTACACCCAGCAAATCCGGGTGTTCGACAACCCTCGTTATGTGCGGGCCGAAGAGCAGCGCACCGCCTTGATGGCTGCCAAGCCCAACGGCCCCTACACCGCCGCCGAGCAGGACTCGCTGGACCAGTGGGACACCCTGGCGCCGGTGCTGGCCACCCTCAACCAACAGCCACTGCCCATCGACAGCATCCGGCGGGTGTCGCCGGGCGGCAAGCGCACCTTTCTGCGCTTTAATGGCGAGTTGCAGGTGGCTTATTTTGGCGAGACGCCCGACCCGCTCTACAAGCGGCCCATGTCGCCGCTGGGCTACCCGAAACCGGCCTTCCCCAGCGGCCCGCGCCAGGTATCGCGCCTCAAGCTGCAGGGCCGCGAGGCCCAGTTTCAGGCCAACGGCACGCTGCTGAACCCCTTGGACGTGTTCAACGGCGAGTACTGGGGGTTTGAGAAAATCGGGGAGTTTTTGCCGGTTGATTACGTGCCCGGCAGCCTGCCGCCGCCCGTTTCTGCAGTCCGTCAATAATGCGGTGGGGCCTGCTGCTATTGGTGGGAATGCTGGCATGGCCGGGGGCAGTGTGGGCCCAAAGCAGCCTGACCGGCGTGGTAGAAGACTCGGTGACGCACGCGCCGCTGGCGTTCGCGAGCGTGTTTCTGGCCAATACCACGCTGGGCGTGACCACCACGGAGCAGGGCACCTTTGTGTTCCCCAAAGTGCCGGCCGGCACCTACGACGTAGTGGGCTCCTACGTGGGCTACCGCCTGGCCAAGCAAAGCATCGCCGTGGGCACGGTGCCCCAACGCTTGGTGCTGCGCCTTGGGCCAATGGCCAACCGATTGGGCGAAGTGGTGGTGCGCCCCAACCCGCACCGCGCCGACGACTACCGCAAGTTTGCGGAGCTGTTTTTGGGGCGCACTTCGTTTTCGGCGCAGTGCCGCATCCGCAACCCCGACGACGTGCTGGTCGATTTCGATGCGGAGAAAAACGAGCTGACGGCTTCTTCCTACAAGTACGTGCAGGTGGACAACCAGGCGCTGGGCTACCGCATTAAATACTACGGGCTGCAGTTCAGCACCAATTTCAACCAGCACGTCGTCAGCTTCTATGGCCAGCCGGTGTTTGAGGAAATGACGGGCAGCGCCCGCCAGCAGCGCCGCTGGGCTGCCAACCGCGCCAAGGCCTACTACGGTTCCGTCACGCACTTTCTGAAAAGCGTGCACGACGGCGACATCAGCAGCGCCGGCTTCGTGGCGCAGCGGCTGCGCATCATTCCAAACAAGCGCTTTCCGCGGGCCGACAGCCTGCGCCGCCAGCTGCTGCGCGAGCACATGAACTCGGCCTTTTCGCGGGCCGAGCAAGATTCGCTGGCGCGCTGGGCCAAGGTGCCGCCGGCGTTTTCGATGCTCTACACCAAGCCCCGGCCAATTGACAGCCTGCGCCGGGTTTCGGCTGATGGACAGCGGGTTTCCCTGCGGTTTGTTGACAACCTGCAGGTGAGCTACCTGCGCGAAGGGCCCGACCCACTCTACCAAATCAGGACCACCCTGCCCACCAACGCGCCCTTGCCGCCGAGCGACCGGCAGGTATCGCAGCTGGTGCTGATGGTGCCCGAAATCGAGATTCAGCCCAACGGCCAATTGACGAACCCGCTGGCCGTATTCACCGACGAATACTGGGGGTTCGAAAAAATGGGTGAATTTTTACCCGTCAATTACCTGCCGCCGGCTCCGGCGGCCTCGCCTTCCTCACCCACCCGATGATAAACAAAACCGTTCCGAACGCCCGGGAAGCCCTCCAGGGCCTGGCCGATGGCATGACGCTGATGCTTGGCGGCTTCGGCCTCTGCGGCATACCCGAAAACTCGATTCAGGAAATTCTGCGCCTCGGCGTGACAAACCTGACCTGCATCTCGAACAACGCCGGCGTCGACGATTTTGGCATCGGCCTGCTGCTGCAAACCAAGCAGGTACGCAAGATGATTTCGAGCTATGTGGGCGAGAACGCCGAGTTTGAGCGCCAGCTGCTGAGCGGCGAGCTGGAAGTGGAGCTGATTCCGCAAGGCACGCTGGCCGAGCGCTGCCGGGCCGGCGGCGCGGGCATTCCGGCCTTCTACACGCCGGCCGGCTACGGCACGGAGGTGGGCGAAGGCAAAGAAAGCCGCGAGTTCAACGGCAAGATGTACCTGCTCGAAACCGCGCTGCACGCCGACTTTGCCTTCGTGAAAGCCTGGAAGGGCGACACGGCCGGCAACCTCGTCTACAAAGGCACGGCCCGCAACTTCAACCCCATGATGGCCACGGCCGGCAAAATCACGGTGGCCGAAGTGGAGGAGCTGGTGCCCGCCGGCGAGCTCGACCCCAACCAGATTCACACGCCGGGCATCTTCGTGCAGCGCATCTACCAGGGCGAGCGGTACGAGAAGCGCATTGAGCAGCGCACGGTGCGGGCCGCGGTGTAAGGCAAACCCTTCTGGCTGATTGTATGCACGTTGCGCTGCGCACCCGTTTGCTTCTGATGCTGCTGGTGTCGTTGCTGACGCTGGTGCCGGTGGCGCTGGGAGTGTACGTGAACGAAACCAGCCCGCCGCCCACCACTGCCCGGCTGGCCAACCGCTGCTCGCGCTACTGCGAAACGCACGGCTGCCCGCACGCCACGCCGGCCAACAGCCCGGCCTATTTCCGGCTGCGGCCGCTGTTTGCGGCCACCATTCGGGGGCTGATGAGCGGCGGCCGGGCGTGGTACGCGGCGGCTAATATTGGTTTTTACCTGGTGTTGGTGCCGCTGTTGCTGGTGGGCCTCACCTACGGGGCCCTGCGCAACGCGGTGCTGATTCGGCAACTCAAAACCCTGCGCCGTGGATAAGCTGCTGACCTGGGGTGCCCGCTGCGTGCACGTTGCGTTTTGGTACTGCACCGATTTCATGGTGAACCTGGCCAACCGCACCCATACGTCCTACAACGAAACCAATACGTGGGTACTATTGCTGCTGATTCCGGGCTTGCTCACCTTGCTGCTGGGGGTGCGCATTGCCCAGTGGTTTCAATTGCGGCGCCTGGCCGCCCGCCGGGACCCCCGCTCCTTTTCTACGCCTTAAACCACTCGCTGGCTTCTTCCTCTTTATGACCTTCCGCAAACATTCCCTCGCGCTGCTTCTGCTGCTGAGCGGCTACGGCGCCGTGGCCCAGGTGGCGGCGCCCGCCCGGAAAGCCCTGGCCCACAAGGCCGCAGCCGCCACGGCCCTGCCCGCCGCGGCCCCGGCCACCGTCGACCCCGCCGAGGCCCAGCTCATCGACCAGCTGCTGCAGGAATACACAGCCGCCAACCGCGTGCCCGGCGCCATTGCCCTGGTGATGCGCGACGGCAAGGTGCTGTACCGCAAGGCCGTGGGCCTCGATGACGTGGCGGCCCAAACCCCGCTGCGCACCGACGCCATTGTGCGCATTGCTTCCCAAACCAAGGCCATCACCAGCATTGGGCTGATGCTGCTCTACGACGAAGGCAAGTTCCAACTCGACGACCCCATCTCGAAGTACCTGCCGGCGTTCAAAAACCCGAAGGTGCTGGCGTCTTTCAACGAAAAAGACAGCACCTACACCACCGTGCCGGCCAAGAGCGAAATCACCATCCGGCAGCTGTTCACGCACACTTCGGGCATCGGCTACCCCATTATTGGAAGCAAGGAGGCGCGGGGCATTTACGCCAAAGCGCACATTCCGAGCGGCATTGGCACGCCGGCGGGGTCTTTGGCCAAGTCGATGGACGCGCTGGGGGCCTTGCCGCTCATGCACCAGCCGGGCGAGCGGTTCACCTACGGGCTGAGCGTGGACGTGCTGGGCCGGCTGGTTGAGGTGCTTTCGGGCCAGCCGCTGGACCGGTACCTGCGCGCCCGCCTCTTTGAGCCGCTGGGCATGAAGGACACCTGGTTTTACCTGCCCGCCGACCGGCCGGCCCGGCTGGCCCGGCTCTACACCGAGGATGCCAACCAGCAAACCGCGTACATGGGCCCGCGCGACGGCATGATTCCGGACTACCCCAAGGCGGCCGGCACCTACTTCTCGGGCGGCGCGGGTTTGTCGTCGACCATCGACGATTACGCCCACTTCCTGCAAATGCTGCTGGACAACGGCCGCTACAACGGCCGGCAGCTGCTGAAGCCCGCCACCGTGGCCCTGATAACGCAGAACCAGATGGGCGACGTGAGCCAGGGCGGCAACAAGTTCGGCTTGGGCTTTAGCATCGTCACGGCCGAGAGCGCCGCCAAGCAGCCGGTCGGGCTGTCGGAGGGCTCGTATGAATGGGGCGGCATTTTCGGCACCACGTATTGGGTCGACCCCAAAGCCAAACTGGTGGCCCTCATCTACACCCAGAAATACCCCAGCGGCACGGCTCGCGACTTGGCCGGCAAGTTCAAGACGGCGGTTTATCAGTCATTTGTTGCCGGCTCTAAATAACGCACCGTCGTGCTGCGCGGCGCGCTACACAACGGCCTTTTTCAGCTCATTCCCACCCCATTCATCCCCATCATGCTCGACAAACACGGCATCGCCCGGCGCATCGCCCAGGAAGTAAAAGACGGTTCGTACGTTAACCTCGGCATCGGCATTCCCACGCTGGTGGCCAACTACATACCGGCCGGCATCAACGTGGAGCTGCAGTCGGAAAACGGCCTGCTCGGCATGGGCCCCTTCCCGACGGAAGACCAGGTCGACCCCGACCTCATCAACGCCGGCAAGCAGACGGTGACCACGCTGCCCGGCTCCAGCATTTTCTCCTCGGCCGATTCGTTCGGCATGATTCGCGGCGAGCACGTGGACCTGACCATTCTCGGGGCCATGGAAGTTTCGGAGCGCGGCGACATCGCCAACTGGAAGATTCCGGGCAAGATGGTGAAAGGCATGGGCGGCGCCATGGACCTGGTGGCTTCGGCCAAAAACATCATCGTGGCCATGCAGCACGTGGCCAAGGACGGCAGCAGCAAGCTCCTGACCGACTGCACGCTGCCCATCACGGGCCTGCGCTGCGTGAAGAAAATCGTGACCGAGCTGGCCGTGCTCGACGTGACGCCCGACGGCTTTGTGCTGCGCGAGCGCGCCCGCGGCGTGAGCGTGGAGCAGATACAAGCCGCCACGGCCGGCAAGCTGGTGGTGCCCGAAGGCGACGTGCCCGAAATGCAGGGCGTGTAAATACCGGGGCGAAACATAGCGGTTTGCGGGTGTGGAGGATGTATCTTCGTAGCCACCCATTTACCCGACTCTATGCGCCGACTCCTACCCTTTTTGCTGCTGCTGGCCGGCCCGGCCCTGGCCCAGACGTCGCCCATTATCGACCGCACCGACATGCCCTCGCTCACCACCGGCGTCGATTCGCTACGGCTGAGCGTGGCCAGCCCGGTGCTACCGGCGACGGCGCCGCCCCTTTCGCGCCGCGGCGCCAACCAAACCTGGAACTACGCCGCTCTGACGCCCACCTCGCAGCGCGTCGAGACGTTTCTGCCGGCCAGCACGGTCACGGCCACTTCGGCGTTTTACCAGCTCACGTTTGGGGCGCTGTTTGGGGGCGTGAACCGGGCCACGGTGGCCTCGCCGCAGGAGCTGCCGCTGGCGGCCGGCGGCCTGCTGCCCATCACCGATACGTACCAGTTTTACAACCTGACGGCGGCCGCGGTGGTGCAGCAGGACTTTCGTTCGGTGGGCTTCGGCGCGTCGCTGGCCGGCACGGCGGTGCCCGTCACCTACGTCAGCCAGGCGCAGCAGGACGTTATTTACCGCTTTCCGCTGAGCTTCGCCAGCCCGGCCGATTCCAGCAATTCCTACTTCACCACGCCGGCGGCCACGGCCACGGTGGGCTACCTCAGCCAGAAGCGCAAGCGCGTGAACAAGCCCGATGCCTGGGGCACGCTCACCACGCCCTTCGGCACCTTCCAGACGGTGCGGGTGGTGACGCGCCTCGAAGACCACGACAGCGTGTCGGTGGGCGGCGTGAGCCAGGGCTTCGACGTGCCCGTGACCCGCGAGTACAAGTGGCTGGCCAAGACGCAGCACGTGCCGCTGCTCACCATCACCACGCGCGTGCTGGCCGGCCAGGAAACCATCACGGGCGTGGAATACCGCGACATTTACCGCCGCATCATTCGCCTGGCCACCCGCGACGCGGCCACCGACGCGGCGCTAAGCGCCTACCCCAACCCTTCGGCTGCCGGCACGCCGCTCACGCTCACGTTGCCGGCCGGCAGCGGGCCGCTCACCGTGTCGGCCACCGATTTGGTGGGGCGGCAACTGTTCCGGCGCCACGTTGCGGCTCCCGGCGAGGTGCTCACGCTGGGGCCCGATGCGTTTGGCAGCTTCCGCGGCGTGGCCCTGCTCACCGTGACCACGGCCCGCGGCACGGCCACCCGGCGGGTGGTGCGGGAGTAAGTTTGGCGCCTGGCGCACCGTTTTGCTGGCTTTTTCGTTTGCTTACCCGTTGGCTGCCCCGCCAACGGGTTTTTTCTGGGGTAATTTTACCGGACCGGCCGGCTGGCTTTCGGCCGATGGGCCACCCGCTGGCCGCTTTTCCCGCATTTTCGACTTCACCTAATTATGGCTACTTCTTCTAATGGCAAATCGGTCGCTTCGGCCCCCGTCGCCAACGGCAAAACCGTCCCTGGCGGTGCCCACGCCAAAAAAATAGCTACTCCCAGCGCCGCCACGGTGGCCGAGCGCCTCACGCCCACCGCGGTGCCGGCCCACAAGCTGGTGTTGCGCACCCTGCGCCGCTCCGATTTCAAGGCCATCAAGGAAATCATGGACAAGGTGTACTCCAACATGGAGGGCGCCTGGGCCGCCGACGAGTTTGCGGCCCTCATCCGGAAGTTTCCCGAAGGCCAGATTGGCATCGAGGACAACGGGCGCCTGGTGGCGGCGGCCTTGGCCATCATCGTGGACTACAGCAAGTTCGGCGACAAGCACACGTATGCCAAAATAACGGGCAACGGCAAGTTCGACACCCACGACGACGACGGCGACACCCTCTACGGCGTCGACGTGTTTGTGGACCCCGAGTACCGCTCGCTGCGCCTGGGCCGCCGCCTCTACGACGCCCGCAAAGAGCTGTGCGAAAACCTGAACCTGCGCGCCATGGTGGCCGGCGGCCGCATTCCCGGCTACGCCGCCTACGCCAACGAGATGACCCCGGCCAAGTACGTGGAGATGGTGCGCAACAAGGAGTTGGTCGACCCCATCCTCACCTTCCAGCTCTCCAACGAGTTTTACGTCCGCAAAATCATTCGCGGCTACCTGCCATACGACTCTGAAAGCAAGGCGTTTGCCACGCTATTGGAGTGGATTAACGTGTATTATGAAGAGAAGGAAAAGCTCATCGGCAATACCAAGAGCAACGTGCGCATCGGCATTGTGCAGTGGCAGATGCGCGCCACCCGCAGCCTGGAAGACCTGCTGCAGCAGATGGAGTTCTTCGTGGACACGGTGTCGGGCTATAAGTCGGACTGCGTGATGTTTCCGGAGTTTTTCAACGCCCCGCTCATGGCCCTCACCAACGAGGACTCGCCCTCGGTGGCCATCCGGGCCATGGCGGCCTTCACCGAGCCCATCAAACTGAAAATGATGGAGCTGGCCGTGAGCTATAACATCAACATCGTGGCCGGTTCGATGCCGGTGTACGAAGACGGCAAGCTGCACAACGTGGCCTATCTCTGCCGCCGCGACGGCACCGTGGACGAGCAATACAAGCTGCACGTGACGCCCGACGAGGCCAGCTACTGGGGCATGCGCGGCGGCGACAAGCTCAAATGCTTCGACACGGACTTTGGCAAAATCGGCATTCTGGTGTGCTACGACGTGGAATTCCCGGAGCTGGCCCGCATGCTGAGCGACGAGGGCGTGAAAATCCTGTTCGTGCCCTTCTGGACCGACACCAAGAACGCCTACCAGCGCGTGCGCATCTGCGCCCAGGCCCGGGCCATCGAAAACGAGTGCTACGTGGCCATCACCGGCTCGGTGGGCAACCTGCCGCGCGTCGAGAACATGGACATTCAGTATTCGCAGAGCGCTGTGTTCAGCCCCTCCGACTTTGCCTTCCCGCACGACGCCATCGTGGCCGAGGCCACGCCGAACACGGAGATGACGCTCATCGCCGACCTCGACCTCGACTTGCTCAAGGACCTGAACACCAGCGGCGCCGTGCGCAACCTGCGCGACCGCCGCAAGGACCTATACTCGCTGAGCTGGAGCGTGAAAAAGACCGAGCGCGACGACGAGCTGCTGGAGCAGGGCACCGAGCGCCTGCAGCGCGCCAGCCGCCGCAAGGCCGTGGCGGCGGGGTAATCCGTAAAACCTGGCATCCAAAAAAGAGGCACCTGCTAAGCAGGTGCCTCTTTTCTTTTAATGGAAAGTGCACGTGCTGCTGTGCATATAACAGGAACATTTACCACGGGCGAAAAGCCTCAGTTGAAACCGCTATGATGCCGCTTCAACGTACTGCTAAACAGAAACTTTTTACCATATTGCGAGCCTAACCTTTTCCATTTATCCCTGCATGCAACAAGACTACTCCTTTTCCGAATTCACTGCCGAGCCCGTGGCACTGGTGGAAGCCAGCACCGGCCAGCGCTTCGGCAACTACCTGATTGACGTAGCCACTTTTTACTTCGGCTGCCTGCTGCTGGGCGTGGCGCTGGGCGTGGTGCTGGGCCTCACGGGGCACGTCGAATGGCTCGACAACATCAAGGGGCCGGTTAGCAGCTTCGTCGGCATTGGGCTGATGTTTGTGTACTACTTCGTGTTGGAAGTATCGACCGGGCGCACCATCGGCAAGCTCCTCACCCGCACCCGCGTGGTGATGGAAGACGGCTCGGAACTGACCACCAAGGCCATTTTTCTGCGCTCGCTCTGCCGCATGATTCCGTTCGACGCGTTTTCCTTCCTGTCGGGCAACGCCGGCTGGCACGACACCTTCTCGAAAACCCGCGTGGTGCAGATTCCGCGGTAAAATATGGGCCGCTATCTGCGCAAAGCCCGCGCCTGGCCCTGTGCCGGGTGCGGGCTTTTGTGCGTAAACTGCAGCCCCAACGTCATCCGCTTTTCCTTACCTCCCCCCTCATCATGCGCGTTTTCATCACCGGAGCCAACCGGGGCCTGGGCCTCGAACTTACCCGCCAGTACTTGGAGCGCGGCGACCAGGTGTTTGCCGCCAGCCGCCGCCCCGACCAGGCCGCCGAGCTCAAGCAGCTGCAGCAGCAATACGCCGACCGCCTCGTGCTGCTGCCCCTCGACGTGGCCAGTGCCCACTCCATTGCCGCGGCCGTGCAAACCCTGCAAGCCAGCACCAGCGGCCTCGACGTGCTCATCAATAACGCCGGCGTGTACCCGCACGCGGGCTCGGGCGACGCCCACCAGCGCCTGGGCCAACTCACCCACGACGACGCCATCGAGACCATGCAGGTGAACGCCATTGGGCCGCTGCTGGTGGCGCAGGCGCTGCTGCCGCTGCTGCGCGCCGGCCAGCGGGGCCGCATCCTGAGCATCTCCTCGGGCCAGGGCTCCCTGACGTGGAAAGCCACCGGCGACCCCTACCATTACAGCGCCAGCAAGGCCGCCCTGAACATGTACATGCGCAGCCTGGCCGCCGAAATCGGCCACCTGGGCCTGATTTCGGTGCTGGTGGACCCGGGCTGGATGCGCACCGAAATGGGCGGCGACCACGCCACCCAGGAGCCGGCCGACTCGGCCCGCGGCATCATCCGCCTGGCCGAGCAGCTGCACGCCGAAGAAAACGGCAGCTTCGTGACCTGGCAGGGCCAGCCCGTGCCCTGGTAAGCACCTGGACCAACGCACCGCACCCACAAAAAGGGCGGCTTCCGTACGGAAGCCGCCCTTTTTGCTGTGTCCACGGCGCCGGCATTTGGCATGGTTCGGCGGTGGCTGATGCCGCTACTTATGGGTTCATTGTGACATTTCAGCAACTTCGGGTTTACTGTCCTGCTTTTACAAAATCTCGGCCTTATTTGCGATATTAGTGGGATTAACTTGGCTTGCTTGATTTCTGATTGAAAATTTAATTGCAAACAGACTTGTCTACTGACAAGCCTTCATCTCTATATTCGCCCATTAAGTAACTCACCATTTTTTCATTTCATTCCTAAACTCATGAGAAAACCTTTACTTTTTTTTCTAGCGTTTGTCCTGGCCTTGCTGGGCCACGACCTGCGGGCTCAGGACCGAAATTTGACGGGCACTGTAGTGGGCTCGGACGGCGCCTCCATCCCGGGCGTGACCGTGCTCGTGAAGGGCACCAAGCTGGGCACTTCCACCGACGCCGACGGTAAGTTCGCGGTGGCGGCGCCGGCTTCGGCCAGCACGCTGGTGTTTTCCTACGTGGGCTACGCCACGCAGGAAGTAGCCATCGGCGGCCAGTCGTCGTTCAACATCCGCCTAGCCACCGACACCAAAGACCTGAGCGAGGTGGTAGTGGTGGGCTACGGCACGCAGTCGCGCCGCGACCTGACGGGCAGCGTGGCCACCATCACGGGCAAAGAGATTGCCACTGCGCCGGTCCAAAGCTTCGACCAGGCCTTGCAGGGCCGGGCCCCGGGGGTGAACATCACCACACCCAACGGCGTGCTGAACAACCCACCCGTTATTCGCATTCGCGGCGTCAACTCCATCAACCTGAGCTCGTCGCCGCTGATTGTGATTGACGGCGTTCCGGCCTTCACGGGCAACAACTCGGCCCTGGGCAGCGTGCCCAACAACCCGCTGAGCAACCTGAACCCGGCCGACATCGAGAGCATGGAAGTGCTGAAGGACGCCTCGGCCACGGCCATCTACGGCTCGCGGGCGGCCGGTGGGGTTATCCTCGTCACCACCAAAAAAGGCCGCAAAGGCCAGAGCCACTTGTCGTACGACACCTGGGCCGGCTGGTCGAAGCCGGTGCGGCTCTACGACGTGCTGAATGCCCAGCAGTACGTGGACGTGAAAAACGAAGCCGTGCGCAACCTCAACGCCAACCGGCGGGCCATTGGCGCGGCCGCCACTAACGTGGAAGGCTTCAAGCTGGCCGATGCCAACGGCAACGCGGCCGACACGCGCTGGTACGACTACATCTACCGCACGGGCTTTTCGCAGTCGCACAACCTCAACTTCTCGGGCGGCACCGACAAGACGAGCTTCTTCTCGTCGGTGGGCTACACCAACCAGAAGGGCATGATTGTGAACAATGACTTCAAGCGGTTGTCGGCCCGCCTGAACGTGGACCACAAGCTGTACAAAAACTTTACGGTGGGCATGCGCGTGGCCTATTCCAATACGCAAAACGCTTCGCCGAACACGGGTTCGGTGGGCGACAACGCCTTTGGCTCGGCAGGCCTGGGCCGCGTGCCCATCCTGCTGCCGCCCAACCTGGCCGCCTACAACCCCGACGGCAGCCCCAACGTGAGCGGCACCAGCATCGGGCCCGGCCCCAACCTGAACCCCACCAACGGCGCCCCCTTCGTGATTGGCTTCATCAACCCGGTGGTCGATATTAAAAACAACTACTTTACTTCCGAAGGCAGCCAGATTGAGGGCAGCGTATATGCTGACTGGGAAATCATCAGCGGCCTGAACCTGCGCACCAGCTACGGCCTCAACAACTTGAGCTTCGAGGACAAAGCCTTCTACACCTCGCTGCCGGGCTCGCTCACGCCCACCGGCCAAGCCGACAACTACTTCCGCACCAACAAGCGCTGGAACTGGCAGAACACGCTGCAGTACGACCACTCGTTTGCCGAGAAGCACAACTTCTCGGTGCTGGTGGGCAACGAGCAGCAGAACACCGACGTGCAGCGCTGGGGCGCCTCTCGCACCGGCGTGGCCGACGACTTTTTCACCACCTTCCAGGGCAACTACACCAACATCGCGTCGTCGGGCCAGTTTCAGGGCACCAACTACCTGGTGTCGTTTTTCGGGCGCGTGAACTACAACTACGACCACAAGTACCTGGCCAGCGCGAGCGTGCGCCGTGACGGCTACTCGGCGTTTGCCAAGAAATACGGCAACTTCTACGGCGCCTCGCTGGGCTACGTGGTGTCGGAGGAGGCCTTCTGGAAAAACGCTTCGTTCTCCAACGTCTTCTCCACCCTGAAACTGACCGGCAGCTACGGCATGGTGGGCAACAACCAAGGCATCAGCGACTTTGTGGCCCTGTCCACCTACACTTCGGGCCTGTACGCCGCCAACCCCACGCTGTACTATGGCAACGCCGGCAACCAGAACCTGACCTGGGAAACCAGCAAGAAAACCGACATCGGCGTGTCGTTCGGCTTTTTCCAGGACCGCCTGCGGGGCAACGCCGCCTACTACGAAAACCTGGTGGACGGCCTGATTCTGGACGTGCCGCAGTCGCCGTCCAAGGGCATTCCCAACAACTCCATTCAGGCCAACGTGGGCTCGATGCGCAACACGGGCATTGAAGTAGACTTGAGCTACAACGTGCTGCAGGGCAAAGCCTTCAGCTGGACGGTGAGCGGCAACGTGACCACGCTCAAAAACCGCGTGCTCTCGCTGGCCACCGAAGGCCAGCGCATTGGCACCTCCACGGGCGGCCTCGAAACCTCCAATTACACGCAGGTGGGCCACTCGGTGGGCGAAATCCTGGCCGTGCGCTCGCTGGGCGTGAACCCCGACAACGGCCGCCGCATGATTCGGAAAGCCGACGGCACCGTGGTAGAATACAACCACCAGGGCACTACCGGCGCGGGCTCGACCGGCTGGACCATCAAGGGCACCAACACCAACACCTCTGCCCCCACCCAGTTGCAGGACGGCGAATACTTCGGTCCGGTGCTGCCTACCTGGTACGGCGGCTTCGACAACACGTTCCGCTACAAGGGCATCGACCTGGGCCTGTTTGTGCAGTTCTCGGGCGGCAACTATATCTACAACGGCACGAAGTCGGGCCTGCACGACCAGCGCTTCTGGAACAATGAAGTCGACATCCTCGACCACTGGACCGAAAGCAACCGCGACGCCAAGTGGCCCCGGGTGGTGTACGGCGACAACGTGTCGAACGGCTCGGCCCTGGTGATGTCGTCGAACGTGGAGAAAGGCGATTTTGCCCGCCTGCGCCAAGTGTCGCTGGGCTATTCCTTCGACCAAGGGCTGCTGACCCGCCTGGGCGTGGCCAACGCCCGCCTCTACGTGCAGGTGCAGAACGCGCTGCTGTTCACCAAGTACTCGGGCATCGACCCCGAGATTTCGAGCAACGGCACCAGCACGGTGGCCGCCGGCGCCAACACCGGCGCGGGCGTCGACCGCAACTCCGTGGGCCAGGCCCGCACCTACACCGTGGGCTTCAACATTGGCTTCTAATTCGCTTTTATTCCGATGAAGAAATTTCTCAACACCAAAGCGGCCGCGGCCCTGTGCGCGGCCCTGCTCTCGGCGGGCGCCTTCTCGTCCTGCCAAACCGATAAGCTTAGCCCCGTTCCCGTTACTTTGTTCTCGGATAAAGTGGTATTTGATACCCCTGCCCGCGTCGAGTTGCAGGCCAACGGCTTGTACAGCTTCGTGAAAGACGGCCGTTTTCTGGGCGGACGCTACCAGATTTTTGGCGACATCCGGGCCAATGACTTCCTCAACCGCGCGTCGAACCTGGTGACCGGCACGGCCGTGTGGAACCACACGCTCACCGAAACCTCGCAGAACGACGTCATCAACACCTGGGGCGTGGGCTATGCCGCCATCAACCAAATCAACGTGTTTCTGGCTGGCCTCGACGCGAATGCGTCGAAATTCATCGCTCCCATTTTCCCGGCCGACTACGTCACCAAGGCCAACAACTACCGCGGCGAAGCCCGCCTGCTGCGCGCCTTGTGCTACTACTCGCTGCTGCAGCTGTATGCCCGGCCCTACGCCGACGGCAACGGCAGCAAGCCGGGCCTGCCCCTGCGCCTGCGCGCCGAAATCGACGACACCGGCAACGACCTGGCGCGCAGCTCGGTGGCCGACGTGTACACGCAGATTCTGGCCGACCTGGACTTTGCCGAAACCAGCCTGCCGCTGACCTACGGCACCTCGGCCACTACCCTGAACGTGACGCGGGCTCACCGCAACACGGCCATCGCCCTCAAAACGCGGGTGTACCTGAGCATGGGCCGCTACGCCGACGTGATTCGGGAAGCCAACAAGCTGGTGCCCGCCGCCGCGCCCTATGCGGCGCCCTCCGGCGTGCCCAACGCCCTCAACGCCTCGGTGGCCGCCGTGTTTACCGGCACCCAGGAAACTACGGAAAGCATTTTGTCTTTCCCTTTCACCGTGGCCGACGGACCGGGCACCCAAAACCAGCTGGCCTACTATTTCCTGCCCCCCGGCGCCGCCAACGGCGGCAACGGCGAGTACGGCCTTAATACCGCCGCGGGCAGCATTCTGGCCAGCCCGGCGTTTGCCGCCACCGATGCCCGCCGCACCAATTTCGTGCAGATTGTGGGCTCGGAGTCGTTCCTGAAAAAGTACCCCACCGGCACCAACACCAGCACGCCTTACATCGACAAGGCCCCCGTCATTCGTTACGCCGAGGTGATGCTGAACCTAGCCGAAGCCAAAGTGCGCGCCGCCAACGCTGTCGACGCGCAGGCGCTACAGTTGCTGAACGCGGTGCGCACCCGCTCGAACCCCACCGGGGCGTATGCCTCCTTTGCCACGGCCGCCGACATGCTCGACGCCCTGCTGCTGGAGCGCCGCATCGAGTTCCTGGGCGAGGGCCTGCGCAACATCGACATCATGCGCCTCAACGCCCCCATCCCGGGCAAGGGTTCGGTGTCGGCCGTCAATCCCTCCGACGTGCTCTACGTGTGGCCCATCCCCGCCTCGGAGCTGGCCACCAACAAGCTCATGACCCGCAACTAAGCCCTCATTCGGCGCTTTGCAGTCGACAAAAAAGCGGCTGGTCCCACTCGGGGCCAGCCGCTTTTGCGTTGAAGGCTAGAGCCTAATATTCCGACGGCGGCTACTGATGGGCCAGGTGGGCGTGGTCGCGCAGCACGGTTTGCAGAAAGGGAACGTCCTGCAAATCGGTTTGGATGCCGGTAATCTCCTTCACCTTGTTGGCCAGCTCATTCAGCAGCTCGTAGTTGTTGCGGGCGCTGGCTTGGTTGGCCAGCTGCCGAATCAGGGCCACGTCGTGGTCGGCGAGCAGGGCGGCCTGCGGAAACACCGGCTGGTAGCCAGCCACGCTGCTCAGGGTGGGGGCCAGCGCAGAGCTGGCCTGCGGGCGCACCTTCACCACGGTGGTGCCGGCGGCCAGGTCGCCGAGGCGCTGCCCGCGCCCGTTGGCCGCGATGGTGATGATGGCCACCAGCCCGCCCATTAAGCCGGTATCGACGATGCGCAGCAGCCAGCGCAGCAGGTAGTCGCCGAGGCTGGGCGCCGTGCCGTCGAGGCGCATCACGCGAATGTCGCGGGCTTTCTTGCCAATGCTTTGGCCATTGAAAAACACCTCGCAGGCCAGGTGGTAAAACACGTAAGGCACGCCGGCCAGCACGCCCAGCGTCACCATGGAGGCCGTGGAATTGAGCTTGCCCATTGCAAACAAAACCGCCAGCGCCGCCACCCAGGCGCCGAGGATGAGGTTGTCGAGAATGGCGGCCACGATGCGGTCGCCGAGGCTGGCGACTTCGTATTCGAGCGAAACGTTTTGGGCGGTTTGTACGCGGATGCTGGCCATGGCGGAAAGGGTTATTTGCGACGAAGAAACGGCAAAACCCGCGCCGGGCAAAACCTAGCCGCGGGCCGCCGCAAGGGCGCGGTTGGCTGCCCCTGGCTTCCTATCTTTAAGCCCTTCAATTCCGAGCCATGCGAGAAGCCGTTTTTTTGCGCCAGAACCAGGAGCGCTGGCAGCAGTACGAAAAGCAGCCGCCCGCCGGCCCCGACGAGTTGGCCGCCCGCTTCGTGGCCCTCACCGACGACTTGGCCTACGCCCAGACCTTCTACCCCGCCTCGCCCACCACGGCCTACCTCAACGGCCTGGCCGGCAAGCTGCACCAGCGCCTGTATGCCAACAAGCGCCAGAGCAGCGGCCGCTTCGCCCAGTTCTGGGCCGTGGAGCTGCCCCTGGTGGTGGCGCGGCACCACCGCACGCTGGCTTTCACGGCGCTCCTGTTCGTGGTGTTCACGGCGCTGGGCGCCCTCTCGGCGGCCCACGACGACTCGTTTGTGCGCGTGGTGATGGGCGACGCCTACGTGAACCAGACCATTGAGTACATCCGCCGGGGCGACCCCATGGCCGTGTACAAGCAGGAAGGCGAAACGCTGATGTTCCTCGGCATCACCGCCAACAACGTGTACGTGGCCCTGAGCATTTACGTGCTGGGCGCCACGCTGGGCATCGGCACGCTGGTGCAGATGTTTCGCACGGGCATCATGCTGGGCTCGTTCCAATACTTCTTCTACCACTACCACGTGCTCAAGGCGTCGGTGCTCACCATCTGGATACACGGCACTCTGGAGATTTCGGCGGTGGTGGTGGCCGGGGCCGCCGGCTTCGTGATGGCGCGGGGCCTATTGTTTCCGGGCACGTTCAGCCGCAGCGAGGCCTTCCGGCTGGCCGCGCGCGACGGCCTTAAGATGGCCATCGGGCTGGTGCCCATCTTCGTGGTGGCCGGTTTTCTGGAAGGCTTCGTGACCCGCCACACCGAGATGCCGGTGGCGGCCAGCCTCGCCATCATTGGCAGCTCGGCGGCCTTCATTGCGTGGTACTTCGTGTGGTACCCGCGCCAGCTGCGCCGCCGGCTCGAAGCCGCCGCAGCAGAGGCCCGATAGCTCGTTTTATTTCTCATCTTTCGACTTTCCTTCCTCCGAATCCGGCCTAGCCCTCCCCTGCCACCATGCCAGTTGCACAACGTTTTACCCGCGAAGCCGACTACCGGCGGGAGCGGGATTTTGGGGCCAAAGTCGGCGCCACCTTCGAGTTCGTGACGTCGCAGTTTCGGCCCTTGCTCAAGTGCCTGGCTTACTTCGTGCTGCCGGCGGCCCTGCTCGGCGGCATCGGCATGGGCCTGCTGATGGGCAATTTCCTGAGCATGGTGCCCGGCGTGGGCGGGCGCTTTCCGAGCGGCCGCACGAGCCGCGTGACCGAAAGCTTCGGCACGGCCAACGCCTTCCTAACCAGCTCCTCCATTCTTGGCGGCTGCCTGGCGGCGGCCGGCTTTCTGGCGGCGTTCCTGCTGCTGTCGAGCACGGTGTACGGCTTTGTGCGCGTGCGCATGAACACGCCGCCCGACGAGCCGGTGGCGCCTCGTGCGGTGTGGCGCTTTGTGCGGGGCCGCCTGGGCAGCGTGGTGGGGGCCTGGCTGTTGCTCTTCATCATACTGGGCCTGGGGTTCGGCATTTTGAGTGGGGCGCTGGCGCTGGCGGGGCCCGGCTTTGTGGTGCTGGTGTTTCCGGCGCTGCTGTGGGTGATGGTGTGCCTGTCGCTGTATTTCCCGGCGCTGTGGATGGAAGACGGCGGCGTGGTGGCCGCGTTTCGCCGCTCGTTCTACCTCATTCAGGGCAAATGGTGGTCGACGCTGGGCCTGTACCTGATAATCACGTTCATCACGGGCGTCATGAACTACTTGTTTATCATTCCTTTCTACGCGCTGATGGCGGCCAAGGTCCTCCTGCACTGGAAGGTCGACGACTCCAACGTGCTGAGCATTGCCGCGATGGCGATTTACGCCCTGGGCTGGATTTTTACGGCGGTGCTGCCGCTGGTGGCCATGCTGTTTCAGTACTTCAACCTGGTGGAGCGCCGCGAAGGCGTGGGCCTGCGCCAACTGCTGAATACGCTGGGCCAGGCCTCGGCGCCGCGCGTGAGCAACGCCGCTTACCGCCCCGACGAGGAAGGCGAATACTAGCCCACCCGCCGGCTTCGGGCCGCGGTGTAGCTTTGGTGGAAATCTCAAGAATAAATCAGACTGGTTGTTGACTTTGCGCGTGCTCAGATACTTGGGTAAACTTCGGCTCCACCGCGGCGGCCGCTGGAGCCGGCGCACGCTGCTGGCCCTGTGCCTGGCCGGCGGCGCGGCCAGTCCGGGCTGGGCCAAACCCGCCCCGGCGGCCGAAAAGCCCGCTGGCGAGCGGCCGAAACCCGCGGCAAATCCCCTGCCCGCCGACCGCACCACCCGCCTGCCTGCGCGCCGCTACGACGCAGCCCGCCTGCGCGAGCTGGCCAGCCAGCGCGACTTCCGCTACGTGGAGCCCGACCAAAGCACCAGCGTCTGGGACGCCTTCTGGGCCCGCATCTGGCGGTGGCTGGGCAGTATGCTGCGCACCCCCACCGGCCGCGTCACGTGGAAGTACGGCGTGTATGCGGCCATTCTGGTGGCGCTGGTGTATGCCGTGCTCAAGCTGCTGGAAGTGGACGTGACGGCCGCCTTCGGGCGCTCGGGCCGGCGCGGGCAGCTGGCCTACGACACCGGCGCCGAGAACATTCACGAAGTCGATTTCCGCACCCGCATTGCCGAGGCCGAGGCGGCCGGCAACTTCCGCCTGGCCATTCGCCTGGGCTACCTCGAGGTGCTGAAGCACCTGACGGATGGCGGCCTCATTCAGTGGCAGCCCGACAAAACCAACCACGCCTACCTGCTGGAGCTGCCCGCCGGGCCGCTGCGCGACGCTTTCCGGGCCGCCACCCGCGAGTTCGAGTACGTGTGGTACGGCGACCTGCCCCTCAACGCGGCCCTCTACCAGCAGGCCCGGGCCACCCAGCGCGCCGTGAGTACCCGGCTGGCGGGCAATTCCCGCGCCGCCGTGCCCGCCCCTAATGCCTTCGCCGACTAATGCCGCAGCTCACTACGTTTCGCTTGTATTTGCTGGGGGTGGCGCTGCTGTTCGCGGGCTACGTAACGCTGGAATACAACCGCCCCAAGCCACTGGACTGGCGCCCCACCTACGCCAATAAGGATAAAATTCCCTTCGGCACTTACGTGCTGTTCGACCAGCTGCCGCGCCTGCTGGGCACCGATTCCGTCGAAACCGTACGCCTGCCGGTGTACAGCCAGCTCACCGGCATCAAGCTCGACGATACGGCCCCTCAATACGGCGCGCGCCAGTTAGTAGAAGAGACTGTCGTCGAAACAGATAGCACCGCAGCAGAAGCCCAGGCCGCCGACTCGACAGCTGCCACCGATGCCCCCGACAGCACCGCCACGGCCGCCGCCGAAACCGATACGACGGCTACAGCCGAGGCCGACTCTACGGCCAGCTCCGACGAGGATGACGAGGATGACGAGGCAGAATACGCGGAGGATGACGAAGAAGAGGAGGCAAATGAGCCCATTCCGCTCAAAGCGGGGCAGGCCAACTACCTTTTCGTCAACCAGGAATTTGACCTGAGCCGGCTCGATGCCCGGGCCCTGCTGCAGTTTGTGGCGCGCGGCAACGACGTTTTCATCGCGGCCAAAGACTTCGGCAGCGGGCGCGGCGTGTTGCGCGACAGCCTGGGCTTTCGCACCCGGGAGCTGGCCCTCACGTCGAGCAAGGACTACAAAGGCATTTTCTCCATCGATTCGGCCGACCTGCGCTTCACCAATCCGGCGTTGGCCCGGGCCGGCATCCGGTTGCCGGGCACCAGCGTGGAACAGCATTTTGCAGTAGACTCGGGCCGCGCGGGGCGCACCCTGGCCACCGACGCCAAAGGCCGGGCCGTGTTCATCCGGCTCGACTACGGCCGGGGCCACGTGTACCTGTGCACGGCGCCCGCGGCTTTTGCCAACTACTACGTGCTGCGGCCCCGCACTGCCGCGTTTGCCGCGGCGGCGCTGGCCTACCTGCCCGCCCGCCGCACCTGGTGGGACGAGTACCAGAAGCAGGGCCCCGAGGGCGAGCAGTCGCTGCTGCGCGTGGTGTTTGCGCACGCGGCGCTGCAGTGGGCCTACTACCTCTGCCTGTTTGGCGGGCTGCTGTTTGTGCTGGTGGCCGCCCGGCGCCGGCAGCGCATCATTCCCACCCTCAAGCCCTTGCCCAACACCACGTTGCTCTTCACGCGCACGGTGGCCAGCCTCTACCGCCAGGGCAGCAACCACGCCCTGATTGCGGAGAAAAAGGTGGCGCTGTTCCTGGACTACCTGCGCACCCACTTCCAGGAAAACGCGCCGGACTTCGCCGATGCCGAATTCCGCCAACGCCTCAGCCAGAAGTCAGGCCTGAGCCAAAGCCGCGTCGATGAACTGCTGCGCCTCGTGAACTTTGCCCGTACCGCCCCCCAAATGACCGACCAACAACTGCTGCAGCTAAGCAAGGCGCTTGGTGACTTCCGACGAGAAGCGGGCCGATAAAACACGTTTTTGCGCTGTGCCGGGAAAGGGCATTTTGATGAAATTGCACTATCCCAACCCCTGCTCCCGAATCAGCTTTAAGCCAACCATTTACCCGCTGTAAGCCGCCAATTCTCACTCTCGCTTACCCGACCGCACCCTGAACCGGGCCCCAATATATGGATATCGAAAACGAAAACCCTGACGTCTCCCCTGCCACCACCGGCCCCGACTTCGCGGCGCACGTGCCCGCTACCGATGCCACACCAAGCGCCCCTCCAACCGGCAGCCCCGACGGTGCGGTAGCAGCGCTGGTGGAGGCTGAAGCGCCGGTGGAAGCGCCGGTGGCTGCCGAAGCCGCTTTTGCCCCGCGCACCGACTTTGCCCGCCTCGCGGCCCAAACCGACGCCATCCGGACGGAAATCGGCAAAATCATTGTGGGGCAGGCGGAGCTGCTGGAGCTGCTGCTCACCGCCATCCTGGCCGATGGGCACGTGCTGCTGGAAGGCGTGCCCGGCGTAGCCAAAACCCTCATGGCCAAGCTACTGGCTCGCACCTTGGAAGTGCCGTTCAGCCGCATTCAGTTCACGCCCGATTTGATGCCGTCGGACGTGCTGGGCACGTCGGTTTTCCGGCAGAACAAGGCTGATTTTGAGTTTCGGCGCGGCCCCATTTTCGCCAGCGTGGTCTTGATTGACGAAATCAACCGCGCGCCGGCCAAGACCCAGTCGGCGTTGTTTGAGGTGATGGAGGAGCGCACCGTGACCCAGGACGGCACCACCTACCCCATGACCGAGCCCTTCCTGGTGCTGGCCACCCAAAACCCCATCGAGCAGGAAGGCACCTACCGCCTGCCCGAAGCCCAGCTCGACCGTTTCCTCTTCAAGCTGCACGTGGGCTACCCCACCCTGGCCGAGGAAGTGCAGATTCTCACGGGCCACCATGCCGGCCTGGGCAGCACCAACCTGGAAGCCGTGCGGCCCATCCTCAGCGCCACGGACCTGGCCGCTCTGCGCCAGCAAGTGAGCCAGCAGCGCGTAGAAGCCAACATTCTCGAGTACATCGCCAAGCTGGTGGGCCAGACGCGGGCCCACAAATCCCTCTACCTGGGTGCTTCGCCCCGGGCCTCGCTGGCCCTGCTGAACGGCGCCAAAGCCCTGGCCGCCCTGCGCGGCCGCGACTTCGTGACGCCCGAAGACGTGCAGTTTCTGGCGCCCAGCGTGCTGCGCCACCGCATCATGCTCACGCCCGAGCGCGAGATGGAAGGCGGCACGCCGGATGACGTGGTGAAGCAGATTATGCAGCAGATTGAAGTGCCGCGGTAGAGACGCATAATTGCGTCTCTGCATTGAACGACCGAAACTGCCCAGCATTAACGACGCCGAGACGCAATTATGCGTCTCTACAGCCCTCCATTCATGCCCTACTCCACCCTTTGGCTGCTCGACCAGCTTGCGCAGGGACGCCGCGTGAAGTACCTGTTTTTCTGGGGCAACCAGCCCAGCCGCGACGGCAGCATCACCAAGTCGTGCTTCAGCCAGTGGTGGCTGGTCGATTTTGTGGTGGCCGGCATCACCTACCGCTCCACCGAACACTGGATGATGGCCGAGAAAGCCCGCCTATTTGCTGATGAAGAAGCACTGGCGCGCATTCTGGCGGCCCCCAGCCCGGCCGAGGCCAAGAAGTTGGGGCGGGAAATTCGCCATTTCGAGCCGGCTGCCTGGGAGGCGCATAAGGTCGAAATCGTCAAAACCGGCAACCTCCACAAATTCAGTCAGCACCCCGATTTGAAGCAATTCCTGCTTGCCACCAACGACCGGATTCTGGTAGAAGCCAGCCCGGTTGACACCATTTGGGGCATTGGCCTGGCGGCCGATGCGCCGGATGCCGAAGACCCCGCCCGCTGGCAGGGCCCCAACCTACTGGGATTTGCCTTGATGGACGTCCGGGACGAACTGCGAAAACCATGAACATCTTTTTGACGCCGCGCTTTTTTCTGGTAGTCGCCGCGCTGGCGGTGGGCTTTGTGGTGGCCTTTTTCCTGCCCTGGCTGCTGGGGCCGATGCAGATTGCGCTGGGCGTGTTCGGGGTGCTGGTGCTGCTCGATGCGCTGCTGCTGTTTGCGCCGGCGAAGAACAAAGTCGTGCCCGTGTTTGGGCGGCGCGTGATGGGCGACAAGCTGGCCAACGGCTCGGAAAACGACGTGCAGATTTACCTCGAAAACCGCTACCGCTTCCCCATTCAGACCGAAACGATTGACGAGATTCCGCACCAGTTTCAGCGGCGCGACGTGCTGTTTCGGGTGGCGGTGCAGCCGGGCGAAACCCAAATTATCAACTACCAGCTGCGGCCCGTGAAGCGCGGCGAGTACGGGTTCGGGGCGCTGAACATTTACGCGGCCTCGCCGCTGGGGCTGGTGCGGCGGCGCTTCCGCTACGAGCAGGGCCGCACGGTGCCGGTGTATCCGTCGTTTCTGCAGATGCGGCAGTACGAGCTGCTGGCCATCCACAACCGCCTCACCGAAGTGGGCGTGAAGCGCGTGCGGCGGGTGGGCCACAGCATGGAGTTTGAGCAAATCCGGCCCTACGTGCCCGGCGACGACCCGCGCAGCATCAACTGGCAGGCCACGGCCCGCCGCGCCGGCACCGGCGCCGACGACGCGCTGGTGGTGAACCACTTCCAGGACGAACGCGCCCAGCAGGTGTATTGCCTCATCGACAAAGGCCGCGTGATGCGCATGCCGTTTGACGGCCTGAGCCTGCTCGACTACGCCATCAACGCCACGCTGGTGGTGAGCAACATTGCCCTGCTCAAGCACGACAAAGCCGGCCTCGTCACGTTCTCGAACCGGCCCGGCGCCACGCTGGCGGCCGACCGCCGCCCCGGCCACCTGCTGAAGCTGCTCGAAATTCTGTACCGCCAGAAAACCAAGTACCTGGAAACCGATTTCGAGTTGCTCTACGCCACGGTGCGCGCCCACGTGAAGCAGCGCAGCCTGCTCATTCTGTTCACCAACTTCGAAACGCTGCACGGCATGCAGCGCCAGCTGCCCTACCTGCGGCGCCTCTCGAAAGACCACCTGCTGCTGGTGGTGTTCTTCGAGAACACGGAGCTGCGCGCCTACCTCGACGCGCCGGCCACGACGACGGAGGACGTCTACAACCAAACCATCGCCGAGAAATTTGCCCAGGAAAAGCGGCAAATTGTGCTCGAATTGCAGCGCTACGGCATTTATTCCTTGCTGACCGCGCCGAAGGATTTGACGGTAAACACCATCAACAAGTACCTGGAGTTCAAGGCCAGGGGACTGATATAGCCCCTGGGTTGGCTCAAGTTAAAGCGGGTTTGGCTTCGCGGTCCTTCAGTTGTGGACGCGTATTTGTAGGCTGCGCCGAAGACACTTGCTAACGAAACATGATGCGGAAGGCCGATATATTGACAAAAAAGGGAGCTTGGCTGCTGGCGGCGTTTATGCTGGCGGCGCAGTTGGGAATGGCGCAAGCTCCGGCGGCGCTGATGCCCCTGCCTGCCGACGTGCACTGGGGCAAAGGCCGCCTCAGCCTCAGCAAGCCGCTGAAGCTGCAGCTGGACGCCTCGCCCGACCCGGCCGTGCGACCGGCCGTGCGCCGCTTGCTCACCCGCCTGCAGGGGCCGGCCGAGCCCGCCACGGGCCCGGTGCTGCAAATCCGCTACGGCCGTGTGGGCCAGCCCGAGAAGTTCGACGAGGAACGCTACAGCCTGCGCGTGACGCCCATGGGCGTGAGCATCGACGCCCCTACCAGCCTGGGCGTGCTGCGGGCGCTGGCCACGCTGGAGCAGCTGCCCGTGCTGGAGAAAAAGCAGCGCTACCTGCCCGAAGTCGACATTCAGGACCAGCCGCGCTTTGCCTGGCGCGGGCTGCTGATTGACGCGGCCCGGCACTTCATGCCCGTGGCCGTCATCAAGCGCAACCTCGACGGCATGGCGGCCGTGAAGCTGAACGTGCTGCACTGGCACCTGACCGACGACCAGGGCTTTCGCATCGAGAGCAAAGTATTTCCGCGCCTGCACACGGTGGGCAGCACCGACGGCCTCTACTACACCCAAGCCGAGGTGCAGGAAGTGCTGGCCTATGCGGCGGCGCGCGGCATTCGGGTGGTGCCGGAGTTCGACATGCCCAGCCACACCACCAGCTGGATTGTGGCCTACCCACGCCTGAAATCCAACGACTCGACCTACGCACCCTACACCTCGTGGCGCACCACCAACGTGGCCATCGACCCCACGCGCGAAAGCACCTACACGTTCCTGGACTCGCTGTTTACGGAGATGACGGCGCTGTTTCCGGACCCGTATTTTCACGCCGGCGGCGACGAGAACGACGGGCGCAACTGGCGCCGCACGCCCCGCATTGTGGCCTACATGCAGGCCAATAACATGGTGAAAGCCGACGGCAAAACCGTGGACAAGCACCAGCTCCAAACCTATTTCAACCGCCGGGTGCTGGCCCTGCTGCAAAAGCGCGGCAAAACGATGATAGGCTGGGACGAGATTCTGGGGCCGGACCTGCCCAAGGAAACCGTCATTCAAAGCTGGCGCGGCAAAAAAGGGCTAAACGACGCGGCCAAGCTGGGCCACCCCGTGCTACTCTCCAGCGGTTATTATCTGGACTTGAATCTTAGCGCCGCCAGCTCCTACACCACTGACCCTTTGCCGCCCGACACGCCCCTCACGCCCGCCGAGCAGAAGCTGGTGCTGGGCGGCGAGGCCGCCATGTGGGCCGAGTTTGCCGATTCCACGGTGCTGGACTCGCGCATCTGGCCGCGGGCCGCGGCGGTGGCTGAGCGGCTGTGGTCGCCGCAGGCCGCTACCCAAGGCGTGGCCGAGATGTACCGCCGCCTGCCCGCCGTATCGGCCGAGCTGGAAACGCTGGGCCTGCGCCACCGCATCGTGCCCGACCGGCTGCTGAAGCAGCTGGCCGGCAGCGCCAACGTGGCCCCGCTGCGCACGCTGGCCGAAGTGCTGGAGCCCGTGAAAGAATACAAGCGCCATTTCCAGGGCTACACCTACACCACCGCCACGTTGCTCAACCGGCTGGTGGATGCCGCCCCGGCCGAGTCGGAAACGGCCCGGCGCTTCGGCGTATTGGTCGACAGCGTGGTGGCCGCCACCGGCTCGGCCGCGGGCCGCTCATCGGCCACGGCGCGGCAAGTGGCCACTCTGCGCACGCAGCTCCTCCGCTGGCAGGCCAACGACGTGCTGCTACAGCCACAATTACTGCTCAACCCCACGCTGCGCGAGTACGCCCCGCTTTCCACCAACTTGGCCGCCGTGGCCAAGCTGCTGCTGGAGCGCCTCACGCAGCTGCAAACCGGGCAGGCGGCTTCGGCTGCGTGGCAGGCTTCGGCCAAAAAGGTGCTCGACGTGGCCCAGGCGCCCGCCGGCCAGGCCGAGCTGGCCATCGTGCGCGCCGCCCGCAAGCTGGCCGGGCTGTAGAGACACAACATATTGCGTCTCTACCTCCTACTGCTATTCTATTCTTTTTTTAGCCCGGCTTACTTCTGCCCTCAGCCGCACCGCATTCACTGTTTTGAATCCCTCTTCCCCCATTTCACGCCTCCTGCTGCGACTGGGCCTGGTGCTGGCGCTGGCACCGTTCGTGGCGCTTATGGCCTTCAATCATCCTTTTTTCGATGATTACCGCACGGCTTACTGGACGCACGAGCACGGCCTGTGGGGCATGCAGCAATGGTTTTACCTGACGTGGTCGGGCCGGTTCACGTCCACGTTTTTCATGACCGTGCTCAACCCCGTCACCTACGGGTGGCTGGAAGGCGTGCGGCCGGCGGTGTTCCTTGTGTTTGGGCTGCAGTGGGCCAGCATTGCGTTTCTGCTGCGAACGATTTTCCAGACCGTGTTGCGGGCGGATTTTGCCTGGAGCACGGCGCATTGGGCCACGGCTTTGCTGCTGGCGTTGTTTTGCAACGCGACGGCTGCGCCGTTTTCGTTTCTGTACTGGTTTTGCGGGGTGGTCGTGTATCAACTCACGCTGCTGAGCTTGCTCACCTTTGCGGCGCTGGCCTTGCGGGCGGGCTGGGGGCCGGCGGCTTCGCAGTGGCGATGCGCCGGCTGGGCCTGTGCACCGCTGGTGCTGGCCGTGGCGGGCAACGAGTTGACCATGCTGCAGGCGGTGCCCGTGCTGGCGCTGCTGGGCTACGCCCTGCCCCGGGCCGCGCGCCCCAAGTGGTGGCTGTGGCTGGCCGTGGCCGGCGCCACGGCCGCCGCCGCCGTGCTGGCGCCTGGCAATTGGCTGCGCGTGGCCGCCACCGCCCCGCCCACCGACCCGCTGCACGCCTACCGCTGGCTGGTGCTGGGGCCCCGCACGGCCTATTCCATGGCATTGTTCCTGATTCAGCCGCTCAATGCGCTGAGCCTGGTGGCGGCCGCCGCCGCCGGGTTGTGGCTGGGATTTGGCTCAGCCACTAGCGCCACGACCCGGCTGGTGGCCGGCTGGCCCCGACGCCACTGGTGGGCACTGCTGCTGGCCTTTGGAGCGCTTCACACGGTTGGCTTTCTGCTGTTTCGGTACGTGCTGGTGGGGCCGCCGCTGCACCGCGCGCGCAACGAAATCCTGCTGCTGATGCTGGTGACGGTGCTGGCGCTGGCGTGGCTGGTCGCGCAGCTCCCGGCCGTGGCGCAGCTTGCGCCGCGCTTTCGCCGCTTTGCGCCCGCGCTGGTGGCGTTGGCAGGGCTGTTCGTGGTGGGCAACGTGCCCGTGGCCTGGCGCGAGCTGGTCACCGCCGCCGCGCCTTTCGATGCCCAGATGCGGGCCCGTTATGCCTTGCTGCGCGCAGGAGCCGGCCGCGGGCAGCACACCGTGACCTTGCCGCCGCTCCGCCTGCCCACGGCCCGCCTCCTGATGCCGCTGCGGCAGTTCACCCCACCGCGCAATCTTGAATTTGACATCGACCTGACTCCCGGCTGCGACGGCAACATCAACGACGTGACGGAGCGCTACTTCCACGTCCCGAACGTGTGCTGCGACCCGCAGGCGCCAGATATCGTGGCCCAGCATTAGCCGAGCGGCGGCTTCTCATTCCTCGTCGCCCCAGTATCTTTCAGCATGAAAGCTGCCATTACCCACGCCCTGGCCAACCTCGATTTCACGGCCATCGACTTCGAAACCGCCAACGAGCACCGGGCCAGCGCCTGCGCCGTGGGCGTGGTGCGGGTGCGCGGCGGCCACATCACGGAGACCTACCAAACGCTGCTGCGGCCGCGCGTGCTGCGCGTGGATTGGCGCAACTACCAGGTGCACGGCATTGCCGAAGAACGCCTGCACGACGCCCCCACCATGGCCGATGTGTGGGCCGACCTGCTGCCCTACCTGCACGAGCAGCCCGTGGTGGCCCACAACTCGGCCTTCGACGTGAGCGTGCTGGAGTACACGCTGCGCGACTTCGACCTGGGCATTCCCTCCTTCCACAGCCTGTGCTCGGTGAAGCTAGCCAAGGTGTGCTGGCCCTTTCTGGAGCGCCACAAGCTCGACCACGTGGCGGGGCATTTCGGCATCCCGCTCAACCACCACGACGCGCTGAGCGACGCGCGGGCCTGCGCCGAAATCACGGTGCGGGCGTTTCAGTCGGGCGTGGCGCTGCCGCTGTGCTACAAGCAGCGCGAGCTCACGGCCGGGCTGGCGGCGCGGGCGGCGAAGATGACGGCCCGAATTGGTGTCAGCGCTTAACCGTTTTCCCATGCGAACCCGCCGTTTTATTTTTGGGACGAGCCTGCTCGTGGCCGCCTCCGGGTGGGTGGGCTGCCAATCTACCAAAACGGACGAACACGCGACGTCCAACGCCTCCGAAAAAGCGGTGTCGGCCACCAGTCTGGCCCAGCAGGTGCTGCCGTTGATTGGCGGGGCGTGGGTGAAGGCCGATTATTTGCAAGCGGTGCAGCAAACCAAGTCGCCGCGGAAAGCCTTCGACCTGGCGGGGCCCGTGTCTGAAATTCTCATCAGCCCGGCCCGCCTCACCGGCGACAGCCTGGTGGCAAGCCTCGGCCTGGGCAACCACGAGGGCAGCGACATGACGGTGTATTTCCGGCCCGGCCGGCACGCCAAGGCCCTGACAACCAACTTCGTTGACTACGAGGTGCCGGGCAGTTTTGCGGAGCTGAGCTACCAGGCAGGGGCCGCTGACACCGCCTTGGCGCTGACTACTTACGCACCGAGCCGCAAGGTCCTTGCCCGGACAACCTACCGACGCGTATCCGGCGCCAGCCTGACGGATTTGGCGGCCCTAAACCGGGCGGTGCGGCAGTTGCTCTTCACGGGCCGTTACGTTGGCACCGATTCCCTGGGCCGTTCTGCGCGCCTGGAGTTCGGGGCCGATGGGAGCCTGAAGGGGCTAAAAGGCTTCCGAACCTACGACGTCAACACCGACTTTATGGGCGTTGACCTCGACCACCTTGTGCTGGATTCGGACACGAAGCACCGCCGCGAAATGAGCTACCGCCACAGCGGCGACACCCTGCGGCTGTACGCCGCGCGCTGGGCAGAAGCCGAGGTGCCCACCCTGGTTCGAGGGCGGTTGCTGTTCACGCTGGTGCGCCGCTAAAACAGCACGGACACTTGCATCCGGCCGGTGTGCACGGTGTTGAGGGTGCTGGCTTTGCGGCCGTCGTAGGCCAGCGTGATGTTGAGGCCGTTGCTGAGGCGCTGCTCCACGTTCAGGCTCCAGGTGAAGTTGCTGCCGGGGCGTAGGGCGTTGAGAATTTCGATGGCCACCACCGAGTTCTGCAGCTCCGGGGGCACGTCAAATCTGACGCTGGTGTAACGCGTCGAGGCCGTGATGGTGCGCTTGTTGACCTGGCTGATGCGGGTTTCGAGGCCCAGCTCGTCGAAGATGCCGGGGTGGGTTTCGGCGGGGGTGGGCACGGGCAGCGTGGGCAGGTCGTCGGTGAGGGTGTTTTGCTTGTGGGTGCGCAGGTAGGTGCCCGTGAAGCGCAGGCTGGGCGAGGGCTGGTAGCTGATTTCGGGCTGCACGCTGTAAATCAGCAGGCGGTAGTTACGGGTGAGCAGGTAGTTGCTGCTGGCCTCGCGGATGTCGCGCGAGCCGATGAGGCGACCCGTGAACGAGGCAGCTAGCGTGCGGCGCAGCAGCAGGCTTTGAGTGCTGAGGTTGCGCAGGTCGCGGCCCTGGGCCAGCAGGGTCTTCTGCTGGGTTTGCTGAAAGGTGAGCTCGGCCCCAAACACCGGGCTCGACCGATTGAAGTACAGCGTATTCCGAAACAGCTGGTTGAAGGCCAGCAGCTGGTCGTCCTCCTTGTCGTAGCTGAAGGGGCTGAGGCGCGAGAGCAGCCGCGGGTCGGTGGTGCGGCGGTCGACGGTGACGCTGGTGAGCGTGGCGAAACGCGACGCCACGGCCTTCCAGCCGCCAGCTTCGCGCCAGCCCCGGGGGGCCGAGGTGGTGAGGCGGTAGCTGAGGCGGTTGGTGAACGCCGTGATGTAGTCGACCGTGGGGATGTAGACCTTGATGTAGGTGCGGTACTGCGCATCGGGCGTTTGCGCTTCAAAAAATTCCTCCTTGTCTTCGCGCAGGTTGCCGTTGAGGTCGCCGGCGTAGTAGTGCGTGCCCTGCCCGGCCGGCACGGCCAGAAAGGAATAGTCGCGCTTGAGCTCCCGGCCGGTGGCCACGCTGTAGTTCAGCTCCGACCGGACCTGGTTTTGCAGCAGGCTGGCGTTGTAGAACACTTGGCCCAGCACCGTGCGGTTGCGCGCCAGGCCCAATGAGTCAAGGTCGCGGTAGGTGGCCAGCAGGCGCACATCCTGGCTTTTGCTCAGGCGCGCGGCCAAGGTGCCCTGCCAGGTTTGGGCCGTGCCGCGGCGCTGCAAGGCGTTCTGCTCGCGGTTGGGGATTTGGTCGCGCCGGTAGCTATAGTCGAGCCGAAACTGCGTGCGAGCCGAGTCGCGGCTTTGTACAAACACGTTGTGCTCGTCGAAGTAGTTGGCCGAGCGAATGGTGTCGGTGGTAGCCGAGCTGACGCGGTTTTTATCGAACCGATACGCGTAGCCCGGCACCACCCGGCCGCCCACGAAACGGCCCGTGGCCTCGCCCCGCGCCCAGTCGGAATGGAAGCGCCCGGCGTCGGAGTTCAGCAAAAACAGCGAGCCGCGCATTTCCAGGTTGCCCACTTTCTGGGCCGCATCGAGCCAGTGCTGCAGGCCGCTCACCTCGCCCGGCCGAAAGCGCCGGCTAAGGCGGTAATTGACGTTGTTGTTGAAATCCTTCCCCGCGCCCACGCTGAAGTTGAAGATGTTGTCCTCGCGGGCCACCGACGTCACGCCGGTGCTCTGCTGGGTGCTGCCGTTGCTCCAGTTGCGCTCAAACTCAATGTCGCGGTAGCGGTCAATCGGCGCAAAGTACTTGCCCGTGTACTCGTAGTCCAGGGTGGAGCGCAGGCGGTAGCCGCGCAGCGCGCTCCCGGCCAGCGCGGCGGGCAGGCGGCGGTCCTGCATCACGTAGCCCACGCGAAAGGCGCCATCCTGGTCGCTGGCCGATGAAAAACGGTTGCGTTCCAGCCGCGAGTGCGCCGCGTCTACGAATACGGTCGTGCTGCTGTCCAGCTGGAAGCTGGCGCCGCCGGTCACCATTTGCTTGCGCAGCGGCGTGGCCACGCGGCGCACAGGCAGGTAGCGGCCGCCGCCGGGGCGCACGTAGGTATACACGGTGCCGTTGGCGCTCCGGAAGCGCGGCTCGTCGCTGCGCTCGTAGTCGCCGTTGCCCTGCCCCACGTCCGAAAACGCCACGTTGTAGGAACCCCGCACGGAGTCCACGGGCGAGTCGACGCCCACATAGGTGAACACGGGCACGCGCCGGCCGCCCACCACGCGTATCTCACGGTGGTACTGCACAATGCGGCGGTTGTAGGCCACCGAGTCGCCGCCGGCCACCTGGGCCACGCCCACGTTGCCGGCCTGCTGCAGCCGGCGCACCAGCGTGGTGTCCTGCAGGTTGATGTTCAGGGCGTTGTTGGGATTATCGGCCTCCTGGTAGAAGTTGCCGTGCACGTTCAGGCGGCCCAGCTGCTGGTAGTGGCTGGCCGTGACGAGCGAGCGGGAGTAGTTCAGGTCCGAATACTCGAAGTCAATCTTAATCCGCGAATTGCGCGTGATGAGGTGGCGCGGCGTAAACGTGACTTCGGCCAGGTTGTAGTCAATCGTGTAGTCGGCGTCGAAACCCCGGGTTTGCAGGCGGCCGTCGAGGTACACCTTCTCCGAATTGGCCAGCACAATGATGTAAGGCTCGCCGTTGGGCCCGCTCAGGCGGTACGGCCCCTGCACGTTGTCGATGGGCGGCAGGTCGATGCTGGCAAACTTGCCCTTGGCCACCCCGCCCGCAATGGCGGTGGAAGAGCGCCACGGCAGGCCCTTGCGCACGCCGCTGGCGCTCACGGTGGCACCGGCCACGGGCGCGGCATCGCCCTGGGGCAGCGGCGGCGCGCCGCCATTGCCGGCCTGCCGGTTGGGGTCGGTGAGCTGCGGCTGGCTGATGGCCGGCGGGTTGAGGGTGGCCGGGGCCGTGGTGTTGCCGAGCCCGGCCGGCAAGCTGCCGTTGGCCAGCTGGCCCGGCTGCCCGTTCAGAGACGTGGCGTTCGACACGCCCTGCGAGGCGCCATAGCCGGACAGGCCCAGAATGGGCGGCCCGAAATTGGCCTCGGCGGCGGCGCCCTGAATGTTTTTGTAGTAGCGCAGGAAGTAGTCGGGCTTGTTGCGCAGCACCACGTCGCCGGCCGTCAGGCTCCAGTTGGGGTTGGTGAGGGTGATGTAGATTTTGTCGAACTGCTGCAACTGCTGGGTGTTGCCCTCGGGCTGGAAGGGCACGTTCTGGTCCGAAATGGCCGCCGTGAGGTTGATGTTCTCGGCCAGCTTGCCTTCGAGCTGCAGGTTCAGCGCCGAGTTCACGAACACGTTCTGCGTATTGCCGAAGCTGATGCCGCGGGCCAGGTTGCCGGTTTTGCTGATGCCCGGCGTGCTCAGAATCTGCTCCTTCACCGAGAAGTCTTCCATGCCCAGCATCGGCTGGCGGAAGCCCAGGCTGTCCATCAGCCCGATGGGCCGCCGGTAGCGCGCCGCCGAGAGGCGCAGCGGCAGCACCCGGTAGCACACCTCCAGCGAGTCGGGCAAGGGCGCGCCGCTGCTGTCGCGCGGCGCCGCCCGCACCCAGCGGAACCGGTCGGTACGGCCGTCGTAGTCCAGCCCGCGCCCGTTGGCCCGCACCGAAGAGGGCACTACCGTCAGCGTATCGGTTAGCGCAAAAAACGTGGTGTCGCGGCCCGACGCCAGGCGCACGTAGCGGCAGCGGCGGGTGCTGGGTGGCGGGGCGTCGGCGGACTTCGGCGTTCTTTCTTGGCCCTGAGCAACTTGTATCAGTAATAATAGCGCCGCAGCGAGCAGGCCCATGAAGGGGAAGCACAAGCGTAAGCGGCGAATCATTCGGTAAAGGTCGGGTTTGGCGGGTAACGCGGGCGGGCAAGCGTTTCGTGCCCGAAAGAGAGTTGCAAAGCGGTGTTCTGGCCCTCTGAAACCCTCATCATTTCGCCGGGCCGTAGCGCATTCAGGGCCTGACAGCGCTACCCCGCCAGCGGCAGTTCGATAAAGAAGTCCGTCCCCTCCCCCACTTCGGTTTCAAACCAGATTTTGCCGCCGGCGCTCTCGATGCCGCGCTTGGCCACGGCTAGGCCGATGCCCGAGCCGGTTTCCTTGGTGGTGAAATTGGGCACAAACACCTTTTCGCGCACTTCTTCTGGAATGCCGGCCCCGTTGTCGCGGATGGCCACGCGCACCTTGCTGCCATTCACCGGCGTCAGCGACACGTCGATGTGGGGCTCGCGGCCTTCGGGCACGGCCTGGCGGGCATTGATGAGCAGGTTGTTGAAGGTGCGCACCAGCAGGCTTTCGTCGGCAAACACCACGTAGCAGCCGGTTTCGGCGTCGGGCGGCAGGTGCAGGTCGAGGGCGCCGTCGCTGGAATCGGGCTGGTGCAGCGCGGCGCAGCGGCGCAGAATGGCGGCCACGTCCAGCCGCTCGGGCCGCATGGTGGGCAGGTTGGTGAAGGTGCTGAAGGAGGTGGCGATGTCGCTCAGCACGTCAATCTGGGTGATGAGCGTTTGCGCAATACGACCAATGAGTTCCTCGGCATTGGCCCGGCGCTCGGCAATGGCTTTCTGCAAGAACTGCAGGCTCAGCTTCATGGGCGTGAGCGGGTTCTTGATTTCGTGCGCCACCTGCCGGGCCATCTCGCGCCAGGCCGCTTCCTTTTCCTGGGCCGCCAGCTCGCGCTTGCTGGCCTCCAGCTTGGTGAGCATGGCGTTGTATTCGCGCACCAGCAGGCCGATTTCATCGTCGGAGCTACGGTAGTCCAGCAGCTCGTTTTCGCCGGTGAGCGTGGTTTGGGTGAGTTTTTCGGTGATGAGCTTGAGCGGCGCCGTGAGCTGCCGCGCCGCCACAAACGCCAGCCCCAAAAACAGCAGGAACATGAGGGTGAAGATGTTCAGAATAGTGGTGAACAGCTCCGTCAGCTTGGTATTCAACTCCTTCTCCGAGTCAAAAAACGGGATGCCCACGTAGCCCAAAATCGGACCGGTCGGCATGGCCATCTCGTCGGCCGACGACCCGTCATCATCGTCGTACAAGGGGTTTCCGGAAGCATCGAGGCCCTTCCGGAGGGCACTGCTCGGCAGCGCATGGCCCGCCAAATCGGTTTCTACCGCTTCTCCCTCCCCGGCCCGCACCGGCAAGTACAGGGCGTTGAATGACAAGGAGCCCGCGCGCTCGGTGAGCAGGGCCCGCGGCCGGTTGCGCTCGCGCAGCGCCACCACGGCCTGCGGATTGAGCAAGGGGCCGAGCAAGCCGGCATCGAAAATGATGGGCTGGCTGCTGGCCAGCAGCTCGCCGTGGGCATCGTACAGGTTGAGGTCGGTTTCGGTGAGCGCCGCCACGTTTTTTGCCAACGCAGTGAGGGTCGGCCGCGCGGTGCTATCCGTCAGCAAATGGCGCTGCCGGCGTAGGCTCTCCAGCGCCAGCTGCCCGCGCCGCTCGTAGGTGCGCGACAGGTCGCGCTTGTACGAGTCAATAAGCTGGCTGGCCGTGGCCACGCTCACCACCACCAGCGGTACCACAATGCCCACGTTGAGCAGCAGCTGGATGCGCGTGCTGAAATTAAGGCGCAGCCTCGGCGCCGCTCGCCCGCGTAGCAGCACGCCCACCCCGCCCACCAGCAGCCAGAAAAACGAGGAGAGCAGGAACTGAAACGAGAAGTTGGCCAGCCAGTCGGCCAGCGAATAGGTGGCCGTCGTCACCACTACGGTGCGGCCCTGCGAGCCCTTCACGGCCAGGTGGTGGTAGCCGCGCCGGCTCACGCCCTGCGCGTACAGGCGCGGCTCCTTCAGCAAGCTGGTGGGCAGGCGGTTGGCGTAGTCAAAGTCGCCCTCGCTGTACACCAAGCGCCCCTGGTTGTAGCCGGCGTAGCTGAGCTCGGTGGCCAAGCCCGGCTGAAAAAAATTCTGGTCCACCAACAACTCCGGTAGCACACTGTAAGAGGTCAGCTTTTTAAGCGTCAGCTCCACCCGCACGGCCCCCAGCGGCAGGCCAATGCCGTTGACCCGCGTGCCGGGCACGGTGATGTAGGCCACGTAGCGCCGCGAGCTGAACGGGTTGGTTGAGTTCACCAGGTACACGCCGCGCTGGTCGGTGGGCGTGGCGTTGCGTTCCAGCTCCGCGCGCGACGTTACCAGCCCCGGCGTGCCCGGCGCGGCCCCCAAGGGGTCGCCGGCCTCGTCGTACAGCGTGATGTTGCTCTCGTATTTGTCGAAATACTCATTCAGGTACTGCCGGGCCACGCGCTGGCGCACCGCCTCCGGCCGGCCAAAAGCCGCCGACAACGAGCGGCGCACGAAGGGGTCGGCCGCGATTTCGCGCATGCGCTCCCCCAGCAAAAACTCGCCCTGCAGGTCGTTATCGATGAGCATGTTGCCGGCCAGCCGCTGCTTGTCCGCCAGCACCTGTTTTTCAAATTGCGCATACAGCGCCAACGCCCCCGTGGCCGACGCCAGCGCCAGCAGCAGCACCACGAGCACCGACGACTGGTAGCTGCCCGTGGTGGGCGCGGCCTGCATGCCCACCGCCCGCACCAGCGAGGCAAACAGCAGCAGCACCGCCCCCAATAGTACCCAGGGCTGCCCCAGGGCCAACCCTACCCCCAGCACCGGCACCGCCAGCAGCGCCGGCCCCAGCAGCAGCGCCCGCCGCGGCACGTGCCGCAGCAAGGCGCCCGTGAGCTGCGTCAGCCCAAAAAAGCCCACCAGCCAGGCGGCCGTGTGCAGCAGCACGGCCAGCGCCAGCAGCAGCCAAAAGCCCGTCACCTTCAAGTGGCGCGACACGTCTAGGCTTAGCTGCGAGCTGCCAAAGGCCGTGGTGTAGTATTCAAACAACAACGCCAACCAGCCGCAAAACGCCAATCCCAGGCCCGCCGCTGCCATTAGTTGGCCCGGCCGGGTGCGCGGCGCACGCACCCGGTCCAGCACGTTCCAATGGCGCCACAGCGCCACTCCCCCAGCGGCTACCAGCAAAGCCAGCAGCGCATTCAGCAGCAAATCGCCAAGGGAAGGAGCCCATGCCGCCGCCGCGTACACGCGCGGGTCGAACAGCGGCAATTCTATAAAAGAATACGGCAGCCCCAGATACAGCAGCGCGCCCCGCAGCGCCGCCAGCGGCAGCAGCAACGCCGCCACGGCCGCCCCTGGCCGACGCGCCCGCCACCATCGCAAGGCCAGCAGCAGCCACCCGCCAGCGTACAGCAGGCTTCCAACGGCCAGCAATGCCAGGGGCACGTACTGCCCGGTGAGCGGATTGGGCTGCAGTCGCTCAATAGAAAACAAGTAGTGTCCGTCGGCGGCTTCGAAGCGTGCCCGGCTGGAGCCGACACTGTCGGCCACCACCTTCAGTTCCATGCCCCGAAACAGGGCTTGTTCGCCGCCTTCCCGCAAATAGCGGTTGGTGATGCGGTATTTCCGCTCCAGCGGCACATACGTGAGGATGGTGAACCGCCCCGCCATGCGCCGCAGCAGCAGAAATTTCCCCACCGGCAACTCTATCAGCCGCTCAGCGCCGGGGCTAGCGGCTTCGGCCTCGGGCCGCAGGGTGGCGTCGGACCAGTAGCGCAGGCTCCCGTTCTCGAGCACGCAGGTCGGGTACGTGGTTTGGGCCAGCAATTGCTGGAAGCTATAACTACCCCTGGGCAGTTGGGCAGCCACGCTGTCGGCCTCGCGGCGCGCGGTGGTTTCGGCGTCGCGCACCAACTGTTGCAGCCGGGCCACGTCGGTGCGCTGCACCACGCTGGGCGCTTGCGCGTAGCGGCTGGCCAGATACCCTCCCACAAAACAGCAGGCCGCGGCCAGCAGCAGCAACCAGGGCAAGCGGCGCTTTGCCTGAACAGCAACCACGGAAGGACCGGTTTGGGTAGAAGTCTGCAACAAAAATGGGCTTAAGAAAGCCGATGCTAGGTTTTCAGGCAAAGAAAGGGCACAGCGCACGCCGGGCCGTAACCTTGGCCGTGGCACCCCGCAAAATCTGCGCCTAATAAAAAAATGCCACCCAAGGGCGGCATTTTACCAATGACTTTTTATCGTTGCTTCAACGCCTCAAAAAACGCGGGTCGAAACCAGTCCCGCCGAATGCATATAGCATCAGCGCCCGTGAGTAGCGAAACAGCAGCGGCGTTACGGCCAGCACCACTGCCCCTACCGCGGTGATGTACACCCACAGCGGTGGGTCGTCGGCCAAGTAATACAGCAAAAACCCAATAGCCAGCAAGATAGCCGTCGAAAAGCCCGAGCTGATGTACATCGCGCCGTAGTAAAAGCCCGGCTCGGGCTCGTATGCCTGGCGGCACACCGGGCAGGCTTCCGGCATGTCCATGAAGTGCGTGCTAAGGGCCGGGCCGGCAAACAAGTCGCCAGTGTGGCAGCGCGGGCACCGCAACTTCAGCAGCGCCAGCGGCGTCGAGGCAATGGCGCGCTGCGCTTGCGGCATCAGGCCTTGGCTGCCTTCGTTTTGGGGTGCGTGCGCCGGTACCAGAAGTAGCCCACGGCGCCCATCAGGATGTAAGGCACGGTCATCATGTACACAATGCCTTTGTTGAGGCCGGCCACGTCGTAGTCGTCGCGCTCCTGCTTGGCCGCCGCCACCTGCGACTTGCACATCACGCACTGCGCCTGTGCGCCCAACGGCGCCAGGCTCAACAACACACCCAGCAACAGGGCAAAAGCGGCGAGGAAGAAAGTCTTTTTCATAATCAGATGAACACAGGGGCTAGAGCAAAGTTTCCCGCAGCCCCTTGGCTTAGGTATAATACGGCGAAATCATGAAGTAAACGACCACGCCCGTCACCGACACGTACAGCCACACCGGAAACGTCCAGCGCGCAATGCGCTTGTGCTTGGTGTACTGCCCCGTGAGGGCAAAGTAGAGGGTGAACAGCACCAGTCCCACTGTCACCACGGCCAGGCTGATGTGGGTGAGCAGCAGAAAGAAATATACCAGTCGAATGGTGCCCACGCCGCCAAAGTGCGTGCTGGCTACCTGCGAGTGGTAGGCCACGTACGACAGCAGAAACACTGCTCCCAGCGCGAAGGCCGTGCCCATCATGGCGCGGTGCTTCAGCACATCGTTTTGACGGATGAAGTAGTAGCCCGCCAGCAGGCACACGGCCGTGAGCGAGTTGAGCACCGCGTTGAGGGCCGGCAGAAACTTCACCTGCGCCCCGGGAATGCGGAACGTGTCGGGGAAATAATACAGAATGGCTACCAGCAGCGGCACCACCGCTCCCAATGTGCCCAAAATGATTTTGTAGCGCGTGTAGTCGCCGGGTTCCAGCACCGGGGGGTGCAATTGCTCAGTAGGGGTGTTCATAATCGTAAAGCTGCACGGTGATTTCCGTGAGTAATCGGTCAATTTCGCGGCCGTCGGTACCATCGTAGATACCGCGCACGCGCCGCTGACTGTCAACCAGTAACAGCCGGCCGGCCGGGATGTTGGCAGTATACACCGCGCCGGGCAGGCGGTGCGGGTCGGAAGTCAGCCGATATTCCCGGAAAGTCAGGCGGTTGAGCGTATCAGCCGGGCCGGTCAGAAAAAACCACTTGCCCGCAATAGTGCCATATTGTTCGGCCAACCGCGTCAGGGCGGCCGCTTTGCCGGCTTCGGCACTGAGGACGAAAGTTACCAAGCGCACACGCGGCTCATGCCGGAACTTCTCCTGTACGCGGAGCAATTGCCGCGCCACGCGGACACTGGCGGCATCGGAGTCATAAAACTGGGCAATGTAAATGCCTTGGCTGAGCTCTTGGCTGCTCACCACGCGCCCCGTTGACGCGGGAAGTTGAAAGGGTGCTATCTGGTGGAAAACAGTATCGCGCCGCCACTTCCCGCCAACCTGCGTGGAATCCACGCGGTCGGGCAGGTAAGTGGGCAGCGCGTAACGGTTGGTGCCGAAGCTGAACAGGAACAGAAAAGCCAGTACCGGCACTAATAGCAGCAGCCCCAGCAAAAGGGTTTGGCGGGGCCGCATCCGCTATTTGAACATGTTTTGCAACACTTCGCCGATGAACGAGCCCTCGGTTATCAGAGCCACCAGCAGCCACACCAGCAATGCTACCGGAATCAGAATCGTCCAAATCAGGCCTTTGGTTTCGTGCTTCAAGTGCATGAACTCGGCCACGATGAAGAAGGCCTTCATGATGGTGAGCACAATAAAAATGCTGTTGCGGAGGGTGCTCGGGTGCATCAGGAACACGAAGACGAACTCGATGGCGGTGATGCCCACCAGCACGAAGAAAGTCTTCCAAATCCAGCCGGTGTTCGGTTTGGCGATTTCGCCGGGAGCGAGCGTGTGCTCAGTAGTTGCGTGGGAAGCCATTTTTTAGGGAATTAATAATTAAGAATTTGTAATTAAGAATTTCTGCATGCACAGCACTAAGGCTGTCATTTATTGATTCTTAATTATTAATTATCAATTAGATTAAACGAGGTAGAAGAAGGTGAACACAAACACCCACACAAGGTCCACAAAGTGCCAGTAGAGGCCGATTTTCTCCACCATTTCGTAGTGGCCGCGCTTTTCAAACGTGCCGTTGGTGGTGGCAATGAAACACCAAATGAGCAGGCAGACGCCCGAAAACACGTGGGTGCCGTGGAAGCCCGTGATGAAGAAGAACAGGTCGGCAAAGAGAACCGGGCCGTATTGGTTCATGGCGAGGTTGGCGCCGTGGAACACCGTACCGTCGGCCATCATGGTGCCTTCGGGCGTGCCATGGATGAAGTGGCTCCACTCCCAGGCCTGGCTCAGCAGAAAGGTGCTGCCGAACAGGATGGTCCACAACAGCCACTTCTGCACATCGGCTTTGTCCATGCGGTGGCCGGCCTCAACAGCTAGCACCATGGTTACGGAGCTGAAAATGAGAATCATCGTCATCAACGCCACGAAGCCCAGCGGCACGTTGGCGTGGCCTAAGCCCGGGAAAGCGTTGAACACATGGTCCGGAATCGGCCACCACCGCGTGCTGAACACAAACTCTTTGGCTTCGCCGGTGAAAACTTCGTGCTTATGGCGAATCATGCCATAAGTGGTGAGGAAAGCGGCAAAGGTGAATGCGTCAGAAAGCAGGAAGAACCACATCATCAGCTTGCCGTAGCTCGCCTTGAAGGGTTCGTTGCCGCCATCCCAGTTGCCGGTGCGCGGGGCGTCTTGGGTAGCGGGTGCAGTGGGCGACTGCAAAGTGGTCGATTGGGCCATAGCGGACAGCGTAAACGTCGTTTTAGTGGTTCAAAAGTAAGAACAAATACAGGTACAGCCAAAGTCCGCCCAGGAAGTGCCAGTACAAGGTAGCGTTGCCAATAGAGAGCATGGCGCGCGAATGCACTTGATAGTTAAGGGCTCGGCGAAGCACGACGGCCACAAAAACAAGCCCCGTAATCAGGTGAAAAGCGTGCACGCCCATGAGCACGTATACGAACGAACCCGACGGATTGGCGTCGGCGCCGCCGAAATAGGTGTTCCCGGCCACCAGGTCGCCGAAGCTCATGTACTGGCCCACCAAGAACGCCAGGCCCAACGCCAGGGTGATGCCCAGGCCGGTTTTGAGGCGCCCGATTTCGTCTTTACGCGCTGAGGCATAGGCCCACTGCATGCTGGCACTGCTCAGCGCAATGAGGACAGAATTGATGAGCAGCGACACGGGCAGGTCGAACTCGCGCCAGTTGCCTTCGTCGCGGCGCACAATGTAACCGCTGGTGAAAGCCGCAAACATCATCACAATGCTGAAAATGAGCAAGATGAGCACCACACGCTTGGGGTGCCATCCTAGGCCAACTTCCTTTTCAGACAACAGTTCCGGTTGAGGATTCATGGGATAAGTAATTAATTCGTTATCAGCTTTCCAAAGCAATAACTGCTTGCTCTCGGTGCTACCTTAGTAACAGCAAAACGCTAGATTTTGTCCAGCACCAAGGCAATTTGTACGATGGGTAGGTACAAAAAAGAGGCAAACATGATGCGCAAGGCGGCCTTGCGCGATTGGGTGCGCATGAGCTGCACCGTAAGCAGCAAAAACAGCACCCCACACACCACCGCCACCAGCGCCGAGATGCGCCCCGAAATGTTGAATTCCAGCGGCAGCAAGCTCAATGGGATAAGCAGCAGCGTGTAGGTCATGATTTGGAAGGCCGTGCGCAGGTCGCGGTTGCCTGGGGAGGGCAGCATCTTGAAGCCGGCCCGTTTGTAGTCGTCATCGGCCACCCAGGCAATGGCCCAGAAATGCGGAAACTGCCACATAAACTGGATGCCGAACAACACCCACGCCTCTACCCCGATGTAGCCCGTGGCCGCCACCCAGCCAATAAGCGGCGGCAACCCACCCGGAATTGCCCCCACGGCTACGCAAATGGGCGAAATCGTCTTGAGCGGCGTGTAGATAAAGCCGTAGAGAATGAGCGACAGCAGCGACAGCGCAGCTGTCAGCGGATTGAAGCAATACGCCAGCAGTCCCAGTCCGGCCACGCCTAGCAGCACGCAAAACACCCAGGCCTCGGCTGGCGTGATGATGCCCAGCGGCAGCGGGCGCTTGGCCGTGCGGGTCATCAGCTTGTCGAGTTCCCGCTCGTGAATCTGGTTGATGATATTGGCCGAGCCCGTGACGAGCAGGCCGCCCAGCATCACCAGCTGGGCCTGGCCCCAGTTAAAATCGTGCGCGCCCAGCATGTACCCAATCGCACTGGAAAACGCCACCGTGAGCGAAAGCCGGAACTTGAGCAGCTGAAAATAGGCGCGGGCCTTAAGCATCAATACCTTTTCTAATTAGTGCGCTCGGCAGACATACCAACGACGGCTGCCTGCCAAACGGGCCGCAAAGTTACGCAACAACCGGCCGGGCGGCATCCGATGGCGCAATAGTTTCTGGGGCTTTGCGCGCATGGGCCACCGCCAGCAGCGTCAGAAACTGCACGCCAAATAGCACCGTCGCCAATGTGAGGTGCACCGGCTGCACCGCCGCCGGCAGCGCAAACGACGCCAGCACGAAGCCCGCCACTATTTCCAGGCCTATCATGCCCAGCGTGGCCAGCACCAGCCGCCGCAGGCGCACCTGCCTGAACTGCCACAGTTCGAATCCCACGTACACATTCAGCAGCAGCACCGCCGCCGATACCGTGCGGTGTAGCGTGAAGACGCTGCCCAGCTTAGCTATCCAGTTCTCGCGTCCTGCGTAGCCCGCTGCTGCCGATACCACATCCACTTGTTCCCGAACTTGGGTGCCCAGTATGATTTGCCAGAAAGTAAGCAGCAACGCGGCCCATAGCCATACCTGCAGCCCCACGCCCGGCACGACTGAAGTCCCCGGGGCCGTGGCGGCCGGCGTCCATTCGTAGCTAGCCCCCTCCCCTGCCCGGCCAATGCGGGCGCGGTCCACGGCGTAAAGAAGCAGCGCCACAATCACCAATGCCAGAGCCATGTGAATGGTCACCATTACCGGAAGCAGATTGGTTGATACCACCAGCGACCCGAGGTAGCCCTGCACCCCTGTGAGCAGGAATGAAGCCAGCGCCAGCCAGAAAATGGTTCGGTCGCGCTTCCAATAGGGCAGCGCAAACAGGACCGTTAGGAAAACAAAGACACCAATCAGCGCACCGAGCAGCCGGTTTACATACTCAATCCAAGTCTTAACAGCGTTGAAATCAGTTTCAATGTACTGAGTAGGGTGTGCAAAAATGCTTCCTGCTACCTGAGAAAACCCCAATCGCTGCAGCGTACGGGCCAACTTCTGGTTCTTGGCCACACGCTGCGCGGTGTAGATTTCTTTGTAATTGGGCGGTAGCTGGCTGGCTTGGGTGGGTGGTACCCAACTGCCGAAGCATTTGGGCCAGTCCGGGCAGCCCATGCCGCTGCCGGTGCTGCGCACCACACCGCCAACCAATATCAACAAATACACGGCCACCACCGTCAGCAACCCAACGAACCGAAAGCGACGCACGGCTGGGCTTATCGACCAATTATTCATTACAACGGAATCGTTAAAAAGGGTGACAACAAAACGGGCCGCCGGTGAGGCGGCCCGCTTCGGGACTTTATTAACTTAACCAAACTACTCGGCCATGTCCTGCTCGTAGGGCAGGTTCGACGAATGCGTTTGCGAGTACGGCACGTTCTGGGGGATGAAATCCACTTCCGAACCAGGCTTGCTGTAGTCGTAAGGCCAGCGATACACGGCGGGAATTTCGCCGGGCCAGTTGCCGTGGCCGGGCTCGATGGGCGTGGTCCACTCCAGCGTGGTCGAGTTCCAGGGGTTCTGGGTGGCCCGACGGCCGCGGAAGATGCTGTAAAAGAAGTTGAAGATGAAGATGAACTGACCCAGGAAGGCGATGATGGCCGCAATCGAGATGAACTTGTTTAGGTCAGCGAATTGCGAGAAGGCATCAAAACCAGTCCAGGCGTAGTAGCGGCGGGGGAAGCCGGCGATACCAACGTAGTGCATCGGCATGAACACCAAGTACACACCCACGAAAGTCAACCAGAAGTGGATATAGCCCAGCTTCTCGTCCATCATGCGGCCGAACATCTTGGGGAACCAGTGGTACACCCCGGCGAACAGGCCGAAGAATGCCGAGCTACCCATTACCAAGTGGAAGTGAGCCACCACGAAGTAAGTGTTGTGCATCTGAATATCCAGCGTGGCGTTGCCGAGTATGATACCCGTCAGACCACCCGAGATGAACAGCGACACGAAGCCGATGGCAAACAGCATCGCAGCCGTGAAGCGGATGTTGCCACGCCACAGCGTGGCCAGCCAGTTGAATACCTTCACGCCCGAAGGCACGGCAATAATCAGCGTTAGGAACATGAACACCGAACCGAGGAAGGGGTTCATGCCGGTCACAAACATGTGGTGAGCCCACACGACGAACGACAGCAGCGAGATGCCAATCAGCGAACCAATCATGGCGCGGTAGCCGAAGATGGGCTTGCGAGCGTTGGTTGCCAGAACTTCCGACACCATGCCCATGGCGGGCATGATAACGATGTATACTTCGGGGTGGCCCAGGAACCAGAACAAGTGCTGGAACAACACCGGCGAACCGCCTTGGTTGCTCAGTGCCTGTCCGGCGATGTAGATATCCGACAGGAAGAAAGAAGTGCCAAACGAGCGGTCAAAAATCAGCAGCAACGCGGCTGAGAAAAGAACCGGGAACGACAGGATACCCAGGATAGCAGTCAGGAAGAAAGCCCAAATGGTGAGCGGCAGCTTGCTCATGCTCATGCCACGGGTACGCAGGTTGATAACCGTCGTCACGTAGTTAACACCACCCAGCAGCTGCGACACGATGAACAGCGCCATCGACACGAGCCACATCGTCATGCCTGCACCCGAGCCCGGAATGGCTTGTGGCAGCGCCGACAACGGCGGGTAGATTGTCCAACCAGCAGCAGCCGGGCCCGTCTCAATAAACAGCGACGAGAACATTACGATGCTCGAAAGGAAGAAGAACCAGTACGAAAGCATATTCATGAAGCCCGAAGCCATGTCGCGGGCGCCCACTTGCAGCGGAATCAGGAAGTTTGAGAACGTACCCGACAGACCAGCCGTCAGCACGAAGAACACCATGATGGTACCGTGCATGGTCACCAGCGCGAGGTAGAACTCCGGGTTCAGCTTGCCGGCCTGAATCCACTTGCCGAGGAAGGGCGTAAGCCACTCCATCGAGCCTTCGGGCCAGCCCAGCTGCAGACGGAACAAGCTGGAGAGCGTACCCCCCAAAATGGCCCAAATCATGCCCGTAATCAGGAATTGCTTAGCAATTACCTTGTGGTCTTGGCTGAAAACGTACTTCCACAGCCAATGCTGGTCATGATGCTCATGGTGATGGTCATCGTGCAGCAAATGGTCGTCGTGCTCGGTAGCAGGAACCGGAGCGGAACCAATGCCACCTTGCGCCTCAACGCTGGGTGAAAGATTAGGCTTAGGTGTCATGTCTGACATAGCGGGATACCGTTAAATTGTATTAGTAAGAAGCAGCCAGTGGAGCGGGAGCCGTTTCGGCAGCTTCGGGCTGGGCAGCTACAGGAGCAACCAGCGTTTTAGCTTTCTGTTTGGAAGCAGCCATTACTTCCGGGTTTTTCTCGGAAAAAGACTGCTGAGCAGCGTACCAGTTCTGGTAATCGTCCGGCTCGTCCACAATCAGCGTAGCTTTCATGGCGAAGTGGCTGCCACCGCACACCTGGTTGCAAGCCAGTTCGTAGTTGAACTTGGGGTTGCCCAGTTTGGCGCGCATCTCGTCGGTCGACATCGTCGGCGTAAACCAGAAGCGGGTCGGCATGCCCGGCACGGCATACATCTGCACCCGGAAGTGCGGCATGTATACGGCGTGCAGCACATCGCGCGAACGAATCTTAATCAGCACCGGCACGCCCTTGGGCACGTGAATCTCGTTGGTGGTAAAATCGTCGAGTGCCGACTTATCGCTGAGGTCGAAACCCCATTCGTTCACGGCATCAATCAGACGGTAGTTTACCACGCCCAGCTTCATGTCGCGGCCAGGGTAACGCACCAGCCAGTTAAACTGCTTGCCCATTACTTCAACCACCACCGAGTTTTTGGGAGCGGGGCCGGTGATACGGGTCCAAGCTTTCCAGCCGGCAAAGATGAGCGCGGCCATTACGATGGCCGGAATCACCGTCCAAATTACTTCAATCTTGTTGTTGTGGGCGAAGAAGTATGCCCGGCGGCCTTCCTTGTGCTGATACTTATAAGAGTAGACAAACAGCAAGGTTTGGGTTATCAGGAAAGCAATGCCGATTACGGTCATCGTCGTCCAGAACATGCGCTCCATTTGGTGGCCGTGCACCGAAGCAATGGGCGGGTTCATCTTGTTAAAATTCTCAACAAACGAGTAGGCAAACCACGCACCGCCTACCACCAGAAAAACCAGCATAAGAATAGCATTTACGCTATTGCTCATGCCAATGTCACGGGTAAAGGTACCCGAGAAAATAGAAGTCAGAATCTGCAAGCGAAACAGCAGGCCGAACACGACCAACAGCAACACCAACACCAGCAAAATGGTAAGAGCAGTCATTTTTTAGATATTAGAGTCGAGAGCTTAGAGCTTAGAACCCGCCGCAGCTCAAACAGGAAACGTCTGAGTTCTGAGTTCTAAATTCTCAGTTCTAAAAGAATTAAGTAGTGTGGTGAATGCTTTCGTCCAGGAAGGGGTGGTTGACCGGCACGAGCGAAGCCGAAGCCAGGCGCCGCGTGAACAGAATCAGGAAAGCACCCAGGAAAATGGCAGCGATACCAATCTCAATCAAGAACCCGCTTTCAGCCTTCAAAGTTGCCGGCATGAACATCAAATAAAAGTCTGACCAGTGACCCGCCAGAATGGCGATGCAGACAATCTTCATGATAATCATCTGACGCTTTGCGTCGCGCGTCATTAAGCCCAGGAAAGGGAACACAAAGTTGATGAGCAGATTGAAGTAGAAGATGCCGGTATAGTGACCTTCGAACCCACCGAGGCGCTGGTTGTAGTACACCGCTTCTTCGGGCAGGTTGGCGTACCAAATCAGCATGAACTGTGCGAACCACACGTAGGTCCAGAAAATGCTGAAGCCAAACATCAGCTTGCCCAAGTCGTGCAGGTGGTTAGAAGTCAGAGCGCGTAGGTAGCCGGCTTGCTTCAGGAAGATGGCCGTGAGGGCAATGGCAGCAATGCCCGATACCCACCACGAAGCGAAGACGTACCAGCCGAACATGGTGCTAAACCAGTGCGTGTCAACCGACATCACCCAGTCCCAAGCCGACATCGACGAAGTCACAGCGTAGAGCACCAGGAACAAAGCCGAAGCATTGATGCTCTTGTGGAACCATACTGTGCCACCCAACTGGTCTTCGGCCAGCGACAGCTGACGCAGCTTGTAGCTGAAGAAAGCCCAGATGGCGAGGTAGACAATGGTACGGATGAGGTAGAAAGGCAGGTTGAGGAAACCGCTCTTGCCGGCGATGATGGCGTCGTAGTTGGGGTTGCCCTTCTCCATGATGCCTTCGTGCGTCCAGTGGAAGATATCGTGGCGACCAACGAGGAATACCACGAGCATAATTACCGCACCCGGGATAATCCAGGCACTGAGGGCCTCCGAAATGCGCTTCACCATTACCGACCAACCCGCGTAGGCTACGTAGTTGATGGCCATGAATACCGTGCCGATGGTGGAAACACCGAGGAAAAACACGTTGCTATGCCACAGGCTAACAATGATGCGTTTTACCACCGTGGAGCTGCCTTCGTGTTCCAGCGAGGCGCCGGCACCGTGTCCAGCCGAAGCGCCCAGGTGACCTGCTGTCTCACCAGCAGCAGCGTGTTCCTCAGCGCCCCAGCCCATCACCTGAGCCAAAATGCCAAGAATCAATATCACCACACCGGCGACAATGATGGTAATAAAAGTCTTACGGGCGCCATCCGTTACAACGAGCTGTTCAGCCGTGGCGCTTTCTTGATGCGTCAGAGTTGCCATAGTTATTTGTTGCCGGGGGTGTGGGTGACGCCGGAACCGTTGGGCGAGACGGTGCCGCCTTGGCCGGGAGTTTCAGAACCTTTACCGGCCTGCGCCTCTCCTACCGGGCCCTGGTTGGCACGGTCAGTCATTTCAGTTGAGTCGTTTGCAGTGGAAGTCGGGCCTTTGGCTACCAGTTTGCTCAGAGCATCCGGGCCTTCGCCGCGCTGCAGCACGCGCACGTACATGGCAATTTTCCAACGCTCCTCAGGATTCACAATGGAGCCGTGCGGCATCATGCGGTTGCGGCCCCACTGGATGACGTGGTAGATGTGCCCATCGTTCATCGTCTTGTAAGCGCCCGCCGAATAGTTCGGCACACCCTTAAACTTCAGACCCACCGGGCCCTGGCCGTCGCCGGCTTCACCATGGCAGTGCGAGCAGATGCGGGTATACAGCACCTTACCCTCTTCCAGATTGGCTTTGGTGTAAGGATACGGATTGCGAAGACGACGCTCGGCAACGCCCACGCTGTCCTTCGGAATGTGGTCGTAGTAGCTCAGCTTGCCGCGCGGAATGGTGCCGTTGGCCGGCGTCCGCTCGTTGATGCCAAACGAGTTGACCGTGTTGAAGTTAGTTTGCTTCAGGGGTTCGTACGGGATGGACTCGTACATCTCCGGTGCGTATTCCACACCGGGGTCGTCAGCCCGGTTAGAACAGGCCGAGGCCAGCCCCAGGGACAGCAGCAGCGCCGAAACGCGCAGGCTCAGGTTCAGCGGATGCGTCATTAGTTTTTGCTCATTTCTTTTTGGTTGACTTCCGATGCGCCGTTGTCGCGCAGCAGCTGGGTCAGCCGAGAAAACTGCGAACCGGTTTCATCCAGCTCGATGGCCATTACGAATTTGTCGTCGGTGGCCCGTACATCCATCACGTGGGTTTTGAAGCGCGGGTACAAGCCGGTGATGGTGAAGAAGGTCAACGCCATGCCGTGGCAGGTGAAGAACACCGTCAATTCGAAAGCTACCGGGATGAAAGCAGGCAGCGAGATGTGTGGCTTGCCGCCGATAATCATCGGCCAATCGAAACCCAGCATATAAATCTGCATCCACAGCGCAAACGACAGACCCGTGAGGCCGAAGAAGAATGCGGCAATGGGCAAACGCGACCGTTCAATGCCGAGGGCATCGTCGATGCCGTGCACCGGATACGGCGAGAATACGTCGTAGATTTTTACGCCGGCCGCGCGCACGTTTTCAACGGCGTGCAGTAGCACATCTTCGTCTTCGAAGATACCGAGGGCGAATTGCTTAGTCATGCTTGGTATAGGTTACGGGAGCCGACGCCGGTACTCCGTGAGTAGCAGGGTGAACAGGGGCATGGTGCACGGCTTTCGACGGGTTGTAAGTCGGGCCGTTGTCCACGGTGTACTTCAGGATGGTTTTCACTTCGGCCATGTTAATCACCGGGAAGAACTTGGCGAAGAGCAAGAACAGCGTGAAGAACAAGCCCAGCGTACCCAGGTACAGACCGATGTCGATAATCGAGGGCGAGAACATGGCCCAGCTCGATGGTAGGTAGTCGCGGTGCAGCGAGGTCACGATGATTACGAAGCGCTCGAACCACATACCGATATTCACGATGATGGAGAGCACGAAGGTCAGCGGAATGCTGTAGCGCACGCGGCGCAGCCACACCAGTTGGGGCGTAATCACGTTGCAAGTCATCATCGAAGCGTAGGCCCACCAGTAGGGACCGGTAGCACGGTTGATGAAGGCGTACTGTTCGAACTCTACCTGCGAATACCAGGCAATGAAAAACTCAGTGATGTACGCCACACCCACGATGGAGCCGGTTACCATCATGATTTTGTTCATCAGCGCGATGTGCTCCAGCGTGATGTAGTCTTCGAGTCGGAACACCACGCGGGTAATCAGCATCAGCGTGAGCACCATGGCGAAGCCCGAGAAGATAGCACCGGCCACGAAGTAGGGCGGGAAGATGGTGGTGTGCCAGCCCGGCACAACCGAGGTAGCAAAGTCCATGGATACGATGGTGTGTACCGAGAGTACCAGCGGGGTAGAAACACCAGCCAGAATCAGCGAAACCGTTTCATAACGCGACCAAGCCTTGGCCGAACCTTTCCAGCCGAAGCTCAGCATCGAATAGCTGAAGCGGGCAATGGGGCCTTTAGCACGGTCACGAATCGAAGCGAAGTCGGGAATTAGGCCGATGTACCAGAACACCAGCGACACGGTGAAATACGTCGAGATGGCGAACACGTCCCAGAGCAGCGGCGAGTTGAAGTTGGCCCACAGCGAACCCAGCGTGTTTTGCAGCGGGAACACGTAGAAAGCCAGCCACGGACGGCCCATGTGCAACACCGGGAACATGGCGGCACAGATTACGGCGAAGATGGTCATGGCTTCGGCGGCCCGGTTGATGGAGCTCCGCCACTTCTGACGGAACAGCAGCAACACGGCCGAAATCAGGGTGCCGGCGTGGCCGATGCCCACCCACCACACGAAGTTGGTGATGTCCCAGGCCCAGTTGATGGTTTTGTTCAGGCCCCACTCCCCGATGCCGTACCATACGGTGCGGTATACGGAGTAGAAGAACACCCCCAGGAAGAACAGCGCCACGCTCAGGGCAGCCATCCAACGCAGGTTGGGCTTGGCTTCTACCTGGTAGCAGATGTCTTGCGTGACGTCGTGTAACGTCTTACCGCCGGTTACGAGCGGCTCGCGTAAGGCTGATACGTGCTGCATAGTGGTATGATATTAAGCGTTTTCTTTGCCGAAGAACTCCGATTCGGCGTTGCGAATCTTCGTCAGATAAGTCACGTTCGGCTGCACGTTGATGGAGTCGAGCGAGTGGAAGGCGCGCTCGCCGTCTTCGCGGCGGAGCAGCTGGCTGATGCGGCTGTTGGGGTCGCGCATGTCGCCAAATACGATGGCTTCGGTGGGGCACGACTGGGCGCAGGCCGATACAATTTCGCCGTCTACCGGACGACGCTTTTGCTTCTTGGCTTCGAGCTTGCCGAGCTGGATGCGCTGCACGCAGAACGTGCACTTCTCCATTACGCCCCGGGCACGTACGGTCACATCCGGGTTCAGCACCATGCGGCCGAGGTCGGTGAACATGTGGCCGTTCACGGTTTCGAACTTCTCGTTGGAGTAGTACGAGAACCAGTTGAAGCGGCGCACTTTGTAGGGGCAGTTGTTGGCGCAGTAGCGCGTGCCGATGCAACGGTTGTAGGTCATTTGGTTGAGACCTTCCGAGCTGTGCGTGGTGGCCAACACGGGGCACACCGTTTCGCAGGGCGCGTGGTTGCACTGCTGGCACATCATCGGCTGGAAGATTACCTGCGGGTTTTCCGAGGGGTCTTCCATGGCGGCGTAGGTAGATACCTTGCCTTTTTCGTCGAAGTCCGTTTTGTGCGCGGCCGAGCTGTAGTAGCGGTCGATGCGCATCCAGTGCATTTCGCGGCGGTTGATGACCTGCTGCTTGCCCACCACGGCAATGTTGTTCTCGGTCTGGCAACCAATCACGCATGAGCCGCAGCCAATGCACGAATTGAGGTCCACGGCCATGCCCCAGTGGTGGTTATTGTACTGGTAATCCTGCCACAGCGAAACCTTGTTGGGCTTCTCCAAGCCGTCGGGCGTGGCAATCTTCTCGTACTCGGTTACCTCTTTGGGGTTCTTGATGTAGTTCGCCAGCGAATTCTCCTGCACCACCGGCTTGCGGTCCATCAGGGTGTGGTGCGTCTGGGTCTGCGCAATGGGCGAAGTGGCATCCGTCTTCGTCAGCGTCACCACGTTGTTATAGGCAATGCCGTTGGCGGTAGCCATGGCCAGCGGGGCAGCATTGGCACCCACCTGGTCACCAGCTTTGCCAGCCAGCGTACGGCCGTAACCCAGAGCAATGCTCACCGTGCCGTTGGTTTGGCCGGGCTGCACCAGCACGGGCAGTTCCACGCTGTAGCCGTTGGCGGTTACTTTCACCACGTCGCCCTGCTCCCACTTGTTGTCCACGGCCATCTTACGCGGCACGGCCACGTAGTTGCCCCAGGTCGCTTTCGAAACCGGGTCGGGCAGTTCTTGCAGGAAGGGATTGTTGGCTTCGCAGCCACCGGCACCAATGCCTACCTTCTCATACAGTGCCAGCTCGACGGCGTTGCCGCTGGGCTTGGGAGCACTGCTAATCTGGCTGATGGCGGCGGCGGGGCTAAGCGCAGCGGTCATCATGGCTGGGGCAGCCGGCAAAGCCGTGCCCGTGGCCACGCCATCGTGCACTACCTTGTCCCAGGCAGCGTCGTTCGGCGTCAGGGCACGCCAGGTGGCACGCAGGTATTTGTAGTAAGTGGTGGTATTGCCGGCCCAGTGCAGCAGGCTTTCCTGCGCCTGACGGGTAGCAAACAGCGGCGTGATAACCGGCTGCGACAAGCTCAGCGAGCCGCGCTTGGGCTCAAAGTCGTTCCACGATTCCAGCCAGTGGTGGTCGGGAGCGGCGTATTGGCATAGGATGCCAGTTTCGTCCAGACGGTCGTTGAGCGAAATCGTCAGCGGCACCTTGGCAATGCCGGATTTCACTTTCGCGCCCAGCGGGTGGTTGAACACCGGGTTGGCGTTGTAGAAAATGACCGCGCCAACGCTGCCATTGTTCATATCGTTCACCAGAGCGGCCATGCGAGCGTCGTCGCCCTGGCGCAGGTTGCTCGGAGCCGTTAGGTCAACAGTAGTACCAACGTTGCCCAGCGCTTGGTTGATGGCGGCCACCAGCGTCTGCACGGCCGGGTCATTCGAGCCCGAAACCACGAGGCTGGCACCGCGGGCAGCTTTCAGGTCGTTAGCAGCCTGCGTCAGCTTGGCGTTCTTATAAGAAGCGTCACCGCCACCTACAATCTCGTTATACAGAGCCAGCGCAACTGCACCCATTTCCGAAGGCTTCACCGGCACGCGAACGTCGGCGTTGGAGCCGGTCAGCGACATGGCGGTTTCGAACTGATAGTGACGCGACATGCTGCGCTTGTCGCTGCTCACTTTGCGGTTGCGCACGTACTGACGAGCGTATTCAACCGGCGAAATCCAGGTGCCGAGGAAATCGGCGCCGAGGCTTACGATTACGTTAGCGCGGCCGAAGTCGTAGCCGGGCACCACGCCGTTGTTGGCTTGCAGCAGGCCCGTCACCGATTGCGCGTCGTACATGACGTGCGTGGTGTTAGGGTAGCGCGAGGCAAACTCAGCAATGGCCCGCTTGGTGCTGGGGCTGATGATGGTGGGCGATACGATGGCGATGCGGCCGGTGGTGCCAGCCAGCTTGCCGCGCACTTCGCGGTCCAGCGCGGCCATCTCCACTTGCTCGTGGGCATTGCCCTTCTTGATGGCAAAATGCTGCAGACGGCCACCGTCGTAGAGGCTCAGCACCGCAGCCTGGGCGCGGGCCGACAAACCACCACGGGTGATGGGGGACTCGGGGTTACCTTCCAGCTTAATCGGACGGCCTTCGCGCGACTTCACGAGCACCGCGTTGTAGTCGGCACCGGTGAAGTAGGTCGAAGCGTAGAAGTTGGAGATGGTCGGGTCAATCTCCTCGGGCTTGTTCAGGTAGGGAATAGCTTTGCGGACGGGCGTCTCGCACGATGCCAAGGTGGCGGCGGCCACCCCAAAACCCATTAGTTTGAGGAAATCGCGGCGGGGAGCCGACGTAGCGTCTTTGCTCTCGTGGCTCTCCTTCACGGGCATGAACTCGGCAAAGGCCGATTGCATGAACTCCGGAGTGCTTTCTAGTTCCTCAATTCCTTTCCAGTACTTCATTTGGGAGGGTAATCAGTAATTCCGTATTGGGTAGTCAGTAGTCAAACACGAGTAGTCTCAATACTGACTACCCAGTATCGACTACCGAAAATCAGCTTATTAGTAGTGGCACTTCGAGCACTCGGTGCCGCCGTTCGACGACACGGTGAAGGGAGCACCGGCGTTTTTGGTGTCGTGCAGCTTCACGAGGTTGTCGTAGTACTTGTTGTCCTTCGAGTTGATGGGCATCTCGCGGTGGCAGTTGATGCACCAGCCCATGGTGAGGGCCGAATACTGGTACACCACTTCCATGTTCTGGATGGGGCCGTGGCAGGTCTGGCACTGCAGGCCAGCCACCTGCGTGTGCTGCGAGTGGTTGAAATAGGCCAGGTCGGGCAGGTTGTGCACGCGCACCCACTGAATGGGTTGCTTGCGCTCAATGGCGCGGTATATTTTCTTAATTTCGGGCGACTCCGTCTTAATCTGCGAGTGGCAGTTCATACAGATGTTGGCCGAGGGAATGTTGGCCGACTTCGCCTTGTACACCGAGGTGTGGCAGTAGGCGCAGTTAATCTGATGCTCGCCGGCGTGCAGCTTGTGCGAGAAAGCAATGGGCTGCGTGGGCTGGTAGCCCTGGGTCAGGCCTACGGCCATCACGCTTTGCACACCTTCATAAAGTAAAACCAGGGCGAAAACCGTCCCCACAATACCGCGCATCACGGGCGAGCGGTAAAACTTGCCCCAGTCGAAGCGCTGCTCCAGAATCTCCACGTCGCGGCCGTCGAGGTCCTTGCGGCCACGCAACACGTCCTTCATCAGGTTGCCAATGATAACCAGCGTCACCACCAGCACAATCAATACTACTACGAGTACAATGAGCAGAATATCAACGTACTTGCCAGCACCTTCGGCAGCGCCAGCTGCGCCGTCGGTTTTGCCATCGGTGGCAGCGGCATTGCCTGCAGTGGGGCCAGCGCCTGCCACTGCGGTTGCTTTGCCTTCTTCCGAAGTGATGTAAGCAACGATGGAAGTAATTTCCTTGTCCGACAGCGCGAACGAGGGCATCTGCTGCTTGTTGAACTTGTTGTAGAGGGCTACTGCGTATTCATCGCCGCTGGCCACTACTTTGCTGGAGTTCTTAATCCACGGAATCAGCCAGGAGATGGGACGACGCTTGGTGATGCCACCCAGAGCCGGGCCTACCACTTGCTCGTTCACGGCGTGGCACTGGGCGCAGTTGCCTTTGAACAGCGCGTCACCGGCCGCAATGGCGGCGGCATCGCCACCGGCGGGAGCCGCGGCCGGGGCCGTGGCATTGGCCGCGGTTGCGCCAGCAGTTGCGCCGGGGTCCACGCCATTGGTTTTCACTTCGGCCGCTGCGCTTGCTTGGGCCACCGCCTGTTGGGCACCGGCAAACGTGAGCAGTAGTGCCAGCAACAGTTGAGGTAAAGAACGAAGTCGATTGCTATTCATAAGGAAATAGACGGTAAAACGAAACGCTAGGGGCATTTCAAGGCCACAAATGTAGGTCAGGAATCGTAGGCGGCAAAAAGCGGAATACAATTTCTGACGGGCTGCGGCCGTTCGTATTGGCCCATTTATATGCTGTGCTCCTTGTCTTGAGCGATGTTTGCTGGGGTGTGCCGCGGCGGCGGTGCTATTCTTACTACCTCATTAATAGGTACCCATCGGCTGGGTATTCGCTGTAATAGCAACCCCCACCGCCGCCAATTTGTTGGGCTACATCCCAGGCTTTTGCCGCGGATTTTGTGGCCGCTCCCGCACTGGTTTCCGCCGTCGTTGCGGCTCGCCGTTGCTAGTGCCAAAGGGTCGGTTTAAGCATCGGGCTTGTCGGCATCTAATACCTTATATGTAGGAAGACAGCGCGATGCTTGGCAATGTGCCGGGAAGTCAGTACCTTTGCGCCCCAATCAAATTTTTTCACCCCCAATTTTCACCCCGTCGTAATGGAAGTAAGAAATTACGAGACGGTCTTCATCGTAACTCCCGTGTTGAACGAGAGCCAGGTGCAAGAGACGGTCGAGAAGTTCACCCAGGTGCTTAAGGAAAATAGCGCCGCCATTGTATCCACCGAAGCCTGGGGCCTGCGCAAGCTGGCGTACCCGATTCAAAAGAAGTCGACTGGCTACTATTTCTGCCTGTCGTACACTGGCGAAGGCAACATCGTTGACGTGCTGGAACTCGCGTTCCGTCGCGACGAGCGCATCATCCGGTTCCTGACCACGGTGCTCGACAAGCACGCCGTGGAGTACAACAACCGCCGCCGCAACGGCGAAATGAACCAGCAGAAGGCTGCGAAAGAAACCGAAGCCGTAGCCCAATAATCTAGCAACGACATGGCATCTCCCGCATTCAACCGCAACAACGACCGCGCGGCCAACAACAAACCGCAGGACAACCGCAAGAAATACTGCCGCTTCAAGAAGAACGGCATTAAGTACGTGGACTACAAAGACCCGAACTTCCTGCTGAAGTTCGTGAACGAGCAAGGCCGCGTGCTGCCCCGTCGCCTCACCGGCACCAGCCTGAAGTTTCAGCGCAAAGTGACCCAGGCCATCGCCAAGGCCCGTCACCTCGCTTTGATGCCCTACGTAGCCGACGCCCTGAAATAGACTTTAGACCTGAGACATGGGACTACGAGATAGGAGATAGGAGATAGTATGAGTTCGGGCAACCCCGTTTCAACTAGCTCACTTCTCACTTCTCATAATCGCACTTCTCACTTCTCAAAAAGAAAATGGAAATCATCCTCAAAGACGACGTTAAGGGCCTCGGGTACAAGAACGACATCGTGACCGTGAAATCGGGCTACGGTCGCAACTTCCTGCTGCCGCAGGGCCTGGCCATCCTGGCCGACAAGACCAACAAGAAAATCACGGCGGAGAACGTGCGTCAAGCCGCTCACAAAGCCGATAAAATCAAAGGCGACGCCCAGGCCATTGCCGACCAAATCGGCGAAACCGTGCTGGAAATCCCCGCCAAGGTGGGCGAAAGCGGCAAAATCTTCGGCCGCGTGACCACCCTGCAATTAGCCGATGCGCTGAAAGCCAAAGGCGTGGACGTGGACCGCAAGCGTTTGTCGTTCGACCAGGAGCCTTCGGCTGCTGGCGACTACACCGCTACCGCTAACCTGCACAAGGAAGTGAAGCACACGGTGAAATTCCGCGTGGTAGCTGAGTAGTTTCGGCTGCGTAACTTGTTAGAAAAGCCCTGCCTGCTGGCGGGGCTTTTTTTATTCCGGCAACCGGGGGCGAACCGGCTAACGGCCTATTTTTGCTGTAATGTTTAGAACTGAACTACCCATCGCCCCGGCCACGGACCAGCTTTCGCGCACGGCGCGGGTCCTGACCATGGGCTCCTGCTTTGCCGACAGCATCGGCTCGCGCCTGCTGGCCAACAAGGTGGAGGCATTGGCAAACCCCTTTGGCACGGTGTTTCAGCCCTTGGCGCTGGCCAAACTGCTGCGTGCCGCCGCGGGCGAAGACGTAGACTGGCAGCAGCACGTGGTGGAAGCCCGCGGGCGTTGGCAGAGCTACGACCTGCACGGCAGCGTGGGGGCCGACTCGCCGGTGGAACTCCTGCAGCACATTCAGGAGCTGGTGCGCCGCACGGGCGAGTTTCTGCGCTCGGCCGACGTGGTGCTGCTCACGCTGGGCACTGCCTGGGCCTACCGCCTGCGCGAAACGGGCGAGCTGGTGAACAACTGCCACAAGCAGCCCGCCGACCTGTTTGTGCGCGAGTTGCTGACGCCCGACGACATCATCAACGGACTGGCCGAGACGCACGCTTACCTGCGGCGCATCAACCCGAAGCTGCGCTTCGTGCTAACGGTGAGCCCAGTGCGGCATCTGAAAGACACGCTGCCGCTGAATGCCGTGAGTAAATCGGTGCTGCGGGTGGCGACGCACATTGTGAGCGACTTACTGCCAGGTGTGGCGTATTTCCCCGCTTATGAATTGCTGGTGGACGACCTGCGCGACTACCGCTTTTACGCGGCCGACATGCTGCATCCGTCGGAAGTGGCCGAGGACTACATTTGGGAGAAGTTTGCGCGGACGTATTTCGACGCTGAATTTGGCCGTTTCCGCAAGGAATGGGCTTCGGTGCGGCAGTCGCTGGGCCACCGGCCGCTGCACATCGGGGCGCCGGAGCACCGTCAGTTTTTGGAAAGCACGCTGCAGAAGCTGGAGCAGTTGAGCTTGCGCCGGGTGGAAGTGAGCGAGGAGCTGCGCACCGTGCGCACGCAGCTGGCCGCCTTGCCCGAGCCGCGCCAACCGGAGCCGGTGGCCGAGGTGGAAGACGACGAAGAACGGATTGATATCGGGGCAGACTCCGCCGTTTCGGTCGTGGAGCGGCCCGTTGACACGACCCCGGTGGTGGCTGAGGAAGCCGCCGAAACGCTGGCGGCTTCGCGCGAGGAAGGCCGGCCGCCGCGCATGTCGCCGGAGGAGTTTCGCTCGCAGCGCAACCGCTCGGGCCGAAACGAGCGGGGCCGCCGCGACGGCCGCGGCAAGGGCCAACCGGCTGTGCCCAGTGAGGCGGAGCAGTATCAGGCACCAGCATGGGTGACGGAGCCACAGGCAGAAGACGCGCCGGGTACAGAAACCAGCTTCCTGCCAGCAACACCTGCGCTGGAGCCAGCCGCAGCTGCTACAGAAGCATTGGCCGAGGCAACCGGCCAGGAGCCGGTGAAGAAGAAAAAACGGCGCTCACGGGGCGGAGCCAAGCGCACGGCTCGCAAGCATGCGCTGCGGCTGGCCGCTGAACTAGGCCAGGACAATGTCCCCACCGCGGCAGCTGCGCCTGCGACTGGGGACATGACCGGGTCGGAAGTGCCGTTGGAGGCTCCTAAAGTGAGCGTCATTACCAAATCGGTGCCCGTGAAACGGGGCGGCCGGCGCGACGAGGGCGGGCGCGTGCCTCGCGTGCCGCTCTTCGCGGCTCCTCAGCCCGCAGAAATACTGCCGACGGAGGAATCGATGCGAGTGGATGCTGAGCTGCCGACGCTGCCCGTGGCAACTGAGGCAAGCCTGCCCGTGCCACCCGATGGGGCGACCAACGCACAGCCGGATGGCGCGCCGGAGCATGCTTCGCGCAACAGCCGGAATCGTAAAAAGAAAAAGCCGGCTCAGGCAGCCGCGGAGGCAACGCAGCCGGGCACTGCGCTCGACGCGCCGAATGCGGTGCCGGCCCCTACTATCGCAGCATCAGTAGACCAACCGCTGCTAGCTGTGGCTGCGCTGCCGATTGATGCCCCGGTGGCCGCGGCACAAACCGTAGCCCAGGCGCAGGAAAATTCCCCTGCACCCCGCCGCTCGAGCCGCTCTAAATCGCAGGCTATTAGCGGGGCGCGGGCCGAGAAGCCGGCCGTGGATACGCCGGTGGTGCCCGTGCCCGACGCTACCCAGCTGCGCACGCAGGTGGCTGCCGGGCGTATGACTGGCTCTGCGGCCTCGCTCGTGGAGCCGACTGCTAAACCAAGCAAGGCAAAACCCAGTCCTCGGACCACGCCCAAAGTCGCGGCTGCCGAAATCCTATCTGAGGCCCCGAAACCGGTAAAGAAGGCGCCCGCCAGCAGAAGCAAAGCACTAAAAGCAGCCACGGAAGCCACTGCTGCCTCTCCAGCACCGGCTGCAGCATTGTCAGCAACGCCGCCAGTGGCGCCTAAGGCAAAAGCTACCCGCGCAAAAGCCGCGACCAAGCCCGCGCCCGCCGATACGCCTGCGACTGACACAGTGCCTCCGGCGTCTAAGCCAAAGGCCGCTAAGCCCAAGGCCTCGAAAAAGCCCACCAAACCGGCTTAATCCATCCCCAAACCCGGCCTTTGCGCCGGGTTTGGCGTTTTATTACCGTTGCTTTACTCCTCCCCTTTCGCCATGGCACACGCTCTTTCGTCCAATCGCCTCGCTCAGGAAACCAGTCCGTATCTGCAGCAGCACGCCCACAACCCCGTGGACTGGTACCCGTGGGGACCGGAGGCGCTGGGCCGGGCCACAGCGGAGCAAAAACCCATTCTGGTGAGCATCGGCTACGCGGCTTGCCACTGGTGCCACGTGATGGAGCGCGAGTCGTTTGAAGACGCGGCGGTGGCCGCGGTGATGAACCAGCACTTTGTTTGCATCAAAGTGGACCGCGAGGAGCGGCCCGATGTCGACCAGGTGTACATGGAGGCCTTGCACGCCATGGGCTTGCAGGGCGGCTGGCCGCTGAACGTGTTTCTGACTTCGGAGGCCAAGCCGTTTTACGGCGGCACCTATTTCCCGAAGGGCAACTGGGTGCAACTGCTCGAAAACATCGGCCAGGCCTACGCCGGTGAGCACCGCACCGAGCTGGAGCAGTCGGCCGAGCGGTTTGTGGAGGTGATTGCGAAAAGCGAGCTGGCCAAATACGGCGCGCTCAACGCCAACGCCGCGCATGAGGCCGACTACTCGGCGCTGCAAGCCATCGGCGTGGCGCCGGAAACCGGCCCGGCCGGGGTGTCGGACGACGAATTTAAGCTACTGATGTACAACCTTGCCGCCAAATTTGACCCCGAGCGCGGCGGGCTCAACCGCGTCCCTAAATTCCCGATGCCCAGCATCTGGCGGTTTTTACTGCGGGCCTATGCCATCAGCGGCAGCCAAGCGGTGCTAGACCAGACGGTGCTCACGCTGCGCGAAATGGCCTGGGGCGGCATCTACGACCAGGCGCACGGCGGTTTCGCCCGGTACTCGGTGGACGCGGAGTGGCTGGCGCCGCACTTCGAGAAGATGCTGTACGACAACGGGCAGCTGGTGAGCTTGTACAGCGAAGCCTACCAGCTGACGCAAAACGAGCTATTTCGGGAAGTGGTGTACGACACCGTGGAGTTCATTCGACTGGAACTGACCAATGCGGAGGGCGGCTTCTATTCCTCGCTGGATGCCGACAGCGAAGGGGAGGAAGGCAAATTTTACGTCTTCACCAAGGAAGAGCTGCAGGGCATACTTGGCGACGAGGAGCCGCTTTTTTCGGCCTACTACAACTGCACGGCCCTGGGCAACTGGGAGCACGGCCGCAACATTCTGCACCGTCGGCAGAGCGATGAGGACTTTGCTGCCGAGCACCAGCTGGCGCCCGGCGTGGTGCCGGAGCTGGTGGCGGGCTGGAAGCAGAAAATCATGGCCGTGCGGGCCGTGCGCGTGCGCCCCGGTCTCGACGACAAAATTCTCACCGGCTGGAATGCCCTGATGCTGCAAGGCCTCACCGACGCATACCGGGCTTTTGGCGAACCCGAGTTTCTGGTGGTGGCCGAGCGCAACGCGCAGTTTATCCAGCGAAACCTGCGCAACGGGGCAGGCCTGTTTCGGACCTGCAAAAACGGCCGGGCCAGCATCAGCGGCTTTCTGGAAGACTACGCGCTGGTCATTCAGGCCTACATCAGTCTGTACGAAGTCAGCTTCGCGGGAAGCTGGCTGCGCGAGGCCGAGGCCCTAACGGAGTACGTGCTGGCCAATTTTTTCGACCCCGCCGAAACCCAGTTTTTTTACACCGATGCCACGGCTGAAGCGCTTATTGCCCGCAAAAAGGAACTGATGGACAACGTCATTCCCAGCTCTAACTCCGTGATGGCGCACAACCTGCACCGCCTGGGCCGCCACCTCGAACACGCGCGCTACGCCGACCTGGCCGCGGCCATGCTGGCCCAGGTGCGCCACCTGGTGGTGAAAGAAGCCCAGCACCTGAGCAACTGGGCGGCGCTGTACGCGGCGCTGCTGCGGCCGGGCGCCGAAGTGGCCATCATCGGCCCGGAGGCGGAGGTTTTTCGCGAAGAACTTAGCCGCCGCTTTTTGTTTGATACCGTGCTGGCCGGCACCGAAACCCGTTCGGAGCTGCCGTTGCTCAAGCTGCTGAAACCCGGCGCCGAAGGCCAGACTGCCGTGCACGTGTGCCGCAATCGGGCCTGTTTAGCCCCGGTATATAGCGTTGCTGAAGCCCTTGCGGCCCTGTAGCGGCGGGGCATGGCGCGGCGCTACGGCCCTGTTATCTTTACTATCCGCCCCTAGTTATCCGCTGTTTTGAATCTCGCGCTTGATTTTATTTCGCCCGCTGCCGCCCCCTCGGCCGACCGGGTGACGCTGTTTGCCGACGTTATTTTGCCCTTGCCCCTGCCCCGGCTCTACACCTACCGGGTGCCCTATGAGCTGAACGACAACGTGGTGATTGGTGGGCGCGTCATCGTGCAGTTTGGGGCCAAAAAGACGCTCAGCTGCATCGTGGCGGCCGTGCACGAGAACGCGCCCAAAGAGTACCAGGCCAAGTACATCCTCGAATTCATCGACGACGCGCCGGTGGTCACGCAGCCGCAGCTCAAGCTGTTCCGCTGGATGGCCGACTACTACATGTGCACCATCGGCGAGGTGATAAACGCGGCCCTGCCCTCGGCGCTGAAGCTGAGCTCGGAGTCGCGCATTCAGCTGCACCCGGGCTTTTCGCGGGAAGAAAACGAGTACCCGCTGTCGGCGCAGGAAGAGCTGATTGTGGACGCGCTGGGCAATGTGGAAGACGGCAAAGCCCTGACTTTTACCGAAGTGGGCAACTTGCTCGGCATTACCTCCTTCCACAAGGTGATAAAGTCCCTGATGCACAAGGACGTTATCTTCCTTTTTGAGCATACGGCCGATAAGTACGCGCCCAAGGTGGTGAAAAAGGTGCGGCTGGCCCACCATTTCGTGTCGGAGGCATCGATTGAGATGCTCTTCAACAACCTCAGCAGCAAGCCCAAGCAGCTCGATGTGCTGATGAAGTACCTGCAGCGCGTGCCCGTGTACCAAAACGAGCACGCCAACCACAAAGGCATCGAGAAAGCCGCCCTCACCAGCAGCCCGCACCTGTCGGCCTCGGCTGTGAACACGCTCATCAAAAACGGCGTGCTGGAGCAATTCGACGTCATTGTGAGCCGCTTCCCGCTGGAGGATGAGCCCACGGCCAAGCTGCATTTCGAACTGACGGAGGCCCAAACTGCGGCGCGCGATGAGATTATGGCCCACTTCGCCGAGAAGGAAATTGCGCTGCTGCACGGCGTGACGGGCGCCGGCAAGACCGAAATCTACATCGACCTGATTCGCAAGGCGCTGGAAAGCGGCGGCCAAGTGCTGTACCTGTTGCCCGAAATTGCCCTCACGGCCCAGATTGTGGGCCGCCTGCTGCGCGTGTTCGGCTCGCGGCTGGGCGTGTACCACTCCAAGTTTTCCGACAACGAGCGGGTGGAAGTGTGGAACGGCGTGCTCTCGGGCCGCTTCCAGGTGGTGGTGGGCGTGCGCTCGGCGGTGTTTTTGCCGTTCGACAACCTCTCGCTCATCATCGTGGACGAGGAGCACGAATCCTCCTACAAGCAGTACGAGCCCGCCCCGCGCTACAACGCCCGCGAAGTAGCCCTGATGATGGCCAACTTCCAGGGCGCCAAAACCCTGCTGGGCTCGGCCACGCCGGCCGTGGAAACCTACTACCAGGCCAAGCAGGGCCGCTACGGGCTGGTGAGCCTCACCAAACGCTTCGGCGAGGCCGGCATGCCCGACATCGAGCTGGTGGACACCCGCAAGGCCCGCGAGCACAAAACCATGCACAACCACTTCACGGCCGATTTGCTGGGCGAAATCGAGCGCAAGCTGGGCGCCAAGGAGCAGGTGATTCTGTTTCAGAACCGCCGCGGCTACGCGCCCGTGGTGGCCTGCCAGGACTGCGGCTGGATACCCAAGTGCACCAACTGCGCCGTGAGCCTGAGCTACCACAAGCACAGCCACGAGCTGCGCTGCCACTACTGCGGCTACCACGACTCCATGGTGAGCAAGTGCCCCGCCTGCGGCTCGCGCGCCGTGAAAACCCAGGGCTTCGGCACCGAAAAGATTGAGGACGACCTCAAAATCATGCTGCCGCAGGCCAACATCCAGCGCATGGACCTGGACACGACTCGCGCCAAAAACAGCTACCAGCAAATCATTGCCGACTTCGAGAAGCAAGCCACCAACGTGTTGGTGGGCACCCAGATGGTGACCAAAGGCCTCGACTTCGCCAACGTGAGTCTCGTGGGCATCATCAACGCCGACAGCATCATCCACTACCCCGATTTCCGGGCGCACGAGCGGGCCTACCAGATGTTTGTGCAGGTGAGCGGCCGGGCCGGGCGCAAGGGCAAGAAGGGCAAGGTCATCATCCAGACGGCTGACCCCACGCAGGTGATTTTCGACAAAGTCATCCGCAACGACTACATCGAGTTTTACAACTACGAAATCGTGCAGCGGCACGAGCACGGCTACCCGCCCTTCATGCGCGTCATCAAAATGACGGTGAAACACATGGACCAAGGCGTGGGCGAGGCGGCCGCCATCCTACTCACCCAGGAGCTGGTGGACCGCCTGGGCCGGGCGGCGGTGCTGGGGCCGGAGGCGCCCTACATCTTCCGCATTCGCAACTTCTACCTGCAGGAAATCACCATCAAGCTCGACCGTGCCCACACCGTGCTAAAGTGGGCCAAAGAGCAGATTTGCGCGGCCATGGACGTGGTGAAGGACCACAAGGAATTCAAGCAGGCCCGCCTGGTGGCCGATGTGGACCCGATGTAGCTGCCTGCACAAAAAAGCCCCGCTCAGTTGCTGAGCGGGGCTTTTTTGCTAGTGGAGCCTGATGCATTACGCTTGGTCGAGCACCCAGAGGAGCAGGAAGAGCACGCCCACAATGAAGACGATGAGGCCCAGCACCCGGAACAGCCCGGGCAACAGCGCGATGAGCGCGCCGATAACCATGAGGATGATGCCCAGGCGCAGGTTGCCGCTCACGCCGCCTTTGGCAACCGAAGCCGTGTTGCCTTGCTGGCGGGCCGTTGCTTTCTGCACCAGCTTGTCTACCTTCTTGGTCACTTTATTCAGAGCCAAGCGCTGAATGCCGCTCAGCTTGCGGGCGGGCACGGCCTCGGCCGCTGCCGGGGCAGCCGCGCTGATTTCGGCGGGGCTCACGGCTGGCTCAGTGGTAGCCACCGATTTGGCAGCCGGAGCGGCTTTGGGGGCCTGGGGCGTGGCGGTAGCGGCAACTGCTTCCGAAGCAACTACGGGCTCCTGCGGGGCAACCACGGCTTCCAAAGCGGCGGGGGCAGCAGCTTCCGGCTTCGTGGGCACCGGGGTGGCCACGCGCGTCACGCCGTGGTAGGAGGCGCCTTTGGGCAGCATGGCGTACTCGGCCCGGTTGCAACTGCCCAAGGTGAGTGCGCCGAAGGCAACAACCGCCAGTTTGGCGAAGGAGGGAAAAATGTTTTTCATGGCAAAAAGGGTAATAGGGTAAGCGAAATGCTCGTTCTACGGCCAAAAGTAGAAAGCGGCGATTCCCTGACCGCGATTTCCTTTTTTAATCAATACTCTTCTTTCTTTAAGCCCGAAATGAGGGCGCGCTGGCTGCCCAAGCGGCCCTCCGGCCCGCGCTGAACGCACTGCCCGGAATTGCTGTTGACTGCCCGGGATGTGTTTACTTGCAAATCGTATGAGGCACCATTTTTCAACCTGGCAGGGCGCCCTGAGCGCCGTGAGTATCGGCGGCAGCGCTGGCTTGCTGCTCTGGGGCTGCACCCAGCTGCCGGCCGAAACCCGGCCGTCGGCCACGGCCGAGCAGCGCCTGCAAGCCGTGGTGCGCACCGACACCAGCGGCTACGAAACCGCCCCGCCGCGCGACCCCAACGGCATTGGCACCTATTACCTGGGCCGCCAGATTGCCCACGTGATGGGCCACGAGGGCGCCAGCTGGCTGGAGCGCACCGGCCGTCGGCAGGAAGAAGGCACCGACTTGCTCCTCAAAGCGCTGCAGCTCAAGCCCACCGACGTGGTGGCCGACATTGGCGCAGGCACGGGTTTCTTCTCTTTCCAGTTGGCCAAGAAAGTGCCTCAGGGCCGTGTGCTAGCCGTCGACATTCAGCCCGAGATGATTGCGGCGCTGCAGGCCAACAAGCGCAAGCTCAAAGCGCCCAACGTGCGGCCCGTGCTCGGCACCACCACCAGCCCCGCCCTGCCCGCCGACAGCGTGGACCTGGTGCTCATCGTGGACGCGTACCACGAATTTGACCACCCGCGCGAAATGGGCCGGGCCATTCGCCGGGCGTTGAAACCCGGCACCGGCCGGCTGGCGCTGGTCGAATACCGCGCCGAAGACCCCAACGTGCCCATCAAGCGCATTCACAAGATGAACGTGGAGCAGGCCCGCAAGGAAATGGCCGCCGTGGGCCTGGAGTTCATCGAAAGCAACGAGACGCTGCCGCAGCAACATTTGCTGTTGTTTCGGCGCAAGTTGTAGAGGAGTTAAAAGGGGAGCGTTAAAAGTTGAAATCCCGGCCCTTCATACCTGCCGGGATTTTTAACTTTTAACGCTCCCCTTTCAACTGCCTCCGGGTTTCCGACCTTTGCGGGCCTATGACTGCTCCCGACCCGCGCCAGCTTGCCATTCACGACTTCACCTATGCCCTGCCGGCCGAGCGCATTGCGCCCGAGCCCCTCCCCGACCGCGCCGCCAGCCGCCTGCTGGTGAGCCGCCACGGGCAGCTCACCGACAAGCATTTTCGCGACCTGCCCAACGAGCTGCCGGCCGACACCCTGCTCATTTTTAACGATACCCGCGTGGTGCGGGCGCGGCTGCTGGCCCGACGGCCCACGGGCGGGCAGGTAGAATTGTTTTGCCTGGAGCCGGTGGCGCCCCACCGCAGCCTGGAGCTGGCCCTGCAGCAACCCGGCGCGTGCACCTGGCGCTGCCTGGTGGGCAACGGCCGCCGCTGGAAAGAAGGCCCGGTGGAACTGACCTTCTCGGCCTCGGATGGACAAGAGGCCCGCCTCACGGCCGTGCGCCGGGAGCAGGAAGCCGGCACCGCCCTCATCGATTTCAACTGGACGCCAGCCGAGCTGCCCTTTGCCGAAGTGCTGCGCGCGGCCGGCCACCTGCCGCTGCCGCCCTACATCGACCGGCCCGACACGGCCACCGACGCTGTGCGCTACCAAACCGTGTATGCCGCCGCCGAGGGCGCCGTGGCCGCTCCCACGGCCGGCCTGCACTTCACCCCCGAGCTGCTGGCTGAGCTGGCCGAGCGGGGTTTCGAAACCGGTCACGTGACGCTGCACGTGGGGGCTGGCACCTTTCAGCCCGTGAAGGCCGACCGCATGGCCGGCCACCCCATGCACACCGAGCCCATATTGGTGACGGCGGCGCTGCTGCGGCAGCTGCTGGCGCACCGGCCACGGCCCGTGGTGGCAGTAGGCACCACCAGCTTGCGCACGCTGGAGACGTTGTACTGGCTGGGTGCGGGGCTCTTGGCCACGCCCGCGGCTACCGGCAATGAACTGCTGGTGACGCAATGGCAGCCCTACGAGATGGCCGAGGCGGCCGCCAACATCAGCCCCGAGCAAGCCCTGACGGCTTTGCTGCGCCACTTGGAAGCAGCGGGCACCGAGACCCTGGAGGCCCGCACGCAGCTGCTCATTGCGCCGGGCTACCGGTTTCGGGTGATTGACGGGTTGATTACGAATTTCCACCAACCCGAAAGCACGCTGCTGCTGCTGGTGGCGGCGCTGCTGGGGCCCGACTGGCGCGCGGTGTACGAGCACGCGCTGGCCAACGGGTACCGTTTTCTGAGCTATGGCGACAGCTCCCTGCTGTTGCCGTAAGCGCTTAGGAGCGGCCGAAACCAGATTTTTATTTGCGGCCCGGTCCTTGCCAGAACCTTTGAAAACACGGACCGTAAAAGGCCGGACTTACCCTTATTTTCCCTTCTGACCAACCATGAAAAAAGTAACCTTGTTGCTCGCCCTTTGCGCTTTTGCTACCGCCAGCTACGCGCAAGATGTAACGCCCGCCGCCCCCAAAACGGAGGTGAAGACGCGCGATAACGGCACACAGAAAGTGGTGACCAAAACCGGCAAAACGAACGTGGGCGCCGCCCTCGATAACACCAAAGACGCCGCTGGCAACGTAGCGCATAAAACCGGCCACGCCATCAAGTCGGGCGCCAAGAAAACCGGCCACGCCGTGAAGCGCGGCGCCAACAAAGTGAGTGGCAAAGCTAAAGAAGGCTCGGCTAAATTGGAAGACAAAACCGAGTAGCATCGGAGCCTCCCCTGTTCCCTTTCCGTATTTCCGTGAAAACCCTGGCCTTTGCTGGCCAGGGTTTTTTTGTGCGTTCGCCGCTGCTTACGCGGCAGGCTTTTCGCGTATTTCGTGCAGCACTCGCTCCACCACGCCCTGGCCAAACAGGCTGACACCGGCGTTGAACACTACCAGGGCGGCCGTGCCCGCGGCCACCCACTGCCCGGTGGGCACGCGCTTTTCTTTGAGTTGGCCGGCCCACTGCACCAGGCAGGCGCCGGCGCCGATGGTAAGGAGGCCCAGGGGCGAAAACAGCAACCATTTCGTTTTGTGAGTCATTGCAAAAGCAGTATCGTGGCAGGGATGTAATGAACGCCGCGACGCGCCGATTCAGCCGTTGGCTTGGCGCTGCCGCGTACCTTTCGGCTTTTAGCCTACGCACCAAAACCGGCCGCGTTGCGGTCATTCCGCCATTTGCTTATGTCGCCCTACGAACAGCTCCTCCACTTGGCCTTCACCGCGCCCAACGACGTGAAGTACTACCTCACCCCAACCGCGCTGCAGGCCCACGACCAATTGCGCGCCGCGCCCAGCGCCCAGCGCCCTTTCCGCTTCGAGCAGGTGCGCCTGGGCTTGGCCATGGCCCTGCTGAAGCTGGTGAGCGAGCTGGGCGACCACGACGCCAGCCGCCAAGTGCTTGACGTGTTGCACCGCGCCCTCTCCGAAGCCCGCTCGCCCGAGGACATTGACCGCATTGTGGGCCGCGAAGCCAAACTGTTCGACCGCCTTTACGACAACTTGTACGTGAACGAGGAGGGCGAAGAGCTGCTCAACCTTTTCGGCCGCACCCTCGATGCCGATGCGCCCGAGTTGCTGGAGGAAGTGGCCCGCGAGGGCGTGGAACTGGCCCGCACCCTCGATTTCGCTACCGACGAGGACGACGATACCGACGAAGACTAGCCCCAGCCGTCGCCTGATTTTCTGCCTTCCGGCTCACACTCTTTGCGTTTACTCTCACCTTCTCACTCAGTTCCAACCGCCCCATGGCACTCACCATTTTTGGCTTCATCCTCCTTGTGCTGGGGCTGAATGCCGCGCGCTTTTCCGAACGCATGGAGCGGCTGCGGGGAGGTCTTGTATTCCTAGGCATTGCCTTTTTGCTGCTGGGCATCTCGCTGAGCACGGTGGTGCAAGTGGGCGTGGGCCAAGTGGGCGTGCAAACGCTGTTTGGGCAGGTGCAGAAGCGCGTGCTGCAGCCCGGTTTGAACGTGGTGAACCCGCTGGTGGACGTAACCCGCTTCGATACCCGTACCCAGAACTATACCATGTCGGCGCAACACAATGAGGGCCAGCAAGCCGGCGACGACGCCATCCGGGTGCTGTCGGCCGACGGGCTCGAAGTTGTCATTGACCTCACCGTGCTCTACCACGTGGTGCCATCCGAAGCGCCGCGCATCCTCTCGACCATTGGCGAGGATTACCAGGAGAAAATTGTGCGGGCCATTTCGCGCACCCGCATTCGCGACAATGCCGTGTATTACGACGCCGTGTCGCTGTACTCAACGCGCCGCGAGGAGTTTCAAACCCGCATTCTGGCGGCCATCGAGAAGGATTTTCGTAGCAGCGGCCTCAAGCTCGACCAGTTGCTCATCCGCAACATTCAGCTGCCGCCCTCGGTGAAGGCCAGCATCGAAAGCAAGATTTCGGCCGAGCAGGACGCCCAGAAAATGCAGTTTGTGCTGCAAAAGGAAAAGCAGGAGGCCGAGCGTAAGCGCGTGGAGGCCCAGGGCATTGCCGACTACCAGCGCATCGTGAACACCGAGCTGAGCGACAAGCTACTGCAGTACGAAACCATCAAAGCCAACCAAGCCATTGCCACCTCGCCCAACGCCAAGGTCATCATCATGGGCGGGGGCCGCGGCAACGGGCCCCAACTGCTGCTGGGCGACAAGTAGCCGGAGCGTGATTAGTCTAAAACAAAAAGGCCCGCAACAAGCGTTGCGGACCTTTTTCGATGTACGCTGAAGCTTCTCCGACTAGTAGCCGGGGTTCTGTGTCAGGTTGGGGTTAGCGTTGATTTCGCGCAGCGGAATGGGAAAGACGAGGCGCGACGAATTCCACGGAATGGCCGCGCCGGTGGCCGGGTCAACCGTCGATTCGCGGTTGCGCTTCAGGTCGCCGAGGCGGAAGCCCTCAAAGGCCAGTTCAATGCGCCGCTCCTTCAGGATGCTGTTGATGGTGAGCGTAACCAGCGGGGCCAGCTTGGCGCGGGCCCGAATGCGGTTGATGTCGGCCAATGGCGTGGCGCCTACGGTCGTGCCGGCGCGGAAGTTAGCCTCGGCCCGAGTGAGGTACATCTCGTCGAGCCGGATGAGCTTGATGTTGCCATACAACGCGTCGTACTTGGTGGTATAGGTGGGCGCACCCGCCGTGATGGAATACACGCTCAGGCGGTCATCGCCGGGCTCAAATAAGCTGAGAAACTGGCTTTGGATTTCGACATCGGCGCGCTGCTGCTCCGAATAAAACTGCCCTACGGGGTCGGCAATGGACGTTTGAGCGTTCACCTGAATAGCGAAAATGTCTTCCGGCGTATTCGGCGAGAGGTTGCTGCCGTTGCCGAAGTTATCGGCGTAGTTGGCGTTAAGGCTGAAGCTGTTCGAGGCAATGACGCGGGTGGCGGCATTGGCCGCGCCGGCGTAGTTGTTCTGCTGCAAGTACACCCGTGACAGAACGGCGGCGGCGGCGTACTTATTGGCAAAGATGCCGTTGCTGGCCGGCAGCTGGTTTTCGGCAGCAGTCAGGTCGGCAATTACTTGGGCGTACACTTCCGCCACGGTGTTGCGGCTCACGGAGTTGGCCGGGCTGATGGTGGTGGTGGGCGTCAGCACCAGCGGCACGCCGGGGTTACTTTGGGGCGTGCCGTCGTTCCAGTCCCGGGCGTACAGGCGCACCAGGTCAAAGTACACCAAACCGCGAATGAAGCGGGCCTCGCCTTCTATGCGGGTTCGCTTGGCAGGCGTATCGAGCTTGCCCAGGTTGGCTAGCACGTTGTTGACACGGTTGACGGTGCTGTAGGCCCGCAGCCAGATATTGGCTACCGTGGAATTGTCCTTCAGGATGGTTTTGCGCTGCAGCTGCTGCGGCTGCTGGTAGGTGCCCACAAAATCCACGTCGCCGTTGTCGGCCAGCAGGTCCGACAGAAATTGGATGTAGCCGACGTAGGCGTTGTCGCTTTGCAGGCCGGTGTAGCTGCCCACCAGGGCGGCTTCCACGTCGCTGGACGTGTTCAGGGCATTGGCCGCGTCCACGGTGTCGACGGGCTCCACGTCGAGCTTTTTATTGCAGCTGCCGAGGCCGCCCACGAGCAAGGAGGCAGTAGCCAGACCGATAATTAACTTTTTCATTTTTATACGATAAGTACTGAGAGAGAAATGAGAAACCGATGCGCTTAAAAGCCGATGTTCACGCCAAACGTGTAGGTGCGCGGCTGCGGAGCGGTGTAAAAGTCAATTCCCTGGTTGATGTTGTTCTGGCTCTGGTTGGCGGTGCCGGTGAGGTAATCGGTGCTCACTTCGGGGTCCCAGCCTTTGTATTTGGTGAAAGTGAGTAGGTTGAGGCCTTGCACAAAAATGCGGGCCGACTGCAGGTAGGCACGCTTGGTGAGGGAGCTGGGCAGGTTGTAGCCCAGCAGCACGGTGCGCAGGCGGCCGTAGTCGCCGTTGCGCACAAAGCGCGACGACAAGCCCGTGCCGTTGCCGCTCAGGTACACGGCGCGCGGCACGTCGGTGATGTCGCCGGGCTTCTGCCAGCGGTTCAGCTGGTCGCGGGTCTGGTTGTCGGGACCGTTGTTGAACGCGGTGGAGTAGTACTGCGCACCACTGTCGAAAATCTGGTTGCCGAACACGCCCGAAATGGTGAACGACAGGTCGATGCCTTTATAGCCCAACGTGTTGGTGATGCCGCCCGTCCACTTGGGGTTGGGGTTGCCCACCACCACCGGCGTGGCCAGGTTGATGTCGGCCGTGGTGGAGCGGTCCACGCTGCCGTCAGGCTTGGGGGCGTTCACGTAGTAGAGAGCATCGCCGTTGGCGGGGTCTACGCCCGCGTACTCGGGGCCCACAAACACGCCCAGCGGCTGGCCTTCCTGCGCACGGCTAAGGTTGCTGCCCAAAATATCCGGCCCGTTTAGGTTCAGAATCTTGTTGCGGTTGAGGGCGGCGTTGAAGCTGGTGGTCCAGGTGAAGTCGCCGGTCAGGTTGCGCGTGGTGAGCACAAATTCGAGGCCGCGGTTTTCGAGGCTGCCCACGTTGGCAAACTGCGTAGAGAAGCCCGACGTGCCCGGCACCGGCTGCGACAGGGCCAGGCCTGTGGTGCGCTTCCGGTACACGTCGATTTCGCCGCTGATGCGACCATCGAACAAGCCGTATTCCAAACCAGCATCAATTTGGGTGGTCGATTCCCACTTCAAGTCGGGGCTGGCAAGCTGTGAGGGGCGCTGGCCCGGAATGCCCACGTAGCCGGCATCGCCCGAGAATAAGGCGCGTGAAATGAAGTTGCCGAAGCCTTGATTGCCCGTTTTGCCGAGGCTGGCCCGCACTTTCAACAGGCTCAGCAGAGCGTTATCCTTTAGAAAACTTTCTTCCGAAATCACCCAGCCCACCGAACCGGCCGGAAACAACCCGTAGCGGTTGTTGGCTCCGAAGCGCGACGAGCCGTCGAGGCGGGCGCTGGCGCCAACCAAGTACTTGTTAGCAAAGGCATAGGAGCCCCGGGCAAAGTAGGAAACTAGTACGTTGCCGGTGCTTGACGAAGTACCGGCCGTGATTTGAGAGGAATTAACCAGCGTCTTAAAGGCATCTGACGCAAACTGGGTGCCCGTTACGTTGCTGCTGGTCAGGCGGCCCTCCTCGTAGCTAGTGCCCAGTGTGAAGTCGAGGGCGTGCACCTCATTCAGTGTTTTGCGGTAGCCAAAATAGTTGTTCACGATGACGCGGCCGTTGGTTTGGGCTGCGCTGTAGCCGAAGCCATTGGTGGGCGAGCTGTTGCGCGCGGTGATGCGCCCTAGGTACTGGTTTTCGGTCTGGTTGATGAGGTCGGCACCCACTTCCGACCGGAAGAAGAACTCCGGCGTGAACTTGAACTGCGCGTACACGTTGCCCAGCACCCGGTACGAAATGGTGGTGTAATTGCCGCCAATCACGTTCAGGAGCGGGTTGTAGTAAAAAGGAAACGTGGTGTTGGGCAAGCCGGTAGCGGGGTCGAGCGAGCCGCTGACGAGGCCCGTGCGCGGGTCGATGAGCGGGGTGATGGGCGCCAGCGCCACAATCTGCATCGGCGTGCTGAAGGCATTGTCGTTGGGCAGGCGCTCGTTGCGCGAGCGCGACACGGCCGTGTTAATGCCGAACGACAGGCGGTCAGTAGCCTGCTGGTCGAGGTTGAAGCGCACGCTCATGCGCTGGTAGGCGTTGCCCACCAGTATGCCCTTCTGGTCGGTGTACTGGCCCGAGATGAAAAACTTGGTTTTTTCGGAGCCGCCGGCCACGTTCAGGTCGTATTGCGAAAACGGCGCCCGCTGAAAGGCCTCATTCTGCCAGTTAGTGTCATAGGTAAGCGGGTCGGAGGCGCCGGCCGCGTAGGTACGCAGGCGGGTGGCATTGGCCGTGGCCGAGCGGCCCGAGTTCACCAGCGCCTCCGTGAGCAGGGTTACGTATTCTTGGCTGTTCAGAAACTCGCGCTTGTTGGTCGGCTCGCTGCGGCCCGTCTGGTAGCCCAGCGTGAAGCGCGTGGCGCCAGCTTTGCCGCGCTTAGTGGTCACGAGCACCACGCCGTTGGTAGCGCGCGAACCGTAGATGGCCGACGCCGACGCATCCTTCAGCACGCTGATGCTTTCGATGTCGTTGGGGTTGATGTCGGCAATGGGGTTGGTGGCCGCCGTCGTCGACGACAGGTTGTCGGCCAGCACCGGTATGCCGTCGACTACATACAGCGGCTGCGTGTCGCCGCTGATGGACGACACCCCACGCACCCGGACCCGGATGCCCTGGCCCAACTTGCCGCTGCTGCTTTCGATGAACACGCCCGCGGCCTTTCCCTGAATGGATTGCTCGAAGGACTGCACCGGCTGGTTGCCTACATCGCGGCTCGACAGTTGCACCACCGAACCCGTCAGGTCGGCTTTGCTCTGGCTACCGTAGCCCACCACCACGGCTTCGTTTAGTTCGGTGGCCGCCACGGCCAACGTGACGTTCACGGTGGTTTGGGCGCCCACGGCCACGGTCTGGCTGGTGTAGCCCACCGAACTGATGACCAGCGTGGCATTGGGCTGCACATTCAGGCTGAAGGCCCCGTCGGCATTGGTGCTTACCCCGTTGGTGGTGCCTTGTTCCAGCACTGTGGCGCCGGGCAGGCCGCCGCCATCGGAACTTAGCACCCGGCCCGTGATGGTGCGGGTTTGGGCCTGCGCGGTCAATGCATACAGGCTCAATGCCATCAGCAAGAATAACCTTAGATGGGTAAAAAGTCTCTGTTCCATGATTGAATTGGTTGGTGAGTAAGTGATGAGAAGCCGGTTTTCATATATCCAATCAAAGTGTGAAATTGTTGGAGACTAAGCATCATTGGGCAGCATACGCTGTATTTATTTCATCTATTTATGCTAGATGTTAAAATGAAGATAATTACACAATATATGATGCTAAAAAATAAGGTCCCTGGCAATATTTTCCCGTAGCCTACCTTTACGCGCCAGCCGGACCCAGCCCGGTGCTGGTCTCGCCGCTTCCTGCTCGCTTCAATGCCAATCATTCATTACCTGACCACGGCCGACGCTATTGCCACTGCCGCTGCCCACTTCGCCACCCTCCCTCGCATCGGCATTGACCTGGAATTTGACGACATGCGCCACCGATATGGGCGGCACCTGGCCCTGATTCAGGTCTTCGACGGCCAGGAAGTGTACCTGATTGACCCCTTGCCGTTGGCCGACATGGCGGCTGGCCTCGAGCCTTTGTTCGGCGTGCTGCGCAACCCGGCCGTGGCCAAGGTGTTCCACTCCTGCAAGTCCGACATTTTGCTGCTCGACGAGCTGTTCAGCGTCAACTGCCGCAACATCGTGGACACCAGCGTGCAGTTCACGCTGCTGGCGGCTGAGGACAACAACATTTCGCTCGGCCGCCTCATTCAGGCTGAGTTGGGCTTTGAGGTGGACAAGGGCGAGCAAAAATCGAACTGGCTGAAGCGTCCCCTCACCGAAGCCCAAAAGGAGTACGCCGCCAACGACGTGCTCTATCTATTCGAACTCACTGACCGCCTAAGCGCCCGCCTCGAAGAACTGGGCCGCACCGACTGGGCCGCCCAGGAAAACCTGGCCCTCGAAGCCGTGCGCTACGGCCGCGACGACCCGCGCCCGTGGTCGCGCAACGCCGCCAAGTACAAGATTACGCCCCAGGAAATGCCCATTTTCCGGGAATTGTACTTGCTGCGCGATGCCGTAGCCCGCCAACTCGACCGCCCGCCCTACCACGTACTCAGCAACGACAAGCTGGCCGAGCTCACGCGCAAGCCCATCGAGACGCCCCTGCAGCTGCGCACCGCCAACGGCCTGCACCCCGAGCTGAAACGCTCGCCCTACGCCGAGCAACTGCTGGCCATCGGCACCACCGACCTGGCTCCCGACACGCCCCTGCCCGCCGACCAGCGCAAGTTTCCGTTCCGCCGCCGCCTCAACGGCCCCGCCGCCACCCGCGCCGAAGCCCGCGAAACCTTGCTCAACACGCTCAAAACGCACCTCGCCACCGACCACGGCAGTACCATGGCCAACATGGTGCTCAGCAACCGCCTCATTGCCGACATCATCGAGCTGGGCGCCGACGCTGCCTTGCGCCCCTGGCAGCAGCAGCTGCTCCGCGAGTCGGCCGAACGCCACGGCGAGAGCTACGAGCAACTGGCCGCACCGTTTGCGTAGGCCAGCATAACGCACAAAAAAAGCCCGCCGCATTTCGCAATGCGGCGGGCTTTTTTTGTGCGCTAACGTCAGAACTGCGCTTCCTCGGTGCTGCCCACAAGTGCCGCCGTGCTGGTTTGGTTGCTGGTCACCACGTTCTGCACGGCGTCGAAGTAGCCCGTGCCCACGAAGGATTGGTGCTTCACGGCCTGGTAGCCGTCCTTTTGTAAGGCAAACTCCCGTTCCTGCAATTCCGAATAGCCGGCCATGCCGCGCTGCCGGTAGGCCTGCGCCAGCTCAAACATGCTGGTATTGAGCGCATGGAAGCCGGCCAGGGTGATGAATTGAAATTTGTAGCCCAAGGCAGCCAGCTCTTCGCGGAAGGTTTCCATCTGCGCCTTGCTCAATTTGGCGGCCCAGTTGAAGGACGGGGAGCAATTGTAAGCCAGCAGCTTGCCGGGGTATTGGGCGTGAATGGCTTCGGCGAATTTGCGGGCATCGTCCAGGTCGGGGTGGGAGGTTTCCATCCAGAGGAGGTCGGCGTAGGGCGCGTAGGCCAGGCCGCGGGCAATGCCGGCTTCCACGCCGCAGCGAATGCGGTAGAAGCCTTCGCTGGTGCGCTCGGCTTCCTGCAGGATGAAGGGCTGGTCGCGCGGGTCCACGTCGGCGGTCAGCAAGTCGGCCGCGTCGGCGTCGGTGCGGGCCACGATGAGCGTGGGCACGCCCAGCACGTCGGCCGCCAGCCGGGCCGCCACCAGCTTGTTGATGGCTTCCTGGGTGGGCACCAGCACCTTGCCGCCCAGGTGCCCGCACTTTTTGGCCGACGACAGCTGGTCTTCGAAATGCACCCCGGCCGCCCCGGCCTCTATCATCATCTTCATCAGCTCAAAGGCATTCAGGTTGCCCCCAAAACCGGCTTCGGCATCGGCCACGATGGGCGCGAGGTAGTGCACGTCGGCGCGGCCGTCGAGGTGCTGAATCTGGTCGGCGCGCAGCAGGGCGTTGTTGATGCGGCGCACCACGGCGGGCACGCTGTCCACGGGGTAGAGGCTTTGGTCGGGGTACATGTGGCCGGCGCCGTTGGCATCGGCCGCCACCTGCCAGCCGCTGAGGTAGATGGCCTGCAGGCCGGCTTGCACCTCCTGCACGGCCTGGTTGCCGGTGAGGGCGCCGAGGCCGGCCACGTATGCCTGCGAGTGCAGCAGTTCCCACAGCCGCTCGGCCCCTTGGCGGGCCAGCGAGTGCTCAATGTGCACGGAACCCTGCAGCTTCACCACATCCTGCGGCGAGTAGGGGCGCTGAATGCCAATCCAGCGAGGGTTGTGGGCCCAGTCGAGGGCCAGGTCGGCGATGCGTTGATGATGCGATTTCATAGGAGTTGAGTTAGGGAACGGTTGGGATTGGAATGGGCAAAGCGTGGCCAGGCTGCTTGGGAAGCGGCTTTTTTAGAATATTCGATTGGGGTAGAGACGCAACATTTTGCGTCTTCTCATTGAACGACTTGCGTGGCACAATGCCACCCGAGCGCGTTGTGAGCGACGCGGACGACGAGACGCAAAATATTGCGTCTCTACATCTTCTAAGCTAGCTGCTCGTAGGCCGGCACGGTCAGGAATTCGATGAACTCCTCGCTCATCACCAGCTTATCAAAAAGGCGGGCGGCTTCCAGATAGTGGCCATTTTCGAAAGCCTCCTCCCCTACCTGGCCTTTGATTTTCTCCAGCTGGCCGGGCACCAGCGCGCGGTACAGCTCGGGCGTCACGGGGCGGCCGTCGGCCAGGGTGGTGCCGGGCGTATGCAGCCACTGCCACACCTGCGCACGGCTGATTTCGGCCGTGGCGGCGTCTTCCATCAGGTTGTAGATGGGCACGCAGCCGTTGCCGCCCAGCCAGGAGGCCAGGTACTGAATGGCCACGTCGATGTTCAGCTTCAGGCCGTCTTCGGTGATGGCGCCTTGGGGGGCACGCACCAGGTCGGCGGCCGAGATGTGCACGTCGGGGCGCTTATTCCCGATTTGGTTGGGGCCGGGCATGAGGCGGTTGAAGACCTCCAGCGCCATGGGCACCAGGCCGGGATGGGCCACCCAGGTGCCGTCGTGGCCGTTGGTGGCCTCGCGGATTTTGTCCTGCCGCACCTTTTCCAAAGCGGCTTCGTTGGCGGCCGGGTCGTTTTTGATGGGAATCTGGGCGGCCATGCCGCCGATGGCGTGCACCCCGCGCCGGTGGCAGGTCTGCACTACGAGTTGAGAATAAGCAGCCATGAAGGGCGCGGTCATGGTGACCTCCGCACGGTTGGGCAGCCGGAAGTTAGGGTTCAAGCCCAAGCGCTTGATGTAGCTGAAAATGTAGTCCCAGCGCCCGCAATTCAGCCCGGCACTGTGCTCACGCAGCTCCCACAAAATTTCATTCAGCTCAAACGCCGCCGGTAGCGTCTCAATAAGCACGGTGGCTTTGATGAGGCACTTGGGCAGCTTCAGCGACCATTGCGCAAAGCCGAACACGTCGTTCCACAGCCGCGCCTCAAGGTGGCTTTCCAGCTTGGGCAGGTAGAAGTACGGCGCCGAGCCGCGGGCGCAGAGCTCGTGGGCATTGTGGAAATAATAGAGGCCAAAATCGAGCAGCGAGGCGCTGATGGGCTCGCCGTCGACCAATACATGCTTCTCCACCAGGTGCCAGCCGCGGGGGCGCACCATGAGCACGGCGGTTTTCTCATGCAGGCGGTATTCCTTGGTGGGCGTGCTCAGCGAGATGGTGCGGCGCACGGCGTCGCGCAGGTTAATCTGGCCCTGCACCACGTTCTCCCAGGTGGGCGAGTTTGAATCCTCCAAATCGGCCATGAACACGCTGGCGCCGGAGTTCAGGGCGTTGATTATCATCTTGCGCTCCACCGGGCCGGTGATTTCCACGCGGCGGTCGAGCAGGTCTTCGGGCAGGGGCGCCACGGTCCACTCCTGCTCGCGCAAGCGCTGGGTTTCGGGCAGAAAATCGGGCAGGATGCCCGCGGCGAAATCGGCCTGGCGCTCCACGCGGCGGGCCAGCAGCGCCCGGCGCGTGGCATCGAAGCGGCGGTGCAGCTCGGCCACGAAGGCCAGGGCTGAGGGCGTGAGAATTTCGGCAAACTCCGGAGAGTAGGTGCCGAGGACCTTCACCCGTTCGGGCGTGAGGAAGGTGGGCGTCGGGGCGGGGGCGGTGTCGGCGAATGTCATAGCGAATGGTGGATTGGTGGCTGGATGGGCTCAGATACTGATTTCCAACGGCTGCGGCAAGCGCTGGCCGGCGACTTGCACAAACATACGCAAGCGAATTTGTATTTGTTAGCGAATTTTCGCTGAAAGAATAAAATTTGCAAAGCCTCGTACCTTTGGATGCACTGCCCGGCATCTCAGAAATGCGCTTGCCGCCCGTTTGCGGCGCTATTCGGGTAGCGTCGGCCTCTTGGCACAACCGCACATTTAGCAACCAGCAACTCATCCAATGCTTAACCATGGTCAGGTCGTCCGCCTCATTTTTGGCTTGAAGCTGCGCGAGCTGCGTCAGGAGCGGGGCCTGAGCCCAGGCGAGCTGGCGCGCATCTGCGACGTGTCGGTGAGCTACCTCAACGAGATTGAAAAAGGCAAAAAGTACCCCAAGGCCGACAAGATTTTGAGTTTGAGCCAGGCGCTGGGCGTGCGCTACGACCAGCTCACCTCGCTGGCCCTGCCGCGCCGGCTGGAGCCCATTGCCGAGCTGCTCAACTCCAAGATTCTGAAGGAATTTCCGCTGGAGATGTACGGCCTGGAGCCGGCCCGCATCATCGACCTGATTGCGAACGCGCCGGCCAAGATGAACGCCTTTATCAGCACCATCTTCGAGATTGCGCGCAATTACGAAATGCGCCAGGAGCACCTGTTTCTGGCGGCGCTGCGCTCGTTCCAGGAGATGCACGACAACTACTTCGAGGACTTGGAGCAGGACGTGCGGGCCTTCGTGGGCAGCCACCAGCTGGCCACCGCCGCGCCTTTCGACCTCAGCCAGCTGGAACGCGTGCTCACCCAGGAATACGGCTACACCCTCGACCGCGAAACCCTGGGCCAGCACCCCGTGGCCACGCAGGCGCGGCTGCGGAGCGTGTTTCAGCCCAAAACCAAGCGCCTGCTCATGCGGCCGGGCCTGAGCCGGGGCCAGCAGGCCTTTGTGCTGGGCCGCGAGGTGGCCTTCAACTACCTCAAGCTGACCGAGCGGCCCTACGTGAGCAGCAGCACGCAGGTGCGCACCTTCGAGGAAGTGCTGAACAACTTCAAGGCCTCCTACTTCGCCGGGGCGCTGCTGATGGAAGAAGAAAGCCTGCTGCGCGACGTGAAGAAGGTTTTCGGGGCCAAAAAATGGAACCCCGGGCTGATGCTGAACCTGCTGACGCAGTACGACGTGAGCCCCGAGATGTTCATGCAGCGCCTCACCACGCTGCTGCCGCGGCACCTGGGTTTGCAGAGCTTGTTCTTCCTGCGGTTTGACCAGCGCGACGCGGCCTCGCCCTTTGAGCTGACCAAGGAGCTGCACCTGGCGCGCCTGCACAATCCGCACGGCAACGAGTTGAACGAGCATTATTGCCGCCGCTGGGTGAGTTTGCGGCTGATGGAAGAAGCCCGCGCCCTGCCCGTGCCCGACACCGCCGAGGCCCCCGTGACCGTGGCCGGCGCCCAACGCTCGCGCTATTTCGGCACCGACGACGAGTACCTGTGCTTCACGCTGGCCCGCGCCGGCACGCCCACCCAGCCCGCCCTGAGCGTGACCGTGGGCTTGCGCTGCGACGACAACCTGCGTGCCCAGGTCCGCTTCCTAGCCGACCCGGCCCTGCCCTTCCGCATCGTGAACGAAACCTGTGAGCGTTGCCCCATCCCGGACTGCGAAAGCCGAGCCGCCGCGCCGGTCGAAATTGAACGCCAGGCCGAGCGCGCCGCGTTTGAAGCTGCCGTGACGGCCCTGGTTCAAGGAAATAGCTGATGCAGAGAGGATGGTTGATTGCGGGAATGGCGTTGCTGCTGGCGCTAAGTATCGGCGCCTACGCGGCGTGGAGGGTGTTTTACCGGCCCAACGTGCGGGCGTTTGCTGAAGGGCCGGCGTATTTGTTTATCCGCACGGGCACGGGGTTTGAGGCGGTAATGGACTCGCTGCAAAAGCATGAGCTGCTGCTGGAGCCGGCCACGTTCCGTTGGGTGGCCGAAACCCACGACTACCCGCCGCACGTGAAAGCCGGCCGCTACCGCCTCGACCCCGGCCTGGGCAATGGCGACTTGGTGCGCCTGCTGCTGGCCGGCCAGCAGGACACGGTGCGCTTCGAGCTCAATTCCTTTCACTACCTCGACAAGCTGCCCCGCCAGGTGACGCGCCAGCTCGAAGCCGACTCCTTCAAGCTCGAGCTGCTGCTGGGCGACAACGCCGGCCTGCAGCGGCGCTACGGCCTCGACACCTGCACCATTCGCACGATGTTCATTCCGGGCACCTACCGGCACCTGTGGAACACCAGCGCGCAGGGCTTTCTGGATTCGACGGCCGCCCGCTACCGCCGCTTCTGGACCAGCCAGCGCCGGGCCCGGGCCGATTCCCTGAAGATGAGTCGCACGCAGGTGAGCGTGCTGGCCAGCATTGTGCAGCGCGAAACCGCCCAGCCCACCGACAAGCCGCTCATCGCCGCCGTGTACCTCAACCGCCTGCGCAACGGCCAGCCCCTGCAGGCCGACCCCACCCTGCTGTGGCCACTGCACGGCCTGGGCACCCGCAAGCGCGTGCTGAACGTGGACAAGAAAGTGGACTCGCCCTACAACACCTACCGGCACAAGGGCCTGCCGCCCGGCCCCATCACCACGCCGCGCCCCAGCTCCCTCGATGCCGTGCTGAAGCCGGCACACAACAAAAACCTATTCTTCTGCGCCCGCCCCGACGGCAGCGGCTTCTCCGACTTTGCCGAAACCTACGCCCAGCACAAGCTGAACGCCCGCCGCTATCAGCACCGGCTCGACAGCCTAGGGGTGAAACGCTGAGCCGCGCCCGGCCACGGCGTAATTATTTCATAACCGGCCGCTAAGCGTCCGGACGGGGGCGCTGCGGGCCTTCGTCTTATTCGGTGAGGCCAGGCAATGGGCCGCTAGCGTTGGGCTGCGTACTTTTGTTTCCCAATTTTCCGCAAAACCGTCCGTATGCGTGCACGTCTTCTTTTTTTGCTTCCTCTCTTCTCTGGATTGACGGCCGCGGCCAGCGGCTTCGACACCGGCCCGCAGGGCGCGCGGGTGCTGGGCCTGGGCGGCGCCAGCACGGCCTACATCGGCAGCATTGCCGGCCTGAGCACCAACCCCGGCCTGCTGGGGCAGTGGGGCGACTCGCTCACGCGCATCAGCCTGGGCGGCTTCGGCCAGATTCGGCGCTCGTCCTTCGTGGGCCAGGACACCTACCAGCGCACCGACCAAGACCTGACCGTGCTGCCCGGCGGCTATTTCTACGCCACCCGCGCCGTGAGCAAGCGCGTGAGCGTGGGCCTGGCCCTCACCACGCCCTACGGCTACCACACCAAATGGCCCGACACCTGGGAGGGCCGCTCCGTGATTCAGGAAAGCAAGCTCAACACCTTTTTCGCGCAGCCCACGGTGGGCTTTAAGCTCAACGACAACTTCAGCGCCGGGGTGGGCCTAGTGTACGCCTTCGGCAAATACACCCAGCGCCGCGCCCTGGGCCAGTACGACGACCCCACCGCCCAGGCCACGCTCACGAGCAGCGGCTCGGGCTACGGGGTGAACGTGGGCCTGTATGGCCGCACCGGCGACAATTTGGCCTTCGGCATCAGCTACCGCAGCGGCATCAAGCTGAAAATGGACAACGGCGCCTTCCACGCCACCGGCATTCCGGCCCGCGACGCCAGCATCCTGCCCGGCGCGGCCGACTTCACCACCCAAATCAACCTGCCCAGCACGCTGTCGGTAGGCATTGCCGACCGCATCACCAAGAAGCTGCTACTCACCTTCGACTTTGCCCTCACCGGCTGGAGCACGCTCGACTCGCTCAAGCTCAACGTGGCGGCCAGCGGCCCGGTGCCGGCCCGCGTGCAGCGCACGGCCCGTCGCTACGAAGACGCCCTGGCCTTCCGGGTGGGCGCCGAGTACCAGGTGACGCCCAAGCTGCTGGTGCTGGGCGGCTTCCATTATGACGAAACGCCCATTCGCGACGAATTTGTCAACCCCGAGTTCCTGGACGCCAACCGCGCCGGCGCCTCGGCCGGCCTGAGCTACCAGCTCAGCCCGCGCTTTGCCGTGGAAGCGGCTTACTCCTTCGACTACGGCCAGCTCCGCACCGCCCGCGCCGACCAGACCAGATTCCTGGTGAGCAACGTGAGCGGCACCTACCGCACGCTCACCCACACGGCGTCGCTGGGCGTGGCGGCGGCGTTCTAATCTTCCCTCCCCTGCTGTTTCTGATTCCATCTTGTCGATGAAACTCTTTGTACCCAATGGCTTGCGCCGGGCCGGCCTCGCCGCCAGCGCTGCCCTGTTCCTTCACGCCTGCGCCCCCAATCAGGACACTCCCTCCCCCGTGGTAGGCCTGGACGTGAGCCGTTACCTCGCGGTGGGCGACAGCTACACCGCCGGCCTCAGCAACGGTGGCCTCACGCGCACCAGCCAGGAGTATTCCTTCGTGAATTTGCTGGCCCGGCAGTTTCAGAACGCCTCGTCGGGTGCCGGCTTTGTGCAGCCGCTGTTCGATGGCAACGAAGGGTCGTTCCGCCTGGCCTTCAACGGCTACTCGCCCACGGGCTTTCTGCAAGCCAAACGCGTGCCCGGCACGGCCGTGCGCCGCACCGTGCTCCTGACCAGCGCCTGCGGCACCGCGCCCGACACCCTGCGCCTGCTCAAGCGCAGCAGCACGGCCGCCACGCTGCCCCAGAACCTGGGCGTGCCGGGCCTGATGCTGAGCCAGATTGATGCGGTGGGGCTGGGCAACGAGGCCTCCGTGGGCTCACGGCCGGTCAACCCCTACTTCGAGCGCCTGCTGCCGGCCGGCGACGACCGGACGTATTTCCAGGTGCTGAGCACGGCAGCCTCGTCGGCCACGTTCTTCAGCTACTTCATGGGCCTGGATGAAATCATGCCTTTCGTGCGCAGCGGGGGCACTTGCGGCGCCATTCCCTCCAGCCTCCCAATGAAGCGGGCCGCCAAGCGCATTCTCGACGTGCTGACCGCCAACAAGCGCCCCGGCGTCATCGTGAAGCTGCCGGCCATCACCTCCCTCCCGCTGCTGAGCCAGGGCCGCGGCAACGAGGTAGAAGCGCGCCTGCAGGCCTACTACAAAGACCAGCTGCCGCTGTACATCGAAACGCCTTTCGTGCCCGGGGCCTCGCAGCGCATCACCGACCGCGACTACATTCTGGCCACGGCCCTGCCGCGCCTCGGGCAGCCCACCCCGGTGCAGGTAGGCAGCACCACCATGATGCTGCCTTACGGCCGCGACAGCCGCAACCCCGTGCGCGACGCCGACGTGCTGGAAAACACCACCGAAATGGTGTACATCACGGCCGCCATCAACGACTACAACAACTTCGACCCGGTGCCTTCCAACGCCACCACGGTCTTCGGTCTGGCGGGCCTGGCCCGTATCTACGGCCTGCCCCTCATCGACCCCTCGCAGAATTCGCGCCTTTTCGACGCCGGCTTTCTCTTCAACAACGTGACCAACTCCATTTCCGTCAACGGCGTGGTGTACACGGCTGAGCCGGTGCGGGGCAACTTCTTCTCGCTCGATTTTTACTCGCTCACGCCGCGGGGCAACGGCCTGTTGGCCAATTCCTTCATTGCCGCCATCAACCGGGCCTACCGCTCCAACATCCCGGCCCTCGACGTGAACAACCTGCCCAGCACTACCGAATAGCAACGCACCTCACGCGAGCATTGCGCCGCCGGCCGGCACTAAACTTTGGCCCCGGCAACGACACCTTCTGGATGTCGTTGTCGGGGCCAATGGCTTTTTAGCGCAGTGGGTAGAGTCGTAGCGGCATCGAGTCGGCCCGGGCGGCGCGCCACGAAGCCAGGGTTTGGGCGTAGTGCTGGCCTGTGAATTCAGAATGCTCCAGAAACAGCAGCGACGTTTGCAGTTGGGGCGCGGGCCAGGCCGCCACCGGCCGCTGCCGGCGCAGCGAGTCGAAATGCGCCACGCCGGCCACGCGCCAGTAGCCGTCGAGCAGCACGTACTGGTAGCCCTGGCGGCGCAAGGCCGCCAGCTGCCGCTCGTTGGTGATGGTGGTTAGTTGCTGATTCTCGCGCAGGTAGGGCGCCAGGTTCATGCCGACGGTGCTGGCCACCCGGGTGGCGCCGTGCTGCTGCAGCCAGGCCGCCACCTGCGGATAGGTGGTGGGCAACGGGGCGTACAGTTCGCGGTGAATGCGCGTCAGGTTTAGCCCCACGGCAGCCAGCGCCAGCCCCGCCAACGCCCACCGGGGCAACACCTGCCGCCCCCCCAGCACGGCCAGGGCAGCCAGGGGCAGGTAGGCAAACAAAAGCCCTCGCGGCGCCTTCACCAGCACCGACATGCCGGCTAGCATGCATCCGGCCCAAAATAGCAGGTAGGGCAGCAGCGGCCACGGCCGGCCCCAGGGGCGCCAGCCGCCGCGCCATTCGCGCCAGGCCAGCCAGATGGCCAGCACCAGCCCCGCCAGCAGCAGCGGCGACTCGTACTCGGCCAGGTAGCGCAGGTAGTACAGGCCATCGGGCTGCACACCGGCCTGCCGCCCGGCGGGGTTGGCCGCCACCGGCACGGCCGTGCGGGCATAGAAGCCAAACCACCGGTACCACGGCAGCCCGTGAGCCACGCCCAGCGCCCCAAACAGCACGTAGGGCGCCGCCAGCACCGGCACCACCCGCAGCCAGGTGGCCCGCTGCCGCCACAAGCCATCGGCCCGCAGCCCTTCCAGCACCAGCAAAACGGGCAGCGCAAACAGGAATTTGTAGTTAAAACCCAGCCCCAGCGCCAGCCACCCGGCCACCCGCGAGGCCGCGCCTGGACCAGGCCGCTGTAGCCGCGCAAAATGACTGCGCAGCAACCCCGCAAACAAGACCATGCTGATGGAAATGGGCGTGAAGTCGCGCCCCGAGAAGGTGAGCAGCAGCGAAGTGCCGCCCAGCAGCGTGAGGGCCGCCGTTTCGGGGCCGCTGAGGCGGGCCTGCCGCGCCACCCAGGCCGCAAACAAGCCCACACCCGCCACGCCCAGCAGCGCGTTGATGGCCTGAAACACCAGATAGCTGTGCGTAACCAGCGCCACGGGGATGTACGCCACCAGAAAAGCCGGACTACCGGGAATGAACAGCCGCGCAAAATTGCCGTGCGCCATGTCCTGCACCACCTGCCAGTTGCGCACCGAGTCGTAGTCGGAAGGGCCGGCCTCGGGCAAGCGCCACAGGCGCACCACGGCCACCAGCAGCAAGGCCACCAGCAGCCACCAGCGGCGGCCAGAAGCAGGATGTTCGTTATTTGTACCGGTTACTGATGCCATACACTGCAGGTGGCGCGGGCCGGCGCGAAGGTCGGCAGCGCCGCCGGAACATCTTTGCTACCCCACGCGCCGCCCATGAATATTCTACTGGTTGAAGACGACCCGCGCCTTTCGGCCCTCATCCGGCGGGGGCTGGAAGAAGAGCAGTTGACCGTGCGCGTGGCCCCCGACGGCCGCGAAGGCGAGCAGCTGGCCCTCTCCCACCCCTTCGACCTGATAATTCTGGACGTGCTGCTGCCCGAGCGCAGCGGCCTGGAGGTGCTGGCCGCCATTCGCCACCACGACCCCGACGTGCCCGTGCTCATGCTCACGGCCCTGGGCACTACCACCGACAAGCTGCAGGGCTTTGGCGGCGGGGCCGATGACTACCTCGTCAAGCCCTTCGACTTTGCCGAGTTGGTGGCCCGGGTACGCGCCCTCACGCGCCGGGCCAGCCCCACGCCCAAAGGCTCGCGCCTCACCTTTGCCGACCTGGTGCTTGACGTGCCCAGCCGCACCGTGACCCGAGCGGGCCAGGCGCTGCGCCTCACGGCTCGCGAGTTCAACCTGCTGGAGCTGCTGCTACGCCACCCCGGCCGCGTGCTCAGCCGCAGCGAGATAGCCGAGCACGGCTGGGACGAAGCCTTCGACGCGGGCAGCAACGTCATCGACGTGTACGTGAGCTACCTGCGCAAAAAGGTAGACCACGGCTTCGACCAGAAGCTCATTCACACCGTGACGGGCGCCGGGTACGTGCTGCGACAGGAATAGATTTTGCCCGAGACATGATTCGCTACATCACTTCCGTTCTGCCATGACTATTCGCAATCGCCTCATTTGGCTGTTTGTGGGGCTGGTGGCGTTCATTCTGCTGGCGGTGCTTGGCTCGGCCTTCCTGCTGCAGCGCGACTACGGCCAGCGCGAGTTTCGGCAGCGCCTGCGCGACCGGGCCGAGGTAGCGGCGTACATCTTTCTGGAAAAAGACGAGTTGCGCAGCGCCGCCTTTCAGGTGTTCCAAAAGCGCTTCCAGCAAACGCTGACCGAAGAAATCATCCAGATTTACGATGCGCAGGGCGAGGTGCGTTTTGTGCGCGAAGATGCCCGCCTCGAAGTGCCACCCGACGTGCTGGCCCGCATCGTGGCCGGCAGCGAAGAGTATTTTACCGATGGCCCACGCGAGGCGGTGGGCTTCTTTTACCACGACAACCAGGGCTCCTTCGTGGTGGTGGCCGGGGCCGAAAACGTGTATGGCCACGCCCGGCTGCAGTCGCTGGCCACCATCATGGCCTCGGTGTTTGTGCTGAGCCTGCTGCTGATTTACGGGGCCGGGCGCGTGTTTGCCGACCGCGCCCTGGCCCCCATTGCGGCCATCAACGACCAGATGGAGCGCATCAGCGCCCACGACCTGCACCTGCGGGTGGCCGAGGGCCTTTCCGGCCACAAGAAAGACGAGCTGTCGCGCCTGGCCCACACCTTCAACCGCCTGCTCGACCGTCTGGAAGCCGGTTTTGAGGCCCAGCGGGCGTTTGTGCGCTACGCCTCGCACGAGCTGCGCACGCCGCTGGCCGCCAGCATTGGCGAAGCGCAATTGGCCCTGACGCGCGACCGGGAGCCCGCCGCCTACCGCGCCGCCCTGCGCGAGCTGCTGGCCGACCTCACCCAGCTCAACGCCCTGCTCAACCACCTGCTGGAGCTGGCCCAGGCCGAAGCGCCCCTACCCGAGCACGACGCCTGCATTCGGGTAGATGAGCTGCTGGCCGAAGCCTGCGCAGCCGTGGAGCCCGCCCAGCGCCCGCGCCTGCAGGTGCACACCGGCCGCCTGCCCACCGAGCCCGAGCAGCTGGAGCTCACCGGCAACCGCGCCCTGCTCGGCCGCGCCCTTAGCAACCTGCTCGAAAACGCCCTCAAGTATTCGGACCCGCAGCCCGTGCTGGTCTCGCTCGAATACGAGCCCGGCCAGGCACTGCTGCGCATTCAGGACCACGGCATTGGCATTGCCGAGACCGATTTGCCGCAGGTGTTCCAGCCCTTTTTCCGGGCGGCCAACGCGCGGCCGGTGGCGGGGCACGGCGTGGGGCTGGCCTTGGCGCGCCGCATCATTGAGCGGCACGGCGGCCGGCTCGACCTAAGCTCGCGCCTGGGGCAGGGCACCACCGTGCAGGTGCGGCTGCCCACGGCCTAACCGCATTTATGCCGCCCAATCGGCTTTTTTTCGGTTTCTAATCCCGTTTTAATAACCTCCCTGTAGTCTTGCGGCTGTCATCAACGCTGCATTTCTATGGAGAAGCTCAATCTGCTGCCGCCCATGTCCGGGGCGCGCAACCTGCCCCCCGCCCCGCACGCCACCCGGCGGGGGGCCGTGTTGGGAGCCCTGGCGCTGGCTTTGGGGGCCTGCTCGGCCGACGTGCCCCCGCCTGAGACGGCTGCCCCGGCTCAGCTCGCCTCCCGCACTATTTCCCAGCCCGCAGCCCCCGAGGCGCTGCCCGATTCCGAACTGGTGCTGAGCGGCGAAATTGCCGCCGACCCCAACCGCTTGGCCCGCGTGTTTCCGCGCGTGGGCGGGGAAGTGCTGCGCGTGGGCGCCGACCTGGGCGACGAAGTACGCCAGGGCCAGGTGCTGGCCGTACTGAAAAGCCCCGAGATAGCGGCGCTGCAGCACCAGCGCACCACCACGGCGGCCGACTATGAGGTAGCCGCCAGAAAAGCCGCCGAGCTGGCGCATTTGGAGCAGGCCGGCCTAGCCTCTGGGCACGAGGTGTACACGGCCCGCCAGGAAGCCCGGCGCGCTGCCGGCCACGCCGCCGCCAGCCAGCGGCAGCTGGGCGTGTACGGCGTGGCTCCCGGCGAAACCTATACCCTGCGCGCTCCGCTGGCCGGCTACGTGCTGGAAAAAAAGCTGAGCCCGGGCATGCGCTTCAACGCTACCGACCTGCAAGCGGCTTTTGTGGTGGCCAACCTCGACCAAGTGTGGGTGATGGCCAACGTGTTTGAGTCTGACCTGAGCCGGGTGCGGCCGGGCCAGGCCGTGGAAATCACCACCCTGAGCTACCCCGACGCCCCGCTGCGTGGCCGCATCGACCAGGTTTCGGCCCTGCTCGACCCCGAAAGCAAGGTGATGAAAGTGCGCTGTGTGCTGCCCAACCCCGGCCACCGGCTGAAGCCGGGCATGCACGCCCGGGTGCGGGTGCTGCCCGATGCGCCGGCTGCTCCGGCCAGCCTAGCCGCAGCCCCCGAAACTTCCGCTTCTACTCACGCACAATCACAACCATGACCGCCCTGCTGATAGAACCCGACGAAGGGCCGCGCCAGGCGCTGCGCGCCTTCCTGCACCAGGCTCAGTACCGCTTCGACGTGGCCAAGACCTTCACCGAAGGCGCCGCCCGGCTGGCCGGGCAGCCCTACGATTTTGTGCTGTTGGCCCAGGCCTTGCCCGACGGCGACGGCCTGCACCTGCTGCCGGTGGCCCTGCGCCACGAAGACCATTTCACGTCCTGCATCCTGTTCACGGCCACCGACGCGGTGGAAGAGCGGCTACAAGGCTTTGCCCTGGGTGCCGATGAATGCTTGGCCAAACCGGTCTCGGTGGCCGAGCTGGAACGGCGCATGCGCGTCATTGTGCGGCAGCGCGTGGGGCTGAAACGGCCGGCCATTCACTTTGGGAAGGGGTTTGTGCTTGATTTGGCCGCCCGGCGGCTGTGCCACGGCTCGCAGCCGGTGCACCTGAGCCGCAAGCAGTTCGACGTGCTGCACCTGCTGTTGCAGCGGCGCGGGCAGGCCGTGACGCGGCAGGAACTAAGCGCGCACATTGGCCGCCATCCGCACGACCACCAGGAAAATTCCAACTACATCGACGTGCACATCATGAACGTGCGCCGGGCCCTGGCCCCCTACGCGCCGGCCGACTTTCTCGAAACCGTGAACGGCATCGGGTACCGGGCCGCGTAGGGCGTGTTGGCGCGGGGCCGTAGCTTCGCGGCCCACTCCGTTTGCGCCCCGCGCGTTTTCCCTTATGCGTCTCGTCATTCAGCGCGTTTCCGAAGCCAATGTCACCGTCGACGGCCAGATTACGGGCCAGATTGGGCCCGGCCTGCTGGTGCTGGCCGGCTTCGCCCCCTCCGACAACACCGCCTCCCTCACCTGGATGTGCCGCAAGCTGGTGCAGCTGCGCATTTTCAACGACGAAAACGGGCAAATGAACCGCAGCGTGCAGGACGTGGGCGGCCAGGTGTTGGTGGTGAGCCAGTTTACGCTGCTGGCCGATGCCCGCAAGGGCAACCGCCCCAGCTACATCGGGGCCGCGTCGCCGCCCATTGCCGAGCCGCTGTACCGGCAGTTTGTGGCCATGGTGGCGGCCGAGCTGGGCCAGCCCGTGCCCACGGGCGTTTTTGGGGCCGACATGAAGGTGAGCCTGCTCAACGACGGCCCCGTGACCATCGTACTCGACTCGCCCGCCTAGCCTCCATTTTCAACGCGCTTAATTTCCCCTTTCATGACCATCGAAGAAGCCCAGCAAACCGTCGACGGCTGGATAAAAACCACGGGCGTCCGTTATTTCAGTGAGCTCACCAACATGGCCATCCTCACCGAGGAAGTGGGCGAAGTGGCCCGGCTCATCTCCCGCCAATACGGCGAACAGTCTTTCAAAGAGTCCGACAAAGGCAAGGACCTCGGCGACGAGCTGGCCGACGTGCTGTTCGTCGTCATCTGCCTAGCCAACCAAACCGGCATCAACCTCACCGAAGCCATGGCCCGCAACCTGGAGAAGAAAACCCAGCGCGACGGCCAGCGCCACAAGAATAACGAGAAGCTGCTGTAGCTGGTTGGGGCAAGAGCCAAGCGGCCGTCATGCTTCGGCTGCGTTCAGCATGACGGCCTTTCAACCACTACCCATTGCTAACCAGCCGGTCTTCGCGCCAGATGGGCAGCACCTCGGCGTAGGAATCAATCCGCAAACAGAATTCAAAATCCTTGCTGGCTTCCAGCGAGTTGAGCCGGCGCACGTGGGCCGACTGCAGCAAGTAGCTCGACAAATCCCCTTTGCCTTGCTGCCACAGGTGCAGCGCAGCCAAGGTCGCGTCGGAGCTGCGCACGTCGAAATCCGGCGCCAGCCGCTCGGCCAGGGCACCGCCAAAAACGGTGTCTTCGAGGCAGAACTGGCCTTTCCAACCGGCGCACACCACCAGCACGTCGCGGCCCTGGGCACGGGCGAAAGCGGCTACGGCTTCCAGGTTGAGGAATGCGCCGACCACTACGGCTTCAGCCGCCAGGGAGCGGCGCAGCGCCGCCGTGCCGTTGGTGGTGCTGATGGTGAGGGCGCGGCCGCGCACCGGCCGCGCCTCGTCCAGAAAGCCGAAGGGCGAATTGCCTAGGTCGAAACCGGGCGCCGGCAGGCCGTCGCGCTCGGCGGCGGTGAGGCAGCCGTGCTGATGGCCGTAGGCCGTGCACTCGTCCAGCGACGCCACCGGGAAAACGTGCGTGACGCCCTCCCCCAGCGCCGTCACAATGGTGCTCGACGCCCGCAGAATGTCCACTATAACGGCCACCCGGCCGCGCAAATCATACAAGGGCAGCAACTCAGGCGAGAAGCAGATATCTACGTTGGGCATAAAATGTTGCGCGGACGTTGCAGTCCGCGTCTCCGCGCAGTGTGCGCAGTAGGGTAGATAATGGACGCGAAGACGCGGACTGCAACGTCTGCGCTACAGCGCTATTCTTCCGTGCCTTTGGTGAGCGGCAGCTTGCTTACCGTGGCGGGCAGGTTTTTGCCGCGAATCTGCACGAAGATTTGGGTGCCGGGCGCGGCAAATTCCGTTTTCACGTAGCCCAGGCCGATGCCTTTGCTCAGCGAAGGCGACTGCGTGCCGCTCGTCACGTCGCCGATTTTCTGGCCGTCGGCGTCCACCAGCTCGTAGTGGCCGCGCGGAATGCCGGGGCCGTCCATCACGAAGCCGACCAGCTTTTTCTGCACGCCGGCTTCCTTCTGCTTTTTCAGGTTTTTGGAGTTGGTGAAGTCCTTGGTGAACTTGGTAATCCATCCCAGGCCGGCTTCCAGGGGCGAGGTGGTGTCGTCGATGTCGTTGCCGTAGAGGCAGTAGCCCATTTCGAGGCGCAGCGTGTCGCGGGCGCCCAAGCCAATGGGCTTGATGCCGTAGGGCTGGCCGGCGGTCATGATTTTATCCCAGACCATGGCGGCGCTTTCGTTCGGAATGTAGAGCTCGAAGCCGCCTGCGCCGGTGTAGCCGGTGGCCGAAATGATGACGTCGGGGGCGCCGGCGAAGGTACCCTGCACGAAGGAGTAGTACGGGATGCTGCTCAGGTCCACGTCGGTCAGGGTTTGCAGCGCGGCAATGGCCTTGGGGCCTTGCACGGCAAACAGGCTGGTGCGGTCCGAAATGTCTTCCATTTCCACGCCTTTGGTGTTGTGGTGCCGAATCCAGTTCCAGTCTTTTTCGATGTTGGAAGCGTTGACGACCAGCAGGTAGTCGTTGTCGGCCAGCTTGTACACCAGCAGGTCGTCCACGATGCCGCCGTCGTGGTTGGGCAGGCACGAATACTGCGCCTTGCCGTCGGTGAGCTTGCTGGCGTCGTTGCTGGTCACGCGCTGAATGAGGTCGAGGGCCTCGGGGCCGCGCAGCCGGAACTCGCCCATGTGCGACACGTCGAAAATGCCCACCGCGCGGCGCACCGTGTGGTGCTCATCGAGGTCGGAAGAATAGCGCACCGGCATGTCGTAGCCGGCAAAAGGCACCATTTTGGCTCCCAGCTGGCGGTGCGTGTCGTTGAGGGTAACGGTTTTCAGGGAAACGGTCATGGGCGGGGTGATGGATTGGCGGGTTGGTGGGATTGGGCTACAAAGGTGGGGCAAAAAAGAAAAGCCGCTTCGGATGGAAGCGGCTTTTCCGAAACTTCTGTCCTCCTGAGCGCAGCGAAGGACCTTGTCACGCGAGCAGCAGTAATCACTGCAAACCATTCTCCGGTGAGAAGGTCCTTCGCTGCGCTCAGGAGGACAGCCGGTTAAATCGTGTTAAATGCGCACCATCCAGTTGTGCACGTCAGCGCCCTCGCCGGTGCGAATGGCATCCAGCGCCGCGGTTACGCGCTTGGAGAAGGCCTGTGCGCCGGTCACGGGCAGGTCGTAGTCGTGGCCCTCGTAGCCGATGGTGGCAATGGGCGCAATGGTAGCGGCCGTGCCCACCCCGAAGGCTTCTTCGAGCTTGCCGGCGGCCAGGGCATCCATTACCTCGCGGCTGCCCACTTTGCGCTCTTCCACGGTCAGGCCCATGTCGCGGGCCAGCTGCAGCACGCTGCGGCGCGTCACGCCGTCGAGGATGGACGTGCTGAGGGCGGGCGTCACCACCTTGCCGTCCATCACGAAAATGGCGTTCATCGTGCCCGACTCTTCCACGTACTGGTGCTGCGAGGCATCGGTCCAGATGAGCTGGTTGTAGCCCTCGTTCTGGGCGAGCTTGGTGGGGTACATGGCGGCGCCGTAGTTACCGGCGTTTTTGGCGTAGCCCGCGCCGCCCTCAGCCGAGCGCACGTACTTCTGCTCGAAGCGCACGCGCAGAGGCTTGTTGAAATACAGGCCCACCGGGCAGGTGAAAATCATGAAGCGGTACGTCTCCGACGGCCGCACGCCAATGAAGCCGTCGGTGGCAAACATGAAGGGGCGGATGTAAAGCGACGAGCCCGGCGCGCTGGGCACCCAGGCGGCGTCCAGCTTCAGCAGCTCGCGCAGGCCGTTCATGAACAGCTCTTCCGAGATGGTGGGCATGCACATGCGCTCGGCCGACGAGTTGAGACGGGCCCAGTTGTCGAGGGGCCGGAACAAGGCCACGCCGCCGTCGTGTTGATGATACGCTTTCATGCCCTCAAAAATGGCCTGGCCGTAGTGCAGGGCCGAGTTGGCGGGGCTCACGGCCATGTCGCCGTAGGGCACTATCTGGGCTTCCTGCCATTCGCCGTTGACGAAATCCACGGCAAACATGTGGTCAGAAAACGCCTTGCCGAATTCTAAGTGGTCAAAATCGACCGAGGCCAGGCGAGACGCCGTGGTGGGCTGGGTACGAATGGGAAGAATGTCAATCATGAGCGAGCGAGTTCGGGAAACAAAGAGTGGGTGGGATTTTGGGAAGTACGTAGGATGCAGAGGCTGCGACCACCGCCGCAGGCCATCAAAAACAAAAGGTTAGGGCTAAGACACCATTTTCGTCAAAGTCGTGCCTGCCAGGTCACTTCTTCCACGCCCAGGTCGTGGGCCATGGCCCGGCTCAGCACAAACAGGTAGTCGGACAAGCGGTTCAGATACACCACCACCAATTCGGCCACAAACGATTCCTCGCCGAGGTGAATGGCCAGCCGCTCAGCCCGTCGGCACACGCAGCGGGCCACGTGCGCGTGGCTCACGGCCGGGTGCCCGCCGGGCAGGATGAAGGCGCGCAGTTCCGGCAATTCCAGGTTCATGCGGTCCATTTCGTCTTCCAGCAGCGTCACGTCGGCGGCGTGCAGGTCGGGCAGCTTCATTTTCGACTTTTCCGGGTCGGCGGCCAGGGCCGAGCCAATGGTGAACAGCCGGTCCTGAATTTCCTTCAGCAACGGCCGGCGGGCGGCGTTCACGTCCTGGTCGCGCACCAAGCCGATGTGGGCGTTCAGCTCGTCCACGGTGCCGTAGCACTCAATGCGCAGGCTGCTTTTGGGCACCCGCGTGCCGCCAATGAGGGACGTGAGGCCTTTGTCGCCGGTTTTGGTGTAGATTTTCATTCGGTGAGCGTTAAATCCTGAACGTCATGCAGAGCGCAACATTTTTACCGCGGGAGTAACAGATTGCGTTGCGCGGTAGCGCTGCTTCGACAAGCTCGGCATGACGGGCTGCTATTACCCCGCCGTGGCGTGGGTTGTGATGTCGGTGTTCACTTCGTCCGTTTCAATCAATCCGTCGCGCAGGCGCACGATGCGGTGGGCGTAGCGGGCAATGTCCTCTTCGTGCGTCACCATGATGATGGTGTTGCCCTTGGAATACAGCGCCTCAAACAAATCCATGATTTCATGGCTGGTTTTCGAGTCGAGGGCGCCGGTGGGTTCGTCGGCCAGCAGCACGCTGGGGTTGTTCACGAGGGCGCGGGCAATGGCCACGCGCTGGCGCTGCCCGCCCGACAGCTCGTTAGGCCGGTGCGAGGCGCGGTCGGCCAGGCCCACAGAGCGCAGCGATTCCATGGCGCGCTCGTTGCGCTCGCGCTTGCTCAGGCCGGCGTAAATGAGCGGCAGGGCTACGTTGTCGAGGGCCGAGGCGCGGGGCAGCAGGTTGAAGCTCTGGAACACGAAGCCGATTTCCTTGTTGCGCACCTCGGCCAGCTGGTTGTCGCTCATGCGGCTCACGTCCTGGCCGTTGAGGATGTACTGGCCTTTGCTGGGCGTGTCGAGGCAGCCCACGATGTTCATCAGCGTGGACTTGCCCGAGCCCGACGGCCCCATGAACGCCACGTACTCGCCGCGCGGAATCTGGATGCTCACCGAGCGCAGGGCGTGAATGACCTCGGCGCCCATCACATAATTTTTGGCGATGTCATTGGTTTCGATGACGTTGGGGTTCATGGCTCGAAATACTTATTGCAGAGGAGGAATGGCGGGAGCAACGGAAAAAGAGTCGGAAGCCGCCGCGCGGGTTGCCCGGTGCTGCTCGTACTCAGCCGCTAAAGTAGCATACGCGGCGGGTGCCAATTGCTGGCGCAGCTGGGCCAGCGCGTCGGTGGCATATTCGGTCAGGCCGGCGTCGGCGGCGGCCAGCGCGTAGGCCCTCAACAGCGTTGGCGACTGGGGGTTTTCGTCGAGCCCGGCCCGCAGGGCTTCGTAGGCGGCCGTGTAGCTGCGGCGCCGGGTGTAAAAGCGGCCCGCGGCCAGGATGGCTGGTTCGTTGAAAGGGGCCTCCTGCACAATGCGTTGGTAGCTTTTGGCGGCGGCCGCCGCGTTGTTCGCCTGCTCGGCCTGCCGGGCCTGCGCCAGCCAGTCGTTGCCAATGCGCTCCACAGCAGTTCCCGGCGCAAACGAAGCCGCAGCCAGTTGCGCCAGCGTCCGCCGCCCCAACAGCTGCAAGGCCGAATCCGGCGAAGCCGCCAAGCGTGCTGCCTGTGCCCGCGCCGAATCCGGTTGCCCGTTCAGAGCCAGGGCGTAGGCGCGCGTTTCGCCGGCCTGCACCGCGCCGTGAGAGGCCGCAAACGCCAGCTGGTCGGCCGCAGTAGCAAACTGGCCTTGCTGCAATTGCCACAGCCCCAGCAGCATCTGGTAGTAGGCGGCCGTGCCGGTAGTGCCCGCCGCCAGGGGTAGCAATAGCTGGCGGGCGGCCCGCTCCTGCCCCAATGCATGCCGGGCATACGCCTGCAAAAACATCAGCTGCTCGTAATACGGCGCGTTGGCATCTGCTCTGGCAAGGCTTGCCAAATGCGGCAACCCTTGCCGAATGCCAGTGGCGTTCTGCGTTTTGATGTTGGCCAGCACCGCGTGGTAAAGATGGGCAAACGTCGCGTCGTCCAACACAGCCGGCGTGGACGGCGCGTCAGCTTTTACCGGCTTCGTGAGCAGGCCCAGCAGCAATTGGTTGGCCGCGAGGGCTGGCTCGGTGGCGGGGTTGCTGCCGCCGGGCTGCTTTTGGGCTTCGGCATAGAGGTTCTGGCTCAGCAGGAAGCCCAGCTGGTTGGTACGGCTGGCGTAGCTGCCGGGGTTCAGCCGCTCGGCTTGGTCCAGGTAAAAGGCCACGGAATCATTCAGGGCCGTTTTGGTAAAAAGCTGGGCCAGGTCGCCGGCCAGGGCGGCACTGCGGGGCTGCGCTTTGAGGCCGCGCCGTAGGATGTCGAGGCCATCAAATAAGTCTTCGGGCTGATTGAACAAGCCGGCCAGGCGCACCGACACCTTCTCGCTGGGCCCGCGCAGCAAGGCCCGGTTCAGGGCCACAATTTCATTGCCGCGCTGCTGCCGGAAGCGGTAGAGCGCCGCCCGCCCAAACTGAGCGTGGAAATTGCCCCGGTAGAGCACGTCGCCGCTTTCGGCGTAGTAGCGCTCGGCCAGCACGGCCAAGCTGAGGTCGTCGGGCGTAGCTTCGCTTTGCTGGCGGGCCAGGTCGCCGAGGTGGTTGTACTGGCCGGCCTGCACCTGGTCGGGCAGCGGGAAGCTACGGCGCGACTGAATGATGACGATGCCGCCCACCGCCAGCACGTACACCGTGTAGAACGGCAACCGGCGCGGCTCAAACGCCACCCGGTACACCCGCAGCCGCTGCTGAATGAGCGGCATGAAGTTGATGAGCACATACAGCCAGAAGCTGCCCCCCACCAGCAGCAGCGCCAGGCCCGCAAAGCTGCGGGCCGCCGCCAGCAGCGGGGTATTGTCGGTGGCAAAGGCATAGCCCAGGGCGCCCGCGGCGCCGGCCACCGCCAGCGGGTACAGCACCCGGGCCTCGGCATACGGCACCGTACCGGCGTAGCTGGGCGCCCGCAGGCGCAGGCCCAGCCCGCCCGCCAGCACCGCCGGTAGCAGCAGCACCAGGGGGTCCAGGCTCACGCCCGGCAGCAGTTGCAGGCCGTCGTTCCACACGTACAGCAGCAACGCGCCCAGGTACAGCAGAATCGCGGCCACAAACGGCCCCAGCCCAAACCGGCTCCCCGGCTGCTCGGCCTGGGCATTGAACCACAGCAGGGCCCGGATATTTTCTATCCCCACCCACAGCACCAGCAGCGCCACCAGCACAGCGCCGCCCGGCGTGGCGTAGGCGGCCAGCTGAAGTGCGGTTTCGGCGGCCGGCAGTTGGCTTTGGCTGAAAATTAAGAGGCCCAGGCCGACCACAATCGCGCCCAGCACCAGCACGCGCCGTCCCAGTCGCCATTCCTCGGCAAAAGCGTGCACGGCATAGGCGCCACCGCCCACCAGCCCCAACATGAGGTACAGGAAGTACCGCTCGCTGGTATTGAAAATGCCCAGCGACTCGGTGTTGAGCGACAGCAGCAGGAAGATGACCGGAATCATGCCCGCCACAAACGCCAGCCGAGCCAGCGTGCTGGCCACGGCCACCCATCCCACCAGCACCGCCGCCAGCAATAGCAAAAACAGCCCCGCCGCCACCGGCTGCGTAAACGGCCCGGCCACGTCGTGCGTCAAACTCACAATGAAGCCGCTGGCTTGCACCGGCACACGCACCGGGCCGGCCGCCACCTGCTCCAGCGTGAGCGGCACGGCCTGCAGCTGCGGCACCAAGCACATGGGCAGGGTGCTATCGGGGCCCGTGAAGTAATAAAAAATGGCCAGCCCCACGGCCAGCGCGGCCAGCACGCCTAGCCAGGTGGGCCGCCAGGCGCGCGTCGAAGCGAGTTTCGGGCTCAACTATTCCAATACTTTGGGCACCCGGAAGTAGTCCGAATCCTTGCGCGGGGCGTTGCGCAAGCCGTCCTGGTGGCTCACGGTGTTGCGGGCGTCGTCGTCGCGCAGCACGTTTACTTCCTGCGACAAATGCACCAGCGGCTCCACGCCCGTTGTGTCGAGGCCTTCGAGCTGGGCCACGAAATCGAGGATGTTGTTCAGGTCGCCGAGCATCTGCTGCTCGCGGGTAGCGTCAAATTCGAGGCGGGCCAAATGGGCCAGGCCGCGCAGGGTGCCAAGGTCGGTGCTCATGTTGCGTTAGGAATTACTAGTTAAGAATTGGCCGGCTGGGGAGTTTCTTCGACCACAACGCTGGCCGGGTCGCGCCAGGTACTGGGACCGGGCTTCACGGCGCCCTCCGGCAGAAAATCGCCGGTGAGCAGGGCCGCCACCCGCGCTTTCAAGGCGGGGATATCGGCCAGGGTAAGCCCGGTGGTGGGAATGGGCTCGTGAAAAACAATTTTGAGGCGGTGGTAGCGCACCCGCAGGCTGCCCTTCACATCGGGCATAAACATGTGGTTGAGCGGCTGGCCCACCGGCACAATGGGCACTCCCGCTTCGATGGCCATCTGGAAAGCCCCGTCGTGCAACGGCAGCAGGTCTTTGCCCGGCGCGGGCGAAATGCGGCCTTCGGCAAAAATGGCAATGCTCTTGCCCGCGGCCAGGCTGCGCTTGGCCATCACCATGGCCTTGCCCCGGCTCACGGCGCTGGCCCGGTCCACGGTGATGTAGACGCGGCCAAAGATGGGCCCCCACACCGGCGTTTTGGCCAGCGAGGCCTTGCCCATCATATTCAGAAAGCCCGGAATGTATTTGAACATCATCATGATGTCGATGTACGAGCCGTGGTTCGACACGTACACGCAGGGCTGCGGGGCGGGCTCGCGGGTTTCGCGCACTACCTCTATGGGCACGCCCCACATGGTGATGGACAGCCACGACCAGAACCGGTTCAGCGCGTGCACCACTTTGTAGCCGCCCGGCCGGCGGCTGTAAAACCACTGCACCGGAAAGGTGAGCACAAACGGCAGCACAAACCAGAACGTGGCCCACGTGGTGTAGAGACGATGGCCGAGGTAGCGAAGCAAATGGCGCATGACGGCAAAGTTAGGGCATTCCCGTGGCTGGCGTTTGCCCAGCCCGGCAAACCCGCCGCTACTCCTTCCGTTCGGCCAGCAGCTTTTCTGCCTTCAGCAGCCCGGCCACGCTCATGCCGTCCGTAATGCGGTCGTTCATGCACAGGCGCACGGCTTCGGCCAGCGGCAGCTTCCAGAGGCGCAGGTCCTCGGTTTCTTCCGGCTCCACCTCGCCCGCGGTCAGCTCCTCGGCCAAGAACACAAAGCCCTCTTCATCGGTCACCGAGTTGGAGGTGTGGATGCGGGCAATGCGCGTCCAGCGGGCGGCGGTGAGGCCGGTTTCTTCTTTCAGCTCGCGCTGGGCCGATTCCAGAATGTCCAGCTCTACGGGGCCGCCGCCCATGGGAATTTCCCAGCAGTACTCGTTCAAGGCGTAGCGGTACTGGCCTACCAGCCAGGTGTTGCCCTCAGCATCGACGGGAATGATGCCCAAGGCCTTGTTTTTCATACTCACCACGCCGTAGATGCCGCGCCCGCCGCTGGGGTTGAGCACCTGGTCTTCGCGCACCGAAATCCAAGGGTTGTGGTATTTCACCTCCGTGCTGAGGGTTTGCCAGGGGTTGTGGGTTTCGTCGACGACGGGCGCTGCAGATAGGGACATAGCAGAAAATCGATAAAGCAAGAGCCGTAAAATTACGTTCGGACGCGCCGGTCGCCCAGTTCAATCGTCGGCTGGATGCCGTCATCCGCCGTGTCAGACGTTTCATTGGGCGACTAATCTGCCCCACTAAACCAAATTTCTTTGCGCTCCGCCCTCGCAGCCTAGTATCTTTGACCCATAAGTACCCCCGCACGGGCTGGAAATGTGGAAAGGAAGGACCTCTCGTGCGGCGGCGCTCTGGCTGAAAAGGTGGGGTAGACACCTCTAAGCCGGACCCGCCACTTTAAGGCCGTCGCACTCGTGCGGCGGCCTTTTTTGTTGGCTTAGGGGTCCGCTCCCCGCCTGCTGCCTTAGGGCTTTCAACCCAAACCGGAGCCTCGCCGTACCACCAGAAACCGGCCGCCCACATCCCGGCCGTCCCCTTCTCACATGGCTCAGCCCAATTCGAAATCCAACCAGAAGTCTGCCGATAACGAACACGACCCTCTTTTCAACCTCAAGCACGCCGAAGCCGAAGCCGACCTGGCTCAGAAAACCAACGGCCTGGGCCCTGTCACCAACGAGTACGTGACCACCGACGAGGACGAAGAAATCGACGAAGGCCCGCGCGACAGCCAGGGCCAGCGCCGCGGCGAGCCCGGCAACTCGGCCGAAGGCAGCACCGCCGGCCGCCACTAGCCTTGGCGGCTCCACCGAGCCTCCCCTACTGCAATGCGCAAATTGAGCCCGTATTTTGGGTTTGGTTTGCGCATTGCCTTTTTTAACGCCCTTGCTACTCGCTAATTTTTCCGGCCATCCCCTCGAAGCCGGCCTCGACGAAGCCGGCCGCGGCTGTTTAGCCGGGCCCGTCTTTGCGGCCGCCGTCATCCTGCCCGCTGATTTCAACCCGCGCTTTCTCAACGATTCCAAGCAGCTCAGCGCCAAGCGGCGCGACGCCCTGCGGCCCGAAATATGCGCCCAAGCCGTGGCCTGGGCCGTGGGCCAGGCTTCGGTGGAGGAAATTGGCAGCATCAACATCGCGCAGGCCAGCTACCTGGCCATGCACCGCGCCGTGGCAGCATTGCCGCTCACGCCCGACCACCTGCTGGTCGACGGCAACCGGTTTCGGGCAGTGGCCGGCATTGCGCATACGTGCGTGGTGGGCGGCGACGGCCTTTACCGGCACATTGCCGCCGCGTCGGTGCTGGCCAAAACCTTTCGCGACGAGCACATGGCCGCGTTGGCCGCCGAGTTTCCCGAATATGGCTGGGAGCAGAACGCGGGCTACCCCACGGCGCAGCACCGCAGCGCTATTCGGGCACACGGCCCCAGTCCGCACCACCGCATGGGGTTTCGGCTGTTATAACACCGCTAATTCAGCAAAAGAAGGAGTTAGCTTTTCAGCTTCAGCAAGTCCAGGAACAAGCTGAAGCCGTCGACGCTCGTGCCACCCTCGCCAAACTTATCGAAGCTCAGGGGCTTGATGATGTAGCCGCTCACGGCCAGCTCCTGCGCCTTGAGCCGGTCCGATTCCAAGTCGGAGGTGGTCATGACAAACACGTTGAGCCCCACAAACTCGGGGTCGGACCGCAGGATTTCGAGCAGTTCCAGCCCGTTCATGCGCGGCATGTTGATGTCGAGCATCACCACGCTGGGCCGGGCTATTTTGGGCTCATCGCCCTCGCCGCGCAGCATTTTGAGGGCTTCGCGGCCGTTGCGGGCGTGCACCAGCGGCACATTGATGTTTTGGCGGCGCAGCTCGCGCTGCACGTTCATGACGTCCATCTGGTCGTCTTCCACGAGCAAAATGCTGGGCGTGGGATAATCGGCGGACATAAGCGTAACAATAGTTCAGTGGCGGGAATATGCCCGCAGAAACAGCCGCGTGCGGCCGTCAGGTAGCGACTGATACGGGCGAAACGCCTCCGGCGGCTACAGTAGCGCTCATATTTTTGGCTTTGGGCGGCTGCTTGGGCCAGGTGAAGATGAACTTAGCGCCCTGTCCCTCCGCCGATTTCACGCCAATGCGCCCCCCCTGGCGCTCCACAATTTTTTTCACAATGGCCAGCCCCACGCCGGTGCTTTCCAGCGTGTCGCGCTCGGTGAGGGTTTGGAAAATAACGAAAATACGGTCGTGGTATTCCGGCGCAATGCCGGGACCATCATCGGCCACGGAGAAAAGGTAAAAGTCCCCCGCGTCGTCGCAGCTGATGTGCACGGTGCCCGTTTCGGGGTGGTCGTGGTACTTCAGGGCGTTGCTGATGAGGTTGGTGAACACCTGCTGCAGCTGCACGGCGTTGGTGGTGAGCGTGGGCAGAAAAAAGGGCAGCTCCACCGTGAAACCCGGCGGCGGGTTGAGCGTGTCGACCACCTCGCGCAGCAGCGTGCGCACAAACACCGTTTCGTTGGCCTGGGCCACGCGCCCGATGCGCGCCAGGTCCAGAATGCCGGTGATGAGCTTTTCCATGCGGTGCACCCGTTGGCGCATCAGCCCCAAAAACTCGCGGATGTGGGGCGGCAACTGTTCGGGGCCCAGGTCTTCCTCTATCCAACGCGAGGCACTCTCGATGCCCCGCAAGGGCGCCTTCAGGTCGTGCGACACCACATAGGCAAACTGGTCGAGTTCCTGGTTGCGGTTTTCGAGCTGGGCAATGTTGGCGCCCACCGTGCGGGCCATCACGTTCAGGGCCGAGGTCAGCTCGCTCACTTCGTCCTGCTCGTTGTCCACTATCTGGCTGCTGTAGTCGCCGTCGGCCATTTTGCGGGCCAGGTTCACCATGCTGCGCAGCCGCTTGCCGAAGATGCGCACGATGTAGCTAGCCCACAGCAGCCCCAGCACCAGCGCCGCAATGGCCAAGCCCGCCGACAGCCATTCGGCCCGCACGATGCTCTGGTCCAGCTCGCGGCGCAGGCGGGAGCGGGTGCGCGCCTCGCTGGCTTCGAAGGCGGCCAGCCGCTGCCGGATGTTGTCCATTATTTGCTTGCCAGTGAGCCCTTCGGTGAGGCGGCGGTGCGGCATGCCCTCTAGGCCGCTCTGGCGGGGATTGCGCCGCCGGGTTTCCCGCTTCTCGGCCACCAGCAAATGGCTGTAGCTCGCCCATTGCTGAAACAGCCGCTGCGATTGGTCTACGAGCGCCATTTGCTCGGGCGAGCCCGACACCAAATCGCGCAGCTCGGCAAACCGGCCCACCAGTTGCCGCTCGCCATCGTAATAGGGCGCCAGGGTTTGCTCGTTGCCGATGAGCAGGTAGCCCCGAAAACCGGTTTCCATGTCGATGACGTTGCGCAGCAGGTTGGCGGCGCGGTTGGTCACGCGCTGCGATGCCTCCACCCGGCGCGAATTGTGCAACACCTGCCCGGCCAGTTGGTAGTAGATGACCACCACCACCGCAAACAGCGCCAGCAGCAGCACAAACCCAGCAAACAGCTTGGTGGTAAGCGTTATTTTCATGCAAGTGGCCCGCGGGCTCGTTTTAGGCCTCCCTACGCAGCTTCTCTTCCATGGTTTGGAGCAGCACCACCATTTCGTCGGCAATGACCTGCAGGGGCCCAAATCCGGCCACGGCCTGCTCCACCTGCCCGGCCTGGTGCATGTCCATCAGCCGGTTGGCTTCGTGGTGGATGAGCACGTGCTGGCGGTCGAACTGTCGGGCTTCGGGCAAGTGGCTGTAAGGCCCGCCATTGCGCATGCGGTCGGCAATCCAAAGCCCCAGGCTGCACAGCTCCGGGTCGCGCAAGGGGCCTTCGGCGGTGCCACGGCCAAAAAGAAACGACCGCAGCTTGCTTTTAAAATGCACATGCTTGATGTGGGCCGATTCAAAATCCCGCTTAAGCTCTTCTAGAGTCATAAATAAAACCTACTGGATGCGGCACTTACGCGGCATTTTGGCCACGGTTGCCGACACACTATACGTACGTCGCTGAGGAAACACCGCTTTTGCCGCAAACTTATGGCCGCCGCTTCGCGCCTCATGGCAAGGCAGTCGCCGTCCCGGTGCAGAATTCGGTACTTTTGCGCTTCACACCATACCGGGCGCGGCCAGCAGCCCCCGCGGCACCACAGCCGCCCCTCTCACCCATCCCCCACCATGACCCAAGACCAGATAAAGGACTTGAAGGGCCGCGCCGAGGCCCTGAGGAGGTATCTTTGACTACGATGCCCGCAAAGAACAATTAGCCGCTTACGAGGCTAAAACCACCGCCCCCGGCTTCTGGGACGACTCCAAAGCTGCTGAGGCCACACTGCGCGAAATCAAGCCCATCAAGACCTGGACCGACGACTTTGAAGCCGTGCAGCAGGCCCTGGCCGACACCGATGTGCTGTACGATTTCTACAAAGAAGGCGAAGTGACCGAGGCGGAGATGGAGGCCGACTACGAGGCCACGCTTAAAAAAGTGGAAGCGCTGGAATTCAAGCGCATGCTTTCCGACGAGGAAGACCAGCTTTCGGCCATCATCGACATCAACCCCGGCGCCGGCGGCACCGAAAGCCAGGACTGGGCCGAAATGCTCATGCGCATGTACATCATGTGGGCCGAAAGTCACGGCTTCGGGGTGAAGCAAATCAGCTACCAGCCCGGCGAGGGCGCAGGCATCAAGTCGGCGTCGTTGGAAATCGACGGCGACTTTGCCTACGGCTACCTCAAAAGCGAAATCGGCGTGCACCGCTTGGTGCGCATGTCGCCGTTCGATAGCAGCGGCCGGCGGCACACCTCGTTTGCATCGGTGTTTGCTTACCCGGTGATTGATGACACCATCAACATCGAAATCAACCCGGCCGACATTTCCTGGGACACGTTCCGGGCCGGCGGCGCCGGCGGGCAGAACGTGAACAAGGTGGAAACCGCGGTACGCCTCACCCACGCCCCTTCCGGCATCATCATCGCCGTCCAGATTGAGCGCAGCCAGCTCATGAACAAGGAGCACGCCCTGCGCATGCTCAAGTCGCGCCTCTACCAGATTGAGATGGACAAGCGCAACGCCGAACGCGACAAAGTAGAGTCAACCAAAAAGCGCATCGATTTCGGCTCCCAGATTCGCAACTACGTGCTGCACCCCTATAAGCTCATCAAGGACCTCCGCACTGGCATCGAACGCACCGACGTGCAAAACGTGCTGGACGGCGACCTAGACGAATTTATCAAGGGCTTTTTGATGCAGAGCTAGCTCTGCCTGCATCGCATCAGCAACGCCGTTCCTGAATGGGCCCAGATGCTTTCAGGCCTTCTACACGCGCCGCTTGATGCCTGGCGGGATGCTTTTAAAAATAAAGCCGCTGTCAAAAACGACTTTGTTGACTAGCAATAAAACACCAGATTTATCATTAATTTTTAATGAATTTTTTCGCTGCACACAAGTAAAAAGGCCTTATATTATATAAACACTATTTGTAGTTGCTACTGTGTATGAAGGCGCAGAAAAGCACCTGCAAGCACGTTTCGGCCAAGTTCAAACCGTTGTCGAATTTCTTGCACCTCTTTTTTATTTATTATACTTGCCCAAATTCTAAGGGAACAAACTTTATAAACCGCTCATTTCTCACCAAACAAACACTCACAATGAAAAAAGTACTATTCCTGTTCCTGCTGCTCGTCAGCGGCCTGTTGCAGCAGGCACGAGCACAGGACCGGACCATCTCAGGCAAAGTGACCGATGCGGCCACTAGCCAAGGGTTGCCCGGCGTAACCGTATTAGCCAAAGGAACCACCGTTGGCGCAAGCACCAATGCCGACGGCAGTTACTCCCTGACGGTTCCCAGCACGGTAACTGCCCTGACGTTTAGCTTTATCGGCTATGCCTCACAAGAACTGCCCATTACGAGCAATACCATCAACGTAGCGCTGGCTACCGACACCAAGCAGCTCAGCGAAGTGGTGGTGACGGCTCTTGGCGTGGAGCGTACCCGCAACTCGCTGGCTTACTCGGCTACCACCGTGGAAGGCGGCGACATCACCGTTGCGCGGAACCCGAACGCCATTAACGGTCTTGCCGGCAAGGTTTCAGGCCTGAACATCACACAGAGCAACACGCTGGGCGGTTCAAGCAACGTGGTCATCCGCGGCACAAAATCGCTGTTTGGCAACAACCAGGCGCTATTCGTTATCGACGGGGTGCCCATCAGCAACAGCAACACCAACTCCACGGCACAGCAAACCGGCCAGTCGGGCTACGACTACGGCAACGCCGCCGCCGACATCAACCCCGACGACATCGCTTCGACCACGGTGCTGAAAGGTGCTGCTGCCACGGCCCTCTACGGCGAACGCGCTAGCAACGGCGTGATTCTGATTACCACCAAGAAGGGCCGTCGCGGTTTCAACATCAGCGTTAACTCGGGCCTGACTGTGGGGAAGATTGACAAGAGCACCTTCATCAAGTATCAGGACAAGTACGGCGCCGGCTACGGCCGTTACTACTCGGTTGGAGGAGGCTACTTCAACCGAGATGCATCGGGCACCTTTGTGGTGCCGACTTCGGAAGATGCCTCCTACGGCGCCCGCTTCGACCCGAATCTGCTGGTTCGTCAGTGGGGCTCTTACACCCCCGGCTCCCCTACCTTTGGCCAGACCACGCCCTGGGTTGCAGCTAAAAACACTCCGGTTGACTTCTTTGAAACTTCCGTTTCCACGCTCAACAGCATCATAGCTGACGGTGGCAACGAAAATGGCTCGTTCAAGCTCGGCTACACCAACAACGTGGAGCGCGGTGTGCTGCCCAACAGCCGCATCAACAAAGACATCATCAACCTCGCCGGCTCTTACAACCTCACGTCCAAACTGACGACCAGCGCCACGGCCAACTTTACCCGCATCGCCGGCCTGGGCCGCTATGGCACCGGCTACGGTTCCGAAAACCTGATGACCAACTTCCGCCAGTGGTGGCAGACCAACGTGGACATCAAGGAGTTGAAAGATGCTTATAACCGCGACCAGTCCAACGCCACTTGGAACTTATCCAGCCCGCAGAACGGCGACTTCTCGCCGATTTTCTGGAACAACCCTTACTTCGTGCGCTACCAAAACTACGAGCAGGATTCGCGCTATCGCACGTTTGGCAACGTGGCGGCCACCTACAAGTTCGCCGATTGGTTTAACGTCTTGGGGCGCGTGACCATGGACTCCTACGACGAGCAGCAGGAAGAGCGTTCGGCGCTGGGCAGCACGCAAGCCAGCTATGTGCCCTACTACTCGCGCTACAACCACACCTACCGCGAATTTAACTACGACCTGATTGGCAACTTTAAGAAAGCCATCAGCGAGAACTTCTCCTTCCAGGGGCTGGTGGGGGCCAACATGCGCCGGGTATACAACCAATCCATCTACGCCACCACCAACGGTGGGCTGGCCCTGCCCAACCTCTACGCCCTGAGCAACACCGTGGCGCCTCTGGTGGCCCCTACCGAGACCAATACCAGCGTAGGAGTTGACGGTCTTTTTGCCAGTACCACCTTCGGCTACCGTGACCGGGTGTTTCTAGATGCTACCATCCGCCGCGATAAATCGACTACCTTATTGCCTGGTAAAAACGTTTATTACTACCCGGCTGTGTCGCTCGGTTATGTCTTCTCGGAAAGCTTCCGCGAAAGTGCTCCTTGGTTGTCTTATGGCAAACTACGTGTAAACTATGCCGAGGTAGGCTCAAGCTCTACCGCTTTGCAGCTTTACGACTACTACATTCAGAACCCGGCCTTGGGTAACGCGTCTCTTGCGTCGCTGCCCCGCACCAAAAACAACCCTGACTTGAGCCCGGAGCGTACCCGCAGTGCCGAAGCAGGCATCGACCTCGCCTTTCTGAACAACCGCATCGGCATCGAAGCGACGGTGTACCAAACGAACACCATTGACCAGATTATTCCGCTGAATATCTCGACGGCTACTGGCTACGCACGTCGCATCGTGAACGCCGGCGAAGTGCGCAATCGCGGCGTTGAAATGACGGCCTTCGTGGTACCGGTGCAAAACGACAATTTCACCTGGCGCATCTCCGCCAACTGGGCACGCAACCGCAACACCGTGCTGTCGCTCTTCGAAGGCGTTGATAACATCGTGCTGGCTACCTACCAGGGCGGTGTGTCGTCGAACGCTACGGTGGGCCAGCCCTTCGGCACCATCCGCGGCACCGACTATACCTACCGGGACGGTCAGCGTATCGTGGGCACGAATGGCCAGTACGTGCAGTCCGGTGCCAATAACGTCATCGCCGACCCCAACCCAAAATGGCGCGGCGGCATCACCAACACCATTACCTACAAGGCTCTTTCGCTCAACTTCCTGGTTGACATCCGCCAGGGTGGCCAGGTATTCTCGCTTGACCGCTACTACGGCCTAGCTACCGGCCTACAACCGGAAACCGCTGATGTGAATGATTTGGGCAACGAATCGCGTGCACCTGTTGTTCGCAACCCCGACGGCACCTATGCTCCCAACAGCGGTGGCATCATCCAGCCGGGTGTAAGGGCCGACGGTACCCCTAACACGGTTCGCGTGAGCAACACCAACTACGGCCTCTACGGCTACGCCCGTCAGCCCAACGCGGCCTTTGTGTACGATGCCAGCTTTGTGAAGCTGCGCGAGGCCTCCCTGACCTTCACCTTCCCCAAATCTATCACCGACCACTTGGCCATCGTGAAAGGGGCCAGCTTCTCGGTCATCGGCCGCAACCTGTGGATTATCCACAAGAACCTGCCCGATGCTGACCCCGAAGAAATCGTAAGCTCGGGCAACCTGGGGCAGGGCTACCAAAGCGGTGCCTACCCTACCACCCGCACCATCGGAGCCAACCTCCGCCTCAGCTTCTAATTTGTAACCGACTATGAAAAAGACCCTTTTAATTGCTTTGTCGTCGTTAGTCCTCGCAACGGGTGGCTGCGTCGATAACCTGAAGGAATACAATATTGATGTCAAAAACCCCTCACAGGTGCCCGGCATCTCCTTGGTGGCCAATGCCCAGCGCACGCTGGCTCGCACCGTCACGAGCACAAACGTCAATTTGAACCCGTTCCGTCTGTACTCGCAGTACTGGACCGAAACGACCTACACCGACGAGTCGAACTACGACATCAAAACACGACAAATTGACCGGTCCTTCTGGGACGCCCTGTACGCGGCCTTGGGCAACCTGAATGAAGCCAAGCGCCTGATTCCGAATGACAAATTCTCTTCCGCTAAGGTCATTGCTAACCAACAGGCCTGCACCGAGATTATGGCGGTGTATGCTTGGTCGGTCCTAGTGAACACCTATGGCAACGTTCCTTACACTGAAGCGCTGGATTTCACCAAAACACAGCCCAAGTACGACGACGCCAAAACCATTTACAACTCGCTGTTTACGCGCCTTGACGCTGCCATTGCTGCCCTAGACCCTTCGGCCGAAGGCTTGGGCTCGAACGACATCATCTACAACGGCGACGTAGCCAACTGGAAGCGCTTTGGCAATTCCCTGAAGCTGCGCCTTGCCATGACCATCGCCGACGACGACTTAACCAAAGCTCGTACGCTGGTACAGCAGGCTGCCCCAGGCGTATTTACTTCGCTGAGTCAGCAGGCCCAGGCTAACTTCGTAGCCACGCCCCCCAACACCAACCCGCTATACGAGGATTTGGTGCAAAGCGGCCGCCACGACTTCGTGGGCACTACGCTGTTTGTCGATACCCTTAAAGGTCTAAACGACCCGCGCCTCACCATCTTCTTCAATCCGGCTGCAGCCTCCGGCACTTACGAGGGCGGCGAGAACGGCGGCGATAACTCGGATTACCCGAGCTATTCCGAAGCCGGTGAAAAGCTACGCGAACCCACTTTGCCGGGCGTATTACTGTCGTATTCGGAAGTGGAGTTTTTGCTGGCCGAAGCTGCCGCTCGCGGATTTACCGTGACCGGAACGGTCACCAGCCACTACAACGCTGCCGTAACGGCTTCCATTTTGGAATGGGGTGGTAGCGCTGCCGACGCCAGCGCCTACTTGGCCCAACGCACGGTAGCGTATGCCACCGCCCCCGGCACCACCTATAGAGAGAAAATCGGCTTTCAAAAGTGGATATCGCTGTATGACCAGCCGGTGATGGGCTGGACCGAATGGCGTCGCCTCGACACTCCCCGCTTGGTGGCTCCGGCTGGTGCAAAAAGTGACATTCCGCTGCGCCTCACATACCCGACTCCGGAAAGCAACCTGAACACGGCCAACTACCAAGCTGCTTCAAGTGCCATCGGAGGCGATAAAGTATCCAGCAAACTTTTCTGGGATAAGTTTTAAGACCTTCGGAGTTTGCAAAAAAGGGCTGCCATAGTTGGCAGCCCTTTTTTTTTACGTGTGAAATTTCATCTTGATAGGCGAGGCTGACCGGATACCGAAGCATTCAGCTCATACGATTTTCTCTCAAAAAGAGGATGAGGACGATTTGAAGAGAGGAAATTATGAGCAAATGCAGTACTTTCAACTTTTAAAATGACACCACCCTGTTTCCTTTTTCCCTTTTCTAACACACCCATTTTTTAACTCAATGAAGAGAACCTTACTATTGAGCCTGCTCTTGCTGCTGACCCTTGCCGGGCGGAGCTGGGCCCAAACACGGCCGGTTTCGGGCCGCGTAATCGACAAAAGCACCAACGAAGGCCTACCAGGGGTCAGCGTCATCGTGAAGGGCACCACGGCCGGCACGGCTACGGATGCCGACGGACGCTTCGCCCTTAACGTGGCCACGGCCGGCGCCGTGCTTCAGTTCAAGTACCTGGGCTACGTAACGGCCGAGCAGCCAGTGGGCAGCTCCAGCACGGTGGACGTGGCCCTGGCCGTTGACACCAAGCAACTGGATGAGGTAACGGTGACAGCGCTTGGCATCTCGCGCGAGAAGCGAGCCTTGGGCTATGCCCTGTCGGAGGTGAAGGCTGACCAAGTGGTGCAAAAATCGGAGCCAGACATTCTGCGTACGCTCACGGGCAAAGTACCGGGCGTGAATATCACCAGCTCGAGCGGCGTACCGGGCTCCTCTTCCCGCATCACCATCCGCGGCAACACTTCGCTGCTGGGCAATAACCAGCCGCTGTTCATTGTGGATGGCGTGCCTTATGACAACTCGCAAACTGAATCGGAAAACCAGCTTGTGCGCGGTGCAGGCTATTCGAGCCGCACCGCCGACATCGACCCGAACAACATTGCGTCCATGAACGTGCTGAAGGGTGCGGCCGCGGCCGCGCTTTACGGCTCACGCGCTGCAGGCGGCGTTATTGTGATAACCACCAAAACCGGCGGCGGCGGAAAAGGAGGTGCTAAGGGCATTCAGCTAGGGTATAGCACGGGCTATTCCATCGAGCGGATTGCGGCCCTGCCCGAGTACCAGAACACCTTCGGAACCGGCGCCAACTTTGGCAATGGAGGCAATAACTATTCGACCAACGGGTCGTGGGGTCCGGCTTTCGGGAGCGACATTGCCCCCCGACGGCTGCCGCACCCGCAAGCCGGCAATATCAACCTGGGAATTTCGGATACGGCTACCATTCCTTATAAAGCCTACCCGAACAACGTCAAAGACTTCTTCAAAACCGGGCACTTGTTTGAAAACTCGGTTTCGCTGACCAGCACTAGCGAAAACGCGACCTTCTCAACCATCCTTTCGCGCGCCGACCAAGTTGGCACGATTCCCAATTCGCGGTTCACGCGCAACAACGTGAGCGCCGGCGGTTCGGGTCGCTTCAATAAGTTCACCATATCGGGCAACGTTGGCTATGCCAACACGCTGCAGCAAGGCCCGCAACTGGGTGCCAACAACGCAGTGGGCAACGCGACGGCCTTTGCCCGCACGCTGTTCCTGCCCCGCAACCTGGACTTGCAGGGCCTCCCCTACATCGACCCCATTACGCACCAGCAGTACTTCGGCTGGCTGGGCCAGCAGGCCGACAACCCCATCTGGAGCACGGAGAACAACCAATACACCTCGCGCGTCGACCGCATTACGGCCAGTGCCAGCATGGCTTACGCGTTCAAGGATTGGCTGACGTTGAGTTATACGGGTGGCCTGAACACTTATGTTGACAACCGCCGCACGACGGTACGCCCGGGCTCCAACGGCTACGGCGGCGTGGGCAACGTGATTGAGGACAACATCCAATACACCGAATTGGAACAAACGCTCCTGCTCACCTTCAACAAGAATCTGACGGAAGACATCAGCCTGCGGGCATCTGTGGGCCAGAACGTCAACCAGCGCCAACAAGACTTCCTTTCTTATGCTGGCCGCGGCATCGTGGTGTTTGGCATTGACAACATCGAAAACACGGCTGAAAAAAATACCAATGGCTACGATTACTTTAAGCGCCGTTTGATGGGCGTGTTGGGTGACGTAACCGTGGGATACAAGGACTGGGCCTTTCTGACCCTTACGGCCCGAAACGACTGGTCGTCGACGCTGAACAAGAACGGCGTAGCGGGTAGCAGCGGCCGCTCGTTCTTTTACCCTAGCGCCAGCGGCTCTGTGGTGCTGAATGAAGCGCTCGGAATAGAGTTGCCCTGGCTCTCGATGGCCAAAGTGCGCGTGGCCTACGCCCGTGTGGGCCGCGACGCCCCGCCGTACACCGCCGGCCCGACGCGCTACATTGTGAACCCGTCGTTTGGCAATTCTGGCCAAGGCATTGGCACCGACTTCCCCTTCAACGGCGTTACCGGCCTTGGGCTCAACGGTAGCATTGGCAACCCGGCCCTGACCCCGGAATTCACGAAAGAACTGGAAGTGGGCACCGACTTGTCGTTCTTCAAGAACCGCATCACGTTGGGCGCGTCTTATTACGACCGGCGCTCTACCAACCAGATTGCGCCCATCTCGCTGGACCCCTCTACTGGTTTCAGCCAGTACTACACCAACTTCGGGGAGATTTCCAACAAAGGCGTTGAAATCGCCTTCACGGCGGTGCCCTTCCAAACCAAGGACTTTGAATGGAGCTCGACCTTCAATTTCACCCACAATAAAAATAAGGTAGAGAGCTTGACTGCCGGCTTGGACCAGATTTCGTTCGGGACCGGTTTTGGAGGCGGCATCCAGTCCATTTTGAAACCTGGCGAAGACTACGGCGTGATGTACGGCAGCGTGGCTGCGCGCGACGCCAACGGCAATTATTTGGTTAACCCCGCCACCGGCTACCTCATTCGCGACCTCAACCCCAAAGTAATTGGCAACCCTAACCCTCAGTTTATCATGGGTTTTGTCAACCAATTCACTTATAAGGGCATCACAATGAACGTGCTGGTGGACTACCGCAAAGGCGGCGACCTCTATTCCACGACCATCCAATCCTACTTGGGCCGTGGTGTCACGAAGGATACCGAAGACCGCAACCGCCTCGTCATCATCAAGGGCGTGCAGGGCGACCCCACCACCCGGACGGCCATCACGCAAAAAGATGGTTTGGGCAACGACATCCCCGGCAGCACCATTCCCAATAACACGGCCATCTCCCTGAATGACTACTACTTCAGCTCGGGGGCAGCTGGCTTGGGCTCATTCGATGAGAAAGGCATTTACGATGCCACCACGGTGCGTCTGCGCGAAATATCGTTGGGCTACACCCTGCCGAAATCGTTGCTGTCCAAGACCCCGTTTGGCTTGGTTAATATCTCGGTGTCGGGTCGCAACCTGTACTGGTACTCGCCCAACATCCCGAAGTACACCAACTTCGACCCCGAAACGAGCACGTTCGGTGCCAGCAACCAACAAGGGTTTGAGTACACCAACGCCCCCACGACCCGCCGCTATGGCGTCAACCTCCGGGTCAACTTCTAACTCGCATTCGTTTTTGTTTTTATGAAACTACGCCTCATTTCCACAGCGCTGGCACTGGCCAGTTTGCTATTTGTGTCTCCGGGCTGCAAGGATTTCTACGACGTCAACGTCGACCCGCTGCATCCCACCAAAGCCGAATTGCCCCAATTGTTGCCCGTGGTGCAGACCGGCATGTCCACTTACCTTGGGTTTAGCATTTCGGGCCTTGGCCAGGCTACTTCGGCGCTCATGCAGCAGCTCTCTAACGGGCGCAGCATCGGGACGTACCAGCAGTCCGGCGACTCGTTTGGTAACCAATGGTCGGGGCTGTACACTGATGTCCTGGCCAACAACGAGCAACTCATCACGCAAGGCACTACTGAACAGAGATGGGGGTACGTGGGCGTGGGCCAGTTGCAGAAAGCCTACGTCATCAGCCAGTTGGTTGATTTATTCGGCGATGTCCCCTACTCCGAAGCCGTAAAGGGTGCACAAGTCCTAGCGCCACGCTATGATAAAGACGTTGACATCTACAATGGCAACTCCAGTTTGGGCATTCAAAGCCTGTTTTCGCTGATTGACGAAGGCATCGCCAACGTGAGCAAGCCCGGGGCTAATATTTCGGGTAGCGCTGACTTGGTCTATGGCGGCTCGCTTGACAAGTGGGCTCGTTTCGGGCGCACGCTGAAACTGAAGCTCTACGTGCAGATTCGCAAAACCCGTTCGGTTCAATCTGAGGTATTGGCTCTGCTGAGCAACCCCACTGCCTTGTTGCAAGACGACTTTGAGTTCAAGTACAGCAACTCCGAAACTCCGGCCAACCGCAATATCAGCTTCCTGTCCAATTACGTTGACGTGGCACGGGAGGACTTTGTGGGCCGCTACCTGTACCTGCTCATGAAGTACGGCGATGGCACCAATGCCACTACGCCGACCTACGTGCGCCCCCGTCCCAACACCTCGTTGGCCTACACCGACCCGCGCCTGCCGTACTACTTCTTCAACCAGCTCACTTCTCCAGCTGTTGACGCCACGGCTTACGACTACCAAGACCCCAACAACGGCCGTTTTGTGACGTTGCGCCAAGGCAGCAATGGTCCGGCCAGTGCCAGCGCCACGTCGGCTAGCTCTCGCTCGTTGCCCGGCCTGTACCCCATCGGAGGACGATACGACGACGGCCGCGGAGGCAACGTCAATACCACTTTTGGACGGGGCGTGGTTGCCCAGCGCTTGTTGCCCATTTTCAACGCGCGTTTTCTGGAAGCAGAAGCCCAACTCACGGTGTTGAACAACCGCAGCGCCGCCCGTGCTGCCCTGCAAAGCGCATTGCAGGCCTCCTTCGACAAAGTCAACGCCATCGCGTCAGCCGAAGGAACCTCTACTACTCCCAACCCCAGCTTGTCCCAGCCCTACTCCACCATCATTCCTGCCGGATTCCGCCCGTTGGCCCCCATTCCTGCCGCTGAGGTGGCAGCTTACATCGCCGCCGCACTGGACCGGTTTGATGGCACCGCAACTCCGGCCAAGACCCCGCTGCAGGTGATTATGGAAGAAAAGTACGTGTCCAGCTTTGGCATGGGAACCGATATCTACACCGACTGGCGCCGCACCGGCTACCCCATTATCACAGTACCGGACAACAACAACATCGGCACCAACGCTGGCTTGCAAGAAGACAACGACCCGCTGACGCGCGGCTCTGGGTTGTTCCCCCGTCGTTTGTTCTACTCGCAATCGGCACTCACCGCCAACCCCTCGGCCCCCAAAAACCAAGTGGACCCGAACAGCGCCAACTATCGCATTTTCTGGGATAAGTAGTTTCAGACGCTCCCATTCAACTTCATTTCCCCATGAACAAGTCAATTTTTGGCCTGCTACTTACCTTGGTACTGGGCAGTTTCAGTGCTTGCAAGGAAAGCAGCAAGATACCCGCTCCAGAGGTCATCAGCACGCCGTTGATTTTTGCCAAGGTCAGCTCCGACATAAACAAGAGCTACTACAACACCCGCAGAGCCGCGGCCAGCATCAACAACCTACCCAACACGATTAGTGGAACCGACCCCAACGACCCTTTCAAGGGGCAACGTCCGGTGTTTGAGTTTTCATTCGATATTCCCGACCAACGGGATGTTCGCATCAAAACGGTCGAGGTGTACAAAAGCTTTAAGCGTGGCAACTCCATTGGCCCCCGCGTGTTACATGGCTCGTATAGCTCCTTCCCTGTCACCGTTTCGGTCAACAGTCAAGATGCCCTCACCGGCCTCAAGCGCTTGCTAACTGTAACGGGAGCGGCACTGCCCAGCACTGCAAACCTGTTAGGCGCAAGCAATTCGCAAGCAAACAGCATTGTTAGCGGCGACATCATCGTGTTCACTTTCGAATACGTGCTTGAGGACGGCTCACGCGTTATTCTAACGCCGCTTACGAGCGTCAAATTGGCCGATGGCACCACCGTTCAGGTGATTTCGGGAACCCAAATCAATCCGCCATACGCCGTGTATGCGACGTTTCAAGTCCTGTAATCTTCAGGCATCGGCCTCATAGACCCAAGCTGCATCACATGCAAGTGCAAACCCAATTCCTCAATGCCTCTAAGTGGCTAGGGTAGCGTCCAACATATAAGGAATTCACCTGCTTTGTGTGCAAAAAGGCCCGGTACTGCATCTGTTCAGTACCGGGCTTCTTTTTAATATCCCTTTAATCTAAAGTAGAATGATTGACACTAGCTTGCCCATACCGACAGGTATTCCTAAATAATTTACGGAAATCACAAGTTTTCATGAAGAATTGATGTCCTTTTTGCTCTTGCATGCCTGAATTGTCTTATTTTTGACAGTGTAAACTCACCATTACCATTACCATTTTTTAACCTTTTGTCCATGAAAAAAACCTTACTCATGAGCCTCGTGCTCATGTTTACTCTCTTACAGGGGGTGTTGGCGCAAACGCGCACCATCTCCGGACGAGTAACTGACCAAAAGACCGGCGACGGTTTGCCGGGTGTGACGGTGTTGCTGAAAGGCACCACCAATGGCGTTTCCACCAACGCTGACGGTGCTTTCAGCCTTTCTGTGCCGGAATCTGGCGGTACGCTCGTATTTAGTTCCGTGGGCATGACGACCCAGGAGCGGGCCATTGGCACTAATTCTGACTTCCAAGTAGCGCTGGCTACCGACACCAAACAGTTAACCGAAGTTGTGGTAACGGGCTATGGCGGTTCGCAGGATGTGAAAGACATCACGGGCTCGGTGGCCAAAGTCACGGAAGAGAAGCTCTTATTGCAGCCGGTAGTGAGCGCCGACCAGGCTTTGCAGGGCCGCATGGCCGGTGTCAACGTGAACACCACCAGCGGCACCCTCGGTGACCAAGCAGTGATTCGCATTCGCGGCGCCAACTCCATATCCAACAGTTCGCAGCCGCTGTTTATCCTCGACGGTGTGCCGCTGAACAACAGTGCTCAAGCCAACTCACTCAGCACGCGTTACAACCCCTTGGCCGACATCAACCCTAACGACATCGCCTCGGTCGATGTGCTGAAAGACGCTTCTGCTGCCGCCATTTACGGTTCGCGCGGCGCCAACGGCGTAGTTGTTATCACGACCAAACGCGGGAAATCAGGCACCAACCGCTTGTCTTTCAACTCGTTCTATGGCTTCCAAGATGCCGTACGCACCCCCAAGGTGCTCAATGGCAGTGATTTTATTGCCATTTCGAACGAAAAGGCAGCCAATGCCCGTGCAGGCAGCGTAGGCGCCCCCGGCAACGTGGGCAACACCAGCATCCCGGCTGCCATTGCCGCTCCCATCGATGTGAACGGCGACGGTGTTCCGGATGAGACTGACTGGATTAAAGAAGTTTTCCAGCGCGGCACGCAGCAGAACTACCAGGTGGCTCTGTCGGGCGGCAACGAATTTGCTTCCTACTATGGCTCGGGTGACTGGAACGACCAGAAAGGCATTATCCTGAACAACCGGCTGCGCCGTGGGTCGGGACGCCTCAACATTGACCTGACTCCCAAGAAATGGCTCAAGAGCGGCGTTAGCCTGAACTACGCCAAGACCTATAACCAAGGCATCAACGGCGAGAACGCTCTGGCCGGTGCCACGGTATCGGGCTATACGGCTCCGCCGAACATTCCCGCCTACAACCCCGATGGTAGCTACTACCTAAACAACCTGGGCAACTTGGGCAACGGCAATAACGCTGTTCCCAGCACGTACGCCCCCAACGCTTACTTCCATATCATTGGTACACTGCGCGAAAACCGCAACGACAACACGGTGCAACGCACCCTTGGCAACGGCTACCTCACGGTAGAACCCCTGAAAGGCCTGCAGCTGACCACCAAATACGGCATCGACTACTCCACCAACTTTGAAGACCAGTACAGCAGCCCCATCCTGGGCAGCTTGGGTCGTCAGCTTGGCCAGGGTCTGGTGCAGTTGTACAACACCACTCGCACCCAATACAACTGGCAGAACTATGCGAACTACGACCGTGTATTCAATGAGAAGCACACGATTGGCTTGACTGCTGGTGTTGAATATCAGGAGACGCGCACCCAACTCGTGTACAGTTCCGGTGCCGACTTCGCCGATACGAAGTTCCAATCGCTGCTTGACGGCCTGTATACCAACCAGACCGGTACTGGTGGCTCCGCTTTCAATAACGGTTTCCAGTCGTACTTCGCCCGCGCCAACTACAGCTTTGACAACAAATACTACGCCTCGTTCTCATTCCGGGCTGATGCCTCCTCCATTTTCGGAGCGAACAACCAGCGCGGCTACTTCCCCGGCGGCTCGGTAGGATGGCGTATTTCGCAGGAGAATTTCATGAAGGGCATCACGGTCATCAACGATTTGAAACTGCGTGCCAGCTACGGCAAAGTAGGTAACTCTGCCGGTATCGGGTCGTACGCGTCGCGCACGCTCGTAGGTGGCGGCCAATATGCCGACCTCAACGGCTTCAGCATCTCCCAAGTGGGCAACCCCTCAGTTGCATGGGAAACGTCGAAGAAGCTTGACATTGGCTTTGATGCAGCACTGGTAAACAACCGCATCAACGTGACGTTCGACTTCTTCAACAACGACGTGAGCGGTATATTGCTGTTCGCACCAACGTTGCGCACCACGGGCATTCCCGGTTCGGGTGTAAACCGCAACGTGGGCAGCATGTACAACCGCGGTGTTGAATTGACCCTCAACACGGTGAACGTGCGCCTGCAAAACGGCTTTACGTGGACCTCAAACCTGAACGGCAGCATCATCAAGAACCGGATTACAGAGTTGGCCACCCCAAATGACATCACTGCAGGCAACCAGCGCGCCAGCATCGGCAGCAGCGTTGGCATTTATTTCCTGCCCGTGTGGGCCGGTGTGAACCCTGCCAACGGCAACGCACAGTTCCTGGACAAAGACGGCAATATCAAGCAGTATGATGCCGCTTACACGACCAACTCTACCACTACCCAAGGCCGCTGGCTCACGGCATCGGGCGATGTGACCACGCCTATCACGGTGGCCGACTACAAGTACACCAACAAGACCGGTTACCCCACCTTCTTCGGTGGCTTTGACAACACTTTCTCCTTCAAAGGGCTGGAGCTTGGCATCTTCCTGCAATACAGCGGTGGCAACCAGATTTACAACGGTTACCGTGCTGCTCTGCTGAGCAACAGCTTGCAGAACAACATCACTGAGATTAAGGACCGTTGGACGACTCCTGGCCAGGAAACGGACATCCAGAAGCTTGTGCTGCGCGATGTGGTGTCGACTCAGGCGTCGACCCGTTGGCTCGAAAACGGCGACTTCCTGCGCATTCGCCAGGCTAGCCTGGGCTACAACCTGCCCGACGCTTTCATCAAGCGTTTTGGGGTGAACAACCTGCGCGTGTACGTGCTGGCACAAAACCTGTACAACTTTACCAAATACAAAGGCTTGGACCCCGAAGTGAACACCAACATCGGCAACAACATTGCCTATGGTGTTGACGGTCGTTCGGTGCCCCCGACCCGCAGCTTCACCTTCGGCATTAACGTTGGCATTTAATCGTGGCTTTTCCTTCTCTTTACATGAATCATAATTCTAAATTGCGGCTGGCCGCTTTCTGCGCCCTGCTGCTTGCCTCGGGCACTGGCTGCGATGTTCTTACCCAGGACCCGCCTACAGCACTGACCCAGGAGGATGCGTTCGCCAATGCCGACCGCATCGCCAAATCGGCCATTGGTATGTACAATGGCTTGCAAAACGCTGAGTTTTTGGGCGGCCGTGCCCTTATCTACAGCGACATTCGCAGCGATGATACCAATCCCGCGGGCTTCTTCGGCAACGTGTCTACGTTCAACCAGCAGGCCAACGATGGTATTGCAACGAACGCTTGGACCGGTGGTTACAACTCGCTGTACGCTGTAAACTACTTCCTGCAGCAAATTGCCAAAAACCCAGGCAAAACCACTCCTGCGCTGGAATCTCAGTACATTGGAGAGGCTAAGTTCATCCGGGCCCTCGTGTATTTTCACTTGGTGAATCTGTTTGCTCAGCCCTACAATTTCACCGCTGATGCCTCGCACGCCGGCGTGCCCCTGCAGTTGACGGCACCGGACGCAAGCAATGCTTTTGATGCCAGTCAAAACTTGTCACGCGCAACCGTTCGTCAGGTGTACACCCAAATCGAGCAGGACCTGAACGACGCCATCATCGCACTGCCCGAAACGTACGGGGCTGCTTACGACCGCACCGCGCGTGCGACCAAAGACGCTGCCCGCACTTTGCTGTCGCGTGTGTACTTGTATAAAGGCCAGTATGCTGAAGCAGCCACCATGGCTAATACGGTAATCACCGGTGGTCGCCGTTCACTGTCGGCAAGTCCCGCTGTTCCGTTCACCGCCGCAACGTTCACCAACCCCGAGTCGATTTTCTCGGTGGCCATGAACCTCAGTGATAACCCGAACACCAACAACGCACTCGGCCAGCACTATGGTCGCCTGCGTCGGGCCGACATCAGCGTTACGCCCTACGCGCGTATCGACAGCACACTGTTCCGCAGCAAAGACCGTCGGCGCACGCTGTTGCTCGACCCGTCTACGTTCCCGGTCACTGCAACAACCAACATCTTCACGCTGAAGTACAACAACGGTTCGGCTGACAATGTGCCGATTGCTCGTTATTCTGAAGTGTTGCTGAACCGCGCCGAAGGTCTCGCTCAAACCGACCCTGGCATCAGCGCTGAAGCCATCACGCTGTTGAACACGGTACGTCGCCGGTCGCTGCCAACGATTCCGGCTTACCCCAACTACACGGCAGCGTCTTTTGCCAATAAGCAAGCACTGATTGATGCCATTCTGTTTGAGCGCCGTTTGGAGCTGGCATTCGAAGGCCACCGTTATTACGACTTGATGCGCTACAAGCGCAACTCGAGCCGCATCAACTACGGCGAGCAAAAAGCCATTTTCCCAATTCCCAACGTTGATATCCAGCAAAATCCCAACCTCGTGCAGAACCCCGGATACTAACCCTTCTGACCAAGGCACAAAAAAGCCCCAGCCAAATTGGCTGGGGCTTTTTTATTGATTTATCTAGTAGCCATTACTAAAGAATATACTGACTCAAATCCCGGTTTTTCACCATATCGCTCAGGCGCTCGTCTACCAAGGCAGCCGTGATTTGCACGTGGGCGTGGGCGCCGATTTTGTCCGGCACGTCGTAAAGGATGTCGTTGAGCAGGCGGCTCATCACCGTGTGTAGGCGGCGGGCACCGATGTTCTCGACCTCGACGTTTACTTCCGAGGCGATTTCGGCAAGGCGCTCTAGGGCGGCATCATCAAAGGTCAGTTCCACATCCTCAGCCTGGAGCAGGGCTTCGTACTGCTTGGTGAGGGCATTTTTGGGGTCTTTCAGAATGCGGAAGAAGTCCTCCTTGGTGAGGCTTTGCAGTTCAACACGGATAGGGAAGCGGCCCTGAAGCTCGGGGATGAGGTCGCTGGGTTTGGAGACGTAGAAGGCCCCGGCCGCAATGAACAGGATGTGGTCGGTGTTGACGATGCCGTACTTGGTGCTCACGGCCGAGCCTTCCACGATGGGCAGCAAGTCGCGCTGCACGCCCTGGCGGCTCACGTCGGGGCCGCCTTTGCCGCTGCCGCCGCTGGTGGCCACCTTATCAATTTCGTCGATGAAGATGATGCCGGCGTTTTCGGCCTGCCGAATGGCTTCGTCCTTTACCTCGTCCATGTCGATGAGCTTGGCGGCCTCTTCGTCGAGGAGCAGCTTGCGGGCTTCGGCCACGGTCACTTTGCGCTTGCGGGTTTTCTTGGGCAGCATGTTGCCGAGCATGTCCTGCAGGCCCGAAAGCGTGCCTTCGTCCATGCCAGGAGGCGCGCCCATGATGCCCACACTTGGGCCCGACTGCGCCACCTGAATCTCAATTTTGCGGTCTTCGAGCTCGCCGTTCTTGATTTTCTGGCGGAACCGCTCGCGGGTGCGCTCGTTCAGCTCGGCGTCGGACGTGGGCACGCCCTCTGCTCCCCCGCTGCCGAAGCCCAGGCCGGATTTGACGCCGGCGGGCTGGTTGATGGCCGGGATGAGGGCGTCGAGGATAATTTCTTCCACGGCATCGGCGGCCTGGGCTTTCACGGCTTCCTGGCGGCGGGCCTTCACGCGGTTCACGCTTTGCTCGGCCAGGTCGCGCACCATGCTTTCCACGTCGCGGCCCACGTAGCCCACTTCGGTAAACTTGCTGGCTTCGACTTTCACAAAAGGCGCGTCGGCGAGATGGGCCAGGCGGCGGGCAATTTCGGTTTTGCCCACGCCGGTGGCCCCAATCATGAGGATGTTGTTGGGCACGATTTCGGCCTGCATGTCGGCCGGGGCGTGCAGGCGGCGCCAGCGGTTGCGCAGGGCAATGGCCACGTGGCGCTTGGCGTCGTGCTGGCCGATGATGTATTTGTCGAGCTCGGCCACGATTTGGGCCGGGGTCAGAAAGGTGTCGTTGAGCATATTGGGAAGAGGAAAAGACCACAACGCCTGTCATCCTGAGCGTCGCGAAGGACCTTCTTACGGTTGAACTACTCGTAGCAACTACAATTGTTCAGCAGTGAAAAGGTCCTTCGCTGTGCGCAGGATAACAGGCGTTGTGGGATTGGCAAGGGCGGTTTACTCTTTCTTCTTAAACAAAGAATCGAGGTTACGAGACAGGGTAAAATATTCGCTGGAGCCCGCCGCCTGCAGCGTAGCGTGAGTATAGTCAATTTGGAAGCTGCTAATCTTGAGCATGGCGCCAAAGCTGAGGCCGGCGCTGCCGCTGGTATTGTCGAGGCGCAATTCGCGGCGCTGGAGGTGGTTGTAGCCCACCCGGAACTGCAGGTTTTTGCTGAGCACCAGCGCCGCAGCCACCGTGAAGTGCCGGGCCAGGTTGTCGCCGAAGCTTTTGGTGGGCTTCTTTTCCTGGCCGCTGGCGTCGAGGGTGCCGCGGGCGTTGGGGTCGAGGTACTGAATGTCCCACTGCTGCAGGTGGTGGGCCGTGAGCGAGATGCGCACGGGCATGTGCTCGGGCTTCACGGAAGCGCCAATCTGGACGTCGAGCGGCAGCGGGCCACGCTCGGTGCCGGGGTAGGGAGAGAATTGGTAGCCGGCATTTTTGACGACCAGGCCAGCCGTAAAATCAGACGTGGGATGCTTGTAGACCACGCCGGCATCGGCCACACCAGCCAGTGAGCGGTTGCCGGCAATGCTGCTTACGGCCAGTTTAGTAGTGGCCCCGAACGTGAATTTTCCCTTGGTATAAGAGTCCGACACGCCCACCGTGTACTCATTCACGCCCACAGTGCCGAGGCTGTTGCCAGCCAGGTCATAGCTTTCGAAGTTGCCGTAGTTGAGGTAGGTGACGCCGACGCCGAAGCGGCCATATTTCTCGGTATTGAACACGTAGGCGGCCGTGCTCTGCTTGATATCGGCCACGTAGGCCACGTAGCTCAGCGCCAGGCGGCCGTCCATGTCGGGGTTCAGCAGGGCCGGGTTGGCGAAAAGCATGGTCGGGTCGTCGTTGCGAGCCGAGGGACTCATGCCACCCAGGGCTGCCTGTTGCGCGCCCACGGGCAAGTCCAGAAACGGAAAAACGGTGCGTCCACCCAGCTGTTGGGCAGCCGCCGGCCGCAGCCCAACCAGCCCCAAAGCGAACCCAAACCCGATAACCCCGCGCGCGAAAAAGTGCTTCATTAGTCTAAGATAAAGCAGGAACAGGGACCTGCTGTGGCCATAACGCTACTGGCTGGGCAGAAAGTACCCCGCCAGCCACTTTTACTGACGCCGAACTACTGCACTTCCACGCTGGGACCTACGACGGGCACGGGCTCGTCGCGCACGGGCAACTGCTGCGGGTGCGGCACCAACTCGTCGAGCAGGGCCACGCGCAACACGTCGTCCACGCGGTCGGCGTAGTGGATGGTGAGGCCTTTGAGGTAGTCTTCCTGGATTTCCTCAATGTCCTTGCGGTTTTTGGGGCACAGAATGATGTCCTTCATGCCCGCCCGACGGGCCGCCAGCAGCTTTTCTTTGATGCCGCCCACGGGCAGCACCTTGCCGCGCAACGTGATTTCGCCGGTCATGGCCAGCTTGGCGCGCACCCGGCGCTGGGTGTAGGCCGAGGCAATGCTGGTGAAAATGGCAATGCCCGCGCTGGGTCCGTCCTTAGGCACGGCGCCTTCAGGGAAGTGAATGTGCAGGTCGTACTGCTCAAACAAGCGGTAGTCGATGCCGATTTCGTCGGCCCGCGAGCGCAGGTAGCTCAGCGCCGTAATGGCCGACTCCTTCATCACATCGCCCAACTGGCCCGAAAGCGTGAGCTTGCCGCGGCCCCGGCTAAGCAGGCTTTCCACAAAGAGAATGTCGCCGCCCACGCTGGTCCAGGCCAGGCCTGTCACCACGCCGGCGGTGTCGTTGTCTTGGTACTGGTCGCGGTCGAAGATGGCGGCGCCGAGGATTTTGCGAATTTCGGCCGGTTCCATTACGGCGGGCAGCGGCTCCTTGCCAGCCTTGCGGCGGGCCAGGTTGCGCGTCACGGCGGCCAGCTTGCGCTCCAAGCCGCGCACACCGCTTTCGCGGGTGTAGTCGTCGGCCACGCGGTGCAGCGAAGCGTCGGTGATTTTCACTTCGTTCTCACCCAGGCCGTGCTCTTTCAGCTGCTTGGGCCAGAGGTGTTTGCGGGCAATCTGCACCTTTTCCTCCTGGGTGTAGCCGGTGAGGTCGATGATTTCCATGCGGTCGCGCAGGGCCGGCTGAATGGTATCGAGCGAGTTGGCCGTGGCAATGAACAGGACCTTGCTCAGGTCGTATTCCACCTCCAGGTAGTTGTCGGTGAAGGTGGCGTTTTGCTCCGGGTCCAGCACTTCGAGAAGGGCCGAACTGGGGTCGCCGCGGAAGTCGCTGCTCACCTTGTCAATCTCATCGAGAATGATGACCGGGTTCGAGGCCCCGGCCTTCTTAATCTGCGAGATGATGCGGCCGGGCATGGCGCCCACGTAGGTTTTGCGGTGCCCACGAATTTCGGCTTCGTCGCGCACGCCGCCCAGGCTCATGCGCACGTACTTGCGGCCCAGGGCCGTGGCAATGCTGCGGCCCAGGCTGGTTTTGCCCACGCCGGGAGGTCCGTACAAACACAAAATCGGCGCCTTCAAATCCTGCTTCAGCTTGAGCACGGCCAGGTACTCCAGAATGCGCTCCTTCACTTTCTCAAGGCCGAAATGGTCAGCGTCGAGGATTTTCTTGGTTTGCTTGAGGTTGAACTTGTCCTTGGTGTACTCGCCCCAGGGCAAATCGAGCAAAAACTCCACGTAGTTCACGCTCACCGAGTAGTCGGGCGCCATGGGGTTGGTGCGGGCCAGCTTTTCCATCTCCTTCTTGAAATGGAGCGCCACGGTTTCGGGCCACTTCTTGGTTTCGGCACGCTGGCGCAGGCGCTGCACGTCCTCGTCTGGGCCGTCCTGGCCCAGCTCGTCCTGCAGGGTTTTGAGCTGCTGGCGCAAGAAGTACTCGCGCTGCTGGGCATCGATGCCGGTGTGCGTTTTGGAGCGGATGTCCTGCTTGATTTCGAGCAGCTCTGCCTGGCTGAGCAGGGCTTCGAGCAACTGACGGGCCTGGGCCTCGGGGTCGGCCAGCTCAAGCAGTTTCTGCTTGGCGGGCAAGTCGAGCTGCACATTGGACGACAGGAAGTGCGTGAGGAACGCCGGCGACTGAATGCCATCGAGCATGGCGCGGGCTTCCATTGGAATCTCCGGCGTGAGCTCCAGCACCTTGGTGGCGGCCTCGCGCAGGGCCTGCATCAAGCCAAATTCGGCGGGAATGTCGGGATTAAGGGCCACTTCAGCGAAATAGCTCACCCGCGCCACCAGCGGCGTGAAGCTGAGCTGCTCCTCAATGGTGAAGCGCACCTGGCCCTGCAGGATGATGGTAATCTGGCCGTCGGGCTGCTCCAGCAGCTTCAGGATGCGGGCCAAGGTGCCCACGGGGTGGAGTTCCTCGGTGGTGGGCTCGTCGGCGTCGGGGTTGAGCTGGGCCACCACGCCCACGAGCTTGTCGGCGGCGTAGGCTTTGCGCACCAGCTTCACGCTTTTTTTGCGCGTCACGGTCACGGGCAGCACCACGCCTGGAAACAGCACGGTGTTGCGCACGGGCAGCAGGGAAAGCGTGGGGGGCGCGTCGTCGCCGCGCAGGAGGTGGTCGGGGTCGGCGGCCATGATGGCGATGGCTTCGGGTTGGGAATTGGGGTCGCCGAGGGCCCGCAGGGGGACCGCAGCAGAGGGTTGAACAGATGCCAGGCGCATGGACGAGTAGTAAGCCAGAAACAACGGCGACGGGTGCCACATTGGCAGCCCGTGGCGGGGTGAAGCGGGAAGTACAAGGTACGGCTTCCCGGCGCTTTAGGACGTCAAGGGCCGTGCCAGGGGCCGCGGTGCGCCAAAGCGGCGCACGCGGCGGGGAGTAACCGCTCACCTGCAGCACATAAATCGCTAATTTGGTGGCAACTTGCGGCAATAATTATCTTTATTACTCTGCCAATGCCGTTTTTACTGCGTCGAGGGGCATTTCGACTCCTGATGTTGCTGGGCCTGCTGGGCGCGTTTCAGGCCCACGCCCAGCGCCGGCCGGCCAAGCGCATTCCGGCAGCGGCTTCGCCCTCGGCCGATACCACCAGCGGCGGCGCCTCGGCTGCCCCCAAAAAAGCGCCGGCCAAAGCCGCGCCGGCCATTGCGCCCGGCACCTACCGCGTGCGCGGCCTCAGCAGCCGCGTGAGCCGCAAGCTGCACCTGCGCCCCGACGGCACGCCCGACTTCGTGTACGTGAACCGCTACCCGTTTTACGAGGATAAAAAAGCTCTGCGCGCCATTGCTAAGGCCGAAAAGCGCCGCCAGTACCACCAGGCCCGCCTGCTGCTCGAAGACTACGTGGCCCGCTTCGGCCCCACCAATTTTGCCAAGAACACCGACATGCTCTGGCGCCTGGGCCAGCTGCTGGAGCGCGACAGCCAGACGGTGAAAGCCAAGGCCTACTACCGCCTCGCCCTCAAGCACCACCGCACCGACATCTCGAAGGTGCAGCTCTACTACGACTCGCTGGAACAGAAAAACCAGGACCTGTACGTGCCCCTCAAAACGTACTACGACCTGGTGGAGTACCGCAAAAACCTCAACACCTTCCACCCGCCCAAGGGCGTGTACACGAGCATGGGCGACGCCATCAACAGCAAGGCGCCCGACTACGGGCCGGCGCTGGGCGGCAACGACTCCCTGTTTCTGTTCAGCAGCAAGCGCAAGCGCCGCGGCATCACGGGCGTGGTCGACGAGGACCTCTACACCTCGCGGCGCGAAGGCGTGAGCTGGACCGACGCCGAGCCCCTGCCCAAGCCCATCAACTCGCCCAACAACGAAGGCTCGGCCTGCCTGAGCAAAGACGGCAAGACCATCTACTTCGCCCGCTGCGAGTGCGCCACCTGCCGCGGCAACTGCGACCTCTACACCGCCACGATGGGCAAAGACGGCAAATGGGGCACCCCCAAAAGCCTCGGCCCGCTGGTGAACTCGCCCGCCTGGGACTCGCAGCCCACGCTCTCGCAGGGCGAAGACACGCTGTATTTCGCTTCCGACCGGCTGGGCGGCTTCGGGCTGTCGGACATCTATTTCACCCGCAAGCTGAAAAACGGGCAGTGGAGCCCGGCCGAAAACATGGGCCCGGTGGTGAACACCCGCGAGAGCGAGGTGAGCCCATTCTACCACCCGCTCTACCACGTGCTGTACTTCAGCTCGCGCGGCCAGCTGCTGAACTTCGGCGATTTCGACATCTACAAAACCTACCGCGTGCAGGGCCGCTGGCAGGAGCCGCGCAACATTGGCCCGCTCGTGAACGGCAAGGGGTCGGAGTACTACTTCACCATCGACCGCGAAAGCAAAAACCTCTACTACGCCCGCTCCGAGGTCACGGAAATCAACAACCTGGACCTCTACTCCTTCCCGCTGCCCATGGAGGCCCAGCCGTTGGCCACCACGCGGGTGGAGGGCACGCTCATCGACTCGGTGAGCAGCAAGCCGCTGAAGGGCATCGTGAGCATCATCGACACCGACAACGGCATCGAGGTGGCCAGCAAGTTCATCCGGCCCGACGGCACGTTTGACTTTGAGCTGATTGAAGGCTCGCACTACGCCATGCTCATTCAGAGCCCGGACTTTTTCTCGGTCGAGAAGCAGTTTGCGCTGAAGGGCGACACCGTGATGACGCTGCTCACCAACAGCATCGACTACCGGCTGCCGCTCATTTTCAAGAACATCGAGTTTGAGCAGGGCAAGGCGTCCATTCTGCCGGCCATGCAGCCCACCCTCGACCGCATTGCGCTGTTCCTCGTCGACCACCCTACGTTCCGCCTCAGCATTGCCGGCCACACCGACAGCAGCGGCGACCCGGAAGTGAACGAGAAGCTCTCGCAGGACCGCGCCGAGGAAATTCGCCGCTACATCGAGCGCAAGGGCAAACTCAAGCCCAACCGCATCGAAAGCTTCGGCTACGGCTCCAGCAAACCGCTCAAGGACGAACTGACGGAGGCCGACGCCAAAGTGAACCGCCGCGTCGAATTCAAGCTCATCAAGCCCGACGGCGACAAGCCCGCCGACGGTGGCGGCGACTGGAAGTAGGCACTCCCCTACGCCACCGCCAGCACGCGCACCGCTTTGCCGTTAAACATGGCCTGCTCGCCAACCCGCAGCCCCTTCAAGGCCACAGCCACGGGCGCCGCCGGCGACACCGCAAACACTTCGGTGCCCTCCAACCTGCCCGCGCTGATGCTGATGTAGAACTGCCCCAGGCTGGTAGTGACCAGGGCGCCGGGCCGCACCGTGTCGCAGGGCAGTTCGGGGTTGATGCGGGCCAGTTCGGCTTGCAGCTGCTTGGCCTGCTGCATCTGGGCGGCGTTGCGGTCGCGCTCGGCGTTGGCCATTTCGCGACCGGTTTCATACTTGTCGCCGGCGCTGCTCTTGGTTTCGGAACTGGAAGATTCCTGCGCGGCCTGCATGGCGGTGCGGGCGGCGTCGATGCGCTGCTCGATGAAGGTTTGGCAGAGGGCGTGGAGAACAGGTTTGGTCATTGGGTCAGGGATTAGGGAAAACCTGAATCCAGGAAATTTTAGCGTTAAGTACTGCGATTTCAGAAGGCTCGATGGAATCTTTATTCTTGCCCAGAAATCCCTGCTTATTGAAAACGTACTGTATAATGGGCTGCTTCTCTTCTCCCCCTTCACTCCTATCAACTGCGGCTATTTGCATTTCCGTCATCAATTCGTTTGGCCCAACAGTCACTGCAGGCAGAGCTACTTTCAACTGGCCCGACGTAGAGCCAACATGAATGCCGGTGGCCGTTTTGTACGCCGGGTGAAACGCCAGTAAGCAAGCTACTTTCTTTTTAGTCTGCCAATCGGCGAAGTACAGAAAAAGCTGCCTACTGCCGCTTTTCACCATCACACCGTTGGGTTTGGCCGCAGTATCGTCAAAGCCATAAGCCAGCATGTGCGCCGGCGAAAAAGTGCAGCCTTTGTAGAGCTCCCGAAGTTGCGTTATCGGCATGCCAATCCGCGCTTTACCTACCGATTTTTCGGTAATGACAGGCACATCGGGGAAAGCCGGTGGGGGTGTCTGGTGACTGCCGGTGAGCAACAACCAGCAGCTGAAGAGGCTTAGATACTTGTGCATCAGGCTAAATTACATGGATAACAATCCCTTCGCCACCTTCCTATCGTTCCCCAACCTTGGCACCTTGTTCTGCCCGCCCAGGCGGCCCATGCTTTTCATGTAGCGCTGAAAGGCGCCGGCTGGTAGCGGCGTGAGGAGTAGCGGCACGAGGATGTTGCCCTTGCGCAAGTCGTCGTAATAGCTGTTGCGGCGGCGCAGGGCGGTGTCGAGGGCGGCGGCAAAAGCCCCCGCATCTAGCGGCGGCTGGGCAAACTCTACCAGCCACTCGTGGCGCGAGGGCGTGGCGGGGTCGTCGCTCACCAGCGGCGCCACGGTGAATTCGATGACTTCCACCTCCGGAAACTGCGCCATGGTTTCGCGCAGGGCCTGCTCCACCTCCTCCCCTATCACGTGCTCGCCGAAGGCCGAGAGGAAGTGCTTGATGCGGCCCGTGACCACCACGCGGTGTGGCCGCAAGCTCACGAAGCGCACCGTGTCGCCGATGCTGTAGCCCCACAGGCCGGCATTGGAGGTGAGAATGACGGCGTACTGCTTGTCCAGCTCCACGTCGGCGATGGTGAGGCGGGGCGCGTCGGGCTCGAAAAACCGCTCGGCCGGCACGAATTCGAAGAAAATGCCGCTATTAAGCAGCAACAGAAGGCCCGGGTTGCCGGGCTCGTCCTGAAAGGCTAGAAAACCTTCGGAAGCCGGGAATAGCTCGATGCTGTCCACGGGCCGGCCGATGCTTTCGAAAAGCTTGGCGCGGTAGGGCTCGAAGTTGACGCCGCCGTACACGAACAGGTTGAAATCGGGAAACAGGTCCTTGATGGGTTGGCCGGTGCGAGCCGTGAGGCGGTCGAAATACATCTGCACCCACGGCGGAATGCCCGAAATCAGGGTCATTTTCTCGCCCAAAGTCTCGTCCACGATGCGTTCGAGCTTGGTTTCCCAGTCTTCGATGACGTTGGTGGCGTAGCTGGGAAGCTGGTTGCGGCGCAGGTAGGCCGGCACGTGGTGGTTGGCAATGCCCGAGAGCCGGCCCGTGCGGATGCCGTGGTGCAGTTCCAGTTCGGGCGAGCCCGACAGGAATATCAGCTTGCCATCGAGAAACTCGCTGCGGCCGGTGCGGTAGATGTAGTATAGCAGCGCGTCGCGGGCGCCGTTGATGTGGTTGGGGATGCTGTCTTTCGTAATCGGGATGTACTTGGTGCCGGAGGTGGTACCGCTGGTTTTGGCCAGGTACAGCGGGCGGCCGGGCCAGAGCACGTCGGCCTCGCCGGCCTGGGTGCGGTCGAAGTAGGGCTTCAGGGCCTCGTAGTCGCGCACGGGCACCTGGCGGGCCAGGTCGGCGGGCGTGCGGACGCTGCCCAGGTCGTGGGCCCGGCCGAAGGCGGTGCCGGCCGCCGTGGCGACGAGGCGCGTCAGCAGCTCGCGCTGCGTGGCTTCGGGGCGCTGCTGCCAGCGCTGGTGGCGCCGGGCAATGTAGCGGGCCAGCGGCCGGCTCAGCGTAGCTTTCAATCCCATACTCTCAGTAATTAACGTCGTTTGACGGGCCGCTAAGGTACGTTGGGCGTTTTCGGTTGGCTACGGTTGAGGCAACCTCCCTACCTTGCCGCCGTTACTTTAACTCACTTTTTCACCAATCACCCCAACATCATCATGGCAGACCACAAAGGCAGCGCCGCCTGGACCGGCGACATCAAGGGCCACGGCACCCTCACCACCGAAAGCGGCCTCCTCAACGCTCCCTACTCCGTTGGCAGCCGTTTCGAAGGCAAGCCCGGCACCAACCCCGAAGAGCTCATCGGGGCGGCTCACGCCGGCTGCTACACCATGTACCTCACCAGCGTGCTCACCAAGCACGGCCACACGGTGAACACCATCAACACGAGCAGCACCGTCACGATGAACCCCAACAACGGCCACCCCGTCATCGAGCGCATCCACATCAGCGTGGAAGGCAACGTGACCGGCGGCAACATCACCGCCGACGACTTTCAGAAGCACGCCGAAGACGCCAAAGCCAACTGCCCCGTCTCGAAAGCCCTGAGTGCCGTGCCCGAAATGACGCTGGACGCCAAGTTTGTGGGCTAACGGATTTAAGATTCCGATAACGCTGAACGTCATGCTGAGCGAAGTCGAAGCATCTCTACTGCGAGAGTAACTGCATACTTGCGCGGGAGAGATGCTTCGACTTCGCTCAGCATGACGTGCTTGTTTCTGGTGCTTGTGCGACCCGGCTGCACGCCACTACTCAAATCTTCGTCCTAAATTTGCCCCATGCCCACTGGTACCTCTCGCATCCGCCTCCGCCCCGCCAACACCTCCCGCGTCCCGTTCTGGGGCCAGCTCGCCATTGGCTTTTTCTGGGTGGTGTATGTGCTGTTTATGATGGTGGGCGACCCCAACGCGCACGACTACCACTTCCTGCACTGGGTGTTCTTGGTGTTCAGCCTCGTGTACATCGGCTACGTGCTGGTCAACAACGCGCCCATCTTCGGCACCCAGAGCTACCTCGAATTCACGCCCGGCTACATTGTGCACAAAAACGGCCTGTTCCGGCCCAAGCAAGTGTTTGCTGCCGAAAACATTGCCGCCTTGGAGCTCAAGCCCATGGCCCTGCGCGTGCGCCAGAAAGACGGCGAAATCTACGCCCTCAACCTGCGCGAAGTGAAAGGCAAGCGCCGCAAAACGAGCTTCCGCGAGCAGGTGCGCGAGTTTGCCGCCAAGCACAACGTGCCCCTGCAAGAAACCGCCCCCACCAGCGCGGCTTAAACTGCATCACCCAGCAACGAAACGGGGCTCCGGACACGCATAGCGTCCGGAGCCCCGTTTGCTTTTAGCCGTTAGGTAAAGAAGCTTTATTTCTTCGCGAACTTCTTCCGCAGCTCGTCCACCTGGTCGCGGAATTTCTTATCCGAATCCACCAGGTCCGACACGGTTTGCACCGAGTGCATCACCGTGGTGTGGTCGCGGCCACCGAAGTGGAAGCCAATGGTTTTCAGCGTGTGCGAGGTGTGGTGCTTGGCAAAGTACATGGCCACCTGCCGGGCCGTCACCACTTCTTTTTTGCGGGTTTTGTCCTTCAGCAACTCCACTGAGATGCTGAAATACGCGGCCACGGTCTTCTGAATGAAGTCGAGGTTCACCTCCGCCTCCACTTCCTCGATGATGTGGCGCAGGGCCTGCTTCACCATTTCGAGGTCGATGTCGCGGCGGCTCAAGCTGCTTTGGGCTACCAGCGAGGCAATGACGCCTTCCAGCTCGCGCACGTTGGTGTGTACCGAGTTGGCGAGGTAATCTACCACGTGGTCCGGCGGAATGTCGATGCCGTCCTGCTCCATCTTGTTGCGGATGATGGCCACCCGCGTCTCAAAATCGGGGCTTTGCACGTCGGCCGTCAGGCCCCACTTGAAGCGGTTCAGCAACCGGTCTTCCAGGCCCAGCAGGTCCTTGGGCGGCCGGTCGGAGGTCATCACAATCTGCTTGCCCGACTGGTGCAAGTGGTTGAAGATGTGGAAAAACATCTCCTGCGTCTTGCCCTTGTTGGCCAGAAACTGCACGTCGTCCAGAATCAGGGCATCGACCTGCAGATAGAAGTTGGCGAAGTCCTGCACCTGCGCGCGCTGCACGCTGTCGATGAACTGGTTGGTAAACTTCTCAGCCGACACATACAGCACGAACCGCTCCGGCGCCGTGGCCTTGATGTGGTTGCCGATGGCCTGCACTAGGTGGGTTTTGCCCAGGCCCACGCCGCCGTACACCATCAGCGGGTTGAAGCTGGTGGTGCCGGGCTTGTTGGCCACCGCAAGGCCGGCCGAGCGCGCCAGGCGGTTGCAGTCGCCCTCAATGTAGTTATCGAAGGTGTAGGAACCGTTGAGCTGCGAAGGCACGATGTTGCCGTCCATGGGCCGCACCGTGTCGAAGGGGTTGCGCGGGGGCGCCAGGGTTTCGGCGCCAGCCAGGGTGTTGGTGCCGAAGTTGCTACGCTGGGCGGCGCGCACGGTGCCGGAATTCACGTAGCGAGCCGACGCGGCGCGGGCACTGCCGGCCAGTGGGTTGTTCACCGGAGCTGGGGGCGGGCCCTGGGGCGTGTCGCGCGGGTCGGGGGCGGCCTGCTTGCGGGTGGGCGGCAGGTGCAGGGAACGCGGCGGCGCCTGCTCGTTGCCCTGGTCCACCACCACGCTGTATTCGAGGCGGCCTTCGGGGCCCAGCTGCTGGTAGAGCGCGCGGCGCAGCTCGTCCACGTAGTGCTCTTCGAGCCAATCGTAGAAATAGGCGCTGGGCACCTCAATGGTCAGCACGTTGCCCTTGAGCTCAATGGGCCGAATGGGCTGGAACCACGTCTTAAAGCTCTGCTCCCCGATTTCCGCCGAGATGCTGCGCAGGCAGCCAGCCCAAACCGTGCGAAAATCTTTGAGCATGAGAGCAGTTAGACAATTTCCGGACAGTCGCCGGCATCAAAAACTATGAGAAAAGCAGCACCGTAATGGCGCCCTAATTTTTTAGAGGGGGACAAAATTGTGGAAAACTCTGCACTTAAAAAAGCATTAAAGCACTTGTTTATGTCGTGCTTTTAACAGGCAGCGCGAACCGGCACCACGCTGGCACTTGCCAAACCAGGCCGCTTATTTTTCGCCGAAAATTCATAGTCCAATCTTCCCAGGTTGATACCCGACCAGCCCACTTGGTTGATGAGCGTGGCCTTGCCGTCGGGGCTGGCTATGGGCTCCGGCGCGTCCATGAACGTATGGGTGTGGCCGCCCAGTATGAGGTCGATGCCCGACACCTGGGCCGCCAGCTTGCGGTCGTCGAGCTTGGCGCTTTCGTACTTGTAGCCGAGGTGCGAGAGGCAGATGACAAGGTCGCACTTTTCGGGGCCGCGCAATTGCGTCACCATTTCCCGGGCCTTGGCCACGGGGTCGAGGTACACGGTCTGGCCGAAGTTCTTGTCGGCCACCAAGCCGGCCAGCTCGATGCCCAGCCCGAACACGCCGATGCGCACGCCCTGCTTCTCGAACACCTTATAAGGTGCAAAGCGACCGGCCAGCGGCGTTTTGGCGAAGTCGTAGTTGGCGATGAGGAAGGGGAAGGTGGCGTTGGGCAGTTGGCGCTGCAGGCCGTCGAGGCCGTTGTCGAAGTCGTGGTTGCCGAGTGTGCTGGCGTCGTACTGCATCTGGCTCATGAGCTTGTATTCCAACTCACCGCCGAAGAAGTTGAAGTACGGCGTGCCCTGGAAGATGTCGCCCGAGTCCAAGAGCAGCACATTGGCTTCTTTGGCCCGAATGTCTTTGATGAGCGCCGCACGCCGCGCCATGCCGCCGAGCCCGGCCCACTGCCCGCCGTTGTCGGGGAAAGGCTCGATGCGCGAGTGCATGTCGTTGGTGTGCAGAATGGTAAGCTTCACCGGAGCTTTGGCAGCGGTGGCAGCTTCGGCGGCATTGGCCACGCTGCTCAGCACGGACAGGCCGGCGGTGCCAAGGAGGGAATTGCGGAGAAATTCGCGGCGCTTCATAAAAACAGTTAGCAGTGAACAGTTCGCAGTTGTTGTGGTCTTTTCAGCCAGAGGCGAACTGCGAACTGTTCACTGCTAACTGATAACTGCTAACTGATTAATTGGCCTTTACCCGGCCTTCTACCTTGGCCGTCACGGGCTGGCCGGCCTTGGTCAGGTCGCGGATGTGGTCGGCAATGGCGGTGCGGAGCAGCACGTTGGTGTGGCGCGGCACGAGCGTTTTGAAAAACACCATGTTGTCGCCGCCGGTGGCCAGGTAGTCGGAAATGGCAATAGGCCAGGTGCGGTTGTCGTTCACGTCGAAGGGCTGGCCGCCGATGCGGATGTCCTTGGGCAAGCCGTCGAAGGTGACGGTGTAGGTGGCGCCGGAAACGGCCATCTTGATGTGGGCGGCGTAGTCGAACAGCTGCTGCACCACCGGGCCGGGCGCGTCGAGCACCACCAGCTCGTTCTCAAACGGCATCAGCTCGAACACCGAGCCCAGCGTGACGGAGCCGGCGGCAAAGCCGGCGCGCAGGCCGCCGTTGGTCATCACGCCCAGCGGAATGGGCTGCTTGAGCTCCCGGCTGGCGCGCTCGCGCTGCAGGTCGGCCACGAAGTTGGACAGCGGGTTTTCGCCGGGGCCTTTGGTGAGCGGCTGCGGGGCCGTGCCCAGCACTTCGGTCATTTGGGCCGTCACCTTGTCGTGGTAGGGCGCGATGAGGGCCGCAGCGGCGGGGTCTTCGGCCTGGGTTTTGCCCACGGGCTGGCTCGTGACGGGTGCAAAACGAGCCGTGGGAGCGTAGGGCGCGCGCTGGCAACCGGCGGCCAGAACCAGGGCCAGGGCCGGCACTAGCGGAACAACTAAACGGCGAAGCAACATACAGCAGTAGCAAGTAAAGGAAAGCAGCTCCCGGCCGGCGCTAAGGCCTGTGCGACCTGTTTGGCTAGGGGCATGCCAGCCGAAACCACAAAGGTGCAACACCAAAGCGTCAATGCCTGCGCATTTGCCCAAGCCCGGCGCCGGGTAATGACCAGTTGGCGGCGTGCCAATCAAAAGAGTTGGAAGCTGACCCCCCCCCCGTATTGAATAATGGGCGCGCTGATGGTGGGGCTGCTCACGAAGCCGCCGTTGCGCTCTGCGCGCAGCTCCAGGCCAATAGCGCGTTTTCCCACGCCAAGCGAAAGCCCCGCGCCGCCCAGCACCCCGAAGTCGGTTTTCGAAACAATGGCGGGGTTGACGGCCTCTTTGTTGGTGACCACGGGAACCCCGCCCGCCGTGTACTCGGACCGGAGTTGGGTGGCGTAACTCAGCAAGTAGTTGCCGTTGACGCCCGCATAAACGTAAGGACGAAGCGTATTGGTGCGAAAGTAGTAGCGCAGCTGCAGGGGCACCGCCAGGCGCTGGAACTGCAGCGAAGCCTGCTCGCGCAGGTCCACGCTCGAAAAGCCTCTTGCCACGTACGAATCGTTATAATCCAGCTTTTGGTAGAGTGCATCGACGCGCAGCTCCAGGTTGCGATTCAGCTCCGGGAAGGTGGAGGTAAAGTAAACCCCGAACAGGGGCGAAACGCTGGTGAAAGTGCCATTCCGAAGGCTGATTTCTCCCTGAAACTTCATGCTGGTCCGGGCCACTCCGCCCGCCACCCCGAAGGCAACGGTTGCCCCTTGACGTTTGGGACCACCCGTGTCTTTGGACTTGAAAACGGCTTCCGGCTCGGAGCACGCATTGTACCGCCGCACCACGGCGGCCAAGCTGCTCGCCGTGTATTCCAGTTTGGGCAGCGACGGCTGAACGGCGAAGCAGTCGCGGAAGGCTTCCGATAACGTTTTCCGATAAACCGGAATCACTTCGGGGGCTTCATTTGCTGTATAGATGCGGCGAACAACGCGGTTTTCGAGTTCCTGCACGGGGCCAGCCCCGGCCTGCGCTAGGTAGAGGTAGTAATGCACCTCATCGAATGCATCGCGCCGGGTGTAGAGGCTGGCGCGTCCGCTCACCAAAGGTTCTAAAAACAGCTGCCGCTGCGCGGGTCTTCCCAGGGAATCGGTAGTCGGAACCAGGCGGGTTTCGTACCGCTGGCCGTTGGCCAAGCCGTAGCCCCGCAACGCGGCCGGCTTGTAATCGACGGTGCCCGCTTCTGAATTGGGACGAAAACGGCACAGGGCCTCGCTCCGGTGGGCGCCGCGCACCTGCACTTGGCCCCGCAGCGTATCGCCCTCCGTCTTCACGACGTAGCCCGGCCGGAAGTTTTGCTGGGCCTGCACGGCACCGGCCGTAGCCAGCAGCGACAGGGCGAGGAAGAATGATTTCGAGTAGCGAAAGAGCATTAAAAAGAAGATAATTAAAAAGGAAATGAAATGAAACCAGGCAATGGGCATCAAAGCTACGTTGCAATGCGCCTTTGCAAGGCCGGCCCGCCCCCATGTGCCAACGCGGCCGGGGCGGTATCTTTCGGCCTGTTTTGGGGCCGGCGCGTAGTTGCAGCAATCATCCTTCGGCCAATTCCCACACGGTTTTTCTCTTATGTCCGATACCCCGGCCGCTGTGCCCGTTTCCTTTGCCGAGTTTCCGGCCGTTACCACCGCCGAATGGCAGGCCCGTCTGGCCCGCGACCTCAAAGGCCAGGACCCCGCCACGTTGCGCTGGCCCCTGCCCGACGGCTTCAGCGTGGAGCCCTTTTACCACCGCGAGGCCCTGGCGGCCCTGGGCGGCCCTCCGGCGCCCCTGCCCCACCCGGTGGTGCCCTGGCTGAACGTGCCCGCCCTGAATGTGCCGGCCGGCGAAGGCCGCGCGCAAATCGACCAGGCCGTCCAGGCCTTGGGCCGCGGCGCCGACGGCGTGCACTTCATCCTGGCCGATGCCGGGTCATTTGCCGTGCATTACCTGGCCGAGATGCTGCCGCTGGCCACCACGTTTGTGGGCTATACCGTGACGGCCGCCCCCGACGCCCTGCTCAGCCAGCTGGTGGAAGCCGCGCCCGGCACGGCCCTGCGCGGCTTTCTGCGCTTTGCCCCCGGCCCGGTGCCCGAGGGCGCTGAGCTGGCCGACTACCGCGCCGCCCTGCGCCGCTGCGTGAGCCTGACCACGGCCATGCCCGACTTCCGGGCCCTGGCCGTGAACGGCGCTTTTTTTGGCAACCGCGGCGCCACCGCCACCCAGCAGATTGCCTTCAGCCTGAACACGGCCGCGGCCCTGCTGGCCGAGCTGCCCACCGACGACATCAGCGCGGCCCAGGTGGCGGCGACGCTGCACGTGCACATGGCCGTGGCGCCCAGCTATTTTCCCGAAATGGCCAAGCTGCGGGCCCTGCGCCGGCTGTGGGCCACGCTGCTGCACGGCTTCGGGCTGCCGGCCAGCCTGAACGCGAACTTGCGCGTGCACGCCCTCACCTCGTCGTGGGCCCAAACCACTCTGGACCCGCACACCAACCTGCTGCGCCACACCACCGAGGCCATGAGCGCCGTGCTGGGCGGCGCCGACTCGCTGAGCGTGGCGGCGTTCGACTGCGTGTTTGCCGAAGCCAACGAGTTTTCGGCCCGCCTGGCCCGCAACCTCTCGGTGCTGCTGCGCGAAGAAGCCGGCCTGGGCCAGGTGCAGGACCCGGCGGCGGGCTCCTACTTCCTCGAAACCCTGACCGACCAACTGGCCCAGGAAGCCTGGACGCTGTTTCAGCGCGTGGAGGCCGCGGGCGGGCTGCCGGTGGCGCGCGGCCAGGTGCTGGACGAAATCAAGGCCGTGGCCACTGAGACGTTCCGGCGCATTGCCAGCGGCCAGCAGGTGATAGTGGGCACCAACCGCTTCCAGAACCCGCGGGAGCAGTTCAGCTTCCACCCCAAGAAGCTGCTGCGCTCGGCCGAGTTCGACGTGACGCGCGCCGCCTATCCCACCGAGGTGCTGCGCCTGGCCACGGCCCTGCACTTTGAGCGCCGCGAGAAAAAAAGCAAGCGCGCCGCCGTGGTGCTGCTGGGCACCAACACCAACCAGATTATTCTGGAGCAGTTCGTGAACATGCTGCAGCCCCACGAGCGGCCCGAAATTGCGGCCTCGCACCCGCCGGGCACGCTGTCGGTGCTCTACTCCTCGCCCGAAGAGGCCACGCTGATGTACGCCACGCCGGAGCAGTTCCAGAAGTTTGCCCGCTTCATCTACCAGATTCCGACCGAAAAGCAGCACTTCATTCCGCCGGCCCTGCTCAGCTCCGACATGGCCACCCTGCACGAGGCCGTGCGCGTGTTCGGCTTCAAGGAAATGAAGGTGCAGGGCTACACCACCGAGGAAGTGCTGGCCCGTTTGCAGGGGCGGTAGGCGCGCCGTCTGTCATTGCGAGCGCAGCGCGGCAATCCGTCCTGCTCGCAGCGACCAACCTAAGTACTGTGACAAGCTTTTCATAAGCTGACCTTTCTCTAAACCTTAGTAGCGTTTCTGCTTGAAAGAAAACGCTCCTCACATCTCAGGGCTTTGCGCGTTGAGAGGACGGATTGCTTCGGCTGCGCCTCGCAATGACAGATGCCTTTGTTATTCCTTGCCATGAAACCCGACTTTTCCTCGATTCCTTACAACGCCGCTGTTGCCCCGGCTGCGCCCGTGGCTCCTGAAACGGCGGCCGCCCTCACGCCCGAGGGCATCGCCATCAAGCCTTTCTACACGGCGGCTGACGTGGCCCGCCTCGACCACCTAGGCTTTGGCGCGGGGCAGGCGCCTTACCTGCGTGGGCCCTACGCCAGCATGTACGTGCAGAACCCGTGGACCATCCGGCAGTACGCCGGCTTTTCGACGGCCGAGGAATCGAACGCGTTTTACCGCCGCAACCTGGCCGGCGGGCAGAAAGGGCTGAGCGTGGCCTTCGACCTGGCCACCCACCGCGGCTACGACTCCGACCACCCCCGCGTGCAGGGCGACGTGGGCAAGGCCGGCGTGGCCATCGACTCGGTGGAAGACATGAAAATCCTCTTCGACCAGATTCCGCTCGACCAGATGTCGGTGAGCATGACCATGAACGGGGCCGTGCTACCGGTGCTGGCCTTCTACATCGTGGCGGCCGAAGAGCAGGGCGTGAGCCCGGAAAAGCTGTCGGGCACCATTCAGAACGACATTCTGAAGGAGTTCATGGTGCGCAACACCTACATCTACCCGCCCGCCCCGAGCATGCGCATCATCGCCGACATCTTCAGCTACACGGCGGCCAAGATGCCCAAGTTCAACTCCATCAGCATCTCGGGCTACCACATGCAGGAGGCCGGCGCCACCGCCGACCTGGAACTGGCCTACACCCTGGCCGACGGCCTGGAGTACGTGCGCGCCGGCCTAGCCGCGGGCATGAAGATTGACGAGTTTGCCCCACGCCTGAGCTTTTTCTGGGCCATTGGCATGAACCACTTCATGGAGATTGCCAAGCTGCGGGCCGGCCGCCTGTTGTGGGCCAAGCTCATCCAGCAGTTCAACCCCACCAACCCCAAGAGCCTGGCCCTGCGTACCCATTGCCAGACCTCGGGCTACTCCCTCACCGAGCAGGACCCGTACAACAACGTGGCCCGCACCACCATCGAGGCGCTGGCCGCCGCCCTGGGCGGCACCCAAAGCCTGCACACCAACGCGCTGGACGAAGCCATTGCGCTGCCCACCGACTTTTCGGCCCGCATCGCGCGCAACACCCAGCTCTACCTGCAGCACGAAACCGACATCACCAAAGTAGTAGACCCCTGGGGCGGCTCGTACTACGTCGAAACCCTCACCCATGAGCTGGCCGACAAGGCCTGGGCCCTCATTCAGGAAGTGGAGGCGCTGGGCGGCATGGCCAAAGCCATCGAAACCGGCCTGCCCAAGCTGCGCATCGAGGAAGCCGCCGCCCGCAAGCAGGCCCGCATCGACTCGGGCAAGGAAATCATCGTGGGCGTGAACAAGTACCAGACCACCGAAAAAACGGAGGTCGAAGTGCTCGACATCGACAACGACGCCGTGCGCACCAGCCAGATTGCCCGCCTCAAGCAAGTGCGCGCCGACCGCGACCCCGTGGCCGTGAAAGTGGCCCTGGCTGCCCTCACCGAAGCCGCCGGCGTGCGCCTCAACGACCTTGCCGCCGATGCCGACAAAGACGCCCACAACCTTCTGGCCTTGGCCGTGACGGCCGCCCGCGCCCGCGCCACGCTGGGCGAAATCTCCGACGCCCTCGAAGCCCAGTACGGCCGCCACCAGGCCACCACGCGCACCGTGGCCGGCGTCTACTCCCAGGAAATGCACCACAACGAAGCGTTTGAACAAGCCCGCGCCGCCGCCGAGGAATTTGCGGCCCGCGAAGGCCGCCGCCCCCGCATGCTGGTGGCCAAAATGGGCCAGGACGGCCACGACCGCGGCGCCAAAATCATTGCCACCAGCTTCGCCGACGTGGGCTTCGACGTCGACCTCGCCCCCCTCTTCCAGACGCCCGCCGAAGTGGCCCGCCAGGCCGCCGACAACGACGTGCACGTGGTGGGCGTGAGCAGCCTCGCCGCCGGCCACAAAACCCTGCTGCCCCAGCTGCTCACGGAGCTCAAGCAGCTCGGCCGCGAAGACATCCTGGTGATTGCCGGCGGCGTCATCCCCGCCCAGGACTACCAGTTCCTCTACGACGCGGGCGTGGCCGGCGTGTACGGCCCCGGCACGGTCATCGCCACCGCGGCGCTGGAGATTCTGGGGAAGCTTTAATATTGTATATAAATACCACCTGTTAAAACCCAAATCATGGCCACCTTGCTGAATACCGCGTTTATGAGGCTTAATAAGCGAGCAGAAACTAGTGAACGTGCTCAGCTTGTTGCTACTTTCGTTGATGTTGGGCCCCTCTTCACATTATTATCCAATCCTAATCACCAAGTGATTTATGGAAGACGTGGCACAGGAAAAACCCATGCTCTCCTTTACCTTTCCGACATTAAAGAAACAAAAGGAGATATACCCGTATATATAGACATGAGAACCATTGGTTCCTCAGGGGGTATTTATTCCGATGCGAGTATACCTACCCATGAGAGGGCCACTCGCCTCTTGCAAGATGTTTTAATATCATTTCATAATAGTTTACGAGATTATTTTAGCAATAATTTACGCAGTTACGACCCTGCAATTGCATTAACATTAGTTGATGAACTATCTTCTGCCATAACCGAGGTTGCAGTGGTTGGGAACACAACTATTGAAACAAATACTTCAAATTCCAGAGAACGCACAAATTCTGCTGGTGCTACATTAGGTGTTAAAGATGGCAAATTAGAATTTGCCTTAGAAGGAAAAAAGGGTGCGTCCAGCAGTGACAAGCAGGAAAGAAAAATATCTGAAAGCGGTGTAACACAGCATCGAGTACATTTTGGACGCATAAGCAATGCTCTTCGAGAACTTATCGGCATTCTTGGGAAAAAGAGAATTTGGTTATTACTAGACGAATGGAGCAGTGTACCCATCGAATTACAGCCTTTTTTAGCGGATTTACTAAGAAGGTCTATATTTCCCCTAGCTGGGTTTGTTGTAAAAATTGCTGCCATTGAGCAACGGTCACATTTTATTGCTAGACTACATCATAATGATTATTTAGGGTTTGAATTGGGAGCTGATATTTCAGCAGACCTCAACCTAGATGATTTCATGGTTTTTGAGAATAACACTCAGGCTGCAAGAACATTCTTTAAAGAATTGTTCTACAAGCATTATCTTGAAATAGAAGACCTTGATAAATCTACTGGACCAAAAAGCTCTGATGAATTTATTCAGCAGGCGTTTACTCAATCCAACGTATTTGATGAATTCATTAGGTCAGCAGAAGGTGTACCTAGAGATGCTATCAATATCATTGGCTTGGCTGCTCAAAGAGCATTAAACGACTTGATTTCAATGAATCATGTAAGACAAGCAGCACTTAAGTGGTATCAGCAAGACAAGGAAAGCTTAGTGCGGTCTAACGATGATGCACACGACTTACTTCACTGGGTAATCAATGAAGTTATAAAAGAGCGAAAAGCCCGAGCTTTTCTGTTAGGTACAAACACACGACATGACTTAATAGATTACCTGTTTGATGCTCGCATCATACACATTCTTAAAAGAAATGTGTCTGCTCATGACCAACCAGGTTCTAGATTTGATGTCTATAAGTTAGACTATGGTTGTTATGTTGATTTGATTAATACAACCCGAGCGCCTCAAGGACTACTTCCTTCAGAAGACGACGAAGGAAGTGTTGGCTTTATTGATGTTCCACCAGACGATTACCGTTCTATCAGGAGGGCAATTTTGAACCTTACTGCTTACGAGAAGGAAAAGAAGCACACTCATTCCTAACAAGAATAAGCACTTCACAAGGCCCGCCCCTCCCGGCGGGCCTTTTTCGTGCGGCGGGCCTTTTTCGTGCCCCGCCCGGTAGCCACGGCATCCCGGGCATTAGCCGGCGGTTCCCGCCGCTTCGCTAGCCGCTGCCGCTGCTTAGTTGGCGGCTCCCGGCCCTTAGTTGGGTGGGGTCGAGTGCTAGTTGACGATTCCCGCCGGCGGGAAGACCCAACTAAGGCCCGTGAACGGCTAACCAAGCGGCGGGAATTGTCAACTAAATTCCTACCTTGGCGACCATCATTCACCTTTCATTTCCAACCACATGCCTACCCCTACCGATGTAGTTAGACACTACTCCCAACCCGATGCGGCCATGCGCCAGAACATGCGCACCATGCACGGCCACTACCTCACCCACCAAGCCAAGTTCCAGGCGTTCAACCCCGACTTTGACGCGGATTTTGGCACCGAATGGCTGGCCGCCCTCGACCTGGCCGACACCACCCCCGACCACACCGTGCGCGCCGGCGAGCTGAAGGAAGACACCGCCGAAGTAGAAGACGTGATGGTGCGCGCCCAGCGCGCCGCCCAAACCCTGTTTTACTACGTGGGCCGCGCCTTCCCCCACAACGCGGGCCGCATGGCCGCCTACGGCCGCAACACCTACGATGCCGCCCGCGATAGCCACGACAAGATGCGCACCCTGCTGCAAACCGCCTTCGCCGCCGCCACCCGCGACCACGCCGCCCTGGCTGCCAAAGGCTACACCGCCGCCCAGTTGGCCGCGCTGGGCACCCTGGCCGAAGAGCTGACCGCCGCCAACACCGACCAGGAAATGAGAAAAGGCACCAACACCGAAGGCCGCGACCACTACGTGACCGTGCAAAACCACGCCTACGGCTACGGCCAGGAAGCCAGCGCCGCCGCCAAGCTGCTATTTGCCGAAGACAAGGCCACCCTGAACCTGTTCCGTCTAGGCGGCGACGCCGCCGCGCCAAAGCCCGCCGGCGCATAGCCCCCGCTGCCTCCCAAGAGAAAGCGGCCCGGAGACACCTCCGGGCCGCTTTTTTATTAGGGCGATGAATTGCCTGGTGCACTTCGAGCGAGGCCTGGGTTGCCTGGCCACTGCCCCGGGTGGCGCGCGGCCGATGGCGGCCGGGCGCTACCCCGTCGGGGGCACCGATGCAGGGGCCAGCCGGTACGTGCGGGGGCAACACAACGCCCCGCGCCGGCGCGCGTCGAAACCGCGGGGCCGGCATAGGGGGTGGGCCGGCCTCCGGCGCTTCGGCCCCGGCCCGCCCCCGCTGGCCGGGGTCATTTTTTTTGGCTGCGAAGCGCTTCTGCTGCCGCGCGGTGGCACCCGAAACGCTCGGGCTTAGCAAAAATTCAATAGTAACTATACTTATTTTATATCATTAACCATTACCTTGGTGCTACGCTTCGGAGCGCGGCGCCCGGCCAAGCTGGCAGGGTTGAGGTTGGAAGGTGGCGGTCGTGCATGAGGTTGGTTGGGGTGGTGGGCCGGCGGTTCCGGGGCTGCGGCAGTATTGTTTCATTTTATCCCTTACGGTTATGAAAAAGCTCTTACCAGGCCTTCTCGTGCTCCTGCTAGTGGGCAGCCTGCGGGCCCTTGCCCAGCCCTCTACCTGGACGTTTGTGCAGCCCGCCACCGACATCAACGCGGTGATGGACGTGGCCACCGACGCGGCCGGCAACGCCTACATCACGGGCCGCTTCACGGGCTCGACGCAGGTGGGCACCACCACCATCGCCAGCGCCCGGCCGGGCATGTGCCTGTTCGTGGCCAAGCTCAGCCCCGCCGGGCAGGTGCTGCGCGTCACCAAGCTGGAGGGGGCCACCGACGTCATTCCCTACGCCATAGCGGCCGATGCGGCCGGCAACACGTTCCTGACCGGGGCCTTTTTCGGCACGCTCACCTACAACGGCGGCCAGCAAACCACCGGCCGCCTCCCGCTGCCCTTCGAGGTGGGCGGCTACAACATTTTGCTGGTGAAATGCGACCCCCACGGCCGGGTGAGCTGGGTGCGGCAGGCCGACGGCGGCAGCAGCGGCACGTACGGCAACAGCTACGGGGCCGACGTAGCCGTGGACCAGCAGGGCAACAGCTACATCAGCGGCCGGGTAAACGGGCCGAATGTCACGTTTGGCACGCTCGCCTTCGGCGCCCGCCGCAACCAGGGCTTTCTGGCCAGCTACAACCGGCAGGGGCAGCTGCGGTGGGCGCGCGTGCTACAGGCCTCCCCTATTCAAACGCCCGGCATCAGCGAAAGCGCCGCTGGCGGCGTGGCCCTCGACAACGCCGGCCATTGCTACATCAGCGGCACCGGCGTGGGGGGGTGGGAACTGGATGGCATCGCCTTGTCAAACCTGACCGGCACCCTCTACCTGGCCCGGTTCGATGCCGGCACCGGGCACCTGGACTGGGCCCAGACCACGCCCGGCACGGGCGATGGCCACGCCCTGGCCACCGATGCCCAGGGCGACGTGTACCTGGGCGGCCGCTTCGCGGGCACGGCCACGTTCGGCCCCCGCATGCTCACCAGTGCGGGCAGCGACGACGGCTTTGTGGCCCGCTACGACCCCGACGGCTCCCTGGACTGGGCCGTGGCCATCGGCGGCGTCAATTACGACGTGGTGAGCGCGCTGGCCGTAGACGCCCGCACCCGCAGCTGCTACGCTTCGGGCATGATGAACTTCACCTCCCAGGGCACCAATCAATCTTTCCTGGCCCGCCTCAGCCCCAGCGGCCGGATGCAGCAGCAGGTGTTGGTGGGCGGACCGGGCACCAGCTCGGGCGCGGGCCTGGCCCTCGATGCGCGCGCGAACGTTTACACCACGGGGGTTTTCACGGGCAGCTGCCTCTTCGGGGGCATTGGCCTCACCTCCCCGTTCACCGAAAGCTACCTGGCCCGCTACGGCAGCCGCCCCGGCGGCCACGGCTGCGGCGGGGATGATGACGACGACGACAACGCCCGTGCCGACCTGTTCCCCAACCCGGCCCAACACCAGTTCACGCTGCGGCACCGCGGCGCGGCGGGGGCCAGCCAGGCCACGCTCTACAACCTGCAGGGCCGGGCTGTGGCCACCCAGCCCCTGCCCGCCGCCGCGGCCGAGGTTCGCTTCGATACCTCCGCCCTGCCCGCCGGCCTCTACACGCTGCGCCTGCTGGGCCCCCACGGCCCCGGCCCCGCCTACTCCGTGCAGGTGCAGCACTAGCACGGGCTCGGGCAGCGGCTGAAAGTTGAGTAAGTTGCTGCGGGTCTTCCGCTGCTTATCCTTCCTTCGCGCCCGTTGCCATGCCCCTGCTCAGCCAACTTCTCATCGGCGTGGTGGCCGCCATCCACTTCTATATCCTGTGGCTGGAAATGTTTGCCTGGACCACCCGGGGCCACAAAACCTTCCGCTCCCTGCGGCCCGAGCTATTCGCGCCCACCAAAGTGCTGGCCGCCAACCAGGGGCTCTACAACGGCTTCCTGGCCGCCGGCCTGGTGTGGGCCCTGCTAATAGCGGACCCGGCCTGGCACCGCTACGTAGCCAGCTTTTTTCTGGGCTGCGTGGCGGTGGCGGGGCTGTATGGCGCGGCCACGGCCGGCCGGCGCATCCTGTGGGTGCAAACGGTGCCGGCCCTGCTGGCCCTGGGCGCGGTGTGGCTGGCCTGAGGAATTTCCCGCAGGCCCAGCTTTACCACCGCCCAACGCAACGGAGCCAGCTTGCGCCGGCCCCGTTGGACTTTTCTATCCCAATTAGAAGCACCAAACTAGGGCCGCTCCCGGAATACAAATGGCACAGCCATGGTTTTGGATACTCGCACGGCGTCGCCGGCTACGCGGCCGGGGTTCCACCAGGGCATGAGGCGGATGACGCGCAGGGCTTCCTCGTCGAAACCGTTGCCGCAGCCGCGCACCACTTGCGCGTCGGTGATGCGCCCTTCCTCGTCTACCACAAAGCTGACGAACACCGTGCCCGACAGGCCTTTGGCCAAGGCGGTTTCGGGGTAATGCGCGTTTTGGCTCACAAACTTGCGGTAGGCCGCGTCGCCGCCCGGAAACGTGGGCGGCACCTCCGAATAGGTGAGCACCTCGGATTTGCCGCCCGTCTCTGCCCCCGAAGCAGCGGAGCTACCGGGCGTAGCCGCACGGCTGAGGGCGTACATTTTTACCGTGAGCGGCTGGGTGGCCGACACCGCCACGGTCTGGTCGCGGTAGCCCTGGCACTTGAACACCAGCACGGATTTGGTATCGGTCAGCGGCAGCAGAAAATCGCCGGTGGCATTGGTACTGGTGACGTGGGGGGTGCCCTGCACCGTTACCACCACGCCCGGCAGGGGCGTTTCCGCGTCCGTCACCACGTGGCCACTGATGGTGGCAGCAGGCGTCGAGACGTGAGCCGAAGTTTCGGCAGAGTGAGCCAAGGCAAGCTGCGGGCGGGCCATGAGCACCTGGCCAAACATAAATAAGGTAGTAATGAACATCATAGCAGGGTGGGATTTGGGTTTAAAAGGAAGAGAAAACATGGTGTCTGGCAACAATCGTTTGTTGCTAACACTCCGGCCGGGCCACTACTTGACGGCCCTTCCGAAATTATAAATCAAATAGCCGTATACCAAGCGTCGGCCATCTAAAAAGCTCAGCCACTTTCTGCAAGCCGCTTTAATATGCTCTAAAAAAACAACTTAGCATTTTAAGCAGCGCAATTCAACAGCAGTGGCTTTACTGGTTTTATTTACAATGTATTAGGCTACAAATAACGCAATTATACTTTAGCAATTCGCAGGCTGACATTCTAAGAATAAAAATATTTGCCACCGATAAAATCAATCACAGTTACAATATAACTATACCAATCGCCCCTTATGATGCTACAGGGTCAGGCCTCCTACAATTGGTGGCCTGATGTCGTGGAAAAGCCAACGGATGGTGCACCACTTTTTTGTAGCACTGGGCAACCGGTTCCCCCGGGCGCGCATCTCGCGCTGTGGTACCGGCCCTACCCGTGTGGGGCCGGAGCTACCGCCCTTTCTTGCACGCTTCACCTTTCTGCACATGCTCAAATCGATGCTCTTTCTGGCGGGCGCGCTCCTTGTGGGCAGCGCAGCCCGTGCTCAGGCTCCCGCGGCCGAGGTGAAGGCCCTCACCGCCCGGCTCAACCAACTGCTGGCAGACCCCACCAGCCCGGACGAGCACACCAAAGTGCGGGTGTCGCTGGCCGGCTGTGGCTTCCGCCAAACCATTCGGAAGTACCGCACGCCCGACCACGCCAGCACCACCAACATTGCCGTGAGCAACAGCAAAAACGGCAGCAGTTGGGGCTTCAAAAGCAACGAAAACGTGGAAATGGAGCTCACCCTGGCCCAGGAGTGGGCCGAAGTGGGCACTGTGACCTATGCGGCGAAGGAGGACGAAGGCGGCCGCCGCTACTACGACCTTGTGGTGAAGCGCCGCGACGGCGCCGACGGCAAGGCGCCGTCGGGCATTGCCGCCACCATCACGCTTGCGCTCCACACCGGCAGCGAGCAAGAAGTGGCCGCCCTAGTGAAGCGGCTGGAGGCGGTGCGGGGGCAGTGCGTGGGCCGCAAAGGCTAGGCCTCGGCCGGGGCGCCGCCCAGCGCAGCCCAGGCTTCTTCGTTGCCCTGCTGCCCGGCCAGGGCCAGGGCGGTGAGGCCGCGCACGTCTTTGATGTCTTTGTTGGCGCCAGCGGCCACCAGAAGGCGCACCAGCTCGTTGCGGCCAAACAGGGTGGCAAACATGAGGGCCGTGCCGCCGTTGCCGTTTTGCAGGTCGAGGTTGGCACCGCGCTCGATGAGCAGGCGGGCCACGTCGGCGTAGCCCTTGAAGCTGACGCCCATCAGGGCCGTATTGCCGGTCACGTCTTGCCGGTTGGGGTCGGCGCCGGCGTTGAGCAGGAATTTGGTGGCATCGTAGTGGTCGTCGTATGCCGCCAGGATGAGGGCCGTGAAGCCTTTGCTGTTGGCCAGGTTCACGTCGAGGCCCGTGGCCAGCAGCTCGTGCAGGGTCGCCACGTCGCCGCGGCGCGCGGCATCAAACAGCAAATCTTCGGGGCGGGAGGAAGTAAAATCCATGGAGAGGGCAGGAAACAATGAGGGCGCAAAAGAACGTGGTATGCGGTAACGGCTGGCCGCCTGAGGAGTTTCGCCGGGTTGCCATGCACTGGGCATTTTCCGCATCCTGCCTCAAAACCACAGCAGGACTACCAGGGTGAGGATGGCTAACAACCCGCCCACGGCTGCCGTGTTCACGTAAGTTTCGGCCAAGTGACCGGGCCACACGCCCACGCCCGCCACGGCGGCCAGCAGCAGCGGCAGCAGGAAGAACGTGCCGTAGATGGTACCGCCGTAGGGCTGAAAGGGAGCTGGCCCGTCGGGCGAGTCGGGGGCGCTCACCTTGCTCACCACGCCCAGGAGCGGCGTTTGCCACACGTCGATGCGTTGGTCCTCGCGCACCCGGTAGCCAATGGCGCTGGGGAGCCGAAACGTGGTGTGCTCGGTGTGCACCCGGTAGGCCAGCTGAGGGCTGGAGAGCGAGGCCGACACCGACACGGGGAAGCGGCTCCGCACGGTTTCGTGCCGGTAGTGGCGCAAGGGCAGGGCCCAGTCGAGGCCCAGCAGCAGGCAGCAGCCCAGCACGGCGGCATTGAAGCGGCGGGCCCACACGGCCCAGCCGGCCATGCGCTCGTCGGCGCGCTGGGCGGCTGAGGCCGGCACGGGCGGCTCCTGGGCCAGCAGCAGGTCGTAGGCCACGCGGCGGCGGGAATTGCCGAGGATGTCGTAGCCGGTTTCGACTTCGGCCAGACGGGCTTTCATGGCGCGGTCGGCGGCAGCCAGGCGCTTGAGGCGGGTGCGCTGGCGCAGGTAGGCTTTCTCAATTTCCTGGGCCGTAGCCGTGAGGCCCACGCCCAATACGCGGTAATAGTTCTGCATGAGCTTCGCACGGAAAGTCCCTAAAATACAGGTGCCGCGGCGTTTTGAAACGCGAGCCCCGGGGCGGGTATTGTGGGCAGCCCCCGGGGCTTGCCGCCGGCGGCCCCAACATGCCAACATTTTCGATTGGCGCCGGCTTGGCAAGCCGGCATCCGGTCCGTACTTAGCGGGCCGTGCCAATGCCCCGCTCCGCTCCCCTGCTTCCTCAACCCGCTGCTCCGGCCGTGGCTCTGGCTCTCGCGCCGGCCCCTGAATGGAGCACGCTGGAAGTGGCCGCAGTACGTGGCAAGTCGCGGCTGGTGACTTGCAAAAACATCCAACCCCTGAAACTGCTACAGCCCACCGCGCCGGGCGGTGCCGGCCACGTGGTGCTGAGCAGCTACGGCGGCGGCCTGGTGGCGGGCGATGTTATCCGGCTGCGCATTTCGGTCCGAGCCGGGGCGCGGCTGGTTCTCAGCACGCAGGCCAGCACCCGGGTTTTCCGCTCTATCGACGGAGCGGTGGCCGAGCAGCACACCGTGGGCGAGTTGGGCGAAAACGCGCTGGCCGTCATTTTCCCCGACCCGGTGGTGCTGCAAGCCGAAAGCCGCTACCGCCAGCGGCAGGAGTGGCACCTGCAGCCCACCTCCCTCCTGCTGCTCGTCGACTGGTTCCACTCGGGCCGCATGGACCAGGGCGAACGGTTTGCGTTTACGTCGCTGCACTCGGAACTGCGCATCCGGGTAGCCGGTCGGCTGGTGGTCTTAGACCGGTTTGCGTTCACCCCGAGGGAAAACATTGCCACCTCGCCGGCCAATTTCGCCGGGTATCAGACCTTCTTTTCGGTGTTTCTGGTGGGCAGTCCCGACGATGCCCGATTTCAGAAACTGGGCGAAATGCTGGCGCGGCAAAAAATGCCGGGCAGCACGGGGCCGCATTTCAACATCAGCAGCCAAGATTGCATGATTTCGGTGGCCCGGGCGCGGGAAAATGTGTGGGTGCTACGGGCCGCCGCACACAGCCGCATGGCCCTGCAGCCGCTGTGCGAGCAGATTCTAGCGGCGCTGGCCGACGAGGAGCTGCTGGGATACAACCCGCTGGCGCGGAAATACTAGCGCCGGTCCTCGCGCACGGCAGCCAGCGCGCGGGCTTTTGCGGCTTTGATGTGGTTGATAATCTCATCCAGCCCGTGCCCATCGATGGCGCGGGCAAACAGGAACGGCCCTTCGCCGCGCATCTTCTTCGAGTCCCGCTCCATCACGCCCAAATCAGCTTTTATTAAATCTTTGAGGTCGATTTTGTTGATGATGAGCAAATCGGACTGCGTGATGCCGGGGCCGCCCTTGCGCGGAATTTTGTCGCCGCCCGACACGTCGATGACGTAGATGGAATAGTCGACCAGCTCGCGGCTGAAGTGGGCGGCAAGGTTGTCGCCGCCACTTTCGACAAACAGGTAATCCAAGCCATAATCGAAGCGCTGCATGAGGCCTTCGAGGGCGTCCATGTTCAGGGAAATGTCCTCCCGGATGGCGGCGTGCGGGCAGCCGCCGGTTTCCACGCCCACGATGCGGTTTTCATCCAAAGCGCTGTGGCGGATGAGGAACTCGGCGTCTTCGCGGGTGAAAATATCGTTGGTGACTACGCCCAGCTCGAACTCGTGGCGCAGCCGCTCGCACAGCGCCTTCAGCAGTGCCGTCTTGCCAGTGCCCACCGGCCCGCCGATGCCCACGGTGAAGGCGCGCTTGCGGAAGTTGCGGTAGCTGGGCAGCCGCCGCGTTTCGCGCTCGTTGAAGTCGCCGGGCGACTCGTATGCTTCGTGCTGGTGGCCGTGGAGGAGCAGGGCGAGTTTTTCGACAAAAGCCATTTGCTAGGATTTAAGGCGCTTGGACTGATGATAAGTTTTCATGCTCATTAGCACGAAATACGTTGGCGCAATACTCAATATCCATTGTGATAGATAAGCAACTGATTGGTAGAAACTACCGAACTGTTTAGCCATGATTTTTCTGTAATCTAAAATTAGAAAGAGTATTGATAAAGCGTACATCACGATGTATAAAATCCTTGCCCATTGATACCCCTTGCTTATAAAGTAGTAGTGCAAAAGCAAGCAAACTCCAATGAATAATAATGAACCAAAGCCAAAATACTTATTCTGAACCCCGAATACGCCGGTAGCTGTAAAATAATTGAAGGCACTCAGCATAACCAGATTTGTCGTGAGTATTGACGCTGCTATTCGGTCGTATTTATTAGGCTGGGGCATGGGAAATTTATTAGTTCTGAAACAGTTTGGAATAAATATCATGATGCAGCACCTGCGCCGCATCGAGCAGAAACGCCGAGCGGGTGGCCTCGCCATACCCCCTCCCCGCCTGCGCCATCAGCACATGCTCGAACACCGCATAATAATCGTGCTGCAGCTGGTGGCCCTCCAACGGCCCCAGAAACCCAAGGCGAATGGCGGCGCTGAGCTGGTCGCGCAGCAGCATGTGCAGGTACATGGCCTGTAATTCTTTTAACTCGAAGCCCACCCGCTGTAGTGCCAGCGTGAACACCAGTGTGAAATGCGGCGGAATATTTTGCTTGTTGAACCATTGGGTAATGGTTTCCAAAGCCGCTTCCGGGTAGAAGGTGGCTAGCAGTTTCAGCCAGTTGCGGCCCTGCACGGCGCTGGCTTTGTAGAGGCTGGGGACGAGCAATTGCGCGTCGTATTCTTCGGCGATGGTTTGAAATTCGAAGATTTTTTCGGTGAGATGGAAGGTGGAATGGATGAAGGGCAATTCGGCGCTGCCGGCTTGCTGCAAGTAGGAATACAGGTAATTCCGCAGGGCAAACGGCGTATTTACCAGCCCGAAGGTGATGCTGCTTTCCAAGCCATAAGAATAGGCGAATGAGCCGGTGGGAATGGCCGAATCGACGAGGTGCAGGAGGCGGGCGAATTGCATGCGGGCGATGTAGAGACGCATAATTGCGTCTCGTCGTTGAACGAGGATGTGCGAACGGCGCGGACGACGAGACGCAATTATGCGTCTCTACACCTCTTTAAAACAAATTATACAGCTGCGCCAGCGGCAGCACCTCGGCCGGCTCGCAGGTCAGGTGCACGCCGTCCACCATCACGCGGTACGTCTCGGGGTCGACGGAAATATTGGGCAAATAGTCGTTTAAGGCCATGTCCTTCTTGCCAATATTCCGGCAGTTTTTTACGGCCACTACCTGCTTCGTCAGGCCATAATCCGCCCGCACTCTTTCAACAGAAGCACCCGACACGAACACCATCGAGCTCTTGCCGATGGCCCCGCCCAGCGCGCCGAACATGGGGCGCGAGAACGAGGGCTGCGGCGTGGGAATGGAGGCGTTGGCGTCGCCCATCTGGGATTGGGCGATGATGCCGCCTTTGAGAATCATCTCGGGGCGGGCGCCGAAAAAGGCGGGTTTCCAGAGCACCAAATCGGCCAGCTTGCCGATTTCGACGGAGCCGACTTCGTGCGCGATGCCGTGGGCGCGGGCCGGGTTGATGGTGTACTTGGCCACGTAGCGGCGCACGCGGAAATTGTCGGCCTGGCCGCTGGCGGCGTCTTCGGGCAGGGGGCCGCGCTGTTGCTTCATTTTGTGGGCCGTTTGCCAGGTCCGGGTGATGACCTCGCCCACCCGGCCCATGGCCTGCGAATCGGAGCTGATGATGCTGAGCGCGCCCATATCGTGCAGGATGTCTTCGGCGGCGATGGTTTCGCCCCGGATGCGGCTTTCGGCGAAGGCCACGTCTTCGGGGATGTTGCGGTCGAGGTGGTGGCAGACCATGAGCATGTCGAGGTGCTCGTCGATGGTGTTCACCGTGAAGGGCCGCGTGGGGTTGGTGCTCGACGGGATGACGTTGGGCTCGCCGCAGATTTTGATGATGTCGGGCGCGTGGCCGCCGCCCGCGCCTTCGGTGTGGTAGGAATGGATGGTGCGGCCCTTGAACGCGGCCGTGCTGGTTTCTACGAAGCCGCTCTCGTTCAGCGTATCGGTGTGGATGCAGACCTGCACATCGTATTCCTCGGCAATGGTCAGGCACATGTCGATGGCCGCCGGCGTGGTGCCCCAGTCCTCGTGCAGCTTGAAGCCCAGCGCCCCGGCCTCGGCTTGCTCGCGCAGCCCCTCGGGCTTGGAGGCATTGCCCTTGCCCAGGAAGCCGAAGTTGAGCGGGTAGGCCTCGGTGGCCTTCAGCATGGTTTCGAGGTAGAACGCGCCGGGCGTGCAGGTGGTGGCGTTGGTGCCGGCCGCCGGCCCGGTGCCGCCCCCAATCATGGTGGTCACGCCCGAAGCCAGCGCCTCGGGAATCTGCTGGGGGCTGATGAAATGGATGTGGCAGTCGATGCCGCCGGCGGTGAGCAGCTGGCCTTCGCCGGCAATGACTTCGGTGGTGACGCCCACCACCATGCCGGGCGTGACGCCGGGCATGAGGTGCGGGTTGCCGGCCTTGCCGATGCCCACGATGCGCCCGCCCTTGATGCCGATGTCGGCCTTGAAAATGCCGGTATAATCGACCACCAGCGCGTTGGTGACAACCAAATCCAGCGCATCGGCCGGCCCGATGCCGGCGGCCTGGCCCATGCCGTCGCGCAGCACCTTACCGCCGCCGAATTTGCATTCCTCGCCGTACACGCAGTAGTCGCGTTCAACTTCAATCAGCAGGCCGGTATCGCCGAGGCGCACCCGGTCGCCGGTGGTGGGGCCGTACATGTCGGCATACGCGCGACGGGAGATGGGGAGGGACATGAAAACGGCTTTAAGTATTGCTATCAACGATAAAACGAGCGTTTCCCCGCTGTTCTGGATGTTCTAAGTACTTGGCCTGTATGCGCTGCGATATGCAGGATGTTACAGCCGACATTGACGCCTTTGTATGTACAATTTCTGAACGTCCATTGGAAACAATCATTCTTATTGTCATACCCAAAGGCAATAGTCGTTTTTCTTCTTTTGTAACTCTTGTTGCGCTTGGCAATTTTTATTGCTTCGTTCTTAGTAATGACTTTTGCTTTAGACGCATCATGGCCTATTGCTGGAAATCCTAGCTCTACCGTTACTCTTCCGGTGCTATCCATTGCCATCGAACCACCAAGGGTATCGGCAATAGCAAAGCATAAATAGTAGTTGTGAACGGTCCATTGATAATTCAGCGAATTGGGCTCAACATTATGCAATCTATTGATATCAACAACGCGCCCTCCAGAGAATTGCGTGCGTGAATAATAGTCACTTCCTAGTCTATCAATTAGATAGGCGGCCAGCTTTTTTTGAATAAAATCAGGTAAATCAGAGAGGCTATTGGATACTTGAGGAGCATAGAACCCAAAGCTTGGAGTGCCACAGTCCCAAATTAGGGGCCCGGGTTTTCGGCGAATTAATTGAATTGTAACGGGCTCATGATTATTAATATCTACTTCATAATTAATCTGCTCATAGCCTTTTTCATTTATGAAAATTTGATATTTAGACTTACTACTTAGCTCATCAGCTTTTATTATTCCTACAAAATTGCCTTGGGCATCAGTTTGATTTATGTCAATCCATTTGTCGTAATCTTTATGTACATATAGATATAATCCAGGCATAGACTTTCCTGTTTCTTTATCCATAATTGTCCCTGTTATCTGCACTTGACACAAGGCGATTGTGCTGTATAGCAGGGTAAAGACGAGAAAAAAGTATTTCATAAATCAGCTTTGGGTTACTTCAGTTTCTCCAGCGCCTGCTGCTTCTTTCCAGCTTCATCCAGCTTCCCATCAATCAGCCCATTGCCGCCGTACACGGTGCGCTCGCCGGCCAGGGCCACCAGGCGCACGCGCTTGCGCTCGCCGGGCTCGAAGCGCACCGCCGTGCCGGCCGGGATGTTGAGGCGGAAACCGTAGGCGGCGGCGCGGTCGAAGTGCAGCGCCGCGTTGGTTTCGAAGAAGGGATAGTGCGAGCCGACCTGCACGGGCCGGTCGCCCATGTTCACGACGTCCACGTCCACCGTGGCGCGGCTTTCGTTGAGGATGATTTCGGCCGGGTGCAGCTGGTATTCGCCGGGCTGGGGGTGGCCGGCGTGGGCGGGCGCGGTGCCGGGGGCCGGGGATTTGCGGAGGCCGGAGCCGTAGAGGGCCAGGGCGGCATCGCCGGTTTCGCGGCAGATGGGGTGGTGCACGGTCACGAGCTTAGTGCCGTCGGGGAAGGTGCCTTCGATTTGGACTTCGTGGAGCATGTCGGCCACGCCGGGCAGCACGTCGGCCAGGCCCAGCAGCTGCTTGCCCTTGTCCATGAGCACGGCCACCCGCTCGCCGTCGCGGATGAACTCCAGCAGCTGCGTGGCGATGAGGGCCAGGGCTTCGGGGTAGTTCAGGAGCAGGCCACGGGCGTAGCGCTTCTGCGCCACGAAACCGGCCTGGTGGAGAACGAGCTTGTCGAGGTCTTTGGGGGAGAGGTGCATGGATTCATCGGACGATTGTAGAGACGCGACACTTCGCGTCTCGTCGTTGCTGATGTTGTTATGGCTGGGCTGGCGGCGTGGTTCCGGTCGTTCAACGGGGAGACGCGAAGTGTCGCGTCTCTACAATCGTTCTGAATGTCACCATCGCACATTCCCGTAAATCATCCAGCCACCATACAGAATACAGACCAGCGAAGAAAGCGTAACCGTGGCCGTTTTCAGCGTCCGGCTGATTTTCATGCGCTTGGTGAACGGCACGCTACACAGCCCGGCCACGATGAACATGCCCAGAATGGAGCCCGTGCCGAACACCGCGAAGTAGCCCACGCTCAGCCACGGGTCGCGGATTTCGCTCATCACCAGCAGCACCAGAGCGCCGCTGCCGGCCAGGCCGTGGAGCAGGCCCACAGCGTAGGCGGCGCGGGAGGGGGCCACGCCAGGGCGCACCTTGGCGGGGGGCTTGCTTTGGTCAAGCAACCGGCTAATGCCCATCACGATGAGCATCAGGCCCACAGCCGCCTCGAAATACCCGGAGGTGAGGAAGGTGACGCGGCCCAGCAGAATGATAGCGCCTGCCACGACCAGCGTAGTGGTGTGGCCCAGGCCCCAGTAGATGCCGTCGCGCAGGGCTTCGGTCAGGGTATCACGGCGGGAAATGAGGTTGCCCACGGCCAACAAGTGGTCGGGTTCAAATGCATGACCCATTCCGGCTATGGAAGCGAATAAAATGGGCAGCAGGCCTTGCATTTGATAGTCATTCTGTCAGAAAAAATATCCCCAAACGTTTGAGGCCTTTTCATCTGGGGTCAAAAGGTAATTTCATGAAAATGTAATCCGAATTTTTCAGTTGGTACTAAAATTCCTGCGACTTGGGCTGTAACTTACTTTTCCGCGCCAGTTGCTGGCGCGGGTAAAGTCTTCATTTTGTGCCTGTTTCTGTATGAATCCCAACGCCGCCCAGGGCCTGTACCGCCCCGAATTTGAGCACGATGCCTGCGGGACCGGTTTCATCACCTACCTCAACGGCCGCAAGACCCATCAGACCATCACCGACGCGCTGACCATGCTGGAAAACATGGAGCACCGCGGCGCCTGCGGCTGCGATTCCGACTCCGGCGACGGGGCCGGCCTGCTCATTCAGATTCCGCACTGGTTCCTGCTGGAAGAGTGCGTGGCCCTGAATATCCGCCTGCCCGAGCCGGGTAGCTATGGCGTGGGCTTTGCCTATTTGCCCAAGGACGAAAAGCTGCGCGAAGCCTGCCGCGAGGTCATCAACGGGGCCGCCGCGCGGCTGGGGTTCCCGATGCTGGGCTACCGGCCCGTGCCGGTGAACCCGACCGGCATCGGTACCACGGCGCTGGCGGCCGAGCCGGTGATGGAACAGGTGTTTTTTGGGCGGCCAGCGGGCATTACAAATCCGGATGATTTCGAGCGCAAGCTGTACGTGCTGCGCCGCCTGATTTTCAAGACGGTGCGCGAAACGGTGACGGCCGCGATGGACGTGTTCTACTTCGCCTCGCTCTCGTGCAAAACCATCGTGTACAAAGGCCAGCTCACCACCTACCAGGTGCGCGGTTACTTCCCCGACCTCAGCGACGAGCGGGTGACGTCGGCGTTCGGGCTGGTGCATTCGCGGTTTTCGACCAACACGTTTCCCAGCTGGAAGCTGGCCCAGCCGTTCCGGTTTCTGGCGCATAATGGGGAGATTAACACGCTGCGGGGCAATCTGAACTGGTTTTATGCGGGCTTGCGCAGCTACGTGTCGCCCTACTTCTCGGCCGAGGAAATGGACATGCTGCTGCCGGTAGTCGATGCCGGGCAGTCGGATTCGGCCTGCCTCGATAACGTGGTGGAAATCCTGCTGCACTCGGGCCGCCCGCTGCCGCACGTGATGATGATGCTGGTGCCTGAAGCCTGGGATGGCAACACCCAGATGGACCCGCTCAAAAAGGCCTTCTACGAGTTCCACGCCACGTTTATGGAGCCCTGGGACGGCCCGGCGGCCCTGCTTTTTACTGATGGCAAGCTGATTGGAGCAATGCTCGACCGCAATGGCCTGCGCCCCCTGCGCTACCTCGAAACCACCGACGGCCGCGTGCTGGTGGCCTCCGAAGCTGGCGTGCTCGGCATCGACCCCGCCACCGTGGTGCAGAAAGGCCGCCTCCAGCCCGGCAAAATGCTGTTGGTCGACACCGTAGCCGGCCGCATCATCACCGATGAAGAATTGAAGGCCCAGGCCGCCGGCCGCCAGCCCTACGGCGCGTGGCTGAACGAGTACCAGATTCGGCTGGAGGAATTGCCCGAGCCGCGCCAGGTGTTCACGGAGCTGGCGGCAGACTCTGTTTTTAAGTACCACCAGGTGTTCGGCTACACCCGCGAGGACATCGACGTACTCATCACGCCCATGGCCTTGGAGGGCAAGGAGCCCATCGGCTCGATGGGCGTGGACGTGCCGCTGGCGGTGCTTTCCGACCAGCCGCAACACCTGAGCAGCTACTTCAAGCAGTTTTTCGCGCAGGTCACGAACCCGCCCATCGACCCCATCCGGGAGCGGCTGGTGATGAGCCTAGCCACTTTCCTGGGCAACAACGGCAACATTCTGGACGAGGACAAGCACCACTGCCACTGTGTAGCCCTGCGCCAGCCCATCTTGAGCAATCTGGAGCTGGAGAAGCTGCGCAGCATTGATACGGGCTTGTTCAACGCCAAGACCTTGCTGACCTACTTCAAGGCCGACGAGCAGCCCGGCGCGCTCGAACGCGGCCTCGCCCGCCTCTGCCGCTACGCCGAAGATGCGGTGAATGACGGCTACGAAGTCCTGATTTTGTCGGACCGCGGCGTGGATTCGCTGCACGCGCCCATCCCGTCGCTGCTGGCTGTTTCGGCCGTGCATCACCACCTCATTAAGCTTGGCTGCCGGGGCACGGTGGGCCTGGTAGTGGAGGCCGGCGACGTGTGGGAAGTGCACCATTTCGCCTGTTTGCTGTCGTTCGGGGCCACCGCCATCAACCCCTACCTGGCGCTGGCCACCATCCGGACCATGCACGAGGCGGACCAGTTCAATACCACGCTCGACCATGAGCAGCTGAATTACAACTACATCAAAGCCGTGTGCGACGGCCTGCTGAAGATTTTCTCGAAGATGGGAATTTCGACTTTGCAGAGCTACCACGGCGCGCAGGTGTTCGAGATTCTGGGGCTGAACCAAGCCGTGGTGGACGCTCATTTCTGCGGGGCGGTCACGCGCATTGGTGGGCTGGGGCTGGATGAAATAGCCCGCGAAACGCTGTACAAGCACTTCCAGGGCTTCAAAAGCACCACGCCCGAGGAGCAGACTTTGCTGCCCGACGGCGGCCTCTACCACTGGCGGCGGCGCGGCGAGGCGCACATGTTCAACCCCGAAACCGTGCACCTGCTGCAACTGGCGACGCGCACCAACAATTACGCCACCTACCAGCGGTATGCGAAGCTGATTAACGAACAGCCGGAGCGCATGTTCACGCTGCGCGGCCTGCTGGAGTTTGCCCACCACCGCGACCCGATTGCGCTGGAGGAAGTAGAGCCAGCCGAGGGCATCATGCGACGGTTTGCGACCGGGGCCATGTCGTTTGGTTCGATTTCGCACGAGGCGCACAGCACGCTGGCCATTGCCATGAACCGCATCGGCGGCAAGAGCAACACCGGCGAGGGCGGCGAGGACCCGCTGCGCTACGAACAGATGCCCAACGGCGACTCCATGCGCTCGGCCATCAAGCAGGTGGCCTCGGCGCGCTTCGGCGTCACGGCCCACTACCTCACCAACGCCGACGAGTTGCAAATCAAGATGGCCCAGGGCGCCAAGCCCGGCGAGGGCGGCCAGCTCCCCGGCCACAAGGTGGACGAGTGGATTGCCAAGGTGCGCCACGCCACGCCCGGCGTGGGCCTGATTTCGCCCCCGCCCCACCACGACATCTACTCCATCGAAGACCTGGCCCAACTCATCTTCGACCTGAAAAACGCCAACCGCGCCGCCCGCATCAACGTGAAGCTGGTGAGCAAGGCGGGCGTGGGCACCATCGCGGCCGGCGTCGCCAAGGCCCACGCCGACGTGATTCTCATAGCCGGCTACGACGGCGGTACGGGCGCGTCGCCCATCAGCTCCATCAAACACGCTGGCCTGCCCTGGGAGCTCGGCCTGGCCGAAGCCCACCAAACCCTGGTGCGCAACCAGCTCCGCAGCCGCGTGGTGCTGCAAGCCGACGGCCAGCTCAAAACCGGCCGCGACTTGGCCGTGGCCGCGCTTTTGGGGGCCGAAGAATGGGGCGTGGCCACGGCCGCGCTGGTGGCCGGCGGCTGCGTGATGATGCGCAAATGCCACCTCAACACCTGCCCCGTGGGTGTGGCCACCCAAGACCCCGAGCTGCGCAAGCTCTTCACCGGCCAGCCCGAGCACGTCGTGAACCTCTTCCGTTTCCTGGCCGAGGAGCTGCGCGAAATCATGGCCGAGCTGGGTTTCCGCACGATAAATGAGATGGTGGGCCGCCCCGAATTCCTGAAAGTGCGCGAAGGCATCACCCATTGGAAAGCCCGCCATCTGGACCTAAGCGACATGCTACATCCGGCCGCCAATATTTCCGGCGGCACCTTGTATCAGAGCGAAGCGCAGGACCACGGCCTGGCCCACATCCTCGACTGGCAGCTGCTGGAACACGCCCAGCCGGCCCTGAATGAGCAGACGCCTGTTTTCGCCGAGTTCGAGGTGCAAAATATCGACCGCACCATTGGCACGCTGCTTTCCAACGAGATTGCCAAGCGCTACCACGCCGCCGGCCTGCCCGACAATACCATCAACTACCGTTTCCGCGGCTCGGCGGGACAGAGCTTCGGCGCGTTCAGCGTGAAGGGACTGTCCTTCGCACTCGAAGGCGAGGCCAACGACTACGTGGGCAAGGGCCTGAGCGGGGCGCAGCTGGCCATCTTCCCCTCCCTCGCCGCGCATTTCGTACCCGAGCAAAACATAATTATCGGCAACGTGGCGCTGTACGGGGCCACCTCCGGCGCGCTGTTCGTGCGCGGGCAGGCCGGCGAGCGGTTCGCCGTCCGCAACTCCGGCGCGACGGCTGTAGTGGAAGGCGTAGGCGACCACGGCTGCGAGTACATGACCGGCGGCCGCGCCCTCATCCTGGGCCAAACGGGCCGCAACTTCGCCGCCGGCATGAGCGGCGGCATCGCCTGGGTCTACGACCCCAATGGCACGTTCCCGCAGAACTGCAACCCCGAAATGGTGGAGCTAGACCCGCTCGATGCCGATGACGAGGACCAGATTCAAGAGCTGCTGCGGAAGCACGTGGAGCTAACGGGCAGCCAGGTTGCGGCGTTTCTGCTGGGGAACTGGCAGGAGGAAGCCGGGAAGTTCGTAAAGGTGTTTCCGAGCGAATACAAGAAGGTGCTGGCGAAGGCGCGGTACGCGACGGTTGGCTGAACGATTGTAGAGACGCGACACTTCGCGTCTCGTCGTTGAACGACTCGCGTTGCACGCCCATACCTGCACCAAATTAACTAACATCAGCAACGACGAGACGCGAAGTGTCGCGTCTCTACAATCGTTCAGACAAACCAACGACCCATGCCTAATCCCACCGGTTTCAAAGAATTCGCCCGCGAGCTGCCGCCCAAGGCCGTGCCGCAGGAGCGCGTGGCCCACAACCACGAATTCGTCGGCACTTACTCCGAAGGGCAGCTCACCCAACAGGCGGCCCGCTGCATGAATTGCGGCATTCCGTTCTGCCACTCGGGCTGCCCACTGGGCAACATCATCCCCGAATTCAACGACGCCGTGCGGGCGGAGAAATGGGAGGATGCCTACCAGATTCTCAGCGCCACCAACAACTTTCCGGAGTTCACCGGCCGCATCTGCCCCGCGCCGTGCGAGGCGGCGTGCGTGCTCAGCATCCACAGCAGCCCGGTGGCCATTGAGGAAATCGAGAAGCACATCATTGAAATTGCCTTTGCGAAGGGCTACGTGCAGCCTATGGCCCCGGTCCTGAAATCGGGCAAAACGGTGGCGGTGGTGGGCTCCGGCCCGGCCGGGCTGGCGGCGGCGGCGCAGCTGGCGCGGGCCGGCCACACCGTCACGGTGTTCGAGCGCGACGACCGGCCCGGCGGCCTGCTTCGCTACGGCATCCCCGATTTCAAGCTGGATAAGTGGGTCATCGACCGCCGCATCGACCTGCTGAAGGAGGACGGCATCAGCTTCCGCTGCAACACCGAAATCGGCCGCGACCTGCCTTTTGCCCAGCTCACCCGCGACTTCCACGCCGTGGTGCTGGCCGGCGGCGCCAGCGTGCCGCGCGACCTGCACATTCCCGGCCGGGAGCTGCCGGGCATCCACTTCGCCATGGACTACCTTACCCAGCACAACCGCCACGTGAGCGAGTTAGAGCTGCCCGACGCGCCCATCTGGGTGGAGGGCGAGGACGTGGTGGTCATCGGCAGCGGCGACACGGGCTCCGACTGCGTGGGCACGGCCAACCGCCAGCGGGCCCGCTCCGTCACGCAGTTTGCCCTCATGCACCAGCCCGGCGCCGAGCGCCCCGCCCACACGCCCTGGCCGCTGGAGCCGCACATTTTCCGCAGCAGCACCTCGCACGAAGAAGGCTGCCAGCGCTACTGGGGTATCAATACCAAAGAATTCCTGGCCGATGAGGCCGGCCGGCTCCGCGCCCTGCGCGTGAGCGACGTGACCTGGGAAACCGACGTGCTGGGCCGCCGCATCCGCTTCGAGGAGGTGCCCGATTCCGACCGCGAAATTCCCTGCCAGCGCGTGCTGCTGGCCCTGGGCTTCACCGGCCCCCGCGTGGACGGCCTGCTGAACGAGCTGGAAATCGACCTCGACCCGCGCGGCAACGTGCTGGCCGACGACAAAACCTTCGTCACGAGCCAGCCCAACGTCTTTGTGGCCGGCGACATGCGCCGTGGCCAGTCGCTGGTCGTCTGGGCAATCTCGGAAGGCCGCGAAGCCGCCCGGCAAGTGGATTTGCTGCTGACCGGCAAGACCGCGCTACCGAGCAAGAATGCGGTGGGAATGTTTGTGTAAGCAGCTGTCATTGCGCGTAGTTAGTTACAAAGATGAGCCGTAGACTTTTCTTCTTGGGCCTCTTCCTCAACCCGCCCACACCTCCTCTACCACTACATCCTGCGGGTTTTCTTTAACATTCACGTCAATAAGCGCCCCCACGTTGCTCAAGCAGCTGGCGACAATCGGGCTGAGGTGACGCAGGTGCAGGGTTTGGCCGGCGCAGTGGTAGCGCTCGGTCAGCTTGTGGATAGAAAACAAAACGGCGGGTTGTCGGCAACCCAAGGCTGCGCCGACAACCCGCCGCTTCATCAAAAGCAGGCAGCTTAAAAACGCACCTTCACAATCTTAAACCGCGGCGACGTGGCGGTGTACGGGTACAGCACGTAGGCATCAGAGCCGCGCTTGGTGATGGTGGTGGGGCTCACGGCGCCGGTGGCGAAAGTGCCCGTGCTGCGCACGTTGGCCCAGGCATCGGTGCTACTGAGGCGGTACACGGTGCTTTGGCTGCCCGAAACGAGCAGCAGCGTTTGCGGGTCGGTGAGGAGCAGGCCGTCGGCGCCGGTCAGGCTCAGGCCGGCGGCGTTGGTGACGGCGGTGAAGCTGGCGGGAGTGGCAATGGGCACTTTGTAGAGGGTGCCGGTATTGGCTTTGGCCACAATCAGGTAGCCGTCGGGGTGGTACACGATGCCATTCAGGCCAAAGGCGGTGCCGGCGTCAAACTGCGGACTGGTCAGGAACACCGAGGCCACGCCCTGCGGGTCGACCTTGTAGATGATGGGCGCGTTGCTGTCCGTCACGTAGGCGTTGCCGTCTTTGTCCACGGCAATGTCGTTGGCAAAGTGGTTGGGGTAAGTGGCCGCAGCGGGGAGGCCGCCCAGGTCCACGTAGTTGAGCAGGGCGCCGCTGGTGTTGTTGAAAATGGCCAGCGCGGCCCGCTTGCGCAGGGTGGCGGCCGTGGTGCGGGCCGGGTTCACGCCGTTGTCGGACACGGCCACCAGCACGCGGTTGCGGCCGGCGTCGAGGTTCACGCCGATGGTCGAAATCAGGCGGGAGTCGTCGGCCAGCTGGGCGAAGGTGCTGTCGTCCTTCACGGTGCTGATGACGCCCTTGGTGCGCGAGCTCACGATGAAGCGCTTGTTGGCATCGTCGTACTGCACGCCCTCCGGATGCAAGGCCGCCTGCGGCACACTGATGCGGTCGGGGTTCGTGACCGTGGGGGTGGTGATGTCTTCGTCTTTGGAGCAGCCGGGCAGCGTGCCCAGCAAGCCAGCCGCCAGGGCGGCAAGAACAACGAAGCGCGGCAGGCGCACGGGCCGGCGACGGCCAGAAAAGGCAGAACGAGACATAAGCGGGAGGTTTAAAATCCAAAGGATGAACTACCTGCTTGTACGTACCGCCGGGCAGAAGATATTCGAAACCGGATTAAAACGGGGTTAAAACGCCAGCACCTCACCCGATGGCCTTCTGCACCCACGGCTTCAGGCCGGGCACCCGGGCCAGGCGCACGCCCGCGTTCACCAGCCACGGCTTGTTGCTGAGGAAGCGCATCATCCGGTAGCTTTTGGCCAGCTTGCGGCTGATGCGGTGCGCCACCTGGGCGTCGTAGCTCCGCATGAAGTCGGCGCTAAACTCCTGCTTTTTGAAGCAGGCCAGCACCTGCTTGGCGGCCAGCATGCCGCTTTGCATGGCCGTGTCGATGCCGTGGCCCTGAATGGGGTCGATGAGCGAGGCCGCGTCGCCGCACAGCAGAAAGCGCGCGCCGCTCACGGGCACCGTGCGCCCGCCGCCCAGCGGCAGCCCAAAGCCCTGAATGGCGCCCAGCTGCCGGGCGTCGTCGAAGCGGCCGGCCAGGGCGGGGTGCGTGGCCAGCAGCTCGGGCAGCACCTGCTTCAGGTCGACTTTGTGCCGGGCCACCGTTTCCGACAGCATGCCCAGGCCCACGTTGTAGCGGCCCTGGCCCACGGGGAAAATCCAGAGGTAGCCCTGCAGGTAATCCTTCGTGAAGAAATATTCCGTGAGGCCGGCTTCGGCGTCTTTGATGTTTTCGAAATAAGCCCGCACGCCGGCGCAGTGGTGGGCGCGGTCGAGGGGCATGGGCAGCAACTGGCGGCGCACCACCGAGTTGGCCCCGTCGCAGCCGATGACCACCTGACAGGTAAGCTCGGCGCCTTCGGCCAGGTGCAGGCGCACGCACTCCGCGTCCACGTGCAGGCCTTTGAGGATGGTGTTTTCGAGAATGGTGGTGGGCGTGTGCAGGCGCACCAGCTCCAGCAGCGCAGCGTCGAAGGTTTCGCGGGGGCTGTTGAAGCTGGGCAGCTTCCAGCGCATCCAGAGGCTGTCGCCGTTGGGCGCCACTAGGCGCGACTGGCGCACGGCGTCGAGCGGCTGCAGCTGCCACAGGGCCTCGGCAAAGGCGGGGTCGAGCTGGCGCAGGGCCTTCAGGGCGTGGCCGGGAATGGCGTCGCCGCACACCTTGTCGCGCGGGAACTGGGCCTTGTCCAGCAGCGCCACCCGCAGGCCGCTAGCCCGCAGGGCCAGCGCACAGGCCGCGCCCGCCGGCCCGGCCCCGATGATGGCCACATCGTAATCAGAAGCAGAAGAAGCAGGTACCGACACGCCTCCAAAGGTAACGGACGACTTGCAGCCCGCCCGCGGGCCGAACCCCTACCGGCCTCTGCCCGTTTTTCACTAGCTTGCCCTCTACCACCTTTTCTACCCTGCCGGACGTGACTCCCTTCCTCGCCTCCCTGATTCCGGCCAACGACGACGCCCGCCTGCGCGCCCTCGACCGCTACCAGCTGCTCGACGCCCGCAGCGAACAAGTGCTCGACGACGTGGTGGCCGCCACCGCCCGGCTCTTTCGGGTATCCAACGCCATGATTTCCATCGTGGAAAAAGACACCGTGCTGGTGAAAGCGCCCTACAACCTGCCGGCCCCCATCGAGCGGGTGCCGCGCGAGCAAAGCCTGTGCTCGGCCACCATTCTGCAAAACGACACGGCCGTGTTCGAAAACCTCGACCACTCCAGCGCGCCCGGCGTCGACACCTCGCTGGTGCGGCAGATGGGGCTGCGCTTCTATGCCGGCCACAACCTGCGCACGCCCGATGGCCACAACCTCGGCGCGCTGTGCCTGCTCGACGGCCCGCCCCGCCGCTTCACCCCGGCCGAGCGCACGCTGCTGGGCCGCCTGGCCGGGCTGGTGATGCGCCTGCTGGAGCTGCGCCGCCTGCTGGGCGCTCACGCCGGCGCCACCGTGGCCCTCTGGGAACTGGTGTACCGCGCCATCGGCGAGCAGCTGGGCCGCCTGGGCGCGCTGGCCGAGCGGCAACGGCTGGGAAGCGGCCCCACCCGCGAGCTGGCCCCGGCCGTGGCGCAAGAAGCCGGAGCCATCGTGGGCATCATCGACCAGTTTCTGGTTTCAACGCTCCAACGCCGCTAACCGCGCCGGCACCCGCCGACCGGGCCACGCAACCCTGCCCCCCTGGCAGCGGTACAAGTCGGGGCCGACAGCTCAGCCGTATGCGCACGGGGCTTGCACGGCCCGTAGTGGTTGGCCCTTCTGGCCGGCTTTTTCTTTTCCTTTTGTTTTGGCTGATACTTCCACTTCCCTGATACCGGCCAACGACGCGGCCCGGCTCGACGCCCTCGACCGCTACCAGCTGCTGGACGCCCGCAGCGAAAAGGTGCTCGACGACGTGGTGGCCGCCACCGCCCGGCTGTTCCGCGCTTCCAACGCCATGCTCTCCATCGTAGAGCAAAACCAGGTGCTGGTGAAGGCGCCCTACAACCTGCCCGTGCCCATCGAGCGAATTCCGCGCGAGCAAAGCATTTGCTCGGCCACCATTTTGCAAAACGACACGGCCGTGTTCGAAGACCTGGCCCAGGCCACCATTCCCGGCGTCGACACCTCGCTGGTGCAGCAGTTGGGCCTGCATTTCTACGCCGGCCACAACCTGCGCACGCCCGATGGCTTCAACCTGGGCTCGCTGTGCGTGTACGACGGCCCGCCCCGTCAGTTTTTGCCCATCGAGCGGACCTTGCTGGCCATCCTGGCGGGCCTGGTGATGCGCCTGCTGGAGCTGCGCCGCACCCTGGGCGCCCACACCGACCGCACCGCCGTGCTGTGGGAGCCCGTGTACCGGGCCATTGGCGGCCAGCTGGCGCGCCTGAGCGCCCTGGCCGAGCGCCCCGCCCCCACCGGCGGCCCCGCACCCATCACCGACGGTGTGGTGGCTGAAGTGAAAGCCATTGCCGACGTCGTCGACCAGTTTGTGGCGGCCACCCTCAAGCGGGCGTAAGGGCGCGAGCATGGGAGGGGCGTACTTTTGCGTCGTTTCCGTGTTTATAGCAATATGGTTGAAAAAAATGAGGTGAAAACGCTGGCGTTGCTGGGCGCCACGGGCTCCATTGGCACGCAGGCGCTGGAGGTGGTGCGGCAGCAGCCGGGCCGGTTCCGGGTGGCGGTGCTCAGTGCGCAGCGGCAGTGGGAGCTGCTGGCACAGCAGGCGCGGGAGTTTCGGCCGGCGGTGGTCGTCATTGGCGACGAAAGCTGCTACCAGGCCCTGAAAGAGGCGCTGGCCCAGCAGCCCGAAACCGAAGTATTGGCCGGTGCCACGGCGCTGGCCGAAGTGGTGACGCGCCCCGAAATCGACATCGTGCTCACGGCCCTGGTGGGCTACGCGGGCCTGCTGCCCACGGTGGCCGCCATCCGGGCCGGCAAGGACATTGCCCTGGCCAACAAGGAAACGCTGGTGGTGGCCGGTGAGCTCATCACGGGCCTCGTGCGCCAGCACAACGTGCGCCTGCTGCCCGTCGACTCCGAGCACTCGGCCATATTCCAGTGCTTGGTGGGCGAGGAACTGAACCCCATCGAAAAAATCATCCTCACGGCCTCCGGGGGCCCTTTCCGCGGGCGCACTGCCCGCGAGATGGAAGCCGTGACCAAGGCCCAGGCCCTGAAGCACCCCAACTGGGACATGGGCGCCAAAATCACCATCGATTCGGCCTCGCTCATGAACAAGGGCCTGGAGGTGATTGAGGCCAAGTGGCTGTTCGGCCTGACCAACGAGCAGATTGACGTGGTGGTGCACCCGCAAAGCATCGTGCACTCGCTGGTGCAGTTCGAGGACGGCTCGCTGAAAGCCCAATTGGGCTTGCCCGACATGAAGCTGCCCATTCAATACGCACTGGGCTACCCGCAGCGGCTGGCCAATACCTTCCCCCGCTTCTCGTTTCTCGACTACCCCACCCTCACCTTCGAGGCGCCCGACCGGGTGGCATTTCCCAACCTGGAGCTGGCCTTTGGGGCCATGCGGCGGGGCGGCAACGCGCCCTGCGTGCTCAACGCGGCCAACGAAGTGGCCGTGGCCGCATTTTTGCGGGAGCAGGTGGGCTTCCGGCAGATGTCGGACCTGGTGGCGGAGTGCCTGGCGCGGGTATCGTACCTTGCCGAGCCAATCTTGGCCGACCTGGTGGCTACCGACGCGGAAACGCGCCGCCTCGCCGAAACCTTGGTTTAAAAATCGTTGTCATGCTGACGAAGGAAGCATCTTATCACGGCTGCCTTCGCCAGATTTACTCCCCCCCTGCAGCGCGAGCGTGATAAGGTCCTTCGCTTCGCTCAGGATGACAGATAAATAAAAAATCCCCCTTGGCTATCCTCACCATGATTGGCCAGCTTGTGCTGGCGCTTTCCATCCTTGTCGGCTTGCACGAATTCGGCCATTTCGCCTTCGCCAAGCTGTTTAAAATCCGGGTCGATAAGTTCTACATCTTCTTCGACTTCCTGTTTCCAATGCCCAACGTGGCCAACTTTGCGTTGGTGAAAAAGAAAATCGGCGAGACGGAATACGGCATCGGCTGGTTTCCGCTGGGCGGCTACGTGCAGATTCACGGCATGATTGACGAGACGCAGGACGCCTCGGCCCTGGCCGGCCCGCCGCAGCCCGACGAATTCCGCGGCAAGCCGGCCTGGCAGCGCCTGCTGGTGATGCTGGGCGGCATCATCATGAACGTGATTTTGGGCATTGCCATTTTCGCGGCCATGACGGCCCACTACGGCGAGACGTTTCTGCCGGCCTCGGAGGCGCGCTACGGCATTATTCCCAACGGCTTGGGCCGCGAAATCGGCTTCCGCACCGGCGACAAGATTGTGAAAATCAACGGCCGGCCGTTCACCGAGTTCGACGACGTGTTCAAGCCCGACGTCATCATGGGCGACAATTCCTACTACACCGTGGAGCGCAACGGGCAGCTGGAAGACCTCAAAATCCCGAAAAACTTCCTCGACAAGTTCAGCAAGCAAAGCGAGGACAGCCTGTTGGTGCGCCCCCGCGAAACCTTCGCCGTGGACCGCGTGACGCCCGGCGGCAACGCTTCCAAAGCGGGCCTGCTGGCCGGCGACGTCATCACGAGCGTGGCCGGGCGGCCGGTGCAGTTCTTCGACGAGCTGCAGGCCGTATTGCTCGCCAACAAAGGCAAGACCGTGGCCACCGTGGTGCAGCGCGGCAGCCAAACCCTCACGCTGAACATCCCGGTCACGGAGTCGGGCCGCATCGGCTTCGAGCGCAAGTCGACCCTGAAAGTGGGTACCCGCAAATACACCGTGGCCGAGGCCATTCCGGCGGGCGTGAAGAAAGCCTTTGGTGTGATTGGCCTGCAGGCCCGCGCTTTCGCCAAGATTGGCCGCGGCGAGATTTCGGCTTCCGAAAGCTTGGGCGGGCCGGTGGAAATTGCCCAGCAATTTGGCGGCACCTGGGACTGGCAACACTTCTGGGGCCTGGCCGGCGGCCTGAGCATGGTGCTGGCCTTTATGAACCTGCTGCCCATTCCGGCCCTCGACGGCGGCCACGTGGTGTTCCTGCTCTACGAGATGATTCTGCGCCGCAAGCCCTCCGATGCCTTCCTGGAAGGCGCCCAGCGCGTGGGCACGGTCCTGATTCTGGCCCTGATGGCCTACGTCATCGTGTTCAAGCAGGTGATGAAACTGTTCAATTAAGCAGACTCGCGTCTGTCATCCTGAGCAAAGCGAAGGACCTTATCACCGCCGAACGAAGCGCAGTAACTCAACTGTTGCAGGCATGATAAGGTCCTTCGCTTTGCTCAGGATGACAGACGCCCCCGTTATCAAACCCGCTCCCACGCCCATGCGCTTGCTTGCCACCCTCGCTGCCCTGGTGCTGCTACTGCCGCTGGCGGGCGCGGCCCCGGCGCTGCACGCCTACCACAGCACCATCACGGAGCTGCGCTACAACGCGGCCAAGCAGCAGCTGGAGCTGTCGGTGAAGGTGTTCACCGACGACTTTGAAAAGGCCATTTCCAAAGGCCAGCCCACGCCCGTGAACCTCACCGATGCCGGCCCGCGCCCCCTCGCGCTGGCCACGGCCTACCTGCAGCGCACGCTGCAGGTGCGCACCACGGTGGGAGCAGCGCTGCAGCTGCAGGTGCTGGGCATGCAGGCCGAGAACGACGGCTACTGGCTGTTCTGCAAAGTGCCGCTGCCCGGCCCCCAGCCCGGCGTGCAGCTGCGCCAGGCCATGATGCTGGAAGTATTTGGCGATGAAATGAACATCGTGAACGTGGAGGCCAACGGCAAAAAGCAAAGCGCCCTGTTTCGGGCCGGCCATGAGCAGGAAACCCTGACCTGGTAGCCTCCCTGTCGTGACGATGCCCGGGGCGGTTACTGGCTGATGGCGTGGCGCAGAAACTGGCAAAACGGCACCATGGCGCGGAAAACCTCCAGCACATAGGCCCGAAAATCCTCGTGGTTGAGCACGTCGGCATCGGCCATCTGATGCGTGGCCACGAAGCTTTTGTGCTTCAACAGCTCAATTTCGGGGTGGTCGGCGGCATAGGCGGCGGGGGCTTTCTTGAGCCGGTCGCCGCCCAGGCCGCCGAAGTAGCGCTGGAAATCCGGCGCGGCCAGCAGCGTTTTCAGCTCGTCGGCGTTGTAGTCGATTTCCTGGCGAATGGCGGCCAATTGTTCCTTTTCGGGCTGGTACATGCCGCCGGCGATGAGCGTGTTGCCGTTGGGCCCCAGCTGCAGGTAGTAGCCCGGCGTTTCGATGTCTTTGCCGCTGGCCGTGAAGTACACCGAAAAATGCGTCTTGTAGGGGTCCTTGTTGTTGCTGAAGCGCACGTCGCGGTAAATGCGGAACACGCTTTTGCGGCCCTCAGGCCCGGCCAGTTCCGTGTCTAGCTTCTGCAATTCCTGAAACCAATACTCGGCGTCTTCCACAAACTGGGCGCGTAGCTGGTCATAAGTGGCTTTGCGCTCCTGAAACCAGGGCCGCTCGTTGTGCTTGGCGAGGCCGGAGAGGAAGGTAAAAAGAGGTTTTAGCTGCATGGAATCGGGTAAATTGGACGGTCAAACTCCCCTCCTTACCAAGGAGGGGATGTTCGAGCCAACGGCTCGAACGGGGGTGGTTGTGGGGGGTGAACGGCTCGCAGCCGTGTGGTTCGCCCATCGTTCAACGAGTGCAACCACCCCAGCTCGCGCTTCGCGTAAGCGTCCCCTCCTCAACGGAGGAGGGGAGTTGATGTTCAGTCGTCATCCCCTTCTTCCTCCTCTTCGTGCTCGGCCTTGGCCTCGCGCAAGAAGGCGGCCCGGCGCGGGGCCGGCATGTGGCTGTGCTCGCCCCGAATGGCCTGCCAGATGTTCTCGTTGAAGGCCAGGTCGGGGGCGGCGTCTTCGCGGGTCATGTCAAATTTCAGGGCGCGGCGGGCGGGGGCGTTGAAGGCGGTGTTGCGCACGTCTTGGGGCGTGGTGGCGGGGCGCAGGGTGTAAGGCTTCAGGTTGGGCTTGGCTGTGAAGCAGGCCCAGAGCGGCAGCGCGGCGGCGTCGTACTGGCTCATGGGCGGCAGGCCGAGAATGAGCTCCAGCGTACGCAGCATGCCGGACGTGGTGTAGGCGGTGTGCACCACGGCGTGGCGGCGGATGTAGGGGCCCACGAGGTAGGCCGTGGAGCGGTGCGCGTCCACGTGGTCGGGGCCGTTCTGGGCGTCGTCTTCCACTATCATCACCACCGATTCCTTCCACACAGGGCTTTGGGAGAGGTGCTCTATCAGGCGGCCCAGGGCGAGGTCGTTGTCGGCGGCGTAGGACCAGGGGTGCAATTCGCCCTTGCGCGCGCCGTAAGTGTGGTCGTTGGGCAGGCGGATGACGCTGAGGTTGGGCAGCTTGCCGGCGGCCACCAGGCGGTCAAAATCGGCCTCCCACACCTTTTCGCGGTCCACGTCCTTCACCTTCATGTTGAAGCCCGGGTACTCCTTGCAGTAGTTGGCCGCGATGGATGGCGTGGTGGGCTTGCCCTGAAACACGAACTCGCCGTAGGACCGAAACGTGCGGCCGGCGCGCAGGCAGTAGTCCCATAGAAAACCGTCCTTGGGTTCGGCCACTTCGCCTTTGTTGCCTTCGAAATCGTATTCGCCGCCGCGGCCGCTGTAGTTGCTGGGCCAGGTTTTTTCCACAAAATCGGTGGCGTAGGCTGCCGTGCTCCAGTTGTGGCCGTCGGCGCTCACCTCGGCATCCACATAAAAGTTGTCGAGCAGCACAAACTCCCGCGTGAGGGCATGGTGGTTGGGCGTCACCTTCTCCGGGAAAAGGCACAGGCTGGCGTCGCCGTTGCCGGCCGGCAGGTCGCCGAGCACCTGGTCGTAGGTGCGGTTTTCCTTGATGATGTAGAAGACGTGTTTGATGGGCGAGGCCTCGCCCACGCGCTGGGGCACGGGGTTGCCGGCCGGCACTTCGGGCGCGGCCTCGCGGGCCTTCGTGAACGGCGTGTTGGCATACACCTGGGCCGAAAACGTGGCCAGCGCGGCCGCGTCGGGCACGGGCAGGCGCGAGAGCGAGCTTTTCAGCAGCCCGCCGATGTAGCCGGCGCCCTTCTCGCCCACGTCGCGGATGGGATTCGGGCCGTTGGGATTGGCCAGCGAGGTGCTGCCTTTGCCGTTCACCACCAGCAGCTGCTGGCCCGCCACGCGCACCACCGTGGGGTACCAGCCGGTGGGCACGAAGCCCAGAGGCCGGCTGGCCGCCGGGTCGCGCACGTCGAACACGGCCAGGCAGTTGTTGTCGGCGTTGGCGATGAAGAGCTGCGTGTCGTCGGCGCTCAGGGCCACGCCGTCGGGGGTGCTGCCGGCGGGCGAGTTGGGAAAGAGGGCCGTGTTCAAGGTTTCCGTCACGCGGCCGGCGCGGGTGTCGATGACCGACACGGAGTTGCTGTTGGCATTGGCCACGAAGAGCCGGCGGCCGTCGCGGCTCAGGGCCAGGTCGTTGGGGTGGCTTTCGACGGGGATGGGCGCCAGCAGCTGCTGCTTCTCTGTGTCATACACAGCCACGGCGTGGCCGCCCCACAGGCTGATGTATAGCCGGGTGCCATCGGGGCTCAGCAGGGCGCCGTAGGCCTCGGCCGGCAGCTTGAGGGTGCGCAGGGTTTTGCGCGTTTTCAGGTCAATGGTGTAGAGCGAATTGTCTTCGCGCGTCACGGCGTAGAGCTGCTGGCGGCGCCCATCCACGGCCAGGCCCGCTACGCCAATCTTCTGCTTGGGCCACTTCTCCCCCAGCACCAGGGCGCTGTCGGGCTGCAGTTTTTGGCCCTCCACCCGGAAGCAATGGACGCGGTTGTGCTGCCCGCCCGAGGCGTACAGCGTGCGGCCATCGGGCGCGAAGGCCAGCCCGGCCCAGGCGGCCGGCACCACGCGGGTGTCCAACAGTTGGCCCGAGGCAGCATCCAGCAGCTGCACCGAGTTCTGGCCCCAGCCGGCATTCACCACGGCCGCCAGGCGGCCGTCGGGGCTGAGCTGCAGGTTGAGGGGCAGGTCGCCGAGGGGCGTGGCGGTGCCGGCGGGGCTGAGCTTCCAGCCGTTGGGCAGCCGGGTTTGGGTGGTGCCGGCAATGGGGCCGGGCAAAGCGCCGGGTGCTTCGGCAGCGGGCTTCTGGTTGGTGTTGCCGGAGCACCCCAGCAGCGCCAGAAACGGCAGCAGCGGCGCAACAAGGCGGAATGTGGAACGAATGCGCATAAACTAAGCTTGGTGCGGGCCACCGCCGCGCCACCGGGCGCGAAGGTAGCCCACCGGCGGGTTGGCCCTTGCGAAAACGCGCAATTTCACGAAGGCATAAAATAGAAACACTTGAATGCCGTTGTAGCGGCATTCTTCACCATTCCGGTTGTGTTTTATGCTGCGTCGCTTGTCGTGCTGCGGGCTGCTCGTGCTGTCCGTTTTCCAGTTGTTTGCCCAAAGTTGCTCGGCACCCGGCACCGCGCTGCCGCCCGACAGCCTGGTGGGCAAGCGCCCGGCCGCTTTCTGGAAAGAGCAGCTGCGGTTTCCGCGGGTGCGCGCCGCGCAGGCGGCCATCGGGCCCCAGCTGGCGGCCCGCCTGCGCGAACACGCGCTCGACCCGAAGCGGCTCGAAGTGTTCATCCGCATGCTGAAAAGCCGCGCCCAAGTGGAGGTGTGGGCCCGCAACCAGGGCAGCGGCCCTTACGAGTTGTTCGAAATCTACCCGCTGGCTGCCACCTCGGGCACGCTGGGCCCCAAGCGCCGGGCCGGCGACCGGCAAGTACCCGAGGGTTTCTACGAAATCGACCGGTTCAACCCGAAAAGCGACTACTACCTTTCCCTGGGCCTCAATTACCCCAACGCGGCCGACCGCGCGCTGGGCGAGCCCAACCCCGGCGGCGACATTTTTATTCACGGCGGCGAGGTCACCATCGGCTGCATGCCCATCACCGATGCCGGCATTGAGGAAGTGTACCTGCTGGCCGTGGCGGCGCGGGCTGCCGGGCAGCCTGTCATTCCCGTCCACATTTTCCCCTTTCCGCTCACCGAAGCCGAACTGGCCAAGCGTCGTAGCAGCCCGCACCAGGCTTTTTGGCGCAGCCTGATGCCCGGCTACGCGTATTTCGAGCAGCACCACGACGTGCTGCGAATGGAGGCGCTAGCGGTGGCACGGTAAGTTCGTTCTGCCGTGGCGCCTCACCCCCCGGCCCCCTCTCCCCAGGGAGAGGGGGAGCCAGCCGATTCCCATTGGAAGCAAAACCGGTGCCCCCGAAGAATGCTTGGTCGCATTCCCTTTGGGAGAGGGGGTCAGGGGGTGAGGCGACCGGCCAGAACGTCAACCCGCACCATTGGGCACGATTTTTTCGTTTAGCCGCAAAACCATCCTGATTACCCCCGCCCATGAAGCGCCTGTTTCTTGCCTTTCTTCCCTTGCTTTTCACGCTCGCGGCCCGCGCCCAGCGGCCCACCGACATCTGGTATTTCGGCCAGCAAGCCGGCCTCACCTTTGCTGACGGCACCCCCAAGCCCCTGAACGACGGCAAGATGAGTACCTACGAGGGCTGCGCCGTGGCCACCACCGCCCGGGGCGAGCTGCTCTTTTACACCAACGGCGAAACCGTGTGGAACCGCAAGCACCAGCCCATGCCCAACGGCCACAAGCTGATGGGCAGCGGCAGCAGCACCCAGTCGGCCCTCATCGTGCCCGACCCGGGCTCGGGCAACGTGTTCTACATTTTCACGGTGGCCCCGCAGGGCACGCCCAACGGCCTGCGCTACTCCATCGTGGACATGACGCGCGACAACGGCTTCGGCGACCTGCCCCGCGTGAACCTGCTGCTGGTGCAGCCCGTGGCCGAAAAGCTGGCCGCCGTGCGTCACCAGAACGGCCGCGACACCTGGGTGGTGGCCCACCGCTGGAACTCCAACGCCTTCGTGAGCTACCTCGTGACGGCCGACGGCGTGGCCGCCAAGCCCCTCATGAGCAACGTGGGCAGCATGAACGCCGGCCCCGGCCGCAACGCCATTGGCGCCCTCAAGTTCTCGCCCGACGGCAAGCACCTCGCCGCGGCGCTGTGGCGCGAAACCAACAAGTTTGAAATCTACGATTTTGACCGCGCCACCGGCAAGGTGAGCAACCCGCGGAGCTTCGGGCCTTATGCTGAAGCCTACGGCGTGGAATTCTCGCCCGACGGCTCGAAAGTGTACGGCACCTGCAACGGCGTGGGCGGCGGCCAAACCGAAATCTGGCAGTTCGACCTCAAAACCAAAGCCAAGACGCTGGTGGGCAAGTCGGCCAATCGCAAAATCGGCGCCCTGCAGCTGGGCCCCGATGGGCGCATCTACGTGGCCCGCGAAGACAACCCCAACCTCGGCGTCATCGAGCAGCCCAACGCCCTGGGCACCGACTGCAAGTACGTGGACGAAGGCCTGAAGCTGGGCGGCCGGCGCAGCAAGCTGGGCCTGCCGGCCTTTGTGGTGGTGCCGTAAGAGCTGAGTTTGTTTTGTAAAAAACCATCATGCTGAGCGCAGTCGAAGCATCTCGCGGGCAGTAGTATTCCAATCGTTAGGATTTACTGCCACACGCGAGATGCTTCGGCTGCGCTCAGCATGACGTGCTATTTAGTGGTGTTGCTACTGCTCTTCCTTGTTCCCGCCAAAGCGAAAACGCAGTATCCCGGTCGCCACCGAGTAGTACGGCGACTTGTCGCTGTAAAGCCCCAGCACGTCGCGCGTGCTGAAACCGGCTTCCCACACCGAAGTCACGAAAGTGATGCCCAGGGGCAGGTTGGTGCCGTAGCCGGCGCCACCGCTCACGCCGCTGCTCAGGCGCACGCCGCTCACGGGCTTAAAATCGACGCCCACGCCCACAAAGGGCGAGGTGAGGTTGCCGGCCACTTTGTTGAGGGGCGTGGTCACGTCGAGGCCCACTTCCAGTAGGTTGCTCACGCGCATGCCGGCCCCGAAGCGAAACTTGCCCGGCAGGGCGGCCTTGCGCTCCTTGGCCGCTTCGTAGGTGAACAAGGTTTGCTTGTCGGTGTCGAACTGGTCGGCGAGGCTGCTGAAAATGTCGTAGGTGGTGGCGCCTTGCGACTGCAGCTGCTGCAGGCGCTGGTCGTTGGCCGTCACCACGTTGCCCGTCCAGGTCATGTTGCCGAGGTCGGTGACCGAAGCGCCGAAGCGCAGGCCCTTGCCCGCTTCCACGGCCACGCCCAAATCGAACCCGTTGCCGCTGCCCACCGATTTGAACAAGCCCGATTCCCGTACGCTGTTGAAGTTGGGGTTGGCCGACAGCGCCCCGTAGTCGATGTCGAACACCGGCGAGAGGGCCGTGAAGGCGTAGAGGCTGCCGCTTTCGGCGCGCACGTCCACAATGCCCAGGCCCTGAATGTAGCGGTAGCCCGCCCCCACCGAGATGTGCAGGGCGTCTTTGCTGAGCACTTCGACGCCGTACGACAGGCTGTATTCGCTGGTAGAAGCCAGCTGAATGGACGTGCCGTCGAGCACCGTCGACACCAGTGGGGCGTTGGGGTTGGTGGGCGTGGGCGTGCTGCCGGTATTGGGCGTGGGGTAGTACTGCTTCACGATGGCCGCGTTCTGGCCGTTCACGAGGATGTCGGCCGCGTTGGGGTTCAGCCCCAAATGCAGGCTATTGCGCAGGCGGTTGCTGATGGCAATGCCGCCCAGGCCGTTCGGCAGACTCACCGCTAGGCCCAGCGTGGTGCCGTCGAGGTTCAAGTTGAGCACGTCGGGGCCCGAGAGGGCATTCACCAGCTCGGTGCGCTGCCCGGGCGTCAGCGGCTGGCTGTCGCTGGTGATGATGTTTTTGAAGATGTCTTTGGTCAGGGTGCGCGACGCCGCGCCCGCCCCAAACTCGCCGATGGTGAACGACACCAGCGGCGCCCCAGACCGGCCCAGGTTGGCGGGGTTGATGCCGATGGCCTGGTAGCCCTGCGCGAAGGTGTTGATGACCCCGCCCCGGCCCACGGCCGAGAAGTTGCCCAATTCGGTTTGGGCCACTGCGGTGCCCGGCAAAGCCAGCCCCAGGGCCAGCAAAAAGTGGGGGAAAGATGCTTTCATTCAGAAGGCAAGAAAAAAAGGTGGAGGTTTGGGAAGAGGTGGGAGGGGAAGAGCAGCCGCAAAAAACCGGCCCCCGCCCCGAGCCGCCAACCGCAGTCGCCCAACCCGCCCACCGGGTCGGCCTTTGCCGTTTGCTAGCGCAGACTGCCGAAACGTCCGTTCTTTGCCTGCGCAAGCTAGCGCCTACCCGTCAATATTTTGCTTCCCAAACGTCTTTCCGCCGCCGAATACGCCGCCGGCATCCGGGCCGGCTCCCGCACCGTGCTGGGCCGCGCCATCACGCTGGTCGAAAGCACCTTGCCCGCCGACCAGCGCCTGGGCCAGGAGGTGCTGCAGGCCCTGCTGCCGCACACCGGCCGCAGCCTGCGCGTGGGCATCACGGGCGTGCCCGGCGTCGGTAAAAGCACCTTCATTGAGGCCCTGGGCCGCTATCTGGTCGAAAGCCGGGGCAAGAAGCTGGCCGTGCTGGCCGTAGACCCCAGCAGCCAGCGCGGCGGCGGCAGCATCTTGGGCGACAAAACCCGCATGCCCTGGCTGGCGGCGCAGGCGGCGGCCTTCATTCGGCCCTCCCCGGCCGGGCGCAGCCTGGGCGGCGTGGCCCGCGCCACCCGCGAGGCCATGCTGCTGTGCGAAGCCGCCGGCCACGACGTCATTTTTGTCGAGACCGTGGGCGTGGGCCAGTCCGAAACCGCCGTGCACGGCATGGTCGACTTCTTCCTGCTGCTGCTGCTGGCCGGCGCCGGCGACGAGCTGCAGGGCATGAAGCGCGGCATCATGGAAATGGCCGACGCCCTGTGCATCACCAAAGCCGACCAAGGCAACGAGCAAGCCGCTCGCCGCGCCAAAGTCGATTACCAGAGCGCACTGCACCTGTTTCCGGCGGCGCCCTCGGGGCAGGTGCCGCCGGTGCTGCTCACGTCGGCGGTGAGCGGCACGGGGCTGGCCGAGGTGTGGCAGGCCATCGAAGGCTACGCCGCGGCCACGCAGCAGTCGGGCTACTTTGAGCAGCGCCGCCAGCAACAGCAGCTGCAGTGGCTGCACCAAAGCATCGTGCAGGAGCTGGAAGCGCGCTTTTATGCCGATGCCGCCGTGCATGCCCGCCTACCGGCCCTGCAACAGGACGTGGCCGCCGGAAGGATTACGCCCTTCGCGGCGGCCACTCAACTGCTGGACCTGACGGGCACGGCCGGGGCTACATCCCCGCGCTAGCCACCACGTTTTCGACGCGGCGCGTGGTGAGCTCGCGCACGGCGATGGTGGAGGCGCCGGGCGTTTTGCCGTCCACGTCCACGGTGTAGCGGTAGCGCTCGGGGCCCACCTGCATCATCACGGCGTAGCGGCCCGTGGGCAAATCATTGAAGCGCAAGCGCGTGCCGTAGGCAGGCACCCGGTGGGACTCGTTCAGCACCCAGCGGCCGTTGTCGAGGTGCACCACGCGCAGCACGATGGTCTTTAGTGCGGGGTTGTTGATGCGGACGCGCAGGCTTTCGCTGTCGGGCTGGCTCACCTGCACCGGCTCCTGGGCCAGCGTTTGGGCGTGGGCGGGACGGGCCAGGCCGAACAGGACCATCGCGCCAAGGAGTACGGGACGAGCGCCTTGGGCAGCGGCCGAAACCTGGGTGGCAAATTGTGCGGGGCGGAGGTTGGAGAGGAATTTCATGGTTTTTGCAGAAAAAAGGGTTGAGAAGGAAGCGAAGGACCGCCCCTGGGAAGCCGGCGCCAGCAGTGGCTCTTGTCCGGTTTTGAGCAACTGCTGCCCAAGGGTATTGAGAGTGATTCTATTTGCGTGCCAAACGCATAATTATTTGATAATCACTAAAATAAACAAACACTTCGCATGTTCAGCCGCTAAAAATCTGTCCGCTTCCGGGCACTTGTCCGCTTCCGGCCGCAGAGGGAGAGTTTTGTGGCAAGGCCCACCATTTTCATGCAGAATTAGCTCGGCGGCCTTGCAGGGAAGATGCGGGCGGTGGTGGGGCGGTTGCCTTGCCCGCTATTTTTTGGGGCCGCCGAAGTGGTGGTTTTCAAATAGCTTCGCCGCGTCGTAGTATCGGCCCGGTTTTTCTTTTTCACGTTTCACGTTTTGGTTTTTATGGCGTTTGCTGCTCGTTCGCCTTATCCTCGTTTGGCCCTGCTGGGCCTGCTCACGTTCACGGCCTTCGGCAGCCGCGCCCAAACCGGCGAAGCCGGGCGCCGCTGGCAGCACCTCGACCTGCAGGCCGACGGCGTGCCGGGCATCAGCGCCGACCGCGCCTACCGGGAGCTGCTGGCCACCCGCACCCCCGCGCCGGTGCTCGTGGCCGTTATCGACTCGGGCATCGACTCGACCCACCAGGACCTGAAGCCCATCTTGTGGCGCAAGCCCTCCGAAGTAGCCGGCAACGGCCTCGACGACGACAAAAACGGCTACGTGGACGACGTGCGCGGCTGGAACTTCCTGGGCGGCAAAGACGGGCAGAACATTGCCGTGGAAACGCTGGAACAAACGCGCATCGTGGCGCAGGACCGGGCGCAGTTTGAAGGCGCCAAACGCAAAAAGCTCTCGCCCGAAGACCAGGCGAAATTCGACCAGTACCAACGGGCCAAGAAGGCCTTTGAGAAAGCGGTGGACGCCGAGAACAAGGAGTTGGCTTACCTGAAGGAGGCCTTTGCCAGCAACACGTTTTCGTTTGGCAAGGTCAAGCAGGCCCTGAACGTGGCGGTGCTCGACACGGCCGTACTGCGGCAGGCCATGGTTTCGCGGCCCGATGTGCCGAGCGCCAAGTCGTTGTACGCGTACCTGCGCCGCACCCATTTCGGCAGCACCGACGAGGAGCTGAAGGCGCTGGAAGAGGCCCTAAACCGCTCGCGCAACCGCGTCGAAAAAAGCCTCAACCCCGCCTACAACCCGCGCCCGCTGGTGGGCGACGACGTGACCAACCTCACCGAAACCGGCTACGGCAACCCCGACTCGCAGGGGCCCGACGCCAGCCACGGCACGCACTGCGCGGGCATCATTGCGGGGGTGCGCGGCAACCAGCTCGGGGCCGACGGCGTGGCTCCGGCCACGGTGCGCATCATGAGCGTGCGCTCCACGCCCAGCGGCGACGAGCGCGACAAGGACGTGGCCAACGCCATTCGCTACGCCGTCGACAACGGCGCCCAGATTATCAGCATGAGCTTCGGCAAAGACTTTTCGCCGAACAAGGAGCTGGTGGACGCGGCCATGCAGTACGCCGACCAGAAGGGCGTGCTGCTGGTGCACGCCGCCGGCAACAGCAGCCTCAACACCGACAAGGAGCAGAACTTCCCCTCCTACCGCTACCTCAACGGCCAGGACATTCCGAACCAGTTGACCGTGGGCGCCAGCAGCCGCCTCAATACCCCGGCCCTGACGGCCACGTTCTCCAACTATGGCCAGCAGACGGTGGATTTGTTTGCGCCGGGCGTGGACATCTACTCCGCCACCCCGGCCAACACCTACTCCACGTTCAGCGGCACGAGCATGGCGGCGCCGGTGGTGGCTGGGGTGGCGGCGGTGCTCAAGGCCTACTTTCCGCAGCTCACGGCCCTGCAGCTCAAGCAGATTATCCTGCAATCGGCGGTGCCGTACCACACGCAGGTGTACAGGCCCGGCACCAAGCAGCTGGTCGATTTTGCCACGCTCTCGCGCACCGGCGGCATCGTGAACCTCTACGAAGCCGTGAAGCTGGCGGATAAAATGACGACGCTGAAATAACGCCCTGCACTGCCGGAGCTACCCCGCGCCTCCGCCCGCGGCTTACCCGCGCCGGGGCCGCAGGGCCAGGTAGTCGAGGTAATACAGCACCTTCACCGACACGTTGTTGTTGTGCGGCGTGTTGATGGTGTTGCTCAGGTTGTCGAAGTAGAGCGGCGTGGCGGCGTTGGCTTCGAAGAAAGACGCGCTGGCGTTTTTCCAGACGATGCTCACCTGCGAGCCCGGCGCAAACCACCACGAGTACACGGCGTCGATGTTGAAGGCGTTGAAGGTGTTGTCGCGGTTGCGCTGGTAGGCGGGCTCGGCCGTTTCGACACCATCGGGATGCAGGCGCGTGAAGTCGCGGTAGTGCACGTTGCTCACGTAGTGCCGCAGCCGGATGTTGAACGACATGCGGTTGGTGAAGGTGTAGGTGCCGGAGGCCGTGTTGGTGAAGGTGGTGACGTGGCGGCGGCCCAGCAGCACGTCGGCATCGGCGCCGCCGAAGCTGGTGAGGAAGCCGTTGTCGTAGGGCAGGCTGCCGTCGAGGCCGCCGGCGTAGCCAATCTGGTTCTGGTTGCGCTCCATGCTCAGCGCGTAGATGAAGCTGAGCTGGTTGCTCACGCGGTAGCGCGGGCTCAGCGTGAGCGACATGGAGTAGCGGCCGGTGCGGTCGCCGTCGGCGGCAAACAGCCGCACGCCGCCGCTGATGTCGTAGGCGAATTTCTTGCGATAGTCGGACGAGATGAAGCCGCTCAGGCCGGTGTTGGCCGGCTTGCGCACGTAGTAGCGGCCCAGCGGCGCACGGCGCGGGTCGTAGTAGTCGCGGGTGGTAGGGATGGCCGAAAAATCGACCCCCACGCTGAGAAAATTCTTGGTAAACGTGGTGTTGCCGCCCGCGTAAAATCCCAGGTCCTGATACAGCGCGGGGCGCTCCAGCAGCGAGTAGCTCAGGTTGGCGTAGGTGTTCAGCCGGTTCACCTTCCAAAACGGCTTGTAGATGCGGTAGTTGGCGTAGAGGCTCTGCGAGATGTTGTTGTTGCCGAAGAGCAGGCCCAGGTCGTTGGGGTTGTAACTGTGCGACTCGATGCCGTGGTCGGCGCCCCAGGTGAAGTTGCCCGAGATTTTGTTGAAGCCCACGTAGTATTTGTAGCCGTCGCGGTCAGCTACTTCCTCGTTGCGGCCGAATACCTGGCCGCGGCGGTTCGAATACACCACGCCTCCGTTCACGGCGTAGGTATTCTTCTGGTTGGCAAGGCGAAACAGGGCACTGGTCACGTTGGCGTCGTAGGTCTGGCCGGCGCGCGTCACGTTGGTGTTGATGAGCGAGACGTAGGAGTTGTTCTTCAGGCTCTGGTCGAGCACCACAATGTTGTAGTTCGAAAACGGCTGGGTCAGCACGTCGCGGCGGGCGCCGCTGGTGCTGTCCTGCACCGTGGCGTACACGTCGTTGCTGATGGCGTTGAACACCCCAATGCCCAGCCCCTTGCTGGTACGGCCCGATACCTTGGTGGCATTGAGCAGGCGCGTCACGCCCGGGTTCTGCACAACGAATTCGCCGCCCGTGCGGCTGCCGTCGAACTGCCGGGCACCGGTGCGCAATTGCCCGCTCACGCCGCCAAAGCCAATGGGCGTGGCCCCCACCCTTCGGGAATAAAACAGGTTGCCTTTGTTAAACAGCTCGGTGCCTTCGGTGAAAAACGCCCGGTTTTCGTTGTATTGCACTTCGAAGGGCGAGAGGTTGAGCACTTGGTTGTCGCTCTGCACCTGCCCGAAGTCCGGCACCAGCGTGGCATCGAGTGTGAAGCTCTCGTTGATGCCCCACTTCACGTCGGCGCCGCCGTTGAAGCTGGTGGTAGTGTTCTGCTTGCCCTGTTCGTTGAAGGGGTAATGGTTGAGGTAGGTGCTCACGTAAGGCGTGAGCGAGAGGCGCAGCGGCGGCTTGAGGTCCTTCAGCCCGGTCAGCTCGCCCCACTGGTTCACGAAGCCACTCACCTGCGGCTTCACTTCGTTCCAGAAAAACTTCTGCCGGCTGGCCCGCCGCTGCCGCCCAAAGTTGAGCCCCCACACCTGCTCCGGGGCTTTGCTGAAGCGAATGGCGGAGTACGGAATGCGCAGCTCGGCCACCCAGTCGGTGCCGTGCAGGGCCGTGCGCGAGTCCCACACGGCGTTCCAGCTGCCGTCTTCGCCGTTGGCCGGCGACTGGCGCATGTCAACCTGCACCCCGCCCGACGTCACGATGAACTCGTAGCCGTTGAGGTGGTCGTTATACGTATCCACAAACACCCCGAACCAGTCCGAATTGCCGATGTTGTCGCGGTTGCTGAGCTCGCGCAAAATCGAGTCCTGCGCCATGTCGTGCATCGTGGCGCCCACGTAAATGGCGTTGTCGTCGTAGAGCACGCGCACCTCGGTGGGGTATTTTTCGGGGCGGCCCGGCGTGGGCTCCAGCTCGGTAAACTGCGTGGCCACGGGCGCCGACTGCCACACGGCCTCGTCGAGCACGCCGTCGAGCTTGGGCGCCGCGCTGATGCGCACGGCCTGCAGCTGGCGTTTGGGGGCAGGGGCTGTCGCCCCACTGGCAGCCGGCGCGGCGGGGGCCTGTCCCCGGGCTACGCCCATTCCCAACATCATTCCCCAAAACACCAATAAAAAGCGGCACATAAACCCGTTTCTCTAAAAAAAATACTTGCGAAGAGGCCAACAGATGCCGCCAGGGCCAAATAGTTGCTTGTAGCGCAGAAAATGTTGCTCCTTGAGCTTCGGCCCGGCTCGGACGCAACAAGGGCCGGCTTCCCCGCGGGAAGCCGGCCCTTGTTGCGTCTAAATAGCCCTGAGCTACTTAGTCAAGCGAAATGCCCATGTTGTAGTTGCTGCCTTCGCGGGCGCCCATCAGCTTGCGGTACTTGGCGGCCACGTCGTCCGGCTGCTTTTTGCCGTTCACCGTGAGGCCCGACGCGTTGAGCTGCAGCTGGAAACTCTTGTCGTCGGCGCCAATCAGGCCGTCTTTGCGCAGCTCGCTTCGCAACGCCTCCGAATCGACGCGGGGCGGCGGGGGCGGCGGCGGGGGCGACATGGGTGCCGGCGGCGCCATCGGAGCCGGCGGCGCCATCATCGCGCCGGGGGCCTGCGGCGCGCGGGGCGGGCGCGGCGGCCGGGGTGGCCGCGAGCCGTCGCTGTCGCGGAACGTCGACTGGCTGCCGTTGCGGTTGATGGTCATCGACCCGGTGGGGCCCATTTTGCGGCCGGGGTGGGTGGCTTCGTACAGCTTCAGGTATTTCTGAAACACCTTTTGCGGCTGCTCTTTGCCGTTCACGGTGAGGCTGCTGGCCGTGAGCCGAAGCTGAAAATTTTCCCGGTCCTTAATCAGGCCATCTTTCAGCAGCTGGTCCACCAGGGCGTCGTCCTGCTCGCGGCGGCGGTCGGCCCGCTCCCGTTCCCGGTCAGCGCGCTCCCTTTTTTCTTCCCAAATGCGCTCGCGCGCTTCCTCGCGGCGCACCCGCTCGTCTTCCTGGCGGTCGAGTATCTCCTGCTGCCGGTCATGCTTTTCCCGTTGCCGGTCCACCAAGGCCATTTGCTGGTCCTGCAGCTCCTGCTCGCGGTCACGCAGCTGCTGGGCCATCTCCTGGTCGTCGGCCCCGCTCAGGCGCAGGCGGCGGGTCGAAGAAGCCTCGTCGAGCTGCCGGAGCTGGGCCTGCACCTTGCTCAGGCCCTGGTTGATGCGCTTGCGCTGCTCGGCGCTCAGGCCCTTGGCGGTGCTGGCGTCGCGCAGGGCGCGCTCGGCGCTGCGCAGGGCTTCGCGCTGGCCCTCGCCGTCTTGCAGCGGGCCCTGCGCCGTGCCCGGCTGCAGGCGGTAGACGCGGCTCAGCGAGCCGCCGGGGGCCAGCTTCAACCGCTGGAAGCTCCGGCTGCCGTTCAGCGTCAGCGGCTGAAACGACTGGTTGCGCAGGGGCTCCAGTTCCTGCATCTGGTACCGAAAGGTTTCGCCGGCCCCGGCGCTGCGCTCGAACAGCCGCCGCTGGGCATCGGCGTCGCTGCGGTACACGAAGACCCGCGCGTCGGGCGCCGTCGGCATCGGCACAATCTGCACCAACTGGTCCTGGCCGTCGCGGTCCTGCTTGGCCTTGATTTTGAGTTTGCTCTTGCCGGTTTCGGTTTCGATGCGCTGGCCGTTCACCACGAGGTCGGTCACCCGGCCTTTTTTGTCTTTGGTGATGACCACCGTGCCGGGATTGCCAACGTACGGCAGCGGGGCGAAGGGCGGCAGGCTGCGGCTGGCGCGGCGGTCCCGGCGGCGGGGCCGCGGCCGGTCCTGGTCGGAAGCGTCGACGTTCCGGTTCACGGTGATTTCGCGGCGCTCCTCCGTCGGCTGGTTCACGGTGGCCGTGGTGGTCGTTGTCGTGGTAGCGGTGTTTTTCACGCGCTTGGTGGTGTCGGCGGCGGCGGCTCGGGGCGCGGCGGGGCCGGTCTGCCAATCGGCCACCGAAGCGGCGGGCCGGGCCAATGGGCCGGCCAGGGCCACGCTGCTGCCCAGCAGCCCCAGGCCACCCAGCACCAGTGCCCCGGCCATGAAGCCCTCGGCCAACGTGGGCGCGGCCGGGCGGCGCTGCACCAGGCGGCGCACCCGGTTGAGCAGGGCGCCCCGGCCGCTCATGGCCGCCAGCGCCAGGCGCGGCGCGGTGGGCACCACGGCGCTCTGGCTCCATTCGGCCAGGGCCGTGAGGGCGCGGGCCAGCCGCAGCGAATCGCCGCCGCACAGGGCCGTGGCCGCGTCGTCGCAGCAGTTTTCGCGCTCAGTGCGCACGCACCTGCCCATAAACCACACCGCCGGGTGGTAGAAAAACAGCGCTTCGGCCACCGTTTGCAACAGGTTCACGAGGTAGTCGCGGCGCAGCACGTGCGCCAGCTCATGGGCCAGAATGGCTTCCAAATGCGCCACCGACAGGCCCGCCACCGCACCCAGCGGCAGCAGTATCACGGGGCGCACGTGGCCCACCACCAGCGGCACCTGCACCAGCGCCGATTCTAGCAGCGCCACCGGCCGCCGCAGGCCGCTACGGGCCGAAATGGCGGCCAGCCGCTCGTGCCAGGCCGCGCTCACGGCCCGCACCCGGTAGCGCTTCAGGCGCTGCACATACAGCAGGCCGCCCAGCATGCGCAGGCTCATGGCCAGCAGGCCCAGCAGCCAGCCCACCACCAGCAGCGGCAGGTGCTTGTCAAAATAGCGCAGCCCAGCCAGCAGCCAATTCGCCGAAACCGCCGGGGCCACATCTGCGGCCGCCTGTGGGCCGGCCGCGGGCGCCGTGCTGCGGGCGCCGGCTTCCACAATCGGCCGTGGAGCAGCCGTGGCTGCGCTTACCCAGGTTGGGGCTTCTGCCTGCCGCAAGGGCAACTGCGAAACCTGCACCGCGGCGGGCCAGCCCTTTTCGCCCTTCACCGAATCGGCCCGGAAATACAGCCCAAACGTGATGCCGGCCAGCGCCACCATCATGCCCAAGGCTCCGGCCGAGGCCGCGTAGCGCACCTCGGCCCGCTGGCGGCGCAGCAGCAGGAGCGCGCCGGCCAGCACGGCCGCCACCAGCGCCCCCTGCCACAGCGAGTGCAGCAGCGTCCAGCCCAAGGCCCGCGTCAGCGCGGGCGAAACGAAATTCTCAAGCGCGGTCATCGTCGTCGGGGTTAGGGGTGGAATTTTGGATTTCAATGTCGTTGAGCAGGCGGCGAATCTGAGCCAGTTCGTCGGCCGACGTCTGGCGGCTGCCCAGGGCCTGCATCACCAGCTTCAGGGCCGAGCCGCCAAAGGCCGCGTCCACGAACTTATCGAGGAGCAAGCCCTGGGTTTCCTGCTCGCGCACCGCGGCCCGGTACACGTGGCTGCGGTCGGCGTCGTCGCGCCGCACCAAGCCTTTTTCCAGCATCAGCTGCAGGATTTTGAGCGTGGTGGTGTAGCCCACTTCCGCCTGGCGGCGCTGGCTGAGGCTGTCGTTGATGGCGCGCACGGTGGCGGGCCCGTGCTGCCAGAGCACGTGCAGGATTTCCAGTTCGGAATCCGTAGGTTTGGGGGGCGGGGCTTTGCTCATGCTGCTGAAACGTGAGGTTACTACGAATTATTTCGTAGGATAAAGCAAAGGTGTTACGAATAGCTTCGTAGTTGCAAGCAATACCTACGAAATAATTCGTACAACAACCCAAAATACTATTAACGCCTTATAAAACAAGACGTTAATTTTTTTCATCTTTAGGGGGCAAACTGAGTACGAGCAATGCGCCCTGTGGCTATTCGGCCGGGCCGGCTGCCGGGCGCCGCTTGGCCAGCGTGACGCGGGCGCGGTGGCAAATGCCGCCCAACGGCGGGTTAAACTTGCTCACGCTCACCTTCACTTTGCGCACGTGCGGCAGCTCGGCCATGATGCGGTCGAGCACGCGGTGGGCTACGTGTTCCAGCAGCCGGGCGGGGGCCCGCATTTCTTCGGCCACCAGGCGGTAAAGCACTTCGTAGTTCACGGTTTGCTGCAGCTTGTCGGAAGCGCCGGCCGCCAGCAGGTTGGTGCTGATGTAGAGGTCGACGCCGTACTTATTGCCGATTTTCTGCTCCTCGTCGTAGTACCCGTGGAAGGCAAAGAACTCCATGCCTTCAAGTGCAATCTGGCCCATGTGATGAGGGGTGTGGTGGTGGGGTGAGGTACCGCGCCGCAGGCAAATCAGCCATGCGGCACGGCAAAGGTCCGCCACAAAAAAGAAAGCCCGTCCTTTCGGACGGGCTGTTCAGCAAACCTCAGCAATACTACATCCGAAAACCTCGCGCAAAACGAACTTCGGCGCGGCCAAGTAGCAGGCTAGATTTCGTCGAAGAAAGACTTTTCTGCCACCGCAGCTTCGGCCGTTACAGGGGCTTCGGCGGTGGCGGGGGCAGCCGCGGCCATGCCGGGGTGCGTCATGGGCTGGGGCTGGGTGATTTCGGGCCGGTCGGGGCCAACGGGACGAATGTCGGGGGCGGTGGGTTCCACGCGCGGGGCGCCGGGCTGGGGCACCTGCGAGGGCGCGGGCTGCTCGATGTTGGGTGCAGGCGAAATGCCGGGGTTTTCGGCGGGCGCGTTGGGGCGCTCAATGTCGGGATGCGGGGCCGTGCCCGGGTCGGGCTGCTGGCCGGGCTTGGGGTTGTAGCCGGTGGGCTGGGCAGCCTGCTCCAGCTGCTCCTGGGAGCGGCTGCGGGCGTTGGGCGCGAAGGCGGCTGGCGTGGCCGCAGCTACGGCAGCAGCGGAAGAAACGGAGGAGGCGGAAGTGACTTGCATGGCGGGCGTGGGCTCAGGAGTGGCGTCGGCGGCCGGTTCTTTGGGCCGCTCCACGTGTACGCGCGCGGCGCGGGAAAGGATGGCCGCCGTGCCGCCCTTGGGCCGGTTGCGGGCCTTTTCCACCTTATCAAGGGCATCGGAAGCCAGGTGGTGCAGGTCGCGCACCAGGGTGTCGAGCTGCTGCTCCAGGCGCTGGCACTCCTGGCCCAGGCCGCCCACTTCGCGCTGCATGTCGGCCACCGTTTTTTCGGCCTGCTGGTAGGCCTCGTCCACTATTGTGCGGGCCCGCTGGCGGGCGTCGTTGAGGATGGTTTCGGCCTGAAACTGGGCTTCGCGGATGCGGAGGTCGGCGTCGCGCTGGGCTTGTTCGGTGATGTTGTTGCTGGTGTCCTCGGCCGTTTTCAGAGTGCGGTAGAGGCTGCTTTCTACTTCGCGCATCTTCTGCACGTCCTGCTGGGCGTGCTCCAGCTTGAGGCGCAGCTCGCGGTTTTCGTCGCCCATTCGCTCCCACTGCTGCGAGATGGTGTTCAAGAAGGCTTGCACCTCGTCCTTGTCAACCCCGCGAAAGGATTTTTCAAACGTTTTCTGGCGGATATCGAGGGCGGTGATTTTCATTTTTCAGTTAACAGTTATCAGTGAGCAGTTAACAATTCAGAAGAATAACGTGAACGCGAAGCAGGTTTTCTGCTAACTGTTCACTGATAACTGCCAACTGCCAATTGCCAAACCGCCAAGCTGCGGTCGTCGCTACACGAAACTAGCCGGTTTTGGTTGCCCGGCCAAACCAGCCGGTTCACCGACGTGCCGTGCCCGGCCGACCTCACCCGGTCGAGCACGCGCAGCAGCGTCAGGGTGGCCGCGTCCCAGAGCTTGATGCTCTTGTCGAGGCTACAGGAGGCCAGAAATTGGCCATCCGGGCTAAAGGCCAGGTGGTTGATGGTGTACATGTGGGCGGGCACGGTGCCGGCCAGCGCGTAGCCGGCGGCCACGTCCCAGGTGCGAATCTGGGCGTCGCGCCCGGCCGTGAGCAGCCGCGCGCCATCGGGCGAGTACGCCACCGAAAACACCGAATTGGTGCTTTCGCCCAGGGTGAATTTGGTTTCCAGCGAGTCCAGGTCCAGAATGCGGGTGAGCGCATCGGAACTGCCCACGGCCAGCTCGCCGCGGCCTTCGTGTAGGGCCAGGCAGCGCAGGCTTTTGTCGGCGAGGCGCAGGAGTTTTCCCAGCCGAAAGTCGGGCAGGGCCAGCACGGCCAGCGTGCCGTCGCCGAGGGCCACGTATAGGCGCTGCCGGCTTTCCGAAACCACGATTTCGAAGATGGCCACCGGGGGCAGGGCCGTGGCGTGCGCCAGCTTGCGCCCGGCCAGGTCGATGGCCTGAATGCCTTGGAAATTGTGCCCCAGCACCAGCATGTTGAGGTGCGGCAGGTGGCGCAGGGCGTACACCGAGTTTTCGACGCGGGCCAGCAGTTCGCCGTCGCGCGTGGGCTCGGCGGCGTCCCAGGCCACCACCATGCCATCGGCGCTGCCCGAGTAGATGGTGCTGCCGCCGCCCAACGTGAGGGCGTACACCGCGTCGCGGTGGCCGGCCAGGGTGGCTATTTTGGCAACGGGGGGACGGAAAATTTCTGACATACGGGCCCTGCAAAGGTAGCTTTGTTTGGAAGTAGGGCCGCTCCGTCGTCCTTGCCTCCTCTCCTCACCATGCCCCTGCACTCTCTCCAGCGCCTCTCCCCTACCGTCTTGCTGGGCCTGTGGCGCCTCAGCGAAACGCCCGCCGACCTGTGGCCGCTGCTGCCCCGGGCCGAGGCGTACCGCGCCCTGCTGCCCGCCACCGCCGACGGCAAGCGCCAGGCCCAATGGCTCGGCGGCCGGGTGCTGATACACCGGCTGCTGGCCGAAGCCGCCCCGGCGGTGGCCGCCGCAGTGCAAGTGCACAACGACCCAACCGGCCGGCCCTGGCTGGACGGCCCCGGCGCCGAGTTGACCGTTTCGCTCTCGCATTCGGGCGCCTGGGTGGCCGCCATTCTGGCCCGGGGCGGCCGGGCGGGCGTCGACATCGAAGAAATTCGCGACAAAGCCCAGCGGCTGGCCAGCAAATTCCTCGCCCCGGCCGAATGGGCCGCCGCCCAGGCCGCCTGCACCACTGCGGCCGAGGCCAGCACCCACTACACCCTGCTCTGGAGCGCCAAAGAGACGCTCTACAAGCTGGCCGCGCAGCGGGGCATCATTTTTAAAACGCAGCTTTTGCTGGGCGAATTCGAGCCGCGCGCAGCCGGCCACATCCCCGCTACGCTGGTACTGAGCGACTTTGAGACGCGGCACTGCATTTGCTATTCCCAACCGTCGCCGGGCTACGTGCTCACGTATTGCCACGAGTCGCCGGCGTAGGCCCCGGCCCTTACATTTGATTTCGTTAACCCGTTTGCCATGTCTTTCCGCCGAATTTCTATACTCGCTGCCGTGGCCCTGCTGGCCGTGACGCTGGCCGTGGGCGTGGCCCGTGCCCAAACCGGCCCCACTGTGGCCGATTTCACCCTCAAAACCGCCGCCAACGCCGACGTGTCCCTCAAGAGCTATGCCAACGACAAGGCCGTGGTGGTGGTATTTCTAAACCCGGCCTGTGCCTTTTCGCGCCTCTACCAGGAACGGCTGGCCTCGCTCAGCAGCAGCTACCGCAGCCGGGGCGTGCAGTTTCTGTTCATCAACGTGCCCATCAACCTCGACGCGCCCGGCACCGCCGCGCCCGGCGAAGTGGAGCTGCCCACCCTCACCGACGCCAGCCAGCAAGTGGCCAGCCTGCTCGGCGTGAGCAAAACCGCCGAGGCCGTGGTGCTGCAACCGGTGGCCGGCGGCTTCGCCATCCGCTACCGCGGCGCCATCGACGACAACCCCCAGGTGGCCAGCAGCGTGCAACAGTATTACCTCAAACAAGTGCTCGACAACGTGCTGGCCGGCCGTCCCGCCGGCGTGGAAGACAAGCGCGCCGCTGGCTGCCTGATTAAGCGGTAAGGGAGGGCCATCCGCGCCGCCTGTCATTGCGAGAAGGCACGACGAAGCAATCCGTCCTGTCAAAACCAGACACTTTTAAGACGTGAAAAGCCCCGGCACTGCGCAGTGCCGGGGCTTTTATTTGAGTTTGTCACATAGTTAGGCTTATCGCTGAGAACAGGACGGATTGCGTCGCTGCGCTCGCAATGACAAGACGTCTGGCTGCTACTCCAGAATGCTCAGCAGCACGGCCACTTCGGCGGCTTTCACGGGTTCCTGCAGCTTCTCGAAGCTCATTTGCAGGTTGCGCAGGGCGCGGCGCACGATGTCGATGTTGGAGCAGGGCTCGTAGAACATCGGGTTGGAGGAGATGTTGAGCTGGCTCACGTAGTGCTCGATGTCGGTGCGCGAGAGCACGAGGCCGCGGTTGTAGCAGTTGATGTAGAACGGCTCGGCGCCCTTGAGTTCGGGGCGGAAGGTGAGCACGAACAGGTTGGGCAGGTTCACGCCAAACACCGGCAGGTTGAGCCGCTGGGCCACCAGCAGGTAAATCACGCACAGCGTGAGCGGGTTGCCGCGCTTGGTTTCAATCACGCGCTGCAGCATGGAATTGGCCGGCGAGTGAAAGTGCTGGGTGTTGGCCGCGAACTTGTGCACCCGGAACATGATGTAGTTCAGGGTTTGCACCTGGTCGGCGGGGTGCATGTCGGGGCGCAGGGCCGTCCAGGCCTCGAAGCGGAGCTGCTCGATGGCGCGGTTCAGGGCCTGCAGGTCGGCATCGGGATATTGATACGTGTTCAGCAGCCACATGCCTTCCAGCAGGTCGGTGGCGCCGGCTTCGCGCCACACCTTCAGGCGCTGCTGCAGCCCCTCAAATTGCAGGTGGTGAATCAAATCCTCTAGCCGCTGCTGCTGCTGCCCGTCGAGGGTTTCTTCCCACGACTCTTCCAGAAACGGAATGATGCTCTCGCCGAGGTTCTGGATTTTGTCCTGAATCTGGGGCGCGATTTCCGGGTCGTCGAGCAGCGAAATGAGGGCTTTAATTTCTTTGTTGGTCATTGCAGAAGAAGGCACGGCAAGGCAAATTAACGCTCAAAAGCGGGTTGGTGGGCCAAACCGGGCGAATTTCTGCAACACAACCGCTAGCGGAACAAGTTCGTTTTGGCCAGCTCCAGCAGCTCGCTGCCGCGGCCGTTCATCAGGGCCCGCACCGCGTACAGCCCGAAGCCCTGCGCCTGCTTCCGGTCGATGCTCGGCGGCATGCTCAGCTCCTGGCGCTTCACCACGGCGTCGACCAGCGCCGGCCCGTCGTGGGCCAGGGCCTCGCGCAGCACGCCTTCAAGCTGGCCGGGGTCCTGCACGCGGTAGCCTTTCAGACCGGCCGCTTCGGCCACGGCCCCAAAATCGGGGTTATCGAGCGCGGTACCGTAGTCGAGCAGGCCGGCGGCTTTCATTTCCAGCTCCACGAAGCTGAGGGCCGAGTTGTTAAACACGATGATTTTGACGGGGATTTTGTGCTGGCGAATGGTCAGCAGTTCGCTCAGCAGCATGGCCACGCCGCCGTCGCCGCACAGGGCAATTACCTGCCGGCCGGGCTCCACCAACGCCGCGCCGTAGGCCTGCGACACCGCATTGGCCATGCTGCCGTGCACGAAGGAGCCGATGAGGCGGCGCTGGCCGTTCATGCTCAGGTAGCGGGCCGCCCAGATGGTGGGCGTGCCCACGTCGCAGGTGAAAATGGCGTTTTCGGCGGCCAGCTCATCCAGCAAGCGGGCCACGTGCTGCGGGTGCAGGCTGGTGTCGCCGGCCTCGCCGGTGGCCAGTTCGGCAAGGTGGGCGCGGTCGTCGCGGTGGCGCTGCTGGGCTTCTTCCAAGTGTGCCGAATCGGCGCGCGGCGTGAGGTGCGGCAGCAGGGCACGCAGGGTTTCGGCCACGTCGCCCACCAAGCCAATCTCCACGCGGGTGCGGCGGCCAATGTGCTCGGGGCGGGTGTCGACCTGCACCACCCGGGCATCTTCGGGGAAGAACTGGCGGTAGGGAAAGTCGGTGCCCAGCATCAGAATGGTGTCGGCGTCCATGAGGGCGTGGTAGCCGGCGGGCATGCCCAGCAGGCCGGTCAGGCCCACGGCGTAGGGGTTGTTGGGCTCCACAAACTCTTTGCCGCGCAACGACTGCACCACCGGCGCTTTCAGGGCCTCGGCCGCCAGCAGCAGCTCGGCGTGCGCCCCCGCACAGCCAATGCCGGCCAGAATGGCCACTTTTTCGCCGGCATTCAGCAACGTCGCTGCTTGTCGAATGTCGGCCTCGGCGGGACGGGCCGTGCTGTGGTGGCCCAGGGTGGGCAGGCGCACCTCGGGCGCGTCGGTTTCGAGGTAGGCCACGTCGCCGGGCAGCACCACCACGGCCACGCCACGCTGGCCCAGGGCGGCCGCCACGGCACTTTCGATGGTGCGCACGGCCTGCTCCGGCGTCGAAATCAACTCGCAGAAATGGCTGCACTCTTTGAAAATGCGCTCCGGGTGCGTTTCCTGAAAGTAGCCGGTGCCGATTTCCACGCTCGGAATCTGGGCGGCCAGGGCCAGCACCGGCACGCGGCTGCGGTGGCAGTCGAAGAGGCCGTTGATGAGGTGGGTATTGCCCGGCCCACAGGAGCCGGCGCACACTGCTAGGTCGCCGGTGAGGTGGGCTTCGGCGCCGGCCGCGAAGGCGCCTCCCTCCTCGTGCCGTACGGCAATGAACTCGATGCCCTCGCGGGTCCGGATGGTGTCGGTGATGCCATTGAGCGAGTCGCCCACCACGCCAAACACGCGCCGGACGCCGGCGGCCTGCAGGGTATCAACAATGATTTCAGCTACGGATTTCTTCGGCATGGATTTCGGCGCTATGACATTGGCTGTACGCAAAAACAAAAGGCCCGGCGAGGGAGCCGGGCCTTTTGTCAATTAAATGCGGTACACCCCACTCTACTTACGCGGCAGTTGCACGGCGCTGCCGCAGGGGCTACCGTGACGCGGTTGGGCCCAGCCCCTGCGCGGCCTCGCCTTCGAAATGCGCGGTTGCCGTGGCGGCAAACCGGTAGCGCGGATGTTCGATGCCGCACGCCTGATTGAGCACGCCCCGGTCGCCGACGGCCACGTCCGCGGACCGAATGCGGTTGTTTTTTTCGAGGCCAAGTTCAGTACCGCTGGCCGCATTTACCCGCAAATACGCCAACTCACTGCCCACCACCTGCACCGATACCCCCGACGCGGCATCCACCGCCAGGCTGTCCTGCAGCAGGTTCTCCAGCACCACATGGCCGCCCGCTCCCTTGCGCCGGCCGGCCACGGTGGCAGGGACAGCGGCGGTGAAGCGCCGCAGCTCCGGGCAGGAGATGATGACCGTTTCGCGGTTGCCCAGGTCTTCTTCTTTGTCGGGATAAGCCAGGGCCACCGTCAGGCGCTGGCCCTGCTGGCTGATGCGCACGTACTTGGCGGCACCTTCGTTGAGGTGCACGGCATAGGGCCCGCGCACCACCTTGATGCTGAAGCGCGTGGCCGTGGGCACGGCCACTTCGCTAAAATTGGTCAGGGGCAGCGCCGTATAGCCGTAAAACGGCTTTTTGTAGTGGCCGGTGCGGTATTCGGCGCTCAGGGCCAGGTTGTAGGTCAGAAGCGAGCCGAGCAAGAGCGTCACACCCGCCGCAAATAACTGGTTACTGGTTTTCATGGGAAATGGGGTGTAGTTGCGCGTGTTTGAACTCTTCGTAGCGGCGTTGCACCTCGGGCAGTTCAATGCCGAGCAGCAGCATGGTGCCAAACACCTCCGGCAATTCCTGCGTCAGAAACCGCTCGCGGCGGGCGGCCTGCACTTGCTGCACGGCCGCGGGGGCCACAAAAAAGCCGATGCCCCGCTTGTTATACAGCACTTCCTGGCTTTGCAGCAGCTCGTAGGTGCGCATCACTGTGTTGGGGTTCACCTGCAGGTCGCCGGCTAGCTCGCGCACCGACGGAATCTTGCTGTCGGGCGGCCACTTGCCCCGCAGTATCAGCTCGCTCACGTACCCGGCTATTTGCAGGTAAATGGCTTCATTTTCTTTAAAATCCATGATTTTGATGCCTCGCGATTAAATCTCTTTCTCTTTCAATCGAGCAAAAGCGCCTGCCCAGGCCAGCAGCATCAGGCCCAGCATTACCCATTGCACCCAGCCATTGTAGGCTGGCGCTACGCTGACGGAATACCATTTCTGGCCCTCCTGAAAGGTGACGTTCGAAAACGGCATTACCATGTCCAACGATGGTTTCAGCAGAATTTTCGCCAGCATTGTATTGGCCAGCACAAGCGCCACGGCGCCCAGCAGCCCGGCAAAAGCCGTGCGCACGAAGTGCTGCTTTTGAAAAAAGATGCTGCCCCACAAGAAACCCGAGCTCAGCACTGCGTAGCCCACCAAGATGTAGTAGAGCTTGCTTTCCTGCGAAAACAGCGGCAGCAGCTTCGCGATTTTGCCCGGCCCGGCAGCAAAGTGCAGCACGAGGGCATCCACGAGGAAGAAACCGCTCACGTACACCGTCAGAAACACGGGCAGCACATAGCACCAGCCCACCAGGAATTTTTCCCACGTCGAAGCCGGCAGCATGAGCGCCGCCGTGGCCTGCCGCTTGTCGCCCAACGGCGCAAACACGCTGCTCGTGAACAGCAGCCCCACCAGAAGCAGCCCCGTAACGAAGGCGCCAATCTGATTGCCCACGGGCAGTGGTTCTACCGCCGACCCGTTCACCGAAGTGGCCAGCCAGAGGGCTAGCAGCCCCAGCACCACCCCCGTGGCCAGTAGGTAGCCGCGCCCGTGCTCGGCCGTGTGCTTACTGAATAAGCGCCCAAAACGCGAAATACTAAAGAACTGGCTCATGAGCAGAAGGTTGGGTTGATAAATGGTGCGTCAGCGCGGGCGCTTCGCTCACCAAGGCATTGAATAGTAATTCCAGGTCGACGCGGCCCGGCACGCCGCTGCGGTTGGGCCGGATGACCTGGGCGCCGCGCACCGATTCTTCGGCGTAGAGGGCCGTGGCGTCGGCCTCCGGCACCGTGGCGAAGGTCAGCCGCTCGGCTAGGTCGCCCAGGTCGGCGTTGAGCACAATGCGCCGGCCGTGCAGCACCAGCACGGTGTCAATCAGGCTTTCCAAATCGCGCACCTGGTGGGTGGAGATGATGAGGCAACGCTCCTCGGTGAGGGCCGAGGCCACGATTTTGCGGAACTGCGCCTTGCTGGGAATGTCGAGGCCGTTGGTGGGCTCGTCCAGCACCAGCAGGCGGGTGTTGGCGGCCAGGGCAAAGGCAATCATGAATTTCTTCTGCTGCCCAAACGAGAGCGACGGCAGCACGGCCTGCGCCGGCACCTCAAACTCGGCTAGGTACCGGGCCAGCGCCTCGTGGTCGAACGCGGGGTAGAACCCCGCCGTGTGCGCCACGAATTTCGCGGCCGTCACGCCCGGCACGTACACCTCTTCGGGTAGGAAGAACAGGTCGGCCAGCACGGCCGGCAGGCGCTTGGCCGCTGGCTGCCCCAGCACCTCGCACGTGCCGGCCTGCGGAAACGCCAGCCCCACCATGTTTTTGAGCAGGGTGGACTTGCCCGCTCCGTTTTTGCCCAGCAGGCCATAGATGTGGCCCTGTTCCAGCGTCAGGCTGAGGTTTTGAAAAAGTGGATGTTTGCGAGAGTACCCGAAATGGAGGTTACGGATGCGGACCATGAGGCTGTCGTTCTAGTGTCTTATTGATCTAGTACACTGCAAACGTAAAGCACGCATTTATTTCCTGCAAGCTTTATTTTTTGTTAATAGCAAAAAGCCCGTTCCTGATTTGGCACGGGCTTTCTTGGCACTGTAAATGCGGCTAGAAGCTGGCCAGAATGTGGTTGCGCTGCTCGTCGTATTGCGCCTCGGTGATATGGGCTTGCTCGAGCAGGCTTTTCAGAGTGCGCAGGGCCGTAAGGGTAGCGTTGGGGCCAGCACCTGCGCGCGTGGGGTTTTTGCTGCCCATCAGGGATATCTGAATGCGCCGGGCACAGTGGCTACAGGTATCGCCCAGCACCCGGTGGCCGTGTTTGCAATACTTACTTGACATAAAATGGTGCTTATAGAACAGGATTTCAAATATCCGGGGGCGTCGCGAAGCAGCGCAAAGTTCAAAAAAATCTTTTTCTTTGCATAAACCTTCTCTCTACCGTGCCGCGCCTATCCCCTCCCCTGCAAGCCGCGCTACGCGAGGCCGTGGCGGCCCGCTTTGGCCATTCCCTGCGCTATCCCAGCCACTGCGACGCCCTGGAGTTGGAACTGCAGCAAAACGCTGCCACTGCTGGCCGGCGCCTTAGTCCCAGCACCCTGCGGCGTTTCTTCGGACTGGTTGAAAAAGACGGCGGCTATCACCTTCACACCCTCGACACGTTGGCGCGCTACGCGGGCCACGCCGATTTTGCGGCTTTCGGGCAATCGGTGTCGGGCCGCGCCTTGCAGCCGTCTACCGCCCGCAGCCCGGCCACTACCGACATTCCCGAACTGCTGGCCATGGAGCAGCTGGCCTACCCCGAGCGGCTGCTGTTGGGGTACTTTTTGGGGCGCATCACGCGGCCTTCGGCCCCCGGCGGTGCGGCAGCCCCCCTGGCCCTGCAGCTGGCTACCCACCCAGCTGGCCAGGAATTCTACGTGGAGTCGTTCGTGGACCTGGCCCACCTCACTGGCGCGTTCGGGGAGGTACTGGCCGTCTACCTGCAGCATAAGCACACGCCCGAGGCCCAACTGTTTGGCCACGCTGCCTTGTTTCTGGCCGAATTTCTGGCCCAGGACGAGCCGGCCTGGCGCCGCCGCCTAGCGGTGGTGCGCGCTTTGCCCGTGCCGCCCGAGGTGCACGCCTTCCCCCGCGGCCGCCGGGCCTTTGCCGAAATCGTGACGGCCTGGCACGACGCGCCCGACGGCGTGGTGCCGGCGTCATTGCTGGCCCAGGTGCGGCAGGAAGCCCGCGACGTGCCGCGCACGGTGGTACCCCAGGGGCCGCTGCCGGCGTTCTACAACCTGTTTCCGGCCGGCTACCACTTCTTCGTGGCCGAGGCGCTATTTCTTACCGGCCAGTTTCCGGCGCTGCTCGACTGGCTAGCATTCACCAACCAGGAATTTCCCGAGCTGGCCTGGCTCGAAACCAATGTGTTCGACCAGCTGCTGCGCGCTTTCCGGGCCGTGGCCGAATTGCGCACCGGGCTCATCAGCGCCCGCGCCCCACACCTGCACTCCCTCTTCAACCTGGAAACCAACAGTTGGTTGCTCGACTACTTCCAGGTACACATCTGGCTGGTGGAGCTGCACTTCGCCATAGGCAACGATGCGGCCGAAGAAACCCGGCTGCGCAGCCACATCCAGGAGTTTGCGGCGCTGCACCGCATGCCGTTTTTTGAAACGGTAGCTGAGCGGATTGGTGCGAATTGAGATGTTATTGCCTTTTCTCAGTGGCATTCACAAGCCCGCGGTAAGCTAAGCGGTAGACGATGGCGGCGGTTTTATTTATGCCGTTGTAGCCGGCCAAAAGGTAAAGGGCCTGCATCATGCTACTGATAGGATTTCAGCATATCGTCAGGGCTCTGTATAATTCTGCCATCTGGGAATGCTGCCAAAAACTGACGCCCCAGCGCTTCATCCCGAAAATTTAATAGCGTGAAGGAGCTGTCGAAGGCTATTATTTCGATTTCGGAACCTGCTAGCTGAAACATCTCTGGCTCCGACCAGATTCGCCGGTTGCCGTCAGCATAAGGCACTTTTTCATGCGTCAGAGTTGGAACAACGCCAGCTACTCCGCAGAAAACGCCCCACACCACTTGGATGGCTTGACCAGCAAACGTGTCATGCAATTCTTTTCCAGACACCACGGTATAGCATGATTCCGAACTATCTGACTGCGTTTGCCAAGCATCAATCAGCGGTGACCAATCTCCCAGAGTCCAACACTGCAGGTTGGTAACTAGCCAGTTCAGGCTTTCTATTTGCTTTCGGAGCGGAATCAGCAGCGCGCCCAAATTTGTTTGATAGCCCTCTTCTAAAATTATGGTCATCACACCTGAATAACCCCCACGTTGTACGCCTTCTCAATCGGCGCGTGGTTGGCCGCCGCGATGCCTTCGGAAATGACTTTGCGGGTTTCCAGCGGGTCAATCACGGCGTCGACCCAGAGACGGGCCGCGGCGTAGTAGGGCGAGAGCTGCTCCTCGTAGCGGGCCTTGATGCGGTCGAGCAGTTCTTTTTCAGCTTCGGGGGTGATGACTTCGCCCTTGGCTTTGAGCGAGGCTACTTGGATTTGCAGCAGCGTGTTGGCCGCGGCGGCACCGCTCATGACGGCGAGCTGGGCCGTAGGCCAGGCCACGATGAGGCGCGGGTCGTAGGCCTTGCCGCACATGGCGTAGTTGCCGGCGCCGTAGCTGTTGCCCACGATGACCGTGAACTTGGGCACCACCGAATTGCTCATGGCATTCACCATTTTGGCGCCGTCCTTGATGATGCCGCCCTGCTCGCTCTGGCTGCCCACCATGAAGCCCGACACATCGTGCAGAAACACCAGCGGAATGCGCTTCTGGTTGCAGTTCATGATGAAGCGGGCCGCTTTATCGGCTGAGTCGGAGTAGATGACGCCGCCCATTTGCATGCCGGTTTTCTTGCTCTTCACGATTTTGCGCTGGTTGGCCACGATGCCCACCGCCCAGCCGTCGATGCGTGCCAAGCCGCAGATGAGCGTCTGGCCGTACAGGTCTTTGTAGGGCTCAAACTCCGAGTTATCCACCAGCCGGTTGATGATGTCCATCATGTCGTAGGGCTTCACGCGGTCGGCGGGCAGCAGGCCGTAGATTTCCTGCTCGTCCTGCGCCGGTTTGGCCGGGGCCACACGGCTGAAACCAGCCGACGCCTGCCCGCCCATCTTGTCGAAGATGTTGCGGATGTGCTCCAAGCACTCCTCGTCGGTATCGAACTTGTAGTCCGTCACGCCCGAGATTTCGGAGTGCATGCTCGCGCCGCCCAAGGCCTCGTTGTCGATGCTTTCGCCGATAGCCGACTTCACCAGATACGAGCCGGCCAGGAACACCGAGCCCGTGCCGTTCACTATCATGGCCTCGTCGCTCATAATGGGCAAATACGCCCCGCCCGCCACACACGGCCCCATAATGGCCGAAATCTGCACGATGCCCATGCTGCTCATCACCGCGTTGTTGCGGAAGATGCGGCCGAAATGCTCCTTATCCGGGAAAATCTCATCCTGCATGGGCAGGTACACGCCCGCCGAGTCGACGAGGTAGATAATCGGCAGCTTGTTTTCGATGCTGATTTCCTGGGCCCGCAGGTTCTTTTTGGCGGTGATGGGAAACCAGGCGCCGGCCTTCACGGTGGCGTCGTTGGCCACTACCACGCACTGCCGCCCGGCCACGTAGCCGATGACCACCACCACGCCGCCGCCGGGGCAACCGCCTTCCTCCTTGTACATCCCCTCGCCCGCAAACGCGCCGATTTCGACCTGCGCCGCGCCTTTATCGAGCAGGTACTCAATCCGCTCGCGGGCGGTGAGCTTGCCTTTGGCCTTGTGGGCCTCGATGCGCTTCGGGCCGCCGCCGAGGGCCACTTTCTGGAGTTTTTGGGTGAGGTTGAAGCTGAGTTGCTTGAGTTGGTCTTCGTTGCGGTTGAACTCGACGTTCATAAAAAGAGCGGTGGGATTTTGGGTGGGAATGGGCGCAAAAAAATCCGCCCGGGGGCGGATTTCAAAGGTACGGGTCCGACGGAGAGTACGCCGAAACCAGAACGGTATTGCAGAGTAGCGCGGCTACTTAATTGCCGGGGTGGCATCCGCCTTTTTCACTTCTTTCACTTCGGTAGTGGTGCTGCCGTCGGGCTTTTTGGTGGTTTCTACTTTGCTCTTTTCTTTGCCGCCGCCAAAGACAGAGAAGTGCACGTAGCGCTTGGGGTTGGCCTTGAGGTCGGTGAGCAGCTCGTTGGAACTGGCGGTGGTGGCGGCCAGGTTGTTGTAGAGCGTGGAATCGTGCAGGAGCTTACCCATGGAGCCGCTCTGGTCGTTGAGGGCCGTGTTGAGGCTTTGCACGGTGGTTTGGGCATCGGCCAGGGTGGCGTTGAGGCGGCGCAGGGCCGGGCCTACGGGCGCGGTTTTGAGCGAGTCGGACAGCTGCGAGAAGTTCACGGCAATCTTGTCGAGCTTGCCGGTGGTCTTGTTCAGGGCGGTGCTCATCTGGGCCAGGTTGCGGGTGATGAGGTTGATGTTGGCCTGGTTGGCCACGATGAGCGCCTGCAGGGCTTCGGTGCTGGCGCGGGCGCCGCGCAACGTGCTCTGGATGTTGGTTTGGGCGTCTTTGTTCAGGAAGCCGTTGATGTGCGAGAGAGTGGCACCCACCGTGTCGAGCACGGGCAGCGCCTTGGCTTGGAAGGCGTCGATGCTGCTCACGGCCGACTTGGTGCGCAGCTCTTCGCCGCCGCTGAACTCCTTGCTGTTTTTGCCCAGGAAGAGGGTAATGGTTTTGGAGCCCAGCAGCGAGCCGCTGAGGCCGGCGGTGGTGGAGTCGCCCACGGTGACGCCCTTCACCAGCTCCAGGGTGGCGCGCACAATGTTGCCGCGCTCGGGCATGAGCTCCAGGTTTTTCACCTGGCCCACCTTGATGCCGTTGAGCAGCACCACGGCGCCGACGTTTAGGCCTTCGGCGTTGGGGTAGGAGGCATAATACGTGCGGTCGTTCGACAGCAAGTTGCTGCCTCGCAGGAAATTATAGCCAAACACCAGAGCGACAACAGCGACGATGGTGAGCAGCGCCACTTTGATTTCTTTAGACACGTGTAGAGGTATTGAGTGATGAATTGAGGAACAGGCCTATACTTTGGTCACGTACGAGAACGGGGTGCTCCAAGGACGGGCGGGCGGGCAAAAACCAACCTCAACCGTGGCCTGGGCGCTATCCGCCTTCCAGTTCGCGCTTGTACTCGCGGAATGCGCGGTAGATGCCCGCGGCCATATACGACTGATTGGCTTTGTCGTTCAGGTACCGCTCCTCGGCGGGGTTGGTCAGGAAACCCGACTCGATGAGCACCGAGGGCATGGTCGACTTCCAGAGCACCAGAAAACCGGCCTGCTTCACGCCGCGGCTGGGGCGGCTGACGGTGGTGCGCAGCTGCCGGTCCACGCGCTGGGCGAAGCGCAGGCTGTTGGTGATGTAGGCCGACTGAAACAGCGAAAACATGATGTGCGACTGCGGCGAACTAGGGTCGAAACCGTTGTAGCGGGTCTGGTAGTTCTTTTCCTGCAGAATAACCGAGTTTTCGCGCTGGGCCACGCCGAGGTTGGCGGTGGTTTTGTGCAGGCCCATGGTCCACACCTCGGTGCCGTGGCTCTGGCTGGGACCGGCGTTGCAGTGAATGGAGATGAACAGGTCGGCGTGGTTGCGGTTGGCGATGGCGGCCCGCTCGTCGAGCTCCACAAACACGTTGGTTTTGCGGGTGTAAATCACCTTCACGTCGGGCATGTTCTGCTCTATCTGCTTGCCCAGGGCCAGGATGAGGCCCAGGGCCACGTCGGCCTCGCGGGCGCTGGCGCCGGCGCAGCCCCGGTCTTTGCCGCCGTGGCCGGCGTCGAGCACCACGGTGCGCAGGCGGTAGCGGTAGGGCGCGTTGGCGTCGGGCAGCGCCGCCGAGTCGGGCGCCACGCGGGTGGAGTCGGCCGTGGTCTGGGCCTCTGCTTTCCACTCCCCACTTGCGGCGCCCAGCAGCAAGAGGGCGGCACTGGCCAGGATGACAATAATCCGCACGTCGTTCGTTGAAGGGGCGGTAGCGACCTGCTACCTTTGTAGAAGCCCCAAAAGTAAACGAATTAACCGCTACTATACTTTGCCTCTCTGGTTTGGCCTACCTGCTGCCACCGATTTTCGGGCACGGCCGTCCCGTTTCCGCCGGGCCCGGCTGCGCGCGGTGTTGCACCAGGCCCTGTTTTTGTTGCTGCTCTGCGGCGTAGCCGGCCCGGCGGCGGGCCAAACCGTGACGCCCTCGGCGCCCAAAGAGCAAACGCCCCGCAAGGCCAAGATTCAAGCCCGCAAAGACCGGCGCAAGGCCATACTGGCCACGCCCGCCACCCCCGACCGCGCCCCCGTGGTGCCGGCCCGCCCCATTCCCAAAGCCAAGCCCGGCCAGCGCCCCGGCAGCGCCCCCACTCCGCCGGTGCGCAACATTTCGCCCGACCCGCGCGACCCCGTGGGCCCGCCGCCGCCCGGCGCCGTCAACGCCGGCCAGTCGCGCATTCCCGGCGCCTCGCACAAGCCCGTGCCCGACACGCTGGCCCCCGGCGGCACCACCCGCCTGCCCGGCCTCACGCCTACCGATACCACCGGCCTGGTGAATGGGGTGAGCCGCTCCGGCGACTCGCTGCAGTTGGCGGCCAAGCGCAAGGGCCAGATTGAAACCACCATCAACTACACGGCCAAGGACTCCATTCAGTTCGACGTGACCAAGAAGGTAGCGCGCCTCTACGACAACGCCAGCGTGGTGTATGGCAAAACCGACCTCAAGGCCGCCCTCATCACGGTGAACTACGGCAACAACACCATGCAGGCCGAAGGCAAACAAGACACGGTGAAAAACAAGCTGGTGGGCCGGCCCTTGCTCACCGACAACGGCCAGAAGTACGAGGCCCGCAGCATTGCCTACAACTTCAAAAGCCGCAAAGCCAAGGTGACCGAGGCCGTGACCACGCAGGGCGAAGGCTACGTGGGCGCCCAGGTCATCAAGCGCCTGCCCAACGGCGACATCAACGGCCTGATGGGGCGCTACACCACCTGCAACCTGGAGCACCCGCACTTCTACATTCAGGCCAAGAAAATGAAGGTAATTCCCGGCGACAAGGTGGTGACCGGACCTTTCAACCTGGTGATTGGCGACGTGCCCACGCCGCTGGGCTTCTTGTTCGGCTTCTTCCCCACGCCCAACAAGAGCCGCGGCTCGGGCGTGCTCATTCCCACCTTTGGGCAGGCCGCCGACCGCGGCTACTACCTCACCAACGGCGGCTACTACTTCGCCCCGAACGACTACATCGGCGTGCGCCTCACCGGCGACGTGTACGCTGGCAACGCCCAGACCTTCGGCGGCTGGGGCGCCACCGCCGACGTGACGTACCTGAAGCGCTACACGTACCAGGGCAACTTCAACTTCCGCTTCACCACCCGCCCCACGGCCCAGATACTGGACCCGGGCTCGCTGAACACAGGCCCCGAGTACATCAAGCCGCCGTCCGAAAACTCGTTCTGGATTACCTGGAATCACACGCCGGTGCCCAAGCCCGGCGGCGGGCGCTTCTCGGCCAGCGTGAACGCCGGCACCACCAGCTACAACCGCATCAACAGCCTCGACGTGCGGCGCAACGTGTCCACGCAGTTCAGTTCCACCATCAGCTACTCGAAGCAGATTCGGAACTCGCCCATCAACTACGACGTGCGCCTGAGCCAGAGCCAGGGCACCGACGGCACCATGACCTTCACGCTGCCCGACATCAGCGTGGGCGTGGCCCGGCAGTACCCCTACCAGTGGTTCGGCATCAAGCCCGGCGCGGGCGGCAAGTTCGGCGCCAGCTCCTACGAGCAATTCACGCTGAGCTACAACCTCATTGCGCGCAACGAACTGAGCAACCAAGTGAGCGCCCGCTCGCTGAGCAACGGCCTGCCCCTGCTGGGCGGCACCACCGACGTGAGCCGCATTCCGCTCAGCTTCAACAATGTGGGCAAGCTGCTGCGCAACTCCCGCAACGGCGTGCAGCACCAATTCGGCATCGGCCTGGGCTCCTACAATCTGGGGCCCTACTTCAAGCTGAGCCCCACCGTGAGCTACAGCGAGGTATGGTATGCCCAGAGCCTGCGCTACCGCTACAGCCCCGTGGCCCAGGCCGTGCGCATCGACACGGTGTATGGATTCAACCGCGTGAGCACCTACTCGGGCGGGGCCAGCCTCAACACCACGTTCTACGGCACCATTGTGCGCAAAGGCACCCACAAGATTCAGGCCCTGCGCCACAAAGCGACGCCCAGCCTTACCTACACCTACGCCCCGGCGCTGGGCCTCGACAACAATTTTCCGCAGGGCGTGCCGGTGTACCGGCAGGGACAGGAAGTCCTGACCGGCTTCGTGGACCAGTTTGGCCGCGTGGTGACGGACCCTAAAATACTCAATGCCTACACGTTCAATTCTTACGACGGCTTCCTGTTTGGGGCGCCCACCAGCAACCCGCAAAGCCTCCTTTCATTTCAGCTGCAAAACGCGGTGGAGCTGAAAATTCGGGATGAGAACGACACCACCGGCCTCAACCCCTTCCGCAAGGTCAGCCTCATCGAAGGGCTTGATTTAAACCTTAGCTACAACTTCGCGGCCGATACGCAGCGCCTGTCCAAGCTGGGCGTGAGCTTCCGCACTCAGTTGGCCAAAAAGCTCGCCTTCAACAGCAGCTTCACCTTCGACCCCTACCAGCGCGACGCCTCCGGTCGCACCATCAACAAGTACCTCTTCGAATCGAACCCGCGCCGGCTGCTGCGCCTGGAGTCGGCGGTGTTCTCTACCAACTACGCCTTCAACCCCGCTTCGGGCAAGAAAAAAAGCACCGTGCCGCGCGCCGTGGCTCCATCCAACACGCCTTCGCTGGGCACGGTGGGGCCGCCCAACTACTATGCCGACTACGTCGATTTCGACATTCCGTGGGAGCTCAACATGAGCTACAACGCCGGCTACACCACGGCCACCACCCCGCTCACCGAGGCCTACATTCGGGCCAACGGACGCCCGCCCATCTTGGCCGTCAACACCATTCGGGCCGATGGCTCGGTGAAACTCACCGAAAACCTGCGCCTCACCACCAGCTTCGGCTACGATTTCACCAGCCAGGCCGTCACGTTTCCCACCGTGAGCTTCTTCCGGGATTTGCACTGCTGGCAGATAAACGGCACCTGGATTCCGTTTGGACAGTACAAAGGGTACAATTTCACCATTGCGGCCAAGAGCAGCTTATTGCAGGATTTGAAGATTAATCGGAACCGCACGGTACAGTTCCAGTAAGCCCGTTTTCGTTCGCATAGGGATTGCCGTCGTTGGGGGGGCGCCGGCTCAGATTGAACGTTATTGGCGGCGTGGCAAAAATGGCAGGACGTGCTTTGGCATCCTACCCGACCCTGCCGCTGCCATGAACCCCTTCTTTCTGCGTGTGCTCCTCGCCGCCGACTCGCCCGAACAAGCCGCCGCGCTTGAGCACCACCTGCACGACGCCGGCCACGAAGTGGTGCGCATCGAAGCCCGCGGCGACGCCGCCCTCAAGGCCGCCCGCCTCGTGCACCCCGACCTAATCGTGCTCAGCGGCACCCTGCAGGGGGCCATGGACGGGGTGGCCCTGGCCACGGCCCTGGAGCAGCAGGTGCTGGCCCCCACGCCCATCGTCGTGGTGAGCGACCCGGACGAGTTGCCGGGCCTGCTCGCGTTGCAGGCCCCGGCCTGGCCCCAGCACTCGGAAGCCTCGTCGCTGCCCCAGCCCGACCTGTCGCCCGAACCCACCCGCGACGCGGCCGAATAGCTGCCGCCCGTTTTCATCTCCGCCCCATCTTTTCAGCCCCTGCGCTTCGGCCAGGGGCTTTTTGCTGGGCTGCCGCCGCCGGATAACGAAATTGTTGCCAGCTTTGCCCCGCCAAACGGCTGTCCATCCCCGTCAACCCGGCCCCGGCCGGCCACCCCCATGTCCCAGCACAAGGAAGTCAAGCTCGTCACCACCCACCAGATGCTCGCCATGAAGCAGCGGGGGGAAAAAATCTCCATGCTCACGGCCTACGATTATTCGATGGCCCAAATCCTCGACGGCGCCGGCATCGACGTGCTGCTCGTCGGCGACTCGGCCTCGAACGTGATGGCCGGCCACGAAACCACCCTGCCTATCACCCTCGACCAGATTATTTACCACGCCCAGGGCGTGGTGCGCGCCGTGAAACGGGCCTTCGTGGTGGTTGATATGCCCTTTGGCTCTTACCAAGGCAACTCTTCGGAAGCCCTGCGCTCGGCCATCCGCATCATGAAGGAGAGCGGCGGCCACGGCGTGAAGCTGGAAGGCGGCGCCGAAGTAAAGGACAGCATCATCCGCATTCTCACGGCCGGCATCCCGGTGATGGGCCACCTCGGCCTCACGCCCCAGAGCATCTACAAATTTGGCACCTACACGGTGCGCGCCAAGGAAGAAGCCGAGGCGCAAAAGCTGCTCGAAGACGCCCGCCTGCTGCAGGAAATCGGCTGCTTTGGCTTGGTGCTGGAGAAAATCCCCGCCTCGCTGGCCAAGCAAGTGGCCGAAGAGCTGACCATTCCCGTCATCGGCATCGGCGCCGGCCCCGACGTGGACGGCCAGGTGCTGGTGGTGCACGACATGCTGGGGCTCACCAAGGAGTTCAAGCCGCGCTTCCTGCGCCGCTACGCCGAGCTGCACGACGTGATGACCGAGGCGGTGCAGCACTACGTGGCCGACGTAAAAAACCGCGAGTTTCCGAGCAAAGAAGAGGGATACTAGCGCCTTTTTTATCGGGTGTCACCCCGAACGCAGTGAAGGACCTTTTCGCCCACGAACGACTCGTTCCAGCGTGAGAAGGTCCTTCACTGCGTTCGGGGTGACAGCCGACTACTCCAACCTGGCTTCGTATCTTCGCCCCACAAAAGAGCAAGAGCGGAGCGCCGGGCGAGTGTGGTCTGATGACGTGCGGAAGCCCCCGTGTGGGCCCCGGCCCGCTCCTGCGAAACCCAACCTCCCGCCCGCCCCCGCCGCGTGAATCGTCCCAACCTCTGGTCCGAAGGCAGAGAAATTCTGTTCGAAGACAACCACCTCCTCGTCATCAACAAGCCCGCCGGCCTGCTCGTGCAGGGCGACGCCACCGGCGACGAGCCCCTCTCGAAAAAAGCCGCCGAATACCTGCGCTTCAAATACAAGAAGCCCGGCGAAGCCTTTGTGGGGGTGTGCCACCGCATCGACCGTCCCGTGTCGGGCATCGTTATCTTGGCCAAAACCAGCAAGGCCCTGAGCCGGCTGAACGAGATGTTCCGCGACGACAAGATTCACAAAACCTACTGGGCCCTCACCGGCAAGCCGCCGGTGCCCGAAAGCGGCACGCTGGTGCATTGGCTGGTGAAAGACACCGTGCGCAACGTGACCAAAGCCTACCCCACGGCCCACGGCCAGGGCTTGCGCTCGGAGCTGAAATACGAACTGCTGGGTCCGGCCGGCAACCGTTTCTTGCTGCAGGTGAACCCCGTGACGGGCCGCCCGCACCAGATTCGGACCCAGCTGGCCACCGGCCTGGGCACGCCCATCGTGGGCGACGTGAAGTACGGCTTCATTGCCCCGCTGCCCGACGTGAGCATTGCCCTGCACGCCCGCCAACTGCAGTTGCAGCACCCCGTCACGAAAGAAGCCCTCACGTTCATCGCGCCCCTCCCCGACGCTCCGCACTGGGACGCCGCCCGGGAGTACTACAAGTAAGCAGTTGCCAGCTAAGCGCCTGTCGCCTTGATTGTCGCGAAGGACCTTCTCACGCCTAGACAAGCCGTGCCCACGTGGCAAGGTCCTTCACGGCACTCAAGGTGACAGGCGTTTGCTTATTTCACCGAAGGTGCAAGATTTTGGCCTTCTGGCACCGAAAACTCCCCTGCCCTGGCGGTGGCCGTAATTTTGCATCGTTTCCACTGAACCTAAGCGCTGGCATTTTGCTTCTGCCTGCAGTTCAGCTTTAGAACCCCTTATGGCTATCCTCATTTTCTTCGTTGCCCACTACTACTTGTCGCTGTTCACGCAGACGTTTTACCTGCACCGGTATGCGGCGCACAAGATGTTCACCATGAACCGCTTCTGGGAGAAGTTTTTCTTCCTCTTCACCTACCTCTGCCAGGGCAGCAGTTTCCTCTCGCCCCGGGCCTACGCGCTGCTGCACCGCATGCACCACGCCTACTCCGACACCGAGTTGGACCCGCACTCGCCCCACTTTTCGAACAACGCGTTCGACATGATGTGGAAGACCAAGGTGATTTACAACGACGTGGTGAACAACAACCACGAAGGCGCCAAGCGCTTCGAGGGCGACATTCCGGAGTGGAACTGGCTCGACAAATTCGGCGGCACCGTGTATTCGCGGGTGGGCTGGGGCACGGCCTACGTGCTATTCTACATCAATTTCGCCACGGCCTGGTGGCAGTACCTGCTGCTGCCCATCCACTTCCTGATGGGCCCCATCCACGGCGCCATCGTGAACTGGGGCGGCCACAAGTACGGCTACCAGAATTTCGACAACAACGACAAGTCGATGAACACGCTGGCCCTGGACTTCCTGGCTTTCGGCGAGCTGTTCCAGAACAACCACCACAAGCTGCCTATGCGCGTCAACTTCGGCGTGAAGTGGTGGGAATTCGACCCTACTTATGTGGCCATTTGGGGCCTGAACAAAGTGGGCATCATCAAGGTGAAGCGCAAAAACATGAACCTGAACACCATGTCGAAGCTAGCCAAGCCCAAGCGCGAAGCCATGGCAGCGTAGATGCAACAAGAGCAAAGAGAAAGCCCTGGCCTTACCGCCAGGGCTTTTTTCATTCTTCTGCTAGCTAATCCACTGACCAAGCGCTACCTTTGCACTCCCAATTTCGGGAAATCTTCATCAGACGCACGAGCTGCGTCGCACAACCCCACCGGTTTATGGCAGTTAAAATCCGCCTCGCCCGCCGTGGCCGCAAAAAGGCCGCCACTTACGACATCGTAGTTGCTGACTCCCGTTCGCCCCGCGACGGCCGTTTCATCGAGAAACTCGGCACCTACAACCCCAACACCAACCCCGCCACCATCAACTACGACGCCGACCGCGCGTTCTACTGGATGATGACCGGTGCCCAGCCCACCGACACCGTGCGGGCCATGCTGAGCTACCGCGGCGTACTCTACCGTCGTCACCTGCAGCTGGGTGTCGACAAAGGCGCCATCACCCAAGAGGTGGCCGACGAGCGTTTCAACGCTTGGAAGCAGGAGAAGGACGCCAAAATCGAAGGCAAGCGCACTGGCTTGGTCGACGCGAAGGAAGAAGCCCGCAAAGCTGCTTTCGCCGCCGAAACCAAGGTGAAAGAAGCTCGCGCCGAAGCGCTGCGTCAGAAGCAGGCTGCCTTGCTGGCTGCTAACGCCCCCGCTCCGGCTGCCGAGGAAGCCACCGAGGCTCCGGCCGAAGAGGCTGCCGCCGAAGCTGCCGAGTAGTTTTTAGGCAACTGAAAACCGTAAGAGTTTGGGAGTTGTGAGCCGGACCGGCTGGCAACCCCCAAACTCTTTTTCGTTTCCCCTCCCCCGCTCGCTATGACCCTCGACGAAACCTATCAGCTCGGCTACATCCTCAAAACCCACGGCCTGCGCGGCCACGTGGCCGCCCACTTCGACGTGGACGACGTGGACGACTACCTCAAGCTCAAAACAGTGTACCTCGCCCTGCCCGCCGCCCCCGCCAAGCTAGTAGAGCACAAGGTAGAGAAAGTGCAGCCCCAGTCCGGCAACCGCGTGCTGCTGAAGCTGCGCGGCATCGACCGCATCGAGGAAGCCGAGCCCTTGCGCGGCTCTCAGCTTTACCTGCCCCTAGCCGAACTGCCTGAGCTGGAAGACGACCAGTTTTACTTCCACGACGTCATTGGCTTCACCGTGGTCGATGAAACCCTGGGCGAGTTGGGCACCGTCGAAAACTTCTACGAGCTGCCCCAGCAGGACATGCTGGCCATGCGCTACCAGGGCCAGGAAGTGCTGATTCCGGTGGTGGATGAGTTAGTGAGCCACGCCGACCACGAGAAAAAGCAGGTCCACGTAAACCTGCCAGAAGGCTTGCTCGATGTGTACCTCAAGCCGTCTTCGCGCGACAAAGACGAGCCCGACGAATTCGACGAAGCGTAAACCAGCCGCAAGCTGCAAGCCAGAAGCTACAAGCCTTTCCAAGGCTAGTCAGCTTGCGGCTTGCGGCATGTGGCCTGCAGCCATTCTATGAGAATCGACATCCTCACCTGCTTGCCCGAATTGCTAGTTAGCCCTTTTTCCCATTCCATCGTGAAGCGGGCGCAAGACAAGGGCCTGGTTAACATTCACCTGCACCAGCTGCGCGACAAGGCCATCAACAAGCACGGCCAGATTGACGACGCCGTATTTGGCGGCGGCGCGGGCATGGTGCTTCGCGTAGAGCCCATTGCCGCCTGGATAGACGAGCTGCAGGCCCAACGGCCCTACGACGCCATCATCTACCTCACGCCCGACGGCGAAACGCTGCGCCAGCCCCTGGCCAACCGCCTGTCGCTGTTCCAGAACATTATCATGCTCTGCGGCCACTACAAGGGCATCGACGAGCGCATCCGCCAAACCTACATCACCCACGAAATCAGCGTGGGCGACTACGTGCTCAGCGGAGGCGAGCTCGGCGCGGCCATCCTGGTCGATGCCGTGGTGCGGTTGCTGCCCGGCGTGCTCGGCAACGAGGAGTCGGCCTTGTCCGATTCTTTTCAGGATGATTTGCTGGCGCCGCCGGTGTACACCCGGCCAGCCGAGTGGCGCGGCCAGGTGGTGCCGGAAATCCTGTTATCGGGCAATACGCCCAAGATTGAGGAGTGGCGGCACGAGCAGGCGCTGGCCCGCACCCAGCAGCGGCGGCCCGATTTATTGGGCTAAAACCAGATTCGGGCGCTTCGTTTTCTGAATCAACAGCAAATCAGTGAACAAGCTAACGCATGTTCTACAAATGACTTGCTATCCTCAACGGAAAGCCCTATCTTTGCGCTCCGTTTCGATAAAATACTAATTCCCGACGGCGGCGCCGTCTTTCGCAATTTCTCAGCCATGAGCGTACTACTTGACTTTATCCAGGCCGAATCGCAAGAGCGCCGCGCCAGCTTTCCGGACTTCGCCGCCGGCGACACCGTGAACGTGCACGTAAAAATCCGTGAGGGCAACAAGGAGCGCATCCAGCAGTTCCAGGGCGTGGTGCTGCAGCGCCGCAACCCCAGCTCGAACGGCGAAACCTTCACCGTGCGCAAGATTTCGAACCAAATCGGCACCGAGCGTATCTTCCCCCTGCTGTCGCCCAACATCGAGAAAATCGAAGTGGTGCGTCGCGGTAAAGTGCGTCGCGCCCGTCTGTTCTACCTGCGCGGCCTCTCGGGCAAGCAAGCTCGTATCAAAGAGCGTCGCTTGAACGTGGCCAGCAAGGCTACCGCCTAAGCAACGCCGCAGCTTTTCAGCTGCCTGTAATAAAAAAGCCGGCCCCACGCGTGGGGCCGGCTTTTTTAGGTTCTGGGTAGTCGCAATTGCGACAGCCAGAGCATTTCCTTAGCTGTGCGAGGAGAAATCCTGCGGCAGGTTGCCGTCGACTTCTGCCGTGCCGCCTTGCAACTGCTGCGCCACGCCGCTGAGGACCTCGCCCAGCTTGGTGATGCGCGTGGCGGTATTTACGTTCTCGGCGAAATTGGCGGCCTGGGTGGTTTCGGTGCCGAGGCGAGCCAGCAACGGGGCAATGACGTTCACGTCGAGCGAGCCGCTACCAAAGTGCGCTTTCAAGGCCTGCAGGTCGACCACCAGCTGATGCAGGGCGGGGTTGTTGGCGTCCTTCAGGTCTTCAATCCAGCGCTGCAGCTGGTTGTCGAGGCCGGCGCGCTCGGCGGTGGAGGCTAGGTCGCCGGTGAGGAGGTGAATGGCGCTGTCGAGGTGCACTTGGTGCTGCGAATCTTTCTTTTCCATGGGTGGGGTGTAGTGGTATCGGTAAGCAATTGCGGCCCGGAGCGGACCGCCTTCCTTGCCAACGTAGCAAGGCCCCGCGGGGTTGGGCCCGCGCCAGAAACAAAAAAGCCCCGCCAGTGCTGGCGGGGCTTTTGCGGAGCCGTCGGATTTGGCCGACTACTCAATCTTGTTCATGCGGTCCTTCACGGCTTCGAGGGCCACGCGCATGTTCACAATGTCGCCACGGGCGGCTTCCTGCTCTTTCAGGTTGAGGTCGATGAGGTTGTTGAACTGCTGGAGTTCGGCGGCGTTGGCGGCCAGCATCTGCTGGATTTCAATCTTGCGGGCCTTGTTCTTCTCGATGTCCTTTTTGATGGTGTTGGCCTTTTCAATCACGGCCATGTGGTTGTTCTGCGAGGCCACCAGGGCACGCTCGGCTTCGGCAATCTGCGACACTAGGTCTTCGCGGTACATCATGCGGGCGAAGTCTTTCAGGTACTTCTCGGCCGACTTCCACTGCACGGGGGTTTTGTCTTTTGCCAAGTAAGCGTTGCCCAGGTCGATGCTCCACCACACGGTGGTGCCGGTGGGCGTAGCGTCCACCTTGGAAATCACGCGAATGGGCGTGGGTGCAATTTCTTCGATGATGACGCCGTCCATGGTCACGACGCCTTTGTTGTTCTTCACCTTGCTGCCAAACTTGTCGTTCAGCTGCTTCAGCCAAGCGGCTTCCACGCGCTTGTTATCGAGCTGCACGCTCACGCGCTGGCCGGTGCGCGGAACGTTGCCAATGGACATATCGGCCTCATCCACAGGGGATTTCTGAGCATAACCACCCAGCGTTGCCAAGCATACAACAAGTAGGATTAGTAGGCTTCGTTTCATGGTAACAATAAACTTAATGAGAACTAAAAAAGAGGTCGAAGGAAGAACTGTTGTCCCCGGTATCGTTTTCCGGCTTTTCAAATTTAAGTCCTTTCTTTCATGCAAATTCTCTTCGCGAGAATTTTTTTAGGAATAATGCAGTTTTTATTTCTTTTGTTCAATTCATAATGTTTTAAGTCTAGTAAATGCAGATAGGCTGATTTTGTGAATGCCCTGCCTCGGGCGCCCAGACGCAACAAACGCCGCCGTGCGCGGGTTGTAAGCCCCTATGCAAGTCACCGTTTGCCGCACCGAGCATTTCAACGCCGCTCACCGCCTGTACAACCCCGCCTGGAGCGACGACCAAAACCAACGGGTTTTCGGCAAGTGCAACAACCCTAACTACCACGGCCACAACTACAACCTGACCGTGCGCCTCACCGGCGAGGTGGACGCCGAAACGGGGTATGTGTACGACCTCAAGCGGTTGAGCGACCTCATCAAGCACGAGGTGCTGGACCGCTACGACCACCGCAACCTCAACCTGGACACGGAAGAATTCCGAACCCTCAACCCCACGGCGGAAAACATTGCCGTCGTTATTTGGCAGCGCCTGCGGCCGCACCTTGCCGCCGGCCTGACTTTGTCGGTCACGCTCTACGAGACGGACCGTAACTTTGTAGAATACCATGGATAACCCTTCCGGGCCGGCCCCGGCAACCGATTCGCACCTGCCTATGGGCCTGCGCACTCCGCTCCGCGACGATGCCTTCGCGCGCAGCGACGACGAGAAAATTTCGGCCATCAGCGGCCACTTTGAGGCCATCATGCGCGAGCTGGGCCTCGACCTGACCGACGACAGCCTGGCCGGCACCCCGCGCCGCGTGGCCAAGATGTTCGTGAAGGAGTGGTTCAAAGGCCTCGACCCCGCGAACCGGCCCGAAGTGCGCATGTTCGAGAACCGCTACGATTACCATCAGCTGCTGGTGGAGCGCGACATCACGCTGTTTTCGTGCTGCGAGCACCACTTCGTGCCCATCATTGGCAAGGCCCACGTGGCTTACCTGCCCGGCGAGCACGTGGTGGGCCTGAGCAAACTCAACCGCGTGGTGCAGTACTACGCCCGCCGCCCGCAGGTGCAGGAGCGCCTCACCCGCCAGATTTCGGAAGAGCTCAAGCAAAGCCTGGGCACCGACGACGTGGCCGTACTCATCGAAGCCGACCACCTCTGCGTGATGAGCCGCGGCGTGAACGACACCAGCAGCTCGACCCTGACCAGCGAGTACGGCGGCCGTTTTGCCACCGACGAAGCCCTGCGGCGGGAGTTTCTGCGGCAAATCGGGAAATAAGCCGGGCTGGCTTCACCGCTGGTTGCCACCCCGCTGAAGCGGCGGCATTCAGCGGTGAGAAACGGGGGTTACTTTTGTTGGAAATGACCACTATGACCGAAACTTCTCCGCGCAAAGTTCTCATTACCGGGGGCACCGGCCTCATTGGCACCCGCTTGGCGGAGATGCTGATTGACAGCGGCTACGAGGTGGCCTTGCTCAGCCGCGAGCCTGCCAAGAGCAGCCACTACCGCAGCTTCCGCTGGGACCCGCGCGCGGGCACCATCGATGATGCCGCCATTCTCTACGCCGACTACATTGTGAACCTGGCCGGGGCAAGTGTGAGCGACGGCAAATGGACCGACGAGCGCAAGCGCGACATCATGACCAGCCGCCTGGGCGGGCTGGCTTTGCTGCACCGCGAACTGGCCAACCCGCGGCACCACGTGCAAGCCGTCATATCGGCTTCGGCGATAGGGGTGTACGGCGACACCGGCGACAAGCTGCTCACCGAAGAAACGCCACCCGGACTGCCCACGCAGGATTTTCTGGCCGACGTGGCGCACCAGTGGGAGCTGGCCGCTGAGCCCATTGCGGCGCTGGGCATCCGGACGGTGGTGCCGCGCATCGGCATTGTGCTGAGCAAAGACGGTGGCGCCCTGCCCCAGATTGCCCGGCCGGTGAAGCTGGGCGCCGGGGCGGCGCTGGGCAGCGGCAAGCAATATATGTCCTGGATTCACCTGGACGACATCTGCCGCCTGTTCATTGCCATGCTGGAAGATGCTTCCTGGCAGGGCACCTATAATGCAGTGGCGCCGAACCCCGTCACCAACCAGCAGTTCACCGAAACGCTGGCCCAGGTGTTGCACCGGCCGCTGGTGCTGCCCAAAGTGCCCGCCTTCGGCCTGAAGCTGGCCATGGGCGAAATGAGCGAAATCGTGCTGGCCTCGCAGAAAGTGAGCGCGCAAAAGGTGCTGGCGCAAGGCTTTCGGTTCGAGTATCCGGAGCTGCGCGGGGCGCTGGAGGCGCTGTATGGCGGGGAATAAACGCTCTTTGTAAGCCAGCCAACGGTTCCGGCGATTCATTCAACGCTTCCGCAAGCCAGTCAACGGCTCCGCAAGTCATTCAACGGCTCCGGAACCTCGTCCGATGGTACCGGAAAGGCTGCCAACGGCTCCGCAAGTCATTCAACGGCCCTGGAATGCCTTCCAACGCATCCGCAAGCCAGTCAACGCGTCCGGAAAGGCGTCCAACGCTTCCGGAAACTGTTCCGATGGCTCCGCAAGTCATTCAATGGCCCTGAACACGCATCCGATGGCCCCGCAATCCAGCCCTACGCCCAACTCAGCGAGCCGGCCAAGGAGTTGGACCACATGACCGTGCGGACGGTGTATGCGGCCATTGAGGCGTTGAGTAGCTGAGGCGGCGGGGATGGTGAGTAGTTTCGCTTATGCGCGCCGCCTTCCTACTTGCCCTTTTCCTGCTTAAAGCAGCTTGCTCGTGTGCTCAATCGATGCAAACACGCTCCCTAACCGAACTTATTAATACCCAAGACCCGGGCTGGCCGTTGGTGCAGGGCTGGATTGCAGCCGCGAAAAACAAGGTGCAAATAATGCCCAAGACGGCATCCCGCGCCGACAGCGCTTTGCTAGCGGCACAGGTGACTACCCGTTCGCCAATGGGCGCGGTGGTTTACGAAACGGGTGGCATCCTCGTGGATAATGGCTGGCTCCGCATCCTAGGTTCTGGCTCGCCGGGCCTCAACCGTGACTTGATGGGTTGGAACAAGGACAAGCAAAAAGGGCTTCTGTTGATTGCCGATGATGCATTGGGAGGTTTTTTTGCGCTCAACGGCGGGGCTTTTGGACAAGCCACGCTCGGCAAAATTTATTACCTCGCACCCGAAAACCTGGAGTGGGAGCCGCTAAACAAAAGCTACTCTGATTTTTTGGTTTTCTGCTTTTCCGGCAATCTGGACCAGTTTTACGACAAGATGCGTTGGAGAGGCTGGCAGCAGGAAGTAGCTAGCCTCAATGGCAATCAAGGCATCAGTTGTTACCCTTTTTTATTTACCACAGAAGGCAAGAATCTAAGTAAGGTTCTGAGGAAACCAGTGCCCATCCAAGAGCTTTGGATGTTCAGCAACGACATGCGCCAGCAACTTGGGATTCGCTAGCGTCGCCCGCTTAGACTATCCGGCACCCCTCCCCCGCTGTTCATCTGCTCCAGCAGGTTGTCGGCGGCGATGGTATCGACGGCCACGGCGCGGCGGCGCGGCTCCGATTCGGACACGCAGGTGTACTTCTTGGTGATTTTGACGGTGGGCTTGGGGAAGTGGCCTGGCGTGTAGCCCAGCTCTTTGTCCTTGTACACCTTCTCCATGAACTTGCCGAAGATGGGCAGGGCCGTGCGGCCGCCTTCGCCCTGCTGCGAGCCCACGAAGTGGATGCTGCGGTCTTCGCCGCCCACCCACACGCCGGTCATCAGGTCCTTGGTCATGCCCATGTACCAGCCGTCGGAGTAGTTGGAGGTGGTGCCGGTTTTGCCGCCAATCTGGTTGTCGTTGTGCCAGAGGTCGTAGTCCCAGAGGGCCTGGGAGGTGCCGCCCGGCTCCTCCATGCCGCCGCGCAGCATGTAGGTCATCAGCCAGGCGGTTTCGGCCGGGATGGCGCGATGCTGCACAGGGTCGAACTGCTGGATGACGTTGCCGTTGCGGTCCTCGATGCGGGTGACGAGGCGCGGGTCGGAGCGGAAGCCGTTGTTGAGGAAGGTGCTGTAGGCGTCCACCATTTCGTACACGCTCACGTCGCCGGCCGAGCCCAGGCCGATGCTGGGCACCGGCAGCAGCGGCGAGGTGATGCCGACTTTGTGGGCGTACTTGGCCACGTTTTCCCAGCCCACTTTCTCGGTCAGCTGGGCCGTCACGGAGTTCACGGAGCGGGCCATGGCATGGCGCAGCGTCATGTTGATGCCGGTGTATTCGCGGGTCACGTTGTCAGGCTGCCACTCCATGGGCTGGCCGTTTTCGACGTATTTGATGGTCACGCGCTGGTCGCGGATGCGGTCGCAGGGCGAGTAGCCGTTATCCAAGGCCGTGAGGTACACGAAGGGCTTGAACGTGGAGCCGGCCTGGCGCTTGCCCTGCTTCACGTGGTCGTACTGGAAAAAGCGGAAATCCAGGCCGCCCACCCAGGCCTTAATCTGGCCGGTGAAGGGGTCCATGCACATCATGCCCGATTGCAGGAAGTGCTTGTAGTAGGCCAGCGAATCGAGCGGCGACATCACCAGTGTGGTGTCGTTGTCGTCGTGCTTCCAAGTGAACACCTTCATCGGCCGCTTGGCGTTCAGGGCCGAATCGAGGCGCTGGGGCTGATTCTTATAGCGCGCGGCAAGGCTCTTGTAGCTCTCGGTGCGCTTCATCTGGGTGAGGATGAAATCGGGGATTTCCTGGCCTTTCTCGTCCACCCAGGGGTTGGAGCCGCGGTTGCGCCAGAAGTTGTCGAACTGGCGCTGCAGGGATTTCATGCGCTCGTGCAGGGCCTCTTCGGCGTGGGCCTGCATGCGCGAGTCGATGGTGAGGTAGATTTTGAGGCCGTCGCGGTACATGTCGTGGCCGGTGCTGTCGCACCAGGCGTCCACGAACTGGCTGATGGCGCTGCGGAAGTAGGTATCGGGCCCGTCGATGTGGGGCTCGACGTGGTAGTTGAGCACGATGGGCGTGGCCTTGAGGCGGTCGATTTCGGCCTTGGGCAGCACGCCGGCCTGGCCCATGCGGTCGAGCACCACGTTGCGGCGGCGCAGGGCGGCGGCCGGGTGGAACTTGGGGTTGTAGGCCGTGGGGTTATTGAGCACGCCCACCAGCATGGCGGCTTCTTCGGGCTTGAGGCTGTCGGGCGAGGTGTGGAAGAAGGTTTTGGCGGCCACCTTGATGCCGAAGGCGCTGGAGCCGTACTCCACGGTATTCAAGTACATCCGCAGAATTTCTTCCTTGGTGTAGCGCTGCTCCAGGTCCACGGCCGTGAGCCATTCCTTGGTTTTGGCCACGATGGTGCTCACCACCGGAATGTAGCCCAAAGCCCCGCGGCTCTGCTGGCGGCGGATTTTGTAGAGGTTTTTGGCCAGCTGCTGGGTGATAGTGGAGCCGCCGCGCTTCTCCCCGCGCAACGACGAAAACGCGCCCCCAATCACGGCCTGCAGGTCGATGCCCGAATGCTCGTAGAAGCGCACGTCCTCCGTCGCAATCAGGGCCTTGATGAGCAGCGGCGACATCTGGCTGAGGGCTACCGGTGAACGGTTTTCGCGGAAGTACTTGCCAATGAGCACGCCGTCGGAAGTATAGAGCTCCGAAGCCTGCTCCACTTTGGGGTTTTCCAAATCGGCCAAACTCGGCGACTTGCCGAAGAGGAACATGAAATTGGTGCTCACCAGAAACGGATACACCAAAAACAGGATGACCAGCAGGCCGAACCCCACCCAGGCCCAGCTGGCCAGCCGCACGGGCCAGCGACGGCGGCGCGGTGCTTTCGGTTTGGGGCCCGAAGAATGGGAAGAACTTGTCGGTTGGGAATCGGCCATGCGAGGCAACAAGGGGAATGCGAAGCCATAGCTCCGTCGCGAAGAACGACAAATATACCAGCCCGGGCCCCCAAAAGTCTGCACGGCACCGCGCGGCGGCCCACGAAAACGGGTGCTCTACCGGCGCTGCCGGGCGGCCAATACGGCTTGGTGGTGCACGTTGCGGCGGGCACGGGCGCGGTTGCGCTGCCAGCGCCAGCCCAGCTCGGCCAACGCCGCCAGGATGATGCCCAGGCCCAGGAAATAGCTCCAGTGCAGCATCCGGACCTGCCCGCGCGTGGGGGCATCCAACTCTTGAAAGAGCAACAGGCCCCACAGCTCATCGAGCAGCGTGAGCGCCCAGACCACGGCCGCAAACACGCGCCCCACCCGGCCCAACGCCAGCTGCCAGTGCAGCAGGTAGAGCACCACCCCCGGCAGCGCCGACAGCAACACCAGCGGCTCTTCCTGCACCAGCGGCAGCCCCAGAAACACGATGCTGAGCGTTTCCTTCAGCACCTGCACGGCCGCCAAGCCCCGGCCCAGCTTCGAGAGTTTGGGGAAAACGGGTAGCGGATGCAAGTGCGACGACGTGGGCATAGCGTGGCAGATACGGGGCGAATGGACCGCCAATATAGGCAGCCGCTGCTAGTAGCGCCGCGCCATGAGGCGGCTGGCTTGGCAGCGCCAGGTCAGTATCACAATCAGCAGGCCCTTCACCGAATCGAGCAGCAGGTTATCGGGCTTGCCGAAGGCATAGTAGATGCCCACGCCAATGCCAATCCACCAGAAACCCAGCAGGTAGCACCACGTGGCAAAGCCCGGCCGCCGCCGTTGCACCTGGATAAACGCCACCAGCGTGGCCAGCGACACAAAGCCCAGCAGCCAGCCCATCACGTAGGTGAGAAAGGTGGTTTCGGGACCATATTTCACGCCGAACTGCGCGAGGGTGAACACAGGCGCGAAGAAGGAACCACCCGTGAGCGCCACCTCCAGGAGCAGGGCAATGAAGAGCACAACCAAAAGCAGCGTTCGAGCCATGAAGCAAAGGCAAGCGTGATGCCGTCACGGGCCTTTCTCAGACTTGGAAAGCCCAACGGGCCGCCAAGCTATAGAATAAATTCGGATAAATTACTATTTACGATATTGTCCAATCGCCGCCTGCTTCTGGTTGAGCTGCTGTGAATGGGCACATTGCCCGGAATGTCGCCACGACTACTACAAGAGCATATCTTGTTTAGACGCAATTTTTTCGTTGCTAATCCCAGCCCATGTGACGTCGATTCCTCTATCAATCATGCTGTCTCATGCTGGGAAAACTTAACCTGCGCTCAGAAACGCTGCCCGAAGGCCGCCAAGCAGCCCCAACAGCAACGTAAGAACGGCAACGCCGAGCCCCAGGGCCAGCGACACGCAACCCAGCGCAAACCGCATCCAGCGCGGCCCGCTGTAGGTGGCGGGCCAGCGCAGCAGCACGCCGATGGTTTGCAGGCCACCGGCCAGCAATAGCAGCGTGAGGACCACCCAGGTCCAGAATCGGGCGGGTTCGGGCTCCTGCCATATTTCCTGCTCAAACCACAGGCTGAAGCCAGCCACGGCGATGCCCGCCGCCGTGCCCCACAGCCGGGCCGGCACCTCGGGCCAATGCGGCAGCAGGTGCCGCAGATGATGTTGAAGCATATGAACGAAAAAAACGCGTTAGTACAAGCGCGGCGGCTGGCCCCGCAAAGCCAGCAGCGGCAGCGCTTCCAGCACCAACAGCCCCAGCATAAAGAAGCCCCGCGCAACAGCATCCCAGCCGCGGCGTCGCGCCTGGCCGCCGTCGTACTCGGTGTAGGCCACCCGAATGCCGGCCACCAGCCAGCCCGGAATGCCCACGGCCGTGACCAGCAATGCGGCCCAGAAGGGCGCCGTGGAGTACGGCACGCGGGTGCGGTAGGCGCTTTCGAGTGCCAGCGCAAAACTGGTGCCGCCCACCGCCCAGAGCCACCCGCCCAGCCCCACCAGCAGTAGCCGCCCCATGCGCACGGCACAGTTTATTTCGACGACCATAGCAGCATGAGTTGGGTGAAGGCCAGCAGCAGCAGGCCGAGCAGCACCACCGTGGCCGGCAGCACGCCGCGCAGCCAGCGCCGGAAGCGGGCATCGGGCGTGGGCGCGCGCTGTTGCCACGAAAGCAGGGCACCCAGCACGGCCACGTCGCCGAGGCAGAAAATGATGCCCAGAAACGTCAGCAGAAAGGGAGGAATGGAAGCCATAGGAGGATTTGCTGAATTGCTGATTGTTTGAGTGCTGATGTTGATTGGCTGGGTTTAGCGCAGTGCTTGGCAGGCTTGCCAGTCGGCGTAGTTGAAGCCTTGCCAGTGGGTGTAGGCAGCGTATTCCGCTTTGGCGTTGTGGATGGCGAAATCGAGGCGACGCTGGGCCTCTTCGGCCGTGATGACCTGGCCGGTGCCGTATTCCGAATCCATGGTGAGCTGGGTAGCGTGGTTGAGCACGGCGCGGCGGGCCTGCAGCGTGGGCAGCACCCGGTCGGGCATGTTGAGCAGGAAGCCGATGTCGACGCTGCGGAAGCGCGGCTGCAGGTTGTACTCCGCAATCCAGACTTCCCAGTTGCCGGCGGCCAGCAGCAGCAGCACGGCATACACGGCCAGGGCGTTGAGGCGCACCAGGCTGTAGGCCGAGCGGCGCTGCCAGATTTTGAGCAGCACCGTACCCAGCCCAAAAAACACCAGCAGCAGAAAAAAACACACCCCGATGCGCTTGTAGGCCACGCCACTGTGCAGGATGTAGTAGTAATTGCGCAGGCCCACCGACACGGCCAGCACCGCGTTTTGCAGCACCCACACCGTGGCGCCGCCGCGCAGCCAGCGCAGGCCCGGCTGGTAGAAGTTGAGGTTGCGGCGGAAAAACCACAGCACAATGCCCATGGCCAGCAAGATGCTGAAGATGAGCACATACGTACCCTCATGCACGAACTGCGCCAAATCGAACCCCGGCGCAGGCTCGAAGCCAAACCACAGCCAGTTGATGTCGATGGCATTCACGGCCAGCAGCAGCACGTTCACGAGCCCGAACACGGCGGCGGCGGCGTAAAACTCCTTGCGCAAATCGAGCGCCCGCCGGGTTTTCAGCCGGAAATCGGGCCGGCGCACGCCAAAAGAGGCCACCCCGTCGCGCTGCCGCCGAATGAACTCGCCGAAGCGCGATTCGTAGTCGGCGAAGGCAAACACCGGCACCACCACCACGGCGCCGGCCACCACCACAAAGCCCAGCGCCATAAACAGCAGGTGCCCCAGCGAAATATCGGGAATGAGCCGCGCCAGCCAGCTGCCCAGCAGCGCCAGCGCCCGCCCGCTCAGCCGGGCATACACCGGGTTGGCCACCGCAAACAGCAGGTGAAAGGCGCCCAGAATCACGACCGGTACCACCAGCAGGCGCCCGTAGAACCAGCCCCGGCGCACGCCCGCGCCGCCCTGGCGCGGCGCCCGCACGCCGCGCAGCACCCGCAGCCAGGCCTGTGCCGCGCTGTTCAGGGCCGTGAGCACGGCGTAGAGCACCAGCTTCAGGTGCGGCTGGTTCACATAGCCCAGCAGCATCAGCAGCGAGGCCGCCCAGGCCAGCATGGCCACCCCCGAGCCGTACACGGCCACCATGGCCCCGCCAAACAGGCTGCCCGCCACCGCCAGCCAGAAGTAGCCCGAACGCCGCACGGCCGCCACGCGGGGCAGCAGCACCAGCTGCGCCGCCACCACAAACAGGCCAAACAACAGCAGATTGACGCCGCGCTTTTCCTGCCAGAAAAGCCCGTCGAACAGCAGCACGCCCAGCGGCAGCAGCAGCTTTTGGGCCTTGGTGAGCGGCGGGTGAGCCGCGCTGGCAGCAAAGGCGGCCGGTGATACGGCGGGCCATTGTGCGCCCGGTTGCAGGGAAGTTTCCATGGATTAAAACGCTTTGTATTTCAAAGTAGATTTTCAAAAAAATTAGCCGTGCGGCTAGGTCTGGGCAGCAGCCAACGGGTTTCTCCCCTATTGCGGCACCGAAATCAGCGGGCTGGCCACCGGGCAAGCGCCCGCGTGGTCAGAGGCCGGTGAGGGCATCAATTCGTCGGCATTGCGCAAAGCCAGCAGGTCCCCGGGCCGTTGCATGACCTCCAGCCGGCCATACTCGGCCGCAATGGCCGCGCAAAAGCGGCCCACGCCGTAGCCGCCCGCCGCCAACGTGCGCCGGCTGGCCACATACACCACCAGCGCGGTGCCAGCCATCAGCCCCCGATAAAACTGCCGCCACAGCCACCCGCTCAGCCGGCCCCGCCCAAACGACCACTGCCGAATGGCTAAGCAATGAAATGCGAAGTGCATTTCCTCGTCGTGCAGAATGCGCCGGCAAATCTGCCGCAGCAGCCCCGACGGCGTGGCCACCGCCAGCGCCCGGTAATAGACGGCGGCCACCACCTCGGCCGTGAGAATCACGCGCACCATGTGCTCCAGGCCTAGCGGCCGCCCCAGCGTCCGGAATACCTCGTGCAGCCAGTGCGTGTGCAGCCGCGGAATGCCCTGCTGGTCCATGAAGCGGCCCAGCATTTCGGCGTGGCCTTCCTCCTCGGCAATGAACAGCTGCATGGCGGCCGCGTAGTCGGGCACGCCGTAGGCGTGGGCCAGGTCCAGCAGATGGTCGCCGCCGGTGCCCTCGCCGCGCTGGAAGGTTTGCACCGAAGCGCCCACGGCGCGCAGCTCGGCGGGCGTGAGCGGCGTGGCATCGTGCCAGGGCAGTTCAGCAGCGCTGGCGCGGTTGGTTTGGAAGTAGGCTTTGACGTCGGTGAAAGTCATGGCATTTAAACAGTTATAGGTTGACAATCAAAATCCAAATCCAGTAGAGGGGCCCGAAAGCGCCATTAAGAAAAGGGCGATTAATAACCAACCCATCAGCACGATGAACAGAGTAACGGTCCAGAGAGCCACGCATACTTCGACCAGTACAAAGCGTGACTCGAATGCAAGCTTGGGTGGGGTCGCTTTTATCCAAGCCAATGTATAGGGACCGATAAAGCCCAGAAAAAGCAGCGTGGGCTCGTAAGTCCTGTATTCATAAGGCAGCGACGCCAGCAGAAATGGCCAAGTCAGCACCGCCCAGCCAGCAATGCACAGAAAGGTCCAGCAGACGCTGGACAGCAACCATTCCTCGGGCGTAAGCGGTTTGGCAAAGGGATTGTGCGGCACGATAGAGGGTGGGGATTAAGCGTTGTTGACTGTTGCTGACTGCAGCACCGGCAGCGGCATCAGCATCCCAGATTCACCCATTGGCGGCGCCAACGCCTCCGCGCCGGGTTTTCCGTCCTTGCCGCGCACCTTGCTCAGAATGGCTTCCAGCAGCGGGCGCATCGTGTCAAGGTGGCGCGACTTTATCATGAAATTCCAGAGGGGCTCGAATTTTTTCCAGCCGCCGGCGTAGGCAAAGTGCTTGAGCTGGTGGCGCAGGGTGTCGTGCACCAGGCTGGCTTTGGCGATGTTGGTCCAGGAGTAGAAGTCGCGGTAAGCTTGGTCGTAGCCGTCCTTGAGCTGGCGGGCCGTCAGGTGCGGGCCGGGCTGGCACACCACCGTGCGGGTGTCGTATTCGTTCCAGCGGCGGTGCAGCAGGCGGCCCTGGGCTTCCATCCGCTGAAACAGAGCCGTGCCCGGGTAGGGCGTGGCAATGTGAAACGTGGCCGTGGTGATGCCCTGGCTGACGCCCCAGTCCACGGTGCGCCGAAACACGTCGGGCCGGTCGTCATCGAGCCCGAACACGAAGCTGCCGTTCACCATGATGCCCAAATCGTGCAGCCGCTGAATGGCCGCCGCGTAGTCGCGGCCCAGGTTCTGGGGCTTGTTGCTGGCCTTAAGGTTGACCGGGCTCAGCGTCTCAAACCCCACAAACAAGCTGCGCAAACCCGCCTGCGCTGCCTTTTCCAGTAGCCCGTTGTCGCGCAAAATGCTATCCACCGTGGCGGCGCCCTGAAACAGCCGCCCCATGCCGCGCATCCCCTCAAACAGCCCCGCCGCGAAGCGCGTGTGCCCCAGCAAATGGTCATCGAGGAAGTAGAGGTGACGGCCGGGCAGGCGGTCAATTTCGGCCAGGGCGTCGTCCACCGTCTGGGTGTAAAAGCCTTTGCCGCCCTGAAAAAACGCGTCTTTGTAGCAGAAGTCGCAGTGGTGCGGGCAGCCGCGCGTCACCACAATGGAATTGGGCACGAGGTAGCGCTCACGCTTTATCAAATCGCGCCGGATGGGCGGCACGCCCACCAGCGTGCGCCCGGCCGCAGACACGTAGCGCGGCCGGGCCCGCCCCGCCTGCCAGTCCCGCAGAAACTCCGGAAATATCTCCTCCCCTGGCCCGAGAAAGATGCTGTCGGCGTGAGGTGCGGCTTCTTCGGGCAAGCTGGTCACGTGCAGGCCGCCCAGGCACACGTAGGCGCCGCGGGCGCGGTAGTGGTCGGCCAGCGCGTAGGCCCGGTAGGCGTTGGTGATGTATACTTGGATGATGACCAAATCGGGCTCATCGTCCAGATTCAGCGTTTCCACGTGCTCATCCTGCATGTCGGCCTCCCACCCTTCCGGCAGATAGGCGGCCAGCGTGGCCAGCCCCAGCGGCGGAAACAGCGAGTACTTGATGGGCCGCCAGTAGGGATTGGTGGCTTCGGTGAGGGCCGGGAGAATGAGTTTTACTTTCATCTTAAAGAACTTTGTGTTTCAAAGTTTGTAGACAAAAAAAGAGAACTGTGTTCTGAATCCGTTTGTCATCCTGGGCGGCGCGAAGGACCTTACTAAGTAAGAACTACGCTTGGTGATTCAGGCGGGATAAGGTCCTTCGCGCCGCTCAGGATGACAAACGGCCTACCCCCGCAAAAGCTTCTCCAGCGTGGCGAGGTGCTGCTGAAAGGCCACTTTGCCGGCGGCGGTGGCGGCGTAGGTGGTGTTGGGTTTTTTGCCCACGAATTGTTTGCTCACCACCACGTATTCGGCCTTTTCGAGGGCGGCCACGTGGCTGGCGAGGTTGCCGTCGGTGAGGTCGAGGGCTTCTTTGAGGTCGTTGAAGCTCACCGATTCGTTGGCCATCAGCACGGCCATCACGCCCAGCCGCACGCGGTGGTCGAAAGCCTTGTTGAGGGTGTGGATGAGGTGCTTCACGAAGAAATAACGGGTTTAGCGGCCTTGCCGGGCCGCTCGTAGCGGTTGTACATCACCAGGCCGTAACCGATGTGGCCCAGGCCGAACCCGAGCGCAAAGAAAAGCAGGCCCCACTCGGGAAACAGCAGGCACACCAGCCCGAGGCCAATTTGCGTCACGCCCAGCCAACGGATTTCGTCCAGCGTGTACTTGCTGGCGTTGAGCAGCGCCAGGCCGTAGAACACCAGCAGGCCCGGCATCACCATGGCCACGTCGTTGCCGAGGTACAAGCGCAGGCAAAACAGGCCGCCCGCCACCAGCGGAATGGCCAGGGCCACGGCCAGGCGCCGGCCGGGGGCGCTCCACAGCTTCTGGCCGTCGTTGTGCGTGCGGCGCTGGGTGAAGAAAAACGCCACCAGCAGGGCCAGCCCAATCATGCCGCCGGTCAGAAATAGCAGGCTGGGCAGTTCGGCCCGCCGCATTTCAGGCGAGGAGTGCAGCAGGCGCGCGTAGCCTCCCACCACCGACGAGTCCTGGAAAGCACTTTCCAACAGCCGCATGCTAAATGCGGTGCCCAGCAGCGCCACCACGCCCGCCCCCACCCCGCTCAGGCCGGATAGCGACAAAAAGCGCGAGCTGCGCTCCATAATGGCGCGGATTTCGGTGAGTTGGGCTAGCGGGTCCGGGTTGGCAGGCTTCATAACCATAGAAGTACTTTGTGATGCAAAGCTGCAGAAAAGAATTGGTAAGTCCGCTACATCGGCCTATTTTTTTTAATTCTGGGGCCCTCACCCGCACGCGCCAAAAACGAGCAACACGGGCAATGTGCGCGCATTGCCGGACGTTAGCAAGGCGGTAAGGCACCACGCCGCCTCCCAAATCAGGAAACTTGGCAATGCTTTCGGCTAAGCCGGCATCCGCTTGCGCTTTTATAGGCAAATCACGCTTATGCTAACTGTTGACTATCAATAAACTGCCAGGCACGGCAGAGCAGGCAGCGGCAGATTCAAAAATGGAATATTCATTCCCAAAAATATAATTTTTGACTCCCAAACCGCTCATTTACAGCGAGTCGTAAGTCGGCCATCTCATCACCAAACCGGTTGTGGCGCCGCTTGCTTGACGCGAAGCCACCAGCCGCCACTCTTTTTTACTGCAATGAAACTGACTTACCCTGCCACTAGCTCCGTGGTGCCGTCTTCTCCCCTCAGCAGCACGCTGTGCGTTTGGCTGTGCAGCAACCTGGGGGGCACCGCACACCTGATTGCCAGTTTTGGCCTGGAGGAGCCCCAGGATGTGCAGGTCCCCCTTGCCATCGGCCTGCTGGCCAGCCTGATTTCGCTCGCCGCAGTACCGGTAGCGCTACCCTTTTTCGCACTGGCCCAACGGGCCAGCGCAGCCTGGCCACGCCGTTTTAGGGCGGCGGTGGGAGTGCTGCTGGCCTTTGGAGCAGCCAATTATTTACTGCTGCGCGGGTTGCCTGTGGGTCCCCCCGAAAACCTGTTGGCCGTGACCTGGCCTTACCTGGCAACGGCGCTTCTCAGCGCGGGCTGGCGGTATTGGCATGTGCCCGCGGCCGGGCACATGCCGCGCACGCAACCGGCGCCGCTGCTCAATGCGTGGCGGCAGCGCCCCGGCCGGTCCCCCTACGCCCACCTGGCGCACTAGCCCCGCAAGGGCGGCGCGGCCCGAAGTGCCAGCGCCGTATCGGCCACTTCCGCCATTTGTGCGTACTGTTGGGCCATGCGCCTCCGCCTTCGCCTGTTTGAGTTTGAAGACCTGCCGTGGTTTCCCAGCGTCATTCGGGCCGGCATGATGGATTACCTGCGCTTCATGATTTCGACGCTGGGCACCTACCGGCCCATTGCGCCGCTGCTGGCCGAGGGCCTGGCCCGCACCGGCCACAGCCGCGTGCTGGAATTGGGCGCCGGCGCCGGCGGAGGCACCGAAACCGTGCTTACGGCCCTGCGCGCCCACGGCCAGCCCGCCGCCACCATCCTGCTCACCGACCTCTATCCCCAGCCCGCCGCCTGGGCCGACATTGCCGAGCGCACCCGCGGCGCCATTGGTTTTGCGCCGGCTGCCGTGAATGCGCTGGCCGTACCGCCGGAGCTCACGGGCTTCCGCGCCATCTTTTCGGCCTTCCACCATTTCCCGCCAGCGGCGGCCGAGGCCTTGCTGCGCGACGCCGTGCGGGCGGGCACCGGCATTGGCGTATTTGAGGGCGCGGGCAAGCACTGGGTGGAACTGCTGCTGGCCTGGACGGTGCTGCCCGTGGCCCAGCTGCTGCTCACGCCGTTCTACCGGCCGTTTCGGCTCAGCCGGCTGGTGTTTACCTATCTGATTCCGCTCATTCCGCTGTGCACCATCTGGGACGGGTCGGTGTCGCTGCTGCGCATGTATTCGACGGCGGAGCTACTGGGCTTGGCCCGCGCCGCCGACCCGGAGGGCCGTTTCGTGTGGCAAAGCGGCAAGAAGCGGCATTGGTGGGGACCCGAAGTAACTTATTTGGTTGGCTGGCCAGCAACCACCGAAAAGTGAGGCGCGGCAGCCATATGTTGCTTTTGCGCACCTTTGCCCGTCGTTCACTCGCCGCTCATAGCCTTCCTTTCCTTGCTCACTGCTTATAAAAAAGCGCTGCCGCTGCTGCGCATCCCCTTTTCGGTTTACCTCATGCCGGTGTTCTGGTTTGGGCTGAGCGCCTTACGCGGGCCCTGGAGCGGGTGGCGGGCCGTGGGCGTGTTTGTGGTGCTGCACCTGCTGGCCTACCCGGCTTCTAACGGCTACAATTCCTACTACGACCGCGACGAGGGCAGCATCGGCGGCTTGAAAGCCCCCCCAAAAGTGACGCCCGAGCTGCTGCACCTGGTGTGGCTATTCGATGCGCTGGCCGTAGGGGGCGCGGCGCTGCTGTCGTGGCCGTTTGCCGCCATGGTAGTGGTATATCTGCTGGTGTCGAAGGCCTACAGCTACGAGGGCATTCGCCTAAAAAAATACCCGCTGCTGAGCACGCTGGTGGTGGTGGTTTTTCAGGGCGCGTTCACGCTGTTGATGACGCAGGTGGGCGTGGGAGCGGCGCCGGCTCAGCTGTTTGAGAAAACCAATCTGCTGCTGGCGTTGGTAAGCACGCTGTTTTTGTGCGGCTCCTACCCGCTCACGCAGGTGTACCAGCACGAGGAAGACGCCCGGCGCGGCGACCGCACCCTAAGCCTGCGGCTGGGCATTCGGGGCACGTTTGTGTTTGCGGCGCTGGGCCTGCTGGCGGGCGCGGCGGCGCTGGGCCTGGCCTACTGGCTGCGGCAGGAAGTACGGCCGCTGTTGATTTTTTTGGTGGCTACAGGGCCGGTGGTGGCGCTGTTCAGCCGCTGGGCCTGGGCCGTGTGGTACGACGAGCGCGCCGCCGACTTCGAGCACACCATGCGCATGAACCAGGTGTCGTCGTTGTGCCTGAGCGCGGCCTTCATTGCCATGCTTCTGTGGCGCTAACGGGCGGCACGGCCCGGGCAACTTTGCGCGCCCCGTGGCACGTATGAAAGGCGTTTCATCAAACAACATGACTTTTGCCATGCGCTATTCCTGGCTTCTGCTGTTGCCGCTGCTGGCGGCGTGCAATTCCACTCCTTCGGCGGTAAACGAGGGCACGAGTTCTCGCGCCGCCGACCGGCAAGCCCGCGATACCACGGCCCTGCCCCCGCCCGACACCGCCGCCGCTAAAGCCGTCTCGGCCGCGAGCGACACGCTGCGCGTGGCTCGCCAGCGGCACAATTTCAGCCATGCCGAAGGCCCACCCGATTTGTTCCAGTTGGTCTTCCGCGGCCCGTCCATCCTGGAAGGCACCGCCGAATTCACCATCACCAACCCCGAAGGGCAGGTCATTTTTCGTGAGATGCTGACCGAGCCCGACCTGGAGGCCGCACTGGTGTATGAGATGAAGACGCCCACCGCCACCCGCGCCGAGCGCGAAACCTTCGTGCTGCGGCGCATCGACCGGTTTTTTCTGCCAGCCCAGTTCAAGACCCCGGCCATTGCCGCTCAGGCCACCTTCCCCACCGGCATCACAACCCTGGACCAGGCCACCTGGAACGACCTGCGCAAGCGCCCCGACGCCATCGGCTTCGAGTACCTGAAGGGCAAGGAAGACCGCCAGCGCATTACCTGGTCGGCGCTGAAAAAACAAGTAGTACGCGTGCAGTCTCGTCGTTGAACGGCTGGTATTTAAACGGCGTAATACACACCGTTCAACGCCAAGACGCAAATATGCGTCTCTACGCTCCTTCCTGCGCCAGTAGCTGCTCCAGGCCGGCCCGCAGCTGCTCGTAAGGCTGGTAGCCGCGGGCCAGCACGTAGCCCTGCTCGGCCACTCGCACCACGGCCGTGGGAAAGCCCTCGACGCCGCTACGGGCCACGGCGGCAAATTCCTGCTGCGCGGCGCGGGCTGTTTCGGGCGAAGCCCAACGCTGCTGAAACGCCACCACATCGACCCCAAACGGCGCGAGCAGGTCGTTGTAGACGGACGGATTATTCAGGTCCTGGCCGTCGCGGAACAGCGCCACCTGCACGGCGTGGGCGAAAGCCACGGTGCGGGCAGGGTCCTGCGTGAGCTGGCGGAAGGCGGCAATGGCCCGGCAGGGCGGCTCCGAGTCGTAGACGTAGTCGCCGGCCTCGCCCAGCGCTTTGAAGGCGGCCCCGAACTGCACGCCGGTCACTTCTTCCACGTCGTGGAGGCTGCGGCGCAGGTCGGGCCACACCTCGCCAATCGGGCCCACGTCCTCCCCCTTCACCATGCCGCCGCACAGCACCGACACGTCGACGCGCCCCGCAAAGTCCGCCTGCAGCCGCTGAATAACCGGGCTCGTGCCGTAGCACCAGCCGCAAAGCGGGTCCTGAATGTAGAGCAGTTCGGGCAGGTGGGCCGGGGGCGTGGTTTCGGGCGTCATGCAGCAAAATAACCGCACAAAGGGCGGGCAGCAGAGGCCGCGATAGCACGCTAGTCGGAATTTTCCCCGAATTTATCGAGCAACTCATTCGCTACCTGATAGAAACCCTGCCCCCAGCCCTGGCCACCGCGGTGGCGGTGCCCGTGCCGGCCACGCCCGACACGCCGCTTTACGCCAGTTGCCACACGCCCCTGGCCTGCACCGCCACGATTACGCCTTCAGGCACTCCCAGTAGCACGCCTTTTGGTGCGCTACTGGGCGGCTTCCTAGCCAACATGAATGGTATCGGGTTGAATTCATTTGCCGCGCCCACCGTTACGCCCCCGATATGCTACCCCGGTAGTGCTAGCCCGATACATACTGATTTATAACAAAAAGTCCCGCTGCAGCAGTGCAACGGGGCTTTTTGTTGTCGAGAAGTTGAACCCTTAGCCGTTCATGGCCAGCAGGAACTCTTCGTTGTCCTTGGTGCCCTTGATGCGGTCCTTGAGGAATTCCATGGCCTCGGTGGCCGTCATGTCCGACATAAACTTGCGGAGCACCCACACGCGGTTGAGCTCGTCTTTGCCCAGCAGCAGGTCTTCGCGGCGCGTGCCCGAAGCCGGAATGTCGATGGCCGGGAACACGCGCTTGTTGGCCAGTTTGCGGTCCAACTGCAGTTCCATGTTGCCGGTGCCCTTGAATTCCTCAAAAATCACCTCGTCCATCTTCGAGCCGGTCTCAATCAGTGCCGTGGCGATGATGGTGAGCGAGCCGCCGCCTTCCACGTTGCGGGCCGCGCCGAAGAAGCGCTTGGGCTTTTGCAGCGCGCCCGCGTCGATACCACCCGAAAGGATGCGCGAGGAGCTGGGCTGCACCGTGTTGTAGGCCCGCGCCAAGCGGGTGATGGAGTCGAGCAGAATCACCACGTCGTGGCCGCACTCCACCAGGCGCCGGGCCTTGTCGAGGGCCATTTCGGCGATTTTCACGTGGCGGTCGGCCGTTTCGTCGAAGGTCGAGCTGAGCACTTCGGCCTTCACGGTGCGGGCCATGTCGGTCACTTCCTCGGGGCGCTCGTCGATGAGCAGCACCATGAGATACACTTCGGGGTGGTTTTCGGCGATGGCGTTGGCCACTTCCTGCAGCAGCACGGTTTTGCCGGTTTTCGGCTGCGCCACGATGAGGCCGCGCTGGCCCTTGCCGATGGGCGCAAACAAATCGAGCACGCGGGTGCTGATTTGCGACGACTTGGTGGTCAGCTTCAGCTTCGAGTCGGCAAACAGCGGCGTGAGGTGGCTGAACGGCACCCGGTCGCGGACTTCCTCCACGGTGCGGCCGTTCATGCTTTCCACGCCCACCAGGGCGAAGTATTTCTCGCCCTCGCGCGGCGGCCGAATGGTGCACACCACCGTGTCGCCGGCCTTCATGGCAAACTGCTTCACCTGCTGCGGCGACACGTAAATGTCGTCGGGCGAGCTGAGGTAGTTGTAGTAGGGCGAGCGCAGGAAGCCGTAGCCGCCGTCGGGCATCAGCTCAAACGTGCCGCCGCCGGGCACCACCAAATCCAGGTCCTGGCGCTGGGGGCGCTGCGGTTGCTGGTTTTGGTTCTGGCCCTGCGGCTGGTCGGTGCGCGGGGTGCCGTCGGGGTTTTGCTGGCGCTGCTGGCGCTGCTGGTCGCGCAGGGCGTAGCGCTCTTCGCGGGTGAGGTTGCGGTTGTCGCGGCCGTCGCGCGGCTCGCGGGGTTGGTCGTTGCGGGGCTGGTCCTGGCGGGGCTGGTCCTGGCGCGGCTCGCGGGGCTGGCCGTCGCGGTTTTCACGCGGCTGGTCGTTGCGTTGCTCGCGGGGCTGGTCTTGGCGGGCGGGGCGCTGGTCGCGGCCGTCGCGCAGCGGCAGCTCGCGGTTGTCGCGCTCAAACCGGTCGGCGCGGTTTTCGCGGCGGTCGGCAAAGCCGTTGCCGCCAAAGTCGCGGCGGTTTTCGCGGTTGCCTTCGCGGGTGTCGGTGCCGTTTTCGGCGGGCTTGGCGGCGGCAGCGGCGGCTTCGGCGGCGCGTTCGGCAGCCATTTCGGCGGCGCGCTGCTCCGTGATGGGGCGGCCGGCGCGGTCTACCCGCTCGCGGCGGCGGGGCTGCTGGTTGGCGTTGGCCTGCTGCTGGTCGGCGCCGTTCAGCGGGGCATCGGGCCGAGGAGCAGCTTCGTCCGTGGTTTCGGCAAAAGTTTCGGTGGGCGCCGGCGTCGGCTCGTTGGCCAGCACGGCTCCGGTGGCTTCGCTGGCGGGCACCAGGGCCAGGCCTTCGATGGGGTCCAGAATTTCGACAGAAGGCTCGGCTGCAGGCGAAACCGGCGCGGGCGCGGCGGCCGGTGCTTCGCGGCGCGGCTCGCGGGCCGGGCGGGCGGGCTGGGGCTTGCGGGCGGGCGGGGCCACGTCAGAAAACGGCTGCTCTACAGTGCTGGGGGCCGGGCGGCGGGCGGCGGGCTTGCTGGGGCGCGGGGCAGCGGGCGCTTCGGCGGCCACGGCGGGCTGTTCGGCGGCCGAGGGCACGAGGGCCTGCTGGTCGAGGATTTTGTATATCAAATCCTGCTTGCTCAGCCGTTTGAAATTGCCCACGTTCATTTTTTCGGCAATCTCTTTGAGGTCGGACAGCAGCCGGTCCTTCAACTCGTTAATGGTGTACATAAAGGGAATAAGGGGGGAACATCGACGGGAAGCGAGGGGGCCGGCAAGGCCCAACCGCCTGAAGGCGTGGGCCGGCCCGCCAACGGCGCGGTCGGGCCGCAATTAGTACTCGCAGGGTGCACGAAATGCACCGAATACGCGCCCGGGGCGCAATCGAATAAGCAAGAAGTGAGGGGCAAAGATGGCCGCTGGAAATTCAGCAAAAGACGGGCCGGAGGCAGGCACTGCGGCCCGCTAATCCGGACCACGGCGGCCGGTTGCTCCCGCAATGTTAGGGCATTATGGGCAAACCGCCAAATCGAATGCGGCCCGGTTGGGCTTAAACACGGCGCGCAGCAAAATAAGTTGCGCCGCGCCAGTCAGCCGACGGGCGCAGGGCGCGGCACGGCTGCATTTTCTTCCGACCTTTGCCCGCATTCCATCCTGTTTTATGCTGCAACTTTCCGTTCTCCGCGACCAGACCGAGTTGGTGCTGGCCGGCCTCGCCAAACGCCACTACCCCACCGGCCCCGCCGACGTGGCCGCCATTCTCGACCTCGACCAGCGCCGCCGCCAGCTTCAAACCAGCCACGACTCGGCCCAGGCCGAGGCCAACGAGCTGGCCCGCCAAATCGGCGGCCTGATGAAAGCCGGCGACAAAGCCGGCGCCGAAACCCTAAAAGCGCGCACCGCCGAGCTCAAGCAGCACACCCAAACCGCCGCCGCCGAGCTGGCGCAGGTAGAAAAAGACCAGCAACAGCTGCTCTACAAGCTGCCCAACATTCCGCACGCCAGCGTGCCCGAAGGCCGCGGCGCCGCTGATAATGAAGTGGTGCGCGAGCACGGCACCAAGCCCACCCTCGGCTCGGACGCGCTGCCGCACTGGGACCTGATTAAGAAGTACGACATCATCGACTTCGAGCTGGGCGTGAAAATCACCGGCGCGGGTTTCCCGGTGTACAAAAACCAGGGCGCGCGGCTGCAGCGGGCCCTCGTCAACTTCTTTCTGGACCAGGCGCGCGATGCCGGCTACACCGAGATGCAACCGCCCATTCTGGTGAACGAGGCCAGCGGCTACGGCACCGGCCAGCTCCCGGATAAGGAGGGCCAGATGTACCACGACGCCAAGGACGACCTCTACCTCATCCCGACGGCCGAGGTGCCGCTGACCAATATCTACCGCGACGAGATAGTGCCGGTGGAAAAGCTGCCCGTGCGCATGGCCGGCTACACGCCCTGCTTCCGCCGCGAGGCTGGCTCGTGGGGTGCCGACGTGCGCGGCCTCAACCGCCTGCACCAGTTCGACAAGGTGGAAATCGTGCAAATCACGGAGCCCGAGCACAGCTACGCGGCCCTCGAAGGCATGCTGAGCCACGTCGAGGGGCTATTGCAGCAGCTGGGCCTGCCCTACCGCGTGTTGCGCCTCTGCGGCGGCGACATGGGCTTCACCTCGGCCCTCACCTACGACCTGGAGGTGTGGAGCGCCGCCCAGGGCCGCTGGCTGGAAGTGAGCTCGGTGTCGAACTTCGAAACCTATCAGGCCAACCGCCTGAAGTGTCGCTACAAAGTGGACGGCAAGACCCAGCTGCTGCACACGTTGAACGGTTCGGCGCTGGCCCTGCCGCGCATTGTGGCCGCGCTGCTGGAAAACAACCAGACGAGCGCGGGCATCGAGCTGCCGCAGGTGCTGCACGGCTACTGCGGCTTCGAGCGGATTGGGGCGTAAGGCCCGTCTGTCATTGCGAGCGCAGCGCGGTAATCCGTCCTGTTCTCAGCGACCAGCTTAATAATGTGAGAAAGCCCCGGCACTGCGCAGTGCCGGGGCTTTTCTTTGGAATTTAGGATTCAGGAGAGCTTGTAAAGCACCTCTTCTATTTCCGCCTGGCGGGCATTGGCAAAGCCCTTATCGGTGCCGGTTCTCACGAAACCGCATTTTTCCAGCACTTTCTGGGAGCCGTAATTATCAAACGCAACCTCGGCGTGAATTGGCCGGGTCTGTTCCATTTTCAGGAAGTCGGCGAGGGCCGCGGTGGCAATGCCCTGGCCCCAGCATTTTCGGTCAATCCAATAGGTAATGCCGGCTTTGTCTCCCAGCACAAACTTGGCGATGCTGCCGACAATTATGCCATCGACTTTTATCGTCCGCATGTGGATGGCCGGGTCGGCTAAGTACGTGGTATATCTGGCGATATAGGCCGTTTTATCCTTCGTGTCTTTCGGGGTGAAAGCGGCTAAATGGGCGGCTTCTTTATCGAGCTGGAATTCGAAGAAGATGCTTAGTTCCTCCTTTGTTGTTTCAGTCAAGGTGACCATGCCGTGTGCCATCGGTTTGAAATCGTGCAGTGTTTTGTGGGGGCTTTTACCGGCGGATTAGCGCAATTGACGCTTTAGAAACGACGTGCTTAGTACTCGGCCATTTCCTCGTCGACGTAGCACCAGAGCCACCGCTCGCCGGGCTCGGCCGAGGCAATAACGGGGTGCTGGGTGGCGTGGAAGTGCTGGGTGGCGTGCTGGTTCTTGGAGTTGTCGCAGCAGCCCACGTGGCCGCACTCCTGGCAGGTGCGCAGGTGCACCCAGGTGTCGCCGAGGGCCACGCATTCGGGGCAGAGGTGCGAGGGGGCCGTTTTGAGGCTGGTGAGGGCGGTGAGGTGTTGGCAGGGTTCGGGCATGGCATGAAGATAGGCGGCGGGCTCGAATGGGCAGTAGTGCCAAACGCTTTGGATTGGAAATTTACAACTCCGCATTCTGCGATTTGAACTGCGAAACCGTCGACTTGAAACCGACAACCGGCGATTGAGGGAGGGGAACGGGAATGCTGAAAGGCAATTTTGGATTGTCCGTTTACTGCGGCATTCCGCGGCCTCAACTTACCCATCCCCTCAACGTCATGGAAAGAAAACATTTTTTGAAAAGCCTGCTGCTGGGGGCTGCCTCCACGCCCGTGCTGCTTTCGGCCTGCAGCAAAGAGACGGTTTCGCCCACCAGCGGCACCAGCAGCGGCTCGGGCACTACCACGGGCGGCACCAGCAGCGGCTCGGGCAGTTGCACGGTGGCCCCCACCGAAACCGAGGGCCCCTTCCCCACCAAGACGCCGGCCTCGTACCTGCGCAGCGACATCACGGACGGCAAAATCGGCTACGGGCTCACCATCAACATCACCGTGAGCAACAGCAACGCCAGCTGCGCGGCGCTGGCCGGGGCCCTGGTCGACATCTGGCACTGCGACGCGGAGGGCAACTACTCGGAATACGGCGGCACGGGCATGCAGGCCACCAACTACCAGTCGGTGCACTTCCTGCGCGGCCGGCAAGTGACCGATGCCAACGGCAAGGTCACGTTCAAGAGCATTTTCCCCGGCTGGTATTCGGGCCGCGCCACGCACATCCACGTGCACGTGTACTCGGCCACCGGCACCTCGCTGAAAGTGACGCAGATTGCCTTCCCCGAAGGCACCGGGACGGCCGTGGCCGCCGTGAACGGCTACGCCAAAGGCCTGAGCGGCTACACCGCCAACGCCCAGGACAACGTGTTCAGCGACGGCGTGGCCCTGGAGCTGGCCACCGTGACCGGCAGCACCTCGGCCGGCTTCGAGCTGACCTGGGCGCTGAGCGTACCGGCGTAGTCATTGAGTAGCCAAAGCGTATGACCGACCGCACCATCACCCTGTGCTATCGCAAAATCATGGATGCCGGCGCTGCCAAGCCCTGGGACAAGCTGGTGTGGAACGACAGCTACGCGGAATTCCGGCTGCAGGCACAGAATTTCAACCCCGAAAACCGCTACCGCACCTTTGGCGAAATGCTGCACTACGTGCCGGGCGCCGACCGGCTGCACTTCCTGGTGAGCGGCGCCGTGACGGGCTACCTCCAACAGCTCGGCGAGCGGATGCCCGACATTTCCGACAACCTGGGTCGCCAGTTCCTGCGCTTCCAGCGCTTTCAATTCGAGCTGATTAATTCCGACCTGCAGGACCAAAGCAGGCATCAAGTCGCCGTCAATTTCGTCTCTGAGCCGCTGCGTTGGCACGACACCGTGGGGCAATTTCTGCTGGTGTCGCCGGTGGCGGCGGCCGCTTCCGGCGGCGAGGTGCTCACTCATCTGGTGCCACTGCAGCCTTTCCTCAGCATTTATTCCATTCTCACGCCCGAAACCGATGCTGCCGCAAACGCCGGGTAAAATATTTCTGGCCGACGAGCGGGGCCTGGCCGAATCGGACCGATTCCGGCGGTTTAGCACGTTCAATTTTGGGCCGTTTGCCCACCCGCACAAAGGGCCGTTCGGGCGGCTGTACGGGTTCAACGAAGAAACCCTGGCCGGGCAGCATGCGCTGGATTTTACGGTGGCGGAGGCCTCGCACGTCCTCGTCGTTCCCATCACCGGGGCCGTGACGCTCCGGTGCGCCGCTGCCCCCGAAACGACAGTGGGCGTAGAAGAGCTGGTGGTGCTGGCGGTGCCCGCCGGCAGCGTGCTGCACGTGCAAAACCCTTTCAGCGATGCGCTGGTGAGCTTTTTGCACATCTGGCTGCTGGCGGATGAGCCCGTGGCCACGCCAGCAGCGCACCGGGCCGAATTCCGCTTCGAGGCGCTGCACAACCGCCTGCTGCCGCTGGCGCCAACGCCGGTAGCTACCTTTCCTGCCGGGGTGAATCTGGGCCGTTTCGATGGCCGGTGCGAAGCCGTTTACCGCCTCCGCGCACCGGGTTCCGGCTTTTTTGCCTTTGTGTTGGCCGGCGCCTTCGAAGTGGAAGGCCGGTTGTTGCACGCGAAAGACGGGCTGGCCCTGTGGCACGTGGCCGAAGTTGAGCTGGAAGCCTTGAGCAATGACGCCTTGGTACTGGTGCTGGAGCTACCGGCACTGGCCGGGGCTTAGCGGCCGTCGCGCGCGGGCGGCAGGCCCAAATCCAGGGTTTGGTCGCGCATGCACTTGAAATGGCCTTGCGGGCATTTCTCGAAGCCAATTTTGGAGCAGGGCCGGCACGGCAGGTTCAGCACTTCCAGCACCTTAAATTCGGTTTTGTAGGGGTACATGCCGAAGGCGGGCACGGTGTTGCCCCACACGCTGAAAATTTCCTTGCCAAAAGCCGCCGCGATGTGCATCAGGCCGGTGTCGTGGCTCACCACAAACTGCGCCTGCCGCAGCAACGAGGCCGACTGGTGCAGCGAATACTGCCCGCACCCGTTGTGAATAAATGTTTTGGGCACGTCGGCGTCCGAAGGCCTGGCCGGGAAATAATAAGGGCTGTCGGGCACCACCGAAGCCGCCTCGGTCGCCACAGCCTGTGTTTCAAAGGCCTGCTCGATGACGTGGCCAATGCTTTCGTCCTCGGGGCCACCCAGCAGCACCACGGGCCGGGCCAGCTTGGCGCACAGCTCAATCAGCTTGTCGACGGGCAGGCGCTTGGTGGCGTGCTGCGCGCCGATGGCCACGGCCACGTAGCCCCGCCGGAAGGGCGCGGGTAGCATGGTCACGTCCACTTCCTGCCCGGCCGGAATAAAATAATCGAGGCCCTTGCGGTCGTCCTGCACGCCCAGCGGGGCGGCGGCTTCGAGGTAGCGCTGCACGATGTGCACGCGCGGCAGCCGGTCTATTTTGAAGTTGACCAGCAGCCATTTCTGAAAGTTGAGCTTGTCGAAGCTGTGGTTGGGCACGCCCAGGCGCAGCTTGATGAGGCGGGTGCGCAGGTTGTTGTGCAGGTCGACGATGTAATCGAACTGCTCGGCTTTCAGCTCGCGCACCAGCTCGCCCAGGCTGCCGGTGAGGCAATGCACTTTGCTGATGTAGGGGTTGGGCTCCAGCAGGCCACGGTAGGCGGGCTTGGTGGCAAAATGCACCTCTGCTTGGGGCACCTGCTGGGCCAGCGCCCGCACCACCGGCGTGGTCAGCACGATGTCGCCAATGGAAGAGAAGCGGAGAACGAGAATTTTCACGCTATTCAAACAAGGACTTTTTGTATTCCAGCGGCGGCTTGATGTTGGCTTTGCGCTCGGCGAAATACGTTGCCACCTCTTCCACGGACTTGGCGTTGAACGTCATGTCTTTGGTCAACAGTCCCTTGCGGCCCATGAGCACGCCGTAGCGCATGTCTTCGTAGCCGTTGGTGTGGTGGGCGTCGGGGTTGATGCTGAGCTGCACGCCCTGGTCCAGGGCGTAGCGCACCCAGCGCCAGTCCAGGTCGAGGCGCCAGGGGTTGGCGTTAATTTCGATGATGACCTGATGCTTGGCGCAGGCGTCGATGACGGCCTTGTAATCAATCGGGTAGCCCTGGCGGCGCAGCAGCAGGCGGCCCGTGGGATGGCCCAGCATGGTGGTGTAGGGGTTTTCGATGGCGCGCAGCAGGCGGTCGGTGGCCTTGCGCTCGTCCATTTTCAGGTTGGAGTGCACCGAGGCCACGATGAAGTCGAACGAGGCCAGCACGTCGTTGGAATAATCGAGCGAGCCGTCGCCGAGAATGTCGCTCTCAATGCCCTTGAAAATGCGGAACGGCGCCAGCTCGGCGTTCAGCTTGTCGATTTCCTGGTGCTGCTGGCGCACCCGCTCGGGGCCGAGGCCGTTGGCGTAGTGGGCGGCCTGGCTATGGTCGCACAGGCCCAGGTACTCGTAGCCGTGGTCGCGCAGCCAAGTGGCCATTTCCCGGATGCTGTGGTTGCCGTCCGAATAGGTGCTGTGGTTGTGCAGGGAGCCGCGCAGGTCACCGTCTTCGAGCAGGCGAGGCAGCTTTTTCTCGGCGGCCAGGGCGATTTCGCCCAGGCCTTCGCGCAGCTCGGGCACCACGAATTGCAAGCCGGCCTTCTCGTAGAGCGCTTCTTCCTGTTGGAATTTCTCGCGCCGGGCCCACTGGCGCAGGGTAGCGGGCGCCCCGCCCTGCACGCCGGGCAGGGTTTCGTCGAGGTGCTCGTCGGCGGCCGAGTTCAGGAAAACCTCAGTGGCAAAGGCTTCGGGCGCCACCACCAATACTTCGACCAGCACCCCCGATTCGGTGGCCCGGCCGCGCCAGGCGAAGGGGCCGGAACGGCGCGGGTCGGCGGTGAGGCCGTCGAGCGAGTTCAGCAGCTCGTGCGCTTTCTGTGGCTGCTCGGTGGCGGCCACGAGGCGCACGGTTTCCACGATTTCGAGGCGGCGGCGCAGCTCACCGGCTTCGGCCACTTGTTCGGTTTGCAGGGCCTCGCGCAGGCGTTGGGCGAGGTCGGCGGCCAGCTGCTCGGCCTGGGGGTAAAGCACTTTGCCCTGGCTTTGGCCGGCAAACTCCAGGGCTTCCAGAATGGACTCCTGGGTTTTCTTGCCGAAGCCTTTGAGCTTGCTCACCTGGTCGGTTTCGGCGGCTTCGCGCAGCTGGTCGATGGTTTCGATGCCCAGCTCCCGCCACAGGCTGCGAATTTTCTTCGGGCCGATGCCTTTGATTTTGAGCATCTCGACCACGCCGGGCGGCGTGATGTCGAGCAGGCGCTGCAGGTCCGAAAACGTGCCGGTGTCGAGCAACTCGGCCACTTTGGCGGCGGCGGTTTTGCTCAGGCCGGTGCGGTCGGGCAGGCCCGAGCGCTCCACTTCCGACACCGGGAAGCTCAGCGCGTCGAGGGCATTGGCGGTGCCTTCGATGGCGCGGATTTTAAAGGGGTTTTCGTCGTGCAGCTCCATCAGCTGGGCAGCCAGCTGAAAAGCGCGGGTCAGGGCGCGGTTATCCACGGGGAAGTAGTTGTTGGGAAAACGAAAGTAGCGTACCGGGCTGCTTACGCGGAAAGGCGAGGCCGCGGCCAGCCGGGCCGTTTCTGCGTAGGCGCCTGAGACGCCTTACCTTGGCGCGCTCACTCTTCTTGCCCGGCTTATGCTTTTTCCTCCGTACCTGCGGCTGCTGCCGCTGTCGCTGCTGTTACTGGCGGCCACCTGCCAGCAGCGCAAGCCCGTCATCATTTCTTCCCCCGCTTCCATGAAACAGCTCGAAGGCACCTGGCTCAGCTCGCGCGAGGAAGACCGGGGCGACACGCTGGTGTACCGTCCCAACACCTATGCCTTTCCGCCTTCGCGGGGCCGCACGGGCTTCGCGTTCAAGTCGTACGGCCGTTTTGAGCAGTTCGACATTGCGCCCACCGACGGCCTGGCCGGCCGCCCCGGCACCTGGGTCCTCGAAGGCGAAAACAGGGTCCGCATTCACCTCACCGAGGGCCAGGAGCCCGATTACACCCTGGAAGTAGTATCCGTCGAAAACAAAGTGCTAAAGGTGCGGCGCGTGGCCAATTCGAAGCCCTGAGCCACGGAGCCGCGGGCGCTGCCCGGCGGTGCGCAGGCCTTTGTTCGCCGATTCCTTTTCGGAAATGAGCGGCGTTTGGGCCGAAAATTCACGGCGCGTTCATGTGGGCCGAACTCCTTTGCGGGAGCACGGCACAGTCGTTGCCAAGGGGCCAACCGGGGCCGGGGCCGCACGTAAGAACCTTACGGCGGCAGTCGGCTGTTCTTCAAGCCTCTTCTCTTAATTCCTTTCCGCATGTCATTCCGCACCTCCCTTCGCACGCTGCCGGCCCTCACGCTGGGCCTGGCCCTGAGCCTCAGCCCGGCCTTTGCCCAGAAAACCACCCTGAAGGCCAAAGACGACAAGCTCAAGGCCAAAACCACGGCCGCCGACGGCACCGTGAGCAAAACCAAAGCCACGGGTTTGGCGGCCGCCCCGCAGCCCACCTCGCCGGTGGCCTCGGCGCCGCAGGCCGTGCAGGCTGCTCCTGCGGCCGCGCCCGCCGCCAGTCTGGAAGCCGCCGGCTGGCTCGCCGACCTGGGCGCCGCCCAGGCCCAGGCCAAAGCCACCAACCGTCCCATCCTGGCCGTTTTTTCGGGTTCTGACTGGTGCAAGCCCTGCATCATGTACGAGCAGGAAGTGTTTGCCAAGCCCGAGTTTTCGGCCTACGCCAAAGACAAGCTGGTGCTGGCCCACTTCGATTTTCCGCGCCAGAAGCGCAACCAGCCCAGCGCCGCTCAGCTCAAGCTCAACGAAGCGGCCGCGGCCCAGCTCAACCGCGAGGGCGAGTTTCCGCTGGCCGTGGTGATTTCACCCGAGGGCAAGGTGCTGGCCAAAACCGGCTACATCGCCGGCGGCCCCACGGCCTTCGAAGCCTACCTGAAGAAGGTGGTGCCCACGCTGTAGAGACGCGACACGTCGCATCTCGGCGTCCGCGCCACCGTGCAGACCTGTTCAACCATTGTTCTAACGCCGAGACGCGACGTGTCGCGTCTCTACATTGCCCGTCGTGCCTGCCAAACCGCTGCTGATTTTGTTGCTGCTAGGGCTGCTGAGCGCCGTGCCCGGCCGTGCCCAGACGGGGGGGGCGCGCCACACGTTCACGCGCAGCGCCCACCTCATGGGGTCGCATTTCACCTTCACGGTGGTGGCCGAGAACGACTCGGCCGGGCAACGCGCGCTGCGGGCCGGCCTGCTCGAAGTGCGGCGCATCGACCGGCTCATGTCCTTCTGGGACTCGACTTCGGAGGTGGTGCGCATCAACCGCCTGGCGGGCGTGCGGCCCGTGGCGGTATCGGCCGAGACATTCGACCTCATCAACCGCACCCTGCGCCTGTCGCAGCTCAGCGACGGCGCTTTCGACATCACCTTCGCCAGCGCCGACAAGCTGTACAAGTTTGACCGGCAGGCGCACGCCAGCCTGCCCGACTCGGCCGCGGTGCGGGCTTCGGTGCGTCGCATCGGCTGGCAGAAAATCAAGCTCGATGCGGCCCAGCGCACCGTTTTCCTGCCCGAGAAGGGCATGCGCATCAACCTGGCGGGCATTCTGCAAGGCTACGGCCTGCGCCGCGCCAAGCAGGTGCTCGATAAAATGGGCATCAAGGGCGGGCTGATGAACGGCTCGGGCGACATCTACTGCTGGGGCCGGCAGGCCGACGGCTCGCTGTGGCGCGTGGCCATCGGCGACCCCGACCACCCGCGCAGCGTGGCCGCCTGGATTGATGTGACCGACGTGGCCGTGGTGACGGCCGGCAACTACGAGCAGTACTTCACGGTGGGCGGGCAGGTATACGGGCACATCATCAACCCGCACACGGGCTACCCGTCGGTGGGCCTGCGCTCGGTCACCATCATCTGCCCCGACGTGGAGCTGGCCGACGGATTGGACGAAGTCGTCTTCGTGAAAGGCCCAACCGCCGGTTTGGCGTTTATCAACGGACTCAAAAACGTGGACTGCACGTTGATAACCGACGATAACCGCACGCTGGTGTCCAAGGGCATGAAGCTGAATTACTACCACGGTAGTACCACCATGCGTCCCTGATTTATCGTATTGCCTGTCGTGAAAAACTCCCTGCTCCTCTTCCGTTCTCGTCTGGCCCTGGCGCTGGTGCTGTTTCCGCTGGGCGCGGCGCTGCCCAGCTGCGTGTCGGTGGCAGCTTACCAGAAAGTGTACCTCAACGACGAGGACATGAAGCTGGCCAGCAAAACCGTGGAAACCCCTGAAACCAATTTTGAGAGCTACCGCGAAGGCGCCGGCGGGGCCAATGGCGGCAAAGTGGGCGGCGGCTGCGGCTGCAACTAGCGGCCGATATTACTTCTCCTGTGAAAAACATCCTTACCCTTCTGGCCCTGGCGGCGCTGGCCACCCCAGCCCTGGCCCAGACCAACCCCGGCACCACCCAGAACCCGAACCGCATCGACGGGTACGGCGCGCCGGTGAGCCCGTCGGTGCCCACCAACCGGGCCGCCGACGAGACGACCATCGACATCATCGGCGGCTATTACCAGCAGGACGGCAGCCACGGCGCCGTGGAAGGCGGCCGCGGCACCCAGCAGCTCACCGACGTGCCCCCCGCCATCATCGTGAACGTACCGCTCGATACCGTGAGCCGCCTCACCGCCAACGTGGGCGCCGACTTCTACGCCTCGGCCTCGACCGACCGGATTGACTTTGCGCTGAGCACGCCCTCGGCCCACGACGTGCGCTACCACGGCGATTTTGGCTACTCCCGCGAGCACAAGTACACCGGCACCATCTGGGGCGTGGGCGCGGGCGTGTCGAAGGAGTACGACTATTTTTCCACCAACGTGGCCGCCTCGTTCGCCAAAACCTCGCGCGACGGCAACCGCCAGCTGAGCCTGGCCGGCCAGGTGTTTTTCGACCGCGTGACGCTGATTTTGCCACTGGAGCTGCGCCCGCGCTATTCGCCCGGCTCCACCACCGGCAAAGGCGACTACGGCTCCGACCAGCGCCAGACCTACAACCTCACCGCCACCTACTCGCAGGTGCTCACCAAGCGGCTGCAGGCAGCCATCAGCACCGAGCTGGTGTCGCAAAACGGCCTGCTGAGCACGCCCTTCCACCGGGTGTATTTCCGCGACAACACCGTGGCAAACACGGCGCCCACGCTGGGCGGCGACTTCTCTACGCACTTTCCCACGGCGGCGCGGGTGGAAAACCTGCCCCGCTCGCGCTTCAAGTACCCGGTGAGTTTGCGGCTGAATTACTACGCCACCGACTTGGTGCAGGTGCGCGGCTTCTACCGCTTCTACAACGACAACTTCGGCATCCGGGCCCACACGTTTGAAGTGGAATTGCCGGTGAAGGTGACGCAGTTTTTTGCCCTGTACCCCTTCTACCGCTACCACACCCAGACGGCGGCCACTTACTTTGCGCCCTTCGCGCAGCATTCCGTCAGCGACGAATTTTACACGTCGGACTACGACTTGGCGGCGTTTTCGGCCAATAAAATCGGCCTGGGCCTGCGCTACTCACCGGTGTACGGCATCACGCGCTTCCGCGTGCCGGGCCAGGACGCCCAGGGCCGGCCCCACGTCATGCGCCTCAAGTCGTTTGACCTGCGCTACGCCAACTACCAGCAAACCGGCGCCAGCCTCTACAGCCCCGCCGACCGGCCCGACCTCAAAGCCAATATCGTGAGCTTTGACCTGGGCTTTGCGCTGTAAGCTAGTGGCGTGGCGGAGTAATGAAGGGGTGAGTTGGTGAGTTTGCTGTTTGGCTTGTGCAAATTGCGCGGCCGTAGCATCAATTCACCACCTCCCTCACCCACCAATCCACCACTTGAAACACTGGCTGGTTAAATCCGAACCCGAAGCGTATTCCTGGGACACCTTTCTGGCCGAAGACGGCACCGCCTGGACCGGCGTGCGCAACTACCAGGCCCGCAACAACCTCAACCTGATGCAGCCCGGCGACCTGGTGCTGTTTTACCACAGCGTGAGCGAAAAGGCCGTGGTGGGCGTGGCCGAAGTGGCCGCCCCCGCCGCCCCCGATGCCACCGCCGAAGCCGGCTCGCCGTGGGTGGCCGTGCACCTGCGGCCCGTGCGGCGCCTCCCCCAGCCCGTGAGCCTAGCCCAGCTCAAGGCCGATGCCCGCCTGAGCGAGCTGGCTCTGCTGCGGCAGTCGCGCCTCTCGGTGCTGCCCGTGCGCCCCGAGGAGTTCGACGCGGTTTTGGCGCTGGGCGCGAAATAAAACGCCCCGCGTGGGCACGAAACCGGCCATTTTGGGCGTAACTTTAGTCAAGCAACTGCTCGTTGGAGTGGTATTTCCAGCTGCTTTTTCCGAGCGCACGGGCATGAAACTCCGTTATATTTTTCTGCTGATTTGGGGCTGGGCGCTGGCGGCCGCGCCCCCCGCGCTGGCACAGAAGCGCGGGCAGGCCCCGCCGCCCCCGCCGCCCAATGCCCCGCGCCAAACGGCCCGCACCGAGCTGCCGCTGGAACCCAGCGACAGCGAGGTGCACGTGCAGGCCGTGCCCGCCGACAGCACGGTGGTGCTGCTGGTGGGCCGCGAAAAGCTGCTGTCCAACAAAACGAAGTTTTCTTTTCAGCAGTACGACAGCACCCTGCGCCTGCGCCAGGAAACCCCTTTGGACGTGCCCACCGAGTTTGATTTCACGCGCATGTGCGCCGAAGGCACTACGGTGTACGCGCTGTTTACTTCGCACAGCAACACCGGCCGGCTGTGGGCCGCGGCCTACAGCGGGCGCCTGGGCCAGGTGCACACCCAGCAGTTCGACACCAAGCTGAGCCGCGAAGTGGTGGAGCTGAAGGCCCTCGACGGCCGCCTGTTTGCCACGGTGCTGCTCAACGACCAGCAGCACGTGACGGCGCTGCTGCTCGACGTGGCCACCGGCCAGATGCAGTACCTGCCTTCGGTGTACGAGCAGCTGCCCACCCAACTCACCTTCGTGGCCGATGCCGCCACCCGCCGCGCCGAGTACGTGCTGAGCCAGACCAACGGCCGCAAAAGCCGCCTCCTGCTCAAGCAGCTCACCGACCGCGGCCAGCTGGTGAAGTCCGAGTTTGTGCAGGCCGAGAGCGAGCGCAGCCTCCTCACCGCCCAGGTGACGCCCCCGCAGGACACCACCGCGCGCCTGCTCATGGGCACCTACTCACTGCGCGGCCTCGACTACGCCCAGGGCCTCTTCGCCACCGACCTGGCCCCCGCCGCGCCCGGCGCCAAGGCCCCGCTGCGCTTCTACGATTTCCTGCACCTGAAGCACTTTTTCGACTACCTCAAGCCCTCGCGCCAGGCCCGCCTGCGGGCCCGCACCGCGCGCCGTCTGGCCCGCTCCAGCGCGCCCACGCGCTGGCACTACCGCCTGCTGCTGCACGAGCTCATGTCCCAGCCCGACGGCGGCTACGTGCTGGTGGCCGAGGTGTATTACCCCCACTACCGCTACAACAGCTACGGCAGCTACTCCGGGCCCTTCAACAACCTGGGCAACCAGTTCGGCACGTCGCCTTTTGCCGGCTCGCGCATCTTCGACGGCTACCAGACCACGCACGCCGTGGTCTGCGGCTTCGACCGCTCCGGCGCCCTCATCTGGGACAACACCTTTGTGGTAGAAAACCTGCGCCGGGCCGAGCTGGAAGAAGCCGTGCGCCTCCAGACCCTGCCAGATGGTCGCCTCGTGCTGGCGTACCTCGACGAGGAAAAACTGCGCTACAAAGTGATAAACCGCGCCGACGACGCGCCCAACGACAGCCAGGTTGAAATTCAGACCGGCAGCGACGGCACCACGCCCGCCCAGGAACGCACCGCCGACACCTCGCAGGCCGACCTGCTGCCGTGGTTTGGCAGCCGGTTTGTGGCCGTGGGCTACCAAAAAGTGCGCGTGGAGCACGGCCGCGACCGGGAAGTGTTTTTTCTGAATTCGGTGGTGTTTTAGGCTTTTAGGTTTCCACCGGCCATCCATGAACGTCATGCTGAGCTTGTCGAAGCATCTCTACCGCAGTAGTAATTATTTACTTACCCGGTAGAGATGCTTCGACAAGCTCAGCATGACGTTCTTTTTTTTGTGGTTTCCGTTATTCCCAAAGCATTCTATTTTTACCCCAACACTCCTGTATGATTACCAAGCTCCGTCTCTCCGCTTTTTTTCTCATTTTGCTCCTGGCGGGCTGCCGGGCCGGCGGGCCGGGCACCCCGGCGCGCACTGTGGCCTCCTTCTTCTCCAAATACGAAGGCCGCGAAGGCTTCAAAACCACTGAATGGTCGGCCGACCTGCTGCAGCGCCTGGCCTTGGTGAAGGCCGCCAAGCTGCTCGGCGGCTCCGACCTCACCAACGCTATAACCGGCATTCGCTCGGCCAAAGTCATCAGCTTCGCCCCCACCACCACCTCCGCCAAGGAGCTGGCCGCCGAGGGCTTGCGCGGCGAGGCTGCCGGCATCCTCCAAAACAACAAGTACGACCCGCTTTCGACGGCCGGTTTTGGGGGCAGCAACTACGCCATTTCCACGCGCGGCTCCGGCAACAGCGTCTCGGAGTTTGCGGCCCTGGGCACCTTGCCCGACGTGGCCGACTCGTTCGTGCTGGTGTCGGTGCAGGGCAATTTCACCAAGTCGCAGGTAGAGGCCCTGGGCAAATACTTGCCGCAGATTGTGCAGGCCACCGGCAAATAACATTTGCCTCTCGATGCCATAAAAAAGACCGTCGGGCTCAGCCCGACGGTCTTTTTTGCGTTTGGCAGCCCTGCTCTATCGGCCGGCAGCCATCAAATCCTCAATGGTATCGGCTTGCAGCGGAATGTCGGCCATCAGGTCCTCGTTGCCGGAAGCGGTGATGAGGATGTCGTTTTCCAGGCGGATGCCCAGGCCCTCTTCGGGGATGTAGATGCCGGGCTCGACGGTGTAAACCATGCCGGGCTCGAAGGTGCGGTACTTATAACCCACGTCGTGCACGTCGAGGCCTAGGTAGTGGCTGGTGCCGTGCATGAAGTATTTCTTGTAGAGCGGCGCGGCGGGGTCCTGATTCTTCACGTCGGAGGCGTTCAACAAGTCCAGCTTGATGAGTTCTTGCTCCATGCACTCGCCCACCTGGCGGTGGTATTCCTCTATCTCGTTGCCGGCCACGAGGCGCGTTTTGGCGAAGGCCATCACGGCCAGCACCGACTCGTATACCTGCCGCTGGCGCGTGGTGAACTTGCCGTTGACTGGAATGCTGCGCGAGAGGTCGGCCGCGTAGTTAGCGTATTCGGCGCCGAAGTCGAGCAGAATCACGTCGCCATCCTGGCACTGGTTGTCGTTGGTGGTGTAGTGCAGCACGTTGGCGTTTTTGCCGCTGGCCACGATGCTGCCATAGGCCGGCCCGCGGCTGCGGTTGCGCATGAATTCGTGCACGATTTCGGCTTCAATCTCGAACTCCCACACGCCCGGCTTCACGAAGCCCAGCAGCCGCCGGAAGGCCTTGCCCGTGATGTCGCAGGCCTGGCGCATCACCCGGATTTCCTCGGGGCTCTTGATGGCGCGCAGCTGATGCAGCAGGCGCGAGGCCCGGCGGTAGGTGTGCAGCGGGTACTGGCTTTGCAGCATTTTCACAAAGCGGGCGTCGCGCGTTTCTACCTCCACCACGGCCCGAATGTGCTCGTTGGAGTTCAGGTACACGTTTTCGGCCTCGTTCATCAGGGCCGGCAGCACCGACTTGAAGCTGTCGAGCCACATGATGGTGCGGATGCCCGAGTTTTGACGCGCCTCGTCTTTGGTCAGCTTGTAGCCTTCCCAGATGAGGATGTGCTCCGACGTTTCCTTCAGGAACAGGATTTCGCGGTGCTGCGGCAGGCGCGCGTCGGGAAAAATGACGAGGATGCTTTCTTCCTGGTCAACGCCGCTGAGGTAGAACAGGTCGTTGTTTTGCCGGAAGGCCATGGTGCCGTCGGCGTTGGTCGGCATGACGTCGTTGGACTGGAAAATGGCCAGCGAGGCCGGCGGCAGCAGCTCGCGGAAGCGGCGGCGGTTTTCCACAAAAAGCTCGGGAGCAAGGGGAGCGTAGCGCATGAGAAAGGTTGGTTGGGATTGGGGAGCGCAAGTTAGCCCGGCGGCTGTAGTGAGCCGGTTCGGTGCCGGGCCCGGCGCACAAAAAAGCCCTCGCCGGAAATGGCAAGGGCTTTTCGGCGTTGTGAGGACAAGGCCTACATTTTGGTCTTGGTCGTTTTCACGGTCGTTTTGTTGGCTTTGTAGCGCATGTCGGGCGTGCCGTCGGCCTTCATGGGGCCGGTGGTTTTGGTCATCTTGTTTTCCTTGTAGCGCATGTCGGCGGTGCCGTCGGCCTTCATGCGGGTGCTGCTCGACGTGGACGAGGTTTTGGTCGTGCCCGAGGGCGTGGTCATGGTGCTCGACTTGCTCATCGTGCCCGCGCTCTTGGTCGTGGTGCTCGACTTCGACATGCCCGCCGGGTTGGTCATCGTGCTCGACTTGGTAGTCGTGCGCGTGGCGGGCGTCTGGGTAGCGCGGGTGGTCGTTTGCGACGTGCTGGTGCTCATCGTGGAAGTGGCCGGCGCGGGAGCCGGAGCCGTGGTTTGGGCCAGAGCAGCCGAGCCGCCCAGTAGGCCCAGCGAAACGAGTAATCCAAAAAAGCGCTTCATAAAGGAGTGAATGAAAGGGTGAGAAGATGAGCCCAGTACGAAAGCAGGTGGCGCGTAGTTCGCTGGCAGTGTAGGCTTTTTTCTGTACAGCCGGTGCAGGTCATTTCCGCGGCTTGCTTGGTCTGGCAAGCGCCACCGTAGGCAGCCCATGCTTTGTACATATTCAGGCTAAAAAAGGCCATATTTTGCATTTTTTTAACATATCTGGATTTATTATCACTATATTTTGCGAATATGTTATTGACACCTACTTTAGTGCACTTCAAGGTCATTTCTCTCACACATCCCCCCTCCCTGCTCGATGAAAAAATACTTCTACGCCGTCTTGGCCGCCAGCGGGCTTTTGTTCCTCAACCCCGCCGCTGCATCGGCCTCTTTGCCCCATTCGCTGCTCACCGAAAACCCAACCGAAGTGAAAGCCGAGCGCAAAGCCGCCAAAGCCGCCGCCCGCGAGCAAGCCGCCGCGGCCAAGCAGGTTTCCAAAATGAAGAAGCTTTCGGTGAAATCGCACCGCCTGGGCAACAAGCTCGAACACCTGATGCTGGTGGTGCTGGGCATGGAGGAGAGCAAAACCGTGACCTCGCCCCGCCAACTGAAGCGCCAGCTGCACTCGCACCAAAAGCAACTGAAAATGCGCGCCAAGCTGAGCGCCCGCGCCCGCCGCAGCCACACCCACGACTAGCCTTTTTCGCCAAAACACCCCAACAAAAAAGCCCCTTGCCAACGCGGCAAGGGGCTTTTTCTATAAATGTGCAACGGGGATTAGGCCGTTACCTGAGCTTCGAGTTTCTGGGCGAGCACGTGCTTGGGCACGGCACCTACTTGCTTGTCGACAATCTGGCCGTTCTTAAACACCAGCAGCGTGGGAATGCTGCGGATGCCGAACTTCATCGACGTCTGGGGGTTGGCGTCGACGTCGACTTTGCCAACTACCACTTTGCCTTCGTATTCGCCGGCCAGCTCCTCTACCACGGGGCCTACCATGCGGCAGGGGCCGCACCACTCGGCCCAGAAGTCTACCAGAACCGGCTTGTCGCCGCCAATGATTTCGTCGAAGTTGGCGTCGGTAATTTCAATTGCTTTGTGTCCCATTTCAATTTGGGTTGGGGTTAATGATGCTCTGGCGGTACGGCCAAAGGGGCCGCAAGGTAGCAGATATTGGATGCTTAACATGTCTAACGGGGGAAAGTTCAGCCCGGTTGATTTCCCTTCCTGCCCGCCGACGCGAATGGCCTGAATACCTCGGCCAAGTACGGGTTTGACCAAGCAGACGATTATGAGAGTTGGATGGCATTGCGAACCCAGCGCCATTTTAGGTCTATTTTTTGCTATGTAGCAATTTCCCAATTTTCTTTCCCCCTTTCATATGCCACACCCCTACGCTTGGTTTCGCTTGTTGCTATTGCTGCTACTTGGCAGCACCTCTGCCACTTGGGCTCAGCGGCCCCCCACCACCCTGGTGTACGATTCGCTGGGGCGCCCCCGGCGGCTCAACCACCAGCTTTCAGTGACTTTCGACCGGTCCGTTATCAATCTGGCGGCCGTGGGCAACCCCTTGGGCAACGAAGGCCCGCTCACCGTCTTCCTGACGCCTGCTGCCATCAACGCCCTACAAGCACGTTTCAGCTTTGATGTATCCAACATCTATGCCGCGAAGATGTATAGCCGCGTGACGCCAACCGATACGTTGTTTTTCAGCGGCTCACCGCTTTTTGGTCCCGACTGGTGTGTGCTAAGACTGTACATGCCCGCTGGAACCGATGACCATGCCAGTTTCGAGGCATTTGCGCAGCAGCCCCTGACGCTGGTAAAAGGCGTGGGCTTCATCATTCCCGCGGTGCCCACCAGCAGCTCGGCCACGCCGTTTCTCATGGCTTCCGGCAATGCTTCCCTGCTCACCTACCCGCAGCCGGCGCAAACCGTCCTTACGTTCGCACTGCCGGCCCCGCTGCCGGCCACGGCCGACGTCACCATTCTCACGGCCGCGGGAAAAGTGGTGCGCACCGAAAAGCACCAGGTTTACCAACGCGGCGAGTTAACCCCGCTGCAAACCGACCTTTCCGCGCTGCCGGCAGGCCAATACTTTTACCGCGTCGTTACCCCCAAAGCCACTTACCAGGGCCGGCTTGAGAAACAAGACTGAATTACCCCCTAGAAAAGAAAAGGGCCGCTCCCAGTAAGAGTGGCCCTTTTCTTTTCTAGAGATGCCTGCTAAATCAGCGTGCACACCTCCATTTCCATCTCGTGCATCTTCTCGATGAAGGTTTTGGGCTCAATCTGAAACTTGCGCGAGAACATGTCGACGGCTAGGTGCTCGTGGGGCTCCACAAACTGAATTTCAAGGCGCTTGGAGCCGGGCGCGTGGTCGATGGCGTCCTGCAGGCGGTCGAGCATGGGGCCGGTCACGGTGCGCAGGTCCAGCTTCACGCGCACGCCTTTGCTGCGCTTTTCGGCCACGTCGGCCAGCGGCTCCATGGTCAGAATGCGCAGGTCCCACTGGTCCTGGGTGTGGCGGCGCAGCTCCTGCTTGAGGCGCACGTACATGGGCGGCACCTGCTCGTTGGGGTAGTTGCGCGGGTTGATGAGGGGCGCGAACTTGGTGTAGTCGTCGCGGAACAAGGCCGGGTTGATGCTCGTCTCGTAGTCTTCGAGGGTGAAGGTGCAAAATGGCTGGCCGGTTTTGGTGGTCTTGAACAACACGTTGGTGATGAGGCCCGCCACGGCCATCTCCTTGTTCTTGATTTCGTCGACCTTGTCCAGCCCGCAGGTGCAATAGGCATCCAGCTCCAGCTTGTAGCTGTCGAGTGGGTGGCCCGAGAGGTAAAAGCCCACTACTTCCTTCTCGCGGCGCAGCTGCTCGGTTTTGCTCCAAGGCTCCATTTCGTGCATCTTGGGCATGGGCGCGGCCACCGCTCCGAAGGCGCCAGCGCCGAAGAGGCTGTGCTGTGCCGACTCTTTGGCCGCGGCGTGCTGCTGGCCCAGCTGCATGGCCTTCTCAATTAGGTTGCGGTCGCCTTGCGGTGCGTCGAGGTAGAGGCGGCGGTGCTTGCCAAAGCCGTCGAAGGCGCCGGCCTGGGCCAGGCTTTCGAAGGTTTTCTTGTTCACGGTGCGCAGGTTCACGCGCTTGGCAAAGTCGAAGATATCGGAGTATTCGCCGCTTTTCTCGCGCTCCTGCACCATGCTTTCCACCGCGAGTTCGCCCGCGCCCTTCACGGCGCCCATGCCAAAACGGATGGCGCCTTCCTGGTTCACGTTGAACTTGAGCAAGCTTTCGTTCACGTCGGGCCCGAGCACGGGCACGCCCTGCTTGCGGGCCTCCTCGATGAAGAAGGTCACCTTCTTGATGTCGCCCATGTTGTTGGTGAGCACGGCGGCCATGTACTCGGCCGGGTAGTTGGCCTTCAGGTAGCCCGTCTGGTAGGCCACCACCGAGTAAGCCGCCGAGTGCGAACGGTTGAAGCCGTACTCGGCAAACTTCTCCATCACGTCGAAGACTTCGTTGGCCTTCTTCGCCGGGATATTGTGCAGGTTCTTGGCGCCTTCAATGAACTTCTCGCGCTCCAGGGCCATCTTTTTCATGTCCTTCTTGCCCATGGCGCGGCGCAGCAAGTCGGCGCCGCCGAGCGAGTAGCCGGCCAGAATCTGGGCCGTCTGCATGATTTGCTCCTGGTACACCATGATGCCCTGGCTGTATTCCAGGATGGGTTTCAGCAGCTCGTGCGGGTACTCCACCTCCTCGCGGCCGTGCTTGCGGTTGATGAAGTTCGGGATGAACTGCATCGGGCCCGGCCGGTAGAGGGCGTTCATGGCAATCAAGTCCTCGATATTGGTCGGCTTCAAGTCCTTGAGATACTGGCGCATGCCTTCCGATTCGAACTGGAACGTGCCGATGGTATCGCCGCGCTGGTAGAGGGCGTAGGTCTTCTCATCATCCAGCGGAATTTCGTCGATGTCGATTTTCACGCCGTGGTTGCGCTCAATGAGGTTCAGGGCATCCACGATGATGGTCAGGGTCTTAAGGCCCAGAAAGTCCATCTTCAGCATGCCGGCGCTCTCAATCACCTTGCCGTCGAACTGCGTCACGAGCAGGTCGGAGTCCTTCGAGGTCGAAACCGGGATGTACTTCGTGATGTCGTCGGGCGCGATGATGACGCCGGCCGCGTGAATGCCCGTGTTGCGCACCGAACCCTCCAGCTGGGTGGCCAGGCGCAGAATCTGGCCCTTGAGGTTGTCGGCCGACTCGTCGCGCCGAATCATGTCCAGCTCCTGGTTTTCGGCGAAGGCGCCGGCTAGCGTGGTGCCGGGCTTATCGGGTACCATCTTGGTGAGGTCGTTGGTCTGCGGCAGGGGCAGCTCCATGGCGCGGGCCACGTCCTTGATGGAGGACTTGGCGGCCATGGTGCCGAAGGTGATAATCTGGGCCACCTGCGTTTTGCCGTACTTATCCACCACGTAGTCGATGACTTTCTGACGGTTCACGTCGTCAAAGTCAATGTCGATATCGGGCATCGACACGCGTTCGGGGTTCAGGAAACGCTCGAACAGCAGTGAGTACTTGATGGGGTCGATGTTGGTGATGCCCACGCAATAGGCCACGGCCGAGCCGGCCGCCGAGCCCCGGCCCGGGCCCACGGCCACGCCGATGTTGCGGCCGTGGTTGATGAAATCCTGGGTAATGAGGAAGTAGCCCGCGAAGCCCATCGTCTGGATAATGCGCAACTCATAATCCAGCCGTTCCTCAATCTCGGGCGTGCGCTCGGAGTAGCGCGGCGGCTTGGTCATCGTCACGGTGCCGGTGCCGGCGCTGGGCCCGAAGGCGCCCACGTAGGTCAGCTCGCGCAGAAATTCGTCGGCGTTGGCGAAGGGCGCCGGAATGGGGAAGTTGGGCAACAGAATGTCGCGCGCCAGCTTCGGGGGCGTGATTTTGTCGACAATCTCGTTGGTGTTGTCCACGCTCTCGGGCACGTCGGCGAACAAGTCGTTCATCTGCGCCTGGGTCTTGAAGAAGAACTGGTCGTTGGCGAAGCCGAAGCGGGTGTGGGGCTTGGGTTTCTGCAGTTCCTCGTCGATGCGGCGCAGCTGGCGCTGGGCTTTTTCGTCGCGCGAGTGGTCGCGGCGCAGGTTGTCGAGCAGGTCGTATTTCACCTCGCCCTTGCCCGTCATCAGGGTGTAGTAGTTGGTTCGGATGTCGCCGACCGGGATGCTGTGCTCCTCGCCGGTGTTCACGCACAGCAGCAGGTCGTGGGCGGCGTAGTCGGCCTGGTCGACGTAGTGCGAGTCGTTGGTGCAGATGACCTTGACGTTGTACTTCTTCGCAAAGCCCAGCAGTATCTGGTTCACGTCTTCCTGGCTTTTGCCGGTGCCGTCGAAATCCATCAGGCCGTGGCGCTGGATTTCGATGTAATAGTCCTCGCCAAACAGGTCGAGCCACCACTTCAGCTTTTCCTCGGCCTGGGCCTCGGTGCCGAAGAGGATGGTCTGCGGAATCTCGGCGCCGATGCAGCAGGAAGTGGCAATCAGGCCCTCGTGGTAGCGCACCAGCAGCTCCTTGTCGATGCGCGGAAACTTGGAATACTGGCCTTCGATGAAGCTCAGCGAGCAGAGCTTGCTCAGGTTGTGGTAGCCGGCCTGGTCCTTGGCCAGCAGCAGCTGGTGGTAGCGGTTGTCCTTCTCCCCTTTTTCCCGGCTGAACGTCTTTTTGAACCGGTCCTCTACCAGGTAGAACTCGCAGCCCACGATGGGCTTCACGTTGTACTTGTTGGCTTCGGCCACAAAGTTGAACGCCCCGAACATGTTGCCGTGGTCGGTGAGGGCCACGGCGGGCATCTCGTCCTTCTGCGCCTTCTTCATTAGGGCCGAAATGCTGGCCTGGCCGTCGAGCAGGGAATATTGAGTGTGCGAGTGGAGGTGCGAGAAAACGGGCATAGGACAGGGCGTGGAGAACGGGCTAATCGTAAAGATACCCCCGGCGGGCAGGCATTCCCAAACCCCATTTTGCTGCCGTCTGATTCCCTGAGCGCTGCGTTTTTGCAGCGCATCCTGGCATGGCCTAACGGCAAATCCTTAGGTAGCCCTACAAAGCCAAAGCCACCGATGCGCAACGCACCGGTGGCTTCAGATGGTAATTTTTTACCCGTTCGGGCCAGTGGTTTTGCTACTTAGCACCGGCTTGCACCTGCAGTACTTCGCCCACTTTGGCGGTATCGTCGGTTTTGGCATTCCAGGCTTTGAGGTCGGCTACCGTGACTTTGTAGAGGCGGGCAATACTGTACAAGGTCTCGCCTTTGGCCACGGTGTGTTGGGTGGTGGCGGCAGTGGCTGGAGGTGGCGTAACTGCTGCTTTGGGCACATACAGCGCCGGATTGGTGCCCGCGGCCGCCGGACGGGCCACAGGAACCGGCCGCGGCGCGGGAGCCGTAGCGGCTGGCACAGCCGTTGGCGCGGCCTCAGCCTTCAGCACCAGCACCTGCCCGATGACCAGCCCGGAAGCCGGCGTCAGGTTATTCAGGGCCATGAGCGTTGCCGGGGGCAGGCCGTAGCGCCGGGCCACAGAATACACCGACTCGTGCGCCTCGACGCGGTGCGTGGCAGGCAAGGCCGCGGGCGTGGCAGGGGCGGCGGGCGCCGCAGGCAATGGGACGGATACAGGCTTAGGGGCAGAGGCGGCTGGTTTGGGAGCAGATACCGTAGGCGCGGCTACGGATGCTTCTACCGGCCGGGAAGCGGGCTTGTATTCCACCGCTGGGCGCGAGGCCACTGGCTCGGCCGGAGCCGGAGCGAGGGTTTCCGGAGCGGGCTCGTCAGCTAGCGGCTCCGAAACCGGGGCCGGGGCGGGCGGGGGCAGCGTCGCGGCCGGGGCCGCGGGCCGGACAGGCGCAGGCAGCACCGCTACTGGAGGCGCAGGGGTGGGCACCGGAGCGGGCGCCGCCGGTGCGGCTGCGGCTGACGCCGTCGACAGCGTTTCGCCCCACCCGTCGGCCTCATCGGTCACGACGCGCTTGGTTTTGATTTTCCCATCTTCGGTTTTGACTTTGGTTTTAATCTTGACCTGGCCACTCTCGGTGGCCGTGCTGCGGCGCTCGGCCACGGGGGCATTGGCTTGGTCGAGCAGTACGTCAGTGTTGGTCGTGGCCGCGTCGACGCTGGGCCGCTCCAGGGCCACCGACTCGGCCAGGCTGCGGTACTCCACGGCGGTTTCGCGGGGGCGGGTGTGCTGCAGCCACAGCAGGCGGCCGGGGCGCAACTCCTCGTTGCGGGCCATGCGGTTCTTGTTTAGCACGGCTTTCTGGCGCATGCCGTATTTCTGGGCCACGTCGAACATGCTTTCGCCGGGCTGCAGTACGTGGTATTCCACGGGGCCCACGTCGCGCTTGCGCTCCAGGAAATACGGGCGGCCGGTCACGGCCACATCGAAGGCTTTCAGCTCGTTGTCGCGCAGGAATTCGCCCTGGCGGCGGTGGCCGCGGCGGGCCAGGTCGGCGGTGGTTTCGCCGGGTAGGGCCACCAGGGCGCGCAGGTTGTTGAGGCGCACTTCGGCGGTGTTGGTGCCCACGGCGGGCATGGCCAATAGCTCGCCGTTGGTTTGCAGGCGCTGGTTGGCCGCAATGCCGGCAGCCTGGGTCACGTCGCCCACGGGCACCACCAGGGTGTAGGCGCGGTCGGCGGGCACGGCGGCGGCCAGCAGCCAGCGGTTGTGGGTGGCCAGCGCGGCGGGGTCGGCGTGCAGGGCCAGGGCTTGGGCTTCCAGCGTTTGGCCGGCCACGGCGGGAAACTCCTGCAGGCGCAGGGCCGGCGCGGGGTTTAGGCCGCAGAACGGCTCAAAGGCCAGCTTGTGCGCCAGAAACATCAGCACGTAGGGCGAAGTGGCTTCGGTGATGGCCATTTCGGTGGCGTCGAAGTCCGACGGCAGGGTGTAGGGCTGCACGCCGTTGGGGCCGGTGTTGTAGCTGAGCAGGGCGTTGAGCCAGTTGTGCAGCGCCTTGTTGTTTTGGCTGAGGTAGCGGGCGGCGGCGCGGGTGCTGGCCACCAAGTGCTTGCGCTGGTCCACCTCGTCATTCACCACCAGGCCCAGGCCGGTGGCGGTTTCGCGCTTGAGCTGCCAGTAGCCCACGGCCTCGTGCACGCTTTGCGCATCGCCGATGAGGGCACTTTCCTGCAGCACCAAGTAGCGGAAATCAAGCGGCACGCCTTCTTCCCGCAGCACCCGGTCGATGATGGGAAAGGCGGCGTCGGCCTGGTTCACGCGGGCCTGAAACGAGGGCTGGTGCCGGCTCAGGCCGTCGGCCTTTTGCTGCACCAGGCGCTGAGCTTCGGGGTTTAGCACCAAGTGCAGGCCGGCCACGTCGAAGGCCGCAGGCACGCTGGGACGGGCTGCCGGCACGGCGGGTTGGGCCGCCAGACGGCCCGTTAAAAACACGCTCAGCAAGAGCAGCAAGGCAACGGGATTTCGCATAAGCTACGCGGGCGGGAAGCGGCCACCGCGGCCCCTCCCCGCCCGGAAGCTGCAAAGAACCTGATTTTTGGCCAATTCGACCTGGCCAGACATTGCCAGGCCGCTAGCAAAGCCCTACGGGCGCCCGCCGGGCATGCCGCCCCCGTCGGGCCGGCCGCCACCGTCGGGGCGGCCAAACCCGCGGCCTTCGCGCGGGCCGTCGGCCGGCTCGGTGGGCGCCACCACGTTGCCGCTGCGGATGTTGTAGGTGAACATCAGCATAAAATAGCGCTGCAGAATGGTGGTTTGCACGTCCTCATAATAGGCCTCGCTCACGTTGCGCTGAATGGCGCGGTTCTGGCCCAACAGGTCGAAGGCGTAAACTTTAATTTCGCCGCGCTGGCCGGGAAATATTTTCTTGCCGAGGCTGGCGTTCCACAGCGCATACGGCTGGTTGTAGCCCGACGACAAGCCCGCGTAGTACTGGTGCACCAAATCGGTCTGGAAGTTGATGCCGGGGCCCACAATCCAGCCCAGCCGCAGGCGCGTGACCTGGCTGAAATAGTTCGTGTTCAGCCGCGACTGCAGCGTGTTGCGCACAAAGTTTTGGTTCGACGTGGTCGAGGCCGTGAAATCCAGGTTGGGGCTGATGTTGGAGCTCAGCGTGAGGCCGGCCCCGAACGAAGGCGAGCGGGCGTAGTTCAGCGCGCCGTTCACGAGGCCGGGCCGTTGCGTGTAGTTGGCGTTGGCGCTCAGGTTCACGTTGGTTTTGATGGCCTTGATGGGCCGGCCGTAGCTCACCAGCGAGCGCACCGAGTATTCCTGGCTCAGATTCACGGGCTGGGTGAGCTGGCCGCCGGCGGGCAGCCGGATGGCGTCGGCGCCGTCGGGCGTCACGGTGGTTTCGCGCGCGGCCACCGTGGTGCGGTTGGCAATGGGGTTCTGGGTGTAAGAGCCGTTCAGCAGCGCAAAAAAGTTACTCGACACTTCGGGGTTCGAGGCCGAATAGCGGAAGTTGACCGAGTGCTGGTATTCCTGGCGCAGCGTGGGGTTGCCGATGGTGAGCTGCAGCGGGTTGGAGTTGTTCACCACGGCCTGCAGCTGGCTCACGCTGGGCGCACTGGTGTTGGTGCGGTAGTTGAAGCGCAGGTTTTTCTGCCGCGTGAAGCGGTAGTTGAGGTTGGCATTGGGCAGCACGTTCACGAAGTAGTAGCGCCCGATGCTGGGCCGCGGGTACTGCGCGTCGCTGTACAGCTCCGAATACTGCCCCGCCACGCCCAGGCTGCCCTGAAATTTCTGGGCGTTGTGGCGGAAGCTCAGACCGCCCGACTGCGTGAAGTAGTAGTTGTCGAACACGTTGCTCAGCGACTCGTTCAGCTCGGGCGTGTCGCCGTTCACCAGGTTGTAGGTGTACTTGTTCGAGTTGTTGGGGGCGTAGTTGATGGTGTAGTTGCCCTGCAGCTGGTCTTGCCGGCTCAGGGCCTCGGTCAGGGCCAGGTTGGCGGTGATGTTGCCGCCGTTCTGCTGCAGCGTGTTGGTCTGGTTGAGGTTGTTGAGGGCCGAGCCCGTGTCGTCGGTTTTCAACGTAGCGCCACCGTTGCGCTGGTTGTAGCTCCCCCCAATGCTGAGGCTGGCCGTGCGCCCGGCCTTCGGAAAGCGGTGCCGAAACAGCACGTCGCCGCCCGTGTTCAGGCCCTTGTTGTTGGAGTTGTAGAGGCTGTTGATGCGGCTCTGCTCCTCCCCGGCGATGCGCGTCACGCCGTCCACCACGCTGGTGGCGTCGTTCATCTGGTAGCTGAAGCGGGGCCGAAAAAGGACAGAGTTGGCCGAGTCAATCTTGTGCTCCAGGCGCATGTTGAAGCGCTGGTTGGTGTTCACGCTGTTGGTGTTGGCGTTCTGCGTGAAGGTGGTGTTGGCCTGCTCCGGCAGCACGTACTGGCGCTGGGTAAGGCTTTGGTTGCGGTTGTTGGCCCGGTTGAAGAAGTAGCTGGCCGACAGCTCGGTTTTCTTGTTCCACGCGTCCGAGTAGTTTAGGCCCGCCGCGTTGGTGGTGGTGATGCCGCCGCTCTGGTTCACCAGGAAGTCGCCGGCGTTGCCGCCGTTGCCGCCGCCACCGCCGCCACGTCCGCCGCGGCCTCCGCCGCCGGTGTTGGAGTTGCCCACCACGCCCAGCAGGTCTTCGGTGCCGAAGTTCTGCTCGTTCACGTTGTTGCTCTGGGCCAGCACCGCCACGCGTCGGTCGCCCTTGAAGTTGTTGACGTTGCCGCTGGCCTTGTAGTGGTCGGGACCCGCGCCGGCCAGCACCCGCCCAAAGGTGCCGTTGCGGAATTCCACCTTGGTCACGATGTTGATGGTCTTGGTGGTGTTGCCGTCGTCGAAGCCCGAAAACCGGCTCTGCTCGCTACGCTGGTCAAATACCTCCACCTTGTCCACCATCTCAGCGGGCAGGTTTTTCAGCACGGCGTCGGGGTCGTTGCCGAAGAAGGGCTTGCCGTCCACCAGCACCTGCTGCACGTTTTCGCCCTGCGCCTGAATCTTGCCGTCGGCCCCGCGGGCCACGCCGGGCATCTTTTCCAGCAGGTCGCCGGTGGTGGCGTCGGGGTTGGTTTTGAAGGCGCGGGCGTTGTACTGCGTGGTGTCGCCTTTCTGCACGCTTTGCGCGGCTTGACCGGTCACCACCACGCCCTTGAGCTGCACGCCGCCGGTTTGCAGGGCCAGCGTGCCCAGCGCCACGGGCTGACTGGCCACCGTGACGGGCTGGCTCAGCTTGGCAAAGCCCACAAACGAGGCGTCGAGAATGTAGCGGCCGGGCGCCACGTTATCGAACTGAAACCGGCCTTCAGCATCGGCCGCGGTACCGGTTTTCACCGAATCGGGTAGCCGAATCAGCAGCACGTTGGCCCCGATGAGCGGCGACTGGTCTTTGCCGTCGGTTACGCGGCCGCTCACCGTGGTGGGCGCCTGCGCGCGGGCCGCGCCCAAGCCGAGAAGCAGGAAAACAAACAGGGTAAAGTGCCGCATGTAGAACGTGGGTGAAGCGCTGTAAAATGGTCAGACGCAGTTCGTCCGGCTAAGGTTAGGAACCGGCAGACAGACAATCGATTGCGTGAACGGCTACTTTTTGCGTAGCAGCAGCAGCCCATCGCGCAGGGGCAGAAACACCGGCTCCACCCGCGCATCCTGGGCCACTTTGTCGTTGAACGCCCGCACCAGCGGCGTGTCCTTGTCGCCCGTTCGCACCTCGTGCGTGGGCAGCACCTTGCCGCTCCACAGCACGTTGTCGACGATGAGCAAGCCGCCGGGCCGCACGTGGTCAATAACGGCTTCAAAATACGCGTCGTTGTTGCGCTTGTCGGCGTCAATAAAGACCAAGTCCCACACTTCATCGACCAAACCCGGCAAAACATCGAACGCCGCCCCGATGTGCAGCCGCACCCGCTCGGTGAGGCCCGCCGCGGCCACGTAGCGCCGAATGCGCGCCTCCCGCTCCGGGTCTACTTCGATGGTGTGCAGCAAGCCGTTATCGGCCAGGCCCTCGGCCAGACACAGCGTGGCATACCCGCAAAACGTGCCAATTTCGAGGATGCGCCGCGGCCGCACGAGGTGGCTGAGCATGCTCAGAAACCGGCCCTGCAGGTGCCCGCTGCTCATGCGCGGCAGCAGGGTTTGCAAATGCGTTTCGCGGGTGAGCTGGGCCAGCAGCGGCGGCTCGGGGGCGGTGTGCTGCTCGGCGTATGCTTGAATGGGGTCGTCAGTCATGGACGTTGAACGAGGTAGAGACGCAATATTTTGCGTCTCGTCGTTGCACGATGACGCTTACACGATTCGAACGGCGCGGCCTAGGGCGTTCAACGACGAGACGCAACATACTGCGCCTTTACACCCCTATCAACGGCCGCAGCCGAAAAATATACACCTGAAAGCCGGACTTGCCCGGCCCATACGTGGAGCCCACCACCCGGTACAGGCCTTCGTAGCGGTACACTTCCAGCTCACCATCCTCGCCCGGCACTTTGCGCAGCACCCGCACCGGCAGGGCGGTTTCGATGCTTTTCAGCAAGGCCAAAATGCCGGTGGTGACCACCTGGTCCATGATTTGGCGGCCGGTTTGGGGGTCGCGCCCGCCGTTGCCGGAGTACAGGATTTCGTCTTCGCCGAAGTCGTCTTCTTCGTACTGGCCGGCCAGCACAATGCTTTCGGCCCCCAGCTGCTGCGTGCCGCACACGCCGGTGCGGCGCGGGCGGTGCACCCGGCTCAGCGACAGCTCGATGCGGTTGCGAAAGGTATCGCCGGGCCGGTAGGTGCCCACGTGCCCAAACACCGGCTGGCTCATTTCCCCTCGGGCACGTACTGCAGCACGCTCAGGTGCTCGTCGGTCAGCACTTCGTTGGCCATGTCGCGCAGCTCGGCGGCCGTCACGCCCTCAATTTTCTGAAATATTTCGCTCAGCGGCTCCACGCGGCCCAGGTCGAGGGTGCTTTTGCCGAGCAGCTGCATCAGGCCGCTGTTGCTTTCCTCGCTCATGGCCAGCTGGCCCATCAGCTGGTGCTTGGCCGTGTGCAGTTGGTTGGTGGTGAGGGGCGTCGTGCGCAGCAGCTTCAGCTCCTTCTGCACCAGGCCCAGCGTGCGCGCAAGCTGCTTGCCCTCGGTGCCGAAGTAGATGCCGAACAAGCCCGTGTCGGTATAGGGCGAGTAGGTGCTGTCGATGGTGTACACCAAGCCGTACTTCTCCCGCACCGCCAGGTTGAGGCGCGAGTTCATGCCCGGCCCGCCCAGGATGTTGTTCAGCATGAAGAACGGAATGCGCCGCGGGTCGTTCAGTGAATAGGCCGGGCCGCCCACCAGGCAGTGCGCCTGCGAAATGGGGCGCGCCTCCACCTGCGTTTTGCGCTCGTACGGTCCCACCGGGCGGCGCACCCGCGGGCCCCGCCGGGCCGGCAGCGGCGCCAGAAACTTGTCGGCCAGCCGCTTCACTGCTTCAAACGAGAGGTTGCTCACCGAGCTGAACACCAGCCGGTCGGTGCGCATCTGCTCGTGCAAAAAGGCATGAAAATCGGCGGTCTGAAACCGGCTCACGCTTTCGCGGGTGCCCAGGATGTTGACGCCCAGCGGGTGGTCGCCGAAAATGACCGTGTCGAAATCGTCGACAATGGCGTCTTCCGGCGCGTCCTGGTACATGCTCATTTCTTCCAGAATCACGCCCCGCTCCTTTTCCACCTCGCGGCCCGGAAACACGGAGTTGAACGTCAAATCGGTCAGCAACTCAAACGCGCGCTCGAAATGCGTGCTGAGCAGCGCGGCATAGAAACAGATTTTCTCTTTGGTGGTGTAGGCGTTCAGCTCGCCGCCCACGGTTTCGAGGCGGTTGAGGATGTGAAACGACTTGCGCTTCTCGGTGCCCTTGAACGCCATGTGTTCCCAGAAGTGGGCCAGGCCCTGCTGGTGCGGTGCCTCGTCGCGCGAGCCGATGTCGAGCAAAAAGCCGCAATGCGCTATTTTGGTATGCGGTACCTGCTTGTGTAAGAGGCGGATGCCGTTAGGATATTCGTGAATGTGATAATCAAGCATAAGAAATACAAAGGTAGGGCACACCGCTTGTCATCCTGAGTGCAACGAAGGACCTTCTCACGCCAGAACAATTCTGCTCAGCCGTGAGAAGGTCCTTCGTTGCACTCAGGATGACAAACGATTTTAAGATGACATAACCGGCAATGTGGCCAGTAGTTGCCCCACCTCAACAGTGTGCGCGCACCGAAAATGCCCCAGCGGGCAAGCCCCGTGCCCGTGGAGCCCGCAGGGCTTGCACGGCAGCGGCTCCCGGGTTTCCACCACGAACGAAACCGGCGCCAGCGGCCCAAACCCAAAGGCCGGCACCGTAGAACAAAACACCGCCGTAACCGGTGCCCCCACCGCCGAGCACAAATGCATGGGCGCCGAGTCGTTCACGTAGTTCATCACCGCGCCGCGCATCAGCGCGGCCGAGGCCAGCAGGCCGATTCTTCCGGCCAGGTTCACTAGGTTTTCGCGGCCGCTGGCGGCCGCCAGGCGCTCGCAGGCGCCCACGTCGGGCGGGCCGCCCAGCAGGTACACGCGCAGGCCGGCGGGCAGCTCGGCCAGCAGCTCCAGCCATTTGTTTTCGGGATACTGCTTGGTGAACCACACCGAAGTGGGCGCAATGCAGATGTACGGCCCCGCCGCGGCGTAGGGGGCCACGGCCGCTTCATCGGCCGCCAAAGGATACAGCCGGGGGGCCAACAGCGGCGTGGGCACCGCATCGGTGAGCAGGCGCAGGTTGCGCGTCACTTCGTGGGTGCCGTCGCCGATGGCGTGCGGCACGCGCCGGGTAAAAAACCGGCTCAGCGGGTTTTTGGCAAAGCCCACCCGCTCCGGCGCCCGCGAAAAAGCCGTGAGAAACCCCGTGCTGGCAAAACGCTGCAGCGTGACCACGCGGCGGTAGCGAGCCGCCCGAATCTGGCCCAGCAGCTGCCACAGCGCCGCATACTTGCGGTGCTTCTTGTCCCATATCAGCACGCGCCGCACGTGCGGGTGGCCGGCCAGTAAGCCTTCGTTGCCGCGGCGCACCAGCACATCCACCGGCGTGCCGGGCTCGGCGTGGTGCAGGTATTCCAGCAGCGCCGTCATCAAGATGACGTCACCGATGAAAGCAGTTTGGATGAGCAGGGTCGCGGGCGAAGACTCGGGCATGGGCAGAACGCAAAATTACGGCGGGCCGCCCGCGTTGGGCCGGGGCCGCAAGCCCCGGACGGCCGCCAACCAAAAAAAAGACCAGCCGCACGGTCCGGGAGAATCCCGAACCGCACAACTGGCCGTTGCTTTCATAAAGTCTGTACGGCTACGTTAGCTGCGTAGGCCGGTTCACCACTTCTTCGAGCGAAATAAGCGTTTCGGTGCGCTCAATACCGTCGATGGGCTGAATGCGGTCGTGCAGCACATCGCGCAGGTGCTGGGTGTCGCGGCACACCAGGCGGGCAAATACGCCATAAGCGCCGGTGGTGAAATGAATGCTCACCACTTCCGGAATGTCGCGCAGCTGGTTCACCACGCTGGTATACACCGAGCTTTTCAGCAGGTAGATGCCCAGAAATGCACTCACGCCGTAGCCAAGCTTTTGGTAGTCGATGCGCAGGGTAGCGCCCTGCACGATGCCGATTTCTTCGAGCCGGGCCATGCGCACGTGCACGGTGCCGCCCGAAACATTGACCTTGCGGGCAATTTCCGTGTACGGCATCTTGGCATCCTGAATGAGCAGATTCAGGATGTTGCGGTCGGTGTCATCAAGTTCGTAATTTCTAGCCATGTTTTGCAGAGGAGGATTAAAAGGAAAGCGAAATTAAGGCCTACAAATTGAAGGTATTGTAAATTTTTAGTTAAACGGTGAAATTATTTGCACCATCTAACTTGTCCTCTTACATTTGTTACAATCCAAGGCAGAAGGCCACGGCAACAGCGTAGCGGTGAAAAGTGGACAAATAAACGCAGATTTTTTTGCGGTTTGTCACTTATTACTTACTGATTGGACCTTTCCAATCTCTACGGCCGTGGTTGGATACGGAGGAGAAGAGGGGAAAACGAGGCATTGCATCTGGGTGGGTGCATGTCTCACACAAGTAAGAGGCGACCTCTGGGTGGGGGTCGCCTCTTCGTGCTTTAAAACGATTGTGGTAACGGGCAGCTGCTACTGCTCAGGTACGCACTGGCTAATCAGACAGTTGCCTAACGCGTTGCTACCGGGCGGCGCTGAGCGTGGTATTGCTTCACGCCCGCTTGCAGATACTTGCTAAACTTCTCCACGCTAGGCTCATAGGCAATGGGCGCCAGCAGGGGCTTGTTGCCCGTGTCGTTGGGGTCGAGCAGCACGTAATAGGGCTGCGCGTTGGCGTTGAACCTGCTGATTTGAAAGTCCAGATTTTGCTCGCCCATGGTGGCTTTCACGCGGCCGTCGCGCGGCGAAGTGTACCATTCGGCGTTGGGCAGCGTGGTTTTGTCGTCGGCGTAAAGGGCCACCACCACGTAGTCGTTGCTGAGTTGGCGCAGCACTTCCTCGTGCGACCACACGTCGGCTTCCATGCGGCGGCAGTTGCCACAGTTGTGCCCCGTGAAGTCGACGAAAATGGGTTTGCCCTGCTCCTTGGCGCACTTAATAGCTTCCTGCAGGGTGAAAAAACCGTTCAGGCCCAGCGGCAATTCCAGGATGTCGGCGTAGCGGGCGGTGGTGCAAGTGGCCGCGCTGCCGGCCGTGGCCACAGCCGGAGCTGCAGCGCCACTTGAAGCAGCCAGGCTAAAGTCGTGGCGGGTGGGCGGCGGCACCAGGGCCGACAGCGTGGGCAGCGGCGCGCCAAACAGGCCCGGCACCAAATACACCGCAAACATGAAGGCCACCATCGACAGCACCAGCCGCGGCACGCTCACGTGCGGGGTTTCGCTGTCGTGCGGCAGGCGGATTTTGCCCAGCAGATAGAAGCCCAGCACGGCCGCCAGCACTATCCAGATGGTGAGGAACACCGGGCGCGGCACCAGGCCCCAGTGGTAGGACAAATCGGCTGAGCTCAAAAACTTAAACGCCATGCCCAATTCCACAAAGCCCAGCACCACCTTCAGCACATTCAGCCAGCCACCCGAACGGGGCAGCGACTTCAGCCAGGTGGGAAACAGGGCAAACAGGATGAACGGCAGGGCGAAGGCGAGCGAAAACGCCAGCATGCCCAGCGTGGGCCGCAGCAATTCGCCGTTGGCCGCCGCAATGGCCACCGACCCCACAATGGGCACGGTGCACGAGAACGATACCAGCACCAGCGTGGCGGCCATAAAGAACAGGCCCGTCCAACCGCCTTTGTCGGCCTGGGCGTCGGCCTTATTCACCAGCGCTGAGGGGGCGTTGATTTCAAACAAGCCCAGAAATGACAGGCCAAACACAATGAAAATCAGGAACGACACCACGTTGGGCAGCCAGTGCGAGCTGATGAAGTTGGCCGCATCGGCCCCGAACAACAGGCTGAGCAGCACGCCCGCCCCCGTGTAGATGGCCATGATGGACAGGCCGTAGCCGCAGGCCATGAGCACGCTGCGCCGCCGCGTGCCGCCCATGCTGGTGAAGTACGACACCGTCATGGGGAGCATGGGGTACACGCAGGGCATAATCACGGCCAGCAGGCCGCCGCCGAAAGCCAGCAGCAGGTACTGCCACAAGCTTAGGCCTACGCCGGTGCTGGGGTTGGCACTGGCCGCCACCGCGGCAGGAGCCGCCGGGGCCGCTGCAGGCGCTGCTTCCGGGCTCGTGGCGGGCGCTGTGGCGGCGGCCGGTGCTGCATCGGCTGGCGGCGTCACGGCCAGCGTGGCGGCCACTGCGCCGGAAGAATCTTTCGAAGCCGTGGTGGCCACGGCGGTTGCGGGTTGGGAGGGGCCGGCCGGGGGCGTCACGGCGCCGGTGGCTTTGGCCGGGGCGGCCGGACCGGTCACGGTGAGCGGGCCGAAGGTGAGCGGGTCGTTGCCGGGCACGCAGCGGCCGTCGACGGTGGTGCAGCTCTGGTAGTCGGCGGTGGCTGAGATGGTGAGCGGGCCGGGCTGCAGCACCTTGATGCGTTGGCGCAGCTGGCCGGTTTTTTCCCAGAAAGCCACTTCGCCTTTAAAAATTTCGTCCTGCTCGTGGTGCGACTTCACCGATTGCAGCTTGCCCACCAGCGCGTAGGCCGGGCTGGGCTTGAAGGCCACCGTGAACACCACCGGGCCTACTTCGTCGCTAAAATCGGAAGCGTACAGGTGCCATTTGTCGTCGATGCGGGCGTTGATGACCAGTTCCACCTCCTCGCCCACTTTGGCGGCGGGCTTGCTCAGCGCCGTGCTCAAATGGGTGGGCGTGAGCACCTGGGCGGCGGCCGAACCGGCCAAAACCAGCCACAGGGCCACGCATTTTACTATCCAAAGATTCTTCATTGCTTACAAATATTCGCGCGGACGGGTTGGCCGCGTATGCGCCAACAACAGGCCAGTTGGCCGGGCCGTTGCACGCGGCTGGCCCGTTGGTGTCCGTAATTAGTCGTAAAAAGTTGCGGTTGCTTACACGCGCTTGCTGCCACAAAATAAGGGCGTCCTTACCACAAACTGCTGCGCCAAAAGTTCAGCCGGCCAACCACCTGCGTCAAACTGCGTACTTTTGAGCAACAAAGGCCCCCAGACCGACCGCGTCGCGGGGGCCGCCAACATGGGTTTACAATTACTTTTCACCGTTTTACTTGTCTTAGTAAACGGCTTTTTCGTGGCCGCCGAATTCTCGCTGATTCGCGTCCGCCTCTCACAACTGGAGGTTAAAGCCAAGGAAGGCAGCCGCCTGGCCGGCCAGGCCCTGGGGGTATTGCGCAAGCTATACGACTACCTGTCGGCCACCCAGCTGGGCGTCACCATTGCCTCGCTGCTGCTCGGTGCCGTGGGCGAAGAGCTGTTTACGGAAATATTTGCCGAGTTGCTGCCGCGCCTGGGCATGCCCGTGTCGGCGGTCACGCTGCACACCATTGGCGTGGGCCTGGGCCTCATCATCCTCACGTTTTTGCACGTGCTGTTTGGCGAGTTGTTCCCCAAGGCGCTGGCCATTCAGCGGCCCGAGGCCGTGAGCCTGGCCCTGGTGCTGCCGCTGCGCGGCTTTTACTACATCACGCGGCCGCTCACGTGGTTCCTGTCGAAGGCGTCGAACCTGCTGCTGGGCGCTTTCGGTGTGCACAATGCCCACGGCACCGAGGCCCACACCTCCGACGAGTTGCGCCTGCTCATCGACCAAAGCAAGGAAAGCGGCGAGATTCAGGACTCGGAACACGAGCTAATTGAGAACGTGTTTCAGTTCAACGACCGGATGGTGAAGCAGATTATGGTGCCCCGCACCAAGCTGTCGGCCCTCGACGTGAACGCCCCCGCCGACCAGATTCTCGACACCATTTTTAACGAAGGCTACTCGCGCCTGCCGGTGTACGAAGGCAACATCGACAACATCGTGGGCGTGCTCAACGTGAAGGACCTGCTGCCCATCATCCGGCGCGGCGAGCCCGTGGATTTGGCCCGCATCATGCGCGCGCCCTATTTCGTGCCCGAAACGAAGAAGATTAACCGCTTGCTGCGCCAGTTTCAGCGCAAGCACATCGTGATGGCCATCGTGAGCGACGAGTTCGGCGGCGTGTCGGGCATTGTCACCATCGAGGACATCATGGAAGAGCTGGTGGGCGAAATCCAGGACGAGTACGATAACGAGGTGCCCGTGGTGGAGAAAGTGGCCGATGACGAGTACCGCGTGAACCCCGCCACGCCCATCTCCGACGCCAACGAGTACCTCCCCTTCCCCCTGCCCGAAGGCGAAGACTACGAAACCGTGGGCGGCCTGCTCAACGTCATTTACGGCAGCATTCCAGAAGTGGGCGACGTGGCCGTGCTCGACCCCTACGAATTCCGCGTGCTGCAACGCTCGCGCCGTGCCGTGGAACTTGTGCAGCTCCGCGTGACCACGCCTTTGGAGCGCGAAGCGCCGCGCGGGGAGCTCGATGAGCTGTAGGTAGCAGCGGGCAACAGCCGGAAATCGTTAGAAGAAACGGTCGAAATACTCGCCGTCTTTGGGTGCAAGGCTTCCGGTCAGGATGCGCACGATGTCGCTTATCAGCCAGGCCTGCACCGCAAAAGCTACTAAAACCGCCACTGTGATAAAGCCACCGTAAGGCCCGCCGAACGCAATTGCCAATAGTCCAAGGGTGAGAAACATCGCGGCGGCGGCGGTCAGGCCCAAGTAAAGGAAGCCCCGGCCCACGTACCCCAGGTAAAACTGGTGAGCCCCAAAAACGCCCAGCAGCAGCGCGAGGACCACAGCCACGCCTTTGCTCCGCTGGGGCACCGTATCGTTGGCCACGCGTGCCGGCGCCCCGCGTTCGGCAGAATGCCAGCTGCTGACGCGGGCCCGCCGCGGCGCAATCGTCGCAGCCGCCACCGGCTGGCCAACCAACAATTTGCGGGCAGTGGCGCTGGGCGGGCGGCGGAATCGCCTAGGCCAAGGAGCCACGGCCTGCCCCGCGCGCTGTCCTGATAACCCGGCGCGGCGCGGGAGAGCAGCAGTTACAGCAGCGGGAAGGACCGGTGAAGAAGCCAGTGCAACTGTATCCGGCTCCGGCCCGACGGCTGCAGATGTACCATGAGTGGGCTGAAACGAGAAAGCGGCCCGTTGGCAGCCTGCGAGGGCGGCGCCCGTCAGCAACGCGCCGACCCAAGCCAGTCGCACCAAGTAAAAAAGGGTCATGGGGAACGTGTTCTATGAAATGCGCCACGAAGTACCCCGGCAACGCAAGGAGTGGCCAAACCGAAGTTTTGCCTAATCAGACTTTAATAATACGATTGAAGCTTATAAAGAACAGTGCTACTTCATTCATTACTAGACCATAAAATACAATACGCGCGCCAAAATCAGGGACTTTCTACCGCTGCAAACTACTGCAGCCAGCTGGCGTAGGTCTGGTAATTAGCGGCCGTGCGGCGCAGGCCTTCGCGCTGTTCTTCCGTCACGGGCTTGATTTTTTTGGCCGGCACACCGGCGTAGAGGAAACCGGGCTCACATACGAAATTTTCGAGCACCACGGCTCCGGCCGCCACGATGCAGCCGGTGCCCACCACGGCGTGGTCCATCACGATGGCGCCCATGCCGATGAGCACGTCGTCCTCCACGGTGCAACCGTGCACCAGCGCCCGGTGCCCGATGCTGACGCGGCTGCCAATGGTAAGAGGTGCTTTTTGGTAGGTGCAGTGCAGCACGGCGCCGTCCTGAATGTTGGTTTCGCTGCCGATGCGGATGCGGTGCACGTCGCCCCGAATGACGGCCGTGAACCAGACCGTGCAGTTCGAGCCCAGCACCACGTCGCCGATGATGGTGGCGTTATCGGCCACGAAGCAGTCGGCAGGAATTTGCGGAAAAATGCCGTGAACGGGTAATACGAGGGCGGGCATGGCGATGTAGTGTAGTAGTTCGGCCGTAAATATGCGGCCGTTTGTGGTTCGGCAGCTTAGTGCATTGCCTTATGCTTTTTCAGGAACGGCAGGTATTCGTCCGGCGCTGGTGGCCGTTGTTGTTAACACCCGCAGTAGTAGTAACCACGCTGCTCTGGCTAGTACCAGCCAAAGGGGCGCCCAGCGCAACATCCGATATGGTGGCCGGCATGGTAGCGGCTACGATGGGCTTGCTCGGCATCGGCCTGCTGCTCATGCTTCGGCTCGAAACCCGCCTAAGCAAAACGGGAGTATACTATCGGCTTTTCCCCTTGCACTGGCGCTGGCAGCTGTGGCCTTGGGCCGAAATAACGCAAGCCTTCGTGCGCTCCTACGACCCACTGGGCGAATACGGCGGCTGGGGACTAAAAGGCTCGCGTCGCAACCGCGCTTACAACATCTCCGGCGACCAAGGCCTGCAATTGGTGCTGCGCAATGGCAACCGCCTGTTGCTGGGCACCCAACGCCCAGCCGAAATCACACAGGTCCTGACCCAGCTGGGCGTGCCGGGCCAAAGCGCTACGCCAGCTAGCTAAACGCCCACCAACCGCTTCCAGGTGCCTTTTTCCCAGTTGTACTTGAGCGTGCTGGGCAGGGCCTGCCAGAAGTATTTGCTGGTTTCGACCGCGAAGCTGGGCTGCATGTAGCAATTAATAGTGCAGCCTTCGCAGGCGGGCAGGCGGCCTTCCAGCGCGGCCAGGCGCTGGGTTTCGGGGGCGTGGTAGAGGTCGAACAGCTGGCCGCCGATGGGGAATTTCTGCTCGCCGAGGTGGTAGCAGGGCAGCACCAGCTCGTTGCTGGGCGAGATGACCAGCGTGGTGCTGGCGGCCCGGCACACGGGCGCAGCCACGTGGTTGCCGCCGTCGCGCCGCAGCTGGATGAAGGCCTCGTTCAGATACACGCCCTTGCGCTTGCCAAAGGCCGAGAGGTAGTCCAGCTCGGCGGGCGTGAGCTGCTCGCCGGTTTCCACGTCGCCGTACTCAAAGGCCGGGTTCAGGATGAGCACCAAGCCGTTGGGCTGGGTAATGTCGCGGTACACGGCCTCCAGGTCCGCCAGGTTTTTGCGGAACACGGTGAAGAGAATGTCCGGCCGCTCGCCCAGCTCTTTGGCCACGCGAATGCTTTCGAGCACGAAATCGTAGCAGGCCACGCCCCGGCCTAGGTCGTGGGTGTCGCGGTCGGCCGAGTCGAGCGAAAAATGCAGCATGTCGACCTTGCCGCGCAGCTTCTCCGCGTTTTTGGGGTAGAGCAGGCCGTTGGTCGTCACGGTGGTGATGAAGCCCATCGCGCGCGCCAGCCCCAGAAACTCGGGCAGCTGCCGATGCAGCAGCGGCTCGCCACCGGTAAAATCAATCACCGACACGCCCAGCCGCTTCAGGTCGCGCAGGTTTTGCGTCACGTCTTCCAGCGTGATGTAGGGCGAGGGCTTTTCCCATATATCGCAAAATGCGCACTTCGCATTGCAGCGATACGTCACGTAATAATTGCAGAGGACGGGGTGCTTGACGAGGCGCATGGCGGTGGCGCAGACTTGTGGTCTGCGCGTGAGTGACTTCCAGGCGCAATAACACGGTGCGCCCGTATAGTTTTCGACTCGCGGACTAAAAGCCCGCGCTACAAAGCTAATGCGGCAGCTTGCCCCAGGCGGCCGCGTCCCACTTATCGGGCGTGGCGGCCAGCGCTTCGGCCGTGGCTGGCTCGAAATGTTCCTCGTAGTAGCTGCAGAACCCTTTCAGCGGGCAGCGCGCGCAGTTCGGCTTCAGGAAAAAGCAAATCTGCTGCCCGTGCCAGTAGTTGTGCTTGTGGAAGTTAAACAGCGTTTCGCCATCGGCCGGCAGCAGGGCCAGCAGCACGGCATGGGCCTTCTCTACCGATACTTTTGGCCCCAAAAATCCCACCCGCTGCGCCACCCGATGCACATGCGTATCGACGGGCAGCACCGGCTTGTGGTAGTTGAAGAGCAGCAGCAGCGAAGCCGTTTTCAAGCCGATGCCGGGCATGTCGGTCAGCCAGGCCATGCCTTTTTCCAACGGCCACTCGGCCAGAAAATCCAGGTCGAACGGCCCGCCCGTCTCGGCTCGAATGCGGCGCAGAATCTCCTGAATGCGCGGCGCCTGCGTGTCGGGCCAGCGCGTGGTCCGAATAGCGTGGGCCAGTTCGGTGGTGGGCGCCGCCTCCACCCCGGCCCAGTCGCCGAAGGCTTCCAGCATGCGGTCGTAAGCCAGTTCCTCGTCGGCGTGGGTGGTGCGGTGCGAGAGAACCGTCGAAATCAGCTCGCGCATGGGCGTGCGGCGCGGCTCGGGCGGCAGGTGCCCGTAGAAATGGTCGAGAATCTGGTGGTCGGCCCAGGCTTTTTCGGCGGCCGCGGAAGCGTAGGTAGCGTCGGGGGAAGGCATTGGGGGTGTACCTGCGGCCGAGCCCCAAGGTTGCCCTCCGGGGCAGCTCAGCCGAAAAAGCATAAAAAAAGCGACCTGTGAGGTCGCCTTTTTTAGTTGAATACCGGCTGCTCTTACACAGCCGGCTTGGTCTTACAGTTGGCCTTTCTTGGCGGCCTTCTGCATTTTCTCGTTGGCGAAGATGGCTACTTCTACGCGGCGGTTGGCGGCTTTGCCAGCGGCGGTCGAGTTGTCGCCCACCGGCTGGGTCGAGCCGTAACCCGTAGCCGTGATGCGGCCGGCATCCACGCCTTGGGCCTGAATCTCATTCGACACAGCCTGGGCGCGACGCTCCGAGAGGGGCTGGTTGATGGCGTCCGAACCCGAGCTGTCGGTGTGGCCTTCAATCACCACGTTGGTGTCGGCGTACTTTTTCAGGGTAGCGGCCAGCTGGTCGATGTTGCCGGCAGCTTCCGGGGTCAGGCTCGACGAGTTGGTGGCGAACAGGATGCCCGAAGCGAAGGTGATTTTGATGCCTTCGCCCACGCGCTCCACTTTGGCGCCTTCAAGGTCGCGACGCAGCTCAGCAGCGGCTTTGTCCATTTTGCGGCCAATGAGGGCACCGGCGGTGCCGCCCACCACGGCGCCGATGATGGCACCTTTGGCCGTGCCCGACTTGCCACCAATGAGGCGGCCGGCCACGCCACCGGCCACAGCACCACCCAAGCCGCCAATGAGGCCGCCTTTGAGGGTTTTGCTCATGCCTTTCGGCTTATCCGTCGAAACGGTGGTGGTTTGGGCCTGCGCAAAGTTGTTTACCAACAGCAGCAGGGCCAGCAGAAACGTGAGTGACGAACGAAGAAATTTCATGTTTAAAAAAGGGTTTGGATAAAAGATGCCGGCAAAAGGCCGAATACAGGGTATTGAGCCGGCAAGTACGCCATTTGCAACCACCTTGCCAAACTCCCCGGCCGAACCGAATAAATGGCCAGACGAACGGCTTTGTGCTTTCGTTGAGCCACAAAAAAAGGACCCGGCCACAGGGGCCGGGTCCTTTGCTCGGGGAAGCGTGCGGCCACGGGCCGTTGCCTCCTTACTTTTTGCGATAGGCTTCGTAGCGGGCCGGGTCTTTTTTCTTGTCCTTGTTGCGGCCAATGAGGCCACCGCCCACCACACCGGCGGCACCGCCGATGATGGCGCCCTTGGTGCCGCCGAGCACGGCCCCGGTCACGGCACCAGCGCCACCGCCGATGGCGGCACCCTTGGCCTTATTGCTCCAGCCTTTTTTGGGCGTTTGGGCCTGCGCGGCCGAGCCGGCCAGCATCAGAAAAGCAAACACCATCAGGAAATATATTTTGAACGTCTTCATGGCAAAAATGAATTAAAGATTGAAATAACAACCCGCTTTTAACGCAGCCACTTTGGCGGAGGTTGCCCCAAAGGCCCGCGTATTTTTGGGGAATAATCACAAAAAAAAGCCACCCGCTTGGGAGGCCTTTTTATTAAATGGCAATGGGTTGAACCCCTGTGAAGACGAGCTTAGAGCGTGCCGTTTTCGGCGGCTTTCTTCATCTTCTCGTTGGCATAGATGGCGATTTCTACGCGGCGGTTGGCCTGGCGGCCTTCGGCCGTGCTGTTGTCGGCCACGGGCTGGGTCGAGCCGTAGCCGGTGGCCGTGATGCGGCTCGACGACACGCCTTTGTTGATGGTGGAGCTAGCCACGGCCTGGGCGCGGCGCTCGCTCAGCGGCTGGTTGATGGCGTCGGTGCCGGTGTTGTCGGTGTGGCCTTCAATCAGCACGTTGGTGTCGGGGTATTTCTGCAGCACAGCGGCCATCTTGGTGATGTCGGCTTCCGAAGCCGGACGCAGGTACGACGAGTTGGTGTCGAAGAGAATGCCCGAGTCGAAGGTGATTTTGATGCCTTCGCCCACGCGCTCCACTTTGGCGTTTTGCATGTCTTTCTGCAGGTCGGCGGCTTGCTTGTCCATTTTGCGGCCAATCAGGGCGCCGGCCGTGCCACCGGCGGCAGCACCAATGATGGCGCCAATGGCCGTGCCTTTGGCCCCGCCGCCAATTACGCGGCCCAGAATGGCGCCAGCGGCAGCCCCGCCACCCGCGCCGATAAGGCCGCCTTTGGTGGTTTTGCTCATGCCCGTTTTGCGAGCGCCGGTGCCGTTGTTGGTCGACAGGTCGGGCTGGGTGCTGCCGGCTTGCTGCGAAGTGGCGCAGGAGCTAAACAGCAGCACGAAGGCCATCAGAACCGAAAGGAGGGATTTGGAGGTGTTCATTAGGGAAAAAGTTGGTGAGTGTTTGGCCGTATACGGGAAAAGCCCGTTCCGGTGACAGGAACAGGCTTTTCAAGAAGTGTGCCGAAAGTAAAAAGCGTGCTTTGGAGCTTGCTAGTGGGCTTTGGGGGCGGTGCGCCGGGCTTCGCGCTGCTCCGGCACGGCCGCGGCCGGCGCCGGCCGCAGCATGCCCAGCAGGTCGGCGAGGCGCTGCTTTAGCTCGCGGCGGTCCACAATGAAATCGAGGAAGCCGTGCTCCAGCACAAATTCGGCGCTCTGGAAGCCCTTGGGCAGGTCCTTGCCGATGGTTTCTTTGATGACGCGCGGGCCGGCAAAGCCGATGAGGGCGCCCGGCTCGGCAATGTTAAAATCGCCCAGCATGGCAAACGAGGCCGTGACGCCGCCGGTGGTGGGGTCCGTCAGCAGCGACACGTAGGGCACGCCGGCTTCCGAAAGCAGGGCCAGCTTGGCCGAGGTTTTGGCCATTTGCATGAGCGAGTAGCCGGCTTCCATCATGCGGGCGCCGCCGGAGCGCGAAATCATCAGAAACGGAATCCGGTTCTGGCGGGCAAAGTCGATGGCGCGGGCAATTTTCTCGCCCACCACCGAGCCCATCGAGCCGCCAATGAACTTAAAATCCATGGCGGCCACCACCAGCGGCTGGCCGGCGCTCAGGCCGTGGGCCGAGCGCACGGCGTCTTTCAGGCCGGTGTTGCGCTCGGTGGCCGCCACCCGCTTGGGGTATTCCTTGGTGTCGACGAAATGCAGGGGGTCGCCAGACGTCAGGTTGGCGTCGAGCTCGGTGAACTGGCCGTGGTCGAAGAGGAACTCGAAGTAGTCGGCGGCGTCGATGCGGTCGTGGTAGTTGCAGTTGCCGCACACGTACAGCAGGCGCTTGTGCTCGGCCATGGTCACCACGGTTTTGCATTCCTGGCACTTGTGCCAGAGGCCGTCGGGGGTTTCTTTTTTCTGCTCGGTGGGGGTAACGATGCCCTTCTCTACGCGCTTAAACCAGGCCATATTGTTAGCTTTTAGCTGTTAGCGGGTGGCTAGTAGCTGATATTTCTTAGGAAGAACCGCAGGCTTCGGGCCGGCGGCAACGGATGAAACAGGGCGTCAAAGATAAGCCAAACCGGCTGCGTTCGGCCACAGTGCCCGGCCATTGCTGCGCCGGACGGCGGTAGTTTACGCAAGCGCTACGGTTTGGTGCGCCACCCGCCCGGGCCCGGCCCGCCCCGGCGGCGCGGAAAAAAGCCAAGCGGACAACGGCTCTGCGGCAAGTTTCTACGGCCGGGCCGGCCGCTAAGCGCTACCTTGCCGCACCAACGTGGCCGGGCAGTCTGGCCGGTATTGGCGTGGTATCTGCCATTCCCTCTTTTCGTGAAAACCTTCTCTCCTGCCCTCCTGGGCCTGCTGCTGCTCGCCGCCCCGGCCCTCAATGGCTGCGTGACGGCCAAAAAATACGACGACCTCAGCGCCCGCCAGCGGGCCGATGCCCAGGGCAAAGACGCCGCCGAGCGCCAGCTGCGCACCACCACCGCCGAGCTACAAAAAGCCAGCGACGAGCTGGCCCAACTGCGCCTCACTCAAAAGCGGCTGGTGACCGACTCGGCCGAAACCGGCGCCGCCTACCGCAAAACCCGCACCCTCTACAACGAGCTGAACAACAGCTACGACAAGCTGCTCAAAAACAGCGACCGGGAGCTGGCTAATAAGTCATCTGACTACAACAAAGTGGCTAGAGACCTGGCTCGCCGCGAAGCCGAGCTGGGCGAGTTGGAAACCACCCTGCAAAAAGCCAAAGCCAACAACGACCGCCTCGCCGCCGACCTCCAGGCCCGCGAAACCCGCCTGACGGAACTCACCAAAGCCCTGGCCGACAAAGACAAGGCCGTGGACGACCTGAAAGCCCGCGTGAGCAAGGCCCTGCTCAGCTTCAGCGGCAACGACTTGCAGGTGAAGCTGAAAGACGGCAAGGTGTACGTGTCGCTCTCGGAGCAGCTGCTGTTTAAATCCGGCTCGACCAAAGTGGACCCTAAAGGCCAGGAGGCGCTGAAAAAGTTGGCCACCGTGCTGCAAGAGCAGAAAGACGTGAACGTGGTGGTGGAAGGCCACACCGACAACGTGCCCATCCTTCGCGGTACCGCCGGCATGACCGACAACTGGGACCTGAGCGCCCTGCGCGCCACCGAAATCGCGCGCCTGCTCACCACCAGCGGCGTGGCGCCGGAGCGCGTCACGGCGTCGGGCCGCGGCCAGTACGTGCCCGTGGCCGCCAACGACTCGCCCCAGAACAAGGCCCTGAACCGCCGCACCGAAATCATCCTCACGCCCAAGCTTAACGAGCTGTTTCAGATTCTGGACAGCAACTCGGCCACGCCAACGGCCCCGGCTGGAAAATAAGGTGTTAGCTTAGTAAAAGGGCTTAATTTTTGCTGCCTTGTCTGCGCGGCAGCCGAGGTTGGGTGCTGTTGGCTTCCACTTCCTTTCCCTTTTTCTATGCTTACAGCTTTTCGCTTTCGCAGCCTGCTTGGCGCGCTTTTTTTGTGGCTCAGCAGCAGTTCTGCGGCCTGGGCTTCGCACGCCCTGGGCGCCGACATCACCTATGAATACGCGGGCACCGCGGCCAGCCCCGACCAGTACCACGTTACGGTGCGGCTGTTTCGGGACTTGGGCTCGCTGGTAGACGACCCGTATGTGACCCTTAATGGCGGCCGCAACGGGTGCAGCGCCACCACGCTGGGCGGTTTCACGATGATGGTGCCGCGCAGCAGCCGCACAAGGGTTTCGGCGAGTTGCAACAGCACGCCAATCAATTACGAGCTTAGCACCTACGACGCCCTCGTGCAGCTGGCGCCGGCTAGCTGGACGCTCAGCGTTGAAATGCCAAACCGTGCCTCCGGCATTGCCAACATCATTAACTCACTTAACCAGAGCGTTTTCGTTAAAACGGAGCTAAATAATAGCAGCGGTCTGGTCAATTCTTCGCCCCGCTTTCTCGTCGACCGCCTCATTCAGCTGACCACCTCGCTGGCCCCGCAGCACTACAGCATTGGTGCTTTCGACAGCGAAGGCGATTCGCTGGTGTACCGGCTGGTGCAGCCCCTGGCTAACCCAACCCCCGCGGCTCCGTGTGGCATGCTCACCAGTGGGGCCATTGCGCCGCACTTCCAGCTTGATGCCGCTACCGGCGAGTTGGTGACCGTGGGCGGCCCCACGCAACAGGGCTACTACGCGCTGGCCGCTCGGGTTGACGAATACCGGCGCGTGAACGGTAACTGGCAGCAAATCGGGAGCATCACCCGCGACATGGCTTATTTCGTGTTCGCCGGCACCAACCAAGCGCCGGTTTTCACCCGTGTGGCGCTGGACAGTGCCCCCGGCGGCCAGCTCCTGGGCCAGACCATTCCTGCCAATCCGGGGACCACGCTGGCGCTCCGGCTCACGGCCACCGACCCCGACGCCGGCCAAACCCTGGCTCTGTCGAGCAGCTTCCCCGGAGTGGTGCAGGGCGCCACGTTCCAGGATTTGGGTGGCGGGCAGGCGCAGCTTAATTGGCAGATACCCGCCACGCTCGCTCCCGGCCGTTACCTGCTGGCGGTTACGGCCCTCGACAATTATTGCGCAGCGCCGGCCTTTGCCGTGGTCACGGTTCCGGTGCTGGTTACGCAGCGGGTGCTGGCTGCCCGCACGCGGCAGGAGCTAGCGCAACCGCCTTTCCCCGTTCCATTCCGTGAGGTGGTGCAGTTTCAGTTTGCCGGAAAAGGCGTGCAACCCGTCACTATTTCGGACGCCCTGGGCCGCCAGGTGGCACGCTTGGAAACGGCCGCCGATGGGCGCGTGGCATGGCAGCCGGCCACGGCGCTATCCGCCGGCCTCTACTTTGCCCGGAATGCGGACGGTACCCAGGTAGCCCGGCTGCAATACAGCGACAAGTGAGACTGGCCCCGCTGGTCATCCATTAAAAAAGGCCCCTCAGATGCTGAGGGGCCTTTTCTTTTTTAAGCTGCGCAGAGCTTACAGCGTGAAATTTACGCGGCCGAAATAGAACGCGCCGTTGAAGCCGAACTGGTTGGAATTATACAGGAAGCGGCCGCGGTTGGTGGCGTCCAGGGTAGAGTAGGCCAGGCTTTGCTCGTTGTTGTTGGGGTCCTGGTAGAGGCGGTCGGGATACACGTTGAACAGGTTGTTGACGCCCACGCTCAGGCCGATGTTCTTGATAACCTGGGCGCTGATGGTCAGGTCGGTTACCCATTTGGCCGAGAAAGTCTGGTCGATTTGCGAGCGGGTGGGGTCAGCGTCCTTGGTTTGCACCTCGCCGAAACGCACGGTGCGCAGGTTCACGCCGAAGATTTTGTAGCCGTAGTCAGCCGAGAGGTTGATTTTGCTGCGGGGCTGGCCGTTTTCGAGGCGCGCGCGCTGGGCGCGGTCAAAGAGCGTGTTTTGCAGGCTGGCGTTGTTGTCGATGAAGGCCGAGCTGTTGAAGCTGCGCACCACCGTTTCGTTGAAGTTGGCGGCGGCCGTCAGGGTCAGGCGGCTGTCGGGGCCCAGGGTCAGGCGCTCATTGGCCACGATGTCGATGCCCTGGGTGCGGGTGTTCACGGCATTGGCAAAGAACTGCACGCCCTGCACCGGGTTCTGGCCGGGGCGCTGGTTGGCGGTGAGAATGCCGGCCACCACGGTGTTGTTGCGGCTGAACTGCGACGAGAGCACAATCCGGTCGCGGATGTCAATCTGGTAGGCGTCCACGGTCAGTGTAATGGTTTTCAGAATGCGCGCCGTGAGGCCCACGCTGTAGTTGGTCGACTTTTCCTGCTTCAGCGAGCCAATGCCGAAGGCTTTGGTGATGGGGTCGTCGTTATTAGTGGTCAGCACTTCGCGCAGCTCGCCGCTGGTGAACTGGGTGCTGGAATTGGTGAAGTAGCGCTGCTGCAGCGAAGGCGCCCGGAAACCATTGCTGATAGCCCCACGCAGGGCCAGCCCGTCGAGGATGCTGTAGCGGGCGGCCACTTTACCGCTCACGTTGGAGCCGAAATCGGAGTAGCGCTCGGCGCGGCCGGCGACATTTACCAACAGCTTGTCGGTCAGGTCGCTTTCCAAGTCGAGGTAGCCCGACACGTTGTTGCGGCTCTGGTTCAGGGCATCGGACGGCCGATAGCCGGCGAAGCCTTGCGAGCCCGCGGCGGCTGGCGTGCCATTCACCGTGCGCGGCCCGAGGATGTAGGAGCCCGATTCGCCAGCGTTAATCTGGAAATTATCGACCCGGAACTCGCCGCCGAAAGCCACGTTCAGCGTCGCCAAAGGCCCTACTTCAGTGAATTTGCGCGAGAATCCCAGGTTGGTGGTGTTCTGCTGGAAAGCCAGTTGGCCGGCGTAGAAGCGGGTGGGGCTGGTGCCCACCGGCAACGAAGCGTTAATCGTGTTGGTGATGTCGTAGTCCAGCGCGTTGCGGCCGTAGGTATTGCTCAAATCGGCGGCGAAGCCCAGCACTTGGCCGCGCAGGCCCACGATGGCCGAGCCGTCGTTCACGGTGCTGTTGATGAAGGGCAAAAAGCCGTTCGGGTAGATACTGGCGTCGGTTTGCGTAACCTGCGTGGGCAGCCGGTAGAGGGCGCCCGAGCGGCCCGTGCGGCGCGTGAGGCCACCCGCGAAGTAGACTTCCAACCCGATGCTGGGGGCCAGCGTGTAGGCCGCGTTCACGAAGCTGCCGTAGGTGCGGGTGTCGGCGCTACCCACCCGGATGTCGCGGCGGTTAAAGCCGTTCTGTGCCACCAAGGCGTTGTCGCGGGCTTTCAGGTCAAGCTTCTGCGCGTCGGTGAGGCCGCTGGGGTAGTTGCCGCTGGTGGTGCCCAGGTAAATGAGCGGGGCCGTATCGAGGCCGCTACGGTCCACGTAGCTGCGGTTCGAAAACTGCCCGCTCACGTTCACGAAGCCGCGCCGGCCGAGGCCGAAGCCCAGGTTGGCATCGGCCTGGAAGAGCTGGCCGTCGCTCTTGCTGGTTTGGCCGGCGGTGCTGCTCACGCTCACGCCGGTGGTGTCGTCTTTCAGCTGAATGTTGATGACGCCGGCAATGGCGTCGGAGCCGTACTGGGCCGCCGCGCCGTCGCGCAGCACCTCAATCCGCTTGATGGCGGCGGGCGGAATCACGTTCATATCGGTTCCCACCGAGCCGCGCCCGGGCGTGCCGTTGATGTTCACGAGGGCCGAGGTGTGGCGGCGCTTGCCGTTCACCAGCACCAGCACCTGGTCGGGGCCGAGGCCGCGCAGGGTGGCCGGGTCCACAAAGTCGGTGCCGTCGGTCACGGTCTGGCGCGTGCTCTGGAACGAGGGCGCGATGTAGGTCAGAATCTGCGTCACGTCGGTCTGGGCGTAGGCCTTGATTTCGCGGGCCGAAATCACGTCCACCGGCGCGGTGGTGAGGATGTTGGAGCGGCCCTCGGTGGCGCGCGAGCCCGTCACCACCACTTCGTTCAGCTCGGTTTGGTTGGCGGCGAGGCGGATTTCGAGGGTGGTGCGGCCGTTCAGGGGCACGGTTTGGGTGAGCGAGCCCACGGCGGAAAACACCAGCGTGGCCGTGCCCGGCACATTGGAGAGCGAGAAACGGCCGTCGCCGTCGGTGCTGGTGCCGTTGCTGGTGCCTTGCTCCAGCACGGTCACGCCGGGCTGGCTTTGGCCGGCGGCGTCGAGGACGCGGCCGGTCACGGTGAGGTTTTGGGCCCAGGCGGCGGCCGTGGTCAGCCACAAAAGCAGCGCCAGCAGCCCGATTCGGGTAGTTGTTGCGTGTATCATAAGAAAAGGGGAAAAAGCGGGATTCCGGCGGCCGCCGCAGCGGATTGTGAAGCCGGACAAACCCAGAAAAAAGAAAAGCCACAGCGGCCATTGGCCGGAACTGCCCACGCGGCAGCCCCGGCACCAATTGGCACCCATTAAAAATCAAAAAACTATATATACCAGAAATACCTAAAAGGTTGTCGCACGACTACCCGGCGGTGCGCCAGGCGGCACCGGGACAGCATCCCGCTTTTTTTCTGGTCTGGCATTCAGCCGGCAGCCCTATCAGGCCACACTCGCCGGCTAACGCCCTGTTCTAACAACAACAGCAACAGCACCCCACCACGGCCGCGCACACGGGCGCGGACAGGCTGGCAAGGTTCGGGGAAAAGCTGGTGGAAGCCAGCCGATTTCCCAGGGAAGGAGCGGCTGCGAGGGTTTGTATCACGGGGCAAAGATAAAGCCGGATGCCGGGACCACGACTGCGGGCCGGCATCGAGCGGGTATAAGCCGCCGGCGCGAAAATTGTTTTGGAGGCGGCTCAGGCATACTGATAATGCTGTCCCCCTGAGCGCAGCGAAGAACCTTATCGCGCTTGGGTAAAAAGAATTACCACAAGCCGTTTTGACGTGATAAGGTCCTTCGCTGCGCTCAGGATGACGGACGCCCCGGCCGGCCTTCTATCCCTCCCACCAGCGCGAGTTGAGCGGGCCCGCCGCCACATCGACGCGCTGGCCGGGGGCGGGTAGCAGCAAGGGCACTCTGGCATCGGCGGCTTCGAGCAGGCGCTGCACGGGCTGCCGCCAGGCGTGAAACGCCAGGTTGAACGTGCCCCAGTGCAGCGGCAGCAGCGGGCCGCCGCCCAGCAGGCGGTGGGCGGCCAGGGCGTTGTCGGGGCCCAGATGAATGTCGGCCCATTCGGGGTCGGAGGCCCCAATTTCCAGCGTCACCAAATCGAACGGCCCGTAGGCCTCCCCTATCTGCCGGAAGGCTTCGTCGAAAGGGCCCGAGTCGCCGCCGAAAAAGACCTTGTGCGTGGGCCCCAGCAGGCACCACGAGGCCCAGAGCGTGTCGTTGCGGGTGAGGCCGCGGCCCGAAAAATGGCGCGCCGGCGTGGCCACCAGGGTGAAGTCGGGTGCCAGCGCGGCCGACTCCCACCAGTTCAGTTCGGTGATGCGGGCGGCGGGGACGCCCCAGCGGCGCAGGTGCGCGCCCACGCCCAGCGGGCAGAAAAACGGCACGGTGGTTTTGGCCAGAAAGCGAATGGCGGCTGGGTCGAGGTGGTCGTAATGGTCGTGTGAGAGCACCACGGCATCCAGCCGGGGCAGCTTATCTAAGGGCAGCGGCGGGGCAAAAAAGCGCTTCGGCCCCATCAGCTGCGAGGGCGAGGCCCGCTCGGCCCACACCGGGTCGGTAAGGATACGGCGACCGTCGACTTCGAGCAGCAGGGTGCTGTGGCCCAGCCAGGTGGCCCGCAGCGCCGTGGCCGGCACGGGCGCGGCCAGCGCCGCGGCATCGGCCCGAAAAGGGCCCAACGGGGCGAGGGGTTCCCGCTCGGCTTTCTCAAACAGCCAGCGCTTCAGCAGCGCGCCGTAGCCCGAGAGTGGGCTGACGGTGGTGGGCAGGGTGTTTTCGTAGGTTTTGCCGTTGTAGGCGGCTTGCAGGCGGGGCGCGGAGGCAGTTTGGGGACTCATGGCCGCTGCAGACGCACGGCCGGCCCACATATTTTGCGGCGGCTTAGCGCAGCTTGTAGGCCAGCCCCAGGCGCAGCGTGCGCGCGTACACTTCGGGGCTGGCGCCCAGCAGCCCGCGCTGGTAGTTCAGCAGGCCGTGCGAGTAGCTGGCATTGAAGCCCAAGCGCTGGTACCACACGGTGGCATCGGCCCGCAGGCGGGCGTCGAAGCGGCTGGCGGCGCGGCTGGGTTGGTCAACGGCCCAGTTCAGGTTGCCGTTGTAGGTGCCGCTGCCTTTTTCCCGAAAGCCGAACACGTAGGCGGCCTCCGGTCCGGCCAGCACGTCAATAGCCAACGCCTGTGCTTTGAAACGGTGCCCCAGTCCCACAAAGGCCGTTGCGTGCTGGGCCACGAGCTCGGTGCGGCCATCGGCGCGGTAAGCTCCCGAGAATGAACTGATGCCGGGCGGCGTATAGTAGAGCTGGGTGATGGCGGTGCGGCTGCGCAGCCACTCGTAGCCCAAGTCGAAAGCCACCAAACCATTGCGTTGGCCCACGTGCTGCACCCGGGCTCCCAGCGCCAGGCCCGCACCCAGCCGGCTGCTGTAGGGATTGTTGGTGTAGCCGTTGGGCTGCCCAAAGTTGTTGGCGAAGTTGACGAACGACGTGCCCTCGGCGCTGGGCCCGCCAAACCAGAACAGCCCGACGCCGGCCCGGCCACTGATTTCGGTATCCTGAGCCGCTGCCGGCAGGGCCACTGCCAGGAGCGGCAACAGAAGAAGAGTGCTTTTCATGTCGGGGAAAGGGTGGTGCGAGGTTGCCGGACCGGCAGCCCGCTCCCCGATGACCGGCAACTGTCCCAGGCCGTTGCACGGCTTTGCCTCCTGCCTTCAACCCCTTCAGCAGCAGCCGGCTATTTTACGGAAAGCAGCGCCTGCGCTACGGGTAGGGCGCGCTCGGCCCATAGCCGCATCTGCGGGCCCGAGTAGTGAAGGCCGTCGCTGGTGAACTGGCTGCTCGTTCCGGCCGCTGCCCGGGTCAGGGGCGTGATGTCGACGAATGCCACGTTGGCCTGGCGGCATTCGTCCTGCGCCACGGCGTTGAATTGGTCGATTTCGAGCCCAATAGTGGCCGGGGCGCGCCCCTGGCGCTGGCCAAAAGGCGACTGCCCCCAATCGGGGATGGAGAGCACCACCACGCGGCCCGGCCGGCCGCCGGCAAAGCCAACGGCCTGCTGCAGCAGCGCCCGGAACTCGACGCGGTACTGGGGCACCGATTGGCCTCGGTATTGATTATTCACCCCAATCAGCAGCGACACCAGCCCGTACGAAGAAGCCGGCTTAGCCGCGGCAAGGGCGTCTTGCAGTTCGGCCGTGGTCCAGCCGGTGCGGGCAATGTAGTCGGGAGCGGCGACGGCCGGGCCCTGGGCCGTGAGCAGGCCCGCCAGCTGTGTGGGCCAACGGTCGGCGGCGGCCGCACCTTCGCCAATGGTATAGGAGTCGCCCAGCGCGAGGTAGGTGAGCGCCGTGGGGCTGGCGGTGCCCCCGCCGGAGCCAGCCGCCGGCGCCACTTCCGGCGTGGCGCAGCCCGTGCTGCCGGCCAGCAGCACGGCCAGCGCAAAAGAAAACAACCGATTCATGCGTACGATTTCAGGCCACAACCGCCGCACCTACGCCAATGGTGCCCGCGCAGATTGCAAAAGCCCCCGCCAGCCGGCTTTTCATTACCGGCCGCAAGGGCTTTTGTGCAGAAACTGTTTTCGGGCGCTAGAAGTCGACTTTCAGGCCCAGTGCCAGCGTCAGCAGCTGGCCGATTCCGAGGCCGCCGTTGCGGTTGTTGAGGTAGCTGGCCAGGTACAAGTCGTTGCTACCCAACTCATAATACGCCGATATTTTGCGCGGCTGACCGGTGGCCGAAATGGGTGGCGCCAAAAACGTGAGGCGGCTGCCCAGCAGCGGCCCGTAGCGCGTATCGGTCGAGAACCAATAGTAGTCGCTCGAATACTGGCCCTTCAGCTCGTCGTTGAGGGTGCCGTGGGTGTAGCTGAAATAGGCGCCCACCGTGAGCGGCACCACCTGAAACTTCTCGCCCACCGGCAGCCGGAACGGCGAGTACATGAACTTGAGCGAAGCCAGACTGAGCGTGGAGCCCGCGTAGTACTTGGGCACGTAGCCGAGGAGGATGTCGGTTTCGAGGCGGTTTTTCGAGAATTCGTAGCCGGCACCGGCGGCCACCATGCCCAGGCCGCCGCCGGTTTGCAGGGCCAGGTGGGAGGGGCGGTACCAGGGGCGCTCGGTGCGGGGCGCCGCCTGCGCGGGCTTGCCGGTGGTGGTATCGGGCGGGGTGGCGGCGGCAGCGCGGAGGCTGGTCAGCAGCAAGGCAAAAAATAGCGTTTTCATACTCCTTAAAACTTCACGCGTTTGATGCGAAACTGCTTGTCGCCCCACACGGTAACCACCATGTAGTGGCGCTCCGAAAAAGCATCGGAATTGACGTAGGTCACGCCGTCGTTGTAGGGCTGCGTGATGCTGTAGGAGTGGTTGTGGCCGTTCATCTCGAACACCAGGCCCGGGGTTTCGCGCAGGGCCTGCACGTAGGGCATGCGCAGGGCGGGGTCGAAGTCATCGTTGGTGGGCGGCACGTGCGAGACGACCACCTTGCGCCGTGCCCCGTCGAAGCTGGCGAGTTGGGGCCGGAGCCAGGCCATGTCGGGCGCGGTGCCGTCGAAGTTGTATTCGCGGCCGTTGGTGTCCACCATGATAAACTTGGTGTTGCCGTACACGAACGAATAGTTGAACGCCCCAAAAATGTGCCGGTAGGTGGGCCGGCCATTACCCACTAGGTCGTGGTTGCCGATGACCGTGACGTAGGGCACCGTGAGGCGGCGCAGCTTCTCGTCCACCCACCGCATCTCGCGGGCCAGGCCGAAGTCGGAAATGTCGCCGGCCACCACCAGGAAGGAAATACCGGGCTGCTGGTTCACGCTGGCCACCAAGGCTTCGGCCTCGTCGTAGAACTGCTGCGAGTCGCCGGTGAATACAAAGCGCAGGGTGTCGCCCGCCGCCAGGGGCCGGGCCGCCAGCTTAGCCAGGTTCTTCTCGGTGAGGTTGGTGAATTCTTCGGGAACGCGGTGGTCGTTGGGGCTGAATTCGATAAGGTCGCAGCCCGCCAAGCTCAGCAGGGCCAGCACGGGCGCCACGCGGCTCAGGCCGCGCGCCAGGGTAATGAAAAACATGGGCGAAAAGCCGGTGTCGAACCGGCCCAATTGAAAATAAATAAGTCTTAAAACGACTTTTCGCCAGCTTCGTTGAGATTTAATCGGATTTTAATAGTCCATCGGTTTCCCATTGACTGGCCCGCACCTGTGCGCAATACAGACGGGCTTTGCCGAGGGGCATGGCAGGCAGCCCTGCACCGGGCGCCGCGGGGCGGGGCCCATTCGTTGCTGGCTACGCCATCACGGCCACCAGCCCCAGCACCGCCGTGCCCAGCGCCTCGTCGCCCCGCAGCCGGGCCTGGTCGCGGGCTTCGGCTGGGCTCAGGCCTTTGGTGAAGAGTTTCCAGGCCGTTTCTGGCGCGAGCGCCACCTCGGCGGCCAGCAGCGCACCGGGCTGCTCGGCAGCTTCGCGCAGCCGCCAGTGCGTGGGGGCTTTTTCTACCTGCCAGGTTCCGCCGCCCGGCTCGCCAATGCGCACCTGCACCACGGCACCCGTGGGCGCCGCCGCCGTGCGCAGGGCGTGCGGCAGCCCGCGCAGCAGCGTGGCAATGAAAGGATGAAACAGCTCGGGGCTCATCAGCGGGGCCGTTTGGCCCATGGCCTCCCGTATCTGCTGCTGGTGATGCCATTTCTCCGTGTAGTCGCGGGCCACGTGAAACCAGTTCAACGATTCGCTTTCGCCGGCCCAGGCCACCGAAAAAGCGGCCGGCGCCCACGGGTCCAGGGTGCGCAGAAAGGCCGAGTACTCCGCGCCCGACTGCGCCAGCAGCTCGATGAGGACGGCGGGGCTGAGGCGGCGCGCCGCCCGGACCCACTCGCCGTTGAGGCGGTTGAGAAACCCCACCACGTCATCGTACGACTGCCCGGCGGGGGCCTCCCCAAAGTGCCCGTCGCGCAGCATGGAGAGCGTGCGCAGGTTGCCATCGAGCAAGTGCGCGACCACGTCTTTCACCGTCCACTGCCGGGCCAGCGTGGGGCGCTGCCAGTCGGCGGGCGCTAGGGAGCGCAGCAAGGCCAGCAGCAGCTCGTCCAGCCGCGGAAAGAGCTGGAGCGTTTCGATGGGCGCGGCCGGGCGAGAAGATTCTTCCATGAACTAAAAATGCGGCTTATTCTCCAACCGTCCATTGGACCTGATGGGAACAAGGCACACAACGCGCAGCCTTCACAAGCTCAGCAGTTCGCGAAACCTCACCGACTGCTGGCGCGATACTTCCACCACCTCGCCGCCGCGCAGCGTCAGGCGCAGGCTGTGGCTGAACCAGGGCTCCACCCCTTCCACAAAGTTGAGGTTGATAATCTGCTGGCGGTTGGCCCGGAAAAACAGCTTGGGGTCGAGGCGGGCTTCGAGTTGCGAGAGCGTGCGCGGAATAAGCGGGCGGTGCTGCTCAAAATAAATCTGGGTGTAGCTGCCGTTGATTTCGAACAGCCGCACCTCGCCCAGCCGCACAAACCAGCACCGCTCGCCGTCCTTCACAAACACCTGGTCCTGGGCCGTGAGCGGGGTAGCGGGCGCGGGAACCGGGGCGGCCTCCACGGCGGCACTGGGGGCATCGGCGGGCTGCTGGGCGCGCACCTTGTCGAGAGCGGCGCCCAGCCGGGCCTCCTGCACCGGCTTGAGCAGGTAATCGAGCGCATTCACTTCAAAAGCGCGCAGGGCGTGGGCGTCATAGGCGGTGGTGAACACCACCGGCGGGGCCGCTTCCAGCGAGGCCAGCAGCTCAAAGCCGGTTTCGCCGGGCATGTGAATGTCGAGCAATAGCAAATCAACGGGCTGGGCGGCGAGCTGGGCGCGGGCTTCTTCGGCGTTGCGGGCCTCGCCGGCCACTTCCACGTCGGGATGCGCTTCCAGTAGGCGTCGCAGCTCGGCGCGGGCTAGGCGGGAGTCGTCAACGATGAGCACTTTCATCAGGAAGCAACGGGGGAAAGGGAGGTAGAAAGAACTGTTGCGGGGCCGGGCGCCTGGGCCCGCAGGTCGGGCAGGCGCAGCGTGGCGCGCACGGCGTCGGGCGCGGCGGGGTCGTTGCTCAGCTCAAACTCCGCGGCCGGGCCCACGGCCTGGGCCAGCCGCTCGCGCAGGCCGCGCAGGCCCAGACCGCTGCGGCCAGTGGCGGCGTCGGGGCTGAAGCGCCCGGGGCTGCGCACCGTGAGGCAGAGCCAGCCTTCGGCGTCGAGCTGGGCCGTGACGGCCACAAACCCGCCCGCCGGCCGCACCGCCACGCCGTGCTTAATGGCGTTTTCGACCAGCAGCTGCACCGTGAGGGGCGGCAGCGGCACGGCCCGGGCGGCGGGGTCCACGTCGAGCGAGTACTGCAGCCGGTCTTCCAGCTGCAGGGCTTCCAGGGCCAAGTAGTCGGCCACAATTTCCATTTCCTGGCCCAGCGGCAGCAGCGGCGTGGCGCTGTGCTGCATCACGTAGCGCAGCAGCTCGGCCAGGTGGGCCAGGGCCTCCCGGGCGCGGGCGGGGTCTTCGCTCACCAGCCCGCGAATGTTGTTGAGGCCGTTGAATAGAAAATGCGGGTTGAGCTGGGCCCGCAGCGTGTTCAGCTCGGCCTCGCGCACGGCGGCCGTCAGGCGCCACTTCTCCACCTCGACCCGCTGCGAGCGCTGCAAATAGTGCCAGCCCACGTACGCCGCCGACCACAGCCAGAGCATGACATTCATATTCAGAATGTAACCCAAGTAGGGCAGCCAGCCCTGCGGCCCCTGGGCGGCCGACTGTCGCGGCAGCAGCAGCCAGGCTAGCAGGCCAATTACCACCTCGCAGCCCACTGCCAGGGCCGCATTGGCCAGCAGCAGCCGGCCCAGCAGCGCCAGCGGGGGCCGGCCCAGCCAGTCCCGGCGCTGCATCAGCTGGCGCAGTAGGTGCGAGGCGGCCAGCAGCGCGGCCGCAATTACCAGGCTCAGCACCCAGGCCCACGTCCCGGCTGCCTTGCCCGCAAAGGCTTTGAACAGCACCAGGTTGAACACTGCGTATGCCCCCCAGGCCAGCACCTGCGTGCGCCAGTAGCGGCGGCCCGGCGGCAACGGCCGCGACGAAGGCAAGCTAGTTTTCAGCATAGGCTTGGCCCTGATAAAGGCGTTGGTTTTGGCGATACGAGCGCGCCAGCAGCACGGCCAGCACCGCCAGGCACACCGCTATGAACACCGGAATCAGGTAAAGCTGGCCTGCGGGCAGGCGCAGGCCGAGCCCCAGGCAGCCCGCGCTTATCATCCCGGCCATGACGGCGAAGGCGGGGGCCCGGTAGAACCAGGCGTAGGGGAAGAAGTGGGCGCCCGTGATGATGCCGTAGGCCATGAGAAAATGCTGCGGATAACGCCCGAACATAAACATCAACAGCGGAAAGTAGAACAGCTGGGCAACGTTCAGCCACAGTCCCAGCGGCTGCAGCGGGTTGTGCGGCAGCGTCCAAATGGTGCGCAGCGGCTTCGAGAGCAAGCGGGCCAGCGGCAAGGTGAGGGCCCCCACGAAGAAGGTGATGAAGCCGTTGCGGCTGGCCGAGTTGTGCAGCAGCCACACCCCGGCAATGGCCGCCCATACTAGCGTGGCGGCCACGATGAAGTCCAAACCATTCTTGGCTTTCACGGACAGTTCAAGCCGAAGCTGGTTCAGGAAGTCGGCAGGAGGCGGGGCAACGGAGGTGGCAGTCATCACAATAGCAGAAAAAAGGAGAGAAAAGCACGGGTTACACTACTTGCGGGCTGCATAATTGGCCTGCAAAAAAGCATCGGTCTGCGCAAAAACCCAGGCCGCGTCGTCGTACATCAGGAAGTGCCGGCCGGCCTCCGACATCTCGATGCGGTGCTGCGGCAGCTTGGCATACTGCGCCGCAAAAATGGCCCGCGTCGACGCCATGGTGGCGCCGTAGGGCTGGTAGGCGGCCCAGCTGCCGAGCACCAGCGCGGGCTGCCGCACAGCGCCCAGCTCGGCGCGCAGGTCGGTGGTATACATCTCGTACATGGCCTGGCCCACGCTGGCGGAGGCCGATGCCTGGCCCCAGCGGGCCACCAGGGTTTGGCGGGCAGTGTCGGTTACCAGGCCGGCCACCATCTGGCGCTGCTGGGCCGGGGGCATTTTGCCGGCGCTCATCTGCTTCCGCATGCTTTCGGCCATGGTGCGGGCGGCCTCGGCGGTCAGGGCCGGGTTTTGCACGGCCGCCATGAAAGGCAGCGAGTCGAGAATGACGAGCGGGCCCACCGCGTCGGGCTGCGTGGTGCTCAGCCACAGGCCCATGAAGCCCCCCAAGCTGTGCCCGATGACGGCGGGCCGGTCCAGCTTCTGGGTTTTGATGTAGGCCAGCAACTGGTCGCGCACGGCGGGCAAAAACGCGGCCGTGGGCGCCCCGGCCGCCGGCGCCGCGCCGCCGAAACCGGCCAGGCTGAGCACGTGGCACTGGTAGCGGCTTTGGTAGCGGGCCACGGTTTCGTCCCACACGGCACCGGGGCAGGTCAGGCCCGGAATCAGCAGCACGGGCCGCCCCTTGCCCACCACGCGCACCGTGAAGCTGGGGTGGGCGGCGGGGTTGTCGGCCACGGCCGGATGAGCCGCCGGAGGAGTGGCCGCCACCACAGGCTGGGCAAGGGCCAGGCCCAGCAACAGGGCGGCAAAAGGACGACGGAAGGCAGCGTAGGTCATGGCGTTGGAGCGTTTTTGGGTGATTGTTGGCTCAAACTTCCCCCGCCCCGCTCCCACCCCAAAGGCAATTTGGGCGAACGGTTATTCCGGCCCGCGAACGGGCGCAAACCCGGCCGAGCCGCACGCCTTAATAACCAAAATGCCCCGGAGCATGACTCCGGGGCATTTGTGCGTTTACCTGGCCAATCTACCGCGTCACCACGGCATCTTCAGGGCGTCTTCCCATTTGGTAAATGCCCCAAACGGTACCTTGGCCCGGCCGTAGCTCAGCGTGCCGGCGGGAATGACGCGGGCCGCGGCGTCCAGCTGCCGGAAGGCCACTTTGGCCGGCGCATCCGTGAGGCCGGCAAACGTGGCCGGGAAGGCCGTGAAGCTATTTTTCATTGGCCCGCCCATCAGGTAGCGGCCCGTGAGCCGCCAGCCGTCGGCCCCGCGCACGGCCCGGATTTTCATTTGCTCGGGCAAGGTTCCACCCTCGGCCAGCACGCGGGTGGTGAGCAGGCCCCGGGCCGCATCCACGGTGTCGAGCACGAAGCCGTTGCTTTTCAGGAAGGTGCTCAGCCCGGCCAGCACCTCGGCCGGGTCGGCGGGGGTTTTCACCAGTATCAGATTGGCGCGGCTGGTGGGCTCGGCCGACTGCCCCCACAACGTACTCAGGGCAATGGCAATCCAGGAGCCGCGCATCAGCCGATGGCTTGGGCCAGGTCCTCAATCAGGTCCTCAGCGTCCTCGATGCCCACGCTCAGGCGAATGAGCGAGTCCGAGAGGCCTGACTTGCGGCGCTGCTCGGCCGGAATGCTGGCGTGCGTCATGGTGGCGGGGTGGCCGCTGAGGCTTTCCACGCCGCCCAGGCTTTCGGCCAGGGTGAAGTACTGGAACTTCTCCAACACGGCAATGGCGTCTTCCTGCCGGTCGCCCTTCAGCACGAAGGAAATCATGCCGCCGAAGTCGCGCATCTGCTTGGCGGCGACGGCGTGGTTGGGGTGGTTTTCGAAGCCGGGCCAGTACACTTTTTCCACTTTGGGGTGCTGGCGCAGGTACTCGGCCACGGCGCGGCCGTTTTCGCAGTGCCGCTGCATGCGGATGTGCAGGGTTTTCAGCCCGCGCAGCACCAGGAAGCAGTCCTGGGGCCCGGGCGTGCCGCCGCAGGCGTTCTGGTAGAAGCTCAGGCGCTGGTGCAGCTCGTCGTCGTTCACCACCAGGGCGCCCATCACGGTGTCGGAGTGGCCGGCCATGTACTTGGTCAGCGAGTACATCACGATGTCGGCGCCCAAGTCCATGGGCGTTTGCAGGTAGGGCGTGCTGAAGGTGTTGTCGACGGCCAGCAAGGCGCCGCATTCCTTGGCCACGGCCGAAGCCGCCGCAATGTCGATGACGTTGAGGAGCGGGTTGGTGGGCGTTTCTACCCAAATCAGCTTGGTTTTGTCGCTGGCCACGGCGCGCACGGCTTCCATGTCGTGCATGGGCACGAAGTGGAATTTGATGCCGAAGGGCTCGTACACTTTCGTGAAGAGGCGGTAGCTGCCGCCGTAGAGGTCGTTGGTCGAAATCACCTCGTCGCCGGGCTTGAGCAGCTTCATCAGGCAGTCGATGGCGGCCATGCCCGAAGCGAAAGCAATGCCGTGCTTGCCGTTGTCGAGGGCCGCCACGGCGTCCTGCAGCTGCGAGCGGGTGGGGTTGTGGGTGCGCGAGTACTCAAAGCCCTGGTTTTTGCCGGGCGAGGTCTGCACGTAGGTTGAGGTTTGGTAAATGGGCGTCATGATGGCCCCGGTGTGGGGGTCCGGGTGCACGCCGGCGTGAATGGCTTTGGTGGCGAATTTCATGCGGGAGAAGGTGGGATTTTGAAGAATTGGGCCCGGCGCGCGGCAGGCGCCGGTGCGTTGGGCCGGCAAGTTACGGAAGCCCGCCAAGGCAACGCCGAACCGGCGCGGCGTCCGTGGCCTCCTTTGCCCAGCGCCCGGCCGCGCAGCCATTGGCCCCCGCGGCGCGTAAGCAGCACCCGGCGGCCGTGCCTTATTTGGCAGGCGCCGCCGCTACCTTCGTTGCCCCATGAAATTTCTGCGCGAGCTCCTCCGAAAAAACTTTTCCACGCTGCTGTCGATGCTGCTGCTGGTGGCCGTGCCGCTGGTGGGCAGCTCGTCGCTCAGCTTCGTGCTCTACCGCAACCAGCAGCTGCTCGAAAACCTCACCACCGGCCAAAGCCTGCTCTACTTCGTGCTGGTGGGCGTGGCCATGGCCTTTTCGCTGGTCAACACCACGGCCGTGGTGCTCATCACGGGCTTTTACCTGGGCTGGAGCGGCTTTCCGGGCATGGTGGTGGCCTACGCGCTGGCCGCGCTGGTGGGCTACCAGATTGCCAGCACCCTCGACCACGGCAAGATGCTGGCCTTCCTCGGCCACTTCCCCAAAGTCGACGCCGTGATGAAGGAGCTCAAAACCGACAGCTGGCAGCTGATTTTCCTCACGCGCATCTCGCCCGTCACCCCTTTTGCGCTCATGACGTTTGTGCTGGCCATCATGCGGGTGCGGCGCGGGCCGTTCTTGTTTGCGTCGGTGGCCGGCATGCTGCCGCGCAGCCTGTTTTTCTACTGGCTCGGCACCAAGGCGCAGGACGTGTTTGCGCTGCTCAAAGACCCCGGCACCGGCACCACCGGCAAAATATTGCTGCTAATACTAGTGGCGGCGTCGTTCTTCGGCCTCTACCACCTCTTCAACCAGGCCCTAAAGCGTGCCCTGAGCAAAAGCGCCGCCAGCTCAACAACGGCTCCCTGATTGTGAGCAGCTTGCGTATTTTTTTGAAATTTATTTGCAGAAAAATACGCGCTGGGCTTGTACGGCCACTTTTTCTCGTCTTACCTTTGCACTCCCAACACGGGAACTGGTTGCATAGCTCAATTGGATAGAGCATCTGACTACGAATCAGAAGGTTTAAGGTTCGACTCCTTATGCGACCACAGAAAAGGCCCTCACAGCACTGTGAGGGCCTTTTTGTTTTTCCAGGCTGTGCTTTTGCCTCTTCGTTGCCCGCTGCCGCGACTTGGCCTAAGAGGGCTAGGCATGTAGCCTCGACGCACCATGCGTCGGGGGCCGTAATGCCACGGCGGGCCAGCGCAAGAGGCCGCGCCCCCGATAACAAAACGACCCTGAACGTAGTAGGCTACTCAGCGCTGTGGAGCTTAGCGCGTGCTGCCCCACGCGGCGTCAGCTGCCTTACCCTTCGCACCCGTTCCCCTCACCCCCGAAAACTTCTTCTGATGAGCGACACGCCAACCTCTTTTTCCTTTGGCATGATTGGCCTGGGCACCATGGGCCGCAACCTGCTGCTGAACCTGGCCGACCACCACTTTGCCGGCGCCGGCTACGACAAGGACGCCGCCAAAATTGACCTGCTGGCCGAAGAAGGCGCCGGCAAGCCCGTGAAGGGCTTCACCGAGCTGCCCGAGTTCATCAACAGCCTCAGCACGCCGCGCGCCATCATGATGCTGGTGCCGGCCGGCAAAATCGTGGACAGCGTGATTGACGAATTGCGGCCCCTGCTGGCGCCAGGCGACGTCATCATCGACGGCGGCAACTCGCACTTCACCGACACCAACCGCCGCGACGCCGCCCTGGCCGCTGAGGGCTTTCACTTTTTCGGCATGGGCATCTCGGGCGGCGAAGAAGGCGCCCGCTTCGGCCCCAGCATGATGCCCGGCGGCGACCAGAAGGCCTACGAGGCCATGCGGCCGATGTTTGAGGCCATTGCGGCGCAGGTGGACGGCCAGCCCTGCGTGACCTACATCGGGCCCGGCGCGGCCGGCCACTTCGTGAAAATGGTGCACAACGGCATCGAATACGGCCTGATGCAGCTCATTGCCGAGACGTATGCCGTGATGCAGCGCGGCCTGGGCCTGGACAACGCCGCCATCGGTCGGGTGTTCACAGAGTGGAACGAGGGCCGCCTGCAGTCCTTTTTGCTCGACATCACGAAGGATATTTTCGGCTTCATCGCGCCCGGCACCGACCACCTGCTGCTCGACGACATCAAGGACGAGGCGCGCTCCAAGGGCACCGGCAAGTGGACCTCGCAGGTGGCCATGGATTTGGAAATGGCCATTCCGACCATCGACACGGCCGTGGCCCTGCGCGACCTCTCCAAATACAAGGCCCTGCGCGAGCAGCTGGCCGGCCTCTACGGTCCGGAGCCGGCCCCGCTGCCAGTCGACCAGCAAGCCTTTCTGGCCAGCCTGGAGCAAGCGTTTTACTTCAACATGGTGGTGACCTACGCCCAGGGCATGCACCTGCTGGCCAAGGCCTCGAAGGACTTTTCCTACAACCTGAACCTGGCCGAAATCGCCAAAATCTGGCGCGGCGGCTGCATCATCCGCTCCACGTTTTTGAATGACATTTTCAACGCCTTTCAGCAGACGCCGGACTTGCCGCACCTGCTGCTCGACGGGCGCGTGCAGGAGCTGGTGAAGGGCAGCGTGCCGGGCGCCCGCACGGTGGTGGCCGCGGCCGTCACGGCTGGGCTGGCGCTGCCGGCTTACGCTTCCTGCCTGAGCTACTTCGACACCTTCCGCACCGCGCGCATGCCCTCGAACCTCATTCAGGCCCAGCGCGATTACTTCGGCGCGCACACCTACGAGCTGATTGGCCACGAAGGCGTGTTTCATACCCAGTGGACGCCGGCGCACGAAGACGCGGCCAACAAACAGGAAGTGGCCGTGGGCCCGGAAAACACCGGCGAAAAACCGGTGACGCCGAATTCGTAGCGGTGGCGCCCGGCATGACGGCCGGCCCTTTACCAATTAATCAACAGCACCTGCTTTACTGCGCATGAGCTCCTCTTCTCAAAAAATTCCGCCCACGATTTTCGTCATCTTCGGCGGCACCGGCGATTTGAACGCCCGCAAGCTGGCCCCGGCGCTCTACAACCTGTTTCTCGACGGCTGGCTGCCCGCCCAGTTTGCCATCATTGGCACGGGCCGCACCAAGCTCACGGACGAGGAATTTCGGGCGAAAATCCTGGACGGCATCAACCAGTTTTCGCGCAACGGCAAGGCCAGCAAAGAGCAGTGGACCGCCTTCAGCCAGCACATCGTGTACCAGATGGCCGACGTGAAAGACGCCGGCACTTACAAGGAGTTTGGCAAGCACATCAAGGCCTACGAGCACGAATGGCAAGCCCCGGCCAACGTGATTTATTACCTGGCGGTGGCGCCCGAGTTCTTCCCAATCATCGCCTCCAACCTGGCCAAAAGCAAGCTGGCCGATGATTCTGACCGCACGCGCATCGTGATTGAGAAGCCCTTCGGGCACGACCTCGACTCGGCCCGCGAGCTGAACAAGCTGCTGGGCGAAATTTTCGACGAGCGCCAGATTTACCGCATCGACCACTACCTGGGCAAGGAAACGGTGCAGAACATCATGGCCTTTCGCTTCGCCAACGCCCTGATGGAGCCGCTCTGGAACCGCAACTACATCGACCACGTGCAGATTTCGGTGAGCGAGCAGCTGGGCGTGGGCGACCGCAGCGGCTACTACGACGGCGCCGGCGCCCTGCGCGACATGATTCAGAACCACCTGCTGCAGCTGCTGTGCCTGGTGGCCATGGAGCCGCCGGTCGATTTCACGGCCGACGAGGTGCGCAACCGCAAGGTGGACGTGCTGCGGGCCATGCGCCGCTTCGGGGCCGAAGACGTGCGCGAGTCGGCCGTGCGCGGGCAGTACGGCGAGGGCTGGATGCAGGGCGAGCAGGTGCCCGGCTACCGCCAGGAAAAGGACGCCAACCCCACGTCGAACACCGAAACCTTTGCGGCGGTGAAGTTTTTCGTGGACAACTGGCGCTGGCAGGGCGTGCCGTTTTACGTGCGCACCGGCAAGCGCATGCACCGCTCGGCGTCCATCATCATGATTCAGTTTCGCGACGCGCCGCACAACATATTCCCGCCCGAAACGGCCGAAAGCTGGCAGCAGAACCGCCTCGTCATCAGCATTCAGCCCGAGATGAGCATCCGGCTGCAGGTGCAGGCCAAGCGCCCGGGCCTCGACATGATGCTCAACACCGTCGACATGGTGTTCGACTACAAAGGCACCTACACCAGCGAGGCCCCCGAGGCCTACGAAACCCTGCTGCTCGACGCCATGATGGGCGACCAGACGCTGTTTATGCGCGGCGACCAGGTGGAGGCGGCCTGGGACCTCATCATGCCCATTCTGCACTCCTGGCAGGGCCGCGCCAGCCAGAGCTTCCCCAACTACTCGGCCGACTCGTGGGGCCCCGAAACGGCCGAGGCGCTCATTGCACGCGACGGCTTCCACTGGTACACCCTGCCGCTGAACGGCGCCAAACACTAGCCATGGAGCTGCACATCACCCCCACGGCCGAGCAGGTGCTGACTGATTTGGCCGACTATTTTGTGGCGCAGGCCGGCCGGGCCATTGCGGCGCGCGGCCGGTTTGTGGTGGCGCTGTCGGGCGGCAACTCGCCCAGGAAGTTGTACAAGTTGCTGGCCTCGCCCGCCTACCGCGAAAAGGTGGCTTGGCCGCAGGTGTTTTTCTTCTTCGGCGATGAGCGCAACGTGCCCGCCACCGACGCTGAAAGCAACTACCGAATGGCCAACGAAGCGCTGCTGGAGCCGCTGGGCATCGCCGCCGCGCAGGTTTTTGCGGTGCACACCACGCTCCCACCCGCGGCGGCGGCCGCGGCGTACACCCGCACCATTCAAGGATTTTTTGGGGCCGAAGAAGCTTGTTTCGATTTGGCGCTGCTCGGGCTGGGCGACAACTCGCACACGGCGTCGCTATTCCCGCATACGCCTGTGCTGCACGATGCCAGCGTGGGCGCCCGGGAAGTGCTTCTGGCCGATAAAAACGTTTTCCGCATCACCCTGACGGCGCCCTTGCTCAACCAGGCCCGCGCCGTGGCTTTCCTGGTGTATGGCGAAGACAAGGCCGCGGCCGTGCGCCACGTATTGCACGATGCCCGCGACGTGGACGAGTTCCCGGCCCAGCTCATTGCCCCAACCGGCGAAACGCACTGGTTTCTGGACCAAGCCGCCGCCTCCCTCCTGCCTAAGCACTAGAACTGTGTAGAGACGCAACATTTTGCGTCTCTACTCGTTTTTACAACCCTGTCAGCCCCGCTACGGCAGCTCTCCAAAACTGCCGGCCGCCGCCGCCGGCCGCCCCGGCCGCAGCACCTGCACGCTTTCCCCTTTCGCCACCACCGCAGCCCGCGCCAAGCCCAGAAACAAGCCCTGCTCCACGATTCCGGGGATGTTTTGCAGCTGCGCAACCAGCTGCTCCGGCTCCGCAATCACCTCAAAGTGGCAATCCACCAGCAGGTTTTCCTGGTCGGATTTGACCGGTTCGGCGGGGGCTTCTTTGCTCATGCGCAACACGGGTGCGCCGCCCAAGGCGGCCACCGCGTCGAGCACCCAAGGCAGGGCGAACGGCACAACCTCCAGCGGCAGGGGGAAGCGGCCCAGCTGTGCCACAGCTTTGCTGGAATCGGCAACGATGAGCAGGTAATCGGACGCCGTGGCCAGCACTTTCTCGCGCAGCAAAGCCCCGCCGCCGCCTTTCACGAGGCGCAGGTGCGCGTCGAGCTCGTCGGCACCGTCCACGGTCAGGTCGAAGCGCAGGCCGCGGCGGGGCTCCAGCAACGGAATGCCGGCTTCGAGGGCCAGCTTCTCGCTGGCCCGCGAAGTGGCCGTGCCCTGCACCCGGAGGCCTTGCTCGCGCACGGCTTTGCCCAGCGCCACAATGAAGCAGGCCGCCGTGCTGCCGCTGCCCAGCCCCAGCACCATGCCGTCGCGCACCCAGCGCAGGGCCGCGTCGGCGGCTAGTTGTTTTTCGCGGGCAAGTTGTTCGGGCTGTGCGCTCATGGCAAAGAGTAAGGATGATTATTTAACTACCAGCGTGCCGCGCAGCATGCCCATGCCGCAGGTGAAGTCGAAGCGCCCGGCCTCTTGGGGCAGCAGCTCCACCAGCGTGGTCTGGAAGGCAGGCAGGTCGCGCCGCACGCTGAAATCGGGCATCAGCAGCTCTTCGGAGCAGCTGTTTTCTTCGTCGCGGTAGAAGTGCAGCTGCACCGGCTTGCCGCGCTCCACCTCAATTACGTCGGGCGAATAGCCGCCCTTCACGGTGATGTCGACTTCCTGCACGCCGCCCGATGAAGACACGGCGCTGGCCGTTTGGCGGGCCGAAAAAAAGAAATACCAAACGACGAAGGCGGCCAGGGCCAAACCGGCAATGGTGACGATGATTTCGGAAGAGTCCATGGCATGATTTGATTTAGCGCGACATGGCGTTCTGCTACTGCTTCGCCGAAAAACTCCGCAGCCGTAGCGAGTTGGTGAGCACCGACACCGAGCTCAGTGCCATGGCGCCGGCGGCCAGCATGGGCGACAGCAGCCAGCCGAAAAACGGATACAGCAGCCCCGCCGCAATGGGAATGCCCAGCGTGTTGTACACAAACGCAAAAAACAGGTTTTGCCGGATGGTGCGAATGGTTTGGCGCGACAGCGCGATGGCCGTCACCACACCCTGCAAGTCGGAGCGCATCAGAGTGATGTCGGCGGCTTCCATGGCCACGTCGGTGCCGCCGCCCATGGCCAGGCCGATATCCGCCTGGGCCAGCGCGGGCGCGTCGTTGATGCCGTCGCCCACCATGGCCACGGTGCGGCCTTCGGCTTGCAACTCCTTCACTTTGGCGGCCTTGTCGCCGGGCAGCACTTCGGCAAAGTAGCGCCCGATGCCTACCTGAGCGGCTACCGTGGCAGCCGTCCGGGCGTTGTCGCCAGTCATCATCACCACTTCAATGCCCAGTGCCTGCAGCTGCTGAATGGCCGCTTTGGAGGTTTCGCGCACCACGTCGGCCACGCCGATGACGGCCACGGCCTGCCCGGCCACGGCCACGTAGAGCACGGTTTTGGCCTGGGCCAGCAGCTGCTCGGCCTGTTGGAGCAGGTCGGCCGAAAGCGCTACGCTCTCGTCCCGCAGCAACCGCTGGTTGCCGATGAGCACGGCCCGCCCGTCCACGGTAGCCGCCGCGCCCTTGCCTTCGATGGCCCGGAAATCGGCGGCGGGCAGCGCGGGCGCGGCCTGCGCGTCGGCGTAGCGCACCACGGCTTCGGCCAGCGGGTGCTCGCTTTGCCGTTCCAGAGCAGCCGCCAGCTGCAGCAGCGGCGCGGCCTCGTGGCCCGGGGCCGGCAGAAAATCGGTCACGGCGGGCTCGCCGCGCGTGATGGTGCCGGTTTTGTCGAGCAGCACGGTGTTTACCTGGTGGGCTTTTTCCAGCGCCTCGGCGTTGCGGATGAGCACGCCGTATTCGGCCCCTTTGCCGGTGCTCACCATGATGGCCGTGGGCGTGGCCAGCCCCAGTGCGCAGGGGCAGGCAATGATGAGCACGGCCACGAAATTGGTGAGCGCCAACGGCAAGCGGGTGGAAACGGGCGCCAAATCGAACCACAGCACAAAGGTGAGAATGGCGATGACCACCACCGTGGGCACAAAAATGGCGCTCACCTTATCGGCCAAGCGCTGAATGGGCGCGCGGCTGCCCTGGGCGTCTTCCACCAGCTTCACAATGCGGGCCAGCATGGTGTCGGCGCCCACCTTGGTTACCCGGAAGCGAAAGGCGCCGGTCTTGTTGAGCGTGGCCCCGAACACGGCGTCGCCGGCTTTTTTGGCCACGGGCAGGCTTTCGCCGGTGAGCATGGCCTCGTCCACGGCCGACTGGCCGTCGGTCACGACGCCGTCGGTGGCCACTTTCTCGCCGGGGCGCACCAGCACCACGTCGCCGAGCTGCACCTGCTCGATGGGCACATCCACTTCCTGGCCGCCGGGGCGCACCAGGCGGGCGGTTTTGGCCTGCAGGCTCATCAGGCTGCGGATGGCGGCCGAGGTTTGGGTCTTGGCCCGCAGCTCCAGCACCTTGCCCAGCAAAATGAGGGCAATGATGGTGGCCGTGGTGTCGTAGTATACCTCCGGCAGCAGGCCGTGGCGCACGAAGAAGCCGGGCGCTACCGTGGCGGCCAGGCTGTATAGAAACGCGGCGCCGGTACCCACCGCAATGAGCGTGTCCATGTTGGCGGAGCGGTGCCGGAAGCCGTTCCAGGCCGAGCTGTAAAACTCGCGGCCGCTGTAGAGCAGCACGGGCAGCGTGAGCAGCAGCAGGCCGTAATTCAGCCACTGCATGTTCACGCGCGCCATCGCCGCCGGCCACAGCATGAGCATGCTCAAGGGCATGATGACGGCAGCCAGGCCCACGGCCACCCAGAAGCGGCGCTTGAGCTTGGCATAGGCCAGCGCTTTCTGGCGGTCGATTTCGGCCTGGCGGTCGGCGGCGCTGGTGTCGGGGGCGCGCTCCGCCACGCCGTAGCCGGCGTTCACCACCGCCTCCTTGAGGGTGGCGGGGCTGGCTTGGCCGGGCCGGTACTGCACGGTGGCCTTTTCGGTGGCAAAGTTGACCAGCGCGCTTTGCACGCCCGGCGCGCGGCTGAGCGATTTTTCCACGGCCGCCGCGCACGAGGCACAGGTCATGCCTTCGATGTCGAGGGTCGCGGTTTCGGTATTTTCAGGAGAGGGAGACATGGCGCAGGCAACGGCTAACGTCCGCTTATACGGCGGTGCCCTGCCTTAACAACCGGGGGCCGAACCGCGTTGCAAAGGAACGGGGCGACCACCCCGCCGCCGGTACGGAATGCGGCGCGAAACCTGCGAAATTTCTGCCTACACCGCGTGCAGAATGACGTAGAGCGACACCACCGACACCACGCCCCACAGCAACACGCCCAGCACGTAGGGCCGCGCCCCCACCGCCCGCAGCACCCCGGCCGACAGCCCCGCGCCGATGAAAAACAGCGTCACAGTGAGACCCACCTTGGCCAGGCGCACCAGCACGTCCCCCACGGGCTTCATTTCCGGCAGCCAGGTGTTGAGCAGCATGGCCGCAATGAAGCCCAGGATGAAATACGGCAGCTTCACCTTCACGCCTTTTTGCTTGAAGGCAAAAGCGGTTCCGAGCGCCACCGGAATAATCCAGAGCGCGCGGGCCAGCTTCACGGTGGTGGCCACCTGCAGGGCCTGGTCGCCGTAGGCCGCGGCCGCGCCCACCACCGAGCTGGTGTCGTGAATGGCAATGGCGCACCACAGCCCAAACTGGTTTTGCGTCATGGCCAGGGCGTGGCCGATGGGCGGAAACGCAAACAAGGCCAGCGCGTTGAGCACGAACACCGTACCCAGCGCCACCGAGATTTCTTCGTCCTTGGCCCGCAGCACCGGCGCCACCGCCGCAATGGCCGAGCCCCCGCAAATGGCGGTGCCGCACGAAATCAGGTGCGTCACCGAGCGGTTCAGCTTCAGCCAGCGGCCCGCGAAGTAGCCCAGCACCAGCGTGCCGCAAATGGACGCCACCGTGAACAGCAGGCCCTCGCGCCCGGCCTGCACCGCCGCGTGCGCGTTCATCCCAAAGCCCAGCCCGATAACCGAAAACTGCAGCAGCTTGGCCGTGGCCTTTTTGGTGTGGGCCCCGAACGGGTTGCCCACGGTTTGGGCCAGCACCAAGCCCAGCGCCAGCGCCACCGGCGGCGAAGCCCACGGCGAGAGGCAGTACAGCAGCACCAGTCCAAACACCACTTGCTGCAGCGTAAACGTTGCGCCCAGCAGCGTGTGCGGTGCATGGAAACGCCGAAACGGGCCCTGGTGGGCCGCGCCGGTGTTTTCGGTGAGATTGGGTAGTAGCTGAGGCATTGGGCGGGAGGAGTTTGCGCCCCAAAATTACGCCTGTGCTCACCTGTCGGATAATGGCAAAATGTTATTTGAAATAACCTCAGGTTATACCAAAGTCTTGCACTCGGCTTGCGCAAAGCTCAGAAACCGCTGGGCCGCGCGGGCTAGTGGCTGCCCCTGCACCCACACCGCCTCAAACTGCCGGGCCAGCTGCAAGCCTGCGATGGGCACTACTTCGAGCAGCCCGGCGGCCAGCTCCCGCGTCAGCGCCCGCCGCGACACGAAGCCCAACGCCTCCGGCGCCGCCTCCAGATAGGCCTTGATGGCCTCGGTGTTATCGAAATAAAACGCCACCTGCAGGCTGCTGAGCTTGATTTTGAGCTCGCGCAGGGCAAACTCCAGCACCTCCAGCGTGCCCGAGCCCCGCTCGCGCAGCACCAGCGGGTGGGCCAGGGCCTCGGCCAGTGGCACGGGTGCGGCCGGCGGGCCGGCGGGGGTGGCGCGGCGCACGGCCACCAGCTCGTCGGGCAGCAGCAGCTCGTAGTGCAGGTCGCGGCTTTTGGTGCGGCCTTCCACAAAGCCCAGGTCCAACTCGTTGCGCAGCAGGGCCTCGGCAATGCGCTCGGAGTTGGCGTTGAGCAGGGTGAGGCGCACCTTGGGGTGCCGGGCCTGAAAAGCGGGCAGCAAGCCCGGCAGCACGTACTGGCTGAGGGTGGTGCTGGCGCCCAGGCGCAGGCGGCCGGCAGCTTCGTCGGGGTCGCGCAGGGCCAGGAGTTGGTCTTCGAACTGCTGGGCCGAGGCGGCCACGGCTTCGGCGTGGGCCTGCAGCAGGCGGCCGGCTTCGGTGAGGGCCACGCGGTTGCCGCGGCGCTCCAGCAGGCGCTGGCCGTGCTGCTTTTCCAGCTCGTGCAGGTGCTTGGTCACGGCGGGCTGGGTCACGAAGAGCTCCTGCGCCGCCTTCGTGAAACTCAGGTGCCGGGCCACGGCCGCAAACACGCGCAAACGGAAATCGGACATGCCCGCAAGGTACGGGACCGGGGTAGAGACGCAATATGTTGCGTCTCTACTTCGTTCAAGGGCCCTGCCAAACCGCCTAGCGCAGTTCCTTGCGCATGCACACGCTGTTTTCCACGCCGACGTACTGCCCGTAGTTGGGCGTGCGGGCATAGCCGCTTTTCTCGTACAGCCGAATGGCTTCCGGCTGCTTCTTGCCGGTTTCGAGCACGCAGCCGGCGTAGCCCAGCTCGCGGGCCCAGCGCTCCAGCTCCGCCAGCACGGCCGGGGCCACGCCCGTGCCCCGGTGCGCGGGCGCCACAAACATGCGCTTGATTTCCATGTGGTCGGGCGCAAATTCCTTCATGGCGCCGCAGCCCACGGGCTCGTCATCGGCGTAGGCCACCACCGCGTGCTTTATCAGGTCAATCTTGTTGAATTGCGCGTAAAATGCGTGTTCGTCGCCATCGCGCCGCGCCAGGTCCTGGTCGAGCAGCTGCACGAGGGCGCGGAAATCGGCGTTGTCGGAAGTGGTGCGGAGGAGGCGTGGCATAATGAACGGCAAGTATAACCGAGCTAGCCCTTACTCCGGCAAATGGCGGTTGAAATGCTTGCTCAGTACGTCGTTGAGCTTGTCCCGGGTCAGGGGCTTGTTGAGAAAGCCGGCGATGTTGAGTCGCTGCACGCGGTCCACGTCCTGGGGGTGCAGCGAGGTGGTGAGCATCACGATGATGATGGCCTGCTTTTCGGGCAGCGGCAGCTGGTCGTAAGCAGCCAAGAACTGAAAGCCGTCCATGACGGGCATTTTCACGTCGAGCAGAATCAGGGCCGGGCAGTCGGGGCTGGCGGCCTGGCAATGAATTTTCACCAGCTCCAGCGCTTCCTGGCCGTTGAGGGCCACCAGCAGACGGTCGGTGATGTTCAGGCGCTTAATCAGCAGGCTATTGAGGTAGTTCGTCGTCTGGTCGTCGTCGACAAGGAGAGCGCAGGTAAGCTTTTGCATGAGCGGGACAGACGAAAAACGGGCGCCTGAACCGCACGCGGGTCCAAGGATTACCGGCTAAAGTACACCGAAAACGTGGTGCCCCGGCCGAGCTCGCTCCGCACGGCAATGCGGCCGCCGGCGTTTTCCACCATTTTCTTCACCATGTAGAGCCCGATGCCCGAGCCCTCCACGTGGTCGTGAAAGCGCTGAAACATGCCGAACAGCTTTTGCTCGCTGGCCGCGTCCAGGCCCAGGCCGTTGTCCTCCACTTCGAGCAGCACGCCCGCGTCCTGGGGCCGGGCCTGCAGGCGCACCCGCGGCACCCGGTCGGGGGCGCGGTATTTGAGGGCGTTGCTCAGCAGGTTGAAAATCACCGAGCGCAGGTTTTTCTCCGAAAACAGCACCGTGGGCACCGCGTCCACGTCCACCAGCAGCTGCGCCCCGGTGCTCTGGATGAGCGGGTCGAGGTCGAGGCGCACGTTGCGCACCACCTCGGCCAAGTGCACGGGCTCGGTGGGCAGGCCGTGCTCCTTTTGCAGCTTGCTCACGTCGGTGAGCTGCTCAATGGTGCGCTTGAAGCGGTTCACCGAGTCCTGCATCAGGTCCAGAATGGGCCGCACGGGCTCGCTCTGCACGGTTTCGCGCGGCAGCTCCAGGAGCAAGGCGTCGAGCAGGCCCTCGATGTTGCTGATGGGCGCCTTGAGGTCGTGCGAAGCCGTGTAGATGAAGTTGTCCAGGTCCACGTTCACGCGCATGAGCTGGGCGTTGTTTTCGCGCAGCTGGCGCTGGCCCTGGTCGATGCGCTCGAGGGCCAGCTTGTGCTCGTGAATGTCGGTGTAGGTGCCTACCCACTGCATAATCTCGCCCTGCTCGTTGCGCGAGGGCAGGGCGCGCCCCAGCATCCAGCGGTGCTCGCCGGCGCCGTTGCGGATGCGGCATTCCACCTCGAAGGGCTCGCCGGTGCGCAGGCTGTGTTCCCACCGCTCCTGGGCAGCCACGGCGTCGTCGGGGTGCAGGCGGGCGCGCCAGGAGCGGTCCACGGCCAGTCCTTCGCCGGGCTCGTGGCCGATGTAGTCGTACCAGCGGCGGTTGCGGTAAGTGTTTTCGCCGGCCGCGCTGGCCGTCCAGGCTATCTGGGAAATGCCTTCGAGCAGGCGGCTGGCTTCGGCGGCGGCGCGCTCGCCGGCCAGGCGGGCGGCTTCCTCGCGCTTCAGTTCCTCGCTCTGGCGGTCGAGCAGGGCGTTCTGCTCCTCCACCTGCGCCCGAATGGCCGTGATTTCGCGCTGCGCCGACAGGTCCGTCACTATCATGGCCAGCGTGGGCGTCTCGTTGAAGCTCAGCACGTTCATGCTCACCGAAAACGGCACCAGCGCGCCGGCGCGGTTTTTCAGCGGCAGCTCGCCCTTGCTTTTGCCCTCCCATCCCTGTCGCAGCAATTCGGCCCAGTAGTCGCGAAACGCCAGCGGCACGAAGCTCTCGAAAGCGCTGCCCATGATTTCGCCCATGGCTAGGCCCAGCAGCCCGGCCAAGCAGGCGTTGCAATAGAGCACGGTGGCGTCTTCGCTCAGCAGCAGGGCGCCCTCGTTCATCTGCTCGATGAGGGTGCGGTAGCCCTGGTCGGCGCCCTGCAGCGTGAAAATGCGCGGCCCCTCGCTGCCCTGCACGGCCAGCGCGTCCACGGCGCCCGAGCGGATGGCGTGAATCAGCTCCTGCGCTTCCTCCAGCTGGTCGCGCAGCGCCTCGTTTTCACGGGCCAGGTCCACGGGCGGCGGTTTACTCATGGCCGGCCGGGTCGTCGAGGGGCGACACCACGCCCAGGGCCTTGAGCACCCGCGCGCGGTCCGTAAAGTCGCCCACCATGCGGCGCACCAAGCCGGGGCGCAGCTTGATGAGCGTGGGCACGCCGATGAGGTCGTGCTCCTGGGCCAGTTCGGGCTGTTGGTACACGTCTATTATCAGCAGTTCGTAGCGCCCTTTCAGGTGCTGCTCGCAGATGTCTTTGATGTTGCGGACGGCGCGCGTCGAATTGGGCGTGGCCCCCGTGATGTACAGGTGCAACAAGTATTCGGGGCCCGGGCGCTCGGAAGGGTCCAGAAAATCCGGAAATGGTTCAGGTTCCATCGGCCAGGGTTATTTCAGCATGGGGCGCACATCGAGCCCCACCAGCACCTTTTCCTCGTTCGAGAGGTCGCCAATGATTTTGCGGATGGGCTCGGGCACCTTGCGCACCAGCGTGGGGATGGCCAGAATCTGGTCGCCCTCGGCCAGCTGCGGGTTCACCAGCAAGTCAATGACCTCCAGCTTGTAGCGGCCTTTGAGGTGCTGCTCGCAATACTTGCGCAGGTTGGCCACGGCCGTCACCGACTTGGGCGTTTGGCCGGCCACGTACAGGCGCAGCTCCCAGGTTTCGTCGCCGAGGGGGTCGTTCAAATCTTCAGCCATGGAAAGGGTACTAAATGCGGAGGCCGGAGGCAACTCGGGTATACGGATTAATTGCCGGGCTGGCCGGTTGGCGGCGTTTTTACCGCCGGCGGGTTGGCCGCTACAATGCGCTGCTTGCCGGTTTGCAGGGCTTCCTGACGGGTTTGCTCGTGCGTGCTGATTTGGCGCAGCTCCTCTTCCACCGACTCAAACTCGGTGCGCAGGTTGGCAATGTTGGCTTCCAGCATGCGGCGGCGGCGCGCCAGCTCGCGGTCGCGGCGCTCGGCTTCCTGCTGGGCGGCCAGGGCCTGGGCGTGCTCCTCCAGCTGCTGGGTGAGGCGGCTGGCGCCCGTCACGATGCCCGTGGGGCCCAGCACCACGTCGAGCAGCTCGATGCCGCCGTCGGTCACGATGAACTCGCGCACCTGGTTGGAGTGCGCCATGCCGCGCGATTTGAGGATGCTCAGGCCGCGGTTGCGCTCGCCCACGCCCTCCAGGTCGCGCACCGAAATCCACGTGTCGACCAGCGACGACACGCCTTCTTCCGTCATCTCGGCGCGGCCCATGCCGCCGTTCACCAGGGCCGTGAAGTAGGCCGTGATACCGCTCACCTTCAGGAAGTCGATGAGGCGCGTGAGCATGCTCCGCACTTCGGAGAGGTTGCCCACCGTGATGAGGTTGGTGATGGGGTCGATGACCACGGCGTCGGGGCGGAACTCCTTCACCAGGCGGTGCAGCGTCACGAGGTGCTGCTCCAGGCCGTTGAGGGTGGGGCGCGAAGCCTCGATGCGCAGGCGGCCTTCGGCCACGTGGTTTTCCAGGCCAATGCTTACCGAAGCCATGTTGCGCATGAGCTGCTGCGGCGATTCTTCAAACGCAAAAAACAGGCAGCGCTTGCCCTCCTGACATATTTGCTGGGCAAAAGAAGCGGCGAGCGTGGTTTTGGCCGTGCCGGCCGTGCCGGTCACGAGCACGCTGCTGCCCACGAAGAAGCCGCGCCGGCCAAACATCTCGTCCAGCGCCGGCACCCCCGACGATACCACGTCGTTCGACACCTGGTGCTCCAAGCGCAGCGACGTCACGGGCAGCACCGAAATGCCTTCGCCGGTGATGAGGTAAGGGTACTCGTTGGTGCCGTGGGTGCTGCCGCGGTACTTCACCACGCGCAGGCGGCGGGTCGTGATTTGGTCAATCACGCGGTTGTCGAGCAGAATCACGCAGTCCGACACGTACTCTTCCAGCCCTTGGCGCGTGAGGGTGCCGTCGCCGCGCTCGGCGGTGATGATGGTGGTCACGCCCTTGTCCTTTAGCCAGCGAAACAGCCGGCGAATTTCCGAGCGCAGCACGCTCTCGTTGGGGAAGCCCGAAAACAACGACTCGATGGTATCCAACACCACGCGCTTGGCCCCGATGGAATCGATGGCGTAGCCCAGGCGAATGAAGAGGCCTTCGAGGTCGTACTCGCCGGTTTCTTCAATCTCGGAGCGGTCGACGTGCACGTGGTCGACGCGCAGCATTCTGCGGGCCTGCAAATCTTTCAGGTCGAAGCCCAGCGAGGCCACGTTGGCGGTCAGCTCTTCGGCGGTTTCCTCGAAGGCCATGAGCACGCCGGGCTCGTCGAACTCGGTGATGCCGCGCACCAGGAACTCAATGCCCATCAGGGTTTTGCCACAGCCCGCGCTGCCGCAAACGAGCGTGGGCCGGCCCTTGGGCAGGCCGCCTTCGGTGATTTCGTCCAGCCCCTCGATGCCGGTGGGCGCTTTGGGCAATTGAGGCAGCGTAGAAGAGGCGGAAGAAGAATACTCTTGCATGGATAGGGAGGCTAGCCTGCAAAGTTAATCGGCGGGGCCGCACATTCGGGGGCGGGCCTCGCTCACGCCGTGGGGCCACGGCGTGCGCCGTCCCAACCGTGCCCGATACCGCCGGTGGGCCTGCCGCGCCGGCTATCGGCTCCCGGTTTCAAAATCCTGCCAGCCCGCGCGGTGCTGCTCCATTTCCTGCGCGCTGATGCCGTAGGCGTCGAGCACTTCCTCGGGGCTGAGCAGGCCCTGGTCCACGGCGTTGAGGGCGGCCCACACCTTGAGCTTGCGCTCGGCGTCGGCGGCCGACTCGGGGCGGCCATCGGTGTCGAAATAGTTGGGCAAAGACTCGCTCATAGACCCTTGCAAGTTAGGCCGTCTTTTATTAAGTCAGCGTGAATTTATCACCATTTTCCGGTGCGTGTTCTACTTATTTCCAGCGGCTGAAAAACTGGTCGAAGCTTTCCCGATAACCGTCGCTCACGGGCAAGGTTTCGCCCTGAATCTGGACCGTGCCGCGCCCCACCGCCTGGATGTGGCCCAGCCCCACGATGTAGCTGCGGTGAATGCGCATGAACTTGCCGGCCGGCAGCTTTTCTTCCATGCTGCGCAGGCTGGTAAGCGAGAGCAGCGGCCGCGTTTGGCTGGCCAAATGCACCTTCACGTAGTCCTTGAGGCCTTCCACGTACACTATGTCGGCCAGGGCCACGCGCACCAGCTGGTACTCCACCTTCAGGTAGATGTGGTCTTCTTCGGGCTGAGAAACGGGTGGCGCCGCGGGCGCCGGGGCCGCGGCGGGGGCGGCTTCGCTGGCCTGCTTCATCTCAAAGTAGGCCTTGGCCTTGAGCGCGGCGCGCAAAAATTCCTCATAGTTGAAGGGCTTGAGCAGGTAGTCGAGCGCATCGACGCGGAAGCCTTCCAGCGCGTACTGGTTGAAGGCCGTGGTGAAGATGACGCGCGGGCCGTACTGCAGCACCCGCGCCAGCTCCAGGCCGCTGAGGTCGGGCATCTTGATGTCGAGAAACAGCAGGTGGGCGTCGGGGCGCTCGTGCAGGGAGCGCAGGGCGGCCACGGCGCTTTCGTGGCGGCCCACCAGGCGCATAAACGGCGTGCGCTCGATGAAGGAACACACCAAGCCTAGGGCCAGCGGCTCGTCGTCGACGGCCACGCAGTTGATGATGAACGGGGCTACAGCTTCAGATTCAGACATACTTCGTACTCGTTGGAGGCGTTGCGGGGCGTGACGGTGACGGTGTGGGCGTGCGGGTACAGCAGGTTGAGGCGGCGCTGGGTGTTGGCCAGCCCGATGCCGCCGGGCTCGTCGTCGGCGTCAGCATCGGGGCGGTCGGGAAACAGGGTGTTGCGCACGCGCAACTCCACGGTGGTGGCCGAGGGCTGGCGCAGCTGTATGCTGATGCAGCTGGGGGCGGTGGCGCTCACGCCGTGCTTGAAGGCGTTCTCGACGAAGGGCTGAAACAGCATGGGCGCGATGAACGGGTCGGGGCTCAGCGGGTCGGGCCGCTCAAACTGCACCCGCACTTTGTTGGTAAGACGCAGGTGCATAAGGTCGATGTAGTCCTGCAGAAAGCTAATTTCCTGGCTCAGGCGCGTGTGGCCGGCCGGCGACTCGTACAGCACGTAGCGCATCATGCGCGAGAGGCGGTGCAGGGCCACGCGGGCCTGCTCCCCGTCGAGCAGCGTGAGGGCGTAAATATTGTTGAGGGTGTTGAAGAAGAAATGGGGGTTTATCTGGGCCTTGAGCAGGCTCAGCTCGGTGGCCACCTGGCGGCGCTCCAGCTCCAGACGGATTTCGGCGTCGCGCTGGCCTTTTTGCATGGCCGCGAGGCTGGTGGCAATGCCCAGCACCAGCAGCGTGATGAGCAGCACGCCGGTGTTGAACACGGGGCTGCCCTCGTCGGGCCCGGTGAGGGGGTGCGGGCGCGGGCTCGACCACGGGTTGGGCGGGTTGAGGACGGCTTCGCGGGCAGCGGCCACCAGCTCGGGCACGCGCAGGCGCTGCTCCACCTGGCGGTGCACCGCCAGCACCCCCAGCACTAGGCCGGCGTTGAGCAGCACGTAGGCCCAGGCCTTGCGGGCGTAGAGCAGTCGGGGCGCCGCCCAGCCCACGTTCAGGTAGAACACGCCCCCCAGCAGCCCAAACACCACGGCCTGCGTGAGCCAGAACTCCGTCGGCTTCGGCCCCGGGTAATCGGGTTGCTGGGCCCAGAGCAGCACCGCCACCAGTCCCCATACCAGGGCGTGCAGCAGCAGCGTGGAGGCAGAGCGGAGCGGCGGGAGGGGCATTGATTAGACTATCAAATGAAGATGGCGCAAGCTACAACCCGCGCCTGTGGCGGCGCGGCGCACATCGGCCAGCCGGGCAAGTTTGCCGGCCATTCGGCATTTCTGAGCCATGTGGCCGGAAATCGGGCCGGGCCGGAGGTTTGGCGGCGGGATTTGGCTGGCGAATGCGGGAAATGGGCGACGCCCCCTCCCAACTCGGCGATTGGAGCGGGCGCTGCGGAAAGAGGAAGAGCACCTTTGATAAAACGCGCTGCAATTCTCTTTCCCAACCTGCCTGCTTTCCTGCTCATGGCCGCATCATTACTCCCCCGGGTAGCCTCCATGCTGGCAGCGGCCACGCTGCTGCTGGCCGTGGCCTGCCACAAGGAATCGGAAAACGCCACGCCCTCCAACGACGACCTGAGCGTGCTGGGCGCCCTGCCCCTCTCGGCCCCGGCGCCGGCCGACAACCCCGGCACGCCAGCCAAAATCGCGCTGGGCCGCGCCCTGTTCTGGGACCCGGTGCTCTCGGGCGGCAAGGACGTGAGCTGCGCCAGCTGCCACCACCCCGCCAACGGCTACGCCGACGCCATCGACCTGGCCATTGGCGTGAACGGGCAGGGCCTGGGCACGGCCCGCCGTTTCCGCCAGCCCAACGCCATTCCGTTTGCCAAGCGCAACACGCCCACGGTCCTCAACACGGCCTTCAACGGCCTGACCAACGGCGGCAGCTACGACCCCGCCCGGGCCGCGATGTTCTGGGACAGCCGGGCCCAGTCGCTCGAAGCGCAGTCGGTGCAGCCCATTGCGGCGCTGGAAGAAATGCGCGGCCCCGCCTGCAGCGAAAGCGCCGCCCTCGACACGGCGGTGGCGCGGCTGCGGCGCATCCCGGCGTATGCATCGATGTTTAGCGCAGCGTTTGCCGAGCCCGCGCCCGTCACGGCCACCAACCTCGGCAAGGCGCTGGCCGCCTTCGAGCGCACCCTGCTGGCAACCGATGCGCCGTTTGACAAGTACCTGCGCGGCGACAAAACCGCCCTCTCGGCCCAGCAGGTGCAGGGCCTGAACGCCTTCATCAGCAGCGGCTGCGCCAAATGCCACAGCGGCCCCATGCTCTCGGACTACCAGCTGCACGTGCTGGGCGTGGCCGACAACCCCAAGAACGCCGCCTCCGACGCGGGCGCCAACAACTCCTACGCCTTCCGCACGCCCAGCCTGCGCAACGTGGCCCTCACGGCGCCCTACATGCACAGCGGCACGCAGCCCAACCTGGGCGCGGTGCTGGCCTTCTATGCGCCGCCGCCCGGCGCGCCGCCCACCGCCAACCCCCGCGTAGCCCCCGGCCAGCGCGACCCGCTCTTCCCGGCCCGCGTGCAGGACCCGCAGGCCATCATCGCCTTTCTGCAGTCGCTCACCGCCACCAGCTTCGACCGCAGCGTGCCCGTCACCGTGCCCAGCGGCTTGGCCGTGGGCGGCAACATTCAATAGCCTTTGCCTCGTCGTTATCTTCTTATTGTCTATTGCATTACCCCTACTCTTCCTTTCCGAATTCTCATTTTTTCACCCTTTTTCATTTTCACCCTTATGCGTTTATCCACCACTCTTCGCCTGCTTAGCGCTGCCGCGCTGCTGTGCTCCATGAGCAGCTTCTCGGGCTGCGAGAAAGACAACGTGCGCCCGGCCGGCGGCAAAGACTGCAAGAAGCCGAGCACGACCACCACGGCCGACACCACCAAGACCGGCGGCGCCAACTAACTTGCTGGTTGCCGGGCCGCGGGTCCGGGCTTTGGCCGGGCCTGGCCGGGTGCTTCGGCGCCCGGCCAGGCTTTGGCGGGGCCGAGTTACTCTTTTTTTTGCTATCTTATTGGTTATGAAATATACTTGGACGGCTTTGGGCACTTTTCGGGGGTGGTGGCTGGCCTTGCTGGTGCTGCTGGCGCCGCTGGCGGCCTCGGCCACGCACATTGTGGGCGGCGAGCTGGACTTGCAGTACAAGTCCGGCAACACGTATGCCCTCACCCTGAACCTGTATTTTGACGCCATCAACGGCAGCGCGGGCGCGCTGGACGACAACCTCACGGCCAGCATCTTCAACAAAACCACCAACCAGCGCGTCGTCGACGTGGTGCTGCCCCGCGTGAGCAACACCTTCGTGAACTACACCAACCCGGCCTGCACCGTGGGCTCGCTCAGCACCCGCAAGCTGGTGTACACGCAGGATATTTTTCTGGGCCCGAGCGTGTACAACAACCCCGGCGGCTACTACGTGGCCGTGGAGCGCTGCTGCCGCAACGTGACCATCACCAACATTGTGGCGCCCGGCAACGCGGCCCAGACCTTTTACCTCGAATTTCCGGCCGTGGTGCGCAACGGCGCGGCGTTCATCGACTCGACGCCGCGCATTTTTCCGCCTCTGGGCGACTACGCCTGTCGCAACGAGCTGTTTTACTACGACTTTGGCGGCCAGGACCCCGACGGCGACTCGCTGGCCTACGACATGGTGACGCCCCTCAACGGCCACGCCACCTTCGCCAACCCGCTGCTGACCCAGGCCGGCCCGGCGCCCTACTCCACCATCAGCTGGAACCCGGGCCTGAACGTGAACAACCAGATTCCGGGCAGCCCCGCGCTGGGCATTGATGCGCGCACGGGCCGCCTCACGGTGCGGCCCCGCGACCTGGGCCTGTACGTGTTTGGGGTGCGCTGCACGGAGTACCGGCGCGGCGTGAAAATTGGCGAGACGCGCCGCGATTTCCAGCTCTACGTGCTGAACTGCCCCACCAACGTGGCGCCCACGCTGCAAGTGCGGGCGCCGGGCAGCACCGCCGCCTACCGCCCCGGCCGCGACACGCTGCGCCTGCAGCCCGGCGGCAACCGCTGCCTCACCATTCGCTACACCGACCCCGACCCCAGCTCGGTGCTGAGCATGAGCAGCCGCGCGGTGAACTTCACCACCACGGGGCCCATTTTCAGCACGTCCACTACCGGCATGGTGCACGCGGCCGGCCAGCCCGATACGCTGGTGACCACGCTCTGCTTCCCGGATTGCATCGATACCAAAGGCAAGGTGTACCTGGTCGACGTCATCGTGGCCGACAACGGCTGCAGCCTGCCCAAGCACGACACCATTCGCATTGCCTTCACGGCGGCCTCGCGGCCCAACCGCGCGCCGGTGCTCAGCACCACGTTTCCGCCCGCGCCGCTGCCCGTGTCCGACGACGCGCCGGCCGTGGTGCGCCTCACGCTGGGCGAACGCTACACCGCCACCCTCACCGGCACCGACGCCGACCTGAACGCCCTCACGCTCAGCGCCGCCGGCGCGGGCTTCAACCTGGCCGATGCCGACATGAAATTCACGGCCCAAAACGGCCAGGGCCGGGCCAGCGCCACCTTCACCTGGGAGCCCACGTGCGCCGCCGTGGGCCAGGCCAAAACGAACAACAGCCTGCTGGTGCGCTTCCGGCTGGCCGAAGCCGGGCCCTGCGAGCCGCTGCCGCAGGAGCGCCTCATCCGCTTCGTGGTGGCGCCGAAGGGCGATTCGCTGGCCTTCCGCCCGCCCAACGTCATCACGCCGAACGGCGACGGCCAGAACGATTTCTTTATGATGCCCAGCCTGCCGGTCGACTTCTGCGACCGCAAGTTTGCCAGCATCAAAATTTTCTCGCGCTGGGGCCAGGCCGTGTTTTCTTCGTCGGAGCGCGGCTTCAGGTGGGGCGGCGCCGGGGCCGGCGGCATGTATTATTACCTCGTGACGTACACCGACGGCCAGAAATACAAGGGCTGGGTGGAGGTGATACCGTAGAGGCTTGCCTGGGGTAGAGACGCATATTTGCGTCTCGCCGTTGAACGGTGACGTGCCAAAGCCCCAGAACGCGCCACCAGGCCATACAACATCAGCCAACGGCGAGACGCAAGTATGCGTCTCTACCCCGTTCAACACCCAGTTCATGAAGCTCAAAAAGAACATTGCCACCAGCGAATCCGGCTTCATCTTCAACCCCGCCACCGGCGACTCGTTCGCGGCCAACCCGCTGGCCGCCGACATCCTGGCCCGCGCCAAGGAAGGCCTGAACCCGGCGGCCATCAAAGCCGACATTCTGGCGCGCTACGACGTGGCCCCCGGCCAGCTCGAAAAAGACTGGGACGACCTGCTGGCCCAGCTGCGCGACTTCAACCTGCTAGACTAACCCCGCCCCACGTGCCTCTTTCTGCTGCCCGCCCCCGGCTCACCGTGGCCGTGACCGGCCTCAACGCCACCGACAGCCCCGGCCCGGGCGTGGCCGTCATCCGCGCCCTGCGCGAAACGCCGGACTTCGACCTGCGCATCGTCGGGCTCAGCTACGAGGCGCTGGAGCCGGGCATCTACCTGCGCGAGCTGGTGGACCGCACCTACCAGCTCCCCTACCCTTCGGCCGGCACCGCGGCGCTGCTGGAGCGCCTGCGCTACATCCGCGAGCAGGAAGACGTGGCCGTGCTCATTCCCAACTTCGACGCCGAGCTGTACAATTTCATCAAGCTGGCGCCCCAGCTGCGGGCACTGGGCATGCACACCTTTCTGCCCACGCTGGCGCAGCTCGACGCCCGCGACAAGCTGAACCTGCCGGCTTTTGGGGCGGCCCACGGGCTGCACGTGCCGGCCAGCCGCCCGCTCCACCACGCCGCCGAGCTGGCCACCGCGGCCGAAACCCTGGGCTGGCCGCTGGTGCTGAAAGGCCGCTACTACGACGCCGCCGTGGTGCACTCGCTGGCGCAGGCCGAACAGGCGTTTCTGCGGCTGAGCGGGCTTTGGGGCGTGCCGCTCATCGCGCAGCAGTTTGTGGCGGGCCAGGAAATCAACATCGCCGGGCTGGGCGACGGCCACGGCCGGGCCCTGAGCGTGGTGCCCATGCGCAAGCTCACCATCACCGACAAAGGCAAGGCCTGGGCCGGCATCACCCTCGCCGACGAGGCCCTGCTGGCCCTGGCCCGCCGCTTTGCCGAGGCCACCCAGTGGCGCGGCGGCTTCGAACTGGAAATCATGCGTTCGGCCAGCGGCGAGCTGTTCATCATGGAAATCAATCCGCGGTTTCCGGCCTGGATTTACCTCACGGCCGCCGCGGGCCAAAACCAGCCGGCGGCCCTGCTGCGCCTGGCCCTGGGCCTGCCCGTGACCATGATGGAGGAGTACGCCGTGGGCAAAATGTTTGTGCGCTATGCCTGGGACCTCATTACCGACCATACCCAATTCCAGCAAGTGGCCGCGCTGGGCGAACTTTGAAGCGGAGTGCCGTTGAAGCCCAAAGGTGGTCATGCTGAGCGCAGTCGAAGCATCTCTACCGCGCAGCCAACTCAATCGAAAGAATTACTCCTGCGGTAGAGATGCTTCGACTGCGCTCAGCATGACGTTCTTGAACCAGCACGCCACCTCCACCTACCCCCATGAAACTTCCCTACGAACGCCCCACCCTTCGCAAGCTCACGGCCGGCGCGCTGAACAAGTTCGGCCCGCGCGCCGGGGCCCGGGCCGTGACGGCGATTGACGGCGTGGCGGTGGACGAGCTGGTGGCGCGGTTCGGCTCGCCGCTGTTTGTGCTGAGCGAGCGGCAGCTGCGGCGCAGCTACCAGGCGGCGGTGCGCGCCTTTGGCACGCGCTATCCGCAGGTGCAACTGGCGTGGTCGTACAAAACCAACTACCTGAACGCCGTGTGCCGCACCTTCCACCAGGAGGGCGCCTGGGCCGAGGTGGTGAGCGGCATGGAGCTGGAAAAAGCCCTGCTCAACGGCGTGCCCGGCCCGCACATCCTCTTCAACGGCCCCGGCAAGCGGCGGGCCGACCTGGAGCGGGCCTGCGCGGTGGATGCCGTGATTCACCTCGACCACGCCGACGAGCTGCACCTGCTGCTGGACGTGGCCGCCGGCCGCCCGCAGCGTCCCCGCGTGGCCCTGCGCGTGAACCTCGACGCCGGCATTGTGCCGCAGTGGGACCGGTTCGGCTTCAACCTGGAAAACGGCGAGGCCTGGCAGGCGCTGGGCCGCATCGTGGCGTCGGGGCAGCTGGAGCTGGTGGGGCTGCATTGCCACATCGGCACCTACGTGTTGCAAACGGCCGCCTACGGCACGGCGGCTACCAAGCTGGCGGCCCTGGCTTTGCGCTGTGAGCGGGAATTGAACACGACCATTCAGTACCTCGACCTGGGCGGCGGCTTTCCCTCCACCAACACCTTGAAAGGCGCCTACCTGCCCGCCACCGACACCGTGCCCAGCCTGGACGAGTATGCCGAGGCCATCACCGGGGCCTTGCTCGGCGCGGGCTTTAAATCGGGCGAGCTGCCGACGCTGGTGCTGGAAGCCGGCCGCGCCCTGGTCGACGACGCCGGCTCGCTCATCGGCACGGTGCTGGCCAACAAGCGGCTGGCCGATGGCCGCCGCGCCACCATTCTGGACTTTGGCGTGAACCTGCTTTTCACGTCTTTCTGGTACGACCACCACATCAGCCCCACCCGCGAATTCTCGAACCACACCGAGCCCACCGTGCTCTACGGCCCGCTGTGCATGAACATCGACATGCTGCGCGAAAGCATTGCCCTGCCCCTGCTCGCGCCCAACGACCACGTGCTGGTGCACAAAGTGGGCGCCTACAACCTGAGCCAGTGGCAGCAGTTCATCAACCTGCGCCCCAACGTGGTGCTGGTGGACCAGGCCGGCCAGGTGCACCTGATACGAGCCGCCGAAACGCTGGAATATTTGCAGCAGCTGGAGCAGATTCCGGCGCATTTACAATGACCAGCCCCGCTACTTCTTTCTTCCGCGCCGTGCTGCACAGCTACTCCATGCTGTTCTTTTCGCAGCATCGGGGGTTTGCGGCGGTGTTGCTGCTGGTCACATTTAGCCACCCGGCGGCGGGCGTGGCGGGATTGGTGGGCGCAGGGCTGGCGGTGGCCGGTGCCCGGCTGGCCGGCTTCAACAAAGAATGGACCGACGTGGGTGCCTACAGCTTCAACTCCCTGCTGACGGGGCTGGCGCTGGCTTCGTTTTATGCGCCGGGCTGGGCGCTGGCGGGGCTGGTGGTGGTGGGCGCGGGCCTGGCCCTGCTGCTGAGCGTGGCGCTGGGCGGCTGGCTGGGCGGGCGCGGGCTGCCGTTTCTGTCGCTGCCCTTCCTGCTCACGGTGTGGCTGCTGCTGCTGGGCAGCGGCCCCCTGCTGCACCTGGCCCCGGGCGAGGGCAGCGTGTACTGGCTCAATGACGTGTATGCCGTGGGCGGGCCGCGCCTGGTGAGCCTGGCCCAATGGGTGGGCGACTGGCCCTGGCCGCCGCTGCTGGCCACCTACCTGCGGGCGCTGGGCGCAGTGCTGTTTCAGGACAGCGCGGTGGCGGGGCTGCTGGTGGCGGGCGGCTTGCTGTGGCACTCGCGCATTGCGTTTTCGCTGTCGGTGCTGGCGTTTTTGGTGGCTTACGGGCTGCATGCGCTGGCCGGCCCGGCGGCCGGCGGGCTCAACGAGTACAACCTGGGCGCCAACTACATGGTGGCGGCCATTGCGGTGGGCGGCGTGTTTGTCATCCCGTCGGCGGCGAGCTACGGCTGGGCCGTGGGCAGCGTGCCCGTGACGGTGGTATTGCTGGCCGGCCTCACGGCGGCGCTCGATAAGCTGGGGCTGCCCACGCTCTCGCTGCCCTATTGCGCCACGGCGCTGCTGTTTTTGTACGTGCTGCTGCTGCGCGAACGGCCGGGCGCGGGGCTGGTGCTCACGCCGGTGCAGCGCTACTCGCCCGAGCACAACCTCTACGCCCACGCCACCGACCGCGTGCGCCTGGCCCACCAGGGCGCGGTGGCCCTCACGCTGCCCTTTCTGGGCGCGTGGCGCTGCACGCAGGGCTACCGCGACGGCGGCCCCACCCACCTCGGCGACTGGGGCGCGGCCCTGGACTTCGCCATTGCCGACGCCGACGGGCGCACCTACCACGGCGCCGGCCTCTCGCCCTCCGACTTCTACGCCTACAACAAGCCCGTGCTGGCCCCCGCCGACGGCGTGGTGGAGGAAGTCGTTCAGCACATCGAGGACAACGCCATTGGCGAAGTGAACACCGCCCAGAACTGGGGCAACACCGTGGTGCTGCGCCACGCGCCGGGCCTTTATACCCAGCTCTCGCACCTGCGCGCCCACTCCGTGCCGGTGAAAATGGGCGACTACGTGCGCCGCGGCGACATTGTGGGCACCTGCGGCAACTCGGGTCGCTCGCCCGAGCCGCACCTGCATTTCCAGGTGCAGGCCACGCCGTATGTGGGTTCGCGCACGCTGGCTTATCCGCTGGCGTATTACGTGGCCGAGCCGGCCGCCGAAAGCCTCGCACCAGCCCACACCGCGACGCCACGGCTGGCAGAAACGCTGCAGAAAATAACCGGCGCTTCGAAAGGGCACCCGGAAAAATTGCTGCCTACGATGACCTCGGAGGGCATTGCGCCGGTAGCTGCGCTTACGCAGCCAAGGCAGCTGCGCCATTTTGCGGTGCCGACGGTGGGCGAAACCGTGCGCCCGCCCGCTTTCAACAAGCTGCTCAGCCAGACCCTGCGTTTCCCGCCGGGCTACGCCCTTGAGGTGCGCAACGCCGACGCGCCCGAGCAGCCGGCCCAGCGCTGGGAGGTGTTCACCGACGCCTACAACCTGCCCTACCTGCGCTGCGAGGCCACGGGCGCGGTGGCCTACTTTGGCGGCGATGAGTCGGTGTTTTATTTCACGGCTTATTACGGGTCGGAGGCGTCGTGGCTGTACCTGCTGTACCAGGCCGCCTATCGGGTGCCGCTGGTGAGCTTGTCTGGCCAGCACACCTCCGATGAGTTTCCGCTAACCATCGTCGGCAATGCCGCCCTGACGTGGGTGCAGGACGTTGTGGCGCCCTTTTACCGGTTTGTGAAACCCACGTTCTCGCTGGCGGAAGCCCCCACCGAAGCCAACGACTGGGCCGACCGGGCCCTTCGACTGCGCAGCCGGGTGGTGGTGGCGTGGTTTGGCCGCGAGCGCGCCACCCGGGCATATTCCCTACTCGTGCGCGGCGGTGCTCTGGCCGAGCTGCGCGCGGAGCGGGACGGCCACGTCATCAACCTGGTCATTTCAGAAGCGGGCGCATGAAAAACGAGCGCAACCAACCACAAGCAAAAATGCCGCGCCGCCACGGGAATGGGCGCGGATGGCAGCGCTTGGCGCTGTTGCTGCTAAGCTACTGGGGCGGCAGCCTGCTGAGCGCGCAAGCCCAGCAATTGCCCGATTTCAACCGCCTCGACAGCCTTACCCAAGCCCTGGCCGCCCAATACCGCTGGGCCGCGCTCGACTCGGTGGGCACTGCCGCCCTGCGGGCCGGTGCCGACTACCCTGCCCTGCGCCGCCGCCTGGGCCAGGCCGCGCTGGCCCGCGAAAAGCCTGCCCTGGCCCTGCGCCACTACGGCCGCGCCCTTCGCGAAAACCCGCTCGACACCACCGCCCGCTACGGCCTGGCCCTGGCCTATCTCGACCTCAACCAGTCCGGCGCGGCGGCGCGGCTGGCCGGGCGCCTGCCCGATTCGCTGCGCCGCCCCCTGCACCTGATGCCGTTTCAGGCCGTGACGCAGGTTGAAGCGGAAGCGGGAGGCCAATACAGCCGCACCGTACACCGGGGCGATGCCGGTTTTTTTCGGCTCGACGTCAGCAGCCGGCTGGGCTCTTGCCTCAGCTTGAATCAGAACGTGAGCTACTTCGGCCAGACCGTGGAGCTGCCCGACCGCCGCCGGCCCGGCGGCATGCTCTACCCGCTGCGCCAGGTGCAGTACCACGCCCTGCTGGCCGGGCAGCTGGCCCCGCGCTGGCGGGTGCTGCTGGGCTACAACCACCTCAACAGCGACTTGGGCCTTCTCGTGAACCGCGCCGACAACCTGGGCTATGCTTCCGTGGCCTACGCCCGGCCCTACTGGACGGCCCAAGTGGGCGTGTACGCCGGCACCCTCACCGATACGGCCCGCGTGCAAACCGACCTGCGCCTGGCCGTGTACCCGTTCGGCAACCTGCGCCTCTACGCCTACGGGCGGGCCAGCGTGCTGCGCTCCAACGGCCGCAGCTACCCGCACGGGGTGCTGGGCGGGGGCGGCCGGCTGCACCGCCACGTGTGGCTGGAAGCCTACGCGGGCCTGGGCCTGACGCCCGTGCTGGCCGAACTCGACGGCACCTACGTGTACAACCTGCTCGACCCCGTGCGGGAGCGCGGCGGCGCCAACTTGCTTATTTTGCTGTCGCGCCCGCTTGCCCTGCGCCTGAGCTACGGCGCCGAGCACCGCCGCGACAGCGTTGACGGCCGCTACTATTCCCTGAACTCCCTAAGCACTGCCATCACATGGACCTGGTAAAGCTGACCTTTTCTGCCGCTGCGCTGGCATGCGTGGCCCCGGCCGCGGCCCGCGCCCAGGACCAGTCGGCCGCCTTTGCCAGCAGCTACGCCGCCGAAGCCAAGGCCGACTACGCCGACGCCATTGCGCCCATCAAGGCCCTCTACACGGGCACCTACGAGCAAAACCTGCGCCTGGGCTGGCTGTATTTTCTGGCCAAAAACTACACCGCCGCAGCTGCTCACTACCAGAAAGCCGTGGAGCAGCGCCCCTACGCCATCGAGCCCAAGTTCGGCCTCATCAAGCCGCTGAATGCGCTGGGACAGGTCGAGAAGATGCTGGGGCTGTACACCGACATCCTGAAAGTGGACCCCCAAAACACCCAAGCCAATTACTGGACCGGCGTCATCTACCTCAACCGCAAGGCCTACGGGCAGGCCGCCCGCTACTTCGAGCGCGTGGTGAACCTCTACCCCTTCGATTACGATTCCAACATCTCGCTGGCTTGGGCCTACCTCAACCTCGGCAAGAAAGCCGAAGCCCGCGCCCTCTACACCAAGGCCCTGCTCATCCGGCCCGGCGACGCGGCCGCCACAGCCGGCCTGAAACGGCTGTAGGGCCGTTTTGGGGGCGTGGCGGCGGGCATGGCAGGGCCTCTGGCACTGGCGGCGATTATTGGCCAGCTCGGCGACGTTTTAAACCCAATCATCGAGTTGGGGTCTGATTGGCTATTGCAATTGCTGAATATTTGTTTGTCGGCCAAGACGTGGTTAAATTACGCTGCGAAATTGCTGCTGGCTCCCGCTTACCTTCTTCTCCGTTGTTCGGCCCATGACCGATTTCCCCCACGACACGTACTTTGACACGGCCACGATGAGCAGCGGCTGCGCGGTTTCGCCCGACCCCGCCATCAGCGAAACCGAGCGGCTGGCCCTGCGCAGCTCCGAGCGCGAAACCGGCGGCCAGTTCATCCTCGAACAGAATTACCCCAACCCCTTCGTGGGCGAAACCACTGTGCCCTTCACCCTGGCCACCGCCGCCGACGTGCGCCTCGACCTCTTCGACCTGCTGGGCCGCAAGGTGGCCGGCGTGGTGCGCAAGGGCCGTAGCGCGGGCACCCAAAGCATTAAATTGAACCTGGAAGGCCTGGGCCTGGCCCCTGGCGACTACGAATACCAGCTGGAAGTCACGAACCGCCACGGCGTGTACCGCCTGCGCAAGCTGATGACCGCCGAATAACCCGTTGTGTGGGGGGAGTGTGAGTGATGCCCCTGAGGCCGGCCGCTGCAACGGCCGGCCTCTTTTTTTGCCCCGCCGGCCCTCCCACGGCGGCCGGGGCGCGCCATGACCGCCCGGCGCATGGCGCGCCGCTTTTAGGTTCCGCCGCCCCGAGCGTACTTTGCTGCGCGGGCCGCCGCCGGGGCGGCCCCGTTCTTTCCACTTGCTCTTCCCACCGCGGCCCCGCCGCATCAACTCCTTTTTATGGCTGACCAAACCCTTACCGGCCTGCGCGCCGGCGTGCTGCACGGCGACGAAGTGCAGGCACTTTTCGAACACGCCAAGGCCCACGCCTACGCCCTGCCCGCCGTGAACGTGACCGGCACCAACACCGTGAACGGCGTGCTGGAAACCGCCAAGGTGGTGAACTCGCCCGTGATGATTCAGTTCTCGAACGGCGGCGCGCAGTTCTACGCCGGCAAGTCCTTGCCCAACGACAAGCAGCAGGCCAGCATCGCCGGCGCCATTTCGGGCGCCCACCACGTGCACCTGATGGCCGGCCTCTACGACGTGCCCGTGGTGCTGCACACCGACCACGCCGCCAAAAAGCTCCTGCCCTGGATTGACGGCCTGCTCGACGCCGGCGAGAAGTACTACCAGCAGCACGGCCAGCCCCTCTACAGCTCGCACATGCTCGACCTGTCGGAGGAGCCGATTGAGGAAAACATCGAAATCTGCAAGCGTTACCTCGAGCGCATGGCCAAAATCGGCATGACGCTGGAGATTGAGCTCGGCGTGACCGGCGGCGAGGAAGACGGCGTCGACAACTCCGACGTGGACTCCAGCAAGCTCTACACCCAGCCCGAGGAAGTGGCCTACGCCTACGAGCAGCTGAGCGCCATCAGCCCGCGCTTCACCATCGCGGCGGCGTTTGGCAACGTGCACGGCGTGTACAAGCCCGGCAACGTGAAGCTGCAGCCCAAGATTCTGCACAACTCGCAGGAGTTTCTGCGCCAGAAGCACAACATTGCGGAGGCGCTGCCCATCAGCTTCGTGTTCCACGGCGGCTCGGGCTCGAGCCGCGAGGAAATCCGCGAGGCCATCAGCTACGGCGCCATCAAGATGAACCTCGACACCGACCTGCAGTGGGCCTTCTGGCAGGGCATCAAGGACAACTACGTGAAGAACGAAGGCTTCCTGCAGGGCCAAATCGGCAACCCCACCGGCGCCGACTCGCCCAACAAGAAGTACTACGACCCGCGCGTGTGGCTGCGCAAAGGCGAAGAAACCTTCGTGGCGCGCCTCAAAGAAGCCTTCGAAGACCTGAACTGCATCAACCGCCGCTACTAACGGCCAGTTGCTAAAAAGCCGATAAGCCCCGGCGCCCAGAAGGCGCCGGGGCTTATTATTACTGCACCTACCGGCCACCGCCCCGCCACCTTAGCCCCATGCCGTACCAACCCGCCCCCACCCGCTACCAACACATGACCTACCGCCGCTGCGGCCGTAGCGGCCTGAAACTGCCGGCCCTCTCGCTGGGCCTGTGGCACAACTTCGGCGACGTGGACGTGCTGGCCAACTCCCGCGCCATCCTGCACCGGGCCTTCGACCGCGGCATCACGCACTTCGACCTGGCCAACAACTACGGCCCGCCGCCCGGCTCGGCCGAAGAGAACTTTGGCCGGGTGCTGCGCGAAGATTTCCGCGCCCACCGCGACGAGCTCATCATTTCCACCAAGGCCGGCTACCACATGTGGGAGGGCCCCTACGGCGAATGGGGCTCGAAAAAACAGCTCGTGTCCAGCCTCGACCAAAGCCTCAAGCGCATGGGGCTGGCGTACGTCGACATTTTCTACCACCACCGCCCCGACCCCGACACGCCCCTGGCCGAAACCATGGCCGCGCTCGACCTGGTGGTGCGCCAAGGCAAGGCGCTCTACGTGGGCATCAGCAACTACCAGCCCGCGCAGGCGGCCGAGGCGTTCCGGCTGCTGCGGGAACTGGGCACGCCCTGCCTCATTCACCAGCCCAAGTATTCGATGGTGGAGCGCTGGGTCGAAAACGGCCTGCTCGACCTGCTGGGCGAGGAGGGCGTGGGCTGCATTCCCTTCTCGCCCCTGGCCCAAGGCCTGCTCACCGACAAGTATCTGCGCGGCATCCCCGACGACTCGCGCGTGGCCAAAGGCGTGGGTTTCCTGACGGAGAAAAACCTCACGCCCGACCGCCTCGACCAGGTGCGCCGCCTCAACGACCTGGCCCGCACCCGTCAGCAAAGCCTCGCCCAAATGGCCCTGGCCTGGCTGCTGAAGGACGAGCGGGTGACGTCTGTCCTCATCGGCGCCAGCAAGCCCGAGCAGCTCGATGATTCGCTACGCTGCTTGGAAAACCCGGTCTTTAGCGCGGAGGAACTGGCGGCAATTGATGAAATTTTACGCGGCTAAGGCAATGTAGAGACGCGACACTTCGCGCCTCCTCGTTGAACGACGCGGCACCGGACGGTAACGGCACAGTCGCCGAGACGCGAGGTGTCGCGTCTCCGCACCGTTCAGCACCTACTTCCCAATCGACCCAATCTTGGGCTGCACCTGGATGATGAAGCGCTTGTTGAGCGCTTCCTGGCTGCCCGTGTAGCGGCCGGCGCCGCGGAAGCCGCTGCCGGCCGCCACCACTTCCAGGTTGGCGGGGAAGCGCAGGCCGGCCTGCTCCCAGAGCCGAATCACGGCCAGGGCGCGGCTGTAGCTGAGCTGGCGCACGGCGGGCCCGTCGAGGTTGTGCGGGTCGTTGGCGGGGTAGCGCAGGTCTTTGGCGGCGCGGCCCTCCACCACAATGAGGTATTGCACGTTGTCGTCGTTTTTGATGGCCTGCATCTGGCTGAGCAGGAAGCGGCCGGCTTTCACCAGCGGCGCCTGCGCCTCCGCCGGCAGCACGGCGCTCTGCGGCGAGAAGGTGACAGGAAAGTTGAGCTCGTAGCGCTTGTAGCGCTCGTTGTAGATAAAATAATTGCTTTCCAGCCGCTTCAGGGCCGCCTTTATCTCGTCGAGCTTGCGCTTCTCCTGCACCTGCACTTTGAGGTCGTAGATGAGCTTGTCGTTATCACGCTGCTTGTCTTTGAACAGCTTGTAGCTGAGCACGAACAGCACCAGCATGGTGAGGAACAAGGCCGTCATGAGGTCCACGTAGCTGGGCCAGAAGAAGTCCTTGCTTTCTTTCATAAGAAGTTTATTACTGGTATTACTGGAGGCGATGGAACGTCATGCAGAGCGCAGCGAAGCATCTCGCGTGGGGTAGTAATCATGCTCGCTCCAAGCGAGATGCTTCGCTGCGCTCTGCATGACGGGGTAGTTACTTCTTACCCAGAAAATTCCGCTGAAACCAGTTCGGCTTGGTGATTTCCTCCAGCACCTTGTTCGTGCGGTCTACTTGCTGCAGGAGCTGTTGCTGCAGCTGCGAGTCGGCCAGCAGGCGGGCTTCCATGCGCTGCATAACTTGCGCGGCCAGGTTGGCCTGGCGCTCCTGCAGCACGTTGAGGTCCTTCTGCTGGGCCGGGAGCTGGGTGAAGGGGTTGAGATACTCCGTGATTTTTTGGTAGACGTTGTTCTGGTTTAGCTCGCGGAAATGGCGCTGCCATTGCTCGTGAGCCTCGGTGGCTTCTTTTTGCAGCTCCTGCAGGCGGCCGTCGAGTTCCACGTCCATGCGGTGCACGCCTTCGCTCACACCTTGCCGAATCTGGGCGCCCAGGTCGGCCAGCAGCTTGCCGTGCTGGCTGAAAAAAGCCACCTGCTGGCGCAGGGCGTCGTCGTGCTGCTGCAGGTACTGCGGCACGCTGGCCAGGCCCTGCTCCAGGGCCGTGAGGCGGTTGAGCAGCGCCGTGATGACTTGCGCCACTTCGGCGCCGTGCGTCACGGTGTTGTTGAGGGCCTGCTGATAACCTAAGAATTTCTCGAACGTTTGGGCGCTTTCATCCACCCGGTCGAATACCCGAATCGTGGCATTGGCCAGCTCCGAATAGCCAATTTTCTCCAGCTGCTCCAGAAACCGCTTCTGCACGCTCACGTTCTCGGTAATGCTGGCAATGAGCGGCGTAAACTCGTGAATCTTACTGAAGAAGTCGTTCTGAATTTGGCTGAAAAACTCGGCATTGAACGTGTCAAGTACCGACTTCAGGTTGGCCATGCCGGCCTGCATGTCGGAGTTCAGCTTGGGCAGCAAGGCCTTCTGCAGAAAGGTGTAGTAAGCGTTTTTATTGCGGTCGCGCCGGGCTCGGGCCTGCTTCAGCAGCTGGTTGCCGGCCAGCGTGAAGGCCAGGCCAAACAAGCTGCCAATCATGGCAATGAGCACACCGCCCAGGAAGTGCTGCACGTCGCCGTTGCTGAAGGAAGTATCCTTGGCCGGGTCGGCCACGGCTTCCGCAAAGGGATTGCCTACTAGCGACACCAAGCCCAGGATAGCGCCCGTGAAGGTGCCCAGCAGCCCCAAGTACAGCGGCGTCGAAATCTGGGCCTGAATTTCCTCGTCCAGCGCTTCGGCGTGGCGCTCGGAGATGTCCTTGAGGATGCCGAAGTCGGCCGCCGCGCCACGGTTATTGAGCAGGTACTCGTTGGTGTCGGTGATGATTTGGCCGAATTCCGGCGAGGCGTCGCGCGTCATCAGCGCGTCGTATTGCACGTCGAAGTTCCGGTCCGGGTCGGCGGCCGTAAACGGGATGGGCTGCACCGCCACCGAGCCCGGCACCGGGTACATGCCCCCCACCCGGCCGGTGAGCTGGCGGTTGCGGAAGAACACCACGCCCTGCCACGCCACCAGGGCCAGGATGAGTAGAATTTCGATTAACAGCATAAAATGGGTCTACAAACCGTAGAGACGCATATTTGCGTCTCGTCGTTGGACAGCCGGAACCAAGCCATTCGACATTGGATGAAAGCACCGTCCAGATGGAATGTTCAACGACGAGACGCAAATATGCGTCTCTACGGTTAGCTCAGCGCAATGCTGGCTTTTTGCACCACGTGCCACGCGTCGTCGCGCTTTTCGAGCTTGCCGGGAGCCACGTTTTTAATCGTGGTGAACTGTTCGGTGGGCGGCAGCTCAAACTGGAAGAACTCCTTTAGCTCGCGCACGCCGTTGCCGATGATGCGCGACTGGTCGGCCTGCGGGCTGAACGAGAACTGCGCCGCATCAGCATTCGCATGGGGCAGCGTGATGAGCAGCGGCATCTGCGGGAGCGGGTTGGGGCTGAGCTTGCGGTGTTCGATGCTCGGAGTGTCGGGCGCCGGGGCATAGTAGTGCACGGGGCCGCTGGCGGTTTCCGCCGGGGCAGTAGCCGCCTCTTCCAGGGCCGTCAGGGCTTCGCCGCGGGCATCCGGATTGATGGACACGTCGCCGGCCGTGGCGTCAATCAATTCCTGAATGGCCGCCGGCGTGGAAGTGGGCGCCGACCATTCGACGGTCTGGCCCGGCTCCAACGGCTGGTCGGTGGGCGAAGAAGGAGGGGTTGGGTTCATAGCTGCGGCGCGGTGGGGTACCGTCCAGTCCTGAGAGTCGCCGCGGGAAGAGTGCCTGCGCGCTTGCTGAGCAGATTTTCCAGCGCCACCGGCGGACTTAGACGAGGGTTTTGAAGAAGTGGAAGGCCGGGGCTCGCGCCCCTGCATTTTACTCAGCGACTGGACGTTCGCTGCCTTGGAGGTGTTTTCAGCCGGTGGCGGCGCCTTCGGCTCTGCGGGGGCCTTGGGCACGTTTTCGGCGCGCTTTTTGGGCGGCGACGGCGCCCCGGAGGCCGGGCGCGGGTCCACCGTGTCGGCCACTTTGCGGGGCTGGCGGGCCAGCCAGCGCGCGCCCAGCACGCCAATGGCGATGCCGCCCACCAGCAGGCCCAGCATCCAGGGCCAGTTGGAAGCCGGCGCCGCCGGCGCTCCTGCTACCGAGTCGGTAGCGCTGGGCTGGGCGTGCGCCGCCACCCCGCTGGCCACAGCCAGCAAGAGCAGCAGCGCCCACCGCCGTACGGGGCTAGTTGAGCGGCTGCGCGTCATGAAGCACCTTGGATAGCTCATACAGGGCGTTTTTGAACGGCAGGAAGAACAGGGTTTCGGGAATGGTGTCGCCGTCGCGCAGCACGTCGGCGTACTGCTGGCGGTAGAGGTTGAAGGAGTCGCCGAGGCTGCGCTCCAGCGTGCTCATTACCAGGCCCTGGTCGTTTTTCACGCCCAGGTCGGCCTGCACGCGCTTCAGTTCGGGGTCTTCGAGCAGCAGCTTGAGGCAGGCGCGGGCGTTGCTCAGCACGGCCTGCTTGATTTCGTCGGTCACGCCGGCGGCTTCGAGGTGGTGCTCGCCTTTGTCAGCTAGCGGGTTCTCGGGGTCGGGGGCAATGCCCACGGGGCGCACCAGCGGCGGGTCCTGCGGAATCTGGCCGGTGGCGAGCACGCCGCCGTTGGCGGTGGTTTGCTTGGGGTCGTCGGCCAGCTTGATGCGGAAATCGGCCGGCACGGTCTGGCCGGTGGCTTTTTCCATGATGAGACGGGCCAGCTTCTCCACCGGTTGCAGGTTGGCCCCGGCGGCCAGCAGGCGCACGTAGAGGCTGCCGCGCCCCGTGAAGCACAGGTAGCGCGGCAGCTGCTGGCCGTTGGCCACCGTCACCTGCGCCACGTGGTAAATGAGGGCGCCGAAGTGCAGGTAGAACAGCACCCGCAGGTGCTCGGCCCGCAGCAGCCGCTCGCTGAAACCCAGCAGTTGGTCGTAGTTGAACAGGAAGCTGGCCACGTCCTCGGAGCCGAAATTATCGGTTCCTTCGGCCACCAGCACGTATTCGCGGGCCCGGCGGGCGGCGGGCGAAAGCACCGCGCTCTGCACGCCGGCCACGCCGAAACGCACGAGGCCGTTGTCCTTCGAGCCGCGCACCTCCGCCCCGCCGTCGCCCCACAGGTCATTGCCGGCGAAGCGGAATGAGGTGCTCAGCACCGGCTTGCGGTCAGCGTAGAGCAGCACGTCGGTGGTGCCGCCGCCGATGTCGATGAAAGCGGCGTTTTCGCCCGGCCCCAGCGTCACGATGTTGCGGCGCGTGAGGTAGTAGTACGGCGCCGTCGACTCGACCATGCAGGGCATGGACGCGGTGGTGTGGAACACCTGATGGAACAGCGTGTCCCACTCGCGCTGGTACAGGTTGCGCTGGTAGGTGCTGAAGCTCAGCGGGGCAAACCAGGTGATTTGCGTGGCCGCGAGGTTACCGCCGTTCAGGGCCACTTTGGCACGGCACAGCAGCAAGATTTCCTTGAAAAACGCCCGAACGCGGTTGGTGTTGGCGATGTTCAGCGAATTGTCCCACTTCAAATTGGTGTGGTAGTTCGGCCGGCGCTGCTCCTCGGTGATGATGCCAAAGGCCACGTTGATGTTGCCGAGCACGCTCAGCTCCTGGGTGGCGTAGTTGGCCGCCTCATACGTCGCGGTGCGGGCCGGAAAGGCGTAGGGCGAATTGTCGGCCCCGATAATCGGGGGCACAAATTCGCGCTCCTGGTACTGCTGCCAGCGCTTGATTTGCACGAAGTTGGCCGGGTCGTCGTCGATGCCACGGTAGAGGCGCTCGTAGGCAGTGCGGTCGGGCTCGGCGGTGCTCTTTTTCAGCAGGGCCACCGGCGTATCAGTCAGGCCGAAGCTGAACGGCTTGGGCTCCTGGCCGGGGCTGTCCTGCATGGCCACGTGCGTGTTCGTGGTGCCAAAGTCGATGGCAAAACGGTACTCCTTGGTCCCCTGGCGCACTTCGGGCCAGCGCGGGATGATGAGCGCGCGGCCCTCGGCCGGGGCCGGGTTCAGCACTTCGAGGTAGTCGAAATGGGTGCCGCGCACCTCGTAGTAGGTGCTGCCTTCGTCCTGGCCGGTTTTGGGGGTGCGCTCGTAGCGGGTGGCGCTTTGGTCGGTGCCGGTTTCGCTGAGCTGGTGGCCGTTGGCCCAGAATTTCAGGTCAACTTTCTTGGTCACCATGCTGGGGTCGATGTTGTTGGCATCCACCAGCATGACTTTGTAGAAGTCGTTGTATTGCGGCGCGTCGGCCACTTTCACGAAGGGGAAAATGGACAGCGCCACGTTGGTCACCAGCAGGCGGCCGATGTTGTCGCCCTGCGGGTTGGGGTAGTAGGCGCGCTCGTAGTCCACGTAGTCGCCGCCGCTTACCGGCACGCGCAGGCGCACCCGCACGCTGGCCGGGTCCATTTCCACCGTCAGGTGCTCGGCCAAATCCTGGGCCGTGAAATAGTCGAAATACGCGGGCTTGAGCGGCAGCAGCGGCCAGTTGCTGGGCTTAAAGCCCGGCGCAATTTTCAGGTTGCCGGAAAAAAAGCGCGCGTCATCCACCTCATAAGGCACCGTGAGCAGCGTTTCCTCCAGCAGGTCGTTCACCGTGAGGTAGGGGTACGGCAGTTCCGGACCGGGCAGGGTGCGCTCCTTCAGCGGGCGGGCGTCGGCGGCGGGCACAATGGCGCCGCTGTCGGCAAACATGGTTTCGTTGAAATAGCGCTTGCCCACGGCCTTCAGGCCGGGCCGTAGCACGATGGGCAGCGGCCCCGCCACGCCCGGCCGGCTGGGCCGGATGAACAGGTCGGAATTGCGCACCGTGCCCTCGTCGGGGCGCACGCGCAGCAGCACGCCGGCCACGTCAATCTGGTTGTTCGACGCGTCCGTCAGCACCGGGAAGTTGCTCAGGTTGGCGCTGCCGTCCATGGCCCACTTCTGCAGCAGGCTGCGGTCGAGGGTATCGCGCACCAGCGGGGCCAGCGAGGTCAGGGCCGGGTCGCCGGTGAAAAGCTGGTACACGTAGTCGCGGAAAGCGGCTTCGCGGGCTTCCAGCGGCACGTAGGTGCTATCGAAATAGTAGCCGCCGCCCTGGGGCCGCTGCACCGGTAGCGGGCGCACGTTGGGCGCCGGGAAAAACAGCGTGAGCGGCGAAGTGCCGCCAATGAGCTGCGGCACGCCGTTCGGGCCGGGGAAATAAATCAGGTGCAGCTCGGTCAGCTTGGCAAAGCGGCCATCGAGGTACAAGCTCAGCACGTCGGCCAGCGGCCGGGTAGCAGGGTTCTGGCGCAGCTTGGCCAGCTCCTCGTCCTTGCGCCAGGCCCGGATTTGCAGGCGCTGGCTGGCCAGCTTGCGCTGGTGGAAGTTGAACACCATCTCCCACACGTCCCAGAAATGGCTCACCAGCTGGTGGTACACCGAGTCGTGGGCAGCCCCGCCTTGGGTCACAAACCGCAGGGCGGTTTCGACCAAGTGCATGCGGGCAAAGGGCGAGGGAATCGAAACGGCCACCTTGGCCGCGCGGCCGCCCTGCGGGTCGCGCAGGCGCTCCACTTCGTGGGGGCCAATTTTTCCAGTCGGGCCCCAGCCCTCGTGGGTGCTGGAACCGGTATCGTGCAAACGCAGGATTTTAGCCATTAATCAGTTTGTTGTCAGTTGCTAGTTGTCCGTTGTCAGTCGTTAGTATCCCGGCTGTCGTTAATAACTGACAACGGACAACTAGCAACTGACAACTGGATTAAGAGTATTGCAGCTTCTTGTCCAGAATCTCGCCCGTGGCTTCTTCAAAAGCCTTCACTATCCAGCGCAGGGCCTCGTTTTCGGTGGGGTTTTTCAGCGTGGCTTTGCCCACGGCTTTGGTCAGCTCGTCGCGGAAATAGCCCGGCGTGATGCCTTTGCTGAAAATGCCGGTTTCCACCGTCTTGTCGGCCACCATTTTGTTGAAATCCATTTCCTCGGCCCGAATGGCGGTGTAGCGGCGCTGGTTCACGCCCAGCTCCCGAATCCACTCGTTGTACTCGCCGAAGAAGTCGTACAGCTCGCGCAGGGCGCGGTTGTTCCGCAGCTGCGCCGAGAGGTCGCCGGCTTCGTAGTAGGGTGCTTTTTCGTCTTCGGGCGTGTGCTTGAGGAAGTAGCGGGCGAAATAGTGCAGCTGAATGAGCGGGCGGGCCACTTCCTGGCGCAGGTCGCTGGGCAGCTGGGCAAAGTCCACGTCGGTGGTGTCCGATTTCAGGCCGTACTCGTGGAACAGCGGCTGGTTGCCGTCGAGCTGATTGTCGGGCACTTCCATGAAGTGCTGCACCGACAGGGCGCCCAGCATTTCCAGCAGGTGGGCCTGGTTGCGCTGCTCGGCGCGGCCGGGGTGGTTGGCCAGCGGCTGGCCGGGCTGGTCGCCGAGGTAGTACATGGCTTCCAGCCCTTTCAGGTTGTCGGCGTAGTACGACAGGGCCGTTTTCGTCTTCGTGATGAAGGTGTTGGAGTCGATGAAATCCTGCCCGGCCGCCTTTTCGTCGGCCGACGGCTCCTGCAGCTTGAAGTAGGGCAGCATCACCAGCGCGCCGGCTTTGAGGCGGCGGCGCACTTCGGGGTGGGCCAGCGGCGAGTTGGCGTCGCGCAGGTTTTTCACCAGCAGCGGGAAGCCGGCCGCGCCGGTGCCCCCAAAAATCGAGCTGATGAAAAACGCCCGGTCGCCGTCTTGCAGGCTCTGGGCGAGGTAGCGCATTTCCTTGGATTGCACCACCGCATTCAGCACCACCGAGCCCACGTTGGGCGAGCCGCGGAAGCCCACGTCGAGGTTGGCCGCGAGGCTGTCCTGCGTAAACAGCAAATCGACCAGGCCCTGCGTTTCCACCGAGAGGTCGTTGTACTTCAAATAGTCGCGGAAGGGCTGGCTGATGCCACCAAAGTCGTACACAAACGAGTCGCGCAGCTCCTCGCCGCCGCCGCTGGTGTTCAGGTGGGCCAGCGTGTTCATGGGCTGGCTGAAGAAGCCGGTTTTTTCTTTTTGGCCGTCGCTGTACAGGGCCTCGTGAATGCGGGCGTAGCGCTTGAGCAGGGCCACGGTGCGCGTCACGTCGCCGTTTTGGGTGTCGGGGTCGATGAGGACGGGCACCACCTGGTCGCAGTTCGGGATGCGCACGCCCGAGGCCAGCAGCATGGTGAGGGAGCGCAGCACGCGGGCCCCGGTGCCGCCCACGGCGAAGATGAATAGTTTGGACATTGTTTTCTAGCGGATTGAAAGAGCTGTCATTTTAACGCCTGTCATCCTGAGCACCGCGAAGGACCTTCTCAGGCTAGAACAGTTCGCGGTAATTTCAAAACATCCAGACGTGAAAAGGTCCTTCGCGGTGCTCAGGATGACAGGCGTTAACAGAAAAAACTAAAACGGCCCCACAAAGGGCGTGGTGCGCGCGTAGGTGCTCCACCGCTTCAGCAGCACCGAGAAAAGGAAGAACCACAGCGCGGCCACTATCATGTTGACCACCATAAAATAGCCGAGGTAGCTGCTGGGCTCGGCGCCGTGGCTTTTGCTGAGGGAGTTGGCCAGCAGCACGCCCAGGCCGGCGGCCAGCGCCAGGGTCAGCACCCAGTGCGTGGTGCGAAACATGCCCGTGCGCAGGGCCGAGTTGAACACGTAGTAATACGCCAGCACCAACAGCAGGGCCACGCCCAACGTACTCCAGCCCACGAGCGAGAAAATATCGGTTTTGTAGAGGCCGTAGTCGGCCGGGCGCTGGCTTTGGAAGATGGAAATCAGGGCCGAGTACAGGCTGGTGAAGAAGGTTTGCATGAAAAGGATGGCGGGTTATTTATCGTTTTTGAGCGGAAGCTGCACCGTGAATACGGGCGGCAAGGGCGTGGGGTACGACTGCCGGACGCCCGTCAGGATTTGGTCGAGGCCAAACGTGCGCGGGGCGGGCGTATTGTCGTTGGCGGTGCTCCAGGCACTCACCCAATCCGGCGTTTCCGGAGCGGGCAGGGCCAGGCTGAGCGTGGCGGTGGGAGCCGCCAGCTTGGTCACGCGCAGGCGCAGCGCGTGGGTGTAGGGCGCCAGCACCGGCTGCCCGCTTTGCTGCTCTTCGGTGAGCGTCCGCACCGAGTTGGGCACCACCGCGGCCTGGCCGTTGGGTAGGCGCACCTGCAGATGTTGGGCCAAAAACGCCGGTTGCTGCCACGCGGCGGGCAATTCTTTCAGGTTCAGCCCCACCGTAAATTCGGCCGGGTCGTCCGACACTTTCATGGTCAGGCCGTTATCCTCGGCGTACACGCTGCCGCTGGGCTTCAGTTTGGGGTCGGTCAGTTTCACCAGCACGGGCGCGAAAGCCGGCGTGCTCGTCTTCAGCCCGAAGAAAGCCTGCTGGGCCGGCGCGTTCTTGAATACTTCGGCCGAGTAGCGCGCCACCAGCGCGGGCGGCCCAATTACCCACACGTAGTACGGCACCTTTTCGCCGTTGAGCGTGCGCTTCGGCACCGGTGTTTTCACGGCCGGGAAGTAGCTGCCGTAGAAGCGCGAGGTTTCGCCAAACACGGCCACGGCCAGCTGCTTCTGGCTCACGGGCGCGATGGACGTGCGAATGAGGTTGGGCAGCTGCGAAAACGCCGACCGGTCCTCGGGCCCGTAGATGAAGTCGGAAATCACGACGCTCACCTCCTGCGCCGCCTGCGGCCGGGCCAAGATGCCTTCCAGCATTTGCGGCAGCTCGGTACCCAGGGCGGCCTGGGCCACGTTGCCCTGCACCAGGTTGCGCAGCTCCGAGAAAGGCACGGCTTTGGGCGCCGCGTTTTCGCAGAGGTAGTACTTGCGGTTGGCCACGGCGCCGTTCACCTGCGTTTCGGTGATGAGGGCGCCGATGCGCTGCTGAAACTCCGTGGCCGGCTTGTCGGCGCCGCCGCGGGGCACAAAGCCCTTCATGCCGCCTGAGTATTCCAAAAAGACGCTCACGTTCAGCGGCGCCGTTTCGGCCTCGGTGGGCGTGGTTGCGGGCTTGGCCCCTTTGGTGGGCTTGGCGGCAGGGGTTTCGGCGGGCTCGGAGCCGCCGCAGTTGGCCAGCAGGGCAGTTCCCAGCAGCACCCCGGCCAGCCGGAAGCCACGAAAAAAACGCAAAGCCAGGGGCTTCGCGGAAACAGATGTCGGCATAGGGTAAGCGCTAGGCAAGGATTTGGGGCGAAGTATAGGCATTACGCAGCGAAATGCCCCGCGGCCGAAAACCAGTGCCGCGCTAAACGCAGGAGCCTCGGCGGTATTGCCCCTCCCCTTTCACCGGCCGCTCGCCAAAGGGTTCGGCTTGGGTTACCTCATCCATACCTATTTTGGGTCTTGATTTGGGGTCCTTGTCCCAAGGCCGTGCTTGTTTATTGCACCTTTCTTTTAAACTTTAGTAACATTGTGCAAAGAATGGCCGGAAATGGTTGTTTGGTTTGTGTTGTCTAATGCGCATAATTGCTTTCCGTCCCGAGTATCAACTCACCGTCGACTCCGCCCAGAACCGAATTTTCTACCAGAACTTTGGTCAGATGCGTGCCGCCACTTCCCTTCCTCACTACCGCGACGATTGGGAGGCGGCGCTGGCCGAAGTCAGCCCGGGCTTCGTCATTCTCAGCGACATGCAGGTGGTGAATGAGCACGGCGTGAGCTTGCTCGCCGAGTTTCAGGCCGTGGAACAACTCATTGTGCAGCGCGGCGTGACACTGGTGGCCGAGGTGCATGTGCCCGGCCTGCCCACCCGCCATTACACCGACGCCGTGACCACCAGCCAGGCGATGCCCGTGGAGTATTTCCTCGACATCTGGGATGCTACGCAGTTCCTCGACGAGCTGCAGCTGCGCACCGGCACGGCCGCCTGACGCCACCGCATTTTGGGGTTTTCGGGGCTTTGGGCCAACGAATTAGGCGGGCGCGCTGTTATAACCCGGGCCCGCGTTGGCGGCCCCGGCCGGTGGCCGTACCTTTGCCCAACGGCTTCCTACGTTGTAGCCGCTTCAAACCCGACGCCCGGTTAAAGGCACTTTATTTCCCTTATGCCCAACTCCATTTCCACTGACATCTGCATCATCGGGGCCGGCCCGGTGGGCCTGTTTGCCGTGTTCGAAGCCGGCCTGCTCAAGCTCCGCTGCCATGTGGTGGACGCCCTGCCCCAGCCCGGCGGCCAGCTCTCCGAAATCTATCCGAAGAAGCCGATTTACGACATTCCGGGCTTCCCCGAAATCCTGGCCGGCGACCTCGTGGACAACCTGATGAAGCAGATTGAGCCCTTCCACCCCACCTTCACGCTGGGCGAACGGGTCGAACAATTCAAGAAGCTCGACGACGGCTCGTTCCAGCTTTACACCACCGACGGTACCGAAATTCACTGCAAGGCCGTGGCCATTGCCGGCGGCCTGGGCTCCTTCGAGCCGCGCAAGCCCGCCGTGGAGAACCTGGAGCAGTTTGAAGGCGGCCGCGGCGTGCACTACATGGTGCGCGACCCCGAGCATTTCCGCGACAAGAAAATTGTCATCGCCGGCGGCGGCGACTCGGCCCTCGACTGGACCAACTTCCTCGCCAACGTGGCTTCCGACGTGACGCTGGTGCACCGCGGCACCACCTTCCGCGGCGCCGCCGACTCGGCCGAAAAAGTGAAGACGCTGGCCGAGGCCGGCAAAATCAAGCTCGTGCTCAGCTCCAACGTGACGCACCTGCACGGCAACGGCATGCTGAAGGAAGTAACCATCACCGGCAACGACGGCCAGGCCGAGACCGTACCGCTCGACTGCTTCATTCCGCTGTTCGGCCTCACGCCCAAGCTCGGCCCCATCGGCGAGTGGGGCCTGGAGATTGAGAACGACGCCGTGAAGGTGGACACCCTGGACTACAGCACCTCGCTGCCCGGTGTGTTTGCCATCGGCGACATCAACACCTACCCCGGCAAGCTCAAGCTCATTTTGTGCGGTTTCCACGAGGCTGCGCTCATGTGCCAGGGTGCTTTCAAATACATTTTTCCCGACAAAAAGTACACGCTGAAGTATACCACCGTGAACGGTGCGCCCAGCATGTAATAAGGGTAAGAGGGTATGGGGGTAGGAGGGTAGGAGTTAGTAGCTCCTTTCTCCCTCCTACCCTCCTACCCTCCTACCCTCCTACCCTCCTACCCTCCTACCCTCCTACCCTAAATATGGAAGAAGATATCCGCATCTACGTTGAAGAAGCCCCCGGCCAGCGCCGCGAAATCACGGCGCCCACCGACATGGGCCTGAGCCTGATGGAGCTGCTCAAAGCCAGCGGCTACGACATCATGGCCACCTGTGGCGGCATGGCCCTCTGCGCCACCTGCCACGTGGAAGTGCTGGCCGGCCCCGCCTTGCCCGAGCCCGAAGACGCCGAGCTCGACATGCTCGAAACCCTGCCCGTGGTGCACCTGGGCTCGCGCCTGAGCTGCCAGATTCGCCTCACGCCCCGCACCGACGGCCTAGTGGTGCGCCTGGCCCCGACGGGCGCCTAAACGGGCTTTGCCCGGGAGCCGCCGTCATGGCGTACGCCACGGGGTAATCCATCCGGCGCGCAGCGACCAATCGAATAACGTGAAAAGCCCCGACACTACGCAGTGTCGGGGCTTTTTGCGATTAAAGGTTTGAGCCTTGCAGGGCGTGCGGCTCCGCGGCTGTGGCCATGACGGACGGCTACCCGGTCGCGCGCAAACGCTGGCGCATGCGCTCCTTCGCGGCCTCCGACAGCGTGGCGGCAGAATGGGCGCGGCTGGCAGCCGCAGCGCGGGCCCATTCCGCAATGAGCACCGTTTGCTTGGCGTAGCGGTTGCAGTAGGGACAGTAGCGCAGGTGCAGCCACAGGCTGGCGCGCTGCTCTTTCGGGAGCGCACCGTCGGCGCGCTTTTCGAGCAGCAGCGTGGCGTGTTGGCAGGTAATGAGTCGTAGCATAATCAGTTCTTACTTCTTGCCGAGGCCGTGTTTTTCGAGGCAGCGGCGCAGCTGCAGCTTGGCGCGGTGCACGATGACCCAGTAGTTGGCCGAACTCAGGCCGAGCTCCTGACAAATTTCTTCGGCCGATAATTCCTCCACAAACCGCATGGCAAACACGGCGCCTTGCTGCGGCGACAGGCGCTCCTGGCAGCGCTGCAGGATTTCGTGCAGCTCCTGCTGCTCCAGGGCCGCGTCGGCATTGAGCCAGCTGGCCGGCGCTTGCGGACCCGTCCAGTGGCCGTTTTCAGGTGTAAAGAAGTCGGCTTCGGCGGCGCCGTTTTCGCTTAGGTCGTCGAGGCTTACCTGGGTGGCGCGCGCCTGCCGCCGGTAGTGGTCGATGATTTTGCGGCGCAGGATGACGAACAGCCAGGTGCGCTCGGAGGCTTCGGCCCGAAACGTGGTCAGGCCGTCGAGGGCGCTCAGGAACGTTTCCTGCACCAGTTCTTCGGCCACATCGGCGTCGCTCACGCGGCTGAGGGCGAAGCGGTACAGCTCGTCGCCAAAACGGTCGGGCCAAAGCGCCGGAACGGGGGTGGCTGGGGTCATGCAGGCTAAAGGGCACAAGTTGCGCTACAAGATTACGCCAGCGACTGGATTGGTGGGGCTATAGGCACGGCCAGCGCGTTTCGCATCAGTCCTGCAGGGCGGCCGAGGCGGCACCCACTACGTGCCGCGAGGCCGTTTCTTGCACCAGAACTACGGCCCGTAGGTTGGCGCGCTTCCAGTCGGGCGCCAGCGGCAGTTCGGCGGTAGCGGCAAAGGTGCCATCGGCGCGCACGCGGCCCAGCGGCAGCAGCCGGCGCACCACCGAGGCGTGGTGCAACAGACGGCCCGAGTTTTCGCCCCGCCCCACCTGCGACGCCAAGCCCTTCTCCGTGATGGCCAGCAGTACCTCGGCCGCAGGGGTGCCGGCGGGCAGGCTGCGCACCTCTACCCGGGCCTGGCTGCCGCTCACGGCCACGCTCAGCGCGGCCTGCGGCGCACGGGCGGCCTTGGCCACGGTGGCGGCCAACTCGCCGGTGCGGCTGCCCACAAACTCGTAGCGGCCGGCCACCACCGCCTGGGGCGTGTAGGAGCCCGTGCCGAAGCCGCGGGCGTACTGCCGCTGGCGCTCGGTGTAGGCCGGCGCAGAAAACCCGTCCTTCCAGCCCAGCCGATTCCAGTAGTCCACGTGCTCGCCGAGGGCGATGACCTCGACGCCGGGTACCGTCTGGGCGTTTTCCAGCTCGCGCAGGGCCGCGTCGGCGCTGGGGCAGCTGGAGCAGCCTTCGGACGTGAACAGCTCCACCACCACCGGCACCCGGCCCGGCGCTTCTGGTGCAGGGGCGGCCGAGGCCAGCGCCAGCACAATGCCGCCGAGGGGCAGCGCAAGCAGCGTGTAGTTCTTCATGGTCTGGAAATTATGAAAGTAAGGAACAGGGCCCAACGAAATCGGCGCCGTGCCGGGCTAGACGCACCGGTTTGCCGAGCCTTACGCGCCCGTTCCCCGCGGCCCGGCGGGGGCTTCCCAAAAGATACAAAAAAACCCTCGCTGCTGGTGCAACGAGGGTTTTTACATGCAAGCTTTTATTTACTGAGCCCGCTTTGATGGGCCGGCGCTGCCGCTCACGTTTTCGGGCGCCGGCGTGGGCACGGCGGCGGCGTCTACCGGGGGATTGGTCAGGTTGAACACTTCCAGCACCAGGCGCCAGCCGGCCACGGCCTCGCGGCGCCAAATGCGCAGGTAGCTGCCGTTTTCTTCGGGGTGCTTGGCCGTGGCGAAGCGGCGCAACGTGCCCACCACGTAGCCCAGGTCGCCGGCCGCGGCCAGGTAGCCGGTGGTGGGGGCAAACGCGTAGCCGGAGTCGAGGTTTTTCATGTTGGCCACGGCCGCGGCGCCCTGCATCATCGACAGGCCCGGGCGGTAGAGGCGGGCTTCGGCGCTGAGGTATTGCTGGTAAGTGGCGCCGGGCTTCGACAGCTCGGCTTCGGCAAAGCGGCGGTCTACGTCGAGCACCACGCTGGAGGGGGCCATGCTGGGCGTGGCCACGGCCACCTGCAGGCGCGGCTGCGGCACGGTGGCCGCCTTGGCCGGTGCGCTGCCGATGCGCTCGATGCCCATGTCGACGGCAAATTTCCAGGTGCCGTCGGGCTGCTTGCGCCACACGGTCACGTATTCGCCGCTGGTCTGGGGCCGGCCGTCTTTCAGCATGTTCCAGGGGCCGGTGGTGTAGCCCACGTCGCCCGACTGGGCCACGTCGGCCAGCACGGGGTACCACAGCAGGCGGATATTGGCCTGGGCCGGGCGGGCCTGCCACACCTCCTGGGCGTTGGCCAGGCGGCCGTTTTCGGCCACCAGGGCGGTGGGGGCGCTATTGGCCAAAAAAGCGGCCCGGGTGCCGGCCTGCGCGGCCTGCGCGGCAAAAGCGTTTTCGGCGGCAATCACGGCATCGCGGTGCTGCGCCAGGCACTGAAACGGTAGCAGGCTGCCCGTCAGGGCCACGATAGTCAAGTAATTCTTCATATGATACAAGCCGGATAAGTTAACTACAGCTAAGATAGGCACTGCGGGATAATCCCAATTCGTGGGCGGCGCTGGTTTGCGGTTCTGTGCCGTTCTTGCGCTCACATTGCGCCTGGCCTGCGCTTTTGGGCCGTTTCTCTTTCTTGCTTTTTCTTGTTTTTATGAAACTAGCCGACCTCACTGCCCGTGCCCGCCGTGTGCGCCTGGTGCTCACCGATTGCGACGGCGTACTCACCGACGGGGGCGTGTATTATTCCGAGCGCGGCGAGGAAATGAAGCGCTTCAACATCCGCGACGGCATGGGCGTGGAACGCCTGCGCCACCACGGCATTGCCACGGGCATCGTCACGGGCGAGGTGTCGCCGTCGGTGCGCACGCGGGCGGCCAAGCTGCGCATCGAAGAGCTGCATCTGGGCATCAAGGACAAGCCCGCCTGCCTGCGCGAAATCATGGCCCGCACCGGGCTGGCGGCCGACGAGATTGCCTTCATCGGCGACGACACCAACGACCTCGAGATTCTGGGCATGGTGGGCTTTTCGGCCTGCCCCGGCGATGCCACGTCGTTTGCCCGCGCGGCGGCCGATTTTCATTGCCAAGCCGCCGGCGGCCACGGCTGCTTCCGCGAGCTGGCCGAGTTCATCATCGCCGCGCAGAGCAATGGGTAAAGTGGTAAATGAGTAAAGTGCCGTGGTTTGCTCACTTACTCATTCACCTCCTTGCTATTCCGGCAGCAGGCCCTGGATGGCGGCCAGCCGGATGAGGGCGGCCGTATTGCGGGTCTGGGTCTTTTCCATGATGTTTTGGCGGTGGGTTTCGACGGTGCGCTTGCTGGTGAAAAGCTTGATGGCAATTTCGGCGTTGGTGAAACCTTCGGCCACCAGGCTCAGCACCTCCATTTCGCGCTTGCTCAGGCCCAGGGCCAGGCGGGCGGCGTCGCCGTCGGTGGGCGTGCCGGCGTGGAGACGGCTGAGCAGCGCCAGCCCAATGGCCGAGCACAGGAAGGGCCGGCCGGCGGCCACGGCGGCCAGGCCGTGGGCCAGCTCCGGCAGCAGCGCGTTCTTGAGCACGTAGCCGTGGCTGCCGAGGTCGAAGGCCCGGGCCACGTATTGCTCGTTGGTGAGCTCGCCGCGGGCCAGCACGCGCAGCTGCGGGTATTGGCCGCGCAGGGCCGGCAGCAAGGCAAAGGCGTCGGGGCCGGGCAGGCTCAGGTCGAGCAGCACCACGGTGGGCGCGGCGGTGGCCAGCAAGGCCAATAGCTCATCGCCGTGGCCGGCTTCGCCCACTATTTCGATGCCCTTGGTCCCCACCAATCCCGAGCGCAGTGCCGCGCGCGCAGGAGCGTGGCCATCGGTGAGAAGCAAGCGAATCATAGAAATAAAGCGGGGAACCGTAGCAAGCCGTTGGCAGAACCGGCCACTGAAAAATTGGTTTTTAGCAACCCGAAAATACTGGGTGCGCGAAGCTGAACCCCAAATAAGGCAACAAAAGCCGTATTAATCCCTTAAAAAAGCAGGGTGTGAGGCGCCGAAATGGTACAAATACGGAGCCCGTTCTTCCGTATACGCTTGTGGGCCCAACTTTGCTGCCCAATGCCCGTTTCGACACTGCTAACCTCTTCCCTGCTATGACCCGCATCCTGCTAGCTGACGACCACACCATTCTGCGCGACGGCATTCGGGCGTTACTTTCTGCCGACGCCGACCTCGACGTGGTGGGCGAAGCCGGCAACGGCGCCGAGGTGCTGGCCATGCTCGAAACCACGCCCGCCGACGTGGTGCTGATGGACGTGCAAATGCCCGTCATGGACGGTTTTGCCACCATGCCGGAGCTGCGCCGCCGCTTCCCGGAGGTACACGTGCTGGTGCTCACCATGCTCGACCACGAAAACTACGTGGCCCGCATGCTGGAAGCCGGAGCCCTGGGCTACGTGCTGAAGAACGCGGCCATCAGCGAAATCACCTACGCCATTCGCACGGTGGCGGCCGGGAATCCGTTTTTGTGCACCGAAATCGGCCTGAACATGCTCTACAAAGCCGTGGCCAATTCCACGGGCGTGGGCAGCGCCTCCTCCGACGACGGCGCCGCCCACGCCGGCGCCGACCTCACGGCCCGCGAGCTGGAAGTGCTCAAGCTCATCGCCGAAGGCCTCACCAACGGCGAAATCGCCGACAAGCTCTTCACCAGCAAGCGCACCATCGAAACCCACCGCCAGAACATCATCGCCAAAACCCAGGCCAAGAACACCGCCGCCCTCATCAAGCTGGCCGTGAGCCGGGGGCTGATTTCTTAATAATGAATGGTTATTGATTAATGGTGGGTACTGCGTTACTAGACATTCATCACTAATCACTAATTCAACAGGCCGCCCACGGTGCCGATGGTGAGGGCCACGATGACGGTATTGAACAGAAACGACACGCAGCCGTGCAGCAGCGCCACGCCGCGCAGCTCGCGGCTGGCAATGGCGATGTCGGCGGTCTGGGCCGTCATGCCGATGACGAAGGAGAAGTAGGCGAAGTCGATGTAGTTGGGCTTGAGCTTGGGCCGGGTGGCGTCGCCCTGGTCGTCGGGGAACACGAGGCCGCCCACGTCGCGGCCGGTTTCTTCGTCCTGGTCGTAATACGTGTGGGCGTAGCGCAGCGTGAACACCACGTGCACCAGCAGCCAGGCCAGCACCACGGCGGCTACGCTGAGCGTCACGTGCAGCGTGCTCACGTGGGGCGGCAGCTTGTCGAGCGAATGCAGCAGGCCCACCACCGCGCCCAGGCTGGCCAAGGCCGCCACCAGCACCAGCACAAAGCCCAAGGTGCGGGGCAGGTCTTCGGTGCCGGCCACGCAGCGAATGTCTTCGGTATCGGCCTCCCACATGCCCAGCAGCACCTGCACCAAATCGGCCGCCCCAAACCCGACCCAGCCCATGACGGTGCGGGCCAGCGGACCGATTTCGGCCGCCGGTATCCACGGGGCCAGGGCGTAGGGCAGCAGCCAGGCCGCCAGCCCGCCCACCAGCAGCGCCAGCCCCAGCCGCCAGCGCACGTCGAGCGAGCGGACCAGTTCGGGGGACGTTTTCTCGGGCGTGGGGACGGGGGCAGCGGCGCGTTTCTTGCTCATGGGGCCGCCAAGGTAGGGCCGCGCGGGCCGTTGCTCCCAGCCCCAAAAAGCAAAAAGTCCGGCCCCGCTGTTACTTCGCGGTATGAACACAGCCCCCCTTTCCGGCCTCTACGCGCCCTCGCTCGCCCTCGTCACCGACTTGTACCAGCTCACCATGGCCTATGGCTACTGGCAGCAGGGCATGCAAGACCGCGAGGCCGTGTTTCACCTCTACTTTCGCAAGGCCCCCTTCCAGGGCGGCTACGCGGTGGCGGCGGGCCTGGCCCTGGCCGTGGACTGGGTGGAAAACCTGCGTTTCTCCGAAGACGACCTGGCTTACCTGGGCAGCCTGCGCGGCAGCAAAGGCGCGGCCATGTTTCCGGCCGACTTTCTGGACTACCTGCGCCAGCTGAAGTTCACTTGCGACATCGACGCCGTGGCCGAAGGCACCGTGGTGTTTGGCAACGAGCCGCTGGTGCGCGTGCGCGGGCCGCTGCTGCAAGCCCAGCTGCTCGAAACGGCCCTGCTCACGCTCATCAATTTCCAGACCCTGATTGCCACCAAGGCCGCCCGCATCCGCGAGGCCGCCGGGCCCGCCGACCAGGTGCTTGAGTTTGGCCTGCGCCGCGCCCAGGGCTTCGACGGCGGCCTGGGCGCCAGCCGGGCGGCCTACCTGGGCGGCGCCGATGCCACCAGCAACGTGCTGGCCGGGCAGCGCTACGGCATTCCGGTGAAGGGCACGCACGCCCACAGCTGGGTGCAGGCCTTCGGCGACGAAACGCAGGCGTTTTCGGCCTACGCGCAGGCATTTCCGGACGACTCGGTGTTTCTGGTGGATACCTACGACACGATTGAGGGCGTGCGCCGGGCCATTTCGGTGGCGCGCGACATGCGGGCGCAGGGGCACGAGCTGGCCGGCATCCGGCTCGATTCGGGCGACTTGGCCTATCTCAGCCGCGAGGCCCGCGCGGTGCTCGACGAGGCCGGCTTTACGGAAACGCGCATCGTGGCCAGCAACGACTTGGAGGAAAACCTCATCACCAGCCTCAAGCAGCAGGGGGCCCGCATCGACACCTGGGGCGTGGGCACCCAGCTGGTGACGGCCTACAACCAGGCCGCGCTGGGCGGCGTGTACAAGCTGGCCGCCCTGCGCAAGGCCGACGACTCGGGCTGGGATTTCACCATCAAGCTCTCGGAGCAGGTGGCCAAAACCAGCATTCCGGGCATTTTGCAGGTGCGCCGTTACCTCAACGAGTACGGCAAGCCCCGCGCCGACATGCTCTACAACACCGCCCAGCCCCTCCCCGACCAGCTCATCCTCATCGACCCGGCCGACCTCACACGCCGCCTGGCCATCAAGCCCGAAACCAAGTTCAAGGAGCTATTGGAGCCGGTGTTCCGCCAGGGCAAACGGGTGCTGGAGCTGCCCACGCTGGCCGAAAGCCGTGCCCACGCCCAGCGCGAGGTGCAAAGCCTCGACCCCAGCATCCGCCGCTTCCTCAACCCCCACATTTTTCCGGTGGGCCTCGAAAAAACGCTCTGCGAGTACCGCACAGAGCTGATTCTGGAGAAAAAGCCGGTACGCGGAGCGTAGCCACGGCGCGCGCGCGCTGACAAGGCGCTGCCGGTTTAGTCGAGTTCCAGCCAGGCCTCTTCTTGGGGCGCCGCACGCTCTGGCTGGGTGCGCGGCGCCGGCCGGTGGCCCGGCACAAAGCTGAGCAGCGCAATGACCAACGTGAAGAAGATGGCCAGCACGGTGACGAACTGATGGGACACCACGCGGTTTTTGGAGAAGATGAGCATGACGACCAGCACGAGGAGCAGGCCGTCGGAAGCCCAGACCAGGAGGCCGTCGCCGGACCAGTGCATCAGGCGGAACACCACGGTCAGAATGCCCAGCGTGAGGGTGGCCACCATGACGTAATTGAGCACGTCGGAGGTGCCGGCTTCGGCATTGGCGCGGGCCGTGAAGCCCAGCACCGAACCCAGCAAGGCCCCAAAGCCGGACAGCAACAGCGCATCGGCGCCGGCCCACCAATTGAGCTTGAAATACACGCCCACCAAGCCACATACCAGCGCCGCGCCGTTGAGGAGTCGTTTCCTATTCATGCAGAAGAGATGCCGTTTAGCACAAATAACGGCAAACCGCGCCCCGCATTACTCAAACAACACTATATAATTGCCCCGGCCTGCCCCGGCAGCGAGGCAGGCCGGGGCTGTCAGGTGCCGCGCCTAAGCGTAGCGCAGCTCCCCGGCCTGCACGCGCAGCGTCACGCCGCGCTCAGCCGTGAGGTGGCCGGCCACTTGCGCCACGTAGCCATTTTCCTGCAGCGAGGCCACCACGGCGGCGGCACTGGCTTGCTCGGTCACGAGCAGCATGCCGGTGCCCATGTTCCAGTAGAGGTAGGCCGTTTCGGTGTCAATGGCGCCAATTTCGCAGAGGCGCTGCATGGCGGGCAGCGGAGCAAAAAGATTATCCAGCACCGCGCCCAGGCCGTTTTTGAGCACGCGCTGGAAGTTGTCGGCCACGCCGCCGCCGGTGATGTGGGCGGCGCCGTGCAGCGGCAGGCCGGCATCGAGCAGGGCCGCCACGCCGGGCGAATAAATGAGCGAAGGGGCCAGCATGGCCTCGCCCCAGGTGGCGTACTGGTCGGCGTCGGTGCCGTCGTAGGGCGCTTCGTGCCAGTTGTCGCCGAAGAGGCGCGTGAGCGTTTTGCGGGCCAGCGAGTAGCCGTTGGAGCGGAACGAGGGCGACTGCAAAGCCACCACGGCCATGCCGGCCTGGGCCGTGTGCCCGCTCAGGGGCCGCGCCAGGCGGGGGTGCAGGCTGCCGATGGCCGTGGAGCACCAGTTGAAGTTCATTTTCGCGCCCGGCCAGCCGCCGATGCGGTTACCGAGCTCCGCAATTTCGCCGCCGGTGATGGCGATTTGGGCGAAGTTGCAGGCGTCGTGCAGGCCGCGCATCATCTGGTCCACCACGTCGTAGTCGAGGTGGTTCACGTCGATGATGTTGGAAAGGTTGGTGGGCACGAAGCCGGCCACGATGAGGTCGTCGGCGGTCATGGCCACCAGGTCGAAGCCCAGGGTGTCGTAGCGGCCGGTGCGCTCGGCCACTTCAATCTTGGTCCCGATGCCGTCGGAGCTGATGCCGAGGCGGGCGTTGCCGAAGCGAATTTCGTTGGCAAAGCCGCCGTCGAGGTCCTGGGCGGCTTCGCCGGGCTTGCCGGCGCGGTTGGCGAAAGTTTTTTTGGCCCAGCCGTAGGCGTTGCGGGAAGCGGCGTTGCCTTCTTCGATGGAGTAGCCGGCGGGGTTGTTGGTGGTGTCGTTCATGCGGTTCGCCTCACCCCCCGGCCCCTCTCCGAAGGGAGAGGGGGAGCCGAGGCGGCGCAGGAGTTTTGGTAAGCTTGATTAACTGGATTTCTTCGTCTGGCGCCCCCTCTCCCTGAGGAGCGGAGGCCGGGGGGTGAGGCGCCCGTTAATGTTCTGTGGGCGCCGGCGCTTTCGCGCTCACCGACTGGCCTTTTTTACTGTTGCGGTGGCTGGCGCGCTCCTCCTGAATGTGGCGCAGGTAGTGCGTCACGTCGCCGGTGGGGTACTTGCCCGAGAAGCAGGCGAAGCAGCTGCCGCCGTGGCCTTTTTCTTCGGCAAACAGCTCCTCCAAATCCGCCAAATCCTGGTAAATCACCTTGTCGGCCTCGATGTAGCGGCAGATTTCGTCCTCCGTGTAGTTGGCCGCAATGAGCTCGGTGCTCATGGCCATGTCGATGCCGTAGATGCAGGGCGACACAATGGGCGGGGCGCTGGAAATAAAATACACCTCGGTGGCTCCGGCGTCGCGCAGCAGCCGCACAATGCGGCGCGACGTGGTGCCGCGCACGATGCTGTCGTCGACCACGGCCACTTTTTTGCCTTCCACAAACTCGCGGATGGGGTTCAGCTTTTTCTTCACCACGTCCTCGCGCCCGGCCTGGGTGGCCACGATGAAGGAGCGGCCCATGTGGTTGTTTTTCACCAGGGCGCGGCGGTAGGGCACGCCGATGGCCTCGGCCAGCCCGGAGGCGGCGAAATAGCCGGAGCTGGGCACGTCAATCACCATGTCGGGCCGCAGGCCGGCGTCGGCCACTTTGCGGGCCAGGCGCTTGCCGAGGCGCACCCGCTCGCGGGCCACCAGGCGGCCGTGAATGGTGGAATCTTCGCGGGCGAAATAAATCTGCTCGAAAGCGCAAAACGCCTTGGGCAGGGCGTAGGGGTTTTTGAAGTGAACCTGGAAGTTGTTGTCGATGAACACGGCCTGCCCCGGGCCCACGTTTTTAATGAATTCGAAACCCAGGAAATCGAAGCAGGTGCTTTCCGACGCAAAGGCGTACACGGGCCCGGCGGCGGTGTCGCGCCGGCCCAGCACCAGCGGCCGGATGCCCAGCGGGTCGGTGAAGGCCAGCAGGCCGTGGCCGGCAATGAGCGTAATGGTGGCGTAGGCGCCCTTCACCAGCTCCTGGGTGGTTTCCACGGCGTCGAAAATGTCGACCACGGAGAGGTGGTCCAGGTCTTTCACGCGCAGCTCCGAGGCGAAGGTGTACATGATGAGTTCCAGGTCGTTGGTGGTTTTGGGCAGCACGTGGTACTGGTCGTGCAGGCGCTTGGCCACCTCGCGAAAGTTGATGACGTTGCCGTTGTGCACCATGGCCAGCCCGAAGGGGTAGCTGGTGGTGAAGGGCTGGGCCAGGTTCGAGTCGTTGGCGCCCTGCGTGGTGTAGCGCACGTGGCCGATGCCGCTATTGCCCTTGAGCTTCTTCACGTGCTTTTTCTTGAACACGTCGTTCACCAGCCCCTGCCCCTTGTGCAGGTGGAAAGCCATGCCGTCGAAGGTGGCAATGCCGGCCGCATCCTGCCCGCGGTGCTGCAGGGCGGTGAGGCCCACCACCATGTCGGCCACTACATCATCGGGACCGTGAAAACCTACTATTCCGCACATATCAAAGGGGGGTTATTTCTGGTCAATTAAGCCGTATTGCTTGCTGGTAATGAGCCACGCCAGCGTTCGGGCGTACAGTTCGTGTTCCACCGCCAGGCCGCGGCGCTCCACCTCGGCCAGGGTATCGGCCCCGCGCAAATCCACGGTTTGCTGGGCGAGGATGGGGCCGGTATCGAGCCCTTCGTCAACCAGGTGCACGGTGATTTTGGTTTCGGGCAGCTGGTTCTCAAACGCCCATTCGTAGGCGTGCAGGCCCTGGTGCTGGTGGGTGTCGGCGGGGTGAATGTTGAGAATGCGGCCCGCGAAGGGCTGAATGAAGGCCGGCGACAGAATGCGCATGTAGCCCGCCAGCACCACCACATCGGGCCGGTACTGCTGCAGCAGCGCCGCCGCGTCGGCATCGAATGCTTCGCGCTTGCGGCCCTGGCTGGGCAGCGAGGCCACCGGGCAGCCCTGCTCGGCGGCAAAGGCCAGGCCGGGCGCATCGGGCTTGTTGCTGAAGACCACCACCACTTCGGCCAGGTCTTTCAGCACGCCGGTTTTGGTGGCTGCCACCAGCGCCAGCATGTTGGAGCCGCGGCCCGACAGCAGGATGGCCAGGCGGACCTTCCTCCCCCCCGCCCCCTCGCCAAACGAAAGGGCCGACTGCTTGAATTGCTCAAAAGAGGCGAGGAGCTTCATCAGTTTCAGTTGGGCTTCTGGTCTCAATTTACGGCGCTGGCGGTTAGCACCGGCGCGGGGCGCTGGGCAATGTCGGGGCGGAAGTAGGCGCCTTCGAAGGTGACGCGGGCGCAGGCGTCGTAGGCGCGGGCGGTGGCTTCTTCCAGGTCGCGCCCGTGGGCGGTGAGCACGAGCACGCGGCCGCCGTTGGTCACCAGCTGGCCGGCATCATTGCGCCGGGTGGCGCCGTGGTAGGCGCGCACGTCGGCCGGCAGGTGGTCGAGGCCGGAGATGGGGAAGCCGGTGGGAAACGTCGGCGCCGGGTAGCCGCCCGAAGCCAGTACCACGCCCACAAACGCGCCCGGCCGCTGCCGCACGCCCTGCTGGGCCAGGCTGCCATCCAGCGTCGCCTCAATGAGCGTGAGCAGGCTGCTGTCCAGCGCGGGCAGCAGGACTTCGGCCTCGGGGTCGCCGAGGCGCACGTTGTATTCCAGCAGCTTGGGGCCGCTGGGCGTGAGCATGATGCCGAAATAGAGAAAGCCCCGGAATGCAAACTGCTCCCGTTGCAGCCCTCGTAGCGTGGGGTCCACAATGTCGCGCCGGACGGCGGCCAGCACGTTGTCGTCGGCGAAGGGCACGGGGCAGTAGGCACCCATGCCGCCGGTGTTGGGGCCCTGGTCGCCGGCCAGCAGCTGCTTGTGGTCTTGCGAAGTGGCCAGCAGGCGGATGGTGATGCCATCGGTGAGGCCGATGATGCTGATTTCGGGGCCGGTCAGCTTTTCTTCGAGCAGAAAAGAAAACCAGCCCGAATAGCTCGCTTGCAGGTCATCGAAAGCGGCCTCGGCTTCGGCCGGCGACGAGCACACGTATACGCCCTTGCCGGCGGCCAGGCCGTCGTACTTCACCACCACGTGCCCGCCCAGCTCGGCCGCTTTGGCGCGAGCGGCCGCAATGTTGTCGCTCCGAAACGGCCAGGCCTGCGCCGTGGCCACGCCGTGGCGGCGCATGAACTCCTTGCTCCACACCTTCGAGCTTTCCAGCCGCGCCGCCGAGCGGGTCGGGCCAAACACCCGGATGTCGGAACCGGCAAAGAAGTCGGCGATGCCGGCCGCCAACGGCGCTTCGGGGCCCACCACGATGAGCGTGGAGTCCTGGGCCTGGGCATAGGCCCGCACCGCTTCAAAATCGAGCGGGTTGAAGCCCAACTGGCTGTTCGGGATGCTGGCGTTGCCGGGCAGCACGTGCACCGTGGCCCCGTCGCGGGTCAGCTTTTCGGCCAGGGCGTGCTCGCGCGCGCCGGAGCCAAGGAGCAAAACGTTTTTTGAGGTGGTCAACATGGGGAAGCCTGTAGCGGCTTAGCTGATGTCTTGAATGGAAATAATCTGGCCGTGGGCAAAGCGGAAAACGGACTTGCCCTGCAAGCGCAGGGTGTCACCAGGCTTCAAGCCGTTCGGAAATGCAAGGGCCGCCACGCCGGTGTAGTCAATGGCCACTTCCACCTGGTCATCGGTCACCTGCCACTCGGTGGCCCGCTGTTCCCGCTGCGAGAAATACGGCAACGCCTGTTCGGCTTGTTGCCGGAAGCTCTCTTTGCCGGTGGTGGTGAGATTCACGGCGCCGTCGGCAATGTTCTGAAACACCACGTCGTCGTGCAGGGGCGCAAGCATGCCGTCCACATCAAAGCGGTTGTACGCTGCGATGTAGGCTTCAACCAGCTGCTTCTGTTCCGTGGCATTCATCAGGGGTGGGGTTGCTTACAGTGCCCGCAGCTCCTCGTCCGCTGCTTTCAGCCGGGCTTTGGTGGCATTGAGTTCTTGGCGCAGGCGCTCGCGCAGCCGGGGCAGGTTCAGGGCGCGCAGGGCGGCCTGGGCGGCGTTGTCGGGGCGCACCGCGGTGAGGCTGGGCGTGCCGCTGGGCACGAGGGCCAGCGAGCTCAGGCTCAGGGCCAGCTCGGCGTAGTCCTGGTAGGGCGGGCACGAAATCACGGGCACGTTCACGGTGGCCGCCAGGGCGCCGCCGAGGCCGGCCACGGCGAGGACGACGCCGGGCTCCAGGCTGTTGTTCCAGATTTCGGCCATGCCGGCAAGGGCTTCGCCGAAGTTAAGGGCCGAAGCCACGCGCAACTGGGTGAAGACGTCGTAGCCGTCGAACTGCCGGCGGAGTTGCTCGCAATGCTCCTTGTCGGCCGGCGAGTCCATCACAATGTTCACCCAGGCGTCCTTCATCAGGCCGGCCTGCACGAGGTTGGCCAGCATGCGGGCGCGGGCGTCCTGGCGGCCGGTGTGGGGGGCGTCGGGGCCGTGGGTGTCGGCCGTGGGCAGGGCCTCGCCGGTGATGCGCTGATAGATGTCGAGGTAGCGGCGGCTGGCTTCCTGCGCTACTTCCGGGGTGAGGGCGCGCGGGTACTGGCCGTCTTTTTTGTTGGCAATGAGCCACTGACGGACGTACTCCTTGTCCATTTGCTCGGCCGTTTCGGGGTTCTTGGCGTAGTCCTCTGCCGCCCAGAAGCGGGAGGAGTCCGGCGTGTGCATCTCGTCGATGAGAATCAGCTTGCCGTTCAGCAGGCCAAACTCGTACTTGGTATCGACCAGAATGATGCCCTTTTCGGCCAGCAGCTGCGAGCCCACGGCAAAGAGCATCTGGGCTTTCACGGCCATTTGGTCGTACAGCTCCTTCGTCACCCAGCCTTCGCTCACCAGGTTGTCGGGCGTGATTTCGCGGTCCGATTCCTCCTTCGTCGTCGGCGTCACGATGGCCTGCGGGAAGGGCTGGTGCTTGGTCATCCCATCGGGCACGGTCACGCCCGAAAACGTGCGCTGGCCGGCCTGGTAGCCGCGCCACATCGAGCCCGTCAGGTACTGGCGCACCACCATTTCCACCTTAATGGGCGCGGCCTCCTTCACCAGCATGGCGTTGGCGTCCACAAGTTTGATGACGTGGTTCGGAATGATGTGGGCCGTCTTTTCAAACCAGAAGTTGGCCAGGCCATTCAGCACGGCGCCTTTGTGCGGGATGGCCGTTTCGAGCACGCTGTCGAAGGCCGAGAGGCGGTCCGTCACGATGATGAGGCGGTCGCCACTGGGCGCGCGCAGGCTGTCGCGCACCTTGCCCCGGTGTAGCAATGGAAGTTGAGGAGTGGCGAAGTGGGTGAGGGTGTTCATTGAGCGACGTTTCTGCAGGGCTGGTTCTGGGCGAGAAAGGGGACTACTTCTGAGTGGCTAATTCCGCCGCGGGTGTGGCGGCACTGCGCGCGTGGGCAATGTGCGCCACGATGTTCTTAAAAATGCGAAGCCCCTCCCCTTCCTCACCGGCGTGGGGGTTTTGGCGCCGGCGCCGCGCCCAGTCCGGGTGGTTGTAGGCCGACAAAAACGCCTCGGGGTGCGGCATCAGGCCAAACACCTGGCCCGTGGGGTCCGTCAGGCCGGCGCAGTTCAGGGCCGCGCCGTTGGGGTTGAAGGGGTACACGTGGGTGCCGTCGCCGTTGGCGTCGAGGTAGCTCAGGCAGTTGAGGCCGCTGGCTTCGATGCGCTGCTGCAGGGCGGCGTCCGGAATCACGAGGCGGCCTTCGCCGTGGCGCACGGGCACCTCCAGCGTGTCGATGCCTGTGAGGAAGGGCGTGGTGGTGTTGGGGTTCACGCGCAGCGTCACCCACCGGTCTTCGTAGCGGCCGCTGGCGTTGTGGGTCAGGGTCACTTCGGGGGTCACGTTGCCGCCCAGGTTGGGCAGCAGGCCCAGCTTCACGAGCACCTGAAAGCCGTTGCAGATGCCGAGCACAAACTTGCCGTCGGCGATGAACTGCCGGATGTCGTCGAGCAGCGTGCGGCCATTGGCGCCGGTCTGGCGGTAGCGCAGCTTATTGGCCAGCACCACGCCCGAGCCCAGGTCGTCGCCGAAGGAAAAGCCGCCGGGGAAGTTCAGAACATCAAAATCGTGGATGCTCACTTGCCCGTGCAGCACTTGGTTGAGGTGCACGATGGTGGGCTCGGCGCCCGCCAGACGATAGGCGGCCGCAAATTCTTCTTCGCAGTTGATGCCAAAGCCGGTCAGAATCAGGGCGCGCACGGCGGCGGAGGCACCGCCGGCCTGGGTTTGTGCTTCCGATTGAACTTTATGTGCTGCCTCCTGGGCTTCTTGTACCATTTCTAAAGTGTTTTGGGCCGATGGGTTGTCGTCTTGTGCCATTACACAGCGGGCGGGTGGTTGAGGTGGGCCACTTCGCCCACGCCCAGCAGCTGATTCACCGGCCCGTTGCTCCAGATGCTGCGCAAGGTGGCCGCATCGGCCGAAATCACCGTGCTGCCCGCGTGCCGCACCAGCAGCCGCGCTTCTTTGGTTACCAGGCCCAGGCGGGTGGCCCGCTGGCCCAGCAGCTGCTCAAACGCCACCACGTCTTCGGGCGCCACCGTGGCCAGGAAGCGCGAGTGCGATTCTGAAAACAGCTGCACCGGCAGCGGCAGGCCCGTGGCGGGCAGCTCAATGCTGGCGCCGCAGTCGTAGCCGAAGGTGCACTCGGCCAGGGCCACGGCCAGGCCGCCGTCGCTCAGGTCGTGGCAGGACTGAATCAGGTGCTGGTCGTTGGCCTGGCCCACGAGGGTGTACAGCGCCTTGGCTTTCTCGAAATCAACCTTGGGCACGTTGGCGCCCAGCTGGCCGTGCAGGGCGTAGTATTCGGAGCCGCCCAACTCGTCGTAGGTTTCGCCCAGCAGGTACACCACATCATCGGCCTGCTTGAAGTCGGAGGTGATGGCGCGGCGCACGTCTTCCATCTTGGCCGTCATCGAGTAGAGCACGGTGGGAGGCACCGAAATCTTCACGCCGTCGGCCTTGAAGTCGTTTTTCATCGAGTCCTTACCGCTGGTGAGCGGGATGCAGTAGGCCGCCGTGGCGTCGCGCAGGGCCTCGCACATGCGCACCAGCTTGGCCAGTTTCTGCTTGCCGTCGGAGTTCGTCGTGGCGTCGTACACCGAATCGGGTACGCAGAAATTGTCGTTTACCGACCAGAAAATGCCGTCGCCGGGCGTCAGGTTCGGCAGCTTGCCGCCCACCGCAATAATCTGGCGCACGGCCTCGTCAAACGAGCCGGCCGACATGTGGTAGGCGTCCAAATCGCCGTAGCGCGGCAGGATGCCGTTGCTCACGGCCACGCCCTCCCAGCTCTCGAAATTGAAGCGCACCACGGCCGCGTCCTGCGGGGCTTGGCCGGTGGCGCCCATCAGGGGCTTCACAATGGTGCGGCCCTTCACCTCGTGGTCGTACTGCCGAATGACCGACTCGCGCGAGCAGATATTGAGCGAGCCCAGCAGCTGGCCCAGCGTGGGGGTGTAGTCGGTAGCAGCCGGAATCTCCGGCTCCGCAGCGGCGGGTTTGGTCCACTCCGCTTCCAGGATTTTGCGCGGCACGCCCTCGTGCAAAAACTCCATGTTCAGCCGGGCCACCGGGGCGCCATCGAAGCGCACGTCCAGGAAACCGTCGGCGGTGAAGTAGCCGATGTCCGTCAGCTCCACCTCCATTTCCTGGCCCAGCGCCAGCAAGTCGGCCATCTTGCCGGGCTCCACCACCAGCGTAAACCGCTCCTGCGACTCGCTCACGAAAATCTCCCAGGGCCGCAGGCCGGGGTATTTCAGCGGCACGCGCTCCAGCTCCACCACTGCGCCGCCCGAGATGCCGGCCAGCTCGCCTACGGACGATGAGAGGCCGCCCGCGCCGTTGTCAGTGCTGCATTTCAGCAGGCCGCGGCGGGCCGCCAGCAGCAGGAAATCCATCGCCAGCTTCTGGGTGATGGGCGAGCCGATTTGCACGGCTGTGGCGGGCGCGGTTTCGTCTAGCTCAATCGAGGAGAACGTAGCTCCGTGAATACCGTCCTTACCTACCCGGCCACCGGCCATGATGATACGGTCGCCGGCATCGATAATTTTCTCCCAGGAGTCTTTGCCCGCGAATTGCATGGGCATCACCGCGCCGGTGCCGCAATACACCAGCGGCTTGCCGGCGTACCGGTCGTCGAACACAATGGCGCCGTTCACCGTCGGCACGCCCGACTTGTTGCCGCCGTCCTCAATGCCCTTGCGCACGCCTTCCAGAATGCGGCGCGGGTGCAGCTGCCCGGTCAGCAGCGGCCCGTCGTACTGCGGGTTGCCGAAGCACAGCACGTTGGTGTTGAACAGCAGCCGCGCCCCCCCAATGCCGGTGGCCAGCGGGTCGCGGTTGTTGCCCAAAATGCCTGTGATGGCCCCGCCGTAGGGGTCAATGGCCGAGGGCGAGTTGTGCGTTTCCACCTTCCACACAAACAGCGAATCGGGGTTGATGCGCACCGCGCCGGCGTTGTCCGAAAACACCTTAATCAGCCAGTCGTTGCCGTTGGCGCGCAGTTTGCGGTCCACTTCCGACGTGGCGTTTTTGATGTATGTTTTGAAGAGCGAATCAATCTGCTTTTCCTCGCCCGTTTCGGTGTCCTTGTAATTGATAATGGCCGCAAACTCCTTGTGCTTGCAGTGCTCCGACCACGTTTGGGCAATGATTTCCAGCTCGCAGTCGGTGGGGTCGGCGGGCAGGGCGGCGGCCTTCCGCTCCTCTTGTGTCTCAGGGGCAGCGAAGTAGTCGCGCACGGCGCGCATTTCCTCCAGGTTCAGCGCGTAGATGTTCTCCTTCGAGAGCTGCAGCAGCTCCGCGTCGCTCAGACCAGTGAGCGAAACAACCTCGGTAATGGCTTCGGCGCCGCCCCCGGGGCGCGGCGTGTAGTCGCGGATGCCATCGGCCACGCGGCCCACTTCCAGCCAGTTGATGAGCTTGTTGCCGAGCAGCTCTTCGGCAATGCGGCGCAGGTCGTCGGCCGGTAGGTCGTTTTCGAGCAGGTAGAGCTTCTTGCTGAAGATGTGCTGGGTGTGCACGTCCAGCGGCTCGTTCAGCAGGTCGGCCAGGGCGTTTTGGGCCGAGGTGCCTTCGTCGTCGGTCACGCCAGGGCGGCGGGCCTCCAGGATGTAAGTGGCGTAGCCATCGGCGCCGCTCAACTCGTTCAAGCGCACCTCATGCAGCACCGGGTCGGCGAGGCAGCGGGTGGCGAAGTCCCGCAGCTGGGTTTCGCTGAGGGGGTAGCGCACCGTGTAGAGGGCGGCGCTGCGCACGCGGCCGGTGCGCAGGCCCAGGTGGCGGGCGGCGGCTTCGGCCACGCGCTGGCCGTCGCCGTCGTGCTGGCCGGGTTTCAGCGTGAGCTGAATGGTGTGGGTGCTTTGGGCGGTGTTGTCGGACATTGATGCTATTCAGAATGTCAGAGAGACGACGTCATGCTGAGCGCAGCGCAGCGGAGCCGAAGCATCTCTACTTCATTAGTAAACCTTCTCTATTGCAACGAAGCGGGAGAGATGCTTTGGTCTCTGCTTGATTCGCAGAATACTCAGCATGACGTTCTTATTATTGCTCGCAACTAAAACGCTTTCTCCGGCCGGCTGCCCGGCTTCACCACCGGCACGCCGGCGGCACAGAGCGGGCAGGCATCGGGCTGGTAGGTGGCCGCTTGCACCGAGAGCAGCGCAAAGTGCGGAAAGTCGAGCCCGCCGGTGCCGCCGGTGCGGTCGATGAGCGAGGCCACGCCCAGCACCTCGGCGCCCAGCTCGCGCAGCACGCGGGCCACTTCCAGTGTGCTTTTGCCGGTGGTCACCACGTCTTCGGCAATGATGACTTTCTCGCCCGGGGCCACCGCAAAGCCGCGGCGCAGGGTCATCTGCCCCTCGGCGTCGCGCTCGGTGAAGATGCCGGGCACGCCCAGCTGCCGGGCCAGCTCGTAGCCTATCACCACGCCGCCCATGGCCGGGCCCACCACCACGTCGGGCTGCAGGTCGGCGGCCTGAATCTGGCCGGCCAGCGAGGCCGCGGCCGGGGCGGCCAGGTCGGGGCGGCGCAGGAAGCGGGCGCACTGCACGTAGGTATCGGAGTGCAGGCCCGACGACAGCCGGAAGTGCCCGCGCAGCAGGGCGTCTTCCTGCCGCAGCTGCTGCTCCAGCAGCTCGGCGTCGAGGGCAATGGCGGAAAGCGGGTTGTCGGGGGGTGAAGTCATTGGCTGAGGAGAGGTAAAAACGCAAAAAGCCGCGGTGAAGCGGCTTTGGGGTTAGGCGGGTTGCGGGCTCGTCACGGCCCGGTAGTGGTTGATTTCTTCTTGCAGTTCGCGGGCGGCGGCACCGGCGTCTTTGGCCTGCCAAATGCCCCGCGACGAGTTTATCAGCAGGCCGCTGCCGTCTTTGCGCAGACCCGCCCGCAGGGTGGCCGACAAGTCGCCGCCCTGCGCGCCAATGCCCGGCACCAGGAACCATTGCTCGGGGCAGGCGGCGCGGAGCTTGGCCACGGTGGCGGGCTCCGTAGCGCCCACCACCAGGCCCACCGTCGACTCGGTCAGCTCCTCGTCCATCAGGCGGGCCAGGCGGGCAGCCCAGTCGCTGATGGAGCCGCCCCGCGTCATGGCCGCGTCCTGCAGGCCGTGCACGGGCTTGTTGGAGGTTTTGGCCAGGGAGAATACTACTTTGCCGGGCCGGGCAAAGGGCCGGATGGTGTCGTCGCCCATGTAGGGGTTCACGGTCACGCCGTCGGCGCCCACCACGTCGTAGGCGAAGCGGGCGTACTGCTCGGCGGTGTTGGCGATGTCGCCGAATTTGCCATCCAGAATCACGGGGATGTCCGTGGGGATGCTGCGCACGGTTTGCTGGAGCAGGGCCACTCCGTTTTCACGGCTCAGAAAGAAGGCCAGATTGGGCTTGAAGGCGGCCGCGTAGGCGGCCGTCTCGGTTATTACTTCGTGCATGCGCTGCGCCACGGCGGCATCGTCGCCCGTGGGGTCGAGGCCCACGCACAGCAGGGAATTAGCAGTCTGAACACGGGTGATGAGCTTTTGCATGGCGGCGTGGTCGGTTGTGGGAATTTTGGGAGGGAGGGTGTGAAGCAGTTTATCGAGTTGCGGGGGCCATTTTCGCCACCTCGGCCGCGAGCCGCGCCGTGAGGCCCGGCGAGAGCCATTCGCCGCTGGCCACCTGCACGGCCTGGGCGCCCACGCGCAGGTAGTCCTGCACGTCGCGCAGCGTGAAAATGCCGCCCGTGCCGAAGATGGGCAGGTGCAGGTTGGCGTCGTTGGCCAGCTCCCACACGCAGCGCAGGGCCAGCGGCCGCAGCGCCTCGCCCGAGAGGCCGCCCACCAGGGGCGCGGCGCCGGAGTCGGCGGGCAGGTGCAGCACTTTCAGGGTGTTGGTGGCGGCCAGCGCGGTGGCGCCGCCTTCCTGGGCGCCCAGGGCCAGGCCCCGGATGTGGTCGGGCCACGGCGGCAGCTTCACTATCACGGCCGCGTCGGGACGCAGCTCGTTGCGCACGGCCTCGGTGGCTTCGCGCACGTAGCGGGCCGTGATGTCGGGGCCCGCGCCGGAGTGCGGCGCCGTGATGTACACTTCGAGGCCGGCAATCTGCTCGCCGGCTTCGCGCTGCAGGTAGCGCGCAATTTTGCGGAAGCCCGGCACGCCCGGCGCGGTCACGCTCACAAACACCGGCACGCCGAAGCGGCGCAGCCGCGGCAGGTGCTCCTGCACCAGCCCTTCGGCGCCTTCGGTGCGGATGTCGGTGCGGTTGAGCAGGGTTTGGTCGGCCACTTGCAGGATACCTTCGTCGCCGGGCAGGCCCGGGCGGGGCTCCATGGTCACGGTTTTGGTAAAAATCGCGCCCAGGTGCTCGCAACCGTCCCCGGCCAGGTCCCAGGGAGCGGTGGCCAGGCACACCGGATTTTGTAACGTAATGGCGCCGAGTTTCATGCTTCTTGTAGTTATCGACGGCTCGTTGGCGGTTGTCGGGCCGGATGCCGACCGCGGGCCGAGCCGCTTGCATTTAATGAGTGAGGGAACAGCGCCGAAGCGCCGGAATACCTTATCTATCCAAACCAGACGTGCATAAAAAAACCGTTTCGGAATCCGAAACGGTAACGGGGCAATAACCCAAAAAAACAGCGGCAATACCAGCAGAAAAATCGTGGAAACCGATGGCAGCGCAGACCTTCCGGTCTTCTCGCGGGCTGCTGCTGAGCAAGGTCCCGCGCTTCATCAACGGGTGTTTGGGGTGAAGCACGATGCAAAATTAAGAAAGCATTACACCCGGCCAACCTCAGGTAATGTTAACTTTAAATTGTGCGAAAATTTTCAGCCGGCGTTTTCGCCCTAACTGGCTAATCAGCGGATATTTCGGACTGTTTTTTTCACTTTAAAAAAAACTTGCTACTTCGTAACGCATTGCTTTGCAGCCACAAGCCGCCGTACCTTTAGCTTTCGCGTGCAGAAAGCTGCAAAGCATTCCTCCCGTCCGGCAACAGAAAAGGCCATGCAATACAAGGTATTGCATGGCCTTTTCTGTTGCCGGACGGCTTTCCGGTGTGTTGGTGAGGCGGAAGCCGTACCCGGTAGTCGAGCGCGCTATCAGCTCGTGGGGCCGGTGTCCACGCGCGACTCGATGGTGGCCTGCACCGTGCTGTTCACGGCCGAGAGAATGTTGTAGCCGGTGGCCTGCTCAATGGCGTCGACCGTGGTGCGGTAGCTGCCCCAGCTGGAGCTGATGCTGGTGGTGTTGGGCGTGTCGATGGCGATGATGCGCGTGCTGGTGGTGACGCGGCTGGCATCGGAGCTGCCTTCGGGCAATACCACCACGACTTTCCAGCAGCGGGCCGGCACCGTGATTTTGCCGCTCGCAATGGTGGTGGCGTAGCCGTTCACGCCGGTGCCGCCGCTGCCGTAGCTGCCGCAGATGACGTAGAGTTCGTAGCCTTGGCTCACGAGGGTGCGCTCGTAGTTTTCGAGGTTGGCCCAGGTTTGCTGGTTGTTGTTGGCGGCCTGGGGCATCATGTTGGTCATGAGGAACGTGGCCGAGTTGTCGGCCACCGAGCCCGTACGGTCGGCCGAGGGGCAGTTGTGGCCGCGGTCGAAGCCCGAGCCGGTGTAGCTGCTGCTGGTGGCGTGAAACCAAGTGCTGGGCAGCGTGGCGTCGGAGGCGAAGTTGTCCTGGCGGGGGGTGCTGCCCAGCCAGGCGCTGCTCAGGTGCCAGCTCACCCAGTTCGGCTTGCCCTTGTCGCGGCTATACGACAGGCTGTACTGGGTTTTGGTCATCAGGTAGTTGTTGGGGTAGTTGGTGGCGTCGGTCACGGCCCCGCTGGGGTTGCCCATGGCCAGGTTGCTGTCGCGGGTGGCGTCCTGGTTCACCACGGCTGCGGTAGGACCAGCGGCCGGAGCCACCTGTGCATCGCGCGAACACGAAACCGCCAGGGCCGCGAGCAGCGCCATGCTGCCCATGCGTAAAAAGTTTTGCTTCATAAAAAGATGGTGGGATGAGATGGTGAATGGTGCCCACAAAATTCCGACACCGGCATTGCGGGGCCACCGCCGCAATGTTACGTCTCGGTTATCATTATCCGAGGGGCCGCACCCACAAGATTTTGGCCTTGATACTCAGCTTTTTTGGAATGATGTTTGAGGATATAAATCCTTCATTATTGCAAAATAATAACGTTGAGGTGCTAGCCCATTGCGACTGGGCGCAGCCCCTTGGCACTCATTCCTTTCACCCTTTTTCCTTTTTCATATGCATAAAATGCTACGGTATTCTTGGGCTCTGGTCCTCATTGGGCTGCTGTGGGCCCGGCCGGCGGCCGCCAGCCACATGCAGGGCGGCGACCTCACCTACGCCGCGCTGGGCAACAACCGCTACCTCGTCACGCTGCACATCTACCGCGACTGTTCCGGCATCACGCTGTCGCCCTTCACGCTGGAATGCCGCTCGGGCGGGTGCAACACCGCGGCCACCGTCACGGCGCCGTTTGTGCAGGTGGGGCCCGGGGTGGCGGCCCGGCAGTATTGCGCCACGCTGAACGGCGTGTGCAACAGCACCATCACCAACACCGAAGCCTTCACTTACACCGCCACCGTGACCCTGCCGCCGGCCGCGCGCTGGGTGCTCAGCACCTTCCAGAACGCCCGCCCCGCCACCGCCAACATTGCCAACCCCGGCGACCTCTACTTCGAGGCCACGCTGAGCAACCTGGTGCCCGGGCCCGGCACCACCGGCCTGGCCATCGCCAACAGCTCGCCGGTGAGCAGCGTGCAGCCGGCCTTCTTTGTGCCGGTGCACCGCCTTTCCACCCTCAGCAACAACGCCTTCGACCCCGACGGCGACTCGCTGGTGTACTCGCTCGAAACGCCCCTGGAGGCTTGCAACACGCCCATCACGTTCAGTCCCTACCCGGCCTCTACCCCTACCGTGCTCAGCAGCAACCCCTTGTGCGTGTATCAGCCCATGCCCATCGGCAACTACAGCGCCACGCTACCGATTGCGGTGGACATGGACACCGTGGGTACCTGCCCGCAAAAATCCGGCGTAAACCCCCGCTTCCGCTTCGACGCGCGCACGGGCTCCATCAGCCTGCAGCCCGGCTCCTACAACAGCACGGCGCTCCCGGCCACCGGGGTCAACAAATACGCGGCGGCCGTTAAAATCAGCGAGTACCGGCGCCTCAACGGCAGCTATGTGCTCATTGGCACCACGCGCCGCGAGCTGTACTTCATGGTATACGATTGCGGCACCAACCTGCTGCCCGTGGTGAGCCCGCTGCTCACGGTGCAAAACGGCACCCGCACCACCACGCAGACGCTGAGCCAGGTCATCCCGGCCCTCGCCGGCGAACCGGTTTCGGTGCTGATAACGGCCACCGACCGCAACGCCGGCCAGACCCTCACCCTTACCCTGGATTACAATGCCATGCCTGGCACCACGCTGCAAAACCTCGGCAACGGCCAGGCCCGCCTCACGTTCACCCCGCCGCTGAACACCACGCCCGGCCTGTACCGCGTGGCCGTGACGGCCGAAGACGACGCCTGCCCCATCAAAGGCAGCGAGACGCAGCTGCTCACCTTCCGGGTGTCGGCCAGCGGGCCGCTGGCCACCCGCACCGCCGCGGCGCCGCACCCCACCGCCTACCCCACGCCGTTCACCCAGGAAGTGCGCTTCCAGCTGAGCACGCCCGGCGCCCAAACCCTCACCATCTGCGACCAGTTGGGCCGCGCCGTGGCCACCGTGCGCAGCCAGCCCGACGGCTCGGTGCGCTGGCTGCCCGCCGCCGAGCTGCCCGCCGGCCTCTACCTCGCCCGCCCTGCCGATGGGGGCCCGGCCGTGCGCCTGCTCCGCAGCGCCGCGCAATAGCCCGCAACGGTGCTCTTTTCAATTCAAAAGCCCTGCCGATACGAATCGGCAGGGCTTTTTTGCAGAAAGGTCAGGTGTGATTAGCGAGCCCCGACTACCAGCCGCTGGGTGGCCAGCGCTTGGCCGGCGGCGCCGCGCAGCACCACGTGGTAGAGGCCGGGCGCGAGGGCCGGCATGGCCACGTTGGCAGCGGCGTTGGGCACGGCCACTTGGCCCACCAGTTGGCCCAGCTGTGAGTAGGCCTGCACCACGCCGCCCGTGGCGGGCAGGTTGGGGCAGTGCACCAGCACAGCGCGGGCATCGGTGGCAGGGTTGGGGTATACTTCAAGTTGCGGGGCCGCCGCGGCCGACTTGCCGACGGCCACCGACACGATGGAAGACAGCGTGCTGCTGCCGTCGTAGTCTACCTGGCGCAGGCGGTAGTACACCACGGCCACGCCCAGGGCGCCGGCTTCGGCATCGCGCAGCTTGTAGCTCAGGCTGCGGGTGCTGCTGCCGGCAGCGTCTACCCGGCCCACGGCCGCAAACGGCACGTCGACGCCGGTGGAGCGCTCCACCACAAAGTGGCTGCTGTTTTTCTCCGAAGCCGTGGTCCAGGCTACGTCGGCGCCGTTGTTGGCCCACTTGGCGCCGAAGGACGTCAGCTGCACCGGCAGCGGCGTGATGATGGACGGGATGCCGCCGGTTTTGTCGTCGGCGAAGGCGTAGTGGATGGGAAAGCTGGTGAGTGCCGAGGCGCCAGCCGAGGCGGTGATTTGCACCGACGCGAAGGGACGGGTGGTGAGGAAGGAAATTTCCTGGCGGCCGTCGGGCAGCAAGGTCAGGGAGAGCAAGGAGCTGCCCGAGGCGCTTTCGAGCACCTTGCCGTCGGCGTCGTAGGTAGTCAGGGTCAGTTGGTCGAGCAGCGTGGCGTCGAGCAGGCCGGTGCCGTTGCCCACCACCATGCCGGCGCGGTTGCCGGCGGTGCCGGTGCCGTTCAGGGCCAGCTTCAGCTCGGCGGTGGTGAGCAGGCCGGTGGGGATGTTCATGGTGGCCACCGTGCTGGGGTCGTTGTCGGCCGCGCCTTGCGGGTTGGTCACGCCGCAGGGCCCGAGAACGCAGATGCCAGTGGTGTTGGTGGCGTATTTGCCAGCCGTCTGGCCCACCGGAAAGTCCGACTGCACGTGCGTGGTGCCCTCAAAGGCGCGGGGCTCGACGCCAAAGCCGTAATACAGCTTCAGGTCATCAAGCACCGACACCAGGCCGATGCGCTCAATCTTCACCTCATCGAAGGGCAGCTTGGTGCGGAAGCTCACCTGGTATTTGCCGTCGGGCAGCGCGTGCAGTTCCAGCAGCTCGGCGCCGGTGGCGGTTTCGCCGGTGGGGAGGCCGTCGCGGTAGGTGCTCAGGCGCAGGCCCGACAAGATGCTCAGGTCCAGCAGGTCGTCGTTGCCAATCACAAAGCCGGCGTAGTAGCCGCCCGGGGCGTCGAGGTTGCTGGCCAGCTTCACCGACAACGCCGCCGGGCACGACACGGTGGCCAGGCTGTTGAAGGTGGCGTAGTTGGTTAGGTCGTTGTCGACGGCCCGCTCGGGGTTGCTCACCCCGGCCCCCACGCAGGCGCTAATCACGCCCGCATTCGAAGTGCCCGCGCCGTAGTATTGCGACAGGGCCGCGCCGCTGGCGGTGAACTGCGACAACGCCCCCTTGGCCTGCGGCTGTACCAACGACGGCACAGCGTAGGCGTAGTGAACGTTGAGCTTGAACGACACCGAGGCCAGGCCACCTACTTCAAGCTGCACGTGCGTAAACGGCGCCTTGGCCACAAACTCCAGTTGCGTGGGCCGCGTGCTGCCCAGCAGCAAGTCGCGCGCCACTTCGGCCGATACCAACCACGACTCCCTCCACTGCGCGCCGTCATAGGTAGAGAGGGTAATCACGTTCACCAGGCTCAGGTTGAGCAGGTTGGAAGACGTCGTGGCGTTGCTCACCAGCACGCCGGCGCGGTCGCCCGCTGCACCGCCGGTCCCACTCAGCCCCAGCCGGATGCTGGCCGTCGAGGCCACGCTGAGGAAAGTGTTGAGAACGGCGTAATTGGTTAGGTCCGCGTCGGCGGCAAACCCGGGGTTTTGCACTCCGCTTTCCACCCCCAGAAAAGTCTTTTGGTAAGGGGTGTAGTTTGAGTAGACGTTGGAAGTCGAGTAAGCTGGCGACGGGGAAGCCAGCGCCGCGCCTGTGCCCAGTGATAAGACTAGGGCGGCCAGCAACCACGTCCGCAACCGGACCAACGATGTAGCAGTGGGAGTAAAGAATTGCATGATAGTCGTAGAAAATATTTGAAAGTTTGGCACCCTGCCGCTCCATTTCATGCAATTCCGCGGCCATCAAGCCGCTTCCGTACTCTCTGCCTAAGTATCAACTACATAGTTTTTTTGGCTTGCTTTGCGCTTGTCTCAATTTGGGATTTTGTTCCTAAAACTAGAATACAAGAAAAAATCATGCGCAATCCGGCAGTCATTTCACTTCGTATATGCCTCATTTTGTCAGTTATTTTAACAAGAATGTTAATTTCGGCTTATTTTTGCAATATAACTTTTCCAATGCCGTCCGTACAGGAAAGCTTCTGCTTTGCTTAAGTGCTTAGCCAGGCAGCAGCCAAGCCTTGCTTGTTTCACACTTTCTCTCTTCTATGATGCCTACTCTACCGTTTAAGATTTTCGTGGTGGAAGACAACGAGTGGTACGGCGAGCTGCTGGTGCACCGCCTGGGCCAGAACCCCAACCACAGTGTGCACCGCTTTGCTACGGCCAAGGCCTGCCTCGAGCAACTGGGAGAACAGCCCGATTTTATCACCCTCGACTATTCCCTGCCCGACGCCAAGGGCGAGCAAGTGCTGCGCCAGATAAAGGAACGGCTGCCCGGCGTGGAAGTCCTCGTCATTTCGGGGCAGGAAGACGTGGGCACGGCCGTTAGCATGCTCCGCCAAGGCGCTTACGACTACTTGGTGAAGGACGAAAACACCCTCGACCGCCTTTGGAACATTGTGGGCAAGGTGGAGCAGCAGGCCCGCCTGCGCCGCGAAAACAACCAGCTGCGCCGGCAAATAGGCGCGCGCTACGGCGCCGGGCAGCCCATTCTGGGCGAGCACCCCACCATGCAGCACGTGCAAACGCTCATTGCCAAAGCTGCCCGCACCACCATTACCGTGAGCGTAAGCGGCGAAACCGGCACCGGCAAGGAGCTGGTGGCCAAGGCCATTCACTTCCAATCGAGCCGGGCCACCTTGCCGTTCGTGGCCGTTAATATGGCGGCCATCCCGCGCGAGCTGGTGGAGAGCGAGCTGTTTGGCCATGAAAAAGGGGCCTTCACGGGGGCCGTGGCCCGCCGCGTGGGCCGCCTCGAAGAAGCCAACGGCGGCACCTTGTTTCTGGACGAAATTGCCGACCTGGACCTCAGCCTGCAGGCCAAGCTGCTGCGCGTGCTGCAGGAGCGGGAAGTGACGCGCGTGGGCGGCAACCAGGCCATTGCCTTCGACGTGCGCCTGATAGTGGCCACGCACCGCGACCTGCTGGCCGAAGTGCAGGCCGGCCGCTTCCGCGAAGACCTGTACTACCGCCTGCTGGGCCTGCCCATTGCGCTGCCGCCGCTGCGCCAGCGCGGCGCCGACGTGCTGCTGCTGGCCGAAGTGTTTGTGCGCGACTTTTGCTACCAGAACAACCTGCCGCCGCGCCAACTCACCGACGACGCCCGCGAGCGGCTGCGCGCCCACCCGTTTCCCGGCAACGTGCGCGAACTGAAGGCCGTGGTCGAGCTGGCCACCGTGCTGGCCGACGGCGATCTGATTGACGGCGACGACCTGCCCCTGCGCGCCGGGCGGGCCACCACCATCGGGCCCGGCAGCCAGCTCTCGCTGCGCGAGCAAACCACGGCCATCGTGCAAAGCTGCCTCGACGAGATGGACGGCGACGTGCTGGCGGTGGCGGCGCGCCTGCACATCGGCAAGTCCACCATTTACCGCATGATTCAGCAACAGGAGCTGCGCGTGAGCTAGCCGACGGGCGTGCCGCCCGTATCGTACTTTGCCGTTCCGTTGGCCCCGTTTTCTTCTGCTATTCCGATGATGCGCCGCTCCCGTTCTCCTCGCCTGGCCCGCCGCGCCCCGGTACCGGCCGCGCGGCGCGCGGTGGCGCGAGAAACCCATTCGGAGAGCCCCCACCGGCCGGTGCCCGAGGCGCCCCTCTTTGGCAATGGGCTGGCCGACAAGGTCCCGCTCATCCTGTTCAGCTACGACGCCCAGCGCCGCCAGCTGCTGCACTGCAACCGCCACTGCGAAACCGTGCTCGGCTTCACGCCCCGCGACCTGGTGAGCCAGGGACACCTGCTGGGGCCCAACATGCTGCACCCCATTTCGCTGGCTCGTGTGCAGAGCACCAACCTGAACGTGCTGCTCGACCAGGACCGTGACCTGACTTGGGACTGCCGCGTGCGCCACCGCGACGGCGACTGGCGCTGGCTCCGCATCCGGGTGCGCGCCAGCGCCTGGACGCCCGACGGGCAGGTGCGCGAGCTGATGGGCAGCGCCGAAGACGTGAGCCGCCACCGCGCCGCGGTGGAAGAGCTGCGCCACAACCGCCACCTGCTGCGCCAAGTGGTGGACCTGGTGCCCAACCTGATTTACATCTACGACCTGCGCCTGGAGCGCAACACCTACTCCAACCGCCGCATTGAGCTGGTGCTGGGCTACACCAGCGAAGAACTGCTGGCTTTCCCCGACGGCGCCCTGCTGCCCGGCCTGATGCCCCCCGAGGCCCAGCAGCGCCTGCGCGAGCACTGGGCCGCCGTGGCCCGCCTGCCCCAGGGCGAAGTGCTGACCCTGGAATTTTCCGCCCGCCACCGCAACGGCTCCCTGCGCTGGCTGCGCAGCAGCCACACGCCCTTTGCCCGCGATGCCGACGGCACCGTCACGAGCATTATTGGCGTGGCCGAAGACATCACCGACCGGCGCGCCACCGACGCCCACCGCCGCGCGGCCGGCGAGCGGCTGGCCGAGCAGCACCGCCTGTTCCGGCAGGTAATAGACGCCCTGCCCCACCCCATCTACCTCAAAGACGGGCACGGCAACTACTTGCTGGCCAACCGCGCCCTGGCCGCGCTGTATGGGCTGACGCCCGACGAGCTGGTGCGGTTTGGGGCGGCTGGCGTGCCCGCCGTGACCACCGCCGAGCTGGCTCGCTACCAGGAGCAGGACCGCCAGGTGCTGGCCACCGGCGAAGACCTCATCCTGGAGGAATCGTACACCTATCCGGACGGCACGGTGTCGTGGTTCAGCAGCGTGAAGCGCCTGTTTGAGCGCGCCGACGGCACGGCCCAGGTGCTGGGCGTCGACAGCGACATCAGCGAGCTCAAGCGCACGCAGCAGGCCCTGGAGCAGGCCATTGGCGAAGCCCAGGTAGACGCCCAGGCCAAACAGGACTTTCTGGCCAACATGAGCCACGAGATTCGGACGCCGCTGCACGGCATTCTGGGCCTGACCGGGGTGTTGTCGAAAACCACGCTCAGCCGCAGCCAGCACGACTACCTGCGCCTGCTGGCCGAATCGGCCGAGCACTTGCTGAACGTGCTGAACGACGTGCTAACCACCGCCCGCCTGGGCGCTGGCAAGCTGCGCGCCGAGCGCACGCCCTTCGACCCCGACGAGCTCCTGACCGGCTGCGCGGCGCTGCTGCGGCCCCGGGCCCGCGAAAAGGGCCTGCGCCTGCGCCTCGACAAGCCCGCCCACCTGCCCCAGGTGCTGGGCGACGCCCACCGGCTGCGCCAGGTGCTGCTCAACCTGGTCAGCAACGCCCTTAAGTTTACTGAGGAAGGGCAGGTGCGGCTGCGCTGCCGAACGGTGCCCGGCCCGAGCCTGCACGCCGCCCCCGTGGGCACCGTGTGGCTGCAGTTCGCGGTGAGCGACACGGGCGTGGGCATAGCGCCCGAAACCCTCGAGAAAGTGTTTGAGCCCTTCACGCAGGCCACGGCCAGCACCGACCGCGAATACGGCGGTTCGGGCCTGGGGCTCAGCATTTCGGAGGGGTTGGTGCGCCTCATGGGCGGCACCCTGCGCGTGTGCAGCGAGCTGGGCCAGGGCAGCACCTTCGCCTTCACACTGCCCTTTCAGCCGGTGCTGGCGGCAGCGCCCGAGCCAGAACAGGCCCCCGCCGCGCCGCCCGCCGAAACGGTGGCCGGCCGCATCCTGCTGGTGGAAGACAACATGGTGAACAGCCTGCTGGCCGAAACCGTGCTGCGCAACTGGGGCTGGCAGGTGACCACCGCCGCTAGCGGCCTGGCGGCCATTCAGCTGTTTGAGCACCGGCCCTTCGACCTCGTGCTCATGGACATTCAGATGCCGGGCATGGACGGCGAAACCGCCGCCCGCGCCCTGCGCGCCCACCCCGACGCCACCCGGGCCGCCACGCCCATCATCGCCCTCACGGCCCGCGCCCAGGCCGGCGAGGCCGAGCGCCTCAAAGCCACGGGCTTTGCCGGCTACTTGGCCAAGCCCTACCGCGAAGAACAACTCCTCGAAACCATGCAGGAAGTACTGGCCCGGCACCGCCCCGCCCCCGAACCTGCCTCACCTCATCAACCTCTATTTTCCATGCCCTCTGCAGCTCCCCTCTACGACTTGAGCAACGTGCGCCAGCTGGTGCGCCACGACGAAGCCATTGTGCGCCGCTTGGCCTGGGCGTTCATCGAAACCACGCCGGCCATCCTCACCGCCCTCGACGAGGCCCTGACCAAGCCCGACTGGGAAGCCGTGGGTGACGCCGCCCACCACCTCAAAAGCTCCCTCGACGGGCTGGGCGTGGAAAGCCTGCGTCAGGTCATCCGCGAAATAGAAGCCTACGGCGAAAATGCCCCCGAGCCGGCGGCAGCGGCTCAGAAAGTGGCCCAGGTACGCGCCGTGACCGAAGAGGTGATGGCCGCGCTGCGCACCGAGTTTCCGGAGCAGGCGTGAAGCAAAAGCCGAAATCTTATTGAAACCCGCTTCGGCATTTCGGGGTTGAATACCTCAGCGGCGGCTCCCTGACCGGGCCGCCCATTTTCCACCCGAATTCACCTTAGTATCATGTTTATCTTCATGCTCGGCCTGTTGGTACTCACGGCCATTATGGCCTATAGCACCGTGAACAACGTGAAGGAGATGCTCGCCCCGGAACCGGTGCGGGTGAAATAGTCTCCTGTAGCCAGACACAAAAAAAGCAGCCTTACGGGCTGCTTTTTTTGTGTCTGGCTACAGAGCGAAGACCAGATTAGCGAATAACAAGCTTGCACATCTGGCTGGTGTTGTCGGATTCGAGGCGCACGTAGTAGAGGCCGTTGGCGAATTTGCTCAGGTCGAGCATTTTGGTGTACCGGTCGTTCAGTTCCGTGAGGGTTTCGCGGTACATCACCGAGCCGATGACGTTGAGTACGCTCAACTCCACCTTTTTGCCCTGCAGGTTGTTGATGGTGAGGTGCACGATGCCGGTGCTGGGGTTGGGGTACACCACCAGGGTTTTCTCGTCGTTGCCGGGTTTAGCGCCTTGCTGGCCGGGGCGGCTCAGCACGGCGGCCGAGGCGGCGGGCAGGCGGAGTGCCGGAGCTAGGCCGAAGCACAAACACATACACAGCAATAGAGGTAGAAAGTAGCGTTGCATCATAGTAAACTTAAGGTGGGAAAGGAAGCGCGTGTGGTACTAGCGTAACGAAAAGGGGAAATTTTAGTTGACAAAGATACGGCGGCCATCCCTTTAGGGCCACGCGTATATACAGAAACCTCGATGAATTACGGTAATTTCGCTTTCATTGTTCTCATTTTACCGACCAATTAGGTGGATATTCTCTTGATTGGCGGCGGCTTAGCCGGTTTGGCGGCGGCCCTGGACCTGGCCGCCCGCGGCCACCGCGTGGCGGTGGTGGAACGCAAGCACTACCCCTTCCACAAGGTGTGCGGCGAGTACGTGAGCAACGAAGTGCTCCCCTACCTGCGCCGCCTCGGGGCCGACCCGGCCGCGTTGGCGCCGGCGGCCATCGGGCGGTTTGAGTTGTCGTCGCCGGGCGGGCGCACGCTCACGGCGCCGCTCGATTTGGGCGGCTTTGGGGTGAGCCGCTACCGGCTCGACGACTTCCTCTACCAGACAGCGCAAGCGCGCGGCGTCGAGTTCTACCTGAAAAGCACGGTGACCGACGTGGCCTACGAAGCCGCCACCGACCAGCACCGCGTGGCCCTGGCCGATGGCCGCCAGCTCACGGCCCGCGTGGTGCTGGGCACCTACGGCAAGCGCGCCAACCTCGACCGGCAGCTGCAACGCGGCTTTTTTGCGCAGCGCTCGCCCTACCTGGGGGTGAAATACCACTTGCGCCTGCCGGGCTTTGCGCGCGACGTGATTGCTCTGCACAACTTTGCCGACGGCTACGCGGGCATCTCGGCCATCGAGGAAGACAAGCTGTGCTTTTGCTACCTCACCACCCGCGAAAACCTGCGGCGCCACGGCACCATTCCGGCCATGGAAGCCGCGGTGCTGGCCCGCAACCCGCGCCTGCGCGAGATTCTGGACACGGCCGAGGTGCTGTATCCGCAGCCGGAAGTCATCAACGAGATTTCGTTTGCGCCCAAGCAGCCGGTGGAGCAGCACATCCTGATGGTGGGCGACGCGGCGGGCCTCATCACGCCCTTGTGCGGCAACGGCATGGCCATGGCCCTGCACGGCGCGGCGCTGGCAGCAGCGGCGGCGCACGGCTTTCTTGCCCACACCACCACCCGCCCGGCCATGGAGGCGGCCTATGCCCGGGCCTGGCAGGCCCAGTTTGGCGCGCGGCTGCGGGTGGGGCGCGCGGTGCAGCGCCTGTTTGGCGGGCCGGTGCTGAGCGAGCTGGTGGTGGGCGGCCTGCGCCACTGGCCGGGCGCTGTGCAGGCGCTGATGCGGCGCACCCATGGCCAGGAATTTTAGGACCGGCCGCCCCACGCCAAAAAGTTATTAGCCCGATTTTGGCCCGGCCCGGCGCAAAACCGGTTGTTATCCCGTAAATAGGGCGAGTCGATGCCGGGGCAGGGCCCGGGCGCCGGCCTTGCTCCTGCTCTTTCGCCCGTAATTCCTTTCCCGAATGCCGAGTTATTTAGGTGCCATTGGCACGGCCAACCCCGTTCATCGCATTGCTCAGCCGCAGATTGCGGAATTTATGGCGCAGGCGCTGGGCTTTGGCGAAGCCGACACGCGCAAGCTGCGGGCGCTGTACCGCGTGTCGGGCATCGAGCACCGCTATTCGGTGCTGCCCGACTACGGCCGGGCCAACGGCGAGTACACCTTTTTCCCCAACACGCCCGACCTGGAGCCGTTCCCGAGCGTGGGCCAGCGCATGGCCGCGTACCGCCGCGAGGCCCTGCCCCTGGCCGTGGAAGCCGTGCGCAACTCCCTGAGTCAGGTACCCGATGTGAACTTGGGCAGCATTACCCACCTCGTCACGGTGAGCTGCACGGGCATGTACGCCCCGGGACTGGACATTGAGCTGGTGCAGGCCCTCGGCCTGCGGCCCGACGTGCGCCGCACCTGCGTGAACTTCATGGGCTGCTACGCCGCCGTGAACGCCGTGAAGCTGGCCGATGCCTTTTGCCTGGCCGATGCCCAGGCCCGCGTGCTCATCGTGAGCGTGGAGCTGTGCACGCTGCATTTCCAGAAAAGCCCGGAGGAAGACCACCTGGTGAGCAACGCCCTGTTTGGCGACGGCGCGGCGGCCTGCCTGGTGCAGGCCCGGCCGCTGCCCAACGAGGCGCCTAGCCTGGCGCTGCAAGCCTTCCACTGCGGGCTGGAACCCGACGGGCACGACGACATGGCCTGGCACATCAACGACTTCGGGTTTGAGATGACGCTGAGCAGCTACGTGCCCAAACTCATTCAGCGCGGCATCCGCAGCCTGACCGACGGGCTGCTGAACAGCCTGCCCGTGCAGCTCGGCGACGTGCGCCACTTCGCCATCCATCCCGGCGGACGCAAAATTCTCGAAACCATCGAAACCGAGCTGGGCCTGACGCGCGACGACAACCGCCACGCCTACCGCGTGCTGCGCGACTACGGCAACATGTCGTCGGCCACGGTGCTGTTTGTGCTGCGCGAGGTGCTGGCCCATGCCACGCCCGCCGACAACGGTGCGCCGGTGCTCAGCTTTGCCTTCGGGCCGGGCCTGACGATGGAGGCCATGCTGTTGCAGTTAGCAGTTAGCAGGGAACAGTTAGCAGTGAGTAGTGAGCACCTAAATGCTGCGGCGCACCTGCCACAGGAAAAGATGAGCCGGGCAGCAAAACTGTTAACTACTAACTGCTAACTGTTCCCTGCTAACTGTTCCCTGCTCATTGAAGATGTTCGCAGAACGCGCTTCCGGTCCGGAACTGATGGACGACCTGACGCTGGCCACCGACGCCCTGCGCCAGAACCTCGACGAGCTCGAAACCATCAACACTTGGCTGGGCGGCTATCAGCCGGTGCTGAACGCGCTGCACCGCCTGCGGCCCCGCTTCCCCCACGGGCGCCCCCTGCGCGTGGCCGACCTGGGCAGCGGCGGCGGCGATACCCTGCGGCAGGTAGCCCGCTGGGCCCGCAAAAAGGCCTTTCCGGTGGAGCTTGTGGGCATCGACGCCAACGAATTCATGCTGGACTACGCGGCCGCCAAAAGCCGGGACTACCCCGAAATCAGTTACCAGCAGTTCGACATTTTCTCGCCCGAATTTCAGGCGCAGCCCTACGATGTGCTCACGTGCAGCCTGTTCTGTCACCATTTCAGCGACGAGGAGCTGGTGACGCTGCTGCGGCAATGGCAGCAGCAAGCCGGCGTGGCCGTGGTCATCAACGACCTGCACCGGCACTGGCTGGCCTACCACAGCATTAAGTGGCTCACGCGGCTATTGGGCGGTTCGTATCTGGTGCGGCACGATGCGCCGCTGTCGGTGGCCCGCGCGTTCCGGCGCGCCGATTGGGTCGCGCTGCTGCAGCGCGCCGGCATCACGCGCTACGAGCTGCGCTGGCGCTGGGCCTTCCGCTGGCAGCTGGTGCTATTAAAATAGGCAGGCAGCACGCAGCACGGACGGCCGTCATCCCCACAACCCGGCCGCTACGCGAAACGTGTTGGCGTGGGCTTCCACGATGTCGATGATGCGCTCGGAATAGCCGCCGCCCATGCACGTCACCACGGGCAAGCGGTGGCGATGGCAAAGGCCAAGCACGAATTCGTCGCGCTGGCGGCAGCCGTCGCGGCTGAGGGCGAGGTAGCCCAGCTTGTCGGTGGCCAGCACGTCGACGCCGGCGAGGTAGAACACAAAATCGGGCTGCACGTCGTCGAGGAGGCGCGGCAGCGTGTCGGCCAGCAGCCGGAGGTAGGTGGCGTCGTCGGTGCCATCGGGCAGCGGCAGGTCGAGGTCGGAAGTTTCCTTGCGGGCGGGGTAGTTGCGGGCGCCGTGCATGGAGAACGTGAACACGCGCGGCTCGTGCTGAAAAATGGCGGCCGTGCCATTGCCCTGGTGCACGTCGAGGTCGACAATGAGAACTTGGCGCACCGCAGGCACGTGGGCCAGCAGCCAGGCCGCGGCCGCGGCCTGGTCGTTGAGGAGACAAAATCCCTCGCCCCGTGCCCGGAAAGCGTGGTGCGTGCCGCCCGCAATGTTGAACGCCACGCCCGTTTGCAGGGCGCGGCGGGCGCCCTCGATGGTGCCGCCCAGGATGGTGACTTCGCGCTCGAACAGCGCCCCCGACCACGGAAAGCCGGTGGCCCGCTCCTCCTGCCGCGTGAGCTGGCCCCGGCGCAGGCGTTGGTAGTAGTCGGCGTCGTGCACCCGCAGCACGTCGGCATCGGGCGGCGGCTGGGGCCTGAAAAAGTCGGTTTCGGTGGCCGTGCCTTCGCGCAGGAGCTGCTCGGGCAGCAGCTCATACTTGAGCATGGGAAAGCGGTGGCCGCTGGGCAGCGGGTGGGCGTAGGTGGGCGCGAAGGCAATGGGCAGCATCATGCGGCAACAAAATAAGCACCGCATTGGCCCGGCGGCGGGCCTCCTCATTCTACACAAACCATTGTGTGATTTCGGGGCAAACAGGGGGCACGAGCCTGCGGGCGCTGCTACCTTTGGGTGCTGTCGCGTCGCGTCAGAAGCCGTTGCCTTCCGCTGAAGCCCCTTTCCGGGCCAGACGGGCGGCCCCGGCGCAGCGGCGCGGCAGCAGACCACCAATTCTTCTCAACCACCTCCCAAGTTCATGACCAAAATCAAAGTAGCCAACCCCGTAGTGGAGCTCGATGGCGACGAAATGACGCGCATCATCTGGAAGTTCATCAAGGACAAGCTGATTACGCCTTACCTCGACCTCGACATCAAGTACTACGACCTGGGCATAGAGTACCGCGACGAAACCAACGACCAGGTGACCATCGACGCGGCCAACGCCATCAAGCAGTACGGCGTGGGTATCAAGTGCGCTACCATCACCCCCGACGAAGAGCGGGTGAAGGAGTTCAACCTGAAGCAGATGTGGAAGTCGCCGAACGGCACCATCCGCAACATCCTCGATGGCACGGTGTTCCGCGAGCCCATTGTGATGCAGAACGTGCCCCGCCTGGTGCCCAACTGGACGGCTCCGATTTGCATCGGCCGCCACGCCTTCGGCGACCAGTACCGCGCGACGGACTTTGTGACCAAGGGCAAGGGCAAGCTCACAATCACCTTCCAGCCCGAAGACGGCGGCGAGGCGCAGTCGTTTGAGGTGTTCAACTTCAAGTCCGACGGCGTGGCCCTGGCCATGTACAACACCGACGAAAGCATCCGCGGCTTCGCCCACGCCTGCTTCAACCAGGCCCTGATGAAGGGCTGGCCGCTGTATTTGAGCACCAAAAACACCATTCTGAAGAAGTACGACGGCCGCTTCAAGGACATCTTCCAGGAGATTTACGAGCAGGACTACCTGGCCAAGTTCCAGGCCGCCGGCATCACCTACGAGCACCGTTTGATTGACGACATGGTGGCCTCGGCCCTGAAATGGAACGGCAACTTCGTGTGGGCCTGCAAAAACTACGACGGCGACGTGCAAAGCGACACCGTGGCCCAGGGCTTCGGCTCGCTCGGCCTGATGACCTCCACGCTGGTGACGCCCGACGGCAACACCATGGAGGCCGAAGCCGCCCACGGCACCGTGACGCGCCACTACCGCGACCACCAGAAGGGCAAGCCCACCAGCACCAACCCCATCGCGAGCATCTTCGCCTGGACGCGCGGCCTGGAGTTCCGCGGCAAGCTCGACGGCAATCAGGAGCTGGTGAATTTCTGCCACGCCCTGGAGCAAGTGTGCATCGAAACCGTGGAAAGCGGCAAGATGACCAAGGACCTGGCCGTCTGCATCCACGGCAACAAGGTGGAGCACGGCCGCGACTACCTCTACACCGAGGAGTTCCTGGAAGCGCTGGACACCAACCTGAAAAAGAAGCTGGGCGCGGCATAAGCCCCGCCACTCGGCGAACGAAAAAAGCCCGTCTGCTAACCAGACGGGCTTTTTTGCATTAAAAAACCCTCACCGCTATTCGCAATGAGGGTTTCCGTGAGGCGTAATGGGCTCGAACCATCGACCTCCACCGTGTCAGGGTGGCGCTCTGAACCAACTGAGCTAACACCCCGGAATATGCCCGCCCGGTGGGCGGCGCTGCCCCAAAGGTAAGGCCCGGCGACCGCCTCCGTACACCGGGCGGCCATTTTTTTGCTTCTGCGGGCCTGGCTTGGCAACTTTCTGGGCCCGGTAAAGTATAGGGGCAAGCGGGAATAGTCATCTTCCCGAGCTTTTGCTTTCCCTTACCCCTTTCTTTCACTCATGAAAAAGCTTTTTCTGTTTCTGCTGCTCGCCGTGGCCTCTGCACCGGCTGCTTTTGCCCAGGCAGCGCCGGGCGGCGCACAATCGTCGAAGGACTACACCGGCGGCGCCACCACCGAATCGGGCAACACTGGCTTCGGCGTGAAGGGCGGCTACAACCTGGCCAACGTGTACGGCGACGACGCCGGCTCGGGCCGTAGCAGCTCCAACACCTTCCACGCGGGCCTCTACGGGCAGTTCGGGTTCAACGACTTCTCCTCCATTCAGGTGGAAGCGCTGTACTCGCGCCAGGGCACGAAGTTCACCGACGGCGTCGATAACCTGCGACTGGACTATCTGTCGGTGCCGGTGCTCTACGTGGGCAACATCACCGACGCCTTCAGCTTCCACATCGGCCCGCAGGCCTCGGTGCTGACTAAAGTCGTATCGGGCGACAAAGACCTCGACATCAACGACAACGGCTTCAAGAGCTTTGACCTGTCGGGCGTGGGCGGACTGGAATACCGCCTCGGCCCCGCCCGCCTGGGCGCGCGCTACAACCTCGGCCTGACCAAGATTTTTGAAGACGCGAAAGTGTACAACAACGTGTTCCAAGTGTACCTGGGCTTTGGCTTCACGCAATAAGGTCCTGCGGCTGCATTGCGTTTGCTCGTCAAAAAAAAGGAGGCTCCAGCAGGGCCTCCTTTTTTTGTGGGGCAACTGGCCGGCCGGGCAACTTTGGGCGCGGGCGGCCGTTTGCTAGTGGGCCATTTCACTTTTTATTGTCATGAAAAAAGCCTTATTCGTATTTGCGCTGGCCCTGGCGGCCACGCCCGCTGTGCGCGCCCAGCAGGGCCCCGGCGTGGGCTCCTCCACTGATTACGCCGCCAGCGACGGCACCGAGTCGCGCAACACCGGCTTCGGCATCAAGGGTGGCTACAACCTGGCCAGCATCCAGGGTGCGGGCGCCGACCTGTTCACCAACCGCGACAACCTCAAGGACTTCCACGCCGGTGTGTACGGGCAGTTTGGCTTCAACAACTTCGCCTCGCTGATGGTGGAGCTGCTGTACTCGCGCAAGGGCTACCGCACCGACTACCTGGGCACCGCCACCCGCGACACCCGCCTCGATTACTTGGAGCTGCCCATTCTGTTTGTGGGCAACCTCACCGAGACCCTCAGCATTCACGTGGGCCCGCAGGTGTCGCTGCTCACCAACGTGCGCGACGGCGACGCCACCGTGAGCCTCTCCGACCGCGGCTACAACAGCCTCGACTACGGGGCCATTGCCGGCGCCGAAGCCCGCCTGGGCTTTGCCAAGCTGGGCGCCCGCTTCGACTGGAGCCTGGGCAAAATCTACAAAGACGGCACCGTGCTGCAGTACAACAGCAAGTCCGGCGCCACCGTGGCCGACAACAACATCCGCAACCAGGTGTTTCAGGTGTACCTGGGCCTCGGCTTCAAGCACTAGCGGCCTTGGCGCTGGCCCGGGTTTCACTTTTGCCGTAGCTGCCTATGTTTCTTGCGCTCGATGTGGCGGCCCTGCACCAGGCGCGCGAGGCCCTGCTGGGCCGGGGACTGGCCGTGCTGGCGGCCTGGGTGCTGCTCAACCTGCTGGTGAGCGGGCATTACCTGTCGCGCGCCGACAAGCGCCGGCCCGCCTACTACTTCCACGGCATGAACGTGGGCTGGGCGCTGGTGAACGGCCTGCTGGCCGCCTGGGGCATCTACCACCTACAGCCCGCGGCGCCGTCGGGCTTGGGGCTGGCCGACGTGGTGCAGGCCCAGCTCTTCAACGAAAACCTGTTCCTCTTCAACGCGGGGCTCGACGTGGCCTACATAATGACCGGCTACTACCTACGCGCCCGCGCCGCCCTGCCCGGCGAAACCCGACCGGCCCGCCTGCTGGGCTTTGGCCGCTCGCTGTGGCTGCAAGGAGGCTTTTTGCTGGTGTTTGACGCCCTGATGTGGGGGTGGCTGCACTGGCAGGGCCGCGGGTGGCTGCCGTGGCTGCAGTAGCAAGGCAGTACCCACTTCTCCGGGCCTCGACCCAAAGCCTAGTAAAGATGCCCCACCTACCCGGTGGGGCATTTCTATTTAAGAAGCAGCGCAAGCAGCCAGCTAAGTTGCGCAACAGACGCACCAAGAATCATTGGCCGTCGCCCTGCTCGTAGCTGGAAGATATAGAAGCGGAACTGCCGCGGTCAGGCTACGATGGACAGCCAAAAGTGGGGCTCACCCATTTAACGGTTCACAAGTGCGATATATAATCTGAAGGAAAATACACTATAAATCAATCAACTAGACACAGCCATTACTCCAGATACTCAGAGGGAAGATGACTCAAACCGTCCAGGTTGGCTTATACCCATAGTTTTTCCCATATTGAAACTAAAAACCCGATATGGGAAAAACTTCGTAGATTCTCGGCTGGAAAATGAAGCCGTAAGTCGACAAAAACCACCGGTTCGGCTTAAAAAAGCCCGTCGCCTCTGCCCACGGCTGAATTTTGCGCACGCTGTTTAGCCCAAAAATGGGAAAAGCAGCTTCTGGTTCCTTGCTGCTAAGCTGTTTTTATGCGCCCATTCGTACTTGCCCTCGCCGCCTTCTGCATTTTACTTGGTTTCGACTCATCGGCAAAGCCCCTTGACCGCGTAGAGGCCGTGGCCGTGACCAGCCCCGCCGGCGGCGTGCGCCTCAATGGCCTGCTGCGCCTGCCCTCGGGCCCCGGCCCGTTTCCGGCCGCGGTGCTGCTGCCCGAGCGCGGCGCCGATGCCAGCGGCCCTCATTCGCCCAACAGCGAAATGATGAACGGGCTGGCCGACTACCTGGTGAGCCAAGGCGTGGCCGTGCTGCGCCTGAAAGAGCGGGGCCACGGTGGTTCGGGCGGTTCGGCCACCACCACTACCCTGGCCGAGCGCTCGGCCGACGCCATTGCGGCGCTGAATTTCCTGCGCACCCGCGCCCAGATTGACGTGACCCGCCTTGGCCTCATCGGGCACGGCGAAGGTGCCAACGTGGCACTGCTGGCCGGCGCCCAGCCACTGGCTCCCACGTTTGTGGTGGCCGTGGCCGCCGCCGGCGTGCCCGGCCGCGAGCTGCTGGCCACCCAGCCGGTGATGTACGGCAAGGTGCTGGGCAACGACACCACCGACCTGGCCCGCCAGCACCAGTACGAGCGTGCCCTGCGCGCCGCCGAGCAGGAAGCCGCCAAGCTGCGCGCCCACGGCTCCAACGCTGCCCAGGTGCAAACCTACCTCGACCAGCAGCGCCTGCGCCAGAAAGCCGCCATGCGCCGCGACGAGGAAAACCTCGTCAAGCACCAGCGGGCCATGCTGGAAATCGTGCGCCAAACGCCCGACAACAGCCAGGCCCAGGCCATTCTGAGCAACATGCTGCGCCAGCGCTACCCCGGCATTGCCCCGGCCGACGTGCAAACCACCGTGCAAACCCTCACCACACCCGCCTACCGCAGCTTCCTGAGCTTCGACCCGCAGCCTGCGCTGCCAGAGGTGAAGTGCCCCGTGCTGCTGCTGCAGGGCGAGGCCGACCGTGAGGTAAACGCGGCCCTCAACCTGACGGCCCTGCGCAAAGGCCTGCGGGCCAACGCCAAAGTGGCCGAAATGCGCTACCCCAACCTCAACCACACCCTGCAGTTTGCCAGCGACTCGCCCGCCGATGCGGCCGCGGCCGCGTTTAACCCCGATACGCCGGCCGACATCTATAAATGGATTGTGAGCCAGAAGTAGGGCGGCAGCAAACGAGAAGTTGTCATTGCGAGGCCGCAGGCCGTAGCAAACGAAGTTCAGCATAGCTAATCCGTCCTGTCAAGACCAGACACGCCCTTTAACCAAAAAGCCCCGGCACTGCGCAGTGCCGGGGCTTTTCATTGGGGTTGTCACTCGTGTGGCTGTTCGCTGAGAACAGGGCGGATTGCCGCGATTCACTGCGTTTCGCTCGCTATGACAGGGCAGGTTTCGTCGCGCCTTAATTGTGGCCGCCGTGCTGGGGCTCCAGCATCTCTTCCACAATTTTCTTGTTGAAGGCGGGAATGTCTTCGGGCTTGCGGCTGGTGATGAGGCCGTGGTCGGTCACCACTTCGGAATCTTCCCACAGGGCGCCGGCGTTTTTGAGGTCGGTGTGCACGCTGGGCCAGCTCGTGACGCGCTTGCCGCGCACCACGTCGGCCTCCACCAGCAGCCAGGGGCCGTGGCAAATGGCGGCCAGCACCTTGCCCGAGCCGGCAAATTCTTTCACGAAGGCCACCACGTCTTTGTTGACGCGCAGAATGTCGGGGTTCATCTGGCCGCCGGGCAGCACCAGGGCGTCGTAGTCGGCCGGGCGGGCGTCGGTGATGACTTTGTCGACGTCGACCTTGCTGCCCCAGTCTTTCTTGGGGCCGTCCCAGCCCTTAATGGAGCCGCTTTTGAGCGAAATGACGTGGGTTTCGGCGCCTTCGCCTTCGAGGTATTTCTTGGGTTCGTCGAGTTCGGCCTGCTCGAAGCCGTCGGTGGCAATGATGGCAATTTTCTTGCCCTTGAGTTTGTCGCTGCTGAAGAAGCTCATGATGTTTTGGAAAGTAAAAAGCGTAAACGGAAAAGGGCCAGGAGTGCTCCCGGCCCTTTTCTGTACGCCCTGCGACGCATTTAGTTAAGCAAGATTATGGCTTAGGCGGCTCAGGCTTCGAACCAATACACCGTGAAGGTGGTGCCCTGGCCCACGGTGCTGGTCACGTCGAGGTGGCCGCCGCGGCTGGCCACGATGCGCTGCACCAGGTACATGCCCACGCCCGCGCCCGCAATGTGCGGGTGCTGCCGCGCAAACGGCTGAAACACCGGCGCTGGGCGGCCCGGCAGCTCCATGCCCAAGCCGTTGTCTTGCACGGTGAGGATGGGCTGGCCGGACTCGGTGAGGGCGCTGCGCACCACGATGTGCGGCGGCCGGCCGGGGTCGGCAAACTTGAGGGCGTTGCTGAACAGGTTGTGCAGGATGCTGCGCAAGTTGGCGCGGCCGTAGATGAGCGTGGGCGCGGCCGAAAAATCGAGCTCTACCACCGCGTCGGACTCCTGCACCTGGGCGCGCAGGCCCAGCAGCACTTCGTCGGCCACGCTGCGCAGGTCCAGGGTTTCGACGGGTGCCGAGAGGCCGCGCTGGTCCTGCACGGTGGCGGCCAGTTCCTGCAGGGTGGCGTCGAGCTGGCCGAGGGCCTCGTCTACCATGTGCACGATTTGGCTTTCCTGCGGGTCATCGAAGGACGCGCTGCGGCGCAGCTCCTCAAACAAGCCGCGCAGGTTGAGCACGGGCTGCTTGAGGTCGTGCGAGGCCGTGTACACGAAGGTGTCGAGGTCGCGGTTGGTGCGGGCCAGCTCGTCGTACTGGGTTTGCAGCACTTCGCGCAGGCGGTGCTGGTCGTCCACGTCGGTGCAGGCGCCAAACCAACGCGGGCCGCGCTCGTCGGCAAGCTGCCGCGCCCGGATGATGTGCCAGCGGTAGCGCCCGTCGTGCCGCCGCATCCGAAACAGGCCCTCGTAGGGCTGGCCCGAGGCAATGCTTTGCACCCAGCGGCGGGCGGCGCCGGCCTGCTCGCTGGGGTCGAGCAGGTTTATCCAGCCGGTAGGGCCCAGCTCGTCTTTGGTCAGGCCCGAGTATTCGGCCGTGTATTCGTTGTAGTAGTCGATGAAGCCCTCGGCCGTGGCCGTCCAGATGAGCTCCGGAATGCTGTCGGCCAAGAAGCGCAGCTCGGCTTCGCCGCGGCGCAGGGCTTCGGCCAGCTCGCGCTGGTCGTGGATTTCGGTGAGGGCGCCGTGCCAGAACACGGCCTGGTCGGGGGCGTGCAGCTCGGGCAGGGCGCGGCTCAGCAGCCAGCGGTACTGGCCGTCGTGGCGGCGCAGGCGGTACTCGTAGCTCCAGCCAATGCCGGCGGCCCGGGCCGAATCGGACTGGTAAAGCACGCGCAGCCGGTCGTCGGGGTGAATGAGCAGCGGCCAGATGGCGTTCAGGTCGGCCGTAGGCGGCTGGCCCGTGAAGTAGTACCACTGCGGGCTCACGTACTCGTACTTGCCGGCCGCATCCACCGTGAAGGTGATTTGGGGCACAGTTTCGGTGAGCACCCGCAGGCGCGTATCGAGGCGGCGGGTTTCGATGGACAGCTGGTGGGCGCGCTGCCGGGCCTCCTCCTGCACGGTCACGTCCACGGCAAAAAGCAGCAGGCCGCTCACGGGGGCATCGCCCTCGCGCACGGGCTCCAGGGCAATGTCGAAGTAGCGCGGCGTGGGCTTTTCGCCGTCAGTGCCGGGCAGGGGGATGCAGTAGGCCTTGGCTACGTAGGGCCGGCCCGACTGAAAAACCTGCTGCATCACCTCCAGCAAATCGGTCGGAATGGTGCCGGGGTGCTCGGCCACGGGCTGGCCTTCCTGCACGGGGCTGCCCAGCACAAGCTGCATGGCCTCGTTCACGAAGCCGAAGCGCAGGGCTTCGCCCTGCAGCGTGGCCACGCCGGCCGGAATGCGCCGGAGGACGTCTTGCAGCTGTTGCTCACGCATGGCCCAACGCGGAGTAAGAAGGAGAATGGGCGGGACGCCGGCGCTGGTTCAGCGCAGTGGGTTTACGCATGCGCCGGCTCCGATTCGGTCGGGGCCGCATCGGCGCCAAACACGGCCAAGCGCACCAAATCGACGAGCATGGCGTCGGCAATGCTGAGGGTGCTGGGGGGCGGCGGCACGTGCTGGGGCAGCAGGAAGCCCTGCAAGGCTTCGAAGCCGCTGGGCTCGAGCGGGTGGAAAGCCATGGACCAGTCTTCGAAGCTGCGGGCGGCAATGGGCTTGTCGACGAGCTTCACCACGTTGGAATGGCGGCCGTCGCGCGAGATGACGTCGAACAGCGGCTCCAGCACTTCCGCTTCGCCCTCGATGAGCTGCGCGATGTTGCCGTGGCTGTAAAACAACACGCCCGTCACGTTGCGCGCGGCGTTATCGCGGCGGCACTGGTCGAGCAGCGCCTGCAAGTCCTGGTCGGAGAGCGGACGCACGGCCCGGCTCATGTAAACAATGTGTATCATCTTCAATAGCAGAGCGCCCGCCTTCATAGCTCAGGAAAAGTCGGGACAGGGTAAGCAGCGCACTAGTACGAGCGAAGTCCTTAGGGGTTATTCGCTTTCAGGAAAGCAACGCGACTAAGGACTGTGCTAGGTGAGGCGGGGCGTAAAAATAAGTCAGTTTTGGCTTTTTGCGCTGCGCGGAAAGAATCGGCCCAATTCTTCGGGCCTGCCGGGCTGGGCTTTGTGCCGGACTGGTAGCCCTTGGCCTCGATAGCTGCGGGAATTGGGCGAGTCGGAGCGACCAAGCATCGAGTGGGGACACCTGGGCCTGAGCCGCTTGCGCGCCGTTGAAACCGCTCTGGCCTGCGACGCTTGCCAAACCGATGGCGGCTGCCCCTAGCCCAGCATCAGCCCCTTGGCCTGAAAGCGCCGATAAATGCCCGCCAGAATCTCGCTCTTGGTGAGCTGCTCCTGCCGGATGTTGGTAATCCAGAACAGCACCTTCAGCTCGTACACCTGCCCGTTGATGCTGCTGAGCAGGATTTCGGGCGGCAGGTTGTGCAGCGTGTAGGGGCTGTTTTTGATTTCCTCCTGAATGAGCTCGCGCGCCGTTTGCAGGTTGGCCTGCAAGTCGGCTTCGGGCGCGGTGGCCGTCATTTTCAGCGACAGGTCCACGCGAATGTGGTCGTTCGTCCGCGTCCAGTTGATGACGTGGCCGGAGAGCAAGTCGCCGTTCGGCACAATGATTTCCGACCCCGTGAGCGAGAGCAGCTTGCTGGAGCGAATGCCAATGTCCTGCACCCGCCCCGATTTCCCGGCCACTTCGATGAAGTCGCCCACGTGGAAGGGCCGCTCAAAAATGAGGATGATGCCCGACACCAAGTTGTTGACGATGCTTTGCAGGCCCAGGCCAATGCCCACGCTCAGGGCCCCGAACACGATGGCGATTTTACTCAGCGGCAGGCCCGTGGCGGCCGTGGCCAGCGCAAACCCGATGAGCACCAGCAGCAGCCGCAGCGCCACCAGCCACGAGCCCCGTTGGCGCGAGTCGACGCTGTCGGCCTCGCCCACGTCGCCGAAGAAATAGCCGATGTAGCGCTGCAGCTGGGCCGAAATGAACAGAATCACGAAGAACAGCAGGATGTTGCCGTAGGTAAACTCCGTGCTGCCCAGCAGCCGCGGCGCCGTCAGGAAGTGCTCAAAGAAGCCATAGACGACGCCGTAGAGGTTCAGATTCGAAGTAAACACCACCAACCACAGTGCCCCGGCCAGCCCCGTGAGCAGGCGCATGAGTTGGGGCTCAATGGTGGAATAGTCGAAATGTCCCGCGCTGCCCGCGGCGCTGCGGCTGCACAACATCTGCAAGTGAAACGCCTCCGTGAACAGCTCGATAAACACTGCCAGCCCGATGCCCTGCGTCAGCCCAAAAATGCCCGCCGTGCTGAACATCTTCGCCAGGCTTAGCCGCCCAACCACGTTGCACACTATGGCCAGCGCATTGAGCGCCACAAACAGCCCCGCCACCGGCACCAGAAACCGCAGCTTCTCCAGCGTCTGGCGCAGCCGCCACAGCAGCCACGCGCCGATGCCCACGGCCAGCGCATTGAGCCCCAGCAGCCCCCAGCGCGCCGCCAGGCCGGTGGCCGCATTGGCGTTGGTGATGCCCAGCCACACAAAAAATGCCACCAGCCCCAGCCACGCCAGAAACAGCCGCCGCGGCCAGCTCCGGGCAAACACCGCCGTGAGCGCCACCAGCAACAGCAGCTGCAGCAGCGACAAATAGATGGGCGGCGGGTGCAGCTCCAGCGCCGGCGCCAGGCTGAACATCACCACCAGCGTAGCCGCCACCGGCCCCGGCCGCAGGTAGCGAAAGGGCTCGGTGATGACCAAGCCCTCCTTTTTGGCCCGCCGGTAGTTGAACGTGACCCAGCCGTAGAACACCAGCCCAATCAGGGCCATGTAGGCCCAGTTGTCCCAGTTGTTGGCGAAGTAGAAGCCGATGATTTGGCGGCGGTATTGGCCGGCCTTGCGCGCTTTGGGGTCGGCGGGCGCTTTAGGGGTGGCGCTGGCTTCCCACAGCGGCGGGTAGTTGGCCTTGGCGGTGGTGCGGCCGTAGCGGCGCATCTGGTCGCCCACCTCGTCTTGCAGCTCCATGCCCTGGATGTAGCTGGCGGCCACCTGCGTTTGCAGCTGCTTTACCTTGGTGAGGCGCTTGGTGAGCAGGCCGCTGATGCGCTGCTGCCGGGCCTGCAGGGCCGAATCGGAGCGTTCCAAGGCCAGGGCGGTGGCGTCGGGGCGCAGGGCGCGGGGCCGCGCCGGGGGCAGGCGCCGGAGGCGCGCCTGCATCTCGGTGAGCTGCTTATTGGCCACGCCCAGGGCCGCCCGCCACTCCGCCAGCTGGTCCTGAATGCTGACGAGCATGAGCTGGCACATCTGCAGCTGCTTGATGTCGACCACCTCGCCCTTCTGCTTCACCGTGTATTGAATGGCTTTGAGGTTTTCCACCATGTCCGGCAGGTCTTCGGCCAGGCCGCGGGTATCGAACACCTTGCGCACCTGCCCCGAAATGCTGCTGAGCGTGGTGTAGCCCACTTCCAGCCGATAAGAATCGTCGCGGACGGTGGTGGTGTCCACGGCCATCGTGTCTTCCTTGGCGGCGAGGGACTGAGCGGCGGCCGGGGCCAGCGCCAGCAGCCCGAGCACCAGCGTCAGCAGCACGCGGAGCGGGTTGGAATGGCCTGCAAATTGGGCCGAGCGAAGGCAAACGGGCGATATATTGAGAACGGACATTGTGGTGGAGTTGAACAGGAAAAGTACGTCCCGCCCGCAGGAAAAGCCCGTCCATAAAAGCAGGGAAAGACGCAGCGTTGCGTCGCGCCGCCGAACCGCGGCATTGTGTCGACCAAGACGGGCGCCGCGCCCGCGCCATCTTTGCCCCGCATCACGTGCAACGCCCACCCTTCCCCTGCCGTCTGTCCCTGCTATGATGAAACCTCTGCTTACACTTTTGCTGCTTGCCGGCCTGGCCGAAACCGCGGCCGCGCAAACCCAGCCACTCTACATGCCCCGCGACATTCAGCGGGCTTTCCAGAAAGGCACCCGAGCCATGGACGGCCGCCCCGGCCCCAACTACTGGCAAAACCGCGCCCGCTACGACATCACGGTGACGGCCGCCCCGCCGGCCCGCGACATCCGCGGCCGCGAAACCATCACCTACTTCAACAACAGCCCCGACACGCTGCGCCAGGTGGTGATGCGCCTCACCATGAACATCCACCGGCCCGGCGCCGCCCGCGATTCCGACGCCAACCCCGACTACCTCACCGACGGCCTCGTCATCGACACGCTGCAAGTGAACGGCCAGGGCCAGCCGGCCCCTTTTGCCGACGGGGGCTCCGCCCGCAGCTTGCGGCTGCCCAAGGCGCTGGCCCCGCACGACTCGGTGAAATTCGCCATTGCCTGGCACTACCCCATTTCGGTGGAAAGCGGCCGCGAGGGCATGATTGACCCCACCTCGTACTTCCTGGCCTATTTCTACCCGCGCGTGGCGGTGTACGACGACTACAACGGCTGGGACCGGCTGCCTTTCGTGGACAGCAAGGAGTTCTACAACGATTTCAACGACTATACCCTGCGCGTGAAGGCCCCGGCCAACTACATTGTGTGGGCCACCGGCACGCTGCAAAACCCTGACCAGGTGCTGCAGAAAGCGGCCGCCAAGCGCCTGAAGCAGTCGATGACCAGCGACAAGGTGATTCACGTGGCCACGGCCGCCGATTTGGCCAAGAAAAGCATCACCGCCCAGCAGGCTCTGAATACCTGGGTGTGGACCGCGAAAGACATTTCGGACGTGACCGTGGGCCTGAGCGACCATTACGTGTGGGACGCCGCCAGCGTGGTGGTGGATGCCAAAGCCAAGCGCCGCGCCAGCATGCAAGCCGCCTACGCCGACTCCACGGTGGACTTCCGCGAGTCGGTGAAGAACGGGCAGTACGCCCTGGGCTGGTTCTCGAACCCCAACAACTGGCCGGGCATCCCCTACCCCTTCCCCAAGATGACGGCCTTCCAGGGTTTTGCCGACATGGAATACCCGATGATGGTGAACGACAGCCCGCAGAAGGACCCCAAGTTTGCGCAGTTTGTGCAGGACCACGAAATCGCGCACACCTACTTCCCCTTCTACATGGGCATCAACGAGAGCCGCTACGCCTTCATGGACGAGGGCTGGGCCACCACGTTTGAGCGCCTCATCAACACCGCCGAAAACGGCGCTGCCACCGCCGACGAGTTCTACAAGCAGTTCCGGGTGAGCCGCTGGATAAACGACCGCAGCACCGCCCAGGACCTGCCCATCATCACGCCCAGCAGCGAGCTGCGCGCCGGCTACGGCAACAACGCCTACGGCAAGCCCTCGCTCAGCTATTTCGCCCTGAAGGATATGCTGGGTGATGCCCTGTTCAAGAAAAGCCTGCACGAATACATGGCCCGCTGGCACGGCAAGCACCCCATTCCGTGGGACTACTTCAATTCGATGAGCAGCGCCTCGGGCCAGGACCTGACCTGGTTTTTCCAGAACTGGTTTTTCACCAACAACTACATCGACCTGGCCGTGAGCGCCGTGAATGGCACCAGCCTCACGGTGCAGAACATCGGCGGTTTCGCCGTGCCGTTTGACGTGAACGTGGAATACGCCGACGGCACCAAGGCCACGCTGCACCAGTCGCCCGCCGTGTGGCAGGCCAACCAGCGCCAGGCCACCATCGCCCTGCCCAAAGCCCCCAAAACCGTGGCCCTGCAAGGCGGCATCTTCATGGACGCCAACGAGAAAAACAACGCCTGGGCCCAGCGCTAGCTGCGCGGCGCCTCCCCAGCGGCCCGGCCAAGGCCGTGATATTGCCGGCAAAGCCTTTTTTGGGGGTTTTGCCGGCAATGCTGTTTTGGGTCCGGAAGTCGGTTTGCTGGCGGCCCTGGCCCTTGGGGCGGGCGGGGCGGGCGGACCGGGGGCGCCGGGCGCCGTAGCTTTGGGCCGGCCACCACGCGCCCAACGGGACTTCTTCGCGTGGCAAAGCTCCGGCGGCCAGCCCACACTTTCTCCTTCCTTTCCGTTACGTTAATGTTGTCTTTTGTTACGCGTGGCCTGGCGGCCGGCCCCAAGCTTCTTCTATTGCCGGCCCTGCTGCTGGGCGGCCCGGCCGCCTGGGCCCAGGTAGCGCCCACGCTGCCGCCCCCGTCGGCCCCGCCCGGCCTCAAGGAAGGCCTGAAAACCTACCTCTCGCCCGACAGCACCACGTTTCTAAAGCTCAATTTTTTGGCCCAAACCTGGGTGCGCCTCAACGAAAGCAACCCCGGCACCACCGTGAACGGGCAGCTGGAGCGCCACACCACCGACGTGGGCATTCGGCGCCTGCGCCTGGTGCTGAGCGGGCAGCTCACGCCGCGCCTGTTTCTGTTTCTGCAGTTCGGCCAGAACAACTTTTCGTACCTGTCGCCCCGCAAGGCGGGCTCGTTTTTTCACGACGCCACGGCCGATTACGCCCTCGTGAAAAAACACCTGAGCCTGGGCATCGGCCTCAACGGCTGGAACGGGCCTGCGCGCTACGCCAACTCCTCCACGGCCTCCATTCTGGGCCTCGACTTGCCCTTGTTTCAGGAGGTGAGCATTGACATAAACGACCAGTTTTTGCGCCGCATGGGCGTGTACGCCAAGGGTAAGTTGGGCAAGCTCGACTACCGCGTGTCCGTTGGCCAGCCCTTTGTGACGCAAACGGCCTCGGCCGTGCCCGACCCGATTTCTGTGAACTCGACCTACTCGACGCGCAACCCGCACGCGGTGGTGCACAGCTACTTCATGTACCAGTTTCTGGATCAGGAAAGCAACGCCGGCGCCGGCAACGCGGGCACCTACCTGGGCAAGAAGCGCGTGTTCAACCTCGGCGCGGGCCTGGTGCGCCAGGGCGAGGCCATGTGGCGCCGCACCGCAGCCGGCGACACCATCAGCCAGGCCCTGACGCTCTGGGCCGTGGATGCGTTTTACGACGCGCCTGTGAACGCCGCCAAAGGCACGGCCATCACGGCCTACGGCGGCTATTTCCGCTACGACCTCGGCCCCGGCTACATCCGCAACGTGGGCGCCATGAACCCCGCCAACGGCGTGCGCGCCGGCCAGGGCTCCTTCAACGGCCCCGGCAACAACGTGCCCCTGGTGGGCACCGGCCACACGCTCTACGCCCAGACGGCCTACCTGCTCCGCCAAAACCTGCTCGGCAGCCTGGGCACGCTGCAGCCTTACGCCCAGGGCCAGTGGTCGAGCTACGACCGCCTCGCCGACCCCACGGTGGTGTTCGACGTGGGCGTGAACTGGCTTATTCTGGGCAACCTCAGCAAGCTTTCCTTCAACTACCAAAACCGTCCGGTTTTCACCACGCAGGCCAATGGCGACGTGACGGCCACCGCCCGGCGCGGCGAGTACGTGATGCAGTACCAGGTGGCGTTTTAAGGGAGCGAGCTGGTTGGTTGAGCCATGCTAAAAAGAACGTCCTGCTGCGCTTGTCGAAGCAGGACGTTGAGGTTTTATCGAAAATGCCGCGCTACTCCTCGCTGCCCGCGCCTTTGCGCTGCTTCTTGAGCTGCTGGCGCACTTCCTTCACGCGCTCATCGAAGCCGTCTGGGTCGTAGCTCACGTCTTCCACGTCGAGGTCTTCGAGCAGGTTCATCATGGCGTTGGCGTGGTCGGTGCGGGTGCCGGCGGGCATGGTCACGTAGGCCATTTCCGACCACAGCAGGGCCAGCAGGCGCAGGCCGTCCTCGCTGCGCATCTGCATTTCGAGCACCAGGTTGGAGTTGTCGAAGTGAATGAGCTGGCTCAGGATGCGCACTTTGGCGCCCTGCCGGGCCGGCTTGAGGTAGCTGATGTGGTGCTTGGTGATGACCCAGGCGGCCTTCTGCTCCTGGGCGAGGTGGCCCATGTTCAGGGCGTAGTGTTCGGAGGTGTGGTCTTCGCGGGCGTTGAGGAAGTAGTCGAGGTAGCGGGCGTTGTTGAGGTGGCCCAGCATGTCGCAGTCCTGGAAATGGACGCGGTACGTGGTTTCGGGGGTTTGGATGAGGCGGGGCATGGCAGCGGGAGGTTGCTGGGGCAAAGGTCGGGAACGGGGGTGACGTTGGTACACATGGCGATTTTGTTTTGGCTTCCGGTCATGCCCACTCGCCCAAAACTACTCGGCACGCCTAACACTTTGGAGAAAATTTGCTACCTTTTAGCCTCCAAAATTCCCGCCTCATGTTCTCGCTCACGCCCGCCCGCTCCGCCGTTCTGCAAGCCCTTGCCGACACTTTTATCCCGCCCCTGGCCGACGGCAGCCCTTCCGGTTCGGCCGGCCTGAACCTGGACAAGCTGCAGGACGCCATCCGGGAGCAGCCGGAAGGCGCGCAGGCCGAATTCGGCCAGCTGCTCGACCTGCTGGAAAAGCCGCTGCTGGGCCTGACGTGGTTTGGGCCGCTGAAGCCGTTTCGCAAGCTGGAGCCGGCGCAGCGGGAGCAGCTGCTGCAAAGCTGGGCCACCTCCAATGTGCCGCAGCTGCGCAAAGGCTTTCAGGCCGTGCGCAAGCTGTGCACGCTGCTGTACTACGGCGGCAGCATGGCCGACCTGCCCGCGGCGTGGGGCCGCCTGGGCTACCCCGGCCCCGACGAAAAGCCCGTGGACACGCCCAAGCCCATCCGCACGCTGCGCCCCACCCAGGACACCGTGTACGACTGCGACGTGCTGGTGATTGGCAGCGGCGCGGGCGGCGGCGTGGTGGCCGGCGAGCTGGCCCAGGCTGGACAAGACGTATTAGTGCTCGAAAAAGGCCCCTACTGCCACGGCTGCGACTTTACGCAGCGCGAAGTGGACATGCTGGGCAAGCTCTACGACGCCAAGGGCACGCTCTGCACCCAGGACGGCAGCATCGGCATTCTGGCCGGCGCCTGCCTGGGCGGCGGCACCACCGTGAACTGGGCCGGCTCCTTCCGCACGCCCGACTACGTGCTGCAGGAATGGGCCCGCGAGCACGACGCGCCCCATTTCACTACCCTCGAATTCAAGGAAAGCCTCAACGCCGTGGCCCGCACCATTGGCGTGAATACCAACTACACCCGGCACAACGGCCAGAACCAGGCCCTGTGGGACGGCTCGACCAAGCTGGGGCAGGAAGTGAAGCTGATTCCGCGCAACGAAAAGGGCCTCACCGACTCCGATGCGCACTTCCGCAGCCTGGGCTACACCACGCTGGGCGACGCCCACGGCATCAAGCAGGGCACGCTGAATACGTATTTGCTCACGGCTTTCGAGCACGGCGCCCGCATTCTGGCCGACACCAAAGTGGAGCGCGTGACCATAGCCAACGGCCGCGCCACCGGCGCCGAGGCCGTGCACACCACCGACGACGGCCACAAGGTGCGCATCAGCGTGCGGGCGCGGCGCGTGGTGGTGGCCGGCGGGGCCATCCAGACGCCGGCCCTGCTGCTGCGCTCGGGCCTGAAACACCCGCATTTGGGCCGCCACCTGCACCTGCACCCCACCGTGGTGGTGGGCGCCCGCTACCCCCACCCCATGAACTCCTGGCACGGCCCCAGCATGAGCGTGGTGAACGATACCTACACCCAGCTGCACGGCACCAACTTCGGCGCCAAGCTCGAAACGCCCCCCACCCACCCCGGCCTGCTGAGCATGGTGCTGCCCTGGCTTTCGGGCCAGCAGCACCACGAGCTGCTGCGCGACGCCAGCCACCTGGGCTCCTTCATCGTGCTGACGCGCGACCGCGACGGCGGCCGCGTGACCATCGACAAAAACGGCGCCCCACTGATTGATTACACCCTCTCGGAGTTCGACCGGGCCAACATGCTGGAGGGCGTGCGCGCCGCCGCGCAAATCCACGTGGCGGCGGGGGCCGAAACAGTGTATTTGCCCCACGGCACTTTGCCCACGCTGCACGCCAAAGACGGCACATTACTCAACCCCGAAGTGCTCGACAAGCTGCCCCACCTGAGCTGGAAGCCCAACCAGTTTGGCCTCTACAGCGCCCACCAAATGAGCACCTGCCGCATGGGCGGCGATGCGGCCACGCACCCGCTCAAGCTCAACGGCGAAACGGTGGAGGTCGAAAACCTCTTCGTGGCTGACGGCTCGGCCTTCCCGGCCTGCAGCGGCGTCAATCCCATGCTCACCATCATGGCGCTGGCGCACTTCACGGCGCAGGGCATGAAGGCCAGCCGGCCGGCTGAGGCCCACCGAATGACGGCCACGGCTTAGATTCGACGGCATGAAACGCCCGCCCCTGCCCTACTTGCTGTTGCTGCCGCTGCTGGCGGTGCTGCTGTTCGGCAACTGCGCGCAGAACGTGTATCGCGTGTTAGGGCCGGGGACTACCCCGGCGCAGGTGGCGCAACTCAAGCAGATAAACGAGCAGACTTCCTCGGCATACCAAGCGGCCTTCGACCGCCCCAGCGGCCAGCCCGGCCCGACGCCCCGGCAGGTGCTCGACAGTGCCGATGCGGCCCGACACCGCTTGCTCACCCCCGGACAATACCGTCGTTACCGGTATACGCTTCGTGCAAACCCGCTTCGCTACCCGTCACGCCCGCCCAAAGGCTTTCGGTAGCACTCGAAACTTATCGGTTTTCCGCTGGCTTTGGACCCCGAAACGGTTTCCTGCGTACTGGGAGAATATTGCATTTCTTTAGTATGCGCTCCATCCGTTTTTTCCTTGTGCTGTCGTTGTCGCTGACCGCCGCCAGCTGTTCCATCTTCCGCCGTGAAAAGCCCGCCCCGGTGGTGGAAACGGTGCGCACCACCGACTCGCCCGCGCCGCCCACCGCCGCCCGCGACCTGGCCGACGTCATGGGCACCGAGCTCCAGCTCACCCCCGACCAGACCGTGCGGGTCCGCACCATTCTCAACGGCACGCTCTCTGAGTCGAACGCGGCCAAAGAGAAATATGCGCCCAAATCGCCGCAGCTCCTGGCCGAGCTCAAGCGCATCAACATCAGCTCGCAACAGCAATTGCGCACGGTGGTGGGCCCGGCCAAGTTCAAGCTGCTGCAAACCAAAGCCACTCAGCAGAAAATAGCCGCCGAGATGCAGCAGCGGCAGAAGTAGCGCCAACTAACGGCGGCGCCTGAATTCGCCTTCGGTTTGCCACAGCCCAGCGTATCGACTGATTTGGCTCGCCTGATAACCAGGGCCGGGCGAAAGGAGGTAATACGAAATGCCTTTGGCACGGTGGTGCCGCACAGTGGCCGTGTCCAGGGCCAACAACCGCAAGGTATCGGTGCTTATGGTTTGCCAGATGAGCCGGTGGCCCACTATTTCCAGCCGCTGCACATCCCAAGCTTCGGCGGTTTCGGTGGGCGTGCTCAGGTAGTATCTGCCTTGGAAGCGGCGTAAGCGACTGGCCCGGTTCCCCGCAAGGGCAAACAGGGTATCGAGCCCCAGCCAACTGTCACGGATGGAGTCTGAACCCACTACTTTCAGGTAATGCAGTTGGCCGGTATCGTCTTGGTAAGTGCTGTCGGCACGCAGGCGATGCGGCAGCGAATCCAGCATTTTCCGGCCAAACGTGTATCGGTGCAATTGTTGGCGCCACACTGCGCTAGCGCCGACGCAGAGCGAAGTCACCGAATCCGGCGCCGTATAGACAGCCCGGCGCCGAGTGGGAAAAGCTGCTACGTCACGTCCTCCCGCCGGAAACGGCGCGGCAAACTTTACTTCCACCCCGTCTTCGCAGGAAATCAGCCCAAGTCCTAACCCAAGCAGCAGGGCACCACGCACAAGGAAGGAAGCTGTCATAAGGGTTCATTCCGCAACGCCGGAAATGTAACCTGATGCCGGCTTACCGCACCCGGGCCCGCCGCAGCACCCGCGCAAACAGCCCCGGCGCCAGGCGCTTCAGCAGCACGCCCCAGGTTTCGCGGCCGCCGATGGTGGCTTCGTCGCGGCCCTGGGCGATGACGCGCAGGGCCTGCCGGGCAAAGTCGGCAGGGGCCAGGCCCTTGGCGGTGGCCTCGTCCATTTGCCCCAGCGCCTGCCCGTCGCCGGTCAGCGCATTCACCGACACGCCGGTGCGGATGAAGCCGGGGCAAAGAATGGTGACGCCCACGCCACTGGCATATAGCTCGGCCCGCAAGGAATCAAAAAAGCCGTGCAGCGCGTGCTTGGCCGCAGCGTAGGCGCTGCGGTACGGCGTCCCGAATTTTCCTACCAAACTGCTGACGACCACAATACGGCCAGCCCGGCGGGCCAGCATGCCCGGCAACACGGCTTTGCTAAGCGCCACGGGGCCGAAATAATCGACCTCCATCAACCGACGGTCGACTTCTAACCTTGTTTCCAGGGCCAAGCTACGCTGGCTGATGCCGCCGTTGTTGATGAGGATGTCGACGTGGCCAAACCGCGCCTGTACTTCGGCCACGGCCGCTGCAAACGTCTCGGGGGCGGCCAGGTCCAGGGGCAGCACCAGGGCCTCGGCGGGCGCGCAGGCGGCTTGCACCCGCCGCAGTTCGGCCTCGTTGCGGGCCGAGAGCACCAGACGGGCGCCCTGCCGGGCAAAAGCCTGCGCCAGCGCTTCACCAATTCCGGCCGAAGCGCCGGTTATCCACACCACTTTTTCGTGAAAATCCATCCTTAAAGGTATTGTGCGCGGGCACCAACCTGCTTGCGCGCCGGGCTGCGGCGCGCCCTGCAAGCCAGCGCAACTGCCGCGAAGCCAGCATCAGGTCGCACGACACGCGGCAGGCAGAATCCGGTTAAGCAAGGCGCACAATTGCCCTCTATAACCAACTGGCACACTCGGATTTATGGTTGTTATTTTTTTTTCGCAGCAACCCTAAAAATAGCCTTGGTTTATTGGAATCGGGCTTGTTCAAAAAATTTGTTTAATGTTTACTAGCAATATATTAAACAATTTTTACCTGAATACATTGATGTGGTGAGTTTTTCATTCACTTACCCTAACCCATTTTTCCCATGCAAAACGTTTTCCTGGACATCATGAAAATTCCGGTTGACGACCCGGTTGCGTTCACCTTCTTCACCGGGTACATGGCCATGGCGGCTGCGGCGGTGTTTTTCCTGTTTGAGCGCAGCACGGTGACCGACAAATGGAAGACGTCCCTGCTGATTTCGGGGATGATTACCGGCATCGCGGCCGTGCACTACTACTACATGCGCGACTACTACATCACGACGCACGAAACGCCGGTGGCCCTGCGCTACATCGACTGGACGCTGACCGTGCCGCTGATGGTGGTGGAATTCTACCTGCTGGTGCGGGCGGCGGGCGCCAAAGCGAGCCTGCTGTATAAGCTGATTCTGGCCGCCGTCATCATGCTTGTGTTCGGCTACATCGGCGAGGCCTTCACCGACGGCTCGATGGGCCATTCGGTGCTGTGGGGCTCGCTCTCGACGCTGGGCTACCTCTACATCCTGTACAGCGCCTGGATGGGCGAAGTGGCGCAGCTGGCGGCCGCCACCGAGTCGGAGGCCGTGCGCAAAGGCGTGCGCGCCCTGGCCTGGTTCGTGCTGGTGGGCTGGGCCATTTACCCCATCGGCTACATGGCCATGCCCGGCGGCTGGCTCGGGCCCGACGGGGCCGGCATCCTGCGCCCGCACGACCTCGACCTGCTCTACAACATTGCCGACGCCATCAACAAAATCGGCTTTGGCCTGGTGGTGTACGGCATTGCCCGCAGCGAATCGGCCGTGAAGGTGTCGCCGCCCTCCTACTCCTCGGTGGTGTAGCCATCGGCGCTCCTGCCCCACACTCAGGCTGAATTTCACTGCCCCGGCCGTGCGGTTCAGCCTGTTTTTTTCCACCCTTCATTCCCTTGCCGCCATGCTCTTCGCCCCTGCTCCCGCCGACTGGCTGCGCCGCCGCTACTCCTACGCGGCCGTGCTCGCGCTCACGGGCCTGGGCCTGGCCTTCCCGGCGGCGGCCGATGTGCTGCTGGGGCTGCCGCTGGCCGTGGGCATGGTGGTGCTGGGCGTGGCCCACGGCGCCTGCGACCACTGGGTGGTGCCGGCCCGCACGCCCGGTGGCTCCAAGGCCAGCGGCCGGCGCTACTGGCTGCGGTTTCTGACGGGCTACCTGGGCTTGGCTGCCCTGGTGGGCGGGCTGTGGTGGCAATGGCCGGCCGCCACGGTGGGCGTGTTTTTTGTGCTTACGGTGTGGCACTGGGGCTCGGCCGATGCCCCGACCGTGGCAGAAGTGCCGCGGACTTGGTGGCTGGCACACAGCCTGCTGCGGGGCCTGCTGCTGTTTGCCGTGCCGGCCTGGCGCTGGCCCGCCGAAACCGCGGACGTGGTGAACGGCCTGCTCACCTTTGCCGGCGCCCCGGCACTGGTGCCGGCGGCGCTCGGTGGCAGCGGGGCGGGGATGGGCCTGGTGGTAGCCGGCGGGCATCTGGCGCTGTGGGCCCTCTACGCCCGCGCCCGCCGCTGGGAGCTGCTGGCGGCTGAGCTGCTGGAAGTGGCCGTGCTGCTGGCGCTGTTTGTGGCCGTGCCGCCGCGGCTGGCGGTGGGCGTCTACTTCGTGTTTTGGCACAGCCTGCAGCACGTGCTGCGCATGAACCGCTGGCTGGGCTACCCGGCGGCGGGCCCCCGGCTGGCCTTGCTGCCGCAGCTGGCGTTTTTTTGGCGCCGGGCCGCACCGCTGCTGCTGGTCAGCTGCCTGGGCCTGCTGGGGCTGGGCTACGCGTTGGCCGGCCGGCTGCCCAATGCAACGGCCTGGTTCAGCTTGGCGCTGGTGTTGGCCTCGGTGGTCACGCTGCCCCACGCCCTCCTCGTGACGCTGGTGATGGACGCGCCCCGGCGGCCCACGGCTGGCTAGCGCCACCCTGCTTTTGAGCGACCTCCGTGATGTGAAAAAAGGGGGTAGAAACGCATCCATTTGCGCTTATACCCCCTTTTTTCGGTTGGCGCTTACAGGTACTTCACCAGCCAGCCAATCAGCTTTTGTACCTTGCTGGTGTAGGGCGGGTACATGGCCTTGATGCCGGTGTAGCCCACGCGCTGCCGCATCACGCCCTTCTCGTTGCTGAAAGCCAGAAAGCCGGAATGGCCGTGCGCCTTGCCGAGGCCGCTGTTGCCCACGCCGCCGGTGGGCAGCTCGGGGTGGGCAAAATGCAGCACCGTTTCGTTGATGCCCGCGCCGCCGGCCGAAGTGGTTGAGAGCAGGTAGCGGCGGTTGGCCTGGTTGGTGGTGAAGATGTATTGGGCCAGCGGCTTGAGGCGGGCGTTGATGTACTCGGTGGTTTCGGGCAGGCTTTTAAAGGTGAGCACGGGCAGCAGCGGGCCAAAAATCTCCTCCTCCAGCACCCGGGCGCCAGCCGGCACGTTGGTGAGCAAGGTGGGCTCGATGTAGTTCTGCAGGGCGTCGACGGTGCCGCCGGCGGCCACGGTGGCGCCGCGGGTCTGAGCGTCTTCGAGCAGGCCCGCCAAGCGAGCAAAATGGTGCTGATTGACGATGCGGGCCAGCGACTCGCTCCGCTCGATGCCGGCCCCGGTGGGGTTGTAGGCCCGCTGAATGGCGGCGGTGAGCTCGGTGAGCAGGGCGGGCTGCACGTTTTCCTGCACCAGCAGGTAGTCGGGGGCCACGCAGGTCTGGCCGTTGTTCAGGAATTTGCCCCACACAATTTTCTCGGCGGCGTCGCGCAGGTTGGCGGTTTCGTCCACCACGGCGGGGTTCTTGCCGCCCAGTTCCAGCGTGAGGCCGCTCAGGTGCTGGGCCGCGGCACGCATCACAATCTTGCCCACTTCGGGGCTGCCGGTGAAGAAAATGTGGTCCCAGGGCAGCTTCAGCAGGTCGGTGGCCACCTCTTTGTCGCCCTGCACCAGCAGCACCTCATCGGGCCGAAACAGGTCTTCTACCAGCCGCTGCAGCAGCGCCGAGGTGGCGGGCGTTTGCTCGGCCGGCTTTATCACCACGGCGTTGCCGGCGGCAATGGCCGAAATCAGCGGCCCCACCGCCAGGTAAAACGGGTAGTTCCAGGGCGAAATAATCAACACCACGCCTTTGGGCTCTACCTGCACCCAGGAGCGGGTGCCCAGCAACGCCACGCTGGTGCCCACGGGGCGCGGCGCCATCCACTTTTTCAGGTGCTTGCGGGTGTGCTTAAGCTCCACCAGCGAAGTCCAGATTTCGGTGAGGTCGGTTTCGGCCGAGGGCTTGCGAAAGTCGGCGTACAGGGCCTGCTGAATCTCGGCGCGGTGCGCGTGCAGCCAGTCCTGCAGCTTGTGCAAGCGGGCGCGGCGGGCCGCCACGCCTTCCTGGCGCAGCGCGGGGGCGCGCTGGCGCAGCGCGTCAAACTGTGCCTGATAGGGGGTGGCGGCCAGCGCGGCTGCGCGCGCGGTGAGCTCAGGGGCAGCAGGTTGCATGGGCTTGGGAAATGAAAAGGCCGCCCACTGCGGTGCGGCTCTGCAGAAAGATACGCGGCTTGCACAACATTTCGGGTGCTCATCCGTCAGCGCGGGTGGCCCTGGCCCGACGGTACCCCCTTCGTGACGTAGGTGTTACCTTTGCGGCCCGTTAGCCAAACCGGCTTGCGTCGGTTTCCGTTTGTTGCCTCCCGTTGCCCGCTTGTGGAAGGAGGTACGTGCCGTTGTCGTTACAAAGTATTCGTTACGTGAAGTCTTATTACCCTGGCCGTTTGCGGCTGCTTGCCATCCTGCTCTTCAGCCTGTTATTTACCACCGCTGGTCTGGCCCGCCCGATTGGAGCACCCGGCGACTCCGCCGGCCTCCCGGCCGATACCAGCCGGACAAAGCCGGCCCCGGCGCTGCCGGCGCCCGCGGCCCACGCCAACCTCAACGACACGCTGCCGCACATTCACCCGCGCGACGCCAACGGCCGCATCACCGACTACACCGTGGCGCCCGGCGTGACCTGGCACTACGACAAGCCCAAGCCCTTCCGCTGGGCCCTCAACATTCCGCGCGACCTGGGCCAGTTTCCCGGCTACGCCTTCCGCAAGGAAAACAAAGGCACCCTCATGGGCCTGGTGGTGAGCTCCGTGGGCCTGTGGGTGGCCGACCAAGCCATCGTCGACTGGAGCCAGGACGTGGGCCGGCAGCTGGGCCTCACGCCCAAAAGCACGCAGCGCACGCTGTTCTACGTGCCCTTCCGCATCGGCTCGGCCAACCTGCCGTTCGAGTTCAACGTGCCCGACAACCTCAACAGCACCTTCTACTACCTCGGCGACGGCTGGACGCACCTGGCCGTGGCCAGCAGCTTCTGGATTTACGGCGGCATTAAGAAAGACAACCGCGCCCTGCGCACCTCCAGCGAACTGGGCGAGGCCATTTTCAGCACCGGCCTGGTGGTCCAAGCGCTCAAGCGCCTCACCGGCCGCCAGAGCCCCTACGTGGCCACCAAGGACCGCGGCGAGTGGCACTTGTTTCCGTCGTACAACCGCTACCAAAGCTTCGTGCCCAACTACGACGCCTTCCCCACCGGCCACCTGGCCACGGCCATGGCCACGGTCACGGTCATCGCCGACAACTACCCCGAGTACCGTTTCGTGCGCCCCGTGGGCTATGGCCTGATGGGCCTGCTGGGCTACGCCATGCTCAACAACGGCGTGCACTGGGCTTCCGACTACCCCATTGGCATTGCGCTGGGCTACGGCTTTGCCAAGATTGCCGTGCGCAACGGCCGCACCCGCGTGGAGGAAACCTCCGCCGACCCGGCCGCCCCCGGCACCGGCTGGGTGCGCCCGCCCAAGCGCCGCCCCTGGTACCGCCAGGGCCACGTGGCGCCCTACACCTACGGCCCGTTCACGGGCGCGTCGTGGTCGTTGAAGTGGTAGGCCGGGTTTCCGCACCAGCAAAAAAGCCCGTTCCAGGTATGGAACGGGCTTTTTTGCTGGTGCGGAAACCCGCTATTTGAACAGGCCCTTCTTCACGGTGCGGTTGCCGTTTTCGTCGATTTTAATCTTGGTGCCGTCGGCGCGCTTGATTTTCACCGAGCCGTCGTCGTCGCGCTTCACTTTGGCGCCGTTCAGGTACTTGGTTTTGTGGTCGCCGTCGCGCTCGTTTTCCATCTTTTTCACCCCGGCGCCCTGGCCTACGCTGCTGGTGGTGCGGCGCTCCGTCACCACCACCGGCGCGATGGAATAGGGGCCCTCGCCGTAGTTGGCGCGGTTCGAGGAATAGGTATTGTAGTAGGCGGGGTTGTTGAGGGTGGTGCGCACCTGCTCGTCGGCCTCGTCGTTGATTTGGCGGGCGGCGGCGTAGCGGCCCGTGGTGTCGGTGGTGTAGCGGGTGTCGAGCTCGCCCAGGCGGCGGCCGCGGGTGTAGTAAGTGCGCTCGATGCGGGTCACGAGCACGGTGTCGGTCAGCTTGAGGTCTTCGGCCACCCGGGCGGCCAGGCGGCGGGCGTCGTCGTGGGCGGCCATGGTGTCGGGCGCCACCACGGCGGTGGTGGCGTCGGTGGTGGCCACGGTGGTTTCTTCTTTCTTTTCTTGCGAGCAGGCGGCGGTGGCCAGCGTGGCGGCGGCCAGCAGGCCGAGCAGTTTCGTGTTCATGGTAAGCGGGTTTTAAGAAAAAAGAACCGCTATGTAGCGGTTCTTAGGGGCTGATACGGCCGCGCTTGGCCGCAGGTTATTCGGCCCGCTTAGGCGTTCACCACCGACCCGCCGTTGGGGTGCAGCGTTTGGCCGGAAAAATACGAGGCGTCTTCCGACGCCAGAAACACGTAGGACGGCGCCACTTCCGACGGCTGGCCGGCGCGGCCCATCGGCACGTCGTGGCCAAACAGCGGCAGCTTCAGCAGGCCCACGCCGGTGATGAAAGGCGTCCAGATGGGGCCCGGCGCCACCGAGTTTACCCGGATGCCCTTCTTCACGAGCTGCAGCGACAGCGCCCGCGTGAAGGCCGTGATGGCGCCCTTGGTGGAGGTGTAGTCCAGCAGCATCTCGTTGCCCTTGAAGCCGTTGACCGAAGCCGTGTTGATGATGGAGTCGCCTTCCTTGAGGTGCTTGAGCGCCGCCCGCGAGATGCGGAACATGGCAATGATGTTGAGGTTGAAGATGCTGTCGAGCTCCTCGTCCTTGATGTCTTCGAGTGTATCGTGCCAGTTTTGCTCGGCGGCGTTGTTCACCAGCACGTTGAGCCCGCCGAGCTCGGCCACGGTGCGGTCCACGATTTCCTGGCAAAAGGCCGGGCTCTTGAGGTCGCCAGGCAGCAAGAGGCAGCGGCGGCCGCGGGCCTGCACCAGTTCCTGCACCTTCTCGGCGTCCTGCTGCTCGGTGGGGAAATAGCTGATGGCCACGTCGGCCCCTTCGACGGCGAAATGCACGGCCACGGCCCGGCCAATGCCGGAGTCGCCGCCCGTGATGAGGGCCACTTTGCCCTTGAGTTTGTCGGCGCCTTTGTAGCCGTCGCGGATGAACTCGGGCTCGGGGGTCATTTTGTATTCGAGGCCGGGCTTGCCGGCGCCCGCGTCCTGGCTCTGGGGCGGGAAAATGGTGGGTTTGTCAGACATGTGATAAGGTGACTGGGGAAAGGATGAGCTTTTCCTAACGGCCCGGCCCCGGCCGGGTTGCCTAGGAGCGTGGCCGTACCTTTGCCGGCCACGAACCCCTTCAGCAACATGCCCGCCGCCTCCGCCATTCGCCTCAACAAGTTCATCAGCGAAAGCGGCCTGTGCTCGCGCCGCGAGGCCGACCGCTACATCGAGCAGGGCCTAGTGCTGCTGAATGGCAAAACCGCCAAAGTGGGCGACCAAGTGGCCCCGCGCGACCGCGTGACCGTGAACGGCCACAAGCTGGAGCCCCGGCAGGCCGAAGACGCCGTGTATTTGGCCTTCAACAAGCCGGTGGGCATCACGAGCACCACCGAGCCGGGCGTGCGCGGCAACATCGTGGACTACGTGAACCACGCGGCGCGCATTTTCCCCATCGGCCGGCTGGACAAGGACTCGTCGGGCTTGATTTTCCTGACCAGCGACGGCGACATCGTGAACAAGATTCTGCGGGCCGGCAACCAGCACGAAAAGGAGTACGTGGTGACGGTGAACCGCATTCTCACCGACCAGATGCTGGACGAAATGAGCCGCGGCATTCCCATGCTGGGCACCGTCACCAAGCCCTGCGTCATTCAGAAGGAAACGCCCTACATCTTCCGCATCACGCTGGTGCAAGGGCTGAACCGCCAAATCCGCCGCATGGTGGAGCATTTTGGCTACGAAGTAACCAAGCTCGAACGCGTGCGCATCATGAACGTGACCGTGAAGGGCCTGCCCGTGGGCGACTGGCGCGAGCTGACGCCGCAGGAGCTGGCCGGTATCATGAAAATGGTGGAGAAATCGAGCGGCACCGAAGAAGCCTCCGGCGGCCGCCGCCAAAGCCGGCCCACCGCGCCGCGCCCGGCCGCCCCCCGTCCGGCCACCAAAGCCAACGCCGCCGCGCCCTCCCCCACCGGCGAAACCGCGCCCCGGCGCCCCTACAAAAAACCGCCGCCTTCGCCCCAAAACCCCTCCGGCACCGGCTGGTGGGGGCCCCGCCCCGACAAGCCCGCCGCCGCGGGCGCCCGGCCCGGGGCAGCCGGCAAGCGCCCGGCCAAAGCCGGCCCGGCAC
>NZ_JACXAC010000007.1 GCF_014699055.1 Hymenobacter armeniacus
AACTTGACCCGGTACTGGTTGTTGCCCAGCGAGACGTAGGTCATGTCGCCGCCCAGCAAGTGCGACGCCCGCGCTTCCGGCGCACTGCCCAAGAGCAGGCCGCCCAACACGAGTAGAAAGTAGAGGAACGGTAAACGATGTTTCATGAGTGGAAAGGAAAAGATGTGGGCAATAAGACGTGGGTTTTGAGACGGTTGCTGGATGTGGTAATATGAGTATGCCGGGTGATTTAGGTAATCCACAATTTTAGTTCCACTGTTGATATAAATTGTTGGAAATCAAAATATTTATTTTGTGATGGTAAGATTAGAATCTGCATTTCAGTCATATCAACAGTTGATGGACCAGCTGTGGGAGGCGCGGCGAAGCATTTCGGCCACCGCAGCTAGTGTCGAAAGAGGCAGTCGTAGCTTGCGATGCAATTCGCAAGCAGTTTCATGAATTCCACTCTAGCCACCCACCACCTCCTCGTCTTCGCCCGCGAACCCGTTCTGGGCCGCGTAAAAACCCGCCTCGCAGCCGACATCGGCCCGGAAGCCGCCCTGGCCGTGTACCGCGAGCTGCTGGGCATCACGGCCGGCGCCATCTCAGCGGCGCGGGTGCCCGCCACCGTCTGGCTGGCCGAAGCCCCCGTGCCCGCGGCTGGGCCCACCGAGCCGCGGCCCGAATGGCCCGGCCTGCCTTGGCGGGTGCAGCCGCCCGCCGAGTCGCTCGGGGAGCGGATGAGCCACGCTTTCAGCCAAGCTTTCGATGGCGGGGCGTCACGCGTGGTCATCATCGGCACCGACTGCCCGGGCCTGACGCCGGAATTATTGCACGCCGCCTTCGAAGCGCTGGCTACCCACGATGTGGTGATTGGGCCCGCCGACGACGGCGGGTACTACCTGCTGGGCCTGCGCGAGCTACAGCCCGCCCTATTCGCCCACAAAAACTGGAGCACCGCCACCGTGCTGCCCGACACCCTGGCCGACGCCGCCCGGCTGGGCCTCCGCGTGGCGCAGCTGCCAACGCTGCACGACGTAGATTCCGGCCGCGATTTGGCTACCTGGCGCGCTGCCAAAGCGGTATAGGTACAAGCGAACGAAGCCAACACAAAGAGCGGCGCTTCCACGAAGCGCCGCTCTTTGCGTTTAATCTGAGACCCGAAAGCTTACGCCACCGCGCCGCCGCAGCTGGAGCCGCTGCCGGCCGTGCAGCCGTAGCAGTGCTCGTTGATGACGATGGCGCGCCGGTCGAGGGTGGCCGCGTCGAAGTCGCGGATGTGCTGCACGGGGCTGGCCACGTACAAATCCAGCATTTGGTTGAAGTCGCAGTCGTAGAGGCCGCCGTCCCAACCCACCGAGATGGTGTTGCGGCACATCACGCCGGCCGCGGCCACGGGGTTGAAGGCGTTCACCAGCTTTTCCATGTAGCCGGCGTAGTTGCCCGACTCGATGAGGTAGTCGAGGTAGCGGCTCACCGGAATGTTGGTGATGGCAAACAGGTCGTTGAACACGATGCCGTGGTCTTTCAGCAGCACCCGCTTGAACTGGTCCTGCAGGCCCTTTTGCGAGCCCGGCAGGAAAGCGCCGGCGGGGTTGTACACCAGGTTCAGCACCAGGCCCGAGCCGGGCTGGCCGTAGCCCACGGCGTTCAGCATTTTCAGGGCCCGAATGGAATCTTCAAACACGCCGTCGCCGCGCTGGCTGTCGGTTTTGGCGGCGCTGTAGAAGGGCAGGGAGCTCACCACTTCCACGCCGTGCCGTTTGAAAAACTCGGGCAGGTCGTAGTACTTCTTGTTGGCCACGATGATGGTGAGGTTGCAGCGCACCAGCACCTTGCGGCCCAGCTTGCTGATTTCCTCCACAAACCACCGGAAATCGGGGTTCATCTCGGGCGCGCCGCCGGTCAGGTCCACCGTCGGAATATCGGTCTGGGCCAGCGCGTCGAGGCAGTGCTGCATCGTTTCGCGGGTCATGATTTCCTTGCGGTCGGGGCCGGCATCCACGTGGCAGTGCTTGCACACCTGGTTGCACATCTTGCCCACGTTGATTTGCAGCACGGCCGGCGCCACGGGCCGCAGCGGAAACAGCGCCGACTCGCGCAGCTTCTCGTGAAAGCGCGGCAGGTGCAGCGTGTCGGCCACTTCGCGGCTTAGTACCGTGAGCTGGAAGGCTGAATCGGCCAGCTGGTGACCGGTGGCTTTAAGGGACTTAATCATTCTACTAATAAGAGAACACAGATAGGGCGGCTAAGCGCAACCGTTAACATCGAAGCAAGTTATGGGAAGAAGCCGGCCGGAAGCCTTACGAAAAAGCCCAAGCCGGCAGATTGACCAACCCCGTCATTCGTAAAAATGTCGCATCCGCCGAATGGTGGTCAGCACCACCCAATCGCCGAGCCGGGGGAAATACGTGTGCACCAGCACAATGAGCCGGCCCAGCGCCGAAATAACGGTGCGCTGCCGCCGCCGCCGAATGTGCTTGAGGATGATGGCGGCCACTTCGGCCTGGCTTTTTTGCCAGCGGGGCGGGCGGTGGGCAATGGGCACGGGCTGCCCATCGGCCGCCAGCACGCGCTTCTCGGGGTCGTTTTGGGTGAAGCCGATGTGCACCACCCCGAAGTGAATGCCGGTGTGGGCCAGCTCCAGCCGCAGGGTGTGGGCCAAGTTGGCCACCGCCGCTTTACCGGCGCAGTAGGCCGAGCCGCTGGGCATGCCGTTCAGGGCCGAAATGGACGAGATAAACGTGACGCTGCCTTTGGCCTTTATCAAGTGCGGCAGGGCCGCCTTCAGCGGGTACACGGTGCCGTACACGTTGCTATCCATCACCTGCTTAAACACGTCCGGCTGCATGTCAGCGAAGTAAGCGCGTTGCGAGATGCTGGCATTGGTAACCAGAATATCGAGCCGGCCGAAGGCTTCGATGGCCGTGTTGACGAGTTCTTCGCAGGATACGTAGTCGGTCACGTCGGCCACGCAGCTGGCCACCGAATGGCTGGCCGCGGCCAACGCGGCGCGGGTGTGCTCCAGGCGCTCGGCGTTGCGGCCGTTGAGCACCACGGCGGCGCCCTGCTCGCACAGCAGCCGAGCCGTCTCGCGGCCAATGCCCGACTCGGACCCCGTAACAATGGCCACCCGGCCGGCAAACGGGCCGGTCGGGTTCGCCGGCGCCCCGGCCCGGAGTGGCTGAGCCACGGAGGCAGTAGTGGCCGGAATAGGCACGCCGTCAAACATAGCGGTGGGCTGCAAACCAGGCAAAAGCGTCGACAACGGCGTGGGCAATGGGAGTTTGGGGAAGGGCCAGCTCGGTGCGGGCCTTGTGAGCGGTAAAGTAATGGCCGTCGTTGGCCACGGCCGCCATGGCGGCGTTGAGCTGGCCAGGGCGGCCGGTCAGCTTACTCCTTACGTCGCAGAGGCGGCCGTAGATTGTGGCCAAGGCCGGCGGAATGGGCCAACGCGGCGCTTTTACCTGCAAACAACCGGCTATCAGCGCAAAAGCTTCGCGGTAGCTCAAATTTTCATTGCCCAGAATGTAAGATTCGCCCGCGCGGCCCATGGTCAGGGCGTTGACGGTGGCCGCCGCCACGTCGCGCACGTGCACGTAGTTTTTGCCGCCGGGCGGGTAGCCGGGCAGGCGGCCGTGGTACAGTTCCAGCAGCAAGGCGTTGGAAGTTGGCTTGGCATCGCCGGGCCCGAGCATGAACGTGGGGTGCACCAGCACGGCCGGCAGCTGCCACTCGGCCGCGGCACGGCGCACCAGCCCGGTGGCGGCCACTTTGCTCTCCATGTAATCGAGGCCGTAGCGCTGGCCGGCGAAGGGCCGGGTTTCGTCGCCGGGATGTTGGCGGGTGCCGAAGCCAAAAACGTTGGCCGTGCCCACGTAGACGAAACGGCCCACTTCGGCCTTGCGGGCCAGTTGGAGCATGGTTTGGGTGCCGACGTAATTGGCCGCCCACACGGCCGGGTTGCGGGCCGGATTCACCTGGGCCAGCGCGGCGGCGTGAATGACGGCCGCGCAGCCGGTGGCAGCGCCGGCCACGCTGCTGGGCTCGGTGAGGTCGCCTTCGGTCACGGTCACGTTCCACTCGGCCGGAAAAGGCGGCGCGGTGCCGGGCCGCAGCAGCGCCCGCACGGCGTGGCCGCGCGCCACCAGCTCCTCCACCAAATGGCGCCCCAGAAAGCCGTTGGCACCCGTCACAAGCACGCGACTCAGCATCAGCGGTAGTTGAGCAGGGCCTTGTAGGTGCGCGCGATGCGCGGCGGCGGCACGTTCAGAAAGAACATGCCGAAGGCCGTGAGGTTGGCCAGCTGCACGCGCAGCCAGCTGTTGGTTTCGTATTTCCGAGCCGACACCACCACGTCCTGCGGCACGATGTAGAAGGAAGCCACCCGCCGAATGCGCCGGATGATTTCAAAGTCCTCCATGATGACGAACCGCTCGTTGAAGCCGCCCAGCCGCTGAAACAAGGCTTTTGTGATGAACAAGGTCTGGTCGCCGCCGCGGCTCATGATGCCTTTGAAGCGCGTGCCGTAGCTGTTGATGCGCAGCAGCGGGTGCCGCGAATCGAAGCGGAAGCGGTAGCAGCCGGCCTCGTGCCCGTCGGCCACGGCCCGGCGGATGGTGGCCACGTAATCGGGGTGAATGCCTACGTCGGCGTGCACAAAGTAGAGGATGTCGCCGGTGGCGTGGGCGGCGCCAAAATTCATTTGGGCGGCGCGGCCGGGCTTGGGGCTGAGCAGCACCGTGGCCCCGGCCTGGCGCGCCGCCTCGGCGGTGCCGTCGGGGCTGTGGGCGTCTACCACCAATAGTTCGACCTCGTTTGACGGGGCGTGCCGGCGCAGTTCGGCCACCAGCCGGGCAATGTTGGCAGCTTCGTTGAAGGTGGGAATGATTACGCTGAACGTCATGGCAGGCGGGAAAGAAAGCGCAACTTCCGGCTTTTTCGGCAAACTTGGCGCCGGCGATTTCCCCGACCTTACGCAGGCGCAGCACAGTTGAGTTTGGGTACGGGCAATCTTTTTCGCGGCCCCCGCCCGTATATTCCGGTCACCGACCTTTTTATGAAAAAAAACGCCTTCGTTCTCCTCGCAATCAGTGCCGCGGTAGCAGCTGCCTCTTCGGCTGCGCCAGCGAATGCTGCCAGACCCGGCCACGCGGTGGCAGCGGGCACCGCTACTGCGGCCGTCGACCATTCGGCTTTCGACAAGCTGCTCAAAAAGCACGTCAACGACAAAGGGCTTGTCGACTATAAAGGCTTCAAGGCCGATGAAAAGACCTTCAACCAGTACCTCGACCTGCTGAGCAAAAACAAGCCCAGCAGCAGCTGGTGCAAGCAGGAGCAAATGGCCTACTGGATAAACGCGTACAACGCCTACACCATCCGCCTCATCCTCGACCACTACCCGGTGGAGAGCATCAAGGACATTGGTTCGAAAATCAAGATTCCGTTCGTGACCACGCCCTGGGCCATCAAGTTTTTCAGCATCGGCGGCGAGAAAATGAGCCTCGACAACATCGAGCACGGCACGCTGCGCAAGAAGTACGACGACCCGCGCATTCACTTCGCGCTGGTGTGCGCCTCGATGAGCTGCCCGCGCCTGCGCAACGAAGCTTACACCGCCGCCAAGCTCGACAGCCAGCTCGATGACCAGGGCCGCGACTTTTTGAACAACCCGGCCAAAAACAAGATTGGCAAAGGCAGCGCGCAGCTTTCCAAGTATTTCGATTGGTACAAGGGCGACTGGACCAAAAACGGCCAATCGGTGGCGAAGTGGGTGAATAAATACTCCACCACCAAGATGGATGAAAAGACACCCGTTAGCTACCTGGACTACAACTGGAAGCTGAACCAGCAGTAGTGGCGGAGGGGCCGAAACGACCGTCTTGCCGAGCGCAGCATGGCCTTTTGCCTCACTTGCCGAGCCCTAAAGCTCCTTACAACCCCCACTGAATGAGTTACCTCGACACCACAGCCGACGTGTACCGCCAGGCGGCGCAAGAGCCGCAAGTTGGCCTTTGCTGCACCACCAACCCCGTGTGGCAGCTGCCCGGCCTGAGCATCCCGAAGCGCATGCTGGCCATGAACTACGGCTGCGGCAGCACCGTGAACCCGCGCGACCTCACCAACAGCCCCACCGTACTCTACGTGGGCGTGGGCGGCGGCATGGAGCTGCTCCAGTTCTCCTACTTCAGCCGCCGCCCGGGCGCCGTTATCGGCGTGGACGTGGTGGAGGAAATGCTGGACGCCTCGCGCCAGAACATGGAAACGGCCGAGCAGGAAAACGACTGGTTCAGCCGCGAATTCATCGACCTGCGGTCTGGCGATGCCCTCGGCCTGCCCGTGGAGGACGAAAGCGTGGACGTGGCCGCCCAAAACTGCCTGTTCAATATCTTCAAAACCGACGACCTCAAGCGCGCCCTGCAGGAAACTTACCGCGTGCTCAAGCCCCACGGCCGCCTCGTGATGTCGGACCCCACCTGCGAGCAGCCCATGAGTGACGAACTGCGCGCCGACGAGCGCCTGCGCGCCCTCTGCCTCACGGGTTCGCTGCCGCTGCAGGAATACCTGAACATGATTACCGAGGTAGGCTTCGGCACGGTGGAGGTGCGCGCCAAGCGGGCCTACCGCGTGCTGGCGCCCGGCCACTACGCCACCGATGAGCTTATCTACATCGAAAGCGTGGAGGTGTGCGCCATCAAAGACCCCATGCCGGCCGATGGCCCCTGCATCTTCACCGGCCGCACGGCCATCTACTACGGCGGCGAGGAGTACTTCGACGACCAGAAAGGGCACGTGCTGCTGGCCAACCAGCCCCTGGCCGTGTGCGACAAAACGGCCGGCGCCCTGCTCGCCCTGGGCCGCGACGACATTTTCGTGTCGCCCTCCACGTATCACTACGACGGTGGCGGCTGCTGCTAGGCAGCGGCTCTAGCTTCAGAAAAAGAACGTCATGCGGAGCGCAGCGAAGCATGACGTTTCGTTTTGTTAGTCCTCAATTCATGCAAAAGCTGCCCGCGCTGCTCTGGCTCTGCGCCTTCCCGCTGGCCAGCTTGGCACAATCCGCCAAGCCCGCCGCCGAAGTCCGCCGCTACGCCATTGAGGTGGCCGGCCTTCAGGTGGGCACCATGACGGCAACCCGCCAGCCAGCCGTGGGCCCGGAGCAGGTGTACACGCTGGTGAGCGACGTGAAAGTAAATTTTCTGTTCTATCACCTGAAAATTTATTACCAGGTAACGAACCGCTTCCGCAACGGCCAGCTCCTGCTTTCCACCGTCGACGCCCACACCAACCAAGGAGATTTCGCCTCGCGCACCGAGTGGAAAGGCGACCATTACGCCATCGTGGCCCACCAGTACAAGCACCACTACGAAGCCACCGAAACCCAGCCCATTCGCTACGCCGTCACCAACATGTTCTTCGCCGAGCCCGCCGGGCAGCCGCGGGCCTTTGCGGAATACTTCGGCGACTATTTTGCCCTCACCCGGGCCAAAGACGGCACCACCCGCGCCGTGCGCGACGGCCGCGAGGACGAATACCGCTACGCCAACGGCCAGCTGGTCGCCATCATCAAAAAGAACCCCCTCAAGAACTTCATCATCCGGCTGCTGCCGTGAGGCCGGCAACGCGCTACCGGTCGGCGAAGGTTTGGCCGGCGCGCACCATGCGGCGCAGCAGGGGGCTGGCGCGGTACCGGTCTTCGTGGTACTCGTCGTACAGGGCATCGAGCGTATTCAGCACCTGTGGCAAGCCCAGCTCATCGGCCCAGGCCAGCAAGCCTTTGGGGTAGTTCACGCCTTTGGTCATGGCTAGTTCCAGGTCTTCCTTCGAGGCCACGTTGAGGGCCAGCGCATCCACGGCTTCGTTGATGAGCATGGCCAGCACGCGGGTCACAATCTGGTGGCCCAGCTGCGCGTCGCGGTTCGGCTCGGGGAGTACGGCATCGGCGGCGTAGTTGTAGAAGCCGCGGCCCGTTTTGCGCCCGTAGTAGCCGGCTTCAAACAGGCGCTTCTGGGTGAAAGAAGGCTTGAAGCGCGGGTCAAAAAAGAAGGAGGAAAACACCGATTCCGTGACGCGGTAGTTCACGTCGTGGCCGATGAAATCCATGAGGGCAAACGGGCCCATGCGGAAGCCGCCCAACTCGGTCAGGGCCCAATCGATGGTGGCCATGTCGGCCACGCCTTCTTCCAGCAGCCGGATGGCTTCGCCGTAGAAAGGCCGCGCCACGCGGTTCACGATGAAGCCGGGCGTGTCCTTGGTCAGCACCGGAAGCTTGCCCCAACTGTGCACCAAGCTGCGAACTTCCTCGGCCAGCCCCTCGCGCGTTTGCACGGCCGGAATGATTTCGACCAGCGCCATGAGCGGGGCCGGGTTGAAGAAATGAATGCCGATGAACCGTTCCGGCCGCTGGCAGGCCGCGGCAATGGACGCAATGGACAGCGACGACGTGTTGCTGGCCAGCATGCACTCCGCCGAAACCACTGCTTCCACCTGCCGGAATACCTGCTGCTTCACCGCCAGCTCTTCCACAATGGCTTCGAGCACCAGGCCGCAACCGGCAAAATCGCGCATGTCGGTGGTCGGGCGCAGGCGGGCGATGCTGGCTTCGGCGGCGTCAGCCGATATTTTGCCTTTGTCGGCCAGCTTGCGCAGGGTGCTGGCAATACCGGCGGTGGCTTTTTCGAGCGCCGTGGCACTTTGGTCGAGCAAATACACGTCGTGTCCGGCCACGGCCACCACTTGCGCAATGCCTGCGCCCATGGCCCCGCTGCCGATGATTCCAATTATCATGCGTTCAGGCTAGTTGTGGCATTTGAAGTAATCGAAAGGCTCCAGGCAGTCGTCGCATTGGTAATGCGCTTTGCAAGCCGTGGAGCCAAACTGGCTCACCAAATGCGTGTGCGTCGATTTGCACACCGGGCAGCGCACGGCCGTGTCTTTGCCAAACAGGTTGAGCACGTGGCCGGTGGCTGTGCCGTCCACGGGCGGAGCAATGCCGTAAGCTTCCAGCTTCTCGCGGCCGGCCTGGCTCATCCAATCTGTGGTCCAGGCCGGGCTGAGCTGGTTGTGAATAACCACGTTGGAATAGCCCTCCGCCAGCAAGCGCAGCCGGATTTCGGTGGCAATGACGTTCATGGCCGGGCAGCCCGAGTAGGTGGGCGTGATGGTCACGGTAATCTGGTCGCCCGCCACGGCCACCGCGCGCACGATGCCCAAGTCCAGGATGCTGAGCACCGGCACTTCGGGGTCGCTCACTTCTTCCAGCAGCTGCCAGATGTGGGCTTCGGTGGGAGCGGCGGCGGTTACCATGTCAGGCCGGGGTACGTGCGCTGCATGTATTGCAGCTCCGACAGCAGATAGCCCAAGTGCTCGGTGTGGCGGCCGGTTTTGCCGCCTTGCTGCCCAAATACCGGGCCCGGCAGTGGCAACGTGGCCTCGGCAAACACATAGGCGGTATGCGCTTGCATGGCCGGCAGCAGCGTGGCATAATCGGGCAGCACGCCCAATTCCTGTAGGGCTTTTTCGGAAGGAGTGGCCGTGGTCAGCTCCTCGCCAAAGCGCCAGAGCGTGGCAATGGCTTTCTCCAGCCGCTGCCGGCTCTCGGGCGTGCCATCGCCGAGGCGAATCACCCATTCCGAGCTCCACTTGAGGTGGTAGGAAGCCTCTTTCACCGACTTCTCGGCAATAGCGGCCAGCTGCGTATCAGGGCAAGTGAGCAGCGCTTTCAGCAGGTGGTAGTGGAAATTATCGAACAGAAACTGCCGCAGGATGGTGTGCGCAAAGTCATTGTTGGGCTGCTCCACCAGCAGCGGGTTGCGGTATTCCACGGCGCTGCGCAGATACGCCAGGTCGTCTTCGGTGCGGCCCTGGCCTTCCAGCTCAGCCGCGTATTGGTAGTAGCTGCGTGCTTCGCCCAGCAGGTCCAGCGCAATGTTGGCCATGGCCAAGTCCTGCTCCAGCACCGGGCCGTGCCCGCACCACTCTGAAAGGCGGTGCGCCAGAATCAGGCTGGTGTCGGCCAGCTGCAGCACGAAGGGAAACAGCGGGCCCGGGGCGGCGGCCGGTGTGGCAGCGGCCACGCGGGAGTCGTTTTGCGGCAGCATGGCAATTACATGTGTTTGATGGAATCCGGCACCTCGTAAAACGTGGGGTGGCGGTACACTTTGTCGGCGGCCGGGTCGAAGAAGGCCTCCGAGTCGTCGGGATTGGAAGCGTGAATGTGCTTCGACTCCACCACCCAAATGCTCACGCCTTCGAGGCGGCGCGTGTACACGTCGCGGGCGTTTTGCACGGCCATGGTAGCGTCGGCGGCGTGCAGGCTGCCCACATGCTTGTGGTCAAGCCCCTGCTTGCTGCGGATGAAAACCTCCCACAGAGGCCATTCGGATTGATTCATTGTGCTTGAAAAAACCTCGCCCCCGGCCCCTCTCCTTGGGAGAGGGGAGCCACGGCGGCGCGGTTAGTTGCTAAGTGTAAAAATGTCATCTGGCTCTCCTCTCCTTGGGAGAGGGGGTGAGGTTTACGCCGCTACCGCCTCCCGCGCCGCGCGCTTGGCCGCGTGGGCGTTGGCCGCCTCGCGCACCCAGGCGCCTTCTTCGTGGGCCGAAACCCGGGCCTGCAGGCGCTCTTGGTTACACAGGCCATTGCCCTTCACCACGGCCCAGAACTCGTCCCAGTTCACTTCGCCGAAGTCGTAAGCCTGGCGTTCCTCGTTCCATTTCACCTTTTCATCGGGCACGGTCAGGCCCAGGAACTCGGCCTGGGGCACCATCATGTCCACGAATTTCTGGCGCAGCTCGTCGTTGGTGAAGCGCTTGATGCGCCATTTCATGCTTTGCTCGGTGTTGGGCGAGTCGGCGTCTTTCGGGCCGAACATCATCAGCGTGGGCCACCACCAGCGGTTGAGGGCTTCTTGGGCCATGGCCTTCTGCTCGGGCGCGCCTTCGCACAGCGTTTGCATGATTTCGAAGCCCTGCCGCTGGTGGAAGCTTTCTTCCTTGCACACGCGCACCATGGCGCGGGCATACGGCCCGTACGAAGTGCGGCACAGCGGCACCTGGTTCAGGATGGCGGCGCCGTCCACCAGCCAGCCCACGCAGCCCATGTCGGCCCAGCTGAGAGTGGGGTAGTTGAAAATGCTGCTGTACTTAGCCTTGCCCGAGTGCAGGTCGGCCAGCATCTGGTCGCGGGTGGTGCCCAGGGTCTCGGCGGCGCTGTAGAGGTAGAGGCCGTGGCCGGCTTCGTCCTGCACCTTGGCCAGCAAAATGGATTTGCGCTTGAGCGAAGGGGCGCGGGTAATCCAGTTGCCTTCGGGCAGCATGCCCACCAGTTCGGAGTGGGCGTGCTGCGAAATCTGGCGAATGAGGGTTTTGCGGTACGCCTCCGGCATCCAGTCCTTGGGCTCGATGCGCACGTCGGCATCGATGCGGGCCTGAAACTGTTCTTCCGGGGTGAGGACTTGTTCGAGCGTTTCCATGACTGAATGGGTGGGTTTCGGGTGAATGGGAGAGAAGCGGCTACTGGTCAAAGTCAACCGTAACTTCCGGCGTGGTGGGCCGGGCCTGGCAAGTAAGTACGTAGCCCTTGGCCACTTCGGTGTCGGACAGCGAGTAGTTTACGTCCATCTCGGCGGTGCCGGCCGTGACGCGCGCCCGGCAGGTGCTGCACATGCCGTTTTTGCAGGAATAAGGCGCGTCCACCCCAATGGCCAGCAGGGCATCGAGCACCGTGTCGCCGTAGTACGACATGGCCAGCGGGTAAGCGCGGCCGTCGAGCTGCACCGTTACCTGGCTTTTCTGGTCGTCGTCGCCCACCGACCGGGGCGTGGCGGCCCGGGCCGTGGCCGGGCTGCTGCTGGAGGCAAAAAGCTCAAAGTGAATGTGCTCGGCCGCCACGCCGGCTTCCGTCAACGCCTGCTTCACGCCGTGAATCATCTCCTCCGGTCCGCAGATGTAGGCCTCGTCGAGCCGATCGGCGGGCACTATTTTTTGCAGAAATTCCGCCGCTTTGGCGTAGCCGAGGCGGCCGAAAAACAACTCGCTGTCGCCTTGCTCACGGCTCAGCACGTGGTACACGCTCAGCCGGTTAAGGAATTTGTTCTTCAGCCCTTCAATGGCCTCTTTGAAAATAATGGAATTGCGGCCGCGGTTGCCGTACACCAGGTACACGTGGCTGCCCGGCTCGGTGAGCAGCACCGTCTTGGCAATGCTCAGGATAGGGGTGATGCCGCTGCCGGCCGCAAACAGCGCGTAGCGCTTGGCCTGCGTGGGGTGCAGGCTGGGCGAGAAGCGCCCCTGCGGCGGCATCACGTCGAGGGTGTCGCCGGCGTGGAGGCCTTCCACGGCAAAGGTGGAAAAACGGCCTTCGGGCACTTTCTTGATGGCCACGCGCCACTCATCGTCCAGCGGGCTGCTGCAAATGGAGTAGGACCGCCGCAGCTCTTCGCCCTCGTGTTCGCGGCGCAGGGTGAGGTACTGGCCGGGCGTGTAGCGAAACGTGTCGCGCAGCTCGGCCGGCACGTCAAACGCCAGCGAAACGCAGTCGGGCGTCTCGCGACGGATATTCTTGATGGTAAGCTTATGAAACCGGCTCATGGGTGGGATGGGATGAGCAGTGAGGGCGTGGGCGGAAATACTTCCAACCGCCGCTCCGAAAGCCAGCAGTCAGAAGGCCACCTACTGGTTGCCAATACAAAAGGCAGCAGTCGGCGACATTACAAATATAGTCAATATAACCCCAAAAGCTAACGAGTGTTTGTTTTAATAAAAATGCCACAAACGCGGCTTTCACGCATGAGCTGGAAGCGCTGCACGTTCAGCCTTTTGTTGTTGCAAGATGGGCGGAGTTGTTCAGGCGGCGGCTCTTGCCCCAAACCCCGAGCGCAGCAGCACATACAGCCCCGCCACGGGCAGCGGGCTCACCACAAAGTCCAGCAGTTGGCGGCTGAGGCGGTAGGCCCATTGGGCATCGCCGGCCAGTTTGCCCAGCACCACCAGGGCCACGTACACAGCCAGCGTGCCGGCATATAGCCGCAGCACGAGGCGCCATTGCGCAGCCGCTGGCAGCAGCAGGCGCAGCAGCAGCAGGCAAATGCTCAGGTAGCCCACCGCGTAGGTGGCCACCACCGGCAGCGGCCGCTTCACCACGCTACCGCTGATGTTTTGCTGCAGGGCTTCGACTTGCTGGCGCAGCCCCACGGCGGCCAGCATGCGTTGCCACCATTTCGTTAGGAAAGTCAGCACCGTCACGTCGTACACGCCCAGCAGGAGCAGGGCCGCCAGCAGCGCCCCTACCAGCACCCAGCGGACCCCGTTGCCGCGGCGAGCCAATACCTGTTCAGTCATGGGCTGGGGCGTTGGGAGCCACGGCCAGGCGCCGGGCCCACAGCATCCAGAGACCGAAAATGCAGCCGTACACCACGAAGTTGAACGTGTAGTGGTGGTTGAATTCCAGCGACGAATGCGCGTAGCGGTGGTTGATGGCCAGCGCGGCCACGCGCAGCACGTTCAGCCCCCAAATGAGGGCCATGCCGGCCGGAATAAACCACGCCTTGCGCCGCCACGGCCCCGGAAATGCCAGCACGAAGCCCCCAAACAACGCGTACAGCACCAGCCCGTTGCAAGGCGGGTACACCACCACCGAAGGTCGGCCACTCATAAGAACCAATTGGTCGTAGGTGGGGCTCACCGACGCCTCAAACCCCAGCCCTTGTAGCAGGCCCACGCTGCTGCGCGTAATCTGGGCGCACAGCGCGGCGTCGAGGCGCCCATCGGGGCCCAGCCATTGCTGATAGCCGAAAAACCACGCCAGGTACATGGCCGCGGCCACAAGCAAAAAGCGAAACAGCAGCCGATTGTCGGGCGGCGCGCCGGCGGCGGGGGCGGATGGGAGCATAGGGCAGGAAAGATAGCAGCTGCGAAGGTGCAAAAAAAGACGGCCTTTCTCAGCAGAAAGGCCGTCGTGCTAATGCGGGCGGTTTGGAAGCAGAGGCTACGCTTTCTTGCGGCGGTCGCGCAGGCGCTTGAGGCCGTAGGCCACCCCGCCGGCCAGCAGCAGCGAGGCGCCGCCATCCAGCGGCACTTCAGCGGCGGGCGTGCTGGGCGTGGGGCCGCCCGAGCCAGGGCCCTGGGCCAGTACGGTTCCGGCAAAGGCCAGCACGAGGGTAAAAGCTGGCAGCAAGCGAGTTAGGAGAGATGATTTCATGCGTTAGGGCTGAGAAGGTGAAGTGAAATGCGTAGGCAACCAGAGCGGTAAATGTATCACAATGTTTTTAAAATATAGCTTTCGGAAAGTATTATCTGTGTTAAATGATAAGCCGGTGTTTGGGGCATTAAATAAAGGAGAAGCGGACGGTTTTCCACTACGGAGCCCGGCGGGCTTGGTTTGCCTGCTCGCCTGAAAATACCACGCGGCCGTGAGGCGTGGCGTGCTACTCCGGCGGCGTGCCTACCTTGCGGCAGCTGTTTCGCTTGTTTTCCTAGCCCATGCTTTCTCCTTCCGACGCTGCCGCGCCAGCAGCCGGCCCCGCCGACTACCATCCCCTCATTCGCCAAGTATTTGCCGAGATGGGCAAAGTGGTGGTGGGCCAGCAGCCCCTGCTTAGCCGCCTGCTCATCGGCCTGTTCACGGGCGGGCACATCCTGCTCGAAGGCGTGCCCGGCCTGGCCAAAACCCTCACCATTTCCACGCTGGCCAAGGTGCTGCACCTGCACTTTCAGCGGGTGCAGTTCACCCCCGACCTGCTGCCCTCCGACCTGGTGGGCACCATGATTTACAACCAGAACCAATCCATCTTCGAGGTGAAGAAGGGGCCGATTTTTGCCAACCTCGTGCTGGCCGACGAAATCAACCGCTCGCCGGCCAAAGTGCAGAGCGCCCTGCTCGAAGCCATGCAGGAAAAGCAGGTCACCATCGGCGACACCACCTACCCGCTCGACCTGCCGTTTCTGGTGCTGGCTACCCAAAACCCCGTGGAGCAGGAAGGCACCTACCCCTTGCCCGAGGCCCAGGTCGACCGGTTCATGCTGAAAGTGCACGTCGATTACCTCAAAAAAGCCGACGAGCTGGAGGTGATGCGCCGCATGGCCAACCTCAGCTTCGTGGAAGACGTGCAGCCGGTGCTGACGCAGGCCGACATCTACGGCATTCGGCAGCAAATCAACCAGGTACAGATTTCCGACACGTTGGAGAAGTACCTCATTGAACTGGTCTTTGCCACCCGCCGCCCCGCCGACTACGACCTGCCCGAGTTTGCCCAGGCCGTGCAATTCGGGGCCAGCCCGCGCGCCAGCATTGCCCTGCACCGCGCCTCCAAGGCCGTGGCCTACCTCGAAGGCCGCGACTACGTGCTGCCCGAAGACATCAAGGAAGTGGCCGCCGACGTGCTCAACCACCGCATCCTGCTCACCTACGAAGCCGAAGCCGACGGCATTCGTACCCAAGACCTTATCGAGGCCATCCTGCGCAAGGTGCCCATTAGCTAAGCGGCGCTCAACGCAAGTAGCGGTAGCTAAACCAACTGCCATAAAAAAAGGGCTGACCATATGGTCAGCCCTTTTTTTATGCGAAGTGCTGCAATGGTTATTCAACCACCACGCGCTTCACCACGAGGTCGTTGCCCGACTTCAGCTGCAGCGAGTACACGCCAGCCGCAAGGCGGCTCACGTCGAACTTCGTGCTGCCACCGGCGGTGGGCAGGCTCAGCTGCTGGGTCAACACCGTCTGGCCGAGCGAGTTGATGAGCGTAGCGGTAGCAGCGTGCAGGCTGCCGGCCGGTACATCCAGCGTGAAGTTCTGGTGTGCCGGGTTGGGGTAGAGGCCCACCGTGGCGGCCAGGGCTTCGTTGCGGCTCGACGAGATGATGCTCAGGCGTACGTTGTCGATGCCCATGTCGTCTTGGCCGAAGTCCGAAGTGGCCTGGAAGCGAATCACCGTCGTGGCCGAGGTGCTGGGGATAACCACCGTCTTGGCCGTGAAGGCCGTGTTGGTGGTAGCCGTCAGCAGGGGCGTGGTGGTGAAGGTAGCGCCACCGTCGGTGCTGTAAAACACGTCCACTTTGTCGGTGCCGCTGGGGTTGATGAAGTCAAACGTCAGCGTACGGGCACCGGCGGTGCCGCTCAGGTTGGCGTAGAGGTCAAACTTGCCCTGGGAGCCAATGGGCGAGCCGAAGGTGTGGAAGCGGGCCGAGTGGGCGCCGGTGCTCGAACGCGTCACGTAAGGAGGCGTGGGGTTGCTGGTCGAAGGCGTTTCGTAGGACTGGTATTGCCAGTTGGCCGAAGCAAAGCCATCGTCTTCGCGACGCCAAGAGTTGTCGCCTGTAGCGGGCGTGTTGCGCCAGCTGTTGGTGGGCACGTCGCGCGTGCCGCCCACGCTAATCCAAGTGCCTTCGAAGCCTTCGTTAACCGGCAACGTGGCGTAGGTGGCGGGGGGCAGTAGGGTGGTGAAGGTCGTCGTCACAGGGATGGAGTTGGCACCCGTCGAGCACGACGTTACCACGCTCACGGTGTAAGTGGTGCCCGAGGCCAAGCCGGTGAGGGTGATGGGCGAGCCCGTGGGGGCCGGCGTCACGGTTACGGGCGTGCCACCAGCGGCAGTGTAGGTCACTACGTAGCCACCCGTGCCGGCCGGAGCCGTGAAGGTGATGGTGGCGCCGGTCTGGGTGATGGAACCAGCCGCCAAGTTGTTCACCGGGGTGCAAGCCGGGGCGCTGGTCGAGGTCGTCACGGCTTCCAGCATGAAGCGGAAGTCGCGGGTGGCGTTGGCCACGGTAGTCACGTCGACTGGCGCCGCGGCCGTGGTAGCCGAGGAAGTGAAGTACTGACCGGCCCGGGTATATACTTCGGGCTGGGTGCCCAGCGGGAAATATTGGGCGGTCTGGCCCGTCTGGTAAGTCTGCGCCAAGCCTACGAGGAAGTCACCGGCGGCCAGGGCTACCGGCGTGCTCAGGGTGAAGTTGGTGTAGCCAGTGCCGGCTACGTCGGCAGCAGTTACCACGTAGTCGGGAGAACGGCCGAGGACGGCGCCCGTGGTGGGGTTCATTACCACAGCGTATACCGTTTTGCCGATGGTGGGGCTGGGAGCGCCCGCGAAGTTCACCAGGAAGGCACGAACCTGGGTCACGTTCACCGACGTGTTGGCCGTGAACTTGGTCAGGAAAGCACCCGTAAACGTGGTGCTGGGGCCGAAGCCACGAGCCGAAGTCGGCTGCGTGCCGTCGTTATACGAGTAGTCCGAGGTGTTCACCACCTGCGTCACGCTGGATGCGTTGTTGCCCGTATTGTCGTCGGCGGGTACCGTCACGGTCACGGTGTTGTTGCCGGTAGCGGTGGGCACGTAGGGTGCAAACGTCACCGTGGTGCTGGCGCCGGCGGCCAGCGAAGCCACGGTCTGGGTGTTGGTGAAGGTGTTGGCACCCGTCACGTTCAGGGTCACCACCAGGTTTGTTTGGGCGCTAGTGCCGGTGTTGGTCACGTAGGCGCTCACGGTGTGGGGCGCGCCCTGCGGAATGGGCAGCTTGGTGAGGGCGTACACCATGCGAACCGAAGCGTCGTTGGGCGCCACGGTAGTGGCGCAAATGCCAAACGCGCCGGCATCGGTGCCGGGGTAGGTGAAGGCCCGCACGTACAACGTGGAGCCCGGGGTGCGGCCCGTTACGGTTGCACTCGAGAATTCATTGGTAGTCGAAATGGCATCGTTGCAGCCGATTTCGGTGAGGGCGCTGCAGGTGCCCGAATAGATGAGCAGGCCGGTGTCCGTAACGGGCGAGCCCGTCGCGGCACTCGTCGTTATCGTTACCGTGCCGGTGGCTGGCACTACCACCGTGTACCACACGTCGTTGCCGACAGTGGGAGGGGTGGTGCCGAAGCAGGTAGCGCCCGGAGCGGGAACGCCTGCCGAAGCCGTGGCCAAGCTGTTGTTGGCCGTAACGTTGGTGCACGACGTGCCCACCGTCAAGGCAATAGCACCTGCGCAGTCGTCGTTGGCTGGGGGCGTAATGGTGCCCGGGGCGAAACGGTAAGTGCGGCCGGCGTCGGGGAGCGCCGTAGCGTTGAAGTTGTGGGTAGTACCGGTGTAAACGCCGGTGATAAACGCCGTGGTCGACCACGCCGCCGCACCAGTGGTTTTGTTGGCCAGCACCGTTTGCCCGTTGCCCGAGCCCGAACCCTTAATGCCCACGCTGGGAAAGCGCGAAATAGCCGTATTAGTCGACGCTGTGGTCGGGCCGTACACGAACTCGATGTTGTTGGTGGTTTCGTAGAGCTTAGCTTGGAAAGACATGTTGGCGTACTGGCTCAGGCGAGCCGTGCCCGACTTGTCGCTCACGTTTTTCCACTGAATGGTGCACACCCGGTTGGGGGCCGTGCCGGTAGTGGCCACACGGTATTCAGCGGTACCGGTGCCCGGGATGAGGTCGAAGTTGAACGGCATAATCAGGTTCACGTCGGCCGCGTTGGTGCTGCCCACCGGGTCGACCCCCGGTGCCGTCTGCCCGGTCTCGTATACGCCAAACAGGTTGGCCACCGAGGGAGCGGCGCTGCCCAGACGTATCAGGCCATTGGTGTTCAGCACAAATTGCGTGAACGCAGTCCCGTTGTATGTGAACGTGAAGCCAATGTTTTGCGCAGCCGAGTTGGCGTCGTCGGTGCTCGACGTGGTGATGGCCGTGCCATTGGTGCCCAGGTCGGTGTAGGTACCGGCCACGTTGGTGGCGCTCGTCGGCGAATAGCCCAGTTGCTGGGCGCTTGCCGCGAGTGGCAGCAGTGGCAACAAGGCCACCGGCAGCCACCGGCTGGCTGTTTTCAGCCGGGTCTGTAAGGTTGTAAGCATGAAAATGGGGGAAAAGTGAGGAATAAAAAAGGGGAAGTGATGAAACAAAAGGGCCGTAAGCGGCCACAGGTCCGGCAACAAGCAATGAACCTGCGCCCAAATTACACATTAGACACCAAACCCAGTACCTGGGCCAGGTTTCTCTGGATAAAGAGTCGATATTAATCGACCGGCCTTATGGCTTGGGCGAAGTCAGCCTAGCCAAAGTAGCCGCGTTGTCGGCGGGGTTGCAATCGGCCACGGGCACAAAGGTGCGGGCCGGCTCGCCGGGGCGTTGCGCCAAGCCGTAGGTGTACGTTTTATCATAGTAATCAAGCACCAGCTCCACCATGTGGGCAAAGTTGCCAGCTTCCACGGCCGCCAGGGCCTGCTGCGTGGCCAGCCCGCCCAGCCGCTTGTGCAGCCGCTCGATGGCGGCGGCCAGCTCGACGGGGTTTTCGGCGCCGTATTCGGCGGCCAGCTTGGCCACGCGGGCCGCGCGCGGCACTTCCAGCACCCAGCGCGGCGAGGTGCGCAGCTGCTCAAACAGCGGCGCGGGAATGGTGAGCCGGCCAATCTGGCGGCTTTCGTCTTCCACCCACACGGGCGCGTCGGTGGGCAGGTCGAGCAGGGCCGCGGCTAGGTTGTTCTCAAACTGCTCCTGCGTGGGCTGCGCCGGCTGCCCAATGGCCCCAAAGGCCGAGCCCTTGTGGTGGGCCATGCCCTCTAGGTCGAGCACGGGCTGGCGGTGCGGCTCAGCGGCCAGGGCGTGCAGCACGTCGGTTTTGCCACTGCCCGTGAGGCCGCCCAGCACCCGCCACGCGCGCGGCTCCTCAAACGAGGCCAACACCGCGCGCCGGTAATCCTTGTAGCCCTTGTCGAGCAAATGCACCTTGAACCCGGCCAGCTCCAACAGCCACAGCACGGCGCCGCTGCGCATGCCGCCGCGCCAGCAGTGCAGCCGCACTTCCTTGCCGGGGGCCAGCTTTTTGGCCTGCTTCACCATGGCCGACATCTTCGGCCCGAAAAATTCCAGGCCCAGGTGCACGGCGTGCTCTTGGCTCACTTGCTTGTAGGCCGTGCCGATGCGGGCCCGTTCCTCGTCGGTGAACAGCGGCAGGTTGAGGGCACCCGGCACGTGGCCCTGCGCAAACTCAATGGGGGCCCGCACGTCGAGGATGGGGTAGGGGAGGGCTTGGAAAGCGGCCAGCGGGTGACGAGGCATGAATAGGGGAAAGGAAAATTCAATCGAACGTCATGCTTTGGCAAGCGGACGCCAGATGAAGCACGACGTTCGGCAAGCTATTTCAGCTGGCGCAGGTATAGCTGTACGGTGTTTTCGAGGCCCAGGTACAGTGCGTCGCACACCAGGGCGTGGCCGATGCTTACCTCAGCCAGTTCGGGCAGCTGCAGGTGCAGCCAGGCCAGGTTGTCGAGGTCGAGGTCGTGGCCGGCGTTCACGCCCAGCCCGAGCTGGCCGGCACGGGCAGCAGTGGCGCGGTAGGGGGCCACGGCGGCCTCGCGGTCCTGCAAGTAGTGGCGGGCGTAGGCTTCGGTGTAAAGCTCGATGCGGTCGGTGCCGGTGGCCACGGCGCCTTCCACCAGGGCCAGGTCGGGGTCGAGGAAAATGCTGACGCGGGCGCCCAGGCCTTTCAGTTCGGCCACCACGTCCTGCAAGAAGCTGCGGTGCGTAATCACGTCCCAGCCCGCGTTGGAGGTGATGGCGTCGGGGGCATCGGGCACCAGCGTCACCTGCTCGGGGCGCACCTCGCGGCACAGGGCCAGAAAGTCGGGCGTCGGGTTGCCTTCCACGTTCAGCTCAGTGGTCACAGTGCTTTTCAGGTCGCGCACGTCCTGGTAGCGGATGTGGCGCTCATCGGGCCGCGGGTGCACCGTGATGCCTTCGGCCCCGAAGCGCTCGATGTCGCGCGCGGCCTGCAGAATGTCGGGGCGGTTGTGGCCCCGGGCATTGCGCAGGGTGGCCAGTTTGTTGATGTTAACGCTGAGCTTGGTCATGGTGGTTGGGCCAGGAGGGTGTGGGGGTGGGCGGGGAGGAAGTGTTTGGAAACGGCTGTCATCCTGAGCGCAGCGAAGGACCTTCTCAGGTCTGCGTCGGGTGCGATATAGCAAACCATTCAAACGTGATAAGGTCCTTCGCTGCGCTCAGGATGACAGCCGGGGCCGTAGCTTCGGGGCGAAATTACGGCTTCCCCCTTTCCACGCCTCGTTTCGCCATTTCACCAACTCACCACTCCGCCTCATGCTAAAAGACACCATCGACGCCGCCATCAAGCAAGCCATGTTGGCCAAAGACAAAGTGCGCCTCACCGCGCTGCGCAGCATCAAATCCCAAATCATGCTGGCCGAAACCGCCGAGGGCGCCCAGGGCGGTGCCCTCACCCCGGAGGCCGAGCTCAAGCTCCTCAACAAGGCCGCCAAGCAGCGCCGCGACGCCGCCGCCATTTACAAGGAGCAGTTTCGCTCCGAGCTGGAAGCCAACGAGCTGGCCGAGCTGGCCATCATTGAAGAATTCCTGCCCGCGCAGCTCTCCGAAGCCGACCTCGTGGAGCGCCTCGTGCACATCATCCAGCGCGTGGGCGCTACTGGCCCTTCCGACCTGGGCAAGGTGATGGGCGTGGCCGCCCGCGAGCTGTCTGGCCAAGCCGACGGCAAGCGCATCTCCGACGTGCTCGGCCACCTGCTCAACAACACCAATCTATAAGGGCAGGAGGGTAGGAGGGTATGGGGGTAGGAGTTAAGACCTCAATCCCTTTCACACCTCCTGCCCCCATACCCTCCTACCCCTCTTACCCTAAAAATGACTGCCCTCGACATTCTGCTGCTGCTGCCGCTGGGCATTGGGGCCGTGAAGGGCTACCGGCGCGGGCTGGTGCTGGAAGTGGTGTCGCTGCTGGCGTTTGTGCTGGCCGTGGTGGGCGGGCTCAGCCTGCTGTCGGCGGCCGTGCCGCTGGTGCGCCACTACGTGGGCAGCGCGTTTGGGATGCTGCCGCTGGTGTCCTTCGCGCTGGTGTTTGTGGCCATTATGTGGGGCGTGCACCTGCTGGGCGGCCTGCTCAAAACCGCCGTGCACCTCACCCCGCTGGGCGTGCTCGACAACCTGCTGGGCGGCGTGGCCGGGGTGCTGAAGTGGGTGCTGGGCCTGAGCCTGCTGCTGCACGGCACCGGTCTGGCCGGCCTGCACCTGCTGTCGCCGAACCTGGTGACGGGCTCGCAAGTGCTGCCCATTGTGCAGCAGGCTACCCCGCTGGCCCTGCAAATCACCGGCTACGTGCTGCCCTTCGCGCAAGATTTGCTGGTGCGCATGCGCACCGCCTTCGTGAAAAGTTAAGCATGAAGCACGAGGAAGGTGAAGTGCTGAGGTTCCTCTTTCCCGTGCTCTTTTCACGTTCCGTATATGCGCCTGCTGCTGCTCGATAATTTCGATTCCTTCACCTTCACCCTGGCCGACTATCTGCGCCAGCTAGAGGCCGAAGTAGTGGTGCGCCGCAACGACGTGACGCTGCCAGAATTACAGGCCTTGGCCTTCGATGGCATTGTGCTGTCGCCCGGGCCCGGCGCGCCGGCGCAGGCGGGCGTCATGCCGGCCGTTATCGAGCACTACCACCAGCGGGTGCCCATGCTGGGGGTGTGCCTGGGCCACCAGGCGCTGGGCGAGTTCTTCGGCGGCACCGTGACGCGGGCGGCGCGGCCGGTGCACGGCAAGGTGTCGGAAATGCAGTGCGCGCCCGATGAGCCGCTGTTTGCGGGCCTGCCGGCCACGCAGCCCGTCACGCGCTACCACTCGCTGCTGCTGCAGGAGCCCCTGCCGCCGGCCCTGGTGCCGCTGGCCCGCACCACCGGCCCGGTGCCCGAGCTCATGGCCCTGCGCCACCGCACGCTGCCGCTCTACGGAGTCCAATTTCACCCCGAAGCCCTGCTCACGCCGCACGGACTGGCAATTTTGGCCAATTGGCTGCGCTGTTGTATCATTGCCAAAACCGCCGGGAATTGACGAGAAACGAGATGGAATTGCGCCACCAGCACCAGCATGGGTACGAATACGTGGACGAAGGCCAGGGCCCCGTTCTGCTCCTGCTGCACGGCCTGTTCGGCGCCCTGAGCAACTGGCAGGACGTCGTCACGGAGTTTTCGGCCGACTACCGCGTCATCATCCCGCTGCTGCCGATATACGACATGCCCCTTACCCAAGCCGGCGTGCCGGGCCTCGTGGCTTACGTCGAAGGCTTTGTGAAGGCGCTGGCCCTGCCGCCCACGTTCACCGTGCTTGGCAACTCGCTCGGCGGTCACATTGCCTTGGTGTATACCCTTAATAACAAGGCCCGCGTCAGCCGGCTGGTGCTCACGGGCAGCAGCGGCTTGTTTGAGGACAGCATGGGCGGCTCTTTCCCCAAGCGCGGCAACTACGCCTACGTGCAGGAACGAGTCGGCTACACGTTCTATGACCCCAACGTGGCCACCCAGGAACTGGTCGACGAAGTATTCAACGTCACGAATTCCAACGCCAAATGCCTGCGCATCATCGCCATTGCGCGGTCGGCGCAGCGCCACAACCTGAGTAAGGAGCTGACCAAAATAGAGGTGCCCACCCTGCTGGTGTGGGGGCTGAACGACACCATCACGCCGCCGCCGGTGGCCCACGAGTTTGCCCGCCTGCTGCCCCACGCCGAGCTGCGCTTCCTCGACCACTGCTGCCACGCCCCCATGATGGAGCGCCCCGCCGGGTTCAACCGCTACCTGCGCCGGTTTTTGCGTACTACCGAAACGGCCCCCGCCGTGGCTGCCTAAACGGCGGGTATCTTTTTCGCCGGCTCGATTGTTGTTCCTTTACGCGCGCCGCTTGGCGCACCCGCTACCTTATCCTATCCCTTCCCACTAACGCCGCGTTATTGCCTTTACCCTCATCATTAGCCCCGCATATGCCTGCCCTGCTCGCCGAGGATTTACTCAACGAAATGATTCCGCCCCTGAAAGGCACCGATTCGGCGGGCAAAGCGGCTCGCTGGCTCGATGAGTTTCACGTGGCCCAGCTGCCCGTGCTCGACAACCGCCACTACCGCGGCCTCGTCACCGAGTCCGACCTGGCCGATTTCGACGACCCGGAGACCTTGCTCTCCGAGTTGCCCCTGGGCTTTGCCGACGCCTACGTGCGCCCCGACCAGCACTTCTACCGCGTGATGGAGTTGGCCATTGAAAATAAAATTCAGCTGGTGCCCGTGGTGGATGAGCGGCACGAGTACGCCGGCGTCGTCACCATTGCCGATGCCTTGGCCGCGTTTGGCCAACAGCCGGCCGGTGGGCAGGGCGGCATCATTGTGCTCACCATGGAGGAGCGCGACTACTCGCTCACCCAAATTAGCCGCTACGTGGAGGAAAACAACGCCAAAGTCATCAGCGCGCTGGTGGCTCAGGATGAGGTCGACCCCCAGCGAATTCGCCTCACGCTCAAGCTCAATACCGACAACCTGACCCGCATCACGGCCACCCTCGAGCGGTTTGGCTACGTGGTGACGGCCCAGTTCAGCGGCACCGCCGCCCCGAACGAAGACGAGCAGGAGCGCTACGACGCCCTCCTGCGGTACCTGAGCGTGTAACGGCGGGGTGCTCGGAGTCCTGTTTCTGTTCCTGCAGACGCTGCTCGGCGCCCCGGCTCCGGCCGATACGCTGCCCCACGCGCTACGCCCCACCATTGCGCCCGCCGATACGCTGGTGCGCATCGTGCCGTGCCCCGACGTGCAGCGCGCGGCCGTGGGCACCATCTTGTTTTTGGGCAATGCCGTCACCAAGGAGCGAATTCTGCGCGTCGAGCTTGACTTTCACGAAGGCGACACCTTGGCCGTGGCCGACCTGGCCGCCCGCCTCGAAGCCAACCGCAGCCGCCTGTTCAATCTCCAGCTTTTCCACACCGTGGTGGTGCAGGCCAGCTGCTCCGGCGGCAAATGGCTCATTGTGTTTGGCTTGCAGGAGCGGTGGTACCTTTTCCCAGTGCCCATCCTCTCGCTGGCCGACCGCAACCTGCGCTCCTGGCTCGACCGTTCCGACCGTTGGAAGCGCGTCGACTACGGCGTGCACGTGGTGCGCAGCAACTTTCGCGGCCGCAACGAGCAGATTATGGCTAACCTGCAGCTGGGCTTCAACCGCAAGTATGAGTTGTTTTACGAGGCCCCCGGCCTGGGCCACTACCGCCGCCTCGGCCTTGGCGCGGGCGCGTCCTATTACCAAAGCCACGCCCTCGACTACAGCACGCTCGGCGACCGCCTCGTGCCGTTTCGGGCCGATGATAACTTTCCCATTCAGCGGCTCTATTTCACGGGCGGCCTGCGCTTCCGGCACACCGTGCAGTTCCTCACGGCGCTGGACGTTTCCTACCACCGCGAGCGGATAAGCGACTCCATCCGCTACCGCAACCCGGAGTATTACCTGGGCCGTACCCAGCGCGAGTACCTCGATGTTACGTTTACCACTACCCGCAACCAGCGCAACACCTTCGCCTACCCCCTCACGGGCAAGTACGCGCAACTGAGCGTGTCGCACCGGGTGTTCCTGGGCCGCACGGCCCCCAGCGTCACCACCGTGCACGCCACCTATTCGCGCTACCTGGCGCTGGGGCATCGGTTCTACTATAGCATTGGGCTGAGCGGCCAGGCACGCTTCGCCGAAAAGCTGGCCTACGCCGACGTGCGGGCGCTGGGCTATGCCGACCTGGTGCGCGGCTACGACGAGTACGTCATCGACGGCCGCCACTACGGCCTGCTGCAGCAAGGGCTGTCTTACCAGTTGCTGCAGCCCCGCAATATTCAGTTGGGCTCCATCGACAATCCCAAAATCAACAGCATTCCGCTGGCGCTCTACCTCAATATCTTTACCGACGCCGGCTACGTGGCCGCCCCCAGCCATTTGCCCCAAAACCGCCTTCCCAACCGCCTGCTCAGCGCCGTGGGCCTCGGCTTGCACCTCGTCACGTACTACGACCGGGTGTTCACGGCCGAGTATACCCTGAACGGCTTGGGGCAAACCGGTTACTTTTTTCGCGCCGAATTCCCCATTTGATGGCGAATGACTCGCCGGTTGGGTTGTTAATTTGTTATCAATCTTCCTGCGGAAACGCCTTTCCCCGAGCGTAACCTGTCCGCTGCCTCCGCATGAAAATCGCCATCCTTGGCAAGCCTTTCGACGACGAAGCTGCCCCCGCCATTCAGGCGCTGCTCGATGATTTGGCCGCCCGCCGGGCCGAAGTCCGCATCGGCGAGTCCTTCCGCACTTTCCTCGACAACCGCCTGCGCCTGCCGCCCGGCACCACCGAGTTTCGGCGCGGCGACTCGCTGCGCGGCGTGCAGTTCGTGCTCAGCATCGGCGGCGACGGCACCCTGCTCGACACCGTGACCTACGTCGGCGCCCTGCAAATCCCCATTTTGGGTATTCATACTGGCCGGCTCGGTTTCCTGGCCACCATCACCCCCGACCGCATTGCCCAAGCCATCGACGCTCTATATAAAGGCCACTTCAACATCGAAGAGCGCAGCCTGATTCGCGTCGATACCGACCCCGACGTCTTCGGCGGCCTCAACTTTGGCCTCAACGAGTTCAGCGTGCTCAAGCGCGATACTTCGTCCATGATTGTCGTGCACACGTACATCGACGGCGAATACCTCAACTCTTACTGGGCCGATGGCTTGGTGGTGGCCACGCCCACCGGCTCCACCGGCTATTCACTGAGCTGCGGCGGCCCCGTCATGCTGCCGCAAACAAACAATTTTATTATTGCCCCCGTATGCCCCCACAATCTGAACGTGCGCCCGCTCGTGGTGTCGGACCAGAGCGTGATTTCCTTCGAAATCGAAGGCCGTAGCACCAGCTACATGCTGGCGCTCGATTCTCGCTCCCTGCCCGTCGAAGCCTCCGTTCAGATAGCCGTTCGCCGCGAAACTTTCAACGCTCGCCTAGTAAAACTCAACCACGTTAACTTCCTAAGTACCTTGCGCAGTAAGCTGAATTGGGGCCTCGACCGCCGCAACCCGGCAGGAATTTAAATAGAAACGGATAGCTTTTTTTTGGAAAAAAACGTTGAAAGTTTTTTTAGTTCCCGATTAGGCCTACTTTTGTCACCGTCTGAAACTGCGCATTCACTGCTCTGCCCTCAACACCCCGAAACCCGAATCATCATTTTAGTTGCCTTATGAAAAATATTTTCACTTATTCTTCGGCACTTGTGCTGGGCCTGGCCTTGGTGGCGACGCCCGACGCAGATGCTCAGCAGTTCAGCAAGCGGAAGCAGTATAACTCCATTGGCTTCAGCTTGAACGCCATGAACTACTTCGGCGACGTGACGCCGGTGACCAACTTCACCAGCCTGCGTCTGGGTGCTACTCGGGTAGGTGCCGGTGTTTCCATCACGCGCCGCTTCTATCCGCGTTTGTCGGGCCGCTTCGGTCTGTCCTACGGCCGCATCTCGGGCGATGACTCGCAGGCAGCCAACAGCGAAGACCCGGATGCACGTTTCCGCTACAACCGGAACATGACCTTCCGCAACGACATCTTCGAAGCTTCGGCCGTTGCCGTTATCGACCTGATTGAGAACCGCAACAACTACCTGAAGCGTCCGGACTTTGTGCCGTATGTGTTTGTGGGCGTGGCCGGTTTCTACCACAATCCCAAGGGTTTGGTAGGCAAGAACAGCCTCGGCCTTTCCGAAGGCTCGTACGTACCCTTGGCTGACCTGAGAACGGAAGGCCAGGACAAAGCCTACGGTCAGACGCAGATTTCCATTCCGTTTGGTGGTGGTATCCGCTACCGCATCAACCGCAACTTTGACGCAAGCCTGGAAATCGGCTGGCGCAAGACCTTCACCGACTACCTCGACGACGTAGGAGGCAAGTACGCCGACCCGTCCAAGCTGTCGACCCCTTCCCAGCAGTATTTCGGCCGCGACATTACGCGCAGCATTTCGCAGCCTGACAACAACTTCAACCCGACGAAATTCCCCGGTTTCACCAACCCGGTTAGCCAGCGCGGCGACTCGGGCAATAAAACCGATTGGTACATCGTTACGGGTGTAACGTTGAACTACATCTTGACGCCCCGCATCAAGAATCCCAAATTCCGCTAGCCTGCGGCCGCTGGCCGAAACGCTACTTTCCTAGCCAGCAACCTAGTTTAGATGATAAAGTCATTTGTTCAAAGTGCACTCCTCGTTTGCTTCGTGCAGGCGGGGAGTGCACTTTTTTGTGCCTCTGCCAGTGCGCAGAACACCAGCGAGTTGGGCATTGGTATTGGCGCCACCAACTACCGCGGAGAAATCTCGCCCGATTACCAGTTGCAAAACAACCGGCCGGCTTTCACCGTCTTCTATCGCAAAGATGTGTCGGTGCCCATCACGCTGCGTGGCGGCTTCACCGCAGGTTTTCTGCGTGCCGACGATGGCAACGTGACCGGGGAGAATGGGGGCGTACCGCCCCTGCAGAGCTACCGCCAAGCCAATACCAAGGGCAGCATTCTGGAGGCATCAGCGGTGGTGGAATACAACTTTCTGGACTACCATTACCGCACCGACAAAATCCATTTCACACCGTACCTGTTCGCCGGCGTTGCTGCTTTCTATGCCAGCACCACCACGGTGAGCAATAGCCTGGGCGGGGAGTTCAATCAGGACGGGTCCATGTTGGGATTTTCCATTCCGGCCGGAGCAGGGCTCAAGTATGCCTTGTCGGAGCACATCAACCTCGGCTTGGAGGTAGGCGTGCGCAAGGCTTTTACCGACCAGTTCGACCATTTATCGGAGCAGGACCCGCTGCTGGTGAACGTGCACGACCAAGACTGGTATTATTACAGCGGGCTCAGCATTTCGTATACTTTTTATAAAATTCCTTGTCCGTCACAGTACAAGAAGAATAAGAGGCTGCTGAAGTAGTCAGCAAGGCTGATTTAGGCCTTGAAATCACCTAAATACTAGGAATGCCGGTGCAGGAGGGCGATTGGGCCGACGACGCCCAAATGCAACCATTTCCGTAACTTGCGGGCTCTTTTAGCGAAACCGCAAAGATGACCGGCAAGGCCGAAATTGATACTCAAAATATTCCCGCCCACGTGGCCGTCATCATGGACGGCAACGGACGCTGGGCCAAGCAACGGGGCGGCATGCGCGTGTTCGGGCACCAAAGCGCCATCACGGCTGTTCGCGAAACCGTGGAGGAAGCCGCGCAGCTGGGCGTGCGCTACCTCACGCTCTACGCTTTCTCTACCGAAAACTGGAACCGTCCGGCGCTGGAGGTAATGGCCCTGATGCAGTTGCTGGTGCACACCATTCGGCAGGAAACGGCCACGCTGCTCAAAAACAGCATCCGCCTCGAGGCCATTGGTGACATCAGCACGCTTCCCAAGAACTGCCAGCGCGAGCTAGCCGAGGCCATGGAACTGACCAAAGGCGGCAACCGCATGACCTTGGTGCTGGCACTGAGCTATAGTGGCCGTTGGGACTTGACCCAGGCCGCGCGGCGCCTGGCGGCCGATGTGGCTAGCGGCCAGGTGAAGCCAACGGATGTTAGCGAAGCTACCGTGGCCGGGTACCTGGCCACATCGGGCATGCCCGACCCCGAGTTGCTTATTCGGACGAGCGGCGAACAACGCATCAGCAATTTCCTGCTGTGGCAGTTGGCTTATACGGAGTTGTATATCACGGATTTGCTGTGGCCGGACTTCCGGAAAGAGCATTTCCAGGAGGCCATTCGGGCCTACCAGCGCCGGGAACGGCGCTTTGGCAAAACAAGCGAGCAAGTCGCTGTCTCTTAATTTCTAGTAATGTTTCTTGTGCGTAATTTTGTTGTCAAGTTGGTCCTGGCCCTAGTGGTGTTGGGTGGGGTGATGAGCAGTCCGGTGCGGGCGCAGCAGGCCGGCGGCAGCGCGGCCGATGAGCCCAAAAGGTATGAGTTGGGGGGCATCACCGTGAGCGGCGCGCGCTACCTCGACCCCAATACTCTCATTAGCCTCACCGGTCTGCGCGTGGGCGACCCCATTTCGGTGCCGGGCGAAGAAATTGGTAAATCCATCCGCAAGCTGTGGGCCCAGGGCATTCTGGGTGACGTGAGCGTAACCATTGCCCGCATCGAGGGCAACAAGATTTTCCTGGACTACAACCTGAAGGAGCGGCCCCGCTTGTCGAAATTCACCTTCACGGGCATCCGGAAAGGGCAGACCGAGGACCTGACCAAAAAAATCACGCTGATTCGCGGCAAGGTGGTGACCGATGCCCTGCTGAACAACACGCGGACGCAGGTGCGAAAGTTCTTCGTGAACAAGGGCTACCTCGATGCCAAAGTGAACGTGGTGCAGGTGGCCGACTCGTCGCTGGCCAACAGCGTGGCCCTGCGCATTGACGTGGATAAGGGCTCGAAAGTGCGCATCCATGACATTGCGTTTGAAGGCAACAAGGCCTTTTCGGACCGTAAGCTGAAAGGCAAGCTGAAAAAGACCAAGGAGCGGAAGCCGTATAAATTCCTTACCGCGGGCAAGTTTCAGCGCGCCGAGTACGAAGAAGACAAGAAGAAGCTGTTGGAGTTCTACAACGCCGAAGGCTATCGCGACGCGGCCATTGTGAGCGACACGCTGACGCGCGACGACAAAGGACTGGCCTTGCGCATCAAGGTAGACGAGGGCCCGAAATATTACTTCCGCCATATTACCTGGAGCGGCAACTACCTCTACGACGACAAAACGCTGGCCAACGTGCTGGGCATCAAGTCGGGCAGCCCTTACAGCAAGGAAACGCTGGACAAGCGCCTGAACTACAACCCGACCGGTCAGGACATCTCTTCGCTGTACCTCAACGACGGTTACCTGTTCTTCACCATCGACCCGGTGGAAACGAAGGTGGAAGGCGACTCCATCGACATCGAGATGCGCTTGAGCGAAGGCGTACAGGCCCACATCAAAGACATCAACATTTCGGGCAACACCAAAACCAGCGACCATGTGCTGCGCCGCACCTTGCGCACGCTGCCCGGCGACAAGTTTAACCGCGAACTGCTGATTCGCTCGCAGCGGGAAATTGCCACGCTGGGCTATTTCGACCCGGAAAAAATCGGCATCAACCCCGTGCCGAACCAGGCCGACGGCACCGTGGACATCAACTACACGGTGGTGGAGAAGCCTTCGGACCAAGTGACGCTGTCGGGCGGTTGGGGTGGCTATGCCGGCTTCATTGGCACGGTAGGCCTTGTGTTCAACAACTTTTCGCTGCGCAAAGCCGGCACGCTGCGCAACTGGACGCCGGTGCCGGCCGGCGACGGCCAGCGACTGGCTCTCAACGTGCAAGCCAACGGTGTGCAGTATCAGGCGTATTCGCTGTCTTTCACCGAGCCCTGGCTGGGTGGCCGTCGGCCGAACTCGTTCTCGTTCAGTCTCAACCACAGCGTGCAGCGCGCTGGCGCAGCACTGGATGCTTCAAACGACCAGTTCATCAAGGTGAACAGCGCCAGCGTGGGCCTGGGCCGCCAGCTGCGTGTGCCCGATGACTACTTTACGCTCAGCAACTCGCTGTCGTTTAGCCAGTACCAGACGCAGAACTATGTGAACATTGCCGGCGCCACCACGGGCACGTTCAACAACATCACGCTGAACACGACCCTGGCCCGCAACAGCATCGACAACCCGACCTACACGCGCCGGGGCTCGTCGCTGAGCTTGAGCCTGAGCCTGACCCCGCCCTACTCACTGCTCAATAACGACCACACCAGCAACCAGTGGATTGAATTCCATAAGTGGATGTTCGACGCTTCGTGGTTTACGCCCATCGTGGGCAAGCTGGTGCTGAACACCCGCGCCCACTTCGGCTTCCTGGGTACTTACAATTCCAACCGCCAGATTGGGCCCTTCGAGCGGTTTAAGATGGGTGGTGCCGGCCTGGGCTACAACGGCGGCGGCAACTTCCTGGTGGGCACCGACTACGTGGGCCTGCGCGGCTACGACGACCCGGGCGCCACCTACGCCATTCCTACTGCGCAGGGCTCGCAGGCCGGCGGCATCGCCTTCAACAAGTACGTGGTGGAAATGCGCTACCCGGTAAGCCTCAACCCGGCCGCCACGGTGTACGTGCTGGCGTTTGCCGAAGCCGGCAACTCGTTCGATTCCTACCAGAACTACAACCCTTACAAGCTGTACCGCTCGGCCGGGGTGGGCGCGCGCATCTTCATGTCGGCCTTTGGTTTACTGGGCTTCGACTTCGGCCACGGCTTCGACAGCGTGATTCCGAGCCTGCCCGACAACACGAAGCAAGACCCCAACCACTTCCACTTCATCATCGGTCAGCAAATTCGATAGCAGGGCACTAGCGGGCCTCATTTCACGTTTCCTCCAGTATGAAGAACTTCGGTGGCCCGCTGCTGGCCTTATGGTTGCTACTTGTTGCGCCGAGCGCCTGGGCGCAGAAATTTGGTTGGATAGATTCGGAGTTCATCATGAACAAGATGCCCGAATACGCCAAAGCCCAGGTGGAGTTGAACGCGCTGTCGGATACGTGGCAGAAGGAACTCGAAGCCCAGAAAAAGGACCTCGACAAGCTTTACCGGAATTACCAGGCCGAAGAAGTGGTGCTCACCGAGCCCATGAAGAAGAAGCGCCAAGACGAGATTCTGAAAAAAGAACAAGACATCAAAGCCTACCAGAACAAGCAGTTTGGCTACGAAGGTCAGATTTTCAAGAAGCGCCAGGAGCTGAATAAGCCGGTGCAGGACAAGATTTTTGAAGCCTGCGAGAAAGTGGCGAAGAAAAAGTCCTTGGCCGTGCTGTTTGATAAATCGGGCGACCTGACGATGCTCTACACCAACCCGGCGCATGACTACACGGAGTTTGTGCTGGAAGAATTGGGCCTCGGCGCTGAGGACCGGAACCAACCTGGCCCGAAAGGTGCTGTGAAGACCGTGGCGCCGCCCAAAACCCCCGTTGACCCCAACTTTGAATCCGATTCTGGTACGCCCGAACCGGTAGCGCCCACCAAAGCCGCGCCCAAAACCACCCGGCCCGTGAAGAAGGGCTCGAAGTAATTACCTTTGTCCCAACATTTTTCTGACCCTTTTTCTTTTGATGAACCTCGTGAAAATTTTTCGTCTGACGCTCGCCGCCGCTCTGCTGACCGCCGGAACCCTGGCCGCCACTTCCGCGCAGGCCCAGGCCCCCCTCAAGATTGGGTACACCGACGTGCAATACGTGCTGTCGCAGATGCCCGAGAGCAAGCAAATTGAATCGCAGCTGAAGACGTATAACGACCAGCTTGCTGCTCAGCTCAAAAGCAAAACCACCGAGTTCGAAACCAAGGTGAAAGACTACCAGCAGAAGTCTGGTACGATGACCGACATTGTGAAGGCTGATACGGAGAAGAGCCTGCAAAACCTGCAGCAGTCCATCCAGGAGTTCCAGCAGAGCGCCCAGCAGTCGCTGCAGCAGAAGCAGCAGACGCTGCTGAAGCCCGCCCTCGACAAGCTGCAGAAGAACATCGACGACGTGGCCAACGAGAACGGCTTCACCTACGTGTTCAACTCGGACGGCGGCGGCAGCCCGCTGCTGTTGCACGCCCCCAAAGAAGGCGACATTTCAGACCTCGTGCTGAAGAAGATGGGCATCACGCCCGGCGCCGCTACGCCGGCTCCGGTAATCAAAGCGCCGGCTCCTGCTCAGTCGCCCGCGCCGGCGCCCGCTGGCAAAACGAAGACCAAGACCAAGAAATAAGCAGCGCCCGCTGTCCCAATTGCGAAAAGCCGGAGCAAGTGCTCCGGCTTTTTTCGTGTACCGAACCGCTCATGATACCCAACGACCTAGCAGACGATGAACTCGACGCCGACGGCGCCGAGGGCGATGAACTTTACGAACACCACCGCATCGTAGTGGACCGCGGCCAGGAGCTGTTGCGCATCGACAAGTTTCTGCACAACCGCCTGCGCAACACCTCGCGCAATAAGGTGCAGGAAGCCATTCGCGCCTCGGCCGTGGAAGTGAACGGCACCCCCGTGAAGCCCAACTATCGGGTGAAGCCGAATGACACCATTACGGTGACGCTGCCCGAACCGCCCCGCGATGACCGGGTAGTACCCGAGGAAATGCCCCTGGATATTCGCTACGAAGACACCGAATTGCTAATCGTGAACAAGCCGGCGGGCCTGGTGGTGCACCCGGCTTACGGGCACTGGCAGGGCACGCTGGTCAACGGGCTGGCCTTTCACTTGGCCAACCTGCCCACTGGTCGCAACGGCGAAATCCGACCCGGGCTGGTGCACCGCATCGACAAGGACACTTCGGGCCTGCTGGTCATCGGCAAAACGGAATTTGCGATGACGCACCTGTCCAACCAGTTTTTTCACCACACCATTCAGCGCAGTTATTTGGCGCTGGTGTGGGGCACGCCGCCCGGGCCGACTGGTACCATTCGCGGGCACATTGGGCGCAGCCTGCGCGACCGCAAGGTGCAAGCCGTGTACCCCAACGGTGAGCAGGGCAAGCCGGCCGTGACGCATTACGAAATCCTGGAAAGCTTTGGCCCTGTCACGCTGCTGCGCTGCGTGCTCGAAACCGGCCGCACGCACCAGATTCGGGCCCACATGCAATACCTCGGCCACCCGCTTTTTTCGGACGCCACCTACGGCGGCGACCGCATTCGCGTGGGCCAGAACACCGGGGCCTACCGCGACTTTGTCGAAAGCGCGTTTCAGCTCATGCCCCGGCAGGCCCTGCACGCCCGGTCGCTCGGCTTTGTCCATCCCACGTCAGGCGAGCAACTGTTTTTCGAAGCCGAACTTCCCGAAGACTTTGCGGGCGTGTTGGAGAAGTGGCGGGCTTGGGCGGCGGCCTAGCTCTGTTATAAGCATAAAAAAAGGCCCCGACGCAGCTGCGTCGGGGCCTTTTTAACTAATAGCCTATGTGGCTATTACTTCTTTTTGGCAGCGGCCTTGGGAGCCGTTTTAGTGGGCGCCTTGGGTTTGGCCTTCAGCACGTCGATGTTGTTTTTAGCACCTTCGTTGCTGGGGTCCAAGGCCAGCACCTGCTCGAAGTTCGTCAGAGCCGCAGCCTTGTCGCCCTTCGTGTAGTTGTACACGCCCAGGTAGCCATAAGCAGCCACCAAGCCTTCTTTGAACTTGCTGACGTCGGCACCTTCGGCCTTCGACAGTTCAATGTACTTGTCATAGTACGGCTTAGCCAGGCCCTGCTTGCCATCGGCATCGCGGGCGGCGTTCACCTTGGCACGGGCCAGCACAGCCGGAGCGTAAGTAGGCTTGGCCGTGTTAATGATGCCATACACGCTGTCGGCTTGGGTGTACTGCTTGTTGTTGCCGTAAGCCACGGCCAGACGGAACTGGTCGGTCAGGTCGCCACCGTTTTTCAGCTTATCACGGTACACGCCAATGGCACTCTTGTAGTCCTTCTTGGTCATGTAAGCCGTTGCCAGGTCATTTTGGAGCTCAGCCTTTTTGGCGGGGTCCGTGGTGGTGGTAATGGCTTTGTTGATGGTGGCAATGCCTTCATCAGGACGACCAGCCCGAGCCTGAATACGGCCCAAGTACGAGTAATCTTCCGGGATGATTTTCTCGGCGGGAGCCAGCTTCATGTACGTGTCCATAGCTGCCAGTGCACCGTTGAAATCACCGGTTTCGTACAGTAGATAGGCCTTGAGACGGTTCATGGTCAGGTTTTTGGGGTCAGCCACCAATACCTTGTTCACTTCCGTCAATGCCTCGGGATACTTCTTGGTGAGGTACAGGAACGAAGCGTTTTGCGCATCCGTGGCCGGCGTGCGCTCGGCCAGTTCCAGGTACTTCTTGAACGTACTGGCGGCCAGGTCGTACTGACCGGCGTAGTAGTACATATCGGCTAGCTCGCGATAGGCGGGAGCGTAGCTGGGGTCCAGTTCGGTTGCTTTGGTCAGCGCCGTGCGGGCTTCGTTGAAGTTGCGCGAGCGCACATTTAGCGCACCCTTCTTATAGTAAGCCTGGGCGTAGCTGGGGTTGGCCGCAATGGCGCGGTCGAAGCTGGTCATGGCTTCGCCACCACCTTGGTCAGAGTGCAGATAAATATCGCCACGGGCCACCATCAGGGCCGGGTCGTCTTTCTTGAAAGCCGTTTGGGCGGCCGTCAGGTACGTTTGCGACTTGCCGGCTTCTTTGATGTCGGCTTCGCCGTAAGCCTGGGCAATCATGGTCAGGACTTTGGTGTCCTTGTTTTTGGTGGCTTTGGCGGCAGCGTCAAACTGCTGCTCGGCCGGACCAAGCTGGCCTTTGGCGAGCAACGCGCGGCCGGCGGCTACCTGGCCGAAAGGCGAAGAGCCCGAAGCGCGGTTGAAGTAGAACGCGGCCGAATCCGGCATGTCGCGCATTTGGTACAAACGGCCCAGTTCAAAGTTCGACTCGGGCGAAGAACCCGCACGCAACATGGCGCGGGCTTCGTTGTAGCGGCCCAATTCGATGGCGCGCTGGGCTTTCTGAATGTCTTGGGCAGTGGCTGCCGTAGTACCTGCCGCTACGAGTAGGGCGGCGAGCAGCGGCTGTTTCCAGGGCTTGAAAGTCATAGGATGAAGAAAAAATGAAAAAGCGTAAGTGAAAAGGGGGTACGCGCGAAGCGCGCTTACAGTTTAGGCGTGGTCACGATGCGGGCCTGCATCTGAGCGGGAAGTAAGCCCGACTTTTGAAATATCAGCTGTCCGTTCTTGCCTGCCACGAAGGATGCAAACCCCGTGCCCAACCCTGCGCGCGCCTCCCGGCTGATGATGTAAAGGTTGCGCCGCAGCGGGTAATTCTGCAACTCCGGATGTTCTACGATTTGTTCCGGCGTCTTTTCCGCCAGGTAAACCTGGTAAGGCTGAATGTAGTCGTCGGCGGTGGGGTTGGGGCGCGCCGTGATGCTGGCCACGCGCACCTTGTTGGCAAATTTCATGGCCGCCGGGTCGTCGCGGTCCGAAATCCAGTTCACGCCCACCACGCCGATGGCGTTGGGGTGCGTGGCCACGTAATCGAGCAAGGCAGGGTTGGAAGTCGCCGCAAACACGCGCTTGGTGAGGGGCGCGCCGTGCGTCACGGAATCGCGCACGAACCGGGCCGTGCTGCTGCGGTTGGCGTCAAACACCACGTTAATGGCATCGAGGCCCTTCTTGCCGCTCACCTGGTTCCAAGCGCTGGTTTTGCCCGTGAAAATATCGCTCAGCTGCGCCACCGTCAGCAGCGAGTCGGGATTGGCACGGTTCAGCACAATGGCCAGGCCGTCGATGCCAATGCGGGTCAGCCGTGGGCTGATTTTCTGCTTTTCGAAGTCTGCCTTTTCTTCGGCGTTCAACTCCCGCGACACCACGGCCAGCTTAATCTGGTCATTAATGAGGTCGAGCATCACCTTCTCTTCCGGCTGAAAGCTCATCTTGACGTGGGCGTTCGGGTAGAGCTTGGCAAAGGTGTCAATCTGCGCCTGCAGAATGGGGGCAAACGTCTCGTCCACGCCCACGGCCACCGTGCCGGTAGTGGGCGTGTCCTGAGCGCCCGGCGTACCGGGGCCATTGCAGGAAATCACGGTAGCGGCTCCTGCCAGTATGGCCAGGGCCCCGCTGGTCAGCAGGTGCGCGCGCTTATTCATTGTCATCGGAGAAGGGTTTTTTGCGGAAATAGGTTTGGTAGCCGCGAAAAAACCGCAGCAAACCATACAGAACGAAAACCGAGCCCAGCACCCGGCGGGCCGTGGGGCTCAGCGTGATGACGCCGCCGCCCGTCGCCGTGTCGGCCGTCCACCACAGCCACACGCCCAGCCCCAGGTACACCAGGGCCATGGCGAGCACAAAGTAACGCACCAGTCGCTGGGGCGACTTGCCGAGGCGTTCCTCGGTAGTGGGAAGGTTGAGCATAAAGTGATAAATGCAGGAATGGAGATGTATAAACCCGCAAAAGGCCCGTAAAGGTTCGGCCAAATCGCAAAGCCATACGGCAACCAGCCCACAAAAAAGCCGAAAATTAGCCGCTTTTCATAGCTACGGCCAATTTTCGGTTTTTGCCTTGCTGAGATTACTCGACGGTGTACGGTACCGTTTTGCTACTCAAATTGAAAAGTAATGGGTAGAGTGAAGCGTACCGGCACGGCGTGGTTGTTCTGCAGGCCCGGCGTCCAGGCCGGCATCTCGCGCACTACGCGGGAGGCGGCTTCCTCTGTGCCGTAGCCCAAGCCTTTCAGTACCGTCACTTCGCCAATGCTGCCATCGGTCTGCACCACAAACGAAACGTACACTTTCCCCGATACCTGCGCGGCCATTGCGGCGGCCGGGTAGCGCAGGTGCTTCTGCAGGTAGCGCATCAGGGCGGCGCGTCCGCCCACAAAGTCGGGCATCACTTCAGGGGCCAGCACCGGGGCCATCGGCGCCGCGGCCGCCGGTGCTGCCGAATCTCCTACCGGTGTGGTCGCAGGGCCACTGCCACCGCTTGCGCCGGTCGGGTTTTCGGCGCCGTCTTTAGCCGGCCCTGTCGGGCCTATGTCCTGCGGAAGCGTCGATTCCACCGTGGGCTTCACTTCCGCATCGGGGGCTACGTGGGTCTGAATCACGTCGTGCGGCGTCACCTTCACCTCCGGCGCCGCGGCGGCCGGTGGGGGCGGCGTTACCTTCTCAAACTCGTAGATGTTGGGTTGGTTCTGCGGCAGCTCGGGCAATACCGGCGGTGCTTCCACTACCGCCGGCCACAGCAGGTTCACGGCGAAGGGCAGTAAAAACAGCAGCGTGCAAGCCGTGATGGCAATGAGCAGCGCCGAGCCAAGGTGCCGCTGATACGAGCGGCGCAGCTGGAAGGCGCCATAGGCTTTGTTCCGCCCCTCAAATACAATATCGTCGAGGGAGCCGGTGAGGAGGATGGGCGTGGACATGGCAGCAGTGGGTTGAGGTGATACAATCGAACCCAAGCCACGCGGGCGGGGGCCCTCCGCCACTGGCTTGCCCTTTCACAACGGCTTGCCCAATGCTAATAGTATGCAAGCCGACAATATTTTTTTATTGCCTTACCGCATTGCCATCAACGAAAAACCCCGGACCAAGCCATGTGGCTCAATCCGGGGTTTCAAGTGCGGTAGCCTAGAGGCCAGCCGCGGCAATTACTGAATCTTGAAGGTAATCGGCACCGTGAACGATACACTCACTGCGCGGCCGTTCTGCTTGCCGGGGATGAACTTGGGCAGGGTTTTCACCGCCCGAATCGTCTCCTCGTCCAAGCCCGAACCCAGGCCCTTCACCACTTTCACGTCCGAAACGTCGCCTTGGGCATTTACCGTGAAGCTCACGAAAATGCGGCCTTCGACCTGGTTGCGAAGCGCCAGGGGCGGGTACTTGGTGGCTTTCTGAATGGCTGCTACAATGGCGCCGTTGCCGCCGCCGCCGGGCAGCTGGGGCATCTGCTCCACGTAGGTGTAGACTTTGTTTTCTACTACCTCCTCTACCACTTTGTCGCCCTCGCCGCTTGCGAGTTCGCTCAGGTCCGGGGCGTCCGTGTTGCCTTTTACGGTCACGGTAGCCACCGTTTTATCCTTCAGCTCTTCCTGGTCCGGCACCTCTTCCTTCTTCACTTCCTCATCCTTTTTCACCACCGGAGGGGTGAATTTGATGGTGGTGAGCTTGGGCGGCGGGGGCGGCGGAGCCTCGGGCGGCGGGGGAGGGGGTGGTGGCTTGGTTTCGTCCAGCGGGGGCGCGTCCATCAGCACGTTTTCCTGCAGATTCTTTTTGGGCTCTTTCGGCATCCGGTCTTTCAGATACTGCGAAATGAGCGGGAAAGCAATCAGCAACAGGAAAACTGCCGTGGCAATAATCAGCGCCCGGGTCACGTGCCGCTGATACAAGCGACGGAGCACATAGGCTCCGTATGCCTTGTTCCGGCCCTCAAAAACGATGTCGTTTAAGCTGGCCTTGGCAATTTGCGCGTTGTCCATCATAGCGCTGATTCTTTAATGAGGTCCGTGTCTTCTTTGGGGATTTTCACCAAAGCGTACTTCTTCTGGTTCGTGATGTTCATCTCGTCCAGAATGTCCACCATGTTTTTGTACTTGGCGTCTTCGGTGGCCTTGATGAGGATGATGGGCTCCGGGCGCTGGCGCTGACGCTCCAGCAGCACTTGCCGGATGCCGTTGGCCGAGAAGTTCGTCACTTTCAGCTCGGGCTTGGGTACCGTTTTATCGGCCGGGGTATTGAGGCCAAAGTAGTAGTACGCCTTGTTGTCTTTGCCGAGGAGGATGGTCATGGCCTGTGAAGCCTTGATTTTGGTGTCCTCCACGTCGTCGGTTTTCTTCACCGGCATCGTGAGCTGCATCACGTTGGGTTTGGCGAAGGTGGTAGTCAGCATGAAGAAGGTGAGCAGGAGGAAGGCCAAGTCCACCATCGGCGTCATGTCGATTTTGGTCGACATCTTCTTCGCCCGCTTCTTTCCACCTTTGCCACCGGAGTCGCCTTTCGGTTGGATTTCTGCCATGGTATTTGATTAAGTTAATGAAGAGGAGCACAGAGGCAGGCCAAGTTTATTTGGCTGCAACCGGCTTGTTCTCCATATCCGTGATGAGGTTGAAGCGGTTGATGTCCTTCTCCTGAAGCACCTTGATAATCTTCTGCACCGTGGGCACGTCCGCGTCGCCATCGCCTTTGATGGCAATGTAAGTCGGCTTGTGGAAGATGGCCTGGTTGGCGCGGCGCGACTCCAGCACCCAGTCAACCAGTTGGTTGTTGAGCGAGTCGAGGGGCACACCGGGCTGCTGCTTGTTCACCGTCTTGCGCGACTCCTTGTCCATATTGAGGTAGGAGCCGAGCTGGCTGATGGGCAGGCCAAAGTTGGGCAGGTCGCCAAACTCCTTGGCCTGAGCAGCCGTGAACTGCACGCCATACTTGGCGCCAACCCGCTGCAGGGCCTGGATTTTGGTTTGCTTGGCGTCGACGCCAAAAAACACGCGCTTGTTCTTGTCGACGGTCAGCGTAATCACGTTGTTCTCGGGCAACTTAATCTCCGAGATGGAAGACGGGGTGTCCACCACCACAGATTCCTCGGGGGCAAACTTGGTGGTGAGCATGAAGAACGTCACCAGCAAGAAGGCCAGGTCCACCATCGGCGTCATGTCGAGCGACGGCGAGGTACGGTGCGGTTTTACTTTAGGCATTGCGAGGTGGGGTTAAAAGGGGGCTACTCGTTCCGAAGAACGAATAGCCCCGCGTTTTAGTGCATCAGCAACGTGCTGAAAACGGAATTAAACCGTTTGGGCAGGCTGCGTATTGCCGTGCTGAGCGGCAAACGTCTGGATGATGCTGAAACCGGCCTCGTCGATGCTGTAGGTCAGCTCGTCAATTTTGCTGGTGAAGTAGTTGTAAGCCACGATGGCCAGGGCCGAGGTACCGATACCCAGAGCCGTGTTAATCAGAGCTTCCGAGATACCGTTGGCCAGTGCCACGGCGTCGGGGGTGCCGGCCTGCGCCAGAGCGGCGAAGGCGCGAATCATGCCGAATACCGTGCCGAGCAGACCCACCAGCGTGGCGATAGAAGCCAGCGTAGAGATGATAACGAGGTTCTTTTCCAGCATGGGCAGCTCCAGGGCGGTGCTTTCTTCGATTTCCTTCTGGATGGCAAGAATTTTCTGGTCGGTGGCCATGGAGCGGTCACGGCCCATTTCGTTGTACTTCAGCAGGCCGGCTTTCACCACGTTGGCTACCGAGCCTTTCTGCTGGTCGCAGGCGGCGAGGGCGCCGTTGATGTCGTTGGTGTTCAGCTTCTGACGCACGGTGCGCACGAAAGCTTCGATGCTCTTCGAGCCTTTGGCTTTGCTGATGGTGAGGGCGCGCTCAATCGAGAAGGTGATTACGCAAAGCAGCATGGTCATCAGAATCGGCACGATGAAGCCGCCTTTGTATACCACGCCGAGGTAGTCGCCGGCGTTGGGGTTGTTTTCGTTGTTATTGCCTTGGAAGTGGCTGGGGTCGCCGAGGACGAATTTATAGACGACAACGCTGACGATGAAGGCTAGGATAATGACCAGGACGGAGAACAGCGAGGCTCCACCGCTGCTTTGGGCTTCGGCTTTGGCGGCCGTAGCGGCGGGCCGGGGGCTCGTATTCATGGCATTTTTCTGTTCCATTGTTCCGGAGTGTTTGGGGGTTATTGTGTGAAGTAGTTGAATTGAGTGGGTAAAGAAAAAGCAAAAATTGGTGAGAAGCGCAGCAAGCGGCCGGGAACCTTAATAATCCCGCAATGAAGGTAGACTAGAATAGCACTTACCAAAGTTCAAACTGCCCCAGTGCTGGCTTAGCTGGGCAAACCTAACCAAAAAGAGCGGCCCGACCAAAGAAAACTTGGCTGAGGCCCGTGGAAGTGCAGTGCAAGGGCGGTAGAAATGGGACAACGCTAATTCGCGCCGTTGGGTTGGGTTGCCTGCTGTTTGGCCTGCTCCCAGTACACGTCCATTTCGGCCAATGACAGGTCGGTTAGGCGCTGGCCGTGGGCTTCCGCAGCCTTTTCCAGATACTGAAACCGACTGATAAACTTGCGGTTTGTGCGTTCGAGGGCTTCTTCGGGGTTGATGCCGGCGAAGCGGGCAAAATTGACCAGCGAAAAGAGCAAATCGCCGAACTCATCGGCGGCGCGCTCGGCCTGCATTTTGGCGGGGTTGCCGTGGCCGTACTCTTCGCCAAATTCTCCTAATTCTTCTTGCACTTTCTGCCACACCTGCTCGGGCTCCTCCCAATCGAAGCCCGCGCCGCGGGCTTTTTCCTGAATGCGCATGGCCTTTACCAGGGCCGGCAGGGAGGTGGGCACGCCGCCGAGCACGCCGGTGGTGTTGCCTTTTTCCTTCAGCTTAAGCTGCTCCCAGTTGCGCTTCACGGCATCCTCGTCGTCGGCCTGCACGTCGCCGTAGATGTGCGGGTGGCGGTAGATGAGCTTTTCACACTGGGCGTTGAGGACGTCGGCGATGTCGAAAGCGCCCTTTTCGGCGGCAATGCGGGCATAGAACGTCAGGTGCAGCATCACGTCGCCCAGCTCTTTTTTCAGGTCGGGCAGGTCGTCGCGCAAAATGGCGTCGCTGATTTCGTAGGTTTCCTCGATGGTGAGGTGGCGCAGGCTTTGCAGGGTTTGTTTTTTGTCCCAGGGGCACTCGGTGCGCAGGCGGTCGAGGACGTCGAGCAGGCGGCCAAAAGCTTCTAGCTGAGCCGGCCGGCGGGCACTGGTGAGCAGGTCGCCAGGGGCGGGGGCAGTATTTTCCATTGTTCCAAAGATAAACCGGGCGTCGCCAACCGGTCGTTCATGCCTAATTTTGGTCTTTCAAAAAATCTACTGCGTGACTCTCATAAAATCAATATCCGGCATTCGCGGCACCATCGGGGGCCCGGTTGGGCAAGGCCTGACCCCCCTCGACGTGGTAAAGTATGCCGCCGCCTACGGCACGTGGGTAAAAACCCAAGCCACTGATAGCAAGCTCATCGTCATTGGCCGCGACGCCCGCCTCTCGGGCGACATGGTGAGCCGCCTCGTGGCCGCGACCCTGCAGGGCCTCGGCCTCGACGTGTGCGACCTCGGCCTGAGCACCACGCCCACCGTGGAGATGGCCGTGCCCGCCAAGAGCGCGGCCGGGGGCATCATCCTCACGGCCTCGCACAACCCCAAGCAGTGGAACGCCCTGAAGCTGCTCAACGCCAATGGCGAGTTCATTTCGGACACCGACGGGCAGCAGGTGCTGGCCCTGGCCGAAAGCGAAGGTTTCGACTTTGCGCCCGTGACCAAGCTGGGCCAGTACACCACCGACAACACCTTCCTCAAAAAGCACATCAAGGCCATTCTGGCCCTGCCGTTGGTGGACGTGGAAGCCATCAAGGCCCGCAACTTCCGGGTGGTGGTGGATGCCGTGAACTCCTCGGGCGGCTTTGCCGTGCCGCAACTGCTGGAAGCGCTGGGCGTGACCACCATTGAGAAGCTGCACTGCGAGCCCACCGGCGACTTTGCCCACAACCCCGAACCCCTGCCCGAACACCTGCGCGACATTGCCAAGGTGCTGGAAAAAGGCGGTTTCGACCTCGGCATCGTGGTGGACCCCGACGTGGACCGCCTGGCCCTGGTGAGCGAAAACGGCGAGATGTTTGGCGAAGAATACACGCTGGTGGCCGTGGCCGACTACGTGCTGAAAGCCTTGGGGGGCGGCAACACCGTGAGCAACCTGAGCAGCACCCGTGCCCTGCGCGACGTGACCGAAAAGGCCGGCGGCAGCTACGCCGCGGCCGCCGTGGGCGAGGTGAACGTGGTGACCAAGATGAAGGAAACCAACGCCGTGATTGGTGGCGAAGGCAACGGCGGCATTATTTACCCCGAGCTGCACTACGGCCGCGACGCTTTGGTGGGCATTGCCTTGTTTCTGACGCACCTGGCCAAGTCGGGCCTGACGGTGAGCCGCTTGCGCAACACCTACCCCGGCTACTTCATCTCGAAGAATAAAATTGAGCTGACGCCGGAAATCGACACGGACAACGTGCTGGTGCAGATGCAGAAGCGCTACGCCAAGCAGCCGGTGAACACCATCGACGGCGTGAAGATTGAGTTCGACAAGGAATGGGTGCACCTGCGCAAGTCCAACACCGAGCCCATTATTCGCATCTACGCCGAGTCGGAAACCAACGCCACGGCCGACTACCTGGCCCAGAAAATCATTGGCGATATCAAGGAGATTATTGCCGTGAAGGCATAAGGCTGAGCGCTGGGCGGTTGCTTTCGGCTAAAAGTCCGAGGTTTGTGCATTGACAACCGGGTTGGCCGGGCGCACCCACGCCCGGTCAACCCGTCTTTCTTCACCCCATGACCCCAACCACCCCGTCCGCCCCCGCCTTCGTTTACTTCGACAACGCCGCCACCACGCCGCTCGACCCGGAGGTGCTGGAGGCCATGCTGCCCTTTCTGCGCAACCATTACGGCAACCCGAGCAGCCTGCACGGGCCCGGCCGGCAGGTGCGCGCGGCCATCGAAAACGCTCGCAAGACGGTGGCCCATTTGCTGAATGCGGCCCCGTCGGAAATCATTTTCACCAGCGGCGGCACCGAGGCCGACAACTACGCGGCCTTTGGCAGCATTCGCACGCTGGGCCTGAAGCACGCCATTACTTCCAAATTGGAACACCACGCCGTGCTGCACCCGCTGCAGGCGCTGGCCAAGCTGGGCGAAATTGAGCTGCACTACGTGAAGCACGACGCCCAGGGCGCGCTAAATTTGGGCCACTTGGAAGAGCTGCTGACGGGGCAGTCGCGCACTTTTGTGAGCCTGATGCACGCCAACAACGAAATTGGCAACCTCAATGACATTGAGGCCATTGGCGAAATTTGTGCGCGCTACGACGCCGTGTTCCACACCGATACGGTGCAGACCATGGGCCACTACCGGCACGACGTGCAGCAGCTGAAAAACCACTTCTTGGTAGGTTCGGCGCACAAATTTCACGGGCCGAAAGGAGTGGGGTTCATTTATACCCGCAGCGGCCTGCAGGTGAGCCCGCTCATTCACGGGGGCTCGCAGGAGCGCAACGTGCGCTCGGGCACCGAAAACGTGTACGGCATCGTGGGCCTGGCCAAGGCCTTGGAAATTGCGGTGCGCGACCTGGCCTACCACCAGGCCCACGTGCAGGGCTTGAAAACCCGTTTCATCGAAAAGCTGCGGGCCGAGATTGACGACGTGCAGTTCAATGGCCTCTCGGAGCACGCCGATAAGAGCCTTTACACGGTGCTGAGCGTGAGTTTGCCGCCGTCGGCCATCAACGAGATGCTGCTGTTCAACCTTGACATCAACAAAGTGGCGGCCTCGGGCGGCTCGGCCTGTACCAGCGGCGCCCAGGCGGGTTCGCACGTGTTGGAAGCGCTGGGCTGCGACCCCGACCGCGCCACGGTGCGCTTCTCGATGAGCAAGATGAACACCGCGGCCGAAGTAGACTACGCCGTGGAGGCGCTGGCCAAGCTCTACCGGCCGGTAGCGGTGTAGAAAATAATAAATCGGAGAAGGCAGCACGATTGGGGGCTTGGCTGGGACGAAGTGGGCCTGAGGTCGGCGTCAGGCAGTTGCATGCCGCGCTGAGCGGAGGTTATCGAACGGTAGGAGTGGGCTGGGCTGGGTAGGGAAGGGCGTGTTTAATCGAACGCCAACAGGGGTTTGGGCGTAGGCAGGATTGATTGTTACACCTTCCTATTCCAAGCACAACCACTAATGGAACCAACTAACGCCTCCCCCGAAGCTACCCCGACGGCCACGCCCGCTACCGACAATGCTAACGCAACCCCCAACGGCAACGCCGCCGAAGCCCTGCTGACCAAAGCCCAGCAGTGGCTCAAAGACAGCAATGCCAAGGAACTGCTGAACAAGGTGCCGGCCTCGCTGAAAAACGTGGGCAACACCGCTACTACTAGTTTCAACAAGCTGAGTATTACCCAGAAAGTGGTAGGCGGCGCCTTGTTAGTAGCTGGGGCCACTTATCTGGCCCGCCGCGGCAGCAGCGCCAAGCGCGCCCAAGCCGCTACCATCAACGAGCTGCTGTACTTTGTGAATGACCGCATTGAGGGCTACCGCCGCGCCGCCGACGAAAGCCAGGACACCCAGCACCGCAGCTACTACTTGCAGCTAGTGAGCCAAAGCCAGCAATTTGCCAACCAGCTGAACGCCTACCTCGACCAGGAGGGCGCCGGCCGCCAGAACAGCACCACCCTGAAAGGCAAGCTCTACCGCGCCTTCATGGATGCCAAGGCTGCCGTGACCGGCCGCGACGAAAGCTCCATCATCGGCTCGAACATTTACGGCGAGGAGTGGGCCCTGAAGGCCTACGAAGAAGCCCTCAACGACGGCACCCTCACCGGCCCCATGCGCCGGGCCGTGGAACACCAGTATGCGCAGTCGAAGAAAACCTACGGCGAACTGAAGCGCATGGACGCTACCACGCGGTAAGTGCGGAAGACGACAACGTTGAAATCCGGCCGTGCACCCGCGCGGCCGGATTTTTTGTGGCCAAAGGTGGAATCAGTGTGGTGGAATGGGCGTCCTGTGAGCTGATAAAAACCGCCCGGGTACATTAGCGTACAGGAAGATGGTTTTTTAGCTTTTTACTTCAGCATGGCTGATATCAACATTCAACGCAAGAAAGCGTCGCCCAGCCCCTGGATTCTGGTGCTGCTGGCGGTGGCTGCCGTGGCGGTAGCCGCTTACTTTTTCCTCCGGCCCGACCCCGCCGACGAGCCCGCCCCGCCTGCCAATACCGGTGTAGCGGGCACTGCGACCGATACAACAGCCTCAGCAACGGCCGATACTGCCGCGCCGGCCCCCGCCGATACCGCAGCCGGGCACACGTTCCGCCAATCGCACAACCCCGCCGGGCCCGGTGGCACTACCGCCGCCGAAGAAGCCAGCACCGAAACCGCGGCCTCGCTGGCCGCCCAGGCTGCCACCGACCCGGCCGCGCCCGGCTACGCCCGCAACGGCTTGCAAAAGCTCACCGGCGTGCTTGTGTCGCTCACCGACCGCGACGACCTGCGCGACCCCACCATCACGGAGCAGCGCGACAATCTGACCAGCGCCACCGACCGCCTGGGCGACCCTAAGGTCAGCCTCCGGCCGGGCTTTGTGGCAGCGGCTTCCCTCATCAGGGCCATGCAGCAGAAAGCCTACCCTGAGCTGGAAAGCCAGGCCGCCGAGCTGACGCGGCTGGCGGACCAGCTGTCGGGCCGCAGTGCCACGGCCGCCGACCAGCAGCAAACCCAGCAGTTCCTGACCAAAGCGGCCGACATCGTGCGCGCCCTGAGCGAGCCCGCCCAACACACCCTGAATTAACGAATCAAGCCATGGAAACTCCCGTGCTGCGTCGCCTGCGCGACCTCACCGATTTTGAAGTAGCCGACGACAACCCCGACGTGCGCGGCTGGACCGTGCGCGGCAACGATGGCCAGGCCCTGGGCACTGTGTTTGAGCTGATTGTGGACCCCGACGCCATGAAGGTGCGCTACATCGACGTGGAGCTGGACTCGCGTTTCCACATCAACGAGCACGAAAACCACATCCTGCTGCCCATCGGGGCTGCTTCGCTCGATGAAGAAGGCGACAACGTGTTTGTGCCGGCGCTCAACGCCGAGTCGGTGCTGAACTACCCGCCCTACATCGAAATTCAGATTACCCGCGAATACGAGGAAGCCATGCTGCGCGCGCTGGGCAAGGAGCCCACCGCCAACCCCCGCTTCTACGAGCAGGAATCGTTCGATACCGACAGCTTCTACAGCCGCCGGGCGTCGTGATTCGTCCGCCTGCTACTGCCGCGCAATTTGGCGCGTAAGCACCTGCCCGTCGGGCAGGCGCAAGCTGAGCACGTAGAGGCCCGGCGCCAGGCCAGCCGCTTCTATGCGCAGGGCGCCCGCGCCGGCCGGTGTGCTGGTAATGGCCACGGGCTGGCCGAGCATGTCCTGGCAGCGAATTGCCGTGGGCAGCACGTGGCCGCTGATGAAAAAGGCGTCGGCGCTGGGGTTGGGATAGAGGCTGAAATCGGCCTCAGTGGCGCGGCGCGCGGCGCTGACGATGCGATTGGGCGTGGCCAGCCAGATGGTGGCGTTGAGCAGAATACGGGCGTGGTCGCCGTTGGCCTCCGCGGCCCAGCCGTCGTAAAGGTTGTTGCCGGGGGCGCCGGTGCCGTCGTCGGGCGGCGACGAATCGCCGAGGGCGGCCACGCGGCCCCGGCCGTAGCGGGCCCACGCCACCAGGGCGCCGGTGGTGCCGGTAGTGGCCGCGCCGGGCCGGAACAGGACGCCGTGCACGCTGGCATTGGCCGCCGGGCTCAGCGTGAGGCTGGCGCCGTTGTGGTATTCCATGGCCACGGGGTTGCCGGCGGGGCCGTGCAGCAGCGAGTCGGCCGGGGCCGCCGCCGCGCCCACCCCGCTGGTGAAGGTGAGGTTGTTCAAGTCGAAGGTGATGCCGAAGGGGTTGGCGGGGCTGGCCGAACTCATCAGGTCGTTCCAGATGGCCGGCGAATCCCAGCCGTCGCCATTGCGGTCCGAAATGGTGTGGTCCGAAATCATGAACAAGCCGCCGCCGTTGCGCACGTAGTTCAGAATAGCCGTTTTCTCGGCCGCGGTGTAGCGCGTGTTGGGCTCGTCCACAATGTAGGCCGCGTAATTGCGCAGGTCCTGGGCATTGCTGGCGTCGCCGTAGGTGATGCGGCCGCTGCTGGGCAGGGTTTCGACCTGGTAGCCGCGCTTCACCAGCGCAATGCCCCACGAGGAGATGGCACCCGTCCAGAAGCCTTCGGCCGTGCTGGCCGTGATGGTGTTTTGGGCGGGTGTGGGCAGGCGCTGGGCGCTGCCTGCCACGTCGGCATCAATCACCCAATCGGCGTTGCCGGCCGTTTGGGCTTTGGTGGCATCAAATAGGATTTTGACTGTTTGCTGGGCCTGAGCCTGAATTGCGGATGCTAAACTGAAAACCAGGGCAAACGTGTAACGAAAGCGCATTTGGGTGGGAAATTGCGGAAGAAGAAACCCCGAAGTTACAGCAAATGCGGTTGATGGAAATATAAATATGCAAGAAGGCCCTGCCGAGCTATGCTCAACAGGGCCTTCACCGACATGCGTTTGCGCGTGTGCTAATTCCGCCGAATCATCTCGGCCACGGCGTCTACCCACTGCGGCTCCGAATTCAGCGAGGGCACCAGTTGCCAGTGCTTGCCGCCTGCCTCCTCAAACATTTCCTTGAATTCTTCGCCCACCTCGATGGTGGTTTCGAGGCAGTCGGCCACGAAGGCGGGGGAGAATGCCAGTACGTTGTGAATGCCCTTGGCGGGGTATTCCTTCAGCACTTCGTCGGTGTAGGGCTGCAGCCAGGGGTCGCGCAGGCGGCTTTGCAGGCGGCTCTGGAAGGCCACCGTGTACTGCTCGGGGCCAATGCCGAGGCCTTCGGCCACCAGGCGCGACGTGGCGAAGCACTGGGCGCGGTAGCAGTACTGGTTTTGGGGCGTGAGCGTGTCGCAGCAGCTGCCGAAGCGGCAGTAGTTGGTGGGGTCGCCTTTCTTGACGTGGCGCTCCGGAATACCGTGGTAGCTGAACACGATGTGGTCGTAGTCGTGCTTGGCCATTTCGGCCCGGCCGCGCGCCACGATGGTGGCAATGAAGCCGGGGTCGGTAGCAAACTGGCTGATGAAGCTGATGCTGGGCACCACCCACCAGTCTTTCACGATGTCCATCACCTTTTCCTGCACCGAGCCCGTGCTGGCCGACGCATACTGCGGAAACAGCGGCAGCACAATGATGCGCTCCACCTCGGCCGCGCGCAGCTCCTCCAGCGCTTTCTCGATGCTGGGCTTCTGGTAGCGCATGCCGAAGGCCACCACGTAGCGCTCACCCAGCTCGGCCTGCACTTTCTTTTGCAAGTCGAGGCCGTGAAAGAGCAGGGGCGAGCCCCGCTCCGTCCAGAGCTCCTTGTAAATCTTGGCCGACTTGGGCGCCCGCAGCGGCACCACCAGCCCCTGAAACAGCGGGTAGCGAATGGCGGCCGGCATGTCGACCACGCGGCCGTCGGTAAGGAATTCGTTGAGGTAGCGCCGCACGTCGGGCGTATTGGGCGAGTCGGGCGTGCCGAGGTTGACGAGCAGCACGCCAATGCGGGCGTTGGGCGAAGTAGTGGAATTCATTGGTGCAAAGTTCGGGACTGTCGCGTGGACTCTGTGAGTCCGTGCGGGGCGGGATTCTGTGCGCAGGCGCGGGCTCACAGCACCTGCGCACCACGCGCCTGCCCAGCAAACAGCCGGCCGCTGGCATGGTTTCGGAGGTGGCCTCTAATGTCCGATTTACGGCCTGCCTTAGCTTTTCCGCCCCGTAAGCCGTACCTTTGCGGCCCTGATTATCAAACCCATCCATCGTGAACCCCGAAACCAAACCCCACCGCGCCGGCTTTGTGAGCATCATTGGCAAGCCCAACGTGGGCAAGTCCACGCTCATGAACGCGCTGGTGGGCGAGCGGCTTAGCATCGTCACGAGCAAGGCCCAGACCACGCGCCACCGCATCCTGGGCATCCTCAACGGCGATGATTTTCAGCTGATTTATTCCGATACGCCCGGCATCATTCAGCCCAAGTACGAGCTGCACAATGCCATGATGTCGTTCGTGTATTCGTCGCTCGAAGACGCTGATGTGGTGCTGTTCGTGACCGATATCTACGAGAAGCACGACGAAGAGCCCGTGGTAGAGCGCCTGCGTAAGATGGTGGACACGCCCATCATCCTACTTGTCAACAAGATTGACCAAGCCGAGCAGGCCGATGTGGAGGCCAAGCTGGCGTACTGGAAAGAGCAGCTGCCCAACGCCGCCGAGGTATTGCCCATTTCGGCCCTCAACGCCTTTGGCACCGAGCGGGTGCTGGAAATGGTGCTCGAACGCTTGCCCATTCACCCCGCCTACTACCCCAAAGACGAACTGACCGACAAGCCCGAGCGTTTTTTCGCCGCCGAAATGGTGCGCGAGAAAATCTTCAAGCTCTATAAAAAGGAGATACCCTACAGCTGCGAGGTGGTTATCGAAGAGTTTAAGGAAGAAGACGCCATCATCCGCATCCGCGGCATCATCTACGTGGAGCGCAGCAGCCAAAAGGGCATCGTCATCGGCCAGGGCGGCGAGGCGCTGAAGAAAGTAGGCACCTGGGCGCGAGAGGAAATGGAGAAGTTTTTCCTCAAAAAGGTGTTTCTGGAGCTGCACGTGAAAGTGAACGAGAACTGGCGCACCGACGCGAAAGCGCTGAGCCGGTTTGGATATCAATCGTGAGAAGTGGGACGGTGAGACATGAGACAGACCGTCCATTCGTAACTCGTCTTACTTCTCATGTCTCACCATCCCACTTCTCAAATCTCAATTCCGACCATCTATAACATATATAACCCCGGGCACTGCCGAATCTAGGTCGGGTCGGCGGCTGGGGCCACACAACATGTCTAAGCAGAACACCATCGCCATCGTGGGGCGGCCCAACGTGGGCAAATCCACGCTTTTCAACCGCCTCGTGGGCCAGCGCAAGGCCATCATGGACAACGAGAGCGGCGTGACCCGCGACCGTCATTACGGCTACGGCGACTGGATTGGCAAGAACTTCACCGTGATTGACACGGGCGGTTACGTGCACAATTCGGAAGACATTTTCGAGGGCGAAATCAACAAGCAAGTGAAGCTGGCCATTGAAGAGGCCGACGTGGTGCTCTTCATGGTGGACGCCGAAGCCGGCGTGCACGGCCTCGACGAGGAGTTTGCCTCGGTGCTGCGCCGCTACCTGGGCAAAAAGCCCATCTACCTGGTGGCCAACAAGGCCGACACCAACCTGCGCGCCCACGGTGCCGGAGAGTTTTATTCGCTGGGCCTCGGCGACGGCGAAATCTTCGCCATCAGCAGCCAGAACGGCCACGGCACCGGCGAACTGCTCGACCAGGTGGTGAGCCACTTCGACGACCCCGGCGAGGAAGAGCCCGAGTCCGAGATTCCGCGCATTGCCGTGGTGGGCCGCCCCAACGTGGGCAAGTCCAGCCTTGTAAACCTGCTGCTGGGCGAAGACCGCAGCATCGTGACCGACATCGCCGGCACCACCCGCGACTCCATTTCGGCCCGCTACAATGCCTTCGGCAACGAGTTTATTCTGGTCGACACGGCCGGTTTGCGCCGCAAGGCCAAGGTGAGCGAGGACGTGGAGTTTTACGCCAACATGCGCAGCCTGCGCGCCCTGGAAGAGTCGGACGTGTGCATCGTGATGCTCGACGCCAGCCGCGGCATCGAGGCCCAGGACGTGAACATCATCACCCTAGCCGACAAAAACCGCAAAGGCATCGTCATTTTGGTGAACAAGTGGGACCTGGTGGAGGACAAGCAGACCAACACCGCCAAGGATTTTGAAGCGAAAATCATGGAGAAGCTAGCGCCCATTGCCTATCCGCCCGTCATTTTCATTTCGGTGCTTAACAAGCAACGCGTGCACAAGGCCATCGAAACGGCCATCGAAGTATACCACAACAAGCGCCGTAAAATTCCGACTTCGCAGCTCAACGACGTGATGCTGAAGGAAATTGAGCGCTACGGTCCGCCGGCCGTGAAGGGCAAGATGGTCCGCATTAAGTACGTGACGCAGCTGCCCACCCACAACCCGGTGTTTGCCTTCTTCTGCAACCTGCCGCAGTACGTGACGGCCAGCTACACGCGCTACCTCGAAAACCGCATGCGCGAGAACTTCGACTTCAAGGGCGTGCCCATCGGCATCGTGTTCCGCAAGAAATAGCCGGCCGCCGCAGGGGAGAGAAAAGCTCGTTCATAAATTCTTCACAAATTTTTGAGCGAGCGGGTTACCTATTTCCAACTTCGGTATAAAGCCCCGAATTTGAAGATTTGTCCCGCGCAGAACTTCGAAAGTCGTTTCGAATCTCACCCCACATTTTAACCCCAACCCCAGATGAAAAAAGTATTGTTCCTCGCCCTGGCTGCTGCCTCGTTCTCGTTCACCGCTTGCGAAAGCAAGAAAGAAGAAGCTACCGAGCAGGCTGCTGACAACGTAGAAGCTGCTGGCGAAGCCAAAGCTGATGCCATGGAAGACAAGGCTGACGCCGTGCGTGACTCGGCCGATGCTAAGTCGGACAAAATGGAGGATGCTGCCGACAAGATGGCTCCTGCTACCGAAACCCCCGCTGAAGAAGTGAAGAAGTAATTCTTCGCCTTACGGCACCAAAAAGCCCCACCGGAAACGGTGGGGCTTTTTTCGTTGTGCTTACAGTTCGGTTTCCGGAGCGCCCAGGCGGCGGTTCAGCACGTGGTCCACCATCTCAAACAGCCGGCGCGGCTCGTAGGTCCGCCACGGCAGGTCGTCGAGCTGCCCGCCGAAGTTGATGTAGTTGTCGACGTTGTACTGCTTCATCTCGCGCTGCACGTGCTCCAGGAAGTTCACGCCCGCAATCCAGCCGTCTTCCACGTCCTCGTACCACTCCTCGTAGTAGTCGTCATCGGAGCCGTGGAAGTTGAACACGTTCTCGCCCACCAGAATGAACTTGCGAATGCCCTCGTGCACCAGCACATCAATGATGTTGCGCTTGAGCTCCATGATGTCATTCTCGATGGCGTCGTTCCACTCGCCGATGAACTCCAGAATGGCAATGCCGTCCTCGTAATCGGCAAACAGGATTTTGAAGAACAGCGTGTCGGAGCCCAGGCTATCCCACTGCGGATGAATGTAGTAGCCGTAAATGGTGTTGGTGTACGCCTCCAGGCTGTTCTCGGCTTCGAAGAGGGGTGAGCGGGGGTCTTCGGAAGCGGAGTACTGGTCAATCCAGTTATAATGTGGCTCGATGGTGTGCATAGCGGAGTAGCATCGGCTGTAGCCGGTGCCTACCTAGAAACGCCATTAAGCCCGAATCGTTCGGCCAAAAAAATAAGCCGGTGAGCCACAAGGCAAAGCAGGTGGTGTTACTGCTTTGCCCGGGCGTCCAGCGCGGCGCGCACGCCGCCGTGCTGCTTCAGCAGTTGCACGGCTTCGGCTTCTTCAATGCCCAGTTCTTCCATGAGCATCTTCTCGCCGCGGTGCACCAGCTTTTCGTTCGAGAGCTGCATGTCGACCATCTTGTTGCCCTTCACGCGGCCCAGGCGAATGAACGTGGCGGTGGTGAGCATGTTGAGCACCAGTTTCTGGGCCGTGCCGGCTTTGAGGCGTGTGCTGCCCGTGAGGAACTCCGGCCCCGTCACCACTTCCACCGGAAACTCGGCCGCCGCGGCCACGGCCGAGCCGGCGTTGCACACCACGCAGCCGGTGGCCAAGCCCGCCGCCCGGGCCCGGTTCAGCCCGCCGATGACGTAGGGCGTGCGCCCCGAAGCGGCGATGCCCACCAGCACGTCGTTGGCGTTGATGTTGTGCTGCTGCAAATCAATCCAGGCCTGTTCGGCGTCATCTTCGGCGCCTTCCACGGCTTGGCGAATGGCGCCGTCGCCGCCCGCCATGATGCCCACCACCAGGCTTGCCGGCACGCCGAACGTGGGCGGACACTCCGACGCATCTACCACGCCCAGCCGCCCGCTGGTGCCCGCGCCGATGTAAAACAACCGCCCACCGGCGCCCAGCCGCGCCACAATGGCCTCTACCAGCCGCTCAATCTGGGGCAGGGCTTTGGCCACGGTGTCGGGCACGGTGTGGTCGAGGCGGTTCATGCCGGCCAGCAGCTCGGAGGTGGAAAGGGTTTCGAGGTGGTCGAATTCGGACGGGGATTCGGTGGTCATGGCCGGGGATTAAGTCAGGTGCCCAATGACGGGAAAGTTATCAAAAACGTTGGCTGTGTGCGGAGCGTCGCGGTCGAGTTCGGCGGTGAGGTCCTGGCCGGCCCAGTGCTCGTAGTGGTTGCCGCGCCGCCACAGGCGTGAGCGGCTCACGTCGTAAATCCGGCCCTGGTAGGCTACCCAGATTTCGTCGCGGTCCTGCCCATTGCGCAGGGCCAGCTGGCGCTTGGTGTAGGTGGGGAGGGCGGTTTCCTCAATTGAATTGGCCTGAGTGGTCATGCTGAGCGAAGTCGAAGCATCTCTACCGCTTCGTTGCAATTAGTAATGATTAGCTGTGCGGTAGAGATGCTTCGACTTCGCTCAGCATGACGCTCTCTTTTTACAAACAAGTAAAACTTAGCTCAGCAGGGCTTGCAGCCGAATCCAGCGCTGCGGCAGGTCGCCCTGCGAGGCATTCAGGTAGTCTTCGTAGGTGCAGGGCACCACGCGCTTCACGGCATTGTCGCCCAGGCGCTCCACTTCCATCCACCACTTCTCGGCGCGGCGCGATTTGTAGAACACCAGCTTGTCGGGGTTGCCGGGCAGCACCACGGTGTAGGTGAGGAAGCGGAAGGTGCCGAAGCCCGTTTCGGGGCGGCGGTGGTAGAAGCCTTCCACGAAATACCACAGCATGGTGGCCAGCGTAGCGGCGGCCATGCCGTTGGTGTCCTGGTCGGTGCGGTAGCCATACAGGCCGAAGGAGCTGAGTTGCTCGTTGTGGCCCGCGTACCAGCACAGCTGCGTGGCTTCCTCGTTGCCGAGGCCAAAGGGATAGGCCGGATAATAGCCCGGCGCGTCCTGCCAGCGAATGGCGGCAATGTCGACGCTCATGAAATCGGCCTGCCGGATGAGCGGCTCCGACAGGCGCCGGTCGGCCCGCACCTCGCCCACGCTCATGGTCTCGAAGTGCATTTTCTCCAGCGCCACCAGCACTTCGGGCGGCGTGAGGTACTGCTGGTGGCCCAAGTGGGCCAGGCTGAACACGAAATTGGGCTCGTGCACCAGCATGCGGCGCAGGTGGCTGTCTTCGGGCGGCGTGCCGGGGCCGGGCTCGGCCATGTCGGGCCGCGAGTCGACCATGGCGAAGCTGATGGCGCGGTTCTGGGTTTCGTAGGCCAGAAACTGGCCGTAGTCGAGGTCGTGGCTGCCGCCGAGCAGAATCGGCACCGTGTTTTCCTCAATCAGCGCCCCAATGATTTCGCGCAGGCGCTGGTAGGTGTCTTCCAGCGTGAGGCCGGGGCGCAGGTTGCCCAGGTCGACGAGGCGCACGGCGCCGCTGCCTTTCTGCAGGCTGTAGAAACGGTGGCGCACCTCGTTGGCGCCGTGGCGGCTGGGGTGGCCGGTGGCGCTGCCGCGCCATTCGTCCAGCCCGATGAGGGCCAGGTCGGCGGCGCGCCAGTCCGGAAACGTTTCGGTGAAGCGGGTGGCGTAGGCGGCCAGCGTGGTGGGCGCGGGCGCGGCGGCGGTCAGCGTTTCCGGCAGGGGGTCAAAAAACAGGGCCAGGTTCATTGGGGACGGAAAAGCAAGCGCCCCAAAATTACACAGGAAAAGGCCGCTCCGATGGTTTTTTGACCGTTTTTGCGGCCTGATTGGTTTTTACCCGTAAGCGCAGCACTACCGCTGCGCCCCGCAGGCGTAGCTTGCCCACGAAAAAAGCTTTTTATTTAAGGTGAATTTCACTCGCCTGCTTTCAGCAAATCCCACCCCCATGGACGTCCGTCGCGCTTTCGATATCCTCCCGCATCAAATTGCCACTTCGCCCAAGCCCGACGCGTTGGCGTCGAAAATAAACGGGCAGTGGGTGCCCATCAGCAGCCAGCAATTGCTCGACCAGGCCAACCTCGTCAGCCTGGGCCTCGTGTCGCTCGGCCTCAAGCGCGGCGACAAGGTGGCCATCATCAGCATGAACCGCCCGGAGTGGATGCTGGCCGATTTCGGCATCTCCCAAATCGGGGCCACCAGCGTGCCGATGTACCCCAGCATCACCGTCGAAGATTACAAATACATCTTCACCGACGCCGGCGTGCGGGCCGTGTTCGTGGCCGATGCCAAGCTGTTCGACAAGGTGAAGGAAGCCACGCAGGGCCTCGACATTCCCGCCGAAAACATCTTCACGTTCGACAAGATTGACGGTGCCCGTCACTTCAGCGAACTGCTCGAAATTGGCAAAAAGGGCAATGCCGCCGACCTCGACCCGCTGAAAGCCGCCGTGGAGCCCGACGATTTGCTCACCCTCATCTACACCAGCGGCACAACCGGCAGCCCCAAGGGCGTGATGCTCACGCACGACAACATCCTGAGCAACTGCCGCAACTCGCAGCGCTTTGTGCCCGTCACGAAAGACGATAAGGCCCTGAGTTTCCTGCCGCTCTGCCACATTTTCGAGCGCATGGTGACCTACCTGTACATGATAAACGGTGTGAGCATCTATTACGCCGAAAGCATGGACGTCATCGCCGACAACCTGCGCGAAGTGAAGCCCCAGATTTTTACCACCGTGCCGCGCCTGCTGGAGAAGGTGTACGACAAGATTGTGGCCAAAGGCCACGAGTTGGAAGGCGTGAAGAAGAGCCTCTTCTTCTGGGCTTTGGACTTGGGCCTGAAGTTCGACACCCAAAAGGACCAGGGCTTCCTATACAACACGCAGTTGGCGCTGGCCAATAAGCTTATTTTTAACAAATGGCGCGAGGCGCTGGGCGGCAACCTGCGCTGTATTGTGAGCGGCGGCGGGGCCCTGCAGCCGCGCCTGGCGCGCGTATTCTGGGCGGCGGGCATCCGGGTGATGGAGGGCTACGGCCTGACGGAAACCTCGCCGGTGATTGCCGTGGGCGGCTACGAGCCGGAAAACAACATGATTGGCACGGTGGGCCCGCTCATCGACAACATGGAAGTGAAAATTGCCGCCGATGGCGAGATTCTGACCAAATCGGCCTCCGTGATGAAGGGCTACTACAACAAGCCCGAGCTGACGGCTGAAGTGTTTGACAAGGAGGGCTGGTTCCACACCGGCGACATTGGCGAACTGGTGAACGGCAAGTTTTTGAAAATCACCGACCGCAAGAAGGAGATGTTCAAGACGTCGGGCGGCAAGTACATTGCCCCGCAGGTCATCGAAGGCAAGCTGAAGGAAGACCCGCTCATCGAGCAGGCCATGGTGGTGGGCGCCGACCAAAAGTTTCCCTCCGCGCTGGTCGTTCCTTCGTTCTCGGACCTGAAGGGCTGGTGCAAGCGCAACAACGTGAATTGCGACTGCTCCAACGAAGAACTCATCAAAAACGAGAAAATCGTGGACCTCTTCGAAGGACTGGTGAAGAAGTACAACCAAAGCTTCGCGCAGTGGGAGCAGGTGAAGCGCATTGTGCTGCTGCCCGAACTCTGGACCGTGGAAAGCGGCGAGATGACGCCCACCATGAAGGTGAAGCGCAAGGTGATTACCGAGAAAAACAAGGACCTCATCGACAGCCTGTACCTGCAGGCCGAGAAGCGTTAAACGACCGCGGCGAAGGGCGTCAGAGAGGCGCCTTTCGCTGGTTTGCGCACACAAAAAGGAAGTTGGGGAAGCCGGCAAAGGCGGCGCTTCTCCAACTTTTTTAATTGGAAACTAGTATGCAAGCCTAACAAATTTTTCGTAAGTTTACCGCACTTACCGTCTGCTTATGAAACCCGAAGAAACCGTCGATTACAACATCAAAGTGGCTTGGCATGCGATTTCGCGGATGTACAACACCCAGGCGGCGCAGAACGACATCACCACCAGCATAGGCTTTGTGTTGCTGAACATCGACCAGGAGAAGGGCACGCCAGCCACCAAAATTGCGCCGCTGCTCGGCCTCGAAACCCGCAGCCTGACCCGCATTTTGCGCAGCATGGAGGAAAAAGGCCTCATCTACAAGCAGGCCGACTCGGTGGACAAACGCTCGGTGCGCATTTTTCTGACCCCGCTCGGGCTGGAAAAAAAAGAGGTGTCGCGCCAAACCGTGCGCCACTTCAACCTGAAAGTGCGCGAGAAAATCCCGCAGAGCCAGCTCGACAGCTTCTTCAAGGTCGCCGCCCAGATTACGGGCATGATTGAGGGCAAAACCCTCTTCGAAGATTTCGTGCTGAAATCACTGCGGCAGGAAACCTCCGCTTCTTAATACGACACTGGACCGGAGTGCCTCGCGGCACTCGGGATGTCACGACTATTCTCTCACCTCATTACCCTTAACCACCCAAGAAAGAGGATGAAACGAACCATCAAGAAAGTTGCCGTGCTGGGTTCCGGCGTCATGGGCTCGCGCATTGCCTGCCATTTCGCCAACATTGGCGTGCAGGTGCTGCTGCTGGACATTGCGCCCAAGGAGCTGCTGCCCGACGAAGAGAAAAAAGGCCTGAAACTGGACGCGCCCGCCGTGCGCAACCGCATCGTGAACGCCGCGCTGCAGGCCGCCATCACGGCCAACCCGTCGCCGCTCTACCGCAAGGCCGACGCCAGCCGCATCAAAACCGGCAACCTCGACGACAACCTGAAAGACATTGCCGGCTGCGACTGGACCATTGAGGTGGTGGTAGAGCGGCTTGATATCAAAAAGAGCCTCTACGAGCGGGTGGAGCAGTTCCGCAAGCCCGGCACGCTCATTACCAGCAACACCTCGGGCATCCCGATTCACCTGCTGGCCGAGGGCCGGTCGGAGGATTTCAAGAAGCATTTTGCGGGCACGCACTTCTTCAACCCGCCGCGCTACCTGAAGCTGCTCGAAATCATTCCGACGCCGGACACCGACGCGGAGGTGCTGGATTTCCTGCAGCACTACGGCGACTTGTACCTGGGCAAGACGGTGGTGTTGGCCAAGGACACGCCCGGCTTCATTGCCAACCGCGTGGGCGTGTTTGCCCTGCTCGACGCCATGCAGACCATGCAGAAGCTGGGCCTGACCGTGGAAGAAACCGACAAGCTGACCGGCCCGGTGATTGGCCACGCGAAGTCGGCCACCCTGCGCACTTCCGACGTGGTGGGTCTGGACACGACCATCAACGTGGCCAACGGCCTGGCCCAGGGCCTGCCCAACGACGAGGCCAAGGACGTATTCGTGCTGCCCGATTTCGTGAAGAAGATGGGCGAGAGCAAGTGGCTGGGCGACAAAACCGGCCAGGGCTTCTACAAGAAAGTGAAGGGCGAAGGTGGCAAGTCGGAAATCCACGCGCTGGATTTGAACACGCTGGAATACAAGCCGAGCCAGAAGGTGAAATTCGCCACCTTGGAGCTGACGAAGAGCATCGACAAGCTGGCTGACCGATTTAAAGTATTGGTAGGAGGGAAGGACAAGGCCGGCGAATTCTACCGCCTGAGCTTCGGCAGCCTGTTTGCCTACGTGAGCAACCGCGTGCCGGAAATCTCCGACCAGCTCTACAAGATTGACGACGCCCTGCGCGCCGGCTTCGGCTGGGAAATGGGCCCGTTCGAAACCTGGGACGCCCTGGGCCTGCAGGCCGGCGTGGACCTGGCCAAAGCCGCCGGCCGCACCGTGGCGCCGTGGATAGAAGAGATGCTGGCCGCCGGCAATACGACCTTTTATAAGGTAGACGCCAGCGGCGCCCGCCAGTTCTACGACATCGAATCGAAGAGCTACCAAGCCATTCCGGGCGTGGAGAACTTCATCATCCTCGACAACCTGCGCGCCAGCGGCAAGGTGCTCTGGAAAAACTCCGGCGCCTCGGTGGTCGACCTCGGCGACGGCATCCTGAACGTGGAGTTTCACTCCAAAATGAACGCGCTGGGCCAGGACGTCATCGAGGGCCTGCTGCGCGGCGTGGACATGGCCGAAAAAGGCTACCGCGGCCTCGTGGTGGGCAACGACGCCCCGAACTTCTCGGCCGGCGCCAACCTGGGCCTCGTGTACATGCAGGCCCTAGAGCAGGAGTTCGACGAGCTTAACCTGATGATTTCGCAGTTCCAGAACGCCATGATGCGGATGCGCTACAGCAGCATTCCGGTGGTGGGCGCCCCGCACGGCCTCACGTTGGGCGGCGGCTGCGAGCTGAACCTGCACTGCGACCGGGTGGTAGCGGCGGCCGAATCCTACATCGGCCTCGTGGAATTCGGCGTGGGCCTGATTCCCGGCGGCGGCGGCACCAAGGAAATGACCCTACGTACCGCAGCCAAGTACGAAGAAGGCGAGCCCGAATTCAACCTGCTGCGCAACACCTACATGACCATCAGCACGGCCAAGGTTTCGACCTCCGCAGCTGAGGCGTTTGACCTGGGCTTCCTGCGCCGGGGCGACGAAATCGTGGTGAACAGCAACCGCGTCATCGCCGCCGCCAAAGCCGCCGCGCTGGATTTAGCCGATGCCGGCTACACCCAGCCCACGCCGAAAACCAACATCAAGGTGCACGGCAAGGGCGCGCTGGCCATGTTCAAAACCGGCGTGTACGCCATGCAGCAAGGCAACTACATCTCGACCCACGACCAGCTCATTGCCGACAAGCTGGCCTACGTGATGTGCGGCGGCGACCTGTCGTCGCCCACCGAAGTGAGCGAGCAGTACCTGCTGGATTTGGAGCGCGAAGCCTTCCTGTCGCTGTGCGGCGAGCGCAAGACCCTGGAGCGTATTCAGAGCATTCTGACCACCGGCAAGCCGTTGCGCAACTAAAATCGTCTGTCATGCTGACGAAGGAAGCATCTTATCACGGCGGCCTTTGTTAGCGTTTTAAACCCCAGCGGTGCAGGATTGATAAGGTCCTTCACTGCGTTCAGGATGACATTTCAAACAACATGAACCAGACTGCATATATCGTTGCCGGCTACCGCACGGCCGTGGGCAAAGCCCCGCGCGGCGGCTTCCGCTTCACCCGGCCCGACGACCTCGCGGCCACTGTTATCAAGCACCTCGTGGCTCAGGTGCCGGCCCTCGACCCCACGCGCATCGACGACGTCATTGTCGGCAATGCCGTGCCCGAGGCCGAGCAGGGCCTGCAAATGGGCCGCCTTATTTCGCTGCTGGCCCTGCCCATCAACGTGCCCGGCCTCATCGTGAACCGCTACTGCGGCTCCGGTGTCGAAACCATTGCCATGGCCGTGGGCAAAATCTCGGCCGGCATGGCCGACTGCATCATCGCGGGCGGCACCGAGAGCATGAGCATGGTGCCCACCGTGGGCTGGAAAACCGTGCCCAACTACAAGCTGGCCATGCAGCACCCCGACTATTACATGGGCATGGGCCTCACCGCCGAAGCCGTGGCCAACGACTACAAAATCAGCCGCCAGGACCAGGACGAATTCTCGTACAACTCGCACCAGAAGGCCATCAAGGCCATTGAAGGCGGCAAGTTCAAGAAGCAGATTGTGCCCGTGACGGTGGAGGAAACCTACCTCGACCAGGCCACCGGCAAGAAGAAAAACCGCTCCTACGTGGTGGATACCGACGAAGGCCCCCGCGCCGACACCTCGGTGGAAGCCCTCGCCAAGCTGCGCCCCGTGTTTGCCGCCAACGGCACCGTGACCGCCGGCAACTCCTCCCAAACCTCCGACGGCGCCGCCTTCGTGCTCGTGATGTCGGAGCGCATGGTGAAGGAGCTGAACCTGGAGCCCGTGGCCCGCATGGTGAACTATGCTTCCGAAGGCGTGGACCCGCGCATCATGGGCATGGGCCCCATCAAGGCCGTGCCGAAAGTGCTCAAGCAAGCCGGCCTCACCCTCAACGACATCGACCTGATTGAGCTGAACGAGGCCTTCGCTTCGCAGTCCATCGCCGTGGTGCGCGAACTGGGCATCGACCCCGAGAAGCTGAACGTGAACGGCGGCGCCATTGCCCTGGGCCACCCGCTTGGCTGCTCCGGCGCCAAGCTCAGCATCCAGCTATTCGACGAGCTGCGCGAGAGCGGCAAGAAGTACGGCATGGTTACGGCCTGTGTGGGCGGCGGCCAGGGCGTGGCCGGCATCTACGAGCTGCTGAAGTAGCGACTATTTACTGAAAAGAAAACCCCGAACGCCGGGGTTTTCTTTTCAGTAAATAGTCGGCACGCCTAACATTTTTTCATATCTTGCAACACTAAATCGGCTGCTCCGTTGTTTCTCAAAATAGTAGGCGTGCCGAACACTTTTAACCTTCAATATCCAACTCAACCGTCATGGAAGTAACGCAGAATGCCAGCCTGAAAGGCGGCGAGTTCATCATCAAGCCGACCGATGCGCAGAGCGTCTTCACGCCGGCTGACTTTACCGAAGAGCAAAACATGATGTACCAGACCTGTCTGGACTTCGTGCAAACGGAAGTGTCGCCGCTGCTCGACCGCCTCGACAACCACGAGGAGGGCCTCATGCGCGGCCTCATGGAAAAGGCCGGCCAGCTCGGCTTGTTCGGCGTGAGCATTCCGGAGCAATACGGCGGGCTCGACATGGACTTCCCCACGGCCCTGCGCGTGACCGAGGGTGTGGGCGGCGGCCACTCGTTCCCGGTGGCGTTTGCGGCCCACACGGGCATTGCCATGCTGCCCATTCTGTACTTCGGCAACGACGAGCAGAAGGCCAAGTACCTGCCCGGCCTCACCAGCGGCGAGCTGATGGGCGCCTACTGCCTCACCGAGCCCGGCTCCGGTTCCGACGCCCTGGGCGCCAAGACCAAAGCCGTGCTGAACGCCGAAGGCACGCACTACGTGCTGAACGGCCAGAAAATGTGGATTACCAACGCCGGTTTCGCCGACGTGTTCATCGTGTTTGCCAAGATTGACGGCGAGCAGTTCACGGGCTTCATCGTGGACAAAGACACGCCCGGCCTGAGCCTCGGCAACGAGGAGCACAAAATGGGCATCAAGGGCTCGTCGACGCGCCAGGTGTTCCTGACCGACGCGCTGGTGCCGAAGGAGAACATCTTGGGTGAGATTGGCAAAGGCCACCTTATCGCCTTCAACGTGCTGAACATCGGCCGCATCAAGCTGGCGGCCGCCTGTCTGGGCGGTGCCAAAGGCGCGGCTAACCAGAGCATCAAATACGCCAACGAGCGGGTGCAGTTCAAGCTGCCCATCAGCAAGTTTGGCGCTATTCGCTATAAGCTGGCCCAGCAGGCCATCCGCATGTACGCCGTCGAATCGGCCATTTACCGCGCCGGCGATGACATCTACCGCATGGAGCAGAAGCTCATGGCCGAAGGCAAAGGCGCCAACGAGGCCCTGTTGGGCGCGGCCCGCGAGTTTGCCGTGGAGTGCGCCATTCTGAAAGTGGAAGGCTCGGAAGTGCTTGACTATGTGGTGGATGAAGGCGTGCAGATTTACGGTGGCTACGGCTTCTCGGCCGACTACCCGATGGACCGCGCTTACCGGGACTCGCGCATCAACCGCATTTTCGAGGGCACCAACGAAATCAACCGCCTGCTGGCCGTTGATATGATTCTGAAGAAAGGCCTGAAGGGTGAAATCGACCTGATGGGCCCGGCCCAAGCCGTGCAGCAGGAGCTGATGAGCATCCCGAGCATGAGCCAGGACGAAGAAAACGACCTGTTCAGCAAGGAGATGAAAACCATCGCCAACCTGAAGAAAGCCATTCTGATGGTGGCCGGCTCGGCCGTGCAGAAGTTCACCGCCACCCTGGCCAAAGAGCAGGAATTGCTGATGAACATCGCCGACATGGCCATCAAAACATACATCGCCGAGAGCACCCTGCTGCGCGTAGAGAAGGAAGCATCGCTGAAAGGCGAGGAGGCCGTGGCCGCCCAGGCCGACATGGCCCGCGTGTACCTGGCCGACGCCGTGGACTTGGTAGAGAAAGCCGGCAAAGACGCCATCGGCAGCATGGCCGAGGGCGACGAGCAGCGCCTGCTGCTCATGGGCCTGAAGCGCTTCACCAAGGCCGAGCTGGTGAACGTGAAGGAAGCCCGCCGCCGCGTGGCCGCCAAGCTCATCGAAGCCAACGAGTACGTGTTCTAAGCCACGAACACAGCGAATAAAAAAGCCGCTCCTGAACCAGGAGCGGCTTTTTTTATGGTTGGCAGAGAGCTATTTCACCACTATTTTCTCCAGTTGAAGCGCCGCCGACTTCTTGCTCGGCCGGCTCACGCCGATGATGGTTTTTTCGCCCAGCCAAGTGGTGAAATCCTTCACGTAGGCCAGCTGCTGGTCGTCGGCCACATTCAGCTTGAGGCGTTCGGGCGGGCCCACTACGCCGGTTTGGGTGTTTACGCGGCGCAGGTAGAGGTCCGATTTCTTGTTCAGGTTTTCCAGGGTCAGCAGCTGCAGCGTGTTACCGAACACGGCAGCGCGGAAGCCAATGCCCGTGTAAGCGTCCACGGCCGGGGCTACCTGGTCTTTGGCCACGATGCTGTGCCAGGTGGGCGCGCCAAACTCGTTGTAGCCAAACATGTGCAGCTCGCGGGCGTGCACCGGGGCTTCGCTGCCGCCTTCCTCAAAATGCTTTTCGGCAATGACTACCAGTTGCTTGTCGGCGCTCAGCAGCAGGTCGGTTAGGTACACGTCGTCGAGGCGCTTCACGTCGAGGCCGCTGGCTTTGCTTACTTCGGCCAGGTAGGCGGGTGTGAAGCGGAACTCCGGCGAAAATTTCATGTCGCCACTGCCGCTGAAGTCGTACTTCACCACTTTCAGGCTGTAGTATTCGCCTGTAGCGTAGTCGGCGCACAAGGCGGCCGCGTACAGGCTGCCATCGCCCAGCACCGTGAATTTGGTGTCGCGCACGGTCACGGTGCGCCCGCCAAACACGCCGCCCACGGGCACGCCCAGCACCTTCACTTCGGAGGCCGGGCCAGCCAGGTAGCGGCGCACGGTCAGCTTTTTCATGCCGTCGCTCACCAGCGTTACGTACTGGGTGCCGTCGTTGGCCACGTGCACGGCGGGGGAGAAGAAGTCGCCTAAGTCGCGGAAATCGTAGGTTTTGTCTTCCAGCTTCAGCAGGTCCTGGTCAAACAGCGTGGCCGCAATGCTCTTCACCTGCTGGCCGTAGGTGAGGTAGCGGAAGGCCAGCAGCCGGCTGCCGTTGGGCGAGATGGAGACGCCGGGGCGCCGGTCGCGGGGCGACACGCTCATCACCACTTTGGCGGGGCTGCGCTGGCCGTTTTGCAGGTTCACGGCCACCACGGCCAGGTTCTGGCCGGCGTCGTCCTTGTGGTGCAGCACCACCAGCGCCTGTTTCGAGCCGCGCCCAAAGGCTTCGAGGGTTTCGCCGGGCGTAATGGGGATGGTGGTGCTCCACTGCTTTTTCAGGTCGGCGTCGTAGCGCTCCACGGAGTAGCCGCCGGCGCTCTGGTGAGCCAGAATGACGAAGCCGGAGCCGTCGGCCAAGGGCAGCGTTTTGGTGGGCACGCGCATGTCGTAGCGGTCGGACCCCTGCTCGGGCAGGTAGCTGAACGGGGCCGACTTCACCTTCTGCGCTGCGGCATCATTATTGGTAACGCCCCAGCCCAGCGCGCCCAGCAGCCAGGCCCGACGCAGAATATATTTCAAGTGCGATTGCATCATAGGAAAAGAAATGTGGCCCATCAGGGCTTCCAAAAGTAGCCATTTCGGCGTTTGCGACCAGGTTTTTATTGGCCGAAGCCCTAATCTTGACCCCATCGAAAAAAAATGTTCGCCAAAGCATAACCTGTTCGCAACGCCTTCGTATTGGGAACCCGTTTCCTTTGTGTAAGCAAATTTCCTCGGCGAAATTTCTGCCTCACGGACCCGCCTACCCACGTTTCACGCTTACTTTTCAGCTCCGCTCAACAAGACATTCCGACGAAGTACTTGACTGAATCCAAGTTGCGTCGTACTTTTGGCCTCGCTGTTATATATAGTTATTATGAAATCTCTGCTTAAGTTTTCCCTCTTATCAGCCCTCATTGTAGGGGGCAAGTTTGCTAAAAACACTACTCCCGTCACTGCCGCCCAACCTGTTACCGCTCAAACCCGTCCCGATACTTCTTCGGTAGTACTGGTGCACCAAGTGCTCACTTCTGAGCCCGTGAAGCCCACGCGAGAGCAGCGACCGCAGCAAAGCGGCAGCGGTTTTATTACCGAAATGTTCTAGCCGAACACTTTCATCGACTTTCTCAGAAGTCGTTTTTTTTTGCCCGCTGGCCAAGCACAACTGTGATTTAGCTAGCTGATGCGGCTCCAGTTCACTGCCGTCGCGGGTAAGCTCTCGATGTGGCGCCGAATGTTGAGGTTGTCGGGATGCACCAGGTTGGGGTCTTCGGCTAGCAGGGCCTGGGCCGCCGCCCGGCTTTCGCTCAGGATGCGGCCGTCTTTGGAAAGGTCGGCAATGAGCAAGTCGAGCACGCCGCTCTGCTGGGTGCCCATCAGGTCGCCCGGTCCGCGCAGCTTGAGGTCGATGTCGGCAATTTCGAAGCCGTTGTTGGTCCGCACCATCGTTTCGAGGCGGGTGCGGGCGTCCTTGCTTAGCTTGAAGCCCGTCATCAGAATGCAGTAGCTCTGGTCGGCGCCCCGGCCCACGCGTCCGCGCAGCTGGTGCAGTTGCGAAAGGCCAAACCGCTCCGCGCTTTCTATCACCATCACCGAGGCATTGGGCACGTTCACGCCCACCTCGATAACGGTGGTGGCCACCATAATCTGGGTTTCGCGCTTGATGAAGCGCTGCATCTCGAAGTCCTTTTCCTCGGCTTTCATGCGCCCGTGCACAATGCTGATTTGAAACTCCGGGAAGGCCCGCGCTACGCTCTCGTAGCCATCAGTCAGGTCCTTATAGTCCATCGTTTCCGACTCTTCAATCAGCGGGTACACGATGTATATCTGGCGGCCCAGCTTCACCTGGTCGCGGATGAACTCAAACACCTTCAGTCGGTTGGCGTCGTAGCGGTGCACCGTCACGATGGGCTTGCGGCCGGCCGGCAACTCGTCAATCACGCTCACGTCGAGGTCGCCGTACAGCGTCATGGCCAGCGTGCGCGGAATGGGCGTGGCCGTCATCACCAGCACGTGCGGGATGACGTGCGGGTTTTTCTGCCACAGCTTGGAGCGCTGGGCCACGCCAAAGCGGTGCTGCTCGTCCATGATGGTCAGCCCCAGGTTCTTAAACTGCACCACGTCTTCGAGCAGGGCATGGGTGCCCACCAGCATGTGCATGGTGCCGTTGCGCAGCTCCTCGTGCAGCACGCGGCGCTCGCGGGTGGGCGTGCTGCCCGTCAACTTGCCCAGTTTGATGCCCAGCGCATCGGCATACACTTTCAGGCCCACGTAATGCTGGTCGGCCAGAATTTCGGTGGGGGCCATCATGCAGCTTTGGGCACCGTTGTCGGCCGCCATCAGCATGGCGATGAAGGCCACGATGGTTTTGCCCGAGCCCACGTCGCCTTGCAGCAAGCGGTTCATCTGCTGGCCGGCGCAGAAGTCCTTGTAGATGTCGTGAATAACCCGCTTCTGCGCGCCGGTGAGGTCGAAAGTGAGGTGGTTTTTGTAGAAATCCACCAGCGTCGGCACTTGGTTAAAAATCTGCCCGGCCAGCGTCACCTTGCGTTGGTCGCGCTGCCGCAGCAGCTTCAGCTGCACGTAGAACAGCTCTTCAAATTTCAGCCGGAACTTAGCCGCCGCCAGTAGCTCGGGGCTTTGCGGGAAGTGAATTTGCTGCAATGCCTGCGCCTTGGGCATCAGCCCGTACTGCTGCACCAGCGCCGGAGACAGCGACTCCGTAATGTGCGACTGGGCCAGCTTCAGTAGCTCGGCCACCATGCGCATGATGGCCTTGCTGTCGACGCGGTGGTAGTTTTTGAGCTTCTCCGATGTATTATACACTGGCTGCAGAAAGCTCTGGCCCGGTTTGTTCTCGCTCACTTCTTCCAGCTCCGGGTGCGCCATCTGGGGGCGGCCGTTGAACATGGTCGGCTTGCCAAAAACGATGTACTCCTGGTTGTTTTTGGTGTATTGCTGCACCCACTTCACGCCCTTGAACCACACCACTTCCAGTTCGCCGGTGCCGTCGCCCACCTTGGCCACCAGCCGTTGTTTGGGCCCTTCGCCAATCAGCTCCTTGCCGCGCAGCATGCCCTTCACCTGCACGTAAGGCAGGTCGTCGTGCAAATCGGCAATGGCGTACACCTGCGTGCGGTCCAGGTACCGGAAGGGGTAGCGCTGAATTAGGTCGCCGTAGGTGAAGAGGCCCAGCTCTTTGCCCAGCAGCTGCGCCCGCTGGGTGCTGCCCACCGACCGTAAGAACTCCAGCCGGGTATTGAAGAAGTTACTCATTCTTCGCTCTTCTACTTATACTTCAGCGTGTTGAGCATCCGCACCATGTCCGTCTTCACGTACTCAATCACCGGCGCCAGCGAGTCGTTCGCCGTCGCCGTTTTAAAGTACAGCGCGCCGCGCAGGAAATGGTGTGTGCTGTCGGTGGTGTAAAACTGGAACTGGCTCGGCACTTCGCCCTGCAATTCAAACACCGAAGCGCGCATGCCGCTCGGCGTTTTCAAAATCCGCTCATCAATGGCCGTGGCCTTGATTTCGTGCTTGCCCGTGAGCTTGCGGGCGTCCTCCATCATCTTATTATAAAGGCGCCGGTCGCGCTGCACGTCCATGTAGGTAATCTGCACGTTGGCGTGGAGCTTGGGGTAATACACGTTCAGCCAGTGCGGCTGCGCCATATAAGAGGAGTCGCGCTTAATCACAGCCTCTTTCGAATACTCAAAGGAGTACGGATGGTTGCCCGGCAGCACCTGGTAGCGGTGCGGCGGCAGGTCGATGCGGTTGTAGCCCTTGGGCTTGGGCGTGAAGTCCGGCGCCGACGAACAAGCCGCCAGCAGCGCCAGCGCCACCAGGCCCGGAAGTTTTTTCAGGTTCGACACCACGTAGAATAGGTTGATGAACGGCCGCGCCCAACCCCGGTGCGCGCCTCAAGCTTCAAAGGTAACCGGTGGCTTGTGCCGAAGGCAACGAAAAAAGCCCCGAGCGAGTGCCGGGGCTTTTCTTAAAAATCACAACGCCACTGATTAGAAAGGCAGTTGGTCCAACTCCGGCTCCTGCCGGAAGGTCTGCGGCGTCTCGGCAGCGCCGCTGGCTTCCTCGGCAGCACCATTGCTGCCTTGGGGCCGGCCGCCCAGCATCGAAATCTCGTCGGCGATGATTTCGGTGATGTAGCGCGTTTGCTGGTCCTTGTCCTGATACTGGCGAGTGCGCAGCTTGCCTTCGATGTACACTTGCTGGCCTTTTTTGAGGAACTTATCCGCCATGTCGGCCAAGCCGCGCCACGCCGAGATGTTGTGCCACTCGGTGCGCTCCACGCGGGTGCCTTGCTTGTCCTTGTAATACTCGTTGGTAGCGAGGGTGAAGTGAGCCACGCTCACGCCGCCTTCCAAATGACGCACCTCGGGGTCTTTGCCCAGGTTGCCTACCAAAATCACTTTGTTCACTCCGGCCATATTATTGCACGTTAGGAAATACAGAATCGAAAGGGCCACCCGGCCGTTTCTTGCCTTAAAGATAAGAACTTAAATCTTGTCCTGCTACTATTTTGCTAAAATATTTTGCCGGAAAAGCTAATTGTATTGGGCGTGAGTGTCTAGGCAATAATTCCTTCTCTACATATTTTGGCTGCAGTAGTTGGCGATGAGCTTGGGTTTGGGCAATGCCTCAATCTCAGCGGCGGAGTAAGGCCGCAGGCCCAAATCACGCAGCGTGGTTTCGGGCAGCGGCCGGGTCAGCGCCATTGGATGGAACCGGGCTTCCAGTTTCTGATGGCTGAGCACGTGCCGGTAGGCCGAGGTGGGCTCGGCGGCCTGGCTGGTGTCGAGGTCGGCTCCGAGTGCGTCGAGGTGGCGCACCAGTTCGGTGGCCGGCAAGTCGGGCTCTACCGTTTCGGCCATGGCAAAGTCGTAGAGGCCCTGCCAGATGTCTTTCTCGCGGCGCTCCCGTAGGTAGGTCAGGTCGCCGTGGCGCAACACGAAGTAGTGGAAGTAGCGCGTGCGCGCCGCCTTGGCCTTGCTCTTCACGGGCAGCAACGCCACCTGGCCATGATTGAACGCCCAGCACTGGCTTTGCAGGGGGCAGAACAGGCAGTCGGGCTTGGCCGGGGTACACTGAATGGCCCCGAACTCCATGATGGCCTGGTTGAAGTCGGCGGGTGCCGTGGCCGGTATGTGCTGGTCGGCCACAGCTTGGAACTCCTTGCGCGAGCTGGGGGCCGCAATGTCCGAGTGCAGCCCAAAAATGCGCGCCAGCACCCGGTACACGTTGCCATCGAGCACGGCCACGGCCTCATCGAAAGCAAAAGAGGCAATGGCCGCGGCCGTGTAGGGTCCCACGCCGCGCAGCTTGATGAGCTCGGCATACGTGTCCGGAAACTTGCCGCCGTGCTCGGCCACCACTTGCTGGGCCGTGCGGTGCATGTTGCGGGCCCGGGAATAGTAGCCTAGGCCCTGCCAGTAGCGCAGCACTTCGGCCTCAGGCGCGGCGGCCATGTCCTGCACGGTAGGGTAGGCAGCCAAGAAGGTTTCGTAGTAGGGGAGGCCCTGAGCCACACGCGTTTGCTGCAGTATTACCTCAGATAGCCATATAGCGTAGGGGTCGCGGGTGTGGCGCCAGGGCAGGTCGCGGTGGTGCCGCGGATACCAGGCCAAAAGGGCTGACGCCAGGAAGGAAGGGCGCGAGGGAAGTTTCGTCAAAATTTTGAAAGAGAATAAATTGGACCCAGCCTTTGTTTCGGAGGGTAGATTGGTAAAACAAAAAAATGGGGTTACCTTTGTGGCCCCAATTCAAGGGCGAACCGCCTACCAGGCAAAGGCTTACGCTGGAATTCGGGATTTTCTTGCCTAAAAACGTAATTTTTTCAACCACCTAAGTACCATACCAACGTGACTAAAGCTGAGGTAATCGCCGAAATCTCCACCAAGACCGGCATCGAGAAAGCAGATGTATTGATGACTGTTGAGGCTTTCTTCAAAGTCGTGAAAGATTCCATGACGGAAGGCAACAACATCTATGTGCGCGGCTTCGGCTCGTTCGTTAACAAGAAGCGCGCCCGGAAAGTGGCCCGCAACATCTCGAAAAATACGTCGCTCATCATCGAGGAGCACTACATCCCGAGCTTCAAGCCGTCGAAGACCTTCGTGGCCAAAATCAAAAACAGCAAGAAGGTAAAAGCCACCGCGGCCAAAGCCTAGTTTTTAACGGTAGCAAGCGCGAAATAGGGAGTAGCCTCTAACTACTCATCCTTTCGCACTTATTCCTGAAATGATTGCCGGCCGCGCCGCCGGTGTCTTTCCCGCAAGGGAAAGCCCCGGCGGCCGGCTTTTTTCAGCCTATGGCCACTACCCGTTCAGCTTCCCATCAATTGGTTGTCCTCGCTGCCGCACTCGTGCTGGTAGGAGGACTTTTTGCGTTGCCCAAGGGCATCGTGAAGCCCAAGGAAAGCCGTTCGGAATTGAGCAAGGACGCCGCCGCAACGGCCACCCGCGACGGCGGCGGACCCAACACCAACGGCTCCAAAACCGAAGCTTCCTCGGGGCCGGTGCCGGCCACGGCGACGGATAACGGCGGGGCCCATTCCGACGATGACGGCCACAACCACAGCGCCTCGGCCGATGCCGCGGCGCCGCACACCACGGCCACGGCCGCTCAGCGTCAGGAAATCAGCCGTCTGCTGAAGGAATACCAGGCCGCCACGCCCGCTACCAAAGCGGCGGTGGCCACCACCCTGGCCCGCCGCTACAACGGCGTGGAACGGTTCGACAGCGCCGGCTACTACCTGGAGCAAGTGGCCCTGGCCAAGCCCACCGCTGCCAACTGGCAGCAGGCGGCCGATGCCTACTTCCAAGCGTTTAGCTTTGCGGCTTCCGACGAGCGGGTGAAACTGCTCGGTGGTAAAGCCCGGGAACTGTACGCCAAGGTGCTGAAGGAGCAACCCGGTAACCTCGACGCCAAAACCAACCTCGGCATGGCCTACATGGCCTCCGAAAACCCCGTGCAAGGCATTTCGCTCCTGCGCGAAGTGCTGGAAGCCGACCCGCGCAACGAGAAAGCCCTCTACAACATGGGCATCTTGGCGGTGCAAAGCAACCAGTACGACAAAGCCGTGCAGCGTTTCAAGGATTTGGTGAAAGTCAATCCGAAAAACGTGAACGGACAGTTTTACCTCGGCGTAACTTTGGCCCGCACCGGCGCCAAGGAGGAAGCCAAACAAGCGTTTCTGGCCGCCAAGGGCCTGAGCAACGACCCCGCTCTGGCCGCTTCGGTTGACGAAGAAATTGCAAAGCTGAAATAGACACGACACAAACAATCACCAACTTAACCCCCAAGCATCATGCCCTGCGGTAAAAAAAGAAAGCGTCATAAGATTGCCACCCACAAGCGCAAGAAGCGCCTGCGCAAGAACCGCCACAAGAAGAAGTAAGCCTCACGGGGCGTAGCGACGGCCGGCAGTTTTCCTAACGGGAAGGGAGCCAGCCGTCTATCTCTCACGTAGCCTCCTGGGTGTGGCCGCGCTGGGCGCTTTTCCCGTGGCTCGCGAGGGAAGCCAGAACTTATGGTTCTGGCTTCCCTTTGCCGGTTTCGGGGTAGTGCTAAGACAGCTGCTAATGAGGTTACTTTAACATAATCAAGGCTTTGAGTAATGAATTAGTCATTAATTCTACTCAGGAAGGCGAGCGAATTGCGTTGTTGCAAGACAAGCGGTTGATTGAATACCATTTCGACCGCAACGACACCAATTACTCAGTAGGCGACATCTTCCTGGGCACCGTGAAAAAGGTGATGCCCGGCCTGAACGCGGCTTTTGTGGACATTGGCTACGAAAAAGACGCGTTTCTGCACTACGGCGACCTCGGGGAACAATACAACTCCTTCACGAAGTGGGCCCGGACGGTTCAAAGCGGCCGCGCCGCCACCGCCGGACTAGAAAAATTTACGTTTGAGCCCCCGCTCGACAAAGTGGGCAAGGCCGAAAACGTGTTCAAGAAAGGGCAGCAGATTGTTGTCCAGATTATCAAAGAGCCCATCTCAACGAAGGGCCCTCGCGTGAGCACCGACATTTCGATGGCGGGCCGTTACCTCGTGCTGATGCCGTTTTCGAACACCATCAGCGTGAGCAAGAAGATAGTGAGCAAAGCCGAGCGTGACCGGCTCAAGCGGCTCATTGCCAGTATCAAGCCCGAAAACTTTGGTGTCATCATTCGCACCGTGGCGGAGGGGCGCGAAGTGGCCGAGCTGGACAAGGACATGCAGGACATGGTGGCCAAATGGGAGCAGCTGCATGCCACGCTGCGCACCGCCAAGCCCAACGACAAGGTGCTGGGCGAACTCGGCCGCACGTCGTCGATGCTCCGCGACATGCTGAACGAGTCGTTCGACAGCATCATGGTCGACGCGCCGGCCATGTACGAGGAGATGCGTGACTATCTCCAGAAAATTGCGCCCGACAAGCTCGGCTTGCTGAAACTGCACAACTCGAAAATCAAGATTTTCGAGCAAACCGGCATCGAGAAGCAGCTGAAGACGCTGTTTGGCAAGACCGTGACCGTGCCCGGCGGCGGCTACCTCGTCATCGAGCACACCGAAGCGCTGCACGTCATCGACGTGAACTCGGGCAGCAAGAGCAACCAGGAAAACGACCAGGAAGCGACGGCTCTCATGATTAACATGCTGGCGGCTAGGGAAGTGGCCCGGCAGCTGCGCCTGCGCGACATGGGCGGCATCATCGTGGTCGACTTCATCGACATGCGCTCGGCCGAAAGCCGCAAGAAGGTGGAAGACGCCGTGCGCGACGTGATGAAGCACGACAAGGCCAAGTTCACGGTGCTGCCCATCACCAAGTTTGGTCTGCTGCAAATCACCCGCCAGCGGGTGCGGCCGGCCGAGAACATCGTGACCGGCGAGGTGTGCCCCACCTGTGGCGGTACGGGCAAGATTTCGGCCTCCATCCAAGTGACGGACGACATCGACAACAGCATCGACGACCTGCTGGTGAACCAGAACCAGTCGGGCCTCACGCTGTCGGTGCACCCGTTCCTGCACGCGTACTACACCAAAGGACTGGTTTCGCGCCAGATGAAGTGGTACCTCAAGTACTACAAGTGGGTGAAAGTAGTGAAAGACAGCAGCCTGGGCCTCACCGACTACCGCATCGAAGACGAGCGGGGCGAGGAAATCCAGTTGCGCTCGTCGGCCGCCGCCATGAGCCGCTTGCAGGACCGCGAAGTAGAAATCGAGGACTGAGAATAGGGCAATCAGATGCCAACAAAAAGCCCCGGCTTCGAGCGAAGCCGGGGCTTTTTGTGTCTTAAAGTTGTGGAAGCGGATGCTTAGAACTTGATCCCCAAATCCAGCGCGACGCTGCTGTTTTTGATGGTCACGTCCTTGAAGCCGCGCTTGCTTTCGAAGTAATGGTCGATGTCGACCAGGCCGCGGTGGTAGCTGAGGCCGGCAAACAGCTTGGTGCTTTTGCCCATTTGGTACTCTACGCCGGCGCCCACCAGCGCATCGGCATCGATGAAATACACGTAGTCGCCGGCTTTCACTTCGGTGCCGGTGCCGGGGTCGGTGTAGAACTTGCTGCCGTTGATGCGGGTGCCGATGGGCACGTTGAGGGAGCCGCCGACCTGGAAGTAGAGGCGGGTGGCCGACGCAATTTCATTCGTGAAGAGCTTCACCGTGACGGGTAGTTCGAGGTACTGAATGCCAATTTTGGGTTTCACCACCACCGGCGTATTCGAGCCGTTGTTGATGTCGTTGTAGGTAATGGTGCCCCCTTTGCCGGTGAGCAGCAGGCCGGTGCTGAAGGCGTAGTTTTCGCCGAAGAAGTAGTCGACTACCAAGCCGCCACCGAAACCCAGCTGACTGCCGTCGCTTTTGAAGGCATTGGCGGAAGTAGATTCAGCGCGCAGGCTGGTGATGGACGGCGACACTTTAAGGCCAATTTCGACCTGGGCCGAAGCCGTGCCAATGGTTGCCGCGAAGGCCAGGGCGGCGAGCAATATTTTTTTCATGCGTACAGATAGGGCTACTGCGGATGGAAACTACCGACTGCCGGCAGGTTTTGGCTAATTTTACTTCAAAGTAACGAGCGTGAACACGAATAATTTCGCCTGGCGGCGCTGGCTGCCCCTGTTTTTAGTTGGAGCCTTTGGCCTTGCGGCCTGCAACGGGGGGCCGGCCGAAGGCTGCCGCGCCGACGCGGCGGCCGACGCGCCCACGGTGCCCGTGAAGGTGCAGCGCTTGGAGCAGCCGTTTTTCGCCATCAAAACGCCGGCCGATGCCGAGCAGTTTTTGAACGCCCACCCGGCTTTTGCGCGGTACTACCTGCAGCGCCAGCCGGCCAACGAAAAGCAGCTGGCCAACGGCCTGACGCAGCTGGCCACCAACGCCGCCCTGCAGCAACTGGGACGCGAAACCGCAGCCGCTTTCCCTGACAGCGCGGCCCTGCGGCACGACTTGGGCGAGATGTTTCGGCGGGTGCATCATTACTTCCCCGATTTCCGGGTGCCGCCCACCACTACCTACGTGAGCGGCTTTCTGGCCAAGGACATTTACGTGAACGACAGCCTGCTGGTAATGAGCCTGGACTGGTTTGTGGGACCCAAGGCCAGCAAGCGCCCCGACCTGCCGCAGTACATGCTGCGCCGCTACACGCCCGCCGGCCTCATGCCGCTGCTGGCCCAGGACGTGTCGAGCAAGTACAACCGCCACGAACTCACGGCCAATACCATGCTCGACGCCATGGTGCACGCCGGCAAGTCGCTCTACTTCGCCAGCCAGATGCTGCCCTGTACGCCCGACTCGCTGCTGATGGGCTACACGCGGCGCGAAATGATAGGGCTGGAGGCCAACGAGCCGCGCGTGTGGGGCCATTTTCTGGAAAAGAACCTGCTGTACTCGACCACGCCTTTCCTGCTGCAGAAGTACGTGGGCGAACGGCCCAACGTGCCCGAAATCGACAAAACCTGCCCCGGTCGCGTGGGGCAGTGGGTGGGCCTGCAAATCATCCGCAAGTATGTGTCGCTGCACCCCGACGTGACCCTGGGCCGCCTCATGGCCGAAAAAAACGCCCAGCGCATCCTGAACGAGTCGCACTATCGGCCCATGAACAAGTGAGGTGAGAAATGGTGAGGTGGCGAGTAGGAGAAGTTCGCCCAACTCACTGCCTCACCATTTCACCACCTCATCGCTCATGCACATAGCCGTTTTCAGCCAGTACCACACCAGCCCCGATTGCCCGGCCACCAGTCGGCACTACACGCTGCTGGCGCACATGGCCAAAATGCACCGCGTAACGCTGCTGACCACGCCGGCCTGGCGCAGCCAGCAGCTGACCCACGAATTTCCCTGGGTGCCGCTCGGGGTGGAAATCCGGGAAGCCAACGTGCCCTACGAGAACAAAATGGGGCCCGCCCGGCGGGCCCTGGCCTTTGCGCAGTACGCCGCCTGGGCCGTGCGTGAAGGGCTGAAAATTGACAGGCCCGACGTGATTTGGGGCATCAGCACGCCGCTCACGGCGGCGTGGGCGGCCGCGCAAGTGGCGCGCTGGCGGCGGGTGCCGTGGGTATTTGAGGTGCAGGATTTGTGGCCGTCGTTCCCCATTGCCATGGGGGCGGTGCCCACTGCGCTGGCCCGGCAGCAGCTTTATCGGCTGGAAAAAGCGCTGTACCAAAGCGCCCGCGCCGTGCTGCCGCTCTCGCCCGACATGACGCGCTACGTGACGGACCTGGGCATCGCCCCCAAAAAAGTAACCACCGTGCTCAACGGTACCGACCTGGCGCTGGCGGCCCGGGCCACGCCCGCGGCCGTTGCCCGGCTGCGGCAGGAGCAAGGCCTGACCGGCAAGCAGGTCATTCTCTACGCGGGCACCTTTGGCCGCGCCAACGACATGCCGACGCTGGTAGCTGCTGCCGAGGCGATGGCTGCGGAGGGCCGCGACGTGGTGTGGCTGTTTCTGGGCCACGGGTTTTATGAACCGCTGATTGCGGCGGCGGCGGCGCGTTGGCCGGAACACATCCGGCTGGTGGGCGGGTTGCCGCGGCACGAGGTGTTCGGTTGGTTTGCGCTGGCCGATGTTTCGGTGGTGTCGTTCCTCAACTTGCCGGTACTGGATGCCAACTCCCCGGCCAAGCTCTACGATTCGCTGGCCGTGGGCACGCCGGTCATCGTGACCAACCGGGGCTGGACCAAAAAACTGGTGGAGCGGCACGCCTGCGGCTGGTACGTGCCGGCGGGCGATGCGCTTGCGTTGGCCGCCAAGCTGCGCGAACTGCTGGCCCAGCCCAGCGCGCTGCTCCACGCCGGGGAGCAAGGCCGCCGCTTAGCAATAGAATCGTTCGACCGCATGCAGCTGGCCACAACCGTGCAGCAGGTGCTGGAGCAGGTTGCGGGTTAGCGTTTGTGCTGATCCCAACAGATTTTGTACCGCGTTGTGCTTGAATTTGAACTTTGTGTGCCAAAAAAGTAGCAAATAGCTACATTGTAGTCATTCACTTACTTCTCAACTTATTGTTCTGGAAGAGGCACATAGGCTGCCTCTTTGCCAAAGTGCTTTTCGAAATAGGCGCAACTAGTCGCCAGCGGGCAAACGCTGCACTTGGGCGAGCGCGCCACGCAGATGTAGCGCCCGTGCAAGATGAGCCAGTGGTGCGCCCGGTTAATCAGCTCGACGGGAATGTAGCGCACCAGTGCTTTCTCCACGGCCAGGGGCGTGGTAGCCGTTTTGGGCACCAAGCCGATGCGGTGCGACAGCCGAAACACGTGTGTATCGACCGCCATGGCGGGCTGGTTGTAGATGACGGACGCCACCACGTTGGCCGTTTTGCGGCCCACCCCGGGCAGGCGCTGCAACTCGTCAATCTGGCTGGGCACTTCGCCGCCAAAGTCCTCGGTGAGCATGCGGCCCAGGCCGGCCAGGTGCTTGGCCTTGTTGTTGGGGTAGGAAATGCTGCTGATGAACGGAAAGATGTCATCGGCGGAGGCGGCCCCAAGGTGCGCGGCCGTGGGAAACTGCGCCAGCAAGGGCGGCATCACCTGGTTCACGCGCTTGTCGGTGCACTGGGCGCTGAGCACCACCGCCACAATCAGCTCATACGGGTTGCCGTACACCAGCTCGGTTTTGGGCTCCGGAAAGTTGGTGGTGAAGTAGTCGAGGAAGTACTGAAAACGGTCGGCGCGGCGCATGAGCAAGGCAAGAATACACAAAGAAAAACGGTCATGCTGAGCGCAGCCGAAGCATCTCTACCGCAATACTATTCCTTTTGCTTGGAATTAGTGCTGCGGTAAAGATGCTTCGGCTGCGCTCAGCATGACCGGGCATAGGGCGTCAACTACTGGTGTTTTCGGCTCCAGCGCAGGGGCTGCAGCGGCTGCCACAAAAAGTTGAACGGACTTAGGATTTGGCTAAAAAAGTGCGCGAGTAGCGCAATATGGCCTCGGAGGTGTGGGCCCGCGGCTCGCGGCGAACGCCGTCGAGTGCCCGCTGGGCCAAAAGGAGGTCGGCGCACGTGGCTGCCAGTTCCGGGTCGTGCTGCAACGCCTCCTCTACCTCGCGCTGCCTTTCAGGAGGCAATTCGTTGTACACATACTGGAGCAGTGTCGAATGGGGTAAGGTTTGAATCATAATCGTGCAGGGAATGTGCGGTCATTTTCTTCCGCAGGTTTATCAGCGCGTAGCGCATGCGGCCCAGGGCCGTGTTGATGCTCACACCGGTCGCGTCGGCAATCTCCTGGAAGCTCATGTCGCCGTAATGGCGCATCAGCAGCACCTCCTTTTGGGCGGCGGGCAGCTCCTGGATTAACGCCCGCAGGCGGGTGTGGGTTTCCTCGCGGGCCAGGATATCGTCCGGGCCGTCGTCGGCGAGGGTGAGGGTGTTGGTCAGCCGGTCGTTGTCGCTGAGGCTGACGTGGGGCGTCCGCTTGCCGCGGCGGAACGAGTCGATGGCCAAATTGTGAGCAATGCGGCAAATCCAGGGGGCAAACTTGCCCTCTTCGTTGTAGCGGCCCCCTTTCAAGGTGTGAATGGCCTTGATGAACGTATCCTGCAACAGGTCCTCGGCCACGTCCTCGTCGCGCACGATGAGGAGGATGGTCGTGAACACACGACTGCGGTGCCGCTCCAGCAGGATAGCGAAGGCGGATTCCTGGCCAGCCAGGTAGAGCGAGATGAGCGCGGAGTCGCTCGGTTGCAAGAGGTCCATAAAGGGCTACGGAATAAGGGAACGTAGAGCTTTAGGCCATAGTATGCAGTTACCGAGAAAAAAATTTGGGAGCGACCGGGAGTCAGGTTTTTTACCCGCTAGAATCGTTCCAAATGTAGAGCGACGAAAACCACATGCGCAAGAGTCGAAAAAGAAAAAAAGCCAAAATTCTGTAAGAAAAACGAAGCAACCTTCCGCAAAACTTCATCTACGCGTTGCTGGCGCAGAATTGTGGAATAAAAAATCTGAAAAAAGTTTCAAAAAATAAGTATTTATTCGCCAAAGCCTTTGGTTACTGCGCTAACCACTGATAAGCAGCGGCTTCCTCCGTGAATAAGGCGGTGAGGTAGCCGTGGTGGGGGCGCGTGGTGGCGCTGATGGCCGCCACGGAGCTGGCCGACTGCTCCTGCAGCGCGCGCAACGGCGACACCAGAAACGCCAAGCGCACTGGCGCTGAGTAGCGGCCCGGAAGCAGCGGGAAAAAGTCGGCGTTCATCCAGTGCGTGAGTTCGGCCGACACCAGCTCGTCGCGGCGGCGCAGGTCGAGCAGCCAGCGCCAGCAGCCCAGTGTGTCGGCGGCTTCCAGAATGGCGAAATAGCCGGCCTGCAGTTCGGGCGCGCTGATTTCGCGCTGCCAGCGGGCCACGATGGCCGGCAGGTCGGGGCGGGGCGTTATTTCCAGGCCAAAGGCGGACATGAACCGGGCAAAACAAGCGGTGCGAGAGAAGCTCCAAGATAGACGAATCCCGCGGCTGGACCTAACCCTGCGGCCCGCCTGGGCCTACCTTTGCCCGCGGCTGCCGTACTGGCCTTTTCGACGTTGCTTATGCTGCCTTCTGCTGATTCTGCCCCGGCTCACGACCCCTACGCGGCCCTGCGCGTGCCCGATTTCCGCCGCCTGGTGTCGACCCGCACCCTGCTCACGGTGGCTACGCGGGTGCAGGGGCTGGTCGTGAGCTGGCAGATTTACCACCTCACCGGCGACCCGCTGGCGCTGGGCCTCATCGGGCTGTCGGAGGCCATTCCCAGCATCGTGGTGTCGCTCTACGCCGGCTACGTGGCCGATACGGTGCGGCGCAAGCGCATTGTGGTGATGGCCTTGGCGGTGCTGGTGCTGTGCGCGGCGGCCCTGGCGGCCCTGGCTAGCCCCTACGGCATCGGGCTGCTGGCAAAGGGGGCGCTCTACACGCTGCCACTGTATGCGGTGATTTTTGTGAGCGGACTGGCGCGGGGCTTCATGGGCCCGGCGCTATTCTCGTTCATGCCGCAGCTGCTGCCCGACCGCGCGCTGCTGCCCAACGCCATTACCTGGAACAGCACCACCTACCAGGCCTCGGCAGTGCTGGGGCCGGCACTGGGCGGCTTTCTCATCGAGCCGCTGGGCGTGGCCTGGTCCTACGCCGTGGCGTTGGGGCTGCTGGCGCTGGGCTTGGTGCAGTTTGCGCGCATTGCCGACCGGCCGCTGCCGCCCACGGAAGGCGAGCGCCTGAGTTTGAAAGACAGCGTGCTGAGCGGCCTGCGTTTCATTTTCGGCAACCAGCTGGTGCTGGCGGCGCTGTCGCTGGACATGTTTGCCGTGCTGTTTGGCGGGGCGGTGGCGCTGCTGCCGGTGTTTGCTTCCGATATCCTGAAAGTGGGCGCGCGCGGCTTCGGGCAGTTGGAAGCGGCTCCTGCCATTGGCTCGGTGCTGATGGCCATTTTTCTCACGTATTACCCCCTGAAGCGCAAGGCCGGCCTGAAGCTGCTGTGGGCAGTGGCGGGCTTTGGGCTGGCCACCATTGTCTTCGCACTCTCGCGCAACTTCTTCCTGTCGTTGTTTCTGTTGTTCCTCACGGGCGTGTTCGATTCGGTTTCCGTGATTGTGCGCTCCACGCTTATTCACGTTTACACGCCCGAGTACATGAAGGGCCGGGTGTCGGCGGTGAACAACATTTTCATTGGTTCCAGCAACGAGATTGGCGCGTTTGAGAGCGGCACGGCGGCCCGGCTGCTGGGCACGGTGCGCTCGGTGGTGTTTGGTGGGCTGATGACGCTGCTGGTGGTGGCCATCACCACCTGGAAGGCCGACAAGCTGCGCAAGCTGGAATCGGGCACGAAGTAGGTGCGGGGGCTGGCTGCCGTGGCGCTACCCGTTCTGCAGCAGCGCGGCGTATTGCTCGGGCGTGTCTACATCAAGCAAGCCCGCCGGAAACGCAATGCGCTCCACGGCGGGCCCGTAGCTGGCAATGAGGCGGCCGGCGCCGGCCTGGCCACGCAGCTCCATAAGCTGAGAAAACAAGGCCCGGTCGAACACGGCGGGCACGCCCAGCGCGTCGCCGTAGGCCGCCGCCGCAATGGGCGCCTGGGCTTGGCGCTGCCGCTGCACCAGCTCCCGCAGCAGCTCCGGCGTCAGGTGGGGCTGGTCGCTGAGCATGATGAGCACCGCCGCCGGCTCGGCTGGCTGAGCTGCTGCCAGGCCCGCGCGGATGGAGGACGCCATGCCGGTTTCCCAATCGGGGTTGTGCACCACCTGCACGGGCAGGCCCGCTACCTCGGCGGCCAACGCCTCGCGCACGGCGCCCGTCACCAGCACAACAGGCGTGCAGCCGCTGGCTACGGCCGTTTCGGCGGCGTGGCGCAGCAGCGTGCGGCCGCGGTAGGAGAGGAGCTGCTTGGGGCGCCCCATGCGGGTGGAGGCGCCGGCGGCTAATAGTACCAGCGCCACTGCTTCGGCTGCCGCCGAGCCGGTGGCAGCCGAAGCAGTGGCGCTGGCGGTGGACTCAGGGGCAGCCATTGCCTAAACGGATTTTGTGCCCAAAATCTTATCGGGGGTGATGGGCAGGTCGCGCACGCGCTTGCCGGTGGCGTGGAACACGGCGTTGGCCACGGCGGCCGATACGCCCACCATCGAAATCTCGCCGATGCCCTTCACGCCCATGGCGTTGATGTAGGGGTCGTGCTCGTCGATGAATTCCACGGTCATGTCCGGAATGTCGGCGTTCACCGGGATGTGATAATCTCCGAGGTCGGCGTTGGTATAGCGGGCGTAGTGCGGGTCGCGGGCGGTGGCTTCCATCAGGGCCGCGCCGATGCCGAAAATGCTGCCGCCGATAATCTGGCTGCGGGCCGTCTTGGCGTTGAGAATCCGGCCGGCGCCGTGCACGCTCACCCAACGCGTGACGCGCACGGTGCCCAGGTCGGGGTCGACCTGCACCTCGCAAAAGTGGGCGCCGAAGGAGTGCATGGAATGCTTGCCGGCTTCATCCTTGTGGGCGTCGGGGGCAGTGGCGGCCGACTGCCCGGCCTCGTAGCCGGAGCCGTATTTGCCCTGCCCGCTGCCTTCAATGTCGTCGATGCCGGCGCGCTTCATCAAAGCTTTGAAATCTTCGCCTTTCGAAGCGTCCTTCTTCAATTGCAACCGGCCGTTTTCCATCGCCACATCCTCCGCTTTGGCCTTGAAAAGCGGTGATTTGGGGTCTTTGATGGCCATTTTGGTGAGGCGCTCCCACACGTCCTGCGCGGCCATGTAGACGGACGACGACACCGTGCCGGCCGCCACCGAGCCGCCTGAGTTGGGCGCGGTGGGCAGCTTGGTATCGCCTAGTTCGAAGCGGACTTTGTCGGGCGCCAGGCCCAGCGAGTCGGCGGCTACCTGCGTCATCACGGTGTAGGTACCAGTGCCGAGGTCGGTGGCTCCGGCCTGCACCACGGCGTGGCCGTCGGCGTAGAGGCGCACGCGGGCCGTGCCCTGCGAGTTGTGCACCGGGTAGCTGGCCGTGGCCATGCCGTAGCCCACCAGCAGGCGGCCATTTTTCGTCACGCCGGCTTTGGGGTTGCGCTTGCTCCAGCCAAATAATTCGGCGCCGCGGGCATAGCACTGCCGCAGGCTTTTGCTGCTCCAGGGCTGGCCCGTGCTCGGGTCTTTTTCGGCGTAATTCCGCAGGCGAATTTCGATGGGGTCGAGACCCAATTGATAGGCCAAGTCGTCCATGGAGCACTCAATGGCAAACGAGCCCGGCGCCTCGCCAGGGGCCCGGGTGAAGGTGGAAGTCATCACATTGGCGCGCGCCAGCTCGTAGTGCGACTCAAACGTGGGGCAGTCGTACAGCAGATTGATGATTTTGCTGTTGGCCTCGGCGTAGTTGTCCCAGGGCGAAGTAGTGGACGTTTTTTCGTGGATGAGGGCCAGCAGCTTGCCTTCTTTGGTGGCGCCCAGGCGCAGGGTTTGGGTCTGGTCTTCGCGGTGGCCCATGCTCGTGAACTGCTGCTTGCGGCTCAGCACCAGCTTCACCGGCCGGCCCACGCCCTTGGCCGCCAGGGCCGTGAGCACGGTGTGAGGCCAGCACGAACCTTTGCAGCCAAAGCCGCCGCCGAGGTACTTCGTCACGACCCGCACCTGGTCTTGGGGCAGGCCCAGGTAGGCCGACAGGGACTTCTGCGTGCGCGTCACGCCCTGGGTCGATTCGTACACCGTCAGCCGGTCGGGCGCTTCCCAGATGGCCGTGGTGGCGCCCGGCTCCATGGGGTTGTGGTGGTTGATGGCGTGCGTGTACACGGCCGTGAGCTGCACGGGCGCGGCGGCCATGGCGGCCTGGGCATCGCCGCGGCGGGTGTAGCCGTCGGCCTTGCCGTCCTGGATTTTCTCGGGGTTGAAGCGCTGCGCCCGTTTGTCGGTGTAGGCCGCAATGGGGGCTTCGGCGGCGTAGCTCACGCGCACCAGGGCAGCGGCCTGGGTGGCGCGCTCAAATGTGTCGGCCACCACCAGGGCCACGGGCTGGCCGGCGTAGTGAATAGCGTCCGAGGTCAGCGGCAAGAAGCCCATGGGCGCGCCGATGGCTTTTTTGCCTTCGGCGTCGTTGGGCGTTTTGGCGGGCTTGGGCAGGTTGAGGTGCGTGAACACGGCCAGCACCCCGGGCTCCTTCAGCGCCGCGCTGGCGTTGATGCTTTGGATGCGGCCCTTGGCGATGTCGCTGGTTTTGAGCACGCCGTAGGTGAGGCCCGGCAGCGGGTATTCGGCCGAGTATTTGGCCTTGCCCATCACCTTGTCGCGACCGTCCACGCGGTTTAGCGGCTTGCCCACCACGCCGGGCGTGGGCGAAGTTTCGAAAAAAGCGGGTTCGTGTTCCATGACCGTTGGGATTGATTAGGATGACCTACCAGGCCGTCGTGCAGAGCGCAGCGAAGCATCTCGCTTGGGGTAGCACTTCTTCAAATTTGATTAGTGGCGGCACGCGAGATGCTTCGCTGCGCTCTGCATAACGGCCTTTCTACGCGGCCGATAATTCCAGCAGTGCCCGCACCAGCGTGTTTTGCGCCAGCTCTACTTTGAAGCGGTTTTGCTCGCGGGGCTGGGCGTCTTTCACCGCCGCCGCGGCCGCCGCCCGAAACGTGGCCTCGGTGGCGGGGGCACCGGTCAGAATTTTCTCGGCCGCCACCGACCGCCAGGGCTTGGTGCCCACGCCACCCAGCGCCACCCGCGCCGTCCGAATCTGCCCGCCCTGCACATCGAGCCCCACGGCGGCCGAGGCCAGCGCAAAAGCATACGAAGCCCGGTCACGCACTTTCAGGTACATCGACTTGCGGGCGTGGGCCGCCGCTGGCACCGTTACCGACACGATGAGCTCGCCGGGTTCCAGCACGGTCTCGCGCTGGGGCGTGTTGCCCGGCACCACGTGGAAATCGACCAGCGGCACGCGGCGTTGCTTGCCTTTGGCATTTTCGAGCAGCAGCACCGCATCCAGCGCCGCCAAGGCCACGCCCAGGTCGCCGGGGTGGGTGGCAATGCAAGCCTTGCTGCCGCCCAAAATGGCCAGATTGCGGTTCTCGCCCTCCTGGGCTGGGCACCCGGAGCCCGGATTGCGCTTGTTGCAGGGAAAAGCAACGTCGCGGAAATATCCACAGCGCGTGCGTTGTAGCAAATTGCCGCCGATGCTGGCCATGTTGCGCAGCTGCGGCGAAGCCGCTTGCAACAACGACTGGGAAATGACGGGGTAGTTCTGCACCACCAGCGGGTGCTCGCCCACGTCGCTCATGCGCTCCAGCGCCCCAATGCGCAAGCCGTCGGCCGTCTGCTCGATGCCTTTGAAGGGCACCAGGTTGATGTCGACCAGTTCGCTGTGGTTTTCCACGTTCAGCTTCATCAAATCGAGCACCGTGGTGCCGCCGGCTATAAAAGCCGCGCCTTTGGTGCCGGTTACGGCGGCCGTGGCGTCCTTGGCCGTGGTGGTGGAGAGGTAGGAAAAGTTGTTCATAACTCGATTCTGATTACAGAAAGAACGTCACGTCTCGGCGACGCTCGACGTGACGTTTTACCCCTTAAATCCGCTCTTTTCTACCTCACGGATGGCGGCCACGATATTGGGATAGGCCCCGCAGCGGCACAGGTTGCCGCTCATCCACTCGCGCACGTCGCCGTCGGTTTTGGCGTGGCCCTCCTTGAGGCACGCCACCCCCGACATGAGCTGGCCCGGCGTGCAGTAGCCGCACTGGAAGCCGTCGTGGTCGAGGAATGCCTGCTGCAGCGGGTGCAGCTCTTCGCCTTTGGCCAGTCCCTCCACGGTCTTTATTTCTTTGCCCTGCGCCATCACGGCTAGGGTGAGGCAACTGTTTACGCGGCGGCCGTCGACCAGCACGGTGCAGGCGCCGCACTGGCCGTGGTCGCACCCTTTTTTCGAGCCGGTGAGGTCGAGGTGTTCACGCAGGGCGTCGAGCAAGCTCACCCGCGGCTCAGCCTTGATGGTGCGCAAGGCACCGTTGACTTTCAGGCGCATCTCGCTCACGCCCTCCACCTTTTTGGCCATTGCCGTGAGCCGCTCGGCCTGGCCCACCAAGGGCGGAGCCAAAGCCAGTCCCAGCAGTCCAGAGGCTTGCTTGATAAAGGTGCGGCGGCCGTCGTCGGAGGCCGCCAAGCCGTTGCCGGTGGCAGGGGTCAAATCATCAGTCATGGCGCAAGGGGTTAGCCGGACTGATAATACTAGATTGAAGGCGTAATGGTTGGCAGAAAGCGTGTTGGAATATATAGATGCTCCGCTCGGTGCGCCGGTTTTTGCGCCGGCTCGCCTTTGGCTTCTCAATCGGCTACGCTCCCCGCGCCCGCCTTATTCGCAGCGCACGTAGGGCCGCATCTTTTCCCAATCAGCGGGCTTGAGGGTAGGCAGCTGCTTCAAGTCCTCCACCGATTTAAAAGGCCCGTGCTGCTGCCGATAAGCCACAATGACCCGTGCCCGCGGCTTGCCGATGTAGGGCTGCAAATACAACTCATCGAAGGTGGCCGTGTTCACGTTCACGGTTTTGGGCGCGAAGCCAGGCGCGACATAAGTGTATTTCTTGAGGCTGTCGCGCAGGTCGGGGGCGTCGCGCAGCACAAATACCTCGTCCAGTTGGTCTTCGCGCAGGTAGCCGCCCAGTTGGTTGCGGTACTTCACCACCCACTTGGCCCGCCCCGCACCAATGCCGCGAATCTGCATCAGTTGGGTGGTATCGGCCTGGTTGAGGTCGAAGGGCTGGAGGTGGCGGGGCTTGCGGGGAAATTTGGAGGCAGCAGGGTCGCCGGCGGCAAAGGGCGGGAATTTGCCATCGGGGCCCGGCCGGTTGGCGGCGTAGTCGCGCCGCGGTGCTTCATCGGGCAGCTGCATAAACGGCGCCAACCGCTGAAACACCGAGTCATCGAGCCCATACATCTTCTTCACCTGCGCCTTGGCTTTGAAGCCGCCGGCGGCCTCGCGGTACTTCACGAGGCGGGCGGCCACAAAGTGCGGCACGCCCCGCGCTTCCCAGCTTTCGGCCGAAAGGGCGTTGGGGTCGAAGGGACTGAGGCGCACCCGTGGCACGGCCGGGTAGCGCGGCGCATTGCGCTCAAATTTCCGGAACTCGCGCCGAGGGTAGCGCGAAGCAAAGCCTTGCTCCACGGTGCGGTGGTCTTTGAGCTGCGCAGCCAGCTCGTCGACGCCCTTTTGGTCGGCTTCGGGCAGATAAACGGGCAGCTCGGGCCGAAGCAGGAGGGGCGCCACGACGGTGAGAAGCATGAGGCTCAGCAGGCCCAGCAGGCCCCTGGCCTCGCCGCGCGAGTAGCCGAAGGAGCGGCGCACCCAGCGCATGGGGCGCGAGTCGTCCCAGGACCAGCGGGGGTGGGGCGAAGGCGGCGGAGCGGCCATGGAAGGTGCCCTTGAGGGGGCGCGAATGAGGTAGAAGAGAGAAAGAGCTTCCGGCAAAACGCCCTTGCCCGCGGCCGGAAAAGCAGAAGCAAGTATAAGCCAAAAACCCATACGCCAAGCCGTTTGCCACGCAGCCCGGCCGATGGGCAAGGGCTTGCTCATCAGCCGGGCTGCACGGTTGGGCCTGACAGCCGGGGCTTAGCCGCGGGGGCGGGCCGTGGCGGCCGACTTGGCCACCTTGGGCTCGGCGGCCGGCCGCTTGGCCGGCGTGCGCGCCGGGATGCCCGGGGCTTTGGTTTCGAGCGCCACCCAGTCCTGAATTTTCTTCAGCGCAATGGGCGAGAAGGTGGCTTGCTGCTGGCCATTCACCAGCGGCCATTGGGCCGGCGAGGGCTGAAACAAGTGGTTCACGCCATCGAGCCGCACCGAGGTCACGTCGCGGTGGGCGCGGCGCAGGCCGCGGTGCAGCAGCGTCATGTTGCGGCGGGCCGATACCTGCAGGTCGGCCGTGCCGTTGAGCAGCAGCACCGGGCTCTGCACCTTGGCAAGCTGCACCTGCGGGTCGAAATCGAAGAAATAGCGGGCCCAGGGCGAGGTGAGTTGCACGGCGCGGGCGCGGGCCATGGCGGCGTCGAAGCCCGTGTTGGCGCCGCTGAGCAGGCTCACCACTTTGGCACGGGCCGCCGCGTCGTCGGCCGTTTGGCGAATCACGCTCACCGTGCGCTGGTACACGTCCTGGGCGGCTTTCACCTGGGCGGGGTCGGCCCCAATCAGGCGCATGATTTCGCCCTGCTGGCGCAGCAGCACGTTGTAGCCCGGCTGCCCGTAACCGGCCAGCGACACCACAAAAGCCGGCGCCCGGCCCGGCGCGGCGGCCGTGAGCAGGGCCACGTTGGCGCCTTCGCCGTGCCCGAGCAGGCCCACCCGGCCCGCCGCAATGAGCGGCCGCGTGCGCACAAACGCCAGCGCCGCCTGGGCATCGCTCACGAGGTCGGCGGTGGTGGCGTTGGCGTACACGCCGCCGCTCTGGCCCACGCCCCGGTCGTCGAAGCGCAGCACCGCGATGCCGTGGCGGGTGAGGTAGTCGGCCAGCTGGCCAAACATGCGGTAGCCGGTCACCTCCACGTCGCGGTTTTGCGGGCCCGAGTCGGAGAGCAGCACCACGGCCGGAAACGGTCCTTCGCCGGCCGGCACGGTGAGGGTGCCGCCCAGCTTCTGCCGGGTGCCAGGGTTCTGGAAGCTAACCTGCGATTCGCGGTAGGGCGGGGCAATGCGCAGCTTGGTGGGCGCCGCGCCGGCCAGGCTGCGCGTGAGCACCATGGCCGATTTCACGCCCGGCTGCGTCCAGGTGCCGCTGAGCTTGGCACCGCCTTCCAGCACCTTGCCCACGAAGCTGCTGCCGGCCTGCTCGATGCGCAGGGTGAGGTCGGTGCCCTTCAGGTCGACTTCCACGGGCATGCGGCTGATGCGCTGCTGGGGTGCGTCGAGGGCGCCGTAGTAAGTGCCGTTGGTGAGCGGCACGATGGTGATGACCACCGTAATCTGGCCGCCAAGCAGCTTCAGCGGACCCTTCCACTGGCCATTGAGCGGGGCAGCGGCGGCGGGTGGGGTAGCTGCCGAGGCACTGAGCGTGGAGGTAACGAGAAAAATGGCGGCAAGTAAAAATCTTATCATGGAATCAGACTATTCTAACGTGGCTCTAATAACGTCTTACGTAATTCAAGCCTGAAAAGTACAGAAAAAGGATAGCCTGGCCAATAAAAAAGCAACTGATGCAAAGCCTACCAACAACACGGCCCGACCTGGGGGCCGGGCCGTGGAGCGGTGTTTCTGAAAAGCAGCTGAAGCTTACTTATTGGTATGCTGCGCAATCCAATCGGCGATAAGCTGCAGGGCGGCGGGTGAGAAAGTTTCCTCGATGGTACCGTATTCGCCGATGCCTCCGGTGGTGGCGGTTTGAAAAAGATGGTTCAGGCCGGGCAGCTCTTTCGTGGTCGCGTCGCGGTTGCCGCCGGCTTTGAGGGCGGCCGCCGTCGCGGCCAGGTTGCGGGTGGCGGGCACCTGCACGTCCTTGCTGCCGCCGAGGGCCAGCACCGGGCAGCGCACTTTGGCCAGCGTTTGGGCCGGGCGGTCGGCCAGCAGGTGCCGGTAGAAGGGCGACACCATGTTGGCCAGCTGCGGCTCCAGCGCGGCCTTTATTTCCGGGGCATTGGTGGGGTTGTAGAGGGCCGTGAGCTGGGCGCGGGCCTGGGCGTCGTCGGGCGTTTTTTGAACAATCTGCGTCATGGCCCGCGCTTGTTTTTCGACGGCGGCCAGCTGCGCGGCATCCGTCGTTTGCAGGCGGGTGAGGGCCAGCGACTGCTGCACAATCAACTCATCGCCCGCAATGCCGGGCGCCGCCAGCAGCACCAAAAAATCGGGCCCCGCCGGCTGAATGGCCGCCCCAATGGCTGCCGTGCCGCCCTCGCTGTGGCCCAGCACGCCCACCTGGTTTTTGCGAATGCCCGGCTGGGCCCGCAGCCAGGCCAGCGCAGCTTGGGCGTCGGTGGTGTAGTCGGCGCTGGTCATGTTTTGCTGGGTGCCGCCGCTCTGGCCCACGCCGCGGTCGTCGAAGCGCAGCACGGCGATGCCGCGCCGGGTGAGGTAGTCGGCCAGCACCGCGAAGGGCTGATGGCCGAAGATGGTTTCGTTGCGGTCTTCGGGGCCCGAGCCGGTGAGCAGCACCACCGCCGGAAAAGGGCCCTTGTCGGCTGGCACGGTGTAGGTGCCGGCCAGCGTCACGCCGGCCTTCTCGTTTCTGAACGTGATGTCGGCCGACTGGTAGGGGAAGGGCGGTTGCGGCGTTTGGGGGCGGCGTAGGGCGGGCTTTGCACCGGTGGCGCCCCGGGCCAGCGTGAGCGGAAAGGCGCGCAGCCCCTGCTGCCATTCGCCCAGCAGCTGCTGGCCGTCGGCCGAGCGGCGGCCGGCGAAGCGGGCTTCGGGCTGGGCGAGGCGCAGGTACACGCTGTCGCCGGGGGCGGTGAACTGCAGGGGTAGGCCCTTGGCCTTTTGGGCCGGGATGTCGAGCGTGGCCGTGCGTGGCCCGGCGGCCGGGTCGGTGAGGTGCAGGATGAAGTCGATGGGGCCGAGCGCGCCGTTCCAGTCGCCGGTGAGGCTGGGGCGGACCGTCTGGGCGCAGGCACCGAAGCTGCTGAGCAGCGCGGCGGCAGTGCCGAGGAAGAAGCGGGTAAGTGTGGGCATGAGGAAGTGGAAAAGCGGTGAACGGGAAGGCAATGCTACGACGCCGCTCAGGCGGATTTTCATGATGCGGAAAAATATTCCCCTCCCGCGCGGCCGTACCTTCGTAACCGCAGCAAATGCCCGCGGCCGAAACCTTCCGGCCCCTCCTCGCTGTTAGTTCGTTTATGCCCAAAAAAGACGCTTTGCAAGTTTCGGCGCCGTCCGACAACGCCATTGACCACCTCGACCCGCGCGAATTCATCCTCATCAAAAACGCCCGGGTTCACAACCTCAAAAACCTCAGCGTGGCGTTGCCGCGCAACCAGTTCATCGTCGTGACGGGCCTTTCGGGCTCGGGCAAATCGAGCCTGGCATTTGACACCTTATATGCTGAGGGCCAGCGCATGTACGTGGAAAGCCTGAGCAGCTACGCCCGCCAGTTTCTGGGCCGCATGGACAAGCCCGACGTGGACTACATCCGCGGCATCTCGCCGGCCATCGCCATCGAGCAGAAGGTGAGCATCAAGAACAACCGCTCGACGGTGGGCACCAGCACCGAGATTTACGATTACCTCAAGCTGCTGTTTGCGCGGGTGGGCAAAACGTTTTCGCCCGTCAGCGGCGAGCAGGTGCGCAAAGACAACGTGGCCGATGTGGTCGATTTTCTGGCCGCGCAGCCCGAGGGCACCCGCGCCATGATACTGGCCCCGCTGCACCGCCCCGACCCCACGCGCGCCATGAGCAAGGAGCTGGATTTGCTCTTGCAAAAGGGCTACAGCCGCGTGGTGGTGAACGGCGAAACCTCGCAAATTGAAGACCTGATTGCCGAAGGCCAGCCCGAAGTGACGGGCGACGTCTTCATCATGATTGACCGAGCCGTGCTGCGCCCCGACGACGAGGACCTGCTCTTCCGCCTGTCGGACTCGGTGCAAACCGCTTTTTTCGAAGGCCACGGCACCTGCCTGGTGCAGATGTCCGGCGCCGACCGCGAGCCCGAAACCCGCACGTTTTCCGACAAGTTCGAGCTCGATGGCATCACCTTCGAGGAGCCCAGCGTCAACTTTTTCTCCTTCAACAACCCCTACGGCGCCTGCCAGACCTGCGAAGGCTTCGGCTCGGTGCTCGGCATCGACGAGGACTTGGTCATTCCGGACAAGAGCATGACCGTGTATGAGGGCGCCATCGCGCCGTGGCGCACCGAAAAGCAGGGCGAGTGGCTGAAGCCGCTGCTGAAAAACGGCATCCGCTTCGACTTCCCCATTCACCGGCCCTACAACGAGCTCAGCCAGGCCGAGCAGCGCCTGCTCTGGACCGGCAACAAGTACTTCCAGGGCCTGGACGCCTACTTCAAGTGGGTGAGCGAGCAAACCCACAAAATCCAGTACCGCGTGCTGCAGAGCCGCTACCGCGGCCGCACCACCTGCCCCGACTGCCGCGGCACCCGCCTGCGCAAAGACGCCCAGTACGTGCGCATCGACGGCCGCAGCATTGCCGATATCGTGCTGCTGCCCATTTCCGACGCGTTGGCTTTCTTCCAGAACATGAGCCTGAGCGAGCACGACGCCAAAGTGGCCGAGCGCCTCGTGACGGAAATCACCAACCGCCTCGGCTACCTCAACCGCGTGGGCCTGGGCTACTTGACCTTGAACCGCCTGAGCAACACCCTAAGCGGCGGCGAAAGCCAGCGCATTTCGCTGGCCACCTCGCTGGGTTCGGCGCTGGTGGGCTCCATGTACGTGCTCGACGAGCCCAGCATTGGCCTGCACCCCAAGGATGCGGAGCAGCTCATCGGCGTGCTGCGCTCGTTGCAGCAACTCGGCAACACCGTGGTGGTGGTGGAGCACGAGGAGAAAATGATGGAGGCCGCCGACCAGATTATCGACATCGGCCCCGAAGCCGGCAGCGGTGGCGGCAACCTCATGTTCCAGGGCACCATGGAGCAGCTGCTGCAGGACACCGAAACCTACACCGGCAAGTACCTGAGCGGCAAAATGGAGGTGCCCGTGCCCAAGGTGCGCCGCCCTTGGCGCAACGCCCTGGAGCTGACCGGCGCCCGCGAAAACAACCTCAAAAACGTGAGCGTGAAGATTCCGCTGGGCGTAATGACGGTGGTCACGGGCGTGTCGGGCTCGGGCAAGTCCACGCTCATCAAGCGCATTCTGGCGCCGGCCCTGATGAAGATGCTGGGCGGCGGCGCTGGCGAAAGCACCGGCAAGTTCGACCGCCTCACCGGCGTGAACGGGCAGGTGACGCACGTCGAGTTCGTGGACCAAAACCCCATCGGCAAGTCGTCGCGCTCCAACCCCGTCACCTACGTGAAGGCCTACGACCAGATTCGGACCCTGTTTTCGGAGCAGCCGCTGGCCAAGGCGCGCGGCCTCAAGCCCTCTCACTTTTCGTTTAACGTCGACGGTGGGCGCTGCGAAGTGTGTCAGGGCGAGGGGCAAGTGAAAATCGAGATGCAGTTCATGGCCGATATTTATTTGACCTGCGAAGGCTGCGGCGGCCACAAATTCAAGCAGGACATTCTGGAAATTAAATTCCAGGAAAAAGGCATCGACGAGGTGCTGGAAATGACCGTCACCGACGCCGTGCAGTTCTTCCAATCCCAGCCCAAAGTGGCCGAGCGCCTCAAGCCGCTCGAAGACGTGGGCCTGGGCTACATCCGCCTGGGGCAGTCGGCCAACACGCTTTCGGGCGGCGAGGCCCAGCGCGTAAAGCTGGCTTCGTTCCTCACCAAAGGCGCTACGCTTCAGCAGGATAAGATTCTGTTCATCTTCGACGAGCCCAGCACCGGCCTGCACTTCCACGACATCAGCAAGCTGCTCACCGCCCTGAACGCGCTGGTGGAGCAGGGCAACTCCGTGCTCATCATCGAGCACAACGTCGACATCATCAAGTGCGCCGACTGGCTCATCGACCTTGGCCCCGAGGGCGGCCTCAACGGGGGGCATCTGCTCTTCGAGGGCACCCCGGAAGACATGGTAAAACTGAAAGATACCAATCACACTGCTCGGTTTTTGGCCGAGAAAGTGTAACGTTGTGGTCTCAAGCGGTTGCCCGTAAGCAACGGCGAGGCGGTTTAATCCGAAGTAATCGGAAGCCGCCTCGCCCGGCGGTGCGCCTATTGGGAAGCCTTGCGCCTAATCCATCCCGCCCACTACGCGCGTAGGTAGTTGAGACCCATCCCGTCTGCGTATGCCCGCCCCCGCCCCCGTTACCGACCATTACGCAGCGCCAACTGCCACGGCCATGGGCCGGGCCTGGCGCTGGCTGACTGCCCTGGCCATTTGGGGCACCATTTTTCTGAACTACTATTCCAACACCCACCCTTTCAATGGCCAGACCATGGGGCAGGTGTCGGCCAAGTACCCCACGCTGCTCACGCCGGCGGGCTACGCCTTCAGCATCTGGGGCCCGATTTTTCTGGGTTTGTTGGTGTATTCGGGGTGGCAGCTGCGGCCGGCCCAGCGCCAGCTCTCGCTTCCGGACGCCCTGGCCCGGCCGCTCACGCTGGCGTGTGTGGCCACCAGCGCCTGGGTGGTGCTGTTTGCCTACGAAATGATATTGCCCAGCGTGGGCGTGATGCTGTTGCTGCTCGGCTGCCTCATTGTGGCCTACGGGCGGGCCCGCCGCCGCATTTTTGCCGATGCGGCCCCGGCGCTGGCCGGCGTGCCCTTTTCGCTGTTTCTGGGCTGGATATCGGTGGCTTCGGCCATCAACATCACCATCGGGCTGCGGCAGCTGGGCTGGCAAACCGCCGAAGGGCTTTCGCTGGTGTTCACCATCATTTTGTTGATGGTGCTGGTGGGGCTGGCCTTCGTCATCAGCCGTGCCTTCCGCGACATGGTGTTTCCGCTGGTGGTGGCGTGGGCGCTGGTGGCCATATGGGTGGTGCGCCTGCGCGAAATTCCGGAGCTGGGCTGGGCGGCCCTGGCCGCGGCCACCGCGGCGGCCATTGGCGGGGTGGTGCTCTCGCGCCTGGGCGCCCGCAAAACGCCCTGGCAGCTGCGCGACGAAGCCGCTGCGGCCATCGAAGCCGAGATTGCGGCTCGCAAGGCGGCCCGGGTCGAGGAGTAGGGCGGTGTGTCCAGCCAGCGGTTTGGCCCGTAGCTTTGCGGCGAAACTCCCATTTAATTCGCCCCGCTACTCATGCGCCAAAACCTCGTTGCCGGCAACTGGAAAATGAACCTGACCTACCCTGAGGCCCTGGCCCTGGTAGAAGAAATTGCCCGGCTGGCCGGGTACGGCAGCGTGGGCGCCAACGGCCTGCAAGTGGTGGTGTGCCCGCCGTTTCCGCTGCTGCACGGCGTGGGCCAGGCTTTGCCGCAGGGCGGCAATTTCCACCTGGGTGCCCAAAACTGCCACCAGAAAGAAAGCGGCGCGTTCACCGGCGAAGTGTCGGCCAAGCTGCTGGCTTCGGTGGGCTGCGAGTACGTCATCTTGGGCCACTCGGAGCGCCGCCAGTACTTCGGCGAAACCGACGAGCTGCTGAGCCAGAAGCTGAAAGCCGCCCTGGCCGCGGGCCTGAAACCGATTTTCTGCGTGGGCGAGTCGCTGGATACCCGCGAGGCCGACGAGACCTTCGACTTCATCGGCAAGCAGCTCACCGACGGGTTGTTTCACCTCTCAAACGAGGAGTTTGCCCAGGTCACCATCGCCTACGAGCCCATCTGGGCCATCGGCACGGGCCGCACGGCCACCAGCGCGCAGGCGCAGGAGGTGCACGCCTTTATTCGGGAGCGCATTGCCCGTGCCTACGACGCCCAGGCCGCCCTCGACACCACCATTCTCTACGGCGGCTCGGCCAATGCCCAGAACGCGCGCGAGCTGTTTGCGCAGCCCGACGTCGACGGCGGCCTCATCGGCGGCGCGTCGCTGAAAGCGGCCGACTTCACGGCCATCATTCAGTCGTTCTGATAGCGAGGCAAGCAGGGGCTTGCCGTCCGTGGCTTGATAATTGGTGAACCAACCGGACCCTTTGCAACCTTGCCCGATACGGCAAGCCCACGTTTACCTCACACCCGCATGCTTTCCATTCTCCTTTCCTTTTTGCTGGCCTTCGCGCCCGTCAAAAGCCCCGCCGGCCCGCTGGAGCCCTGCAAAATCTTCGGCTCGGTGTACCTCGAAACCGACCCCGCCCGCCGCGGCTACTGCCACGGCACGGTGTACGTAGAGCCCGAGGAGGCCTTCGCCGACGTCCTCGTTTTCAAGGAAAGCAACAAATTATTTGCCGACAAAGCCGGCCTCTGGGCCGATGCGCCCGCCCGCGACTTTGCCGACTACGTGCTGCTGGTGGTAACCGACCGCAGCCGGGCCGACTTTAGCATTCATTACACCAAAGTGCGGTCGTTTGCCGGCTGCAAGCAATAGGCAACGGGTATAGGTGACGAGTTGAAAGCAGGCGTCGTGCCCACCGAAGCTTTTCTCCGTTTCACCTTTTTCACCCCTGCCTTTCCCCTTTTACTTGACCAATGGATTTCATTGAACTGACCGTTGAGGCCCCGCGCGAGCTGGCCGACATTCTGGTGGCCGAGCTGGCCGAAGTAGGTTTCGACACCTTCGAGGACAACGACGCCGGCTTTTGCGCCTACACCACCGAAGACGCCTTCAACCCCGACGCCGTGGAGGAAATCATGGCCCGCTACTCCGGCATTGGCGACCTGAACCACTCGCACCGCACCATCACGCGCCAGAACTGGAACGCCGAGTGGGAGAAAAATTTCCAGCCGCTCGTCATCGCCGAGCGGGTTTCAGTGCGGGCGCCGTTTCACCCCAAGCCCGACAGTGTGGATTATGACATCGTCATCATGCCGCGCATGTCGTTCGGCACGGGCCACCACGAAACCACGGCGCTGATGATTGAAAACCAGCTCGACGTGGACCACAAAGGCCTGCGCGTGCTCGACATGGGCACCGGCACCGGCATTTTGGCCATCATGGCCGAAATGTTGGGCGCCCGCCAGGTGCTGGCCGTGGATACCGAGCCCTGGACCGTGGAAAATGCCCGCGACAACGCCGCCGAAAACCAGTGCCACAACATTGAGTGCCGCCTCGGCGGGGTGGAGACGCTGGCGAACGAAGAGCCCTTCGACCTCATTCTGGCCAACATCAACCGCAACGTGCTGCTCGAAGACATGCACGAATACGCCCGCCTGCTGCCCAGCGGCCGGCCCATTCTCTTCAGCGGCTTTTACGAAGAGGACCTGCCGAAAATACAGGCCGAAGCCAGCAAGCACGGCTTGCGCTACCAGCGCCACCGCACCCTGCGCAGCTGGGTGTCGGCCATTTTCGAGAAGGAATAAAATGAGGGCGGGATGAAGGCCTAGGAATGGCATCGTTCCCGGCAACGATTGCGCGAATAAAAACCCGGCTGGCAGCAGTTGCTGGGCGGTTGGGGCGTAATATTTAGAGGGGAATTGCCGGTTTTTCGGGTCGCGCTGCTGCGATGCCGGGCCGGCATTCTCCTGCCTGACTCCCAACTTTTCGCCATGATTCTTTTCTCCTCCCCACTTTTCTCTTCGCTCTTTCGGTCCCGCCTCGGGCTGGGTTTGCTGGCCGCCGCGGGCGGGCTGGCGAGCACCGCCGCGCAGGCGCAGCAGCTGGCCTTTCCGGGCGCGGAGGGTGCCGGCCGCTTCGTGACCGGCGGCCGCGGCAAGTCTTCGGTGCCCACCACGGTGTACGAAGTGACCAGCTTGGCCGACACCAACACGCCCGGCACCTTGCGCTACGCCTGCAGCCAGTCGGCCGCGATGGCGCCCTACCGCACCATCGTGTTTCGGGTGTGCGGCACCATTCGCCTTACCAACCGGCTCAGCATTCCGGCCAACACCACGCTGGCCGGCCAAACCGCGCCCGGCGACGGCATCTGCCTGGCCGACCGCCAGGTGCAGGTGAACGGCAACAACGTGATTATTCGCTTCATGCGCTTCCGCACCGGCGATGCCTACCCGCAGCAGACCAACATTGGCATGGTGAACGGCAACGGCGACGAGGACGCGCTGAGCGGCACCGAGCGCAAAAACATCCTCATCGACCATTGCACCATGAGCTGGAGCATGGACGAGGCCTTCACGTTCTACGGCGCCACCACCGACTCCATGACCTTGCAGTGGAACATCATTTCGGAGCCGCTGAACTACTCCTACCACTTCGAGACGGGCGACACCGACTACGAGCGCCACGGCTACGGCGGCATTTGGGGCGGTCGGCGGGCCTCGTTCCACCACAACCTGTTTGCGCACTGCGTGAGCCGCACGCCGCGCTGGAACGGCACCCGCTACGGGGCCGCCATCGGCTCCGAAAACTGCGATTTCCGCAACAACGTCATCTACAACTGGGGCACCGGTGCCAATGCGTACGGCGGCGAAGGCGGGAACTACAACATGGTGAACAACTACTACAAGTACGGCCCCAACTCCGGCACCAGCACCACCAACCGCTCACGGGTGTTTCAGGCCTACAAGCAAACCTCGGCCCCGGTGTTGCCTTATCCGCAGCTCTACATTGCTGGCAACTACGTGGATAGCAACCCCACCGTGACCGCCGCCAACTGGAAGGGGGTGTCCATGAACGGCGGTACCGCCGCCGATACCGCGCTGTCGAAAGTGGCAACGCCCTTCAACATTGCCCCGCTCAATACCCAGACGGCCACCGATGCCTACGCCTCGGTGCTGCAGGGCGCGGGCTGCATCTTGCCGGTGCGCGACCCGCTGGACCAGCGCATTGTGCAAGACGTGCAAAACCGCACCGGCGCCATCATCGACGTGCAGGGCGGCTTTCCGGCCAAAACGCCCATCAGCACCTCGATAGTGGCCTGGCCCGTGCTGAGCTGCGGGGCCGCGCCCGTCGACTCCGACCACGACGGCATGCCCGACGTGTACGAGCTCAACAACGGCCTTGCGCCCCTGAACCCGGCCGACCGCCAGTTCATTGCCGCCAACGGCTACACCAACCTCGAAAACTACCTCAACGGCCTCGCGACCGTGGTTTCGGGCACCAAAGCCAGCGGCGCGGTATCGCAGCCTTTGCAGCTGTTTCCCAACCCCGCCGCCGAGCAGCTGACCGTGGAGCACCCCCGCGCCAGCGCCGACGCCAGCCTCGCGGTCTACAACTTCGTGGGCCAGCGCGTGGCCTCGTTCAAGCCCGCCGCCGGTGGCGTGGCCACGCCGGTGAACCTGGGCTCGTTGGCCAAAGGCAACTACCTGGTGGTGTACACCGATGCCAACGTGAGCCTGACGGCGAAGTGCACACACGAGTAGCATTGCTGAGTTAAAAAGGAAGAGTTAAAAAGGAAAAGCCCGCCTGAATCGTCAGGCGGGCTTTTCCTTTTTTAACTCTTCCTTTTTAACTCGACTAACTCACCAGCTTGGGCTGAGGCGCCGACGATTCGCGCACCACCAGCGTTGTCGGCAGCTTCATGGTGCTGGGGCCGGTGCTTTTGTGCTTGCGCTCAATGAGCTCGATGAGGCGTTCGGCGGCAAGCTGGCCAATTTCCTGGGCCGGCTGGGTCACGGTGCTCAGGGGCGGGTTGAGCAGGTGAGCCGACTGCGAATTGGTGAAGCTGAGCAGCGCTACCTGGCCGGGCACGTCGATGCCGCGCTGGCGCAGAGCGCCCAGGCAGCCCAGCGCCAGCCGGTCGCTGGCCGTGAAAAACGCGTCCGGGGGCGGGGAGAGGGCCAGCAACTCGTCCACGAGGGGCCCGGCCTCGTCGGGGCCAAAAGTGCCGTAGCGCACCAGGTTTTCATCGAACGGCACGCCATATTGCTCCAAGGCGGCGCGGTAGCCCGCCAGGCGCTCCTGCGTGATGCTGAGGTAGGGCGGAATGGTGAGGTGGGCAATGCGCCGCCGGCCGGTTTGGAGCAGGTGCGAAGTGGCGGCGTAGGCCCCGCCAAAATTGTCGGCCACCACCTGGGTCACGTCGAGCTCGCCCGCCACGCGGTCGAACAGCACCAACGGCATGCCCTGGTCGATGAGGGCCTTGAGGTGCTTCACGTCCGAGGTTTCGCTGCTGAGCGAGAGCAGCAGGCCGTCGACGCGGCGCGACACGGCCTGCTGCACGTTGGCCACCTCGCGCTCGTAGCTCTCGTGCGTCTGGAAAATGATGACGTGGTAGCCGCGGTTGTAGGCAATGGCCTCGATGCCGTTGATGGCCTGCGAAAAGAAGTTGTTCGCAATTTGGGGCACGATGACGGCCAGGGCCTTGCTGCTGCTGCCCTTCAGGCTGAGGGCAATGGGGTTGGGGCGGTAGTTGATGCGCTCGGCGTACTCCATCACCAGCCGCTTGGTTTCGGGGCTGATTTCGTAGCTGTCGCGCAGCGCCCGCGACACCGTCGAGGTCGACAGGTTGAGGGCGTGCGCTATGTCCTTGATGGTGACCGGGTCCAAACGCTTCGGGGTTGGTAGTGAAAGTAACGGTGACGGGCGATGCACCCGCCGGCCCAAGTAACGGACCGGATGAGCGTCCCGAAAGGTTCCGGCCAGCGCAGTCCCCGTTAGCCGGCCGCTTCGCGGTGCTACACAAGTCGGGCTACTGGCCTTGCGGTTTGTCCTTGGGGGAAGCCTTCACCGACCCAAATCTATTACAAGAGTAGCGAAAATCTGCCTAAAAACGGCCACTTTCCCTCCTGGAGGGTGCAGCGGCACCAGAAAGACGCGCTGCGCCCCGGCCCGAATGACGCCCTGCTTCACGGCGTCGCCATCTTTGTGTTGTAATCTCGCGGTGGGCCCATTGGCGGAGCCGCTTCTTCACGACAGCAAGCAACCATGAAAAAAATGCGCGTGCCCAAAGCCGTTCTGGCCGCCGGGGTAGCCACCGGCGTGGCCCTGATGGCTTTTCGGCCCCGGCCCACCGACGAAACTCCGCTGCAGCGCATCGCCCGGCAGGTGAGCGACTACTACGCCGCCGCCCGCGGCGAGAAAGCCTACCTGCACCTCGACCGGCCCGTGTACGCCACCGGCGAAACCATTTGGTTCAGCGCCTATGTGGTGGATGCCTCGCAGCATCGGCTCGACTCGCTCAGCCAAGTGCTGCACGTCGATTTGGTGTCGGCCCAGCACCAGGTGGTGGCCCGCCGCACGCTGCAGCTACGCGGCGGCCGCGCCTACGGCGACCTCGACATTGCCGACTCGCTGGCCGCCGGCACCTACGTGCTGCGCGCCTACACCAACTGGATGCGCAACGCCGGCGACCAGTTCGTGTACAGCCGCCGCCTCAACGTGTGGCCCGCCTCGCCCCTGAGCCCGCCCGACGTGCCCCAGGCAGCCGCCGCCACCGGCAGCAAGGGCAAGGCCGCCGCCGCCAGCGCCAACCGGCCCGACGTGCAGTTTTTCCCCGAAGGCGGCTACCTCGTGGAAGGCCTGCCGGCCGTGGTGGCCTGCAAGGCCACCGACGCCACCGGCCGCGGCCTCGACGTGCGCGGGCAAATCCTCGACGCCCAGAACAAGGTGGTGCTGGCGGCCTTCAGCAGCCGACACGGGGGCATGGGGCGGTTCGCGTTTGTGCCGGGCACCGGGCAGCGCTACCACGCCCGCGTCACGCTGCCCGATGGCAGCACCGCCGACTACCCCTTGCCCGCCGTGCAGCCCAGCGGCTACACCCTGCACGTGGTGGAGAATGCCACCGAGTTTTTGGTGGAAGCGCGCTACCGCGGGGCCGCCGGCGCCCCGGCGCCGGGCCCCATTCAGCTCATGACCCAGGTGCGCGGCGTGGTGGCCTACCCGGGCCCGCGGCCTGTGTCGCCCGAAGCTCCCGCCACCTGGCGCATGCCCAAGAAGAACTATCCCACGGGCATTGTGCACTTCACGCTGTTTGACGCGCAGGGCGCGCCGCAGTGCGAGCGGCTGGCGTTTGTGCAAAACGGTGCGCCGGGGCTGAAAATCACCCTCACGCCCGACCAGCCCAGCTACGGCCCGCACGCCCCCGTGCAGCTCAACGTGCGCGTGACCGATGCCGCCGGGCAGCCCGTGGCCACCAACTTCTCGGTGGCCGTGAGCGACGCCGCCCTCAGCGCCCTCGACCCCAACGCCGAAACCATTGCCTCGAACCTGCTGCTCACGTCGGACCTGACGGGCTACGTGGAAAACCCGGGCTATTATTTCCGCAACCAGTCGGCCGCCACCGCGCAGGCCCTCGACGACCTGCTGCTGACCCAAGGCTGGCGGCGGTTTGTCTGGAAAGAAGTGCTGGCGGGCCAAAAGCCGCCCCTCACGTTCTCGCCCGAAACGGCCCTCTCGCTCACGGGCCAGGTGGTGAGCCAGAACGGCAACCGCCCCATTCCCAACAGCCAGCTGACCTTCCTGCAAACGCGTCCCGAGCGCAACATTATCACGGCCACTACCGACGCGCAAGGGCGATTCAGCTTCATTGGCATTCCGGTGCGCGACACGGCCGTCATCACCCTGCAGGCCCGCCGGGCCCAGGGCGGCACCAACGTGCTCATCAAGCCCGACACGGGCCCGCCCACCGGCAACCAGCCGCTGCCCCAGCTGCCGCAGCTTTCGGCGGCGCCGGCCGCGGTGGCCACCTTTGTGCGCCGCAGCCGGCAGGCCCAGGCCGCCGAGCTGGACCTGCACCCCGAAAAGGCCATTCGCAACATCAACCTGGGCAACGTGTCGGTGACGGCCAAGCGCGCCGCCGTGCCCCGCGACGACCCCCGCCGCATGTACGGCGCCACCGGCGGCACCGTCATCGACTTCGCCAACGACCCCACCGCCAATTCCAGCCTCAACATTCTGCAGTTTTTGCAGGGCCGGGTGGCCGGCCTCACCATCAGCGGCAGCCCGCCGAATATGTCGGCCCAGATTCGGGGCGGGGGCACGCCGTTGTTCATCCTCGACGGCATTAAGGTCGACATCGACGCCATCACCAACCTCAACACCTCCGACGTGGAGGCGGTGGAAGTGTTCAAGGGCGCGGAGGCGGCCATTTTCGGGAGCAGCGGCGGTGCCATTGCCGTGTATACCAAGCGCGCCAACCCCAATTACAAAGGCCCCGACAATAACCCCGCGCCCGGCATTGCCACCGTGAAGCTGCCCGGCTTCTACGCGGCCCGCGAGTTCTACCAGCCGCGCTACAACGCCCTGCTCACCAACCCGCCCGCCGACCCGCGCACCAGCACCCTCTACTGGAACCCCACGGTGCGCACCAACGCCAACGGCCAGGCCGAGCTGCACTTCTTCACCGCCGACGGGGGCGGCACTTTCCAGGCCGTGGCCGAAGGCGTGAGCCTGGAAGGCATGCCGGCACTAGGCTCAGGCACCATGGTGGTGCGCGGCAAATAATTCATTAGCAATTGATAACAGGCTGCGAATCAGATTCAGCCCCAAACAAAAAAGCTCCGGCCAGTGTGGCCGGAGCTTTTTTGTTGAGCGTGACGGATGAATTACTCCACCACCACTTTGCGCGTCACGGGCGTACCACCCACATTCAGGCGCAGGGTGTAGACGCCGGCGGCCAGGCCGCGCACGTCAACCTCTGCTTCGATGGGCTGGCCGGCTGCAGTTTTCAATTGCTGGGTCCGCACGGTCTGGCCGAGGGTGTTGATGAGGGCCGCCGATACAGCTGCTTTGCTGCTGAGGGCCGGCAACTGCACCCAGAACGAGCTTGAAGCCGGGTTCGGGAACAGCTGAAGCTGGGCGCTCAGCACCTGGGCCGGCGTGGTGGCCGTCACGACCCCGGCCGTGCCCTTGAAACGCACGTTTTTGAGCAGGGCATAGCGCGGAACACCGGTGCTGCCGCAGGCGTAGTACAGGCGCACCGTCAGGGTCTGGCCGCCCACCAGGCTCACGCCGCCGTTGCGCAGCACCACGCGGTAGAGGTTGGTGTTGCCGGAGGTCTGGTTCAGCAGCGGAATTGAGTTGGTGAAGTTGCCGCTGGCGCTGAGCGTTTGGAGACCGCCGGGACCATAAGCGGCCACAATCTCCGTGGAATCGGCCGGCGAGCCAAAGCCATTGAGCGAGTACACCACCGCCATTTTGGTGTTGGAGCTGGTGTTATAAAAGGCCGAGTTGAACAACAAGGTATCAACGCGTACCGCCGAGCCCGGGGCCACGGCCAGGGTGAACTGCTCGTAGTAGAGGCGGCTGAGGGTGCCGCCGGGTCCGCCGGCGGCGGTGCTCCACTGCCCGTCGCCGGCCGCGCTGGCGCCGAAGGCCTGGCCGAACTGGTTCGAATAGGCCGGGATGGTGGCCAGCGTCGTGCCGTTCGACAGGTACAGGCGGCGCAACGTGGGCGTGGTGGGCAAAATGCGGCTGCTGCGCACCTGGGCGCTGTCGGTGTTGTTCACGCGCAGGGGCCATTGCTCCAGTACCGTCACCGGCAGCGGGGCCACATCGCCTTTGAAACGCAGGTTTTTGAGCAGGGCGTAGCGCGGGACGCCGGTGCTGCCGCAGGCGTAGTACAGGCGTACGGTCAAGGTTTGGCCGGCGGCCACGGTCACGCCGCCGCTGGGGTTGGCCGTGCTGGGGCCTTTGAGGGCCACGCGGTAGAGGTTGGTGTTGCCGGAAGTCTGATTCAGCAGCGAAAACGAGCTATTGAAGCTGCCGCTGGCCGTGAGCGGCTGCGCACCGCCCGGGCCGCTCACTCCCGTAATTTCCGTGGAGTCGGCCGGGGTGCCGAAACCATTTAGCGAGTACACAATGGCCATTTTGGTGTTGGAGCTGGTGTTATAGAACGCCGAGTTGAACAACACCGAGTCGATGCGCATGGTGGGGGCGCCCGCGGCTACCGTCACCGTAAACTGCTCGTAGTAGAGGCGGCTGAGGGTGCCGCCGGGTCCGCCGGCGGCGGTGCTCCACTGCCCGTCGCCGGCCGCGCTGGCGCCGAAGGCCTGGCCGAACTGGTTCGAATAGGCCGGGATGGTGGCCAGCGTCGTGCCGTTCGACAGGTACAGGCGGCGCAGCGTGGGCGTGGTGGCCGTGAGGCGACTGTTGCGCACCTGCACGCTGTCGGAGTTGTTCACGCGCAACGGCCACCACTGCACCACGTTCGAGGTGATGGTGGGCGCCACGATGGCGGTGCCGTTCAGGCTCACCACCACGTTGGTGGCGTTGGTGCTGGTCAGGGTCACGGTGCCGGTGTAGGGGCCGGCGGTGGTAGCATTCAGGCGAATGTACACCGGCGTGCTGGCCAGGGTGCCGGCGGTGGGCGTGAGGGTCACGCTGCTGGCAAACGTGCCGCCCGAAGTGAGCGACACCTGGTAGTTGGCCGAGGCCGTCACGGTCACGGCGCTGGTCAAATCGGTGCCCGACACGCCGATGCTCTGGGCCGGCGAGCCCGTGCCCAGCTGCTGGGTGAAGTTGCCCAGCGCACCCGTCGTCACGATGGTGGGGGCGCTGCTGATGGTCACGGTGTCCGACGAAATCTGGCGCACGGCGTTGCTGCCGCGCACAAAGTATTTGTAGAGGCTGCCCGAGGCCGGCACGGCATCGGAGTAGGAGTAGTTGAAGGTGGTGTCGTTGGGCTCGGTCTGGGAGTTCACCACGGCGAAGGCGCCGAGGGGCGTGGGCGGCGTGGCCGTGGCGCGGTACACGCTCAGCACGTCGCCGCTGATGGGCCAGCTGGTGTTCCAGGTGAAGGCCGACGTGGTGGCGCCCTTCACGCCCCGGAAGTTGTTCACCACCACCGATTTCACAAACGGCGTCACGCAGTCAATCAGCGAGCAGGGGTCCCAGGTGCCCAGGATGTTGGCCTTGGTGTAGGTGGAGGCCTCAGCGGCCGTGAGCTGCGACGACGGCTGCGCGGGCGTCAGGGCCTGGCCCGACAGCACCCGGCTGCTCACGTTGATGGGCCGGCCGTTGAAGTGGGTGTTCTGGTACTCCACGAAGTACGAGTCGCGGATGGTGGCCGTGCCGGCCGAACTCGTCGGCGACCAGCCTTCGGCCAGAATGAGCGGCGTGTTGAGGTTGCAGTTCAAAAAGGCCGCTTTGGGATTGGCCTGCCAGGGGCGGCCCAGGTCGTAGGTGGTGCCGCCGGCCACCGAGTGCCCGGTCACGTTGCAGTTCTTGAACACCAGCCCGTAGGCCTGGCCGGCCGGCGTGTTGGGCACGGCAATGTAGGAAACGCTGGCCGTGGCCTTGTTCTTCGCGTAGATGTTGCAGTTCTCAAACAGAGCAATGGCGCTGCCGAAAATGAAGTCTGTGTTGCCCTCAACGTAGCAGTTCAGGAAGTACTGGCGGGGCGTGCCGTTGCCCTTCAGGTACATGGTGTCTTGGTTGCCTAGGAAGCGGCAGTTGCGGAAAGCCGCCCGGTCGTTGTTTACCAGAATAGCCACGGCCTGCCCGTTGGAGGCCGACTCGCCAAACGAGTTTTCGAACGTCAGGTTCATGGCCGAGAAGTCGGTGGCGTTGATGGTCACCGAGGCCGAGTTCTGGGTGCCCAGTGCCACGCCGCCCACAATAGTGCCGGCCGAGTTGTTGTAGGTAATCACGGTGCTGCCCACGCTCTCGCCAATCAGCTGAATAAACGGCTTGTTGGCCGGCACGGTCACCAACTCCTTATAACGGCCGTTTTTGATGTAGATGGTGAACGGCACGGTGCGGCCCGTGGGTGCCGCGTCGATGGCGGCCTGCACGGTGGTGAAGTTGCCGGTGCCGTCCTTGGCCACGGTCAGGTCAAACGCAAATGTTTGGCAGCTAAAAGCCAGCAGCAAAAAGCCCAGCAGGGCCCAGAAGCGGGCAGCCGGGCGCGGCCAGGTAAAGCGAGTTCGGTACAGCTGTAGCATAGAAAAGGGTCTGGTGTTGAGTGGGTGTTCACTCAATATTAAGCTCCTAAACCCGCCAAATGCGCCGATTTCGGCGTTTTTATTTGTGCAATCGTTCCCGGCAACGATGCCGATAGGCAGGCACTGGCGCCAGCTCAGGAGTGGGCTGCGCACAAGCTTCTTCGCAAAGCCATCACCGGCCGGCCGCCCATGCCGCACGCATCTCATTACCAACAAAAAAAGCGCCCCCGGACCAGCCGGGGGCGCTTTCACTAAAATTTAGTCTTCTGCCAACTATTCCTTCACGATGCGGGCGCTGCTGCGCTGCGTGCCGTCGGCGTACTCTACCAGGTACAGGCCTTTGGTCAGGCTGCTCAGGTCGACGGCCGTTTCGGTGGTGCCGGGCTGCGCGGCAACGCTGACCACCTTGGCACCGGTCACGCTAAACACCGTCACGCGGGCGTCGCGGCTGGCGGCGGTGTGGGGCACGCTCAGCTGGTTCTGGGCCGGGTTGGGGTACGCAGCCAGGTTGGTTTGCACGGCAGTGCGGGCGGCCAGGGCCACCTGCTTGCTCTTCAGCGTCACGTTGCGCAGCAGCACGTAGCGGCCAATGCCGGTGCTGGCCGCGCCGAAGTACATGCGCACGGTGAAGGTTTGGCCCGAGGGGATGGCCAGGCCCGTGGCCCCGTTCAGGGCCAGGCGGAAAGTGCGGTTCGCGGTGGGGTCGAACTGCGGCAGCACGGCGGGGTTGTTGGCCGTGGCGGTGGCCACGCCGCTGGAGTTCACGCCGAACGTGGCGTTGGCGGTGCTGGCCAGCACGCCCGAGGGGCCTTTGCCGCCGGTCACGTCGGTCGAGTCGGTGGTGAAGTTGCTGCGTGAGTACACCACGGCCACCCGGCCGGCGGCCGAGAGTGCCACCGCGGCGCTGAACAGCAGCGAGTCGACTTGCACGGGCGCCGTGGCCGTGAACGAGAACTGCTCATAGAACACGCGGCGCGGCGAGCCGCCCGGGCCCGTAGAGGGCGCCGTCGAGCTCCAGCCGCTGCCGTCGGCGTTCACGCCAAAGGCTTGGCCGAGGCTGGAGTAGGGCGGGTAGGCCGCGGCGCCAGTGGGCACCAAACCGTTGGACAACGTCAGCTTCCGAAATACCGGCGTGCCGGGCGTCACGCCGGCCGAGCGCACCGCCGCGCTGTCGGAGGCGTTGCGCTTCAGCGGCCATTGCACAAACACCGGGGTCTGCGCCGCGGCGGTTTCCGCCAAGCCCAGGCCACCCAGCAGCAGGAGAGCAGAGAGTAGATGATTTTTCATTGTAATTGTAAGTGAAAAGGTGAAGAATGAAATTGAGAGCGCGAGAAGTGCAAAAAGCCTTGCTGACAGCACGTAAGTAAGCCTTTACTCATGCAAGCTGGCTTCTTCTTACCGCAAAACCCAAGCTTTGGGTTGACTTTAATTGCGCAATCGTTGCCGGAAACCGGAGGGTTTTGGCGGCGGCGGGCGGGTACCAGGGCCAGAAGCCAAACGGCCGGGTGCTGGATACCGGAGGAGCCGAGCATGAGAACGTTCCCGGCAACGATTGCGCAAAAAAAAGGCGTCTCCCGACCCAAAGCAGGGCCTTGCCGGTTGAGAACGGGACTAATATTGTTAGGGCAACCCTGTCCGCACTTCCCGCTCCGGGCCGTTGCGCCGAGCTCATCTCCTTTCTCAAATTCCCATGAAAGCAACTCTGACGGTGCTGCTGGCGGGCCTGGCCACCGGCCTCACGGTAGGTTTCCGGCCCGCGGCCGAACCCCAAACGCAGATTTTCCTGGTCGGCGACTCCACCATGTCCGACAAGCCCGACCTCTCCAAGCCCGAGCGCGGCTGGGGCATGGAGTTTGGCCAGTATTTCGACCACCAGGTGGTCATCCGCAACACGGCCGTGAACGGGCGCAGCACCAAAAGCTTTCTGCGCGAAGGCCGCTGGGCCAAGGTGCTCGAAGGCTTGAAGCCCGGCGACTGGGTGTTCATCCAGTTCGGCCACAACGACTCGAAGGCGGAAGACAGCGTGCGCTCGGCCCCGGCCCAGACGCTCTACCGCCAGCTGCTGACCAAGTTTGTGCAGGAAGCCAAGCAGAAAGGCGCCAACCCCGTGCTGCTCACGCCCGTGGGCCGGCGCTACTTCGACGACGCCGGCAAGCGCAAGGACGACCACGGCGAATACCCCGGCGTGGTGCGTGAGGTGGCCAAAGCCCAGAAAGTGCCCCTGATTGACTTGCACGAGAAAAGCTGGGCCATGTACTCGGCCATGGGCGAGCAGGGCACGCGGCCGCTGTTCTGGAGCTACCAGAACGGCTACTACCAGCCCAACCCCGTGCCGCCGGCCAAAAACGACAACACCCATTTTTCGGAATACGGCGCCACTCGCGTGGCCCAGCTGGTGGCGCAGGACGTGCAGGCCCAGCACCTCGGGCTGGCCAGCCACCTCAGCCACACGCCGTTTGAAGGCAAGCTGGCCGCCGACCTGCCGGTGGTGCTGGAGCCGGTATTCAAAAAGGATACCTTCAACCTGACCAAGTACGGCGCCGTGGCCGACGGCCAGACGCTGAATACCGAGGCCTTTCGCAAAGCCATTGAGGCCTGCGCCGCCAACGGCGGCACCGTGCTGGTGCCCCGCGGCCTGTGGCTGACGGGCCCCATCACCCTGAAAAACAACGTGAACCTGCACCTGGCCACCGGTGCCTTAGTGCAGTTCACCGCCGACCGCAGCCAGTACCCGCTCATCAAAACCACCTGGGAAGGGGAGGACGCCATCCGCAGCCAGGCTCCCATTTCGGGCGTCGACCTGACCAACATTGCCATCACCGGCAGCGGCACCTTCGACGGGGCCGGCGACGCCTGGCGCCCCGTGAAAAAGAGCAAGCTCAACGACACCCAGTGGCAGAAGCTGGTGGCCTCGGGCGGCGTGCTGAGCGAGAAGAAGGACATGTGGTACCCGTCGGCGGCGTCGATGAAGGGCAACCTGCTGGCCGCCGACGGCAAGGCACGCAAGAGCCTGAACCCGGCCGACTTCGACGACGTGCGCGACTACCTGCGGCCCAACATGCTCAGCCTCACGCGCTGCAAGCAGATTCTGCTGCAGGGCTTCACCATTCAAAACTCGCCGGCCTGGACCATTCACCCGCTGCTGTGCGAAAACATCACCCTGCGCGGCGTGACGGCCAAAAACCCCTGGTACGGCCAGAACACCGACGCCCTGGACCTGGAATCGTGCCGCAACGGCGTGGTGGAAGGCTGCACTTTCGACGTAGGCGACGACGGCATCTGCATCAAATCGGGCCGCGACGAGCAGGGCCGCAAGCGCGGCGTGCCCACCGAAAACTTCATCGTGCGCGACACCAAGGTGTACCACGCCCACGGCGGCTTCGTGATTGGCTCCGAGATGTCGGGCGGCGCCCGCAACATTTACGTGAGCAACTGCACCTTCATGGGCACCGACGTGGGCCTGCGCTTCAAAACGGCCCGCGGCCGCGGCGGCGTGGTCGAGAACATCTTCGTGGACGGCGTGGACATGACCGACATCGCCGGCGAGGCCATTCTCTTCGACATGTACTACGCCGCCAAAGACCCTGTGCCCATGGCCGGCGAGAGCACCGCCCCGCCCGTCATTGCCCCGATGCCGCTGAACGAAGGCACCCCGCAGTTCAAAACCTTCCGCATCAAAAACGTGACCTGCAAGGGCGCTACCACCGGCATCTTGGTGCGCGGCCTGCCCGAGATGAGCATCAAGGACATCAGCATCGAGAACGCCGTGCTGGAAAGCAAAAAGGGCCTGGTGTGTCAGGAGGCCGAGAACATTCGCCTGAAAAACGTGAGCCTGCTTTCCACCGACACCGCGCCCGTGATGGAAGTGCAGAACAGCCGTAACCTGGCACTGGACGGCATTCGCTACGCCAACGGTGCCGAGCTGCTGCTGCGCGTGACCGGCGACCGCAGCAAGGACATTCGCCTCACGAATACCAACACCAAGCTGGCCAAAAAGGACGTGCAGCTCGGCGACAAAGTGGCGAAGAAAACCGTCATCACCGCCCAGCGCTAATTCTCTATTTCTTACTAAGAAAAACGTCATGCTGAGGGCAGTCGAAGCATCTCCGCCGGTAACAGTAACTCAATGGTTGGTTTACTATTGCGGTAGAGATGCTTCGACTGCGCTCAGCATGACGTTCTGTTTCGTTTCGAAAACAATATGAAATTCAACTCCTCGTTTCTCCTGCCACTGCTGGGAATGGCGCTGCTCAGCGAAACCGCCGATGCCCAAACGGCTGGCCCCAAGCCCTATTCGCAGCGTATGGCCGATGCCTTCATCGGCTGGCACCCGGACTCCATCGTTATCGGCAAAAACAAGTTTGCCCGCTGGGACTACGAGCAGGGCCTGATGATGCGCGCCCTGGAGCGCGTGTGGCAGCGCACCGGCGACGCCAAGTACTTCACCTACATTCAGAAGGACCTCGACCAGTTTGTGCAGAAGGACGGCAGCATCCGGACCTACAAGCAGGAAGACTACAACCTCGACAACATGACCACCGGCCACGCGCTGCTGCTGCTGGGGCAGGTCTCGTTGCCGGGCAACGACAAGTATATCAAGGCCGCGCAGTACCTGCGCAAGCAGCTCGATGGCCAGCCGCGCACCAAAGAGGGCGGCTTCTGGCACAAGAAAATTTACACCAACCAGATGTGGCTCGACGGCCTGTACATGGCCGAGCCGTTCTACGCCGAATACAGCCAGGTCTTCAACCAGCCCGCTGGCTTCGACGACGTGGCCAAGCAGTTTGCGCTGATTGAGAAGCACCTCGTTGACTCCAAAACCGGCCTGCTCTACCACGGCTACGACGAAAGCAAGGAGCAAGCCTGGGCCAACAAAGCCACCGGCCAGAGCCCCAACTTCTGGGACCGCGGCATTGGCTGGTACAGCATGGCGCTGGTCGATGTGCTCGACTACTTCCCCGCCAACCATCCGCAGCGCCCGGCCCTCATCAAAGCCCTGCAGCGCCTGGCGCCGGCGCTGGCCAAGTACCAGGACCCCAAAACCGGCACCTGGAGCCTGGTGATGACGCAGGAAGGCCGCAAGGGCAACTACGCCGAGGCCTCGGGCAGCAGCATGTTTGTGTACGCATTGGCCAAGGGTGCCCGCAAAGGCTACCTCGATAAAAAGTACGCCGACGTGGCCCGCAAAGGCTACGAAGGCCTGCTGAAAACCTTCGTGGCCACTGAGGCCGATGGCGCCCTGGCTTTCAACGGCACGGTGAGCGTGGGTGGCCTGGGCGGCAAGCCCTACCGCGACGGCTCCTACGACTATTACCTGAGCGAGCCGCTGCGCAAAAACGACCTTAAAGGCGTCGGCCCCTTCATCCTGGCCAGCACCGAGATGGAAATTGCCGCCGAAAATGCCGTGGGCCAGGGCAAGACCGTGGGCCTGGACTACTACTTCAACCACGAGATGCGCAAAAGCCCCGTGACGGGCGAGCAGGAGCAGTGGCACTACACCTGGGAAGAGCGCCAGCACGGCGGCTTCTGGCTGTGGGGCAACCAGTTCCGCGAGCTGGGCGCCAAAACGGTGGCCGTGCCCGCGGCCCCCACGGCCGCCAGCCTCAAGCTGCTGAGCGTCTACATCATCGTCGACCCGGACTCGCGTAAGGAGTCGCCCAAGCCCAACTACGTGCAGCCCGCCGACAGCAAGGCGATAACTGAGTGGGTGAAGGGCGGCGGCACCCTCGTGCTGCTGGCCAACGACACGGCCAACTGCGAAATCAAGCACTTCAACGAGCTGGCCAAAAACTTCGGCGTGCAGTTCACCGACCAGAGCGTGAACATGGTGCAGGGCAACCAGTTTGAGCAAGGGAAAGTGGACTTGACCTCGGGCAAAGCCGTGTTCAAAAACGCCAGCACGGCCTACGTGAAAGAGCTGTCGGTGCTGGCGCCCACGAGCCCTGCCAAGCCGCTGGTGACCAACAACGGCAAGGTCATCATGGCCACGGCCATGCTGGGCAAGGGCCGCGTATTCCTGCTCGGCGACCCGTGGCTGTACAACGAGTACGTAGACGGCCGCAAGATTCCGGCTTCGTTCCAGAACTTTCAGGCGGGCAAGGATTTGGCTACCTGGCTGCTGAGTAAATAAAACAGCGAGAAACGCGCATAGGCAAACCGGCCGGGAATCTCCCGGCCGGTTTTGTTTTGGAGGGTAGGGAAGTGGGGCCTCACTTGCGTGCGGCACCTATCGGTATCGGTTTCGAGAACGATTACGGAAGTAAAACCAAGATTTTCCTTTCAGAAGCCGTTTTTTTAGCGCAACATTACCTTTCCATAGCTTCGCCAGCCTTGCGCCCGCAAGCGTCGGCGCGCGCATCGTCCTAATTCCCTCTCTTCTTTCAATGAACAAGCACGCCCTCGATACGATTGACTACATCGTATTCTTCGTTTACTTCCTCATCGTGTCCGGCTACGGCATCTGGGTATATCGTCGCAAAACCGGCCACGACGGCACCCTGGAGGGCGACTCCAAAGACTACTTCCTCGCCGAAGGCTCGCTCACGTGGTGGGCCATCGGCTCCTCGCTCATCGCCTCCAACATCTCAGCCGAGCAGTTTGTGGGCATGTCGGGTTCGGGCTTCAAGATGGGCCTCGCCATCGCCACCTACGAGTGGATGGCCGCCATCACGCTGGTCATCGTGGCCGTGTTCTTCATTCCGGTGTATCTGAAGAACCACATTTTCACCATGCCGCAGTTCCTCAACCAGCGCTACAACGGCACGGTGGCCATGATTATGGCCATTTTCTGGCTGGCCCTCTACGTGGTGGTCAACCTGACCTCGATTCTGTACCTCGGTGCCATTGCCATCAGCAGCATCGCGGGCCTCAACCTTGATTTCTGCCTGTATGCGCTGGCCGCGTTTGCCGTCATCATCACGCTGGGCGGTATGAAGGTGATTGGCTTCACCGACGTGATTCAGGTGTTCTTCCTCATCCTCGGCGGCCTGGCCACCACCTACCTGGCCCTGAACCTGGTGGCCGAGCACTACGGCAGCTCCGGCGTCATCAATGGCTTCAACCTGATGACGCAGAACGCCGGCGACCATTTCCAGATGATTTTTAAAAAGGACAACCCTAACTTCATCGACCTGCCCGGCCTCACGGTGCTGCTCGGCGGCATGTGGATTGTGAACCTCAACTACTGGGGCTGCAACCAGTACATCACCCAGCGCGCGCTGGGCGCCGACCTGCCCACGGCCCGCGGCGGCATCCTGTTTGCGGCGTTCCTCAAGCTGCTCATGCCCGTGATTGTGGTATTGCCCGGCATTGCCGCCTACGTGCTCTACAAGCAGGACGTGTTTGGCGCCGCCGAGTTTGGCGCCGGGGCCGACCTCAACCCCGACCGCGCCTACCCGGTGCTGCTCAACATCCTGCCCGTGGGCCTCAAAGGCCTGTCCTTTGCCGCCCTCACGGCCGCCGTGGTGGCTTCGCTGGCCGGCAAAGCCAACTCCATTGCCACCATCTTCACGCTCGACGTCTACAAGAAAGTTATCAACCCCGAAGCGTCGGAAAAGAAGCTGGTGAACGTGGGCAAAATCACCGTGGTGGTGGCCATGGTGCTGGGCGTGCTGATTGCGCCGCACCTGGGCATCGATAAGAAGGGCGGCTTCCAGTACATTCAGGAATACACCGGCTTCGTGTCGCCGGGCATCTTCGCCATGTTCATCCTGGGCTTCTTCTGGAAGCGCACCACCTCCACGGCGGCCCTGTTTGCCACCGTGGGCGGCTTCCTGCTGTCGGTAATGTTCAAGTTCCTGCCGAATTACGTGGACCTGAAATTCCTGGCGCCGCTGGGCTTCGCCGTGCCGAATGCCGATGGCGTGTACGAAATTCCCTTCCTCGACCGCATGGGCTTCGTGTTCGTCATCTGCGTGGTCATGATGGTGCTCATCAGCCTGTTCGAAACCAGCCGCGGCGTGAAAACCAACGGCCTGGAAGTGGACCGCAGCATGTTCAAAACGACGCCTGGCTTTGCCATCGGGGCCATGGCCATTGTGGCCATCCTCACCACGCTCTACACCATTTACTGGTAGGCTTTTCGCGCATCATTTCTGAGCCGTTTTTGTGGCCCGCCGGCACCTGCCAGCGGGCCATTTTGTTGGGGTGGGCGAGACGCGGTACGGGAGTTGCGACGGGCTTGGTGCTAAGGCGAAAATCCAAAAGCGTTGTCGCCAATCGTTTGGTCGTCGTCAGCAAAAGGGTGGGAGCGCAAGCCTCGGAGCGGGCAGCATCGTTGCGGAATAAATTGGTTTATTCTGTAGTCGAACGGTTAAATAAGCAAGTTGAACGATTATTAATTTGGACTGGTCGATAACACTGTCCTAAATTCGCATTGCTTACAGGGGCCACCTGCTCGCGGCGTCGAATTCCCTACCCACCCAACTCTCATGTCTAAAATTCTACTCTTCCTGTTGCTGCTGACCAGCTTCAGCGGTTTTGCCCAGACCAAAACCGTGGTGGTGGCGCAAGACGGCTCCGGCAACTTCCGCACCGTGCAGGCCGCCCTCGACGCCGTGCCGCTCAACAACAAAACGCCCACCGTCATCTTCATCCGCAAGGGCATCTACAAGGAAAAGCTGAACCTGGCCAAGAAGCAAACCTTTGTGAAGCTGAAAGGGGAGGACCTCAACACCACCATCCTCACCTTCGACGACTACAACGGCCGCACCCCCGCCAACGGCGAGCCCCTGGGCACCTCGGAAGCCTCCACGTTCCGGGTGTTCGGCAACGATTTCTCGGCCGAAAACATCACCTTCGAAAACACCGCCGGCACCGTGGGCCAGGGCCCCGCCATGTGGGTGTATGGCGACCGCGCCAAGTTCGTGAACTGCCGCTTCCTGGGCTTCCGCGACACGCTGTACGTGTACGGCTACGGCAGCCGCCAGTACTACAAAAACTGCTACATCGAAGGCACCACCGATTACATTCTGGGCTCGGCCACGGCGTACTTCGAGGAGTGCACGCTGTTTTGCAAAACGGGCGGCACGGTCATCATTGCCGCCTCCACTCCGGACAGCATCCGCTACGGCATCGTGCTGCAGCGCTGCAAGATTGGCGGCGAGGCGCCTCCCCAGTCCTACTTCATCGCCCGCCCCTGGAAGCCCTTTGGCAAAACCGTGCTGCTCAACTGCGAGCTGAGCAACATCATCAAGCCCAAAGGCTGGGACCACTGGGGCAAGGAAAGCAACAAGCAAGACGCCTTTTTTGCCGAGTACAAATCGACCGGCGAAGGCGCGGCCCCCAAGGCCCGCATCCTGTGGAGCCGCCAGCTCACGCCCCAGCAGGCTGCCTTCTACACCCGCGAAGCCGTGCTAGGCAACTGGAACCCGCTGGCCGGCGAGTAGCCGTCATCCGTTGTTTCACAACAGGCCCCGTTGGTGCGCTCCGGCGCATCAGCGGGGCCTGTTGCGTACGGCCTCTCCCACTGGCTGCCTTCTAAAGGCGGGGATGGGTAGGCTACACGGCCACTCGGGCCGAGCCCGTGTGGACGCAAGACGCGCACCGCGGCACAGTAGGAAAAGGAAGCAGAGCCAGCCCCGGGTAGCAAATAGTTAGGAAATAGACAGCGGTGGTTTTGTTGATAAAGTTCAATTTTGATTATCAAAACGGACTGGTGCTGCGCTAGGGCAGGAGTAGCTGATTTTGCGGCTTTACGCGCGTTTTTAGGCAGGATGTGGGAGGCCAGGACTGGTATGGCATCGTTCCCGGCAACGATTGCACAAAAATAGATTGTCCAACTCTTGCTTTTGGCCTGCTTGCCATGAAATATTTATGAAGCAGGACCGGCGCCAACCGCCGAGAACCATCCAAACTCCTCTTTCACTCTTCTCCGCATTGTCCCTTTTGTATGACTGCATTCTCTTCTGCGTTTAGCTTGGCTGGTAAGCGTGCCCTCGTGACGGGCTGCGACCGTGGTATTGGACAAGCCATTGCCCTGGGCCTAGCCGAGGCCGGCGCCGACATCATTGGCGTTTCCATCCACATGCCCAAGGGCGGCGAAACGGAGCTGGCCGTGCAGGCCCTGGGCCGCGAATACAAAGGCTACCAGGCCGATTTTGGCAAGCTGGAAGAGCTGCAGGGCTTCATCAAGCAGGTGCAGGCTGATTTTCCGGTTATCGACATCCTGTTCAACAACGCCGGCATCATCCGCCGCGCGCCGGCCGTCGAACACTCCGACGAGGATTGGGACGCCGTGCTGAGCATCAACCTCGACGCGCCCTTCCGCCTGGCCCGCGCCATCGGCGGCCAGATGCTGCAGAACGGCTCGGGCAAAATCGTGTTCACGGCCTCGCTGCTCACCTTTCAGGGCGGCATCAACGTGCCGGGCTACGCGGCCAGTAAGGGCGGCGTGGGCAGCTTGGTGAAGGCCCTGGCCAACGAGTGGGCCGGCCGCGGCGTGAACGTGAACGCCATTGCGCCCGGCTACGTGGCCACCGACAACACCGCCGCCCTGCGCCAGGACGAAGAGCGCAGCGCCGCCATCCTCTCGCGCATTCCGGCCGGCCGCTGGGCCCTGCCTTCTGATTACGCCGGCCCGGCCGTGTTCCTGGCCTCGGCGGCCAGCGACTACGTGCACGGCACCATCCTCACCGTCGACGGCGGCTGGATGGGGCGGTAAAATCAGTGAACAGTTATCAGTGAACAGTGAGCAATTTTGCTTGATTGTCTTCTGAAAAACTGTTCACTGCTCACTGCTAACTGCTAACTGAAATATGACCCAACGCTTTGCCATCGGTCCCCGCGAAACGGCCACGCTCAACACGAGCGGCATCCGCGAGCATTTCCTGATTTCAACCATCTTCACGCCCGGCGAAATCGAGCTGACCTACACGCACTACGACCGCATGATAGTGGGCGGGGCCCAGCCCACCGGCGCGGCGCTCACGCTGCCCTGCCCCGAGTCGCTGAAGGCCAACTTCTTCTTGGAGCGCCGCGAGCTGGGCGCCCTGAACGTGGGCGGCGCCGGCACCATCACCGTGGACGGCACGGTGTACGAGCTGGGCAACCAGGACTGCCTCTACGTGGGCATGGGCTCGAAAGAAGTGGCTTTTGCCAGCGTCGATGCGGCCCAGCCGGCCAAGTTCTACTTGCTCTCGGCCCCGGCGCACGCGGTGCACCCCACCACGCGCCGCACCCAGGCCGAAGCCACGCCCGTGGAAATGGGCGCCCGGGAAACGGCCAACGAGCGCACCATCTACAAATACATCTACCAGGAAGGCATTCAGAGCTGCCAGCTGGTGATGGGCCTGACCCAGCTGAAAGTGGGCAGCGTGTGGAACACCATGCCGAGCCACACCCACGACCGCCGCATGGAAGCCTACCTCTACTTCAACCTGCCCCAGGGCCAGCGCGTGCTGCACCTGCTGGGCGAGCCCACCGAAACCCGCCCGCTGTGGGTGAGCAACGAGCAGGCCATCCTCTCGCCGCCGTGGTCCATCCACACGGGCTGCGGCTCGAGCCACTACGCCTTCATCTGGGGCATGGCCGGCGAAAACCGCGAATACACCGACATGGACGCCGTGCCGCTCGACGCACTGCGCTAGCAATCTTTTAAAAAAACTCCCACCCCAATTTTTTCACTCATGAAAAAACATTTTCTCCTGGTCTGGCTCCTGTTCTTCGGGAGCATCGGGCTGGCCATGGCCCAAAGCCGCCAAGTGCAGGGCGTCGTGAAGTCGGCGGAGGGCGAAGCCCTCCCGGGCGTGACCGTGCTCGTGGAAGGCACCACCAATGGCGCTTCTACGGGCGTAAACGGCGACTACAGCCTCACGCTTCCTGCCGCCAGCGCCGCCACGGCCAAGCTGCGGTTCAGCTTTGTGGGCTACACCTCGAAAGAAGTAACCGTGGGTGACCAAACCACCATCAACGTAACGCTGGCTGCCGATAGCAAGCAGCTCGAAGACGTGGTGGTGATTGGCTACCAGGAAGTGCAGCGCCGCGACGTCACCGGCTCGGTGTCGTCGGTGAGCGCGCAGCAAATCAAGGACGTGCCCGTAAACTCGGCCGCGGAAGCCCTGACCGGCCGCCTGGCCGGCGTGCAGCTGACCAGCGCCGAAGGCACCCCCGGCAACCTCAACGTGCAGGTGCGCGTGCGGGGCGGCGGCTCCATTACGCAGGACAACTCGCCGCTGTACGTGGTCGACGGTATTCAGATTGAAAACGCGCTGAGCGTGATTGCCCCGCAGGACATTGCCTCGGTCGACGTGCTGAAGGATGCGTCGGCTACGGCCATCTACGGCGCCCGCGGCGCCAACGGCGTTATCATCATCACCACCAAAAAAGGCAGCGAAGGCCGCACGGTGGTGAGCTACAACGGCTTCGTGGGCGTGCGCCGCATTGCCAAGACGCTGAGCGTGCTGCAGCCCCAGGATTACCTGAATTACGAGTACGAGCGTTCGCGCGTGATTGGCAACGTCTCGGGCGGCTTGCCTACGTTCAAGAGCCTCTACGGCAGCACCAACTTCAACAGCGACACGCTGCTGCGCGCCCGCAACGCTCCCTTCGTGAACTGGCAGGACGAGGTGTTTGGCCGCGACGCGTACCAGCAGACGCATAACGTGTCGGTGGCCGGCGGCGCCAAGGGCACCACTTACTCGCTCAGCCTCACGCGCAACGACGAGCAGGGCATTCAGCGCGGCTCGGACTATTCGCGCAATCTGCTCAACTTCCGCTTCGACACCAAGGCCAGCGACAAGTTCCGCATCGGTCTGAATGTCCGCTACAACGACCAGGGCACCTTGGGCGCCGGCACCTCCACCACGGGTTCGAACACTACCTCGCGCCTGCGCAACGCCGTGCAATACCAGCCGCTGCTGGTGCCCCGTCCCGACGGCTTCGTGCCCGACCCGGCCGTGTTCGACTCGGACGTGGCCGACTTCTCGGGCCTGGTGAACCCCATCGTGACCATCGACAACGAGTACCGCAACGACAAGCGCCGCACCATCAACATCGGCGCCAATGCGTCTTATGAGATTGTGAAGGGCCTGACGTTCCGCACCACGGCCGGTTTCGACATCACCGACATCAACCTGGGCACGTTCAACGGCCGGTATTCGCCCACGCTGCGCTCGCCCGCCGGCGGCTACTCCAACCTGCCCTTCGCCACGCTGACAACCACCAAGCAGGCCACGCTCAACAACTCGAACGTGTTGGACTACAGCTTCAAGAGCGGCAAGCACTCGGGCGGCGTGCTGCTGGGCGAAGAAGTGTACCAGCAGCGGGCCGACCAGATTTACATCCAGACCAACTTCCTGCCGCTGGAAATCACGGCCGAGCGGGCACTGGCCAACATCAACCAAGGCGTGATTCCGGCCGGCCAGACGGCCCAGCCCGTGCTGCCCCAAACGAGCATTCCGGCCGACTACCGCCAGCTTTCGGGCTTCGGCCGCCTGACCTACTCGTACGACGACAAGTACCTGTTCACGGGTACCTTCCGCGTCGATGGCTCGTCGAAGTTTCCCCCCGGCAAGAAGCTGGGCTTCTTCCCCGGCGCTTCGGCCGCGTGGCGCATCTCGCGTGAGGAGTTCTTCAAGGACATCCCCACCATCACGGACCTGAAACTGCGCCTGAGCTACGGCCAGGCCGGCAACAACCGCATCAACGACTTCCTTTACAACCAGCTGTTCCAGGCCGGCAGCGCCCCCTATGCGCTGAACCACACCCTGGTGCTGGGCTCGGCGGCTACCGGTCTGGCAAACCCCAACCTCATCTGGGAATCGACCACGACCCGCAACATCGGCATCGACCTGGCCCTGCTCGACAACCGCGTGCAGTTCACGGCTGATGCGTACTACAACACCACCAGCGACCTGCTGCTGAACAAGCCGGTGCCGGCCTTCCTGGGCTACACCACGCAGCTGCAAAACGTGGGCTCGACCTCGAACAAAGGCCTGGAACTGCAGCTGACCGGCAACATCGTCCGCAACGAGAACTTCAGCTGGACGGCCACGGCCAACGCCTCGTTCAACCGCGGCCGCATCGAGAGCCTGGGCGGCGACCAGCAGCAAATTCTCGGCATTACCTCGGGCTGGGGCGGCACCGCCCTCACCCAGGACTACCTGGCCCGCGTGGGCCGGCCCGTGGGCGAGATGTACGGCTACGTGACCGACGGCTACCTGACCGCCAACGACTTCTCGGGCTACGTGCCCCCCACTACGAGCACCAGCAGCATTGCCAACTCGTGGACGCCCCGCACCGACATCAAGTTTGTGGATAACCTCGGCCTCATCGGCGAAACGGCCTACCGCCCGGGCCTGCTGAAGCTGAAGGACCTGAACGGCGACGGCAAGATTGACGCCAACGACCAGACGGTCATCGGCAACGCCAACCCCAAAATGGTGGGCGGCCTGAACCAGCAGTTCACGTTCAAAGGTTTCGACGCCAGCGTGTTCTTGAACTTCGTGCTGGGCAACGACGTGTACAACGCCAATAAGATAGAGTTCACCTCGAACACCGCCAACACGGCCTTCAACAACGTGCTGGGCATCATGGGCAACCGCTACCGCATCATCGAGGCCGACGGCTCGCCCATCACCACCATTGCCCGCCTGAACGAAGTGAACCAGAACGCCAACATCTGGACGCCCACCCGCAACCTAGTGTTCCACTCCTGGGCCGTGGAAGACGGCTCGTTCCTGCGCGTGAACAACATTACCGTGGGCTACACCCTGCCCAAGGCACTGACCGGCCGCGCCAAGATTCAGAGCCTGCGCTTCTACCTCACGGCCAACAACGTGTACACCTTCACCAAATACACGGGCTACGACCCGGAGGTGAACACCCGCCGCGCCACCCCGCTCACGCCGGGCGTGGACTACGCCGCCTACCCCCGCAGCCGCGCCTTGCTCTTCGGCGTGAACCTGTCGCTTTAATTCCCACCCGTTTTTCGCCTCAACTATATGAAATCGTTTCATTCTTTTGGCCGGGTTGCACTGGCCGCGGTGGTCCTGGCCGGTGCTGGCGGGCTGCTGTCTTCGTGCAAAGACTACTTGGAAGTGGAGCCCCTGGCGCTGAACACCACCGAGTACACGTTCAGCAGCGTGAGCGGCGCCACGGCGGCCGTCATTGGCGCCTACGACCCGCTCTCGGGCGACAACGGCTACGGCACGCGCATCAGCATGTACTACCCGTTGGACTCGGACGAGCTGATTGGCTCGGCCGGGGCCGCCGACGGCGCCCGCCGCAGCATTGCCCGCTACACGGCGCTGCCCAACAACACCGAAATCAACAACCCCTGGAACCAACTGTACCAGGGCGTGGAGCGCTCCAACATCTGCATCGACCAGATTCCGAAGATGGCCCTCTACACCGGCGGCAGCGCCACCGACATGGCGGCCCTGAAGCGTCTGCACGGCGAAGCCCTCACGCTGCGCGCCCAATATCTGTTCGAGCTGGTGCGCAACTGGGGCAACGTGCCCGTGCAGTTCACGCCGGCCGTGTCGGGCCAGGATTTCAACCTGCCCAACTCCAACAGCAACGCCACCCTGAAACAACTGGTGGACGACCTGCTGGTGGCCGAAAACCTGCTGCCCTGGCGCTCGCAGGCCGGTGCGGCCAACGAGCGCATCACCAAAGGCGCTGCCAAGGCGCTGCGCGCCCGCATTGCCCTCTACCGCGGCGGCTACTCGCTGCAGGGCAACCAGATGACGCGCCCGGCCGACTACCTCGACTACTACCGCATTGCCCGCCAGGAGTGCCAGGAGCTGATGACCCCCACGGCCCGCCTGGAGCACAACCTGAACCCGAGCTTCCTGGAAGTGTTCAAAAGCATGAACGAGCTGCGCAACGAGAGCTCAAACGAAATCATGTTCCAGGTGGGCATGGGCACGGCCACGGGCGCTTCGGGCAGCAAGCTGGGCTACTACAACGGCCCGCGCCTGCAAAACCCGTCCAGCATCTACGGCTCGACGCAGGGCGCCGTGACCATCGCGCCGCCCTACTTCTACGCGTTTGACTCGACCGACACGCGCCGCGACGTGACCATCACCACCTACGGCATTGCCAGCACCGGCACCTTCCAGATTGGCGTGGCCCTGAACTCGGCCACCGACGGCAAATGGCGCCGCGATTGGCACATCCCGCCCGTGACGGGCTCGGTGAACTACCTCGACTACAACTGGCCCATCATCCGTTTCGCCGACGTGCTGCTCATGTTTGCGGAGGCGGAGAACGAACTCAACAGCGCCCCCACCCAAGCCGCGCAGGACGCCTTCATGGAAGTGCGCACCCGGGGCTTCGGCGGCAACCGCGCCCTGGCTACTTCGACCTTGGCGCAAGCCGGCTTTAGCCTGACCAGCAAGGCCAGCTTCTTCAACGCCATCGTGAACGAGCGGTACATCGAGTTCGGGGGCGAAGGCATCCGCAAGTACGACCTGCTGCGCTGGAACCTGTTCGAAACCAAGATGGCCGAAGTAAAGAACAACATCGAGAAAATGGCCCAGGGCCTGCCTCCCTACCAGAACGTGCCCCTGTACCAGTACTACCGCACGCCCACCGGCCCCTCGCTGGCGGTGCAGCCCATTCAGTGGGTGCGCTCGTTCTACCGGCCTTCGCCCACGCCCAACACGGCCCCGGCCGGCACCACCCGCGTGAACTGGCGCCAGGCCATCGACGCGAGCTACGTGGCCAACACCAAGCCCTCGGGCACGGTGTACACGCTGCCCGGCGCCACCACCAGCGTCACCAGCGTTGGCTCGGGTTTGGCGGCCGAGTACCAGCCCGGCAAAGGCAAGGAGCTGCTGCCCATCCCGCAGGCCACCATCAGCGCCGACCCGGCCCTGAAGCAAAACTTCGGCTACTAAGCATCCTCGGCGGCGGGAACGGAACCGTCCGGGCCCGCCGCCGGGAAATTTCCCCTCTCCGGTTACACCATGCTTCGACTATTGCTGCTTTTGAGCGGGCTGGCGGTTACGGCCGTGGGCACCTCGTGCGCCCGCCAAACGCTCACCGCCGAGACCGTGAGCACCCCCGGCGCCGACCCCGCCACCACGGCCAACCCCGTGGCGCAGCCCCAGGCCGCGCTGCAGGATAGCACGGCCGAAAAAATGCTGGTGTACCAACGCGCCGTGGGCGGCTGGCCCAAGGCCGTGGGCAGCGCCAAGGTGGACTACAAGCACCCCATGAGCGCCGCCGACCGCGCCCGCACGCTGGCCGATAAAAACCGCAACGACGCCACGATTGACAACAACGCGACCTCGCGCGAAATCATCTACCTGGCCCAGGCCTACCAGAAGACCAACAACCCGGCCTACCGCCAGGGCGCCGAAAACGGCATTCGCTACCTGCTGAAAATGCAGTACGCCAACGGCGGCTTTCCGCAGTACTACCCCGATTTCAGCAACTACCGCCACCAGATTACCTACAACGACAACGCCATGGTGCGCGTGCTGCAGGTGCTGCGCGAAGTAGGGCAGCAAAAGGCCCCGTACAACGGCCTCGACGCGGCGCTGGTGCCCCAGGCCAAGGCCGCCGTGGAGCGCGGCATCGACTGCATCCTGAAAACGCAGTACGTGCGCCAGGGCCAGCCCACGGCCTGGTGCGCGCAGTACGACGAGAAAACCCTGCAGCCCGCCAAAGCCCGCGCCTTCGAACTGGCCTCGCTGAGCGGCGACGAATCGGTGGAAATCGTGCGCTTTCTGATGGGCGTGGAGAAGCCCTCGCCGGCCGTGCGCAAGTCCATCGAAAGCGCCGTGGCCTGGTTCCAGAAAGTGAAGCTGACCGGCTACACCATGAAGGAAATAGCGGCCCCCGGCGAGCCGACCGGCCGCGACCGGGTGATAGTGCCCGAAGCCGGCGCCACCCTCTGGGCCCGGTTTTACGAGCTCGATACCGACCGCCCAATTTACGTGGGGCGCGACAGCAAGGTGCACTACCAGCTCAGCGAGATTGAAAACGAGCGGCGCGCCGGCTACCTCTACGCCGGCACTTGGCCCGCGAAACTCCTCGAAAAGGATTATCCCGCTTGGCAGAAACGGGTGAGTACGGGAGAGAAGCCCTAAAGCGCGGCCCTAGCTTCGTTACGCCCTATTTATTCACTCCGTCTTTATTCCATTTCCATTCCGATGGACACTTTGAATCAACCGCTGGCTTTGGCCGCCCCGGCTTCGGGTGGCGCCGCCGTGGCCTGGCCCGCCCAGAACCTGTTTGACCTGCCCGAGAAGGTGCTGCAATTCGGCACCGGCGTGCTGCTGCGCGGCCTGCCCGATTTTATGATTGACGAGGCCAACCGGCAGGGCGTGTTCAACGGCCGCGTGGTGGTGGTGAAAAGCACCGACGGTGGCGACGCCACGGCGTTTGAGCGCCAGAACGGCCTCTACACCGTGTGCGTGCGCGGCGTGGAAGACGGCAAGCCGGTGGAAGAAAACGTGGTGTGCGCCAGCATCAGCCGCGTGCTCTCGGCCAAAAGCCAGTGGGCCGAAGTGCTAAAGTTTGCCGCCAGCCCCGACCTGCAGGTGGTGATTTCCAACACCACCGAAGTGGGCATTCAGTTGGTGAACGAAGACATTCACCTCACGCCGCCTTCGTCGTTTCCGGGCAAGCTGCTGGCCGTGCTCTACGCGCGCTTCCAAGCCTTCCAGGGCGACGTGAGTTGCGGGCTGGTGATTGTGCCCACCGAGCTGATTCCGGACAACGGCCGCAAACTGGAAGCCATTGTGCTGGAGCTGGCCCACCGCAACGACTTGGGCAGCGCCTTCATCGATTGGCTCGAAGCCGCCAACCATTTCTGCAACACGCTGGTCGACCGCATTGTGCCCGGCCGCCCCGAGCCGGCCCTCTATGCCCAGTTGCAAGAGGAGCTGGGCTACCAAGACGAGCTGCTGACCATGAGCGAAGCCTATGCGCTCTGGGCCATTGAAGGCGGCGAAAAAGTGCGCGAGGTGCTCTCGTTCCACTCCGCGGCCAAGGGCGTGGTCATCCGGCCCGACATTACCCTGTTCCGCGAGCTGAAGCTGCGCCTGCTCAACGGCACGCACACGCTGAGCTATGCCCTGGCCCACTTGGTGGGCTGCACCACCGTGCGCGAAGCCCTCGACAACGACGACCTGGCGCGCTTCATTCACAACCTGATGCTGGCCGATTTGCTGCCCGGCATCCCGTACCAGGTAGACGAGAAAGTGGGCCAGCGCTTCGGCACGCAGGTGCTCGACCGCTTCCGCAACCCCTATCTGGAGCACCGCTGGCTGGCCATTGCCATGCAGGGCACCGCCAAGATGCAAATGCGCAACGTGCCCACGCTGCTGCACTACTACCAGACGCACCACGCCGTGCCGCACTACATGGCGCTGGGCTTTGCGGCCTACCTGCTGTTCATGCGCAACACGGCCTCGGCGCCCGGTGTGGGCCAGGGCGAAGCCAACGGCGAGCCTTACACCATCACCGACGACCGCGCCGGCTACTTTGCCGACCTGTGGGCCCGCCTCTCGCCCGAGGAGCTGACCACCACGGCTCTGCGCAACACCGTGCTGTGGGGCCACGACCTCACCCGCCTGCCCGGCTTCGCCGAAGCCGTGACCCATTACCTGGACCAGCTGCTGGACGGGGGCGCCTCCGAAACCCTGGCCGCGTTTTTCACCAAGAAAACAGCCTTAGCTAATTAGTATTGGCCGTTTTGAGTCTGATTGCTATGAAACACCAAGTTGCCCGCATCCACCCTGCCGATAACGTCCTCGTTGCCCTCGTCGACCTGCCCGTTGGCACCGAAGTGCCTTGGGAAGGCGGCTACGTGACCACCGCCGAAGCCATTCCGGCCAAGCACAAGCTCGCGCCCCTGGGCCTGAGCCCGGGCGAGCCCGTGACGATGTACGGCGTGTTGGTGGGCAAAGCCAAGGAGGCCATTCGCCCCGGCGGCCGCCTCACCACGGCCAACATGCAGCACGCCACCAACAGCTACGACGAGCACGGCCACCAGCGCGCCGCCTGGCAGGCCCCCGACGTATCGGCTTGGCAAGACCGCACTTTCCTGGGCTACCACCGCGCCGACGGCCGCGTGGGCACCGCCAACTACTGGCTGGTGATTCCGCTGGTATTCTGCGAAAACCGCAACATCCAGGTGCTGAAAGACGCCCTGATTACCGACCTCGGCTACGAGCGCCGCAAAAACTACCAGCCCGAAACCCGCAAGCTGCTCAGCCTGCTGCAGGCCGGCAAGTCGGTAGGAGAAATCCTGAGCGCCGACCTGGCCGCCGGGGAGGACGTGGCCCAGAGCTCGCGCCCGTTCCCGAACGTGGACGGCATCCGCTTCCTGTCGCACGAAGGCGGCTGCGGCGGCATCCGGCAGGATGCCCAGACGCTGTGCGGCCTGCTGGCCGGCTACATCACGCACCCCAACGTGGCCGGCGCCACGGTGCTCAGCCTGGGCTGCCAAAACGCCCAGGCCAGCATGCTGCAGGAGGAAATCGCCAAGCGCGACCCCAACTTCAGCAAGCCCCTCTACATCCTCGACCAGCAGAAGCTTGGCACCGAGGAAAACCTCATCAGCACGGCCCTGCGCCAAACCTTCGCGGGCTTGATGATTGCCAACCAAGCCCGCCGCGAGCCCGCGCCGCTCAAGGCCCTGAACATTGGCCTGGAGTGCGGCGGCTCCGACGGCTTCTCCGGCATCTCGGCCAACCCGGCCCTGGGCCACGTATCCGACATGCTGGTGGCGCTGGGCGGCTCGGTTATTCTGGCGGAGTTCCCGGAGCTGTGCGGCGTGGAGCAGGAGTTGGTGGACCGCAGCGTGGAGCCCGCCGTGGCCGAGCGGTTCAGCAGCCTGATGAAGGCCTACGGCGACTCGGCCGTGGCCGTGGGCTCGGGCTTCGACATGAACCCCTCGCCCGGCAACATCCGCGACGGCCTGATTACGGACGCCATGAAATCGGCCGGCGCGGCCCGCAAGGGCGGTTCCTCGCCCGTGGTGGCCGTGCTCGACTACCCGGAACCCGTGACCAAGCCCGGCCTGAACCTGCTCTGCACCCCCGGCAACGACGTGGAATCGACCACGGCCGAAGTGGGCTCGGGGGCCAACATCGTGCTGTTCACCACCGGCCTGGGCACGCCCACCGGCAACCCCATCGCGCCGGTCATCAAGGTGGCCAGCAACACGGCCCTCGCCAAGCGCATGCCCGACATCATCGACGTGAACACCGGAACGGTGATTGACGGCGAGGAAACCATTGAGCAGGCCGGCGAGCGCATTCTCGACTACGTTATCCGGGTGGCCAGCGGCGAGGAAGTGGCCGCCGTGCGCCACGACCAAACCGACTTCATTCCGTGGAAGCGCGGGGTGAGCTTGTAGGCTGGTCATATGCTCCGTCTGTCATCCTGAGCGCAGCGAAGGACCTTATCAAGCCAGAACGATTTGCTCCAACGTGATAAGGTCCTTCGCTACGCTCAGGATGACAAATGCAATTTTTTTACGCAACCGTTTTCGCTAATAAATAGCCAAATCAGGAGGCTGCATGAAGGTTGGCGCTGTATTGACAGACTACCTTCGAATCCTGAAATAGTAGCACCTACCCGGGCGTCGTCCGGGCATCTTTAGTTGACTATGAAGCCATTTCTTTCCGACGATTTCCTGCTGCAAACGGCCACGGCCAGCACGCTCTACCACGAGTATGCCAAGCAGATGCCCATCATCGATTATCACAACCACCTGCTGCCCGACCAGATAGCCGAGGACAAGCAGTTCGACAACATCACGCAAATCTGGCTCTACGGCGACCACTACAAGTGGCGCGCCATGCGGGCCAACGGCATTCCCGAGCGCTACATCACCGGCGACGCCTCGGACTGGGAGAAGTTTGAGAAATGGGCCGAAACCGTGCCCTACACCCTGCGCAACCCGCTCTACCACTGGACGCACCTGGAGCTGCGCCGCTACTTCGGCATCACCGAGCTGTTGAACAAGGACAGCGCCCGCCGCATCTACGACGAGTGCAACGCCAAGCTGCAAACCCCGGAGTTTTCGGTGCAGGGCCTGCTGCGCAAGATGAACGTGGAGACCCTGTGCACCACCGACGACCCCGCCGACGCGCTGGAGCACCACCAAGCCCTGGCCGCGTCGGGCTTTGCCGTGAACGTGCTGCCCACTTTCCGCGCCGACAAGGCGATGGCGCCGGAGTCGGCCGCTGCTTACAACCAGTACCTCGACAAGCTGGGCGCGGCGGCCGAAGTGGACATCCGCACCTTTGCCGACCTGGAAAAAGCCCTGCGCCTGCGCCATGATTTCTTCGCCAGCGTGGGCTGCCGCCTGTCGGACCACGGCCTGGAGCAGATTTATGCCGCCGACTACACCGAAGCAGAAATCGACGCCATTTTCTCGAAGGTGCGCGGCGGTGTCGAGCTGACCGCCGATGAGGTGCTGAAATTCAAATCGGCCATGCTGGTGCTGCTGGCCGTGCTGGACTGGGAGAAAGGCTGGACGCAGCAGTACCACATCGGTGCCCTGCGCAACAACAACTCGCGCATGCTGCGCGAACTAGGTCCCGACACGGGCTGGGACAGCATCGGCGATTTCTCGCAGGGCCGCGCCCTGAGCTCCTTCCTCGACCGCCTCGACGGGCAGGATAAGCTGGCGAAAACCATCATCTACAACCTCAACCCGGCCGACAACGAGCTGATTGCCACGATGATTGGCAATTTCAACGACGGTTCGGTGGCGGGCAAAATTCAGTTCGGCTCCGGCTGGTGGTTCCTCGACCAGAAGGACGGCATGGAGAAGCAGCTCAACGCCCTAAGCAACATGGGCCTGCTCTCGCGTTTCGTGGGCATGCTCACCGACTCGCGCAGCTTCCTCTCGTACCCGCGCCACGAGTATTTCCGCCGCGTGCTCTGCAACCTGCTGGGCAACGACGTGGAAAACGGCGAGCTGCCTGCGGATATGGATTTGCTGGGCCGCATGGTGCAAAACATCTGCTACGGCAACGCCAAGGAGTACTTTGGCTTTGGCAAAGTGGTGGAAGCCGCGGCCGTAACGGCGTAGAGACGCAACATGTTGCGTCTCGTCGTTGAACGACCAGCGCCGCGCCGAACCACGCATCACACATAAACTTCAGCAACGACGAGACGCAACATGTTGCGTCTCTACCTCGTTCCAAAATCCCGAAGAATGAAGCAAGTTGTCACGTTCGGCGAAATCATGATGCGGCTGTCGCCGCCGCTGAACTACCGGTTCGCCCAAACGCAAAGCCTCGAAATTACCTACGGCGGCGGCGACGCCAACGTGGGCGCCTCGCTGGCTGGTTTTGGGGTGCCGGCCGCCCACGTCACCTGCTTTCCGGCCAACGACCTGGGCCACGCCGCGGCCCAGCAGTTTCGGGCCCTGGGCGTGAATATGGACGCTACTGTGTACCAGGGCGACCGCCTCGGGCTGTATTTTCTGGAAGTGGGGGCGGGGATGCGCCCCAGCAAGGTGGTATACGACCGCGCCAACTCGGCCTTTGCCCACCTCGACCCGGCTGCGTTCAACTGGGATGAAATCCTGAAAGATGCCGGTTGGCTGCACTGGACGGGCATCACGCCCGCCATTTCGGCCAGCTCGGCCGAGGCCACGCGCCAGGCCATTGCCGCCGCCCGCCGCCTGGGCATCACCGTGTCGGCCGACGTGAACTACCGCCGCAACCTGTGGCAGTACGGCCAAACGGCCCAGTCCGTGATGTCGGAGCTGGTGGAGGGTTGCGACATTGTGGTGTGCTCCGAAAACGACGCCGACGACCTGTTCGGCATCGTGCCCGAGCCCGGCACCGATAATAAATTCGTGTCGGTGGCCCGGCAGGTGATGGCGCGGTTTCCGCAAATCAAGCAAGTCATCACCACGCGCCGCAAAACGCACAGCGCCTCGCACAACGGCCTGAAAGGCATTTACTACGACGGCCAACAGTTTCTCGAAACCGTCACTTACGACATCAACCCCATCGTCGACCGCATTGGTGGGGGCGACGCCTTCATGGCCGGCTTCATCTACGGCTCGCTGGCGTACACCAACCCCCAGCAGGCGCTTACCTTCGGCGTAGCGGCTTCGGCCCTAAAGCACACCGTGCACGGCGACGTGAACCTGGTGACGGTAGCCGAGGTGGAAGAAATCATGAAAGGCAACACCAGCGGCCGCCTGCTGCGCTGATTTAAAGCATTAAGAAAAAGAACGTCATGCTGAACGCAGTCGAAGCATCTCTACTGCGCAAGTAAATCAGTAAGTATCGAGGTAGAGATGCTTCGACTGCGTTCAGCATGACGTTCTTGTTAATTGTTCTGATTTAAAAGCCAATGCCCCGACACTCCGCCGACGAAACCCTTGCCACGCTGCTCCGTTACCCCGTGGTGCCCGTGTTCTACCACGCCGACGTGGCCTATGCCCAGCGCATTCTGCAGGCCTGCTACGCCGGCGGCATTCGCGTGTTTGAGTTTGTGAATCGGGGCGAGAAGGCGCTGGAAGTGTTTGAGCAGCTGCAGGCCTTCGTGGCCGAGCAGTGCCCGGAGATGATTCTGGGCATTGGCACCATTTACAAGGCCGAAGAAGCCGCGCAGTTCATTGCCGCCGGCGCCGAGTTTGTGGTGCAGCCCGTGGCCACCGCCGAGGTGGCCGACGTGTGCCGCACCCGCAACATTCCGTGGCTGCCCGGCGCCATGACGCCCACCGAAATCTACCACGCCAGCCAGTTCGGCGCGGCCGTGGTGAAGATTTTCCCCGGCAACGTGGTGGGCCCCGACTACGTGAAGGCCCTGCGCGGCCCCATGCCCCACATCAAGCTCATGGTGACGGGCGGCGTGGAGCCCACCGAGGCCAGCCTCAGCGCTTGGTTTGGCGCCGGGGTGAATGCCGTGGGCATGGGCTCGCAGCTCTTCAAAAATGCCGACGACCCCGCGGCCCTCTCGGCCAGCATCGGCCAGCTGATGCAGGTGGTCGACGCCCTGAAAAAATAGTTTCCGGTGGCGCGTTGAGCGCGCCACCGGGTAGTTTCCGAGTAGTGCCCTGGTTTCAAATTCCCGAACTCGATGAATCCAACTTCCGCTCAGGCGCCGCCTGAATCTCCACTGGCCACGGCCAACGCCGTGATGGGCAAATTTCGCTGGACCATTTGCGCCCTGGTGTTTTTTGCCACCACCATCAACTACCTCGACCGGGCCGTTATCTCGCTGCTGAAGCCCTACCTCGAAACGGAGTTCCACTGGAACGCGGGCGACTACGCCAACATCGAAATTGCCTTCAAGCTGGCCTATGCCGTGGGCATGGTGGGCGCCGGCCGCATCATCGACAAGCTGGGCACCAAGCTGGGCTACGCCCTGTCTACGGCCCTGTGGAGCGTGGCGGCTATGGGCCACGCCTTGGTGAGCAGCACGTTTGGCTTCGGCATTGCGCGCGGCTTTTTGGGGATTACGGAGGCCGGCAACTTCCCGGCCGCCATCAAAACCACGGCCGAGTGGTTTCCGCAGCGGGAGCGGGCCCTGGCCACGGGCATCTTCAATTCGGGCTCCAACGTGGGCGCCATCGTGGCGCCGCTCACCGTGCCGCTGATTGCCGAAACCATTGGCTGGAAGTGGGCCTTCCTCATCACGGGCGCGCTGGGTTTTGTGTGGCTGGTGCTCTGGATGTATTTCTACGAAACGCCGGCCAAGCACGCGCGGCTGTCGAAGGCTGAGTTTGACTACATCAACGCCGACATTCCCGTGGGCTTGCCCGAGGAAGGCGTGACCGAGGAAAAGCCGAAGGCGTCGTGGGGCAAGTTGCTCACCTTCCGCCAAACCTGGGCCTTCGTCATTGGCAAGTTCCTCACCGACCCCATCTGGTGGTTCTACCTGTTCTGGTTGCCCGATTTCCTGGGCAAGCAATACGGCCTGAAGGGCACCGACATTGCCCTGCCGGTGGCGGCCGTGTACATTCTGTCGAGCATCGGCAGCGTGGGCGGTGGCTACTTGCCGCTGGGCTTCATCCGGCGCGGCATGCCGGCGTTTCAGGCCCGCAAAACGGCCATGCTGGTCATTGCTTTCTGCGTGTTTCCCATCGTGTTTGCGCAGTGGCTGGGCGGCCTGAACATGTGGCTGGCGGTGCTGGTCATCGGCATCGCGGCAGCGGCCCACCAGGCGTGGAGCGCCAACATCTTCACCACCGTGTCGGACATGTTTCCGAAGCGGGCCGTGGGTTCGGTGACGGGTATCGGCGGGATGGCGGGCGGCCTGGGCGGCATTGCCCTCACCGCCCTGGTGCAGAAGCGCATGTTTGTGCACTTCGAGAGCATCGGGCAAATTGACAAGGCCTACTACATCATGTTCTTCATCTGCGGTGCGGCCTATCTGCTGGCCTGGGTGCTGATGTTCACGCTGGTGCCGCGCATGGAGCCCATCAAGCTCGACGACGAATAACAATCTCGCCGGCCCGGCGCGGTACCGAGAAGTGCCGCGCCGCGTTGGCTTCCCATCAACCTCATTTCGGATATGAAAACGCGGCCTTTGCTGCTGGCACTCCTGCTGGCCCTGCCTTTGTTTGCCCTTGCCCAAGCACCCAGCCCCAAAGCTGCGGCCCTGGTAAAGGAGATTGAAGCCCTGGAGCGTCAGCGCTTTGAGGCGCAGGTGAAGAAGGATTATGCCCTCCTCGAAAAAGCTTTTGCCGATGACTTGGTGTACACGCACGGCGACGGCCACGAAAACACCAAGGCCGAGTACATCCAAAGCATCAAGGACGGCAAAAGCCAATACGGGAAAATTGAGGTCGAAAAACTGAACGTGCGCACCTACAACGACGGCAAAACGGCCGTTGTGAACGGTTCCATCTTCATCACCTCGCCCCCCAAGCCCGATGGCAGCACCAGCGTGTCGCACCTCAAGTACGTAGTGGTGCAGGTGAAGAACAAGCAAGGCTGGCAGGTGGTGCTGTGGCAGTCGCAAAAGCAAGCCAGTTAAGGCCAGTGAACAGTTAACAGTGAGCAGTTAACAATCGAAACCATCAAGAAAAAACAACCTGTTAACTGCTCACTGTTAACTGTCAACTGACTTCCATGTCCCAAGCCCAAGCCACCGAAAACACGCTTGCCACGCCCGTTGGCACCACCCTGGAGCGCTACATCAAGCGCAAAGAAGCCGAATTTGCCTACGCCACCGGCGAACTGAGCCAGCTGCTGCGCGACATCGCGCTGGCCGGCAAAATCGTGAACCGCGAAGTGAACCGCGCGGGCCTGTCGCGCATCACCGGGGCCATGGGCGAGAAAAACGTGCAGGGCGAGCACCAGCAAAAGCTCGACATGGAAGCCAATATCCGCTTTATTCGGGCCCTCACCAACGGCGGCGAAGCCTGCGCCGTGCTCTCGGAAGAAGACGAGCACATCATCGAAACGGGCAATACCCACGGCAAGTACGTGGTGGCCATCGACCCGCTCGACGGCTCTTCGAACATTGATGTGAACGTGAGCATTGGCACCATTTTCAGCATCTACCGGCGCGTGTCGCGCATTGGCGGGCCGGCCCGCAAGGAGGACTTTTTGCAGGGCGGCCGGGCCCAGGTGGCGGCGGGCTACATCCTGTACGGCTCCAGCACCATGCTGGTGTACACCACGGGGCACGGCGTGGCGGGCTTCACCTACGAAAACTCGCTGGGCGAATTCTTCCTCTCGCACCCCGATATCAAGATTCCGCGCCAGGGGCCGGTGTTTTCCTGCAACGAGGGCAACTGGTTCGACTACCCGGAGTTTGTGCGCACCTTCCTCACCACTTGCAAGGAGCGCCGCCTCACGGCCCGCTACGTGGGCTCGCTGGTGGCCGACTACCACCGCAACCTGTTCACGGGCGGCATCTACCTCTACCCGCCCACTGTGGCCAAGCCCGAAGGCAAGCTGCGCCTGCTCTACGAAGGCTATCCGCTGGCCTTCCTCATCGAGCAAGCCGGCGGCATGGCCGTGACCGGCGCCGACGTGGTGCTCGACGTGCACCCCACTTCCGACCTGCACCAGCGCGCGCCGCTGTTCGTGGGCTCTGCCGATTTGGTGCAGGAGCTGCAGGCCGTGGCCGCGCAGTAGGGGAGGCGCAGGCGGCTATTTCCGAAAATCCCAGGCCGCGGGCGCTTCCAGTAACTCGTTTTGCCACAGCAGTTGCTCGGCCCGAATGGGGTAGGGGGCGTTGTGCCGAATGGTCTGGTGGACGGCGTCGAACAGGCCGAGGTAGTTGCCGGGCGCCGCGGCGTCGGGCCGGGTTGCCAGCTTGCCGTCGGGGCCGGCCACGGTGAGGCGGGCTTCTTCCCCGGGCTTTTCGCGGCCGTAGTCGGGGGCCAGCGGCGACACACCAGCCAGCAGCTGGGCTTCCTGCGGGTCGGTGCGGCCTTTTTGGTAGCTGCCGTGGGTGCCGTGGAGCACGTAGGCCGGAACGGGGTCGGCAATGAGCAGGCCGGAGCTCAGCCACACGTTGAGGCCCTGCGGGTAGCGCAGGTGCAGCGAGAAGTAGTCGTCGACCTGCGTGCCGGCGCGGTAGTGGCCCGCGGTTTTATGGAAGCTCAACGGCTGGCCAAACAGGCCGATGGCCTGGTCGATGAGGTGGGGGCCTAAGTCGTAGAGCAGGCCGCTGCCGGGCAGCACTTCCTCCTTGAATTTCTTGGGGTTGAGGGCCTGCTTGTAGCGGTCGAATCGGAAATGCACTTCGATGAGCTGGCCCAACTGGCCGCTTTCCACCACGCGGCGCACGGCGCCAAAGTCGGTATCCCAGCGGCGGTTGTGGTAGGCCAGCAAGTGGCGGCCGGCCTGTTGGGCCAATGCCAGCAGCTCCTGCAGCTGTGCCACGGACGTGGCCACGGGCTTTTCGAGCAGCACGTGCTTGCCGGCGCGCAGGGCCTGGCTGGCCAGGTCGAAGTGGGTATTGCTGGGCGTGTTCACCACCACCAGCTCCAGGCTGGGGTCGGCCAGCAGCTCGGCCACGCTGGGGTAGCTGCGGATGCCGGGGTAGTCGCGGTGCATGCGCTGCTCGGTGCGCTCGGCCACCCCCACGAGGTCGAAGCCGGCGTGGGCCGAAAGGAAGGGGGCCTGAAAAAGCTTGCCCGACATGCCGTAAGCCAGCAGGGCGGTGCGAATGGGGGCGGTGCTCATACGCCAAATGTAAAGCGCAGTGCCGGCAACCGATGGTACTTGGTCCAGACTCGAAACCCCGGAAGCCGCCGCCCGGCCCTACCAGCTTGCCGCGGCCAAAAGTGAACTATGGCAAGGACGTGACACTGGCGAATGCAAGTGGAAGCGTTGATAATCAGTGAATATTGGTGGTTGGCGTAATTGGGTAGTAGATTGATTTTTTGATTCTGCCTAACTTGTACCGGGTTTTTGTGGGCAAGCCCGGGCACTATCCTCCGTGCCAGGTGTTTGCGTTCGAAAAGCAGCCCGTGGGCGGTGGTCGCGTCGTTGAACTCGGGCACTGCAACACCAGAGGCAGAGAAATAACACGTTAGGCGTTGCGGGGCGGCCCGGGCTTGCACGGCAAGCCGACTACTACAGAAAACAGACTTTATGAAGCCATATCTTCTTCTAACGGCGTGGTTGGGCCTGGCGCTGGGCAGCTATTCGGCCGCGCAGGCCCAGACCAAAGCGGCGGCTCCGGGCACGCCCCCTGCCGCCGCGCCGCGCTACCAGGTGGGCAAACTGGCCACCGACCCGCTCCAGTACATCGCCGATGTGCAGAGCATGATGGCCAGCACCAAGAATGCCGCCGCCATGGCCACCGCCGCCCGCCTCAAAGAGCTGTGGGGCAGCAACCGCCTCACGTCGTCGCAGCAGGCGCGCATCGTGGCGCTGTCGCAAACCATGCTGGCCAAGCACTTCCGGCCCCGGCCGCACTTCGAGAGCTTGTTTGGGGCCATTGTGGGCGGCGCCACCAAGGCCAAGCTCAGCGACGCGCAGATGGACCAGTACCTCGACGTGCTGGGCCAGACCCTGGACAAAGAAGCCCCCACCGAAACCGAGAAATTCATCACCGCCACCAACCGATTCTTCAACGGCGGCTATCTCTATAAAACCGGCTACAACACGCTGCGCGCCGTGGGCGGCACGGTGTCGTTTGCGTACTCGCCCATCAACGCCCCGGTTTCCAACCTCGACTTTGGGGCGCCCGCGCCGGTGGTGAAAGAAGAGCCCCTGCCCGCTGCGCCCAAGCCGGCCGCCAAGAAGCCGGCCGCCAAGCCCGTGGCCAAAGCCGCTCCCAAGCCGGCCCCGAAGAAAAAAGCCAGCAGCAGCGGCTGGGACACTGCCGACCTGTGGTCGTCGCCCTCGGGCGGGGGCTGGGGTGATGCCGACGACGGCTGGGGCGCGCCCGTGAAAAAGAAGGCGCCCGCCAAAAAGCCGGTGGCCAAAGCCGCGCCCGCCGCCAAAGCCAGCCCGGCCGCCACGAAAACGCCGTCGGCCACGGAAGTAGCCGCCAAAGCGGCCGACTTTGAAACGCCCACCACCGGCTTCACGCCGTCGGCCACGCCGTATGAGGAATACCTGGCGCCGCCGGCCCGTGGCGCGGTGTTGGTCATCAAAGATGCCGACCTGTTCATGGCCTCGGCCGGCGACTCGGTGTTTTTGAAAAAGGTGAGCGGCACGGCCGTGCCCAATTCCAACCGCTTCATTGCCACGGGCGGGCAGTTTGTGTGGTCCATCAAAACCAATCTGGTGACGGCCGACCTGGCGGGTTTCGACTTCGACATGACCAAGCCGGAGTTCACGGCCCAGCCCGTGACGCTGACCTATCCGGCCCTGCTGGAAGCCCCCGTGAAGGGCGCCCTCAGCTACAAGGCCGTGCGCCGCAAGCCCGGCGTGACCGACAACGGCTACCCGCGCTTCATTTCCCTCACCAACGACGCCCGCATCAAGAGCCTGGGCGACAACATCACGTACCGCGGCGGCCTGTCGATGGCGGGCAGCAAGGTGCTCAGCGCCGCCCTCGACGGCTCGCTCTCCAACCTCACGGTGAGCCTCGACGGCAAGCCCAAGTTCAAGGCTGCGTCGCGGGCCTACGTGCTCGGCGACTCGTTGATTACGGCCAGCCGGGCCGGCATCACCATCTACCAGGGCGCCAAAGACTCGGTGACGCACCCCGGCGCGCAGCTTAAGTACAACAAGAGCAAGCAGCAGCTCAAGCTCTCGCGCGAGGAAGGCCTGTACAAGAACACGCCCTACAGCGACTCCTACCACCAGATGGAAATCCGGACGCAGGCCCTGACCTGGAACCTGCGCCAGCCCACGGTCGACTTCGAGGTGCTGTCGTCGAAAAACCAGCAGTCGGCCGATTTTGAGAGCAAGGAGTTCTTCACCAACAACCGCTACCAGCAGCTCAAAAGCATCAACCGGCTGCACCCGCTGCAGATGCTGGTGGGCTACAGCCAGGCCCACGGCAACGCCAAAACCATCAACGTGAGCGACCTGGCCCGCGACCTGCAAACCTCCGAAGCCAACATGCGCAGCGCCGCGGCCGGCCTCACGCGCGACGGCTACGTGGCCTGGGCGCCCCAAACCGGCGAGGTAACCATTCTGCCGAAAGGCTTCCACTACGTGGCCTCGGCCCGCGACAAGAAGGACTACGACCACATCGCCATCAGGTCCTTGTCGGGCTCGGGCCGCAACGCCACGCTCAACCTGAACACCAACGAACTGCTGGTGCGCGGCGTGGACCGGTTCAACTTTTCCGACGACTCGGCCACGGTATTTGTGAAGCCGGACAGCTCCATCATCCGCATCAAGAAGAACCGCAACATCGACTTCAGCGGCACGGTGGTGGCTTCGGCCATGCGCTTCAAGGGGCGCGAATTTAAGTTTGATTACGACGGGTTCTACGTCGACATGGCCAAGATAGACTCCATCGTCATTCGCAGCGAGGCCAAGGACGCCAAGGGCAAGCCCACCGGCAAGCGGGCCGACTTTGCCCTCACCAACAAAGGCAAGGTCTCGACCGGCCGCCTCTACCTGAACGACCCCAAAAACAAGTCGGGCCGCAAGAAAAAGCCGAATTATCCCTCGTTTGACTCCAAGAGCGGGGCCAATGTGTACTTCGGCAAGCAGGACGTGCTGGGCGGCGCCTACGACTCGACGCTGGTGTTCGACATTCCGCCGTTTAAGCTCGACTCGCTCAACGGCATCGGCAAGGCGGCGGCCGGGTTCGACGGCACCTTCCGTAGCGGCGGCATCATCCCCGACATCAAAACCAAGCTCACGGTGCAGCCCGATGGCTCGCTGGGCTTTATCTACGATGTGCCCAAGGACGGCTTTCCGCTGTATAAGGGCCGGGGCCGCGTGTTCAACAAGGTGAAGATGGACGGCAAGGGCCTGCAGGCCGACGGCCAGGTGAACTACCAGTCGGGCACGTTCACGTCGAACAGCTTCGTGTTCTACCGCGACTCGGTGGTGGCCGTGGGCAAAACCGGCGCCATCGCGGCCAAGAAAACCGACGGGGCCGACATTCCGAAGATGAACCTGCCCGCGGGCTACCTCATGAACTGGAAAGTGCGCCAGGACTCGATGTACCTGACCACACCGGCCAGCGGCGAAGCCATTCGCCTCTACTCGGCCCTCGACCCCAAAACCAAGACCACCACGGCCTACAACTTCAAAGGCACCGCCCTGCTGACGCCCAAAAACGCCGGCGGCGACGGCCGCCTCGACGGGCCGCAGTCGTTCATCAAGTCGCCGGAGTTCACCTTCAAGTCGGACAGCTACTCGGGCCGCAAGGCTTCGCTGAGCGTGAAATCGGCCGAGGCCAACAAGCCCGCCCTCACGGCCAACGACGTGGCGTTCGACTACAACCTGCAGAAAGGCTACGCCGACTTCAAGCGCGAAGACGGCAGCAAAGCCAGCATCGACCTGCCGTATTCCAAGTTCAAAACCACGCTGAGCGGCGGGCACTGGGACTTCAAGAAAAAGCAGGTGAAGCTGCGCGTAGCCGCCAATGCCGACTCCACCAAGTCGTATTTCTACTCCACCAACCCCGACCAGCAGGGCCTGAAGTTCAAGGCCGTCACGGCCACCTACGACCTGGCCAAGTACCAGATGAAGGTGGGCGGCGTGCCCTACATCGCCGCCGCCGACGCCTGGGTGTACCCCGATTCGGGCAAGGTCAACATCGGGGCCAACGGCAAGATTGGGCGGTTTAAGAACGCCACGGTGGTGCTCGACTCGCTGGCCAAATTCCACCGCTTGAGCAAGGGCAGCATCGAGGTGCTGTCGAAGGTGGCCTTCACGGGCACCGCCGAATACACGTTTAAGACGGCGCGCGACTCGGTGGCCCTGCGCTTCTCCAACTTCGAGCCCGACCCCGGCGCCGTGTTGGCCGGCGCCGGCAAAGGCAAAAAAGGCTTGTTGAGCCGCAAAAAGGAATCGGACCTGACCGATGAGGAAACCGGCCCCGCCACCCTGGCCACGGCCGTGGTGAACGCCAACAGCAAATTCCAGCTCACGCCGCGCATCGGCTACCGCGGCAACGTGCAGCTGAACTCGCAGCGCCGCGGCTTTGCCTTCGACGGCCAGGTGCAGCTGCAGTTTGGCAAAGACCGGAAATCGGCCGAGTGGATTGCGGTGAAAGACTCCATCGACCCCAAGAACTTCAGCCTCAGCCTGAAAGACATCAAGGCCGAAGACGGCACGCCGCTCGTGACCGGCCTCTTCGTGTCGGACCAGAGCAACAAGGTGTACCCGCTCTACGCCGCCACGGTGCCCAACCCCACCGACGTGCCCGTGTTCAAGGTGGACGGCGAGCTGCGCTACGACGACAAAAAGGGCATCTACAGCATTTCGCGCCGCGACCTGAGCGACGTGAATGCCTACGAAGGCGCCGCCCTCACCTACACCGACGAGACGAACTCGCTCAGCTTCCGCGGACCGATGACGTTCATCAATTCCACCAAAGACTACAAAATGGTGGCCAGCGGCGTGGGCACGGCCAACCCCGACAGCGCCCGCTACTCGGTAGACGCCCTGCTGGGCATCGACATCAACATGCCGCCCAAGGCCGTGGAGGTGATGGGCGCCGAGCTGGCCAAGGTCACCAAGGGTTCGGCCGAAGCGCAGGACGGCTCCACCAACGAGCTCTACAAGCTGGGCCAGTTCATTGGCGATAAGGGCGTGGAGGGCTACGCGGGCCACCGCGGCGCCGCCGACCCGCTCATCAAGCTCTCGCCCAAGCTGGCGCACACCCTTCTGCTCAGCAAGGTGAACCTGCGTTGGAACGAGAAGAAGCGCGCCTGGTACTCGGTGGGCGAGATTGGCCTAGCCGGCGTGGGCAAAACGGCGCTGAATGCGCTGGTGAACGGCTACGTGGAAATTCACCGCGAAAACGCCACCGACGTGGTAGAAGTCTACCTCGAGCCCGAGCCCCAGACCTGGTACTACCTGAAGTACGCCAACAACCTGCTCAAGGCCAAGTCGTCGAGCGAGAACTTCGACGCCGAAATTGGCGCCAAGCAGAAGGGCGACTACGAAACGGCCACCAGCTACGGCACCTTCCTGGGCGACTTCTCCGACGTGGACGCCTTCCGCGCACACTTCCAGAAGGACTTCCTGGGCAAGACCGGCAAGCTGGCCGCCCGCCCGGCCGCTCCGCCCAAGGAAACGTTTGACGAGGTGGACCCCAAGAAAAAGAAGAAAAAGGGCAAGGACGAGGACGCCTTTGGCGCGGACCCCAACGCCAACCCCGGCTCGCAGCCCGCGGAAGACGCCCCGGCGTCGACCAAGAAAAAGAAGAAGGCCAAGGACAACGACCCCTTCGGCGATGGCACCATCGACGAGCCGGCCCCCGCACCGGTGAAGGAAAAAACCAAAACCAAGGATAAAGCCGCCGAACCGGCCGCCGACGCCCCGGCCACCGAGGAGCCCAAAAAGGAGAAAACCAAAACCAAGGAAAAACCCGCCGAACCCGCCGCCGACGCTCCTGCTGCCGAGCCCGACCCCGCCCAGGCCAAGAAAGAAGCCGAGCGCCAGGCCAAGGAAGCCGAAAAGCTGAAAAAGGAGGAGGAGAAAAAGAAGAAGGAGGAAGAGAAGCGCAAGAAGAAAGCCGCCGACGACCCCTTCGGCGACAGCTAAGCGCCTCCGCCGGGCAAGACCAGAACGTCATGCGGAGCGCAGCCGAAACATCTCTCCCGAGTAAATAACCATTTACTATAGCACGCGAGATGCTTCGGCTGCGCTCCGCATGGCGTTCTTTTGTATCGTCCTTGACATCGACCCACCCCGCCCCATGCACTACCTCTACATTGCCCTTGCCCTTCTGGTGGCCTATTTGCTGGGCTCCATTCCCACGGCCCTGTGGGTGGGCCGCCGCTTTTTCAACCTGGCCGACATTCGCGAGCACGGCTCCGGCAACGCCGGCGCCACCAACACTTTCCGGGTGCTGGGCCCCAAAGCCGGCTCGGCGGTGCTGCTGGTCGATGCCCTGAAGGGTTTTGTGGCGGCGTATTTCCTGCCGAAGCTGCTGGTGGCCTACGGCGCCATCGCGCCCGAGCACGAGCTGTATTTCAAGCTGGCCTGCGGGGTGCTGGCCGTGGTGGGCCACATCTATCCGGTGTTTGCGCAGTTTCGGGGCGGCAAGGGCGTGGCCACCATCCTGGGCATGATGCTGGGCGTGGCGCCGGCCACGGTGGGCGTGTGCATGGGCATTTTCGTGGTGATGCTGCTGCTGTTCCGCTACGTATCCTTGGCTTCCATGACGGCGGGCGTGAGCTTCGCGCTGCTGCAATTGCTGCCCCAGTTTCGGCCGCAGCAGCCGTTCATGGTATACGTCGGCTTCGTGCTGGCGGCCCTGCTCATCTACACCCACCGGGCCAACATTGGCCGCTTGCGCGCCGGCACCGAAAGCCGCGTGCCGCTGTTTGGGCGGAAGTGAGGCAGGGTGCGTAGGGGAAACAATCGCCGTCGATACCGTTAGTTTTAAGCTATGTCCCGTTTTCTGGTAGCGTGTGCCTTGGCCATGTCGTGCGTTGTGTGGCCCGCTGCCGCGCAGAAATACAACGAGCCCCTGGGCCCGGCGCCGACGGGCTGGACCTGGCAGGTGCTGCCCGAAATCAAGGCCGCGATGCCGTTGCCAACGGGTTGGTACTATAAGGTGACGGGCGAGAAGGGCGCCCCCACGTATTACCTAACGCCCGAAGAAACCGGCGAAAACGACGAGTTTCAGGAAGGACTCTCGTTGCAGGTGGTGCGCAAGGCCAAAGCCAAAACCGGTCGCCCCGCCGCCGATTACGCCGAGTTGCTGATGATGCGTGCCGGCTTCGGCCCGGGCCAAACCCAGTTAGATAAGAATGCCACGGTAGAAGGCGCGTTTTACAAGCGCACGGTGCGCTACCGCGAGGCGCCGCCCGAGGCCGCTACCCACATCGTGTACCAACTGGCCCTGGCCAACGCCAAAACCGACACCCTCTACCTGCTCACGTTTGAGGCACCGGAGGCCGACTGGCCCGCCGCCTGGCGGGTAGGCGAGAAGATGATACAAGCGTGGGTGCTGGACGCGAAACAGTAGCCCTGCGTGTGCACGAATGCCGGCCACGGCATCACTGAGGCATTCCCCTCTCAACAACCATCCCGGATGCGACCACAAACCTGCTTGCTGCTAGCCGCCTGCCTGGCGGCCGCTGCCTCCAAAATGCCGCTGCGGGCCCAAACCGCGCCCGTGGGGGCGTTCCGCACCGAAGCGGAAGCGGCCCGGCACCAGGCCGGCTTCCTGGCGGCGGCTCAGAAACAAGGCTACACCTCGCGGCCCACGTTCTTCTACCGCAACCGGCTCGACGTGACCAAAACCCAGGCCCTGCGGCGCGAAGGAGTCGACCTGCTGCAGATGGACCGCCGCATCCTCATCGACGGGTCGTATGGCTACCGCGAGCAAACCCTGTTTGCCGACTGGGTGGTGCGCGGCATCGTGCTGGAAGAAACCGGCGATTCCAGCCGGCGGGTCTGTTTTCATACCACCTACAAAATCAAGGTGATGGAAGTGTGGCAGGGCCAGCTTAGCTCCGCAACCATCAGCGTGAAAACCGCGAACGGGCCCGTTGGCTCCTTTCGGCTGCACGTGGCCGAGAGTCCCGACTTCCACCTGGGCCAGGAGGTAGTGCTCTACCTCAACCGCTTCGACCTGGCCGGTTTCGCCGAAGCGGAAAAGCAAGGGTTCACCACTTGCGCCAGCAACGCGACCCCGGAGGACTTTCAGGTAAGCAAGGTGCTGCAGGTGCAGCCTAATGGCTACGTGGCCGGTGACGCCGGCTTGCCAGTGGCCAAGGTGCGCGCCGCCGTGCAGGCCATCAGCGCTGTGCTCGACAAGGAGCATTTCTACCAGAAAGCTTTCTGACGCTCCCGCTGTGCGCGGCTACTGCCCGGCAAACGTTAGCGGCACGGTGTACGCCACGGCCACGGGGCAGCCGTTTTGCATGCCCGGCTTGAGCGCCGGCAGCTGGCGCACGGCGGCCACGGCGGCCTCGTCGCAGCCCGAGCCGAGGCCTTTGGCCACCTGCACGTCGCGCACTACGCCATCGGCGCCGATGATGAACTTGACGAACACCCGCCCCGTGACTTTGGCCTGGCGGGCTGCTTCGGGGTAAAGCAGGTTTTTCTGCGCCGCGGCCACAATGGCACCGGCCCCGCCGCCAGCCGGCAGCTCGGGCATTTGTTCGGCGTATTGGTACACGCGGTTGGGGCCCGCCGAATACATTTTGGAAGGCTCCGGGTTGGGGTACCGAATAGTCAGAGGCATGCGCACGGCCACGGGCTTGCCCGCGCGCAGGGCGGGCTGCAGCTTGGGCAGCCCTTTGATGGCCGCCAGCACGGCCGCGGCGGCCACTGGGTCGGCGGGCTCGTAGCCGGGGTACTGCATCACCTGCGCGTCTCGGGTTTTGCCGGCGGCGTCTAGCACAAACGACACGTGCACCTCGCCGGAGGCACCGCTTTTAAGAAAATCGGCTGGATACACGGCCCGGCTCTGAATGAGTTCGGTGGCGGTGAGGACGTCGAACGAGCACGGCGTTACGTCGTTTGCCTCGTACACGGGGGCGCTGGATTTGGACACTTGGGCGGCTGCGGGCGCGCCCAGCGCCAGGCCCGCAAAAAAGGGCAGGAGCGCCCAAAAGGTTGGCTTCATGCCCTAAAGATACCGGGCGCCGGGGCGTAGCGGGAGCCGCCGTCTGCCGGCGTCCGTTACTTTTACCGGCGCATTCCCAACCCCCTAATTCTTGCTCCGCATGGCCACGTACCTCGCCGATAACCAAACCCGCTTCCTCAACGAGCTCATGGACTGGCTCCGGATTCCGTCCGTGTCGGCCGACCCCAAGTTCCACGCCGACGTGCTGCGGGCCGCCGACTACCTGAAAACCCGCCTCGAAGAAGCCGGCGTGCAAAACGTAGAAATCTGCCCCACGGCCGGCAACCCGATTGTGTACGGCGAATACATCGTTGGGCCGGCGGCCAAAACCGTTCTTGTGTACGGCCACTACGACGTGCAGCCCGCCGACCCCTACGAGCTGTGGACCTCGCCCCCGTTTGAGCCGGTCATCAAAGACGAGAAAATTTACGCCCGCGGCGCCTGCGACGACAAAGGCCAGGTCTACATGCACGTGAAAGCCTTCGAGATGATGATGCGCGACGGCCAGGGCGGCGTGCCCTGCAACATCAAGTTCATGTTCGAGGGCGAAGAGGAAATTGGCTCCAACAACCTCGAAATCTTCGTGCGCGCCAACAAGGAAAAGCTGAAAGCCGACGTCATCCTCATTTCCGATACCGGCATCTTGGCCAACGACGTGCCCAGCATTGAGGTGGGCCTGCGCGGCCTGAGCTACCACGAAGTGACCGTGACCGGCCCCAACCGCGACCTGCACTCCGGCCTCTACGGCGGCGCCGTGCAAAACCCCATCAACGCCTTGTGCGAGATGATTGCCAGCCTGCACGACGCCAACGGCCACATTACCATCCCCGGCTTCTACGACAACGTGAACGAGCTGAGCGCCGACGAGCGCGCCGAAATGGCCAAAGCCCCGTTCTCCGAAGAGGAGTTCAAAAAGAGCATCGGTCTGCCCGACAGCTACGGCGAAAAGGGTTACTCCAGCATGGAGCGCACCAGCATCCGGCCCACGCTCGACGTGAACGGCATCTGGGGCGGCTACACCGGCGAGGGCGCCAAAACCGTCATCGCCTCGCAGGCCCACGCCAAAATCTCGATGCGCCTAGTGCCCCACCAGACCTCGGCCGAAATCACCGAGAAATTCCAGCGGCACTTCGAAAGCATTGCGCCCCAGGGCGTGACCGTCGAAGTGCGCCCCCACCACGGCGGCGAGCCCGTGGTGACGCCCACCAACTCGGTGGCCTACCGCGCCGCCGCCGACGCCATGGAAACCACCTTCGGCAAGCGCCCGGTGCCCACGCGCGGCGGCGGCTCCATCCCCATCGTGGCCATGTTCAAATCGGAGCTGGGCCTCGACACCGTGCTGCTCGGCTTCGGGCTCGATTCGGACGCCATTCACTCGCCCAACGAGCATTTCGGGGTGTTCAACTTCCTGAAGGGCATTGAAACCATTCCGCACTTCTACCGCAACTACGCGGCGGCGCAGTAACACTCCTCCCAACAAAAAAGCCCGGCATCTGCGCAGATGCCGGGCTTTTTTGTTGAAATGACCGCGCCGTTAGCCGCCGAACGAGTAGGTCAGGTACAGCTGGAAAACGCTGTTGCGGACGCGGTTCTGGACCGTGGTAGTGCCCACCGTCACCTCCTTGGGCAGGTTGGTCAGCCCGCCGTTGTAGCGCAGGCCAATGCCGGGACCTGTTTTGCGCTGGTAGCCCAGGCCCACGAGGTAGCCGAAGTCGACGCTGTTGAGCTGGTCTTTCACGTCGGTGCTCACGTTGCCGAACTCATTTTTGGCCGAGAGCAGAAAGCCCACCTGCGGGCCGGCCTCAAAAAACAGCCCGTCGGCGTTCACGTGAAACGACAGCGGCACGTCGAGGTAGGAAACCCGCGTGCGGGCGTCGCTCACGTCCTTGTACTTGGTGCCCTTCTGCGAATAAATGACTTCCGGCTGGAACGCGAAGAGGCTACTGAGGCCAATGTTGGCAAACGCGCCGGCGTGGAAGCCGAACAGGCCTTCCAAGTTGCCGGCGTCTTTGCCCACATACGAAGCGTACGACGGACCCGCCTTCAGACCCAGCGACACGTTGCTTTGGGCCTGCGCCGCACCCGCCAGGCCGGCCACCAGGGCCAGGGTAGAAACAATTTTCTTCATGAGTTCTGCTGAATGGATAGGAGCCGCAAAGCTACGCCCGGGCTCCGCACTGCGGCCCGCTTAACGCCAAAAGCCCAGTTTCTGGTATAGAAACCGGGCTTTTGCGAAAATCAGCCAACGCCGCAAAGCCTTAGCTGCCGAATGAGTAGGCCAGCACCAGCCACACCGAGCTGGTTTTGAACTTGCCCGAGCCCAGCACCGTCGACGCGTCTTTTTTGAAGGTGTTGGACGCCCCGCCGTCGTAGCGCACGCCCAGCGAGGGGCCCTGCCCGAAGCGGTAGCCCACGCCCGCCACGTAGTTCAGCACCACGCTGTTCAGCTCGCTTTTCACGTTTTGCGCGTCTTCATTCACCGCCTTGATGGGGAAGCCCACTTGTGGGCCCGCCTCCAGAAACAGCCCGCCCACGCGGTAGCGGGCCAGCAGCGGCACATCGATGGAATTCACGTCGCGGTTCAGGTTTTCGTCGTTTGAAGTGTCGAAATAGCGCATCGTGTACAGCACCTCCGGGTGAAACGACCAGTTGTCGCTGAGGCCCACGTTGGCCGTGAGGCCGGCCTGGTAGGCCGAGTGGCTCACCGACGTGTACTGGCTGTTGCTCAGCAATCGGTCGCGGCCATAGGCCACGGTGAGGCCAATGGACGTGGCCTGCTGCGCCCGGGCGGCCCCCAGGGCGCCCACCAGCAGGGCAAGGGTAACGAGACATTTTTTCATAACGGAAAGGGAAAGATGAAGATTAAATGAAGTTGATTATGTGTGAGTTATGTGCGCGCGTGCCGTATACTCGCCGCCCATTGCCAGGGTTGTGGGCGCCGCGCCCCGCGCCGGCCGACGGGCACAAAAAAGCCCGGCACTGCAAGCAGCACCGGGCCAAAACGGAGAATCGAAGCGGCGCCTAATTGCCGTTGAGCACGTAGCCCACCTGCACCTGAAACGCCGAGTTGCGCACCTCTGGATTTGTAAACTTGACGTTGGGGTCGCGGTAGGGCTTGAGGACTTCGGCCTTGCCTTCGCCGCTCTTGTAGGCCTGGCTGAAATCGCCGGTGTAGCGCGCGCTCAGGCTCAGCGCGTTGCTGAAGCGGTAGCCCACGCCCAGCACGTAGCCAAACGTCGTCGTGTTCATGTCGGCGGTGGTGTTGTCGACCGTGAAGCACGGCAGTTTGGTGCGGGGCGAGTTGATGTCGTTGCGGGTGGGGCCGGCCAGCACCACGGTGGCTTTGTCGCCGCTCACCTCGCCGCGCTGCGAGAGCAGGAAGCTCACCTGCGGGCCGGCTTCCAAGAAGAACCCGGCGCCGTCGCTCGGGCCCACGTTGTAGCGCAGCAGCACCGGCACGTCGAGGTAGTTCAGCGTTTGGCTGTACGTGCCCGAGCCCTTGCGGCCGAAGGCGTTGCCGTTGGTCAGAAACACCGTTACGTCGCTGTTGTCTTCGTTGTAGCTCAGTTTGGTGCCCTTCTGCGAAAACAGCACTTCCGGCTGTACCGAAAGCTGGTCGGTGAGCCCAAGGTTGAGGGTGAGGCCGGCGTTGAGGCCGAATTTGTTAGTCGTGGCCGTGTTGTCGGTACCGGTGTAGCTGGCCAGGTTGGCGCCTGCTTTCAGGCCAAACCGGGGGCCGCTCTGGGCTTGCGCGGCCGTGCCGGCGGCCAGCAGCAACAAGGATGGTAGAAGGATGCGTTTCATATAATTTGAAAAGGGAAAGAGTGAGAATGAAGTCCCGAAGCTACGCCTGAGCGCGTTCACGGAACACAAAAAACCCCGGCCTTGCACGCAAAGCCGGGGTTTTCATTGTTGAGCTTCGGGAAGCTTATTTGCCGCCGAACATGAAGCCCACGTACAGCTGGAACGCGTTGTTGCGAATCTTGGCTGCGGTGGTGCCGCTCTGCTCCTTGTCGATGCTGGTGATGCCGCCGTTGTAGCGCAGGCCAATCATCGGACCAGTTTCGAGCTTGTAGCCCAGGCCCACGGCGTAGCCGAAGTCCACGGTGTTGAGCTGGTCTTTCACGTCCACGTCGTTGGTGCCGTCGGTGGCTTTGGCCGAGGCCAGGAAGCCCACCTGCGGGCCGGCTTCGAAGAACAGGCCGTCGGCGTTGTACTGCAGCATCACCGGCACGTCGATGTAGTTGAGGTTGATTTTGTTTTTCGAGTTGTCCGAATCAGCAGCGCCCTTCATCGAAAACAGCACTTCGGGCTGCAGCGACAGTGCGTCGCCGAAGGCCAAGTTGGCCAGCACGCCAGCGTTGAGGCCTACCTTGTTGGAGAAGCCCGAAGCATCGGGACCACCCAGGGTAGTGAGCGAAGCGCCGGCCTTCACGCCGAACGAAGCCTGAGCCGAAGCCGTGGCAGAAATACCGGCCACCAGGGCCAGGGAAAGGATAACTTTTTTCATTGTTGCTGAGAAAAAAAGTGAGAATGAAATTAAAAATGCGGCGCAAAGCTACGGGGAAACTTCATTGAAATAACAAATTATATTAATTTCAGCATTAGTTTCCTTATGCAAAGAAAAGGCCCGGCGTCCACATGGACACCGGGCCTTCCCGAAAAAGAATACGCAGAAGCTTATTTGCCGCCGAACATGTAGCCCAACTGTACCGAGAATACCCGGTTGCGCTGCTGGTCGTTCACGTCGTTGTCTTTGCCCACGCTGTTGATGTCGCCGTTGAAGCGGCCTTCAATGCTGAGGCCCGACTCGAGCTGGTAGCCCACGGCGGCCACGTAGCCCAGGGCAACGTTCTGGTAGGCGTCGTTGTCGAGTTTGATTTCGTTGCCGTCGCCATCCGACAGTTTCACCTTGGCCAGGTAGCCAATCTGCGGGCCGGCCTGCAGGAAGGGGCCTTTGCCGTCGGCGAGGGTGTAGCGGAACATGATGGGCAGCTCAATGTAGTTGAGCTTGAAGTTGTAGTCGCTGTTCTTGATTTCGGTGCCCTTTTGCGAGTAGAGCAACTCGGTTTGGAGCGACAGGGACTCGGAGAAGCCGAAGTTGGCGGCCACGCCGCCTACGGCGCCGAACTTATACTTGGCATCTTCCACGCCATCGCCGGAGAAGGTGGTGTAGTTTACACCGGCTTTGAGGCCGAAGCGAGTAGACTGGGCGTTGGCGGCGGCGGCAGTACCGGCCAGCAGTGCAAGAGAAAGCGCGAGCTTTTTCATAAGGGCAAAGGGATAGTGATAATAAGGAATGGGAGAAAAGGCGGCGTACGTAAGCCGTAAACCGAGCCGTATACCGTTGCCGGCCACCAGAGGTTGCCAAAATTCTGTACGTGTTGTGCCTTTTCGGCCGTGGAGTGCTGCGGGGTGCTATTTTTGAGCTTCAACCGTTCGTTATGGTTTTGTCATCTCCATGCCTGCGCCGCTGGAAGCAGGCGGCTTTCCTATGCCTAAGCGGCTTTGGCGCGCATGCGCAGGATGCGCCCGCTGCCCCGGCCGAGGCCCCGCGCATGCCGCTGGTGGTGGGGGCCTACGCGCAGGGCAGCATCATCATGGCGCACACCTACGCCATTCGGCACCTGGTGGCGTCGCATCCCACGGGGTTCGAAATCAACCTGCAGCGCCAAACCACCGGCGCCGCGCCCTGGCACGGCTGGTACAAGTTTCCGAAGGTGGGTTTGGCCCTCACGTACTACGACTTTCACAACCCCGTGCTGGGCTACGCCTTTGCGGCCAGCCCCTACATCAGCAAATCGTTTTCGCGGGGCGAGAAGCACGATTTTAGTTTCCGGCTGGGCACCGGGCTGGCTTACCTTAGCAACCCCTACAACCAGGAAACCAACCACAAAAACACCATTGCCAGCTCGGCCCTCAACGCCACGCTGCAATTTCGGTTTGAGTACGACTATGCCCTCACGCCCCACCTGGCGCTGCTGGCCGGCGTGGGGCTGAACCACTTTTCCAACGGCGCCACCACTAAGCCCAACTTCGGCGTGAACCTGCCCTCGGTGGTGCTGGGCCTCAACTACCACGAGCAGCGCCACCCCGTGCAGGTAAACCCCTACGCGCCGGCGCCGGAAGACGTAGGCCACGTTTTTTACAACGTGAGCACCAGCCTGGGCTTCAAGCAGCGCACCGAAGGCGACAAGCAGAAGTACCTCGTGAACTCGGTGACGCTGGCCGTGGGCCGCCGCATGAACCGCAAGTCCAACCTGCTGCTGGGCGTGGAGGGCTTCAACGACCGCAGCCTGAAAGCCACCCTCGACGATACCACCCGCGCCGGCCTCAAGCAGCCCGACGTGAAAAAGGCAGGCGTGTTTATTGGCCACGAGCTGCTGTTTGGCCGCCTGGCGTTCGACTCGCACCTGGGCTTCTACGTGTACGCGCCCTACAAATCGAGCACGCCCTACTACGAGCGCCTGGGCCTGAAGTACCACTTCACCGACCTGCTGTTCGGTGCCATCGACCTCAAGATTCACCGCGGCGCCGCCGACGTGATAGAGTTCAAAGTAGGGGCGAAGCTGTAAGGCAGTTTATCTGCAGGGCAAGGCGTTTCAGCAGTTGAATCGGACAGTTGGGAGTGTTTTTTTGAGGTACAGAGGAGCGCACCTGCCATCTTTCGGCCGCGGTAAATCATTGCCCGCGCCGACTGCTATGGACACCTTCTTTCTGGTCAACCGCTACCTGCACATCACGGCGGGGTTTATTGGGTTTTTTGTGGCGCCCGTGGCGCTGGCCGTGCGCAAGGGCGGCGCGGCCCACCGCCGGTGGGGGCGGGTGTTCTTCTGGGCCATGGCGGTGGCTGGCATCTCGGCGCTGGTGGGCGCCCAGCGCATTCACAGTCTGTTCTTGCTGCTCACGGCGGTGTTTAGCCTCTACATGGCGTGTTTTGGCTACCGCTCGCTCTACCTCAAGCACCTGGCCTGGGATGCCAAAGTGGCCCCGTTCGACTGGGCCGTGGCCGGCGTGGGCCTACTGGTGTTCGTGGGCACGGTGGGGTATGCGTTCGTGGCCGGGAACATTCCGGTGGGCGTGTTTGGCGGCATAGGCGCCATGACGGCCGCGCGGCAGCTGCGCGGCTACGCCAACGCCGGGCACTGGAACAAAATCCAGTGGCTGCGCAACCACATTTCGGGCTTCCTGGCTTCCTACATCGCGGCCGTGTCGGCCTTTTCCGTCACCAGCCTACGCTTTATTCCCTTTCCCTACAACTTTCTCTGGCCCACCTTGCTGGGGGTGCCGGTCATTGCGTGGTGGCAGCGGCGCGTGAGCGCGCAGAAGGTCAAGCTGGCACCAAGCTCCGGTTTATCCGGCTCACCAGCGCCGGCCCTTCGTAAATGAAGCCGGTGTAGAGCTGAATGAGCGAGGCCCCCGCCGCCAGCTTTTCCTGAGCATCGGCCGCCGAGTGGATGCCGCCCGCCCCGATAATGGGCAGCGCCCCGTCAGATTTTTGGTGTAAGTAGCGAATGACTTCCGTGGCTCGCGCCCGCAGCGGCCGCCCGCTCAGTCCCCCCGCACCCAGCGAAGCCACGTAGTGCCCGTCGGTGTGCAGCTGGTCGCGGCTGATGGTGGTGTTGGTGGCCACCAAGCCGCTCAGCTGCGTTTCGCGGGCTATTTCCAGAATGTCGTCCAGCTGTGAGTCGGTGAGGTCGGGCGCAATTTTCAGCAGCAGCGGGCGCGGCGCGGGGCGGCGCTGGTTGCGGGCCTGCACTTGCTGCAGCAGCTCAATCAGGGGCTTTTTTTCCTGCAGCTGGCGCAGGTTGGGTGTGTTCGGCGACGACACATTGACCACGAAATAATCGACTAGCTCCGCCAAGGCGTCGAAGCAGGCCACGTAGTCTTCTGCCGCGCGCTCGTTGGGCGTGTCCTTGTTCTTGCCAATGTTGCCCCCGATGATGAGCTGGCGGTTGCGCCGCCGGGCCAGGCGCGCCGCCACGGCCGCGGCCCCTTCATTGTTGAAGCCCATGCGGTTGATGAGGGCCTCGTCCTGCGGCAGCCGAAACAGGCGGGGCTGCGGGTTGCCGGGCTGCGGCCGCGGCGTCACCGTCCCAATTTCCACGAAGCCAAAGCCCAGTGTGGCCAGCTCGTCGGTGAGGGCCGCGTTTTTATCGAAGCCCGCCGCCAAGCCCACCGGGTTGGGGAATTTCAGCCCAAACACCTCGCGGGCTAAACTGGGGTGCTGAAAATCGTAGAGCCCCCGCAACAGGGCCTGAGTGCCTGGCACGCGGGCCGCGCGGCGCAGGTTGTCGAAAACCAGGTGGTGGGCGCGCTCGGCGTCGAGGTTGAAGAGGAGGGGTTTGACCAGCGCTTTGTACATGGCAATTTATCCGGCCCAGCCTTCGCGGTCGAGGCTCCGGTACTGAATGGCTTCGGCTAGGTGTTGAATGTGAATGTCGTCGGTGCCGGCGAGGTCGGCAATGGTGCGGGCCACTTTCAGAATCCGGTCGTAGGCCCGGGCCGAGAGGCCGAGGCGCTCCATGGCCGTTTTGAGCAGCGTGCGGCCCTCCTCGCTAATGGCGCAAATGTCCTTCACCATCTGCGGCGGCATCATGGCGTTGGAGTGGATGTCTCCGTAGTCGGCAAAGCGCGTTTCCTGCACCGCGCGGGCCTTGTCAACGCGCGGCTGAATGTCGGCGCTGGTTTCGGCCTTGCGGGTTTCCGTCATCTGGTCGAAGGTCACGGGCGTCACTTCCACGTGCAGGTCGATGCGGTCAAGCAAGGGGCCGGATACTTTGTTCAGATACTTCTGCACTACGCCGGGGCCGCACACGCACTCCTTCTCGGGGTGGTTGTAGTAGCCGCAGGGGCACGGGTTCATGCTGGCTATCAACATAAAATTGGCCGGAAACTCAATGCTGACCTTGGCGCGTGATATGGTCACGCGACGCTCTTCCAGCGGCTGGCGCATCACCTCCAGCACCGTCCGCTTGAATTCGGGTAGCTCGTCCAGAAACAGCACGCCGTTGTGCGCCAGCGAGATTTCGCCGGGCTGCGGGTTGCCGCCGCCGCCCACCAGTGCCACGTCCGAAATGGTGTGGTGCGGGCTCCGAAACGGCCGCGTGCTCAGCAGGCCCCCGCCGCCCAGCTTGCCCGCCACCGAGTGGATTTTAGTGGTTTCCAGCGCTTCCTGCATGCTCAGGGGCGGCAAAATGCTGGGCAGGCGCTTGGCCAGCATGGTTTTGCCGGCGCCGGGCGGGCCTATCATAATCACGTTGTGGCCGCCGGCGGCCGCTATTTCCAAGGCCCGCTTGATGTTTTCCTGGCCCTGCACGTCGGCAAAGTCGGCCGTGTATTTGTTCACCGAATGCTGGAACAGGTCGCGCGTGTCCACTTTGGTGGGCGCAATGTCGAGCCGGCCCTCGAAGAAGTCGATGGCCTCCTGCATGCTCCCCACCGAAATCACGTCGAGGTTGTTCACAATGGCCGCCTCTTCCGCGTTTTCTTTGGGCAGAACGATGCCCTTGAAGCCCTCCTTACGGGCCTGAATGGCAATGGGCAGTACGCCCTTGATGGGCCGCAGCTCGCCATCGAGCGCCATTTCGCCCATGATGATGTACTCCGGCAGGCGTTCCGTATTCAGCTGCTGCGAGGCGTGCAGAATGCCCAGCGCGATGGGCAAGTCATACGCCGCGCCCTCCTTGCGGATGTCGGCCGGCGCCATGTTCACCACGGTTTTGGTGCGCGGCATGCGGTAGCCGCGAAACTTTAGCGCCGCCTCAATGCGCTGCTGGCTTTCCTTGATGGCGTTGTCGGGCAGGCCTACCACGTTAAACCCCGTGCCGGCCGAAACCACCACCTCAATGATGATGGTGTAGGCATTCACACCTTGCACGGCCGAGCCGAAGGTTTTGGTAAGCATGGTAGAGAGAAGTGGGACGATGAGAAGCGAGAAATGAGCCAATTAGGCCGTGAACTGCCAAGTGCCTTCACAAACCTACTAAGCATCCTGCTGATATCTCACTTCTCATTTCTCATCGTCCCACCTCTCAAATCACCAGCTTCTCAATCAGCAGAATCAGGATGTGAATCACTTTGATGTGAACCTCCTGAATGCGGTCGGCATACCCAAAGTGCGGCACGCGAATCTCCACGTCGCTGAGGCCAGCCAGCCGGCCGCCGTCTTTGCCGGTGAGCGAAACCACTTGCATGCCGGCTTCTTTGGCGGCCTCGGCGGCGCGCAGGATGTTGGGCGAGTTGCCGCTGGTGCTGATGGCCAGCAGCACGTCGCCGGGCCGGCCCAGGGCCTGCACAAAGCGGCTGAACACAAATTCGAAACCGTAGTCGTTGGCCACGCAGGTCATGTGCGAGGCCTCGGTGAGGGCGATGGCGGCCAGGGCGCGGCGGTCGTTGCGGTAGCGGCCGCTGAGCTCCTCGGCAAAGTGCTGGGCGTCGCAGAGGCTGCCGCCATTGCCGCAGGTGAGGGCCTTGCCGCCCTGGCGCAGGCTGGTGGCAAAGACGTCGGCGGCGGCGGCAATGCGGGCCAGGTTTTCCGGCTCGGCCAGAAACTGGTCGAGCACGGAGCGGGCCTCGCTGAGCTCGGCGTGAATGAGGTCGGTGAGAACGGAATTGGGCACGGGGGGTATTCGGGGTTAGGCCAGCGGCGGGCGCTCAGCGGGCGGCGTGTTGGTCAGGCTGGGGTCGCTCTGCGGGAAGGTGGGTTGGGGCAGGTGGTCAGAAGTCCGGTTTTCGGTCAGGCTCGCGGTGCCAGCGGCCTGGCTTTGGGTGGGGTGCACGGTGGTGTGCTCGGTGTTCACCCGGCCGTCGATGGTGCGGGCGCTGGGCACGCCCACGGGCGGCACGGCGCGCTGCTGCTGGTCGTATAGCTTGGCTTTCAGCTCGTTGATTTTGTTTTCGTGCTGGCTCACCGAGCGGCGCAGCAGCACGCTGTCGAGGTTTTCGGTGATGAGGTGCAGGGCCAGCAGGCCGGCCCCAATCAGAAACAGGGTGTAGTAGAAACTGCGCTCTTGCTCCAGGGCCGACAGGCCGCTGCCCATGCCCATCACGGACGTGCGCACGGCGGGGGTAAGAACGAACAACACCGCCAGCAAGAGGTAAACCATTACGGCAACGGTAACAATGCGTTTGAGGGCGAGCATGGCGAAAAAGGTTGGTTTAAGGCGAAAGATAGGGTTTTCCGGGACGCCGGGTTTCGGCCTTGTACGCGAAAACAACCAGAACGGCACGCCGGGCTCTCGCGCTGACTACACCAGGGCCGCGTTGGTTTGCATCGAGCTCAGGCGCTGGTACACGCCGCCCTCGCGCCGGATAAGCGCGTCGTGGGTGCCGCGCTCCACGATGCGGCCGTGCTGCAGCACCACGATTTCGTCGGCGTGCTGCACCGTGCTCAGGCGGTGGGCAATGACGAGCGAGGTGCGGTTTTGCATCAGCCGCTGCAGGGCCTCCTGCACCAGCTTCTCGCTTTCGGTGTCGAGGGCCGAAGTGGCTTCGTCGAGAATGAGAATGGGCGGGTTGCGCAGAATGGCGCGTGCAATGCTCAGGCGCTGCCGCTGCCCGCCCGAAAGGCGCGAGCCCCGGTCGCCAATCACCGTCTGGTAGCCCTCGGGACTGGCCACGATGAACTCGTGGGCATTGGCAATGCGGGCGGCCTCCATCACCTCGGCCTCGGTGGCGGCGGTGTTGAAGCGGATGTTGTTGAAAATGGTGTCGTTGAACAAGATGCTTTCCTGCGTCACGATGCCCATCTGGTCGCGCACCGAATGCAGCGTGCAGGCGCGCAGGTCGTGGCCGTCAATCAGAATCTGGCCCGCGCTGGGGTCGTAGAAGCGGGGCAGCAGGTCGGCCAGCGTGCTTTTGCCGCCGCCGCTGCCGCCCACCAAGGCCACCGTCTGGCCTTTTTTGATGGTCAGGTTGATGTCGTGGAGCACGGGCGTTTCGCCGTAGCTGAAGCTCAGGTTGTGGAACTCGATTTCGTGCTCGAAAGGCGGCAGCACCGCCGCGTCGGGCCGGTCGCGAATGGCGGGCTCGGTGTCGATGATGCTCAGCACCCGCTCGCCGGCCACCAGCCCGCGCTGGATGTTGCCGAAGGAGCTGGACAAGGCCTTGGCCGGCGTAAGCACCTGCGAAAACAGGATGACGTAGCCGATAAACGTTTCGCCATCGAGCGTCGACTGCCCGCCCAAAATCAGCGTGCCGCCGAAGTACAGCAGCCCGGCCACCACGCTCACGCCCGCAAACTCTGAAAACGGCGAGGCCAAATCCCGGGTGTTGTCGATGCTGCGCGAGGTGCGGGCGTACTGGTCGTTTTCCTCTTCAAACTTGCCCTTGATGTATTCCTGGGCATTGAAGGCCTTGATAACCCGGATGCCGCCCAGCGTCTCGTCAATCACCGACAGCATGGTGCCCAGCGTTTTCTGGCTTTGCTTGGCTTGGGTGCGCAGCCGCTTGGCAATGGTGGCAATGATGCCGCCGGAAATGGGCAGCAAGACCAGCGTGAACAGCGTGAGCGGCACCGAGATGTGAAACAGCACCAAGAAATACGCCACAATGGTGAGCGGCTCCTTGATGACGGCCGTGAAGGTGTTCACCACCGAGGTTTCCACCTCCTGCACGTCGGCCGTGAAGCGCGACATCAGGTCGCCCTTGCGCTCGCCCGAAAAGAAGCCCAGCTGCAAGCCAATGATGCGGTGGTACAAATCGCGCCGCAGGTTCCGGATAACGCGGGCCCGCACTTTGGCCAGCAGCCGCAGGCTCAGGTAGCGAAACACGTTGCTGAAGAGCACCGACGCCACCACCACGCCGCACACAAAGGCCAGCGCCCCCATCTTGCCGTGCGTGGTCAGCACGTCGGCGAAGTAGTAGTTGAACGTGTCCGTGACCCACTGAATAGTGGGCGTGAAGGCGGGCAGCTGGCTGGGCGCTTTCAGCGGCACCTTGTCCGTTTTGTCAAACAGCACCTTCAGCAGCGGAATAATCAGCGTGAAGTTGCCGATGCTGAAAAAGATGGTCAGCACCGTGTAGAGCAAATACTGCGGCAGAAAAGACAGCAGCGGCCGCGCGTACTGCAGGATGCGCAAATAGGTTTTCATACCCTGTTAAAATTCGTGCAGGCGCTGCGCGATGTTCCAGCGCAGGGCCAGCGAGGCGTAGGTTTCGTTGCCGTTGAAAGCGGGCGTGAACGAATACGTTTGGCGCCGGGCAATGAGCTTGGCGTCGAGGAACAGGTTGAGGCGGGGCTGGTAGGTGGCCGTAAAATCGGCGTGCAGCAGGCGGCTTTTGTTGCCCTGAGCGGTTTTGTTGCCGTATTCGCTCACGCGGGTGTTGTAGGATTTGAGCACATTGCCGCCGTAGTTGTCGCCCTTCACGTCGCCAATGGATACATCCAATCCCTGCTCCGAGTAGAAGGCTTTGCCCACCAGCATGAGGCGGGGCAGCGGCTGGTAGCTGAGCACGCCCAGAATCTCGGCCAGGTTGGCGCCCATGGGGTGGGCGAGGGGCTGCTGGTAGTGCTGGTAGTTGGTATAAATGTCCTCGTGCTGGTAGGTGTAGGGCCGCACGTAGTTGAATTCCACCTGCAGGTCGAGGTTGCGCAGGCCGGCCACGTCGATGTACTTGCCGCCCAGCTGGAAAGCCTGCTTGTTGCCCCACCAGCCATTGCCGGCGCGCACTTCGCTGATTTTGAACTCATCGAGCACCAGCTGGCCGTAGAGTTGGGCCGTGTGCGCAATGTTCCATTTGAAATCCAGGCCCAGAATGGCGTTATCGGCCGAGCCCACCTGCTGCTCCACCGCGCGGTAGAAGATAACCGGGTTCAGGTACTGCAGCTCAAAGCCCTTGCGCTGGCGCACAATTCGGCCGTTCACGATGGTGCTGTCCACGCCGCGCCCACCCAGGATGGTGCTCTCAAACACCCCAATGTTGAAGTTCGGCGTCACGTCGAAGCTGAGGTGGTGCAGCGCCATGTACTTTTTGGGGTACACTTGGTCGTCCTGCTCTTTCTGGGCCGTGAGTTCGGCAAACAGGTTCTGGTAGTTGAATTTCCAAACCCGCGTGTTGATTTTCAAGAAGAAATACGGCGTGCTGTAGTCCGAGAGAATGAGCGAGCGGTAGCCGTTGCCGATGAAGTTGCGGTCGTGGGCCAGCTGCAGGTTGATGTGCTTGCCGGCTGCGTAGGTGATGCCGCCGCGCGCCGTGAAGAAGTCGTATTGGTCGGGCTTGTTCTTATAATACTTCCAGAAGCCCTCGTGCGGCACGATGTTGTCGCGCTGAATGCGCGTCAGCACGTAGCCCGGCACGGCCTCCTGGTTGTCGGCCAGAAAAGTGTAGAAGCCCAGCTTCTGGTCGATGGTGCCTTCCAGTTGCACGCCGCGGGTGTTCACGTAACGCAGGCCGCTCAGCTGGCTATCCTTGCCGGCTTCGAGCAGCAGCACCGGGTTCACGCGCAGCGTAAAATCTTCGGTCTCGACGTGGTAGAGGTCGGTTTGATTGCGGTAGAAGTAGGTGAGGAACGGCTGCGGGCTTTGGTTGCTGGCCGCGCCGCGGGCGCTGTTGGCCCAGTTGTCTTTCAGCAGGTATTGGGCGTTGAAGCGGTCGGCGCGCGAGAGGCTGCCGCCCGAGCGCGTGACGCTGTCGCCGGACAGCAGGCGCTCGCCCAACCGGGCCACCGCGGCGCGCGTGTAGGGCCGCACGCTGGTGTGCGGGTCGTTCAGCGAGTCGGGCCCGAACTTGATGGCGTACCGGTCAATCAGCCGGTAGGTGTTCACGTCCAGGGGCACGTAGTTGGCGCCTTGGGTGGTTTTGCTGGGCTTTGCCGGCGGGGCATCGGTGGGCGGCACGGGCTGGTCGAACACCATCCACGGCGATTTGGCTTCCGGGGTGGAGGCGGGCGCCGGCGCCGGAGGAGTGGGGTCGGTTTGGGCCGCCACGGGGCCCGCCAATAGCGCCAATCCGGCGCACAGCAGCAGAGATTTATGCATAAATAGAGATAGGACGCCTGATAAGCGGAACGGCGGGGCCATACACTGGCCACGGGCGGTAATTTCTTAACAAACCTACGCAGCAAGGCGTTGGCAAGGGCGAAGGGCCCCGTGCGGCAGCCCGGTTCGCGCCACCCAACCCGTGCCCGGACGTAAGACGAATTAGACGGCGGTTTCTTGTCCGCCGCCGCTTTTTGTGCCAACTTCGGGGCCCAGCCGGGCTCTGTCTCCCAGCGTCATCCCCCAATTCTTCTTCGCATGGCCACATCCCCGCTTTCCACTTCCGCCAGCCCCGCCGACCCCCAGGGCACCGCCGCCGCCGAGGCGCAGGCCAACATCCACGTGGTGTGCGCCGAGCCCAGCATCGCCAACCACTTCCTGGCCGAGCTGCGCGACAAAGAGGTGCAGAAAGACAGCCTGCGCTTCCGCCGCAACCTGCAGCGGCTGGGCGAAATCATTGCCTACCGCATCAGCGCCCACCTCAGCTACACCGAGCAGACTATCCAAACACCCCTGGCCGAAACCCGCGGCAAACTCCTGCACGATTTTCCCATCCTGGCCACCGTGCTGCGCGCCGGCCTGCCGTTTCACCAGGGCTTTCTGAATTATTTCGACCAGTCGCCCAGCGCCTTCGTGGCCGCCTACCGTATCGAAGGCACAGCCCAGGTGCAGGTGCAGGTCGACTACCTCTCGGCCCCCAGCCTCGACGAGCGGGTGCTCATCCTGGCCGACCCCATGCTGGCCACCGGCAAAAGCCTCGTGCAAACGTACCGGGCCATGCTGCGCTTCGGCACGCCGCGCCAGGTGCACATCGCGGCCGTCATTGCCTCGCCCCAGGGCCTGGCTTACGTGGCCCGCGAAATCCCCGAAGCCAACCTCTGGGTGGCCGCCATCGACGAAGGCTTGAACGAGCAGGCCTACATCGTGCCCGGCCTCGGCGACGCCGGCGACCTGAGCTACGGCAGCAAGCTGTAGCGGCGGCCGCGGTTCAAAATCCTTTCCACGCTTTTGAACCCTGGCTCTTCGAAATGGGTATCTTTGCCACGCGCCCACCCCGCGTTTGTTGCCCCTTCCACCGCCTGCCTTTCGTCATCCCGTGCTTCATCCCGCCGTTAAATGCGCGTCCGTGTTCTTGTTGAGCACGGTGAAGTTTTTGGGCGGCCCGTTGGCCGGCACTTCCATGGGGCTGCACTTCTGGCCCACGCTGGCCCTCACCGTGGCCGGCATGATGACCAGCGTCTTCATCTTCTCCGGCGTGGGCCGCGCCTGGATGCAGCACCGGCAGAAGCAGCGACGCCTGCGCCGCGAGCCCATTTTCACCAAACGCTCGCGCAACATCATCAAGGTTTTCCGCAAGTTTGGCATGGGCGGCATTGCCTTCCTCACGCCCATTTTGCTGTCGCCCATTGGCGGCACGGTCATCGCCACGCTGCTGGGCGTGCCGCGGCAGCGCATCCTGCTGCACATGTTCCTAAGCGCGGTGTTCTGGGGCTCGGCCCTCACCTTCGCCAGCATGCACTTCGGGCACTTGTTCCACCACGGCAGGTAGCTGGCTGCTTCCAAGGCAGTATCTTGGCCAGATACTACCTAATGGTACTCTTATGAAATGCATCTTTCTACGTGCATTGTTGGCAACGCTTGCGCTGGTTCTTGCCACAGAAGCTTACGCCCAGACGGCTTTGAAATTTGATAAACGGTTTGTGGAGTGTGAAGACAAGTGGGTTGCGCTTCGCGGCAAGCCCGGGGAGTCCTACTCCTACGGCTTTGTTTATCTGGACTCGCAGGCGGGTTTCACCATGCAGGCAGTTGGCAGCTTTACCATTGATGCACAGGGGAAATACAAACCTTCTCCTTTGGAACATAATGTAAAGGTCCGTCTCCAGCCAAGCCAGGTTCAAGTAGCGCTTATTTCGCCGGATAAGCTACGCGAACTCAGCGTTGAATCCGTGCCTGATTGGCTCAAATTTTATAAGACCGACACCACTTCGGCTGCGCATTATTACCGGTGGGGCTTCACTTATAATGTCTGGGATTATCCGACTGGGGCAGTTAAGTTTTTAGAAAAGGGATATCAGGTTGACCCTACATATAAGAACCTTGGTCTAGAGCTCGGTTATACGTACAATGCTATTAATCAGTACGAAAAGGCGGTTACGGTATTGCGCGCTGCGCAGAATTACTCTGATGATAAATGCTACTTCTATAAAGAATTAGCTTATGCGCAAATGCACACCAACCAGTTAGCTAATGCGGCTAAAACTGCGAAAGAAGGCATTTCAAAATGCGGTGATAAAGCCTTGCAAAGCGAAATGGCCTATAACGTCGCTTACCAGTATTACCTCTTGAAAGACAGAGCGAATTTCGAAGCGTGGGCTAGAGAAACTGAGAAGTGGGCCGTCAAAGACGATGTGTTTATGGTAAACCTCGGCAGAATGAGGCGAAATGAGATTTGACTTATCATTCAAAAAAAAGGCCTCTGAATTTAGCAGGGGCCTTTTTTGACGTTCTAAGCTTTAACGCCCGCGCCGCTTCAGCGCCTTCACGCCGGGGTTCGAGCCGCCTTTCTTGCCCACAAAGGCCTTGGCGCCCTTGCGGCTCTTTTTCTGGCCTTCCACGAAGGGCTTGCCCGTGCGCTTGTCGATGGTCACGCCGGGTTTAATCCATTCTTTGCGCTCGTGGAAAGCGCCCTTGAATTCGGGGTCCAGCTTTTTGCGGCGGTCGTCGAGTTCGCGGCCCATCTTCTGCTTTTCCTCAAAAGGCGTTTCCTCCACCTTCACTTCCTCGGGCAGGGGCAGTAGCTCAATCTGCTGGTTGATGAGCTGCTCGATTTCGCCAATGTGCACCATTTCGGCCTCGTTGGCGAAGGTGATGGCCGCCCCGATGTGCTGCGCCCGGCCCGTGCGCCCGATGCGGTGCACGTAGTCGTCGTGCACGATGGGCACGTCGAAGTTGATGACGTGCGTCACCTGCGGCACGTCGATGCCGCGCGCGGCCACGTCGGTGGCCACCATGTAGCGCACCTCGCCGGCCCGAAACGCGTCCATGCTGTTGATGCGGGCGTTCTGGCCTTTGTTGCCGTGAATCACGCGCACCTCGCCGGCCGGCGCCTTGCGCTCCAGGAAGTGGGCCACTTGGTCGGCGTGCTCCTTGGTGCGCGTGAAAAGCAGCACCCGCGTCATGGTTTCGGCGTCGCGGTGCAGCAGGTAGTGCAACAGGTTGATTTTGGTGAGCAGGTTGGGCGCCTCATACAGCACCTGGCTCACCGTGGAGGCCGTTTTGGCCGGCGGGCTCACCTCCACCCGCACCGGAAACTCCAGGAATTCCTCGCTTAGCGTGGTCACGCGCTCCGGCATGGTGGCCGAGAACAGCGCGTTTTGTCGCTTGCGCGGAATAATTTCCAGAATGCGCCGAATCTGGGGCATGAAGCCCATGTCCATCATCTTGTCGGCCTCGTCCATCACGAAGGTTTTTAGGTCGGTGAGCCGCACGGCGCCCTTCAGGTAGATTTCCAGCAGCCGGCCCGGCGTGGCCACCAGCACATCGAGGCCCTGGGCAATGGTTTCAATCTGCGTTTTAGGCCCCAAGCCGCCGTAAATGGCGAAAATGCGCAAGTCGGTATTCACCGCCAGCGCCTTCAGGTGGGTCTCAATCTGCATGGCCAGCTCGCGCGTGGGCGCCAGCACCAGCGCCCGCGGGTTCGTGCCCTGGGCGTATTTCACCTTCATCAGTAGCGGCAGGCCGAAGGCGGCCGTTTTGCCGGTGCCGGTTTGGGCAATGCCCAGCACGTCGTGCCCCGCCAGCAGCAGCGGAATGGTTTGCTGCTGCACCGGCGTGGGCTCGGTGAAGCCAGCGTCGGCCACGGCCGAGAGCAATTGTTTGTTGAGCTTGAAATCGTTGAACGACGGGGCAGTGTTGGGTTCCATTCCGCAAAGGTCAGGCTTTTGTGGCGCGTTTTCCTTCGGCATCAGAAAAGAACGTCCTGCGGCGCGCAGCCGAAGCCTCTCCACCGCCTCATTGCAGCGGTCTTGATTACTACTGCGGTAGAGAGGCTTCGACTGCGCGCCGCACGATGTTCCTGAACGAAGAGCAAACGCATCAGCAGAACTTTTTTTGTCGATTCCCGCTTCTTTTTCTATCTTTGCCCCACCAAAACAAACACGGTAGATATAGCTCAGCTGGTTAGAGCGTCGGATTGTGATTCCGAAGGTCGTGGGTTCGAGCCCCATTATTTACCCTCCAAAAACGAGTCCCCGGAGAATTATCCGGGGACTTTTTTGTTGCTTGTTTTAACACCGTTTTAATGCGGAGCTAATTTCGACCGTTTTTACTCACCACACTTTTCATCCATGAGTCTTCTCGTCATCGGCAGCGTTGCGTTCGACGCCATCGAAACGCCTTTCGGCAAAACCGATAAAATCATCGGCGGCGCCGCTACGTACATCAGCCTGTCGGCTTCCTATTCGCTGAAAGCGGTGAAGCTGGTGGCCGTGGTGGGCGACGACTTTCCGCAGTCCGACATCCTGCTGCTGGAAGAGCACGGCGTCGACACCGAAGGCCTGCAGGTAAAGCAGGGCGAGAAGTCGTTCTTCTGGTCGGGCAAGTACTCCAAGGACCTGAACTCGCGCGAAACGCTCGTGACCGAGCTCAACGTGCTGGCCGATTTCGACCCCATCATCCCGGATTCTTACCAGGACTGCAAGTACCTCATGCTGGGCAACCTGGCCCCGCAGGTGCAGCGCCTCGTCATTCAGCGCCTCGTGAACCGGCCCAAGCTAATTGTGATGGACACGATGAACTTTTGGATGGACATTGCCCTCGAAGAGCTCATCGCCACCATCGAAATGGTGGACGTGCTCAGCATCAACGACGAAGAAGCCCGTCAGCTTTCCGGCGAGTACTCGCTGGTGAAGGCCGCCAAGAAAATCCTGGCCATGGGCCCCAAGTTCCTCATCATCAAGAAGGGCGAGCACGGCGCGCTGCTCTTCCACAAAAATAAGGTGTTCTACGCGCCGGCCCTGCCGCTGGAAGAAGTATTCGACCCCACCGGCGCCGGCGACACGTTTGCGGGCGGCTTCATCGGCCACCTGGCCGCCACCGACGACATCAGCTTCGAAAACATGAAGCGCGCCGTGATTCACGGTTCGGCCATGGCCTCGTTCTGCGTCGAGAAGTTTGGCTCGGAGCGTCTGCTCAACCTCACCGACGAGGAGGTGGAAGCCCGCGAAGCGCAGTTTGCCGAGCTGGTGAAGGTGGTGCCGGCCGCGGCCGCGGCCAACGTGCCGGCGTAGGTTCTCGAAGGCAACTTTTTGGCGGCGGAGGGGTACAACTACTCATCTTCCACTCAACCACCTTCCGCCATGGGACACGCCAAGAAAGACACCGACTTGCAGAATGAAAAAACGTCTGTGAACCCGGCCGCCAATACCAAGAAGAAAAGCACCCAGGTGCAAAGCCCGAACACGATGGACGTTTCCGCGCACGGCAACACCACCGACGGCAACAGCGCCGGCCACGGCGTCGACAACATCCGCAGCAACCCGCAGGGCAACCGCCCCATGTCGGTTGGCGGCGGCAAAGGCCCCGGCAAACAGGGCAATTAGCAGCTGCTGCATCTATAGAAAAGGCCCCGTCGGATTCGTCCGGCGGGGCCTTTTTATTAATCAATCATCCTAAAACTCCCACCCCAGCCACTGCTGATACCCGCGCCGCTGGGCGGCGTCGGCCGTGTCGAGCTTGTCGATGGCGTAGCGCTGGCCGAAGCTGACGCCGGGCGTGGCGGACAGCCGCACGGTCAGCAAGCGGTTTTGGCGAAATACGCTCACCTCAAACTCGGCCGCGCCGCTGCTGAGCAGTGACTGCAGGTTCATGTCGACGCGCCGGCCGTTGATGGCCACTATCTCGTCGTCGACGGTCAGGGCCGCGGCGGCCGGCGAGCCGGGCCAGATGGCCGTGACTTCGGTGCGCTCGTTTTTTACCACGGTTCTAAACCCAAAAAGACCTTCGGAGGCCGAGGCGTTTTCGCCCACCAGCAGCTGGCAGCCCACGGTGTGCAGCACCCGGTCGAGCGGTTCCTGCAGCGGCGCCGTGCCGTAGATGAATTTGTCGAAATACGCGTGCATGTCGCGCCCGGCCACTTCGTTCACAATGCGCACGTAGTCGTCCTCGGTGTAGCCGATGCCGGTCTTGCCGAATTCCTCGTACAGGCGCCGCATCACATCATCGAGGCTGCGCGCGTGGCCCGAGAGCTGACGCAGGGTCAAGTCCAGAATCAGCGCCGCCAGCGCGCCTTTGTGGTACACCGACACCTTGCGGTCGGGCACGCCGTTTTTGTAGCCGTCCAGCCACAGGTCCATGCTGGCGTCGGCCAGGGAGAGGTTTTCGCAGCCGGCGTCGTCGTAGTGCTTGCGCAGCACGGTGTTCAGCTCCTCAAAATACTGCGCCGGTGTGCGCACGTGGCTGCGGGCCAGCAGGTACTCGCCGTAGTAAGTGGTGATGCCTTCGGCAATGAAGCAGGTGCGGAAGTAATTCTCGCGGCTATAGTCGTAGGGCTGCATCTCGGCCGGCCGGATGCTCTTGATGTTCCAAGTATGAAACAATTCGTGGCAGCTCACGCCCAGCAGCTCCTTATATAGCCCCTCGCTCATGATGAGCTCCGCCGGCCCCAGCGTAATCACCGTGGAGTTGTTGTGCTCCACGCCGTGGTAGTGCTTGTAGGGCAGAAACTGGTTCAGGAAATGGTAGTCGGCCACCGGAAAACCCCCAAACAGCTCCAACTGCACCTCCGAAAACGCCTTGAAATCGTGTAGCAGCTGCGGCCAGTTCACGTCGGCCTCGCCCTGCACCCACACGTGGAAGGGCAGCCCGCCGGCCTCGTATTCCTGATGCATGAGCGTGGCGCTGGCGATGAGCGGCGCGTCGGCCAGTTGGTCGAAGTTCTGCGCGCTCAGCACGTTTGGGCTGCTTTGGGGCAGTCCGCAGGCTATTTGCCAGCCTTCGGGAAGGGCCAGCGTCAACGCGCACTCTTCCTGCTGCCGCCCTTCGGCGTACATCAGCGCCTGCACCGGGTTCAGGTACAGCTGCGTCTCGTCGAGCCAGGAGCCGCCCGCGTCCATCTGGTGGGCGTAGAAGTTATAGCGCACCTGCACGGTGCGGCCGGCGGCGCTGGCCACCTCCCACCGGTCTTTGGTGAGCTTGCGGTAGGGGAGTGGCTGGTTGGTATTTGCGTCGAAAACCTCGACTTTCTGAATTTTCTGGGCGAAGTTTTGCAGCTCGTAGCGGCCGGGGCGCCAGGCGGGAAGCTGCAGCTCCAGTGGCGCGGTGGCCTCGGCAGCCACCTCCAGCGTGAGTTCAATCTGAAGGTAAAACGTGAGCGGGTTCTCGTAGGAAACGCGGTAGTGAATCATCGCCAAAACGGGTTAAAACGGCCTAAAGCTACGGCTCGCTAACGTGCGTTGCGTAAAAGTGACTGAGGCCCTTGTCTTTTCCAGCCGAAGCCCGTACCTTTGCCGGCCCAACTCGAAACTCGTCTTTTTAAGATTCATTGATATGAAACGTACCTTCCAACCTTCGAAGCGCAAGCGCGTCAACAAGCACGGCTTCCGCAGCCGCATGGAAACTGCCAACGGCCGTAACGTACTGGCCCGTCGTCGCGCCAAAGGCCGCAAGCGCCTCACCGTATCCGACGAAGGCAAGCACAAGCGCTAAGAATTAAGCTGTTAGCCATTAGCTAATAGCTGTTAGCTAACCGCTGAAAATGCAAGACCCACAATCACCTGGTCCCCCTTCTCCCCCGGAGAAGGGGCCGGGGGATGAGGCCACCGGTATCGCGCCGCGCTCGCGCCGCCATACCTTTCCGAAAGAGGAACACCTGTGCCGCAAGAAGCTCATCGAAGAGCTTTTTGGGAAGCAGAGTTCCTCTTTTGGCGTTTACCCCCTGCGCTTCGTCTACACAAAAACCGAAGCGCCCACCACGGCCCCGCCGCAGGTGCTCATCAGCGTGAGCAAGCGCACTTTCAAGCGGGCCGTCGACCGCAACCGGCTGAAGCGGCTCATTCGGGAGGCGTATCGGCTCAATAAATATCGGCTCACGGAGCAACCAAACGGGCACCAAGTCGCTCTGCTAGGTATTATCTTCACGGGGAAGGAAAAAAGTCCACTGGCCCTGGTGGAAAAAAAATTAATTTCCGGTATCCTTCGTTTGATGGGCACGACTGTGGAAGCATCCGCTCCGCCGTCGGCCCCGTAGATTAGCCAGCCGCTACCCGTTCTGTATGACTATCCGCAAAAAGCTACTCGCTACCCTAGCCTTGAGCACCCTGGGGTTGGTTTCCTTTCGCGCCGGCTCGGATAACGAGCGGTACTTCGAAATCGCGAAGAACCTGGACATTTTCGCCACGCTCTTCAAGGAGGTCAACACGTATTACGTCGACGAGGTGACGCCCGCCAAGCTGGTGAAAACCGGCATCGACGCCATGTTGCGCTCGCTCGACCCCTACACCAACTACATTCCGGAGGACGACATCGAGGACTTCCGCACCATGACCACCGGGCAGTACGGCGGCATCGGGGCCTCAGTGGTGAAGCGCAACGGCAAAACCGTGGTGCAAAGCGCCTACGAAGGCTACCCGGCCCAAAAAGCCGGCCTGCTTCCCGGCGATGAAATCCTCGACATCAACGGCGTGGTGGTCGATAAGAAGTCGAACGCCGACATCAGCAAGCTGCTCAAGGGGCAGGCCAATTCGATGGTGAAGCTGATGGTGACGCGCTACGGCCAGGACAAGCCCATCGAAATCGACATCACCCGCGACAAAATTCAGGTCGACAACGTGCCCTACACCGGCATGATTTCCGGCGACGTGGGCTACTTCCAGCTGGGCGGTTTCACGGTGGATGCGGGCAAGGAAGTGCGCGCCGCCGTGACCAAGCTCAAGGAGCAGGGCGCGAAGAAAATCGTGTTCGACATCCGCGATAACCCCGGCGGCCTGCTGAACGAGGCCGTGAACATCTCCAACCTATTCATCGACAAAGGCCTCGACGTGGTGAGCACCAAGGGCAAGGTGACGGAGTGGAACAAAACCTACAAAGCGCTGGACCAGCCGCTTGATACCCAGATTCCGATTGCCATCATCACGAGCAACCGCTCGGCGTCGGCGTCGGAAATCGTGTCGGGGGTGTTGCAGGACTACGACCGCGCCGTGCTGGTGGGCGAGCGCACCTTCGGCAAGGGGCTCGTGCAGGCCACCCGTCCCCTCAGCTACAATTCGCAGTTGAAGGTGACTACCGCCAAATACTACATCCCGAGCGGCCGCTGCATTCAGGAAATCGACTACGCGCACCGCGCCGACGACGGCACGCTGGGCAAATTCCCCGATTCGCTGCGCACGGCCTTCAAAACCACCGCCGGCCGCACCGTGTACGACGGCGGCGGTGTGGCCCCCGACATTGAGGTGCAGGACCGCGAAATTGCCGACATCACCCGCATCCTGCTCCAGAAAAGCTACCTGTTCGACTACGCCACCCGCTACCGCGCCGAGCACGCCAGCATTCCGGCCGCCCGCGCCTTCAAGCTCACCGATGCGGAGTACCAGAAGTTTGTGGCCTTCTTGCAAGGCAAGAACATCAGCTACAGCACCGACGCCGAAAAGGCCCTCACCGACCTCAGCAAGAAGGTGAAGGAAGAAAAGCACTACGACGATGTGAAACTGGAACTCGAAGCCATCCGTAAGAAAGTGACGGTGAACAAGGCCAATGACCTGCAACGCTTCAAGCCCGAAATCAAGGAGCTGCTGGAGCAGGAAATTGTATCGCGCTACTATTTTGAGAAGGGCCGCACCGAAGCCGGCTTCGACGACGACCCCAACATCATCGCCGCCGTGGCCGTGTTGAACGACCCGAACCGCTACGCCGCGCTGCTGAAGCCCTCGGGCCAGGCCGCCAGCGCCCGCAAGTCGGCGGGGACGAAGTAATTTTGAGGTGCGTTAAATGGAAAAGCAGGCGCTGAAAGGTGCCTGCTTTTTTGTTGAGACTTCAGATGTTAATAGATTTTATAGAGCCTTGGGTAGCTGTTGACAGCGAACGAGCTTCATTTGAAGAAGAATTTCGCTGTGAGCTTTCGCCTGATAATGTGCTGTCCGGTTACAATGTGCAGGTAATTGGTCGACGAGTTGATTGTGATGATGTGCTTTTTGAAGTGCGTGATGAAAAGGCCAATTTTAAACTGGCTTTGGTTCATCTGACTTGGAGCGGTAAAGTCGAAGCAAAGCGTTGGCCTATGACGAAGGTGTTTGCAGATGAGGAAGCATTTATCAAGCAAATGACGCTTGATACGCAGGATTATAATTTGTAATGCCTGAGGTGAGCAAATCTGCTCTCATTGTCTTTTATGACTCGAATTGAGAAAATTGCTGCCTTATTGAATCAGCTTAAGTGTCAACCAAGGCTCAAATTGAAGCATGATAATACGCCAGAAGCCTGGAGCAATATGGGTATTGGGTTGCCAGTAAGAGGGTATATCGAACTAAATGGACCTTGGCCATTTAGGGAAGTTGAATGGCTCGAAATTAACCCTATTGTGATGGAAAGAGTTGGTAGGTTAGTCGCACCGAAACAATGGAGTCATTTGGAGCAAATTGCCTCGTTCCTTCAGTTAGAAGGTGTAGAATATAAAATAATCGACGGCATGGTAAGAATACCGTTTGATGCGCTCATCAATTAGTTGAATGAACCTCCTCCTCTCCCTCGAAACCTCTTCCCCCGTCTGCTCGGTAGCCCTGCACCGCGTGGCCGACGGCGCCCTCATCGGCCAGTCCGAGCTGCGGCTGGATAAGTCGCATTCCACTCACCTCACTGTGCTCATCGAGCAGTTGCTCGAAAATACCGGCCACCGGCTGGCCGACCTCTCCGCCGTGGCCGTGAGCGACGGGCCCGGTTCCTACACCGGCCTGCGCATTGGCGGGGCCGCGGCCAAGGGCCTGTGCTTCGCGCTCGATATTCCGCTGGTGGCCGTGAGCACGCTGCGAGCGATGGCGGCGCAGGTGGCTGCAGGCACCGCTCACCCCGAAAAATTCTGGTATTGTCCCATGTTGGATGCCCGGCGCACGGAAGTGTACGCCGCCATCTACACGCACGAGGGACAGGAGGTGCTGGCGCCCACGCCGCTGCTGCTCGATGCCGATACACTGGCCGAACAATTGGCCCACCATTCCGTGTTGTTCTTTGGTCACGGCGCGGCGAAATTTCGGGCAGTGCTAGGGGAGCATTCCAACGCGGGTTTTCTGGCGGGGATTGAGCCCTCAGCGATTTCGGTGGGGCAGCTGGGCGTGGCCGCTTTTCACCGGCAGGAATTTCAGGACGTGGCGTATTACGAGCCGTTTTACCTCAAAGAAGTGTACACCACCACGCCTAAAGCGAAGTAGCGCGGACTTGTAGTCCGCGAGTATGGGCCGAAAGCGCAGTCTGTTTGTAAATGCTTTATCATCGCGGACTACAAGTCCGCGCTACACTATGGAACCCCTTTTCGTCAATCGCGTGGCCAATTCCGGCCTTGTTACTCTAAACCTGGAAGAATTCATCCACCCTGGCGAGCGGGTGGTGTACGACATTAAGGACAACCTCTTCCACGGCCTCATGCTGCGCGAAAAGGACTTTCGTGAGTTCGTCAAAACCCACGACTGGGCGCAGTACGACGGCAAGAATGTGGCTATTATCTGCTCGACCGACGCCATTGTGCCCACCTGGGCCTACATGCTGCTCGCCACCAAGCTGCAGGGCCACGCCCACCGCTATGTGTTCGGCAACCTCGATGCCCTGGAGCAGTCGCTGTTTGAAGCAGCCATTGCTGCCATCAATCCCGAAGAATACCGCGACGCCAAAGTGGTGGTGAAAGGCTGCGGCGACAAGCCCGTGCCCACTTTTGCCTACGTGGCCATCATGCAAAAGCTATTGCCGGTCACGAGCAGCATCATGTACGGCGAGCCGTGCAGCACCGTGCCGCTCTACAAAAAGCCCAAAGCCGCCAGCGCAGTGGGATAGTTGCTCCGCCTGTCCTGCTGAACGCAGTGAAGCACCTTATCACGTCAGGACGACCTGTTCGGACGTGATAAGGTGCTTCACTGCGTTCAGCAGGATGGCTAAGCTGGGCCTCTCGCATTGGTTCGCATCTTTGCACCATGCCCGAGCTTGCCCGCACTCCTTATAAAATTACTTTCCTCACCGGCGTTGCCATTGTGGTGGCCAACATGGTAGGCACGGGCGTCTTCACCAGCTTGGGCTTTCAGGTAATGGGCATTCACAGCGGCTTTGCGCTGCTGATGCTGTGGCTGGTGGGTGGCCTCATTGCCCTCTGCGGGGCCGTGAGCTACGCCGAGCTGGCCTCGGCCATGCCCCGCTCGGGCGGCGAATACCATTACCTGAGCCAGATTTACCACCCCGCGCTGGGTTTCCTTTCGGGGTGGGTTTCGGCCACGGTGGGCTTTGCAGCGCCCACTGCCCTGGCCGCGCTGGCCCTGGGCCAATATGCCAAAAGCGTGTGGCCGGGCTTGCAGCCCACTTGGCTTTCGGTGGCCGTGGTGCTGCTGCTCACGCTGGTGCACGGCAGCAGCACCCGCGTCGGCAGCCGCCTCCAAATCATCATCACGGCTCTGAAGGTAGGCGTGCTGGTGTTGTTCATTGGGGCGGGCGTGGTGGTAGGGGAGGGGCAGCCCATCAGCTTCCTGCCCGATGCTGCCGGCTGGCGCGCGCTGCTCAGCCCGGCCTTCGCCGTCAGCCTCGTGTATGTGAGCTACGCCTACTCCGGCTGGAACGCGGCCGTGTACGTCACCGGCGAAATCGAAAATCCCAGGCGCAACCTCTCGCGCATCCTGCTGGCCGGCACCGCCGTGGTGCTCCTATTATATGTAGGGTTGAATTACGTGTTTCTCCGTTCCACGCCGCTGGCGGGGTTGGAAGGCCAGGTGGAAGTCGGTTTTGTGGCCGCCACGTCCTTGTTTGGCCCGGTAGGTGGGCGGTTGATGAGCGGCATTATTGCGGCGCTGTTGGTTTCCACGGTCAGTTCCATGATTTTGGCCGGGCCGCGCATCGTGCAAACCATGGGAGAAGATATTCCGGCCCTCCGTTTCCTAGCGCCAAAAAGCCGCGCCGGCATCCCCGTGCGCGCGCTGCTGCTCCAAACCGTCATTACCCTGGCCTTCATTCTCCGGCCAAGCTTCAAGGAAGTGTTGGTCTACGCGGGTTTCGTGCTGAATTTGTTCACCTTTCTCACGGTGCTGGGGCTGTTCATTCTGCGCTGGCGGCGGCCCGAACTAGCCCGCCCGTATCGGGCCTGGGGCTACCCACTCACGCCCCTTCTTTTCTTATGCCTGAGCGGCTGGACCTTGTTGTTCATCCTGCGCGACAAGCCGGTAGAGTCCAGCTACGGCCTCTACACGCTGGCGGCGGGCCTGCTGGTGTACTTCGTCATGATGCGGTCTACGCGGTCCAGTGCCGCGCCCCGGGCCAAAGCGCTGCCGTAAATTGCGGCTTCAATCCGGCAGCCAGTAGTGCTGCTTTTTACGTGTATACTATATAATGCTCCTTCGCACCGTTGCGCTTCGGCTGCTGCCGGCCGCTCTGCTCTTGCTTTCCGCCTGCTCCGAGTCGAACCCCAAAACTGATGCTACTTCCGGTAAGGAAGAAACCATGGCCACCACGGCCGATGCCATCGACCCCACCAAGCCCGCCGCGCCCCGCGCCAACGGCAAAGCCCCCGTCGCGGCGCCTGCCCCCAACCGGCTTACCGCCCCCGATACCGCCTACGCCCAAGACGTGGCCCTTTTCCTCGGGGGCCTGCAGCCCAGCCAGCACAGCAACCTCACCCCACTAGCGGCCACGCCCGCCTGGCAGGCCTTCGCCAAAGACCAGGACAAAAGCTGGGAGAAATACCGCGCCACCCACACCACGCGCATGACGCAGTGGGCCAATACCGAGCTCGATTCGGTGCACGCCAGCAGTCCCACCGTCTTTTACCCCTTCAGCGGCCCCGATTTCCTGAACGTCGTCACGATGTTCCCCACCAGCCAAACCTATGTGCTCATGGGCCTCGAACCCGTCGGCAGCGTTCCGGCCCGCGCCACGCTCGAAAACCCCAAGCTGCTGCCCGCCGTCAAAACCTCGCTCTGGTCGGTGCTTAATTTCAGCTTTTTCCGCACCAACGACATGGCGGTGGATTTGAAATCTGTCGAGCTAGATGGCGCTTTGCCCTTGATGATGCTTTTCGCTGCCCGCACCGGCAACCAAATCATGGCCATTCGCCCTGTGCAGCTCAACGCCGCTGGCCAACTTCAGGACGTCCCAACGGACACCACCCAGACGCTCGACCCTAAATCCATCCCCGGCGTTGAAATGAAGCTGCGCGGCCCCGACGGCCAGCCCAAAACCGTCTATTACTTCTCCGCCGACCTCAGCGATTGGAAAATCAGCTCCAAAAGTGCCCCGCTGGAGTTTGTACGGCACCTCGGCCCCCTCACCACCTACGTGAAGTCGGCCACCTACCTCATGCACAAGTCGTATTTCAACAAGGTGCGCCGCACCGTCTTGCGCCGCAGCCGTTACATCCTGCAAGACGATTCCGGCATCGCCATGAAGTACTTCCAAAAAGGTGCTTGGCACTTCAACTACTACGGCACCTACCGCCGCCCCATCAACCTTTTTGCCAAGCAATACCAACCCGAGCTGACTGCCGCCTACCACGACACCATCCACCCGCCGAAGCCTCTCCCGTTCGGCACCGGCTACAACTGGCGCCAAACCGACTCCAACCTCCTCCTCGCCAAACGTCTGGTTCCCCTAGCCGACTAATCTGCGTATAAAACCAGCCCACAGGGCCGTGGTGGCAACATCACGGCCCTGTTTGTTTTACAGCCAGAGCGGTTAGTAATCAATACGTCTGCACGACTGCACCATCCTATGAAAGCAATTCATCAGTCCCGTTCCGCACTATACTATATAATAGGAACGGCATTCCTGCTAACCATAACAACCCTAGCCGCTGCCGGCATCCGGCTAGCTCCCTTTCCCCGCGGGAGGGAGGGCCGGGGGATAAGTTCAATCCCAGGCGATTCTCCACTTTTAGACTCTCTTCTAAAAGCCAACCCGCTGTTAAAGCGCGTCGCCCTCAATCCCCAATACGAACTCCAAATCATCTATACCCAAATCAACCGCGACGCCCAGAACCGTCCCACCTTCACTCCCCACACTTACCACCTCAATCCCGGACAATACTTCAACCCCGCCAGCTTAGTCAAGCTTCCCGTCGTCGCTCTTTCCCTCGAAAAACTCAACGACCTCAATAAGCCAGGGGTAACCCGTCGCACCATTATGGCCACCGGCACCGCCTGGCGCTGCCAAACCCCCGTCCCCTTCGCTGCTCCCGCCGACAGCGACCGCGCCGCCACCGTCGGCAATTACATTAAGCGCATGCTCCTTGTAAGCGACAACGTCGCCTACAACCGCCTCTACGAATTCCTCGGCCAGCGTCCCCTCAACCAGCGCCTCCAGGAAATCGGCTATCCCAATGCCCGCATCACCCGCCGCTTTGCCCCCTGCGACACCGCTGCCAACCGCCACACCAACCCTATCAACTTTCACACCCTCCGCGGCGATACACTACATAAGCAGCCGGCTCAGTACAACCCCACCGCCTACCACAGCCCACTCGGCCGCGTCCTCAAAGGCCGCGCCTACCAAGCTGGCCGCCGCATCATCGCCGAACCCTACGATTTTACCACTGCTAATCACTTCCCGCTCGCCGATATCACCGCCTTCCTCCAAAGCATCCTCTTCCCCGAATCCATCCCCACTGCCCAGCGGCTCCGCCTCACGCCCACCGATTATGCCTTCCTCCGCCGCTACCTCCACGCCACCCCGCACGAATCCGGCTTCCGTCCCTACGCCCCCGCCCGCTACTTCGATGCCTATAAGAAGTACCTCTATTACGGCCGCAACCCCACCACTCCCCACCAATCCAACCTCCGCATCTACAACATCGTCGGCATGTCGCACGGTTACCTCGCCGATGTTGCCTACTTCGCCGATTCTCTCCACCAGTCCGAATTCCTCCTCAGCGCCGTGCTCTACGTCAACCAAGACGGCATCATCAACGACGGCGTTTACGAATACGACAGCATCGGCCAGCCCTTTCTCGCCCAGTTAGGCCGTCAGATTCAGCAATACGACACGCAACGCCCTCGCCCATACCGTTCCAATCTCGCCGAATTCTTTGCCCCCGAACTCATTCGCTAAAATTGTGCAAAAGGACCCGATGGTTTAAGTCTTTGATTTTAAACACCCCGGCGTACCCAAAGCGGCTTGGCTACGGTTGCCCCAAGCAAAAGTTTTTATACAGCCCTTGCTATCCCAAAAATTCCTCCTACTTTTGCACTCCCAATTGCCAATAGGGCTACGGGTTCTGCCACAGCAACTGCTGTGCAGAAAAATTGAAAGGTTCGGAACTTCACGCTTGCCGTATTTGTATCGTCTCTCGTGCCCGCTTCGCAAAGTCCTAAAAATTAATTTTCACAAGGCCTTGCAAAAGCATAAAAAAGTGCCTTACCTTTGCACCCCGCTTCGATTGGAGGCGGAAAGAGTTTGAAAAGCAAAAGAAGAAAAAATAAAAATTTTCACCTTTTGCTTGTCGACTTAAAAGTTCCTCTTACCTTTGCACTCCCAATCGCAAGAAAGGGGTTTGAAAAAAGAAAAGCAGGCTCACAATAAGCCTCACTGCCTCACCAATTGGGTGTCGCACACGTTCTTTGAATGTTTGGAAAAGACAAATAGTAAGGGCCGCGCTTCGCGAGAAGTGCGGTGAAATTACAAGCGTAACACGAATACATATAGCTCGTTAAAACGGGTCGGATTCGCACTCGACATCAGCCCAGGTTCGCCTGGGTGTAGACATTTTTACAATGGAGAGTTTGATCTTGGCTCAGGATGAACGCTAGCGGCAGGCCTAAT
>NZ_JACXAC010000008.1 GCF_014699055.1 Hymenobacter armeniacus
CCCCCGGGGGCGCCCCCGGCGAGGCACGCCCCGAGGGCGGCCGCAACCGCCGCCCCGCAGCCGAAAGCGGCGAGCCTCGCCCCCGGCGCGAAGGCTCGGAGCCCCACGCTGAGGGCGGCGAGCGCCGCGAAGGTGGCGAACGCCGGGAGGGCCGCGGTGGCCGCAACCGCCGCGGTGGCCGCGGCCCGGCCGGTGAGGGCGGCGCCGCGGCTGGGCCCGCACCCGCACCGGCCGGTGCGTAATTTCTCTGCTTGATTACCGAATGCCCGCTATTTGCATGAATCACCGCTTTGCTATCCGCGCGGCCGTGGCCGCCGGGCTACTGTGCGCGCTCACCGCCTGCGACCCCAACCGGGTGTTCGAGCAGAACACGGACTTCGCCAACTACTCCTGGGACGTGCAGCAGAAGCCGGCGTTTACGTTTGCCATAGAGGACACGGCGGCGCGCTACGATGTGTATTTCAACGTGCGGCATGCCTCCAGCTACGGCTACTACAACCTGTACGTGAAGCATACGCTGGTGGGCCCGGCCGGCCCTGTGGGCCAGCCGATGCTGCACCAGATGCTGCTGATGGACCCCAAAACCGGCGAGCCCAAGGGCAGCGGCACCGGCGACATCTACGACATGCAGCTGCTGGCCCTGCCCAACCAGCGCTTTGCCAAGCCCGGCAACTACACCCTCACCTTGGAGCAGTACATGCGCCAGGACCAGCTGCCCGGCCTCATGGCCGTGGGCGTGCGCGTGGCCAGGCACGAGGCCAAGAAGTAGCGTTTGGCTTCAACAACAAAGCCGGTCTGCAGTGCGCAGACCGGCTTTGTTGCTTACAGATAGGGTCATTGGCTTACACGATGCGGGTAACCTCCACGGCGTTGGGGCCTTTTTTGCCGGCTTTAATGTTGAACTGCACCCGGTCGCCTTCCTGAATTTCGTGGATGAGGCCGGTTTGGTGCACAAAGATTTCTTCCTGGTTGTCGTCGGCGACGATGAAGCCGAAGCCTTTGGTGTCGTCGAAAAATTTAACGGTGCCGGTGAGCATGAGTGTATGAATGGGGTAAATAACGGGCCTTGGCATAACGTAGGGCGCCGGTGGCGAGTTGGCCGCCAGCGCGCCACACGGGCCCAGGCCCGGCAAAGGTAAAATTGCCGCGCCGAACGCCGCGCCAGGGCTACCCTTTGCCGAGGGGCTGGGAAAACAACGGGTTAATCGCCGCGTATAGACGAGCAGTTTATTCTTCACCTGTTCCCGCCCCGCCAGCCCCATGGAAAACGAAGCGCTCAACCTCAACACCGAATCCAACGACATTGCGGGCAACCGCATCGACGGGCCGATAGGCAACACAGCCGCCCGCCACACCGCCCCCGGTGCGGGCGTGGGCATTCCCGGCGGCCCGCCCCATACCGGCACCCCCAACCCGGGCACGCCCGACATCAGCAGCCCCGGCGCGCCGGCGTCGAGCGAGTCGCTGGCCGATGCCGAAACCGGCGTGGGCCAGGGCGCCGTGGAAGCCAACCCGCGCCCGCAGGAAAACAAGGAAGCCGACCCCGCCGACCTCACGCCCGGCGACACCTACGGCGGCAATTTCAGCAACAGCACCCAGGACAGCTACCGCGACCAAGCCCGCCGCGACAACCAAGACAGCGACCCCAACCGCGGCGAGTTTGGCGTGCAAAGCCAGCAGGGCACCACCCACGGCGGCTTCGGCAACCAGTTTCGGGAAGGCATCACCGAGCACCAGGGTCCCGCCGATGCTCAGTATTATGGCGAAGGCAATGTGCGCCCCGGCTCCGGCGACCTAAACGCTTACCGCACGTATGACGGCCGCGACGAACGCCCCGACACCCGTTCCGAGTACGGCTTCGAGCGCGGGCCCGTGCTGGCCAGCGCCTCCGGTGGCCCGGCGGCTAGCAGCGGCCAAGTGCGGGGCGGCGAGTATGCCGGCCCCAACGGCGACAACCGCAACCAGCCCGACCGCGCCGATGCCAACAGCGCCCGCCAGGTAGACAACGGCTCGGCCCAGAGCCCCACCGATACCGGCTTCGCGCCCGACTACGGCCATACCTCGTTGCGCGGCACCGCCGGCAGCAGCACCCAGCCCACCGGCGAGCACCGCAACCAAACCGAAGACTACCTGCCCACGCCGGGCGGCACCGACAAGCAAGGCCGCCCCGATGCCCATAACCCCAGCTACGCCGCCCACGCCCCTGCCGCTGCCGACGACCGCGGCGAGCGTCCCGCCAGCAGCCTAGGCTATGCCGACCGTGGCCGCGAGCAGCCCCGCCAAACTCCCGACTTTGCCACCGGCGACGACCGCAACGGCTACGTGCAGGAACAGGCCAACCGCGGCGATGCCAGCCAGGGCGTTGGCTCGCGCGGCGGCTCCTACAACGATGCCTACGACGACAGCCAGCCGGGCAGCAACGCCGGCTCGCCCGCCCAGGGCGAGCAGCGCAGCGAAGACCGCGCCCAGAACTACGGCCAGCAGGCCCGCCAGGAAAACCGCTCCGGCCAGGGCGACGACGAAGCCGCCGACCACGGCGCCCCCCGCCGCAATGCCGGCCGCGACGGCGAAGCCGACGAATAGGGGAGGCCTTGGGTAGGAGGGGAGAAACAGAACGTCATGCTGAGCGCAGCCGAAGCATCTCGCGTGCTGGAGTAATTATTTACTCTCGCGGTAGAGATGCTTCGACTGCGCTCAGCATGACGTTCCTTTTGCTTGCCACCTCACTGTTTACCGGTGCACCTTCACCTTCACATCGTACTGATAGCGCGGCGGGCCGCCCAGCGGGATGGCGAAGAAGGGCAGGGCCGTATCGTACTGGTCGGTGACGTACAGCACCATGTCGTTGGGAGCGGGCTTGGTTGAGGTCAGGCGAAAGTCGAGGCTGAGGCCGTGCTCTTTGTCGGCAATGGGCAGCGTGCTGCTGGTCCACACGCCATCGCCGCTCATGGCGCCGGGCTGGCCATTTTTGGCAATGCTGAACACGTTGAGCGAAGCGGCATTGTCCACGTCGAAATTGCTTTGCTTGATGCTCACCACCTTGTCGTTCACGAAAGGGTAGAGGTGCACGGTGGTTTTGCTGGCCGTGGCCGGCAACCGGAAGCAATACTCGTAGGTGAAGGCATTGCCGCCTTCGACCGACACGTTTTCGGTGGGGCTGGTGCTGAAAAAGTAGCGGTACAGGTTGCCGTCGTTGCCGCTCATTCCTCGGGCCACCAGTTTGAACACGTGGCCTTTGAACTCGTCCACCATCTCGCCTTCCAGCGGGTTGAGCGGGCCGAAGGTGTACCACTTGCCGTCGTACTTCGCATCCTGCCCGAAGGTGACGCTCTTGAGCAGGCGGCCGGGGGGCGTGGGGCTGGTGGGGCGCGGGTCGCGGGCCTGCGGGCCGCTGAAGGTGCCCGGGCCGCCGTAGAGGCTGAACGACGTGGTGGTGTTGGCCGGGCCTTTTAGGTCGTCATTTTTGCCGCCGCAGTCGGGGTCGAACACGCGGATGTACACGGGCGTGCGCTGCTTTTCCGGGATGAGGAAGAAAAAGGTCTGGCTAAAGTCGTCGTCGCCCCACTGCTTGTCCGACTGCGCTCCGAAGGTGATGAGGCTCTCGACTCGCTCGCCGGGGTTGGGCACGGCCTGGGCTCGGGCGGGGGAGAGGGCCAGCGTCAGCAGGCCCGCAAGTGCACTAGTTCCTAAAATCCGGTGTTGAAGCATGAGGCCAAGATACCGAACGGCAGTTAATTGCCCCGCCATGGCGCATGCCATTGCGCAGAAAACCGTTCGGAATCAATTGCTAAATTGTATGTTTACGGCTTGTTAGCCCCCGCGCCCATGCCCGCTGTCGTTCGCGCCACCTCCGATTTTTTTGACCAACTCACCAACGACCTGCTGGTGCTGCGGGTGGTGGCGCAGCAGCGCTTTCGGCCCCTGAGCGCCGAGGAGCTCAACCGCCGGCCCAGCCCCAGCCGCTGGAGCGCCGGCCAGTGCCTCGAACACCTCAACATCGTGGGCGGCTACTACTTGCCCAGCATTGCGGCGCGCATTGCCAAGGCCCAGGCCCGCGGCTCGAAGCCCGCGCCCACCGTGAAATCGGGTTACTTCGGGCGGCGTTTCATCGAGGCCATGCGCACGCCCGCCAGCGTCAAAACCTACGAGTCGCCGCAGCGCTACGCGCCCACCGGCACGCGCCTGCCGCGCACCGTGGCCGAGGTGTTCAGCCGCCAGATTGACGAATTGCTGCGCCTCGTGCTGCTGGCCCGGCAGGTAAACGCCAACGCCATCCGGATTCCGAACGCCATTTTTCCGCTGCTGCTCTTCCGCCTCACCGACCAGCTCGAGTTCATGGTGGTGCACATTCAGCGCCACATTGCCCAGGCCGAAGCCGTACTCGTGGGCAACGGCGTGCCGGCCAGCAACGTGAGCGCCGCCTAAGCCTCCTTTCGTTTTTCTTCTCCATCAAAAAGCCCCACTTCGGCAGGACCGGAGTGGGGCTTTTTGATGTTTTGAGCGGGCAAGCCTATTTGCCGCCGAAGAAGTAGTTGGCCGAAAGCTGCAGCACGCGGTTGTAGCTCTTGCTGCCGGTGTCGTTGCCGTCGGTGTCTTTGGGCACGAAGTTGACCAGGCCCAGGCCGTAGCCCAGCTGCGCCTGAAACGGCCCCACGCGGTAGCCCACGCCGGCGTTGAGGCCGGCGTCGAAGCGCCGCACCGTGACGGTGGCCGAGAGGGTGTTGGACGTGCTGTTGTTGTTGGCGTTGTCGTTCTGCTGGTCGCCAAACTCTACCTTGAGCGAGGCTGGGAACGAGCCCGTGGCGCCGGCGGCTATTAGGTCGGGGTCGTTGGTTTCGATGGTGCCTTTGGCCGAGCCGCTGCCGCTCACGCCCAGCGCCGCGTAGGGGCCGGCAAACACCTGGAAGCCGTCGTGGCCGCCGAAGGTGTACACGAAGTTCAGGGGTAGCTCCAGGTAGTTGATTTTGGGCGTGGCCGTCACCTTGATTGACGTTTTGTAGGGAGGGTTGTCGGCGAAGTCGAATGACCCCACAAATTCGGCACCCTTCTGCGAGAACAGCAGCGAGGGCTGGAACGAGAAGTTGTCGTTGATGCCCACGTTGAGGGTGGCGCCCACCTGCACGCCCACAATGGACTTGGTTTCCTGGCTGAACTGGCCGGCGGGCACGCCACTTTCCTTCACGGTCGAAATGTTGAGGCCCAGCCGGGGACCAAACTCGATGGCGGCCTGGGCGTGGGCGGAGGTAGCCGCCCCGGCCATGGCAGCCGTGAGGGCACACAGAGTAAGCAAGTTTTTCATAGAAAAAAGGAGTGGTAAAAGAGAAAAGAATGAAAGAGTTAAAGATGAAAAATGCAGGCAAAGCTACGCACGTAACTCGTGAGCTACGAGGATGTAGACGGTGAAAAAAAGGTTGCAACGCCGGCGCTGTGCAATAATTGAGCGGCGGGCATCTTTAAGGCGCTACCGGTTCAGCTTGTTATTTTGTTTATGCGCCTTTCCCTGTTGTTTCTGCTGCTGTTTGCGGCCATTCTGAGCGCCGATTCGGCGGCGCCCACGCCGCCCGGCCCGTATGCGGCCCGCTGGAAAAAAATTGACGGGCTGCTGGCCAAGGGCCAAACGGCCACGGCCGCCCCGCTGGTGCAGGCCCTGTATGCCCAAGCCAAAAAAGAAGGCAACAGCCCCCAGTACGTGCGGGCGCTGCTCTACAAAGTCCGCCTGCTGCAGGCCAAAGAGGAAGACGACGTCGAGAAATCCATTGCCCTGCTCGAAGCCGAAGCCTGGACGGCCACCTTCCCGGCCCGGCCCATCCTGCATTCGCTGCTGGCCGAGCTCTACACCCAATACCTCAACCAGAACCGCTACCGCCTCTACCAGCGCACGGCCGGCGCCGCCCCCAGCACCGGCCCCAGCGCCGATGCCGGCACGGGCCTGGCCACCTGGGACATGGGCCGGCTGGGCGCGGCCATTGTGCGGCACTACTACCAGTCGGTGGAAGACGAGCCCCAGCGCCAGCTGAAAACCACCCTGGCCCAGTTGGGCGACCTCGCCGCGGGGGGCGACGCCGAGGGCCGCGCCCTGCGCCCCACGCTCTACGACCTGCTGGCCCAGCGCGCCATCGAAGGCCTGAAGAACCAGGAGCTGTACATCACCCGGCCCGAGCAGCAGTTTCAGCCCACCGAGCCGGGGCTGTTTGGGACGGCGGCCGAGTTTGCGGCCCTGCGCCTGCTGGCGCCCGACGGCGACTCGCTCAACGGCACGCTGCACGCGCTACACCTGCTGCAGCGCCTCACGGCCTCGCGCCAGCAGCTGGCCCCGCAAAACCCGGCCGCGCTGGCCGACGTGGACCTGAGCCGCCTCGACTACCTGCACGGCCTCACCCAGAACACCGGTCTCTCCGCCCAGTACGTACCCGCGCTGGTGCGCATGGCCGATACGTACAAAGCGTTGCCCATCAGCACCGAGTTTATGGCCCGACGCGCCGAAGCCGCGCGCGAAGCCGGCGACAACGTGGCCGCCGTGCGCCTGGCCCGGGAGGCCGAAGCGCGGTTTCCGAAGTCGCGCGGCGCGGCGCGGGCCCGGGCGCTGCGCGCGGACCTTGAACGCCCCGAGCTGACGTTTTCGGCGGCGGGCATTGTGGTGCCCAACCAGCCGTGGCGGCTGGACGTGACGGCCCGCAACGTGACCCAGCTATACGCCTGGGCCTACCGCATTTCGCTGAAGCAGTGGCAGCAGTCTTACGAATACGACCCGCTGCAGCGCTCGTTCGGGCAGCGCTACGCTCGCGCATTGAAGGAAGCGCCTGTCGCGACGTGGGCCATGTCGGTGGCCGCGCCGCCGGACTACAAAGAGCAGAAACTGGCCGTGGCCGGGGCGGCTGTGCCGGCGGGGTACTACCTGGTAGTCGTCAGCAACCAGGCCACCCGGCCCACAGAAGAACGGCCGGGGGCAGTGACGAGCTATGCCCTGCTGGGCGCCAGCGAGCTGAGCGCCGTGAACCAGCGCGATGCCACAACCGGAGCGTTGCGCTTGCTGCTGATGCACCGCCAAACGGGCGCACCGTTGGCGGGCTTGCCGGTGCAGGCCACGACGCGGGTGTATGAAGCCGCGCCGCCCAAAGATTTCACGATTACCAGCGAAGTACTGCAAACCGATGCCAACGGCATCGTGACGCTGCCCCTGCCCGCCACGGCCAAGGGCCGGACCGAGCGCATGCTGTGGACCCGGGCCTGGCGCGGCCCCGACACGCTGCAGCTAAACGGCGGTGGCAGCTACTACCGGCCCGGCACTCTCTCGGGGCCCGTGGCGCAGCGACACGTTTTTCTGTTCACCGACCGTGCGATTTATCGCCCCGGCCAAACGGTGTATTTCAAGGGCATTCTCACCGAGAGCCTGGGCGCTAAAGCGCGCTTGCTAGCCAAACAGCCGCTGGTGGTTGGGCTAATGGACGTGAACGGCCAGCCCGTGCAAACCCTGCCCTTCACCACTTCCGACTACGGCAGCTTCAACGGCTCATTAGTCCTGCCCACGGGCCTGCTCAACGGCCAGATGATGCTGCGAACCGAATACGGCAGCACCAGCTTCGCGGTGGAAGACTACAAGCGGCCCACCTTTTTGGTCACGCTCGACTCGGTGCCCGGCCGGCCGCAGCTGGGCCAGCCGCTCACCCTGGGCGGCCGGGCCCGCGCCTACGCCGGGCAAGCCACCGACGGCGCCGCGGTGAGCTACCGCGTCACGCGCCGCGAGTTGTTTCCGTTGTTCGACCTTGTGTACGGCTCGCGCGGCGGCTACCTGCCCGGCGGCAGCCGCGGCGCGCAGGAAATTGCGCACGGCCGCACCCTCACCGACGGCGAGGGCCGGTTCAGCATCACGTTTACGCCGCCGCTGGTGCCGCCCGCGCAGGGGCGTCGGGGCTGGGAGCCCGGCTACCTGTTCGAAATCACGGCCGACGTGACCGATGCGGCCGGCGAAACCCGCACGGGCACCCGGGCCTTTCCCATCGGCCGCAACCCCATCCGCCTGCAACTTACCGGGCCGAACATGGCCGACAAGCAGCGCCTGCCCGTTGTGACGCTGCTGGCCACCAACGCCACCGGCGAACCCGTGCCCGCCACCGGCACGCTGCGCCTCCGCGCCCTGCGCTACCGCCCAAACCCGCCCGGCGTGCCCGGCCCGGCGCCGGAAACGGCCGAAAACGAAACGAAGTCGGCGGTACTCAAAACCGCTCCTTTCGACACCAACGCCGGGGCGCAACTGGCCTTGGGCGCGCTGGTGGCCGAGGTGCCCACGGGCCGCTACCGCCTCGAAGCCGTGGCGGCCGGCGCCGACTCGGCGCGGACGCAGTTCGATTTTACGCTCTACGACTCGCAGGTCGCCACCGTGCCTTTCGCCACGCCCGACTGGTTTGTGACGCTGGCCGACACCGTGGCCCCGGGCCAGCCCGCCACCGTGTTGGTGGGCGGCGGTGCGGCCGGCGGCCACCTCCTGCTCGAAGTAGACCGCGACGGCCAGCTGCTGCGGCAGGAGTGGCTGACGCTGAACGCCAACGAACAGCGCCGCCTCACGCTGCCCAGCGGCCCGGCCACGGCCAACGGCCCGCTGTTCATCCACACCACCCAAACGCGCGACAACGTGGTGTACCGCCACGATGCCACGGTGCAAGTGACGGAGAAGCCCCAGCCGCTGCAGCTGTCCATTGCCACTTTCCGCAACAAGCTGCAGCCCGGCCAGCAGGAAACGTGGCGCGTGACCATCCGCCAAGCCAACGGCAAGGCGGCCGATGCCGAGCTGCTCGCCACGCTCTACGACCAAAGCCTGGACATTTTTCGGCCGCACCACTTCACAGGGTTGGCGTTCTGGGATGGGTACTACCAGACCCGTTTCGGCTGGCAGGTTTTTTACCAGATGCTGAATGCGGTTCCGCTCTTCGCGCCCACCGACACTGGCCGGGATTACCCCATTGAGTACCCCGTGCTGCGGACTCATGCCGACTACTTCAGCGAAGCGGGCCGCCCGCAGCGTGACAGTGGCTTACACACGGTGGTGGAAGAAGTAGTGGAAAACAAGACGTATACGGCCGCCGCGATGCCGGCGCCGATGGCTGCTGACAGGGCCATGGCCGGCAATGCCGGCGGGGTGGTAAATTCCCAGCGCATCATGCTTCGCGGCAATGCGAGCATGGCCCCGGCCCCCGCGCCGGCCGCTCCCGACCTCAGCACCGTGCCCACCCGCTCCGATTTCCGCGAAACGGCCCTGTGGCAGCCGGCCCTGCACACCGACAAAAACGGCGACGTGGTGCTCGAATTCCAGATGCCCGAGGCGGTGACGCGCTGGCAGCTGCTGGCCCTGGCCCACGACAAAAACCTGCACAGCGGCCAGCTGGCCCGCCAGCTCGTGACGCAAAAGGAAATCCAGATTACGCCCAACGCGCCGCGCTTTTTCCGACAGGGCGACACCTTCACCTTCCCCGCCAAGTTCTCGAACCTGACCGACCACGCCACCAGTGGCACGGCCCAGCTGTTTCTGCTGGATGCCGCCACCGGCCAGGACCTCACCGCCCAGCTGCTGAAAGGCCCGGTGCAGCAGCCGGTGTCGGCCGCTGCGCACCAGAGCGCCGCGCTGGGCTGGGAAATCAGCCTGCCGGCGGATTTTGCGCCGGCGGCGGTGACGTACCGGGTGGTGGTAACGTCAGCAGTGGATATAGGCCCCACTCCGCTTAATGTGGGATACCGTGCGGTAGGACAGAAACCAAATGGAAAGGTTAAGTACAAGAAAATAACTGCTGAGGAACGCAAAAAGCACATGTCGCTCACTTTCTCAGATGGTGAGGAAAATACGCTCTCGGTTCTGCCGAATAGGATATTAATAACCGAAAGCCTGCCGCTGCCCATGGTGGGGCCAGGCACGCGCACCTTCGAGTTGCAAAAGCTCACTAGCACCAGCAGCCCCACGCGCCGCAACTACAGCCTGACGCTGGAAATGACGGCCAACCCGGCCTGGTATGCGGTGCAAAGCCTGCCCTACCTCATGGAGTACCCCTACGAATGCTCCGAGCAGGTATTCAGCCGCCTCTACGCCAACCTGCTGGCCGCCCAGATTCTCAAATCCAACCCGCGCTTCAAAACCGTGCTGGCCGAGTGGACGCGCCAGGCCCAAAGCGGCACGGCCGCCCAGCGCAACGCCCTCGCCAGCAAGCTGGCCCAGAACCAGGAGCTCAAAAATTTGCTGCTGCAGGAAACGCCCTGGGTGCGCGATGCCCAAAGCGAAACTGAGCGCCTGGCCCGCCTGACCGAACTGTTCGATGAAACCCGCCTGAAAGCCGAAACCAGCCGCGCCCTGCTCAAGCTCCAAAAAATGCAGCTGCCCGACGGCGCGTTTCCGTGGTTTGAGCAGATGCCCGCCGACCGCTACATCACCCAGCTCATCGTGGCCGGCTTCGGCAAGCTGCAGAAGCTGGGGGCTTTCGATGCCCGCACCGAACCTACCGCCCAGGCGCTATTGCAAAGCGCCCTGCGCTACCTCGACGCCGCCACCGCCCGCGACTACGCCGAGCTGCGCCGCCAGAAAGGCGTGAAACTGGCCGAAAACCACCTGGGCGACCTGCAGATTCAGGCGCTTTACGCCCGCAGCTTCTGGCGCCAGTTGCCCATTGCCACCGGCGCCAAGGACGCCTACAGCTACTACCACGAGCAGGCGGCCAAGCACTGGCCCGCCCAAACGCGCTACCTGCAAGCCTTGATTGCGCTGAGCCTGACGCGCGAAAAGACCGGGGGCCCGGCCCCTCGGGAAATCATGCGGGCGCTGGCCGAAAACGCCCTGCACTCGCCCGAGCTGGGTATGTATTGGAAGGAAGTGCGCGGCGGCTACTACTGGCGCGAAGCCCCCACCGAAACCCAAGCCACGCTCATCGAGGCCTTCGACGAAATCAACCACGACCAACAATCCGTGGACGAGCTGAAGCTGTGGCTGCTCAAGCAAAAGCAAACCCACAGCTGGGAAAGCACCCGCGCCACCGCCGACGCCTGCTACGCCCTGCTGCTGCGCGGCTCCGACTGGCTGGCGCCCGCCCAGCCGCTGCAAGTGACGGTGGGCGGCCAGGCACTCAAGCCCGAAGCGGCCCAGGCCGGCACCGGCTACTTCAAAACCAGCTGGCTGGCGGCCGCGGTGCTGCCCGCGCAGGGCAAAGTCACGGTGGCCAAGCCCGACGCCGGCGTGGCCTGGGGCGCCCTCTACTGGCAGTACTTCGAAGACCTCGACAAGGTGACGCCCGCCGCCACGCCGCTCAGCCTGGAGCGCCAGCTCTACCGCGAAGTGTCGTCGGCGGGCGGGCCGCAGCTGGAAAAGCTCACGGCCGCCGCGCCCCTGGCCGTGGGCGACGTGCTGGTGGTGCGCCTGGTGATGCGCACCGACCGCGAGCTGGAATACGTGCACCTGAAAGACCAGCGCGCCGCCGGTCTGGAGCCTATTGGCCAGCTCAGCGGCTACCGCTACCAGAACGGACTGGGCTATTATGAGTCGCCGCGCGACGCGGCCACCAACTTCTTTCTGGGCGCCGTGCCGCGCGGCACACACGTGTTCGAGTACCGGCTGCGGGTGAGCCAGGCGGGCGACTTTTCGGGCGGGCTCAGCCAGGTGCAGTGCCTCTACGCGCCGGAGTTTTCGGCGCATTCGGCCGGCATGCGGGTTCGAATAGCTCCTCAGTCCGTTAATCGGGCGAAATAGGCCGTTGGAACGCAGAAAGGGGCTTCACCGCGTTTAAAACCACTATGGCCTTGCATTTAACCGGGGTGCGGTGTAGCTTTGTCTTCCGTTGAAATTACGTTATTCGTTTATGAAACACCTATTTGTCTTCCTTTCGCTGCTGCTCACGTGGGGCAGCGCCCAAGCCCAAAATGGCGTTCAAACCCCCGTCACGAAGCTTCCCGGTGAGGAAAACCTGAGCCTGCGCGAGCGCGCCGAGCGAGACTTCCTGATGCCGGTGCGCCGGAAGAAAATAGTGGCCGAAGCGCCCAAGGCTGCCGCCGACGAAAGCACCGCCTCGCCCGAAACCGACGCCACCGCCCATAACGAGGAAGCCGGCGAAGAAGCCACCCTCACGGCCCGCACCGCCCGCAGCTACGAGGCCCGCCACGCCGAGGCCCTGGCCGCCCGCCGCGCCGCCGCCCGCCGCGAAGAAGCCCGCGAAGAAGCCCGGGCCGAGGCCCGCGCCGAAGCCCGCCGCGCCGCCCGCCACTCCTCGCGCAGCCACAGCAGCAAGTCGAAGTCGCACAAGTCGTCGCATAAGTCGTCGCACAGCAGCAAGTCGAGCAAGTCAAGCAAGTCGAAATCCCACAAGTCGTCGTCGAGCAGCAAGAGCAAGTCGAGCAAATCCAAGCACAAGGCCAAGTCGGAGTCGCACGCCAAGTCCAGCAAGTCGAAATCGAAGAGCAGCAAGAGCAAGGCTTCTTCCAAAAAGAGCACCTCGCACAAGTCTTCCGCTAAAAAGAGTTCGCCTTCCAAGTCGAAAAGCAAATCGAAGAAGCACCGTCGCTAGTAGCCGCCATATTGAATAAACAGTAACGCCCGACACCGATGTGCCGGGCGTTGCTGTTTTCGGGCAGGGGTAGAGACGCGTATTCGCGTCTCAACGTTGAACGATAACGCTTGAACGATACCCAAACGGCGCAGTCCCGGCCGTTCAACGACGAGACGCGAATACGCGTCTCTACACCAACGACGCACACGAAAAAGCCCGGCCATCCGTGAGGACAGCCGGGCTTTTTGCATGGCATGGTTGCCTACCGCTTGTTGCGGATAATCAAATTGTTGAACGCCGCCGTGTTGCCTTCGGCGCCCTGGGCCACCAGGGCCACGCGCACGCCGCGGTCCCAGGGCGGAAGGTAGGTGCCATTGAGCGAGAAGCTCTCGGTGGGCAGGGGCTGCCAAGTGGCGCCGTCGGTGCTGAAGGCGAAGCGGTAGCGCTGGCCGCCCCACACTTCGAGGCGCAGGCTGAGCGTGTCACAGGGCGCGTCGAGGAAGACCTGAGCGAGGCACTGCTGCAGACCGCTCTTCACGTGCCAGATTTGCACCTGGCCGTTGCCGGCCATGAGGGCGAGGGCGTTGTAGGGGTCGCCCACGGCGGCGATGCCGGCGTAGGTGTCGGCGGGCAGGGCGGCGAAATCGAGGGTGGTGGCGGCTTTGTAGGTGGCCACGTGGGTGCGGCGGGCCACCAGGTTGCCCAGGCGCGAGGCGCCGGCGGCGAGATGCAGCTGGCCGCCGCGCAGTTCGGTGGCGGGCTTGGGGGCGCTGATGGGCCACTGCCACTCCAAGCCCAGCTGGTCGCCTTCAAACTCGTCGGCCACGTTCAGGCGGGCCACGTCGGTGAGGGGGGCGGCCTGGGGGCTGCGGTTCACAAACTCGGGCCACTCCTGCTCGTTCCAGGTGAACTCAGAAAGCAAGCCCTGGCGGCCCACGAACTCGTGGCTGTCGGCCAGGTAGGCGTGGTGCAGCAGGAACCAGCGGCCGTCCATTTCGGTCACGGTGCCGTGGCCGGGGCACTTCCACACGTCGTTGCGGTCGAGGATGGGGTTTTGCTCGTGCTTCTCCCAAGGCCCCAGCAGGGAGCGCGACCGGGCCACGCCGGTGGCGTAGTTGCAGCCCTTGCCGCAGCAGCTGTTGCCGGCAAAAAAGTGGTAGAACCAGCCGTTGTGGCGCACCAGGGCCGAGCCTTCCACGAGGGGGCCTTCCCACTTAGCGTCGTTGGCAAACAGCTCGGTGGCTTCGCCGATGAGGGCGGTGCGGTCGTCGTTCAGGCGCTGGGCCCAGATGGGGGTGTCCTGGTGGCAGGAGTTGCCGTCCTCTTTCCAGACGAGGTAAAGGTCGCCGTGTTCGTCGGGCATCGCGAAGCCGTCGATGGAGCCGGCGGCCTGGCCCACCAGGGGGCCGTGGTCGCGGTAGGGGCCTTCGGGGCGGTCGGCGCTGGCCACGGCCACGCACAGCATGCCGCCCTGCTTGCTGCGGGCGGTGTAGTACATATAGGTGCGGCCGTTTTCGTGGTGAAACTCGGGCGCCCAGAAGTTGGAGCTGGCCCAGTCGGGCTGCCGGTCGGGGAAGACGTGGCCCACCAGCTCCCAATCGAGGAGGTTTTTGGAAGAGAAGATGGGGAAGATGGCGCCCCACTCGGCGGTGGTGGCGCTGGCCCAGTAGGTGTCGCCGATTTTGGTGACGGTGGGGTCGGGAAAATCGCCGGGCAACACGACGTGGTCGTAGCTGGTGCGGGCCGGAAACGTTTGGGGGGCAGAGCCGAGCGAAACGGGGGCCAGCGGGGCGGTGAGTTCTAGTTCGATGGACACGGTGGGAGGGTGCAAAGAGGATAGAAAAGAATGCCGACCAAGGCGGAAACGGCTTTCCATGTTAGAAAGGTAGCGGTTTGATTCGAATTCCAGGCGTGAAATGGAGTTTTTAAGGACGAATTATGCGAAAGAACCGGCGAACAACACGCTGCGCTGGGCGAATAGCAGGCGGGTAAATACGTAGGTGGCTCGCTGATAAAGGGCCTTGAGTAACTAAAAAAGGCTATATGCGGGTTGGCGCTGGTCTGGGAAGTACGTATGCAGATTTTGGGCCAAGCTACTTGGAAGGCAGGTATCAAATCCGGTAAGAATTACACTTTGCGAAGAAAGTATAGCTGGAAGCATCGACGACCCTCGGGCCAAAAGCCCTGAGAGGGGCGGCCGGTATTGGGCAGCCGTGGGCACGAAACCGATGGCTGGGCCACTTACTCAACGCTGCCAGTTTCGACGGCTAGGGCCCTGGCCTGCAGGGCGGGAGGCGGCTTGGGCGGCCGGGGTGGCTTATTTGGAGGGCGGCTTTATTTTAGCGTGGCTCTAGCTGAGAAAGCACACACGGCGAATGGCCATTTCGCGCAAGTCCATCAATGAATACCATGAACCCCGCAGTTGATTTTTACTTCAGCAACAACCACAAGTGGCTCGAAGAACTCGCGCATTTGCGCGCGGTTGTGCTGGCCACCGGGCTCACCGAAGAGTTGAAGTGGGGCGTGCCCTGCTACACGCTGCAGGGGCGAAACGTCTGCATCATTCACGCATTTAAGGAGTATTGCGCGGTGCTGTTTCTCAAGGGGGCCTTGTTGAAAGACCCCCAGGGCTTGCTGATTCAGCAAACGGAGAACACGCAGGCACAGCGCCAGCTGCGGTTTGCCAGCCCGCGGGAGGTGAAGGAACGGGAGGCCGTGGTGGCGGCTTACGTTCGGAAGGCCATTGATATAGAAAAGACGGGACAAAAAGTGGCTTTCAAGCCGAGTGAGGACTACGGCGTGCCGGCAGAATTTCAGCAGAAGCTGGACGAAATGCCGGCCCTGCAAACCGCATTCTCAGCTCTGACGCCCGGGCGGCAACGGGCCTACTTGCTACATTTTGCGGCGGCCAAGCAGGCCCAAACGCGGGCGGCGCGGGTGGAGAAATGCACGCCGGGCATTCTGGCCGGGAAGGGCTTGAACGAGTAGCGGCCCCGCGCACGCGGGCGGGCCGGACTTAGGCACCTACCAACCGGCGGTGGTAGTTGATTTGGCCCAGGTGGTAAGCCAGGTGAGTGGCGAGGTGAACCAGGAAATACCCTGTGGTCATCTCGCTTTCGAATACCACGACGGGGTACTGCTGGTGCAGCTGCTCCTCGCTCAGCCGGGCGAGGGTGGCCGCTACCACGGCCCGTGTCGCATCGATGCGGGCCACCAGCTCAGTGCGCGGAACGCCTTGCTGCGAGAACTCCAGCTCCCGGTTTCGAATGTAGCCGGTGCGGCCCAGCTCGGCGCCGATGTAGGTGTTGAGGTTGCCCACCAGGTGCAGGCACAGGTTGCCGGCCGAGTTGCTGATGCCGGGGGCGGTGCGCCACAGAGCTTCTTCGGTTTGATAGGCTCCGATTTCCTGGTGTAGCTTGTCCAGGTCGCGGGCGAAGAGGGTGCGGAGGGTGGCGAGGAGCATGATGAGCAGAAGGGTTTCGGGGGGCAAAAGCTACCGGCCGGCCTTCGCCGGCGATGCGGGCCCGGCTGGTGCGCAAGGCCTTGTGGGCGGGCCGTCCGGCCTGCGTGGCGCCGGTGCGGGCCGGCGGCGCGGCGGCGGCAAAGCTAGCAGGTGGCGGCGGGGCCCGTTCCGACGTAGCGCCCGAGCTGGCCAAGCAGGGCCTCACGCCCAAGGCCCTGGAGCCGCTGACCGACGCCCTCGACACCTCCCGCACCGTCCAGCCGGCCGTGCGCAAAACCATCAGCGAGCGCACCCTCTTGGGCGCGGCCCTGGCAGACCTGCTCGCCGACCTGATGGACGAGCTCCGCACCCTCGACGAGGACATGAAAGCATTTAAGCTGCTCGACCGCCCGCTCTACGACGGCTACACGCAGGCCCGCAAGATTATCAACTCCGGCGGCAGCGGCAAGGAGAAACCGAGCGAGGCGTAAGTTTCGGCAGGAGTGGAAATGAAGCCGCCCGCTTCCGGTTGGGGAGCGGGCGGCTTTTTTATTGATACTGCAAATCAGCAAGGGTATCAAGGGCACCCTGACATCCCTAGAAAAAAGTCTTTTTGGTCGGCAGTTAGTGTCTTTAAGCCTCCTGCAGATTCTACTTCTTGGCGGAGTTTTTTCTCGTATTCAAATGTGCCGCTGTTTAGGTTGGCATCTTCGTAAAGGCCAGGAGCATCGATACGTCGGCCATTATCGATTAACAATGTGTAGTAGTTACCAGAACGGAGATTTTTCTGACTGGTAAACGCAACTTTACCGTTCTCCGGCACTACTCCGTGCATTCGTTGACTAACCGTTAGTTCGTAGTGCTGAGAAAATGTTTTCTGTACTTGGCCAGATACAAGAACTGACGTGGTGGTAAGAGCAGTATCCTGCCTTTTGCTTAGCAGGTTGCCTGATGTAACGTCAAATACAAACGTATTTAACTCGTAAGTTGAAATAGTGAGGGAATTAGTCAGAGGAGCGAATCTGTACTTCGTTAACCAACTAAAGTGGCTTACTGATGAGGAAATACTACCGCAGGAACATAAGAAGTCGTGTAGGACATACTCTTTGATTTTATGTCCCCTTTCATAGAAACTGAGGACACCGTAATTGTAAAAGGGCACTCCGGCACTCCAGTCGTCTAGCACTGCAATCCTATTTCCATTATCAGAGATTAGCGCAGTTTTGAGGGCAATGTTGTCATTGCTGTCTTCGAAAAAATAAAGCATCTGCTGCGTCTGTGTAGCAAACATTGCCCATTTACTAACAGTCGGATAAAGCGCGCTTCCTACTTCATCAGCATACTTGGCGGCAGAGTCTTTTCTGGTGCCAAGTAATCGCAACTCATACAGACCATCCTTGCTGCTGAACTTGGTCTGAAAGCGAGGCTCATCAGCTTTGCAATACCAAGACGGTAGACAAAAAAGCACTATTAAGAACAGCGTTTTCATAGTAGTGAATAACGGAGATAATAATCGACTTTACTTCCGCATCGGCCGCGCCCCCATCACAAACACCAGCGTGCCGCCCTTGGCCACGTCCTGCTGCGCCAGAAACGGCTGCGTCAGCTCTTCATTATGGGTTTGCACAACTATATCGGTTTCCACGTCCCTTTTTTGAAGTACATGTTGCCAAACTTTGGCGAGTTGAACACCAAGAAGAAGCTCCACACGTCGCGGTAAACAGTCGGGTCGGTGGTTAGAATGTGGTGCGTCGGCGCGGGCATGTGGACGATGAGACGAGCAGAGCCATATGGGGCGGAAGTTGAAATATATCCTCTGTACACTTTTGCCGGTCCATCCTTAGGGGTTGAATAGAAATAAATGGAGTTGTCGGGATTGATGGTGAAATGGAAATTGTTGTATTGCCAGTCCGCCTGCTTGCCAGGGAAATAGCTACGGTCGATGACGTATTCCCCGTAGTAGTCTTCCTGGGTAAGAACCTTCTTTTCAAACAGGGGTCGGGCAATTGTTGAGAAAACACCAAGCGCAATGGCAGAAAGCCAGATGAATCCCAACGCTTTGCCAAAAAGCGCTTTTCTGGTTAGTGCCCAAATTACCAGTAGCAATAAAGTCAGTGGGATGAGAAAGAAGCCGGCAAGCATGTTGCAATCGTCACTGATGGGGTAATAATTTATTTCCGCACCGGCCGTGCCCCCATCACAAACGCCAGCGTGCCGCCTTTCGCCACGTCCTGCTGCGCCAGAAACGGCTGCGTTAGCTGTTGCCCGTTGAGGGTGACTTGCTGCACGTAGACGTTTTTGGCGCTTTGGTTTTTGACCTGGAGGGTGAAGGACTGGCCGTTTTCGAGGTGCAGGACGGCGCTGTGCACGAGGGGGCTGCCGAGGGCGTACTGGCCCGAACCGGGGGCGACGGGGTAGAAGCCGAGGGCCGAGAAGAGATACCAGGCGCTCATCTGGCCACAGTCGTCGTTGCCGCCGAGGCCGTCGGGGGTGGGGTGGTACTGGCGGGCGAGGATGTTGCGGACCTGGGCCTGGGTTTTCCAGGGCTGGTCGGTGTAGTTGTAGAGGTAGGCGGCGTGGTGGGCGGGCTCGTTGCCGTGCACGTAGCCCCCGATGATGCCCTCGCGGGTGATGTCCTCGGTTTCGGCGAAGAACGAGTCGGGCAGGTGCATGGTAAAGAGCGAATCGAGGTGGGGCACGAAGCGGCGGTTGCCCCCCATGCGGGCAATGAGGCCGGCGGGGTCGTGGGGCACGGCGAGGGTGTAGTTCCAGGCGTTGCCCTCGATGAAGCCCTGGCCGTTGGTGCTCAGCACGTCGAATTTGGGGCGGAAGCTGCCGTCGGCCAGGCGCGGGCGCATGGCGTTGGCGCGCGGGTCGAACACGTTTTGCCAGTTGGTGGCGCGCTTGCTGAACTCCTGGTAGAGGTCGGCGTGGCCGAGTTTCTGGGCGAGCTGGGCGATGCACCAGTCGTCGTAGGCGTATTCGAGGGTGGTGGAGACGGAGGTGCCGCTGCGCTCGTTGGGCACGTAGCCGCGGTCGATGTAGTCGCCCAGGCCGTCGTACCAGCGGTGGCGGGCGGTGGCCACGCAGGCGGCCAAGGCACGCTCGGCCTGGGCAGGCGGCACCGCGCCGTTGAGGACGGCATCGGCCACCACGGAAACGCTGTGGTAGCCGCTCATGCACCAGTTTTCGTTGGCGTGGTGGCTCCAGACGGGCAGCATGTGCTCGGCGCTCTGGTCGTAGTGGGCCAGCATGGATTGCACCATGTCGGCGTTGCGCTTGGGCTGGATGAGGTTGAAGAGCGGGTGCAGGGCCCGGAAAGTGTCCCAGAGCGAGAAGGTGGTGTAATTCACGAAGCCCTCGGCGCGGTGGGTTTGCTGGTCGATGCCGCGGTACTGGCCGTCGGCGTCCTGGTACACGGTGGGGCTGAGGCAGGCGTGATAGAGGGCCGTGTAGAAGTTCTCCTTATCGGCCCGGTTGAGCGTCTGGATGATGACTTTGGCCAGCTCCTGTTGCCAGAGCTGCTGGCCGGCGCGGCGGGTTTGGTCGAAGTTCCAGCCGGGCAGCTCGGCGCGCATATTAGCCAGCGCCCCGGCCGCGCTCACGGGCGAGAGGGCGAATTTGACCTTGATTTTCTCGCCCGCCACGGTGCTGAAATCGAAGTAGAGGCGCAGCTGGCGGCCGGCCTGCTCGGGCCAGTTTTTGGTTTGGTCGAAGCGGCCCCAGAAGCCGCGGTAGGCTTCCTTGGGGTCATATTTGCGGGCGCCGTAAGTTTTGAAGGGCTTCGAGAACTGCATGGCGAAGTATTCGGTGCGGGTGCGGCCCCAGCCGGTGGTTTGGCGGTAGCCGGTCACGAGCGAGTCGTTTTCGATGCGCACGTAGCTCCACACGTTCTTATCCGGGTAGTTGTAGATGCCGGCCATCATATCCAGGATGATGTGCGCTGGCTCGGTGCCCGGAAACGTGTATTGGTGGAAGCCCACGCGGGTAGTGGCCGTGAGCTCGGCGAGGATGTTGTGGTCGTCGAGCTTCACACGGTAGTAAGCTGGTTCGGCCACCTCATTCTGGTGCGAGAAGGCGGAGCGGTAGCCGCTCTGGGGCCGGTCGGCGGTGCCGGGGTTGAGCTGGAGCGGGCCGGTGGTGGGCATGAGCAGGAAGTCGCCCAAATCGGAGTGCCCCGTGCCGCTGAAATGCGTGTGGCTGAAGCCCACGATGGTGCGGTCGTCGTAGTTGTAGCCCGCGCAGTACTTGTAGATGTCGGGGTTGTACTTGCCGTTCTGCTCGTAGCTGAGGGTGTCGGTATCGGGCGAGAGCTGCACCATGCCGAAGGGCACGGTGGCGCCGGGGTAGGTGTGGCCCATCTTCTGGGTGCCCACCAGCGGGTGCGCGTAGGGCACGAGGTTTTCGGGTTGAGCCGGGCGCTTTTGGGCGGCGGCCGATACGGCGGCCAGGAGCAGCAGAGGCAGGAGGTTCTTCAGATCCATCATGCAGAGGCGCGGATAGGAGAGCAATATCCGGTAATTTGAGGCATGAATAACTGCCTGCATTGCGGTACTGCCACCCCTAATGCCAAGTACTGCTCCCGCTCCTGCGCCAACCGAGTAAATGGCCATCTATTTCCCAGCCGTAAGCGGCTGACTCGCCTATGCAAGCATTGCGGCGCTAAATTGCAAACCCGCCGCACCACCTGCGACAGCTGCAACCCCGGCTTCGTTGATTGGCAACGGGTGCCGCTGCAACAGCTTAGAGCGAAAGCGCTGCAACAGTATGCCGCTCAGATTCGCAGCTTGGCGCGGTTGGCCTATCGCAAATCAAGCCGCCCCAAAGCGTGCGCGGTGTGTGGCTACGATACTCATTACGAAGTGTGCCACATCAAGCCAATAAACGGATTTGCGCCAACAGATTCCGTCGCGAACGTAAATGCGTTGGATAATCTAGTGGCGCTGTGTCCTAACCATCATTGGGAATTTGACCACGGCCTGTTATCCGCCATTGCTCTGACCGCTGCAGAAGCTGAAGGCGTGGGGCATGAGCACTAAAAAACCCGCTCTGCGCACAGCAAAGCGGGTTTTTGGACAGTGTAGCCGCGACGGGAATCGAACCCATATCAAGCGTTTAGGAAACGCCTATTCTATCCGTTGAACTACGCAGCCGCAGCACAAAGGTAAGAACGGGCGCCGCCCCCTACATCTTATACAGCAGCGCGATGCCGAACGAGAGCGCCGTCAAAATCAGCCCCACCATGAAGATGGTGTAGCTGGTGCGCAACAAGCGGTATTTGCGGGTGAGCACCTCGCCCAGGTAGTAGATGTCCGTCACCATGTTGTTGTAGAGCATGTCTTTCTGCCGCATCAGCTCGCGCATGCCGCCCTGGAAGTTGTCGAGGCTGAGCTTGGTGAACTGGCCGAAGAACAGCAGGTTGACGCGGCGGTTTGTGGCAATCTGGGGGCTTTTTTTCAGCCAGGCAAAGCTCGTCACGTCGGGCTGGGCCGAGAGAATGGCCGTGATGACCGAGCCCAGAGCCGTGACCAGCAGAATGCCCATCGGGATGCCCAGCACGGGGTTGCCGCTCATCATGGGGCCCAGCGCGCCGGCCTTGCCCATTTTGGCGCCCAGGTAGGTGATGATGACCGACATGAGCACGGCGTTGAGCTGAATCATCATGCTGGCCTTTTTGTCGGCCATGTCGCTCAGCTTCATGTGGTTCGAGTACATGGTGCGAAACATCGTTTCGATGCCGCGTTTGGGCTCGGCGAAGGTTTCGTTCTTTTCCTTCTCCTTCTTTTTCTTCTTTTTCTCGGTCTTTTTTAAGGCGTCGCGCTGCTCGTCGAGGTTGTCCTTAAACGCCTTTTTGTAGCGCTCCTTGCCCGCATCGGAGTGGTACTTGTGGCTCAGCATGAAGTTGAGCTGCAGTTCGGCCCACTCCGGGTTGGTGTAGGTTTGGCCCAGCACCAGCTCCCACTCGGTGCGCAGCAGCTCGGCGCTGCTGCGGAAGTCGTCGCGCGCCAGGTTGCTCATGTCGGCGTCTACCAGCAGCTGCTGCAGCTCGGTTTCGGGCGCGTAGTCGCGGTGCGTCACCTTGATGAGGTCTTTCACCAGCTGCACCCGCTCGGCGGGCACGCCGTGCTCGGCCAGCCAGGCGCCGGCCCGCTCCATGCTGCGGAACTCGTGGCCCTCGTACACGTCGAGGTAGCCGGTGTCGTGAAACCAGGCGGCCAGCAGCAGGGCCTCGGTGTCTTCGGGCGAGAGGCCGGCGGCCGGGGCCAGCACGCGGCATTCCTTCACCACGGCCTCGGTGTGGCGCAGGGAATGGTAGGTGAGCTTGGCTTGCAGCTCCTGGGCAAACAGGTCGGTGACGTAAGCCTGGGCGTCCTTCACCAACGCCGAGGCCTTGGCCTTGGCGGGCTTGTCGGCGGCTTCGGCGGCGAGGGCGGCTTCGGGCGGGGCGGGGTCCGTGGCCGGGGCGGCGGCAACGGTTTCGGGGGTACTTTCTTTCATGACTAGCGAAGCAGCGGCCGGCTCATTCCGGCGGGCTCGCCGGCTTTCAACGCGAAGCGCCGGGCGTAAGTTAAATAGGCCAGCCTAACCGCACGGCCGCGCTTTGCGTAACGGGCCCTAGCGCGCCGGCTGCAGGTTCGTGCCAGTACGTGGGCAGCCGGCGCTTCGTTTACCTTAACAGTACCCCGCGGCGAGCCTTGATGCTCGGCCCTTTTTCTGCTTTATGCCCCCATTTTTTCGCTTTCGCTCCGCGCTGTTGCTGCTCGGCGCCCTTTTGGCGTTTCACTCGCGTGCTTTGGCCCAGGGCGAATCGTCGCAAAACCCCCACGTTTCGCGCCCCAATTACCGCCGCGGCGGCCTCGACTGGAAAACCAAAACCCCGCCCGACAGCACCCGCATTCGCTACACTGTTTTTCTGATTGGCGACGTGGGCAAGCCCATTGCCAAAGAAAACGGCGGCGAGCCTTCGCTGAACTTCCTGCGCAAAAAAATCATGGAAGCCGGCGCCAAGAGCACCACCATTTACCTCGGCGACAACGTGTATGAGTACGGCATGCCCGAGGAAGGCGCCTACGACCGCAAGGAAGCCGAGCGCCGCCTGGCCGACCAGATTGACGTGCTGCGCGACTACAAAGGCGAGAAGTACATGATACCCGGCAACCACGACTGGAAGCAGGGCCTCACCGGCGGCCTGGAGCAGGTGCTGCGCGAGCAGCGCTTCGCCGAAAACTACATGGCCCAGGACTCGGCCGCTTTCGGCTACAGCGGCGATTTCATCACGCCCAGTAACGGCTGCCCCGGCCCCTACGAAATCCGCCTGCAGGACGATTTGGTGCTCATCACCATCAACTCGCAGTGGTTTCTGACCAAGCAGAGCGAGCGGCCCTACGGCGCCGACGGCGGCTGCGGCGTGGAAGACGAAACCGACTTCATGGCCCAGCTGGAGGACATCATTGCCCGCAACAAGGACAAAAACATCATGGTGGTGGGCCACCACCCGCTGTTTTCCGACGGCATTCACGGCGGCTACTTCACCCTGGGCGACCACATTTTCCCGCTCAGCATCGTGTACAAGTACGCGTTTCTGCCGTTGCCCATCATCGGGTCCATCTACCCCTTTGCCCGCAAATACGGCGGGGTGAGCCAGGACTTGGCCTACCCGGCCTACCAGGCCTACAAGAAGGGCCTGATGGACATTTTCAACAAGTACCCCAACATCATTTACGCGGCCGGGCACGAGCACAACCTGCAGTACTTCAAGGAGGGCGCCACCCACCTCATCGTGAGCGGCTCGGGTTGCAAAACCCAGCACGTGAAGCCCGGCGACGCCGGCGATGCCCTGTTTTCGGACAAGGAAAAGGGCTGGGCCCGCGTGAACTACTACGACGACGGCCAGGTGTGGACGGAGTACTTCATCCCGCAGGGCAACGGCGAGAAGGCCCGCCTCGTGTTCCGCACGCCGCTCTACGCCAAAACCACGCAGGGCGTGGCTTCTACCGAGGCCGCGCCGATGACGCCGCTCGATAAGCAGAAGAAAAAGAACGAGCAGGACGTGCAAGCCCAGCCCGTGCCCGCCAAGCGCCCCGACTTCCGCGACAGCAGCGTGGTGGTGGCCATCAATCCCGGCTACAACAAGCACGGCGGCTTCCACAACTGGCTGCTGGGCGAGCACTACCGCAAGGAGTGGGCCACGCCCGTGAAGTTCCGCCTGCTGGACTTGGCCAACGACAAAGGCGGCCTGGTGCCCTACAAAACCGGCGGCGGCAAGCAAACCGCCTCGCTGAAAGTGCGCAACGAAGCCGGCCACAACTTCTCGCTGCGCGGCATCGACAAAGACCCCGCCGCGGTGCTGCCCGAGGCCCTGCGCACGGGCTTTGCCAAAGACATTTTGCAGGACCAGATTTCGGCCCAGCACCCGTACGCTTCGTTTGTGCTGCCGCCGCTGGGCACGGCGGCCGGCATTCTGCACACCAACCCCGAGCCGGTCTACATTCCGCAGGACCCCCTGCTGGGCCAGTACTACAGCGCGTTTTCCAACAAGCCCGCCGCCATTGAGGAAGACGCCAAGGACGACCAGAGCAACGTGGCCAGCCTGGGCTACGCCAAAAACCTAGTGGGCACCGACAAGATGCTGGAGCGTCTGCTCGAAGACAACGACAACAAGATTGACGCCGTGGCCTTTGCCCGTTCGCGCCTGTTCGACATGTGGATAGGCGACTGGGACCGGCACGAGGACCAATGGCGCTGGGCCGAGGTGAAAGACAAGGACGGCGACCGCACCTTCACGGCCGTGCCCGAAGACCGCGACATTGCCTTCTTCAAAGGCGACGGCGTGCTGCCCTTCCTCATCAGCCGCAAGTTTGCGGTGCGCAACTTCCAGAACTTCGGCTACGACTACGCCGACTACAAGGGCTTGAACCAGACGGCCCTCAGCAACGACCGCACTTTCCTGAGCAGCGTGAGCCGCGAGCAGTGGGTGGCCCAGGCCCAGTACATGAAGGAGCACCTCACGGACGAGGTGATTGAAAAAGCCTTCCGCGACAAGTGGCCCAAGGAGATATATGACCTGCACGCCAAAGAAATCATGGCCAAGCTGAAAAGCCGGCGCGACCTGCTGCCCGACGTGGCCGCCAAGTACGCCGACGTGGTGGCCGACATTGTGGAAGTGCGCGGCACCCAGAAAAACGAGCAGTTTGTGGTGGACCGCCTGCCCAACGGCAACGTGCACGTGACGGTGCGCAAAATCACGAAGGAAGGCAAGGTGACCAAGGTGCTCTTCGACCGCACCGTGGAGTACGGCATCACCGACGAACTGCGCCTCTACGGCATCAGCGGCAACGATACCTACCTGGTGAAGGGCGACGCCAGCAAGTCGGTGAAGGTGCGCGTGATTGGGGGTACCCAGCGCGACACCATCCGCGACGTGAGCCACGTGGGCGGCTTCCTGCACAAAACCCAGGTGTACGACGCCGATACCGGCAACGTCATCAACGTGGGCAAGGAGGCCCGCCTTCGCCTGGAGCCCGGCGTGGACGTGAGCCGCTACGACCACCCCAAGCGCTTCGACCTGAAAGACTACCGCCTGAATTACACCGGCCCGGCCCTGTTCTTCGGCTACAACATCGACGATGGCCTGCTGCTGGGCGGCGGTATCACGCACCGCCGCTACGGCTTCCGCCGCGAGCCCTTCTCGTCGGAGCAAAGTCTGGTGGCCAATTTCGCCCCGGCCCGCGACGCCTTCAACATCAAGTACACGGGGCAGTTCACGCGCATGTTTGGGAAGTACGACCTGCGCATCGTGTCGCAGTATTACGGCCCGCAGCTGCTCTACAACTTCTTCGGCATCGGCAACAACACCGCCAACCTGGCCACCGAAGACGCCAACCGCGGCCGCGTCACGGTGCGCACCGTGAATTCGGCCTACCGCGTGCGCTTCAACAGCTTCACCTTCGCGCCCACCCTCGAGCGCAACCTGTTCAGCTTCCTCAAGCTGGGCGTGGGCCCGCGCTACGAGCAGTTCCGCGTAGAGCGCGACCCCATCGGCTCGGTCATCAAAGACAGCCTGACCCGCGGCGGCGACGTGACCTACGAAAACCGGCACTTCGGCATTCGGGCCTCCGATTTCCAGGTGAACCAGTACCTCGGCGGCTTGCTCTACCTCAACCTCGACGCCAGCTCCTCGCCCAAAAACCCGCGCATCGGCATTCGCTGGTACAACGAGTTCCAGTACAACCACCAGCTCAACGGCGAGCGGCTGAACTACGGCCGCCTGACCTCTGAAATCCGGGCCTACCTCACGCCCAACCTGCCCTTCCAAATCACCTACGCCGGCCGCCTGGGCGTGGCCCACAACCTGGGCGACTACCGCTTCTACCAGGCCAACACGCTGGGCGGCACCACCAACCTGCGCGGCTACCGCCGCACCCGCTACTCGGGCCGCAGCAGCGTGTACGGCAACTTCGAGGCCCGCCTGCAGCTGCTGTCCTTCAACGCCTACCTTTTCCCCGGCAAGCTGGGCATTCTGGGCTTGGCCGACTTCGGCCGCGTGTACTCCGACAACGACACCCGCTCCGGCCTCTCGGCCCTGCACAGCGGTTTCGGCGGCGGTGTCTACGTCGACATTCTCAAGCAGGCCGTCATCAACGCCACCTACTCGATAGGGGAGGAGAAGCTGGTCTTCGTGGGCTTCGACTTTCTTTTCTAAGCTACCTGCCCGACTCCCTGTCCCGACAGCCCCGGCGGCTCATTGCCAGAATGAGCCGCCGGGGCTGTCGATTTTTTGCCTCGGAGGCGGTATAAGATTTGGCACCTACGCCTGCTTCCCGCTACCTGCGCGGTGTGCCCTTGTGGGCATGTGATTTTCAATGGATTCAAATTTTAGTTAGTATTTTCATGTTTATGATTGGTGATTCTGCGTATCCATTCAAAAATTGTTAATGGATTTCGTTTGGTTAGCCAGAAAAAATCCCTAGTTTGGCAATTCGAAGTCACCATTCTTCCACTCCTTTCCCTCCACATATTTTCCACAACTACATGAAAAAGGCTTACCTCTCCGCGCTGGCCCTTTTGGGCAGCGCAGGCACTTTGCTGGCGCAGAACGTTGCATCGCGTGCTGCCCAGTCCACCAACGACGACGCCACTCCCGTCGTCCTGCGCCGCTCCTGCGCCGCCCACGACGTGCTGCAGGCCCAACTGGCCGCCGACCCCGCCCTGGCCCGCCGCATGGACGCCATCGAAGCCCAGACGCAGCGCTTCGTGGCCGCGCGGGCTGCGGCCCAGCGCAACGGCGGAGGCGCCACCGGCGGTTCCACCACGGGCACTTCCTCGGTGCTCAGCGGCGCGGTGGTCATTCCGGTGGTGGTGCACGTGCTCTACAACACAGCGGCCGAAAACATCTCCGATGCTCAAGTACAGACGCAGATTGACGTGCTGAACGAAGACTTCCAGAAGCTCAACGCCGACGCCAACAAGACCTATTCGTACTCGAGCCTGGCCGCCGCCACGCCCGTGCGCTTTGTGCTGGCCCCCGGCGGCATCGTGCACAAGTTCACCAAAACCCGCTCCTGGAGCACCAACGATGCGGTGAAGAACTCCAAGCGCGGCGGCGACGACGCCTGGGACGCCACCAAGTACCTCAACCTGTGGGCGTGTAACCTGGGCCAGGGCCTGCTGGGCTACGCCCAGTTCCCCGGCGGCGCCCCCGCCACCGACGGCGTCGTGATTCTGTACTCGGCCTTCGGCAGCCGTGCCAAAATGCCGACCGGCACCACGGGCACCTTCACCACCACCTACGACCTGGGCCGCACCGCCACCCACGAAGTAGGCCACTGGATGAACCTGCGCCACATTTGGGGCGATGACGGCGGCGCCTGTACCGGCGACGACCTTGTGACCGATACCCCCCTCCAAGGCGCCGAGAATTACGGTTGCCCGGCGGCCGGTAAGTCCTCGTGCACCAACGCCGCGACGGGCGGCGACATGTTCATGAACTACATGGACTACACCGACGACCGGTGCATGTTCATGTTCTCGCAGGGCCAGGCCGCTCGCATGACGGCCGTGTTCGATGCCGGTGGGGCCCGTTCCAGCTTTGCCAGGGCTAGCGGCGTGCTGCGGCAGACGGCCGCGGTGGCCCCCACCACGGTATACCCCAATCCGGGCCGCGACGCCGTGAGCCTGACGCTGCCCGCCGGCACCGACGCCGCCCGCTACGCCGTGCGTGTGTACAACATGAGCGGCCACGAAATGACCCAGGCCCGCTACAACGGCCAGGGCACGCTGCAAACCAGCGCCCTCCCCAAGGGCCTTTACTACATCAGCATCAGCGACGGCGTGAACACGTCGCGTCAGCGCTTCGAGAAAGAGTAGATTTCAGCCGCGCCGATAAGCCCAACGCCCTGCCCGAATCGGGCAGGGCGTTGTGGTTTCTGGCCCATAAAAGAGCCGCCCGGTGGGCGGCTCTTTTCTTTTACAGGCTTCCGGAATCGTTTGTTGAATGAACTTTTGGTGAAAATATTAGAAAATGTTCTAATTATTGATTGAATAGTCGAATTAATTGCCAATTTTGGGATAAATGACAGAATTGTGTTGCCATTTTCGCAAAATTATAAATAGATTGCCACCGTAATTTTTACTTCCACAAACCCACATCTTCTACATGAAAAGAAACGTTTACGCAGTTGCCCTTAGCTTTTTGGGCTTGGCAGCGGCCGCTACCCCGGCCTTTGCCCAAACACCTCCTCGCCGCACCTGCGCCACCGACGACGTGCTGCAGGCGCAGCTGGCCGCCGACCCCGGCCTGGCCCAGCGCATGGCCGCCATCAACAACCAGGCGGTGCAGTTTGCGGCCAACAAAGCGGCCGGTGCCCAGCAGCGCACCTCGGCCATCACGGTCACCATTCCGGTGGTGGTGCACGTGCTCTACAGCAGCGCATCGGAAAACATCTCCGATGCCCAGATTCAGTCGCAGATTGACGTGCTGAACGAAGACTACCACAAGCTGAACGCCGACTACACCAAAACCCCCAGCGCCTTTGCCGGCCAGGTGGCCGACGTGGGCATTCAGTTCACGCTGGCCAAGCGCAACCCCAGCGGCCAGGCCACCACGGGCATCGAGCGCAAGAGCAGCACCGTGACAAGCTGGGGCACCGCCGACAAGATTAAGAGCACCACTACCGGCGGCCTCAACGCCTGGCCTTCCGGGCAATACCTGAACCTGTGGGTGGGCACCATCGGGGGCGGCATTCTGGGCTACGCCCAGTTTCCGGGCGGCGCGGCGTCTACCGACGGCGTGGTGATTTCGCCCGTGTATTTTGGCCGCACCGGCACCGTGACCGCGCCCTTCAACCTGGGCCGCACCGCCAGCCACGAAGTGGGCCACTGGCTGAACCTGAACCACATCTGGGGCGACGACAACGGCGCCTGCACCGGCACCGACAACGTGAGCGACACCCCCAACCAGGGCGCCGAAAACTACGGCAAGCCGGTGTTTCCGCACGTGTCGTGCTCGAACGGGCCCAACGGCGACATGTTCATGAACTACATGGACTACGTGGACGACGCGGCCATGTTCATGTTCTCGACGGGCCAGAGCTCCCGCATGAATGCCCTGTTTGCCACCGGCGGCGCCCGCGCCAGCCTGCTCACTTCGCAGGGCGGCGTGGCGCCCGGCGGCACCACCACGCCGCCCACCACCATCACCTACTGCGCCAGCAAGGGCAGCAGCGTGGCCTACGAATACCTCGACCTGGTGCAGCTGGGCAGCATCAGCCGGGCGTCGGGGGCCGATGGGGGCTACTACAACGGCACGGCCCTGAGCACCAGCGTGGCCGCCGGCTCGTCGCAGACCATCAGCTTCTCGGCTGGGTTCGCGACTTCTTCCACCTACACGGAATACGTGAAAGTATACGCCGACTGGAACCAGAACGGCGTGTTCACCGACGCCGGCGAGCTGCTGGTAAACGCCGTCGGCAGTGCCAGCAGCGCCACGCGCACCGGTACCTTCACGGTGCCGGCCACGGCCAAAACCGGCGCCACCCGCCTGCGCGTGGTGCTGAGCGACAATTCGGGCACCACCAGCTGCGGCAGCTACAGCTACGGCGAAACCGAGGACTACACCCTCAACGTGACGGGCGGCACCGCCCGCACCGACGGCAGCACGGCCCGCCAGGCCAGCGGCAGCGGCGCCCCCGACCAGTACACGCTCTACCCGAACCCTGCCACCGACGTGCTGGCCATTGCCCGCCCCCTGAACGCCGACCCGGAGCAGCCGTTTACGGTGCGCGTGTTCGACCTGCGCGGCAGCGAGGTGAAGGGCCTGTCGTTCGACAACGGCCAGCTGAATATTTCGGAACTGCGCGCGGGCATCTACCTGCTCACCGTGAGCGACGGCAGCGGCACCACGCACCAGCGCTTCGTGAAGGAGTAAGCTAGGGGCGCACCTGTTCAGGGTGCACGCGAGGGCCCCGTTTTCCCGCCAAAAAGAAAACCCCGCCTGTATAGTCGGGGCTTTCTTTTTGGCGGTGATGAACAGTGAAACTGCTGATGCAAACGGCCGATGAACTGGCCGATTTATAAAAAAATGTCAAAGCCAAAATTGTGTTGGAATTGAATTTTTGGCAAAAAAATGAATTTGTGCCCGAATGATTTTCGGAAGATGAAGAAAAAGTTGCGAACCTCGCTACTTAAGCCGGCAAGCATATGATTATTAAAATGAGATTAAAATTCGGTTAAATTGAGAGTTTGACAATAAGTGTGTAACTATGGTGGAGGATTTTGAAAAATCCGCAATGCGCTTCCTTTCTGCCGCTTATCCATTCTTCCACCATTCCCTCCCTTCTGATGAGTAGAGCTACTCGACTACAAACTTCAACGCCTAAAGCCAACCGCTTGCTTTTCCGCCTCGGCGGGCTGGCGGCGGGGCTGGTGTTGCTGACCGGTACCAGCGCCATGGCGCAGCTGGCCGGCACCTACACCATCGACAAAACCCAGCCCACGGGCGGCACCAACTTCGCCAGTTTTACGGCGGCGGCTACGGCGCTCAACACGTCGGGCATTTCGGCCAGCGTGCGCTTCAACGTGCTGAACGGGCCGTATAATGAGCAGTTTGCACTGGGCCAGGTGACGGGCGTGAGCGCCACCGATACCATTGTGGTGGACGGCGGCGCCAGCAAGCAAACGCTGAGCTACACCGGCACCAGCGCCCAGCCCGCCGCCGTGCTGCTGAACGGCACCGACTACGTGACCCTTCGAAACCTGACCATTGACGTGGCGACAGGTGCTACCTATGGCATCGGCGTGCACTTGGTGGGCGCGGCCAACAACAACCGTGTGGCCAACTGTGCGGTGATGGGCACCACCGGCGCTACCTCGACCACGGCCAACGCCGCCATTGCGGCCAGCGGCACCGTGACCTCGGCCAGTTCAGCGGGCGACGCCAACAACCTGCGCATCGAGAACAACGTGCTCAGTGGCGGCTACTACTGCCTGATTCTGACCGGCACCAGCACAACGGCCCGAACCACGGGCGTTCGGGTGACGGGCAACGAAATCCGCGACTTTTATGTCTACGGCCTCGACGTGGAGAATTCCAGCGGGCCCCGCGTGCTCAATAACAACGTGCACCGCAGCTCCCGCGCCACCGTGGGGGCCTTCTACGGCGTGTACCTGGTGGGCACCGCCAGCGCGGCCGTGGAGCGCAACCGCATTCACGACCCGTTCACGGGCAATACGGCGGCCACGGGAGCGGCCTACGGCATCTACTTCTCGGGCGATGCGACGGCCGGCGCGGAGAATGACGTGGTGAATAACCTCGTCTACAACTTCAACGGCGCGGGGACTGAATACGGCCTGTACAACACCAGCGCAGACTACGTCCGGTACTATCACAATACAATTTCGCTGGATAACCAAGCAGCCACCGGCGCTACCCAAACCACCTACGGCTTTTACCAGACGACTTTGGCCACGGGGATTGAGCTGCGCAACAACGTAATAAGCGTGACGCGCACCGGCGGCTCGGGCGATAAAACCGCCCTGGCCTTCGTCACCGCCACGTCGACCATTGCCTCGAACTACAACGACCTGTACGTGGGCAGCGGCACCGGCTACGTGACCGGCACCTACGGCACCACCGACTACGCCACTCTAGCCAACTGGCGCACCGCCAACGGCGGCGTCTACGACCAGAACAGCGTGCAGGTAAACCCCGAGTTTGTAAGCCCGACCCTGGTGCCCTCGGCCAGCCCCCTCAACGGCACGGCTACGCCCCTGGCCCGCGTGCCGCGCGATTTTGCCAACGCCCTGCGCAGCACCACGGCCCCCGACATGGGCGCCTACGAATTCACGCCGGCCAGCAACGACGTGGCGGTGGAAAGCATCGACTCGCCCACGGCGCCCGTGGCGCCCGGTGCCCGCACCGTGACGGTGACGCTTCGCAACAACGGCGCCGTGGCCCTGAACTCGGTGCGGCTGGAGTACACGCTGAACGGCGGCACGCCGGTGGCCCAGACCTTTACCTTGGCTGGCGGCGTGGCCCCCGGCACCACCCGCGCCGTGTCGTTCACCACCCCGGCCACCATCGTGACGGGCGCCAACGTGCTGGCCGTGACGGCCAGCCTGCCCAACGGCAGCACCGACGCCAACCCCGGCAACAACACCCAGACCCTGACGCTGTACACGGCCCTGGCCGGCACCTACACCATCAACAAAAGCCAGCCCACGGGCGGTACCAACTTTGCCAGCTTCACGGAGGCGGCCGCGGCGCTCAACTCGGGCGGCATTGCTGCCAGCGTGCGCTTCAACGTGCTGAACGGGCCGTACACGGAGCAGTTTGCGCTGGGCCAGGTAACGGGCGCGACGGCCACGGACACCATCGTGGTGGACGGCGGCACCGCCAAGCAAACCCTGCGCTACACCGGCACCTCGGCCCAACCGGCGGCCGTGCTGCTGAACGGGACGGACTACATCACCCTGCAAAACCTGACCATCGACGCCTCGGCGGGCACCACCTACGGCATTGGCGTGCTGCTGGTGGGGGCGGCCAACAACAACCGCGTGGCCAACTGCATGGTGATGGGCCCGGCCACGGCCACTTCGACCACGGCCGATGCCGCCATTGCGGCCAGCGGCGGCGTGGCGTCCGGCACTTCGGCCGGTGACGCGCGCAACCTGCGCATCGAGAACAACGTGCTCAGCGGCGGCTACTACTGCGTCATTGTCACGGGCACGAGCACCACGAGCCGGACCACCGGCCTGCGCATCACGGGCAACGAAGTGCGGGACTTTTACCTCTACGGCATTGACGTGGAAAACCAGGCCGGGGCGCAGGTGCTGGGCAACGACGTGCACCGCACCACCCGCGTCGACGTCAGCACGTTTTACGGCGTGTACCTGACCGGCTGCGTGAGCACGGCCATTGAGCGCAACCGCATCCACGACCCCTTTACGGGCAGCCCCAGCGACACCGGCACGGGCTACGGCCTGTATTTCACGGCGGCCGATGGCACGGCGGGGACCGAGAACGACGCGGTGAATAACCTCGTGTACAACTTCACCGGCTCGGGCACGCTGTACGGCATCTACAACACGGGCTCCGACTTCGCCCGCTATTATCACAACACGATTTCGCTGGATAATGCCTCGGGCGGCGCCACTCAGACCACCTACGGCTTTTACCAAACCACGCTGGCCACGGGCATCGACTTCCGCAACAACCTGGTGAGCGTGACGCGCACCGGCGGCACGGGCAGCAAGTACGCGCTGTATTTTGCGACGACGACTTCAACCATCGTGTCGAACTACAACGACCTGTACGTGGGCACCGGCGCGCTCTACTTCACGGGCCGCTACGGCACCACCAACTACGTGGCCCTCTCGGACTGGCGCACCGCCAACGGCAACGCCTACGACCAGAACAGCGTGCAGGCCGAGCCCCGCTTTGCCAACCTGGCCCAGGGCAACCTGCAGCCCACCACCGCCCCGCTCAACGGCGCCGGCATTGCGCTGGCCCGCGTGCCGCGCGACTTTGCGGGGGTGCTGCGCTCCACGCCGCCCGACTTGGGCGCCTACGAGTTTGCCCCCGTGACCGACGACGTGGCCCTCGTGAGCATCGACTCGCCCACGGCCGTGGCCGTGCCCGGCGTGAACCCCGTGCGCGTCACCATTCGCAACAACGGCGTGGGCCCGCTCACGTCCGTCACGCTGGCCTATAGCCTCAACGGCGCCGCGCCCGTGTCGCAAACCTTCACGGGCCTTTCGCTGGCCACCGGCGCCAGCCAGCAGCTGAGCTTCACGCAGGGCGCCAACGTGAGCGTGAGCGGCACCAACACCCTGAGCGTGACGGCCAGCCTGCCCAACGGCAACCCCGACGGCAACGCCAGCAACAACACCCAGACACTCACCTTCGACCAGCCCACGCCGCCCAACGACGAGCCCTGCGGTGCGGTACAACTGGCCTTTGGCCTCGCGCCCGTTTTGTCCTCAAATAGCGGCGCGAGTACCAGCACCCAGCCCGGCATTGTGTTGCCGGCCTGCGGCGGCGGCAACCTGCCCCGCGACGTGTGGTTTACCTTCACGGCCAACATTGCCGACATCAGCCTCCTGCTGACCGGAGCGCCCGCGGGCACGGTGCGCGTGTTCACAGCGGCCGATTGTGCAACGGGGCCGTTCGTGCTGGTGACATGCCAAGGTAGTGGGAGTGCAAATACCAGCGTGGGTCAAGTGAATATGTCCGGCCTTGCAGTGGGTCAACGTTATTACGTGGCCGTGAGTGGCTTTGGCGCTTCCGACACGCCCGGCCCATTTACTATCGTTGTGAGGGGACCGTTGGCTGCGCGCAACAGCCTCAGCGCGGCCCTCTCGGTGTACCCCAACCCCAGCGCCACCGGCGAACTCACGCTGCGCCTGGCCACGGGCATGGCCGGCACGGGCACGGTGCAGCTGCTGAATACCCTGGGCCAGGTGGTGAAACACCAGCCCCTGGCCGGCACCGGCGAGCAGTCGGTGTCGACCCGCGGCTTGGCGGCGGGCCTCTACACGCTGCGCGTGCAGGCCGGCCCCGACGTGCTGACCCGCAAAGTGGTGCTGCAATAAGCGTTTGCCTGCACTGTCTCCGAGCTATTCTTTCAACCTGAAAAAAGCCCCGGCCGTCTGGTCGGGGCTTTTTTTTGTGGGGTGCCGGGCCTGAAGGCGCTGTACCAGGACGGCGCCCATCCGGCGCTGGGCAAGGTGGCGGGCTACACCCGCACCGGCCTCGACGCGTTGCGCGGCCCGATGCAGTTTGTCATCGCAACAGCACGTTCAACAGCCAAGTGAAGGGACTGGCTGAATGGCGGAACTTATCTGACATCCAGCTGTATATTGGCTATTACTCCGAGTGTCTGTTAAAATTTGATTTGTGTGAAGTCTGCCGCGCTACCCAATTATGCCTCCTGGCCAGATGCTGCTTTACTTGAGGCAATGCAGGAGAGCGACGAACGGGCTTTCGCAGAGATATACACGCGGTACAGCTACCAGCTTTTTACCGTGGCGTACGGGAAGTTGAAAAGCAAAGAGGCCGCCGAAGAGTTGGCTCAGGACTTGTTCGAAAACCTGTGGGAGAAACGCCGCAGCGCCCAAATCCAGCAGTTGAAGCCCTATTTGTTTTCGGCCATCCGCTACCGCGTCATCAACTACATCAAATCCGAGAAAGTCCGGACGGGCTACGAGCTGTTCTGCCGCCTCACCCTCACCGACGCCGACACGGGCACGGAGGCCACGGTGGCGCTCAACGACCTGAACGAGGCGCTGGCCGCGGGCATGCAGCACCTCTCCGAAAAGACCCAGGAGGTCTTTCGGTTGAGCCGACTGGAGCAGTGTACCATTCCCGAGATTTCGGTGCGTGTGAACCTGTCGGAAAAAACAGTGGAGTATCACCTTCGGAAGTCGCTCAAGCTCATGCGCTCCTACCTGCGCAATTTCCTGTTAACGGTGTGGCCGTTGTTATTCTTTGTGAGGTAAGTTTATAACATTCAATATGTTGTTGTGGGTACTGATGTGCGGGGAAAAATAAATGGGGGTTGGTTGAGGGTAAATGGCGACTTGGTTGACTTCCTAATCAGCAGCCAGCCCAACTCTCCCAGCCGTGACGGAATCCGAATTTCACAAGCTACTTGAACGCTACCTCAACGGCTCATGCACGCCCGAAGAGCAAGCCGTGGTCGAACGCTGGTACAACCGGCTGGAACAAGCGGAAGGCCCTGCCCTGCGCACCCAAAACCAGGAAGAAATAGAGCAAGCCATCTGGGCGCGGCTCATGAGCAAGCGTGCTGCCAAACCGGAGCCTCGGGTGGTAGCCATGTGGTCGTCGGCGCCGCTGCGGTGGGCAGCGGTGCTGGCGCTACTTGCGTTTGGTATTGGCTGGCTGGTGTTTTCCACCAGCCGTTTTGCCAAGCTTTCCCAGCAGAATACGGTGGCCACAACGAATGGCAAGTGGACGCGGCGCAGCAACCAGACCCAACAAGTGCAGGCTTTCCAACTGCCTGACAGCAGCCGCATCAGCCTGCACCCGGGCAGTAGCGTGCGCTACACCACGGCCTTTGCGGGCCCCCGGCGGGAAGTACACCTGGTGGGCGAGGCCTTCTTTCAGGTAACCAAGAACCCCCGTCGTCCTTTCTTGGTGTTCACCAAGGAAGTCGTCACCACCGTGCTCGGCACCAGCTTCCGGGTGAAAGCCTACGCCGACGGGAAAGAAGCGTCGGTGGCGGTGCGCGAAGGCAAAGTGTCGGTGCAGGCCCGCGAGGGCGCGCAACTCGATGCCTCGCCGGCCCACCCGGCGGCAGCGGGAGTGGTGCTGCTGCCCAACCAGCAGGTGGTGTACTCGGCCAGCCAGCGGCGCCTGAAAAAGGAGCTGGTGGACCGGCCGGTGGTGCTGGCGCCGCAGCCCTTCGAGTTTGAAGAGCGCCCCGTGGTTGAAGTGCTGGCCGCGCTGGAAAAGGCCTACGGCGTGGACATCGTGTACGACAAGGCCACGCTAGCCAACTGCACGGTGAGCATCACTTTCTACGACGAGCCCCTGTTCGAAAAGCTGGGCTTGCTCTGTAAATCCTTGGGGGCCTACTACACCCTTGCCGATGCCAGCATCCTCATTCACAGCCCTGGCTGCCAGGGCCAGCTAGGCAAATAGGGCAGGCCGTTTGATTCTGCCCGAGCCCCGTGGGGCGGCGGCAGGGGCCGACCCCAACAACCCTTTCACAATCGATTGCGGAACTACTAGCCGCGTCTTTTTCCAGTTTCAAATTCCCACAAACTACCCCACATCAATCCATGAAAAAAACAGTACAGTTTCCGCCGCCTTCCTGGTCTGCCGTGAAGGTTCTCTTGCTGCAGGCAGCCCTGGTGAGCCTGCCGGCCGCGGCGAGCGCACATGTAGGTGCGAAGCCCGCCGCTCCTTCGCGCCTGGCCGTGGCACAAGGCGTGCTCGAGCAAAAAATCACTTTACGGGTCGAAGCACAAACGATTAAGGAAACGTTGAGCCAGATTGCGAAGCAGGCCAACATCCGGTTCGTTTACAGCCAGCAGCTCGTGGGCGCCGAGCGCCGGGTGAGCATCAATGCGCAGGATGCGCCCTTGCTGGCCGTGCTGGATGAGTTGCTGGCTCCGCTCAAGGTTCAGTACGAAGTGGACAATAAGCGCGTGGTGCTGCGCGCGCCTTCCGAGGCCGTTCCCGCAATCGATTCCGGTAGGCAGGACGTCACCGTGTCCGGGCGGGTGACGGACGCCAAAGGGGAGGGCATGCCGGGCGTGACCGTGGTGGTGAAAGGCACTTCCACCGGTGCCAGCACCGGTCCGGATGGCAGCTTCACGGTGCAGGCCCCTGAAAACAGCGTGCTGGTGTTCAGTTTTGTGGGTTTCGCCCGGCAGGAGGTGACCGTGACCGGGGCCACCGGCAACTTGACGGTGACGCTTGTGGAAGACAAGCAGGCCCTGAACGAGGTGGTAGTCATCGGCTACGGCACGGCGCGCAAGAGCGACCTCACCGGGGCCGTGGCCTCGGTAACGAGCGCGCAATTGACGCAGGTGGCCACCTCGGACGCCGTGCAGGCACTGCAAGGCCGCGCGGCCGGCGTGGAGGTGACCTCCAACAGCGGCCAGCCCGGCTCGGGCACCCGCATTCGGGTGCGGGGCGTGGGCACCATCAACAACAGCGACCCGCTGTATGTGGTAGACGGCATCCAGACCAGCGACATCGGCTTCTTGCTGCCCGCCGACATCGAGTCGACCGAGATTCTGAAGGATGCCTCGGCCACGGCCATCTACGGCTCGCGCGGGGCCAACGGCGTGGTGCTCATCACCACCAAACACGGCAAGGCGGGCGCCACGCAGTTCAACCTTTCCGGCTACACCGGCTTCCAGCAGATTCGGCGCACGCTGCCTCTCGCCAGCGCCGCCCAGTACGCCACGCTCGTGAAGGAGGCCTACACCAACGCCGGGCAACCACTGCCCGCCGACTATGGCGCGCAGCTGCAAAACGCCATTGACACCAACGCTCAGGGAATTGATTACCAGGACTTGGTGACTCAGAAGGGACTGATTACCAATTATAGCCTGTCGGCTTCGGGCGGCACCGAGCAAAACCGCTACTTGGTGAGCGGCAGCTATTTTCAACAAGACGGCATCGTCAAGAATTCGGGCTTCAAGAAGTACGTCGTTCGGGTGAACGACGACGTGGTGCTCACCAAGCGCATCAAGGCGGGCGTGGCGGCTACGTTCACCAACAACAACCAAACGGGCAGCGGCGACGGCCAGGGGGGCTCGCAGCCCTACCTGGTGCTGCAATACGCCCTGCAAAAGAACCCGCTCCTCGACCCCTACGGCCCCAACGGAACCTACAACGACGACATTATCACGCGCAATGCGCCGAACGTGCCGCGCTACCTCGATGAACAGAAGTACAACAAGATTATCAACAACAACTTGTTCAGCAGCAGCTACCTGGATATTTCGTTGGTTAAGGGCCTGACCTTCCGGTCCACGTTTGGCGTCAACTACTTCAACAACCACCCCAAAGTTTTCCTGCCGCAGTACTACATCGGGCCGACGGACCAGCGCGCCCAGAGTGCGCTCATCGAGACGCGCACCGAGAACGTCTCGTGGGTGTGGTCGAACTACGCCAACTACACCAAAACCTTCGACAACAACACGTCCTTCTCGGCTACGCTGGGCCAGGAGGCCCAGCGCGGCTACGGCAACGGCATTTCCAGCACGGCCTTCGACGTACCCGCCGATGCCTCGCTGCAGTACCTATCGGCTTCGCGCAGCACCAACAACGTGGTGCGGAGCAGCCAGTATGACGGTAGCTTGTCTTCTTATTTTGGGCGGGCCAACTTCAATTTCCGGGACCGCTACCTCGTAACGGGCACGTTGCGACTGGACCAGACCTCCAAGTTTCTGGGGCCCGTGCGCAAGGGGTACTTCCCGTCGGTGGGCGCGGCCTGGAACATCTCCAACGAGAACTTTCTCAAGGGCGTGAGCTACTTGTCGGTGCTGAAACTGCGAGCCAGCTACGGCCAGGTGGGCAACCAGAACGCTGCGCCGAACTACGGCTACGCCTCCGTGGCCAATGGAAACCAGACCTACGTGTTCAACAACACGCCCGCCCCTGGCCTGGCCATCACCCAGATTAACAACCCGGGCCTGAAGTGGGAAACGGCCGTCACCACCGACGTGGGCATCGATGCTGAATTCTTTAACAATCAACTGGTCTTTACGGCCGACTATTTCGAGCGGCGTACCCAGGACATGATTGCCCTGCTGCCCGTGCCCGACTACGTGGGGCAAGCGCCCGCCAGCGCCAACGTGGGCTCGCTGCGCAACCGCGGCCTGGAACTGGCCCTGAACTACCGCAATGCGGTGGGCAAACTCCAGTACAACGTGGGCGTCAACTTCACGAAAATCAACAACGAAGTAACTAGCCTGGGGGGCGGCAACCCCATTGCCGCCGGCAACGTGCTCACGCAAATCAACAACACCACCCTCACCGATGTGGGCCGCGAGGTGGCGTACTTCAACGGCTTGCAGGCCGAGGGCGTGTTCCACAATCAAGGCGAGATTGATGCCTACAAAAGCGCTTCCGGGGCGCTGATACAGCCCAATGCCCGCCCCGGCGACGTGAAGTACACGGACACCAACGGCGACGGTGTAATCACGACCGCTGACTACACGTACCTGGGCAGTGCTACGCCCAGCTTTAGCTACGGGGCCTCGCTGAACCTGAGCTACGTAGGCTTCGATTTCAAGGTGTTGCTCTACGGCGTGCAAGGTGCGGAGGCGGTGAACGGCGCAGGTTTTAACCTGAACAAGTCTTCCAACCTAGTGGGCGTGTGGAGCAACTTCTACGCGAGCCGCCTGGACCGCTGGACGCCCAGCAACCCCAACAGCAACCAGCCCCGCGTGACGGCGACTGACAACAACGGCAACGACCGTTTCAGCAGCCGCTACGTGGAGGACGCCAGCTACCTGCGCGCCCGCAACATGGAGCTGGGCTACTCGCTGCCCAAGGGCTTTCTGGACCGTTACCAAGTGGGGGGCGCGCGCGTGTTTGTGTCAGTCGATAACCTGTTCACCATCACCAAGTACACGGGCTACGACCCGGAAATTTCAACGGTTGCTTCCTACAACAACCCCCTGGCCTACGGCGTGGACTACGGCAACTATCCGCAGGCGCGCACCTATCGCGTAGGCTTCAACGTGCAGTTCTAACCCGCTATTTCCCAATCTTTCATATGAAACCCACCCGCGCCGCCGTGTTGCTCGGCCTGCTGCTTACAACCACCCTGGCCCCAGGGTGCAAAGACTTTCTGGAAAAAGAGCCCCTGGGCACCACCACCCAGGACAACCTGTTCCGGGACCCTGTCAACTCCATTCAGGCCATCAACGCCGTGTACGACGTGACCGCCTGGGACCAGGGCCCTAAATGGGGCGACCCCAACGGCCAGTACGTGGCCCAAACCTACGAATGGATGTTCGGGGATTTGATGACCGATGATGCTGAAAAAGGAGGCGGTGGCCCCAGCGACTTTCAATCCCTGATTGAGCTCAAAAACTGGACCATCCCCCCTTCCAGCCCGCCCGTTACCACGCTGTGGGTGCACAGCTTCACGGGCATCGCCCGGGCCAATACGGTGATTAACAACATCGACGCCGGCACCATCGATGCGGGCCTGAAAATGCGCCTGAAGGGCGAGGCGCTGTTTTTGCGGGCCTATTTCTACTTCAATTTGGTGAAGAGTTTCGGCGGGGTGCCCTTGTTTGAAAAGAGCGTGACCCCCACCGAGGCGCCCAACGTGTCGCGCGCCACCATCGCCCAGACCTATGCCTTCATCGAAAAAGACCTGAAGGCGGCGGCCACCATGCTGCCCGAAAAGAACACCTACTCCGCCGCTGACGCGGGCCGCGCCACCAAGGGCGCGGCCAACGGCTACCTGGCCCGCGCCATCATGTACCAGCTGGGCACCGTGAACGGCAACAACCACACCTGGCAGGAAGTCTACGACCTCACGAGCACCATCATCGCCTCCAACCAGTACAGCCTGCTGGCCAACTATGCCGCCATCCATCAGGACATCGGCGAAAACAGCAGCGAGTCGTTGTTCGAGATTCAGTTCGGCACGGACAACAACACCTATGGCCCCATCTCGATAGGCACAACCAACAACATTTTCCAGAACAACCGCGGGACGTTTGGCTACGGCTTTAACAACCCGACCCAGAATCTGGTCGATGAGTTTGAGGCCAACGACCCTCGCCGCGAAGTCACGATTATCAAGAACAACGACATCGTGCTGGGCATCCTCAACCCCGTCAACCTCTCGGAGAATGCCACGGGCTACTTCAGCCGCAAGGTTGCCATCATTCGTCCGCCCGCCCCGGAGGCTGGCCCCCAAAACATCCGCAAGCTGCGCTACGCCGATATCCTGCTGATGAAAGCCGAAGCCGCTGCCCAAACCGGCAAGTCGGCGGAGGCCATCGCCTTGGTCAACCAGGTGCGGCAGCGCGCCCGCTTGTCGACGCGCCCGCCGGGCACTACGCTGGGCACGCTGACCTACGCCCCGGCCAACACGCCGGCCGGCACGTTGCCGGACCTGGCGGCCGGGTTGTCGGGCCAACCCTTGCTGAATGCCATCTGGCACGAGCGCCGGGTAGAATTTGCCGAGGAGTCGCTTCGGCTGTGGGACCTCATCCGCACGGGCCGTTACCTGGCTACCCTGCCCGCCGACGTGCGGGCCCGGGCCCAGTCGCACGTGGCCACCGAGCCGTCGGTTAATCCGTTCCCACTGCTCCCCATTTCCCTGAACGACGCGCAAACCTGGAAGCTGCCGCAAAACCCCGGTTATTGATTCGTAGCCGCTTCGCAAAAGCCGGCTCGCTACCTTGAGAAGTAGCGAGCCGGCTTTTTAGTATACAATTCGGAATGAGGTGCTCGTACGGTCGGTGCAACAGTACGCGGACCTATGAAGTCGTCGGCTAACTGGGCTGCTTAGCGCCTGGTGTAATGCATTTCGTAGTCCGTGTGGCTGTTTTGAAAGCTGCCCGGCACCACCGTGAAAGTTGTGAGTTCCGTGGCCGTGAGTTGCCGAATGAGGTAAGGAGTAGGAAGATTATGGTCGAAGGTGAGGGTATTGCCTGACCGCGTGTATGGGGCCGGGCCGGTCAGAGCCGTTCCCGTGCCCATGAACAACTGCATGGTTGTGCCGGTGAACGTGGTGTAGCGCGCGGCCGTCGTATTGCCTTGCGGCAGGGCGTAGGCCTGTTGGTCGATTTGCACGCCGGAATCGTTGTAGGTGGTGGTCACGCCGCGGGTGTGATTCCAACTGCCTTCGAGCGCGCCCATCGCCGGGGGCGGGGCGTCGGCCTGTTTGGCGCAGCCCAGGCTGCTGAGCAGAAGCCCCGTGGCGAGGCGTGTGGCAAGGCGTGTGGCAAGGCGTTTATCGGGAAACACGGGCAGCAAAAGAAGTCGGGTGAAGGGATGTGCATTGCAGGGAAGGCCTACTCGTGCGTGCACCATGCACCGGTAATGCCCCGCTCGTTGGAGCGGGCCCCACGGCAGAAATATACGGCCTTCTTCTGTCCGTCAGTACCAGCGCGCCTCAGGGTGTATGCATGCCGCTCCTTTTGCCAATAGGACCCTTTTCCTGAACTAGCTTCTTGCTCTGATGCCGAACCAGGCGGCTACCTCACCAAGTGGTTGCCGTTGCGACACGCTGGCGAAACGCCGCCAACGCGTGCGGGTCCATGTATGGGTTTGTCAGGGCCGATTCTAAGTCGTAATTCACCGAGTTGTCGTCGTTTACGACCAGGTACCGAAAGCCTGAGAAGCGGTAACGAAGCCCCTGGGGCGCCGGGGTTACCTGCACGTCCGCCGTCAGGTGAAACACGCGTTCCCGCCCGCGGTACGAGAAATGCAGCTGGGGCGGCACCCCGGCGTAGCGGAAGGCGTAGTGGCCGGCCCGGCGCAAGCTGTCGAGTTCGGCTGGGGCCTCGTCGGTGAGCTTCGCCCGGTACCAGCGCCACACCAAGTCCTGCCGCACCAGCGTGTCGGCGGCCGGCCACGGCAACACCCCGCTCACTTCCACCTGGCCCGCGCGGTTGCGCGGCCACGGCAACGGGGCGCGCTCCCACAGAGGCAAGAGCCAGAAACAGGAGACCAGCCACACGTTCATGAACGAAACATACGCTCCTTTCGGCAAACCACTAGCAGCAGCCCGCTACCAAGTTCCTGCAAGCTGCTGCGGCACTTGGAGAGTCTAAGAAACCCGTCTACTAATCAACGCTTACGAAACGTGCCAAGCAGATGAGTTTCGTGCACTCCATCCCATCCTACAACCGCCTTTTGCGGGTTGGGATAAACGCGTAGAAAGAGTGTTGGCCCGTGCTGCCGCCAGATTCTCCCGCCTCGGCTACCATTCCGGCCGCTAGGGTAGCCGCAGTACCTGGCCGTTGAAGCGGCGCACGCCGTGGCCGCTTGCTTTTTCCTTCCCGCCCGCATAACCTTTTCCTAACGCCTGAGGTAAGCCAAACGCCCCTAGCTTCGCTTTCATGAAAACCCTGTACCTCCTTCGCCACGCCAAATCCAGCTGGAGCTTCGACGAGCTCAGCGACCAGGAACGCCCCCTCAACGACCGGGGCCGCGACGATGCGCCTCTCATGGGCAAGGCCCTGGCCAAGCGCCGCATCTGCCCCGATTTGGTGGTGAGCTCGCCGGCTGTGCGCGCCATGAGCACGGCCGTGCTGGTGGCGCGCGAAATGCAGTACCCCCACGACAAGATTGTGGTCGACGCCGGCATCTACAACACCGACGTGGACGGCCTGCTCGGCGTCATTCACCATCTGCCCGACACGGCTGCTTCGGTGCTGCTGGTGGGCCACAACCCCACCATCACCGAAACGGCCAACGAGCTGTCGCCGTCGTCGCTGAACGAGATGCCCACCGCCGCCGTGGTGTGCCTGCGCTTCGACACCGACCGCTGGGAAGAGGTGGCCAAGGCCAACGCGGAGTTCTACTTCTACGACTACCCGCGCAACGCGGAATAGCGGGTAGTAAGGGGGATTAACAAAAAAAAAGACGTCATGCTGCGCGCAGCCGAAGCATCTCTACCGTAGAAGTAATTATTTGCTTGTGCAGTAGAGCTGCTTCGGCTGCGCGTACGCTAGATAAGCATGACGTTCTGTTCACTCTTCAATCACCCCCTCCCGAATTGAAAGTTCTTTCCCGCGACCTGAGCTGGCTGCGTTTCAACGCCCGCGTGCTGCAAGAAGCCCAGAGCCCCGCCGTGCCGCTGCTGGAGCGGCTCAAGTTTTTGGCCATTTTCAGCAGCAACCTCGACGAGTTTTTCAAGGTGCGGGTGGCCACGCTGCGGCGCCTAGCCAAACTCAAAAAGAAAACCCGCGCCAAGCTCAGCGAGCAGCCCAAGCGCGTGCTGAAGGAAGTGCTGGCCGAGGTGGCCAGGCAGCAGGAGGAGTTTGGGGCCACGTTTCGGGAGCAGCTGCTGCCGGCCCTCAACGACCACCGCATTCACCTCATCAGCGAGGCCGAGTTGACCGACGCGCAACGCGAATGGACGCGGCAGTACTTTCAGAAAAATGTGCGCGACCTGCTCTCGCCGGTGGCCCTGGATGAGACGCTGCACCACCTGTTTCTGAAGGACCAGGCCGTGTACCTCACCTTTTTTCTGAGTGAGCCGCGCGAGCGCAAAGCCAAAACCGAGGCCGAACGCGTGCTGGTGATGGAGCTGCCCACCAAGCGCCACGGCGGCCGCTTCGTGCGCCTGCCCGACGAAGGCGACGAGCGGTACGTGCTGTTTCTGGACGACGTCATTCGCGTGGGCGCGGCCGAGCTGTTTCCGGCCTACGAGCAGGTCATGGTCAACGCCATCAAGCTCTCGCGCGATGCCGAGCTCGACATTGAGGAAGAAGTGTCGGGCGACCTGATGGAGAAAATCCGCAGCAGCTTGGCCAAGCGCGCCACCGGCTTCCCGGCCCGCCTGCTTTTCGACCCGCGCATGCCCGCCGAGGCCCTGCGCGCCATTAAGCAGAAAACCGGCATCACCGACGAAGAGCTGGTGGAAGGCAGCCGCTACCACAACTTCCGCGACTTTTTCGGCTTTCCGGATTTTGGCGAAACCAGCTTTCACTACCCGGAATGGCCGGCGCTGGCCCACCCCACGCTGCCGCGCACGGGCAGCCTGCTCGACGCCATTGGGCAGCGCGACCACCTGCTGCACCCGCCCTACCAAAGCTTCGACTACGTGACGCGCCTGCTGCGCGAAGCCGCCACCGACCCGCGCGTGTCCGGCATCAGCATCACGCTCTACCGCGTGGCCAGCAAAAGCGCCGTGGTGAAGGCCCTGCTCAAAGCCGCCAAGCACGGCAAGCAGGTGACGGCCGTGGTGGAGCTGAAGGCGCGGTTTGATGAGGAATCCAACTTGTTTTGGGCCGACAAGCTGAAGCGCGCCGGCGCCCACGTCGTGTTCACGCCGCCCGAGCTCAAGTGCCACAGCAAGCTGCTGCTCATTGCGCGCCGCGAGGCCGACGAAACCACCCGCCGCTACGGCTACTTCAGCACCGGCAACTTCAACGAAAGTACGGCCGGCCTCTACACCGACCACGGCCTGTTCACGGCCGACGAGCGCCTCACGCGCGAGTCGGCCGCCGTGTTCGACTACCTGCTCGACCAAAGCACCGTGCCCGCGCTGGAGCACCTGCTGGTGGCGCCCTTCGGCCTGCGCCCCGGTCTCAACGCCCTCATCGACTACGAAATCAAGCAGGCCAAGAAGGGCAAGGACGCGTCCATCATCCTCAAGGTGAACGCAATCGAGGACGAGGGCATGATAGCCAAGCTCTACGAAGCCAGCAAGGCCGGCGTCCGCATCGAGCTCATCGTGCGCGGCATTGGGCGCCTGCTGCCGGGCCTGCCCGAGTGCAGCGCCACCATTCAGCAGCGCGGCCTCGTGGACCGCTACCTGGAGCATAGCCGGGTGTACGTGTTCGGCCACGGCGGCGAGGAAAAAGTCTACGTATCGTCGGCCGACTGGATGACCCGCAACCTCGACCGGCGCGTGGAAGTGGCCTTCCCCATCCTCGACGACGGCCTGCGCGCCGAAGTGCGCCACCTGCTGGACCTGCAGCGCCGCGACAACGTGAAAGCCCGCGATTTCGACAACAACTTCATCGAAGCCGCCGAAGGAGAAAAGCCCCTGCGGGCCCAGGAAGCCACCTACGCGTGGCTAAAAGGCCTGAAGCGCCGCCTGGCAAAGAAGCAGTAAAACGAAAAACGGTCATGCTGAGCGCAGCCGAAGCATCTCTACCGCAATGGTAAATCTTGTCGATTAGATTACTCTGGCGGTAGAGATGCTTCGGCTGCGCTCAGCATGACGGACTGCTTTCAGGCTCTTGCTTCGACGTGGCTGCCTAAAACGCCACCTTCTGCTGCTGCGATGGGCCGGTGGCCGGCTGCAGTTTGAACACGTAGAAGCCCTGCCAGCGGCTGGTGCCGGGCACGGGCAACCGGGTGATGCCGGCGGGCAAAGCCACGGTCTGCTGCCACACGGTGCGGCCCACCAGGTCGGTGGCGGTTAGCTGCACGGTTTGGGCGCGGGGGCTTTGCAGCTCCAGCTGCGGCGTGGTGCCCGTGGGCACCGGGTTGGGGAAAGCCTGCAGGCTGAGCGCCGGCTGGGCGGCCCCGTCGCGCTGCACCATTACCACGGGCGAGTAGCTGGCCGGGCCGTCGCGGTCCTGCATCAGCAGGCGGTAGTAGGCCAGGCCAGCGGGCGGGGCGGTGTCGGGCAGGGCGTAGCTGTGGGCGGTGCTGGTGTTGGTGGCCGGCACCCGGCTCAGGGCGGCAAAGGTGGCCCCGTCGAGGCTGCGCTGCACTTCAAAATACGCCACTTTTTCTTCCGAAGCCGTGGCCCATTCCAGCTCGTTCACCGGCCCGGCGGCCCGGCCCGTGAAGCGCGAAAGCACCACCGGCAGCGGGTTGCCGGTGATGGTGACGCGCCGGCTGTTGGTGCTGAGCTGGCCGCAGGGCGCCACGCTGCTCAAGGCCGTTTGCAAACCGCTGAGCAAGCCGTTTTGCAAGGGGCTCACGTTGTAGCCGCCCTGAACCAGCAGGCCGTACACGTCGTAGGTGCCGGCCGGCAGGGCGCGCAGGTCGGCGGTAGGGGCCACCTGTACCACGGCATTGGTGGCGGTGTTCACCACGGCGTACTGGTACTCGTAGCCGAGGTCCTGCAGGGGCGCAAACACCTTGCCCCCGGCCGGCGACGACGTGAACGTGACGGTGTAGGCGCCCACCGCGGGCGCCGAGGGCGTGGTGCTGCCGAAGTCGGACAGCACCAGCGTGTAGCGCTGCCCGGCCGTGAGGGCCACCGTGAGGCTGCGCGACAGAAAAGTGCTGGGAATAAAGTTGTTGGCCAGTACGTTTCGGCAGGGGTCGCTGGGCACAAAGCCGTTGCTGTCGTACACCCGAATGACCATGTTGCCGAAGCCCGTGGGCGTGTTGATGGTGTAGCTGGCCGTGGTCGAAGGCACAAACACGTAGCTGTCGTAGTACTCGACGTTGCTGTAGCGGAAGCAGGTGCTGACGTTGTTGGACAGGTACGTGGTGGGGTCGGTGGCGGCAATGATGCCGCTGAGCTGGTTCACACCGGTGAGCTCGGTGAGGCTGAAGGCGTTCTGGGTCAGGTTCAGGGCGGCGTCGCCGGCGGGGGCGCTCACCGCAGTGGCGGGCAGTAGCTGCGAGGCCACCGGCGCGCAGACCCCGATGGGGAAGTCCACGTCGTTGATGTCGAAGAAGACGTTGCCCACGGCCTCCACGCGAAGGCGGGCCTGCGTGGTCGTCACCACCGGAACGGTCACGGCCGCCGCGCCGTCGTTGGGCGTAGCGGCGGCCAGCACCGTCGGGAAGGTTTGCCCGCCGTCGGTGGAGAGCGTGATGCGCACCTGGCTTGCGTTGATGGGTGCCGCGTCGGTGCCGTTCACGGCCCACGTCACGGTGGCGGGCTGGCCGGCTATCCAGAGGGCGGCCGTGTTCTGGGTGGTCACGGCAAAGGGGCCGGTGTTGGGGGCCACGGTCAGGGTCACGTTGTCGGTGGTGAAGGTGCCGCCGCTGGCGCGCTGGTCGCGGGCCGTCACCACGAAGTGCAGGTCGCGGCCCACGTTGGGCAGGGCCTCGCCCAGAATGTCGGCCGGGCGGTTGCTATTGGCCAGCACGTACTGCAGGTCGGGAAAGGTGCGGCTGGGCGCAGTGCGCGGCGGCCGCGGCCGAAACAGCGGCGCCTCGGGGTCGTCGACGGCCGCCAGGCCGCCCGTGCCCGCAATGCTGCCCAGGGCGTTGAGGTTGGTGGTGTAGTCGAACTGGTTCCAGGTATACACCAGGGCTTCGCCGTCGGGGTCGGCGCCGCTGGCCGTGAGGGTGAAGGGCGTGTTGCGCGGAATCACGTAGTCGGCCCCGGCGTCCAGGGTGGGCGGGCGGTTGGCGTTGGCGGTCACCGTGGGGCAGCTCACGCTCAGCAGCTCGGCACGCATCTGGTTGAGCGAGTGCGTGTTGAAATGGTCTTCGTCGGTGGCGCCCACGCCCTGCAGCGTTTGGGCGCCGCACACGTAGGTGTAGCCCATGATGGTGGCCCCGCCGCCGGGCTCCAGGTTGCTACCCAGCGAGCCGCTGCCGCAGGGCCCCGTAAACGTGTGCGAGGCCCCGTGCTGGTGCCCCATCTCGTGGGCCAGCACCTGCCGGAACCCCGTGGGCCGCACCCCCGACCACGCCCCGGCCCGATAGGTCAGGTTGCTGTTGCAGATGATGCCCACGTAGGCCACGCCCCCGCCGCTGTTGTGAAAGCAGTGGCCCAAGTCGTAAGCGCTGCTGGCAAAGCGGCTGCCGATGAAGCCGGCCACTTCGCCCAGGTTTTGCTCGCGCAGCCGGCCCGTGGCCGCCGCCGCCGTGCTGGCCAGGGTGGCCGTGGTCATGGCCGAGAAATAGTAGGTGCCGCTGGTGGGCAGCGCCAGCTCAAAGCTCACCGACAGCTCCTGCGAGTACAGGGCCGACATCTGGTTCATGGCCGTTACCACGGCCAGCTCCACCAGCGCGTCGGTGCCGCCGTTGTCGGTATAAAATTCCTGCGTGACGAGAATGGCGTAGCGAATGCGCCGCAGCTGGGTGCCAAAGCTGAACGGGGCCGGCAAGGTGGAGAAATTGCCGGGCCGCCGGAGCCCGCCGGCGGCATCGACCACGCCGCAGGGGCCGGCATCGGGCACGGTGGGTTGCAGCTGGTAGTCCTGGCTTTGGCCATTGGGCACGGGCCGCAGGCTGGCCGCCTCCGCGCCCCCCGCAAAATCGGCCGTCAGGCTTTTGGGCGTCAGCACGACGGACACGCGGTGGGCGGGCACGCCAGCCTCATAGCCCACGAAGGTGCGCAGCCGCCGTTGGGCCGCCGCATCGGCTGCCGGCAGCACAAACGACTCAGTGAGCACGAAGGGCCGCGCCCCGCCCAGCGTGGGCAAGCTCACGCGGTAGGTGGCCGCCTGCCGGGCCGCTACGCCGGCTCCCGGCGCTGGTGCCAGCTGCTGCCGCAGCAGCGCCACGTCGAGGGCCACGCGCCGGGCCGGGCCGGGCTGCGGACGCAGTGTTTGGGCCGTAGCCAAGTGGCTGGTACCGGCCAGCGCCAGCAAGAGCGCGAAAGCAAATAATATAACTTTTTTCATTGAATAATGAAATGAAAAAACGAGGAAGGTGGCCGCTGCTACCCCAGGTTTACTGTGCGACACTGGCCGATTTTACAAAGCCAGGGCACGGGTGCAAACCGCCAAAAGCGCCGATATAGTTGCATAAACAGGCAAACACACGGCGGGCGGCTGGCAAGTTACGGCAAACTACTGGTAGCCATTGGGCGTGGCCGGGCCGATACATCAGCTTGAAACCAACAAAAATGGCCAGTCTCGCGACTGGCCATGGATGGGATGAATATTGAATTAAACCGGTAAGCAAGCCCCGCCGGCGGCCGGGCGAATGCGTCTCCGAGGCTAGGCTTACCGCCGCACGCCGGCTTTTTCCAGCAGCTTGCGCGGCGGCGTGATGAACAGCTCCAGGCTGGCGTAGGGCGCGCCGTTCAGCTGCGAGTCGATGATTTTCTCGCGGTCGGCGTTGGTGCGGTCGAAGGCGTCGAAGGCGTAGTTGTAGCGGTAGCCGCCCTCGGCGCCCAGCCACAGGAAGCTCAGCAGCTCGCGCTCCCAGCGCAGCCGGAATTTGACTTCGGTTTCGCGCAGCTCCAGGGTGCTGAGCACGGCCTTGCTGGGGTCGGGGCTGCCGTCGGCGTTTTTGCGGGCCAGCGGGGCGCGGGTCAGGTGCACGATGTAGTTGTACCCGTCCACGGTGTAGCCGGCGTAGAGGATGGAGCTGGGGTTGACGTTGTAGCGCAGCGTGATGCGGGCCGGCGCCAGCGCCTCCACGCCCCAGCGGTTGTTGAAGGTGCGGTTGTACACCACGGCCGGGTACAGGCTGAGCCGCCCAAACGTGTAGCCGTACTGAAAGCCCACGCCCCACGAAAAATTCGGGCTGCGCTTCCAGCCGTAAATGGCCTCGGCCGAAAAGCGGGAATAATCCGACTTGGTCAGCTCGTTCGAGGTGTAGTCGCCGCTGAGCTCGCCCTTCACGCGGGCCAGGTACCAGTGCACGTCGTCGACGGGCCGGATGACAGCCACCTGGGCGGCCGTGCTTTTCAGGCCCTTGTTTTCGATGTTGTCGTAGAGCTCGTAGGTGGTGGGCAGTTGTGCAAATTGAAACTCTTCGCGCTCGTAGCTCAGCCCCACGATGACCTTGAGGTGGGGATGGTTCCAGGCCGGAATGTAGCCTTTGATGGACAAGCGGGCATTTTTGGTGGCTTCGGTGCTGAAATCGTTCAGCCCCTGCACCTGCGCCGACGACGACACCCCGAACCGCGGCATGCGCTCGTAGCGCACTATCAGGCCCTTGCTGGGGCCCATGCCCAGCACCGAGGGGTTGGCAAACTGCTGCTTGTCGCGAGCGACGGTGTCTTGGGCGGCCGGGGCAGCCGGCGGGTACACCCGTTCCTGCACCTGCGCGCCGACTGGGCGGGCCGCGGCGCTCAACAACGTTGCCGCCAACCCGGCACGGAAGAATATTGAATCGAACATAAGGGAGCAAACCGGCCTGAATGGCTCAGTTTGCTCCCATACGCGAAAACCTCAACTTAGGCCACCCGGGGCCATTTGGTAACATGCGCGTAACACGCGGCTACTCGGCGGCCGTCTGGTAGGGGTAGCGCTGCTGGTGCAGGGCGGCCACGCGCTTGGCCAGCAGCTCGCGCAGCTCTTCCAAGTTGGTGCGCTGCTGGGCCGATACGAACACCACGGGGTCGTGCAGCTTGGCCATGTAGGTGGCCTGCAGCTGGGCCAGCGGCGGGCGCGGCGCGGCGGCGTCTTCGCCCTCGGCCTCGTGCACCTCGCCGAAGGGGTCTTGTTCGGCCTCGTCGGGCTTGTACTGGTCGATTTTGTTGAACACCAGCAGCACCGGCTTGTCGGCCGCGCCGATGTCGGCCAGCGTGTCGTTCACCACCTGAATCTGCTCCTCGAAGCCCGGGTGCGAAATGTCCACGACGTGCAGCAGCAAGTCGGCCTCGCGAATCTCGTCGAGCGTGCTCTTAAAGCTCTCAATCAGCTTAGTGGGCAGCTTGCGGATGAACCCGACCGTGTCGGACAGTAGAAAAGGGTTGTTGTCGAGCACCACCTTGCGGGTGGTGGCGTCGACGGTGGCGAAGAGCTTGTTTTCGGCGAAGACGTCGGCTTTGCCCAGCACGTTCATCAGGGTGCTTTTGCCCACGTTGGTGTAGCCCACCAGCGCCACCCGGATGCTGCCGCCGCGGGTTTTGCGCTGGGTGTGGGCTTGCTTGTCGAGGTCTTCGAGCTTGTCTTTCAGAAAGGCAATCCGGTCGCGCACAATCCGGCGGTCCGTCTCAATTTCCGTTTCGCCCGGGCCCTTCATGCCCACGCCGCCGCGCTGCTTGTCCAAGTGCGTCCAGAGGCCCGTCAGGCGGGGCAGCAGGTACTGGTACTGGGCCAGCTCCACCTGCGTGCGCGAAGTGGCCGATTTGGCGCGCAGCGCGAAAATATCGAGAATCAGCAGGGAGCGGTCGACGATTTTCACCAGCAGCTCGGCTTCCAGGTTGCGGAGCTGGGAAGGGGAGAGGTCGTCGTCGAACACCACCATGCTGCTGCCTTCGTGCTGCACGTAGGCCTTGATTTCGGCCAGCTTGCCCTCGCCCACGTAGGTGCGGATGTCGGGCTTTTCGAGGCGCTGCACGAAGCGCTTGGTGGCCGTGGCGCCGGCCGTTTCAATGAGGAACGCCAGCTCGTCCAGGTATTCCTGGGTTTGGGCTTCGGACTGCCGGCGCGGGGGCACGGATACCAGCACGGCGGTTTCCTGCTCCTTGGCGGTTTCGTAAGTGCCGTTGTCGGCCGCTTTGGCCAGGATGCGGCCGGCGCGGCCCTTCACGCCGTCGACGGCGCCGATGTGGCGGGTGCTGTTGGTGTGCTTTCTGCCGCCGGATTGGGTGGTTGCCATGAGGAAGGAATTCGATAATCGGGATAAAGGTACTGGGAGAATAAACGCAATTGCGGGGAAAAGGAACGGCGTGGTACCAACGAAAGAGGGCGAAGCAAAAAGAAAAAGAACGTCATGCTAAGCGAAATCGAAGCATCTCTACCGCAGCAGTAATCCTGAATCAGGGGATTGGTTGCGCAATAGAGATGCTTCGACTCCGCTCCGCATGACGTTCAATGAAACGTTCAGCTAAGCAGCTTAGCGGTTCTACTTCACCGGCACCTCCGCCGCGGCCTTCATAAAGTCGCCGGCTTTTACGATGGTGAGCTTGCTGTAATCCAGGTACTTCTTGGCGGCAGCGCTCACCTGCTCGGGCGTGAGGGCGGCAATGCGCTTTTCCAGCTCGGCGTCGTAGGTGAAGGAACGGCCGTCTGCTTTGGTGAGGTACTGCGACCATTTGCGGGCCAGTTGGGCGTCCTGGCTGCGCTCCACCTGGAAGCTTTGCAGGGCCGCCGATTTGGCGGCTTTCAATTCCTCGGCGGTCACGCCGTCCTTGCTCATGCGCTCCAACTCCTCGCGGTAGGCGGCTTCGAGGCGGGCCGAGTTGGCAGGGTTGTAGATGGCGTAGGAGCCGAACGTGCCGATGGCGTCGTTGTCGTCGGCGTAGGTGAAGGAGCCCACGCCGTAGCTCACGCCCTCTTTCTGGCGAATGCGGGTGGCCAAGCGCGAGTTCAGGAAGCCGTCGCCGAGGATGTAGTTGGCCATGTACAGGGCCGGGTATTCGGGCGAGTCGTCGCGCAGCGCGTACTTCAGGAAAGTCACGAACATGGCGTTGGCCTTGTCGTCGGTCTGGATGGACTCGGCTTTGGCGGTGGCCGTGTTCTCGAACAGGCGCAGCGGAATGCGGGCATACGCCTGCGGGGCCTTCCAGTTGCCGAGCTGGCTTTTCACGGTTTTGCGCAGGGCCGGCTCGTCAAACGAACCCACCACGGCCAGCGTGGCCGCCTGCGCTCCGTAGAAATTCTTGTAGAAGGCGCGCACGTCTTCCACCTTCAGCGCCTTGATGGCGGCAATTTCCTCCTCAAAGGGGAGCGTGGCGAAGGGGTGGCCCTTGGGGTAGGGCTCGCTCAGGCGCTGAGCCAGGTTGAAGGCCAAAGCCTGCGGCTCCTGCTTCTGCGACTCCAGGCCGGCCAGGCGCTCCTGCTTTAGCTTCTCAAACTCGGCGGCCGGGAAGGTGGGGTTGCGCAGGCAGTCCATCACCACGGCCAGCACGGTGGGCAGGTTTTGCTTGGCGGTTTGCACGCTCACGTTGGTGCTCTGGCCGTCGCCGTAGATGCGCACCTGGGCCTTGGCTTTGTCAAACGCGTCGCGAATCTGCGAGTAGGAGCGGGTTTTGGTGCCGCGCTCCAGCATGGCCGCCGTGAGGCTGGCCACCGACGACTTGTTGCTCAGGCTGGCTTCGTCGCCGTAGCGCAGGCGCAGGTTCAGGTTCACCGAGCTGCCGCGGGTTTGCTTGGCCAGCAGGGCGTACTTCACGCCGCCTTCCTGGCCGCGCTTGGTGCGCGTGTCGATGTTGGCGGGCGTGGCTTCGAAGGCCTCACCGGCCGCGATGGCGGCCTCACCCTTGTAGCCGCGCACCTGGTCGGCCACGTCGGGCGTGGCCGGAATGGGGGCGCGGTCGGGCTTGGCTTCGGGCCGGAACAGGCCCACGGTGCGGTTGCTGGGCTTGAGGTAGGCGGCTGCCACGCGCTGCACGTCGGCGGGCGTCACGTTGCGCAGCCGGTCGCGGTAGAGGTACACCAAGCGCCAGTCGCCGGTGGCGATGTACTCGCTCAGGGCCAGCCCCACCTCGTCCGATTTCTGAAACATCAGCTCGATGTCTTTCAGGCGGGTGGTTTTGGCGCGGTCCACTTCCTCGGCGGTGGGGGCCTGCCGGGCCACGTTGTCCAGCGTAGTCATCATCACCGTGCGGGCCGAGTCCAGGGAGCGGCCCTGCCGCACTTCGGCGTAGAAATACGCAAAGCCAGGGTCGTGCAGCGTAGGCGTGAAACCCCACTGGCTGGCCGCGCGCTTGCTCTCCACCAGGGCTTTATACAAGCGGCCCGAGGGCTGGTTGGTGAGCACGTCCACCAGCACGTCCAGGGCGGGGTAGTCGGGGTGCGAGCCGGCGGGCACGTGGTAGGCGGTGGCCAGGCCCTGGGTGTCGCCGGTGCGGCGCAGGGTCACTTCGCGCTCGCCGTCCTGGGTGGGCTCGGTGGTGTAGGTGGGCGCCAGGGTGCGGGCCGGGCGCGCAATGGGCCCGAAGTATTGGCTAATCAGGCCGAGGGTTTTGGCCTCGTCCATCTTGCCGGCCACCAGCAGCACGGCGTTGTCGGGCTGGTAGTATTTCTGGTAAAACGCTTTCAGGTTGTCAATGGGCACGCGCTCTATGTCTTCCTTCGAGCCGATGGTGGACTTGCCGTAGTTGTGCCAGAGGTAGGCCGTGCTCAGCACGCGGTCCATCAGCACGCGGCTGGGGCTGTTTTCGCCGCTCTCAAACTCGTTGCGGACCACGCTGAATTCGGAGTCGAGGTCTTTTTTGGCGATGAAGGAATTCACCATCCGGTCCGATTCCAGGTCGAGGGCCCACTTCAGGTTTTCGTCGGAAGCCGAGAAGGTTTCGAAATAGTTGGTGCGGTCGTACCAGGTTGTGCCGTTGGGCGAGGCGCCGTGCTCGGTGAGCTCCTGCGGCACGTTGGGGTGCTTGGTGGAGCCCTTGAACACCATGTGCTCCAGCAAGTGGGCCATGCCGCTTTCGCCGTAGCCCTCGTGCCGCGAGCCCACCAGGTAGGTGATGTTCACGGTAGTCGTGGGTTTCGACTGGTCGGGGAAAAGAAGCACCCGCAGCCCGTTTTTGAGCTGGTATTCGGTGATGCCCTCCACCGAAGTGACGCGGGTGACGCCGGCCGGCAGCGCCGCCGTGCCCTGGGCCAGGGCCGGGCCGGCGCTCATGCCGAGCAGGGCCGCGGCAGACAGCCAGTTGCGGAACGGAAAAGTTTTTTGCATGATGAAAAAAGGAAGTGAAAAAGGTTGCGTGCAGTTGAAGATTGACGCTAATAAAGGGTATTAATTTGATATGCCAGTAAGGGGATTGCCGCAGTCAGCCAATGGTTGCCAGCCGCAAAAAAATAGCCGGCCCCTCACGGAGCCGGCTGATAATCAAAAGCAAAAAAAGGCCGGTGGCCGGGCCGTTATTTCAGCGTCAGCGAATAGGCCACTACTTGCTGCACCTGCTCGGGCGTGAGCACCTTGCCAAAGGCCGGCATCTTGCCCATGCCGTTGGTGACGAGGTAAGTGCGCCCGAAGGCATTGAGGTTGCTCTTGGTGAGGTCGTGGGCGCCGTTGGCGCCTTTCTTGCCGTTGGCGCCGTGGCAGCGCGCGCAGTTTTTCTGAAAAAGGGCCTGGCCGGGCACCAGCGGCGGGCCCGCCAGCGCCAGTTGCGGCAAGAAGGCCAGCAAAGCAAAATATCGAAAATTCATACTGGGGCTAACACAAAATCAGGCCACAAAGTACCGGAACAATTAGGGAATGAGGGGAGGAGGGTATGGGGGGAGGAGGACGCAAACTGTGAAATGAACCGGCGGGCCCGACCTTTGCCAACTCGTACCCTCCTGCCTTCATACCCTCTTACCCCAAAAAAGTGCGCGTCGCCATCGTTATCAACACCAGCTGGAACATCTGGAATTTTCGCGCCAGCCTCGTGCGGGCCTTGCAGGCCGCCGGCCACGACGTGCTGGCCATTGCCCCGCCCGATGACTACTCGCAGCGCCTCGAAACCGAGCTGGGCTGCCGCTACGTGCCCATTCTGATGGAGAACAAGGGCACCAACCCCGTAAAAGACGCCGCCCTTACGCGCCGCTTCTACCAGATTTACCGGCGCGAGCGGCCCGACGTGGTGCTGCACTACACCATCAAGCCCAACATCTACGGCAGCATTGCCGCTAAAATGGCCGGCATTCCCAGCATCAACAACGTGAGCGGGCTGGGCACGGTGTTTATCGTCAAGAACTTCGTGAGCAAGGTGGCGCTGGCGCTCTACCGCTTCGCCTTCCGCTTTCCGGCCAAAATATTCTTTCAGAACGGCGACGACCGGCAGCTGTTCCTCGAAAACGGCCTCGTGCGCCGCGAAATCACCGACCTGCTGCCCGGCTCCGGCGTCGACACCGAGCGGTTTCGGCCGGCGGCGGAGTTTGTGCGCCAAACGCCGTTTGTGTTCCTGATGGTGGCCCGCGTGCTCTATGAGAAAGGCGTGGTGGAGTACTTCGAGGCGGCCAAAATCGTGCGGCAGGCCGTGCCTGGCACCCGCGTGCAGCTGCTGGGCGGGCTCGACGAGGCCGGTGGCGTGGGCGTGCCCCGCGCCACGTTTGAGGAGTGGCTGAAGGCCGGCGACATCGAATACCTGGGCCGCTCCGACGACGTGGCCGCCCACCTGCACCGCGCCGACTGCGTGGTGCTGCCCAGCTACCGCGAAGGCACGCCCAAAACCCTGCTCGAAGCCGCCGCCGTGGGCAAGCCCATCGTGACCACCGACGTGCCCGGCTGCCGCGAAACCGTGGTGGACGGCCGCAACGGCTACCTCTGCCAGGTGCGCTCGGGCGAAGACCTGGCCGCCAAAATGCTGCAAGTGCTGCGCCTGAACGACGCCGACCTGCGCGGCATGGGCCAAAATAGTCGCTACCTTGCCGAAACCAAATTCGACGAGAAACTGGTGCTCGACAAATACGTCTCGGCCGTGGCGGCGGTGAAAAAATGACCCTGCGGGCGGCCCGGGCTCACCCTACCTTTGCGCCAATGCAAGCCAAAACCCACGCCCTGTCCGGGCTCATTGAATTTATCCCCCGCCTGTTCGGCGACCCCCGGGGCGTGTTCTACGAAACCTACAGCGCCCGCCACATGCAGGAGCTGGGCTTGCCCGCCGACATTCATTGGGTGCAGGACAACCAGTCGAAATCGCAGCCGGGCGTGGTGCGCGGCCTGCACTTCCAGCGCCCGCCCCACGCGCAGGCCAAGCTGGTGCGCGTGGCCCACGGCCGCGTGCGCGACGTGGTGGTGGACCTGCGCCGCGATTCGCCCACTTACGGCCGGCATTCGCAAGTCGAGCTCAGCGCGGCCGTGGGCAACATTCTGTTCATTCCGGCGGGCTTTGCCCACGGCTTCGTGGCGCTGGAAGAAGACACCTTGTTTCTCTACAAATGCTCGGACTACTACGCGCCCGCCAGCGAAGGCGGCCTGCTGTGGAACGACCCCGCCCTGGGCATCAACTGGGGCGTAGCTGACGCCCTGGTTTCGGCCAAAGACGCCACCCTGCCCACGCTGGCTGAGTTCGAGAGCCCGTTTTAGGACAGTGAACAGTTAGCAGTTGGCAGTTAGCAGTGAACAGTTAGCAGTGGACATCGGGCGGTTCTGTTCACTGATAACTGTTCACTGTTAACTGAATTACAGCAGCTCCACCAGCGTTTCCAGCGCCATGCCGCGGCTGCCTTTCACCAGCACCAGCTGGTGGCTCACGGGGTGTTGGCGCAGCCAGTCGGCCGCTTCGGCCTTGGTGGGGAAATAGTGGGCGCCGGGCGCCGCGGCGTGGGCATGCTGCATCTGCTCGCCCACGAGCAGCACCTGCTCGATGGGCAGCCCAGCCAGCAGCTGGCCCAGCTTGGCGTGCTCCCGTTGGCTTTCTTCGCCCAGCTCAAACATGTCGCCCAGGATGGCCGCCCGGCCCTGGCCCGCGCTGGCCGGCCGCTGGGCAAAGCTGCGCAAGGCCGCCGCCATGCTGCTGGGGTTGGCGTTGTAGGCGTCGAGCACGAGGTCGTTGCCGCGCTCGGTGCGCACCAACTGCGAGCGGTTGTTTTGCGGGTTGTACTGGGCCAGGGCGGTGGCCACGCGCGCCGGCGCCACGCCAAAGTGCAGGCCCACGGCGGCAGCGGCGGCCAGGTTGGGGAAGTTGTAGTCGCCGGTGAGCTGAGCGGCCACGTCGGTGCCGTCGGCCAGGCGCAGGGCCACGGCGGGCGCGGCCGAGAGCAACGTGGCGGGGTAGGTGTCGGCCGCGCCGGGGTAACTGAGGCACGTGGGCACCTGTGCGGCCAGGCCGGGCAGCTTGGCGTCGAGGGTGTTGACGAAGGCCGTGCCCCCGGTGCGGGCTAGGTAGTCAAACAGTTCCCCCTTGCCCTTGGCCACGCCCTCAGGCCCGCCAAAGCCCTCGAGGTGGGCCAGGCCGATGTTGGTGATGAGGCCGTGCGTGGGCTGGGCCCACTGGCAGTAGGCCGCGATTTCGCCCTGGTGGTTGGCGCCCATCTCTATCACGGCGAAGTCGTGCTCATCGGCCCGCAGGCGCAGCAGGGTGAGGGGCACGCCGATGTGGTTGTTGAAGTTGCCGATGGTGGCCAGCACCTTGAACTGCTGCGCCAGCACGGCCGTGAGCAGCTCTTTGGTGGTGGTTTTGCCGTTGGAGCCCGTCACGGCCAGCACCGGGATGCGGAATTGCTCGCGGTGTTCGCGGGCCAGCTCCTGCAGGGCCAGCAGCGGGTCGGGGGCGTAGGTGTAGCGGGCGGGGTCGGTGGCGGCCAGGTCGGCGTCGTCCACCACGGCGTGGCGGGCGCCTTTGGCCAGCGCCTGGGGCGCAAAGGCCGCGCCGCGGAAGCTGGGGCCGTTGAGGGCAAAAAACAGCGTGCCGGGCTGGGGCTGGCGCGAATCGGTGCTGACCAGGCCGCCGGCGGCCTGGTACTGCGAATAGAGCGAAGTGGGCATGAACGGAAACGGGGTGCCGGGTGTAACTTGCTACAAAGGTGGGCGTGATTTTTGTACTGCGCCGGGCAGTTCTTCTTTCCTCACGTCTGTTGCTTGTTGCTTATGCTTCGTTCTTACGCTTTTTTGCTGGCGCTGCTGGCTTTTTCCATCGGGGCGCGGGCCCAGTCGGCCAGCCGCTTCGGGTTTGAGTACCGGGCCGCGGGCAAGGTGGTGCAGGGCACCGACACCCTGGCTAACGCCTGGGCCGGCGGCCTCAATACTCCGCAGTTCAGCACCATCGACCTGAACAACGACGGCCAGCCCGACCTCTATGCCTTCGACCACGAAAGCAGCCGCAGCTACACCTTCCTGAACGTGGCCGCGCCCGGCACCACGGCCGGCCGCCGTTGGCTGTATGCCCCCCAATACGAATCCATTTTCCCCGACAGCCTGCGCGGCTGGGCCCTGCTGCGCGATTACGACTGCGACGGTCGCGCCGACCTCTTCACCTACGTGAACGGCGGCAACATTGCCGTGCTGCGCAACGTGCTGGTCAACGGGCAGGTGCAGTTCCAGTTGACCACCCGCCAACTGCGGTTTTCGGGCAATTTTACGGGCACGGCCAACCTCACGGTGGGCGGCTACAACCTGCCGGCCATCCAGGACGTGAACGGCGACGGCAAGCTTGACATCATGACCTATGATTTCATCAACGCCGTCTACATTGAGCAATACCTCAACACCAGCCCCGGCACCTGCGGCAGCGCCCTCACTTTCCGGCTGAACACCGACAACTGGGGCAGCCTGCGCGCCTGCGGCGGCTGCGCCGAATACATGTTCAACGGCCAGGCCTGCTTCACGGCCAACAAAACCCTGCACACCGGCGGCCACAGCCTGCTGCTGGTGGACCTGGACGGCGACGGCGACCAGGACCTGCTCGATGGCCGCGACAACTGCCCCGAGCTGGTGCGCTTGCTCAACCAGGGCACCACGGCGGCGCCGGTGCTCACGCAGGCCAGCATCAGCGCCAGCTTCCCGTCGGCGGCGGCGCCGGCCCGGGTGCCGGTGTTTCCGGCCGGGTATTCGTTCGACGCCAACTTCGACGGCCGCCCCGACCTGGTGGTGGCGCCCAACATGCTGAACAACCAGGCCGACCTGGTGAGCATGCGCAACAACGTGCAGCTCTTCACCAACTCGGCCGCCAGCGGCGCGCCCGCCTTCGCCAAGCAAACCGACGCCTTCCTGCAGAACACGATGATAGACGTGAGCGAAGGCGCCGCGCCGGCTTTCGGCGACCTCGACGGCGACGGCCTGACCGACCTGCTGGTGGCCAACCACGCCGACCGCGTGAACAACGTGTACCGCGCCACCATTGCCTACTACCACAACTCGGGCACGCGCGCCCAGCCGGTGTTTCAGCTGGTGAGCACTGACTACCTGGGGCTGAGCGCCCAACGCTTGCTGGCCATCAAACCTTTCCTGGTCGATTTGAACCGCGACGGCGCCCTCGACCTGGTGTACGCGGCCTGGGACCGGGGCACCAACGTGTTCACCTACATCCTGAACACGGCCCGCCCCGGCCAGCCGGCGGCGTACGACCCCAGCACGGCCGTCATATTCAAGCCGCAGGGCCCTGCCACCACCTCGCCGCCCGCCAACCCCGCGCCCACCCAAGGTGTGCTGCCCTACACCATGGGCGACGTGCCGTGCTTCACCGACGTGGACAACGACGGCTTCGTCGACCTGCTCATCGGCACCAACGAGGTGCGCGAGCCGGGCATGTCGCTGCGCTACTTCCGCAACCGCGGCCGTGGGCGCCTGGACAGCGCTTTTGTGTTGGTGAATAACGACTTTGGGCGCATTCGCACCGCCACCGGCGCGCGCCCCGACAACCTGGCCCCCAGCGTGGCCGACTTCGACGGCGACGGCTTGCCCGACCTGCTCACGGCCGACGCCACGGGCTACCTGCGGCTGTTCAGCAACTACCGCGCGCAGGTGGGCATCTTCCTGGAACGTACCGATTTGCTCTACAACTCCCTCACCAACAGCTACGAGCCCACCCGCCTCGGCCTCGACCCCTACTCTTACTACGGCCTGGCCGCGGCCGACGTCAACGGCGACGGCGCCCCCGAGCTGCTGGTGGGCACCCAGGCCGGGGGGCTGCTCAGCTTCGGCACCCGCAACCGCGTGCTCACGGCCACCCGCGCCGAAGCCGCCGCGGCGCTGGCCCTGAGCGTGTACCCCAACCCGGCCTCGGCCTCGGCCACCGTCGAAACCGCCAGCCCCACCCGCCTCACCCTGCTCGACCTTACCGGCCGCGTGGTGCGCACCCTTGATGGTGCCCAACGCCGCCACGTCCTCAACCTCAGCGGCCTGGCCGCTGGCGTGTACGTGGTGCGTGCCGTGGGTGCCGATGGCGCCACCGCCGTGCAGCGCCTGGCCGTGCAGTAGGGAGGTGAAGCGGTGGGCTGTCATTGCGAGGCCGCAGGCCGTGGCAATCCGTCCTGTTCTCAGCAACCAAGGTAATAACTGTGACAAGCCTTTCTATACTGACCTCAACAACAAGCCCCGGCATTACACAGTGTCGGGGCTTGTTGTTGAATTTGTCACAACTTAGGACTGGTCGTGAAGAGAGGAAGGATTGCCGCGCTGCGCTCGCAACGACAGGACAGCTCCCCTCTATGATAAGCGTGCCTTTTAGCCAATCAACTCAAACGCATCCCCATCATTCAAGGCGGTGAACTTGGCGCGGAAATCATCCAGCTCAGCCTTTTTCAGGGTGTGCGTGAAAGTACCGGTCTGGTCGTGGGCTTCCACCAGGTAGCCGCCTTTGGCGTCGATGAGGGCCGAGTCGCCGCTGTAGGCGTGGCCCAGGCCATCGTGGCCAATGCGGTTCACGCCCAGGGCGCAGGCCACGTTTTCGATGGCGCGGGCGCGCAGCAGGGTGCGCCAGGCGGTGCGGCGCACGGCGGGCCAGTTGGCCACGTACAGCAGCAGGTCGTAGGGCTCATGGGGCTGGTTGCGGCTCCACACGGGGAAGCGCAGGTCGTAGCACACCAGCGGGCAGATGCGCCAGCCGCGCCATTCTTCCACCAGCCGCTCGCGGCCGGGCGTGTAGGTGTGCTGCTCGCCGGCCAGCGTGAAAAGGTGGCGCTTATTGTAGTAGCTCAGGCGGCCGTCGGGGCGCACCCAGAGCAGGCGGTTGTAGTAAGCGCCACCTTCCTCGATGATGACGCTGCCCGTGAGCACGGCGTCGAGCCGGGCGGCGTGGGCGCGCATCCACGCCACGGTGGGCCCGTCCATGGGTTCGGCCAGCGTGGCAGCTTCCATGCTGAAGCCGGTGGTGAACATCTCGGGCAGCACCACGAGGTCGGTGGGGCCGTCGAGGCGGGCCAGGGCCAGGTCGAGGGTGGCGCGGTTGGCGGCGGCGTCCTGCCAGTGCAGCTCGGTTTGGAGGAAGGAGACGGTGAGGTCGGACATGGGAAGGAGGAAAGGTGCCTACCGCAGCCGCGCGGCCGCGGCTTCCAGCGTAGTGGCTTCTTTCGCAAAGCAAAACCGAATCAGCCCCTCGTCAAAACCGTTGTGGTAAAACGCCGACACGGGTATCACGGCTACGCCTTTCTCGCGGGCCAGGTATTGGGCAAACGCCAGGTCGGAGGCCGGCGAGAAGGCGTCGTAGCGGGCCAGCTGGAAGTAGCCGCCGGGCACGGGCAGTAAGTCCCAGCCTCCCTCGGTGAGCAGGGCCCGGAACTGGTCGCGCTTGGCCTGGTAGAAGGCGGCCAGGCCGCGGGCGTGGGCGTCGGCGGGGTCGGCTTCGAGGGCGTCGGCCAGGGCGTGCTGGGTGGGCGTGTTCACGGCGAAGGTGAGGAACTGGTGCACGCGCCGCACCTCGGTGGTGAGGGCCGGCGGGGCAATGCAGTAGCCCACTTTCCAGCCGGTGGCGTGATAAGTTTTGCCGAAGGACGAGAGCACGAAGCTGCGCTCGCGCAGCTCCGGGTGTTGGCGCGCGCTGCGGTGCCGGGTGCCGTCGAACACCAGGTGCTCGTACACTTCGTCGCTCAGCACCAAGGTGTTGGTGCCGGCCAGCAGCTTGGCCAGCGCGTCCCAGTCTTCGTTCGAAAACACGGCGCCGCTGGGGTTGTGGGGCGTGTTCACGAGCACCAGCCGGGTGCGGGCCGACACCACGCGGCGCACGGCGTCCCAGTCGGGCCGGAAGTGGGGGGCGGGCAGGCGCACGTAGCGCGGCACCCCGCCCTGCAGCCGGATGGCCGGGCCGTACAAGTCATACGCCGGCTCGAACACCAGCACCTCGTCGCCGGGCCGCACCACGGCCGCCAGCACCGCATACAGCGCCTCGGTAGCCCCGGCCGTGAGGGTGATTTCGGTGGCCGGGTCGGGCGCGGGGGCGTCGGGCTGCAGGCGGGCCACCTGAGCGGCAATGGCTTCGCGTAGGCGCGGCAGGCCAGGCATGGGCGCGTACTGGTGGTGGCCCGGCGTGCGGGCGTGGCGGGCCAGCGCCTCCAGCAGCGCCTGCGGCGGGTCGTAGTCGGGGAAGCCCTGAGCGAGGTTGATGGCGCCGGTTTCCTGGGCCAGCAGGGTCATTTGGGTGAAGATGCTGACGCCGATATCGGGGAGCTTGGACGGGAGCGCGACGGCAGGCAGGGGCGGGGGAGTGCTCATGAGCTGAGAGGGAGAGAGGGGTTCAACAAAGAAAACACCCAAACCTTGAGCCGTCTACTCCCCCGGCTGCCGCACTACAAATACATCCGAAACGTGGTGCCTTCGTTCACCACGCTGCTCACTTCCAGGCGTCCGCCGTGGATTTGCACGATGCGGTTCACCAGGTACAGGCCCATGCCGGTGCCCTCCACGTGGGTGTGGAAGCGCCGGAAGAGCTGAAAGAGCTGCGCGCCGTAGCGCTCCATGTCGATGCCCAGGCCGTTGTCCTGCACCGTGAGGATGGGGCGGCCGCTGGCCGCGTCGGGCGTGCAGCTGAGGCGGATGACGGGCGGGCGCCCGGGAGCAGCGTATTTCAGCGAGTTGCTGATGAGGTTATAAAGCAGGCTTTGCAGGTTGGGCCGCACAAACTGAATGGTGGGGCAGGTATCAAAGTCCAAGTCAAACTGCGCGCCGGTCTGCGTTACTTGGTCCTGCAGGCTGTTCACCACTTCGGCCACCAAGGGGGCCAGGGCCACGGCCTCGGCGGGCACTTCCTGCTGCTGGCGCTGCCCGCGCACGATGGCGCTGAGGTCGTCGATGGTGCTGAAAATCTGCGCCAGCGCCCGCTCAAAGTACGCAATGAGCTTGATGGCATCGGGGTCGCGGAAATAGGCCGTGCGGGTCAGTTCTTCAAAAATGCCCGCCATGTTGTTGATGGGCTGCTTGAGGTCGTGCGAGGCCGTGTACACGAAGTTGTCGAGGTCTTCGTTGGTGCGCACCAGCCGGGCGTTTTGCTCTTCCAGCTGCTGCTGCACCTGCTTGAACTCGTGCACGTCGGTGTTGGCGCCCACCCACACGGCAATGGCGCCCGACTTGTCGCGAATGGCCTCGGCCCGCGCCAGGTACCAGCGGTACACGCCCTTCTGGTCGCGCCAGCGGTGCTCGGCCTCAAAAGGCTCGCCCGTGGCGAGGCTGTGCTGCCAGCGGCGCAGCGTGCCGGGCAGGTCGTCGGGGTGAATGAACCGCTCCCAGCCCCAGTCCTGCAGCTCTTCGAAGGTGCCGCCCGTGAAGTCGTACCAGCGCTGGTTGTAGTAGCTCACGCTGCCGTCGGGGCGCGAGGTCCAAGCCATTTGGGGCAGGGTTTCGAGCAGCTGCTGGAAGCGGGCCTGGCTGGCCAGCACCTGCTCCTGCAGGTGGCGCTGCTGGTGCACGTCGGTGTTGGTGCCGTACCACTTCAGCACCTGGCCGCCGGGCGCGCGCCGGGCCTGGGCCTGCCCCAGAAACCAGCGGTACTGCCCGTCGTAGCGGCGCAGGCGGAACTCGGCCTCGTAATAGCGCTGCGAGGCCATGGCCTGTTCCCAGCGCGTCTGCATGGGGGCGCGGTCGTCGGGGTGCACAAATTCCAGCCAGTGCGCGGCGCCGTTTTTCTCCATCGACACGCCCACGTAGGCCGCGGTGCGGTGGTTATAGAAATCCACGGTGCCGTCGGGGCGGGCCGTCCACACCTGCTGCGGAATGCTCTCAGCCTGAATGCGCAGCTCTTCTTCGCTCTCGATGAGGCGGTCTTGCAGCGCGCGCAGCTCGGTCACGTCGGTGTTGGTGCCAAACCAGCGCACCACCGCGCCGGTGGCCGCGTCGCGGATGGGCCGCGCCCGGCTCAGAAACCAGCGGTACTCGCCGTCGTGCCGGCGCAGCGGGAAGGTGTCTTCCCAGGGCTCGCCGGCCGCAATGCTGGCCAGGTAGCGCCGGGTGATGCCTTCCACCAGCGCCGGGTCGTGCACTTGTTTCCAGCCATCGCCTTTCATGGTTTCCAGGGTAGTGCCCGTGTACTCGTACCACTGCCGGTTGTACCAGTCGATGTAGCCGGTGGGGTCGGCCATCCAGGCCAGTTGGGCAATGTTGTCGGCCAGGGCTGCAAATTCGAGGCGGCTGCGGGTCAGCTCCTCGGTGCGCTGCTGCAGGTCGTGGACTTCCACGGTGGCCGCGCTGAAGCCGGCCGGCTGGCCGGCCTCGTCGGCGTAGGGCTGGGCCTTGGTTTGGAACCAGCGCAACTCGCCGTCGCGCCGCCGCACCCGGAACGTGGCCTGCCAGGCCTCGCCCCGCACCATGGCGGCCTGGGCCAGCGCGGCCACGGCGGCGCGGTCGTCGGAGTGCAGCACTTGCCAGGCGTCGTCGGGCGGACCGGCGGGGTCCAAGCCGGTGTATTCGTAGAAGTACGGGTTGGTGTAAGTGATGGACCCGGCGGGGTCGAAATTGAAAATAAACACCGGTACTGAGGCCGTGATGGCGCGCACCTGCTCGTCGCGGCGGCTCATTTCGGCGGCCAGGCGCTCGGCCTGCTGGCGGGCGCGCACGCGCACCGTCACGTTTTTCGAGAAGTTGAGCACGCTGTTCACGGCGCCCTGCTCATCGCGCAAGGCAATGTAGGTCAGGTCGATGTACACTTCGGGGTGGGAGCCGTCCGGGTTGTGCAGGTGCAGCGCAAGCTCGGGCCGAACGAGGGTTTCGCCGGTTTGGTACACGTGGTCGAGCATGGCCTCCAGGCCCTGTGCGGCCAACTCGGGCAGCAGCTGGGCCACGGGCTCGCCCAGGCGGGCGCGGTGGCCCACCAGCTCGGCGTAGCTGGGGTTGAAGAACGAGTAGCGGTGCTCGGGACCTTCCAACGTGGCCACGTAGGCGGGCAGCTGCTCCAAAATGCGGCTCAACTGCTGGTCTTTGAGCTCGAGGCGGTGCTGGGTTTCGTGCAGGTCGTGGATGTCGAGGTCGGAGCCGAACCACTGGCGCGAGCGGCCGGCGGCCCGGGCGTCGTCCAGCGGCTCGGGCACGCCCTGGCTCACAAACCAACGGTACTGGCCGTCGTGCCGGCGCAGGCGCAGCTCGTAGCGCCAGGGCGTGCCGGTGGCCAGCGCGGTGGCGTAGGCGGCCTGCACGCGGGCACGGTCCTCGGGGTGCAGGCAGGCATCCCAGGCATGGGCCAGGTCGTCGTCGGCGGTGGTGCCGGTGTAGGCGTACCACTGCGGGCTGAGGTAGAGCACCTGCCCTTCCTGGTCGCTGATGAAGGTGATGAAGGGCAAGCTCTCGGTCACGCGGCGCAGGCGCTGGTCGGCGGCGCGGGCTTCGGCCTGCAGGGCCTCGCTGCGCTGGCGGGCCAGCACTTTTTCGGTCACGTCGATGCCGTAGGCCAACACGCCGGTGCCGGTTTCGCCGCGCAGCGGCAGGTAGCCGAAGTCGTGGTAGCGTTCTTCAAGCTGGCCCGTGGCAGGGTCCAGCAACTCGGTGCGCTCCTCGATGCCAAAGTGGGGCTGGCCGCTTTCGCGCACGCGGTTCAGCAGGCCCAGGTAGCCTTGGGCGGCCACTTCGGGCAGGCTCTGAGCCACGCTCCGGCCCACCACGGCGCGCGGGCCCATGGTTTCCTGGGCCCGGGCCGACAGGAAGCTGAACGCCAGCTCCGGCCCTTCCATGGTGCTGATGGTGAGCGGCAACAGGTCGAGAATGCGTTGCATGAGGCGCTGCTGGCCTTCCAGCTGCAACTGCGCACGGTGCCGGGCGTCCACGTCGGTGCAGGCGCCGAACCAGCGGCGCACCTGCCCGGCGGCATCGTAGTGCGCCATGACGTGCGACAGAAACCAGCGGTACTCGCCGTCGGTGCCGCGCAGCCGGAATTCCACCTCGAAGGGCCGGCCTGAATTCAGAGCCGCTTCCCAGCGCGCGTACATGCCGGGCAGGTCGTCGGGGTGGATGATGCGGCTCCACAGGGCCGTCCGGTCGGCTTCGTCGAGGCGCAGCACGTCGTGCCCGGTGTAGTCGATGAAGCGCTGGTTGGTAAATTCCGGTTCGCCGCTGGGCGAGGTGGCCCACACCAGCTGCGGCAGGTTTTCGGCCAGAAAGCGAAACTGCTCGTGCTCCAGCTCGGCGGCGCGCTGGCTGTAGAGCTGGCCGGTCACGTCCAGCAGGCGCACCAGCAGGTAGCGCGGGCTGGCCAGCGGTACGGGTTGCAGGGTGGCTTCCCAGTAGCCGCCGGGCACGCGCCCGGGCGCCGCTTCGGCCAGCGCCGGCAGCAGAATTTGCGGGGCACCGGCCCGCACGGCGGGCAGCGCGTGCGCCCACGCGGCGGCCTCGGCCAGCACGGTGCCGGCGGCGGCGGCGGCCGCGCACAGCGCCGACAGGGGCTGGCCCACCAAGGCCGTTTCTTCGGTGGCCAGCAGGGCCGTCATGGCCGTGTTCAGGCCCCACACGGTGCCGTCGGGCGCCAGCACTGCGTGGGGCGCGGGCAGCATCTCAAACAGTAGCTCAAAATCGAGGGCGGGCCGAACGGCAGGGGCGGGCATAGCAGGCAAACGCGGCAGCAAGCAGCCGATAATGCGCCGCTTCTGTTTCCAAAGATAGGTCGGCGCGGGCGTAGGGCGCGCGGGCGCAAAAAGGCCCCGGCCGGTGGGCCGGGGCCAATAGCGACAAAAAACGCCGGGACCCTACAGCGGATTCTTCAGGTCTTTCGAAAAGGCTTTCCGCACGTGCTCGACCTTGGCCGCCGACACGTGCTCAATGTAGGGGTTTTCGGGATGCAGGCGGTAGTAGCCCTGGTGCTCTACCTCGGCAGGCCAGAATTTCTGAAAGGGCACCACTTCGGTCACGATTTTGCCGTCGTATTGCTTCGAGGCGTTTACGCGGGCAATGGTGGCTTCGAGAATTTTCTTTTCCTCGGGCGTGCGGTAGAAGGCGGCCGAGCGGTACTCGGGGCCGGCGTCGGGGCCCTGGCGGTTGAGCTGGGTGGGGTCGTGCGAGGCGGTGAAGAAGATGTCGGCCAGCTTCTGGTAGGTCACCACCTTGGGGTCATAGTAAATCTGCACGGTTTCGGTGTGGCCGGTGGTTTTGTCGGCCACTTGCTCATAGGTGGGGTTGGCCTTGGTGCCGCCGGCGTAGCCGCTCACCACCTGCTTCACGCCTTTTATTTCTTCAAAGGCTTCTTCCTGAGCCCAGAAGCAGCCGCCGGCGAAGGTGGCCACGGCCAAACCCGTGAGATTGGCGGGGGCAAAGCCGGCCGTGGAGCGCGGCGGGCGCTGGCTCTGGGCTTCGGCGGCGGGCTGCGAGCCGCAGGCAAATAGGAACGAGAGCAAGCTCAGGCTAATCAGGGATTTTACGCGGTTGTTCATGGAATAGCTGATGACGAACTGGGGGCCGGGGGAGGGGCCTTGGGCTGGGTAGACGCGCGCCTGCCCCACGCCTTACAGCCGCCCTGCGCCCGGAAAAAAAGCATACGAAGCCGGGCGCAGTCCGGCTTGCCCATAAGCTAAACCGAGCCGGAAAAGTTTGGCTTGAAAAGCAGGCCTTTCTCCCCGCGCCAATAGGGGCTGCCGCTTGGGCGAGCGGGGTAGCTGGTAGGTATTTGTTCGGGATGACAGATGCTCTGAAATGGGTATGAGCGGTTTTTTGCGCAGTAATTTGCCCTCGGTCTGTATCTCCGACTACGTATTTGCCGTAGCAGGGCCCACTGTCCTTCCTTTTCCGCTATGTCGCTGCAAACCTTACTCGAAGAATCTCACATTACCATTTCCTACGACCATTTGAACGAGTGGCTCCTGGCCGACTGGCAGGGCGACCAAGACCTTGTCAGCGTGCAGCGCGGCGCCCTCGACATGCTGCGCCTGCTGCGTCAGCAGCGCTGCCACAAAGTGCTGAACGACAACACCCGCGTGACCAGCATGTGGAGCGAGGCCGCTGAGTGGGGCGGCAAGGTGTGGTTTCCGGCCATGACGGAGGCGGGCCTGCAGTATTTTGCCTGGGTGTACTCGCCCAACCTCTACAGCCGCCTTTCCACCGACCTCACCCTGCAGTTTGCCGAAGGCAACCCGGTCGTTTCCACCTTCGACGACCTCGACACGGCCAAGGCCTGGCTGCAACAGATGTAGGGTCCGGTCGCCGCCGTCGGAGGCTGAACCTATTTGCCGTATTTTTGTCTGAAAGCCCGGGCGCAGTGGCATTCCGTCGCGCCTGTATTTCAGCTTCTTTCGTATGGCCTCAGCTCCTACCGCCTTCACCGTGGCCACCGCCACCGAGCCGCACCGCGTGCGCACCCGCCAACTCATCAAGGCCCACCCCGAGGTGAAGCAGCTGATGACGCGCAACCCCACCACCTTCCTCATCGGGCTGGGCTGCGTCCTGGCCCAGGTAGGGCTGGCCTGGTTTCTGCGCGACAAAGCCTGGTACTGGACCATTCCGGTGGCTTACCTGGTGGGCGCGTTTTTCTCGCACACGCTGTTTGTGGTCATCCACGAGGCGGCCCACAACCTGGTGTTTCGTGGGCTGTGGAAAAACGTGGCCACCGGCATTCTGGCCAACTTTCCGTCGGTATTTCCCACGGCCATCAGCTTCAAGAATTTCCACATCAAACACCACGTGTTTCAGGGCGTGCACGAGCTGGATGCGGACTTGCCCGACTGGTACGAGGCCAAGCTGATTCATAACTACAGCATCGGCAAGGCCATCTGGCTGTTTTTCTTCCCGCTGTTCCAGGTCATTCGCACGGCGCGCTGCCGCGAGGTGGCCACTATCGATAAGTACGTGGCGGCCAACATCGTGGCCCAGGTGGCCTTCGACGTGGCCATTGTGTACTTCTTCGGCTGGACGGCGCTGCTGTACCTGTTCCTGAGCTTCTGGTTCTCGGTGGGCCTGCACCCGCTGGGCGCCCGCTGGATTCAGGAACACTACCTCACCCTCAGCCCCGAGCAGGAAACCTACTCCTACTACGGCCGCCTCAACGGCATCAACCTCAACGTGGGCTTCCACAACGAGCACCACGACATGCCCAGCATTCCGTGGAACAACCTGCCCAAAATCAAGGCCCTGGCGCCCGAGTTCTACGAGCCGCTGCTGGCCCACACCAGCTACACCAAACTCTTCTTCCGCTTCCTGTTCGACCAGGAAATCAGCCTCTACTCGCGCATCACGCGCAAGGAGCGCGGCACCGCCACCCTCAAAGACCAGAGCGTGCCGGACAAGGAATTGCTGTCGGCATAAATTGGGGTGGCAGTGTGCGCTACATGGGGCCGTCCTGGCAGGCCGTGGTCGATACGTTGCTGAGCACCACCCGCGGCACGGGTCCTTTCACGCCATCGGCGGCAAAGCAGCGCACGCCGCTGTCTTGGCGGTTAGGGTCGTTCACGGCGTTGAAGTGCAGGGCCGGGCCCACGGTGATGAGGCGGGGGTAGTCCATGGTGTTCACCACCGCGATGACGTGGCGGCCCAGCAGCGTGTCGCCGTTCACCCGGCGTTGTAGCGCGGGGGCGCCGAGGCCGTAGGCGGGGTCTACATCAATCAGCATACCGTCCATGCAGGTGAAGCCCACCACTCGGCCGCTCATGCAGACATTGGGAGAAACAGCGTCTTTGGAGCAACCCACCAGGGAGCAAGCGGCCGCGATAAAACCAGCGCAAAGGAGTTTGGGAAAAGGCATAGTGCAGAAAAATCAGCAGGTGAAAAATCGTTGTTCAGTGCCTTGACCGGGCCCGGCCACCATTCGTTGCGCGAGCATAAAAAAAGCGGCTGTTCCACTCGGAACAGCCGCTTTTTGGTGTCTTCAAAGCGCTGACTTACGCCTGCTTGGCAAACTGCACGTTGGCAATGAGCTTCACGTCGTCGCCCAGCACAATGGAGCCGGCTTCTGTCACGGCGCCCCAGGTGAGGCCGAAGTCTTTGCGGTTGATTTTGCCGCTCACCTCAAAGCCGGCCTTGTGGTTGCCGTAGAAATCGACGGCCGAGCCGCCGTATTCGGCTTCCAGGGTCACGGGCTTGGTCACGTCTTTCATGGTGAGGTTGCCGGTCACTTTGTAGGCGTCGCCGTCTTTCACGAAGGACGTCGACACGAATTTGATGGTGGGGTACTTGGCGATGTCGAAGAAGTCTTCGCTCTTGAGGTGGCCGTCGCGCTGCTCCTGGTTGGTATCGATGCTGTCGACATCGAGCGAAAACTCCAGCTGCGCGTTTTCAAAATTGTCGTCGCCGGGGCTTTGCATGGTACCCTGGAACGACTTGAACGAGCCGGTGACGGTGGAAATCACGAGGTGCTTGATTTTGAACTGCACTTCGGAGTGCGTGGGGTCGAGGGCCCATTTGGTAGCGGCGGCGGTGGCGGTTTCAGTCATGGCGATTGAAGTTGATAAGGTTGAAAGTGGATGCAAATGTAATCAATGTTGGTACATTTGATGTCGATACATGAATTATATTTTTAAAGTTCATTCGTCGGTAAAGCTGATGGCCGGTGAATGGGTGCAAGCGTTGGCGTGGCGTTATTTAGGCTTCGTTTTCTGCTGACTCATTTTTCTATGCATCGTTTGCTGTTGTCGGGGGGGTTGGGCCTGCTGGTGGCCCGGCTGGCCCCGGCCCAAAGCCTGCCCGTGTTGTCGCAAAACCCGCCCGATTTGCATTGGCAGGAAGTGCGCACGCCGCACTTCCGGGTGCTGTACCCGGCCGGGCTCGACTCGGCGGCGCAGCGCACCGCCGCCCGCCTCGAACGCCTGCACGGCCCCAACGGCGCCACGCTCGGCGTGAGCCCGCGGCCCATCTCGGTGGTGATGCAGGCCCAGACCACGGTCAGCAACGGCTTTGTGACGTTTCTGCCGCGGCACGCCGAGTTTTTCATCACCCCGCAGCAGGCCCTGGATTTGGGCACCGTCGACTGGCTCGACGGGCTGGTGGTGCACGAGTTCCGGCACGTGGGGCAGTTCGAGAAAGCCCGCCAGGGCGTGGGCCGCGTGCTGAGCCCGCTGCTGGGCGACGGCGCCCTGGGCGTGGCCGCCGTGGGCGTGCCGCAGTGGTTTTTTGAGGGCGACGCCGTGGGCACCGAAACCGCCCTCACGCGCAGCGGGCGCGGGCGCATCCCGAGCTTCGGGGTGGGCCTGCGGGCCAATCTGCTGGCGGGCCGGCGCTATTCCTACCAGAAAGCGGTGAATGGCTCCCTGCGCGACAACGTGCCCAACTGGTACGTGTTGGGCTATTTCCTGACGTCGTACTTGAAGACGCACTACGGCCCCAACGCCTGGGCGAAGGCGCTGGACGAGTACTACAAGTTTCCGTTCTACCCGTTCTCGTTTTCCAACGGCATCCGGCTCACCACCGGCCTCACGGTGGAGCAGCTCTACGGCCGCACCATGACGGAGCTGGATTCGACCTGGCGCGCCCAGCAGGCCGCCCAGCCGGCGCCCACGCCCGCGCAAGAGTTGCGGGTGGAAGCCACCGAGCGGGTTTTTACCCAATACCAATACCCGCAGTACACCTCCGATAGCACCGTGCTGGCCCTGAAAACCGGCCTCGACTACATTCCGCAGCTGGTGCTGCTCAGCCGCCGCGGGGCCGAGCGCAAGGTGTTCGTGCCCGGCCAGCTGAACATTCCCGAAATGCTGTCGGTGAACGGCGGCAAGGCCGTGTGGCCCGAGTTTCAGCAGCACGCCCGCTGGGGCCAGCGCATTGCCTCGGAGCTGAAGGTGCTGGACCTGAACACCGGCCAGCTCACACGCATCGGCAAAGGCGGGCGCTACTCGGCCGCGGCCCTCTCGCCCGACGGCACGCGCCTGGTGGCCGCCCGCACCGACGCCAGCTACCACCACGCCCTCGTCGTCCTCGACGCCCAAACCGGCGCCGAACTGCAAACCCTGCCCAACCCCGCCAACGACCTCTACATCCAGCCCCGCTGGCACCCCGACGGCCGCCGCCTGGTGGCCGTGACGCTGAGCGCCGCCGGCAAAACCATCGTCGTCATCGACCCCGCGACTGGCACCGCCCGCCCGCTGCTGCCCGTGGCCAACGTGAACCTGGCCAACCCGCAGCCCTGGCAGGGCTTTGTGCTCTACAATTCGGCCCAAAGCGGCGTCGACAACATTTACGCCGTGCAGGCCCGCACCGGGCGCACCTTCCGCGTCACGGCCCGGCCGCTGGGGGCCTACCACGCCGCCGTGGCGCCCGGCGGCCGCACCCTGGCCTTCCACGATTTCCGCGCCTCGGGCGCCCGCGTGGTCGAAATGCCCCTCGACAGCACCGCCTGGGTGCCGGTGCCCGTGGCCAGCACCGACGCCATTGGACCATATGCCGACGCCCTCACCGCCAGGGAGCCGGCCGGCCGCGAAGTGGCCCGCCTGCTGGCCCGGCCCGACTCGGCCGGACCGCGCTACGGCGTGAACCGCTACTCACCGCTGCGGCACGCGTTCAACCTGTTCAGCTACGGCGTGGTGCAAAGCCCGACCGGCAACGCCGTGGCCGTGGGCCTGCGCTCGCAAGATTTGCTGAATACCACGCAGGTGTTTGCCGGGCTGGGCTACGACCAGGTGGAGCGTACCTTCAGCGTGACCAGCGCCGTGAGCTACCAGGGCCGCTTCCCGGTGCTGGACGTGGACATGACCTACGGCGGGCGCGACGCCGCCCTCATCAGCCAGGGCGTTACGTACCGCGACCAGTGGCAGTACCTGCGCTTCAGCGCGGGGCTGCGCCTGCCGCTCACCCTCACGCATTCCAAATATCTGCAGGGGCTGACGGTGGGGGCCTACCTGCTGCACGAGCAGGTGTACGGCTACGACCTGCCCCTGCGGCGGGTCACGGAAGTCGGCCCCAACCGGCCGCTCAACGCCGTGCAAACCACCCTCAGCTACGTCACGCAGCTGAAGCGCAGCGCCCGCAGCGTGGCGCCGAAGTGGGGCGGCTCGCTGCTGGGCACCTACCGCACCACGCCCTTCGGCGGAAACCTGAATGCGTCGCAGGCCGGCCTGCAGGGCAGCGTGTTTCTGCCAGGGCTTTCGCGCAACCACGCCATCCGCCTGCGGGCCGGCTACCAGTGGCAGGACCAGGCCCAGTATCAGTTCGCGCCGGCCGTGTCGTTTCCGCGCGGCGAGGGCTACACCAGCTTCGACCGGCTGCGGGTGGGCAGCTTCGACTACTACCTGCCGCTGGCCTTCACGCATTGGGAGCTGGGGCGCCTGCTCTACATCCAGCGCCTGCGCGCCACCGTGTTTGGCGACGTGGCCCAGGGCCGCGCCATCCGCGGCATCAACGTGGGACTCGATTACCAGAACGTCGGGTTCGATGCGCTGGTGCAGTTCAACGTGCTGCGCCTGCGCACGCCCATCGAGGGCGGCGTGCGGGTGGTGTATAGCTCGGTGCAGCGGCAGTGGGTGGTGCAGGCGCTGGCGTTTGATATCCGGCTGTAGAACTCCGTGTCATTGCGAGGCCGCAGGCCGTGGCAATCCGTCCTGTTCTCAGCGACTAACCAAATAATGTGACAAACTCAAATAAAAGCCCCCGCACGACTTATTGCGGGGGCTTTTCACGTTCTGAAAGTGTCTGGTTAATACAGGACGGATTGCCGCGGGCTGCGCCCTCGCAATGACAAACGACCCCGCTTACGCTCGCACGCTCTGCGGCTTGAGCGTCGTGAGGTCGCCAATTTTTACCGGCTTGCCGCTGTCGATGCTGTGGCGGGCGGCGATGCCGACCAGGCAGGACATGGCCCCGTCGCGGGTGCCGGCCGACTGGCGGTAGGGGTCGGCGCCGGGCTGGAAAATTTGCTTGCGCAGGCGCACGTCGCCGCCGCCGTGGCCTTCCTCGTTGTTGGGGATGCGGATAAGCTCGCGCTTGCCGAAGTTGGGCGTGAACTGGATTTCGTCGAAGGGCTCCTCGTCCCAGGTCTGGCGCTCCTTAATCCAAGCTTCGAGGCGGCCCTTGGTGCCGTTGAAGGCAATGCGGTAGCCCTCGTAGGGCGAGTAGGTGGTGAGGCTATAGCTCACCTGCACCTGGTTGGCGTACTTAATCTGCACGGCCATCTTGTCGAAGATGTCGATGTCTTCTTTCCACACGCAGCCGTCGCGCAGGTAGCCGTCGTACTTTTCGTTGTCGACGTAAATCTTGGACAGGCGCGCGTCCTTGGTCACGTCCCAGTAGAACTGGCACTTGTCTTTGTGCGGGCAGGGGCGGCAGTGGGTGTGGCGGAACGAGTTGTTTTTGCCGTAGAAATTCAGCTGCCCGTTGGCGTACACTTCCTCGGGGTCCGAGTCGAGCCACCAGTTCAGCAGGTCGAAGTGGTGGGTGGCTTTGTGCACCAGCAGCGAGCCGCTGTTCTGGCGCAGGCGGTGCCAGCGGCGGAAGTAGTCGGCGCCGTGGTGCACATCCAAATACCAGTGGAAATCGGCGGAGGTGATGTTGCCGATGACGCCGGCCCGCAGCAGCTCAAACAGCTTCTGGCGGTGCGGCGAGTAGCGGTAGTTGAAGGTCACCTTCACCTTCTTGCCGGTGCGCTTTTCGGCGTCGATGATTTCCTGGCACTTCTTTTCGTCGGTCGTCATCGGCTTTTCGGTCACGATGTCGGCCCCGTACTCCATGCCCTTCACGATGAATTGGTTGTGCGTCGCGTCCACGGTGGTCACGATGAGCACGTCGGGCTTCACCTGCTTCATCATCTTATCGAAATCGGTGAAGGTGGGGCAGCTCACGCCCAGCATCTTTTTGCCGGTTTCCACGCGGCCGGGGTTGATGTCGCACAGCCCCACGAATTCCATTTTGTCGCCGTGCTCCTTCAGCACGTCCACGCCCCACATGCCCAGGCCGCGGTGGCCGGTGCCCACCATGGCCACGCGGGTTTTCTTGGCGGGCGCCAGGGCCGAAGCCAGGGCGTTGTGGGTGAGCAGCGAGCCGGCCAGGGCGCTGCCGGTGAGTTGGGCGAAGGTGCGGCGTTCCATCAGCGGTGGGAATGAGGTTGGGCCGGTGAAGTTGCTGTTCTTTTGGCTGAAAACCACCAGGCAACGGCGGAGATATTTGCGCAATCGTTCCCGGAGGTAGGGCACGAAAAAGCCCCCGCTGGGGGCGGGGGCTTTGTGAAAACTTGAAGACCACATTCTTCTCGGCTGTCATCCTGAGCGCCGACAAAACCCGTGCGTTACTTACCGCAGCCGCGTTTCGTGGTGCAGGAAATGGTCCACTGCCGACAGCGTCTCCTGGGGGGCGCTGAGGTGGGGGCAGTGGCCGCTGGTTTCCACCACTTTCATGCGGCTATCGGCCAGCTGCTCGTTGATGTAGTGGCCCACGGCCAGCGGCGCGATGATGTCGTGCGCCGACTGCACGATGAGCGTGGGAATGGTGAGGAAGCCCAGCTCGGCGCGGGTATCGGAGAAGAACGTGACGCGGGCGAAGTGCTTGGCGATTTCGGGGTTGGTGCGCACAAAGCTGTTGGTGAGGGCCATCACCAGCTCGGGGCTTTCCTTCTGGCCCATCATCACGGGAGCAAAGCCGTTGGCCCAGCCGGTGTAGTCGCCTTCCATGGCGGCCAGCAACTCGTTGATGTCCTTTTGCTCGAAGCCGCCGGCGTAGCCTTGCTCGTTGATGAAGCGGGGCGAGGGCGACACCAGCACCATTTTCGAAAACCGCTCGGGCTCGCGCACGGCCGCAATCACGCCAATCATGGAAGCCACGGAATGGCCCACGAACACCACGTCGTGCAGGGCCAGGGCGCTGAGCACCTGCAGCAGGTCGTCGGCGTGGCCGGCCAGGGTGCCGTGCTTGGCCGTGGGCTCGTACGCCGCCGGGTCCGACTTGCCGGCCCCAATCAGGTCGAGCAACACCACCCGGTACCGGTCTTCGAAGTGGGGCGCCACGAAGCGCCAGTCGCTTTGGTCGCCGCCGAGACCGTGCAAAAACACAATGGCGGGGGTATTGGGGCCGGAGGCGCCGGAAATGGTGACGTTGCTGCGTTCGAGAATGGAAGTAGCGGGTGGGTTCATATTGTGGGAGTAGGGGAAGAAAGGTGTAAGAGGCGCAACATACGCCGGCTTTTGATAATGTGGATTCCGGAAATGAGAAATATCACGAGGGGCGGCGAGTGGTTATAGCGCTTGTTGATTAGTTGCTAGCAGCACGCCAATGGGTTGTGAAATGACACGCTTGGGCTGTGGCGCAATTATTTTTTGGCGCGAAAGCGGCCAGGGCCAACGGTCTGAAATGGGCCTTGCCAGGGCCTGGGCGCACTAAACTGAGCCATAACCTTTGCCCGGCCGGCCAGGTAAGCATAGGTGCTTTCTCCTTTCCACTTTCTCCTTTTTCTGTGCCATGAAGCATCCCCTTGTCTGGGCCGCCTTGCTGCTCGTGTGGCTCGGCGCCTGCGCGCCCGCCGTGAACGTTGAGCAGCGCGCCGATGTCAATTTCAACAACTACCACACCTACGCCTGGGCCGAAACCGAAGTGAAAGCGCCCGGCGACCAAAACCCGCTGCTGCGCAGCCCCATTGCGCAGGCCAACATTCAGCAGGCCATCGAGGCCGAGCTGGGCAAGCGCGGCCTGCGGCGCGTGGAGCGCAACCCCGACTTTTACCTCACCACGCACCTGTTTGTGGAGCAGGCCGAGCGCACCGTGATGAACCCCACGCCGCCCCCGCCGGCGTTTGCCTACCCCTACCTGGTGCGCTACCGCGGCGCCTTGCTGCCCGTGAACTACGGCTACTGGTACTCGCCGGCCTACTACCAAACCAGCCGCACCGAGCAATACCGCGAAGGCACGCTGGTGCTCGACTTCATCGACGCCAAAACCAACAACCTGGTGTGGCGCGGCTCGATGGGCGAGGCCGTGAACGACCCCGCCCGCATAGGCACCCAGTTTGCCGAGGCCGCGCGCGACATCCTCGACAAATTCCCCAAAGGCAAAACCGGCTCCTGAGCCGTGTCGGCGCGGCGCGTCAGCTGGGTTCCCAGAGCTCCAGCTTGTGGCCGTCGGCGTCCAGCACGTGGACGAATTTGCCGTAGTCGTAGGTCGCGATGTCGTCGAGGACGGTGACGCCGTTGGCGCGCAGCTGCTGCACCAGCCCCTCCAGGTTTTGCACCCGGTAATTAATCATGAACTCCCGGGTGGAGGGCGCGAAGTAGTCGCTGCCCCGCTGGAAGGGGCTCCACTGCAGCTGCTGCACTTCATCGGGGCGCTCGGCGCTGCGCGATTCAAACGTGGCGCCGTAGTCGTTCACTTCCAGGCCCAAGTGGCGGGCGTACCAGTCGCGGGTGGCGGCCGGGTTGTCGGAGAAAAAGAAAATGCCACCGATGCCCGTCACCTTGGGGGCGGGGGGGCGAGGAGAGTCGTGCTGTTCTTCCATACTGATTTTGCTCGTTGAGAACGCGCTGGGCGCAAACGGGCTCAATATCGACAAAATAAAAGGCGGTAAGCCTCTAGTGCCCAGGTGCAGGAGTGCGTAAACGAGTTTAGGCCTGCCACTGCTTCCTCACACTATCGCCTTGTCCTCCACGCTCGTTTCCACCAGCGTCGACTTGGTTTTGCCGATGATGTAGCGCAGGCCCTTGTCGTAGCTGAGGTAGCTCCAGGTCCACTGCAGCAGCACCATCAGGCGGTTGCGGAAGCCCACGAGCGACACCACGTGCACCACGCTCCAGGCCAGCCAGGCCAAGACGCCCTGCAGGTGGTATTCTTTGCCGAAAAGCTTCACATCGGCCACGGCGTGGTTGCGGCCGATGGTGGCCATGGCGCCCTTGTCGTGGTACGCAAAGGGCTGCATGAGCTGGTTGGTGAGCACGCGGTAGATATTTTCGCCCAGCAGGCGGCCTTGCTGCAGGGCGGGCTGGGCCACCATGGGGTGGCCGTCGGGGTACTGCTCGGTTTTCATCAGGGCGATGTCGCCGATGGCGAAGACGTTTTCGTAGCCCTGCACGCGGTTGTACACGTCCACGGCGTAGCGGTTGCCGGGCAGCAGGCAAGTGGCGTCGAGGCCTTTGATGGGGGCGCCCGTGACGCCGGCCGCCCAAATGAGCGTGCGCGCAATGAGCTGCTGGCCGTTGTTGAGCGTCACGGTGTAGCCGTCGTAGGACTTCACCCGCGCCTCCAGCCACACCTGCACCCCAAACTCCTGCAGCGACTTCAGGGCCTGCGCCGAAGCGTTGGCCGACATGCCCTTCAGCAGCACCGGCCCGCTCTGCACCAGGTGAATGTCCATTTCCTTGAAGTCGATTTCGCGGTAGTCCTTCGGGAATACGTGCTTGCGCAGCTCGCTCAGGGCCCCGGCAATCTCGACGCCGGTGGGCCCGCCGCCCACAATCACGAAATCGAGCAGGCTGTTGAGCTGCTCCATGTCGCCGAGCTGCAGGGCCTGCTCGAAGTTGGAGAGCACCGTGTTGCGCAGCTCAATGGCGTCTTCCACGCTCTTGATGGCGATGGCGTTTTGGGCCATCTGCTCGTCGCCGAAGTAGTTGGTGGTGGCGCCGGTGGCCAGCACCAGGTAGTCGTAGCGCACGCAGCCGATGCTGGTTTCCACGATTTGGGCCTGGGCATCGACCGACAACACCTCGGCCAGCCGAAAGTAGAAGTTGTCCTGCTCGTTGAGGATTTTGCGAAACGGCGACACGATGTCGCCCTCGTCCAGCCCGGCCGTGGCCACCTGGTAGAGCAGCGGCTGGAAAGTGTGGTAGTTCTGCTTGTCAATCAGCACCACCTGCACGGGGGCGTGGGCCAGGGCCTTGGCCAGCTCCAGCCCGCCAAAACCGCCGCCTACTATCACCACGCGCGGCTTGCCGAGGTCGTCTATTTTCGTTAACCCTTCCATTGCGAATCACTAGTGCCGGGCCCGAGCAGCCCCATGGTGCTGCTTACCGCGTTTGCGCGCATGGGGTTGCCGGCACGGCCGCCCGGCGCGCTACTGCCCGGCCCGCCGAAACGTGAGCCGGGGCGCGGCGGCCGTGGCATCGAACAGCCGCAGCTGGCCGTCGCTGATTTCGTAGCGCGCCGTCAGGGCCAGGTTGTCGAGGTACTGGGTTTCGAGCTGCTGCACGGGGCAGGCCGCGCGCGTCGGTATCGGGGCCGTCAGCGTGAGGGCCTGCCCGGGGCCCAGCGCGAAGCGGCCGCTGAAGTTGTTGCACGGCCCCAGGCCCACCACGGCCTTGCCCAGGTCCTGAAATTCGAGGTAGGACCGGGCCGTGCCCGAGTAGCTGGAGGCCGCCACCGGAAACGCGTCGATGGTGGCCAGCGTCCAGTGGCCGGTGAGCGGCGCGGCGGGCGCGGCGCTTTCGTCTTTCTCGCAGCTGCTCAGGGCCAGGGTTGCAAGGAAAGCCACGGGAAACAGGCGCCGGAAAGTCATCGGAACGGGGCGGGTGAAAAGGTGAAGCGACCGCGCAATAGTAGCAAAAAAAACGGCACCGGCCACCACGCCTCGGCGGCCAGCGGCCGGCGCAAAACCAGCTGTTATCGAACTCTTTCCGTAAAGGCGGGTGTTGCCTGCCTACTTCCACCGTTTTGCCTTCCGCTTATGACTTTATTGCCCCTTGCTGCGCTGTTGATGGGTGGGTTGCTGCTGAGTGCGGCCGCTCCCGGCCCCAACGCCCCCCAGCCCGTCACCGTGACCGTCACCTCGCTGGTGTCCACCACTTCGGCGGTGAAGCTGTATTTCTACAACACCCGCGAAGGGTTTCTGAAAAGTGGCAAGTGGGCGTTTTCCAAAACCGTGAAGCCGGCCGGCAAGAGCGAGTTCACGCTGCCCGTGGAGCTGCCCCAGGGCGAGTGGGCCGTGGCCATCACCCAGGATTTGAACAACAACGACAAAATCGACAAGAATTTCCTCGGCATCCCCACCGAGCCGTATGCTTTTTCCAACAACGTGCGCCCCACCGTGGCCGCGCCCGGTTTCGATGAGTGCAAGTTTATGGTGGACGGCCCCGGCAAAGTGGTCAGCATCGTGCTGAAAGACTAAACCAAGCGCCGACGCCCCATCGAGGCTTCCGAAAGCCCTCGGCCACCACGCGGCCGGGGGCTTTCGTGCTTTTGGTCGATTTGGATAAATGCAATTTGGGGCAGCTATGTTAAAAAATGAATTTTTGTATTTATTGATTAAAGCACTGAAAGCGTGGTGTTTGACTTTGGTGCAAGGACGAGGTGCTCCGTAGCTTTGCTCGTTCCAAACTCTGTTCACCCACCTTTTTTTCAATGATGCAAACCTTTACTTTCTTTTCACGGCCGCTGGCCGGTTTGGCAACGGGTGGGCGCGTGTTGCGCGGTGCCGCGCTGGCGCTGGCCTTGACGGCCGCCGCGGCCAGCAGCGCATGGGCCACCACTTTCGTGGTCACCAATCCGGTGAAAAACGATGCCTTCGTGCTGAACACCAACGACGTGCTGACGATTAACTCCAACGTCAATTTCGGCGGCAGCATTACCGTACAGGGCAACAATACCGTCATCAACAATTTCGGCTCCATTTCCAACAACGGCGTCGTAACGGTGAACAGCGGCACGACGGGCACAGTCATCAACAACCAGGGCACCGTGCCGTCCCAAAACGTTTTTCTTAATGCCACCACCACCATCAACAACGGCAGCGCCACCGAAACCAGCGGCGTCACCTGGACGGGCTACGTGGGCAACCGCTTTACGGTGGCCCCCGTCATCAACAACTTTGCCGTGTGGACGGGGCAAATTCAGCCCCTACCCGGCGGTACCATCAACAACAAAAGCGGCGCCAACTGGAACGCCTACATGACCGTAAGCGCCTCCCTCACGGTAAGCAACGAGGGCTCTTGGAACTCGCAGGTGCAGCCCAGTGGCAACCCCACCTTCACGTTTACCAACGCCGGCACGTGGGCCGGGCTAGTGTCGGCTAATGGCTACACCACGTCGGTGACGAATACGGGCATTTGGAGCGGTCAAATCGACTACAGCGGCTCCCTTACCATCCTCAACAGTGCCACGGGTACTTGGACCGGCTTGCCCAATGGCAACTCCGGCACGCTGGCCATCACTAACGGCGGCACCTGGACCAAGGGCGGCTTCAACTTCCCCAGCACCGGCCCCAACACCTTCGTGAACCAGGCCGGAGCCACGGCCAGCTTCAACGCCACGCTGGGCCTGAATGGGGCCACGTCGTTTGTGAACAGCGGCACGCTGTCGCTGAACCAGTCGTCGCTGCTGCCCAACGGCGCCAGCATCACCAACAACGCCGGCGCGGTGCTCACCCTGCCGCTCGGCAGCGGCTCGCCGGCCACGTTCACCAACGCCGGCACCATCACCAACAACGGCCGCATCAATGCCACCAGCGGCGCCTTCACCAACAGCGGCACCATCAACAACGGCCGGGCGCTGATTGCCGTAACCGGCAACTTCACCAATGCGGGCACCATCACTGGCCCGGCGGCGCCGCTGCGCGGCAGCATCACCGCCACGGCGATTTCGGTCAATTCAGGCACCTTCGGCGTGACGGGCCAGCTGGACTTTTGCGATGCCGGCAGCCCTGCAAACGGCTTCGACACAGCCGGCGGCACCATCGGCAGTGCCACTACTTTCTGCCTGAACAACCCCCTGCCCGTCGAACTCACCAGCTTCGCGGCCCAGGCCGATAAGGGCAAGGTACAAATACGCTGGAGCACGGCCACCGAGCGCAACAGTGCCGCCTTTGTGGTGGAGCGCAGCGCCACCGGCGACGCTTTCGCGGCCGTGGCCGAAACCAGAGCGCAAGGCAACTCGACGCGGGCCGTAGAATACGTCCTCGTCGACGCAAATCCCCTTCCGGGCACCAGCTACTACCGCCTGCGCCAGCTCGACGCCGATGGCACCGTGTCCTACTCCAAAGTGGCCACCGTGAGCGTCGCAGCCTTCCACCAGCCCGTCGACTTTTATCCCAATCCCGCCTCCGACCGCCTCACGCTGGACCTCACCGCCGTGCCCGCCGCGCCCTGCGAAGTGCGCCTCCTGAGCCTGACCGGCCAGGCCGTGCTGGCCGCCACCTTGGCGGGCGGCCGGGCCCAGGAACTGCCGCTGGCGGGCGTGCCCGCGGGCCTGTACTTGCTGCACGTGCGCACGGCGCAAGGCAGCACCGTGCGGCGCGTCGAGAAACGCTAAGCTAAATTCAGTCGCCCCGAAATGGGTGCAGGCCCCGCGCCAGTCGTTCCGTGAGGGTCACGGCGCGGCGGGCGCGGGTTTCGGCTTGTTTGGCCTCGGCCACCAGCCGGGCCATGGCGCGGCGGTGCGCGCCGCTGTAGCGCTGGAAGGCGGCTTCGGCCTCGGGCCAGGCCGCCAGGGCTTCGGCCAACTCATCGGGCAGGTCCACGTGGTCGGGGGCCGGGTCGGGTGCAATGGTCACGTCCAGCCACTGGCCCAGCGCGATGCCCACCGCGCGGCACGCGTCCTTGTTCACCATGAGGTAGCGCCCGCCGCCTTCCAGCGGCAGCAGTCCCAGCCGCAGCGAGTGCCCGTTGATGCCGACGACGACGCGCTTCGCGCTTTTGCCGCCCAGGGCCGCCAGCACGTCGGCGGGCACCACAATGGTTTGGGTGGGCATGAAGCTGGGGCCGCCCGGCTCCAGTTTGGCGCGGAAAGAAACGGAAAGTGCCATGGCAGCAGGGAAGGGGTGCGGCACAAAAGTAAAAGTGCCAATGGTTGCTTCCTTCCGCTCCTTGCCGGGGCGAAGCTGCATTACGCCAATTCGCGCAGCTGCTTGTTGATGAAGTCGACTTCCTCAAACGTCAGCTCGAAATCCATGGCGCGGGCGTTTTGCACGGCCTGCTCGGGGTTGCGGGCGCCCACCAGCGCCACCGTGATGCCGGGTTGGGCCAGCGTCCAGCGCAGCACGAGCTGGCCCAGGGTCGCGTTTTTGGTTTCGGCCAGGGGGCGAATCTTGTTCAGCACGTCGTTCACGCGCTTCACGTTTTCGGGCGTGAAGAGGCGGTGGCCCCGGCGCAGGTCGCCCTCGCCAAACTCCTGGCCGGGCTTCATCTTACCCGTGAGCAGGCCCAGCTGCAGCGGGCTGTACACCAGAATGGCCTTGTGGTGTTCAATGCAATACGGCACCACGTCCTGCTCAATGTCGCGCCGCACCATGCTGTAGGGTACCTGGTTCGAGGCGAGGGTGAGGGTCTTTTCGGCTTCCTGCATCTGGGCCACCGAGTAGTTGCTCACGCCGCCGGCGCGCACCTTGCCCTGCTCGATGAGGCGGCTCAGGGCCTCCATCGTTTCGTCGATGGGCGTGGTCACGTCGGGCCAGTGCTGCTGGTAGAGGTCGATGTAGTCGGTGCCGAGGCGGCGCAGGCTGTTTTCGCACTCCTTGATGACGCTGTCGCGACCGGCGTATTTGTACACGTCGAGGTCGTGGCCGTCGTTGTCCTTGGTTTTCATGGCGAAGTCGCCCTTGGCCAGGTCCCAGCGCATGCCGAATTTGGTGAGAATTTGCACCTTGTCGCGCGGCAGGCCTTTGATGGCCTCGCCCACAATTTCTTCGCTGAAGCCCATGCCGTACACGGGGGCCGTGTCGATGCTGGTCACGCCCAGGTCGTAGCTGGCCCGGATGGCGCCCACGGCGTCGTTTTGCTCGGTGCCGCCCCACATCCAGCCGCCGGCCGCCCAGCTGCCAAAGGTGATGCGCGAAACCGAAACGCCGGAGGTGCCTAATTCTTGGTATTCCATAAGGGGATTGGTCGGGTGAAAGGCCGCATTTGGGCCGGGCTTGTTAACTAAGGTTTGGGGCCGAAGGTTGTAGCCCACGCCCTTTCTCCCCCGAAACTTTTCTGCACTCCCGCTGCTTGTAGCCACTTCCATTGCTGCAAAAATCCCAACGATATGAAAGTTGAAATCTGGTCCGACGTCGTTTGCCCGTTCTGCTACGTGGGCAAGCGCAAGTTTGAGAATGCACTGAAAGACTTCGCGCACCGCGACGAGGTGGAAGTGGTGTGGCACAGCTTCGAGCTGGACCCCAATTTTGAAGCCGTGCCCGGCGAAAGCATCCACGAATCCTTGGCCAAGAAGAAGGGCGTTTCGCCCGCCGAAGGGCGCCGCATGAACGACTACATGACCAACGTGGCCAAAGAAGTCGGCCTAAATTATGACTTCGAGAAAGCCATTCCGGCCAATACTTTCCTGGCGCATCAGCTCATTCACCTGGGCGCCCACCACGGCAAGCAGGACGCCACCAAAGAGCGCCTCTTTGCCGCCTACTACACCGAAGGCCAAAACATCGGCGACCTCGACACGCTGGTGCAGCTCGGCACCGAAGTGGGCCTCGACGCCGCCGAAATCCGCGAAGCCCTGACCAACGGCACATACGCCAACGCCGTGCGCTTCGACGAATACCAGGCCCAGCAAATCAACGTGCGCGGCGTGCCCTTCTTTGTGTTCGAAGACAAGTACGCCGTGTCGGGCGCGCAGCCCACGGAGCTGTTTGCCGAAGTGCTGGAGAAAGTCTACGACGAGTTCAAGCCCGCCAAACCGGCGCTGGTGACCGTTGCCGATGGCCCGGCTTGCGGCCCGGAAGGCTGCGACTAAGCGCTGCTGTTGTAGGAAAGCATCAGGCCGTCATGCTGAGCGCAGTCGAAGCATTTCTACCGCCGAAGTAATTATTTACTCTTCGCGATAGAGATGCTTCGACTGCGCTCAGCATGACGGTTTTTTGTATTGTGTTTAAGCTTACGCCCGCCGCATGGGAATGTGCGGAATGCCGTCTTCCACGTACATCGGCCCGCACTGCTCGTAGCCGAAGCCGTTGTAGAAGCCTTCCAGGTGCTGCTGGGCGCCGATTTTGTTGGGCTGCGGGCCAAACAGGGCATCCGAATGCAGCAGGGCCTGGCGCATGAGATCGCGGCCTAGGCCGAAGTTGCGGTAGGGCTGCGCCACGATGACGCGGCCGATGCTGGCCTCGTCGTAGGACTTGCCGGCCGGAAACAGGCGGGCGTAGGCCACCAGCTCACCGCCTTCGCTGTAGCCCAGCAAGTGGTAGGCGTCGAGGTCCTGGCGGTCGATGTCCTGAAAAACGCAGTTTTGCTCCACCACAAACACCTCGGAGCGGAGGCGCAGCACGTCGTAGAGAATGAGGGGCGGAAACGAGTCGAAGGCGATGCAGTGCCAGCGGATGGTCATGGGCAATGGTTAGTCTTTGGGCATTTTGGCAACTTCCTGCAGCGTCACCACGCGGTAGGCAATGCCGAGGGCGGTGGCGTTTTGCTCCACGGTGGTGGCGAAACCGGCCTGGCGACGGCGCTCGTTCACGCCCGCCGGGTCTTTGATGGGCCAGATGAACGGCGGCTGGCCCTCGCGCCGGCCGGTGGCGCGGTTGGTGTGGCTGTAGCTCATGCCCTGCGTGCCGTAGAGCTGGGGCTTGCCGTCGCGCATGAGCTGGCGGTCCAGCATCTGGGCATAGAGCCGAAAGGGCAGCTCGCTCTTGTCAGCCGCCTTTTTGATAACGGGCAGGTACTGTTTGATGACTTCGGAGTGCTGGATGACGTTCCACACGGCCTCGTTGGTGGGCTCGCCCACCAGCGACTTGCCGGGGTAGCCGTATTGCTTCACGATGGCGCGCACGCGCACCAGGTTGGCCGAATCGGTGTGCTGCATCTGGCGCATGATGTAGGGCAGCAGGCGGACTTTCGTCACGCCCAAGGCCGTGGCCAGCGAGTCGGGGCGCCGGCTGATGCGGCGGTCAAACAGCATCAGGCGCCAGCGCTGGTCGGCCGTGTAAATGCTGTCCAGCTCACGCTTGAGCGCCGGATTGGGCGCGGCCTGGGCCCGCGCCGAGCCCGCCGCCGACAGCAGCAACGTCACCAACACAACAACTTTCATACGCGGCAATAAAGGCGGGTGGGCAAGATACGGGCCGGACAAAAAAGTCCGGCCCGCTGCGCTAACAACGGGCCGGCCCCAACGATTAATTCCGGCGGATTATTTCTTCGCGCCCGGTTTGGCGTTGCTGTTTTTCGACATCGTTTCGATGTTGCCGCTGCCCGTGCCACCGCCCTGCCGCGCCGACTGGGTGGTGGAGCTGGACCGCGAGGCGCGCGTGGCGCCCGTGGCCGGCGCGGTGTTGATTTTCTGGCCCGTGCGCTTGCCGCTCACCTTCGTGTTGGGCGCGATGGTGGTGGCCGTCGGCGCCGGGGTGTCGGAGTTGCTGCTGGACGCGCGTTGCGCCGCCGACCTGGTTTTGCCCTGCGAAGGCGGCGTGGTTTGGGCCGAAACCGTGGTGACGCCCGCCGCCAGCGCGGCCAGGATGAGGAGCTTTTTCATAAAAAGGAAAGGGAAATGCGGAAAGGAACTGTGGGTCTTACGGCATTTGCGGGGGCACCGTTGGCTTGAAAACCCTACGATTTAGCTAACCCGCTTGCACGGTCTTTCTGCCCGTTTCGGTATCTTGTCGGCTCATCGTTTATGCTTTCGCATGAAGCCGGTTATCAAGTCCATGCGCCCTTTCATCGGCGCCCGCAGCTTCGACGTTTCCCGCAGCTTTTACGCCGCCTTGGGCTTTCGCGAACAGGTGCTGTCGCCCACGCTGTCGGTGTTTTCGGCTGGAAGCTTTGCCTTCTACCTCCAGAACGCCTACGTGGCCGAATGGGTCGACAACACGATGGTTTTTCTGGAAGTAGAAGATGTGGACCAGTACTGGGCCCAGCTCGTGGCCCTCGACCTGCCTGCCGCCTATCCCGGCGTGCGGCTCCTGCCGGTCAAAACCTTCGACTGGGGCAAAGAATGCTTCGTGCACGACCCTTCCGGCGTGCTCTGGCACATTGGGGAGTTTGCGCGGTAGGGCAGGCTGGCCCGTCGGTCACTGCCGAGACGCGAAAGGTCGCGTCTCGGCAGTAGTACGGGTCCTGTTCGGCGTTATGCCGTCACGGTTTCCTCGCTGCCCAGCTCGCTGAGCACACGCTTGGCCTGCTGAATGGACCGCACCTCGTCGAACGTCACGATGAGCTGCTCCTTATGCTCCTTTAGCTTGGCCGTGCGCGGGTGCGTTTGCACGTAGTTGAGAATGGTGCCGAACTGCTCGCCCTGGAAGTATGCCTTGTGCTCCTCGCTGGCGGCCAGGTAGCCCTTCAGCGTGTCGCGCTTGAGCGTGATTTTGGTGAAGCCCACCTTGCAGGCCTGCCAGCGCAGCCGCACGATGTCGGCCAACTGCTCCACCTCGGGCGGCAGCGGGCCGAACCGGTCCGTCATACTCGTGAGCAGCTTCTGCAGCTCCTCCGGCTTCTGGGCGCGGTCGAGCTTGGCGTAGAGCTGCAGGCGCTCCGACACGTTGCTCACGTACTTCTCCGGGATGAGGACTTGCTGGTCCGTTTCCACGTTGCACTCGCGGCTGCGGCCCGCGCCAGCTGCCATTTGCAGCCGCTGATTGGAGTCGCCCAGGAACAAGTCGCGGAATTCGGTTTCCTTGAGTTCCGTCACGGCTTCGTCCAGAATCTGGTGGTAGGTTTCGTAGCCCAGGTCGTTGATGAAACCCGACTGCTCGCCGCCCAGCAGGTTGCCCGCGCCGCGAATGTCCAGGTCGCGCATGGCCACGTTGAAGCCCGCACCCAGGTCCGAAAACTCTTCCAGCGTGCTCAGGCGCTTGCGGGCGTCGCTCGGCAGGTTGGCCACCGGCGGCGTGAGCAGGTAGCAGTAAGCCTTGCGGTTGGAGCGGCCCACGCGGCCGCGCATCTGGTGCAAGTCGCTCAGGCCGTGCAGGTGGGCGCGGTTGATGATGATGGTATTGGCATTGGGAATGTCGAGGCCCGACTCAATCAGGTTGGTGCTCACCAGCACGTCGTACTCGCCCTCCACGAATTTCATCATGCGCTTTTCCAGCAGGTCGCCCTCCATCTGCCCGTGAATGGTAGTGATGCGGGCGTCGGGCACCATTCGCAAAATCATGGCCGCTTGCTCGTCGAGGTCTTTCACGCGGTTGTGCACGAAAAACACTTGGCCGCCGCGCTTCAATTCCCGCGCCACCGCGTCCCGAATCAGAATCTCGTCGAACACGTGCAGCTCCGTTTGCACCGGCTGGCGGTTGGGCGGCGGCGTGGCAATCACGCTCAGGTCGCGGGCGCCCATCAGCGAGAAGTGCAGCGTGCGCGGAATGGGCGTGGCCGAGAGCGTGAGCGTGTCCACGTTCACCTTCAGCTCCTTGAGCTTGTCCTTGGTTTTCACCCCAAACTTCTGCTCTTCGTCAATCACCAGCAAGCCCAGGTCCTTGAACTTGATGTCTTTGTTGGTCAGCCGGTGCGTGCCGATGAGAATGTCGGTTTTGCCCTCGGCCACGCGTGCTAGCGTTTCCTTAATCTGCTTGGTGGTTTTGAAGCGGTTGATGTACTCCACCGTCACGGGCAGCGTGGCCAGCCGGTCGCGGAAAGTCTTGTAGTGTTGCATGGCCAGGATGGTAGTGGGCACCAGCACGGCCGCCTGCTTGCCATCGGCCACCGCCTTGAAGGCCGCCCGAATGGCCACTTCCGTCTTGCCAAAACCCACGTCGCCGCACACCAGCCGGTCCATGGGGTGGGGCTGCTGCATGTCGTTTTTCACGTCCTCGGTGGCCTTGGCCTGGTCGGGCGTGTCCTCGTAGATGAAGCTCGATTCCAGCTCGGCCTGCATGAAGCCATCGGGCGAAAAGGCGAAGCCCGGCGCCGTCTTGCGCTTAGCGTACAGCCGGATAAGGTCGGCCGCAATGTCCTTCACCTTCTTCTTTACCGACTTCTTCTTGTTCTCCCACTCCGGCGAGCCCAGTTTGCTCATCGTCGGCGGCGAGCCCTCGGCCCCGCTGTACTTCGCAATCTTGTGCAGGGCGTGAATGCTCACCGTCAGCACGTCATCATCCCGATATACCAGCCGGATGGCCTCCTGAATCTGCCCGTTGATGTCGACCTGCGTCAGGCCCGCGAACCGCGCAATGCCATAGTCCTGGTGCGTCACGTAGTCGCCGGGCTGCAGGGTCTTCAGCTCACGCAGGGTCAGCGCCTTCTTCTTCGAGAACTTCTTGGTTTCCTGGGCCCGGTAGTAGCGCTCGAATAGCTGGTGGTCGGTGTACACGGCCAGCTCCAGCTGCTCGTCCACAAAGCCCTCGCGCAGGGCCAGCAGCAGGTGCTGAAACTGCACGTTGTTGTCGAGCTCATCAAAAATTGTCCGCAGCCGGTCGGCCTGGCGCACGGTGTCAGAAGCAATAATGGTGGTGAAGTTGCGCAGCTGGTTCTCACGCAGGTTTTTGGCCATGCGCTCAAACTCCTTGTTGAAGCTCGGCTGCGGCTTGGCGCTAAACTGGAAGGTTTCGGCGTTCTTGAAGTGGAAGCGCTTGCCGAATTCCACCACCGCAAACTCATCGAGCAGCTTCTTGAAGCTCTTGCCGCTCTCGAACAAATCGGCCGGCTTGCTCACAATCTGCATGCCGTGCGCCTCGGCCAGCATCTGCTCAAAGTTGGCCTCGGCTTTCTCAAACAGCTCGCTCACCACGTCCAGCGTCTGCCGCACATCTTTCACCCAAATGCAGGCCGTGCGCGGCAGAAAATCAAAGAAGGCTTCCCGCGTCTCGTGCAGCATCTTGGTCTGCACGTTCGGGATAATGCTGATGCTCGGCCGCGGCTCCACCGACAGCTGCGTTTCGGGATTGAACGTCCGAATGCTCTCGATTTCATCGCCGAATAATTCCAGCCGAAACGGCAGCTCGTTCGCGTAGCTAAACACGTCCACGATGCCGCCCCGCACCGCGTACTGCCCCGCTTCGTACACAAAATCCGTCTTCTCAAAGTCGTATTCGCCCAGCAGCTCGCCCAGGAAATTCACGTCCAGCTTGTCGCCCACTTTCGCGTTGAAGGTGTTCTTTACCAGGCTTTGCCGGTTGATAACCTTCTCCGTCAGCGCCTCCGGGTAGGTCACAATGAACACGCTGTTGCCGGTGCCGGCGTTGCGCGTGGTGTTCACGCGGTTCAGCACTTCGGCGCGCATCAGCACGTTGGCGTTTTCCGTCTCGTCGAACTGGTAGGCCCGCTTGTAGGAGCTCGGAAACAGCAGCGCCTCCGGTCCCTCGGGCAACAAGTGCTGCAGGTCGGAGAGGAAATAGGCGGCCTCGTCCTTGTCGTGCAGCACGAACACGTGCGGGTGCTGGCCGTGGGCCACGGCGGCGGCCACCACGGCGTCTTGGCTGCCCACCAGGCCGCGCAGGTGCAGGCGCACGCTGCTGGGGTCGGGCTTGGCGGCACCGCGCAGGCGGGCGGCCAGGGTTTGCAGCTCGGGCGAAAGGCGATAGAGGCGGAGAAAATCGGCTACTTGCACAGAAAAGTGGGCTAGGCGGGCAAATGAACTAGCCCGGCCAAGGAAAATCCTGGTCGGGCTGCGGGGGTAAATACACGGCAAAGGTGGCGAAGGTTTCCAAGGCTGCCCGTAGCTTCGCGGCCATTGGTCACACGTTTCTGGTTGCTGGTTTCTCGCTGCTGGTTGCTGGTTACCTGTTTTGCCTTCACACCAGCAACAAGAAATCAGCAACCAGAAAGTAATGCGCGGCTCCTCTCACCTGGCCATTGGCCTCATCACCGGCGTGGCCATTGCGGGGCTGATGCCCGGCCTGCCGTTTTCGGTGCCTGGCATTGCCCTGGCCGGGTTTTCCAGCCTCGCCCCCGACCTTGACCACCCCGAGAGCCGCCTCAGCAAGCGCCTCGGCTTCACGCAGAACTACGTGCGCTGGGCTTTTGCCGCCGGCGCGCTGGCCCTCGCCGCCTACGCCTATTTCCAGCTGCGCGTGGGCTCGGAGCAGCGGCTGTATTACACGGTGGCCCTGGCCTTTGGGCTCATTGGCGTGGGCATGCAGGGGGGCTCGGCGCGGCGGCTGGCGCTGCTGTTCACGGGGCTGGGCACGGTGGTGGCGGGCCTCTACACCGAGCAGCTGTGGCTAAGCTTATTGGGAACGTTTGTGGCGCTGGCGCCTTTCACCGCGCACCGCTCCTGGACACACACCATCTGGGCCACGGGCCTGTGGACGTACATCGGCCACCTGGCCAACCAGCACCTCGGCTGGCACGGCGTGGCCCTGTTTGCCGGCGGCGGCTACGCCTCGCACCTCGTGGCCGATACCCTCACCAAAGCCGGCGTGCGGTGGTTTTTGCCCGTGGCGGACTATTCCTTTAAGATACCGCTCATCAGCACCGGGTCGGCCTCGGGCAACATGCTGGAGGTGGCCATCTGCGCCGGCTACGGCCTGCTGGTGCTGGGGCTGGTGGTGGGCCGTATGGGGTTCTAACCGGCTGCAACACAGCGACGGGCCCGGAGTGGCCTCTGTGCGGTGTTAGGCCCTGAGTAGCCTACTGTTGCATAAGTCAGCCAAGACCATTAGCTTCGCAGCAGATATGCCGACGAATTACGGCTGTATTCGCATTGATACGTGCTACTATCCAGCGTTTTCAAGCGATACCGCCACGAGTCATCCTTTTACGCTACCATTAAACTAGACCCTCCGAGCCGCCGGCCACTATACCAGGCCGGCTTCCGCTCCACTAAGTAGTGCTATCCTGGCTGGCAAACTGTACCGCGGAGCTTCGGCGCCGTGGTTGCGGCGGCCGTTCTGACTCATTCACGATAACTTGTCCCACTCAAAACACTTTTTCTAACTTTACCCCATTCCATACTCATGAACCAGATGAACAGCCCTTTGATTCGGGTTGGTGTCTTCTATGACGGCAACTATTTTCTAAAAATTAGCGACTACTACTATTTCCAGCACGAGCGCAAGGCCCGCATTAGCCTCGAAGGACTGCACGAATACATCCGCCACCAGGTAGCCGAAGAAGAAGACGTGGACGTGCGTCTGGCCCAAATCACCGACGCCCATTTCTTCCGCGGCCGCCTTTCCGCCACCGAAGCCCGCGACAAGGACCGCCTGTTTCACGACCGCCTGCTCGACGACATTTTGATGAACCTGGGCGTGCAAACGCACTACATGGCACTCAAAACCCGCGACGGCCGCCTGCAGGAAAAAGGCATCGACGTGTGGCTCTCGCTCGAAGCCCTGGAGCTGGCCCTGCACAAAACCCTCGACGTGGTGGTGCTCATCGCCGGCGACAGCGACTACGTGCCCCTCATCCGCAAGCTCAACACCGTGGGCACCCGCGTGATGCTGCTGAACTGGGATTTCAAATACGAAGACTTCAAGGGCGAAACCCGCGTGACGCGCGCCTCGCAGCAGCTGCTGGAGCAGGTGACCTACCCCGTGGCCATGCACGACGTCATCGACCGCGGCCTGCAGCAGCAGGACGAAGTGGTGGAAGCCCTGTTTGTGAACCAGACCGAGCCCGCCGCCTTTGCCCCCAGCACGGCCGCCGCGCCCAAGCTGGCCCGCCCCACCGGCCCCACCGCCGCTGGCCCCGTGGGTACGCTGGGCATGAGCACCATCAAAAACCTGAAAAACGGCTTCGGCTTCGTGGTGATGCCGCCGAACAACCTGTTTTTCAGCTACGCTGATTTGACCGAAGGCGACTTCAACGACCTGCGCGAAGGCGACTGGGTGGAGTTCACCGTGGGCCGCAACCACCGCGACGAGGACTGCGCCCGCAACGTGCGCAAAGTGCCCGCCCCGCAAATGAGCGACGGCGAGGACGACTACGAGCCGGTGAGCGTACACGCTTCGGCCGAGCTGTAAAACGCTACGCCTTTACTGAAAAAGCCCTGGTTCGTATGGAACCGGGGCTTTTTTATTTATTTACTGTTGGGTTACTGCAGCACCAGCTTGGCGAAATCCCGCTTGTTGGCCGGGTAGCGGTTGAAAGTGCCCAGGCCGCGGGCCACGGCCACCTCTTCCTGGCCTTCTTTCACCCGGTAGATTACGCAGCTGCTCACCACCAAGGTGTTGCCGGCGTGGTCGACCGTGCCGCGGGCCACCAGCTCGTCGTGCAGGTGCACGGCGTGCAGGTAGTTCATCTTGAACTCCACCGTCGACACAAATTCCAGCGTGGTGAAGGCCAGCGACAGCGCGGCCGCTCCCAAAGCCGCGTCCATGAGGCCGGCCAGTACGCCGCCGTGGCAGGTGTTGGGGGAGGAAAGGTGCTCGTCGCGCACGGTCATGCGGTATTCGGCCCGGCCGGGCTCGGGCACGGTCAGGGCCATGCCGTTGGTGCGGCCGTAGTGGTTCATGTGGCTGTAGGCGGCCACCATGGCGGCCAGGGTGGGAGCGGGGCGGGAGTCGGACACGGGTACCTGAGGAAAGTGAAGCGGTTGAGGTGGCAAGTTGGGCGAAAATCCGCGGCCTTTGCCGTACTTGGGAAGGTTGCGGGCCCAATCGCCGCTTCCGTAGCCCATGTCAGCCCTGCCCCTCACGTTTGCCGAATTTTACCCGCGCTACCTGCGCGAGCACAGCCGGCGCGGCACGCGGGTGCTGCACTTCATCGGCACGTCCCTTTTTCTGGTTTGCTTCGTGCTGCTGGTCTTCACGGGCCGGTGGGAGTGGTTGGTGGCGGGCATTGTGGCGGCCTACGGGCTGGCCTGGGTGGGGCACTTCTTCGTGGAGCACAACCGGCCGGCCACGTTTCAACACCCCTGGTATTCGTTGCTCGGCGATTTTAAGCTCTACGCCGACTTGTGGCGCGGCCGCGAGAAGTTCTAGAGCTGCTTGCGCATCAGAAAATGCGGAATGACACCGAACAGCGTGTGCGAGGGCTCCACCACCGCGTAGCCGTGTTTTTCATAAAAGCCCACTGCTGAGTCGCGCGAGTGCAGCATGATTTCGCGCAGGCCGGCGGCCCGGGCCTGGCTTTCGAGGTAGGCCACCACGCGGCTGCCCAGGCCGGTGCCGGCCGCTGCCGGCGCCACGGCCATGAAGCGCAGCTGGCCCTGGTGCCCGCTGCCGGTGGGCTGCAGCATGCCCACGGCCAGAGCCGTGGGCGTTTCGGCGGCTTCCTCGGCCAGCAGCAGGGCGTGCAGGGTGCCGGGCTCGTCGTCGGCGGGCACGTGCTCGGAGCCCGGGGGCTGCTGCCAGGGGCGGCGCAGCACCTCGTAGCGCAGCTGGTAGTAGGCGGCCCACTCGGCGGGCGTGCGGGGCGGACGAACGGCAGGAACGGAAGCCATGAGGAAAGAATGAAGAACGGGCAACCCCGGTCCGTGCGGGGCGTTACCTTTACGCCCCGGCCCCGGCCGGTTTCTCTTTCCAAAACTACTTCTCTTCCCGCTATGGCCTCCTTCGACATTGTGAGCAAAGTGGACCCGCAAACCCTGGAAAACGCGGTGAACACGGCCCAGAAAGAACTCCAGACCCGCTACGACCTGCGCGACACCAAGGGCGGCATCGAGCTCAACAAAAAGGAAAACACCATCCTGCTGTCGTCCGAAAACTCCATGCGCATCAAGGCCCTCGAAGACATCCTGCTGGGCCGCGTGGTGAAGCAGGGCATCGACGGCACCAGCCTTGATTTCACGGCCGACGAGCAGCCCAGCGGCCAACTCATCAAGAAAACCATCAAAGTGCGCGCCGGCGTCGACAAGGAGTTCGGCCGCAAAATCATCAAGGCCATCAAGGACGCCAAGGTGAAGGTGGAAGCCCAGATGCAGGACGACCAGGTGCGCGTGACGTCCAAAAAAATCGACGACCTGCAGGCCGCCATCGCCGTGCTGCGCAAGGCCGACATCGGCCTGCCCCTGCAATTCGTGAACATGAAATCCTAGCGAACACGGGGGGATGAGAAATGAGGAATGAAGCATTCCCATTTGGCCCATTCCTCGTGCTGCATTCCTCATTCTTCATTCAAAACAGTGTACGATTTCGGAGCTTTTGCCCACGCCGCTACCTGGGTTAGCCTGCTGACCCTCACGTTCATGGAAATCGTGTTGGGCATCGACAACATCATTTTCATTTCCATCGTCGTCAACCGGCTGCCGAAAGAGTTGCAGGCGCGCGGGCGCACCATTGGGCTGCTGCTGGCACTCATGTTCCGCATTGGCCTGCTGCTGAGCATTTCCTGGATTGTGAGCCTGCGCAATCCGCTGTTTCACCTGCCCGATTTTCCGTGGCTGGACCAGCCCTTCGGCGTGACCGGGCGCGACCTGATTCTGCTGGCCGGGGGCTTGTTTTTGATGTACAAGAGCACCACCGAAATTCACACCAAGCTGCAGGGCGAGGAAGAGGACGAAGCCGGTGGAGGCCCCAAAGCCACCATGATGAGCGTAATTCTGCAAATCATCGTCATCGACATCGTGTTCAGCTTCGACTCCATCCTCACCGCCGTGGGCTTGGTCGACAACGTACTGGTGATGATTGCGGCGGTGATTTGCGCCATGGGCATCATGCTGAGCTTCAGCGGGGCCGTGGCCAATTTTGTGAACAACAACCCCACCATCAAGATGCTGGCCCTGTCCTTCCTCATCATGATTGGCTTCATGCTGGTGATGGAAGCCGCCCACAAAGAGGTGGAAAAAGGCTACCTGTACTTCGCCATGGCCTTCTCGCTGGTGGTGGAACTGCTCAATCTGCGCCTGCGCAAAAAGAGCAAGCCCGTGCACCTGCGCGACTCGAAGTTCGATTAAATTTATTTCAACAGAAAAGCGCCCCATTGGCCGGAGCTCCGGCCAATGGGGCGCTTTTCGTTTGTGGCTATCCTATCGGTTACGTAGCTGCCAGCGCCACCACGGCAGCAGTCTGGTCCAGCACGCGGCGCTGGGCCAGCTCCAGAAGGCGGCGGTTGAGCTCGGAGCGGTGGGCGCGGTAAAAGGCGTACTCGTCGGCCGTGAACATGCCCGACACCAAGCCCACCACCGTGTAGCGCAGCTTGGTGTTGCGGGACAGCAGCTCGGCCAGTTGGCGCTGCTGGTCGGTGGGGCTGGCCGTGGCCAGTGGCATGTGGTGGTCGAGCACAAAGTCGGCCACCACGGCCAGCAGCAAGTCGTTTTGCAGCTTGAGCACCGGGCGCAGCGTGGCGTGCAGGAATTGACCCACGGAGCCCTCATCTGCAGGGGCGGGCTCGGCGCTGGGCACTACGGGCCGCAGGGCCAGCAGGGCCGCGGCGGCCTCGGGGCGGGTGGGGGCGTGAACGGATGGAATGGTCATGGGAGAAAAAGGGCCCGCAACTGCGCAGCCGAAAGGTGGAAAAGCCTACAACAAAAAAGCGGGCCCGACGCTTCCGTCGGGCCCGCTTTTGCAGCGAGTGGCAAAGGCTACGCGCTTAGTGTTTCACCTGTACTTTGGTCGTGAAGATGCCTTCCGACGTGGTGATGCGTACCACGTACAAGCCGGCGGCCAGCGTGCTGGTGTTCAACTCGAGGCCACGCTGCACGTCGGTTACGTTGGTCGTGGTCGAAATCACGGCTTGGCCCACCAGGTTGATGAGGCTCACCTGTACTTCCGATTTGCTGGCCAACTGGGCCTGCACGGTCAGCACGTTCTGGGCCGGGTTGGGGTAGGCCGACACCAAGCTGCCGTTGATGGCGCTGGCGCTCTGGGTGCCCAGCGGCGTAGCGGCCGGGTTCAGCAGCGTCACGGGGCGCACGCCGGTGGGCATGTCGAAGGCCGCCACGATACCCGTGAGGCCGGGCAGGCCGTTGGGGTAGCCGTTCACGGCCACGCGGGGACCTTGCTGGGCGCTCTTGCCCATGCCGCGGCGGGCAAATACCGTCCAGATGAGGGCCGAGTTGGCGTGGTTGTTCAGCAGCGAGTCGGCGCGCAGAATGGCGTCGCGGCCGTCGAGGAAGCCGGGGTTGCACACCTGAAGCTTGCAGCCCTGTAGCACCAGCTTCAGGAACTGGTTGTTGCCACCGGTTTGGGCCAGGAAGTCGGGGTTGAAGCCATTGCGGTAGATGAACTGCCAGTTCAGGTCCCACAATACCGTGGCCCATACTTCGCCAAGAGCATGGGTTTCGTTGTAGTTGCCAGTGCCCACCACGCCGTAGGTGTAGTTATTCACGGCCATGTCGTCGGTATAGGTCTTGTAGCGGATGCCCGCACCGGTCGGTGCTTCGCCCACCACATACGTGCCCGTGCCGCGCGGCGTGCGGCCCACGTCGCCTACGCGGGTCGTCATCCACAGCGCGAAGAAGTCGCTCCAGCCTTCGCCCATGCACTGGGTAGTAGCGGCGGTGCTGCTGCCGTTGGGCAGGTACTGCTGCGTCACGCAGTTCGAGTTTGACGGGCCGCCGGTGAGGCGGTTGCTGATGCCGTGGCCAAATTCGTGCGACACAATGCCGTTATCGAGCGAGCCGTCGTAGTCGGGCGATGCCGTGGCGCAACCCGTTACCGGGGTGCCGGCGCGCAGCGAAGCCAGGATGCGGGCGCCATCGGCGCCGGAAAGGAAGATGGACGGAATGCGAATGCCCACCGTGTCGGTGCCGGTCATGTTCGAGAGCACCGTGTTGGTGGCCACCGAGTCGATGATGATGGCCATGATGGCGCCGTTTTGCTGCGCGCGGCGCACCTTGCCGGCAAACGAGCTGGGCGTGCGCACACCACCGGTCAGTTGGGCACAGCCGCCGCGCATAATCAGCGCAATCTTGCCGCTCACGTCGCGGGTGTTCAGGTAGGGCGTGGCGCAGCCATGCAGGCCGCTGTTGCCCGACACGCCGTCGTTGACGGCCACAATGGTGCCGCAGATGCCCGCGGGCAGCGTGGCGATGGAACGACCAAAGTCAGCCGTGCCGTAGTTGATGGAACCCGCCAGCGCCGCCGGCGCCGTGATGGTGAAGGTGGGGCGCAGGGCGTTGTCCCACAAGTACATCTGCATGCGGCCGGGCTGACCATCTGCCGGAGTCGAGAAGTTGGCGTTGTTGCGGCCGCTGCCGTCCTGCGACTCGGCGCGCACGTAGTCGCCGCCCAGGCCTTGGGTGCCGGCGTTCTTATACTGGAAGTTGCCCGAAGCCTCGTCAAAGCCCTTGCTGGCCATCACGTCGTGCAACATGTTGTTCCAGTAGAACAGGTTGGTGATGATGGCCGGCGAGCTGAGCTTGGGCGAAGTAGCCGGGTTGAAGGGGAAGTCGAAGTCCAGCGTGGCCCCGCCGTCGGGCGAGTTGGTGTTGGAGAGGATGTTGCCGCTGCCGCTGGTCGTGTTCTGGCTGTCGTCGTAGGCCGCCACGTTGTTGCCGCGCGTGAGGTACACACCCGCGGCGAGGCGGCTGTAGCTGCCAGGGAAAATGCTGGTTCCGGCCACCGTGGCGCGGGGGTCCGCAACGTGCCAGCCGTAGGGGGAGTACGCCGCATTAGCGCTGGTAGCGCTCGGGAAAGGCACCGAAGCGCGAACACCGAAGCTAGGGGCTTCCACTGGCACCGGCAGCACAGTCATGCTGTTGGCGGCGCCCAGGCCGCCGCGGTTGGCCGAGGCTGCCGTAACGGCCGCCGGGCGCGAATGCAGGGCCCGGGCAGTGATTTGCTGGAACGTAACTTCTTCGCTCACCACGAAGTCGGTCTTATCCAGCAGTTGGCCGGTGTGGGCATCCACGCGCGCGGTCCAGTGGTGCTGCTGGTCAAGTTGGGCAATGTTCACGTCCCACACCAGCTTGAGCTGGCCGTTGATGGGGAAGTACAGCAGGCGCACCGGAATGTCGTATTCCGAGATACCGCCGTTGTTGAACAGCACACCGTCGGCGGCGCGGGCGTCGCGCACCAGCGTGAGGCCCACGGGCTTGGGCAGCTGCAGGGCCTTGGCGGCCGCGCTCACGGCCTGCTCGGGCGTGAGGGTGGGCACGGCCGACGGCGCCAGGCGGGCTGCGTCGACTACGAAGCCCTGGTGCATGAGCACGGGCTTGCCAGAGCGGTCGGTGTGCACATCGCCCACGGCGCCGTAGATGTCCACGCCGTTCACCCGCTGACGCAGGTAGGTGTGGGTGAGGCCGCTGCTCTGGTCAAAATAAGAGCTCGTGACCGTGGGGTTGGTGGCGTCGCCGCCGTGCAGGCCCTGCCGCTCGCCCTGAGCGGTGAAATACGCCAGCGCTTGCGCCGAAGGCGCCCCCGACTGCGCTACGGACACCCCTGGGAACGCCAGCGCCAGCGCCAGCAGCAACCCGCCATGGGACTTCGTAAAGGAAAAAACCATATAAAGAAAAAAGAGGGTGAAGAGGAAATTACAACAGTATTAAAACACGAAACTGCCTTTGGGCAAGACAGCACTGCCAAATTTAATATATTCTTTTCACTTGGCGCGCATGAGCGAAGCACTTAATTCGTAAAAGATGCGGGGGGCTACACCACGCCCAGCTTCACCAGCGCATCCCATAGCACCACGCCCGCGGCCACGCCCACGTTGAGCGAATGCTTGGTGCCAAACTGCGGGATTTCCACGGCCGTGTCGCACAGGGCCAGCACGGCGTCGTCGACGCCGAACACCTCGTTGCCCAGCACCAGGGCCAGCGGCCGGCCGGGCTCGGGCCGATACTGCGGCAGTGGCACGCTGCCGGTGGTTTGCTCCACGGCCACCAGTTGGTAGCCCGCGGCTTTCAGCGCGGCCACGGCGGCCCCGGTTTCGGCGTGGTATTCCCAGGCCATCGATTCCTCGCTGCCCAAAGCCGTTTTGGTGATTTCGCGGTGCGGCGGGCGCGGGCTGATGCCGCAGAGGTAGATTTTTTCGAGCGCAAAAGCGTCGGCGGTACGGAATACTGCGCCCACGTTGTGCATGCTGCGCACGTTGTCGAGCACCAAAACCACGGGGCTTTTGGGCGTACTTTTGAAGTCATCAACCGAGGCCCGGTTCAGCTCGGCCATTGTGAGTTTTCGCATGGGGCAAAGGTATTCCTGCCGGAACGCGCCACGGCGCCTTCAGCGTTTACACCGGTGCTGCGGCGGGGGATGTAAGCCCGGCCGGGCCGATTATTTCAACGATTGAATGCGCCGAAGCGCGTTCCTACTGCTTCCGTTTTGTCTGCTCCCAAAAAACAGTTCGTCATCAAGTCCGTGGGCCCTGACCACATTGCGCCCGGCTCGCCCGTCGACACGCCTTTGATGAAACAGTACTACCTGCTCAAGCAACAGCACCCCGGCGCGGTGCTGCTGTTCCGGGTGGGCGACTTTTATGAAACCTTCGGCGAAGACGCCGTGACGGCCGCGCGCATCCTTGACATCACCCTCACCAAGCGCGGCGGCGGCACGCCCAACGAAATTCCGCTGGCCGGCTTCCCGCACCACGCCCTCGACAACTACCTGCCCAAGCTGGTGCGCGCCGGGCAGCGCGTGGCCATCTGTGACCAGCTCGAAGACCCCAAGCAGGCCAAGGGCCTGGTGAAGCGCGGCATCACGGAGCTGGTGACGCCCGGCGTGAGCATGCACGACAACGTGCTCGAACGGCGCTCCAATAACTACCTCGCCGCCATTCATTTTGGGAAGTCGGAAGCTGGCATCTCCTTTCTGGATATCAGCACCGGCGAATTTCTGGTGGCGCAGGGCACGCTCGACTACTTGGGCAAGCTGCTGCAGAATTTCAGCCCCGCCGAGGTGCTGTTCTGCAAGAAAAGTCGCGGCGAGTTTGAGCAGACTTTCGGCCCTGATTATTGCACCTATGCGCTGGACGAATGGGTTTTCGGCCCCGACTACGCCCACGACACCCTGACCCGGCACTTCCGCACCACTTCGCTGAAGGGCTTTGGCGTGGACGGCCTGAAGGAGGGCGTGATTGCGGCCGGCTGCATCCTGCACTACCTCGCCGAAACCAAGCACACCGACATCCAGCACATTGCCAGCCTGGGCCGCCTGGAAGAGGATAAATACGTGTGGCTCGACCGCTTCACGGTGCGCAACCTGGAGCTGGTGCACGCCCAGCACCCCGGCGGCGTGCCCCTCATCGACGTGCTCGACCAGACCCTGACGCCCATGGGCGCTCGCCTGCTGCGCAAATGGATAGTGCTGCCGTTGAAGGAAGTAAGCCAGATTCAGCGCCGCCTCGACACGGTGGCCGCCCTGGTGGCCGACGACGAGCTGCTGGCCGACCTCACCCAGCACCTGCGCCAGATAAACGACCTGGAGCGCCTTATTTCCAAAGTAGCCGTGCGCCGCGTGAACCCGCGCGAGCTGCTGCAGCTGGCCCGCGCCCTCGAAGCCGTGGCGCCCATGCGCGAGCGGCTGGCCGCGTCCGGCGTGCGGGCGCTGGTGAAGCTGGCCGACCAGCTGAACCCCTGCGCCACGCTGCGCCAAGACATTCTGACCAAAATCAAGCCCGACGCGCCCATCCTCACCAACCAGGGCGGCGTGCTGAATTCCGGCATCGACACCGAGCTGGACGAGCTGCGCGCGCTGGCGTTTTCGGGCAAAGACTACCTCTTGCAGCTGCAGCAGCGGGAGCAGCGCAACACCGGTATCTCGTCATTAAAAGTGGCTTATAACAAGGTGTTTGGCTACTACCTGGAAGTGACGAATGCCCACAAAGACAAGGTGCCCACGTCCTGGATTCGCAAGCAAACGCTGGTGAACGCCGAGCGCTACGTGACCGAGGAGCTAAAAACCTACGAGGAGAAAATCCTCAACGCCGAGGAGCGGCTGTTCGTCATCGAGCAAAACATCTATAACGAGCTGGTGCTGGCCGCGCTCGATTTCGTGCCCCAGATTCAGCAGAATGCCCGCGCCATTGGCGTGATGGACTGCCTGGCCAGCTTTGCCCTCACGGCCCGGCAGCAGCGCTACGTACAGCCCGTGGTGAACGACGGCACCGTGCTCGACATCAAAGCTGGCCGCCACCCGGTGATTGAGCGCCAGTTGCCGCCCGGCGAAAGCTACATCCCGAACGATATATGTCTCGACCAGGACGAGCAGCAGATTGTGGTAATAACCGGCCCCAACATGGCCGGCAAATCGGCGCTGCTGCGCCAGACGGCCCTCATCGTGCTGCTGGCCCAGATTGGCTCCTTCGTGCCGGCCGACGCGGCCACGGTGGGCATCATCGATAAGATTTTTACCCGTGTGGGCGCTTCGGACAACCTGAGCAAGGGCGAAAGCACCTTCATGGTGGAGATGACCGAAACGGCGTCCATCCTGAACAACCTCTCGGACCGCAGCCTCGTGCTGATGGACGAAATCGGCCGCGGCACCAGCACCTACGACGGCATCAGCATTGCCTGGGCCATTGTGGAGCACCTGCACAACAACCCCAAAGCCAAGGCCAAAACCCTCTTCGCCACCCACTACCACGAGCTCAACCAGCTGGCCGACGATTGCCCCCGCGTCCGCAACTACAACGTGGCCGTGAAGGAGGCCGACGGCCGCATCCTGTTCCTGCGCAAGCTGCAGCCCGGCGGCTCGGAGCACAGCTTTGGCATTCACGTGGCGCGGCTGGCCGGCATGCCCACCTCGGTGGTGTTGCGGGCCAACGAAATCATGCACCACCTCGAAGTGGAGCGCACCAGCGCCGGAGCGGAGGATGGCGCACTGACGGAGTTCGACGACGTGCTGGCCGGCATTGAGGCAACTGGCGGGCGCCAGGCCCTGGCGGTGCCGCCGGCGCAGGTGCCGGCCCAGCCCAAGCCGCGCGCTACGGCGGCCGTGGCCACGGCGCCGCGCGCCCAGCTCAGCATCTTCGAGCCCTCGGACCCAGCCCTGGAACGCATTCGGGAGCTGCTGCAGCACCTCGACGTGAACACGCTCACGCCCATTGAAGCACTCATGAAGCTGAACGAACTGAAACTAACCTTAGGCAAAGGATAATTTTTTCGGCCTGAAAATGAAGCGGAAAGGCTTCGGTAGAGAGAAATTCCACTTTCATCCCTTGCGTCGCCAAAAAAACGCCTTACCTTTGTCGCACCATTCAGCGCTACGAAAGTAGTTCTGAACCTTCCGCGAGAGTAGCTCAGTTGGTAGAGCGCGACCTTGCCAAGGTCGAGGTCGCGAGTTCGAACCTCGTCTCCCGCTCCAAGAATAAAAAACGCTGTCTTCGGGCAGCGTTTTTTGTTTTATCTGGATTTTGGAAATGGCTGCCACCCGCAAATGCCCGAGCACCGACGACGAATTCCGGCAAGCCGTGGCCGAAAGCTTATCGGTGCGGCAGGTGCTGGGCCGCATTGGGCTGGTGCCCGCTGGCGGCAATTACAAAACGGTGCACGCGCGCATTGCCAGGCTGGAACTGAGCACCGCGCATTTCACGGGCGCGGCCTGGAACCAGGGCAGCCGTTATCGGACGCTGGGTAAGCCCTTTTCCTGGGACGGCATTCTGGTTGAAAACTCAACCTACGCTTCCACTTTTCGCCTCCGAAACCGGTTGGTTCAGCACGTATTAAAGGAGGCGCGTTGCGAAGGGTGCGGCCTGGCGGAGTGGCGCAACGAAGCCATTCCGTTGGAACTACACCACGCCAACGGCGTAAATAATGACCATCGCCTGACTAACTTGCAGCTCTTATGTCCCAATTGTCATGCGCTGACAATTAATTATCGGGGCAAAAACCAGCGCCGGACAAAAGGCAAATAATTGAGCCAGAGTGGTGTAATTGGTAGCCACGCGACACTTAAACTGTCGTTTCCGTAAGGAAGTACGGGTTCGATTCCCGTCTCTGGTACAATAAAAAAGGCCCTTCGCAATGATGCGAAGGGCCTTTTTTAATTTCTACTCTGTCGTAATGAAATCTCGGGTCTGAGCTTTAGTAATCCGTGTTCTGCGGGTCGAAGTTGGTCCAGGAGGCCAGCCAGTTGGTGGCGCCGGCGGCGTTGGGGTCGGCCAGGGCACCGATGTAGTTGACCGGCGTGAAGAACGAGTCGGCCAGCTTGCTGTCGGTGAAGCTGGCGGGGGCCACGGGCGCCGTGGCTGGGGCCACCGTCACGATGGGCGAGCCCGTGCGGGGCAGGAAGCTCGGGGCCGTCAGGTTGAAGGGGTTTAGCAGCTGCACGTTGTCGGCGGTGGCGTAGCGGCGGTTGGTGCTGGCTTTGAACCACGTGAGCGGGCCGATGGCGGCGCCCCAGGCAGAGGAGTCGGACGCCATCACGTTGTTGACGGTGAGGCTGCCGGCGCCGCCGCTTGGGCCCACGTAGAGGATGCTGCGCTGGCCGCCCACCGAGTTGGAACCGGTGAGGGAGCCGGCCACGATGTTGTTCTTGAAGCGGGCGTCGTTGCGGGCAATGGTGCCGGCCGTGGGGGCGCCGTCGATGAGCACGCCGGTGGGGTAGCCCATAATCACGGAGTTCATGATGCTGATGCCCGAATTGCGGCGGATGTGCGCGCCGGCCGTGTACTGCGGGCTGTAGGTCGAGCCCGAGGGGTTCAGGATGGGCCCGATGGCCGTGATGTTGGAGAACACCGCCGAGGTCTGCGGCCCGTTGGTGGAGGCGCTGGCGTCGTTGTCGGACTCAAACGCCTTGGAGCCCGATTGGTCGGCCTGCAGCGGGTCGCGCAGCGACACGGCAAACTGCACCTTGCCCGAGAAGCCGTTGTCGGTGTCAAAATCATCGTCGAACGTGCGGTGAGACACCAGGTACTTCGCGTTCACGGTGCCGCCAAACCACTCAAAACCGTCATCGCCGCTGTACGATACTTGGATGTGGTCGAGGGTGGTGCCGCTGCCCACGGCGGCCAGCGTGAGGCCGTTCACTTCGTTGTTGGGCGAGAAAGCCACGCCGCCGAACTCGATGCGAACGTATTGCAGGGTGCCCGAGTCGTCGGTGGCGTTGGTGCCGCCGTACTGCGTGGTGGGGCCGCCTTCGATGGTGGGGCGCGAGGTGCCCACCAGCGTGTTCACCGGCGCGTTGCCGGCTAGGATGATGCCGCCCCAGTCGCCGTAGTTGCGCGAGCCCTTGGGCTGGTTCGAGGTGAACACAATGGGCTTGGTGGCCGTGCCAATGGCAATGAGCTTGGCGCCGGGCTCCACGATGAGGGCGCCCTTGGTGTCCTTGTCGCCTTTGATGATGGTGCCCGCCTCGATGGTGAGCGTGGCGCCGGAGCGCACGTACACGTAGCCTTTCAGCAGGTACTGCTTGCTGGCCGACCACGTGGTGCTGGTGGTGATGGGGGCGTCGACCACCACGGCGTTGCCGCTGTTGGTGCCGCCGCCGCCGGGGTTGGAAGTGCCGCTGCCCGTCATGTTGGGCGCCGGAGTGATGTCTTTCTTACTGCACGAGGCCACACCCAGCAGCAACAGGGCGGCGAAGGAGAGCGAAAGCGTGTTCTTTTTCATAAAAGGGATGAAGTGAAAGCCAGTTCGGGGTGAGGGGCAAAAGCCAGTCAGGAAGGGCTAGGGGAGGGGCGTGGTGGCGGCGCGGCGCGGCTCCAGGTTGAGGCGCAGGCCGAGGGTGTAGTAGGTGCCACGGCGGTAGCTGCTCAGCGAGGGGTCGGCGGCCGAGTAGGTTTTGTCGTTGTTGTAGTCCTGCACCAAGTTGGTGCGCTGGTTGAGCAGGTCCTGCACGCCGGCGTTCAGCGAGAGGCGGTCGGTGAGGGTTTTGGTCAGCGTCAGGTCGATGGTGTGGCGCGGCAGCTCCACTACGTCGGGGTACTGGTCGCTGCCGGCAAACAGGATGCGCGGGCCAAACACGTTGTAGAGGGCCGCCACCTGCCAGCTGTTGTTGGGCGTCTGGTAGTACAGGCCGCCGTTGAAGACGTAGGGCGACTGGCCCTGCAGGGCGCGCTTCTTGTTCCAGGCCACGATGTTGTCGCCGAGGTTGACCTGGCTTTTAATCAGCGAGGCGTTGAACACCACCGACAGGTTTTTCAGGCTGGGCGTAACGAACTCCAGGTCCTTTTTCAGGTCCAGCTCCACGCCGTAGGCATAGGCGCTGGGGGCGTTGGCGAAGGTGTAGGCCAGGTTCGAGGTCAGCACCACCACGTTTTCGATGGGGTTGGTGAAGTGCTTGTAGAACGCGCCGATGTGGATGAGCTGGCCGGCCGAGGGGTACAGCTCGTAGCGGAAGTCGACGTTGTCGATGGTGGCCACTTTCAGCGGGCTGTCGGGCTTGAGGTACAGCGAGCCGTAGTTCAGCACGTTGAAATCGAAGTCGTAGAAGAAGAAGGGCGCGGCTTCGCGGAATTCGGGGCGGTTCAGGGTGCGGCCGTAGGAGGCGCGCAGCAGGCTTTTCTCGCTGAAGTTGTAGCTCAGATTGGCCGAGGGCAGCACGAAGTTGGTGGTCACGTCCTGCTTCACCGGCTGGCCGTTGATGCCCGTGCTGATGGACTGCACGTTGCGCTCGTAGCGGGCGCCGGTCAGCAGCTTCACCTGCTCGCCCAGCGGCAGGCTGAAGGACACGTAAGCGGCTTCCAGCTCGTTGGTGGCCGAGTAGTGGTAAGTCGAGTTCTGGTCTTCGTCCACCCGGAAGCCGTCGCTGCCAATGTTTTGCGGGGCGAAGATGTTGCCCACGTCCTCGTTTTTCAGGCCCTGCATGCCGTTGGCGTTCAGCGAGTAGCCGAAGGCGCGGGCATTAAAGCTGCGCTTGCGGTATTCGAGGTAGGTGCCGGCGGCCACTTCCATCTCGCGGGCGCCGAGGGCCACTTTCTGCTTCAGGTTGGCCGTGGCGGTGAAGATGTGCTCGTCGAGGTTCTGGTAGAGGCGGCCGGCGTTGTTCACGTCCACCTGGCCGGCGCCGGGCGTGAGCACGGTTTGGGTTTCGGGGCGGTTGTCGCCGGTGGAGGGCGACACCTGGTAGGACACGCGGCGCAGGTCGGGCTCGCTGCGGCTGGAGTAGCCGTAGCCGCCCACCCAGTCGAAGTGGGTTTTCTCTTTGTTGAAGATGTGCGTGCCGGCCAGCTGGCTGGTGTAGGTGGTGCGGCCCTGGTAGCCGGCCTGGTAGCTGCGGCGGTTCAGGGTGCCGTTGTCGTCGAGGCCCTGGCGCGTCACCTGCTGGTTGCGGGCCTGCTGGCTGAACAGGTTGCGGAACTCCAGGCGGCCACCGTCGGCGAGCTGCAGGCTGAAGTTCTGGATGGCGCCGAGGCGCACGTTGTTGGTCGACTGGTCGTCCTTGAACTGGTCGGTGCGCTTGCCCGTCACGTCGTACAGGTTGCGGTCGATGTTGAAGTGCGTGTAGGCGTTGGTGTAGTTCAGCGAGGTTACGCTGCCGATTTCCAGCCCGCCCAGCTTGAACTGGTCGAGGTAGGACAGGTTGAAGCGCGCATCGGGCATGGCCTTCATCTTGTAGATGGCGAAGGTGTTCTCGAGCTGGCGGGCGTAGAAATCCCGCTCGTACTGCTGGTAGGCCGAGTTCAGCTGCGGGAAGCCGTTGGGCAGCTCGCGCTTGGTGGCGCCGAAGCCGAAGGCGTCGCCGGCCTGCGTCTTATCGGTGTAGAAATCCTGGCCCGTGGTGCCGTCGCGGAAGCCGGTGGAGTAGTTCACCGTCAGCAGCTTCTCGTTGAACACCGGCTTGCGCAGGTACACCTTCACGAGGCCGCCGGCGAAGTCGCCCGGCAGCTCCGGCGAGGGGTCTTTGAACACCAGCACGCGGTCGAGCAGCGAGCTGGGCACGATGTCGAAGGAAAACGACTTGCGGTCCGTCTCGGAGCTGGGCGCGCTCACGTCGTTCAGCCACACGGTGTTGTACCGGTCGCTCAGGCCGCGCACCTGGATGAAGCGGTTGTCGACGATGGTGACGCCCGGAATGCGGCGCACCACCTCGGCCGCGTCGCGGTCCTGGGTTTTCACAATCTGCTCCGACGACACGCCGCTGACCACCACGCTGGCCTGGCGGATTTCGTTGATAACCGAAATTTCGGTGTTGGTGCGGCGCACGCCGTTCACCACCACTTCGTCCAGCGCCTTGGTGTCGGCCTGCAGGTTGCCGTCGACCACCGTGGTTTTACCGGCCGTCACGGCCACGTTGGAAATCGAGACGGTTTTGTACGACACCGAGGAAATCACCAGGGTGTACTTGCCCGCCGGTACTTTCTCCAGCGAGTAGCTGCCGTCGACGCCCGTCGGGCCGGCAATGCTGCTGTTTTCGAGGCGCACCGTGCCGCCGATGATGGCTTCCTGCGTGGTCCCGTCCTTAAACGTGCCTTTGATGCTGCCCGTGCCCTGCGCGACGGCCGAGGCAATCGAAACCAGGCACAGGACAAGCGAAAAAATGCTGCGGATACTGGTGTTTTGCATAATGGGTGCAAAGGTCCCCGTCTCCTGTTGCCACAATATGCTGCTTAGTTTACTATAATGTTACGCCCCCAAACCAGCGAAACAGGACAGTGTAATGCATTAGAAAATAATAAGTTGAGAATTGGGGCTGTGGGTGGCATCGGTAGTTGCCCCTGAGCAATACCAGTCCACTTCTGGGCCATGTCACGGAAGTAACCGCGTTGCTGCTTCGCAGCGGAAGGCGGACCTTTGCCGACCTTGGCAGGGGTAGCTTGTCAGGCCCACTTATCCGACGATTTCTCATGAACCACTCCTTCACCCGCTGGGCTTTGCCGGGCATCGCCGCGCTGGCCTTGCTGGCGCCGTCGCGGCCTGCCGCCGCTCAGGCCCGCCAGGAATACCTGCTCACCACCGACTGGAAATTCACCAAAGGCGAGCAGCCCAACGCTGCCCAGCCGGGCTTCAACGACGCCAAATGGCAAACTGTGAGCGTGCCCCACGACTGGGCCATCTACGGCCCGTTTGATGGCAACAACGACCTGCAAAAAGTCAAAATCGAGCAGAACAACGAGAAAACCGCCACCCTGAAAGCCGGCCGCACCGGCGGCCTGCCGTTCATCGGCACGGGCTGGTACCGGCGCAAGCTGGCCGTGCCCGGCTTCAAAGCCGGCAAGCGGGCCGTGCTGCTCTTTGATGGCGCCATGAGCAACGCCCACGTTTTCGTGAACGGCAAGGAAGTGGGCAGCTGGCCCTACGGCTACAACTCGTTTTCCTTCGACATCACGCCCTTCCTGAAAGCGGGAGCTGACAACACGCTGGCCGTGCGCCTGCAAAACCAGTCGGAAGCCTCGCGCTGGTACCCCGGCGCCGGCCTCTACCGCAACGTGCACCTCATCGTGACCGACGACGTGCACATTCCGGTGTGGGGCACCTACCTCACCACGTCCGACATCACCGCCCAGTCGGCCAAGGTGAAGCTGCGCACGCAGGTAGCCGTGCCGACGGGCACCCGCCCGGCGCTGCGCCTCGTGACCGAAATCCGCGACGCGGCCGGCAAAGTAGTGGCCACTACCACCAGCAACCTGGCGGCTACCGGCAAGCCCGAGTTTGAGCAAAACCTGGACCTGCCGCAGCCGAAAATCTGGTCGCCCGAAACGCCGGTGCTGTACACGGCTGCCTCCAAGCTGTATGCGGGACAGGTGTTGAAAGATGAGTACCGCACCCGCTTCGGCGTGCGCTCCTTCAAGTTTGAAAAAGACAAAGGCTTTTCGCTGAATGGGCAGTCGCGCAAGTTCAAGGGCGTGTGCAACCACCACGATTTGGGCCCGCTGGGCGCGGCCGTGAACACGGCGGCCTTGCGCCATCAGCTGACCTTGCTGAAAGACATGGGCTGTGACGCCATCCGGACCTCGCACAACATGCCCGCGCCCGAGCTGGTGGCGCTGGCCGACGAAATGGGCTTCATGCTGATGGTGGAAGCCTTCGACGAGTGGAAGGCGCCGAAGGTGAAAAACGGCTACAGCCAGTACTTCGACCAATGGGCCGAAAAGGACCTGGTGAACATGGTGCGGCGCGACCGCAATCACCCCTCGGTCATCATGTGGAGCATCGGCAACGAGGTGCCCGACCAAAGCAACCCCAACGGCCCCATCCTGGCCAAGCGCCTGCAGGACATCGTGCGCCGCGAAGACCCCACGCGCCCCATTGCAGCGGGCATGGACCGGTTCGACGACGACTTCAAGTACGGCCTGGCGCCGGCGGTGGAAATTCCCGGCTTCAACTACAAGCCGCACCGCTACGCCGAGGCGCTGAGCAAGCTGCCGCAGGGCTTCCTGCTGGGTTCGGAAACGGCGTCCACGGTGAGCTCGCGGGGCGTTTACAAGTTTCCGGTGGTGACGGCTAAGGAGAAGAAGTACGACGACAACCAATGCTCCTCCTACGACCTGGAGGCCTGCAGCTGGTCGCAGACGCCGGACGAGGAGTTTGTGCAGCAGGACGACCTGCCCAACGTCATCGGCGAGTTTGTGTGGACGGGGTTCGACTACCTCGGCGAGCCCACGCCCTACGACGAGAAATGGCCCTCGCACAGCTCCATGTTCGGCATGCTCGACCTGGCCGGCATGCCCAAGGACCGGTACTACCTCTACCGCGCCCGCTGGAACACCGCCCAACCCACCGTGCACCTGCTGCCCCACTGGACCTGGCCCGGCCGCGAGGGCCAGACCACGCCGGTGTTCTGCTACACCAGCTACCCCTCGGCCGAGCTGTTCGTGAACGGCGTGAGCCAAGGCCGCCAGACCAAGGCGAAGTCTGACAAGCCCCAGACCCGCTACCGCCTGATGTGGAACGACGTGAAATACGCGCCCGGCAGCATCAAAGTGGTGGCCTACGATGCCCAAGGCAAGGCCGCGGCCGAAGAAACCGTGCGCACCGCCGGCCAGCCCCACCACATCAAGCTGGTGGCCGACCGCACCACCCTCGCCGCCGACGGCCAGGACCTGGCCTACGTCACGGCCCGCGTAGAAGACAAAGACGGCAACCTCTGCCCCGATGCCGCCGACCAGCTGCAGGTAGCCGTAACCGGCGCCGGCCGCTTCCGCGCCATGGGCAACGGCGACCCGACGAGCCTGGAACTGTTCCACCAGCCGCAGATGCACGCCTTCCACGGCCAGCTGGTGGCCATTGTGCAAGCCTCTAACAAGGCCGGCGACGTGCAGCTGAAAGTGACTGGCGCCGGTTTGCAAGCGGGTACGTTGCAATTGAAAACCGCTGTTAAATAGCATTGTCAATCACAAAAAAGCCGGCTGCCTCTTTTGGCAGCCGGCTTTTTTGTGGTCAAAATTCAATAATTCCGCTAAGCCTATTCGCGCACGATGCGGCGAACTTCCAGGCTGGCGGCCGTGCGCACCTGCAGCAGGTACAGGCCCGCGCCGAGGCAATGCAAATCCAGTTCGCGGGCGGTGCCCTGCGGATTGGGCGCTGCTATCGTGGTTTCGTTCACGCGGCGGCCAAGGGCATCCATGACCGTCAGCGTGACCGGTTGGGCGTAGCCGGTGAGCGTGACGCTCAGGCGGCCGTCGGGGGTGGGGTTGGGCAGCACGCTCAGGCTACTGCCCGGCAGGGCCCGCACCGCCGACAGCACCGTGATGGCCGACGACATGGGCGAGGTACAGCTGCCCAAGGGGCCGGCCACCACCGTCTGCACGCTGTAGTTGCCGTTGGCCGTGGCCACAATGCTCTGGCTGGTGGCGCCGGGCAGGAGCTGGTTGTCGCGGAACCACTGGTTGCCCGTGGCATAGCTGCTGGTCAGCGTCAGCCCATTGCGCGTCACGGTGGGCGGCGTCACGGCGGGCAGCACGCGCACCAGCACCGAAGTCGTGTCGCCGCAGGCCCCCTGCGCAAAGCCCAGCGTGGGCGCTATGCTCAGCCGGTAGCGGGTCGTCACGGTGGGGCTCACGGTGATGCTGCGGGTGGTGGTCACGGCCGGCAGGCCGTTGCCGCCGGCGTTGGTGGTCCACTGGTAATTGTAGACCTGCGCCTGCGTGGTGTTGGTAGAAATGCGGCGAATAGAATCCGCGCGCATTGCCAAGCCATTCAGCGTGAGCGTGCTGCCCAGGCACAACACCGGGAAGCCGCTGAGCGCCACCGCGGCAAAGTTCCCCTTCAGGATGCGGATGACCACCACGCGGTTTTGCACGCCTTTGATGGGGCAGGCGTTGTCCTCCACCCGAATGTTGAGGCGGACGGTGCGGCCGGCGGCAGTAGGCGCCGGCTGGAAGAAGAACACGCCGCGGGGGTTGATAGTGTTGTTGCCGGTCAGGCTAAAGGTGCCCACGTCGCCCGAATCCAGCAGGTTGGGGTCGGTGTTGATGTTGGCCGGCAAGGTCACGGTCAGGCGCTGGTTGGCGCTGGGCGTGCGGAGGTTGTCGGGGTCGGTAAAGCTCAGCTCCACGCGCGAGTAGTTGCAGGTCCGCACGTCAATGCGCGTGGTGTCGGCCGTGTTCACCGTGGTGGTGTTGGAGTTCGGGGTGACCGGGTTGGGAGCTATCGGAGCCGGGGTGCGGTTGGTATTGCAATCGATTACAATCAGATTGGCTTCGCGGCGCACGGTGCCAATCACGCGGCGCACGCCGTTGATGCGGCGGTATTCCGTGATGAGCACGGCAATCTGGTATTTGTTGTCCCCGGAGTTGGGTGCCGCGGCGGCGTTAAACACCCCCGGCACAAAGGACAGGGTGCGGGCCTGCTGGTTGAAGGTGAGCGTGCGCACCACCCCGGTCTTCATAGGGCAGGTGCCCACCGTGTCCATGCCCAGCTGAATGGGATTGGTCGGGCTATATGTGCCGCCGGGAACGCCGGGGGAGCTAAAGTAGCAAAGCGGATTGGTGCCCGGAATGGGGTCAACCACCGGGTTGAGGGTTGGGAAGGGGTTGTAGGTAACGGGGGTGCCGCAGGCGCGCAGGGGCGCGGCCAGGGAGTACACCACCGAGTCGCCGTCGGGCTCGGTGGCCGAGTAGGTGATGGTGGTGTTCTGCTTCCAGCACACGTACTGAATCGGAATGTC
>NZ_JACXAC010000009.1 GCF_014699055.1 Hymenobacter armeniacus
CCCGGGAGCACCCGTCGCGCCGGGCGCTGCGCCGGCACCACCGGGGCGCTGGCCACCGGCCGGGCGGCCGCCGCCACCGCCGGGAGCACCGCCGCCAGCCCCACCGGCGCCGCCGGCATCAATGCCACCGCCACCGCCGCCTTCGCCTTCGCTCTTCAGGTCGTCGTTGTTGATGCTCTTCGAGCGGCGCGGGGGCGTGGCCGTGAGCTTGCCGATGCGGTAGCTGAAGTTGACGCGGAAGCCCAGAATATGCGAGGTGTTGGCGCTGGCCTGGTCGATGAGCGGCGACACCACCGTGTTGCGCACCGTGATGGTAGGGGTGAAAACGTTGTCAACGCCAAAGCCGATGCTGCCGCGCTTCTCGGCAAAGTCGCGCTTCACCCCCACGGTGTAGAAGCCCTGGCCCGACTGGTTGCCCTGCAGCTGCACCTGCCGGCCGCGGAAGCCGCCAAACGCCTGCACGCCCCAGACCGGGGTGATGTTGTAGGAGCCGCCCACCCGGCCGCCGATTACAAAGCCCTCGTTGGAGGAGGCGAAGTTGCGGTCGGGCACGTTGTTGGTGAGGGTGGTGTAGTAGAAGTCGGCGCCGCCGTTCAGGGTAAGCTTGCCGTTGTTGATGTTGGCGAAGATGCTGCCGCCGTAGGCATTCTGCTGGCCGATGTTGGCGTAGCTGGTCGACACCGTATCAATGCCGCGCACCGTGCGCAGGGCCTCAATGGAGCCGGTGGTGTTGCGCACAAACGTGCTGAAGTTCAGGTTCAGGCGCTTGTAGAAGGTGCTGTAGCCCAACTCGTAGTTGTTGGTGTATTCGGGCGAGAGGTAGGGGTTGCCCTGGCTCACGTTTTTGGGGTTCTGCGCGTTCACGTTGGGGTTCAGGAACTGCAGCGAGGGGCGCTGAATGCGGCGGTTGTACGCCAGCTTTAGCACGTTGCCGTTCGAGAGCTTGCGCGAGAGGTTCACGCTGGGCACCAGCACGCCGTAGTCGGGAATGTTGGCCGCTTCGGAGCGGGCAAAATTGGCCTGAATGGTGGTGTATTCGTAGCGCACACCGGGCTTCAGGGTGAAGCCTTTGGGCAGGCCCAGGGTGTAGGCCGCGTAGCCGGCCGTCACGTTCTGGCGGTAAGTAAACACGTTGCTGGCCGAGGTGAGGCCCACCGTCGGCAGCACTTCGCCCCCGGCGCCGTAGGACGTGGTGGCATAGTCCGAATTCACCCGCCGCAGAATGTTCTTGGCGCCCACTTCCAAAATCTGGGTCTTGCTGATGGGGTTCTGGTAATCAAACTGAACCGTGTATTCTTCGTTGTAGCTGGGGTTCTCGTTTTCGATGCGCGCCGGGCCGGGCTGCGTCGAGCCCAGAATGGTGTTCGTGAAGTTGTTGGTGCGGTCGTTGCGGCTGAACAGCGTCAGAATGCTGAACTCGTGCTGCGGCTTCTCGAAGCTGTGCGTATAGGTCAGGCTGGCGTCCACCGTGCCCGAGTTGTCTTTCGAGTAGGTGTCGCGCAGGTCGCTGCTGAGCGGCGTGCCGCCGGCCAGCGTGCCAGCGTAGGTGTTGCGCAGCAGCCCGTCCTGATAGTTGCTGCCGCTACGCGTGCCATACGAAATAGAGGCCTGCAGCGAGTTGAACTTGTTGATGTCGTAGTCCCAGCCCAGCTGGTAGCGGCCAAAAATGCCCTGGTTGCGGGTATCGGCACTTTGCACGGTGGTGGTGGCCGCGCCGGTGGCCAGGCTGCGCGTCACCTGCGTGTTGGTGAACTCGCCCGGGGTGTTGTATTGCGAGCGGCCGAAACCGCCCAGCGAAAAGCCCATTTTGCCGGTGCGCAGGCTGCCTTGCAGGCCCAGGTTGGTGCTGCGCAGGCCCGCGCTCAGGTTCACGCCGAGGGTGGCGCCGCGCAGGTCGTTGGTCTTGGTGACGATGTTGATGATGCCGCCGGAGCCTTCGGCGTCGTACTTGGCCGAAGGCGAGGTGATGACCTCCACGGTTTTAATCTGCTCGGCCGGAATCTGTTTCAGGGCGTCGGCAATGCTGCTGGCCGCAATGGTGGAGGGCTTGTTATTAATAAGCACCCGAATGCTGGAGCTGCCGCGCAGGCTCACGTTGCCGTCGAGGTCCACGCTCAGCATGGGTACGCGCTTGAGCACGTCGGTGGCGTCGCCGCCGCGGGTGGTCTGGTCGTTTTCGGCGTTGTACACCGTGCGGTCCACGCGCTCCTCAATTAGGGCTTTTTGGCCCGTCACCACCACTTCGCCCAGCTTTTGGGCCGACACGGCCAGCTTCACCGTGCCCAACTCGGTGGCATTGCCGGCCGTTACCACCACGCCCGGCCGCTCCTCGTTTTTGTAGCCCACAAAGCTCACCTGCACCGTGTAGGTGCCGGCCGGAATGCCGGGCAGCACAAACCGGCCGTCGTCGCCGCACACGCCCCCGTTCACCGGGTTGCCCGCGGCATCCAGCACCGCCACCGAGGCGTAGGAAACCGGTTTGCCGGTGGCGGCATCGGTCACGGTGCCGGACACGCGGCCCGCCGCCGCGCGGGGAGCGGCGGCAGCAGGAGCGGGGCGGGCCCCGCCAGGAGTTTGTTGGCCCGAGGCCAAGTGAGCGGTGCCCAGCAGGGCGGAAAGCAGAACGGCGGTGGCCGGTATAGTTCGTTTCATACAGTGCATAACGGCCAAAGTGCCGTCGCGGGGGCCGGAGGTTGCATCCAGCGTCTTTATTTTAGGGTTTATGGCAGCGTAACAGCGAAGCGGCCCAATCGGCTTGCCGATACGCAAAGGTCCGCTCGAAAGCCAGCCGGGCCGGCAAAAACTAGATTATCAACGCCCAAACCCCGACCAAGGCCCCGATTCTGCCGCTCCCGAACAACCGCTCTTCGTCCGCCGTCGTACCTTTGTGCCGGCCCCATAATCTTTTAGCGGGTCAGGCGGTTAACCCTCCGTCACCATCCCACCACGCCTGCCCCGATGATAGTTGAACCCGGCCCGCTGCTAGCGGCGATTGATTCGCCCGACGACCTCAAAAAGCTTGCTCCCGAACAGTTAGTCCAGCTCAGTACCGAGCTGCGCGAGTTCATCATCGACTCGGTGAGCATCTACGGCGGGCATTTCGGCGCCTCGCTGGGCGTGGTTGAGCTGAGCGTGGCCCTGCACTATGTCTTCAACACGCCCTACGACCAGCTGGTGTGGGACGTGGGCCACCAGGCTTACGGCCACAAAATCCTCACCGGCCGCCGCGACCGGTTCCCGACCAACCGCCGCTACCACGGCATGTCGGGCTTCCCCAAGCGCAGCGAAAGTGAGTACGACGCCTTTGGCGTGGGCCACAGCAGCACCAGCATCGGGGCGGCACTGGGCATGGCCGTGGCGTCGGACTACAAGGGCGAGAAGGACCGGCAGCACATCGCCGTAATCGGCGACGGCGCCATGACGGCCGGCATGGCCTTCGAGGCCCTCAACCACGCCGGCGTGGCCAATTCCAACCTGCTGGTTATCCTGAACGACAACTGCATGAGCATCGACCCCAACGTGGGCGCGCTCAAGGAATACCTCACCGACATCACCACCTCCCGCACCTACAACAAGGTGCGCGACGAACTCTGGAACGTACTGGGCAAGCTCTCGAAGTTTGGCCCCAACCCCCAGCAGATTGCCCGCAAAGTAGAGGCCGCCATGAAGGCTACTCTGCTCAAGCAGAGCAACCTGTTCGAGGCGCTGAAATTCCGCTACTTCGGCCCCGTGGATGGGCACGACGTGCAGCACCTCGTCACCATTCTCAACGACCTGAAAAGCATTCCCGGCCCCAAGCTGCTGCACTGCGTGACGGTGAAAGGCAAGGGCTACGCGCTGGCCGAAAAGGACCAGACGCTGTGGCACGCCCCGGGCTTGTTCGACAAAATCACGGGCGAGATTTACAAGAAAACACCCGAGAAGCCGCAGCCGCCTAAGTACCAAGACGTGTTCGGCCACACCATGGTGGAGTTGGCCGAGGCCAACGATAAGGTGATGGGCGTCACGCCGGCCATGCCGTCGGGCTCGTCGTTGAACATCATGATGGAAGCCATGCCCGACCGCGCCTTCGACGTGGGCATTGCCGAGCAGCACGCCGTCACGTTCTCGGCCGGCCTGGCCACGCAGGGCCTGATTCCGTTTTGCAACATCTACTCCTCGTTTATGCAGCGGGGCTATGACCAGGTGGTGCACGACGTGGCCCTGCAAAACCTGCACGTGGTGTTTTGCCTCGACCGCGCCGGTTTTGCCGGGGCCGACGGCCCCACCCACCACGGCTGCTACGACCTGGCCTACATGCGCTGCATCCCCAACATCGTGGTGTCGGCCCCGATGAACGAGCAGGAGTTGCGCAACCTGATGTACACCGCCACCCTGCCCGAAAACGCCGGCCCTTTCAGCATCCGCTACCCGCGCGGCGAGGGCGTGATGCCCGAATGGCGCACGCCGCTGCAGCGCGTGGCCATCGGCACGGGCCGCGTGGTGCGCGAGGGCGAAGAGGGCGGCGTGGCCATCCTCAGCATCGGCCACATCGGCAATTATGCCGTGAAAGCCACCGAAACGCTGCTGGCCGAAGGCCTCGACGCGGGCCACTACGACATGCGCTTCTGCAAGCCGCTGGACGAGGAAATGTTGCGCGACATTGCCCGCCGCTACCGCGCCATCGTAACCGTGGAAGACGGCTGCCTGCCCGGCGGCTTCGGCTCGGCCGTGCTGGAGTTCCTCACCGACCACGGCTTCCACCTGCCGGTGCGCCGCCTCGGCATCCCCGACCGCGTGGTGGAGCACGGCACCCAAGACGAGCTATACAAAGAGTGCGGTTTCGATGCGGCCGGCATCGCCGCCGCCGTGCGCGAGCTGAGCGCGAAGGTGAGGAATCAAGTGCTGCAAACGTTGGTTTAAACAGCGGCAGGGCTGTTCCGTTCTTTCGGGCCCTACCGTTGGCGTCATGCCTGCACTGCTGTAATCATCCTTCCGCAATTAGTTAGCTTTATGCGCATTATCACCCTTTTCGCCCCGGCGTTGCTGCTTGGCACCCTGGCCACCAGCTGCAGCGAAGACAAGCCGACGCCGACACCGAGCCCGGTAGAATCTTCCATCAAGGTGTCGGTTTCCGAAGCCGGGGCCCCGCCCTACGAACTCAAAGAAGCCCGCGTTATCAACGGTTCCTACCAAACCGGCGCACCGCATCTGAGCTTCTCCGGCAAGCTCACCAGCGGCAAAACCCTGACGCTGTTCTTCACGAAAGGCACGGCCACGGCCCCTAACACGACCAACGCCCTCGACAGCACTCTCGAAGGCGAATCTGGCACCAACGCCACCGGAACGACGACCTATGACACGAAAACCCGGATTGTCAATGGCCAATTCCGCACCACGTTCACCGGTGTGGGAGAAGTGACGGGCTCTTTCGCTGAGATTCAGCTGTAGCAATCCTTCGTCAAGACTCTGGCAAGCCGAAAGCGCCCCCTGTAGCTGTGGTTACAGGGGGCGCTTTCGGCTTGTGCGCGGCGAGCGACGGCCTGTTTTGAAAGTGCCCTTGCGATTAGTATAAAACATTTGCCAGCCCGGGCCGTCTTCCTACGGGCCTGCGGCGCGGGGCGTGCCCGGCCGCACCTCACTTGTAATGTTTTAACTCTTATGTCTGATACCAGCACCTCCACCTATAATCCCACTTTCGCCCTCGGCGGCGACCTCACCGTGAACCGCCTGGGCTACGGCGCCATGCGCATCACCGGCGACGGCATTTGGGGCCCGCCGCGCGACCACGCCGAGTCCATCCGCGTGCTGCGGCGCGCCGTGGAACTCGGCGTCAACTTCATCGACACGGCCGACAGCTACGGGCCCAATGTGTCGGAAGAGCTGATTGCCGAAGCCCTGCACCCCTACCCGGCCGGCCTCGTCATCGGCACCAAGGGTGGGCTGCTGCGCACCGGTCCCAACGAGTGGCCCATCGACGCCAGCCCCAAGCACCTGGAAGATGCCCTGCACGGCAGCCTCAAGCGCCTGCGCGTGGAGCAGATTGACTTGTACCAGCTGCACCGCGTCGACCCGAACGTGCCGTTTGAGCAAACGCTGGAATTTCTGCAAAAAGCCCAGCAGCAGGGAATCATCAAGCACATCGGGCTGTCGGAAGTCTCGGTGGAACAGATTAAAAAAGCCCAGGAATTTGTGAAAGTCGTGTCAGTGCAAAACATGTACAGCGTCGACAACCGCAAGTGGGAGGCCGAGCTTGCCTACACCCGCGAGCAAGGCATGGCTTTCATTCCGTGGTACCCGCTGGCCGGCGGCAATCAGCAGGCCCTGGCCGCCCTGGGCCAGCTGGCCGACAAGCACGGCGCCACGCCCCAGCAAATCGCCTTGAGCTGGCTGCTGCACCACTCGCCCAACATCCTGCTCATTCCGGGCACGTCGAAGGTGAAGCATCTCGAAGAGAACATGAAAACCGCCGACATCCGCCTCACGGCCGACGACTTGGCTGCGCTGGACGCCATCGGCGGGCGCTAAACCCTCGGTACAGTTTCCTTCTGAAGGACAAAAAGGCCCCGCAACACATGTTGCGGGGCCTTTTTCTTGTAGTGGTTACCCCGCGGCAGCGAGCCGCCAGCGGACAAACCTTACCAGCCGCACGCCAGCCTAAGGCAGCCGCTACCACGGGTTCAGCCATGAATTCACATGCTGATATACTTACGGTGTTAATATGAATAAATGCAGAAAATAATCAAATAATTTAACCGATTATTTAAATCGTTTTAACAAAATAGTTATACTAAATGCTATTATAATTGCCTTTATTCGGCCAGAAAAAGTAATGAAGTGCAATTATATACGCTTGGCTGTAATTTTGCGTTATCTTCGGGTTGATTGCATTAAACAGCTACCGTTTAAACAAACTTTATCATGAAAAAACTATTTACCCTGCTGGGCAGCTTAGCCCTGCTGCTGGCGTCTGTTCCGGGGTTTGCGCAGTGCTCGAACCAGATTGCCATTCGCTACTATGACAACGGCACGCTGGTGAACACCAGCGTGACCAACAAAGGCCAGAGCGGCTACACCGGCGCGGTGTGCCCCACGGCTGGTGCCCAATACTCGTTCAGCGGCAGCTCTACTTCGAGTTCGCTCATGACGTGGTCGCGGGTGATTGACCAGGGCGTGGTGAACGACCCCGCCGACGACGTGGTGGAAGACCTGTCCAGCGCCATTGTGCCAACCAGCTCGACCGCTACGCCCAACGAGCTTGCGCTGGCTACGTCGTTTACCACGGCCACCATTTTCCGTTTAAAATCGGACGCGGGCAAGGGCAGCGTGCCCGGCAACTCGTGCAATAACAACACCGTGTCGTACGTCTACCTCACGCTCACGCCCACGCTGTCGCTGGCCTCGTCGGGCACCAGCGCCGTGTCGGGCGTGTGCTCGGGCAGCAGCGTCACGCTCACAGCCTCGGGCCTACTGAGTGGCGCCTACACCTGGCGCGCCAACGGCGTGGTGATTCCGAACCAGAACGGCTCGACCCTGACCGTGGCCCCCACCGCCACCACCACCTACACGGTGGAAGCCACCACCTCCTGCGGCGTAAGCTCGCAGCAGGTCACCATTCCGGTGAAAGACGTGCTGGTGGCGCCCGCCGCCCCGGTGGTGTGCGCCAACCAGTCGACCACGCTCACGGCTACTTACAGCGGCACCAGCGCCACCTACCAGTGGTTTGAGAAAGGCCAGGGCACGGTGCTGGCCACCACCAGCGCCCTCACGGTGGCCCCGGCCGCTACCACCACCTACCAGGTGGTGGCCACCACTTCCGACTGCAGCACCATCACCAAAGAAGTGACGGTGAGCGTGGGCGTTTCGGCGGTGGCCGTGTCGCCGGCCGCCGCCACCATTTGTGCGGGCAGCCCCATTGCCCTCACGGCGCTGTCGGACAACCCCGGCGCTACCTACGCGTGGTCGCCGGCCACGGGCCTGAGCTCCACCAGCGGGGCCACTGTGACGGCCACGCCCACGGGCACCACCACCTACACGGTCACGGCCACTTCGCCCTGCGGCGCCGTGGCCACGCAGCAAATAGTGGTGAGCATTGCCGCCGCGCCCACGTATGCCGTCACGCCGAGTTCGGCCGCCGTGTGCGCCGGCGACGCGGCCACCCTCACCGCCAGCTCGGGCATCACCAACACCACCTACAAGTGGTACCGCACCACCGACCTGGGCAGCATTTTGTCGACGTCGGCCACCTTCGCGCCTACGCCCGCAGCCAATACCATCTACCGCGTCATCACGACCACGCCCTGCGGCACCAACAGCCAGGACGTGGGCGTGAGCGTGAGCGCCAAGCCCACCGTGACCGTGGCGCCCACTTCGACCACTGCCGACCCCGGCACGCCCACCACGCTCACCGCCACCGGTGGCAGCACGTATTCCTGGACAGCCACCGCCGGCGGCACGACCACCAACCTGGCCGATACCACGCCGACCATCACCGTGAGCCCGTCCGTCACGACGACTTACACCGTGACGGGGGCCAACGCCGCCGGCTGCTTCACCACTGCGCAAGCCACCATCTCGGTGACGCCGCTGCCGGTGGAGCTGGTGAGCTTCGCCGCGGCCTGGGCCGAGAAAACGCCCCGCCTGAGCTGGGTAACGGCTTCGGAGAAGCACAACGCCTACTTCGCCGTGGAGCGCAGCACCGACGGCCAGCGTTTTGCCGAAGTGGGCCAGCGCGAAGGCGCCGGCACGTCGGCGGCCCGCACCGAGTACGAGTTCCTGGACGTGAGCTTCCGGGCCTCGGCCAGCGGCCAGGTATACTACCGCCTGCGCCAGGTAGACACCAACGGCGAGCACAGCTACTCGCCCGTGCAAACCCTGCAAACCACCAAGGCCGCAGCCGTATTCGAGGCCACGGTGTTCCCCAACCCCTACGAGGGCGGCGAAGCCACCGTGGAGCTGACCACCCACCAAGACGCCCCCGTGACGTTCACGGTGCAGAACATGCTGGGCCAAACCGTGCTGACCGGCACGGTCCCGGCGCAGCCCGGCACGCAGCGCATTGCCCTGCCGCGGGCCGCGGCCCTGCCCGTGGGCGTGTACTACCTCAACGTGCGCCAGGGCAATGCCCGGCAAGTGCTGCGAATGAGCCGCCGCTAGGCCGTCAGCAGCGCCGAAACAAAAAAGACCAGGGCCCGGTGGCCCTGGTCTTTTTTGTTGTGGGTGAAAGCTGGCCCGGCACCGCACCCCGCGCCGGAAGAGAGGGAAAAGGAAAAGACGACACTGCCGGGAAAAAAAGTGGACCTCTTCAGAAAAAAACAATCGTTAAATTGAAAATATCAGGAAATTGCAGTAACATTGCCAACTTTCAAGCGACTCCAGCTGCGCCCTTTTGGGTGGTTGGTGCCGGCGTCGTAGAAGAAAAAAAGTTGTTTATAACGCTTAAATGCGGTTTTTGCCCGGGTTTAAGCTTTACAACTTTCTCTGCTCTCCTGCCTCGGACATTACATTGTGTTTTCGGAAACAGTCGATTTTTGACAGTCCATTACACAATCGATTGTGTTTGTTCTCACCAATTCCCACCACAGTTCTTATGAAAAAGTCAGTACCGAAGATTCCCGGTTTTGCGGTGCCCGTCCTGCTAGGGGGCATGCTAAGCCTGCCCGGCCTGCACCCGGCAATGGCCGCGCCCGCGGCGCGGCTGTTCAGCGTGCAGCAGGCCGCCGATACGCCCGTGACGGGGCGCATCACGGATGAGAATGGCGCCGGCCTGCCGGGCGTGACCGTGCTGGTGAAAGGCACCAGCACCGGCACCCAAACCGACGCCGACGGCCGCTACAGCCTGGTGGCGCCCGCCGGGGCCACGCTGGTGTTTTCCTTCGTGGGCTACAAAACCCAGGAAGTGGCCGTGGGCGGCCGCACCGCCGTGGATGCCCGCCTCGCGACCGACACGCAAGGCCTGAGCGAAGTGGTGGTGGTGGGCTATCTGGCCCAGGACCGCCAGAACGTGACCAGCGCCGTGAGCAGCCTCGACGTGAAAGAAGCCAACAAAGCGCCCGTGGCCACCGCCACGCAGGCCTTGCAGGGCCGCCTGCCGGGGGTGACCGTGCAGGGCTCGGGTGGGCCCGGCGATGCGCCGGTGGTGTCCATCCGGGGCATTGGCACGCTGGGCAACGCGGGCAGCGGCCCGCTGTATGTGATTGACGGCTTGTGGACGGGCAACATCCGGGATTTGAACCCCAACGACATCGAGTCGCTGACGGTGCTGAAGGACGCCAGCTCCACGGCCGTGTACGGCTCGAGCGGCGCCAACGGCGTGGTGCTCATCACCACCAAAAAAGGCAAGGCCGGTCAGCCCTCCATTGCGTTCAACGGCTACCGCGGCATCGACCAGATTTACAAGCGCTACAACCTGACCAACGCCAGCGACTGGGCCGACCGCGCCGTGCAGGCCTACGCCAACGCCGGCCTGAACCCCCTGAACAACGGCCAAAACGGCCTGGCCGGCGCCGTGAAAGGGCCCGGCGGCGCCTTCAACCCCAACATCGACACCGACTGGCAGAAGGAATTCTTTCAGACGGGCACGCTGGAAGACTACAACCTGTCGTTTTCGGGTGGCAGCGTGGGCGACAAAACCGCCAGCAACTTCCTGATTTCGGGCGAATACTTCCACCAGGAGGGCATTGTGAAAGGGCCGGACTTTCAGCGCCTGAGCTTGCGCCTGAACTCGGGCCTGACGCGGGGCCGCTTCAAATTCCAGGAAAATGCGCAGCTGACCCACCTCGACGTGACGCTGCTGAACGGGGCGCCGTTCATCGACGTGCTGGCCATGCTGCCGAGCATTCCGGTGTACGACGCCCGCAACGAAGGCGGCTACGGCACCGGTTCGCCCATTCTCAACACCTTCGCCACCAACCCCATCGGGGCACAGGAGCTGCTGCGGCGCAAGCAGGCCGACAACCGCCTGGCCGGCAACTTCAGCATGGACGTGAGCCTTTTCGATTTTCTCACCTACCGCCTGAACGCGGCCATCGACGGGCACACCTACAGCAACTCCGACGCCCAGAAGTCGGGCATTCTGCGCCAGAACACGCGCATCAATACGTCCTCGCTCAATGAGTTTCTGGGCTACGACGTGTTTTTATTGGCCGAAAACACCCTGAATTTCAACAAGGCCTTCGGCGACAACCACATCAACGTGCTGGGCGGCTACTCGGAGCAGCGCTACCGGCAGCACAATGTGCAAGCGGGCTCGCAAGTCTTTTCGAGCTTGCCGCAGTACTATTTCGAGCTGAGCGCGGGCACCACAAAGGGCGCCGTGCTGGGCACGTCGACGGAAAATGCCAAACGCTCGTTTTTCACCCAAGCCACCTACGACTACAAAAACCGCTACCTCATTTCGGGCAGCTTCCGGCGCGACGGCTCGTCCAAGTTTGCGCCCCAGAACCGTTGGGCCAATTTTGGCGCGGCCTCGCTGGGCTGGCGCCTGAGCGAAGAAACGTTCTTTAAGGACGCGCTGCCGCAAGTGAACAACCTGAAGCTGCGCGCCAGCTACGGCGGCAACGGCAACGACGCGCTGTTTGGCTCCTACGGCGGCAACTACCTTACCACGCCCATCATTGGGCAGAACGTGAACTACGTGCTGGGCACCGGCCAAACCATTGTGAACGGCCAAACGCAGCTGGCGCTGGCCAGCCCGGACCTGCAGTGGGAAGAACGGTTTACCAAAAACATCGGCCTGGACCTGGCCGTGCTGGACAGCCGCCTGACCCTCTCGACCGACTATTACATTGCCGAAACCCGCAAGGCGCTGGCGCCCGTGCAGGTGCCCACCTACCTTGGCCATTTTGGCGACGTGTTATACCAGAACGCTGGCAACATCGAGAACCGGGGCTTTGAGCTGGCTCTGGGCTACCACGAAAACCGCAAGGCCTTCGTGTACGGCGCCGATTTCACGCTCACCACCATCAGCAACAAAATCACGGCTTTGCCCGTGAAGGGGCAGGCCTTTGAGGGCGGCGAAGGCTTCACGCGCTCGGAGCTGGGCTCGTCGCTGGGCGAGTTCTACCTGATTCAGTTCGACGGTATTTTCCAGTCGCGCGAGGAGGCGCAGAACTACAAGAGCTCCAACGGCACCATCATTCAGCCCTATGCCACGGCCGGCGATGTGCGCTACAAGGACGCGAACGACGACGGCAAGATTGACAACCTCGACCGCGTGTTTTCGGGCAAGTCGATTCCGACCCTGCAATACGGATTGAACCTGAACGCGGCTTTTAAGGGCTTCGACTTGTCGCTGTTCTGGCAGGGCGTTTCGGGCAACAAGATTTTCAATTCGGCCCGCATTGCCTTGGAGAGCTACAGCGGCCCCAACAACTACAACGCCGACGTGACGCCCTGGTCGCCGAGCAACCCATCCACCACCACGCCGCGCCTGCTGCAGGGCGGCGGCGCCACCCCTGACCTCATCAAGTCGGCGGCCGAAAACGGCCGCGCCAACACCACGCGCTGGCTGGAAGACGGCGCCTACCTGCGCCTGAAAAACGTGCAGCTGGGCTATACCTTCCCCAAAACCCTCACGAGCTTCATGCCCAGCCTGGGCAGCGTGCGGGTGTACGTGACGGGCCGCAACGTGGTGACGTTTACGAAGTACACGGGCTTCGACCCGGAAATCACGGGCACGGGCTTCTACAGCCGCGGCGTCGACAACAGCGCTTATCCCAACGTGCGCAGCTTCACGGGCGGGCTGCAAGTCAATTTCTAACTCACCGGCGCGGGCCGGTAGAGAACCCGCGGTTTTCCCGGCTGCCGCGCGCACCACGTCATCCCATGAAATTCCCGAAAATTCCCGCTTTGTTGCTCGCCGCCAGCCTGGTGCTGGCCACGGGCTGCGAAAAAGACCTGTTGGACAAAACCAACCCCAACGCGCCCTCCACGGCCACGTTCTGGAAAACCGCCGACGACGCCAACAAGGGCGTGCTGGCCTGCTACTCGGGCCTGCAGCAGTTTGCCTGCTACTACCGCAGCTGGCACTTCATGGCGCACCGCTCCGACGAGTCGTACAGCCAGAGCCCCTTTGTGGAGCTGGCCAACTTCACGCGGTTTGTGACGCCGGACAACAACTTCTTCATCTCTTCCTTCGCCTGGAACGACTACTACCGGACCATTTTCCGGACCAACCAGGTAATCACCCGCGTGCCGGCCATTGAAATGGAGGCCGGGTTGAAGCAGCGCCTCATCGCCGAAGCCAAGTTCGTGCGCGCCCTGTCGTACTTCGATTTGGTATACTTCTTCGGCCGCGTGCCGCTGATTTTGGTGGAGCCCACGGTGACCACCCGCGTGCCCCAGGCCACGGCGGCCGAAACCGAAGCCCAAATCATCAAGGACCTGACGGAAGCCATTCCGGATTTGCCGGCCACTTACCCCGACCCCGAGCGCGGCCGGGCCACAAAAGGCGCCGCCCAGGCCCTGCTGGCCAAGGTGTACATGCAGCAGAAGCGCTGGGCCGACGCTTCGGCCTTGTTCAGCACCATCATCGGCACCAACCAGTACGACCTGGTGGATAACTACCTGGACAACTTCACCGACACCAATGAAAACAACAAGGAGTCGCTGTTTGAGGTGCAGTTTACGGGGGCGGTGCTGGAAGTAGGGCAGGGGCAGGACAACTCGGCCTCGTCGGAAAGCCACGACCGGCCCAACTTCTTCGGCCCTCCCGGCCCCACGTTTGCCGACGTGCAGCCCCGCCGCTGGCTGCTGGACGAGTACCGCGACTCGACGGTGACGCTGCTGGCGCCCGGCAGCACCCGCAAGCACCTGATTGACCCGCGCCGCGACATCTGCATCATTCACGCCGGCAACCCGGGCGTGTTCTACGGCAAGACCTTTTCGGGGTGGGGCTGGAACCCCAACCAGCAGTACTGGCGCAAGTACCTGAACGACCGCACCCGCACCGACGAAAACTTCTCGTCGGGCATCAACCACCGCGTCATCCGCTACGCCGACGTGCTGCTGATGCAGGCCGAAGCCCTCACCGAGCTCAACCAGACGAGCGCCGCCCTGCCCCTCATCAACCGCGTGCGCCAGCGCCCTTCGGTGAACCTGGCCCCCCTCACGGGCTCGTTCTCGCAGAGCGCCCTGCGCCTGCTCATCCGCAGCGAGCGGGCCAAGGAGCTGGCCGGCGAAGGCACCCGCTGGTTCGACATCCTGCGCTGGGGCCTGATGGACAACCAGGCCGGCATCGACGAGCTGCGCGGCCGCGACCCTGATTTTGCCAACTTCCGCCTGGGCATTTCGAAGCTGCTGCCCATTCCGCAGCGCGACATCGACATCGACCCGGGCGTGACCCAGAACCCCGGCTACTAAGGGGTGGTGGTGAGAGGGCCGTCCCGGGCTGCAACCCGGGGCGGCCGTATCGCCCACTGCTTCACGGCCCCTCGCCATGCGCACCTTTCCCTTCGCTTCGACCCTGCGGCGCTGGCCGCTGCTGTGCCTGCTGGCCCTGGCGGGCTGCAACAGCAGCCGCACTGCCCCGGCGGCCCCCGCCGTGGTGCCGCCCACCGCCGCCAACACCTTCACCAACCCGCTGCTGGCCTCCGGGCCCGACCCGTGGGTGGTGCAGAAGGACGGCTTCTACTACTACATGCACACCACGGGCAGCAACCTGCGCATCTGGAAAACGGCCCGCATGTCGGACCTGGGCACCACCCCCAGCGTGGTGGCTTGGACGCCGCCGCCCACCGGCCCGGCCTCGGGCAACCTGTGGGCCCCGGAGCTGTACTTCCTCGACGGCAAGTGGTACATCTACTACTCGGCCGGGCCCAACGGCACCAACCTGGGCCTGCAGCGGACCTGGGTGCTGGAAAACCCCAGCCCCGACCCCACCAACGGCACCTGGGTCGACAAAGGCCGCCTCTACAACGCCGCGGCCGACTTCTGGGCCATCGACGGCACCGTGCTGGAACAGAACGGCAACCGCTACTTCATCTGGTCGGGCCACAACGGCGTCGACGCCGTGCAGCGCCTCTACATCTCTCAGATGGCCAACCCCTGGACCCTCACCGGGCCCCGGGTAGAGCTTTCGCACCCCGAGTTTGCCTGGGAAAACGTGGGTCCGCCCTACGTGAACGAAGGCCCGGAAATCATCAAGCACGCCGGCAAAACGTTTCTGATTTACTCGGCCAGCTTCTGCGGCACCGACCAGTACGCCCTGGGCCAGCTCACGGCCAGCGCCACCGCCGACCCCATGCTGCCCGCGTCCTGGACGAAATCGAACCAGCCGGTTTTCTCCCAGAACCCGGCCAACCGCGCCTACGCCACCGGCCACAATTCCTTCTTTCAGTCGAAAGACGGCCAGGAGGACTGGATTATTTACCACGCCAACTCCAACCCCGCCGAGGGCTGCGTGGACAAGCGCAACCCGCGCATGCAAAAATTTACCTGGAACGCCGACGGCTCGCCCAATTTCGGCGTGCCCGTGGCTATCAACCAACCGCTGGCCAAACCCAGCGGGGAATAGCCCCGACCGACTTCAATTCCTTCCACGCCTTCAAATTCCCACCGCCAATGCTTTCTACTAGTCCGGTTGCCGCGCCCCGTGGCGCGAACCCTGCCCGCCGCCACTGCCTGCGCCTGCTGCTCTTGTTGCTGTGGTGCGGGGCTGCGCCGCGCGCCCACGCCCTGCAAGGGCTAACCGGGGTGCACGACCCGTCTACCATCGTGAAGCAGGGCAATACGTATTGGGTGTTTGCCACCGGCCAGGGCATTTACAGCCTGTATTCGACCGACCTGGTGAACTGGACGCCGGGCCCGCGGGCCGTGTTTGTGAACAACGCCTACCCCGGCTGGATAAACACCAAAGTGCCCGGCTTCGCCGGCAATTTCTGGGCGCCGGAGTGCGTGTTTCAGAACGGCAAGTACTACCTCTACTATTCCTGCTCCACGTTTGGCTCCAAGGTGTCGGCCATTGGCCTGGCCACCAACGTCACGCTGGACCCCGCCAGCCCCAGCTACAACTGGGTAGACGAGGGCGAGGTGATTTCGACCAACGCCAACAGCCCCGTGAACGCCATCGACCCGGCCGTTTACCGCGACGCCAGCAACAACCTGTGGATGACCTACGGGTCCTACTTCGGCGGCATCCGCACCGTGCAGCTCGACGCCGCTACCGGCAAGCCCCTGGCCGGCGCCACCCAGAATGCCGTGGCCAACGGCGACGTGGAAGCCGCCTACGTGGCCCGGCGCGGCGCCTTTTATTACCTGTTCATCAACCGGGGCACCTGCTGCCAGGGCATCAGCAGCACCTACCGCATTCTGGTGGGCCGCTCGGCCTCGCCCGCCGGCCCGTTTCTGGACCAGAACGGGGTCGACCTGAATGCCAACGGCGGCACCCTGCTGCTCAGCGGCGCGGGCCGCTACCGCGGGCCGGGGCACACCGGCATTTTTGAGGAAAACGGCGCCACCTACTTCTCGCACCATTACTACGACTCCTACGACAATGGCGCGCCCAAGCTCGGGCTGGCCCAGCTGACCTGGAGCGCCGCCGGCTGGCCCGTGGTGAGCCGCGACTGGCTGGGACCGGCCAGCGGCACGGGGGCGGCGGGGCGCTTCACCATTGCCGCGGGCCCGGCGGCCAGCAACCTGGTGTGGCAGTCGCAGGGCTGCACCGGCGCCGCGGGCCAGGCCATTGTGCAGGCCACGCCCGCCGCGGGCACCTGCCAGCAGTGGGATTTCACGGCGCTGGGCAACGGCGACTACAAAATCACGAGCGCGCTCGGCGGGCTGGCCGCCGGCACGGCCAACTGCTCCGATGCCAACTTTGCGCTGCTGCAGCTCGGCACCTACACCGGGCAGGACTGCCAGCAGTTCCACCTCGACCGGGCCAGCGACGGCAGCCTGGTGCTGGCCGCGCTCAGCAGCAACCGCGTGGTGGAAGTGCCGTTTGCCTCCACCGCACCCGGCGCGCAGCTGGGCATTTTCGACTACAACGGCTGCGCCTGCCAGCACTGGTTTGTGACGCCGGTGGGCACCACTACCGCCACGGCCGGCAGCGCCCGGCTGGCGGGCGTGAGCCTCTACCCCGTGCCGGCCGAGCGGGGCGCCTTCACCGTGGACCTGGGCCCGCTGCCAAACGCCGAGGCCACCACCGTGACGGTGACCGACCTGCTGGGAAAAGTGGTTTATTGCCGCCGCTACGGCCCGCAGCAGCGCCAGCTGGCCGTGGCCGCCGGCCTGGCGCCCGGCATCTACCAGGTGCGGGTGCAGCGCGGGGCGGCCTCCCTTACTCAAAAACAGACCGTGCAGTAGGGTACAGTAAGGTTTACCTTGCGGCGGCAGCTAGTTTCACGCCTTCATTTCATTCCTCGTATTCCATGATTTCACTTCGTCGTTCTGGGTTGCTGGCCGTAACATTGCCCGGCCTGCTGTTGCTGGCCGCTTGCGGGTCGAACAACTCCGCTGAGCACACCACCACCGCGGCGTCGGCCCCGGCCGATTCTGCCCAAACGAAAACCACCGCCATGCCCACCTCCGCCTCCTTCGGCAAAACCACCGACGGCACCGAAGTCCAGCTTTTCACCCTCGCCAACGCCAGCGGCGTGAAGGCCACCATCACCAACTACGGCGGCATCCTGACCAGCCTGCTGGTGCCCGACAAGGACGGCAAGCTCGGCGACGTCATCCTTGGCTTCGACAACGTGAGCGGCTACCAGAGCCCCGAATACCAGAAAGCCGGCCCTTACTTCGGCGCCCTGATTGGCCGCTACGGCAACCGCATCAAGGGCGGCAAATTCACGCTGGACGGCAAGGAGTACACCCTCGCCAAAAACAACGGGCCGAACAGCCTGCACGGCGGCCTGAAAGGCTTTGACAAGGTGATTTGGCAGGCCGAGCCGGCGTCCTCGGCCGACGGCCAGAGCCTGAAATTGAGCTACGTGAGCAAGGACGGCGAGGAAGGCTACCCCGGCAACCTCAACGTAACGGTGGTGTACACCCTCACCAACGACAACGCCCTGCGCATCGACTACACGGCCACCACCGACAAGGCCACTCCGATTAACCTCACCAACCACGCCTACTTCAACCTGAACCACGGCGCCGGCAAAGACATTCTGGGCCACGAAGTGACGCTGCCCGCCGACCGCTACACCGTGGTGGACGCCACCCTTATTCCGACCGGCGAGCTGCGCCCCGTGAAAGGCACGCCCTTCGACTTCACCACGCCCCACGCCATCGGCGAGCGCATCGCGCAGGTGCCCGGCGGCTACGACCACAACTGGGTGCTGAACACGGCCACCGGCAGCCACGCCGCGGCCACCGTGTACGAGCCCACCACCGGCCGCACCCTGGAGGTGACCACCGACGAGCCCGGCATCCAGTTCTACACCGGCAACTTCCTCGACGGCACCCTGAAGGGCAAAGGCGGCACCGTGTACGGCAAGCACGCCGGCTTCTGCCTCGAAACCCAGCACTTCCCCGACTCGCCCAACCAGCCCAAGTTCCCCAACACGATTTTGAAGCCGGGCGAGACCTACCACACCGTGAGCACCTACAAGTTCGGGGTGCGGAAATAAAAAATCAGTTTTCAGTTGATGGTGAACAGTCGTCGATAGAGGAATTTGTCGGCGCCAAATACTCTCACCTAAAACTGATAGCTGCTCACTGTTAACTGATAACTGACACTCCCGTGGAACAAACCCTTCCTGCCTACGTCATCGGCGTCGACTACGGCACCGACTCCGTGCGCGCCGTGCTCGTGGATGCCCGCACCGGGGCCGAAAAAGCCCAGGCCGTGCACCACTACACGCGCTGGAAAACCCTGCAGTACTGCAACCCCGCCAAAAACCAGTTCCGCCAGCACCCGCTCGACTACATTGAAGGGCTGGAGGCCGTGGTGCGCCGCGTGGCCCAGCAAGTGCCCGCCGACCAGGTTAAAGGCCTGGCCGTGGACACCACCGGCAGCACGCCCGGCCCGGTGAATGCCGATGGCGTGGCCCTGGGCCTGCTGCCCGAGTTTGCCGACAACCCCAATGCTCAGTTCGTGCTCTGGAAAGACCACACCGCGCTGGATGAGGCCGCCGAAATCAACCACAAAGCCCGCACCTGGGGCGGCGAGGACTACACCAAGTTCGAAGGCGGCATTTATTCTTCGGAATGGTTTTGGGCCAAAATTGCCCACGTGGTGCGCGAGGACGCCGCCGTGGCCAGCGCCGCCCACTCCTGGATGGAGCACTGCGACTGGATTACGCTGCTGCTCACGGGCGGCGAGCTGGCCAGCTTCAAGCGCAGCCGCTGCGCCGCCGGGCACAAGGCCATGTGGCACGAGAGCTGGGGCGGCCTGCCCGCCGAGGAGTTTCTCACCCACCTCGAACCTAAGCTGGCCGGTTTACGCAATCGATTATTCACCGAAACCTACACCGCCGACCAAGTAGCCGGCCACCTCTCCGAAGAGTGGGCCCAGCGCCTGGGCCTGAGCCCCGCCACGGTGGTGGCCGTGGGCTCCTTCGACGCCCACGCGGGCGCCGTGGCGGGCGAAATCGAAGCCTATTCGATGGTGAAGGTGATGGGCACCAGCACCTGCGACATCGTGGTGGCGCCGACCAGCGAAGTGGGCGACCACCTCGTGGCCGGCATCTGCGGGCAGGTCGATGGCTCCGTGATTCCGGGCATGCTGGGGCTCGAAGCCGGGCAGTCGGCCTTTGGCGACCTGCTGGCCTGGTTCCGGCAGATGCTGGAGTGGCCCCTGCAACATGTGCTGAGCACCTCCAAGGTGCTGACGCCCGAGCTGCAAGCCGCCCTGCGCGAAGAAATGAGCAACACGCTGCTGGTGCAACTCAGCGAAGCAGCCGCCGCCGTAGACCCCGCCGAGTCGCAGGTGCTGGCCCTGGATTGGGTGAACGGCCGCCGCACGCCCGACGCCAACCAAGCCCTGAAAGGCGCCCTGATGAACCTGACCATGGGCACGAGCGCGCCCCAGGTATTCCGGGCCTTGGTAGAGGCCATCTGCTACGGTTCGAAGCAGATTGTGGAGCGGTTTGAAGAGGAAGGCATTGCCATCAAGCAGGTCATCGGCATCGGCGGCGTGGCCAAGAAGTCGCAGTTTGTGATGCAGACGCTGGCCGACGTGCTCGACCGGCCCATCAAAATAGCCGTGTCGGAGCAGGCACCGGCGCTGGGCGCGGCCATGTACGCGGCCGTGGCCGCCGGCATTCACCCCGACGTGCTGACGGCCCAGAAGGCCATGGGCAGCGGCTTTGCCGAAACCTACGAGCCCAACCCCGCCCGCGTGGCCGACTACCAGGCCCGCTACGCGCAGTACCAGGCCTTCGGCCGGTTTGTGGAGACGGCGACCGTAGGTCAGTCCGAGGAGCCCGTTATGGAAACCGAAACGCCCGCCATCACCACCGCATGAGCCAATACCAGGACCTGAAACAGGCGTGCTACGACGCCAACATGCAGCTGCCCAAGCTCGGGCTGGTGCTTTTCACCTTTGGCAACGCCAGCGTGGTCGACCGCGACAAGCAGGTGTTTGCCATCAAGCCCAGCGGCGTGCCGTATGAGCTGCTCAAGCCCGAAGACATCGTCATCCTCGACTTCGCCAACAATGTGCTGGAAGGTGAGAAGCGGCCGTCGTCGGACACCAAAACCCACGCCGTGCTCTACAGCCATTGGGAGCACATCGGCGGCATTGTGCACACGCACAGCACCTACGCCACGGCCTGGGCCCAGGCCCAGCGCGACATTCCCATCCTCGGCACCACCCACGCCGACCACCTCACCGTCGACATTCCCTGCGCGCCGCCCATGGACGACGCCATGATTGCCGGCGACTACGAGCACCAGACCGGCTGGCAAATCCTCAACGAATTCCAGCGCCGCGGCCTCTCGCCCAGCGAGGTGGAAATGGTGCTGCTGGCCAACCACGCCCCCTTCAGCTGGGGCAAAACCGTAGACAAAGCCGTGTACAACAGCGCCGTGCTGGAGGAAGTGGCCCGCATGGCCTACCTCAGCTGCACGCTGCGGCCGGAGGTGCCGCGCCTCAAGGACGCCCTCATTCGCAAGCACTACGAGCGCAAGCACGGCGTGCATTCCTACTACGGACAGTCGTAACTCCTTTACACAACCAAAACCTCCGGCCGAGCGTCGCGAAGCACCCCGCGTGCTGCTTCCTTGCCAACACAATCGATTGATTACCTGCGCAGGCGAAATGCTTCTCGGCGCTCGGCCTGACCGCCTCATTCCCCTTCCACCCCATGATTGACATTTCCCACTACGAAGCCTGGTTCATCACCGGCACCCAGCACCTTTACGGCCCCGAAACCCTGGAAGAAGTGGCCCGCCACTCGCAGCAGATTGCCGAGGAGCTGGGCAGCAAATTGCCCATCAACATCGTCTACAAGCCCATTCTGAAAACGCCGCAGGAGATTTACAAGCTCATGCAGGAAGCCAACCAGGCGGAGAATTGCGTGGGTTTGATTGCGTGGATGCACACGTTTTCCCCCGCCAAAATGTGGATAAACGGGTTGAAAATCCTGCAAAAGCCGCTGGCGCACCTGCACACGCAGTTCAACCGCGACATTCCGTGGGCCGACATCGACATGGACTTCATGAACACCAACCAATCGGCGCACGGCGACCGGGAGTTTGGCTTCATCGGGACGCGCATGCGGCTGAACCGCAAAGTGGTGATGGGCCACTGGCAGAGCGCCGCCGTGCAGGAAAGCCTGGGCGTGTGGGCGCGCGTGGCCTGCGCCTGGGCCGACTGGCAGGGCGCCCGCTTCGTGCGATTCGGCGACAACATGCGCTACGTGGCCGTGACCGAAGGCGACAAGGTGGAAGCCGAAATCAAGTTCGGCTACGAGGTGAACACCTATGGCATCGGCGATTTGGTGGCCGTGGTGAACGAAGTGAGCGACAGCCAGATTGACGAGCTGCTGGCTACTTATGAAAAGGAATACGAGCTGGCCGACGACCTGAAAGCCGGCGGCGCCCAGCGCGAGAGCCTGCGCGAAGCCGCCCGCATCGAGGCCGGCCTGCGCAAGTTTTTGCAAGACAAAGGCGCCAAAGGCTTCACCGACACGTTTGAGGACCTGCACGGTATGGCCCAGCTGCCCGGCATCGCCACGCAGCGGCTCATGGCCGAGGGCTACGGCTTTGGCGGCGAGGGCGACTGGAAAACCTCGGCCCTGGTGCGCGCCATGAAGGTGATGGGCGCCGGCCTGCCCGGCGGCAACTCCTTCATGGAAGACTACACCTATCATTTTGAGCCCGGCAACGAGCAGGTGCTCGGCTCGCACATGCTCGAAATTTGCCCGAGCATTGCCGAAGGCAAGGTGAAGGTGGAAGTGCACCCGCTGGGCATCGGCGGCAAGGCCGACCCGGCCCGCTTGGTGTTCAACTGCCCCGCCGGCCCGGCCCTGAATGCCACCATCGTGGACCTGGGCAACCGCTTCCGCATGATTGTGAACGAGGTGGAAGCCGTGCTGCCCGCCGCCGACCTGCCCAAGCTGCCGGTGGCCCGCGTGCTTTGGAAAGTGCAGCCCAGCCTGGCCGTCGGAGCCGCCGCTTGGATACTGGCCGGCGGCGCCCACCACACCGGCTACAGCCAGAACCTGACAGCCGAACACCTGGAAGACTTCGCTGAGATGGCCGGCATCGAGTTCGTGCTCATCGACGCCGACACCAAGCTGCGCACCTTCAAAAACGAGCTGCGCTACAACGAAGTGGCCTTCGGCGGGCGCTAATTCCTGCCGCGCCGGCGTGGCGCCTCACCCCTGACCCCCTCTCCGCAAGGAGAGGGGAACCGGATGGGCTTCCTTCGATTACGTCTGGTGCCCCCTTCCGCCGGAGAGGGGCCGGGGCCGACGCGCCCGTTTGCGCCGCTCAATTGGCTTTCCGCTTTCGCTCAGTGAAACAAAAAATCCCACCAACCATGACCTACTCTCGTTCCCGTTTCCTGCTCGGCGCCGCGGGCCTGGCCCTGGCCGGTTTGCTGCCGGGCCCGGCGGCCCGTGCCCAAAGCGCGGCCCCGGCCACCATCACCGTGCAAGTGAGCCAGCCGGCCGCGCCGGTTTCGAAAAACATGTACGGCTTGTTTTTCGAGGACATCAACTTCGCGGCCGACGGCGGCCTGTACCCCGAATTGGTGAAGAACAAGTCCTTCGAAACCGACGACCACCTCCTCGGCTGGCGCGCCATCCGGGGCGCGGCGGGGCTGGAAAGCTACCTCGTGTCGACGGACCGGCCCATCAGCAACGCCAACAACCATTTCCTGCGACTGAGCGCCAAAACCGCGGGCCCGGATGCGGGCTTCGTGAACGAGGGCTTCCGCGGCATGGGCGTGAAGCAGGGGGCCGAGTACACGTTTTCGATTTACGCCCGCAAGGGCCCCGGCAGCGCGAGCGGCCTCAGCGTGACGCTGGAGGAGCCCGGCCGCAATGGCCCGGGCCCCGAAACGCCGGGTTCTGGCCAGGGGCTGGTGCAGGCCCAAATCACGGGCCTCACCACCGAGTGGAAGAAGTACTCCGTGGTGCTGAAACCGTCGGCCACCGCCGCGCGGGCCCGCCTCAAGCTGACGCTGGAAGGCGCCGGCACCGTGGACCTCGACGTGGTGTCGCTTTTCCCGAAAGACACCTGGATGAAGCGCGAAAACGGCCTGCGGCCCGACCTCGTGCAGCTGCTCAAGGACATGAAACCGGGCTTCTTGCGTTTCCCCGGCGGCTGCATCGTGGAGGGCATTACGCTCGACAACCGCTACCAGTGGAAGGAAACCATCGGCGACGTGGCTTCGCGCAAGCCCATGATAAACCGCTGGAACAAGGAGTTCAAGCACCGCTACACGCCCGACTATTACCAGTCGTTCGGCCTGGGCTTTTTTGAGTATTTCCAGCTGTCGGAAGACATTGGGGCCGAGCCGCTGCCCATCCTGAACGTGGGCATGGCCTGCCAGTTCAACTCGGCCGAGCTGGCGCCCATCAGCGCGGCCAAGGGCCCCAACGCGGCCGGCCAGGGCGACGAGCCCACGCTGGACACTTTCATCCAGGACGCCCTCGATTTGATTGAATTCGCCAACGGCCCCGCCAGCAGCCCCTGGGGCGCCAAGCGCGCGGCCATGGGCCACCCCGCGCCCTTCAACCTGAAGATGATTGGCATCGGCAACGAGCAATGGGGCCCCCAGTACCTGGAGCGCTACGAGCCCTTTGCCAAGGCCGTGAAGGCCAAGTACCCGGCCATGCAGATTGTGAGCAGCGCCGGCCCCGCGCCGGAAGGCGACTTATTCGACAAAGCCACGCTGAAGCTGCGCGAGCTGAAGGCCGAGTACATCGACGAGCACTACTACGCCAAGCCGGAGTGGTTTCGCCAGAACGTGGGCCGCTACGACAACTACCCCCGCACCGGCCCCAAAATCTTCGCCGGCGAGTACGCCGCCCAGAGCGTGGCCATTGCCAGCCCCGACAACAAGAACAACTGGGACTGCGCCATCTCGGAAGCGGCCTTCATGACCGGCCTGGAACGCAACGCCGGCGTGGTGGCCATGGCTTCCTACGCGCCCATGCTGGCCCACGTAGACGCCTGGCAGTGGACGCCGAACCTGATTTGGTTCGACAACCTGACCGCCTACGGCACGGTGAACTACTACGTGCAGACGCTGTTTGCCCAAAACAAAGGCACCGCCGTGCTGCCCGTGCAACTGCCCGGCAATGCCAAAAACGGCACCGACAACCTCTTCGCCAGCGCCGTGGCCGACGCCCCCACCGGCGACGTCATCGTGAAGCTGGTGAACTACGCCGCCACGCCCCGCGCCGTGAAGGTGAACCTGGCCGGCGCCAAAAAAGTGGGCAAAACCGGCCGCGCCCTGGTGATGGCCAGCGACGACCTCAACGCCCAGAACACCATTCGGGAGCCCAAAAAGCTGACGCCGAAAGAAGAAAAAGTTGCCGTGTCGGGCTCGACGGTGAGCTACACGCTGGCGCCCAATTCCTTCACCGTGCTGCGCATTCCGGGCAAGAAGTAACCCCCGGCCCGGGTTTTCCACCTCATTTGCCTCTGCCATGACTTCGCCAATGCCTTTTCTGCTCGCCGTGGGCCTGGCGCTGGGCGCCTTGCCGGCCCCGGCCCAGCAGCGCGCCGACTACCCCATTCAGGCCGTGCCCTTCACCAAGGTGAAGCTGACCGATGCCTTCTGGCAGCCGCGCCTCAAAACCAACACCACCATCACCATTCCGGCGTCGTTTCAGCGCTGCGAGGCCACTAATCGGGTGAAGAACTTTGAGATGGCGGCGGCCAAATCGGGCAAGTTTGCCACCACGTTTCCCTTCGACGACACCGACATTTACAAGACGCTGGAAGGGGCCTCGTACTCGCTCAGCCTGTACCCGGACAAGGAGCTGGCGGCGTACCTGGACGTGCTGATTGACAAGGTGGCCAAGGCCCAGGAGCCCGACGGCTACCTCTACACGGCCCGCACCATCGACCCGGCCCACCCGCACCCCTGGGCGGGCGCGCAGCGCTGGGAAAAGGAGCGCGAGCTCAGCCACGAGCTTTACAACGCCGGCCACCTCTACGAAGCCGCCGTGGCCCACTACCAGGCCACCGGCAAGAAAACCCTGCTCAACATCGCCCTCAAAAACGCCGACCTGGTGTGCTCCGTGTTCGGGCCGGGCAAGCGGGTGGTGGCGCCCGGCCACGAAATCGTGGAAATGGCCCTGGTGAAGCTCTACCGCGTGACCGGCAAGCCGGAATACCTCCAAACCGCGAAGTTTTTCCTCGAGGCGCGCGGCCAATACAAGGGCTACGACCCCAAGAGCCCGGACGTGTGGCGCAACGGCCAGTACTGGCAGGACGACAAGCCCGTGGTGGCCCAGAAGGAAGCCGAAGGCCACGCCGTGCGCGCCGAATACCTGTACTCGGCCATGGCCGACGTGGCCGCCCTCACCGGCGACCGGCAGCTGCTGGCCGCCGTGGACACCATCTGGCAGAACATGGTGAGCAAGAAGTTCTACGTGACCGGCGGCACCGGCGCGGTGCCCGGCGGCGAGCGGTTTGGGCAGAACTACGAGCTGCCGAACGCCACGGCCTACAACGAAACCTGCGCCTCGGTGGCCCACATCTATTGGAACCAGCGCATGTTCCAGCTGCACGGCGACTCGAAGTACGCCGACATCATGGAGAAAGTGCTCTACAACGGCCTGCTCTCCGGCGTGGGCCTCGATGGCAAGTCCTTCTTCTACTCCAACGCCATGCAGATTAAAAACTCGGCCAGCTTCCCGCAGACTGAGCCGGCGCGGGTGGGCTGGTTTGAGTGCTCCTGCTGCCCCACCAACCTGGCGCGGCTGTTTCCGTCGCTGCCGGGCTACGTGTACGGGCAGAACGGCAAAGACATTTATGTGAACCTGTTCGTGAGCGGCAGCGCCGACCTGGCCGTGAACAACAAGGCCGTGCGCCTCACCCAAACCAACAATTACCCCTGGAGCGGCGACCTGAAGTTCACCGTCGAGCATGCTGCCACGTCGGATTTCAACCTGCTGGTGCGCATTCCCGGCTGGGCGCGCGGCCAGGCCATGCCTTCTGATTTGTACACGTTTGCCACGCCTTCGGCGGCGAAGGTGACCATCAAAGTGAACGGCAAGCCGGTGAGCTACGCCCTTCAACACGGCTACGCCGTGCTGGCCCGCAAGTGGAAAAAGAACGACGTGGTAGAGGTGAGCCTGCCCATGGAAGTGCGCACCGTGCAGGCCCACCCCAATGTGCCCGACAACGTGGGCAAAGTGGCCCTGCAGCGCGGCCCGGTGGTGTATTGCGCCGAGTGGACCGACAACGAGGGCAAGGCCAGCAACATCATCGTGCCGGTCGGCACGGCCTTCACCGCCGTCGAAAAGCCCGAGGTGCTGAACGGCATCACCCAGCTCACCGCCTCCGTGCCCGTGGTGAAAGTGGACCCGGCCACCAACACCATCAGCACCGTGCGCCAGACCCTGACGGCCATTCCATACTACGCCTGGGCCAACCGCGGCAAGGGCGAAATGACCGTCTGGTTTCCGCAGCAGGTGACCGACGTAGACCTGGTGACGCGGCGGGCCGTGGAGGCTACGCACGCGAAGTAGGCCGCTATTTGCCGTTCATTTTGCGGATGACCTGCACCTCGTCGAGGCGGTAGGGCGTGCCGTCTTGGCGGAACACCTCGTGGAACCACTCCAGGGGCTCGCTGCCGTCGGCCAGGGGCGTGTCCCAGGCGTATTTGGTGTTGGTTTTGCCTTCTACCAGGCCCCAGTTGATAGCGCCCACGTTCTCTTTTTTCAGCAAGGGCATGATGTTGGCGAAGCGGCTGTTGCGGCTGCGGGCCATGTATTCGGTGCAGATGAGCGGGCGGCCGTTGGTTTTCAGCAGCTCTATCACGCGCTGGTGCCAGTTGGGCTCCTCGTAGTCGTGGTAGGTGGTCACGTCGGAGTTGCGTACCTGGAAGGCGTTGAGCGCTTGCAGGTTCCAGGCCCAGATGCCGGACGTGAGGGGCTGGTCGGGGTTCACGGCGCGGGCCCAGGCAAACACGTTGCGCAGCAGCGGCAGCGAGGTGTCCTTCTTGTCGGAGTTGCCCGGCTCGTTGTACAGGTCCCACATCAGCACGCGCTTGTCGTGCGCGAAGCGCGTCAGCACGTCGCTCACGTAGGGTTTCAAGGCCATGAAGGCGGCCGAGTCGCGCGAGGTGGGCTCGCCGGGGTCCTGCACCCAGCCCGAGTTGTGGATGCCGGTTTTGGGCGCGGGCTGGGGCCCGGGGCTGGCCTGCTTGTTCCAGCAGTCGTCGAAAAACACGAAAATCGTCTGGATGCGGTGCTTGTCGGCCAGGGCCAGGTACGCGTCCAGGCGCTGCTTGAAGCCGGCCGGGTCCTGCTGCCAGGCCAGGTGGTGCAGAAACACTCGCATGGTGTTGAAGCCGATGCCTTCGGCCCAGCCCAGCTCCCGGTCAATGGTAGCCGGGTCGAAAGTGGCGGCCTGCCACATTTCCAGCTGGTTGATGGCCGTGCTGGGAATGAAGTTGGCCCCCGATATCCACTTGTGCTGGGCGTACCAGGCGTTGGCTTTTGCCACCGGCCAGAGCTGCCCGGCGGCCGTGCTGGTTTGCGGGGCGCGGCCTTTGCGGGATTGGGCCTGCGCCGCCGGGGCAAGACACAGCAGCACCAACAGCAGGGCAAGGAGTTTTTTGGGAGTCATGAGCGGGTGGGAGTTGAAGATGACGGAAAGCAAAGAAGAAATGAGCGCAGTGGAAAAGCCTCGGCAGGGCTCGCGCCGAAGGCCGCGAATTATTCGGCCGGTTTCACGCCTTCGGTCGTCATCACCACGCGCTTCAGGGTGCCGTCTTTGTTGTAGTAGAGGTAATCGATGCACACCGAGCGGCGGAAGCTGCCGCCGTCGGTGTTGAGGCCGCCGTTGTGGTAGATGAAGTACGACTGGCCTTTGAAGTCGATGATGGACTGGTGGTTGGTGTTGGAATTGCCCGCCACCTCGTTCAGAATGCCCTTGTATTCCCACGGCCCGTCGAGGCTGCGGCTCATGGCGTACACTATTTTTTCGGGAAACTGCGAGGCGTAGCTCAGGTAGTACCAGCCGTTGTGCTCGTGCACCCACGGCGCCTCCGTAAACTGCGGCAGCTTAATGGCCTTGATGGGGCCGTCCAGCTCCGTCATGTTGGGCTTGAGCCTGGCGTAGTAGCACGTCGTATTGCCCCAGAACAGGTACGCCTGCCCCTTGCCGTCGATAAAGACCGTCGGGTCAATGTCGGCCCAGCCAATCTTGTCCTCCGGCGTCATGTCGCTGCTGATGAGCGCCGTGCCGCGGGCGTCCTTGAACGGCCCGGTGGGGTTGTCGGCCACCGCCACCCCAATGCCCTTGCCCGGAATGGTGCCGTGCTCCACCGCCGCGTACCAGTAAAACTTGCCGTTGCGCGCCACCACCTGCGACGCCCACGCATCGCCCTTGGCCCAGGCAAAATCCGTCACCTTCAGCGGCACCGGGTGCTCGGTCCAGTGCACCATGTCGGTCGAGGAAAAGCAGAGCCACTCGTTCATCACGTAGCGCTCCTGGCGGGCGGGCGCCTCGTCGTGGCCGGTGTAGAGGTACACCGTGCCTTTTTGCACCATGGCGGCCGGGTCGGCGGTGTACTTGCTTTTGATGATGGGGTTGCCGCCCACCGTGGCGCCCAGCGTGGGCGGGCCGGCCGGCACGCTCTGGGCCAGCGCGGCCGAAGAGAGGCTGAAAAAGGCCATTACACCGCACAATCGATTGTGTAAAGAAGGCATAAAAATGGGTGCTGAAGGGTGGGAATTCGAGTGGGTTGTAACTGGATGAAGCTCGTCAAAATAAAAACGTCATGCTGAGCGCGGCCGAAGCAGCTCTCCCGCTCAACTACTCAATGCTCTTGCAGCGAAGCGGGAAAGCTGCTTCGGCCGCGCTCAGCATGACGTTTTAAGGTTTCCGTTCAACTGCCGGCTACAGCTCCAGCGCCGCCAGCACGGCCTTCAGGCCCGCTTCCGCGTTGTGGCCGAGGTGCACGCGCAGGGTGCGGCGGTCGTTGTCGAGCAGCGCCTGCAAGTCGCCCAGCGCCTGGGCGTTCTTGAAGGTGCCGAACGTGTAGGAGCGGCCGGGCAGCGGCAGGTCCTGCGGGTTGTCGTCGGTGAACTGCACAAACAAGCCCGTGTTGGGGCCGCCCTTGTGGTACTGGCCGGTGCTGTGCAGGAAGCGCGGCCCGTAGCCCGAGGTGGTGGCGATGTGCAGCGCCTGCTGCACGCGCTGGCGCAGCTCTTGCAGGCTGGCGGTCACGGCGGGCGTCTCGGTCAGGTAGGCCTGCAGGCACATGAAATCGCCGGGCTTGGCCTGGGCAAAAAACGCCTTCAGCACGCCGGCGGCGCCGTTGCCCTGCACGGCGGAGTAGTAGTCCACGCCGTTTTCGCTGGCGGCGGGCTGTTCGCCTTCGGGCAGGTGGCCCTGCTCCTGCACGGCTTTCATCAGCTTGTCGGTGGCCGTTTTGGCCGACTGCACGTTGGGCTGGTCGAAGGGGTTGATGCCGAACACAGCGCTGGCCACGGCCGTGGCCACTTCCCAGCGGTAAAACTCCTGGCCCAAATCGAAGGCGTCCTTCATCCGGATGCTGATGACGGGGTGGCCGGCCTGCGCCAGCGCCTGCAGCTTGCCTGCGTTGGCTTCGTCGGCCTGGCCCTCGTAGACCACGTACACGAATACCCGGTCGTTGCCGTAGATGCTCGGGTCGCCCAGCGGCTCACCGGCCACGGGCAGGATGCCTTTGCCTTCCTTGCCGGTGCTTTCGGCCAGCAACTGCTCCAGCCACAGGCCCAGGTCGTGCAGGCTGTCGGGCACCACCAGCGTGAGCTTGTCGCGGCCCTGCTCGGCCAGCACGCCCAGCGCGGCGCCCAGCTTCAGGCCGGGGTTGTCGTTCACGGGGCCGTAGGCGCCGCAGGCGCGCATCATCAGAATGGCGCGCTCCAGAATCTCGCCCACGGGCAGGCCGTAGAGCGCCGCCGGCACCAGCCCGAAGTAGGTGAGGGCCGAGAAGCGCCCGCCCACTTCCGGGAAGTTGAGGAAGATGCGGCGGTACTTGGCGTTCGTAGCGTCGGTCACGAACTTGGAGCCGGGGTCGGTGATGGCCACGAAGTTGTCGCCGGCCTTGTCGCCCTTCAGCTCTTTCAGCTTGGCGTAGAAATAGTCGCCGAAGGCCAGCGGCTCGGCCGTGGTGCCCGACTTGCTGGCCACGATGAACAGCGTGTCGGCCAGCGGCACCGATTCTTCAATCTCGCGCACGGTGCCGGGGTCGGTGGTGTCGAGCACCGACATGGGCAGGCCGCCTTCGCCCATCGGAAACGACGCCTTGAACACAATCGGGGCCATGGTGCTGCCGCCCATGCCCATCACCACCACGTGCTTGAAGCCGGCGGCTTTCACCTCGTTCACGAAGGTTTCGATTTCGGGCACGGCGCCCACCATCGTCTCGGCCACGCGCAGCCAGCCCATGAAGCTGCGGATGCTGTGCTGCCCGGCTTCGTCCTGCACCCAGAGGTCGGCCTTCTTGTCCCAGAAGCCGGCGGTGAAGTTCTGCTGGTTGAATTTTTCCACCTGGGCGTCCACCGCGGCCTGGAACTGGCCCAGCTGCATCGTGGCCTCGTCCACGGTGGTGGCCACGGCCAGCGCGCGCTTCTTGTCGATGGATTCCAGCAGCTTGGCGAAAGGCTCCTTGAATTTCTTGGCACCGTCTTCTTCCAGGAAGTTGGTGCGCTCCTCGAGGTCGATGCCCAGCTCGGGCAGGCGGCGCAGCACTTCCGCGGCCTTGTCGAGGCCGTCTTCGAGGCGCACGGCGGGCTGGCCCTTCTCGCGGAAAATGTCCAGCGTTTCCACCGGCACCGTGTTCACCGTTTTCGGACCGATGAGGTTTTCGACGTACTTCAGGTCGTCGTATTTGGGGTTTTTGTTGCCGGTGCTGGCCCACAGCAGTCGCTGCGTTTCGGCGCCCTGGGCCTTGAGGGCTTCCCAGCGCGGGCCGGCAAAAATCTGCTTGTACATCTGGTAGGCCTGCTTGGCGCTGGCCAGGGCCACTTCGCCCACCAGGCTTTGGGCCAGCGCGCCCTTCTCGCCGCCTTCGGCCGCAATTTTCTCCAGCACGGGGTCAATCAGCACGTCGATGCGCGAGAGAAAAAAGCTGGCCACCGAGTCGATGCGGGCCAGCGGCAGGCCGGCCTTGGCGCGGTCTTCGAGGCCCGCGAGGAAGGCCTCGGTCACGAGGCGGTAGCGCTCCAGTCCAAAAATCAGGGTCACGTTCACGTTCACGCCCTCCGCAATGAGGCGGCGAATGGCGGGCAGGCCTTCCAGCGTGGCCGGCACTTTAATCATCACGTTGGGGCGGTTCACGGTGCGCCACAGCTCCAGGCCTTCGGCGATGGTGCCCTCGGTGTCGTTCACGAGCAGCGGTGATACTTCGAGGCTCACGTAGCCGTCGCTGGCGTTGTCGGCGCTGTCGTAGAGGGGCCGGAACAGGTCGCAGGCGGCCTGCACGTCGGCCACGGCCAGGCTGGTGTAAATTTCGTCGGTGGTTTTGCCTTGCAGGGCCAGCGCCTTGATGGCCGAGTCGTAGTCGGCCGAGTCGCCGATGGACTTGGCAAAAATGGCCGGGTTCGACGTCACGCCGCGCAGGGCTTCGTCCTGGATGCGGCGCTGTAGCTTGCCGTTAATCAGAATGGGGCGGCTGATAAAATCCAGCCAGAGGCTCTGGTCAAACGCGCGAATGGCAACGAGAGGGTTCATAGAAAGTGCGGTTAGTAAGTGCGCCAAAGGTCCGGAATGAATGGCGTTGTTTTCAAGCTATACGCGGATAATTCGGAAAGGCCGCGGTGAAAAGAAGGGCCCGTCGACCGCGGCGGGTCCCCGCGGCGCCTGCCCGGGCGGGCCTATGGCGCCGCCACCACCGGCCAGCCGTCCTTGTCCCAGGCCAGCTTTTCGATGCGCAGCTTGGGCCGGCCCCGGTCGGCGGCGTCGTAGCCGTGAAAAACCAGGTAGTCCTCGTTGTCGAACGTGCACACGGCGTTGTGGCCCACCCCAAACCAGTTTTTGTCGCCGGCCAGCACCGGCGTGCCGCCGCCCTGGTCCAGGGCCACGCCCGCGCGGTCGGCGTAGGGCCCGGTGAGGGCAGTGGCGCGGCCCACCACCATTTTGTAGGTGCTTTCGGGGCCGCGGCAGCAGTAGTCGAACGAGGTGAAGAGGTAGTAGAAGCGGCCTTTTTTGAAAATAAACGGGGCCTCAATGGCGCCGTCGCCGGGCAGCGAGTCGTTCAGCCTCGGGTCGCGCGGGCGCCGGGCCACGGTGCGCCACTGCTCCGGCTGGGCCGGGGCGGTGAGGTCGGGCGTGAGCTTCACCAGCTTCATGCCGCCCCAAAAGGAGCCGAACACCAGCCACGGCGCGCCGGCCGCGTCGCGGGCCAGGTTGGGGTCGATGGCGTTCCACAGGTCGCGCCCCGGCACCGACTGAATGACCCGGCCGTGGTCGACCCACTTGAAATTTTTAGCGGCCGGGTCCAGCGTCTGGTTGGTGGCCAGGCCAATGGCCGACGTGTTTTTGCCAAACGCCGAGACCGAGTAAAACAGGCTGTACTGCCCGTTGGCGTAGGAAATGTCCGGCGCCCAAACGTGGCCTTTGAAGCCCGGAATGGCCGCCACCGCCCAGGCCGGCGGCGCGGCAAACACGGGCTTTTCGGGCGTCCAGGTCTTCCGGTCTTTCGACGACCACACCGCAATGCCCATGCCGGTGCAGAACAGGTAGTACGTGCCGTTCTGCCGAATCAGGACCGGGTCGTGGGCCGGCACGGCGCCCAGCGGCAGCGGCCCGCTGGGCAGGGGCGGCCGCCCGGCCGGCGGCGCGGCCTGGGCCAACGCCCCCAGGCAGTGAAGCAGGAAAGCAGCCACCACGAGCTTCTGAATCCCCATTTTTCTTACATTAACGATTGTGTGAGCAGCCACTGAAAAGTTGTTGGGGTATGCCGCGGGCAAATGTATAAGGTTTCACAATCGTTTGTGTAAATTATTTTAACTTGCTAGCGCTTTTGTCGACAGCAGCGTCGAATCTTGCGCCCGAGGCGGGGACTTGGGTGGCCGGAAAATGCCGCTGCGCGTCTGCATTCGCCGCGTTTACTCTTCAGACGCAGTAGCTTTACGCCTTATTTCCCGTCTTTTCGCTTTTGTAAAATGGCCGCACGCCGCCACGCCAAGAATGCTCCCAGCGAGGCTGTTCGCCCCGTTTCCATGGCCGACCTGGCCCGGGAACTGGGCGTGTCCATGACCACCATCTCGCGGGCCCTGAGCGACCACCACAGCATCGGGCCGGCCACCAAGCAGGCCGTGCTCAAGCTGGCCAAGAAGCTCAATTACCAGCCCAACCACCTGGCCGCGGCCCTGCGCAAAGGCAAGAGCAAGCTGCTGGGCGTGATGGTGCCATACATCGAAGGGCGCTTTTTTGCCTCGGTGGTGCACGGCATCGAAACGGCGGCCAGCAAGGCGGGCTACAGCGTCATCATGTGCCAGTCGAACGAGGACGTGGTGCAGGAGCGCAAGAACCTCGACAATCTGCTGCGGGCGCAGGTGGCCGGCATTCTGGTGTCGGTGTCGCGCTCCACCACCGACTTCCACCACTTCGAAAAAGTGCGCAAGCACCACGTGCCGCTGGTGTTTTTCGACCGCATTCTGGAAGGCAACGACGTGAACGCCGTGGTGCTCAACGACCGCGCGGGCGCCTACCAAACCACCAAGCACCTGCTGGCGCAGGGCTGCCGCCGGGTGGCGCACCTGGGCGGGCCGCTGCACATGAACATCTACAAATACCGGCGCCAGGGCTACCTCGATGCCCTGCAGGACCACGGCATCGCGCCCGACGAGAGCCTCATGCTCTATAGCAACCTCACCGTGGAAACCGGCCGCGAGGGCATGGCCCAGCTCCTGGACCTGCCCGAGCCGCCCGACGCCGTGTTTTCGGCCGGCGACTCGGCCGTGCTGGGCGCTTTGCAGCTGCTGAAAAGCCGCGGCCTGCGCGTGCCCGAAGACGTGGCCCTGGCCGGCTTCAGCAACGAGGCCCTCACCACCGTCACCGAGCCCCAGCTCACTTCCGTGGACCAGCGCTGCGAAGAGATGGGCCAGGCCACCTTCCGGCTGTTCACCGAACTGGTGGAGGCCGAGGGCGCGGCGTTTTCGAACCGGCAGGTGGTGCTGCAGCCGCAGCTGTTCGTGCGGGCGTCGTCGCTGCGCAGCGGGGTCGACGACTCGCCGGAAATCAGCCCCCAGGAGCGTGAACTGCAGAAGCACCGCGTGCTGCGCCGCAACTAAGGCCCGAACGACGGGCGCCGCGCTGGAATCGGCGTGAGTAGTTTTGGGGAAACCAACCTGCCCAGGCCGTCGCGCGGCCTGCGGCACCCACAGGCCGTCCCACCCATGAGCACCACCCTGCCCACCATCGTCTTCCTCCACGGTTTTGCCGAAAGCCGCGAGGTCTGGACCGATTTCACCCGCTCCTTCCCCGACGGCTACCGGTTGCTGATGCCCAACCTGCCCGGCCACGGCACCAACCTAGCGCCCGTGCCCGACTTTTCGATGGAGGCCCAGGCCCGCTACGTCATCGATTACCTCAACCAGAAAGACTGCCCCCACCCGGTGCTGCTGGTGTGCCACAGCATGGGCGGCTACGTGGCCCTGGCCCTGGCCGAACGCTGGCCCCAGCGCGTGGCCGGCCTGGCGCTCGTCAACTCCACGGCCCTGGCCGACACCGACGAGAAGCGCCAGAACCGCGAAAAGAACATCGGCTTCGTGGAAAAGCACGGCGTGGCCAAGTTCATGGAGTCCTTCGTGCGCCCGCTCTTCGCGCCGACTAACCGCGACAAGCTCACCGACGCCCGCGGCCTGCTCGAAGAAATCGGCAAAGCCACGCCCGTGAGCACCATCACCGGCGCCTTGCGCGGCATGGCCGCTCGCCCCGAGCGCACCCAGGTGCTCGCCACCGCCAAATTCCCGGTGCTGATGGTGGCCGGCAAGCACGACGTGGCCGTGCATTTCGACGATGCCGTGCGCCAGGCCGCCCTGCCCGCCGAGGCCCACGCCCTGTTTCTGGAAGGCAGCGGCCACTTGGCTTACCTGGAGCAGCCCGAGCCCACCCGCCGCGCCGTGCTGGCGCTGGCCGAGGCGGTATTTGGGGGGTAGGCTATTGGATGATAAACGTGATGGGCAGCACGTAATACACCCGCACCGGCCGTCCTTGCACCAGGGCGGGTACCGTAGCTGCTGGAAGGGTGCTTATGGCCCGAAGAATTTCTGTGTCCAAACTCTCGCTAATAGAGCCCACAATGGCGGGACGCTCAACGGTGCCGTTCTCGGCTATCTCAACATACACGTAGGCTACCCCCTGCTGGCCTTGGCGCAAAGCCAGTGGCGGGTATTTTACTTCTTTTTGGATGTACGTAATCAGACTTTTGGCCGAGTAGTCGAGCGACACCGGGTGCTTCTTTTTCTTTTGGACTTTTGCTAGGGCCGCTTCGTTTGGAGCCGAGGGATTCTGGTCGGCGTAGGCATAAGGTTGGGCTACGGAGGGGGCGTTATAGTCGAGCAGCAGGCGCAGCTTAGGGGCGGCACTCGGCAATTTCGGGTCCGGGGCGCCGGCTTGCCAGGCAAGCATATGGGCCTGCAGGTACTCAGTGGCCGCGGCTGCTGCTTGCAGCAAAGCCGGATTGGGCGGCCCCGGCGGTGGCACCAACTCAAAATGGCTGGGTTGTATGCCATCTGTCAACTCGAACTTGAGCACGATGCGGCCTGCCGGGCGCGGCGACGCCAGTCGCACGCTGCGGAACACCAGAGCGCGCAGCGAATCAGGCCCGCCAGGGTAGCGGGGCCCGGTGTAAGCCGGCCCGGCGGGGTCCGTTTGGGCTTGGCCAAGGACCGGCGCGAAGACTAAACTGGCCACAAAGCCGGCGACGCGAAAAAAACGATTCATGGGCAGATAAAACGATGAGCGCGCAAGCTACAACCCACTAACCCACCAATCCGCCTCCTACACCAGCCCGCTCATGCGCTCGAAGCCCGTGCCGAGAATGGCCGTATCGTCGGCCCCCAGCCAGTCTTTCAGGATGTTGGCGTAGATGCTGCGGAAATCGACCTGGTGGCGCAGGTCGCCCTGGTCGAGGTTGAGCAGGTCGGGGGCGTCGTTCACCACGCCCTTCTTCTGCAGGGCGCCGCCGGCCAGAAACACGTTGTTGGCGGTGCCGTGGTCGGTGCCGTTGCTGGCGTTCTGGCCCACGCGGCGGCCAAACTCGCTGAACACCAGCACCAGCGTGTTGTCCCACTGGTTGTTCTTCTGCAGGTCGGCGGCCAGCGCGGCCAGGCCGTCGCCGAGGTCGGTGAAGAGGCGCTGCTGCTGCTCGTGCTGCCGCACGTGGGTGTCGAAGCCCGACAAGGCCAGGTAATACACCCGCGACTCCACGCCGGAATTAATCAGCTCGGCCGTGGTTTTCAGGTTTTTGCCAAAATCCGAGTTCGGGTACGCCACCGTCGACTGGTAGATTTTGGACTTGTCGTACAGGTAATCGGCCGAGGACGCGGTTTCGGCCAGCGTCTTGTAGAGGTAGTCGACCTGGCTGTGGTGCTCGGTGGTGGCTTCCTTGCTCACCTTGGCCAGCAGGCGGTTCTGGCTGATTTGGTGGAATTTGCTGGGGCTTTTCAGGGCCAGGCCCTTGCGCTGGCTGCCTTTCAGGGCCAGGCTCAGCGTGTCGTCCACTTCCAGGGCGTTGTAGGGGCGCTGGCAGTCGGGGCAGTTCGAATCGAGGTAGCGGCCCAGCCAGCCCGTGCTCACCACCTGCTCCGAGCCCGAGCCCGACTGCCAGATGTCCATCGAGCGGAAGTGCGAGCGGTCGGGGTTGGGGTAGCCCACCGAGTTCAGCACCGCTAGGTGGCCCTGGTCGTACAGGCCTTTCAGGCCTTTCAGGGCCGGATGCAGGCCCAAGTCCTTCTCCAGCGCCAAAATGCCGTCGGCTTCTTTAATGCCCAGCGTAGGCCGGGCCTTGTAATACAAGTCGTTGCGGAACGGAATGACGGTGTTCAGGCCATCATTGCCGCCGCTGAGCTGCACCACTATCAGGCGCCGGGCGCCCGTGGCGTCGCTCAGGCGGGCCAGGCCGGGGCCCCGGTCCAGGGCGTGCAAAAACTTGGGCACCAGCAGCAAGGTGCTGGCCAGGGCCGAATTGCGGAGGAAGTCGCGGCGGGTGGTAGCCATGAGTTTGTTTTAGAAAGGAGGAAAGGATGGGTGAACTACGCCAGCTGATACTCCGGCAGGCTCAGCAGGCTCACCAGCGTGGCCCGCAGGGCTTCGGCCGGCTCTTTTTGCTGGGCGGCTTGCTGCACCAGTTGCAGGTTTTCGGGCCGAATGGGCGTTTGCAGCAGGAACTGGCTGAGCTTTTCGGGCTGCTGGGGCACGGGCGTAGCGCCCAGCAGCTGTTGCAGCGGGGCCAGCGGCAGGTGGGCGCCGGCGCCGGGCCGCACGGTGCGCTCGGCCTTGGTGAGGTTGGGCGCGATGTCGTTTTCGTCTTGCTTGAGCGCCACGGCAAACTCCGCGTTTTTGAACAGGATGGCCGGCAGCTGCAGGCGCAGCAGCAGCGACGACGAGTCTATCCAGTTGCGGCCGCCGGGCCAGCCGGCCACGTTCGGCGGCTGAAACAGCGTTTGGCCCAGCGCCCGCTGGTAGCCCAGCAGCGGCTGCTCGTTGTCAATCTTCACGTTGAGCGTGCGCCGAATGCCCGCCAGCAGCTCCACCGGGCTCTTGATGTGGGTGCCCACGTTGGCCGGCTCGTAAAACCAATCGGCCGAAAACAGGCGCTCCATCAGGTCGGCAATGTCGTAGCCGCTTCGGCGAAAGTCCCGCGCCAGCGGCTCGATGTGGGCCGGGTTGGGCACGTCGTTCACGAAGAAGCGGTAGACTTTCGTGACCAGAAACGTGGCCGCGGCCGGCTGCGTCAGAATGTGCGTCAGCACGTCTTCGCCGGTGAGGTTGCCGGTTTTGCCCAGGAAGGTTTTGGGGCCGGCGTCGTGCTCCTTTTCCCGAAACTTAAACCGACCCTGGTAGTCGTAGCCCCAGCCCGTGAAGGCGCGGGCGGCCTCTTTCACGTCGGTTTCGGTGTAGTTGCCGCGGCCCAGCGTGAAGAGCTCCATCACCTCGCGGGCGAAGTTTTCGTTGGGGTGCTCTTTGCGGTTTTGCTGGTTGTTGAGGAACTGCAGCATGGCCGGCTCCTGGCTCACGGCCAGCAGCAGGTCCGGAAACTTGCCCAGCGCGTGCTGGCGCATGGCGTTGTGCAGGCTCAGGGCGGCGTCGGGCTGGCGCACGCGGCAGGCAAAGTGCCCATGCCAGAACAGCACCATCTTCTCGCGTAGCTGCGCCGAGGACGTAGCCATGCGGTCCATCCAGGCCGTGCTCATGTTGTTGAAGGCGTCGCGGATGCCCTCGTTCTGCATCTTGCGCTGCTGCGGCGTGAGCTCGGCGCGGCGCAGGCGCGGCACGCCCGCCGCAATGGTGCCGCCCTTGAACGCCGCCCGCGGGCGCAGGGGCGCCACGGGGGCAGCGGGCGCGCCGGGAGGCGCGGGCTGGTCGGGCGTGGTCACCATGCCGTTGGGCACGGGGTTGGTTTTAGTCGACGCCGGGTCCGTCATCACCATCCCTTGCGGGTCGGTGTAGTTCAGGCCCGGGCCCACCAGGGGCTCGTAGCGGGCGGAGTCGTGCAGCAGTTGCCGCAGGGCTTTGCGCGGGCTGAGGCCGGTGGCCACGTCTTGCGGGCGCGGGCCGAAGCCGGCGCGCCAGTACAGGTGCTGAAGTTGCTGGGCGCTGTTCATGTCGGGTAAGACGCGAACCAGAGCACTTCGTTTAATGAGGGAGGACAGGCTTATTAAATTAAGCAGAGCTTAAAACCGCGCGCCCAGCACCACCGTCTTCTTATACTCGCGCTTCTCGCCGCTGCTGGGCCGAAACAGCTCCACCAGCAAAATGTAGTAGCCCACGGCGGCTTTGCGGCCGCGGTCGTCCACGCCGTCCCACTGCACAAAGCCGGTGGTGGGCAGGGTTTCGTTGCGCACCAGGCGGCGCGTGAGGCGGCCCAGGGCGTCGTACACCGTCACGGTGGCGGCGTAGCCGGGCTGGTCGAGCTGGTAGTTGAGGGTGGCAAAGTCCTGCTGGCCGTCGTCGTCGGGCGTGAAAACTTCGGGCGTCACGGTCAGCTCCTGGTTGCCGCCGGGCGTGTCCTGGGCCTGCGAGTTGGGCCGGCCGGGCGTGGCATAGCCCACCGCGCTGGCCGCCGAGTGGAAATTGCTGCCGTTGCTGAGCCCGTTGGCGCGAATGCGTTCCAACGACACGCCTTCCTGCGAGGATAGCAGGCTCAGGTGCAGGTTTTTGCTGTACGCCAATTGGTCTATTTCAATGCCCACCGAGTTGAAGAGCAAGGCCGTGCTCTCGTCCGGAAACGTGGGGAAGCTGCTCAGCTGCACCAGATTGGCCGCGTCGCTCGACGCCGGGTAATAAGCCAGCAAGTTGCTGCTGCTCGTGCTAAAGGCCAGCAATTGGCCCGGCGTCAGCACCAGCGGCCCGGGGCTCAGCACGTCGGCGTCCACGCTGCCGTCGGGCTTTTGGTTGCCGATTTGCCAGCCCTGCAGGTTGATGAATTTGCTGCTTCGGTTCAACACCTCCACAAAGCGCACGCCGCCGGTGCGCGGGTTAAACAGCAGCTCGTTAATCACCACGTCGCCGCTCACCGCCGCTTCGGGCAGGGCCAGCGCGGCCGATTGCAGGGGCCCGCTGGCGTTGCCCACGCAGTCGGTGGCGGTTTGCACCGTCAGGGTAGTGGGGCGGCTGGGCTGCAGGGCCGTGCCCAGGGTCAGGTCGACCTGCCGGAAATCGGGGCCAATGGGGGCGGCGCGCACCACGGCCGGGCCGGGCGCCGCCAGCGCGTAGCGGCCAGCAATGGCGGCCGAAACGCTGTCCAGCTTTTCCGAGAAGTACGCCCGCACGGTGGTGGCATTCAGGGCCACGGCGCGCAGCAGGGTGGGGGCGGTGGCGTCGGCCAGGGTGGCCCGCACCGCGTTGGCTTTGCCCGGCGTGCCGCCCAGCGGGTCGGTGCTGGCGGTCCAGTTCTCGGCGCCGCCGCAGAAACTGTTGGCGTCTATCATTTCCAGGCTCCAGCCGCCGTCCTTCTTCTTGGGGTCGCGGTACCAGGTGTCGGAGTAAGTGACTTCGAAAAGCGTGCGGCCGTCGCGGGCGCGCAGCACCAGCTGGTCGCCGCCGTTGCTGAGCGAGGGGAAGTTGGTAGGGCCGTACACCTTCACGCCGGGCTGCGTGAACTGGCTGATGCGCGTGCTGCCGCACACCACCGCGTACTGGCCGGGCAGCAGCTTGGCGGTATCGGCAAAAACGGCGAAGGCCGTGGTGCTGGTGGGCTTGCCCAGCTTCACGCCGCTCAGGCTGATGACCTTGGTGGTGCTGCGGTTGTAAATCTCCACGTATTCCGACAGCGGCAAACCCACCTGGGGCGTCTCGTCGGCAAAAATCTCGCTGATAATCAAGTCGCCCACCTGCGGCGCGGCGGGCGGCCCGGCAAAGGCGGCCGTGAGCGGCCCGGCCGCCACGTTGCCGTAGAGGTCGGCCACGTTGCGCGCTTCCAGCACGTTTTGGGTGGCAAAGTCGGCCCCGAACGTGAGCCGCACGGCCATGGCATTGGCGGCCGAAAAAAAGCGCGCGGCCGTGGGCACGGCGCCGCTTTGCAGGCGGTAGTTGGCCGGGTTGGTGGCCGTGGCCGCGTCCATGGCTTCGTTGAACACCACGTCCAATTGCCGCGAGTCGACGGCAATGGCGCGGGCCAGGAGCGGCGGGGTGGCGTCGCTCACCACGAAGTCGTCGAAGGCGAAAGCGCGGTTGTTGGCCGACGAGTACAGCAGCGACACGCCGAAGTAAGCGCTGCGCTGGTAAGTGCCGTCGATGGGCTGGGCCGCTTCGGCCACAAAGGTGCGGCCGCCGGTGAGGTCGCGCTCCAGGGTCCAGCGGTTGGCGGTGGTGCGGGTCACGCGCACGCGCACCAGGTTGTTGGTGGTGCTTGCCAGCGTGCCGTCCACGCCGTCGATGACCAGCACGGCCGCCCGGGTCGAGTCTTTGCGAAACAGGCTCACCTCGTCGGCAGTGCCGCCCAGGCGCACGAAATAGCCGGTGTTGTTCGTGTTTTTAAGGTCGGCTTGGGTGGCCATCAGCCACACGTCGGCCAGGTTGCCCGAGCTGGTGGCCAGCTTCAGATTGGCCCAAAACTCCCACACCGTGCCGGTGCTGGCTTGGCAGGGCGTGCTCAGGGCAATTTGGGTGCCCGTTGCGGCCGGCCCGTTGCTCTGCAGCTGCTGCGTGGCCACCTGAAAGCTGGCAGCATCGCCCGTCCAGGCGGGATTGGCCGTGAAGTTGCCGTCGGCGAAGTCGTCGCGCAGCTGCGCCGACGCCCACAATGGAAAGAAGCAGAGTAACAGTAAAATTGCCTTCATCGAATGGCGAATGAGTTTTAACCGTGACTAATGTAAGGCGTTCTGTTGCAAGCCACCATAGGGGTAAGAAGCAGTGGGCCGGGCGAATGAATGCATAACTAGCCAAAATCCCCTGGGCAATATATTGAAGTTCAATATATTGCCCAGGGGATTTTGTGAGCTGCTCGAAATAAATTCTGGTCGATGAACGCCCTGGTCCCGTACTATTTAAGCGAACGGAGGTAAGACTTACTCATTGCCAACCAGCACCGTCTGGTGCTGCGTTTGCGTGCCGCTTTGCACGCGCAGCACGTAGCGGCCGGCGGCCAAGCCATCCACCGACAGCGTCAGGCCCGTGGCCGACAACTGGTTGCCGGGGCGGCTCCAGGTACGGGCCGAGCGGCCCAGCACGTCCACGAGCTGAATTTCCACGGGCTGAGCCGAGGCCTTCTCCGCCACCACGTGAATTTCGCTGCTTGCCACGGTGGGGTACACCTGGCACCAAGTGGCATCGTTGGTCTTGTCGGCGCCGGAGCGGGTGGCCAGCGCCAGGCGGGCTTCGGAAGCACCAATGTTGCCCCGGCTGCCGGCGCCGGGCGTGTTTGCGCCGTAGAAGTCCCGCGTGCCGGGGTTGATGTTGAATTCGGTGGCCAGGTTCAGGCCGCTGCCCAGCAGGGGCGAAGAAGAGCCCAGGGTAAAGTTTGGCAAGCGGCTGCCGGTGGAAAGGGCCACGCCCGGCGTGGCGCTGGCAAAGCACGGGCTGGCGCAAACGCCGGTGAGGCGGGTGCCGTTGGCCAGCGTTTCCTGGGTGGTGGCGGTGCGCCAATCGGTCAGGTTGTTGAACGAGGCGCCGTTCCAGCTCAGGGTGAGGGCGCCGGTGGGCGACCAGTAGGCGTTGCCTTCAAAGCGCAAGCCGCTGGCGGTGAAAGTGCGCACCACGGGCAGACCGGTGGCGGTTTGCAGGATGTTGTTGCGCAGGTTGGTGCCCGCGATGTCGCCGCTCATGATATAAACCGCGCTGGGGGTCGAGCCGTTGGCGGGGCGGTCCAGGTACACGGTGTTGTTGTAAATGTTGACGTTCACGATGCCGCCGGCCCAGCCCGACGAATACATCATGATGGCGCCTTGGTCGTCTTTGCGGGCGTCGTTCTGGCTCACGTTGTAGCGCACCACCAGGTCGTGCATGGCCGTGGCCCAGTCGAACTGGCACAGCAGGTAGCCGGGGCCGTCGTTGTCGTGCGAGTAGTTGTACTGCATCACCGAGTTGGTGCAGCCGCCGTCGAGGTCGAACCCGCCGCCGTCGCGGGCCGCGCCGGCTTCGTTGTGGTGCGACTCGCAGTACTGGATGGTCAGGTTGTTGCACTCCCAGCCCCAAATGCCCACGGGCCCGCCGCCGCGGCTGCCGTTGAGCCAGCCGTTGTGGTAGGCCGTGCAGTTTTCAACCATGGCTCCGTCGATGCCCGAGAGCACGATGCCGTTGCCGCTGTGGGTGTTGGTGATTTCGGGGCGGCCCGAGTTGTCGTAGGCTTTGCAGTTGCCCACGTACCAGTTGCGGTGGCCCAGCAGGGGGAAGTACGAGTAAGACGACAGGCCGGCTTCGCCGTTGGCGTGAAACTGGCTGTTGGTGATGCGCACGTTGTCGTAGCCGCTGGTGCCGTTCCAGCTGGCAATGGTGAGGCCCACGCCGCGGTAGCCGCTTATGTCGAGGCTGTCGATGCGCAGGTACTGCAGGTGGGCGTTGGTCGAGTCATTATAAAACCGCACCCCGGAATGCTTAGTGACGAGGCGGCCGGCCCCCACAAACGTGAGGTTGCGCAACTCAAATCCGGCGTTGTTGTACGCGTAGAAGCCGGCGGCGGTGTCGCTGGCAATCACGGCCGGGCCGCCGATGCCGTAAGAGCGAAACACGATGGGCTGGGCCGCCGTGCCGTGGCTGGCGGGGCGCACCCGCAGGCTTCCGCTGAAGGTTTGGCCGCCGGCAAACAAGACCCGGTCGCCGGGGTGAAAGGTGGCGGCGCTCACGCGGGCCGGAGTGCGCCATGCTTGCGCTGGAGAAGTACCCGAGTTGGCGTCGTTGCCCGAATTGCTCATGTAATACGTCGTGGCCCGAGCGTTACTTGCGATGAAGAAAAGTATAAATTGGAAAAGTATAATTCTATGCATCGTTTCTGGGTGATGTTGTGTAAGTCCTCGCAAAGCTAATGGAACTGTGCGTATTAAAAAATCACAGATTAACCATTAAAATTTGGCTTTAAAAAGGATTTATTCCGTCAAAATACAAATTCGGTTATTCGTGCCGGGTTTGTTCGACGATGCAATTTTTAAATAAGAGTGCAAAAACCTATATTTTTTAGACGAAATGCTAATATTTCCCCCCGATTGGCGCAATTGCCCGGCTGTGAGTCACGGCATCACCTTTCGACTGTCCTTGGGCAGAGCGGCTTGCCGGCCAGGTTCATTAGCGTATGGCTTGGCCAATATGCCAGCAGGATGATAATATGCCCGGCGCGTGGCGACCTTTGCGGCCGGCGGCCACGAACCGGCCGCTGCTGAAGTTCTGACCCCATGAAAATTGCTGTAGTGGGTGCCACCGGGCTGGTGGGCACCGAGATGCTGAAAGTGCTGGCAGAGCGCCAGTTTCCCCTCACCGAGTTGCTGCCCGTGGCTTCGGCCAAATCGGTGGGTCAGTTTATTGAATTTCAAGGCAAACAGTACCCGGTGGTGAGCATGGACGACGCCATTGCCGCCCGGCCCGACATTGCCATTTTCTCGGCCGGCGGCTCGGTAAGCAAGGAGCACGCGCCGCGCTTTGCCGCCGTGGGCACCACCGTCATCGACAACTCTTCGGCCTGGCGCATGGACCCCACCAAGAAGCTGGTGGTACCCGAGCTGAACGCCAACACCCTGACGCCGGAAGATAAAATTATTGCCAACCCCAACTGCTCCACCATTCAAATGGTGGTGGCGCTCAATGAGCTGCACAAAGCCTACAAGGTGCAGCGCATTGTGGTGAGCACCTACCAGAGCGTGACCGGCACCGGCAAAAAAGCCGTGGACCAACTGCTGGAAGAGCGCGCCGGCCAGGCCGCCAGCAACCCCGCCTACCCGCACCCCATCGACCTGAACGTGCTGCCGCACATCGACGTGTTCGAGCCCAACGGCTACACCAAGGAGGAGCTGAAGATGGTGAACGAGACCAAGAAAATCATGGGCGACGACAGCATCCGCGTGACGGCCACCTGCGTGCGGATTCCGGTGATGGGCGGGCACTCCGAGTCCCTCAACGTGGAGTTTGAGCGCGAATTTGACCTGGCCGAAGTGCGCGACATCTTGGCCCGCACTCCCGGCGTGGAACTCGTGGACGACCCCTCAGCCAACCAATACCCCATGCCTAAAGACAGCCACGGCAAAGACGCTGTGCTGGTGGGCCGCCTGCGCCGCGACGAAACCCAACCCCGCACCCTCAACCTGTGGGTGGTGGCCGACAACCTGCGCAAGGGCGCCGCCACCAACGCCGTGCAGATTGCCGAATACCTGGTGGGCAAGCTGGCGCCGACGCACAACTAATCCAAGCCAGCAGCGTTGAGGCTCTGATAATTCACCGCCCTACGATGCGCTGTCTTCTACTGCTTTTGATAATGTTGAAAATGGGCTCCGCGCTTGCGCAGGGGCCCATTTTGCTGCGCGGCCAAGTGCTGGACGCCGAAACCCACCAGCCCATTCCGAATGCGCAGGTAGGCGTGGCTGGCAACCGCATCGGCACGAGTACTAACGACGACGGGCGCTTTGCCTTGACCATTCCAGCGGCGCTGCTGGGCGAGCGGCTGGAAGTGGCTCTGCTGGGCTACCGCAAGTACACCCGCGCCCTGCCGCCGCTGCCGGGGCCGGAGCTGCGCATCGAGCTGCGCATCAGCCCGGCCGCGCTGGGCGAGGTGCAGGTGACGGGCTCGGTGCTGGGCATTGTGAAAGAAGCCATCGCCCGCATTCCGCGCAACTATCCCACGCGGCCCACCCAGCTCACGGGTTTCTACCGCGAGTCGGACAACGACCCGGCCGGACAGCCGCGCTACCTGGCCGAGGGGCTGGTGCTGGCCTTCAAGGAGTCGTACAGGAAGCGCACTGCGGAGGGCGAAATTCAGATAAAGCAGTCGCGCAAAGTTGATTTGCGGCGCGACCGTACGCCCATCCGCATCGACTGGGCGGGTGGGCCGTTCATCGCGCACATGGGCGATTTTGTGCATCGCCGCTCGGATTTTATCGACCCTGCCCATTTCAAAGATTACGACTACCGCCTGGCGCCCGGCAGCACGTTTCAGGACCGGCCGGTGTACGTCATCACCTTTGGGCCGAAAGCCGGCAACCGCCGCGCTGCTTTTGCGGGGCGCATGTACATCGAGCAGGACAGCTACGCTTTCCTCGGAGCCGAATGGCACTACACGCCCGCGGGCCTCCAGCGCGGGGTGCGCGACGTGGCCGACGCGCGCGCCCTGCGCGTGGCTTACCAGTTCTACGCCGGGCGCTGGCACTTGAAAACCGTGTGGTGGCAAACCAAAGCCAAACTGCCCGTCGGGCCACCGCTGAACTACTTCGGCGAATTCCTGACCACGGCCATCGATACGGCCCAGACGCCCCGGCCCGGCTATACGGAGCGGGCGCAGTACAACGACGTCTTTCTGCGCAATACCGTGGCCTACGACTCGGCCTTCTGGCAGGGCCACACCACGCTGCTGCCTCCGGCGGCGCTGCAAAAAAGCTTGTTCGACCAGCAGCGCCAGCAGCAGGCCGATTCCCTGTTCCGGCCCTCGGCGGCTGCCACCGACCCGCAGGAGAAAAAGCTAAGCGCCTTCGACCGCTTTTTGAAGCGCTTCAGCTACGGCACCCAGGTGGGTGCTTGGCCACTGGCCGTGCCCGCGGCTGGCGTGGCGGTGGCCTATGCGCCGGCCGGCTACAGCCTGCAAATGCAGCGCACGGCCCAGGTGCGCGCCCAAGATTTTACTGTTTTTACGCAGTTCGAATACCAATACGCCCTGACACGGGAATTGGCTGTGCGCTTGGCCACCCAGCGTTTACACCGGCAGTTTCAGGGCGATGGGTGGGAAGCCGGGCTGGCGTATGAGCACAACTTTAACCCCGGCCACCGGCCGCTTTACGGGCGCGCCGGCCTGGGTTATATTCGCCAAACGGTGGCCCTGCCGCTGGGCACCTTCGACAACCCCGATAGCGGCCTGCGCGTGGCCGGCACCCACCTCGGCGCCGACGAGCTGAGCGCCCGCATCCAGACGGTAACCGACGCCTTGCGCCCCAGCCTGGGCCTGGGGGTGGAGTTGAGCCACAAGTTTGAACTGGTGGCCGATGCCAGCTACCTGGTGCCGCTACGCACCAAAACGCAGCTGCAGTTGGACGAGGAAAGCGGCTTTTTTCTGTTCCGTAGCAGCGCCACTGTCGATTTGCCGGCTTCCGACGTAGACCTGCGCGTGAACGACCAGCCCACCACGCGCCCGCCGTGGCAACAGCAGCACTGGCTGCTGAGCATCGGGCTGCGCTACCGCGTCCGCTAAAGCCCATGCCGCATTCCAAGCTGCCCGCCGCCTTCTTTCAGCGCCCCGATGTGTTGACCATTGCCTGCGACCTGCTCGGCAAGCACCTATATACTTGTATCGACGGCGTGGTCACGGCCGGGCGGGTGGTCGAAACGGAGGCTTACCGGCACGAAGGCGATGACTCGCTCACGATGCACCTGCAGCGCAAGCGCCACCAGGCGCAGGGCCTGCACGTGCCCGGTGGCACGGCCTACATCTACACCGTCTACAACCGCTACGCGCTGTTCAACATCGCCACTCACGACGCCGCGCACCCCGACGCCGTGCTCATCCGGGCCATCGAGCCCACCGTGGGCATTGAGGAGATGCTGCGCCGCCGTGGCCTTGCTGAGGCAAAGCGCGCCCTCACCGCCGGGCCGGGCGTAATGAGCCAGGCGCTGGGCATCACGCCGGCCCTCACCGGCTTGCCCGTGACGGGCGAGGTGCTCTGGTTTGAAGACCACGGCGAGGAAGTGGTGCCGGCAGAAATAGTGGCCAGCGCCCGCGTCGGGCTGGAGTACGCCGGGGCCGAGGCCGCAGGCTTGCCGTGGCGCTTTCGCCTGCGCGACAGCAAGTGGACGAGCCCGGCCAAGTAGGGGACTTGTGTGCTGCGCGCCTCGTTTTATTCCAGGTTGAGGCGGATGGCGGCGGCGCCTGCGCGCACCATGTACACCCCGGCGGCCAGCCCGCGCGGCAGCACCAGTGCGGCGGTGCCGCCGGCAGTGGCGGTGGTGGTGAGCACCGGCCGGCCCACGGCATCAAACACGGTGACCACCGCGCCGGGCTGCACGCCAACGAGGGACGCCGCGCCCGTGGTCGGGTTTGGGAAAAGGGCCAGGCCGGCCGTGCCACCAGCCGCCACCGCGCGCAGCGGCGAGTAGTGGAAGGTGCCGTCGCGGTCTACTTGCCGCAGGCGGTACACTACCTGGCTGGTGCCATGGCGCGCAATGTTGGGGTCCACGAACTGGTAGTCGTGCGCTTGGGTGCTGCTGCCGTGGCCGGGCACTTGGCCCACGCGGCGGAAGGTGCGGCCGTCGGCGCTGGCTTCAATTTCAAACCGGTCGTTGTTCTTTTCCGAGGCCGTGGCCCAGCGCAGCAGCGCGTCGGCGCCCTGCGGTGCGGCCGTGAAGCGGGTCAATTCCACGGGCAGCGGGGTGCTGATGTCCAGGCGAGCCTCCGACGCACCGATGTTGCCCGGCGCGGCGGCCGCCGGCGTGGGCAGGCCGTAAAAATCGCGCGGGCCGGGGCTGAGGCCAAACTCCGTCAGCAGGTTGAGGCCCTGGCCCAGCAGCGGCGACGTCGCATCGAGCAGAAACGCCTGCGCACCGGTGCCGGTGCTCACAAAGCCCGGGGCGACGCTCATGCCCGTGGCGCGGGAACCACCAGCCAGCGTTTCCTGCGCCGAGGCATTGCGCCAGGCGCTCAGCGTGCTGTATTGTGCGGTGTTCCAGTCAAATTTCATGACGCCGGTGGGCGACCAGTAGTCGTTGCCTTCGAAGCGTACCCCCGTGGTGGTAAAAGTTCGGACGAGGCACAAGCCCGGGTCGGCCTGCAGGATGTTGTTGCGCACCGTAAAGCCCGAAATGTTACCGCTCAGCAGGTACACGGCGCTGGGCGACGAGCCGTTGGCGGGGCGGTCCAGGATGATGGTGTTGTTGTAAATATCCGCGTTTACGATGCCGCCCAGCCATGGCTCCGAGTACACCAGAATGCCACCTTGGTCTTGCTGACGGGCGTCGTTTTTGCTGATGTTGTAGCGCACCACTAGGTCGTGCATGGGCCGGGCGTAGTCGAACTGCACCAACAGGTAGCCGGGACCGTCGTTGTCGTGCGAGTAGTTGTACTGCAGCACCGAATTGGTGCAGCCGCCGTCGAGGTCGAACCCGCCGCCGTCGCGGCGGCCGCCGGCTTCGTTGTGGTGCGACTCGCAGTACTGGATGGTCAGGTTGTTGCAATCCCAGCCCCAGATGCCGGCCGGGCCGCCCCCGCGGGCGTTGAGCCAGCCGTTGTGGTAGGCCGTGCAGTGCTCCACTATCACCCCATCAATACCCGACACCACAATGCCGTTGCCGGTGGCTGAGTTGGGCAGCTCCTGGCGGCCGGGGTTGTCGTAGGCGTTGCAGTTGCCCACGTACCAGTCGCTATGGCCCAGCTCGGGGAAATAGGCATAGGAAGACAAGCCGCTCTCGCCATTGGCGTGAAACTGGCTGTTGGTGATGCGCACGTTGTCGTAGCCGCTGGTGCCGTTCCAGCTGCCCACTTCGAGGCCCACGCGCTGATAGCCGCTTATGTCCAGGCTGTCGAAGCGCAGGTGCTGCAGGTGGGCGTTGGTTGAGTCATTATAAAACTGCACCCCTGAGGCCTGGCTGGCCGCAATGCCCGCGCCCCGAAACGTGAGGTTGCGCAATTCCAGGCCGCCAGCGTTGTGAGCGTAGAAGCCCACTTCGGCGCCGCTGGCAATCACGGCCGGGCCGGCGGTGCCGTAGGAGCGAAACACGATGGGCTGCGCCGCCGTGCCTTGGTTGCTGCGCATGCGCAAGCTGCCGCTGAAGGTTTGGCCGCCTTCGAACAGGACCCGGTCGCCGGGCTGCAGGGTGGCGGCGTTTACGCGGGCCGGGGTGCGCCACGCCTGCGCCGCCGAGGTGCCCACGTTAGAGTCGTAGCCCGAACTGCTCACGTAATACGTCGTGGCCCGGGCACTGAGTGTACCCAAGAGAAGCAGGAATTGAACGAGCGTAATTGTAATTCTCATATAAAATTTATTCATCGCCGTGATATACAAAGCTAACAGATGCCGAAGCATTAAAAGCACAGCAAATCAATTTGTTTGTTGGAAAGCAAAAACGTCTCTGTTGCCAGAACATACGCTGGCTATCATTTCCGATGGCTCTCGCAAAGACCTTGCATTCACCTTCGCCATCGCCCGGTGTGCGCGGGCGCTACACCGGGGCAGCTAATGCCGGAAGTGCCGGGCCGGCTTGGTTTGCCCGTATCTTCGTCGCCCGCAACCGGACTTTTTTATTGCTTTGCCAAGATGGTGTAGCATCGGACGCAGTGGCCATTTCTCCTCCGACTTTCTCATGAGCATTCCGGCCGCCTTACAAGTTGAGCACCTGGGCAAGTTGTACCGCTTGGGCGAGGTGGGCACCGGCACGCTCAGCCAGGACCTGAACCGGGCCTGGGCCCGCCTGCGCAAGCGCGAAGACCCCTACGCAAAAATCGGCGAAGCCAACGACCGCAGCCAGAAGGGCGACAGCGACTTCGTGTGGTCGTTGCGGGACGTGAGCTTTGCCGTGCCGCAGGGCGAGGTGCTGGGCATCATCGGGCCAAACGGCTCGGGCAAATCGACGCTGCTCAAAATCCTGAGCAAAGTCACGGCGCCCACCACGGGGCGCGTGAAGCTGCGGGGCCGGGTGGCCTCGCTGCTGGAAGTGGGCACGGGCTTCCACCCGGAGCTGACGGGCCGCGAAAACGTGTTTCTCAACGGCGCCATCCTGGGCATGAGCAAGGCCGAGATACGCGCCAAATTCGACGAAATCGTGGATTTCTCGGGCGTGGAACGCTACATCGACACGCCCGTGAAGCGTTACAGCAGCGGCATGTACGTGCGCCTGGCGTTTGCCGTGGCGGCGTTTCTGGAGCCCGAAATCATGATAGTGGACGAGGTACTGGCCGTGGGCGACGCCGAGTTTCAGCGCAAGTGCCTGGGCCGCCTGCAGGAGGTGAGCCGCAACGACGGCAAAACGGTGCTCTTCGTGAGCCACGACATGAACGCCGTGCAGAACCTCTGCACCCAGGCGCTGCTGTTGGAGCAGGGCCGGGTGGCCCACCTGGGGCCCACCGCCCACACCATTGCCCACTACGCCCACGCCCGCAAGCTGCAGGCCGGCGAGCAGTGGCACCGCCCCAACGCCCCCGCCAAGGCCCTGAAGCTGACCGATGCGGTGCTGACGGACCTGGCGCAGGATGAGAAGAACTGTTGCTTCACCCTGGCCCTCACGTATTGCCACAACGCGCCGCACCCGGCCGCGTTCATTGCCATTGATGTGGCCGATAGCGCGGGCAGCCCGCTCATGCAAGCGCTGCCCACGCTCGACAAGTTTTTGGTGTATAACCCCAATGGCTCCACCGCCCTGCGTGTGCGGGTGGAGCTGCCGCCGCTGGTGCCCGGCGAGTACTACCTGAGCTTCTGGGCCGGCAGTCACAACACCGACACCCTCGATTTTGAAGAGCAAATCGTGCGCTTCGACATCGTTGCCTCGCCCACCAAGGGCCGGACTTTTCCGCACACGCGCGACCACGGAGCCATTGTTCCGTATGCGGAGGTGCTGGGCCAGCAGTAAGCTGCCGACCGCCTTTGCTGTAACGCCTGCGTCCGCCATGACCCTCCCGACCACCATCCGCAACACCTTTAATAAGTGGACCTTTGCAGAAGCACTGCGGCTGGTCAAGGCCACGGCGTGGCACCGGCTCACCGGCCGCCACGACAAGATTCTGGATGAGAACGTGCTGGTCAATGAGCTGAAGGCGTGCGGTTACCTCGTCGCGAGTGAAGACGACTGTTTTGTGCTCGAAAACCCGTCGCTGGGCATCAAGGTGTGGTGCCGCAAGTTTTCCAGCGACCTGCACGTGCTCTGGCAGCTGTACCTGCGCCACGAGCTGAGCCCGCTCATCGACCTCATCAACGCCCGGCAGCTGCCCGTGCGCACCGTGTTCGACATCGGGAGCAACATCGGGCTGGCGGCCATCCGGCTGAGCCACGCCTTTCCGCAGGCCCGAATTGTTGCCGTGGAGCCCGCCCCCGACAACGTTCGCATCCTGCAGAAAAACATTGCCGCCAATGGGGTGCCGGCCGTGGTGCTGCCCACTGGCGTGTGGCACAAGGCGGCCCGGCTCTATTTCGACCGCTCTTTTCGCGACGGCCAGGACTGGTCCATTGCCCTGACGGAGACGCCCAGCGGCAACCTCGCGGAATACGTGGATGCCGTGAGCCTCAACGACATTGCAGCGCAGCACGGCGTGACGTCCATCGACCTGCTGAAGATTGACATCGAAGGCGGCGAGCGGTACATTTTCAACGAGGCCCGCGAGGGGCTGGAGTTTCTGGCCATCACCCGGGTTGTGGCCATTGAGGTGCACGAGGAATTTGGGGTAGAAGACCGAATCAAGGCCATTTTGCAGGAGGCTGGCTTCCGCATCAGCCAAAGCGGCGAATACCTGGTGGGCATGCGCGAGGGAGCGTCGCTGCCCCTGCACGCCCTTCACCCTTAACTGCTGACCCATGCCTGCTGCTAGTGCGCCGTTGGTGAGTGTGGTGATGCCGGTGTATAACAGTGCGCCCTACGTGGCAGAGGCCGTGGCGAGCATTCTGAACCAGACGTTTACCGATTTCGAGCTGCTGATTTTCAACGACGGCTCCACGGACGGCAGCGGCATGCTGCTGCGCGGCTTCACCGACGCGCGCATTCGCCTGTTCGACTACGCCGACAACGTGGGCTACGTGGCCCACCTCAACCACGCCCTGGAGCTGGCCCGCGGCCCCTACCTGGCCCGCATGGACGCCGACGACGTGGCCGACCCCGACCGCCTGGCCCGGCAGGTGGCCCTGCTCGAAGCCCATCCCGAAATTGGGCTGTGCGGCACGGCCTACCGCGAGTTTGGCAGCCGGCAGGGCTTAGTGCCGGTGCCCGAAACCGATGCCGAAATCCGGCGCTGGCTGCTGCGCAGCAGCCCCTTTGGCCACCCCACTGTGCTGCTGCGCACGGACATCGTGCGCCAACACCGCCTGCGCTATGACGCCGCCGCCATGCCCGCCGAAGACTACCGCCTGTGGTACGAGCTGAGCCGGGTGACGCAGCTGGCCAACCTGCCCGAGCCTTTACTGGCCTACCGCGTGCACCCCACCCAAACCAGCCAGGTGCTCACCGCCAAGCGCCTGGCCAGCGTGAACGAAACGCGCCGCCGCCAGCTGCTCGACAAAGGCTTTGAGCTCACGCCCGCCGAGTGGGAGGGCTACCTGCGCATTCTGGACCGCGCCACTCGCCCGCGCACCGCCCACGACCTGCAGCTGCTGCTGGCCACCATGCGCACCGTAGCCAGCCAGAACGCCCGGCTGCAGGCCTACCCGGCTGCGTGGTTTGAGGAGCTGTTTGCCGCGGCCTGGCAAGAGGCCGTCATTGCCATTGAGCGCCACGGCTGGGCTTACGCGCGGCCGGTGCTACTGGCCCCCAAGCCCTTTCCGGACCCGCTGGGCCCAATGGCCCGCCTAAAGCTGCTGGCCAAGTGCGCCGTGGGCTGGCGCGTGCCAAGTCCTTCACCTTCAGCGCCCGCCGCATGAGTCTGGTAAGCATCATTGTGCCGTGCCGCAACTACGGCGCCCTGCTGCCCGAAGCCTTGGCCTCGGTGCTGGCCCAAACCCACGCCGAATGGGAGTGCCTGGTGGTAGACGACGGCTCGACTGACTCGACCCCCGCCGTAGCGGCCCACTACGCGGCCCGCGACCCGCGCATCCGCTACCTGGGCCGGCCCCACGCGGGGGCCTCGGCGGCGCGCAACCACGGCCTGCGCGAGGCACGCGGCCAATTCGTTCAGTTTCTGGACGCCGACGACCTGCTGCCGCCGCGCAAGCTGGAGGCGCAGCTGGCCTACCTGGCCGCGCACCCCACCGTGGACGTGGTGTATGGCGACGTGCGCTACTTCCGCCACGGCGAGCCCGCCGTGCTCAGCCGCTCGTTCGACATGCAGGACACCACCGCGTGGTTTGTGCCGCTGCACGGCACGGGGGCGGCGGTGCTGCGCCCGCTGCTGGTCGAAAACCGGGTGGTCATTCACGCGCCCTTGTTGCGGCGGTCGGTGTTCGAGGCCGTGGGGGCGTTTTCGGAGCGGCTGGGGGCCGTCGAAGACTGGGAGTTCTGGCTGCGGTGCGCGGCTGGCGGGCAGGTGTTTGACTACCAGGACCTGCCCGGCACCCAGACGTTGGTGCGCGTGCACTCGCGCAGCACCAGCCAAGACCGCGCCCGCGTGGTGGCCAACGTGGAGCGGCTGCGCGTGCACCTCAAACCCTTGCTCGCTGCTTTCGGCGATGCCGGCCTGCTGGCCCTGAACCAAACCTTGCTCAACGATATCCGGTTGGAGAATGCGGCCTACTACATGCAGCACGGTGAGGTAGGGCGTGGCCTGCTGGGATTTACGCGCTTAGCCCTCGACACGGGGCAGTTTATAGCCGGCGTGCGAAATGTGGCATACTGGCTGCGGTATTCCCTGCGAAAAGCAATAAAAAAAAATAATAAATCACTATAATTCGTCCTTGCGTCGGGCATTGTCGTATTTTTGGCATCGCGTAGCCGCTTAGTAGGTCTTCCGCTCCGGCACGGCACTGCACCGCTGCAGCTTTTGTGCTGCCCGGTACCATGTCCCAACCTGCTGGTGCTGCTACCGGGCGGTTCGTGTGTCGACCTACCATCCCTGCCTGTCGCTGCGCCGGCTGTTGCCCTCTGCATGAACAATATTGATACGGAGCGTTATCCACAAACGCCACCCGCTATAGCGCCCTTGCCTGATTTGCCCGGCCGGCCCCGTTGGTCGGTGATGATTCCGGCCTACAACTGCGCGGCCTTCCTGCCCGATGCGCTGAAAAGCGTGCTGGCCCAGGCCCCCGGTCCGGAACTGATGCAGATAGAGGTGGTGGACGATGCCAGCACCGATGCCGACGTGCAGGCGCTGGTAGAAGCCCACGGCCACGGCCGGGTGGGCTACTTCCGGCAGCCGCGCAACGTGGGCAGCATTCGCAACTTCGAAACCTGCATCAATCGCGCGCGGGGCCATATCGTCCACATCTTGCACGGCGACGACCGCCTGATGCCCGTGGCGCCCGGGGCCACCGGGTTTTACCAGAAAATGGGCGAGCTGCTGGACCGCTACCCCGAAGCGGGCGCGGCGGCCTGCCACTACGCCTACATCAACGAGGCCGGGCGGCTGAACGGGATTCCGGCCCGCTTGGCTGAAGAGGACGGCTTGCTGGAAGACTGGCTGTTGCGGCTGGCCAAGCAGCAGCAGTTGCAGTATGCCTGCACCGTGGTCAGGCGCCGGGTGTACGAGGAGCTGGGCAGCTTTTATGGCAACAGCTACGGCGAGGACTGGGAAATGTGGGTGCGCATTGCCCGGCACTACCCCGTCGCCTACACCCCCGACACGCTGGCCCAATACCGGGGCCACGGCCAGTCCATCTCGTGGACTAAACTCATGTCGGGCGAGCTGGTGACCGACATGGTGCAGGTAATCGGGCGCATTCAGGAACACGTGCCGGCGGCGCAGCGCAAGGCGGTGGCCGATTTTTCGGGCAAGTTCTATGCGCACTTCGTCATTACCACGGCCTACGAACTGGCCGAGCGCAGCCAGGACTGGGGCATGGTGTACCGGCTGGTTAAAAAGTCATTGGAACTGCACCGCGATGCTGCCATGTACCAAAAAGTGTTGCGGGCTTGGTTTAAGTACCAGCGCACCAAACTCCTGGCTCGCTGAGGCCCACCCCCGTTGGTGCGCAATCTGCGCCGGCGGTTCCTTCCATTTCTCTGCTTCTCTGCTCAGCTGCTCCGGCCATGAAAGTTGCCTTCACCATTTGCTCGAACAATTACTTAGGCTCGGCCGGGGTGTTGGTTGATTCCTTTAAGCGCCATCACCCCGATTTTGAGGTGTACATCGGGCTCGTCGACTTGCTTTCTGACCAAGTGGACTACCCGTCCCTGGGCTGCACGGTGCTGCCCGTCACCGACATCGCCATGCCCGACCCGCGGGAACTGAGCCAGAAATTCGACATCATCGAACTCAGCACCACGGCCAAACCCTATTATTTCCAGCACTTCTTTTTCAAGCTGGGCGCTACCCAGGCCATCTACCTCGACCCCGACATTGAGGTGTTTGCGCCCCTGGCCGCCGTGCAGCAGGGCCTGGAGCAGGCCATGGTGACGCTCACGCCCCACATGCTCACGCCTGTGGACGACGAGTTCTGGCCCAACGACGTACACATTCTGCCCACCGGCGTGTTCAACCTGGGGTTTGTGGCGCTGGCCCGGCACCCGCAGCTGGCCTTCTTTCTGGACTGGTGGGCCGACCGCTGCCTGCAGTACGGCTTTCGCAATGCCAAAGAAGGGCTGTTTTACGACCAGATTTGGATGAACTACGTTCCCACGTTCTTCGAGTCGTACTACATCATCCGCGACCCCGGCTACAACGTGGCCAACTGGAACCTGCACGAGCGCACGATAAGCCGCGACGCCGCCGGCAAGTGGTGGGTGAACGGCAACGCCGAGCTGGCCTTCTTCCATTTCAGCCACTACAACATCAAGGCGCCCGACGTCATCAGCTCCTACCACAACCGTTTCACCTTCGGCAACCGGCCCGACCTGCTGCCGCTATTCACGGAATACCGCCAACAGGTTCTCAACCGCCGCGGCGAATTTTTGAAAACCCTGAAGCCCTACTATGGCGAGCTGCACCGCCAGGCCGTGAAGCCCAACTATCGTAGCTATACCGACCTCAAGCGCAGGATGCTGCGGCGCTTGCAGGCTCTGCTTGACTAAGCCTTTTCTTAGGCGGCCGCGTATCCACTAGAGGTAAATCTACCCTCGCCCCGCTGCCATTCTTAGCAAACAACTCGCATTTGTTTGCAATTTATGGAATGTATTTAAGTTATTATTGCAATTATGCTGGAGGATAAGCTGGGGGTATCTTTTCTACTGTGCACCTACAATGGGGCGCCGCGGCTAGCTGAAACGCTGGCCTGCTTGGCTGCGCAGGAAAACCCAGCTGGCATTGCGTGGGAAATCATTTTTGTGGACAATGCCAGCACCGACGGCAGCGCCCGGCTGGCGCGCGACGCCTGGGAGGCGCTGGGCGCCCCCGCGCCGCTGCGGCAGTTGCACGAGCCCCGGCCGGGTTACAAAGTGGCCATGCAACGCGCCATCGACCACGTGTCGTACCGCTACGCCTGCATCGTCGACGACGACAACCGCCTCGACCGCAATTACCTGCGCACCGGCGTGGAGCTGTTGGAGGCCCATCCGCAAATCGGCATTTTGGGCGGACCCAACACGGCCACCTTCGACGGCGAGGCGCCGGCGTGGTTTCCGGACTTTCAGCACTGCTACGCTTCGGGGCCGCAGCTCGACCGCGTGGGCGGCGCCTTCGCGCCGCTGGCCGACGGGCCGGTGGGCCGCAACGTGCTGTGGGGGGCCGGCATGCTGGTGCGCGCCGAAATCTGGCAGCGGCTGCAGGCCCGCGGGTTTGCCAGCCTCTTTACGGGCCGCCAGGGCGAAGCCAACCTGACCGCTGGCGAAGACGACGAGCTGTGCTACGCCGCCCAGCTGCTGGGCTACGAGGTGTGGTATTCGTCGCGGCTGCACCTGCGCCACCACATGGCGCCGGCTCGCCTCAGCGAGGACTACCGCGACCGGCTGTTTTACGCTTCGGCCCGGGCCACGCCCCGCCTCAACGCCTACCGCAATGCCCTGTGGGGCCGGCCCGACGGCTCCGTGCCCGTGAACCTGCTCAAGGACCTGGGCTACGCCGCGTGGGGGGTGTGCAAGAACGTATGTCAGCCGGCCTTTGTGCGCGCCTGGCTCGCCAACAACCGACTGCCCTTGATGAACCAGCGCCACGCGTTGGTGGTGATGCGCGAAATGGTGTGGCACTACGGCCAAGTGCGGGCATACTACGAACGGGTGAGGGGCTTTCAACAACGCCTGCGCTCACCCCAATCCTTCCTAACTGCCTGACGTATGTATAAGTTGATAAAGGCCGTCGGGGATGCCCTGGTAAATCGGATTGCCAGGTCCTTGCCGGGGTGGCAGGGCGCAGTGGTGGAAAAAACGTTTCCGGCCCGGGCGTCTTACCGCCCCACGCCGCCCGCCAATGCCGCCATGCTCACGCGCGCCCTGGTGGCCCGTCTCACGCTGCCGGTGCACTTCCAGCCCTACCACATCTACTCCCTGTGCAACGTGCACGTGACCTGGGACGGTGCCGTGTTCAACAATTTCCGGCTTTTCGAGCCCAGCATTGTGCGCCGTAGTTTCTTGAGCCGGTTTCAGGACACGCTGCTGCTGCGCCAGTGGGTGGGCGAAAAAGTGAAAGTGAGCGGCACCGAAATTGCCGTGTGCCACAACCAATGGTCGACGGAAAATTACTATCACTGGCTGATTGACAGTTTGCCCCGGTTGCTGGTGCTGCGTAGCCTGTACCCCGGCATGAAGCTGTTGCTGCCGCGGGTGTCGGCGCTGCACCCGGTGCCGGAGTTTATTGCGACCAGCGCCCGCCTGCTGGGCTTCACCGACCACCTACCCCTCAACCCCCGCCAAATACTGAGCGCCCAAACCGTGATTCTGCCCGACCTCACGGCCGCCTCGCTCACCCAGCGCCCCGAGCTGGTGCGGCAGGTGCGGCAGGAGTTGCTCAAGGCCCTGTGCCTCGAGCCAGGGCGCGCGTTCCGGCGGGTGTACGCGGCGCGGGCCGCGGGCTTCCCGCGCAACTTGCTCAACGAGCCGGAAGTGGAAGCGTGGCTGCAGCAGGAAGGCTTCGAAAAGGTGTATTTTGAGCACCTGACGTTGCTGGAGCAAGTCCGGCTGATGCAGGAGACAGAGGTGTTGCTGGCCGTGCACGGCGCCAACATGACCAACCTGCTGTTTCTGCCCGATACGGCCCGGGTTGTGGAAATTCACAACAGGGAATACAGCGACCCGTGTTATTTGCGACTGGCTTCCTGTTTGGGGCTGGAGTTCTACATCTGTCCATGTCAGGGCGTCGACGCCCGGCTGGGCAACCAATCGGATGTAATCGTCGACATGGTGTTGCTGAAAGACGTCACCACGCTTGCCTTGGCCGGCACCCGCAAAGTGTCAACCTAAGCACTTCGCCACACTGCTCTTTGTCGGGTTTGGCCGATGCGCCTCGCCGACACGAACTACTTCGTCTCTACGTGAATACAGATATTAGCACGCCTCCGGCGTCTTCGCCCGCGGCCGAAGAGCCCACCTACTGGACCGAAATCATTGAGCCACAAGAGGGCTTGTTCCAATTGGGGCTGGCGGCCGTGTGGCGCTACCGCGACTTGGTGATGCTGTTTGTGCGCCGCGATTTTGTGGCTTCCTACAAGCAGACCATTCTGGGCCCCATCTGGATAGTGGCGCAGCCGCTGCTTACGACGCTCATGTACCTGGTCATTTTCGGCAACATCGCCCGGCTCTCGACCGACGGCTTGCCGGCACTGCTGTTTTACCTCTCGGGCGTCACCATCTGGAACTACTTTGCCCAAACGCTCACCGCGACGGCGGCCGTTTTTCGCGACAACGCGGCCATTTTCGGCAAGGTGTACTTTCCGCGGCTGGCCATGCCGCTGTCCATTGTGCTCTCCAACCTCATCCGTTTTGCCGTGCAGTTTGCGCTGTTTCTGGCGGTATGGGGGTATTATTGGGTGAATACCAATACGGTACACCCCAATGCCTACTTGCTGCTGCTGCCCGTGCTGGTGGGGCTCATGGGCCTGCTCTCGCTGGGCATTGGCATGGTGTTCAGCGCGCTCACCACCAAGTACCGCGACCTGGCCGTGCTTCTCGGCTTTGGCATTCAGTTGGCGATGTACGCCAGCCCGGTCATCTATCCGGTGTCGAGCGTGCCGGCGCACTACCGGTGGCTGCTGCAGGCCAACCCCATCACGCCCATCATTGAAACGCTGCGCTACGGCTTCCTGGGCTCAGGCACGTTTAGCTGGCACGGCCTGGCGCTGAGCGCGTTGCTAACCGTCGTCATCCTGCTGCTCGGCGTCGTTATTTTCAATCGCACGCAGCGAAGCTTCACCGATACCGTGTAGGCGGCATCAAAGCCGGGGCAACGCTTAGCCGTAGGGGTTAGCTTGTTTGATTTCCAGCCACCGGTCGGGTCGGTCGAGCGCCTCGTAGCCAAAGCGCTGGTAGAGCGTGTGCGCGTCGTACGTGGCCAGCAGGTGGCGGCGCAGGTTTTGCAGGTCGGGGTGGGCCTGCATCCGGCTCACCAGCCATTTGGAGAGGCCCTGGCCGCGGTGCGCGGGCAGCACAAACACGTCGCAGAGCCAGGCAAACGTGGCCCGGTCCGTCACCACGCGGCAGAAGCCGGCCTGGCTGCCGTCGGGCGCATACAGCCCAAAGTTTAGGGAGTGGGCAATGGCGCGCTCCACGGTGGCCCGCGGAATGTGCCGCGCCCAGTACGATTCTTCGCTCAGCCACCGGTGCACGGCGGCCACGTCGAGCCGGGCCGGGTCGGTGCTGAGGAAATAGCCATCGGGCCGGGTTTCGGTGATGAAGTCAGGCATGAGCGGCAAAAGGCGAAGGAAGTAAGCAAGGGCGGCAAGCTACAAACTCGCGGCCGTTGGCAGCGGTTGCACATCCAGCGGCCGGGCTGCTGCGTTAGCAACTCCAGGCCATCACTTGCTTATCTTCACCTTATTACTCAACCAACTACTATGAAAACGCTACGCTTTGCTGTGCTGGCCGCCTGGGCCGGCGCGGCGCCCCTGGCGGCGGCCGGGCAGGCGCCGGCGCTCAGCACTTTTGCCGTGGGTGCCACCACCGTCACGGTCTCGGCCGTGGCCACCAACCTCGACGTGGTGTGGGAGCTGGTGTGGGGCCCTGATAATTTCTTGTGGGCCACGGAACGCTACGGCCGCATCAGCCGCATCAATCCGACCACGGGGCAGGTGCTGCCCCTGCTCACCCTGCCCGACGTGACGACCGTGAGCGAGAGCGGCCTGCTGGGCATGGTGCTGCACCCGCAGTTTGCCACCTCGCCCTACGTGTACGTGGTGTACAACTACACCGACGCCGGCAGCCTCAAGGAGAAAGTGGTGCGCTACACCTACTCGGCCACGGCCAACACCCTGACGGCCCCGCTCGTGCTGCTGGGCGGCATCACGGCCTTCAACACGCACAGCGGCTCGCGCCTGCTCATTCTGCCCGACCTTACGCTGCTCGTGACCACCGGCGATGCCTCCCAGGCGTCGTTGGCCCAAAACCCGACCTCGCTCAACGGCAAAATCCTGCGCATGAACCTCGACGGCACCGTGCCGGCCGACAACCCGACGCCCAACAGCCTGGTGTATACGCTGGGCCACCGCAACCCGCAGGGGCTGGTGCGCCTGCCCAGCGGCAGCCTCTACAGCTCGGAGCACGGCCCCAACAACGACGACGAGATTAACAAGATTGAAGCCGGCCGCAACTACGGCTGGCCCGACGTGGAAGGCTATTGCAACCTGGCCGCCGAAAGAACCTTTTGCGCCGCCAACAACGTGCGCGAGCCGCTCTATACCTGGACGCCCACCATCGCGCCGGCCGGGCTGGCCTACTATGACCACCCGGCCATCCCCGGCTGGCGCGGCAGCTTGCTGCTGGCCGTGCTCAAAGACCAGCGCCTGCTGCAACTGCCGCTGGACGCGGCGGGCGCCGCCATCACCGGGCGCACCGACTACCTGGCGGGCCAGTTTGGCCGGCTGCGCGCCATTTGCGTGTCGCCCGCGGGCAAAGTGTACGTGGGCACCAGCAACCTGCGCGGCCAGATAGGCAACCCTGCCGCCACCGATGACCGCATCCTAGTGCTCGAAAACCGTTCGTTTGTAACGGCCAATCGGCCCGAAGCAAGCTTCTCGTTCGACGTCTTTCCCAACCCGGCCCAGCGCTCGGCCACGGTGCGGCTGGCGGCGCCGGCCACGCGCCTCACCATTCGCGACGTGCTGGGGCGCTCTGTGGCCGCCATTCGCCCTAGTTCCCTCACTGCCGCGCTGGACCTGAGCGCGTTGCGCGCCGGCACCTATTTTGTAGAAGCCGAAGGAGCAGCCGGGCGCGCCACGCGCCGGCTGGTGGTAGAATAGCCCGCCCCAACTCGCCGGTACCAACACAAAAAAAGCCCCGGCACTCGCCGGGGCTTTTTGAGATGAAACAACGCGGAGGCTATTCCAGCACCACTTTGCGGGTGAGCACCTGCTCGCCCACGGTCACGCGCAGCGTGTAGAGGCCGCCAGCCAAGTGGCGGGTCGAGAGCGTCTGCTCGGCAGCGCCGTTCAAGGCCTGGGTGCGCACGGTCTGACCCAGCGCATTCAGCAGCGTGGCCTGGCCGGTGCCGGTGGGGCCGCTGAGGCGCAGGGTGAGCTGGCCGGTGTTGCTCGGGTTGGGGTACACCAGCAGGGCTTCGGTGTCGGCCTGGGCGCGGGTAGCCGTGGGCGTGCCGGCAATGGTGAAGGTGCCCGGCGTGTCGGAGCTGCCGTAGCCGCTGATGGCCACGTAGTAGCGCGTGCCCACCGTCAGGCCCGTGATGTTGATGGGGCCCACGTTCTGGTTGTTGCCGGGACCAGCTTGGCAGAACACTTGCGTGAACGGACCAGCCGAGCAGCTCGGCGACGTGTACACGCGCACCGAGCCGGCGGCCGTGCCCGTGACGGTCATGGCGCGGGTGGTGGCGGTGGCGGTGAAGGCGTACCATACATCCTTGGGTACGGCGGCCGGAGCGCAGGCCGGCACGTTGATGCCGTTCTGGAGGCTGGTGGTGGCGCCCACGTTGGAGCCCGTGATGGTAGTCGTGCCCAGGGTGATGGCGCCGCAGGGCTCGTCGTTGGCCGGGGCCGTGAGCGGCGTGGTGAAGCAGATGGGGCCCACAAACGTGCTGCTGCCATTGGTCGAGCCGCAGTTCTGGCGCACGTAGAAGCAGTAAGTCGTGCTAGGAGTGAGGCCGGTGAGCGTGGTGGTAGTACCCGAAATGTTGGTGACCGAAGTACCGGTGCCGGGCGTAAAGCCCTGCGGGCCATACTCAACGTCGTAGGTGCCGGGCGTGCCGGCGGGCGCCGTCCACGTCAGCTGTGCCGTCGTGTTGGTGAGGTTGCTGGCGGCGGGGCCGGTGGGCACGGCGCAGTTCGACGGCGACGTGGCGCACACGCCAATGGGGCCAAACGTGTCGTTGCCATACTCCCACACCCGTACGTAGAGCACTTCGCCGGGCGTGCGGCCGGTAAGGGCGATGAGCGAGAACAGGCCGTTCTGGCTGTCGTCGTCGTCGCACTCAATCTGGTTGAGCGTGGTGCAAGTGCCCGAGTACACGGCCATGCCCGTGTCGGTAACGGGGCCGCCCGTGCCCGAGGTTTCGAGCGTCACGGTGCCCGTGGCCGGTACCGTCACTTTAAACCAGATGTCGCCGCCCTGGTAGTCGGCCGTGCCGCCGCCCGTGGTGCAGTTCGTGGGCGCCGGGGCGCCCGTCGAGGCCGTGGCGGCCGTGTTGTTGCCCATGGTGGGCGCCGTGCAACCCCCAAACTGAACCGGAATGTTGATGGCGCCGGCGCAGTCGTCGTTGGCCGGCGCCACGGCCGCCGTCGTGAAGCTGCCCGCGTTGGAGCGCGTGCTACTGCCGGCTGTGCCGCCGCAGTTTTGCGTCACATAGAACTGGTAGCCCGTTAGGGGCGTCAGGCCGGTAATGGTGAGTGTGGTGCCGGTGGCCGTGGCCGTCGAATACACGTTGGTAGTGGAGGCGGGCAAGGCCGGGTTGAAGCCAGTGGGGCCGTACAGAATGGTGAAGGGGCCCGCCGGCGTGTTGGATACGCCGTAGGTCAGCACCGCCGAGTTGCTGGTCACGGTAGCCGCCAGGCTGCGCGGGGCGGGGCAGGCCGCAGGCGCGGGTGGGGTGAAGGTGTAGGTCTGGCCCGCGGCCGGAACCGTGGCAATGTTGCTGGTTTCGGTGGTGGAACTGGCCACTGGCGCCGCGCTCGTGTTGTTCAGCGACAGAAACGAGCCGCTGCCCGTGCCCGCGCCGGCCAGGCCGATGGAAGCCGTGCTGGTGATGGCCGCCGGCTCGGGACGGTACACAAAGCGCACCACGTTGGTGCCTTCCACCAGCTGCACCTGAAAAGACAGCTGGGGCGCCGCCGTGGCGCTGTGCTGGCGCCAGTTCAGCCACTGAAACGTGAAGACGCGGCTGCCGGCTGTGCCCGTGGTCTGGTACGAAGCCGTGCCGTTCACGCCGTCCAGGTCATCCCAGTAGGGCGCCACCAGGGGCCGCGAGGCCGCGCTCACCGTGGCCAGGGCATTGCTATACGCCGCCGTGCCATTGGCCGGAGCCGAGGCGTTGAAGGAAATCCACCCGTTGGAGTTGGCGTACACCTGCGTGTACGTAACGCCGTCAAACACAAAGTTGAAGCCCAGCGGAATAGCCCCGGTGATGGCGTCGTCGCTGCTGATGGTGGTCACGGCCGTGGCCGTGGCGGGCAGCGGCGTGAACGTGCCCGCGCTGGGCGCAAGCGCATAGGTGTCAACAGTTTGAGCCTGGGCGGGTCGGTTGAGCAGCAGGGCTGCCAACAAAAGCAGCGCCCAGCCCAAGGGGCCGCGCCGCCGTGCATTTACATGTAAAGGTGTATTCATGGGTGAAGGGAAAAAGGTAAAAAATGCGGGTGGAGTATGACGAAGTTTGGATGGCCAGCGTGCTAATGCCGACCTTATTGGTAGTGTAATGTAGGCAAAAAGCTGGAGAGGGCACAACTGGCACCAGTCGGCTATGCGCTGTAGGAGCTACCGTGGCGACAAATAAAGCGCATGAATGTGCGGAATAGCACTTTGGTACCCAAAAATTGCCTTGCGACCACTAGGTGCGGACCCGCGCGGTCAGTGCCTTTTTCGTGGCTGATGTGCCCTGCTGCCGCTCATGGGTTTTTCAAAGCGGTGCGCACTGCGCCCACAGGCGGACCATGTGGAACGGGGTTGGAACCTAAATAAAAATCACAAATAAGTTCCATTTCGTCAAAAATTTGTGAAGTTTGGCCCTTAATTTGCTGCGGTAGAAGGGCATTTCGGAGGCATATTTTGCCTTTGGGCTTTTCTACCTCTATCTTGGTTCGCCGATTCGTCGGAACCACCCTCAAGTGTCTTTTTTCACTCCCTTTCACCCCTCTTTTTCACCCATGAGAAAAATCTTACACTCCTTCACCCTGCTGCTCTTCGCGTGTGGCCTGCTCTTGGGCAGTGCGCAAGAAGCGCGGGCGTCGCACTTGCTGGGCGGCGACATGACCTACGTCTCGCTGGGCAACAACCAGTACCGGGTCAAGTT